>JACKIC010000001.1 GCA_020638655.1 Planctomycetota bacterium
TTCTTCGCGAACTCCTGCAGCCCCATGGCCCCGCCCAACGAGTCCGGGTCGGGGTTCTTGTGGGTGAGCACCAGCAGCCGCCGGCGCCCGTGCAGCACACGGCGCAGCGCTTCGACGCCCCCGTCGGGGTCGAGCCCCTTGGGCGAACTGCTGGTCAGCGACATCGGGTTCATGAGGCCTGCGCGGCGGGACGCCGCTGAGGGTCGGATACGTTCCTGCATCGGCCGGACGGCGGCAAGGCCTACAGGCCGTGCTTGGTCAGGCAGGCGATCATCCCGGGCATCTCCGACGGTGCCACCGAAGGATCGAGCTCGAGAACCGCCGGCAGGATCGCGCCGGAGCGCGGCAGATAGGAGGCGAGCAGGCCGTAGTCGACCCCACCGGCGCCCGGCGGCAGGTACATGCCGTCCGGACTGGCATCCCCTAAGCTACAGCCGCGCAAACGGTTACCGAATGAGTCGAGCCATTCGCCGAAGGCTTCACCGAGCACCTGCTCGCGCCGCGCGGCGACCGCGGCGTCGTGCCAGTAGCCCAGGCGCGCGTGGTGCAGATCGTCGTAGATGTCCCGCAGCCCGGAGAGGTCGGCAACGGCCCGCAGATTCCGTCCACCGCAGAGGGCAAATTCCATCTCGGGGTAGGCCTTGAGGATCTCGTAGAGGCCCCGGCAGGCGCGCTCGACCGCGGCGTTGCGGTTGGCCTTGCGTCGGGCAAGCAGCGCCTGCGTGCGCCCTTCGGTCCAGTCGTAGGCAGGGTCACCGAGGTCGTCGCACTCGATCTCCCCCATCACCGGCACCAGGCCGGGCTCGAGGATCACGAGGCGCGAACCCAGCGCCTCGGCGGCGCGCACCGCCTGCTGCACGGCGCGCATCGCCGCGAGGCGCTCGCCTTCCTTGGCCGAGCCGAGACCCGCGGTCGCCGTGGACTCGGTCAGGAACGAACCGGCGCGCGCGCCCGAGAAGTCGATCGGCAGGTCGGTTGCTGCTGCCCGCAAGTCACCCGGGTCAAGTGCCCGGGGTCCGGGCCCGAACAGGATGCCTTCGAAGTGCTGATCGAGGGCCCAGGTGAGCAGGCGGCGCGGATCGTGAGGTCCGTGCACGCTCGCCCAGACCGAACCGAGGTGTCGTTGCGCTCGCATGGGATGCTGTTCGTGCGCGGCGGATGCCCTTAGCCTGTCGGGCTCGCACGCACTCGCCACGTTAGCGGAGCACCCCCGATGACCAGAAGCATCCTGTTGCCTTCCCTGTTCGCCCTCGTGTCCCTCACCAGCACCGGCTGCCAGGCACAAGAAGAGCGGCGCGAGCTGCAGACCTCGGTCAGCCGACTCGAAGAACGGCTGACGCGCATGGACAGCTACCTGAAGTCGATGCAGGAGCAGAAACTCAAGATCGAGCAGGACCGCACCGCCGAGCTGCACCGGACGCAGACCGAGATGAGCAAGCTCATCGACCAGCTCAGGAGCCGCGAGTCCGAGCTGACGCAGGCTCGCAAGCAGCAGGAACAACTGACGCAGCAGCTGAACAAGGCCGAGCAGATGCGAAAGGACATCAACGGCAAGACCAGCCAACTGACCGCGCAGCGGGACGCGCTCAAGCAGGAGTTCATGACCGTGCAGGCGCTGCTCAACCAGCAGAAGAAGGAGCAGGAGCGGCAGCAACAGCAGGCGAAGCAGGATGCCGAGCGCCTCGTGCAGCAGGCCAAGGCCGCGCAGCAGCAGGCGGTGAGCCAGCGCGACGAACAGGCGCAGCAGATCGCCCGGCTGCGACGCGAACTCGACGACGCGCACCGCGAACACGCCGAGCGCACCGCGATGATGGAGCGGCAGATGGTCGAGATCCGCGGCGCAATGGAGCAACGGCAACAGGCTCAGGAGCAGCAGCAGGGCCAGCGTGAGCAGGAACGCGATCGCGCGATCGCGCAGCTGCAGAACGAGCGCCTGGCCATCGAGAAGCTGCGCGCCGCCGTGGCCCGCGACGCCAAGGCCGCCGCCGACGACAAGGAGAAGCGCATCGAACAGCTCGAACGCAAGCTCGAGGCCATGGCCAAGGACAGCGCGCAACTGCGGGCGCAGCTCGCCGACGCGAAGCGGCAGGCGGCGGTCGCCGCGCGGCCCGCGCCCGTCGCAGCGCGCGTGTCGGCGCCGGCACCTGCACCCGCGCCCGCGAGCGCGAGCGCTCCGGCCGCCCCCGCTGCGCCCGGCACGATCATCGTGAACAACGAAGACGGCCAGGTGCGCTTCCACTTCCACGGTCCGATGCCCGCGGTGACCGCGCCCAGCCGCAGCCCCGACCCGGCACCGGCGCCGGCCACGCCTTCGCGCCGCGCCGCGCGCGAGGCCGGACCGTCGGGTCCATCGATGCCCACGCCGGGCGTCGCGCCGAACAGCCCCTCCAGCCCCGGCCCCGCCGGCCCGCGCCGCGTGCGTCAGCTGCAGGCCCCGGCGCCGGAAGCCAAGAAGATCAACGACTGATCGCGGTCGCGGCGCGCCGGCCGTTCTGCGCCGTCAGTCGCGCCCCGTCAGTTGCGCCCCGTCAGTCGCGGAACGGTTCGAGCAGCTCCTGCAGCCGCTGCAGCGCGCGCATGTGCAGCGAGCGCACCGTGACTTCCTTGGTGTAGCCGAGCAGCGGCGCGATCTCCGCGAACGACTTGCCCTGGAACAGGCGCATCTCGATCACGCGCTTGTGCTTGTCGCTGAGCTGGCCGAGCGCCTCGGTCAGCGCCTCGCCGAGCTCCCCGAGCCGCACGAACATGCTCTGCCGCGGGATGCGCTCGTCGGCGAAACGTTCCCGACCGCCGACCTCGTCGAATTCACCGAGGTGCCGCTGCTTGCCGCCGCCGCGCTTCTTGGCGCGCGCGCGGCGCCAGATGTCGTGCAGCTTGCGCTGCGCGATCGTGCGCACCCAACCCGAGAACGACGCGCCGGGTTCGACCTGGAACTCGCCGATGTCGCGGAACACCTGCAGCATCACGTCCTGGGTCAGGTCGTCGAGGCTCTTGTCCGGCGGCATGTTGGTGCCCATCGTCGCCTCGGCCACCCACCGCACGATCTTGTCGTGAAGATTGGTCCAGGAGACGTCGACGTCCTGCTCACCCTGCACCGCCTTCACGTGGCGCAGCGTGCTCGAGATCGGCGGCTCGGGGGGGTCCTTCTCGGGGGGCTCCGACATGACCGCATCATCACCACCGGAAGCAGCCCGGGAAAGAGGCGAAGTTCACCTGGAGCCGACCAACAAATCGCGCGGCGCGCTCGCTACCTTGCAGCGACATGACCGCACCCGCGCGCCTCGGCATCGTCGACATGGGCTCGAACGCGATCCGCTTCCAGATCGCCGAGACCACGGGCGGCGCCGTCGCGATCCTCGAGAGCCATCGGTTGCCCGTGCGGCTGGGCCGCGACGTGTTCCAGACCGGCCAGATCCCCGAGGAGACGATCTCGGCGGTGGTCGACGGCTTCCGCCGCTTCCGCGCCTCGTGCGAACGCCTGCAGGTGACGCACATCCGCGCCATCGCCACCTCGGCGATGCGCGACGCCAACAACCGCGAGGTGCTCGTCGACCGCCTGCGCGAGACCTGCGGCGTCGAGACCGAGGTGATCTCGGGCACCCAGGAGGCCTACCTGCTCAAACTCGGCGTCGAGAGCAAGATCGACCTGAGCACGGGCCGGTCGCTGCTGGTCGATGTCGGCGGCGGCTCGGTCGAGGTGGTGATCGTCGACAAGGGGCAGGTCATCGGCGCCGACTCCTATCGCCTCGGTGCGCTGCGCATGCTCGGCGCGCTGGCGACCGCGGAGACGCCCGGCGAGACCTTCGTCGACCTGCTCGAGAAGCACCTGCGCAGCCTCGAACGCCGCATCGTCGACCGCTTCGAGGGCGTCAAGATCGATCGCTACGTGGCCGTCGGCGGCAACGTCGAGAGCCTCGCCGACCTGGTGTTCGCGCGCGCGAGCGCGAACAAGCAAGACGGGGTCGAGTGCTGCACCGTGGCGGCGATGCGCGCCGAGGTGCTCGACCTCGCCGCGATGTCGCTCGACGCGCGCATGGAGAAGCGCGGCCTGCGGCCCGATCGCGCCGACACGATCGTGCCGGCCGGCATCGTCTACACGCACCTCGGCGAGCTCGCCAAGGTCGATCAGGTGCTCGTGCCGCGCATCGGCATCAAGGACGGCCTGATGCAGGAGATCGTGCAGGGCCACGTGCAGCCGTTCGCCGCCGAGGACCACGCCGAGGTCGTGCTGCAGTCGTGCCGCGCGATGGGCCGCCGCTTCCACTACGAGTCCGATCACGCCGAGACGGTGCTGACGCTGGCGCGGCAGCTGTTCGACCAGACCAAGGACCTGCACGGCCTCGACAGCCGCGCGCGCGTCTTCCTCGAGGCCGGCGCGCTGCTGCACGACGTCGGCGTCGCCGTCAACAACGACGGCCACCACAAGCACTCACAGTATCTGATCCAGTCGAGCGAGCTCGTCGGCCTCACCGACGAGGAGAAACTGATCGTCGCGCTGCTGGCGCGTTATCACCGCAAGGCGCCGCCCAACCGCGACCACGAGGAGTTCGGCCGGCTGCGCCGCAAGGAACGCTCGCAGGTCGAGCGCCTCGCCGCGATCCTGCGCCTCGCCGACGCCCTGGACCGCCAGCACGCCGGCGTGATCCGCGGCGTGCACGTGTCGGTGCGCGACAACCAGCTCGAGTTGCTGCCGACGCTGAACGGCGATCCGCAGACCCACCTGACCCTCGAGGCCCGCGCGGTCCAGGAGAAGGGCGCGCTGTTCGCGCAGCTGTTCGGCCGCGTGCCGCAGCTGGTGCTGCCGACGCCGGTGTGAGCGCGGCGCCGGACCGACGGCGCCACCTCACTTCGCCGTCAGCACGCCGCGGCCGCGCAGCCACGTGAGCAACAGTTCCGGCCAGGCCGAGAGCGCGGGGTCCTTGCCGCCGAGCCCGAAACCGTGCTGCCCCTTCTCGAACACGTGCATTTCGGCGGGCACCTTGACGCGCCGCAACGCGAGATAGAAGTCGATGCTGTTCTCGGCCGGCACCACGGTGTCGCCGCCGGTGTGCAGCAGGAAGCACGGCGGCGTCTGCGCCGTGACCGCGCTGGCGGTCGAGAGCTTCGCGACGAGCGCCGCGTCGCCCACCCGATCCCCGAGCAGGTTGCGCTTGGATCCCTGATGCGTCCACGGCTGATCGAACGCGATCACCGGATACACCAGCACGGCGAAGTCCGGGCGGCAACCGACGCGCTCGATCGGGTCTTCGGCATCCGTCGAGCCCGCGTCGAACCACGTCGCCAGCGTCGACGCCAGGTGGCCGCCGGCAGAGAAGCCGAGCACGCCGATGCGCGCCGGATCCACCTGCCACTCGGCGGCGCGGGCGCGGATCGTGCGCATGGCCCGCTGCGCGTCGAGCAGCGGCGCGGGATGGCGGTAGCGCGGGGCGATGCGGTAGGTCAGCACGAACGCGCTGATGCCGTGCCGTTGACAGAACTCACCGATCGCGTGGCCCTCGTGCCCCCTGGCCAGCGCGCCGTAGCCGCCGCCCGGGCAGACCAGGATCGCGGGATGCGGACCGTCGCCGGGCGCGAGATAGAGCGACAGATTGGGGCGATCTTCCGGTTCGGCGCCGATCGCGAGCGGCGCACCGTTCGGGTACCGCGAAGGTGGCCACAGCAGCTCGATCGGGCCGGTCAGCGGCGAGGCCTTGTCACCCTGCTGCGCACCCTGCGCCGCGGCAGCGATGGCGCAGACGAACACCGGAAGCCAACGACGACACCACGACACCATGGCCGGCATGGAGAGCATGGGCAGCAGGAATACCGACCCGACGGCGTGGGCCGCAAGTCATCCCGGTTGAGCCCACCCGACGCCGCACGGGACCGCTATCCTGCCACGACCATCTCGCCTCGCCCCGCTCCGCCCCGCCCGCCGCGATGCCGCTCGAAGAACGCCTCGAAACCGAGTTCAAGCTCCGCGCCAGGCAACCGCTCGAAGTCGCGGCGGTCGACGCGCGCCTGCGCCAGGCGGGCCTGTCGTGCAGCGCGGCGACGTTCGTCGACCAACTCGACACCTACCTCGACGACGCGGGCGCCTCGCTGCGCGAAGCCGGCGTCGGCCTGCGGCTGCGGCGCACCCAGCAGGGCGCGACCCTGACCTGCAAGCGGCGCGGCACCCGTCAGGGCGCCCGATACGAACGCGAGGAACTCGAGTGCGACTGGCCCGGCGGCGACCTGCCGACGAGCACCACGCAGCTGCCGATCGCGATCCGCGATGTCGTCGAACCGCTGCTGCGCGACAGTGGGCTCGTCGAGCAGCTCCACCTGCACGTGCATCGCGAACGCCGGGTGCTGCAGCACGAGGGCATCGACGTGTGCGAGGTAGCGATCGACCGTGTCGTCGCGCGTTGCGGCGCGCGCCAGGCCAGCTTCGACGAGATCGAGCTCGAGGTGCTCGACGACACGGCGCTCAGCGAGCGCCTGTGCGAGACCCTGATGCGCGAGTTGCCGGTCGAGGCCGCCGAGCAGGACAAGCCGACGCACGCCGCGGCGCTGCTGGGCATGGCGCCCCGCCGTCGCACGCCGGCCGCGCCGGCCGACGAGCCCGCCGACGCGATCGGCCCGGCGGTGCTCGCGGCGATCGAACGCCACCTCGCCGAGATCCGCAGGACCGAGAGCGAGGTGCGCCGCCTCGACGACGCCGAACCGCTGCACGCGATGCGCGTCGCGCTGCGCCGCCTGCGCACGCTCGTCGGTGCCTTCGCCGAGCTGTGGCCGGCGGACCTCGCCGCATCGATCAAGGCGCGGCTCGCCGCCACCAGCCATCGCCTCGGCGACGTTCGCGACCTCGACGTCCTGCTGATCGGGATCGACGCCGCGGCGCCAGACCTGCCGCAGGGCCTGCACGAAGCGACCCAGGCGGTCAGCGGCTGGTTGCGCCGCGAACGCGATCAGGCCCGCGCCCGCCTCGTCGACTGGCTGCGCGACGCCGAGCGGCTGCGCGACTTCGGCCAACTGCAGACCGACCTCGCTTCGCTGCCGCTCGACACCCCGCAGGCGACGCAGGACCAGGATCGCACGCTGGCCACCAAGATCTCCGAAGCCGGCAGGCGAGCGCGCAAGCGGCTGCGCGGGCTGCCTTCGGACGCGCCGCTGAGCGCGATGCACCGCGCCCGCCTGGCCTGCAAGCGACTGCGCTACCTGGTCGAGGAGCCCTTCGACAGCGAAGGCGAGGGCGGCGGCAGCGACCCCGTGGCACGGGACTTCCTCGACGCGCTGGTCCGGCTGCAACGCAGCCTCGGGCAGGCATGCGATCACGGCGCCTGCAGCGAGCGCCTGTTGCTGGCCGCCAGCCGCCTGCCCGGGCACGCACCCCAGGCGAGCATCGCCGCGCTCGGCGGGCTCGCCACCTGGCACGCCCAGGCCATGCGCAAGCGGCGCGACCGCGCCACCAGGCTCTGCGGCCGGTTGGCGCGCAAGAAGAACTGGCGCTGGCTGACCCCGGCGCCCTGACGCCATTTTGGCGCTACCTGCCAATTCGACCGTCCGAGGGCGGAGTCACGCCCCGCCGAAGTTGCCGTAGCTACTTCGTATTGCATTGCTTACATCGGCTACGGCACCTTGTCATGCCTCGGCACATGCCTTGCTCCCAGGCGCGCACCAACGCCATCCAAGCAAGGAGAACCAAGATGCAGAAGACCACCACGACCAACCGCCTGCCCCAGCTTCGCGACCCGTTCGACAACCTGTTCGGCCGCCTGTTCGGCGATGCCCTGCAGGACTTCTACGGCACGCCCGAGCAGGCTCACGCCCTGCGGACGAACATCGCCGAGAACGATCAGGGCTACGAGCTGTCGTTCGAGCTGCCCGGCCTCGACGAGAAGGCCATCGACGTGCAGATGCACGACCACACCCTGACGGTCACCGCCGAACGCACCGACGACCGGCAGACCGAGGGCAAGCGCTGGCACCGGGTCGAGCACCGCTACGGCCAGCTGTCGCGCTCGATCGTGCTGCCCAAGGACGCAGCCCAGAGCGGCATCGAAGCCGTCTACAAGCACGGCGTGTTGACGATCACCGTGCCCAAGGCCCCCGAGGCGCGCCCGAACAAGATCTCGGTGCGCAGCAACTGAGAGGTCGGCGCCAGCGACCCGGCGGCCGCATTGCGCGGCCGCCGGGACGCCGTAGCCTGCCGCCGTGATCACGGTCGTGCAGAGGGTGCGCTGGGCGCGGGTGCTCGTCGACGACGAGGTCGTCGGCGCGATCGAGCGCGGCGCGCTGCTGCTGGTCTGCGCCGAGCAGGGCGACGGCGAAGCCGACGCGATCGAGACCGCGCGCAAGATCACCAGCCTGCGACTGCTGCAGGGCCGCACCCCGCTCGACCGCACCCTGCTCGAAGAAGGCGCCGCCTGCCTCGTGATCAGCCAGTTCACGCTGGCCGCCGAACTGCGCCGCGGCAACCGGCCCGACTTCACCGCCGCCGCGCCGCCCGCGGTCGCCGAGCCCCTCTACGAGCTCGTCGCGCAGCGACTGCGCGACAGCGGCCTGCCGGTGGCCACGGGCCGCTTCGGCGCGAGCATGCTGGTCGAGTCCGCCAACGACGGCCCCGTCACGCTGACCCTGACCGTGCGCCAGGGCGCCGTCGTGCCCCGTTCGGGCTCTTGACGAGGCCGCGACCTTGGTCGCGCCTTCCCCTTCCGGCATGATGCGCGCGGCGATGCACGTCCTCTTCCTGGCCCCCGACACGCACGTCTACAACCACGGGTTCCTGCGCGGCCTCAAGGAGCTCGGCGCCAAGGTCTCCGCGATCGGGCCCACCAGCAAGCAGCGCCTGGCGCCCGAAGCGCGCCGCCACCTCGATGGCTACCGCTCCTGCGCGCGACTGCTCGAGCCGGCCGAACTACTGCGCGCGGCCAAGGAGCTGGGCACCTTCGACCGCGTCGAGACCATCGACGAGCCGCTTGTCGAGGCCGCCGCGCAATTGCGCGAGACCCTCGGCGTGCCCGGCATCCGCGTCGCCACCGCGAAGCTGTGCCGCGACAAGGTGGCGATGAAGGCGTTCCTGCGCGAACACGGCGTGCCGTGCGCGCAGTCCACCGCCGCGGGCACCGCCGCCGAGGCCATCGCCTTCGCCGAGCGCGAGGGTTATCCGCTGATCGCCAAGCCGCTCGCGGGCTTCGGCTCGCTACGCACCTACCGCTGCGGAAACCGCGCCGAACTCGACAAGGCCGTGGCCGCGCTGGCGCCGACCCCCGAGCGCCCGATCGCGCTCGAGGAGTTCATCGAGGGCCACGAGGGTTTCTTCGACACGGTGTGCGGCACCGAGGGCGTGCGCCACGAGTTCGCCGCGCACTACTACCCGGGCTGCCTCGAGGCCGCCGAGCATCGTTGGATCTCGCCGCAGATCGCCGTCACCAACCGCATCGAACAGGACGGCTACGACGAGCTGCGCGCGATGAATCGCCGCGTCGTGCAGGCGCTGCAGCTGACCTGCGCGGCGACCCACATGGAGTGGTTCTTCGGCCCCAAGGGCCTGAAGTTCTCGGAGATCGGCGCGCGGCCGGCGGGCGAGAAGATCTGGGACATGTACCGGGTCGCGAACGAGTTCGACGTCTATCGCGAATGGGCGCTCGCGATCCTCGGCAGAGCCGGCGAGCAGCGCCCCAGCCGCCGCTTCGCCGCCGGCTCGATCCAGATCCGCCCGAGCAAGGACGGGGCGATCACCGGCCACCGCGGCCTGCCGGAGGCCATGCAGCGCTGCAAGCAGTGGATCTACGAGCAGTCGGTGCCGGCCGCTGGGACCAAGACCAAGGGCCTGGACAAGGGCTGGCTGGTCAACACCTGGTTCCGCCTCAAGCACCCCGACTACGACCAGCTGCGCGAGCTGATGACGTTCCTGGGCGAGACCGTCAAGGCCGACGCGAAGTGACCCGGCGCGCCGGCGTTCGCTCACTCCCGACCGACACTCACTCCAAACCGAGGTCTTCCATGTCCTCTTCCTCGAAGCCGAGGTAGTGGGCGAGTTCGTGCCACAGCGTGATCCGGATCTGCTCGATCAGGTCCTCGCGGTCGTGCGCGGCGCGCTCGAGGTTGCGCTGGAACAGGTAGATCGTGTTGGGCCGCAGCTGCGGCAACTCGTAGTCGCTCGTCTCCGGCAGCGGCACGCCGACGAACAGACCGAGGATGTCCGGCGCCACCTCGTCGCCCTCGTCACCCTCGGCGAGCGACGGCTCGGGCACGTCCTGGACCACGACCGGCACCCGATCCAGGGCCTGGCGGAACTGTCGGGGCAGCTTGCGCGCGGCGCGGCGCACCTCGCGGTCGAACTCCTGCCGCGTCATGCGCTCCGGCAACCAGTACTTGTCGGGCGCGACGGTCGCGGCGCGCTCGAAGCTCGCCTCCGCGGCGTCGAACTCACCGCGGCGTTCGAGCAGGGCGCCATGCACCGCGTGCACGTCGGCGATCGGCTCGGGCACCTCCAACGCCGCCTGCACCGCGACCTCGGCCTCGTCGAAGCGCCACTGCAGGAACAGGGACATCGCCAGCCAGCAGCGCGACGAGGCGCAGTCGGGGTCCTGCGCGAGCACCTCACGGAACTTCGCCTCGGCCCGCCGCGCCTGCCCCATCGCCATGTAGGCGTCGCCGGCCAGGAACGCCAGATCGAGCGGGTTGCCCTTGCCGGCGGCGACGGCTTCGCCGATCAGGCGCAGGGCTTCTTCACACCGGTCTTCGTCGAGCAGGGCTTCGATCTGCTGCGTGACCCCGTCGCCGCCACCTTTCGCGTCGTCGTCGGGCGGCACGATGCCTTCGGGCTCGAGTTCCATGAGCGGGGCAAGTGTGGCCGAGGGCGGGTCGGCGGGGAAGGGCAGCGCACCGGAACCTGCCCGCCACTCGCCGGGGCCGAACAACGGCCACCTGACGACGCGACGAAGACCCCCTTGCCTGCGCCAACGCGCCACGTTTCGCTACCGGAGTCGACGCGGAGGCTCCATTGTCATGGGGCGTCCCGCCGATAGCCCCTCCAGGTTGCCATGACCAAGATCCGCCGCATCCTCTGCCCGACCGACTTCTCCCCCACGGCGCGCCACGCCATCGACTACGCCCTCGAGATGGCCAGGTCGTTCGGGGCCGAGATCGTGCTGCTGCACGTGATCCCGGACATGGGTTACCCGCTGCGCAGCTTCGGCACCGTCTCGGCGTTCCCCAACCTGCGCGAGGAGATCCACAAGCGCGGCACCGAAGAGCTCGCCGAACTGCAGGCGCAGCTGGGCACCGACGTGAAGATCACCACCGAGCTGCGCGACGGCGCCAGCCACCACGCGATCCTCGACTGCGCCAAGGACGTCGGCGCCGACATGATCATCATCGGCACGCACGGCCACACCGGGCTCAAGCACATGCTGCTCGGCAGCACCGCCGAGAAGGTCGTGCGCAGCGCCGAGTGCCCGGTGCTGACGGTGCGCAGTGCTGCCGAGTAGAACGGGCGGCTGAGTAGAAGCTGCCGAGCAGGCCGCCGCCGGGAGGAGAGCCGGCGGCCGCGGCTCAGACGTTGAGCAGGCCTTCGCGGATCGCCAACCGCGCCAGCTCGGCCGCCGAGTGGCAATCGAGCTTGCGCTGCAGGTTCTCGCGGTGCTTCTTGACCGTACCCAGCGACAGGTCGAGCAGCGCCGCCACCTCCTTGTTGGCCTTGCCGAGCGCGAGCAGCTGGAACACCTCGCGCTCGCGCGGCGTCAGCACGCTGAGCGCGCTGCTGTCGCTGGGCATCGGCGCCTCGCCGCGCACGGCGCGCGCCATGATGCCGCTGGCCACCTTCGGCGACAGGTAGGAGTCGCCGCGACAGATCGCCTCGATCGCCAGCGCGAGCTCCTCGGGCTCGCTGTCCTTGGACAGGTAGCCGTCCGCGCCGGCCTGCAAGGCCTGCTGGACGAACTTCATGCCCTCGTGCTGCGACGCCATCAGCACGCGCGTGTGCGACGACACCTGCTTGAGCGGCCCCACCGCATCGATGCCCGACACGCCGGGCATGGTGATGTCGAGCACGACGACGTCGGGCCGCAAGCGCTCGACCAGCTCGATGCCCTCGCGGGCGCTGCCGGCGTCACCGACCACCTGGAAGTGCGGGATGCGCTCGAGCAGCGACTTGAAAGCGGCGCGGACCATGGCCTGGTCGTCGATGAGCACCAACGTGACAGTCTGCTTTTCGATCATGGCTGAGCCTTCGTTCGCGATCACGCCGGGGAGTCGGGGGTGATCGAAGAACCTTGGTTCTTGGGGATTTCCGCGCTGCCCGCAGCGTCCTCCGACAGTTCCACGGGCAGCGCAGGGAGTTCGATCCGGAAACAGGCGCCGGCCCCGGGACGGTCGACGAGACCGATCGAGCCGGCGTGAGATTCGACGACCTTCCGACAGAAGGCGAGCCCAATCCCGGTGCCGTAGGACTTGGAGCTGTGGAACGGCTTGAAGATCTCCTCGCGGCGGTCGGCGGCGACGCCGGGGCCGTCGTCGGCGACATCGACCACGATCCTGCCGCCGCTGCGGCGGGCGACGAGATCGATCTGACCGTTCCCGCCGCAGGCCTCGGCGGCGTTGCGCACGAGATTGGTGACGACCTCGCCGAACAACTGCGGGTCCACCATCGCCTGCAACTCCGGCTCGCAGCGCACCTCGAGGGTCATGTTGGTCATGATTTCGAGGCGACCGAGCTCCTTGAGGCAGCTGCCGAACAGGCGCTCGAGCAGCACGGGCTCCTTGTGCAGGTCCAGCGGCTTGGCGAACGACAGCGTCTGGCTGAGCATGCGCTCGATCCGGTTGAGGTTGCCGACGAACTCCTCGATCAGCACCTTGTCCTCGATGCCGAGCTTCTGGCCGACGGCGCGCAACGCGTGGCGCAGACTCGTGATCGGGGTACGGATCTCGTGCGTGAGCACCGACGCCGATTCGCCGAGCATCGCCAGGTTGCGCAGCACCTCGAGCTCGACCTGCCGCGCGCGGTCGCGCTCGCGCAGCAGCTGCACGTGCCGCAGGCCGCGCTGCACCGCCTCGAGCAGCTTGTCCTTGGTGACCGGCTTGCTGATGTAGTCGAAGGCCCCGCGCCGCACCGCCTCGGAGGCGGTCTCCAGGTTGGGCTCGCCCGTGATCAGGATCACGGGTTCCTGACAGAGCCGGGCCTGCACGACCTCCGACAGCACCTTCATGCCGTCGAATTCGGGCATGACGATGTCGGTGATCACGATCTCGAACTTGCCCGGCCACAGGTGGTGTGACACCGCGGCGAAGCTCGAACCGCGGATCACCTCATGACCCTGCAGCTCCAAGAAGCGGGCCAGCGTCTGCAGCAGGCGCACCTCGTCGTCGATGAGAATGATCCGGGCCATTGGCTGAGTCGGACTTGCGCGCCCCGCGGCGGGCCGGCGCTACGTCCGTGTCGGAGTATTCTGGCAGACCGGGGACGCGGAAGAGACGGGGCCAAGTTCGTATTGCGGCAATGACTTGGACCGTAGACAAGCGGCAGGTCCTCGCTACAAAACGAGGCAGCATGTCCGATGCGACGGCCTCACCGACCGGGAACGAGCGCACCGCTCCGTCCCTGATCCCTGCTGCGGTCGTCCTGTCGGCCGGCGCCGGTTTCGGCGGTTCGGCCACCCTCGTCGAGAACGCCTCGCCGTGGCACGCCGTGCTCTGGCTCGCCGCCGGAGTGGCGCTGGCCACAGGCGCTTCCCTGCTCTGGTGCCGCCGGCAGCTGCGCATGTGGGTCACGCGGGCCTCGGCGCGGGCCGAGCGCGAGCGCAGCGTCGCCGCGGGCGCGGCCAGCGCCCACGCGGCGCGCTGGCGGGCGATCGTCGACACCGCCACCGAGGGCATCGTCACGATCGACGCGCGCGGCAACATCGAGAACGTCAACGGCGCGGCGATCCGCCTGTTCGGCTACGCCGAGAGCGAACTGGTCGGCAGGAACGTCACGATCCTGATGCCCGAACCGTTCAACTCCGAGCACGACGGCTACCTGCGCCGCTACCGGCAGACCGGGGAGAAGCGCATCATCGGCATCGGGCGCGAGGTCGTCGGCCGGCGCAAGGACGGCTCGATGTTCCCCATCGACCTCTCCGTGGGCGAGGGCTGGATCGGCGAGGACCGGTTCTTCACGGCCGTGATCCGGGACATCACCGACCGCAAGCAGATGCAGTCGAAGCTGGCCCAGACCGAGCGACTTGCGGCCGTCGGCGAGCTCGCGGCCGGCATCGCCCACGAGGTCAACAACCCCATCAACACGATGATCAACTGCGCCCAGCTGATCCTCGACGGGGACGACCCCAAGGAGAACTGTCAGGTCGTGATCGAGGAGGGCGAGCGCATCGCCGAGATCGTCAAGGACCTGCTGCAGTTCGCGCGCGACGATCAGGACCGCGCCCAGCCGACCTTCCTGCCCGACGTCGTGCAGCGCACGCTCCGCCTGATCGGCGAGAACTTCAAGCGCCACGGCATCACCCTGCGCGTCACCGTGCCCGAGGAGCTGCCCCAGGTGCTGGCCCGCCCGCAGCAGATCCAGCAGGTCCTGCTCAACCTGCTGATCAACGCCAAGGACGCCCTGCTGCACCACCAGTGCGACGTGCGTCAGGTGGTGCTGTCGAGCGAGGTCGGCGAGAACGGCGTCGAGCTGCGCGTCGCCGACAACGGACCGGGCATCCCGGAAAGCCTCGGCGAGCGCGTGTTCGAGCCGTTCGTCACCACCAAGCGCGCCCGCGGCGGCACGGGGCTGGGCCTGTCGGTCAGCAAGAGCATCGTCGAGGGCTACTCCGGCACGCTCGCCGTCGAGACCACCCCCGGCGGCGGCGCGACCTTCCGCATCTGGCTGCCGCGCACCGAACGGGCCGAGTGACGCGGGTCACTTCGCGGTCGATGGCCCGAGCAGGGTGCCCTTGGCTACGCGCACGAGGTGCTGCTCGCCCTCGTCGCACGACACCTCGATCTCGACCACCATGCCGTGCGCGAACTTCGCCTTGTCGACGAACACGTGCACGGGGATGTGCACGTCCTTGAGGGACTCGAGCTGCACCTCGGGCATCGCCACCAACACCTGTACGTCGGCCTCGGGCCGAGCCGCGATCTTGAAGTCGCGGGCGCCCGACCGCTTGTTGATCACGTAGAGGTCGAACACGCTGTGCAGGCGCTCGCCCTCGATCTGGTAGGGCATGCCCGGCGCGCGCTGCAGGCTGGCCTCGAACGGGTGCCGCTTGGTCACCGCGAACGACATCACGCCCAGGCCGAGCAGCAGCAACACCGCGTAGAGCACGACGCGGCCGCGCAGGAACCGGCGCTTGCCGGTCTCGAAGCCGCGCTGGCTGTCGTAGCGCACGAGCCCCTTGGGCCGGCCGAGCTTGACCATCACCTCGTCGCACGCGTCGATGCAGTTGGCGCAGCCGACGCACTCGAGCTGCGTGCCGTTGCGGATGTCGATGCCCGTTGGGCACACCGAGACGCAGCGATAGCAGTCGACGCAGTCGCCGGCGCCCTGTTCGTGGGCCGGACCGCGCGGCTCGCCGCGTTTCTCGTCGTAGCCGACCAGGACCGTGTCGGCGTCGTAGAGCGCGCCCTGCAGGCGGCCGTACGGGCAGACGACGATGCAGAGCTGTTCACGGAACCACGTGAAGTTGACGAACAGGATCAGCGTCGCGACCAGCACGAACACGAACGCCACCGGGCTCTGCGCCGGCGACGACGCGACCGCGTCGACGAGGTCCTCGACGCGCATGAAGTAGCCGAGGAACGAGTGCGTGATCACCGCGGCGATCGCGAAGAACACCACCAGCTTGAGCCCCCGGCGCACCAGCTTGCCGCCGCTGAGCGGCGCCTTGTCGAGCTTGGCGCGCGCCGCGGCGGGGCCTTCGATCCAGCGCTCGATGCGCCGGAACACGCCCTCGAGGAACACCGTCTGCGGACACGCGTAGCCGCACCAGACGCGGCCGTAGAGACCCGCGGCGACGAACAGGGCGAAGCCCAGCCCGCTGATGAAGAAGAACGCGTACCAGAAGTCCTGGGCGTTGAAGGTCTGCCCGAGCAGGTAGAAGTGCCGCGCGGGCAGGTCGATCAGCAGCACCGGGATGCCGTCGATGCGCAGCCACGGCACGAGCAGGTAGACGCCGATCAGCACGATCCACAGCGCGTGCTTGAGCAGCTGGAAGCGCCCGCGCACGTCCGCCGGGTGGATCGCGTTGCGCGACCCGTCCGGGTTGATGCTGAACAGGGTGTCGACGTCGGGGCGGCGCACGACGGCGCGCCCCTTGTGCACCTTGGGCTTGGCGACGGCTCCTGAGGCCGCAGCCGGCGCGCCTTCACGGTCGACTTCTGGATCGGTCATGTCGTCACAACGCCGCCGCGGCGCCGGTTATTGCTTCTTGGCGTTCGGCTCCGGCGGCTTGCCCGGCACATTCGTGTTCATGATCGACAGCACGTAGGCAGTGGCGCGCTGGATGAACAACGGCCCCTGATCCTTGTGCGCGAGCATGCCGCCGGGCCGGCCGTCGCGGATCGTCGTGTAGATGTCCATCGGCTTGTTGCCGTAGATCCAGTACGCATCCGTCAGGTTCGGACCGACCAGACCGCTTGCGTCCGGCTTGTGGCAGAGCGCACACTTGCCGGGATCCTTGAAGATCTTCGCGCCCTCGGCGACCACCGCCGGCTCCTTGGCCAGCTTCAACAGCAGCTCGTCGGTGACGGGGTTCTTGGCGAGCTCCGCCTCGAGCCGAGCCGCCGCCACCTGTTGCTCGATGGTGTAGGCCTCGATCGGCAGCTCGCCCGTGCCCAGAGTGTGGTAGTGCACCCAGTAGGCGATCGAGAAGATGCACGCCAGATAGAACGTCCACAGCCACCAGTTCGGCAACCGGTTGTCGAACTCCTGGATGCCATCGAAGGTGTGCTCCCGCAGATTCTCGTTGCTCATCGTACTCAGCTCCTCTCGTTGGCGTCGTCTTGGAGCGGAAGGTTGGACATGCGCTGGTACTCGGGGCGCCGCGCGCGTTGACTGACGCGCAGCAACACCGCGAGGAACATCGCCAGGAACAGGACCATCGCGACGACCGGCAGGTCGGTCAGCGAGACGTGGCTCAGGAACTCGCGCAACATCACTTGCCTCCTGCGCCCGCCGTGCGGGTCTGGTCGGGTTCGAGGTTGCGCCCCAGGCGCAGCAGATAGGCGATCAGGGCCACCGCCTCCTGGTCGGGACGCGCGTCGTTCTTGCCCTGCGTCGCGAGGTCGGCGCAGATCGCGTCTGCCTGCTTGCGGTGCGCCTCCGGCGCGGCGGCGATCTGCTCGTCGGTGTAGGGAATGCCGAGCTTCTTGAGCACGCGCATCTTGTCCTGGGCGAGCGCCGGGTCGGTCAACCCATCGAACAGCCAGGGGTATCCCGGCATGATCGAGGCCTCCGAGGTCGAGCGCGGATCGCGCATGTGGTCCCAGTGCCACGCAGCGGGCCATTTGGTGCCGACGCGCGCCAGGTCCGGACCGGTGCGCTTGCTGCCCCACTGGAACGGGTGGTCCCACATCGACTCCTCGATGCGGCTCGGCGCGCCGTAGCGCAGCTGCTCGCTGCGGAACGGGCGGATCATCTGCGAGTGGCAGACGTAGCATCCTTCGCGCACATAGATGTCGCGTCCGGTGATCTCGAGCGCCGTGTAGGGCTGCACGCACATCTCGCCGTTGGCGGCGATCGGCACCTTCTTGTCGAGCACGAGGCCCGGAAGCAGCTCGATGACACCGCCGATCACCACCGCGATCAGGGTCAGCACCGAGAAGGCCAGGGGCCGCGACTCGATCATGTCGTGCCAGGTGTGCCGGCCCACGTGCGTCGACTTGAACAGCATGCCTGCGGCGAACGCGACCACCGCGAGCAGGATCACGAAGCCCATCACCGCCAGCCCGATGCTCGGCATCGCGAACATCGACGCGGCGACGAGGCCAAGCGCGGAGATGATCACGGGCTTACTGAATACCAGCTTGATCGTGCTCGGGTCCCCCGGCAGCGGGGCGATGCGCGTCACGGGGACATCGACCTCGACGGTCACGGCCTTGCCAGCCATCGCGGTCGTGATCAGGTTGTAGATCATCAGCAACCACCCGATCACGAACAGGAGGCCGCCGATGCTGCGCGTCATGTACATGATCTGCTGGCTGTTCAGGATCGTGTTCCAGTCGGTGTACTGCAGGCCGCCCTCGGCGGTCTCGGCGCGCCACATCAGGCCTTGGCTGATGCCCGACACCCACATCGAGGCGACGTAGAGCAGGATGCCGACCATGCCGACCCAGAAGTGGTAATCGGCCATCTTGGTGCTGTGCAGCTTGGTGCCGAACAGCTTGGGCACGAGCCAGTAGAACATGCCCGCAGCCATGAAGCCGTTCCAGCCGAGCGCGCCGCTGTGCACGTGGCCGATGATCCAGTCGGTGTAGTGCCCCAGCGCGCTCACCGACTTGATCGACAGCAGCGGGCCCTCGAAGGTCGCCATGCCGTAGAAGGTGACGCCGGCGACGAAGAACTTGAGCACCGGGTCGGTGCGCACCTTGTGCCACGCGCCGCGCAGCGTCAGCAGACCGTTGAGCATGCCGCCCCACGACGGCGCCCACAGCATCAGGCTGAACACCATGCCCAGCGACTGCGCCCAGTCGGGCAGCGCCGTGTTGAGCAGGTGGTGCGGGCCGGCCCAGATGTAGATGAACACCAGCGCCCAGAAGTGGACGATCGACAGCCGGTAGCTGAACACCGGCCGGTCCGCCGCCTTGGGCAGGAAGTAGTACATGATCCCGAGGATCGGCGTCGTCAGGAAGAACGCGACCGCGTTGTGGCCGTACCACCACTGCGTCAGCGCGTCCTGCGCACCGCCGAACACGCCGTAGCTCTTGGTCATCGTCACCGGCAACGCCAGGTTGTTGACGATGTAGAGCACCGCGATCGTGAGGATCGTCGAGATGTAGAACCAGATGGAGACGTAGAGGTTCTTCTCGTTGCGGATCGCGAGGGTCCAGAAGAAGTTGACCGCGAACGCGACCCAGACGAGCACGACCAGCACGTCGAGCGGCCACTCGAGCTCGGCGTATTCCTTGCTCTGCGTGATGCCGAACGGCAGCGTCAGCGCCGCGCCGAGGATGATCGCCTGCCAGCCCCACAGGTGCACCTTGCTGAGCAGGTCGCTCGCCATGCGCGTCTTCAGCAGGCGCTGGCTGCTGTAGTAGATGCCCGCGAACATCATGTTGCCGACGAGGGCGAAGATGACCGCGTTGGTGTGCAGCGGACGCAGGCGGCTGAACGTCAGCCACGGCAGGTCGGCGTTGAGGGCGGGGAAGCTCAGCTCCAGGGCGATCAGCAGGCCTACGAGCAGGCCGACCGCGCCCCAGATGACGCTCGCCCAGACGAAGCCGCGCACGACGGCGTCGTCGTAGACGACGCGGCGGGTCTCGGTGACGGTTGCAGTCTGCATGGGTTACCTCGGATCAGGATCGGAATCGGAGTGGCTGGACGGCTCGGGCGACGCGTCGGCGTCGTCCTCGAGCGGAAGAAGGCACATGCGCTCGGCCTCGTGGCAGTCGCCCTGCCGCGCCGAGAACACGAACAGCACGATCGAGCCGGCGACGAGCGCCAGGCTGCACAGCAGCAGGATCGGGACGACGCTCACGCGGCCCTCCCGTCGCGCGACAGGCGCGTCGCGGTGTGCACCACGAGCGCCAGCGAACTGAGCGGCATCAGCACGGCGCAGAGCACCGGCGTCATCGCCGCGAAGGCGCAGACGACCAGCGTCGTGCCGTTGTAGACCAGGGCCATCGCCAGGTTGGTGCGCACCACACGCGCGTGCCGGTCGGCGACGTCGAACAGCGCCTGCACGGCGCCCGAACGCGCACCGCGGAAGCAGAAGTCGGCGTGGGCTGGCAGCACGGGGCGGTCCATCGCCGGCGTCCCGGCGCACCACGCGGCCGCGAACGCGGGCGCGTCGTTGAGCCCGTCACCGACCATCATCACGTCGTCGCGGTCGAGCTCGCGCACGGCCGCGGCCTTGTCTTCGGGGCTCATGTCGCCGCGCGCGGCGGCCGGGTCGATGCCCAGCCGCGCGGCCGCGGCGGCGACCCGGTCGCCGCGATCCCCCGACATCAAGAACACCTGCAGGCCGCGCTCGCGCAGCGCCGCGACTTCGAGGTCGGCGCCGGCGCGGAAGTCCTCGTCGAGGTCGTAGGCGGCGAGCAGCGCGCCGTTCTTGGCGAGCAGGCACTCGCGTCCGGCCGGCTCCTCTGCACCGATGTCGATGCAGCCACGACCGACGAACGTGCGGCCGCCGAGCCGGTACTCGTCGGCGCCGCGGCGCGCGACCACGCCCCGGCCGGGCACCTCTTCGACCTGCAGCTCCGCGTCGAACGGCACCCGCGGCAGCGCGCGCAGGATCGCCTGGCTCACCGGGTGGTTGCTGCTCGCGACCATCGTCGCCAGGACCGGCAGCTCCGCGGCGGGCACCTCGCGGCGCGCGCTGGCGACCAGGCCGCCGAACGTCATCGTGCCGGTCTTGTCGAACACGACCTTGCGCACGCCGCGCACCTTGTCGAGCAGGCAACGCGTGCGCACGAACACACCCTCGCGACGCAGCCGCGCCAGCGCCAGGTGGAAGGCCAAAGGCGTGGCGATGCCCATCGCACACGGACAGGTGATGACCAGCACCGACACCGCCACCGGCAACGCCAGGCTCGGATCGATGAATGCCCACAGCAGCCCCAGCGTCGCGCTGCACAGCAGCACGGCGGCGGCGTAGCTGCGGTTGAGCCGTTCCCAGAAGCGCACCTTGCCGCGCGTGTCTTCGCGATCGACGGGCTCCTGGCCGAGCAGATCGCCAAGCCCCGAGCCCGCGTAGTCGGCCAGCACCGTGGCCCGCACCGGCGCGCGCCCCGCCTGGAACGCGCCGGCCGGCAGCTCGCCGCCGACGCCGACGCTGCGCGGTTCGCTCTCGCCGTTGATCCAGTCGAACGAGAAGCTGCCGCCCTCCTCGGCGCGCACCTTGACGGGCACGAGGTCGCCGGGCGCCAGCAGCACCTCGTCGCCGACGCGCAGCGCGTGCACACCGACAAGTTCGACCCCCGCCGGCCCCAGGCGCCGCACCCGCAGGTGTTCGGCGCCGTCGTCGGCGAGCACCTGGTCGCGGCTCTTCGCCAGCGTGCGCTGCTGCAGGAACCGGCCGCCGAGCATGAAGGCGACGAAGATCGACACCGTGTCGAAGTAGGTCGCGCCGCCGGTGAGCTGCCCGTAGAGCGACCCGGCGTAGGCCATCAGGATGCCGAGGGAGATCGGCAGATCCATGTGCACGACGCGCACCCGCAGACCGGCCAGCGCCGCGCGGAAGAACACGGGACCGCCGACCACCACGCTGACCGTCGCCAGCGCCGCGAGCGCCCAGCCGAACAGCGGCCGCAGCGCGCCGTCCCCGCCGGTCGAGTCCGCGGCGACGACGTCGAGGCCGAAGTAGAGGCTGATCGCGAGGATCATCGCGTTCATCGCCACGGCGGCGCAGATGCCCAGGCGCAGCAGGAGACCGGTGTCGCGTTCGACGCGGCGGCTGGCGGGCGCGATCGGATAGCCGAGCCGCGCCGCGGTCTGCAGGAAGCGCCGCGCGGTGTCGGCGCCGCGCGCGTAGACGAGCGTCGCCCGGCCGAGGGACGCGTCGAGGCGGATGTCGACGCTGCCGGGCAGGCGGCGCCAGACCGTCTGCAGCAGCCACACGCAGGCCGCGCAGCGGATGCCCTGCACGTCGAGCACCAGCCGCGTGCAGCGCTCGTCGCTGCCGCGCTGCTCGTGATCGTCGAGCCAGTCGAATGCCGGCACCTGCGGCACGGCGCCGATCGCGCCGGTGGCGCCGCCGCCCAGGTCGTAGAAGCGCAGCAGGTCTTCGTTGGCGAGCAGCGCGTGCACCGCTTCGCAGCCGCCGCAGCAGAACTGCGAGCTACGTCGTTCGCGCGGCACCGCTAGGCCACAGTGCGTACACCGCGTTGGTTCCGTCCCCTCCCTCGCCGCCACATCCGGAGAAATCCGGGTGTGCGACGCGCGTTCCGTCGCCGAGACTACCGACTGGTGTCCCACAGGCTTGGCCAATGACCGCGTTCCTCGAGAGTTTCGTTTTCGGCGCCGCCAACTCGGTGCACTGTGCGTGCATGTGCGGGCCGCTCGCCGTGGCGCTCCATGCGAACGTCACGAGCGCACTGTGGTATCACGTCGGGCGAACGATTGCGTATGGGGCGTTGGGCGTAGGACTCGGCAGCGCGGGCGCCGCGCTCGGCACCGAACAGCTCGGTGCGCCGACGGCGTGGGTCTCGTTCGTGCTGGCGCTCGGACTCGTCGTGCTGGCGTTGGTCGGTGAACGCGGCGCGATGCACATCCCCTGGCTCGGCGCGGCGATGCAGTCCGTGCTGCAGCGCGGCAGGCGCCTGCCGCCGAAGGCGCGCGCGACCCTGCTCGGCCTGGCCACGCCGCTGCTGCCGTGCGGCCTCCTGTGGTCCGCGTTCACCGCGGCGGCGGTCGCCGGCTCACCCCAGGGCGGCGGCGCGGTGATGACGGGCTTCGCGCTCGGTTCGCTGCCGCTGCTACTGTTGGCCCAGACCCAGGCAGGCTGGCTGGCGCGACGATTCGGACCGAAGACGATGCAATGGGTGCAGCGCGGCGCGATGCTGCTCGCCGCCGCCGTGCTGGTCTGGCGCGGCGTCGTGTCCCTGCAAGGAGAGAGCTGTTGCCACTGACCCTGCGGGTCCTTTCCTGGAACGTGCACAAGTGCGTCGGCGGCGTCGACCGGCGCCACGACCCGGCGCGCATCGCCGCCGTGATCGCGCACAGCCAGCCCGACGTCGTGCTGCTCCAGGAGGTGGCCCAGAACGGCAGCTGGTACGGCGGCACGCCGCAGGTCGACGTGCTCGGCGACGCGCTCGGCTTCCCGCACCGAAGCTACTTCGTCAACGTGCGCTTCGGGCCGCGGCGCGGCGAGTACGGCAACGCGATCCTGAGCCGCGCGCCGATCGTGCGCACCGAGAACGTCGATCTGACCCTGCCCGGCCGCAAGGCGCGCTCAGTGCTGCACGCCGAGCTGCGCCTGACCAGGTCCGACGGCCACACGCGCATCCTGCACGTCTTCAACCTGCACCTGGGCCTCTCCGAGAAGGAGCGGCGCGAGCAGCTGGCGCGGTTCCTCGACTGCGGCCCGATCCGCTCGGTGCACGCCAACACGCCGCTCGTCGTCGCCGGCGACTTCAACGATGTCTGGGGCTCGCTCGGCAAGCGCCTCCTGGTGCCCGCCGGCTTCCACGGCCCGGCCCGGCCGCCGAAGACGTTCCCGGCCTGGGCGCCGGTGCGCGCGCTCGACTCGCTGTTCGTGCGCGGCAACTGCGAGCTGCTGTCGCTGACGCGGCCGCGCAGCAAGGGCGCGCGCACCGCTTCGGATCACCTGCCGCTGGTCGCGGACCTGCGCGTCTGGCCGCACTGACGACACGGGCGTGCGCGGCTGGGTATCCTGCCCCGATGCGCCACGCCGTCGCCGCCACCACCGCCCTGCTCTGCGCCCTCGGCGCCCAGCAGCCGCAGACCGCCGCGAGCGTGACCGAGCCGGGTCGCACGCTGACCCGCCCGCTCGACGTGGTTCTCGGCGGCGCGAGCCGCGAACCCCACGAGCGCACGATCGTGCTGCTGCTCGATCCGTCGTCCGGTCTCGCGGGCGCCGGCTTCGGCGAGGCCCTGGCCCAGGCGCTCGCGGCGAACCGCGAACTGCTGACGAAGACCCGGATCGGTCTGGGTCTCGTCGGCGAGAAGAACTGCATCGTGCTCGACCCGACGCTCGAGCACGCCAAGGTGCTCGAGGCGGTCAAGCAGCGCCTCGCGACACCGGCAGCCGACTTCCAGAACGTCTACGCCGACGTGCGCAAGGCGCTGGGCGCGTTCGGCAGCGGCGGGGGCGAGCGCGTGCTACTGCTCGTGACGCTCGAGAACGGCGACGTCGAGGACGACGTCGAGCAGACCGTGACACTGGCGCAGCGGGCCAAGGCGCGCATCGAGGTCGTCACCTCCGAGGCCACCCTCGCCGACTGCTACTGGGCCAATCGCCAGTACCAGGAGAAGCCGCGCGGCACGACGCTGACCGGCGCCGACGGCGCGGTCATCGACCTGCCGTGGGGCTTCCTGTTCCAGTTCCCGGCGGCGAACGAATCGACGCCCGCGGGCTACGCGATGTGGGGACTGACGCGGCTCGCCGCGGCCACCGAGGGGCGCGTGTTCCTGTACTCGGCGGCGACGCAGACGGCGCACGAGTGCGCGCCGATCAACAGCCGCTGCCTGTTCTGCAACGGTGACCACCTGCCACAGGACGCCGCGTGGAACAGCGCCCTGGTCGCGCAGCTCGCGCCGATGACCGTGTCGCGCGACGACACGTTCGCGGCGCTGGGCCGCGACCCGAGCTTCCGGGCGATGGTCAACACCTGGCGCGCCGCGGCCGAGGCGGGGCTGATCTCGAGCCAGCCGGGCATCAAGGTCGGCACGACCTCCGCGTCCCCCGAACGTGCCCGCTCCGGGCGCGCCCTCGGCCTCACCGATACGGCGAGCTTCGACCGCAACGCCAAACGCGCCGAACAGGCCGCCGCGAAGGCCGAGCAGCTGCGCGACCAGCTCGCCGCGCAGCTCGAGGGCATCGCGCCCGAAGCGACGTCGATGCGCGCGCTCGCCGGCGCCCGCTACCTGGTGGTGATGCTGCAGCTGACCCGCGTCAACCTGCTGCTCTACGCCGCGTGGTGCCGCGAGACCGCGCCCGCCTGGTTCGACGCGCGCGGCCAGGAACTGCCCGCGCCCGAGATCCCGCCGATCGACGACGACCGCCGCCCGAGCGGCGTCGGCACCAGCCACTTCTGCCTGTGCCACGGCGTGAAGCCGTTCTTCGGCGTCGAGTTGCCCGGCGGCGCCGCGGTGCGCACCGAGCTCGAACGGCTGGACGCCCTGTTCACCTCGTACCAGCTGCGTTACGGCCACAGCCAGTTCGGCTACGCCCTGCGCCGGAACGGCATCGCGACCTTCTGGCCGGCGTTCCCGGGCATCGCCGGCAAGCTGCCGCGCCAGCGCCCGAAGACCGGCGACGACCCCGGCCCGATCACGCCGCGTCGGCCGACGCGCGAGGGCGGCAGCAGCGGCACGCCGACCGGGCCGACCACGGGCGGAGGCCGCTGATGCGCGCGCTCCTGGCGGCGTGGCTGGTGACTTCGCTCGCGACGGTTGGCGCGGCGCAGCAAGTCGAGCTCGAGACGCTCGTCGAGCGGCTCGGCAGCAGCGACAGCCGCGAGCGCTCCCAGAGCTACACCGAGCTCATGCGACGCCGCGATCCGGCCATGGTGCCGCTGCTCGCGCGGCGCGCCGCCGGCTTCCCGCTCGCGGGCCAACAGTTCGCCGTCTACCTGCTGCAGGGTCAGCCCATCGCCGACACCCGGCCCGTCTACACGCGGTGGCTCGCGGGCGACCAACCGTTCCTGCGCGTCGCCGGCGGCGCGCTGCTGGTGCGCAGCGGCGACCGGGCGCGGCTCCCGGCGCTCGCCGCGGCGCTGACCGCGACGCCCGCCGAGGCGCGTTCGCAGGCGGTCTCGGCCATCTGGGGCATCGACGACGAGGCGGTGTACGCAGCGCTGCGCGGCTACCTCTCGGCAGCGGCGCCCTCCGGTCTGGTGCTGCAGGTGCTGCAGCAGCTGCAGCGGCAGGAACGCAACGGCAGCCGGGCCACGGTGACGGCCGCCGCCGCGTTGTCGACGGCCGGCGACCTCGGCGTGCGCGCCGCGGCGCTGACCTACCTGGTCGCGAGCGGCGCGACCGAACACGCCGCCGCGCTCGCGAGCCTGCTGGCGGAGCACCCCGAGCAGTTCTGGAGCGTCACCTCCCTGCTGGACAACGCCGCCAAGCTGCCGCGGCAGCTCGTCGATGCCACGATCGCGGCCCTCGACAAGCCGCGCTCGCGCGGCGATGTCACGCGCCTCGCCGCGCTGCTGCAGAAGCACGCCGCGCAGGAGGTGTCGTCGGCGCTGCGGCCGCTGCTCACGCACGCGCAGGCCGAGATCGCCGCCGCCGCGCTCGAGGCCCTGGCCAACGTCCCCGGGGGGCTGCAGACCAAGGACCTGACCGCGATGCTGCGCAGCGACGACGTCACCGCCCGCATCGTCGCCGCGAACACGCTGCGCCGCAGCGACGACCTCTCCGGGTTGCCGGTGCTGCTCGAGTTGTTGCCCAAGGCCGGCGCCAAGAAGAACGACGCCGCCAAGGCCCTCGCGGGTTACCGCTGCCGCGAGGCCATGCCGACGCTCATCGACCTGCTCGCCGACGACAACGCGCAGGTGCGCAGCACGGCCTGGCAGGGACTGCAGTCGGCGCTCCCGAACCTGTTTCCGTACCGGCGGTTCGACTTTGCGCGGTGCGGCTACTCCCCGGCCGGCGGCGATCAGTCCGCGGCGATCGCAACGCTGCGCACCTGGTGGCAGGGCGTGCAGTAGCGCACAGGGGTCGGCACGCCGCCGAAACGCGTGGCGCCCATTTGCTACACTCGCCCGCCTGTTACCGGCGCGGCACGAGGGGGTACGCCGGTTGCTCTGCCGCCGGCTCCACACACGACTCTCCCATGCCCATCCGCCCCCGGCCCACCTGCCCCTGGCCCACCAGGGTGCTGATCTCCGCCCTGTTCGTCTCTGCCGCCAGCGCGCAGACATGGACGCCGTTCGCGACGGTCGTGCCCGCCGAACTCAGCGCGTGGGATCTCGCCCGCGACCGGCTGCTGGTCGTCGGCACCGACACCGCGCAGCGCATCCACGAGTGGGACGGCTCCCAGTTCCGCGAGCGGCCGGGCGAACTGGCGCCGCAGCGCACGCTGGCCCAGATGGTCTACGACCCCACCCAGCGCCGCGTGCTCGCGGTCTCCACCGACTCGTGGGTCGGCAGCTGGTCGCGCGGCCAGTGGACCTGGGCGAAGAGCGGCGCGGCGCCCGCGAACAACGCCGTGCGCGCCATCGCCTACGACCAGGCGCGGCAACGGCTCGTCGCGATCGGTACCCCGGGCATGTGGGAGTGGGACGGCACGCGCTGGTGGGACCTCAGCTCCTTCGGGAACGGTTGGGTGGCGAGCACTGCCTTCGCGTTCGACCCGATCTCGCAACGCTGCATCCTCTACGCGCAGGGCGCGACCCGGTCGTGGGACGGCTTCGCCTGGACCCAGCTCACGGGCGCCACCGCGGCGAACCGCGCCGATGCGGGCCTCGCGCTCGATGCCTCGCGCCAACAGCTCGTGCTCTACGGCGGCAGCCCGACCAACACGGACACCTGGACCTGGAACGGCACCGCGTGGTCGCAGATCCCGACGACGAGCGATCCGGGACCGGTCACCGACGGGCAGATGCACGACGACGGCGTCGGCGTGACCATGTTCGTGCCGGCCACCGGCAGGATCTGGCAGCTGCGGGGGTCGGCGTGGACCCTGGCCCGGAGCGCCCCGCGCCTGCCTTCGTACCGGACCAACACCGCCTTCGCCTACGACCAGGTGCGCGACGTGCTCGTCGGCTTCGGCGGCGACAACGGCGGCCTCAACGTGCCACCCGACCAGACCATGCTGTTCGATCGCGGCTGGCTCGACTGCGATCCGGCGACCAACCCGCCGCTGCGCCACTCCGCGCACCTCGCCTGGTCCGACCTGAATCAGCAGGTGCTGCTGTTCGGCGGTGTCTACCAGGGCACCATCCACCGCGGCGACACGTGGCTGTGGGACGGCACCGACTGGCAGCAGCAACAACCCTCCCAATCACCGTCGCCGCGGCAGGGCGCGGTGATGGCGCGCGACCCGCTCGGCGGCGTGATGCTGTTCGGCGGCGCCGACAATACGACGACGTTCGGCGACCAGTGGCGCTGGAACGGCACGACCTGGACGCCGGTCACCCCGGCCACGATGCCCGCGGCGCGCACGCGGACGATGCACGCCTACGACCCGACGCGCGGTCAGGTCGTGGTGCAGGGCGGCTTGAACAGCAGCCTGCAACCGATCGCCGAGACATGGACCTGGGACGGCGCGGCCTGGACCCTGCAGGCGGTCACCGTGCAGCCGGCGCAGATGCGCACCGCGGCGTTCCGTCCCGAGACGAACCGCGTCGTCGTCGCCGACACGAACACGGCGTACGAGTGGAACGGCAGCGACTGGCTCAGCTCGTCGGGGCTGGGCACGGGCGTCGGCCAACCGCAGCAGGCGCGCTACGCGACGCACTTCGGCATGCAACGCACGCTGAACTTCTCGGTGCCGACCGTGCGCCGTCTACAGGCGATCGCGGCACAGGTGGACGCCTACGGCAGCCCGTGCTCGATCGGGCCCACGCCCGCGCTCGCGCCGATCGCCA
Source organism: Planctomycetota bacterium (assembly GCA_020638655.1). Classification (GTDB taxonomy): domain Bacteria; phylum Planctomycetota; class UBA1135; order UBA1135; family UBA2386; genus JACKIC01. The sequence continues at coordinate 28,378 of JACKIC010000001.1, forward strand.
CACCCGCTTTCGACACCGACTTCGCGCTCGAGGTCGCGAGCGCCTCGGGCGCCGCGCCGACCTTCCTGGTGCTCGGCCTCGCAGCGCAGAACGTCGACCTCGGCAACGGCTGTCGCGCTCTGATCGCGCTCGATCTCGGCGTGCTGTTCGCGCCAGCCAACACCGGTGGCATCGCGCGCTTCGCGCTGCCGATCCCGAACGACCCCGGCCTGCTCGGCGTGCAGTTCACGGCGCAGGGCGCGGTGCTCGACCCCGCGGCCAGTCCGCTCGGTTCCTTCGTGCTGACCGCGGGTCGGCGCATGTTCGTCGGCGAATGAGGAGATCGACCATGATCCGCACGCATTGCCTGATGTTCGCCGTCACCTGCAGCGCCGCCGTCGCCCAGGCGCGGCTCGTCGACGTCACCACGTTCCCGCGCGCGGGCACCGCGGTGTACGACAGCCAACGCGGCACCACGCTGGTGTTCGAGGGCTCGCCCAATCGCCTCTGGGAATGGGACGGCGCGACGTTCCGGCAGCGCCTCGGCGCGACGCACAGCCCCGTCGTGGGCACCTGGGATCCGAGCCGCCGGCGCTTCTTCGGCATCGACGGCACCACCTGGGACGGCGCCAACTGGAACACCGCGCCGATGCCCGCCGGCCCCGGCGGCTTCCTCGCCGTCGCGTTCGACGAGGCCCGCCAGCGCCTCGTCGGCGTGTCCGCCGCCGCGGTCTCCGAGTGGGACGGCACGCAGTGGCTCACGATCACGCCGCCCGCCGCGCCCCCCACCGTGCGCAGCCTCGTCTACGACCCGACGCGCGGTCGCTGCGTGCTCGCCGCGGGCACGTCGCCGGCGCTGTTCGACTGGGACGGCGCGCAGTGGTCCGTGATCGACGCGAGCCTGCCGTCCCAGGGCTCGTCGTTCACCTATTCGATGGCCTACGACCCGCAGCACGCGCGGCTCGTCGTGCACGGCAACACCATGATCGGCGCGCTCGCGCCGCGCACCTGGAGTTACGCGAACGGCGCGTGGCATGCGATCGCGACGCCGGGCACGTTCGATGCGCGCAACACCCAACTGATCCACGACGGCATCGGCCTGCTGCGACTCGACACCGTGACGTTTCCGGGCGAAGGGCTGTGGCGGCTCGAAGGCGACGTCTGGCGCCGCCTGCCGTTCGAGCACCCGGTGCGGCGCAGCCAGGCCGCGGTCGGGTCGTCACCGACGCTCGCGGGCACGTTCGCGTTCGGCGGCAACGGCCCCAACAACGTGATGCTCGGCGACACCTGGCGCTTCGACGGCGTCTGGCAGCGCGTCAGCAGCATCGTCAACCCATCGCCGCGGCGCGCCGCGAGCATGGCGTGGTCGCCGGCCAACCAGGCGTTCGTGCTGTTCGGCGGCTACGACGGCAATACGCACCTCGACGACACCTGGCTCTTCGACGGCGTCAACTGGCAGCAGGCGCAACCTGTCACCGTGCCCGTCGAGGCGCTGCTGCTCGCCACCGACCCCGCCGGCGGCGTGGTCGGCGTATCCACGACGGGATCGCGATACTGGCAGTGGGACGGCACCGACTGGCGCAACAACCCGCTGCCGGCGAGCATCGGCCCGGGCTTCTCGAGCATCTGCCATGACCCCGCGCGCAACGTCACCGTGGCGGCGTCCTACTACGCGGTGGCCGAGTGGGACGGGACGGCCTGGACCCAGTACTCGTCGCCGTTCGCCTTCACCGCACAAGTGAACTTCCGACCCGAGACGCAGCTCGTGCTGGCCACCAGCCCGCAATCGACGGCGCTCGAGTGGGACGGCATCGCCTGGCGGCCCGCCCCGGGTCTGGGCACGGTTTCGATCGAAGCTGCCGCGCCGGACTACGCGCGGGGCCGGCTGTGGACCTTCGGCAACTCTCCGAGCACGCCGACCGGCAGCAACCGCACCGCGATGTACGTGACCACGACGCCCGCCGTCGCCGAACGCATCGCCTACGGCTGTTCGTTCGCCAACACTCCGGGCGTACTCACGGACGGCATCCCGACGCCCGGCAACCCGAACTTCGGCGTGATCGCCGAGACCTTCGCAAGCTCCGCCCCGACAGCCATCGCGTTCGGCTTCCAGATGCAGGGCGCGCACCTCGGCGGCGGCTGCGTCTCGTGGCTGCAATCACCGCCGGCGCTGCACTTCCTGGTCTCGGACGGCACCGGGCGCGCGCGTTTCGGGCTGCCGATCCCCAACTCCCCGGGTCTGCTGAGCGTGGCCCTGCTTGTGCAAACCGGCGCGATGGACCCCGCGCACAGCCCCATCGGCAGCTTCGTCGTCAGCGACGTGCTGCGCTTCGTCCTCGGCGACTGAAGGTACCCGGCCATGAACCGCATCCTCTCCCTGACGCTCGTCACCACTTCGCTGCTCGGCGCCGCGATCGCGCAACAACCTGGGCAGGCCTGGTCGTTGCGCCAGCCGTTCACCGTGTCCGACGGCTCGTACGGCAACCACCCGGTCACGGGCGCGCCTGTGCGCATGGGCGGCGCCAACAACTCGCTCGGCTCGTTGCCGCACGTCTGGGAGTGGCGCAACGGCGCGTGGCAGCGCCACGTCGACCCCGACCAGCCCGTGTTCACCACGGGCACCGTGTTGGCCACGGATACGCAGCGCGGTGAGTTGCTCGCGTTCGGTGGCGCCGGCTCCCAGGACACGTGGATCTGGAACGGCAGCCGCTGGCGCCGACATGGCAACACCCCGTTGCTGTCGCCACGTATCGGGCACGCGATGGCGTACGACAGCGCGCGCGATCGCGTCGTCCTGTTCGGCGGCCTCGCGGGCAACACGGTGCTCAACGACACCTGGGAGTGGGACGGTGCGCAGTGGCAGGTGATGGCGCCAGGGGCGCCGCCGGCAGCGCGGCACAAGCACGCGATGGCGTTCGACGCGGCGCGCGGCAAGGTCGTGCTGTTCGGCGGATCGGGCACGACGTCCGCCCTCTCGACGTTGAACGACACCTGGGAGTGGGACGGCGCGTTCTGGACACGCCGCATCACCGCGATCTCGCCGACCGCGCGCTCGATGCACGGCATGGTCTACGACCCCTCGCGACAGCGCGTGGTGCTCACCAGCGGCACCGGCGGCGTGCTCTCGTCGTTCGCCGACACGTGGGAATGGGACGGCACCACCTGGACCCAGACCGTCCCGACCGGTGCGCCGACCGAGTTCTTCACCGAGCCCTGCAACATGGTGTTCGATCCCGTCGCGGGCCGCCCGATCGTGTTCCCGACCACCCAGGAACAGATCGTGGAGTACATCGGCACGGGCTGGCAGCTGCAGGCGGCCACCGCACCGTCGCCGCGCGGACACGCAGCCATGGCGTACGACATCGCGCGGCAGGAGTGCGTGCTGTTCGGCGGCGGCATGAGTTCGACCAGCTACGCCGACACCTGGACCTGGGACGGGCAGCGCTGGCAGCTGGCGACGACGACCGTCGCACCGAGCAGGCGCACGATCCTGTCGATGGTGTTCGACGCCGCGCGCGGCGAGATGGTCCTGTTCGGCGGCTACACCTACGGCACCTTGCCGACACCGACCGTCTACCACGGCGACACCTGGAGCTGGAACGGCACCGCGTGGACGCAGCGCGCTCCCGCCAACGCGCCCTCGGCGCGCATGGGCTACGCACTCGCCTACCACGCGCCGAGCCAGCGGGTCGTGCTGTTCGGCGGCGGCACCACCGCCGCCGCGCTCGCCGACACCTGGACCTGGGACGGCGCGAACTGGACCCAGCAGAACCCCGCGTCGTCGCCGCCGGCGCGGGTCGGCGCAGCGATGGCCGCGACGTCGCAGGACCTCGTGCTGTTCGGCGGCGCGGTGCCCGCGACCGGCGCGTGGACGGCGCGCGACGACACCTGGCTCTGGGACGGCGCCAACTGGTCCCAGCGCGTGACCGCCAACGCGCCGAGCGCCCGCTACTACACGTCGATGGCGTACGACGAAGTCGACGATCGTGTGCTGCTGACGGGCGGCTACCCGATGCCGACGCAGGTCGTGGCCGACGTCACCTGGAGCTTCGACGGAACCGACTGGACACCGCTGCAACTCGCCTACGACCCGCTCGTGCGCTACGGCAACACGGTGGTGCGCGATGTCGCGCGCGGCCAGACGCTGTTGTTCGGCGGGGTGCGCTTCAGCGCGCAGAACGACCTGTGGGCGCTCGGACCTGCCGCCGAGGAGAGCCCGTTCGGCACCGGCTGCCCCGGTGCGCTCGGCGCGCCGCAGGTGCTGCCGACCGCCAACTCGTCGGCGGTGATCGGCGGCGTCGCGCGCGCGGACCTCGTCAACCTGCCGCTGTCGTTCGCGATCCTGACGATCGGCTTCTCCGACACGATGGCCGGCAGCACGCCGCTGCCGCTGTCGCTCGCACCCTACGGCATGCCGGGCTGCGACCTGCTGGTCTCGCCCGACGCGATCCTGCTCGTCACCGGCGCCAACCAGACGGCCTCGTGGCAGCTGCCGATCCCGTTCGCCGCGGCGTTCGTCGACTTCGACCTGTTCGTGCAGGCGCTGGCGCTCGACCCGACCGCGAACGCAGCCGGCGCGACCACGAGCAACGGTGTGCGGTACCGCATCGGCGGCTGATCCACGGCTGAATGGCGGCGAGTCGGTTGGCCTCGCCGCGCCGATCGGCTAACACTGCCCTCCCCATGAGCAACCCCCGCGTCTATTTCGACATCACCATCGGCGACAAGGCCGCCGGCCGCCTCGTCTTCGAACTCTTCGCCGACACCACCCCCAAGACCGCCGAGAACTTCCGCGCGCTGTGCACCGGCGAGAAGGGCGTGGGCAAGCAGGGCAAGCCGCTGCACTACAAGGGCAGCCGCTTCCACCGCATCATCCAGGAGTTCATGTGCCAGGGCGGTGACTTCACGCGCGGCAACGGCACGGGCGGCGAGTCGATCTACGGCGACAAGTTCAAGGACGAGAACTTCCAGCTCAAGCACGACAAGAAGGGCCTGCTGTCGATGGCCAACGCGGGACCGAACACCAACGGCTCGCAGTTCTTCATCACCACGGTGCTGACGCCGTGGCTCGACGGCAAGCACTGCGTGTTCGGCAAGGTCGTCGAGGGCATGGACGTGCTCGACAAGATGGAGGCCTGCGGCTCGCGCTCGGGCACGACCTCGCAGGACGTCGTGATCGCCGACTGCGGCGAGCTGAAGTAGCCGCTACGGCGCCGCGAAGGTGACGAGCAGCACCACGCGGTCGCTCGCGGCGCGATTCCAGGCCTCGTGCTCGACCGTGTCGTCGAACACGAGGCAGCGGCCCGCGACCCAGCGGCACACCTCGTCCCCAAAGCTCATGCCGAGGTCACCCTCCGGCACCAGCAGCGGCAGGTGACAGCGCAGCACGCCCTGCATCTCCCCGCGATGGGGATAGAGGTGCGTGCCCGGCCGGAACCAGGAGAAACCGGCGTTCACCAGGCCGGGCACCGCCGCGCAGGCGGCGGCGGTCGCCGGACAGCGCACGCGGTTGTTGGCCTCGACGTCGACGGCGCTGCCGCCGTAGAGCCCGAACCACTTCCATCCCGTCTCGTCGTAGCCATCGGCGACCGTGGTCAACGAGTCCGGACTGTCGACGAACTCCGCCGACGACAACTGCTGCAACTCGGCGAGCACGGCGCTGCACGCGGCTTCCAGTGCGGGCACGAAGGCGAAACGAGAGGGATCGTGGACGGCGGGCATCGGCGCCAGATGACCCTATCAAGGAACTCCCGGACCCGGAACGGAGGACCCGTTGCCATCGGCGCCGCCCTGCGCCGGTTCAGCCGCCGCGGGCCGCTACCCGATCGGCGACCTGTGGAGAGATGCGACGCAAGCTCGATCCGGGGCAACGGCCCCGCAACGGCGGGGCCATCCCCGCCGCCGGACGAGCCCCTGGCCCAACCGCAGCACCGTGTCTTCCTCGACCTGGCGCGACTCGACCACGGCGACTTCGACACCGCCGGCCGTACGCTCGTCCAGAAGGCCGCAGACGTGCTTCAGACGGCCCGCGTCAGCATCTGGCTCTTCGACGCCGCGCACGAAGCCCTCGAGTGCCGGATCCTGCTGCAGGCCGACACGGGCGAGATCAGCGCGGGGCTGCGACTTCCCGTCGCCGCGTTCCCGCGCTACTTCGCGGCCCTCGAGGCCCATCGCATGCTCGCGGCCCACGACGCACAGAGCGACCCTCGCACCAGCGAGTTCACCGAGAGCTATCTGAAGCCGCTCGGGATCACCTCGATGATCGACTGCGGCATCTGGCAGAACGGCCGCCTCATCGGCGCAGTCTGCGCGGAGCACATCGGCGTGGCGCGCACGTGGAGCGTCGACGAACAGGACTTCCTGGCGTCGATCACCGACTTCGCGATGCTGATCGTCGCAGCGAGCGACCGCCGGCGCGCCATGGCCGAGCTCACCGAGGCCAAGCGCCACCTCGAGTCGACCAACACCCAGCTGCAGCAGGCGAACGCGCGCCTGGAGAACAACCTGCAGGAGAGCAAGCAACTCGCCGAGGATGCGCAGGTCGCCAACCGCGCCAAGACGGAGTTCCTGGCCAACATGAGTCACGAGATCCGCACGCCGATGAACGGCATCCTCGGCTTCACCGAGCTGCTGGCGGGCAGCGACCTCGACCCGCAGCAGCGCGAGTGGCTCGACACGATCGGCCAGTCGACGCGCGCCCTGCTGACGGTGCTCAACGACATCCTGGACCTGTCGCGCGCCGAGAGCGGCAAGATGCGGGTCGACGCCGCGCCCTTCTCGCTGCTGGACGGCGCGCGCGATGTCGTCACGCTGTTCCTGCCGACCGCCGCCGAGAAGGGCGTGACCTGCAGCCTCGACGCCGATCCCTCCATCTGCTGGTGCACGATCGGCGACAGCACGCGGGTCCGCCAGGTGCTGACCAACCTGATCGGCAACGCCCTGAAGTTCACCGAGACCGGCACGGTAACCGTGCGGCTCCGCATGGCGCCGGACGCGGCCGAACCGACGGTGCGCTGCGAGGTCGTGGACACCGGGATCGGCGTGCCCGCCGACAAGCAGCAGTTGCTGTTCCAGAAGTTCAGTCAGGTGGAGAGTTCCCACTCGCGGCGCTACGGCGGTACGGGTCTGGGGTTGGCGATCTCTCGCACACTGATCGGGCAGATGGGCGGCACCATCGGCATGCACAGCGCGGCCGCCGGCGGGTCGACGTTCTGGTTCGAACTGCCCAAGGCGCACGACGGCAGCGACTGCGATCCAGCCCCGACCACGGGCAGCGCCGCGCCGGCCGAGGACCTCGGCGATCGCGCGCGCGTCCTCGTGGTCGAGGACAACCCCGTGAATCAGCGGGTCGCGCTGGCGATGCTGCGCCGCCTCGGCGTCGACGCCGAGGTGGCCAGCGACGGCGCGACGGCGCTGGCGATGGCCGAAGGCCGCTCCTACGACGTCATCCTGATGGACTGCCAGATGCCGGTCATGGACGGCTTCGAGGCGACCGGCGCGATCCGCGACCTCGAACGTGAGCGCGGGGAACGCACGCCGATCGTCGCCGTCACGGCGCACGCGTTCCCGGACGATCGGCAGCGCTGCCTCGACGCGGGCATGGACGACTACCTCGCCAAGCCGATGAACCTCGCCGACCTGCGCGCGACGCTGGGCCGGTGGCTGTCGCCGCCGGCCCGGTGAGGCGCGCCGCGGCGACTCAGTTCACCGCCGGCTCCGGGCGACGCGACTCGATCACGAGTTCGCCGCCGCGGACGTCGACGTGCACGGCGCTGCCGTCGGCGATCTCGCCGGCGATGATCTTGCGCCCCACCTGGGTCTCCAGAGCGCGCTGCAGGTAACGCTTGAGCGGCCGGGCGCCGTACACCGGGTCGTAGCCCTGGTTGGCGAGGAACGTCTTCGCCTCGTCGGAGACGTCGATCGTGATCCTGCGATCCGCGAGCCGCGCGCGCAGGTCGACCAACAGAAGGTCGACGATGCGCCGGATCTCGCCGGTCTGCAGCGGCTTGAACAGCACGATGTCGTCGATGCGGTTGAGCAGCTCGGGCCGGAAGTGCCGACGCAGCTCCGCCATCACCTGATCCCGCGCCGACTCCATGATGGTGCCGTCCTTGGTGATGCCATCGAGCAGGATCGGCGCCCCGATGTTCGACGTCAGGATCAGCACGGTGTTCTTGAAGTCGACCGTGCGCCCCTGGCTGTCGGTGGCGCGGCCGTCGTCGAGGATCTGCAGCAGCACGTGGAACACGTCCGGGTGCGCCTTCTCGATCTCGTCGAACAGCACCACCGAGTAGGGCTTGCGCCGCACGGCCTCGGTCAGCTGCCCACCTTCGTCGTAGCCGACGTAGCCGGGCGGCGCGCCGATCAGGCGCGACACCGCGTGCTTCTCCATGTACTCGGACATGTCGATGCGCACGAGGTTGTCCTCGCTGTCGAACAGCGCCTCGGCCAGGGTCTTGGCGAGCTCGGTCTTGCCGACGCCCGTCGGGCCCAGGAACAGGAAGCTGCCGATCGGGCGCTTGGGGTCCTTGATGCCCGAACGGGCCCGGATCACCGCGTCGGCGACGACCTGCACGGCCTCGTCCTGGCCGACGACCCGCTCGTGCAGGATCTCGTCGAGCTTGAGCAGCTTCTCGCGCTCGCCCTCGATGAGCCGGGTCACGGGGATGCCGGTCCAGCGCGCGACGATCTGGGCGATCTCGTCGCCGGTGACCTCCTCACGCAACAACCGCTCGCCGCCCTCGTCGCCGCCCGCGATGCGGGCCTCCTCGGCGGCGAGCGCCTTCTCGGCGTCCGGGATCGCGCCGTACTTGAGCTCGGCGGCCTTGTTCATGTCGTAGCGGCGCTCGGCCTCCTGCTGCTCGTGGCGCAGCGCCTCGAGCTTCTCGCGCAGCCCGCGCACCTTGCCGATCGCCTGCTTCTCGGTTTCGTACTGCGCCCGCATCGCGTCGGCCTTGCCGCGCAGATCGGCGATGTCCTTCTTGAGCTCGGCGAGCCGCGCCTTGCTGGCCGCGTCCTTCTCCTTGGCGAGCGCGGCTTCCTCGATCTCGAGCTGCATCAGCTTGCGGCTGACGGTGTCGAGCTCGGTCGGCAGCGAGTCGATCTCGGTGCGGATCATCGCGCACGCCTCGTCGACGAGGTCGATCGCCTTGTCGGGCAGGAAGCGGTCGGTGATGTAGCGGTGCGACAGCGTCGCGGCGTTGACCAGGGCGGCGTCCTGGATCTTGACGCCGTGGTGCACCTCGAAGCGCTCCTTGAGCCCGCGCAGGATCGAGATCGTGTCCTCGACGCTCGGCTGCTCCACGAGCACGGGTTGGAAGCGCCGCTCGAGCGCCGCGTCCTTCTCGATGTACTTGCGGTACTCGTCGAGGGTCGTCGCGCCGATGCAGTGCAGCTCACCGCGGGCCAGCATCGGCTTGAGCATGTTGCCCGCGTCCATCGCGCCGTCGGCCTTGCCGGCGCCGACGATGGTGTGCAGTTCGTCGATGAACAGCAGGATGCGGCCTTCGCTGGTCTTGACCTCGTTGAGCACCGCCTTGAGGCGTTCTTCGAACTCGCCGCGGTACTTCGCGCCGGCGACGAGGCTGCCCATGTCGAGCGCGAACACCGTCTTGTCCTTGAGCCCCTCGGGCACGTCGCCGCGCACGATGCGCTGCGCGAGCCCTTCGGCGATCGCGGTCTTGCCGACGCCCGGCTCACCGATCAGCACGGGGTTGTTCTTGGTCTTGCGCGACAGGATGCGGATCACGCGGCGGATCTCGTCGTCGCGACCGATCACCGGGTCCATCTTGCCGTCCTTCGCCATCTTGACGAGATCGCGGCCGTAGCGCTCGAGCGCCTCGTAGGTCGCCTCGGGGTTGGCGCTCTGCACGCGCTGGTTGCCGCGGACCTCCTTGAGCGCGTTGAGGAAGCGCGCCTCGTCGAGTGCGAAGGCCTTGAACGCCTCGCGGACCCCACCCTTCGCCGCCGCCAGGATCGCCAGGAACAGGTGCTCGACCGAGACGTACTCGTCGCGCATCTTGGCGGCCTGCTGCTCGGCCGCGGTCAGCACCGCGGCGAGGTCCTGGGTCAGGAAGATCTTGTCGGCCGAGAACCCGGGGCCGGAGACCTTCGGCAGCTTGCGCAGCTCGGCCTCAATCGCGCCCTGGAAGGCATCTGCCGGGACCTGCATGCGCTCGAGCAGGCGCGCCACGAGGCCGTCCTTGGGCTCCACCAGCGCCACGAGCAGGTGCGGCACATCGACCTGCTGATGCCCGAACGAGACCGCCTTGGTCTGGGCGAGCTGCAGGGCCTCTTGCGACTTCTGGGTGAGCTTCTCGGTGTTCATGGCGTCCTCCTTGGCGAATTCAGGGGTCTGGGTTGCGAGCCCGCCGAATGCAGGATCCATGCCATCTTCAGTGTCCCGTTAATGGCTACAACGCAACTGCTTACAACTCATCAGGACCAGTTCGCACGACCCTTTGGCATGCCACCCTGGCGCAACCGCTCTACATTCAGCCATTTTGGCACCCTCGCCAGGCGGACACCGCAGCCAACTTCCTTGCGTCGAGCTCCCGCTCGGTGACGACCAGGTCCATGGGCAGGTCGTGGGCCTGCGGCCCGATCGTCGGCAGGCGCAGGCACTCGAAACCGATGCCGATGGCCCGCGGCCGCGGCGAACGCACCGCCAGCGTGCGGTCGTAGAAGCCGCCACCATTGCCGAGCCGGAAGTCCGCGTCGTCGAACCCCACCACCGGGATGAACAGCAGGTCGGGATCCACCTCGGGCCCGTCGCTCGGCACGGGGATGCCCCACACGCCAGGCTCCATGCGAGTCGCCGGGGTCCAGGCGCGGAAGACGAGCGGTTGGTCCTTGGCGACGACGACGGGCAACGCGGCCGTCGCGCCGGCCGCGACCGCGCGGCGCATCGAGGCCGACAGATCGACCTCGCCCTGGATCATCGAGTAGAAGGCGATACACGGCGCGGCGCGCCCCCGCTGGCCGGCATGCAGCGCGGCATCGACGATCCGGTCGACGTTGGCGACGACCGACTCCCTGGGCGCCTCCCCCACCGCGCCGCGAAGGGCGCGACATCGCGCGCGCAACTCCCGACGCATGGCCGCGACCTCCGCGGCGCTGGATTGCTCGCTCATGTGTGCATGATGCCGCCGCGCCCGCCGCGGCGCGCGTTCAGACGCGGATCTCGCTGCTGAGCCCGCCGGCCTCGATGCCGGCCAGACGCGGCGCGACCTCGTCGCGCACGAACGCGTCGACCTGCTCGGCCGAGCGCCCGACGAACCGCATCGGATCCATCAGGCTCGGCAGCTTCGCTGCGATCGCCGCGAACGCCGGGTCGTCGGCGATCAACTGCATCAGCGGATTGTCACGCCCCTCCGCCTTGACCGCGTGGGCCGCGGCGCGACTGTGGACGCGCACGCGCTCGTGCAGGTCCTGGCGGTCACCGCCGGCGGCGACACCGGCCATCAGGATCTCCTCGGTCGCCAGGAACGGCAGCTGCTCGCGCAACTTCTTCTCGATCACCTTGGGGTAGACGACGAGCCCCTTGGCGACGTTCTCGACCAGCATCAGGATGCCGTCGATCGCCAGGAACGACTCGGGGATGGCGATGCGGCGCACCGCCGAGTCGTCGAGCGTGCGTTCGAGCCACTGCGTCGCGGCGGTGTGCGCGCTGGTGCTGGCGACCTCGATCACGTAGCGCGCCAGCGCACAGACGCGCTCGCAGCGCATCGGGTTCTTCTTGTAGGCCATCGCCGAACTGCCGATCTGCTTGCTCTCGCTGGGCTCCTCGATCTCCCCTTCGTGCGACAGCAGCCGCAGGTCGTTGGCGAACTTGCTCGCCGACTGGGCGATCGCCGACAGCGCCTGGTGGATCGTCCAGTCGATCTTGCGGGTGTAGGTCTGGCCGCTCACCGCGATCGACTTGTGGAAGCCCATCGCCTTGGTCACGCTCGCGTCGACCGCCGCGACCTTGTCGTGGTCGTTCCCCGCGAGCATCAGGAACGTCGCCTGGGTGCCGGTCGTGCCCTTCACGCCGCGGAACGGCAGCCAGTCGGCGACGCGCCGCACCTCGTCGAGGTCGAGCGCGAAGTCCTGCGCCCACAGGCAGGCGCGCTTGCCGACCGTGACCGGTTGCGCGACCTGGAAGTGCGTGTAGCCGAGGCACGGCTGCGCCCGCCACTGCTGTGCGAAGGCGGCGAGGGCCGCGATCACGGCGGCGAGGCGCTGTTCGAGCATGCGCAGAGCCCGGCGATAGATGAGCAGGTCGCCGTTGTCGGTGACGAAGCAGCTGGTGGCGCCCAGATGGATCACCGGCTTCGCCTTGGGGCACAGCTCGCCGTAGTGATGCACGTGCGCCATCACGTCGTGGCGCAACTCCTTCTCGAGCTGCGCGGCGCGGTCCCAGTCGAACTCGTCGCGGTGCGCGCGCAGTTCGGCGATCTGCTCTTCGGTGACGGGGAAGCCGTGCTCGTGTTCGGCTTGGGCCAGCGCGATCCAGAGGTCGCGCCAGGCGGTGTGGCGCGCGCGCGGCGAGAACAGCTGCGCCATGTCCTTGCTGGCGTAGCGCTCGATGAGCGGGTGGTCGAAACGTTCGCCGCGGTCCGTCATGCGGGTTTGTCTACCCGCCCGCCCGTCGAGGTGCCACCTTCAGCAGCGGACCCAGACCCGGCGGTGCCGGGTCTCGTAGCGCTCCGGCACCCAGACGCGCCGGCAGCCGCCGCGGTCGATCAGGCCCCAGTGGCGGTGCCCGCAGCCGCTGTAGATCCAGCCGTAGCGCGCGGGAACGTGCTCTTCCTTCCAGTAGCCCGGCACGAGAACCTGCTCACAGACGGTCTCCCAGCGACCGCGCTGCGACTGGTGGCGGGTGCTGGCACCGCGGCCGTGATCGTGGTCGTGCCGCGCCGACACCACGCCCGTCGAGACGCGCGCCGAGACGTTGCGGCCGAGGCGCGCCTGGATCGAGACCTGGGCGGCGGCGGCATCCGAGAGGAGTGCGGCGCACAGAGCCGCGAGAACCGACAGCGGTAGTGCTTTCATGGCGGGCCGCCCAGCGCACATCGCGTGCCGCGCGTGTCACGATGTTCGAAGGCCGTGACGACGCCGTGCCATCGCCGCCTGTAGCGCACGCGAGACAGGTGCGCGCGACGACCGCCCCTGCGAGAGGACAGCGGTCAGCAGGGCCCATAGGTCGCGAACGCCACGCTGCCGACGCAGACGACGAGCCACCACGGCAGGATGCGCAGCGCCGTTCGATCGCGGTCACCGACCGACAACAACACGAGCACCGCCAAGGTCGCGCCGCTGAAGTCGGACAGGACGTCGCCGGCCGATGCGGTCCGTTCGGGCACGTACGACTGGTGCACTTCGTCGACGATGCCGTAGACAACCGCCAACAACACCGCGATCCGCGCCTTGCTGCGCGAGGCCGCGAGCTTGCGTTCGGCGCGGTCCGACAACGCCAGGAACCACGCCGCGCCGAGGCCGCCGTAGGCGAAGATGTGCATGCTGTTGTGGGCGAACTCGCTGAGCTGCACCGGCCCCAACGGAATCGACTGCTGCGCCGACAAGCGCCACAACGCGTACATCACCAACACCGGTGCGAGCAACCGCAGCAGCCGTGGCGTGCGCAGGTAGAGCTCCAACACCGCCGCCAGCCCCTTGGTCACGAACGCGCCACCCAACCGGCCAGGAGCAGCCCCCCGGCCGGATCGGCTTCGGCGGTGATCTCCTCGAGGTAGACCGACAGCAAGAACAGGCCGCGACCGCGCTCGCTCTCGAGAGAGGGCATGCCCTGCACCACGTCGGCCAGGGACGCGGCCAGCTCGGCGACCTCGCCGGCCGGCATCTCCGGGTCGTGGAACGCGACCCGCCAGCGCTCGCCGACGCGGTCGACAGTCAGGCGCAGATCCAGGTTCTTGTTGCGGTAGGCGGCGCCGTGCTCAATGGCGTTGTTGACCAGCTCGTCGGCAACGAGTGCCAGGACGTCGCCGAGCCCCTCGTCACCGCCCAGGCGCACCGCGGCGACCCGCACGTCGGCGCGCAGCTGGCGCAGCGCCGAACCAAGGGGCGGGAAGGACAAGGCCTCGCTCACGCGCGCACCCCCTCGACGAGCAGCGAGAAGTCGACCGCGACGGCCGAGTGGGTCAGCGCCCCGACCGAGATCCGGTCGACGCCGCTCTCGGCGAAGGCGCGCACGGTGCGCAGGTCGACGCCGCCCGAGGCCTCGATCTCGATCTCCCGACCCAGTTCACGCGCCGCGGCGCGCAACGCGACCACCGCCGCGCGCAGCGGCTCGCCTGGTGCGAAGTTGTCCAGCAACACGATCGCCGCGCCGCCGCGCACGGCGGCGAGGCCCTCGTCGATCGAACGCGCCTCGGCGACCACGGGCCGATCCTGTCCGGCGACACAGTGCGCCACCACGTCCTCGTAGGGAGCCGGCGCCGCGAAACCGAAGTGGTTCTCCTTGAGCAGGACCTGGTCGTAGAGGCCGATGCGGTGGTTGCAGCCGCCGCCCGCGAGCACGGCCTGCTTCTCCAGCAGCCGCATCCCGGGGGTGGTCTTGCGGGTGTCGAGGATGCGCGCCCCCGTTCCGGCGACGGCTTCGACGAACGCCCGGGTCGTGGTCGCCACTCCCGACAGCCGCTGCACGAAGTTCAACGCGGTGCGTTCGGCGATCAGCAGGGCGCGCATCAGCCCCTCGACCTCGAGCACCAGTTGCCCGGGAGCCACACGCTCACCGTCGGCGGCCAGGCGCTCGATGCGGCACTCGGGATCCAACATCGAGAAGGCAACCGTCGCGCACTCCATCCCGGCGAGGCTGCCGGCCTGCTTGGCCAACATGCGAGCCCGGCCGCGGCCTGCTTCCGGCAGCGCGAGGCGGCTCGTAACGTCCGCCTGCAGCGATAGATCCAAGTCGCCGAGGTCTTCGGCGAGGGCGCGCCGGACGGCGTCGCGGACTGCATCGGCATGGCGGTCCATGGTCGGCGGGAGCTTACCCTAACGCCCGCGCGGTCGCACTGCGGCACACCCGACCGCGTCCGGCGCGACCACGGCGAATCCCCGCAGTTGCTCGACCGTGCCTTCGCCACAGCCGTCGACCCCGATCAGCCCCTCGAGGTCCGAGAACGGGCCATGGCGCACCCGGTGCAGCACGATCGCTTCGGCGCGGGTTCGCCCGATCCCCGGCAGCACCGTCAGTTCGGCGACCGACGCGCGGTTGATGTCGATCGCGACCGGGACCACGGTTGCGCCCGCCGGTGCCGGCAACAGACCGGTCGCCAGGGCCTTCACGGCGAGGCCGAAGACCGCGACACCCCAGATGCCCAGCAGCCGCCGCTCGCGGCTCACCAGCGGCGCAGCTGCGCCGCCATGCGAGCTTCCACTCCCGGCGTCTCGCCCGCCATCGGCAAGAGACCGCCGGTCGCACACTCGAGGTTCCTGAGCACCGTCTGGATCGCCTGGGACGTCGCACACTGGGGATGACTCACGGTCAGCGGCGGTTGCCCGAGACGACGCTGGCTGACCGCCGCGTCCTCGGGCACCTCACCGATGTAGTGGATCTCACACCCCGCAAAACGGCGCGAAACATCGGCGAGCCGCTCGAAGGTCGCCTCACCCAAGCCGGCCTGCGTGACCCGATTCACGATCAGGTGAATCTGCGGCCGCGACGGCTGGCGCGCCAGACACTTGATCAAGGCGTAGGCGTCGGTCAGCGCCGCGATCTCCGGATTGGTGACCACGACGGCGTGCTGCGACGCGAGCACGGTCGTCAACGACTGCGGCGAGAGGCCGGCGGGACAGTCGAGCAGGAGCACGTCGTGACAACCGGCGAGCCAGTGCAGCGCGCGCCCCAGCAGCTGCATGTGCCGGGCATCCAGTTCCGCCAGGCTGGAGACGCCGGAGCCGCCGGCGACGAGGCCCGGTCCATAGGGCGTGGCGGTCAGCGCCTGCTGCACGGAGACCGCGCCGTCGAGCAGGTGTTGCACCGAGTAGCGCGGCGTCACGCCGAACAGCAGGTGGGCGTTGGCGAGGCCGAAGTCACAATCGACGACGGCGACCCGCCGACCGGCGCGGTGCAGGCAGATCGCGGCGTTGGTGGTGAGGAACGACTTGCCGGTGCCGCCCTTGCCGCTCGCGAACGCGATCACCGTCGCCTCGCGAGCGCGCGACGGCTCCGCCGCTCCGGCGAGGCGGAAGAACCGCCGCAGGAAGCCGCCCGTTGGTTTGCTCGCGTCGAGATTGGGCTCCAAGAGAATCCTCGTGGAACCAGGCCGCGGCGCCCCGCGAAGGGCGGCGCGGTGCGGTTCCGTCAGTCCGTCGCCGCCGTCGGCGGCCACGGACTCTCCTGCGCCGCGACGATGCGCGCGACATCGTCTGCGGCACCCGCGGACACGGCCGCCGGACCTTCGTCCGGGCCGCCGAGCGCGGAATACTCCTCGGGCGACAGCCGCGCAGCTGCGAGCGTGCTGCGAATGCTGCCTTGGGATGCCGCACGCGCCTCGGCGCGCTTGGCGGAAGAGGGTGACGAGTGCCCCTCACGAACGATCGCAGCGGCGCCGGGCGAACCTGCGCCCGGCTCACGCACCGCGAGATAGCCGCGCAGCAGCCGGTCGGCGAAGCCGCGCACGTCGCGGGCCTCGGCGAGCACGACGTCCTCGGCGCCGGGCGCCGAGCCGATCAGGCCCTCTGCGCGAACCACGACCTCGCCGAGGCGATGGCCGCGCCAGGTGATGCGCCGCGCGAAGCGCTCACCCTCGACCAGGACCTCGGGGTCGAGCCGTTCGCAGATGCGCTGCAGGGCCGACCAACAGGCCTTGTGGCCCTCGGGAACGGCGAACTCCTCGCTCGCGGCAGCGGTCTGGGAGGGATCCTCGGCAGCCGCCTGCGCCGACATCCAGCGAACCGCGAAGCGCTCTTCGCCACCGAGGCGGAACGGTTCGAGCATGCACGTCTGCAGCCGCGACGAGTTGACGCGACGCAGGCCGTGCAACAGCGCCGTCGACGCTTCCGTCCCGATCACCAACACCCGACCGCGCGCGCCCGGAACCAGCCGCGCCTCGGGGATCGCCGCAGCCAAGGCGTTGCCGACGCGGTCGAGGAACTCGATCGCGCCGAGCGCCCGCGCCGTCAGCAACATGTCGCCCTCGACGGCGAGCAACACCAGAACCGGCGCGCCGAGGGCGTCGCGAGCCAGGCAATCGACGGGTCCCAGCTGCCCGTTGCTGCAGTCGAAGGTCTCGTCGATCAGTTCGAGTCCGTGCTCGACGACCTGCAGACGGGGGGCGACGATCGCCCAGAGCCGTTCACGCACCTGCGGCAAGACGGGACCTCGGATCATCTGCCACCCCCCCTCGGAAGACACCGGTGCCCACGGCGCCGCGACACATGCCGCTGGCGGCCCTCCGCAACACGACCGGGGCTGGGCGCCGCCGTCGTCAACTGCCGGGAAGGGTACAAGGAGTGGGATCCTGCTGACCGGTGACGCCAATTAGAGGTATCGCTCCTCCGGAAAGCAAGAACCCGCGGGGCCGCGGGGGGCCGTTCAGAGGCCTTCGGCGACGTGCAACAGGGGCGAACGGCGCTGTTCGAGGCGGGTCCAGGCCACCGCCAGGGCATCGGTCGCGTCGTGGGGCACGCCCTCGCCGCCGATCGTCCCGACGCGCAGCAGCTGCTCGACCATGGCCGCGACCGTCTCCTTCTTGGCCGCGCCGCGGCCGGTCACGACCCGCTTGATGCGCGCCGGCGCGAACTGGTGCACGGGCGCGCCGACCCGGGCCGACTCCGCCAGGACCACACCGCGCGCCTCGCCGATGCGCAGAGCCGCCTGCACGCTCTTGCCGTAGAACGCCTCCTCGAGCGCGACCTCGTCGGGTTTCAGTTCGGTGAGCAACCCACGGAACTGATCGGCCAGCGACAACAGCCGCGACGACAGGTCCGCGCTGCGGCCACCGAGCCGCATCACGCCCATCGCGACCATGCGCACGTCGCGCGTGCTGCCGCCCGACAGCACGGTGTTGCTCGCGCGCAGCGCGAGCGGCACCTCACCGCTTGGCCGACGAACGCCCGCGAGCGACACTTCGAGACAGCCGTAGCCGACCACCTGTGTGCCCGGGTCGATACCCAGAATCCGCACCACCGCCACGGCGGCGAGTGTAAGGTCTCGCCGCGTGAAGGTCGCCATGTTGCTGCTCGCCGCAGGGCGAGGCACCCGCTTCGGCGGCAGCGTGCCCAAGGCCTACCTGCCGCTCGCCGGCAAACCGCTGCTGCTGCACGCCGCCGAGCGGTTGGCGCGCGCCATCCCGCTCACGAACGGCAACCGCCTGGTCGTGGTCAAGGGCTCCGGCGACGACGAGCATCTGCGCAGCTGCCGCCAACAGCTCACCGCCCTGGGCGACGTTCGTTTCGCCGATGGCGGCGACACCCGGCAAGCGTCGATGCAGAACGGCCTCGCCGCGGCCGGCGACGACGTCGACCTGGTGCTCGTTCACGACGCGGCGCGCGCGCTACTGCCGATCGAGGCGACGCGCGCCTGCGTCGAGGCCGCGGCCCGCACCGGCGCGGCGCTGCTCGCGATCCCCGCGCCCGATACCTTGAAGCGCGCCGAGGGCGGCCTGGTCACCGCGACCGTCGACCGGGCCGGCATCTGGCTCGCGCAGACGCCGCAGGTGATCCGCCGCGACCTGCTGCAGCGCGCATTCGCCCACGCCGCGGCGACGGGCTTCACCGGCACCGACGACGTGTCGCTGGTCGAACACCTCGGCGAGCCGGTCGCGATCGTGCCCGGCGCGCCGACCAACCTGAAGATCACCCACCCCGAAGACCTGCCGCTCGCGGCGACCATCCTCGCCTCCCAGCCATGAACGACCTCCCCCGCATCGGCATCGGCATCGACGTGCACCGGCTGCAAGCGGGCCGCCCGTGCGTGCTCGCCGGGGTGCCCTTCGACGCCGCCGTCGGCCCGGTCGGCCACAGCGACGGCGACGCCGTGCTGCACGCGGCCTGCGACGCGGTGCTCGGCGCCGCCGGGCTCGACGACCTCGGCTCGCTGTTCAGCGACAAGAACCCCGCCAACGCCGGCCGCGCGTCGGCGGAGTTCTGCATCGAGGCGATGCGGCGCCTCGGCGAACGGGGACTGCGCGTGCTGTCGATGGACGCCGTGCTCGAGACCGAAGCGCCCAAGCTCGCACCGCACCGACAGGCGATGCGCGCCAAGCTCGCCGAGCTGTTCGCGGTGCCCGTGGATCGCGTCAACATCAAGGGCAAGACCGGCGAGAAGGTCGACGCGATCGGCCGCGGCGAGGCGATGCGCGCCACGGTGGTCGCCCTGCTCGGCCCGGTCTGAGGCGGTTCAGACCGCCTGCTTCTCCGACATGCGCCTGTAGACGCCGCCCTTGCGCAGCAGTTCGGCGTGGCTGCCAACCTCGAGCACGCGGCCCTGATCGATCACCACGATCAGATCGGCAGCGACGATCGTCGACAGCCGGTGCGCGACCACGAAGGACGTGCGACCCTGGCGGAGGTTGTCGAGCGCCCGCTGCACTGCCTCCTCGTTCTCGCTGTCCAGCGCCGAGGTCGCCTCGTCGAGGAACAGGATCGCCGGGTCGCGCAGGATCGCGCGCGCAATCGTGATGCGCTGCATCTGCCCACCCGAGAGGTTGCTGCCACGCTCGCCCGCGACCGTGTCGTAGCCGTCCGGCTGCTGCATCAGGAAGTCGTGGATGTTGGCGGCCTTGGCCGCCGCCTCGATCTCCGCCTGCGTCGCGCCCGGCTTGCCGTAGGCGATGTTGGCGCGCACGGTGGTGTTGAAAAGGAACGCCTGCTGGCTGACGACCGCGGTGTGGGCGCGGTAGTCGGCGAGGCGCAGCTCACGCAGGTCCTGGCCGTCGACGAGGATCGCGCCGCGCACGGGGTCGTGGAATCGCATCAGCAGGTCGAGCAGCGTCGACTTACCGTGGCCCGACCTTCCGACGAACGCCACGGTCTGCCCGGCGCGCACCTTCAGGTCGATGCCGCGCAGCACCGGTTCGCCGCCGTAGTCGAACCACACGTCGCGTAGCTCCACGTCGCCGCGCAGCTCGGCGAACGGTCGCCCACCCTCGTTGGCATGGTCGACGTCCATGCGCAGGATGTTCTCGACGCTGGCGAGAGCGCCCGCCGACTCCATCAGCACGTGGTAGGAACGCGTCAGACGCTTGACGTTCTGGTAGGTGGTCGACAGCGGCGCGATGACCACGGCGACGTCGGCGACATCCACGCTGCCGTCGACGAGCACCGCCCAGCCGAGCATCACCAGGAGCGCGGCGAAGCCGACCTGATAGCCGACGAACGTCTGCGCCATCGAGCGACCCTTGGCGCGCAGCATGCGCCGGGTGCGGTCGAGGAACGTCGTCGTGTTGCCTTCGAATTCCTGCAGGCGCAGCTGCTCGAGCTGGAAGGCCTTGACCGTGCGGATGCCCGACAGGATCTGGTTGAGCGACTCGGTCGTCTCCCCCATCGCCTGCAGGCTGCGTGTGCTGCGCTTCTGCACGCGCTGCCCCTGCCGATACAGGGGGATCGCCATGATCGGCACCATTGCCACCAGCACCCAGATCGCCTGCGGCACGTAGAAGGCGAGGATCACGATGTTGCCGACGATCAGCAGCGGGTCGACGACAACGTTGTCGGCGGCGAGCTCGAACGACCGCTGCATCACCTGGGTGTCGTTGGTGACGGTGCTGATCATCTCGCCCATGCGCTGCTTGCCGAAGAAGCGCAGCGGCAACCGCAGGAAGTGCTGCGCCAGCTCGGTGCGCAGGTCGGCGACGATGCGGATCGCGAACAGGCGCGAGATCGTCTGCACGAAGAAGATCGTCACCGCGCCGAACAGGCCGCAGACGATCGCCACCATGCCGCACGCCACGACCACGTTCATGCCGGGCTGCTCGAACGACAGCCCCACGGCCGCCGTCAGGTCGCCGGCGATCCCCTGAAACCACTCGGTGAGGCCCTGGGTCAGGTGCGCACCCGTGCCTCCGGGCTTGTCCGAGGGCGGCCCGCCCGCCCCCAGGGCGGTCATCAGCGGGTGCACCAGCAGCAGCGGCAGCTTGGTGAAGAACGCCTCGAGGAAGCCGAAGGCGATCATCGCCGCGACCATGCCGCGGTAGCGCACCACCGCGGCCCACAGGCGTTGCAGCAGCGCCCGGACGTGGGCGCGCGAATCGGTCGGTTCCGTCACGCCGCGGATCCTACCTCACGCGGCGCGCCGGAGACTCACTCGAACTTGGCGCGGCCGATGACCTCGTTGGCCCAGTCGAAGAAGCGGTGGCTGATGTAGTCCTCGCGGACCAGCTCGCGCTCCTTCTCGTTGGTGACGTCGATCTTGCGGCGGGCCGGCGTGCGCGAGTTGATGCGCGCGATGAAGTAGCCGTCCGGGCCGGCGATCGGGCCGACGATGGTGCCGACCTCGGCCTCGAAGAACAGGTAGTCCGAGATCGAGAAGCCGTCGTGCAGCGTCGTGAACTCGTTCTCACGCAGCTGCTGCTTGAGCTGGTTGAGCGGCAGGAAGCCCAGGCGGCCGCGCTTCTCGTCGTTGGCGAAGAACTCGAGGTGCGAATTGAGCGCCTCGTCGAAGGTCTTCTCCTTCTTCTCGATCGAGGCGAACACCGCCTCGGCGCGCGTCTTGGCCTGGTCCATGCCGTTCGGCTCCCAGGCGCCGGTCTTGGGGTTGCGGGCCTGGAACGGGATCACGTCGATGCTCACCTGGCCGTCGGCGAAGAACGCCGCGTACTTGTCGGCGTGCGCCTGCAGGTTCTCGGTGTTGATCTGGTCGGCGATCAGGTCGGCGTAGGAGGTCTGCAGGCGCCAGCGGGCGCGGTAGGCCTCGAGGCACGGGTAGCCCTTGAAGCGCGTCGCGATGACCTCGACCGTGAACGGCGTCGAGTCGTAGGGCTGGCGGTAGGCCTCGTAGCGCTCCTGGAACACCTCGTCCGAGACGTAGGCGTCGTTCTTCTCGAGCTCCTGCCGCAGGGCCTCGCGCACCGCGACCTCCTGCATGGCGCGCTCGAGATCCTGCACGTAGATGCCCTTCTTGATGAACGCGAAGGCCTCGTCGGTGCCCCACTGCAGGTCGTTGACCTTCAGCACGACGTCGGCGGGCAGGCCGTTCGAGGCGTATTGGATGTCGCTCCAGCTGCGCAGCCCCTTCTGCACGAACTGGCGCATCATGTTGACCCAGAACTCGGGCAGCTTCTTGGGGTTGCCCTGCTCGTCGACGCCCTCGGTGGCCTTCTCGAGCTGCTCGATGAACTTCGGCCCCTGGTCGCTCTGGGTCTGCGCCTTGATCGCCTCCTTGGTGATGTCCGGCCAATCCTTGGGCGACCCCGGGAAGAACAGCTTGTCGAACAGGATCGACTGGCGACGCTGCTCGAGGAAGGTCTCCTTGCTGAGCCCGTACTGCGACCGCACGACCTCCCAGAAGTCGACCCCCGGGTTCTTGGTCTCGAAGTCGGTCTTCATCGGGGCAAGCTCACGCAGCACGTCCTCCTCGTTGATCACGAACTCCTCGGCGCGCCGCTTGCCGCTGTCGATCTGGCGCTTGAGCTCCTCGAGGATGAAGAAGTCGGCGACCTTGGCCTCGACCAGCTTGCCGCCGGTCAGGTACACGGCCTCGCGCTTGACCTCCTTGGGGTCCAACACCTTGCCGTTGACCTTGATGTCGAGCAGCAGCCTGGCGCGCTCGTCGGTCAGCTGGTCGGAGAGCACGTCGACCTGACGGCGCAGCATCTTGATCTGATCCTGCGGGTCCTGGGCGGCGGCGGTGAGGCCGAGAGCGGCCGCGAACAGCGCGGCGGTGGCAGTGAAACGGAGCATTGTCGGGTTCGGCGGAGTTGGAGGGGTGGAGGAGCTTACCCAGCGGGGCACGCGAAACGAGGACCCCCGGCGATTCCTCCCGGGTTGAAGCAGTCGCCGCAGTTCCTCGGCCCCGGTCCCCGACCACGGTTAGCCGTTTGGCCACCATGGCCTTAGCATCGTCGCCCCCGCGATGACCTACGACCCCCGCACGATCGCCTTCACGGCCGAGATCCTCCACCCGCCGCAGCAGCTGCGCCCCGACCTGCTGCAGGGCCTGCACAACACGCTCTACCGACAGCCCGCGATCGGCTACCAGAACTTCCAGGTCGCCCAGGACGGCGTGCACCTCAGCAACCTGCCGCAGGCGCCGGGGCAGGTGTCGATGGCATCGTTCCTTTGGGACCGCATCGTGCTGCGCGAGGAACTGCGCGGCACCACCCTCGAGGACTTCGCGACCCGGGTCGTCAACGTCGCCTCGGCCGCCTTCCCGGCGCTGGGCCACAGCACCGCGCTGGCGCAGCAGTTCGTGGTGCGGTCGCTGATCTCGCCGCGCCACTTCCGCGACGGCAGGGAGTTCCTCAGCCGCCGCCTCGTGGCCCCTGGCACCGAGAGCTGGCAGGCGTTCGGTCGACCGCTGCAGGCCGGCGGCGTACGTTTTCTTTTTCCGGCAAACGGTCAGCAACGCGAGAGCTATCAGGTGCGCATCGAGACCTGGCCACAGGACGTGCAGTCGCTGTGGCTCGAGAACACCGGCAGCTTCCCGGGCCCGATCGGCGCCGCCGACCTGCCGCAACTGGCCAGCCAGCTCGACGCGACGTACCGTTTCCTGACCGGCCCCGTCAGCCGCTTCCTGGCGACCCTCGACACCCCGTGAGAAGGACCATCCGCTCGTTCCTGTTGCTGCTCGCCGCCGCGGCGCCGCTCGCCTCGTGCGGCGAGACGCCGGCCGCGCCGCAAGTCGACCCCGACGTCATCCTGATCGTCGACGGGCTGCAGATCCGTCGCCAGGAGGTCGAGCGCTACGCCAAGATCCACCAGTCCACGGCGCCCGAGCTCGGCCACAAGACCATCGAGCGGCACCTGCTCGAGAACTACGTGCTGCCGCTGCGCGTGGCCCAGCGCGAGTTCGCCGAGCGCCGGGCCGAGCTGCGCCAGCAGGCGCAGACCCTGTCCGAGGTCGCCACCAACGTGTTCGAGCTCGAGCAGCGCGGCGAACTGCTGTTCCACAAGCGCAAGCTCGTGACCCGGCGCCAGATCGAGCCGCCCGTCGCCGAGTTCGCGTTCGACCCGGAGAAGACCGGCTCGGTGAGCGGCGTGCTCGAGGTCCCGCACGGCTTCATCGTCGCGGGTTGCTACGAGATCCAGGAGTCGGCCATCGTCACCGAGGACCTCGCCGACCTGCTGCAGGTCGGCTTCGCGACGCACACCAACGCCGAGTGGGTGGAGTGGCTGCGCCAGATGCAGGCCCGCCTCGCCGACAAGGTCACCTACGTCCACCCCGATCACCGCGACTGCCTGCCCACCTGGTTGAAACTGCCGTGAACCCGAGCCGCACCTTCCTCACCCTGCTGTCGCTGTCCCTGTTGCTCCTGCCGCTGCGCGGCCAGGAGGGCGAAGACAAGCAGGGCGACGAGACCAAGATCAAGAAGCTCAGCGAGTGGCCGACACTGTCGGCGACCGACAAGGACCGCGTCTTCGCGCTGGCGACGCAGTTCAAGAAGGACGATCCCAAGCTGCACGACGCCGCGCGACAGCAACTGATCGCGATGGGCGCCGGCGCCGTGCCGTTCCTGTTCCAGCGCGTCTCCGACCGCGCCGAGAACGAGAACAAGCAGCTGTTCGAGGTGTTCGACGCCCTGATCGAGAGCAAGCACGGCGCGCTGCTCGCGCGCGAGGTCAAGAAGCCGGTCGTCGAACTGCGCCGCTACCTGTCGCAGCGCATGGCCCGGTTCGCCGACCCGGAGTTGCTGCCGACCCTGACCCCGCTGCGCAAGGACAAGGACGAGATCACCGCCTTCCACGCCGCGCTCGGCTGCCTCGCGCTCGGCGACGGCGACGCGCTCGGCCAGGTGATGAGCTACTCCAAGACCCATTGGCTCGAACAGGTCGACCTGATCGCCGCGGTGCTGCCGCACGCGCGGTCGGCCGAGAACGGCAACCTGGTCTTCGCCGCGATCACCAAGGCCCCCGCCGCCGACCAGATGGCCGGCCTGCGCCTGGCGCGCTACCTCGCCATCGACGACCACAAGGTCATCCTGCGCACCTACCTGGACTCCCCCGACCACGCCGTGAAGAAGGAGGCGGTCAACGTCTGCCGCGTGCTGCACGGCGAACCGCCGCTCGAGAAGCTGGACGTGTTCCAGTCGATCAAGCTGGCCAACGAGTGGAAGGCGAAGCTGTGAGGTCCGCCATGACGAACCGCGTGATGCTGCTGGCGGCCGCCGCCCTCCTCGCTGCGCCGCTCTCGGCGCAGAAGAACAAGGACGAGAAGTGGCGCATCGACCCGTACACGAAGAACGAGCCGAAGGCGCTCGAGGCGGCGGGCTACGTCAACTACGGCCCGTTCCAGTTCGGCAACCTCGCCGACAAGCCCACGCAGAGCACCGAGATCGACGACGCGCTCGAGTACGTGCAGATCCTCTGGGTCGAGACGGCGCACTTCCGGATCGGCTGCAACCTGCCCGCGTGGACCCTGCCGCAGGACATGGAGACGCGCACCAAGATCCGCACCGAGCTCGAGCGGCTGCAGCAGAAGATCCCGTCGATCAACCCCAAGACGCGCGTGCTCGACCCGTGGCTGCGCCTGCACCTCTCGGCGCAGCGGCTCGAGGACATCTACGCCGACGTGCAGGACCTGTTCGGCGTCAAGGACGCGGACTTCCCCGCCGACGCGAGCAAGGTGATCCGCCAGCCCGGCGCGCGGTACATGGGTTTCGGCCCGTACCTCGGCATGAAGGACAAGTACACGGTGGTGATGTTCGAGAAGCTCGGACCCTACCGTCAGTACCTCAAGGACTTCATCGGCCGCGACACCAAGTTCCCGCAGCGGTGGCACTTCAAGGAGACCGGCTCGATCATGTTTGCGGTCTCGACCGAGTGCGACGGCGGCAACCTCAAGCACGACACCGCGATCCACTGCGCGCTCGCATTCAACGTCGGCCAGAACCTGCTCGACGGCTTCCGCTCGTACACCTACGACCTGCCGGTCTGGATCCGCGAGGGCTGGAGCCACTGGCTGCTGCGGCGCGTCGACCCGAAGTGGAACCAGTTCGACCAACAGGAAGGCGGCGTCGCCGACATGAAGAAGGTCACCAACTGGGCGCCCTACGTGCGCAACCTGGTGACCGCGTCGAATCCCAAGTTCGCGCCGTTCAGCGAGGCCTACGCGTGGCGCGACTTCGGCAACCTGACCTTCAACGACCACGCCGCGATCTGGTCGCGCATGGACTTCCTGATGTCGCAGGGCAAGGAGAAGTGGCAGAAGTTCCTGTTCGCGGTCAAGGGCCGCGTCGACGAGAACTGGTACGCCGACCAGACCGACCTCGTCGGCGCGACGCGAGACGCGCTGCGCGACGCCTACGGCATCAACGTGCTCGACTTCGACCGCAAGTGGAGCGAGTGGGTCAAGGCGACCTACCCCAGCAAGTGACGGCCGGGAACGGCCGCGGCGCTCAGCTGGGGTCCCACAGGATGAACTTGTAGACCGGCAGCAGCGCCAGCAGCGAGGTGCGCACCCAGGCCTCGGCCTCGACCCCCATGTCGACCGCGTCCTCCTTGGGCAGCTGTCGCTGGATGTGCAGCCAGTGGTTGCCCGGCGTGTAGAACTCGAGCACCTCCTTGACGTCGGCCGGCTTGATCACCGAGCACCAGTTGTCCTTCTTCCAGTCGTGCAGCTTGAGGTGGAAACCCGCGGGCAGCGCGCGCAGCAGCTGACAGAACTCGGCCAGCACGGCGTCGTCGCTGCGCAGCTTCTTCTTCAGGTTCTCGCCGTCCCACCACGCCTGCGGGTGGATGCGCAGCGCCGCCTCGACGATCTGGTCGTCGATGCAGACCTCGAGCACCGTCTGGATGTAGTGCGTCTCGGCGTCCTTGCCGAGCGCCTCGCCGAAGAACGAGGCGAGCTTCTTGCGCTCCTTGGCGCCGCGGCAGAGATACGCGCGCTGCTCGCGGACCCGGTAGCTGTTGAACGTGTAGGGGTGGTGCAGCCCGGCCTGCGCCGACAGGTCGACCCCCAAGCCCTTGGCCTCCTTGCCGGTCGCGTCCACCATCGCCTTGAGCTTGCGCCGCACGGCCAGCCGCAGCGCGTTGTACTCGGGGTCGTCCTGACGGTGCCGTTCGTAGGCCTTGAAGTCGCGTTCGAGGAATGCTTCGGACATGGGTCGGCGGGAGGGTACCGAACCGGGTACACACGACAACCTATCTGCTGCCCTGGCGGCAGATAGGTTGTCGTGTGTACCCGGTTCGGTACCCTCCCGACATGCGCGGCGCGTCCCTCCTGTTGGCTGGTGCCCTCCTCGGTGGTTGCAGTTCGACGACGTTCGCCGAGCCGCGGCTGCTGGTGTCGCCCTACATGGCGATCTACCAGGTGCGCGGCGAGACCGGCATGCAGTCGCAACCGGTGCCGAACGGGCCGATCCAGAACAACCCGCCGCAGTCGATGCGCACGTTCGGCCAGGATCGCCACGACGAGAACCCCGGCCTGCGGCTCGACCTCGGCGACGGCTTCGCCGGCGTGCGCCTCGACTACTACAAGATGGACATGTACTCGTCGCGCAAGGGCGTGCTCGGCGCGGACTGGGGCGCGCTGCAGATGAACGACCTGGTGCGCATGGAGATCCAGATGGACGAGTTCCGCCTGGGCTACCTCGAGAACATCTACGACACCAAGACCGAGTGGCGCGGCTCGCCGCTCACCTTCCGCGTCGCCGCCGGCGGCGTGATCTCGCACCGCACCATGGCGATGCGAGGGCGCACCGACGACGGCATGCGCCGCCAGGACGCGCACCCCGAGGGCGAGAACTTCTATCCCGCGGCGCGCGCCCGGGCGACGTGGCGCGACTTCAGCTTCGACGTCGACTACGCGATCTCGCCGGGGCTCAGCCTCAGCGGCGACTTCACCGACACCCTGCAGGACATGGAGTTCCGCCTCAGCTACGCGGTGCCGCTGCGGGACATGACGTTCTTCGCTGGCTTCCGCTACAGCCAGATGCCCGCGGAAGGCAACTCGGGGCCGTTCCAGTACGACGCCGACCTGACCGTCGACGGCTACCAGCTGGGCCTGCAGATCGTCTTCTGAGCCGAGCCCGAGAGCCCCGGCTCACCAACCAGCGAGCACCGCCAACCGCTGCACGAACGCGTCGATCGCGGCCTTCGCCTCGTCGTCCGAACAGGTGAAGTCGTTGAGCATCACCGAGAACACCAGCGGCGGCGCCGCGGGATCCCGGCGCTCGACGTAGCCCGACAGACAGACGACCCGCGAGATGTAGCCGGTCTTGGCGTGCACGTGACCGTGCGCCGGCCCGTCGAGGAAGCGCTTGCGCAGCGTGCCGCTGTGACCACCGATCGGCAGCCCGGCGACGAACGCGTCGCGGTGCGGCGACCGCAACATGGCGCCCAGCAGGTCGGCGAGCTGCCGGGGTTTGACCAGGTTGCGCCGCGACAGGCCCGAACCGTCCGCCAACACCATGCCGGCCGGTTCGACGCCGAGCTGCTCGAGCACCGCCTTGGCGTGCCGTTCGCTGCCCGCCGTCGAACCGTCGCCGGTGCATTGCCGCGCCGACCAGCGCCACACCTGCTCGGCATAGAGGTTGTCGCTGTTGGTGAGCAGCGGTTGCAGGATGGCGGCGAGCGACGGCGAGTCGTGCGACGCCACCTGCCTGGCCCCGGGGCCGGCGATGCCCGCGGCGGCCTCACCGTCCACTTCGATGCCCTGGGCGCGCAACACCTCGACGAACGTCACCGCCGCGGCTCGCGCAGGATCGGCGACCGTGACGAACAGTCGCTGTTCGCGGGCGTCGGCCGCGATCGCGCCAGCGACCTGCACGTCCGGCAGGCCGAGGCGGCGGTGCGCGACCAGCTTCGTCGCGGTCCCCGCCGCCGACTGTTCGACGGCAACCTCGAGAGCGCCGCACCGCGGCCTCGCGACGACGTTCGGGGCGCCGTCCTGCCCCGGACCCACGGTCACGACGACGACGTTGCCGCCGCAGTTCAGGCCGCCGAACGGCGCGGCGTAGTCCTCGTCGAGATAGTCCCACTGCCAGCCGAGCCCGCGCGCTTCTTCGCCCTGCCAGGAACCGTCGCCGAGCACCCTGCCGGCGACGCGTCGGATGCCGAGCTGTCGCAGCGCCTGCGCGAAGGTGACCAGCGGCGTGCCCGGCCAGCTCTCCTGGTTGAACGTCGGATCGCCGTGCCCGCGCAGGATCACGTCGCCGTGCAGGGTCCCGTCGCGGACCTCGCCGTCGATCAGCAGCGTCGTCGCCGCGGTGGCCTCGGGGCCGAGCGCCGTCAGCGCCACGGCGCTGCTGATCAGCTTCATGTTCGACGCGGTGGCGAAGCCGCGATCGGCGTCGTTGGCCGCCAGCACCTCGCCGCTCGCGGGGTCGACGACGACCACCCCGACGCGCCCGCCGCGCAGCTCCGGACGCGCGACCAGTTCGGCCAGCGCCGGACCGAGCGGCCCCGCGGACCCCTGTGGCGCGACGCAGGCCGCGAGGCAGAGGCCGAGCAACGCCCAGGACTGCGCGCGCCTGCTCATTGCTGCACGGTGCAGATCAGGCCGATCGAGCTGCTGATCCCCTGCGACGAGCTGGCACAGGTCCCCGGAACGACGCCCTGCCACAGCGTCTGCACGTAGACCGGCAGCCCCACGAGGCCGGGGTCGTTCGGCACCGGCCGCGGCAGCACGGCGCGGCCGAGCGCGTCGGTGAAGACCAGCTCGGTGTTCACGAAGCCGAGCCCGATGTGCAGCAGCACGCCGATGCCGAACGGATCGCTGCCGGCGACGTCCTCGGGCCCACCCTGCAGCAGGAAGCCGAAGGTGCTGCGCGGCGCGTTGGTCACCGTGTAGGCGAATTCGAGATTGCCCAGGCGCGGACTGCCGTTGGCCCACATGCCGATGCGTCCGGCGCAGTCCGGCGTGCCTACGCCGTAGTTCGACAGTCCGGCCGGCGCCGCGCGCCGACCGCTCGACACCGCGACCTCGGCGGCACCGGTGGCGCAAAGCACTTCGCAGCGCCCGTCGCCGCCGATGTCGTGCGCGGCGACCGAACGCGTGACGGCAGCGCCGCCGCCGAGCAGCTCGCTGCCGCGCCACACCACGCCCTGACCGAACACCACCTCGATCTGCGCGCCGCCGGCCGCGGCGACGTCGAGCCAGCCGTCGCCGTCGAAGTCGCCGACCGCGAGGCTCTCGACCGACCCGCCGCTCAGCGCAGCCGCGTCGATGGTCGCGAAGCTGCCGTGGCCATCACCGTGCAGCAACAGCAGCTCCCCGGTGGTCGCGCTGACGGCCGTCAGGTCGAGCACGCCGTCGTCGTCGAAGTCGCCCACCGCCAGGACCCCGGCCTGATTGCCGATGCTGCTGACCACCGCCGGCAGGAACGCGCCGCCGCCGGCGCTGCGCCAGACGTCGACGCGCGCCCCGCCGACACCGGCCGTGGCCAGGTCGACGCGACCGTCGCGGTCGAAGTCCCCGCAGACCAACGCGGCCGGCAGGTAGCCGAGCGCGAACACCTGCGGCGTAGCGAAGGAACCGGCGCCGTTGCCCGCGAACACCGCGAACTCCGCCGCCGACCGGCTGGACGCGACGAGGTCGACGAGACCGTCGCCGGTCACGTCGGCGAGCAGCACCTTGCGCGCGGGCCACGGCAGCGTCGCGACGACCGGCGGCTGGAAGCTGCCGTCGCCGTTGCCGAGCATCACCGCGTAGTCGTCGCCCGCGCCACTCGCGGCCACCAGGTCGAGCTTGCGGTCCAGGTCGAGATCGGCGATGGCGATCGCGGCCACCCCACCGATCGAAGCCGTCGCGACCCCGGGAGCGAGGCTGCCGGCGCCGTCGCCGCGCAGCACGCCGATGCGGCCCAACGCCGCGTCGGCGACCACGACGTCGGGGTGACCGTCGCGGTCGAGGTCGGCGATCACGAGGCTGTCGGCGGTCGCGCCGTTGGTCGGCACGCCGATCGGGACACCGAAGTTGGGGGCGGCGCTGCCGCCCGAACTGCCGCTACAGGCAGCGGCGAACGGGAGCAGCAGGATGGCGAGGATGCAGGCCGTGGTGCGGGGCGTCATGTGGCGACGGATCCTAGCGACCCGCGCCACCACTTCGACCCTGCATCGGCCAGAGCAGCTGCAAGCGACCGACGCGCGTGAACAGACCGCCGGTCGAACCGCCGACGCCGTTCGGGCCGCTCGCGCAACCGCGGCGGCGCGTCACCGAGGTCGCTGACAGCCGTGTCGGTCAACGCGTTGCGCACCGGGGGTAGGCGGCGACGTCCGACTTGTGGTTGCCGATCGCGCACGCTTCGAGGCGCGATCCATCGGCGAGCGCATCCCGCGTTTCCAGCGTAAGCTGCCGCGCGACCCGCCGACCCGCCCCATCCACCCACGTCCCGACACGATGAACCTCGACGAGATCCGCGCGGCACAAGAAGCATCCTGGAACCGCTTCTCGCCGGGTTGGCGCAAGTGGGACCACGTCACGATGGAGTTCCTCGCGCCGCACGGCGAGGCGATCCTCGCGCACCTTCGACCGCAGGGCGCCATCACCGTGCTCGACGTCGCCGCGGGCACCGGCGAACCGGGCCTGTCGATCGCCCGCCGCCTCGACGGCGGCAGGGTCGTGCTCACCGACCTGGCCGACGGCATGTTGCAGGTGGCCAAGGACAAGGTCGCGACGCACGGCGTCACCAACGTCGAGTTCCATCACGCGGACGCCTGCGAACTGCCGTTCGCCGATGCGACCTTCGACGCGGTGAGCTGCCGCCTGGGGTTCATGTTCTTCCCGGACATGGCCAAAGCGGCCGCGGAGATGACGCGCGTGCTCAAGCCAGGCGGTCGCTTCGCCACCACCGTGTGGGGACCGCCCGACGCCAACTTCTGGGTCACGTGCATGATGCAGAACATCGGCCGGCACATCGCGGTGCCGCCGCCGGAACCCGGCGCGCCGGGCATGTTCCGCTGCGCGCCCGAGGGGCTCGTCGCCGACCTGTTGCGCGCCGCGGGGCTCCGCGACGTCGTCGAGTCGGAGGTGCCGTGCCGGCTGAAGTGCAGCAGCCCCGAGGGCTACTGGCAGATGATGACCGAGGTCGCCGCGCCGTTCGTGGCCGCGCTTCGCAGCGCCGACGCGGACACGGTGGCCAGGGTCAGGGCCGACGTGATCGCCGCGGTGGGCGCGCGCCACGCCGACGGAACCATCGATGCCAGGGGCCGCGCGATCGTCGGCGTCAGGTAACGGCGAAGCGTAGACATGCGTCCAACATAGTTCGCAGAGGCTGTCCCGAGGTGCCTGCCGTCCGGTACAATCTCCCGGTCCGTCTGCCCTGCCTGCCCTCTCAACACGCCATGTCCCATACCCTCTCCCGGACCGCGCTATTGGCGTGCGTCCTCGGTTTCTCCCTCGTCGTACCGGCTCAGCGACCCCAGACCGCGGCCACCAATCCCGCCGAGTTGATCCGACTGCGGTTCGCGTCGTTCGATCCTCTGGCCGGAGAACCGAGCGTGCCCGAGCAACTCCGCAGCAGCGAGGACCAGCGCCTGTGGATCGTGCAGTTCCGCGGCACGCCGACTCAGGAAGGACGGGACGCGATCGGCAGCTGCGGCGGCGAAGTGCACGGCTACCTGCCGAGCAACGCCTACGTCGTGCGCATGGGCGCGGGCACGGCCGCGGCCGTCGGCGTGTTGCCGCAGGTGCGCTGGGTCGGCGCCTACCACCCGGCCTATCGCATCGACCCGGCGCTGCAGAGCGCGCTGGAGCAGGGACAGCTCCCGCCCGCGGCGCAGTACAACCTCGTCGTCGTCGACAAGCACCGTGACAAGCCCGTGCTCGGCGCCGAGATCCGCGCCATCGGCGGCGGAGTCGTGCACGAGCAGCCGGGCAGCCTGCTGTTCACCGTCGCGCTGACCCCTGCCCAGCTGGTGCAGGCCGCGTTCCTCGACGAGGTCCTGTGGATCGACGCCGTGACCGAGACCGGCACCGACATGGACAACGCGCGCATCCAGGGCGGCGGCAACTATGTCGAGGCCCAGGCCGGCTACACCGGCGCCGGCGTCAACGCGCACATCTACGAAGGCATCGAGGCCAACCACCAGGACTTCACCGGCGGCGCGACCAACGTACGCAGCGGCGGCGGCGCCGACACGCACGGTCACTGCACCGCCGGCATCGTGTTCGGCAACGGCACGAGCAACCCGGCCGTGCGCGGCATGGCCCCGGACTGCACCAAGTTCTACACGCAGTACAGCTCGGTCTCGTCGGGCTGGTCGCGCTGGCAGGTCGTGCAGGAACTGGTCAACGTCTACCAGGTGAGCCACACGACCGCGTCGTGGGGTGACGCGCGCACGCTGAACTACACGTCGGTCTCCGCCGACACCGACGACATCATCTTCGACCACGGCATCGCCTGGACGCAGAGCCAGAGCAACGCCGGCAACCAGCAGTCGCGCCCGCAGGCGTGGGCGAAGAACATCTTCTCGATCGGCGGCGTGCAGCACTTCAACAACAGCAACCCGCTCGACGACTCGTGGGCTGCGGGCGGCGGCAGCACCGGCCCCGCCGCGGACGGTCGCATCAAGCCCGACCTGTGCGCCTACTACGACGCCATCGGCACCTCGGACCGCACCGGCTCGGCCGGCTACTCCAGCGGCAACTGGTACGCCTCCTTCGGCGGCACCTCGGGCGCCACGCCGATCGTCGCCGGGCACAACGTGCTGGCGATCCAGATGTTCACGGACGAGACCGGGCACCCGGGCTTCGGCGCGTTCGGCAACCAGCTGCGCGTGCCCAACGGCACCGCGTTCCAGAACCGCCCGAAGTGCACGACCCTCAAGTCGCTGCAGATCGCGAGCGCGCACCAGTACGCGTTCAACGCCAGCAGCACGAACAACACGCGCACGCAGGTGGGCTGGGGCTTCCCGAGCCTGCAGTCGATGTGGGACAACCGCGCCAAGACGTTCATCGTCGACGAGACCGACGTGATCACCCAGGGCAACTCGACGCGCTGGGACATCGCGGTCGGACCGGGTGAACCCGAGCTCAAGGCGTCGCTGAACTACGCCGACCCCGCCGCCAACCCGGCCGCCGCGATCACCCTGATCAACAACCTGTCGCTGCGGGTCACGTCCCCCACGGGCGCGGTCTACTGGGGCAACCACGCGCTGCAGCAGGGCAACTACTCCACGACGGGCGGCGCCGAGGACAACATCAACCCGACCGAGTGCGTGTTCGTGCAGAACCCGCAGGCCGGCACCTGGCACGTCGACGTGATCGCCACCTCGATCGTCGCCGACAGCCACGTCGAGACCCCGGCGATGGACGCCGACTACGGCCTCGTCGTCGTCGGCGGCACCGGCGGCACCTCGACCAGCGCGTTCTTCTTCAACTACGGCCAGGGCTGCGCAGGCTCGACCAACGTGGTCACCCCCTGCGCGGAGCTGAACCCGAACGGCGGCACGCTCACCGGTCTGACCGACACCAACGAGTACCTGTTCGTGGTCTCGGGCAGCGTCGGCATGCAGGTGCAGAGCTTCGACCTGTTCACGCAGTCGACCGGCGGCACGCAGGTGCGCCCGGTCCACATCTACACGAGCCTCTCCTCGGGCGCCTCGCCCGTGGCTTCGTCGACGATGTCGATCGGCCCGACGCCTGGCTTCTACCGCGCGAGCTTCCCGACGCCCGTGTCGGTCGGCAGCAGCTTCTACCTCGTGATCGACGTCTCGTCGCAGAACGTGGTCGTGCCCAACCTGACCAGCGGCGCCACCGGCGTCGCGTTCTACCGGTCGCCCAGCGCCAGCAACTGGACCTACGCGGCGGCGGTGACGCGGCCGGCGTGGCGCGTCGACTGCACCGCGGGCACGCACTACTTCGTGCCGACCCTCGGCCACAACGGCACGCCCGTGCTCGGCACGAGCTACGACCTGACGCTCACCGACGCGCTCGCGTCGAGCGCCGCGCTGATGATGACCGGGCTCTCCGACTCGAGCTACAACGGCACGCCGCTGCCGTATGCGCTGCCGAACGCGCCCGGCTGTGAACTGCTCGCCGCGCCGATGGCGACGACGTTCACGTTCACGTCGGGGACGGGCACCGCGACCCACACGGTCAACGTGCCGAGCTCGTCGAGCTACATCGGCCTCGAGCTGTTCCACCAGTGGGCCGTGCTCGATCCTGCGAACGGCCTCGGCATCGTCGTCTCCGACGCCGGTGTCGCGCACGTTGGGACCTGATCGGGGCACCTGATCAGGGACACCTGATCGGGTGCACCGACCGACACACGCCCGAGCGCCCCCCGAGGGTGCTCGGGCGTGTTCGTTCTCAGAGGTCGAGGTCCTTGAGGCGGCGGTAGAACGTGCTGCGCGACAGGCCCAGGTGCTGGGCCGCCGCGAGCTTGTCGCCGTCGCAGTCCGCCAGGGCGCGCACGATCGCCTCGCGCTCGGCCTGCAGCCGGAGGGCGCGCAGGTCCATGACGCCGGCATCCTCGGCCACCGCCGGCGCCGGAACCTCGTCGCGCCCCACCGGCGACCGCGCGCCGCGCTGCCGCTGCACGGGCCGCGGCACCAGCTCGGGCTGCCCGAGCACGACCTTGCGCGGCAGGTCTTCCTCCTGCAGCACCTCACCCACACCGAGCGCGAACGCCCCCTCGATGACGTTCTCGAGCTCGCGCACGTTGCCGGGCCACGGATAGTTCAGCATGCGCTGCAGCGCCGCCTGGGAGACGCCGCGCACCGGATGGTCGAGGCGGTCGTGGCGCCGGTTGGCGAGCCGCACGAAATGCTCGACCAGCTCGGGCAGGTCGTGCATGCGTTCGCGCAGCGGCGGCACGTGCAACGTCACCACCTCGAGGCGGTAGTAGAGGTCCTCGCGGAAGGTGCCCGCGCGCACCATGTCCAGCAGGTCGCGGTTGGTCGCCGCCAGGATGCGCACGTCGACGAGGCGCGGCTGACTGGCGCCGACCGGGCGGATCTCGCCGCGCTGCAGCACGCGCAGCAACTTGACCTGGATGTCGAGCGACATCTCGGCGATCTCGTCGAGGAAGATCGAGCCGCCGTCGGCGGCCTCGAACAGCCCTTCGCGCGCCTGCTGCGCGCCCGTGAACGCGCCCTTCTCGTGCCCGAACAGCTCGCTCTCGATCAGCTCGGGGGCGATCGCGCCGCAGTGCATCGGGATGAACGGCGCGCTGCGCGCGCGGCCGTCGAAGTGCAGCGCGCGCGCGACCAGTTCCTTGCCGACCCCGCTCTCGCCGTAGATGAGCACCGTCGACCGGTTGTTGCGCAGCCGACCGACCTTCTCCGCCAGCTCGTAGACGCTCGGGGCCGTGCCGATGAAGTCGGTGATCGTGTAGTCGGCCTGCGGCGGCTTCTTGGCGACCGGCGGCGGCGCCGCGACCTCCCGGTCGCGCAGGCTGCGCTCGGCGGCGAGCACGCCGCTGACGTCCTGCAGCACGACGGCCTTGCGCTGCCCGTCGTGCAGCGCGTGCACGCGCACCCGCAGCGTGCGCGCCTCGCGCTCGCCGCGCGGCAGCAGCAGGTCGGCGCTGCTCGCGCCGTCGCGCAGCAGCCCGGCGAGCCGCGCCGCGCCGTGACCGCAGCTGACCAGCGGCGCGCCGAGCGGCAGGGCGCCGAGCAGCTGTTCGGCCGCGTCGTCGGCGTCGACGATCGTCAGCTCCGCGTCGAGCAGCAACATCGCGTCGCTCGCGGCGGCCAGGTGTTCGCGTCGCAGCGCGACCATGCCGTCCAGGCGCTGCGCCGTGGACGCCAGGTCCTGCTGGGTCGCGACCAGCTCGCGGCGCAGCGCGGCGTTCTCGCGGTCGAGCCGCGAACGCGCCTCCTCGAGGCGCCGCATCACGCGGATCCGGGCCACGAGCTCGTCGCGGTTGACGGGCTTCTGGATGTAGTCGACGGCCCCCAGCTGGTAGGCGGCGGCGCGGTCGGACTCGTCGCCGAGCCGGCCGGTCAGGAAGATCACCGGCACGAAGGCGGTGCGCGGGTCGTTCTTGAGCCGGCGGCAGACCTCGAAGCCGTCGAGCTGTGGCATCACCACGTCGAGCAGGATCAGGTCGAATTGCTGACGGCGGCACAGCTCGAGCGCCTCGTGGCCGCTCGAGGCGGTGACCAGCTCGAACTCGGTGCCCTGCAGATAGAGCTCGATCAGGGTGCGGTTCTGCGCCGAGTCGTCGACCCCGAGAATGCGCGGCATGGGGACAGACAATACGCTGCTTCGATGTCGCAGCAACCGCGCCTGCCCCTCTGGTTCCTGGTGGCGAACTGGCTCCTGCTGGTCATCGCCTTCGTCGCCGGCTCGATGTTGGGCAGCCGGCACCAGCTGCCGAACCTGCCGGAACCGCAAGCCACGGCCCTCGAGGTGATCCACGCCGAGATCCTCAAGTCCCACGTCGAGCAGCAGGACGGCAACGCGCTGCTCGACCGCGCGATCGCCGCGATGGTCGGCGGCCTCGACGAGTACAGCCGCTACGTGCCGCCGGCCAAGGTGGCCTCCTACGTCGAGGAGAGCACCGGCCGCTACGAGGGCGTCGGCATGGTGATGTCGCAGCAGGGCGAGGACCTGGTGGTGCTCTATCCCTTCGTCGGCAGCCCCGCGGAGAAGGGCGGATTGTTGCCGGGCGACCGCATCCTCACGATCGACGGCAAGCCCGTCGCCGAACTGCCGATGGAGAGCCGTTCGTCGGCGGCGAACGAACTCGTGCGCGGCCCAGCCGACAGCGACGTGCGGCTGCAGGTCGCCCGCGCCGAGACCACCGCCGAGCTCACCGTGCACCGCGGCCCGGTGCAGATCCCGGTCGTCAAGTGGGCGCACCTCGCCGACCCCGAACAGCGCCTCGGCTACGTCTTTCTCTCCGACTTCTACCCCGGCGTCGCCACGGAGCTGGCCAGCGCGATCGCGGCGCTCGGCAAGGACGGCGGGCTGCGCGGCCTGATCCTCGACCTGCGCTTCGACGGCGGCGGCAGCCTCGACGAGTGCATCGACATCGCCAACCTGTTCCTGCCGTCGGGCGTGATCGTGTCGACGCGGCGCCGCGACCAGTTGCTCGAGGAGTTCAAGGCCGAGGCGGGCAAGTGCCGGTTCCCCGATCTGCCGCTGGTGCTGCTCGTCAACGAGCGCTCGGCCAGCGCCAGCGAAGTGCTCGCCGG
This sequence comes from Planctomycetota bacterium, assembly GCA_020638655.1. Taxonomy (GTDB): domain Bacteria; phylum Planctomycetota; class UBA1135; order UBA1135; family UBA2386; genus JACKIC01. The sequence continues at coordinate 66,544 of JACKIC010000001.1, forward strand.
CGCGATGCAGGACCACGAACGCGCCGCGATCGTCGGTGTGCGCACCTACGGCAAGGGCTACGTCAACACGGTCTACACGTGGAAGAACATGCCGTTCCGGCTCAAGCTGACCACGGCCCACTACTACACGCCCAAGGGCCGCAACATCGACCGCCCGCACGCGCGCCACGGCGCGACCAACCCCGACGGCAGCCCGGTCGTCGACGACCCCGACGCCGGCGGGATCGTGCCCGACGTGGTCGCGGCGATCGACCCCAGCCTCTCGTCGCGCATCGAGGAGCGGCTGGTGACGCGCGAGCCGCCAGCGCCCTACCTCGAGGCGTTCCGCGCCGTCGCCGCGACCTACAAGATCCCGGTGCCCGAGCCCCCGACCGCGGCCGAGGACAGCCAGCTGGCCGCCGCCCTGCAAACCCTTCGCGAGCGCGCCGGCAAGCAGTCGCGCTGACCGGGCGCCGACTGGTAACCTGCTCGCCCCCGTGAGCGAGCTGATCCTGGGCATCGAGACCTCCTGCGACGAGACCGCGGCCGCCGTGGTCGAGGACGGCCACGTCGTGCGCAGCAACGTCGTGCATTCGCAGATCGCGCTGCACCAGCGCTGGCGCGGCGTCGTGCCCGAAGTCGCCAGCCGCTCGCACACCGAGCGCATCCTGCCGATCGTGCGCGCCGCGCTCGCCGACGCGCAGGTGACGCCCGAGCAGCTGACCGCGATCGCCGTCACGCACCGGCCCGGCATGATCGGCTGCCTGCTCGTGGGCCTGGCCGCGGCCAAGGCGCTCGCGTGGCGCTACGGGCTGCCGCTCGTCGGCGTCGACCACGTGCAGGCGCACGTGCACACCGGGCTGCTCGCCGACCCGCAGATGCCGCTGCCGTGCCTGGCGCTGGTCGCGTCGGGCGGGCACACCGCGATGTACCTGCTGCACGAACCGGCGCGCACCGAACGGCTCGGCACCACGCGCGACGACGCCGCCGGCGAGGCTCTCGACAAGGGCGCGGCGCTGCTCGGCCTGCCGTACCCGGGTGGCCCGTCGATCCAGAACGCCGCGGTGTCGGGCAACAACAAGGCCTACGACCTGCCGCGCACGATGCTCGGCCCCGACTCGCTCGACTTCTCGTTCTCGGGGCTCAAGACCGCGCTGCTCTACACGCTGCGACCGCAGGGCGCGCCCGAACGCGCCGCGCCGCCCGAGGGCGACGAGCTGCGCGACCTCGCCGCGAGCTACCAGGAAGCCGTCGTCGACATCCTGATCAAGAAGATGCGCCGCGCCTGCGAGCAGCACGAAGTGCAGTCGCTGTGCATCGGCGGCGGCGTGGCGCGCAACACGCGGCTGCGCGAACGGCTGCGCACCGACCCGGTGCTGTCGTCGCTGCACCTGGTGCTGCCCGACCTGAGCCTGTGCGCCGACAACGGCGCGATGATCGCGTCGCTGGGCTCGATCCTGTTCCGCCGCGGCGAGATCAGCCCGCTCGATCTGGACGCCATCGCCACGCCGCAGGCCGGCGGCAAGGCCAAGGTGCGACGTTGAGCGCGGCGCCGCTCGACCCGGGGCGCTTGCGCGAGGTGCTGCAGCAATTGCAGCGCGGTGAGCGCAGCGTCGACGAGGCGCTGCAGCTGCTGACCGCGCCGCCGCGCGCCACCGACCTCGGGTTCGCGACCGTCGACCACGATCGCGCCGCGCGCTGCGGCTTCCCCGAGGTCGTGTTCTGCCAGGGCAAGACCCCGGCCGACGCCGCGCACATCGCCGCCGAGATCCTGACCCGCGCCGACCGCGTACTGCTGACGCGCGCGACGGCCGAGCACGCCGCCGCCGTCGCCGCGGTGCTGCCGCGCGCCAGCTACCATCAACGCGCGCGCTGCATCACCGTGGCGCCCGCCGAGGTCGAGGAACACGGCCTGGTGGCGGTCGTCTGCGCCGGCACCGCCGACCTGCCGGTCGCCGAGGAGGCCGCCGTGACCCTGCGCATCGCCGGCAACCGCGTGCAGCAGTTCACCGACATCGGCGTCGCCGGCCTGCACCGCCTGCTGGCGCGGGTCCCCGAGATCCGGGCCGCCAACGCGATCGTCGCCGTCGCCGGCATGGAGGGGGCCCTGCCCTCCGTGCTCGCCGGGCTGGTCGACCGGCCGGTGTTCGCGGTGCCCACGAGCGTCGGCTACGGGGCCTCCTTCGGCGGTCTCACGGCCCTGTTGTCGATGCTCAACTCGTGCGCCGCGGGGGTCGCCGTGGTCAACATCGACAACGGTTTCGGGGCTGGCTATCTTGCTTGCCTCGTGAACCGCCGGATCGCCCAGGCGACCCCCCAACCGCCCAGCCAGCCGCCCCACCCGAGCACCTTCGAACGTTGAACAAGACCGCCCGCCCCCCCGCCCGCCTGGTGCTCGAAGACGGCACCGTCCTCCACGGTTTCGGCTTCGGCGCCGACGCCGACAGCATCGGTGAGCTGGTCTTCAACACGTCGATGACCGGCTACCAGGAGATCCTCACCGACCCCTCCTACCGCGGCCAGACGGTGCTGCTGACCCAGCCGCACATCGGCAACTACGGCGTCAACAGCGAGGACGAGGAGTCGGCGAAGCTGTGGCTGTCGGGGCTCGTGGTGCGCGAGGCCTGCGTGCGCGCCAGCAACTTCCGCTCGGCCACCGAGCTGTCCGACTACCTCGCGCAGCACGGCGTGCCCGGCATCGACGGCGTCGACACGCGCATGCTGACGCGGCGCGTGCGCGACCACGGCGAGCAGCGCGTGCTGATCACGCGCGACGTGAGCACGCCCGACGCGGCGCTGGTCGAACGCGTGCGCAGCGCGCCGCGCGTCGCCGACGTCGACCACGTGCAGAAGGTCACCACCGAGACCACCTACCGCTGGGACCGCGGCTACGAGTCGGTGTTCAACCCGCCCGCGCCCGGCGCCGCCAAGGACCGCCCGCGCATCGTCGCCTACGACTTCGGCGCCAAGCGCAACATCCTGCGTTCGCTCGCGGTCTGCGGCCTCGACGTCACCGTGGTGCCGGCGCTGACCCCCGCGGCCGCCGTGCTCGAGATGAAGCCCGACGGCGTGTTCCTCAGCAACGGCCCCGGCGACCCCGCGATCTGCAGCTACGCGATCGAGTCGGCCAAGGTGCTGGTGCAGAAGCTGCCCGTGTTCGGCATCTGCCTGGGGCACCAGATCCTCAGCCACGTGTTCGGCGGCAAGACCTACAAGATGAAGTTCGGTCACCACGGCGGCAACCAGCCCGTGATCGACCTCTTGACCGAGAAGGTCGAGATCACCTCGCAGAACCACAGCTACGCGGTCGACCCCAAGTCGCTGCCGGACGCCGTCGAGATCACCCACAAGAACCTCAACGACGACACCGTCGAGGGGCTGCGCCACAAGGAGCTGCCGGTGTTCTCGGTGCAGTACCACCCCGAGGCCGCGCCCGGCCCGCACGACGCGCTCTACCTGTTCCGTCGCTTCGTCGAGCTGCTCGAAGCCGGCAAGTGCTGAGCTCCCTGCGCGTGCCCCCGGGGCAGGACGGCAAGCGCCTCGACGCCGCCGTGCACACGCTGCTCGAGGCCTCGCGCAAGCAGGCCCGCGACCTGATCACGATCGGCTGCGTCGCCGTCAACGGCGTGCTCGCCGAGGCGACGACGCGCCTGCGCGAAGGCGACCTGCTGGGCTGGTATCCCGAACACCACGGCCTGTCGCTGGCGCTCGGCATCCCGGTCGTCTACGCCGACGACGACGCGATCGTGCTGCACAAGCCACCGCGGCTCGCCGTGCACGGCGGCCCGCTGGTCGACCGCTCGGTCGCCGACTCGCTCGAAGAGGTGCTGCCCGGCGCGGGCCTCGCACAGCGGCTCGACCGCGAGGCTTCGGGCCTGCTCCTGGTCGGCCGCGACGCGCCGGCGCTGGCGCTGCTCGGCAAGGCGATGGAGGCCGGCGAGATCACGCGCGAGTACCTGGCGATCGTCGCGGGCGTGCCCGAGTTCGAGCAGCGCACCATCGACCTGCCGCTGCGCGTGACCGACGAACCGCACGGCGACCGCCCCAAGACCGTCGTCGACCCACAGGGCCAGCGCGCGGTCTCGCACGTCACCGTCGAGATGACGCGCAAGGACAGCGCGCTCGTGCGCGTGCGCCTCGAGACGGGGCGCACCCACCAGATCCGCGCCCACCTCGCCGCGATCGGCCACCCGCTGCTCGGCGACCCGCGCTACGGCGACGCCGGCAAGAACGCCGCCGCGAAGGCCACGTTCGGCGTGTCGCGCACGATGCTGCACGGCGCGCGGCTGACGTTCCCCAAGCCGGGCACGGCAATGCTGGTCACCGCCGAGGCGATGCACGAACCGGACTTCGTGCGGCTCTTCCCCAAGCTGTCGGCCCCGAGACTGTCGGCCCCCACGGAGGGCACGCGCGACTGAGCTACTCCGCGGCGAACTCGGCGCGCGCGTAGGCCTCGAGGTAGCCGCAGCGCGCGCAGCGGAACACGCCGATCGGCAGGCTGCCCCCGGAGGTCTTGAGCCCCCACCAGAACGACTTGCGCGGCGCGCCGGCGATCCAGCGCGCGACGGCGCGCGCACCGTGGGTCTGATGATCGACCACGAAGCCCTGCTCCATGCGGCCGCCACACTTCATGCACGGGTCCATGGCGTCATCCTCGCCGAGTCCGCCGCCGAGCACAAAGCAGACCTGCTTCGCGCAGCATCGAGTTACAACCGCCGGCATGAGCACGCCGCAGCACGTTCGGTACGAGACCGACGGTCCTCTCGCCACGATCACGCTCGACCGCCCCGAAGCGCGCAACGCCTACAGCGACGAGATGTGCGTGCAACTCGTCGCGGCGCTCGACCGCGCCAGCGCCGACGCGGCCGTGCGCTGCGTGATCCTGACCGGCGCTGGCAAGGCGTTCCACGCCGGCGGCGACGTCAAGGCGATGAAAGAGCGCTCGGGCATGTTCGCCGGCGAGCCCGCTGAGCTGCGCGAACGCTACGTGCGCGGCATCCAGGCCGTGCCGCGCCGCATCGCCGAGTTCGAGAAACCCCTGCTGGCGGCGATCAACGGCCCCGCGATCGGCGCCGGCCTCGACCTCGCCTGCATGTGTGACCTGCGCCTCGCCGCCGACGACGCCAAGCTCGGCTCGACGTTCGTCAAGGTCGGCCTCGTGCCCGGCGACGGCGGCGCGTTCTTCCTGGCGCGCACGATCGGCTTTCCCCGTGCGCTCGAGCTGATGCTGACGGGCCGCCTCGTGCAGGGCGCCGAAGCGCTGGCGCTGGGCCTCGTGCACGAGATCGTGCCCGGCGACCGCCTGCTCGCGCGCGCGCGCGAACTCGCGGCGCAGATCGCGGCGCTGCCGAAGACCGCGGTGCAGCTCACCAAACGCGCCGCCTACCGCAGCTGGCCCGGCGACCAGGCCGCGGCGCTCGAGCTCGCCGCGACGTATCAGGGCATCGCGCAGAACCTGCCCGAGCACCGGCAGGCGCTCGGGGACTGAGTCTTGGCGACTACTACCGCGGCTCCGTCTTCAGCGCCGTGAGCGTGCGCTGGGCGCGCGCCCCGACCTTGGTGCCCTCGGCCTTCTTGAGCACGGCTTCGATCGCCTTGGGCGCCGCGTCGCTCTTCTTGTCGCGCAGCATCTTGACGACCTTGGCGTACTTCTTGTCGACGGCGAGCTCGGCCTTGCCAGCGTCGGAGTCGAAGCTGGCGAGCAGCTCGGCGATCTCGGGCTCCCAGTTCTCGTGCTTGCCGACGCTCTTGGCGAGCGCCTTGCACGCGTCCTGGGCGTCGATCCAGCGACCGTCTTCCTGCAGCGTGGCCACGGCCTTCTTCTGGCTCGCGTAGCGGCGGTCGATCTCGGTCTGCAGCGCGGTGCGCTCCTCGCCTTCGGCCATCGCCGCGACGAGCGCCTGGGCGCTGCCGATGCTGTTCTTGCCGTAGAGAGCGGCGCGCACCTTGCGCGCCTCGGCGGTGTCGCCCCAGCCCTTCTTGACCTTGTCGAGCTCGGCGTCGATCAGTTCGCTGATCTGCTTGGCATCCGAGAGCGGATGACCCGACCACAGCAGCTTGCCGTCGACGCCGATCAGGGCGCCGTGCGGGATGCCGCTGCTGGGCGGGGTCGGCACGAAGCCGCCGATGCAGACGTAGCAGTCGTTCTCAGGGAAGCGCTGCCACATGAAGGACTCGAGCTGAGCCTCGTTGGAGCCCTGGCGCTCCATCAGGATGGAGACCAGGCCCTTGCTGGAGAGTTCGTGATCGTGACGGATGGCGCTCGGCACGGAGCCGCCAAGGCAAGGGCCTCAATGTGTGCCCCAGAAGTCGATCATCACGGGCTGACCGTAGAACTCCGAGATGCTCTGCCGGCCGTCGCCGTTGAGGAACTTGGGGAACGCGAACTCGGGCAGGGCTTCGCCGACCGAGGCGGTCTTCTGGGCGACCAGCGGAGTCGCCAACAACAGCAGGGCGATGGACAGGGAGTGTTTCATGGGAGGTTCCAGCAGGCGGAGGGGCAGGATAGCGACGCTTCGGCGCGGTTGCCCGGGCCCGATGAGGCCGCGATGTAACGCTCGTGTCCCGCGCGGCGTAGACAGCCGTCCGGGTGCGCAAAACCGCCCGACCCCACTCACTGCCGGGGGGCGATCCGGGAGACGTGCATCGCTTCGACTCGGCGCGCGCCTCCCGGAGCCACCGAACCTCAGTTCACGAAGCCCGCCGACAGGCCGTCCGACAGGTTGGACTCGTTCGGGCCGAAACCCGCGTCGCGATACCAGAACTGGAAGTAGAGCCGCGAGTCGATCAGGGTCGCGCTCGCCGCGGGCGGCACCGCGAAGTCCACGGCGTAGTCGACCTCGCCGGTGCCGGTGCTGACGGCGGGGAACCGCAGGACGCTGGTTCCCGCGGTCGCCGTGACATTGAGGTAGCCGTCGTGCAGCGGGCTCGGCGGGGTCAGCGCAGCATTGCCCAGGAGGAACAGGCCGATGCTGTTCGGCGGCAGGTTCGAGCAGGTCAGGCGGAAGGTGTTGTGCGAGATGCTCAGTGCGCCCTTGGCGCCGATCTTCGCTCCGGCCCCGACCGAATTGGGCGAGGTCGCTCCATAGGCGATGCCGACGGTGTAGTCGCCGGAGTAGAAGTAGGACCTGCCCTGCTCGGCGACGTTGATCGACTTGCGTGGCGCGCCGATGCCGAAGTCGGGCACCCCGTCTTGATTCAGGTCGCCCACGTTGGCGACGGTGTAGCCGAAGTTGTCGTTCTCGGCTTCGCCGCGGTAGGCCTTGAGCATGCCGCCGTCGACGCTGGAGATCAGCCGCACGTAGCCGCAGCCGCTGAGGGTCGAGCCGGAAGGCCAGTTCGGGTCGGTGTCGGGGTCCCAGCTCGGGCCGAACGGTGCGCCGACCAGCAGGTCGTCGAAGCCGTCGTTGTCGCGGTCCCCGACGTTGGCCATCGAGAAGCCGAACAGGTCGTAGTTGATGTTGAAGAAGTCCGGGTGCACGTCAGCGGCCTTGTAGGTCGCCAGCGTCTGCACGCCGTTCCCGGTCAGGATCCAGTCTCCGGAGATCATCACGACGCGACCCTTGAACAGCCCGTAGCCGGGAACGCCGACGGCCAGGTCCGCCTTGCCGTCGCCGTTGATGTCCTTCACGCCCGCGACCGAGGTGCCGAACGTATCGCTGTCGATGCTGACGACCCGCAGCAGCGTGCCGGTGCCGCCGGCGTAGACGCGCACGGTTCCGGAGTTGCCGAGGCCCGTCGGTTCGGTCTTGGCGCCGACCGCGAACTCGGGGATCGAGTCGCCGTCCAGATCCGGGATGCTCGTGGCGCTGATGCCGAACTGCGACGCGGGGGACGGGCCGCTGACGTGCAACAGGGGCGTGAGATTGCCCGCGAAGACGGCGACCGGGTCGTACACGTCGACGTAGCCCTGTTGTTGGTACACCGGCGGATTGTGGCCGTCCGGCGTGCCGACGAGGATCTCGGAGATGCCGTCGCCGTTCCAATCGCCGATCGCGGCGAGCACCTTGCCGAACTGATCCGGATTGAGCGCCGAAGAGGTCGGCGTGATCCCTTTCCAGATGACCTGCGCCGCGCCGTTGCCCGTGCTGGCGCCGCTGTAGAAGGCGACGTAGCCGTTGAGGCGACCGCCGGGCACGGAATCACCCTGGGTCGCCCCCAGGGCGAAGTCGGGAACACCGTCGCCGTCGCAGTCGCCCAGACCGAGTGCCGAGACACCGAGACGGTCGCCGTTGCCGCCATAGACGTAGCGGATGATCGACCCGTTGCCGTCGACGAGCATTCCCGAACCGCCGTTGAGGCCGAAGGTGACGCTGAGGTCGCGCGGGCAACCGATGACGACGTCACCCGTTCCCGAGCCGTTGACGTCTCCGATGCCGGAAATGGACCAGGAGTGATGGCCGTAGGCGATGACCTCCTGTTGCGTGAACAGGGGTTGCTGCACCTGGGCTGCAAGGAAGGCGGTGAGTCCGAGCGGGGCGAGGACGGCACGAAGATGGCGAGACCGGAGACTGCCGATCAGGAATTGCTGGAGGATCATGTTTCTCGGTAGGGCTGGAGTGACACCGCGCGGCTGCGCGGCTTCACGAGGCAGGCGACGCGGCGGCACTCCTGTCACGGGGCATTCGCTTTCTGCCGGTTCGATGCAGAGGTCCGGACACCGCGCGAGGCTCGTGTCCCGCGCGACAGGCGGTACTGTCCTCGCGTGCAAACCCGCCCGATCCCCGGCACCGACCTCGCCGTCTCCAGCCTGTCGCTCGGCGGCTGGCTGACGTTCGGCGGCTCGCTCGACGACGCGACCTCGCTGCGCATCCTGCGCACGGCGGTCGACCGCGGCGTGACGTTCCTGGACCTCGCCGACGTCTACGCGCACGGCGCCGCCGAACGCGTCGTCGGCCAGTTCCTGCGTGAGGTCGACGGCGATCAGCTGGTCGTCAGCAGCAAGGTGTTCTGGCCGATGAGCGACGACCCCGGCGACCGCGGCCTGTCGCGCCGCCACATCCACGCCTCGATCGACAACACGCTGCAGCGCCTGGGCCGTGACCACCTCGACCTCTACTTCTGCCATCGCGAAGACCCCGGCGTGCCGCTCGCCGAGACCGTGCAGGCGATGGGCGACCTCGTCGCCGCCGGCAAGGTGCGCGCCTGGGGCACGAGCTGCTGGCAGGCGGCCACGCTGCAGCAGGCCTGGGCGCTCGCCGATCAGCTCGGCGTGGCGCCGCCGCGCGTCGAACAACCGCAATACAACCTCTTCGATCGTTGGATCGAACAGGAGGTCGTGCCGATGTGTGCGCAACTCGACATGGCGATCGTCGTCTGGAGCCCCCTCGCCAGCGGCGCGCTGACCGGCAAGTACCTGAATGGCAAACCCGCCGGCAGCCGCGGCGCGACGAGCCGCTGGGTCGACGACTACCTGACGCCGCCGCGCATGCGCGCGGTCGAGCAGTTCGTGGCCCTGTGCGCAGAACGTTCACTCGCGCCGGCCGCGGTCGCGCTCGCGTGGGCGATGGCGCAGCCCGGCATCACCTCGGTGATCACCGGCGCGACCAGCGAGGCGCAGCTGCAGGCCAACCTCGCGGCGGCCGAGGTCGTGGTCGACGACGCGCTGCGCGCGCAGCTCGATGCGATCTTCCCGCCGCCGCGGCGGTCGGGCTGGAAGCGCGTGATCAAGCGGCTGCTGGGGCGCGACTGAGCCGCCCATCGGGAGGGACCGCTTTCCCGAGCGGGAACGCCACTACCCCGAGAGCCTCGCCGGCTCGTGACATTCCCGCTCGGGCAACTCCTGCTTTCAGCCGGCACACGTCTCGACGCGCTCCTCGCGCTCAGTCGATACCGAGGTCGGCGACGAACTGCGTGTCCTCGGTCAACCGATCGAGCTGCACGCCGGTCTGATCGGCGGTGATCACGTAGACCATCGCCAACACCAGGTCCCGGTCGCGCGGCCGCCCCTGCGCAGCGAGCTGCGTCGCGACGAAATCGACGACATCGCGAATCGACCGCATGCCTGCCGCGACCTCGTCCGGGATCCGGATCTCGAACTCGTCCTCGAACGCCAGCACCAGTTCGACCGAATCGAGCCCCACGCTCACCGCCCCATGGCGGCGATCGCCGCGTCCAGGGGCACGGCGCGAATCCAGTGCTCGTGTTGGCCTTCGTTCCACCAGGTGTTGTTGCCGGCGATGAGATGCACGACCGCGCCGTTCGCATCGAACATCGGCCCGCCGCTCTGCCCGCCGTGGCTCAGGCATCCGGCGAGCGGCGTGCACAACGGCATGCGCGCCCCCACCGGGTCGCCGTCGGCCGGCTCGACGATCGTCAGCAACGGCGCGAGGCATCGGCTCGGCAGCCACTTGACCACGTCACCGTACTCGTCGAGGCCGAACTGCGTGGGAAAGCCGTAGCAGAACAGCGCGGTCGAACCCGGCGCCTTCGCGACGGTTGCCGAAGGCATGTGGTCCATCGGCGAGACCACCTCGAGCAGCGCCCAATCCTGGGGCACGCCCTGCTCGTCGTTGCCACAACGCCAGTCGACGACGCGGGCCTTGAACTCCATGTCGCGCCTCTCGGCCTGGCGCGGTCGCGGCAGATACAGCGTGATCTCTGCAGCTGCCGGATCGGGAGCTTCGGCGAGAACGTGACCTGCGGTCAGCGCGAAGCGCCCCGCCTCGACGAGCACGCCGCTGCCGTGCGAGGTGCGGCTCACGTCGCCGTCCTGATGGGTGACGGCCAATCGGACCACGGCTTCGCGCGCGTCACGGAGCGCCTCGAGCACGCCTTCTTCGCGGTCGATCACATCGCCGGTCGTCAACGTGTGGGTGCGCTTCACCGGCGGCAGTTCACGCCGCGCGTAGGCCTCGGCCTGGGCATGACCGAGCGCCATGGCGACCTCGGGCGAGACGAAGGCAGGCAACACGGTGCCTCGTTCGCCGCCGTACGCCAGCGCGATCACGACGACAACCAGCGTCAGGAGCGCCGCACCCAGCAGCTTGCCGCTCACCGACCCAACGCCGCGAGCACGCGCGCCTTCACGTCGCCGGCGGCACACTCGTCCTTCTGCATGCCCTTGCGCACCAGGAACTCGACCTGGCCCTCGGCGGCCTTGCGACCGACGAACACCTGCACCGGGAAGCCGATCAGCTCGTTGTCCTTGAACTTCGCGCCCGGCGACATCGGCCGGTCGTCGAGACAGACGTCGACGCCGGCGTCCTTCAATTCGCCGTAGAGCTGCTCGGCCAGCGCCTGCTGCTCGTCGCGCTTGGGGTCGAGCATCGCGACGACGCACTCGAACGGCGCGATCGCGGGCGGCCAGACGATGCCCTTCATGTCGTGGTTCTGCTCGACGGCCGACGCCGGCGTGCGCGACACGCCGATGCCGTAGCAGCCCATCACGAACGGGGTCGGCTTGCCGCTCTGGTCCATGAACGTCGCGCTCATCGCCTTGGAGTACTTGGTGCCGAGCTTGAAGATGTGGCCGACCTCGATGCCGCGCGCCTCTTCGAGCGGCTCGCCCGAGACCGGGCAGCCCTCGCCGGCGCGCGCGGTGCGCAGGTCCTTGAACGACGGCATGCGGCAGTCGCGGCCGAGGTTGACGTTGAGGCAGTGGAAGCCGGTCTCGTTGCAGCCGGTCAGCAGGTTGGTGCGTTCGCGCAGTGACTCGTCGGCGAGCAGCGGCACCTCCTCGGACAGACCGACGGGGCCCGCGAAGCCGACGTCGGCGCCCGTCGCCTTCTTGATCTCGTCCTCGGTCGCGAGCCGCACCTTGAGCGCATCGAGCGCGTTGGTGAGCTTGACCTCGTTGATCTCGAGATCGCCGCGCATCATCACGGCGACGACCTTCTCCTTGTTCTTCCACGTGACGTGGTAGAGCACGGTCTTGGCCATGCGGCCCGAGACCCAGCCCGGGAAGAACTGCTCGAGCTGCGCGACGGTCTTGACGTCGGGCGTGGCGATCTTCTGCATCGCCTCGGGCTCGCCGCCGGCCGGCGCGTCGGGCAGCTTGCTGGTCGCCTTCTCGACGTTGGCCGCGTAGCCGCTCGATCGGCAGAACAGGATCGCGTCCTCACCCGAGTCCGCGATCACCATGAACTCCTCGCTGCCGGCGCCGCCGATCGCGCCCGAGTCGGCCTGCACCACCGTGTACTCGAGGCCGCAGCGCTCGAAGATGCGGCAGTAGGCGGCGCGCATCTTCTGGTACGCGACGTCGAGCCCGGCCTCGTCGGCGTCGAACGAGTACGCGTCCATCATCACGAACTCGCGGCCGCGCATCAGCCCGAAGCGCGGCCGGATCTCGTCGCGGAACTTGTCCTGGATCTGGTAGCAGTTGACGGGCATCTGCTTGTAGCTGTTGACCTGCGCGCTCACGAAGCTGGTCATCACCTCCTCGTGCGTCGGGCCCAGGCACATCTCGCTGCCCTTGCGGTCCTTGAGCGTGAACATGATCCCGTCGGTCACGTAGCGCTCCCAGCGCCCGCTCGACACCCACAGCTCCTTGGGCTGGATGATCGGCAACATCACCTCGTTGGCGCCCTCGCGATCGAGCTCCTCGCGCACGATCTGCGCGAACTTCTTCACCACGCGCCACATCAGCGGCGAGTAGGTGTAGACGCCGGCGGCGGTCTTGACGATCAGGCCGGCGCGGGCGAGCAGCTTGTGGCTCGGGATCTCCGCGTCGGCGGGTTCTTCGCGGAGGGTCGAGATCAGGATCTGGGACAGGCGCATTGGGGCGAGCAGCGTAGCGGCGGCCCGCGACCGACGGAACCCGAGAGCCGTCGGCCGCCGCCGACACCCGTGAATTGCCCGACCGCCTATCGCCCCGGGGCGCGGAAGGCGACGATGGCTCGGCACGTCCAACCGCCGCACCGCACCATGCGCGACCTTCGCTCCCGATCCCCGATCTCGTGGGCCGCGTTCGCGGCCGGACTCGCCAGCTGCGTGCTACAGGCTCACGGCCGCGCCCAGGGACGCGTCGAGCTGACGCCGAAGTATCCGCTGGCGCACGTGGCGGTCCACGATCTGCCCGGCCTGCGCGCCGCGTTCGCCCAGACGGCCGCCGCGCGCCTGCTCGCCGAACCCGAGGTCGCCGACGCCGTCGATCTCGCGCGCGACAATCTGCTCGCCCTCGGCGATCGCTGGGTCGCCTTGGTCGACAGGCTGCGCGCGGTCGATCCCGGAGCACTGAGCTTCGCCGAGCTCGGGCAGGCCGAGGCGTGGCGCGCCGGTGTCGCCAGCCTGCTCGATCTGCAGATCGGCCACGCCATGGAGCCTCCTGCCGTCGAAGGCGCGGCCCAGCAGGAATACCCGCCGTGGATGCAGAACCACGACTACCTGGCGCTGCGCCCCACACCCGAGGCCGAGGCCCAGCTCGCGACGCGCTTCGACGCCTTGCTCGAGGAACTGCGCAAGTCGCCGCCGCCAGGGCTCGAGCTACCCGCGGACCAGAAGCTGTTCGGCAAGCCGGGCCTGCACATGGTCCCCGGAGGCTCCAAGTCGCGACCCGACTACTACCAGTACCTCGTGCCCGACGGTCTGGCTGCCTGGGCGCTGCGCGACGACGACCTGCTGATCGGCGTCAGCGGCGGCAAACCCGACATCATGGAGCTGCGCCCCGTCGCGCCGGACTCCCCCCCGTCGATCCAGGTCACCATGGAGCCCAAACAGTTCGGGCAGATGGCGCTGATGATGGCCTGCGGCTTCTTCTTCTACGGAGCGGAGGACTACTTCGGCGCCGAGTGGAAGCTGCTGGGCCTCGACAACATCACCGCCGTGACGTGGCGGCTCGCGGTCGTCGACGATCGGCTGCAGGAAGACGTCTCGTGCGTTCTGCCCGAGCAGGCGACGGGCATCCTCGGCTCGTTCCTGCAGGGCATGGCGCCGATGCCCGATCAGCCGCTGCCCGAAGGCGCGATGCTGCAGGTGCGCTGCGGGTTCGACGTGCAGATGCTGTGCAAGGCGATCGACGAATATCTGCTGACCAAGGAACAACCGACGCTCGGCGATCTCGGCGTGCGCGACGACCTGCGGCTCGCGTGGACCGGCGGCATCGCGCTGGCGCTGGTGCGGCCGGCCCCCGGAAGCCTGATGCCGCGCGTCTACGCGAGCTTCGGGGTCGCCGACGCCGCCGCGCTGCAGCGCGTGCTCGGCAAGCTCTGGGAGGCCTGGCCGATCGAACGCAAGCCGCGCCGCTACGAGGACACCGACTGCACGCAGCTCGACCTCGACGGACTTCCGCCGGGCGTGAAGCCGACGTTCGCGCTGGTCGAGGACACGCTGCACATCGCCGACAGCGCGACCTCGCTGCGGGCGCTGCTGCGCGCACGCGCCGCCGGTGCGCCGCGGGCACTCGACGTCGGCAAGGCGCCGCGGCCCAAGGGCCCGGGCCGCGCGATCCCCGGCGTCGACATCCGCTACGACGCGGCAGCGATCCACACGGTGCTGCAACAGGACTGGCTGCCGCTCCCCCACAGGGCCTCGATGATGGGCGGCGAGGACATCGCCCCACTGCTGCCGGTCCAGGAGATGCCCCGCGTCGCGACGGTCGCCGAACGCCTCGACACCGGCCGCGGCGTGCTGCGGCTCGACGGGCGTCGACTCGTGTTCCGCTGCGAAGGCGTGTTCGGCGGACCGACCGGACAGGCGATCACGACCGCGCTCGGACCGCTGCTCTCGCGGCGACTCACCCAGCGGTTCCACTACGGCATCGAGAGCCTGCGCGCGCGCCTCGCGTGCACGCAGGTCATCGCCGTGCACAAGGCCATCGCCGCGTACGAGAAGCGCGTCGGCTACCGCCCCGAGACCCTCGGCGAGCTGCTCGCTGCTGGCGATCTCACCGATGCGTCGCTGCTGGTTCTCGAAGGCGACGAGCGCCCCGAACCCGTGATGCACGACGGCAAGCAGGTCGCTGAGTCCTCGTTCCGCTACTACCGCGCCGGACTCACCGTCACGCCGTACGACACCGAGATCAAGGCGCAGCTGATCAGCGTGCCGAAGATGGCCTGGTGGCGCATCGCCAGCGACGCGACCGGCACCCCCCACCTCGGCTGGGGCGAGTTCGCCAGCAAGTCGCTCCGAGAACTCGAGAAGGACGCCAAGTAGGTCAGGCGCCCCTGCCATGGCGCCGTCGCGACCGCGCGAGCGCCTCGGCGACGCAGCCGGGCCGGCAGCGCGCGCGGCGTGGGATAGGGTTCTCGCGGCGAGAGCCACATGTCACGCCTCGCAGCACCTTCCTGCGCCATGCTCGTGTGCGCCCTGTTTCAGGTCGCATCGGGCTCGCTGTCTGCCCAGCAGGTCGCCCAACAGGCTGCCCAGCAGGCCGGCCGGGATCGCCCCGCCGCGGCGCGCGCGCTGCCGGCGGCGATCTCGACGCGCGCCGTGGCCGGCGTCATGGAACACGCCGGCGCGCTGTTCGGCGTCGCGCGCAGCTACCGCGTCACCTTCGGCGAACGGGACCTCGAGTTCCTGCCCGCGCTCGGCAAGGACGCACCGCGCGCGGCGCCGTTCCACGTCCGCCTCGACACGATCACGCGCGGCGATGCGACGCTGCTGCGCGCCGCCGAGCACGCGCCACAGCGCAGCAACGACCGCACCGCAGTGCGCTACGCGTGGCCCGGCGTCGACGAACGCTACGAGACGCGACCCGAAGGACTCGAGCAGAGCTTCGTGTTCGCGCAGCGTCCGGCCGGCCGCGGCGACCTCGTCGTCGCGCTGACGATCGACACCGAACTGCGCGCGCAGGCCGGTGACGCCGTGCGCTACCGCGACGAACGCGGCGGCATCCGCGGCGGCGGCGTCGACGTCGGCGGCGTCACCGGCATCGACGCCAACGGCACCCGCTGCGCCGGCGTGATCACGCGCACCGCGACGGGCCTGTCGCTGTCGCTGCCCGCGTGGTTCGTCGACCGCGCCGTCTATCCGCTGGTGCTCGACCCGCTGATCGGCACCGCGACCGAGGCGCTGCCCAGCGCCGACAGCGACTACCCCGACGTCGCCTACGACGCCTACACCGACACCTACTGCGTGGTCTGGACGCAGTTCTACGGCGGCGGCAGCACCGGCATCGTCGGCAGCGTCTGGCTGCGCCAGGGCATGAGCCTCGCCTATGCGTTCGGCGTCAACCAGACCGGCGACGAGGACAGCGTACGCGTCTGCCTGATCGGCGGCACCGGCGTGTACGTGATGGTGTGGGTCAACCGCGACAGCAGCGGCGACAGCATCTGCGGCCTCGCGTTCGAACCGAGCCAGGCGCAGGCCACCAACGTGTGGACGCTGTACGGCCCCGGTGTCGTCGGCACGCCCGTGCTCAGCGGCGAAGCGACGGTCTACGACGACGACTGCCTGGTCGCGTGGCTCGACGGCACCTACGGCCTGATCGGCTGCTCGGTCGCGGTCGACCAGCAGCTGCAGGTCAGCGCCACGCCGCTGATCCAGATCGCCGGCGGCAACGTCACCGAACCCGCGTTCAGCAAGCAGGGCGGCGACCTCGGCATGCACGTGATCACGTGGGTCGACCGCCCCGTCGGCCAGGCCGGTTGGGTGCGCGCGCAGGTCGTCGACCACGACATGAACCTGATCGGCCCCGGCGTCTGGGTGCAGAACGCGCCGCAGGACGCGGGCTATCCGGCCGTCGACGGCGACGGCTTCCTGTTCCTCGTGGCCTGGGAACAGCAGGAGGTCGCCAACCCGTCGGGCTACGACATCAAGGGTCGCCTGCTCACGGTCGGCAACAACGGCTTCTCGAGCGTCGGCCAGGTGCTCGACCTGGTCACCTATCCCGGCGACCTCGACATCGGCGTCGACGTGGCGCGCCTCGGCGACAAGTTCGGCATCTGCTACGAAGGGCGCCTCGCGACCGCGCCGCAGTACGGCGACGTCTACTTCCTCGCGGTCGCGCGCAACGGCGCCCCGATCGGCGCCGAGCAGCGCTGCGACCTCACGCTCGGCAACAACTACATCAACGAGTACGTGCCGCGCCTGATCGGCCGCTGCGCCGGCGAGGCCACGCTCGACTCCGAAGAAGGCCTGCTCGTGTTCTCCGACCAGAGCGTCGCCACCGCCGACGCCAACGTCGGCCTGCAGGCGGTCGCGGCGATGGGCGCCGGCGGCCCCGTGCTCGACCTCGGCGGCGGCTGCGGCCCTGGCGGTCTCGCCGCCGCGAACGGCCCGTTCGCGCTCGGCAACTCGGGGTTCCAGGTGGAGCTGTTCGGCGCGCAGCCGCTGGCCGTGCCGTTCCTGCTGATCGCGTGGCCCGGGCCCCACCAGACCTGCGGCGTGTGCACCGCCGTGAACGCGTGGGCATCGTCGTTCGTGCCCAACGTCGCCGGCTACGGCGTCTCGTCGATCCCGCTGCCCGGCGACGCTGCATTCGTCGGCGTCGGCCTCGAGTTCCAGTTCGCGTCGTTCCTGGTCAACTACGTCGGCTGCCCGCTCGCGCCGGGGCTCGCGCTGAGCAACATCGTGCAGGCGACACTGGACTATTGAGGCGCCGCGAGGGGCCGGATCGGCGAGGTGTGCCGAGACCGACGCGCTTCCTGCGGACCATCGCCCTACCGTGGGGCGAGGAACTGGGACGCCGTCGCCGCCATCTCCGCATTCGCCGGGGCCGTGGGAGTCATCGCTTCGCTGGTCTTCATCGGCATCCAGGTGCGCCAGAACACCCGCGCGGTGCGCGCGGCGACCTTCGATTCGCTCGTGACCAGCAATGGTGCCTGGATCGGCGCGCTGGTGCAGGACCGCGTGCTCGCTGCTGGCTTCGAAGCCGCCGTCGAGGACTGGGCCGCGGTCCCCGACGCCGAACGGCCACGCATGAACTTCCTGCTGACCCAGCTGTTCCGTCATTGGGAGAACGCGCACTTCCAGTACCGCGAAGGCACGCTGGCGGCCGAGCTCTGGTCGACGTGGGAGACCATCATCGCGAGCTAATTCCACCAGCCGGGGGGCAGGACCTGGTGGGAGTCACGCCGGATCGCGTACTCGGCGGCGTTCCGCGCCTTCCTGGAGGCGACCGGAGCACCCGGCGACAGCCTGCGCACGATGGGAACTGATTCCTTCCGTGGCGTACCTCGCCAATAGTTGAGGTCGGGCATCCACACACCTGCCGGCACATCGCGCCCGGCAGGAGAAGTCGATGCCCTCGTTCAAACCGCCACGCTGCCCCAACGCTGATTGCCCAAGGCACACCGATCCGCAGCCCCGTTTCTACCGCCGCCGCGGCAGCTACTGGCCCAAGTGCCGCGCCGCGCCCATCCCCCGCTACCACTGCAAGTCCTGTAGCCGCAGCTTCTCACGGCAGACGTTCCGGCACGACTACCGGGACCACCGGCCAGAACTCAACGAGGCCTGTTCCTGCTGCTGAGCAGCGGCGTCGGCCTGAGGCAATGCAGCCGATTGCTGCGATCGGGCGTGCGATGCCCGCAGCAGAAGCTGGCCAAGATGGGGCGCACACTCGCTCTGCTGCGCGACAACCTGTGCCCTCTGCTTCCGAGCAGTCGCGTCTTCGTGATGGACGAGGAGGAGACCTACGAAGGCGCCTCGATTCGCCCGCTGACGATGCCGTCGTGATCGATCGCGAGACCTGGTTCGTGGTCGCCGTCGACGTCAGCTCGATCCGGCGACTTGCGCGGCGCGGCACGCGGCGGCAGGAGCTGGGACCAGGAGGAGGCCAAGAACGGTCGGCGCCAGGACCAGAGCCGCGCGTGCACCGAGCGGGTGCTGCGAGTGCTGGCGGCGAAGTGCCCCGCGGGCGATCTCCTGCTGCAGACGGACAAGAAGTCGAGCTACGCGACCCTCGCCAGGCGCATCTTCGGTGACCGCCTGACGCACGAGACGACCTCGAGCCGGCGGGTGCGCGACAGGCACAACCCGTTGTTCCCAATCAACGTGACGCTGGCGATGTCGCGCGACAACTGCGGCCGGCTGCGACGCAAGTCCTGGCTGGTCACGAAGCACGCGCCGCGCCTGCTCGACCACGCGCAGCTGTTCGTCGTCTACCGCAACTTCGTGCGGCGGCGCTTCAACCATGACAAGGAGGACGAGACCCCGGCCAAACTGCTCGGCCTCGCGCCGCGCAACCTCGACGCCGCAGAGGTGTTGGCCTGGCGGCAGGACTGGGGCGATCGGAGCATCCACCCGATGAGCAAGAGCGGCGCGCAGACGGTGCGCGCTCGCATGGTCGCCTGACCCCTTCGGTGACGATGCGGGGCCGGCGTTCGCGGCTCACCTGGGCATGTGCACCACGGAAGGAATCAGTTCACGCACGATGCGCCAGCTGCGCGCGGACGACTGAATGCCTCGAGTCGAAACAACCCGGGGGTTCGAAGGTGAGGTCGCCTACAGGTGCAGCGTCGCAACCCGCGAGTTACCCTGCACCACGGACCATGACTGAAGAAGAATGGATCGACGTCGGCGCCGCCGACGAGCTCGCCAGATCCCCTGCAGGAGGTACGTCGGCAGAAGCGCGTCGCGCTCTCCTGCGACGGCAGGCGCTTCGGCGCCGTCTCAGGCGTCTGCAACCACGTCGGCGGACCGCTGGGAGCGGGCCAGCTCGACGGGAATCATCGTCTGCCCGTGGCACTACTGGAAGTTCCACCGCGCGACGGGTGAGGGTGAGCCGGGCTTCGAAGCCGACCGGGTGCCGCGACACGACGTCAGGTCGAGAACGGACGCGTGCTCGTCAGCGCCGCCGCCGCGACCGATCGCCAGAAGGCGCCGCACGCTGCGCACCCGCTGGCGCGCGACCCCGAACCGCACGACGGGCCGCTGCGGGTGCTCGGGATCTCGACGACCGTGATGGACCCCGCGCACCCGCGCACCTCGACCTCCGAACTGCTGCTCGACGCCGCGCTCGCCCACGGCCGCGCGCACGGACTCGAGACCCGGATGTTGAAGCTGTCGGAGCTCGGGTTCCGCGCCTGCGAGGGCTTCTACAGCAAGAGCGCGCAGGCCTGCACCTGGCCGTGCTCGATCACGCAGATGGACCCGAAGGACCAGATGGAACAGGTCTACGAGGGCATCGTGCACTGGGCCGACGTGATCCTCGTCGCGACGCCGATCCGCTGGGGCGCGGCGAGCTCGCTCTACCACAAGATGGTCGAGCGCATGAACTGCGTGCAGAACCAGGTGACGATCCGCGACAAGGTGCTGATCCGCGACAAGGTCGCCGGGTTCGTCATCACCGGTGGCCAGGACAACATCCAGGCCGTGGCCGGGTCGATGCTCGGGTTCTTCGCCGAGATCGGCTGCATCTTCCCGCCCTTCCCCTACGTCGCCCACAGCCGCGGCTGGTCGGCCGAGGACATGGAGAACAACGTGCGCAGCGTCGAGGGCAGCGAGGAGCTGCGCGAAGGCACGCGCGGATTGCTCGACCGCTGCGTCGAGCTGGCGCGCGGCCTGCGCGAACGGCGATCGTGCGCGACGAAGGTGCCGCGCGGCGGACGAAAGGCGCACCGCGACCGAACGCGCTGATGCGCGCGGCGGCCTGGCGCCCCGCCGTCTACAGCGATCGCACGCGCACGACCACCGCGACGTGGGACGCCGTGCCCTCGACCGGCGACAGGTGCAGCAGTGTCCACTTGTCGAGCGCCACGGCGCTGGCGCCGCGGACCTTGTTCTCGCGCACGTCGACCCGATCGACCGAACCCAGCCGCCCGGCCTTGGGATCGAACACCGCCTGCGCGTCGTCGTGCGCGAGCATGGTCAGGTCGAGATCGAGCATCACCTTGCCCTGGTTGGCGGGCGCGACCGTGCCGCGCAACAGGAAGCCCTGCGCGACCGAGTCGATCCGCGGCACCGCCGTGGCGCTGCCGCTCGCGATCTCGACGTCGTAGCCGCGCACGTAGGGGGTGTGCCGCGTCGCGCTGATGCGCACCTCGCGGCTCGCCGAGACCGTCGACAGGCTGCGCTGCGGCAGCGCCTCGGCCAATTGCTCGATCTGGTCGGCACGCAGCGCCGCGAGGGCATCGGGCCCGATCTCGCCGAAACGCACCTCGAGGTCGAACTGCTTGCGGTCGATCGCCTGCAGCGCGATCAGGTGATCGGCGACCGCCTGCTGGTTGGCGGGGTCGGCGTGCACGAACAGGTGGGCGTCCACGCAGCACATCGTGTTGGGCGATCCGTCCCACGTCGAAGGGGAGACCTGGTACTTGAGCCACTCCTGCAGCCGCCCGTCGTCCATCACCGCTGGCATCGGCTCCCCTTCTTCCTCGGGGAACAGCCACGCCTCCGAATTGGGCAGCTGCAGGTTCTGCGCCGGAATTCCGCCGCGCACGATCGTCGCCACCGGGTACGCCGTCAGCTCGCCGATCTCGCTGCTGCCCTGCGTGCCGTTGGCGTGGGCGCCGGTCGCGTGGATACGCACGCAGAGCACCTTGCCGAGCGGCGAATCGGTCCCGAGCAGCAGCGCCTGGCCGGGCCGCAGGTAGGCGCTCGCGTGGCACGTGGCGAGGCGCGTCTTCGCCAGCTCGAGCCTCGCGACCTCGTCACCGGCGGGCACAGCGCGCGCCCCCTTGGTCGGTTCGAGCTCACGCTCGCTGCCCGAGATCGTGACGAGCATGGTCTCGTCGACCGTGCGCATCGCGTGCACCGTCCAGCTGGCCCCGTAGCAGCCGGCGCCGACGTCGAGCTGCAGCACCGAGGACTCGGTCGCCACCTTCGCATCGAGTCCGAGCACGCGGTTCTGCGTGCGCCGGGACTCGAGCAGCAGCGGCTTGCGCGGGTTGGTGAGGCCGAAGTGCTGCCGATGTTCGCCCACCTGCGCGAGCATGGCGTCGGCTTCGGCGTCGGTGAGCACCGCGCGGCGCCCTTTCAGCACCGATCCGGGCAACTCGTGGACCTCGACCAGCACCGACTCGAACAGCATCTGGCGAATCTGCGCGAGCGCGCTGCGGACCTTGGCCTTCATCTCCTCGCCGCAGACGACGGTGAGGAAGCCGGTGTCCTCGGCGCGGATGTCGGTGCCATCCTGCTCCCAGTACATCGGCCCGGTGCTTTCGCGGACCAGGCTGACCAGGTCACTGATCTCGAGCGCGGGTTGGGCCCCCTCGCGGATCTCGTCGGGCGACGGCACGAACGACGCATCCAGCGCCGCGGCGGGCTGGAAGTCCCTCTCGACGCGCACGATGTCGCGGACGTCGAGCACGAGGTTCGGGTTGGGGGAGGGCTCGGCCTGCGCGCGGCAGAGCGAGAACAACAGGACGAACGGAAGAAGACGCCGGCCGCAATCGAGAGGCTTCATCGGGGCAATCCGGGGCGACAGGATCGGCGACACGTCGGGACAGACCGGTCGCCGGGAGAGGGGTCGGACGGCGGATAGAGCCGCGAACGCAACGGTCCGTAAGGCCGGAAATCCGGCACAGTGCCAGATCAACTCACCGCAACCGGTTCTGCATGCTCAGGCCGAGCTTCGCCATCGCGCGATGCAGGAGCATGCGCACCGCGCCCTCGTTGCGCCCCAGCTCGGCGGCAATGTCCGCGGTGCTCTGCCCCAGCAGCTTGGTCGCGACGAGGACCTTGCGGTAGTCCTCGGGCAGCTCGTCGAAGCACGCCTCGAGCGCCGCGAGTTCTTCCTTGCGGATGGCGTGCTGGCTCGCGGTCACGAACGAGGCGCGCAACTGGTCGCCCGAGAGCGCCTGCTCGCGGCCCGGGTCGCGGCGTTCGGCCAGCCAATAGCGCCGCCGACCGATCACCTTGGACTGGGCCTTCTGGAACAGCCACTTGCGAAACGCCGGCATGCCGCGGAACTCGAACCCGTCGAGGTCGGCGACGCACTCGCCGAGCACCGACTGCACCAGGTCCGAGCACGATTCGCGGTCGCGCAGCAACGCGTCGCTGTGCAGGCGCAGATAGGTGCGCAGTTGCGGGCCACAGCGCAGGGCCAGCTGGACCAGGGCGGCGCGGTCGCCGCGGGCCGCGGCGCGCTCGACGGAGTCGGTTCCGGCCGCTTCACCCGGCGGTTCGCCTTCGTCTGGATTCTCGGAATCGGGGCGTGACATGCTGCCGCGGGCTGCGGTTCTCCGGACGTCCGTGTGCGCGAGCACCATACCCCAACCACCTGGAGCCCTCCGATGTCCCGCTGCCCTTCTCCTGTTCTCCTTCGCCTGGCCTTGCTCTGCCTCTCGGTCGCACCGAGCCTGATTGCCCAGGTGCGCCCCGTCGGGTTCCCGCACTCCTCGGTCGCAGGGAACTGGGGCTCGTACATCCCCCTGGGTGAGGAGTGCCATGGCAACGCGGTCGAGGCCCGCACGCAGATTCTGATCCCTGCCGAATACCTGCCGCCGCGGCCGTCGGTGCTGCGGGCCCTGGAGCACCTGCCGGCACCGATCAACGTGAATGCCCCGGCGCCGAACAACTGTCCCGCGGGCCTGACCACGGTCACCTACAGCCAGCTGGAGATCACGATCGCCCACCGACCCCACGGAGCAGGCGCACTGTCGACGACCTTCGCCAACAACCTCGGCGGCAGCGCGCAGGTCGTGCTGCCCACCTCACCGACTCCCGTGACCATCACCTGGGTTCCCTGGACGTGGAACTCGATCTGGTTCCAGACGCCTTTCAACTACAACGGCACCGACGACCTCGTGATCGAGATCAAGAAGGTGGTCGTGCCCACATCCCAGAACGTCGGCACGGTGCGCAATCAGAACGATCCGCGAGCGAACCTGCCTCAGCAGCTGAGCGCCTGGGGCCCAGCAGCGTCGGGGCGGAACAACTGGGCCACGGGAAACCTGATCGACCTCCTCGGTTGGCAGCTTCGATTCGACAGTTCGCCCGAGCCCACGCTGACCGTGCACTCCACCTTGGGCACCAACGGAAAGAGCTTCGACGCGACCTCCGCGTGTCAGTTCGGCATGCATGGAACCGTGGGCAACCTCTACGTCATCGCCGCCAACTTCGCTCCGTTCCTGCCGACCGCCATCACCCTTCCCCCAGCCAGTGGCGGCATCTGGCTGGACGTGGCGAGCCCGTCCATCACGTGGTTCCTCGGCGGAATCACCTCGACCCCCAAGTTCGATGCCTTCACTCTCCCTCCCGGCTTCAGCGGACTCGTCGTGCGCTGCCAGGGCGGCGAGTTCGATCCTGCGACCAGCCAACTCACCATGACCAACGCCGTCGACTTCCAGCTCTACTGACGCGCCGCCAGCGTCGCGCCCGCCCCCGATGAACGACCCCGCCGCCCCACTCGAAGACCTCGTCTTCGAATGCCTCGAACGACTGGCCTCCCACGGGCAGGCGGCGGTCGACGATCTGCTCGCGGCGCACACGCAGGAGGTGCGCCAGCAGGTGCACGAGACGATGGCCCTGCTGCAGCGCATCGGCCTCAGCGAAGGATCCGCGCCGGTCGCAGACGGCGTGCTCGACGCACCCGAGCAGTTCGGCCCGTACCGGCTGTTCGAACGGCTCGGCGCCGGCGCCATGGGCGTGGTCTATCGCGCGCGTCATCAAGACGAAGGTCACGCGGCCGACCTCGCGATCAAGCTGATGCAGCCCGGCCTCGCGCAGGTGCGCGGCAGCAGGCTGCGCTTCGCGCGCGAGATCGCCGCGCTGCGCGAACTCGACCACCCGGGCATCTGCCCGATCGTGGACGACGGCGAGATCGACGGCGTGCCGTTCCTGGTGATGCCGTTCGTGCCCGGCACCAGCCTGCGCGACCGCTTCGCGGACCGCAGCTTCGTCGGCGACGACGCGCGGCGTGCGCCGTTGCTCGACACTCTGCGCCAGCTCGCCGAGGCCCTGCACCACGCCCACGAACGCGGCTTCGTTCATCGCGACGTCAAGCCCGGCAACGTCATCGTGCGCCCCGACGGCCGCGCCGTGCTGCTCGACTTCGGCCTCGCGCGACTCGAAGACGGCGCGGACCAGACCCTGCTGACGGCTTCGCACGGCGTGGTCGGCACGCCCGCCTACATGGCCCCCGAGCAGGTCGCCGGGCGCAGCGACGTCGACCGTCGCTGCGACGTCTATGCGCTGGGCGCGATGCTGTTCGAAGGCGCCACGGGCCAGTTGCCCTACGAAGCGACCACGCGCGAGACGCTCTATCGCCTGATCCTGTCGGGTGACCTGCCGCGGCCGAGCACACGGCGCGACGACCTGCCGCGATCGATCGACGTCGTCTGCCTGACCGCGATGGCGCGCGAACCGCTGCGCCGCTACCAGACCGCGGCCGTGCTGGCCGCGGACCTCGGCCGGATCGAACGCGGCGAGAGTCCGACGGCGCGGCTGCCGGGCCCGCTGCAGCGTGCGCGCGCCTGGGCGCGGCGGCACCCGCTGCCGACGGCGCTGCTGACAATCCTGCTCGTCGCGCTCGTCGGCATCGGCTCGCTCGCGCTCGTCGTCTGGGATCACGCGAAGGCCGATCGCGCCCGCAGCAGCGCCAGGGAAGGCATGCGCCGGCTGGCCGCGGACCCCGAGCAGGCCCTGCGCGAAGGGCTCGCGGCCTGGCGGGAGGCGCCCGTGCCCGAGGCCCTCGAGACGATCCAGGCGGCGTTGATCGCAGAGCGACCGGCGCGCACATGGCCGGGGAGCGGCGAGCCCGTCGAGCAGCTCGAGTTCTGCGGCGGGGACCGGTTCTTGATCGCAGTCACCGCCGACGGCAAGGCCCAGCAGTTCGAGGTCGCCAAGCACGACGCGCCGCGCGCCATCCCTCACGACGGCAGGGTCGGCGCGATCGCCGTGTCCGCGGCGGGCGACGGACTCGTCGTGCTCGGCGACGCCGTCGACGGGCACCTCACCGCGTGGCGACCGGGCACACTGGAGAAGGTGTGGTCGGCGCCGGCGTGGCGCGAGGCGCAGCCCGTACGTGAACTGCGGTTCGACGCGCGGGGCGACGAAGTGCTGTGCGTCGGCGATCGGAGCGTGGTCGTGTTCTCCGCCGAGGGCGCGCCGCGTGGCGCCATCGCCTGCGCCGGCAAGCCGACCGCCGTCACCTGGTGCAACGCCGACCGGATTGCCATCGCCGAGCAGCGCCTCGATGCCCCCGGGACCGCCGACTCACGAATCGCTGTCTACGAGCACGATGGCGATGCCTGGGCCGAAGTCGCCCAACTGCCGGATCAGCCGTGCGTGATCGCGCTGGACACAGATCCGTCCGAAGCCAGACGGCTCTTGGTGGTTTGCGCGGGGCTCACCGAGAGGCTCGCGAACGACCAGGGTGTGATGGAGGAGAGACCCAGAGCAGGCATCTGGGACATCGCGAGCGGCTGGCGGCCTTGCGGAATCACGGCCAAGGGCGAACTGCTCGCTGGCGCGTTCTCTTCGAATGGTGACCGGATCCTGCTGATCAGCAGAGGTGGCGTGGTGATGCCGTTCCGCGGTGACGGATCATCGATGCCGAACACTTGGGCGCTCGATGCGGCGTTCGCCGCTCGCACGGATCCGGCCCGCACCTGCCTCGGCATCATGGACGACGTCGGCATGCTCACGCTGCACACGTTCGATGGCGTAGCGACGCGCAGCCTCGGTAGGCGCAGGCTTCGCGACCGGGCCCAGGCGTTCTCGATCGACGGGACCCTCGTCGCCGCCAGCACCTGGCAGCACGAGCTCCTGGTCTACCGCCTCTACGACCCGGAACTGCCGACCATCCACCTCGGTGAGAACGTACGCGCCGCGCTCTGGGCTCCAGGCGGCAGCGACGTGCTCACCGCCAACACGAACATGAGCGGGGGCTTCTTCGGCGACGTGGCAAGGTGGAACCTGGCCACCGGCAGGCAGCGCGCACCCAGCCTGGGACGCCTGCCCCACCGGGTCTTCGAGGCCGTTCCGAGCCCGAGCGGACAGCGCCTGCTCTGCCTGGTCAGCTACGGCAAGCTGCAGCAGGGCGCAATGGTCTGGCGCGTCGGACCGGAGGGCCTGAGCGACAAGCGAGAGATGCGTGTGGGCTGCATCGACGGCTACGCCATGCGCGGTGCCATGCCCAACGACAACACCGCGCTGATCGCCGACGGCTCGGGCGCGGTCCTCGTCTGGCAGCTGGATTCGGACACGCCGACACGCCTCGAAGTCCCCGGCGCGAACGCGCGCGGCGCCAACGCACGCTGGGTCACGGTGGAGGCCGACCCGGACCTCTCGACCGTCTGGGTCGGCACCGCCGGCGGCGAGCTCCATCGGTTCCGCCGCGGAGCCGACGGCATGCACGCCTTCACCGGGACGCGGATCTTCCCCGGCAACATCGGCGATCTGAAACTGCTCGAGGACGGCAGCCTGATGATCGCCGGCGGTCTTGGTCTGGTCGCGCGCCTCTTCCCCGACGGGCACGTGCAACACTTCGACGCCCACACCTGGAACGTGCGCAGCGTCGATGCGACGTTCCTGGATGGCGAACGCGTGATCGCCACCGGCGACAACGAAGGCTGGATCCAGCTCTGGCGCGACGACGGCACGCCGCTGCGCCGCATTCCCGCCCATCAGGGCATCGTGCACACCCTGCACTTCTCGGCCGACGGCAGCAGGTTGCTGAGCGCCAGCGCCGACGGCACCGCGCGGGTGTGGATCGTGCGCGAGGCAGACTTGCTGGAGCTCGCGAAGCGCAGAGCCGGCGGGTGAGCGCACGCGTACACGAACACGGCCGGGCCATTGCCGGCCCGGCCGTGTTCTCAGCGGATGCTGCGCAGGACTACAGCCAGTTCAGGTTGTTGTTGGCCGCGTCGAGCGCGTTCTTGATCTGCTCCTGATAGGCGCGGTTCGGATCGCCGGCGGGCGTGTAGCCGTCGGTCATCAGGGCCATGACCGCCATCTCCATGAGGGTCTGGATGTTGACCGGGCCCAGCGGGCCGCCGTCGACGATGCAGAACGAGGACACGCCGCCCGAGGTGACGTTCCAGTGCATCGCGACCAGGTGCGCCGACAACATGTAGGACATGTTGGTGGCTTCCGCCTGCTGCAGCCAGGTCTTGTAGGTGTTCCAGTCGTTGGTGCTGAACGGGTTGCCGTCCGCGTCGACGACGTGCAGCAGCGAGAGGTGCGCGCCGAGCTGGGCGAAGTTGTTGGTCAGGCTCTGGATGATCGCCTTGCCGTTCTTGTTGCGCCAGAAGCCCGGCGTGCGGCCGAGGCAGTTCATGGTCTGCATGCGCAGGCCGAACTCGCCGACCCCGACGTCGACACAGCCGCAGACGTTGACCACGAACGAGGTCGGCGTCGTGGCCTCGTAGCCGGTGCCCGTGGGGATCAGCAGCTCGACCGAGTAGTTGCCGAACTGGACGTTGTGGAACGCGAAGTTGCCGTTGCCGTCGGTGACGGTCTGGACCGTGGTGGTGCCGTCGGCGAGGCTGACGGGCCAGTTCGCGAGCCCGAGTTCACCCGGATCGCGCACGCCGAAGTTGGCCACGTCTTCGAACACCGAGCCGGCGACCGTGATGCCGTTGCCCGTGCCGACGCTGAAGGTCGTGTACTGCAGGAAGGTCGAGAGGCCCCAGGAGAAGGTCCGACCCGGCGTGCCCGGATCGCCCTGGTAGTTGTCGCCGACGAAGATCTTGAAGTGGCAGCTCGGGTGGCTGTTGAAGGACCCCAGCGGGATGCGATCCAGCGCCGGCACCGCGGGATTGGGGGCCGTGCCCTGCCAGATGCTGAGGTTGCCGTTGTCGTTGTAGACATAGTACTGGCGATCTTCCCAGTTGTTCGTGTTGAGCAGCAGCTCGATGCCCTCTGGGATGATGTTGAAGCAGTACACGCCGGTCGGCGTCATCGAGTCGAGCCTCATGAACAGCACGTCCGTGGCGAACGGCTGCGCGGTGGAGCCCGCCGCGGTCTCGATCACGGGCGGATACTGGCTCGTCTGCGCAGAGAGGACGGTCGCGGTCGCGGCGACCGCAAGGCAGGACAGGAACTTGAGCATGGGGACTTTCGGGGGGTGCGAGAAGTGAGGACGGATTCGTCCCGGGATTGCTTGGAGCCCCGAAGACTACCTCATCGCCGCGACTGGAAAGAGCCGCTGAGAACGGGCCCGTAGTGGTCACCCGGACGAGCCGAGAGAGCAGACCGCAGCGCCCCGAACACCAACATGGGCAACCATCCGAATGGCCCCCATGCCATGGAGACTTCCGCGTCGCCGACGGTCGCGCCACGCGATCGCGACCCTGCGCACCGTAATGAGACGATCGCCGAGCAGCTTGCAAGAACAGTGCAAGTGCACGGCGGCACCGGCCAGCCATCTCAGTGGTTGCCACGTCGGTCCGCTGACTGGATCATCCACCCGATGCCCACCCTTCGGCACATCGCATTCGTCTTCGTCGTCGCAGGCACGGCGCTCGCTCAGACCACGCACGTGGTGCAAGGCGGCGGCGCGGCACTGCAGACCGCGATCGCCGCGGCCGCTCCGGGCGACCGCCTCGTCGTGCAGCCGGGCAACTACGACCCGGTGACGTGCTCGATCGGCGTCGACATCGACCTGACCTCCGGCGCGACCGTGGAGGCGGCCGCGGGGCTCGTCGGACTGCGCATCGCCAACCTCCCGGCCGGACAGACCGCGCGCGTGCTGGGCGGTCGCGTGGAGGGCATCTCGATCCTGCAGAGCGCCGGTACGATCGTCGTGCACGAGACGTCATTCGACACCCAGGTGGTGCCGTGGCAGTTCTCGCAGTGCACGGGTCCGGTGATGTTCCAAGGCGCCACGGGCCTGTCGCCGACGACGGTGGCCGTCGGTTCCCTCGACATCGACGGCTGCGCACAGGTCAGCTTCACCGGATGTGTGCTGCCGCAGCTGCGCGTCTCCCAATCGCGCGTCAACCTGAGCCAGAGCTGGGTGCACCCCATGCAAGGCAACGGCGTCGCCGGCCTGCACGTGCTCTCGGGTGACGTGACGGTCGTCGGCGGCACGCTGAACGGCACCTTCCAGTTGTCGTTCCCGATCCCGACCGTCGCCGTGCGCGTCGACGGCGGCACCTTCACCGCGACCGGCGGCACGCTGATCGATCGCGCGTCGTTCCCCTATCAGCCGGCCCACAGCCTCGAGGTCAACGCGGGCGCCGTGCGCCTGGACCCGTCGGTGATCGTTGGCGGCACGCCGCCGATCGCCGGAGCAGGCAGCGTCACGTTCACCCCCGTCGCGAGTCTGGTCGCCAATCACACCGCGACGACCCTGAGCGCGGTCGTCACGAGCGAGCCTGGCAGCGCCGTGTTCACCCTGGCCGGCTTCCCCAGCCCGCCCTACGCGACGCAATGGGGTGACGCGTGGCTGCAGGCCTCGGATCCGGTGCTGCACTTCGCGGTGATGCCGGCCACCGGCACGAGCTCCTTCAGCCGCTCCTTCGCCGGAGTGCCTCGATGGCTGGAACTCACGCTGCAGCCGGTCGCGCTGCGGTCGAACGGCGCCGTCGTGCTCGGCGCGCCGACCCGATTGCTCTGGGACTGAGCTGGTCGTCGAAACCCGCTACGGCCGCCCGTACCGGCCCTGGCGCCCCGAAGGCGCGCGGCCCTGCAAACAAGGCGCGCCACGCCCAAGGAGATGGCCAGCTCCCCCGCACGGTGCGTAAGGTGGACGACCCCGTCCGGATTCCGGACGGGACCGCCGGGCAACGACCGAGGGCACGCGCCTTGCCCTTGGCGTGCGTCCCCATGACCCGAGCCGTGCATCCCATGAAGATCCTCCCTCGCCTCGTTCCCCTGCTCCTGTGTCTGTTGCCCGCGTGCAGCGGCGGCGGCGGCTCTGCCGGCGGCAACGCCGCGGCGAGCCCGAGCCCGATCGGCTCCGTGCACGTCGTCGTCGATCCGGCGACCGGCAGCGACAAGCTCGTGCAGTTCCAGGTCGCCGCGGCCGCGCTCGAACGCGGCGACGGCAGCACGACCGGCAATCTGCTGCGCAGCCCGCAGATGCTGACGCTCGCCGATCCGAGCGGCGAGCTCGCCGGACTGACGCTGACGACAGCCCCGACCGGCACCTACACCAACCTGCACCTGATGCTCGCTCCCGGCAGCGGCATGATGCTGCGCGGCGACGGCAGCAGCGCGCCCGTGAACGGCCCGGTCGACCTCATCGTGCCGATCATGGACGGCCTCGCGCACGACGCGAGCGGTCGCACGTGGGTGGCGCTCGGACACCGCGGCGAGGCCCCGCCCGCGAACGGCGGCGTCGGCGTGCAGTGGAACCCCTCCCTGATCGGGCGCGCCTCGGGCAGCGAAGGGGAGTTCCACGGGCTGCGGGTCGCGGCGGTCGACGCCGCGGGCGTGACGACCCTGTGGACGCTCGGCGACGACGGCCCGCTGCAGGTCGGGTTCTCCGCCACCTGCCAGTTCCGCGCCGAGGACGGCAACGCGATCGCCGACCGCAATCAGTTCATGAGCGGCCTCGACGACAGCTGCGAGCTGCGCGTGCGCGGCCGCCTGTCGCGCGACGGCCGCGTCGAAGGCGACGTCGTGGAGCGCAGCAGCAGCAGCCGCGGCAACAACAATGCGCGGCTGATCGGCCGCATCACCGAGCTGCGGCCGCTCGCCGAGAGCTTCTGGATGGACGTCTACGCCGAGGCGCGCCGCGGCAGCCATCAGATCCTGAGCACGCCGCGCCGCGCGCTGGTGTCCGCGCAGGGCGCCCGCATCCACCGCAGCAACTCGCGCGACGTGCTCGTGTTCGGCGACCTGAACGTCGGCCAGCTCGCCAAGGTCGAGTGGACCACGCGCACGTTGCTGGGCAACGGCGACGAAGAGGTGACCGCCGACGAGATCGAGGTCACGAGCGGCAACGGCGCACCGATGCGACCCGAGTGGGAAGGCCGCGTGCAGAGCGTCGACCTCGTGCTCGGCACCATCACCGTGGTGCCGCGCGGCAACGACCCGATCGTCGTGCGCGGCCAATCGGTGAACCAGGTCACGGTGCAGACCGACGCCAACACCTACTTCGAGCGCCGTCAGCGCCAGGGTCCCGGGCGCGCCGCAATCCAGCTCGACGACATCGTGGCCGGCAGCGACCGCATCTGGTGGCGCGGCACCGTGACGGGGCCGACCGACATCGACGCGGTCTGGGTGCGGGTGCGCGACGACTCCTGATCTGCGGCACGATCCGAGAGCATGCACACCGACCCGGCGGAGCTGCTGGCCGCTTTCGACGGCCGCTTCGCGCTTCGCCAGGAGTACTCCGGCGGCGAGGGTCGCACGCTGCGGGTCAGCGAACGGGGCCGCACCGACGAGCGCGTCCTGAAGGTCCTGCCCGCCGGCATCCAGCCGCAGGAGGCGGCGCTGCTGTTGTCGCTGCGCCACCCCGCGATCCCCGCGGTGCTCGACGTCGGGCGGCTGCCCGACGGCCGCGCCTACGTGGTGCGTGAGCACGTCGAGGGCACACCTCTCGAGGTCCTGCCGCGCGACCCCTCGCAGCTGCGCCAGCTGCTGCAGCAGCTGCTCGAGGTGCTCGCCTACGTGCACCTGCGCGGCGTGCTGCACCTGGACCTCAAGCCCGCGAACCTGCTGCTCGACGAGAGCGGCCGGCTGCACCTGCTCGACTTCGGCCTGTCGGCGCGGCGCGGCGCGGCCGGCGGCGGCGGCACGCCGTTCTTTGCCGCACCCGAAGTGCTGCTGGGCGCCCCACCCGACGCGCGCGCCGACCTGTTCGCGGTCGGCGCGATGGCCGTGCAGGCGCTGCACCCGGCCGGCAGGGTGCCGCTGCCGCACTTCGTCGCGCTGTTCCCGACGCACGACTTCTTCGCGGCCGCGGATCTGCGCCGCGACGACCTGCCGCCGCCGTTCCACGAGTTCGTGCCGCGCTGCGTGGCGCGCCGGCCGCAGCGCCGCTTCGAGGATGCGCAGGCGGCGCTCGAGTTCTTGTGCGGCGGCAGCGGCCGTCCGTCGACGTCCCTGCTCGCGCCCGACCCGGCGGTCGTCTACGCGGCCGAGCTCGGACTCGCGCTGCAGCACAGCGACACCGATCTCGTGCTGCGCGGCGGCCAAGCCAGCGATCGCCGCGACCTCGCGATGCAGATCCTCGCGACCGCGCCCGGCACGCAGTCCCTGCAGGATGGGGCGCACGAGCTGCGGCTGCGCCGGGGCAGCGCGGTCGTGCACGTGGTGCAGCTGCCGCCGCTGGACGCCGCGCGCCTCACCGCGCACCTGCGGACCTGCTTCGGCCTCGACGCCCTGACCGGCGGCGAAGCGGCACGATGGCTGGCCGGCCGCGTGCAGAGCCCCGACGAGGTGCACGAACTCCTGCTCGAACTCGTGCGGCGCGGCGAGATCGTTCCTGCGGGCAGCCGCTGGGCCTGGCCGACGGCGCGCGCTGGCAGGCTCGAGGATCAGCCCGCGACGAACACCGCAGCGTCGGACGCCACGCCGACCATCGACGACGTCTACGCCGCGGCGGCTCGCGGCCGTCGCGAAGCCGCGCTGGCCCTGTGGCGCCGCGGCACCGACGCCGACCCCGCCGCCGAACCCGCGCTGCGCAAGGCGCTGGCCACGGGACTGCTCGACGGCGGCGAACCCGCGCAGGCGCTGCCGTTCTGCGCCGACGAGCCGTGGCTTCGCGCCGAGGCGCTGTTCGACAGCGGCCAGGTCGCTGCTGCGGGACGCGTGCTGGCGGGACTGGAAGGCGACGCCGGAACCGGGCGGCAGAGGCGCCTGCGTGCACAGTATCTACTGGCGCACGACGAGATCGATGCCGCGCTGGCCGCCCTGTCCCGGCCCGACGCGGACCTGCGCGAACGCCTGGTGCTCGCCGCCGCCCTCGAGCAGCGCGGCGACCTCGACCGCAGCAGCGAGTTGCTTCGCGAACTGCTGCCGCAGCTCGACGCCGAACGACAGCCCTTCGGCACGGCCAGCGCACACACGGCCCTGGGCCACGTGCTGCGCCGACGCGGCGCCTTCGACGAGGCCCGCGAGCACTTCGAGCGCGCCGCCGAGCGCATGTTCGCGCTGGGCCACGTACGGCACGCGGCCAGCGCCCAGCTCAACCTCGGCGTGCTGGCCAAGGACCGCGGCGACCACGAGCAGGCCATCGACCACCTGCGCCAGGCGCGCACCATGTTCCAGCACGCGGGCGACAGCGGCGGCGTCGCCATCGCCGGCGCCAACCTCGGCATCGTCGCGCTGACGCGCGGCGACGCCGCCGCGGCGCGCCCTTGGCTGGAGGACGCGGCCCCGATCCTGATCGGTCTCGGCAACCTCGCCGCCGGGCATCTCGCCCAGGCGATGTTGGCCCGGGTGCACGCGGAACTGGGCAAGAACGACGAGGCCGAGGCGCAGCTGCTGGCGCTCGCGCACGTCGACTCGGATAGAGTCCGCGACGAGCTGGACCGCGTGCGGGCCATCCTCGCGGCCCGCGCCGCGCCCGCCGCCGAGCCCGAGGACCGCGAAGTCGACCGAGACGACATGCCTGGCAGCATCGGACCGAGCAACGAACTGTTCCGCACCTTCCTCGCGGTCAATCGTCACCTCGCCCAGGCGACCGATCTCGACCGCGCGCTGCGACATCTGCTCGACGCCGCGGTGACGCTGACCGGCGGCCGCCAGGGTTATCTGCTGGTGGTTCGCGAAGGCGGCATGCGCCGCGAATTCGAGAGCGGCGATGCGGGACCGAGCGGCCAGGCGTTCAGCCGCTCGCTCGCGCACCGCGCGATGGACCTGCAGCGCACGCTGACGGGCGCCGACGCGCTCGCCGACCGCGAGCTGCGCGAGATGCCGTCGATCCGCAACCTGCAGGTGCGCTCGGCGATCTGCGCGCCGTTCCGCTCGGCCGGCGGTTCGGTCGGCGCGGTCTACGTCGAGCATCCGGGCCGCGCCGACGCGTTCCGCGAGCGCGACAAGGAGAGCCTCGAGGTGCTGGCCGACCAGGCCGCGATCGCCGTCGACCGCATGCTGCGCGAGGAGTCGCTCGCCACGGAACTGAAGCAGAGCCGCCGCGAGTTGGCCGTCGCGCGGCGCGCGGCGCGGCGCGACGCCACGCAGTTGCTCGGCGACAGCATGCCGATGCACGAGCTGCGCGCGCAGATCGACAAGCTGGCGCCACTCGACCTGCCGGTGCTGGTGCTCGGCGAGACGGGCTCGGGCAAGGAGCTGGTGGCGCGAGCGCTGCACGAACGCAGCCAACGCCACCGCGCGCCGTTCGTGGCCGAGAACTGCTCGGCGCTGCCCGCCGAGCTCATGGAGCGCGAGCTGTTCGGCCACGTGCAGGGCGCCTTCACGGGCGCCGATCGCGATCGCCCGGGCCTGCTCGAGCTCGCCAGCGGCGGCACGCTGTTCCTCGACGAGGTCGGCGACATGTCCGCCGCGCTGCAGGTCAAGCTGCTGCGCGCGCTGCAGGAGCAGGCGATCCGCCGCGTCGGCGGCACCGAGACGATCCCCCTCGACCTGCGCCTGGTCGCCGCGACCCACAAGGACCTGCGCGCGATGGTGCAGCGCGGCGAGTTCCGCGAGGACCTGTTCTTCCGCATCGCCGCGGTGGAACTGCGCGTGCCGCCGTTGCGCGAGCGCGGCGAGGACGTGGTCCTGCTCGCCGAGCACTTCGTGCGCAAGCAGGGCGAACGCAGCGGGCGCACCCTGCGCCTGGGCAAGGTCGCGGCGGCGGCGCTGCGCGAGTACTCGTGGCCCGGCAACGTGCGCGAGCTCGAACACGTCGTCGCCCGCGCCGCCTTGCTCGGCGACCGCGACGAGCTCGTCGACCTCGACCTGCCGACCGGCGCTCCGCCGGTCGCCGCTCAGGCGGCAGCCGCGCCGGCGACCGTGACGACGCTCAAGGAGGCCGAGCGGCACGCCATCGTGGCCGCCATGCAGGCGTGCGGCGGCGACAAGACCAAGGCCGCCAGGGCGCTCGAGATCTCGCGCACGGCGCTCTACGAGAAGCTCAAGCGGCACGGGCTGAGCTGAGCGGCCCCTGTCCGCGTTGCGGACGCGCCGAGCCCCGGACCGCCCGCATTCCGAACGCCCCTCGACCCGCGCGGCCCCGGCACGGCCGTTGCCCAGGGGAGTCTCGTTCCAAAGAACCATCCACCGAACGAGAGACCGATGAACACGATCGCCGCCGCCTGCCTGTTGTCCCTGACCGCCGCCCTTTCCGCTCAGACGCAGACCCTGCGCGGCAAGG
Organism: Planctomycetota bacterium; assembly: GCA_020638655.1. Lineage (GTDB taxonomy): Bacteria > Planctomycetota > UBA1135 > UBA1135 > UBA2386 > JACKIC01. Next base: position 102,497 of record JACKIC010000001.1, read on the forward strand.
TCGAGGACGTGCAGAACACGCAGAACCAGTTCTTCCTCGACTGCACCAACATCCCCCTGGTCAGCACCGCGCTGAACCTCAACGCCTGGGTCGGCCAACAGGCCATCCTGCAGGTCGTCAACGTCGGCACGGCGCAGGCGCCGGTGCTGCGTGTCGACGCCGCCACCGCGACCGCCAAGGTCTTCGACATGGGCAATCTGCGCCTGGGCCAGACCCATCGCTGGCAGGTCGACGCGCCGGCCGGGTCGTTCGCCTTCATGTTCCTCGACTTCACCGCCAACACGACCTACACGCCGTTCGGCCAGTACGGCACCTGGCTGCTCGGCCCCGGCGCGGCGACCCTGGCTTCCGGCGTCACGAACGCGCAGAACCAGTTCGAGATCAACTTCACCATGCCATCGATCCCCGGCCTGCTGGGCACCTCGATGACGGGCCAGGCGCTGGTGAACACCCAGGGCAACTGGTTCTTCGCCAACCCCGACTGCAAGACCATCCAGCAATAGGACCATCCAGCAATGATGCCTGCTGGCCGCGGCGCTCCGGGCGCCGCGGATCCGCTATCATTCCCGCCCCGCACCGACGATCGCCATGCGCCCCACGTCCCCCTTCCTGTTCGCCGTCTTCGCGTCGGCGCTGTCCGCACAGTCCCTGACCTTCGCCGAAGGCAACCCCACGGCGCTGCAGATCGTGAGCGTGAGCGAGGCGGCGCCCAACGGCCCCGCCACGGTGCTGCTGCAGGGCGTCGAGTTGCTGCCGATCGAGATCGCCGCGCGCACCCTCGCGCAGGAGCTCGACCCGACGGTGAGCCGCCGCGTGGTCCGCAACGGCCTGGCCCGGGTCGAGCTGCCCGGCGGCGGGCGCCTGCTCCGCTACCGGCGCCTCGGCGGCCAGTTCTGGGGCTTCTTGTGGATCGCCGCCGACGGTGGCGCGCAGGTCGCCCTCGAGGCGCCGGGCACCGGGCCCGGCGCGCTGAACGACCCCTTCGGTGACCGCATCGGCGTCGCACCCGACGGCCAACACGCGGTCGTACCGAGCGCCGCGGTCGCCGGCTGCCACGTGCTGCGCCTCGACGGCGGCACGTTCTCGAGCACCGGGCGCATCGACCGTTTCGTCGCGACCAGCGACAACGTGTTCCCGACCTCGGTGATGGTCGGCGCCAGCCACGTCTTCCTGCAGACCGACGACGAACACCTGTGGCGCTGCGCGCTCGCCGACACGGGCACGCCGGTCGACGTCTCGCCGCCCGCGGTCCTGAACGGCGAGTGGAAGGACCAGATGGCGATGTCGCGCGACGGCACGCGGCTGGTGTTCCTGTACGGACCGCGCGATCAGCAGCGGCTCTGGATGGTCGGCACGACCGGCCCGGCGACGATGCTGCCGCCCCCGCCGAGCAAGTACGAGGAGCCCGGCTATCTGCCCGAAGACCCCGGCGAACCGGCGATGCTGCTCGACCACACGGGCTCGCGCCTGCTGTTCGTCGACTCGATCGTGCGCGACGAGCTCTTCCTGCTCGACACCAGCGGCACGCTGCCGACGCTGCAGATCACCGAGGACAACATCTTCCAGCCGTACATCGGCGTGCACATCCTGCCGTTCTTCAGCGACCCGCTGAGCGGCTCCAAGCTGACGCTCGCCATCGGCGACGCCGGGCTGATGGACTGGTTCCGCGTCGAGCTGGGCGCGACCGGCGGCACCGTCGTCAACCTGACCGCCACCGGCTCGGTGCAGCAGCCCTTCCCGGCCGGCCAGCTCGATCCGCGACAGGCCGCCGACGCGAACGGCACCCTGCTGATCACCGAGCAGAGCGGCGCCGGGCTGGCGATGCGGCGACTGGACCCCCTCGGCGGCAACTCGGCGGTCGTGCAGCAGAACCTGCTCGCCGCGCCGGTCGCGGGCAGCGCGACCGCGGGTCCGGCCGACCTCGTCGTGCGCACCTCCGGCGGTGATCGCCTGTATCGCGGGGACACGGCCAACCTGTTCGCGTCGACCCCGACCGGGGTGTCGCTGACGCCGCCCGTGCACGGGCCGCTGTTCGCAGCGACCTGGGTGCACCTCGGCAACGGCCTGGGAGTCGTCGCCTACTACCTGCCCGACGGCACCATCATCGCCGGCAACCTCGAGCTGGGCGTCGAGCAGCTCTGCGCGACCGCCGCCGGCGGCTTCGTCGTGGTCGGCCCGCAGCTGCGCTACATCGCGCCCGGAACCGCCGCCACCATCACGCGGCCCGCGGCGGCCGTGCGCGTGTGCCTGTCCGGCGCGGGGGGCTGAGCACAGCGGCGGGGCCAGGGGCGCGGCGGACGCTTGTGGAGAACGTTCCACAGGCATTGTGGGGCCTTTTCTCCTCGCCACGGTGGCCCCTCTCCGCTGTAATCCTCGCCCCAAATGCCACGCCGCCAAGACCTGCACTCCATCCTCATCCTGGGGTCGGGGCCCATCGTCATCGGGCAGGCCTGTGAGTTCGATTACTCGGGCGTGCAGGCTTGCAAAGCACTTCGCGCCGATGGCTTTCGGATCGTCCTGATCAACAGCAATCCGGCGACGATCATGACCGATCCCGAGATGGCGGATCGGACCTACATCGAGCCGATCACGCCCGAGGTGGTCGCCAAGATCATCGAGAAGGAGCGCCCCGACGCGATCCTGCCGACGCTCGGCGGCCAGACCGCCCTCAACTGCGCGATGCAGCTGCACGACATGGGCGTGCTCGAGAAGTTCGGCGTCGAGATGATCGGCGCCAAGCCGGCGTCGATCACCAAGGCCGAGGGGCGCCTGGAGTTCCGCGACGCGATGGAGGCGATCGGCCTCGAATGCGCGCGGTCGCGGCTCGCCTACTCGATGTCCGAGGCGCGCGCGGCGCTCGACGAGATCGGCCTGCCCTGCGTGATCCGGCCGGGCTTCACCATGGGCGGCAGCGGCGGCGGCATCGCCTACAACCTCGAGGAGTTCGAGGAGATCTGCGGCCGCGGCCTGTCGATGTCGCTCAACAGCGAGGTCCTGGTCGAGGAGTCGATCGTCGGCTGGAAGGAGTACGAGCTCGAGGTCGTCCGCGACAAGAAGGACAACGTCATCATCGTCTGCTCGATCGAGAACTTCGATCCGATGGGCGTGCACACCGGCGACTCGATCACCATCGCGCCGGCGCAGACGCTCAGCGACCGCGAGTACCAGCTGATGCGCGACGCCGCGATCGCGTGCCTGCGCGAGATCGGCGTCGACACCGGCGGCAGCAACGTGCAGTTCGCGATCAACCCGCGCGACGGGCGCATGATCGTGATCGAGATGAACCCGCGCGTGTCGCGCAGCTCGGCGCTGGCCAGCAAGGCCACCGGCTTCCCGATCGCCAAGATCGCGGCCAAGCTCGCGGTCGGCTACACGCTCGACGAGCTCGACAACGACATCACCAAGATCACCAAGGCGTGCTTCGAACCGACGATCGACTACTGCGTCGTCAAGTTCCCGCGCTGGGCGTTCGAGAAGTTCCCGACCGCGGACTCGGTGCTGACGACGCAAATGAAGTCGGTCGGCGAGGTGATGGCGATCGGCAGCACCTTCAAGGAGGCGATGCAGAAGGCGCTGCGCGGCCTCGAGACCGGCCGCAACGGCTTTGGCAACGTGCCCGGCAAGCCGCACTGCAAGCCCGAGGAGTGCGACCTCGAGTCGATCCGCCCGCACCTGGTGACGCCGCGCGCCGACCGCATCGACTGGGTGCGCACCGCGATGCTCGCCGGCATGACCGTCGAGAAGGTGCAGGAAGCGACCAACATGGACCCGTGGTTCCTCGACCAGCTGGCCGAGCTGATCCACCACGAGAAGGAGCTCGCCGAGCGCGCCGGCCGCGGCCTCGACCAGCTCGACGCCGCGTTCCTGCGCCGCACCAAGGCGATCGGCTACAGCGACCGGCAGATCGCCGCGGCGTGCCCGGGCAAGGTCACCGAGTGGGCCGTGCGCGACCACCGCAAGCGCCTGGGCATCGTGCCCGTCTACAAGCGCGTCGACACCTGCGCGGGTGAGTATCCGAGCGCCACGCCGTACCTCTACTCGACCTACGCCGGCAGCGAGGACGAGGTCGACACGCCCGGCAAGGCGCCGACCGGCAAGCAGCGCGTGATCGTGCTCGGCGGCGGCCCCAACCGCATCGGCCAGGGCATCGAGTTCGACTACTGCTGCGTGCACGCGGCGCTGGCGCTGCGCGAGCTCGGCTACGAGACGGTGATGGTCAACAGCAACCCCGAGACAGTGTCGACCGACTTCGACACCTCGGACATGCTGTTCTTCGAGCCGCTGACGCACGAGGACGTGATGAACGTCATCGACCGCCTGCAGCCGCACGGCGTGATCGTGCAGTTCGGCGGCCAGACCCCGCTCAACCTCGCGCGCGGCCTGCGCGACCACGGCGCGCCGCTGGTCGGCACCAGCGTCGACTCGATCGACGCCGCCGAGGACCGCGAGCTGTTCAGCGCGCTGATCACGCGCCTGGGCATCGACCAGCCGCCGAACGGCATGGCCGCCAACGCCGAGCAGGCCCTCGCCGCCGCCGAGCGCATCGGCTACCCGGTGCTGGTGCGGCCGAGCTTCGTGCTCGGCGGCCGCGCCATGGAGGTCGTCTACGACCGCGCCGGCCTCGAGTCCTACATGGAGCGCCACCGCGCGTTCTCCGAAGAGCGCCCGCTGCTCGTCGACAAGTTCCTCGACGCGGCGATCGAGGTCGACGTCGACGCGATCGCCGACGGCGAGAACGTCGCCATCGGCGGCATCATGGAGCACATCGAGGAGGCCGGCATCCACTCCGGCGACTCGAGCTGCTCGCTGCCGCCGTACACGCTCACCGAAGGGCTCGCCGCCGAGATCGCCGAGAAGACCCGGCGCCTGGCCAAGGAGCTGCGCGTCGTCGGCCTGATGAACGTGCAGTGGGCCGTGCGCGGCCCCAAGGTCTACATCCTCGAGGCCAACCCGCGCGCCTCGCGCACCGTGCCGTTCGTCAGCAAGGCGATCGGCCAGCCGCTCGCGAAGATGGCGGCGCGCACCATGCTCGGCGAGACCCTGCAGGACGTCGGCATCCAGGAGCGCCTCGACCTGCCGTTCTTCTGCATCAAGGCGCCGGTGTTCCCGTTCAACAAGTTCCTGGGCGTCGACACCGTGCTCGGCCCGGAGATGAAGTCGACCGGCGAGGTGATGGGCATCGACAAGCGCTTCGGCACCGCCTTCGCCAAGGCGATGGTCGGCGCCGGCAACTCGCTGCCGACCGAGGGCAAGGTGTTCGTCTCGGTGCGCGACGAGGACAAGCGACTGATCCTGCCGCTGATCGACCGCCTGCATGGCCTGGGCTTTTCGATCGTCGCCACCGGCGGCACCGCCAAGGCGCTCGAGAACGCCGGCATCCCGGTGCAGCGCGTCTTCAAGATCCACGAAGGCCGCCCGCACGTGCTCGACATGCTGGTGAACCGCGAGGTGCGACTGGTGATCAACACGCCGAGCGGCCGCCGCGAACGCAGCGACGATCGTCTGATCCGCAGCTCGGCGGTGACGCAGCGCATCCCTTGCATCACCACGCTGGCCGCGGCGTCGGCGACGATCCAGGGGCTCGAGGCGTGGCTGAAGAAGCCGCTCGAAGTGTGCCCGCTGCAGGAATACCACGCGCAGCTCGGCTGACCTGACGCCCCGCGACCCTGCGGCGCGCTACGCTGGCCCGCCACATGCTGCTCGTCGAGTTCCTCGCCAGCCTACGGGATCCCGGACGCGTGGCCGTGCTTCGGCAGACGCCGGCGCCGACGCCGGAGCTGGCCGCGCAGCTACGGGCGCTCGACGCCGACGAACGGTGCCTGTTCCCCGGGCTGCCCGACCTGGACATGAACGCAGCGATCTGGAGCACCACCGTGCTCTATTCGGCGTGCTCGCTGTACGCGCACCGCGATCTCGGCGTCGAGGAGATCGGCAGGCGCCTCGACGCGCCGTGCCCTTCGTCGCCGCGCGCCGCCGCGACGCACTATTCGGTCGACCTCACCATGCGCCACCTGCCCGACCTCGTGCTGCTCGCCCGCGGCATCGCGCCCGGTGACCCGCTGCTCGCGGCCTTGCGCAGGATCGGCGCCGCCTGGCCCCTGTCGAGCGTCGGCATGAGCGGGCTCGGCGCCGTGGACGCCGCGCCAGTGTGCGCCAATGGGGCCTTGCTGCAGCACTACGTCGACCGCATCCTGCTGCACCGGGACCGCAGCCGCGCGAGCGACCCGCGGGTGGCCGAAGCGATCGAAGCCGCGGTCGGGGACCACCGCGAGCTCGCGGCCGCAGTGCTGCCGGGCACCCAAGACGAGAGGGACGCCAGATGACCGCCAGACTCACCGAAGCCCTGCCGATCGCCTGCGAACTTCGCAAGCGGGTGCTCGACCCGTTGCGCCGCATGTTCATCGGCAAGGACGAGATCATCGACGTGCTCGGCGTCTGCCTGGCCGCATCCGAACACGCGTTCCTGCTCGGCCCGCCCGGAACGGCCAAGAGCGCGATCGTCAACGAGCTGGCCCGGCGCATCGACGGCACCACCTTCGGCTACCTCCTGACACGATTCACCGAGCCGAGCGAGCTGTTCGGCCCCTGGGACCTGCGCCGCCTTCGCGACGGTGAGCTCGTCACCAACACGGCGGGCATGCTGCCCGAAGCGTCGCTCGTGTTCCTCGACGAGCTGCTTAACGCCAACAGCGCGATCCTCAACAGCCTGCTCACGGCCCTCAACGAGCGCGTCTTCCGCCGCGGGCGCGAGACCGGCCACCTGCCCCTGCTGATGGTGGTAGGCGCGAGCAATCACCTGCCCGAAGACGACGCGCTCGGCGCCCTGTTCGACCGCTTCCTGCTGCGCGTCACGTGCAACAACGTGCCTGACGACCGGCTCGGCGAAGTCCTGCACGCCGGCTGGCGACTGGAGACTCCCCAGGCGACCAACGAGCCCCGCCTGCCCGCGGAGTCGGTACGCATCGTGCACCGCGCGCTCAGCGAGGTCGGATTGCAGGCCGTGCACGCCGATCTGACCACGCTCGTACACCGGCTGCGACGCGCAGGCATCGCGGTCTCCGACCGGCGCGCGGTGAAGCTGCAACGCCTCGTGGCCGCCAGCGCCCTGCTGTGCGGCCGATCGGCGGCGGCGCGCAGCGACCTGTGGGTGTTCAAGCACATCTGGGACGCCGACGAGCAGCGCGAAGTGCTGCAGAGCCTGGTCGGCGACGCGATCGGCACGGCAGGCGACGAACCGGATGCGCATCCCGCGGCGCGAAACCCCGACCGACCGGATCCCGAGGTGATCGCGCGCGACCTGCACGCCCTCGAGCTGCAGGTCACCACCGGCGACCTGCAGGCCGTCGACCGCGCCCGGACCCAGGACCGGCTGCGCGCGCTGCAGTCGCGCCTGGAGTGGGTCGCGGACGCGACCGCCCGCGACTTCCTGCAACAGCGCACGGAGGCGCTGTGGAATCGCCTGCTGGACTGAAGCACGCGCCGTGGGCCGCGCGCCTGCCTCGCACCGCCGCGTCGTGGCTGGTGGGCTTGCGCGACCACCCGGACGTCGAAGTGCTCGTGCTCACCGACGCGATCTGGCTGCGTGCGCAGCGGCGCGACGACGACCTGGACCGGGCGGTGGCGGCGATCCCGGACGCCGAGCGCTTCGGCGTCGACGAAGACGGTGACTGTCGCCTCCCGCAGCGCCACATCCCCGTGGCCCACGTGCCAGGGGGCTCCTGGACGAACCTGCGCGAACTCTGTGTGCCCGAGGCGCCGCGCGCGGCGTTGCCTGCCGAGGCACCAGCCGCCGCCGCCCTGCGACTGGAGCGCGGCGGTGACGCGAGCGGCGCCAACGTGCTGATCGTACGGTTCGCGGCGTTGGCCCGGTGGGTGAGCACGGCTGCCGCGGTGCGTTGCCGACCGCTGCGCTTCGCGGCAGATGCGCACGGCAACGCACTCGTGCACGGCGCCCCGGTCGCGCCGCTGCCCGGCGCGGCGGCGTTCGAACAGCACGGCGTCGCCGTGCCGCTCGGCTGGCGCCTGCAGCCGCAGCTGCCGCCGCAGCTTGTCGCCACCAGGCTTCGGCTGCGCGCCGGCGATCTGGCCCTGTTCGACGATCGCGGTCGCTGCACGCTCGTGCGCGACGAACAGTTCGCCGCGGTGACGCGCGGCGCGATCCAGGCGACTGCGGCGAGGTGCCACGATGGCTGAGCGCCTGCCGTCGGCGATCGAATGCGCGCGCCTGTACCTGGCGCCACCTTCGGGCGCGTTCTGGGGCTGGAGCAACGATGGTTCGGCCATCGAGTACGGCGCCCACACCCTGCTGCTGCGCGAGGAGCTGCAGGCCTATCTACAGCACCGGCTCGGCGCGATGGTCGGAATGCCGCCGCTGCATGCCATCGCGTTCCTGATGCTCCTGCTGCGCAATTCCGACAGCGCGCCCGAGCTCGCCGGCGTCGATCTGCCAGTCGTCGAGCCGCTCTGGCAGCATGCATCCCGTGTGCCCCAGCTGCGCCGCGCCCTGCTCGACTGCGCGTTGCAGACCGCGCCGCGCACCACGCCGGAGTTCGCGCGCAACGTCGGCCTCGCGCTCGCCGCGCCGCTGCCGGAGTACGTGCTCGTGATGCGCGAACATGCCCCTGCCAACTTCGCCCAGATCGCCGAGTGGCTGAAGCAGGGGCTGCACGACCTGACGATCGAGCGACTCGAGATGCTGGCCGCGACCGGGTTGCAGGATCCGCCCGACCCCGCCGCCCTCGAGCCGTTGCCCGAGAACCCCGGACTGCTGCTGCAAGAACTCCAGCGCGACGACGAATTCTGCAGCCTGGCCAGCAGCGCACGCGCCGCGATGGCGGCGCTGCGCCTGCCGCGCCGACTGCAACAACACACCGAACACGCCGCCGGCGGGGTCGCCGGCATCAGCAACCGCGGCCCGCTCGATCGCCTGCTGCCGAGCGAACTGGCGCACGACCCCGACGTGCTCGCGATCCGCATCGCCACCCACGAAGCGCTCTACGTGCAGAGCGAGCCCCCGTCGGACGAACCTCGGCCGCACCGGCGCATCCTGCTCGACATCGGCGTGCGCATGTGGGGCACGCCGCGCGTACTCGGGGTCGCCGTCGCGATGGCGCTGCGAGCACTTGCCGCCGAACAGGCCTTGGTGACGATCCAGACCGACATCGGCGCGAGTCGCCAGGACGTCAATCTCGCGACCCGAGACGGCATCCGCGACCAGCTCGTGCGGCAGAGTCGTCGCCTCGACTGTCGCGGCACCTTGGCGGAGTTCCTCGCTGGCGACGAGACGACGAGCGGAACGCACCACCACGAGCCGATCGTCGTGACGAGCAGCGACAGCGCGAACGACCCCGACTTCCGCCGCCACTTCGCCCCCGGTCAATGGGACCGAGCCTTCGTGGTGGCGCTCGACGAACACGGCGAATGCTGCCTGTGGCGCGTGAGCCCACGCGGCTGGGAGGTCTGCGCGAGCGCCTGCCTACCGCCGCCGCGGCTTCGCGCTGCGGCGACACCGCAAGGGACACCGCAGTTCTATCTGTCGTCGCCCGCCCCCCTGCCGCTCGGAAGCCCGCGGCGCCAGGCCAAGGAGGTGACGGCAATCGGCGCGGCTCGCGGAGAGCTGCATCTTCTGCGCCGCAACAAGAAGATCGTGAGCATCGGCCGCGCCACGCGCAGCAGCATCAAGGTGGTGCTCCGCGCGACCCGCCAGCAAGCCGCCCACTGGTTGCGTCTGGCACCTGCGCTTCGGCCCGGCCTGGCCCTGTACGCAGTGGAGATCGGCCCCGAGTGGATCGCCTACTACGACGCGCGCGGTCTGTTGCACTTCGTGCCGCGTGACGGCACCGACCCCGAACTGAGCATCACGATCACCGAAGGCATGGAGGTCGAGGGCTGGACGAGCTTGGGTGATTGCGTGCGCGGGGAAGTCCTGTGGCAGTGGCTCGACCGCGTCGTGAGGTCGATGCCATGATCCCGGCAACCGTGCAGCTGCGGCACGCCGCGACAGGCCTCCACCCCGGCGCGACGATCACGTGGTTCGTGCCCGGCAACGACCCGCAGGAGTGGCTGCGCGAGTTGATCACCTTCGGGGTCGACCTCGGCGCAGTCACGCTGCTCGCAGTCCCGCGTTCCGCACTGGATCGGCGGCCACTCGGCGTCATCGCGTTGTTGCCGGCGGGCTCACCACCTCACGCGGTCGGCCGTGCTCGCCCCTGGACGCGGCGCGCCGACTTCGTGCTGCACCCCGCCGACGCCGAGCTGACGCCGCCGTGCAGCGACGCCGAACTCGAACGCCTGCGCACGTATCGCTGGCTGGTGATGCACCCCGTCGCAGGGCCCGTGGGCTTCACCGCCGAAGACCAACTGACCGTCGCCGATCTCGTGAGCGTCGACCTGACCGCGGACCCATGGGACCGCGCGACGCCCGGGACGGCGGCCGCGGCGCGCCTGTGCAGTGTCGGCTCCGCCGAGCCTCGCGAGTCCGAGACCTTCTTCGCACCGGACGCCGCGACGATCGGCAAGGCGAACCCGCAGGAACTGCCGCCGCTGCCCTCCGAGCGCAGGCCAAAGACCCCTGGCGCGTCGGCGGCGATCAACGGTCTGGTGGCCAAGGCCATCCTGTGGTCGACGCGCAACGTGCGGCGCACCGCGAACGCACCGACCTGGATCGACCGCCTGGAGGCGTGGGCCACCCGCCAGCTCTCGCACCGCAAGAAGATCGACGACGACAAGCGTCGGCGCGAGCTGGAACGCCTGCTCGCGCTGCTGCGCGACGATCCCGCGAGGGGCCTGCACTTCGCCATCCCGCTGTCCGGCCTGGGAGACCGCGGGCGGGCGCCGGCGGCAGACCGACTGCCCGAACGCAAAGTGGACTTCTCGCTGCGACAGCTCGACGGCGGCCGAGCCGTCGATGCGTGGCACGTGGAACAAGAACAGCAGCGCCAGCTCGCGCAGCACTATCGCACCATCGCCAACGCCGAGATCGCCGCGGGCCGACACCGGCGCGCGGCCTACATCTTCGCGCACCTGCTCGGCGATCTGCGCGGGGCCGCGCAGGTGCTGCGCCAGGGCGGCTTCCATCGCGAAGCCGCCGAACTGTTCGGCGAACGCCTGCGCGACTGGGCCGCGGCATCCGACTGCCTCGTGCGCGCCGGGCTGCTCGCCGAAGCCGCCGAACTCGAGCAACGGCTCGACCACCACGAACGCGCCGGCGACCTGTGGCTGATCCTCGGCCAGCAGGAGGGCGCGATCCTCGCCTACACCAAGGCCCACGAGGAACTCGTGGACCGCGGCGACTGGCTGGCCGCGGCGATGCTGCAGGCGGAGAAGCTGCGCGATCCCGAGGGATCCCTGCGCCGATTGCACAGCAACCGCGAGGACAGTCCGCAGACGACGGCGGCCTGGCTGTCGCTCCTGCATCGCTGCCGCGGCATGGACGCAGTCGTGAAGGCGCTGCGAGCCGAACCGCCGAGCTGCCTGCTCGCAGGCGTGCTCGGAGCGTTCGTACGCCATTACCCCACCTACCGCACCGCGCCGATCCTGCGCGACTACGTACGGCGCACCGCCGCGATGGCGCTGCAGGACGCGCCCCCCCGAATGCGCATCGCGATGCTCGTCGCAATGCACCGGGTGTCGCCCGACGACCCGCTGCTCGCTCACGACCTGCGCTGCGCCAAGGAGCAGCTCGACGTGCGCCCTGCGCCGATCGCGCCGCCGCGGCGTCCTGCCGCGCGCGGCCACGTCGAGCGCGTGCGGACCCAACTGCTGCCGCGCGAAGGCCCGTGGCACTGGTTCGGCGCCAACCACCTGGGGCTGGCGATGATGAACGACCGGTTCCTCGCCGTGCAGTCCTGGAACGAGAGCAGCCCGCCGCTCGTCGAACCGCACCCAGGCCTGCGGGCGCCTCAGTTCTGCAGCGCCCGCGGAGCGGCTCACATCTTCCTCGCCACGGGCCTCGGCTCCGAACGACCCGCGCTGTGGCAGACACACACCTTCAGCGGCCTGGTCAGGCCGATGGTGCGCGAACTGCACCGCGGCACGGTCGCGGCGACCATCGACGACGACGGCTCGCTGTGGACCTTAACACTCAACGAGTCCGAGGTGGTTCTGCGCCGCGAGAGCACCGCAGGAGACCTGTTCGCGACGTATCGACTCGAACCCGCAACGACGAATACCGACGATGGGCCCCATCTGGTCGCCACCGGCGGCGTCGCCGTCGCCAGCTTCGGGGACCAGGTCTGGCTCGTGACCGAGACCTCCAGTCGCCGCTGTGTGATGCCGAGCCGCGTCGTCGGCTTGTCGCGCTCGGCCGAGGCCGGCCGCCAGATCGTGCTCGTGGCCCTCGAGTACGGCTTCGTCACGATCGACCCGCGCCTCGACGAGCTGCCAGAAGCCACGGTCCACGGCCGCGATCTGCAGGCTCCGACGCTGGGCTGGACCGGCAACGATGTCATCGTCGCCGTCGACGGCCGGCAGATCGCGACCTGGTCGATCGATGCATCGGGAACGTTGACTGCGCTCGCGGCGGAGTCATGGACGTTCGGCAAGCCGCGCGCCATCCATGCTTCGGATGAGCCGGACCGGCTGTACTTCGTGTCCGCCCCCACGATGACGCAGGTGCGCGTTCGATGAGCGACGCAGGCTCGAACCCTCCGCGCCGCGGCGCTACGATCGCCGCGTACGCATCACCATGACCGAGACGCCTCAGCACGATTCCCGCCTCGCCCACGACGTCGCCCGCTTCTGCAAGGAGCAGGTGCAGGACCCGCAGCGCCAGCGCAGCGAGTATCCGAGCTCACCCCTGTGGCAAGCCGTCGCCGCGACCGGCACCTCGCTGTGGCTCGACACCGGCGACATCGACGCCGCGCGCGAGCTGTGGGTGCGTGAGTTCGTCGCCCTGACGACCAACAACACGCTGCTCAACAAGGAGGTGCAGAAGGGCATCTACGACAAGCTGGTGCCCAGCGCGGCCGCGGTGATCAAGAGCGCCGGCGGCGATCTGCCGAAGGCGCGCCTGGTGCAGGAGATCGCCTTCGTGCTCAACGCCGTGCACGGCCTGCGCCTGGTGCGCACCTTCGACGCCGACGTCTCGGTCGAGCTCCACACCGCGATCTCGCACGACGCCGAAGCCAGCTACCAGTACGGCAAGCGCTTCGCAGCCATCTGCCCCGACCGCTTCATCGTCAAGGTGCCGCTGACGCCCGCGGGCCTGCTGGCCGCGCGGCGCCTGCACGACGACGGCGTGCGTCTCAACTTCACGCTCGGCTTCTCGGCGCGCCAGAACTGGCTGATCGGCTCGGTCGCGCAGCCGACCTGGGTCAACGTGTTCATGGGCCGCATCAACGCGTTCCTCAGCGACAACCAGCTCGGCGACGGCAAGAACGCCGGCGAGAAGGCGACGCTGGCCAGCCAGCGGGGCCTGCGGCGCCTGCGCGAGACCAAGGGCCTCGACGTGCGCCAGATCGGCGCCTCGATGCGCAACGGCCAGCAGATCGCCGACCTGCTCGGGCTCGACGTGTTCACGATGCCGACGGCCGCGGCGAAGGGCTATCTCGACAGCAAGCCCGCGCTCGAGACCGTGAAGGACCACACCGGCGACGACCCCGAAGTGTCGTTCGCGAGCAGCGTCGACGCGCACGCCGAGCGACTCGATTGCTTCTGGTCGATCACGCCCGAGTTCGAGAAGGCCGCCGCGGCCGTGGCGAAGCTCGACGCGAAGGCCGCGACGGCCAACGACGTACTGCGCGTGCTGGCCGCCAACGGCGCCGGCGACCTGTTCCCGCAGTGGTCGGCGGACGAAGCCGCGCGCGTCGCCAAGGAAGGCAAGATCCCCGTGCACAAGTCGTGGAGCGCGCGCGTGCGCGCCGGCACCGCGAGCTGGGACGGCATCCTGACCGCGGCGGCGCTGGCCAGCTTCACGCAGGACCAGCAGGCCCTCGACGACCGCATCGCCGGGCTCGTATGAGCGCGCGCGCGTCGGGTGCGCTGGTCGCGGCCGGGTGCGTAGTGATCGTGATGGCCACCGCGTGCAGCGCCGGCCCCGCGCCGCGCGCGAACGATACCGCCGCCGCGATCCGCCTCGCGCTGCCGCCGCTGCAGCACACGATGGCGCAGTGGTTCGAGGAGCGCACCTGCACCTCGTGCCACCACCACTCGCTCGGCGTGATGGCGCTGGCGTTCGTTCGCGAGCGCGGCTTCGCCGTCGACGAGCCGCAGCTGCAGGAGATGGTCGACCGGCTGAGCAACAGCCCCGATGGCACGATCGCGGCGCTGCAGGGCCGCGGCGCGATCAACCCGGCGTCGGGGCGCGGCTTCCAACTGGCGGCCCTGGCCGCTGCGCAGCACCCCGCCGACGAACGCACCGACGCGATGGTGCACCTGCTCGCCGGCCTGCACCGCAACGACGGCGCCTGGCTGTCGGAGAGCCACCGCCCGCCGCTCGAGGACTCGGCCGTGACGACCACCGCGCTGTGTTGCCTCGCGCTGCGCAACTACGGACCGGGCGGCCGCAGCGCCGAGTTCGCCGAACGCGTCGCCGGCGCGCGGACCTGGCTCGAGCGGCAACAACCTTCGACCAACGAAGATCGCACCATGCGGCTGCTCGGGCTGCACTGGTGCGGCGCGGCGCCGGCGACGATCGAGGCCGCGATGCGCGACCTGCTGGCGATGCAGCGCGGCGACGGCAGCTGGGCCCAACTCGACGGCGACGCGGGCGACGCCTACGCGACCGGGCAGGCGCTGGTCGCGCTGCAGCGCGCCGGCCTGCCGACCGACGATGGCGCATACCGCCGCGGCGCGCAGTGGCTGCTCGACCGCCAGCTCGCCGACGGCACCTGGATCGTGCACACGCGCCGCCGCCACGAAGGGCTCGAACAGTTCGACAGCGGCTTCCCGCACGGGATCCACCAGTTCCTCTCGGTCGCGGCGAGCTGCTGGGCGGTGATGGCGCTCGCCGCGGAGATCGCGCCGGCGCCTTCGACCGTGCTCGCCGTCGCGCCGCCGCCGCGCGACGCGGCGACCGCGCCGCGGCTGCCGGCCCTGCTCGCCGCCGCGGCGTTCGGCACTCACGCAGACCTGCAGCGGCTGCTCGACGGCGGCGCCGATCCCGACATGGCCGGCCCCGGCGGCCTGACCGCCCTGATGCTCGCCGTGCACGATCCGCAGAAGGTGACGACGCTGCTGGCCCGCGGCGCCCGGGTCGACGCGCGCTCGGAACTGCAGAACACCGCGCTGATCCTCGCCGGTCGCGCCAGCCCGCTGGCGACGACGGAACTGCTGCTCGCCAGCCGCGCCGATGCCAACGCCCAGGACGAGGAGGGTACGACGGCGCTCACCCAGGCGGTGCTGACCGGCGACATCCCCAAGGTGCGGCGCCTGCTGGCGGCCGGTGTGTCCCTGAAGCAGCGCACGACCGAAGGGATCGGAATGATTCATTTCCCTTGCTGGTCTGGAGATACGGCGATGCTTCGGTTTCTGATCGAGGCCGGCGCGGACCCCGCGGAGAGCTTCGAGGGCAGCCCGCTGCTGGTGCTCGCCAGCACCGACGGTCTGGCCGAGATCGTGCGCCTGCTGCTCGCCGCCGGCGCACCGGTCGATGCACCCGACGAGGATGGCCTGACGGCCCTGGCGTGGGCAGCGCGGACCCGCTGGGGCAACGCCGAGATCGCCGCAGCCCTGCTGGCCGCGGGCGCCGATCCCGACCGCGCCGCGAAGGACGGCCAGACGCCGCGCAGTCTCGCCCAGCTCGAGGACAACCGGCCCGTGCTCGAGCTGTTCGCCGCGACCACGGCGCCGCGCTGATCCGGCGGGCAACAAGTGCGCAGCCGCGCCGCGCTCCGCGCAGCACGCAAATCGGCCGGAACCCGGCTGCGCGAGGCGCGTTCGCGCCTCCCCCGCCGGAACGACCGGGGGAATCTGCCGCATGGGCGCGGATTCCCGACCGCGGGGGCACAATCGATGAGCCCACCGGCAATTCGACCCGTTCGCGCGGGTCCAAGACTCGCCAGCCGCCACGACCAGAGCCGTCATGTCCCGTACCAGCCACCTGGGTGCCGCCCCGGCACTTCTCTCGTTCGTCGCTCTCGCCGCCGCGCTCGCCGCCCAAGGCACCCCGATCGGGTTCGAAGAGACGTATGCGCTTTCGGGTGACCGCGCCAAGGCGGTCGCCACGCTGATCCCGGGCACCGACGACTGGTACTACTACCAATGCCGCGAGCGCCAGGACGCGCGCGACTTCGCCAGCGTGCGCGAGCTGCTCGGCCCCTGGATCCAGCGGCACGGCCGCAACGCCCGCGTGCTCGAGATCGAGAACCGCCAGGCGCTGCTCGACTACGACAGCGACCCCGAACGCGCCTACGCGCTGCTGCGGGACCGGCTCGGCCTGCGCTTCCAGCACCAGCGGCAGTCCGCCGACGAGAACGCCGGCCTGCCCACGCAGCTCGACCCCGAACTGATCAGCCCGAGAACCCTCGCTGAACGTGCGCTGCGCAGCCGCCCCGGCACGGTCGACGGCTTCACCGACCACGCGCTGCCCGCGCTGCTGCAGGCCGACCTCACGCCCGACCAGCTGCACAGTCTGCTGTCGCGCCTGTTGCGCCCCGACGTCGACAACCTGCCGGCGTTCGTCGTCAGGGACCTCGACCACAAGCAGAGCCGCGGCTTCGGCTCGCTCGGCATCCACAAGCAGCTGCGCCTCGACCAGCTCGAGCAGTGCGCCCAGCTGCGCCCGTCGCTGCTGCAGGAGAACGAGTTCGTGCAGGCGATGCTCACGCGCCTTCTGCCGACCGTCGACGTCACCTGGCAGGACGACCCGCAGCTGCGCGCCGCCCAGCTGCAGCGCCTCTACTCGTTCACGCAGCGCCTCTCGCCCGCGTTCAACTCGCTCAAGGCGCACGTGCTGTTCCACTACCTGCGGCACGACCTCGGCCAGGGCGCGCCCGACAAGCAGCGTTTCCTCGCCTACATCCAGCTGCCGCGCGACGGCGCCTACGTCGCCCGCGACTACGTGCGCCGCTTCCAGCGCGGCGACCTCGTCAACCTGGGCGCCACGTTCCCGACCGGGCTGCCCGCAGCCGGCGACGACAGCGCGCTGATCCGCGCCTGCCTCGAGCACTTCTTCGCCACCGAGGACAGCTACGAGCCTTACGCGACGTTCCTGTTCGACGGCTGGCTCAAGGCCGTGCTCGCCGAGACCAAGCTGCTGCTCGGCCAGGGCGATCCCGAACGCTGGTACTCGCTGCGCAACGACCCCGCGGCGCTCGAGCAGCTCGAGCAGCGCGTCGAGATCACGTTCCCACCGACGCAGCAGACCCGCTTCGCCGCAGGCGACCCGGTGACGCTCTCGGTCGACACCAAGAACGTGCCGACGCTGCTGGTCAAGGTGTTCGCGATCGACGCCTACCGCTACCACGTCGAGAAGCAGAAGGAGGTCGACGCCACCATCGAGCTCGACGGCGTCGTGCCGAACGTCGAACAGACCGTCACCTACGACGAACCGCCGCTGCGCCGCGTGCGCCGCACCTTCGACCTGCCGATGCTCACCGCGCCCGGCACCTACGTGGTCGAGTTCGTCGGCAACGGCATCAGCAGCCGCGCCGTGATCCACAAGGGCGGCCTGCGCCACGTCGAGCGCACCAGCGCCGCCGGCCAGGTGTTCCGCGTCTACGACGAAGCCGGCGCGCACCAGATGGGCGCCGCCGTGTGGTTCGGCGGCCGCGAGTACGGCGCCGACGACAAGGGCGAGATCCTGGTGCCGTTCTCGACCGATCCCGGCACCCGCCAGGTGGTGCTACGCGCCGGCAACCGCTCGTCGATGGCGAGCTTCGCGCACGACGCCGAGAGCTACGACCTGCGCGGCAACGTGCACGTCGACCGCGAGGCGCTGATCGCCGGCAAGAAGGCGAAGATCCTGGTGCGGCCGCAGCTCACGCTGCGGGACCGCGCGGTGTCGCTGCGCCTCCTGCAGGACGCGATGCTGGTGGTCGTCGCCACCGACCTCGACGGCCGCCGCACGCCGCAGGAGGTCCGCGGCCTGACGCTCACCGACGACGGCGAGCTCGTGCACGAGATCACGGTGCCCGAGCGGCTGCAGCGGCTCGAGATCTCGCTGCAGGGCAAGGTCAAGGACCTCGCCGGCAAGGACGTCGAACTGCGCACCGCCAGCTCGACCTTCGCGGTCAACGGCATGGACAACAGCGCCGGCACCACCAGCGCGGTGCTGCTGCGCGGCGGCAGCGGCTACGAGATCGAACTTCGCGGCAAGGACGGCGAGGTCAAGGCCGGCAAGCCCGTGCAGCTGCAGCTGCTGCACCGCGACTTCCGCGACCAGATCGGCGTGACCCTCGCGACCGACGCGCGCGGCCGGATCGCGCTCGGCAAGCTCGCCGACATCACCTCGATCTACGTGCAGAAGAACGGCGAGTTCGGCGGCAACTTCATGCTGGTGAAGGACGCCGTCGCACTGCCGACCGTCCTGCACGGGCTCGCCGGCGAGACGCTGCGCGTGCCCTACCGCGGCGCGGCGACGCAGCTCACGCGCGCGACGTTCTCGCTGCTCGGCCAGGACCGCGACTACTTCTCCCACCTCGGCCTGAACCGCGGCTTCCTCGAGCTGCGCGACCTGCCGGCGGGTGACTACTGGCTGGCGCTGCACGACACCGACGACAGCGTCACCGTGCGCATCACCGAGGGCAAACGCGACGGCGACTGGCTCGTCGGCCGCGAACGAACGCTGCAGGCCAGCAGCGTCACGCCACTGACCCTCACGAGCAGCGAGATCGCCGGCGAGGAACTGCAACTCCGGCTCGCCAACGCCACCGCGGCGACGCGTGTGCACGTGATCGCGACGCGCGCGATGCCGGCGTTCGATCTGTTCGCCGACCTGCGCGGCAACGGGCAGCAGCCGCTGCAGGTGGCGACCCGCGAGATCGCCGACAGCTCCTACGAAGCCGGCCGCAAGCTCGGCGACGAGTACCGCTACGTGCTCGAGCGCCGCTTCGCGACCAAGTTCCCGGGCAACATGCTGACCAGGCCGAGCCTGCTCGTGAACCCGTGGCGTCTCACCGACGACTCGTGGAACGACGCGATCGGACTCGGCGGCGGCGCCGGCGGCAAGTTCGGCGGACGCGGCGGCGGCCGGCGACAGGGCGGCACCGCCGGCCACGGCGACAGCGACGGCGGCGGCGGCGGCGACCTCGGCATCTTCGCCAACCTCGACTACCTGCCGACCACCTCGAACACGCTCGCCAACCTGCGCCCCGACGCGAACGGCATCGTGCACGTCCCCCTCGCCCCGCTCGACGCCGGCAACCTCGTACACGTGCTGGTGCTCGACGGTGAGCAAGCGGTGCAGGACACGCTCGTGCTCGACGAACAGCCGCTGACGCCGCGCGCCCGGCACCTGCAGGCGGCGCTCGACAGCACGGTCGCCTACGCCGAACACAAGCGCATCGAGTTCGTCGCCGCCGGCGGCCAGGCGCCGCTCGGCGACCCACGCTCGACCGAGATCGAGATGTTCGACTCGCTGGCCGGCGTGCACCGCGCGCTGCTCGCGGTCAACCGCGACGCCGACCTGACGCGCTTCGCGTTCCTGCTGCAGTGGCCGACGACGTCGCCCGAGCAGAAGCTCGCGCTCTACGAGCAGTACGCCTGCCACGAGCTGCACTTCTTCCTCTACCAGAAGGACCGCGAGTTCTTCGACGCCGTGGTGCGCCCGGCGCTGCTGTGCAAGCGCGACAAGACCTTCCTCGACCGCTGGCTGCTCGCCGACGACCTGCGCCGCTTCCTCGACCCGTGGGCCTTCGCCCAGCTCAACCTCGTCGAGAAGATCCTGCTCGCCAGGCGCCTCGACGACGAGGGCCGCGGCTCGATCGCGCGACTCGTGCGTGAACAACTCGAACTGCGGCCGGTCGCGACCGAACGCCTCGAGGAACTGTTCGATCTGGCCTTCCAGAGCAACTCGCTCAACGAGAACCAGAAGGCGCTGTTCGCGCGCTACGCCGCGGATCCGACCGTGCCCACACCCGGCGGCGGTCGCGGCGGCCCCGGCGGGCCGACCACGGGCGGCCCCGGTGGTCCGACCACCCCCGGCAGCGCCGGCCAACCCATCGGTGGCCCCGGCGCACCGCCTGCTGCGGCCAAGCCCCAGGCTCCTGCCACCCGCGCGCGCCGCGAGCTGCAGGACCGCAAGGCGGCTGACAAGTCTGCCGCCGCTGCAGAGCCCGCGGATCAAGCCGACATGCCCCAGCTGCAGGCGGTCGCCGACAGCGCGATCGAGGAGAAGCTCGTCGACGAGCTCGGCCGGCGCGGCATGGCCAAGCAGCTCTACCGCGCAGTCGACCCGACCCGTCTGCTGGTCGAACAGAACTACTGGCAGCGCCGCCTGCAGCAGGCGACGCCCGACGTGGTCGCGCCGAGCCAGTTCTGGGCCGACTACGCCACCGCCCCCGCCGGCCAGCCGTTCGTCTCGGCCGCCGTGCTGCAGGCCAACGGCAGCTTCCTCGAGATGATGATGGCGCTCGCGGTGCTCGACCTGCCCTTCGAGGCCGGCAAGCACGAGTTCGTCACCGACGGCGACCGCACCACGCTGAAGGCCGCCACGCCGCTGCTGCTCGTCAAGAAGGAGGTCACCGCCACCGAGGCCGCCGCCGATCAGGCGCCGCTGCTGCTCGGCGAGAACTTCTTCCGCCTCGACGACCGCTACCGCTACGAGAACGGCGAGCAGCGCGACGCCTTCGTCACCGACGAGTTCCTCACCGACGTCGCCTACGGCTGCCAGGTCGTCGTCACCAACCCCACCAGCAGCAAGCGCATCGCCAACGTGCTGCTGCAGGTCCCGCCAGCGCCGTGCCCGTGCAGAAGGGTTTCTGGACCCGCGGCGTCACCGTCGAGCTGCAGCCCTACGCCACCGCCCAGCTCGAATACGCGTTCTACTTCCCGGGCTCGGGCGACTTCGCCCACTACCCCGCCCACGCCGCCGAGAAGGGCAAGCTCGCCGCCAACGCCAGCGCCCGCACCCTGCACGTCGTGGACGTGCCCAGCAAGATCGACACCGGCTCGTGGGAGCACGTCAGCCAGGAGGGCAGCGCCGCCGAGGTGCTCACCTTCCTCGACAACCACAACGTGCAGCGCCTCGAGTTGCCCAAGATCGCCTGGCGCATGAAGGACCGCGCCTTCTTCACCGAGGCCACCAAGCGCCTGCGCGACCGCCACGTCTACGACGACACGCTGTGGAGCTACGCCGTGCTGCACCGCGACCCCGCCGCCACGCGCGAATACCTCGAGCACCAGGACGGCTTCCTCGCGCAGTGCGGCGCGTTCCTGCAGTCGCGCCTGGTCGACATCGACCCCGTCGAGCGCAAGGCCTACCAGCACGTCGAACTCGATCCGCTCGTGCACCAGCGCGCGCACCAGCTCGGCAGCCAGCGCCGCATCGGCAACCGCGACCTCGCCCAACAGTACGGCGCGCTGATGAACATCCTCGGCTACAAGCCGCAGCTCGCCAGCGAGGACTGGATCGCGACGACCTACTACTTCCTGCTGCAGGACCGCGTCGAGGACGCGCTCGCCGCGTTCGCCAAGGTGCAGCAGAACGAGGTCACTGAGCAGCTGCAGTACGACTACCTCGCCGCCTACCTGTGCTTCTACACCGCCGACACCGGCAAGGCCCGCCGCATCGCCGAGCGTTACCGCGACTACCCCGTCGCCCACTGGAACAAGCGCTTCGGCCAGATCCGCCAGCAGCTCGACGAGATCGACGGCAAGGCCGTGCCCAGCACCGAGCCGACCGGCGACTCGCTGGCCGCGACTGCGCCGTCGCTCGAGATGCTGCTCGACGGCAAGACCGTGCGCCTGTCGCACAAGAACCTCGCCCAGTGTGAGGTGCGTTACTACCCGGTCGACGTCGAGTTCGCCTTCAGCGCCCAGCCGTTCGCGAGCTCCGACCGCAGCGCGGCCGCCTACGTGCAGCCGATCCTCAGCCAGCAGATCGGCCTTGCCGCCACCACCGCCGAGACCGCCTTCGAGCTGCCCGCGCAGTTCCACAACAAGAACGTGCTCGTCGAGGTCCGCGCCGCCGGCCTGGTGCGCTCGCAGACCTTCTTCGCCAACGCCCTCGCCGTGCGCTTCCTCGAGTCCTACGGCCAGGTCGCCGTCAGCGAAGCCGGCGGCAACAAGCCCCTGCCCAAGACCTACGTCAAGGTCTTCGCCAGGCTGCCCAACGGCCAGGTCCGCTTCCACAAGGACGGTTACACCGACCTGCGCGGGCGCTTCGACTACGCCTCCCTCTCCGACGACCCCAACCGCGGCGCAACCCGCTACGCCGTGCTCGTCATGCACGAGCAGCGCGGCGCCGTCATCCGCGAGCTCGATCCGCCCACGCGCTGATCGGGTCTTGCCCATCGAATCCAGCCAGTACGCCCGTCAGATCCCACGGTCCGAAGATGCAACGCTCCACGAATCTCAGTCTGCTTTCGCTCGTCGCCCTGTCCGCGGCGCTCACCGCCCAAGGCACCCCGATCGGGTTCGAAGAGACGTATGCACTTTCGGGTGACCGCGCCAAGGCGGTCGCCACGCTGATCCCGGGCACCGACGACTGGTACTACTACCAATGTCGCGAGCGCCAGGACGCGCGCGACTTCGCCAGCGTGCGCGAGCTGCTCGGCCCCTGGATCCAGCGGCACGGCCGCAACGGACGCGTGCTCGAGATCGAGAACCGCCAGGCGCTGCTCGACTACGACAGCGACCCCGAGCGCGCCTACGCGCTGCTGCGAGACCGGCTCGGCCTGCGCTTCCAGCACCAGCGGCAGTCGGCCAGCGAGAACGCGGGCCTGCCGACGCAGCTCGACCCCCAGCTGATCAGCCAGAAGACCCTCGCGAGCCGCGCCCTGCTCACGCGCCCCGGCACCGTCGACGGCTTCACCGACCACGCGCTGCCCGCGCTGCTCAACACCGACCTGTCGCCGGACCAGCTGCACAGCCTGCTGACGCGCCTCTCGCGCCCCGACGTCGACAACCTGCCGGCGTTCGTCGTCAGGGACCTCGACCACAAGCAGAGCCGCGGCTTCGGCTCGCTCGGCATCCACAAGCAGCTGCGCCTCGACCAGCTCGAACAGTGCGCCCAGCTGCGCCCGGCGCTGCTGCAGGAGGGCAACTTCGTGCAGGCCATGCTGGTGCGCATGGCGCCGACCGGCGACGTCACCTGGCAGGACGACCCGCAGCTGCGCGCCGCCCAACTGCAGCGCCTCTACGCGTTCTCGCAGCGCCTGTCGCCCGCGTTCAACTCGCTCAAGGGCCACGTCCTGTTCCACTACCTGCAACACGACCTGAGCCAGGGAGCGCCCGACAAGCAGCGCTTCCTCGCCTACATCCGCCTGCCGCGCAACGGCGGCCACGTCGCCCGCGAGTACGCGAAGCGCTTCCAACGCAGCGACTTCTTCAACCCCAACGCCGACTACCCGACCGGCCTGGCGCGCGTCGGCGACGACCGCACGCTGCTGCGCACCTGTCTCGAGCACTTCTTCGCCACCGAGGACAGCTACGAGGCCTATGCGACCTTCCTCGACGACGACTGGCTCAAGGCCGTGCTCGCCGAGACCAAGCTGCTGCTGGGGCAGGGTGATCCCGAGCGCTGGTACTCGCTGCGCAACGACCCCGCGGCGCTCGAACGGCTCGAGCAGCGCGTCGAGATCACGTTCCCGCCGACGCAGCAGACCCGCTACGCGGCCAACGACGCGGTGACCCTGTCGCTCGACACCAAGAACGTGCCGACGCTGCTGGTCAAGGTGTTCGCGATCGACGCCTACCGCTACCACGTCGAGAAGCAGAAGGAGGTCGACGCCACCATCGAGCTCGACGGCGTCGTGCCCAACTTCGAACAGACCGTCAGCTACGCCGAACCGCCGCTGCGCCGCGTGCGCCGCACCTTCGAACTGCCGATGCTCGCCGCGCCGGGCACCTACGTGGTCGAGTTCGTCGGCAACGGCACCAGCAGCCGCGCCGTGATCCACAAGGGCAGCTTGCGCCACGTCGAACGCACCAGCGCCGCGGGCCAGCTGTTCCGCATCTACGACGAGGCCGGGTTGCACCAGATGGAGGCCGCGGTCTGGCTCGGCGGCCGCGAGTACACCGCCGACGACAAGGGCGAGATCCTGGTGCCGTTCTCCACCGACCCGGGCCCCCGCCTGGTCGTGCTGCGCGCCGGCGGCCGCTCGTCGATGGCGCGCTTCGCGCACGACGCGGAGAACTACGGCCTGCGCTGCAACGTGCACGTCGACCGCGAGGCGCTCATCGCCGGCAAGAAGGCGAAGCTCCTGGTGCGGCCGCAGCTCCGGCTGGCCGATCGCACGGTGACGCTGTCGCTGCTGCAGGACCCGGTGCTGACCGTCGTCGCCACCGACCTCGACGGCCTCGAGACCACCAAGGAGGTCCCGCTCACCAAGCTCGCCGACGACATTGCGTTCGAACACGAGCTCAACGTGCCCGAGCGGCTGCGTTTCCTCGCCGTGTCCCTGCGCGCCAAGGTCAAGGACATCGGCGGCAAGGACGTCGACCTCGTGGCCTTCTCCGAGCGCTTCGAGCTCAACCGCATCGACGAGAACGCCGCGACCAAGAACGTGCTGCTGGTGCGCACCCAGCAGGGCTACGCGGTCGAACTGCGCGGCAAGGACGGCGAGCCCGGGGTCGACAAGGCCTGCACGGTCGAACTCACCCACCGCGACTTCCGCGACACGGTGACGGTGAGCCTGCAGAGCGACGCCGCCGGCCGCGTGCAGCTCGGCGCACTCGACGGCATCGACTCCATCCTGGTCAAGACGCCGACGCAGTGGGGCTCGTTCGCGCTGACCGGCGATGCCTGCGTGCACCCCGACATCGTGCAGGCGCGCGCCGGCACGCCGATTCGCGTCGCCTACTCGGGCAAGGCCCGGACGGTGACGCGGGCCGCGTTCTCACTGCTCGCGAACGATCGGGACGCGTTCGCCAACCTGGCGCTCGAGGACGGCTTCGTGGTGCTGCGCGACCTCCCGGTCGGCACCTACTCCCTGACGCTGCACGAGACGGGCGAGGCCGTGACCGTGCGGGTCGTCGACGGCGATCTGGACGGTCGCTGGATCGTCGGCAAGGAACGCATCCTCGAGGCCAGCGACCCCGCGCCGCTGCAGATCGCCGCCGCGCGACGCGACGACGACGTGGTCGTGCACGTCAGCAACCCGTCGGCGGCGACGCGCGTGCACGTCGTCGCCACGCGCTACTGGCCGGCGTACGACATGTTCGCCGACCTGCGCGGCAACGACCCGCGGCCGCCGATCGGCCTGGCGACGCCGCCGAAGGACAGCCAGTTCGAGGTCGGCCGCGCGCTCGGTGACGAGTATCGCTACGTGCTCGAGCGGCGCTTCGCGGCGAAGTTCCCGGGCAACATGCTCGACCGACCGAGCCTGCTCGTGAACCCCTGGAAGCTCGACGACGACTCCCACAACGAGGCTGTCGGTCTCGGCGGGCGACCCGGCGGAGAGTTCCGCCCCAGCCCGAACAGCAAGCGCATCGACGAGCTGCGCAGCGCCCAGGGCGCCACCAAGGGCGGCAGCGCCTCCAACCTCGCCGCGCAGCCCAACCTCGACTTCCTGTCGACCACCTCGACGCAGTTCTTCAACCTGCTGCCCGACAAGAACGGGGAGATCCGCATCCCGCGCGCGGCCCTCGGCGGCGACCACCTGGTGCAGGTGCTCGCGCTCGACGGCGACCAGGCGGTGCAGACGACGCTGGTGCTCGACGAGAAGCCCCTGACGACCCGCGCCCGCCGCCTGCAGCAGGCCCTCGACGGCAGCCAGCACTTCGCGCAGCTGCAGCACATCGAGTTCGTCGCCGGCGGCGCCACGGTGCAGCTCGGCGATCCGCGCGCCACGCAGACCGAGCTGTTCGACTCGCTCAGCAGCGTGCACCGGGCGTTGGCGACGATCTCGCAGAACGGCGACTGGTCGAAGTTCGCGTTCGTGCTGCAGTGGCCGACGACGTCGCCCGAGCAGAAGCTCGCGCTCTACGAGCAGTACGCCTGCCACGAGCTGCACTTCTTCCTCTACCAGAAGGACCGCGAGTTCTTCGACGCCGTCGTCCGCCCGGCGCTGCTCTGCAAGCGCGACAAGACCTTCCTCGATCGCTGGCTGCTCGGTGACGACCTGCGCCGCTTCCTCGACCCCTGGGCGTTCGCCCAGCTCAACCTCGTCGAGAAGATCCTGCTCGCCAGGCGCCTCGACGACGAGGGCCGCGGCTCGATCGCGCGACTCGTGCGTGAGCAGCTCGAGCTGCGGCCGGTGCAGGTCGAGGCGCTCGAACGACTCGTGACCCTGGCGCTGAAGACGCAGGAGTTCGCCGAGGAGGTCAGCCGCGACGGCCTCGTGCCCGCCGAGAAGGCCAATGAGCCCGAGCAGTCGAAGGAGAGCGCCTTCGACAGCAACCAGTGGAACAGTGCGGTCGGCCTCGGCGGCGGCGCCGGCGGCAGGGTTGCGGGCCGCGACCGCAACAAGAACGACGCCGAGGAGCTCGCCAAGAAGGCCAAGGACGAACAGGCCGGCGCCCAGACCGGCAGCGACGACTTCTTCCTCGGCGGCACGCGGCGCGCCGAAGGCGGCGAACAGCTGCAGGCCGAGGCCGAGCTGCGCCAGAACGTGCGCCAGCTCTACCGCGCAGTCGACCCGACGCGGCTGCTGGTCGAACAGAACTACTGGCAGCGCCGCCTGCAGCAGGCGACGCCCGACGTGGTCGCGCCGAGCCAGTTCTGGGCCGACTACGCCACCGCCCCCGCGGGCAAGCCGTTCGTCTCGGCCGCCGTGCTGCAGGCCAACGGCAGCTTCCTCGAGATGATGATGGCGCTCGCCGTGCTCGACCTGCCCTTCGAGGCCGGCAAGCACGAATTCGTCACCGACGGCGACCGCACCACGCTGAAGGCCGCCACGCCGCTGCTGCTCGTCAAGAAGGAGGTCACCGCCACCGAGGCCGCCGCCGATCAGGCGCCGCTGCTGCTCGGCGAGAACTTCTTCCGCCTCGACGACCGCTACCGCTACGAGAACGGCGAGCAGCGCGACGCCTTCGTCACCGACGAGTTCCTCACCGACGTCGCCTACGGCTGCCAGGTCGTCGTCACCAACCCCACCAGCAGCAAGCGCATCGCCAACGTGCTGCTGCAGGTCCCCGCCGGCGCCGTGCCCGTGCAGAAGGGTTTCTGGACCCGCGGCGTCACCGTCGAGCTGCAGCCCTACGCCACCGCCCAGCTCGAATACGCGTTCTACTTCCCGGGCTCGGGCGACTTCGCCCACTACCCCGCCCACGCCGCCGAGAAGGGCAAGCTCGCCGCCAACGCCAGCGCCCGCACCCTGCACGTCGTGGACGTGCCCAGCAAGATCGACACCGGCTCGTGGGAGCACGTCAGCCAGGAGGGCAGCGCCGCCGAGGTGCTCACCTTCCTCGACAACCACAACGTGCAGCGCCTCGAGTTGCCCAAGATCGCCTGGCGCATGAAGGACCGCGCCTTCTTCACCGAGGCCACCAAGCGCCTGCGCGACCGCCACGTCTACGACGACACGCTGTGGAGCTACGCCGTGCTGCACCGCGACCCCGCCGCCACGCGCGAATACCTCGAGCACCAGGACGGCTTCCTGGCGCAGTGCGGCGCGTTCCTGCAGTCGCGCCTGATCGACATCGACCCCGTCGAACGCAAGGCCTACCAGCACGTCGAGCTCGACCCGCTCGTGCACCAGCGCGCGCACCAGCTCGGCAGCCAGCGCCGCATCGGCAACCGCGACCTCGCCCAACAGTACGGCGCGCTGATGAACATCCTCGGCTACAAGCCGCAGCTCGCCAGCGAGGACTGGATCGCGACGACCTACTACTTCCTGCTGCAGGACCGCGTCGAGGACGCGCTCGCCGCGTTCGCCAAGGTGCAGCAGAACGAGGTCACTGAGCAGCTGCAGTACGACTACCTCGCCGCCTACCTGTGCTTCTACACCGCCGACACCGGCAAGGCCCGCCGCATCGCCGAGCGCTACCGCGACTACCCCGTCGCCCATTGGAACAAGCGCTTCGGCCAGATCCGCCAGCAGCTCGACGAGATCGACGGCAAGGCCGTGCCCAGCACCGAGCCGACCGGCGACTCGCTGGCCGCGACTGCGCCGTCGCTCGAGATGCTGCTCGACGGCAAGACCGTGCGCCTGTCGCACAAGAACCTCGCCCAGTGTGAGGTGCGCTACTACCCGGTCGACGTCGAGTTCGCCTTCAGCGCCCAGCCGTTCGCGAGCTCCGACCGCAGCGCGGCCGCCTACGTGCAGCCGATCCTCAGCCAAGAGGTCGGCCTTGCCGCCACCACCGCCGAGACCGCCTTCGAGCTGCCCGCGCAGTTCCACAACAAGAACGTGCTCGTCGAGGTCCGCGCCGCCGGCCTGGTGCGCTCGCAGACCTTCTTCGCCAACGCCCTCGCCGTGCGCTTCCTCGAGTCCTACGGCCAGGTCGCCGTCAGCGAAGCCGGCGGCAACAAGCCCCTGCCCAAGACCTACGTCAAGGTCTTCGCCAGGCTGCCCAACGGCCAGGTCCGCTTCCACAAGGACGGTTACACCGACCTGCGCGGGCGCTTCGACTACGCCTCCCTCTCCGACGACCCCAACCGCGGCGCAACCCGCTACGCCGTGCTCGTCATGCACGAGCAGCGCGGCGCCGTCATCCGCGAGCTCGATCCGCCCACGCGCTGATCGAGTCTTGCGGTTTGCGCCGGACGCGGTACGCAGGGCCCCGGTGAACGACGACCCTGCCCAGATCGCACCCGCGACCACCCGTCTGGGCCAGCTGCAGCGCGGGCGCGGCGCGGGGTTCGAAGCGGCCCTGCGCGCCGGCGCGGACGCTCACGACGACCTCATCCGCTGCATCGTCGACGACCCGCGCGTCGACCGGCAGCTCGAAGAACGAGGGCGGTACTACGGCGAGCTGGTGCTGGCGCTCGACGCGCCGCTTGCGCCGATCGCGCAACACCTCACCGGCGACCAGGACGAGCGGCTGGGCCACGAAGTGCTCGCCGCGGCGTGGCGCCTGGGCCACCCCGAGGCCTGCTCCCTGCTGCTCTCACCCAAGACCGACGAGGCGCTCGTCGCCGGCATCGCCGGCTGCCTGTGGGCGACGCGCTGGGCGACGCGCGTCGAGCTGCCCCCGCGCGCCGCCGCGGTCTGGCTGCGGCTCGAGCTGCAGAACGCCGACAGCGCCCAGGCCGCCGTGCGTCACCGCCCGGCGACCGCGCTCGCGAACCTGACCCTGCCCGAACTGCTCGACCTCGCGCGAGACTCGAGGTTCGGCCGCCGCGACCGCCTGCTCGGCGAGCTGTGCGCGCGCGGCGACGAGGCGACGCGCACCCACCTGCTCGAGGTGGCGAGCCACGACGTGGTCTACGAGCGCGTGCGGCTCGCCTCGCGGGCGCTGGGGCTGCTCGGCGACGAGCGTCTGCTGGACCTGGCCGAGGACCACTTCGCCCGCGACGACGTGTTCGCGGATCCGCAGCGACGCCTGCCCGGGCTCGAACGCATGCGGCGCTCGTGCCTCGCCGACTACGTGCAGCACCTGCCGGCGCGGCGGGCACTCGAACTGGCCCGCGCCTATCACTCGCGGGGCGGCTACTTCGAGACCGTCGCCGGCGTCGTCTTCCAGGAACACGCGACCGCCGCGGACCGCTCCATGCTCGAGGCCTTCGTGGCGGAGCGGGGCGGCGGAGGCAGCGGATGGGACGTCATCTGCGAACTCGACGCGCTGGGCCGCCTGGCCGATCCCCGCTCGGCGCCGCTGCTGTTCGAGGTCGCCCAGGAGGCCGCGTACAGCCACGCGCGTCGCCGGGCGCTGCACGCGCTGGCGGCGATGCCGCAGCTCGACCTCGCGCAGCAGGCGCTGCGCGAGGCCCTCTGGGACTGCGAGGACGAGGCAGCGGCCGACGCGTGCGCGTTCGTCACGACGTTCGACGATGCCTCGAGAGAACGTCTCGTGAGTCTGGGCAACAGCCCCCTCGCCGACGAGGAACTCGTGGCGCGCGCGCGGCAGCGCATGCAGCGCCGGGGCTGAGCACCTTCGATTCGCAGGCCACCAACGAGAAACGGCCGGGAGGCCCCGGCCGTTCTTCGATCAGATCAGCGCGATCAGGCGATCACGAGCCACCGTTGTCCGGCGGCGGGCCACCACTCGCGCCGCTGTTGGGCTTGCCGTGCTTCTTGCTCTTGCTGATGCGAGGCCGACCGGCCTTGGTGCCGCAGCCCTGTCATTCACTGGGCAGGGGCAGCCCCTGCAGGTCTTCGATCGCGAGGCGCTCGAGGCGGATGGCCGCTTCGAGGTCGCCGGCGTGCTCTTCCTTCTTGGCCGCGTCCGTCGTGCTCTCGGCGAGCAGGCGGTAGTTCTGGCGTGCCGCTTCGATCTCGGGCTCCCACACCTCGCGGGTCTGGCCTTCGAGGCGCATCAGCCAGGTGGTGTAGAACTGCGCGCGCGCGAGCGCCTGGCGGGCCTCGGCGAGCAGCGCCGGGTCGCTCTCCGGCTCGGCCATCATGCCTTCGACCAGGACCTCGAGGTCCTCGCGGGCGTCGGGCAGGCCGCTCGCCAGCATGCGCGCCTTGTTGAGCTCCAGCTTGATGCGGTTCTCGGTGGTGCGCAGCAGCGGGGTCTCGAGCTCCTTGGGCAGCAGGCCCAGGGCTTCCTGGTACTTGGCCACGGCGAGCTTGAATTCACCGCCATCGGCCGCCTCGTGGGCGGCGACCAGAACGGCGTCGGCCTGGTCCATGGCCTGGCCATCTTGGCCGGGCCCTTCGTGGTAGGCCCAGGCGGCGATCGGCAGGATCAGCCAGCCGGCGATCAGGATGTTGCGCATGTCGAACTCCGGGATCGGGAGGTGGGACCGCACCCACCGGGTGCGAGGTGTGGAATGGTATCGGGAGATCGGCGGCACGGGGGCAAGCCAGGCCCGGAAAGTTTGCCCCGAGGACGTATCCAGACGCCCGCCGCCGGCCTCCCTTCCCCCTGGGCCCCCCCAGCCCGTCCCAGATGCTCCGGGGGACGGCCGGGGCGCTCAGGCCGCCGCGCGGTTGCCGGTCACCGCCGTCCCCGGCTGCCACTTCGTGCCGAAGTAGTGCAGCAGCAGCTGCAGGCCGGCCAGCAGCAGGCTGCCCATCGTCACCGCGATCAGCGCGTATTCGCGCAGGGTCAGCCGCTCGATCAGCGGCTTGCGCGCGTCGGCGGCCGCGGCGGCGAGGATGTCGCTCGGCACGTGCCGCTTGTTGCCGTTGTGGAACTCGCCGCCCAGACGGATCGCGACCTGGCGCAGCGTGCTGGCGTCCTGGCGCGACTGGTGGCCGGCGATGAACTTGCCGGAGACGTTGTCGCCGACGCCGATCACGAGCGTGCCCCCGAACGACGGCGGCAGCTCGGGCATGCCCGTCGCAGGCACGGTGTCGCCGTCGCTGACGATCACCATCATCGCGCTCTTGGTGCGCCACGGCCGGCCGATGCGCGCCGCCTCGGCGATGCCGTCGAACAGCCGCGTGCTGCCGGCCTTGAACGCGTAGCGCATGTCGACCTCGGACAGCACGTGGCGCACGAGTTCGATGTCGCGCGTGTCCTCGACCACGGGCTTGGCGCCGTTGTAGGTCGCGATCACCGTGATCTTGAACTTGCCGATCGGCACGCGTTCGAACAGCGAGTCGATCAGCTCGGCGGCGCGCTGCGAACGGCTCTCGTCGCCGTTCACGCCCGCGTCGCGCAGCAGCATGCTCGGCGACACGTCGAGCACCAGCACCAGGTGCCGCCACTCCTCCTCGGAGACTTCGCCCGAGACGTGCACGTGCGGCTCGATGGTCATCAGCGTCGCCATGCCCCACGCCAGAGCCGTGGCCGACAGCACCCGCAGCGCCGGCGCCAGCAGCGTCCAGCGCTGCGCGCGGGCACCGGGGCCGAACGCGAGGTGCGCGACCCGACGCACGCGGCGCGAGTGCAACGTCTCGGCGACGAGCATCAGCAGCGCCACCGACAGCATGGCCACGAGCGCTACCACGGCGTGTACCTCATGCCCAGCATCAGCAGGGCGTAGAGCCCGAGCACCGACAGACCGACGATCGCAAACGGCCAGAACCAGTCGACGAGCTCGGCCGTGCCCTGTTCGATCTTCGCCTTGGCCATCTCGTCGATGCGTTTGAACACGCCCTCGAGCGCGTTGGTGTCCCCGGGATTGAACACCTCGCCGCCGGTCATGCGCGCCAGGTTGACGATCTCGCCGCGCGCGTCCTGGTCCTGGATGTTGACCGCGAACAGGGTGATGCCGTCGCGCCGGAGCCGTTTGGCGATCTCGATCTCGGCGCCGCCCGAGAGGTCGCTGCTCCAGCCGTCGGTGATCAGGATCAGCATGCGGTCACCCTCGCTGCGCGACACCAACATCTCGCGGCAGCCGAGCACGGCCTTGCCGATCTCGGTACCCCCGAAGCCGGGCACGTTGTTCTCGGGCCGCATGAACGGGATCGAACAGCGGAACGCCGACGGGTCGCTCGTGAGCGGCACCCAGTGCAGGTAGTTGTTGCCGAAGAAGGTCAGCCCGAACGCGTCGCCCTGGCGGTAATCGAGGAACTGATTGATCGCCTTCATCGAGGCGTCGTAGCGCGTGCCCGAGCCGAACTTGGCCGTCATCGAGCCCGAGATGTCGACGCAGAACTGGATGTTGGTCAGCGCGCGCTTCTGCTTGGGCGCGGCCAGCTCCTGCGGCAGCGACAGCAGCATGATCACGACCGCGACGAGCAGCGCGGGCAGCGACTCGCCCAGGCCCAGGGTCCAGCGCAGCAGCCAGCCGCTGCCGCGACCGCCGTGGTCGAACGGCAGCACGAGACGGCGCGAGGTCCGCTGCCAGACCCAGAACAGCTGCAGCAGCGGCAGCACCAGCAACAGCAACATCCAAGGACGACCGAACATCAGGAGGTCGCCTCCTTGGCGATCGGCTGCAGGCTGTCGGCGGTGACCGCGCGGTAGGGTTCGAGCAGTTTGCCCAGGTCGAAGTCGCGCGGCGGCTCGGGGGCGTGCAGCCACAGCTCGACCTGACGCAGCAGCGCCCCAGCCTCGGGGTGCTGGCGGATCGCCGCCAACGCCGCGACCGCCTTCTCGTGCCGCAGGTCCAGGCGCAGGCGCCAGAACGACACCAGCATGCGTTCGAGCTCGGCCTTGGCCGCGGTGTCGGCCTTGTCGGCGGCGACGGCCTCGACGAGCGGGCGCAGGCGATCGGCGAGCGTCGGCTTGGCGACCGGCGGCGCGAGCTTGACGCGGCGCTTGCGGCCCACGAACAGGATCAGCAGCAGGCCGGTCACCCAGAGCACGCCGAAGACGATCTGCTGCGTGCGGTACCCGGCCAGCCGCGGCGCGGGCACCGGCTCGGGCTCGGTCGGCTCGGTGGTCGTCATCGCCAGGGTCGGCTTGACCTGGACGACGATCGACGGAAGGTCGTCGTTCGACGAGCCGTCCTTGTGCGTGAGGTAGTCCTTGAGGTCGTGACTGCCGGGCTCGAGCCCCGTCCACTCCAGGTCGTAGCGGAAGATCGAGCCGTGCGGCCACACCTTGACGATGCGCACCGCGACCGGATCGGCGTGATCGACCTTGCCGACGACGACCTCGGCGCCGGGCAGCACGAGCTGCTCGATGTAGGCCCGCATGCCCACCGGCGACGTGCGCTGGTCGCGCGTCTGGCCCAGCAGCGCAGCGGCCGCGAGCGACACCACCAGCAGCGACCGGAGCAGCGCGCCGTTCATCGCGCCCCCTTGCCGGCGAGGCCGCGCGAGCGGAAGAAGTGCCGCAGGCGGTGCACGAACGGCTGGTCGGTGCGGATGCGCAGGCACTCGACGCCAGCCTTGCGCAGCTCGGCCTCGGCCAGCAGCGGATCGATCATGTCGCGGCGGCCGTGCGTCACGAAGCCGCGGCCCGACTCGGCCTCCTGCGCGCGCAGGAAGCCGCTGCCGCGCATCGTCACCTCTGCCGGATCCTGGAACTGGAGCACGGCGACCTCGTGTTGCTGCGCGAGCATCGCGATCGCGTGGATCGCGCCCGGCTCGTGCAGGTCGCTGCAGACGATCACCAGCGAGCGACTCTGCAGCACCGGCCGCAGTTCGGCGATGCGCCGCACCATGCGGGTCTGTTCGTCGAAGCCGTGGCGGCGCAGCCGCAGCAGCCACTGCATCACCTGGTCCTTGGCCAGGCTCGGCTCGATGCGCACGTCGCGCGACCCGGTGCCGAGCACGCCGACCGGGCTGGTGCGATCCAGGCACGCGAGCGCCAGCCCGCCGGCGACGTGCAGCGCCAACTCGTACTTGCTGATCCGCGTCGACGACACCACCATCGACGCCGAGGTGTCGAGCAGCAGCCACGCGGCGATGCGCCGCTGCGCCTCGTACTCCTTGACGTGCACCTTGCCCGAGCGCGCCGTGACGCGCCAGTCGATCGACTTGACCGGGTCGCCGGGCAGGTAGATGCGCGACTGCACGTAGTCGATGCCCGAGCCGAGGAAGCGCGAGCCGTCGAGCCCGTAGCTGAGGTCGTCGGCGAGACGCCGGATCGCGATCACGAACTTGCGCGCCGCGAGCGGCTGCACCGGCGGCAGCATGCCCGGCAGCTGCCGTTCGCGGGCCAGGTAGCCCTGCCCCTTGGTGGCGGGTTCCCCGCCGGCCGGCGCGGCTGCGGCGACCTCGTTCACGGACCGTCCGCTCATGCGTCGAACTCGGACAGGATCTCCTGCAGCACCTGCTGGCTGGTCAGCCCTTCGGCCATCGCCTCGTAGGTCAGACGGATGCGGTGCAAGATCACGTCGTCGGCGAGCGCGAACAGGTCCTCGGGCAGCACGTAGTCGCGGCCGTGGATCAGCGCGCGGGCGCGCGACGCCTTGACCAGCGAGATGCCGGCGCGCGGGCTGCAGCCCAGTTCGAGCTTGGGGTGCTTGCGGGTGCGGTCGACGATCGCGACGACGTGCTCGAGGAACGCCTCGCTGACGTGCACGTTCTGCACGTCCTCCATCGCCTTGCTGAGGTTGTCGAGGCTGCCGATCGGCTTGTCGCCGATCGTGTCGAACTCGGTGCGCGCCACGGCGCCCTTGCCCTCGCGGCGCACGCCGAGCTTGGTGTTGCGGCGCAGCACCTCGATCTCCTCGGCGTTGGTCAGGTACTCCAGCCGGTGCAGCAGCATGAAGCGGTCGAGCTGCGCCTCGGGCAGCTCGAACGTTCCGGCCTGCTCGACCGGGTTCTGCGTCGCGATCACCAGGAACGGCACCGGCAGCGCGTAGTTGTTGTTGCCGATGGTGACGCGGCGCTCCTGCATCGCCTCGAGCAGCGCGCTCTGCACCTTGGGCGCGGCGCGGTTGATCTCGTCCGCGAGCAGCAGGTTGGTGAACACCGGCCCCTTGTGGGTGCGGAACTCGTGCGTCTTCTGGTCGAGGATCTCGCTGCCGAGGATGTCCGACGGCAGCAGGTCGATCGTGAACTGGATGCGCGCGAACGCCAGGTCGACGGTCTTGCTGATCGCGGCGACCAGCAACGTCTTGGCGAGGCCCGGCACACCCTGCAGCAGCAGGTGGCCCGAGGTGAGCAGCGCGATCAGGATGCGCTCGACGACGACGTCCTGGCCGACGACCACCAGGCCGACGCGGTCCTTGATCTGCTGCAGGAAGTCGCGCGTCTCGGTGAACCGGCTGGACGCGGGTGCTGTGGGAGCGGTCATGGAAGCGGTTGGTTGAGCGGTTGGGGTGGTCGAGGGATCAGATGGCGCGGCGCAGCCAGTCCATGGCCAGGGCCTGCAAGTCGAGCGAGGGATCCTGTTCGCGGCCGAAGTGCGCGCGCTCGATGCGTTCGCGGTCGGCGGCCAGCCGCTGCTTCGCCGCGGCGTCGAGGCGGGCCCGCTGCTCGACCTGATCGAGCAGGCGCAGCACCGAGAACGGCGTCACCGTGGCCGGCATCTGCAGCAGATCGCTGCGCTGCCCGCTGCCGCGGCCGCCCGGCTTGCTGGTGAAGAACCAGACGAAGTAGACGAACAGGCCGACGCCGAAGGCGATCCAGAACCACAGCGGCACCTTGGTCGAGCGCCCCGTGGACAGGGCCACCTGGGGATCGACGGTGGCGAGGTCCGCGTCGTCGTAGCGCTGGTAGACGGCCTTGATGTCGTCGCTGCGCGGCTTGCCGAAGGTGAACGTTCCCGGCGTCAGGTCCGCGTCCTCGGGCTCGAGCGACAGCAGCCAGACGCGCTCGGTGACGACGCTGTCGGCGTCCTCCGAGAACTTGACCACCGACGCGCCCTGGTCGTCGCGCTTGGCGACCTTGAAGCCCGGCGTCTCGAGCTCGAGCACCTGCTCGAGCTCGGGCACGAGCCCGATCGCCGAGGCCTTGATCTCGAGCACGATGCGACCCTCGTCGGCGCGCCGCTCGTCGAGGATCTGCGTCACCGTGAGGTCCTTGTAGGGCCGCGGCTCGGCGCTCTTGCGCGACGCGTCGACGACCACCGGCGAGCTGCCGATCGGCAGCACCGTGTAGCCCGAGGTGTCGAGGAAGTCGAAGTCGATCTTCACCGGCGGGATGCGGTCCACCTGCGGGCCGCGCGCCTTCATCAGCAGCCACGCGTACGGCGTGCGCTTCCACGCCGGGTCGTCGGTCGACTGCGCCTCCATCTTCTCGCTGTTGAAGGTGATCGAGAGCACCTCGAAGTGCTCCTCGACGGTGGCGTTGACGGCCTCCTGGAAGCGGTCGCGGTAGTTCTCGAGCGGCCGGCCGTAGTTGTAGGCGTACGGCTGGTTGTTCTGGTTCTGCGCGTACTTGGCGAAGCCGCCGCTCTCGCGCTCGATCTCGGGCGAGTGCACGATGTCGATGCGCACGCCGAACGGCTCGGTGCCGATCTCCGTCGGGCCCTCGACGACCGCCTCGAGCCGCAGCTCGCTGATCAGGTCCTGGTAGTACTGGTAGACCTTGCGCGCCTCCTCGGCGCGCGGGTTGTCGCCGACGATCTCGAAGCCCGCCTCGAGGTAACGCTGCTTGATCTGCGGCTTGACCGCCGACATGCGCGTGAACAACGCGTTGGCGAACATGTCCTGGTGCCGCTCGCGGCTGCCCTCGGGCAGGCTCGCCAGCGCGCGCTTGATCAGCGGCAGCTGGCTCTTGGCGACCACCGTCTCCTCGTCGATCGCGCCCAGGTCACAGGCGCCGAGCGCCGCGTAGAACCAGGTGTCGAAGGCGCCGATCGATTCCTCGTCGAGGCGCAGGTCGGGCGCGCGCTTGATGTAGTCCTTCGCGCCGGCCTCGAAGATCTCGAACGAACGCAGGCGCTGGTCGGCGAACTTGCTCGACCGGCCGTTCTCCTTCTCGAAGTTGTTCTGGTCGTGCAGCACGGCCGCGGTCACCGCGAGCAGCGCCCAGTGTTCGCCGCCCTCCATGATCGCGCGCGCCGCCACCGCGGCCGCGGTCTCGTAGCCGCGCTGCACCTCGGCGAGCATCTCCTTCTGCGAACGGCGCGTCTTCTGCGCCTCCTGCACGGCCGGCAACCGCCACGTGGTGGCCAGGTTGGTGCGCATCTTCTGAAGCAGATCGCCGAGCAGCACCGGATCGAGCTTGGAGACGTCGCCGAACACCTTCTCGATCGTCGCCATCTTCGGCACCTCGGCGGCGCTGTGCGCGGTCGCGAAGGCCTCGGCGAGCAGCTTCTGGTCGACGCCGCCGATCGGCAGCTTGCGCAGCCGCTCGACCCAGCTCGCCAGCTCGGCGAGGTTGCGTTCCTGCTTGCTGCGCGTCAGCGGGATGCCGTTGCTGCGCTGATCGAACCCGTACATGAACATGTACGAATTGGTCATGCCGCGGTTGGGGTTCGACTTGCGCGTCCAGACGCGCAGGAACTCGTCGGCGAGTTCCTTGGCCTTGCGCGGGTTGATCGCGGCGAGCTGCTCGATGAACGGGAAGGCCTTCTCGGCCTCGTCGACCTTCAAGAACAGCTGCGCCGACACGGTCAGGAAGTTGGGCAGCAGCGCGTCGCCGAGCAGGGCGCTCCACTTCTGCCCCGGCTGCGCCGCGACGAGGTCGGCGGGCTCGACCGCGCGCACCTGACCGCCGCCGCCCATGCGCATGTCGGTCCAGAAGATGTTGCCGAACGCGTCGCGCTGCATCACCGGGCGCAGCGAACCGGTCGACGAGTTGGAGTAGCTGTACGACGCCTCGGTCACCCAGCCCGACGCGAGCAGCGCCAGCGTCGGCTGCCACTTCGCGGCCAGTTCGGGCGCCTTCTCGAGCAGGGCTTCGACGGCGATCTTCTGCAGCTGCAGACCGTCGGCGCGGTACTTGGTGTCCTGCGGCTGCTCGCGGAAGCCCTTGGCGACCTGACCGCCGATCGTGGCGATGATCTCCATGCCGCGCTCGGGCCGCGAGGTGAAGCTCTCGGCGAGCCACTCCGGACCGAGGTCCGAGCGCACCTTCGGCGCCAGCTCGATCGCGCGGCGCAGCGCCTCGGCCTTCTCCTCTTCGCCGACCTCGCCGGCCGCGAGCGCCGCGTGCGTCACGCGCCACGCGGTCTCGAGGAACTCGTTGCGCTTCTCCTTGCCGAACATCGCCAGCGCGTGGCGCGCCATCAGGTTGAACGCCTCGCGATCGTTGCTCTTCTCGGCCTCCTCGAACGTCGGCAGGAACGGTCCCAGCTCGACCTCCTGGCCGATCGCGGAGAGCAGCAGCGCCGCCTGGCGGCGGTCCAGACGCTGCTGCTCGGCGGGCTTGGCAACCTCGAGTTCGAGGCCGCGCAGCAGCTCTTCGAGCACGTTGCCGACCTCGATCGCGCGCTGCACCAGCGGCGCGAGCATCGGCACCTGCTTCTTGTCGAGGCCGCCGGGCGCCATGCCGGCGAGCGCGTAGACGTCCTCGAACGAGAACACGTTCTTCTCCTGCAGGTTCGGCGGCACGCGCTGATCCTGCGGCGTCTGCGGGTGGTTGG
This sequence comes from Planctomycetota bacterium, assembly GCA_020638655.1. Classification (GTDB taxonomy): domain Bacteria; phylum Planctomycetota; class UBA1135; order UBA1135; family UBA2386; genus JACKIC01. Next base: position 141,464 of record JACKIC010000001.1, read on the forward strand.
GCAACACGCGCAGGAACTGCTCGTAGGCGTCCTTGCGGTTGGCTTCGGCGAACGTGTCGAAGAAGGCCGCGACCTTCTCCCAGCGGCCCAGCGTGACGTCGCGCTGCACCATCTCGAACTCGCGCTGCAGCTGCTTCTGCTTGAGCTGCACCTCGGCGGCGGGGCCGGTCGGCGCCGGCGGCGGCGTGCCCTTCTCGCCCGGATCGACGCCGAACTGCTCCTTGACGAGATCGCGCACCTCGGTGCTGAGCTTGGGCGCGTCCTCGGCCGGGTCGTAGGGCTTCAGCTCGGGCGAGGCCCACGCCTGCAACATCGTCGAACGACGGCGGTCGAACAGCGTCTGCTTCCACTTGTTGAGCCGCTCGACGGCAGCCGGGTCGTTGGCGGCGGGCGGCGCGGCCGGGTTCTGGGGCGCCTGCACCGCACCGGAGGTCGCGACCTCACCGGCCGGCAGCGTCACCGGCATGACCGCCGGGCTCGAACGCGTGACCCGAACCGGGCCCGGGGTCTGGGCGACCATCGGGCCACAGGTCGCGGCCATGACGAACAATGCGGGGGCAGAGAGCAGCAGCGGGCAACGCAGGATCATCGGCGATCTCGGCGGGAGGGGTCGTCAGAGCGGGCCGAAACTCGGCGCGGCCAGGACCGCAGAGGCTAGCACAGGGTGGCGCCGGTGCGACCGGCAGATTGAGCGCATCGACGCCCTGGCCGGCGAGAACTTCCGGTCCTCGGTCAGAGCCGCGGCTGCAGGTCGGCGAGGGCCACGACGCGCGTCGTCGCGGCCGGCAGCAGCGCCAGGTAGTCGCGGCGCGGCAGGGTGCGGCAGCCGAGCGAGCGCAGGTGGTCGGTCGGCATCTGCACGTCGAGCAGTTCGATCCCGGCGGCGAACAACGAGCGAACCAGGGCCACGACGGCGACCTTGGACATGTCGGTGCGGCGGTGGAACATCGACTCGGCCGCGAACAGGCCGCCGACCTGCACCCCGTAGGCGCCGCCGACCAGCTCGGCGCCGCGCCAGACCTCCAGGCTGTGCGCGTGCCCCGCCGCGTGCAGCCGCGCGTAGGCCTCGATCATCTCGGGCAGGATCCAGGTGCCGTCCTCGCGCCCCTCGCAGCAGGCGCGCATCACGTCCCGGAAGGCCGTGTTCCAGCGCAGTTCGAAGTCGCCGCGCCGCAGCACCCTGGCCAGGCTACGGGAAACGTGCAGGCCGTCCGGGTCGAACACGGCGCGCGGATCGGGGCTCCACCACATCGGCGGCAGGCCTTCGGCATACCAGGGGAAGATGCCGCTGCGGTAGGCGAGCAGCAGACGCTCGGCGGACAGGTCGCCGCCGACCGCGAGCAGACCCTCGCGATCGAAGTCTCGCGGATCGGGGAACGACAGGCGCCCCCGCGCCGGCAAAACCACCGGTTGCGAGTAGCGGCGCCGCGTCACTTTTCCTTGAGGCGCCGCAGGGTGGTGTGCTGCTCCTCGCGATCGGCCAGCTCGAGCAGCTCGATGTCGCCTTCGGGCAGCGGCCGGAAGTAGACCCGCAGCCCCAGCGAGGCGCGGAAGCTCCACGTGTCCTGGCCGCCTAGCTGCTTGACCTCGAGCCCCGGGTAACCGTGGCCCTCGGTGCAGAACAGCAGGATCGCCGCGAACGCGCGCTCGACCGACTTGCGGTCCTTGCCGTCGAGCGACTTGTAGAACGACGGCAGGAAGCGCGGCAGCCGGAAGCGCTTCTCGGGTTCGGGCTCGGGCGGCGGCGGCAGCTTCTTGCGGCGGCGGTTCTTGGGCACCAGCGGCTCGAGTTCGGCGACGACCTCCTCGAGCTGGCGCAGGCGCGTCTGGTCGTGGGCCCGCTGGCGGCGCAGCGCGGCGTCGGCGGCGAGCAGCCCCTCGCGCTCGCCCTCGAGGTCGTGCACGCGATTCTGCAGCGCGCGGTCGCCGCCCGGCGCCGCGGCGCCCGGCGCCTTCTTGGCGCGCTTGAGCTCGTCCAGTTCGCGGCGCAGCACCGCCTGCTCGCGCGCCGCCGCATCGACCTTCTGCTGCAGGTCGGCGCTGCGGTCGAGATACCGCGCCGCGCCCTCGCGGGCCTTGTCGAGCTCCTTCTGCAGGCGCCGCACCTCCTGCTCACGCAGCGCCAGCAGCGCCGCGGCGTCGGCGGCCGCCGCCGCGTCGGGCGCGCGTTGCACCGGCTCGGCGCGCGGCAGCAGCAGCGCGAGGACCTCGCCGAGCTGCTCGGGGTCCTTGGCCTCGGCCAGCATCGGCGCGAGCACGTTGGCCGGCGCGCGTTCGATGCGGTAGCCGCCCTTCGGCGACGCGCCGAACTTGCGCGCCAGTTCGCGCATCGCCTTCACCGGGGCGAGCTGCTCGAGCAGCAGCGCCAGCGGCAGGTCGCCCCCCTTGGCCAGAGCTCGTTCGATGAGCTTCTTGAGCTTGAGCCTGGGGTCGTCCATCACCCCGCCATCTGAGCGCAGCCGCGGCGCGGATGCACGAGGCAGGTCAGCCGCCGTCCGGGTCGGTCGCGGGGCGCGGGTAGACCGGGGTTACCGGATACTCGCTGTATTCCTTGGCGTCCCAGGTGCGCTCGATGACGTCGCGCTCCTCCTGGGTCAACTCACGCTCGTCCTGCCAGGACCGCCACGCCACCCACTCGACCAGGTCGAATGGCGCCCCGAACAGCGTGCCGGCCTTCCACAGCACGAACGACGGGAACAGGAACACCGACATCAGGTCCCGCGTCTCCTTGGGCTGGGCCTGGTAGTAGGCGCCCGTGACCGGGATCGCGACGATGTCGATGGGCAGCCCGACGATGAAGCCGGTGGTGCCGCCGACGGTGGCCGGGAAGCGCGTGAACCAGGTCCGACCGTAGCGCGGGTCGACGAGCTCGTTGGCGTAGACCACGGTCTGGGTGCAGCTGCCCAGCAGCAGCGCCGCGACCAGCGGCCACGAGCGACGCCTGGGGCGCGACTGCCGGATCGACGCCATGCGTTACCCGCGGCGTTCCTTCTTCGGCTCGCGGCGCGCGAAGGTCATCTTGCGGATCACCCACGTGTCCTGCAGCTCGGGCGGCGGTGTCTTGAAGCTGGTCGCGAGGCGGTCGTCGGTGCCGTTCTGGATCTCGAGCTCGCGCAGCTTCCAGATCGACTGCAGCGCCGCCGAACCGCCGCCGGCGCGCGCGCCGGACTCGCAGTTGAACAACACCGCGTAGACGAAGCTGAGCTTGACCTGCAGATCCTTGCGCTTCCAGTCGACGGAGACGACGTAGTCCGCGGCGCGCTGCTTGGAGCCCGTCAACACCGCGGGCTCCTCCTTGGGATCGGACAGGCCGAAGTCGTTGCTGTTCAGGCCCTGCCCGGCGGCGCCGGCGAGGATCTGCCGCTCGAAGTAGATGCGCGGCTGGTTGGTCGCGTCCGAGGTCTGCAGGCTGCCCTGCACCACCAGCTCGACCTTCTTCTGCAGGCCGCCGATCTGCTCGAGCGTGCCGCCGTTGCGGGTTGCCTCGGTGATCGCCTTCTTGCAGGCCGCGATCTCGTCTTCGATGCCCATGCACAGGTAGTAGCCGACCGGCAGCACCACCAGCGACAGCAGCACGATCACCTTGTAGAGGTCCAGGTTCTTCATGGCGTTCACTGCCCGAAGGGCATGAAAGAGTCCTTCACCCGCAGGGTGATCTTGTAGTAGGAGCCTGGCACGTTGGTCTCCGCGTAGTCGCGGAACGGTTCTTCCTTGGAGCTCTCGGCGCGCGTCGAGGGCTTCTCGAAGGGACTCTTGGGGTCCTCGTAGTCGGCCTCGAGCGCGAGCTGCAGCGCGTTCATTCGATCGCGGAAGTCGTCGCCGCGGAACGCGACGAGGAACTCCAGCTTGCGGTTGGGCGCCTTCATGTTGAGGCTGAGCTTGAGCATCAGGTACCGGCCGAGCTGCGGCTCGACCGTCTTCATGATCTGCGCGAAGCGCACCAGCACCGCGAGGCCCGACTCGAGCGAGACGTCCTCGTAGATGCCCGAGTTCTTCTGCTTCTGGTCGGCGACCAGGCGCAGCTTGTCGCGCACCATCAGCAGGCGCTTGTGCACCGGCGCGGCGGCGAGGTCCTCGATGAGATTCTTGTAGGTGTAGTCCTTGCCCTTGGTGTCCTCGATGCGGAACTGCGAGCCGTTCTCGAACCACTTGCCCGAGAGCACCGAGTGCAGCATGCCGTGGAACTGCGGCGTGCCGTTGGGCTTCTTGGGGTCGATGTAGGTCTTGCCGATCTGCAGCTCGAGGTTGCGCAGCTCGGCCGACAGCTTGGCGCTGTAGAACACGAGCGCCAGCAGCGCGACCATGCACAGGATCGCCAGCGGGAACTTGATGCGCTCGAAGCCGCGCTGCACGACGAGGTCTTCCTGACGCAGGTCGAAGCCCTCGGGCCCACCGAGCTTGGTCAGGGCGAGGCCGATCGCGGTCGCCAGGTGCGGACCGAGCGCTTCCACCTCCTCGGGCTCGAGGTCGTGCTGCAGGTTGGCCAGCACGTCGAGCTCGCGCGCCTCGACGCCGAACACCTCGTTGAGCATCTCGGTCACGCCCGGGGCCCGGCAACCCATGCCGGTGGTCCACACGGCGCGGATCGTCGCGGCCTTGGTCACCGAGGTGAGGTAACGCACCAACTCGCGCGCCAGGCGCTGCAGGTAGGCGGTGTGCGCCGCTTCGGTCTCGGCGTGCGAGATCACGACCTGGCGCATCGTCGGGGCCGCGACGGCTTCGGCGGCAGCGCCTTCTTCGTCGTCGACGGCGTCCGGCAGCTCCTCCTCGAGCGCGAACTCGACATCCCGACCCGAACGCAGCACCTCGAGCGCGAGCTCGTGACCGCGCGACGGGTCGATGCCGTGGCGGTTGGCGAGGCCGTCGCCGACGGTCGCGTCACCGACGCGGATCACGCGCATGTCGACGAGGTTCTCGCCCTCGACGAGCAGCACCTTGACGCTGCGCGCGCCGATCTCGACCACCGCGGTGACGACCGATGCGCCCATCGGCACCGGCGCGGCCTCGTCCTCGGCCGCGAACGCGCCGGCCCAGTGGGCGGCGCGCCACAGCGCCATGGTGTCGAGGTCGATGTGCTCGGGCTCGATCGAGTTGCCGGCCAGCGCATCGAGCTGCGCGCGCAGGCCGGCCTTGGGCACGGCCGCGACCAACAGGCGGGTGCCGCCCGCCGTGCCTTCGCCGATCTCGTGGAAATCGACGACCATGTCGTCGACGACGTAGCCGTGGATCTCACCCTCGGCCTCCGCCTTGACCACCTTGCGGATCTGTTCGTGGCCCTTGAACGGCAGGTCGAGCACGCGCAGCACGGCCTCGCGGCACGGGTGGCCGAGCAGCGGCTCGCCCTTCATGCCGGTGTCGATCGCCTCCCTGGCGATCGCGGCGACCGCGTCGGCGCGCCCCTGGATGTCGCTGGCAGGAACCGCGACCGGCGCGACGTGCACGCGCAGCAACCGGGTCTTGCGATACGTGCCGTCGAGCTCCACCACCTTCGCGGTGTCCTCGCCGGGATCGATGCCTACGCTCCTGACCATGGTCGTTCTTCTCGGGGTATTCGGTAGCCGTGCGCCGCGTCAGCGGCCGGGTTCACTTCGGGCGTCAGTTCACTTCGGGCGTCACTTGACCGCTTCGCCGGCGGGCCGGCTGTCGCGGTCGTAGCGGGCGCGCTGCTCGTCGTCGAGCAACGCGCGAACGCGCCGCTCGGTGCGGCGGCGCGCTTCGAGCAGGCGGTTGCGGATGGGGTCCGGCAGCTGCGAGATGTCGGTCTGGCCGAGGATCGCGAGCTGCTCGTTGCGGCCGCTCAGCAGCACCATGCCGAACGAACGCTGCTGCTGACCGTTCAGGTCGTAGCGCGCGGCGAAGTCCCGCGCGTATTCGGCGTCCCGGGCGTTGTCGCCGTCGGTTGTGGCAGAGCCATCGCGCATCGCAGCTTCTACTCGCGGGATCGCCAGGCCAACGCTCATGCCGGCGGCAAAGGTGCCGAAAGCGGCAGCCAGAATCCACCACCGCAGGTGTCTCACCGCCGTCTCGGCTCCGCACGCTGCTCGACCAGCGGCGCGTCGAGACCCTTCGCCAGCTCGTCGAGGCGATGCATCTCCGCCTGCACCTCGTCGGGCGCGGCCTGCAGCTGCTCGCCGAGCCCGGTCTCGAACAGCCCCGCCTGCACGGCGAGGGCGACACCGGCCAGGACCGCCGCGGCGATCAACACCCGCCGGCAGACGCGCAGCACCACCGCGGCGGTCGCCGCGGCCTCGAGTTGCACGCGCGCCGGCAGCTGCCGGACCTCCGCGAGCACCGCCGACGCGAACCCCGCCGGCGCGCGGCGCACGTCCTGGCGCGCCAGCGCGAACCCGTCGGCGATCGCCTCGCGTTCGGCGGCGGCGGCGCGCAGGGCCGGCTCGGCGGCGAGGCGGCGGCGGAAGGCCTCGGCCTGCTCGGTCGACATCTCGCGATCGAGGTAGCGTTGCAACGACAGCGAATCGGCAGTGGTGAGCTTCACTTGGAACCTCCGCGAGAGACGGTGGAGCCGGTCACCGCGGCGAGCGCCGGGACCAGTTCGGGATGGGCACGTTCGAGATGCTCGCGGAAGCGCTGGCGGGCGCGGAACAGCCGCGACTCGACGGTGCCGAGCTGACACTGCAGCACCGCCGCGATCTCGTTGTAGGAGAGCTCCTCGAACTCGCGCAGCACCAGGATGGTGCGGAACTTCTCGGGCAGCTCGTCGAGGATCGCGCGGGTGACCTGCGCGAGCTCGCTGCGCAGCAGCGGCGCGTCGGGGCCGTCGACGTCGCGATCGCGACCGACGGCATCGAGGGTCGCCTCGTCCTCGACCAGCCGCAGCCGGCGGCGGCCGGCCTTGGCGAGGTGGTCGGTCGCCGCGTTGACGGTGATCCGATACACCCAGGTGAAGAACTGCGACTCGTGCTGGAAGGTGTGCAGCTTGCGGAACACCTTGAGGAACACGTCCTGGGCGAGGTCCTCGCACTCGGCGGCGTCCCGGCAGTAGCGCCCGAGCAGGCGGAACACCCGGTCCTGGTAGCGTTCGACCAGGGTCGCGAAGGCGCTCTCACTGCCGTCGAGCACGGCAGTGATCAGTTCGCGGTCGGGCGTGTCGGTTTCGGGGCTGCGTTTCAAGGCGAACACGAGCGCCTTGGAAGGCGGATCGGGGGGTTTCTTCCCAGCTCGCTCAAGTGGCTCCGCCCGAGCCGCCCAGCAGGTGGCCCATCTTCGCCCGCTTCGTCTCCAAATACTTGACGTTATGCGGGTTAGGATCGATCGGAATCGGCACCTGCTCGACCACTTCGAGCCCGTAGCCGGTCAGGCCGGTGAGCTTCTTGGGGTTGTTGGTGAGCAGCCGGAGCCGGCGCAGCCCCAGGTCGTGCAGGATCTGGGCGCCGGTGCCGAACTCGCGCTCGTCGGGGCGGAAGCCCAGGTGCACGTTGGCCTCGACCGTGTCCATGCCGCCGTCCTGCAGTTCGTAGGCGCGCAGCTTGTTGGCGAGGCCGATGCCACGGCCCTCTTGGCTGAAGTAGAGCACGACGCCGCGGCCGGCCGCGTGCACGCGGCGCATCGCCTCGCGCAGCTGCGGGCCGCAGTCGCAGCGCAGCGACCCGAACGCGTCGCCGGTCAGGCACTGCGAGTGCACGCGCGTCAGCACGGGGGCTTCGATGGCCGGATAGCGGGCGTCGCCGTCGACGCGGTCGATGCCGACCGTGAGCGCCATGTGGGCGCGGCCGTCGACGCGGCTGATGTAGGTGTGGCAGTCGAAGTCGCCGAACTCGGTCGGCATCAGCGCCACGGCGCCGCGTTCGATCAGCCGTTCGCGGCGGCGGCGGTACTCGACGATGTCGGCGATGCAGCCCATCTTGACGCCGTGCTGCTCGCAGAAGCGCTCGAGGTCGGGCACCCGGGCCATCTCGCCGTCGTCCTTGATGATCTCGCAGATCACGCCGGCGGGCCGCAGGCCGGCCATCCGGCACAGGTCGACGATGCCCTCGGTCTGACCGGTGCGCACCAACACGCCGCCGTCGCGCGCCCGCAGCGGGAAGATGTGGCCGGGGCGCGCCAGGTCCTCGGGCCGGGCGCCGGGGGAGACCGCGGTGAGGATGGTGTGGGCGCGGTCCTTGGCCGAGATCCCCGTGGTGACGCCCGATGCCGCCTCGACCGACACCGTGAACGCGGTGCCGAACCGGGAGCTGTTCTCCTGCACCTGCATCGGCAGCCGCAGCTGCTCGCAGATGGCGCTCTCGAGCGCCAGGCAGACGAGGCCGCGGGCGTCGCGGATCATCTGGTTGACGAGTTCGGGGGTGGCGAACTCGGCGGCGAAACAGAGGTCACCCTCGTTCTCGCGGTCGGGGTCGTCGACGAGCACGATCGGGCGGCCCTGGGCCAGCTCGGCGAGCAACTCGGGGATCGGGGCGAAGGTCATGCGCAGGTGTGGGCCGCGAGGCGCGGCGGCGAAGCAGTGTAACGGCGCTGGCCGGAAGGTTCTGCGTCGGGTTGACCGAACGGCCGGTGGCGCCCACTGCTGCACATCTCGACGGCGGCCGCGGAGTGCCGACCAATGCATCACTCGGCGCCGTTTCCCGGCGCCGCTGTCGAGCCCGTGGGCACGGTGTCATGGGCTGCACAACTGCCTTGTGCGACTGGAGTTGTTTTTCGCTTCAGACACCCCTGGAGCGACGACGAAGCCGGTCTTCGGCAAGGGAGCGGGTTGGCAGCAACCGGGGAAGAAGAGCAACGGGGATGAAACGCACCTTGGTGGAAGTGTTCTGCGGCCTGTCCGCGCTCGTGCTGATGGTCTCGTTCCATCAGCAGATCGCGCGGCTCGAGGTGCAGCAGCGTGACGTATCCGCGCTCGAGCAGAAGGTCGAGCGTGCCATCGCGACCGTCAGCGACGACCGCGACCTCACGGAACTGCGTCGTCAAATCCTCGAGCAGACCGAGAACCGGATCACCGGCCTCGAGGCGCAGCTCAACAACGTCGCCGCCGGTTCTTCCCAGGCCCAGCAGATCGAGCAGGAACTGGCCAAGGCCAAGACCGACGTGGCGCAGTTCCGCACCGAGATGTCGACCGACTTCGAGCGCACCAAAGCGCTCGTCGACGACTACATCAACGAGGTGCGCGCCAAGGAGGCGTCCGCTGCCGTCAAGCTGTCCGAGACGCAGAAGGACATCGCCGCCCTGGCCAGCCAGATCTACCGCGACCCGACCACGCTGACCCGCTCGATGCTGCTGCCGACCGTGCAGCTCAACGGCGACGACACCGTCGGCTCGGGCACCATCGTGTTCTCGGGCGAGAACCCGGTCAGCAAGAAGGTCGAGACCTACGTGCTGACCTCGCACCACGTGGTGCGCAACATCCTCGCCGACACGCCGCGCGCCAACCGCGAAGGCTTCGAGGTGACCATCTACCTGCCCGGCGAGCGCCTGGTCTGCAAGGGCAAGATGGTGGCCAGCCAGCCCAAGATCGACGCCGCGCTGGTGCGCGTGTTCACCGACCGCAAGCTGCCCAACGTCGCCAACGTGCTGCCGCGCGACGAGACCGCCCAGGTCAAGGTCTGGGACCCGGTCTGCGCCGTCGGCTGCCCGCTCGGCAACGACCCGGTGCCGAGCCACGGCGAGGTCAGCTCGCTCAAGAACGAGCTCAACGGCGCCAACTACTGGATGATCAACGCGCCGACCTACTTCGGCAACAGCGGCGGCGGCATCTACCTCGCCGACACGCACCAGCTGATCGGCGTGTTCTCGAAGATCTACACGCACGGCAAGGGCAACCCGGTGGTCGTGCCGCACATGGGCCTGTGCACGCCGATCGACGTGGTCTACGACTGGCTCAAGGAAGAGGGCCTGTCGCACCTGCTGCAGACCAACGCGGTCAGCCGCGTCGATCTCAGCCAGCTGGCCGCGCCCGCCAAGTAGGCTCGGGCGCGCGGCGGGCCCTGACCGCCCGAGTTGGGCTCAACGGCGAGCAGGCACGCAGGGCCGGCTCGTCACTGCTTGCGCGACTTGCGCAGCTCGCGGCCGATCTTGCGCAGTTCCTTGCCGTCGAGGCCGCTCGCGAACGCCCGCTGCACGATGCGGCGGGCATCCTCGATGCGCCCCAGGGCGCGCAGATAGCCGGCCTGGGCGGCGACGAAGCGCACCTCGGCGGCGCGTTCCTCGAGCGCGCGATCGATCAGCTCGAGCGCGCGCTTGGGGTTGCCACGCGCCGCGAACAGCTCGGCCATCTCGTAGAGCACGTCGGGCTGCGCGGGATAGATCTCGAGCGCCTCGTGCAGCAGGTCGAGCGCCTGGTCGCCGTTGCCGGCGCGCTTCTCGAGCAGCGCCAGGAAGTACAGCGCCGGCCAGAACTCCTCCTGCAGGTGCAGCCAGTACTGCAGGTCGGCGGAGTGGCGGCGCGGATCCTTGCCGCGCAGCACGCCGGCGACGGCCTTGGCGAAGCGCTGCTCGAAGCCGTCGACGTCGATGCGCAACATCGTGCGCACCGCGCGGTCGCGCACGTCGTGGTCGAGCACACCCTGCAGACCGGCGATCAGCTCGCTGCGCGCCTCGGCGTTGCGGCCGACCCCGAACAGGCACAGGCCCAGGAACACCCGCGCGTCGTCGCGCAGCAGCGTGCGCAGTTCGCGCAGCGCCGCGACCACCGGTTCGGGCGCCGGCCGGTCCTGGACGTGCGCGTGCAGGCACTCGAGCAGGATGCTCGTGCTGGTCGGCTCCGCGTCCCACTCGCCGCTGCGCAGCGTGCGTTCGCGCAGCCGCACGAGGCCGCGGCGGACCAGTTCCCACGCCTCGTCCTCCTGCTGCTCGGCGAAGCGCACCTGGGCCAGGTGCGAGAAGAAGTCCGGGTGGCCGTCGATCTCCAGGCCGCGGCGCCAGAGGTCCGCGGCGCCGCTGGTGTCGCCGCGGCGCGCCAGCAGGATGCCGAGGCTCTCGAGCCCCTTGGCCGGCGGCGGATCGAGGTGCGTGGCGTGTTCGAGCCAGGCGAATGCGCGCTGGTCGTCGCCCATGTCCGACAGGTGCTCGGCGATCGCGACGCAGCCGTCACCGTCGTGCGGCTGGGCCGTGTAGCAGACGTCGAGGAAACGCCGCACGGCGTCCTTGTCGAGCCGCGCGCCGTCGAGGGCGAGCACGCTGGTGGCGTTGGCGACGCGCAGCGCGAGCCCGAACGCCGGGTCCAGCGAAAGCGCCTCGGCGAACGGCCGCATCAGCGAGTCCTTGTCCTCGGGCACGGCGATGTCGAGGTCGCCGCTGAGCAACATGGCGTTGTCCAGGCCCTGCAGGAAGTGGCCGAACGCGGCGCCGTTGTGGGTCAGCAGGCCGCGCGGAGGCTCGTGGAACGGGATGCCCAGCAGGCGCGCGAGGTGCCGCGCCAGGCGCAGCAGCACCGGCACGGGGTTCTGCATCGGCAGGGTGCCGGCGACCTTCTCGGTCACGGACTCGTCGAAGCCCTCGACCTCGTCGTGCAGCACGTGGAACTCGACGAGCAGCCCGGTCTCGCGAGGCACGATCTCACCGACCACCATGGCGCGCACGTCGACGTCGCCGGGCAGCAGGTCGAACGCCTCCTCGCGGTCGGGCGGCGCGTCCAGGCGCAGCCAGGTCGCGGCCCCGCCCTTGCTCGAGGTCTGCAGTTCGAGCATCGCGGTCGGTCCCGACTGCCCCTGGTTGAGCACCTGGTGCACGAAGTCGGGCAGCCGGCGCGCCAGGACGTCGAGGTCGACGCCGGCCCAATCCACGCCCGACCAGCTCGACTTGGGCCGGACCGCCAACGGCAGGAACATCACTTCGGGTGCGTCCAGTTCGTCCTGCGGTGCGGGGGTGTCGGCCATCAGTTCTCGGGGTGTCGTTCTTGGAAGATGCGTCGGTGCAATGGGTTGCCGTGTCCGATCAACCGGGGGGCCACTCCATCGCCCGACCGGCGAGCACGTGCACGTGCAGGTGGAAGACCGTCTGGCCGGCGCCAGCGCCGTTGTTGACGACCACCCGGAAGCCGTCGTCCGCGACCCCGAGGTCCTTGGCCACCTTGCCGGCCACCAGCAGCAGGTGGCCGAGCAGCGCGGCGTCGGCAGGGGTTGCGTCGATCAACCGCGCCACCGGGTGCTTGGGGATCACCAGGAAGTGGGTCGGCGCCACCGGCATCGCGTCCCGGAAGACGAGGCAGCGCTCGTCCTCATGCAGGACCTGCGCCGGGATCTCGCCGCGCAGGATGCGTGCGAACACATTCGAAGAGTCGTAGGTCAACGCGGGCGCTGCCAACTTGGGAGCGAAGGTAAGGCCTCTTTGCCGCATCCCTCAAGGCCTTACCGCAAAGTTCCCGCCAAGGTCTCCGGTTGCGCCCCGGCGCATCTGAGCGGACCAGCTCAGTCGATGCGCAAGCCGGACGGCACCAGCGCGTAGACCCGCGGACCAGCCTCGGTGCCCAGGGCGTCGCGCAGCACCGCCAGCACCGCGGGGAACTGCCGGGCGCGATCGAGCACGCTGCGCAGCAGCTGCGCGTCCAGGCCCGCCGCCACCTGCGACTCGAACATCGAGGCCAGGATCGCGTCGGCGAAGCTCTTCGGCTGGGGCATGTGCACGACCTCGACGTCGTCGGCCAGCCCGGCCTTCTTGCGCACCATCGCCACGGCGTCCTCGACGCCGCCGATCTCGTCGACGAGGCCGAGTTCGACGGCCTGGCTGCCCGACCAGACGCGGCCGCCGGCGATCTTGTCGACGCCGTCGCGGGTCATGTGCCGCGAGCCGGCGACGTTGGCCAGGAAGCGGTCGTAGATGTCGTCGACGATGCCCTGCACCCGGGCCTTGGCGGGTTCGCTCCACGGCCGGTCGATCGCGTCGAGCAGCGCGCCGTCGTCGAGGCGCACGATGTCGGTGTGCACGCCCAGGCGACGCATCAGCGCGCCGGGCTGGAAGCGCATGCTGAACACGCCGATCGAGCCGGTGATCGTCGCGACCTCGGCGAGGATCGGCTGACCGATCGTGGTGATCCAGTAGCCGCCCGACGCGGCGACGCTGCCCATCGAGAACACCAGCGGCTTCTTCGCGGCGAGCCGCTGCAGCGCCAGCCGGATCGCCTCGCTCGCGGTGGCCGAGCCGCCCGGCGAGTTGATGCGCACGACCACGCCCTTGACCAGCTCGTTGGCCGCGAGCTCGTCGAGCTTCTCGACCACGACGCCGCTGACCATGCTGCCCGGGGAAGGCTTGTCGCCGTCGACGATCTGGCCGGCGAGGTGCATGACCACGACCTGCGGGTCCTCGACCTCCTCCTCGCGGCTGCCGCGCATCATGCTCGACAGGATCGACATCAGGTCGCGGCTCTGCTTCTTCTTCTTGGGCGCCGCGTCGACGAGTTCGAACTCCTCGTCGCCGCGCACCAGCGCCAGGCCGCGCTCGGCGCCGGCCCACGGCACCAGGCGATCGACGAGCCCGGCGGCCTTGGCTGCGTTGGCCGTGAACACGCGGTCGGCCTGCAGCTGCCGCACCGTCGCCTCGGTCAGTTTGCGCCCGGCGGCGATGCGGCGCACCACGTCGGCGTTGATGCTGCGCAGCATCGCCTCGTAGTGCTGCCGCAGGTGCTCGGACATGGCCGGCAGCATGTACGGCTCGACCGCGCCCTTGTATTCACCGACGCGGGTCACCTCGACCTGCACGCCCAACAGGTCGAGCGCGTCCTTCATGTGCATCACGCTCATCGCCGGCGAACGCAGGTCGACGACCCCCATGTCCGCCATCAGCACCTCGTCGGCGAGTGCGGCCAACTGCATCGTGCTCGCGCCGGCGTTCTCGATGTAGCAGACGACCTTCTTGCCGGCCGCGCGCACGCGCGCGAAGGCGCGCTCGAGCTCGCGGATCTGCGGCAGGTTGAACCCCGGGTTACCCGACAGGTCGAGCAGCACCTCGGTCTCGGGCACCTTGGCGAGGCCGTCGACCAGCTCGACGAACGGATAGAAGCCCTTGGGGGGCGAGCCGCCGCCGCCGAGCAGGTCCATCGGCCCGAACGCCATCTCCGGCAGGTCCGCGTAGGTCCCCGAAGGGCGCAGGAACGGCACGCGCTGCTTGGCGGCGGCGGCCGGCGCCGCGTCGGCGGGCGCCTTCTCGGTCGCTTCCTGCGCGGGAGAGAGGGCGGCGATCGCGGCGGCGGCGATCAGGAACAGCGGGCGGACGGCGAAGCTCATCGTCATGGCAATCGGGAAAGGTCGGGGTCGGGCGGAACGGTGCCCGTCGTGGCCGCCCGTGGTGGCGACCTGTCGGAGCCCCACCAGGATCTTCACGCAGTGCAAACGGGAGAAGCGGAATCGCGGCGTAGCGTGCTCGGCCAGTGACGGCTGCACGCCCCCCGCTGCTCCAGAGGCTGATCCTGCAGGAAGACCTGAACTTCCTGCTCACGAACCGCATTCCCCGGCGGTGGCTGACCCTGCTCATGGGGCGCTTCAGCCGCGTCGAGGTCGGCTGGATCCGGGCGCTGTCGCTGCGGCTGTGGCGCACGTTCTCGCCGGACCTCGACCTCGCCGAAGCGAAGCACCGGGACTTCAAGAGCCTGCACGACGTCTTCATCCGGCAGCTCAAGGACGGCGCGCGACCGATCGATCCCGACCCGCGCGTCGTCTGCAGCCCGTGCGACGCGATCGTCGGCGCACACGGCCGCCTCGACGGCATCGAGGCGATCCAGGCCAAGGGTTTTCCGTACACGCTGCGCGACCTGCTCGGCGACGACGCGCTGGTCGAGCGCCACCGCGGCGGCCGGTTCGTGACGCTGCGCCTGCGTTCGTCGATGTACCACCGCTTCCACGCGCCGTGCGACGGCGCGCTGACGCGCGTCAACTACATCTCGGGCGACACCTGGAACGTCAATCCGATCGCGCTGCGCCGCGTCGAGAAGCTGTTCTGCAAGAACGAGCGCGCCGTGCTCGACGTGCAGCTGGGCAGCCCCGAGCACGCCCTCACGCTGGTGCCGGTCGCGGCGATCCTGGTGGCGAGCATCAAGCTGCACTGCCTGCCGCACGACCTCGACCTGCGTTACCGCGGCGCCAACGTGATCCCGTGCCGGGCCGACTTCGGCAAGGGCGACGAGCTGGGCTACTTCCAGCACGGCTCGACGATCCTGCTGTTCGCGACCGGCGACTTCGACTTCTGCCCGAACGTCACCGAGGGCGCCGTGCTGCGCATGGGCCAGCCCCTGCTGCGCGCGTCGACGCCCCTCTCCGCTGCGCCACGAAAGAAGGAAACTCCATGACCACGACCGCGACCTCGAGCTCCCGCATGTCGTTCCTGGCCGAGCTGCACGAGCAGCGCTGGGACGACCACCGCTTCTACCACCAGAGCCGCATCAACCAGACGCTGCACCTGATCAGCGCGCTGAGCTTCCTCACCGCCTACGTGATGATCTTCATCGACCCGGTCTGGGCGGTGCTGCTCGGCTGGCTGGTGTCGATGGTGACGCGCCAATCCGGCCACTTCTTCTTCGAACCCAAGGGCTACGACAACGTCAACAAGGCGACGCACGCGCACAAGGAGGAGATCAAGGTCGGCTACAACCTGCGGCGCAAGGTGATCCTGCACGTCGTCTGGGGCGCCGCGCCGGTGGTGCTGTGGCTGTGGCCGACGGCCTTCGGCTTCACCACGCCGACCGACTTCTACGGCTACGTGCACGACGTCAGCGTCGCCTGGCTGTGGATCGCGGCGGGCGCGATCGTGCTGCGCGTGCTCTACCTGTGCGCGACGCGCAGCGTGCAGACCGGCATCGTGTGGATGACCAAGATCCTCACCGACCCGTTCCACGACGTGGCGCTCTACTACAGGTCGCCGCTCGCGCTGCTCAGGGGTGAGCTGCTCGACCCGATGCACCACGCAGCGCACTCGTGACCACCTCGCGCAGCAGCCGGCGCTTGATCGACTTCTCGGTCAGCGCCGCGCTCTGCCACCACCAGCCGTCCTGCTGCATCTGCGCGGCGGCCGCCACGAAGCGCTCGGCCACCGCCGCGAAGTCCTCGTCGGTGTAGTCGTGGCTGAAGATGAACCGGCCCGTGCCGATCCAGCTCAGCGCCAGCCCCTGATCGCGCAGGTAGTACTGCAGCATCCAGTTGTAGCGGCTCGGCGCGCGGTAGAGCACGGTCCACACCGAGGTCATGTTGGCGACCCGGACCGGCAGGCCGCGCTCCTCGAGCCGCGCATTGAGCTCCGCGGCGCGCTCGTCCCAGACGGCGTCCAGCGTCGCGTAGTGCGCGCGCACCTCGGGCAGCTCGACGTGTTGCAGGAACTCGTTCATCGCCGCCATCACGTAGGGGTGGGAGTTGAAGGTGCCGCGCGCGAAACAGACGTCCGAGGGGCGGTCGTCGCGGTAGCGGCGCATCAGGTCCTTCCTGCCGCAGACGACGCCGACGGGCAACCCGCCGCCGAGGGTCTTGCCGTAGGTGACGATGTCGGCGCGCACACCGAAGTACTCCTGCGTGCCGCCGCGGGCGAGGCGGAAGCCGAGGAACACGTCGTCGACGATCAGCACGATGCCGCGCTCGGTGCACACCTCCTGCAGCTGCTGCAACCAGCGCGCGTACGCGTGCCGGTCGTAACGCACCTTGCGGCCGCTGCCGAGCAGCGTCGAGTCGCTGGGCGCGCCGCCGTTGGGGTTCATCGCCTGGATCGCGTTGACGAGCACGCAGGCGATGTCGCCGCGCTTGCGCAGCACGCGCAGCGTGCTCGGATCCATGTCCTGCAGCGTGTAGACCTCGCGCGGCGGCCGCGGGTTGCCGACGCCGGCCTGCACGCCGTCCCACCAGCCGTGGTAGGCGCCGCAGAAGCGCACCACGTGCGAGCGGCCGGTGTGGTAACGCGCCAGCCGCACCGCCTGCATCACCGCCTCGGTCCCGGACATGTGGAACGAGACCTCGTCCATGCCCGACAGCTCGCGCAGGCGCTCGACGTTGTCGGCGAGGATCGGGTGATAGGGGCCCAGCACGGGGCCGAGGTCGCGCACGCGCGCCGCGCCGCGCTCGATGCAGCCCTTGTAGAAGTCGTAGCCGAACAGGTTGCAGCCGTAGGAGCCGCCCAGGTCGTAGGCCCAGTTGCCGTCGAGGTCGCGCATGCGCCGCCCCTCGGTCGCCGTCATCACGCAGCCGACCTCGAGGCGCGCGCGCACCTGGTTGCGGAACTGGAACGGCACGCGATAGGCGTTGGTGAAGGCGACGTCGGAGACGCCCTGTTCGAGCGCGCGGCTCGCCTCGAGCGTGCGCGGCGCGCGCGCCGCGGCGGCCGCGGCGAGCCGTTCGAAGCCCAAGCGTCGCTGCTGCACGACCTCGTCGGGCGCGCCGTCCGCGGCGAGGAAGTCGGCGGCCGAGAACTCGTAGAACGGCAACAGCCGCGCGACCCGCTGCGCCATGCGCGCGTGGCCGCCGAGCGACGGGTGCTTGGCCAGGGACAGCAGCAACCGCAGATAGACCTTGCGCAGCAGCCAGACGCCGCCCACCGCCGCGAGCCCGTAGACGAGGAGGTCCATCATGCCCCCATCAGCCGCGCCCGGTCGGCCGCGTAGTCGACGCCGATGACCTCGGGCTCGGGGGCCTCGGCCTCCTCGCGCCGTTCGGCCTCCGCCGCGCGCTTGCCGCCGCGCACCTTCTGCCGGTAGCTCTCGGAGTCGAAGATCGCCGTGAACGGCTCGTCGACGCGGTGCATCTCGACGAACTCGCGCGCGTTGCGCCCCATGCGCAGCCGCGTCGCGTGATCGAGCAGGTTGCTCATCGCCTCGGCGAGGCGGTCGACGTTCTGACCGTCGACCCGGAAGCCGGTGACGCCGTGCACCATCAGCTCCTGCGGCCCGCCCATGTCCGAGACCACCACCGGCAGGCCCGACGCCTGCGCCTCGAGCGGCGCGTTGCCCCACGTGTCCGTGGTCGACGGGAACAGCTTGGCGTCCGCCGAGGCGAGCGCCGCCGACAGCTCCTCGCCTTCGAGGAACCCCGTGAAGGTCGCCGGCACGCCGGCGAGCCGCTGCTCGAGCTCGCGCCGGAACGGCCCGTCGCCGATCACGATCAGGTGGGTGCGCGGGTTGGCCGCATGCACCTTGCGGTAGGCGTCGGCGAGCAGCCCCAGGTTCTTCTCGGCGCTGACGCGGCCGACGTAGACGAACTTGACCAGCTCGGGGGCGCGCTCGATGCCGCGCCGCATCCAGAAGCCGGCGTCGCGCTTCTCGGGGTGGAATCGCTGCAGGTCGACCCAGCGGTCGAGCACGAGCAGCTTGCGCTTGCGCAGGCCGCGCTGGTGCAGCAGGCGCGCGATGAACTTCGACGGCACCACGACCTCGTCGACCGAGTGGTAGAACAAGATCATGTAGCGCCAGGCGAGCGCCTCGAGGCTGATGTCCTTGGTGTAGCTCTCGACGTACTCGGGGAAGCACGTGTGGTAGGTCGAGGCGGTCTCGATCTGCAGGATCTTCGCGGCCAGGAGGCCGGCCACGCCGACGGTGCCGGGCGTGCTGATCTGCATCTTGGTGAAGCCCGACTCCTGCAGGAACTTGAGCAGCTCGAGGAACGGCGGGAAGCGCACCTGCAGGCCCTCGTACTCGGGGAAGTCGAGGTTGACGATCGACTCGAAGATCACCAGGCGCCCCGACTCGATCATCTCGGCGAGCTCGGGGTCCTGCAGGCAGGTGGCCTTCTCGGCGGCCGACAGGCAGGTCACGACCGTGAAGTCGACGTCGCGGCGCCGCGCCTCGTGCAGCATCTTCCGGATCGTGCGGGCCACGCCGTTGATCTCGACGAACGTGTCGGTGAGCAGCACCAGGCGCTGACGTTCGGCGAAGTCGAACGCCTTGCAGACGTCGCGCACGATCATCCGATCCGAGCTCTGGTGCAGGTAGGAGAGCAGGTAGGGCATCGAGACGAACACGTTCGACGACACCAGCGCGACGACCTCTTTGATCACGCGCATCAGATCCATCGACCTGGCCTGACCGATGCGGTTGACGTAGTTGGCGAAGATCCGGTTCAGCAGCGCGCTGACCACCGCGAAGATCTTGTCGTCGGTGCGCTCGGCGGCGGCCAGCCTGCGGCGGAACGCCGCGTCGGTGAGCAGCGCGTGCGCCTCGGCGGCGAGGATGCGCTCGAACGGCTTGCCGCGCGGGCTGCGCAGGTTGCGCCGCGACGCGACCACCTTGCCCAGGGCGCTGCCCAACCAGGCCTTGGCGCCGATCGCGAGCTTCTCGTGCAGCCGCACCTTGCCGCTGTCGAACACCAGCCGCAGCAGCGAGTTGATCGGCCCGCCCATGCTGACGCCGCCGCCCGCGGCGGTCGTCTTGCCCTTGGTCTTGCCGTCGTAGAGCAGCTTGAGCATCGCGTGCGCGAGCGTCACCGGACCGCCGTGGCAGCCGCCCGGGCGCGTATTGCGCTGTCGCATCGCCTCGATCAGCCGGTTGGGCGTGAGCGGCACGTCGCCGTCGACCGTGAACTCGGTCCAGGTCTGGCCCGGGTTGATGCCGCTGTGGTCGTCCGACCCCGACACCACCGTCTTGAGCCACGGCGTGGGCCCCTTGGGCGCGATGCCGTGCTTGTTCGCCAGCCGCTCGATCGTCTGCCGGTCGAGCGTCGACACCAGCCGTTGGGTCAGCTCGTTCAACGAGCGCGTGCGCGTGCCGTTGCGCACCTCGAGCATGTTCATCAGCAGCAGCGCCTTCTCGATGTGCTCGAGGCCGAGCGAGCCCTGCCGGCCGTAGGGCCGGTTCTGGGTGCTCATCAGCGGATGCGTCATGAAATAGGCGAGCTTGTTGGCGAACGGGTTGTCCGCCTCGGCCGCGATCTGCCGGTCGACGTAGTCGATCATCTCGTAGACGTTGCCGCGCAGCCGGTCGACCTCGGCGAACTGCGCCTCGGTCATGTTCGCCACGGTCACGTGGATGTTGCAGCCGTCCTCGGGGAACGTCGTGGTCATCTCGGAGCTGATGAACACGTCCTGCAGCCCCGCATCGAGCATCTCCTTGACGCCGTCGATCGAGTTGTGATCGGTCAGCGTGATCAGCGACATGCCCTGCGCGCGCAGCTGTGCGTAGACCTTCAGCGGGTCCGAATACGACTCGGGGATCGAGAAGCTGTTCGCCGCGTAATAGTCGGTGACATTGGAGGCGTACGAGTGGAGGTGGAAGTCGACTCTGCCGATCGTCCTGCGGATCATCGGTACGGATTCCTTGCCGGTAGCCAAGACACCGGGGCTCGTGAGGGGGGCGGCGCGATCGCGCCGTCGACGCGCGCCCGCGCCGAGCAACCGCAGCTCGACGAACAAGCACGGGGGGCGCGCCGTCTGTTCACGGCGAGCATGGAACGGGCGCAGCGTTCAGGGACGGACAGCCCCGCAACAAGAATCGCATTGCGGCCATCGATGCACGCCGCCGCGATGGTGACGAGGCCGGGCGATGTCTACCTTCGGCCAGTCATTGGCGGCGCCGCGGCGCCGCTGAAACCCCACCTCGAGGAGCCGATGACAGCGACCACCGCCAGCGGCCGCGGCATGTTCTTCTTCCGCCGTTTCCTCAGCAGCCCGCGCGAGGTCGGCGCGCTGTGCCCGAGCACCCGCCACCTCGGCGACGCGATGCTCGTCGACCTCGACCTGCGCGGCGACGACGTGATCGTCGAGTACGGCGCCGGCACCGGGTCCCTGACCCGCTCGATCCGCGACCGCCTGCAGCGGCAGCCGGAGCTGCGGTATCTGGGCATCGAGCGGGAACCCGGGTTCTGCGCGATCCTGCAGCAACGCTGGCCCGAGCTGACCTTCGCCGCCGCCCAGGTCGAGGACGTGCAGCGCCTGCTGGCCGAGCACGGGCTGCCCCGGCCCAAGGCCATCATCTCCGGCCTGCCCCTGATCCTGCTGCCGACGATGGAGCAGATCGTGCAGCAGGCCTACGAAGTGCTCGCTCCGGGGGGCTCGTTCCGCACCTTCAGCTACCTGCAGTCCTATCCGCTGAAGAGCGCCCGCCGGCTGCGCCGCCTCATGGCCGACACCTTCGACGACTACTCGAGCAGCCGCCTCGTGACCCGAAACTTCCCTCCCGCCTTCGTGCTCCGCGGCGACAAACAGGCCCTCTGAGCCGGCTTCCACACCCCACGGACACCATCTTCGCGCTTGTTTCGGGCCCAAGGTGTCGTTCTCATGGGCGCTTCCACCACATTCCTGGTGCAAAGAGAAACGAACATGAAGAAGACGCTCACTGCCATCGCCATGGTCGCCGCCCTCGGCACGACCTCGTGCGTCGGTCCCTACAACGCTTTCAACTCGGTCGCCTCGTGGAACTCGCGGGTCTCCGACTCGAAGTTCCTGAACGAGCTGGTCTACATCGGCCTCTACATCATCCCGGTCTACGGCATCGCCTCGCTGGGTGACGCCCTGATCTTCAACTCGATCGAGTTCTGGGGCGGTGAGAACCCGATCAGCAAGCCCGAGGAGTTCACCAGCCAGGGCACCAAGTGACCTGGTCGCCGTCCTCGTGACGGCGTGAACACCACGAGGCCGCCCCGCACCCGCGGGGCGGTTTCATGTACGGGACGCTCATTCCCCGCGGACCCGACGGACACTCCCCCGACCGACATTGCAGACATTGGTACGCCCGGCAGGAATCGAACCTGCGACCCCCGCTTTAGGAAAGCGATGCTCTATCCAACTGAGCTACGGGCGCGCCTGGCGCGGAGCGTAGCCAGATCCCCCGACCCGCTCCAGCCGTGTGCGTACCGAACCGGGTACAAACCACACACGCGCCGCCCCGCCCGCCGCCGCTTCAGCGCAGCGTGACCTCGTCGAGCAGCATCGAGTTCGACACCGAGTTGCCGAAGCGGTCGAACGCGTCGAGCTGCCACACCACCCGCTTGCTGCGGGGCTCGATCTCGACCAGCACCGGCTGCCCCGGACCCGCGTGGCAGTTGCCGATCACGTAGTTGCCGTTGGGCAGCACCTCGAGCGTCGTGACCCAGGCGAGCACGATCCCGGGAAGATCGCGCTGCCGCAGCGCCCAGACGACCTGCCCCTGCGGATCGACCTCGAGCACGCTGTGCCCGTTGCCGGTCGCCACCAGGGTGTTGCCGTTCGCGAGCCGCAGGGCGCCGAACACCGCGTTGCCGAACGCCTCGGGGCCGTGCCCGCCGCGGGCCTCTTCGCCGAACATCGGCACCTCGAACTGCCACACCACCTCGCCGCTGCCCCAGTCGTATTCGCGCACGCAGCCGTCGCCCTCGTGGCAGACGAGCACGTTGCCGTTCGCGAGCCGCCGCACGAGGCGCGTGTCGCGGTGGGCGTCCGGCCGCCGCACGGTCATCTTCACCTCGCGCACCAGCCGCCCCTGCCGGTCGACCTCGATCAGCCGCCCCGGGCCGCTCTCGGCGATCAGCACATGGCCGTCGGGCAGCAGCTGGAACGAGTGCACCTCGACGCGCTTGCCGGCGTTGCCGTTGGCCGTCGCCGAGTCGTAGCTCCACACCACCTCGCGGCGCTCGGGGTCGATCTCCACCAGCTTGCTGCCGCCCTGCTGCACCAGCAGGTGCCCATCGGCGCGGCGCTGCACGTCGTGGATGCCGCCCCACGGCATCTCCCACTCGACCTGCCCCTGCCGGTCGAGGATCGCGAGGCGCCCCTCCCCCTGGAGCAGCACGCGGTGACCGGCCGGCGCCGCCTCACGCGCACCGGCGGTCGCGCCGCAGCCGGCCAGCGCCAGCCCGGCGAGCGCGAGGAACGAGAACAGGACGAGGGGGCGATGCATGCGCGCATCATCACCACGACCCGTCGCAGTTGCACTACATCGCGTCGAGCGCCTGCGCGAGATCCGCGATCGTGTCCTCGGGATGCTCGACCCCGACCGACAGGCGGATCAGCGCCGGCGTGATTCCCATCGCGAGCTGATCCTCGACCGCGATGTCGGAGTGCGTCATCGTGCCCGGGTGCTCGGCCAAGGACTCGGTGCCGCCGAGGCTGACCGCGAGCTTGACGAGTTCGAGCGCGTTCAGCATCCGGAAGGCCTCGGCTTCGCCGCCGACGACCTCGAACGAGATCATCGACCCGGGCCCCAGGCACTGCCGCTGGTAGATCTCGTACTGCGGATCACCTTCTTGCAGGTGACCGAGATAGTGGACCTTGCGCACCTTGGGGTGATCGGCGAGGAAGTCGGCGACGTAACGCGCGTTCTTCATCGCGCTGGTCATGCGCAGCTTGAGAGTCTCGAGGCTGCGCATCAGCAACCAGGCCGTCCACGGTCCGCACATCGTGCCCAGGATCGTGCGGTGCGTGCGGATCGGCTCGAGCACCGCGTCGCTGCCGAGCACCGCGCCGGCGATCACGTCGCTGTGGCCGCCGATGAACTTGGTCGCCGAGTAGATCACCGCGTCGGCGCCGTGCTCCAGGGGATGTTGCCACAGCGGGCCGAGGAAGGTGTTGTCGACGACGACTCGCACCGGCCGGTCGCCGCGCGAGTGCTGACGCGCCAGCTTCGCGGCGGCGGCGATGTCGACCAGACCGTTGGTCGGGTTCGCCGGCGTCTCGATGTGGATCACCGCGACCTTGGCCGCGTCGTCGCCGAGTTCCTCGAACGCGCGCTCCAGACCGGCCGTGCCGTCACTGGCCTTGAAGCCCGCCGCCCGCACGCCCCACTGCGGCAGGATGTGGTAGAGCAGATAGTCGGTGCCGCCGTAGACCGGCACGCTGTGCAGGACGATGTCGCCGGGCCGCAGCATCGCCAGCATCGTCGTCGCGATCGCCGCCATGCCGCTCTGGAACACGGCGCAGGCCTCGGCGCCGTCCCAGAGCTTCAGCCGGTCCTCGAGGATCTCGATGTCCGGGTTGTTGAGGCGGCTGTAGATCAGCCCGAGCTTCTCGCGCGGCCGCTTCTCGCGCAGCCCGTAGGCGACCTCGAAGAAGCTCTTGCCCTCCTCGGCCGTCTTGAACACGAACGTCGACGTCATGAAGATCGGCGACTTGATCGCGCCCTCGGAGAGCTGCGGGTCGTAGCCGTGGCTCATCATCAGGGACTCGGGATGCGTGGTCCTGCCGACCTTGCGCTGGTGCCGTTTCATGGGGGTCTCCGTGGTGCTCGAACCAATTCCGAGGAGACCGCCTGTGGCCGCCGACTACAACCGGGCCGAACTGCGGGGCGGCGCTGGCACCCGGGCCGGGCTCAACCTTCCTGCCAGCGCGCCAGATACTGCTTCATCTTCAGCTTCTTGACCGTGTTCGCGGAGCTCATGTAGCGGATCACGCCGTAGACCGGCCGCTCGGGCGCCCACGGTCGGTCGTACCGCCCGAACACCCACGAGATGCCCGTGTACGAATTCGGGTTGCGCCCATCGAGCGCGTAGCGGTTGTTGAGTTCGATCAGGATCGCGAGCGCCTCCGCCGGCGCGCGGGTCCACTCGAGCACCTTCTTGCCCCACAGCATACGCAGGTAGTTCTGCATCACGCCGGTCTCGCGCAGCTGCCGCTGCGCCGCGTTCCAGACCGGGTCGTGCGTGCGCGACATCGCGAACTCCTCGAGCGAGTAGACGTGCTCGCGCGGATCTGCGGCGTGCTTGGCGAGCGTGGCCCGGCACCACTCCGGCAGCGACTCGTAGTCCTCGTGGTCCTGCCGCTGCGAGCAGTAGTTGAAGCCCAGCTCGCGCCAGGTGACCAGCTCGTCGAGAAACGCCTCGGCGGCCTCGCTCATGCCGAACCAGCCGCGTTGGCCGCTGCGCGTCGCGACCAGGCGATCGCGCGACCAGTCCTCCTTGGCGGCGAGCCCCGCGAACACCTGATGCGCCGACAGATGTCCGAAGTGCAGATAGGGCGACAGGCCGCTGGCGCAGTCGGCGTCGGGCTGGCTACGTTCGTCGCCGTACCGCGCCAGCTTGTCGGCGAGGAACGACCGCAGCGTCGCCCCCGCCGCGACCGGCCCGCCGCGCAGCGCGCCAGGCCCGACCTCGTGGTCGATCGGCAGCGCCGCGAGCGCCGCCGCCTCGGCCGCGAGCAGCGCCGGGCTCGCCGCGGGCCAACGCCGCGACACGTCGGGCGGCAGCTCGGCGAGAGGCAGGCCGTGGCGCGCCAGCGGATCCCCGACGGGGAAGTCGCCCAGATGCAGCGGCAGCTCCTGCTGCAGGAAACGCCGCAGGTCGAACGCGCGCCCGAAGACCTTCTCGGCGGCGCGCATCGGCAGCAGCCCGTTGCCGTCGATAACCTCCATGCGCACCGGCACCCGCGCGCCGGCCGCGGCAACCATGCGCGGCAGGAAGAAGCATGGGAAGTCGTCGGTGACGATCGCGCAGGCGCGCGCGGCGAGCGCCTCGAGCAGCCCCTTGCCGGCGCCGGGCGCAGGTTCGACGTAGGCGTGGTAGGTGACGCCGGCCGCGGCGAAGTCCGCGGCGTTGTCGGCCATGCCCTGCAGC
Source organism: Planctomycetota bacterium (assembly GCA_020638655.1). GTDB lineage: Bacteria > Planctomycetota > UBA1135 > UBA1135 > UBA2386 > JACKIC01. Next base: position 166,831 of record JACKIC010000001.1, read on the forward strand.
ACGAACGTGTGCAGCCGATCGCTGGCCCAGCGGTAGCCGCAGCGCAGCGCCTCGAGCACCAGCACCGGCCGCCCGAGTTCCCGGCCGAGCGCGATGGCGCGCTGCAGGGCGAAGTTGGCGCGGCGCCGCCGGGCCGCCACCATCCAGTACAACACGTAGTCGCCATCGGGACGGGTCGGCGCGGCGTTGACGGCGCGGACACGGAGTTCGGGGACGGCGGCGCGGGGCATGGAAAGAGGCTGTTCGCGGCAGGCGACGACCGGGATGCGAAACCCCGGGCATTGTCCTACTCTGCCGATCCTCCCCCATGAAGCGCGGCAAGAAACAACTGCTCGTGGTCGGCGACCGGGTGCTGGTCGAGCCCACCAAGACCGAGACCATGACCAAGGTCGGCCTGTTCCTGCCGCCCGGCGTCGTCGAGAAGGAAGAGGTCCGCGCCGGCACCGTGGTCGCGATGGGGCCCGGCACGCCGCTGCCGCCGCCGAGCGACGAGCAGGAGCCGTGGAAGGACGGCTACCGCACACCGCGCTTCCTGCCCATGCAGGTCCGCGTCGGCGACACCGCGCTGTTCTTCCGCAAGGCGGCGATCGAGATCACGTTCGAGGACGAACCGTTCCTGGTCGTGCCCTACGGCGCGATCCTGGTGCTCGTGCGCAACGACGCCGCCGTGCCCGATCAGCTGCCGCCGGAGCTGTGAGGAGTCACGCCGGGTCGCCCGCCGCGGCCAACGCCTGCTCGACCTGCTCGACGACCTCGTCGACACCGCGCTGCGAGGTCTCGACGACGACGTCGGCGAGCCGGTAGAGGGGCTCGCGGTCGTCGAGGATGCGGCGCAGATCGACGAACGCGCGGTCGTTGTCGGCCATCGGCCGCGTGTCGCCCTGCGCCAGCACGCGGTGCCAGTGCTCTTCGGGCGCGGCGCGCAGCCAGACGGTGCGCGCGCGCGAACGCAGCAGCGAGAAGCTGTGCGGATCGGTCACCAGCCCGCCGCCCACGGCCAGCACCGCCGGCGGGCCGCCGAGTTCCTGCGCGAGCACCGAGCGCTCGGTGGCGCGGTAGTAGGCCTCGCCGTGCATCTGGAAGATCTCGCCGATCTGCAGCCCGGTGGTCGCCTCGATGCGCCCGTCGAGTTCGACGAACGGGCAACCGAGCCGCGCCGCGAGCAGCGGTCCGACGGTGCTCTTGCCGGCACCGCGCAGGCCGAGCAGCGCGATGTGCAACGACGCGTCGGGCACGGGCTTCGTCAGCAGCGACGGCAGGTCGAGCTCGAACGCCGCCGCGAGCGTCAGCAGGCGCAGCACCGACGGGTTGGCGCTGCCGGCCTCGACGTCGGCCAGGAAGCGCTCGCTGATGTCGGTGCGCGCCGCGAGGTCGCGCCGGCTCCAGCCGCGCTGCTTGCGCAGCGCCCGCACCCGGGCGCCGAGCTGCACCAGGAACGGATGGTCGCGGTTCAGAAGTAGTACCACTCGGTCGAGTTCGTGATCGAGCCGCCCGTCGTCGCGCCGCCGAAGAACTGCACCTGCCCCTGCGGCGTCAGGAAGGCCGCAGCGCCCGCGCGCGCCGAGGTCAGCGACGGCCCCGGCGAGAAGGTGTTGGTGGCGGTCGAGAACACTTCACACGACGACAGGGCCACCGGGCTCAGGATCGTGCCGTTGCCGCCGCCGGCGAGCAGGAACTGTCCGCCGCCGAGCGCGAAGCCCTTGTGGTTGCCGCGCGCGGTCGCCATCGCCCCGACCGAGGTCCAGGTGTTGGCCACGGCGTCGTAGATCTCGGCGTTGGCGGTCGGCGTGCCGAGGTTGGTGAGGGTCAGCGAGCTGATGCCGCCGGCGAGCAGCCAGCGACCGTTGCCGAGGTCGATCGGGTCCGACATCGACCGCGACGTCGCCATCGACGGGCCGGCGACGATGCTGTTGGCCGCGGGATCGTAGAGGTCGCAGGTGGCGCGCACCGCGGGCAACCAGCCGATGATGATCACGGTGTCCCAGCTGATGCCGCCGAGCAGCAGCACCTTGCCGTCGGGCCGCGTGATCGCGGCGTGCGCGGCGCGTGGCGTGCGCAGGTTGGGGCCCGGCGTCCAGCTGTCGAGCAGCGGGTCGTACAGCTCGGTCGTGTCGACCGCGTCGCGCACCGCCTGCAGCTGCGTCGGCGTCACGCTCACGGCCTGCAGGCCGCCGGTGACCAGCACCTTGCCGTTCGGCAACAACGACGCCGTGTGCCCCATGCGCGGCGTGCCCATCGGCGCGCACGCCGTGAACGTGTCGAGCACCGGATCGTAGATCTCGCAGAGCGCCTGCGGGTCGTTGGTCTGGTTGACGCCGCCGGTGATCAGCCAGCGCCCGTCGCCGAGTTGCGTCGCGGTGTGCAGCGAGCGCGGCGTGGTCAGCATCGGCCCCGCCGCGAACGTGTCGGTGAACGGGTCGTAGACGTCGGTGGTCGCGTGCGCGTTCTGCGCCAGCAACTGCCCGCGACCGCCCCCGACCACCATCCAGCGCCGGTCGAGCCGCGGCAACACGACGCCGAAGGCGCGGTCGTCGACGGTGAACGCGAAGCGCTGCCGGAACGTGCCCGCGATGCCGAGCCGGAACGCAGCCGGGTTGCTGATGCGATCGATGATCGTCGGCCCGCCGAGCAGCGTGAACGCCTGGAAGTAGATCGCCAGGTCCTGCAGCGCCGGCACGGCGCCGAGCTGGTACGGCCCGAGCCGCATGTGCAGGTCCAGACCGCAGGCGCCCAACCACGCGTTCGACAGCAGGTCGGTGCCGATGTCGACGGTGCGCGGATCCAAGGGATCGAACACCGACAGCGGCGTCGGCCCCGACTGGAACGACGGCACCACCATCATGAACTCGAGCGGGTAGTAGCCCGGGTGCACGTCGAGCGACATCGGCCCGGGGGTCGAGCCGCCGGTCACTTCGAGTTCGAGCGCCTGGGCAGGAACCGCCGCGGCGAGCAGGGACAACGTGGCGGCCAGGAGGAGGGCGGGTGTGCGTGGCATCGGCGTCGGGCGGGCGGGGTGCAGCCGCGCATCATCACCGAACGGCCGGGCCTTGGCGACCGGCCCGGACGCGGCACGCCCTCTGGGAAACCCTCATCCCCCACCCCGCGACGGCGCGCAACAGTCGACGAAAAGGCGGCTTCCCGAGCTTGCGGGCTTTAGGTGGATACCCCTAGATTCCGATACCCGTTGGCCTTCGGGCAGACGCATTACTCGCACAGCTCCCTGCTCTGCATTCGAGCCGAACCTGGGCGGCCGCTTCACCTTTCGCCGGTGTCGTGGCCAATCGGCTCAGGCGGGATTTCTCCTCTCCTAGCTCGCAAGGGCATCCCGCCAGGATGAAGAACAGGGTCCGGTCGGCGGCTTCGGCCGCCGACCGGGTTTTCTTCGCACCGCCCATTCCGCGCTGGCCCGGGCCCCGGAAACGAACTACGAGTTCCGCCAAATGCCCATCTACACGCGCACCGGCGATCACGGCGAGACGGGGCTGTTCGGCAACCGCCGGGTGCCCAAGGACCACCTGCGCATCGAGGCCTACGGCACCGTCGACGAGCTCAACTCGGTGCTCGGGCTGCTCGCCGCCGAGGCCCTTCCCGCGGATCTGGGCACCAGGTTGCAGGCGATCCAGAGCGATCTGTTCGAGATCGGCGCCGATCTGGCCACCGAAGGCGGCAACGCCAGCCTCGCCCGGATCGAGCCCGCGACCAAGGACATGGAGACCTGGATCGACGCCAGCGAGGCGACCCTGCCGCCGCTGCGCTCGTTCGTGCTACCGGGCGGCTGTCGCGGCGCGGCGCTGATGCACGTGGCGCGCACCGTGGCACGCCGCGCTGAGCGGCGCTTCTGGACCTTGGCGAACGAACTGGCCAAGGGCCCGGCCAGCGAACACGCGCCCGACGCGATCGGGATCTACCTCAATCGCCTGTCGGACCTGCTGTTCTCCTGGGCGCGACTGGCCAACCACGAGGCCGGCGTCAGCGATGTGCCCTGGACGGGGCGCGCCTGAAGCTCGCTCTGACGATCGTCCAGACCGCAGGGTCAGATCACACCGGACCGGCAGCGGTGCGGCCCAGGCGGCAAGCGCGGCGCAGCCACATCATGGCGCGCTCGACCTCGCGGGGGCCGGTCACCGGGATCTCGACGAACTCGCGCGAGTGCGGGTCGCCGTCATCGGGCATCCGCTTGGCGCCAATGATCTTGAGCGCCTCGGTCACCTGCGGCGGGGCGAGCTTGACGACCACGCCCTTCTTGCCGAGGTAGGCGAAGACCTGACCGCGGACGAAGAAGCTGTCCTTGCCGTCCTTCTTCTCCCGGTTGACATCCTTCCAGGCGCAAAGCCGTTCGACAATCGTGGCGAGTGGATCCATAGGGGGCGAGGAGTATAGCCGAGAAGGCGCGGGCTCGCCATGCCCCAGCAGCCATTCTCACCGCAGGGACGGCCCGTGAGACGCGGCGAGACGGCCCGCAACCCGCGCCCGAGCAGGGCCCTAGCGCCGCGACAGCAGGTTCTTGGTGACCAGCCAGACCATCGCCGGATACTCGTCGAGCCGCCGCCGCAGGTACTGGATCGCCATGTCCCAGCCCAGGGCGAACGGCACGTAGAGCCGCGCCACGATGCCGCAGCGCTGCAGGTCGCCGAGGAACCGGTCGCGCGGTACGCCATACAGCATCTGCACTTCGAACCGGTCGGGTCCGACCCCGGCGCGCGGCACCACCTGCTCGACGAAACGGCGCACGTAGACGTCGTCGTGGCTGGCGAACTCGACGTAGTGGCCGCGCCGCAGCAGCGTCTCGGCGAACTCGAGCATGCGCTCCTTCATCGCCGGCTTCTCGGTCAGGGCGACATCGGCAGGCTCGCGGTAGATGCCGATCACGAGGCGGACACGGCAGCCGGCGGGCAGACCGTCGAGGTCCTTCTCGGTTCGGAACAGGCGCGTCTGCAACACGCAGCCGACATCGCGATGCCCCGCGGCGTGCAGTTGCCGCAGCGCGTCGAGCGTGAAGTCGGTCCAGTGCCGACTCTCCATGTCGATGGTCAGCGCCACGCCGCACGCGCTGGCCTTCTCGGCGATCTTGCGCAGCGCCTCCAGCGAGCCGGCCGCGTCGCCGCCGTCCTGCAGCGGCGCGGTCGTGTACGACGACGGCTTGAGCGACAAGGTCGGTCGGTCCGCGGGGTCGATCGCCGCAGCGGCCTCGACCATCTCGAGGTAGGTCGCGAGGTTGCGGTCCGCCTGCTCCTGCTCGTGGATGTCCTCGGCCAGCAGGTCCAGCGTCGACAGCAGCCCACGCTCGCGACGCAGCTTTTGCACCACCTCGATCGCCGCCGCGAGCGAATCGCCGGCCACATAGGGCTTGGCGAAGAAGCGGACCAGGAACGGCGGGATGAAGCGGATCAGGGGGTTCACGGCGGGCCGGGGATCATGCCGGTGGTGCGGTTCGTTTGCCACTTGCACGCGGCTGCGGGCCGCGGCGCCGGCGCCCGCAGGAGCTGCGCCGGACACGACCTGCGAGCGGAACGCGCTCGGCCTCAAGTCCGCCCATGGCATCGGTCCGATGAAGGATCGCAGGCCAAGGATCAGACATGCGCATCACGTGGTTGCTCGAAGCCGCCGACCAGCTCTGGGGCGGCGTCAAGGTCGTTCTCGAAGACGCCAACCGGCTGCATCGGCTCGGCCATCAGGTCACCGTGGTCAGCCGCTCGGGGCCGCCGCAGTGGATGCGCGTCGAGTGCGGGTTCCGCCAGGTCACCGACTTCCGTCCCGAGCACCTTCCGGACGGCGACGTGATCCTCGGCACCTTCTGGACCACGGTGCCGTGGGCCGCCAGCGCCGGCCCCGCCAAGGGCGTGCCGGTGCACTTCTGCCAGGGCTACGAAGGCGACAGCCCCAACAACGCGGCGTTGCGCGACCGCATCGAGGCGGTCTACCGCCTGCCCGGCGTGCGCCACATCACGATCGCCGGACACCTGACCCGCCTGCTGCGCGAACGGTTCGGCATCGAGGCCGCGGAGGCGCCCAACGCGGTCGACCTCGCGGTGCACCGGCCCGGCCCGGAACGCACGCCGACGGCGCCGTTCCGCATCGGCCTCGTGGGACCCTACCAGGTCGCGAGCAAGGACCTCGCCACCGGCTACGCGGCGTGCCGCCTCGCCCACGCGGCGGGCCTGCAGCTCGTGCTGGTGCGCGTCAGCAACACCAACCCCGATCCGAACGAACAGGACCTGCCGTTCCCGATCGAATGGCACCGCAACGTGCCGCCCGAGCGCATGGGCGACATCTACCGCTCGCTCGACGTGTTCCTGGGCACCAGCAACAGCGCCACGGAGGGCTTCTTCCTGCCGGCGCTCGAGGCCATGGCCTGCGGCGTGCCGACGGTGCTGACCGACGTGCCGTGCGTGCGCGACCACGGCGCGGGCAAGGGCGAGGACCTGTTCTCGCTGTTCGTGCCGCCGGGCGACGCGAACGCGATGGCCGAGGCGATGGTGATCGCCACCAGCCTGCCCGAGGTGCGCACGACGCTGCGGCGCGAAGGCCTCGCGGTGGCGCAGCGCTACACCCCCGAGCGCCACACCGAGCTGCTCGACGCCGCGCTGCGTTCGTTCGTGCCGGCGCCGGACGAGTCGCGGCGGCCCGAAGGCCAGCCGACCGAGACGCTGACCGCGCCGCTGATCGCCGCCGGCGAACGGCTGCTCGGTGAGGACCGCGCCGAGGACGCGGTGCGCTGCTACCTCGCGGCGCTGTGCCTGCGGCCCGGCGACCGCGACCTGCGCTTCGCGCTGGCGCGCGCGCAGGAGCGCGCGGGCGACCTCGACGGGGCCCTGCACAGCTACGACGCGCTCGCCTCACTCGGCTGCGACGAGGAACCGCTGCACACCGCGCGCGGCCTGTTGCTGCACGCCAAGGGGCGCATGACCGACGCCGCGCAGGCGTTCCGCGCCGCCCTCGCGGTCGGCCACCGCACCGCCGACGCCTACAACCGCCTCGGCGTGGTGCTGTTCCAGGCCGGCGACTTCCCGGGCGCGCGCAACAGCTTCGAGCGGGCCATCGTGCTGCAGCCCGAGCACGCCGACGCGCAGGCCAACCTCGCCGCGCTCGCCACGGCCTGAGTCGTGCGCATCCTCTGCAACCTGCCGCTCGAGTGCTTCGACGACCGCGCCGCGATGCGCGGCGTCGAACTGGTGACGTTCGGACCGGCCGAACGCATGCTCGTCGACGGGGTGCACTTTCCGTACGACGTCGAGTTCGATCCGTCGCGCGGCAGCTGGCAACAACTCGCCGAACGGCTGCCGCCCGGCTTCGAGCCCGACGTGCTGCTGCTCTACTGGCCCGATCAAGAACCGCTGCCCGACCAGCTCGAGAGCTGCCCGTGGCAGATCGTCGGCGTGGTCTCGGACTACAACCTGTCGCTGCCGTACCTGGTCGGCCTGTGGCCGTTCTTCGACGTGCTGCTGTGCGACCGCGCCGGCGAGGAGCTGTTCACGCGCCTCACCTTCGGCGACGTGCGTTACTGGTGCCAGTACTCGCACAAGCCGGCATCGCACCGCCCGTGGCCCGACGCCGGTCCGCGCGACCTCGACGTCGGCTTCGTCGGCAACCTCAACCCGGTGGTGCAGCGCGAGCGGGCGCCGTGGCTCGCGCGCCTGCAGGGGCTCGGCAACTACGGCGTCGACGTGCACGTGCGCAGCGACGTGAGCGGCGCCGACTACGGCCGCTTCCTGAACCGCTGCCGCATCGGCTGGAACCGCAGCATTCGCGGCGAGATGAACCTGCGCGCGTTCGAGGTGCCCGCCTGCGGCGCGCTGCTGCTGCAGGAGCGCAGCAACCTCGAGATCGCCGACTTCTTCGTGCCGGGTGAAGAGTGCGTGCTGTACGGCGACGACGACTTCGAACACGTCGTGCTCGAACTGCTCGGCGACGAGCCGCGGCGCCAACGCATCGCGGCCGCCGGGCAGCGACGCCTGCACGAACACCGCTTCGCCAATCGCGTGACCCAGCTCGCCGAGATGCTGAGCCGACGCGGCCCCGGACGCCCCGCGAGCTCCGCGGCGGACCGCACCCTCGGCCGCGGCGTGGCGATGCTGACGAGTTGGGCGGGCAGCGACGCCGTGGCGATGGCCGCCCTGGCGGCGCAGCGCGCCGCCCCCGACGACCCCAAGGCACTCAACCTGCTGGCGCTGGCCACCCTGCGCCTGCGCGGCTCGGCAGGCGGCGACACCGCGTGGCGGCTGTGGCAGCGGGCCGCCGCCGCCTCACCGAGCTACCTTCCGGCCGTCACCAACCTCGCCGCACTCGCCGCCGCCAGCGCCGACGACCACCTGAGGTCTGGCATGCACAACGAACTGGAGCGACGCCGCGCGAATCCGGACTGGTCGGATCTCGACGGCCCGACCCTGCCGCTCGGCTACGCCGCCGCGGCCGTCGAGCGCTCCCTGGCGCTGCAGGCCGCGGTGCGCACGGGCGATCCCCGGGTGTTCGCAACCGCCCTCGCCGTCTGAGCGAACCCGCCGCGACGAGCGGCGAACTTCGCTTGACGCAGTCGGGCTCGCGGCGCACCGTGCGCGCCCTCGATTCGGCGTTCGCCCGCCGACGCACCCCACACAGGTCTCGCCCCATGTCCAAAGCCTCAGCCGAGCGCAGCTCGCATCGTTGGTCCTTCTACCGCGCCGGCGGCGTCGATCAGGTCAGCCTCGACGACGGCGCCGACATCCTGCACCTCGACCAGCTCGACCAGAAGCTCTGGGTCGCGCTGAGCTGCCCGGTCAAGGGCCTGGAGATCGACGAGCGCACGCTCGCGCTGCTCGACGAGGACGGCGACGGCTACGTGCGTCCCCCCGAGATCATCGCGACGGTCAAGTGGCTTCGCGACGTGCTCAAGAACGGCGACAGCCTCGCCAACGGTGACGACGGCGTGACCCTCGCCAACCTGCGCACCGACACCGCCGAGGGCAAGGCGCTGCTCGCGTCGTGCAAGCACGTGCTCGGCAGCATCGGCCAGGAAGGCGCCGGCAAGCTCACCGTCGCCGACGCGATGCGCATCGCCGACGTGATGAAGCAGGCCAAGCACAACGGCGACGGCGTCGTGGTCGCCGCGGCGATCGCCGACGAGGCCGCCCGCAAGGTGGCCGAGGACGTGATCGCCTGCACCGGCGGCGCCGCCGACCGGTCCGGCGCGACGGGCTTCGACCAGGCCAACCTCGACGCGTTCTTCGCTGCCTGCGCCGACTTCGTCGCGTGGCAGGCGGCGGGCGCTGCGGACAAGAAGAGCGTCTTCCCGTTCGGCGACGACACCGCCGCGGCGCACGCCGCGCTCACCGCCGTGCGCGCCAAGGTCGACGACTACTTCGCGCGCTGCCGCATCGCCGCGTTCGACACGCGCATCACCGCGGCGCTCAACCGCGAAGAGGCCGCCTACGTGACCGCGGCGGCCAAAGACCTCAAGATCACGGCCGACGAGCTGATGGACTTCCCGCTCGCGCTCGTCGAGGCCGACAAGCCGCTGCCGCTGACCAAGGGGCTCAACCCGGCCTGGACGGCCGCGATGGGCGCGTTCCGCGGCACCTGCTGCGCCGGCAAGGAGACGCTGACCGAGAGCGACTGGACAGCGCTGCTGGCGAAGTTCACCGCCTACGAGGCGTGGCTCGGCAAGAAGGCCGGCGCCGCGGTCGAGGGCCTCGGCGGCGCGCGCGCGCAGGAGATCCTGGCCGGCGCGCACAAGGCGACGCTCGAGCAGGCGATCGCCGACGACCTCGCGGTCGCCGGTGAGGTCGAAGCGATGACGCGCGTCGAGAAGCTCGCGCGGCTGCACCGCGACTTCGCGCAACTGCTGCGCAACTACGTCAACTTCACGGACTTCTACGCCCGCGAAGGCGCCATCTTCCAGGCCGGCACGCTCTACCTCGACGGCCGCGCGCTCGAGCTGTGCTTCCACGTGCAGAACGCGGCCAAGCACGCGACCCTGGCGCCGATGTCGAAGACCTACCTCGCCTACGTCGACTGCACGCGACCGGGCGGCGAGAAGATGCAGGTGGCGTGCGCGTTCACCGCGGGCGACTGCGACAACCTGTTCGTCGGCCGCAACGGCATCTTCTACGACCGCAAGGGCCAGGACTGGAACGCGACGATCGCCAAGCTCGTCGACAACCCGATCAGCATCGGCCAGGCGTTCTGGTCGCCCTACAAGAAGCTGCTGCGCTGGATCGAGGAGGCCGTCGCCAAGCGCGCCGCCGCGGCCGACGCCAACGCGACGAGCAAGCTGCAGGACTCGGCCGGCAAGGCCGGCACCGCCGCCGCGACCGGCGCGGCCGCCCCGGCCAAGAAGATGGACATCGGTGTGCTGGCCGCGATCAGCGTCGCGATCAGCGGCATCACCGCGATCATCGGCACCGTGCTCGAGAGCTTCTTCGGCCTCGGCTACCTGATGCCGCTGGGCCTGCTGGGCCTCGTGCTGCTGATCTCCGGGCCGTCGATGGTGATCGCGTGGATGAAGCTGCGGCAACGCAACCTCGGCCCGATCCTCGACGCCAACGGCTGGGCCGTGAACGCGCTCACCAAGGTCAACCTGCCGCTCGGCCGCGCGCTGACCGAGCTGCCCAAGCTGCCCGCCGGCGCCGAACGCTCGCTCGTCGACCCCTACGCCGAGAAGCAGAGCATCTGGCCGCGGCTGCTGTTCGTGCTGCTGCTGCTCGCCGGCGTCACCTACGGGCTCTACCGCACCAACCTGCTGCACAAGTGGCTGCCCGACTACGTGCCACTGCACCACAGCGAGCTCGACCTCGGCGCCGACAAGCCCGCCGTCAAGCCAGGCGAGGTCGTCGAGTTGACCGTGCAGTCGTCCGCGACCGAGCTCGCGGTCGTCGACATCACCGACGGCAACGCGCCCAAGGCCCTCGAGAAGCTGCCCGTCAAGGACGGCAAGGCGACCTTCACGGCGCCCGCCGACGCCAAGCCCGACACGAAGTTCGTCGTGCGCGACGCCGTCAGCGGCACCGAGGTGACGATCACCGTGCTCGCGAAGTGACGCGGCGCGGCGGCGCTCAGCCGTTGGAGACGCGCGCCTCGGCGATCTCGCCGGCGACGGGCCGCATCTCCTGCGCGAGCGCCGTCGCCTGCTCGACCAGCTGCCCCTCGTCGCCCGCCGCCCACAACAAGTCGGCGAGGCGCTGGTGCAGCTCGGGCCGCGGGTCGCGCAAGAGGCGCTCGAGCAGCGGCAGGTCGGGCTCGTCGTCGGCCATGCGCGTCTGGATCAGCGGATGCGCGCGCGACGCCTCCTGCCAGCGCTCGATCGGCAAGGGCCGGTAGCGGCTGAAGAACTCGAGGTGCCAGGGCAGGAAGCGCATCGCGCGTTCGCGGCCCTTGTCGTCGTCGCGGAAGTGCTCCTTGAGTTTGCGCGCGAAGTCGAGGTAGAGCGCCAGCCGCTGTTCGGCGGTCGGCTCCCAGGCCTTCTTCTCGGCGATCTCGCGGAACAGCCACGGCTTGATCAGCGCGCCGCGGCCGAGCATCACCGAGGCGACGCCGCTCTGCTGCCACTTCTCTTGCGTCTCGTACCACGTCAGCAGGTCGCCGTTGCCGATCACCGGGATCGTGCGCTCGGCGGCGATGCGCGCGATCGCGCCCCAGTCGGCGGCGCGCGAGTAACGCTGCTCGCGCGTGCGACCGTGCACACCGAGGGCCGCCGCGCCCGCCTCCTCGACCACGCGCGCGACCTCGCTGGCGTTCTCCTCGCCCTCGGCCCAGCCCAGGCGGATCTTGACCGTGACCGGCACCGCAATGCCCGCGACCATCTCCTCGACGAGGCGGCCGAGCTTGTCGGGCTTCTGCAGCAGCGTCGCGCCCATGCGGCGCTTGACGATGTCGTGGATCGGGCAGCCGCAGTTGAGGTCGATCCAGCTCGCGCCGCGGTCGATCGCGGCCTTGGCCGCCTCGATCGCGTCGTCGGCGCGCGACGCCGCGAGCTGCACGCCGAAGCAGGTCTCTTCGGCGTGTTTACGCAGCAGCGCCAGCTCGCTCTTGCTGCGTTTCTTGACCTGATAGCCGTAGGCCATCTCCGACATCGTGACCTCGCAGCCATGGGCGAGGCACAAGCGGCGGAACGGGAGGTTGCCGCCCTTCGTCAAGGGCGCCAGGAAGACACGACCGCGAAAGTCCATCGGCGGCATCCTGGCGGACGTGCCGATCCCTTTCCACCGCGGCTATAGTTCCGCGCGCCGCCCTCTCCCCACAGCTTCATGCAAGTCCTCCCAGCCCTCGGCGCCGGTCTGTGCGCCGTCGCCCTCTCGTTGGCGCTCCTCTCCCCGTCGCCCGCTCCCGCGGCGAACCTCGCCGTGCCCGCCGCCCCGCCGCGCGCCGACGGCCACGACGTGCTCGTCGTCGACGGCGACCGCAACGGCCTCGCGATCACGTTCGCGTCGCACAAGGTCGACCCCTGGGGCGGCGTGGCCAAGGGCCTGAAGAGCGACTGGCGTCTGGTGATCCGCGACGCGCGCGGTGAACTCCTCGCCGAGGTGCCGCTCGACGTGAGCCAGTTCGCGACCAACGCCGCCGACGTCGGCCGCGCGCGCCGCGTCGAGGGCTGCATCGTGATCGACTCGCACATCGCCATGCTCGTCAACGCGCCGACCTTCGCGGCCGCGGCCAGCTACGAGTTCTACCGCGGGGACGTGCGCATCGGCCGCACCAGCGGCGACGACGTGCGCCGCCTCGCGGGAGGTGGCCGATGAGCCGCCTCTTCTCCCTCGCGCTGCTCGCGAGCAGCGTCGTCGCCCAGGCCCCGACCGTGACGACCGTCTACTCGAGCGGCTCGACGCAGAGCCGCTACGACATCGTCATCCTCGGCGACGGCTACCAGATCCAGGAGCAGCCGCGCTTCAACCAGGACGTGCAGACGCTGCTGACGTCGCTGTTCCAGAAGCAGCCGTACGCGACCTTCGCGAACTACTACAACGTGCACACGGTGTTCCGCGCCAGCGTCGACAGCGGCGCCGACCAGCCCGACGTCACGCCGCCGATCTACAAGAACACCGTCTACGACGCGACCTACAACACCGGCGGCACGGCGCGCTGTCTCTACATCCAGAACACCGCGCAGGCGCTCGCCGACGCCGCGCTCGCGCCGGCCAACGAAGGCCGCGTGCTGGTGATGGTCAACGACAGCCGCTACGGCGGCTGCGCGAGCACGTTCGCGGTCAGCTACAACGGCTCGTCGATGGCCGAGGTGCAGATCCACGAGATGGGTCACAGCCTGGGCGGCCTGGCCGACGAGTACGACTACCCCAACCAGACCTACTCCGGCGGCGAGCCGAGTTCGCCGAACATCACCACCTCGCCGACCGGCCAGAAGTGGGCGCATTGGCACGGCACCGAGGGCGTCAGCGCCTTCCAGGGCGCGGGCTACTACCTCTACGGGCTGTATCGCCCGAAGAACAACTGCCTGATGCGCACGCTGGGCGTGATCCTGTGCCCGGTCTGCCGCGAGCAGATCTCGATCCGGACCAACGCCGTCGTCAACACCATCGCGACCTTCTCGCCGAACACGACCAACGTCTCGGTGTCGACGCCCAACCAGCAGATCTTCTCGATCACCCACTTCGTGCCGGCGACCAACAACCCGGTGATCTCGTGGGAGGTCGACGGCGTGCCCGTCACGGGCGCCAACGGCCCCGCGTTCCTGCTCGACTCGTCGACCATGAGCCTGGGCCCGCACACCGTCGCCGTGAACGTGCAGGACCAGACCACCCAGGTGCGCAACGACCCGGCGCACGCGATGCGTGAGACGCAGACCTGGCAGGTGTCGATCAACGACCCGACCGCGGCGCAGCTGCGCATCCCCTCGTTCAGCATGAGCCAGGTCTGGGCGCAGCCCGGCCAGTCGATCACGCTGAACGCGCAGATCGTCAACGACGGCCCGGCCGCGGCCGGCCCGTTCGCGGTCGAGTACTTCGCCACCACCAACCAGAACTGGACGCCGCAGTCGCTCTACCTGGGCGCGGACCAGATCAACGGGCTCGCCGCCACGCAGCAGCTCAACCTGCAGCGCACGGTGCAGCTGCCGTGGTCGCTCGAGCCGCGCGTCTACTACGTCTACGCCGTCGTCGACCGCGCCGATGCCGTCTACGAGACCAACGAGAACGACAACCAGCGGCTGTCGGCGTTCGTCGGCCAGACCGGCCCGTGCGGCACCCACCTCGAGTTCGTCGACCCGCTGACGTGCCCGTACGACGCGAACAGTGTCCCGGTCGCGACCGGCGGCGTCGTGCACCCGACCGTGGTCGCGCCGTGCGCCGTCGGTTCGTACTACCTCGTCGTCTGGGGCTGCTCGGGCACGACCCCCGGCACGCCGATCGCGCCGGGCCTGACGGTGCCGCTCAACCGCGACTTCTGCACCGACCTGGGCCTGATCGGCCTCAACGGCACGTGGTTCGCCAACTTCTTCGGGGTGATCGACGCGCAGGGCCTCGGCCGCGCGACGTTCTCGCTGCCGGCGAACACCGGGCTGCAGGCCACGCCGGGCCACTTCGCCGCGATGCTGATGGACGCGGGCGGTTTCTCGGCGGTGACCAACCCGGTCGCGATCACGCTGCAGTAGCGCGCCGCTCGAGGTCGTCCAGGTTCAGTCGCGCGCCGGCACGATGCCCTGCCGTTCGAGCAGGGCGCGACCGGCGTCGCGCGACAGCCAGCGCACGAACTCCTTGATCCGCCCGGTCGGCTCGTCGCGGTAGTAGACGTAGAGCGGCACGGCGAGCGGGTAGCTGCCGTCCTTGCAGGTCTGCGCGGTCGGCAGCACGGCGGCGCCGCCGGCCTTGGCCGCGATCGGCACCACCTTGACGCCCTCGGCGCCGTGACTCGACGCCACGACGAGGGCGTCCGGCTGGCTCCTCACGAAGTCCAACAACGCCTCCGCGCGCAAGCCACCCGATCGTTGCGGCGCACCGCCGCTGAACACCGCCCGCTGGAACGCGAACGACCACAGCGCGCCGGGCGCCGACATCCGCAGAGCGATCTCGTGTTGCCCGCCGCCTGCGATCTCCACACCGAGCTGCGACCACCGCGCCGCGCCCGGGTCTGCCGACGCGATCGCGCGCAGCCGGTCGAGGTCCAGCGATTCGAGCGGGTTGTCACGGTGCACACACACCGCCGCGGCGACGTAGCCGATGCAGACCTCGAGCGGCTCCGCCCCCGACTCCCGCGCCTTCTTCAGCTCCTCGTCGGCGATGCGGCGCGAGGCCATCGTCACCTCCGCCTTGCGCGTCGCGAACGCGTGGAAGCCGGTACCCGTGCCGCCGCCGGCCACCTCGACGCGCACGCCCGTCTCCGGCGGACAGTCCTTGCCCCACTGCTGCATCAGGTCGAGCAACAGATCGGAGCCGACCAGACGCACCGTCAGTGGCGAAACCGGCGCAGCTGCGTCGTTCGCTTCGGTCGCGGCGACCAGGTACTGGGGCGGGATCGGCCCCGCATCGGCCTCCTGTTCCCAGAGGATCTGCAGGATCGACCAGCGCCCGCCCTGCTTCACGAGCTGCACCGAGTTGATGCCGCGCAAGAACGGCGCCGCGTCGTCGCGCGCGTGTTTGCACTCGTAGCTCGAGAACACGTGGGCCATGTCGCCGAACCGCTGCGTCTGGCGGCCGATCTCGAGCTCGAAGAAGCCGTCGCGCTCGAGCGCGCCCCCGGCGCGCTGCACGTAGTCGTCGACCTTCAGCACGACCGGGCGCATGCCGCCGGCGCGGTCCTTGACCATCGCCACCATGCGCCCCTCCGGCGCGAACAACGACCGCAGGCGCTGCCAGTCGCGCTTCTCGCCCATCGGGCCGGAGATCGTCGCGTAGAGCGCGTCGAGCACCGCTCCGGGCGATGCCGTGTCGGCGGCGCGCGGCGCCGGGTGCGGCGGGTTCTCGGGCTCGGTTCGCTGCGGTACGGCAGCGAGCACCGCGATCAGGCACGACATCGTCAGGGCCATGGACAGTCCTCGGCTGGGGGAACGACGCGCGGGCCGGCAATGTCCGTCCCCCGTCGGCCGCGCAGCCTACCCGTTCAGAGGTTCGATCGCCGATCGACTTCGAGGACGCAGCCATCCACCACGATGAACCTGACGACCGTCAGCGGGGCGCCTGCGGCGTTCTTCTCCGAGGACTCGTATTCCCACAGCAGGCTGCCGTTGGCGGCGTGGATCCTCGTCGGCGGACCGAACCGCCGCGCCAGATCCGCCGGCCCGACGAGCGCGAGGGCTCGTTCGTTGCGCGCGTCGGCGCGATCGCCCCAACGCACCGCGAACCGCTCGAGCGCCATCCAATCGACCGGGTCCTGCGCACGCGCCTCCAGCTCGCGCTCCTGCACGGGAGCCATGGCCGATGCCGAAAGTGCCTGCTCTGCCGAGGACTGCACGGGCCTGCGGTCGGACGACGAGGCGGACACGATCGCCTCCAGGGCGCGAACGCGTTCGCGCAGGCCCGCCAGTTCGGAGATCGCCGCGGCCACGCTGGCCGACTCCTCCCGCCCCACCTTCGTGGGCTCGGTCGGCGGCTTGGGATCGCCCGGAACCGAGAGCCAACCCAACCAGCAGAACGTGACGCACTGCGCCGCGACAAAGCCTGCGACCATCCTCATGGGGCCAAGATGCCCGGTACCGGGACTCGAGGAAAGCCTCACCCGACGTCGGCCGGTCGGCCGACGATCGGCGCTCACCTGGTCCCGATCGGGCGGATCTTGACGTTGCGGAACGACACCAGGCCGTGGTCACCCTGCAGCGAGATGTAGCCCGTGTCGAAGCGCGCGAAGCCGGGCATGCTCGCGAACTTGCTCTTCGCCAGGCGCTGCGCGAAGTCCTCGCTGCCCATCACGTACTCGAAGTACTTGACGCCGTTCATGACGTGCTCGCAGCGCTCCTTGCTGATCAGGATGCGCAGCGTGTTCCACTCGCCGGCCGGCTTGGTGGCGTCGACGTCGGTGTTGTAGAGCCCGTAGAGCCAGCCCGCGCGCTGCGGATCGGCGCCGGCCTTGTTGTCGAGCAGCTGGCACTCGGGACCCGTCGCCCACGTGGCGCCGCCGGAGTCGTCGACGTGGAACATGATGCCGCTGTTGCCGCCGGGTGAGATCTTGTAGTCGATCGACAGCTCGAACTCGCCGTAGCGCGCGTCCGTGCACAGGTCGCCCGCGTCGTGCGGATCGGCGCAGACGATCGCGCCGTCCTGGATCTGCCAGCCGGGCCGCACCACGTCCTGGTGGTACGAGTGCCAGCCGCGGAAGTCGACGCCGTTGAACAGCAGCTGCCAGCCCGCGCGGCGTTCCGCCTCGCTGAGCTCGGCGACGCCGGGCGGCGCGACCAGGCTGCGGCGCCAGTCGCCGTCGAGCTCGACCAGCGAACGCCCCGTGAGCTGTTGCCACGTGGCCTCGCCGTAGTCGCCCGCGCGCAGCGCCACATCGAGCTTGCCGAGCAGGTCCTGGCCGTGCGCGCGGCAGGCCCACGCCAGGAAATTGGCGGTGATGCGCCCGCCCGCGTCATGCCGCGCAGCCTGCACGTCGTCCACGCCGCTGCCCGCGTATGCCTTGGGTTCGAACCGGAACCAACGCACGTAGTCGGCGATGCCATCCACGAGCCACGCCGGACGCGCCTCGCCGCCTGCGTCGTAACGCTGCGCGACGCGCACGAGCTCGCGCACCGCCGCGCCCGCCGCCTCGCCGTGCCGGTTGTCAATGAACCAGCTCGCGTTGCACACCACGCGACCGTTCGCGGTCGCTGCGATGGCGGGCCCCTCGGTCGCGAAGCGCATGTCGACCTGCGGCGGCGCCTCGCCGGCGTTGCCGCCCAGCAGCGCGACGACCCTCGGATACCACTGCAACAGCACGGGCATCAGCTCGTCGTCGCACCAGCCGCGCAGCGCCGGCGCCGCGGCGGCATCGATGCGCACCTGCATGCGGCCGTCGCCGCTCTTGCCCGTGAGCACCTCGGCCGGTTTCGCGCCGACCAGTCGCACGTCGATCTCGCTGAAGAACGTATTGCTCGACCGATCCGCGGGCGCGGTCGGCGCGACGTCGAACAGCACGTAACGGCCCTGGCCGAGCCCGCCGTCAGCCGCGAGCTGCACCCCGTACTGTCCGCCCGGAGACAACTTCGCGTTCGCCGGGCGCGTGTCGACGCGCGCGAGCAGGCGCCACCCGCACGACTCCGGATCGACGTCGCGCTTGGGCCCGGCCACGAAGCCGTTGGCCGCGCCGTCGGCGACGTAGACGGAATAGACCTGCGGGCCGCGCGGCCCCGGATGCCACGAGTAGGTGCCGATGCTCGCGATCGCGGCGGCGTCGCCGAGGTCGATCACGAAGCGGCCGCCGTCGCGGCTGAAGAAGCAGTTCGCGTCGGGTTGATCGGCGCGCGTCGGCAACAGGCCGTCGTGCAGCGCGTCGAGACCGGGGCTGCCGCGATCCAGCCGCCCGTCGACGAGCGTGAACGTCGCCGTCGCGGCCGCGTCGCTGCGCGCCGGAACCGGCACCGACTCGAAGTGGAAGCCCGCCCGCGCGTGGCCGTTGTCGCGGTGGGCGACGGTGACCTCGACGCGGGTCGCTGCAGCGGGGGACTGTGGCAGCAGGGAGAAGCAGACGGTGGCGATCGACAGCAGCATGCGGCGCTCGTGCGAGGGAGGGTGGAGAGCCGCGCAGCCGCGGCTCGGGTGACCCAGAGGGGCGCGGCATCGTCATCGAACCCGACGATGGATCAAGGCGCGAACGGGGATCAAGGCGCGAACGGGCGCCCGGCACGATCCGGCGCTACTTCCAGCCGTACGCCCAGTACATCGACGGCGCCACCACGGCCGCGTCGACCGACTGCAGGTCGAACGCCACACCCATCGGCGCCGGGCCGAAGTCGTCCTGGCGGCCGTTGAACTCGGTGGCTCCGAAACGCATGCCGACGCAGAGCAGCTTGAAGTCGACGAAGCGCTGCGCCTTGCGGTCGAACTCCGCCGCGCCGTACAACTGCGCGTCGAACCCCAGCCGCTGCGGCCCGCGCGGGCCGTAGCCGCGGGTGGCCCACGTGCCGGTGCGGTCGATGCGCACGTTGCCCTCGAACAGGATGATCTGCCGATCGCCGTCGAGCGCGACGGTGCGGCCGATCAACCGCCGCGCGGCCACGTGCTCGGGCGCGTGCGACAGCGTCTGCCCGCGCACGTTGTCGACCAGGTGCACGCGCGCCATGCGCAGCAGCGCCGCGTCGGGGAACGCGCGCTCGGCGCCGACCTCCGCAGCGGGCACCATCGCCAGCATCTCGTCGCGGCGGAACCACGCGTGGTCCTGGTTCCAGGCCTGCCCGCGCCAACCCTCGGTGACCTTCGCCCGCGGCAGGTCGCGACTGTAGACGCGCAGCACCAGACCGTCCGCGGGATACAGCCGCTCGAAGCGCTGGATCGCAGCCGGGTCGAGCGCGGCGGCGGCCCCGCTGCGGTCCTTGGGCGGCAACCGGTCCCACGCGCGCAGCGCCTTCTGCAGCATCGCCGCCACCTCATCTCCCTGCCGCGTATTGCACGAGGCCAGGAACGCGCCGGTCGGCGTCACCGCGTAGATGCCCTGCCGCGTGTTCGACGGCTTCGTCCGGCCGCCGTAGTGCCCCTTCTCGCAGAAGCCCTGGAAGAACAGGCAGTCGGGCTCGGCGTCGCGCTGCAGCCGCGTCACCTCGTCGGCGACGGGCACGAAACGCTGCACCAATCGCTGCACCGCCGCGTCGGACCAGACGGACCGCCTGGTCGCCACGCCGTTGTTTCAAGTGCAGGCCAGCGGGTGGCCGTTCATCGCCCACAACAGGACCGGTTTGTCCTGCGCGTGCGCCTGGACGACCGCTTCGCCGAGTGTTCCGAGCCACGGGATCTCCCGCCACTGCAGCTCGTCCGCGGACGGCAGGACGTGGCGCCAATGCGTCGCGAACGTGCTCCGGTCGAGCACCGGCACCGGATCGATCGGCGCGGCCGGCGCCGGCGGCGCGGCCTGGCCGAGCAGCGCGGCGCCCAGCGACAGCGCAGAGACCCAACGGACGATCGTCGTCGTCATCGCCGCATGCTAGTGCCGTCCACCGGGGGCAGCCTCCGCCGACCTCGGGAATCGCCGCGGAAGGCGCCCGCAGCCACTTCCTCGCGGCATCGACTATCCTCCGCAGCCCACCCGCCCCCACTCCGGAGCTCCGAGTTGCAGACCATCGCCGCCCGCTGCCACCAGATCGCGCTGTGCCTGGCCGCCTTCCTGCTCGCCGACGCGAGCCTCACCGCGGCCCCGCAGCAGCCGGGGCGCGCGGAGAAGCGCACCTACTTCTTCGAGGACGCCAAGCAGGACATCGAGTACCGCCTCTACGTGCCGAAGTCCTACGACAAGGAGAAGGCGACCCCGCTGATCGTGTTGCTGCACGGCCTGGGCAGCACCCCGCACCAGGTCATCGGCTATCAGGGCATCACCACCGAGGCGGAGAAGCGCGGCTACATCGTCGTGGCACCCTACGGCTACAACAGCCGCGGGTGGTACGGCAGCCGCGGCGAAGGCAAGGAGGGGCCGTTCTTCGGCACCCGATCGGACCCCGACAACCTCGGCGCGCTGAGCCAGAAGGACGTCATGAACGTGCTCGGCATCGTCGAGAAGGAGTTCCACGTCGACGCGGACCGCGTCTACCTGATGGGGCACTCGATGGGCGGCGCCGGCACCATCCACCTGGCGACGGAGTTCCCCGACCGGTGGGCCGCGCTGGCCCCCTTGGCGCCCGCGCTCGACGACAAGACGTCGCGGCTCGAGAAGATCAGACACCTGCCCGTGCAGCTGGTCATGGGCGACCAGGACCGCATGGTGCCCGTCGCCGTCGTGCGCAAGTGGGCCGAGGAGATGAAGCGGTTGAAGATGGACTATCGCTACGAAGAGATCCCCGGCGGCGACCACGTCACCGCGATCGCGCGCAACGCCGAGATGATCACCAAGGTGTTCGACTTCTTCGACAGCAAGAAGCGCGCGGCGAAGGCGACGAAGGGCGCCGACAAGGCGCCCGAGCCGCAGCCCGTCGGCAAGTAGGACGGCGGCGCGCGCAGCTGCCGCAACTCACCTGGGTACGAACTCGACGCGCGTCGGCGCCGTGCCCTCGACGGTCACGTCGACCGGATCGAACTGCCCGCCGCCGACACCGCTGTTGCCGAGCTCGAGCCGCAGCTTGCCGCTCGGCAATGCGAACGGCGCGCGCAGCTCGATCCCGGCGGTCGCTGCGGCACCGTACAGACGGCGATCGGTGAGCAGGCCGAGATACGCGTCGCGCCGGAACAGGCCGGGGAGACGGACGATCAGGTGGAGGCCCTGATCCTCGCGCAGCGGCTCCGGCAACTTGATCGAGAGCGTGCACGGGGCGCCGACGACGAGGTCACCGGTCGCGGGTTCTTCGCCTGCCGCGCCAGCCGGGATGTGCACCTTCGCCGGCAAGACGTCCGGGTGCAGCAGCCAGACGTCGTGCGCGTAGAGGTCGCGCGTCGACAGCGTCAGGCTCGCCGCCTCGCGCGTCGCGCCGAGGTAGTCACCGCGCAGCGGCGCCCACGCGTCGACCTCGTTTCCGGCGATGCCTGCGGCCAGCGAAGTCAGCGGCGCGAGGTCCGTGGGCACGGCGCCCGTGAGCCGCAGCGCGACGGTTCGCCGCACCGCCCTGCGGTCGACGACGTGCAAGGGCAGCGCCTCGGCGTCCTCACGGGTCAGCGCGACGGGCGGCCCGACGTCGGTGTCGTGCGCCCACAGCGGCAACGCGTGCGGCCAACGCATCACCAGTGCGCAGCCGTCGTGCGGCGCGAGCCGGATGGCGCCGTTCCTCGAGCGGCCAACCCCATGCCACGCCATCAGGAAGTGCCCCCAGTTCGAGGTGGCGGTCGTCTGGATGCCGACGATCGGCTCTCGCCTGGTGACCACGTCGGTGACCGCGTCGACGGCGAGCGCCGTGCCGCCATCGCGGTATTGCCCCATCTCGCCGGGGCGCACCCGCGGCGGCTTCTTGCCGTCGCCCAACATGCGGGCGCGGCCGCGGCTGTCGGCCATCGCCGTGAACGAAGACCCGGAGCTCGAACCGTCGGCCGCGAAGGTCCAGACCTCGTAGCCGAGGTTGGCGAACGGCACCGGCGCGCCACCCTCGTCGACGGCGCGCGCGGTGAACAGCTGCACGGGGTGACCGACCAGTCGCACCACGTTCTTGGCGCGATCGAATTCGGGCCAATCGAGGCGGTAGCCCGGGGCCATGCCGCGCACGTAGGGCCAGTCGCGCGTCGTCGGCATCACACTGCGACCGTTCGCATCGGTGCGCGGCACGGCGCCTTCGGCGGTGAGCCACACCCCGTCGGTGGTCGAAGAGGTCGATCCGGGAATCGCGCCGAGAGGACCGGCGAAGAGTCGCACGTCCCCGATCGGTGCGCCGGCGGGATCGACGGCGAGCACCGTGACCGTTCGTGTCGCCGGCTGCAGTTCGACCCGACCGTCCGCCGGCATCGTCCGCAGATCGAGGCAGAGGCGCGACACGTGCCCCGGTGCCGTGATCCAGACGCTCGTGCGTTCGCCGAGATCGGCCGGCAAGGAGAACGTTCCGACGGGCGCCTCGAAACGCTCGGCCGCCGGCCCGAACGGCCGCGGCGCGCCGACCTTCGCCCACACCAGATCGGCAGGGGCGTAGCGCTCGAGCGTGACGTCGTGCACGAGATCGCCGGCCGGCGTCACGAAGCGCAGCTCACGCGGCGGCTCGCCCGGCGCGGTGACGCCGCGATCCCAGGCGAGTACGACGCCGGCGTGCGGCGCCGCGAGTTCGACCGCAACCGTGGGCAGCAGCGGGTCGTCGACGAGATCGCCGTCGGCGCTCGGAAACCAGCGCAGCGTGTCGTCGCCGAGCCGACGCAGGCTGCGGGTGATGCGGTGGCGGGCGCCGTCACGGTCCGTCACGGGTTCGGCCGCGGGCGGCGCGCCGACCGGAAGGGCCAGCTCCTGCCCAGGGGTGAGCGGCAACGGCGACGAAGTCACGCCGGGCCAGACGAGCTGTGCGGTCCAACCGGTGCAGGCGAAGTACGCCGTCGTCGGCACCGTGGCCGGGTTCGGCAACAGGGGCACCGCGACTTCGAGCACACCGTCCGCCGGCATCTCGAGCAGGTAGTGTTCGCCGGGCGGCGGGCCGCCCTGTTGCAGGAACTCGACGGGCGAGGTCCGGCGCAGGAGCACCATGGCTCCCGCCGGCACTCCCGCGGCTCGGATCGTCGCGCGATCCTCGGCGCGCTGCGGTGGCAACACCACGTCGCTGCCGTCGTAGAGCCGAACCGGGTTGGGCAGCAACTCGCGCCACGGTTGGCGGCCGTCGGCCTCGACGACCAGCGCCAGCTGACCGTGGATCTCCCAGTCGAAGAGATCGTGCGCCGGCGCCATGACCAGCGTGAACGCGCCGCTCGTCGTCGATCGCGCGCGCGGCAGGGGCTCGTGCCGCAGCTCGGCAGCCAGCACCCCGATCACGTGCGGTCCTTTGCAGACCTCCAGGCGGATGCGTGCTCCCGCGATCGGCGCGCCGTGTTCGTCCCGCACCGTACCATGCACGATGCGGGCCACGTCCGGAGCCTGGGCGAGTGCAGTCGCGAGGAACAGGGGGAGGATCGACAACGGCGGGATGGGCATGGCGTCGCTACTCTGCAATCAAGGCCAGCGATGGAAGCGGATCGTCTTCTTGGTCTCGCCCGCGCCGTCGCTGCACTGGGACACGGTCACGAATCCCGCCTCACCGACGAACACGCAGTCCGTGATCGGCTTGCCCGGGTACCGCCGCAGGGTGTCTTCCGGCAGCTCGAAGCTCGCGGTCACGACGCCGCGCTGCGCATCGACGACCGCGCCGTGCTGCGCGCCGACGAACAGCAGTTTGCCGGACGCGATCCCGGCGAGGCGCATGCCGGCGTCGGCGAACGCGAGCGACCACACGACCTTGCCGGTGGCGATGTCGATGCTCGCCCACGCGGGCTCGTAGCGGCGCCCCGGCGGCAGCTCCACGACCACGCGACCCGCGTCCTCGACGATCGCGCCGCCGGTCCGCGACGCCACCTGCCAGAAGGCGCGCTGCTCGTCGTTGGCCATCGCGTAGACGGTGGCGCGCTGCTTCTCTTCGGCATCGACCGCGCGCACGAAGGTGGCGGCCTTGCCCCGTTGCAGCAGATCGACGACACCGACCGGCCAGCGCAGCAGGTACGCCGCCATCTGCTCGAGCCGACGGTCGGGGGACTCGACCGACAGCACGAACGCGAGCCCCGTGTCCATGACGATCTCGAGGTCGCCGACCGCGATCGTCGCCGCCCGATCCCTCGACTCGGGCGGCACCTGGCCGAGCAGACACAACCGGTCACCGACCCAGCGCATCACGGACACGCGCCCGAACGGCAGCTCCTTGCTGGCGAGCAGCTCCCCGGACGCCATGTCGAACTTGCGCAGCGTCATCTTCGTGCCCGCCTCGGCGCCGAGGTACTCAGCCTCGATCGCGAACACGCGGCCCGCCCCCGACGCGTCGAGGCCCGCCTGCCAGAGCGGCGGCCACGACACCATGCCGCCGATCTGGAGCGGCAGGTCGTGCTCCCAGACCAGGCACGCGGTCGGCGCCGGCAAGGGCGCGACCGCGGGCCGGCCCACCTTGCACCGCGGCGCCTCGCGCACCTTCCGTGGGCTCAGCAGGAACGCGCCGCGGTCGCGATCCCAGACGAACTCCTCGGCCTTCCGCGCACCGACCCAGGGCGTCACCTTCTGGTAGGCAGCCAGCCGTCGATCGCGGTCGAGGTCCGGCGGGAACAGCCAGTCGAGGAAGGCGATGCCGAACGGGAACACCACCCCGGTGACGATCTCCTCGGTGGCGACGTCGCTCTGCAGACGCGCGCCGAACCGCGTCCAGAAGCTGCGGAACTCGGCGAGCGCCCACTGCGGTCCCTCGGCGCGTTCGCCCTCCTGCAGGGTGCTCGGAAAGCGGGCCAGCAGCGCGCGCACCAACTCGGTCGGCACGATCCCGGCCTCGCCGCGCGCCCTCGCACGCAGCCAGTTGCGCAGCGACCTGGGATTCCGCACGTCCGGCCTCGCGCCGCCGCGGCCCGGTGGCCACGCGACCAGCACGCTCCATTCGTCCGTGTGCCAGGCGACGCCGGCTCTGCCGTCGTAGCTGACCCCCATCTCCTGATCGGTCACCCCGCGCAAGAACGCCCGACCGTCGATCGCGTCGCGCACCGGCTCCTTCCAGGTCACGGGCACGCGCCAGAACTCGTGCAGCTTGCCCGCGCCGTCGTCGACGAGCTTGCGGACCGTGACCGTGATGCGGTCCTCGGCGTCATCGGTCGCGACATAACCCAGCCGCAGTTCCTGCCGCCGCTCGTCCCACGACGCGTGGTTCCGCGCGAATCCGGCCGGGTCTTCGATCAGCAGCGCCTTCGCGACCTCGGGCAGCTCCTGCGCAGCCAGCGTCGTCGTCGCCAGCGCGACGGCGATCCCGGCGAGCGCGCGTGTCTGCTGCTGGCGACCCATGTTGGCGGGCCACCATACCGCAGTCCCGATGCCGCTGCCGGGTCTGCTGCGCTCAGCGCGCGACGAGCAGCGCCATGCCCAGCGCGGCGAGGCTGACGAACAGCGTGGTCGCGCCCGCCACGAGCAGCGGCCGCAGCCCGGCGCTGGCCAGGTCGCGCACCGAGCTCTTGAGGCCGAGCGCCGCCATCGCCACGGTCATCGACACCGTGCACAGCTGCCGCAGCAGGCCCGCGGCCGCAGCCGGCACGAGGCCTGCGGCGTCGATCAGCGCGACCGCGGCGAAGCCGACCACGAACCACGGCACCAACCCGCGCAGGGAACGCGTCGCGCGGTGTTCGCGCCGCGCCACCACCACCGCGACGACCGCGCCGACCGGCAGCAGGCAACCGACGCGCACCATCTTGAACAGGCTCGCCGCCTCGCCGCACTGTTCGCCGCGCGCGAAGCCCGCGCCGACTGCCTGGGCGACCTCGTGCACCGAGCCGCCGACCCAGAAACCGTAGACCTGCGGCGACAGGTCGAGCAGCCCGCCGAGCAGCGGGCACAGCAACATCACCACGGTGCCGCCGAGCGTGATCATCGCCAGCGAGCGCACGACCTCCTGTTCCTTGGCGCGCAGCACCGAGTCGACGGCCGCGATCGCCGCCGCGCCGCAGATCGCGTGGCCGGCCGCCAGCAGCAGCGACTGGTTGCCCGACAGCCCCAGGCGCCGACCGAGCCAGGTGCCGAACAGCAGCGTCGCGCCGACCACGCCCGCGATCGCGGCGACCCCCGAGAAGCCGACCGCGGCGATGTCCCGCAGGCCGATGCGCAGACCGAGCAGCACGATCGCCGTGCGCAGCAGCGGGCGACAGGCGAAGGCCAGCCCCGGCTCGACCAGCGCCGGCAGGGTGCGCACCTGGGCGACTGCCAACCCGAGCAGCAGGGCGACCACCAGCGGGCTCACGGCGACACCGTAAGCCGCTGACCAGGAAGTGATTGGGACGGCGATGCCGGCGAGGGCCGCGGCCAGCGCCAGGCCCGGCCAGCGAGCACCACGCAAGCCAGCAGTCGGGATCACCACCGCGTTCGAACTCATGGCGAGCACGATCGGCGTTCGCGAGTCATCCGTCCAATCGATGGTTTCGTTCTGTATCATCCACCGTGCTGATGGATATCACGCTGCGGCAGCTCGAGATCTTCCTCGCCGTGGCGCGCCGGGAGCACGTCACCTCCGCCGCCGAAGAACTGCGCGTCGCGCAGTCCGCGGTCAGCGCGGCGCTGACCGAGTTGGGCAGGCGGCTGGGCGGCCCGCTGGTCGAGCGCGCCGGCCGCCGCATCGCGCTGACCGAACGCGGCCGTAGCCTCGTCGCCGAGGCCGACGATCTCGTGCGGCGCGCGCAGGACCTCGAGCGGCGTTTCCTGGCGGACGGCGATCTCGCCGGCCAGCTGCGCCTCGGCGCCAGCTCGACGATCGGCACCTACGTGCTGCCGCAGCTGCTCGGCAGCTTCGCGCTGCAGCACCCGAGGGTGGAGGTCGACCTCGAGATCGGCAACTCGGCGGAGGTCGAGACCGCGCTCGAAGAGCGGCGCATCGACGTCGCGTTCATCGAAGGACCGCCGGTCGGCTCGCGCGTGGTGGCGCATCCTTGGCGCGACGACCGCCTGGTGGTGTTCGTCGCCGAGGGACACGCGCTGGCGTCGCGGCGCAGCCTGCCGCTGCGGGAGCTGCCGGCGCAGCGGTGGATCGTGCGTGAACCGGGCTCCGGCACGCGCAACGTGTTCGACGCGGCGCTGCGCGAGCACGACCTCGAGGTGTCGGCGAGCCTGCAGTTCGGCCACTCCGAGGCCGTCAAGCAGGCGGTGCGCGCGGGGCTGGGCCTGGGCTGCCTGTCGATCCTCGCCGTCGAACGCGAACTCGACAGCGGCGCGTTCGTCGCGCTCGACGTGCCGCGGCTCGACCTGCGCCGGCGGCTGTGGCGCATCACGCGGCGGCACTCGTACGAGAACCTGCTGGCGACGCGTTTCGTCGAGCACGCGCGCTGAGCGCCGCCCGGCAGCCTCAACGAATGGTCAGGAACCCGACCGGATCGCCGACGATGGCCGCTTCGACGAGCTCTTCGCTCGGCTCGATCGTGGCACCGACGGCCTCGGCCTGCTCGAGGAACCAGGACACCTCCTCGGCGGTCGTGGTCACGAGGCCCGGGCGCGAGAACCGCGCGAACAGGTTGGCGGCGAGCTCGCGCGCCTGTTCGCGTTCGGCCACGAACTGCTCGACGTCGATCTGCACGGGCGCGATGCGGCCGTAGGCGACGTCGCTGAGCAGCGGCCAGGTCTCGGGATCGGTGAACAGGCTGATGCAGGCGAGGTGGTCGAAGGTGGTGCCGGGCGCGGCCTGTCGCGCATCGACGGCCTGGTAACGCAGCGTCGCGTCCGGTGCGCCAGCGGCGATGGCCGCGTTGAGCAGTTCACACTCGTCGCCGCGCAGGTTGACGGCGACGACTTGACGATCGCCGCGCATCGACTCGGCCAAGAGCACGGGCAGCTCGGCGAGGCCCGCGCCGACCCACAGTGACCCGCCGCCGCGCCGCAGCTGCGGCAGCAGCAACTCGGACAGGGCCATGCCGCAGGCGACGATCGCCTTGCGGCGCTCGCGCAGCTCGGCTTCGCCGTCCTCGTGGAAGTAGATGTCGCCGAGCGCGGCCCAGTCGAGGCGGTCGAGGATCTCCTTGGTCAACTCCTTGGCGCCGCTCACGCACCACCTCGCAGCGCGCCGAGCTCGCGCAGACGCGGCCACGCGAAGATGCCGGTCTTGTGGCCGTCGCTCCACATGAACGACAGCCCGTAGCGGCCGACGAGTTCGGCGCCGAGCAGGATGATGTCTTCCTTGACCGAACGCGGATCGAGCAGCGGCCGGCCGGTGCCCTCGTCGACGCAGCTCGCGCACGGGCAGGCCAGGCGCAGATCGCGCGCGGCGTAGTCGCTGACGACGCCGTCCTTCCACTCGATCCTGAAGGTGAACGGCGAGACGAGGTCGGCCTTCTTGGGCAGGGGTTGGTCCATCGCGGCGCGGCAGACCATAGCCGGGAACGCCGCGCGATTTCGCCGGCCGCAGCGGCCGTTCTGTCGCCTTGGCCGCATGCGTCTTCCGGCCCTGCTCTCCACCACCCTGGCGCTCGCGGCCTTCGCTCCGGCGCAGACCGCGAGCTTCACCACCTACGGCACCGGCTGCGGCGCCCCCGGCAACCCGCCGCCGCTGATCCAGGCCCTGACGCTGCCGCAGATCGGCGCGGCGTTCACCGTTCGCTTCGTGGCCCTGCCCAGCGGCCAGACGCCCGTCAGCGTCGACTGGCCGGCCATGATCATGGGCCTGCAACAGGCGCAGACGCCGGTGCCGGTGCTGTCGCCGTCGCAGCCCGCGAACTGCAACTTCCTGCTGTCGACCGACGTGATCCTGTTCATGCCGTGGAACGGCACCAGCTACCAGAACACCTTCACGATGCAGATCCCGAACGACCCGGGGCTGATCGGCGTGAGCTTCCATCAGCAGTGGGCCGAGCTCTACAGCCGCTGCCAGCCGACCTGCCAGCCGCTGATGATCCGCGTCACCAACGCGGCGACCGCGACCGTCGGCCTGTAGCGCCGAGGTGCGCGCTGCGTGCTTGCGCCGCGCGGGCCGATGCCTGACAAGGTCGGCATGCGCATCGGGGCGGTGATCCTGACCGGCGGACGCGGCCAGCGGATGGGCCGCGCCAAGGAGTCGTTGCCGTTCGGCGGCCGGCCCCTGCTCGCGCACGTGGTGCACAACCTGCAGCCCGCGGCCGATGCGATCTTGGTGGTCGCGCGCGACCCCGACCAGGAGCTGCCGGCACTTCCCGACGACGTGTTGGTCACCAGCGACGAACGCGACGGCGGGCCGCTCGCGGGCCTGGCCGCGGGCCTGCGCGCGCTGCAGCGGGACGCCGGCTTCGGCGACGACGACGTCGCCTTCGCCACCGCGTGCGACATGCCGTTCGTGGATGCGGCGCTGGTGCGCTGGCTGCTCGCGCACCTGCCCGGGCATACCGTGGTGATGCCGCGCGCCGCCGACGTGCTGCAGCCGCTGTGCGCGCTGTACCGCCTGTCGATGCTGCCGCACGCGAACGCGCTGCTCGATGCTGGCGAACGCACGCCGCGCTCGCTGGCCCGACACCCGGACGCGGCGATCCTGGCGCAGGCGGAGTTCTCGAAGATCGATCCGCGCGGCCGCTACCTGCGCAACGTCAACACCCCCGCCGACTACGAGGCCGCGCTTGCCGAATTCGAACAGCCCTGACCCGCGCACCCCCGACGCCGAGGACGCGCCGCGGCCGCGCTGCTACCGCTGCTGGCGGCCCGCGACGATGTGCCTGTGTGCGGACCTGCCGACCGTGCCGACCGCGACGCGCATCATCGTGCTGCAGCATCCGCACGAGCAGCGGCACCCGTTCGGCACGGCGCGCTTCGTGCGCTTGTGCATGCCCGACGCCGAGGTGCACGTCGCCCACGGCGGCAACGACGAGGTCCTGCACTGCCCGATCGACGTGCCGCCGGGCACCGCCGTGCTCTACCCACACGCCGACGCCGAAGACCTCGAGACGATGGCCGAAGACGAGCTGCCGCCGGCGCTGCTGGTGCTCGACGGCACCTGGGGCCACGCCAAGACGCTCTACCGGCACAATCCGTGGCTGCAGCAGCTGCGCCACGTGCGCCTGACTCCGCGCGAGCCGAGCCGCTACCGGATCCGCAAGGAGCCGCAGGAGGACTACATCTCGACGCTCGAGGCGATCGTCGCCGCGCTGCGCATCACCGAGCCCGCCAACACCCGCGTCGAGGAGCTGCTGGTCGCGTTCGATCGCATGATCGACCAGCAGATCGCGCACGTCGCGACCGCCGAACGCCAGCACCGCACGCGCCGCGAACGCCAGCGGCCGTCGCGCGCGCTGCCCGCAGAGCTGTTCGCCGACAACCTGCTGATCGCCTACGCCGAGTCGTCGCTGCCGGGCGGCGACCCGGACCAGGCGCGTGAACTCGTGCAGTGGGTCGCCGTGCGCGTCGACACCGGCGAGACCTTCGAGGCGCTGCTGCGCCCCCGCGAGCGCCCGCCCACCGCGGCCCACCTCGAGCACATGCAGATCCCGCGCGCCGCGCTCGACGCCGGCCTGATCCGGGACGCGGCCCGCGCCGCGTTCGCCGAGTTCGCGGGCCCGGCGCCGACCATCGCCACCTGGACCGCGACGACGCTCGAATGGGGCACCCCGCTGCTCCCCCCCGACGCGACGGCCATCTGCCTCAAGACCGCCTACTGCAACCTGCGCAACCGCCGCGCCGGCTACCTCGAGGAGGTCGTGCAGCGCGAGCACCTCACCACCGTGCCCCTCGAGTGCAGCGGCCGCGCGCGCAACCGCCTCGGCAACGCCCTCGCCGTCGCCCGCTGGCTGCGCCGTGTGGGTACGGTACCGGGTACAAACCACAACCGCGCGGCCCCTCGCAGCGGCTGCTAGGTTGTGGTTTGGACCGGGTACCGTACGCACACCTCCGGCGGTGGCGCGGCCCCGGGTCGTGGCGGAATCAGTTGTCGACGAGCACGCCGGCGCCACCCTTGGCGGCGCGATCGGCGTCGATCCAGTTGTTGAGCACGATGCCCGTGGCCGGATCGGCCAGGCGGTTGGCGAGCGTGGTGCCCAGCGGGCCGCTCATGTTGGGGTCCGTGGCGCCGTCGCGGCGGTTGGGCCCGATGACGGGCTGCTGCATCGGGATGTTGCTCGAGCCATTGGCAACGCCGGCCGGGTCGACGACGCGGTCGAGGTCGTACGCCACCTGCGCGGGGTTGAAGTAGGTCGACGGTGCGACGCCGTCGCTGCCGTAGCGGTTGGGGTTGTCGTCGAGCGGGTTCTGCGCGGCACCGTTGGCGTCGAACAAGAACAGCCCGGTGCCCAGGCCCGCGACCATGTGCACGAAGAACGGCGAGTCGAGCTGGTTGCCCGGGTTCTGGCCGATGTGCTGCTTGAGCAGGTTGAAGTCGAGGTTGCCGAAGTCGTTGGCGGCGAGCGTGGCGCGGAAGGCCGCGTATTGGCTGCCGTAGTTGGCAACGGAGTCGTCGGTGAGGTGGCACGCGACGCAGTAGCGCGGCCCCTCGTTGGTCGAGGTGACGCGGCCGCGGATCGAGTGCGCCATCAGCGCGTTGTGGCCCAGCGACGGGAAGCCGCGCGACGGGTTGGCGCCGCCGCCATTGCGGTCGGTGAACGCGAACACCGGCGTGCGGTCGCCGTTGATGTCCGTGTAGCGGAAGAACACCTTGGTGTTGGCCGACGTCGTGCTGATCTTGTTCTCGTCGTCGATGCCGAGCGAGAACGGGATCGGCGACTGGTAGACGAACTCCGCGAACCGCTGGCGGAACACGATGCGCTCGCCGGTGATGTTGCTGAAGTTGTTGCCGTTGTTGTACTCACCCTCGAGGTGACAGCCCATGCAGGTGTTGGTCCACGACGAGTGGCACGACGCGCAGTCCATGCTGTCGAGGTGACTGAAGCCGGCGTGCGCGCCGCCCTGCTGCTGCGGACCGATGCCGGTCGCCGCCGAGTTGTCGTCGCGGCCCATCGCGAACGAGCCCATCTTGGTGTAGATCGGCGTGCTCGTGACGGGGTGCAGCTTGCCGCTGTCGACGATCACGTCGCGCACCTGCGGCACGTAGAGGCGGTTGCCCGAGACCTTGCTGGTGAGCCAGAAGTTGCCGGTGCCGTCGCGTTCGACGTGGCGCAGGGCGTTGCCCTGGCTGTCGACGCCGAGCGTCGCGCTGGCGCCCGCGTAGTTGGTACCGTTCGTGGTCGCGGCGTAGGCCGCGGCGGTGCCGTGGCAGTCCTGACAGCGGATGGTCACGGCGTGGCCCATGCGGCTGTTGATGGCGCCGCCGCTGGTGACGTCACCGTGCAGGTCGACGCTGCCGTGGCAGTCGACGCAGCCCATGCCCGCGGCGTAGTGCACGTCCTCGGGGGTGTCGTCGCGGCCGTCGCCGTCGTAGTCCTCGAACAGCAGATACTGGTTGTGATTGCGCCCGTTGAAGGTGTTGTTGCCGACCTCGGGGTCGAACAGGCGCGTGTCGAGCCGCGTGGTCGTGAACGACACGGGGTTCGCCGGGTACTGGAAGCCGCGGCGCACGTCCTGGTTCTGGTCCAGCCGGATGCCCCAGTACTGCATCACCATGCGGTTGCTGCCCTGGTGGCAACCCGCGCAGGTGTGGTCGTCGATGCCCTCGACGGCGACGCCGTTCGACAGCGTGCGCGCCACACCGCGGATCTTGTGCGAACGCACGTGCGCGCGCTCGGGGTCGTCGATCTGGTCGGGGTCGGCCGGCTCGTTCTTCGGCACGTTCGGGTCGCGGCTGCGGCTGCGGCCGTCGAGGCTGTAGGGCATGTGGCACGCCGCGCAGCCCGAGGGGCGGAAGTCGCCGTAGCGGTTGTTGGCGCCGCTGCTGCCCAGGTGGCAGTCGCCGCAGGTGAACGCGACCATCTCCTGGTAGAGCTTGGCCAGGCGCGAGTCGGTCACCAGCGAGCCGTCCGGGTTGACGTCGTTGACGAGGTTGGCCGCCGAGAAATCCTGGTTGTTGCGCAGGAACTCGGGCCCGGTCGTGTTGCGCGCGCTCCACACCGGCGCCTCGAGCAGCTCGCCGATCTTGCCGACGTCGTTCGGGTCGTGCGTGTGCGACGGATCGGTGATCGCGCGCCACGCGTAGTCGCCCGCGGTGTCCTCGAACAGGCCCTGGTGCGCCGGGATCGCGTTGTCGAGACCGACGGCGTAGAACGCGCCCGAGAAGATGCCCATCTCGAGGCCGATCGGCGCGCGCGCCATGGCGGTCGAGTGCGACGCGTGGCACGCGCCGCAGCCGCGGCCGAGCGTGCTGACGCGCAGGTCGCTCGGGTTGAGGAACTGCAGGTAGTCGAGGCCCGTGTAGGTGGTGCCGCCGACGGTGTAGTCGGCGACCTTGTCGATGCCGGCGAGGGTCAGCTTGTTGAACCACGCGTAGGCGTCGCGGTCCTGCAGGTCGCGGTCGCCGATCGACGGCGGCGGCGGCACGTGGCTCGATGCCGCGTCGACGCCGTTCGGGTTGCCGCCGTGACACTGCGTGCACTGCAGCATGTCCGCGCCCGGGAACTCGTGCGGGTTCTCGAGGCCGGGGCCCGCGTAGTCGTCGTGCAGCGAGCCGTTGTGGCACTTCATGCACGACTCGGCAGTGGCCACCGACAGCTCGCGCCCGGACTGGTCGACGCACGACGGTCCGATCAAGGTCGTCGCCGCGACCAGGGCGATCGCGGAGAGGAGAGCAGAACCCAGGGGATGAAGCTTCATGGTTGCACCTGCCTGGCGGGCGTGGGCCCGCCGAGTTCGGTCCGCCGTCGTTGCGTGTCGCATCTATCGACAGCCGGAACGTGACGCCGACGTGACGTTCCCGAATCGGGACCGGCGCCGCGTCTACGCACGAGACGCGCCAGCCGGCTCGCCGCGCCGCTCACCGGACCACCGCCGGCCGCCAGTTGGTCGGCATGTGGCACCGTTCGCACCGGTCGGTCCAGCCCAGACCGAGGTGCGGCGGGTTGGTGGTGTTGGCCATCACCTCGTAGTGACAGCTCACGCACTGGGGATCGGTGGGCTCGAAGTTGCGCACCGAGGCACCCGCGTGGCAGCGGTAACAGGCGACCATCATGTGGGCGCCCGTCAGGGGGAAGCGGCTGTGGATGTGCTGCACGCGCGCGTTGGGCACCTTCCACATGGTCTCGTCGTGACAGGTCCGGCAGTCGGCGCCGAGCTCGCCGTAGTGCACGTCGGCGTGGCAACCGGCGCAGCCCTGCGCCTGGAACACCCCCACCGGACCGCGGTCGTTGTGGCAACGCAGGCACTTCGCCTGCTGGTGCGCGCCGTGCAGAGGCACGCCGGTCTTGGCTTCGTGGTCGAACTCGAAGTTCGGCACCAGCTCGTTCCAGGACGCGCCCAGATGGCACAACCGACAGTCCGCCGGGAACGACTCGTGCGGCACGACCAGGCCGAACCCGGACCACCAGCGGTGCAGGTCGGCGCGCGCCGGCGACGCGAACGAACAGGCGACGATCGTCAGCACCCAGCCCAGGGTGATCAACGCGCGCCAGGAGATCCTTCTCTTCGTGCTCATCTCAGAACCTCCGCTGCAGGTAGATGCCCAGGCCGTACGAGAACTCGCTGTCCCACAGGGTCGCGTCGGCGAAGAACGTGCCCGACCACTGTCCGCCGAGATCGCTGGTGCACAGCGCACCGAGGCGATGCTGCAGCATGTCGTCGCGATCGGTCGGCTGGTCGTCGTGGTGCACGAGGCCGAGCTCGTAGAGCATGTCGAGCCGCCCGAACGAGAAGTCGCCGCCGTGATCGACGCGCACGCCGGTCACCGAGCTGGTGAGGCCCTGGACCTCGAACAGCGTCAGACCGGTGCGCGCGGCCGACTGCAGCAGGCCGTCGAATTCGCAGCCGATCTCGACGGTGCCGCCCGAAGCGTCCTGGTCGGTCCAACCCGTAGCGCGCAGCCGCCACAGCGAGCCGCCGTCGGTGCGCCAGTAGGCGTGACCCGTGAGTCGGTCGTTGTGCGCGTCGAGGATCGTCTGCGGCAGCAGCGTCTGCGGCAGTTCCTGGCGCAGCAGCTCGGGATACTCCTCGTGGTCGTAGTGGAACTCGAGGCCGCTGCCGCCCTGCCAGCGCCGGCTCGTCGACACCAGCGCGCGCGTCAGCCCGAACGTCGTGCCCTTGCCGTCGTCGCGGCCGTAGTAGTAGTCGAGCCAGATCGTCGTCGCGAAGTCCCAGCCCTCGCTCGGCAACACGCGCAGCTTGGCGACGAGCAGGTCGCGGTCCTGCTTGCTGTGGTGCCAGCTCTTCTGGTAGCCGAGGCCCCAGCTGGTGCGCTCGCCGAGGTCCGCGTTCCACAGGTACCACGCGGCGACCTGCAGATCCTCGAACGAGTTCATGTCGTCGTCGAGCTCGGGCAGATAACCGAGGCTGGCGCCGAAGCGGTCGCCGTTCTCGCGCCGGTAGCCGATCTCGGCGCCGTCGAGCAGACCGAACTCGGGCATGTCGCGCGGCAGGAAGCGGCCGACCTGCCACCGCAGCGGCTCGCCGCGCGTGCCGCCGCGTTCGTAGCTGAATTCGAACAGGCGCAGGTCCGTACCGGTCTCACCGTTGTATTCGGTGCTCCAGTCGAACTCGCCCGCGAAGCGCAGCGTGCTGCCCAGGCCGTCGACGTTCTCCACCTCCATGTCGGCGCCGGTGCGCGCGTACGAATGCGAGAACGTGTCGAGCGTGCGCACCAGGTTGGCGCCGGCGTACAGGTAACCGGTGGCGCGCGCCGGCCGCTCCTTGGGATGCGGTGGCCGCGTCGTGCCGAGCAGCGGCATGCCGGGGCGCCACGGCTCCTCTTCGGGCTGCCGGGGCGTCGGCGCGACCACGGGCGCGTCGGGCTCCTGCCCCACGGGCTTGGGCACGTCCGGATTCGCCGGCTCCACGGGCGCGGGCGGCGGCGGCGTCGGTGCCGCGAGGCGTGCCCTCGGCACGAGCACATGGCCCTTGCTGCCGACCGGCACCGTCGCGGTGCGGTCGATCAGTTCGACCAGGGCGCTGCGCTCTTCGATCTCGCGCACCACGGCGTGCAGGATCGCGCCGCCGCGCGGCAGCAGCACGACGCGATCGCCGACCTCGACGTGGTCGCGATTGCCGCGATCGATGACCAGCTTGCCGCCCGGACGCACCGACGCGACGCGCAGCGCCACCTCGTCGAAGACCGGATCCTGCGCGAGACCCGCCACGGCGAGCAGCGCCGTCGCCAGGACCAGATGTCTGCCGTTCCCCATCAGAATCCCCTTCGGCGCCGCGACGCCGCGTCGTCCCCGTGACACGCCGAACACTCCGTCGGCAACGGCTTGTAGCGCACCGCCTGCACGCCGCCGATGTCCTCGATCTTGTGGCACCCCGAGCAGGCGACGTTCTTGTGCGCGTCGCCGAGCGGGAAGTTCGAATCCAGGTTGTGCCGGAACGACAGCGTCGCGAAGCGCGTCGCGCTCTTGTGGCAGCGCGCGCAGTCGGTCGCGCCGAGCCGCTCGAACTGGCGCTGGTGCGGGTCGGCGTGACAGTCCGAGCACTCGCGGCCGCGCGGCTTGCCCCAGGTGCGCCCGGTCTCGGTCGGCGCGGCGAGCGGCGTGTGGCACGCGGCGCAGTCGAGCTTGCCGTGCGCGCCGGTGAGCGGGTAGCCCGCGAAGCGCTCGTGGTCGAAGCCGTTCGGCAGCACGCGGAACGAGACGCTGTCGTGACAGCGCTCGCAGCCGCTGCGGCCGCCGATCACGGCGTTGACCGGGTCGCGGTCGAAGCGCCCTTCGTGCGGGTCGGCGTGGCAGGTGACGCAACCGGCGAAGGCCTGTCCGGGCGGCGTGACGCGGCCGAGCCGGCGCTGGGGCCTGGCGTCCGGCTGCGGCACATGGCAATCGATGCAGTCGGCCTGATCGTGCGCGCCGAAGATCTTGAAGCCGGCCCAGCGGCCGTGGTCGAACGCGGCGTGGTCCACGTTGGCGAACGCGTCGGTGCGGTGACACTCGGCGCAGGCGCCGCGCGGGTTGGCGGCGAGGATCGGCGAATGCTGCGCGAACGCCTCCTCGTGCGCGTCGGCGTGGCACTGTTCGCAGCGCCCGGGCGTGCCGTGGAAGCGCCGCGGCGTGTCGCTGGTCGGCTGCAGGTGACACTGTTCGCAAGCCGCCTGCACGTGGCCGCCGTCGAGCGGGAAGCTCGTGTCGGCGTGCTGCTGCACGCCGAACTCGGGCGGCGCGAAGTGCGTCGGGGCGTGGCACGAGACGCAGCCCTGCGCCGCGTACGGCCCCTTGTCGAACTGTCCGCCGTGCGGGTCGACGTGACAGACGCGGCAGTCGTTCGCCTTGCGCCCCGGGTGGCGCTCGCTCCATGCGGCACCGGGCGCATGGCACTTGTCGCAGGCGACCTGATCGTGCGGCGCGGCCAGGGCGAAGCCGCCGAAGGCGTGCTGCTCGGGCGAGACCGTGACGGTCGCGTCGGTGAACTTGTCGCGTTCGAAGGTGTGGCAGACCCCGCAGGAGTCGGCGCCCGCGACGCCCGCGAGCTTCGCGTTGCCGGTCAGGAACGACGCGCTGTGCTGCGACTGGTGGCAGTCGGCGCAGCCGCGCTTCTCGGTGCGATCGGGACGCAGCCGCTCGAGCGCGTGCGCGTCGCCGTCGGCGTGGCAGTCGCGGCAGCCGACCGCGGCGTGGCCGCCCGACAACGACAACACCCGCTCGTGGCCGGGCACGAAGCGCTCCCGGAACGAGTCCTGGCCGTGGCAGGTCGCGCAGCCGAGCTGCATGCGGCCGCCGTGCGGATCGGCGTGACAGGTGGCGCAGTCCTGCTGGCGGCCGAGGAAACGCTTCTGCCCCTCGGCGAGCACTTCGGCCTCGGCGTTCTCGTGGCACGCGGTGCAGTCCAGCTCGAGGTGCTTGCCGGCCATCGCGAAGCCGACCATCGCGTGGTCGAAGGTCTTGATGTCGGCGACGCCGGCCTGCGCGAAGGCGAGGCGGTTGACGAGCCGGAACTCGCCGCCGTGGTGTTCGCCGTGGCAGCTCGCGCAGTTGCCCGCGACCTGCTGACCGAGCCGCCCGTGCAGACCGTTGCCGCCGTCGAGCTGCGCACCGATGTCCGCATGGCACTCCAGGCACGACTTGCGCATGCTGCCGAACAGGCCGCCGTGGCACTGCGAACAGGCCTCGCCGCCGGCGATCTTCTCGATGCCGGCGTGCACGGTCGAGATCGGCCCCGGCGACTTGCGGTCGGTGGCGACGAACGCCATGAAGCCGACGCACAGCGCCGAGACGAGGGTGAGCACGATGCCCGCTGCGCGCCGCTTCACAGCCCACCTCCGGAGAAGGCGCCGTGCAGCGTGGCCACGACCACGTGGATCACCACCAGCAGCACGACCAGGATCGCCAACCAGCGATGCAGCCAGCGCCACGAGCCGAGCAGGGCGCGCAGGTCTTCGAGGTGGGCCACGGCGATCGCCGCGCCGTGTGCCGAGCGCGCCTGCGCCGCGAAGGCCGCGAACTCACCCGCGTCGACGGCCGCAGCCGCGGCCGCGCGCCGCAGCTTGCGCAGCGTCCACCACAGGTCGAGCTGCAGCCCGACCAGCGCGAACACGCGGCCGACCCAGGTCGAGCGCCACTGCCGCCGCTCGACGAGCGCGTCGATCGACGCCGCTGCGTGGCGCGTGAACTCGCTGCTGCCCTCGGCGCGGTGCAGCGCGTCGAGCTCCGCGCGCACCTTGTCGAGCTCGAGCTCGCGCCCGTTCGCGGCGCGCGGCAGCCACGCGTAGAACCAGCGCCCGATCGCGCCGGTGACGAGCAGCACCAGGAGGCCCCAGAACGCGAACCCGCCGGGCGTCTGCCGCGGCGCCATCGCGCCGTGCTGCATCGCGAGCAGCAGCGCCAGCACGCCGGTGGCGACGTGCACGTTGAGCCACGTCGGCAGCGCGCCCAGCCGCAGCCCAAGCCACATCTGGCGCCGCGCCAGGTAGGCGAGGTTGACGAGGATCGCGCCGGCGCTGGCGATGCCGAACCACAGCCCCAGGCCGCGGTCGGCACTCAGCAGCGCGTGCTTGGGGTCCATGGCGCGTTCGGCCGCGGACAACCCGTAGTAGTCGTGGTGCCAGACCAGGAACGCGAGCGCCGCGACGGTCATGGCCAGGCCCCAGACCAGCGCGGGCAGCAGCTCGGCGCCGCGGCTCTGCGGCGCGGCGACCGGCGCGTTCGCGGCCGCCAGCGCAGCCTCGTCCTGGTGCGAATGGTCGAACGAGATGCCGCTGCGCTGCAGCGGACCGAACGGCGGCTCGCCGCCGATCATCACGAACACGTCGTCGACCGGCAGCTCCTGCTTCGCGCCGGCGACGCGCAGCTCGACGCGATCTGCATGGATGGCGGCGACCTGCGTGCTCATGCAGGCGCGCACGCGCCCCGCGGCGATCTGCGCGGTGATGCGCTGCTTGTTCTTGCTGCGCAGCCGCACGAAGGCGTCCTGGCGATAGGCGATCGTGACCTCGGTGCCCGGCTGCTCGGCGAGCGCGAGCGCGGCCTCGACGGCGCTGTCGCCGCCGCCGACGACCAGCGCGCGACGACCCGCGTAGGCGGCGGCGTCGATCAGGCTGTAGGCGACGTTGGGCAGGTCCTCGCCGGCGACGCCGAGCCGCCGCGGCATGCCGCGGCGACCGATCGCGAGCACGACGCTGCGCGCGCGATACACCCCGGCGCTGGTGTGCACGACGAGCACGTCGTCGTCCTCACGCTCGATGTGTTCGAAGGTCACGCCGCCGACGAACGGCAGCGCGTGCCGGTCGGCGATGCCCTGCCACAGCTCGACGAGCTCTTCCTTGGCGTACTCGCGCTCGCGCATGCGGCCGTGCAGCGGCAGGTCGACCGGCTGCGTCAGCACCAGCTTGCGGCGCGGATACTTGGCGACGGTGCCGCCGACGATCGGCTCCTGGTCGATCAGCACGAAGTTGGCGCCGCCCGCGGTGAGCCCGAGCGCGCAGGCGATGCCGCCAGGTCCCGCACCGACCACGACCGCGTCGAGCACTTCGTCGTCCCCGCCCGCGGTGGTCACCGCGCAGCGACTCAACACCTGTTCGGCGACCGCAGAACCCTGCACGATCGCGGTGCGGATCAAGGCCCGCGCGGTGATCTCACCGGCCAGGAACACGCCCGGCATGCCGACGGCCTGCAGCGCCTCGTCGAGCACCGGCACGTCGTCCCTCTGGGACAGGTCGCCGCGGCTCAGCGTCACCGCGCCCACGGGGCACTCGGCGACGCAGTGCGCGTGGCCGACGCAGGACGCGGCGTTGACGACCGCGGCCTGACCGTGCACGAGCTGCAGCACGCCGTCCTCGGGGCACGACTTCACGCACGTGCCGCAGCCCAGGCAGCGCGACAGGTCGATGACCGGCACCTGCAGCGGCGCCGCGGACAACTCGCGCGACGACGCCTGCCGGCGCTCTTGGACCACGGCCGCCTGCCGCACCAGCTCGGTATGGCGGTGCCACGACGCGGCCAGGGCCAGCGCCAGCACCACCGCCAGTGTGCACAGCAGCATCCAGGTCATGGGTGACTCTCCGCGTCCGGCGACGCGCCCGCCCCGCGCTCAGCTCAGCGGCCCAGGCCCGACGGCGCCGCCGGCAGGGCGGCGTTCTCGACGTAGGCGCGCGACGCGGCGAGGCTCGACTCCATCAGGCGGTCGAGATCGCGCGCGTTGTTGGCGACCACCTTGACCTCCTCCTGGATCTCGTCGAGCGCACTGGCATTGAGGTCGTGAGCCAGGAACGTCGCGTGGTCGCGCAGCGCCTTGACGTAGGCGTCGAACTGGTCCTGCGCCGGCACCACGGCCTTGGTGATCGCGTCGTAACGCTCCTTGGTGACCGCGAAGCGCAGCTCGCTGCGCTGCCGCAGCCGCTCGCTGGTGATCGCCGCGGTGCTCTTCTGCCATTCGCGGAACACCGGCTCACCGGCGGCGACCATCGGACCGACGGTCTCGCGGAAGCGGTGCGCCTGCTCTTCGGCGGCGTCGATCGACTGCACGAAGCGCGCGTAGCTGACGGTCGCGGCCTCCTTGGCGAAGTTGCCGCTCGCCAGCGTGTTCAGGCGATCGAACGAGTCGCCGATCGCCTGGCGCGAACGCTCGGCTTCGACGTGCACGCGCTCGATCCAGGAGACGAGTTCGTCGACCTGGACCGGAGCGTTCTGCTGGTTGGAGCCGCTGGCGCAGCCGGTCAGCAGGAGAGAGAGGGTCAACAGTGGAGTTGCGAGTCGTCGTGGCATCGGTCTCGATTCTGAGCAGGGCGCCGGCCTGGGCGCCACAGTTCCTTTCCCCTGATCGACCGATGCGATCGGCGGCTTGAACGCTCCGGGCCAGAACGAGACGCGCACCGCCGCAACGACGGCGACACCGACCGGACCGGATCGACACGCAGCTTGCGCGATCGGCATCGGGACCGCCTCGCTCGTGGACTTCCGATACGCTGCCCTGGATGAGACTTACGATCCTCGGTTCGGGCACGGCGATCCCGGAGGCGGACCGTTTTCCTGCCGGCTATCTGCTGCAAACCGAGGCCCTGACGGCGATGGTCGACTGCGGCCCCGGCACGCTGCGACGGCTCGCGCAGGCCGGGGGATCGATCGCGCAGCTCGACGCGGTGCTGCTCACGCACTACCACACCGACCACTGCGCCGATCTGGCGGCGCTGCTGTTCGCGCTGCGCTCGCCGCAGTTCGAAGGTCGGGCGCCGATGCACCTGTACGGCGCGACCGGGCTCGAGCGCCTCGTCGGCAAGCTCACCGAAGCATGGCCCTGGCTGGCGCCGCGCGGCTACGAGCTGCGCCTGCACGAACTGACGCCCGGCGGGTTCGCGCTCGGCGACATCAACATGCAGGCGATCCCGATCCGGCACACGGCGCAGAGCCTCGGGTATCGCGCGACCACCGCCGCGGGCACCATGGCCTTCAGCGGCGACGCCGACACCTGCGACGAGCTGGTCGACCTGGCCCGGGACGCCGACGTGTTCGTCTGCGACGCGGCGACACCGGACGACGAGAAGCTCGACGGCCACCTGACGCCGGGCCTGGCCGCCGCCTACGCCGCGCGCGGCGGCGCGCGGCACCTGGTGCTCACGCATTTCTACCCGGCCTGCCGCGGCCGCGACCTGACGGCGATGGCGCGCGCCGCATTCGCGGGCGAGATCACCGAGGCCGTGGACCTGCACCAGATTGCGCTGCCCGGGAACGCCTGAGTCCTGAGCGGCGACATCCTCGACGGCAACATCCTGGACTGGGCCGCGACCCCGGCGCCTATGCTGCCGCGATGGCCGATCTTGACCCTACCGGACAACGCATCGTCGGCGTGTTGATCGAGAAGCAGCTCTCGGTCCCCGACAGCTACCCCCTGACCGAGAACTCGCTGCTCGCCGGCTGCAACCAATCGAGCAACCGCGACCCCGTCGGCGAGTACGAGTCGTTCCAGATCGCGGGCGCGCTGATGGCGCTGCACGAGCAGAACTGGGTCGCGCGCGTCGAAGGCGCCGGCAGGGTGCCGAAGTACCGCCACCGCGCCGACGAGCGGCTCGGCGCCGATCCGAAGGTGCTCGCGGTGATGGCCGAACTGCTGCTGCGCGGCCCGCAGGCGCCCGGCGCGCTCAAGCCGCGCGTGGCGCGCATGGGTTACCACGCCGAACCGGCCGCGATCGAGGCGCTGCTACGCGGCCTCGCCGAACAGCGCCCGCCGCTGGTCGAGCAGCTGCCGCTGGGGCCGCGCGAGCGCGACCGCCGATGGCGTCACCTGCTCGGCCCGCGGGCCGAGAGCTCCGTCCCACGGGCATCGGCGGCACCGCAACCGGCGCCGGCGCCGGCCGCCGCGACGGCGGCGCCCCCCGACCTCGCGTCGCGGGTCGAGGCCCTCGAAGCCGAGGTCGCCGCGCTGCGACGCCGCCTCGACGAACTCGGCGCCTGACCCGACTGCGCCGAAGCCCGACGCCGCCCTTGAACGGCCGCGCCGCCGTCGCAATCCTGGTTGCCCTTCGAACCCCCTGAAAAGCACCCACACCATGACCGGAACCGTCGAGAAGCACGTATTCCAGGCCGAGGTCAACGAGGTCCTGTCGCTCGTCGTCAACTCGCTCTACTCGCACCGCGAGGTGTTCCTGCGCGAGCTGATCAGCAACGCGGCCGACGCCATCGATCAACTCAACTTCCGCGCCCTGACCGACCACGGCCTGTTGGCCGAGGACAAGGAGCTGCGCATCGAACTGATCCGCGACGAGCAGGCCGGCACGCTGACGATCCGCGACAACGGCATCGGCATGACCCGCGACGAGCTGATCGAGCACCTGGGCACGATCGCGCGCAGCGGCAGCAAGAAGCTGATGCAGTCGCTGAGCGCCGAACAGAAGAAGGACCTCTCCCTGAT
The DNA here is from genome assembly GCA_020638655.1 of Planctomycetota bacterium. GTDB lineage: Bacteria > Planctomycetota > UBA1135 > UBA1135 > UBA2386 > JACKIC01. The sequence goes on from JACKIC010000001.1 coordinate 210,325, forward strand.
CGGCCAGTTCGGCGTCGGCTTCTACTCGGCGTTCCTGGTCGCCGACACCGTGACCGTGACCACGCGCAAGGCCGGCTCCGACGAGACCTGGATCTGGGAGAGCCAGGCCAAGGGCGACTTCGAGATCCGCGCCGGCGAGCGCGCCACGCGCGGCACCGACATCGTGCTGCACCTCAAGGAAGACGCGAAGGAATACGTGCAGGAGTGGCCGGTGCGCGACGTCGTGCGCAAGTACAGCGACTTCGTGCGCTGGCCGATCCGCATGCAGACCGAGCACGGCGAGGGCGACGACAAGAAGCTCGAGTGGCAGACCCTCAACAGCGCGCGCGCGCTGTGGTCGCGGCCGAAGAGCGAGGTCACCGACGAGCAGTACGAGGAGTTCTACAAGTCGACGTCGCACGACTGGCAGGCGCCGCTCGGCTGGACCCACTTCAAGGTCGAGGGCACGCACGAGCTCACCGGCCTGCTCTACGTGCCGAGCAAGGCCCCGTTCGACCTGGTCGACAAGCGCCACAGCGGCGTGCGCCTGTTCGTCAAGCGCGTGTTCATCATGGACGACGCGCAGGAGATCGTGCCTGAGTGGCTGCGCTTCGTGCGCGGCATCGTCGACAGCGAGGACCTGCCGCTGAACGTTTCGCGCGAGATCCTGCAGAAGGACGCGACCACGCGCTTCATCAAGAAGCAGGTGGTCGGCAAGACGCTGTCGCTGCTCGAGGAGCTCGCCGCCGAGGGCGAGACCGAGCGCGAGGTCGACGGCGAGAAGCAGAAGGTGCGCCGCTACGAGACGTTCTGGACCGAGTTCGGCCGCATGCTCAAGGAAGGCGTCTACCACGACTTCGAGTCGCGCGACCGGCTCGCCGGCCTGCTGCGCTTCCGCAGCTCGCACGACGACGGCTGGCACTCGTTCGCCGACTACGTCGGCCGCATGCAGGCCGAGCAGAAGGCGATCTACTACGTCGCCGCCGACAGCCTCGCGACCGCGAAGTCGAGCCCGCACATCGAGGCGCTCGAGAAGCGCGGCTTCGAGGTGCTGCTGATGACCGACTCGATCGACGAGTGGGTCGTCGACGCGCTGCGCGAGTTCGACGGCAAGCAGCTCGTGAGCGCGGCCAAGGGCGCGCTCGACCTGCCCGAGACCGAAGAGGAGAAGCAGCACAAGGAAGAGCTGCAGAAGGAGCTCAAGCCCGTGCTCGAGCGCGCCCAGAAGGTGCTCGACGAGGACGTCAAGGAGGTCCGCGTCACCGACCGCCTGACCGACTCCCCGTCGTGCCTGGTCAACGACGGCCTCGGCATGAGCGCGCGCCAGGAGCGCGTGCTGCGCGAAGCCGGCCACGACGTGCCCAAGCAGAAGCGCGTGCTCGAACTCAACCCCGAGCATCCCGTGGTCAAGCGGCTCGCCGCGCTGACCGATGAGGGACAGTTCGCCGAGTGGACGCAACTGCTCCACGACCAGGCGCTGCTCGCCGAGGGCGCGCTGCCGAGCGACCCGGCCGCGTTCGCGCGGCGCGTCGCCAAACTGATGTCCAAGGCCTGATCGATGACCGACGCCGAAGAAGTCCGCACGCGCCTGCACTGGCGGTACGCCACCAAGCTGTTCGACTCCGGCCGGGCGATCCCCGCGGACGTCTGGGCCGTGCTCGAGGAGAGCCTGGTGCTCGCGCCGTCGTCGTTCGGACTGCAGCCGTGGAAGTTCCTGGTCGTCGACGACAAGGAGCTGCGCGCCGAGTTGCGCAAGCACTCGTGGAACCAGGCGCAGATCACCGACGCCGACAAGCTCGTGGTGTTCACGAGCCAGCGCACGATGGCCGCGGCCGACGTCGATCGCTACGTCTCGCGCACCTGCGAAGTGCGGGACATGGCGCCAGAGACGCTCGCCGGCTACCGCAACGTCATCGTCGGCTTCCTCGAGAAGGGCTGGGCGGCGCGCGACCTGCAGGGCTGGAACACCCGCCAGGTCTATCTCGCGCTCGGACAGTTCATGACCGCGGCGGCGATGCTCGGCGTCGACACGTGCCCGATGGAGGGCATCGACATGGCGGCCTACGACCGCGTGCTCGGCCTCGAGGGCACGCCGTTCACGACCGCGGTGGCGTGCACGGCGGGCTATCGCGCCGAGGCCGACAAGTACGCGCGCGCAGCGAAAGTGCGCTACGACGCGGCCGAAGTGATCGAACGGCGCTGACCGCCAGCGCCGTTGCCACCGGGCGGTGCCGACCGACCACACGAGCCGGCGGTCGTGGGTCGATAGCGTGGGCATGCGCCCGGGAGAGAGAGCCGAGAGAGGGGTACGCACCGTCGCCGTCGCCTTGGCGGCGGCGCTGTTGTGTCAGTGCGGCGAAGGGCCCCAAGCCCCCGCACCGACACCGCGGCCGCTGCGCATCGGCATCGATCTGTGGGCCGGCTACTACCCGCTGGTGCTCGCCGAGGACCTCGGCTACCTGCGCGAAGAAGGCGTCGCCGTGGAGTTGTCGATCCCGGGCAACACCGACCACATGCTCGCCAACTTCGCGGCGGGCGACTACGACGGCGTCTGCGTCTCCCTCGGGGACGTGATCACGCTGACGCGCAACGTCGACGACGTGCGCCTGATCCTGGTGTCCGACGAGTCGTCGGGCGGCGACCAGATCCTCGCCAGGACGCCGGTGACCAGCGCCGACCAACTGCGCGGCAAGCGCATCGGCACCAATCTCGGCGGCTTCGGCGAGCTGTTCGTGCGGCGCATGCTCGACCGGCACGGCGTCGGCCCCGCCGAGGTGCAGTGGGTCGACCTCGACGCGGCCGAGATCCCCGAGCGCCTGGCCGCCGGCGACATCGACATCGGGCACACCTGGGAGCCGTACGCGTCGCAGGCGATGGCCAAGGGCATGCACTGCTGCTTCACGAGTGCAGACACGCCGGGCCTGATCCTGGACGGCCTGATCACGCGCGGCCACGCCGTCGAGGAGCGCGGTGAGGACCTGCGGCGCATGACCAGGGCCTGGTTGCGCGCCGTCGACTGGTGGCGCGAACACCCCGCCGACGGCGATCGCCGCATCGAGACCAGGCTCGGCCTGCCCAAGGGCGAGGCGCGACCGGTCGGCATCAAGATCCTCGACCGCCGCGACAACCACCTGCTGATGCGCGAAGACGAAGGCCCCGCGCCGCTCGGCAAGGTCGCGTCGCAGTACGTCGACTTCTTCGTCAGCCGCGGCCTGCTGCTGCAGCGCCCAGAACCGCGCGCGCTGTTCGACGCGACCTTCCTGCCGTGAAGATCCGCACCCAGATCCTCGCGACCCTCGGCGTGGTCGCGGTGCTGCCGGCGATCTCGCTGGTCTGCATCGCACACCGGGAGACGGCGCGTGAGATCGGCGACGGCCTCGACCGCAACCTGCGCGCGGCGGCAGAGCGGACCGCGGTGCAGGTCGACGGCTTCGTGCTCGCGTGCCTCGAGGAGGTGCGCTCCCTCGCCACCCTGCCCGTGATGCAGGAGGCCCTGGCGGCCGAGGACCGTCCCGCCGAGGCGCTCGAACAGGTCAGCCAGATCCTGACCATCCTCGAGGCCCGCGACCCGGTCAACTCGATCGCGTTCGGCCTCGTCGATGCAACCGGCACCGTGCTCGTCGACGCCGAATCGAGCATGAACGGCCACAGCGAGGCCGGCCGCGTCTACTTCCGCGAAACGACCCACACGCGGCTGCCGTGGGCGAACCACGAGCCGTGGGGCGACAACGGCGACCGCGTCCTGGTGGTGTCCAGTCCCGTGCGCGACCCGCTCGGCACCCCGATCGGCATGCTGCGCCTCGTGCTCGAGAACGCGACCCTGCAGCAGATCCTGTCCTCGGCGACGTCGCGGGCGGACGACCACGACCTGGTGCTGTTCGATCAGGACGACCGCCTCGTCGCGGACGCGCGATGGCCGACCAGCCGCCACGACGCGCTGACCGCGCCCGACAGCCGCGCGGCGACGCTGTCCGCCACCGCCGGCAACGCCGACTGGATCGGTACCGACGGCGCCGAAGGCTGCCCGGGGCGCGCGGCCTTCGCCGCGCTCAAGCACGCCCACTGGCGGCTGATGGCCTGGCAGCCGCGGACCTCCTACGAGGCCACGGCCATCGAGCTCGGCCAGCAGCGACTGCACGTGCTGGCCCTGCTGATCGGCTTGCTGGCGATCGCCGCGTGGCTCGCGTCGCGCTGGATCGCACGGCCGATCCAGCGCCTCGAACGCGCCGCGACGGCCATCGCCGACGGCGACCTCGACGCGCCGATCCCGACCGGATCGGGCGAGATCGGCACGCTCGGCGCGACCCTGCAGACGATGCGACAGCGCCTGCTGACGACGATGCACGAGGTGCAGCAGGCCGCGCGCGAGGCGCAGTGCGCGTCGGCGGCGAAGTCGCAGTTCCTGGCCAACATGAGCCACGAATTGCGCACTCCGCTCACGGCGATCCTCGGCTTCGCCGAATTGCTCGTGGCCGAGGACAGGGATCCCGAGAGTCACGGCCACGCGGCCACCGTGCACCGCAACGCGCAGCACCTGCTCGGCCTCGTCAACGAGGTGCTCGACCTCGCCAAGGTCGAATCCGGCACGATGGAGGTCCGGCTCGAGGACTTCTCGCCGATCGACCTGGCGCGCAGCGTGGTCGACCTGCTGCACGTGCAGGCCCGCGACAAGGGCCTCGCGCTGCGTTGCAGGATCGGCGACGTGCCGATGTCGATGCGCTCGGACCCGCACCGCCTCAAGCAGATCCTGATCAACCTGGTCGGCAACGCGCTCAAGTTCACCGACAGCGGCGCCGTCGAGATCTCGATCGGCGTCGCCGGCGAGCCGTCGCTGCTGATCTGCGAGGTGACCGACACCGGGCCGGGCATCAACCCCGACAAGCTCGAAGCGCTGTTCCAGCCGTTCTCGCAGGTCGACGACACGATGACGCGCCGCCACGGCGGCACCGGCCTGGGCCTGGCGATCTCGCGCAAGCTCGCGCGCAAGCTCGGCGGCGACCTCGAGGCACACAGCACGCTCGGCGAAGGCAGCACGTTCGTGCTGACGGTGCCGGCAGACGAGCGACCGCAGGCCCGCGTGCCCGCGCCCGAGCCGCGCGCCGGCGCCCAGCGACTGCGCGGCCGCATCCTCGTCGTCGAGGACGGCGCCGACAACCGCCGCCTGCTGCAGCACATCCTCCAGCGCGCCGGCGCCGAGGTCACCCTCGCCGAGGACGGCCTGCAGGGCGTCTGCGCGCTGAGCCAGGGCGGCGACCCCGGCGCCGGCCTCGCCGATCCCCTGCCGTTCGACCTCGTGTTCATGGACATGCAGATGCCGGTGCTCGACGGTCTGTCGGCGACGCGTCGCCTGCGCGCCATGGGGCTGCACATCCCGATCATCGCCCTCACGGCGCACGCGATGGACGAGGCGCGCGACCAGTGCCTGCAGGCCGGCTGCGACGAATGGGCGACCAAACCGATCCAGCGCCGCACCCTGCTCGATCTGTGCTCGACCTGGCTGCGCCACTCCGAGCGCGCCACGACTGCCCACGCCAGCCTCGACCGCTAGACCCGCCGTCGTGCGCGTGTGGATGGTTGCCTGCGCGTAGACTGCGCCGATGCAACTGCCCGAGTTCCGCCGCGAGTTCCGCGACCAACTGCCCGGCGACCCGAGCGACGTCCTCGAACCGCGCCAGGTCGAAGGCGCGCTGTGGTCCCCGGTCGCCAGCACGCCGGTCGCGGCGCCGCGCCTGCTCGCCCACAGCGCCGAACTGGCGGCGGACCTGGGCCTGTCGCCCGAGGTGATGCGCGACGCATCGTCTGCTGCCGTGCTCGGCGGCAACGCGCTGTGGCCTGGAATGCGCCCCTACGCGGCCAACTACGGCGGCCACCAGTTCGGCCACTGGGCCGGCCAGCTCGGCGACGGGCGCGCGATCGTGCTCGGCGAGCTGGTCACGCCGGACGGAACGACGCAGGAATTGCAGCTCAAGGGCGCCGGCCCGACGCCGTACTCGCGCCGCGGCGACGGCCGCGCGGTGCTGCGTTCGTCGCTGCGCGAGTTCCTGTGCAGCGAGGCGATGTTCCACCTCGGCGTGCCGACGACCCGCGCGCTGTCGCTGGTCGCGACCGGCGATCAGGTGGTGCGCGACATGTTCTACGACGGCAACGCCGCGGCCGAGCCCGGCGCGATCGTCTGCCGCGTCGCACCGAGTTTCCTGCGCTTCGGCTCGTACGAGTTGCCCGCCTCGCGCGGCGACACGGCGCTGTTGCGCCAGCTGGTCGACTTCACGCTGCTTCGTCACTTTCCCGAACTCGGCGCACCGTCGCCAGCGACCTACGCGGCGCTGCTGCGCGAAGTCGCCGAACGCACGGCCCGGCTGGTCGCGGCGTGGATGCGCGTCGGCTTCGTGCACGGCGTGCTCAACACCGACAACATGTCGATCCTCGGCCTCACGATCGACTACGGCCCCTACGGCTGGATCGACGACTTCGACCCCGCGTGGACGCCGAACACCACCGACCTGCCCGGCCGACGCTACTGCTTCGGCAACCAGCCGCAGATCGGCCTGTGGAACGTCGAACGCCTCGGCGCCGCGCTGCTGCCGCTGCTCGAAGGGGACGCGCCGGTCGCCGCGGCGCTGCAGGCCTACCAGCAGACCTATGGCGAAGCGGCGACGGCGGGCTTCGCCGCGCGGCTGGGCCTGACCTTCGACGCCGCGCGCGGCGACGGCGAGTTGCTGGCGCAGTGCTTCGAGGTGCTCGGCGGACACGAGACCGACATGACGATCTTCTTCCGCGCGCTCACCGACGTCGCCGAAGACACCGAGCCCAGCGCGCTGCCGCCGGCGCTCGCCGCCGCGTTCTACACGCCGCCCGACGAGCAGCACCTCGCGCGCGTGCTCGTCTGGCTGCGCCGCTGGTGGCAGCGCACGCGCGGCGAACCGGCGCTCGCGCCACGGCTGCGCGAGGCCAACCCGAAGTTCGTACTGCGCAACTGGCTCGCCCAGGAGGCGATCGACGCCGCGCACGCCGGCGACCTGCAGCCGCTGCACACGCTGCAGGAGGTGATGCGACGGCCGTTCGACGAGCAACCGGGCCGCGAGCACTACGCCCAGCGGCGCCCCGACTGGGCGCGCGACAAGCCCGGCTGCTCGGCGTTGTCGTGCAGTTCGTGAACTGCGACTACTTCTTCTTCGCCATCGCGCGGATGCGCGCGACGAGGTCGCCGGCGAGGTCGTTGGGCACCGGGATCGACAGGTTGTACTGCAGGATCACCCAGCCGCCGGCGCGGCGCTCGCACACGCCCGAACCGCGGCAGGTGCCGTACGCGTCGTTGTGCAGCATCTCGTCGAAGTAGGCCCAGCGGCCGCCCGCGGGCACCGTGATCCAGCGCTCGGTCGGTTCGTAGATCCACGCCGCGTCGCGCTGGAAGTAGGGCATCGCGAACTTCTTGAACTCGACGCCGGTCCAGCGCTCGCCGGGGTCGGTGCCCAGGAAGACGGCGTCCTCGGGCAGGATCGCGAAGTAGCGGTCCTCGTCCCCGGTCGCCGCCGCGCGGTGGAACGCGTCGAGCGTCTCCTCGACCTCGGCGTCGGGCTCGCCGACGGTGACCTCGGGCGCGGCCGCTGGATCGCCGACGATCTCACACGGGCCGGACGCCGGCGCGAGCTCGTGGCCACGCGGTGCGCCGCAGCAGGACGACGCCGCGACGAAGACGACGGACATCAGTACGGGAGCGGTCTTCATGCTTCACCTCGCCAACGCATGCTGGCGAACAGTTCTCGCTGGGCAGGCTCGGCGATGCGCGCGCCGAGGAACGGATACAATACGTTGCGCTCGCGCAGGTCGTGGTGCAGCACGAGGTTCTTGTAGGTCGCCTCACGGTCGAACAGCGCCAGCAGGTCGCGGTCGTCGGGCCGCGCCGCGAGCCCCCGGGTGCGCTGCAGACAGTCGAGCACGAACTCGCGCATGCGCGCGTGCTCGCCCGTGAACAGCCGCACCGGCGCGTCGGTCGCGTCGCCGCCGAGGTCGCGGTAGTGCGGCAGCACGCGCTCCTCCTCGTCGATCATGTGCGCGAACAGGCGCTCGCGGTACGCGTCGAGTTCACTACCGGCCCGCTCGAAGTCGCGGTCGAGCAGGGCCACCTGGTGCGCGTGGAACCGCTGCTCGAGCTGCGCGTGCAGCCCCATCATGCCGTCCTGCAACGGCACGCTCACCGCGCCCCGCCCGAGGTCAGGATCGCCTGGAACAGCAGCCGCGCGGTGCCGAGCGGTTGACCGCGATAGATCGTGTCGATGCCGAACAGCACGACGCGCCCCTTGCCGACGCGCGCGCAGACGACCGCGGCCTTGCCGACCAGGTGTTCGGTGCCGATCGCCCAGCCGCTCAGCAGCGTGTCCTCGCCGCGGTAGCTCGCGACGACCTGCACGTCGTCGGTCGGCATCACGACGTCGAGGATCTCCGAGTTGCCGCGCACCATCGCCGCCAACGTCGGCGCGGAGCCGCGGCCGATCGGGTGCTCCGTGTCGACCTCGATCGCGAGCAGCGAGCCAGGCACGTAGAACTCCTCGCGCCGCGTGCGCCGCTCCTCGCCCCCGTCGACCTGCATGTAGGTGCCGACGCGCAGCGGCAGGTCGAAGTGTCGGATCACCTTGTCGCACTCACCCGCCATCGCGATCAGCGTGCCGCCGTTCTCGACGAACTCGCGCAGCGCCGGCAGCGACTTCTCGGCCGTGAGCGCCGTGTCGCGCGCCTCGAGGTCGCTCCAGTCCTCGAACGGCGGCAGGGCCGCCTTCAGCTTGTCGTAGTCGGGCGGCTGACGGCGGCGCGCCGCGCGCTGCAGGTCGCGCGGCCCGGGCAGGCCCGTATGGAACACGAGCACGTCGAAGTCCTTGCCGAGGTCGCCGGCCTCGACGCGATCGCCCCACACCTGGCGCACCGGGAAGTCGAAGTCCTGCAGGAACCACTGCGTCCAGCCCGTCGCCATGTTGCCGCCGAACGTGTCGAACAGCCCCAGCCGCGGCGGCGCCACGCGCTGCCGCGCCTCGCGCGTATCGCCCATGACCAGCTTCGCGTCGTAGTCCCACAGCGTCTTCTTGGCGCCCAAGGCGGCGGCGGCGCGGTTGTCGTTGGGCACGGCGTAGAAACCGCGCGGCGACCACTCGACGGCAGCGCCCGCAGCCAGCAGTTGGTTGACGACGCGCACGGTTTCGGTGTCGTCCGGGTCGAGGTGCCAGGTGCCGTCCCGCGGTCCGCGGCCGCCGTAGGCCTCGTCCACACCCGTGAACGACTCGACGTGCGGCCAGGGCTCGAACGGCCCGTCGAGCGCCTCGAAGCAACGCTCGACCTGCACGCCCATCTGCATCGCCAGGGTCCACCCCGCCGAGTCGTACGGCGGCACCGGCTTGCCGTCGCGCACGTCGTCGGGGTGCCACTGCGGCTCGAACATGTCCATCACGTGCGGCCGGAACGCCTGCGCCGTGCGCACCACGAACGAGCCCGCCGGCATCGTCTCGCCATTCACCTCGAACGGCGCGTTCGCGCGCAGCACGTCGATGCCGCAGCGCCGCAGCGCACGCACCAGGCGCAGCGCCGCGCCCCAGTCGCGCTGGTCGCGGCGCAGCACGTAGGCGCGGGGATCGCGCAGCAGCGGGTCGGCGAACGCCGTCTCCGGGTCTTCGCGGCGCTCGGCTGCCGCCATCAGGAACGGCGTCACGGTCCAGTTGTCGCGGCTGCCCTTCTCGATCTGCCGCCGCCCCATCGTCCAGATCTGCGTCAGCAGTTCGCGCCGGTGCCGCGACGCGTAGTCGAGGATCGCGAAGTTCGCGGTCTGCAGGTACTCGACCGTCTGCCGCGCGTGCCACGTCTGCGTCGGCACCGGGTCGGGGTAGTCGCCGTCGGGCAGGCGCCGCGACATCGTCTGCGTGATCTTGGTCGGCTCGGGCCTGCCGAACACCTCGGTCAGGATGCCGATCATGTTGTGGAAGTACGTGGTCGTGCGCAGCCCGCCGTTCCACCACGTCGAATAGGGCGCGCCCGTGCGCGAGATCACGCCGGGTTTGCCCTCGGCGGTGAAGCGGTGGTTGATGTGGGCGCTGACGATGTCGATGCCGCGCACCACCAGCGGATCGACGTTGTAGTTGAACGGATCGCGGAACGGCGGCGTGAAGATGATCGCGCCCGACGGCGCCGTCTGGTGGTGGTTGTAGACGATCTGCGGGCACCACTCGTGATAGAAGACACGGCTGACGTTCTGCGCCTCCTTCTGGTTGCACGCGTAGAAGTCGCGGTTGTTGTCGTGGCCGATGAAGCGCTGGTACAGCACCGGGATCGTCATGCTGCGCGTCGCCCGGTACGCGTTGGCGATCATCTCGAGGCCGTCCGGGTTGACGGGGCACGCCAGCAGCACGACCTCGTCGAGGATGCGTCGCACCTCGGCGTCGTCGCGCGACGCCATCTGCCAGACCAGCTCGATGATGTTCTGGCCGGCGATCGCCTCGGTCGCGTGCAGCCCCGCGTCGATCCAGACCACCGCGCGCCCCTCCTCCGCGAGCGCCGCCGCTGCCGCGGCGTCACCGTCCTCGGCGTGGCACAGCGAGTGGCTGATCTGCCGCAGCCGCTCGAGCCGCGCCTGGTTCTGCGGCGACGTGATCACCGCCATCACCATGCGCTGGCCGTAGCTCGACTCGCCGATGTCGACCAGCTTGACCCGCTCGCTCGCCTGCTCGACCGCGCGGAAGTAGCGCACCAGGTCCGTGTAGTTGCACAACTGGTAGTCCGCGCCCACCTCGTGCCCGAGGAACTCCACCGGGCTGGGCACCTGCGCCGTCAGGAATCCGGTGCCGAGAACGGCCATCGCGGCCGGGAGCCATCGTGCGACAGGGTGCATGCCGCCCCTGGTTACTGCCCTGCCCCACCCGCGCAAGCGTCGCGTACGGTACCGGGTACAAACGACAACCAAGTGACGCCGGAGGCCCCGGATCGGGCAGCGCGGAAAACCGGGCCGGGATCGGACGCCATGCAGGCATGAGACCCGCTTCGTCCGTCATCCTGCTGTCCGTGCTGGGCGCTGCCCAGCTCACCCCGGCGCCGCTCGCGGCGCAGAACCCGCTGGCTCGCAAGGCCCCGGCGCCGACCGCCGACCCCTGGTCGCGGCTGTTTCGCGGCGAGGAGCTGAGCCTGCAGCTGCAGGCGGGGGAAAGCGGCCACGTCGGCACCCTTCGCCAGGGCGAGGCCGCGTTCCCGGTGACGGCGAGGGCCACTTCGGCCACCCGGCTGGCCGGGACGTTCCGGGTCGGCGACGAGCAGTTCGGGTTCACGTGCGAACTCGACGGCGACACGCTGACGCTGGTCAGCGACGGCGCGAGCTACACGCTGCGCGCCGCGCCCGTGGCGCCGCGCAACCCCCTGGCCAAGGCCGGCAAGGCCGTCGTGCCCGACCTCGCCGACGTGCACACCGGCCCGGCGGTCACCCTGCGGCACCCGGACGGGATCTTCACCACGGAAGCGCCCAAGGGCTGGTCCGTGGCGCGCACGCAGGACGACGTCATGCTGATCAACCCGGGCCTCCAGGAGGGCGGCACCCTCGACGCGATCGTGCTGGTGACGTGGGGCGAACTCGACGAAGAGGACCGCGGCCAGGACCTAACGCGACTGTTCCGCAGCAGCGAGGCCGAGCTGCTGAAGGGGCTGACCGACCAAGGCATCGCCGTGCGCGGCGACGACTCGCCGCCGCGCAAGGTGGCCGTCGGCGACCGCGCCGGCGTGGAGAAGTCGTGGGCAGGGACCGCCAGCGGCACCAAGGTGAAGGTCTGGACCGGCGCCCTGGTCGAGCGCGAGTACTACCTCGCCGTCATCGCCATCGTCGTCGACGGCAAGGAGCGCGACTTCCTGCCCGGCGCGCGGCGCCTGTTCCGTTCGCTGCAACCCAAGGCCCCCGAACGCAACCGCGCCGCCGAAGCCTCGCTGGCCGGCGCAACCTTCGCCAGCGGCAACCAGGCCGGCGGCGGCGGCGCGTTCCACACGATCTACGAGTTCGGCGCCGACGGCGCGGTGAAGAAGCAGATGCTGATGAGCGGCAGCGTCGGCGGCGGCATCGACGTCGGCGGCGACAGCGAGGAACACGGCCGCTACCGCGTGGTCGGCCAGGTGCTGTACGTGCAGCTGCGCAGCGGGCAGCAGGTCGGGCGCATCGAGGTGGACGGCGACCGGGTCGGCGCGATCCGCTTCGGCGAGGCGCGCTACGCGCGACGCTGAATCCCGGTCAGCGCAGCGCCTCGTCGCACAGGGCCAGGATGCGTTCGCACTCGCCGACGACGAACACCGTCATCATCTCGCGCGAACGCTCGCGCAACGGCCGCCCGACCTCGAGGCCACGCTGCGCGATCTGACGCGCCTCGGAGTACAGCTGGCGGGCGGCGGCCGCGTCCGGCGCATACTTCGCCTGGATCGAGAGGTGATCGGCAAGCCGCTGGCACGCCGTGCCCAGCCCCGTCTCGAGCCAGGCGTTGCCCACGTCCCTGGCGACGAGGCGCTCGAACTCGAGGTAGGCCCACCGCATGTGCTCCTCGCCGGTGACGTAGTTGCCCTGCGCGGCCAGTTCGTAGCCCAGGTGGGTGCGCACGCTCGCCAACAGCCGGCGCGTCGCGACGTCCTCGAGGTCGTCCTCGGCCTCGCGCAGCACCTCGTAGGCCTCGAGGTAGGCGTCGACGGCAGCCTGGGAGTGCCGCTGCCCCTCCTCGACCTGCGCGACACTGCGCAGCAGGCTGCCGAGGTCCCGCCTGGACCTGGTGTCGATCACACCCTCGACGACGCAGCTCTTGCGGACCTCGTACGCCTGCCGGAACAGCTCCACCGCGCGGCTGAATTGCCCGCGGTAGTGGTTGAGGTTGCCCAGATGCGACAGGTGACTCACCCGCAACAGGTCCAGCTGGCGGCGATCGACATCGGACCGCGACGCCAGTCGTTCGATCGTCGCGCCGGCGACGTTCCAGTGTCGCTCCGCCACGGCGAGGTCCCGGCTGGACTCGAACACGACCATGCCACAGGCCAATTCGAGATCGGCGAGCAGGAACAGGGAACGGACGTCGTCAGGGTCCTCCGCGAGCACCTTCTCGATGTGTTCGATGCCGTGCTCGAAGCTCGCCATCGCCCCCTTGCGATCGCCGACGTGGCCGTCCTGATTGAGCCCCTGCACGCCGCCGAGGTCGCAGTAGGCCCGCGCCAGCGAACGGCGCATGGCGTGGTCGAGCGGCGCGTTCTGCTCGACGAGTTCGAGCTGCTGCACCGCCTGTTCGATCACGTCGCGTCGGAGCAGCGTCGAGCCTCCGGCCCCCTCGTGCATGCTCGGCAGCTCGAGCAGCCGCCGCATCGTCATGTCGAACACGGCGCGCATCGCCCCGACCTTCTGCTCACCTTCGATCGTGGCCCGATTCTCGGCGCGGGTGGCGCGGTAGGCGTAGACCATGCTGGTCGCGCCGCCGATCGTCGACACCAGCAACAACGCCGCGAGCGACAGCACCAGGCCGCGCCGCCGCCGTGCGAACATGCGCAGCTGATAACCGAGGCTCGGTGCGCGCGCGTTGATGGGCTCGCGGCGCAGGAAGCGCTGCAGATCCTCTGCCAGCGCGCCGGCCGTGGCATAGCGCCGCTGCGGCTCCTTGGCCATCGCGGTCGCCAGGATCAGCTCCAGGTCGGTGTCGGCGCCGGGACAGGCGTGGCGCAGGGTCTCCGGCGCGACCTCACAGAGCACGCGCGCGACCTCGGGCAGGTTCTTGCCGGCCACGTCGAAGGGCAGGCGCCCGGCCAGCAGCTCGAACAACACCACGCCCAGCGCGTGCACGTCGGTGCGCGTGTCGATCGCCAGCTTGTCGCCGCGCACCTGCTCCGGGCTCATGTAACGCAACGTGCCGACCAGCTCGCCGGTGCGCGTGAACGCGCGTGAGACCTCGTCGTCGTCGAGGCCGATGCTGCGCGCGATGCCGAAGTCGATGACCTTGGTCTCGCCGTCCGGCCCGACCAGCACGTTCTGCGGCTTGAGGTCGCGGTGCACGACGCCGCGCTCGTGGGCGTGCTGCACCGCCAGACACACCGGCACGAACGTCGCGACGAGTTCGCGGAGCGACAGCCCGCGATGCGCCGCCGCCCACTCCGACAGCGTGCGCGCGCCCTCCACGTACTCCATGGCGAAGTAGGGCCACCGCGCCGCGCCCAGCGGCGTCTGCTGCACGTGCACCCCGGCCTCGAACACCTGCGCGATGCCGGGGTGCCGCAGCCGCCCCAGCAGCTCGGCTTCGTGCCGGAATCGGCGTTCGCTCTCGCCGACCGCCAGCGCCGCCGACAACAGCTTGACGGCGACGCGGCGACGCGGCGACTCCTGCTCGGCCAGGAACACCGTGCCCATTCCGCCGCGGCCGAGCACCTCGACGATCGCGAACGGTCCGATGCGCCCGCCGACGCCGATCGCGGTCGTGGTCGACTCGAGCAGCTGTCGGTGCGCGACGTCGGGATCCAGCCGCCCGACCCCGGTGACGTGTTCGCCGAGCAGGGCTTCGACCTCCTCGCGCACTTTGGGCGCGGCCGCCGCCAACAACTGCGCGCGGGCGGCCGGCTCCTCGAGGCACCGCTCGAACAGCGTGCGCACGGCGCTCCACCGCGACCTGGCTTCGCCGTCTTCGGGCTCGCTCTGTTCACCGCGCATGGCCGTCATCATGCCGCGCTCCTGGGCTCACTTCTGCCGGTAGGGTGGAATCAGCGACTTGACGCAGCGAAAGCCGACCTCGCCCTCGCGGCGCGCCGTCGCCTCGACCGGCAGCGCCTGTCCGACCGATGCGTCCACGGCCGCGCGACGCGAGACCACCTGCGTGCCGCCGCGCACCACGCCGCGCGGCGCGAGCTCGCTCCACGACTGCGCGTCGACCTCACAGAGCTCGCGCACCGAGCCGCCCATGCCGGCGACACCGAACGGCGACACGTCGCGCGGGTCGGGCCCCTGCGGCGCCGTCTGACGCGGCAGATCGGGCAGCGGCTGGTCGCCCCACGGATAGGTCGTGACCACGCGCCGCTCGGGATCGAACGCCGCGGCGAACTCCCACTCGAGCTGCGTCGGCAGCCTCTTGTTGCCCGCCCAGGCGGCGAACGCGCGCGCCTCCTCGAGGCTCATCGCGGTGGCCGGCGCCGTCGCGGCGCGCGCCGCGGCGGACCCGGGCCGCAGGCCGATCGTCGCGCCGGTCGCGTCGATGAACCGGTCGAAGCGCGCGTTGTCGACCTCGCGCACGTCGATCAGGAACGGCTCGACCGTGACGGCGCGCTCGCCGCGCCGCAGCGTGCCGCCGCGCACGAGCGCCATCTCCACGCGAACGCCGCCCTCGTCGCACCAGTAGCGGAAGCGGCCGGGCTGCACCTCTTCGACCGTGACGTGGTTGGGGCGGCGGTACCCCGTCGGCATGCCGGGGTCGGCGACCATACGTTCGCCCTGGGCCGGTCCCTCGACGTCGCGCACGAACACGAACTGGCCGCCGCTGCGCGGGTCCAGCGGGTGCGGCGCGAACAGCGGCATCTGCGGGTGGCGCGCGCGCTGGAAGTCGGGGTCTTGCATCACCGCGCGCACCAGGTGATCGCCGAGGGTCGCGGCCGGCAGGAACTTGTCCGGGTTGTGGGTCAGCGCGTCGAGCAGGTGGTAGGCGAACAGCGAGTGGCCGTCGCGGCCGCCGTCGGCGACCGGCTCGTCGGCGCCGCTGGTCAGGACCTGGTTGGAGCTGCGCGCGTGCTGCACGCGGATCCAGTTCGGCGTCACCGCCTCGAGCGCGCGCACGTCGCGCGTCAGCAGGCCCGAGTAGCAGCTGTCGGAGATCAGCAACACGTGTTTGGCGCGGATGCGCGCGGTGGCGCGGTTGAGGGTCTCCGCGGACAGCCAGTTCCACCAGCGGTGCTCGGCGTCGGCTGGCAGGTAGGGCACCCAGAAGCCCTCTTCGTGCTCCGAACCCGCCCAGCGTTTGGTGCCGTGGCCCGCGAAGAAGATCAGCAGGCTGTCGCGTTCGTCGAGCCGCTGGGCCAGCTCGTCTAGCGCACCGAGGATGCCCTCGCGCGTCGCCTCGCGGTCGCGCAGCAGCGTCGGCGGCTCGAACTGGTAGTCGCGCTCGAGCACCGCGGCCAGCGCCTCGACGTCCCCGATCGGCGTGCGCAGGTCGGCCTCGTGCCCCTCGTAGCGCTGCACGCCGATCAGCAGCGCGTGGTAGCTGCCGAACTCGAAGTTCTCGCGGTCGCCCTCCTGCAGCTTCGCCGAGACGGGGCGCCGCGCGCGCATCTTGCCGACCTCGCGCGTCAGCGGCTCCTCCTGCGCCGCGGCGATCGACGCCGCGGCCAGGACCACCAAGGACCACGCCTTCATCGGTGCTCGAACCAACGGGTCACCACCAGATCGCGCCCCGCCGCGGTGCGGAACGCAGCCGTGTCGAAGCGGCCCTTGCCGTTCTGCATGCGCACCTCCGCGACGCCGGTGCCGCGCTCGGCCACGCCGAGCTCGAGGAAGTCGTCGGCGAGTTGCTGCACCGACAGCGGCCGCTGCAGCGGCGGCCGCTCCCGGCCGACGAACGGCAACAGCGCCTGTTCGAGGTCCGCGCGGCGCTGTCGCGACGCGACGAAGTAGATCGTCTCGATGCCGACGTATTCGTCGACGGCGTACGCCAGGTCGAGGTCGCCCTCGGGCAGGAAGCGACCGTCGCCGCCGCGCGTGGGCACGCCGAGCGCCCCGTCCGGATGCAGCACCTGCACGAAACCGGTGCCGTCGACGAGCACGACGTAGACGAAGCAGTCCTCGCTGGGACGGAAGAACACCTTGAAGCGGTCGCTGGCCTCGAGGCTGCCGCGCCAGCGCAGCACCTCGCCGTTCGCCATCGCCACGGGCACGATCTCGCCGCCCTGCTCCTCCTGCCGCAGCAGCGCCACCTCGAGCGAGATCGGCGCGCCGACCTTCGTCGCCGCGCCGCCCGGCGCGGGCCCGGCCTTGAGCGCCGTCGACAGATCGTCGACGAGCTTGCCGTAGCGGCTGTCGTAGTTGCCGACCGCGGTCGCGAGCAGCCGCCCCGCGAGCGGCAGCATCGTCTGGCACGCTGCCAGCAGCAGACCGCCGAGGACCAGGAGCCGACGCCAGGAAACGTTGTTCATCTCACCTCTCCTCGTGTTCCGCGACGCGGAAGTTGATCGATGCGGCGGTCCAGTCGCCGGCCGCCGCTGCCGGCTCGTCCGCCGTCGCGCTCGCCTCGGCGGGCTGCCGCCGCGGCTTGTTGGGCACGACGCCGACGCCCATCACGCCGATCTCGCGCAGGCCGAAGGTCGCGCGCATCAGCTCCTCACGCAGCGCGCCGAGCACGTCCTCGACGGCGGCCGCGTCGTCGGGCGCCTCCTTCTGCAGGCGATGCGCCTGTCGGACCGCGTCGCGGATGCGCTCGGCGGTCGCCGCGTCGCTGGTGGCGAACACGCGGATGGTCTCGCTGCCCGCCGTGAGGAATGGCAGCAGGAAGCCGGCGGCGTTGTCCTCGCGGACCGCGTCCGGGATGCTGACGCGCAGCCCGGCGGGCACCAGGCCCTGCGGCAGCCAGCCGCTCTCCTCCGACAGTTCGTTGGGAAACAACAGCCCGACGCGACCCTGCGCGTCGACGTCGACGACGGTCACGTAGCAGTCCTGGTCGGCCTCGACGTGCACCTGCAGACAGTTGCGCGCCTCGACCGGATCGCCGTCGCGATAGACGCGATAGCCGTCGGCGGCCGGCTTGCGACGCGCGCGCAGCACGCCGATCTCCCGGTCCTCGACCTCGCCGCCGACGAGATCGGTGCACACCCGCACGCGCATCGACGACGTCGGATTGTCGAGCGCGAGCAGCCGCGACGCGGTCAGGGTTCGCGCCACGACCCGCGCGGCCTCGTCGAGCGTGGCCCGCTCGGCGACCGCGCTGGTCTCGTCACCGGCCAGGACCACGAAACCCGAACCCGCGTCCAGGCGACGGAAGATGAAGTTCGCGCCCGCGGCGTCGTCGGCCACGACCGCCGCGCGCGGTGACAGCCGCGCGAGCAGGTCGCGGGCCCTGGCCCGATCGTCACCGGCGAGCTCGAGCCGGACCCTGGGTGCGCCGGCGTCGCGCGCCGGCGCGATGCGCACCGCCCGGCAGTCGGCGAAGCTGCGCTGCAGGTCCGCGCCGCCGCGCAGCGTCAAGGCGGCCCGGCCGCCGCGCACCGCGCCCACTTCACCCCACGCCAGCGCGCCGCGTTCGAAGCTGGCTTCGCCCGGCGCGAAGATCGCCCAACAGGAGCCCGGCGTCACGCCGCGCGCATCGGCGCCCTCCAGGAACCACGTCTTGCCGTCGCCCTGCACGGCGAGCCACGGGAAGCGCGCGCCGCGCCCCGGTCGCGGCGCCGGCAGCAGCGCGCCCTCGAGTCGCCGCCGCTGCCCGGCGACGTCGTCGTCGAAGCCGATCAGCTCGAACGCGGGTGTCGAGGCCCGGTGCGTGCAGCCGAGCGCGTCGACGATGTCGCGATAGCCGGCGATCACCATGCGTTCGCACTCGGCCACCGACGCGCGCCGCCGCGCGCCCTCGCCGGGCAGGGGCTGTTCGGCCAGCACGCGGCCCAGCGCCAGCGAGAACAGCCCGTGCGCTGTGCCGTCGACGGGGCCGTCCAGCGCCCGTTCGCGCGCCAATGCCGAGGTGATCGCCAGGTAGCGGGCGGCCCCGCCGCGCGTGCCGACGTCGTCGCCGCGGCGATAGAGCGCCGCGCGGGGATCGGGCGGCACGTCGCGCGTGCGCAGTTCGCTGAGCGCGCGCGTACCGGTGCCCGAGTGGCACGCGTCGAAGCTGATCACGGCGTTGCTCGTGCGCAGCCCCGACAGGATCGCGTCGATCTCGTCGTCGAGGATGTCGGGCACGTCGCCGCTCCGGCTGTCGCAGGCGACGAGGGTCTCGTCGAGCCCGTCCTGCGCCTCGTCGCCGCTCTGGTCCTGCTGCTGCGAGCCGTGGCCCGAATAGTGCACGAACAGGAAGTCGTCGCGATCGGTCGCGTCGACCACGCGCTGCAGCTCGCGCAGGATCGCCGCGCGCGTCGCCTCGCGGTCGCGCAGCACGCGCACCTCCTCGAAGCCGTAGCGCCGTTCGAGCACGTGCTCGATCAGCGCGACGTCGTTGACGCAGCCGCGCAGGTCGGGGATGTCGGGGTTGACGTAGTCGTTGATGCCGATCAGCAGCGCGCGGCGCTGGCCGCGCGGCGCGTCGGCCTGCGGCTCCTGGCCCAAGACGAAGACGGACAACAGCGTGAGCAACAACATGGGAACTCCTGTGGTCAGCGCGACCGCGGCGCGCCGACCGTGCCGCGCTGCGCGCCCGTGACGAAGTGGGTGTTGGACGGCGAGCCGTAGTCGAGCGCGGGTGCCCCGGTGAGCGGCGCGAGCGCGCCGCCGGCCTGCCGCAGGTGCGGCACGAGGTGGTCGCCCACGGCCACGAACACGACGTCGTGCAGCGGGTCGCCCGAGGCCCGCGACGGGTCCGCGGTCGAAGTCAGCCGCGACACCGCTCCGAGGTCCTGCTCGTCGAACGCGCCCAGCGCGCCGGAGACCGGGTCCAGCGCGTAGCGCAGCACCCGCCGCGCGCCGCCGAGCGCCGTTCCCGTCAGGTACAGCTCGCGCCCGGTCGGATCGACGACGAGGTCGTCGACGGACTCGAAGCCGCTGCAGTCGTCGCCGAGCGAGAGCACGCCGCCGTTGTCGCCGACGAAGTAGGCGCCGACCTTGGCCAGCGCGGACACGGGGTCGCGCAGCGCCAGGTAGAGCACGCGCCCGGTCGGGTGCAGAGCCAGCTGCCCGCCCTCGGTGACCACGCACGGCATCGCCGCGGACGCCGCGAGGAAGTCGATCTGGCCCGCCGCGGTGAGCGCGAAGTCCGCGAGCCGGTAGCCGGCGCCGTCGCCGAGGTCCTCGGTCAGGTAGAGGCGGCGGCCGTCGGCGCGCACCGCCAGGTCGCCGATCAGGCCGCGCACCGCGGTCTGCGGCTCGCCCAGGGTGCCGTCGGCGAGGATGGGCGCGATCGCGAGCACGCTGCGCTTGGCCGCGGGCTGTCGCTGCACCACGTAGAGCACGCGGCCGAGCGGCTCGACGAACACGTCGAGGTCGGCGAACGCGCCGTCGTAGGCGATGGTGCGCGGGTTGGTCGGAGTCCGGCCGAACTCCGCGCCGATCACGTCGAACGCGGCGCTACGCGCGTCGACGCGCAGCGCGGTGATCTCGGCGCCGCCGGCGGTGTCGCGCACCGAGTAGACGTAGCCGCCGCCGGGGTGCAGGGCGAAGCGCTGCGGGGAACCCGGCAGGGTCGCGGCGCAGACGCGCTCGAACGACGCGTTCGACGCGCCACCGACGAGCCGGTCGAACACGACCTGGTCGCCGGCCGAGCCCGAGGCGGTGAGCCCCGAGACCACGGCGGCCTGCACGCCAAGCCCGTAGCTCGCGCCGCTGTTGGGCTCCTCGAGCCGGAAGTCCCAGGTGACGGGCGGCGTGGCGAGGTCCGCCGCGAGCTGCGCGGCGCGCACCCGCAGCGCCAGGGCGCGCGGCAGCTGCAGCTCGGCGCGGCCGAGGGCCGGGATCGGGTCGGGGACCAGCGACAGCGGCGCGCCCGACAGGTCGAGCCCCTCGAGCCGCAGCTGCAGCGGTTCGCCGCCGTCGTTGACGAACAGCAGCACGACCGTCTGGTCGCCGTTGTTGCGCGACAGCTCGCCGATGCCGGCGCCGATCGCGGCAGGACCGCACGCCGTCGCCAGCACGGCGACGAGCGGCAGGACGTTCCGGAGGCGCTTCACGAGCCACCTCCCTGGTCGCTGCCGTAGCAGACGATGGTGCGCGAGCTGCGCCGACCACCCGCCACGTACTCGACCACGATGCGGTTCGCGCCGGGGTGCGCGGTCAGTTGCAGTTCGGGCAGCGGCACGCGGAACGTGCGCGCGCCGACCTGTTGCTGCGAGCGCGGCGGCAGGCCGGTGGCGTCGAGCTCGACCGCGACCGTGTCGTCGACCAGCACCGCGAGCTCACCGATCAGCTCGTGCGCGACCAACGCGCCGCGCAACGTGAACGCGTCGGCGACGACGCCGCCGTTGACCGGCGCCTCGACGCGCAGCTCGCCGAGCAGTTCGCGCTCGTCGCCCGCGAGGCCGGACTTGAGGTATCCAGTCAGCTCTCCGGCCGCGTGCGCGACGGCGGCGGCGGTGAGGCTGCGCGCCGTGGCGGCGTCGCCGTCGGCGGTCAGCGGCGGCGGGATCAGCAGGCTCTGCAGCGTGCCGAGCGAGGCCACGTCGTTGCGGTCGAAGAAGCCCAGGCGCACCGTGCGCACCGTGCCGCCGAGGTCGGCGATCGCCTGGCCGTTGTGCGGGTTGACGATCTGCCAGTCGATCTCGAGCCCCGCGAGGTAGTCCGAATCGGCGATGAACAACCCGCCGACCCAGGTCGTGAGCCACAGCAGCGACGACAGGAGGCCGTCGGTCGAGCCGCCCTGGAACTGAAAGTCCGCGCCGACCAGCTTCGGCCGCAGCAGCAGGTCGGCGCCGGCCGCCTCGGCCTCTGCCAGGTCGTCGCCGCCGACGGCGGTGACGACGCTGGCCGCGCGCAGCGTGCGCAGATCGGCGAGCAGCGCGTCGTGCAGCCTCTGCGCCGTGAGCTCGCCGCCGAGCGCCGTTGCCTTCGCCAGGTCCAGCTCGGGCACGACCTGCAGCGGCGCGACCGCGACCCGGAAGGGCGCCGGCGACGCCGCGCGCAAGTCGCTGGTCGCCGCATCGCGATCGACGAAGTCGCCGGTCGCGCAGCCGGCCAACAGACACAGGGGTAGCACGCACGTTGTATTCATGGCTCGGCTCCGCACGACGTCGTCGTCAGGGGAAGGGACTCAGCGCGCCAGCTGCTGGATGCGGGCGCCGAACCTGCGCACCACGGCGTCGAGCGACGGCACGCCGTTCCACTCGACCGCGCGCACGTTGGCCTCGAGCTTGCCGTTGCGCAGCGCCAGGCTGGTGATGCTCTGCACCTCGGCGAGCCCGTAGTCCCCGGCGGTCTTGTTGAGCAGCTCGAGCAGCTGCTTGGGCACGTACTTGTCGAGGTCGTCGAACACCTTCTCGAAGCCGAGCTTCTTGCCGATGAGGTCCTCTGCGGCGTCGACGACCTTGGCCTCGAAGTCCTTGAGCAGCCCCTCGATCGGCTTGAGCGCCGCGGGCAGGTTGACGCCGAGGTTGAGGTCGACGCGGCCGAGGCTGACCTTCTTGAGCTGCAGCCCATAGCCGACGACCGCGAACTCCAGGTTGCCGACGAGGTCGCGCCGCAGCGACGGCGACGCCTTGAACTGGTGCTTCGCGGGCCCGAACTCACCCTTGACCGCGAGGTCGAGCAGGCGGCCCTTGCCGATCGTGAAGCGCACACGCACGCGGTCGCCGCTGATCTGCGCGCTGCCCAGCGTGATGCGGAAGTCGCCCGGCTCGACCGACGCCGCGAGGGAGCCGCCGAAGCCCGTGACGCGCGCGTTGATGGCGCCGATGCCCGTCGAGAAGCTGCTCGGCGCGCCGACGCGACGCAGTGCGGTCGGCGTCGTCCAGGTGAGCTTGTCCGAACGCACGTCGAGGCGGGTGTTGCCGATCGCGAAGCAGTCGAGCCACAGCTGCTGCACCGCGCCCTGGTCGCCCGAGAGCAGCTTGGAGACGGTGCGCTGCCAGCCCGAGAGCGGCATCGCCGGCTTGCTATTGCTCGACAGGCGGCCGTTGGCGCGGATGTAGGCGATCTGGGCGACGAAGGGCTTGAGGCCCGCAGCCTGCGTCAGCTGCGCACGCTGCGCGGCCGAGAGCCCCGGGTAGCGTTCCCAGTAGCGCGCCAGCTTGTCGATCTCCGGCGCCGCCGCGTCCCGCACCATGTGCACGAACAGCGATTCCCACGGCCCCGCGTAGCGGCTCGCGGCGCCGGCGACGCGACGCGCCGCGCCGACCGCGGTGCCCGTCGCGCGGCGCTCGGTGCCGCCGCGGATGTCGCGGTCACCGACGCCGTCCGTCGCCTCCTCCGCCTCGGTGACGCGCAGATCCTCGATCACCCAGGCCTCCGGATCGTCGAACAGCGCCACGTCGCTGCCGTCCGCCATCGGCAGATCGCGCGTGCCGACGTCGGGGTACTTCTCGTTGACGTGCAGGCCGAGCGCGACGGCGAGCATGATCTGCGCGCACATCGCCCCGGTGCCGGCGGCGCCGCCGATCACACCGCCGGCGACACCGCCGCCGATCGCGCCAGGGCCCGACTCGGACAGCGCGATGGCGCCGATGCCGACGCCCGCGGCCGTCATCGTCGGCGGCCAGACGACGCCGCTGACCAGGATCAGGTTGACGGCGTGGAACGCCGCCTCGCGCTGGCTCGTCTTGCCGTCGAAGCCCTTGAGGTTCTCGTCGACGAAGTCCGTGTAGGTGTTCAGCAGCTTGAGGAACGGCTGCATCATCGGGTCGTTGGCGTTCAGCTCGCGAGCGCCGACCACGGATGGATCGGCGAACACGACGTTGTCGGGGACGGTGCCGTCCCAGAGCACGCCGCGCGCCTCGGCGGGCACCTCGAAGGCCTTCTCTTCTTCGCCTTGGGCGAACAGCGGCGTGGCGCCGAGACCGAGGCTCAGCAGGGGAATGACGTAGGTCTGCAGGTTCATGCGGAAGGATCTCCTGTTGGGGTTCGCCCCGACAGGCGCCGTCATCCGGCCGCGTTTTCCGCAGTTCTCGACGATTCTTCAGTCGCGGGCGTCGCGCAGCTCGCGCAACAGGAACGCGCGGGCGAGCTCCCATGCGCGGTGCACGCTGGTGGTCGACTTGCCGAGGGCCGCCGCCGTCTCCTGCAGCGTCAGCCCCGCGAAGAACCGCATCTCGACGATCTGCTCGAGCTCGGGGTCCCGCGCCGCGAGGCGTTCGAGCGCCGCCTGCAGATCGAGCACGTCGACGCGGTCCTCGGCCTGCGGCCCGATCGCGATCGCCACCAGCTCGCCGTCCGTCGCGCCGACGGTGCGACCGCGGCGCCGCGCGTTGTCGACCAGCACGTTGCGCATCACCCGCCCGGCGAGTCGCAAGAAGTGCCCGCGGTCGTCCCAGGCGCCGCCCGGACTCTGCTGCAACCGCAGCCAGGCCTCGTGCACCAGCATCGTCGGCTGCATCGTCACCTCGCGCGATTCGCGCCGCATCAGCGAGGCCGCCCGCTCGTGCAGGTGGGCGTAGAGCAGCGGCATCAGCTGCTCACCGGCTGCCGCGTCGCCGTCGCGCATGCGCGCCAGCAACTGCGTGATCATCGGCTCGGCGTCGTCCATGGCCGGCCGAGATCCTAGTGGGGTGGCTGGGTTGATCGCAGCAGATGTCGTCGAGCGCAGGGCGATGCGACCCCTTGCCCCCACCGGCCAGCTTGACAGGAGCCCGGATGTGGTCCAGTCTCTGTCCCCCGCGATCCGATCGAGATGCTGATGTTGCGCCGCACCTACCAGAAGAACCTGCACCGCATCGCCCTGGCGATGGGGCTGGTGGTGATGCTGGTGGCCGGGTTCGCGGCGCAGCGTTCGGTGCGGCACTGCCGGGGTATGCAGCAGGTCGCGGCGACCTCGGCCTGCTGCCATCAGCAGACCGCGACTCGCCCTGCGCAGAGCTGCTGCGCGCCGGGCACGTGCCACTGCGCCGAGCAGCACGCCGCGAAGCCGACGACCGCGGCCGGCGACGCGACCGCCGTCGGCGGTGACGATTCGATCGGCGCGGCCGGCTGCGACACCGACTGCTGCGTAGCCATCGACGTGAACGTGCCGACGGGCCCGCTGCCCAAGGCGTTCGAGATCGACGGACACCTGCCCGCGGTGGCGACGTTCGCACCGCCCGCGCTGCACCTGCCCACGATCGAACGCGTCTGGCTGCCGCCGTTCGCCACCGGCCCGCCGCGGCCGGACCCGCGGCTCGAGCTGCGCCGCACCACCTTGCTGCTGATCTAGCAACCGTTCGTCGTGGCCACGACCTCGCGTCGCGGCCTCGTCGACCGGTGGCCATGGAATCGCCATCGGTCCCCTTCCGAGGACCCCGTTGCCGCTGATCGCGGCGCTACTCCGATGGCCGTTCGAACCTGCTTGCTGTGGCTCGCGCCGCTCGGCGCCTGCGTCACCTACTCCCCGGATCACGCCGACGTCGCGACCGTCGCCGCCGAGGCCGCGCAGCGGCAGGGCGGCACGTTCACGCTCGAACGCGCCTTCACGACGGCGCTGTCCGACAACCCGGCGCTGCTCGCGGCCGAGTCGCGTGCGCGCGCGGCCGGCGCAATGATCCAGCCACTGACGTTGCAGAGCGAATGGCGCAGCGGCACCGAGATGCTCGGCGTGATGCTCGATCCGGTCGCGGTGCTCGGGCTGGGCCCGCGCGGCGGCGCAACCGGTCGCGACGAGGCGCTGGCGGCACAGGCCGCGGCGCAGCTGGTCGCCGAACGGTGGCGCGTGCTCGGCGAGATCGCCGAGGCCTTCGCAGTCGACTACGCGCTGGCGCCGCTGACCTCCCCCACGATCGACGTGCGCACCGGCGACTTCCGCGCGGCCGGCCTCGCCGCGCCCGTGGCCGCAACGCGCCTCGAAGCGGGCCAGCAGGCGGCGGTCGCCGAGCGTGCCGCGCTCGCGCGCGACCGCATCGACAACCTGGCGCGGCTGCGCGCGTTGCTCGGGCTGTCCGCGACCGCATCGCTGCAGCTCGTGCACGACGCGCAGCCCTGGCGCGACTTCGCGACCGGCGACGAGACGCTGCTGCAGCGCCCCGACCTGACGCTCGCGACCTCGCGGTGGCAGGTCGCCGACGCCGAGTTCCGGCAGGCGGTTGCCGATCAGTACCCGTCGCTGATGATCGGCCCCGAGTTCCCGTTGCGCGGCGGGCCGCTCGAAGCGATGGCGGTACTGCGGGTGCCGCTGCTGCAACACGGGCCAGCCGCGAGCGCGCGTGAACGGCGCCAGGCAGCGCGCGAAGACCTGCTGGAGGCGTTCTTGCAGGTGGTCGCGGAAGCCACCTCGGCAGACAGCACACGCACGGCGACCGAAGCACAGCGCACGGCGGCCGCGGCGCGGCAGCGCGCCAGTGAGACCGCGCTGCAGGCCGCATTGGTCGCGGTGCAGGTCGAGGTCGACGCCTTCGGCGCGCTCGCCGAGGCTGCGGTCATGGCCGTCGAGGACACCCGGATGCTGCGCGAGATCAGCATCGTCGCCGCCCGCGCGCAGGTGCGCGCCGCGGTCGCGCACGGCTGGCCCGCGATCACCGCGGAGGTGAAGTCATGAGCAAGGTCGATCTCTCGGCGCTGCGCATGACCGAGAAGGCGGCGCCGGCCCCGCGCCGGCCGCTGGCGCCGCGCCTCGTGACGGTGGCGTTCCTGCTGCTCGCGATCGCCGTGGTGCTGTCGTTCGCGTGGCCCCTGCTGTCGCCGACGCGCGCCGTGCCGATGGCGCGGGTCGCCGCCGGCGAAGCGAGCACGACCGCGTCGACGACCGCCGCCGAAGCCGTCGGCTGGGTCGAGGCCGATCCGTTCCCGGTGTGGGTGCGACCGCTGGTGCGCGGCCGCATCGAAGCGATAGAGGTGCTCGAGGGTGCGCTCGTCGAACAGGGCAAGACCGTGATCGCGCGCCTGCAGAGCGCCGAGCTGCTCGCCGCGCGCGACCGTGCCCAGGCGACGGCGGCCGAGAAGCAGCGCGCGGCCACCGTCGCCGAGGCCGAACTGCAGCTGGCGCGCGAACGGCTCGCGCAGAACGGCGAGGCGCGGCTGCGGCTGGTCGAGGCGCAGACGATGCTGCATCAGCTCGCCGGCAGGGTCGCGACTGCGACCAGCGCCGTGCCGAAGGCCGCCGCCATGGTGAGCGAAGCGACCGCGACGGCGACCGCGCAGGACCGCCTTGCCGAGGCCGGCAGCAGCAACGAGGTCGCGCGCGAACGGGCCCACGCCGCGGTCGCCGCCGCCGAAGCCGCGCATGCCGCAGCGGCGGCCGAACTCGAGGCGGTCGGGCGAGAGTTCGCCGCGGCGCAGGAGCGCGTCGCGCTGGCCACCGAGCTGCGCGACGGCCCGGTGGACCTGCGCCAGGGCGTGGCGATCGCCGAACGCAGCCTCGAGCGCGCGCACGCCGCGGCCGCCGCGGCCGCGACCGAGGTCGCGATCGCCGAACGCGAACTGAATTGGACCGAGGTGCTCGCGCCGGCCAGCGGCGTGGTCATGCGCCTCGACGCGGCCCCGGGCATGATCACCGGCCCCGGCGCCGAGCCGATCGTCGCCGTCTACGACCCGAGCCATCTGCGCGCGCGCATCGACGTGCCGTTCGGTTCGGTGGCCGCGGTGCACGCCGGCCAGCAGGTGCAGATCCGCTGCGAGTCGCTGGGCAACGCCGTCGTGCGCGGCGTGGTGCAGCGCCTGCAGCACGAGTCCGACCTGCTCAAGAACACCCTGCAGGTCAAGGTCGAGCTGATCGACCCGCCGCCGCTGCTGCGCCCCGAGACGCTGGTGCGCGCCAACTTCCTGGCCGACGCCGCGCAGCAGAACAGCGGCCCGTCGTCGTTCCGCGTGCCGCGGGCGGCCGTGGCCGGCGACAAGGTGTTCGTGTTCGACCCCGTGGCCCGCGCGGCGCGCGCCGTGCCCGTGCAGGTGGTCGGCGAACGCGACGGCGACGCGCTGGTGACCGGCGAGTTGTCGGTGGCCCAACAGGTCGTGCTCGTGCCGGTGAAGGACGGCGAGCGCATCGAGGAGCAACAACCATGAGTCTGATCGAACTGCGCGGCGTCACCAAGACGTTCCGCTCCACCTCCGAAGAGGTCACCCCGATCTCGCACCTCGATTTCGACATCGAGCAGGGCGAGTTCGTCTGCCTGATGGGCCCGTCCGGCAGCGGCAAGACCACGCTGCTGCACATGCTGGCCGGCATCGACCGACCGACCGAAGGCACCGTCAAGGTCGGCGGCGAGCTGGTCTCGGCGATGAGCCCGAGCCACCTGGCGCGGTGGCGCACGCGCGCCGTCGGCTACGTGTTCCAGCAATACAACCTGATCCCGGTGCTGACCGCCTACGAGAACGTCGAGGTGCCGCTGCTGCTGCTCGGTCTGTCGCGCGACGAGCGCGAAGCGAAGATCGGCACGGCCTTGGCCGCGGTCGACCTGACCGACCGCATGCACCACCTGCCGCGCCAGATGTCGGGCGGCCAGCAACAACGTGTGGCGATCGCGCGCGCGATCGTCGCCGACCCGCTGGTCGTGTTCGCCGACGAACCGACCGGCAACCTCGACCGCACCGCCGCGACGATGACGCTCGAGCTGCTGCGCCGCCTCGTCGACGAGTTCGGCAAGACGCTGGTGATGGTCACGCACGACCCGCAGGCGGCGACCGTCGCCGATCGCATCGTGCACCTCGACAAGGGCCAGATCGTGGCCGAGGCCAGCCATGCGTGAGCTGCTCGCGTTCCTGCCCTACGTGCTGCGCACCGCCAGCCGGGCGCGCATGCGCTCGCTGCTGACGCTGCTCGGCGCGGCGCTGGCGATGACCCTGTTCGCGTTCGTGCGCACCGTCGACGGCGGCGTCGCCGCCCTCGCCGAGAAGGCCCGACAGCCGGTGCTGGTGGTGTTCCAGGACAGCCGCTTCTGCCCGCTGACCTCCGACCTGCCGCTGCGTTACGAACGCGACCTGCGCAAGATCGACGGCGTCGAGGACGTCCTGCCGACGCTGGTGTTCATCAACTCGTGCCGCTCCAACCTCGACCTGGTCACCCTGCACGGCGTCACCGCCGAGGCGCTCGACAAGCTCTACGACCTGCAGGTGCTCGACGGCTCGATCGGCGCCTGGAAGCAACACGGCGACGGCGCGCTCGTCGGCGAACGGCTGGCGGCGCGCCGCGGCCTCGCGGTCGGCCAGCGCGTGCGCCTGGGTGAGGTCGACGTCCAGGTCAGCGGCATCATCCGCAGCGAGACCGCCGGCGTCGCCAACCTCGCGTTCGTGCATCTCGACCAGCTGGCGCTGGCGCGCGACCGCCAGGGCGCCGCGACCGAGTTCCTGGTCAAGATCCGCCCCGGCGCCGACGAGACCGAAGTCGCCGAGGCGATCGACCAGCACTTCAAGACCGACGAGTCGCGCACCGACACCAAGAGCATGCACGCGTTCGTCGCCGCCGCGATCGGCGAGATCGCCGAGCTGGTCGAGTTCGCGCGCTGGCTCGGCTACCTGGCGGTGCTGGTGGTCGCGCTGGTGCTCGCCAACACCGTGTTCATCAGCGCCGAATCGCGCGCCGCCGAGATGGGCGTGCTCGAGACCATCGGCATGACCAAGAGCCGGCTGATCGCGCTGATCGCCAGCGAGGGCATCGGCCTGGGCCTGATCGGCGGGGCGCTCGGCACCGCGCTGGTGATCGTGATCCTGCTGCTGCGCCCGGTCACGCTCGGCGTCGAGGGCTACGGCATCGACCTGATCCCGAGCTGGAACACCGCGCTGGTCTCGATGGGCGCAGCGCTGCTCACGGGCGCGCTCGCGTCGATCCCGCCCGCGATCGCGGTCGCCCGCCGCCCCCTGCACCTCGGCGTCAAGGCGGAGTGACGATGCTGCCCTTCCAGTACATCCTGCGCAACATCCTGCGGCGCGGCACGCGCACCGCGGCCACGGCCCTGGGCATCGCCATCACCACGATGTTGGTGATCGCGATGCACGCGTTCGCGAGCGGCCTGTCCACCGCGGCGACCGGAACGGCGCGCGACGACGTCGCCGTCGTGCTCGGCGTCTCCGCCGAGGTCGACCTGGTGCGTTCGGTGATCACGCGCGGCCACGCCGAGGTCGCCGCCGCGTCCATGCCGGGCGTCGTCAGCGAGAACGGCCAGCGCGCCGCCTCGATCGAACTGCACATCGCCTCGCGCAACGGCAATCGCGTCGGCCTGATCCGCGCCGTCACCCCGGCCGCCTACCTCGTGCACACGCCGGTGCAGGTCGTGGCGGGCCGCGAACCGCGCGGCCCCTACGAGATCATGGTCGGCGCGCTGGTCGGCGCGCGCATGGACCTGCCGCCCGAGGCGCTGGCGATCGGCGCGACCATGCCGATCGAACACCGCGACTTCACGATCGTCGGCCACTTCGCGGCGCCGGGCACCACCTACGAGGCCGAGATCTGGGGGCGGCTCGAGGACGTGATGCTGACCACCAAACGCGAGGACGTGTCGTGTGTGATCGCGCGGCTGCGGTCGCCCGACGCGATCGCCGAGGCCCAGCTGTTCGCGGCGCGGCGCCTCGACCTCGAGATCTCGGTCGTCACCGAACGCGAACTGCTGCGCGCGCTGGCCAGCAGCCTCACGCCGATCGCGGCGCTGGCGCGCTGGATGGCGCTGCTGGCCGTCGTCGCCGGCGCGTTCGCGTGCGCCAACACGATGTTCGCCGCGGTGCTCGCGCGCACGCGCGAGCTCGGCACGCTGCGCGCGCTCGGCCACTCGCCGCTGGCGGTCGCGGTCGGCCTCGTCGAGGAGTCGGCGCTGCTCGCGTTCGTGGGCGGCGGCCTCGGCGTGCTGCTCGCGATGGCGATCGGCGACGTGTCGCTGCGCTATCCCATGGGCGCCCTGCGGCTGCAACCGGATCTGCTCAGCCGGGCCATCGGCCTCGGCGCGGCGGTCGTCTCGGGCGTGCTCGGCGGCATCGTGCCGGCTGTGCGCGCCGTCCGTATTCCCCTTCCTGATGCCATCGGAGGCAAAGCATGACCCGCAAGTTGTCGTTCCTCTTCCCTCTCGCCCTGAGCCTCGCTGCGTGCGGCGGCACGTCCGGCACCGAGATGATCACCCCGGCCAAGGCCTCACCCGACGTCGTCGCACGCGTGCTCGCGGCCGATCCCGGCGCCGCCGCGTCGGTGAAGAACGCCAAGGAGGACGGCCCGCAGGACCGCGTCGTCGTGCACGGGCGCATCTGCAGCACCGTCAAGGGCCTCGCGGCCTTCACGCTGATGGACACCGCCTTGCCCTACTGCGGCGAGACCAACAAGGAGGACAAGTGCAAGACACCTTGGGACTACTGCTGCGAGAAGCCCGAGACCCGCACCGCCAACGCGCTCAACGTCGAGCTCTGTGACGCCGACGGCAGGCCGCTGGCGACGCCCGCGCTGCCCGACCTGCGCCTGCTCGACGAGGTCAAGGTCGTGGGCAAGCTGACCAAGGACGAACACGGCAACTTCACGCTCACCGCCGAGGGCGTGTTCCGGGTCGCGCGGCCCGAGATCCCCGACTACGTGCGCTGGCCGCAGTGAGCGCGGCGAACCGGGTACGAACGCGCCCCCTGCCGCATCGCGGCAGGAGGCGCGTGCTCCAGACCCCGTCTTCCTCCCTCTCCTA
This sequence comes from Planctomycetota bacterium, assembly GCA_020638655.1. Taxonomy (GTDB): domain Bacteria; phylum Planctomycetota; class UBA1135; order UBA1135; family UBA2386; genus JACKIC01. The sequence goes on from JACKIC010000001.1 coordinate 241,642, forward strand.
GCGGAGGTGGATCTCGACGGCCCGGCTGAAGGCGAGGCCGACGTCCACGGTGGAGTAGCCGACCGCCTGCAGGCGGAAAGCCATGCCGACGGCGCCGCCCGGCACCACGAAGTTCATCGTGCCCGTGCCCAGGCCGCAGTCGGTGGTGGCGCTGTAGTCCGACACGCCGCCATAGCCCAGCGTGAACACGGGGCTGCCGAGGGCGAGCATGCCGTCGAAGCCGGCAACCGGGGTGCAGCCGATGGTCGGCATGCCGCCGAGCATCACGAAGAAGGTGCCGCGACGCCCGTAGACCTCGCAGTCGAGCATGCCGCCAGCGTCGGCCAGGAACTTCTCCGGCAGGCACTGGAACGGCTCACAGGCGTAACCAGCGACCCCATCCGGCGAACGCACCGTCATCGACACGCCCTGGCAGGGGGCGGCCTGGAGCGCGAGCGTCCCGGCGACCAACGCCATGGTGAAGTGGTGAAGTTTCATTGGGTCACTCCTCAAGGCCCAAAGACGGGCCATCTCTTCTTCGCCCGCGCAGGCCGTTCCTGGGGCGAAATCGCGGCACCAGGCGCGGCGGCACGGGGCCCCGCACGCGGCGCCGCGACTTGCGTCGACGCCGACGGCGAGGTGGCCCAACTCCCCCACCCGGCTACCCCATGGCCGGCGCGCGCGTCGCCATTTGGGTCAATCCGGAATCGATCCGGTTACTTGTCGCGGGCGGCAGGTTTGCCCGGCGCGGGCAGGTAGTGCACGCCGTTCTCGGAGCGCGTCGAGTCGAGCGCGAACGCGTCGCGGTTGCGCAGGAAGTCGATCACGTACTTGCTCTGGATCGCGAAGTTGAGCCCCTGGAAGCCCTGGTAGCCGGCGCTGTTGACCCCGACCACCTCGCCGCGCAGGTTGAACAGCGGGCCGCCGGAGTTGCCGGGGTTGATCGGCGTGGTGATCTGGAAGTGGCAGCGCCCCTCGAAGGTCCGGTTGGTGACGCTGATGATGCCGGCGCTGACGGTGCGGTCGAGACCGATCGGCGCGCCGATCGCGTAGACGGTGTCACCGACGTGCATGGCATCGCTGTCGCCGAGGAACACGGTCTCGAGCTGCAGGTCCTTGGGCGGCTCCATCTTGACCAGCGCCAGGTCCATGGCCGGGTTGATCGCCGCGACCTTCGCCTTGCGCACGGTGCGCGGCTCGAGCCCGTTCTTGCCGACCGGGTAGATCACCACGTCGACCTCGACCTCCTTCTCGACGACGTGGAAGTTGGTGACGATCCAGCCTTCCGCGTTGGTGATGAAGCCCGAGCCCTGCCCGCCCGCGGCCTCGATCTTGACCACGGCCTCCCCCATGACCTTGGCGCCCTCGGCGACCGAGCGCTCGGGCAATTCGGCGCGCGCGAACAGGTCTTCCTTCTCGATCCGCCCGGCCTCGGCGGCCTTGACGGGCACGCGCCGCAGCACGGCGGCGGTGGGCACCTTGAGCACGTCGTAGCCGACGTCGAGCAGGATCGCCTGTTCGGTGCTGCGCAGCACGCGGCCCTGGAGCTGGCAGCCGTTGCCGAGGTCGAGGATCTCGAGGGCGGCCGCGGTGGCCGGGGTAGCCGGGGTCGCGGCAGCCGGGGCGGGCGCGGGGGTCGGGTCCTGCTGGGCCAGGGCGATGAGGAGGGTGAGAGTTGCGAGCACCATCGCGGCAACCATAGAGTGCGCCGACGATGCTCGCCAAGACCCCGCTGCAGAGGGCCGCGATCTCCGTCGCGATCCTGCTCGCCCCGACGCCGCTCGCCCCCACCCTGCTCGCCCAGAGCACGCCCGACCCGATCCCGGTCGAGCTGCGCAGCCGCTTCGGCTTCACCGGCCCGCTGATCACCAAGATCGGCTTCGGCATCGGCAACCTGCGCATCGCCGACGTCGACGGCGACGGCCGCAAGGAAGTGGTCGTGCTCGACCCGCGCCGCGCGCGCCTGACAGTGCTGCGCACCGACGGCAAGGAGACCCAGCTCGAGCAGATCCCGACCCAGGGTCAGATCGGCGGCTACGCGCTCGCCGACGCGACCGGCGACGGCAAGAGCGACCTGCTGGTGGTCGACAGCCGCGGCCGACTCGAACTGCGTCAGGGCAAGGACGCCAGCAAGCCGATCGACCTCGGCCTGGGCACGCGCAACCTGGTGCTCGACACGGGCGACCTCGACGGCGACGGCAAGGCCGACCTGCTCGCGTTCTCGCGCGGCTCCCTGCGCTGGGTCACCAAGATCGCGACCGAACCCGTGTTGTCACCGATCGAGACCCTCGAGGAGAACGCCTACGCGTTCGAACTGCTCGACTTCGACGCCGACGGCAAGCTCGACCTGGCCTGCATCGTGCCCGGCGCGACGATGAACCTGCGGCTGCGCCGCGGCCACGGCGACGGCACCTTCGGCGCGTGGCAGATCCTCTCCGTCGACAACCTGCGTTACCTGTGGAGCGCCCCGACGGCCGACGGCAAGACCGCGCTCGCGACCATCGACGGGGCGTTCCGGCGCGTGTCGCTGCAGACCTTCGCGGCCACCGGCGGCCAGGGCGCGCTGGACTGGTGGGCGGCGGCGAACGACGGCAACCGCACACCGCCGTTCGTGCTCGGTGACGTCGACGGCGACGGCGACGACGACCTGCTGCTGGCCCAGCCCGAGCGCGCGCGGCTGCTGTTCTTCGAGTGGCGCGACGGCACCTTCGTGACCTCGTCGCTGCCGACGCTCGCGGGCGTCACCTCGCTCGCGCTCGGCGACGTCGACGGCGACGGCAAGAACGACCTGGTGCTGGCGAGCCCCGAGGAGGACACGGTCGCGTGGAAGTCCGGGGCGTTGCCGCTCGACGAGTTCCCCGTCGCGCTGAAGACCATCGACAAGCCCGTGGCAGTGGCCGTGGACCCGGCGGGCGGCGTGCTCGTGCTCGGCCGCAACGACCGCCGCAACGCGCAGCTGCACCGCACCCGACCCGACGCCGAGCCCGAGCCCCTGCTCGATCTCGGCCGCCTGCCCGCGGACCCGGCCACCCTGCTGGTCGCCGACATCGGCGACGCCGAGGGCCTCGAGGTCGCGTTCGTCGTGCCCAACGAAGGCCTGCGCGTCGTGACGCTGGGCGCCGGCAAGGGCGACGACAAGGCCGCGGCCAAGAGCGCCGGCACCGCGGGCTTCACCAAGAAGCTCGACGACGGCGCGCTCGCGGTCTGCAGCTACGAGGGCAAGCCGGCGCTGGTCGCCGTGCGCGAGCGCTTCGTGCGCACGTTCCGCATCGACGCCGCGGGGCAGGTGCACGTGCTGCGCCAGGACAACGGCCCGGCCGGCCTCGACGAGCTGAGCCTGAGCGCCGAGCTGCCCGGCGGCGGCCGCCTCTACCTCGACAAGAAGAGCAACAAGCTGGTGCGCGCGATCTCGGGCCAGGCGCCGACCTCGGTGGACGTGCCGGCCTACGACTTCACCCAGCTGCGCCTGCACGCCGACGCCGCGCTGCTGATCGGCCCCCGCGGCGTCCTGCGCGTGCCGTTCGGCGACGGCCCGATGCTGCAGCAGGTGGCGGTGCTCGAGTCACCGACCGACAAGACCAGCTTCTGGTTCGGCCGCTGCGGCGACTTCGACAACGACGGCATCGGCGATCTCGCCATCGTCGACGGCCGCCTGCCCGGCGTGCACATCCTCGCCGGTTCCAGCGCCGGGCTGGCGCGCGCCCTGGCGATCCCCGTGTTCGAGGCCGGCCCCAGCGAAGAACCCGACAATGAGCCGCGCGAGCTGGCCACGGGCGACCTCGACGGCGACGGCCGCTGCGACCTGGTCCTGCTCGCGCACGACCGCATTCTCATCTATCTGCAACAACCCTGAGGATTCCGATGCGACATCTCCTGCTGCTCCCCGTGCTCTGCGTGGCCGCCGCCGCGCAGGACGTCGACCAAAACCGTTTCGTGCCCGCCGACTCGACCGTCGTCGTGCGCATGGCCGCGCCGGCCAAGTGGAAGGTGAAGTTCGAGAAGACCCAGGTCGCCAAGCTGCTGCAGGCGGCGACGCTCGCGCCGATGCTCGACCAGATCGACGGCGGCGTGCAGGGACTGCTCGCCCAACTGCGCAGCAGCGGCAAGTTCGACGCCGACCTGGTCGAGAAGTACTTGAGCGACTACCGCGGCGACATCGTCTTCGCCGTGCAGTTCGACGGGGCCAAGCTGGCCGAGGCGATGGCCAACGGCGAACCGCCCCAACTCGGCATGGTGATCTCCTTCGGTCCGGACGGCAGCTTCGACCTCGGCGCGCTCGCCGCGGCGATCGAGAAGGCCATCGAGGAGAACGACGACGGCCGCGTGCCGCTGCGCGACCTGCAGGTCGGCGACCTGCGCCTGCGCGTCAGCGACGACGAGGAGATGCAGGTCAGCGTGCCCAAGCTGGTCGACGGGCACATCGTGATGCTGGTCGGCAACGACCTCGAGCACCAGGCCGCCAAGATGCTCGGCAAGGAGGGCCGCCGCCAGAGCGCGAACGACGACTCCACCTTGTCGGTGCACGCGTCGCTCGGCGGGCTGGTGTCGGGCTTCATCGACATGATCGCGTTCCAGGCCGACCAGGCCGGCGCGCCATTCGACGTCGCCAAGGTCCTCGGCGACACCGGGCTGGCCGCGCTCGACAACATCGACATGCGCATCGGCGCCGACGATCGCCAATTGGTCGCCGACCTCGAGATCGGCCTCAACGACAAGGAGCCGGGACTGTTCGGCATGGTGATGCTGGATCAGGCCAACCCCAAGCTGCTGCGTTACCTGCCGGCGGGCGCCGAACACTTCAGCGCCTTGGCCTTCGACGTCGGCGCCATCTACCGCTCGATCCAGAACGTCTGGACCAGCCTGGAAGGCGTGGTGCCGATGTCGTTCGGCGACTTCGAGACCATGGCCACCGAGGAGCTGAAGGTGCGGCTCAAGGAAGACCTCCTGGACCACATCGGCACCGAGATGATGACCATCTCCGACTTCCAGGCCGGGCTCGAGGTCGCCGCCACTTCCGACGACGAGGACCCGATGGCGATGCTCGCCGGCGAGTGCATCTGCGTGTCCCTGCGCGACGGCAAGAAGTTCGGTGAGTCGCTCGAGAAGGCCATGCGCGCCCGCGGCTTGCACGCGGCGCGCAAGACCGAGGAGTACCAGGGCGCCAAGGTGCACCGCCTCAGCCTGGGCGGGCTCGTCGAAGCCGAGTACTGCGTCACCGACGAGATGCTGCTGCTGGCGATCGGCGGCGACGAGGCCTCGCGACGCAACCTGCGCGCGGTGCTCGACCAGCGCGCCAGCGGCGAAGCCGCCGAGCTGCCCGCCAAGGTCAAGCCGCAGGTCGAACTGATGGCCAAGGGCTGGAGCGGCCTCGCCGTGACGCCGATGGCCAGCATCCTCGACGGCCTCGACGCGGTGCTGCAGCAGGCCAACGCGCTCGGCGACGCGCCGCCCGAGATGGAGATGGTGCTCGAGGTCCTGCACGGCCTGGGCCGCGACATGCGCCGCCTCGGTCTCGAGAACATGGTGCAGACGACCCACAGCACCAAGCGCATGCTCAAGTCGCACCTGCGCTGGTAGCCGGTGCTGGGCACTTCGGGCGATCCGCGCGGCGGTCCGCGCGGCGCCCGCGGTCACCAGGCGTAGAAGCCCTGACCGCTCTTCTTGCCGAGCTTGCCCTCGGCGACCATGCGCCGCATCAACGCCGGCGCCTCGAAGCCCGGGTGGTCGAGTTCCTTGCGCAGGTAGTCGGCGATCGCGAGGCGCACGTCCAGACCGACGAGGTCGGTCAGCTTGAGCGGCCCCATCGGGTGGCCGTAGCCGAGCACCATCGCCTTGTCGATGTCCTCGGCCGACGCGACGCCGGCCTCGACCATGCGGATCGCCTCGAGGCCCAGGCACACCCCCAGGCGCGAGCTGGCGAAGCCGGGGCTGTCGACGACCAGGATCGGCTCCTTGCCGAGCTGCCGCGAGAACGCCGTGACGCGTTCGATCGTCGCCGCCGAGGTCTGCGCGGTGCGCACCAACTCGAGCAGCTTCATCAGTGGCACCGGGTTGAAGAAGTGCATGCCGATGCAGCGCTCGGGCGCCGCGACGCCGTCGAACACCTTGGCGAGTGACAGCGACGAGGTGTTGCTGGCGAGCACGCAGTCCTCGGTGACCACGCCGGCGAGCTCGCGGAACAGGCCGTTCTTGAGCTCCAGGATCTCGGGCACGGCCTCGATCACGAGGTCGGCCTCGCGGCAGGCGACCGCGCGGTCGGTGGCGACGCTGACGCGCGCCAGGGTGGCGTCGCGCTGCTCGGCGCTGACCTTGCCCTTGTCGACACCCTTCTGCAGGAAGTCGCGGATGCGCCCGAGCCCCTTGTCGACGAGATCGTCGCGGATGTCCTGCAGGACGACCTTGGCCCCGGCCTGCGCACACACCTGCGCGATGCCGGCACCCATCGTGCCGGCGCCGAGGACGGCGACATCGGGGAACGACACGGCAGCGGACTGGTTGTCGGTCATGTTCAGCTCTTCTTCTGCTTGTTCAGGAACGCGTCCATGCGCGAGCGCTTGTCGTCGCTGTCGAACAGCACGGCCTGCACGGCGCTCTCGAAGGCGATCGCGTTCTCGTGGCCCGGGCGCGACAACGCGTTGAGCGAGCGCTTGGCGCCGCGCACCGCGAGGCGCCCGTTCTTGCCGATCTCGTCGGCCATCGCCAGCGCGCGTTCGATCACCTCGGCGTCCGGCACCACGGCGTTGGCGAGGCCGATGCGCAGCGCCTCGGCGGCGTCGACCATCCTGCCGGTGAAGACCAGCTCGCGGGCGCGGCCCAGGCCGATCAGACGCGGCAGGCGATAGGTGCCGCCGGCCGCGGGGATGATGCCGAGCTTGACCTCGGGCTGCCCCATCTTGGCCGACTCGCCGAGCACCCGCAGGTCGCAGGCGATCGCCAGCTCACAACCGCCGCCGAGCGCGTAGCCGCGGACCGCCGCGATCACCGGCGCGGGGAACTCCTCGATGCGGTTGAAGATCGCGCTGTTGATCGCCTTGCCCGCGTCGCGCGAGGTGCGGTCGCGCAGCTGCGCGATGTCGGCGCCCGCCGCGAACGCCTTGTCGCCGGCGCCGGTCAGCACCAGCGCGGCGATCGACTCGTCGTGCCAGTGCTCGTCGAGCACGCGGTGCAGCCCGTCGACCATCTCCTGGTCGATGGCGTTGCGCCGTTCGGGGGCGTTCAGCGTGACGAGCAGCGCGTCGCCGCGGCGCTCCTGCAGGATCCTGGCGGTCTCGGTCATCGGGGCGAAGCATCTTGCCCGCGGCCGGCGGCCGTGCCAACCGCGAGGTCAGCCGGCGACGCGAAAGGTCAGGTTGACGCGCGCGCGACCCAACAGCGCGTGTTCGCCCTCGCGCAAGGGCGCGACGCCGTGGAAGAAGCGCCGCGACGGCCCGCCCCAGACGACGACGTCGCCGTGCTGCAGGGACACGCGCCGGGCCTTGTCGCCGCGCGCGGCGCCGCCGAACAGGAACACCGCCGGCAGGCCGAGCGACACCGAGACGATCGGCTGGTCGAAGTCGCGTTCGTCGACGTCCTGGTGCAGCGTCATGCGCGCACTGGGCTCGTAGCGGTTGATCAGGCAGGCGTCGGGCCGGAAGTCGGGGTAGCCGGCCGCGGTCGCCGCAGCAGCCGCCACCTCGCCGAACAGCGCCGGCATCGCGGGCCACGGCGCGCCGCCCTGCGGATCCTCGGTGACGTACCGATAGCCGCGCCGGTCCGTGACCCAGCCGCGCGCGCCGCAGTTGGTGATCGCCACCGACATGCGCCGGCCGCCGGGCGTGTGCATGTGCCGGAACGGCGCCGCCGCCGCGACGCGCTGCACCTCGGCCCACAAGGCCACACCCGCTTCGCACACGAAGCCGCGCAGCACGCGCGCGCCGGGCGCCAGCGCTTCGTCCGGCTCGCGCGCGAAGGCGAAGCCCTGCTGCTGCATCACGGCACCAGCACGATCTTGCCGAGCGCCTGGCGTTCTTCGAGCAGACGGTGCGCCTCGCCGACCTCGGCCATCGGCAGCGAACGGTCGACGACGGCGCGCAGCGCGCCCTGTTCGAACAGCCGCAGGATCGTGCGCAGGTCGCCCTTGCTGCCCATGGTCGAGCCCAGGATCGACAGGCTCTTGAAGAACACCGCGTGCAGCGACAGCGGCACGTTGCCGCCCGTGGTCGCGCCGCAGGTCACCAGTCGCCCGCCGCGCTGCAGGCACTTCAGTGAGCCGGCAAAGGTCGCCTCGCCGACGTGCTCGAACACGACCTGCACGCCGGCCTTGCCGGTGATGCGGCGCACCTCGTCGGCGAAGTCGACGGCGCGGTAGTCGATCACGTGGTGCGCGCCGAGCGCCGCGACCTTGCCGCACTTCTCTGGGCCGCCGGCCGTCGCGATCACCTGCGCGCCGAGCAGCCGCGCGATCTGCACGGCCGCGGCGCCGACGCCCGACAGCCCCGCGTGCACGAGCACCGTCTCGCCCGCGCGCAGCTCGGCGCGGCGCACGAGCATGTTCCAGGCGGTCTGGAACACCAGACAGATCGCAGCGCCCTCGACGAACGAGAGCCCCGCGGGCTTGGGCGCGACGTTGGCCGCGGGCACGCAGAAGTACTCGGCGCTGGTGCCGTCGCAGCTCTCGCCGAGGATGTGGTAGTGGCGGCAGAGCTGGTCGACGCCGCTCTGGCACGCTTCGCAGCTGCCGCACGAGACGCCGGGCAGCACCACCACCTCGTCGCCCTCGCGCAGCCCGACGACGCCGTCGCCGAGCCCGGCGACCACGCCCGCGGCGTCGCTGCTCGGCACCAGCGGCAGCGGGAACTTGTGCCCCGGCACGCCGCGCCGCACCCACGTGTCCAGGTGGTTGAGGCCGATCGCGCGCGTGTGGATCAGCACCTGCCCGGGGCCCGGCGCGGGCACGGGCCGTTCTTCGCGGAGCAGGCGGTCGAAGCCGCCGTGCTCACGCACGACGATGCAGCGCATGGTGGCCATCGGCGGTCAGTAGCCCAGCGTCGCGTGCAGGAACCAGGCGTGCTTCTCGAACTGCTCGACCATGCCCGACAGCATGCCGAAGGTCTCCTCGTCCTTGTGCTCCTGGGCGCCGTCGCGCGCGGCGCGCAGGCCGTCGAGGTAGGTGCCGATGCGCTCGGCGAGCAGCTTGACGTGCTCGAGGTCCTTGGTGACGTCCTGCGGGTAGTCGGGCAGCCGCGAGTTGGCGGCGAGGTGACGCGCGGTGCCGACCGCGAGGTGGCCGAGGGTCAGGATGCGCTCGGCGATCATGTCGTTGTTCGCGGCCTGGTCGGTGGCGAACTGGTCGAACAGCGGGTGCAGCGACGTGAAGTGCGGGCCGCGGATGTTCCAGTGCGCGACCTTGATCTGGGTGTAGAGGTCCATGCCGTCGGTCAGCGTGGCGCGCAGCGCGTCACAGATCTGCTTGCGGGCGTCGGCGGAGAGGTGGCTCGGAGATGAAGTCATGATCGTTCCTCTTGGGGAGTCGTGGGTGATGGAGATGATTGGGAGCGGCTGCCGCGCACGACCACCATGTGGTCGCGCACGTCGACGCCTTCGAGGCGATCGATGCCGCGCACGGCGAGCGCCGACCACGGGATGTCCGCGATGGCGCCGGTGTCGTCGTCGATGAAGTGGTGGTGCGGCTCGACGTTGGCGTCGTAGACCGCGCTGCCCTCGTCGAGCACGAACTGCTTGAGCAGCCCCTTCTCGGTGAACAGCTGCAGCGTGTTGTAGACCGTGGCGCGCGAGACCATCGGGAAGTGCTCCCGCACGGTCCGCCAGACCTCGTCCGCGGTCGGGTGGTCGGCCGTCGCCAGGACGTAGCCGGCGATCGCCAACCGCTGCGCCGAGGGCCGCACGTCGTGCCGCTCGAGGTGAGCGATCAGGTCCGCGTAGCCCAGGGGTTCCATGGCGACAATATTAGACTGCGTCTAATTCCAAGGCAAGTCTATTGTCTCGAGGCCCCCATCGCAAGGGCTCAGAGCGGGCGCCGCAGCTTTCCGGCGACCTCGACCAGGGCGCCTACGACCGCCGCAACCGACTTCGTGGAACGTTCTTCCGCGAGTCCGCCATCCTGCGTGAAGGCGCTCGCGGCGCCGCCGAGCGCGTACTGCTCGCTGATCACCAAGAGGCCCAGGTTCATGAGGATCTGCCGCAGGTGCACCAGCCCGCGCAGCCCGCCGAGCGCCCCGGGTGAACTCGACATCACCGCCGCCACCTTGCCGCGGAACGCCGACACCCCGGGCTCCGGCGCGTGCGGCCGCGACACCCAGTCGAGCGCGTTCTTGAGCACGGCCGGGATCGAGGCGTTGTACTCCGGGGACACGACCAGCAGCGCGTCGTGCTGCTGCACGAGTTGGCGCAGCCGCACCGCTGCCTCGGGCAGCCCCTCACGTTCCTCGAGGTCGCCGTCGTAGAGCGGCATCGCGAAGTCGGCCAGGTCGACGACCGTCGCCTCGCCCCCGTGTCCGGCGACGAGCGCCCCCGCGGCGCGAGCCAGCTTCTTGGCGAACGAATCCCGGCGCAGCGAGCCGGGCACGACGAGGACGCGGGTGGGCATGGCGGCCGGTATAGACCGACGCGCCTCCGCTGCAACCGCGCGGTCACCACGCCGGCGGCGCGTCGCCGCGACGGACCGCGTCGAGACGGCGCTCGAGGAAGCGGCGCTCGGGGTCGGCGCACGGCAGCGCCAGGGCCCGCTGCAGTTCGGCCTGCGCGGCGGCGAGGTCGCCGAGCAGCCAACACAGCTGCGCTCGGGTGGCGGGCAGCAGCTGGTAGGCCTGCAGCTCGCGCGACGCCTCGAGCGCCTGCAACGCCGCGAGTCCCGCCGCGGGCCCGTGCACCTTGCCGACCGCCACGGCGCGGTTGAGCCGCACGATCGGGGTATCGGTGAGTTCGAGCAGGCGGTCGTAATGGCCGAGGATGCGCCGCCAGTCGGTGGCCGCGTAGTCCGGCGCCGCGGCGTGCACCGAGGCGATGCCGGCCTGCGCGTGCCACGCCGTGAAGCGATCGCCGGCCATCGCCAGCTGCAGGTGCTGGAAGCCGGCCTGCAGCCACTGCCGGTCCCAGCGCGAGCGGTCCTGTTCGGCGAGCGTCAGCGCTTCGCCGGCGGGGTCGATGCGCGCCGGCAGACGCGCCCCCTGCAGCAACATCAAAGCCAGCAGTGCGTGCACGTCGGGGCCGGTGGTGACCTCGTGCTCGACGAGCAGGCCGCCGAGCCGCACGGCGTCCTCGACGAGTTCGGCCCGCACGAGTTCGCTGCCGCGGTGCGCGCGGTAACCCTCGTTGAACATCAGGTAGACGACGTCGAGCACGGTGCCGCGTCGCGTCGGCAGCTCGCCGGCGGGCGGCACCTCGAAGTCGACCTGCTCCGCCTGCAGCCGCGCCTTGGCGCGCGACAGGCGCTGCGCGATGGTCGCCTCCTTCTGCAGCAGCGCGGCGGCGATCTCGCCCACGCCGAAGCCCGCCACGGTCTTGAGCACGAGCGGCACGCGCGACTCGGCGGGCACCGCCGGATGGCAGCACGCGAACATCATGCGCAGCGTGTCGTCCTGCAGCGCCTCGTCGGGCTCGTGCGCCACCTCTTCGCGGTGCGCCCAGCGTTCGAGCTCCTGCTCGACGCGCGCCGCGACCTTGGTGCGCCGCAGCGCGTCGAACGCGAGGTTGCGCGCGACGCGGAATACCCAGCCTTCGGGCTTGTCGGGCACGCCGCCCTCGGACCAGCTGCGCAGCGCGCGCACCATCGCCTCCTGCAGCACGTCCTCGACGAGCTCGAGGTTGGCGGAGCCCAGCACGCGGCACAGGCTCGCGACCAGGGCGCCGTAGTGGTGCCGGAACAGGCTCTCGAGCGGCGGCGTCGCGCTGGCCACGGGTCAGCTCTCGGGCTGCCCCATGAAGTCGATCTCGCGCACCTCGATGCTGCCGAAGCGGAAGTTGGGGTGGCCTTCACACAGGCGCACCGCGTGGTCGTAGTCGTCGGCCTTGAGCACGTAGACGCCGCCGACCACCTCCTTGGTCTCGACGTACGGGCCGTCCTTGACCACCGTGTCGCCCTTCTGGGGCCAGATCACCTTGCCGCCCTGATCGGTCAGCTTGCGCCCGAGCATCATCCGGCCTTCGCCGGCCATGCGTTCACCCCAGGCGGTGTACTCGGCGAGGATCTGCTCGAAGTCGGCAGGGCCCAGGTGGCTGTAGTCGGCTTGCACGTCGGCACGCAGGATCAACATGAACTGAGGCATCGGTCACTCCTTGTGGGGGTTGGGCCACGCACGGCGCGGCGGGTCTGCCGTGCAGACGAGCCCGGCGCGTCGGGCTCGACAGCATTCTGCAGAAAATCCGCCCCCCGACGAGCGTCAGCCCGAGGCCAGCGCGGCCTCGGCCTGCTCGCGCACCCCGCGCAGGTCGAGCTTGCCGGTGCCGAGCACCGGGATCCTGTCGACCGATACGAACTGGTCGCGCCGCGGCACGAACAGGGCCGGCAGGCCGCGCCCCGCGAGCCGGCGCAGCACCTCGTCGAGCTCCTCGGCCGACAGCGTCGTCAGCACCGCGAGCCGTTCGCCCTTGCGGGCGTCGGGCAGACCGCACACCGCGAACACGCGCTCGGGGCGCCCGGCGCACTCCTGCAGGTGCTCCTCGACGGTACCGTGCGGCACCATCTCGCCGCCGATCTTGGAGAACCGCGACAGGCGGTCGGTCAGGTACAGGAACCCCTCCTCGTCGAGGCGGCCGATGTCGCCGGTCACGTAGCTGCCGTCGTGCATCGCGGCGGCGGTCAGGTCGGGACGCCCGAGGTAGCCGAGCATCACGTTCGCGCCGCGCACCAGCACCAGGCCGGCCTCGCCCACGGGCAGCGGCGCCTTGGTGTCGGGATCGACGATGTGCACGGCGACGCCGGGCAGCGGCCGGCCGACGCTGCCGGCGCGCGAACCCGCCTGGTAGAAGCCCGGGGCGCGGAAGCCCGGCGTGCTGACCGCGACGATCGGCGAACACTCGGTGCAGCCGTAGCCCTGCACCGGCCGCAGCCCGAAGCGGTCCGCGAAGGCGTTGGCCAGGCTGTCCTGCAGTTTCTCCGCGCCGGCCAGCACCAGCCGCAGCGAGCCGAACTGCCACGGTTCGCATCGCCGCAGGTACAGCTGCAGGAACGTCGGCGTCGCGACCATCAGCGTCACCTTGTGCCGCGCGCACAGTTCGCCGACCGCGACGGCGTCGAGCGGGTTGGGGTGGAACACGAGGCCCGCGCCCTGGCTCAGGGAGTACCACAGCGCCATGTTGCCGAACGAGTGGAACAGCGGCAGCACGCCGAGCAGCCGGTCGTGGCGGTCGATCGGCAGCACCTGCGCCGCACCCTCGCAGTTCGACGCCACGTTGGCGTGGCTGAGCACCACGCCCTTGGGCTCGCCGGTGCTGCCGCTGCTGAAGATCACCACCGCCGGGTCGTCGCGGTGCAGCGGCCGGCGCGCGCCGCACGCGCGCTCGAGCCAACGCTGCGGCGACAGCAGCGCGCGCAGCGCGGCGCCGGCGCGCTCGAACCAGCCGACGCCGGCCATCAGGTCCTCGAGGCAGACGACGGTGACATCCGAGGGCAGCGACAGCGGCACCTTGTCCAGGAACGCGCGCGCCGTGACCACCGTGCGCAGCTCCGCCTGCCGGATCGCCGAGGCGAACGCCGCAGCGCCGACGGTGTAGTTGAGCGGCACGCTGACGCGGCCCGCGAGGCTCAGCGCCAGCGCGGTCGTCGCGCCGCCGATCGACGGCGGCAACAACACGCCGACGCGCTCCTGTTCGCCGATCTGCGGCAGCAGCCGTCGCGCCAGCACCACGGCGCCCGCGAGCGAGGCGAGGCGCGACAGCTGCCGGCCCTGGCTGTCGGCGAAACACGGCGCGAACGGCCTTTGCCGAACCGAGCGCACGAACTGCCGGTGCACGGGCTGCAGGTCGGTCGCGCGCAGCGACGCCGCGGCTTCGCCGAGCTCCTCGACGCGGCTGCGCACCTCGGCGGGCGCGGCGACGTTGCCGAGCGGCGCGCCGAAGCTGACGGTCACCGGGCACGGCACGCGCGTCGGCCACCACCGCACGTGGCCCTGCCGGGCGCTGAGCAGGCTGCCGTAGACGCGGTCGAGGTGCGCCGGCACGATCGGCGCGCTGCGCCCCTTGACGATGCGCTGCAGGCCGCGCCGGAACGGCAGGATGCTGCCCATGCGGCTGATCTCGCCCTCGGCGAACAGGCACACCAGCTCACCCTGGTCGAGCGCGTTGCCGGCCTCGCGCAGCGCCCGCAGCACCTGGCGCGGTCCGCCGCTGCCACTGATCGGGATCGCGCCCAGCGCGCGCAGGAACGGCTTGAGGTAGGGACGTTCGTACCAGTAGGTCTCGATCACGAACCGGATCGGTCGATCGACGGCCGCGAGCAGGAACAGCGCATCGACGAACGACACGTGGTTGGGCACCAGCAGCGCGCCGCCCTTCTCGGGCACGTGCTGCGCGCCGACGATGCGCACGCGGTAGAGCGTGTTGGTCAGCAGCAGGATCACCAGCCGCAGCAGGGCGTCCGGCAGCAGCCAGATCGCCCAGATCGTGCCGAGCAGCGTCGGCACCGCGGCGATCCACAAGATCGTCGCGCAGTCGGCGCCGAGCTGCGACAGCAGCAGGCAGCCGAGGTTGCCGAGCAGGATGCCCGCGAACGCCAGGAAGTTGACGAGGCCGATGATCGCGCCGCGGCGCTCCGCCGGCGCGCGCCACTGCAGCAGCGCGTTGAGCGGCACGACGATGAAGCCACTGGCGACGCCCAGCACCGCCATCAGCACGAACGTGCCGATGCGCCCGGGCACCAGCCAACCCATCAGCAGGCTGCCGAGGCCGAGGCCGATCGCACCGAGCGGGATCAGCCCCGTCTCGACCTTGCCCTTGGCGATGCGCCCCGCGATCAGCGAGCCGGCGCCGACGCCGATCGCGAACAACGCGTACGGCAGCCCCGCGTAGCGGTCGGGGAAGGCCAGTACCTTCTTGCCGTAGATGAACACGTCCTGGCCGAGCAGGCTGGCGAGGCCCCAGAACACGACCGTGCCGATCGAGGCCAGCCACAGGGTGCGGTCGCCGCGCACGGCCCGCCACGCGCCGCCGAACGTCTTGGTGAACGACTCGGCGCTGCCGGTGGGCGGCACCTTCGGCACAGCGATCGCCGCGACGAAGCCGACCACCGACAGCAGCAGCAGGACCAGACCGGCGACCCAGACCTGCGCGCCCGCCATCTCGAGCAGCGCGCCGCCGGCGACCGTGCCCAGGATGATCGCCAGGAAGCTCGCGGCCTCGAGCCGGCCGTTGGCGACGGCCAGGCGCTCGTGCGTGACCAGCTGCGGCAGGATGCCGTACTTCGCCGGCGAGAACAGGGCGCTCTGCGCGCCCATGCCCGCGAGCACCACGAGCGGCAGCCAGCCGTGCGGCTGCAGCAGCAGCGCCGCGGTGCCGGCCGCCATCAGCACCACCTCGAGGCCCTTGGTGGCGACCACGATGCCGCGCTTGCCGACGCGGTCGGCCAGCCACATCGACGGCAGCGAGAACAGCATCAGCGGCAGGGTCAGGGTCACGAACGCGACCGTGGTCGCCGTCTGTTCGGCCTGTTCGCCGCCGCCGGCGACGGCCGCGAAGCCGAGCAGCGCGACGATCATCTTGAGGGCGTTGTCGTTGAACGCCCCGAGGAACTGGGCGATCAGCAGGCCGGTGAGCGGACGCGACGAGGCGGGTTGGGCTTGGGACATGGGACGGATCTCGTGTCTGACGAAGCAGTATCGCCATCCCGGTCCTGGTCGTGCTGCGAATCGTCCGACACATCTCGATAAGATCTGCTACATGATCGACCTGAACCGGCTGCTCGGCTTCCACCTGGTCGCGAGCGAAGGCGGCTACGCCAAGGCCGCGCGCGCCGCCCCCTATCCGATCACGCAGCCGGCCCTGCACCAGCAGGTCAAGAAGCTCGAGGCCGAGGTCGGCGTGCAGCTGCTCGAGCGCGTCGCCAAGGACCGCATGCAGCCGACCGCGGCCGGCGAGCGGCTGCTGTCGTTCGTGCGGCCCTTCCTGCGCGACCTGCCGACGGTCGTGCGCAGTCTGCGCACCGGCGACTACGACGGCACGATCTCGATCCAGGCCGAGTCCCTGCTGATCCGGCAGCTGCTGCCGAGTTGGCTGCTGAACCTGCGCCGCCGGCACCCGGGCGCCAAGATCCACCTGCAGGAGCTGCCCGTCGGCAGCGTCGAGCCGCTGCGCACCGGCGCCGCCGACGTCGTCGTCGCGCACCTCACGGAGATCCCGCCCGACATCGCCAGCGAACAGGTCGCCGAGGTGCATCCGTTCCTGGTCGTGCCGCGCGAGGGCGCGCCCGGGCGGGCCACGGCCCGGCTGCTGCGCGACCTGCAGGGCGAGACCTTCCTGGCCTACCCCGCCGGCAGCCGCCACCACGCGCTACAGCTGCAGGCGCTGGCGCTGCACGAGGTCACGCCGCAGCGCACGATCCACCTCGACACGGCCGACCTGATCCTCGCCTTCGTCGAGTCCGGCCTCGGCTGGTCGCTGGTGCCCAGCCTGTCGCCCAAGGGACCGCCGAGCCGGCGCCTCACCGCCTACCCGCTGGTGCGGCCGCGCGTGCGCTTCCCCGTGTTCCTGGCGTGGCGCAAGGACACGCCCGAGAACCCGCTGCTGGACAGCCTGCTGCAGTGCGCGCTGCCGGCGCGAACGTGACCCCCGGGCCCTTGCGCGCGGGCCATTCCCGACCCACGATGCGGCCGCCCGTGAGCGCCTCCCCCATCAAGAGAATCTCGATCGAAGCCGGCTGCATCTCCTGCCAACTGTGCCAGGACATCGCCCCGGCCGTGTTCCAGGTGGACGAGGGCGCCGATTGTGTCGTGAAACCCGACGCTGCCGGCCACTTCGGGCCCCTGCGTGAGGACATCGAGCAGGCGGCGCGGGACTGCCCCGTCGAGGTGATCAAGATCGAGCAGGGCTGAGCGCCCGCGAGGCTGCGCCGGGAACCGAGGGTTGCCCCCTACGCCTTGCACCGAGGACTGGAAGGCAGGTCGCGGAGTGCGCGCTTTTCGGAGTCCCAGGCTCAGTGCGCAGGGTCGGGGATCCCGATAGCACAGAGAGATGTACCAGGACCGCGACGAATGCGCGCCGGCCCCGCAGGGTCTGCCGGCCGAGCCGCTGCGCCTGCCCCCGCTGCTCGCGGTGGTGCTCGTGGGGGTCGCCTACGTGCTCGCGGCCGAGTTCGGGCTGCGGCTCGCGCTGTTGCACAGCAGCGTTTCGCCGCTCTGGCCCGCCGCGGGCGTCGCGCTCGCGAGCCTGGTGCTGTTCGGCCGCCGCGCCTGGATCGGCGTCGCCGCCGGCGCGTTCGCCGCCAACGCGCTGACCGGCATCGGCGCCCTACCGGCCGCGTCGATCGCCGTCGGCAACACGCTCGAAGCCGTGGTCGCGCACACCGTGCTCGTGCGCATCACTCGTCGTCGACACCTCGGTCAGTTGACCACGCCCATCGGCTTCCTCGTCGCCTCGGCGCTCTCGTCGATGGTGGCCGCCGCCGGCGGAGTCTCGGTGCTGGTGGCGTTCGGCAAGGCGCCGCTCGCGCTCGCGCCGACCATCGCGCTCACGTGGTGGAGCGGCGACGCGATCGGCATGCTGCTGGTGGCACCGCTGCTGGTCTATGCCCTCGACGTCTGGCCGCACGTGCTGCGCCCGAGCCGCGCCTCCGTGGTGCGCGCCGCCATACTGTGCGCGGCGATCGCTGCGGTCGTCAGCCTCATCGGCCTGCAGCGGCACGCGCCCGTGCTGAGCTTCCTGACACTGCCCGTCGTGCTGCTCGCGACGCACTGGTTCGGCCGCTTCGGCGCGATTGCGACGGCGGCCGTGTTCGTGTTCGCGCGCGTGCTGCTCGCCACCCACGAGGCGGCCGGCGTCGACACCAATACGCACCTGCTGCAGCTCGAGATCTTTCTGGCCGCGATCACCGCGACGGCGCTGCTGCTCGGCAAGTTCTCGCGCGCCACCGACAGCCCGGTCCCCGCAGTCACGCTGCTGACGGGATGGCTGCTCAGCGCGCTGCTGTTCGGCGCCCTGCAGACGACCACCGAACGTCTCGACCGGCAGCACCAGAGCCGCATGATCGAACGCACGACGCGCTCGATCGAGGAGCGACTCACCACCTACGTCGACGCGCTGCGCGCCGGCGTCAGCCTGTACGCGGCCTCCACGAGCGTCGAACACCACGAGTGGCTGAGCTTCAGCGAGTCGCTCGACATGGTGCACCGCTATCCGGGCATCCTGGGCATCGGCGTGATCGACCCGGTGTTCGACGACGACCTGGCCGCCTACGCGCAGCGCACCGCCGAGGACGCGCAGCCCGGCTTCGCCGTGCACCCGGTGCCCGACGTCGAGACGCCGACGGCACATCCCGGCGAGCCCGAGCACTTCGTCATCCGCTTCATCCAACCGGTCGCGAAGAACCGTCAGGCGGTCGGACTCGACGTCGGCTCCGAACGCAACCGTCGCGCCGCCGCGCGGGCCTCCCGCGACACCGGCGAGCCGCGCATCACCGACCGCATCGTGCTGGTCCAGGACGGCAAGAAGCGCCCCGGCTTCCTGCTGTACGTGCCGATGTACCGCCAGGGCTCCACACCGCGCGACGAGGCCGAGCGCCGCCGCGACCACGTCGGATGGGTGTACGCGCCGTTCATCACCGAGAAGTTCCTGCAGGGCGTGCTCGGCGTCGAGTACCGCGAGGTCGACCTGTCCCTGTACCGCGGCGCGGAGGTTGCGCCGGAGCAGCTACTGTTCAGCACCGTCGCCGAAGCGCAACTCGCCGACGATCCCGACGCAGTGACATCGCTCGAACTCGCAGGCCAACCTTTCACGGTCGCATGGCGGCGTAGCCACGACTTCGTGCACAGCAGCAACGCCGCGGCGATGCTGACGGGCGCCAGCCTGGCGCTGGTCTCGGTGCTGCTGGCGGGCTTCGTGCTGAGTCTGCAGTCCGTGAGCCGCAAGGCGCGGGACATCGCCAACGAACGCACGCGCGAGCTCATCGAGGTCAATGCGCAGCTCGCCCAGCAGGTCGCCGACCGCGAACGCGCGGAGACCGAGGCGCTCGAGGCCCGCACCGCGGCCGAGGTCGCGAGCCGCAAGAAGAGCGACTTCCTGGCGACGATGAGCCACGAGATCCGCACGCCGATGAACAGCGTGATCGGCTTCACCGAGCTGCTGCTGCAGAGCCAGCTCACCGTCGAGCAGCTCGCCTGGGCCACCTACATCGAAACCTCGGGGCGCTCGCTGCTCGCGCTCATCAACGACATCCTCGACTTCTCGAAGATCGAGGCCGGCAAGCTACAGATCGAGACCATCGCGTTCTCGCCGCAGCTCAGCGCGCACGACGTGGTCGGCATGATGATGCAGCGCGTCGACGAGAAGGGCATCGACCTCGTGCTCGAGGAGGTCTCGCTGCCGCCGAGGAACGTGCGCGGCGACCCGCACCGCTTCATCCAGGTCCTGCTGAACCTGATCTCCAACGCGATCAAGTTCACGCACGAGGGCGAGGTCCGCGTCCGCCTCGAGTGGCAGCAGGAGGACGAGGCGCGCGGCATGCTGCGCGTCTCGGTCGCCGACACGGGCATCGGCATCCCGCCCGAGAAGCTGTCCAAGCTGTTCCAGGACTTCGCGCAGGCGGACTCGTCGACCAGTCGCGAGTACGGCGGCACGGGGCTGGGCCTGGCGATCTCGCGGCGCCTCGTCGAGCTCATGGGCGGACGCATCGGCGTCACCAGCGAGTCGGGCAAGGGCTCCTGCTTCTCGTTCGACCTGCCCTGCCCGCTGGTCGCCGCGGCCCCCAGTGTCGCCGACAGCGCCGCGCAGCCGACCGCGAGCGAGACGCTGCGCCCGCTGCACATCCTGCTGGCCGAAGACGTCATCATGAACCAGGTGCTCGCCAAGGCGCTCTTGAAGCGCCTGCACTGCACGCTGGAGGTCGCCAACAACGGCCGCGAGGCCGTCGAACTGAGCGCCGAGCGGCGCTTCGACGTGATCCTCATGGACTGCCAGATGCCCGAGATGGACGGGCTGCAGGCCACGGCCGCGATCCGCGAGCGCGAGTTCGACGCGGGCGCGTCGCGCGTGCCGATCGTCGCCCTGACGGCCAACGCCCTGGACGGCGACAAGGAACGGTGCCTCGCCGCCGGCATGGACGACTACCTGACCAAGCCGATCCGCGCCAAGGACCTCGAGCGCAGCCTGCGCCGCTGGGCGGCCGTCGGGCAGGCTACTTCGTGACGGTGACGTTGAAGTACTTCGCCGCCGGGTGGTGGCAGATCACCGCGCTCGTGCTCTGCTCGGGAACCAGCTGGAACTCCTCGCTGAGCGTCACGCCGATGCGCGACGCCTCCAGCAGCGGCAGCAGCTTGGCCTGATCCTCGAGGTTGGGGCAAGCCGGATAGCCGAACGAGTAGCGGCTGCCCTGGTACTTCTGCTTGAACAGGTCGTCGATGTCGGCTGCGTCCTCGTGGGCGATGCCGAGCTGCTGGCGCATGCGCTTGTGCCAGTACTCGGCGAGCGCCTCGGCACCCTCGACCGACAGGCCGTGGAAGTGCAGGTAGTCGTCGTAGCGGTTCTCGCGGAACAGCGACTCGCTGTGTTGGGTCGCGACCGCGCCCATCGTCACCAGCGAGAAGCCGACCACGTCGAGCTCGCCGCTGTCCTTGCTGCGGAAGAAGTCGGACATGCACAGGCGGCGACCGCCGGCCTGGCGCGGGAACTCGAAGCGGCACAGTTCGCGGCCGCGATCCGCCGGGTCGAGCACCACCAGCGCGTTGCGCTCGCTGTAGCAGGGCCAGTAGCCGTAGACCACCCGCGGCTCGAGCAGCTTGTCGGCGCGCGCGCGTTTGACCCATTCGCGGAACCGCGGCTCGACGAACTCGGCGACGAACTTCTTGTAGTCGGCCTCGCTGCGCTTGCCCTGCTTGTACTGCCACTGCAGGCGGAACAACGCCTTGCGGTTGACGTACTGCAGCACGGTGCCGAGGTCCAGCTCGTCGGGACCGACCACCTGCGCGCCCCAGAACGGCGGCTCGGGGATGCGCGCGGCGGCTTCGACGCCGCTGTCGACGTACTCGGCGAAGGCGCTCGCATAGAGTTCCTCCTTCTCCGCGCGCGTCATGCGGCGGTGGCTGGTGACGCGCTTGTTGGGCGCCGGATTCTGCGTGATCGTCTTGGCCTTGGCGCGCCCGGTCAGCTCATCCATGATGTGCAGCCCCGAGAACGCGTCGGCACCGTAGTAGACGGGGCCGCTCGAATAGGCGCTGCGCAGGTCGTCCTCGACGTAGGCGCGGTTGAGCGCGGCGCCGCCACAGATCACCGGCGTCGTGATGCCGCGTTGGCTCATCAGCTCGAGGTTCTCCTTCATGATCACCGTCGACTTGACGAGCAGGCCGCTCATGCCGATCGCGTCGGCCTTGTTCTCGCGCGAAGCCTCGAGGATCTGCTCCACCGGCACCTTGATGCCGAGGTTGACGACGCGGTAGCCGTTGTTGCTCACCACGATGTCGACGAGGTTCTTGCCGATGTCGTGCACGTCGCCGCGCACGGTCGCGAGCACGAGCGTGCCCTTGGCCTCGCCGGCGACCTTCTCCATGAACGGCTGCAGGTAGGCCACCGCCGCCTTCATCGCCTCGGCGCTCTGCAGCACGAACGGCAGCTGCATCTCGCCGCGACCGAACAGGTCGCCCACCACCTTCATGCCGTCGAGCAGCACGTCGTTGATGATCTCGAGCGGCGTGTACTTCTGCATCGCCTCGTCGAGGTGCTTGCCGATGCCGATCTTCTTGCCGTCGATGATGCGCTTCTGCAGGCGCTCCTCGATCGGCAGGTCGTTCTCGTCGACGCCGCTGCCGGTGTCGATGCGCTTGGCGCCGGTGAAGCGCTCGATGAACTTGAACAGCGGGTCGTAATCGTCGGTCCGCCGGTCGTGGATCAGGTCGAGCGTGACCTTGCGGTCCTCGTCGTCGAGCTTGTGGATCGGCACGATCTTGCTGGCGTGTACGATCGCCGAGTCGAGGCCGTGCCTGATCGCCTCGGCGAGATAGACCGAGTTGAGGATCTGGCGCGGATAGGGGTCGAGGCCGAACGAGATGTTCGACAGGCCCAGGATCGTGCGCACCCCGGGGATGTGCTTCTTGATCAGCTCGATGCCCTTCAGCGTCTGGATGCCGGCGTCGCGCGAGGCCTCGTCGCCGGAGCCGATCGTGAAGGTCAGCGGGTCGAAGATCAGGTCGCCCGGGTTCATGCCGTGGCGGTGCACGCAGATGTCGTGGATGCGCTTGGCGACCTCGAGCTTGCGCTCCGCGGTCTTGGCCATGCCCTCCTCGTCGATCGTCAGCGCCACGAACATCGCGCCGTAGCGGCGCGCCAGCTCGCAGAGCTTGTCGGCGCGGCCCTCACCGTCCTCGAGGTTGATCGAGTTGATGATCGGGCGGCCGGGCGTGTTGATCAGCGCCTTCTCGACGACGTCGAGCTGCGTGCTGTCGATCATCACGGGCGCCGTGACCTGCTGCACCATCGGCTGCAGGAACTGCAGCATGTCGCCGGCCTCGTCGCGGCCGACGTAGGCGGTGCAGACGTCGAGCACGTGCGAGCCCTCGTGCACCTGCTCCTTGGCCATCTGCAGCATGCCCTCGACGTCGCCGGCCAGCATCTGCTCGCGGAACTTCTTGCTGCCGTTCGCATTGGTGCGCTCGCCGACGATCAGCGGCCCCGACTCCTGGTCGAGCGGCACCGAGTGGAACAGCGACGCGACCTGCGGCTGGTAGTCGGTCGGACGCTGTCGGGGTTTGAGCCCGCGCGTCGCCTCGTACATCGCCTTGACGTGTTCGGGCGTCGTGCCGCAGCAGCCGCCGACCACCGCGATGCCGAACTCCTCGACGAAGCGCGCCTGGAAGCGCGCCAGCTCGGCCGGCGTCAGGTCGTAGGTGGCGACGCCGCCGACGTTGCGCGGCAGGCCCGCGTTGGGCATCACCATGATCGAGCGCGTCGAGTTGGCGCCCAGGTGCCGCACCGACTCCTGCATCAGGTCTGGGCCGGTCGCGCAGTTGAGGCCGACGACGTCGACGGGCAGCGCCTCGAGCGTGGTCAGCGCGGCGGCGATGTCGCTGCCGACGAGCATCGTGCCCGTGGTCTCGATCGTCACCGTGCAGAAGATCGGCACCTCGCGGCCGAGTTCGGCCATCGCGTCGCGCGCCGCGATCACCGCCAGCTTGACCTGCAGGATGTCCTGGCACGTCTCGATGTTGATGCAGTCGACGCCGCCGGCGATCAGCCCCTTGCAGTAGACCTTGTAGGCGTCGAACAGCTCGGCTGTGGTGATGTGGCCGAGGGTCACCAGCTTGGTGCCCGGCCCGACCGAGCCGGCGACGAAGCGCGGCCGTTCCTTGGTCGCGTGGCGGTCGGCTGCCCGGCGCGCCACCTGGGCCGCCATCTGGTTGAGTTCGAAGGCGCGGTGCCCGATGCCGAACTCGTCGAGCACGTAGGGCATGCCGCCGAACGAGTTGGTCTCGACGACGTCGGCGCCGGCCGCGTAGTAGCGTTCGTGGATCGCCTCGACGACGTCGGGCCGCGTCTCGACGAGCAGTTCGTTGCAGCCTTCGAGGCCGCGGAAGTCGTCGAGCGTCAGGTCGGCGGCCTGCAGCTGGGTGCCCATGCCGCCGTCGAAGACGAGGACCTGGTCGCGCAGCGCGCGCAGGATCGGGAACTGCTCGAGGCGGGCCCGGGGATCGAAACGTGGGGTCATCGGCGAGGCGAGGCAGTCAACGAGGGTCCGAGCGTGCTCCCGTGCAGCAGCAGATCGGCAAGGGTGTAGCGGTTGAGGGCGTCGAGGAAAGCCCTGCGGGCCTGCTCGAGTGCCGTTTGAAGGATGCAGCGACTGGTCAGGGGACACCGACTGTCGGCTCGGAAGCACTCGACCAGCTGCAGATTCTCCAGATCCTCGACCAGTACGCCAATCCGAAGCTGATCGGCGGGCAGGGCGAGTTCGACGCCGCCACCGCGGCCCCGGAACGTGAGCAGGTAACCACCCTCCTGGAGGCGGCGCACGACCTTGTTGAGGTGGTTGCGCGAAACCCCGTAGGCATCGGTGACCGCGGCGATCGAAACGCGCTCGCCGGGCCGCGACCCGACGTGGATCAGCACCCGCAGCGCGTAGTCCGTGAACTGGCTGACCTTCATGGGACCCGATGGCAAGGGGCGGACAGGACGCTCATTCCGCCTCGCGGAAGAACTCGAGCTGCAGCCTCGCCGCCGCGCCGAGCTCGACACGATGCGGAACGAGCGGCGGCACGGCGCGGCTCTCGCCGGCGACCACCCGCACCGAAACCTCGTCGCGCAGGTCGACGAAGACGACCTCGCCGGCGAGTACGTCGAGGCGCGCCCAGGCGTGTTCGCCCAGGGCGTGCCGCGCGGTCAGCGCGGCTGGCACCGTGTCGCAGTCGAACTCGGGGGACCTGCCCAGGGATTGCAGGTTGTCGGGGAACGCTGGCCATTCCATAAGTGGCATCTTATATACTCCTTCAAGGTCACCACCGCAACCGCCCGTCATGACCAGCGCCCCCGTCCCCGCGGAACTCACCGACGCCGACATCGCCGCGCAGGTCGACGCCTTCTACGACCGCGTGCGCAGCGACCAGCTGCTGGGGCCCGTGTTCGACGCGCGCATCGCCCCCGACGCGTGGCCCGCGCACCTCGCCCGCATGCGCGACTTCTGGTCGACGATCCTGCTCGGCCGCGGCCGCTACCGCGGCAACCCGCTGCTCGTACACCGCGCGATCGCGGCGATCACCCGCGAACACCACGGGCGCTGGCTCGACCTGTTCGAACAGGTGGCGCGCGAGCTCTTCGCCGCGCCGCTCGCCGCGACCTGGATCGACCGCGCGCAGCGCATGAGCCGCACGCTGCAGGCAGACCTGCCGGCGGACGCCTAGCCGCCCGCGCCGCGCGAGTCGGGCTCGACCTCGAGCGGCGGCGGCACCAACACACCGGCGATCAGCAGACCGGCGACGATCGCGCCGCCGACCAGCAGCGCCTGGAACGCGAACTGCGCGCTCGCCGTGAAGTTCTGGTCGAGGGCCATGGTGAAGCCCTTGAAGCCGAGGCTGCCCGGCACGAGCAGCAGCAGGCCCGGTGTGCGCACGATCGCCGCCGGCCGCCGCCGCCAGCGCGCGAACAGGTTGGCGGCGGCCGCGACGGCCACGGCGCCCAGGAAGCCACCGAGCTCGGCGCCGAACCAGTGCCCACCGAGGCGCGCGCCGCCGAAGCCGACGACGATGCCGAGCAGCACCCACAACGACTGTTTGCGCGATGCGCGCAGCAGCACCATGAACGCGTACCACGACACCAGCAGCGCGCACACGTTCCAGAGCCAGGACAGCGGCGTCGCCTCGGTCAGGGGAGCGGGGCCGAAGATCAGCTGCGCGCTGCGCGTGCCGAGCCCGACGCCGATCGCCATCGTCAGCAACGACGCCAGCGCGCCCATCAGTCGCGCGCTGCCGGCGGCGAGGTGGCGCATCGACAATTCCGCGAGCGCGGTGGTGAACGACAGCCCCGGCAGCAGCACGACGATCGCGGCGATCGTCGCGATCGCGGCGTTCAGGTGGAAACCGCCCGCCGAGAGCGCGCCCGCACCGAACGCGACGAGCGCCGCCGCCAGCGCCCCGTGCACGTCGCCGAGCCGGTTCCAGCGCGCGGCGAGCACACCGAGCAGCCCGACGAGCACACCCGCCCCCGTCGCCACCAGGACCTCGTGCCAGCCGCCGCCGAACAGCACCGCCGCGCCGCCGCCCGAGCACGCCAGCGCCACCGTCGTGCTCGCGTGACGCGCCGGCGGCGGCTGCAGCACCTCGCGAATGCGCGTGAGCCCGACCTCGGGCGCGACCTCGCGGCGCATCACCGCGTCGCGGATCGCGTAGAGCCGCGCCAGCCGCGCGAGGTCGTGATCGCCGGGGGCGACGCGCTGCAGCACCGTCTGCGGCGCTTCGTCACCCTGCGCGATCGCCGCGAAGATCGCAGTCGGCGTCGCGAAGAAGCTGCCCTGCAATCCGAGCGCGCGACTGCACGCCGTCATCGAGTCCTCGACGCGGTACGAAGGGCTGCCGAGCGCGTGCATGGCCTGGCCCAGGGCGAGAACGAACTGCTTGGCGGTCAAAGGGCTGCTGTTGTTGGCGTTCGGCGACGGGAAAACAAGAGCAGCGGACCTGGGATCCGGAGCGAGCGGCAGGCGTCACCGACTTCGGAATTACGTCAAGTCCACCAGCGTTTTTCCGGTAAATTCGCTGGCGATGTTTACACGCCGGCTACAGCCCCCCGCTGACTCGTTCTTCCTCTTCGGCGCCCGTGGCACCGGCAAGACGACCTGGCTGCGAAAACACCTGGGCGATGCCAGTTGGTACGACCTGTTGCAGAGCTCCGAGAACCTCCGGTTCAACCGCGACCCCGGCCTGCTCGCGGCCGAGTGCGCGGCGTTGCCGCAGGGCTCTTGGGTGGTGATCGACGAGGTGCAACGAGCGCCCGCTCTGCTGGACGAGGTGCAGCACCTGATGGAGAGCAATCGGCTGCGATTCGCCCTGTCCGGATCGAGCGCGCGCAAGCTGCGACGGGGCGGCGCAAACCTGCTGGCCGGCCGCGCCGAATTGCGGCACATGTTCCCGCTCGTCTCGGCCGAGGTCCGCGACGAGCGAGCCCTCGATGACCGACTCGTTCAGGGCATGCTGCCACTGGCGATCACCCGCAGTCGGACCGCCGCGTTCCTACGCTCCTACTGCGAGGTCTATCTCAAGGAGGAGATCCAGGCCGAAGCACTCGTGCGCCAGATCGGCCCGTTCCACCGCTTCCTCGAAGTCGCGGCAAGGATGAACGCGCAGACGGTCAATGTGGCCGGGATTGCTCGCGACGCAGGCATCGCGCGCCAGACCGCCACCGACTTCTTCTCGATCCTGATGGACACCCTGCTCGCCACGTGGCTGCCCGCGTGGAAGCTCAAGCGTGCCGTCAAGCAGATCGCGCATCCCAAGCTGTTCCTGTTCGACACCGGCGTCGCCAGACAACTCGCCGGCACGGCCCATTTGCCCATGCACCCCGAGGAACGCGGTCCCCTGCTGGAGACCTGGCTGCTGCACGAAATGCGCGCCTACCTCCACTACCATGATCGCATCGACCACATCGCCTACTGGCGCACGCACGGCGGCAAGGAAGTCGACTTCGTCATCGAGACCGCTGCGGGCATCGTGGCGATCGAGGTCAAGTCGGGAGACCGCTGGGACCGTCGCTTTGCGGCGGGAATGCACGCCCTGCGCGAGCACCTGCCTGGCGGCACCATGCGCATGTTCGGCGTGTTCGCCGGCCCCCGCGCGCAGGTCGTCGATGACGTGCGAGTGCTGCCGTGGCAACGTTTCGTCGAGGACCTTTGGGCCGGCAAGGTCTTGTGAGGACTTCCAGAACGACCGGCCACTGCGCGGCATCCCGCGACCATGGATTCCTTGCCGCCTCCCCGGCACGACCTTCACCCCCAGCACCTGCCTGCCGTACCCTGCAGCCATGAACCCCCGGCTGCTCCCGCTCCTCCTCGTCGCCGCCCCACTGTTCGGCCAGGACCCGGCCGCCAACCCGCCGCTGCACATCGCGTTCGTCGGCAAGCTCGACGAACCGCGCGGCAAGAGCTTCGTGCAGTTCCTGCGCCAGCAGTTCGCGCGCGTGACGCCGGTCGCGATCGAGAGCTGCACGCCCGCGAAGCTGCGCACGGCGGACGTGGTGGTGCTCGACTGGGCGCAGCGCGACGGCGCGTTGGCGTGGCTGCAGGACAAGAAGAAGGAGCGCAGCTGCCCGCTCGGCGAACTGGAGCGCTGGGATCGGCCGACGCTGCTGATCGGCAGCGCGGGGCTCAACGCGGCAGCCTTCTGGAACCTGCCCGGCACCAGCGGTTGAACGTGCCTCTCCCCCCTCGCGTACGGGTTGCGCGAACACGTGATCTTCGCGGCTCCGCACCGCATCGATACGACGGCGACGGTGCCGCACGCGACGCCGCAGTCGTGGCGCGAAGCGCTCGGTGACGCCGCGGAGGTCCAGGTGCTGCGGCTCGGTGATCCCGCGGCGACGCCGATGCCGGGCTGGTGCACGGCGGGCGGCCAGCTCACCGGCCCCGAGATCGAAGTGATGTGCGGCGGCATCAACACCAAGCAGCCGACGCACGCCGCCGTCTGGCGGCAGGGCAACCTGCTGCACTGGGGCTTCGAGCCCGACCCCGACCACCTCGAGGAAACCGGCCGCAAGCTGTTCGTCAACTCGGTCGCCTACATCGCGCGCTTCGTCAACGACCGCCCGGTCGTGCGCGTGCGTTCGTTCGCGGACCCGGCCGGCGGCGCGCCGTCGATGCTGTGGCTCGACCGCCTGATCGCGGACGGCGACGTCGAGCAGCTCGCCGGCATGTTCGCCGAACCCTGGAACGCGCGCATCGAGGCGCAGGGCGATGGTGCCGTCGCGTGGGTCAAGGAACGGCTCGGCGCAGTGCGCGACTCGGGCGGCAACAGCGACTTCACGCTCGACGAACGCGCGCTCGCGCTCGGCGTCGACCTGCGGCAGCGCGCGGTGCTGCGCGAACTCGTCGCCAGGCTCGACGGCGAGCAGGCCGAGACGGCGCGCGCGCTGCTCGAGAGCCTCGTCGCCGGCGGCCCCGACCCGGGCACGACGAAGAACAACTGGACCAACTGGCTGCGGCGCAACGAGAACGCGTTGTGCTGGGACGCGTGGTCGCACGTCTGGCGCGTCGATCCGCTGGCGCTGTGGCGCCGGGTCGACAGCGAGCGGCTGCGCGGGCCCGAACGCGCCGACGGCGGCGCGATCGACGCGAGGGCGCGCGAACTCGCTGCGGTCGTGGTCGCGCGCTACGGCGGCAAGCGCGCGCTCGACGACCTGCACACGATCTCGTGGCGGCGCGGCAGCGTGCGTTACTTCTGGGACCGCGACGCGGCGGTGCTGCGCATCGAGAACCAGGCCGAGATCCCGGCCGGCAACATGGGCACCCCGTGGCAGACCGTCATCTTCGACACGGCGGCCGACGCCGACCTGCTGATGGGCGGCGGCCCACCGCCGCGGCCACGGGTCTCGGGACGCGGCATGTTCCGCGACAGCGTCGAGGACCTGATGCTGCCGCTGCTGCTGCTCGATCCGGGCACGGCCCTACGCCGGTTCGACGACGACGACGAGGGTCTGCACGTGCTCGGCGTGCGCCTGGGCATGCGCGGCATCGACCCGACGCGCGAAGTGCTGCTGCACCTCACGTCCGAAGGCCGCGTCGCGTGGATCGACAAGGGACCCTCGGCGGCGTCGCGCACGACGCGCGCCGACGTGACCGCGACGGCGCAGGTCGGTCCGCTGCTGCTCGACGCGGGCTTCTCGATGCAGGGCCGCCGCACGACGCAGTGGACCTACGAGGAACTGACCTGGAACCCGACCGCGCCGGCGGGACTGGCGACCGAACACGAGCCGCTGCTGGGCGGCAGGTGAACGCAGGAACTGATTCCTTCCGTGGCGTACACCGGAAACCTCGCCATTAGTTGAGGTCGGGCATCCACACCTCTGCCGGCACATCGTGTCCGGCAGGAGAAGTCGATGCCCTCGTTCACGCCGCCACGGTGCCCCAACGCCGATTGCCCAAGGCACACCGATCCGCAGCCCCGCTTCTGCCGCCGCCGCGGCAGCTACTGGCCCAAATGCCGCGCCGCGCCCATCCCCCGCTACCACTGCAAGTCCTGTAACCGCAGCTTCTCACGGCAGACGTTCCGGCACGACTACCGGGACCACCGGCCCGAACTCAACGAAAGCCTGTTCCTGCTGCTGACAAGCGGCGTCGGTCTGAGGCAATGCAGCCGATTGCTGCGCTCGGGCGTGCGGTGCCCGCAGCAGAAGCTGGCCAAGATGGGGCGCACACTCGCGCTGCTGCGCGACAACCTGTGTCCGCGACTTCCGAGCAGTCGCGTCTTCGTGATGGACGAGGAGGAGACCTACGAAGGTGCCTCGATCCGACCGTTGACGATGCCCGTCGTGATCGACCGAGAGACCTGGTTCGTGGTTGCCGTCGACGTCGGCTCGATCCGGCGCCTCGCGCGGCGCGGCACGCGGCGGCGCGTGATGCAGGACCAGGAGGAGGCCAAGCACGGCCGGCGCCAGGACCAGAGCCGCGCGTGCACCGAGCGGGTGCTGCGCGCCCTGGCGGCGAAATGCCCCGCGGGCGATCTCCTGCTGCAGACGGACAAGAAGTCGAGCTACGCGACCCTCGCCAGGCGCATCTTCGGCGACCGCCTGACGCACGAGACGACCTCGAGCCGCCGGGTACGCGACAGGCACAACCCGTTGTTCCCAATCAACGTGACGCTGGCGATGTCGCGCGACAACTGCGGCCGGCTGCGACGCAAGTCCTGGCTGGTAACCAAGTGCGCGCCGCGCCTGCTCGACCACGCGCAACTGTTCGCCGTCTACCGCAACTTCGTGCGGCGGCGCTTCAACCATGACAAGGAGAACGAGACCCCGGGCAAGCTGCTCGGCATCGTGCCGCGCAACCTCGACGCAGCAGAGGTGCTGGCCTGGCGGCAGGACTGGGGCGATCGGAGCATCCACCCGATGAGCAGGAGCGGCATGCAGACGGTGCGCGCCAGCATGGTGGCCTGACCTCGTCGGTGACGCCGCGTGGTCAGACGTCCGCGGCGCACCCATGCGCGTGCACCACGGAAGGAATCAGTTCAGTGAACCCTCAGCGCAGGCTCTCGAGGCGACCGGCGGCGTCGACGATCTGCGTGATGCGCAGGCCGTAGGAGTCGTCGACGAGCACGACCTCGCCGCGCGCGACGAGCTTGCCGTTGACGCGCAGGTCGACGGGCTCCTCGGCCTTCTTGTCGAGCGCGATGACGCTGCCCGGCACGAGCTTGAGCACTTCCTCGAGACTCATCTGGGCGCGCCCGACCTCGACCGAGATCGGGATCTCGACGTCGAGCAGCAGGTCCAGGTTGCGCGAGTCCTCGCCCTTGATGCCGCCGCCCAGCGGCCCGAAGGACACCGGCTGCACCGCGGCCGCGGCCAGCTCGGCGCTGGCGTGCGCGACGGAGTCCGCACCCCACTCGCCGCCGCCCTGTTGTGCTTGGTTCTCGCTCATGCGCCTAATTGCTCATGACATCGGCAACTTGCAGGCCCAACCTGTTGCCGATCCTGCCGACGTGGGCGGTGAACTTGGGTTTGCCCTGCACGGGCACGACCGCGGGCTGGCCCAGCCGCGCGTCGAGCGGGATCACGTCGCCGGCCTGCAGGTCGAGCAGCTGCCGCAGGCGGATGCGCGCGGTGCCCAGCTCGGCGGCGATCTCGATCGGCACGCCGCGCACGGTCTTCTCGACCGTGGGCCGCGACGAGCCGGGCTCGGGACCGGAGACCGAGTCGCGGGTGAAGCGCTCGAGGATCGGTTCGATCGACGTGAACGGCAGCACCAGGCGCAGGTCGCCGATCAGGAAGTCGCCGGCGGCCTGGAAGTAGATCGACAGCACGACGTCCTGCGACGGCAGGATCTGCGCCATCGACGGGTTGCAGAAGCGGTTCTGGATCGACCAGTCGAGCTTGATCACCTCGGACAGGCTCTCGCAGATGCGGTCGAGGCAAGGGCCGATCAGGGCGTCGGCGACCGTGTACTCGGCCGCCGTGAAGTCCTTGGGCACCTTGCTGATCTTGCCCGAGCCGCCCAGGATGCGGTCGACGGCGCCGTAGAGCAGGCTCGTGCTGGCCGTGAACAACACCGGCAGCTTGAGCGGCTGCATCTCGAGCACGTAGATCGCCACCGGTCCCGGCAGCTGTTCGAGCCAGGTCGAGAAGCGCAGCTGCTCGACCGCGACGCAGTCGCAGCGCGTGTCCAGGCGCAGGCGGTCGCTCATCGTCGCCGACAGCAGCTTGCCGGCGCTCTCGAAGTAGCGCTCGAGACCGCGCACCTGCTCGCGACCGAGCCGGTTGGGCTTGAGCAGATCCATCGGCGCGACGACGCGGTCGTCGACCGGCAGCATCAACCCCGCCGGCAGCCGCGGCTCGGGATCGACGTCGAGCGCCGAACCCTCGCTGCGGAACATGTGCAGCAGGGTGTCGATCTCTTCGTTGCTGAGGATCTCGTTCACTGGGGGTGCTCGGTGGGGGATTCGCGCGCGGTCACTGCATCAGCCAGCGCATCCAGATGACCTTGGTGACCTTCGCCACCTTGTGGCCGTCGACCTCGGGGAACAGGGTCCGGTCGAGGTCGTCGAGGACGTCCTTCTCGAGGATGCGCACGCCGGACTCGGCCTGCAGTTCCTCCATGCTGCGCTGCTTCATGATCACCAGGACGTTCGAGTTGGCGACGTCCCAGTGCTCCTTGATCTGCTCGAAGGCCTCGCCCTCGCGGTCCTCGCGGACCGTGTAGACGAACTTCAGCGCCAGGCTGGCGATGCCCTTGCCGGCCTTGGTGCGCGGGTTGAACTCGTGCTTGATCTGGTCGGGATGGGTGACATCCACGAACTCGTGCACGGGCTCCTCGACCTTGACCTCGACGGTCTTGGGCGGGACCGCGAAGACCACGCCGGCGCCGCCGAGGATGGCGCCGACCGCGATCATCACGATCGGGGGCAACCCCTTCTTCTTGCCGGCCTTGGCGTCGGCTTCCTTCTTCTTGTCTTCGGCCACGTTGGTGTTCTGCCTTTCGTCTGCCGATCCTTCGCTTGCGTCGGATCTATCGGCCGATCGGGGCGGCTGTGTTGAACTTCTCGGCGGTGTCTGCTGCGGCCCGGCGGCTCAGCGCCCTGGCCCCGATGGCGTCGCCTCCTTGCTGACGCGCATGCGCTTCTGCATCACGTCCCAGGCGAGCGCGGTGGGCAGCTGGGCGAGGATCTCGTCGAGCTTGTCCTTGTCCATGAACTCGAGCAGCTTGAGGATCTCGGTCTGGCCGGCGTCGGTCTTCCACTGCTCCTCGAGCATCTGCGCGGCCTTGGCCGGCTCCCACGACGACAGCGAGGCGGCGTTCTTCTTGAGCGCGGCGACCTCGTCGTTGCGGACCAGTTTGACCTGCTGCTGGAACTTCTCGATGCGGCGGTCGAGCTGCCGGTGCAGGTCCTCGACGACCGTGCGCTCGCGGCTCAGCTCGCGCTGCCGGCGCCCGATGTCGTCGGCCAGCTCCTGCAGCTCCTGCTCGCGCAGGTCGAGCGCGGTGCGGCGACGGTCGAGCTCGGCGATGGTCGCCTCGACGCGCTTCCAGGCCTCGTTGATCTGATCGGGGGTGAGCCCCGACGGCATGCCGTCGAAGGTGAAGAACCCGCCCGGGGCGTACTTGCTCTGGCGATCCTTGTCGAGCGATTCGGCCAGCGCGTCGAAGTCACGCTCGGCGGCGTGCTTGTCGGACTTGCCCGCGTCGTCGTGACCACCCTGCGGCGGCGTCGCGGCCTTCTCGGGCTTGGCGGGTTCGGCGCCGTGCCCCGCGTCGGCGCTGGGTTCCTCGCCGTGACCGCCGCCGTGGCCGTCGCCGGCCGAGGGCTCGGGGTCGTTCAGCGAGCGGCCGACCTTCTTCTTGTTGGGGTGATCACCCTGCGGCTCCTGCTGCCCCTGCTCGTCGGTCGAGTGCGACGCGTCCGCCACGCCGCCCTGCCCGTGGAAGCCGGCTGCCTCCGGGTTGCCGGCGGCGGCCGGATCACCACCCTCGGCGGGCGGCGGCGCGGGGAAGAACGAGCTGAGCACCGGGATGTTCGCGGTGCCTTCGTGATTGAGGCGCCCGGTGGCCGCGAGGCCGCCGACGACGGAGCCCGCGAACAGCAGCACACCGACGAAGATCTTGATCAAGAGTCCGACCATCAGTCCTCACCTCCAACCTGGATTCCACGTTGCAGCCGCGAGAGCTCGTCGAGCTCGGCCTGTTCGGCGCGCTGCACCTCGAGGCGCCACTCGTCGCGGCGCTTGTCGCGCAGCTGCTGCAGCACCTTGAGGTCGCGGGCCCGCTGCGCGTAGTCGCCCTGCGCCTTGGTCAGGCCGCGCTCGGCAACGGCGAGCTGCTTGTCGAGCCGCCACTTGTGCCGGCGCAGGCCGACCTCGAGGCTGCGCGCCAGCATGCCGACCGCGTCGGCGCCCGCGGCCTGGTCGGCGCACTCGCGCAGCCCCTGCGCGGCCGCCGCCTGCTGCTGCTCGACCTGATTGACCGCGGCCATCGCGGTGGCGAGCTCACGCCGCGCGTTGCGTTCGAGCTGCGAACGCAAACGGACCAGCGGCTGCAGACGGAAGCGGAAGCGGCGCATGCTCCGCTATCGACCGTGGCATGGGTGGTTCCTGAGCCGCCGTCGCGAAATCCGGCGGCGCCGGCTGGGCTGTCGCGGATCTCAGCTGCCGACGACCAGCTGCAGCTGCTGCAGGGTCTGGGCGACCGGCCGGCTGTCGCTGCCGTGGTAGAGCAGGTTGTCGATCGCGCCGATCTTGGCGATGGCCTGGTCGAGCAGCGGGTCGGCGCCGCGGCGGTAGGCCCCCACCGAGACCAGGTCGCGGTTCTCCTCGTAGTGCGCGAGCAGCTCGCGCACCTTCTGGGCCCGGCGCCGGTGATCGTTGCTGGTCACCTTGGGCATCAGGCGGCTGATCGAACCGAGCACGTCGATCGCCGGGAACTTGCCGCGCTCGGCGATGCGGCGGCTGAGCACGATGTGGCCGTCGAGGTAGCCGCGCAGCGCGTCGGCGACCGGCTCGTTCATGTCGTCGCCGTCGACGAGCACCGTGAACAGCCCGGTGATCGTGCCGTTGGCGTCGCTGCCGAGCCGCTCGACCAGCCGCGGCAACGAGGCGAACAGCGACGGCGGATAGCCGCGCAGCGTCGGCGGCTCGCCGGCGGCGAGGCCGACTTCGCGCACGGCCATCGCGTAGCGGGTCACCGAGTCCATCATGAACAGCACGTCGGCGCCCTGGTTGCGGAACGACTCGGCGATGGTCACGGCGGTCAGCGGCGCCTTGAGCCGCAGCATCGGCGCGGCGTCCGAGGTGCAGGCGACGACGACGCTCTTCTGCAGCCCTTCGGGGCCGAGCGCGTCGGCGACGAACTCCCCCACCTCGCGGCCGCGCTCGCCGATCAGCGCGATCACGTTGACCTGGCCGGCGCGGCTGCGCGCGATGGTGCCCATCAGCGTCGACTTGCCGACGCCCGAGCCGGCGAAGATGCCGATGCGCTGGCCCTTGCCGCAGGTCAGCATGCCGTCGATCGCGGCGACGCCGGTCTCGATCGGCTCGGTGATCGGCGCGCGCGCCAGCGGCGACGGCGCCGAGTTGGTGACCGGACGCAGCGCGCCGACGATCGGCGGCCCGCCGTCGAGCGGCTGGCCGAGCGCGTCGACGACGCGGCCGAGCAGGCCGGCGCCCACCGGCACGGTCAGCGGCCGGTGTTCGTTGCGCACGCGGTCCCACGGCGCGACGCGATGCTGCTCGCCGAGGGCGAGCACGACCGCGTCGTGATTGTCGAAACCGACGACCTCGGCCGGGATCGGCAGCTTGCCGTCCTCGGCGTCGATCGTGCAGCAGTCGCCGATCGCGGCGCGCAGGCCGGTGACCCGGATGGCGATGCCCGAGATCGCGCGCACGCGCCCTTCGGCGTGCGGACGATTGACGGCCTTGGCGGCGGCGACGGCGCGCTGCAGCACCTCGGGCAGCGTCAAGACGTCACCTCGCGCCGCACCTCTTCGCTGACCCGCTCGAGCGCCTCGCGCGGATCGTAGCGAAGCCGGCCGGCCTCGGTCTCGGCGCGCACTGCGCCGCGCGCCACGGTGGCATCCGCGACGAAGCGCGTCGCGGCGACCTCGTCGGTGAGCTCGGGCATCTGCTGCAGCCGGGAGGTGACCAGCTGCAGATCGTCGGGGTGCAGGCGCACGACGAGGTCGTCGTCGCGGCTGCCGTGCACGCAGTCGCGCAGACAGCGCGCCACGGTCGGCGTCGGGTCGACGAGGCCGGTGTCGAGCGCGTTGCCGACGATCTCCCGGGCCACCGCCAGACCGAGCTCGACGGCGATGCCGGCGATCTCGTCGATGCGGTTGTTCACCGTGCCGGGCAGCTCCTGCACCTTCGCTTCGACCGCCTTGCACAGCGCCAGCACGGCGTCGCGCTCCTGCTGCCGGGCCTGCTCGCGCTCGGCGAGCGACAGCAGCCACTGCACACGGTCGGCGTCGCCGGTCGCGCCGCTGCGGCTGTGCAGCCGCACGCCCACGATCGGTGCCGCTGCAGGAACGATCCGGGTGTCGGTCATGGCGTTCAGACCAGCTGCTCGGCGGCGCCGCCGGCCTTGATGTCGCCCTTGTCCATCATGTCGCGGATCATCTTCAGGATCTCGTCCTGCGCCGCGAGCACCTCCGACAGCGGCGTCGGGCCGAGCGAATCACGCTCCTCGACCACCATGTCGGCGGCGCGCTTGCTGAGGTTCGTCAGGATCGCCTGCTCGACCGCCATCGTGGTCGCCTTGAGCGAGACGGCCAGCTGGCGCGAGTCGACCGAGGCCAGGATCTTCTGCATCGACTTCTTGTCGAGCTTGGCGATGTCGTCGAACGTGAACATCTCCTCGCGGATCGCGACGGCGATGTCGCCGTCGGCGACCTCGATCTTCTCGAGCACGGCCTTCTCGCCGCCGCCCAGGTTGTTGAGCAGCGACGCCGCAGCCTTGATCCAGGCCTTGGGCTCGCTGCGCAGCGTCGTCAGACCCAGGTCCTTGACCTTCTTGCGCATCACCTCGAGCACGCGCTGCACCACGTCGGCCGGCGTGCGGTCGAGCGTCGCGACGCGCTGCACCAGGTCGGCGCGCAGGTCCTCGGACAGGTAGCGAAGCACCTCACCGCCCTTCTTGCGGTCCAGGTGCGCGAGGAACACCGCGGCGATCTGCGGGTGCTCCTCGGTGAGCAGGTTGGCGAGGTCCTCGGCGGTCAGCGCCTCGAACATCGCGAACGGCCGCTTCGCCAGGATGTCGCCGGTGGCGCGCCGACTGACGTCGCCGCCGCGCTCCTCGCCGAACGCGCGCGTCAGCACGCTGCGCATCAGGCCGCCGACGTCGCCGAGGGCCATGTTGCCCTGGCGCATCTTCTGCACCGCGCCGCGGTAGACCTGGCGCACGGTCTCGCTGTCGATCGCGATCTCCTGCAGCTCCTGCATCGCACGCGTCACCTTGTCGATGGTGTCGTCGGAGAAGTTGCGCAGCACCTGCGCCGCCAGCTCCTGATCGATCGACAGCAACAGGGTCGCGATCGCTTTGTCGTTGGCGAATTTCATGGTCGGTCAGGGTCGGTCCGGACGGCTCAGGCCTTCTGCTCCATCAGCCACGACTCGAGCAGCTTGGCGAGCGCCGCGGGGTCGCTGGCGATCGACCGCTCGATCTCGCGGCGCATGCGCTTCTGCTGGTCCTCGGGCGGCAGCTCGTCTTCGTTGATCTCCGGGACTCCGCCGCCCGCGGCGGCGCCCGCGGCAGCCGCAGGGACACGCGCGCCGCTGCGCTTGAACAGCCCGCGCAGGAACATCACCACGACGATCACGCCGAGGATCTGCCCGATCGTCGGCCCCCAGCGCAGCGCCAGGTCGGCGAAGCCGGGGCTCGCCGTCGCGAACTCGCTCTCGTCGACCGGCGCGAAGTCGGCGGCCAGCATGCTGAAGGCGTCGGCGCGATCCCTGGTCGAGTCCCAGCCGACGATCGCCTTGATCGCGTTGCCGAGGTCCTCGGGCTTGAAGTCCGGGGTCTTCTCCGGGTCGAGCAGGTCGCGGGAGTAGAGCACGGCCACCGACAGACCCTTGATCTCGGGCGCGTACTTGCCGGTGCGGCGCTCGCCGATCTCGGTGACGAACTCGCGGTCCTTGGTCTCGTTCTTCTTGTTGTTGGTCGGCGAGCTGGCGTTCGGGTCGCTGCCCGCGGCGTCGGCGCGCGAGCTCTGCGTGCTGTCCTTGACCGTCTTCTCGCTCTTGACGATCTGCTCGTTCGGCAACACCTTCTCGCTGCGGTACTCCCACTGCGGATCGAGGTCGACCGTGACCGAGACGCTGGCCTTGCCGGGCCACATGCGATCGAGCAGTTCCTGGGCGCGCTCGGTGCGCTCCTGCCCCATCTTGCTCTGCATCGTCAGGAACTCGTTGCCGCCGGCGCCGCCGAGGTCGTGGTCCGGGTCGTACTGGTAACGCTGCGTGCCGGTGCTGCTGTAGACCTCGATGTTTTGCCTGGGGATCATCAACTGCGACGCCACCAGCGACGAGGCGCCGGCCGCCAGCGAATTGAAGGTCGCGCCCGGCCGCAGCCGCAGGGTGACGGTGGCCGACGGGCGGCTCTCGTCGTCGCGGTCGCGAAACGCGGCGCGACGCTTGGGCGCGCTCGCGGTCACCTGCACGCCGAGCACGCCGTCGAGCCGCGCGATGGCGTTCTGCGCCATCGCGATCGAGGCGTTGTTGAGCTTGAACGCCTTGGTCTCGGCGTCGTCGATGATGCTGGTCGAGAAGGTGCTGCTCTGCGCGCCGTCGAAGCCCGCGGCGATCAGCGCCGCGTTGGCGAGGCCGACCTTGGAGCTCTCGACCGAGAACGAGCGACCGCTGCTGTCGATCTTCCAGCCGATGCCGGCGGACTGCAGCGCCTGCTGGATCTTGGTCGAGTCCTCGGCGGTGACGGCGGTCTTGACCACCTCGTAGCTCGGCTGCCCGGCGTACCAGACGATCGCGCCGAACCCGACCAGCGTCGCCAACGTGACGGCGACGACGACGAGCCGCTGCCCGCTGTCGAGGCGGCTCCAGATGCCCTTCACCTGGGCCAAGAAGTCGTTGAGGAAGGTTTGCATGGATCAGACCGAAGAACGCGACAGCTTCTCCCAGGCGTCGACCAACTTGTTGCGGACCTCGAGCAGCAGGTTGAAGGCGACCTCGCTCTTCGACGCCGCCAACATCACGTCGTGCACCTCGACGTCCTCGCCGAGCGCCAGACCCCTGGTCTTGGCCTGCACGTCCGCCTGCAGCTCGGCGACCTTGCCGACCGAATCGGCGAGGAACGACTCGAAGCCGCCGGGCGAGCTCGGCCCCACCGGCGCGGTACCGCCGTCGCGCAGCGGACCGACACCTTCGGGCCGGATCTTCATCGGGTCCTGCATCATCAGGTCCCGCAGGGGACTCTGGTGCAGGTCGAAGCCCATCACCTTGGGTAGCTCGAAGTTGCTCATGACTGCTCAGCGCGCCGACTAGCGGCTCATGTTCTGGATGGTGCTCTGCAGCATCGTGCGATAGGTGCGCATCGCGTTGAGGTTGGCGTCCAGGCTGCGCTGGGTGATCGACAGGTCGACGAGCTCCTGGAACAGGTCGACGTTGCTGCCCAGCACCATGCCCTTCTCGTCCGCGTCGGGGTGACCGGGCTGGTAGAACGACGGCAGCTGGGAGCGGTCCTGCTCGACCCGGGCCACGCCCACACCCGCGGCGCGCTTCTCGACGCCGCCCTTGCCGTCGACCTCGTCGAGCACCTCCTCGAACGTCACGATCTGCCGACGGTACGGCTCGTTGGTGGCGTTGCCGGTGTCGTGCATGTTGGTCAGGTTGGCCGAGATGATCTCGGCGCGCTGCAGATCGGCGCGCAGGCCGGAGGTCGCGATGTCGAAACCGCGGAACACACCACGCATCGGGTCGGTCATGGGGATCACCTGCCGTTGATGGCCTTGTTGAGGGTCGCGAAGTAGCCGCCGGCGCGACGCGTCATGACGTCCTGCAGCAGCTGGGTCTTGGCCAGCACCGCCAGTTCGTCCATCATCACGACGTTGTTGACGCCCTCGGGCCCCGAGGTGTCCCGCCCCACGACGGGCAGCACCTTGGCGCCGTCGCCGCCGCGGTCGAGCTCCTGCTTGAGCAGATCCTCGAAGCGCACCTCGTAGCGCTTGAAGCCCGGCACCTCCTGGTTGGCGACGTTGGTCAACGTCGCCTTGGCGCGCGTGCTGAGCACGTCGAGCATGCGTTGGGTGAACGCCGTGTCGCGATCGAAGTCGATCATGGTTTTTCTCGCCTGCCTCTCAAGCATCGACACAAGGGGGTGTCGTCCTTGAGAACGGGAGTTCCGGAACCGGTGGATTCCTCGGCAATCGCCGCTGCCGCGTTCTTCGACACGGAATTGCGCCCGGAAAGTCGGGGCCAGAACCACCGCCGGTGGCCGGTCCTGCGGCTATGCTGCGGCGCATCGTGAGCGACCCCGGCCCCGTCTCCGGTCAGGCCCGAAAAGGCCTGCGCCCGGCCCCCTCACCCGTGCCGCCGATCCTGCACGCGCCCCGGGCGCCGCGCCTCGACGTCGCCGACGGCCTGCGCCAGGGCCTCGACCAGGCCCAGGCCACGATCGCGCCGAAGTTCTTCTACGACGACCTCGGCTCGCGGCTGTTCACGGCGATCACGGCGCTGCCGGAGTACTACCCGCCGCGGCTCGAGCGCTGGATCCTGCAGCAGCACCTCGCGGACCTGATCGCCGCCAGCCCCGTGCACGGCTGCACCTGGGTCGACCTCGGCGCCGGCGACTGCCAGAAGTCCGCGGCCCTGTTCGCCGCCGTGCGCCCCGGCAGCTACGTGGCCGTCGACATCGCCGGCGACTTCCTGGCGCGCGCGCTGTCGAGCCTGCAGCGCCAGCACCCCGGCCTGCCGCTCTACGGCGTGGTCGCCGATTTCGCCGCGGAGCTGGTGCTGCCCAGAGGCGTGCCCGAGGCCCGCCGGGTGTTCTTCTACCCGGGCTCGTCGATCGGCAACTTCGATCCGGACGCGGCGACGACCTTCCTGCGCGGCGTGCGCCGGCAGATGGACGACGGCGGCGCGCTGTGGATCGGCGTCGACCTGCACAAGGCGACCGACGTGCTCGAGCGCGCCTACGACGACGCGCTCGGCGTCACCGCGGCGTTCAACCGCAACGTGCTGCTGCACGTCAACCGGCTCGCGGGCACCGACTTCGACATCGCGCAGTGGGCGCACGTGGCCCGCTACGACGAAGACCTGCGCCGCATCGAGATGTACCTGCAGGCCGTCGCCGACCTGACCGTCACGTGGCCCGGCGGGTCGCGCCGTTTCGCCGCCGGCGAGCGCATCCACACCGAGAACTCCTACAAGTACACGCTCGACGGCTTCGCCTCCGTGCTGCAGCGCGCCGGCCTGCGTGTCGCCGGCTCCTGGACCGATCCGGATCGCCACTATGCGTTCTTCGTCGCCGCGCCCTGAGCCCCGCCCTTGAGCGAATCCCGCCGACTCGACGCCGACCGACTCGTCGCCGCGCTGCACGATGCGCGGCAGCTGACGCTCGCTTCGAGCATGGACCTCGACGACGCGCGCTGGATGGTGCCGTACGCGGTCGAGATCCAGCCCGTCGCGTGGGACCTCGCGCACATCGGCTGGTTCGCCGAGTTCTGGCTGCTGCGCGGACCGCACCGCCTCGGTCGCGACGGGCTGCAGAACGCCGCCGCCCCGCCGCGCTGGTTCGGCCCCGACGAGCACTACGACTCCGCGCAGATCGCGCACCGAAACCGGTGGCGCATCGAGCTGCTCTCGCGCGAGCAGCTGCAGGAGCGCCTCGCCGCGCAGCTCGCCGCAGTGCAGACGCACATCGCCGCCAACGCCGGCGACCCGGACACGCGTTACTTCGCGCACCTGTCGCTGTTCCACGAACTGATGCACGTCGAGGCGCTCGCCTGGACGCGCAACTCGCTGCAGTACCCCGCGCCACCTGGCGTGACGATGCCGCGCGTGCCGAAGGCCGAGCAGATCGCCGTCAGCCGCGAAGAGCACGACGTCGGCACCGACCCGATCACCGACTTCGCGTTCGACAACGAGATGCCGCGGCACCGTGTGCACCACGACGCGTTCTCGATCGACTCGCAGCCGGTGCGCAACGACGCGTTCGCGGCGTTCGTGGACGACGACGGCTACTCACGCGCCGAGTTCTGGCCGTCATGGTGGCTCGCTTCGCGCGACCACCGCACCATGCCGGCGCGCTGGCGACGGGCCGAAGACGGCAGCTTCGAACATCGCCACTACGACCGCTGGTCGCCGCTGCCGCCCGACGAACCCGTCGTCCACGTCAACGCGCTCGAGGCCGAAGCCTACTGCCGCTGGGCGAAGCGCCGGTTGCCGGAGGCCTGGGAATGGGAGATCGCCGCCGGCTACGGCATGCAATGGGGCCACAGCGTCTGGGAATGGACCGCGACGACGTTCGCGCCCTACGGCTTCGGCTTCCGCCCGGGTCCCTACACGACCTACTCGGCGCCGTGGTTCCACCACCAGCGCGAGGTGCGCGGCGGCGCCTACACGACCCATGCGCTGATGCACGACCGGCGTTACCGCAACTTCTTCCTCGCGCACCGCACCGACGTGTTCACGGGCTTCCGCACCGCGGCCGACGCGTGAAGTCCCCGCGCCGCGCGCCGCTCAGCGCACCGGCTGCGGCACCGGCGCGACGGGGGGCGTCGCGACCGGCAGCGTGACGACCCGCTCCGTCGCCGTCGTCGGCTCGTGGCCACGCCGTTCACCCATGGCGGCGAACGCCATCTGTTCGAGCTGTTCGGCGGCGGCGTCCCACGCGAAGGCCGAGCGCACCGCGCCCGCGAAGCCCTTCGCCGCGGCGCGACGCGCCGGCAGATCGTCGAGCAGGTCGCCGAGCAACCGCGCCGCGTCGGGCACCGAAGGCTCGAGCACCCAGGGCATCGACACGTGCGGCGCGGGCAGATCGACCGGGCGCCGCGTCGCGGGGATCGCAGTCGCCCCGGGGCCGATCAACAACCCGTCGGCGCCGCCGCCCGCGGTGACCAGGACCGGCAGGCCGCACGCGCGCGCCTCGAGCACCGGCAACCCGAAGCCCTCGCCGCGGTACGGGTGCAGCAGCACGTCGCAGGCGGTGTAGACCGACGCGAGCTGGTTGCGCGACATCTCCTCGGTCAGCAGCAGCACGGGCGGCGCGCCGGGTGTGCGCCGGCACTTCTCGACCAGTTCGCGCAGGTGGAAGCGGCCGTAGTGCTGGTCGTGACCGACGGACTTGATCACCAATACGAAGTCCCGGCGCTGCGCGTAGGCCGCGAGGGCCGCGCCCAGGAAGGCGTCGATGCCCTTGCGCCAGATCAGCCCGCCGCAGAACAGCACCGCGGCGCGGTCGCCCTTGAAGTCGAGGATGCGGCGATCGGGCGGCGCGGTCTCGCGCATCGCCGCGTCGACGCCGTGCGGCACGAGCCGGATCGATTGCGGCTGACGGCCGGCGGCCATCAGCGTGCGGAGCACGTAGTCGCTGTGCACCACCGCCAGGTCCGCGGTCTGGTCGACGTGCGGCAACAACTCGATCGGCAGCGCCCCGTACTCCCAGTCGACGCGCAGCGCATGCACCCGACACCCGGGACGATCGGCCCGTACCGGCCAGCCCGACGACAGCCACAGGTCGACCTTGCCCGGTTGCCGCACCAGACACTCGATCAGCTCGGGCGCGCGCCGGCGCAGCGCCGCGAGGTCGTGCCGGAACGGCGCGTTCGGCACCAGCAGCAGGTCGACCTGGTCGCGCGCCCGCAGGGCCCG
The DNA here is from genome assembly GCA_020638655.1 of Planctomycetota bacterium. GTDB lineage: Bacteria > Planctomycetota > UBA1135 > UBA1135 > UBA2386 > JACKIC01. The sequence continues at coordinate 285,244 of JACKIC010000001.1, forward strand.
CGCCGTCTCGATCGACAGCTCGGCGCTCGACGACGTCTCGAAGAACGGCGCCTCGAGGACGAGCGTGGGACGGCGACGCCGTTGGTCGTGCAACGCCGCGGGCGGCACCGCCGGGCGCCCGGCGACGAGGTTCTCGACGACGTGACGGCGCGCGCGGCCGCCGATCGCCACCCCTTCGGCGCGGTCGCGCCCCAGCGCGGCGAGCGCCGCGCCGAGCGCGCGAGGCTCGGGCGAGAACTGCGCGGGGCGCGTTCCCTCGGCGGCGAGACAACGACCACCGAGCGGCAGACAGGTGCCGTGACGACCGAGGATCGCCGCGGTCGCCGACCATCGCGACGCCGCGACCGGCCGGCCCGAGGCCAGCGCCTGCACCAGGACGCGGCTGTCGCGCAGACGGCGCATCGGCAACACCACGCCGATCGCGTCGCGCGCGTGCGCCGGCTCGAACGGGCCGGCGACGACTTCGACGTTCGCGTCGGCGCCGAGCAGTTCCAGGACCCGATCGCGACACGCCTGCAATTCCGCGGCGGGCACCACCAGCCGCAGGCCGAACGCTGCGCTCGCGGGGGAGCGCGGCCACGCAGTCAGCACCAGATCCGTACCGTCCGCGCCGTCGAGCGAGCCGACGTGCACGACCGGCCCGGTCGCGGGCGGCGCCGGCAGGCTGAGCCAGGTCTGCAATTCGCGCTCGGCGAGCGCGTGCGGCGGGTTCTCGGTGCCGGCCCAACGCGCCTCGGCGCGCACCCGCTCGAGCAGATCGGTGGGCGTGTGCGATTCGTTGGCGACGATGATCGCCGCGGCCGACGACCACTCGAGCCCGACGACCAGGCGCAGGTCCGCGCGCTCCGGCGGCGGCCCGAACACGACCACCGGGGCGGTCGCGGCGACGTCCTCGCCCGCGGCGCGCAGCAGCATGTCGATCTCCGCCGGCGGCAGCCGCGTGCCGACGCGCAGGTCGCGCAGGCCATCGGTCAGCGGCACCTCGCGTTCACCGGGCTCGGGCACCCGCTCGCGGACCCCCGACAGCGACAGGGCACAGCGCATGCCGCAGCCCAGCGACAGACGCAGGAAGCTGCGCAGCCGACTGCTGTCCTGGCACTCGCCGAACGGGTCGCCATGGATCCGCACCTGGTTCATGTCGCGCTCTCATCGACAGTTCGTGATCACGAATGAAACTGGCCGACACGCCTGTGGCGGCCGGTGCCGCTTGCCGCCAAGATCCGGCCGATGCTCGCCGAGTCGAAGTCGCACCCGGATCGCCACGCCGCGACCTTGGTCCAGCTCGCCTCCGGCTCGAATGCGGCGGCGCACCAGCCGCCCGGCCTCGGCGCCCGCGACTGCCGCATCGATCAGAAGCTGCTGTTGTGGCGCGCGCGTCGTGCCATGACCCGCAGCGAAGCGGCGCGCGCACACCTGGACCGCTGGCCCGAGGCATCGCACCCCGACCTGTGGGCCGGCACGGTGCGCGACGGCGTCGCGCGCGGGTTCTCCGCGGCGCTCGAGGAAGTGATCTCGCTGGCCTCGCCGGAAGACGGGGCCGACCCGTTCGAGCTCCCCGCGGACGCGCGAGTCACCACGGGCAAGGACCTGCGGCGACGGCGCGACGTGTTGCTGGCCAGCGGCGGCGCGCGCTGCCGCTTCTCGCGCAAGACCGGCCTGCTGTTCGTGGATCGCGAGAGCGACGTCCAGTCGGCCAACTGCCTGCGCTTCGAGGCGCGGCGCGACTGCGGCAGCCTCGACCACTTCGAGCCCGACGCCGCCGAACGCCCGCGCCTGTTCTCGGCGCAGTTCCTGCAGCCCGAGCTGCTGGCCGAGACTTCGGACACCACCCTGCTGCGACTCGTCGGCCGCCTCGGCCGCGGCCCGATCGGTTGGCGCTGCGCGTTGACGCTGGTCGGCCGCATCGCCGACGACGCCGTGCACCTGCGCATCGAGCTGCCGGGCAGCGAGCCGGGCTGGCGGCTGCGCGCGCGCTTCCTCGGCCTGCCCTCGGCGACGGTGACGCACCATTGCACCGACGTGCGCGAAGAAGTCGCCGGGGCACAGGGGCGCTTCGTCGCCTACACCCTGTCGCGCGCTTGCGGCGTGCTGCATGTCGACGGCCAGCCCGTCGCGGTGCCGGGCGCCAGCGATCACGGCCCCCTCGTGCACGACTTCGACCTGCGCTAGCCCGGGCCCGCGGCAGGCTCGACAGGGGCGCGGCAGCTCGATAGGTTGGCCCGGCTCCGCCTCGCCCTCCACCTCGACTCTCGTGCAGGAAATCGCCTGGTTCATCGCCGGCGCCGCGGCCTTCGCCCTGGCCCACGGCGTGCGCACGTGGCTCAACTCGAGCCCGCCGCGGCGTGGATCGCGATCCGGTCGACAGGTCGTCAGACCCGCGCCGGTGCCGATCGTGGCGAACGGCGCGACCAAGGCCGCCGCGCCGTGCGAGAACGGCGACGCGCGCGCGCTGGTCAAGTCGGTCGGCGACGAACTGGCGACGCTGGCGTCCGGCGTGGAAGGGCGCGCCCACCTGCTGATCGAAGCCGCGCCGGATCGCCGGGCCCTGCCCGCCGCCGCCGAGGGCATGCTGCGCGCGGTGCAGCGGTTGCGAACCCTGCACCGCAAGATCGTCGCCTTCGCGATCGACCGCGGCGCCGCGCCCGGCCGAGCCGAGCTGGCCCAGGTCGTCGACCGGCTCGCCGACGACCTGCAGCAACTGCAACTCGGACTCGAACTGCACTGGCATCCGCCGGCGATGCTGCCGCCGGTCGCGGTCGCGCCGGGTGTGGTCGGCGACATCCTGCTGTTCTTGAGCGCGGCGATGATCCGCGCCGAACCGGGCGCGACGCGGCTCACGCTGGTCGGCGAGATGTCGCTCGGCGAGGTGCCGCGCGTCAAACTCGAGCTGTCGCTCGAGTGGGCCGAGGAGTCGAACAACCACGAGTCCGCCTACCGCGGCGAAGAAGGGCGTCGCATCGACTTCGAGGCGGCCGCCAACCTCGTGCGCGCGCAGGGCGGCACGATCGAGTTCACGCACGCGCCCGGACGGTTCGCGCGCGCCCTGGTGCGTCTGCCGGCCGCGGCGCGCGAGACGTTGCCGGCCCCGGTCGTGCTCGAGCCGCGGCCCCGCCCGGCGCCACCAGCCGCGCCGCCGGTGACGGTGCCGCCGTCACCGCCGCCGGGTCACCACTTCGGTGGCGCGCTGCTGCTCGAATCCGACCCGACCATCCGCGCCATGGTCGCGCGCGAGCTCAAGGCCTCGGGCCGCGCCGTGTTCGCCTGCGCCGACAGCGCCTCGGCGCGCGCGTTCCTCGAGACCACGCCCGAACGGTTCGAGTTGCTGGTCGTCGACCACCCGCGACGCCTGGCCCCGAACGAGGCCCTGGCCGCCGCGGTGCGCACCGTCGCGCCCAACCTCAAGGTCTTCGTGCTCGACGGCGAGTTGCCGGCCGGGGACTCGTTCCCGGCCCTGCACGGCATCCCCAAGCCGTTCGGCGTGCACGAGCTGCGCGAAGCCCTCGCCCTGGTGCTGGCGGCGCGTTAGGCTGCCGCGTTTCCCGCACTCGCCCCGGGCTGCCGCGCCGTTCCCGCCGGTCGCCCCCATCAGGAGAAGCACCCTGGCCCGCAAGGACAACCGTGCGCCGGATCAGTACCGGCCGATCAAGTTCACCCGCTCGTTCACGGAAGCCCACGGCTCGGTGCTCGCGGAATGCGGCAAGACGCGCGTTCTCTGCACGGTCAGCGTGCAGGACCAGGTGCCGCAGTGGATGTACAACCGCCACGCCGGCGGCTGGCTGACCGCCGAGTACTCGATGCTGCCGAGCGCGGGGCGGCCGCGGAAGCCGCGCGACGGCCGCACCGGCCGGCCGCTGGACGGCCGCAGCTTCGAGATCCAGCGCCTGATCGGCCGCACGCTGCGCTGCGCGATCGATCTGGCGGCGATGCCCGAGGCGACCCTGTGGGTCGACTGCGACGTGCTGTCGGCGGACGGCGGCACGCGCACGACCGCGATCAACGGCGCACTCGTGGCGATGTACGACGCGCTGCTGTGGATGGAAGAACAGCGCCAGCTGCCGAAGTGGCCGCTGCGCGGCATGGTCTCGGCGGTCAGCGTCGGACTCGTCAACGGCGAGGCGATGGTCGACCTCGACTATCACGAAGACAGCTCCGCCGAGGTCGACCTCAACGTCGTCTGCGCCAGCGACGGTCGACTGATCGAGGTGCAGGGCGCTGCCGAGAAGCGGCCCTACACGATGGCCGAGCTGCAGCAGATGCTCGACCTCGCGCAGCGCGCGTGCGCCGACATGCGCAAGTTGCAGGAACAGGCCCTGGGCCTCTGAGCCTCGCGCGACATGCACGACCTCTGGATCGCCTCCAACAACCGCAAGAAGCTCGGTGAGCTGCGCCGGCTCCTGGCCTCGTTGCCGATCCGCCTGCACACGCCCGACGAACTCGGCCAGCCGTTCGCGCCCGTCGAGGACCAGCCCGACTTCGCCGGCAACGCGCGCAAGAAGGCCGAGCTGCTGGCGCAGCTGAGCGGATCCTTCGCGCTGGGCGACGACAGCGGCCTGTGCGTGGACGCCCTGGGCGGCCGGCCGGGCGTGTTCTCCGCGCGCTACGGCGGCGAAGGGCTCGACGACCGCCAGCGCCTCGAACACCTGCTCGGCGAGCTGCGCGACGTGCCGGCGCCGCAGCGCACGGCGCACTTCGTGTGCCACATCTGCGTCTGCGACGCCCGCGGCCGGGTCCTCGCCGCGATCGAGGCGAGGTGTGAGGGCACGCTGCTGACGGCGCCCAGCGGCGAGGGCGGGTTCGGCTACGACCCGATCTTCGTGCCGGTCGAGTTCGCGGGCGACGCGACCAGCACGTTCGCGCAGCTCGACGCCGCGACCAAGGACCGGCTCAGCCACCGCGGCAAGGCCCTGCGCCAGCTGATGGCGCAGCTGCCGGACCTGCTGGCGACGCCCTAGCGGGGCGACGGCTGCGCGGGCGCTGCGCCGAGCGTGTCCAGCCACCCGAGCACCCCTGCCTCGTAGGCGTCCGGCGCGGCGGGCAACGCGCCGGGGAACGTCACTCTCGTCAGTCGCACGGCGCCGTCGCGGCCGAACAGTCGACTGACGAAGACGCGCCAGGACGTGGTCCAGGAATCGTCACAGCGCTGCCCCGCGACCTCGAACGCGAAGTAGACGTGCGACGACAGCTCCCCGGCGTCGATCGCGAGGCGCCACCAGCGACGCCCGGCGACCAGGACCGACTCCTCGTAGCGCAGCTGCGCCTCGGGCGCCTGCAGGCAGTTGGCGACCTTGTGCACGCAGAGGTGGCTCCGCGACTCGGTCACGTAGTGCAGCAGGTCGAAGCTGCGTCCCGACGGGGCCTCGAAGCGGGCGTTGATCAGCCAGGGCGTCACGTAGGCCGATCTGTCGAGCTCTTCGGAGGGCGCGTGCGCCGCCAGGGTGTGCCCCGGCGGCGAGGACACCTGCGGCCAGTAGGCCGGCATCGGCGTCGCGCGTTCGCCGCCGGCCGACAGCGACGCGACGACGACCGGCGCCAGCAACCACGCCGCGGGGATCCGCCCCGGCGCCGCCGACATCGCCGGCAACTGCGAAGTGGGGTACGGCACGTGCGTGCGCAGGATCAGCGCGACCAGCCCGATCACGAAGGGCATGAACACCAGCAGGCCGATGGCCGCGTGCAGCACGGGATCGTCGACGGCCTTCGTGTAGCCGCAGCCGACGAGCAGGACGAAGGCCCCCACCCGCACCAGGTTCGACAGCCAGGCCAGGGCACAGGCGACGCCGAACACCAACAGCGTGCGGCGGCGGTTCGGCGCCGAACTGAGCGCACCGAGCGCGGCGATGCCCAGGAACGACAGCAGCTGTCCGATGCCGCTGCAGTCCGCGGTGATCACCAGCTGGTAGTGCGGGAACATCACGACGTGCCCGACCATCTCGTAGCTGCTGCACCCCATCGCGGCCGGCAGACCGATGATGCCGGCCACTCCCCACTGCAGCTGCGAGGTGACCGGGAAGTAGACCGAGTAGGGCACGCCGAAGCAGAGCACGAACAGCAGGGCGTGCATCAGGCAGCGCCGCCCGGTCCAGCGCGGCACGCAGGCCAGGGCGAACGCCAGCAGGCAGAGCGCCAGCGACAGGCGCTGCCCCGTGCCCGACCCTCCGGCGAAGCTCGTCCACAACGTCAACCCCGCGAGCGCGGCGCTGGAGACCGCCAGCGCGTCCCTCCCCCGCACGCCGATGCGCCGACGGAAGGGCCCGCGCAGCGTGCGCCACAGCGCCAACGCGAAGAAGGCCCACAGGAAGACGAAGTGCTCCTGGTAGTGCTGATCGCGCAGATACGCGCTCACCGGCACCCGGTAGACCCAGGCGAGGACGAGCACACAGAGCGCCAGCACGAGCGCGGCGGGCACGCCGCGCCGCGACGACTGGCTACTCGCGCTTGTCGGAATCACCAGGACGCTTGCGGCCGAGCCGCAGGATGCCATAGCCGAGCGCGCCGCCGGCCAACAACAGCATCGCCGTCGGCTCCGGCGTGCCGCCGCCCGGAGGCGCCACCGGCTTGCGCGGCGCGTCCTGCGGCACCGTTAGGTCACAACCCGCGCGATGACTCACCGAGTCGGAAACCGGGGCGACGACGACACACAGCAGCAGGGAACCGATCGCGAACATTCGTACTTCCTTCTCGCTGGCCTCGACCTCTGCGTGCTCAGCGGCGCGAAAGCTACGGCGGCTTCTCGCAACTTCAAGCGCGTCGAAGACCGGCTCGAGCGACGTTCGCACGAGCTGCCGCGCGCATCACACGAGGGCCGGCACCAAACCCGCCGCGGTGGCATGTCGCCCGACTCCGCGGCCTGTTTCGCGCTACTCCCATTCGACGTGACCGAAGTGCGTCACCTTCTTGTGCGCGCGCGAACGATCGCCCCACGAGGGCTGCCAGCCCTGCTTCTTCATCTCGCCGATGACCTTCTGGAACCACCACTCCTTCTCGCCGAAGGCCGGCCGCAGCCCGTCGAGCCACGTCGCCTTCTCGTCGTAGCGCGCGAAGAACACCTGATTCACCCAGCTCGGGTCCCGCGCCTGGATGAACTTGAGAACGAACACCTTCTCGCCGCGGATCTCCGTGACGCCATCGACGAGCACCTTGCCCGGCGTGGCCGACATCGAGGGGCCGCGCACGGTGCGCCCCAGACCCGAGACGCGCCGGTACGCAGTCGAGAAGATCTCGAAGGCGCGCGCGAGCGGCACCTCGAAGTACTGCTTGGGACCGGTGTCGCGCTCCACGAACATGTAGTAGGGCACGGCGCCGAGCACGATCTGGCGCTTCCACAGGTCGGCCCAGACCTGCCCGTCGTCGTTGACGTGCTTGATCAGCGGCGCCTGACACCGCACCACCGCGCCGGTGTTCTGGATCCTCTCGACCGCGCTCTGCGCAGTCGGCGTGTCGAGCTCGCGCGGGTGGCTGTAGTGCGCCATCACCGCCATGTGGCGCCCCGACGCGTGCACCTCGTCGAACAGCCGCATCAGGTCGTCGGCGTCGTCGTCGGTGGTGAAGCGCTGCGGCCAGTAGGCCGGCGCCTTGGTGCCGATGCGGATGCTGACGATGTGGTCGAGCTCCGCGTCGAGCAGCGGTTCGATGTAGCGGCGCAGCACCTTGGTCTTCATCACCATCGGGTCGCCGCCCGTGAACAACACGCTGTTGACCTCGGGGTGCGCCTTGAGGTAGCGGGCCAGCGCGTCGGCCTCCTTGGCCGCGAACTTGAGCTCGTCGAGGCCGACGAACTGCGGCCAACGGAAGCAGTAGGTGCAGTAGGTGTGACAGGTCTGGCCGCTGCTCGGGAAGAACAGCACGGTCTCGCGGTACTTGTGCTGCATGCCGGGCAGCGACACGCCCTCGAGCCGCGGCACGTTCAGCTCGACCTGGCCCGCCGGATGCGGGTTCATCGACAGCTGGATGCGGCGCGCCTCGCGCTGCAGGTCCGCGTCGGACGCTTGCTTGCGCAGCAGATCCATCATGCTGCGCAGGTCCTTGTCGGCCAGCATGCCCGGCTGCGGGAAGGTCAGCTGGAAGATCGGATCCTCGGGCACGTGGTCCCAGTCGATCAGCTCCTCGACCACGTAGTCGTTGACCCGGAACGGCAACACCCAGGTGACCGCCTTCATCGCCAGGATCTCGTCGCTGCTGAACCGCTGCAGCTGGGGGATCCGGTCGAGATCACGGCGCGTGAAGACCCTGAACTTGCGGGGCGGAACGGCGATCTTCTTGGGCATCGGGCGGGGTCCTTGGTCCTGGCTGCTGATCGCGGCGAAGCGCCGCGTCCGTCGACTCGGGGTGCAAGCTTCCCGGCGCGCTCAGGATCGCGCGAAGAAGCGGGCCGAACAGGTTAACACAGCGCCGAGAGCCGACCAAGCACCGCATCCCGTACGGCGCGACGAGGCAGGCGCGGGGCGCCCAGGGCCCCGCGCGGTCGAGGACTCACGCGATCGGCACCGCGCGGATCAGAGGTTCGTCCAGTCCGTTGTCTGCGTCTCGTCGACCTCACCGTCGCCGTCGAGATCGATGTCGACCTGCACCGTGACCGAATCGACGATCGTGATCGTCAGCACGGCCGGGCCGCGGCCGCGCACCTCGATCACGCCGCGCGAGGGATTGGGCACGCCGATGTAGCCGCCGAGCGCCGTCTTCGTCTCGTAGCTGACGACGCCGCCCAGACCCGCGCCGCTCACCGAACCGACCGAGGCGATGCGGAACGTGTACTCGGCATCGTACTCGGCGTACTCGACCACCGAACCCGGCAGCAGATCGGTGACTTCGGTCGACAGCGGCGTGACGACCGCGAGGCGCTGATAGGCGACGGTCGGGCGCCGCTCGATGCCGCAGTCGATCGACCCCGCCAGCGTGGTGGTGCTGCCGTTGGCCGTCACCGTGAGGTTGCCGAGCGCCATGCGCCCCGCGATCGACCAGGTCGTGTGCACGGCCGGATCGCCGGCGACCTGCAGCCGGTCGATGCCCACGAAGCCCGCGATGGTCGTGCCGACTTCGTCGATGTAGTCGTCGAAGACGATCTCGAAGGTGTCGCCGCTCGACAGTCGCTCGTTGTCGTCGCGGTCGTCCCACAGGTAGGTCGCGGTGCCGCCGCCGGGCCCCGTCTCCGAACCGTTGACGAGCACCGGCAGGACGCGCGGCGTCCACAGGTCCGCGAGGCGGCGGGCCAACAGGCCGCGCACGTTCACCTCGCTGCGGGCCGCGCCCGACCCTTCGACGGTCGTGGTGAGGATGCCGCCGCTGGTGTCGCCGGCCGTGGCGACGCCCATGGCCGCGTCGAGCACGATGCCGGTGATCGCCAGCGCGTTCACGGCGCTGACCTGCACGCTGGGGGCCGCGTCGGAGGAGGAGCCGCCGCTGTTGCAGGCGACCAGGAGGAGCAGGACGGAAGAGCTGAGGAGAGCGCGGCGCATGGAGGTCACGTGGGGAGAGCACCGAGAGGGTCGATGCGCCGCGCGCGGTTGACAAGGCCTGCGCGGGCCGCGCACCGCGCGGCGCCGGGACTTTGCCGGATCCTTCACGGTTCCTTCGCGGAACCGCCGGGATCGGGCCGCGCGCGCCTCAGCGCAGCAGCTCGGCCACCACCTGCGCCAGCCACTGCGCCACCTGCTCACAACCCGCCGGGTTGAAGTGGCCGTCGTGCGGCAGATACCAGCGCGCCCGCTCGGGATCCGCGAGGATGCGCGGCCCCAGGTCGACGACGCGCAGGCCGCGCGCGGCCAGCCAGGCGGCCACGCGCGCGTGGCCGCGACCGCGCTCGAGCAGCGCCGGGTCCAGCTGCCGCTCGGGCGGCACGCCCTGGTTCTGCGTCGCGATCACCGCCTGATAGTCGCGCGTCGCCACCGCGAACGACGGCAGCAGCACCACGACGGTCGGCAACGGACCGGCGGCGCCCACGAACGCATCGAACTGCTTGCCCATCGCCGCCTCCACCTCGCCGAGGAACGGCATCTCCGCGTCGCGCGCGGGGTCGCGGTCGAGGAACAACGCCTCGCCGAGCGGCACACCGTGCCCGACGGGCCGCGGCTCGGCCATCGCGAACAGGTTCACCCCGCTCAGCGCCTGCTCCACCTTGTCCCACACCCGCGAGGCGACGCGCAGCCGGAACCGCCACGACCGCCGCGCCACGCGCGCGAAGTCCGGCGTCAGCAGCCACCCGCTGACCGCCGAGAGCGGCTCCTGCAGGGTGTCGAGCACGTCGTTGCCCATGTAGACGACGGCGACGACCGCGTCGGGCTCGAACGAGGGGCGCAGCCGCGTCAGCGTGTAGCTCCATTCGCGCGGCCCGGTGCCGGTCATGCCGGCGTTGCCGACGACGACGTCGCGACCGGCCTTCGCCAGCGCGTGCTGCAGCCGCGCCGGGACCGCCTCGTCGTCGTCGACGCCCTGCCCGAACACGAACGAGTCGCCGAGCATCAGCACGCGCCTCTCGCCGGGCTGCTTCTCACCGATCTCCGCGCCGCGCAGGCCCAGCGCGTTGATCGAGATCTGCGTGCGCCGCCCCTCGAGCGTCTGGCCGCCCTGCCAGCCCGGCGTCAACTCGATGCGCCCCTGGTCGTCGACGCGGTAGAGCCAGCGGATCTCGGTGAGCGGATGCGGCAGCGGGTCGTACACGCGCAGCAACAACTCGATCGCCAACAGGGCGCCGACGCAGCCCAGACCGATCGCGAACAACACGAACAGGACGAGGCGACGACGGCTGCGGCGACGCGGACTGGGTGTGGCGGAGGTGGTCACGAAGGGGCGCGCAGCATAGCGGCTCGGCGCGGTGATCAGCGCGGCGGATGCAGCGCGATGCCGCCGAAGGCACCCGCCGCGACGGTCTCGACGACGAACTCGCCGCGCGGGTCCGAGAGGATCTCGAGGTTGCGCGGCAGCGCCGTGAACAGCGCCGTGGCCTCGGTCGAGAACACCAGCGCCCCGCCGTTCGCCGCGGCCTTGCGGATCCGCGCGACCAGACGTTCGCGCACGAACGCGGCGCTGCGCTGCGGCTCGAGCCACACCACGAACTCGGGCTCGAGGATCGTGTGGTGCCAGATCGGCGCGCCATAGACCAGCATCGAGTCGATCTCGGCGTAGCCCCCCAGAACGAAGGTCGAACCCGGGTGTTCGACGCGCCAGGCGCCGAGGGCGCGCGCGAACTCGGGGCGCGGCACGCGCGCGGGATCCTGGCGCAGGACGTGCGGCACCGCGATGCCGATGGCGACGGCCGCGGCAGCCGCCGCGCCGGCGCGCCCGAATCGCAGCGCCGTCAGCGCGGCGAGCGGCAGCGCCAACGGCAGGGCGTAGGCGCCGTGCTCGACCAGACCGATCAGCAGCACCAGATCGATCGCCAGATACCCCAGCACCGCGATGAGGCAGGCCGACGCCGGAGCGCGCGTACTCGGGTGCAACAGCGCCGCCAAGGCCATCAGCGAGAACGGCGCGTAGGCCTGCAGCCACTCCCGCCAGGCGATCCCGGGCAGTGCGCCGAACCCCTGCCAGCGGGCCAGGGTCTCGGCCAGGAAACCCTGTGACGCGGCGTCACTCGCGAAACCGACGCACACATGGTCGATCAGCAACAGCAGCAGCGAGACCGCGACGTGGGTCCCCAGCATCGACGACCACCACACCGCGACGCGCCCCCACCCGGCGGCCCCAGGCAAGCGCGCCGCGAGCATCGCCAGCAGCATCAGCCCGGGCAGCACGTGCCCGGAGCTGTGCACCGCGGCCGCGGCCGCGCCCAGCGCGCCGACCAGCACGGCGCCGGGCACGCGCGGCGAACGCACGAACTTCGCGAGCGCCCAGAACATCACGTTCACGGGCAGCCAGAACACTGCGTGGATCTCGGCGACCGTGGCGAAGAAGGTCGCCGTGAGCGTGCCGCCCGCGCCGACGGCCACGAGCGCGGCGCGCATGCGGTCGAAGCCGATCGCCAGACAGGCGCGGTGCCCGGCGCCGACCGCGAGCGCAGCGGCGACCACGCTGCACCACTGCAGCGGGCGATACAGCGGCGCGTCGGGCCCGAGCAACCAGTGCAGAGCCAGCACCAGCCACTGATAGCCGAAGTGGCCGTACCGCACCCCTTCCCCGGGCGGCGCGACGACGCTGCGCACGACGCCGTGCATGTCGAGGTGGTGCACCGCGTCCTGCCGCAGACACGCGTAGGCGAGCGCGGCGAACAGCGTGAGCAGCAGCGTGTCGAGCCAGTGGCGCATGCGCCGCGGTCAGCGCAGGTGGCGCCGCAGGAAGGCGAGCGTCAGCGGCCAGGCGTGCTGCGTCGCGGTCAGGTTGGCGCCTGCGGCGCCGTCCTGCCGCCCCGTGAAGCCGTGCCCCGCGCCTTCGAAGGTGTGGAACTCGTAGGTCTTGCCGTGCTCCATCATCGCCGCGATCGTCGGCGGCAACGTGGCGTTGATGCGCGCGTCGTTGCCGCCGTAGAGGCCGAGCACCGGCGCGCCGATCTTGGCGATGCGTTCGCCGGGCACCGAAGTCGCCGTCGCGCCCGGCACGCTGCCGTAGAAGACCACCGCGCCCTGCAGCTGCGGCTGCGCGAGCGCGTAGGTGAAGCTCTGCGTGCCGCCCCAGCAGAAGCCGAGCACCGCGGTCTTGCCGTTCGCCGCGGGCAGCTTCTCGCCGTACGCCTTGGCCGCGTCGAGGCGCAACACGACCTCTTCCTCGGTGAGCTTGCGGATCGTCTGGCCGACGTCGCGCCCCAGCGACGCCGTGCCGCCGCCGTCAGGTCCCTTGCCCGACAGGAAGTCCGGAACGACCGCGACGAAGCCGTCCTGCGCGAGCTGATCGCCGACCGCGCGGGCCCAGTCGCTCATGCCGCGGATGTCGTGGATCACGAGCACGACACCCGCCTTGTCGGCGCGCTCGGGATAGACGACCCAGGTGTTGAGCTTGCCGCCGCCGGGCAGGTCGATGTCGACCCACTCGCCGTGCCGCGACGACTCGGCGAGCGCGCGTTCGACGTGCGCCGCGGTGCCGGGCGGCAGCGAGTCGTCCCAGGGGACCTCGACAGCCTGTTGTGCGACGCCGACACCGAGCGACAACGTCATGATGGACAGGAAGGTGGCGATCGACGATGACGACATGCGGACTCCGGATGCGACGTGACGGCACGACGGTAGCGCCGGCTCCGCGTCGAACCTAGCGCCCCACGTCGACACCGTCCGCCTGCAGGTCCTCGGCCGATGCGACGTCCGCGAGCGTGCCCTGCGGCGGCTTGTACCAGCCGGGATCGGCGTAGCCGTCGATGCCGTCGCGCACCTTGAGCACGGTGAACATGCCGCCCATCGTGATGTAGCCGAAACCGCCGGGCCCACCCATCATCGGCAGGCTGTTCGGCGGCATCGTCGGGTCCTGCTCTTGCGCCGCCATGTGTCCGCCGCCCATGTCCATGCCCATGTTCGCGTACTCGGGCACGGCCTCCTCGAGCCGCGCATCGAACGTGCCGGGCTCGAGCCCGACGAGGTTGGGGATGCCGTGCCCCATCTGCGTCATCACGTGATGGGTCATGTGACAGTGGAAGGCCCAGTCGCCCGGTGCGTCCGCCACGAACTCGACCGTGCGCGTCGATCCCGTCGCGACCAGCACCGTGGTCTCCGGCCACCGCGCCGTCGGCGGGATGACGCCGCCGTCGGTCTCGGTGACCTCGAACGCGTAGCCGTGCAGGTGCATCGGGTGATGATCCATCGCACTGAGGTTGCCGATGCGGATCCGGACGCGCTCGCCGGTCTTGACCACCATCGGCGACGTGCCGGGGAACACCTTGCCGTTCAACGTGAGCACGTTGAAGTCGGTCATCTCGTTGGGATCGGGGCGGCGCGCGCCCGGCGGCAGCGCCCATTCCCCGATCATGTAGACGAAGTCGCGGTCGGGCTGCGGCTCCTGCGGGACGCGCGGGTGCACGACGATCATGCCCATCATGCCCATCGCCATCTGCGTCATCTCGTCGTGATGCGGGTGGTACATCAGCGTGCCGTGCTGTCGCAGGGTGAACTCGTAGAGGAACGTCTCCCCCGGCTCGATCTGGCGCTGCGTGAGGCCGGCGACGCCGTCCATGCCGTTCGGCAGGATCACGCCGTGCCAGTGCACCGATGTCGCGACGTCGAGGCGGTTGGTGACGTAGATGCGCACCCGATCGCCTTCGACGGCCTCGATCACCGGGCCGTGCACGCGGCCGTTGTAACCCCAGCACGAAGCGCGCATGCCCGGCGCGAACTCGTGTTCGACCGGCTCGGCGACGAGGTGGAAGACCTTTCGCCCATTGACGATCTTCCACGGCAGCTTGTCCATGTCGGGCGCCTCGACGGGCCGGTAGTCGACGCCGGGCAACCCCGGCGGCAGCGGTTGCCCGACGGATGTGGGGACCGCGCGGCGCGGGTCGGTGACCAGTCGCGACGTGATGCCGGCGAGCGCCGAGCCGGCCAGGAATTGGCGACGATTGGGCTTCATCTCAGTGACCTCCTCGGTCGGGTTCGGCGGCCGCGGCGCCCGCGCCGGGCCAGTAGGTGGAACTCGCGTCGGGCGGGATGCTGCCGGCGAGCAACTCTTCGAGATCGATGCGCGCCAGCCAGCAGTCGCGCAGGGTCGCCAGGTGCTCGCGCACCGCCGCCAATTGCTGCTGCTTCTGGGCCAGCACCTGGAAGACGCCGATCTGCATCGCGTTGTAGTTCTGCAGCGTCTCGTGCAACAACTGCTGCTGCGCCGGCACCAGCTCGACCCGCAGGAAACGGGCACGCTGCGTGAGCATCTCGAGCCGATCGCGCAGCAGCCGGGCCGCGGCGCGCACCTCGACGGCGATCTGCACGTGCCGGTCGAGCTGCATGCGCAGCGCGGCTTCGGCAGCGGCGACCTTGGCCTGTCCGCGATCGAAGATCGGCAGCTCGAGCTCCAGCGCCGGGCCGACCGCCCACTCGTCGCCGGCCTCACGCATGCCCGAAACGCCGAGGCTGCCGTCCGGCAGCCAGCCCTTCCAGCTGGCGAGCCCCGCGCGCTGCGCCCCCGCGTCTATCCTGGCGCGACTCTCGATCAGGTCGAGGCTGGCCGCGACGCTGCGGCCCTCGATCCGCTCGAGGTCGATCGCGGCCGCGCCGTCCTCGGGCAGCTCGCCCCCGATGCGCCAGGCGACGTGCGGCCCCCAGAGCCCGAGCAGCCGATTGAGCGGCTCGCGCGCCTCCCGCGCCGCCCGCTCGGCGGCTGCGAGTTCGAGGCGCGCGCGCGCTTCGCCGATGCGCTCGGCGCTCAGCAGCTGCGCCGTGACGTTGCCGGCGGCGTAGAGCTCACGCATCAGCTCGTGCGACGCCGTCGCAGCGTCGACGGCGCGACGCTGCATCGCGACGAGCTGCTGCGCCGCGCGGATGCGCACGAACTCGCGCCGCACCGAGTAGACGAGGTGCACGAGGTCGTGGGTCACCGCCGCGCCGACCGCGGCGAGTTCGTGTTCGGCAGCGCGCTGCCGCAACGGCCGCCAGAACAGATCGACGAAGGGCTGCGCCAGCCCCAGGTCGACCTCGGTGCCGCCGTCGAGGAAGAACAGCGCCTCGACGCCGAACACCGGGTTGTGCAGCAGGCCCGCCTGCACGAGGTCCGCGGCACCGATGCCGAGGCGCCCGTAGGCCGCGCGCACATCGCGGTTGTTGAGCAGGGCCACGCGAATCGCGGTGCTCTCGTCGAGCTCACCGGCGAGCAGCGCGTCGAGCGCCGCTGCGACCCGGGCCTCACCGTGGTCTTCGCGCGACGGAGCCTCGACCCCGGAACGCGCGGCGAAGTCGTCGCGGGCGGACTGCAGCGCGGCGTCGCGGTGCTCCTCGACGCTGGCGCAGGCGCCGAGCAGCAAGGGCAGGACTCGGACGAGACGCCTCATCGCCGCTCCTTCGTGGGTTCGATGCGCAGCGTGTCCGAGGGGGCCTCGCGCGGGGCCTCCGCGGCCGCGGACGAAGCCGGATCCGAGGGCAGCGGGTCCGGCATCTTCGGCGCCGCCGCACAGGCGGCCAGGCCGAGCGCGACCAACCACCGACAACGCCGCGCGGCGCGCTTCACCGCCGCACCTCCTCGCCGGCCCTCTCTTCACCCTTCTCCGCGCCCTTGTCGCCCTTGTCCTTGCCGCCGTCCTTGTCCTCGGACTTCTCGACGTGACGGTGCGGGGCAGGCTTGGGCTGGGCCTTGGCGATCTCGCGCGCCTTCGCGAGGGTCGCGGCCGGCGCCTTCTCGACGTCCTCGAGCAGTCGCGGCGAAGCCAGGTGCACCAGGTTGTCACCGATCACGACCACCGCGTTGTCGACGACGGGCTTGCCGCTGATCGGGCAGGTGCGGTTGCCGACGACGACGAGCCCCGGCTCACGCAGCTTGATCAGCGTCAGCTGCGTGTCCTTCTGCGCGGCTTCCACACAGCCCGCGCAGCACACCGAGAACCGGAAGCCCTGCAGCACGACGCTCACCTTGTGCTCGCCGATCGGCTCGCCCGAGACGGGGCAGACCTCGTTGGCGACGTCCTCGACGACCGGATAGGCGGTCTTGTGCGCCGTCGGCACGTCGGCGAGCACCTTGCGCACACACGGCTTGCAGCACAGGTAGAAGCGCCCCATGTCGGTGTCGACGAACAGGGACATCGACACCTTCTTGCCCATGATCGGGCAGGTCGAGTTGGGGTAGGTGGGGACCCGCACCGGCGGCTCCGCCGGGGTTTGCGACTGGGCCGCGAGCGACGCCGCGGCGAGCATGAAACTGGAGAACGGACGGAACATGGCAGACCTCGAGTGAAAGGGGATGGCGACCGGCGAAAGGCGCCGATCGCGGGCAGCGGACACACGTCGCGCGTCTGGCGGACGCACGACCGGCGCTGGCCTTACAGGAGGAGCGGCAGATTCCGTCGGGCACCGGGGGCCGGGGGCCCCCGCGAGGCGCGCGCCTCGATCGTGCCGACCTGATGGGGTGTCGTCTCGACGCGCCAGGAGACCATGCCCCACAACGCGAGCGTCAGCTCGGCCCGCTTGGCCGGCGCCGAGTGCTTGGGCGGCACCGGCGGGATCGTGCCGACCTTGCAGACGCAGCCCTTGCCGGATTGGCCCGCAAGACACCGTTCGCCAGGATCTGGCGCGCCACCCCGATGACAGCAGGCGCCGACCGCAGCCGGCGACTTCGGCGCGGCCATACAGGACGGCGGTGCCCCGTCGTGCGCGACGCGCAGGCTGCCGGTGCATGCGCAGCGCGTCAGCCCGAATCCCGCCGGGACCAACAGGCCCGGCAGGGTCAGGAGCAGCAGCAACAGCACGCGCGCGGGCGACATCGGGGCGGGATTGTGTGACACGCCTCGGAAAACCGCCAGATGGGGGGAGGCAATCGCGACAATCGACGACTGGGATGTAAGCCCGACGTGGTGGCGGCGTCCGCCGGGTGGCCAACCGGCCATCCACGATCATGCCGACCACGACCAATCCCCCTTCGATGCCCCCCACCACCTCCCCCTCCGATCAGACCGTCGACCTGCAGCTGCGCGGCATGACCTGCGCCGGCTGTGTGGCCCGCGTCGACGCCGGCCTGCGGCAGGTGTCCGGCGTCGCCGACGTCGACGTCAACCTCGTCAACCAGAGCGCCCGCGTTCGCCTCGCCGACCCGGACACCGCCGTCGCCGACCTCGTCGCCGCAGTGAAGGCGAGCGGCTACGAGGTGATCGGCACCAGCACCACGGCGGCCCAGCGACGCGCCACCAGCGACGCCGCCGCGGCCGACGAGGCCGCCGAACGCGCCCGCCTGCGCCGCGACGCCGCGGTCGCCGGCGCGCTCACGGCGCCGCTGCTGGTGCTGGCGATGTCGCACGGCGCGATCCCGGGCAGCGACGGTCCGGTCGGCCATTGGCTGCAGTTCGCGCTCGCGACGCTCGTCGTGTTCGGCCCGGGGCGGCGTTTCCTGCGGCTGGCGCTCAGCGCGCTGCGTCACCGCACCACCGACATGAACACGCTGGTGAGCCTCGGCGCGCTGGCGGCCTGGGGGCAGTCGACCGCGACGCTGCTCGCCGCCACGTTCGCGAGCCACGTCGCGCACGGCGAGGTGCACCTCTACTTCGAGGCAGCGGCGACGATCCTGACCTTCGTCACCTTCGGCAAGCTGCTCGAACTGCGCGCGCGCCACCACCTCGGCGACGCGGTGCGCAGCCTGCACGCGCTGGTGCCGGCGAAGGCCGTGCGCGTCGGGTCGAACGGCGAAGAGACCGTCGAGATCGCGTCGCTGCAGATCGGCGACCGCGTCGTCGTGCGCCCCGGCGAGCGCGTGCCCGCCGACGGCGAGGTCACCGAGGGCAACTCCGCGATCGACGAATCGATGCTGACCGGCGAGAGCCTGCCGATCGACAAGGCGCCCGGCGACGCGGTGTTCGGCGGCACGCTGAACCGCGAAGGGCGCCTGGTCGTGCGCGTCACGCGCCAGGGTGAGGAGAGCGCGCTGGGACGCATCGCGGCCGCGGTCGAGGCCGCCCAGGCGACGCGCGCGCCGATCGCGCAGCTCGCCGACCGCGTCAGCGCCGTGTTCGTGCCCGCCGTGCTCGCCATCGCGCTGCTGACGTTCGTGGTCTGGTGGTCGATCACGCCCGGCGACGCCGCGGTCGGCACCGCCGTCGAACGCATGGTCGCGGTGCTGGTGATCGCCTGCCCGTGCGCGCTGGGCCTGGCCACGCCGGCGGCGGTCGCGGTCGGGGTCGGCCGCGGTGCCGAGCTCGGCATCTTGTGGAAGGGCGGCGCGGCGATCGAGGCAGCGAGCCACCTCGACACCGTGTTCGTCGACAAGACCGGCACGGTGACGCGCGGCGAGCCCGAGCTCGTCGCGGCCGAGGACCTGCAGGGCACCGCCTCGGACGAGGTGCTGCAGCGCGCCGCGGCCGTCGAGGCCGGCAGCGAACACCCGCTGGCGGCGGCGTTGGTCGCGGCGGCGAAGGCGCGCGGCCTCGCGCTCGCGGCGAGCGACGCGTTCCGCGCCCTGCCCGGCGTCGGCGTCGAGGCCCGCATCGACGGCCACACGGTGCGCGTCGTCAAGCAGGCGGCCGTGCCCCAAGACCGACTGCCGCAGCAGGCGAACGCACGCGCCGAGGAGCTGGCGGCGCGCGGCTGCACGATCTCGTTCGTGCTCGTCGACGGACGACCCGTCGGCCTCGTCGCGCTCGCCGATCGGCCCGCCGACGGCGCCGCGGCGACGGTCGCGACGCTGCAGGCCGCCGGCCTCGAAGTCGTGATGCTGACCGGCGACCGCCGCAGCACAGCAGCCGCGATCGCGCGCGAGGTCGGCATCGACCGCGTCGAGGCAGAGCTCACACCGACCGACAAGGCCGCGCGCATCGAGGCCGCCCGCAGCGGCGGCAGGCGCGTCGCGATGGTCGGCGACGGCGTCAACGACGCGCCGGGGCTCGCCGCGGCCGACGTCGGCATCGCCGTGTCGCGCGGCACCGACAGCGCCGCGGCCGCCGCCGACGTCGTGCTGCTGCGCGGCAGCCTCGACGCCGTGCCGCTGGCCCTCGAGCTGGCGCGCGCGACCCTGCACACGATCCACCGCAACCTGTGGGCCGCGTCGATCTACAACGTGCTCGGCATCCCGGTCGCGGCCGGCGTGTTCGCGTTCGCCGGCCTGCAGCTGTCGCCCGTGTTCGCGAGCCTGGCGATGTCGCTGAGCAGCGTCTCGGTGCTGGCGAGTTCGCTGTGGTTGCGCCGATTCCACCGAGGCGGCAAGCTCGTCGCCTCGCACGCATGAACCCCGACCGCGAGCAACCGGGCGCCGACGTGGCCGGCAGACTGCTGGCGAGCCACCGCGAGTTCCTCTCGTTCCTCGAGCGCCGGGTCGGCGACCGCGCCCTGGCGGAAGACCTGCTGCAGGACGCCTTCGTGCGCTTCCTCGAGAAGGGCCACGAACTGCGCGACGACGAGTCGGCGCGGGCGTGGTTCTACCGCGTGCTGCGCAACGCGATCACCGACCGGTTCCGCCGCCAGCAGACGGCGACAAGGCGCCTCGAGCAGCTCGCCAAGGACCTCGAAGAGGAGCACGGGGAGGCGGCCCGGGAGCTCGATCGCACCGCGTGCGCGTGCATCGCCGGGCTGCTCGACAACCTGCCCGAGGAGCAGGCCCGGATCCTGCGGCGCGTCGAGCTCGAAGGCACCCGCGTCGCGGACTACGCCAAGGAGGCGGGCATCACGGAGAACAACGCCGGCGTGCGGGCATTCCGTGCGCGACGCGCCCTGCGCGCCGAAGTGACGCGCGCCTGCGGCACCTGCGCCGAGCACGGCTGCCTCGATTGCTCCTGCGGCGGCAGCTGACCGTCGCGGCGCCGCGGCGGCCTGGGTAGCATCCTTCACCCGAAGTCCGCGATGCTCTCCCTGCAACAACTCATTCTCCGTCTCCAGGAATACTGGAGCAGCCGCGGCTGCGCGCTGCTGCAGCCCTACGACATGGAGGTCGGCGCCGGCACCAGCCACACCGCCACCTTCCTGCGCGCGCTCGGGCCCGAGCCGTGGCGCGCGGCCTACGTGCAGCCGAGCCGCCGACCCAAGGACGGCCGCTACGGGGACAACCCCAACCGCCTGCAGCACTACTACCAGTTCCAGGTCGTGCTCAAGCCGGCGCCCGCCGACATCCTC
Organism: Planctomycetota bacterium; assembly: GCA_020638655.1. Lineage (GTDB taxonomy): Bacteria > Planctomycetota > UBA1135 > UBA1135 > UBA2386 > JACKIC01. The sequence continues at coordinate 305,883 of JACKIC010000001.1, forward strand.
GACCTGTATCTGGGTTCGCTGCAGGCCGCGGGCCTCGATCTCAACCAGAACGACGTGCGCTTCGTCGAGGACGACTGGGAGAACCCGACGCTCGGCTGCTGGGGCCTGGGCTGGGAGGTCTGGCTCAACGGCATGGAGGTGACGCAGTTCACCTACTTCCAGCAGGTCGGCGGCATCGACTGCAAGCCGATCACGGGCGAGATCACCTACGGCCTCGAACGGCTGTGCATGTATCTGCAGGGCGTCGAGAACGTGTTCGACCTGAATTACGCCGACGGCCTCAAGTACGGCGACGTGTTCCACCAGAACGAGGTCGAGCAGAGCGCCTACAACTTCGAGCACAGCGACGTCGAGTTCCTGCTGACGGCGTTCGCGGCGCACGAGAAGCAGAGCAAGCTGCTGATGGAGCGACAGCTCGCCCTGCCCGCCTACGAGCAGCTGCTCAAGGCCGGGCACACGTTCAACCTGCTCGACGCACGCGGCGCGATCAGCGTCACCGAGCGCGCCGCCTACATCGGCCGCATCCGCAACCTCGCGCGCGCCGTCGCCGCGAGCTACGTCGACAGCCGCGCGCGGCTCGGCTTCCCGCTGGCGCCGCGACCGTGGGCCGAGGAGGTGCTCGCGAAGCTGCAGGCAGATGCTGAAAAGAGCAGCAAGAAGGCCAGCGACAAGGGAGGTGCCGCATGAGCGCCACTCCCAGCCTGCTGGTCGAACTGCTCGTCGAGGAGCTGCCGCCCAAGGCGCTGCGCAAGCTCGGCGACGCGTTCGCCGCGGTCATCGAGACGGAGCTGCGCGGGCAGGGCCTGCTCGCCGCCGACACCAAGACGACGTCGTTCGCGAGCCCGCGCCGCCTGGGCGTGCTGCTGACGCACGTCGCAGCGCGCGCGGCCGATCGTTCCGAACGGCAGAAACTCGTGCCCGTGAAGATCGGCCTCGACGAAGGCGGCAAGCCGACGGCGGTGCTGCTCAAGAAGCTCGCCGCGATCGGCCAGGGCGAAGACGCGGCGACGCGCCTCGTGCGCGAGCACGACGGCAAGAACGAGACGCTGTTCCTCGACGTCGTCGTGCCCGGCGCGACGCTGCAGGACGGGCTGCAGAAGGCGTTCGACGCGGCGCTGACGCAGCTGCCGATCCCCAAGGTGATGACCTACCAGGTCGCCGACGGCTGGACGACGGTCAAGTTCGTGCGCCCGGCGCACGGCATCGTCGCGCTGCACGGCAGTGAGGTCGTGCCGATCACCGCGCTGGGGCTCACGGCCGGCCGCGTCACCAAGGGCCACCGCTTCGAGAGCAAGGAGCCCGAGCTCGAGATCCGCAGCGCCGGCACCTACGCCGACCGCCTCGCGGTCGACGGCGCCGTGCTCGCATCGTTCGCCGAGCGCCGCGCCGACATCGCGCGCCAGCTGCGCGACAAGGCGCCCGAAGGGCTCGCGCCGATCGACGACGACGCTCTGCTCGACGAGGTCACGGCGCTCGTGGAACGGCCCAACGTGCTGCTCTGCGAGTTCGAGGCCGAGTTCCTCGCGGTGCCGCAGGAGTGCCTGATCCTGACGATGAAGCAGAATCAGAAGTACTTCCCGCTGCTCGACGCGCAGGGCAAGTTGACCAACCGCTTCCTCGTGGTCAGCAACATCCGCCCGCAGGACCCGAGCGCGATCGTCGGCGGCAACGAACGTGTGGTGCGGCCGCGCCTCGCCGACGCCAAGTTCTTCTTCGACCAGGACCGCAAGAAGACGCTGGAGGCGCGCCTGCCCGGGCTCGAGAAGGTCGTCTACCACAACAAGCTCGGCAATCAGCTGCAGCGCGTGGAGCGCGTGCGGGCGATCGCCAAGGCGGTTGCGAGAGCCATTGCTCAAGGGCTTGGTAAGCAAATCGATGCCGCGGCCCTCATCGGGTCTTCCGACCGCGCTGCCCACCTCGCCAAGGCCGACCTGCTGACCGAGATGGTCGGCGAATTCCCCGAACTGCAGGGCATCATGGGCGGCTACTACGCGCGCCACGACGGCGAACCCGACGAGGTCGCCGTCGCGATCGAGGACCATTACAAGCCGCGCTTCGCGGGCGACGAGCTGCCGCGCAACTCGACCGGCCTGTGTGTCGCGCTCGCCGACAAGCTCGAGACGCTGATCGGCATGTTCGGCATCGGCCAGGTGCCGACCGGCGACAAGGACCCGTTCGCGCTGCGCCGGCACGCGCTCGGCGTGATCCGCATGCTGATCGACGGCCGCATCGACGGGAAGGACCTGAACGTCGAGTTCACGGACCTCGTCGCCGCCGCGACCGCGGTGTTCGGCGATGCGATCAGCGATCCGACGCAGGCGATCGCCGACTTCGTGTTCGACCGCCTGACCGTGGCGCTGCGCGACCAGGGCTGGACGCCGCAGGAGGTCGACGCCGTGCTCAGCAAGCGGCCGACGATCCTCGCCGACGTGCCCAAGCGCCTCGCCGCGGTGCGCGCGTTCGCGGCGCTGCCCGAGGCCGCCGCGCTGGCCGCTGCCAACAAGCGCATCGGCAACATCCTCAAGAAGAGCGACGAACCCGAGGCGGCGCTGACGGCGAGCAAACTCGTGGAGCCCGCCGAGAAGGATCTCGAAGCGAAGCTCGCGGCCATGCGCCCCGCCACGATGGCGATGTTCGCCAACGGCAAGTACCAAGAAGCTCTGACCGCCTGCGCCGCGCTGCGCGCGCCGGTCGACGCGTTCTTCGACGCCGTCATGGTCAACGACGAGAACCAGGAGCTGCGCCGCAACCGCCTCGCGCTGCTGCGTTCGCTGCACGAACTGATGAACGAGATCGCCGACCTGTCGCGGCTCGCGTCGTGACGGTCAGCTCCCGGGCAGCAGCACGACCGCGGGCGTGAACTCCAGCCCGCTGCCGAGCGCGCCGCCCTGCAGCCCGAAACGCAGGCGGCGCAACGCCGGGTCGTTGGGCAGAGTCAGCGTCGCTGCCGGGCTGTCGCCGGCCGCGTCGACGACGCCCAGCGAGACCGTGCCCCACGGCGGCACGTAGAGGGTGCAGCCCGCGAAGCCGAACGGCGCGAGCGGCACGGGCTGCAGCTCGCCGGCGCCGACCACGGCGAACGCCCAGGTCGCCGGCGTGCCGCCGGTGACGCGGTACTGCATCGCGCCGCCGAGCTGCGGCGCGCCGGCCACGTCGAGCAGCGCGCTGCCGTTGCAGCCTTCGCCCACCACCTGCGTGCTGGCCGACGCCGCGACGGGCGCGAGCGCGACACCGTCGTACCAGCTGCGCGACGCGCCGTTCTGTCCCGCGTCGAGATCATCGACGTAGACGTCGAGGTCGCCGTTGCCGTTCGGGGCGGCACGACCGATCCAGGTCGAGTAGGCGCGCACCGAAGCGGTGCTGGTCACCAGCGGCGCGCTGAAGTGGTTGTTGTCGACCATCGCCATGCCGCGCTTCTCGTACGTGCGCAGCGCGCCCGGCGCGAAGCCGGCGCGCAGCGTCCAGTCCTCGTTGGGGTTCGACCAAGCGACCACGAACACGTCGTAGAGCCCCGGGGCCACGCCGCCGACCCGCGTGCGCAGGGTCGGCGCGTTCTCACCGCCCGTCTCGCTCGCGGTCCACACCTCACCGCCGTTGCCGTAGCCCGAACGCAGGTGCCAGGCGCCGTCGTCGGCGCCCTGCCCCGACGTCGGCCCGGTCGGGTTGGCGGGCAGACCGGTGGCCAGCGTGGTGTTCGCGGTCGTGGCGTCGACGAACGTCGCCGGCGCCATGTCCAGTTCGGGCGCCTGCACGAGCCCGACGACCGCGAGGTGGAAATCCGTGTAGGTCGAGTAGGTGCCGCGCAGCCACAACAGCGCCAGCCGCTGCCCGTCCCACGCCGGCACGATCGGCCGCACGTTGTCGACCGACGAGTTCTCGGTGACCGGCGTCCAGGTCCAGCTCGCGCCGAACGTCGCGGTCGAGCCGGTGAAGATCTCATAGTGCGCGAGCGCGGCGCCGTTGCGCGGATCGACGCGCGTCGACACGAAGATCGTGTCGGGGCGGTCGGGCTGCAGCGCGGCGAGGCCGGTGTAGTCGTCTTCGGCGGCGTAGAGGTACGCACCCATGCGACAGACCTCGTGCACGCTCCAGGCGCTGCCGTCGTAGCGGCCGAACAGCAGCCGATGGTCGGTGTTGTTGCCGTTGGCGCGCGCCTGGAACAGCGCGCGCACGGTGCCGTCCGGATCGACGCGCAGGTCGACGGTCCAGCCGCGCCGCATCGCCGCACCGCCGAACACCGCGCCCGCCTGCAGCACCGGCGTCAGACTCGACGGCGCCTGCCCGGCGGCGTCGAGCACGTTGGCGTCGACGAGCGTGCCGTCGCTGCGGCGCAGCTGGTCGTTCTCGACGTAGCCGTGATAGATGCTGTTGTCGTAGTTGCGCGGATGGCGCTCGGTGGTCAGCACGTGCACACGCGCGATCCCGTCCGACGCGTACTTCACGTACGGGCGATCGCCGCTGCCGCCCTCGGTCAACAGCTTGCCGCCGCCCGACCAGGTGGTGCCCTGATCCGTGCTCCACATCACGTTCGGGTCCCAGTTGATCGCGCGCACGAAGTTGTAGGTGCGGCCCGTCGACGACAGGTGGAACACGTTCGAGTAGCTCATGTCGACGGGATGCGAGTAGCTCGCTTCGGTCGTCCACGCGCTCGGATCGCCGGGGTTCGTCGTCACGCGCCAGCGCGTCAGGTGGCTGCCGCCGTGCGTGCCGTAGACCGCGAGGTAACGGCCGTCGGGCCGCACCAGCAGCGCCGGCGAGTTGTGGTCGTCACCCTGCAGCCGGTCGTGCAGCTCGAAGGCGCCGAACCGCCCCGCGCTCAGGTCGAGCCAGGCCACGTCGATGTCGCCGCCGCGCGCCGTTCCGCCGACGCCGCTGCTGTCGGCGCACGACGCGACCAGCAGCCGGCCGCGCAGCGGATCGACGATCGCGCGCTCGTCCTCGAACCACGACCACGCGCCGTTGTCATGCAGGTTCAGAAGGTGACCATGCACCTCGTCTTGGGCGAACACGGCGGCCATCGGCGAAAAGCCGACGAGGAGCACACGGAACCAGGAGCGTTGCGGAGGCATGATGGAGGAAACGGTGCGAACGGGGTCGCGTGAAGATAGCGAGCGGGCGCCGCGCCGTGGGGCGACACGGACGCGACAAGGCCGATCGTGCCCCTAGATCGCCACGATCCGCTACCCTTCGCCCCCTGGTCGCCGGGCTTCCCGGCGGCTCCACACCATTCCTTCAGCAACGAGGCACACCATGCCGAGCCCCAAGATCGCGCTCCTCGCCACCGCGGCGCTGTTCAGCTCTTCCCTCGCCGCTCAGATCACCTACGTCGACGCCGACGTCGCCACCAATACGACGCTCGCCGACGGCACGCCGTACGTGCCGATGACGGTGACGAGCAGCATCGACAACGAGTGGACGCAGCGGCCGTTCGCCAACGGCGGCACGATCCTGTCGAGCCACGACGCGACCGGCAACGAAGACTGCCCGATGCTGCGCACGGTGATCTCAGGCCTCGTGCCGGGCGTGCCACACACGATCTACACCTACTGGTGGGGTGGAGCCAACGTGAACTGGCGCGGTCGCTGCGCGGTCGACACCGCACAGCCGGCGCCGCAGCTGGCGGGCTACAACAGCGTGCACTTCGCGACGTCGGCCTTCGCGCCGATGCAGCCGCTCGCGTTCGACGCGCCGCTCGGCGCCAACCAGACCTCGCTCGGGCTCACCCGCGACGCCCTCGGCTTCGAGACCACGGGGCACTTCACCAACCAGGTGATGATCCAGGAAGGCAACCGCTGGCTGTACGAGGTGGCGCTGGGCACCTTCATGTCGAATGGCGCCGGTGAGATCTGGGTCTACGTCGACGACCTCGAGGGCAACCAGAGCAGCAGCAACCGCACGTGGTACGACGGCGTCGGCTGGGAATGGGCGCCGCTGGGACTCGGCAACAGCTGCGGCGCCCCCACCCCGTCGATCGGCTACATCGGCCAGCCGGTCACGACGCGCGACTTCACGGTGACCCTCGCCAACGCGCCGGCGAGTTCGCTGGGCATGCTCGTCATCGGCTTCAACGCGTCGTCGTGGAACAGCCTGCCGTTGCCGCTGTCGCTCGCGTCGTTCGGCTTCCCGGGCTGCGATCTCAATGTCGCCGTCGACCTCAACCTGTTCTTGCTCACCGACCCGACCGGCGCCGCGTCCTACACGGTCAACCTGCCGCAGGTCCCCATGCTCGATGTCTATTGGCAGTGGGCCGCGCTGAGTCCGACCGGCCTCGTCGCGACAACGGGCCTGTTCACCCGGTTCCACCCGTGACCGCGTGAGCGCCACCGAAGAACGCAGCTACGTGCTCGGCACCGAGGACGCCGAGCTCGTTCGCCTGGGCAACCAGCACCAGACCTGGGTGCAGGCGTGCTACGACCTGTTCGCGCGCGCCGGGCTGCGCACCGGCGACCGCGTGCTCGACCTCGGCTGCGGGCCCGGCTTCACGACGATGGAGCTGGCCCGCCTGGTCGGGCCGACGGGCAGCGTCGTCGCGATCGACCAGAGCCAGCGCTTCCTCGACCACCTCGCCGCGGTCGCGCGGCACGCGGGCACCACCTGGGCACGGCCGCTCGCGGCGCAGCTCGAACACGTCGATCTGCCGCCCGCCAGCTTCGACGCCGCCTATTCGCGCTGGCTGTTCTGCTGGCTCACCGACGCCGAACCGGCGCTGGCCAACACGGTGCGCGCGCTGCGCCCGGGCGGCGCGCTGCTGCTGCACGAGTACCTGCACTGGGGCTCGATGCGACTGGTGCCCGAGTGCCCGGCGTTCGCGCGCGCCGTGCAGGGCTGCATGGCCAGCTGGCCCGCGAGCGGCGCCACCATCGACTTCGCGATGCAGGTGCCTTCGATCGCCGAGCGCCACGGCCTGCGCATCGAGCACTTCGCGCCGATCGCGCGGCTCGGTGCGGTCGGTTCGCTGGAGTGGCGGTGGCTCACCGAGTTCTTCGCCAACTACCTGCCCAAGCTGGTCGACCGCGAGCTGCTCACCGGGCCCGAGGTGGACGCCGCGCTCACGTCGCTGCGCGAACGCACCACGCGCGGCCTCGGCTACTGCTACACGCCCACGGTCGCGGCCGTGGTGCTGCGCAAGCCGTGACCACCTGACCGCCATGGCAAGGCGCGTCCGCGGCACACTCCCGCGGCGCCTCGAAAGCACAGGGAGGAGCGCGACCGCCGCGGGATATGCTGCTCGCCCATGGACCAGGAACGCGAGCCGAGGCTGCGCCGCCTGGAGGACGCCATCGAGGCGTACCTCGCCAAGGACGAGACCGTTCCGGTCGATGCGTTCCTGGCCCGGCACGAACCCGTCGCGGATCTGCTGGGACCGATGCTGCGCCCCGCAGACGAGGGCGAGAACGAAGCACCCTCGCGCCGTCGCATCGGCGACCTCGACCTGGTGCGCGAGATCGGCCGCGGCGGCATGGGCGTGGTCTACGAAGCCGAGGACGCGCTGCTGAAGCGACGGGTGGCGGTCAAGCTGATGACGCGCAGCGCCGAGACGCCGCCGAGTTCGATCGTGAGGTTCCGCCGCGAGGCCGAGCTGGCCGCCAGCCTCAAGCACCCCGCGGTGGTGCCCGTGCACTCGCTCGGCGAGACCGACGAGGCGTTCTATCTGGTGATGGAACTCGAGCGCGCCGCCTCGCTCGCGGAGGTGTTCGCCGAGCTGCGCGGCCTCGACGTCGCCACCGCCCGCCCCGGCATGCTGCGCGAGGCGATCACCTGCGCCGTCGCCAACCGTTTCCCCGACGCGCCACCCGCGCCGACCACGTCCACCGACGGGCACGCGCGCACCGCCGCGGCGATCGTGCTGCAGGTGGCCGAAGCGCTCGGCCAGGCCCACGCCAAGGGCGTCATCCACCGCGACGTGAAGCCCGGCAACATCCTCGTCGAACCCAGCGGTCGCGCCTACCTGACCGACTTCGGGCTCGCCTGCGTGCAGAGCGATCCGGCCGTGACCCAGGCCGGGTCGGCGCCCGGCACGCCGCAGTACATGGCCCCCGAGCAGGTGCGCGGCGACCGCGACGCGCTCGGCCCGCCCACCGACGTATTCGCGCTCGGCGCGACCCTCTACGAGGCGCTGACTCTGCGCCGCGCGTTCCCCGGCGAGTCCGTGACCGCGGTGCTGTTCGCGGTGACGCACCGCGACCCGGTCGATCCGTCGCGTCTGGTGCCGACGCTGCCGCGCGACCTCGTCGCGATCGTGCAGCGCGCACTCGAGAAGGACCCCGCCGCGCGCTACCCCACCGCGGCCGAGTTCGCCGCCGACCTGGCCGCGTTCCTGCGCGGCGACCCGGTCAGCGCGCGCCCGGTCAACTACCTCGGCCGCCTGCGGCGTCAGGCCGCGCGCGAGCCGTGGCGCGCGCTGGTCGCGCTCCTGGTCGCGATCGGCCTGCCCGCGCTCGTGTTCCTGGCGATCGCCGCCAACCGCCGCGATTCGCAGACCCAGCTGGGTGAGCAGGTGCAGCAGGCGGCGTGGCTGGACACTCAGCTGGCGCACGGCTTCCGCGAGGCCGGGGAAGGTGACCTCGTGGCCGCGCAGGAGTGTTTCACCGCGATCCTGGAGAAGGCGCCCGATCACGAGGAGGGCATCGCCGGCCTCTCCGTGGTGGCGCGCACGCGCGGCGACGCCGCGGCGCTCGAGGTCCTGCGGCGACACCCGGCCGCGTTGCAGGCCAGCGCCGCGCTGCGCCGCCGCCAGGCCGAACTGCTGCGGCGCCTGGGCAAGGAGGACGCCGCGAACGCGGTCGCCCGGGACCTGGTCGCCGAGCCGATCGACTTCGACGCGTTCCTCTACGGCTACGCGGACCTCGAACTCGGCCACGCCGGCGACGACGCGGCCTTCGCCCGCGCCAAGCGGCTGCTGCACCGCGCCATCGTCAGCTCGGATCACCCACGCCCGTTGTACTACTACGAGTGGCTGCACGCCGCCGCGCACACCGGCGACGCCGACGATGTCGACGCCGCGACCGCGGCGATCGAGAAGCTGTGGCCCGACGCCGCGTCGAGCTGGTTCTGGATCTCGTTCGCGCGCGACCGCCTCGACGACACGACCGGCGCCATCGCCGCGCTCGAACGCGCCCTGCGGATCGACCCCGACTTCCTGTCCGCGGCCCTCAACCGCGCGCGCCTGCTGCGCCGTTCGGGCCACAACGAGGCAGCGATCACGCAGCTGCGCGAGCTGCTCGACACCGCGCCGCGGCCGGCGCTCGTGCACCGCGAGCTGGCCGTCGCGCTGGCCGCCGCCAAGGACTACCGGGGCGCCCTACAGAGTTACCGCGCGGCGTTGCCCGCCTTCGGCAACGATCCCGCCGTGCAGCGTGAGTACGCCGGCGCGTTGGTCGCGACCGGCGCGGCCGCAGCCGGTGCCAAGGTGCTCACGGACATCCTCGAACGCAACCCCGACGATCTCGGTGCCCGCCTGGCGCTGGGCACGACGCTGCAACGCATGAACCGGAACGCCGAGGCGCGCGAGCAGCTGCAGCTGTGTGTGACACGGATCGCGTCGGCGCCCGCCTTCTTCGCGCTCGGCATCTGCGAGAACGCGCTGGGCAACACCGACGCGGCGCGCCGGGCCTACGAGAAGGCGCTCGCGATCGACGCCACCCACACCGAGGCGGCGGTCAACCTCGGGCTGCTGCACCTGCGCGCCGGCGACGCGAAGAACGCCGAACGACTGCTGCGTCAGGCGCTCGACGTCGACCCGACGATGCTGCCGGCCCGCCGGGCGATGCTGCGCCTGCTCGAGGCACGACCCGCAGACGCGGTGCAGATGTGCCGGGAGTGGGTCGCGCGCGCCCCCGACCTCGCCGAGGCGAAGCGACACCTGGCGATGGCGCTGCTGCAGAGCGGCGACGCCGCGGTGCGCGCCGAGGCGCTCGAACTCGCCCGCGCCGCCGCCGCGGCGCCCGGCGGCAGCGACGCCGCCACGCAGCACGCGCTCGGCGCCGCGATGCTCGCCAACGGCGACCCCGCGGCGGCGCGCGACACCCTGAAGAAGGCGCTCGAGCAGCTCGACCCCAAGGACCGCTTCACGCCCTACTACGAGCAGCAGCTGCAAGCGACGCTGCAGCAATGCGAGGCGGCCCTGGAGAAGCGATGACCGAGCACCCGGCGACGGTCACGCTGCTGCGTCGCCTGCACGCCGGCGACGACGGCGCGCTCGCCGCGCTGCTCGCGCGCGACCTGCCCTGGGTGCGCGCCGAGGTCGGACGCCGCATGGGCGACGAGCTGCGCGGTCGCGCCGACGTCGACGACGTCGTGCAGCAGGCGCTCGTCAACGTGCTGCAGCACGGGCCGCGCTTCGAGGCCGAGGACGCCGAGCACTACCGCGCGCTGCTGCTGTGCATCGTCGAGAACACCATCCGCAAGATGATCCGCGACGGCCGGCGCCAGAAGCGCTGGGCCGGGCGCGAAGAGCCCCTGCCGTCCGGCTCGGTGGTCGCGCTGACCGCCGGCGTCACGCAGCCCGCCGCCGCCGCCGACCGCAACGAGCGCCGCGCCTGGCTGCAGCTCGCGCTCGAACTGCTCGACAGCGCCGACCGGGAGGTCGTGCTGGCGCGCCAGTGGGAAGGGCGCGCGTTCGCGGCGATCGGGGCCGAGCTGGGCATCTCCGAGGAGGCGGCGCGCAAGCGCTTCGAGCGCGCGATCGCCCGGCTCGCGCAGCTCGTCGCGCGGCTGCGTTCGGGCCGCGTCGACGAGGTCCTGCGGCGCTGAGCCTCAGCGCGCCGGCGCCACGAGCCAGGGGTTGGCCTGGCGCAGCTCGGCGAGCTGCCGCTCCGCGCGCGCGGTCGCATCGGCGTCGTCGGAGCGTCGCAAGTGTTGCACGAGCTGCTGCTGCGCCCAGTGTCGCACGGGCACCGAGGAGTTGGCGAGCAGGCGGTCGATCCAGCCACGCCAGCGCGCGTCGTCCCGACGTTCGGCCACGAGCGTCGCACACGCGGTGAGGCCGAGCCACGAGTCGGGCAACACCGCTGCGCCTTCGGCCGCCGGCGGCGCGCCCAGCGCCGCAGCCCAGACCGCGAACGGCCTTCGGGTGGATTCGTCGGGCAGCTTGCCGTCGCGACGGGCGACGTAGAGCGCCGCGCCGACGTACTCCGGGCCAGGGTCGCCGGCGAGCTCCGCGCCATCGCCGAAGATCAGGGTGCGCTCGGCCTGCTGCCCCACCTTCGCCAACAGGCTCTCGACCTGCGGCCCGAGCGCATCGGGCTCCGCCCACGGCAGCTTGGTCCGCACGACGCCGAACGGGTCGACCACGATCGCCGGGCTCGGCAGATCGCCGAACAGCGCGCGGCTCTGGTCGTCCATGCCGTCGATCCACACCAGCGCCGGGTCCAGCACGAGCTCGTCGCAGGTCTTGCGCGCCAGCTCACAACGCTCGCCGAGGTCCTTGGGCTGCGGGATCTCCGCGAACGCCATCTGCCTGGCGTGCGGCTCGCGTTGGTAGACGAAGACGAACTGCACGTCGCGACGCTTGCCGTACTCGGCGATCAGCTGCCGCAGACCTGCGGCGTTGCGACGGAACGGGGGTCAAGTGTAGCTGCCCTTGACGATCACCACGGTGCTGCCGAGCAGCGCCTGCAGACAGCGCGGGCGGCCGTCGAGGCCGCACAGCTGCAGGTCAGGCGCCGGGCTGCCGACCGCCGGCGCGGCGGCGGCGAACGCCTTGGGGTCGTAGAGGTCGACCTCCCGCTTCTCCATCTGTGCCGCCGCGGCGGCGGCCAGGGACAGCAACACAGCACCGGTTCGGATGATCATGGTTCCGCTCACTCTGGGTCGACGGCGACCCGGAAACCGACGTCGTCGGCCCGAACTCCCGGGCGCAGCTTCATGCGCATCGAGTTGCGCAGGAACATGCCGTCGAGCACGAACGAGCCGCCGCGCAACACACGATACTCTCCTTCGGTCGGCGCGGCGGCGTTCGCGTAGGCGTCCCGCGAATACACGTCGGCGACCCACTCGAACGCGTTGCCGGTCATGTCGTGCAGGCCGTATCCGTTCGGCGCGAAGGCCGCGATCGGGCGCAATTCCCCGCTCTCCTGATTGGCGGCGGCCCGCTGGTAGACGTCGCCGTAGGAGTAGGTCCAGGAAGCCGCACCCCTGGCCGCCTTCTCCCATTCGGCCTCGGTCGGCAGCCGGTGCCGCCGGCCCGTGACCCGCGTGCGCCACGCGCAGTACGCCTGCGCCCCCTCGAAGCTGACCGTGATCACCGGCAGGTCCGGCCGCTCCGTCACGAAGCGCCCGTCGTCGCCGCGGCGGATGTGACCCTTCCTGCTGGCGAGATCGAGCCAGTTCGGCGCCACCTCGCCGGCGTCGTTGAGGAACGCGACGAACTCGGCGTTGCTGGTCTCGTGGGTCGCGAGCCAGAAGCCGGGGATGTCGACGACGCGCGCGGGCCGCTCGTCCTCCTGCCCGACGCCGAGCACGTCGCCGCGCAGCGCCGGCCCGGGTGCAATCCAGGCCAATCCCGCCTGCGGCGGTGGCGGCGGCGCGATCGTGAGCTCGACGCGTTCCGGCCGCTGCGCGGCGGCGGGCAGCGGCAGCGGCAGATGCCAGACCCGCTCACCCAACGATGCCTGCAGCTCCCAACGCCCCAGCGGCAACTCCAAGCGCACCTCGACGGCGTTGCCCAGTTCGAGCGCCGCCGCGCCCAGAGCATCGGGGCACCTCCCGACCAGCTCCGCCGACGACGGGTTGTGGATCACGACGGCGTGACGAACCACCTCGGGCAGGAGCACCGCCGCGCGCGCGGCCTTCGCGGGCGCCGGCTCCGGTACGGGTTGCAGCTCTGGCTGTGGTTGCGGCTCCGGTTCGGGTTGCGGCTCCGCCTGCGATTGCGGCTCGGTCGGCGGCTCTCGTTCGGGCATGGGCGCGACCCGAGGGGGCGGCACGCAGGCCGCGAACGACAGCAACACGGGCAACAAACGCGTCGGGCCACCGGACATGCCGCAAGGACACGCCCGATGGCCCGGAACTTCCAGTACTCACCGCGGGGAAATCCCCCGCGGCAGGCCTGGATCAGCGCAGCACGACCTCGTGGCCGTCGGTGAGGACGAGCGAGCCGTTCTGGGCGACGACGATGCCCTGGGTCATCACGCTGATGCCGCTCAGGAAGCTCGGCACCTGCACGGCGGTGTTGCTGCCACCGTAGGGCAGGACCGCGGTGAACTGCCCGGCCGGACCACCGACGAAGGCGATGATCGGGAAGTAGGGGCTCATCCACAGCGGCGGCAGGAACGGCACGGTGCCGGAGCTGGTGCCGAACGCTTGCAGCAGCACGGCGAACGGACGGCCGGTGTAGGTGTTGTTCTCCGAGTTGACGTTGATGTTGACGACGTCCTGCGAGTAGGCCGACTTGACGAACTCACCGGGGCCGGTGCGCGGCATCGCGTTGACGCCGGTCGACAGGGTCAGGTCGAGGTCGCTGCCCGGGTAGGGGCGCGTCTCGAAGGCCCAGGTCGCGTCGTTGCCGCTCGCCGGGTGCTGCACGTTGACGATGAAGCGGTAGGGGTTGGCCGGGTCCCAGATCATGCCGGTCGGCTCGCTGCCGCTGATGCCGAGCGAGACGAAGATGCCCATCGCCTCGGCGACGCCGTCCTTGTCCGCGTCGATGCACTTCCAGATGTCGCCGCCGTTGGGCTCACCGTCTTCGATGACGTAGATGTTGCCGAAGGCGTCGGCCGAGACGTTGTCGGGCGAAGCGAACACCGTGCCCGAGCCGGGGCTCGTGTAGGGGTCGTTCTGCGCCGGGTTGACGTCGGTGCCGGTGGCGAGGTTGATCGTGTCGAAGTTGACGAACGTGCGCACCACGGCGGTGTCGCCGCCCGTCAACTCGATCGAGTAGACCGTGTTCTCGCTCGTGGCGGCGAAGTAGATGCACTCGTTGCCGCTGGCCAGGACGTTGAAGTCCATGTCCTCGGGGCGGCCGAACGGCGTGCCGATCACCTCGTCGGCGGCCATGCGGCCGGCGTTGACGGTGGCGTACTGGAACGGGTTGGTGGTCGTCAGCGGGTTGCCGGCGGCGTCGGTCAGCGCGACCCAGTGGGCGGCGCCGGTACGCGTCGTCAGGCGGTTGGCCGTCGAGTTCCAGTTCTCGTTCGGGGCGGCGTTCGGGTCGGCGGCGTAGCCGTCGACGCTGAGCACGAAGCTCTGGCCGGCCGACAGGTCACCGGCGACGGTCGGCACGAACTTGTAGACGCAGCCCGAGTTGTCCTCGTCGACCGTGTAGAGGTTGCCGTTGGCGTCGAAGCGCACGCCCTCGTGGCTCATCGACGGCACGCTGGTCAGCCAGCGGACCTGGAACGGGCCGTTCGACATCGGGTTGAGCACCTCGAACAGGCGGCCGCCGGTGGTCTCCTCACCGAGCAGCAGCGTGCCGAACGGCGTGTAGGTGCAAGGGTCGAAGCGACCGTAGTTGTCGTTGTTGACGCTCCAGGTGGTCGGATCGTTCGAGCGCGGCAGCGCGGTGTTGCCGGCGAACAGCACGACCATGTTGCCCGTCTGGGTGTCGTAGCGGAACACGCCGCAGCCGTTCGGGTTCTCCGACGGCGTGAAGATGTAGCGACCGCTCGGGTCGAAGGCCGACATGTCCCACAGGCTGAACGTCGCGGGCAGGCCCTGCGTGTTCAACGTGTTGCGGTTGGTGACGAGGGTCTGACGAAAGCGCAGGGGCGCGAGGAACGGCGCCGTGTTCTCGGTCGAGTTGGTGCTCCCGGAGGCCGCCGAGGCAGGCAGCGGAAAGGTGTCTTGGGCGGCGGCCGAGGCGGCGACCGCGAGGGCACTGAGGATGACGAGCTTGTTCATGTGATCTGAGTTGCAGGGGGCTTTGGACACCGAAATGGGTGTCCATCGGGTGGAGCAACCTAGGCAGCACCTCCAAGCCACCGCGAATCGCGTGTGAAACGACGGCGAGCATTGCGCGCGCAGTCTTCAAACAAGCCGACCTTCGTCTTCACGGTCTTCGCCGATCTTCCTTGGCCGAACCGACAACCCCTCCCGCCATGCACCACTTCGAACCCCGCCTGCTCTGCCTGCTGTTCGCGGCCACGCCGCTCCTCGCGCAACAGAACGAACCGACGCCGCCGAGCGCCGGCCACAGCGTCGCTGCGCTCGCCCAGAACGCATTCGTCGACATCGCCAAGAAGACGCGCCCGAGCCTGGTGTCGGTGCGCGCCTTCGAGCGCGTGCCGAGCGCGGTCGACGCCGCCGCGACCACCGAGCCCAAGCCCGCCGAACCCAAACCAGAAGGCTGGGTCGAGACCGCGCCGCCCGACTACCCCGGCTTCCGCATGTTCGCGTCGGGCTCCGGCTTCGTCGTCGACGCGAACGGCGACATCCTGACCTGCACGCACCTCGTGCAGAAGGAGGCCGGCGTGCTCGCCGACCTCGTCGACGTCGAACTCGCCGACGGCAGCCGCGTGATCGTCGAGGTGGTCGGCATGGAACCGACCGTCAACTTCGCGATCCTGCAGCCGATGGTTTTCCCCAACGGGCACGACCGCACCCTGCCGCCGCTCAAGTTCGGCGACAGCGACGCGATGCAGTGCGGCCAGTGGATCGTCGCCATGGGCGATCCGGCCGGCCCCGAGAAGTTCTTCGCCGCCGGCTCGTTCGTGGCCCTGCCGCAGCGCGACTGCTACCAGGACCTGCTGAGTTCGTTCTTCATGCAGGTGGCGATGATCGCCCACCCCGAGGCCTACGGCGGCCCGGTGCTCGACCTCGACGGCAACGTGATCGGCATCCTGGCGCCGCGCAAGCCGCTGCCGGGCGGCAAGACCAACGAGCCGCGCTGGGGCATCGAGTACGCGATGCCGAGCAAGATCGTCGCCGGCCTCTACGACTCGATCCGCACCGCGCGCAGCTTCCGCTCGCCGTGGCTCGGCTACGCGGTGATGAGCCGCGCCGAGATCGCCAAGGCGCGCGGCCTCGAAGCGTACCAGGCGATGGACAAGCCCAAGGCCGGCATCATGCTCGAGAACGTCTACGACCCGTCGCCGGCGAAGGCCGCGGGCCTGCAGCCCGGCGACTGGCTGGTCGGCTTCGACGAGACCCGCATCTTCACGCCGGTCGACTTCCAGAAGTGCCTCTACCTCGCCGGCATCGACAAGGAGGTCGAGCTCGAGTTCTACCGCGCCGGCGAGACCTTCAAGCGCAAGCTCAAGATCGAGGTCCGACCCGCCGGCGCGATCCCGCGCTGAGCCGGGGCCGCTACAGCGATCGCAAGAACGCGAGCAGCGCGGCGCGGTCGTCGCGCGGCGCGGCCCGGAACCGCTCCTTGCTCGCGGCCGCTTCGCCGCCGTGCCACAGGATCGCCTCGGCGAGGTCGCGCGCGCGCCCGTCGTGCAGGTAACGCGTGTGACCGTTGACGACCGGCACCAGCCCGATGCCCCACAGCGGCGCGGTCCTCCACTCGGCGGGCGCGGCGTCGCCGTCGCGCTTGCCGTCGGCGAGCGCTTCGCCGAGATCGTGCAGCAGCAGGTCCGTGAACGGCCGGATCGTGTGGCCGGCGAAACCCGGGTGCCACTCGACGGGTCCCGTGTGCTGCTCGGGCACGTGGCACATCGCGCAGCCGAACGCGCCGAACAGCTGCTCGCCGCGCCGCACCTGCGGCTCCTCGGCGTCACGTTGCGCCGGCACCGCCAGCGTGCGGCTGTAGAACACGACCCGATCGAAGCTGCGCGATCCGATCTCGGGCGCGCCGCCGCTCGCGAACGTCAGCTGTTCGTGCTGCAGCGGCGAGAGCGCCTCGTCGGGCTCGAGCGCCGAGGTGATGCCCACGTCGTTGACGAACGCCGCCGCCGCCTGCGACTCGACCGTCGCCTGCGTCGCCTTCCAGCCGAAGCGGCCGAGCCGTTCCCCGAGCCGGTGCGCACGCCCGGAGACGCCGTCGCCGTCGCGATCGTCGGCGTCCTCGCGGGCCAGGATGGCCGCCGCGGGGATCGCCTCGAGCAGCCCCAGGCCGATCATCTGCGGCGCGACGCGCGCGCCGAGCACCGCGTCGTCGCCGAGTTCGCCGTAGCCGAGCTCGGTGAGTTCATAGGTGGGCGCGCGCAGCTCGAACGGCTCGCCGTCGCCGTAGCGGCCGGACACCGCCGCAGTGCGGATGCGCACCGCGGCTTCGGGCTTCACGCCCGGCACGGCGACGTCCTGGATCTGACCGCCGTAGCGCGGATGCGGCAGGTCCGGGCCGTCCGGCTGTCGCACGCCGATGCGGATCAGGAGTCCGCTGCGGTCGACGTCGCCCTCGATCGGCGGCTGGCTGCGGCCGTCGCGGAAGTGGCAAGAGCTGCACGAGCGCGCGTTGAACAGCGGCCCGAGTCCATCGCGACCCGCAGTGCTGCTGGGCGCGATCACCCAGTTCTGCTTGAAGAACGAGTTGCCGACGGCGAAGGCGCGCCGCTCGGCTGCGCTCAGGAACGGCACCGGCAAGCCGAACGCGTTGTTGCTGGCGTCGTGCACGGTGCCGCCGCCGCCCAGCAGGCTCGCGTCCACCGCGTCCTGCGCGACCAGCGCGGCGCTCGCCGCCAACATCGCCGCCGCGAATCGAAGGCCCGTCATCGCACCCCCGCCGGCTGCAGCGGCAGCTCGAAACCCAGCGCGTTGCCCGCGAACGTCAGCAGCTCCGCCTGCTGCTCGAGCGCCTCGAGGGCCTTGCGGATCGCGACGCGACCCGGCGCGTCGTCGGCGCCGCGCATCGCCACGTCGAACGGCTGCGGGATCTTGCGGATGCGTTCGAGGGTCACGGTCAGCTGCCGATCGAGGCTCTTGGCCAGCGCCGCGTCGGCGCCGGCCACCAGCGCCAGCAGTCCCGGGGCACCGGTCTTCGCATCGCCGCGCAACACCCGCACGATGCCGAGCTGATCGGCCTCGAAGTCCTGACAGCTCGTGTCGGAGAAGCAGCTGTGCTCCTGCTCCTGATCCTGCGTCTCGTAGGCCACGGCCATGCGCTCGCCGGTCAGCTCGAACGCGGTCAAGATCGTGATCCCCGTGAACATCTTGCGCACCGCGGCCGCCGGGTCCGCCTCGAAGCGGCGGCGGTAGTTGTCGGCGTCGGGCGCCCACGCGGCGGCCAGTTCGCCGAGTTGGCGGCGCAACAGCGCAGTGACCACCCGCAGATACTCGCGGCGTCGTTCGGCGTTCTTGCCGACGCCGACGACGTAGTCCGACGCCGGGCGATCGCCGGGGCCGTCGTCGCGGCGATCCTGGCCCCAGAGCAGGAACTCGATCGCGTGCCAGCCGACGCTGACGTTGGCCTCGCCGCCGTGCTCGTTGGCGAACATCAGCACGGTCTCGGCGATGTGCGGATAGCGCTTGGGATCGTTGACGATGCCGCTGTCCGGCGCGCCGACGACGTAGTCGACGAATGCCTCGTCGATCGGCCAGGCGTTCAGGTAGCCCTCGATCGCGTCGATCGGACCGTCGTAGAAGCGCAGCGCCTCGGTCTGCACGTAGCTGCGCCGCGCGTCCACCCACGCGGCGCGGGCCGCCGCGAGCGACTCGTCGTTCGGCGTCGCCAGCATCGCGGCCACGGCCTTCTGCAACGCGTCGGCGGCGGCAGTACATTCGGTGTAGAGGCGATGCACGTGGCCGGCGTAGCCGCGCACGACCTCGGCGCGCAGCTGGGGGGCGCGCAGCTGGGGGGACACGACCGGTTTCGCTGCGGCGCCTGCCTGGGCCGGCAGCGCGACGCACAGGGTGGCCGACAACAACGAGGTCAGGGCAGGAAGGCGCATCGGGATCTCGGGCCGCGCACGATCGCCGCGCCGCGGCAACCGGCCGCGACCTCCGCGTGAATGTTCGGGCAAGACGGCGGGGCGGGCGGCGGTTCCCCCCTCGACCCGGATGCGTAGGATCTGGCGCTGGCGATGATCTACCGCGACTTCGACAACGGCCCCGGGGCCCGGCTGATGCGGGTCGTGACCCGCACCTTCCGTATCGGCCACTTCTTCGGCGTCCAGGTGCGCATGTACTGGGCCGCGGCGCTGCTCATGCCGCTGGTGTTCCTGCGCTGGATCGGCCCCGCCAGCAGCGGCGCCGCCGAAGCCATCCTGCTCTCCGTGCTCTGCTGCGCCGCGTTGTTCGTGATCATCTGGACCCACGAGATGGGCCACATCCTGATGGGGCGCCGGCACCGCATCCGCACCGACCTCATCACCCTGTCGCCGTTCGGCGGCGTCGCGCACATGAACGCGCCGGCGACCAGCCCACGCATGGAGGCGTTGATCGCGCTCGCCGGACCAGCCGTACACCTGATCTGGCTCGCGGTCTGCTGGCCGATCTGGCTGCTGCTGCCCGCGTCGTTCGGCGCGAGCGGCGGCTGGTCGTCGACGGTCGAGTTCACGCTGTGGTTCCTGGTCACCACCAACGTGTCGCTGCTGCTGTTCAACCTGTTACCCGTGTGGGCGCTCGACGGCGGCCGCGTGCTGCGTGCGCTGCTGGCGATGCGCGTGCACCCCAACCGCGCGACGCTGTGGGCGACGACGGTCGGCCTGGTCGGCGGCGGCATGATGATCGTCTACGGCCTGTTCGGCGGCGGCGTGCAAGGCGCCGTCCTGGTGGTGATCGGCATCTCGTGCATGCAGTCCAGCCTGCACGAACGGCGCGCCGCGCAGTACGTGCTCGTCTACCACCGAGACGAACGCGAGCCGTGGGCCACCGACCCCGACGCGTGGCGCCATGGCCCGCTGCGCAAGGCGGACGACACCCCGCGCAAGCAGCCGGGAGCGATCGCGCGGTGGCGCCAGCGGCGCCGCGCGAGCGCCGCGGCCCGGCGGCTCGCCGAGAAGGCCGAGCTCGACGCGCAGACCGACGCGATCCTCGACCGGGTGCACCAGGTCGGCATGGACGGCCTCGACGCGCGCGAACGTGCCATCCTGCAGCGCGCGTCCAAACAGCGCCGCGAGACCGGCTGACGCGCCGCCGCCCGCGGCGCGATACGCTCGCGACCATGGACCTGAGCCGCTTCCCGCGCCGCTGCTACACCACCACGCCGACCCCGCTCGAGTTCCTGCCCCGCTTCACCGCTGCGCTCGGCGGCCCGAAGGTCTGGATCAAGCGCGACGACCTGTGTGGGCTGTCGCCGGGCGGCAACAAGACGCGCAAGCTCGAGTTCCTGGTCGCCGACGCGCTCGCGCAGGGCGCCGACACGCTGATCACCTGCGGCGCGCCCCAGTCCAACCACTGCCGGATCACCCTCGCCGCGGCCGTCAAGGAAGGCCTGCGCTGCCGCCTGGTCATCGAGGAGCGCATCCCCGGCACCTTCCGCGAGGACGCCAGCGGCAACCACTTCCTGTTCCGCCTCTACGGCGTCGAGCACATCGACGTCGTGCCCGCCGGCACCGACATGGCCGCGGCGATGGCGCGGGTCGCAACCGACCTGCAGCAGCAGGGCCGCAAGGGCTACGTGATCCCCGGCGGCGGCAGCAACGCGCTCGGTGGCCTCGGTTACGTCGCCTGCGCGCAGGAACTGCAACAGCAGCTGCGCGAACAGGACGTGCGTCCGGACCGCATCTTCGTCGGCTCGGGCAGCTCGGGCACGCATGGCGGGCTAGTCGCCGGATGCCACGCCATCGGCCTGGACGTGCCGATCGTCGGCATCGGCGTCAGCCGCGACCCCGAGCAGCAGGAGCCCCTGGTGCTCAAGGAGGCGCTGGCCGTGCTGGCGCTGCTGAGCGTCGATCGGCCACTGCCCGCCGACGCAGTGCAGTGCGTCGGCGGCTACTGGCAGCCCAAGTACTCGCTGCCCAACCCCGGCATGATCGAGGCGGTGCAGCTGCTGGCCCGCACCGAGGCGGTCCTGCTCGACCCGGTCTACACCGGCAAGGCGATGGCGGGGATGATCGACCTCTACCGGCGCGAGGTGTTCCCCCGCGACGAGACGGCAGTCTTCCTGCACACCGGCGGCGCGCCGGCGCTGTTCGCGTACGCGGACGTGCTGCGCACCGGCGAAGCCTAGGAGCCTGCTGCAGCCGCCGTCGCGCGCCATTCGCTCCGCATCGCGAAGCGCTTGGCGACGAAGAAGATCACCGGGTAGATGAGCAGTTCCATCACGAAGCTCGTCGCCAGGCCGCCGATCATCGGCGCCGCCAGTCGCCGCATCGTGTCGGCGCCGGCGCCGGCCGCCCACAGCAGCGGCACCAGGCCGATGAACGTCGTCGCGACGGTCATCGTCTTGGGCCGGATGCGTTTGACCGCGCCGTCGTGCACCGCGTACCACAGGTCGTCCGCGTCGCGCATGCGGCCCTCCCGGCGGAACCGCTCGAAGCTGCCGTCGAGGTAGAGCAGCATCACCAGGCCGGTCTCCGCGTCGAGGCCGGCGAGCGCGATCATGCCGACCCACACCGCGAGCGACATGTTGTAGTCGAGCAGCCACAGCATCCAGATCGCTCCGACCAGGCTGAACGGCACCGCCAACAGCACGATCCCGACGCGCAGCCACGAGCCGGTGGCCATGAACAGCAGCAGCACGATCAGCACCGCGGCGATCGGGATGACCAGGCTCAGCCGTTTGCTCGCGGCCTGCATGTATTCGTACTGACCCGACCAGACGATCGAGTAGCCGGCCGGCAACGTCACCGCCTTGCGCACGACCGACTGTGCGTTGGCGACATACGTGCCGACGTCGATGCCGGCGATGTCCACGTAGACCCAGCTCGTCAGCCGCGCGTTCTCGCTCTTGACCATCGGCGGCCCCTGGTGGATCGCGAACTCCGCGAGCTGCCCCAGGGGCACCTGCGCGCCGCCCGGCATCGGCACCAGGACCCCGCGCAGGGCGCGCAGATTGTCGCGCAGCTCCTGCGGGTAACGCACGTTCACCGGATACCGCTCGAGCCCCTCGACCGTGGTGGTGACGTTGATGCCGCCGACAGCGCTCATGATCACGTCGTTGACGTCGGCGACCTGTAGGCCCAGGCGCGCGATCTCCTCGCGGTCGACGCGGATGTCGAGGTAGCTGCCGCCCACGGACTTCTCGGCGAACGCGCTGGTGGTGAACGCACCCGTGGCGCCGTCGGTCTCGAGCACCTGCGAGATCTGCGCCGTGATCCCTGCGAGCGTCGCCAGATCGGGCCCCATCACCTTGATCCCGACCGGCGTCTTGATGCCGGTCGACAACATGTCGATGCGCGTCTTGATCGGCATCGTCCAGGAGTTTGTGAGCCCGGGGATCTGCAGGACTTCGTTGAGCCCTGGCACGTGCGTACCGTCCGGCCACTCGTAGCCGTAGACGAGCTCGTCGACGGTGATCGGCGCCGTCGTCGGCCACAGCGACGCGAGCGGCTCGCGCAACCACCCTGGCCAACCCGAGAAGAACCGCGGCACGGGCTTCTTGCGCCACAGGCCCTTGTCGCGGCGCAGCGTGATCGTCGTCTCGAGCATGCTGGGCGGTGCCGGGTCGGTCGCCGTGTCGGCGCGCCCGACCTTGCCGAGCACACTCTGCACCTCGGGGAAACGCATGATCAGGGCGTCGGTCTGCTGCAGCAGTTCGCGCGCCTTGTCGACGCTGATGCCCGGATCGGTCGTCGGCATGTAGAGCAGGTCGCCCTCTTCGAGCGGCGGCATGAACTCGGAGCCGAGCTTCGACAATGGCCAGGCCGTGAGCGCGACCAGGGCCACGGCCAGGGTGATCACCGTCCAGCGGAACTGCATCACCAGCGCGAACAGCGGGTCATAGAGCCGCTCGAGCAGCCGACTGATCGGGTTGCGCTCCTCGCTGACGATGCGCTGCGGCAGCACGATCACGGCAGCGAGCACCAGCCAACCGATCACCAACCACGGTCGCCACGGCGCGAGCGACGCGAGTGGCGCCGCCGCCAACGCCACCGCCGGCGCACCGAGCAGCGCCGCGTAGGCGGTCCAGCGCTGCCAGCGCGGCAGCGTCTTGGGCAGCATGCGCTCGCCGATGAAGTAGTACATCAGCACCGGGATGATCGTCACCGCGAGCACCGCGGCGGACGCCATCGCGAAGGTCTTGGTGTACGCCAGCGGCTTGAACAGTCGCCCGGACTGCTCGCCGAGCGCGAACACGGGCAGGAAGCTGACCGTGATGATCAGCAGGCTGAAGAACAGGCTCGGCCCGACCTCGCACGCGGCGGCGCCGATCAGCCTGGCGCGCGGCGTCGGCTGCGCCCCGGCGGCGACGCGCCGCAGGTCCTCCTCGATGTGCTTGTGCGCGTTCTCGACCATGATGATCGAGCTGTCGACCATCACGCCGATCGCGATCGCGATCCCCCCCAGGCTCATGATGTTGGCGTTGAGGTCGAGGCCGTACATCACCAGCAGGCTGGCCAACACGCCGGTCGGCAACACGAACACGGCGACCAGGGCGCTGCGGGCGTGCAGCAGGAACAGCATGCAGATCAGCGAGACGACGAGGATCTCCTCGATCAACGTCCCGGTCAGCGTGTGCACGGACCGCTCGATCAGGTCGCTGCGGTCGTAGGCGGTCTCGATCGCGACGCCCGGAGGCAGCCCGCTCTCCAACTCACGCAGGCGGCTGCGCACGCGCTCGATGGTGCGCCCGGCGTTCTCCCCGAAGCGCATCACGACGATGCCGCCGACCGTCTCCCCCTCACCGTTCCACTCGGCGACACCGCGGCGGATGTCCGGCCCCAGGCGCAGCTCGGCGACGTCGCGCAGGTAGATCGGCGCACCCGCGGCGCTGACGCCGAGCGCCACCCCGGCGAGGTCGTCGAGCACGCGGCGACTGCGCAGTTCGTCGAGCGAGCGGCCTTCCTGGCGCGCCGCAGCGATCTCGTCGTCACGGAGGCTGCCGAGGTAGCCGATGCCCCGCACCATGAACTCGGTCTCGCTCATCTCGACCAGTCGTCCGCCGACGTCGGCGTTGGAGCGGACCACCGCCTGTTTGACACGCGCCAGCGGCAGGTCGAGCGCCAGCAGCTTGGCGGGGTCCACGACCACCTGGTACTGCTTGGTGAAGCCGCCCACAGCGGCCACCTCGCTGACCCCCTCGAGCGCGGTGAGTTCGTAGCGCAGATACCAGTCCTGCAAGCTGCGCAGCTGCGCGAGATCGACCTTGGCGGGCTGCAGCGGCTCGCCGCTGAGCGGACATCTGGTGAAGCCCCGCACCAGTTCGATCGGTTCGAGTCGCGACCGGACCCGCGGCGACGCGTCCTCGCGGTGCTCGTAGCGGCGGTTCTCGACCCGGTCGTAGAAGACGGTGCGCGGCGCGGCGAAGACGCGGTGATGCACCAGTCGGCGGCGCACGTCGGCGGCGAGGGTCGACAGCGACTCTTCCGCATACCAACGATCGGCTTGCGGGTCGTGGTAGGCGCCGTTCGGGTGCGCAGCGCTGTACTGGCCGGTCACGAGCGCGTACTCGTAGACCCAGCCGACGCCGGTCGCGTCCGGGCCGAGCTGCGGGCTGACCCCGCGCGGCAGGTTGCTGGCCACGAAGCTGAGTTGTTCGAGCACGCGGCTGCGCGCCCAGTAAAGGTCGGTGCCGTCCTCGAAGATGATGTAGACGAAGCTCGAGCCGAACATCGAGTAGCCGCGCACCACCTTCGCGTACGGCACGGCCAGCATCGTCGTGGTCAACGGATAGGTGACCTGGTCCTCGACGATCTGCGGCGCCTGCCCCGGATACTCGGTGCGGATCACCACCTGCACGTCGGAGAGGTCGGGGATCGCGTCGACCTTGATGTTGGCGACCGCGAAGATGCCGCCGAGCACGACGCAGGCCGTGAGCAGCAGCACCATGATGCGGTTGCGGATGCACAGCTCGATGAGCCCGGTGATCATCGACCCTGCCCTCCGGCCGGCCGCGCCGGCAACGTCGCCTGCACGCTGCCGCAGCCGAGCATGCGGCTGCCCATGTAGGGATTGACGATCTCCTTGTCGACCTGGAGCCACGCCGCCTTGGCCATCGGGCAGTAGGCCTGTTCGAGCGGCCGGCTCGCCGGCGCCGCGGTCACCAGCGCGATCGTCGCCTGCGAGAGCGCACCGAACGCCGTCCGGATCGCCTCGATGTCGGTCGCCGGCCCCGGCACCGCGGCCGCGACCTGCGCGGCGAGCTTCGCGATCGCGGGCGGAGCCGCGCGCAGCTTCGTCGCCTGCCGCTGCACGTCGCCCCAGGTCGCGTCGAGGCCCTCGGTACTGTCGGCCGCCAGCTTCGCCGAGGCCTGCAGGTAGCTGGCCACCAGCGCATCGACAGCCGCGCCGACGTCGACCATGGTCGCGTCGCCCTTCGCGTCGGGCAACACCTTCCGTTGGTCGGAGCAGTTCAACATCATGCTGCCGAAGTACGGGTTGTGCACCTCCTGCCCCTGCTGCAGCCAGTAGGCGCCGCCCTCGTTCTCGCGGTACATCGGGCAGCGCAGCTCGTGCAACTCGCGGTCGAGCTGCAGCGGCACGCCGGTGACGCGCAGCAGGGCGGCGAGGTCCAGGCTGATGTCGGCGAACAGCGAACGGGCCGCGGCGATCTCCTGCGCCTTCGCCAGTTCGTCGGCCCGGCCGCGCAGGTCTTCGGCCTGTCGGTGCCGGTGCCAGAAGTGCTCGTCGTCGGGCACCGCGGTCGCGAGCAGCGCGGACGCGGCGGCCGACAAGCTCGACGCCGTGCCTGCGAGCGTCGCGGTCGAGTCGCTGGCCAGGGCGTCGCCGATGCGGAGGTAGGGCTCGACGACCGCGACCAGCGCGTCCCCGAGCGCCGGCGGCATCACCTGCAGCTCCGGGCCCGCCGCGGCCTGTTCGTCGCCGACCAGCCCGCCGCGCAGCATGCGCGCCAGGCCTTCGCGGAGCTTGCTCTCGCTGTCGAGCAGGAACTGCCCGCTGACCACGACCTGTTCGCCCGGCTGCAGCCCCTCGAGCACTTCGACGCGATCGCCTGCCGCGTCGACGCCCAGGCGCAGCTCGCGCGGCTCGAACCGACCGCCGCCGAGGCTGACGATCGCGACCTGCCGCGCACCGGTGTCGATCACCGCCGAGCGGCTGACCAACGTCCGCGGCTCGAGCAGCTCACGCCGCAGCTCGACGTTGGCGAGCATGCCGGGCTTGAGCGCGCCGTCGTGGCTGTCGAACTCGAGCCGCACGTTGACCTGACGCGTCTTGTCGTCGACCCACGGATACACGTAGGTCACCGCGCCCTCGAACCGCTGACCGACGACGTAGGGCAACGTCATCACCGCCGGCTGGCCGACCGCGACGAACGGCAGCTGCGACTCGTAGACCGTGACCGTCACCCAGACTCGCCCCAGGTCGGCGATGCGGTACATCTTCATGCCCGGATCGACCCGCATACCGGCGACGGCCATCTTCTGGATCACGGTGCCGTCGCCCGGGCTGCGAATGGTCATCGTCCGCTGCGGCACCCCGGCGGCTTCGAGCGCCGCGATCTGCGCGTCGTCGATGCCGAAGAACGACAAGCGGGTGCGCGCCGCCGCGAGCGACGAGGCCGCGTCGGGGCCGATGCGCGGCACGAACGGCAGGTCCGGCGGCGCCTGCTGCTGTCGCGCCAGCAGGTAGTCCTGCTGGGCCGAGTACAGCTCCGGCGAGTACAGCTCGAACAGCGGCTGCCCCTCGGTCACCGTGGCCCCCAGATAGTCGACGTGCAGCGCCTCGATCCATCCGGACACGCGCAGGTTGACGTCCACGACCCGCGTCTCGTCGTAGTCGATCTTGCCGACGGTGCGGATGGTCGAAACCACCGGCCCACGTTCGACCACACCCGTGCGCACGCCGATGTTCTGCGCCAGCACGGGATCGATCGTGATCTCACCCGAGAACTTGGCCGGGTCGAGCGGCGTGAGGTCCATGTGGCAGATCGGGCAGAGCCCCGGCGCCGGCAGGATCACCCACGGGTGCATGCCGCAGGTGTAGTAGGACCCGGAGGCGACCTCTTCCTGCGCCTCTTCGCCGCCGACGATGTCGTGCCACATCTGACCCAGCGTCGCGTGGATGCGCCCACCGAAGCGCGCGCCCACGAACAGCATCACCAGGCCGAAGGCGCCCAGCAGCATCAACCAGAAGAGGATCCGCCACGCCTTGGGGGGCGGCCGCCGGATGTCGTTCGTCGTCGCGGCTCCAGAGTCTTCGTGCTTCGCACTCATGATCATTCCTCCTCCGTCTGCCGCCGCGGCAGGGCGCCGCCGGCGACGTATTCCACCTCGCTGAGATTGCGCTCGAGCGACGCCAGCGACCGGTGATAGTCGAGGCTGAGCTCGAACAGACGTCGCCAGCCGGCCAACAGCGTCGCGAACTCGACGCGGCCGGACTCGTAGCCGGCCTGCGCCACACGCACTGCCTGGTCGGCGCGCGGCAGGATGCCGTCGCGCAGCAGAGTCGCCTTGCGATAGTCGGTGTCGACCCGCGCCAGCAGGTCCTGCAACACGAGCAGCACCTCGTTGCGTCGGTCGCGGTACCGCAGCACGCTGGCCAGGGTCTCGGCGTTGCGCTGCAGCACGCCGCTGCGAAGCTTGTCGAACCCGATCGGCAGGGTGACGCCGAGGCTCAGGTTCCAGACGTCGCTGCCGTCGGCCACCGGACTGCGGCCACCGTTCATGATGAACGTGAACAGCCCGCCGAGGTTGAGGTCGGGGTAGTACTGCAGCTTGGCGATCTCGACGTTGACGAGGTCGCGCGACACCGCCTGTCGCAGCGCCGCCAGCTGCGGCCCCATCTCGTCGGCGCGCGCCAGCAGGCCGAGCAGCCGCCATTGCAGCGGCTCGGGCGCCAACGCCGCCGGCAGCGGCAACGGCGCGTCCACGGCGCGATCCATCAGCACGTTCAGGCGCGCCGTGGCAGTGCGCAGTCGCTGCTCCTGATCGAGGCGGGAGTTGGTCAGCGAGTACAGTTCGACCTCGGCGCGCAGGAGGTCCTGCTGGCTCGCCAGTCCGGTCGAGACCCGCGCACTGGCGCTGTCGCGGACGCGCTGCAGCAGCGCTTCGACGCGCACGGTGACGTCGATCGAGACCTTGGCCTGATAGAGGTCGTAGTAGGCCTGTTTGACGTCGGCGGTGACGCGCAACCGCTCGGTGTCCAGATTGGCGATCGCGATCCTGACCACCTGTTCGGCCGCGCGCCCCATCGCCTGCAGCTTGCCGGGCCACGGCAGCCCTTGGCTGAGACCGATCGCCCCGCCCATCTCACCACCGGCGGTCTGCACCATGTCCCCGGTCGGCGGCACGATCGTCAGCATCGGGTCGTTGAGCGACGACACCTGCGGCACGCGCAGGCCGAGCGCTTCGAGGTCACGGACACGTGCCTGCAACCGCGGGCTGCGTTGCAGGGCGAGGCGCACGTAGTCGGCCACCGTCGCGTCGGCGGGCACCTCGATCGCCTCGGGCAGCGGCAGTTCGCCGCGCACCGCGGCCGCCGCGACCTCGGCCACGGCGTCGTCGTCACCGATCTTCGGCGACAGCCCGGCGCTCTCTTCGTCGATGCGTTGCTGCACCTCCGGCGACAGGGAGTAGAACGGCGAGCAGCCCGTCAGGGCCAGACACGCCAGCGCGGCGAGGTGACGACGGCTCGCGACGCGAGCAGGAACAGGAGCCATGATCGATCCGGGAAGCAGGCGGGACGCGAAAGCGCGGCACGTTCGACCGCGCGACCACCACAGCAGGAACGGTCCGTACAGACCGCTCCTGCGCGGGCGCGTCAGCAGTTCCAGACCGAGAGGGCCTTCTGTCGGCTGACATGAGGCAGCAGGCCCGCCGTCGGACGAACCGCACCGACCCGTTCCGGCTGCGGCACCGGCGGCAGCGAGCACGTCGTCCAGGCCGTCGGCTCATCGAGCAGCAGCGCCTGGACGAGCCGCGGCGCCGGCGCGACCGGCGCAGGCTCGGGCCGCGGTGACTTGCAGTCACACGCCCGCTCGACGCCGCCGCGTTCGAGGCAGTGGCACTCGGCGCCACAACAATGCGGCGCGGCCTCGCGTTCGACGACGGGCGTCGCCGTCACGGCGCTCGCGACGGACTGCTCGCGCTGGCAACTGCGCTGGGTCGCGCTGTCGTCGGCGCCTTGACCCGGCAGCGGCAGCCCGGCCCAGAGGACCAGGACGCAACAGAGCCAGATCAGGAACGGACGCGGACGAGTCATCGGCCAGGTGTCACGGCCTCGGCCAGCGGGGCCGTGAAGAGGCGCATGATACGAACACATCGGCCGGCGGCTCCGGGTTTCTGACCTCCGATCGGGCGGGCGAGATCCGCACAAGGACCCACCTCCGCTGCGCACCCTGGACATCCCCGCCGCCGTGCCGGACTGTTGCCGCCAGCAATGACCGCCTACCAGACCCTCCAGATCCAGCAGGACGGGCCCGTTCGCCACGTCCGCCTCAACCGGCCCGAAGTGCGCAACGCCTTCAACGGAACCGTCGTCGAAGAACTGCAGCACGCCTTCGCGGCGGTCGACACGGACGACGCCACGCGCGTCGTCGTGCTGTCCGGCAACGGCAAGAGCTTCTCGGCCGGCGCCGACCTCGCCTGGATGACCGAGCAGGCGGACCTGCCCGAGGATCAGAACCGGCAGGGCGCCGAGCGCATGGCGCGCATGTTCCTGTCGATCGCGCGCTGCAAGAAGCCCGTCGTCG
The DNA here is from genome assembly GCA_020638655.1 of Planctomycetota bacterium. Classification (GTDB taxonomy): domain Bacteria; phylum Planctomycetota; class UBA1135; order UBA1135; family UBA2386; genus JACKIC01. Next base: position 335,455 of record JACKIC010000001.1, read on the forward strand.
GCCGGATCCACGGCCACGCGCTGGGCGGCGGCTCGGGCCTCACCGCCGCGGTCGACATCGCGGTCTGCACCGAGGACTGCCTGTTCGGACTGACCGAGGTCAAGCTCGGCATCGTGCCCGCGGTGATCTCGCCGTTCGTGATGCAGAAGATCGGCGCCGGCCGCGCACGCACGCTGTTCTTGACCGGCGAACGCTTCGACGGCCGCGAGGCGCAGCGCATCGGCCTGGTGCATCGCGCCGTGCCCGAAGCCCAGCTGCAGGAGAACGTCGACAAGGCGGTCACCGAGCTGCTGACCGCGGGCCCGGCGGCGGTCGCCAGCGCCAAACAGCTGATCGCCGCAGTGGCGCCGCTGTCGCTCGAGGACGCGATCCCCGTGACCGCGCAGTGGATCGCCGCGCTGCGCTCGACCCCCGAGGCGAAGGAGGGCTTCGCCGCGTTCCTGGCCAAGCGGCCCGCGGGGTGGATCCGATGAGGTCGCCGACCTGGCTCTTGGTCGCCGCGCTCGCGGCCTGTCAGTCCGCCAAGGCTCCCACCGACACCGCTCCCGCGACGCCCGAACTCGGCGCGCGCGTGCAGCAGCTGAGCACCCGCGCTCTCGAGGACAACCAGGCCATCGCCACGCTCGCCGAGCTGATCGAGGCCGCGCCCAAGCGCCTGTCCGGCTCGCCGGGCTACACCGACGCCGTGCAGTGGGGCCTCGCCAAGATGCGCGCCATCGGCCTGCAGAACGTGCGCGCCGAGCCGGTGATGGTGCCGCACTGGCAGCGCGGCGCGGAGACGGCGGCGATCGTCGGCGCCGACGGCGTGCCGCTGCGGGTCACCGCGCTCGGTGGCAGCGTGCCGACGCCGCCCGGCGGCGTCGAGGCCGAGGTGATCGAGGTGCGTTCGTTCGAGCAGCTCGCCGCGCTCGGCGAGGCCGCCCGCGGCAAGATCGCGTTCTTCAACCGGCCGATGCCGCGCGCCCTGCGCCGCACCGGCAGCGCCTACGGCGAGGCAGTGCCGCAGCGCTCCAATGGCGCGATCGAGGCAGGCAAGGTCGGCGCGATCGCGGCGCTGGTGCGGTCGGTGACCACCGCGATCGACGAGCACCCGCACACCGGCGCGATGCACTACCAGGAAGACGTCACCAAGGTGCCGTCGGCGGCGATCGCCACGATCGACGCCGAGGAGCTGGCCCGCCGCCTGAAGTTGGGCCCCGTGCGCGTGCGCCTCGAACTCGGCTGCCAGACCCTGCCCGACATCGAGCAAGCCAACGTGATCGGCGAGCTGCGCGGCAGCGAGACCCCGGACGAATACGTCGTCATCGGCGGCCACCTCGACGCCTGGGACCTCGGCGTGGGCGCGCACGACGACGGCGCCGGCATCGCCCACGTGCTCGAGGCCGTGCGGCTGCTGCAGGCCTGCGGCGTCCGGCCCAAGCGCACCATCCGCGTGGTGCTGTTCGCCAACGAGGAGAACGGCCTGCGCGGGGCCGAGGCCTACGCCGCGGCGCACGCCGGTGAGCTCGCACGACACGTCGCCGCGATCGAGACCGACAGCGGCGGCTTCTCGCCGATCGGCTTCTCGTGCTCGCTGCGCGACGAGGCTGCCGAGCAGCTGCGGCCGCTGTTCGCACCGCTCGCGGAGATCGGCGCGGGCGTGTTCGTGCCCGGCGCCGGCGCCGGCGGCGCCGACATCAGCACGCTGCACAAGGCGGGGGTGCCGTGCTTCGGCATGTGGGTCGACGGCCAGCGCTACTTCGACTACCACCACACCGAGGTCGACACGCTGGCGATGGTCAACGAGCGCGAACTCGCGCTCGGCGCGGCGACGCTCGCCTACGCGGCGAGCGTGCTGGCCGATCGCTGATCTAGCGGCCCTGTCCTGATTTGGACGCCGGCACGAGATCCGCGAGCTCGGGGCGATCGAACAGCTGGTCCAGCGGCGACATGCCGGCCATCCTCGCCTTGGTGACACCGGTCTCGGCGATCGCGGCGGCGAACCACTTGCGCGCCTCCTCGGTGTGCTCCTGGCGCATGTTCACGTCGCACATGCGGAGCAACAACACCGCCAGCACGCGGCGATGCGCCGGACCGCCGGCGGCCGCCGCGGCCCGCGCGACCCCGAGCGTCTTGTTGAACGTGGCCAGCGCGCCGTCCAGGTCGCGCATCTGGATCTGCATGGTCCCGTAGTTCGCCCCCAGCATCGCCGCCGTGCCCTGCCGCAAGGGATCGTCCGGACTCTGCGCGAGCCACGCATCGACGAGCGTCTGCGCCCGCCCCATGAGCTCGGCCCCGCGATCGACGTCGAGGTCGCGCATCGCCAGATCGGCGGCCTGCATCAACACCTCGATGCGCGAACGCTCGACCTCGCCGAACTCCCGCGTCTCGTTGAGTTCGATGGCGCGCTGGATCGTGCGCCGCGCCGTGGCCACGTCGCCGGTCATCGCCTGCAGCTGGGACGTGTTGGCCAGGGAAGCCACGAGGTTGGCCTTCGACTGCTGATCTTCGGGCTGCGCGGCGACGAGCTCCTCGTAGGCGGCGATGCTGCGCTCGAAGTCCGCACGCGCCTCGTCGAACTGCCGCGCCTGGGCCCGCGACATGCCGCGTTCGCCGAGCACGGCGGCGAGCCGCCGTCGGAACTGCGGTTCGTCCGGGAAACGCTGCGCCAGCGGCTCCAGCAGCAGGACCGCGCGGTCGTGGTCGGCAGCGGCTCCGGCCGCGTCGCCGAGCTTGCTGCGGTTGTCGGCGCGCGCCCCGATCATGGTCGCCAGCCGGGCCTGCCAGTCGGGGATCTCGGGCTCGTCCGCCGCGAACTTCTCGAGCAGTTCGATCGTCTGCGTGATGCGCGGCGTCGCCTCGAGCCACTCGCGTCGCTGCTGCGCCAACAACGCCAGCCGCTCGGTGAGGCCGACCAGATCGTTGCGCGCACGATGCACCTCGGGCGCCGCGGCCTCGGCCTGCTGCAGCCGCTCGAGCGCCAGATCGAATGCTTCTTCGGCGCGCTGCGTCTCGCCCTGGTCGGTCCACAACAGCCCGCGGGCGTCGGCGACCCTGGAATACACGCACAACCAGCGCTGCAGGTCCTCTCCCTTCGGGCCCTTCTCGGGGTCCGGTCGCAGGTCCGTCTCGAGCTGGTCCAACAGGCGGTGGGCCTCGTCGAAACGATGCTCGTCGGCGAGCTGGCGCACCGCGTCGACGCGCGCCAGCGACAAGGACAGCCGGAAGGGCTGACTCTGCGGCCTGGCGGCGGCCGCGAACGCCCAGTGTTCGATCGCCTGCCCGGTCGCGCGATACTGCTTGGCGCGCTCGCCGACGCGATAGTACGCCTCCGACAGCGCCCCCTGCGTCTCGGCCGACTCGAGCTGCAACCGCAGCGACTGCGGATCCTCGGCCAGCAGTTCGCGCAGGTCGGTTTCGGCCTGCTCGAGCACTTCGATGGCTGGGCGCACCAGGCCGAGGTCGATCCGGATCTGGCCGACGCGACGCCGCGAACGCGCGCGCTCCTCGCGGGTGCGCGCCCCGGTCTCGGCGAGCGCCAGCCCCTCGTGGAACTGCAGGGCGTCCTCGAGCAGCTGCCGCCGCAGCGGCGCCGTGCGCGGGATGTCGGCGAGGCGCGCCTCGGCGGTCCGGCTCAGCATCTGATCGACCGCCGCCAGGGCGCGATCGAGGTTCTGGATCGCGCGCGCCTCCTGCTTCTTCGCCTCTTCGAGGTTGGCGTCGGCGATGGACTTCTGCTGCTTGACCTCGGCGAACGCCTCGCGCAGCCTGGCCGCGGCGAGGCTCTGCTGCACCGCGAACACCAGCGGCCCCACGAACAGCAGCGTGAAGGCCAGCGCGATCGCCGTCGCGTGCGCCGGATGCCGGCGCAACCAGCGGCCCATGCGGGACACCGACGTCTGCCGGCGCGCCAACACCGGCTCGAAGCCGAGGAAGCGCCCGAGGTCGTCGGCGAGCGCGCCGGCGCTCTGGTAGCGCCGGTGCGGCTCGAGCTCCATCGCCTGCAGGCAGATGGCCTCGGCGTCGGCGTGCACCCGCGCGTTGCAGCGCGTCGGCGGCTCGACGCGGCCGGACAGGATGCGTTCGCGCGTGGTGCCGCTGCCGTCGCCGTGCGGCAGCCGCAGGGTCAGCAGCTCGTACAGCGTCACACCCAGGGCGTAGACGTCGGTGCGCGCGTCGATGTCCTCGATCGCGCCGCGCACCTGCTCCGGCGCCATGTATGGCAACGAACCGAGGGTCGCGCCCGACCGCGTGATGCGCTGCTCACCGTGCGCCGACGCCAGGCCGAAGTCGATCAGGTGCACCGTGCCGCGCGCGGTCAGGATCGCGTTGCTGGGCTTGACGTCGCGGTGCAGCACGCCGTTGTCGTGCGCGTGCTGCAGCGCCAGCGCCATCTCGCGCACCATCTGGCAACACGCCTGCACCCACGCGCCGTCGAACAGCGGCGCCGTCGGCTCGCCCCCGCCCTCGCCCTTGCGCTGCATCGCGGTCGCGAAGCCGCGCGCCAGGACCCTGCCGTCGAGGTCGTCGATCGACTGGCCGTCGAGCGCCTGCAGGATCTCGCCCAGCGTCACGCCGTGCAGCCGCGCCATCGCATAGAAGGGCAGCCCGTCGACTTCGCCGAAGGTGTGGACCGGGACGATGCCAGGGTGGTCGAGGCGCGCGACGGCCAGGACCTCGCGGCGGAAACGCTCGCGGGCGCCGGCGAAGAACAGCTGCTCCGGCCGCACCAGCTTGAGCGCCACCTCGCGTTGCAGCGACTCCTGGATCGCGAGGTAGACGATGCCCATGCCGCCCTTGCCGAGCGGGCGCAGCAGTCGGAAGTCGCCCAGACGCTCGGGCATGACCGGCGCCGACGACGGCACGAGGATGCCGAGATCACCGAGCTTCTGCAGCATCTGGCGCAGCTCGTCGGCCCGTTCGGGGTGCTCGGCGAGGATCGCCTCGACCCCTGGCATCTGCGCCTCTTCGAAGGCGAGGATGCAGCGCTCGAGCAGGGGATCGGCCTGGGAATCGGCGGACCGGCGAGAGGACGGGTCGGGCATGGCGAGGGCCCGAATCCTAGCGGCGCGGCGTCAGCGCACCCGCAGGGTGTCGTAGACGACCTGTAACGCCGCCATCACCCCCTCGGTCTGGGGGTGCCGCACGATCACCCAGCCGTCGCCCTCGTAGTGCTGCGAGCGGGGCTGTCCCGGGCGCGGCAACTTCATGCCGTGCAGGGTCGGCCCGAGCCTGTTGCGCAGCGCCTCGACGCCCTCCACGGCGCGCACCACCTCGCCGCCGCCCATCGCGCGAAGGAACACGGTGCCGGCCGCGAACTGCCGCTCGGGCAGCTGCCAGGTGCGCTCCACCATCAGGCGCGCCCATGCCAGCCAGGGGTCGGCGCCGTGCCCGGCGGCCAGCAGCGGCATGATGTTGGCGCCCGGGGGCCTCGCGCCGACCTCCGACACGACGGCGCTGCCGTCGTCGCGCAGGAACCACTCCATGTGCGACAGGGCGTCGCGCACGCCGAGCGCCGCCAGCGCCTTGGCGTTGATCTCGGCGAACGCCTGCACGTGCGGCGGCTGCACTTCGCGCGGCAACACCACGGCGTACTGGATCCAGGCGTTCTCGAGCACGGTCAGCGGGCTGGGCAGGTACGAGGTCGACGACGACCAGACGGCGCGCCCACCCAGGGTCACGGCCTCGAAGGTGTGCTCGGCGCCGCGCACGAACTCCTCGGCCTGCACGGGGTTCTGCGCCGACGGCAGCAGCTGGTTGAGCGCCGTGGCGAGCGAAGCGTCGTCGTGCACGCGCTGCGTGTTGCGCGCGCCGAACCCGGCGAGTGGCTTGAGCACGATCGGGTAGCCGACCGTCGCCACGAAGGCGCGCACGTCGTCGATGCCGTGCACGAGCGCCTGTCGCGCGACCGGCACGCCGGCCTTGCGCAGCACATCCTTCATGCGGTTCTTGTCGCGGCAGTTCTTGGCCGCCTCGGCGCGCATGCCGTCGACGTCCATGGCGTCGCGCGCCTCGGCGATCGGCACCTGCAGCGTCTCGAGGTATCCCTCGAGGCGGTCGATCGTCCCCCACTGCGCCGCGACGGCGCGCGCGCCGTCGATGATGTTGGCGGCGTGCGCCGGATCCCCGATGCACTCGTAGGCGGCGATGCATGCGCGCAGGTCCTCGGGCACCCGCGCCGCGGACTCCTGGGAGAGCACCGAAAGACGCACGTCCGGCAGGCTGGCGAAGCAGCGCACGCAGTGGCGCATGTTCTCGCTGAAGTACGGGGCGACGAGCACGACGTTGCGCATGGTTCCTCATGCACACGTGTAGCCGCCCCGCGCGGCGCTGCACGACCCGTATCGTGAATCGCGCGCGCCGGTCAGCGCTGCCCGCGGAGCCGCAGCAGCGCCTCCTCGAGCACGGGATCCTTCTCGTAGAAGTCCTTGGGCTCGGCGGGCACGTGGATGTGCGGCGCGATGCCCTCCCCCTCGAAGCAGGTGCCGTCGGGCCGCAGCGCCTGCCAGCTGGGCAGGTGCACGACCAGGCCCGGCACGAGCGCGTGCTGCTGCGGGTTGCCGGAGCTGCCGTACGAGCGCTCCCCGACCAGCACCGCGGTCGTCGCCTGCTTCATCATCAGCAGGAACGCCTCGGTGCTCGACATGTCGAGCGGCCCCATCAGTACGGCGACGGGGCCGCGGTAGATGTCGGGCACCGGGTGGCCCTGCACCTTGCGGTCGTCGACCTCGCGGAACTCGCTCTCGATGCGAGGGTCGCGCACGCGCTGCCGCGCGTAGACCTTCTCACCGCGCACGAAGAACCCCGCGAGGCGCCGCGCCAGGCTCTCGTCGCCGCCGCCGTTGAGGCGCACGTCGAGCACGATCGCCTTGCAATCGAGCAAGCCGCGCAGGGCCTGCAGTGCGCGTTCGAAGTCGTCGCGCTGCTCGCGCGCGAAGCTGTTGACCATCAGGTAGCCGATGTCGTCGTCGGTGCGCGCGACCATGCCGATGCGACCGATGCGGCGCGCCTTCGGGAAGGCCAGGGTGATGCTGCGCAGGTCGATGTTGGCGACGACGGGGCGCTGGAAGGTCGGCACCGTCGCCTCGAGCCAGGTCACCTGGACGTGCGGGTCCTGCGCCGCGCCGAGCAGATCGGCGCAGCGCAGCGCCAGCGCGGCGCCGCTCGGCGCCTGGCGCAGCGCGTCGTAGTGCATGCGCTCGAGCACGCGCCAATCGATGCCGAGCCGGTCGCGGTACGAGTAGTAGTCGCGGATCGCGCCGAACAGGCGCTCGGCCGCGAGCGCCCCGACGCCCTCGGCGAGCGGCGCGCCGATGGTGGCGAAGCGCCACGAAACCGGCGCCAGCACGCCGCCGTCGGCGGCGCGGAAGCCCGAGCTGCCGGCGCAGGCGAGGTCGAGGGAATAGACGCGGTCGCGTTCGAGCTCGACGTCGAGCGAGAAGGTGCGCGGGTTGGTCCAGTGGGTGCCGCGCACGCGCGGAAAGCTCGGGCCGCCGCCGCAGAGGGCGTGCCGCGAAGGGTCCATGTCGCGGTCGAAGGTGATGACCAGCGTCTTGGTCTTGGCCGGCTCGACCTCGGCGCTCAGGTGCGCGGGTGAAAACGTGACCACCGCGGGCGCGTCCTGCGCCAGGGCGCGGCCCACGAGGGCCGGCACCACCGCCGCCAAGAACCACCTGCCCAGTCGCGTCATGAAACACCCCCGGAGGTCGTCATCGGCAGCGATGCCCGCCCATCTGAGCGCGATGTGGAGACCGGCCGGTCACCCAGCCCGCGGCGGTAGCGCGCCGCCTCGTGCGCCGCGGCAGCTCGCTGCAGCTGCGCGAGTCGCGGCCGCGCCGCAGCGGCGCATTCGACCTGCGCGCGCGCCACCAGTTCGCGCGGCGTCTCGTCGGCGCGCCAGCGCATGCCCAGCCGCCGCGCCGCGCGATGCAGCACCCGCACGCTGGGCGGCGCCATGCGGCGGCGGCGCCATCCCCACGACAGCGCCACGACACCCAGGACCGCCAGCCACCAGCCGCGCCACAGCTGCTCCGCGGCGCCCTGCAGGCCCTCGCCGAGCCACTGCAGCCAGCGCGCGCGCGACGCCGCGTCGAAGCCGACCACGGCGTTCCAGAGCTGTTCGAGGTCGCGGCGGCTCTCGTCCCACCACGACCGCGATGCGGCGCGCAGGGCGTCGGCATCGCCAGGCGGCGTCGCGTCGAGCGTCGTCCAGCTGCCGTCGGGCAGCAGCACCTCGACCCAGGCGTGTGCGTCGCGCGCGCGCACCACCATCGTGTGGGCCTGGTCCTCCCATTCCTGCGCCAGGTAGCCGCCGACCAGGCGGCACGGCACGTCCTGCTGGCGCAACAGCAGGGCCAGCGCGGTGGCGAAGTACTCGCAGTGTCCCGCGCCGCCGCCGAGCAGGAAGTCCTCGAAGTTGCGCGCGAAGCCCGGGCCGCCCGGCAGCTGGTAGCGGCGGTTGTCGCGCAGCCAGTCGGCGCTGCGGCCGGCGATCGCCGGCAGGCCGGCGTCGCCGGGCAGCGAGGCCCGTAGCTGCCGCGCCAGGTCGCGCACCACCCGCGGCACCCCTTCCGGCGGCAGGTCGACGAGCTGCTGCCGCACGCGCTGCGCCTGCCGCGCCGCCAGCGGCGCCGCGGCGAGCCGCACCGTGTAGTCCATCGCCGCCTCGGTGGCCTCGGCGTCGCGCAGGAACGCGAGCACGCCGTCCGACTTGGGGTCGATCAGGATGCCGCCGCGCGCCTGCAGCTGCACCGACGCGGCGCCGAGCGGCGCCGGCAGCCGGCCCGTGGCGAGGTCGAACAACCGCACCCGCAGCTCCCCGTCGCGCGTCTGCGCGCCGCGCTGCCAAGTCCCCCGCGGCCCGGTGTCCCACGGCACGTCGGTGGCGAACCGCGAGCCGAGGATCGACGCGTGCTGCGGCGACCAGGAGTGGCCGTCGAAGGTCGAGAAGGCGCGGCCCCGCCAGTGCGACGGCACGTCGGCGCGGCGCCCCGAGGACGGGATGACGCGCATCACCACGGTCTCGTCGAGCTGCACCTGGTGCTCGCGATCGAGGCGGATCTGCTCGGCGAGCCCCGTCGACAGCGGCGACCGCAGGTTCACCGCGTCGCCGAGCCAGCCCTGGCGGTTGAAGTTGCGCGGCAGGAACACGAACACCAGCAGCGTCGCCGCGGCGATCGCCGCGCACCGCGAGGTGCTGTCGCGCAGGATGCCGCGCAGCACCGCGCGATCGATGTCGCCGGCGCGGCGCGTCACCGCCTGGACCTCGAGCGCGACCACCAGCGCGAACGCGTGCAGACCGAACAGCACCGACCAGGACACGTCGGGCGCGAAGAAGCTGGTGATGAACGCGATCAGGAACGAGTTGAAGAACACCAGGTCGGGACGCTGCCGTTCACCGACGTTGTTGAGCAGGTGCACCTGACACAGCACGGCCAGCAGCAGCCCGTCCTCGAGCATGTGCAGCAGCCCGGTGGTCGTCGCGTGCTGGACCAGCAGCGTGAACACGAGCAGCACGCCGAGGTTCCAGAACACCCGATAGGCGGTGAAGCGCTGCAGCCGTCGCAGGCGGCCCGAGGCGATCGCCAGCACCCAGAGCGGCGCCAGCATCGCGCCCGAGACGACCTCGGTCGCGTGCACGAACGCGAGGTCGAGCAGCGTCAGCAGCAGCAGGAACAGGTGCAGCCGCTCACGCATGGGCCACCCGCTGCCGCGGCGGCAGTTGGATCGTGCGACCGCGGCCCGTCGCCGTCGCGGGCGCGCCGGTCTCGACCGGTTCGGCGGCCGCGAGCCAGCGCAACACCTGGTCGCGTTCGCCCGCGGCGCGTGTCGCGCGCAGCGTGACGCCCTGGCTGTGCAGGGTCAGCGGGCGCTCCGCGGCGATCGCGGCGAGCACCACCGCCGCGGCATCCGCGAGGGACCGCTCGAACACTTCGTCGCGGCAGCGTCGGTCGAGCACGAGTTCGATCTCGTCGCCGCCCTCGGGCTCCCATTCGCGTACGACCGGCTCTCCGCGGCGCGCGGTGGCCTTCCAGTGCACGTCGCGCACCTCGTCGCCGCGCCGATGCGCGCGCAGACCCGCCGTGGTGCTGCTGCGGCCGGTGCCCGAAGAGCGTTCGTCGTCACCTCCCGCCAACGCGTACTCGCCGCCGGCGCTCGGCGCGGGATGCGTGACCAGCGTGGTCTCTGCCGCCACGCGCCGGCGGAGCCGCAGCAGCCCGAACGGGAAGGTGGTGGTCACGACCAGGCCGCGCACCGCGACCACGCCGCGCGGCATGGCGGGCAGCTCGCCGTCGAACACCTGCTCGCCGCGCAGCATCGGCACGTAGCCGAGCTCGACGCAGCGGTCGTCGAGTTCGAGCGCGACCTCGAGGTCGAACAGCCGCCGACTGGCTGCCAGGCGCACCGGCACGCGCCGCGCCGCGCCCGCCGCGGCCAGCGGCACCGCGCCGAGCGTGACCCGAAGCTGCCGCAGCGTGCGCACGCCGCCGGTGAGCCCGAGCGCGCCGAGCACGCACGAAAACACGATCACCAGGAAGAACAGGTTGCTGTAGCTGGTCGCGTAGAACGCGACTTCGAGCGCCGCGAACAGCAGCAGGCCCTTCCAGCCGAGCTCCGTCGGGCGGATCTTCACTACACCGGCACCGCGGTGGACGAGACGATCTCGCGCAACAGCCCGCCGGCGTCCCCTCCCTCGCGCAGGAACACCCGGTGCGCCAGCGCCGGCACGGCCAGCGCCTTGAGGTCGTCGGGCAGCACGTAGTCGCGCCCGTCGAGGAACGCGCGCGCCTTGGCGACGCGCAGCCAGGCCAACGCGGCGCGCGGGCTGGCGCCGAGCACCACGCGGTCGTCCTCGCGCGTCGCCGACACGACCCGGTAGACGTATTCGGCGACCAGGTCGCCGACCTCGACGCGATCGACCTGCTGCTGCAGCGCCAAGACCTCCTCGCGAGACATCACCGGCCCGATCTGCGCGAGCGCTTGCTCGCTGTCGCGACCGGTGTAGAGCGAACGTTCGAGCGCGCCCTCGGGATAGGTGAGTTCGACCCGCACCAGGAAGCGGTCGAGCACCGCCTCGGGGATCGGATAGGTGCCCTGGAACTCCACCGGGTTGCGCGTCGCCAGCACCGTGAACGGCTGCGCCAGCTCGATGCTGCGGCCCTCGATCGAGACGCGGCCGGCCTCCATCGCCTCCAGCAGGCACGACAGCGTGCGCGGGCTGGTGCGGTTGATCTCGTCGGCGAGCACGAAGTTGGCGAACAGCGGGCCGCGCACGAACTGGAACCGGCCGACGTCGGGCCGCCACACCGCGGTGCCGACGACGTCGCTCGGCATCAGGTCGTTGGTGAACTGGATGCGCCGGAAGTCGGCGGCGACGCAGCGCGCGATCGTGCGCGCCAGCAGGGTCTTGCCGACGCCCGGGATGCCTTCGAGCAGGATGTGACCACCCGCGAACATCGCGCACAGGATCGGCTCGAGCGTCGCGTCGGGCACGGCGACGACGGCGTGCGCCGCCTTGGTGAGATTGGACCGGATCGCGGCCCCGTCGAGGGTGGTGGTTGGGGTCGTCACGGCGCTGGCTCCCTGCGACGCCTTTTCGGCGCGATCGGACACCGCCATGAGGTCGGGTCGCGCAGCGCCGGCGCCAGCGGCAGTTCGCGGCGCCGGACTCAGTTGTTTCCGGGCGCGGCCGGACCGTCGTCCGGGTCGTCGTCGTCGTCGAACCCTTCGTCGTCCAGCGGCTCGGCCTCGTCGTTGTGACCGCCGGTTCGCGCGCGCAGCAGCTGCCGGAAGCCGCCGTCGGTGCGCAGCGCGTCGAGGTCCGGCTCGTCCCGCGCGAGGCTGCGGAACTCCTCGTCGATGCCGCAGGCGATCGTGACCTCGTCGACGGCGCGCGCGACGTCGCCGACCAGCGCCAGGTAACAACCGAGGTTGAAGTGGCCGATGCCGCTGCGCGGGTGGCGCTGCAGCAGCCGCTCCATGCAGCGCACCGCGCCGGGCAGATCGTCGCTGCGCTTGCGGCACCAGGCCTCGGTGAGCTCGATCCACTCCAGCTCGGCGTAGCTCTGCCGCAGCTCGGCCAGATCGACCAGGGCCTCCGCGTAGCGGCCTTGCCGCACGTAGGCCCGCACGCGCATGGTCAGGCCGGCGGCGCGCCCTTCGGGGTCACCGAGCATCGGTCCCAGCAGGTCGATCGCGCGCTCGGGGCAGCGCAGGTCCAACCAGCCGTCGATCTCGTCGGCGAGGCGCTGCAGCGTTCTGGGCACGGGGATCACGCCGGCATCCTCCCGCGGCGGCGCACACCTCGCAACGCCATTGCCGTCGGGCTACCGATCCGCGATCAGGCGGTCGAAGCGCGGCCAGATCGCGTCGGCCTGCGCCGCCAGACGATGGTCGCCGTCCGGCACGATCCACAGGTCCTTGCGGGCGTGCGGGATCCGGGCGTGCAGCTGCTCGCTCTGGCGGTGCGAGACGACGTCGTCGGCGGTGCCGTGCACGAGCAGCACGGGCATCGTCAGGCGATCCGGCAGGGCGTCCTCGTCGAACGCGGCGGCCTCGTCGAGCACCTGTCTGGCGAGCGGGAAGCCGCGACCTTCGCGCGTCCACAGCCAGCCGTTGGCGTCGACGAGGCGGCCGAGGTGCGGCAGGAAGCCCAACGCCGGCGCCAACAGGGCGAGGCTCGGCACCAGCGCGGGAACGGTCGCGGCCGCCATCACGCCGATGATCCCGCCCAGGCTCGAGCCGATCACGTGGGCGGGCCCGAAGCGTTCGAGCACGAGGCAGGTGTCGGCGACGAGCTCGCCGATCAGCACCTGCCCCACCATGCCGCTCGACTCGCCGTGACCGCGGAAGTCGAAGCGGGTGCAGCTGCGGCCCTGTGCCGCGGCGTGGCGCAGCAACGACGCGCTCTTCTCGCCGGCGCGCAGCGAGCCGAGACCGTGCAGGAACAGGTAGCCCGGCACGTCGCCGGCGAGGTGATCGCCGACGACGCGGTGGCCACCCGCCAGTTCGAGGACGAACCGCTGCGTCGGCGGCAGCGCGGGCGCCGTCACACGATCCGCTCGATCGCCTCGATGGTGACGGCCGTCGGCCCCGCCGGCCCCGGGATCTCGCCGGTCTGGCCGACCTTCTTGCCGAGCAGGCCCTGCGCGATCGGCGCGAGGTAGTTGATGGTGTGGTCGTCGGTCACGTCCCACGGGCCGAGCACGCGGTAGACGATCAGCTGCTCGCCGGGGGCGCGCAGCGTGACCTTGGTGCCCGGCGCGACGGTGTCGTCGGGGACCTCCTGGTCCTCGATCAGACGCGTGGAGCGGATCTGCTGATCCATCTCCTGGGCGCGACCGGTGAGGTTGCGCTGCTCCTCCATCGCCGACTCCCACTCGCTGTTCTCGCTGAGGTCGCCGAGCGACGCCGCGGCGCCGATCGCCTTGCTGTTGGTCGGGATCTTCTCGTCGACCAGCATGCTGTAGTCGGCCTTGATGCGCTGCAGGCCGGCGCGCGTCGTGTAGATGTGGTCGCGCTCCCAGAACGGCACGTCGGGCTTGGCGTGGATGTCCGGGTGCTTCTGCATCACCGCGCGGTCGATCGTGTCGGTGATCTCCTGCGGGAAGTCCTCGCCGGCGCGCTGGCAGATCGTCACGTACTGCACGAAGTCGTCGCGCGTGGCGTGTTCGAACGCCTGGTGCAGCAGGCCGCGCTTGCCGGTCAGCAGGCTGGTCAAGCGCGCCAGTAGACGGCTGTAGGCGACGTTGCCCTTGCGTTCCTCGTTGAGCAGACGCGCGGTGTGCAGCAGCACGCGCACCACGGCGACCTCCGAGGGGCGCTGCTCCTGGCCGTCGAACACGCCGTCGCTGAACAGGCGACCGAGCAGGTAGACGAGCATCGGGTAGCGCTTGGGATAGGGCGCGACGCGCTCCCAGATCGGCAGGCACAGGACGCCCTGGTTGATCGAGGTGAGCTTGTCGACGACCTTCTCGACGACCGAGTCGGGCCACTCGGTGAGCAGCACCGCGCACTGATCGGCCCAGTTCTCACCGAGCGCCTGCGGCAGCAGCGACACCGCGTGCTCGCGCGACGCCTGGGTCGCGAGCCGGTCGATCGCGATCGGCCGCAGCGAACCGTCCTCCTTGACCAGCAGCGAGCGCAGCTCGTCGGCCGCGGGCACCGAGGCGCGCAGCCCCTGCTCCTCGAGGAACAGGATGCCGTCGAGGATGTGCGCGTGGCTGGCCTTCTTCTCCTCGAGCGCCTGTTCGACGACCTTGGTGGTCAGCGCCATGATCTGCTGGCGCACCTCTTCGTCGCCGCCGCGCGCCAGATACTCACGCAGCACGACGATCTTCTGGCCCAGGTCCGACTCGTGCGAGACCGCGGTCGCGGCCTCTTCGGCGATGCCGACCGGCCGCGAGCGCAGCACGAACACCGGCCGCGTCGGCGAGCCTTCGACGCGCAGCCACGGGTCCTTGGCCGCCGACGCCTTGGCGCGCTTCCAGAAGCTCGCCCAGCTCTTCTCGGGCACCACCGAACCGCACAGCTCGGTCTTGACCTGCTGGCTGGTGATCGTGCCGCGATACAGGGTCGCCGTGCGCCGGATCAGCTCGCTGGGGCGATCCTTGGCCTCCTCCTGCAGCACGTCCATCTGCAGCAGCTTCATCGCGCGCAGATCTTCGTTGTCGAGCGACTTGAACGAGGTCAGCAGCGTGTCGAGCGGGAACGCCTCCTTGCGCCCCGAAGCGAACTGCACGACCACCTCCTCGCTCTCCGGCCGGAACTCGCCGATGCACCCCTCGCCCCAACCCGCGCCGTGATAGACGACGAACCCCTTCGTGTAGCGGCGCAGCTTGTCGAACTCCTGCACGGCGTGCACCGTCGCGCCGATCTGCAGACCGCTGCGGCGCATCAGCAGCTCGAACCAGTTCTCGTCGCCGTAGCGCTGCTCGATCAGGCCCACGACCGCCTTGATCAGCGTGTCGTTGTGGGCGCTCTGCCGCAGCACGCGGAAGCCGAGCTCGAGGGCGGGCTCGACCATGTCCTTGCTGGCCAGCGCCTCGAGCATCGAGCTCGCCAGACCCAGGGCCCTGCCGGCCAGGTCCTGCTCGCAGAGCAGTTCGAGCGCTGCGGCGTAGTGCCGAGCGTCGTCGGCGTTTGGGGAAGTCAGGGCCTGCTGCCAGGCTGCTTCCAGGTCATCGAGATTGCGGGAACGCGCGAGGGAAACGAGTGCGTGCGGCAACGTCTTCGGCTCGAAGGGGGGCTACGGGCGAAAAGGGGGGGCAGCACGATAGCCGCGCCCCGGCTTCATCGCCAGTTTCGATCCGGCTCTTCCCGGCAGAGACTGCCCGGGCCGACCCTACTCGTCCCTTCTCAGCCCTACTCAGCCAGGCGCGCGATCAACGTGTTGACGTTCGTGACGGCGCAGGACTCGTCGTAGGCCGCCAGGGTGACCTCGTCGAGCACGTCGTCGCTGGCCACGAAGATGATGTAGAACTCCTGACCGTATTGGCTGCGGAAGGCGATGACCTTGCGCATGATCGGCGCGTCCGCCTCTTCCACGGCCTCGATCACGACGCTCTTGCCTTCGCGGCCGCGGCCGCGGAGCACGATCATCGGCGCGTAGGCAGCGACCCGGCCGTCCTCGTAGCGGACCTCGTAGTGGCGCGGGCTGTGGCTGTGCACGACCCCGGCGAGGCCGAGCTTGTGGCAGATCAGCTGCTCGATCTTGCTCGACAGCAGGCGCCCGCCGCAGCGGCCGAACCCGGCGCCGCCGCCGCCGTGCGACATCAGCACGTCTTCGTCGTCGAGGTTGGCGATGGCGCGGGGCAGGAACACGGCCCGGGACGGCTTGGCGGGCGCCACGGGGGTGCGGGTCTTGCCGTTCTTCGCGATCTGGCTCTTGGCCGCCGCGGGGGCGTCGCCGCTCTTGCTGGCCGAGCCCTTGCTCGTAGCGGCCGGCTTGCGCGCCGTCTTGGTCGCGGCGGACTTCTTGGCGGAAGGCTTCTTGGGGGAACTCTTGGTGGCTTTGGCTGCCATGGTGTCAGAGCCGCGTTGCCGCGCTGGGGAACCTGCCGCTTCGATACGTCCCGGCGCAAAATGCGCACTCCCCATTGGGGGGCTCGTTCGGGTCTGGCAGGAACCCCTGATCGTCAGGCGTGACGCGACGGGATTCGGGCGGCGAGTCTAGCAGCTTCCGGAGATAGCGGAAGGGGCCCGCCCGACCCGGGCGCGCAGCCGCCCATGCCACCGCCGGCTGCCCGTCGGGAATTGCATCGCGGCGCGCGCAGCCCAAACTGGCTGCCGCGCATGCCTTCCCGATCCCCAGACCTGACCGCACGGGCGCCGCTCGCGCCGCGCCGCGAGCGGATCATGACCCGGCCGCTTACCGTGTTCCTGGTGGCGGTCGCGGCCGTGCTGCTCGTGTCCCTGCGCCACAAGTTCCCCCGCCCGCCCCTGGCCGAGGCCGCGAACCTGCTCGCCGACGGCGACATGGACGGCGCCGAACGCCGCCGCATGCTGCGCATCACCGTCGACGCGGCCCTGGGCAGCTCGGATCCGACCGACCTGTGGGTCGGCATGCTGGCCGCGGTGGCCCTCGACGACGCCGCGACCTTCGCGCGGCTGCGCGGCATGCTCGGCGACGGCGAACTGCCGGACAGCGCGCCGCCGGCGGCCGAACGCGCGCGGCTGGACCTCGGCGACCCGGTCGTTCGCAACGTCGCCGCGGCGATGCTCGCCGAGATCGACGGCGACCCCGCCGCCGCCCGCACCCTCTGGAAGCGCGTCGACGCGCAGTGCCGCCTGTCCCGGCGTCCGCTCGCGGCCCTCCTGGCGGCGCAGGCACACCTCCGACTCTCCTGAGGCTCAAGCCGAAGGCCCCTTGCGGTCGATGATTCGACCGCGGAGGCATTGTCGGCGAATGGATGACCTAAGGCTTGGAACGATCCTGCTCTGCGGCGGGATCGTCGACGAATCCGACCTGGAACGTTGCCTGGCGATCCAGGAACTGACCGGCGGCGTGCGCCCGCTGGGGCAGATCCTGTGCGAGCAGGGCCTCATCGACGAGCGCACCCTCGACCGCCTGCTCGACCTGCAGCGCGAGCAGCGCGCCACCGCGCAAGACTTCAGCATCACGGTCGACGGCCTGGCGACGCAGGCGCTGCTGCGCAGCGCGCACGCCAACAACGCCGAGGAGCTCGTGATCAGCGAGGGCCGCAACGTGCGCATGAAGGTCGCCGCGAGCTGGCACGACCTCACCGAGGAGCCGCTGCGCGGCCCCGAGGTCTGGGACTTCGTGCGCGAGATGCTCGGCACCTCGGTGCTCGAGGAGCTCGCCGACCGCCACTTCGTCGCCCGCCAATGGCAACTCGAAGGCGCCGGTCGCGGCATGGCGACGGCGTTCCGCCAGTTCGACGGCGTCGCCGTGCGCGTGACCTTCGCCGCTGCGCCGAGCACGAGCGAACAGACCGACGAGCCTCAGGCCCCCGCCGCCGTCACCGCGGACATCCTGCCCGCCGAGTTCAGCCAGCGCCTGCGCAGCGGTCGTGGCCTGGTGCTGCTCGTCGGCGAACGCGGCATCGGCCGCAGCTCGGGCCTCGAGGCCGCGCTGCACAACGTCGCCGGCCAGGGCCAGCAATACGTCGTCTACGTCGGCGACGAGCCGATCGCCGTGCCCGCGAGCGAGGCCCTGATCGCGCAGCGCAAGTTCGGCTGGAGCACCGCCGAGCGCGCCGCGGCGATGCGCAGCGCGATCCGCGAGGATCCGGACATCCTGCTGTGCGCCGACGTCGGCGCGCCGGAGACGTTCGAACTGGCGCTGCGCGCGGCCGAGGGCGGACGCCTCGTCATCGCCTATCTCGACGCCGGCCGCGTCAAGGACGCGCTCGCGCGCATCCTGAACTTCTATCCGAACTACGACCTGCCGCGCGTGCGCTCGAGCCTCGCCGCGGTGCTGCGCGCCGTGCTGGCGCGCCACCAGCTGCCCGACGCCAACCACCGCGGCGCGGTCTACGCGACCGAGTTGCTGCTGGTCGAGGACCCCGCGCGCGAGATCCTGCGCGGCGGCAAGATCGACGACATCACCCTGCTCCTGCGCATGGAGGACGACGCCGCCGGCCACTCGCTGGACCGCTCGATGTTCCAGCTGCTCACGGACGGCAAGGTGCGAATGCCCGACATCTTCGCGCGCTGCGAGGAGAAGGCCTGGCTGCTCGAACGCACGCAGAACCTCGAGACCAAGGAGATCTGAGGTGGACGCCAAACGACTCGATTCGCTGCTCGCCGCCATGCACCGCGTCGGTGCGACCGTGCTGCACCTGGTGCCCGGCCGCGCGCCGTGCGTGCGCGTACAGCGCCGCTTCGTGCAGGCCGACGAGACCGTGGTCGAGGCCCAGGAGCTCAACGAGCTGACCCGCGACATGCTGTTCGCGGACCATCGCGAGCGCCTGCACCGCCAGGGCCACGTCGACGTGCTCTACGTGTCCCGCAACGGCCGCCGTTACCGCGTCACCGTCAACGAGCTCGACGGCAACCAGTCGCTGCTGCTGCGGCCGGTGCCCGAGAACCCGCCCAAGCTCGAACAGACCGAGCTGCCCGAGCAGATCACCAGCTTCACGCACTTCCGCAGCGGCCTGGTCGCCGTCGCCGGCTTCTTCGGCTCCGGCAAGAGCACCACGCTCGCCGCGATCGTCGACGCGCTCAACCAGAACGCCTCGCGGCACATCGTCACGATCGAGGACGCGATCGAGTTCCTGCATCCCAACGGCGCGGCGCTGCTGCACCAGCGCGAGATCGGCTCGCACGTCGAGAACTGCGCCGAGGGCATCCGCCAGGCGGTCGCCGCGGGCGCGGACACGATCGTCGTCAGCGAGCTCGTCGACGCCGCCGGCATCGACGCGGCGCTCAACGCCGCCGAGGCCGGCTGCCTGGTGTTCGTCGGCATCGAGGCCGGCTCGGTGGTCGGCGCGATGTCGGAACTGACGCTGATGGTGCCGTTCGAAGAGCGCGGCCGCCTCAGCGCCCGTCTGGCCCGCTGCCTGCGCGCGGTGTCGGCGCAGAACCTGCTGCAGCGTTCGCACCGCGCCGGTCGCGTCGCGCAGGTCGAGATCCTGATCAGCAACCCGGCGGCGCGCGAAGCGATCCGCCTCGGCAACCTGCGCGAGCTGCCCGGCATCATGCAGCGCTGCCGCGGCCTGGGCATGCAGACCGCGGACATCGCCCTGCGCGACCTGCTCGCGCGGCACGCGGTCACCGCCGACGAGGCGATGCTGCACGCGGCCGATCGCGATCAGCTGACGACGCGTTCACGCAGCGGCAGCAGCAGCCCCTGGTGATGCAGCCGCCGCGCCCAGCGCGCGGCCCCGTTCAGACGGCCTGGCGCGTCGCGCCGGCCATGCCACGGGCGCCGTGGCGACCCCGGCCCGATCCGGGATCTGCTCGCCCAACCGCAGGCATTCTGGCCACTTGCGTCCCTGTCGCCGGTGTCGTCGGCGCTGCGAAGGTGCGGCGAAAAGCAAAAACCTGGCGCCCGGCGCTCAAGCCCCTTGGCAACGGTCCGAGCATGCTCGTGGGAGTCGGGAGGATCGAACCTGACCCCGCTATCAGTCGGCGAATCACAGTCAGGCAAAGGAACGAGTCATGGGTCTCAGAGTCAACACCAACGTCGCGTCCATCAACGCCCAGCGGAACACAGCCCAGGTGACCACTCGCCTGGCGCGCAACTTCCAACGGTTGTCGACCGGTCTGCGCATCTCCTCGGCCGCGGACGACGCGGCCGGCCTCGCGATCTCGGAACGTCTGCGCTCGCAGGTCCGGTCGCTCACGCAGGCCTCCCGCAACGCGAACGACGGCATCTCCCTGGTGCAGGTCGGTGAAGGCGCGCTCAACGAGGTCAGCAACATCCTGGTGCGCCTGCGTGAGCTGGCGATCCAGTCGGCGAACGGTTCGAGCTCGACCGCGGACAAGAACACCATCAAGGAAGAGTTCGACAGCCTCGTCAACGAGGTGAACCGCATCGCGCAGTCGACCGAGTTCAACGGCATCAAGCTGCTGGACGGCTCGGCCACCACGGTCACCTTCCAGGTGGGCATCAACACGCAGGCCAACATCGACCAGATCAACGTCACGTTGACGCCGGCGCTGTCGACCACGCTGGGGCTGTCCTCGCTCGACGTCGGCTCCGGTGGCAACACCAGCACCGCGATCTCGTCGATCGACGCCGCGATCAACTCGATCTCGCAGCTGCGCGGCAAGTTCGGCTCGCTGCAGAACCGCCTGCAGTCGACCATCGCCAACCTCGGCGTCGCCGCCGAGTCGCTGTCGGCCGCCGAGAGCCGCATCCGCGACGTCGACGTCGCCTACGAGACCGCGGAGCTCACCCGCAACAACATCCTGCAACAGGCGTCGATCTCGATCTTGTCGCAGGCCAACTCCCAGCCGCAGGCCGCCCTGCAGCTGCTGCAAGGCTGATCGCGGCCCCGCCCGGCGGCGCGCCGCCGGGTAGGCCATCGCATTCGTCGCCCGCGACAGCGGGTGACCGGCAAGCTGCGGCCCGCGGGGGCTGCAGAAGGACGAAGCACTTCCTTTGCCGCGCGGGGCACGCCCCGCAGGATCCGGCCGGGCAAAACCCGGCCGGGTTCTTGTACCGAAGGCGTTCGCGCCGCTCCCGGGGCTGGCCAACCACTCGCGCCCGCATACGCTCGCCGCGTGCGCATCGCCGAGCTGCCCTGGTACGACCTGCCCGAAGTGCGCGTCGCGACCGATGCGTGGTGGCGCGGCCTGGTCGGCCACCTGCGCCGGCTCGGCGTCGACGACGTGCCGGACGAACTGACCCGCGGCGGCTCCCACGTCGAACGCTGGCAACAGCGCGACCTGCTGCTGAGCCAGTCCTGCGGCTACGACGTGCTCTACGACGCCGCCCACGCGATCGTGCCGATCGCCACGCCGTGCTACGCCGCACCGGGCTGCGAGGGCCCGCGCTACTCGAGCGAGGTGCTGGTGCACGCCGACGCGCCGTTCCACACGGTCGAGGACCTGCGCGGCGCGCGCGCCGCGGTCAACGAGCCGACCTCGCACTCGGGCAACAACGCGATGCGCCCCCTGGTGGCCGCGCGCAGCGAGCGCGGCGCCTTCTTCGGGGAGGTCGTCCTGACCGGTTCGCACGCGACCAGCCTGCTGCTGCTGCAGAACGACAAGGTCGACGTCGCCTGCGTCGACGCCGTGGTGCTCGCGCTGCTGCGCCGGCGGCGGCCGCTGGCCCTGCACGGCCTGCGCACCGTCGCGCGCTCGACGACGGCGCCGGCGCCGCCCTACGTGACCTCGGTGCACACGCCGCCTTCGGTGCGCGACCACCTGCGGGAGGCGCTGTTCGCCGCGGTGCGCGACCCGCAGCTCGCGGCGGCGCGCGACGAACTGCTGCTCACCGACTTCGTCGCGCTGCCCGCCGAGGCCTACCGCGAGCTGCAGGACTGGGAACACCCGGCGTTGATCGCCGGCTACCGCGAACTGCCGGCGCCGCGGCGTTCGCCGCTGTCGGGAGGCGGGTAGCACCGACGGCGAGCGGCTTCACCTGGGCTCGAGAGGAATCACGAAGCGGCACCTCGACGATGTGTCCGGCACGTCGAAAGTCACGGTGCCCACTTGCGTCTCGCCCTTGGCGTCGATGCGCCAGATGGATCCAGGCGGGAGCAACCACTCGATCCCCGCGCGGGTCGATCTGCCGCGTACCAGGGTTGCGTTGCCGTCCCTGCCAACCCGCCACCAGCGCAGCATGACATCGTCGAGTTCGGGAAGCGTCGTGATGCACACGGACGATCCGTTCACCGTCACCCGCCGCGGGACCCCCTTGGCTGGCACGAATCGCCGCGGCACCGGTTCCACGTCGAGCGCCTGTGGCAGTTTCAGTTCGACTTCACCGGCGGCCAGACCAAGGAAGTGAAGCTCACCGCCCGCGTCCGTCCTGGTCACGCAGAGCGAAGCTCCTCGGGTCGCTGTGAGCAGGTGAGTGCCGACCACATGCACCTCGACTTCCAAGCCGGACAAGCCGTTGCCGGCCCGATCCACGAGGTCGATCACCACGTCGCTGCACGGCTCGAGTTCGAGATCGATCGACCCGTCGTTCGCCGCGTTGTCGACGATCCTAGTCGCGCTGCCGTGCAGCCCATGATTCGCGCACAGCTCGATCTGCCGCGAGGATGACAGCCGATCTTCGTGCGGCACACCCAACAGGAACGCACCCGTCGCATCGCACCAGGCCACCCGATGCGTGGTGTCCTGGTCCATGGTCGAACGCGCGTTCACCACGGCGCCCGCGACGGGCACCCCATGCGCGAACACCCGACCTCGTAGTGCATGGCCTGCTCCGAGCTCGAAGTCCTGGACGACGACACGATCACCGGACGGCTGCTTGCGCGGCGTGGCGAAGAAATCGGCGCGCGGGCAGTAGCCCGGAGCTTCCACCGAGATGTAGAGCCGAAGTCGCGCGGGATTGCCGCCGTCGGCCAAGACGAACTCGTAGCGGCCATCAGTGCCAGACTCGCTCTCCGACACCGACGAGCCGACGCTCGCACGGATCGTCGCACCGGCAATGCCCGCGTCCTGCCGATCGGATACGCGCCCACGCAGCACGAGGTCCTGCGCGATCTCGATGTCTGGCTGGCGGGCAGACACGATCGCCTCTGCGGGCACTTCTGCGCGCATGACCGAAGACGCTGCGGCATCGCCGATCTCCACCCTGCCCGGGTCATGTTCCGTTGGCCTCGCCGGAGCCCTTCCCGAAGTTCCGAACGACGGGTCCGACCTCAGCATCGACAAGCAGATCGCGAGCACGATCACCACCAGCAGGAGCCCGATGGCGAGCGGCCTCAGCTTCGTTGTCTCGTTTCGCGCAGATACCATCGTGACGTACGCGACCTCCCGCGGCGCACCCAAGTCGCGTCAGTCGAGCTCGAGGCCGCGCTCTTCCTCTTCGGTGATGCCTTCGCCGAACGACTTGCCGAGGTAGACCTTGCGCACCTGTTCGTCGTTGACGATCGCCTGCGCGTCGCCTTCGGCGATCACCACGCCGCGGTTGATGATGTAGGCGCGGTCGGTGATACGCAGCGTCGCCAGCACGTTGTGCTCGGTGATCAGGATGCCGATGCCCGACCGCGCCAGCGCGGCGAGGATCTGCTGGATCTCCTCGACGGTGATCGGGTCGACGCCCGCGAACGGCTCGTCGAGCAGCAGCAGCGCCGGCTCGGTGGCCAGCGCGCGCGCGATCTCGAGGCGCCGCTTCTCGCCGCCCGACATCGTCTCGGCGATCGAGTCGGCGACGTGCATCAGCTGCAGGTCCCCCATCAACTCGCGGGCGCGTTCGTCGCGCTCCTTGCGCCGCATGCCGCGCGCCTCGAGCACGCAGCGGATGTTGTCGATCGCCGACATCTTCTTGAACACCGACTCCTGCTGCGCGAGGTAACCGAGCCCGCGGCGGGCGCGGCGATACATCGGCTGGCGGGTGACGTCCTGGCCGAGCAGGCTGACGCTGCCGGCGTCGGGCGTGACCATGCCGACGACCATGCGGAAGGTCGTGGTCTTGCCCGCGCCGTTCGGCCCGAGCAGCCCGACGATCTCACCCTCGCGTACGGTGATACCGACCTGGTCGACGACGCGGCGCCCCTTGTAGGCCTTGACCAGACCCTCGGTGCGCAGGATCTCGGCGCCCATGTCGGGCTGCGCCGGCGACGTCGCGACGGCGCTCATCGCACGAAGCCGAACCGGTCCGGCCAGTTGTTGCGCGTCAGCCACGAGATCGGGCGCGCCGGGTAGAAGACCATCAGCGCGCGGCCCTGGATGTCCTGGCGCCGCACGAACGACACACCCGAGGCGTTGCGCACTTCGGGCGCGACCCACTCGCCGTTGCCGTCCGGGTTCATGAACGAGACGACGCCGGGGCCCCAGTTCGCGCCGGGCATGCCCTCGAGCCGCATGATCTCGCCGAACTCGTCGATCATCACGATCGCGCGCTCGCTCGGGATCGCGATCGGCGTCTCGTCGCGGTCGGGGGGGCTGTCCAACGACATCGGCCGCTTGTTGCCGCGCACGATGCGCGCGCCCGGCGTGTCGGGGGGCACGACCTTGCCGTCGAGCACGCCGATCGTGATCGCGGTCCAGTCGCGCGAGTCGATCGACTGCAGGGTGTTGTCACCCATCATGAAGTAGTGCCCCATCGGCACCTCGATCACCTCGTCGGCGCCCGAACGCGTGTAGTGCTGGTCGCGATCGAGGCGCACGTCGTCGAGGCGCGCCTTGCCGCGCCCCTTGAGCACGATCTGCGGCACGACCGCGTGGCCCGGCCGGGGAGCCGGCCCGTCGAGCGCGCAGCCCTCGCGGCAGGCCCACTCGTCGGTGGGGAAACGCGCCAGCTCGCGGCCGTCGCGCCAGGCGATCAACTGGTCGTCGACGTGGGCGAAGCACAGCCGCGTCGCGACGTCGGCCTCGACCGCGCAGTCGAACTCGGGCGACTCGCCGAGCACCTGCGTATCCTTGGCGCGGACCTGCAGGCGGCCCTTGCCCTTGGCGACGACCAACGCGTAGGTCCACTTGTCGCGGCCCGGGCGCGTGACGTCGATCTCGAACGCCACCTCCTCGAGCCCGGCGCCCGCGACGATCGTCGCCGCGAGCCGCGCGTCGGGCACGATCTCCTGCTGCCGCTCGTGCGCGGTCTTGTCGCGGATCTCACGCGCGACCGCAGGCGGGTAACCGTCCCAGACGCGGTCGACGAAGCCGCCGTCGTCCTCGTCGCGGAAGTAGAGGCGGGCCAGGCTGCCGCCGATGTCGACGGAGAAGCCCTCGTCGTCCTCGTCGAAACCCCGGCCGACCCAGCTCTTGCCGAGCGCCTTGGCGTCACCGCGGGTCTCGCGCCGCGCCGGATAGATGTTCTTCCACATCTCTTCCTGCAGGTCGTCGGGCTTGCGCAGGATCATGTAGTTGCGCACGCCGTCGTGATCCTCGACGAGATACAGGTTGCCGCCGGCGATGTGCAGGCGATCGCCCGGCATGCCGACCATGCGCTTGACGTAGTTCTGGTTCTTCTGCAGCGGGTACTGGAACACCGTGATGTCCCACCGCTGCGGCTCGCGGAACGTCGGCAGCAGCTTGTCGACGAGGATGCGGTCGTAGACCGACGCCTCGCTGCTGCCCATCAGGGTCGGCTGCATCGACGAGGTCGGGATCTGATAGGCCTCGAGGCAGAACCACTTCAGCAGCACGGCGGCGAGGATCGCGACGCCGAACGCCTCCAGGTTGGTGCGCACGGGCCCCATCGTCATCGGCTTCTTGGTCTTGGCCATCTCGTCCGTGGTCCTCTCGAGCAAAGGTCTAGTCGTCGTCACCGCTGCGCAGCACCGACAGGAACGCCTTCTGCGGCACCTCGACGCTGCCGATCTGCCGCATGCGCTTCTTGCCTTCCTTCTGCTTCTCGAGCAGCTTGCGCTTGCGCGAGATGTCGCCGCCGTAGCACTTCGCGGTCACGTCCTTGCGCATCGGCGCGATCGACTCGCGCGCGATGATCTTGCCGCCGATCGCGGCCTGCAGCGCGACCTCGAACTGGTGCCGCGGGATCTCCTTGCGCAGCTGCTTGAGGATCTTGCGGCCGCGGCTCTCGCTCTGGTCCTTGTGGCAGAGGAACGACAGCGCGTCGACCTCGTCGCCGGCGATCAGGATGCGCACCTTGACGAGGTTGCTGGCCTCGAAGCCCTCGACCTCGTAGTCCATCGTGCCGTAGCCGCGCGTCGCCGACTTCAGGTGGTCGTGGAAGTCGAAGATGATCTCCGCGAACGGGATGCGGAAACCGATCATCACGCGCTCCTTGCCGTAGTAGTCGGTCTTGACGTACTGGCCGCGGCGATCGGTGCAGATCTTCATCACCGCGCCGATGTACTCGGCGGGCACCACCACGTTGACGTGCGTGATCGGCTCCTGGTACTCCTCGATCATCGAGCCGTCGGGCAGCTCGCTCGGCGAACGGATCTCGCGCACCTCGCCGGTGGTCAGCTTGACGCGGTAGCGCACCGTCGGCGCCGTCTGCACGAGGTCCATGTCCTCCTCGCGCTCGAGCCGCTGCTGGATCACCTCCATGTGCAACAGGCCCAGGAAGCCGCAGCGGAAGCCGAAGCCGAGCGCGTCGGAGGTCTCGGGCTCGAACGTGAACGAGCTGTCGTTGAGCCGCATCTTCTCGAGCGACTTGCGCAGGTACTCGAAGTCGCTCGGCACGGTCGGGTAGAAGCCGCAGTAGACCATCGGCTTGGTCGGCCGGAAGCCGGGCAGCGCGACGTTGCGTTCGCGCTCGTCCTCGTGCGTCATCGTGTCGCCGATGACCACGTCCTGCAGCTTCTTGATGTTGGCGACGACGTAGCCGACCTCGCCCGCGGCGAGCTCGTCGACGGCCTGCATGTCGGGCTTGAGCTTGCCGACCTCGTCGACCTCGTAGGTGGTCAACGTGCCGAGCATGCGGATCATGTCGCCCTTCTTGACGCGCCCCTGGAACACGCGCACGTAGATCACCACGCCGCGGTAGTCGTTGTAGACCGCGTCGAAGATCAGCGCCTGCAGCTTGGCCTCGGGGTCGCCGCTGGGCGCCGGGATCTTGGCGACGATCGCCTCGAGCACCTGCTCGCAGTTTAGCCCCGTCTTGGCCGACACCGGGATCGCGTCCTCGGCCGGGATGCAGATCGCGTCCTCGATCTCGGTGGCGACCTGGTCGGGCCGCGCGTGCGGCAGGTCCATCTTGTTGAGCACCGGCAGCACGGTCAACTTCGCCTGCTCGGCGAGGTGCGCGTTGACCACGGTCTGCGCCTCGACGCCCTGACTGGCGTCGACCAGCAGCAGCGCACCTTCGCACGCCTGCAGCGACTTGAGCACCTCGTAGTTGAAGTCGACGTGCCCGGGCGTGTCGATCAGGTTGAGCTGGTAGGTGTTGCCGTCCGGCGATTCGTAGTTCATCGCCACGGCTCGCGCCTTGATGGTGATGCCGCGCTCGCGCTCGAGCTCCATGTCGTCGAGCATCTGCTGCTTCATCTGCCGCTTCTGCAGGGTGCCCGTCAGCTCGAGCAGGCGGTCGGCGAGCGTGGACTTGCCGTGGTCCACGTGGGCGATGATGCTGAAGTTGCGAATCAGGCGGGGGTCGGTCACGGCGGTTCTTGTCGGCGCTGGCAGTTTCTTCCGCGGTGCCCGGGGGCGCCAGCGGCTCCGCCGGGTTGCGGGCGAAAGATGGTAGCGACGCCCGCTCCCCAGTGGCAGCGTTTCGTGGTGGGAAGCCGGCACTAGGCTGGTGGCATGGCGAAACGGACCCGGAACCAGATCGAATCGCCGCTGCGGCAGCCCGGCGGCGCGATGGCAATGACGATTGGCGCGGTGTTCACCGTCGTCGGTCTGGGCCTGTGCGTGTTCTGGCGCGCCCGGCTGGCGACGGTGCCCGCGGAGGTCGACCTGATGACGCGCAGCGGCTTCCGGGCGCACGGCGAGGTCTGGGTGCTGGCGATCGTGGGCATCGGCTTCGTCGCGCTCGGCACGGCCGCGGTCGTGGCGGGCGTGCTCGCCGCGCGCGGGCGCCACACGGTCGGCCACACGCCCGACGACGACATGCCCGAGGTGTCGCGCCAACCGCTGACCGCCGGCGACACCACGCTGCTGTCGGTTGCGACCCACCGCTTCGCAGACGGGCGGCTCGAACCCGACCCGCGCGCGTTCGTCGGCCCGCGGCGCTTCGTGCTGATCTTCACGGTCTGCTTCGGCGCCTTCATGGTGTGGCTGCTCACCGTGCTGCGGCCGCTCGGCGAGGCCCTCGCCCCCAACCTCGCGCTCGCCGCGGCCTGCGCCCTGGCGCTGGCCGGCGCCGCGTTCGTCTTCCTGCGGGTGTTCCGCGCCGTCGCCCAGCGGCTGCCGAGCTTCTCGACGGAGGCGGGGAAGTGGCGCGTCGAGGCCCGGGGCGAGGTGCTCGCCTCGGGCGCCGTCGCGGACCTCGTCGCGGTGCAGCTGCTCGCCGCGCGACTGCGACTGCGCAGCCACCAGAACACGACGATCGCCGAGGTGCTCGAGCTCAACCTCGCGTGGCGAACCCCGTCGGGGCCGGTCGAACGCGTCAACCTCGCGCGTTGCCACGGCTCGTTCGTGACGCTCGCCCGCCCCGCCGCGGCCCTCGCCGATCACCTGGACCTGCCCCTGCTCTACCAGCGCGCGGAAGCCCACCAGGAACCCGGGAAGGGGCCGCGCGGCAACGGCCGACGGACCCGGTCGACCCGGTGAGGGCGCGGCGGTAGCGTGCTGCGGTGACCGAAGCGACTGCCCGCCGCCGCGACGCGCTCGCGTTCGTGATGTTCCTGCTGCTGCCGGCGCTCCTGCTCGGTGACTGCCTGTTCGGCGGCCGGCACTACCTGCCGTTCGACATCAGCGAGTTCCCGCCGCTCGGCGACCAGCTGACGGCGACGCAACGCGCAGAGCTCCGGGCCACCGCCAACTACGACGCCACCGAGGCGCCGATCTGGTTCCGCAGCGAGCTGCTGCTGGCGCGCGAGGCGCTCGGTCGCGGTCAGCTGCCGCACTGGAACGGCTACGTGCGCAACGGCGCGCCGATGCTGGCCCACGGGCACACCGGACTGCTCAACCCGCTCCACTGGCCGGCGCTGCTGTTCGCCGATCCCGACGACGGACTGCTCTGCCTCACCTACACCATGTTCGCGCTGGCCGGCGGCCTGATGTTCGGCCTGCTGCGCGCCGCGGGGCTCGGCCGGTCGGCGTCGGTGTTCGGCGGCGTCGCCTTCGCGTGGTCCGGAACGATGGTTGCCAACGGCCACTGGTTCATGCGCATGGAGCCGCTCGCGATGTTGCCGGGCCTGTGCTGGGCGATGCTCGCGATCGCGCGCCGCCGCGGGCGCGCCCGCTGCCTGCCGACCGCCGGCCTGGCGCTGGCGACGATGGCGACGTGGATGTCGGGCTTCCCGCAGTACGGGATCCCGGTCACGCTGCTCGCGGCCGGGCTCGGCGCCGCGCTGTGCCTGCGCGAACTGCGCGCCGGCGTGCGACCCGCGATGCGTCTCGGCGGCTGGCTGCTGCTCGGCGGCGGTCTCGGCATGCTGCTGGCGATGCCGCAGCTGCTGCAGATGCTGCAGTTCTACCCGCTGTCGAACCGCCCCATCGACGAGACGCTCGACCGCGCCAGCCGCCACGCCTTCAGCGCGATCGGCTTCCTCGGCTACGTGTTCCCGACGCTGTTCTCGCAGCCCGGCGACGTGACGCTGCCGCAGGACAGCTCGCCGCTGCCGTGGCTGTGGTCGGACCTGCACCAGTGGGAGACCGGCGCGCCGCTGCTGCCCAACTACAACTTCACCGAGTACGCGGTGTTCCCCGGCACGCTGACGCTGCTGTTCGCGGCGCTCGCGCTGCTGCTGAAGGGACCGCGCTGGCGACTGCTGCCGATCGCCGCGCTGGCCCTCGTCTGGGTGCTCGCGACCGGCGCCTTCGGTACTCACCTCGCGTATCTGCTGCCCGGCATCAAGACCGTGCCGCCGTACCGGTTCGCCGGCCCCGCCTGCGCGATGGTCGCGATCCTGGCGGCGCTCGGGTTCGACGCGCTGCGGCGCGGCGCGGCGCCCTGGATCCTGCGCGGCGTGGCCGTCGTGCTCGCCGCCGTCGGCAGCTACTGCCTCGCCGAGTCGACGCACGCGGTGCCGGCGACGACCGCGAGCGACCCGTGGCTGGTGCGCATCGTCGAACACAACCGCGACGCCTACGCAGCGGCCAAGGGCGTCCCGGCCGCCGTCGTCACGCCGGCGGCCGCGCTCGCCAACCAGTTCACGGTCGGCGATCGCGAAGATCCGGCCGTGCACCACGACGCGATCGCGCTCGGCAAGCAGCGACTGCACGACAACCTGTGGCGCGGCGGCTGGGCGATGTGGCTCGGCGCCGCGGTCATGTTCGCGCTGTCGATGCGCCGCCGCGAACGCTGCCTCGCGGGCTGGCCCGCCGCCGCGGCGATCGTGTTGACCGCGGCCGAACTGTTCGGCTACGGCCACGACCTCAACCGCGGCCAGCCGCTGCCGTACGCCCACGACAGCGTGGTGCACCGGTTCCTGCGCGAACAGCGTGACGCGCGCGCCGAGACGGGCGGCATCCTGATCGCGCGCGGCAGCGGGCGCGCAGGCCCCTGGAACCTGCCGGGCGGCACGCTCGCCGCCGAGCACATCCGCGACCTCAACTTCTACACCTTCGTCGACAAGTGGAGCGACCTGCCGATCCGCGCGCTCTACGGCGACGCACAGATCCTGCGCGGCTTCGTCTGCGACGCGCTGCCCGACGACGACAAGCTCGAACTGCCCTACTGGGACCTGGTCGGCCTGCGCTACGTGCTCGCCACCGCGCCGATGCAGCACGCCGGCAAGCTGGTGCTGAGCTACGAACTGCATCCTGACGACGGGTCGGCGCGCCGCTACTTCGTCTACGAACGACCCGATGCGCTGCCGCGCGCCTGGGTCGTGCCGGAGGTCCGCTTCGCCGACAGCGAGGAACAGCTGATCGCGCAGCTGATCCGCAAGGACCTCGCGCCGCGCGACGCCGTGTGGATGCAGCGCG
Organism: Planctomycetota bacterium; assembly: GCA_020638655.1. GTDB lineage: Bacteria > Planctomycetota > UBA1135 > UBA1135 > UBA2386 > JACKIC01. The sequence goes on from JACKIC010000001.1 coordinate 366,022, forward strand.
ACAAGGACCTCGAGCAGCTGCTGCGCCTGCCATCCGCGCCCAGCGACGTGCCCGCTGCGGCGCGCGGCGTGACCTTCCGCCACGAAGACGCCAAGCACCTCGTGCTCGAAGTCGATGCCGGCCAGCCGGGGTACCTGGTCGTCGCCGACACGTTCTTCCCGGGCTGGGAGGTCACCGTCGACGACCAACCCGCGCCGCTGCTGCGCGGCAACCTGAGCCAGCGTGTCGTGCCGCTCGGCACCGGCCGCAGCGTCGTGCACTTCCGGTTCCGCGCGCTCGGCTTCGTGCCGGGCCTGGCGATCGGCGGCCTGGCCGTGCTCGCGCTGCTTGTCCTGCTGCTGCTGGGGCGCGCACAGCTCCGTCGAGGCAGCCGTCCGGCCGGTGCCACGGCCTGATCCGGGCCAGCCTCAGTCCGTGGCGCGGCCGCGTCGATGCCAGGGCGAGTTCCATGGCACTAGGCACCAAGACCCTGCTCGGACTGGGCGCGTCCTTCGCGATCTGGTGCGTGTTGCTGTACTGGGCCAACACCCGACTCCTGCGCCCCAGTTTCGAGGCCCTCGAGGTCAAGAACCTCGAACGCAACTGCGAGCGCGCGCGCAAGGCGTTCGCCGATCAGGCGCTGAACCTGAGCAGCAAGGTCGGTGACTGGTCGCTGTGGGACGACACCTACGAGTACATCGAGAGCCGGGCCGAGGAGTACGTCACCGCCAACCTCAACGCCGAGTCGCTCGAGACCCTGAACCTCGACTTCATGGTGTTCGTCAACGCCAGGCACGAGGTCGTGCACATCGCGCTGCGCGAGACCGACGTCGGCACGACCATCAGCGAGGCGGCCGTGCGCGAGCTGCTGCAGCAGCGGCCGCGCGTCCTGAAGCACGACGGCGCCAAGAGCAGCCACTACGGCCTGATGCCGCTGCGCTCGCGCATGCTGATGTTGGCGAGCCGTCCGATCCACCGCAGCGACCTCACCGGCGACAGCCGCGGCTGCCTCTTGGCCGGTCGCATCCTCGACGAGACCTCGGTCGCCGCCCTCGCCAACCTCACCCAGCTCAACCTCACGGTCAGGGCCACGCCGCAGCAGCAGTACGGCACCGTCATCGATCGCACCGACGACGACATCCGCGGCAGCATCGGCCTGCTCGACATGTTCGGGACGCCGATCGCCACCTGCAGCATCACGATGCCGCGCGAGATCACGCGCGAGGGCGAGGCGGCGCTGCGTCTGCTGCTCGTCGCGCTGCTGATCTCGAGCGGCCTCGCGCTGTTGACCACGCTGTGGGGCATCGACCGGGTGGTGCTGCGCCGCATGCGCAAGTTGCGCACGACGATGCAGGACATCATCCGCACCGGCGACCTCGGCAAGAAGGTCGTGCTGGAGGGCCGCGACGAGATCAGCGACCTGGCCGGCTCGCTCAACGACCTCACCGACCGGCTCAGCCAGACGCAGCACCGGCTGATCCACGCCAACGAGGCGCGCTCGCAGTTCCTGGCCAACGTCAGCCACGAGGTCCGCACGCCGGTCACGGCGATGCTCGGCTTCATCGACCTGATGCAGGACGACACCCTGCCGCGCGCACAGCAGCAGGACTTCGTGCGCACCATCCGTCGCAACGCCCAGCACCTGCTGACGATCCTCAACGACCTGCTCGACACCGCCAAGATCGAGAGCGGCCAGATGACCGTCGACCTGGTGCCGGTCGACCTGCCCGAGCTGTTGCGCGAAGCCGTCGACCTGGTGCGCCCCGGCGCGGCGCGCAAGGGCATCGAGCTCGGGCTCGAGCAGCGCACGCCGCTGCCGCAGATGATCCGCACCGACCCGACGCGCCTGCGCCAGATCCTCGCCAACCTGCTCGGCAACGCGGTGAAGTTCACCGAACAAGGCAGCGTGCGCCTCGTCGCGGCGATGACCGGCGAAGAGCAGCTGGGCCTGGCGGTGATCGACACCGGTATCGGCATCTCCGCCGAGCAGCAGGAACGCTTGTTCAAGCCGTTCGCGCAGGCCGACGCGACCACGAGTCGCCGCTTCGGCGGCACCGGGCTGGGCCTGGTCCTGAGCCGCAACCTCGCGCGCTGCCTGGGCGGCGACGTGGCGCTCGAGAGCGCGCCGGGGGCCGGCTCGACCTTCACGCTGACGCTGCCGACGGGTCCGATGACCGGGACGGCGACGGTGGGCCAGATCACGAAGCCGGGCGCCGACGTCGGGCAACAGCCGACGAACGCCCCGATCACGGCGCGCCTCGAGGGCCGACACATCCTCGTCGTCGACGACGCCCCCGACAACCGGCGGCTCGTGTCGTTCGTGCTGCAGAAGGCCGGCGCGCAGGTCAGCCTCGCCGAGAACGGCCGCGCCGGCGTCGACATGGTGGTCGCGGCGTCACCGACGGACCAGCCGTTCGACCTCGTCGTGATGGACATGCAGATGCCCGTGCTCGACGGCTACGGCGCGACGGCCGAACTGCGTCAGCGCGGCTACGACGCGCCGATCCTCGCGCTGACCGCCAACGCGATGCAGGCGGACCTCGAGGCCTGCCTCGAGGCCGGCTGCGACAGCTACGCCACCAAGCCGATCGACAAGAACAGCCTGGTCAGCCTCATCGAGATGCTGCTGACGCGGCAGGCTCAGAAGCACTGCACGAGCTGACAGGTCGTCGTGCGCACGCTGAGCTGGTTGTTGTTGTCGACCTGCAGACTGCCCATCTGCATGTAGAAGTAGCCCACCGCCCAGTGCGGCCACGAGCGGCCCCACGAGTAGCTGCCGGTGTCGTCGGTCTGGAAGTAGTGCCCCCAGACGTAGTCGCAGAGCAGCAGGCAGCCGCCGCCCGGCAGCGTCACCGAGGTTGGGTTCGAACCCCACTGCATCGCGCCGACCGAGCGCGGGTGCAGCCCCGTCGCGGTCAGGTCGAGCTCGTAGTTGCCGCCTTGGCCGAGCGGCGTCATCGTCACGGCGAGCTGCGGCCCGCAGCTCGTGCCCGAGAGCGTCACCGTGCAGTACTGGATCTGCGCAGTGGCGGCGACGGCGAAGAGGAGAGGGGCGAGGAGAGCGGATGGCGTCTTCATGTCTGGACCTCGAATGACCACCTTGGTCGATGCGGCGGGTTGTACCGCCGCGCGCCCCGCTTCCCAACCGGGTCGAAGGAGGCAGCTCAGCTCCGGGCTTCCGCCCGGGCCGCCTTCTCCTGCTCCTTCACACGCTTCTTGTTGGCCAGCTCGGCCTTCTTGAAGTCGCGCCCCTTGTCGCCGCGGTTGTTGTCGTAGAAGGCCCGGCCGTAGTCGACGAAGGACTCCATGTCGAAGTCGGCGAGCTTCTGGAACGGCCGGCTCATCAGGCGCTCGTGCACGACCTGGACGGTCGGCTTGATCGTCGTCTTGTCGCCGTATTCGTAGACGAAGGTGTCGCGCTTGCCGTCGGCGAGGCGCATGCGCTCGGCCTGCTCGTCGAAACCCTGCCAGCGCGAACGGGCGAGGGTCTCCGCGGGCAGGTTGCGCAGGAACGCGCGGTGCATCGTCGCCAGCATCTTGGACTTCTGCGCGGCCGACAGGTCCTGGCGGTCGTTGAGCAGGTGCAGGCGCAGGGCGAACTTCAACTCGCGCTTCAGGTCGTCGGGGTGCCAGTAGCCGGGCAGGGCGTGCAGCACCGTGCCGTCGGCCGCGAGCATCAGCAGCTGCACGTTGCGCGCACCGGCGCCGTTGGTCGTGCCGACCGCCGATTGGGTGCACTTGTAGCCGTGCGACAGGCCGACGTGCTCGTCCTTCTCGATGTTGCGCGCGCCGAGCACGAAGTGGTCACGCAGCAGCTCGAAGACTTCCTCGTTGGGCAGGGTCACGCCCCGCAGGCTCTGCAGAGCGCTTCAAGCAAAGCCGTCGATGTCGCCGAGCGCCTGGATCCAGAAGATCGGCTTGCCGGTCGCCGCCGACTCGATCTTGGCGTCGTCGAAGTCGTCGAACCACTCGAGCTTGGTCACCTTCTTGACCGCCGCCGCGAGCGCCTTGCCCTGCAGCTTGACGCCGGTCGTGTCCGGGTCGACTGCCCGACCACTCGGCATGCAGCCCGCTGCCGGGGCCGGCGTGCTCCTGGTCTCGCCGCCGGTCATGCCGCCGGTCGGGCCGATCAACGGCTGACCGACGAGGCCGGGGTGCGGCGTCGGCGGCGGAGTCATCGGCAGGCCGCGCATCGGGCGTTGCGCCAATGCGGTGCTGACCAGGGCGAGGGCGACGATCAGGATGGGACGCTGCATGAGCTTCTCCGGGAGGGGCCGGGAAATGGGGTCTGTTCCGCGCGGGACGCTGCGCGACGGTGCCTTGGAGCCCCTGCGACGTCGCCACGTAAGCGACCGCGGCGCAGAAAACCGCGGCGGCGGGCGCCTCAGCCCGGCGGCGGCGCGCCGGCGCCGCCCTCGAGCTGCTGCGCAAACCACTCCAGCACACGACCTTCGGCCCATCGGCGCGCGCGCAGCGGCCAGCCACCCGCGACGAAGGCCGCGTGGCCACCGCGCGGCGAGAACTCCTCGTGCAGCCACGGCGAGGCCTGCACCTGCGCGCGCGGCCAGACGCGCGCGGGGACCAGCGGGTCGTCGGCGGCGCTGATCAGCAGGGACGGCCGGCGGACCGCCGGCAGGAACTGCGCGCAGCTCTGCGTGCGCCAGTACTCGCACGCGTCGGCGAAACCGTGCAGCGGCGCCGTGACCAGGTCGTCGAAGCTGCGGAACGTGCGGCAGCGGCGCACCGCGTCGGCGTCGAGCGCGCCCGGGAACTGCGCGGCCTTGGCCAGCGCCTTGGGGATCAGCGTTCGCAGGAACGAGCGCGCGATCGCGCCGCCGTAGCGGAGATCGCACTGTTCGGCGCAGATCTCGAGGTCGTACGGCGCCGACACCGCCGCCGCCGCGCGCACGCATCCCGGCACCGCGTCGCCGCGCTCGCCGAGCCATTTGAGCAACACGTTGGCGCCGAGCGAGTAGCCCACCGCGAACAGCGGCGCGCCGGCGATGCGTCGCGACAGCTCCGCGACCACGAAGTCGAGGTCGCCGGTCTCCCCGCTGTGGTAGCTGCGCAGCAACCGGTTGAGCTCGCCGCCGCACGAACGGAACTCGAGCGCCGCGAAGTTCCAGCCCGCCGCGCGCGTGCGCCAGGCCAGTTCGCGCACGTACGCCGAGTCGACGCTACCTTCGAGCCCGTGCAGGACGAGCACCGTCGGCGCGCCCTCGCGCCCGTCGCCGAGGTGCAGCCGCACGAAGTCGCCGTCCAGCGTCTCCCAGCGCTCGAGCCGCAGCGCCGGACGCGGCCGATGAACACGCCACGAACCGACCAGCGTCTGCGCCAGACCGGACCTCGCCCACCAGACGGGCGCGAACGGGCGGCGGGAGACCATCGAGACCATCGTCCGGCGCGAGGGTACGGTACCCGGTCCAATCCACAACCTGACGGCCGCTTTGCGGCCGTCAGGTTGTGGATTGCACCCGGTACCGTACGCACGCTCCGTACGCACGCTGCCATGGGCCTCGCGGCGCCGCGTTGGCCGGTCCGGCGCGCGGTGGTCGATGAGGTCGGCATGCCCATCCCACCGCGTCGTCTGCGCCGATTGCTGTTCTGCAGCCTGGGCGCCGTCCTGGCTTCGGTCGCCGGTGCCGGCGTGGTGCGCCTGCGCGCCGACGCGAGCTGGCAGCGCATGCTGCAGATCGGCGAAGAACTGCAGCGACGAGCCGAGGCGCGCGACCCGCACCGCGCCGTGCTCTGGGGCGAGGCCACGGCTGGCGACGCGTTGGCGCACTACGAGCGGGCGACCGCGCTCGCCAAGCAGCTCAGCAGCGACGACCACAACGGGCTGGTCGCGTCCCTGCGCCTGACGGACGCGGAGGTGACGGCCGACGCCGGCCCCCTTCGCGAGCGCTGGCGGCCGGCGCTGGAGGCCATGCGCACGGGCGCGCGCTGCGACCGCGCCACCTCACCTGACTGGTGGAACGGCGATCCGCAGGCGGCCGTGCCGAACCTGCTGGCGTGCCGGTGGATCGTGAACATGGCGGTGCTCGAAGCCCGCGCCGAACGGCTCGCGGGAGACACCCGCGCCGCGGTGCAGTGGACCCTCGATGCGGCGACGTTCGCGGGCGACACGGTGCGCCGCGGTCCGTTGATCCGCCAGATGATCGGCGTCGCGCTGGTCGCGATCGCGACCGAAGCCTGGAAGGAGTCCGCGCTGCAGGAGCTCGACGCGCCGGCGCTCGAAATGCTCGCCGACGGCCTGGCGCGTCTCGACGCGCAGCTGCCGCACCAGCTCGCCTACGAGGACGAGCTGCTGCTGATGGTGCAGTACCTCCGGCGCGCGCCCGAGGAGGGCGTCGGCCTGGGCCCGCTCACCGCCTGGCAGTACGGCTTCTCGACGCGCTGGATGACCGCGGCGGCGTTCGTGAACTTCGCCGACACCGTGCGCGGCCTCGGCGACGCGGCGCACGGCTCCGACGGCGAGGACTGGCGCGCGCGCAAGCAGCGTCTCGACGCCGCTTTCGAGGCGCTCGCGCAGTCGGACAATCCGGCCTCGGCGATCATGGCCCCCAACCTCGTCGCCGCCGAACAGAACCTGCGCGAGGTGATCGCCCAGCTCCGCATCCTGCGCGTCGCCGTGGAATTGCACCGCGGCCGCGCCGCCCCACAGCTCGCCGATCCGTGCGGCGACGGCCCGATCGCGGCGACGCGCGACGGCGAGGCATGGCGCGTGCACAGCGCCGCCGACCGACCGGGCCGATCGATGCAGCGCCTCGTCGCCGCGCGCTGAAGCAGCTACAACGGTGCGCGGTCCCCACCCCGCACAGGTCCCCCATGCTGCCAGCCATGTTCCTGCCGCTGCTCGCGGCGATCGCTCCGCCCGGCGACACGCCCCCGCCCGGCCCACCGTGGTTGCTGAGCTACCGCGAAGCCCGCCTCGACGCGCTCGCGCACGGCCGGCCGGTCTTCGTCTACTTCAGCAAGACGTATTGACCGCACTGCATCCCCGTCGAACAGCAGTTGCTGTCGAACCCCAAGATGAAGGCGCACTACGGCCGCGTCACGTGGCTGTTCGTGTCGCGCAACTTCAAGGACGACGAGAAGGACCGCGAGGCCGCGCGCACGCACGACCGCTTCGGCATCTCGTCGTGGCCGCAGCTGGTGCTGTTCGACCCGCGCGACGACGCGGTGCTCGCGTTCATGCCGCGCGGCTTCGATGCGTGGGTGCAGGCGCTCGCGCCGCTCGCAGACAAGGTGCCCAAGCCGACGGCGGCGACGACCGAGGCGGTGGCCACGTTCCGCGCCGCGCAGAAGCTCGCCGGTGAGGAGCCCGCCGCGGCGCTCGCGCCGCTCGACGAGCTCGCGACGCGGCGCGACGACGCCGGCGCCTGGCTCGCCGCGCGCGAACTGCTGCGCAAGCTGCGCGCCGACGAACGTTCGCTCGCCGACCGGCTCGCCGACCCCGACGTGCGCGAACGGGCCCTCGCGGTCGAGGCGATCGCCGACCTCGGCGCCGCGGGCGCACCGCAGTGGGCCGAAGCGATCGCGGCCCGGCTACTCGACGACCGTGAGAACATCGTCGTGCGCATCCGCGCCCTCAACCAGGTCGCACTGCACCGCCCCGAGCTCGTCGCCGAACGCGCCGCCGACCTCCTGCTCGTGCCCAGCGACGCGTTCCGCTACCGCGTGCTCGAGGTGGTGTCGACACACCCCGATCCCTCGCTGGCGCCGCTGCTCGCGCGCCTGTTCGCGGGCGCCGGCACGACCGTGCCGAGCCGCAACCCCAACGTGCTGCGCGGCCACCTCTCGAAGTGCCTGGGCAGTTCGGGGGACGCCGCGGCGATCGACGCGGTCGCGCCGCTGATCCGCGAGGCGAACGCGCGCAATGGCACGACGCGCACCACGATCGCCGCGCTCGGCGAGCTCTCCGGCCGCGTCGCCGACGCCGATCGTCGGCGCATCGTCGCGCTGCTGCTCGAGGGCATGCCGCCCGCGCTCGCGACGGACGCCGAACAGGTCGATGTGCGCCTCGTCGCCGCGCGCGTCAAGGAACTGCTCGCCGCGCTCGCCGTCGCATCGCAGCGATCCCTGCCGACGGCGCCCGGGAGCTGGAGCGAGCAGGCGCGCACGCAGTTCCTGTCGGCACTGCGAAAGGCGATCGATTGACGCGCGAGAACGTTCCCGCGCCGGCGCCGACTGTCGCCGATCTGTGACACCCGATCGGGCCCAGCGGCGGAGAGGCGCTGGCATGATGATTGCCGAAGTGCGCACCATGAACCGCCTTGCCTGCCCTCTCCTGCTGCTGCTGGCGGCCCCGCTCGCGGCGCAGTCCCCCTTCCGCCTGACCCGGCTCACCACGCTGCCGCCGATCCCCATCGGCGACAAGTACGCCGCCGGTGACGTCGATGGCGACGGCGACCAGGATCTGGTCGTCGCCAACGACAACGCGCCGCACCAGCTGCTGCTCAACGACGGCCGCGGCCGCTTCGTCGACGCGACCTCGCCGCGGCTGATCAACCCGCTGCAGCTCGCGACCCACAGTGTCGACCTCGTCGACGTCGACGGCGACGGCGACCTCGACATCCTGTTCGGTCACGACGACTGGCTCTCCAACCAGGTCTACATCAACAACGGCGCGGGCTTCTTCACCGACATGACGCCGGTGATGCTGCCGCCCAACGCCGAGTTCACCCAGAACCAGGTCGTCGGCGACTTCGACGGCGACGGCGACGTCGATTGGTTCACGGTCGACAGCCCCGGCTGCCATCTCTACGCCAACAACGGCGTCGGCGTCTTCACCGACGTCTCCGCGACGCACCTGAGCAACCTGCCCACCGGCCTCGGCTCGCGCTTCGAAGTGACCCCGCGCGCGGCCGACATCGACGGCGACGGCGACCTCGACATCTGCGTGCCCACCGGCACTTCGACGAACCCGGTCTTCCTCGAGAACATCGGCGGCGGACACTTCGCGCCCGCGACCGTGTCGATGCCGGCCGTGACCGGTCTCAACTACATGTTCGTCGACATCGACGGCGACGGCGACGCGGACCTCGTCAGCAGCTATCCCGGTCGCGTGCTGCAGAACAACGGCAGCTGGACCTTCGCCGACGTCACCGCGACCGCGTTCCCGAGCTCCCCGGGCAACTTCCTGTCGGTGATCGACGCCGACGGCGACGGTGACGCCGATCTGTACGACGGCAACGGCATCTGGTGGAACAACGGCTCCGGCGTGTTCACTCTCCAGGTCGGCGCCACCCACTACCTCGGCAACCGCGGCGCCGCGGTCGCCGACTTCGACGGCGACGGGGACCTCGACTTCGCGGGTCTGCCGAACTTCCTACGCCAGGTCGACGCAGGGATCCCGCCCGTGCGCGGCAACAGCTACACCGTCGACTTCCACACCCGGCCGGGCACGGTCACCCCGGTGCTCTCGCTCGTGGCGCTCGGCGCCGGCAACGTCGCGATGCCCGGCGTCGGCACGCTGCTGCTCGATCCGGCCTCGACCGTGACGATCGGCATGCACCTCGTCGTCAACACCCCGCTCACCGTGTCGCTGCAGATCCCGACGGCACCGGCGTTCGCCGGATTGGAGTTGCACCATCAGGCCGTGATGATCGACCTGATCGCGGGCCTGCGCTTCTCGAACGCGATCGGCGAGCCGATCCTGTAGCGGGGGGGCGGTTACAGCCCCCCCCACGCTCACGGCAGCGGCTCCTTGATCTTGCGCACGACGCGGCGCACGAGCACGGCGACGCCGGCGAGCAGCAGCAGCGGCAGCAGGAAGCGACCGGCGCCGCGCAGCCAGGCCACGATCACGACGACGAAGAACAGCGCGGTCAGCACGTAGCTGGCCGCGAGGCGCTGCGGCCGCTTGTCGCCGTCGACGGTCACGCCGGCGGCTCGCGGCGACCGAGCACCGGCTGCATCTCGGCGAACCCCTCGCGCACGTCGTCGCGCCACGGCCAGCGCCCCTGCTTGTCGGGCCAGACGAGCTGCACGCAATCGAAGCCGTCCCCCTCGTGCGCCCAGAGCGCGGTCTCGAGGAACTCGGGATACCAGCCCTTCGCCACCGCGAAGAACTTGACGGGGTATCCCTGCAGCAGGCCGTCGTGCTGGCCGTCGGCCGCGAACTTGTTGCCGTCGGCGGCCTCGTCGGCGACGGCGTCGAGCAGCGCTTCGGCGACATCCGGCGGCAGGCCGAACACGATCACCTCGGCGTGATCGAAGCTGTAGGGCATGCCGATCGTGTACGAATAGCCGGGGCCGCGCGCGCTCTCGGCGACGTGCACGATGTGCACGCCGTTCTCGTCGATGTCGGCGAGGACCTTGATCTCGGCCGGCGTCATGCCGTCGTTGGCGGTTCGCATCAGGACCTCACATCCGGAACACAGGGGCACGCCACGGCTCGATCGGCGCGTTGAGGCTGGCCGACAGGGCCAGCGCCAGCGCACCGCGCGTCTGCCGCGGGTCGATCACGCCGTCGTCCCACAGGCGGGCCGTGGCGTAGAGCGGGTGCCCCTCGGTCTCGTACTTGTCGAGGATCGGGCGCCGCATCTTCTCCTCGTCGGCGGCCGACAGCTCCTGCCCCTTGGCCTCGAGCTGGTCCTTCTTGACCTGCACGAGCACGCCCGCGGCCTGTTCGCCGCCCATCACGGAGATACGCGAGTTGGGCCACGAGAACATGAAGCGCGGCTGGTAGGCGCGGCCGCACATGCCGTAGTTGCCGGCGCCGAACGAGCCGCCGATCAGCACGGTGAGCTTGGGCACGTTGGCCGACGCGACGGCCTGCACCATCTTGGCGCCGTCCTTGGCGATGCCGCCGGTCTCGTACTTCCGCCCGACCATGAAGCCGGTGATGTTCTGCAGGAACAGCAGCGGCACCTGCCGCTGGCAGCACAGCTCGACGAAGTGCGCCGCCTTGACCGCGCTCTCGCTGAACAGGATGCCGTTGTTGGCGACGATGCCGACCGGCATGCCGTGGATGTGCGCGAAGCCCGTGACCAGCGTGGTGCCGTAGCGCGTCTTGAACTCGTGCAGACGGCTGCCGTCGACGAGGCGCGCGATCACCTCGCGCACGTCGTACGGGGTGCGCGTGTCGCGCGGCAGCACGCCGAGCAGCTCTTCGGGGTCGTAGAGCGGGTCCTCGGGCGCGGCCAGCTGCACGGTCTGCGGCTTGCGCGTGTTGAGCCGACCGACGATCGAACGGCACAGCTCGAGCGCGTGGGCCTCGTCCTCGGCGAAGTGGTCGGCGACGCCCGACAGGCGCGTGTGCACGTCGGCGCCGCCGAGATCCTCGGCCGAGACGACCTCGCCGGTCGCGGCCTTCACGAGCGGCGGCCCACCCAGGAAGATTGTGCCGTTGCCCTTGACGATGATGCTCTCGTCGCTCATCGCCGGCACGTAGGCGCCGCCCGCGGTGCACGAGCCGAGCACGACGGCGACCTGGGCGATGCCCTCGGCCGACATGCGCGCCTGGTTGTAGAAGATGCGGCCGAAGTGGTCGCGGTCGGGGAACACGTCGGCCTGCAGCGGCAGGAACGCGCCGCCCGAGTCGACCAGGTAGACGCACGGCAGCCGGTTCTCGAGCGCGATCTCCTGCGCACGCACGTGCTTCTTCACCGTCATCGGGAAGTAGGTGCCGCCCTTCACGGTCGCGTCGTTGGCGACGATCATCACCTCGCGGCCCTGGACCAGCCCGACGCCCGTGACGATGCCGGCGCTCGGCGCGTCGCCGTCGTAGAGGCCGTGCGCAGCCAGCGGCGACAGCTCGAGGAACGGTGCGCCCGGGTCGAGGATCGCGGCGATGCGCTCGCGCGGCAGCAGCTTGCCCCGCTTGTGGTGGCGGTCGACCGCCTCCTGCCCGCCGCCGAGCCTCGCGGCAGCGACGAGCGCGCCGATCTCCTCGATCGTGCGCAGGTGGTGTTCGCGGTTCTGGGCGAACTCGGGCGAGCTCGTCGCGACTTGACTGTGAAGGACCTCGGACATCGGGGCCGGCACGATAGCGCCGTGACAGGTCACGCCCCAGCTTCGGGATCGTTACTTCGCGGCGACGGCACCCCACCTTGACGGCTCCACCGATTGTGGTCGCATCTGACGATCGCAAGGGGCTCTCCAAGTCGCGTCTCCGGCCCCTCGGTGCGCGAAGCCCGCCCCCGCCCCCTGCACAACCCCAAGCTGGAGAGAAGGCATGTTCTCACCGTCCCCGAGGGCACTCGCGGCGATCGTCGCCGCCATGTGCGCCCCCGCTCTCACCGCGCAGCAGACCGGCCAATGGGTGACCGTTCCCGTGAACGTGAAGCCACCGGCCCGCGCCGACTACACGTTGACCCCATTCCCAAGCACCCCCGGGCATCGCGACGCACTGCTGGTGTTCGGCGGCGACCCTGCAAACCCGAGCGCCACAGAATGGCTGTGGGACGGCATCGGCTGGTCGCAGCTGACGACGCCCGTGCCGCGGCGCGCCGGGCCGGGAGTCGCGATGCTTGCCAACGGCGACCTGCTGGTGTTCGGAGGGTTCCTCGCCGGCGGCGTCCCGAACTTCGACACGTGGGTCCTCCACAACGGCGTCTGGTCGATGGTGAACACGACCTCGGCGCCGCCGCTGACCAGCGGCCTGAGGATGGTCGCCGACGCCGACGGCGGCGCAGTCCTGATCGGCGGCACCCCCACCCAGCTCGAGACCTGGAGGTTCGCGAACGGGCAGTGGTCGATGCTCAACGCCAACGTGCCGAGCGGCGCTTCTCGGGCCCTGTTCTTCGACTCGGTCCGCGGCGAAGTCGGCCTGGTGGCCTCTCGCACCACGAGCCTCGACATCTTCGGCCTCGTCGGCAATTCGTGGGAGCAACGCTCTCAGCCCAACAGCCACTTCGCGCTCCTCGGCGCAGCCGCTTTCGATCCGCAGCGCGGCCGCCTGCTCACGGCGCAACTTGCCATGGCCGGCACCGACAACTTCGAATGGGACGGCGCCAACCTCGTCCCTGCGAGCCACACGTTCAACTTCTTCCCGACCGGGCCCGCCGTCTGGCACGCAGCACGCCAGGAGATCGTGCTCGTGCGCAGCGAGGCTACCGGCCTCACCCTCTTCCAATGGGCCGCCAACGCGCGCCCGTTCGCGACCGCGTTCGGCAGCCCGTGCCAGGACCCAAGCTTCGAGCTGGCACTCGCGCCCGGAGACTCCCCCCAGATCGGCGCGACCCACCGCCTGCAGGCGGCCGTGCCCAGCTCCGCCGCGCTGACCTTCGGCGTACTCGGCTTCTCCCACACGACCGACAACGGCGCGCCGCTGCCGCGCGTCATCCCGTTCGGTTCGCTTGGCTGCCTGCAACGCGTGCAAGCACTCATCGCCAATCTCCTGGGCAGCAGCGCAACCGCGACGCAAACAATCAACCTGCCGAACACCAACTCCCTGCTCGGCGTGCGCTACGACGCGCAATTCGTGCAGTTCGACCTGGGCGGCGTGCTCGACACGACCAACGGCCTGCAGGTGCAGATCGGCATGCCGGTCGCCGACCAGACGCTGCTCGAGACGTTCAACTCCAACCAGCTCCGCGACCCCACGGCCTCGGGGGACACGTGGCAGGGAGGAACCGCCTCTGCGGTCGCGATCGGCGGTGACGGCCACCATGGCTCGTTCGACCCGACGATCGGCCTACAGACCGCGCCGGGCGTCTACGAGTGGAGCACCGATCAGATGCTGATCCCGGCGAGCCAGACGCTGAGCGGCAGCAACGAAGTCGTCACCGACGGCGAGTTCGAGTTCACCGACTTCGTGGTGCCTGCCGGCATCACGGTGCGCTTCGTGGGCACGGTGCCGCCGCAGATCCGCGTGCGCGGGCGCGCCGACGTGCAGGGCACCCTGCTCTGCAACGGCGAGTCGCTGCCGTTCTGGGTCCCGACGTCGGGTCCTGGCACGAACATGCACGTCTCGACGTTCAATGCGCGCGGCGGCTCCGTCACGCCCGTGCCCTTCGTCACCGGTCAGCCAGGCAGCGCCGGCGGCCCGGGCGGCGGACGCGGCGGCAGCGGCGGCGAGGAGTGCCACGGCACTGGACCGATCATCATCGGCGGCGTGACCCTCACGAACGGCCAGAACGGCGACGACGTGAGCGTCGTCGCGGGTCACGCCTACGCGGCCTTCCGCGCCGGAACGGGTGGTCAGGGCGGTCAGATGCACCCGGCCACGGGCATCGCGGCACCCAACTCTCCCCTGGTCGGCAGCGTCTATCGCGCCCACTTCGCACCTGGCGGCGGCGGCGGCGGCTTCATCCTGCCCGGCGGCGCCGCCTCGGTGACCCCGCTCGGTGCCATGAGCATCGGGGCCACGCCCGCGGGCGGCACGGCCTTCCCGGTCATGCCCTACCCGCCCAGCCCGCTGCCAAGTCCGTCGTACTCGTCGCTCGACCACTTCGTCGTCGGCGGCTCGGGCGGCGGCGGCGGCGCCACGCACGCGTTCGGCACGATCTACGTCGTCGGCGACGTCTACATCGCCGGCTCCGGCGGTTCGGGCGGCGGCGGCGCGCTCGCGCTGCGCACCGGCGGCGACCTCGTCGTCGGCAGCAGCGCTTCGCTGCAGGCCAAGGGCGGCGACGGCGTGCTCATCAACGGCGACGATCCGAACACCCCGTCGTTCGATCAGAACTACGGCATCTCGTCGCCGGGCGGCGGCGGCTCGGGCGGCTCCGTGCTGCTGCAGTCCGCGGGCAACGTCAGCGTCGCCGGCCAGCTCGACACCAGCGGCGGCCCCGGCAGCCGCACCGGCTCGATCAGCAACCCCATCCTCAACGTGCAATCGCAGGCGGGCGCGGGCTCGAACGGCTTCGTGCGCCTCGAGGCCGGCGGCGCGGTGCAGTTCACCGGCACCAGCGTGCCGGCGATCGTCAACGGCACCCACACGGGCACGCTGACCGACCGCGACGACAAGACCGGTTCGCGCTCGCTGTGGATGGTGCCGCCGACGAGCCACCTGCCGGTCTACCTGCGCTACGAACTGCTCGCCGACGTGGGCGGCAATACCCTGCTGTTCAGCGACGATGCGACGGTCTCGACGTTGCGCGCCGACGACCCCGCCGGCCCTGTGCTGCTGCGGGTCCAAGGCGCACGCATCGACCCGCTGACCAGCCAGGTCGACCCGGCGACGATCGGCCCGTGGCGCTCCTCGGTGGTGCCCGGCGGGGCCGATTCGCTGAACCGCGATCGCGCCACGGCGGCGCGCTTCGACCTCGTGCTCAACAAGAGCCACGGGCCGGTGCGCGTGCTGGAACTGCGTATCCTCTGGCGCTGAGATCGGCCCCCCGAGACGGGTGAACAGCCACAGAGCTGGGCCGCGCCGCCATTTACGGCGGCGCGGCCCGTTTCGCACCCGGGCCGGACTCCGCGGGGAAAACCGCCCAAGTGCCGAGTTGCCAGCGACCCCCAGGGTGCTACAGATGCCCCACGGACGGTCGCCTCTCTCGCCACCATCCCGCCGAAGAGACCCACCACAATGCTGCAGATCAGCGCGCGCCTCGGCGCCGTCGCCATCCTCACCACGATGGCCACGGCCCAGGTGAACCCGTTCGTTCTCTATCCGCAGGATCCCGAGCGCCAGACCATCACCTGCACGTCGTTCGTCGGTCGCCCCGACTGGAACAACGCAGCCGAGGCGCTCTTCGAACTCGATCCGCAGCACTTCCGCGGGGTCGGTGACGCCAACGGCTTCGCCCGGATCTTCGGCATCTACCACTGGGTCGCCGACGAGCGCCTCTCGACTTCGGAGACGTATGGCCTCGTCGTGCGCAACGGTCTGCCTGCCGGCGGCCCCGACATGAGTGCCACCGGCGCGTTCCTGCAGATCGGCTCACTGACCACGCCGCCGTCGAGCAACACCGCGCGCGGCACGTGGATCATGCACGACGGCTTCAACATCCAGGGTGGCCTGTGGATCACCTCCCCGGGGCTGATCCACCAGAGCACCTACTACGTCGGCATCGACCTGCCTGCCAACAGCCTGTGGCCCAACACCGACGGCCACTCGCTGTTCCGCGCCGACATGTTGAACGCCAACACCGGCGCCGTCTTCGGCGAGAACCACAGCGCCGCCGCGCACGACCCGACCTGGGCCGGCCTGCAGAACGCACCGTCGTTCTCGACGCCGTGGACCTACATCCTCGGTCCGTTCGTCACCACGCCCAACCTGCACGTCGGCGGCGTCGACCCGAGCAGCACGCGCCTGGGTGCGCCCGGCGCCAACTTCGGCATGAACGGCCTCTATCCCGACATCTCCGGGCTGCCGACGACCAACCCGCGCAGCGACGGCATCGTGCTGCGCATGACCGACAACCTCGCGCCGTTCGGGCTCGCGATGTTCGGCGCGTCGCTGGGCTGGCAGTTCCCGTACTACCACGGACCGATCTTCAGCAACCTCTCCCTGATCGGCTACAGCCACATCGGCGACGGCTCGCAGACGGTCACCATCGCGCTCAGCACGCTGCAGAACGGCGTGCGTGAGATCAACTTCGCCCTGCCCGGCACGATCCCGGCGGTCTTCGTCGGCACGGAGATCGTGTTCCAGGGCATCTCGTGGGACACCAACACCAACCAGGCGGAGTGGACCAACGCCCAGATGGCGCACTTCTGAGCCGCCCTTCCGCCACCACACCCATCCTGTCCGCCCAGGAGAACACGCCATGAATTCCATCACCGCACGAGTCTCGGTCGTCGCCGCGCTGACCACGATGGCCGCGGCCCAGGTCAACCCGTTCGTCGTCTACCCGCAGGACCCCGAACGACAGAACATCACCTGCACGTCGTTCGTCGGCCGGCCGGACTGGAACAACGCCGCGGAGGCGCTGTTCGAGATCGACCAGCAGCACTTCCGCAGCGTCGGCGACGCCAACGGCTTCATGCGCGTGTTCGGCGTCTACCACTGGGTCGCCGACGAGCGCCTGTCGACCTCGGAGACCTACGGCCTGGTGATCCGCCTGCCCGCCGCGACCGCCGGCCCCGACATGACCACGACCGGCGAGGTGTTGCGCATCCCCAACCTGACCACGCCGCCGTCGACCAACACGGCGCGCGGCACGTGGATCATGCACGACGGCTTCAACATCGCCGGCGGCCAGATCATCCCCGGCGACTACTTCCTCGGCACGATGCTGCCGCGCATCTACATCGGCGTCGACCTTCCCGCCAACAGCCTGTGGCCCAACACCGACGGCCACTCGCTGTTCCGCGCCGACATGTTGAACGCCAACACCGGCGCCGTCTTCGGCGAGAACCACAGCCCGATCGCACAGCCGGTGACGTGGGCGGGACTCACCAGCGCGCCGTCGTTCACGACGCCGTGGACCTACATCATGGGCCCGTTCGTGACGTCGCCCAATCTCCACCTCGGCGGCATCGATCCGACCAGCAACCGGCTCGGCGCGCCCGGCGCGAACTTCGGCCTGGGCGGGCTCTACCCCGACGTGTCGGGGCTGCCGGCGACGACCCCTCGCCGCGACGGCCTCGTCGTGCGCGTCACCGACAACCTCGCGCCGTTCGGGCTGCGCATGCTGGGCGCGTCGCTGGGCTTCAGCCTGCCGTACTACCACTGGTCGATGCAGGGCATCCTGATCGGCTACGGCCACATCGGTGACGGCACGAGCACGATCACGGTCGATCTCGGCGTGCAGCAGAACGGCGTGTCCGAGACGACCATCGCCCAGCCCGGCGTGATCCCGACCGCCCTCGTCGGCACCGACATCGTCTTCCAGGCAATCGTCTGGGACACCAACACCAACGTCGGCGAGTGGACCAACGCGCAGGCAGCGCACTTCTGATCCCCACCGAGCTCCCACCGGGCCCATCCCTGCACCGCACCACCACCATGGCACGTGAACCCTTCCTGCTGCTGGCCCTCGCCGCGCTGACCGGAGCCTCGCTCTGGCTGGCGCGCGGGCCGGAGCACTCCGCAGACGCCACCACCGTCTCGGATGCGACCGCCACCAGCGTCGAACAGGCCGCACCCCGGGGCGCGCCGACCGCCGTCACCGGCGAGATCGCCGCGCCCGAGGCCGCAGCGCCCGCACCGGCGGACGTCGACCACTCACACCAACTGGAACTGCCCGACGGCTCGTTCGTCGACGCCCTCAACGGCGCCACCAATCCCAAGCCGATCGCCGAGTTCTGGGGCACCCAGATCCCGTGGAGCCCGATCGTCGGCGTCGAGAGCAACGACAAGGGCGTCGCGTGGTACCGCCACGAGAACGGCTCCTACAGCACCACCGAGACCCTGTGGGACTCCGCCGGCAAGCGCTTCGTCACGCTGACGCGCGTCGCCCACCAGGGCCCCGCCGCGCCCGAGATCGCGGCGCGGCGCTGATCGCCGCCCCGCGCGCGCTCATTCGAAGCGCAGCACCTGGAACGGCACCTTCGTCGGCGGCCCCGGCGAGATGTGCAGTTCGGGCTTCTCGCCGAGCACCATGACCGTGCACACGTAGGTCATCGGATTGCAGACCGGGGTCTCGGGGCCGGTCGTGCGCAGCGCCGCCACCACGTCGTCGAAGGTCGGTCGCTTGCCCGCCGGCAGGGCGCGGTCGAGCGCTTCGAAGCGTGAGCACGGCATCTGCTTCTCCGGCGGTCGCGCGTCCGCCTTGGCGATCGCGAGGTAGGACGGCGACCAGTCCGTGTTCACCAGCGGATGGTTGGTGTGCCAGGTCCAACCGTCGCGCCCCTCGGGCTGCCACCGCAGGACCTCGCCCGCCGACGCCTCGAAGCACGGCGAGTGGTCGGGCCCGCCGACGGTGTAGGCCTGCCCCGACGCGTGCTTGACGCGCTTCAAGAACGCCAACGCATCGGCGTGCGAGCGCTGCGCCAGGATCCCGCGCACCACGAACGCCACCGGCAGCCCGTCGGGACACGGGCGCAGCTGCAGGATCGTGTTGACGCCGACCGCGACGCGATGGTTGTTGAGGCCGTTGCCGCCGACGAGGCCGGGCAGCGTGACCACCAGGCTCTGCAGGTCGCTGCCGTCGTGATGGATGCGCAGCACCGTCGGATAGCGGTTCATCCACTGCGGCAGGTCGAGGTTCTGCGCGACGAGTCCCGGCGTGTCGCCGTCGCGGTCGACGCCGATCGTCGAGCACTTGTCACCGACGCCGAGCTTGTGCTGCGCCCACAGCTCGTCGACGAGCTGGAACGCGAACATGCGCTCGTACGGTTGGCCGGCGCCTTCGGCGATGCCGCGGATCTCGTCGAGCAGTTCGGGCGTGTGCTGCCTGGCCGCCTCGTCGAACTTCGTCGCCGCGAGGAAGCGCGTGACGAAGGTGTCCAGGTCGACCTTCAACCCGGTCTCGAGGTCCCGCTGCCACGCCTTCATCATCACGCCGATCTGCTCCCGCAGCTGCTTGCCGTGCGTGAGACCGCGTTCGTGGGGCGTGCCGCGCAGGTCGACCACGGTCAGCGAGCGCTCCTGCGCGAGCAGGACGGACGCCATCAGGACGGGCAGCAGACACGAGAACGCACGGCGCATGGGGACCTCTCTCTCGGCGGCGGAAGGCGGCGGGTGCGAGATGCTACCGGATCTGCCGCGTCAGCACCTGCCACAGCAGGCGCACGTGCCCCAGGATCGTGCGGCCGATCTTGAGCTTGCTCTGACCGAACCGCCGCGTCGCCAACACGCAGGGGTGCTCGACCACGCGCCCGCCGCGGCGCAGCACGCGCACCAGCAGCTCGGCGGTCCCGAGGAACCGCTCGTGCACGAGCGGCAGGTCGACGACGGACGCGCGGCGATAGACGCGGAAACAGCTGGTCCAGGTGTGGACGTCGCTGCGCAACAACAGGCGGTAGGCGCGCGACAGGGTGCGCGACAACAGCAGCCGCCACGCCGGCACCCCCGCGACACCGCCGCGCGGATGGTAGGGCGAGGCCGTCACCAGATCGGCGTCACCCATCGCCGCGACCATCGCCGGCAACTCGCGCGGATCGTAGGAGAGATCGCCGTCGATCGACGCCACGAGCTCGGTGCGCGCGGCCTGCAACCCCGTGCGGATGGCCGCGGCGATGCCGCGGTTGCGTTCGTGCCGACAGAGCTGCACCTCCGGGCGCTGCGCGTAGCGCTGCTGCAGCAGCTCCCAGGTGCGATCGTCGCTGCCGTCGTCGACCAGCACGAACTGCAGCGCGCCCGCACCGCCGAGGTCCTGCGCCAGGGAATCGAGCGCGGCAGCCAGCGCGTCGAGCCCCTCCTCCTCGTCCTTGAGCGGGACGACCACCGTCAACGGCGCAGACAGGCTCACGCGGTTCAGTCCGCCAGCAGGTCGCGGAACAGCGCCAGGGTGTCGCGCTCGGCCGGCACGACCCGCCCGTCCGCCTTCGCCACCAGCTCCGCCGCCGACAGGAACAGCTCGCGGTGCTCGCGCGGCACCATCGCCGGATCGATCTCGTCGACGGGCGGCGGCACCTGCAGCCAGCGCTTGACCTGCGCGACCTCGTCGTCGGCCAGGGCCAGGTGACCTGCGATGCGCATCACGAGGTCCCGTTCGGCCTGGTGGACCTTGAGGTCCGTCCAGACGAACGAACAGACGAACTTCATCAGGTTCATGCGCGCCGGGCCGTCGAGCTTCATGGCCGACAGTGGAGCACCACCGCGGACACCGGTCCATACGCGAGCGCGCTTCCCTTGCGGTGCGGGCCCGGTCGTCGAACAATCCGCCCATGACCGAACCCAAGATCGCGGCGCGCACGCCCTACGTCCTCGATGTGCAGCCCGGCACCTACGCGTGGTGCGCCTGTGGCCTCAGCAAGAAGCAGCCCTACTGCGACGGCGGTCACGCCGGCACCGGCCTGGTGCCCCGCATCGAAGTGATCACCGAGGCCAAGAAGGTCGCCTGGTGCGGCTGCAAGCACAGCGCCAAGAAGCCGTTCTGCGACGGCGCCCACAGCAAGCTGCCGCCGGCGTGAATTTTCTGGCGCGGGACGCACGAATCGAAGCCGTCGCGCCCCTGCAGGCATGAGCCTGCTTCGCTTCGTCCTGCCCACGCTCGCCGCCCTCGTCCTCGCCGACGACGGACTCGTGGCGCAGTCCCCGTGCCCCGGCTTCGGCGGGCACGCCGCGCCGGGCACTTGGGCACCCGCGCCGTTCTCGCAGACCTGCGGCAACACTGCCGCGCCGCTCTGGCGGCTCTACACGCCGCCGCACCGCGCCCCGGGACCGCGGCCCGGCTACCGGCCGCTGCAGGCGCGCGCGCTGCCGCGGCTCCTGGTCACCTACCGGTGCACGGGCCTGTGGTGGTTGCCGTTCGTCCCCGACCGCATCCGCGTCATGGGCTACGTGATCGACCAGGCCGACGCGCCGTGCGCGCCGCTCACTCCTTGAGCGCGTGACCCTCGCGGCGCGCGAGCCACAGGCTGCACGTCAGGTCGCTGGTCACGTTGGGGATCGTGCGGGCCATGTCGACGAGCCGGTCGACGCCGAGGATCAGTGCCAGCAGCTCGGGCGGCACGCCGACCTGCAGCAGCACCACCGCGAGCAACGGGATCGACCCGCCGGGCACGCCCGCGGCGCCGATCGCCGTCAGCACCGCCATGCCGAGCACCATCACCTGCTGGCCGATGCCGAGCCCCGCGCCGTAGACCTGGGCCAGGAACAGCACGCTGACGCCTTCGAACAGGGCGGTGCCGTTCATGTTCATCGTCGCGCCGAGCGGCATCACGAAGCCGGCGATCTCGCGCGGCACGCCGAACTCGTCGACGGCGGTGCGGATCGTGGTCGGCATCGTCGCGTTCGACGACGAGGTCGAGAACGCGGTCACGATCAGCGTGCGGCAGCCGCGGTAGAAGCGCGCCGGCGACAAACCCGCGAAGAACCACGCGAGGCCGGTGACGAACACCAGCTGGTAGAGGATCAGCCCGCCCATCGCGGTCACGAAGTACCAGCCGACCAGCTTCATCACCGGCAGCCCGAGCTTGCTCGTCGCGTGGAAGATCAGGCAGGCGACGCCGTACGGCGCCAGCTGCATCGCCCAGCCGAGGATCTTGATGCACAACTCGTAGAGCGATTCGAGCAGCTCGCGCATTACCTGGGTGCGGTCCGGCGGCAGCCGCGTGCTCGCCATGCCGAGCAGCAGCGCGAACAGGATCAGCCCGAGGATGCCCTTGTTGGTGCTCGCCGTGCCGACCACGTTCTCCGGCACGATGTCGACGACCATCTGCAGCCAGTTCTTGGCCTGCTCGCTCTGCTCGACCTTGGCCTTGGCGACCGTCAGGTACTGCTCCTTGACCTGCGCGGCGACCTCGGGCGACATGCGCTTGCCCGGTTCGATGGTGCGCACCAGCGTGAGGCCGAGCAGCACCGCGAGCGAGGTCGTGCCCAGGAACCACAGCAGCGTGCGCGAACCGAGCCGCCCGATCTTCTGCACGCTGCCGATGCCGGCGACGCCGAGGAACAGCGAGCAGAACACCACCGGCACGACGACCATGAACAGCAGCCGCAGGAACAGGTCGCCGAACGGCTTGATGATCTGATCGGCCCACCACTCGACGGCGACGTAGGTCGGGGACGCCTCGGCGCCGAGCGCGGGCGCGAACATCACGTTCAGGGTGATGCCGACGGCACCACCGAGGATCAGGCCGAGCAGGATCTTGGTCGGCAGGGACATTCCGCCCCTGGCCTCGGTGGGAGCTTCCATGTGGGGCGGCAAGTTACCGCCGCGGACGGGGCCGGGCGAAGGCCCAGTTCACTCTCCGCGCACCACCACCCGGCTGCGCCCGCCGCCTTCGGGCTGCACCTCGACCACCGCGCCGATGCGCTCGGCGATGCCGTCGACGTGCGAGATGATGCCGACCTGACAGCCGGTCGCCTGCAGCGAGTCGAGCGCGCCGAGCGCCGCCTCGAGGCTCTGCGCGTCGAGGGTGCCGAAGCCCTCGTCGAGGAACAGCGTCTCCACCCTGGTGCGCGGCGCCGCCAGGGTCGCCAGCGCCAACGCGAGCGACAGCGACACCAGGAACGTCTCGCCGCCGGACAGCGTCTGCAGACTGCGCCGGGCGCCGCCGAGGTCGAGGTCGATGACGACGAAGTCGAGTTCGCCCGTGGTGCTCTTCTGCAGCCGGTAGCGCCGCGCCAGCTCTTCGAGCCGGCGGTTGGCCTCGACCAGCAGGAAGTCGAGCGTCAGCGACTGCGCGAACACCGCGAACGCCGAGCCGTCGCTGCTGCCGATCAGATCGTCGAGCGCCACCCACGTGCGCAGCTCCGCCTCGAGCGCGTCGAGCTGGGGCTGCAGCGCGGCGCGGTGGCGGCGCTGCAGGTCGTCGGCGGTCAGCAGGCCCTGGAGCTCCTGCAGCGCGTCGAGCAGCCCCTGCCGCGCCGCGCGCGCGTCCTCGAGCGCCGCCGCGGCGTCGTCCTCGACGATCGTCGGCCGACCGCCACGTTCGTGCTCGCGTCGCTGTTCGGTGCACTGCTGTAGCACCGCGCGCGCGCTGTTCTCCGCGCCGGCGAGCCCCTGCAACCGCTCGGCCTCCGCCCGCAACCCCTCGGCGCCCAGGTGCAACGCGGCCTCGACCGTCGCGGCCTCGACGCGCGCCGCAGCGAGCGCCGCGGCAAGCTCGGCATCTGCCGCGGCCAGTTCGCCGCGGACCTCACGCGCTGCCACCGCCGCCTGCGCCGCCGCCTGCTGGACCTGCTCGAGCGCGAGCCGTGCCCTCGTCAGCGCCGCGGCCGACGCCGCGAGGGCCTCGATGTCGCGCAGCCCTTCGTCGCCCCGACGCGCCAGTTCGTCGGCCCACGCGTCGACGCCGGCGAAGGCGGGCGCCAACGCCGACGCGGTCGCCTCGACGTCCTCGACCAGGCCCGCGAGTTCCTCGGCGGCACGCAGCACGTCCGCGGCGAGGCGCTCGCTTCGGGTCGCCGCCTCGACCGCCGCACCCGCCTGCCGCGCCCGGTCGGCGACCGCGAGCAATGTTTCGACGCGTTGCCGCAGCTCCGCCTGTCGTTGCTCGAGCGCGGCAGCCGCGGCGGCGGGATCCGCGGCGGTGAGGAAGGCCTCGAACTCGCGCCGCGCCTCGGCTGCGCGCGCCACCTCCTCGGCCGCGCGTTCGTCGGCTTCCTTGGTCGTCGCCTCGAGTCGCACGGCTTCCTTCTCGTGGTCGCGCACGGCGGCCTGCGCCGCGTCGAACCGGCGCCGCGCGGTCGCCACGCGGTCGCGCACGGCCGCCGCGGCCGCGGCGTCGAACCGAACCGGCGCGGGGTGCTCCTCGGCGCCGCACAACGGACACGGCGCGCCGTCGTGCAGGTGTTCGGCGAGTTGCGCGGCGAGCTCGGTCTGCGTGACCGCGAGCTCGGCCTCTTGCGCCGCGACCAGCGCCCCTTCGGCGGCGCGCTGCTCCGCGAGCAACGCCTCGAGCTGCCCCGCGAGCCCGACGCGGCGGTCGGCTACCGCCTGCCGGCGCGCGTTCGCCGCCTCGACGCCGAGCGCCGCGCGTCGCCACGCGGTCAGGTCCGCGCGCGCCGCGGCCAGCCGCGCGCCCTCACGATCGAGCTCCTGCTGCCGGGCACCGAGGTCTTCGAACTCGGCGCTCGTCGCCGCCTCGCGCGCCGCCGCGAGCGCCTGCAGGGCCGCAGCATGCTCCGCCCGCAGCGCGGCCGTATCCGACGGATGCGGCGTCAGCGCGGCGAGGCGTTGCGCAGCGGCGGCCGCGCGGCGTCGCCGCCCCAGCCACTGTTCGAGCAGGTGGCGCCACGTGGGCAGCTCGCGCGCCACGGGCGGCAGCCCGTCCGCGTCGTCGCGCGAACGCCACGGGCCCAGTTCGTCCTGCACGGCGCGCAGGGCCAGGGACGCGGCCTGCTCGGCGGCCACCACCGCCGCCGCGGCGTTGGCCTGTGCGGACTCGGCGCGCTGCAGGCGGCCCCGCCGATCGACGACCAAGGCCGCCTGGCCGGCGAGCGGCAGGGCCCGCTGCAGCTCGGCGAGGTGACGTCGGTCCGGCTCGGCGGCGAGGTTGGCCGCCTGCGCCTTCTGCAGCGACACCGTCGCCTCGCTCTCGCGCCGCGCGTGACGGGCGGCCTGCTGGTACCAGTTCACGTAGCTCTGCGCCAACTCGATGCCCTGCTCGGCCACCGCGATCTCGGCGCGCCGGTTCGCGATCTTCGCCTCGAGCCCCGCGCGCTGGTCGGGATCCAGGCCCTGCTGCCCCTGCATCTGCGCGATCAGCAGCTCGCGGTCCTGCTGCAGCCGGCGCCGCTTCTCGTGGGCGGCCTTCGACAAGGCGCGGTAGACGTCGGCGCCGGTCAGCGTCTCGAGCAGCTGCGCGCGCTCCTTGGCGTTGGCGCGCAGGAACGCTGCGAAGTCTCCCTGCGCGAGCAGCACCGAGCGGCAGAACTGCGCGAAGTCGAGGCCGAGCCGCAGCTGGATCGCGGCCAGCACGTCGGTCTTGCGACCGCTGGCGACGACCGCGTCGCCGTCCAGTTCGCGCAGCTCCAGCTCCTGGTCCTGCACGCGGCCGTCGGGCTTGCGGCGGGCGCGGCGCACGCGCCAGCGGGCCCGATAGCGCACGCCGTCGCGCCCGACGAAGTCGACCTCGGCGAACCCGTCGGGCGCGCCGCGGCGCAGCAGGATGCGCGGGTCGTTGCTGCCGAGCCAATCGCCTTCGGGCTGGTTGTCGTCACCGACCGCGGGACCGCCGCGACCCGACAGCCGCGGCGTGCGATCGAACAACGGCAGACACAGCGCGTCGAGCAGCGTGCTCTTGCCAGCGCCGACCGGCCCGACGATCGCGAACAGGCCCGTGGCGCCGAGCGGCGGCGCGTCGAGACGGATCTCGAACGGACGCTGCAAGCTCGCCAGGTTCTGGCCGCGGATCGCGAGGATTCGCATGAGGGAGCTTGGTTAACGGATCGCGCCCAGCGCGCAAGATCGTGCCCCGATCAGACGTCGTCGGTGTCGCCCCACATCAGGTGCCAGCGCAAGGAGTCGTCCTCGCTGCGGCCGCCCGGCGCCAGCGGCCTGGTGATGAAGGAGAAGCGATACGGTGTCGCCAAGAACCCCAGGCGCGAGGGGTTGGGGAAGTACGGGTTGGGCTGGGTCACCATCATCGCCAGCATCGGGCAACCGATCTCGACGGCGCGCGCGCGCACGTCGGCGAGCAGGCGACGCAGCACCGCTTCGCCCACTCCGGGCAACAGACACGCGTCGACGACCGTCATCGCCTCGACGTCGAGCAGCGGCGCCGGCCGGCTGACCACGAAGCCCAGGACCTTGCCGCCCTCGTCGCAGGCCAGGTGGTACAGGTAGTGGCGGTTGGGGTTGGCGTCGAAGCGCCACGCCAGGTACTCGGCGCTGCGCTCCTGCAGCATGCAGCCGGCCGGCGGCGCCGCGCGCACCTGTTCCCAGAACGTCGCCAGCCGCGCCGCATCGACCTGCTCACGCCGCTCGATGCGCACGCCTGCGTCGCCGCGACCGAGCCGCAACTTGCCCCACAGCCGCAGCGCCGCGCCCGGCAACGCGCCGAGCACGCTCGCCAGTCCCGGCACCTTGCCGAGCCACGGCAGCCGCGCGCGCAGCAGCGGCGCCATCGCCAGCGGCATCACGTAGGTGCCGATGCGGAACCGGATCCGCCAGCCGACCTTGAGGTGCCCCGGGATCACCGCCTCGCGGATCGGGTAGCCGGTCGTGAACTCGAAGTCGCCGTCCCCTTCGCACTGCGCCAGCGAGTAGCCGCCCAGGCGCGTGAACATGCCCTGGAAGCGGTAGTCGGGGTGCGTCATCACGTCGACGACGATCGAGCCGGGCAGCACCTGCTGGTCGAGCACGAAGCGCTGCGGGATCACCGCGTAGTGGCCGACGATTCGCTCGCCGTCGACGGCGACGAACAGGCGCGCCGGTCCCGCGTGGTTGTCGACGAACTCCCAGTTCCAGTAGGCGGCGTCGGCCTTGTCGAGGTCCTCGCCGGCGAACGTCACCTTGCGGCACGCGAGGATGCCGGCCATGTCGGAGGTGTCGGCGCGGCGCGTCGTCCACGTGATCGGCGGCCGCGTCGAGGTCGGTCTGGCGCTGCCGCCGACCGCGTCACCAGGAGCGCCGGGAGCGGGCATGGCGGTCATGCGCCGATGATGCCGCCGTTGATGTCGAGCGTCGCGCCCGTCACGTAGTCCGAGTCGATCAGGAACTGCACGGCGTTGCGGATGTTCGCCGGATTGCCGAGGCGGCCGACGGGGATGCTCGGCAGCACCTTCTCCTCGAGGAACGCCTGCGGCACGCTGCTGATGATGCCGACCTCGTGGTAACCGAGCGCGAGCGTGTTGGCCGTGACGCCCTTCTTGGCGTTCTCGACCGCGATCACGCGCGCCAGCGCGCCGAGGCCGGCCTTGCTGACCGAGTACGCCACCGAACCCGGCACCATCGTGCGCGACAGCACCGACGACAGGAAGATGAAGCGGCCGAAGCCGACCTCGCGCATGCGCGGCAGCAGCCCGCGCGAGACCAGCATCGCCCCGGTCAGGTTGACGCCGAGCGTCTGGTCCCAGTCCGCGTCGGTGAACTTGTGCACCACGTTGTTGGGCGAGATGCCGGCCGCGTAGATCACCACCGGCCGCTCGAGCTTGCCGGCGATCTCGGCGCAGAACCCGGCGACCGCCTCGCGGTCCGCCAGTTCGAGCTGCACGTAGTCGACGTCGGGATATCGCTCGGCCGGCTCCTGCGTGTGGTAGGTGCCGATGATCTGGTGCCGGCCTCGGAACGCGCCGACCAGGTACTGACCGATTCCGCCCGAGGCACCGATGATGACCAGCTGTGCCGCTGCCGGGTTGGCCGATGCCGTGTTGTTCTCCGCCATGGGTGACGCGCTGCCTGTCCTGGACCTGTTTGGCCCCGCCGGGTGACGCGACCGCGCGAGGATTGTAGGGATCGGCGCCGAAGCGAACCAGACTTCGTCCGCAGGCGCGCGCGGGCCGGCGACACAAGCTCAGCTGCCGCGGTGCTCGACGTCGTCCAGCAGCGAGCGGAATGCGGCCAACAGTTCGTCCGGGACGTCGCCCTCGTGGTCGCGGTGGAAACGTCGCACGAAGATCTCCTCGGGCGCCAGCGTCGCGAGATCGGCCTGCGGCCCCTCACCGGGCACGTTCGGCGCGCTGCCGGCGAGCTCGATCTCGACGCGCACGAGCCGCACGTTCTTGTGCTGCACGAGCCGCGCGATGTCCTCGCCGAGCCCCGGCGCCGGCAACGGCAACCGCACCGCGACCTCCAGCAGGGGGCGCAGGTCGTCGCGCATCTGCGGGTCCCGCTCGGGCAGCGCGGCGACCGCGGCGAGCGCGGCCTCGGGTTCGAGGGCGCCGCGCTCGGGCAGGCGGATCAGGTCCACGAGGCGCGGCACCCGCAGCGACCAGACCTTCTCGAGCGCGCCGCCGCGCAGGTCGGCGAACACGACGTGGTGCGGGTGCTCCCGCTCGGGCATCGCCAGCGGGATCGGCGAACCGCTGTAGCGCACGTGCTCGCGGCCGCCGAGCAGCTGCGGCCGGTGCAGGTGGCCGAGCGCCACGTAGGTGCACGCGGGCGGGAACAGATCGAGCGGCAGCGCGTGCTGGTTGCCGCCGAACACCTTGCGCTCGCTGAGCTCGCTGATCTGGCCGCCGACGAAGTAGCCGTGCCCCATGGCCACGAGCGCCTGGCCCGGGCGCCGCTGCGCTTCTGCCGCCGCGAAGACCTCGGCGTGCAGTCGCCGCATCGCCTCGATCCACGGGTCCGCGCCGTCGGCCTGCTCGTCGCCGTCACTGTCGTCGTCACCGGCCAATGACATCACGTCGCTGCCGCGCAGGAACGGGATCGCCACGCACAACGCCTCGACCTGCCCCGCGTCGTCGCGCAGTTCGGTGACGAGCTCGCCGGTCGCCAGCGCGCCGGCGGCGTCGCGCCGCACCTGGCCGACGACGCGCACGTCGAACGCCGACAGCAGCTCGCGCGGCGCCTCGAGCCGCGCCGCCGAGTCGTGGTTGCCGGCGATCACCACCACCTGCAGCGACGGCCGCGCGCGCTTGAGGTCACCGAGGAACTCGAACCACAGCCGCCAGGCCGCTGGCGGCGGGTTGGCGCTGTCGAACACGTCGCCGGCGATCAGCAGGGCGTCGACCTTGCGTTCGACCACGGTCGCCACGAGCCACTTCAGGAAGTGCTCGTGCTCGGGCTGCCGCGAGTGGTCGCGCAGGGTGTGGCCCAGGTGCCAGTCGGCGGTGTGCAGGACGCGCATGCGTAGCGATGACGGTAGCGTCGACCGCGATCTGCGCTAGCGTGCCGCGATGCGGCCACTCTGCTTCGTCACCGGCGCGACCGGCTTCCTGGGTCGGCACCTGGTGCCGGCGCTGGCGGCGCGATTCCGGCTGCGGCTGTTGGTGCGGCCAGGACAGCGGCTCGACGACCTGCCCGGTGACGACCACGAACTGCTGCCCGGCAGGCTCGGCGAGCAGGCGACGATGGCGAGCGGCGTGCGCGACGCCGACTGCGTCGTGCACCTGGCTGCGCTGGTGTCGTTCCGGCCGCGCGACCGCGCCGCGATGCACGACGTCAACGTCGCGGCGACCGCGCAGCTGGCCGCCGCGGCGCGCGAAGCCGGCGTGCGCCGCTTCCTGCACACCTCGACGATCTCCGCGGTCGCCTGCCGCGACCGGCCCGAGGCCGTGGACGAGACCGCCACCTACAACTTCGGCCCGCTGCACATCGGCTACTGCGACACCAAGTTCGCCGCCGAACAGGCCGTGCTGGCCGAGGTGGCGCGCGGCCTGGACGCGGTGATCGTCAACCCGCCGTCGATGTACGGCGCCGGCGATCGGCGCAAGGGCGACGGCTCGCTGCTGACTTCGGTGGTGAGTGGCCAGCTGCGGTGGGCGCCGCCGGGCGGGGTCAACGTCGCGTCGGTGCAGAGCGTCTGTCGCGGCATGCTGCAGGCGCTGGACCGCGGCCGCAGCGGCGAGCGCTACATCCTCGGCGGCGAGAACCTCACCGGCAGCCAGCTGCTGCAGCGCATCGCCCAACTCGCGGGCCGCCCGGCGCCGCGGCACGTGCTGCCCAGGATGCTCGTGCAACTCGCCGCCGGCGCGAGGCGCCTGCAGGAACTGTCGTTCGGTACCGACTCGCCGCTGACGAGCGAGATCCTGAAGCTGGCGACGCGCTTCGTGTTCGTCTCGAGCGCCAAGGCCGAGCACGAACTCGGCTATCGCTGCGAGACCGTCGACGACGGCATCCGCGCCGCGCTCGCCGAGCTCGCCGAAGAAAACCCGCGCTGATCCTGCCCCCTCCCCCGCACTGGCCTCGGGGAGGAATGGTCGCGGGTCACACCCTCCTCAGGACTTCCGATCCGCGGGAAGCGGGCGTCACGCCCGACAAGGAGAGAAACATGAAGCTTCGTCAACTGCTCACCGCCTGCCTGATGTCGGTGGGCGCCATGCCCCTGCTCGCGCAGGACAACTGCCCGATGGAGGCGACGCGGCGCGAGCCGCTCGCGGTCTTCCAGGGCCCGGCGCAGAACTGCGGCGGCCTGGACTGGCACATCGGCGGCGTGCAGGTCGCGGCGGTCCGCGACGCGTGCCCGCTGTTCGTGATCGTGACGCCGGCGCACGACGTCGCCGTGCGCTCGACGCAGCGCACCCAGGTCGAGGCCATCGCGACCGTTCCGGTGACCAAGGTCACCTTCGAGTGCGACGCCGACTACTTCCTGTTCTTCCACATCGGCTCGAGCTGCGTGTTCGGCAGGCAGCTCAACGTCGGTTTGGTGCACCTGATGGTGACGCGGCCCTGCGCGACGATCGAACCGGAGTGATGCCCCCGGCGGTGATGCCCCCGGCAAACGACTGGTGACGGGCCCCGCGATGGGGCGGGGCCCGTTCAACCCAAGGAGTAACCATGTCGCCGCCTCGTCTGCACCTCGCCCGTCTCACCCTTCTCGCCGCGCTGCTGCTGGGCGCCGCGGCGTTGCGCGCGCTCTGGCTCTTCGCGCGCGCAGCGGAGCCGGCCCCTGCGCCGGAAGCCGCCGCCACGCGAGAGTCTCCGCACGCCGGCCGCGATGACGCGACCTTCGCCGCGACGACGACGCAGGCGCCGCCCCAACGGACCGCGGCGACGCCGCCGGCCGAAGCGGGTGCGCAACTCGACTTCCCCGCGCGCATCGAGGCCCTGGTGCAGGTCGGCATGGCGACGAGCCATTTCGCGCAGAACGACGAGATCGAGCGCGCCAAGGCTTCGGACGCCCGCGCCCGCAGCATGTTCGCCGAGCTGCTGCGGCAGTACGACGACGCCGGCGAACGCGCGCTGCAGCTACTGCTCGACTATCCGGCCCGCAGCGACGACGTGCACGACAACGCCACCTGCCGCGTGTCGGGCATGGTGCTCGCCGCCGAGCTGACCCGCCGCGAAGAACAGGCCGACCGCTTCGACGACCGCCGCCTCGTCGACACGCTGACCGCCAACGTGCTCGAGGTGCTGCCGCTCGGCGAGCGCCTCGCCGACTGCGCCGCCCCGACGCTGATCGACCGGCCCCACCTGCGGCTCGTGCACGAACCCGCGGTGCTGCACCTGGTCGCGCTGGCCGGCGAGCAGCAGTTCTCGCGCGAGCTGGCGACGCGCCTGCTGCTGACCCTGTGGCACAACCTGCAGCAGTTCGGCGAACGCAGCTCGACCGACCTCGCCTGCCTCGCGCTGCTGCAGCTCGGCGACGCGGACCCGAGCCAGCGCATCGCCGCGTGCCGGCACCTGCTCTCCTCCGCGCGCTACCGGCCCGCCGTGCTCGCGTGGCTGCGTGAGCACCAGGACCTCGACGTGGCCAACGAGGCGGCGCGCATCGCCGCCCGCGAGCTACCCGCCGCCGACGCGCTCGCGACCCTGCGCGAACTGACGCCGCTGCTGCCCGAGATGCCCGCGGCCTACATGGCGCTCGCGCACCGTGCGCCCGACGCCCTCGCGGACTCCTACGAACAACTGCTCGCCGACAACGTGCAGCCAGCGACGCGGCGCGACCTGCTGGCGGGGCTGGGCATGGACGAAGCCGGCAGGCAGCGGGGCACGCTCGAACTGGCGCTGCAGAACGACCCCGATCCGACCGTGCGCCTGCAGGCGCTGCTGTCGCTGTCGGCGAGCGCCGCGCAGCAGTGCGGGGAAGCGGCCTGCACGCAGCTGCTCGACGACCCGCTCATCGCCGGCGACCCCGAGCGCCTCTCGGTCGTGGTGATGGCCCTGCAGAACCTCGAGGTCGCGGGCATGACCAACGCGATCGATCGGCTCGGCCGGCGCCTTCGCGCGATGCGCCTTCCGGAGCACGCGCGACGCGAGCTCGATCAGCTGCTGGCGCGGGCGCTGCCCGACGGCCGACCCTCCGGGGATCGGGGCCGCTGAGTGCGCGGACCGCCAGGCGGGCGGTCGCAGCTCTCAGGGACGTGGCGCGGGCTCGACGACGCGGCGCGTGCGATCACGCGTCAGGTCGGAGGCGCCAGCTCGAAGCGGGCGGGCCTCACCGCAGCGAGGCCCGGCACCAGGTCACTTCTTCTTCTCGAGGTGCTTGGTGTGGCGGCGCAGGCGGGGGCTGTACTTCGACAGCTCCAGCTTGGCGGTGCCGGGCTTCTTCATCAGCGTGTAGTTGCGGTCACCGGTCTCCTCGCAGACGAGGAACACGACCTCTTTCTTCTTCTTGGGCTTGGCCATGGCTGTCGGGTGCCCGTGCGGGCAGCAATACCTGATGCAGCCCGCGTGGACTGCGTTTGGGAGGGCCGAGGAGAGTAGCGAGACGCCCCGCCCGCGCAAGGGCCGGGGTGGAAACCCTGGCACCCGCCCCAGCGACCGGTCCCGGGTGCCCCTCCGCCCCGCCCCGCCTCCCGCCGTTGAGCCGCGGCCGCTGCGGCCGCCGGCTCCAACCAGGCGGCCCGGGCCCGCAAGCCGCCGGCCCTCAGTAGGTCAACTGGATCACCGGCATCATCCCGTAGGTGGGGGCCCACGGGGACGCGGTCAGGTTGCCGGGGAAGAACACGGTGCTGCAGCTGTTGCCCACCGAGATGTTGTCGAGCACCATCATCACCCCGTTGCTGACCGAAATCGGCAGCGGGCCAGGGCGGCTGGCGTCCAGCCACGCCGCCTGCACGCTGATGCGCAGCCCCGCCGTGGTCACCCCGGCCGTCAGGGGAAAGCTGACCGCGAAGGTCCCGCCGAGGTCGGTCAGGCCGCCCCAGGAGGCGTCGATCGGCGCCCACTGGAAGCACCCCGACAGCGCCGGATCGAGCGCCCCGAGCGAGGCGCCGTAGCCGACGAAGTTGGCGGTCGCGGCGCGCGGCTGCGGATCGAGGCCGAACCAGGCCACCGCGAAACCGACGCTGCTCGTATTGGGCACCGTCGGCGGCGCTCCCATGAGGCGCAGGGTCGCGGTGCCGCCCGCGCGAGGCCCGTTCGCCCCTTCCCAGAGCAGGCGGGTCGGCGTCGCGCGCGTGGTGCATTCGCCGGTGCCGACGGTCACCGCGTAGCCCGTCTCGGCGCCGCCGTCGAACCAGACCGCGTCCACCCAGTGGTCACTGCTGACCTGCATCGGCGGATCCGTGGTCTCGATCTCGAGGAACAGGTTGCCGGCGATGACGGTCAGCGGGGTCATGAAGGTGATGTCGAAGAGCTGCTCGCCCACCGCGGTGCTGGTGTTGGTCGCCGCCGTCGCCGCCGTGGTCACCGGCGACGGACCGAACAGGACCGCCAGGTTGCCGGGGCGGTTGCCGTTGCGGGTACCGCCGGCCTGGTGCGCAGGCAGCGAATGGAAGCCGCCCCGGACCGTCAGGGTGCGGGTGACGGACGGGTAGGCCGGCTCGCCGAGGAAGCTCGGCTTGCGCAGCCGCAGGCCGGTGATGTCCTGGCCGAGCAGGCTGCTGGGCAGCATGGTGCTGTCGATCAGCACCTGGATCGTGCCCTCGCTCCAGCGCAGCGGCAGCGACACCGCGGCATTGCCCGGGATCGACGCGCAGGCCTGCGGCAGGGTCGCGAGGTTCTGGGCCGAGAGGGAGGTGATCGCGGCGCAGAACACCGCGAGAACCGCGAAGGGATGGAGGGCGGTCGGCTTCATGGCAATGACAGGTCCGGGGGAACCACCGATGCCATCGGCAGATCGACCACCCCTTCCCAAGCCGAAGGCGCCGTCGGGGACCGGGCCCCGGCCTTCCGGGCGGAAAAGAGAAAGGGCCCGGCCTCCCAAAGCCGGGCCCCTTCAGGGGTCGTCCGCAACTCGACTCAACCCACTTCCCTCTGGCGCCGCTGCTATCGGCAACTCCAACGCCGCGACCTGAGTCAGGTTCTCTGCTCCCGCACGATCCAACGGTTGCGCCCGGACGCGTGGGTGCGCCACGATTGGCGCCACGCATGGCCGCCCCATCCGAAGTCACGATCGTCACCGGCTGCAGCCGCGGCATCGGCCAGGCGATCGCCCTCGAACTGGCGCGCGCCGGACACCGCCTCGTGCTCGTCGCCCGCGACCGGGAGCGGCTCGAGCGCCTCGCCGACGAGCTGCGGGTCGCCGGCAGTCCGGCGCTGGTCTGCGCCGCCGACCTGCGCGACGAAGGCGCGCCGGCCCGCATCGTCGACGCCGCGACGACCGCGTTCGGCGCGCCCACCGTGGTCGTCAACAACGCCGGCACGGCGCCGGCCGACAAGGTCGAGAACACGACGAACGACGTCCTGCGCGAGACCTTCGATCTGCACGTCGGCGCCCCGCTCGCCTTCGCGCGCGCCGTGGTGCCGGCGATGAAGCAGGGCCGGCGCGGCTGCCTGTTGCAGCTCGCCTCGACCGCCGGTCTGCGCGGCTATCCGTTCACCTCGGCCTACACCGCGGCGAAGCACGGCATGGTCGGGCTGTCGCGCGCGCTGCACGCCGAGCTCACGCCGGCCGGGATCAGCGTCTACGCCGTCTGCCCGGGTTTCGTCGACTCCGACATCACCCGCGGCGCCGCGGCCGCGATCGCCGCGCGCGGCAAGTCGACCGCCGAGGAGGCCTTCGCCCGCATGGCGGCCCAGAACCGGATCGGCCGCATGCACACCCCGACCGAGGTCGCCACCGCGGTCGTCCGGCTGGTGCGCGAACGCCCGACCGGCTGCGTCTACGATCTCGACCGCGACCAACCCGGCTTCGTCGACTAGCCAGACCCCTGCCATGCGCGACTACGACTTCCGCTTCGAACGCAACAGCGACGGCGTCGCGGTCCTCACCCTGGACCGCCCCGAGACGCTCAACTCCCTGACCTTCGACATCTACGGGCAGCTCGAACGGCTGTTCCTCGACCTCGAGAACGACGACAGCGTCAAGGTCGTGGTGCTGACGGGCCAGGGGCGCGGCTTCTGCAGCGGCGGCAGTGTCGAGGACATCATCGGCCCGCTGCTCGAGAGCGAACTCGACGACACGCTGGCGTTCACGCGCATGACCGGCGCGGTGGTGCGCAACATGCTGCGCCTGTCCAAGCCGATCGTCGCGGCGATCAACGGCGTCGCCGCCGGCGCGGGCGCGGTGCTGGCGCTGGCCAGCGACTTCCGCGTGATGGCGGCGCACGCGAAGTTCGCGTTCCTGTTCACGCGCGTCGGCCTGACCGGCGCCGACATGGGCGCGGCGTGGCTGCTGCCCAAGATCGTCGGCACGGGCCGCGCGATGGAGCTGCTGATGCTCGGCGACAAGGTCACCGCGGGCGAAGCGCTGGCGATGGGCCTCGCCAACCGCGTGGTCGACGGCGACGTCCTCCCCGAGGCCATGGCGCTGGCCAGGCGGCTGGCAGCCGGGCCCGGCCTCGCGCTCGCGATGACCAAGAAGATGGTCTGGAACGAGTGGCCGATGGACCTCGAGGCCGCGATCGAGCAGGAGGCGCAGGCCCAGGCGCTGCTGCTGCGCGCGCACGACCACCGCGAGTTCTACAACGCGTGGATGGAGAAGCGCGACCCGCGCTTCCTCGGCCGCTGACCCGACTGCTGGCTTCCGTGGTGCTGACCCCGAAGAGCTGAATGAACCCCGACTTGTGGCTCCCCGACGGCGACCTCGACGCCGCCCACCGCGACTTCGCGCAGCGCATCCGCGCGTTCGCGGCCGACAAGCTGGCGCCGCACGCGCGCGCGATCGACGAGCAGCGGATGTTCCGCCGCGAGATGGTGACCGACCTCGGCGCGGCCGGCATCCTCGGCGGTCCGCTCGCCGCCGAGCACGGCGGCGGCGGCTGGACGCCGCTGCAGCTTGCGATCGCCCACGAAGAGCTCGGCGCGGCCTGCGGCAACGCGCGCGGCTTCTGCGCGGTGCAGACCGGGCTCGTCGCCCAGTGCCTCGCCAAGTACGGCAGCGACGCGCAGAAGAAGAAGTGGCTGCCCGACCTGATCTCGGGCGCGGCGATCGGCTGCTTCGGCCTGACCGAGCCCGACGCCGGCAGCGACGTCGCCTCGTTGCGCACGCAGGCCGCGCCGTTCGCCAACGTCGGCTACAAGGTCACCGGCAAGAAGTGGTGGATCACCAACGGCGGCGTCGCCGACGTGATGATCCTGTTCGCAACCGTCGACCCGACCGCGGGCCGCAAGGGCATCACCGCGTTCCTCGTCGACACGAAGCGGCCCGGGCTCACCCGCGAGCCGATGCCGGGCATCGAACTGGGCCACCGCGGCAGCGATCACGCGGTGCTGACCTTCGACGGCATGGAGGTCGCCGCCGACGAGGTGCTCGGCCCGATCGGCAAGGGCTTCGGCGTCGCCATGGGCGGACTCGCGGCGGGCCGCCTGTCGGTGGCCGCGGGCGCGGTCGGCATCCACCGCGCGGCGCTCGACGCGACCGTCGCGTTCACGTGCCGTCGACAGCAGTTCGGGCAGCCGCTGGCGCAGTTCCAGATGGTGCAGGAACGGTTCGCCGACCAGTTCGTGTCGCTGCATGCGAGCCGCGGGCTGGTGCATCGCTGCGCGCGGCGCCGCGACGCCGGCCGCGAGACGCACGCCGACGTGGCGATGGCCAAGCTCTACGCGACCGAGGCGGCTGCTGCGGCTGCCGAGACCGCGGTGATGCTGCACGGCGCGCGCGGCTACAGCTCCGCGGAGCCCGTCGAGCGGCTGTGGCGCGACATCCAGGCGCTGCGCATCTACGAGGGCACGTCGATGATCCAGAAGACGATCCTGGCGCGCCTGCTGACGACGCCGCCCGCCGGCTGAACCCGCGCTCAGCGGCTCTCGGGCCGCGTATTGGAGAAGGCGATGCGCACGCGCGCGATCTTCTCCCAGTCAGCGACGTTGGCGCCGGGCTCTTCCTTCATCACGCGCCACGACGGTGACACCATGTGGGCGCGCACCTCGGGGCTGTTCTTGATCACCTTCTCGAGCGCCTTCAGCCGCTCGATGCACAGGTCGAGCGAGGTCACCGGGCGCCCGAACGAGTTCTTGCCGATCACGACGTCGGGCGTCTCGATGATCACGCGGATGTCCGACGTGAACGTCAACGACGCGACGATCGTGCGCTGCAGCCAGGCCTGGATCTCGTGCTTGATCGGGAACGGCTGATTGGCGGGGAAGAAGTCCGACAGCGGCGCGCTCATCGAGATCGTGTCGTCGGTCTGCACGATGTCGAGCGAGCTGCCGGCAACCTCTTCGTAGTCGGGCAGCGCCTCCTTGAGGAACTCGCGCATCTCGCCGTCCTGCGCCGTGATCAGCGGCACCGCCGTCGACACGTCGCCGCCGCCGGTCTGCTGGTCGAAGAGGCCCGCGTCCTTGGTCTTGCCGTCGCCGGCGATGTTGAAGGCGAAGTTGATCGACTTCTGCAGCAACTTCATCTTCTCCAGGTCCTGCACGCCCAGCGCGTAGAGCACGACGAACAGCGCGAACAGCAGCGTCATCATGTCCGCGAAGGAGATGACCCACCGCTCGTGGTTGACGTGCTCTTCGTGCTTGTGCTTCTTGGCCATGGCCGCCCCCTGGGTGCCGACTAGTGCTTCTTGTCGCCGCCGCCGCCGTGGTTGCCGAGGTAGACCTTGAGCTTGCTGCGCAGCGCGCCGGGCGCGACGCCCGACTGGATGCCGACGACGCCCTCGAGCACCATGTTCTTGAGCAGCTGGTCGTGCTCGATGTGGCGCTTGAGCTTGAACGACATCGGCAGGCAGACCACGTTGGCGTAGCCGACGCCGTAGACGGTGGCGACGAACGCCACGGCGATGCCCGGGCCGATCTGCTCCGGATACTGCAGCACGCTCATCACGTGCATCAGGCCGAGCACTGCGCCGAGCACGCCGACCGTCGGCGCCAGCGCGCCCCAGGTCTCCCAGAACTTCATGCCCGCCTTGTCGTCCTCCTCGGCGATGTGCATGTCGACCTCGACGGTCTCGCGGATCGCCTCGGCCGAGCTGCCGTCGATGGCGAGCGTCAGGCACTTGACCAGGAACGGGTCGCCCTGGCCGCTGTTGGCGTAGGTCTCGAGCGCGAGCAGACCTTCGCGGCGCGCCAGGTTGGCGAGCTCGATGATCTTCTCCATCAGGCCGTGGAAGTCGTACTTCGTCGGCAAGAAGACCGTCTTCAGCGACTTGATCGCGAACGGAATGTCGGACGGCAGCGTCGCCACCATGGTGGCGCCCAGCGAGCCGAGGATCACGATCATGAAGGCCGTGACCTGCACCAGCGAGCCCGGGTGCCCGCCCTCCAGGACCATGCCGCCGATGACGCCGATGAAGGCGAGCACCAGTCCGAGAATGCTGAAGATGTCCATGCCCGCCTTGCCCCGAGTCCCGGTTGCCGCGACGCGACGATGCGCCACCTGGATGATGGATCTTCGGCGCGGTCACTTGAGCGATCGCCGGGTCGTGCTTCGGGACGATCGGCCCATCGCGCTGTGGCGAATCCCGACACCGGCTCGGGCGCCGTCGTCCGCGCGCCACTGACTCCCGGCTCCGGCGGGCTCTCGTTTCGGTGGCGGAACACGCCGGCGCGACCGGTGTCACATATGCGACACGCCTGGGCCGAAGTTCGGTGTGCCAGCCCAACCAACTGCTGGCCCGGCAGTTGCAAAGCGGGCAACCTTCGACCCTCGGGGCCCTCCCGACCCCCAGCCCACGCCATGAAGTCCCTCACCAAGCTCTCCCTCCTCCTGCTGCCGATCCTCGTGATCGCCGTCACCTCCTGCATCAGCGGCGGGTCCGCCCGCCTCAACACCGGCGACGCGACGGTCGATGCGCCGCTCGGCTCGCGGCAACACGCCGCGAAGGTGATGACGTCCAAGTTCTGCGGCACCTGCCACCCGGCGATCTACGCCGAGCACGCCGAGAACACCCACGGCCGCGCCTTCACCGACGAAGAGGCGCGCCTGGCGACCGGACACTTCGACCAGGAGGACTGCATCCGCTGCCACACGCCGCGCCCGATCTTCGAGACCGGCATCGGCCAGAACCCGCAGCGCCGCTGGTACGGCCTCGAGGACGGCAACTCGTGCATGACCTGCCACTGGAAGCAGGGCGCGGACTACGCCAACTTCGTCGGCGGCGCCGAGTGCAAGACCGCGTTCGACGACCGCGTCGGCACCCCCGAGGCGTGCGCGACCTGCCACCGCAACCACGGCACGCCCTACCAGTGGGAGAAGGCGCCCAACGGCAAGCTCGCCGGCAAGACCTGCATCAGCTGCCACATGAAGCAGATCGAGCGGCCGGTCGCCGTCGGCGGCCCGGTGCGCCGCGTGCGCAGCCACGTGTTCCCCGGCTGCCGCGACGTCGAGCACGTCGCCCGCGCCTACACCTACGACGCGCGCGTCGAGGGCAACGAGGTCAAGGTCACGATCCACAACGACGGCGCCGGCCACAACTTCCCGACCGAGCTCAAGCAGCGCGCGGTCGAGTCGCTGATCGTGGTGCACGACGCCGACGGCAAGGAAGTGTCGCGCTCGCGCATGGTCTTCCGCGATCCCTACAAGCGGCCCTACGGCCTGCACCTGCAGGTCAACTCGCAGATCCCGTCCGGCGAGAGTCGCACGCACACCGTGCCGCTCAAGGTCGCAGACGGCACCGTGACCTGTGAGCTGCACTTCAAGTACTACTACCCGATCGAGGACAACGACCCCGACCAGGCGCGCCGCCTCGAACAGCGCAAGCTGACGTTCGCGGGCGTCACCCCGTCCGACAAGCCGGTCGAGTCCGACCCCGACGTCAAGGTCCTCACGCCCGAGCACGTCAGCGCCAAGGCCGCGGGCATGGCCAACCTCGTCGACTACGCGCACCCGCCGATCGCCGGCACCGAGATCGACCTGCCGAGCGGCACCAGCAAGGAGGACATCCAGCAGCTGATCGAGCTGTTCAAGTTCCCGGTGCCCGAAGGCAACCGCCTGGCGCGCACCCGCCTCGTCGAGATCGGCGAGCCGGCGATCCCGCAGCTGATCACCGCGCTCGGCTCGTGGGACAACAAGACGTTCAACCAGGCGATCGCGACGCTGCGCATGATCGGCGGTCCCGCCGAGGCGCCGGTGCGCGCCGCGCTGCAGAGCGACGAGCTCTACATCCGCATCCACGCGCGCAAGCTGGTCCCGCTGATGCGGCTGCCCGACGACGTCGACGTGCTGATCACCGAGATCACGCCGGCCCTGTCGATGCCCAACCCGCTCGATCGCGCCTCCGCCGCCGAACTGCTCGCGAAGATCGGCGGCCGCAAGGTCGGCGGCGCGATCCTGCCGCTGCTCGACGACGCCGATCCGGACGTCGTGCGCGCCGCGGCGATGGCGCTGGCCGCCGTCGGCGAGGTCAACGCCGTGACGGCGATGACGGCCGCGATGCGCGCCGCGCCGTTCGTCGAGACCCGCATGGACCTGGCCGCGGCGCTGGGCGAACTGGGCAGCCCGGCGGGCATCCCCGTGCTGCTTTCCGGCCTCGACCTCGACGACGACCTGCTGCGCGAAGACGCGTGGGAGCTGTTCTATCCGCTCACCGGCCAGCACTTCGGCTACCAGCCGACGGCGCCGCGCCCCGAGCGCCTCGCCGCGCTGTCGAAGCTGCGCAGCTGGTGGAGCGCCAAGGGTGACGCCTCGGTGCTGCTGCCCGTGCACCACCCGTCGGCCGAGGCCGACGAGCAGGCGTGGAAGACGGTCGCCACCATGGGCGGCACGGCCTGCGACCTGCCCGCCGCGAAGAACGTGGACGCCGCCGTCGAAGCCCTCGTGACGATGGGCAAGGACGCGATCCCGGCGCTGCTGCGCGGCCTGAAGTTCCCGCCGGGCTTCAGCCAGAAGCGCGCGCTGGTGCTGACCGCGCTCTACCGCATCGCCGACAAGGGCGCGGCGCCGGCGGCCTGCGAGGCGCTGCGCGATCCGGTGCTGGGCGTCGCGGCCTACGCCGCGCTGACGCTCGAGACCTGCGGCGACATCGAGTGCGTGCCGGCCCTGCGCCGCTACACCGCACGGCTCGAGTCGACCGCCGCCCAGGGCCTCTTGCCGGCCTCGATCCCCGACATCGATCCGCTGCTGTCACAGGCCGCGCGCACGCGCCTGTTGATCGGCGATCGCAGCGCCAAACACGAGCTCGCCAACCTGCTGCTCAGCGACAACGCGGTCGCGCGGCAGCAGGCGATCGACACGCTCAGCGAGGTCTTCGGCGGCACCAAGGGCTACGACCCGAACGCCGACAAGGCCGAACGACACGCCGCGGCGAAGCCCTGGCTCGCCGACTGACTCGGGCGCGCAAGCGGGGTCGGCGGCTCGCGCCGACCCCGCGCCACGGCTAGGCTGCGACGACACTTCGACCCACCGGAGCTCGCTCGTGGCCGCCACCGAATCGATCTACTACAACCCCAAGACCGAGACCCTCGCCAAGGACCAGCTGCGCGCGCTGCAACTGCTCAAGCTGCAGCGCCTCGTCGAGCGCTCCTGGCACCACTCGCCGTTCCATCGCCGGCTCTACGAGAAGGCCGGCGTGACGCCGGACAAGATCAAGACGCTCGACGACATCCGCCGCCTGCCGTTCATGACGCGCGAGGACTGGATGGCGTGCCAGGCCGAGAAGCCGCTGTTCGGGGACATGATCACGCGGCCCGAGCAGGACGCGATCCGCTACCACCTGACCTCGGGAACGTCGGGCCGCCAGCCGCTGCGTGTGCTCGACTCGCGCAAGGACTGGTCGTGGATCGCCGACATGTGGTGCTACGGCTTCTGGGGCTTCGGCATCCGGCCTTCGGACAAGGTCTTCTTCGCGTTCTCGTACGGCTCGTTCATCGGCTTCTGGGGCGCGCACTACTGCTGTGAGAAGCTCGGCTGCCTGACGCTCGCGTCCGGCAACATGACCACCGAGCAGCGCGTCAAGCAGATCGTCGAGATGGGCGTGACCGTCGTCTGCGCGACGCCGACCTACGCGCTGCGCATGGGCCAGACCGCCGAGAAGATGGGCATCGACCTGCGTAAGGACGGCAGAGTGCGCCGCGTCGTCGTGAGCGGCGAGCCCGCCGGCTCGATCCCCGCGGTCAAGAAGATGATCGAGGAGATGTGGGGCGGCAAGTGCGGCGACACCGCCGGCATGACCGAGATCGGCACGATCATGATCTTCGAGTGTGACCACCAACCCGGCGGCCCGCACATCATCGAGGACCACTTCATCGAAGAGGTGCTCGACCCCGACAGCGGCGAACCCATGGGCTACGGCGAACGCGGCGAGCGCGTCGTCACGTCGTTCGGCCGCGGCTTCATCCCGCTGCTGCGCTACAAGACCAAGGACCTGGTCTGCAAGGTGC
This sequence comes from Planctomycetota bacterium, assembly GCA_020638655.1. Classification (GTDB taxonomy): domain Bacteria; phylum Planctomycetota; class UBA1135; order UBA1135; family UBA2386; genus JACKIC01. Next base: position 408,639 of record JACKIC010000001.1, read on the forward strand.
CGCACACGCGCTGCACGTGCGGCCGCACCGGCGACATCTACGAAGGTGGCATCCTCGGCCGCGTCGACGACATGAAGCTGATCCGCGGCACCAACGTCTACCCGCGCGCCGTCGAAGCCGTCGTGCGCGAACACAGCGAGGTCGAGGAGTTCCAGATCGTCATCGACCGCAAGGACAACGTGCAGGACGAGATCACCGTCAAGGTCGAGCTCAAGCCCGACCAGACCGAGTGCTGGCCGCGGCTGCAGGCGCAGCTCGGCAAGGACCTCGCCGACGCGCACGAAGGCCTGCGCTTCAACCTCGAGCTGTGCAAGCAGGGCGAGCTGCCGCGCTTCGAGCTCAAGGCCAAGCGCCTGCAGGACCTCCGCCCCCAATACTGATCCAGGACGCGACCATGACCAGCCAAGACACCGACGCCCGGGACCTCCTCGGCAACGCGCTCAGCGCCGACGACCGCGAGCTCCTGGACCTCTACCGCCGCCTGCACGCGCTGAGCCGCCGCGACGACCTGCCGCCCGTGGCGACGGCGAACGTGAAGCAGGCGATGGTACTGCTCTGGAACGCCTGCAACGACCTCGCCCTGCTGCACGAAGAACCCGGCTGCGACTAGTGCCGTGGCCGCCGCCCCGATCCGCGCCCTGCTGCTCACGCTGCTGACCTCGGCGGTCACAGCGCAACAGCCACCGCGGCATTGGGCCTTCGTCGTCCCCGAGAAGCAGGTACCCGCGGTGCGCGATGACGGCTGGTGCCGCGACGAACTCGATCGCTTCGTGCTGGCGGGACTCGAGGCTCGCGGCCTGCGGCCGGCGCCCGCAGCCGAACGCGAACTGCTGCTGCGCCGAGCCCACCTGGTGCTGACGGGGCTGCCGCCGACGCCCGGGGACGTCACGACGTTCCTCGCCGACCCCGCTGCGGACGCCTACGAACGGCGCGTCGACGCGCTGCTCGCAAGTGACGCATGCGCCGAACACCTCGCCACCCCCTGGCTCGATCTCGCGCGCTTCGCCGACACCTACGGCTATCAATCCGACTTCGAGTGCCGCACCTGGCCCTGGCGCGACTGGCTGATCCGCTCGTTCGCCGACGACAAACCCTGGGACCGCTTCGTGCAGGAACTCGTCGCCGGCGACCTGCTGCCCGACGCCGACGTGCAGACGCGCACCGCGACGGCGTTCTGGCGCCTGCACCGCCAGACCAACGAAGGCGGCTCGATCGAGGCGGAGTGGCGGCACGAGTACATCGCCGACCGCGTCGACACCTTCGGCACGGCCTTCCTCGGCCTGACCGTCGGCTGCGCGCGCTGCCACGACCACAAGTCCGACCCGATCTCGCAGCGCGACTACTACTCGCTCGGCAGCTTCTTCGCGATCGACGAAGCCGGGCTGTCGCCCTACTCGACGGGCGGCATCCCCCAGCCGACGGTGCGCCTCGCCACCGCGGCGCAGCAAGGCGAGATCCGCACGCTGCAGCGCGCCGTGAGCGCCGCCGAGCAGCGCCGCGACCAGGCGCTGGCCGCCGCCCGCGCCGCGGCGAAGGAGATCGCCGAGAGTTCCTCGGGCGCGCTGGCCGAGGCCTGGCGGGCCGCCGTCGAGAAGCCTGTCGCCCCCGCGCCGATCGCGCACTTCCCGTTCGATGCGATCGAGAACGGCAAGAGCACCGACGCGCGCGAACCGTCTCGCCAGGCGAACGTGCCCGCGGAGGTGAAGCCCGCGTCCGGCGCGCGCGGGCAGGCGCTCGCGCTCGACGGCGACGCCCGGGTCGCGATCGACGGGTTGCCGGCGTTCCGCCGCGAAGACGCATTCAGCGTGCAGCTGTGGTGCTGGTGTCCGGACACCAAGGAACGCGCGGTGCTGCTGCACACGAGCCACTACACCGAGGACGCCGACACCCAGGGGTACCAGCTGCTGCTCACGGACGGCCACCTCGACTGGCAGCTCGTGCACCACTGGCCGGGCTCGGCCGCGGCGATCCGCAGCAAGGCGCCGTTCCCGCTCGGCCGCTGGTGTCAGGTCGTGGCCACGTACGACGGCAGCGCGCGCGCGGTGGGCCTCACGCTCTACCTCGACGGCGAACGCGTCGACACCGAGATCGTGCGCGATCACCTGCAGGGACCCGCGACCGTGCGCAAGCTCGAGCTCGGCGGCCGCGACCGCGACCGCGGCTTCGCCGGCGGCAGCATCGACGAGTTCGCGCTGTTCGACCGCTGCCTGGACGCCGCAGAGGTGACGCTGCTCGCCGGCCGGCAGCCCGACGCGACCGCCTACCGCGACCACCTCGCCCGAGGCGACGAGACGCTGCGCACGGCAGAAGCCGAGCTGCGCGCCGCGCGCCGCGCGCTGCACGATCTCGTCGACGCGATCCCCGAGCTCATGGTGATGGCCGCGCACCGCTACCCGCCAGCCCGCCATGTGCTGCGCCGCGGCGCCTACGACCAGCCCGATCTCGCGCAGCCGGTGTCGGCCGACGTTCCCGCCGCGGTGCTGCCGTTCGCGCCGCAGTGGCCACGCGACCGCCTGGGACTGGCCGAGTGGCTGAACTCACCGCGCAACCCGCTGACGGCGCGCGTCGTCGTCGACCGCCTGTGGGCGCAGTGCTTCGGCCGCGGCCTCGTCGGCACGCCCGAGAACTTCGGCACGCTCGGCGAACCGCCGCAACAGCAGCCGCTGCTCGACGCGCTCGCGGTCGACTTCGCGGCGCAACGCAGCGTGCGGCAGCTGCTGCGGCGCATCGTCTGCTCGGCGACCTTCCGTCAATCCTCGCGCGCCACGCCGGCCCAACGCGAAGCCAACCCGCACAACACGCAGCTCGCGCGCGGCCCGTCGTTCCGGCTGTCCGCCGAGGTCCTGCGCGACCAGGCCCTCGCCGCGTCGGGGCTCCTGCACACTCACGTCGGCGGTCCGAGCGCGAAGCCCTGGCAACCGCCGGGCCTGTGGCGCGACGCGGGCGTCGGTTGGGGCGGCGCCGACTACAAGCCCGACGACGGGCCGAACGCCCGCCGCCGCAGCCTCTACACCTACCGCAAGCGCACCGCGCCGCCACCGAACATGACCGCGCTCGACGCTCCCAGCCGCGAAGTCTGCGTCGCGCGCCGCCAGGTCACCGATACGCCGCTGCAGGCGCTCACGTTCCTGAACGACCCGGTGTTCACGGAGTGCGCCGCGGCCCTCGCCTCGCGCGTGCTCGCCGAACTGCCCGACGGAGGTCTCGACGGTCAACTGGTGCGCGTCTTCGTCGCCCTCGCCGCGCGCGCGCCGCGCGACGCCGAACTGGCCGCGCTGCGCACGCTGTGCGCGACCGCCGCCGACCGCGCGCAGGCGTTGACGCTGGCGGCTTCCACCCTGATGGCCAGCGACGCCGTGGTGGTGCTGCGATGAACCCACAGGACCTCACGGCGCTCACGCGGCGCGCCATGCTCGGTCGCGGCTCGCTCGGCCTCGGCGCGCTGGCGATGCGCTCGCTGCTGCCGGCTGACGATCCGTCGCCGCGACGCCCCCACTTCGCGCCGCGCGCGCGCCGCGTCGTCTACCTGTTCCAAGCCGGCGGGCCGTCGCCGTTCGAGACCTTCGATCCCAAGCCGCGCCTGCGCGAACTGCAGGGCCAGGACCTGCCCGCGTCCGTGCGCGGCGAACAGCGGCTCACCGGCATGAGCGGCAACCAGTCGGTGCTGCCGCTGGCGGGCTCGTTCACGGGCTTCCGCCAGCACGGCCGGAGCGGCCTGTGGGTCAGCGACCTGTTGCCGCACACCGCGAAGGTCGCCGATCGGCTGTGCGTGGTGCGCTCGATGCACACCGAAGCCATCAACCACGACCCGGCGATCACGTTCTTCTGCTCGGGCAGCCAGATCAGCGGGCGACCGTCGATGGGCGCGTGGGCCGCGTACGGCCTCGGCGCCGACAGCCGCGACCTGCCCGCGTTCGTCGTGCTCGTGAGCAAGGACGCGCAGCGCGACCAGCCGCTCTACGCGCGACTGTGGGGCAGCGGCTTCCTGCCCGGAGAGTACCAAGGCGTGCAGTTCCGACCGGGCAGCTCGCCGGTGCTGTTCCTCGACAACCCCCAGGGCGTCGACGGGATCGCGCGCCGCGCGCAGCTCGACGCGCTCGCGGCGCTGCACCGCGATCAGTTCGCACACGAAGACGACCCCGCGATCGCGGCGCGTCAGGCGCAGGCCGAGCTGGCCTTCCGCATGCAGGCCAGCGTGCCCGAGGTCGCCGACCTCGGCAGCGAACCCGACGAGGTGTTCGAGCTGTACGGGGAAGGCGCGCGCCAGCCGGGTACCTACGCCGCCAACTGCCTCCTGGCGCGGCGCCTGCTCGAGCGCGGCGTGCGCTTCGTGCAGCTGTTCCATCAGGGCTGGGACCAACACGGCGGTCTGCCCGCCGGGATCTCGCGGCAGTGCAAGCAGACCGACCAGGCCTCGGCCGCGCTCGTGCACGACCTGCAGCGCCGCGGCCTGCTCGACGACACGCTGGTCGTCTGGGGCGGCGAATTCGGCCGCACGGCCTACTGCCAGGGCAAGCTCACCGCGACCGACTACGGCCGCGACCACCACCCGCGTTGCTTCTCGATCTGGCTGGCGGGCGGCGGCATGCGCGCCGGCCACGCACACGGCAGCACCGACGACTTCGGCTACAACATCACCGAGGGCGCGGTGCACGTGCACGATCTGCACGCGACCATGCTGCACCTGCTCGGCTTCGACCACGAGCAGCTGACGTGGCGGTTCCAGGGCCGCGACTTCCGCCTCACCGACGTCGCCGGACGCGTCGTGAGAGAACTGCTCGCCTGATCTCGGCGACCACCCCACTGATGCCCCCCACGGCTGCGCCCTGCACCGGATGGCGCGCGCCTTCACGCGGGCTACCCTGCATCCCGTGGTCGAGCGAGAAGCATGCGTCGCCCGACCGCTGGTGTCCGACTCTCGCAGTTCCGTTGTTGGTCATGCCACGGAGGTACGGATTGACAGTAGTCCCACCGGACCGAAGTGAGCTCGCGGCGGCCTGAGCGCCACGAGTTTGCAACCTACCCGGGCTCGCGCGCTGCTTACCCGCGCGATGCCTCGCGACGAAGGTCAGTCGGAGAGACCGAGTCGGAGGCGCCGCCGATGCCAACAGGCAGACCTGATGCACGCGCGAGCCCGCCTTACGTACTGGCGATGGTCGAGAAGCTGCGGCCGTCACGCGGCCGCGAAGGGCGTCATCAGACGACCACCCAGGTGTTGCCGTCCTGACCGAGAGTGTTGGCCGCGACGGGAGAGCTCATGGCCTGACCCGCCTCAGCTGCGAACGCTGCCTGCCACGACACGGGGTCGTCTTCGCCGTCGTAGGCCCGCACCGCACCGTTGGTCGCGAGCACGTCGCCGCAATGGTTGATGAAGAACGTGCGCTTGCCCGAACGGCCCTGATGCTGCGGCCACGCATAACAACACCAGAAGACCTCGGCGTTGTCCGCGTCGACCCCGGGCGGCGCCCCGCCACTGGCAGACTCGGCGACACCTCGCTCCTGCGCGTCCGGAAGGAACATCTGGAACACGTAGCCCGAACGATGGACGCGCGAGCGCTGCACGGTGCCGAACGCGTTCGACAGCACCGCAGGCGCCATCCTCGCAGTCTTGCCGCGCAACGCCACCGACGCCGCGAGCTCGGCGAAGTAGCCGTATTCACCCGAGCCGTTGCCGTTGACGTCGATGATGCCGCTCGCCTGGCACTGCGACTGGCCGCTGCTGATGTTCTTCAGCGTCGCGATCGCAGCCGACTCGTTGGCGTTGAGCCTCGCAGACCGCAGGTTCGGAACGGCGATGGCGGCCGCGACCGAAACCACGGCGAGCAGCGTGACCGCGACCCATCGCCACCGTCCGCGAGGAGGACGCGGACGACGAGGAGGATGAGGCGCAGGGTCACCGGCCAGGAGATCGTGAGGAACGGCGGTCTCGTTTTCGTTCATGTCGACAAGATCGACAGCGGGCCGCGCACCCGCCGTCCCACCGGCGGCGCAGCGCACCGTGGCAAGGCCCGTGCTGCGCTCAGGACAAGGGCTCAAGTGGTCTGCCGCGTCAGCCGGTGCGCTCGTCGACGTCGGCCGCAGCCTGCAGGAACAGGACGATCGCATCGACCTGTGCGTCGCTCACTTCCCTGCCGAGTTCGTGCCGCGCCATCAGCCGCACGACCTCGCGCAGGTCACTCACCGACCCGTCGTGCAGCCAGGGCCCGGTCCGCGCCGCCAGCCTGAGCATCGGCGCCTTGAAGAAGTACCGGTCGGCATCGCGACCGGTGACCGCGTGCAGGCCCGTGTCGACCGTCGCGAACGGCGCCGCCGCGCCGAGCTTGTGCCGCGAACGACCGCCGAGCGTGCGGCCGGCGTGACACGCCGCGCAGCCGACCTCGATGAAGGTCGCCAGCCCGTGCCGTTCGGCGCCGGACAACGCCCCGTCGTCACCCTCGACGTAACGATCCCAACGACCGCGCGTGCGCCAGCCGTCGAGGAAGGCCGTGAGCGCCGCGACGGCCTGCGCGTCCTCGACCCGACAACGATCGCGCAGCTCGCGTGCAACCATCTGCCCGAGGTCGCCCTCGCCGCCGTCCCAGCCGAGCACCAGCTGCCGCGAGACGTCGGCCAGGGCCGGCGTATTGCGCACGTGCGACCGCCCGTCCTGACCATGATCCCCGAGGCGATGGCAGTCACTGCAAGCGGCCTCGCCGAGCCTGGTGGTGAACAGCCGCTCCCCCAGCTCCCGCTGCGCCGCCGTCGCGGGAGCGCCATGGAACGCCCGAGGATCGAGCTCGAACAGCGCCGCGACATGATCGCGCGCAGGACCTGGATCGGCGCAGCCGACCGCGAGACACGCCAGGGCAGCGACCAGGATCCGGGTCTTCATGCGGGCACTTCGGCGCGAGCGCCCCCGACCTTCAGCGCGAACGACTCGAAGCGAGACCGGCGCGTCCGGCCGGGATACCGTTCGCCCCATGGCGCGCCTCCTCCTCCTCGGCATCGCTGTCCTCCTGTCCACCGCCGCGGCTCTCGCCCAGCAAGCTCCGAAGAAGCGCCCGCCGAACGTCGTGTTCGTGATGGCCGACGACCTCGGCTACGGCGAGCTCGGCTGCTTCGGGCAGACCAAGATCCACACGCCGCACCTCGACCAGCTCGCCGCGCAGGGCATGCGGCTGACGCGCTACTACTGCGGCTCGCCGGTCTGCGCGCCGTCGCGCTGCGTGCTGATGACCGGCAAGCACCCCGGCCACGCCGCCGTGCGCGACAACAAGGAAGCGCAGCCCGAAGGACAGTGGCCGCTGCCCGCGAGCGAGAAGACGCTCGGTGAGGTGATGCAGGCCGGCGGCTACGTCACCGGCGCGTTCGGCAAGTGGGGCCTGGGCCCGTTCGGCTCGACCGGCGATCCGCTGCACCGCGGCTTCAACCGCTTCTTCGGCTACAACTGCCAGCGCCACGCGCACAGCTACTGGCCGGAGTTCCTCTACGACGACGCCAAGCGCATCCCCCTGGCCAACGACCCGCCCGTGCCCGGCGGCGGCAAGCTGAAGCCGGACGAGGACCCCAGCGACCCGAAGAGCTACGCGCGCTTCATCGGCAAGGACTACGCGCCCGATCGCATCCAGGCCGCGGCCGTCGCGTTCTTGCTCACCAACAAGAACCGCCCGTTCTTCCTCTACTTGCCGAGCGTGATCCCACATCTCGCCCTGCACATCCCCGACGCCGAGGCCAAGGCCTACGCGGGTCAGTGGGAGGAGAAGCCCTACACGGGCGGCAACGGCTACACGCCGCACCCGACGCCGCGCGCCGCCTACGCGGCGATGATCACGCGGCTCGACCGCGAGGTCGGCCAGCTGGTCGACCTGCTCGACGAGCTCGGCCTGCGCGAGAACACGATCGTGGTGTTCACCTCGGACAACGGCGCGACGCACAGCCCCGTCGGCGGCACCGACGTCGACTTCTTCGACTCGTGCGGCGGCCTCCGCGGCCGCAAGGGTTCGATGTACGAAGGCGGCATCCGCGTGCCGGCGATCGTCAGCTGGCCCGGCGTCGTGCCGAAGGGCTCGGCCAGCGCGCGGCTGGTCGGTTCCGAGGACTGGCTCGCGACGCTGACCGAGCTGTGCGGCGTGAACAACCCCATCGACGGCGACGGCGTCAGCTTCGCGGCCACGCTGCGCGGCGAAGAGCAGGCCGAGCGGCCGTTCCTCTACCGCGAATTCGCGGGCTACGGCGGCTGGCAGGCGGTCTGGGTCGACAACCTCAAGCTCGTGCGCAAGAACATGCAGAAGCCCAAGTTCGTGACCGAGCTCTACGATCTCGCCAAGGACCCGACCGAGGCGTCGGACCTCAGTGGCGCACGACCGGAGACGGTCCAGAAGCTGCTGTCGATCGTCGACCGCGAGCACGTGCCCAGCGCCACCTTCCCGCTCAAAGGGATCGACGGCGACTGAGCTCCCGGGTGGCGCGGCCCAGAATCCGCGATTGCCTGCATCCGATCCGGATGCCGCGGCATGAGTAGCATGCGCCGTGCGCCCCCCCGCGCGGCGCCCCTCCCGCCACCCATGTCCGATCCGCACGACCTCGATCACGAACTGCAGCGCCACGCCGTGGCCCTGCGGAGCATTGCGCGCGACCTCGTGCGCGACGCGCACGCCGCGGAGGACGTGACCCAGCAGGCGTTCTACCAGGCCGCGGCCCGCAAGGACCTCGCGCCCGGACCGCTCGGTGGGTGGCTCTACCGCACCGTCGTCAACTTCGCGCGGCAATGGCGCCGGCAGCAGTCGCGGCAGACGAGGCGCCTCGCGGCGCTGCCCGAACCTCCCCCGACCAGGTCGTCCGCGGACCTGCTCAGCCGCGCCGAGACGCTGCAGGCCGTGACGCAGGCCGTGCTCGCGCTCGACGAGCCCTACCAGACCGCGATCCTGATGCGGTACTTCGAGGACCTGCCGCCGCGCGAGATCGCGGCGCGCACCGACTGCAGCGTCGCGACCGTCAAGAGCCGCCTGGCCCGCGGACTGGCGCAGCTGCGCGCCCGACTCGACCGTCAGTGCCACGGCGACAGCGACCGCTGGCGCCTGGCGATGGCCTCCACCTTCGGCCTGCCGACGGCCGCGGCCGCAGCCGGCATCACCATCACGACCGGACTCTGGATCATGGGAACCACCACCAAGACCCTCGCCGCCGCGGGCCTGTTGTTCGCCGGCGGACTCCTCGTCTACACGTTCGGGAAGGACCCGGCGCCGCCCGCGGACCCGACGAAGGGGATCGAGGCCGGCGATCAGACACGCGCCGCGACGGGCGCGACCGAGGCCAAGACCAACACCGCGATCCGCGAGGCGGCCGCGGACGCCTCGGACACCGCGACGGACTGGCTCGACCACCCCTACCTGCTCGAGCTGTCGGTGCGCGTCGTCGATCCGACCGGGCTGCCCGTCTCGGGGCGCACGCTGCGGCTCGGTCCGCCGGGGTGCACGCTCGACGACATGGGCAAGGACACGGGCGCGGACGGCGTGACCCTGCTGCAATGGCCTTCGCGCCTGCCCACGGGCGAGGTGATCCTCGCCGACCCCATCGGCCTCATGCACCGCATCACCCTGCAGCACGGCGTGCCGCGGTCGATCACGGTCGGCACGCGCGGCGGTCGGCGAAGCGGCACGACGTTCGAGTTCCGGATCAGCGGCAACAACGGCATGGTGCTGTCGGGTGTGCCGATCGTCGCCAACCTGTTCCACGAGGAGGCGGACGTGCCGACCGCGCGCGGCATGCACCCCTACGCGGTGTTCGCCAGCGCCGCCGCGCAGGCCGTGAGGCGACAGAACGAGGTCACCCTGTTCGACGCGGTCGAAGGCGTGAGCTACGAGATGAGTGTGCACGGCAAGAACAAGGCTGCGGCCGACGAGCCACCGACGGTCGGCATCGCCGGCACCGTCTACGGCGAAGACGGCGCCATCGCCAAGGGGGTCGCCGTGGCCCTGCTCGGCAGCACGCCGCAGCCGGTGCAGCGCACCACCACCGACGAGAACGGGCAGTTCCGCTTCGACAAGCTGAAGCCGGGAGAGTTCACCGTGCGCGCGGGGGGCGACGCCGAGGGGCTCGGCACGAGCCCGGCGATCACGACGACCGGCGTGACCCCGGTGACCGTGAACCTGCGCCGCGAGACCTTCGTCAAGGGCCGCGCGCAGACCGCCGACGGCAAGCCGATCGGCAAGGCGCGCATCGTCTGGTTCGCCGAAGACGGCTCGTGGTGGGACATGACCGAAGCCGGCGACGACGGCGCGTTCGTGCTCGCCAACCTGCCCGACGCGCGCGGCACGGTGCTGCTGTTGCCGCCGGGCAACGACCGGAGCCTGCCCCTCGCCGCCGTGCAGAACGTGCTCACCAACACGGGTGACCTCGTGCTGCAGCACGACCCCGACGGGGACAGTCAGCTGCGTTTCGACCTGGTGCCGCCCGACGGCACCGACACGGGCAGCATCGGCGCGCGCCTGTGGAACGATGCGCTCGGCATCGGCGTCAACATGGCCCGCCCCGAACCCGGCAAGCCGTGGGTGGCCGACAAGCTGGTCGCGGGCTGGTATCGCGCCGACCTGTTCGTGCCCGGCTGCGGCTGGATCGACCTCGGCAGACACTGGGTGGACCACACCACCACCTGCGACCTCGGCATGATCACGCCGCCTGCGCCCTGCCTCGTCGAGGTGCGTTGCCCGGCGTCGCCGGCGCAGAGCATGCCCGCGCCGGCGACGAACCTGTCCGCGGACGAACCTCCGACGCCACCCACGGAGATCGAATTCTGGGCGGCGACCAAGGCCAACGACCTCGAGCTGTACGCGATCCGCGGGGACGTCGACCTGCGCCTGCGCGTCGGCAAGCTGACCCACGACTGCGATCTGCGCCTGCCGGCGGGTGACTACGCGCTGGCCCGCCGCGACGCTGCCGGCGCCGTGCACTTCCATCGCTTCTCGACGCGGCGCGGCGAGACGACCCGCGTCGAGCTGCCGGAGTGACCAGGCGGTTGCGACCGGCGCGGGCTTGACCCATGCTGGCCGGCCCGTGGCGATCGCCGCGCAGCGAATTGCTCGTGAACACCACCAAGGCCCGCAACGTCCTCGGCACCGACCTCGTCGAGTGCAGCAGCAGACCCCTGACCGGCTTCTTCCGCGACGGCTGCTGCAACACCTCGGCGGACGACCACGGTATCCACACCGTCTGCGCCGAGATGACCGAGGACTTCCTGCAGTTCAGCAAGGACTGCGGCAACGACCTGTCGACGCCGCGGCCCGAGTTCGCGTTCCCGGGGCTGCAGCCCGGTGACCATTGGTGCCTGTGCGCGGCGCGTTGGGCAGAGGCCTACGAAGCCGACAAGGCACCGCGGGTCGTGCTCGAGGCGACGCACGAGCGCACGCTCGAACTGGTGCCGCTCGCGGTGCTCAAGCGCTTCGCGGTGCCCGGCTAGCCGGCGATCGCTCGGTGTCCCCAGCGATCGCTCAGTGCCGCTGCAGCTCGGTCAGCTCGCAGGTCTCGTAGACCGGGCCTTCCATGCAGGTGCGTGAGTAGGGCCAGCCCTTGAAGCGGGGCCCCTGCACCTCGACCGTGCAGCCGTTGCAGACGCCGTAGCCGCACGCCATGTAGGTCTCGAGCGACAGGAAGCAGCGCAGCCCGCGCTGCTCGCACACCTTGGCGACGGCGTGCATCATCGGATCGGGGCCGCAGCAGAAGACCGTCTCACCGGGCTTCACCACCGAACGGGCCAGCAGGTCGTCGAGCAGGGAGGTGACCAGACCGTGGTGACCGTGACTGCCGTCGTCGGTCGAGGCGAACACCTCGGCGACGCCCTCGAAGTCGTCGATGCCGGCCAGTGCGGCGCGGTTGCGGCCGCCGAACAGCAGCCGGGTGCGTTCGCCGGCGCGGGCGCGCTGGCGCGCGAGCAGCAGGAACGGCGCGAGGCCGACGCCGCCGGCGATGCACACCGGATCGTCGACGTCCGCCGGGAACGGCTGGCCCAGCGGCCCGTTCAGCACCACACCTTCACCCGGCCGCAGGTCGCACAACGCGCGCGTGCCTTCGCCGACGACCTTGAGCAGGAAGCTGCCCCAGGAGCCGTCGTCGGCGCAGTCGTAGAGCGAGAATGGACGCGGCAGCTGCACCGGCCAGCGGCGCTCGGTGCGCAGCATGAAGAACTGCCCCGGCAGGGTCGCCGGGATCGGACCTTCCACCTCGAGGGCGAACGAGCCGCCGCCGAGGTCGCGCAGCTGGCGCATGGCATGGACACGGGTCTGCATCGGGCGAACACCATACCTGCCGGTACGGCGGCGCCGCCACTCAGGTCGCCAGACCGGACCCCACACCCGCCTCACGCGCCGCAGTCCCGGTGCGCTCGTCGCCGGTGGCGACCGGGCAGCGCACGGTGACGATCGGCACCTCGGGCCGCGCGTCGATCCGGATCGGCAGCAGGGTCACCCCGACGCCGCGCCCCACGTAGAGGCTGCAGTCGGCTTCCTGGAACCAGCCCTGCTCGTAGCCGAAGCGGCTGTGGTGGATCGGCGCCCTGCCGAACAGGCGGATCTGGCCGCCGTGCGTGTGCCCCGAGAGGGTCAGGTCGACGTCCGCGGCCGCCGCCTCGAAGAAGAAGTCGGGGTGATGGCTGAGCAACACGGTCGCCTCGCCGTCCCGCCGCCCGTCGAGCGCGAGGCGCAGGTCGGGGCTGCCTTCGGTCAGATCGTCGACGCCGCAGAGCCACAGCGACGTGCCGCCGCGCGCGATCCGGACGCCGCGGTTGCAGAGCACGGTGACGCCCTGGTCTTCGAGGAATGCGGACCACAGACCGAGGTCGCGCCCCCAGAACAGGTCGTGGTTGCCGGGCACGGCGAACATGCCCAGGGCCGGGCGCAGCAGCCGCAACGGCTCGCGGTAGTGCAGCAGTTCGCGCTCGCGGGTGTTGATCAGGTCGCCGCCGAACAGCACGAGGTCGGGGTTCGCGGCGGCGACGGATTCGAAGATGGCGTGCAGGTCGCCCGCGTCCATGAAGCTGCCGGCGTGCACGTCGGAGACGAACGCGATGCGCAGGCCGTCGAGGCCGGGCGCGGGCCGACGCAGCCGCAGCTCGAGCTCCGACAACTGCAGACCGCGCCGGATGCGACGGTGCAGCCAGCGGCCGAGTGGCAACAGGTCCAGCGCCTGGTTCAACGCCGCGCACGCCTGCGCGGCGACGCGCCGCAGCGGCGTGCGTCGCCCGGTCAGGGGGCCGGTCGGCAGGGGCACGTGCCGCTGTGGCATCGACGCGGAGGCGGCGTTACGCGCGGCTCGGCTCGGCGGCCGATTCCTGCAGCTTGTTGAACAGGGTGCGCACGCCGATGCCGAGGGTCTCGGCGGTCCGGCGGCGGTTTCCGCCGCAGCTCTCCAGAGTCCGCAGCACGAGCTCACGCTCGATGTCGGCCAGCGGCCGTCCGACCAGCGCGCCGATCGGGTCCACACTCGGCAACACGTAGGTCGGCTCGACGACGACGTCCTCGTCCATCGGCCGCAGCCAGCGGCGCACGAAGTCGCCGCTGACGACCCCGCCCTCGCACAGCAGCCCGACGCGCTCGACGACGTTCTGCAGCTCGCGCACGTTGCCGGGCCAGGACCACGCCTGCAGCTCGCGCTCGGCGGACTCGTCCAGGGTGACGCCGGGGCGCAGGAAGTGGCGCGCCAGCGGCACGATCTCCTCGACGCGCTCGCGCAGCGGGGGCAGCTGCACGGGCACGACCTCGAGGCGATACAGCAGATCGGCGCGGAACAGGCCGTTCTCGACGGCGCTGGCGAGATCGCGGTTGGTCGCGGCGACGATACGCACGTCGACCTTGACGGTGCGCGTGCCGCCGACGCGTTCGAACTCACCCTCCTGCAGCACGCGCAGCAACTTGCTCTGCATCGCCGCGGACATCTCACCGACCTCGTCGAGGAACAGCGTGCCGCCGTCGGCGAGCTCGAAGCGCCCTTCGCGACGACGCGCGGCGCCGGTGAAGGCGCCGGCCTCGTGGCCGAACAGCTCGCTCTCGAGCAGGGCTTCGGGGATCGCCGCGCAGTTGAGCTTGACGAACGGGCCCGTCGCGCGATCGCTGTAGCGATGCACCATGGTCGCGACGCGCTCCTTGCCGGTGCCGCTCTCGCCGCGCACCATGACGGTGGCCTTGCTGGGCGCGACCTTCTTGACGAGGTCGAGCACACGCTGCATCGACGGCGCGGCGACCACGAGGTCACCGCCGACCGTCTCGGCGCGCAGGTAGTCGTTCTCGCGCCGCAACCGCGACCGCTCGCGGACGCGCGCCAGCACGATCTCGAGCTCGTCGAGCACGACGGGCTTCTCGAGGATGTCGTCGGCGCCGCTGCGCATCGCCTCGACCGCGACGTGCATGGTGCCGTGCGCGGTGACCAGCACCACGGGTCGCCCCGGCGCGGCCTTCTTGGCCGCGGCCATGACCTGCATGCCATCGGCGCGCGGCATGCGCAGGTCGGTGACGATCAGGTCGTAGTCACGCTCCTGCAGCGCGTCGATCGCCTGCTGGCCGTCGGCGACGGCGTGCACCTCGAGCCCGAAGGAGCTCAGCGCCTCCTGCAGGAACTCGCGCGACAGCGGCTCGTCGTCGGCGAGCAGCACCACTTCGTGCCGGCTCATCCGGCGGCCTCCATCGCGCCTTCGGCGGGGGCGACGATCGGGATGCGGATGCGGAAACACGCGCCAGGTTGCGCCTGGGACACCAACTCGATCTCTCCGCCCATGTAGGCCAACACCCTCGCCGAGAGCGGCAGGCCAAGGCCCGTGCCGCGTTCCTTGGAAGACACGAACGGCTCGAACACCTTGTCGCCGATCTCCGCCGGCACGCCGGGCCCGTCGTCCTGCACCAGCAGTTCCAGGCGCCCGCCGCGGCTGCCGGCCCGGATGGTGACCCGCACGTCCGGCGAGGCCTCGACCGAGTTGCGCAGCAGGTTGGCGAGCACACGTCCCAGCGCGTCGGCGTCGACGTGCTGGTCGACGTCGCCCTCGAGGCAGACGCGCTGCGCCGGCAGGCCGGCGCCGATGGCGGCGTCGGCCACCAGATCGCGCAGCGACGCGAGGCGGCGCTGGCGCCGGTCGGAGCGCGCGAACCCGAGCAGGGCCTTGACGATCTCGTCGACCTGACGAACGCCTTCGTTGACGCGCCGCGCGTAGCGTCGGGCCGTCTGCAGGTCGTCGGTGCGCTCGAGCAGGGAGGCGAAACCCATCACGCCGTTGAGCGGGTTCTTGATCTCGTGGGCGATGCCCAGCGCGAGCTCCGAGAGCCCGGCGAGGCGGTCGAGCCGGTGCACCTCGCGCTCGAGCTCCCGCAGCTGCGTGCGGTCCTCGAGCAGCACCAGTTCGCCGTCGGCCATCTCGACGCGGCGGATGCGCACGCGTCCGGCGCCGACCTCGGTCTCGCCGGCGCCGCAGCGCTCCAGGTCGACGCCGGCTTCGCGGCCCGCCGCCAGCAGCCGTTCGGCTTCGCGGTTACAGGTGCGTACGCCGCCGTCTTCGGCGACGGCGACGAGGCCGAGCGGCAGCGCGGCGAAGATCGCCTCGCGCTCGGCCAGCGATTGTTCGAGCGCCCGGTTGGTGGCCTGCAGCTGCAGGTCCACGGCCGCGGCGCGCACCCGGAGCTCGGCGTAACCCCGTTCGAGGTCCTGCGCCGCGCGGATGAAGTGCTCGAATCCCTGCTGCAGTTGCGCTTCGTCGAGACTCACAGTTCCTTCTCGCCTGGCCAGGTGAGGGAGTCGATCGGCACCAGCGGCTTGTAGCCGCTGTGCAGGTTCATCCAGCGGAAGTGCTCCATCGCGGTCTGCGCCGCCAGGCCCCAGGGGCCGAGCACCTCGACGTTGCCGCGCTCGCCGGTCTTGGTCACGTCCCGCGCGCTGATCCGCAGGAACGCGTCGCGCACCTCCTGCTCGCGGCGCTGGAACTCGCGCGTCGACTTGGTGATCGAGAGGTCCTCGTGGCGCTCGGAGTAGCGGAACAGCAGCTCGAGGCAGCGCCCCTTGTAGAACAGCGCGGGGAACGGCGGCTCGCTCTTGGCGAGCAGCGGCTCGAGCTCCTCGAGTGCGCGCACCAGCCGCTCCTTGGCGCGGTGGTCGAGCTCGTCGGCGGCCGCCGACTGGTCCTGCAGGCGCAGCATCGCGGCGCGGTCCATCAGGTCCTGGCCGGCCTTGAACAGGGCCTGCGCCACACGCTGGTGATCCTCGGAGCCGTGGATCTGTCCCCGGATCGGATCGAGGCCGTGGAACGCGACCGCCTCGACCGGCGCCGGCCGGCTCTCCTGGGCGGTCGGCGGGACCGGCGGCAACGTCGGCTGCGGCTCACGCGCGGCCCCGCGGCCGTTCGCGCCCGCGCCGCCGGTGGCAGCGCTGCCTGGGCTCGGGACCGTGACGAACTCGTGCTGCTCGCCGGCGGACTTGTGCTGGGCCTCCGCGTCGGCGCGCAACTGCTCGACCGAGGACTTGAGCTTGCGATAGCGCTCGGCCAGCGTCGTCGTCACCGCGTCCTGGTCGCGCAGCTCACGCCGCGCGCGCTCGAGCGACTCGGTGGTCACCGGCCCGGCCGGCGTGAACGACGTGGCGTCCTGCTCCATCGGCAGCCCCAGATCGTGCCGGATGCGCAGGTCGAGCAGGCGCTCGACCTCGCTGCGGTTCTGCGTCAGCGACCGGTTCATGCGCGCCAGCTCGGCGGCGGTGTCCACGGGCTCGGCCCCACCGCCTTGCGCCGGCAGGACGGCCGTCACCGACAGCAGCAGCAACGCACCGGGCCAGCACCTCACCGCAGGATCCCCCGGTAGGCGTCGGCGGCGTGCTCGAGCTTGCCGAGCTTGCTGTAGGCGTCGCCGATCATCGTCGCCACGTCGCGGCGCAGCTGCGGGTCCTCGATGCGCGGGGCGATCGACACCGCCTGCTCGGGGAAGTCCTCCAGGTGCTTGCTCGCGATCGCCTGCTCGTAGAGCGCGCGGATCTTCTCGAACCGCGCCTGATCGCCGATCCGGCCCTCGGTGTTGGTGAGCCGATCGGCGACCGCGATGGCGCGCTGCCACTGCCGATCGGCGATCATCTCGGTGATCACGAAGATCGCGAGCTCCGGATCCTGACCGCGCGCGATGATCTGCTCGAGCTCGAGGAACGCGAGGTCCTTCTCGCCGAGCGCGAGCGCCGTGCGGGCCCAGACCTTGAGCGCGCGCTGCCGCCAGGCGTCGGACAGCTCCCCGAGGAAGCGGCTGCGCGCCTCGACCGCCGCCGCGCGCGCCTGCACGAAGCGGTTCAGGGCCAGGTAGCTCTCCGCCAACAGCACGTAGGCCTGCCCGCGCCGCGCGTCGTTCTCGGCGTGGATCAGGTACCACTCGAAGGAACGCATCGCCAGCTCGGCCTTGTCGGTGCCGAGCGCGCCGTAACCCAGCAGGAAGTGGTAGCCGAGGAACTGGTCGTCGCGCAGGTCGCCGAAGTTGGGCGACTCGCGCAGGGTGAGCATCGTCTCGTAGACGCGGTCGGGGCGCTCGAGCAGCAGCTGCGACTCGCCGACGAGCAGCCAGACGTCGAGCATCTCCACCGAGTCGACGAGCCGGATGACGCGGGCGAACAGCTCGGTCTGGCAGCGCTCGGCGTGCTTGCGCGCCGCCTCGGGCGTGCGCTCCGCGCCGGCCTGGCCGAGGATCGCGCGGCCCAGCAGGATGGTCGCCGGTGTGATCTCGGGCGCGCTCGGCATGTTCTCGAACAGGCGCCGCACCCACTCCTCGGCCTGTTGATACTCGTTCATCCGCTTGACGCGGTCCGACTCGGCCTTGCCGAGGTCGAGGTGGCACTCGGTGATGCGCAGGATCGCCGCGGCGGCCTGTTCGTTGGGCCGCTGGTCGTAGGCCTCCTTGAAGAAGCTGATCGCGCCGTCGAGATCGCCGCTGTCGACGAGCAGCTGACCGAGCGACATGCGCACCTGCACCGCCTCGCGCGCGACCAACGGGTCGTGCTGCAGCTCGTCCTGCAGGAACGAGCGGTACCACTGCCCGGCCATCGCGCGCAGCCGCTGCCGACCCGACTCGGTGTCGGCGTCGGGCGTGCGCAGCACGTGCACCGTCGACCGCGCGCCCTCCACGGGCTCGGCCTCGTCGAAGACCACGTCGGCGCCGGCGGCCACCGCGATCAGCTGCGCGACCATGCGCGCCTCCTGATCGGCGAAGTTGAGGTCGACGCGATGGAAACGCAGGTCCGCCTCGAGCGGCTGGTTGTCGACCAGCAGGTTCCAGCCCACCGCGGCGGTGAGCTGCTGCATCGCGCTGAAGCAGTCGATCGACCGCTTGTCGGCGCTGACGAAGATGCGCCTCGCACCGAACGTGTCCGCGACCGCATGCCGGACCACGAACGGGTTCTCCGGACCCTGGGCGACCGGCGCGGGCGCCAGGCAGAGCAGGATCGTCGCGAGCATCACTTGCCTCCTTGCCGGCCGAGTCGCTCCGCGCGCAGCCGCGCCGCGTTCTCCTCGAGCTCCTGCAGGCGCTGCTTCTCGGCCGCCTGGTTGGCCTCGTTGCGGTAGCTGTCACCCAGCTGCAGATAGGCCTCGGCCACGTGCTTGTAGAGCCACGTCGGCACCTGCCGCTGCTGCAGCAGGAACCGCGCCCAGATGCGACGCAGCGACTCCTGGTCGCCGTTCTCGGCCGCCGCCTTGGCCATCGCGACGAGGTCCTCGGGCAGCGAGTGGCTCTGTTCGATCGCCTCGGCCTTGCGCTGGTACTCCTGCGAAGCCGTGAGGTTGCCGACGCGACTCGAGTAGTAGCTCAGCGCCATCAGCACGGAGAGGCGCTGACTGGGCGCCATGCGCGGCGAGTCGAGCAGGTACTTCTCGAGGATCTCGATCGCCGAGCCCCACTCGCGACGCTCGGCCGCGACCAGGGCCAGGTTCCACGGGTCGTTGAAGTTGGCGCCGGCCGGCGAGCCGGTCTTCGGCGCGGTCGGCTGCGTGCCCGGCTCCGCCGCGGTCTGATTCGTCGCGGGATCGGTCGACGTCGACGTCGACCCGGGCGTCGGCAGCATCGCGACGACGATCATCGCCACCACGTTGCCGACCAGCAGCAGCCTCAGCACCAGCTCGCGGGTGCGGTTGCGGCGCGGCGGGGTCGTCGCCTGCGCGATCTCCTCGTGCGCCTTGGCCAGGACCTTCTGGCCCTCGGCCAGGGCCTGCTCGGCGGCCTTGAGCGCCTCGCCGTCGAGATCGACAGCGGCCTTCTTGGCCGCTGCGGGCTTGGCCGCGCCCGCCGACATCAGGTCCGCGAGCTGCGGACTCTTCGTCGACTCACCGGCGCCAGCCGACTCGTTGTCGGTGACCGAGGTCGTCGGATCTTTGTGCTCTTCGCTCACGGCTCACTCCACAAGTCGGCAAGAACGGCCGGCAATCGGGGACCGACCTTCTCCCTCATCGGCATGTCATGGGCTCTTCCCTGACTGATTGCCCAAGATTGCATCGCTTCGGGCATGTTCAGGAAGTGCACGCGCCCACCTCGGGACTGGCAGCGCGCCGCGCCGTCCAACAAGCGGGCGAAGCCGTCGGCGCCGAGTCGGGCGCCGTGCAGGTCGATCGCGAACTCCCCGGACGGCGGCCAGTCCGCGTCGGGACCGACGACCGGCGTGGTGATGTCGGGGCGCCCGTCGCGGCACCACCGCAGCTCCACCTGGGGCTCACCCCGCGCCGTCACGAGGCGCAGGTCACCACCGAGCTCCTCGAGCTGGCGGACCAGCCCGGGCTTGCCCAGGGGCGCCGACAGCTGCACGTAGACACCGTCGTCACGGATCCTCGCCGCCGCCGGGCGGCCCAGGACGTCGAGCGCCCGCTGCAGCAGCGCCGCGACGTCGGCGGGCAGCGACGGGTCGACGGCGAACTCGCGCCGCACCGCCAGCGTGCCCAGCAGTTCGATCAGGCGGGTGGGCATCACCGGCTTCTGCAGCACCGCGCGCACCGTGCTCTCGCAGGCCACCTCCTCGGGGTGCCCGCTGATCGCCACCGCCGGACAGGTGCACTTGCCCAGGAAGCTGCTGGCGAACCCGTCGGGCAGGCGCCAGTCGCTGACGACCACGTCGAAGCTGTCTTCGGCGAGCGCGCGCGACGCCGCGGCACAATCGGCCGCCGTGGTCACCTCGTAGCCCTTGCGGCGCAGCAGCGCCGCGAGCCCCTCGCGGATCCCGGCCTCGTCGTCGACCAGCAGGCACTTCATGCGCAGGTCGTGCAGGACGTCGACGCCGGCAGGGTCAGCGAGAACCGCGTGCCACGCGGCAAGGGCTTGCACTCGATGCGGCCGCCGTGCGCGGCCACGGTCGTGGCCACGGCGAACAGGCCGAGCCCGCTGCCGCCGCGCCCGGACCAGCCCGGCGCGAACAGGCGATCGACGTCGCGAGGGTCGACCCCGCAGCCGTCGTCCTCGACGTGCACGGTGACCTCGTCGCCCAGGGACTGCACCGCCAGGCGCAGCTTGCGCGCACCGGCCTGCCGGGCGTTCTCGAGCAGGTTGTCGAGCGCGCGCTCGAGCATCGCGGCGCTGCCGCTGACGGTCGCTTCGCACTGCAGCGAGACGAGCTCGGCGCCGTGCCGGGCCGCGACGCGCTGCAGCAGCGCGCCGAGCGCCAGTTCGGCGGTGCTGCCGGCCATGCCGCGCGCCAGGGCGAGCCAGCCGTCGATCAGGCCGGTCATGCGGTCCATGTCGCCGAGCACGCCGTCCAGCACCGCCGCCCGGGGGTCGCCCTCGTCGACCATCTCGCGGGCCAGCATGACCCCGGTCATGGCCGAGGCCAAGGGGTTGCGCAGCTCGTGTCCGAGCACGCCGGGCAGCCGCTCGACCTCGAACGCGGTCACACGATCACCTTGGCGCGCATCGGGCGCTTGCCGAGGTCGTAGAGGCGGATCTTGTTGTAGAGGGTCGTGCGGTTGATGCCGAGGATCGCGGCCGCCTTGCTGATGTTCCACTGCGTCTCGTCGAGCACGCGGGCGACCAGCTGGCTCTCGAGCGCGCGGATCGAGCGGTCCTGCGCGTCGAGCACCACGGCGGCGCGTTCGATCTGGTCGCTGCCGTCGAGGATGCCGCCCGTGAACTTGGGCAGGTGGATCTCGTCGATCATGCCGCTCGGGCAGATGATGCAGGCGTGTTCGATGGCGTTGCGCAGCTCGCGCACGTTGCCGGGCCACGAGTACTCGCACAGCGTCTCCATCGCCTCCTCGGTGAAGCCCGACAGGGCCTTGCCCATCTGGCGGCCGATCTGGTCGAGGAAGAAGTGCGACAGCAGCGGCACGTCGGCGGCGCGCTCGGCGAGCGGCGGCACGTGCACGGTCATGACGTTGAGGCGGTAGAACAGGTCCTCGCGGAAGCGGCCGATCTGCACCATCTGGCGCAGGTCGCGGTTGGTGCTGGCGACGATGCGCACGTCGGCCGGGATGTCCTGCACGCCGCCGACGCGGCGAAAGCTGCGCTCCTGCAGCACGCGCAGCAGCTTGGCCTGCAGGCTCGGCTCCATCTCGCCGATCTCGTCGAGGAACAGGGTGCCGCCCGCGGCGACCGCGAACAGCCCGTCCTTGCCTTCCTTCTGCGCGCCGGTGAAGGCGCCCGGCTCGTAGCCGAACAGCTCGGCCTCGAGCAGCGACTCGGTCAGCGCCGCGCAGTTGATCGCGACGAACGGGCCGTGGCGCCGGGCGCTGCGCTCGTGGATGCAGCGCGCGACCAGCTCCTTGCCGGTGCCGCTCTGGCCGGTGATCAGCACCGTGGTGTCCGGGGCGTGGGCGACCTGGTCGATGCGGGTCTGCACCTCGCGGATCGCGGGCGACAGCCCGACGAGCTCGGTGGCGGTGAGTTCGCGGACGCGGTCCTGCAGCCAGGTGAGCTCGTTCTTGAGCTGGCGCGTCTCGAGCACGCGGCGCACCACGGCCAGGATGCGGTCGCTGGAGAACGGCTTCTCGATCACGTCGCTGGCGCCCTTGCGCATCGCCTCGACGGTGTTGGCGACGGTGCCGTAGCCGGTGAGGATGACGACGTCGGCGGCCGGGGAGCCGCGGCGCAGCTTGCCCAGCATCGACAGGCCGTCGGCGCCGGGCAGGTTGATGTCGAGGAACACGACGTCGTAGCTGCGGTCCTCGACGCGGCGCACGCCGTCTTCGGCGCTACCGGCCGTCTCGACGTGCACGCCTTCGCGCTGCAGCATGGTGCGCAAGCCTTCGCGCACGCCTTCTTCGTCGTCGACGACGAGGACACGGGGGAGTCCGGGGAAGCTCAGGTTCTTCATGTGCCGACCTTTGTGGGGTTTCGCGTCAGTCGCGGGGGGCGCCGACGCGAAACGCTGGATGACCTTGCCATGGGGCTTTTCGGCACACTCGGGCGTCGACCTTTTGGTCAGTCCGCGAAAATCTCCGCATTTCCGCGGCTCCCCGCCCCGGTCGTCTCAAGGTCTGGACACTTCCTCCGGAGATTCAGGCGAAGTCAACGCCCCACAAACGAGCGGGCAACTACCAGGAGCATCGGGGAGTCATGGGTCTCAGAGTCAACACCAACGTCGCTTCCATCAACGCGCAGCGGAACCTGTCCACGGTCACCGAGCGCCTGAGCGGGAACTTCCGCCGTCTCTCGACGGGTCTTCGTATCAGCACCGCGGCCGACGACGCCGCCGGTCTGGCCATCAGCGAGCGCCTGCGTTCGCAGGTCCGCTCGCTCGAGCAGGCCAAGCGCAACGCCAACGACGGCATCTCCTTCGTGCAGACCGCCGAAGGCGCCCTCAACGAGGTCAGCTCGATCCTGACCCGCCTGCGTGAGCTGGCGGTCCAGTCGAGCAACGGCTCGGTCAGCAACCAGGACAAGGAGACCCTCGACGAGGAGTTCCAGAGCCTGGTGAGCGAGATCGACCGCATCGGCCGCTCGACCGAGTTCAACGGCATCAAGCTGCTCGACGGCAGCTCGACCAGCGTCAGCTTCCAGGTCGGCTTCGGCACGACCGCCAACATCGACACCCTGTCGGTGACCCTGTCGGCCGCGCTGGGCACCACCCTGGCGCTGAACTCGCTCGACATCGGCTCGGGCGGCGCCTTCACCACGGCGATCACCAACATCGACGCGGCGATCAACACCGTCAGCGGCCTGCGCGGCACCCTGGGCGCCGTCCAGAACCGCCTCGGCAGCACGATCAACAACCTGGCCATCCAGGTCGAGAACCTCAGCGCCGCCGAGTCGCGCATCCGCGATGTCGACGTCGCCTACGAAACCGCCCAGCTGACCAGGAACAACATCCTGCAGCAGGCGAGCATCTCGATCCTGTCGCAGGCCAACGCCCAGCCGCAGTCGGCCCTGCAGCTGCTGCAGTAAGCCCCAAGGCGGATCACCGCACGCTTCGAGGCGGCGCGCTCCGAGCGGGGCGCGCCGCCTCGCGCGTTTTGGGGGCCGGTTCGCGCGCCGGGTGTGTCACCGCGAGACCACCGCCGCGGCGACCGTCGGAATCCGCGACACGGGCCGCCGAGAATCTGCCGCGCCCGCGCCGCCGCCCAGCGGGCCATGGCAAGGCCGGAACCTGTCGCACGAGTGCACACTGCCGCCGATTCTGCGCGATTTGACCGCGCTGGCGGGGCCGTGCGCTCAAGAGCTGGCCACCGGTACCGAGCATGACCCAAGCATCCTCGCCCGCATCTCGCGGGTGACCACAGACAACGCAACGGGGTTTCCATGGGTCTTCGAGTCAACACCAACGTCGCTTCCATCAACGCGCAGCGCAACCTGTCGTCCGTCACCGATCGTCTCAGCGGCAACTTCCGTCGCCTGTCGACCGGCCTCCGCATCAGCACCGCGGCCGACGACGCCGCCGGCCTGGCGATCAGCGAGCGCCTGCGCTCGCAGGTCCGCTCGCTCGAGCAGGCCAAGCGCAACGCCAACGACGGCATCTCCTTCGTGCAGACCGCCGAAGGCGCCCTCAACGAGGTCAGCTCGATCCTGACCCGCCTGCGCGAGCTGGCGGTCCAGTCGAGCAACGGCTCGGTCAGCAACCAGGACAAGGAGACGCTGGACGGCGAGTTCCAGAGCCTGGTCAGCGAGATCGACCGCATCGGCCGCTCGACCGAGTTCAACGGCATCAAGCTGCTCGACGGCAGCTCGACCAGCGTCAGCTTCCAGGTCGGCTTCGGCACGACCTCGGGCATCGACACCCTGGCCGTGACCCTCTCGGCCGCGCTCGGCACGACCCTGTCGCTCAACTCGCTCGACATCGGCTCGGGCGGCGCCTTCACCACGGCGATCACCAACATCGACTCGGCGATCAACACCGTCAGCGGCCTGCGCGGCACCCTCGGCGCCGTCCAGAACCGCCTCGGCAGCACGATCAACAACCTGGCCATTCAGGTCGAGAACCTCAGCGCCGCCGAGTCGCGCATCCGCGACGTCGACGTCGCCTACGAGACCGCCCAGCTGACCCGCAACTCGATCCTGCAGCAGGCGAGCATCTCGGTGTTGGCCCAGGCCAACGCCCAGCCGCAGTCGGCCCTGTCGCTGCTCGGCTGATCCGAAGCGGCACCCGCCGAAACCACACCGAGGCGGCGATCTCCCGAACGGGGGGTCGCCGCCTCGCTGCATGTACCGGCCGATGCCGCCGGGCTTCCGCGCCCCCGGTCCCGTTGCTGGACCGCCGCTGTCGAGGAATCCGACAACAGGACCTCCAGCCGTCGCGGGATCCGCCGTGAATGGCGACGCGCCAGCGAGAGTCGCCGGCGCGGGACAAGGGGAAAACGATGGTACTCAGCGTCAACACCAACCTCGCTTCGATCAACGCGCAGCGCAACCTCGCCAAGATCACCGACCAGCTCGGCAAGAGCTTCCGCCGGCTCAGCACGGGCCTGCGCATCGCCACCGCGGCCGACGACGCCGCCGGTCTGGCGATCTCCGAGCGGCTGCGCGGCCAGATCCGCTCGCTCGACCAGGCGCGCCGCAACGCCAACGACGGCATCAGCCTCGTGCAGACCGCCGAGGGCGCGCTCGGCGAGGCCAGCGACCTGCTGACCCGCCTGCGTGAACTGGCCGTGCAGGCGAGCAACGGCACCGTCTCGACCGACGACCGCGACACGCTGCAGGAGGAGTTCGGCGCCCTGGTCGAGGAGATCGACCGCATCGCGCAGAGCACCGACTTCAACGACATCAAGCTGCTCGACGGCACCCAGGCGAACGTGACCTTCCAGGTCGGCATCGGCACGGTCGCGGGCGTCGACACCCTGACCGTCTCGCTCGACTCGGCGCGCGCTTCGGACCTGGGCCTCGACGTGCTCGACATCGGCAGCGCCGGCGACCCGTCGGCCGCGATCGACGCGCTCGACTCCGCCATCGACGGCATCTCGAGCCTGCGCGGCCGCCTCGGCGCGACCCAGAACCGCCTCGACTCGACGATCAACAACCTCGGCGCCCGCAGCGAGAACCTCGCCGCCGCCGAGTCGCGCATCCGCGACGTCGACGTCGCCTTCGAAACCGCGCAGCTGACCCGGCTGCAGATCATGCAGCAGGCGGCGATCGGCGTGCTCGGGCAGTCGAACGCGCTGCCGCAGGCGGCCCTGCGCCTGCTCGCGTGATCGCGCGAGGCGCGGCGGGCGCGGTTCGCCGCGGCCGCCGCGCGCCCACCCCCCGCGCCCACCTTCCCGTGACAAGGCGCGGTTGCCGCAGTCCTGCACAGCGCGCGGGAAAATGCGGCATTCCTCTTCAGCTTCGCGGGGACTCTGTGCCGATCTTCACCATGCGCACGCACGAGCGCTGCGCAACACCACACAGAGTCACGCAACGGGGAAGAAGAATGGGTCTTCGGGTCAACACCAACTCCGCCTCGATCAACGCACAGCGCAACCTGGCGTCGGTCTCGGAGAAGCTCTCGGGCAACTTCCGTCGTCTGTCGACGGGTTTGCGCATCTCGACCGCGGCCGACGACGCCGCCGGTCTCGCCATCTCGGAACGTCTGCGCTCGCAGATCCGCTCGCTCGACCAGGCGAAGCGCAACGCGAACGACGGCATCTCCCTCGTGCAGACCGCCGAGGGCGCGCTGAACGAGGTGAGCTCCATCCTCACGCGTCTGCGTGAGCTGGCGATCCAGTCGAGCAACGGCTCGGTGAGCAATCAGGACAAGGAGACGCTGGACACCGAGTTCCAGAGCCTCGTCGACGAGGTCAACCGCATCGGTCGCTCGACCGAGTTCTCCGGCATCAAGCTGCTGGACGGCTCGTCGACCAGCGTCAGCTTCCAGGTCGGCTTCGGCACGACCGCCAACATCGACACGATCTCGGTCGGTCTGAGCGCGGCGCTGAGCACCACGCTGGGCCTCAGCTCGCTCGACATCGGCTCGGGCGGCGCGTTCACCACCGCGATCACCAACATCGACGCGGCGATCAACACCGTCAGCGGCCTGCGCGGCACCCTGGGTGCGTCGCAGAACCGCCTGAGCAGCACGATCAACAACCTCGCCATCACGGTCGAGAACCTCAGCTCCGCCGAGTCGCGCATCCGCGACGTCGACGTGGCCTACGAAACGTCGCAACTGACCCGCAACTCGATCCTCCAGCAAGCCAGCATCTCCGTGCTGTCGCAGGCCAATGCCCTGCCGCAGTCGGCGCTGCGCCTGCTCGGCTGATCGAAGCGGGCCCGTTGCAGGTATGGATGCCGACGCGGCACACCGGGGACTCCTTCCCCGGTGGGTCGCGCCGTATCTCGACCAGGAGAGCCCGAACATGGACCTCGATCGCTCCTCACTGCCCGACCCGCGCCAGCAGGACCTGCGCGCCCGCTCGGTCCAGGTGCAAGAACTCCTCGCCAAGCCAGCCGGGGTCGAAGCGACACCCACGCAGCCGGCTCACGGCGGCGCCACCGGCAACCAGCGCGCCGAGAACGGTCCGCGCAAGTCCGAGGAGGAGGCGACCGCCAAGGACCGCCGCAAGTCGGCCATGGCCAGCGTGGTCGAGTTCCTGTCGCTGCCCGTGGACACCGAGCTCGACATCGAAGTCGACGTCCAGGAGGAGCAGGTCTCCTTCGTCATCCGCGACCGCGAGACCGGCGAGGTCCTGCGCACCATCCCCGAGGGGGACGCCGCCGACCTGGTGAGCAAGCTGCGCGACTTCCACGGCGGCCTGGTCGACCGCTCGCTCTGAGACTGAACTGATTCCTTCCGTGGTGCACATGCCCAGGTGAGCCGCGAACGCCGGCCCCGCATCGTCACCGAAGGGGTCAGGCCACCATGCGAGCGCGCACCGTCTGCGCGCCGCTCTTGCTCATCGGGTGGATGCTCCGATCGCCCCAATCCTGGCGCCACGCGAGCACCTCTGCCGCATCGAGGTTTCGCGGCACGAGGCCGAGCAGCCTGGCCGGGGTCTCGTCCTCCAGGTCGTGGTTGAAGCGCCGCCGCACGAAGTTGCGGTAGACGGCGAACAATTGCGCGTGGTCGAGCAGGCGCGGCGCGCACTTGGTGACCAGCCAGGACTTGCGCCGCAGCCGGCCGCAGTTGTCGCGCGACATCGCCAGCGTCACGTTGATGGGAAACAAGGGGTTGTGCTTGTCGCGCACCCGCCGGCTCGAGGTCGTCTCGTGCGTCAGGCGGTCACCGAAGATGCGCCTGGCGAGGGTCGCGTAGCTCGACTTCTTGTCCGTCTGCAGCAGGAGATCGCCCGCCGGGCACTTCGCCGCCAGCGCGCGCAGCACCCGCTCGGTGCACGCACGGCTCTGGTCCTGGCGCCTGCCGTTCTTGGCCTCCTCCTGGTCCTGCAGCACCCGCCGCCGGGTGCCGGGCCGAGCGAGTCGCCGGATCGAGCCGACGTCGACGGCGACCACGAACCAGGTCTCGCGATCGATCACGACGGGCATCGTCAGCGGGCGAATCGAGGCGCCTTCGTAGGTCTCCTCCTCGTCCATCACGAAGACGCGACTGCTCGGAAGCAGAGGGCACAGGTTGTCGCGCAGCAGAGCGAGTGTGCGCCCCATCTTGGCCAGCTTCTGCTGCGGGCATCGCACGCCCGATCGCAGCAATCGGCTGCATTGCCGCAGACCGACGCCGCTGGTCAGCAGCAGGAACAGGCTCTCGTTGAGTTCTGGCCGGTGGTCCCGGTAGTCGTGCCGGAACGTCTGCCGTGAGAAGCTGCGGCTACAGGACTTGCAGTGGTAGCGGGGGATGGGCGCCGCGCGGCACTTGGGCCAGTAGCTGCCGCGGCGGCGGTAGAAACGGGGCTGCGGATCGGTGTGCCTTGGGCAATCAGCGTTGGGGCAGCGTGGCGGTGTGAACGAGGGCATCGACTTCTCCTGCCGGACACGATGTGCCGGCAGATGTGTGGATGCCCGACCTCAACTATTGACGAGGTACGCCACGGAAGGAATCAGTTCCCTCTGAGACCGGGCGCCGGGCCGGCCGCGCGCCAGCCCCGAGTCGGGACGATCCGGACGCGAACCGCCCACGCCAAGGGGCGCCCCGCAAACAATGGGTCAAGTGCCCCCACCCTGGTTCCGATAGTCCAGGGAGAACCACCGCCGCACGCGGAAGGGGTCAACGACCATGTCCAGCGCAGGAATCAGCTTCGGAGGCCTCGCCTCCGGCCTCGACACGAAGGCGATCATCTCGGCCCTCGTCGCCGTGGAGCAGCGCCCGATCACCCAGCTGCAGGCCAAGAAGACCTCGCTGACCAAGCAGAAGTCGCTGTTCGGGGACCTCAAGGGGTTGCTCGACAAGCTGACGACGGCCGCGAAGGCGCTGAAGTCGACGACCGAGTTCTTGGCGATGAAGGCGACCTCGAGCGACGAGGACGTGCTCAAGGCGAGCGCGAGCAGCTCGGCGACCCCGGGCAGCTACACCTTCACCGTCGAACGCCTCGCCACCGGGCAGGTCAACGCGACCACCGGCAGCGCGAGCGCCACCGCCGCCGTCGCCGCGGTCGGCTTCGAGTTCACCCTCGACGTCGGCGGCAACCAGGTGCCGATCACGACCGACGACCCGCCGACCCTGCAGGGCATCGCGAACCAGATCAACGCCGCGGGCCAGGCGGTCCGCGCCCAGGTCATCGACACCGGCAACCAGGCCAACGGCGGCGCCAACCGCTACCAGCTCGTGCTGAGCGCGACCGAGATCGGCTCCGCGGGCGGCTTCTCGCTGTCGATCGACCCCGGTGAGGACCCGACTGCCATCGCGTTCGTCAACGACCTCTCCGCGGGCGTCAAGTCCGACGCGCAGGACGCGAAGATCGTGCTCAACGGCGGCATCGAGGTCTACCGCAGCAGCAACACGGTCAGCGACCTGTTCAACGGCCTCACGCTCGACCTCAAGGCCACCTCGACGACCCCGGTCACGGTCACTGTCTCGACCGACGCCGAGGAGACCAGCAAGAAAGTCGAGGCCTTCGTCGAGGCCTACAACAAGGTCGTCGACTTCATGGCCGAGCAGAACAAGGTCAGCGAAGAGGGCAAGGCCAGCGGCCCCCTGTTCGGCGACGTGACCTTGCGCTCGATCCGCAGCAGCCTGCGCAACATCGTCGGCGGCCAAGTCGAGACCACGGGCAACGAGGCCTACCAGCTGTTCTCGCAGATCGGCATCACCTCCGACCGGGACGGCAAGCTCACCTTCAACAAGTCGAAGTTCGAAGAGGCCCTCGGCACCGACGAGAACGCCGTCGCCAACATCTTCACGGACGCGACCAACGGCATCTCGACGCGCCTCGAGACGCAGATCGACCTCTACACCGACAGCGTCGACGGCCTGATCAAGGCCCGCTCCGACGGCTTCGATCGCCAGGTCAAGAACACCACCGATCGCATCGACCAGGCCGAGCGCCGCCTCGAGCTGTACCAGAAGCAGCTCGAGGTGAAGTACGCGAACCTCGAGAGCCTGCTCTCCAAGCTGCAGGGCCAGGGAAGCGGCCTCAGCAGCCTCAACAATCTCTCACGCTGACCCAACAAGACCGCAAGAGGAACCCCCATGTCTTACGCACAAGCCGCCGCCACCTACCAACGCAACGCCGTGCTCACGGCCTCGCCCGAGAAGCTCGTCAAGATGCTCTACGAAGGCGCGATCAAGCAGCTCGAGAAGTCGCGCATCGGCCTCGACGACAGCAAGACCGCGCGCTCGCCCGAGGTCGGCCAGGCCCTGAGCCGCGCCATCGGCATCATCGGTGAGCTGCGCGCCAGCCTCGACCACGCGGCCGGCGGCGACATCGCCCAGAACCTCGACCGCCTCTACGAGTACAGCCTCGACCAGCTCAGCCAGTCCAACCTCACGCGCACCCCGGTCGGCGTCACCAACGCCCTGCAGGTCATGCGCACGCTGAAGGAAGGCTGGGACGGCATCATCACCAACTGAGCCGTCGCGTGGATCGGAACCAGGACTCCACCACCGGCTTCCTCCTGCAGGAACTCGCCGCCTGCTGGGATCAGGCCTACGAGGCCCTCGGCCAGGGCGACCTCGACCGCGTCGGTGCGCTGGTCGAGATCGCCGACCAGCACCTGCGCCAGCTGCGCGCCGGTGACGACCTGCCCGCGGCCCTGCTGCAGGAGGCCACCGCCGCCCGCGGTCGGCTCGAGCACGGCATGCGCAGCGGCCTCGAGGCGCTGCAGGCGGAGATGAGCCGCGCGCGCAAGGGCGAGAAGGCCCTGCGCGGCTACGGCAAGGCGCAGCGCGGCGTCACGACGGACAGCGGCCTGCTGACGTGAACGCGGGCGGTCTTCGCCGAGGCGCTCGCGGCTGACCGCCAGTAGCGCTCCGGGTCGATTTCCGTACACACGCGTGCCGATGACCGAAGAGAAGCAACAGCCGCGCGCATCCTGGGCCGTGCGCGGCATCCTGCCTTTCATGCTCGGCGGTTACCTCCTGGGCCTCGCCATCGGCACCGCATGCGGCAATGGCGCCGTGGGCATGTCGCTGGGCATGGGAGAAGGTTCGGTCTCGGGCCTCGTGGTCGGGCTCGTCTTCCACCCGCAGGAGTTCCGGAGGCGAGACCGTTCGCCTTCCGACAAGCCACAGCAGCCGACGTAGGGCACGACGCCGCGCTCGCCTGCTACCTTGTGGCGCACCGTGAGCACCCTGGGCAAAGCGCTGTTGGTCGGTATCGCACTGCCGCTGTCGATGTGGGTGGGGACGGTGGCCTACTGGTCCCTTCTCCGGCAGTCTGGAGAGGCACCGGCCTACTACGTCGCCACGATGGTGTTCTTCCGGTTCGCTGTGCTCGCACCGCTGCAGGTGCTGTCGGTGTCGGGATTGGCCATTGCCCACCGGCGGGATCTGTCGGGGATCCGCCTTGGGCGAATCGTCTTGGCTTGTTGTGCGTGTGCACTGGTGGCCCCGGCCGCAGATGCCCTGGGTCTGTGGGCCATGTACGGGCGAGGCCAACCGGGGTTCTTCTGGTACTGCGTGCCCCTCGCCCTCGGCCCGGTTGCCCTGATCATCCTGAAGCTGTCGGCGGGCGCCCCGATCGACGTAGGAGTTGGCGAACCAGGACCTGGACCCTCGGAGTAGGACGACCGTGCGAAAGATCACCGTTGAGACCGCGCGACGAATCGCGGGCTCCTCCGTTGGAGCCGGGCGCACCCGAGAGCTCTCCCTCGTCGAGTTCCTGCGGGCTGGCGATTCCTTCCGGATCTGCGCGGCGGCCCACCGATGGCCACCGCTGGCGACGTTCGACGCCTTTCTGCAGTGCGGCGTCGACGACGACGGCGACGACACGCTGCACTGGCGCCCGTTCGCGATCGACGACGCGGACTACGTCGCGGCCAGAGCCGAGGTGGATCCGGAGGGTCAGGTCGACGCGCTCGGCGCCAGCGACGGCGACTGGCGCACCTGGTTCTCGGCCGCAGTGGAACGGCTCGCGGCCAGGTCGCAGCCACGTGGGTCGGATCGGTCATGAGCCCACAGAAGAGCGGGCTGCCCGATCAGGGGCCGGTTTGTGAGCGCTGCGGACTGGTCATCCCGCAGTTCCCCGAGCTCTCGCCCGAGGACGAGCACCGCATCCGACAGCTCATGCGCGATGGCAACCAGCTGCTGGCGGTACGCGCCCTGGTCAAGGCCACCGGAACGCCTCTGGCCTCTGCCAAGGTGTGGGTGCAGCACGACGGCCGGACCCAGCCGAGAGCCCCGGGGACGACCTGTACATACTGCGGCGGACGTCTTCGTTCGCCTCGCGCACAGCAGTGCCTGGAGTGCGGGATGGACTGGCATGATCCCGATCGCCCGAAGAAGCTGGGGGCGACCGCCGAGAGCCGATCGATGCCGGACATGGAATCAGACCGAGAACTGCTCCTCGCGATCCGCGACCAACTCGCGGAGCACGCCAATCGTCACGCGGACTGGCTCGCGCATCAGCGTGAGCGCGAAGCCAAGATCGATGCGGACATGGCGAGCGCGCTCGAACAGCAGCGCGCGCAGGGACGCTTCTACAAGCTCGTCGTGCTGGTCGGCCTGCCGATCTTCGCCATCATCTGCCTCAGCGTCTTCGCCAGCAGTCGCTGAGGCGATCGCGCCAGAAGCTGCGACTGATGTGTTGGAAGCCCCCTACCCTGCCATGGAATGTCGTCGTTACGAATTCGAGCTCCTCGCCGACTACTTTCAATTCTACCTGTGGGATGCAGGCGCGACGCCTCAGGCGCCTGAGGACTACACGGAGGATGACATTCGCCGGCGGATCAAGACCGCCGCGCACGTTGTGGTCGTTCAGCCAGTGCGCAACATGAAAGTCCCCGTCGAGCTGGATGTGTGCGATACGGATCCAGGCTGCGTCGCAGCGGACTGGGACCATGTTGCCGAGTGCTCGATCGAGCTCTCGTCAGGACGACTGCAGGTGCACGAGTGCACGGGTGGAGCGGCTCTCGACCTGCAATTCGCCCCGGGCACCTACCGCGTCCGCGTGCAGTTCTCGGGTTTGGACACCCTGTCGGAAGACGGCGTCGATGGAGAAGACCGCTACAGGATCACACTGTGGCCTGGATCCCCTGTTCCGATCACCATCGTCAAGCAGTGGCCCGGCACGGTAGCGGACTGACGAGCCGATGGAGGAAGCCGGCCGCCGAGCCGGCCGGCGCCTCGTCGGCGAGAACGTTGGGCGCCGATACGGCAGTGGCCGAAAGCCGACAGCGCGAACGAACGCCGCGGCGCACGATCCGATCGTGCGCGCGGCAGCTCAGTCCGTCGCGGCTCGACTCAGCTCAGCGAGCTGATGTTGAACTTCGCGTCCTGGTCCTGCGGGTCGATGCGCAGCGCTTCCTGGAAGCAGGCCTTGGCCTCGCCCTGGCGCTGCATCTGCCACAGGCAGACACCGCGGTTGTTCCAGGTCTGGGCGTCGTTGGGGAAGATCTCCGACGCGCGACGGAAGCAGTCCTCGGCCTCGGCGTGCTGGTTCTGGCCGAACAGCACCATGCCCAGGTTGAACCAGGCGTCGGCGTTGCCGGTGTCGTTGGCGAGCACCATGTTGAAGGTGTTGATCGCGCCGATGTCGTCACCGGTGACGTAGCGCACGAAGCCGAGCTGCATCTGGTACTCCGCCTCGCCCTTGCCGAAGGTCACCGAGGCCTCGAGGTGCGGCAGGCTCTGCTCGTAGAGACCCTGCGACAGGAACGCCTCGGCGGCGGTGCGGTGGATCTCCGCCAGCTTGGTGCCGAGCTCGCCGAGGCTCTCGCAGATCGCCTCCTTGTTCTGATCGTCGATCGGATCGACGACCAGCGGCGGGATCTGGGCATCGCGGATGTCGCGGATGCGCGTCGGGATGCCGGCGAAGCCGGTGCGCTGGGTGGACGTCGACGACGGAGTCGGCGCCTGGGTCTTCGTGAGCGTGGTCATGTCTACTCTCCTCGTCTCGGGGGGTGGGGAAAAGGCCTCAAATCGCGGCCAGCACTTCGTTCATCGCCGCCGCCTCGTGATCGAGGGCACGCGCCTCGAGCAGGCGGACGGCGTGCTGGCCCATGCGCTTCGCCTCGGCCTTGTGGCCCAGGCGCTGCAGGATCAGCGTCGTCTGTTGGCAGGCACCGGGGGAATCCGGGTGCGCTGCCAGGAAGGAGGTCATCACCTGCAGCGAGCGACGCAGGTCGCCCTGCTGCAGCCAGAGCCGCGACAACACGAGGTGCGCGACTTCGTAGGAAGGTTCGATGGCGATCGCCTGCGTCAGCAGACGGCGCGCGCGTTCGACGTCGCCGCGTTGCAGCCACGCCTGCGCGATGCCGGTGAGGGAGACGTAGCTGGTGATGCCCTCTTGGATGGGCACGACCAGGACCTGGCCGCGGTAGGCCAGGCAACGGCGGAAGTGGGTGATCGCGTCCGCGGCGCGGCCTTCGGCCAGCGCGAGACTCGCGCTCAGGTAGTGCAGGTTGGGAGTTGGCAAGAACCGGCGCAACGCGATGTCGAGCACCGCCCGGGCCCGCGCGTTGTCACCGATCCTCGCCGCCTCGAGTGCACACAGGGCCGCGACCTCGCCGGCGAAGGGCAAGCCCCTCGGCAGGCTCGGCGGCCCGTCGATGATCATCTGCAGACACCGCTCCAGCTCGGCGCGGGCCTCCTGACCGCGGCCCGGGAGCCGCCGCAGGAAGTCGCCGTACTTGTAGTGCGTGTAGATGTCGTCGGGATGGAGTTCGAGCTGCTTCTTGAACAGGCGCTCGTTGCGCTCGTTCTTGCCGCGCTGATCCATCACCTCGTCGCTGTAGCCGTGATGGTCGATCACCACGTTGGCGCTGCCCAGGCGCAGGCCGCGTTCGGCGCCGGCCCGCTGCAGGCTCGGGGTGACCTGCTCGTGGATGATGTTCTGGTACTCGACGCCAGGCAGGTTGCGGAACAGCCGCACCATCATCACGCCCATCGTGCGGCCCTTGCCGTAGACGTTGACGAAGTGCAGGTGGTAACCGCTGACCCGGACGTCCTCGACCAGCTCGCGGATCCGGGCGCAGCCGCCTTCGGCGATGAACTCGTCGGCGTCGAGGATCAGGATCCAGTCGCCGGTGGCGGCGCGGATGCCGGCCGTGCGCGGCGCCGAGAAGTCGTCGTCCCAGGGCCGGTGCAGCACCCGCGCGCCGAAGGACTCGGCGATCTCGATGGTGCGGTCGGTCGAACCGGTGTCGACGATCACGATCTCGTCCACCGCGTCCTTCGCCAGGCGCAGACACTCGCCGAGGAAGCGCTCCTCGTTGCGCGTGATCATGCACAGCGACACCTTCGGCGTGCGGCCCGCCCACGGGCATTCGAATTCCTGTGCCGGCCGCGGCGCGGCATCCTCGGCGGTGGCGGCACCGCCGCGGGCGCCTGCCAGCTGCGACCAGCGCGCGAACAGCGCCTCGGTCTCGACCGCGAACCGGGTCGGGTTCTCGACCGGGATCGGCGGGTTCTCGAGCGCGTGCGGCACGAGTTCGACCTCGGGCAGCTTGGCGTCGAGCCGCATGCTGTAGTCCTCGAGGGCGACCTGGGTGTTCGAGTAGTTCTCGGAGATCGGCCCCACCCCAAGCAGGTCGACGCGCGGCAGCATCAGCCCCGCGACGTCACCGGGATTGCAACGCGTCTCGTCCGCCGAGGGCGCCACCGAGCCGATGCCCGCGCGCACGCTCAGCGCGGCGAACAGCTCCTGACTCGGCGTCGAGCCGCCGCGCAGCAGCCAGACCAGCTCGCCGCGCGCCTGGGCGATGCCGCGATTCCACTGGGCGCCCTCGAGCACGCCTTCGCCCGCGACGATCTCCCAGTCCTCGGGCAGGTAGGCAGCGAGGCACTCGGTCGTGCGCTGCCGGGCGGCGGCGTCGCCGCCGGCCAGCACCACGGTGCCGGCGAGCTGCGGGAGCTTGCGACAGACCACCCAGTAGCGGGCCGCTGGCGGGCCGTCGAGCCAGTCGATCGGCAGCAGTCCCTGCCCGAACAGCGACGCGCAGAAGCCGTCGCGGAAGTCGGTGCTTCCCTCGGGCACGGCGAGCACGTCGACCACGGTCAGCCCCACGGCCACGGCGCCGGCCAACACCCTCTTCAGGCTCAGCACCTGCGACGGGTCGTCGCTGCTGCCGAGCGGTTCGAAGCTGTTGCTGCGCCCCTCGACGACCAGCCGCAGCGCCCGCGCCGACTGCTGGTTGTCGAAGTCGAGCAGCATGGTGCCGCCCGGCTCGAGCCGCCCGGACAGATCGGCGAGCGCGTCCTCGATGCGCCCCAGGGACTCGGTGACGGCCGCGACCTCGACGAGGTCGTAGGTGGTGTCACCGGCAGGATCGGCGCGCCAGGCGCCGCGATCGGCAGGCAGCCGCAGCGCCCGCTCCGTCGAGGGCACGAGGGAGCTCCAGGCCGTGACCGGACCCTGAAACCCTCTGGGCAGTTGCTCGCCAGTCCTGTTCATTCCTTTGCCTGTCCGGACGCCACCGTCCAGCACTTCCACAGCATCGGCAGAACTGGATCTCCAACTTCAGTCGACGATGATGCCGGAGGTTCAGAACCACCTGCTGCAATGGTCGACGCTGCCCAGATCGAGACGCTGCTCCGCGAGCGCACACGGTTCGCACAGTGCCACTTCGAAGCGTCGTGCCCTTCGACACAAGACCTTGCGAGTGCCAAACATCCAGACAGCGCCGGCGCGCCGCCCGACGCCGTGTTCTGGACCGATCACCAAACCCGGGGCCGCGGTCGCCAGCACCGCGAATGGCACGACGAGCCGGGCGCCGACCTCGCCGTCACGTTTCGCTTCTCGGCGGCATTGCCGAGTCCCCTGGGCCTGCCGGCGGCGACGCCGGTCGCGGTGACCGAAGCCTGCGAGGGCTTCGCCGGTCGTCCCTTGCGCATCAAGTGGCCGAACGACGTGTTCCTCGACGGCCGCAAGCTCGCGGGGGTCCTGATCGACGCCGGCGTCGGCAGCCCCACCACCTACCTGATCGGGGTCGGCATCAACTGCAACCGCGTCAGGTTCCCGCCGGACCTCGAGCCGATCGCGACGTCGCTGTGCCTGTCGACGGGGCGGGTGATCGATCGGCACGCGCTGCTCGTCGAGTTGGCCGTGCAGATCGACCGCATGCTCACCGACCTGCAGCAGGCCAACACCGCCCACCTCGAGCGCGTCTTCCGCCACCGGCTCGGCCTGGTCGGCCGCGAGGTCGAGGTCGTAGCCAACACCACCCTGCGCGGCACCCTCACCGACCTGGACTTCGCGCACCTCGTGCTGGACCGCGACGTGGTCCTGCCGCTCGGCGTCGTGCGCAGCGTCCGCGCCGTGAACTGATTCCTTCCGTGGCGTACTTCCACGAAGGGATCGCCACTGCGCACCGCGGCCGCAGATATCGGGGTCAGGCCACCATGCGAGCGCGCACGGTCTGCGCGCCGCTCCTGCTCATCGGGTGGACGCTGCGATCGCCCCAGTCCTGACGCCAGGCGAGCACCTCCCCGGCGTCGAGATTGCGGGGCACCAGACCGAGCAATTTCGCCGGGGTCTCGTTCTCCTTGTCGTGGTTGAAGCGCCTCCGCACGAAGTTGCGGTAGACGGCGAACAGTTGCGCGTGGTCCAACAGCCGTGGCGCGTGCTTCGTGACCAGCCACGACTTGCGCCGCAGCCGGCCGCAGTTGTCGCGCGACATCGCCAGCGTCACGTTGATGGGAAACAACGGGTTGTGCTTGTCGCGCACCCGCCGGCTCGAGGTGGTCTCGTGCGTCAGGCGATCGCCGAAGATGCGTTTGGCGAGTGTCGTGTAACTCGACTTCTTGTCGGTCTGCAACAGGACCTCGCCCGCAGGGCACTTCGCCGCCAGGGTGCGGAGCACCCGTTCGGTGCACTCGCGACTTTGGTCAGGGCGCCGGCCGTTCTCGACTTCCTCCTGGTCCTGCAACACCCGCCGCCGAGTGCCGCGCCGCGCCAGGCGCCGGATCGAGCCGACCTCGACGGCGATCACGAACCAAGTCTCTCGCTCGATCACGACCGGCATCGTCAGCGGTCGGATCGAAGCGCCCTCGTAGGTCTCTTCCTCGTCCATCACGAAGACGCGGCCGCCGGCCAGCCGCGGACACAGGTTGTCGCGCAGCAGCGCGAGCGTGCGCCCCATCTTCGCCAGCTTCTGCTGCGGGCACCTCGCGCCTGATCGCAGCAGCCTGCTGCACTGCCGCAGGCCGACGCCGCTGGTCAGCAACAGGAACAGGTCTTCGTTGAGCTCGGGGCGGTGGTCGCGGTAGTCGTGCCGGAAGGTCTGCCGCGAGAAGCTGCGGCTACACGACTTGCAGTGGTAACGGGGGATCGGCTCGGCGCGGCACTTAGGCCAGTAGCTGCCGCGGCGGCGACAGAACTGAGGCTGGGGATCGGCGTGCCTTGGGCAATCGGCGTAGGGGCAGCGAGGCGGCGTGAACGAGGGCATCGACTTCTCCTGCCGGGCGACATGTGCCGGCAGGTGTGTGGATGCCCGACCTCAACTTTTGGCGAGAAGCCGGATGTACGCCACGGAAGGAATCAGTTCCCTCAAGCTGCCGCGCGCTCGACGGCGACCAGCAGCCGCGCTTCGAACTGCACGATCCTGCTCGGCGGCGGACCGCCGATCAGCTTGGCGACGAACGCCTGATCGAGCGGCTCGGCCGGCAACAGCGGGTAGCCCTTGCACTGCAGCCAGGCGTTCATGGCCAGCCAGGCCATCACCGCGTTGAAGTCGGGGAAGGGCGCGATCCGGGCGAAACGCCACAGGATGCGGAACCCCTGCCGGATTGGATGCAGCCCGCCGAACAGCATCGGGTGGTCGCGGTAGTGGTGGGCGACGTCGAACGTGTCCAGCAGGTAGTGCAGCTGATCGGGCGAGGGGTAGTTGGTGTAGAGCACCGCGTCCCACGGCGGCCCGCGCCGCAGCTCGTTGTTGCGGAAGCGCGGCAGCTCCTGCGTCATCGATCGGAACAACTCCAACAGGAACCAGCCATCGGGCGGCGACCCTTCGCGGGCACGCTCCCGAATCGCCACCAGCCCCCGCTCCAAGCCCCGCAGCATCCGGTATTCCTGTGACACCGCCGACAAGCGCCCGTCCTCGCCGCGCAACACCGCCAGCGCGTCTTCGTCGGCGAGCACGAAACCGCGCAACCTCAGCAGGGAAGCCAGGAAGGCCGCGTCCGCGGGCGAGGCGGCGCGCATCCCGTCCAGGACCTCCTGCGCCGTCGTCAACGGTTCGGGCTCGCCGATGGCGCGCACGAGCCGACTGGCCAACGCCAGATCGATACGCTCGAGCATGCTGGGATCGGATTGTCGCGCCCCGTTCATCACCGCCTCCCTTTTCGGCATGATCAGGTCCGTCCATGGAAAGCTCCTCGGGATCCCCATCCGCGCCGGCTGACAGCCCCTTGCCACCGAAGAAGCGGCGCCGCTTCTGGCGCGTCTTCTGGGTGCTGCTCGTGCTGTTCGCCCTGTTGATCCTCGCGCTGCCGCACGCGATCGCCCTCGATTTCGTGCGCGTCGAGGCGCAGGCCAACCTGTCGCAGGCGCTCGGCGTGCCCTGCCGCATCGACCGGATCGGCTTCTCGTGGTTCTCGGGAGTGGGCGTCCAGGGCGTCGAGATCTCCAACCCACCGGGCTTCTCGCGTGAGCAACCCTGCCTGCGCCTCGCTCGCATCGGCGGCGACATCAGTCTGTCGAAGGCGCTCTCCGGCCGCATCGACTTCGGCGGCAGCGTCGACGGCCTCGAGATCCGCATCGAAGAGGACGCCGCGGGCAACACCAACTTCGCCACGCTGTTCGGCAGCAGCGTCGAGGTCCACAGCGGCAGCACGAGCGAACCGCGACCCGGCGGTCGTCCGCGCCAGCCGACGACCACCCCCAAGGGCGACAAGCCCCAGGTCCAGGGGCTCGAGCGCCTGCAGTTCGATCTGAGATTGCGCGAGGCGCTGCTCGAGATCCGCCGCAACGGCGCGCTCGTCGAGGCCGTCTCCAACATCTCGTGCAACGCCCAGAAGACCTTCGACTCCAAGAAGGTCACGCTCGACCTCACCGCCGACCTGCAGCCGACCGCGACTTCGCCCCAGCTCGGCCAGCTCGCGGTCAAGGTCGACGCCGACGTCACCACGCAGGACCTCGACTTCATGTTCAGCGCCGCGGGCCTCGACCTGTCGCGTTACCACCCGCTGGTCGCGGCGTTCCTGCCCGGGCAGCTGACCGAACTGGCCGGCCTCGTCGACGGCACCCTGACGGCGCGCGTCTCGGGCGACGGCGCCGTCTCCGTCGACGGCAACCTCACCGTGCGCGAACCGCGCCTCGCGGGCCCGCTGGTGCGCGGCATGCACATCGCCAGCGATCGCTGGGTGATCGCGCCGACCCTGTCGGTCGCCAGCGCCACGACCGAAGGTCTGCAGCACGTGGTCACCGACCGCTTCGACGCCGACTTCGGCTGTGTGCGCCTGCGCGGCGTGGGCCAGGAAGAACGGCAGACGCTGCTCGGCGACGCGCGACTGCTCGCCTTCCGTTGTGAGGCGGACCTCGACGCGCTCGCCGCGTTCGGCGGTCCGATGCCGTCCTGGCTCGCGGGCACCAAGGGCCGGACCGAGTGCGTGATCGGGATCCCGCCCTCGCTGCAGCAACTCGGCATCGAGGAGCTGCAGCGGCAGATCGTGGTCGTCGGCACCGCCTCGTCCGAGCGCCTCGCCGTGCAGGGCTACGAGTTCACCGGCCTCGGCCTCTCGAGTTCGCTGCGCGGCGGCCGCCTCGAGGTGACCACCACCCAGGACAGCAAGCTCAACCGCGGCCCGCTGACCGCCACCCTCACCGCGGAGTTCGGCGACGCTGGTCGTCGGCCCGCCACGCTGCGGCTGGCCTGGACCGACGGTCAGCTCGGCGCGCCCGCGACCGGACTGCTGCGCCACCTCGTGCCGCTGCTCACGGGGCTCGACGCCGAAGCCGCCGACCTGCGCGGCATCGGCGAGCTACAGTTCGAGGCCACGGGGCCGAGCGCGTTCGCGCCCGGCCAGAACTGGCTGCAGCTGCTCGACGACTGGTCGGCCGACGGCCACCTCGCCCTGCGCGAGACGAGCTTCGCGCCGGCGCCGGCGCTGCGCGGGCTGCTGCAGCCGCTCGGTGCCGCGCTCGGCGACGCCGCGACGCTCGGCGACGGCAACCGGCTCGCCATCGACGCGTTCCGCTGCGAGTTCCGCATGGACAAGGGCCACGTCACCACCAAGCTCGGCGAGTGGCTGGCGCACGGTCAGAAGATCGGGCTGAAGAGCAGCGTCGGCCTCGACGGAAAACTCGCCTGCGACATCGACTTCAGCGGCCTGCTGGCCGCGCACAAGGACGGCGCCCGCGTGCTCGCGGCCCTGGGCGGCAGCCTGCCCGCGGCGAACCTCGGCGGCACCCTCGACGCCCCCACGCTCGGCCTGCCCGACCTGGCCGCCGCGGTGCGGCAGGCGGCGACCAAGGAGCTCGAGAAGAAGGGCGGCGACCTGCTCAAGCGCGGGCTCGACGAGCTGCTCAAGCGCAAGAACTGAGCAGGTGGCTCAGCGCTCGCGGAACCGGTGCGAGACCGGCATGCGCCGCCCGCTCCAGCAGCGTTCGCTGACGCGCAGGGTCGGCGGGTACTGGTAGCGCTTGAACTCCGATGCCTGCACCTTGCGCTGCAGCTCGGCGACGACTTCGCGCGCCATGCCGGTGCGCAGCGCGATCTCGGCGACGGGCACCTGCTCTTCGACCAGCAGCCGCAGCACGGGATCGAGCTCGGGGTAGGGAGGCAAGCTGTCGGTGTCCAGCTGATCGGGGCGCAGCTCGGCCGAGGGCGGCTTCTCGATCGAGTTCCACGGGATGCGCTCGCCGTCGCGATTGAGCCAGCGGCTCAGGGCCCAGACCTCGGTCTTCCACAGGTCGGCGATCGGCGCGAGCGCGCCGTTGGTGTCGCCGTAGAGGGTGCAATAGCCGACCGCGCTCTCGCTCTTGTTGCCCGTGGTCAGCAAGAGGTGCCCGTGCTTGTTGGCGTAGGCCATCAGCAGCGTGCCGCGGATGCGCGCCTGCAGGTTCTCCTCGGCGAGCCCCGGCTCGGTGCCGGCGAACACCGGCGCCAGGGCCTGTTCGAAGGCGACGCGCAAGGGCTCGATCGGCAGCTGGTGGCAGACGATGCCCAGGTTGTCGGCCAACTGCAGCGCGTCGGCGACGCTGTGTCCGCTGCTGTGCGCCGAGGGCATCGCGATGCCGGCGACGTTGGCCGCGCCGAGCGCGTCGACCGCCA
Source organism: Planctomycetota bacterium (assembly GCA_020638655.1). Classification (GTDB taxonomy): domain Bacteria; phylum Planctomycetota; class UBA1135; order UBA1135; family UBA2386; genus JACKIC01. The sequence goes on from JACKIC010000001.1 coordinate 450,752, forward strand.
GCGCCGCGGTCAGCGCCGAGTCGATACCGCCCGACAGCCCGATCAGCGCGCGCGGGAAGCCGAACTTCTCGGCGTAGGCGCGGATGCCCTGCACGATCGCCGCGTGGTGCATCGGCGGCGCGGCGCAGGTCGGCGGCACTTCGTTCCACGGCGCGTCGGTGTCGACGATCTGCAGCGCCTCGGCAAACAGCACCGGCTGGCAGGCTACGCCGGTGGCCTTGACCGCCAGCGAGCCGCCGTCGAACTGCAACTCGACGTCGCCACCGACCAGGTTGACGTAGATCATCGGCACACCGTGGCGCGCCGCGGCGGCTTCGACCATGCGTTGCCGCAGCGTCTCCTTGCCCAGCGACCAGGGACTGGCGCTGAGGTTGACGACCAGCTGCGCGCCCGCGGCGACGACCCGCTCGACGGGATCGAGCGCGTAGTGCCGCTCGCCGAAGAAGCGCTCGTCGTTCCAGCCGTCCTCGCAGACCACCACGCCGACGCGGGTCCCGGCGATCGCGACGACGTTCTCCTGCGGCCGCTGCCAGGGTTCGAAGTAGCGCGACTCGTCGAAGACGTCGTAGGTCGGCAACAGGCTCTTGCGCGCCACGATGCGGACCTCGCCGCCGTGCAGCAGCGCCACCGCGTTGTGCAGCGGGCGCCCGCCGCCCTGGGCTGCCGAGGGATTGCGTTCGACGCAGCCCACCAGCACCGGCAGGTCCGCCGGCACCGCCGCGCCCAGCTCCTGCAGCGCGTGGTCGTGGGCGGCGAGGAACGCCCGGCTGGTGAGCAGGTCCTCGGGGGGATACCCACAGACGGCGAGCTCGGGGAAGACGGCCAGCTCCGCCCCGAGAGACCGCGCGCGCGCCGCGAACGCGACGACCTTGGCGACGTTGCCGGCGAAGTCACCGACGGTCGTGTCGATCTGGCACAGCGCGATCTTCATCGGGCGACCTTCCTCGGGCGACGCTTCATCGGGCGACCTTCCTCGGGCGACGCTTCATCGGGCGACCTTCATCGCGCGGCCCCCGCGCCTCACCGCAGCTCGTGCGGCAGCATGAACTCGACGGTCTCGGGGATGCCGTCGACCTCCTCGACCGACGTCGCACCGAACTCGCGCAGGCGCGCGACGACCGCCTGCACGCTGCTCTCCGGCGTGCTCGCGCCGGACGTCACGCCCACCGAAGCCGCGCCCGCGAACCACGCCGGATCGAGCTCGGCGCTGCCGAGCACCATGTAGGAAGGCACACCCGACTCGGCGCCGATCTCGCGCAGCCGGTTGCTGTTGCTGCTCATGCGGTCGCCGATCACGAGCCACAGATCGACCTGCCCCTTGAGCTTCTTGACCGCCATCTGCCGGTTGGTGGTCGCGTAGCAGATGTCTTCCTTACGCGGCGTGGTCAGCGCCGGGAAACGCCGCCGCAACACCACCATGACGCGCATCAACTCGTCGACGCTCAGCGTCGTCTGGGTCAGCACGCCGATCTTCTCGGGATCGGGCACCTCGACCAGCTCGGCCTGTTCGGGTGTCGCCACCACGATCGTGCGATCGGGTGCCTCACCGACGACCCCCTCGACCTCGACGTGATCGGCGTGACCGATCAGCAGGATGGTGAAGTCGCGCGCCGCGAACCGCCGCGCCTCGGCGTGCACCTTGGTGACCAGCGGACAGGTCGCGTCGATCGCGTGCAGGTGCAGATGATCCGCCTCGGCGAACACCTGCGGCGCGACGCCGTGGGCGCTGAAGATCACGTGGCTGCCGGCCGGCACCTCGGCGAGGTCGTCGACGAACACCGCGCCCTTGGCGACCAGATCGTCGACCACGACCTTGTTGTGCACGATCTCGTGCCGCACGTAGATCGGGCTGCCGTACTTGTCGAGCGCGCGCTCGACGGTCTCGATCGCACGTTCGACACCGGCACAGAAGCCGCGGGGGCGGCACAGGAGAACCTTCATCGGCGCGTTGGGTCTGGGAAAGACGGCCGAGAAGTCTGGGCTCCAGCGTGGCCAGGGGCAAGCCCCAACAGCCGGACCGCCGCCTCAGCGCACCTCGATCACCATGCCCGACCCGTGCTGCAGGGTGCCGCTGGTCGGCGGCGGCGGCGACGTGCTGTTGTCGAAGAACGTGTAGTTGCGGGTCACGCCGAGCGGCCCGCACACGGTCGAGTGCCGACCCAACGTCGTCAGCACGCCCAGCTGGTTCGCCGTCGGCGCCAACGCGATCGCCTGACCGTAGATCGTCAGCCCCACGTACTGACGGCCGCTCGGCACCTGCGTCGCCACGGTGCCGGTGCCGCTCGCGTCGCAGACGCCGATCGAACTGCCGATCGGGTCGATGTTGAGCCAGCAGTCCGGCGCCGGCCAACGCAACGCCGTCAGGCCCGCCGGCGGCTGCGAGGGATTGAGCGGATCGAACAGCGGGTACGGCAACGGCATCGACGGCTGTCCGAACAAGCCGCCCTGGTTGGTGCCGTTGATCATCAGCAGGAACGGCGCGTTCGCCGGCACGTGACTCACCGTCCACCCGAACGAGCCGCCCGCAAGCATCGAGGGGCTGGTCGTCAGCGTCGGATAGTCCGGCGGTTGCTGCGCCTGTCCCGGCAAGAGGCACGTCGGCCCCTGGTTGCCGAAGTCCGCGGCCGCGGCCTGGCATCCCGAGAGGTTGTCGATGCGGTACGAACCGGCCGGCTGCGAGGTGATGAAGATCTCCACCAGCAGGTTGCCGGGCGGCGGCTGGTTGGGGCGGCCGGGCGTGAGCCCGTAGAACCACGGCGTGGTGAAGTTGAGGTCGATGTTGGCGGGACGCGGCCCCGGCGTGGCGGTGACCGCCTGCGCCGGCAGCATGATGCGTTCGCTCTGCATCACCCAGGTCGCGTCGACGCCGCGGTTCTGGGCGAACGTGCCGCTGATCGTCGACGAGTCCTTGTAGGTCGTCGACATCAACACCGAGAGCTCGACGAATCCCTTGGCCGCGATCGCCAACCCGGGCGTCGTCGGTGAGCCGTTGTCCGCCCGGATCGAGATGCCGGTGATCAGGCGCGGACCGGTCCACGGCAGCTCCTGCGCGTCGTAGATGCACTGGTAACGACAGGCGAGATTGCTGCCGAACGGGATGTTCGTGCCACCGCCGCCTTCGACGCCGTTCATCACCGCCGGCACCACCACCGCCTGCGCGCAGACCGCGCCGGCCGCTGTCAAGAACACCAACACCTGGCTGCCAAGCTTCGATCGCATGGGGATCACCTCGTCGCGACCATCGTCCGGGCGCGACGCCGACCTTGAACGGTCCCGGCGGCGCGGGAGCCCGGGAGTCCCGATCGGAGATCCCCCGGTTCAAGCGCGACACGTGCCGAGCCGATCCAAGGCCCGCCGGAGTGTTGGGAACCGCGACAAACGAAGGAGCAATCCGTGCAGATCGAAAGTCATGCCACGCCACCATCTTCGCCCTCGTCGCCCCAGCTGCGCTATGCGGCGCTGCATCGGGCGATCGAGCGGGGACTGGCGTCGGACGAGGTTTGGCGCGAGTTGGCCGAAGTCTGCCTGCAACTGGGCCATCGTGACGAGAGCATCCGGAGCGTGCACGAGATCGCCAACGTGACGCTGCGCAAGGCGATGGAGTCGCGACTGCAGCGCCTCGGCGTGAGCGGCAACAGGAAGGTGAAGATGCATGTGCGCGGCCCTAGCAGGGTGCCGGCAGCCAGCGATGCCGGGCCTGCGGCTCATGCCGACGACGAAGCGTTGCCCGGCAAGACCAACGAGCATCTGAGCGACGCGCTGCAGTACCTGCTGCTGCAACGCATGCCGCTGCTGGCGCTGGTCACGACCCTGTCGTTCCCGCTGCTCGTGGGCCTCGGTGGGTTCCTGACCGCCGGCGGTTCGTTCCTGCTGCTCGCCGGCATCGCGGCGCTGCCAGGGCTGCTGGTGCTGTCGCTGGTCGGCGCCATGGGGCGCCGCATCCTGCGCTCGAGCTTCGAGGGCAGCAACGACGTCCCTGCGATCGGCGACCTCGGCCGCCTGTTCGACGACGCGCAACGCTTCGTCGTCGACGCCGCGGTGGTGCTCGGTTCGTTCATCGCGCCGCCCGTGCTCGCGCTGCTGCTCGGCGCGCCGCTGAGCACCTCGCTGCCCGGCCTCGTGGTCGGCGGCCTGTTCGCGCCGATGGCCTGGGCCCTGCGCAACCTGCGCGGCGACTTCCAGTCCCTGTCGCCGGTGCTGCTGATGCGCGCCGTGGCCCGACAGCCCGTTCAGTACCTGGCGCTGGCGATGGTCTGCTGGGGCCTGTTCGGCCCGGCGGCGCTGACCACCTGGCTGGTGCTCGACCGGCCGATCTGGGTGCAGATCGCCATGGTCGGTCCGCTCACCGTGCTGCCGTTCTTCGTCGCCAGCCGCCTGCTCGGCACTTGGTTCGAGACCCGGCGCCGGCACTTCGGGGCGCTGCTGGTGGGCGTCGGCCGCGGCCAGGAAGCGGCCGCGCGCAAGTCGCCGGCACCTCCGCAAGAGCCGGCGCCGGCACCGGCGGCGAGCCCGCGTCAGGCCGCCGCGCGCGCCGGGCCCGGCCCGCCCCGAACTGGCTTCGCCGCGCCTGCCGCCGCGGCCCGATGCGCTGCGCTACTACGAGGCCAAGAACGTGCACGAGAGCCGTTCGGCCAAGGCCCCGAAGTCCGTGCGTCGCGCCACCAACGAACCGCGCCCGACGGCCGGCCCGAAGGCGCAGAACAGCGAGGCGCCCGAACGTCGTCAGATCGAGGGCCGCAGCCCGCGGCGCGGCCTCACCGATCAGCCGGATCTCTCGCACATGCCCGGCGCCGTCGTCGTGAAGGGGCATGACCGGGCCCGCAAGGGCGCCGCCGCGCGTCCCAACTGATCCCGACCCCGGCCCGCATCCCGGGCTGGCCGGTCGGCGCCGCGCCGGGCACCATGGGGCGACCCATGGACCTCGGCCAACTGCTGCGCGACGTTCCCGACTTCCCCAAGCCGGGCATCCTGTTCAAGGACATCACCCCGCTGCTCGCCTCGCCTGCCGGAATGCAGGCCGCGATCGAGCAGCTGGCTGCGATCGACGTCGGCAAGATCGACAAGGTCGCGGCGATCGAATCGCGCGGCTTCCTGTTCGGCATGCCGCTGGCGATGCGGCTGGGCGTCGGCTTCGTGCCGGTGCGCAAGCCCGGCAAGCTGCCGTGGAAGACCAACCGCGTCGAATACGTGCTCGAGTACGGCACCGACGCGATCGAGATCCACCAGGACGCCATCGCACGCGGCGAGCGCGTCCTGCTCGTCGACGACGTGCTCGCCACGGGCGGCACCATGGCAGCGGCGATCGAGCTGGTGCAGGCGTGCGGCGGCGAGGTCGCGGCGTGCCTGTTCGCGGTCGAGTTGGGCTTCCTGCACGGTCGCGCGCGCCTGGGAACGCACCCCGCCCACTCGTTGGTCGCGCTCGCCTAGGCGTCCGGGCGGGGGCGGCGGCGTCCCCAAGTTCGGGAACGACCCGTGGTGAGGGGTCCACGAGGCTCCCATCGCAGGTTTTTGTTGCTCCTTAAGTCACTTCTTGGGAATGACTTGCGTTTTTTCCTCAAGATTTCCACAGGGAGTTGCTCAATCTCGGGGCCCGACCTGCCGATCATTCGGCACTGGCTCGCGAGAGCCATCTGTTCTTTGGTGTTTCGGCTCCCACCAAACGTGCTTCTCGAAACGGCAAACCCGACGAAAGTCGGTGACGCAAAGCCATAGGGCCTTCCGCCGGTCTCCCATCCGGCCACGGCAGCCTGGTTCCCGAAATGAAGCTAGGACTCACGCTCGGTCCAAGACGCGCTCGTCATCCTGCCGGCTCGCTACTGCGAACCGCCGCACCCCGACGTTGCCAACCTCGACCTGACCGGGCCGTTCGTCCAAGTCATCCTCCAGCCCGCGCGGACTCGTCACGAGTGCGACCGGCGGAGAGGGAAGGCAGGTCACGACCTGGATCGCCTTTCGACGCACTGCTGCGCGAGACCTTCGGATCTCGCAAGGCACCTGGAGCCGGCGTCAGCCATCGATCGCCCCCACGATCGATTTCCCTCACCGCCCGACCGTCCGCCTCGACCGCACCGCTGGAGTTCTGACCATGGCCAAGTCCACCGCCCTCCGCTCCCCCGCTCGCAGCACCGCCACCAAGTCGCGCACCGCGACGACCACGCGCAAGTCCGCGGCGGAGACGGTGACGACGACCGCGAGCGCGCCGATCGGGCTGACCGAAGGCGAGCTCGAGTCGGTCTGGAAGACGTTCAAGCGCACCCGCGACGAGAACCTGCGCAACACGCTCATCGAGCACCACATGCCGCTGGTCCGCTCGATCGCCGAGCGCGTCCTGCAGACGCTGCCCAAGTCGATCGAACTCGACGACCTGAGCTCGGCCGGCACCTTCGGCCTGATGGACGCGATCAACGGCTTCGACCTGTCGCGCGGCATCAAGTTCAAGACCTACTGCACGACGCGCATCCGCGGCTCGATCCTCGACGAGCTGCGCTCGCAGGACTGGGTGCCGCGCCTCGTGCGCCTCAAGGCGCACCGCCTCGACCGCGCCATCCGCCGCCTCGAGGGCGAATTCGGCCGCTCGCCCAACCAGGTGGAGATCGCCACCGAACTCGGCATCACGCTCGAGGAGCTCGAAGCGCACCAGGCCGAGGCCAACGCCAAGACGATCTTCTCCCTGTCGGAGAAGTGGGACGACGGCGACGAGGAGAAGGAGATGGAGAAGGTCGAGATCCTGGCCGATCGCAAGGCGGTCGACCCGGTCGAGACCATCCAGCAGCACGACGCCCTCGAGATGATCACCAGCAGCCTCACCAAGAAGGAGCGGCTGATCATCCTGATGTACTACTACGAGGGCCTGACGATGCGCGAGATCGGCGAGATCATGGAGCTCACCGAGTCGCGCGTCTGCCAGATCCACAGCAACGTCATGGCGCGCCTCAAGGCGCAGCTGGACCGCGCGCAGCGCAACCAGGACTGAGGGCGAGCGCCGCGTAGCCGCGGCGGGAAGGTCGCGTCAGGATCGGCGGCTCGCGTGCCGATAGGCGCGCAGGGGGAGAGCATGCAGCAGGTCGATCAGATCCTGGACAGCCTCAAGGCCATTCCGCCGTTGCCCGACGTCGCGCAGCGGTTGCTCGCGATGGTCAACGACCCGGACTACGAGATCGACGCGGTCGTCGACCTCGTGCGTCACGACCCGACCCTGACCGCGCGCCTGCTGCGCCTGGTCAATTCGGCGATGTTCGGCAACGCGCGCGCGATCACGACCGTCCCGGAGGCGATCGCCTACGCGGGCACGCGCAACCTGGTCAAGATCGTGCTGGTGAGCTGCACGGCCTCGCAGTTCGCCGCGACGCCGACCTCCCGCTACGCCGATCCGGGCGAACTCTGGCGCCACACGCTCGGCTGCGCCTTCACCAGCCAGCACCTCGCCGCGCGCGTCGCGCTCGACCCCAGCCTGGCGTTCACCGCCGGGGTCCTGCACAACGTCGGCAAGATCGCGCTGGCGCGCCACGGGGCCGCCTGGCGGGCCGATCTGGCCGACTCGGTGACCGAGGAGGTGCACGACCTCTGCGCCATCGAGCGGCAGAGTTTCGGCGTGGATCACGCGCACGCCGCCGCCGTGGTCGCCACGGCCTGGCAGCTGCCCGCCGAGCTCGCCGAGCCCCTGGCGACGCACCACGACGACGAACCCGCGACGCCGCTGGCCGCGGTGCTCGATCTCGCCGACACGCTCACGCTCGCCGCTGGCATCGGCAATCCGGTCGCGCCGCGCTCCCCGTCACCGCGTCCGGCGTCGCTGGAGCTGCTGGAGCTGGACGCAGGCGATCTGCAGACCGCAACCGCCCACCTCATGGTCGAGATGCAGCGCTGCCAAGAACTCCTGAACCTCAACTCGTTCGTCGACCGATAGCTGATCGGGCCCAGCGCCACACCTCGAGTCAAGGAAAACGACCACATGGCCAAGAACGTTCTGATCGTCGACGACTCCGCCACGATGCGGAAGATCATCATGCGTGGCATCCGCCAGGCAGGCATCGAAAACGCCGACTTCAAGGAAGCCGGCGACGGCGTCGAAGGCCTCAAGGCCGTCGAGGGCGAGAAGTTCGACCTGATCCTCTCCGACGTGAACATGCCCAACATGAACGGTCTGGACTTCGTCAAGGAGGTCAGCGCCAAGCTCTCGACGCCGCCCCCGATCGTGATGATCACGACCGAAGGCAGCGAAGAGGTCGTCAAGGAAGCGATGAGCCGCGGCGCCAAGGGCTACCTCAAGAAGCCGTTCACGCCCGAGAAGATCCAGGAAGTCATCGGCCCGTTCCTCAAGTGAGCGCGGCGACGCGTTCACCCAACACCCAGGAAGCCAAGCGATGACGAACGAAACCCTGGACCCGGCGTTGGTCGAGAGTCTTCAAGACTCCGCCCGCGAGATCCTCGAGACGATGGTCTTCATGACGCCCGACAACATCGAGGTCGTCCCGGAGAGCTCGTCCGTCTTCCGCGCCGAGGTCGTCGGCCTGCTCGGCTTCACGGGGACCCGCTCGGGCACCGTGGTCGTGCGCACCACGCAGGACCTCGCCAAGACCATCGCCGCCAAGATGCTGATGATGGAGCCCGAGGAGCTCGGCAGCATGGAGGAGGCCTGCGACGGCTTCGGCGAACTCGTCAACATGCTCAGCGGCAACTTCAAGAACGCCTGGGTCGCGAACGGCAACGTGATGGATCTGTCGGTGCCCAACGTGATCCTCAGCGGGGAAGTGCGCCTGAACATGCACTCCGACCCGGCGCTGCGGACCTGCGTGCGCATCCACGTGGGCGGCGGCCAGCTGGACGTCGGCATCCACTTCGAAGCAGTCTGACCGGTCACCAACCCATGGCGGGATCCACGCTCAAGCCAGGCACTGGCAAGGAGCTCAAGCGGCTCTTCGCCATGCTGACCAGCGCGATCGGCGAGACCTTGGGGTCTCTGGTCGGTCGTGAGCTGAGCGTACGTCCGCTCGAGCCCGAGATCATCGATGCCGAGGGGCTGGTGGCGCAGCTCGAGCGCGCCAGCGCCGTGGCCCGCGGCGCGCTCGACAAGGAGTTCGCGGGGCGCTCGCTGCTGACCCTGGTTGAGGTGCCCGACGCGATCGCGATGTCTGGCATGTTGATGATGACGCCCGAGCACGTCATCAACCAACACCGCGCCAAGGGCGCCCTCGACGGCGAAGACGCCGAGGCGTTCTCGGAGCTCGGCAACGTGCTCTACTCGGGCCTGGGCAACGTCCTGCGCGACAACCTCGGCAACGCCGACGTGCGCATGCAGGACCAGGGCATCGTCAAGCCCGGCTTCGACCAGGACGGCATCCTGGGCGAGGGCCCGCTGGTGGTGGCGCCGTTCAAGCTCAAGGTCGCCGACTACCCCGAGTCCGCGGGCTACCTGGTCATCGACCTCGCCACGGCCGAGGCCTGGAACAAGGCGCCGCTCGAGTCGAAGTCGGGCGCCGTCGTGGCGGCAGTCGAAGGCGGCGACGCTCCGGGCGCCGCGCTCGCCGGACTGCGACCGGACGACGACGGCATCGAGACGATCCCCGCTGCGCCGATCCGCGGCAAGCTGGCGGCATTCGTGCAGCAGACCGAGGTCTTCCGCGTGCTGCGCCGCAGCTGCCGCCGCGTCGGCCTCGAGCTGCGTCGACACGGCCGCGGCGAGATCCCCAATCCGGCCGCCCATCGCGGCGAGATCGTGCTCCTCGACATCCCCGCGACCGAAGAGCGGCGCTTCGAATGGTGCCGCCGCGTCAAGGAGTTCGGCCTCGACACCAAGGTGGTGCTGCTGCTGCACCATCCTTCGCGCGGCGTGGTCACCCAGGCCTTCCTGTCCAAGGCCGACACGATCCTGGGCTTCCCCTGCGAGGAGCTGCAGCTCTCGCAGAAGCTCGAGGCGCTGCTCGCGGACCTGCCGGTGCAGACGCCGGACTCGTGAGCCGGCCGCGCTCAGTCGCCGCGGCGCTGCCGGGCGCGGATCTGCACGACCTCCTCGGCGGTGCGCCGCGCCGACGCCAGGATCTGCTCGATCGCGCTGCGGTGCGCCTGCAGGGTGCCCTCCGCGGCCGCGACCTCGGCCTGGATCTCGATCGTGCCGAGCAGGTTGTTGACGCGGTGCAGGAGGTCCTCGAACGGTGTGCCGGCCATGCGTCCGCGAGGGTAGCGCGGCGACGGGCTGTCGTACAGCGCGACGACGAGGTGTTGGCAATCGCCATGCGCCCTGGTGGCTGACCGCACCACGCCCACCACATCTGGTGGTTCAGCACTTGGCACGTGAGGTGCTTCAAGGAGGACGTGAGGACCTCCATGAAGTCGATGCCCAAGTGGTTGCTCGTTCCCCCCGCCGCGGCGCTGCTCGTCGTGCTCGGCCCGCTGTCGATGGCCTCGGGCCGCGGCAACAAGGCAGACCAGCCGACCACTCCGCTCGCGTCGTCGGTGACGCCCCCGGCGACCACCCCCGCCGCGAACGCGCCGGCGACCTCGCCCGAGGCCGCCCTGCGCCCGGCCGCCCGCACCCCGGCGCTGCCGCGCACGCCCGACTTCTTCGAGATCGGCAGCGCCCTGGCCGGCGTCCTGCTGCTCGGCATCGGCGGCGTGATCGTGCTGCGCAAGCTGCGCGGCGGCGCGACCCCGACGGGCGGCACCAGGCTGATCACGCTGCGCCAGAGCCTGCGCCTGTCGCAGCGCCAGGCCGTGCACGCGATCGAGTTCGACGACCGCATCCTGCTGATCGGTGAGAGCGAGCGCGGGCTGACGCTGCTCGAAGGTGGCCGCCAGCAGGCCGTCGCCGACGAGGCCGAGGTGCTGACGCGCACCTCGCAGCGGCTCGACGCCGTGGTCGACGACGCCGCGGAAGACGACGGCGCCGTGCCCAAGAACCTCGTGATCCCGCGGCCCGCGAACGGTCCCTCGCGGCGCCTGCCGACGCCGCCGCGCACCCCGGCCGCCGCCAAGGCTGCCCCGAGCCTCACCGACTTCCGCGCGCTGCTGCAGAAGGCTGGCCGCTGATGAAGCGCCTCTTCCAACTGCTGACCCTGCTGCTCGCGCTCGCGGCGCCGCTCGCCGCGCAGGCGCCCGACCCCGTCGCGCCGCCGGCGCCGGCCACGGCCTTCGGGCCGCCGGCGCCGAGCTCCGGCCAGGGCCCGGGCGTGACGCTGTCCCTGCGCGGCGGTGACGGCCGCGAGAACCTCAGCTCGGCGCTCGAGATCGTGCTGCTGATGACCCTGCTGGCGATGGCGCCGGCGCTGGTCATGACGATGACCTGCTTCACGCGCATCGTCGTGGTGCTGTCGTTCCTCAAGCGCGCGATGTCGATGCAGGACCTGCCGCCGGCGATGATCACGACCGGCTTCGCGCTGTTCATGACGATCTTCGTCATGAAGCCGGTGGTCAGCGACGTCTACGACCAGGCCTACCTGCCCTACGTCGAGAACCGCATGGACTGGCGCGAGGCGGCGGGCATCGCGACCACGCGCATGAACCAGTTCATGCTCGCGCAGACGCGCGAAGAGGACGTCGCGCTGATCCTCGACCTCAGCCGCACGCCGCGCCCGGCCACCGCCCTGGAGACGCCGTTCCACGTCACGGTGCCGGCGTTCGTGCTGTCGGAGATCAAGACCGCCTTCCAGATGGGCTTCGTGCTGTTCCTGCCCTTCGTCGTCATCGACCTCGTGATCAGCGCGATCCTCGTCTCGATGGGCATGTTCAGCCTGCCGCCGGTGGTCGTGTCGACGCCGCTCAAGCTGCTGCTCTTCATCCTCGTCGGCGGTTGGGACCTCGTCGTGGTCTCGCTGGCCGAGAGCTTCACCACCTAGGACCACGGCCATGGGACACGAAACCCTCCTCGACCTCGCCAAGCAGACGCTCGTCACCGCGCTGATGATCTGCGCCCCCGCGCTGCTCGTCGGCATGGCCGTCGGCCTGATGGTCAGCTTCTTCCAGACGGTGACCTCGCTGCAGGAACAGACCCTGACGATCGTGCCGAAGATGCTCGCGGTGCTGATCACCATCGTGGTGCTGATGCCGTGGATCCTGAGCACGCTGCGCGAGTTCACCGCATCCCTGTTCCGCAACCTCTCGGCGTTCGGACTCGGCGCCTGACCGCGACCGCCCGCGAGCGATGGACCTGGACTTCTACAACGGCTACGTGATGTCGCTGTTCCTGCACCTGGTGCGGGTCGGCGCGTTCATGGCCGTCGTGCCGTTCTTCGGCCGCCAGATCGACTCGCAGATCCTGCGCCTGGTGCTGGCGGTGTCGTTCGCGACGGTGTTCTGGTGGGTCGGCGACCAGCGCATCACGCCGCCCGGCAACCTGCTGGCGCTCGGCGTGATGGGGCTGCGCGAGGGCCTGATCGGCCTCGCGCTCGGCTTCTCGCTGTCGACGCTGACCTCGATGCTGATCAGCGCCGGCGAGATCATCAGCTCGGAGATGGGTTTCTCGCTCGCGCGCGCGATGAACCCCGAGAGCGGCACCGACGCGACCGTGCTGTCGCAGCTGTTCCAGGTGTTCGGCATGCTGCTGATCCTGCAGTTCGACCTGCACCACGAGGCGATGCGCATCGTCGGCGACACCTTCCGCGCCTGCCCGGTCGGTCAACCCTTCGAGCTCGAGCCGATCTGGTTCGGCCTGCGCGCGCTGGTCTCCGGCAGCGTGCAGATGGCGCTGCAGTACGCCTTCCCCATCCTCGGCATCATGCTGCTGCTGTCGGTCGGCATGGTCCTGCTCGGCCGTGCCGTGCCGGCGATCAACCTGATGGAGTTCGGCTTCGCGCTGCGCGTGCTCGTGGCGCTGGCGATCTCGGCCTTCTTCATCGTCGAAGGCACCCCGTTCCTCCTCCACGTCTTCGGGGTGTTCCTCGACACCGCCCGGGACATGTTCCCCGCCTGAGCCATGCCCCTCTTCGGTGACGATCAAGGCAAGACGGAGAAGCCGACGCCGCAGCGGCTGACCGAGGTCCGCAACAAGGGCGACTCGCCGATGTCCAAGGAGCTGATCCAGGGCGGCCTGCTGGTGATCGCGGCGATCATGGCGGTCACCTCGGGGGACTGGTTCGTCGAGTCCCTGGCCAACCTGCTGCGCCGCGGCCTGATCGTCGACCTCGCGCACCGCAAGCTCACCGACATCCCCGGCGTCTGCCAGGAACTGCTCGGCGCGGTGATGCAGGTGATCGCGCCGTTCAGCCTGTTCGTCGGCACGCTCTGCGTCGGCACGCTGATCCTCGGCTACGGCCAGATCGGCGTGCGCTGGTCGCGCGAAGTGATCGGCTTCAAGCTCGAGAAGCTCAACCCGTTCAGCAACTACAAGCGCATCTTCAACTTCCAGGCGATCGCGCGCACCCTGTTCGCCCTGGTCAAGCTGGCGGTGATCGTCGTCGTCCTGTGGCTCGTCGTCGGCAACCGCTGGCAGGCCCTGCTGCGCCTGCACGAGCAGCCCGTCGAGTCCGCGGCGCACACCATCGGCGACTTGGCGATCACGCTGCTGCTGTGGGTCGGGTTGGTGGTGTTCGCGCTGGCGTTCGCCGACTTCGCCTACCAGCGCTTCAACTTCCAGCAGCGCAACATGATGACCCGCCAGGAGGTCGAGGACGAGCGCAAGCGCTCGGACGGCGACCCCGCGATGAAGATGCGGCAGCGCCGCGCCCGCAACGAACTGCTGCGCCACCGCATGATGGCCGACGTGCCCAAGGCCGACGTGATCATCGTCAACCCGACGCACTTCTCGGTCGCGCTGCGCTACGACCGCACGCGCGACGCCGCGCCGACCGTGGTCGCCAAGGGCGTCGACGACGTCGCCCTGCGCATCCGCGAGATCGCGCGCGAGAACGACGTGCCCCTGATGGAGGACCCGCCGCTGGCCCGCGCCTTGTTCCGCGCGGTCAAGGTCGGGCAGTCCGTCCCCGAACGTTTCTACCAGGCGGTCGCCGTGGTGCTGAGCCACGTCTACCGACTCAAGGGCAAGACCGCCTGACCGGAGCACCCTGACGCATGCCTACCACCACCCAGAGCAACCGGCGGAACAGCCTGCTCGCGCTGTTCTTCCTCGGCATCCTCGCCGTGATGCTGATCCCGATGCCGGCGATCATGCTCGACGCGATGTTGTGCATGAACATCACGATCAGCCTGCTGATCATGATGACGGTGCTCAACGCGAGCCGCCCGATCGAATTCAGCACGTTCCCGACGGTGCTGCTGTTCACGGCGCTGTTCCGGCTGGCGCTCAACGTCTCGTCGACGCGCTTGATCCTGCTCGAGGGTGACGCGGGCAACGTGATCCGCACCTTCGGCAACTTCGTCGTCGGCGGCGACCCGCTGGTCGGCATCGTCATCTTCCTGGTGCTGGTGGTGATCCAGTTCATCGTGATCACCAAGGGCCAGAACCGCATCAGCGAGGTCACTGCGCGCTTCGCCCTCGACGCGATGCCCGGCAAGCAGATGTCGATCGACGCCGACCTCGGCGCCGGTCTGATCACCAGCGAGGAGGCCAAGGCGCGCCGCCAGGAACTGACCGCGGAGATGGAGTTCTACGGGTCGATGGACGGTGCCGGCAAGTTCGTGCGCGGCGACGCCGTCGCCGGCCTGATCATCACCGGCATCAACATCGCCGGCGGCCTGATCATGGGCATCGTGTTCGGCAACCTGCAGCCGGCACAGGCGTTCGAGAAGTACACGCTGCTGACGATCGGCGACGGCCTCGTGGCGCAGATTCCGGGCCTGCTGGTCTCGACCGCGGCCGGCATCCTGGTCACCAAGGGCGCCAACAAGAGCGGGCTGGGCCAGGAGATGGGCGACCAGCTGCTCGGCAGCGGCCGCGCCATGAAGCTCGTCGCGATCATCCTCGGCATGATGTCGCTGCTGCCGGGCATGCCGACGGTGCTGTTCGTGGCCATCGCGGTGACGCTCTACATGCTCTCCAACGCGACCCAGCGCAGCGCCGACCGCGCGGCCGCCGACAAGGCCGCGGCCGAAGCCGAGCCCGCCGAGGACAAGGAACAGAGCACCCCCGTCGAGGAGCTGCTCGGCGTCGACCGCCTCGGCGTCGAGATCGGCTACCGCCTGATCGGCCTGGTCGAACCGGGCCGCCACGGCGGCCTGCTCGACCACATCCGTTCGCTGCGCCGCCAGTTCGCCCAGGGACTGGGCCTGGTCGTGCCGCCGATCCGCGTGCGCGACAACGTGCAGCTCGACCCCAACGCCTACCGCGTGCTGCTCGGCGGCCAGGAGATCGCCCGCGGCGAACTGCGCGCCGGCCACTATCTGGCGATGGATCCCAGCGGCACCGCGCAGCCGATCCCGGGCATCGAGACGATCGAGCCCGCGTTCGGCCTGCCGGCGCGGTGGATCAGCGAGGGCGACAAGGACCGCGCCGAGCTGCTCGGCTACACCGTCATCGACGCCGCGTCGGTGCTGATCACGCACGTCACCGAGGTGCTCAAGAAGGTCGCCGGCGAGCTGCTGACGCGCGACGACGTCAAGTCGCTGGTCGACAACCTAAAGAAGGTCTCGCCCGCGATCGTCGAGGAGCTCGTGCCCGGCCAGCTCACGCTCGGCCAGGTGCAGCGCATCCTCGCCAACCTGCTCAAGGAGGGCGTGCCGATCCGCAATCTGCAGACGATCCTCGAGGCGCTCGCCGACGCGTGCATCGAGACCAAGGACCTGCGCCAGCTCATCGAGCACGTGCGCGGGCGTCTGGCGCGCACGATCGTCGAGCCGCACCTCGACCCGTCGGGCGTGCTGCACGCCGTGTTCCTCGACCCCGACCTCGAGCGCAACCTCGCCGAGACCATCGCCGGCAACGACGGCGGCGCCAACCTGCCGTCCGGCTTCCTCGGCCGCTTCGTCGACAGCACCGCCGAGGCGCTGGCGTCGATGGCCAAGAACGGCCGCGACCCGGTGCTGGTCACGCGCGCGTCGCTGCGGCCGTTCCTCGCCGAAGCCATCGCCGGCGTCATCCCCAACGCCGCCGTGCTCAGTTACCAGGAGACGACTCCTGCGAAGAAGGTCGAGACCATGCAACGCATCGCCGTCGCGAGCTGATCCGAAGCACAACCACCCACAGCCATGTTGCTCAAGCGAATCGAAGCCAAGACCCTCCAGCAAGCCCTCGAGCGCGTGCGCGTCGAATGCGGCGACGACGCGCTCGTCGTCGAGACCCGCTCGACCCGCACCGGATACCTCGTGGTCGCCGCGCGCGCGCAGAGCGCGCCGCCGCGCCGCGACCAGACCGGCGGGCGGTCGTTCCTGTCGCGTTGGACCAAGGGTTTCGCCGCCCTGGCCGACAAGGCCACCGACTTCGGCCTGACCGACGACGTGCTGCGCGCGATCGAACGCGCGCTGCTCGGCACGCGCGTCGAGCTGACGCGCCCCGGCGACCCGGCGGTGCCCGGCCTCGCCGCCAAGGTGCTCGCCGGCCTGATCCGCAGCGAACCGCGGCTCGAGGACCAGGACGACCCGACCTTCCGCACGCTCGCGGTCGTCGGCCCCACCGGCGTCGGCAAGACCACGACGCTCGCCAAGCTCGCCGGTCGCGCCCGCGCGCGCGGCGAACGCGTCGCGATCATCACCCTCGACACCTACCGCGTCGCCGCCGTCGAGCAGTTGCGCGCGTTCGCCGAGCTCATGGACGCGCCGTTCACGGTGGCGTTCACGCCGATGGACCTGCGCCGCGCGATGCAGGAATACGCCGGCTACGACCGCATCTTCGTCGACACGACGGGCCGCAGCCCGCGCGACCACGAGGCCCTGCCGCTGCTCGAGGGCAACCTCAAGGCCGGCGGCTGCGCCACGCTGCTGTGCCTCGCGGCCGGGACGCGCGCGCGCGACTGCCGCCTGATCCTCGACGCCTACGAACCGCTCGGCATCGACGCGGTGTGCCTGACCAAGTGGGACGAGACCGTGGCGCCCGGTGAGTCGCTCGGCACCCTCGTCGAGCGCGGCCTGCCGCTCTCGCACGTGTGCATCGGCCAGGAGGTGCCCGACGACATCGTGCCCGCGGATCCCCTGCAGCTCGCGAACGCCGCGTTCGACCTCGAGCCCGCGGAGGCCGCACGATGAGCCGCGCCGACTCCCAGGCCGCCGGCCTCGCTTCGCGAACTGCACCAGCCGCAACCTGGATCGCCGTCGCCGGCGCCAAGGGCGGCGTCGGCAAGACCACGCTCGCCGTCAACCTCGCGATCCTGCTGGCGAAGAGCGGCCGGCGCGTGCTGCTCGTCGACGCCGATCCCGGCTGCGGCAACGTCGGCGTGCACCTGCGCCTCGCCGGCAACCTGCACCTCGACGACGTCGTCGATGGCCGCTGCGCGCCGCGCGAAGCCGTGCTGCCCGGCCCCGGCGGCATCGGCGTGCTGGCGACGTGCTCGGGCCAGACCACGTTCGCCGAGGGCGAACGCATGCAGCGCGCGATCGCCGCGATCGAAGCCGCGGGCCGCGACTACGACCTGATCGTCTGCGACACCGGCGCCGGCATCGGCCCCGCGACCACGACGATCCTCGAACGCGCCGACCTGGTGCTGTCGGTGACCACGCCCGACGTGGCCTCGCTGACCGACGCCTACGCGCTGTGCAAGGTGCTGCACCTGCGCGGCCGCCCGCAGCCGCGTCTCGTCGTCAACCGCGTGCGCAGCCGCGACGAGGCGATGCGCACCGCGGGCAAGCTGTCGGCCGTCGTCGGCAAGTTCCTCGGCGGCGCCTGCACGCTCGCGGGCTGGGTCGGCCACGACGACGAGTTGTCGCGCAGCGTCGCCGCGCAGCGCCCGGTCGGCATCGACGGCCACGCCAAGGTCACCGAGGACCTGCGCGCGCTGTGCGCTGCGACGCTCGCCGAGTTGCCGCGGCGCAGCCCCGCCGCCGCGGCACCCGCGACCCGACTGCGTCCGGTCGCGAGCTGAGATCGCAGTCGTCAGTCTCTGATCATCCCTCCGCGACGTCCGAGACCGACGGCCAACAACTCAAAGGCATCCTTGCAGACTCACCACTGCTATCGTCCCTGCCACGCTCAGAGGCGTTGAAAGAAGTCGCGATAGGCACGCTGGCGCTCTTCGAGCAGGGCCGCCTCCTGGTCGCGAAGTTCGAAGACTTGAACCTCGTTCGGCCGCAGCAGGTAGACGATGTTCTGTCGCGACACCCCATCGGGTTCGAAGGAGCTCATGGCCGACCAGGTCCAGTCGGTTCCGATGACCCCGAATCGTTGCGCCATCCGCTGCAAGAGTCCGTTCGTTGCCGACTGAGCGTCACGCGCATACCGACTGGCGGCCACCGGGTCGCTCGCTGACGGCGGCCGCCCAAGTTCGATGGACTCGAAACGCCCATCGGCTACCGCCCTCATCAGGGCCTCGTTGGTCGTTCGCCTCTCTTGCGCGTGGAGGGGCCTCGACCGCTCGTCGAAGCGGTTGACGATCTCCTGGAGTTGGCGCTCTTGTGCCACCGAGAGTTCCTTTCGCTCCGGGTTGAACTGCGCCGACGCGGCTACGCTCGCGGCACTCGGCGACGGAGCAACCTTTGCGGGATCGCCCGACCATTCCCCCTTCGTCGTGTTGGATTGAAGACGAGCGGCAAGATGCCCCCCGAGAGTCAGGCTCGGGGCAGCAACCGTCACTGCAGTCGGCGCATCACTCTCGGCGGGAAGCTCGATCGCGACACGTGTCGCATCGGGAGCATCCTCAACCGCACCAACCGCATTGGTCGCACCATCCTCTCGAGCATGGGCTTCTCCTGGTGGTTTGGGTTCTGACGCCCCCTGATCCGGGGCGTGATCAAGGAAGAGGAAAAGCCCCACTGCCGCCAGGGCGACGATAGCGCATCCGATGAGGACTCGGGTCATGTTCCATCCCGCTCTAGCAGCCTGTCCCACAGGTCATGTCGATCGTCACGATCGGCAACGGACCCAGCAACTGAATCAGCTGCAGCTCGATGTGCTGAACTTGGCCGCACTGAACCCCCACGGAGAAGCCCTGGCTCATCAATTGCGTAACAGCGGGCTTCGCGAGATCCACAGGGATGTTGTAGGGAACACAGAGCGGCGGGACTGGCGGATTGAAGCACACCTCAAAAGTCTGGCCACCCGCCGCGGACCACACTTCCACGTCAACCGTGAAGGCGAACGTGCAGTAGCCATTGGGACAGGTCCCAGCCGCATGATGGCCAGGCGTCACCTGAGTGGTGACGACGACCGGCGGAGAAGGGAGAGCGACACCTGAGCCGAGGAAGAGCGGAGAGCATGTCTGCTGAGCAACGGCAGGACTTGCTACGGCGGCCACGGTGAGGAGAGACGCGACGATCCTTCTCGTTATCCTTCTCATGCGGAGAGAGTACCCCCCCCCTCCGCGCGGATTGCAAGACGCAAACTCCGAGCTCCGACGATGGATACCGAGATGGAGCGCCGCGGTCCCCGCCGAGCAGAGATCGCTAGCGCGGCAACACCAGCTGCACCTGGCTCGTCTGGCCCGGCCTGACGAACGTCTCGCCGACCGCCCTCAAATCCTCCTGCGTCAGCACCCACGCGTGCACCTTGAAGGCCTCGGGCAACACGTCGGAGAACTCGATGTTGCCGTCGCCGTCGGTCTCGCCTTGCCACGCGCGGCAGAACGGGTCCTCCACCACCTGCTGCAGCGAGGTCATGACCCTGACCGCGGGCGTGCCGTCGGCGCGCAGCACCCGCAGCCGCACCTTGCCGCAGCGGCGCAGCCGCACCTCGACGACCTCGCGGCGCACCGTCGTGTCGAACGGCCCGACGCGCGCCTTCGCGAAACCCTCGGCCGCGAAGACGAACGTGCAGCGCGTGCCGGTGACCAGCGGACCGATCTCGAAGGCGCCGTCCGCGCCCTTGCCGACTTCGTTTTCGCTGGCGCCGCGTTCGTAGTGGGTCGTCCGAGACACCGAGAACCGCGGCACCGCCGCGCCGCCCTCGTCGTCGACCACGGTGCCCGCGATCACGAATCCCTGCTTGTCGACCTCGCGAATCGCCAGCACGAGCCCCGTGGCCGGCACGTCGAACTCGGGTCCCTTCACCCACAGCTCGCGGCTGTCCGGCAGTGCGCGACACACGAGTCGGTAGCGGAAACCGGCCGGCGCCAGGAACGAGAACGTGCCGTCTGCGGTGGTCGGACCGCGCGCCATGTTGCCGTGCAACTCGTTGCGCTGCCGCTCCAGCCAGCTCCGCTCAGCCGCCCAGGACAGGCCGACGTGCGCGCCGGCGCAGGGCTGGCCGCGTTCGTCCACGATCTTGCCGGTCACCGGCACGAACGGCGTGGTGCGCAGCGTGACCTCCTGCTGCGGGCGGACCTCGTCGAGCACCAGCCGCGTGTGCGCGGAGGTCTGGCCCGGCGTGCCGCCGATGAGGTCGAACGTGCCGCCGGCCGTCAGCAGCATGCGGAAGCGGCCCTGCGCGTCGCAGGTGGCCCGGCTCACGCTTTCCTGGCCGGCGCCGAGCAGGCGGACCTCTCCAGCCAGCGGCCGCTCTTCGTGGTCGAGCAGCGTGCCGCTCACGGCGAACGCGCCGGGGAACTGCAGGATCACGTCCCGGACCTCGCCCGGCTCGAGGTCCACCTCACCGGGAACGCGCGCGTAGTTGCCGTCCAGTTCGGCGCGGAAGCGGTAGTCCTTGCCCGGCAGGACCTCACATTCGAAGCGCCCGTCCTGGTCGGTGCGCGCGGGCGGCAGCTCGCCGCTGAGCGTTTGCGCGACGCCGATCAGCTGCGCCGTGTAGTAGGCGAGGATCCGCGCCCCCACCGCGGGCCTGCCGTCGGGCAGCAGCACAGTGCCGCGCACGATCGCGGTCGGCAACAACACGACGCGACACTCCGACTCGAGCCCGCCGCGCAAGCGGTCGAGCATCACGTCACCGGACCAGCCGACGCCTTCCTTCCTGGCCGACAGCAGCATCGATGCGCGTACGACCACCGCACACCTGCCGAGCACATCCGTGGTGGTGCGGCGCGCGGGTGCACCGTCGGCCCGTTCGTCCGGGTGGTCCTTCTTGGCCGCGTAGACCGCGACGTCGGCACCGGGAACGGGCCGGCCGCGGTCGTCCGTGACGAGCACCTGCATCGTGACCGGCGCCGCCTCGGCCGCTGGCTCGGACGCCGGCACGGTGGCCGCACCCGCCGGCGCGTCGGCCACCGCGATGCGCGACGGCGACGGCTCGGGCGCGGGCTCGACCGCGTCGGCGACGGCCGCCGCGATGGTGGTCGTCGCGTCCTGCGGCGAGGCGGGCGCAGGCGCGTCGCGCCGCGGTGCCCACTGCCAATAGAGCAAACCCATCGCCGCCAACACCACCGCGGCAGCCATCACCTTCTTCATCAGTAGACCTCCGAGCAACGCCGCCGCACCGATCCCCGCCGCCGTCGCGCCTTTCGCCGTCGCGGCCGCCGTCACCCGATCGCGCACGGCCGCCAACGCGGGCCGCGCGCCCAGCTCGACCGCAGCGCCGAGCGCGAGCCCCTTGGGCAACAACCTGCGCAGCAGCTCGAGGCCGCGCCACAGCTGCGTGCGCACCGCGCCCGGCGAGCGCTGCAGCCGTTCGGCGATGCGGCCCGACGGCAGCGTCTGCTCGAGGTGCAGCTGGAGTACTTCGCGGTACGGCGTCGGCACGTTGGCGATCGCCGCGCGCACGCTGCCGAGCGTCTCGGTCGCCAGCAGGGCCTGCGGCGGCGGCGGCTCCTCGGCCAGCCGCACCTTCGCGGCGTCGGGGACCCGCCGCGCGCGCCTCCGTGCGCGCTTGACCTCGCGGTGCAGGATCCCGAGCAGCCAGGGCCGCAGGGGGCGCCCGGGCACGAAGCGGTGCGCGCGCTCGATCGCGACCAGGAACGTCGCCTGCACCGCGTCCTCGGCGGCCTGCCGATCGCGGCACAGGTGCATCGCCACGGCGAACAGTTCATCCGCGCACAGGTCGAAGACCGCGCCCAGGCTGGCCGGGTCGCGGGTGGCGCGGAACTGCAGGAAGAGCTGCTCGGCAGACATCGGTTGGGTACCGCAATCGCCCCGATGGCGGCGGACGTCACGAGAATCCCTGTGCGTACGGAACCGGGTACAAACCACACATCCCCGGCCGCGCAGCGGCCGGGAATGTGTGGTTTGTACCCGGTTCCGTACCCACACCCGCCGTGCTGCTCGGTCACCACCGGTGACGCCGCACACCGGCCGGTCGGCGCCCCCTGCTCCGGCAAAACCCCCATCGCGCCGCGACTTCCGGTCGGTCGTCTCAATTCCCGCTCCGCGAAGTGCCGATGAGCACCCCGGCAAGTGACATGAAGTCCGGCACCGGTAGCCAAGAACTGATCCGCCTCGCGACCGCGTACCTCGCGAGCATCGCGTTCGCCCTGACGTTCCTGATCGGCACGCTCTCGGGGGTGGACGGCGGCACGACACTGCTACGCAGCGTCACGGCCGGCGGCGCGGCGATGGTGCTCGGCTGGCTGCTGGCGGCGCCGGTCGTCGACGCGGTGTTGACCGCGATGGCGCGCGACGAGGCCAGGCGCCGCGCCGAGCAGGCCGCGGAGGACGACACGTGAGGGGCAGCGCCGCCAAGATGCTGCGCTCGCCGGAGGAACGCGACCGCCTGGTCGAGCAGTTCCTGCCGCTGGTGCGTTACGTCGTGGCCCGCCTGCCCGTGACGATGCCCAACTCGCTCGATCGCGACGACTTCTACTCGGTCGGCGTGGTCGGCCTGATGCACGCGGCGGCGTCCTACGACCCGGGCCGCGGCGCCTCGTTCAAGACGTTCGCCTACACCGCGATCCGCGGCGCGATCCTCGACGAGGTGCGCAAACACGACCCCGTGCCGCGCAACCGCCGCGACCGTCTGCGCCGCATGGACCGCACCAACGCGGCGCTGCGCGGCGACCTCGACCGCGAGCCCACGCTCGGCGAGCTGGCCACGGCGATGGGCTGCACCGAGCGCGAACTCGACGAGGACCTGCAGGCCCTGCACACGTGCCGCACCCTGTCGCTCGACGAGCGCTACGGCGGCGAAGAGGACGGCGGCTCGCTGTCGAGCCAGATCGCCGACGGCGACAGCCTCGACCCGAGCCTGTGCGCCGACGATCGCGAGAGCCTCGAACTGCTCACCAAGGCGATCTCCGAGCTGCCGGAGACCGACCGCCACGTCGTGGTCCTCTACTACCACGAACAGCTCTACCTCAAGGAGATCGGCCAGATCCTCGGCGTGACCGAGTCGCGCGTCAGTCAGATCCTGACCCGCGCGATCGAGCGGCTGCGCCTCAAGCTCAAGCCCAAGGAGTGAGCGATGGACAGCGTACGGAGCCTGCAAGGCATCACCGGCCCCCTGTTCGTGAACGAGCGCAACGCCAACGGCAACAAGGGCGGCGAGGCGTTCCGCGAGGCCCTGCAGCAGCAGGCCGGGGAGCAGTCCGAGAAGGAGCCCAAGGCCGCGCCACAGGCGGCTGCCAAGACGCCCTTGGGAACGCGACTTCAGGTCCGCCCGGCAGTCGGTCGAAAGAACGAGGACGAAGGCCGACACATCGACGTGTTCGCCTGAGCCCCCCTTCCCGACCCTGCAGATGACCCAGTCCCCCGGCACCGCTCCCGCGACCCCCAGCAAGGGCGTCATCCGTCGCGACGCCGTGCGCATCGTGCGCCAGGCGGCGATGGTCGACTGCGGCGCGGTCGCCCACGGCGGCGCCGGGCCGCTCGCGGTCGTGCCCCTGCTCGACGGCGACCGCATCGCCGGCTTCGAGATCCGCTGCAGCTGCGGTTCGTCCGCGGTGGTCGAGTGCGTCTACCCCAGCGAGGCCTGACATGTCCACGCGACTTCGTTCCTGGTTGTTGCTCCCCCTGCTCACCTTCGCCGGCTGCCAGTCGGCCAAGGAGATGCTCTACGAACCCAAGCCGAACGACCCCAACGACGGCTACGAGGGCAGCTTCGCCGAAGCCGGCATCAACACCGACATGGACTTCGGCCCCAAGCAGAGCCGCCTGCTCGACGAGCACATCAAGCTCAAGAACGACTTCAGCGCCCTGCAGCGCCGCTACGACGACGCGATCATCGAGAAGCAGAACCTGCTCGGTCAGCTGACCGGCGAGAAGACCACGCTCGAGCGCGAGAAGGCGCTGCGCGCGCAGGCCGAAGCCGAGGCCGAGATGCTGCGCAGCCGTCGCCGCGAACTCGAGGCCAAGATCCTGAGCCTCTCCATCGAGAAGGCCAAGCTCGAGCAGTCCGCGCTGCTCGCCAAGATCGACGCCCTCAACAGCTCCCTCTCCGACGTGATGAGCAATCCCGTCGAAGCCGCGGCCCCGCCGCCGGAGCGTCGCTGATGAACGCCGTCGGCATCGGTCGCCTGGCGCTGCTCGGCGCCGTCGCCATCGCCTTCTCCGCGTGCCAGCTCGAACGGCCGCCGGAGAAGAAGAAGATCAACAGCTACCTCGCGGAGCCGGCCGATCTGGCCAACGTGCGCCGCATCATGGTGCTGCCGTTCCAGCAGGACGGCGGCATGCCGACCGACACCGAATCGGTGCGCGACGCCTTCGTCGCCGAGCTGCAGAAGCTGCGGCGCTTCGAGGTGGTGCCGCTGCCGGCGACCGCCAGCGAGAACGAGGCGCTGCACGCGTCGCTGCGCAAGGGGCGGCTGTCGACCGAGGCGGTGGTGCGGCTGTGCGATCGTTACGCGCTCGACGGCCTCATGGTCGGCACGATCACGGCGTGGCGCCCCTACACGCCCCCGCACCTGGGTTTGCGCACCCAGCTGCTGTCGGTGCACTGCGGCGCGGCCGTCTGGGCCGTGGACGCGATGTACGACAGCACCGACCGGACCACGGTCTCCGACCTCAAGCACTACGAGATGACCCAGAAGCAGGACAACGGCACCCTGCACGGCTGGGAGCTCAACCTGCTGGCGCCGGATCAGTTCACGCACTACGTCGCCAATCGGTTCGTGGGCACCTGGGCTGACGGCTGAGCCGCGCCCGGAGGCCCGAATCCCGCTCACCAGGCAGCGAAAACGGTCGGGTCCGCACCACTGCAAGGAGAAGGCTCCCTTGCAGTCCCCACACGACCAGCTGTTCCACTTCACCTTCCGGCACGCGGCGCACGCCGCCAGCTGGCTGCGGAGCATCACGCCGCCCGAGCTCCGGGCCGCGATCGACTGGTCGACGCTGACCGCCGCCGACGATCGGTTGCCGGGCCTGTGGCTGCGACCGCACCTCGCGGATCGTGTCTTCGTCGCCGCGCGCTGCGGCGGGAGCGGCGTCGTGCTGATCCTGGTCGAGCACAAGAGTCACCCCGATCCCGAGGTGCAGGCGCAGCTGCTGCGCTACGCCGTGCTGCTGCGGCGGGTCTTCCAGCAGCGCCACGGCGCACTCCCGTCGCTCCTCGCCGTGGTGCTGCAGCATGGACGTTCGACGAGGCCCGGACGCGAGGCACCTGCGGCACACGACCCGCTCGCCGCGTGGCAGCCGACAGTACGTCTGCTCGTCGACGACCTGACCACCGGCGCAGCGGCGCTGCTCGAACGCGACGGCCTCACCGCGCTGACGCGGCTCACGCTGCTGTGCCTCTCGCACCTGCCGCACCTCGCGCCCGAGCAGGTGCCGGGCGCGTTCACGAACTGGCAAGCCCTCTTGCGCGCCGTCGACCGCTGCGACGCACCTCCCGACACGCCTCCACTCGGCCCCGACGCCATCGACGCAATCGGCTGGTATGCTCTCGCGGTCACCGACGTGACCCCGGAAGACCTCAGCGAGACCTTCGGCCGTATCCTGCACCGACCCGAAGACACCATCATGAGCACGCTCGAACGCACGTATCAGAAGGGCAAGGCGGAAGGCAAAGCCGAGGGGAAAGCCGAGGGGAAAGCCGAAGGCAAGGCCGAGGGGAAAGCCGAGGGGCGCGCCGAGACCCTGCTGCGCATGCTGCACCGGCGCTTCGGCCCCCTCGATGTGACCATCGACCAGCGCGTTCGCCGCGGTTCGAGCGCAGAACTGGACGCCTGGACCGACCGCATCCTCGACGCCCCGACCCTGGCCGCCGTGCTCGGCGACTGAGGAACGCGACCCGACGGCCGATCGGCACGGCGCAGGCGTGCAAGCCGGGGGGCCACTGCGTAGGCTCTTCGCCCCCCTTCTGCCGCCAACCTGCCCGCGTGTACTCGATCCTCCTCTGTTCGGCCCTCGCCCTTCTGCTCGGCTTCGCCGGCACCCTGCTCGGCTGGTATGCCTGGGGCTGGGCGATCCTGTTCTCGGTGCTGCTGTTCGTCGTCTTCTGGGTGCTGCTCGCGCGCAACGTCGCCAAGCGCCTGCAGCCGGCGATGGGCCGCATCCAGAAGCAGATGGAGGCAGGCATGCTCGACGCGGCGATGCAGAGCCTCGAAGACCTGCTGCCGCTGGGCCGCTGGGTGCCGATGCTCAAGGGCCAGGTGCTCGCCCAGATGGGCATGATCGCCTACCACACCGGCAAGAAGGACCGGGCCGTCGAGCTGCTGAACGGCGCCTCGCTGCGCGCCGCCGACGCCAAGCTGATGCTGGCGTGCATCCTCTTCAAGAACGGTGAGCCCAAGCGCGCCTTCGAGATCCTGCACCTCGCCGCCGCGGTCAACAAGAAGCACGCGCTGCTGCACAACACCTACGCCTGGATGCTGCACAAGTCCGAGCGCGCCGACGAGGCCCAGAAGGTGCTCGCCGCGTTCGCCAAGCGCGACCCCAACAACGGGCCGACCAAGGACAATCTGCTGCGCCTGCAGAACCGCACGCGCATGACGATGCAGGGCTTCGACATGCAGTGGTACGCGCTCGGCCTCGAGCAGCCGCCGCAGGCGATGGGGCAGATGCGACGCGCGCAGAAGGGCTTCCGCGAGCCGCCGAAGAACCCGAAGAACAAGCGGGGCTGAGCGGGCGATGGCCGCGGCCGGCGACGGATCTCGCGTGGTGCGCCACGAGCTGCCCGCGCCGCGCTGGCCGACCGCGGCCGAGGCCGCCGCCTCGAAGCTGTTCTCGCCCGTGGGCCTCGGGCCGATCACCGCGACCAGCCGCACCTGGGTGCCCGCGATGGTGCCGTGGCGCGCCAGCGACGAGGGCTTCGTCACCGACAACGTGCTCGACTGGTACGGCTGCTTCGCGGCCGGGCGGCCGGGCGTGCTCGTGGTCGAGGCCACCGGCATCCGCGACATCCCGAGCGGCCCCCTGCTGCGCGTCTCGCACGACCGCTTCCTGCCCGGCCTGCGTCGCCTCGTCGAGACCGTGCGCGAACGCAGCGGCGGCCAGACCCGGTTGCTGCTGCAGATCATCGACTTCCTGGCGATCCGCCGGCGCCCCGAGAAGGACAAGTTCTTCGCGCGCTTCCTCAACCTCACCGACCAGCACCGGCAGCAGGTTGCGACCCGGTTCGGCGCCGCCGCCGCGGCCGACGACGCCAGCGTGCGCGCGCAGCTCGCGGCCTGTGACGACGACACCCTGCGCGATCTGCTGACGCCCCGCGAGTTCCGCGACTACGCCTTCGGCTACCGCGAGGAGGTGGGCGACCTGCACCTGCCGCAGATCCGCGAACTGCCGAAGGTGCTGCCCGGCCTGTTCGCGGCGGCCGCGGCGCGCGCCGAGGCCGCCGGCTTCGACGGCGTCGAACTGCACTACGCCCACGCCTACACGATGGCCTCGTTCCTGTCGGCGACCAACCACCGCGACGACGGCTACGGCGGCTCGCTACCGGCGCGCCAGCGCCTACCGCTCGAGGTGTTCGCCGCCGTGCGCGAGCGGGTCGGCAGCGGCTTCTGCGTCGGCGCGCGCTTCCTCGGCGACGAGGTCATCGCCGGAGGCAGCCGGATCGAGCACGCGTGCGCCCACGGCGTCGCGTTCGCGCAGGCCGGCTTCGACTTCCTGTCGATCAGCAAGGGCGGCAAGTTCGACGACGCGAAACAGCCGCACGTCGGCGAGGCCGCGTATCCCTACACCGGCCCTTCGGGCCACGAGTGCATGCCGACGGTGCGCAGCGACGAACGCGGCCCGTTCGGCCGCAACATCCCGCTCGCCGCCGCGGTGCGGCGCGCCGTGCGCGGAGCCGGTTGCGACACCCCGGTGGTCGCCGCGGGCGGCATCTGCGACTTCGCGCAGGCCGAGGCGATCCTGCAGGCGGGCGACGCCGACGTGATCGCCGCCGCGCGGCAGAGCCTCGCCGATCCCGACTGGTGGCAGAAGATGCGCAGCGGCCACGGCGCCGAGGTCCGCCGCTGCAAGTTCACCAACTACTGCGAAGGCCTGGACCAGAAGCACAAGGAAGTCACCTGCCAACTGTGGGACCGCGACTTCGCCGCCGCGGACGCCGACGCCGTGCCGCGCAGCCGCGACGGCAAGCGACGGCTGCTGCCGCCGCCGTGGCGGTCCGGCTGACGCGCTCAGGCTGATCCGCCGCCCGGCCCGGCGTCGCCGCCCGCAGCGGGCAGCAGCCGCAGCAGCCCCGCGGCCAGCTCCTGGATCCGGATCGGCTTGCCCAGGTAGCCGTTCATGCCGGCCTGCAGACAGCGATCCTCGTCTCCTTCCATCGTGTTGGCGGTCAACGCCAGCACCGGCAAGTCGCGGAACCGGTCGTCCTCGCGCAGGCTGCGCGTCGCCTGCACGCCGTCCATTCCCGGCATCTGCACGTCCATGAGCACCAGGTCGAAGCGTTCCCGCGTCACCGCGAACAGCGACTCGGCGCCGCTCACCGCCGTCGCCGTGGTGCAACCCAGGCGCTCGAGCATGCGACAGGCGATCATGCGGTTCATGGGGTTGTCGTCGACGACGAGCACGTGCGCGCCGAGGTGCGGCAGCGGCGCCGGCTCGGGCGCGGCTGGCTCCGGGCAGCACGCCGGCGCGCCGATCGTGAAGGTGAACTTCGCGCCCGCGCCGAGCTCGCTCTGCAGGTCGAGCTCGCCGCCCATGAGTTCACACAACCGGCGGCTGATCGACAGGCCCAGACCGGTGCCGCCGAAACGGCGCGCCATCGACGGATCCGCCTGCGTGAACGGCTGGAACAACCGCGCCTGCTGCTCCTCGCTGACGCCGATGCCCGTGTCCGACACCGAGAAGCACAGCGCGTCCCGTGCGACGCCGGGCCGCACGGCGACCTCGATCAGGCCGCGCTCGGTGAACTTGACCGCGTTGCCGACGAGGTTGACGAGCACCTGCCGCAGCCGCGTCGGGTCGGCGCGCACGAACGCGGGCGCCGCGTCGTCGCAGCGGATGTCCAGCTGCAGACCCTTTTGTCGCGCCGCGCTCTCGAACAGCAGGCGCACACCGTCGAGCAGCGGCCGAAGCTCGAACACGATCGGGTCGAGCTCCATGCGCCCCGCCTCGATCTTGGACAGGTCGAGCACGTCGTTGAGCAGGGTCAACAACATCGCGGCGCTGCGCGCGATGCCGTCCACCATCGTGCCCTGTTCGTCGTCGAGGGCCGTCGCCTGCAGCAGCTCGCCGAGCCCGATGATGCCGTTGAGCGGCGTGCGGATCTCGTGGCTCATCATCGCGAGGAACTCGGACTTGGCCTGGCTGCCGGCGTCCGCGAGCTGCATCGCCTTGCCGAGCTCCTGGTTGGTCTGCTGCAGCTGCGCCAGCGCGCCGGCCAGCTCCTGGGTGCGGGCCTGCACCTGCTTCTCGAGCAGGATCGCGGCCTCGAACACCGCGAACGAGCTGCCCTGCGAGTCCATGCTCTGCTCGACGCGGCGCACCAGCACCTCGTTGATGCGGCGCAGCTTGGCGTTCTCCCGCTCGAGCGCGCGCAGCGCCTGGTCCCCGTCGCCCGTGCTCACCCGACGACACCGCAGCCGAAGGCCACGCCCGTCAGGGTCTGGTTGATGTGCATGCCGTGGAACTGCTCGCCGTAGGTCGAGAAGCCGACGCAGTTCGCGCCGCGCAACAACCTCGAGACCTCGTCCACCTTGTCGTCGCGCTGACACTCGAGGCCGCGCAGGATGCAGTCGAAGGTGATCGTGAGCGACGGCTCGCCGATGCGGGCGACGAGGCCGTCGAGCGCCTCGGCGAGGTTCTGCTGCAGGCCGATGCCGCGCGCGTCGCGCAGCACGATCCCTTCTTCGATCGCGCAGTAGAACGTCAGGCTGCCGTCGGGATCGACCTTCTGGATCGAGCGCACGTAGTCCGAGCCGCCGATGCGCACGACCACCGGATTGGTCGCGAAGACGATCGGGTCGAGGTCGTGTTCGTGCATGCCGAGCACCTCGGCGAAGTGGCGCGCGGCGGGCTCGCCGTCGATCTCGTGCACGATGCGGCGCGAGCTGTCGGCGCCGGTCACGACGAGGCGACGTTCGCCGGGCACGAAGTGCTGGGTCTTGAACAGCGTGAACGGCAGCTGGGTGTGCACGAGCGCGAGCACCGCACCGCGGCCGAAGGCCCGGCCATCGGCGAACACGTGGGTCTGCTCGAAACGCAGCCCGTCGCCGGCCGAACCGCCGACAAGGCCGATGTCGCCGAGGGCACTGTTCAGCGCGCTGGCGACCACCTCTTCCGCGCCCGACAGGCCGTCGACGAGCAACATCGCGAAGGTCGTCGTCGGGGTGACCTCGGCGCCGCGCCCGACGAGCTCGGCGCGCAGGCGCTGCACCAGCTCGCGGCACTCGACGATGCCGACCTGACGCACGTCCTCGATGACGCCGTGGGCGACCGTGAACGCGCCCGCCGGCAGCGCAGCCGCGGTCACCGTGCCGCTGGCGACGCCGTCCGGACCGATCTCACCGGCGGTCGTGCACCCGAGCACCGCGACGCCCGGGAACTCTTCCTGCAGCGCTTCGGCACAGGCCTGCCGATCGCGTTCGGGCGAGACGAAGGCCAACACCAGCGCGTGCGGACCGACGCCGAGCTGCGCCCGGATCTCGGCTGCGGCGGCGCGGGCATCCCCGACCGACGTGGCCGCGCGGCGGCAGGACGGCGCGGAATCGACGTGCGTTGCTGGTGTCAAAGGTGCCCTCCTCCCAGGGCCCGGATGGCGGCTCGTGCCACCCTGGCCCATCGACGTTCCGCGCGCACCTTCTGGACCGCGGTTCGACCGGCTGCGGACGCGCGGCCCAAGCGCCGCTGTCAACGGCTCAACAGGTTGACGAGCAGGCGCGCGGCGCCGGCGTTGCCGACGCGCAGCTGGCGATAGAGCGCCAGCGAGCAGTAGACGAAGTCGCCCTTGCCGTAGCTCGTGTAGAGCAGCGCGCCCGTGCTCACGTCCTTCTCGCCCGAGTCCTTCATCGCCAGCAGCGGCGTCCACGCGTCGTCCCAGCGGCTCGGGAAGTTGAGGCCGCGCTCCTGCACCCAGCCCGTGAAGTCGGCGGCCGAGAGGCGGTGTGGATGGGTCATCAGCCGGTGCTCGGGCTGCAGGAACGTGACCGCGGCGTTCTCCTCGGTGACGCGATCGTTGCCGACCACGAGCGGGAACGGCGCCAGCGACGGGTGCCCGGCGCGTTCGTTCCACTCGTTGGGCTTGTGGTACATCGCCACGACCCGTCCGCCGCCGCGACAGTATGACAACAGCCGCCCCTGCACCTCGGCGAGCTCCGGCCGGTGGTGGTAGGCGCGGATGTCGAGCAGGATCGTCTCGAACTGCTCGAAGCGCGCCGTCAGCAGCGCGTCGGCGTCGAGCGAGACGTAGTCGACGCCGAGATCGGCGAGCGCCAGTTCGGTGCTGTCGTCGGGCCCGCGCACCAGCGCCACGCGCAGGTGCTCGGGAACGTTGACGTCGACCTCGGCCATGCGCAGCCGCGCGGCGCTGTCGCCGAAGCCGACCAGCAGGCTCGCGTCGGGCGTTCGTTCGTCGGCATCGATCGTCGTGCGCACCAGCAGCCGCGCCTCGGGGTGTTCGGGCGACAGCTCGAGTCGGCCGGGCGTCGACAACGCCTTGATGCCGGGCCCCATGGCCAACCGCACGGCGTCGTCGGTCGGCGTCTCGATGTGGCTGGTGACGCGCGCGGTCAACAGCCGCTCGACGCGTTTGCCCTTGGGCAACATCACCACGTCGCGGTCCCAGCGCACGGCGATGCGCGGCACCGGCGTGTAGGCCAGCTCGGTGCCGAACGTCATCAGCTCGCCGTCGAGGCGCAGCGACACCTTGACCTCGCAGAAGCTCGGCCGCGGATCGCTGCTCAGTTCGTCGTCGCGTCCGTACCGGCACGGGAACTCGGCCACGAAGCGCCCCGGCAGTGCCGCGCTCTTGGGCGGCGTGGGCGGTGGTGGCGGTTCGGGCGCCTCGGCCTTCTCCTCGCTCGCGGTGGTGGCGTTGGCGGGCGCTGCAGGCAGGCCGTCGAACGGCGTGCTGCGCATCGCCACCTCGGCCGGCCCCGCCTCGACGCCGTCGACCGTGACCGCGACTTCGGCTACGCGCTCGACGCCGTGCACGATCACGAACACCTTGCCGTTGCCGCCCTGCGGCACCTCGTCGTGTTCGAGCCAGGACTGCACGCGCACGTTGGCGAGCGTCAGCAGCGCGCGTCGGGCCACGTCCATGCGACGCGCCAGGACCTGCGTCTGCCGCGGCGACCGCGTGACACCGGGACCGGGCCGCGCCAGGAACTGGTCGCGCGACTCGCGGTAGACGCGCAGCGCCGCCGCCATGAGCTGCTCGGGTCGGCGTTCGTCGAACGCCGCGAAGTCGCCGACGCCGCGCCCGCCGAACCATGCCTGCCAATCGGCGGCGCGTTCGGCCGCGACCTCGGGCCACGCGCACTTCCACCAGTCCTTGCCGACGCGCATCGGATCGTGCGGCCCCCAGGGCCCCTGTGTGACGTGCTGCGTCCAGGCGCGGTGCGCGAGCGCGGCATAGGTCTCGCCGCGCGCCGGGTCGAGCTCGGCCGGCTCCATCGTCCACTGCGCCTCCTCGACGCCGCAGCGCCGGTAGAGCGGCACCGGGTCCTCGCCGGCGGCGGCGCGCTCGCGCAGCACCTTCTCGATCGCCCAGAACGACGCGCGGTGATGGCCGTGGCCGCGGTCGATGCTGTGGTTGGTGATCACCAGGTCGGGCTGCACCTCGGCGACGACCGCGCGCATGCGCTGCAACAGGTTCTCCTCACCCCAGACGGAGAGCGTCTCCTCGAGCGTCTTGGAGAAGCCGAAGTCGGGCATGCCGAGCCAGCGCACCTCGACGTCGCTCATCGCCGCCGCGCGCAGCGTCTCGCGCACACGCAGCTCGGCGAGCTCGGGGCCGATCTCGCGGCCGATCGCGTTCTGGCCGCCGTCGCCGAAGGTCGAGTAGACCGTCACGACCCGCAGACCGTACTTGCGGCGCAGCATCGTATTGGTGCGCGACGACTCGTCGTCGGGGTGCGCGGCGACGTTGAGCACGACGCCGTCGGTCGACAGATCGAGCGCCGCCTGGTGCAGCGCGACCAGACCCGCCGCGGGCTCGGGGCCCTGCGCGCGCAGCGCGACCAGCGGCGAGAACAGGGACAACAGCAGGGCGACGGACTTCATCGGGCGAGCCTCCGCAACCGCGCGCAGGCCTCTTCGAGCACGGGCCAGTCGACGGCGAACTGGAAGCGCATGCTGCGCACGCCTTCCTTGTGGGAGAAGAACAGGTCCCCGGGCACCGCGTTGATGCCGATCTCTTCGATCATCTTCAGGACCGCGGGGTGAGGCGCCAGATCGCCGAACACCTTGCCGTAGTCGGCGAGCACGTAGTAGGCGCCCTCGGGCTTCGTGAACGCGAACCCCGCGTCGGCGAGCGCCGCGCAGAAGGCGTCGCGCTTCTGCTCGTAGCCCGCGCCGAGCTCGGCGTAGAACGAATCGGGCAGCTCCTCGAGCGCGCGCTGTACGCCGCGCTGCATCGGCCGCGCCGCGCAGACCTCCATCTGGTCGAAGACGATGCCGCACTTCTCGACGATCTCCGCGGGCCCGGCGACGAAACCGATGCGCCAGCCCGTGATCGAGAACGTCTTGCTGAACGAATTGAGCGTCAGCGTGCGCTCGGCGAGCTCCGGCACCGTCGCCGGCGACACGTGGCGACGCCCGTCGAAGCACATGTATTCGTAGACCTCGTCGGTCAGCACCACGACGTCGCTGCCGTCGAGCACGTTCGCGAGCGCGGCGAGTTCGGCGGTCGTCCAGACCTTGCCCGACGGGTTGCCCGGCGTGTTGACGACCACCGCACGCGTCTTCTTCGTCAGGGCGCGGCGCAGCGCCGCCTCGTCGAACGCGAGCGTGTCGCGATCGAGCGGCACCGCCACCGGCACCGCGCCGAGCAGCGGCACCGTCGAACCGTGGTAGCTGTAGAACGGCTCGAACAGGATCACCTCGTCGCCGGGCTCGAGCAGCGTCGTGCCCGCCGCGTAGAACGCGCCGCTGCTGCCCGTGCAGACCGCGACGTTCTCGGGCCCGTATTCGAGCCCGTTGTGCCGGCGCAGCTTGCTGGCGATCGCTGCGCGCAGCTCGGGCAGGCCCATGTACGGCGTGTAGAGCTGGCGGTCGCCGCCGTCGATGCAGTCGATCGCGCCGCGCTGCAGCGGCGCCGGCGTGTCGAGGTCGCAGACCCCCTGCCCCAGGTTGATGCCACCGGGCACCTTGTTGATGACCAGGGTCAGCGATCGCAGCAGGTTGCCCTGGTCGAGGTGGCGCCGCCGCGAGGCGAGGCGCGAGAAGGCGCGGTGCAGTTCGGTCATTCGGGTGGCGGCGAGGGGGCGCGATGATACGCCGCTGCCGCCGGTTCGGTCAGTGGCGATCGACGGTTGCGCAGATGCCACAACTCGGCCGCGCGCCGCGGCAGAGTTCCTGCCGCACGGCTACTCCTTGCCCGCCGATGGCTTCTCCGCCGCCCCACGCGACTGCGGCACGCGCAGCACCGCCCTGCCGAGGACCTCGTCGGTCCACTCCAGGAACAGGCGCTCGAGCAACAGGTCGCGCACCAGCTTCTCGGTGCGGTCGTCCTTGAGCTCCAGCTTGCCCTTGGGCGGGACGCGCTCGACGACGCGCGCGACCCACCAGCCCTGCGGGCCTCGCAGCGGGCCGACGAACTCCCCCGGCGCCGCCTCGTGGAACAGCAAGTGCGCCGCGGAGCTCACGGCCGCAAGGTCGGTGAACTCCGACTCGCCCATCAGCTGTCGCAGGATGTTGTAGCGCATCGCGTTCTCGGGCCAGCCGCCGACGGCCTTGAACGAATCGTCGCCGAGGCCCTTCGCCGCGGGATCGGCGCGCAGCGCCGCGAGCGCCTTCGCCGCGCGCTGCTCGGCAGCGACGAAGTCCCAGCCCTTCTCGCCTTCGTGATGCGCAGCGAAGAACCAGAGTTCGACCTTCACGGCGCCATCGCAGAGGAAGTCGTTCGAGCGCTTCACTTCCTGCAGCAGCTGTTCGCGCGGGATCTCGCCCAGGGACCGCTCGAACGCGTGGAACACGCGCCACCGCGCCACGAACGCGTCGAGGCTCGGATATCCCTTGTACCGGGTCGCGATCACCTTCACCGTGAACGGCGTCGCGTCGTACGGCTTGCGATACTCCTCGTACGCTTCGGCCAGTTGCTCGTCGTCGAGCGCCTTGCCGGTCCGCCGCAGCTCTTCGGTGAGCACGTCGAGGATCAGCACTTGTGGCAGGTGTTGCGCCGGGTCCGCCTGCAACTCACCACAGCGGCGCCGCAGGTCGTCGCCGCTGACCATGCTGCCGTTGACCTCGAGCAGGGCGGGGTCCGGCGCAGGACCGCGCAGGATCGCGTCGAGGCGGTGCTGGAACTTGGGCTGTTGCTGCTGTGCGCCGAGTCCCGCGGCCAGGATCGGTGCCAGGAGAACGACGCGGCGGAGAGAGCGTGGACGGTCGGTTCGGCACATGGGAGACCCTCGGGGTTGGCGGCAGGGGACGCCTCGCGCCGGCGGGGACTCCGCGATTGCCTGGCGATCAGCGATTGCGCAGATACCACAGCTCGGCGGCGCGCACCGCGGCGAGGTTGCCGTCCGCGTCCTTCGCCGCGTCGTAGCCGAAGGTCTCGCCGGCGATGCCCTGCAGCGCCGCCGCCGCCGCCCGCCGCTGCGGCTCGATCTTGCTGCGCAGCGCCTTGAGCACGTCGGGCATCACCTCCTTGCCCTGGGCCACCAGCTGCTCGGCGCACGCCTCGACGTCCTTGTCGGGGCTGTGCGGCCCCAGGTTGACGAAGCGCACCACGTACTGGGTCACCGCCCCGACCTGCTTCTGGAACTTGCGCCGCAGGAACAGGATCGCGAACGACGTCGCCACCGGGTCGCCGGCCGCGTCCGCGACCATGCCCATGACTCCGTCCTGCGCGCTGGTCCAGCCGCCGCTGGCCATCTGCGCGGCGATGAACATCTTCGCGCCCCTCTCGTACCAGGAGACCTCGCCGACTTTCTCGACGTCGCAGAGGATGCCCGCGCGTTCGAGCCCGTAGTGGAAGTAGAAGCAGCGCCGCTCGTTCAACGAGCCGATCGTCGCGACGTTGCGCTCGAACCACTGCCAGCCGCGACCGATCTCCTTGTCCAGCGACTTGCCGACGCGGCTCTTCTCACCGAGCTGCTGTTGACAGATCGCCAGCGCCGCGATGCCCGCCGCGGTCATCGACGCGTACGACAGACGCGTATCGGTCGCGCCGCCGGGCGAGTAGCCGAAGCCGCCGTAGTTGTCCTGCAGATCGCGCACGGCTTTGGCCATGTCGGTCCAGACGCGCTTGTCGACGTCGAGCCCGAGCGCCACCGCCGCGCGCAGGCCCAGGGCCGCGTACTGCGTGTTGCTGAGGTCCCAGTGGTTGGAGTTCTCCTGATAGTGGAATCCCCCCTTGCTCGTCTGCCGGCGCAGCAGCCGGCCCAGATCGCGCTTGGCGAGTTTGGTCCGTTCGGCCGTGTGCGGCAGCGCCTCGAACACCAGCAGCCGCAGCGCGAGGTCGTAACACTCGTCGGGGTCCGAGGCGGTCAGCACCTCGAGCGCCTTGGTGAAGCGCGGCTCGTCTTCGCCGACCCCGTCGTGGATCGCCGCGAGCAACACCAGCGCCACCAGCCCGGGCCGGTTGTTGCCGTGGCCCACCTTGCGCAGGTGCGTCAGCAGGGCCGGCCGCGCCTCGTCGAGCGTGTGGTTGATCTCCTCCTGCAGCGTCCGCTCCTGGGCGGGCGCGGCGAACACCATCGCGCAGCTGATCAGCAGCGATCTGCAGAGGGAACGGGACATTGCGGGCGACCAGGGGGGAGCGGTCACGATAGCTCTCCGGCCCCGGTGTGTAACCCGGCTCCCGCACCACAGCGGGGATTCGGGGTCGCCCCCGCGACTAGTGCAACACCTCGGACACGACGTTGCTGAAGCTCGGCTGGTACGGGTAGGGCGCCATCAGCGCCTGCACGAAGATCGGCACCCCCACGAGCCAGGGATAGTTGGGGATCGCCAGGTTCATCGAGGCGATGCCCGTGGACTGCGGAACGACCAGCAGCGGCAACGTGATGAGCGGCTGCGCGAGCCCCAGGGTCCCGTACGGAGGGACCGCAGTGGTCGCCGGCGCGAACGACGCCACGGGGATGGCGAGGCTGACCGCGCCGCTGGGCTGGTGGCGCATGTAGACATCGAGCAGGAAGTTCTGCCCGATCGCCGGCGCGGCGGGGCTGTACAGCTGGCGCTGCAGGTTGGTGTAGTGCCTGACGACGCCCGAGAAGACGCCGTTGGAGACCAACATGTCGACGTCGCCATCGCCGTCCAGGTCTCCGAGCACGAGGGTCCCCGTCTCGTCGTTCACGATCGGCATGCGGCTCGCGGTCACGTCCGTGTACCCGCCGGCGCCGTCGTTGAGGTAGAGGCGATTCTGCTGGCCGACGGAGAACTCGAAGTTGCCGATGACGAGGTCGAGGTCGCCATCGCCATCCATGTCGGCGAGTGCGACCTTGGTGGCGCTGTCGGCATCCACGGGCAACCGGGCCGCCGTGACGTCCGAGAAGATGCCCGTGCCGTCGTTGTCGTAGAGGCGATTCTGACCATCGATGCCGAGCACCAGGTCGAGATCACCGTCGCCGTCCACGTCGCCGAGCGCAATGCTCGTAGTGAACAGCGCGCCGAGCGGCATGTTGGTGAGGGTCGCGTCCAGAAAGACCCCCGTGCCGTCGTTGAGGTGCAGGCGGCTCTGACCTGCTTGCTGAGCCGAATTGCCCACCACGAGGTCGAGGTCGCCGTCCCCGTCCACGTCACCGAGTACCGCCGAGTTGGTCGGATCGCCGATGATCGGCAGTCGACCGACGGTGGCGTCGGTGAACGTGCCCGTGCCGTTGTTCAGATAGAGGAGGTTCTGCAGGTAGAACCCATTGCCGATGACCAGGTCGAGATCGCCATCGCCGTCCACGTCGCCGAGCGCCAGCGACGTGACCAGGTTGAGGTCGACGGGCATCTGGCTCGCGGTCACATCGGTGAACGTGCCCGAGCCGTTGTTCACGTAGAGCCGGGTCTGCGCGCCCTGCCCCTGGCTTCCGATGATGATGTCGAGGTCGCCGTCGCCGTCCACATCGCCGAAAGCGACGGCGGTGGTGTAGAGGAACGCCACCGGCATCCGAGCGATGGTCTC
The DNA here is from genome assembly GCA_020638655.1 of Planctomycetota bacterium. Classification (GTDB taxonomy): domain Bacteria; phylum Planctomycetota; class UBA1135; order UBA1135; family UBA2386; genus JACKIC01. Next base: position 489,198 of record JACKIC010000001.1, read on the forward strand.
GTCCACGAACGCGCCCCCGCCCTGGTTGATCAGCAGCCGGTCGCGCTGAGGAGACGCGGTGCCCGTAGCCCTGCCCAGCAAGATGTCCAGGTCGCCGTCGCCGTCCACGTCACCGAGCGCCATGGTGCTCGCCTGAGGGGAGTTCGAAGGCAGCGCGATGCGCGCCAATTCCGCGAACTGCAATTGAGCAGCGGCAGGTGCCGTCAGAATGGCGAGCGCGCCGGCGAGGGCGAAGACGGAGTGGATCGAGGGATTCATGGCAAGGATGTGGGGGTGTGTCTACCAGGAGAGGGGAGACCGCGCCGAGTAGCGCCAAAATCCTCGACGGCAACCCGACAGACACCGCGGGACCCCGCCCGTATCAGGAAGAGTCGCGCCGTTGCGCGGGCCTTTTTGCGCCGGAACGCCGATGACGACGGGGCTCCGCGCGGTCACGATGACCTGCCAGCCCCTGGCATCCGGGCGCGACGCCGGGACGAAGGCAACACCATGCGCATCGCCATCACGGGAGCATCCGGTTTCGTCGGCGGAGCCCTGACCGCGCAACTACGCGCCCAGGGCATTGCCGTCGTGCCGCTGGTGCGGACCGCCAACCCGCCCGAGGGCAGCAGCACCTGGGATCCCCGCGGCGGCAGCCTCGACGAACGCCACCTGGGCGCCGTCGACGCGGTCGTGCACCTGGCCGGCGAGAACGTCGCCGGCGGCCGCTGGAGCCGCGCGCGCAAGCAGCGCATCCGCGACAGTCGGGGTCCCGCGACCGCCGCCCTGTGCCAGGGCCTGCTGCGGCTGCAGCAGCCGCCCAAGGTGCTGGTCTGCGCCTCGGCCACCGGCATCTACGGCGACCGCGGCGAAGAGCTGCTCGACGAGGGCTCCGCCCCGGGCGAGGGCTTCCTGCCCGAGGTCGCGCGCGACTGGGAGGCCGCCACGCGCGCCGCCTCGGACGCCGGCATCCGCGTCGTCAACCTGCGCATCGGCATGGTGCTCGACCCGACCGGCGGCGCGCTCGGCAAGATGCTGCTGCCGTTCAAGCTGGGCCTCGGCGGCCGGCTCGGCAACGGCCGGCAGTGGATCAGCTGGATCACGCGCAACGACCTCGTGCGCGCGATCGAGTTTGCGCTCCTGACCGAAACGCTGCGCGGCCCTGCGCTCGCGACGACCCCCCGCCCCGTCACCAACCGCGAGTTCACCGCCGCACTCGGCGCGGCGCTGCGGCGGCCCACGTGGTTCCCCGCCCCGGCGACGGCGCTGCGGCTGCTGCTCGGTGAGATGGCGGATGCGCTGCTGTTGTCGAGTCAGCGGTGTCGGCCCGGCGCGCTGACGGCGGCGGGGTTCAAGTTCGAGCAGCCGGAGGTGCGGGAGGCGTTGGTCGGGATGTTGGGCAGGGATGGTACGCACGATCGAGCCGGCCGCGAGTAACCCCCGGATCCCGCCGCCCGCGCGATTCCCGAGAAAGCACAACCGGGCGCAGGTCGGCTGACACCAACGCGGTGCTTGATCACCGCAGCCGCTCAGACCCATCCCTCGGCCGCGGCCGCTTCCTTTGCACCGTCCGGAGGAACGCCGGCCCGCCGGGGCCCTTGCACCGCATTTTCGAAGCCTCGGGAACAGGCACCCCTGCACGCGCAGACCACCGGGCACTCTCACTCCACCGGAGCGCTCCGTCTGGCAGCGCCGACCGCTCACGCCGACACCACCGGCGAGAGCGACCTGCCGACGCCGTCACGGCGCCAGGCGCGACGCAGGCCGGAGGCCGCCGACTCGGCTCTGTCGAGCGGGCTCGTCGACGAGCCCGCGGCAGGACCGGTCGGCGGCCGCGTGGGGGGGACCCGAGGGCGCGTCGACCACTGACCGCCGATCGACCCGGAGTCGGCGCGTCCGCCGCGGAAACCTGCCCGCCCCGAGTCCCTTCGCACCTCGGCGCGGAACCTGCCCCACCCCACCGCGTTCGTCGCGCCCCCCCACGGCAAAGAACCGTCCGAGGCACCCCATGAAAGCCAAGCCATCCCTGTCCATCGCCGCGCTGATCGCCATCGCGCTGTCCGCCGCAGCGCCGTCCCAGACCCCGAAGGAGGACGCCGTGATGCTCGCCACCGCCCTCAACCGATTCGGGGTCGACCTGTGCGCGCAGATCAGCAGCTCCGGCCCCGCGACGTGCTCCCCGGCCAGCATCGGTATCGCCCTGCTGATGGTGCTTCCGGGCGCGCGCGGTGAGACGGCGGCCGAGCTCGAGAAGGTGCTGCAGCTGCCGGCCGACCTGCGCGGCGACCGCCTGCACCGCGCCGCGCAGCAGCTGCTGGACTCCCTGCGCGCCGCCTCGAGCGACGCCAAGAAGCTCGAGCTGCGGCTCGTCGACGAGTTCTGGGTCCAGAACGGCTTCGAACTGCTGCCCGCCTACGTGCGCACGCTCAAGGAGCACTTCGCCAGCGCAGCCCACGGCGTCGACTTCGCCCGCGACCCCGAAGCCGCGCGCTCGCAGATCAACGCCGCGATCGCGACGGCGACCAACCAGCGCATCCCCGAGCTGATCCCGGCGGACCTGATCGACAGCGATACGCGACTCGTGCTGACCAACGCGCTGTGGCTGCGCGGCGCCTGGCAACACCCGTTCGGCGAGTCGGCGACGAAGCCGGCGGCGTTCACGCTCGCGGACGGCAAGCAGGTCGAGGTGCCGACGATGCACGTCACCGAGCGCTTCGGCTACGCCCAGAACGCGCACTGGCAGGTGGTGCGCATGCCGTTCGCCGACCCCGCGATCACCTGCGACGTGTTGCTGCCTGCTGCGGGCGAGAAGCTGGACGCGATGCAGGCCGAACTGCTCGCCGGCGACTACCAGGCCGCGCTGCAACCGGCTGCCGTGCACATCGCGATGCCGAAGTTCCGCGTCGCCGCGGCGCATCGCCTGCGCAAGCCGCTCGAGGCCCTGGGCATGCGCAGCGCGTTCGACGCGAGCGCCGACTTCTCGGGCATGCGGTCGGGGCGCGACCTGGCGGTCAGCGAGGTCGTGCACCAGACCTGGATCGACGTCGACGAGAAGGGTGCCGAGGCCGCGGCGGCGACGGCGGTGATCATGAAGCGCGGCAGCGCGCATCCGCGCGACCCCAAGCAGTTCCGCGCCGACCGCCCGTTCGTATTCGTGATCCGGCACGCCGCCACCGGGCTTGTGCTGTTCACGGGCCGCGTCGACGACCCGAGCGCCGCGCCGCAATGACGCCGCGGTGACGGGCCGGGACTGGCGGGCGCCACCCGCTCGCCGTAGACCTGCGACCATGTCGCTCCGCCTCGGGCTCGTCGCCCTCTGCCTGCTGTCCGCCGCCGCGCCGCTCGTCGGCCAGAAGAAGCCCGCCAAGCCGGGCCAGGACCCTTCAGGTCAGGATCCCGCCGCCGAGGACCCCGTGCTGGCGAGCGACATCCAGGCGTTCACGAGCTGGCTCGAGGACTACAAGAAGGGCGCCTTCCGCCTGGTCAAGGAGGGCCGCACCGACGAGGAAGCGATCGCGCGCGTCGACGCGCTGATGCAGAAGATGGCGAAGTGGAACACGCTGACCGCGGCGCGGCTGCTGTTCGTCGCCGCCAGCGTCGAGCCGATGCCGCCGGGCGCACACACGGCCACCGAGATGCTCGACTTCCACCGCGAGCTGCAGCCCTGGCGCGTGCGCGAGCTCGCCGCCGCGCAGCTGCGCACGATGACGGGCGAAGGCATCCTGCCCTGGCTGCTCGGCATGCTCAAGGCCAAGGGCATCCGCGGCAAGGAAGGCAACGAGGACCAGCGCAACGCCGCCGCCGCGCTGCGCGTGCTCGGCGGCCATACGAGCCTCGAGGCGCACCTGGCGCTGCTCGAAGCGTGCCAGGCGATGCCGTCGGAGCTGCGGGTCAAGGCCGTCGACGCGATGGCCAAGACCGCGTCGCTCGAGCTGGTGCCGACGCTGCTCGAGCTGCTGCGCGACAAGGAACCCAACGTGCGCATCGCCGCGGCGAGCGCGCTGGGCTCGGCGCTGCAGCCGCACGTCGACGAGACGCTCGGCAAAGAGCCCACCGGCGAGGTGCTGGCGCTGCGCGATCAGGTGTTCGGCAAGCTCGAGGAGCTGCTGGTGCGCGACAAGGTCTGGCAGGTGCGCAACGCGGCGTCGTTCGCGCTGGCCAACTGCAAGTGCAAGGCGGCGATCCCCGTGCTGATCCGGGGCCTGGACGCCGAGCTCGGTCGCAAGAAGGACCCGTGGGCGATGGACGTGCGCCTGCACCGGCTCCTCGAAGGACTCACCGGCCAGGTCGTCGTGCAGGGCAGCATCGCGCCGTGGAAGGAGTTCTGGGCCAAGGAGGGCCCGGGCTTCAAAGTGCAGCCCAAGCTCGCCGCCGGCGAGGCACCGCCCGAAGCCGACAAGTACGAGAAGTTCTTCAAGATCGACGTCGAGTCGGACCGCGTGCTGTTCGTGCTCGACTTCAGCGGCTCGATGGCCGAACCGATCACGCTGCAGGCCCGCACCACGGCGGCGCCCGCGGGGCAGACGACCACCAAGGCCGCGCTCGTCGTCAGCGAGCTCGAGAAGCTGATCATGTCCCTGCCCGACGGCACGCTGATCAACCTCGTCGTGTTCAGTGACGAAGTGCGCGTCTGGCGGCAGGAGGGCAACCGACCCGCCCTGATCAAGCTCGACGACGCGACCCGCGACGACCTCGTCGCCAACTTCCTGCGCAACCTGCGCCCGAGCGGCGCGACCAACCTCTACGGGGCGCTCGACAAGGCCCTGGAGTTCTCGGGCCGCGGCATCCACGACAAGTACTACGACATCGCCTTCGACACCCTCTACGTGATCTCGGACGGCGCCCCGACCGCCGGGGAGATCACCGACAAGGACGAGATCCGCCGGCGCGTGCGCGAGACCAACCGCTTGCGCCGTATCGCCATCAACTGCATCACCTTCGGCGACAAGAACGACACCGACTTCCTGCGCCCCATGGCCGAGGAGAACGGCGGCCGGCACGTGCACATCGAGTGACGGCTCCCCCCGCCTGCGGCGGCGTCAAGCCACCTGCCGCGCGGCGCCGATACTCCCCGGGTGTCCACCCCTAGGGGTATTGCTCGGTCCGAACGGGGTTTCACCCTCGTCGAGATCATGATCGTGGTCCTGATCCTGGCGGTGCTCGTCGGGATCCTGGTCCCGCAGTACCGCGGCGCCCTGACGGTCGCGCGCCTGCGCAAGGCCGAGCAGGAACTCATCACGATCGCGCAGGCGATCGACGCCTACAGCGCGCGCAACGAAGGACACTTCCCCCTGACGCTGTTCCAGGTCGGCTTCGGCGGAAAGCGCGACCCTTGGGGTGTTCCCTACTGCTACTTCAACTACGAAGACGGCACCGGCGATGGCCTGGAGTGGGCCGTCGGCGCCGGGCTCGTCGATCCGGATGCGATCGCCGCTTCCGCCCCGCCACCGGCAGAGACGGTGGCGCCAACGGGGACCGGCAATGGCAATGGCAATGGCAGCGGCAGCGGCAACGGCAACGGCAATGCGGGCGCCGGCGCGGGCGCGGGCACGGGCACGGGCGCGACAAGCGGTACGGCCGGCATCGCGACCGTGAACAGCAACGGCAATGCATCGGCGATGGCGGACGCTCGTACCATGCAGGTCGGCAACGCCGTCTCGGCGCTCAACAGTCGGCAACTCTCCAAGCAAGAACTCGATTCGCTGCGTTCGACCCTGAGCACGACACCATCGGCGCAGTTCTTCACCGGCATCCCCGCGGAGCAGACGCGCCGGCGCGATCGCTTCCTGTTCCCGGTCAACAGCGACTACGACCTGTTCAGCCTCGGCCCGAACGGCCGCACCTCGGTGTCCCTCGGCGAAGCCATGGCCCAGGACGACGTCCTGCGCGCCAACAACGGCGGCTACTACGGACCGGCCTGCGACTACTGATTGGCGCGCGGACCAACGGCGACGGCCGCTGGTGGTGATCAGCGCGCCCGATCGAGCTCGCGCAGCAGCGCCTCGGCGGAGCGCGCCGCGCCCTCCAGGGTCGCGGGCAGACCGGTCGCGGTCCAATCGCCGCACAGGCGCAGGTTCTCGAGCCCGTGAACACGCGATCCCGGTGCCGGGCGCGACCCTTCGTGCTGCGGCGAGGCGACGAACGTCGCGTGCTGTTCCTTGCGGATGCGCACCTCCGCGCCCCCGTCCGACCCCGGGTAGAAGCGCGCCAGCTGCTCACGCGCCAGTCGCTCGATCGCCGCGACCGGCTGCCCGTCGAACGCGCGGCTGCCGCCCGACAGCAGCGCGAACCGACGCGGCGACGCGCCCGGCGTGCGCAGCAGGAAGTGGAACGGGTCGCCGTCGACGAGCGCGACCACGGGCCCGTCGTCGGGTAACAACGGCGCGTCCTCACGCAGTTCGAAGAACGCGCTGACGATCGGCGAGCTGGCGAGCGCGGCGACCGGCGGCTCCCCGCCGAGCAGCTTCGCCAGCGCGAACCACGGCAGGGCCGAGACCACGAGGTCCGTCGCCCCGACCTCGTCGCTGCCGGCCTGCGTGGTGATGCATGTGATCCGGCCACCCTCCCGGTGCAGCTCCGCGACGCGCTGGCCCAACCGCACCTCCGCGCCGGCAGCGGCGAGGGCCCGCGCCGCGGGCGCGCCGAGCACTTCGCACCACGGCTTCCTCGGCAACCAGAATGCGGCGTGCGCGGCGCTGCCCGAGAACGCCTCGCGCAGGGTACCGAGAAAGCTGCGCGCCGAGGCGAGCTCCGGCTCGACGTTCATGATCGCGCGGCACAGCGGCCGCCACAGCAGCGCGTCCGGCTCGCCGCGTTGACCGTTGCGATCGAGCCAGTCGGCGACGGTCCACGCGGCGGGCGCGCCGAGCAGCGACTTCGCCATGCCGCGCAGCGCGACGAGCTTGGTGCGCCAGTCGAGCCGCAGCCGCCACAGCGCGGCGGGCATCGCCAGCGGCGCGGGCAGGCGCGACAGGCTGAGCCGGTCGACGGCGCCACCCGGGCGGCGATAGGCCATCTGCAGGCGCACGTCCTGCTGGAAGTCGCCGTCCGTGCCGATGCGACGCAGCAACGCCCGCATCGCCCGATAACAGCCGAGCATCGCGTGCGGGCCGTTGTCGAGTTCGCGATCGAAGTGACGGTCGGGCGACGAGAACGCCCTGCCGCCGAGCCAGCCGCGCGATTCGAGCAACACCACCCGGTGGCCGCGGTCGCGCAGCCCGAACGCGGCCACGAGCCCGGCCACGCCCCCGCCGAGCACGAACGTGGTCACCCGCGCACCCCGAGCGCCACGGCGCCGGCCAGCCACAGCTTGCGCCACCTGCCGACGCGGGCGCGCGGCAGCCGCAACTCGCCGCGCCGCCGCTCGAGCCGCGTCAGCAGGCTCGCGTAGACCGCGCCCATGATCCGGGGCGAGACCAGCGCGCGCCGGTCGCCGCGGGGCAGACCGCGCAGCAGCGTGCTCGCCCGGGCGAAGTCGACGCGCGCCGCGCCCGCCAATCGCGCCGTCAACTGCGCCACCGGTCCGTCTTCGGCGTAAGCGGCGTCCGACGCCTGTCCGCGCAGCCATTCGGGCTCGACCCCGGCCTGCTGCAGCCAGTCGCGCGGCACGTAGACGCGCCCCTGTTCGGCGTCGGCGCGCAGGTCGCGCAGGATGTTGGTCAGCTGCAGCGCCTGGCCCAGTGCGTCGGCGTAGTCGACCGCCGCCGGAGCCGCGGCGCCGAGCACGGGCAGACATGCGCGCCCGACGCACGACGCGACCAGGTGGCAGTACTCGCGCAGGGCCGTTTCGTCGGCGAAACCTGCGGGCTCGAGGTCCATCTCCATGCCGCGCAGCAGCCCGTGCAGCGGCGCGGCGATCGCGCCGAAGCGCTGCATCGTGGTGTGCAACGCCGCGCCGACCGGCGTGCGCGGTGTCCCTGCTGCCGCGGCGTCGAGTTCTTCGCGCCAGAACTGCAGGTGTTCGCGCCCGGTGGCGACATCGGGCGCGTCGTCGGCGGCGTCGTCGGCGACCCGGCAGAACGCGTAGATCGCCGTCATGCCCTCGCGGCGGGCCGCGTCGAGGCACAGGAACCCGGCCAGGAAGTTGGACCCCGAGCGCGCGGTGATCTCCTGGGGCCGCAGCCCGGCGCCCGGCGGCAGGGCCTTCGCCGCGCTCACGACCAGCTCCGTGGCCACGCGGGCGGGCGGCGCACGAACAGCGCCGCGAGCACCGTGCCGAGCCGCTCGCGCTTGCTCAGGTGCACGCGACCGCCGAGCACGTCGCCGCGCACCTCGCGCATGCGCTGCAGCACCGCCCCGGCGCCGCGCAGGATCGCGCGCAGCTCGAGCCGCAGCCGGCCGCGCACGCGCTCGGTGAGTTCCCAGCCGGCGGCGAAGTCGGCGGCGAGGCGTTCGGCCCAATGGCGCACGAGCGCGCGCACCGCGTCGTCGGCGTGCGGCGCCGACAGCTGCGCCTCGCCGACCCCGAAGCGCTGCAGATCGGCGGCCGGGAAGTAGATGCGGTCGCGTTCACGCAGGTCCTCGCCGAGGTCCTGCAGGTGGTTGAGCAGCTGCAGCGCGGTGCAGATGCGATCGGAGAGCCGGTCGAGCTCGGCGTCGCGATAGCCGCTGACGCGCAGCACCAGCCGGCCGACGGGGTCCGCCGAGCGGCGGCAGTAGTCGAGCAGCTGCGGTTCGTCGTAGCGGCGCTGCACCAGGTCCTGGTCGAACGCGTCGAGCAGGTCCGTGAACAGCTGCAGCTCGAGGTCGCAGTCGCGCAGCGTGGTGACGAGGTCGACGAACAGCGGCACGTCGCGCCGTTCGCCGCGCACGTGCGCCAGGAAGTCGGCCCGGAAGTCGCGCAGACCCTGGGCGTCGCGGTGCTCGTCGGCGAGGTCGTCGGCGGTGCGCGCGAACGCGTAGATGCGGTGCAGGTGCCGGCGCGCCGCGCGCGGCAGCAGCCACGACCCGACCGGGAAGTTCTCGTAGTGCTGCCGCGCCATCGCCAGGTAGCGGCGGGCTTCGGTCGATTCGGGCACGGCAGCGACGGTCGGAGAGAGAGCCACGGCAGGTCGGTCTACGGCACGCAGAGGCTACGGCAGCGGCGCGAAAAAGCGCAGAACCCTGTGACGCTGCGGGCCGCGCGGCCACATGCAGAGTCGGGTGCCGTTCCGTCGCCCGAACGAGAAGGAGCCAAGCATGGAAATCGACTTCGACGCCAAGAACCAACTGTCCGACTACGTCACCGTGCCGCAGGGCACCTACCTGTGCCGCGTCGCCGAGGTGCGCCAGGGTCTCACGCGCGGCGGCGACGAGCGCTGGTCGCTGCGCCTGGTCGTCGCCGAGGGCCAACACGTCGGCAAGCAAGCCGCGTGGGACAGCCTCGTGTTCAGCACGCGCGGTCGGCCGCGCGTGCGCCTGGTGTTCCAGGCGCTCGGCCTGCCCGCCAGCGGCAAGGTGCAGATCGACCCCGCCGATCTCGAAGACCGCGCGGTCCTCGTCGAGGTGCGCCCGGCGGAGTACCAGTCGGCGACCGGTGAGACCGTGCGGCGCAACGAGGTGCCCTACGACGGCTACCGCCACGCGGGACCTGACGCGGGCACGGACGCGACCTCGGACGCCGGTGACGACACCGACGAACGGTCGAGGCGACCCGAACGCATCGACCCCGGCGACATCCCGTTCTGATCGTCGGGCTGTTCTGACCGTCGGGCCGTTCTGACCACGGGCCGGGGCGAGCGTGCCTCAGCCCGCTGCTTCGCCCTGCGCGGCGCGCGCCTTCTCGACCAGCCGCCGCGCCTGCTGCAGCGCCGTCGTGTCGGCGCCGTCGCCGGTCGCCATCGCGGCGAGTTCCTTCTCGACCTCGCCGGCGTCGAGCTGGCGCACGGTCGAGCGGGTGCGGGCGTCGTCGGCCTTGCCGCTGACCGCCTTGTTGACGAGGAAGTGGTGCTGCGCGAACGCGGCCACCGGCGCCAGGTGCGTGACGATGATCACCTGGTGGTGCCGCGCCACGTCGTGCAGCTTGCGGCCGACGGCGAGCCCGAGGCGGCCACCGATCTCGGCGTCGATCTCGTCGAGCACCAGCAGCGGCACCCGGTCCTGGTCGGCGAGCGTCTTCTTGACGGCGAGCACGATGCGGGCCAGTTCGCCGCCCGAGGCGGTGTCGCGCATCGAGTGGAACGGCTCGCCGGGATTGAGCCGCACCTCGAGGTCGACGACGCTCGGGCCGTGGTCGGTGGCGACCTCGAGCAGTCGCTCGTTCGCCGGCTCCTCGCCGATCGCGACGCGGATCTCGGCGTGCGGCATGCCGAGGTCGACGAGTTCGCCGCGGATGCTGTCGGCGAACGCCTTGCTCGCCTTGGTGCGCGCGCGCACCAGCTTGCGACCGAGCGCCGCGGCCTGCTCGACGGCTTCGCGCACGGCCGCGGCGAGCTGTTCGGGATCGGCGGCCAGCTCCTCGGCCGCGGCCAGCTCCGCCTCGACGTCGCGCAGGCGCTGCCGGAACTCGCCTTCGGTCGGTCCGAAGCGCTTGAGCGCGGTGTGGATCTCGTCGAGCCGATCGACCACCGCGGACAGCCGCGACGGGTCGAGGTCCAGACGGCCCTGCCCCGACTGCAGGTCGCGGCAGACGTCGGCGACGAGCTGTTCGATCTCCCCCATGCGCTCGGCGGCGCCCTCGAGGCGGCGGTCGATGGCCGCGGCATCGGCGACGGCGCGGGCCGCGCGCGCCAGCAGATCGGCGGCGTTGGTCTCGCCGTCCTGCAGGACGTCGATGGCCTCGTCGAGCCGCTGCCGCATCTCGTCGAGGTTGCCGAGCAGCTGGTGTTCCTGTTCGAGTTCGTCGAGCTCACCCTCGGCCAGCTGCAGGTCGTGCATCGCGCCGCGCTGGAACCGCAGGAACTCGAGCCGCTGCTGCCGCTCGCGCACGTTGGCGGAGGCGTCGATCAGCCGCTGCTGCGCCGCGCGCGCGCCGTGCAACGCCGTCGCGAACTGCACCCGCAGCGCCGTGGTGCCCGCGAACGCGTCGAGCGTCTCGCTCTGGATCTCGGGCCGCATCAGCGCGCGCGAGTCCCCCTGACCGTGGATCTCGAGCAGCACCGCGCCGAGTTCGCGCAGCGCCGCGAGCGTGGCCGGCCGGCCGCCGATGCGCACGCGGCTCTTGCCCTGGCGATCGACCAGGCGCGACACCACCAGCAGCCCTTCCTCGACGCTGCCGCCGCAGAGCTCCGTGACGAGTCGCGTGACGATGCGGCTGCGCTCGCCTTCGCCGAGCCGGAACTCGCCGTCGACCTCGAGCTCGTCGGCGCCGTGGCGCACCAGTCCGGCGGAGGCACGTTCGCCGCGCAGCAACTTGAGCGCGGTGATCAGCAACGACTTGCCGCCGCCCGTCTCGCCGGACACCACGGTCAGCCCCTCGGCCAGGCGGACTTCGGCGTGTTCGATCAGCGCGAGGTTGCGGATGACGAGGGTGTGCAGCATGGCGAGGTGCGGAGCGGAAGGATGCCGCGGCGTCGGCGCGGACGCCACAGCACTGTGCGCGACCAGGGGGCATGGCGCGGCACGATCTGGGCAACCCGGCCGGACCGGCTATGGTGGCCCGCCAGCCATCACGCCCCCGACGACACCCATGCTCAGCGCCCACATCGGAACCGAGGTTCTCCGCCGCCCGACCCTGTCCGCCGCACTCGTACTCGCCGCGACGCTGTGCCTCGCCGGGACCCAACCCCTGCGCGCCCAGGCCGTCGACGAAGACAGCAGCCGCCACGTACTGACGATCGATTCGGGACTGGTCGCCAACAACAACCCCGCGCCCGCCGCGCGCGGCATCCCGGCCGTGGTCTGGTCGACCGTGGTCAGCGTGCCGACCTCCTCGTGGCTGCGACTGGACTACTCGGGCATCCTGCTGTCCGGCAGCCGCGAACCCGGCGGCGACGGCTCGTACCTGCGCATCAGCTCGCTGCTCGACCACCACTTCCAGACGCAGCACCTGGTGCACGTCGAACAGTGGCAACAGACCTCGGCGTACTTCAACGGCGACGCGGTGCTGGTCGAACTGCTCGCGTGCCCCGGCACCGGACCGAGCCGCATCATGATCGGCGCGGCCACCGCCGGCCCCGGCCTGCCCGTCTCGCCCGACACGATCTGCGGTCCGACCGACGACCGCGTGCTCAGCAGCGACCCGCGCGCCGGCCGCAACCAGCCGACGGGCTGCACCTCGTGGCTCATCAACGACTGCAACCACTGCCTGCTGACCGCCGGTCACTGCGCCGGCAGCGGCCTGCAGGTCGTCGAGTTCAACGTGCCGCTGTCGACTTCGTCGGGCGCGATCCAGCACCCCGCCCCGCAACACCAGTACGCCGTCGACGCCAGCTCCGTGCAGACCAACGGCGGCCTGGGCGTGGGCAACGACTGGACCTACTTCGGCGTGTTCGCCAACTCGACGACCGGCCTCACGCCGCACCAGGCGAACGGCGGACAGGCCTTCGACCTGTTGCCGACGCCGCCCGCGGTCGGCAGTCAGAGCATCCGCGTCACGGGTTACGGCTCGACGACGTCGCCGGTGTCGCCGACCTGGTATCTGGTGCAGAAGACCCACAGCGGGCCGTACGCGACGTTCAGTGGCACGACGGTGCAGTACGTCACCGACACCACGGGCGGCAACTCGGGCTCGCCCGTGTTCCTCGACGGCACCAACCAGGCCATCGGCATCCACACGCACGGCGGCTGCAACTCGACGGGCGGCGCCAACAGCGGCACCGGCAGCAACCACCCCGGCCTGCAGGCGGCGCTGGCCAACCCGCAGGGCGTCTGCGACTGCCCCGCGATCGACTTCACCTACCCGAACGGGCTGCCGACCGTCGTCGACCCCGCTGGCACGACCGTGATCCGCGTGCAGATCGGCGGCGTGCAACCGCTGCAGGCGGGCAGCGTGCGCCTGCACATCAGCACCGGCGGGCCGTTCGTGGCGCTGACCCCGGTCGCGCTCGGCAACGGCCTGTTCGAGGCGACGGTGCCGGCGAGCCCGTGCCTTTCGCCGGTGCAGTTCTACTGGAGCGCGCAGGACACGAGCAGCACCACCTACACCGACCCCGAGAACGCGCCGACCTCGACCTACTCGGCGACGTCGGCCGGCTCGCTGGCGACGATCCGCAGCTACAACTTCAACACGACGCCGGCCGGCTGGTCGGTGATCAACACGGCGCTGACGACGGGGGCCTGGACGCGCGGTGTGCCGGTCGACTCGCGCGGCCCCGCCGCCGACTACGACGCCAGCGGCCAGTGCTGGGTCACGGGCAACACCAACAACGAGGACGTCGACGGCGGCCCGACGCAGCTGCGCACCGAGACCATCGACCTGACCAGCAACAACGACCCGGTGGTGCGCTACGCGCTGTGGTTCACCAACGACGACAACGACGACTTCCTGGTCGTCGAGGCCTCGCAGAACGGCGGCGCGAGCTGGGTGCAGATCGAGAACCTCGGTCCGTTCGTCGGCTGGCAGATGCACGGCTTCCGCGTGCTCGACCACTTCGCCACGCTCGGGCAGCTGACGGTGCGCTTCTCGGTCGCGGACAACCCCAACAACTCGGTCACCGAGGCGGCGCTCGACGCCTTCTCGGTCGTAGATCCGATCTGTCCGCAACCGACGTGGAGCCCCTACGGCCTCGGCTGCGCGCCGACCGGCGCGGCGCCGGCGCTGGCAATGGTCAGCCTGCCTGCGCTGGGTGGAACGTTCGCGCTCGGCACGCAGAACCTGGGTTCCGGTGCACCGTTCATGGTGACGGGTTTCTCGGCTCAGGCGCTCAACCTCGCGCAGTTCGGCTTCGGTCCGGCGTGCCTGCTGCTGGTCAGCGTCGACGCGGTGCAGTTCGCGCCCGCCGGCAGCTTCACCCTGACGATCCCCAACAACCCGTCTCTGGCCGGGTTGCGGCTCTACAACCAGGTGATCGAACTCGGCTCGTCGGCGGTTTCGAACGCGGGCGTCGGCGAGATCCGCTGACGGCCCGCCGGCGCGGCACGCCGCGCGGCGTCGATGCGGTATGGTGTCGGGCCAATCGTCGTCCCGTCGACCCCCGATACCATGCGCATCGTCCACACCCTCGCAGCCTCGCTGCTCTCGCTCGCCCTGAGCCCGCTCGCCACCGCGCAGGCCGTCGAACTGATCGGCTCCACGTCCGTGGTCACCATCGACTCGGGCCTCGTCGCCAACACCAACCCCTCGCCGGCTGCGATCGGCATTCCCTCGGTCGTCTGGTCGACGGTCGTATCGGTGCCGACCTCGTCGTGGCTGCGCCTGCGCTACGCCGGCATCCTGCTGTCGGGCGACCGCGAGCCGGGCGGCAAGGGCTCGTTCGTGCGCATCACCTCGCTGCAGGACAACCAGTTCCAGACGCAGCACCTGGTGCACGTCGAGCAGTGGCAGCAGACCTCGGCCTACTTCAACGGCGACTCGGTGCTGGTCGAGCTGCTGGCCTGTCCGGGCACCGGGCAGAACCGGCTGATGATCGACGAGGTCACCGCGGGCCCGGCTTCGCCGGTGACGCCCGACACCATCTGCGGCCCGACCGACGATCGCGTGCTGAGCACCGACCCACGCGTCGCGCGCCTCGTGCCGGTCGGCTGCACCGGCTGGCTGATCAACGACTGCAACCACTGCTTCCTGACCGCGGGTCACTGCACCGGCGGCAGCATGCAGGTCGCCGAGTTCAACGTGCCGCTGTCGACGGGCTCCGGCGCGCTGGTGCACCCCGGCCCGCAGGACCAGTTCGCGGTCGACTTCAACTCGGTGCAGACCAACGGCGGCCAGGGCACCGGCAACGACTGGGCCTACTACGGCGTGTTCGCCAACTCCACGACCGGCCTCACGCCGTTCCAGGCCAACGGCGGCCAGACCTTCAGCCTGACCTCGACGCCGCCGCCCGTCGGCAACCAGAGCCTGCGCGTCACGGGCTACGGCGTCGTCTCGTCGCCCGTCTCCCCGACCTGGGAACAGGTGCAGAAGACCGACGCCGGCGCCTACGCGGCGTTCTCCGGCACGACGATCGAGTACCTGACCGACACCACCGGCGGCAACTCGGGCTCGCCCGTGTTCCTCGACGGCACCAACCAGGCCATCGGCATCCACACGCACGGCGGCTGCACCGCCAGCAGCGGCACCAACATCGGCACCGGCGGCAACCACAACGGCCTGCAGACGGCCCTGTCGAGCCCGACCGGCGTCTGCTACTGCGCGCCGGTGACGTTCTCGTACCCCAACGGCCTGCCGAACTCGGTCTCGCCGGCCGGCGTCACCGCCCTGCGCATGCAGATCGGTGGCTTCTCGACGGTGCCCGCGGGCAACGTGACCTTCCACATGTCCTCGGGCGGTCCGTTCACCTCGATGACGCCGACCGCGCTCGGCAACAACCTCTACGAAGTGATCGTGCCGGCGCTCACGTGCCAATCGACGTTGACCTACTACTGGAGCGCCACGGACACGACCAACACCACCTACTTCGACCCGCAGGGCGCGCCGAACTCGGTGCACATGGCGACGGTGGCGACCAGCCTGGCGACGATCCGCAACTACAACTTCAACACCACGCCCGCGGGCTGGGCCGTGCAGGACACCAACGTCACCGGCGGTTCGTGGACGCGCGGCACGCCGCAGGATCCCTGGGGCCCGGCCCAGGACTTCGACGGCAGCGGCCAGTGCTGGGTCACCGGCAACGGCAGCAACGACGACGTCGACGGCGGCCCGACGCGGCTGCGCACCGAGACCATCGACGTCTCGACCGCGACCAACCCGATCGTGCGCTATGCGGCGTGGTTCAGCTGCAGCACGGGCGAAGACCGCCTGACCATCGAGGCGTCGCAGGACAACGGCGTCAACTGGACGCAGATCGAGGTGCTGCAGCCGTTCTTCGGCTGGCAGGTGCACGGCTTCCGCGTGCTCGACCACTTCGTCACGCCGGGCCAGCTGATCGTGCGCTTCTCGGTCTCCGACAACCCCAACAACTCGACCACCGAAGCCGCGCTCGACGCCTTCGCGGTCGAGGACGCCACCTGCCCGCCGCCGACGTGGAGCGCGTTCGGCAGCGGCTGCGCGCCCAGCGGACCGGCCCCACAGCTGACGCTGATCAGCCTGCCGTCGCTGGGCGGCGTGTTCGTGCTGCAGACCCTCAACCTCGGCTCGGGCGCGCCGTTCATGATCACGGGCTTCTCGACGCAGACGCCGCCCGTGGCGCTCGCGCAGTTCGGCTTCGGCGCCGGCTGCACGCTCTACGTGACGCCCGACGCGGTGTTCTTCCTGCCCGGCGGCCTGCTCGGCTTCCCGATCCCCAACGACCCCGCCTTCTCCGGCATCCGGTTCTACAACCAGGTGATCGAGCTGGGCCCGGTGCCGCTGGTGTCCGACGCGGGCGTCGCCGAGATCCGCTGACCTGGGAACTGATTCCTTCCGTGGCGTACCTCGCCAATAGTTGAGGTCGGGCATCCACACACCTGCCGGCACATCGCGCCCGGCAGGAGAAGTCGATGCCCTCGTTCAAACCGCCACGCTGCCCCAACGCTGATTGCCCAAGGCACACCGATCCGCAGCCCCGTTTCTACCGCCGCCGCGGCAGCTACTGGCCCAAGTGCCGCGCCGCGCCCATCCCCCGCTACCACTGCAAGTCCTGTAGCCGCAGCTTCTCACGGCAGACGTTCCGGCACGACTACCGGGACCACCGGCCAGAACTCAACGAGACCCTGTTCCTGCTGCTGACCAGCGGCGTCGGCCTGAGGCAATGCAGCCGATTGCTGCGATCGGGCGTGCGATGCCCGCAGCAGAAGCTGGCCAAGATGGGGCGCACACTCGCGCTGCTGCGCGACAACCTGTGCCCTCTGCTTCCGAGCAGTCGCGTCTTCGTGATGGACGAGGAGGAGACCTACGAAGGCGCCTCGATTCGCCCGCTGACGATGCCCGTCGTGATCGATCGCGAGACCTGGTTCGTGGTCGCCGTCGACGTCGGCTCGATCCGGCGACTCGCTCGGCCCGGCACCCGGCGGCGGGTGCTGCAGGACCAGGAGGAGGCCAAGAACGGCAGGCGCCAGGACCAGAGCCGTGCGTGCACCGAGCGGGTGCTGCGCGCGCTGGCGGCGAAGTGCCCGGCGGGCGATCTCCTGCTGCAGACGGACAAGAAGTCGAGCTACGCGACCCTCGCCAGGCGCATCTTCGGCGACCGCCTGACGCACGAGACGACCTCGAGCCGTCGGGTGCGCGACAGGCACAACCCGTTGTTCCCAATCAACGTGACGCTGGCGATGTCGCGCGACAACTGCGGCCGGCTGCGGCGCAAGTCCTGGCTGGTCACCAAGTGCGCGATGCGCCTGCTCGACCACGCGCAACTGTTCGCCGTCTACCGCAACTTCGTGCGGCGGCGCTTCAACCATGACATGGAGGACGAGACCCCGGCCAAACTGCTCGGCCTCGCGCCGCGCAACCTCGACGCCGCAGAGGTGTTGGCCTGGCGGCAGGACTGGGGCGATCGGAGCATCCACCCGATGAGCAAGAGCGGCGCGCAGACGGTGCGCACTCGCATGGTCGCCTGACCAGTTCGGTGACGAGCGAAGGCAGCGTTCGCGGCGCATCGGCGCACGTGCACCACGGAAGGAATCAGTTCAGTGGTAGAGCATGAGGTAGACGATCACGCCGGTCGCCGACACGTAGAGCCAGATCGGCGTGGTCACCTTCGCCCACTTCTTGTGCTGCTCGCGCCGGTCCTTCAGGCCCAGCCACACCGTGCGCAGGATCAGCGGCACCTGCACCGCGGCCAGCACGATGTGCGAGATCAGCAGCGCGAAGTAACACGTCCTCACCCAACCCTCGCCGGTGAACTCCACGGGCGGCGCGCTCAGGTGGTAGGTCAGATAGCAGGCCAGGAACACTGCCGAGACGGCGACCGCGCCCAGCATCAGCTTCTTGTGCAGCTCGATGTTGCCTCGCTTGACGGCGACGAGTCCGGCGCAGATCAGCACGAACGCGATCGCGTTGAGAGTGGCGTCGACGTCGGCCAGGATACGGATGTCGAATTCGGCGAGCATGGGCGGTGATCAGGCGGCGTTGCGCACGCTGCGGCGGGTGACGACGAACGTGCTCAGCGCGAAGGTCACGAGCGCGAACAGTATGGTGCCGAGCAGGCAGACGCCGAACGACGGCAACCCGGCGAGCTCCCCGCCCGGTCCTCCCTGCAGCGCGTGGCGCAGCGCGCCGACGCCGTAGGTCATCGGGTTGACGAAGCGCACCCAGCTCATCAGCGGGTGCGCGCTCTCCATCGGGAAGAACGCCCCCGACAGCAGCAGCATCGGCATCAAGAACAGCATCATCACGCCGTGATAGCCAGCGGTGCTGTCCATCAGCCAGGCCAGCGTGAAGCCCAGGCCGGTGACGGCGATCGCCAGGATCGCCAGCACCGCCAGGCCCAGCAGCACGCTCGGCACGCTCAGCGACACGCCTGCGAACGGCGCGAGCAGCAGGAAGATCACCGCCAGCAGCATGCCCAGCGACGCGCCGCCGAGGATCTTGCCGAGCGCGATCGACGCGCGCGGCACGGGCGACACCAGCACACCCTGCAGGAAGCCGTCCTTGCGGTCCTCGATCACCGTGATCGTCGCGAAGATCGCCGTGAACAGGGTGATCATCGCCAGCGTGCCGACGAAGAAGTACTGACCGTAGTCCATGCCGCCTGGCTTGTAGGAGCCGTGCAGCGCGCCGCTGAACAGCAGCCAGAAGATCACCGGCTGCAGCAACGAACCGGTCACGCGCGGCCGATCGCGCAGGAAGCGCACGATCTCGCGGTGCCACAGAGCGAGCACGGCACGCATCACTTCTTCCTCCGGCGACCCTTCTGAGGCGCGGTGTCGGGTTCGGCGACGACGAAGCGCTTGCCCGTCTTGCGCAGGAACACGTCCTGCAGCGACGGGTGGGCCAGCTGCAGGCGCTGCACCCGATCGCCGAAGCGCTGCATGATCTGCGGCACCAGCTCGTGCACGGTGGCGCCGTCCAGGCGCAGGGCGCCGTCGACGACCTGGCCCTGCACCCCGAGGTCACGCTGCACGTCGGCCGCGAGCGCGGTCGCGTCGCTGGCCTCGATCTCGAGCACCTGCGATCCGACCTCGCGCATCAGGTCCTTGGGCCGGCCCTGCGCGACGACCTGTCCCTGATCGAGCAGGGTCAGCTGATCGGCTTCGGCGGCTTCGTCCATGAGGTGCGTCGTGAACAGGATCGACAGGGCCGGCTGCGAACGCAGCAGCGCCCACATGTCGCCGCGCGCCGCCGGATCCAAGCCCGTGCTGGCCTCGTCGAGCAGCACGACGTCGGGCCTGCCGAGCATGCACTTGGCGATCTCGACGCGGCGGCGAAGACCGCCGGAGAGCTCTTCGACGAGGTCCTTGGCGCGGTCGGCGAGGCGGCCGGCCGCGAGCAACACGTCGATGCGCTCGGCGAGTTCGTGTCCGCCCAGCCCGAGCATCGCGCCGCCGTAGCGCAGGTTCTCCTGCACGGTCAGCTTCTTGTCGACGGCCGGCGACTGGAACACCACGCCGAGCCGGCGGCGGATCGCCGCGGCCTCGCGGCCCAGGTCGAGCCCGAGGATGCGCACCGACCCGGCCTGCGGCGGCGTCAGCGTCGCCAGCAGGCGGAACAGGGTCGACTTGCCCGACCCGTTGGGGCCCAGGAAGCCGTGCGCGGTGCCCGGCTGGACCTCGAAGCCCACGTCCTGCAGCGCCTGTCGATCGCCGTAGCGATACGACACGCCCTCGGCGACGACGGCTGGTTGCTGGCTCATAGACGGTCCCAAACCATGATCGAGAACAGGAGCGGCAGATAGACGATCGAGACCAGGAACGTCATCCGCATCGCGGCGTCGCGCCGCGTCACCGCGGCGAACACGGTCGGCACGATGAACAGGATGTCGAGCAGCACCGCGGCGACCGCGTAGCGGCCGCCGGCCATGCCGGTCACGAACGGGACCATGCTGGCGATGCCCAGGCCGCCGACATAGAGCAACATGGTCATTCCGGTGCGATGCCCGCTCGGATCGACCACCGGCAGCATGCGCATGCCGGCGCGCGCGTAGTCCTCGCGATAGCGCCAGGCGATCGACAGGAAGTGCGGGATCTGCCAGCAGAACAGGATCGCGAACAGCACCAGCTGCGGCATCGCCAGGTGGCCGACGATCGCCGCGTGGCCGACCACCGGCGGCAGGCCGCCGGGGATCGCGCCGACCAGCGTGTTGAGCGGCGTCACCACCTTCATCGGCGTGTAGATGGCGACGTAGCTGACGACGATGCCCAGGCACAGCAGCGCCGCGGTCCAGTTCAGCTGCTGCAGGTGCCGGGTGCCGTCGTCGTCGAGCGGCGAGGCGCCCAGCAGCACCATCAACACGCCGACAACCGACAGCACCGCGCCGAACACCAGCACCTGCCGCGGCGACAGCCTGCCGCTGGGCAGCGGCCGGCCGCTGGTGCGGTCCATCAGCGGATCGAGGTGCCGCTCGCGGTACATGTTCAGCGCCGCGGCGCCGCACGAGGCCAGGAACGTGCCCAGCGTGGTGGTGATCAGCAGGTCGAGCGGCGGGTGGCTGCGTTTGCTGGGCCAGCCCATGTAGATGCCCGCGACCACGGCGAACACGGCGAGCGCCGACAGCCGCGGCTTGCCGAGCTCCCAGAAGGCGCGCAGCTGGCCGACGCGGGTCGAGGTCATGCGACGTCCGGGGCCCGCGTGGCGCGGAAGACGTGCGCGGCGAGCGTCGCCGCGAGCACCGTCAGCAAGGCCCCGAGCAGCACGTGCACGGAGATCAGGGCCGCGGTGCCGAGGTTGGCGACGTTCTCCGGCGTCTTGCCGGCGCTGTTACGGATCACCAGGGCGACGAAACCGAGGCCGATCTGCACGATCAGCGCCATCACCATGGTGCGCGCGATGCCGCGGATGCCCGGTGACTGACCGATCTTGCCGACCGCGAACGCAGTGGCGATCGACACCACGACGAAAACCACGAAGGCGTTGCCGACGTGGGTCCACAGGGCGTGGCTGCTGTTCGTGTGGCGCGCGGTCGCGCCGACGACGGTCTGCAGCACGAGGATCACGATCGCCGCGAGCGCGAGCTTGCGGCCGGAGCCGGTCGGCACGCCGGCCGCGACCGGCGTGTTGGCGTGGCGCGCGCTGAGCAGGTAGGTGAGCCAGGCGAAGCTCGCCATGGTCAGTTGCGCGAGCGTGCCGTGCGTGACGGCGGTCGCTGCCGGCAGCCCCTCGAGCACATGCAGGCCGCCGACCAGGCCCTGCACCAGCAGCAGCGTGCCGCCGAACCACGCGAGGCCCCGCGCGCCCCGGCTGCCCAGCCGGCCGAAGTGCAGCCACAGGGCCAGCGCCAGCGCCAGCAGCCCGGTCGTGCCCGCGAGCAGGCGGTGGAAGTGCTCCAGGAAGCCCGGCACTGTGGTCAGGCTGCGCTCGGGCATGAACTGCTGGTCGGACGTCGGCCAGTCCGTGAACGCGAGCCCCGAACCCGTGCTCGTCGTCATCGCGCCCCACAGGATCGTGGTCGTGGCCATGACCAGGATCGTCACGCCCAGCCGGAACGGGCCGTGTTGGCCTTGGCGCGCAGGCAGGGGCAGGGCGGAGCTGGACATGGCGGGGGGACAAGAATGCCCCGGGCCACGTCGATTTTCAGCCGCCGCGGGCGGCCGGCCGCCGAATCAGCGGGCCGGCGCGCTCGCCGCGCTGCCGACCTCGAACGCTTCCCACATCGGGCGCTCGTGGTCCTTGAGGCTCTTGACGTCGACTGCGCGGTCGATCGCGGCCTCGGGCGAGGTCTGCGCCATCGCCAGCAGCTGCTGGGTCTCGGCGTCGTTGCCGCCCGACAGGCTCGACGCCGACTGCAGGTACGGGATCGCCTGGTTGGGGTCACCCATGCGCAGCATGCAGGTGCCGAGGTTGCGGTAGGCGACCACCAGCGCCGGCGCGGGCACGTTCGAGCCCGGCACGTGCGACAGCTCGGTCACCGCGCGCTGCCACAGCCGCTGGCTCATCAGCTTCTCACCGCGGTAGAGGTGCGTGAGCACGGCGGTGTCGAGCTTGCCGGTGATCGGCGCGAACTCGAGCACCTCGATCCACGGCGTGTTCTGGAACGTGTTGCGGATCACGCCCGTGACCTGCACGCGCTCGAACAGACCCAGCTTGTAGAGCTGGTCGAGCTGCGGGTTGGTCTTGCTGAGGAACAGCATGCCGAACACGTCCTGGTACTCGGCCTGCTGCCAGATCGGCTGATCGTCCGCCCACGCGTAGAAGTTCGCGAAGTAGGTCGGCGTGAACTTGGTGAAGAACGGGTTCGAGATCCGGCCCAGCGAGGCGAACTGGATCGGGAACGTGACCTTGACGTTCTTGAAGGCTTCCGGCTCTGCACGCACCTGCGTGAGGGTCGTGGCGATCGGTTCGCCGAAGTCAGGATCCTGCGCAGGAAGGGCAGCACCGAGCAGGAACGAAACCAACAACACGCTTCTCATGGCTTTGCTTGGGTGTTCGGGTGACGAATGAGTCGCGGTCACTCGGTGAGCCGCTCCATCAACTTGCGCAGGGCCTGGTCCATCAGCTCGTCCGGAACGTCCTCCTCCGATCTCGCGAGCTCGCGCAGTCGCTGCATTCGCTCTGCCTTCGGCAGGGTGCGATCCATCAACTGCTCCACGAGTCTCTCGACGTGCTCGGAGGTGCGTTTCGTCACGGGTGCTGGATTCCAAGGTGCGAAGTGCGACACGGTCGCCCGTCTCGCTCTGCCGCTATCGGCGCGCAGCCGTGGCGCGCTTGATGCCGCTTGTCGGGTGTGACCGAAGTCGAGACCGGCAGGGGGGAAGGTCCGGCCCGACCGGACTGTCGCGCCTTGCCTCAAGCGCCCCCGTCGCGATCGCCGAATCGGTGCAGAACTCACCACCACCCGGCCAGATCGATGATGAATGGAACACTGCGGCGCCTCGGCGTCGTGATTCGCGCCGCCGCCGCCACCGCGCTGCTGACGACGTCCACGGCCCTGCTGGGCCAGAACGTGCTCCTCAACGAGGTCCGCGCCGATGGCAACGAGCGTTGGATCGAGCTGTACAACCGCAGCGGCGCGACCGTCGACCTCTCGCAGTGGTCGCTGCACCAGTGCACCACCACCGCGGGCATGCCGCGCAACTACTGGTGGCCGTTCCCGATCGGCACCACCCTGGCCGCGGGCGGCTTCCTGCGCGTGCACTGGGACCAGGCGATCCCGGCCAGCGTCCCGCCCGGCGAGCTCTACACGGGTGACACGCCCTACCACTTCATGTTCGGCCTCGGCGCCGAGCCGCTCGGCAACACCGCCGGCGCGCTGGGCCTGCTGCGCTCGCAGAACAACCTGCTGATGAACTCGGCCACCGTGATCGAGGACTGGGTGAGCTGGGGACAGAGCGGCTTTCAGCGTGAGAGCCTCGCGGTGCAGGCCGGCGCCTGGACCACCGGCGCGTTCGCGGCGTCGTTCGGCAACGGCGAGAGTCTGGCGCGCAACACGCCGACGGTCGGCACCTTGGCCAGCCGCGCAATGGAGTGGTTCGTCGACTCGACGCCGACGCCGTCGGCCCAGAACGTCAGCGGCGTGCAGGTCGTGTCCTACGGGCAGGCGTGCATGGCCACGGGCAACCACCTGTTCGGCCCGCCGACGCTGCACACCAACTCGCTGCCGCTGATCGGCAACAGCCAGTTCGCCTACACCGTCGACAACACCACCGGTGTGTTCGGCGAGGTCATGCTGCTGGCGTTCGCCGGCGCCGCCGCGCCACCCGGCCAGCCGTCGCTGCTGCCGTACGTCACCGGCAGCAACTGCAGCGAAGCGATCGCCCAAAGCGCGATCGTCGGTGTGCTGCTGGTGCCGACGCAGGTGCTGGGCACGACCGTGCCGATGTCGCTGGGCAACCTGGGCCCGGCGTTCGTCGGCCTGCAGCTGCACGCGCAGGCGATGGTCTTCGACTGGCTGCCCAACTCGTGGCCGCCCTACCAGGGCGTCAGCAACGCGCTGCGCATCACCGTCGGCCAGTAGGCCGCGCGCCGCTCAGGCGCTCGCGCCGCGCTCCTTCGCCCAGCGCCGCCGCAGGTGCTCGGGCGCTTCGCCCGGCCGCCACAGCATCGCGATCGCCGTCGACCCCCACTCGCGCAGGTCCAGGTCGAGGTCGCCGTCGAAGTCGTCGGCGTCGAGCACGCCGGCTTCGAAGTGGAACAGTACGCAGCCGTTGGGGGCCGTGCGGTCGAGCAGACGCCGCGCCCGCGCCATCGACTTGACCGGGTCCTCGGCGACCATCGCGTAGGGCGGATCGAGGAAGATCACGTCCGGCGCGACCTCGGCGTCGCTGGCGGCTTCCGGGTCCGCGTCGTCGCGGGCCGTGCCGAAGGCGCCGCGGTGCATCACGGGCGGGTCCCAGGCGTCACCGCGCAGCACCACGCCGCGGTCGAGCGCGTCGGGGCCCAGCAGCTTGAGGTTCTGCTTGAGCACGTCGATCGCCCGGCTGTTCTTCTCCACGAACAGCACCCGGGCGGCGCCGCGGGACAGGGATTCGATCCCGGACGCGCCGGAACCCGCGAACAGGTCCCAGACGATTGCACCCTCGATGCGATCGCCGAGGATGTTGAAGATGGCCTCGCGCACCTGGCCGAGCAGCGGCCTGGTCCCCAGGCCGCGCACCGCCTTGAGCACCCTGCCACCGTATTCGCCGCTGATGATCTTCAGGCTCATGGAGATTCGTCAATGGTCGCTGCCCGTCGCTTCCGAAACAACTCCAGCAACTTCCCGCCACCCGCCGGATAGCACCAGCCCGTGACCCCCGCCGCGCCACCGCTCGCCCTGCGCCTGCAGGGCCAGGACTTCGCCCTCGAGCCCGGGCGGCAATACCTGCTCGGCGCCGGCGACGACTGCGACCTGCGGCTGCCCGGCGCCGGCCCGCAGCACGCCCGGCTGCGCCTGCACGAGGAAGGTGTCGAGCTCGAAGACCTGGGCAGCGGCCACGGCACCTGGATCGACGGCGAACGGGTCGCCGGCGGGGTGGCCCGCGTCGGCGCCAGCCTGCGCCTGGGCCGCGACGAGCTGCAGCTGGTGCCCGACGACGGCGACGCCCGCATCGTGCCCGACCCGGCGATGCGGCAGCAGTCGCGGCAGCGACGTGTGGCGATCGCACTCGCGCAGACGCGGCAGCGGGCACACGACCCCACCTTCGCCGAGCTGATGTCCGAGGAGCTGCGCCACGCCCCGTGGTTGGGGCTGTCGATCGCCGGCCACGCGCTGCTGCTGCTGTTGTTGTGGCTGCTGCTGCCGGCGCCCGACATCAGCGGTCGCGCCAAGGCCACCGTCGACATCGACCTGTCGCGACAGAGCACGACAGCCGGCGAAGCGATGCCGGATCTGCCCGAGGTGCAGCAGCAGGAGTCGCAGCCGTTCGAGGTGACCGACCCGATGGACGCCGAGGCGGCACCCGACGCCGTCGACACCGCGAGCGTGCCGGATCCGACCAACCGCTTCGTGCAGACCCTGGGCAGCAATCCGCGGCTGGCCCGGCGCAGCGGCAGCAGCGCCGGCGGCGGCGTCGGCGACGTGGCGCGGCTCGGTTCGGGCGGCTTCCGCAAGGTCGTCGGCGAACTGCGGCAGAGCGGCCTCGAGATCGTGTTTGTGTTCGACAGCACCGGCTCGATGACGCGCACGATCAACGAGACCAAGGCGACGATCACCGAGATGCTCGCGGTGCTGCGCGCGCTCGTGCCCGACGCCCGCATCGGCCTGGTCACCTACCGGGACCGCGGCGCGCGCGAGGACTACGTGACCCGCCAGGTGCCGCTCGGCCTCGACTACTGGCAGGCCGTCAACTTCGTGCAGGAAGTGCTCGCCGAAGGCGGCGGCGACCGGCCCGAGGCGGTGCGCGACGGCCTCGACGCCGCGTTCGACCAGCCGTGGCGCGCCGGCGCGCGCCGCGTGATCGTGCTCGCCGGCGACGCGCCGCCGCACGACAACGAGCGGACCGAAGTGCTGCGCCGCGTCAAGGCGTTCGCGAAGGACGGGCGCTCGTTCGTTCACACGCTGGTGACCTCGCCCGAACTCGCCGGTGACGACACCAAGGCGATCTTCACTGCGATCGCGGACGCCGGCCACGGTCACTGCGTTCCGATCAGCAACCGCGACCGCATCCTGCAGCAGGTGCTCGAGCTCGCGGTCGGCCGCGAATTCGACCAGGACCTGGCGCGGGTCACCGCCGAGGTGGTCGCCAGCCGCGACCAGGTCGACACGTGGTCGCTCGACCTCGCCCGGCGCGGCGGCGACGGGCTGACTCGGGAGCTGCTGAACCAGCCGGTGCCCGCAGCCCTGCTCAACGCGCTCGTGCGCCGGCCGCGCCGCGCCGTCTTCGAGCAGCTGTCGGCGCTGCTGGCCGCGCGCGACACCCCCGACCACACCCGCCAGGCGGTCGCCTGGGTGATGCAGCGCGCGCTGCAACTGCCGATGCCACCGATCGACCCGGTCGAACCGCGCAAGGCCAATCCGCTGGTCACCGAACGCATGCGCCGCGCGATCGCGCGCCTGCCCGAGTGATCGCGAGCCCTCGGTGATGCCATGGCCAGGGCCGCCGCAGTATGGTGCCCGGCCCGATGCCCCGCCTGCCCGATCGCCTTGGCCGACCGCTGCGCAACCTGCGCCTGTCGGTGACCGACCGCTGCAACCTGCGGTGCCAGTACTGCATGCCCGAGGCCGAGTACGCCTGGCTGCCCAAGGCGAACGTGCTCACCTACGAGGAGATGCTGCGGCTGGTGCGCGTGTTCGTGCAGCTCGGCGTCGACAAGGTGCGACTGACCGGCGGTGAGCCGCTGCTGCGCAGCGACGTCACCGTGCTGGTGCGCATGCTCGCGGCGCTGCCGGAGCTGCGCGAGCTGGCGATGACGACCAACGGCATCCTGCTCGCCGACAAGGCCGCCGCGCTGCGCGAAGCGGGGCTGCAACGCATCACCGTCAGCCTCGACACGCTCGACGCCGCGACGTTCCGCCTGCTCGCCCGGCGCGACGACCTGCAGCGCACGCTCGCGGGCATCGACGCGGCGCGAGCTGCGGGCTTCGAGGACATCAAGCTCGACACCGTCGTCATCGCCGGCGTCAACGACGGCGAGCTCGGCGCGTTGCTCGACTACGCGCGGTCCGTCGGCGTCGAGATCCGCTTCATCGAGTACATGGACGTCGGCGGCGCGACCCACTGGTCGCCCGAACGCGTCGTCTCCCGCGCGCGCATCCTCGAGGCGATCGGCAGGAGCCACGGCGCGATCACGCCGCTGCCGCGCACCGACAGCGCTCCGGCCGAGCGCTTCCGGCTCGGCGACGGCACGCACTTCGGGGTGATCAGCTCGGTGACCCAGCCGTTCTGCGCCACGTGCGATCGCGCCCGGCTCACCGCCGACGGCATGTGGTTCACCTGCCTGTACGCGAGCGAAGGCACCAACCTGCGCGACGTGCTGCGCCGCGGCGCCTCGGACGAGGAACTGCTCGCGCAACTGCGCTCGGTGTGGATCGCGCGGCGCGACCGCGGCGCCGAGGAGCGCGTGGGCACGCCGGATCGGCGGCCGCTCGCCGACAGCGCCGCGCTGCGCCAGAACCCGCACCTCGAGATGCACAAGCGCGGCGGCTGAGTGTGCTGAGGGCGGCGACTACTTGTCGCCGCGCTGCTCGAGCACCTGCTTCGCGGCCGCGGCGACCTCCTTGCGCGAGATGTTCTTGGCGGCGCGTTCGAGATCGGCGCGATCGGCGGCCGCGCCGAACTTCAGCACGGCGGCAGCGACTTCGCCGTCGGCCCCGTGCAGCAACGCGCGCCGCACCAGCTCGCCGTGACGCTCTTGCGGTTGCTCGGTCTCACGCAGGGCCGCGGCCGCCGCCGCGCGGATCTCGTCGCCGAGGTCGAGCGGCAGCGTGGTCCGGCTGCCGCCGCCCTGGTCGAACTGGCTCTTGGCCGGATGATCGCCCGACACCGCGCGCCACAGCGCATCGCGGAGCGGCGCGCCGGCCGCGCCGACCTCTGCGGCCCGGCGCGCGCACAGCCGCGCCGCCGCCAACCGCACCGCGGCGTTGTCGTCGGTGAGCAACGCGGCCACGTCGTCGAGATGTTCCGGCGCGCCCACGGTCAACACGCCGTAGGCGTCGCGGCTGGTGTCGGTCATCCCGCGCCCGCCGCTGTGCGACGAACAGAACGGCGTCGACCAGCGGTCGCCGGTCATCACCAGGACCGATCGCAGCTCGAGCCGCTCGGCCTCGGGTCGCCGGCTGCCCAGTTCGGCCATGCAGCGGATCAGCGCGTCAGGAGTGTTCTGCATCTCACGCTGCAGACGCTCCATCAACAGCGGCCAGGCCGTGTCGGGGTCGGCGGCGATCAGCTGCTCCGCCGCCCGCACGGGCGCCGCTTCCCGAGGCCTGCCGTCGATCGCCGCGACGGCCTCGCGCATGGCCGCGAGCTTCCTCGATGCCTCGTCCGCGGCCGCCGTCGCCGGGGGCGCCTCACAGCCCATCGCCCGCAGCCGCGCAGCCAGCGATCCGGCCAGCCTCGCGACGAGCTGGTCCTCGTGCTGCTCGAGCGCGTCGATCGCGCGCAGGTGCCGGCCGACCGACTTGCCAGCCATGCCCAGCACCTTGAGCGCCTCGGCGGCGAGCTTGGGTTCGCCGCCGGTGGCGACCGCGATCAGCTCGGGTACGGCAACCTCGACTTCCGGACCGAAGCGCGTCAGCGCGAGCAGCGCCTGACGCCGCCGCGCGGGATACGGGTGGTGCCGCGCGACCATGGCGTGGCCGATGATGCTGACGCTGTCCTCGGGCGCGAGCCGCACCAGCGCCAATCCGCCGAACAACGAGAAGCGATCCTCGACCGGCACGACGAAGCCGTTGTGCTTGACCTGATCCCAACCCTTGGGCCGCTGGTCGCGCGCGAGCAGGCGATCGCGCAGCGCCGCGGCGTCCTCGGCGGTGCCCAGGCGGCCCAGGAACTCCGCCGCCACCTCGCGCGCGAAGATCTTGTCGTCCTGCAGGCACCGCCGCGCGCTCTCGAGGTCCGTGACCTTGGCCTCGTCGCGCTCGCGGTAGCGATAGATCGCGGTGAAGGTCGCGCCCTTCTCCTTGTCGGAGGCGACCATCGAGAAGTGGAACAGGTTGTGGAACTCGACCTTGTCGCCGTAGGGCGTGAGGCTGCCGATCGTCGTCAGGATCGACACCAGCAACTTGTCGTCGTTGGTGTTCTGCCCGGTGATCGCCTCGACGAGCGGCGACTTCAGCGAGGCCGCCGTCTCCCCGAGCAGATCGACGACCTGCAGCGCCGCGCGCATGCGCTCGAGGTCGCGCGGCTGGCGCACCTGCCACTCCTCGATCAGCCCCTGCAGCGCCGGCACCGCCTGCTCGCGCAGCTCGAGCAGCGCCTGCGCCGCCGCCGCGCCGCGTTCGGGGTCGCCGAGCCCGTCGAGCAGACGCACCGCCTCCTGCGCAGCGGTCGGCGGCGACAGCGCCGCGGCGGCGAACAGCAGGTGCAGGGCGTGGGATCGAGTCACTGCATTCATCGGCGGCCTCCCATCATCGCGAGCGACGCAGGATAACGCCGGACTCAGGATTGTGGGGCGACGGCGCGCCAGCGATCCGCCAGACGATGGCACAACACCACGGCGCCGACGATCACGGCCGCGGGAATGCCCCAGGAGTGCCAACCCGCGAGATAGACCTGCTCGCTGCCCTGGCGCAACACCGTGCCCCACGAGGTGCCCGACGCGCCGGGGCCGAGCCCGAGGAACGACAGCGTCGATTCGGCGACGATCGCGCTCGCGACGCAGAACGCGGCGGTCACAGCCACCTGACTGCGCAGCTGCGGCCACAGGTGGCCGCGCAGCAGCCGCCACGGTGACGCGCCGAGGCCGCGGGCCACGGCGACGAACTCCCGCTCGCGCAACGACAGCAGTTCGCCGCGCACGATGCGCGCGAAGTTGGTCCAGAACAGCGACGCCATCACCAGGACCAGGGCCAGCCACGAGCTG
This sequence comes from Planctomycetota bacterium, assembly GCA_020638655.1. GTDB lineage: Bacteria > Planctomycetota > UBA1135 > UBA1135 > UBA2386 > JACKIC01. The sequence continues at coordinate 519,202 of JACKIC010000001.1, forward strand.
CCGAAGAACGCCGCCCCGAACATCAGGAACAGCAGGATGGGGAAGCACAGGAACACCTCGACCAGCCGCGACACCACGGCGTCGACGAAGCCGCGGCACAGCCCGGCCATGCCGCCGAGCAGCACGCCGACGAGCGCGCCGAGCAGCACGGCCAGCACGCCGATGCCCAGCGACGCGCGGGTCCCGTGCACGAGGCGCGCCAGCAGATCGCGCCCCTGTTCGTCGGTGCCCAGCGGGTGGAACCAGGTCGGCCCCTGATTGGCCCGCGCGAAGTCGACCTCGTAGGGACCGTGTGGCCACGGCGGCATCCAGGCGAAGTCCTGCCCGTCTGCAGGTAGGCGCGACCACCAGCGCTTCCAGGTCATGTCGACGGGCGGCGGCGCGGGCGTCGCGTAGCAGTCCGTGAACGCCGGAAAGGAGTAGCTGCCGTCGATGCGCGCCACCAACGGCACGTCGTTGGCGACCAAGGGCGCGAACGCCGCGACGAGCAGCAGCAGCGCGGCGATCCACACCGCCACGACGCCCGGGCGCCTGCTCCCGGCGGGCGCGCTCACGCGGACAACCTCACGCGCGGATCGACGCAGCGGTGCAGCACGTCGGAGAGCAGCAGCGACAGCAGCGTCGCCAGCGAGCCGACGACCACGACCAGCATCACCATCGACTGGTCCTGGTCGCGCACCGCCTGGAAGGCGAGGTTGCCGAGGCCGTTGAGCGAGAACAGGTGCTCGACCACGACCGAGCCGCCGACCAGCATCGGCAGCAGACCGCCGGCGAGCGTCGCCAACGGCACCGCGCCGTGGTGGCGCAGGCGGCGGCGCACGACCTCGGGCTGCAGGCCCAGCGCGCGCCAGTGCTCCGCGAAGGGCTGCGCGGCAGCGCGCGCGACGGCGTCTCGCACGAAGCGCACGACGACCACCGTGGGCCCGAGCGCCATCACCGTCACCGGCAGGACGAGGTGCCAGAGCAGGTCCGCGGCGCGCGCGACCACGTTCCAGTCGTGCGCGGCCGCGCTCACCAGACCGTGGCTCGGGAACACGTTCCACAGCACGCCCGCGAACAGCAGCAGCAGCAGGGTGCCGACCAGGTACTCGGGCAGCCCCGAGCACAACAGCAGCGCGCGGCCGAACAACCGGTCGAGGCGCGAGCCGGCATCGGCGCCCAGCCGGCCACCCAGCGGCACCCCGATGGCCAGCGCGACCACCACCGAGAGGAAGCCCAACAACATCGTCACCGGCAACGCCGCGAGGAACCTGCCCCACAGCGCCTGCGGGTCTTCGTTGGGCCCAGCGAAGTCCAGGCGCACGGCGCGGCCGAGCCAGTGCAGGTAGCGCTCGGCCAGCGGCCGCGGCGCATAGGTCTCGGGATCGATCGTGCCGTAACGCAGGCGCAGCTGCAGGATCGCCGTCTCGCGCGCCGGCGCGTCGACGAACGCCCCGTCCTGCGCGGCGCGCGCGACCTCGACGGTGGCGCGGTCGACCGGCGCGAGGTCGAAGACCGCGAACGTGACCAGGGTGATGCCCAGCAGCGTGAAGGCCATCCAGAGGACTCGCTTCACCAGCCAGAGCGGCACGGTCACCCCTCCATGACGACGGCGAGGATCGCCGCCTTGGTCTCGAGCCACGCCGCCCACGGGTCGCGCCCGCGGTGGTATTCGAGCGTCAGGATCGGGATGCCCATGGTGTTGCCGACCCACGAACCCAGCGAGCCCGGCGTCGGCGCGATGCCCTGCGACGACTGCACGCGATAACCCGACAGCTGCGAGAAGCGCGTCGCGAGGTGCTCGGCCGGGCCGTCGAAGTTGATGAAGTGGTCGTCGTGCCAGCTGTGCGCCACGATCACCAGGTGCGGCCGTTCCAGCTCGATCAGGTCGTGCAGCGCGCGCGCCTCGGGCTGGTCGAGCGGCCGCAGCCCGAACAGGCGGCTCGGCTTGAAGTTGTCGGCGGGGTAGTTGCGGTTGAGGTCGACGCCCATGGCGTTGCCGCGCGTATTGCGCGCGGTGCCGTCGGGGTTGACGTCCTCGAGGATCGTCAGGGTCACCAGCTCGAGCGCGCCGGGCGTCTCGATCAGGGCGCGCGGCAGCTCGGCGGTGCTGATCCGCCCCTCGCGCTCGTTGCCGTGGATGCCGCCGATCCAGAGCACGCGCCGGCGGCCGTGGCCGAGCCGGGCGACGCGCAGCGGCCGGTTCTCGCGGCTGCTGCCGATCTCGGTCCACTCCGGTTGCCAGATCGCCGGCGCCGAGGACGCGGCCTCGGCGGCGCCCGAAGACTCGCTGGCCCGGCCCGCCCCTTGGTATGGGTGGAACCCGACGCAACCGGTGAGCAACGGCAACAGCAGGAGCAGCAGACGCATCGCCGGCAACCATAGCGGACTACACGGCGACCGCCACGCTGCCGATGCAGGGGACGGATGACCGCGGAATTCGACGACCACGCGCTGCAGAACGGCATCGACACCGCCTTCGAGTACGGCGGCCTGTTGCTGCGTGCCCTGGGCTACGCGGCGCTCTACGCGGTGGCCAGCAACTACGACTGCGGCAGGCCGATGCTGGCGGGCGTGCTCGCCGGCGACCTGGTGAGCCACGTCGTCCTGGTGTTCCTGCGCTGGCACGACAGCCTGCTGACGATCGCCAGCGAACTGGCGCTGACCGCCCTCGTGGTGCTGTTGGTGCGCGACCAGCTGGCCTGGCCGGCGGAGCTGCCGATGCGCGCGATCTTCGGGCTGGCCGCGTTCGGCGCCTGCATCGGCAAGTTCCCCGGCGCGTTCACGACCCTGGGACGGCCCTGACGCAGCGCGCTCAGATGCCGTGCGCCAGCGGATCGTCGGGATCGATCACGAACTGGGTCAGCGCCGTGACGTAGGCCGAACCCTCGACCTCGGGCACGACCGCCTCGTATCGCCCGACCTTGGTCGTGCCGGCGATGCGCGCCCGGAACGCCGTGCCGAGCACGCTCTCCGAGCGGAACCACCGGCCGACCTCGAGTTCGCCCTTGGCGTGCAGCACCGCGAGCTTGGCCGAGGTGCCGGTGCCGCACGGCGAGCGGTCGTAGGCGACGCCCGGACACAGCGTCAGCGCCCGCGCGCCGGGCTCTTCGCCCGGCAGCTCGACGAACAGCTTGACGTGGTCGACGAGCTCCTCGACGCCCTTGTCGGGGTGCACGCCGCGCACGCCGTCGCGGATCAACGCGTCGCGCACCGCGGTCGCCGCCTGCATCAGCACCGGCAGGTGCACCTTGCCGACCTGCAGACCGAGCTGTTCGGCTTCGACGAACGCGAACCAGTTGCCGCCGTAGGCGATGTCGGCGGCGACCTTGCCGAAGCCATGCACGTCGACGATCGCGCGCTGCCGCCACAGGAACGACGGCACGTTGGTGATCGTGACGCTGCGCGGCCGCCCGTCCTCGACCGCGACCTCGCAACGCACCGTGCCCGCCGGGGTGTCGAGCACGACCTCGGTCCGCGGCGCCACGGCCTTCACCATGCCCATCGCGACCGCGACCGTGGCGACGCCGATCGCGCCGTGACCGCACATGCCCAGGTAGCCGGCGTCGTTGGCGAACACGACGCCGAGGTGCGCCTTCGGGTCGCACGGCGGCAGCAGATACGCGAGCACGATCGCGTCGTGGCCGCGCGGCTCGAGCACCAGGGCGCGCCGCAGGTGATCGTGGTCCCGCTGCAGGCTGGCGCGCTTGTCGGCCATGGTCGCACCGGCGATCGCGGGCAGCCCGCCGGTGACGATCCGGGTGGGCTCACCGGCGGTGTGGGAGTCGACGGCGGAGACCACCTGCGAGAAGCGCAACATCCCCGGATCATGCCGCCGGCCGCCCGCCGGGGGAAACTCGTGCTGAAACCGGCGCGCCGCCGCGACAAGATGCGCGAAATGCGCGCCGTCCTGCTCTCGAGCAAACCACTCCGCAGCCCCAGACCCACGCAACGCATCCGCGCCCGACGCCGGCGGGCGCTGGGCCTCGTCGCCGGCTGCCTGCTGCCGATCGGCTGCAGCGCGGCGCCGCGCCGCGCCCAGGACGTCGCCGCCGAACCCGCACCGGGACAGGAAGCGCAGCACCCGTCGGGCGTCAAGGTCGAGAGCGGCCACTGGTTCGGCGAGGTCAAGACCCACGTCGCGATCCCGATCCTGCAGAAGTCGTTCTTCTGGGACGGCAACGGCGAGGTCGACAACGCCGGCGTCGGCCTGCGCGCGTTCCGCGGCCTCGGCGACGGCTGGGCGCTGGGCATGGGCTTCGTCGCCGCCAACTGGTTCTTGTCGGGCAACGACGTGCAGAGCGGTGAGATCGAAGCGGTGCTGCGCTGCTACCCGTTCTCGGGCTCGCACTTCTTCATCGACGGCAACACGGGTTACCAGCAGGCCACCGACGCGATCCCGCCCGGCGGCACCGAGTGGAACTTCTGCTTCGGCTTCGGCCCCGGCTACGAGATCCCGCTCGAGGACGGCATGAGCCTGATCCTCGCCGCCAACTACCACCACATCTCGAACGCGCTGGGCCGCCAGAGCCCGCACAACCCGAGCCAGAACGAGGCCCGGTTGTGGATCGGCTTCGCCTGGAACTTCTAGTTCGGCGCCGCGGTCACTTCTTGGCGTAGGTCGCGACGAAGCTCTCGAACGGCGGCATCGTGCCGACGATGGTGTGGCCGACGCCGCGCGTCACCGCGCCCTCGCCGTCGACCTCGAGCAGGAAGCGCTGCACCATCGGCTGCCCCATCATCGTGCCGGCCATCGTGCTGACGAACTTGTCGTCGACCCAGCGCCCCTCCATCTCGCCGACCTCGCCCATGTTGCTGACGAAGACGGCGCGCGCGCAGCCCTTCTTCTGGTCGTAGCCCCAGAAGGCGTGCGACCGGTACTCACCGGGCATGCCATCGGCGCCGCCGACCGTCTCGCCGAACAGCAGCGTGCCGCCGAACACGGTGCGGAAGGTGTCGTCGCCGTGGATCGCCGTCTTCGGCTGCCCCGGCGCCATCACCATCTCGCCCTTGGTGTCGTACTTGCCGGCCATGCGGCACAGCCGGGTGATGTCGGCGTGCGGCGTCGCCCCGTTCCAGGTGGGCGCGTCGAAGCGCCCCTCGAACGCCGTGTCGATGCGCCGGAACTTGCCCTCGACCACGGCCATCGACGGCCCCTTGCCCGTCATCAGATCGATCGAATGCGTCATCGTGTCGCCGTCGACCTTCAGCAGCGAGCGTTCGGCGTAGGGCACGCCGTCCTGCCGCTGCATCATCAGCTGCAGCATCGAGCCGTCGGGCTGGATCACGATCTCGTGCAGGCCGACCTCGCCGGCGTTGTTGCACACCGCGGTGACGTAGCGCTTGCCCTCGGCGTCCCAGCCCAGGTAGGCCCGGAACAACATCGGCGCCGGCACGCCGTCGAAGTGGATCTCGAAGTCCTCCTGCAGGAAGAACCCATCCAGGACCCAGCGATAGCTGCCGCTGGCGTGCCAGGCGCTCGGCGGGGCGCCGGGCGCGAAGGTCGCGGTGCCCTGGCCGGCCCAGTTGCCGGCCAGCGCCGCCAGCTTCTTCAGCTCGGGGGCCGGCGCGGGCATCTCCTGGCACAGCGCCGGGGAGATCGACAGGACGAGGGGGAGCAGGGGGGCGAGGTGCTTGGCGAGCATGACGTTTCCTTGTTGGGGGCCGGAAGGGCTGGGAGCCGGAAGGAAGCCCCGCGGTCGGGGCCCACCCATTCGACGAACAGCTGACGCGCCGATCGACAGCGGCCTGGAAAAACCCTGCCCGTGGGCCGGATACTCGCCGCCCCGATGCCCGCCCCCGACGTCTGGACCTGGCTCACCATCCCCGCGATCGGCGCGGTGATCGGCTGGAGCACCAACTGGCTCGCCGTGAAGATGATCTTCCGGCCGGTCAAACCCCGCCGCCTGCTGTTCTTCCGCCTGCAGGGCCTGGTGCCGCGACGCCAACAGGACCTGGCCCGGGCGATCGGCCGCGTCGTCGGCAACCACCTGGTCGAGCACAAGGACATCGTGCGCGGCCTCAACAAGCTCGACCTGGCCGGCGTGCTGGGCAAGGTCCTGGACCGCGGCCTGGGCCCCAAGATCCAGGAGCTGCGCGGCTTGCCGCTGATCGGCGGCTTCCTGACCGAGGCTCGCGTCGGCGAGATCCGCGAGTCGATCGTCGCCGGCATCATGGAGCACAAGGACGCCGTGCTCGACGAGGTCGAGAAGGGCCTGGCGAAGGGCCTGGACGTGCCGGCGCTGGTCGAGAAGAAGGTCGCCGCGTTCTCGGTCGAGAAGCTCGAGAACCTGATCCTCGAGGTGGCCAACCGCGAGCTGCGCGCGATCGTCGTGCTCGGCGGAGTTCTGGGCGCGCTGATCGGTTTGGGCCAGGTCGCCTTCCTGTGGTGGCACGGCGGCTGGTGATGCGACCGGCCCGCCGCGACGCCACCGACCCCATCCGCCCGTTCCATCGCGCCGTTACGCGCGCGCCCGACCCTGCTAGAGCCCCCGCCATGATCCGCGCGAGCGCCCTCGCTGTCCTGTTCGCCGCCGCGCTGTCCGCGCCCGCGGTTGCCCAACAGCCCAAGCCGACGGGCTATCCGGACCGCGACATCCTGTCGCCGTTCCGCAACCCGGCCGAGGTCTACGCCCCGCCGGACAAGCTGTTCGGTCTGCTGCGGCAGATGCGCCAGATCGCCGACGACAAGAACGCGCGCAAGAGCTTCGACCAGGACGGCCGTGAGGTCGTCGACGACGGGCGCTGGCGCGCCGCGCGCCACGACGTCGACCAGCTCGGCATCGACGCCGGCTATCTGGCCGGCATCATGCGCATGAGCAAGAACGCCGACGACCGCGCCACGGCGTTCTACGCGGCGTTCTACTGCAAGAACGTCGGCTACGTGTTCAACCTGATCTCGCACATCCCCGGCGAGCCGTGGCGCAAGACGCGCGAAGCGGCGCTGCCGCGCGCGGCGGAGTTCGTGAAGGCCAACCTCGGTCGCCGCTACGGCCAGCTCAGCGACGACGAGAAGCGCGCCCTGTCGCTGCCCAAGCCCGGCTCGCCCGAGGCCAAGGCCGCCGGCATCACGCGCGGTCCGCTCGACGACGACCCGCTGCACACGCTCAACCTGGTGCCGTTCTTCCAGCTACTCGACGTCGACGATGCGCTCGATCAGGCGCAGGCCCTGTGGTTCCTGCAGCAGGTGTTCACGGTGCGCAAGGACCTGGCGCTGGTCTGGCTCGAGCCGATGCTGCCGCGGATGCGGCAGCTGCTCATCAGCGACGACGACAAGGTCAAGGCCCAGGCGCTCGGTCTGTTCGCGACGATCGGGCCCGAAGACCTGGCGCGCCCCGCCGACGACGCCGACAACCAGGCACTGCTCGACTGGGCCTACCTGGCGCAGAAGACGCTGTTCCCGCCGATCCGCAACCTCAACGACACGGTCGTGCAGATGCAGCCGAGCGCCGAGCGCGACGCGCTGCTGGCCGCCGCCAAGAAGGCCATCGCCGACGGTTCGATCGGCGACGCGACGCACGGCAAGGCCAAGGACGGCACCGCCTATCGCGGCTACCGCATCGCGCGCGTGCCCGACGAGCTGCAGCCGCTCGCGATCCCGGCGGGCGCGGTGATCACGACCATCAACGGATCGCCGGTCGGCAGCGCCGCCGAAGTCGCGACGACGGTCGGCAACCTGCTCGACAAGCTCAAGCACCCGCGCGTGCTGGTGGTCGAGTACGTGCTCGACGGCATCAGCCACGCGATCGAGTACCGGATCCTGTAGCGCGAGCCGCGTTCACTCGGCGCGCGCTCATTCGGCACTCGCTCACTCGGCACGCAGGGCCTCGATCGGGTCCAGCCGCGCCGCGCGCACCGCGGGGGCGGTGCCCGCGATCAGGCCGACCGCCATGGCCACGACCTCGGCGATCACCAGATGCTGCGGCGCGTAGGCGACCGGCAGCGCCGGTACCAGCGCCTGCAGCAGCGAACCGATCCCGACGCCCAGCGCCAGCCCGGCGAGACCGCCGAGCGCCGCGAGCAGGGCCGCCTCGCCGAGGAACAGCCAGAGGATCTGCTGGCGCGTCGCGCCGAGCGCACGCAGCAACCCGATCTCGCCGGTGCGCTCGGCCAGGGCGATGGTCAGGATCGTGAGGATGCCGACGCCGCCGACCAGCAGCGAGATGCCGCCGAGCGCGGCGATGCCCAGGGTCAGCACCGACAACACCGAGCCGAGCACGTCGAGCATCTGTTGCTGCGTGGTGACGGTGAAGTCCTCGCGGCCGTGGCGCAGCAACAGCACGCGCCGCACCGCGGCGGCGACGGTCTCGGCGGGCACGCCGGGCGCGAACAGCACGTCGATCTCCATCAGGCTGTCGCGGTCGAACATCTCCAGGCCCCGCGCCGCCGGCACGTAGACCGCGTCGTCGAGGTCGATGCCGAGGAACTGCCCCTTGGGCTGCATCACCCCGACGACCCGGTAGCGGTCCCCGCCGATGCGCACGACCGCGCCGAGCGGGCTGCGATCGCCGAACAGTTCGCGATGCAGCGTGCTGCCGAGCACGGCGTGGGCGCGCGCCGCGGTCGGGTCGTCGTCGGGCAGGAACGTGCCGCTCGCGGTCGAAAAGCGCCACACTTGCGGCATCGCCGCCGACACGCCGTAGACGGCCGCGCGCCGCGTGCGGCCATCGGCTTCGATCGCGACGTTGCCGACGACCACGGGCACCACGCCTTCGATCGCCGTGACGTGCTGCAGCGCGAGGGCGTCGTCGAGGGACAGCGGCCGCACCGTGTTCAGGATCGCGCCGGAGACGCCGAAGGTCTGCGTGCGGCCCGGCACCACCTGCAACAGGTTGGTGCCGAACTGGCTGAACTCGGCGAGCACGAAGCGCTGCAGACCGGTGCCGAGCGAGGTCAGCAGCACCACCGCGGCGATGCCCACGGCGATGCCGAGGCCCGTGAGCGCCGCCCGCAGCTTCTCCGCGCGCACCACGCCGAACGCCAGCCCCAGGCCGTCGCGCAACAACATCGCGTCACCTCCTCGCCAGCGCGGCGACCGGATCGAGGCGGGCCGCGCGCACCGCCGGACCGGTGCCGAACGCGACGCCGATGCCCACCGCGACCAGCAGCGCGGCGCCCGCGGCCCACGCCGGCGGGTCGCCGTTCAGTTCGGGCACGAAGCTGGCCGCGACGCGGCTGACGACCTCGCTGCCGAGCAGGCCCGAGCCGGCGCCCAGGAACGACAGCAGCACGGCCTCCCACAAGAACACCTGCAGGATCGTCGCCGGCGCGGCCCCGAGCGCCTTGAGCAGGCCGACCTCGACGCGGCGCTGGGTCACCGACACGACCATGACGTTGAGCACGAGGATGCCGGCGACGACGAGGCTGATCGCGGCGATGCCGGCGACCGCCAGCGTCAGCGCCCGCAGGATCCCGTCGAAGGTGCCGAGCACCGCGGCCTGCGTGATCACGGTCACGTCGTTCTCGCCTTCGTGGCGCGCGGCGATGCTGCGCTCGACGTGCGCGACCACCGTCGGCACGACCTCGCGACTGCCGGCCTCGACCAGGACGCGGAACATGCCCTCGCGGTCGAACAGCGCCATGGACGCGGCGACCGGGACCACCACGACCTCGTCGAGGTCGGTGCCCAGCGAGCGACCTTCGTTCGCCAACAGGCCGATCACCCGGAAGCGCCGGTCGCCGAGCCGCACCCACGCGCCGAGCACCGGATCGTTGCCGAACAGCTCGCGCGCCAGGGTCGCGCCGAGCACGCAGACCGGGGTACTGCGGTGCGGGTCTCCGGGCGGCAGGAACGCGCCCGCCGCGAGGTGCAGCCGTCGCACCTCGAGCAGCTCGGCGGTCGAGCCGAGCACCATCGCTTCGCGCGAGCGGTTGCCGCGGGCCACGGTGACGCTGCCGGCCTGGATCGGCGCGACCCGGCGCACCGCGTGGCTGCGCTGCAGCGCCAGCGCGTCGTCGAGGGTCAGGTCGCGCGCGGTCTCACCTAGGATCGGCGGCGCGCCGCCCGTGGTCTCGCTGCGCCCCGGCAGCACGATCACGAGGTCGGTGCCCAGGGACGCGAACTGATCGGTGACGTAGCGGCGGCCCGACTCGCCGAGCCAGGTCAGCAGCACGACGCCGGCGGTGCCGATCGCCATCGCCAGCACGATCCACAGCGTGCGCCATCGCGCCGCGAGCACGTTCTGCGCAGCGAAGCGCAGCTGGTCGCGGAGCTTCACGCGCCCTCCTGCGCCGCGGCGCCGGCCTCGTCCGCGACGAGGCGCCCGTCCTGCATGCGCAGCCGGCGCGTCGCGCGGCGACCGAGGTCGGGGTCGTGCGTGACGACGATCAGGGTCAGGCCGCCCTGCTGCAGCTTCTCGAGCACCGCGACGACCTCTTCGCCGGTGCGCCGGTCCAGGTTGCCCGTCGGCTCGTCCGCGAGCAGCACCTCGGGGCGCGCGATGGTGGCGCGCGCGATCGCCGCGCGCTGCCGCTGCCCGCCCGACAGCTGCTCGGGCAGATGATGGGCCCGGTCGCTGAGGCCGAACGCGGCGAGCTGCTCGGCCACGCGCTCGCGCCGTTCCGCCGCCGGCACTTCGCCGAGCAACAGCGGCACCGCCACGTTCTGCGCCGTGGTCAGCCGCGGCACCAGGTGGAACGCCTGGAACACGAAGCCGATGCGCTGCCGCCGGATCTGGGCCAGCGCGGCGTCGTCGAGGTCGGTCACGTCCTCGCCGCAGAACCGGTAGCGCCCGCCGCTGGCGCGATCGAGCAGGCCGATCACGTTGAGCAACGTCGACTTGCCGGACCCGGACGGCCCCATCAACGACAGGTACTCGCCGCGGCCGATGTCGAGGTCGACGTCGCGCAGCGCGTGCACCTGCTGATCACCGACGCGGAAGGTCCGCGCGATGCCGCGCAGCTCGATCACGGCCGTTCCTGCGCCGCGCCGCGCGGCTCGACCGACGCCTCGGCGCCGACCGCGACGCCAGGACGGTCCAGGGACGTGATCACGCGATCCCCCGCCGCGACGCCGTCGACGACCTCGGCGACGCTCCAGTTCGACAGGCCGATCGTCACGCGACGTTCCTCGATCACGCCGTCCGCGCCGAGCAGCAACACCCGGTTGCCGTCGCGCAGCGCCTCGGTGGGCACGAACAACACCGCCTCGGCGACCTGCAGCGACACCTCGACGTCCGCCGAGTAGCCCGGCAACAGGGCCGCGCCCTCGGGCAGTTCCAGGAACTCCACCTCGACGTCGGTGGTGCGGGCCTGCTTCTCACGATCGGTCACGTACGGGGCGATGCGGCGCACCTTGCCCGCGAAGCTGCGCCCCGCGAACGCGTCGAGCGTGATCTTGGCGGTCATGCCGACGCGGACCTTGGCGGCGTCGACCTCGTCGATCGGCGCGGTCACGTAGGGACGGCCGTCGTCGATCAGGTCGATGGCCGGCGGCGTCGGGATGCCGACCGGCGACGGCGTCACGAACTCGCCGACCTCGCCGTTGACCTCGGCGACGACCCCGTCGAACGGCGCGCGCACGATCGTGCGTTCGAGCTGCGCCTCGGCCACCGCGACCTGGCGTTCGCGCACCGCGGCCGCGGCCTGGGCCGCGCGCAGCTGCGCGAACGCCGCCGCGGCCTCGCTCTCGGCGCGATCGACGCGGTCGACCGACGCGATCTGCTGCTCGAGCAGTGCCCGCTGCCGTTTGGCCTCGCGGTCGGCGAGGTCGGCGCGCAGCTGTGCCTCGGCGGCCGACGCGGCGGCCTGCTCGACCTGACTGCGCGCCAGCGTCAGCTCCGCGACGAGGTCGTGGTTCCACAGCTGCAGCAGCACCTGACCCTTGCAGACGTGATCACCCTCCTTGACCGAAAGCTCGGCGACCAGCCCGCCCTGACCCGGCGCGAGCCGGGCGCGGTGATTGGCGGTCACGGTGCCGGCCCGCGTGTTGGCGACCGTCGCCTCGACCCTGCCCGGCGCGACCGCGTGAACGACCACGACCACCGGCTGGGGCCGTCGCGCGTACCAGATCCCCGCGGCGACCGTCAGCACGGCGGCCGGGATCAGCAACCACGGACGTAGCGCTTTCACCACCTAGAGGAGTACCGCAGGGCCACTGCGGAGCAAGGTGGTGGGCCAAGTACTGCGCGGCTCTGCGCACCAGTGCGCAGATCACCGCAGCAATCCTTCCTCAAGTCGAGGAGCGCAGCTCTTCCGACGTGCCGTCGTCCTGGATCTCGTTGGCGCGGGCGAACGACCACGCCGGGTGCCAGTTCCGGAACGAGCAGATGAGGCTGCCGTCGCGCCGCCGCAGCAGGTCGATCGGCACCAGTGTGATCCGCAAGACCTCGACGACCACGAAGAAGCCAGCAAAGACCAGCACCAGGAGCAACGCCTGCGACAAGAACCAGCTCCAGCCCAGCTGCGCGATCGGCATCGCGACCCGGAACTGGTACCCCCGACCCAGGACCAGCACGATCAGCCTGGCCAACACGAGCGCGATCGCGACACGGGACGCGAGTCGTCCCCCCAGGCAGCGATTGCAGCTCGGTGGTCTCACGATCTCGCCGCGGCGGATCCGCTCACCGGGGACCTCCGCCTCCACGAACAGCCGCACGCGACACGTGGTCGCGGCGGGCCGCTTCCCACAGCACGCGCACAGCCCGCCCCAGTGCGGCGCGACGCCGGGCGGCAGGGCCACGAACCACCACCGCCGCTCGAACAGGTTCACCGCTCGAGCGCCTCCACGTCCGGCAGCAGCGCGTTGGCCCAGGTGCGGTAGGCCGGCGCGGTGAGGTGCAGGAAGTCGCGCATCACCTCGGCGGAGATCACGCCGTCCGAGCCGACGAAGTGCGCCGCGTAGTCGCGATGCACGACCAGCGGGTCGTCGCGCAGCTGCGCCGCGGCGAGCTCGCTGGCGCGCCGACAGGCCGTGCGCACCGCGTCGGGCTTCTTGCCGCGCGGCAGGATCGACTGCAGCAGCACCTTGGCCCGCGGCAGGCGGCGGCGCAGCTCGCGCACCACCGCCTCGATGCCCGCGGCGATCTCCTCGGCCGGGCACTCGCCCCCGGTGGCGTTGTTGGTGCCGATCATCAGCACGACGACGCGCACGTCGTTGTTGGCCGCGGCGAGCGCGTCGCCGAGGCCGTGCTCGAGGCGCCACAGCACGTTCTCGGTGCGGTCGCCGGAGACGCCGAGGTTGAGCGCCTGGCGCGGCTGCCAGACCTCTCGCCAGACCTCCGCGCCCTCCTTGTTCCAACCCTGGGTGATCGAATCGCCGAGGAACACCACGCGATGGCCGCCGGCGCGCGCCGCGGCGAGATCGTCGGCGACGCGGCGCGTCCACCAGCTCTCGATGCGCACCGTCGGTCGCACCGCGCCGAACGGCCGCGTGAAGACCGGTTCGGGCCCCGTCGACAACGCGTCGAGCTCGGCGAGTCGCAGCCGCACCTCGCGCAGGAACGGCGCCTCGCCGGGCTCCCAGCAGCCGTAGGTGACGAGTACGAACGTGCCGTCGGGCAGCACCTCGACGCCCGGATAGGCGCAGTCGGTGCCGCGCCAGTTGCGCGACAGCCGCACGCGATACTGACCCTCCCGCCCCGCTTCGAGGTCCTCGAAGCGACCAACCCATGCGACCCAGTCGCCGCGCGTCGGGCTGCCGGAGGCCATGTCGCGGAACGACACCAGCAGCCGCCCATCCGGCGCGTAGCGCGCGACGTGGCGATCGCCCGTGAGCGTCGCGGGCAACGGCCGCGGCGCCGACCAGGTGCCCCCTTCGTCGTCGGAGAACATCACCTGCGACGCCTGCTTGCGCGAATTCTCCCGCAGCAGCATCGCGAGGCGCTTGCCGTCCGGCGACCGCACCACGCCCGGCTCACAGAGGTCCATCTCCGCGCCGGTCCAGACCACCGTCGGCGCGCGCCACGACAAACCGCCGTCGCTCGACCGCGTCTGGTAGACCGTGAACTGCGTGCGCTTGCCGCCTCCGCGGAAGAAGCGGCCGTCGTCGTGGAAGAACGCCGCGTAGTCGCCGTCCGCCAGATGCACGACCGACGCCATCGCGACGATGCCGCCGAAGTCGCCGATCGCGGCGAGCGGCGTCCATGTCTGGCCGTAGTCGTTGCTGATGCTGCTGCGGATCGGGTGCAGCCCCGAGAACAACACCAGGCGATCGCGCCCCGACCGCGGGTCGACGAGCAGGTGGATCGTCGGCGTCTCCTTGCTCGTCGCCCAGTTCTCGGGCACCGACAGCGGCCCGCTCCACGACCGGCCGCCGTCGTCGCTGCGCTGCAACACGATCGGCCCGCGGCCGTGGCCCTCGGGGTGCACGCACAACATCGACCTGCCGTCGGGCAGCAGCACCGTGGTCGGGTGGCCGAGGTAGCGCCGCGGCACGCGCCGCACCGTCACCTGCCGAGCGACATCGCCTTCGAGGTCGAGCCAGCGCGCGCCGGGGACCGCGTCGGACGCTGTGGCGGCGATCGGTGGATCGGCGACCGGCTCGGTGGCTGCGGTCGCCGCGAGCGGCTGCTGCGGCGCGCGCTCGTCGCCCCAGCTCACGCAGCTGGCCGCGAAGACGCTCGCGAGCAGTGAGCAGCAGAAGGAGGCACGGCGCATGCCGCATTCGTACCGGCCCCACGGGCGCGGACAAGAGGAACACTGCACATGCGCGCCGCGGTCGCTATCCTCGTCGCCCCCGATGACGCTCGTGACCCTCGAAAAGATCGTCCGCCGCTTCGGCGAAGACCCGATCCTCGACGGGCTGTCGCTGCGCGTCGACGAAGGCGACCGCATCGGCGTGGTCGGCGACAACGGCGCCGGCAAGACCACGATGGTGCGCATCCTCGCGGGCGTCGACCACGCCGACACGGGCGAACGCAACACCCGGCGCGACCTGCGCATCGCCTACGGCGCGCAGATGCCGGCGATGCCGAAGGGCACGACCGTGCAGGACCTGGTGATGCTCGGCACCGGCGAGCACGCGGCGCTCGAGGCGCGCATGCGGCAACTCGAGACCAAGATGGCGGCAGGCGACGAGGCGGCGCTGCGCGCCTACGGCGAACTGCAGGCCGCGTTCGAGGCCGGCGGCGGCTACGACCGCACGCACCAGGTCGAGAAGGTGCTGTTCGGCCTCGGCTTCGGCGACGCCGACCTGCGCAAGGACGTGTCGGTGCTCAGCGGCGGCGAGAAGTCGCGCGTGCAGCTGGCGATCTTGATGACCACGCCCGCGGACCTGTTGATCCTCGACGAGCCCACCAACCACCTCGACCTGCAGGGCATCGAGTTCGTCGAAGGCTTCGTGCAGCGTTATCCCGGCGCAGTCGTCGTGGTCAGCCACGACCGCACCTTCCTCGACGCGATCGCCAACGCGATCGTCGAGGTCGGCGACGGCGTCGCCACGCGCTGGAAGGGCAACTTCAGCCACTACAGCCAACAGCGTGATCAGGCGCTGCTCGCGCAGGCTCGCGCCTTCAAGAGCCAGCGCGAGTTCGTCGAGAAGGAGATGGAGTACATCCGCCGCAACATGGCGGGCCGCATGAGCGCGCAGGCCAAGGGCCGGCTCAAGCGCCTGCAGCGGCTGCAACTCATCGACAAGCCCAAGGGCAACCGCGCGTCGATGCGGCTCACGTTCGGCAAGACCACGCGCGGCCAGCAGGGTCAAACCGCGATGGAAGGCGACGCGCTGACCGTCAAGGCGGGCAGCAGGCTGCTGATCGAGCGCGGCGAGTTCCGCGTCTGGTTCGGCGAGGTGACCGCGCTGCTGGGCCGAAACGGCGCGGGAAAGACGACCCTGCTGCGACTGCTCGCCGGCATCGGCCAGCCCGCCGCCGGCACGATCAAGCGCGCGCACAACCTGCGCGTCGGCTACTTCAGCCAGGAGAAGAACGACCTGCCGCAGCACGGCACCGTGCTCGAGGCGATGCGCGAACTCGACCGCACCGTCGACGACCGCGAGCTGCGCGACCACCTGGCGATGTTCCTGTTCTGCGGCGACGACGTCGACAAGCCGGTCGGCGAGCTGTCCGGCGGCGAGAAGCAGCGGCTCTCGCTGGCACGCATGACGCGCGCGCAGTTCGACCTGCTGTGCATGGACGAGCCCACCAACCACCTCGACGTCGCCGGCACCGAAGGTCTCGAGCAGGCGCTCAAGGAGTTCCCCGGCACCGTCGTGCTGATCACCCACGACCGCCGCCTCGTCACCGAGGTCGCCGACCGCGTGCTGTGGGTCGAGGGCGGCGGCATCCGCACGTTCGATCAGGGCCTGGCGCAGTGCCAGCGTGTGCTTGCCGAAGAACGCGCCGCCGCGCGCGCCGCCGAGGCCGAGGCGCGCGACCGCGAACTCGCCAAGATCGCGGCCACGGCGCCACCGCCGGCCAAGGCGATCGAGTCGGGCAAGATCCGCAACCCGCTGCTGTTCGAGCGGCTCGAGCAGCGCATCATCGACCTCGAACAGGCGATCGCCGACGTGCAGTCGGCGATGCTCGATCCGGACAACTACGCGTCGGCCAGCAAGATGAAGGAACTGCAGGCGACCGAGGCCGCGAAGAAGGCGGAGCTCGCCGCGGCCTACGAGGAGTGGGAGAACTGGCAGTAGCGCGCGGCGATCCGAAGCGCTGGACGCCCGTCTACTGCGCCGGCTTCGGCTTCTTGAAGAACCGCAGCACCGCGAGCACCAGCAACGCCACGCCGACCGCGAGGAACTGGATGCACGTCAGCAGACTGCGCGGCTTGCGGCCGACCTCGAGCACCAACACGTCGCTCTCGACCGGGCGCCCGCTGCTCGTGACGAGCAGCTGGCGCTCCTTGTCGCCGAGCTTCTTCACCGGGAACAGCAGACCTTCGAGGCTCTCGTTGGGGACCGTGTCGGACGGCAGGTCGGCGAGCTGCTTCCACTGCTTGTCGAAGGCG
The DNA here is from genome assembly GCA_020638655.1 of Planctomycetota bacterium. GTDB lineage: Bacteria > Planctomycetota > UBA1135 > UBA1135 > UBA2386 > JACKIC01. The sequence goes on from JACKIC010000001.1 coordinate 536,068, forward strand.
TAGACCCGAACGCCATCGAGAACGGGCACCTCACCCGGCGGCACGTCCGCGTCGCCGTAGCGTTCGGCGAGCTTGCGCCACGCCTGCACGTAGGCGTGGTCCTCGCTGATGAGCGGGTAGCAGACGTTCTCGATGCGTCCCGAACGCTCCTGGTAGGCGAGCATCGGATACATCGCCAGGTTCGTGCCCAGGCGCACGTACGGCTGCGGCGGTGCCGCGCCGGACTCCAGCGCGGCGAGCGAGACCGACGCCGGCTCGGGCTCGCTGTCGAGCGCGTGCCCGGTCTCGACGGCGCCGAAAGCCGTCAGGCCGATGCCGCCGATGCCCAGGAAGTACCACCAGCGGAAGATGATCAGCATCGGGCGCGCATCATGAACATCGACGCCGGGCCGCGCCAGCGGTCCCGCCCGCTGCGCTAGGGCGCCGTCCCAACCAGGCTACCGAGCTCGGTCCACGGCACGCACTCGATGCCTTCGTCGAGTGCGTATCGCCGCGTCCCGGGGTAGACGACGAGCAGCCGGTCCAGTCGCAGATCCTGCTGGACCACGCGCATCGACTTGGTGACGCGCGGAGCGTCCTGGAGCTTCATCTCGATCCCGACACGCTGGCCGCGATGCAGGAAGAACAGATCGAGCTCTGAACCTGCGTGCACGGCATGGAACCACGCCTGGTCCGGCTGGAACACGCGCAAGACCTCCTCGAGGACGAAGCCCTCCCACGACGCGCCGAGCTTGGGATTCGTGATCAACTGCGAGTGGTCCTGCACGCCCTGCAACGCGTGGAACAGGCCGCTGTCGCGCAGGTAGATCTTCGGGCTCTTCACCAGGCGCTTGCCGAGGTTCTCGTGCCAGGGCTGCAGTACCCGAACCATGAACGTCTGCTCGAGTGCGTCGAGATACTTGCGGGTCGTGTGCGGGGAGACGCCCATCGACGCCGCGATCTCGGCGCCGTTCCAGATCTGGCCGTGGTAGTGCGACAGCATCGTCCAGAACCGGCGCATCGTCGCGGGCGCCATGCCGAAGCCGAGCACGCCGAGGTCGCGCTCGAGGAACGTGGAGAGGAAGTGCTGCCGCCAGCGGTAACTGTCGGCGTCGCTCGCGGCGAGAAACGACCGCGGGAAACCACCGCGCACCCACAGGCGGTCGCGGGCCCCGGTACCGACCTCGGTGAGATCGAAGCCGCGCAGCTCGACGATCTCGACACGCCCCGCAAGCGACTCCGCAGACTGGCGCGACAACTCCGGTGAAGCACTGCCCAGCACGAGAAAGCGGGCCGGGACATCCGGTCGATCGGCCAACACCCGCAACACGGGGAACAGCTCCGGATGTCGCTGCGCCTCGTCGAGCACCACCAGCCCGCCCAGCGAGCGCAGCGTCGTCATCGGCTGCTCCAGAGCGGCCGCCGCCGATGGATCCTCGAGGTCGAAGAAGTGCACTGGACCGGCGGCATCGATCCCGCGCGCCAGGGTCGACTTACCGCACTGTCGCGGACCGACCAGCAAGACGACCGGGCTGCGCCCGAGGGCGCCCCGCAGCTGCTCTGCGTAACCTTCCCGACTGATCATGGTTGAAATCTTGCACTGTTCGTGCGTTATTTCTAGTATAAATGGCCCGAGAATGCGGCGCGACGGATTACTAGGGAACTGATTCCTTGCGTGGCGTACGCCGCGCGGCTGGCGGAAAGTGCCGCCGGGGAGCCTGTTCTGCGGCTCTGATTCGAGGTGCGCGCCTGTGCACCACGGAAGGAATCAGTCCTGATTACCAGCACCCGCTTCGCGCCCCCGCTAGCGGTCCAGCTGCCGACGCAGCCTGGCGACCGCGGGATCGTCCGGCGCCAGGGCCGCCGCCTGCTGCAGGGCCTCGCGCGCCCGGTCCTTGTCGCCGCGCTCCAGCAGCACCCGGCCGAGCAGCAGCCAGGCGCTGAAGTACTGCGGATCGATCTGCAGGGCCCGGCTGTAGTGCAACTCGGCATCGGCCAGGTCCCCTTCGCTGAAGCTCGCGGTCGCGTAGTTGTGGTGGAGCACCGCCACGTTGGGCATCGACAACAGGGCGATCTTGAAGTGCTCACGCGCCGTCTTGCTGTCGCCCGCGCGCGCCAGGATCGCGCCGAGCTGCGCGTTGGCCATGCCGTTGGTGTTGTCGATGTCCAGCGCCTCGCGGTAGTGCCGCACCGCGTCCTCGACGCGGCCCGCGGCTTCGAGGCACCGCCCCCATTCGGCGTGCACCGTGGCGCGGTCGGGATGGAAGCGCTCGGCGCGCGCAATCGCGACCAGGGCGGCGTCGTGGTCACCGCGCTCGCGTTCGAGGCCGGCGAGTTGCAGCCACAGGTTGCCGGCTTCGGGTTCCTTGTCGAGGTCGTGGCGCAGCAGCGCGCGCTGCAGCCACTGCCGCTGCTCGAGGTCTCCGACCGTGACGCTGAACGTCAACGTCGCCATCTCGTCGAGCGAGCGCTGCCCGAAGCGAACGCGCACCGGCGGCCGGTTGGGGTTGGCGGCGTTGGCCTCGCTGTTGTCGTAGACGTAGTCCATGACCAGCCGCGCGCCCGCCGGTAGGGCGATCGGGGCGACGCAGCGATAGTCGTCCTGCCAGTCGAAGTCCCAGCGGTCGATCGCCAGCAGCACGCGCTCGCTGCCGTTCGGCAGGATCGCCAGGGCGCGCATGCTGCGGCCGAGGTAGTGCGCGTGCGGATACACGGCGTGCACGCTGGTCGCGACCGGCAGGGTCAACTCGTCGCGGACGCGGTACGACGCTTCGCCCGCCGGGATGTCGATGTCGGCGTTGAACAGCGCCAGCGGGAACATCTGCACGGTCGGCGCCTCGTTGGTGAAATAGAGCCCGATCTGCGGCTGCACGACCTCGCGTTTGCCGGTCGGCTGCACGTGCACCTGCAGCACCAGGTCGTGACCGGGCCACAGCCGGAACGCCTGCCCCGGCGGCGACGGGCGCGTGCGTTTGCCCGGCGTCCAGCCGAGGAAGTGGCCGTCGGGCGGCAGCGCCCCGCCCATCGCCATGCCCGGATAACCCGGCGTCTCGTCGAGCGCTTCGAGCCGCCGCGACTCGAAGGTCGGATCGACGGCGAGCACCGCGTGGTGCACGGCGCGGTTGCCGGGCCGGATCTCGACCGCGCTCACGAACTTCACGCCGTCGAGGTCGAGCGGGATCACGAGGTTGCGGAACACGTCGCCGCCGCCGGCCTCCACCACGAGCGGCTGCGGCGCGGTCACCACGAGGTCCGGTTCGCGCAGCTGCCAACCGCTCGCGAACACCGGCGGCTTCGGCTCCGCGGCCTCGTCGCCGCGCGGCGCGCCGTTCTCCACCCACCGCCGCAGCAGCTCGATCTCCGCGGGCTGCAGGCGGCGGTCACCGACGAAATCGCCGTGCGTCGGCAACCACGGCGGCATCAGCCGCGCGCCGGTGACCTCGACGATCTGCTCGCGCTTCTTGTGCACGTCCGCGAACGTCAGCAGCGAGAACGGCGCCGGTTCCCCCGGTCGGTGGCACGGCGCGCACGAACGCAGGATCAGCGGCGCGACGTGTTCGGCGTAGGCCGGCGCGGCGACGCCGCCGTCACCGCCGCAGCTCGCCGCGAGCACTAACGAAACCAGCGCGCCGAAGCGGAGCAGGTGAACCATCGCCGGGCATGCTACGCCGCACCCGCCGCGGAACTGTGCCCTGATCCATGCCCGGCGCGCGCCGCGCACGTATCGACCGCATGCCTCTCCGCCTTCGACCACCCCTCGACGCCGAACGGCTCACCCCCGGACTCCTCGTGGCCCGACGCGGCTTCTTCGGCACCGTCGCCGCGGCCTGCGCCGCCGCCTCCCTGCCCGGCAGCCGCGCGATCTGGCGCGATCGCCAGGACCCCGGGGACTGGACGATGGCGCGGTTCGTCGCCGAGGTGACCCCGGTCTGCAAGGAACTGCTCACCGACACCTCCGCGCGCGGTCAGGACCGCTACCTGCTGACGCTGGCGAGCTTCGCGGTGCGGCTCGGCGCCGTGCCCACGCCGGACGCGAGGCAGGTCGGCGAGGGCCACCGCATCGGCAGCCACCACGGACCGGAGCCGTTCACGGTGCTGCACTGGCTGCTTGAGCCGGGCGCCAGGATCCAGCCGCACGCCCACACCTACGGCAACGTCGTCACCCTGGGGCTGGCGGGTATGGCGCGCGTCGACAACTTCGAGGTCGTGGGCGAACGCGACTACGCGAGCACCGAGCCGGTGGTCGTGCAACGCACACACCAGCAGCTGCTGCGTCCCGGCGACGTCAACCTCGTCTCGCTCGAGCGCAGCTACGTGCACGGCTTCGTGGCCGGCCCCCAGGGCGCGGCTGGGCTGGACATCACCACCCGGATCGCTGCCAAGCAGCCCACCCCGCTGCTCACCCTCGGCGAGCCGCTGGACCGCGAAGCGATGACCTTCGCGGCGCGCTGGACGACCGGCGGCTGAGCCGCCGCCCCGTCACGCCATCTTGCGCCGCAACGTCGCCTGCGCCGCCGCCAGTCGCGCGATCGGCACGCGGAACGGCGAGCACGACACGTAGGCGAGGCCGATCTCGTCGCAGAACGCGATCGTGCGCGGGTCGCCGCCGTGTTCGCCGCAGATGCCGGTGTCGATGTCGGGGCGCGTGCGCCGCGCACCCTCGAGCGCCCAGCGCATCAGCCGGCCGACGCCGTCGCGGTCGATCGTCGCGAACGGGTTGTCGGCGAGGATGCCCTTCTGCAGGTACTCGGTCAGGAAGCCGGTCTCCGCGTCGTCGCGCGAGATGCCGAACGTCGTCTGCGTGAGGTCGTTGGTGCCGAACGAGAAGAACTCGGCGTGATCGGCGAGGCGATCGGCGACCAGCGCGGCGCGCGGGATCTCGATCATCGTGCCGAACTGGTACTTCACCTTCTTGCCCTTCTCCTTCATCACCGCCTTGGCCTCCTGCTCGAGGATCGAGCGCTCGACTTGCAGCTCCTCGCTGGTCGTGGTCAGCGGGATCATGACCTTGGGGTGCACGACGACGCCGTCGAGGGCGCAGTTGCACGCCGCCTCGAAGATCGCGCGCACTTGCATGCGCACGAGGTCGGGCATGTGGATACCCAGACGCACGCCGCGCAGGCCGAGCATCGGGTTCTGTTCGCGCAGGTCGTCGACCTTGGCCAGCAGCACGTGGTGCTGGGCGAGGTCCTTGGTCATCGCGGTCTCGTCGCCGGCGTGCAGCGACAGCTTGGTCTCGAGCTCGGTGGTCTCGCGCATCAGCCGGTCGTGGTCCGGCAGGAACTCGTGCAGCGGCGGATCGATCAACCGGATCGTCACCGGCAGGCCCTTCATCGCGCGGAACAGGCCCTCGAAGTCGGCGCGCTGCAGCGGCAGCAGCTTGGCGAGGTGCTCGACGCGTTCGGCTTCGTCCTTGGCCAGGATCATCGCCTGCACGATCGGCAGGCGCTCGGACTCGAAGAACATGTGCTCGGTGCGGCACAGGCCGATGCCCTCGGCGCCGAAGTGGCGCGCGCGCTCGGCGTCGCGCGCGTAGTCGCTGTTGGCCCACACGCCGAGGTCGCGTTCGGCGTCGGCCCACGACAGCAGCTGCAGCAGGTGCTCGTCGGCGACATCGGGCACGACCGTCGGCAGCTGGCCAGTGAACACCTCGCCGGTGGTGCCGTCGATCGACAGCCAATCGCCTTCCTTGATCACCACGCCGCCGGGCCCGGTCATCAGGCGTTGTTCGGGCTGCACGTCGAACTGCAGCACGCCGACCACCGCCGGCTTGCCGAACTGGCGCGCGACCAGCGCCGCGTGGCTGGTGCGGCCGCCGCGGCTGGTGACCACGCCGTTGGCGGCGAGCAGGCCGTGCACGTCGTCGGGCTTGGTCTCGGGCCGCACCAGGATCACCTGCCGCCCTTCCTTCTTGGCCCAGAGCTCGGCGGTGTCGGCGTCGAACGCCACCTGGCCGATCGCCGCGCCGGGCGAGACGTTGAGCCCCTTCGCGAGCAGCGTGCCGCCGGCCTTGGCCGCGGCGCGGCGCGCCTCGACGTCGAACTGCGGGTGCAGGAAGTAGTCGACGTGCTCGGGGGCGACGCGCAGCACCGCCTCCTGCCGGGTGATGCGCTTGCTGCGCGCGAGGTCGACGGCGATCCGGATCGCGGCTTGCGCGGTGCGCTTGGCGTTGCGCGTCTGCAGCATCCACAGCTTGCCGTCCTCGACCGTGAACTCGACGTCCTGCACGTCGCGGTAGTGCTTCTCGAGCAACGCGCAGTAGCGCTGGAACTCCTTCCAGAGCTTGGGCGCCCAGCTGCCCATGTCGGCGATCGGCAGCGGCGTGCGCGTGCCGGACACGACGTCCTCACCCTGCGCGTTGACGAGGAAGTCGCCTTCGATCTCGTCCTCGCCGCTGGTGACGTTGCGCGTCGTCGCCACGCCCGTCGCCGACTTCTGGCCCATGTTGCCGAACACCATGGTCACGACGTTGACCGCGGTGCCGAGGTCGTGCGCGATGCCCGCCGCCTTGCGGTAGTCGAACGCGCGCTTGCCGTTCCACGACTTGAACACCGCTTCGACTGCGAGGCGCAGCTGTTGCCGCGGATCGGTCGGGAACGGCTTGCCGGTGTGCTGCTTGACGACGTCGCGGAACCTGCGCGTCAGTTCGCGCAGATCTTCGGCCGGCAGCTCGGCGTCGTTGGTGACGCCGCGCTTGCTGCGCTGCGCCGCGAGCAGCGTCTCGAACGCCTCGTCGGGCACGCCGAGCACGACGCGGCCGTACATCTGCACCAGGCGCCGGTAGGCGTCGTAGGCGAAGCGCTCGTCGCCGGTCGATGCGGCGAGGCTCTCGGCGACGGCGTCGGTCATGCCGATGTTGAGCACCGTGTCCATCATCCCGGGCATCGAGAACTTCGCGCCCGAGCGGCACGACACCAGCAGGGGCCGCTTGGGATCGCCGAAGCGCTTGCCGGTGACGCGCTCGAGCCGCGTCAACGCGGCCTCGACCTCGTCCCACATGCCGGCAGGGAACCTGCCCTTGTCGGCGAGGAACGCCTTGCAGGCGTCGGTGGTGATCACGAAGCCGTGCGGGATCGGCAGGCCGAGCGAGGTCATCTCGGCGAGGTTGGCCCCCTTGCCACCCAAGAGGCCGCGCAGCGCGTCGGGCGAGCCCGCCGCGCGCCGCGCCTTCACGAAGTCGGTGAAGAAGTAGACCTGCGGCGCGGCGCCGACCTTGGTGCGGTTCTTGGTGACGGTGGATGCAGGGCGGGAGCGGCGGGTGGCTGGAGTTGGCATGCGACGACGTCTCATGGGAGGGGAAGGCTCATGAGATCCCGCTGCGCACTTGGGCCACATGCGCAGAAGGGCGAAGATCGGGCGATCGTGGAGCTACCCTGTTGCTGATGCGCCTCGCCCTGTCGGCCGCCCTGTGCCTGCTCACCCCGCTCGCCGCGCAGGCGCCGCGCGCCACGGTCGCCACGCACTACTTCTATTGGTACCACTGGCCGACCGAGCACTTCGACGAACCGGGCGCGCCCGGTCCCGAAGGACACTGCCGCCACCTGCCGGAGCCGCAGAAGGTCAGCTACCGCTCGGCCGAGTGGCACGCGCTGAACTTCGCGCAGATGGGTGAGGCCGACATCGACGTGGCGCTGCCCGTCTACTGGGGCGCGCCCGGCGCCTACGAACGGCCCAACCTGCAGTTCTCGCGATCGGGCCTGCCGCCGATGGTCGAGGCCCTCGACCGCCTCGCCGCCGCGGGCACCAAGGCACCCAAGCTCGGCCTGTTCTACGACACGAGCACGCTCGCCAACGACGTCTGCGGTCGCGAACCGCGCGGCGGCAAGGCCGACCTCACCACCGACACGGGGCTCGACCTGTTCTGCACCACCGTCACCGACTACTTCGCGGCGATCCCGCCCAGGCACTGGGCGAAACACCGCGGCGGCGCGCTGGTCGTGCTCTACGTCAGCGGCTTCGCCGCCGGGTGGAACCCGCAGCTCGGTGACCACCTGCGCGAACGCTTCGCGGCGCGGTTCGAAGGTGAGACCGTGTGCCTCGTCGCCGATGCGTCGTGGGGCGAGATCGGCCAGGACCTGACCACCAGCTGGGGCGCCGCGCTGTGGGGCCCCAAGCTGTTCGACAAGGTCGCGCAGATCGGCCCCGGCTACGACGACCGCGCCGTGCCCGGCCGCCGCACGCCGGTGCGCGAGCGCGAGGACGGCGCGTTCTACCGCTGGTCGTGGCAACAGGTGCTGGCGCGGCGACCCGAGCTCGTGCTGCTCGAGACCTGGAACGAGCTGCACGAGGGCACCGAGCTGTGCCCGACGCGCGAAGCCGGCAGGCAGTATCTCGACCTCACCGCGCAGTGGATCGGCAAGCTGCGCAGCGGTGAGGACGGCGGCGCGCCGATCGAATTGCGCTGGCCGCAGCCGCGCCCCCAGCCCGATCGCAGCTGGGGCGAAGCCGCCAAGGACCAGCAGCAGGTCGCCGTCGACTTCGCCACCGCCGAGCGCATCGGTCTGCGTGAGGTCGCCCTCGAGGACGGACCGTGCCGCATCGACGATGGCACCCTGTGCGCCGGCAAGGCCGCCGAAGGCCTCGGCAACTACCTCTACTTCCAGATCAGCGACCACTTCGTCTTCGACGGCGACGGCGACTTCGAGCTGCAGGTGCGCCGCCGTCCCGAGCACCGCCTGTGGGTCGAATACGACTCGCACGACGCCAAGGCGACGCTCGCCGGCGCCTACACCACCTGCCGGCCGGCGAGCTCGCGCACCGACGGCGACTGGCTGATCGAGACCTACGAGCTGCGCCGCGCGCGCTTCGCCAACCGCCAGAACGGCGGCGCCGACCTCCGCTTCGTGCTGCCCGACCGGGCCGCGGCGATCGGCGGGCTGGTGCTCAGACGCCGCTGACGGCGCGCCCCCATCACTTCGACATGACGACTCCGAGCCCAGCCCAGGAAGACCGGGTCGATGCGGAACGGCCGCCTCGAGCCCTGCTGTCCTGGGCGGCTTGCGTCGTGCTCGCGGCGGTCGTGGGCCTGCGCGTGCGCGGTTTCGTCGACCACACGGACATCCACGTCTGGGACGAGTTGCTGTACTACTTCGCAGGGCGCGACCTCGTCACCGACGGCGTCCTGCCGGCGGTGCACCTCATGCCCGCCTACAGCGTGTTCTATGGCGCGCTCTCGCTGTTGCCGATCCCGGGACACCTGCCGGACTTCATGGGCATGCTCTGCATGTTCGGTGCGCCGCTGGCGATGTGGTGGGCACTGAGTCCCCGGCTCGGACGCACCTGGAGCCTCACCGCAGCGATCTGCTACGCCATGGGATCGGCTGTGGACCAGGGCTACTGCAACGGCAGCACTTCGTCGGGACACGTCTACGCGTTCACCGCGATCCTGACCTCGCTGGGCATCGGCATGATGGCGCGCGAACGATGGCTGTGGGGCTGGTGCTTGCTGCTCCTCGTGGCGCAGACGCGCGCCGAGACCGCGCTCTGGATCCTCGCCTTCGCGACGATCACCGCGCTCTCTCCGTCCCTGCGCCGCCGTGTCCGCTGGAGTCCCGTCGCGTGCCTGCTGTCGCTCTCTCTCGTGGTGCTGGTCGCCGCGCACCCGGACATTCGCGCGCGTTCCTGGCTGGCCTTCTGCCAGCACTACGGCCGCGCGGCCTACGAAGCGGACCTGCGCGCGCAGTATCCCGAGGCAGTCGACGAGCGTGATCCGCAGCGGCTGTTGCAGATCGTGGGCGGCCAACAGAACCTGCAGCGCATCCTCGACGGGTTCCGTCTGTCCATGCTGCGACCGGAGACGTTCGTCGAGCGCGACTTTCCCGGGGCGACCTCCGTGGTGGGCGCGCTGCGCCGCGAACCGGTTCGCTTCGTCACCCACATGGCCAACAACGCCACGGTGGCACCGAAGCAGCTGCTGCTCGCGTCCTTGCCCGCGCGCACGGGCATCACGCTCGCCTGGGTGATCGGGGCGACCCTGACCATCCTGGCCTCCCTCGGCTGGATCTTCGGCCGGCGCCGCTTGCGGCAGGAGCGCGCGGACCATCGGGGCAGCGGGCCATGGATCCTGCTGTTGGCGACCAGTCCGTTGTCGCTGCTCGCCACTCTGCCGGTCGAGACGCGCACGAACTTGATGTTCCCGCTGTTGCCGATGCTGCTGGCGTTCTGGTTCGGCGGGCTGCGGGCTGCGTGCACGACGACCGCGGCGACGCGCCGTTGGGGCGGCCCGGTCGCGGTCGGGCTGGCCCTCCTGCTCGCCGTGCTGGTGCCTCGACCCTTCTCCGGCCCCCCTCCCGATCTCCAACACCGGGACACCTTGAAGGTGCTCGGCGCGGCTCTGCCGCCGCCGAACGCGGATCGACGCATCGGCATCCTGACGAGCTGGGGCCGCGTGCCCATGCGCCTCCTGCAACGCGACGACCTGGACCTGCACGGGACCGCCGAGGGCAAGGGCCAACTGCTCGCGGATCACCTCCGCCAGATCAACCCCGACTACATCGTCGACACCCCCGAACTGCGCGCCGAGATGGGGCACTTCGCCGACCTTCAAGCCGTGCTGGCGTCGCCCTCGCGGCGATGCGTGGCCACGCGCGGCCGCGTCCGGTTGCTGCAGCGCGAACCGATCGACGGCAACGTCGAGCACCGCTGAGCGCGGGGACGCGGAGCGGTCGGCACAGCCAGGGACAGAACCGCAATCAGGAGATGCTGTGCGGGGGCGCCCGCCGGCCATCGCACGGAAGATTGGGGCGTGCGGGGCCGCTTCGCTATCCTGCTCGCCCTCGTGACCGACCTCCAAAGCCACCTCCGCGACCGCCTGCTCACCGTCCTGACCGACCTCGGCCTCGACCGCGCCGCGGCCGAGCCCCTGCTGCAGCTCGGCCCGCCCAAGAACCGCGACCACGGCGACGTCGCGCTCGGCGCGTTCCAGCTGGCCAAACTCGCCGGCAAGGCGCCGCCGGCGCTCGCGGGCGAGATCGCGGGAAAGATCGGCGCCGACGGCGTGATCGCGTCGGCCGAGGCCGCGGGCCCGTTCGTCAACTTCCGCTTCGCGCGCGCCGCGCTGGCGAAGCAGGTGCTGACGGCGATCGCCGCGAACGAAGCGCCCTACGGCCCGGCCTCGGGCAACGGCCAGGTGGTGTGCATCGACTTCAGCTCGCCCAACATCGCCAAGCCGTTCCACATCGGCCACATGCGCAGCACGGTGATCGGCAACTCGCTGTGTCGCATCCACCGCCACCTCGGCGCGACCGTGCACGGCATCAACCACCTCGGCGACTGGGGCATGCCGTTCGCCAAGATGATGACCGCCTACATGCACTGGGGCGACGAGACCGAACTGCACAAGTCGCCGATGCGCTATATGTTCGACCTCTACAAGCGCTACTCGCAGGCGGCCAAGGACGACCCCGCGCTCGACGCCGAGGCGGCCAAGCACTTCCAGGCGCTCGAGAGCGGCGAGGACAACGCCGAACGGCGCATGTGGCAGTTCTTGCGCGACGAGTCGCTGCAGGCGTTCCAGGGCCCGTACTCGCGGCTCGGCGTCACGTTCGACCACATCACCGGCGAGTCGTTCTTCGAGGACAAGATGGAAGCCGCGATGCAGCGCGTCACCGCCGCCGGCGTGCTCGAGGAGAGCGACGGCGCCGAGGTCGTGTGGCTCAAGGAGCAGGGCATCAAGCAGCCGTGCCTGCTGCGCAAGAGCGACGGCACCACGCTCTACCACACGCGCGACCTCGCCGCCGCGTTCTACCGCGAGGAGACGTTCCACCCCGACCGCATCCTCTACGTCGTCGGCGCCGAGCAGAAGCTGCACTTCGATCAGCTCGAGGGCGTGCTGAAGAAGATGGGCGAGAAGGTCGCCGACGCCGTCGAGCACGTGCCGTTCGGCCTCGTGCTGTCCAAGACCGAGGACGGCAAGTGGGAGAAGTTCGCCTCGCGCGCCGGCAACGCGGTGTTCCTCGACGAGATCCTCGACGAGTCCGTCGCCAAGGTGCGCAACGTGATCGCCGAGAAGAACCCCGACCTCGAGGACAAGGAGGCCGTGGCCGAACAGGTCGGCGTGTCCGCGATCGTGTTCAACGACCTCAAGAACTCACGCATCAAGGACGTCAAGTTCGACTGGGACGCGATGCTGAACTTCGAGGGCGAGACCGGCCCCTACGTGCAGTACGCCTGCGCGCGCCTCGCCTCGATCCTGCGCAAGGCCGAGACCCCCGTGCCGGCGCCCGACGCGATCGACTTCGCCCTGCTCGCCGACGCCGAACGCGTGCTGCTCACGATGATGGACTTCGGCGCCGCCGTGCAGCGCGCCGCCGAACAGAGCGAGCCCAGCGTCGTCACCAGCCACACCATCGCGCTCGCGGGCGAGATCCACAGCTACCTGCGCGAGCACCACGTGCTCGGCGCCGAGCCCGCCGTGCGCGACGCGCGACTGTTCCTGGTCGACGCCGCGCGGCGGCTCTTGACGACGGGGCTGGGGCTGCTGGGCATCGCCGCGCCCGAGCGCATGTAGGGCGAGGGTACGGTACCGGGTACAAACCACACATGGCCGGCCGCTGCGCGGCCGGCCATGTGTGGTTTGTACCCGGTTCGGTACGCCCAGCCTCAGCGGCCCGACTTCTCGGCTTCGTAGGCGTCGAGGATCTTCTGCTTGGACTGGCGCGCGCGCGGGTTCTTGGCGGCTTCGACCGAACGCCGCTGGGCGGCGATCGCCTTGTCGAGATCGCCCTTCCAGAACCAGACCCGGGCCATCGTGTCGAGGCGATCGCTGGTCGGCTCCTCGAGCGCGAGGCTCGCCTCGATCGCCTTCTGCGCGAGGTCGAGCTTGCGGTCTTCGCGCTTGCTGCGCGGCGCGACGTAGGTCCACGCGATCTCGTTGAGCGAGCCGGCGGCGCGGGTCTGGATCGCCGCCTCGATGGCGCGTTCGACGATCCGATCCTGCAGCGCGAACTCGCCGGCGTCGCCGAGGTTGATGCAGGCGCCCGGCAGCAGCTCGAGGCCTACGGGCGGATACTGCTTGACGATCGCCTCGACCTCGACGAGTGCCTCCTCGCTCTCGACCTCGCCCGTGACCGCACTCACGCGCGCCATCAGCGCATCGATCTCGGCGCGGGTCTTGGCCATGTCCTTGCCGGCGATGGCGGCTTCGACCACGTAGTTGAGCCACAGCGCGTCGCCGCTCCAGATCAGCTTGCCGGCCTTGTCGACCACCGCGGTGCTGGTCATCTGGAAGCCGTTGAACGAGGACCACGCCTCGTGCAGCTTTCCGCCCACGTCGAAGGCGACGCGCACGTTGGTCTTGGCCAGCGCCGCGGCGGCCTTCTCGACCTTGTCGACGGTCAGGTCCTTGAGGTCGCTGTAGACCAGTACCGGCTCGACCTTGCCCAGCAGGCTGTCGAACCACGGCCCGAACGGGTGCGCGGGGTCGAGTCCATCGATGGCTGCCTGGCGAAAACCCAAGACGTGGATCTTGCCGGCGGCGAGCTTCGCGATCGGCTTGCCGACGGCGAAGACCTGCGGCGCGAACGGCGGCGCGGGCTGATCGAGTTTGCCTTGCGCTGCGGCGGAGGGGGCGGCCGCGGCGAGAGCCAGCGGCACGAGAGCGGTGACGAGTCCGTTCATGGGGCGCCCGTTCTACCAGGGTGCGGCGACGGTGTGTGGTGTGTACCCGGTTCGGTACGCACAGGGCTCAGCTGCGTGGGACGACGATCGTCACCTCGGCCTCGCTGCGGTCGCTCGGCAACACCGGGTCGCTCCACGGCGCGTTGCCCCAGCCGCCGAACTCGATCGGCAGCGCCGGCGCAGGGTCGATCACGAGCGTTTCGTCCAGCACCGGCGCGAACAGGGACATCGCGGGCCAACGGCCGCCGCCGCAGCGGGCCACGGTGCGGTGACCGCGCGCGGGGGTGCCGTCGGGATGGACGAAGCGCACGGTCAGCTTGCGGCGCGCGAAGCGCAGGTCGCGTTCGAGGTCCTCGCCGCCGACGAGCACGAGCTGCTGCGGTTGCAGCGCGGGAAGGAAGGTCGAGGTCGCGACGGGCAGCCGGAAGCCCACGAGGTAGGTGCCGGGCAGCAGGCCCGAGACCGCGAAGCGGCCGTCGTCACCGACGGACGCAGTCGCCTGCATGCTCGCTGCTTCTGCCGTGACGCGCACGAAGTCGATCACGAGTCCCGCCGGTGGTGCGCCTTCGGTGACGACGCGGCCGCGCACCTTGGAAGTGCTCATCGCGCCGAGGTCGAACACCACCTCCGCGGGCTGCCGCGGGTCGATGGTGAGGTCCCGCGCCAAGTCGTCTACGGGCACGGAGCCGAAGCCAGCGCGCAGCAACAGATCGACGCGGCACGGCCCCGCGGGCAACTGCGAAGACTCGAACGTGCCGTCCGGTTGCAGGTTGAGGTGGGGCTCGTAGGCGCCGGCGCGAAGCCGCACCGTCACCTCGTCGCGCGCTCGCCCCGCGAGCAGCACGCGACCGCGCACCACGCCCGTTCCGGGGACCTCGATGCGCAAGGGGCTGCCGTCCTCGGGGAACACCGGCTCGCGCAGAAGGATGTCGGGCTCACCCTCGACCTGGACACGCACGGCGCGCTTCTCGATCGCGACGTCGCGCCACACAGATGCGATGCCGTCGGGCCCGGTGCGCGCCGCGGCGATCAGTTCGGGCCACATCGGCAACACCGGCGCGGCGCGATCGCGCGGGTCGTTGAGGCTGGTGCGGTGCTGCACCTGCAGCGGCAGGCGCTCGAACACGGTCTCGACCTTCGCACCTTCGACGGGCGCCTCGCCGCGCACGACGAGCACGCGGCACGGCACGCGCCGCGCGACGACGACACGCACCGGCGATTCGTCGGCCAGTGCCACCGCCTCGCTAGGCGACCATTCGATGTCGAGCGGTACGACGCGCAGTGACGTCGCGCCGGGCAACACGCCCTCGACCTCGAGCCTGCCGCCATCGTGCTGGCCGCGCTGGCGCAGCTGGTGGCGCGTCGAGAACGTGCCGGCGCGGTGCAGCGTGATCGCGAACCGTTCGAGCGGCGCGCCGGTGTCGTCGACGACCTCGATCGGGAACGGCACGCTGGCGCGCAGTTCGATGCGCAGGCCCGTGGTGCCCCAGGCCACGTTCGGCAGCGGGTCGTGCGGCAGGAAGTTGCCGGTGTCGGGAAACGACAGCGTAACCGCGGGGTCCTTGGTCGGCCGCCGCCGCACGAGCGTGAACACGCCGTCCGCGTCGGTCCCGACCTCGGGCGCGAACATGCCCTGCGTTGACACGCCGATGCCGGCCAGCGGCCGGCCGGCCCCGTCGACCACGAGGCCGCGGATCGTCGCGCGGCGTCGCACGGTGACGACGAGTTCTTGCGGCTGCTGCGGTGAGGTCCGTGTGACCTCGACCGTCGCCGGACCGACCAACTCGTGATCGCCGCCCTGGATCGCGAGCGCGCAGGTCACGAACGGCATTTCGTGGGAGAGCGGACAGCTGCCATCCGCGGCCGATTGCACGTTCGCCGTGCTCTCGTACCAGCGCCCCGCGCGCGGTGTGTCGAACCGGAACTCGAGCATCGGACCGCCGACCGGCAGGCCGCTGTCGGCGTCGACGATGCGCACTGCGAGTCGGCGACCCGACCGCATCGGCGCGTCGCCGAGGTCGTCGATCTGACCAACACGCAAGCCGCCGGTGCTCGCCCAGCGCCGCACGTGGCCCGGGGCCTGCGCGACGACCACCACCGAGCCGAGCCCTGCCGGCGTGGTGAACGCGAAACGTCCATCGGCGCCGGTGGCGTCGCCGGGCTCACCCGGCCTGATGTCGAGTCGCGACTGGTCGTTCCAGGTCACCACGGCCCCGGCCAGGGGTTCTCCGGTGTCGGCGTCGAGCAGGCGACCGCGGATCTCTGCCGAACCTGGCGCGGCGGCCGGCAGCTCATGCGAGGCTGCCGCGGGCGCGGCGGTCGAGGGCGGCACCGGTGTCGTCGCGACCTCGACCCGCTGTGCGGCGTCGTTCGTGGCGACGACGGGCGCGGACGGCGCGTCGGCCCGCTGCTCCAGCGTCGCCGGTGGCGGCGCCTGCGAGTTGTCGAACCACCACCACATGCCGAGCGCAGCCGCGACGCAAAACGCCGCGGCCGCGACCTTCGTTCCTGCTGCCATGAGCCAAACTCCTGGCCACCACATGGCCGTCGTCGCCGTCGCCGTGACCGCGGCGCCGAGTTGCTTCCCGATCCCGAACGCCGCGGTGAGTCCCGCGCGCCAGTCCGATGCATCCTCTCCCGCACCCGCCGCGCCGAGCCGTTCGCGCAGCTTCGCCAGCCCGCGCAGGAGGCGGCTCTTGACCGTCGCCACCGGCTCCCCGGTCGCCGCGGCGATCGCACGCGGCGGCAGCCCTTCGAAGTAGCGCTGCCAGATCACGTCGCGAAAGGCCGGCTCGAGCGCGTGCACCGCCGCGATCAGCCGATGCAATTGCTCTTCGCGCGCGGCCACGTCGGCGTGGTCCTCGGCGGACGCGGGCGCGCGCCGCACGACCTCGGCCTCGCGCGTGCGTCGCCGCCGTTCGCCGCGGCGCGTCCGCCAGGCGATGTGCGTCAGCACCGTGCGCAACCAGCCGCCGAGCGGCCCCTCGCGCGACGGCGGCGCGCGCAGTGCTTCGAGCCAGACCTCCTGCACCGCGTCGTCGGCCTCCGCCCTGCCGACGAGCGCGCATGCCAGCTGGTGCAGGCCGGTGCCGTGTTCGCGCAGGCTGGCTTCGAGGTCGCGGGGCGGAGTCATGGGTCGACGGCATCCGTCCCGCGGGCGCGGGATCGGCGGCAGGATTCTGCGCGAATCGGACCCGCGGTGTGTGGTCTGTACCCGGTACCGTACGCTCTAGACAGCCGGCGGACGCCAGCGCTGCAGGCCCCAGGTGCCGAGGTAGAAGAACGGCGTGTCGGCGAAGGCGACGAGGGTCTTGAAGATCCACATGTCGCGGATCGTGGTCATCATGCGTTCGCCGGACCACTCGGGGTCACCGGCGAACAGCACGACGATCACGAGCGTGGAGTCGATGAACTGCGACAGGATGGTGGAGCCGTTGTTGCGCAGCCACAGGTGGCGACCGTGGGTCAGGCGCCGCCAGAACTCGAACAGCCAGACGTCGACGTACTGCGCCGCGAGGTAGGCGATCATCGACCCGAGCACGGCGCGCCAGGCGTTGTTGGCGATGACCTGCTCGTACAGCTCGTTGGACACGGGGCTGAACGGCGAGGCGTCGAACTGCGTCGGCAGCCAGACGACGACGAGCACGAACAGCGAGGCGACGAAGCCGGCGCCGACGACGAGGTTGGCGCGGCGGCGGCCGTAGATCTCGGACAGCAGGTCGGTGACGAGGAACGTGACCGGATAGGGCAGGATGCCGGCGCTGACGGTGAACACGTGGAAGCCGAGGTCGACCTCCACGAACTTGCGCATGATCAGGTTGCAGACGACCAGCGCGGCGAGGAACAGGCTGGCGAGCAGCAGGAAGGCGAGGTCGATGGGACGCGCCTCGGGGGTCTCCAACGCCGCGATGTGCTTGCCCATGGTCATGCGCCGGCGTTCGCCGCGGAGCGCACCGTGGATGCTGCGCAGGCCGCTGGGCAGCGGGGTCTCACCGCCGATCGCGTCACTGCCACTTCATCGAGTCGATGAATTCGATCGGTCCCCCGCAGGCGCCCGAGTGGCAGGCGATGCAGGCGGTGATGATGTTGTTGTAGTTGGCCGGGGTGGCGTCGGCCTCGAAGGCACGCACCGCGCCGAGGTAGCCGACCGCCATGGTGTCGAAGCGCTCGTTGCGCTGATCGGCCTTGCTCGGCCAGGCCGCGCGCATGCGGCGGTGGCGGTCGTAGAGCTTGGGCAGGGGCTCACCGGCGTCGACCTTGACGCGCGCGTCGCGCAGGTCGTCGACGAAGAGGCGCATCAGATAGGCGAGCTCGCTGTCGCCGTTCGGGTTGCGGCTGGACTTGATCAGGTGGCCGGGGCTGCCCGGCACGCCCGGCACCAGCGGCGTCGCCAGGGTCACCTCGACGTCGGCCGGCAACGGCGCGAAGTCGGGCAGGGTCTGCTGCGTGTCGGCCGGGGCCTTGGCAGCGGCGGTCTGCTCGCCGCAGGCGACGAGCAGCAGGGAGATGACGAACGGCAGGGCAAGGGTGCGCATGGGCCGGGGAATGGTCGAGCACGATCGGCCCGGGATCAAGCGGGGTCGGGGCAATGCGGTCGACAGGTCGTTCGCATGACCGCAGCGGATGCCCTATCCTGCTCGCCCCTCACCCACCCCCGACAGCAGCATGCGCGACAAGGTTCTCATCGGTTACGGCCAAGGCTTCTGGGGCGACTCGATCCTCGGCCCCGTGCGCCTGGTGCGCGAAGGCCCGCTCGACTACCTCGCCCTGGACTACCTCGCCGAGGTCACCATGAGCATCATGCAGAAGCTCAAGGGGCGGAACCCGCAGGCGGGGTATGCGACCGACTTCGTCAAGATGCTCGAACGCACCCTGCCGACGATCGCGGACAAGGGCATCAAGGTGATCGCCAACGCCGGCGGTGTGAACCCGCAGGCCTGCCTCGAGGCGGTGCTCGCGCTGGCGCGCAAGCAGGGCATCAAGGGGCTCAAGGTCGGCATCATCGAGGGCGACGACATCCTGGCGCGCATCCCCGAGCTGCAGGCCGCGGGCCACGCGTTCACCAACATGGACGACGGCCGTCCGCTCACCGACGTGCAGGACCGCCTGCTGTCGGCCAACGCCTACGTCGGCGCGTTCTCGGTCGCCGAGTGCCTCGACGCCGGCGCCCAGATCGTGATCGGCGGGCGCATCACCGACCCGGCGCTCGTCGGCGGACCGATGATCCACGAGTTCGGCTGGGGCCCGGCGGACTACGACAAGCTCGCCGCGTCGACGATGGCCGGCCACATCGCCGAGTGCGGCGCGCAGTGCACCGGCGGCAACTACACCGACTGGAAGAGCGTGCCCGACTTCGTACACATCGGCTACCCGATCATCGAAGCCACGCCCGGCGGCGCCTTCGTGGTCACCAAGCACGACGGCACCGGCGGCCTCGTCAACCGCAACACGGTGATCTCGCAGCTGCTCTACGAGATGGGCGACCCCAAGCGGTATCTCGGCCCCGACTGCACCGCCGACTTCACCAGCGCCAAGATCGAGGAGGTCGGCAAGGACCGCGTGCAGCTGACCGGCATCAAGGGCGGCCCGCCGACCGACACCTACAAGGTCTCGCTGAGCTACAGCAACGGCTACAAGGCGACGGGCCAGCTGACGGTCAGCGGCCCCGAAGCGCTCGCCAAGGCGCGGCTCTGCGCCGACATCGTCTTCGGGCGCCTGGCGCTCGACGGCGTGACGTTCACCGAGAGCGAGAAGCTCGTCGAGTTCGTCGGCGCGGGCGTCTGTCACCCGGGCATCCTCGAGGCCAAGGACCCGCCCGAAGTGGTGCTGCGCATCGGCGTGAAGTGCGGCGACAAGAACAAGGTCGACCGCTTCGGCATGGAGATGGTGCCGCTCGTCACCAGCGGCCCGCCCGGCGTCACTGGCTTCGCGGGCGGCCGCCCCAAGGCGACCGACATCGTCGGCTACTGGCCTGCCCTGCTCGACAAGAAGGCCGTGCAGACGCGCGTGCGCGTGGAGGAATCCTGATGGTCAAGTGCAAGCTCAAGGAGTTCGCGTTCGCGCGCAGCGGCGACAAGGGCGACGGCAGCAACGTCGGCATCTTCGTCAAGACCGAGCGCGACTACGAAGTGCTGAAGCGCGAGGTCACGGTCGAGCGCGTGCAGAAGCACTTCGCCGCGATCTGCAAGGGTGAGATCACCCGCTACGAGGCGCCCAACCTGCTGGCGCTCAACTTCCTGCTGCGCGATTCGCTGGGCGGCGGCGGCAGCGAGAGCCTCAAGACCGACGCGCAGGGCAAGACGCACGGGCTGGCGCTGCTCGAGATGGAAGTCGAGCGCTGACGGCGCGTCCGGCCCGGCGGGAGGTGGACCGGACGCCGCGACCGCGGTCTCATGGCGCCCCATGCCCTCGCCCACGCGCCATGCCGCCGGCCTTCTCGCCGCGCTGCTGCCGACCGCGCTCGCGGCGGCGCAGAACGGGCTGCCGGCGGCGATCGACGGCGCCGAGTTCGCCGCGCGGCGCCAACACTGGGCGTGGTTGCCGCTGGCCGAGGTCGCGCCGCCGACGGCCGACGGCGACCCGATCGACGCGTTCGTGAACGCGCGCCTGCAGGCGCAGGGCGTCGCCGCGGCGCCGCCGGCCGCGCCGCACACGCTGTTGCGCAGGCTGTGGTTCGACCTCGTCGGCCTGCCGCCCGACGAGGTCGCGCTGACTCGCTTCCTGTCCGAGCCGAGCGACGCCGCCTACGAACGTGAGGTCGACCTGCTGCTCGCGTCGCCGGCGTTCGCCGAGCGCCAGGCGCGGCACTGGCTCGACCTCGTCCGGTACGCCGAGACGCTCGGGCACGAGGCCGACTACGCGATCCCGGGCGCGTGGCGCTACCGCGACTACGTGATCCGCGCGATCGACGCCGACGTGCCGTTCGACCGATTCGTGCGCGAACACGTCGCGGGCGACCTGCTGCCGCAGCCGCGCTGCGCCGCCAACGGCGACGACGAGAGCGTGCAGGCGACGGCGTTCTGGTGGTTCGCCGAGCAGACGCACTCGCCCGTCGACGCGCGCCAGCAGACCAGCGACCGCATCGACAACCAGATCGACGTGTTCGGCAAGGCGGTGCTCGGCATGACCGTCGCGTGCGCACGCTGCCACGACCACAAGTTCGACGCGATCCGAGCCGACGACTACTACGCGCTCGCCGGCTTCCTGCGCAGCTCGCGCTACGTGCAGAAGTCGCTGTTCGCCTACGACCCGTCCGGGCCGGAGTTCGCGGCGGCGATCGCGGCCCAGCGCGCGTTGACGGCCGCTTGGGGCGCGGCGGGCTGCGAGATCGAAGCGCCGGCCGCCGCGGTGGACCTGCGCGACGGCGACGTCGTGATCGCGACGGCCGAGGGCGACGGCGGCGACTGGATCCGCGACAACGACGCGTTCGGCGCGGCGCCGTGGCAGGAGCCCTGGTGCAGCCTCGAGGCCGACGCGCCGCCGACGCTGCGCCGCCTGCCGGGCGCGTGGTGGCACAGCGGCGTCGCCGGCACCGCGCGGCAAGGGGTGCTCGCGACGCAGACGTTCACGGTCGCGCAGCCGTTCGTGCACGTGCGCGTCGCCGGCCGCGGCTGCCGCGTGCAGGTCGTCGTCGACGGGCTCAACCTGCTGCGCAACCCGATCTACGGCGGCCTGCACCGGCCCGTCGATCGCGAGGAGCCGCACTGGCTGACGTTCGACCTGCGCGCGTGGCGCGGCAGCCCCGCCTACGTGCAGTGCCTCGACCAGCGCGCCCCCGATCTCGCCGACGAGCAGCGCGGCACCGACGAGTATCCGGCCGATGCGTGGCTCGCGGTGCAGGCGGTGATCGCGAGCGAACACGGCGAACCGCCCGCGACGAAGGGCACGCTCCAGGTGCAGGCCGCGCCGGCCGACGGCGTGCCCGCCGACGTCGTCGCGGCGGCCGAAGCGCTGCGGCGCGCGCGCGCTGCGCTGCGGGTCGCGCCGACCCTGCCCGCCATGGGCGAGGGCACCGGCGTCGACGCACACGTGTTCTTACGCGGCAAGCACGACCTGCTCGGCCCCGTCGCACCGCGCCGCTTCCTGCGCGCGCTCACCGGCGACGACGCGGGGATCGACGCCGACTGCGGCAGCGGCCGGCTCGCGCTCGCTGCGGCCGTGTTCGCGACCGACGACCCGCTGCCGGCGCGCGTGTTCGTCAACCGCGTCTGGCATCACCTGTTCGGCGACGGGCTCGCGCGCACCGTCGACAACCTCGGCGCGCTCGGCGAGCCGCCCACCGACCCGGCGCTGCTCGACTGGCTGGCGCGCGACTTCATCGACCACGGCTGGTCGCGCAAACACCTGTTCCGCCGCGTCGTGCTGTCGCAGACCTATCGTCGCGCGACCGTGGCCGACGAAGTTGCCGAGGCCCGCGATCCGCGCAACCAGCTGCACCACCGCCAGAACGTGCGGCGCCTCGAGGCCGAGGCCGTGCGCGACGCGCTGCTCGCGGTCAGCGGCCTGCTGAAGGACGAGCGCTTCGGGCCGCCGGTGCCCCTGCCGCACGGGCAGCTCGTGAACGCGCGCGGCTGGCCCAGGGATTCGGGTCCGATCGACGGCGCCGGCCGCCGCAGCATCTACCTCGCCGTGCGCCGCAACTTCCTGTCGCCGATGCTGCAGGCGTTCGACCTGCCGACGCCGTTCGCGACCGTCGGTGCGCGCAGCGTGTCCAACGTGCCTGCGCAGTCGCTGACCCTGCTCAACGACGAGTTCGTGCACCTCGCCTGCGCGGCGTGGGCCGAACGCCTCGGCGACGCGCGCGCCGACTTCGATCAGGGCCTCGACCGCTCCTACCGCGCCGCGTTCGCGCGCGTTCCGGACGCCGACGAACGCGCGCGCTGCGCCGCGTTCCTGGAGGCCGCCGCCGCCGAACACGGCACGTCCCGCGACGCGGCGGCGCCGTGGGCCGACCTGCTGCACTGCCTGGTGGTGACCAAGGAGTTCACCTTCCGCCGATGAGCACGCCGCGCCAGCCCACGCGCCGCGACTTCCTGCGCCGCGCCGCCAACGGTTTCGCGATGCTGCCGTTCGCGCAGCTGCTGCACGACGACGGCGGGCCGCGCGTGCCCCACCACGCGCCGCGCGCCAAGGCGGTGATCTTCCTCTACATGGACGGCGGGCCGAGCCCGCAGGACCTGTTCGACTACAAGCCGCGACTGGTCGCCGACGACGGCAAGCCGTTCGCGATGAAGAAGGAGCCGACGCAGTTCCAGAAGGACGGCAACACGCTCGGGCCACGGTGGCCGTTCCGGCAGCGCGGCGAGAGCGGCCAGTGGATCAGCGACCTGCTGCCCAACCTCGCCACCGTCGCCGACCGCCTGTGCGTGATCCGGTCGATGGTCGCCGAGTTCAGCGAACACACCAACGCCAACTACTTCCTGCACACCGGCCACGGCCTGCAGGGCCGCCCGTCGATGGGCGCGTGGATCGACTACGGCCTGGGCAGCGCCAGCCAGGAGCTGCCGGGCTTCGTCGTGCTCAACGGCGGCCTGATCCCGCCGGGCGGCGTCGACAACTTCCACTCGGGCTTCCTGCCGGCGCAGACGCAGGGCTCGGTGTTTCGCATGCGCGGCGACGTCGTCGCCAACATCGCGCCGCGCGAGAAGAACAGCACCTGGCAGCAACGCAAGCTCGAACTGGTGCGCGCGCTCGACGCGCACGGCCTGCAGCGCGACGCCGGCGGCGACGCGATCGAGGCCGCGATCGCCAACCAGGAGCTCGCGTTCCGCATGCAAGCCGCGGTGCCCGAACTGACCTCGCTCGACGGCGAGAGCCCGCGGCTGCAGGCGCTCTACGGCCTGCACGACGAGTTCGAACACACGCGCACCTTCGGCCGCCAGTGCCTTCTCGCGCGGCGCCTCGTCGAGCGCGGCGTGCGCTTCGTCGAACTGACCTGCCCCAACACCGGCTTCGACCGCTGGGACCAGCACGACAACCTCGTCAAGGGCCTCGAGAACAACTGCCGCGCCGTCGACCGCCCGATCGCCGCGCTGCTGCTCGACCTGCAGGCCCGCGGCATGCTCGACGAGACCATCGTGCTCTGGGGCGGCGAGTTCGGCCGCACCCCGTTCGCGCAGGCGACCAACGGCCGCGACCACAACCCGTACGGCTTCACGATGTGGGCCGCGGGCGGCGGCTTCCGCCCCGGCACGAGCTTCGGCGCGACCGACGAGTTCGGCTACAAGGCCGCCGTCGACCCCGTGACGATCCACGACCTGCACGCCACCGTGCTGCACCTGCTCGGCATCGACCACGAACGGCTCACGTACCGGTTCGGTGGGCGCGATCTGCGCCTGACCGACGTCTACGGCACGGTGCACCGCCAACTACTCGCCTGACCGCAGGTGGCGCGGAACGGCGCTTGCTCTGCGCGCGGCCATGCCCTCCGCGTTCGTCTTGATCGCCGCGCTCGCGGCGCTGCCGCAGCAGCCCCAGGATGAACTGGCCGCCGCCATCGCGACGCGCAACCGTCACGC
This sequence comes from Planctomycetota bacterium, assembly GCA_020638655.1. Classification (GTDB taxonomy): domain Bacteria; phylum Planctomycetota; class UBA1135; order UBA1135; family UBA2386; genus JACKIC01. Next base: position 560,181 of record JACKIC010000001.1, read on the forward strand.
GGTCGAAACCATGCTCGCGCAGGACCCTTCGTGCCGCGTCGCGCTGGCGCGAAGCGTGCGCGCGCGTCTCGGTGCACCGAGCCCGCCTTGGCTGTCGCTCGTGGTGGCCTGGGATCCTCAGTCCCCGCGCTGGCCCGACGGCTGGAAGTGGCCAGTCGACGCAAAGGAAACGGCTCAACGATGGGTGCACCTCGGCATCAGGGCAGCGACCGGTCGCCCCTCCGACGCCTGCGAGTACCTGGAACGGGCGGTGCATGTCGACGACTCCGCCGTCACCGCGATCCTCGGTCGCTTCATGAACACGGCGGACAGCCAGCTCCAGGCATTCCTGTGGCAGTGGCTGAACAGCCATCGAGGCCTGCTGACGAGCGCGCCCGATGAACACGTCGGCACGTTGCTGACCGGCCTCTTCGAGCACCCGCAGCAGGACATCGCGAACTTCGCGATCGCCCTCTGGTCTTCGCGAGGTGGGCGCGAGGGCATCGCGCCGATGCGCGATTGGCTCTGCGCGCGCGCCCGCCGGATCCTGAAGGACCGCCAGGCGCCGCTCCGATTCCCGACGACGTCGTTCGTCCAGCCAAGCCCCATGCCCTGCCCGGCACCCCCTCGGCCACCCACCGATCTCGACGGCGAGATCCTGCTCGCCGCAGCCTTGGTCGCAGACGCCGATCTCGCCGCCGCGATCGTGGCGCGCCGCGACGAGGTCCTCGCGAAGCCCACGTCCTCGTCCACGGAGCGCTCGTTCTGGGAACTGTGCGCAATCCGCGCCAGCGTGAAGAACTCCCGCACCCCCGTCGGCAACGACACTGCGTTGCTGTGCGGCCGGCTGTGGACCCACGCGTCGAGCACGAGGCGCGTTCCGACGCTGGTCGAGCTGTACGACCGCGGCACAGCCCTGATGGCCGCAGTTTCCGAACCAGGCGCCAGTGAAGACCTCCTGGATGCCCTCGCCGCGCAGCCATCGTGGCACCTCGACGCCCTGGCGATCGATCTCGATCTGGGCAGCGCTCCGGACGCGCTACGGCCGCTCGTGCAACGACTGGACCTCCGGCGCGCCCCGGCGATGCACGCGATGGTTCCGGACGTGCTGTTCGACGCCCTGCGTGACGGCGGCGATCGAATGTGCTTCGCATTCGCCCTGCTGAAGCGGATGGCACACCCCACGGTCGCAGGCTTGCTGCGGCAACCCGCGGCGCGCGAGCGCTTCCTGACCGCGTACCGGAAGGCGCCCCTGCACCCTTCCCTGGAGCCGTACGTTCGCGAGCGCGTCGAAGCCCTGCTGAGCCGAGGGCAACCGGCGCAAACCGCGGCTCCAACACCGACAGGTGAAGAAGCCGCCCTGATCGCCGCGACCACCGCAGACGACCCCGACGTCCGCCTCGCCGCCTACCGCGCCCTGGCGACCCGCGACCCCGCCCAACACCTCTGCGCGTGGCTGCTCTACGAAGCGCCCTTCGATCCGGACCCCCGGGTGCGTAGCCTGCGGCTGCCATCCCGATGACCACCGTCCTCGACCACCTGCGCGACCGCGCCCGCCAGCGCAAGGCGCGCATCGTCCTGCCCGAGACCGCCGACCCGCGCACGGCCGCCGCGCGCGCCATGCTCGAACACGACGGGCTGTGTGAGGTCGTCTGGGTCGAGCACCCGCGGCGCGATCCGCGCTTCAACGACGTCGCGGCGCTGCTCTACTCGCGGCGCAAACACAAGGGCATCGACGAGGCGGGCGCGATCGCGCTCGCCGAGCACCCGGTCACGTTCGGCGCCGGGTTGGTGGCGCTCGGGCATGCGGACGCGGGCGTCGCAGGCGCCGCGCACGCGACCGGCGACGTGATCCGCGCCGGGCTGTTCTGCCTGGGCACCGCCGAGGCGATCCCGCTGGTGTCGTCGATGTTCTTGATGGTGCGCGGCGAAGAGGTGCTGTCGTTCGCCGACTGCGGCGTGGTGCCCGACCCCGACCATGACCAGCTCGTGCACATCGCGCTCGCGACCGCGCAGAACCACGAGCGATTCACGGGCGAGAAGGCGCGGGTGGCGTTCTTGTCGTTCAGCACGCACAACAGCGCCGACCACAACAAGGTCACCAAGGTGCGCAAGGCGACCGAGCGCTTCCGCGCCGCCCACCCCGAGTTCGCCAGCGACGGCGAGCTGCAGTTCGACGCCGCCTACGTGCCGACGGTCGCAGCGCGCAAGTGCCCCGACAGCCCCCTGCACGGGCGCGCCAACGTGTTCGTGTTCCCCGACCTCGACGCCGGCAACATCGCCTACAAGCTCACCGAGCGGCTCGGCGGTTTCGCCGCGTACGGCCCGCTGCTGCAGGGGCTGCGGCGGCCGTTCCTCGACCTGTCGCGCGGGTGCTCGGCCGAGGACATCGTCGGCGTCGCGGTGTTGGCCAGCGCGATGCTCGACTGAACGCGAACGGGGCGCCGCGGTGACCGCGGCGCCCCGTCGGCGGGACACGAAGGCCCGGGCTGGATCAGCCCTTGGCCTTCTTCAGCTTCTCGAGGGTGTCCTCGAAGCGCTTGGTCATGCGGGCCGCGTTGGGCTGCCCCTCGACGAGCGACTTGAACACGCCCAGGGCCTTCTCGTAGGCCTCGGCGTCACCGGCCGCCTCGTGCGCAGCGAGCATCACGGCGTAGAAGTTCCAGGCAGTGCGCCCGGTCGGCACGCGGCCTTCCTTCTCCATCTCCGCGAACTTGCGGCCCGCCTCCTCGGCCTGCTGCTGCGTGCGCACCTTGGCCATCATCGCGTCGACCTCGAAGTTGACGAGCATGCCGTCGATCTTGGCCTGCTTGTCCTTCGGGATCGGGCCGAGCTTGGCGAGCTTCTCCTTGGCCTGGTCGGCGTCGTAGGCGCCGAGCTCCATGCCCGCGATCACCGCGTCGATGCCGGCCGCGCGGTCGCCCGCCTTGGCCTTCTTCTCGAGCGCGCGGAAGTCGGTGATGGTGGCGAGGGTCTTCTCGAAGCCTTCGACCGAGCGATCGCCTTGCTTCGCGATCACGTTGCCTTCGGCGTCCAGGAACGCGAGGTACGGGAACCCGCGACCACCCTTCTCTTGGAGAAGGCCCTGGTAGGGATCAGCCTCGACGCGCGAGGTCACGTGGCAGAACAGCACGACTTGTTTGCCGAACTCGGCAAACTTGGCGTCCGAGAGAGCAGCCTTCTCGAGCGCCGTGCAGGGGGGTCAACCAGCGTAGGAGCGCGTGAAGTAGGCGAAGATCAGCTTGTCGCTCTTCTTCGCCTCCTCGCGCACCTTGTCGTAGTCGAAGATCCAGTTGGCTTTCTGGAACACTTCGTGGGCCATCTTCTCGTCGCGCATCTTGGCGAGTTCTTCCTGGCTCTTCTGGGCCAGGAGGAGGCTCGGCACGGCGAACAAGGAGAGCGCCACAGCCATCACGGTCTTGGGCTTCATGGTTCTCTTTGCTCCGAATTGGAGGGCAGGCAATCTAAGACCATGGGTCGCCTTCGATCCCGCAACCTTTCGTTTTGCACACGATTGAGACACGCAGGTTCCTCCCGCGCCCCGAAGTCCGGAGTGCGCACGGCCCCATGGCAATGTGCCCTCCCTGCGCCGCGGCGCAACCGGCCTCGATACAATGCGCTGCCCGCGCCCCCCATGAAACGCCATCTACTGCCCGTTCTCCTGCCCCTGCTGTTCCTGCTGTCGGGCTGCCTCGAATTCGACGCCCAGGACGTGGTCATCCACCACGACGCCGCCAACGACCGGGTCGACGTGCTGCTGATCTACCGCGGCCTGATCGCCGAGGGCGACCCCTCGGACGGCAACCAGATCAAGGAGGCGCTCGGCGACCTCGACAAGTGCCTGGCCACGGGTGAGTTCGCGTTCTGGTGCAACTGGCCGTTCAAGGTCGACCCGACCCTCGAGCCCAAGGGGCTGCGCCAGGATCTGCTGCAGCACCTCGAGGTCGAGAACGGGGGCCTGTTCACCGACCCGCTCGGCAAGCTCTGCGGTTACCAGTTCGTGCGCATCGTCAAGGCGACGGAGTTCTTCGCGAAGCTCGACAACGCGCTGCAGGTCGCCCTGCAGGCGGGCCTGCTCGCCGGCTTCCCCGACGACAAGGGACCCAACCACAAGGTCGACGCCGACACCCGCGACTACGTGAAGGAGTTCCTGCGCGAGAAGGAGAAGATGATCGTCGCCGCACCCGGCCACCTCGAGCTGCGGCTGCCGTGCTCGGCGGCCGACCACCGCTGGCTCAAGGGCCGGCTCGAGCGCTACGCGCTGCTCAACGCCGCGCGCGAGATGGTGCGCCGCGAGGGCGTCGCCGAGCTGCGCGCCAGCGGCGGCTCGGTGCTGCGGACCTCGGTCGCCGACGAATCGGTGGCGCTCGCGGGCCCCGACGTCGAGAAGTCGCTCGCGAAGGCGCCGAGCTTCCGTTTCTTCTGGGACAACGACTTCTCGTTCGTGCATCACGACGGCCTGACGACCGTGTCGCTGGGCACCGGCGAGAGCGACGAGATCACCATCACCAAGAGCAGCGAGGGCATCTACCACGAGGAGTTCCTCGCCGCGGTGCGCGAGCGCGGCGACAAGATCGAGGCCGGCGTGCCCGACCAGGAGCTGGCGCGGCGCTTCGCCGCGTTCCACGGCCGCGACGCCGTGCTGCCGCCCAAGCTCGCCGAGAAGCGCGGCGCGAAGGCCGAGGAGCCCGTCAAGGGCGACGTGCTCGAGGGCAAGGGCCGCTGAACTCGCGGTGGCCGCCCATCGCGGCTACGGTGAGGCCATGGCAAGCATCACCTTCAAGGGCAATCCGGTCGACACCGTCGGCGACCTGCCGGCCGTCGACACGCTGGCGCCCGCCTTCACCCTCACCAAGAACGACCTCGCGCCGATCAGCAACACCGAGCTCGCCGGCAAGAAGGTCGTGCTCAACATCTTCCCGAGCATCGACACCGGCGTGTGCGCGACCTCGGTGCGGCGCTTCAACGAAGCCGCGGCGAAGCTCGAGAACACCGTCGTGCTGTGCGTGTCCAAGGACCTGCCGTTCGCGCTCAAGCGCTTCTGCGGCGCGGAGGGCATCGACAAGGTACAGACGGCGAGCTGGTTCCGCGGCCCCGACTTCGGCGCGGACTACGGCGTCACCATGACCAGCGGTCCGCTCGCGGGCCTGTTCGCGCGCGCGGTCGTCGTGATCGACGCCGGCGGCAAGGTGCTGCACAGCCAACTCGTGCCGGAGATCGCGCAGGAACCCGACTACGACTCGGCGCTGGCGTCGCTGCGCTGAGCGGCGCGGCCGCGGTAGTAGAAGCGCACCGAAGGCGGCAGCAGCAGCAGGCCTGCACAGACGAGCCAGACGAACATGCTGGCCAGCAACGCCTGCCTGCGCCAGGTGGCGGGGAAACCGGGATCGAGCAACATCCAGACGCCCGCAGCGACCCCCGCGAACAGCAGGGCGACGCTGAGCCAACGGGCCCAGGGTTGCCCTTCGCCGAGGTACCAGCTCAGCGACATCGTCAGGCCGAGCCGACCCCACGGCAGACGAACACCGTCGAAGTGGCAGGCGATCGCGTCGACGACCGCCGTCGCGAACAGCAGCACCCCGGTCGTGATCACCAGGTTGCGACCGCGCCCGAACAACCTCAGGTAGTGCTCGGAGCCTTCGGGACCGGCGCTGGGCCGGTCGTTGAACACGACGCGCAGCCACTCGGCGTCGAAGTGCTCCTCGAGGTACGGCGCGCCCTGTTCGAGCTTCTGTCGCAACTCGTCCTCGTGCAGCGCCACCACCTGCAGGAACGCGATCTGCAGGTCTTCGCGCACCTGCAGCCGGCGCGCCGGTTCGTCGAGCAGTTCGAGCACCGCGAAGGCGCAGAACGGCACGCCCGCCGCGACCGGTCCCGGAGGGTCGGTGGACACCGTCTGCCCGGCGGCGAGCCAGGTGTCGAGCAGGTGCGGCATGCGCGCCAGCTGCTTGAGGTGGCGGAGCGGCCAGTAGACGCGCTCGTCGGCGAAGCCCTCCTGCGTCAACTCGCCGGCCGGAACCAGCGACATCACCAGCTCGGCGAACCGCGGCGACGGGTCCCCGTCCGGCACGTGCATCGGCAGTTCACTCATGCCGCTCGTCACCAGGGTCACGAACGGTCGCGCCTCGCTCGGCCCGACGATCAGCACGTCCAGGTGCACCTGATCGGAGACGATCTCGTGGAAGACCTCGTCGACCGGACCGAAGTGCCGCTCGACGTGGGCCGTGATCGCCTCGAGGTGCGATTCGCCGGACGGCGGCGCGAACGGCTTCTGCGGATCCCGGTGGCGCAGCACCCCCTCGGGATCGCCCCCGACCGGCTCGCTCACGCCCGCGCGCGGTCCCGCAGCCGCAGCTGTCCGCACGCCGCCTGCGCGTCGGGGCCGGCGGAGTCGCGGATGGTGGCCAGGATGCCGGCGGTCTTGACGCGCCGCACGATCGCGACGATGCGCTCGCGCGACGGCGCGGCGAACGGCAGCCCCTCGACCTCGTTGTAGACGATGAAGTTGACGTAGCCGCGCACGCCGCGCAGCAGTTCGCAGAGCTGGTCGATGTCCTCGTCGGAGTCGTTGACGCCCGCGAGCAGCGTCCACTCGAACTGCACGGGGTTGCCCACCGCGCGGCCGTAGGCGTCGGCCGCGGCGACGATGTCGCGCAGCGGGTCCTTGTAGGCACGCGGCAGCAGCTCGCGGCGGCGCACCTCGTCGGCGAGGTGCAGCGACAGCGCGAGGCTCGGCTTGACCTCGGCCTGCAACATGCGCTCGATCGGCTTCACGCCGCCGACCGTCGACAGCGTCTGGCGCTTGCCCGAGATCAGCACCTCGTGGCGCAGCCGCGCGACCGCGGCGAGCACGTTGTCGAGGTTGTGGGTCGGTTCACCCATTCCCATGAACACGACGCGGTCGAGCTTGTGGTGCCGGCGGGCGTGCACGACCTGCTCGACGATCTCGTCGGGGGTCAGGTTGCGCTCGACGCCGAACAGCCCCGAGGCGCAGAAGCGACACCCCACCGCGCAACCGACCTGCGTCGACACACACACCGCGCCGACGGTCATCGCCACGGTCTCGACCTTCTTGCCGTCGGGCAGGCCGATGCCGAGCTTGACCGTGCCGTCCGCGGCGCGCACCTCCTCGACGACGCGCGTCACGAGGCCTGCCGCCAGCCACTGCTGCAGCAGCTCGTGCTCGCGCGGCGACAGGGTCATGCCCCGCTTGCGGAAGTCCTCCTCGGTCGGCGTCTTGCCGCTGGCGACGAAGCGGCGCGCCAGCACCGACTTGCCGGCCGGCAGGAACCGGGCGATGCCCGACAGACCCGAGCCAGGTACCGCGAGGTCGTCTTGCAGTTGCGAGGTCATCACCATCCCCGACTGCGCCGGAACGTGGTGATGTGCGCGACGTGGTGCTCGCCGTGCCACGCGTAGAGCGCGACCAGGTCGTCGAGCGTCATCGGCCCGGCGACGCTGTGCTCGCAGGTGCGCGCGAAGTCCTTCGGTGCGAGCGAACGCAGGCACTGCGCCCAGCGGTCGTGGATCGCGGTGATCAGCAGCAGCGAGCCGCCGATCGGCCCGTTGGCGTCGGCGAGGCTCGCCCAGGCGTTCTCGTCGTAGTTCTTGATCGGCGGATTGGCCTCCGTGATCGTCAGCTTGTGGCGCACGTACGAGTTGACGTGGCTGTCGGCGATGTGGTGCACCACCTGCCGCAGCGTCCAGCCGCCGGCCCGATAGGGCGTCGCCAGCTGCGTGGCGTCGAGGCCACGCACGGCCGCGTGCAGGGCGTCGGGCAGCGCCGCGATGCGCCGGATGGCGTCGGCGCGGTCCCCCACCGACAGCGCGCCCGTGAGCTGCACCTTGCCGATCGGATACCTCGGATCGCTCACGAGTCCTCCTTCTGCGCCGGCTTGACCACCGCGAGCACCGCGCCCTGATCGACCGTGCCGCCCTTCTGCGCGCTGATCGATTCGACCACGCCGTCGACACCCGCGGTGAGCTTGTGCTCCATCTTCATCGCCGACAGCACCACGATCGGCTGATTGGCCGCGACCGTGTCGCCGGCCTTGCACAGCACGTCGAGCACGGTGCCCGTCATCGGCGCGCGCACCTTGCCGTCGGCGCCGCCGGCGCCGCCGCCGCGGCGACCCTCGGGCGCCGAGAGGGTGTGGGTGCGGCCGTGCGCGCGCACCATGTAATCCGTGCCCGCGGCGGCGCCGTGCGCGACGAACGAACGCTCGTACTCGTCGCCGACCGGCACGATACGCACGCCGCCTTCACCGACGGGCAGCGCGTCGACGTCGTAGACGCGGTCGCCGACCCGCACGCGCCAGCGATCGTCGCGGACGTGCTCGGCGGACACCGCGACGGTCTCGCCGTCGCGCACGAATTGCTTCTGCAACTTCATCGCGAACCCTCGAACAGGCGGAAGCCGGCGAGATCGTTCCACGCCGCGGTCGAGCCACCGCTGGCCGCGCCGCCCGCGCCGGCACCGCCGCCGCGCTGCGGCGCCACCGCCTGGCACAGCACGGCGGCGGCGAGCGTCAGGTCGTCGGGACCGTCCTGCGGCCCGGCGGCGAGCTCCGGACGGTGCTGCAGCATGTCGGTGCTGAGCCGCGCGCTGCGGAACGCTTCGTCGTCGACGATGCGGCGCAGGAAGTCGACGTTGGTCGGGATGCCCAGATAGACCGTCTCGCGCAGCGCCTGGCTCAGGCGCGCGCACGCGGCGGCGCGGTCGGGCGCCCAGACGATCAGCTTGGCGAGCATCGAGTCGTAGAACGGCGACACGTCCCAACCGGAGAACACGCCGCTGTCGACGCGGATCCCGGGCCCTTCGGCCTCGCGCACCAGCCGCAGCAGGCCTGACGCTGGCAGGTAGCCGTTCTCGGGCGATTCGGCGCAGATGCGCGCCTCGATCGCGTGCCCGCGCGGCGTCAGGTCCTTGCCGGCGAGGAGCTCGCCGAGCTTGCCGCCCGCCGCGACGTGCAGCTGCAGGTGCACGAGGTCGACGCCCGTTACCAGCTCGGTCACCGGGTGCTCGACCTGCAGGCGCGTATTGACCTCGAGGAAGTAGAAGTTGCCCTGCTCGTCGAGCAGGAACTCGGCGGTGCCGGCGTTGTCGTAGCCGACGCGCTTGCCGAGCGCGATCGCGGCCTCGCCCATGCGACGGCGCAGGTCTTCGTCGACCACGGCCGACGGCGCCTCTTCGAGCACCTTCTGGTGACGGCGCTGCACCGAGCACTCGCGCTCGTGCAGCGACACCACCTCGCCGTGCTTGTCGCCGAACATCTGGATCTCGATGTGCCGCGCCGGGAACACCGCGCGCTCGAGGATCATGCGGTCGTCGCCGAACGACGCCTTGGCCTCGCGCCGCCCCGCCGCGATCGCGTCGGCGAGGTCGCGTTCGTCGGTCACCAGGCGCATGCCGCGCCCGCCGCCGCCGGCGCTCGCCTTGACCATCACCGGCATGCCGATCGACTTGCCGAACGCGATCAGCGCCGCGTCGCCGTCGTCCTTCTCGGTGCCCGGGATCACCGGCACACCGGCCGCGATCGCCTCTTCGCGCGCCGCCTTCTTGCCGCCGAGCCGCTCCATCGCCTCGGGGTTGGGCCCGACGAACACCAGGCCAGCGTCCCGCACCGCGCGCGCGAACACCGCGTTCTCGCTGAGGAACCCGTAGCCCGGGTGGATCGCCTCGGCGCCGGCGCGCTTGCACGCTTCGAGCACCTTGCCGACGTCGAGGTAGCTCTCGGCCGCGGTGTTGCCGCCGAGCGCGACGGCGTGGTCGGCGGCGAGCACGTGGGCCGCACGCGCGTCGACGTCGCTGTGCACGGCGATCGACTCGATGCCGAGCTCGCGCAGGCCGCGGCAGATGCGCACGGCGATCTCGCCGCGGTTGGCGATCAGCACGCGCCGGAAGGGTGGGTTGGTGGCCATCGGGGGACGGGCACCATAGCGGCCCTCCGCGCGCAGGCGAAGCGCGGGGCCCCCGTCAGTCGTGGTCGACGTGGCGCACCGCCAGACCAGAACGCTCTGCCGCCAATGCGGCCGGCGCTTCCCAGTAGCCGTCTGGGTGTTTGTCGTCGCGTTTGCCGACGTGGACGACGGTGCCGTCGTCGAACTCGATGCCGAGGTGCGGCCGGGTCACGACCTTGCCCGTGGTCGCCGTGAAGGTCTCGACGATGCGCACGTCGCGCACCGCCGACCACGGCCGGGACTGCTCCTCCTGCCACGGCCAGTCGCGCCAATGCACGCCGTCGTCGGCCAGCGTGGTGTGGTTGATGCGCAGCATGAAGTGCAGCAGGACCGCGAGCGTCGCGACGCCCAGGCCGAGCTTGCGCGTCGCGGGGCGCATGTCGATGCCCGTGTAGCGGCCCTTGCTGGCGCGGTGCAGGATGTGCACGAGCGTGGCCGGCGCGACCATGCGGTCGATCAGCAACATCGCCAGCCAGCCACCGAGCCCCAGCCCCACGAACGCGGGCCCGATCCACCGCCCCAGGCCGTCGAACACCGTGTAGCGGTGTTCCTGCGGCGGCAGCCGCGTGGTCTCGGCGAGCACGACCGCGACCACCGCCCCGCCCAGCAGTCCGAGCAGGTTGGCGCCGTAGTAGCGCAGCCGGTCGTTCCAGGTCGGCTCGTGCCCCGGCTCGGCGGGCGGCAGCTTGGGGAACCAACGAGTACCGCCGAGGCAACGCACGAGCCCGAAGCTCAGCGAGATGCCGATCAGGGTGATCGACGTGGTCCAGTAGTCGACGGCAGCGAGCATCGGCGCAGGCTAGCCGCTAGGGCCCGACGCGCACCTGCAGACCGTTGCTCGCCGCGAAGGTCCCGAACACCTGCCCCATCGGGTCGACGATCCCCCACTGGAAGAACACGTTGAGGCCGAGGTAGGCGGGATCCGTCGGGATCGGAAACAGCGCCGCGCCCTGCCCCGCGGGATCGGTGAACACCGAGGCGCCGGTCACCAACGGGAAGCCAACCAGCTGCCGGCAGTTGCCGATCGCGATGTTGCTCGACACGAACGACACCAGCTGGAATGCGAACGTGCTCGGCAGCGCATTGTCGAGCGTGATCGCGAAGCTCGTATTGCCGAGCGACGGCAGGCCCGCGCCACCGATCACCGGACCGCCCGCCGTGCCGTTGCACGAGGGGCCGTAGGGCAGCGCGAACGCGACGCCGGCGCCGGACGGATCGTAGAACCACGGCTCGACGCCGCTGATGCCGTCGTCGGCGGCGAAGAACAGCCGCGTCCCGGTGGCGAAGAACTCGGCGAACGAGACGAACCCGACCCCGGGCACACCGAGGCTGGTGACGCGCTGCGTGCCCGCCGCGGTGCCGTCGCTGAGCCACAGCTGCAGGCCGGTGACAAGGTCGGTCGCGCCGAACAGCAGGTGTGAGCCGCCGAGGACCGCCGCAAGCGTGCCGCTCACCGGACCGCTCATCTGGCCCGGGCCGATGTCGAGCACCATCCTGGTGCCGGGCATGGTGCCGTCGCTGCACCACAACTCGGTGCCCGCGCCGGTCAGGTCGTCGGTCAGGAAGAACAGGCCCTGCGATGTCCAGGTGAGGTCGGAGTAGGCCGACGGACGGGAGCCCGCCGTCGAGGTCAGCACCGCGGTGGTCGCCGCCGTGCCGCCGCTGACGTACACCTCGCGGTGGCCGCCGACGGACGCGGTGAAGAACACCTGGTTGCCCGCCGCGACCAGCGAGGCCGGGAACGAGCTGATCGGCCCGGCCACGAGGTCCGCGGCCAACACCGTGCCCGCCGCCGTGCCGTCGCTGCGCCACAGCTCGTAGCCCACGCCGCTGCCGTTCGCGGTGAAGTAGACCTCGTTGCCGACAGCCACGAGGTCGTGCGGGTCCGAGCTGGCCAGGCCCGTGAGCAGATCGACGACCATGCGCGTGCCCGCCGCCGTGCCGTCCGTGACCCACAGCTCCTTGCCGTAGATGCCGTCGTTGGCGCTGAAGAAGCACAGGCCGCCGGCGACGGTGAAGTTCTCCTCGAGCAGACCGATCGCGCTGTTGGGACCGGGCCGCACGTCGAGCAGTTCGTGGCTGCCGGCCGCCGTGCCGTCGCTGATCCAGGGCTCGCGACCGTTCGGCCCGTTGCCCGAGAACACCACCGAACTGCCGAACATCCCCATGCCCCGGGGCTCGACCGCGGGGACGGCGCTGGTGAGCCGCACGGTGCCGGGCCCCGTGCCGTCGGTGACGAACAGCTCGCGGCCGACGCCGAACAGGTTGCCCTGGAAGAACACGCGGCTGCCGTCCCCGACCGAGTACGCGGGCGACGAGCCGAACGAGCCGGGCTGCACATCGGCGATCATGCTCGTGCCGAACGGCGTGCCGTCGGTGCGGTGCGGCTCGGTGCCGAAGCTGTCCGTCGCCGCCGCGAAGTAGACGTCGGGTCCGAGGTCGGCAAACTGCGTCGGGTTGGAGTTGCTCAGCGGCCGACCGACGTCGGCCAGCAGCAGCGTGCCGACGCTGGTGCCGTCGGTGATCTGCGGTTCGTCGCCGGCGCCGCCCTCCATGCCGGAGAACAGCACCTGGCCCGCGAACGCCGTGATCGCGTGCGGCAGCGTCGAACCGTTGCCGGGCACGAGGTCGGCGACGAGCGCCGTGCCGGCCGTGGTGCCGTCGGTGCGCCAGAACTCCTGGCCGGTGCCGAGCGAATTGGCGGCGAACCAGACCTCGGTGCCGATCGGCGCGAAGTTGACCGGCGCCGACGCGGCCGTGCCCGGGTTGACGTCGAGCAGCTGGAACGTGCCCGCCGCGGTGCCGTCGCTGCGCCACGGCTCGCGCCCGGCCGCGCCCGTCGTCGCAGCGAACACCACCACGCCGTTGTGCTCGAGCAGCGCCTGCGGGTCGCTGCCGGTCGCGCCGACCTCGATGTCGACGAGCTGCGCGGTGCCCAACAGCGTGCCGTCCGTGCGCCACAGCTCGCGGCCGAAGCCCGGCGAGTCGGCGCTGAACAGGGCCACCGCACCCACGGTCACGAAGTCGCGCGGCGCCGAGCCGCCGGTGCCGGGCACGAGGTCGCCGAGCGATACCGTTCCCGCCGCCGTGCCGTCGCTGACGTAGGGCTCCTGACCGCTGCCGGCATCGGCCGCGAACAGCACATCGTTGCCGAACGGCGCCACCAGCGTGAAGCTCGTTCCGCCGACTCCGGCCGTGAGGTCCGCGACCAGCTGCGTGCCCGCCGTGGTGCCGTCGCTGACCCACAGCTCGGAGCCGACGACGGCGTCGTTGGCGGTGAAGAACAGCCGGTTGCCGGCCACGGTCAACTTCGACGGCGTGCTGCTGCCGGCGCCGACGCGCAGGTCCGCGACCAGCGTGGTGCCGGCGCTGGTGCCGTCGCTGCGCCACAACTCGGCGCCGCTGACCCCGTCCGTGGCCCGGAAGTAGACGTAGCTACCCATACGCACCAGTTCGGCCGGGGCCCCGTTGCCCGATCCGGGCAGCAGATCGCGCACGAGCACCGTGCCCGCGGTGGTGCCGTCGGTCTTCCACAGCTCGCTCCCGAGCCCCTGCACCGTCGCCACGAACAGGCACTCGTTGCCGAGCACCACGAGCTCGTCCGGATTGCTGTTGCCCATCGGCTGCAGATCGACGAGCAGCATCGTTCCGGCCGGCGTTCCGTCGGTCGCCCACAGCTCGCGGCCATGCACACCCGCCGCCGCGAACAGCGCGCGGCTGCCGAGCGGCACGAAGCGGTCGATGGCGGCCCCGAACTGACCCGAGGTCGTGGTAACGATGTTGGCGACGAGACTCTGCGCGACCGCGGGCAAGGCCGTGGCCGCCAGAACGAGGAGTGGGGGCGAGAGGCGCATGGCTGATGCGAGGTGCGACGACGATACCCCAGGGCGGGTTCCGTGCCCGGTCGCCAGAACGCGGCGCATCCGTTCGGTTGTGCCGCACCTTGCCGCTCGTGGGGACATGAACTCCATGCTCCCCCGCGTCCTCGTCCCCTTCGCCGCTGCCCTGCTGACCGCCGGCCTCGCCGCACAGGACCTGCTGGGCGTCACCTGGAACGGCGCCACGGTGCTCATCGATTCGCACACCGCGGGCGTAACCCCGCTCGGCATGGGACTGTTCGGCCAGAACGCGCTCGGCCGTACGGGCGACGGGCAGTACTGGTCGACGCAACGCGTGTCGACGACCTACTACCAATACACGCGCATCGACCCGACCACCGGCAGCGCCAGCTACGCATCGTACGGCAGCGACATCCGCGACTTCGCCACGGCGCCGGGCAACCGGCTCTACGGGATCCGCAACGGCACGGTCAATCCGTACGAAGACTGGCTCGTGCTCGTCGACCCCGCGACGGGCGTCACCACGTCGATCGGCAGCACGGGCTACACCGACATCCAGGGCCTCGTGGTGCACCTGGGCGTGCTCTACGCCTGGGACGTGTTCGCCGGACTGCTCGTCGTCGATCCCGCGACCGGCGCCGCCGTCGATCCGTTCCCGAACGTGTCCGGCCCCGCCTATCAGCAGTCGCTGTGCTCGCACCCCGACGGGCGCCTGCTGCTCGGCGGCGGCGACAGCAACGGGCCCGACCAGCTGTTCTCGCTCGATGTCGGCACGGGCGTCGCGACGCTGATCGGCACGATGCCGGCGATCTACGACATTCGCGGAATCGAACCGCTCGGCGGCTTCGCGGTGCCCTTCGGCCAGCCGTGCCAGGGCACCTACGGCCCGACGTACCTCGGCGTGACCGGCGCGCTCCACGGCGGCGGCCAACTGCAGTCCGTGTCCATCAACCACGCGGCGAACACCGTCGGCGCGGTGATCCTCGGGCTCGACACCACGACCTACGGCGGCGCGCCGCTGCCGCGCCTGCTCGATCCGCTGGTCGGCACCAACAACTGCTCGCTGTTCGTCGCGATCGACGCGAGCCTGTTCGTGGTCACGGGCCCGACCGGTCCGGCGACGCTGCAGTACGGCTTCAGCCTGCCGGCCTGGACGACCGGGGTCACGTTCCACCTGCAGCACGCGTGCTTCGAACCCGTCGCTGGCAACTCCTCGTGGTCGAACGGCGTGACCGTCAACGTGCAGTGATCGCGGCGCGGCGCGGTCTATGATCCGCCCCGTGCAGCCCCCCGTCGAACCGCCACCGCCGCCCCACGAACCCGAGATCGAGTTCCTCGCCGCGTTGGCCCGGCGCGCCCTCACGGCCCTGCGCGCCGCGCTGTTCATCGCCGGCATCGTCGCCTTCGCGGTCACCGTGCAGCGCATCACCGGCACCGACGACGAGCCGCTGCCCGCGCGCATCGCCCACAACCTGCTGTGGGCCGCGGTCGGCCTGCCGCTGGTGTTGCCGAGCGGCTGGATGTTCGGCCGCGGTCGCTGGGTGGCGCTGGGCATCGCCGCGGCGCTCTGGTTGCTGCCAATGCTGCTCGAAGGGGACCACGCCTACGGCTGGGTGCTGCGCTTCGCCGGCAGCTTCTGCGGCACGATGACGATCGTCGTCTGGCGCACGTTGTCCGGGCTGACGCGCGGCGGCGAAGCCGACCACGCTCCGTGAAGTTCTGCTGCAGGCTGGAGCGCCGGCGCGTCCGCGCCACGATGCGCTCCATGCGCGCCGCCCCGTTCGCCCTCGCCATCCTCGCCGCCGGCTGCAACACCCCCGAGCCCGCGCGGCCGCCGGCGCTGCAGGAGCAGGTCGGCCGCCTCGCCGACGGCCGGCAGATGACGCCCGTCAACCAGACGCTGACGCCGTACGGCATCTTCGTCGACCTGGGCGGCCTACGGCCGCAGGCGATCGCCCAGTCGAAGGACGGCCGGTTCTTGTACGTGAGCGGCAAGACCAGCGAGCTGCTGGTGCTCGACGCCGGCAGCGGCGAGCTCGCGCAGCGCGTCAAGCTGCCCAACGACGCCCAGAAGACGCCGGTCACCGCGGCCAACGACAAGGAGCTCGAACCCGACAAGGACGGTCAGCTCAGCTACACGGGCCTGGTGGTCTCACCCGACGGCCGCCGCATCTACCTCAGCAACGTGCGCGGCTCGATCAAGGTGTTCGCGGTCGGCGACGGCGGCGCGGTGACGCCGTCGCACAGCATCGCGCTGCCCGACGCGAACGCGCCGCGCCGCGAGGCCGAGATCCCCAGCGGCCTGGCGCTGTCCGCCGACGGAGGCCGGCTCTACGTCTGCGGCAACCTGTCCAACCGCCTGTTCGAGATCGACACGGAGAGCGGCGCGGTGCGGCGCACCTTCGAGGTCGGCGTGGCACCGTTCGACGTCGTGCTCACCGGCGATCGCGCGTTCGTCAGCAACTGGGGCGGCCGGCGACCCGGCGCGGGCGACCTCGTCGGGCCCGCGGGCCGCGGCACCGTGGTGCGCGTCGACGCCCGCGACATCGCCAGCGAAGGTTCGGTCAGCGTGCTCGACCTCGCTGCGGGCACCCTGCTCACCGAGACCGTCACCGACCTGCACGCCAGCGACCTCGCCGTGAGCCCCGACGGCACGCGCGTCGCCTGCGCCAACGCCGGCAGCGACACGATCACGCTGCTCGATGTCGACGGCACGATCACCGACACGCTGTGCGCCAGGCGCAAGCCCAGCGAGCTGCTGCAGGCCTCGCCCAACGCGCTGTGCTTCTCGCCCGACGGCGACGACCTGTTCGTGGCCAACGGCACGATGAACGCGATCGCCGTGTTCGACCTCGACGACCGCGAGCTCGAGGGCTTCGTACCGGTCGGCTGGTATCCGTCGGCGCTGCTGTTCGACGCGGCGCGCGAACGGCTCGCGGTCACCAACGTCAAGGGGCTCGGTTTTGGCCGGCCGCGCAAGAGCAACGGCGAGACCGAGTTCAACACGCACCAGTACCACGGCTCGGTGTCGCTGTTCGAGGTGCCCGACAAGGAACAGCTGCGCGCGCTCTCCGCGGTCGTGGACCTCAACCTGCGCCGCGACGCGATCGACCACGCGATGCTGCCGCCGCGGCCGGGCCAGCCCGCGCGCGCGATCCCCGAGCGCATCGGCGAGCCGGCGCGCATCGAGCACGTCGTCTACGTGATCAAGGAGAACCGCACCTACGACCAGGTTCTCGGCGATCTCGCCGGCGGCAACGGCGACCCCGATCTGTGCATCTTCGGCGAGCGTATCACGCCCAACCAGCACGCCCTGGCGCGCCAGTTCGTGCTGCTCGACAACACCTACTGCGCGGGCATCCTGTCCGCCGACGGCCACCAGTGGAGCACCGCGGCGTTCGCGAGCGACTACCTCGAGAAGAGCTTCGCCGGCTGGCCGCGCAGCTATCCCGACGGCATGGGCGAGGACGAGGACGACGCGCTGTCGTACTCACCCGCGGGCTTCCTGTGGGACCACGCGATCGCGCGCGGCGTGTCGCTGCGCAACTACGGCGAGTTCTGCGGGCCGAAGGTGCGCTGGCGCGACCCCGCCAAGAAGGGTGAGCCGGGCTTCATGGACTGTTACCGCGCCTGGAAGGGCGAGCGCGACGACGTGATCTTCGAGTGCGAGCCGATGGTGCGTTCGCTCGCGCCCTACACGCCGACCGGCTACGTCGGCTGGAACATGTCGGTGCCCGACCAGTTCCGCGCCGACTTCGTGATCCGCGAGCTCGAGGAGTTCGAGCGCAAGGGCGAGTTCCCGCAGCTCGTGCTGATCTGCCTGCCGCAGGACCACACCAGCGGCACCAGCAAGAACTGCCCGACGCCGGCCGCGTGCCTCGCCGACGGCGACCTCGCCTTCGGCCGCATCGTGCAGGCGCTGTCGCACTCGCGGTTCTGGCCGAAGATGGCGATCTTCGGCATCGAGGACGATCCCCAGGCCGGCTGGGACCACGTCAGCGGCTATCGCACCACGTGCTTCGTCGCGAGCCCGTTCGCCAGGCGCGGCGTCACCGTGTCGACGCAATACAACACGACCAGCGTGCTGCGCACGATCGAGCAGATCCTCGGCATCCCGCCGATGAACGTCTTCGACGCGAGCGCCACGCCGATGTTCGACTGCTTCACCGAAGTGCCCGACCTCACGCCGTTCGTGGCGCTGCCCAACAACGTGCCGCTCGACGAGCTCAACCCGCGGTCGACCGCGATCGCCGACCCGCAGCTGCGCGCCGACGCCGAGCTCAGCGAGACGTTCGACTTCGCGCAGGTCGACCGCGCGCCCGAGGACGCCCTCAATCGCATCCTGTGGCGGGCGATGCGCGGCACCGCGGTGCCGTATCCGCAGTGGGCGATCACGCGCGGCGCGGACGACGACGACGACGGCGACGACTGATCCGAGGGAACCTGCGGCTACTGTTGCCGCCATGTTCGTCTGCCCCAAGTGCCAGGGCGTGTTGCGCCGCAAGCGGCTGCCGGACCGTCCCGGCAACAGCTGGCAGTGCCGCGCGTGCGGCGGCCAGGCCCTGACGATGGCGCTGCTGCGCCAGATGCTCGTGGCGCCCGGGCCCGACGAGCTGTGGGGCAAGGCGCTGCGCGGCACCGACGACCCCGCCTGCAAGTGCCCTTCCTGCCGCGGTGTGATGCGCAGCGTCGACCACGAGATCGCCGGCGACGTGGTGCGGGTCGAGGTCTGCAAGCGCTGCCAGATGGTCTGGTTCGATGCGCACGAGCTGGGCTTCTTCCCCGCCGTGCAGCCGCCGCCGGAGGACCCAGTACCGCTCGAAGTGCGGCAACAGCTGGCGCTCGCCCACGTCGCGCGACAGGTCGACCAGGTGCGCGAGGAAGACCCCGGACTCGGCAGCCTGCGGCGCTGGCCGGCGCTGGTGGGCCTGCCGGTCGAGATCGACGGCGCGGTGATGTCGACGCGGCACGTGGCGACCTGGATCACCGCCGGATCGATCGCGGTGGTCAGTGTGCTGGGGCTGCTCCGTCCCGAAGTCGTCACCGCGCTGCAGCTGCGACCGATGTCGGACTTCGGGGCGACGGCGCTGCTGACCTCGTTCTTCGTGCACGCCGGGGTCTTGCAGCTGCTGCTCAACCTGTGGTTCCTGATCGTCTTCGCCAACGACGTCGAAGACATGCTCGGCACCGCGCGGTGGTGGGTCATGCTGATCGCGGCCACCATCTTCGGCAACGTCCTGCAACTCGCCGCCGGAGTCGTCTTGGACGACCCGCACCCGTACATCGGCGCTGGCGGCGGCGTCACCGCGTTCGTGCTCTACTACACGTTGCGCATGCCCGATGCGCGCCTGGGCAGCTGGGACATTCCCGGACTGCACCCGAGCTTGGGCATGGGCTACCCCAGCTGGGACGTGATGTCCGCCAAGGGCTGGTTCGTGGCTTGGGTCGTCCTGCAGGCCTTGTTGACCTACGCGATGGGGATCGGATCCCCAATCATCGTTGCCACGGCACATCTCGGCGGCGCGACGGTCGGACTGCTGTTCCACCTGGCGACGCGCGACCGGTGACCGGGCTCACTTCGGCCCGCCGTCCACCACCAGCTTGACCATCGCCGACTCGCGCTGATCGAGCATGTAGAGCACGCGGCGCAGCGCGGGAACGGGCGCCGCGAACGGCGCCGGCGCCGGCGAACTCAGCGCGCGGTCGTAGATCTGCTGCAGCGCGGTGACGTGCGCGTCGAGGCCGAACTGCGTCGGCTGTACGTGGCCGCGCAGCTCGCCCCAGAGCCCCGGCTCGTCGACGAAGCGCTGCAGCGTCGCCGCCAGGCCGGCCTCGTCGCCGGCGCGCGTGCGCAGCCCCGCCGCGCCGCTGCGTTCGGCGAGCGCGCCCAGGTCGCTGGTCACGCACGGCAGGCCGAGCTCGAAGCACTCGTCGAGCACGATGCCGTAGGTCTCGATGCAGGTGCTCGGGAACACGCCGACGTGCGGCGCGACCGCGCGCAGCGCCGCGGCGTCGAACTCGCCGTGCAGGGTGACGGGCAAGCCTTCGGCCAGCGCCTTCACCTCGCGGTCGAAGGCCGGCGATTCGGCGCCGCCGAGCAGGTGCAGGACCGCGCGCCCGGGCCTGGCGACGTGCAGCCGGCGGAACGCGCGCAGCAGCACGTCGATGCCCTTGTGGCGCCCGATGCCGCCCCAGAACGCGAAGCGCAGCGGCTCCGCGGCGGCGGGCGCCGGCAGCGGCGGCTGCCCCGGCCAGCGCTGCCGGTAGCCGAGCGGCAGCACCTCGTAGCGCTCGCGCGGCACGCCCGCGGTCGTGGCCAGCAGCTCCGCCGTCGAGCCCACAGCGACGATCACCGCGTGCGCGAGCGACAGCTCGGCGCGGTAGTTGTCGGCGAACAGCTCGACGCCGGCGGCGACCTCGCGTTCGGGTTCGTAGCCGTAGCGCGGCACGCAGCTCACGCAGCTCGCGGCGCCCAGCGTTCGGGTGCAGGCGTCGCTGTTGAGCCGGCGGCGGAACGCGCGCGGACAGCTCGTGTAGTAGTCGTGCAGCGTGACGACGGCAGGGATGCCCAGCCGCGCGCAGATCTCGACGAGGTTGCTGGTCAGCCGCACCCAGTGGTGCACGTGCACCAGCCGCGGCCGCCACCGCTGCAGCAACTCGGTGATCTGGTGCTCGACCTCGGGGTGCCACATCTTGGCGTGGAAGTCGAAGAACTGGTCGCTGCGGTGCAGCCGGTGCACGGGGATGCCCTCGACCTCACCCGTCTCCACCAGCACGTGGTCGCGCCAGTGCTTGCTGCCGCTGAGTACCTGGGCGTCCTGGCCGACCGCCCGTTGCCGCCGGGCGATGTCGAGCACGTAGGACTCGGAGCCGCCGCGGCTCTCGGGTGGGAACTGGTGGATCAGGTGCAGGACGTCCATCGGGCGATCGGCCAACCGTTATACCGATCCTCCCTCTATCGCCCGCAGCACCTTGACGGCTGCCGCCAGAACCCCAAAATCGTCGGCCCGAGTGCGGCATCTCCGCCGCCCGCCCAAGCCCCCCAGAACATGCGCATCCTCACCTCTGCCGTCGTCTTGTCCCTGCTGTTCACCGCGTGCTCGCAAGAGACCGCTGCCAAGGAGAACACCAACCAGCCGGCCCCGAACGCCGCCACCGGCGGCAGCACCGCCGACGCCGCCAAGAAACTCGACGAGACCAAGTACGACCACTTCGGCGACGGTGTGCTGGTCTCCGACGTCAAGGTCGTGGCCGCCGCCGACCTGCTCAAGGACCCCGCCGCCTACGAGGGCAAGACCGTGCGCGTCGAAGGCCCGATCACCGCGGTCTGCCAGACCAAGGGCTGCTGGATGCACCTCAACAGCGAGACCGAGCCGGTCATGGTGAAGTTCAAGGACTACGGCTTCTTCATGCCCAAGGACGCCAGCGGCCGCACCGCGATCCTCGACGGCGTCGTCAAGGTCAAGCAGGAGACGGTCGAGGAGACCAAGCACTACCTCGAGGACGCCGGCAAGACCGAGGAAGCCGCCAAGATCACCGAGGGCCGCAAGATCCCGACGGTCGTCGCCAGCGGCGTCGCCCTGACCAAGCCCGCCAAGTGATCGTGGGCCGCGCCGACGTCAGCGGTCGAAGGTGACCGCTGCCGAGAAGCGCACGGACACGGGTCCCGGCGATGTCTGCGAGGCCCTCGGCTGCGAGGCCACCGGCTGCGAGACCATCGCCTGCACCGCGAGCAGCGCGCCACCGGCGTCGCGCCGCGGCGCGTAACGCACCGTCGCGATGCCCTGTGCGTCCAGCGTTCCGGCCGCCACCTTGGGCGTGTCGAGCAGCTTGTCGGCGAGGCGCAGGTCGATGCGCCCGCTGTAGGCGAAGCCGCTGTAGCCCGGCGACGGCGGCCCTTCGAACACGACGAACGGCGCGCCGGCCGGACCGCGCACCTCGAGCGTGACCTGGTCACCGTCGCGCCCCGTGAGCAGCAGCGTCGCCCCCGGCTGGTTCTGCTGCGCGACGGGCGCATCGATCGGACGCAGCAGCGGGCCTGCGATCGACCAGGTCGAGAACAGCAACGCGAACAGCCCGAGCAGCAGCGCGCTGCGGATCGGTCGGTGCGCGCGATCGAGGCCGTGGTGCAGCAGGCGCGCCACCAGCAGGGACAACGGCGCCGACATCGTCACCATCAGGTCGACGTCCTGCGGCCAACCGAGGTCGAACTGCATCAGCACGACGAACGCCACGTAGCCCGCGGCGAGCAGTTCGATGCCGCCGCCGCGCACGCCGGCGAGCGCCGTTCGCAAGGAGAACAGCACCACCAGGCACGCAGCCGCGAGCGCCGGCACGGCGAACAGCAGCACGAGCCCGACCAGGGTCAGGTGCTCGGCGCCGAGCAGCGCCCCGAACGGCATCAGCAGCTGGCCGTCGGCGCCGCCGTGCACGTGGCCCGAGACGATGCGCAGCCCGCTGAGCCAGACGAGTCCGAACACGCCGGCGGCGACGGCGAGGACGGCGATGACCCCGCTGACGAGGTCGAGCAGCGCCGCGCGCAAACCGCGCCGCGGCACGTTCGCGAGCGCCAGCAGCGGGATCGCGACCAGCAGGCCCACGTACTGAGCGTGCATCATCGCCGCGAGCCCGAGCCACGACGCGCCAATCGCGAACGCGCGACCCGGCAGCGCCGCGTGCGGATAACGCGACCAGCTGCCGCAGGCGAGCAGCAGCGGCGCGACGCCCCACTGCGTGTGTTCGACGTAGCCGAAGCAGAACGTCACCATCACGCCCGATCCCATCCACACCAGCAGGTCGCCGAGCACGGTGATCCGCGTCGCCGGCTCGCCCGCGCGACGCAGCGAGGCGAGCACCTGCAGCCAGCACCAGGTCGCGACGATCCCCGCGAGCGGCGACAGCCACTCGATCGCGCCCGGTCCCAGCAGCCTGGCGACGAGCGCATACAGCGCGCTCGAGCCCATCTCCGACCAGGTCACGACGCCGTCGCCCGCATGCCGCCGCCACAGATAAGCGTCGCCGAGCGGCATCGCGCGGCACGACACCCACAGGCCACCGAGAGCGAGGCTGAGCAGCAGGTTGCGCCACCGTTCGCCGACGCCGCGGCGCGTCAGGAGCAGCGCGAGCAGCGCGGCGCCGAGCAACGCGGCCCAGACGCGCAGCGGCGGGCCGGGCGTCAACACCACCAGTCGGCCGGCGTGCAGCAGCGCGAACGGCGCGGTGGCGAGCCCGACCGCCAGGATGCTCAGCACACACACGGCCGTCAGCCAGGAACGCGAGGGCTGTGGCGGCGTAGGCGACATTGCGACGGCGATCGGGACCCGCGTTCCCGCGGCAGCCGCGTCCCGACCCCGCGGCGCCGCAGAAGAAACGGACCCAAGCGAGGGCATGGCCCGCTTGGAATCCTCGATCCACCCACCCTCCATGCATTTGGGCGGGCGAACCTGCGGCGCAGGCTAGCCGCGATCGGCCCATCGCGCAACGCGCCCTACTTGGGGCGCGAAGGCTCGGCGACGGCGAATTCGATCTTCCAGAAACCGACGTCCTTGGCCGTGGCCATGCGCAACAGCCGCTGCACGTGGGACCACTCGGTGCCGACGTCGACGCGCACCAGGATCGGCACGCGCAGCCCCGCCCGGACTGCATCGTGCTGCTCGTCGAGCAGCCCCTTGGTGACGAGTTCTGCGCGCAAGGCCCGCAGGTGCCGTGCCACGGACTCCAGGTCGTCGCGGTTCTTCGCGTCGGGCCGAAACCAGACCTCGCCGCGGTACTCGATGCGACCGTCCGCGAACAGGTTGATCGTCGGTCGGGCCGCGTGCGGGTCGTCGTCGGGCTCGCTGAACTCCGCCTTGGGCAGCACCAGGCCGTCGCCGGCCGGCGCAACCGCCTTGGGCACGAGCCACGTGGTATCGACGCCCGCGAACCGGATGTCCGTGAACGGCGCCGCGATCGCTGCGTCCGTGGCCGCGACCAGGTCGTTCCACTGGGTGCCGACGGCGGGCTGGATCACGAGGCGCGGCGGTTCGCTGCGCCCGGCGTGCTCGGGGTCCGGGCGCCGCAACGACGGGTCCTTGGCCAGGCGCGCCAGCTCGGTGCGCAGCGCCTCGATGGTCTGCAGCTCCTTCTCGCCGATCCTCCAGACGACGCGGGACCGCGGCGGCGCGGCGGGGTCGCCCGACTCTTGCACCCGCTGCAGGGACAGCGTGATCACCGGCGCGGCGACGACCGGGTCCTGCGCCGCACGCACCGGGTCCTGAGCGCCGACCACCGACGATCCGGCCGCCGCCTTCTCGCGCGCGTTCGGCGGCTGCGTGGCGACCGCGAACACCACCGCCGCACCTGCCACCATGCAGGCCGCGATCAGGAAGGGTCGCCACGACGGCCGCGGTGGCGTCGCCGTCAACCGTTGCGCGATGCGGTCCGCCAGGTCGGTTCCGACCCGCTCACCGACTGCTTCTTCGAGGATCGCGGTCAGGTGCCGCGCGCGCGCCGTGCTCTCGTACTGGTTCATTGGTTCCTCCGGATGCATTGCTCGAGCCAGGCCCGGGTGCGGGCCAGCAGGGTTTTGACGCCGTTGGGCAACATGCCGAGCGCCGCCGCGATCTCGACGCGGCTGGCGCCGTCGCGGTAGGCGAGGTCGATGGCGCGAGCGGCGCGCCCCTGCAGCTGCCGCATGCAGTCGCGGGTCGCCTCGATGCGCAGGCTGCCGTCGTCTTCGATCTCACGCTCCCACAGCTGCAGCGTCAGCGCCGAGATCGCGGCCTCGGCGCGACGCGCGTCGCGCCGATGTTCGAGCCACAGCAGCCGCACCGCCCGCCGCAGGAACGCAGCCAGCGCGCGGTCTTCGAGCCGTTGTTTGCCCTTGCGCCACGCGACCACGAACGCTTCCTGGGTCAGGTCTTCGGCCTCGTCGCGCGTCGCGCCCAGGCTCCGCGCGAACCGGAAGACGCCCGCGACGTGCCGATGCACCAACGGCGCGTCGGCAGCGTCGGCGACGGTTCGTTCGCCCGCGGGCCGCGCGGGCTCGTGCGCCGGCGGCGCCAGTCCTGCCTCCAGGGTTCTCATGTCGACCTACCGTCTGCGCGCCGGGGAGAGTATCCAGGAATCTCGAGGGCGGCCGGGTGCGCGCCGCGACCCTGCCGAGGGTGCCCGCCAACGGTCCCGACGCCGGCACCGTTCAGGAACATGAGCGCTGCCGACGTGAGCCACCTCGTCCCGGTCTGCCGTAGAGTGCCGCGATGTCCCTGCGCGCCCTCGCCGCTCTCGCCCTCGTGTCCCCCCTGCTGCCGGCGCAGGATCCCGCGCCGCCGGCCGCGCAGCCCGAGGTCGTGCACCGTCAGCTGCACGGCTTCGACATCCGCCTCGTCAACGGCTTCGCCAAGCACGAACTGCACGACGAGGTCATGGCGCTGCTCGGCGACCACCTCTACCGGATCAGCCGCGTCGTCGCCGATCCCGCCCTGACCAGGCTGCGCACCATCCCCATCTGGGTCGGCTTCGAGGATGCGCGCCACGCCGGCAAGTGCATGTTCTATCACCCGAGCCCGCGCTGGCTCGACGCCAACGACTACCCCGTCGAGCTGGCCGGCGGCGTCGAGGTCGCCAACGCCAAGAACTTCCTGCGCTGGACGCTCGATCAGCCGTGGATGGTGCTGCACGAGCTCGCCCACGGGTATCACCACCAGGTGCTCGGCCACGGCCACGCCGGCATCCGCGCGGCGTTCGGGGCGGCGAAGAAGGACGGGCTCTACGAGAAGGTGCTGCGCATCGGCGGCAGCCAGGAGAAGCACTACGCGTTGACCAACGATCAGGAGTACTTCGCCGAGGCGACCGAGGCCTACTTCGGCACCAACGACTTCTATCCGTACGTGCGCAGCGAGCTCCGCGAGTACGACCCGCGCTGCTACGCGGTGCTCGAACAGGTCTGGGGCAAGCGGCGGCGGTAGCCGATGTCCGCGGGCCCCGGGTCACGCGACTGGCGGCATGGAACCGGCGTCGCCGCACTGTTGTTCGCCACGTTGGCCGGGCACATGGCCTGGTACGGATCGTGGATCGTCGACGACGCGGGCATCACCTTCGCCTATGCGCGCAACGTCGCCGCTGGGCACGGCTGGGTGTCGTTCCCCGGTGAAGCCCCGGTCGAGGGCTTCACCAACCTGCTGTGGCTGCTCGCGCTGCTGCCGACGTTCGCCTGCGGGCTCTTCGATCCCGTCGTCACTCCCAAGCTACTCGGCTTCGCCTGCGCGTTCGGCGCCCTGCTGCTGACGCGGCGCGCCATCCGCAGCTCCCGCGCCGAGCAACGCCTGTGGGGCGACGTGGGCCTGGTGCTGGTGGCCGCGAACCCGTCGTTCGCGATCTGGTGCGCAAGCGGGCTCGAGAACGGCTTGTTCGCGCTGCTCGTCGCGTGCCTGCTCGCCGCGTCGGCGCGGATCGCAGGCACTCAGGCAGCGATCGGGTGGCAGTCGGCCGCAGTCGCCGGACTCGTCGCGACGGCAACCGCGGCGACGCGCCCTGACGGCCTCGTGCTCGCGGCGCTGTGGCCGGCAACCGTCCTGGTCTGCGGCGGCGGGTCATCCCGGCACCGGCTGCGTCTCGCTGCGCTCGCGAGCGGCGTCACGATCCTGGGCGTGCTCGGCTTGACCGCGTGGCGCTGGCACACGTTCGGCGACGTCGTGCCGAACACGTTCCGCGCCAAGGTCGGGGATTCGTGGCCGCGCGCGGCAACTGCGAGCGCCTTGGCCATCGCCCTGCTCGCGCTGCAATTGCTGCGGTGGCGGCTGCGCCCGAGTCGCCAGGTCTTCGCGGGGATCATCCACGCGGCGCTGGTACTGGCCGTGCTCGTGATCACGGGCAGTCAGGGCGTCACGCGGAGCCTGGCGGCGGATCTCGGCGCCGGCCTGATCGCGATCACGTTCGGCCTCGGCGGCAGACATCCACCTGCCAGGACCGCGCCATGGGTCTTGGGCACGATCCTCGCGTTGTCGGCGTTCCGCGCGATGCCGCCCGACTGGATGGGCGAATACCGCTTCGGCACGCCGTTCTTGCTGATCGCCACCCCGTGGCTGACCATCGAACTCGGCGCCGCACGAGCGCTGACCTCGGGACGTCCTCGCGCGCTACTCACGGTGCTGCTCGCCGCGCTGCTCGTATCGGTGGTGTGGCTCTGGTCGAGTCGAGCCGCGCGATTCCAGAACGACCCCACGGTGCCGATGGCCGACGTCGAGGCGTTCCACGCGCGAGTCGCAGACTGGGCCGCGGCGCACAGCCTGCGCGACATCAGCGTGATGACCGCCGACGTCGGCGGCGCCCTGTGGCTGGCGCGACACCGGATCGTCGACCTCGCGGGCCTCTGCGATGCCGAGATCGCGCGTCGCATCGGACGACGCGAGGATCTCAGCGAGCTGGTCCTCGCACGCCGTCCAACCTTCGTCGAACTGCACGGGCACTTCGCGAACACGGGCAACCTCGGGACCTCGGCCACCTTCCGCGACGCCTATGTGCCGATCGAGCAGGCGGCGCCCGACGCCGCGCTGCGCGCGCCCGGCAGCTTCTACCTGCGCCGCGATCATGCGCCGACCGACGGGCGGCGGCGCTGACGGCAAACTCGCGCGTCACTTCTCCATCGCCAACATCGCGTCGGCGAACGCGATGCCGATCCGCGCCATCGTCTTGGCGCATCCCAGGTAGTGGTAGCCGCCGTTGGACGCGCCGCGACTGAAGGCCAGCTCGTCCGCCGCACCGACGATCTCGGCGCGGTACTTGTCCACGAGGGCCTGCTGCTCCTCGGCGCTCTTCGTGCCTTCCTTCTTCAGCTTCGCGGCCATGCCCCGGACCTTGTCGAGGCGATCAGCGATGTCGGCGAGCCGGGTGTCCCAGTAGGGCGCGGTCTCGACCGCAACCACGTTGCCGGCGAACTCCGGCAGCGCGGCAGGTGCGGCCATCGCGGCGCGGAAGTTGGCGTGCACGGCGCGCTTGGCAGCCTCGTCGGCGCCGATCGGGCCGCCGACGCCCATCACGCCGATCACGAACGGCAGCTTCGGCGCGTCCAGGTCCTTGCGCACGTCGCGGATGAAGTGCGCCAGACACTCGCTGTACTGGGCGTAGCCGTCCGGCTTGTCGCGCTGCGGATAGACGCCGCGGTCGACCATGTCGTTCCAACCCTGGAACCACACGAAGCCTGCGAGCTCGTAGCCCTTGTTCGCGTCGTAGGCCGGGCACACTCGGCCGAGGTCGCCCAACACGCGCTTGCAGTGCTCGATCATCAGCCGGTAGTAGTGGCCGGTCGCCGCCACCTTGTCCGCCTTGATCTTCGCGACGTCCTTGCCCTGCTTGGCGAACTGCTCGAGCTGCTGTTCGTCGAACACGTAGGGGCCGGCCGACGGCGAACGGAAGTCCGTGTGCAGCGACTTGCCGCCCCACGCGGTCTTGATGATCAGCACGGGCTGCTCGTGAGCCTTGCCCATGCGCAGCCCGAACGTGAACTCCGGCCCGATCTTGTCGCCGTCCTTGGTCGGATCGGTGCGGGCGCCGAAGCCCGCGGTCAGCGGGCCGAAGCCCTCGCCGTCGCCGCCGCGACCACTCGTGAAGTAGGAGATCCAGACGTCGTCGCAAACGCGCGGCTTGCCATCCTCGTCGCGCATCTCGGCCAGCAGCGGCGCGGTCGCGGGGTCGTCGCCGATGTAGTCGAAGGTCGAGACCTTGGCGTGGCCCTCCATGTTGGATTGGCCCGCGAGGATGTAGACCTGCAGCTTCTGCGCGCACAGCCCGCCGTGGAGGAGGGCGATCGAACCGGCCCAGAGGGCGATCCGGGGGCAGAAGCCAGCCGAGCGTGGGTGGTGCATAGGGTCGCACAGCCTACCCACCGCCCGGCCTCGGCGACCCCGCGCTGCGAAGCAACTTCGCCGCGCGGGGGCCGAAGGCAGCAGTCAGGCTCAGTTGACGTCGAGCACGAGCTTGACGCCGTTCGAGCTCAGCGCGCCGAGCGAGTTGACGCCCGGGACCAGGGCGACACCCTGGGTCTTGATCTCGACGCCGGCGAAGGCCGGGTTGTTCGGGACGCTGAACGGAGTGCTGCCGACGCCACCGGTCGGGACCCACACCTGCGAGGCGTCGATCGAGACGTACTGGTAGCAACCCGGCATGCCGATCGAGGACAGGTCGAGACCGGGGTTGAGCTCGGTCAGGCCGAACAGGGTCGCACCGACCACGGTCGCGGCCGGCAGGTTGGAGGTGTCGAGCGTGATGCCGGTGCCGATGACCGGACGGGCGCTGCCGTCGTGACGGATCGGCGTGACGTCGTTGGCGCCGGTGATGATCACGGCCGCGGCCGAGAGGTCCATCGAACCCGGGTCGAGGTTGGCCATGCCCGGGCTCCAGCCCGTGCCGCCGGCCGTCGGGGCGACGGAGCCGAAGCGCAGCTCGACCATGCCGGTCGAGTCGAACGCGTACTGGAACGTGTTCGCGTTCGTGGTGTTGTAGTCGGGCACCGAGTCGAAGGTGATGTAGGCCGTGCCCGTGACCGGGTCGGTGTCGAAGTAGACCGAGCCGCCGGCGCTCGGGTTGAGGTCGCGCCACTTGGCCGCCCAACACGGGCCGTTGCTCAGGAACTGGGTCAGGTTGAACGCGCAGCAGCCGTTCAGCGTGTTGACGGTGGCGTTGACGAAGCCGTTGCTCGAGATCCACAGGTCGGTGGTCGTGCCGCCCGGGTAGGGCAGGGTCCAGCCAAGCGAGAACTGCAGCACCTGGTCGTCAGCCATCGCGACGGGGGCCGAGGTCGGCACGTAGAGCGCCGTCGTGCCCGGGATCCCCACGTAGCCGGTGCCGATGAACTGCATCGCCAGGCTCGTGTTCGACAGGTCGAACGCGGTGTGGTTCTCGTAGAACGAGGCGTACTCGTTGTTGCAGCCGGTGCCGTAGCGAACCTTCTGCGCGTAGTTGCCGGCGCCGCCGTCGATCAGGTCGAAGCCCTTGGCGAACTGCACGCCCGCGCCGTGGGCGCCGATCAGCGTGGCCGCACCGGTCGTCGAGTCGACCGAGTAGAGCGACTGCGTCGAGGTGCTGGTGGCGTACCAGGTGCCGGTCGCCTGATCGATGCCGAGCCCCTGGAAGTTGGTCAGGCTGGAGGCGATCAGGGTGGCCACGCCGGTGACCTTGTCGATCGAGACCAGGGCCCCCGTCGAGAAGTCCGTGCCGAACAGGTTGCCCGAGGCGTCCGTGTCCAGCGCCGTGATCAGGCCGAAGCCCGCGGCGCCGAGCAGCGTCGTGACGCCCGTCGCCGGATCGAGCATGTAGTTGCTGCCGTTCTGGTTGGCCAGGAAGAACAGCTGCGACGTCTCGTCCCAGGCCATGCCCTGCCAGCCGCTGAGGTTGGTCTGGTAGACGGCCGTGAACGTGCCGTTGGTGACGTCGATGGTGCCGACTTCACCGCCGGACAGATCGATGGTCCACAGCTCGTTGGTCGCGGCGCGCCAGCTGAGGTCGGCCGGCGTGTCGAGGCCGTTGTTGAGCGTGCCGGCGATGAACGTCGCGGCGCCGGTGGACAGGTCGACCGTGAACAGTTGGTCGAGATTGGAATCGACGAGATACGCGGTCGTCGCCTGGGCGGTCAGGGACGCGGTCGCGAGCAGAATCGCGCTGGCGAAGGGAAGGGATTGCATGGGGTGGTCCTGTGATCCTCGGGAAGGAAACCGCAGCCGAATGCTGCGAGGCGATGATCATGGCACTTGGAGGATTCGTTGCACGCCGCCACGACCCCGGAGGCGTCGCGCGATTGCAACTTCCTCGGCCGATCGCGCGGTCTGGCGCAATGCACGTGCCAGCGCGAAGGCTACGCTACGACCTCAGCACTTTGTCGGAGACCACCGACGCCTGCCTGTGATCACCGATCGGAGCACGCCTTGCCATCGAGGTGCCCGATGCGAACGCCGGCAAACTCTGGCGGAACGCCATGCACGAAATGACCAGAAGACCGGGCGGCTGGGTGCTCATGGCCCTCGCCGCGACCAGCTGCTCGGCCCTCGCCCAGGAGGAGCCGGCGGGCGTCTGGAGAGAGCGCGCCGCGGCCGCACAGCAGGCCCTCGTCGCGAAGTTCTGGAACGAGCGCTCGGATCTCTTCGAGTTGACGCATCCGACCGATCCCGCCGAGCGACAGTTCCACTACTGGTGGCAGGCGCACGCCATCGACGTGCTCGTCGATGCCTTCGAGCGCTCGGGCGACCGCGATCATCTGCAGCGCGCCACGAGGCTCTGGACCGGGATCAAGCACCGGAACGGCGGCATCACCAACGACTACTACGACGACATGCTGTGGATGGCGCTGGCGCTGCACCGTCTGCAGTCACACACCGACGACGCGGAGCAACGGCGCGACGTGCGCGCGCTGTGGCGCGACGTCAAGGCCGGCTGGAACGAGCAACAGGGCGGCGGCATCGCCTGGTGCAAGACGCAGCTCGACTACAAGAACACCCCCGCCAACGCCCCCGCCGTCATCCTCGGCGCGCGCCTCTACCGGGCCTTCGGGGACAAGGCCGATCTCCAGTTCGCCGAGCGCGTCTACGCCTGGCTCGACGCGACCCTCGTCGATCCGGCGACGGGATTCGTCTGGGACGGCAAGAACCGCAACGGCGACGGCAGGACGGACAAGACCTGGGCCTTCACCTACAACCAGGGAGTGCGCATCGGCGCCGCCGTCGAACTGTTCCGCGCCACGAACGACCCGCGCTACCTGCAGGACGCGACCAAGACGTTCGAGGCGACGATCGCGCGACTGACCGACGCGCGGGGCGTGCTGAAGGAACACGGCAAGGGCGACGGCGGGCTCTTCAAGGGCATCCTGATGCGCTATCTGGGCGAGCTGATCCGCCTCGACCCGGCCGCCAACGCCAAGGTGTCGGAGTTCGTGCGGCGACAGGCCGAGAGCGCCTGGTCCCACCTGGAACCCGACGCGGAGAAGGCCTCGCCGCTGTTGTTCGGGGCCGACTGGAGCAAGGCCGCGACGACGCCCGTGCAGCTCGGCGTGCAGCTCAGCGGCGTGATGCTGTTCGAGCAGATGGCGCGGCTCACCGCGGCCCGCTGACCACGGCGCGGACGCGCCTCAGTGTTGCACGTCGGCGCGGCCGGCGATCGCCATGATCGTGGCCTGCAACGCAGCGATCGCCGTCTCCTGCGTGCCGTCGACCGCGACCACGTCCGCGGCGCACACCGACAGCGTGCGGCCGGCGCGCAACACCCTGGCGCGGGCCACGAACCTCTGACCGCGCGCGGGAGCGAGCAGGTTGATCTTGAACTCCACCGACAGCACGCCGACGTCGGCGGCCATCAGGCTGAACGCCGCATAGCCGCAGGCGCTGTCGGCCATCGTCGCGATCACCCCCGCGTGCAGGAAGCCGTGCTGCTGGGTCAGGTCCTCGCGATAGGGCACCTCGAGATCGACCTCGCCGGGCACGACGCGCCCCATCGTGATGCCGAGCGTCGCCATCGCGCGCTGTCTCGCGAAACTGTCGCGCACCCTGGCCTCGAAGTGCGGATCGCGGGGCGTCTTCGTCATGCCTGGTCCGAGGTCATCGCAACACCAGTTTGCCATCCGCGGTCGCGGTGCGCACGCGCATGAGAGGTGCTTCATGGCGCGCGCCCAACGCGGCGGGCGGACCAGGTTCCTCGATGCGCTGCTATCATTCGACCGTGATTCCGTCACTGAGGTGGCGCATCGCGGCCGCCGCCGCTGTGCTCGGCCTGCTGGCCGCAGTGCTGCTGCAGCTGCAGGGGCCCGACCCGCAGCTGGTGTCGCCCGCTCCGACGACGGTCGAGCGGTCTGCCGGGCACACCACACCCGTCGAGGCCACGGCGCCCGAGACCTCGACCTGGGCGCGAGAACCGGTCGAGGCGCCGCTGCCGACCGACGACACCGCCGCGCCCGGACACGCCGCCGCTTCGGTCCCGACGGGAAATGGGAGGAATCGTCTGACCGGCCACGTGTTGCTCGACACCCGGATCCCGGCCGTCGACGCCACCGTGCGCATCGGCCGCAGTACGACCACGACCGACGCGACCGGTGCGTTCGGATTCTCTCGCAAGGGCATCGGCGAGAACGACGCGCTGATCGCCACGCTGCAGGGCTACGAGCCCGCCGTGATCCCGTACCTGGCACGGACACCGGCGTTCTTGGACGGCAGCGAGCTCGAAGTCGTGCTGCCGGGACCCGCCTGCGGCATCGACGGCTGGCTCGTCGATTCGTCGGGCGCCCCGTGTCAGGGATGGAGGCTCGAGCTGTTCGGCGGCACGGATTGCGGCGTGATCAGCCACCCCAACCTGCTGGTCGAGGATCTGGCCGCGGGCGCGACCGTCATCAGCCCGACAGGAAACCAGCAGTGGGATCCACCGACACCTATCGGCAATCCCAACCTGCGGACGATCGGCGCCGACGGCACATTCCGCATCGGCGGCCTGCGTCGCGGTCACGAATACGTGCTGCGGGCGTGGCACGTACGCTCCTTGCAGACGGTCTTCAGCAGGCCCGTGCCCGCGGGCACCAGCAACTACGTGTTCGTCGCGGAGCTCGCCCCGAGTCGCGATCGGGTCTGGGGACACACCGTCGACAAGTTCGGCGCGGCGATCGCCGGTGTCCGCGTGCGGCTGACGATGCGTGAGCATCAAGCCGGCGGCTGGGTCTCGTACCAGACCGGCCAGCAGGTGAGCTCCGCCGCCGACGGCAGCTTCGCGTTCACCGACGTACCGCGCCAGGACCTGTTGTTGCGCTTCGACGGCAACGGCGTCGAAGGGCTACATCGCGAGCTGCGTGCTGCGGACGACGGCACCGACCTGCGGGTCCAGCTCGCGTGCAGTTGTCGGTTCCGCTACGAGGACAGCTCCCGCGGCACGAAGGCGACGACGTTGCGCATGCTCGACCGCGACGAACGACCGCTGCACATCATCCGACGGCTCGAGGCTGGCCGCACGCTGGGCAGCACATCGGCGGCAATCGAAGATGGCCGCTCGCCAGAGCTCGAGGTCAACGACACGGCGACGTGGTTGGAGCTGCGCGCGGGCCGCGAAGTGGTCGCGAAGATCCCGGTGCGGCTCGAGCGCGGCAACGTCAACGTCCTGCGCTAGCGGTCGAGCCTGGCATCCGCGGGGCCCACGAGCGCGATGACGCAGCCCCGGTCACCCCGCGGACACTTCGGCGGCTACTGGATCTTGATGCTCATCGCGTCCGAGGTCACCGCGCCGGCCGCGTTGGCCGCCGTGTCCAGGGACAGGACCTGCTGGTGCATCTCGAACCCGATGTAGAACGGGTCGTTCGGGATCGGCACGGCGAAGACCACCGAGTTCGGCTGGCTCGGATTGCTGACCATGAAGTTGGCGGCGTCGATGCTCGTGTACATGGTGCAGGTGGGCATGCCGAAGCTACCGAGGTCCAGCGGCAACGGGCCGAACGACG
Source organism: Planctomycetota bacterium (assembly GCA_020638655.1). Lineage (GTDB taxonomy): Bacteria > Planctomycetota > UBA1135 > UBA1135 > UBA2386 > JACKIC01. Next base: position 594,393 of record JACKIC010000001.1, read on the forward strand.
AGGTCGCGCGGCTCAGACCGATGACGTTGAAGCATGCGCCCAGCGGCAGGTTGTCGATCTGCGCCAGGAACACGCCACCGAGGGTCGGCGGCAGCTGCATCGTGACGGTCACGTTGCCCATGCTGCCCGGGCAACCCTTGCCGACGGTCTCGAACACGAACGGCTGCAGCGAGATGTCGTCGTAGTAGACCGACGTCGCGTTGTTGGCGTAGAGGTCGACCGCCTGGATCTCGGCCAGGCCGGAGCCACCGCCGAAGACGCCGCCGGTCCAGCGATAGCCGCCGCCGAGCGTCGGGTGATCCGCGAGCGTCGAGACATCGAGCAGGTCACCGTCGTAGTAGAACTGGCACCAGTCCTCGTCGAGGTCGATGAAGACCTTGATCTCCACCCATTGGTCCGTCAGCAGGGGATGCGTCGCGGGAGTGCTCGCGCCCGCGTCGGCCGACACGAGGCCAGCGGCCGCGTCGAACTTGACCTGCACGGACCAGTTGTAGGGGCCCGCCGGGGCCAGGTAGGTGTTGAGCAGGATGAAGTAGCTCTGGCCCACCATGGTCGAGGGCACGTACTGCATGGCCCGGTAGACCCACTTGCCCGAGGTGTAGCCGGCGTAGTCGTGCACGAGGTCCGTCGGCCCCGCGATGTCGATCGAGTTCGCGGGGCTGAGGGCGACGGTGTTGGAGACGTTGGCGCCCGCGCCGACGCTCCACTCGGTCCAACCGCCCTGGCCGACGACCGGGGTGTTCGCGCCGTAGGTGTCGAAGTTTTCGGACCACTGAGCGTGAGCTTGGGACGCGCAGCAGAGAACGAGCGCAGGGACGGACAGCAGGGAGTGCTTCATCGTGGTGTGTTCCCGGTCGGGTTGGAGAAAGGGTGGGTACGAGAGCAAGCCCTGCCAGAGTCTGGGCATTCGCAAGGTGAGCTTTGCCCGGGGCAGGGGGCCGACTCACGTGATCCAGGCAATCTACCCGGGAAGAGTTGGGGCACCAGTGCCCCCCATGACATGGGAGATCCACAGAACAGGACCCGCACGCCTATCGCCCCCTGCCTTGCCCATCGCGCAACATGACGAGAACGTCCGAGGCCACAACCGCGCGGTGGTCAGCCGCCGCCCCGACAGGAGACGAGATGAGCCAAGCGACCTGGCAGTACAAGACCGTGCATCTCGCTGCTCAGGACTGGTTCCTCGGCGGCAAAGTCGACTACGAGCAGTTCGAGGAGATGTTGAACCGCTTGGGAGGCGAAGGCTGGGAGCTCGTCAACGTCTTCGACACCAACAAGAGCCATGGGCAGACCCGCGACGTCGTCGCGGTCTTCAAGAAGCAACGCTGAGCGCAGCCCGGTCTCGACGCGATCCGGGGCGTCGACGCGAAGGAGCGTGCGGCGCCCGGAGCCTTCTGGTCCTGCCATCCCGCCGGGATCAGCCGTCGTTGTGAGACCGAGGCGTTGACGGAGGTGCCTTGGGCCCCGGACCCCGACCGTGTGCTAGGGTGAGCCACGTCGCCGACGGTCGCACCGGCAAGAACCCGACAGCGTGTTTCGATCCATGCAGCCCTCCCACAGCCCCCTGCCGACTCGCGCAGGAATCTGGCGGCACCTGGCAGTGTGGGGCATCGGCATCCTGCTGCTCGTCGTCACGCTCGCCTGCACCGGCAACTGGATACTCGCGGTCGCGATCGGCGCCTTGGTAGCCATCGGCATCGCGGATGTCCTGTTCGGGCTTCGGGTGCCCGACGAACGACCGAGACGTCCCGGATAGTTGCGCGGGCTCGCCTGCTCGACATTGCAGGAACCGCCGCCCTGCTCGCTCCTCGATCCCAATGCCACATCCTCGCACAGCGCTTCTCATTGCCTTGGCTGCTGCCGTGCTGTCGGGCTGTGGCGCGCCGTCGACGCTGCACCTGCCGACGACGCGAAGTGTCGGCCCCCTCCCACCGGCCACCGACACGGTCACTGTTTCCGTCCACCCTGACGGGCGGCTCGTGCACGACGGGAAGACCATCGGCCTGGACGCTCTGGGTTCCCTGTTGAGCTCCGAAGCTTCGACTCGGACCAAGACGCACATCTTCGGTCTGTATCCGGCTAGCGATCTCAACCTCCTTCTCGAGGTCGACCGCGACCTTCCGGTCGGTGCCCTGCTCCCGCTCCAACTCCTCCTGGAGCGCCCCGACATCCGCGTGCACCGCGTGTTCTTCGCTGCGCGAGCAGAGAGCCAGGGGGCCGATGGCGACCTGGGAGCGATCGCATGGTTCCAGCCGCCCGACATCGGCGGAAGCGATGCCCTGGCGCTTTCCCAGGAAGACATCGTCACGATGGAAGCGGGGAAGGCAGCCCCACACCCGGCGGATCTCTATCACCAACTCCACGCGCGGCAGAGCAGCGGGCATCAGCAGGTCTCAGCCCTCCTCGTCAATCCACCTGCGAACGCTCCCTTCGGCCTGGTGCTCCAGGTGGCCGAGGCGGGATTCCAGGCGGGGACACGCTTCGTCTACCTCGGAGGAGATGCTTCGGCCTCGCGGTACGCGCGCATGGCCGGCGGATCGAAGGGGCTCGATGACGTCGTCGCGGCGATCCCGCCCCTCGCCGGCGAACTCGAGATCAGGTTGGCTGGCAAGGCCATCCCTCACGTTGATGCGCTGGTGCCGACCGTGCCCTCCGTGCGTGACGGCTTCGTGGGGCTTCACGAGATACCGCCTGTTGTCGGGGTGCTCGAGAGCCCGAAGTAGCTGCGAGGTCATCGCTTCTCCGCTTCTCGGACCTCAGCCCCGCGACGATCTTCCGGGATACTGGGCCGATGATAGAGGCACAGCTGCCTCGGCAGACGTTCCGGTCACTTGCGGGAGGGCATCTCCCGGAACGCCCACTCTTCGACCCCATCGAACCTGGCCATCTCCCTGTAGGCGCCATCACTCGCAAGTCGCCCCCTCGTCAAGGTCATGAGCTCGGCGTCACCCTTCGCCTCCGCAGATGCCAAGAGAAGAATCAACCCCGGATACTCCTGCGCCACCCCCTGGACCGCGATCGCCCGCACACGGTGCTCTTCGACGACAGCAAGTGCCGACAACCGCGCCTCGCCCGCGCGAGACCGTGCAATCTGGAGCACACGCAGCGCTTCGCTGCACTCCACAGCAGCTCTCAAGCGCGGAGGAAGGCCACCAGCAAGCAGCAAACTCTGGGCGGGAACCAACTCATTTGCGGATTCATGCATGCGATCCACAATCGCCGCGAACCCGCCACCATTGGGCCCGCCAAGCACCCCATCGAGCCTCAGCCCGCCATCGCAAAACGCCTTGTACTGCCCCCACAATGGCAAGCCCTGCTCGCGAGCAACGCGCAACGACTGCGCCGATCCCTGAGTCGCGGAAACCGTGAATTCGCGCCACTCGCTCTCGCAAGCCTGGGTCACCGGATGTGGGGCCACCACGTCCAGCAGGCAGTACACAGTGACCTTCATCCGGTAATTGCCAGCGAATCCGCAGCATCTCCAGTCCAGGTCCCACCCACTCCAAGCGCAACTCTCTCCAGCCTCAACCTGGCGACGCACCACTACAGGCCGACGAAGAGCAGGCTGTCTCTTCCCATCGTTTCGCCGAGCGATCGCCGCCGGCAACCCTCCCAAGTCGTACCATCTGCCGTCTACAGACGCCTGGATCGTCACCTTGGGAAGCCCGTGGAGCAGGGCTCCCTCTCCCACTGCAGGACTGGTGGCCACAGCCCGCCAGTTGATTGGCTCGAATTCCTGACCACTCGCCACCGAGAGAGCAACGGTTACCCGCTGCCCCGCAGCCAGCGCTGCCAAGAGGGAGACGCAGAACAACCTCACCAGCATCAACGCCCCCGAATGGCTTGAGGGTTACGGAACAGACTACCGGGGCAATGACACACTTCAGCGACTTCCGGTCGCCGCGTCACGGCCGAGCCCAATGCGTATCTCGGTGACATTGAATTCGAGGCCGCGCTATCGGCCGCCTACTTGCGCTCCTTCCCCGGTTCATGCCGCGGGTGTTCCTTGCCACTCTTGTCCCAAACCGAGTCCCTCACTTCCCCTTCTGGATTCACCCCAATACGAATGATCGGTTCACCATCGGGTTTGCTTATCCCATACCCCACTCCCTTCGCCGTATTCTGCAGACTAAGGAACGGCCCACCATTTCGCATTTCAAGCACGCACGTACCGTCAGCCAGAGCCTGCAGATACAGCCCAAGAGCTCTTACACCCAGTTGCAGGGCAGCACCGACGCCAGTCTCGGCCGAAATCAAAACCGCCGTAGCACCATCCCTAGCGAGCCCCATGCGCGCGTCGCGCTCGCGCACGCCAAGATAAACTGACTCCCCACGACCATTAAACAGCACAAACGACGCCTTATTACCCTCCGCCATGTCACATGCGAGCGCCAGAACCGGCTCCATATCCTTCTTACGGTAGCGCATATTGAGAAGGCCTTCCTTGCTACGCTCAAGGTCCATGTGCCATCCGCTGTCGTCTCCCAAAACCACCTTCTCCCCACCAGCATTGGCTGTGATGGCTATTCCCCCGGCCCCGCCCCGCAATACCACGGCACTCTCATTGCCATCACCCGTCACCGAGGCCACCTCCGCCCCTGCAGCATCAAGCATTTGCACCCCAAACCGCCCCGCCTTGGCGTCGAGGCATCCCAAGCGCACACGGACTGCGCCAGAAGCGTCTCGCAGTTCCGTGACCTCGTCACCTCCCGGAAGCTGCCCCCCACCAAGCCTTGTAGCCACCACACCACCACAAAGCCCGCCGGAGGCAGCGGCGGCCAGGGCGAACACTAGACTCAGATTCGAGCGAGGCATGATCACGGGATTCTCCAGGGAGAGCCTGGCCGCTCAGGGCCGGAGCGCGACACAATGAAGGGAGTGGTAGGCCCTGCAGGACTCGAACCTGCAACCGAGCGGGTATGAGCCGCCAGCTCTGACCAATTGAGCTAAGGGCCCCCTTCGACCGCAGGTATACCATCACGACCGCGCAACGCATGCCTTCCCTCGACCACGCATCCCTGCTGACTCGCCTGCGGGTGATGCAGGCGGACATGCGCAGCGCCCTGCGGGCGCACATGCGCAGCCAGGAGACGGCGGTGCTGTCCCGGCAGGTGCGCGACGACGACGGGGACACGATCTTCGGCATCGACGCGCACGTCGAGGAGATCCTGCTGCAGCACTGCCAGGAATGGGGGCGAACGCAGCACTTCGTCCTGATCGCGGAAGGACTCGACGCGGGCGGCGTGCAGTTCGGGCGGCCGGGCCTTGGCGGGCCGCCGTTCCGGCTGCTCGTGGATCCGATCGACGGCACGCGGGGGCTGATGTTCGACAAGCGACCCGGGTGGTGCCTGGCCGGGATCGCGCCGGATCGCGGACCAGGGACGTCGCTGCGGGACATCGAGGTCGCGGTGATGACCGAGCTGCCGACCACGCGACAGGCGACGAGCGACGTGTTGTGGACGGTCGCGGGCGACGGGGCGCGCGGCGAACGGCACGACATGAGCACCGGCGGGGCGCACCCGCTGCCGCTGGCACCGAGTCGGGCGACGACGCTGCGGCACGGCTTCGCGACGGTGAGCAACTTCTTCCAGGGCGGCAAGGAACTGCTGGCGCGGCTCGAGGAAGCGATCCTGCGGCGCGCGTTGGGCGGCTGGAACCCGGCGAAGGCCGAGGTCTACACGGACCAGTACATCTGCTCCGGTGGACAGCTCGCGGAGCTGGCGCTGGGACGCGACCGCTTCGTGCTCGACGTACGCCCGCTGGCGCATCGCAAGCTCGGCTTTTCCTCGTCACTGGCGTGCCGGCCGTACGACGTGGTCACTTCGGGCATCGCGCAGGCTGCCGGCTGCGTGGTCTGCGATCCGTTCGGCGACCCGCTCGACGCGCCGCTCGACACGACGACGAACATCAGCTTCGCGGCCTACGCCAACCGCGCCCTCGCGGACGCGCTGATCCCGATCGTGCGCGACGAGGTGCAGCGCCACCTCGGCTGAAGGCGCCGCGAGCCAGCAGAGTTCACTCCTCCTCGAAGGTGCCGTCGAGCACGCGCTCGGCGACCCCGAAGCTCAGGGTCATGCCGGCGCCGCCGAAGCCGGTGACGATGCCGACGCCGGGCCGCACCTCGCGAACCCAGCCGAAGCCGCCGTCGGCGCGCTGCGCGTAGGTACCGGTCCAGCGCCGATCGATCGTCGCATCCGGCATCTGCAGGAACGTGCCCAGGTAGTCGAGGATGCGGGTCTCGACGGCCGCGTCGACGTCGTGCGCGAACTCGGGGCCGTACTCGTGCGAGTCGCCGATCACCAGGCGGCCGTCGTCGCGCTGGGACACGAGCACGTGAATGCCGTCGCGCAGATGCAGCGGCAACTCGGCCTCGAATCGCGCGCGCAGCGCAGGCAGACCCGGACACGCGGCGAAGCCGGTGTAGTGCAGCAGGGTAAGCCCGGCGGCGAGCATCGGCCCCAGGCGCCAGCCGCCGGGCTGCGGCACGGTGGCGAGCATCTGCAGGCGACAGCGACGCAGCGGCGCAGCGGCGAACTGCTCGGGAAGCAGTGACGCGAAGTCGTCACCCGAGCAGACCAGGATGCGCTCGCCGCGCCAGCGCCTGCCATCGGCGGTGACGGCGCGATCGCCGTCGATCGCGACCACGGGGGTCCGCACGATCGCGGCGCAGCCCGGTTGCGCGTCGAGCCAGCGATGCAGCGCGGCGATCGCCGCCGGCGCGTCGGCGTTGCACTCGTGCGGGCTCCACAGCGCTCCGCGCAGTCCTTCGGCGCGCAAGCCCGCCGAGCGCTCGAGCGCCTCGGCTGGCGCCAGCACCTCGAAGCCGGCGCCGGGCTCGGCGGCGACGAACTGCTCGAGCACCGCGAGCTCGTCGGCGTGATACGCGACGTGCAGCGATCCGGTCGGCTCGCAGCGGAACGCCGCGGCTTCTGCCATCTGGCGCCACAGCTCGCGGCTGCGCAATGCGACGTCGCGGCGCAGGCCGCGCGGCTGGCCGACGGGCCACACCATGCCGAAGTTGCGCACCGAGGCACCGCGCGCGAACTCCGCGCGCTCGAGCAGCACGACCCTCTGGCCGCGCCGGGCGGCGAGGCACGCGTGCGCGAGGCCGAGCACACCGCCGCCGACGACCACGAGGTCGACCTCACCGCCGCTACGCAGGGACGTGCTCATGGGCAGCAGTTTGCGCGGCGCCGCTCCGATTTGCCGCTGCGATTGCCGGCGGCGACGCGAGACGATCCTTCAACTGATCTTCATCACGCCCTGCGTTCTCCCATGCATCGTCTGCGCGCCTGACCGCACCGGCATCAGGCGGAGCCGCATGCCGGTCAGCCTCATGAGTGCACCCATCGACCTGTTCCTCTTCGACCTCGCGGGCACGACCGTGGTCGACGACCGCCGCGTGCAGCAGGCGTTCGAACGCACCGCCGCCGCCTTCGATCTGCCCGTCGACCCGGTGAAGCTGCAGACCTACATGGGCTGGCACAAGGAGCGCGTGTTCTCGACGCTGCTGACCGAAGCCCGACAGCCGACGGCCGCGGCGGCGCAGATGGCGCAGCGCTTCGAGCAGGAGTTCGCGGCGAGCGTGGCGAAACGACCGCTGCTGCCCACAAAGGGCGCCGTCGAGTCGATCCACAAGCTCGCCGAGAACGGGATCCAGGTCGGCTTCGTCACGGGCTTCTCGCGCAGCACGATGGACCTGGTGCTGCGCGCGCTCGACTGGCAAGAACTCACGAGCGTCGCGTCGGACGAGGTCGAGCACGGGCGCCCCGCGCCCGACCTGATCCTGGCCGCGATGGCCAAGGTCGGCGTCACCGATCCGCGTCTCGTCGGCGTCGCCGGCGACACGCCGTCGGACCTCGAAGCCGGCACCGCGGCGGGATGTCGCTTCGTCGTCGGCGTCGGTCACGGCACACACACGATCGAACAGCTCGCCAAGGCACCGCACACCCACCTGATGCACACGCTCGAAGGCCTCGTGCCAACCCTGCTCTCCTACGCCAGACGTCCATGACCGAGACGAGCCTCGCCCGCGATCCGATCGCGCAGATCCACGACCTGTTCGCGCGACGCGGCGACCTCGCCTACGGTGAAGCGATCGACCAGCTGCAGCACGCGCTGCAGAGCGCCCGGCTGGCCGAGCTCCGCGGCGAGGGCCCGGCGATGATCACGGCCTGTCTGCTGCACGACATCGGCCACATGCAGCACGAGGACGCGGCGGCAGCGCTGGCCTGCGGCGACGACGACGGCCACGAGTCGATCGGCATGCACTTCCTGCTGCCGTGGTTCAGCGACCAGGTGGTCGCCCCCGTGGCCCTGCACGTGCAGGCCAAACGCTACCTCGCCGCGGTCGACGCCGAGTACCTCGCGCAGCTGTCGCGGGTCTCGAGGCACACGCTCGATCTGCAGGGTGGGCCGATGTCGTTGGTCGAGGCGGCGACGTTCGCGCGGCTGCCGTTCGCGAGCGCCGCGATCCGCCTGCGTCGCATCGACGAGGCCGCCAAGGTGCCCGGCGCCTCGACGCCGCCGCTGTCGCACTACCTGAGGATCGCGGCCGGCTGCCGGCGCGACCGACGAGCGAAGTAGAGCAGCGCGCCGGTCAGGCATACGGCCGCGGAGCAGGCGGCGACGTAGACGAGCCCGCGGAAGAACCCGAGCAGGTCGCCGGCGCCGAGCGCGCCGCGGCCGAACATCACCGCGACGTAGCCGAGATAGCCGAACGAGTCGGCGAGATAGAGCAGGAAGCCGAGGTTGCCGCGATCGCGGGTCAACGCGACGAGGCGTTCGAACAACGTCGTGTGCACGGCGACGTAGGGCAGGTAGAGCCCCAGCCCGACCAGCACCATGAAGGCGAAGCCGTCGATCCGGTGCGACGACGACAGCGCGGTGGCGACGATGCACAGCAACAGGCCGGCGATGCCGACGCCCATGCCGCACCGGAACGCGCGGTGGTTGTCGCCGATCAGCACCACGGCGCCGTTGCCGACCAGCACGAGCGCCGCGACCAACAGCTCGGACCAGGTGAACAGCGACGGCGCGCCGCCATAACCGAGGCTTCGCCACAGCTCGGGCGAGAAGTCGGCGCGCACGCTGCGCAATACGGTGATCGCGAGGTAGGCGAGCACGATGCACGCGAGCCCGGTGCCGTGTCGCCGCAAGAACGCGCGCCGGTCGTCGCGGGTCATCGGCGGGCGCGGCGCGCGCGCGGCGACGTCCTCGGCGTCGGGCGGCGGCACGCGCGCCAACAACCGCACGCAGATCAGCAGCAACGGCGCGAACAGGAGCCCGGCGACGGCCGGCATCCACACCTCGGTCACGCCCGCGGCGAGCAACTGGCTGCCGACCGACTTGGCGAAGCCGTCGGCGACGATGAAGCTCGCGCACAGCCCGGCGGCAGCCGCCTCGGTCAGCCGACGCCCCTCGAGGAACGCCATCACCAACCCGAACACCATGCCGAGCGGCAGGCCGTTGGCGAACAGGCACACGGGCTGCAACGCGTGCGGCACGAGCGGCAGCAGCAGCAAGGCGAGCTCGGCTGCAGCGATCAGAACCAACAGCGTCGGCACGCGGCGCGGCGCGGACACCGACGAGACGACGCGGATGCCGAGGAACTTCGACAGCGTGTAGCCGAGCACCTGCGCGGCGAGAAGCACGGTCTTGCCGTCGACGCCGAACCACGCGGGCGCCGCCCAGCTCGCAGCGGTGAACGGCTTGCGGAAGCCGTACATCGCGAAGTACGCGCCGAACGCCGCGACTGCCGACAGCGCGGCGACGCGCACGTGACCATGGCGCCGTGCCTCTTGCTCGCGGCTCACCCGAGCACGATCGGGCGCCGCGGCAAGGTTGGATGAAGACGGTACGAGGGCTGTCGGTGCGACGCGGAATCAGTCGCGTCCCGCCCACCCGTCGACCTGCACGACGCGGTCCTCTTCGGCGATCCATGCCGACAGCTTGCCGCCGTAGACACAGCCGGTGTCGAGCCCGACGCACTGCGGTCGCACCACGAGCCCGCGCCGCGCCCAGTGCCCGAACACGACGCGCTTGCTGCCGCGGTAGAAGTCGTCCCACGGCCGGAACGGCGGCCCTGGCGGCGGCCAGTCGCGGTCCGGCTGGCGTCCGTCGGCGTCGCAGTAGCGCACGTTGACGGCGTAGTTGCGGTCGGCGGCGGAGAGGTTGCGCAGGCGCTCTTCGTCCCAGCGCGGGTGCAGCCCCGCGTGCACCATGATCACGTCGTCGAAGATGCGCACGATCGGCAGCGCCGCGAGCCAGTCGCGGCGCGGCCCCTTCTCGCCCTTGTGCTTGCCGAGCCAGTGCAGGTCGTGGTTGCCGAGCACGGGCTCGGCGCGCAGCTGCATCAGCAGATCGAGCGTGCCCGGCGAATCCGGCCCTTTGTTGACGAGATCGCCGACCGGCAGCAGCCGGTCGCGCCCCAGCTCGAACTGCACTGCCTGCAGCAGGCGTTCGAGCGGTTCGCGGCAACCCTGGATGTCACCGACGAAGATGCGGCGCGTCACGGGATCGGCGTCACGACGACCGGCTGACTCCAGGTGCGGATGCCGTAGTGGTAGTTGGGGTCGAAGGTGATGCCGGCGACGTAGGTCGACAAGCCGACCAGCAGCGGTTCGTTGGGCAGGGTCAGCACCGACTGCGCCTGCGCGCTGGCGTCGAGCGTGACCCAGGTCGGCGTCAGGATCGGGTTGCCGAACCAGGCCGCCTCGAACAGGAAGTCGCCGTTGAGCGGCAGCACGCGCTGGCCGCCGAGGTTGATGCCGGGCGAGGTGCCCAGCGACCAGCCGAACAGCGCCGTGTTGCCGGCGGCGCCGGGGCTGCTGTAGGTGAACGTCACCTGCGTGCCGATCTGCCCGTTGCCGGCCTTGACCAGCGTCGCCACAGAGCCGACCGGCTCGAGCACCACGTCGAGCGCCTGCGGCGCGTCGTAGGTGGTCACCTGCACGGCCACCGTCTTGCTGGTGTGGCCGGTCGCCGCGAACGTGACGTTCCAGTTGCCGATCGGCAGCCACAGCCCGTAGCGACCGTCGCGCAGCCGGCTCTTGGTGACTTCGCCGTGGTTGAGCAGGGTCGGCGTGAACGTGATCGTCGCCTCCACCGGAGTGAAGCCGATGCTCGAGTGCACGTGGCCGCGCAGCGCCGGCGCCCAGCTGGTCAGCGCCTGGCGGATGCCGGGCCAGACGCGGATCTCCTCGGCCACGGTGGTCGCGTAGGCCGGCTGGAACGAGGTGCCCACCTCGGTCAGGAACGACAGCGTGCCGCCCGCCGAGTAGTGATCCTCGGGCGCCTCACCCGATCCCGACGGATCGCGCGTGTTGAAGGCCATCGGGCCGCGCAGGCTGTCGGCGTAACGCTGCTGCAGCGCCTGCATCGTCGGGTTGACGTTGGCGCACGGCGCCCACATGCGCAGCACTTCCTGGCCGTAGCTGTGGAAGTCGAGATAGACCTCGGGCCGCAGCTTCGCCATCAGGTTGCGCATCACCTGCACCTCGGGCTCGCTGCCCGCCGACGGCCCGCGGTAGGTCTCCGACGAGGTCGTCGAGGAGGAGCCGCACAGCCCCCACAGGAACGGGTAGTTGCGGTTGAGGTCGACGCCGTAGTTGGCGCCGTTGTTGCGGCGGTTCTTGCGCCAGTTGGCGTTGCTGTTCCAGACGTAGTCGACGCCGTCGGGGTTGACCATCGGCACGAAGTAGAGCTCGTGGCCGTCGACGAGCGCGGCGATCGCCGGGTCGGTGGCGTAGGCGGCGAGGATGCGCTGCATCGCGCCGATCACCATCACCGGCGAGTTCAGTTCGCGCGCGTGGTGCTGGGCCGCGATCACGATCGCCGGCTCGTCCTCGTCCACCGCCACGTTGTCGCTGACCTTGAGCGCGAAGATCGACCGGTTCTGATGCGTCGGCACGCCGCCGGGCATCGTGCTGAGGTTGACCTTCTGCGCCAGCCCGGGGTGCAGGGCGACCTCGGCGTCGATCGCCGCCTCGATCTCGGCGACCTCGTAGTAGGCGAGGTCGGGCATGTCCTCGCCCGCGGCGATCGCGCGCTCGACGGCGATGTCGCGGTACGGCCGGCTGACGTCGACGAGCTGGGCGCGCGGCGCGATCGACAGGAACGCGCCGAGCTCCTGCTGCTGCACCACCACCTCGAGCGACCCCGTGGTCGCCGCCGCACCGCCACAGCACGAACCGAGCACGTCGAAGTGCTGCTGCAGCAACAGCCGCTGTCCCGGCGTCGGGTTCTTGAGCGCGTAGAGGTAGGAGGGCGGCTCGGCCTGGGCCCACGCGAACGTGGTCAGCAGGGCCGCGACGGCGGCGTGGATGGGAAGGCGCATGGGGGAGTCGGCGACGAAGCTTGCGGGACGAGGGGCAGCCGGCATTGTTCCGCCTGTCGGTCCGCACTCCCAGCCCCTGCCCGCTTTGACCAGCCGCTTTCGGATGATCGCATGAGCCGTCTGCTCCGTGCCGCGGGCTCGATCTCCGCATTCACCCTGCTGTCGCGCATCTTCGGGCTCTACCGGGACCGCCTGATGACGCAGACCCTGGGCGCCGGCTGGGTCCAGGGCACCTTCCTGCTGGCCTGGACGCTGCCCAACCTGATGCGCCGACTGCTCGGCGAGGGCGCCCTGTCGGCGTCGTTCGTGCCGGCCTACGCAGCCGCGAAGAAACGCGGCGACCACGCCGTCGCCGACGAGCTGCTCGGTCAGGTGCTGGGCACGGTCACCACGATCCTGTTGCCGATCTGCGCGCTGGTCGCCGCGGCGAGCCTGCTGCTGCCGGCCGAGTGGCTGCCGGCGCCCGAACACGGCGGCGTCGAGGCGATGCGGCTGTTGTTGCTGCTCAATGCGGTGCTGTTCCCGTATGCGCTGCCGGTGTGTCTGACCGCGGTGCTGTCGGGGGCGATGAACACGCTCGGTGCGTTCGCGCTGCCGGCGGCGGTGCCGATCGTGATGAACCTGTTCTGGATCGCGGCGCTGCTGCTGGCCGGTCCGATGGGCATCACCGTCGACACCGAGATCGCGTCGTGGGCCGCGGTCTGCCTCGCGATCGGCGGCGTGGCGCAGTTACTGCTCGTGGCGGTGCCGCTGTGGCGGGTCGGCGCGCTGCCGCGGCCGCGCTTCGGCCTGCCGCGCCGCGGCACCCCGGCGTTCGCGGTGTTCGCCGCGATGACGCCGACCGTGCTCGGCATGTCGCTCAACCAGATCAGCAGCCTGCTCGATCAGCTGATGGCCTACGTGCTGGTCGCGCCCGGCGCCAACACCTACGTCTACCTGGCCAACCGGCTGCTGCTGTTCCCGCACGCGCTGACGGCGATGGCGGTCGCGGTGGCGGTGTTCCCGCGGCTGGCCACGGACGCGACCGACGACGACCGGACCGTGCTGCGACGCACGCTCGATCGCGCCGCGGCGGCGACGATCTTCGTGACCCTGCCGGCGGCGATGGGGCTGATCGTGCTCGGCCACGACGTCGTGCGCGTGCTGTTCGAGGGCGGGCAGTTCACGGCCGAGGACGTGCGCCCGACGGTGCTGACGAGCTGCTGCCTGGTGGCGGGCCTACCGTTCCTCGGCATCGCCCAGCTGTATGCGCGGGCGTTCTACGCGGTCGGTGACATGCGCACGCCGCCGCGCATCGCCGTGCGCCTCGTGATCGGCAATGCTGCACTCAACCTGCTGCTGCTGTGGACGACGGACCTGGGCACGGCCGGCCTGGCGCTGTCGAGCAGCCTGTCGTCGCTGGCCAACGCGATCCTGCTCGCGCGCGCGTTCCGCAAGCACGCCGCCGCAGGTGCGGTGCCCGCCGCCGGCGCGTGGCTGCGCGCGACGGTCGCCACGACGGCGATGTGTGTCACGCTGCCGTTCGTGCGCTTCGCCGCCGAAGAGGCCTCGCTCGGTGCGCGCGCGCTCGGCAACGTCGTCGCGCCGATCGGCATCGGCGTCGTCGTCTACTTCGTCTGCCAGCTACTGCTGCGTTCGCCCGAGCTGCAGGCGCTGCGGCGGCGGCGGGCCTGATCGCCGTTCATTCGATGCGTTCGAACTCGAGGTAGCTGGCGTCGTCCTGGTAGATGCGCAAGAGGCCGCGGGCGATGTCGACGCGGCGCACCGCACGCTCACCCGGCCGCTGCACGAGCACATTGCCGTCGGCGTCGTTGAAGTAGCTGAGTTTGACCTCGGTCTGCATGCCGTTGTCGACGGGCTTCCAGCCGCGCACGTCGGCGCGCAGCAGCGGCCTGGACGGGTTGACGCCGGGCCCCAGCATGGTGAGGAACAGATGCCGGCTGGTGATCGCGCAGTAGCCGGTGCCGGTGCGCGGGTCGATCGTGCCGGCCACCATGCGGCGGCGCAGTTCGTAGACGCCTTCGAAGGCGTGGCGCGCGGCGGGAGTTGTGTCCTGCGGCGCGCTCTTGGTGTCTTGCTTGGCGTCGCCCTTGGGGTCTTCCTTGGCGCCTTCCTTGGGTTGGGCCGCCGGAGACTCGCTCGGCGGCTTCGCCGGCGCGGGCTTGGGCTCCTGCCCCTGGAATGCCGGGACCAGCCAACCCAGACAACACAACACCACGATCGGAAGACGGTTGTTCATTGCACCTCGATGACGACGTCACCCAGCTCCTGGCCGGGCTCGACGGTGGCGACCGTGCTGCCGTGGCGCACGATCGGCTTGCGGTTCTTGGGTTGGTAGGTGTGCTGCGCGGTGATGTCGATCGTGCCGGGCACGATCTGGCGCAGCTCGAAGCGGCCGTCGGCGTCGGCGCGGATCGCCGCGCTCTCGCCGCTCCAGACGAGTGTGCCGCCGAGCGGCACGGGCGGACTCACGCGGGCGTCGAGCACGACGCCGCGCACCACGGCCGCGGTGACCACCTCGATCGTCGGCGCCACGCCGAGCCGCGCGACCGTGGGTTTGGCGACGAGATGCTCGGGCAGGCCGATCACCAACAGGCGCGGTTCGAGTTCTTCAGGAACGTGGTGCAGCAGGAAGTTGCCGTCCGCGTCGGGGTGCGCTTCGACGCCGGGCAGGCCGCGCGCCAGGATCAGCAGCTCGTCGGGCTTGCATCCCTCGGGGCAGAGCAGGCGACCGCGGCGCGGCGGCGCGCGCTGCAGCCGCACGACCTGGCCGGCCACGGCCATCGCGGGCCCGTCTAGCGGCGCGTGCACGATCGCGTGATCGGCAGCGAGCACCCGCAGCGCGATCGGACCGCGCGTCGCGGCGATGCCCTCGATCTCGTAGGCGCCGTCCGGGCCCGTGGTAACCTCCGCGAGCGGGATGCCGTGCTCGCCGCCGCCCATGACGATCACCTTGGCGCCGACGACGGGCACGTAGTCGCGCCGCCAGCCGAACCACCAGAAGGGCCGGGTCTCGACGACCTGCCCCCAGACGGTCACCGGCGGCTCGAGCGTGATGGTCGCGCGCTTGCCGTTCTCCACGAAGGTGAAGCCGGTGCCGACGCCGGCACCCGAGTAGCGCACGACCGCGCGTTCGGGCACGAGTTCCTGCCCGACCGAGAGGGTCCCGCCCGCCGCGAGCTGCTCGCTGCCGAGCGGCGGCGGCGGCGACGGCGCGGTGAAGGCGAAGCGCTCGGGGAAGAACGTCAGCTCGAGCGCCGGTGCGGCCCCGCCGCCCGGGCCCACCGCCGTGAGGTAGGTGCGGCCCTGTTCGTAGGAATGCCACGCCCGCCAGGCGCCGAAGGCCATCAGGCAGACGATCACCACCCAGACCACGGGCGGAACCCCGGTGGGCGGCGGCGGGGTGCTGCGGTCGCGCAGCCGACGGGGGCGCTTGATCGTGGAGCCGGCAGTTGGCACGGGACAGAGGGTAACGGCAAACGGGGCAGCGCGGGAGGCGCGCGACGCGGCGGCAGAACGCTGCTGGCTGTGTGGTTTGTACCCGGTACCGTACGCTCGCATGCTGATCCATCTGGTGCGACACGGGATCGCGGCTGACGTCGCGGTCGGTGGCAGGGACGAGGACCGTGAGTTGACGGAAGAGGGCGTGGCCAAGCTGCGGCGCGCGGGCAAGGCCTGGCGCGAGCTGGTGGAGCCGACCGAGATCTGGTCCAGCCCGCTGCGGCGCGCGCAGCAGACGGCGGCGATCCTGGCCAAGGCGGTGCGCTTCGACGGGGAGGTGCGCACAGTCGACGGACTGCGGCCGGAGGACCCGGTGCTCGAGGTGGTGCAGCAGCTCGAACAGGCGCTGCAGGCCGGCACGGTCAGCGTCGTGCTGGTAGGCCACGAGCCGCACCTGGGTTGCCTTCTGGGCTACCTGCTGCACGGCCGCGAGCACGCGGCGATCCCCCTGCGCAAGGGCATGCTGGCGACGGTCGAGACGCTCTCGGCGACCAGCGTGCAGGGGCGGCTGCGGGTGGTGCTCGGCCAGCGCACCGCGGCGCGGCTGGCCTGAGCACGCCGCTCAACGGTTGAGGTCGGGACCCGGGCGCAGCACGAGGTCGGTCGCGCCCGTCGGCAGGACGACGACCTCGCCGCAGTACCAGCTCTTGCCGCCGCCCTTCTCGAAGCCGGCGTGCAACCGCACGCGGTAGGTGCCGGCCTTGAGGTCGCTGGTCGAGAACCGACCCGTGTCGCGGTCGACGCCGGCGCCATCGACCTGATCGCCGTACTGGTTCGGGGAGCCGTTCTCGGGCAGCTTGTGGAACGCCAGCCACGTCCACTGCGGCTTGTCCTGGTCGAACACGCTGACGTCGATGCGGCCCTGGACGCGGATCGCCGGAGTCAGCTGCAGGCGCAGCCCGTCGACGGCGCTGCCGGCGTTGACGACGACACCCTCGAGCTCGGCGCGCCCCGCGTTGTCGCCGCGGACCCGCACGGAGACCTTCCAGGTGCCCTCGGCGAGCGGCGACAGGCGGAACGTGCCCTGCGCGTCGGTCATCGTGAACTGGTAGAGGTTGTTGCCGCTCTTGGCCGTCCGCCCCTCGGCGACGACCTGCGCGCCGGCGACGGCCGCGCCCACCGGGTCGCTGACGAAGCCGCTGATCGAACCGGTGTTGACGTCGATGTTGAGCACCTTGGCCTCGGCGCTCGCGAGCTCGAGTTTCGTGGCCCACAGCTGACCGCCGCCGCCGGGGATCATCGCTTCGCCGGCCGGCGGCAGCAGCCCGACCTCGAGCTCACCCGCCGGCAGCAGGCCGAAGTCGAACTGGCCGCGCGCGTCGGCGCGCGCCGAGAAGCGGCGGCCCTGATGGCTCGCCATCACCGCATAACCGGCCCCGATCTTGCCGTCGACGGTGACCGTGCCCGAGAGGTTCGCGGTCGGCCCTTCGATCGGCTGCTCGCCGGCCTCGAGGTGCACCTCGGCGGTCTGCCCCGAGACCACCTGCGCGGTCTCGCGCGGCAGGCGGTTGGCCATGAACATGTCCTGCGCCATCGCGAAGACGCCGCCCGGCGAGCGCAGCGCTTCGAGCGCCTTGACCAGCCCGACCCGGTATTCACCGGGCTGCATCGCGCGCACGGTGAACGTGCCGTCGAGCGCCAGCGCCTGCAACTGCGGCATGTCGTCGAGCGCGCCGCGCGGCCCGTTGCGGCGCGGTTCGATCGCGACGGTCAGCTCACCGGCCTTCGGCGGCTTGCCGTTCTCGGTGATCACGCCGTGCAGCGCCCCCGGCGCCTGCATGCGCAGCAGCAACTCCTCGCCCCACTTGACCTCGCCGTGCACCATGCCCCACTTGGGATGGTCCGCGGTGACGCGCGCGGTCTCGGCCTGGATCTTGTCGACGATCAGCCGACCGTCCTCGCCGGTGCGCCCGCAGTTGAGCGGCATGTCGAACATCTTGCCCTGGCCGCGACCGACCGCGTGGATCGCGGCGTTGCGGATCGGCTCGCCGGTCGGGTCGAGCACGACGACGACGAACTCCTTCTTCGGTTGCAGCTCGATCGTCACGGCCGCGTCGTTGGCCTCGATCGTGAACGCCGAGAACGCGACGGCGTGGCCGGGCGCATCGACGACGAGCGTGTAGCGACCGGGCAGAAGGTTGTCGATGCGCCACTGACCGGGCTGGCCGGCGTCGTCGCCTTCACCGCCGACCTTGTGCAACCGGTCGCGCAGGTCGATCGGCGGCACCACACCCAGCACCGACATCTCCGCCGCGCCGTCCCCGGCGCGACCCTGCAGCAGCTTGAAGCGCGCCTCGGTCGCCGGCTTGCCATCGGCGAGGCGCACGGAGGCGACCGCGCCGAGCGTCGCCGGCAACGTCACGACGACCTCGCCCAGCACCGGCTGCGGTTCGGCGAGCACCCAGGCGTGCCCGCGCCCGCGCCGCGCCGCGACCGTGACCTTGCCGGGCGCGAAGCCCTCGGCGTGGAACCGCCCCTCGGCGTCGGTCGTGCCGACGCGCTGCGCGAGGTCGAACGGCACCATCGCGATCGTCGAACCGGCGAACACCTCGGCGTCGGCGACCGGCTCGCCCTTGGTGTCGAGCACGCGCCCCGCGAGCTCTTCGCCGTGCTTGATGCGCACGCGCCCCAGGTTCTTCTCCTGCCCCGCACGCACGATCACGCTCGGCTTGACCTCGGCGAGGAAGGTGCGCGCAGTCACCGCGAAGAAGTTGCTGCCGGGGACCACGCCGACGAGCCGGAAGCTGCCGTCGCTGTCGGTGGTCGTCGACGGGATCGGCAGGTCCTCGAACGCCCGCTTCGCCCACTTCGGCATCTCGATGACGCGCACCGGGGAGTTCGGCTCGCGGATCAGCACCGCGCCCTCGGGATCGAAGCGCTCGGCCGGGAAGAAGCTCGCGATCGTGCCGGGCAGGTCCACCGCGCGCACCAGCGCGCCGGCGACGCCCTCGCCCTCTTCGTCGACCACGGTGCCGGTGATCACGCCGGCGTTGGGCAGCACCACGTCGCCGAGATCGACGATCTCGCCGGGCGACGGCGTCTGGGTCAGCAGCTGGTGCATCGGCGCGTCGGTGTCGATGCCCGCGAACATCACGTAGAAGCCGCGCGGCCACACGCCGGTGATCGCGAAGCTGCCGTCGGCAGCGGTGCGCGTGTCGCCGGCGATGTACTGCGGCGTGATCGTCGGCTCGTCGGCGAACAGGTCGACGTTCTCGGGCAGGATCGAATCCTGCGCGAGCCGGAAGATGCGCACGCCGCAATCGGCGACGGCAGTGCGGCGGAAGTCGACGACACGGCCGCGGAAGCCGCTCAGGCCGGCCTGGATCTCGGGGTCGTCGAGCACCGAGGCGGGCAGGCTGGCCACCGCCTCGCGCTGCGCGCCGCGGCTGGTTCCCGCGCTGCCGGCGTTGCCGACCTCCGCGGTCGCCGCGCCGGGCCCCTCCTGCGCCTGCTCCACCTGCGGTCCGACCGGTCCGGGCGGCGGCGTGTCACCGCGCGGCCAGAGCCAAAACGTTGCCAGTGCGGCAAATACGACGAGCAGGACGAGGACGACCGGACGTTGCAAACAAACCTCCTCGGGGGTGTGGGCCCAGAGTGGCCGAAGGTGGCCGAAGCCAGCGACGATCTTACGACCCGATCGGTCCCATTGCGCCGCCGCGTTCTGCGGCGCGCCACCGCGCCAGCGCCGCGAGCACGATGGCGTGATCGATGACTCCGCCGGCGATCGCCGCGTCGAGCTCGGCGAGCGGCATCGTCACCACTTCGATGTCCTCGCCGGGGTCCATCTGCAGCGCCCCCTGCAGCCGACAACCGCGCGCGACGAACACGTGGCAGCGGTTGGTCATGAACGCCGGGTTGGGGCGGATCTCGCCGAGCGCGACGAGCTCGTCGGCGACGTAGCCGGTCTCCTCGCGCAGCTCGCGCGCCGCGGTCGCAGCCGGGTCGCGGTCGCTGCGGTCGATGATGCCGCCCGGAATCTCGAGCGAGACGCCGTCGCTGCCGTGCCGGAACTGCCGCACCAGCACGATCTCGCCGGCCGCGGTGATCGGAATCACGTTGACCCAGTCGACCGTGTCGAGCAGGAAGAAGCCGATCTCGACGCCGGTGCGCGGCGAGCGCCGCCGCGAGCGCCGCGCGCGGAACACGAGGTAGCGGTAGAGCTCCTCGTCGCCGAGGTGTTCCCATTCGTGCGGACTCATCGGCGGCTCGTCATCGGCGCAGGGTCAATCCGTTCCGGGTCTCGCCGGCGATCGCCTCGACGCGCAGGCCGCGCGAGGGCGCGTTGACGTCGTCCGGCAGACAGAGCCGGCCGTCGCCGAAGCGGGTGGTCTCGAGCGCGAACGCGCCGTCGACGCCGGTGGTGGCCAGGCCGGGCAGGTCCAACACCGCGCCTTCGAGCGTGCGCCGCCCGATGGCGCCCGGCAGCGCCGGTGCGGTCGTCGCCAGCGGCACCCAGCGGATCGGCACGCCGACCACCGGCTGGCCGCGCGAGTCGACGACCGCGCCGCAGAGCAGCGCGCTGAGCCCCTTCTCGACGCGCACGGCGGGCACGGCCGGCAGCACGTCGTAGTCCGCGAACGGCGCGCCCGGCTCGACCAGCTCCGCGTACGGCACGAAGCCCTGCGCCTGCACGAGCAACCGCGCCGGCGCGTCGCCGGTGGCGCGCAGCGCGAACCTTCCCTGGTCGTCGGTGCGCACCGTCACCGGCGCGCCGCCGTCGACCGTCCACACCACCACCGCGCCTTCGATCGGCTGCAGGTCCGGTCGCGAACGCACGCGACCGCGCACCACCGACGCGGGCAGCGGCTGCATCGTGATGCGCACCCCGGTCGCGCCCGCGTCGACGGGCCCGAACGCGAGCGGCTCGTGGTCGAAGTGATGCACGTGCAGCCGGACCTGGCCGGGCGCCAGCGGGCCGAGCGCGAACGCTCCGCCCGCGCCGGTCGTCGCGACCAGCCCCAGCGGGTCGCCACCCTGCAGCTGCACCGTGGCATCGGCGAGCGGATGACCGTCGGGTGCAACGACGTTGCCGGTCAAAGTGGCGCCGGGTTCGAGCGCGATCGTCAGGTCGCTGCGGCCGCCGATGCGCGCCGGGATCACCACGTCGCACTGCGCCACGCGCCCCGCTGCGGTCGCGGCCGTGAGCCGGAAGCGTCCGGCCGCGAGGAACCGCACCTCCCCGTCGCCCTGCAGCCGATGCGCGCGGTCGGCGGTCGGCGAGCCGTCTTCGAGCGCGAGGTCCTTGCCGACGGGCATGCGCGCGAGCATCGAGTGTTCTTGCCAGGCGCGTTTGATCACCGCGTCGTCGCCGGTCGGGGTCAGCAGCGTGTCGTCCTGGTCGAGCCGCCGGAACATCACCCAGACGTCGCCGCTCGCCTTGGCGCCGGCCACGGTGAAGTGCAGCCGCATCCGATGCGACCAGCCGTCGCTGACCATGCGCGTCTCCTGCGGCGCCTCGGCGCTCGAGTCGAGCTGCGCGGGCACCAGTCGCAGCAGGTAGCCGTCGGCGACCACGGCCAGCTGCTGGGGCTTGCTGAGCGGCAGCGGCGCGATGCCGGCCTCGTCGGTGAACGCCAGCTCGACGCCGCCCTGCGCCGAACAGACCGCCGCGCCGGCGACCGGCCGGCCGCTGACGCTGTCCGTGACGCGCAACCACGCGGTCGGTGAAGAGGCCAGCTCGGGCGCTTCGTCGGGGGTAGCGACGATCCGCGTGGCGACGGTGTTGTCGGGCAGGCCGCCCGCGATCGGCGAACCCGCGGGCACGCTGCCGGTCACGTCGACGAGGTCGATGCCGCTGGGCGCGAGTTCCGCCGCCGGGCGGCGCAGTATCAGGTACCCCGCCGCGACCACGGCGAGCACGACCAGCCCGAGCAACACGGCACGCATCAGCCGATCACCTCTTGTCCTGCGCGACCTCGAACGTCCGAGCGAGGATCTCACGCACCTGCTTGGACTCCTGCGTCATCTCCCCCTGCTCGTCGAGCATGTCCTGCAGCACGAGCAGATAGGTGGCCCCGCCCGCCTCCAGACGCACCACGGTCGTCTGGATGCCGGAGCTGCCGATCATCAGCATGCCGACGACCCCCTTGACCTTCACCTTGCCCAAGGTGAGCGCAACCGGCTTGGGGTCCTCGACCACACCACCCGTTTGCTGGGTCATCGATTCGAGCAGCTCTGCGGCACTCGGCCCATCGACGCCCCCGAACCGCTCCAGCAGGATGGTGCAATCACCACCGTCCAAGGCCCAGTGGTCGAGGTATTCCTCGCTGTCCACCTCGAAGGCCATCGAGCGGGGGAACTCGAACCGCACACCCTTGGCGTCCAGGATCCGCGTCGGCAACACCGTCGCGCGGATCGGCAGCTTGCGGTCGCCGATGGTGACTTCGCCGCGCTCGCCGTCGACGACCTGCACCACCACGCCGTCGATCTCGACCGAGAGTCGGTATGGCGGCTCGGCGCCGCGATCCTGCCGGTGCACGGGTGCGGCGGCGGCGACAGCGGCCATCGCGAACGTCAGGACTCGAATCATGCCCGTGGCGTAGCGGTTGATGCACGAGCACACAACTCCCCTATGCTCCGCGACGCCTCATGGAGCCGACCCCCGCCCAACCGACGACACCGCCGCGCGCCTGGCTGGTGCTGCTCGCCGCCGCCGGCGCCGCGCTGCTGCTGTTCGGGGGGCTGACCGTGCAGCGGTTGCCGTACCCGTTCGAGCTCGAATGGATGGAAGGCGCGATGGCCGACCACGCCTGGCGCGTCGCGGCGGGAGAACCGCTCTACTGCGCCCCGACGCCCGAGCACGTGCCGTTCCTCTACGCGCCGCTGCTGTTCTGGCTCGCGGGCCTGCTGATGAAGCTCGGCGTGCCCGAGCTGCTCGCCCTGCGCGGCATCGCCTGCGGCGCGTCGGTCGGCGTGGCGATGCTCGTCGGCCACTGGGTGAGGCAGCACACCGGGCGGCTCGTGCCCGGGCTGGTCGCGACCGGCGTGTTCCTCGCCGGCTACGGCTGGCTGTGGTGGTGGTACGACCTCGCGCGCAACGACTCGCTGTTCTTGCTGGCGATCCTCGGCACGGCCTACGCGCTGCAGCACGGCGGCAAGTTCCGCGTGCCCCTCGCGGCGGTCCTGGCGGTGGTCGCGATGCTCGCCAAGCAATCCGCGGCGATGTGGCTGCCGGCGATCGCGGTCGGCGCGCTGTGCCTCGACTGGCGTCTGGGGCTGCGCTTCGCCGTCGCGGCGGCGCTCGGCATCCTGCTGGCGCTCGGCGTGCTGCACTGGAGCAGCGGCGGCTGGTCGACGTTCTACATGTTCACGATGCCGCAGTACCACGGCATCGAAGGCAGCCGCAAGCTCGGCTTCTGGACCGAGGACATCCTGCCGATGCTGCCCTTGCTGCTGCTCGGCCTGGGCGGCTTCGTCGCACAGTGGCGCGCGGGCGAACGCAAGGAGGCGCTGTTCCTCGCCGCGGTCGGCAGCGGCGGGCTGATGACCTCGTGGGCGTCGCGGCTGCACACCGGCGGCTTCGACAACGTGCTCGTCTACGGTTTCGCCGCGGCCTGCGTGCTCGGCCCCGCCGCGCTGCGCGCGCGCGCGCGCTGGCTCGAGTTCGCGACGCCGGCGCTGCTCGCGGTGCAGTTCGTGATCCTGTTCGGCTACGCGTGGCAACGCGGCCCGAACACCACCGCGCTGCCGTCGGCGGCGCATCGCCAGGCGCACGAGGAGCTGACGGAATACGTGCGGTCACAGCGGGACATGGTGATCCTGCCCGGCCACGGCGCCGTGACGCGCCGCGCCGGCAAGCCGTCGAGCGCGCACGGCCAGGCGATCTTCGATCTGCTGCAGGTCCTGCCGAAGTTGCCAAACGGCCTGCTCGACCTGGGTGTGCTTGTCGACGATCGGCGGCTCGACGAACTGCCCGCGCTCGCGGCGCAGGCGCTGCGCAGCTTCCGCGACGGCCTGCTGCAGGGCATGACGACGCGCCGCTTCGGCGCGATCGTGCTCGACGCGCAGATCGGACCGCAGTTCGAGGGCATGTTCCTCTACGGCCTCGCCGGCCCGGACGGGCGCCCGGGAACGCCTGACGACCTGTATCGTCGCCGCACCGCGCCGATCCTCACCGACGGCAAGGCGCTCAATCCCTTGATGGGCTTCCCCGTGAACTCACCCTACGCGCTCGAGGCGACGCCGCGATGAAGGGCAGACAACTGCTGCAGGCGCTGCTCCTGATCGCGGCCCTGGTCGCGCTCGTGCTGGCCTGGCCGGCGATCGCCCGCACGGCGCGCAAGCCGCGCATCGCCGACTGGGTGCCGACCGAGGATCCCGGCACGGTGCTGACCGTCATAATGGCGGAGACCGCCGAGCATCCGGGCCGCAGCTACGTGCTGAGCATCGGCGCGACCAACTTCGGCATCGACGTCAACTGCACCCCGCCGACGGGCTACACCCAGATGCGGGCGAAGGTCTACGAAGAGAGCGACGGCGTGCTCGGCGACAAGGACGAGTCCTTCTCGAGCAGCTTGACCGACTCCGCGTCGACGCCGAAGGCGAACGAGTCGACCTCGGGGTTCGGAGGCTTCCTGCCCCGCGGGCACCTGGTCACCGAACTCGACTTCAGCGACGACGTGAAGACCAAGGCCACCGTCGCGCCGCCGATGGACATCCGTCGCGGCGCCGAGACCGATTGGACGCCGCTCGCGATCGTATGGGACCAGGGCGTGCTGCTCGAGTGGAGCCAGAACACGCAGCACCTGATGATCCGCCGCAGCGGCCTGCCCGGCCACGCCGCGCCGGTCTGGAACGGCGGCGGGTTCTGGGTCGGCGACAAGGGCTGCCAGTTCACCGAGGACACCCAGATCGCGCGCCTGTTCCGCACTCGCGTGCCGTCGATGCGCGAGGGCCCGCAGAACGTGCAGATCAGGATCATCGCCTTCGACGACGGCATCCAGACCGACATCAAGGTCCGGTAGAGACGGGGCGCAGCGGGTTGCGCCCGGCGGCGGCAGCCTCGCGCCCGTGCTGTCGACCAACAGCTGGCCCTTCCTGGGCAACCAGGCGTTCGCGCTGCATGGCAACGACCTGCAGCCTGGCCAACCGATGTTCGTGTTCGCGAGCTTCGGTGTGGCGAGCTCGCCGTTCCCGGTCGGCGCCGGCTGCTCGGTGTTCCTCGACCTCGGCAGCCTCGTCGCGCTGTCGACGTTCGGTGTCGCCAGCCCGGCGGGCAACGCCAACATCACGCTGTCGTTGCCCAACAACGCAGCCTACGTCGGCGTCAACCTCGCCTACCAGGTGATGGCGATCGATCCGGGCGCTCAGCTGGGGCTGACGCTGTCGAACGCGCTGGACTGCGTGCTCGGGTTCTGATCCCGGGCCGCGCGCTCAGCCGAGCGACTTGAGCGCTTCCTGCACGAGCTTGCCGTCGGCGAGCCCCTTGTAGCGGCTCATCCACTCCTTCATGAACCGCCCCATGTCCTTGCCGCCCGTGAAGCCGATCTCGGCCGCGACCTCGCGCACCTTGGCGGCGACCTCGTCGGCCGACATCTGCTGCGGCAGGTAGCTCTGGATCACCTCGATCTCCTGCTGCTCCTTGGCGGCGACCTCGGTGCGGCCGGCGGCGTTCGCCTGGGCGACGGTGTCCTGGCGCGTCTTCACGGCCTTCTGCAACACCGCCGCCTCCTCGTCGTCGGGCAGGTCGTCGACCTGCGCGTCGATCGCCTTGCGCTTGAGCTCGCTGATCAACATGCGGATCACTTCGAGGCGCGGCTTGTCGCCGGCCTTCATCGCGGTCTTCATGTCGGCCGTGAGCCGGCTCAGGTAGTTGGCCATCGGCTTACGTCGCCTCCGCAGGACCCGCGGCGGCGTCGGGCTCCGGTTCGGGCTCCTCGTTGGGGATCATCGCCACCGAGACCAGCTTGTCGCCGTCGTTGAGGCCGATGCAACGCACGCCCTGGGTGTTGCGGCCGATGACGCTGATCTGTGCCACCGCGGTGCGCACGATCTGGCCGTCCTTGGTGATCATCATCACCTCGTCGTCGTCCTTGACGGCGAGCAGGTTGACGACCGGACCGTTCCGCTCGGTCGTGCGGATGTCGATGATGCCCTTGCCGCCGCGGCTCTGCACCCGGTACTCCTCGACCGCGGTGCGCTTGCCGTAGCCGTTCTCGCAGACGGTGAGCAGCGTGCCGGTGCCGTCGATGACGACCATGCCGCAGACGGCGTCGTCCGCGGCGATGCGGATGCCCCACACGCCGACGGCGCTGCGCCCCATGGCGCGGACGTCGTCCTCGGCGAAGCGGATCGACATGCCCGACTGGGTGCCCAGCACGATGTGCTGGCCGGCGCGCACGAGGTTGACGCCGACCAGGCGGTCACCGTCCTCGAGCCCGACGGCGATGATGCCGCCGGCGCGCGGCCGGCTGTACATCGCCAGCGCGGTCTTCTTGATCAAGCCCTTGGCGGTTGCCGTGACCAGGAACCGGTCGTCGAAGGACTCGACGCGCAGGATCGCGGTGATCTTCTCCTCGGGCTGGGTCTCGACGACGTTGGCGAGCGCGCGGCCCTTGGCGGTGCGACCGTAGCTCGGCAGCTCGTAGACCTTCTTCCAGTAGACGCGACCCTTGTCCGTGAAGAACAGCAGGTAGTCGTGGGTGCTGGCGACGAACAGGTTCCACAGGAAGTCGCCTTCCTTGGTCTCCGCGCCGCTGACACCCTTGCCGCCGCGGCCCTGGGTGCGGTACTGGTCGAGTCCGGTGCGCTTGATGTAGCCCTCGTGCGTCACCGTCACGACCATCATCTCCTCGGGGATGAGGTCCTCGGCCACGAAGTTGCCGACCTCCTCGTCGCTGACGAGCGTGCGGCGGTCGTCGCCGTACTGCTGCACCATCTCGGCGAGGTCCTGCTTCATCAGGCCGATCAGCACGCTGCGGTCCTCGAGGATCGTCTTGTAGTAGCTGATCTTGCCGAGCACCTCGGCGTGCTCCGCCTCGAGCTTCTCGATCTCGAGGCCGGTCAGGCGCGCGAGGCGCATGTCGAGGATCGCGCGGGCCTGGATCTCCGACAGATCGAAGCGGGCCATCAGGCGCGTGCGCGCGTCGTCGACGCTCGCCGACGACTTGATGATCTCCACGATCTCGTCGATGTTCTGCACCGCGAGGCGCAGACCGTCGAGGATGTGCAACCGCTCCTCGGCCTTGCGCAGCAGGAAGCGCGTGCGGCGCCGGATCACGTCGATGCGGTGATCGCGGTAACACTCGAGCAGCTGCTTGAAGGCGAGCGTGCGCGGCCGGCCGTCGACGATCGCCAGGTTGATGATCGAGAACGTGCTCTGCAGCGGCGACAGCTTGAACAGCTGGTTGAGCGTGACCTGCTCGTCCTCGACGCCGCGCTTGAGCTCGACGACGAGGCGCAGGCCGACGCGGTCGTTGCTCTCGTCGTTGGCGTCGGCGATCGAGTCGATCTGGGCGTTCTTGACCAGCGTGTCGATGCGCTCGAGGATCGTCGTGGTCTTCACCTGGTACGGGACCTCGGTGAACACGATCAGCTTGCGGCCGCGCTTCTCCTCGATGTGGTACTTGGCGCGGACCTGGACGTTGCCGCGGCCGCTCGCGTAGGCGTTGCGGATGCCGCTGCGCCCCATGATCGTGCCGCCGGTCGGGAAGTCCGGGCCGGGCACGATCTCGAGCAGCTCGTCGAGGGTGACCTCGGGCTTGTCGAGCAGCTTCTCGATCGCCTTGGCGACTTCCTTGAGGTTGTGCGGCGGCAGGCTCGCGGCCATGCCGACGGCGATGCCGGTCGAGCCGTTGCAGATCAGGTTGGGGAAGCGCGCCGGCAGCACCACGGGCTGCGTGCGGGTGCCGTCGTAGTTGGGCACCTCGTCGACGGTCTCCTTGTCGAGATCCTCGAGCAGGTGCACGGCCGGCCAGGCGAGCTTGGCTTCGGTGTAGCGCATCGCCGCGGGCGGGCTGCCGTCGATCGCGCCGAAGTTTCCTTGCGAGTCGACCTGCGGGTAGCGCGTCGTGAACGGCTGCGCCATGCCGACCAGTGTCGGATAGACGACCGACTCGCCGTGCGGGTGGTAGTTGCCCGAGGTGTCGCCGCAGATCTTGGCGCACTTGCGGTGCTTGCTGCGCGGTCCCAGACCGAGGTCGTTCATCGCCACGAGCACGCGCCGCTGGCTGGGCTTGAGGCCGTCGCGCGCATCGGGCAGAGCGCGACTCAGGATCACGCTCATCGAATAGTTGAGATAGCTCTCACGCATCTCCTGCTCGAGCAGGAGATCGGTGATGCGGCCGCCGGGCGGCGGGGTCGTATCGCTCATGGACGCGGGTCGGTGCGGTAGGGACGAATCGCCGAAACCACCATTCTTCACAGCCGGGGCGCGCGCTTCAACAACGCCCCGGATCCTGTAGCATCTGTCGGTCAAATCCGTCCGAAGAACCGCGGGGAAGGCCCCGCCCACCCCCAGCCAGAACCCACCCCCCGGAGCCCTGCTTGTTCGACAAGAGCGTCATCATCCTGGTCGTTTCGCGCGAGATCCTCGAAGGCTCGGTGGTCGACCGCAACGCCGCATTCATCGCCAACCGGGTCGATGACAACGGCTATCGGGTGCGCACCATCCAGGTCGTGGATCGCGTCGAAGCGGAGATGGTGGCGGCGATCACCTGGGCGCTCGAACAGAAGCCGACGTTCCTGCTGCTCACGGGCGGCATGGGCCCCAACTGGGACGACAACTCGCGCGGCTGCCTGGCCAAGGCCACCGGCCTGCCGCTGGTCGAGAACGCGCGGGCGGTCGAGTTCATCGCCAACTCCTACAAGCGTCTGTTCGCCAAGGGGGCCATCGACGACGCCGAGGTCAACGAGACCCGGCGCGGCATGGCGATGCTGCCCGAAGGCTCGATCTGCTACGAGAACACCGTCGGCACCGCGCCGGCCGTGCAACTGCGCCTGCCGGGCACCTGCGTGTTCCTGCTGCCGGGTGTGCCCGCCGAGATGCAGCGCTTCTTCACCACCCACGTCATGCCGGTGATGAGCGCCGAGGGCCCCGACACCGTGCGCGGCGAACGGCACGTCGACTACCACGGCCACGACGAGTCCTCGATCAGCCGCGCGCTCGCCGACGTCGCCGCGTCCAATCCGCAGGTCAGCATCCGCACGCGGGTGCAGGGCCAGGACGTGACCCGCACGATCCGCATCACCCTGGTCAGCGAGCAGGAGGACGCCGTCAAGCTCAACGACATCCTCGACCACACCGAGCAGCACCTGCGCGACCGGCTCGGGCTCGAGCTGCAGTCGCGGCCCACCGACGCCAGCGCGATCGGTGACTGATCCTCGGCCGGGTCGGGCGCGCCAGCCTTGAACTCCTTCGCCGACCGCCTGCTGGCCTGGTACGAACAGCACCGCCGGGACCTGCCGTGGCGGCGCGACCGCGACCCCTGGGCGATCTGGGTCAGCGAGGTGATGCTGCAGCAGACCCGCGTCGAGGCGGTGCGCGAGCCGTTCGAACGGTTCCTGCGCCGCTTCCCGACCCCCGCCGCCTTCGCGGTCGCCAGCGACGACGAACTGCTGCTGGCCTGGAAGGGGCTCGGTTACTACCGGCGCGCCCGCCTGCTGCGCGACGGGGCGCGCGCCGTGGTCGAACGCCACGCCGGCGCGGTGCCCGGCGACCCGGCGGCCCTGCTCTCCCTGCCCGGCGTCGGCACCTACACCAAAGGGGCCATCGCCTCGATCGCGTTCGGACACGCCGAGCCGGCCGTGGACGGCAACGTCGAGCGGGTCTTCGCGCGCCACCGCGGCATCACGGCCGACGTCAAGACGGCCGCGAGCCAGCGGCTGTTGCGCGCGCTCGTCGTCGAGCACCTGCCCCCCGCCCGCGCCGGCGACTTCAACCAGGCCCTGATGGAGCTCGGCGCGACCGTCTGCACCCCGCAATCGCCGCGTTGCGAACGCTGCCCGGTGCGGAGCGGCTGCGCCGCCGCCAAGGCCGGCAACGCGGCACAGCTGCCGGTGCGCAAGCCGCCGCGCCAGGCCGTGACGGTCACCGCGCGCGTCGCCCTGGCGCTGCGCGCCGGCGCGGCGCTCGGCAACCGCGTGCCCGCGGAAGAGCCCAACGCGGGCCAGATCGAGCTGCCCGGCGCCGGCATCCTGCGCGACCTCGACCCGGCGGATCTGGCCACGGTGCTGCGGCAGCGCTTCGCGGCCAGGGTCACGATCGGCGCCGAGCTGGCACGCGCCCGCCACGCGATCACCCACCACCGCATCACCGTGCACGCGCACGCCGCGACGGTGGCGCACGAGGGCGCGCTGCAGTGGTTCGACCTGGCCCCGACGACGCCCTGGACCACCCCGTCGCGCAAGCTCCTGGCCGCCGTCGCCGCGACCGACGCGTGACCCGCACGGCCGCGGCGCTACGCTCTGCGCCATGGCACTGTTGTCCGGCAAGAACGTCGTCGTCTTCGGGGTCGCGAACAAGCGCTCCATCGCCTGGGGTATCGTGCAGGCGCTGCACCGCGAGGGCGCCCGCATCGCCCTCAACTACCAGAACGATCGCATGGAGGAGCCCGTGCGCAAGCTCGCCGCCGAGCTGCCCGAGAACACCTTCATCGCGCCGTGCGACGTCACTGTGCCCGGCGACATCGATCGCTACTTCGAGCAGCTCGGCAAGGAGTTCACCCAGCTCGACGGCCTGGTGCACTCGATCGCGTTCGCCAAGCGCGACGAGCTCGGCGGCAACTTCGTCGACACCTCCTGGGAGGGCTACCAGCTCGCGCAGCAGGTCAGCGCCTGGTCGCTGATCGGCTTGTGCAAGGGCGCCGCGCCGCTCATGGAGGGCCACGAGTCGAGCGTCATCTGCCTGAGCTACTACGGTGCCGAGAAGGTCGTGCCCAACTACAACGTGATGGGCGTCGCCAAGGCCGCGCTCGAGGCCAACACGCGGTATCTCGCGAGCGATCTCGGCCCGCGCGGCGTGCGCGTCAACGCGATCTCGGCCGGGCCGATCAAGACCGTGTCGGCGATGGGCGTCGCGGACTTCGGCTCGCTGCTCGACACGATGGCGCAGAAGTCGCCGCTGCGCCGCAACGTCGACCAGGCCGACGTCGGCAACGCGGCCCTGTTCCTGCTGTCCGACCTGGGCCGCGGCGTGACCGGCCAGACGCTCTACGTCGACGCCGGCTACTCGATCATGGGCGCGTGAACGCGCTCACGGCCGGCTCGCCGCCGCCTCGAGCGCCGCGAGCCGCCGCGCGACGCGTTCGCGTTCGGAGCCCGTCAGCCCGCCGCGCTGCGCATCGACGTCGATGATCTGGCGCAGCAGCACCAGCAGCTTCTTCTCGTCCGCGACGGGCCCCGCCTCGCGCAGCACGGCGAGGTTCAACAGACTCGGCAGGTGCGCCGGGTCGCGCTGCAGAGCCTGCTCGTAGGCGGTGACGGCCGCTGCGGGATCGTCCCGCCGTTCGGCGAGAGCCCCCGTGCAGAACCAGGGCTCGGCGCTGGCGGGAAAACGATCCGCGACCACGGCGAAGGCGCCGTCGGCCCGCGCCCTGAGGTCGGCCTGTTGCTCGGCGTCGCCGCGGCGGCCAGCCAACTCCGCCGCGCGCGCCAAGGCCTTGCCGACCGACAGGCCGGCGTCCTCGTCACCCGGCGCCAACTGGAAGCAGCGCTCGAACGCGCGCGCGGCCCGTTCGGCGTGGCGCTGGGACTCTTCGAGTCCCTTGACCCCGATGACCAGCTGCGAGATGCGCAGATGGGAGTTGCCCAGGCGGAAGTTCGCGGTCGCGTCGTCGGGGCGCAGCACCACATAGGCCTGCAGATGGGGCAGCGCCGCGCGGTCCTCGCCGAGTTCGTAGCGATAGGTTCCTGCGACCCCCAGCAGCGCCGCCCGCTCGGTCGGCGGCGCCTCGGTCGTGCGACCGAGCGCGGCTTCGGCCGCCGCCGCCGCCGCGGACATGTGCCCGGTCTCGGCGAGGAACACCGCGTGGATCCAACCGACGAAGGCGTCGCCGGGGGCCAATTCCTCGGCGGTCAGGACTTCGACCTCACCCTGGTGCAACGCGTGCAGGTCGGGAGGATCGATCTCGCCGGCCTCCTGCAGCAGCACCATGCCGAGCACCGCGCGCGCGCGCGCAGCGCGAGGGTCGACCTGCAGCGCCTCCTCTGCCGCGGCCCGGGCCGCCGCGTAGCGGCGCTGCACGACGGCGGCGATCGCGGCGTCGATGGCCCGGTCGCGCTGCGCCTGCTGCGCGTCGTCGAGCTCGCGACTCGGCAGTTGTTCGATCGGCGTGGCGATCGGCCGCGGCGAAACGCCGGCACAAGCCGTCAGCACGGCGATCGCGATCGAGGCCGTCAACACGCACTTCTGCCGCATGCGCGCATCATCGTCTGGCCTGCCCCGAACACCAAGCTACGCTTGCCGCACATGGCGCGGATCGCGGCAGACGTCACCTGGTTGATCGGCAACACCCCGTTGGTGGAACTGGCGCGGCTGTCGCCGGCCGGAACACGCATCCTCGGCAAGGTCGAGGCGGGCAACCCGTCCGGCAGCAACAAGGACCGCGCCGCGCTCGGCATGATCCGCCACGCCGAGCGCAGCGGCTTCCTGCGCGAAGGCGGCACGATCGTCGAGTGCAGCGGCGGCGATCTCGGCCTCGCGATCGCGCTGGTCGGTCGGCGACTCGGCTACCGCGTGGTGCTGACGATGCCCGAGTGGCTGCCCGAGAGCCGCCGTAGCCTGCTGCGCGCGCTGCAGGCGGAGGTCGTGACCACGCCGACGAACGAGGGCATGCAGGGCGCGATGCAGCGCGCCGACCAGATCGCCAAGCAGACTACCGGCGCGGTCTGTCTGCAGGCGTTCACGAACCGCGCCAACGCGCGCCACCACGCCGAGACGACCGCGCGTGAGATCTGGCACGACACCGACGGCAAGGTCGGTGTCGTCGTCGTGCCGGTCGGCACGGGCGGCACGGCCGCGGGCTGCGCTTCGTTCCTGCGTGAGCTGGGCGTGCGCGTGATCGGCGTCGAACCCGCCGGGAGCCCGGTGCTCGGCGGCGGCAAGGCCGGCGCCCACGACATCCCCGGCCTCGGCGCCGGCTTCGTACCCGACATCCTGTGCCGCAGCGAACTCGACGACCTCGTCAGCGTGACGGATCGCGACGCGAGCGCGGGTGTGCGGGCCCTGGCGCGCGAGGAAGGGCTGCTGCTCGGGCCGGCGAGCGGCGCCGTGATCCACGCGGCCCGGCATCTGGCGCAGCAGGCGCAGCACGCGGGCCAACTCATGGTCGCGGTGCTGCCGGACCGCGCGGACCGCTACCTCGAACACCAGTCGATGCGCCAGGAGGCCTGATGGAGATCCCCGTCCAAGAACGCGCGACGGCGCTGCTGCGCAAGATCGGCGACCTGCGGCGCGGCCTGCAGAGCAGGGTCATCGGCCAGGAGCACCTGATCGAGGACCTGCTCGTCGCCCTGCTCGCGGGCGGCCACGTCCTGCTCGAAGGTCTGCCCGGCCTGGGCAAGACGCTGCTGGTGCGTTCCCTCGGGCGCGGGCTCGGCCTGGAGTTCGCGAGGATCCAGTTCACGCCCGATCTGATGCCCAGCGACGTCACGGGCACCCAGGTCATGGACGAGGAGGGCGGCAAGCGCCACTTCCGGTTCCAGCGCGGCCCCCTGTTCGCGGGACTGGTGCTCGCCGACGAGATCAACCGCGCGACGCCCAAGACGCAGTCGTCGTTGCTCGAAGCCATGCAGGAGCACGCGGTGACCGT
Organism: Planctomycetota bacterium; assembly: GCA_020638655.1. GTDB lineage: Bacteria > Planctomycetota > UBA1135 > UBA1135 > UBA2386 > JACKIC01. Next base: position 627,978 of record JACKIC010000001.1, read on the forward strand.
CGCGGGCACCACCCACGCGCTGCCGTTGCCGTTCCACGTCGTCGCCACCCAGAATCCGATCGAGCTCGAGGGCACCTTCCCGCTGCCCGAGGCACAGCTCGACCGGTTCTTGTTCCGGCTCGTCGTGCGCACGCCCGACGTCGACGCGATGACCAGGGTCCTGGCCGACACGACGGGGGCGCGCGGCGAGGAACTGCCGGTCGCCGTCACCGCGGCGGAGCTGCGTGAGCTGCAGGCGTTGGTCCGTGAAGTACTGTGCGGCTCGCACCTGGTGCGCTTCGTCGCCGAACTGCTGTTGGCGACGCATCCCGACGCGAGCGGCGAGGCGGAAACGCAGCGCTTCGTGCGGTTCGGGGCCAGCGCCCGGGCCGGACAGGCGATCATCCTGGGCGCCAAGGCGCGCGCCCTGCTCGACGGGCGCCCGGCCGTCGCGCGCGAGGACATCGATGCGTGCTTGTTACCGGCGCTCGGACATCGCGTGCTGTTGGGTTTCGAAGCCGAAGCAGAACGCATCGAAGTCGCGAGTCTGTTACCTCGCTGGATCGAAACCGCACAGCAGCGCGCGCGTTAGCCGCCGTCCTTGCGCGATTGCGCGCAGACCGTTACCCCAAAATTGTTGGGTGCGTTTGGAAAGTTTTGACGCTGCAAGCGTCTACTACCACGCATGGGACGAGTGGTCCCGGCCGCGTAAGTTTCGGCGCCCGCAACGGCGCTTGGACTTTCGAGAGGGCATTTCGCGCGGCCGGGACCATCCTGCTGTGGCCGACGATCCGGGGAGAGGATCGTCGGCCACTCTTTTTTTCGCAAGTCCCTGACAGCAAGCCTTCGACAGCTTTTTTGCCCCGGCCGCGGGGGCCCGTCCCTGGCGCAAGCGCCGACCTCGTCGCATCATCGGCGGCGATGCCCGCCCCCGACGAACAGGACTTCCTGACCCGCGCCGAGACCACGATGCGCGCCGTCCTGACTGCCCTGGACAGCTTCGATCCTGACGAATTGGAAGCCGACCTCGCGGGCGGCGTGCTCCGCATCACCTTTGCGGACGGCCGCAGCTGCATCATGAATCGGCAGTCGGCGGCCAATCAGCTCTGGCTGGCCGAAGGGGCCACGGCCTGGCACTTCGAATACGCCCCTGCGAGCGGCTCGTGGATGGACACCAAGGGGCGCGGGGAACTCCGCGCCGTGCTGGGCGAGGTCCTGAGCCGGCGGCTGAAGCGCCCGGTCACCGTGTGACCGGAAGCTCCGCGATCTAGGCCGAACGGATCGAGTCGGGCACCGCGGCCACCGACTGGGGGAACCGCAGCCGGAACGTGGTGCCGTTGCCCGGCACGCTGTCCACCTGCACCAGCCCGCTGCTGCCGCGCACGAATCTGGCGACCGCCGTGAGGCCCAGCCCGGTGCCTTGACCGACCGGCTTGGTCGTGAAGTAGGGATCGAAGATGCGTTCGCGCACCTCCTTGGGGATGCCGTCACCGCTGTCGGCGACCTCGATCCAGACCTGGTGGCGGTCGCTGCCACTGCGCAGCACGATGCTGCCCTCGGCCCGGATCGCCTGCTTGGCGTTGATCACGAGGTTCCACAGCGCGTGGGTCAGGCCGCGCGGGTTGAGCAGGACCGGCGGCAGGCTCTCCGGCGCGTCGAGGGACAGATCGATCGAGCTGGGCAGCACCAGCTTGGCCTGCGCGTGGAAATCGCGCAGCAGCGACGCGATCTCCGTGGTCTGGACCGCGCCTTCGTCCGGGTGAGCCAGGCTCATCAGCTGGTCGAGCAGCGGCCGGGTCTGCTCGAGGGTCTCCTCGATCAACCCAAGGCGGCGACGGCGCTCTTCGTCGTCGGCGATCTCTCCCAGGGTGACGTGACCGAGCAGCACCTGGAACGTGTTGCGCAGCTGATGACAGACCATGCCGGCGAGGTCACCGACCGTCTCGACGCGCATCGCGTGGCGCAGCAACTTCTCGCGATGGCGCAACGCGCGGCTGGTCTCGAAGTTCTTGCGCCGCTGCGACTCGGCCGTGAGCAGCGCCATGAAGATCAGTCGGTTGACGATCGCCCCGGAGAGCGCCGAGGCCAGGGTCAGCGCCGACAGGCTGGTCGCGTGCACCCACGTGTCGGCGAGCGTCGCGCCGGCGGGATCGACCACGTGTTGGCGCGCCGCGAGCAGCAGACCGAGCACTCCGGCCATGGTCAGCGCCAACCCCGGCAACACCCCCAAGGACATGCACGCCAACAAGGCGAGGAACGGGTTGAGGTACCACGCCGGGCTGAACACACCGCGCGGCCAGTTGGCCAGGATGGTCAGCGCGAACATCGCCACGAACAGCAGCACGGCGCCGGCCTCGTAGCGCCGCTTGCGCCACAACCACGCCGACGCAAACAACAACGGTGCGGCGACGAGCGACGGCAAGGCACCCGACCACGGCACGGCCGCGGACCAGAAGCCCCCATCGAGCGCCAGCAGGCAATAGAGGCCGAACACCGCGCACGCCGCGCCGAGGCCCAGCGCGATCCAACGGGTCGCAGCCGACAAGCTGGACACCACTGGCAAGCGCGTGCTCGTCAGGAAGCCGAACAGCGACTCCTGCGACAACCGGACCGGGACCTGCACAGTTGGCGGATTGTAGGCACAGCGGATCGTCCGGTGCCACAAGCAGATTCGGTCACCTCGTAGCCTTCTGCGGCGCGTCGCTCAGGGGCGCAGTTCGGGCTCCCGCGCGGCGACCTCGACGCGCACCGGCACCCCGAGCACCGGATGCCGGAAGGCCAGCCGCCAGGAGTGCAGCATCACCCGCCCGAAGCGCTCGTCGCCCCGGACGCGGTAGCCGTACTTGCGATCGCCGGCCAGCGGACACCCCAGTGCGGCCATGTGCACCCGGATCTGGTTGCGCCGCCCGGTCTCGAGGCGGCACTGCACGAGGGTGCAGCGGCCGCGTCGGCTCAGGGTGGAGTAGTGCGTCACGGCGCGCTCGCCCCCCTTGGCGACGACCCGAACGATGCCGTCCCGACCTTCCTCGAGCCCCGACTCGATCTTGCCGGCGGCGGGGCTCGGCGCCGCGGCGCACAGGGCGAGGTAGTCCCGCTCGACGGCGTGAGCGCGGAACAGGGCCTCCATGCCCAGGCGCCCCTCGTCACTCAGGGCCAGGACGAGGGCCCCGGTGGTCTCTTCGTCGAGACGGTGAACGGCCTGCACACGTCGGCCGAGCTGCTCGGTCAGGCGATCGACGACCGTGGCCCCGCGCCGTCCGGGAGCTGGCACCACCAGCATCGGCGACGGCTTGTCGATCACGACGAGATGTTCGTCCTCGTGCAGCACCGGCACCGCGTCCATCCGCGGCACCATACACAAAGCGCGCGGTCAGCCGCGAGCGGCAGCTGCCGGGCTCACTGCAAGCGCAGGTGGTACTGCTGGATCTTGCGGTAGAGGGTCGCGCGCCCGATGCCCAGCAGCTGGGCGGCGCGACGGACGTTGCCCTTGGTCGCCCGCAACGCGCGCGACAGCAGGTGTTGCTCTTCTTCCTCGAACGGCCGGATCGAGTCTTCGGTCAGCTCCGGTTCGTCGAGCGAACTCGACTCCCGCTGGGTGCTGTTCGTGCCTTCGCCAGCCGCGGCCACCGTCGTCGATGCCGGGGCCAGCAGGTGTTCGCGATCGATGGCCGCGCCACCCGCGAGCGTCAGGGCTCGACGAACGATCGCCTCGAGCTGAGCGACGTTGCCGGGCCAGGCCATGCTCTCGAGCAGGACCGCCGCCGAAGGCGTCAGGCCGGGTGAGGTGCGCGGCGCGTTGATCGCCGCCGCGGCCAGCAGGCCCTCGGCGATCAGCACGATGTCGTCGGTGCGTTCCCGCAGCGCCGGGACGACGATCGGGAACGTGTGCAGCCGGTAGTAGAGGTCTTCGCGGAAGGCCCCGCGCGCGACGAGCTCGGGCAGGTGCGCCGACGTGGTGGCGACCAGGCGCGGCGCCTTCGGACCGCGCGACGAGACGCGCTCCTTGAGGTGCCGGACGAGGACCGCCTGGCCGGTGGCCGGCATGCGGTCGATGTTCTCGATCACGAGCGTGGTGTCCGCGGCGGCCGCCAGCGCAGCCGTCAGCTGATCGGCGTCGAGCTGCGTCGCCTCGACGACCTTCGGCGCCTGACCACTGCGGCGACTCTTGCAGTGCACGATCCGCGCCGCGAGCGATTTGCCGGCGCCGGTGGGACCTTCGATCAGCACCGTGGCGTCGCTGTCCGCCGCGCGGCTGAGCGAACCCTGCAGCCGGCGCATCACCGGGCTGTTGCCGATCATCGCCGAGCCGCTGCGCACGTTGTCGACGAGCCCCTCGAGCTCGGCGCAGCGTCGCGTCGCCAGCTGCAGCTCCACGGCCATGGAGAGCACCGCCTCGAGCGCGCCTTCCGCGGCGTTCGGCGAGAGCACCCCCAGGGCGCCACTGTTGGCATTCGCAGCATCGCTGACCAGCACGATCGGCATCTCGAAGCCGTCGGGCTGGTCGGCGATCGCCTCGTCGTCGGCGAGCACGATGTCCCAGGCCTCGTCGGCCCCATGAAGATCCTGCCAGCTGGCGAAGACCTGCACGGTATGGCCGCCCCGCGTCGCGAGGGTCGAGAGACCCTGCATGCCGTTCTTGGAAACTACGGCCATCCGCGCCTTTGGCGCAGTGGCCCCCCGGTGTCCGATCAATGCAGTGGTCATGCCCGTTCCCATTCCTGGATCGGCTGATTCACGCACCCCGATGAAGTGCATCCGGAGCCGATCGCGCGGCCGCTGCGCCGCGCGGAGGAACGCCTGGCCTCATCGCGGAAGGCAACTGCCAACGGCATCGCCCGTTCGCGCGCGGCGGCCGCGGTGCCGGGTGACCCTTCGCGTACGCAAAAAAACGCGCGAGCCTCGAGTAGGCTCAACGCGTGGGATCAGGGTGGCGGGCAGTCGGGCAGGCGGCTCGGATCAAGAATCGATCAGGCGACGGGCCAGGTCATCGAAGTCGATGGCGCCCAGCTCGTCCTTGGTGATGGGGGTCATCTTCCGGAACTTGCGGTACTCGTCGATGCTGGTGAGTTCGACGTAGTCGCGTGCGGTCATCTGCGCCGCCTCCTGCTTGCCACGAGGAGCCTTGCGGCCTTGCTGAGTGCGCTCGAGGGTCTGCTTGGCACGATGACAGATCGAGAGGGTGTTCTCGAGGTTGCCACGAATCTTCTGCAGTCGCTCCTCGTTCGCGCCGGGCATCTCCATGCTGCGGCCGATCTTGGCAATGGCGACTTCGAGGACTGCGATCAGGCAGTTCAACTTGGTCGAGAGACGGGCCCGATACTCGGAGGAGGTCAGGGCTTCGGGCATGTTGGGGTCGTCGTTCTTGCGGGCGTCCATCGCGAGTCCTTTGGGAAGAGTCGTTGCCCAACTGGAGCACTGCAGATGCCAAGCGGCGTCGGAAACCCGGACAGCCGTGGTACCGGGTGTTGGAGGTCGCGACATCCGTCCGCGAGGTGTCGGCAGCCTCGGCGGGTCGCGCGAATCCGACGGCGACAGTCTGGATCGGTGGACACCGTCGCGGCGTCCCCACGCCGGGCTCAGTCCAGCAGCGCCTTGGTGTAGACGTCCCTGGCGAAGGCGTCCAGACGCGCCAAGGCGCCACGCCCCGCGAGCTGGAACGACACGCCGTCTTCCCAGAAGAGGAGGACGCGCATCGAGTGATCGCTGTATCTGGCGATGGTGTTGGCGTTGGCACCAGCGGCGCCCTGCTGACTCGGCAGGCCCGCGAAGGGATGCGCGGCGCCCGGCTCCTCGATGACGAAGAACTCGTCGACGCCGTCGGTGTAGGTGAGCTGCAGCGATCTGCGCTGGTTGAGCAGGTCCTCACGGACACTGACCGAACTCAGCTGGTATTCGCCGACCGACAAGCTGTCCGGCTCGACCAGTGCGTCGGCCGATTCGAACTGGGTGAGCGCCGCACTGAAGGAGTTGTAGACAGTGCTCACCACCGTCGAGGAGGAAGGCGGAGACGGCGGCAACTGGGCCGTCAACACACACGAGAGCACCTCGACCTCCGACAGCAGCCGGAACTGTCGATCGAACTCCGCAGCGTAGAGCGGCAGCGAGGTCTGCATGTCCACGTCGACGACCCAGATGGCCTTGTCGAGGCGGGCAGGGAAGATCACGACGCGGGTCGCGGACCGGTTGGCGCGAACGACGGGCGCGAAGGAGTGCAGCGTGTAGTTCTGCTGCGCCTGGGCCAGATCACGGATGTGGAAGCTGGCGTCGAGGTAGAAGCTCTTCGCGTGCGTGGCGTAGGTCTGCGCCCACTGCAGGTCGGCGGGCGAACCCGGCAGCTGTCCTTCGACGGAGATGTAGGAGAGCTCGAAGTTGGGCGACGGGGTCCCGTTGGCGTCGACGATCAACTGCTCACGAACCGTCGCGATCAGGCCCTGCCCGGAGAAGAACCGACGCCGCTGGACCATCGTGTGATCCTGCTGCAACGGCGCTTGGTAGATCGACTGCAGCGACAGGGCAACCGACGTGATCGGCGCCGGCTGTGGCACCGCCGACTTGGCCGGGGCACCTTGCGCGACGACGGCCACCGCGAGCAGCGCGACACCCATCACCGAACGCAGCGCCGCGATCGCGCGGCTGCGTCCTGCGGGTCGAGCTGAGGTCGCGGGGTGCATGGTCGGAAGGAGGGTGAGACGAGGAGTAGAAGGGCCCGGATCCTAGGCAATCACCGCGGAGCGCCGTAACGGAGAATCGCAAAGTCCACGTTTGGCGCCGAGGCGAGGTCGGTAAAGACGATCTCGGGGGTCCGGATGGTTCCCTGCCGAAGCAACATCAGCAAGAAGATTGCCGCCGCAGCAGCTCCCGCGGCGCCGAGAGGCCACAGGCGACGCCGCGAAGCCGAGTCGGCCAGAACCCTGCCGTAGATCGACACCTGCACCCGTCGCCACAGCAGCGGACCGGTCTCGACCGGGCCAACGGAGGCGACGTGCTTGCCGACGGCGGACTCGAGCAGGCCGCCGGACCAGCCAGCTCCGGCGTCCGAGAGTTCGTCCGCGCCAGCGGCGGGAACTTCGGCAACAGGCATCGCCCGAGCCAGCGTCTGGCCGAACTCCGAGGCTTCGCCCTGGGCCACGATGCGCTCGCGCACACGATCCAACATCGCGGGCGAAGACAGCTCGGCCGGGCTGGCGGGACGCGTCTTCAGCGCCTCGCCAAGTCGTTGCCCGGCAGCAAGCCGTTGCGCGCAGAAGGTGCAGCTTTGCAGATGCGCCTGGGTCTCTTCCGAGAGACCGCCCGCCGGAAGCCCGCCTGCGCGAGGCTCACGGTCGAACGGCATCGCGGCGAGCGCTTCCCGCAGACAACTCCTGCAATTCGCGCCAGGCTGGGACAGACCTCGATTCATGGTCATCCAACACCCCCGATCGAGTCTGCGTCACGACCGAGGTCGGACGGGTCGGAATGAGAGGCCGCGGCGCCCAGCTCGAGATGCGGAAACCGAGTGCGGACGAGGTTCTCGAGAGCGAGGTGGGCACGCGCCAAGCGTGATTTGACGGTCCCCAAAGAGAGCCCGAGCGTCGCGGCAAGTTCGTCGTAAGACATGTCTTCGAGGTAGCGCAGCGCGAGGATCACGCGCAGCTTGGGGCTGAGCAGGGAGATCGCTTCCTGCACCTGGTCGCCGAGCTCCCGCTGTGCGGCATGGTCGCGCGGGCTCGGCGCATCGTCGGCCGGTTCCCCCGCGGTGCCGATCTCCGCCAGCCCGGCATGCCGACGGGCACCCGAACGGCGGCGCAGGTCGATGCTGCAGTTGACGACGATGCGGAACAGCCAGGTGCTGAACAGCGAACCGCCGCGAAACGAATGCAGCTTGCGGAAGACCAGGGCGAAGCTCTCCTGGACGACGTCCATCGCATCGACGGCCTGACCCGTGATGCGGAACGCGATCGCGTAGACGCGGTCCCGGTACTTCGCGAACAGTTCCTCGAAGGCCCGTTCGAACCCATCCGACTCCGGATGACGGCATGCCGCCACCAAGTCTTCGTCTGGATCACGAACGAGTTTCACGGTCTACAGACGAGGTGTGGGGGCCCGGGGGTTCCGTCGGGGGGGGCCTGAGTTGGAATCGATGGCAGAAAACCTGCGGGCGATCAAACCCAAGGCTCTTCACCGGAAATGCTTGCGTCGAACGGAACCGCAGGCTGACGGCACTGGTTCGGGGCTCGGTCAGGACGCCGGGTCGTTCGAGAGTCGCTGCGGCCGCTCAGTGGCCGCTCAGTGGCCGCTCAGTGGCCGAACATGCCCTGCAAGCCACCGGGCAGGGTGATCAACCACCCCACGGACTGCGGGCAGGAAGGGCTGCATTCGAGTTCGTTGCAGTCTTCGCACTCGGCGGCGGTCACCTCGTAGACGGTGCCGCCCGGCCCCGAGCCCGCCTCGCGCAACTCGAGCAGGCAGACCTTGTTGGAGTAGCTGTTGGTCGACATCGACTGCAGGCCGATCGTCTGCAGGGCGAAGGAACCCTCGCCGAACGGCACGAGCGAGACCGTCTGTCCCTGCACGTAGAACAGCTTGACTCCGGTCGTGACGACTCTCCCCACGAAGCTCGCGCGCGCGTGGATGCTGCAAGGAAGCATCTGCTGCAGCACCGCCTCGGAGATCATCGGCACGCCGACGTAGACCCACAGGCCATCGTTGGCGGTCTGCCGCTGACGCACGACGAGGTCGTCGAAGGCCAGCAGGGACAGGGGCACGTGCAGGCCGGGGTAGCCGGGCACCTGCAGCCAGGTCTCCAGACCGTTCAACGCCGGCGTGCTGCCGACGAACCGGAACAGCAGATGCAGCCAGGTGGGCCCCGGCGTGCCAACCGGCGGAGCCGTCACCACCACCCGCGCTTCGTAGTCGTAGGGCAGCGGTGCGCCAGGAGCGCGTGGATTGCCGCGCTGCACGACTTCGACGAAGTCGGGGATCTGGTCGTTGTCGGTGTCCGCGTTGGTGGCGCTCGTCAGCACCGCCCATTCGACGACGTCAGGGAGGAAATCGTCGTCCTGGTCCGTCAGAGGGGTACCCCCGCCTGCCACGAGCAGCGGCTGTCGTGCCGGTGCTGTGAGCCAAGCAACCGCGCAGAGCGCGGCTGCGAGCAGCAGCGAGTAGGTCGTCTTTCCTGTCATGGTCGAACCGCGTGTCCCGCAGGGGCCACGCAAGTGGACTTGGGAGTCCGAACGACGGAAGGGGACTGGGTCTCTAGCGAACTGTGAGACGGCGGTTTCACCGAACACACGAGGGGGTCTCCAATTCAACTCCATCGCGAGGCGGTTGGCAACCCATCCGCCAGCAAGACGGCTACGTTCGTCGCGGCTCCGCCACCACGCTCGGCCAACCGCAACTCGTTCTGCTGGCGCTCATCACGTCGCGTCGCTAGACTCCGCGCCCCTGGCTCACCATGCCACGGCGAGGTCGCGCAGGTGGCCAGCCCGCGAGGTGAACAGGACCCGCCTGACATGCGCCCGTAGCTCAGCTGGATAGAGCGTCGGCCTCCGAAGCCGAAGGTCAGAGGTTCGAATCCTCTCGGGCGTGCCACTCCCCACACCGTGGCCGAACTCGTCTTCCGCATCGACGCCGGCGAACCCGCCAGGCGCGAACTCGAGATCTCCCTCGAGATCCCGGCCGAGGCGCTGGCGGCGTCTGCGGACCGGCAGCTGTTCCTGCCGACCTGGACCCCGGGCAGCTATCTGGTCCGCGAATACGCCCGTCAGTTGGGGCCGGTCGAGGTCGTCGGCGGCGCGGGCGATGCCCCTGTCCGCTGCCAGAAGGTCGCCAAGAACCGCTTTCGGCTTCCCGCAACCCAGGGGGCCGTGCGCGTGCGTTATCGCGTCTACGCACACGAACTCTCGGTGCGCACCGCGCACGTCGACGAACTGCAGGCCTACTGGAACCACGCCTGCCTGCTGCTGTGGCCGGTCGGAGGTGAGAACCTCGCGGCGCGCATCATCGTCACCCTGCCCGCGGGCTGGAGCCATGCGTGCGCGCTGCCGACCGCGACGCTGGCGGCTGACGAGGCTGTGGCTGTCGAGACCGTGGCCGAACGTCCGACCACACGGACCATCTGCCTCGTCGCCTCGGACCTCGATCGCGCGATCGACGCGCCCTTCCTGGCCGGAAAGCTGCAGCGCCTCGACTGGGACGTTCTCGGCGTCCCCCACAGCATCGTCTGCAGCGGTCTGGGCAGCGTGACCGCTCCCGCGACGCTGCAACAGGACTTCACCGCCATCGTCCAGAGTGCAGCGGCAGTCTTCGGCGGTTCGCTTCCCTACGAGCGATACCTGTTCCAGTGCCTCTTCACGGACAGCGGCCACGGCGGCCTCGAGCACGCCGACTCGACGACGCTGCTGATGTCGCGCACGGCCCTGCACGATCGGAAGGGCTACCTGGAATTCGTATCACTCGCTGCTCACGAGCTGTTCCACGCCTGGAACGTCAAGCGCATGCGGCCGCGCGAACTCTGGCGCTACGACTACGAGAACGAGAACTACACGCGCCTGCTCTGGCTCATGGAGGGCTGGACCGCGTACTTCGACGATCTGCTGACCTTGCGCGCCGGCATCGCCAGCCGCGAGGAGTATCTGCGCGCCTTCGCCGGCAACCTCGACCGCATGCGCGGCAACCAGGGGCGATTCGTGCTCAGCCTCGAAGAGTCGAGCTTCGACGCGTGGATCCGTCTGTATCGGCCCGACGAGAACACGCGGAACTCGTCGCAGAACTACTACGGCAACGGCGCCGTCGCCGCGGCCTGCCTCGATCTGCGCATCCGCAAGCTGACCGCCGGCGCGAACGGACTGGAGGTGGTCGCGCGGCGGCTGTTCGAGCGCACGTTCGCCAACGGACGTGGTTACACGCGCGATGACGTCGACGCAGTGCTGCTCGACGTCGCGGGGACGGCCGCCGTCGAGACGCTCGGCCACCTCGTCGACGGCACCCTGGATCCCGACCTGCAGCAGGTGTTCGCCGATGTCGGGATCGCGGTGATCGACGACGGCGCCGGCGCGCCCTTCCTCGGCCTGACGTTCGACGCCAGCGGAACGACGGTCGCCGCGGTGCAGCGCGGCAGCGCCGCGGACGCCGCGGGCATCGCGCCGCAGGACGAGCTGCTCGCGCTGCAGGACCTGCGCGTCACCGGCGGCAACTGGCGCGCCGTGCTCAAGGCCGTGGCGCGCGTCGGCGAACCACTGACCATGCTCTACTCCCGGCGCGGGATGATCGGCACCGCCGTAGCGGTTCCCAGTGCGGGCCAGGGATCGATCCGGCTCCGTCCCGTGCCGGGGGCGACTGCGGAGCAGGTCGCGCTGCGCGACGGCTGGTTGGCGACCGCGTGTGCGAAGCAGCAACCAGATGCGGCCGGGGACTCCGGAAACGCCGCTCCTTCAGAGCCGCGTATGTGAGCCATCGCAGAACGGCGCATTGCCGGTCTGCCCGCAAGCACACCACACCACCGTTCCCGGCTTGTCGAACACCACCTTGCACGGCGTGACCTCCGTGCCGCGATGGGATCCGTCGCAATACGGATACGTCTTGCTCGCCTCGCAGCGACACCACGCGTACTTGCGGGCCTCGCACTGATCGACGAAAGGCCCTTTCATCTTCCTGCCTGGCGGCATCGCCATGGAAACACCTGGCTGTCAGCGGAAACGCCGCACGACGCCACGGACCACGCCGCGAACCTGGACGCGCGAAACGTAGATCGGCTCCATGCTCGAGTTGGCGGGTTGCAGACGGATCATGCCGTTGCGCTCGCGGTAGAAGCGCTTCAACGTCGCCTCCTCGTCATCGAGGATCGCGACGACGATGTCGCCATCGTTGGCGGTCTCGCGACGCTCGACGACGACCAGGTCGCCATCGTCGATGTGGTCCTCGATCATCGACTTGCCGCGCACGCGCAGCAGGTAGATGCGTTCGCCTGTCGGCACGAGCTCGGTCAGCTGCATGTCTTCGCGATCCTCGAGCGCCTCGATCGGTCGTCCCGCGGCGATCACCCCGATGAGGGGCACGGTCGGCACCTTGCCCTCGAACGACAGGTCGCCCTCCCCGTCCGGGTCGTGCAGGATCGCCACGGCCCTGGCCTTGGCGCGATCGCGGTGCACGGCCCCCTTGCGACTCAGCTGGTTGAGGTGCTCGTGGATCGTGATCTTGCTGACCCCCAGGGCCTGGGCGGCTTCTTCGAGCGTTGGCGAGATGCCGTTCTCACGACGGTAGTCGCGGAAGTAGCGCAGCACGCGAATCTGCTTCTCCGTAAGCATCAGCTTCATGGCAGCCTCCAGGGCACGAACACGAGTCGGGGATCAGTGACTGGGCTCTCGCTCCAGACCGCAGGGCTCTCGCCCCAAACCAGGGGCGAACACTCAGGCGAAGAGAGCCATCGCCAGAGCCAGGGCGATGAACATACAGGCACCGAACAACTCGATCGCGTGTTCGATTCTCTTTCGGGCGAACGCGGCTCCAGCCACGCTCCCAGCAACCGACCCCGCCTCGTCGATCGGCTGCACCACGCGGCCAGCAACCGAACCGCTGCGCGCCGCAGAACCGCCCGGCACCGGGCGCGTGTCCAGCACCACGACTGCGTGAGAAGCCGAGCTGCGGAACGAGCGACTGACGGCCGCACCGGCGCCGGTCGCGATGCGGGTGGGAAGAGTGGCTTGGGCGAAGGGTAGATCACGTTGGCGGGCGAAGAGCATGGCGACCTCCAGGCAAGAAGTTGTGCTGTTGTTAGCCTCATAAGTTAGCGACAGGTTCGGTCTTCGCAAGAGGTATGTTAGGGTTTTCTTAGTATCCGGAGTGAGGGGGGCGGCGGCGCATTTGGCGAGTTGCGAAATCTTGCACACCTGCCGCGGTTCCCACGCCGACATGGCAGGGCAGAGGCGCACCAGGACCCAGCGAATGCAGCGAGCCACCGACAATCTGCGCGCCGACCACGCGCTGACCACGTCGGCGATGGCCGTGCTGCGGGCCGTGGCGCGACAAGTGCGCGCAGGCGCACTGTTTCCGTCAGCTGATGGGGCGGTGCTGCTGCGCTACCTGCGCGAGTTCGTGGTCGCGGTGCACTTCCGCAAGGAGAGCGAACTGCTCGGTCCGGCTGCGGCGATGTACGGGGACGAGAAGACCGCGGCCCTGGTCGGCGAGTTGATGCGACTGCAGGACGAGGCAGCGGAGCTGGTGCACTCGCTGGTCCTCTTCTGGGAGCCCGAGGGGGACCTCACCCCGCCCGAACGCGACGGCTTCACGAGCACCGTCGACCTGCTCGCGCAGCGCATGAACCGCATCCAGGAACTCGAGGAGGATCAGCTGTTCGTGACCTGCGACCGCGTCGTGCCGCTCGACGACCACCTCGGCTGGCTCAGGGACTTCACCGCGCTCGAACAGGAGCGCGGCTCGAGCGCGACGTGGGAGCCGCGCATCCGTGAGCTCGCGGCGCGCTGGCTGCGCTGAACGACGGCGTCCGCCGCAGCGGCGATGGCAACTGTGGCTTGTCTCCGCCGCCGAGCACCGCAGAATGACCCTCCCGCCAGCGCCCTCCGGTCAGCGAGACTTCCCCTCGCGGGGCGCCCGGGACACCTGCCGATGATCCTCGAACTCGCGCGCCCCATCGTCTTCCTCGACTTCGAAACCACCGGACTCGACACCCAGAAGGACCGCATCGTCGAGCTGGCGTTCGTGCGGCTGCTGCCCGACGGCACCCGCGAGAGCCTGGTGCAGCGCGTCAACCCCGGCATCGAGATCAGCAAGCAGGCGACCAAGGTCACGGGCATCCACACCCTCGATGCGTGCGGCCTGTTCTGGGGCCCGCCGCTCAAGAAGGTCGGTCAGAAGCTCGTCGACTTCCTCGGCGACAGCGACATCGGCGGCTTCAACCAGATCGGCTACGACCTGCCGCTGTGGCTCGCCGAGTGCAAACGCAACGGCATCGACTTCGAGCTCGGCAAGCGCCACCTCGTCGACGTGAAGGTGATCTTCAACGTCATGGAGACCGGCTGGGACCGCTTCCTGATGGGACCGCGCAACCTGTCGGCCGCGGTGCGTCACTACTGCGGCCGCGAACTCGAGGGCGCGCACTCGGCCGAAGCCGACACGCAGGCCACCGTCGACGTGCTGCTCGCGCAGCTGCAGCGCCACAAGGACCTGCCGCGCACGGTGCCCGCGCTGCACGACTTCTGCAGCCGCAACAGCGAGAAGAACCGCGACGACGAAGTCGCGGGGACCCAGTCCGGCCAGGCCTTCGCGTGACCTTCAAGACGCGGCTGCGGTACCGGTTCGGCGACATCGACGACGCCGGCATCGCCTACTACCCCAAGCTACTGCACTACTTCCACTGCGCGTTCGAGGACTGGTGGGCCGACGGCCTCGGCCACCCGTATCCGGCCGTGATGCACGACGACAAGCTCGGCCTGCCGACGGTCAAGCTCGAGGCCGAGTTCTTCTCGCCGGTGCGATACGGCGACGAACCCTGGGTCCACCTCGGCGTGCTGCGCATCGGCGACTCGTCGGTGGAGTTCGGCTTCTGGATGACGCGCGGCGACGACCCCAGGCCGCTGTGCCGCGCGCGGGTGACGACCGCGGCGGTCGACATGGCCAAGATGAAGAAGCAGTCGCTGCCCGACGTCTGGCGGCAGCGCTTCGCCGAGTTCAGGCTCGACGAAGCGGACTTCCCAGCCGGTCGGTGACGCCGTCGAAGGCGCGTCAGAGCCGGAAGTCGCGCGGGAAGTAGCCGGCGGCGTGCTCGGCGCGCACGCCGAACACGGTCAGCACGCGCTCGGCGGTGAGCGCCGAAGTGGGCACGTCGTCCGCGCAGATCCGCCCGTCGTGCAACAGCGCCACGCGATCGCAGTGCGGCGCGACCAGGTTGAGGTCGTGTGCGGTCAGCAGCACACCGACGCCGCAGCCGCGCAGGTCGCGCAGCATGTGGACCAATTGCAGGGCGTGTTCGAGGTCGAGGTTGCTGGTCGGTTCGTCGAGCAACAGCAGCTTCGCTTCGGTTGCGAGCGCGCGTGCGATGGCGATGCGGCGCTGCTCCCCGCCCGACAGCGTGGCCACCGACCGGTCGGCGAAGTCGGTCGCGCCGACCGCGACGAGGGCGCGCTCGATCGCCTCGAGGTCGCGCAGCTGCGGCGGCTGGTCGCGGTGCAGATGGGGATGCCGCCCCATCGCCACCAGCTCGCGGCCGGTGAACTCGAACGGGTGGTCTCCTTCCTGCGGCACGTAGGCGATCTCGCGAGCCCGTTCGCGCGGCGGCCAGGCGGCGAGGTCGCGCCCCCCGAGTTGCACCGTGCCGGAAGCGGCGCGTTCGGATCCGAGCAGCACGCGCAGCAGGGTGCTCTTGCCCGCGCCGTTGCGGCCCGCGAGCAGCACCACCTCGCCGGCGCGCAGTTGGAGGTCGACGCCCGCGAGGATGCGGCGGCTGCCGCGCGACAGTTCGATGCCCTTGGCGACGAGCGCGGTCACAGCACTTCTCCGCGCCGGTGCCGCGCCAGCAGGTACAGGAAGTAGGGCGCGCCGAGCATCGTGGTGACCACACCCAGGCGCAGGTTGGTGTCGGGCGGCACGAGCCGGCAGATCAGGTCGGCGAGCACGAGCAGCATCGCACCGAACACCGCCGACAGCGGCAGCAGCGCGCGGTGCGAGGGCCCGACGAGCAGGCGCGTGAGGTGCGGCACGACGAGACCGACGAACGCGATGCCACCCGTGTTCGCCACCGTGGTCGCGGTGAGCCCGCACGCGAGCAGCAGCAGCCAACGCCGCGCGCGCGGACCGTCGACGCCGAGGCTGAAGGCGCTGTCGTCGCGCAGCGTCAGCAGGTCGAGCTCGCGGCGGCGCCGCAGCGCCAGCCCGCCGAACAGCAGCAGGCCGCCGCCGGTGATCGCGACGTTCTCCCACTTGCTCGAGTCCAACCCCCCCATCAGCCAGAACAACACGCGCGAGCTCGCCGTGTAGTTGTCGAAGGTGAACGTCACCGCGAACGAAGTCAGCGCGCCGACGAGCGTGTTGAGCGCCACGCCGGCGAGCAGCAACCCCGTCGCCGAGAACCGCCCGTGCGCGCCGGCGAGCACGAACACCAGTGCGGTCACGGCCATCGCGCCGAGCAACGACGCGGCGGGCACCGCGAGCAGCGCGCCGTCGAGCTTCCAGACGATCGCGAGCGCGCCGCCGAGTGCGGCGCCGGCGGCCGTGCCGACCAGATCGGGCGACGCGAGCGGGTTGCGGAACGTCGCCTGCATGATCGCCCCCGCCAGCGCCAGCGAGGCCCCGCCAGCGGCGGCGACGAGCAGCCGCGGCGCACGGATCTGCTCCAGGATGTAGGCGAGGCGCGGATGCAGATCGCCGAGGCACCACGATGGCAGTTCGAGCAGACCAGGGGCACCGCGGGCCACGCCGAGGTAGACGATCGCCAGCGCCGCGAGCCCGACGAGCGCGAGCGGCAGACGGTGTCGCTGCATCCAGTTCACGGCGTCCCCCAACGCGTGAGCTGTTCGGCGATACGTTCGGCAGCCGCGACGAGGTGGTGCGAGGTCGAAGCCAGCAGCGGCGAGGGCACGAACAACAGGCGGTCGCGTTCGACGCAGTTCATCAGCCGTAGCCCCGGATGCTGCACCAACCACTGCCGCTCCTGCGCGAGATCGCCAGTGCCGGCCCCGAGCACGATCGCGTCCGCGGGCATGACCAGGACCGCCTCGACGTCGAGCTTCCGGAACGGCCCCACACCCTCCTCGGCCGCCAGGTTGCGCGCGCCGGTCGCCGCGACCACCGCGTCGAACAGCGAACCCTTGCCGTAGGTGTGCAGGGCGCCGTCGAGGCTCATCACGCGCCACGCGGCTCGCTCCGGCGCGGTCTCACGCAGCGCCGCGAGGCGCGCCGCCGAGCTGGCGATCAGGCGTTCGGCGGCCGCTTCGCAGCCGCAGGCCGTGCTGAGCTGCCGGATGTTCGCCCAGATGCCCGCGAAGTCGCGGGCTTCGTGCGGACGCAGCAGGCGCACACCCGCGGCTTCGAGCAGCGAAACGGTCTCGGGTTTGGTGAACGCGTCGAGAACGACGAGATCGGGGTCGACCGACAGCAGCGCCTCGGGATCGGCGTCGACCTGCGGCAGGTCACCCACGCGGTCGGCGACCAACGAGTAACGCGGGTCGGCGGCCAGGTAGTGCACGCCGGCGATGCGTTCGCGCGGCAGCAGGTCGAGCAACACCTCGGCCGCGAACACCGAGGCCGCGACGATGCGCGTCGGCGGCCCCGAGGGCGCGGCCCGCGGGGCGCCGCGACGGCACCCGACCGCGACGGCGGTCAGGACGAGCAGGGCGAGAACGGGGCGGCGCGACACCCGCGCATCATCGCCCGTCGTTCTTCTCCGGCAACGGAAAGGATGCCGGCAGGTCTGCGTCCTTGGCGTGCTGCTGTTCGGACCACGGCGCGTTGGCGAGAGTGATCTCCTGCTCGGGCAGCTCCGCGTCGTCGCGCCTCACGCGCAGGGTGACCTTGTCGCCGCCGAGCTTGGAGCTGACGAGCATCAGGCAGTGCGGACCGTTCTTCACCTCGACCCCGTCGACCGCGACGATGATGTCGCCCTTGCGCAGCGGTGTCTGCGCGTTGGCGGCGGGCCCGTCCTTGGGCGTTCCGGCGATCTTCGCCCCGGGCCCCAGGTGCGACGGCGAGAACTGCACACCGAGCCAGGCGCGTTGCAGCACTTCGCCAGCCTGCATCCGGGTCAGCAGCGGCTCGATGCCGTGGATCGTCGTCGCGAAGCCGATGCCCGAGTCGTACCACTCGACGCCGGCGTTGCGGCCGCTCGGCGACAGCGGCACGGCCATGCCGAGCACGCGGCCGCGCACGTCCACGACGGGGCCGCCGTAGTTCGCGGGAGAGGTGTAGGCGTCGATCTGCAGCGTGCGCCCGAACAGGCGGTTCTTGGCGCTGACGATGCCGAAGTGCACGGTCGGCTCGTCGTTGGCGAAGGTGCGACCGAGCGCGAACGCCCATTGCCCGACCTTGACCTCCTCGGGATCGGCGAACTCGGGCACGGGCAGGTCCTGCGCCTCGATCTTGACCAGGGCGATGCCGCGACTGGTGTCTTCACCGGCGCGCTGCGCGTGGAACGTGCCGCGGCCCGGCACGGTGACGAGGATCGTCGTCGGCTCGAGCGCGAGCGCGAAGCGGGACACGAGGATCCAGCCGTCGGCGGTCAGCACGATGCCGGTGGTCTTGCCCAGCGTCTGTTTGAAGCCGCCCGCGACGAGCGGCTTCTTGGGCTTCTTGTCTTCCTTCTTGTCGTCTTCCTTCTTCTCGTCGTCCTTCTTGTCCTCGTCCGGGCCGGGTTCCGGCTTGGGCACGGGCTCCGGCTTGGGCTTGGGCGCCTGTCGCGGCTGCGGCGGCATCTCGCCGTCCATGGGACCGTCCTTGCCCTGGACCTGCCGCGTGCCGCCGAAGGTCTCGATCGCGACGGTGAACGGCGCGGCGCGACGCAGCGCCGCCTGCAGCACCGGTTCCAGATCCAGGAACTCGTCGGGCGAGACGCCCCGCTGGGCAGTCACCACACCGGCGCCGAACGCCGCGCAGAGCGCGACGAGGCATGCTTCGCGAAGGCAGTTCATTTCGCAGGCTCCGCGGCCAGGGTCAGGGCGCCCTGCTGCACCTTGGTGCCGCGCTTGTAGGTCAGCGTCACCGTCTGACCCGGGGCGTACTTGGTGAGGATGTCCCGGAACTCACGGCAGGTCCGGATCGAGTAGTCGTCGATGCGCACGATCAGGTCGTCGGGGCGCAGCCCGAGCTTCGCCGCGGGCGACTCCTTGACGATGCGTTCGACGTAGGCCGGCGGCGACCGTTGCCCGGCGGAGTCGAACAGCACGATCCCGGTCCACACCGGCGGGTTGGCCTTGGCTTCTTCCTGCCGCGGCTTGCCGTTGATGTACTCGTCGAGATAGGGCAGCAGGTCGGTCGACGGGATCGCGGCCGAGACCATCGTGTTGGTCTCGGTGCTGTCGAGCAGGCGCATGTTGAGGCCGAGCCAGCGACCATCCAGCGTGAACAGTCCGCCGCCGTAGTGGCCCGGATTGTTGCACGCGTCGGTCAGGATCAGTTCGCCGTCGTACTTGACGTCGCTCATGCGGTAGCGCAGCGCCGTGTCGGCGCGACCGACGACCACGCCGAACGTCGCCGAGACCTTCTCGGAGAACTCCGCCAGCCGGAAGCAGTTGCCCAGCGAGACCACGAACTGTCCGGTGTGGCCGAGCCCCTCGGTGTCCGCAGGCGGCCACACCGCGCGCAGCTCGCCGTCGACTTCGCTCGGATCGATCTTGAGCAGCCGCACGCCGAGGGCCGGGTCCTCTGGCAACAGCTGCGCCTGATGCACCGAGCCGTCGTGCAGCACGACGCGCGTGCGGTCCTTCTGGATCATCACCTGGTCGAGCGTGAGGATGTGTCCCTGCTTGCTGACGATGATGCCGGTGCCGTAGGCCTGGATCGTGCGCACGCCCGAGGCGCCGTGCACCTTGACGATGCTCGGCAGCAGGCCATCGATGACCTTCTCGACCTTGGAGACCGGCTTGCGTTCGGCAAAGGAGTAGGCCTTGCCGTAGTCGCGGGTCTGGGCCGCGAGCGAACCGAGGCAACAGAGCACGGACAGCAGCTGGTGCATCACTTGTCTTCCTTGGCCGCGTCTCCCTTGGCCGTGTCTCCCTTGGCCGCGGCGTCGTCCTTGGACGTGCAGGTGTGCCAGTCGGCCTCGGCCACGCCGTCGATCACGCGCATCACGCGGTCGCCGTCGCGATACCACGCGACGTGGGCGCGCAACACCGGATCGCGGAAGGCGTAGCCGGCGGGCGCGCCGTCGCGACGCAGCCACACTTCGAGGTCGCCGTCACCGGGCAAGCCGAAGCGGAACGCGGGCTTGCCGAAGACGTGCACGCCGCCGAGCAGCTGGGCGTCCTTCAGCCTGTCGGCGCGTTCGTCCGCGCTCCACAAGAACGCGTTGGTCGCCTGTTCGCGCGCCAGCAGGGCGCGCTCCTCGGCTCCCATCGGTCGCTCACCGTCTGGCGCGATCAACAGGGTCCGGTCGCCGAACGCGAGGTCGATCGCGATCGCAGCACCCTGTCGCCGCACGATCTTGTGATCGGCGCCGCGCGCGGCCCCGACGACCTCGCTGCCGACCAGTTCGGTGCGCCACGACCGCGACAACGCCTTCGCGGCGAGCTTGCGATTGTTGCCGCTCGCGAGACGCGCCTGGTCGCCGCCGCCGTCCAACGACGATCCGGTGTCGAGCGTCGCCAGGCGCACGCCGATCTGGCGCTCCTCGCCGAACCCACCGGCGGCCAGCGACGGCCGGAAGCGCAGCGTCACGTAGGTGCCGGCCGGCAGCACGCCGACCAGGGTCGCGAGCTGATTGGCCGAGCGCACCTCGGTGCCCTGGAACGCAGTGATCTCGTCGCCGAGCGACAGCCCGGCCGAGGCGACCACCGAATCCTTGAACAGCTGCTGCACGAACACGCCGCGGCGGGTCTCGCCCTCGGTGCGCGAGTTCATGAACCACGCGCTCATGTCCATGGTGCCGTGTTCGGCGTGCCGGCCAGCCATCAGGTCGCCGAGGAAGTTGGCGATCTGGTTGCTCGCGATCGCGAAGCCGACGCCGACGTTGACGCGACCGCGATCACCGATCGAGATGCGGCCGTTGATGCCGACGATCTCGCCGCGCTCGTTGAACAGCGGGCCGCCCGAGTTGCCCGGGTTGACGGGCGCGTCGACCTGGATGCAGTCCGGGTAGACCAACATGCGCTGGCCCTGGCCTTCCTGGTAGCGATGGGTGCCGGAGACGATGCCGAAGGTCACCGTCGGCGTGAAGTCCGTCGCCAGCAGGAACGGGTTGCCCATCGCGAACACCGTCTCGCCGACCAGCAGCTGGTCGCTGTCGCCGAACTCGCAATGCGCGAAGGTCTGGCCGTCGAAGCGCGGCAACAGGCGCAGGACCGCGAGGTCGCTGCCGGGGTCGATGCCCAGCACCTCGGCCTGATAGAGGTAGCCGTCGGGCAAGCCGACCTTCTTGTTGGCGTACTGGGCGCTGCCGCGCGGCAGGTTGTCGGCGCGCCAGGCGGTCTTCCAGCGTTCGGTGAACGCCGCGACTTCACCGTCCTTGGCGTCCGGGTTGGCGTCCTTGAACGCCTGCAACTCCGCGTCCGGCGGCTCGGGCGCCTCCGGCAACTTGAAGTCCTTGTCGGCGCCACCGACGACGTGGAAGTTGGTGAGCACGAAGCCCGCCGGGTCGAACACGACGCCGCTGCCGCCGCCCGGAGAGTCCATCGACATCACCGAGCACACCGCGGCGGCGCAGCGTTCCATCACCGCGACGCGGTGGTCCTGTGCGGCGAGCACCGCCGCCAACGACGGGTCCTGCATGCAGGTGAGGGCGGCGGCGAGGGCGAGCATCATTGGGGTCCGGACTACTTCTGCACGACGCGCGCGTCGGCGAACACGCAGTGATCGCCGAGGTCGTAGTTGGCGCCGAAGTCGACCTCGAGCGCCAGTCGCTGGCAGCGGGCCAGGTCGATCGAGATCTGCTGCGGAGCGCTGCGGCGGTCCACCTTCTGCTCGAAGGCGAGGCGATCCTCGACGAACACGCGGAACACCGCGTCGGCGGCGGGCCCGCCGCGGTCGTCGATGCCGATCGTCGCCTCGAACGAGTCGAACCTGCCGCCCAGGTCGTAGGTCAGGCGCGTGAGCGGCACCATGCCGATACCGCGCTCGTACTGACGACCGCCGAGCTGGAAGGCGCCGCCGTCGATGGCGCGATCGACGGTCCACGGCCAGACCCGATCGAAGGCCGGGGTCTGCTCGACCTTGGGGGTCAGCTCCGACAGGCGCACGAGGCGGTCGCTGGCGACCGACATGCGCATCAGGGCCTTGGCCGGCACGGCCAGCTCGACGCCTTCGTCCAGTCGCAGGCGCAGCTGCTCGTCCAACGCGAGCAGCCGCCCTTCGAGTCGTTCACCGGTGGTGAGCTCGACCACCGTGCGCGGCTTGGGCTGACGATCCGGCGCGAACCCCGTGTTCTGCCCGAACACGATCGCGGCCACGCCGTCGAAGGCGAACTCGTAGCTCTTGCCGCGGAGATCGAACGCGACCTGGCCGCCGCTGGCGCCGGTCACCCGCACCGCGGAGCGCTGCTCGCGTTCGTCCTTGGTGACGAACAGCAGGTCGTCGTTCTTGGCCGGCTCGCGCAGGTCCGCGGCGAACAGCGCTGGCTCGGGCCGCGTGGCGCCGGCATGGCGCAGCGCGTGAAGCATGCCGATCGGCAGCCGCAGCTTGGCGCCGCACGGCAACTCCGCCGCGATCGCCGCCGGCCCTTCGCCGGTGGCGATCGCGAGCTCGACACACGGCAGCTCGGCGCCGGACCGCAGCCATACGCGATGCAGCGCGGTGAGCCGGCGCGGAGCGGCCTTGGCGGGCACCAAGTCCATCAGCTCGGCGACCTGCAGCCGGACCTCACCGGTCGCCGTGGTGACCACGACGTCGCCGCTCTCGGCCACGGTGATCGCCCCCTCGAGGTGGCGCCCGTCGACGGTGTCGACGGTGCCGACCACCTGCGCGGGCAAGCCCGCCGCGAGCAGCACACCGAGCACGAACGAAGCTGTCGGCAGGCGCAGGCTCATTTGCCCGGGGACTTGCCCAGCTTCTCGTAGTAGGCCTCGAGCATCTTGCGATACTGCGGCGGCAGGCTGTTCTGCACCTCGGACTCGATCTTCTCGCGATCGCGGTCCTTCATGTCGCCCCAGCGATCGGCGAGCGACGGGCGCTTGTTCAGGTTGCCGACCGTCGCCTCACCACCGGGGAGAGCGCTCTGGTTGGCGGGAGCCGAGGATTGACCATTGCCGGACGGCGGACCGCTGCTCTGGTTCTCCATCTCCTCGTACATCTCGATGAGCTCCTGCAGCTCCTCGAGGTACTTCTCCTGGTCGAGCTGCACCGGGTTGTCGGTCTTGCCCTTCTTGAGGTCGCGACGCGTGCGGCTCATGCCGTCCGCCAGGCCGTGCAGCCGGCTCTCGCGCTGGCGCTCGAGGTCGGCGATCTGCTGCTGCGCCGCGGTGCGGTAGCGTTCGCTGGCCTCGGGGAACCACTGCAGGAAGGCGCGGAACCGCGGGATCGCGAGCTCGGGCAAGGGCACGTCGGCGAGCGACTGCGCGTAGAAGTACGCCACTTCGCCGTCCAACGGCGAGTGGTTGATGTCGTTGCCGATGTAGTCGCCTAGCACCTCGACCGCGCGCTGCGGGTCGTCGCTGTCGCGGAACAGCCGCGCCAGCGTGTAGCGCGCGTGCGCCCGAACCAGGGGCTCCGTCGCCGCCGCGAGCACCTTGGTCAGCGCGAGCGCGGCCGTCGGGTCGTTGTCCTCGTAGCCCTTCTTGGCCGCGTCATAGGCCGGCAGTATCGAACGCAGCAGACGATCGGCGGCGCGGCTGAGGCCGTACTCGTCGATCTCCGCCGCGAACACCTTCATCTGCTCGGGCGTGGCGCCGAGCTTCTGCACCGTCGCGTCGAAGCGCGCCCGGTCGAACGGCTTGAACGGGTTCTGCACCTGGACGGGCGCAGCTCCCGGCTCCGGGGGCGCCGGCTGGGTCTGCTGCGCAGCCAGCGGCGCGCTGGTCGCCGCACCGAGCAGCAACGCGAGCGACACGCCGCAGACGATGCGGCGGGGGCTCATCGGCCCCCCTCGCTCTGGTTGTCCTTGTCGAGCTTCGCCGCCAGCTTGCGGGTCAGGTCGCGCACGCGACCCTGCCGCTGCGACAGCGCCTGGGTGCCCTCGGCCCCGGCCTTGGCGCGCTCCGCGTCGGCCAGTGCGTCGAACTCCTTGGTCGACTTGTTCACACGTTCCTGGAGGAACTTGAGCATCTTCAGTTCGGCAGAGATCGGGACGAGTGGTGGCTGACCGCCACCGCCGGTACCCGTTCAACACCCGCCTTCTTTTCGTTCGATGGTTTTTCGCAGGGCGTTGATCAACAGCTCGAGGGTGTCCTCGATGTCGCGCTGCTTGTCCTGCACCGGCTTCGCCGTCAGGTTGGCGCGGCAGTCCTTGGCGACGTCGTGCAGCTGCACCTTGAGGTCCTCGATGATCTCGGGGAACACCGCCGTCGTGCCTTCCTCTTCGAGCAGCTTGAGGGCATCGGCAGCTTCGACCTCGAGGTCACCCTCGCTGGTCGCCACCGCCTGGATGCGCTGCGCGAGGCTGGCCGGCAGGTCACCGGCCGCGGTCAGCACGTTCTGGCGCGTCGTGTCGAGCGTCTTGGTCTCCACCGACAGTTCGCGCTGCACCTTGAGCATCGCCGTGAAGCGCTCCTCGAGCGCGCGCAGCACCTCGTCCTGGAGCTGCTGACGCAGCTGGGCGAGCGCCTCGTCGAGCTCCTTGCGGGCCGCCTCCAGATCGTCCTTGGCGTCCTGCTGCTTCTGCTTGGCCGGCTTGTACTCCTTGAGCGTGCCGGCCGCGGCGCGCTGCTTCGGCACCGCCTGCTGCACCTTCTTGCGACCCGGGGTGGGTTCGCCGGACTCGCCGTCCTTCTGCTCGGCCTTCTCCATGTCCTGCGACAGGGTGTCGGTCGCGTGCTGGGTCTGCTCCTGGCGCTTGGCCTGCTCGTCGAACGGCAGCTTCTCGAGCTCGCGACGCGCCTTCTCGGCCATCTCCTCGAGGTCCTTGATCGACTGCTTGAGGCCCTCCATCGCCTGGTCCTGGTCCTTCAGGGCCGGCTCGGACTTCTGCTGGCCGAGCGACTCGGCGGCCTTGCCCATCGACTTCGACGCCTTGCCGGCGCCCTCGCTGGGCTTGCCGCCCTTCGACGGCTGACCGGGCTGCGCAGGCTGGACCTGCTCGTCCTTCTTCTCGAGGGCCTGCAGATCCTGCTTGAGCTTCTCGGTGTCCTTCTGCAGCTGCGACTGCTGCTGCTCGGCCTTCTTGGCCGGCGCGGCCGCGGCCTGCAGCCCCATCTCGTTGGTGTCCTTGCGCAGGTCCTGCTGCTGCGCGAGCAACTGCTCGGCGCGCTGCTTCTGCGCTTCGATCTCGGCGAGGTGCTTCTGCAGTTCCTCGCTGCGCGCCGAAGCTTCCTTCTCCTCACCCTGTTGTTTGGCGAGGTCGTCGACGCGGTCGCGGAACGCCTGCAGCTTGGCGATCTCCTCGAGCAGCTTCTTCAGATCGGTGTTCCGGTTCTGAAGGATCTCGTAGAGGCGCGTCAGCTCCTGGCGGACCTGGGTCATCTCCGCGAGGGCGTTGTCGAAGTCCCCCCGCTCCAGCAGCTGCGCGACGTGCTGCAGATCCTCGTGGATCTTGGCTTCGCGCACGTACTGCAGACCCGCGCTGAGCAGGCCGGCCTCGTCGGGGGAGTCCTTCTGGAGGACTGCCATGAGGCGCTGCATTCGTTCGGTCAGCTCCTGGAACTTGCTGCGGGCGAGTTCCTGTTTGCTGACCGGCGTGTCACCCTGCGCGCGCAACTCGGTGTGCGCGAGGGGCAATACGCCGAACAACAGCGCCGCGAAAACGGCGATACCGCGTCGGATCATCGGGAACCTCACTACTTGTTCTTGCCGGGACCGAACAGCTCTTGCTCGGACGCCTGCACTCGGTCTTCGACTTGCTTGATGGTCGAGTCTTGTATCTTTATCACGATTCGCAGGTCCTCCAGGAGGGCCGCCAGGCTCTCCGCCTGCTCCATTTCGGCGAGAATCGCCACGAGACGCCGCAAGATGTCCTCGTAAGAGGCTATGGCCAGGGCCTTTGTCGCCTCTTCGGCCGTGCTGCGAAAGTCTCGTACCAAGCGGCTCGAACCGGGGAAAGCCTCCTTGGCAACGGCGGCCAGGGGTTCCGTGATCCGGCTCTCGAGCTCGCGCACGTTGTTGGGCGCGATCAGGCGGTTGTTCTCGTACTCCCAGAGGATGCGCTGGTATTGGTCGCCTACGAAAGCGACGCGGCGGCCGAGCGCCTGTTGTTGGCGCGCCAGCACGTCGAGCCGCGCCTCGACCTGGGCGCGCTTGGCGCCGGCCTGCGCGGGGCTGACGTTCTCGCGCAGTTCGCTCAGCGCGGCCTTCTCCTCGTCGACGATGCGCTGCAACTCCTGGCGCTGCTCGAGCTGGCGGCGCCGCAGCTCCTCGAGCAGCTTCTCGCGCGTGACGACGCGGAACGTCATCGTCTCGGAGAAGCCGACGTGCGGCTCACCGGGACCGAAGTTGTCCTTGGCGCGGAAGCGCAGCGACAGCAGGCTGCCCGGACGGATGCGGTTCTCCGCCGCGTTCTCGTCGGGCACCGGGTTCCACTGCGCCATGTCGACCGTGGCAGTGGTCTCGTGCCGGATCGAGCTGCGCTCGAGCGGCGTGCCGAACAGCACGTCGACGTTCTCGAACGGCACCTCGACGGGCAGCGGCGCCTCGGGGGCTCCCTCGCCGGAAGTCTCCGCCACCACCTTCATCTCGGCGCCGATCTCACGCAGGCCGAAATCGTCGCGCACCAGCAGCTGCCCCGGCAGACGCGCGTGCGTCGTCACCATCGAACTGATGCCGCGCAGCTTGAAGTCGAGCTTGGGCTCGCGGTCGTCGCCGACGCGCAGCAGGAACTTGGGCGGCGTGCCCGTGCCGAGGCGATCGCGATCGACGACGTCGACGCTGACCATGCCCGAGGCCTCGGGTCGCAGCGACCCGGCGAAGGCGAAACCGTCCTCGCCGCGGGTCAGCGGCACGCGCCGGTCGTCGCCGACCAGCAGGAATGCGTCGTCGATCGGCTTGTGGCTCTTGCCGGCGACGTGCAGCGTCGCTCCCACCGGCAGCCGCAGTTCGCCCTGCGTCGCCGGCACGGTCTCGATCTCGCGCTCCATGTAGCTCGGGTATTCGATGCGCAGCTCGAGGTCGTCGATGCGCGGGCGCTCGACGACACGGATCTTCGCCGTGACCGGCAACGCATCGCCGCCGTACGCGGTCAGCTCGGCGTCCTCGATCACGCGGTCGATCGTCAGGGTGAACTCGTCGTCACCGCTCTGCAGGCTCATCGGATCGGTGCCCTCGTCACCGCCGGCGAAGCGGTAGTCGAGGAACACCTGGTCGGGCACCTCGCCGCTGCACTTGACGCGCAGCGTCAGGCTGTCGCCCTGCGGCAGGCGGATCTCGCTGTCGCCGTCCGCGAACGCCAGCGTCGTGTAGCGCGGCCAGTCGACGTTCGACAGGAACAGGTTGCGGCGCGCCCACAGGCCGAACGACCCGGCGTCGACCGCGATCCAGATCGCGAACACGATCAGTGCGGCGAACGCGGCGGTGAGATAACGCCGCACGCGACCGGCCTCGATCGCGCCGGCGAAGGGGATCGTCGCGATGCGACCGCGCACGTCGTCCACGACCGCGGCCATCATCGCCGGCGAATCGGGACCGTGATCGCCGTGCGCCAGGCGCTGCTCGAAGCTCAGCGAGCTGACCAGCGCCTGCCGCATCTGCGGCGACCGCCGCTCGACAGCGAGCGCGATCTCGTCGTCGGACAGCTGTACCGACATCGGCTGCAGCACCCGCCGGTACAGCAGCCGCCAGAGCACCACGACGAAGCTCAGCAGCAGCACGGCGCGGAACGCCCATTCGAGCCGCAGCAGCCGGTCGGTGACGAAGCTCGGCACCGCGTAGGCGACGAGCAGCAGACCGAACAGGCCGAGGCCCTCGATCCACAGCCCGGTGCGAGCGCGGTTGCGCAGGTTGCCCAGCGCGGCGCGCGCCGCGGCCATCGCCCCGGAGGACGGGGCTGCGGGCAGCGGCGCCGGTGCCGGCGCAGGGTCGTTGGCGGTCGCGGTCATAGCAGGTTGAAGCGCTTGCGCAGGAGCCACTCGATGGACAACACCAGGACGATGAAGGCCACGGTGACCCAGCCGTCCCACAGGGAGTGCGGCGTGCGGAACGTGTCCACCACGGTGCGCGCCGGCAAACGGTCGAGGGCAGCGAGCAGTTCGGCCGGAGTCTGGAACAGTTCGCCGCCGGGAACGGCGGCGATCGCCGCAAGTTCCGCGCGCTCCATCGGGCCCTGCCGCTCGATCTGGGCCGGCACCACCTGCACCGCCGTCTCGACCGGGCGACCGAGCTTCTGCGCCGGCCGGATGCGGTAGCTGCCGAGCTGGGTCGGGCGCCAGCGCAGCTCGTAGGTGCCGGGCACGCCCTCGACGGGCTGCAGCACCATGTTCTCGGCGGGCTGGCCCTCGCGCTCGACCGTGACCTCGAAGCCCTCCGCGATCAGCGGCTGCAGGCTCTCGGTCTTGACCGCCGCCGTGAGCAGCACGGCATCGCCCAGATCGACCTTGTCGGTGTCGACGGTCAACAACAGGCGGGTGTTGCCGGCGTGGATGCGGCCCTCGAAGAGGTAGCGGATGCCCTTGACCCAGAAGCGCTCGTAGGCCTCGGGATAGGTCGAGCGCCACCGATAGGTCTCGTCCGAGCCGTTGTAGAGCACGCGACCGGCGCCGACGTTCTGCACGGCGATCATCGGCATGCCCTTGCCGCCGCGCTTGAGCTCGGGGTTGGTGCTCTCGGCGATCACCGTCGCGACCGGCTTGGCGCGCCGCACCTGGAACCAGTAGTGCATGCCCGGCAGGCGGCTCCACAGGATCCGGCTCTCGTCCTTGCCGTCGGTGATGCGCGAGATCTTCGCGGCGATGCCGTCGTCGCCGTCGGCCGACAACTCGAGCGGCCAGGGCCGCGGGAAGGCGTGTCCGAGCCCCGCGAACTCGCGGTCGATGAACTCGATGTCCGGCTCGACGGGCAGCAGATCGGCGATCGGGCGCGTCACTGCCGTGGCGCGCACCGCGTCGAGCGAGTGCTTCTCGCCGCTGACCCACCACAGCCCGCCGCCGCCTTCGACCACGTGTTGCTGCAGCAGATTGCAGAACGAGGCCGACAGCTGCGCCGGATCGGGGTCGATCAGGATCACAACGTCGTACGGATCGAACTGCTCGCGCGTCGTCGGCAGCTCCTCGATGCGCACCCCTTCGTTGCCGTCCTGCGGGAACTTGGGGTCGGCGCTCTGCTGCCAGCAAGTGACGTCGATGGTCTTGTCGCGGATCAGCAGGTTGCGCAGGATCTGGAACTCGTGCGCGCCGCTGCCCGACAGCAGCAGCACGCGCGTGCGCTCGCCGAGCACCTCGACGGCCGCGGTCTTGCTGTGGCGCTCGGCCACGAACGGCTCGCCGTCGGGCGGCGTCAGCTCGGCCCGGAACAGGAACCGGCCGGGTTCGTCGACGGTCAGTTGCTTCCAGTCGACGACGACGTCGGCGCGGCCTTCGCGGATCGCGACCGGCTGGGTCGCGACCGTGGTCTCGGCGCCGTTCTCGTCGATGCGCACCAGCTTGGCCTGGATCTGCTGCGGGTCGTAGCCCTGGCTCGACACCGTCGTCTGCATCTGGAAGGGATCCTTCTGGAACACCTTCTCGGGCGCGTCGAGGCGCGCCATCAGCACGGCCTGGGTCTCCGACGGATCGCCGATGCCGAGCACCAGGGTGTGCGGCACCTTGCGCTGGGTCAGCAGGCGGGCGATCTCGGCGCCCTGCGGGCCGGCATTGCGGCGGCCGTCGCTGAGGATCACCACACCGGCGATCTCGGCCGCGCGGCTGCGATCGAGCGCCGCGCGCAGGGCGCTGCCGAGGTTGGTCGAGCGCCCTTCGGCTTCGATGTTGGCGAGGTCCAGGCGCGGCGCCGGCTCGGGGCGCGGTTCGGCCGCGGGGTCCTGGGGCGGCGGCGGCGGCGGGATCAGCGGCAGCGGCGTGATGCTGCTCGAGAAGCCGTAAAGCTGAGCTTCGTTCTTGGCCGCCAGCTTGCCGACCAGTTCGCCGTCTCGGTGCGCGAGCAGGGACTTGGCCAGGTCGAGGCGGGTCTTCGCGGCGGGATCGGTGACCCCCATTTCGCGCCAACCGGCGACGAGCGGCTGCACCTGCTCGCGGCGGAAAGCGTCGAGGTGCGTCATCGACTGAGACGTGTCGAGCAGCAGGATCGTGTGTCCGGGCCGGGTCTGTCGCTCCACGGCGACGAGGTTGGGCTCGAGCAGCAGTGCCACCGCGGCGAGCACGGCGATCGCGCGCAGCGAGGCCAGGATCACGCGCTGCAAGGTGGTCAGCCGCGAGCCGTCGCGTCGATAGACGAAGGCGACCAGCAACAGCACCAGCAGGCAGCCCAGCAGCACGAGCAGCCCAAGACCGCCGGTCGGGAAACCCGCGAGCTCGAACT
The DNA here is from genome assembly GCA_020638655.1 of Planctomycetota bacterium. Taxonomy (GTDB): domain Bacteria; phylum Planctomycetota; class UBA1135; order UBA1135; family UBA2386; genus JACKIC01. The sequence continues at coordinate 658,182 of JACKIC010000001.1, forward strand.
GGACCTCGGCCCCGGGCTCGATCGTGATCCCGCGCCACTCGGCGAGTTTGCGCAACAGTTCGTTCATGGCGTGCTTGGGCTAGTGACGCCCGAACCTCCAGGCGAGGACCGATTCGAGCAGCAGACCGGCGACGAGCGCCATGGCCAACCAACGCCACACCTCACCTTCCTCGGCGTCGCGCGCACCCTGGCCGGCGTCGACCACGAAGGTCACGCGGTCGTGCACCTCCGCGGGGTAGGTGCGCGCGAACGCGGCGACCGGGAAGCTCGTCATGTTGCTCTCCTCGACGCTGACGTTGCGGGCGATGCGCCGCTCGTCGGCGTCCCCGTCGTGCCGCACGAAGTCGAGCGCGTAGGCGCCGAGCTGCCGCAGTTCGCGCATCGGCACGGTCAGCTCGAGCCGCTCCTTGGTGGTCGCGGGCGCCGGCGCTGGATCGCCGCCCGGCTGCGGCCCCGTCGGCGCGGGCTTCGCCGCGGCTGCGGTGAACGTGCGTTCGTCGCCGTCGCCGATCAGAGCCCGCGCCGTCACGTCCGGGCGGTAGGTGCCCGGATCGAGCTCGTCGCGGAAGGTGCCGTCGCTGGTCAGGTTGAAGGCCGAGAAGTCCGCGCGCCGCGCCGCGAAGCGCTGCAGCTGATTGGCGAGCACCAGGAACAGGTGCGTCGCGGGCAGGTTCGACCAGAAGTTGTCCGCGGTCACGGCGAGCAGCGCGACCTCGCCGCCGTGGGCGCCGGTGTCACCCTCGCCGCCGCCGAAGGTCTTGGTGACGAGGAGCGGCGGGCCTTCCGCGTCGCGGATGCGCGCGACCACGCTCGCGGTGCTGCCCGGCTCCTCGATCAGCGTCAGCCAGCGCTTCACCAACAGCACGCGGTTGGTGAGCAGCTCGAGGGCCTCGACCACACCGGCGCAGACCGGGTGGTCACGCGCCACCAACGTCGCGTGCTCGGGGCGGTCGGGGTCGCCGTCGACCTCGCCGATCGCCATCGGCAGCAGCCCCTTGCCGCCCTTGTAGAGCAGCTCGTTGTAGCGCCCGGCGTCGACCTGCGGCCCACACGCGACGATCAGGCCGCCGCCCTTGCGCACGAAATCCTCGAGCCGCTCCGCCTGCGGCGCGTCGATCGACTGCACGTTGCAGAGCCAGATCGCGTCGAACACGGCGAGCTCGGCGGCTGGCAGCATCGCGTCGCTGATCACCTGGACCTCGATGCCCGAGGTGACCTCGCCGCCGAGTTCGAACGCCGCCTGCAGATAGAAGGTCTCGCCTTCGTCGCTGTCCGGATCGCCGTCGACCAGCAGCACCCGGCTGCGCGTGGCCACCGCCATCGCCGCGGTGCGACGATCGTCGAGCACGTAGGAATCGGGGACGTCGAACGAGACGTCGACGTGGTGCGGCCCGGCCTGGTGGAACGTCGTGCCGAACGGCACTGCCACGCGTTCGCCTGGCGCGAGCGGCGGCACCGGCTGCAGGACACGCGACTTGCCGTCGACCTCGATCGCGACCGCGCTCGGCCCCACGGGGTCGAGGCCGTAGTTGCGCACCTCGGCCGCGAACGTGGCCGGGACCCCGGCGACGAGCATGCGATCGGTGAGCCGCACGCCGACCACGGCGACGTTCGCGGGGCTGCCGCCCACGCCGAAGACGGTCACGTGTTCCTTGGTCGCGTCGAGCCCACTGAGCATCGCGAGCAGCGCCGGTCGCGGTTTGTCGTCGGTGGTCACCCAGTCGTGGGCGCGCTGATCGCCGACGACGTAGTACTCGGTGCGACCCGCCTGCTCTTCGCTGCGGGCCCGCTCCACGGTCAGCCTCGCCGCCGCGCCCAGGTCGGGCGCCTGATCGGAGCAGGACCACTCCTTGAGCAGGGTGCCGACCCGCCGACCGAGGTCGGCGCCGACACGCTGCTGCCAGAGGTCGGGCTGGTCCGGACGGCTCGTGCGCACCACGGACAACACGTCGCCGGCGCGCCGCTTCGCCAGGTCCTCGGCGAGCGCCCGCACGCGGTCGCGGGCGCGGTCGAACAGGTTGGTGCTGCCGCTCTGCTGACGCATCGAGGCGCTGTCGTCGAGCAGCACGACGTGATGCGTGCGCGAGCCGAACAGGGCGCCGCCGCCCAGCTGCGGCCTGCTGACCAGCAGCGCCAGCAACAGCACCGCGAGCGTGCGCAGCAGCAGGACCAGCCACTGCTCCATGCGCAGGCGCTTGCGGTTGCGCTTCATCGCCTTGAGCAGGAACTCCATCGCCGCCCACGGCACCCGCTTGAAGCGCCGGCGGTTGAGGATGTGGATGACGATCGGCACCGCCGCGAGCGGCAGCGCCCAGAGCAGCATCGGGTTGAGGAAGGCCAGCGCGATCATCGTGGGTCGTTCACCGCTGGTAGATGGGGACGAGCGCGTAGGGGAGCTGCAACGCGGTCAGCGCCACGGACGTGCCGTACAACGGGCCGACGCCGTCGCCGATCCACGAGCCGTCCGCCGACTGCTGGTCGAGCAACCACTCCTGCAGCTGGGCGTAGTAGTCGGCCCATTCCTTGCCGCCGCGGTGGTACATGACCTGGCTCCAGTAGTAGTGGGAGTAGTAGTGGTGCTGCGTGTTGTCGACGCGCACCCGGATCGTGCGCTTGCAGTAGTCGTAGGCCCGCTGCACGAACTCGTGGTCGTCGTAGACCCCCGAGCTGTAGAGCACCGCGATCGCGGCCGCGGTGATCGCCGGCCGGCCGGTGGGCGCGGACGAAAGGCTGTAGCGGATGCTGCCGTCAGCGTTCTGGCAGCGCCGCACGTAGTCGACCGCGCGGTCGATCGTGGCGCGATCGACGAGCACCCCGGCCATGCGGCACGCGCGCAGCGCCTGCACCTGGGTGACGGTCACGCTGCCTTCGTCGCTGTTCGAGTCCGGGTCGTAGTACCAGCCACCCGCCGGCGACTGCGCCGCCGAGATCAGCGCGACCGCGCGGCGCAGCGCGAGCTGCAGCTTCTCCTGCGTCTGCCGGTCCTCCTCCATGCCGCGCACCGAGCCGAGGAACAGCGTGGCGAAGCCGTGGCCGTACATCGTGTGCGGCTCCTCGGACGGCACGGAAACGAGCCCCGTGCGCGGGTCGGCGGCGCGCAACAGGAAGTCGACGCCGCGCCGCACCTCGCGCCAGTACCTGCCGCGCGTCGGCGTCGAGCCCGAAGCCACCAGCGCCATGCCGGCGAGGCCAGTCATCGCCGCGGGGTAGGTGAGGCCGCCGCGTTCGCGGAAGGCGCCGTCGTCGCCCTGGGCGCGCGACAGCCATTCGAGCCCGCGCTCGATCGCTGCCCTGCCCTTCTTCGTGAGGCCGGCGGGCAGCGCCGGATCCTGAGAACCGGGACGCCGCGACTGCTGCGCGAACAACGACACCGGCAGGCAGCCGCCCGCCGCGATCGCCATCGCGCCGCGCACGAACGCGCGCCGCGTGCCCCGCCGGTCGCAACCGTCGCCTGTGGCTCGAAGGTTCAACGCTGGTAGATCGGGGCCAGGGCGTAGGGCAGTTGCAGCAGCGTCAATGCGATCGCCGTGCCGTACACGGTGCCGACGCCGTCACCTTCCCAGCTGCCGTCCTTCTTCTGCTGCTGCAGCAGCCAGGTGGACTTCTTCTCGTAGTAGTCGGTCCAGTCCTTGCCGCCGTGCTGGTAGATCGCCTGGCTCCAGTAGAGGTGCGTGTAGTAGTGGTGCCCGGTGTTGTCGACGGACACCTGGATCGACTTCTTGCAGTACTGGTAGGCCTTCTCGACGAACGGCTGGTCTTCGTAGATACCGGCGTTGTAGAGCACCGCCACGCCGGCGGCGGTGATCGCCGGCCGACCGCCGCCGCCCGAGCCGAGGCTGTAGCGGATGCTGCCGTCGCCGTTCTGGCAACGCTTGATGTAGTCGACGGCGCGATCGATCACGCGCTTGTCGACGACGATGCCGGCCATGCGGCACGCGCGCAGCGCCTGCACCTGCGTGACCGTGACGCTGCCTTCGTCGCCGTTGGAGTCCGGCGTGTAGAGCCAGCCGCCCGCGCCCGACTGCGCCGAGGCGATCAGTTCGACGGCCTTGTCGAGCACCTTCTTGAGCCGCTCCTGCTTCTTGACGTCCTCCTCCATCCCGTAGACCGAGGCGAGGTAGAGCGTGGCGAAGCCGTGGCCGTACATGCTGCGGCCTTCCTCGGCCGGCACCGAGATCACGCCGGTGCGCGGATCGGCGAACTTCAGCAGGAAGTCGACCGACTGCCGCACGCTGCGCCAGTACTTGCCCCGCGTCGGCGTCGAGCCCGACGCGATCAGGGCCATGCCGGCGAGCCCCGTCATGGCGGCGGGGTAGGTACCGTAGCCGCCGGCGTTGCGCCAGCTGCCGTCGTTGGCCTGATTGCGCGCGAGCCACTCGAGCCCGCGGCCGATGGCCTCGTGGATCGCGCGCGTCACGCCGCGGGGATAGACGGGATCCTGCGGCGCAGCGGCGGCGATGAGCCCGCGCGGCATCAAGCCCGCGGCCGCGGCGAGGGCGGCCCAGCGCGCCAGGTCGCGGCGGCTGGCGGAGGTCGTGCTGCTGCCCGGGGAAGTGCGTGCAGGTCGGCTCATCGCTTGCCCTCCATGAAGTCGTAGAGATCTTGTTGTTCGGACTCGAAGCGGCGCAGATCGCCGCTCGCCTTGCAGCAGTCGAGGCGCGCGAGGTGCCAATCGAGGCGCAGGGCCCGATCGCTGGCCGGCGCTCCGGCGATCGCGACGGGGCCGAGCAGCGGCAAGACCTCGTCGAGGATCGCCAGGCCCGCCGCGCAGTCCTTCGCGGCCGCAGCGAGGGCGCGTTCGCGCACCGATCCGAGCAGCCGGCGACGGGCCTTGGCGCGCTGCGGCTCGCTCGTGTCCTTGGCCTGGATCGCCGCACGCAGCACCGCCTCGGCGGCAGCCGGCTGGCTCGCCTGCACGAGACAGGTCGCGCGCGCGAACGGGTCGTCGATGCCGCTCGAGAGCTGTTCGAGCGCCTGGGCAGTGCTGAACAGTTCGACGCCACCGGCGTGGCCGATCGCCAACCACGGGCCGCGGCTGCTGATCTGGAACGAGCCCTCCAGCGGGTCGCGGCCGGCGCCGAACGCGGGCAACGGAATGCGCCGCATCGGCGCGACGCCGTCGAAGTCGAACACCAGCAGTTCGCGGTCGCCGGGCACCACGACGTGGTCGCCGACGATCGCGCCGCGACCGCGACCGGTGGTCTTCTGGTCGCCGCCGGGCGGCAGCTCGCGGGCCCAGCGCATCAGGCCGCCGCGCATCGACAAGCACACCAGGTGTGAGTCGCTGCAGGCGAACAGGTGGTCGGCGGCGGTGCCGATCAGCACCCGCAGGCGCCCGAACTCGGAGGCGTAGCGCGACGCGGCGTCGAACATCCACACCGGCTGTCCCGAGGCGCCGTCGACGCACAGCAACATGTCGCCGTCGACCGGCGCCACGCAGACCAGGCCGTTCGCGATCACCAGATCGCTGGGATAGAAGCCCGTCAGCGGCACCTGCGCGAAGTTGCGGCCGTTGCTGAACTGCATGCCGCGGTCGACCTTGCTGCTCTTGATCCGACTGGGCCGCAACGGGTCGTCGCGCTCGTAGCGGCGCACCCACCTCAGGTCGCCCGTGAAGGCATCGATCGCGCCCAGGCAGCCGGCGTTGGTGACGACGTAGGCGGTGCCGCCTTCGACCTGCACACGCACGCCCGGCGCCTTGAAGAACTGGGTGCCGCCCGCGTGCAGGGGCGTGGCCCAGAGCGGCTCGCCGGTGTTGCGGTCCAGGCACTCGAGCGCGTAGACGTCGCGACGCAGCGACGGCAGGAACAGGCGCTCTCCGAACACCGTGGGTGCCGCCAGGAACGTGACGTCGCGCAGACCGGTCTCGCCGTCGAGCCAGTCGGCGCTGGTCCAGCGCTGCTGCAGATTGGTGCGGTCGTAGGCCACCAGATCACTGGCGCGGAACACCTGACTGCTCGCCGTCGACTTGCGGCCGTAGCCGAGCACGGCGTAGAGGCTCTTGTCGTCTTCGACGGCCTGCAGCAGCGCGTAGTCGCAGGCGGCGATCCGCACGCGCGGGTGACCGTCGCGGGGCGCCGGTGGCTCGGCGACGCCGTCGCTCTCGGCCACCATCACGCCAGTGAGCGCATCGGCGACGCGCATGCGGTAGTGCTCGAGGAACACCACGCGCGGCGGCGCCAGCTCGGCGACGCCACCCGCGACGCCCAACTCGGCGAAGTGCACGTCGGTGCCCGGGTAGTAGCGACCCGCGAACGGCATCGCCATGCTCTTCACGACGTCGTCGATGGGGATGCCGCCGTTGTTGCGCGACGACTTGGGCTCCCGATACGGGTCGGGGTCCGCGAACCGGTATTGCCACAGCGGGACCAGCTCCTCGGCCCGGTCACCGAGCCAGCTGATCTTCTGTTGGTCGACGGGGCGCCGCTGCGCCACGGCCCTGGGCTGGAATGATTCCTGGGTCGGCAGGTCCTTGACCGCCTGCAGCTGACCGAGGATGCGCAGGGAGTCCTCCTGCCTGGTCTCGGCGAGCTGCACCGCGGCGTCGTGAGCGGCTTCCTGCTCGCCCGAGAACGCCAGGCACAACGCGATCTTGAAGTGCAGCCAGGTGTCGTCGAGGCCGAGCTTGCGGCGGTTCTGCTCCGGGTAGGTCAGCAGCAGGTCGCGCAGCACCTGCACCGCCGAGCGGTAGCGTCCCTCGTGCATGCAGCGGTCGGCGAGCAGCGCGAGCGCCCGCCCCGAGGCCAGGGACACGTAGTAGCGGTCGACCACCGCCTGCAGCGCGTGGGTCGACCCCTCGGCGAGGGCCTCGTCGAGCATGCGTTCGGCGTCGCCGTCGTACATCGTGCGGTACAGCTCGATGCCGTTGGCGGGCATGTGCGCGAGCATCTCCTGGCCCAGGCGACGCACCGGGCGGAACAGCCGTCCGTCCGACGCAAACACCGCGTAACGCTCTTTCTGAGCGATACTTGCGGCCATCCCGGTAACGGCCGGCCCGTCCCTCTGACCGTCCTTGACCGACGGCTTGCCCGGCGGATCGCCCGCGGCCGGTTCCGGGGCATCGCCCACCCCGACCTCGATCTTGGTCCGCCCCTCGGCGACGTCCTGCAGGATCTGGATCGCCGACGCGTAGTCCTCTCGGGAGAAGAACTCCTCGGCCTTACGCAAGTACCTGTCGAGATGGGCGTTCTCGAACATCTCGACGGGCGCGCCGTGGTCGTCGTCGGCGGCTTTCCCGGCCTGGAACGGCAGCACGACGGCGACCGGCGCGCGGACCTGCACCTGCTGACCGGTCGCCTCGCGCAGCGTGAAGGCCACTGCGAACGGCACGGCCAGCAACCAGGCGGCGACCGCGGTCGCGGATCCCGCCGTCCGGCGGCTCGCGACGACGAAGGCAACTGGCTGTCGGCAACGCACGTGGGTTCTTCGGGTCCGAGGAGTTGGCCAGCCGCGACCCGCGGCCGCGACGACGAAGGAACAGAGGGGTCTTGATCCGCAGGACGTGTCCGCCGTCGTGTGGTTCGGGGGTGCAACGGCCCCGATCGCCGGAGGATCAGTTGGCAATCTACGTTCTGACGCTCGCGCCAGCGAGCCCCCCGACCCATTCTTGATCGGCGAACTCCCGCCGACGTCGGACCGTTGCGACAGGCGACATCTTCCCGCCCGGGCATGGAAGGCCGCGCGGCCACGCCCTTCCAAGCACTGCTAGACTGCCGCGCGGAATCAGCATGCAGAGATCAAGCAGCCCCTTTCTCATCCTCGGATTGGTCGCGGCCACGCAGCTGGCGGCCAGAGCCCAGGACTGGACCGACGAGCAGCTCGTGGCCAACTCGACGGGCTTCCAGAGCGACTCCCTCGTCGCCCAACTCCAGCAGGTCGGCAAGCTGCAGGCCGCCAGCAAGGAGTGCTTCACGGCCCTGGTCGCCCGGATCCACGGCGACCACCGCGAGTACCTGCTGAAGATCGACCGGCTGCTCGACGAGCTCATCGACGACCGCTGGGAGGTCCGCGAGGCCGCGGAACGCAACCTGATCGAGGTCGGCGGCCGGGCGCGGGCCCTGATCCAGCAGCACCGCGACGAATACACCGTGCTCGAACAGCACATGCGCTGCGCGCGCATCCTCGACGCCCTGACCGCCAAGGGCACCGAGGAGGAGGAGCGCGAGGTGCGGCTGCTGCGCGGCCTGGTCACCACCGCGCTCTACCTCGACAGCGACCCGCGCCTGTTGCGCGCGCTGCGCAGCGCCCTGGGCCACACCGACCCGTCGGTGGTCGACGGCGCGATCCGCGCGCTCGGCAAGCTCGGCGGGGAAGACGAGATCGGGCCGGTCGAGCAGATGCTGACCTGGAAGGGCGGCTCACATCGTCAGGCCGCGCAGTCCGCGATCGCGCGCATGCGCTCGCCCAAGGCGACCGCGCTGTGCCGGAGCTGGCTGCTCGACCCCAAGCTGCCGATCGGCGAGGCGATGTGCATCCTGCGCGGCCTGCGCTCGCACGCCGCGGACGGCGACGTCGCGGTGCTGCTGAACGAGCTCGGCAAGAGCGAGAATCCGCTGCTCGCTGCGGCGGCGCGCGTGACGCTGCCCGACGACGCCGGCGGCACCGCCGCGAAGTTCTCGCTACCCGACCCGATCGAGATCGACGGCTCCTGGCAGGGCATGCTCGGCGACTCGCTGCGCGTCCGCGGCGCGTTCGCCGAACTCGACGACGCCGAGTTGTCGTTCGCCGACTGCGACACGATCGAGTTTCCGGCCAACGCCTTGCAACCGAGCAAGGCCGCGCGGGTGTTCCTCAGCCAGGGAAGCCTCGTGGTCGGCGAGGTGCTCAGCATCGACAAGCAGACGGTGCGCGTGCGTTCGGCGCTGTTCGGTGACGTCGCCCTGCCGCGCAAGGAGGTGCAGGGCATCGCCCTCGACCCCGAGCTCGACCGCCTCGTCGGCGCCTCGCCCGAGCGCGATCGGTTGCGGCTGCGTTCAGGCGAGTTCCTCGACGGCGAGCTGATCGCCGCCGACCCCAACCAGCTGCAGGTGGTCGACGGCGCCGGCGCCAAGCGCATGGTCGCGCGGGGCGACGTCGCCGGCGTGCTGTTCCAGCGGCCGCGCACGATCGACGTCGACGCCACCGTCTACACCCGCCTGGACCTGACCACCGGTGATCGGCTGATCGGCTTCGTCTGCGCCAGCGACGGCGCGCACATCGGCGTGGCCGTGCCGCTGCTCGGCGCCGCGGCGCTGCCGATGACCCAGGTGCGCCGCATCGAGATCGGCGTCGGCGGCGGCGCGCTGTGGGGCTTCACGCTGATCGCCGACTACAGCGACAACCGCATCGTCGAGGTCGACGACCAGGGCCGCGTGGTGTTCGCGATCGAAGAGGTCTACGGCGCCTGGGACGCCGAGTGCCTCGACAGCGGCAACCTGCTGATCACCGAGTTCTCGGTCAGCCGCGTGCGCGAAGTCGACCGCAAGGGCAACGACATCTGGGTGTTCGAGGACCTCAAGAACCCCTACGACGCGGACCGCCTGCCGAACGGCAACACGCTGATCGCAGACACCTTCGGCGGTCGCGTGATCGAGGTGAACCCGGCCAAGGAGATCGTCTGGAGCTACGGCGACGGCATCCGACCGTTCGACTGCGATCGCCTCGCCAACGGCAACACGTTGATCGCCGATGTGCTCAAGGACCGCGTGATCGAGGTCTCGCCGACCGGTGAGATCGTCTGGCAGCTCACCGGCCTGCCGCACGTGCACGACGCCGACCGCCTTCCCAACGGCAACACCCTGATCACGCTGCGCAACAAGGGCGTGGTGATCGAGGTCGATCGCGACGGCAAGACCGTCTGGGAACTCACGGGCCTGAGCTCGCCCAGCGACGCCGATCGCCTGCCCAACGGCAACACGCTGGTGGCGGAAAACACCCGCGTGCGCGAGTTCGACCGCCGCGGCAACGAGGTCTGGCGCAAGGAGATGACCTGGGCCGTCGAGGTCAACCGCTACTGATCCTCGGCGTCCGGGCTTCAGCCCGAGAACACGCGCTGCAATTCCACCGGCGCGCCCAGCCGGCGCACGACCAGCTTGACGCGTTCCATGCGGTCGGTGTCCGTCGCCGCCGCTGCCTCGCAGTAGTCGAGCACCGCGCGCCGGACCAGCGGTGGGTCCTCGGCGACACCGACCGCGATCGAGAACCAGGGGCGCGCCGCAGCGGGTCCCTCGCGCAGCAGCACCTCGACGCCCTTGTCCCAGGTCTGCGGCACCACGGTCGCGGCCACGCTCGACCAGTCTCGCGCCTGCGGCGCGAACTCCGCCGCGGCGGCAAAGTCTGCCGACAGGTATTGCCACGCTTCCTGCCAATGCGAGGGCACCGTCTCCCCGACCTCGGCGATCGCGGCGCCGGTCGCGACCAGATCGCCGCGATGGAATGCGAGAAAGGCGCGTTCGTACGGCCACTCGCGCAGCCAGGTCACCGACGCGGCCGCCAGCGACGCGAGCAGCAGCCCGGCGACGGCCCAGCGGATGCGGCGGCCCGCGGCGTCGAAGCGCGTACGAAACGCCGGGTCCCGTTCGTAGCGCCACATCACCTCGTAGCGGATCAACTCGTCCGGATGCATGCTCGAGATACGGCCGAAGAAGCCGTGTTTGTGCGGCAGCGCCATCGCGAGCACGGTGCGCAAGGCCTGCGTGCAGGGTGCGGCGCCGAACGCCTGCACCGAGACCACGTCGGCCTCGTGTTCGAAGCGGTGGGCGAGGCCGCGCACCACCGTCCACGCGATCGACAGCACCACCAGCCCGATCAACGCCTGGATCGTCACGGGCAACTCGTGCATCTCGAGCAGCTGCACCGGTCCTAGCAGCAGCATCGGCACGAGTACGGCGAGGCTCACGAGCAACGCCGGATGTTCGCGCTTGGCGTGCCCCACCTCGTGGGCGACGACCCCGGCGAGGGCGTCTTCGCCCAACGCGTGCACGAGCCCGTCGGTGATGCCCAGGCTGCGACCGATCGGCAGCGGCCCGACCATCATCGCGTTGAGGGAGCGCTGTCCGGTGGGCAACAGGAACAACCGCGACGACGGAAAACCCAGGGCGGCGGCCGTCGTGCGCAGGCGCTGACCGAGCGGCTCGGGCAGGGGCCGAGCGGCGAACGCGATACGGAACCACGGCGGCAGCACCACCGCGGCGACGGCCATGAACACCAGCATCGCGGCGGTCGAGCCGAAGCCGGTGATCAGCACCAGACCCTGGGCGGTCCGGTCCAGGGACAGCAGGTCGAGCGCGGCGCCGAACAGGAAGCACGGCATCGCCAACAGCAGGACCCAACCCAACCGCAGCCGCACCAGCGGCCACGAGTCGCGCAGCGAGGGCAACATGCCCATGGAGACCAGCGAACGCCCGGCGAGTTCGTCGTCGATCTCGCACCACTGGCCCGCCACCGTCGCCGCGGCGATGCGCGGCACCTCCATGATCGCGAGCGGCAGCAGCAGCAGCGCCAGGCGCACCGTCTCGCTGCCTGCGGCGACGCGATCGGCGAGGTCGGCATGGCCGCCTGGCCCGAGCAGCAACCACATACCGAGCGGCACGCTGATCAGGCTCGCGCGCAGCCACAGCCGCGGCGGCACGCGCCCCCGGCGCCCCTGCACCAACCGCGCCATGGCGCTGCGTTGGGCCAGCATCACCAGCACCGTCGGCAACAGCAGGATCGGCGCGAACACGATCACCTGGTCGAGGCTGCCGCTGCCGGGAATCGGTCGGTCCAACTCGACCGACGCGAACAAGGTGAGCAGGCCGAGCAGGAAGGACAGCGGCAGGCTCATCGCGGCGCGCGACTCATCGCTTGACCCCGTCGTTCTTGTCGGCCTTCTTCGGCAGCACCCGATCGATCAGCGCGACGATCTCCGGGTCCTCGCGCAGGGCCGCGATCTCCGGGTCCTTCTCGAACAGCTCGCGCGACAGCTTGTGCGACGAGTCGAGATTGTCCGCGGCGAGCAGCTGCAGGCAGGTCCGCAGCTGGTCGAGCGCGCGCTCGCGCTGGCCGCTGAGGTTGTGCACGCAGGCGGAGCCGTAGTAGTCGACCGGCTTCAGCGGCACGCCGGCGGCCTTGGCCATCGATTGCATCGCGCGATGGGTCCTGGCCGAGCCGGCGTAGTCACGCAGCTGGTACTGGAACTCGGCGAGCTCGAGCATCGCCACGACCCGATCCTCGGCGTCGCCGTCGACGGTGTTCGCCTGCAGCTCGTCGAGCCAGCTCTGCGCGCAGGACTTGTCGCCCCACTGCCACAACAGTCCGGCCAGCGCGCGGCGCAGGCCGATGGGTTCGAGCTCGGCGTTGTCGGCGATCGCCTTGACGGCGGCGAAGCGCCCGGGCGAAGGCGGCTTCGCCTGCAGGTCCCGCAACGCCGGCACCAGCTCGACACGGTGCGTGTTGGGGTACCACTCCGGGGTGTCGAGCAGCAGCCGGAACAACTGCTCTCCGACGACCGGCTGCAGCACCGCGAGTGGCTCGAACTGCCCGGCGTAGCGCCACTCGCTGGCGTGCTCGCGCTTCAGGAACTCGAGCATCTCGTGGGTCACCAGGGTCATCACACCCTTGCTGCGCGGCGCGCTCGGCGCGGCCACCGCCGCGGGCACCTGCGCCGCCAGCCACTTCAGCCCGGCGGCGCGGTCCACGAACAGCGCGCGCACGACCTTCTCGAGCTCGGGCTGCGAGGCCTGGTCGCCGGCCAACCACGCTTCGGCGACCTTGCCGCAGACCGCCACCGGATCCTGCATCGGCGCCTGCTCCTCCTGCGCCGACACGAAACCGCCGACCAGCAGCGCGGCGGCGAGGACGGGCGAGGACCTGCTCATGGGGTGCTTGTAGCCTGTCCGAGCCGGGGGCAACAGAGTCACGCGCTACCGGGCGCTCCGCGCAGGCAGCGCAGCAGCCGCGCCGCGATCGCATCTCCCGGCTCGGCACGGTCGGCGTCCAACAACGTCACCTGCACGCCGGAGCCGCGCAGCTCCGCCGTCAGGCCGGCCGCGTAGCCGCGCAGCGCCCCGTGGGCAGCGCCGTCGTTGGCCCCTTCGAGCTCCGCCGCGGGACCGCCGACGAGCACGACGTGACCGCGCTTGCGCCGCCGCAGCCGACCGACGAGCGCGCGCACGACGTTCGCACCCGCGAGCAGGGCGGTCGCGAGCACTTCGCCGAGCGCGCCGTCGCTGTCGCGGCCGACCGGGCCGGCAGCTGCGCCGCTGGCGACGAAGACGAACGCGGTGATCGGGCCGAGCGCGTCCTCCGCGCCCTTGACGAAACCCGCGGCGGCCTCGCCATCACGCGCACCGACGACACCGACCAGCACGCCGTCGCCACCGAGTTCGTCCTTGACGCCCTGCACCTGCCACGCGCGCGGCACGGCGACGGCGACCTTGCCGCCGAGCCGCAGGACCTGCGCCGCCAGCGCGGCACGCACCGCGGCGACTTCACCGACGAACAGGACCACCTGCCCACGCAGCTCGGTCGGGTTGCCTTCGCCGGCTGCCGTCATGCGCCGCGGCTCAGAACGAGACCTTGACGACCTTGCGCTCTTCGGGGCTCTCGACCTCGAAGAACTCGACCTGGCGGAAGTTGCCGAAGCCGGCGATCACCGACGCGGGGAACTGCTCGATCGCGGTATTGAAGCGCATCGCCGCGTCGTTGTAGGCCTGACGCGCGAAGCCGATGCGGTTCTCGGTCGAGGTCAGCTCTTCCTGCAGCGCGAGCATGTTCTGGTTGGCCTTGAGGTCCGGGTAGCCCTCGGCGACCGCGAACAGGCTCTTCAGCGAACCGGCCAGCGCGCCTTCGGCCTTCATCAGCTCGCCGATGTTGCCGGCGTTCTTGAGGTCGACGCAGGTCTGGCGCGCCTTGATCACCGCCTCGAGCGTCTCGCGCTCGTGCTTCATGTAGCCCTTGGCGGTCTCGACCAGGTTGGGGATCAGGTCGTAGCGGCGCTTGAGCTGCACGTCGATCTGGCTCCACGCGTTCTTCGTCTCGTTGCGCTTGCTGACCAGGCCGTTGAACGTGCCGATCGCCCAGAGCACGAGGATGACGACGATGGCGACGGGGATGATCCAGATCAGGTGTTCCACGGCGTGCTCCTTGGCAGGCGGACGGATTGGGATTCGGGCCGGTGGCTACGGTTCGCGCCCAGGGAGCGCGATCGTTCCCGCGAAGACGGTACGAGCCGGACCGACGATGGCAAGGGATGTTCCGTCGAGCTGGATGCGCAAGAGGCCGCCGCGCAGCTCGACGCGCACCTCGTCGCCGGTGACGAGCCCAAGTTGTCGCGCCGCCCGAGCAACCGCCGCCGCGCCGGTGCCGCAGGCCAGGGTCTCGCCGCTGCCGCGCTCGAACGTGCGCTGGCGCACGAGGTCGGGCCCCACCACCTGCACGAACTCGACGTTCACCCCGTCGGGGAACGCGACGTGGTGCTGCATCGCCGCGCCGATGCCGGCGACGTCGGCGGCTTCGACGTCGTCGACGAAGACCACCGCGTGCGGGTTGCCGGCGTCGCCGGGCACGAACTCGAGCTGGCGCCCCAGGATCTCGATGCGGACCGCGGGACCGGTGACGACGGGTCCCATCTGGGTGCGGACCAGGCAGGTGGCCGGATCGTGCGCATCGGCGGCGAACACCTCGACCTCGCGGTCCCCGGCGTCGGTCTCGACGACGAACCGGTCGGTCGCGACGTGACCGTGGTCGCGCGCGAGCTTGGCGACGCAGCGCAGGCCGTTGCCGCACATCGCGCCGCGCGAGCCGTCGAGGTTCCACATTGTCATGCGCACCGGCGCGCGTTCTCCCTTCGACAGCACGATGAGACCGTCGCCGCCGACGCCGAAGTGACGGTCGGACCAGGCGACCGCCAGCTCCGCGGCGCGCGACCAGGGAAAGTCGGAGCGCAGGGCGTCGACGTAGACGTAGTCGTTGCCCGCACCCTCCATCTTGACGAAGTCGATCGCGCTCATGCGATGTCGATGCAGTCGCGCTTGGCCGGCACCACCACATCGCGGAACCCGACGTCGCGCAGCCGGCCCGCGAAGGCCATCGCGGGCTCTTCTTCGCCGTGCACGACGAACACCTGCTTGCAGCGCATCGCCAGGTGTCGCTCCGCGGTGAGCAGCTCGCTGTAATCCGCGTGCGCCGAGAAACCCGACATCGAGCGGACCTTGCAGCGCACCTTGTAGGTGTCCCCGTAGATCCGGACCTCGTCCATGCCGTCCATCAGGCGCCGGCCGAGCGTGTTCTCGGCCTGATAGCCGACCAGCAGCACGCAGTCCTGCTTGCGGCCGATGCTCTGCTTGAGGTGGTGCAGGACGCGACCCGACTCGCACATCCCCGACGCCGAGACGATCACCCCTTCGCGCACCTCGTTGAGCGACTTGCTCTCCTCGACGTCGGCGACGTAACGCACCCCTTCGAAGAACAACGGGTGATGGCCGCCGCGCATCAGCTCGCTCGTCTCCTTGTCGAACAGGTCGGCGTGCGCCGCCATGATCTTGGTGGCCTCGCGGCTCATCGGCGAGTCGACGTAGATCGGCAGCTTGGGCAACCTGCCGTCCATCATCAGCTGCCCCAGGAACAGGACCACCGACTGGGTTCGCCCCACGGCGAACGCGGGCACGATGATGCGGCCGCCGTCGTGGAGTTCCTCTTCGACGATGCGCTGCAATTCACTCGCCATGTCGACCCGCGGCGGGTGCAGGCGGTCGCCGTAGGTCGACTCGGTGATCAGCGCGTCGCACTCCGGGATGCGCTCGGGATCGCGCAGGATCGGCAACTCCTTGCGACCGTGATCACCCGTGAACACGATCCGTCGCTGCCGGTGATCGACGTCGGTGTCCATCACCACGATCGCCGCGCCGAGGATGTGGCCGGCGTCGAGGAAGGTCACGCGCAGTCCGGGCACCACGTCGAACGTCTCGTGGTAGTCGATGCCGCGCACCAGACGCAGCGTGCGTTCGACGTCCTCCTGGTCGTAGAGGGGTTCGACCTGATGGCCGTGTTTGCGCAGATGCTTGATGTCCTGCGCCTGGATGTGCGCCGAATCCGTCAGCATCATCCGCAACATGTCGGCGGTGGCGCGCGTGCACCAGATCGGGCCGCCGAAGCCGTCCTTGACCAGCCGCGGCAGGGCGCCGCAGTGATCGATGTGGGCGTGCGAGAGCACCACGCAGTCGACCTCGCCGCCGCCGATCGGGAGGTTGCGGTTGGCGTGTTCCGCCATCTTGCGGGGGCCTTGCACGAGGCCGCAGTCGAGCAGCACCTTCTTGTCGCCGACCGTCAACAGGTGCTTGGTGCCGGTGACGTGCCGCGCGGCGCCCAGGAAGGTCAGTGAGAGCGTCACGGCCGGCTCAGGTGCGCACCACCACGGTGCGGGAGGTGATGGTCAACAGTAGCAGCGGGGTCAGCAGCAGATCGACGAAACCGAACTCGGTCTCGATCGTGTAGCTGGTCAGTTCTGGCGCCATTCGCCGCGTGTCGACCTCGTTGATCTCGATCAAGCCGAACAGCATGTAGAACTGGCGCTCGGAGGTCTCGCCGGTCCCGGTCGCGCCGAGCCCGACCTCGTGGCGGTTCCAGACACAGCCGGAGGCGAGCAGGAGGAGCAGCGACAGCGCGGCGGATCGCGCGAGATGTGAGGCGTGACGCACGCCTCCCTTTTACCAGCCTGGGCCCTGGGTGCGATCCTCATGCCCGCCGCGGACGACCTCTTCTTCTGCGGCCGCGTGATCGACCTCACCCGCCTGCTCCGCCGGCTGGGTCGGAAGGCCCGAGGCGTCGGCGTCCATCCCGGGCTGCTCGAACCCGATCGGAAGCTCGTCGTCGCGCAGGCGCGCCGCAGCGCGCTCACCTGCGGCGAGACGCCGACGCAGCGCCAGCACCAGCACGGGCAGCAGGGCGATCGACAACATCCCCCACCACTCCGACAACAACAGCCGCCACGGCGCCCCGGAGATGTGCAGCAGGTAGTCGCGCCAATCCATCTGCAGGTCGTAGGTCGACCGGCGCGCGCTGCCGACCAGAGCCCGCTCGAACGTGGTCAGATCGTCGACGTTCTTGGCGGTGCGCAGCACCCGCTCGTAGCCGAGCTCGCGCACCAGCCAGGACACGAACGAGTAGCTCTGCGCATAGGCGATGCGCATGCCTTCGCGGTCGCCCGGGAAGCCGCGGGCCAGCTCGCCGAACGGCAGCAGGCGGTTGGCGGCGACACGCCAGACGAGGTCTTCTTCCCGCCCGCCCAGGTAGGTGTCGTGGGCAAGGTGCTGGGCGAGGCCTTCGTGGAACCAGCGCGGCAGCTGGGCGCCGTGCGGCGACACGTACTGGTCCAGCAGTTCGTGCACCAACTCGTGCGTGACGACGGCCCGCGGCGACGAGCCGAGGCGGGACATCTCGCCCCAGACCAGATGGATCTGGTGCTGCCCGAGCAGGGCGAAGGCCGGCGAGTCCTCGTGCAGGTTGGCCGCGATCGCCTCGGGCAGTTCGGCGCGATTCGCATGCACGAAGACGAAGAACTTGTGCACCGCGCCGACCGGGACCGCCTCGCGCAGGGCGGCGAGCTGCTCACCCACGAGACCGCGGACCCGCTCCACCACCTCGGCGGCCGGGTCACCGCTACCCGCAACGACTTGCGGCCCGTCGTCCGCCGAGACGGGCGCCGGGTTGGCGAGCGCGACGGCCGGCTGCGGGGAGGGCGCATCACCCCCCGTCAGGAGGATCGCGGCCAGCAGCACCACCAACGCCGTGAGGATCCGTGGCAGAAACACGATGGTGGCCCGGTCATAGTCTCGCGACCCGTCGAAGAAAGGACTTCGTGCCCGGAGCCCGGACTTCGTCGTGTCACGTCTCTCCTCGGCCCGCCGCGGCCGCCGCTTCAACCGATCAAGAGGACCGTCCTGTGAAAGCCTGGCATTTCCTGCTCCCCGTACCCGTGGTTGCCGCGCTCGCGATGGTGCCGCAAGGTCCGCAGACCGCGGGCGACCCGGCCCTCGCCGACCAGGTGACGGTGTTGCCGATCACCGAGCTGCAATACGTCAACGCGCAAGGCACGACCCAGGCGGTCTCCGCCCGCAACGTGGTCGAGATCCGCCTGCTCGAGGACCACGAGCAGGCCATTCGCCTCGAGCTGCTCTACGACAACGGCGACTACTCGCTGATCGACGCGCAGTCGTTCCACATCCTGCGCAACAGCGGCACGACCCGCGAGGTGCGCCTGGTGCGCGGCAAGAAGACCCGCATGCGCTTCCCGCGGCTGCCCTGATCGCGGCGGCGCGCGCGGACAGGAACTGCCGGTGTCGAACCACCGGTGTCACGGCGCCTTCGGGCCCGCGCCGCGGTGATCTTCACCAGTCCTGCGAAGAAAGCCGAAGAAGTCGATGCAGGCGGGATCGTGTCGGCATGACGCGCTTCCTTCTTTGACTCAGCTCGGCAAACACCTCCTGACGCGCTCGGACCTGGCGCGCCTGTCCGTACCCGCTGCGAGGATCCTCTCGTGGCTGGCGAACGGCTGGCTCGATCAGATCGGCGCCCTGCCCGACGGACGACCCGGCGGCGACCCGGTGTTCACCGTGCAGACGCGGGAGTTGCGTCACGAACTGGCGGCGCGCCTCGTCACGATCGGCAAGACGAGCGTGGTGTTCACGCCGCTGCGGGTCCGCTCGCTGTTGCTGCGCGCGATGCTGACCGAGCGCATGCCGCAGCTCGAACAAGAGCGCGCGAGCGCCGGTGGTGAAGACGCCGCGCACACGCCGCCGATCGAGCTGGCCAACCACCTCGAATACAGCGACCTGGGCGTGGTGCTGCAGGAGGCCATCGACGAGCTCGGCCTGGGCGTCGACTCCGTGCAGCGGATCGCCGAGGAAGAGGCGGCGCTCGAAGCCGCTGAAGCGAACGAGATGGCCAGCAGCGAGGCCGACGCCGCGAGCGGATTCTCGGACGCCACGACCACTGCCGACGAAGACCCGATGCTGCCCGACGAAGAAGACGAGGAAGACTCCGAAGGCATCTACTTCGACAGCGAGGCCCTCGTCGACGAGCTCGATTCCTGGGCGGGTGACCCCACGCCCGAAGAGGCACGAGACGAACCTGAGCTTCAGCCTGCCCAGGAGTCGCAGGTGGCACAGGAAGATCCGCAGCCCGAGGTCGTGCAGGAACAGGCGCCGACCGAGCCGGCCGCCGAGAGCGCCCCCCGCGTCGCGCCGCAGGCACCGGCGCGGGACGAGGTGGAGGAGTCGTTCGCGCCGACCGCCGCGGAGCTCGACGCGCTGCGCGAGGCGCTCGCGTCGTCCCTCGCCGACTACCGCAACGCCGACATGGCGTTCGGCCAGGAAGACGCCACGGTCGAACTGCCGACGCAGAACGACTTCGCGGACTCGATCGAGCGCCTGTCCGCGACCCTGCAGGAAGTGCAGATGCTGGCCAACGAAGCCGCCGCGCTCGGCGACGCCCTCAGCGCCGAAGACGCGGAGCCCGCGCGCCGGGAGGTGCACGCCCCGCGCGCCGAGACGCTGGCCGAACTGAGCATGCTCGACGAGCCCGGGGCCAGCGACACCGCGCCGGAAGCCGAGGCTGAGGACGAGCCGGCGACACCGGAGGAAGACGAACCGACGCTCGAGGCCCTGCGCACGGTCGCAGACTCGATCTTCGACCAGCTGACGATGCTGGACGAGCCAAAGTCCATTGGCGCGAAGGGCACGAGCGGCGAGCGCAGCGGGCACGCGGAGGAAGACGGGGGCGGCGAACCCCCCGACATGGATGTCCCGGTCGAAGAGACCATGGTCGAACTCGAGGCGCTCGATCCGCGCGACGTCCTGCCCGAGCTGGAGCCGAGCGTGAGAACCGAGGAGGAGGAGGCTGCCATGACTAGCGAAGACGAGCCGACCGACGGCGCCGACCTCGACGAGGCCGGTGTCGTCGCCGCAGCCATTGGTGAAGAGAGCCGAGAGGCAGAAGCCGCCGAGGCGCCCGAGCCCGCTGCGGTCGACGCAGGGTCGAACGGAGCCGAAGGTGAGCCAGCTCCCGATGTCGTCGCGGACACCGCTGAGGCCGTGCCGGCCGCAGCAGATGCCGAATCGGCCGTCGCGGCCGCAACGGACGAACACGAGGCGGCGCCCCGGCCCACCATCGATTCGGCGCTCAGCGCCGTGCTCGGTGACGAGGCGGCAGCGGCCGATGCCGGCGACCTCGAGGTCGAGGCCGAGACCGGCGAGGACGAGGAAGCGGTCGCCGAAGCGCCCGAGGAAGCGGAGGCCGAAGCCGAACCGACCGTCGAGGTCGCGCCGGTCGCCGCAGCGGCGGTGCCCACGGCAGCCGCGATGCCGGCGCTCGAAGTGCAGACGTTCCTCACCGACCTGCGCGAGTCGCTGGTCGAGCTCGCGCGACAGCCGGCGCCGCCAGCGCCGCCCGCGACGGATCTCGCGCCGCTGGTCACGGCCGTGCGCGAGGGATTCGAGCGTTCCTCGCAGGAGCTGTCGCAGACCAATGTCGCGATCGGCTCGCTGGTCAGCTGCGTCGGCGACCTCGGCAAGCGGCTCAACCACCGCATCGCGGCCGCGCCCGGCGGATCAGCACCCGCAGCGCTGGCCCTGCCGGCGAACGCCGCGATCGAAGGCAACCGGTCGACCTGGGTGTTGCTGTCGGTGACCTTGCTGATCATGTGCTGGTCCGCCGTGCTCTGGTGGAAGACCGGTGACGTGCGGCTCTCGGTCGGCACGCTGCTCGGCGCGAACGCGGTGGCCTGCTGCCTGCTGGTCGGACGCGGCAACCGCTGACGTCAGCTGTCGGCGGCGGGCGTGAGCAGGTTGGCGAGCAGGCGCACGGCGCCAGGGTGGAGCTTCTTGAGCTGCCGCCACAGCGCCAGCGCGCAATAGACGTACTCTCCCTGGCCGGTGCGCGCGTAGAGCAGGGCGCTGCGTTCGGGGTCGCGATCGGGATCCTGCATCTCCAGCAGCGTCTCGTACTGGCTGCTGTAGACCTCCGGCAGATACAGGCAGCGCTCCTGCTCCCAGCCGTCCCAGTCGCCGAGGCGCACGATGTTGGGGTTGCGCAGCAGCACGTGCTGGGGCAACAGCATGCGCACCGGCGCGTCCGGCCTGGTGACGCGCGCCTTGCCGATCTGAAACGGGGCGAACGGTGCGCCGAGGAAGCCCTCGCCGACCGGGTGGAACTCGATGTCCTTGTGATAGAAGACGACGAGTCGTCGCCCCTTGTGCTGCGCGAACTCGAGCAGGCGGCGAAAGCCCAGGCGCGCCTCCGGTCGATCGCGCAGCGCGCGCACGTCGACGACGATCGTGTGGAAGCCACCGAGGTCGGCGACCGCGATGTCGCTGTCGCTGAGTTCGGACCACGTCACGCCCAGGCCGCTCGCGCCGAGGATGCCGGGCAAGGTGTCGTCGTGGCCGCGCAGCAGCCCGACGCGAAGACCGGGCCGGATCTGCACCTCGACCTTGTGCACCGGCAGCGCCACGCGATTGCGGCCCAGCCGCACGCGCAGCACGTCGACGCCGGCCTTGCGTTCTGCCGGCGCCCGCACCGAGAAGCCGAACAGGTCGCCGCGTTGCTCACGCAGCGAGACCTGTCGGTGGTCGTCGGTGATCACGTATCCGGCCGGCGCTTCGACCTCGATCGCCCCGTCGATCGGATACCTGCTGTTGCGCGTCACGCGCACGCTGAAGCGCGCCTCGGTTCTCCCGGATGGCAGCAGCAACATCGGCGGCACGAGCTCGAGCCGCACCGGCGCGCGCTGTTCGATCGGCGCCGTGAGATCGACCGGCACTTCGGTTCCGAACAGGCTCAGCGTGGCGCGGATCCGCACCGGCGGCACGAAGCGGTCGGCGTGGAACCGCCGCGCCATCGGATCGGAGTCCTCGGTCAGGCCGAGCGGCACCCGCAGCGACAGCGGCGCCTGCCAACGGCCGCGCTCCGTCGCGGCGAGCGCGTCGGGGTCTCCCCCTTCGAGGCTCGCGCGGATCCCGGCGAGGCCCTCGACGCGCAACTGCAACGGCACCGGCTCACCCCGGTGGACCTGCAGCACCGCCGAGAGATCCTCACCCGCGACCGCATAGGTGCCCGGGGGCACCTGCAGCTCGAGCTGCACCTGGGCGACCAACAGCAGCAGCCGCTCCAAGGCCGCGATGCGACGAGCCAATCGCGCGCGCAGCTCGGTCGTCGACACGCTCGGCTCCTTCGGCAATGCGGCCCTGACCTGACGCAGCTCACCGAGCGCCGCGCAGATCGCGTCGATCGCCCCGGCGCCGCGGTGCACCAGCTCCGGGATCTCCGTCGACAGGCGCCGCGACAACGCCTCGCCACGCGCGGGATCGCCAGGCCACCGCGCCGCGTCGAACAACGACGGCAGGACCGCGAGGAACGCGGCCTCTTCGGACGGGCTCGCGGCGGTCTGCGGCTCGAGACGCAGCTCCGATTCGAACAAGGTGTCCATGGGTGACACCGTGCCCGGGCTGATGTGCGCCTCGCGCAGCACGTCGTGGGCGAGGCGACGCAGGGTGGCGCCGCGCACCTCGTCCCAACGGTCGGCGGACACCCGCAAGGTGCGCGGCGTGTTGGTGCCACCGGCGCCCAGGTAGAAGGCGGAAACGGCGTGCGGCGGCAGGCCCGGTGCGAACTGCGCGTCCGCGGCCAGGCGGACCGCTTCGGTCAGGACCTCGACCACGGCGAGGTCGTGGCCGTGCGCCTCCTCGTTGTGGTGCGTGGTCATCACCACGTCGGGTCGGATCGTGCGCAGCAGCCGCACCACGTCGTCGCGCGTCGATTCGCGGCCCCAATCGGCGAACGTCTCGACGGCCGAACGCCGAAAGCCCGCGTCCGGTCGGTTGAGATACCAGACCTCGGCATCGAACCGCGCGCAGCCGGCCTCGGTCTCGAGCGTGCGGATGCGTTCGAGCGCGTCGCCGGTCTCGGGCCCCGTGCTGTTCTGCCCACCACCACCGCGCGTGGCCAGCAGCACGGCGACCCGCACGCCGTGACAATGACGCAGCCAGGCGGCGGGCAGCACGTATCGATCGTCGGGGTGCGAGGCGACCAGCAATACGAGCGCGTCGCGGCCGATGTCGCGCAGCGTCTGCTCGAGATCCACCGTTCCCGCCGAGGAGCGGCCGCACGTCTCCTGCCACGTCTGCGCCGTCACGGGAGCGCAGAGGAACGCCGACAGCGCGGCGACGACGGCGCGCGCCAGCCGCAGTCTCACAGCCCCAGCGCCAGCCGGTTGGCCAGCACGTCCGGGAGCCCGGCCTCGCGAATCTTGGTCTGCACGGCTTCGATGTCGTACGCGACGCGTCGGATCATCGCGGTCTTCGTCTCGGTGTCGACCAGCCCATAGGCGGCGCGCGGATCCTCGTCGCGGGGTTGGCCGACGCTGCCGACGTTCATCAACACGCGATCGAAGCCCGCGTAGGAGATCTCGGCTTCGGCGTGCGGCACAACGTGGATCTCGTGCGGTTCGGAGTCGCGGCGCAGATAGATCGCCGGCACGTGCGAGTGCCCGAGGAAACACAACTCGGTGTTCTGGTGCTCGAGCGAGTCGAGCGCTTCGACCGGACTGATCACGTAGCCGAACTGCTCGGGCAGGTGCAGCGAACCGTGCACCACCGTGAACGGCGGCTTCTCGACGACGTAGGGCAGGGCCCGGAGGAACTCGACGTCCTCCGGTCGCAGACGTGGCCGGGTCCACTGGATGGCGGCGCGGGCGAACGCGTTGAAGTAGGACGTGTCGAGGATTCCCAGCACGGCCGCGTCGTGGTTGCCCATGCAAACCGTGCAGCCCAGCTCACGCACGATGTCGATGCACACGGACGGTTCGGGACCGTAGCCGACGATGTCCCCCACCTGGACGTAGGTGTCGATGGCCTCGCCGCGCAGCTCATCGACGACGGCGCGCAACGCCTCGGCGTTGCCATGGATGTCACCCAGGATTCCTATGCGCATTTGCCGCAGTTACTTGGGTTCGTCTGCATGTTGGGGACCACGAGGCCGGCGAGGCCAGCGAGCGCCACAGCCGCGAGGAGCTGCAACGAGACTCCTCGGTGCCAGACCTGTTCGGCGAAGCCGATTCCCAGGCAGACAGCCGCCGCGATGATAGCCATCCGGACCAGCTTGGCGAAACCACCGGGAGAATCCCCTCGCCAGCAGCAGGCCAGCGGCAACCAGGCGAGGACGAAGTAGCTGGCGGACTGCAGTGCTTGTTGTGTACTCGCGCGGCCCGAAAGCGACCACTCGGCCAGGAAGGCGAAGCCCGCCTGACCAACTGCGATGACCGCGAGGAACACGAAGTTGGCGCACAGGTCCGTCCACGCGACTCTTTCAATATGTATACGCTGCGCAGTAAACAGGAGGGGCAGGAGTAGAGCCGCCCCCACCCACGCGCCCTGCGGCCCGATCAGGATCCCGAAGGAGCGCAGCGCCTTGGGCTCCTGGGCCTGAGCCACCACCATCCAAACCAGCAGCAGCAAGGGCGGCCAAAAGCCCACTCGCCGCGCTCGAGCGAGCACTTCGAGTCGCAGGCGGCGAAGCCCAACCTGTCGTGCAGTGGCGATCCTCATGGGCCCGGAGGGGTTTGGGTTCTTCAACAGGCGGAGCCGCTCCGGCGCAAGATCCCTTTCCGCTATCCTGCCGGCCCTGGTATACGAAACGCCTCGTTGTGGCGGTGGCACCCCTGTGTCTACGGGTGCGAGCAGCGGAGGGAGCTTTGCGGTCGATTGTCCTGGCAAACCAGAAGGGTGGGGTCGGCAAGACCACTACCGCGATTCACCTCGCTCATGGCCTGGCCCTGTCGGGAGCCCGCGTGGCCATGTTCGACCTCGACCCTCAAGGCAACGCCACTGTGGCGATGCAGGGGATGCAGGGCGGAGAGGAAGGTGAGGGCGCGCTCACGCACCTGATGCCGATCGCGGAGCGACTCTGGCTACTGCCGTCGCCGGGTGCGGCAGCTTTCGTCGAGGACCGACCCCAGATCGAGCTCGCCAAGCTTCAAGGCCTGGTCGATGCACTCGCCGGCCAGATCGACTGGCTGGTCGTCGACTCACCCCCGAGAATGGACGAGTGGGGCTGGGCAGGACTGCAACTCTGTGACGAGGTCATCGTGCCAGTGCAGGCCGAGTTCTTTGCCATGCACGGGCTGTCCCAGATGCTCTCCTCCCTGGAAGTCGCCGCGACTCGCCTGCCCGGCAAGGCCCGCCTGCGCGGCATTCTGGCGACGATGGTGGGGTTGGCAGAGCCAGTCGCCGCCGAGATCCTCGAGGACCTGCGCAAGAATCTGGGCAACCGGGTCCTCGACACTGTGATCGTCCGTGATGCGATGGTGGTGGAAGCCGCCAGCCACGGGCATACCGTTTTCTCTCACTCTCCCTGGTCCATGAGCGCACTCTGCTACGCCGAACTCGTGAAGGAGCTGATCGATGGTTGATCGTCGTTTGGGACGCGGACTCGATTTCTTTCTCTCCGGTGGTCGCCAGACGACCCCTGCCAACCCCAAGCTGCCGGACATGCCCAAGCAGGAAGCGGGCAACAAGGACGGGGACGTCCGCAATGTCGGGATCGGGGAACTGAGCACCAGCCCCTACCAGCCCCGGAAGACCTTCGGGGACGGCGAGCTCGCCCAACTGGCCGAGTCGCTCAAGGGCAGCGGCATGCTGCAGCCGATCCTGGCGCGCTCGGTCGCGGGCAAGCTCGAGATCGTGGCGGGGGAACGCCGCTGGCGCGCAGCCAAGCTGGCTGGTCTGGAGCAGGTCCCGGTCCTCATCCGCGAGATCACCGATGAGGAGTCAGCGGTCTTCGGCCTGGTCGAGAACCTGCAGCGCGAAGACCTGAACGCCATCGAGAAGGCCGAGGCGTTCAGGGTGCTGATGACCAAGCTCGGCACGACCCAGGAAGAGGTGGCGAAGCGGGTGGGTATGGAGCGATCGACGGTCGCGAACTTCATGCGCCTGCTCGACCTTCCGGCGGGCGTCCAGGCGCATGTTTCACGTGGAACATTGAGCATGGGCCACGCCAGGGCGCTGCTCGGACTGGGGGACCGGGACCTGATCGAGCGCACTGCCGAGGAGTCCATCCGGCAGTCGTTGTCGGTGCGCGCACTCGAGGCCAAGGTCAAGGCGGCCAACGAAGCACTCTCCGCGAAGCCCGGCGCCAAGCCCAAGGCTGCGCCCCGGACGAGGCCAGTGTGGCTCAACGAGATCGAGGAGAGCCTGGTCGAGGCACTGGGAACCCCGGTCACGGTCCGCTACGGGCGCAAGCGCAGCCAGATCATGATCGAGTGCGCGGGTCGCGAAGAGTTCGAGCGCATCTTCGAGCGGCTCAAGAACTGCTAGTTGCCGCGGGCCCCCGCACGCAGGAGGGGGGCCCAGCTGGCGCGGGTCCGGGCTGGTATCAGCCGCCCAGGACTTCGACCGACTCGATCGCGACGCTCTGCGCGGGCTTGCCGCGGCCAGCTTCCTCTTCCTGAGCCGTCATCGGCTCTTCGCAGATCGACTTGATCGCGTCCAGGCCTTCGACGACGTAGCCGAACACGCAGCGCTCGCCGTCGTAGCGGGAGGCGTCATCGGCGACGATGAAGATCCGATCGACTGCCGACTTGCCATCGGCCTCGGTGCGAGCGGAGACGGCCCCGGGGAAATGGCTCAGGTCGCTGTTCTCGAAAGGGACCGTGTTCTTGCTTGGCTCGGTCGTCGTCCACTTGGTGCTGTCGAGCTCCTTGGTCGACTCGTAGCCGAAGTGCATCTGGCGGGCGAGGCCCTTGGTGAAGCCTTCGCCGGGGCGCTGGATCTCGTCCACGTGCAGACCGACCCAGAAGTTCTTCCTGGCCAGGTCGAGGAACTTCGCCTTGTGCTCGGGGGTCTGGTCCATCAGGGCGATCACGAAGGAGCGCCCGCCGGTCACCGTGAACTTGACCTTGGTGGCGTCCGCAGGTGGCGTGATCGGGGCGAACTGCGCCGGCGGCTGGTAGACCTTGGCCGCGGCGATCTGCTCGCGCATGAGCCCGACGACGCTGCCTGCCTGAGCGGGTTCGTACTCGGGCTTGCGGCGCTGGTTGGTGGCCTCCTCCTTCTCGTCCTTCTTCACTTCCTTGCGGATCTGCACGGGGTAGGGCGACGACTGCACCAGCGAGTGGTTGGGGAACTCCTTCTCGAGGTCCGCGAGCGCCTTCTCGGCGCGGTCCCAATTGGCCTCGTGCATCGCGTTGCGCGCGATGGCCAGCAGAACGAACGGCTTCTGGGTGCTGTCCGCAGCAGCGAGCGCGGTGTCCAATTCCGCGGCCGACATCTGGTCGACCTGGTCGGTCAGGCTGTCCCCGGCATTCTTGATGTCGACATAACCCTCGTCGAGAGAGATGCTTGAAGCAAACTTCGACCACTTCGAGTCGAGCTTGGTCTGCTCCATATACCTCCAGCCGTAATTACCGAGGAGGGCCAGGAACAGGGCGCCGACGATCACCTGGATCAGGCGGCGGTAGCGTTCCCACAGGAACTCGATCTGGCTGGGGGACTCGGATCCCTCCAGCTGAGGGGGGGTTGCGGACATAGTGAAGACTCAGCGGCGGGTGTAGTCGGTCTGGTAGTCCACGACCATTCGCGTGGTGCCCTCCAGACGGGTGAAAGTGTATTCGGCAACGTAGCGGCCACGGGCGAATCGCAGGCGGCCCTGCATCGAGTCCCCGAGCTCCTCGACCTCGAGGGCCCAGTTGTGCTGCGGCATGCGCTGCTTCACGTAGCCCGCGGCATCGGCGATCTGGGCCGCGCCCGTGTAGTAGAAGCGCCCCATACGCCAATCGCCTTCCTCGCGCGAATGGCTCTGGTGGGCGCCGTCTTCGAGGCGGAATCCCTGCGGCACGACCATGTCCTGGAACTGCAGCGAACTGACGCCGGTGTCGACCTGGTCCGCGCCGCCGGCACAGCCGGCCGGGAGCATCGTCAGCACGAGCAGGAACAGGGCCGAGGCCACCCAACGGGCGACGCGACGCGTCACCTGCGTCGACGAAGACGACCAGGGCGACGTCGGCAGATGCGAAGACAGCCGATCGCTTGCGTGAAGAGTCATGAGCCCGCCAAGGCGTGTACGTGGGGGTGAACTGCGAACCGAGGGGGCGGGAGTCTATCGAGCCGGAACGGTCCAGGCAACGCGAGGAATCGCCCCTCCGGGCCGGTCCGCGAGAATCGGCTCCGCGGCACCTGGGCCAGCCGCTGGCAAGGGCGAATCGACCGGGGGCATTTGCGGCTCCTCCGACCGCGCCTAGACTGCCGCCCACGCCAGGCCGGTCCCCGCCGTCTGGCCCGATCCTGCAATGCAACTGTCCGAGACAGCACGCACGGCGGACCTGCTCGATCGCGCGACGCTGGTCCTGAACCGATCGTGGCGCCCGGTGCACGTGACGACCGTGCGGCGGGCGCTCTGCATGGTGTTTCGCGACAGCGCCCGCATCGTCGAACCCGAGTCGCTGGCGACCTACTCGTTCGCCGAGTGGATCGAGTTTCCGCCCCCGCTGGGCGCTCCGGCGATCCGCTCGCCGAGCCTGCGCGTCGCCGCGCCCGAGGTCGTGCTGCTGCGGCGCTACGACCGGGTGCCCAGCCACGAGGCCCCGTTCACGCGGCGCAATCTGTTCCTGCGCGACGACTTCACCTGCCAGTACTGCGGGGTCCGCTCGGGCGGCGACCGGTTGTCCGTGGATCACATCCTGCCGCGCTCGCGGGGCGGCAACACGTCGTGGGAGAACTGCGTTCTCGCCTGTGTCAGCTGCAATGCCCGCAAGGCCGACCGCACCCTCAAGGAAGCCGGACTGCGGCTGTTGCGCCCGCCGGTGCGCCCGCGATGGTCTCCGTATCTGACCCTGCGCCCCAGCCAACGCATGGAGTCCTGGCAGCGATTTGCCCCAGAACACCGACGTCGGTCTGGAGCCAGATGACGGCGCCTGCGATGTTGGCGCCCTACAACCGAGATCCCATGAAGCCTGCTCTCCTGCTGCTCTCCCTGCTCGCTTTCTCCAGTCTGCCGACCGTGGCGCTGGCGCAATCACCGGCCAAGCTCAAGTCCGAGCTCAAGACCATGGAAGCAGCGGCGAAGAAGGACCCCGATGCCCTGTTCGAGGCCGCGAGCTGGGCCGCGCAGAAGGGGCTGTCGAGCGACGCCAAGCGCCTCTACCAGCAGATCCTCAAGATCAAGGCCGACCACGAGGGCGCCAACCGCGCGGTCGGCAACGAGCTCTTCGACGGCAAGTGGCTGCCGGCCAAGGAAGCCGCCGCGGCCCGCAAGAAGGCACAGGCCGCCGAATTCTCGGCGAAGGGCTTCGTCGAGGTCAGCGGCGTCTGGGTCGAGAAGGACGACGTCGCCGACGCCAAGCGCGGCATCTTCCATCACGAAGGGGAGATCGTCGGCAAGGACGAGAAGCTCGCCCTGCTGGCCGGCAAGGTGCGGCACCCCGAGACCGGCGAGCTGATCGCCGCGCAGGACCTCGAACGCGCCAAGAACCGCTACTTCCCGATCGGCAAGGAAGGCCGCTGGGTCGACGAGCAGGAAGCGAACAAGTACCACAGCGACGTGCAGCGGCCGTGGCTCGTGCGCTCCAAGAACTGCACCATCCTCAGCACGCTCGAGATCGCGCAGCTCGAAGAGGTGCGTCGCCAGGCCGATCGCGGCTTCGAATGCGTCATGCCGCTGATGAGTGGTGCGATCCCCACGCCGGCCAATCGACCCGTGATCATCGTCGCCGCGACCGAGTCCGAGTACCGCGACCTCGGCGCGGGCCTCGGCGACGGCAGCGACGCGGCCGGCGCGTTCCTGCTGCGCGAAGACGCGGTGATGCACGTCGTCAACCAGGGCGAGGTGCGCGCCGGCATCTGCTACTACGACGGCGGCGCCAAGGGCATCGGGACCTTCTACGTGCGCCACGCCGCCGCGATGGCATATGCACAGGGGCTGGCCGTGGACATGGGCGTCGACCTGCCGACCTGGTTCCTGCACGGCGCAGGCGCCGTCGCCAGCCGCTTCGAGAACGACAGTGACGCGGGCTGGTTCGGCAAGCAGCTGGCGCAGAAGGGCGGCGTACGCAACCTCAAGGGCTTCTTCTCGAGCTTCGCGATCAGCGGCGACATGGAGCCGACCGACATCTCGATCAACATCTACGAGGCGGGCCTGATGCTGGTGTTCGCGATGCGCGGCGGTGACGAGAAGGCCACCCAGGCGCTGATGGACGTCACCGACATCCTCTCGGGCAAGAAGAAGGGCGGCATCGACAAGGCCATCAAGCAGCTCGAGACCCGGCTGATCGAGGCCGAGCCGGCGATCGGCACCTTCTTCAACCAGCTGCTCGCCAAGGCCCCCAAGTAACCCGCTGCCTTCGGGTGCTGCCCGAACGGCCCCTCCGAACGGGTCCGCTCGGACCGGCAAGGCGCCCGGGCACCGGCCGTTCCGACAGATCCCCGGCCCCCCCGGCCACTAGACCGGCCGGCTCTCGAACGGGCCCCGCCGCGACCCCTTCGCAATTCCCATGAACATGCACAAGCTCACTCTCCTCACCACCTTGGCCGCATTCGCGGCGCCGATCGCGGCGCAGCAATCGATGATGCCCTACCTGCCCAAGGGCACCATGGTGGCGCTGTCGGCCCCCGACCTGAAGACCTCGGCCGCCGAGTTCCAGCAGATGCCGCTGGCCAAGATCTGGCGCGAAGAGGAGGTGCAGAACTTCTTCGCCGACCTCAAGGAGATGGTCGGCAAGCAGATCGAGATGGGCATGGCCCAGGCCAAGCAGATGCACGCCCAGGGCGCGCTGCCCGTCGATCCCGAGAAGCTGATGAACCTCGACGTCGGCGGCGTCGAGTTCGCGGTGACGAAGCTCGCCTTCGACATGGGCGACTTCGGCCCCAAGGCCGACATCGGCCTCGTCTTCCACATGGACTACGGCGCGGCCGGTGAGCAGTGGAAGGCGCTGCTCGAGATCGGCCTCGGTCTGCTCGAACAGCAGGCCGGCAACATGGTCACCAAGTCGGAGAGCATGGTGGGCGACGTCAAGGTCGTCTCCCTGCTGCCCAACAACGCCGGCGGCTCGGCGATGGGCCTCAACATCGCGATGATGCCCAACGGGCTGCTGGTCGGCACGCTGACCGACGACATCAAGTCGGTCGTGGCCAACATGCAGGCCAACAAGCAGGACCTCGGCGCGTCGACGGCCTACGCCGCGGCAGCCAAGGAGGTCCAGACCAACGGCGCCGAAGCGGTGACCTTCTTCCAGTTCGCGCCGCTGGTCGACTTCAGCATGTCGCTGCTGAAGACCGGCGCGGCCGCGAGCCCCGAGCTGGCGATGGTCGACATCGAGGGCGTCGAGCGCGCGATCAAGGCCATGGGCCTGCGCGACCTGGGCACCATGATGCAGGCCGACACCTATCAGGGCGGCAAGTGCATCTCGAAGAGCTACCACGCCAACGGCAAGGCCGAGGCCACTGCCGCGGTCGCCAAGCCGATCGACATGAGCTTCCTCAAGTGGGTGCCCAAGCAGGCCGTCGGCGTGCAGGCCGGCAAGCTCAACATGATGTCGATCTACGACACGTTGATGGTCGGCCTGAACGCCTACGATCCCGAGTTCGCCAAGATGGCGCTGCAGCAGCTCGACGGCCTCGAGCAGCAGGTCGGCTTCAAGGTGCGCGACGACCTCTTCGGGGCCTTCGGTGACCACTACATCTCCTGGTCGATGCCGATGAGCTCGATCGGCGCGGCGCCCGAGATCGGCATGCTGATCAAGGTCAACGACGGCGAGCGCCTGGTGAAGGTGCTCAAGAGCATGACCGCGATGAGCAACGGCATGGTCGACCTCGAGGAGGCCGACAAGCGCGGCATCAAGACCTACCAACTGCGCGTCAACTTCGACCCGACCAACGGCATGGGCGGCTTCAACATCTTCGAGATGTTCACGCCGACCTTCGCCTTCAAGGACGGCTACCTCGTGGGCGCCTTCTCGGCCAGCGACGTCAAGCGCGTGTTCGGCCGCATGGACCGCGAGGACGACCCCAAGGGCGACATCCGCGGCAACAAGGAGTTCGCCGCCGCGATGGCCGGGGTGCCGGCGTCGGTCACCGGCTTCTCCTTCACCGACTGGAAGGCCCAGTTCGAGAGCGTCTACCAGATGGCGACCGGCCTGTTGGCCCTGGTGCCGATCGGCGACGACGTGCCGATCGACCTGGCGATGCTGCCGGACTCGGCGACCCTCACCAAGCACCTGTTCGGCGGCGTCAGCTACACGACCTCGGATGCGAGCGGCACCCTGACGACCTACACCGGACCGGTCGGGCCCGAGATGTACCTGGCGATCATCGCCCTCGCGGGCGGCGCCGGCGCGGCTGGTGCAATGATCGCGACCCGCGGCTTCTGACCCGGGCCGGCGCGGCCTCAGCGATCGACGCCGATCGCGAGGTACTCGCCGCCCACCCGATCGGCGACGAGCAGTCCGTCGCCGGTCAGACGCAGGCAGGCGCCGTCCCACCGGACGAGTCCCTGCCGCTGTTGTTCGTCGAGCAGCGCTCCGAACCACTCGCGCACCGGCAGGTCGAGGCGCGCCTCGACCGCGGCCACATCGACGCCGTCGCGCCGCCGGATGCCGAGCCACAGCGCCTCCGCGGCGCGCTGGCGCGGCCGCAGGGTCTCGGCGCTCGCGCTCGGCGGCAGACCGGCGAGCGCGGCCTTCGCCCACGACTCGATCGG
Source organism: Planctomycetota bacterium (assembly GCA_020638655.1). Lineage (GTDB taxonomy): Bacteria > Planctomycetota > UBA1135 > UBA1135 > UBA2386 > JACKIC01. Next base: position 690,879 of record JACKIC010000001.1, read on the forward strand.
CTTGCTGTTGGTGGTCCGCACGCCCTGGCGATGACTCGACGCGCCGGGCCCGATACCGACGTAGTCTCCCTGCAGCCAGTAGTGATCGTTGTGGCGGCACGGGCCGCCCGGACCGGCGAAGTTGCTGATCTCGTAGGCGTCGAAGCCGGCTTCCGCGAGGCGGCTGCGCGTGAACTCGAACATCGCGCGGTCGACCTCCTGCTCGTTGGGCTCGACTTCGCCGCGCTGCATGTCGCGGTGCAGCCGCGTGCCGGGCTCGAACGTCAGGTTGTAGGCCGAGACGTGATCGGGTCGCAGCGCGATGGCGCGCTCGAGGTCGGCGCGCCACTCGTCGAAGGTCTCGCCGGGCAGCCCGAACATCATGTCGACGCTCAGATTGTCGAAGCCCGCGGCGCGCGCCTCGGCGAACGCCTGCTCGGCGCGTTCGCCGGAGTGGGCGCGGTCGAGGAAGCGCAGGTGGTGGGGGTGGAAGCTCTGCACGCCCATGCTGAGCCGCCGCACGCCGTGCGCGCGCGCGATCGCCGCCTTCTCCTCGGTGAGGCTCTCGGGGTTGGCCTCCATCGACACCTCGGGCGCGTCCTTCAGATCGACGTGTCGCGCCAGGATCTGCAGCAACCGCTCGAGGCGCGCCGGATCGAGCAGGCTCGGCGTGCCGCCGCCGATGAACACCGAGACGGGCGGCGCGCCGCGCCAGCTCGCCGCGAGCTCGCGCTCGAGCGCTTCGAGGAACGTGTCGTGCACGCTGCGGTCCTCGACCACGTACGAGTTGAAGTCGCAGTAGCCGCACTTGACCACGCAGAACGGCACGTGCACGTAGAGCGAGGTCGGGGCGGTTGCGGCTGCTGACGGAGCGGGGCGTGGCACTTCGGCAACGCTACGGCGCCGCGGCCGGAGCGCCAGGGCGGCCCGGTCCCGGTCTCAGCCGCGCGCGGAGGAGCGCTTGCGCGGCCGCCCGGTCGCGCGCTCCTCGCCGAACTCGCGCGACAGGATCGCGCAGAGCTTGTCGAGCGCCTGCTGCTCCATCTGCCGCACGCGTTCGCGGGTCAGCCCGAACCGCTTGCCGATCGCCTTGAGGGTCATCGGCTCGCCGGTGGTGAGCCCGTACCGCATCTTCAGGATGCGCGACTCGCGGGTGTCGAGCATCTCGAGCAGTTCGCGCAGGCGGCTCAGCTCCGCGGCGGCGAGGATTTCCTGCTCGGGCGAGCGGGCGCGCGGATCCTCGAGCGTCTCCGAGAACACCGACGACGCGTCCTCGTTCATCGAGAACGTCGGCTGCGAGTTGGCCAGCACGGTGTCGCGCACCACGTTCCAGTTGCCCTCGGGCAGCTGCAGCTCCTCGGCGATCTCCGCCGAGGTCGCCGGCCGGCCGAGGCGGTAGTTGAGCTCCATCGACGTCGCCTTCCAGCGCGACACGATCTCGGTCATGTAGGACGGCACGCGCACGGTCTTGACCGTGTTGATGAGCGCCCGCCGGATGCCCTGCTTGATCCACCAGGTCGCGTAGGTCGAGAACCGGCAACCCGCCTTGGGATCGAACTTCTCGACCGCCTTCATCAGGCCGATGTTGCCCTCCTCGATCAGGTCCATGAAGGCCAGGCCGCGGTTGACGTAGTTCTTGGCGATCGAGACCACGAGCCGGAGGTTGGCCCGGATCATGTGCTCGCGCGCGGCCATGTCGCCGCTCTGCACCCGCTTGCTGAGTTCGATCTCCTGTTCCGCCGACAGCAACGGCACTTCGTTGATGTCGGTCAGGTAGGTGTCCAGTCCCTGATCCCGCATGGCAGCTCCTTCGTGTGGTGAAGTCTGCTACCGATATCGACCCGATCGCCGCACCCTACGACAGCGCGGCCTCGGGTCGTCTCGCGGCGGGACTGGTCGCCGCGCGCCGCGATCACATCAGCGTGTAGATGAACGGGGCGATACCCGTCGCGCCGAGCACCAGCAGCACGCCGAACAGGGCGAACACGATCAGGATCGGCGTCAGCCACCAGACCTTGTTCTCGGCCATGAACGCGACGAACTCGGCGATCAGGCCGCGCTCCTCCTCCTTCGCAGCGTTCAGGAAGTCGTTCTCGGGGGCGGGTGCCTGCTTGTCATTCTGGCTCATTTGTGAATCTCTCACCGGGCCGGTGTCTCCAGTATTCGGTGTCTCTAGAAGAACGGGTAGAGGAACGGGGCGACGCCCGTCGCGCCGAGCACCAGCAGCACGCCGAACAGGGCGATCACGATCAGGATCGGCGCCAGCCACCAGACCTTGTTCTCGGCCATGAACGCGATGAATTCGGCGACGAGCCCGCGCTCGTCCGCCCTGGCAGCTTGCAGGAAGGCGTCCTGGTCCAGGTCTCCGCGTCGTTCGTCGATCATGGCGTCGCTGTCCGTGTTGGCGCGACCGGTCAGTATAGCTTGAAGTAACTCGACGCCGGCCGCGGGCGCCCGCGGTCGTGCCAGTAGGTCGGCAGCGACGGGTCGATCTTACGGCCGATCGCGTCACGCCCGATGAGCCGGAAGAACAGGCCGATCGGCGTCATCACGAGGTAGTAGATCGTCGCCATCATCACGTGCGACAGCACGAAGCCGATCGGCGCGGCCAGGACCGTCAGCAGCAGGTAGAGCCCCTTGGTGACGACGCGCACGCCGACCAGGAACAGCACCAGCTGCGCGACGCCGACCGCGGCGCACGCCAGCAGCACCGGGTGGTCCCACGCGAACGCGCCGGCCATGCGCAGGATGAGGCCGCCGAGCAACGGCAACCCGACCACCGCCACGTAGGCGAACTGGCCGAGCATGCGGGCGGAGGGATTGAGGTCGACCTTGATCATCGTGGGTCAGTCCAGGGCGAAGTCGGACAGGTACTTGTCGCGGTCGACCGGCGGCAGGTCGTGCTGCGCGGCGCGACGGATGACGAAGTTCTCGAGCACCAGCACGTCCATCTCGGTGCCGAGGAAGCAGCGCAGCGCGTCCTGTGGCGTGCAGACGATCGGCTCGCCGCGCACGTTGAAGCTGGTGTTGATCAGCACCGGGCTGCCGGTGCGCTCCTCGAAGCGGCGCATCAGGCTCGCGAGGCGCGGATTGCGCTCGCCGTCGACGGTCTGCAGTCGCGCCGAGTAGTCGACGTGCGTGACCGCGGGGATCGTCGAGCGCAGCTGCTTGAGCTTGTCGAGGCCCTTCGCCGTCGCGTCCACGGGCTTGCGGATCGCGTCGCGCACCGGCGCGACGATCAGCATGTACGGGCTGTCGTGCTCCGGCGCGATCTCGAAGAAGTCGCTGGCGCGTTCGCGCAGGACGATCGGCGCGAACGGCCGGAACGACTCGCGGAACTTGATCTTGAGGTTCATCACGCTCTGCATCTTCGACGACCGCGCGTCGCCGATGATGCTGCGCGAGCCGAGCGCGCGCGGGCCGAACTCCATGTTGCCCTGGAACCAGCCGATCACGTTCTCCTGCTCGATCAGCTCGGCGACGCGGTCGGCGAGCTGCGGCTCGTCCTGGCACTCTTCGTAGACGATCTTCTGCTCGTCGAGGAAGGCGCGGATCGCCGCCGACTCGTAGCGGGGGCCGAGCAGGCTGCCGCGCTGCGAGTCGTTGGGCATGACCTTGCGCGGCTTGTCGAGCAGGTTGTGCCAGATGAACTGCGCCGCGCCCAGCGCGCCGCCGGCGTCGCCCGCCGCGGGCTGGATCCAGAGCTTCTCGAACGGCCCTTCGCGCAGGATCACGCCGTTGCCGACGCAGTTCAGCGCCACGCCGCCGGCCAGGCACAGGTTCTTCTTGCCGGTGACCGCGTGGGCGCGCCGCGCGGTGCGCAGCATCACGTCCTCGGTGACCTTCTGCACCGAGGCGGCGAGGTCCATGTGCACCTGCTCGAGCGGTGACTCCGGCTTGCGCGGCGGCCCGCCGAACAGCGCGTGGAACTTCGCGCTCGTCATCGTCAGGCCCTGGCAGTAGTTGAAGAACGACAGGTCGAGGCGATAGCTGCCGTCCTCGCGCAGGTCGATCAGGTTGTCGCGGATCAGCTTCTCGAACCGCGGTTCGCCGTAGGGCGCCAGGCCCATCAGCTTGTACTCGCCGCTGTTGACGCGGAAGCCGCAGTAGTAGGTGAACGCCGAGTACAGCAACCCGACCGAGTGCGGGAAGCGGATCTCCTCGACCAGGCGGCACTTGTTGCCTTCACCGACGCCGATCGACGTCGTCGCCCATTCGCCGACGCCGTCCATCGTGACGATCGCGGCGTCCTCGAACGGCGACGGATAGAACGCCGACGCCGCGTGGCTCTCGTGGTGCTCGGGGAAGACGAAGCGGTTCTTGGGCTTCGCGCCGAGCGCCTTGGTCAGGCCGCGGCGCATGTGCAGCTTGTCGCCGAGCCACATCGGCACGGCCTTGCGGAACGACGCGAGCCCCTGCGGGGCGAACGCGAGGTAGGTCTCGATCAGCCGGTGGAACTTGAGGATCGGCTTGTCGTAGAAGGCGACGAAGTCGAGGTCGGCGGCGCCGATGCCCGCGGTGCGGAGCGCGTACTCGACCGCCTTGGCCGGGAACGCGGCGTCGTGCTTCTTGCGCGTGAAGCGCTCCTCCTGCGCCGCCGCGACGATCTCGCCGTCGCGCAGCAGGCACGCGGCCGAGTCGTGGTAGAAGGCAGAGATGCCGAGGATGTAGGTTGGCATGGTGGCGACGGGCGAGAGGCCCCAGGAGCGGGGCGCGAAAGAGTAGCGCCTCGAAGTATGCTGCAAGCAGCGCAGCGGCGAGCCCTGAAGCGGCGCAACAGCCTAACGCCCGCTGCCAACGGGTGAATCCCAACCTGCGAACTTGTGCAGCAGTCGGAAGACACCTCCTTCATCAACCGCCATCCGCAACCTCGTCCCGTGTTCAAGAAGCTGCTGCACGTGACGCTGTTCCTCGCCGGGTTGTTCGCGACGTGGGCGATGCTGCGCGAGTTCGGTCTCACCGGGGAATCGGACGGCGCGCAGGTGATGTACTTCCGCACCGCGGACCGCTGGGCGCTGCCGGACCGGCCGACGCCCGAGGAGCAGCTGCGTTTCCGGCTGGCCACCCAGGTGCCGTGGCCGCGCCCCGAGCTCGCCAACGTGCCGATCGAGAAGACGCCCGAACCGGGCCAGTCCACCGAGTGGTTCGGCAGCGGCTACCGCATGCCGCGCGACGACCTGCAGGGCAACGTCACCTGGCGCCCGGAGTCGAGCTTCTTCATCTGCTACCGCGGACCACAGCAGCCCTACTTCGACCAGGATGGCTGCGTCGAACTGCACTTCAACCGCTTCGGCATGCGCGACCGGGAGGACCTCACGCTGGCCAAACCCGCCGGCACCGAACGCGTGGTCTGCCTCGGCGACTCGCTGACGCTGGCTTGGGGCGTGCGCCGCGACCACAGCTGGCCGGTGCTCGTCGAACAGCGCCTGCGCGCCGACCGGCCCCAGGTCGAGGTGATCAACGGCGGCGGCACCGGTTCGGCCTACGCCGACGAGTACGCGCTCGCGCTCGAACACCGCCACGGCCGGTTCGCGCCCGACGTCGTGTTGGTGACGCTGTGCCTCAACGACCTGCTGGTCACCAACGGCCGCCTGTGCCACTTCCGGCCCGAGGCGCTGCCCGACGCAGAGGTGCCGCCCGAGGCGCGCGCCTGGTGGATGAGCTCGGGGCTGCTGCGCGACATGCACCGCCGGCTGCTCGGCGGCCAGGCGCTCGACCTCGATCCGTCGCGCGACTGGGTCCAGGAGCTGCTCGACCTGCCGGACGACCACCTCTACTACACCAGCAAGCACGAGACGCGGTCGATGTACTGGGCCGGCGGCGGGCCGCAGCAGGCGCTGCGCGACATGCGCGCCTGGTGCGCACAGCACGACTGCGAGCTGTGTGTCGTGGTCTGGCCGCTGCTGCAGGGGCTCGGCGAACACCGCGACTACCCGTTCACGAAGATGCATCGGCTGGTCCTGGAGTTCTGCGCGACCGAGCACATCGCCGCGCTCGACCTGCTGCCGACCCTGCGCGAGGTCGCGCACGAGACGCTGTGGGTCAGCCCCGCCGACATGCACCCCAACGAGAAGGCCCAAGAACTGGTCGCGCCGCCGCTCGCCGCGTTCGTGCTCGAGCGGCTCGCCGCGCGCTCGGGGCGCTGAGGACACCATGACGAAGAAGCGGTCTCGTCTCCTGTTCGGACTGGTCGGCGCCGCGATCGCCGTGATCGCGGGGCTGCTGCTCGTCGAACTCGGCCTGCGCCTGCTCTGGAAACCGCCCCAGCCGCTGGGCCGGCTCTCGTACGCGACCGCCGACGGCGAGCCGGTCGCCGATGTGGTCGCCGCCGCGGCGCGCGGCTACGTCGTGCCGGTGGCCGCAGACCAGCGGCCGCGCGAGCGCTACATGTTCGCGCCGGGCAAGAGCTTCTACCTCTGCTACAGCGACAACGACCAACTCCACAACGACTGGTTCGACGACCGCGGCCGAGTGCTCGTGCGCATCGACGACCTCGGCCTGCGCGAGCGCCCCGAAGTCGTCGGCGCCAAGCCGCCGGGCCAGCAGCGCATTGTCTGCATCGGCGACTCGTTCACGTTCGGCTGGGGCGTGCCCGAAGAACTGTGCTGGGTGCGGCTGCTCGAGGACGACCTGCGCGCCGCGCAGCGCGACGTGCGCACCGTCAACTGCGGCGCCGCGGGCGCGCTGTGCGTCGACGAGTACGAGTGGGGGCTGCGTCATCGCTTCGGCAAGCTGCAGCCCGACGCGGTGATCGTGACGATCTGCCTCAACGACCTGATCCCGAGCAGCGGCCTGTTCATCCAGGGACCGACGCCGCGCACCGGACTGCTGACGCTCGACCTGCTGCTGCGCGCGGTCGGCCGCAGCCCGCTCGACCTCGACCCCAAGATCGACTGGGTGCAGCTGCTGCTCGACCTGCCCGAGAAGGCCGGCACCGACTCCGGGCTGTACGGCTCCGACAAGCCGTATGGTGCGATGTGGTCGCAGGGCACGCCGCAGCGGTCCCTGATCGCGATGAAGGCCTGGTGCGACGAACGTAACGTGCCGCTGATGATCGTCTTGTGGCCGTTCTTGCAGGGGCTCGGTCCCGGCGCGGACTACCCGTTCGCGCGCCTGCATCAGATGGTCGGCAAGTTCTGCTCGGACAACGGCTTGCCCTTCCTCGACGTGCTGCCCGCGCTGGCCGGGCACATCCCCGAGGAGCTGTGGGTCACACCCGCCGACATGCACGCGAACCCCACGGCGCAGCGCCTCGCGACGACCCTGATCGCACCGTTCGTGGCCGCGCACCTGCCGCGCTGACCCACGGCCCCAGGTGAGACGCGCCCAAAGGGCCCGAAGAACGGTCCATTGACCGTATTGCGCAACGTCCCGACGAGCTCTCCACCCTTTTCAAGACCGTTTCTCGCAAGTCTGAAATTGACCCGGGGGGGTCGTTCTTTTAGAGGGGTCGGGCTTTCTGGCCAGCAGCACAAGTTCCCTACACCTTTCACCCGAGGCGAGCGCCTTACGGTGGAGAGGTTTTTTTGGGCCTTCTGCATTCCTCTGTGCCCTCTGAACCCGGCATCGAGACGCGTGCTCGTCGCGTCATCGACTCCGAAGCGACCGCAACCTCCCCCGCCGCGGAGGGGATCCACCCTTGACCGACCTCTTCCCCAAGTGGACCAACAAGCTGCCCGCCTTCCTCGCGCTCGGCGCGGCGGCGGCCGGTTTGTGCGTGGTGTTCGTCGTCTACTACTGGTTCTCACCGAAGAACACGGACGTCGGCTACCAGCCCTTCCAACCGATCCCCTACAGCCACAAGCTGCACGCCGGCACCCTCGGCATGGACTGCCGCTACTGCCACCGCATGGTCGAGGAGGGTCCGCACGCGACGGTGCCCGACAACGCGACGTGCATGGGCTGCCACCTGCAGGTGAAGAAGGACAGCCCGTTCCTCGCGCCGATGCGTGAGGCCTTCGGCGACGGCGCGGCGACCAACAAGCCGGTCGAGTGGGTCAAGGTCCACATGCTGCCGGACTACGCCTACTTCAGCCACGCGGTGCACGTGCACGCCAACGTCGGCTGCGCCAGCTGCCACGGTCGCGTCGACCAGATGGAGATCGTGCGCCAGGACCAGCCGCTGAGCATGGGCTGGTGCCTCGAGTGCCACCGCGACCCGAGCAGCCACATCCGCCCCGAGGGCGTGTCGGTGACCCAGATGGACTGGACGCCGACCGCCGAGAGCATCGCCGCGGCCAAGAAGCGGCTCGACTGGATGGGCGAAGAGCCGCCCCAGCTCAACCCCCCGACCCACTGCTCGGCCTGCCACCGATGACCACCGTTCCGACCCCGATGGCTTCTTCGCAGATGGCTTCCACCCCGATGAACGGCACCAGCACCGAAAGCAGCCGCTACTGGCGCAGCCTTGGCGAGATCGAGAACACGCCCGAGTTCCAGGAGATGGTCGCGCGCGAGTTCCCCGAGGGCATCACCGATGCGCCCGATCAGGTCTCGCGCCGCGGCTTCCTCACCGCCGTCGCCGCCTCGGTGGCGCTGGCCGGCCTGACCAGCTGCCGCAAGCCCAAGACGCACATCCTGCCGTACAACAAGCGGCCCGAGGGTGTGAAGCCCGGCATCCCGCAGGTCTACGCCACGGCGCTGAGCCGCCACGGCTACGGCATCGGCGTGCTGGTCAAGAGCAGCGACGGTCGCCCGACCAAGATCGAGGGCAACCCCGAGCACCCGAGCAGCCTGGGCGGTTCCGACCTGCGCCTGCAGGCCGAGCTGCTGCAGCTCTACGATCCGGCCCGCAGCCACGCGCCGCGCAACGCGCACAGCGCCATGCACGCGCACGAGGATGCCGGCCATGGGGGTCACGGCGGCCACGGCGCGCACGGCGGCCACGAGGTCGACGTCTGGAGCGAGTTCTACGAGCTCTGGGCCGGCGAGCAGGGCCTGACCAAGGACCTCGTCGGCAAGCAGGGTGAAGGCCTGCACATCCTGATGCCGCCGACGTCGTCGCCGGCGGTGGAGGCGCTGATCGGTCGCATCCGGACCAGCACCTTCCCCAAGGCGCGCTTCCACAGCTGGTCGGCGCTGCACGCGGACAACGAGATCGCCGGCGCGCAGATGGCGTTCGGCAAGCCGGTCGCGACGCACTACGACCTCACCAACGCCGACGTCGTGGTGTCGCTCGACAGCGATTTCCTCGAGACCGACGGCAACAACCTGCGTCAGGCGCGGCAATGGGCCGAGACCCGCCGCGCGCCGAAGCCGGGCGCCAAGATGTCGCGCCTCTACTGCATCGAGGCGACGTTCACGACCACGGGCACGGCGGCCGACCACCGCTTCCGGATGCGCGCCTGCGACATCCCTGCGGCGGCCTTCGCGCTCGCCAACGAGATCGGCGTCGGCAACGGCACCGAGCTCGCCAACGCCCTGTCGAGCCACGGCGCGCAGGGTTACACCAAGAACGGCAAGTCCTGGCTCAAGGAAGTGGCGCGCGACCTGATGGCCGCCGGCGGCCGCTGCGTCGTGATCGCCGGCCCGCGCCAATCGGCGGCGGTGCACGCGATCGCCCACGCGATCAACAGCCAGCTCGGCGCGGTCGGCAAGACGGTGTCCTACACCGCGCGCCCCGCCGGTCTGGAGAGCAGCTGCACCGCGTCGCTGCAGGACCTGCGCAACGCGCTCGACGCGGGCTCGGTCGACGCGTTGGTCGTGATCGGCTGCAACCCGGTCTACGACGCGCCCGCCGACCTCGGCCTGGGCAAGCTGCTCGAGGCCAAGAAGGCCAAGCACACCATCCACGTCGGCGCCTACGACGACGAGACCGGTCGCCTCTGCGACTACCACTTCCCGCTCGCGCACGAGCTCGAGTGCTGGGGCGACGTGCGCGCCCACGACGGCACCGTGTCGATCCAGCAGCCGCTGGTGGCGCCGCTGCACGGCGGCGTGTCGGTGCTCGAGTTCCTCGGCTTCCTCAACCAGGAGCCCAACTTCGAGGGGCTGGTCAGCGTGCGCGACGGCGTGTTCGGCTACGACCTGGTCAAGGGCCACTGGCAGACCGCGTCGGGCGCGACCGACTTCGAGACCAACTGGTGGCCCAAGGCGCTGCACGACGGCGTCGTCGCCAACTCGCAGTTCGCGGTCGAGACCGTCACCGCGAGCCCGACCGGCATTGCCGGCGGCGTGCGCCAATACGTCAAGTCGAGCGGCATCGAAGTGGTGCTGCGCGGCTGCCCCAAGATGCTCGACGGGCGCTTCGCCAACAACTCCTGGATGCAGGAGCTGCCGGACCCGCTGACCAAGCTGACCTGGGACAACGCCGCCATGCTGAGCATGGCGACCGCGGCGCAGCTCGGCGTGAAGAACGGCGACAACCTGGCGATCGAAGCCGGCGGCTCGACCCTGCAGATCCCCGCGTGGGTGCTGCCGGGCCACGCCGACGACAGCGTCACCGTCAACCTCGGCTGGGGCCGCGCCCTGCCCGACGACTGCAAGGTCGCGAAGGGCACCGGCTTCAACGCCTACCCGCTGCGCACCACCGGCGCGCAATGGGTCGTGACCAGCGCCACCGTGACCCGCAGCACCGGCTCGTATCCGCTGGTCTGCACCCAGGAGCACGGCACCATGGCCGGTCGCGCGCTGGTGCGTGAGGCCGACAAGAAGACCAACGACAGCGACCCGCGCTGGGCGCCGAAGATGTCGCCGCTCGACAAGGCCGCGCAGCTGCAGGGCAAGGTCGAGAAGGACCTCAACAACTCGCTCTGGACCGAGCGCGGCTACGACAAGGGCAAGGAAGGCGCCGACGCCGAGGTGCGCAAGTCGCCCTACCAGTGGGGCATGGTCATCGACCTCAACGCCTGCACCGGTTGCAGCGCGTGCGTGGTCGCCTGCGTCGCCGAGAACAACATCCCGATGGTGGGCAAGATCCAGGTCGCCCGCAACCGCGAGATGTTCTGGATCCGCGCCGACCGCTACTTCAGCAGCGCCGACGGCGACTCGATGGCGATGGCCGACGACCCGCAGGTCGCCAACATGCCGGTGCCCTGCATGCAGTGCGAGAACGCGCCCTGCGAGTCGGTGTGCCCGGTGGCCGCGACCATGCACAGCCCCGACGGGCTCAACGACATGGTCTACAACCGCTGCATCGGCACCCGCTACTGCAGCAACAACTGCCCCTACAAGGTCCGCCGCTACAACTACCTCGACTACCTCGGCAACGTGCCCGACACCAAGCGCATGGCGTTCAATCCGGACGTCACCGTGCGCAGCCGCGGCGTGATGGAGAAGTGCACCTTCTGCGTGCAGCGCATCAACGGCGGCCGCATCACGGCCAAGCTCGAGGGCAAGAAGGTCGGCGACGGTGACGACGACGTGCGGGTGCTGCCCGCGTGCGCGCAGTCCTGCCCGACGCAGGCGATCACCTTCGGCAACATCATCGACACGACGAGCAAGGTCGCGCAGCTCAAGGCGCTCGACCTCAACTACGGCTTGTTGTCCGAGCTGAACACCAAGCCACGAACGACCTACCTCGGTCGTGTCCGCAACCCCAACCCCGCCATCTGACCAGGACAGGCTGATCGATGACCGCAATCACCGTGATCGACGAGCCGGAAAACCCGCTCCGTCGCGCCCCGTTGGTCGAGGGCAACAACGACTTCACGTCGGTGACCGACATCATCGCCGGCGTCGCGGAGAAGAAGACTCCGCGCGGCTGGTACCTGATGTTCGGCATCTCCATCGCGCTGCTGCTCAACCTCGGCGCGATGATCGGCTACCTGATCTTCACCGGCGTCGGTGTCTGGGGTAACAACATCCCCGTCGGTTGGGGCTGGCCGATCGTGAACTTCGTGTTCTGGATCGGCATCGGCCACGCCGGCACCCTGATCAGCGCGATCCTCTTCCTGTTCCGGCAGAAGTGGCGCACGTCGATCAACCGCGCGTCCGAGGCGATGACGATCTTCGCGGTGATGGCCGCGGGCATCTTCCCGGCGATCCACGTCGGCCGCATCTGGGTGATCTACTGGGTGTTCCCGGTGCCCAACCAGATGTCGATGTGGCCCAACTTCAAGAGCCCGCTGCTCTGGGACGTGTTCGCGGTCTCGACCTACTTCACGATCTCGGCGCTGTTCTGGTTCGTCGGCCTGGTGCCCGACCTCGCCACCTTCCGCGACCGCGCGATGAAGGCCGGCCGCAAGGTCGCCGCCAAGCTCTACGGCGCGTTCGCGTTCGGCTGGCACGGCAGCAACCGCCACTGGGTCAACTACGAGAAGGCCTACCTGATCCTCGCGGCGCTGAGCACGCCGCTGGTGCTGTCGGTGCACTCGATCGTGTCGTTCGACTTCGCGATCTCGCTGCTGCCCGGCTGGCACACCACGATCTTCCCGCCCTACTTCGTCGCGGGCGCGATCTTCTCGGGGTTCGGCATGGTGCTGACCCTGATGATCCCGGCGCGCAAGTGGCTCGGCCTGCACCAGCTGATCACGCTCAACCACCTCGACAACATCGCCAAGATCCTGCTCTTGACGGGCACGATGGTGGGCTACGCGTACGCGATGGAGTTCTTCATCGCCTGGTACTCGGGCGTCGAATACGAGCAGTTCTGCTTCATCAACCGCGCCACGGGTCCCTACTGGTGGGCCTACGCGATCATGGTGTCGTGCAACGTGATCAGCCCGCAGCTGTTCTGGTTCCGCGCCATGCGCCGCAACCCGATGGTGCTGTTCATCATCTCGATCTTCGTCAACATCGGCATGTGGTTCGAGCGCTTCGTGATCACGGTCACGTCGCTCAACCGCGACTTCCTGCCGTCGAGCTGGGGTTACTTCACGCCGACGCTGATCGACATCCTGACCTACGTCGGCAGCTTCGGCCTGTTCTTCACCATGTTCCTGCTGTTCTGCCGCTTCCTGCCGATCCTCGCGATCAGCGAAGTGAAGGGCGTGATGCCGCAGGCCAACCCGCACCACGGCCACGGCGACGACGCCGCGCACCACTGATCCAGATCATCATGTCCAACACCAACAAGTGGGGCATCGTCGCCGAGTTCGACTCGGCTGCTTCGATCTACCAGGCCTGCAAGAAGGTGATCGAGAAGGGCTACACGCGCGTCGACGCGCACACGCCCTTCCCGGTGCACGGTCTCGACAAGGCGCTGCGCCAGGGTCCCAGCCACCTCGGCTGGATCGTGGTCTGCTTCGGTCTCACCGGCATCTGCGTCGCGCAGCTGATGATGTGGTGGACCAACGCCTTCGACTACCGCTTCTGGGTCTCCGGCAAGACGCCGTACGCCTGGGAGACGACGATCCCGATCACGTTCGAGCTGATGGTCCTGCTGTCGGGCATCAGCGCCGTGTTCGGCATGTTCGGGCTCAACCGCCTGCCGCGGCTGCATCACCCGATCTTCCGCCACAAGACCTTCCACCGCGCCAGCGACGACCGGTTCTTCCTGTCGGTCGAGGCCACCGACCCCAAGTTCGACACCAACGAGACCGTCGCCTTCCTGCAGAGCATCGGCGGTCAGCACGTCGAGGTCATCGAGGAATGAGCATGCGCCTATCCAACCTGATCGCCGTCGCGTTGCTCGGCGCCTTCGCGGCCTGCCGCGGCGGCATCTCCGACCAGCCGCCGGTGCACCTGGTGCTCGACATGGACTTCCAGCCCAAGCTGAAGGCCCAGTCCGAGTCGCACTTCGAGGGCTGGTCCGACCACCGCGGCATGCGCGTGCCGCCGATGGACGCCAACGGCCGCACCGCCGTGGTCGCCCGCGGCGCGATGCCGCGCCCCGAGCTCAACAACCGCGACGCCAGCAACGCGTTCGTGACCAGCAACCCGGTCGCCGCCACCGCCGAGGTGCTGGCCCGCGGCCGCAAGCTGTTCGACATCAACTGCGCGGTCTGCCACGGCTACACCGGCCAGGGCGGCAACGACCCGCAGAAGGGTCACGGTCTGGTCGGCCGCCGCTGGCCCGTCGCGATCCCCAACTTCCACTTCGTCGAAGGCGCGGACAACCGCGTCGCCAGCCTCGCCGAGGGTGAGTACTTCGAAGTGATCACCAACGGCAAGGGCACCATGCCCGCCTACGGCGCCCGCATCGCCGTCGAGGACCGTTGGGCCGTCGTCCACTACATCCGCGCCCTGCAGAACCTCAGCAAGTAACGCGATCCATGACCGCAACCGCAAACATGACGGCGCCGAGTCTGCAGCAGATCGCGCCCAACCTCGAGTCCCGGGTCAAGCCCGGCGACCTGGCCACGGCGCAGATGGCGCTGCTGGGTGTCGGTGTCGCACTGATCGGGGCCGGCTGGGCCACGGGCGGCGAGCACTTCTACTTCAGCTACCTCGTCGGCTACATGGGTGTGCTCGGCATCTGCCTGTGCGCCCTGTTCTTCACGATGGTGCAGCACATCACGCGCGCCGGCTGGAGCATCACGGTGCGCCGCCTCGCCGAGAACACCATGGCGGCGCTGCCGTTCATGCTGCTGCTGTTCGTGCCGGTCGTGATCGGCTTCGACCACCTCTACCACCACTGGGTGCACCCCGACGCCAACGACGCGGTGCTCGCCGGCAAGTCGGCGTGGCTCAACAGCACGTTCTTCTTCGTGCGCGTGGTGATCTACTTCGCGGTCTGGATCGGCCTGGCGCTGTTCTTCCGCAGCGGCTCGCTCAAGCAGGACGAGACCGGCGACCCCGCGATCTCGCTGCGCATGGCGCGCGTCGCCGCGCCGGGCCTGCTGCTGTTCGCGCTGTCGCTGACCTTCGCGGCGTTCGACTGGATCATGTCGCTGGACCCGCACTGGTTCAGCACGATCTTCGGCATCACCTACTTCGCCGGCGGCTTCATGGCCTTCCTCGCCTTCACGATCGTGATGGCGAAGTGGCTCGGCACCAAGGGCTACCTCAAGGAAGCCATCAACGTCGAGCACTACCACGACCTCGGCAAGCTGATGTTCGGCTTCATGGTCTTCTGGACCTACACCAACTTCAGCCAGTACATGCTGATCTGGTACGCCAACCTGCCCGAGGAGACGGCCTGGTTCGCGCACCGCGCGGTCGATGGCTGGGGCGCGATCGGCACGATCCTGGTCGTCGGCCACTTCTTCATCCCGTTCGTGTTCTTGATGTCGCGTCACGTCAAGCGCAACGGCATCGCCCTGTCGGCCGGCGCGATCTTCCTGCTGGTCATCCACTGCATCGACATGCAGTTCCTGATCCTGCCGGGCGCGGACCACGGCGCCGAGCACGCCGCCGGTGGCGAGGCACACGCGGTCGCACACGCCCACGAGCACGCCAACGGCTTCTCGGCGCAGCTCGGCGAATACCTGCACAACGTGCACTGGACCGACTTCGGCTGCTTCATCGGCCTGCTGTCGATCCTCGCCGGCATCGTCGTGATGAACGTGCGCAAGACCAACCTCGTGCCGCTGCGCGACCCCAAGCTCGCCGAGTCGATCCACTTCGAGAACTTCTGAGCCATGAGCCACGCACACAGCGACGATCACTACGGCGAGCCCGGCGCGACCCACGTCCCGGTCGTCAGCGATCCCGAGCACGACATCGACGCCAAGTCCGCGACCATCTGGGTCGTCGCCGGCTCGGTCGTGCTGTTCCTGTCCCTCTGGGTGATGGTGCCGATCTTCCTCCGCGTCCAGGACGAGGAGCACATGAAGAAGATCAACAACTGGCCCAACGAGGAGTACGAGAACGTCAAGGAAGCCGAGCAGCAGTTCCTCGAGGGCGCGAATCCGCAGAAGCGCCGCATCGAAGACGTGCTGCAGAAGATGACCGTCAAGTGAGTCCGTCGACCCGAGAAGTGCCATGAACCGCCACATCCTCACCCTCGCCCTGCTGCTCAGCCCCGCCGCACCGACCGCCCTGGTCGCTGCGCAGGGCGAAGGCATGCCGGCGCCGTCGGTGATGGAGGTGCGCGACGAGGCCGCCTCGATGGTCGATCGCATCGGCGCCACCGTCGACCCGAGCCTGGCCTTCACCGACGAGCGCGGCTACCCGTTCCAGCTCAAGCAGCTGTTCCCCGGCGAGCGTCCGGTGATCCTGCTGCTCGGCTACTACAGCTGCCCGGCGATGTGCGGCCAGGTGCTCGACGCGACGCTGCGCTCGCTCAACCGCGTCGACCTCGAGCCCAGCAAGGACTACTACCTGCTCAACGTCTCGATCGATCCGCGCGAGACCGCCGAGACCGCCAAGGACCGCAAGAACAACTTCCTGTCGAAGTTCGCCAAGCTCGGCGCGGCCGACGGCTGGCGCGTCTGCGTCGGCGACGAGCAGAACATCCGCATGCTCGCCGACACGGTCGGCTTCCAGTACTACTGGTCCGAGCACGCCAACCAGTACGCGCACCCGCCCGCGGTGATCGTGCTGACCCCCAAGGGTGTGGTCAGCCGCGTGCTGGTCAACACCGAGTTCGAACCCGCCGATCTGCGCCTGGCCCTGATCGAAGCCAGCCAGGGCACGCTCGGCACCCTGTGGGACAAGGTCCGGCTCAACTGCCTGACCTTCGACTCCCGCACCAGCACCTACACGCTGACCGCCATGACGTTGATGCGCATCGGCGGCGCCGTCACCGTGATCGCCCTCGCGGCCATGATCCTGATCATGCTGCGCAAGGAACGTCGCAAGGCCGGCCAGACCGAGCCCGCCCACGCCTAGAACCCGCATTCACAACCACCCGCCCAGGACCACCGTGTTCGTCAACTTGTTCCAGGACCCGGTCAACGCCGCCCAGGGGGTCGCCGAGAGCGTCCCGCAGAACCCGCACGCCCCCGCTCAGACGATCGACGCGTGGGGTCAGCTGCCCAAGCTGGCCAGCACGTTCGGCGACGTCGACGGGCTGTTCTACTTCACCTACGCGGTGTGCATCTTCTTCTTCGTGCTGATCTTCGCCGCGCTGCTCTACAGCGTGATCAAGTGGCACCGCAAGACCTACGACCAGCCCGCGGCCTCGAACGTCACGCACAACACGCCGCTCGAAGTGGTCTGGACGGTGATCCCGCTGATCATCGTGATGGTGATGTTCGCGTGGGGCTTCAAGGGCAGCCTCGACATGACCAACGTGCCGCACGGCGCGCGTCAGTACAAGGCGACCGCCAAGCAGTGGAACTGGACGTTCAGCTACCCCAACGATCCGGTGCAGAGCTACGGCGAGCTGTGGCTCGAGGTCGGCAAGCCGGCGTCGTTCCTGCTCGAGTCGACGGACGTGCTGCACGCGTTCTACATGCCGTCGATGCGCGTCAAGCGCGACGTCGTGCCGGGCCGCTACCAGAAGGTCTGGTTCCAGCCGATCGAGAAGGGTGAATACCACCTGTTCTGCGCCGAGTACTGCGGCGACGACCACTCGAAGATGTACGCCAAGGTGCACGTCGTCGACGCGGTCGAATACGCCAAGCGCCCCTGGGACCAGTGGGACGACAACAACCCGGCCAAGGGCGGCGAGTCGCGCTACAAGGCGCTGTGCTCGAGCTGCCACTCGCTCGACGGCACCCCGCTGACGGGCCCGAGCTGGAAGGGGCTGTTCGTCAAGGATGCGAGCGGCGCGATCGTGGGCGGCCAGCGTGACGTGTTCGTCGGCGGCGTCAAGGAGACGATCACCGTCGACGACGCCTACATCATCGAATCGATCAAGAACCCCGAGGCCAAGAAGGCCGCGGGCCACGAGAAGAACGCGATGACCGCCTTCCCGAACCTCCCGGACCGGGAGATCCACGGCATCATCGAGTTCATGAAGACGTTGGCTGGCAAGTAGTCACGGCAGCACCAGCGACACCAGACAAGCACACCAGCAGCACGAACCCGCGAGCACGACCATGACGACCAACGTCCCAGCAGTCGACACGCACGTCGCCGAGCCGACCAGCGGCCGCAAGAACTTCCTCAACTGCTCCTCGGGCTTCATGTCCTGGGCGGGCACGCTCGACCACAAGCGCATCGGGCTGATGTACCTGGTCGGCGTGTCGATCGCGTTCCTGTGCGGCGGCCTGTTCGCGCTGCTCGTGCGTCTGCACCTGTGGTCGCCCGAAGGCGCGCTGTTCGCCAACGCCGACTACAACCAGATCTTCACGCTGCACGGCGCCTTCATGGTGTTCCTGTTCGTGATCCCGGCGATCCCCGGCTCGCTGGGCAACATGGTGCTGCCGCTGATGCTCGGCGCCAAGGACGTGGCGCTGCCACGCCTCAACCTGCTGAGCTTCTACCTGTGGTGCTCGGGCGCGGTGATGGCGACGCTCGCGATCATCCTCGGCGGCTTCGACACCGGCTGGACCTTCTACGCGCCCTACAGCATCTACACCGACAAGGCCGTCGTCTCGATCGGCCTGGGCATCTTCCTGCTCGGCTTCAGCTCGATCTTCACGGGCCTGAACTTCATCGTCACCGTGCACAAGCTGCGCGCGCCGGGGCTCACCTGGTTCCGCATGCCGCTGTTCGTCTGGGCGCTCTACGCGACCTCGATCCTGCAGGTGCTGGCGACGCCGGTGCTCGGCATCACCGTGCTGCTGGTGGCCTTCGAGCGCCTCTACAACATCGGCATCTTCGATCCGCGCCTCGGCGGTGACCCGGTGCTGTTCGAGCACTTCTTCTGGTTCTACTCGCACCCGGCCGTCTACATCATGGTGCTGCCGGCCTTCGGCATCGTCAGCGAGCTGGTCTCGGTGCACAGCCGCAAGCCGCTGTTCGGCTACAAGCTGATCGCGTTCAGCTCGCTGGCGATCGCGATCATCAGCTTCCTCGTGTGGGGCCACCACATGTTCACGTCGGGTCAGTCGACCTACGCGATGTTCGCGTTCTCGTTCCTGACCTTCTTCGTGGCGATCCCGACGGCGATCAAGGAGTTCAGCTGGGTCGCGACGATCTGGAAGGGCTCGATCGCGCTCAATTCGCCGATGCTCTACACGCTGGCGTTCCTGATCATCTTCGCGATCGGCGGCCTCACCGGCGTGATCCTCGGCGCGCTCAACGTCGACATCCACCTGCACGACACCTACTTCGTCGTGGCCCACTTCCACTACGTGATGATGGGTTCGATCGCGCTGGCCTTCTTCGCGGGCCTGCACCACTGGTGGCCGAAGATGTTCGGCGTGATGTACAACGAGACGCTGGCCAAGATCGCCTGCGGCATCATCTTCATCGGCTTCAACACGACCTTCCTGCCGCAGTTCATCATGGGCAGCCGCGGCATGCCGCGCCGCTACGCCACCTACGTGCCGGAGTACGCGCCCTACCACCACGCGTCGACGATCGGCGCGGTGATCCTCGGGCTCGGCATCGCGCTGATGGTCTACTACCTCGTCGCCTCGCTGTTCTCCGGCAAGCGCGCGATGCAGAACCAATGGGGCGGTGTGACCCTCGACTGGCACACCCCGACCCCGCCGCCGCTCGAGAACTTCGACCACTCGCCCTCGGTCACCACCGAGGTCTACGACTACTCCGTGCTCGACCTCGAGACGACCCGCACGCCGGCCAGCTGATGCCGGCGGTCACCTCACCCTCACGCGCTTCTCAACGCACCAGCCACCGCGCCACAGGTTCTTCGCAATGAGTCACGATGGTCATCACTCGGTCGTGATCCCCGCCCCGGGGCCCGAGTTCCAGTCCCACACGGTGGCGCACCACTTCGACACGCCGGTGCAGGAGTTCCAGAGCGCCAAGCTCGGCTTCTGGCTGTTCCTGGCGACGGAGATCCTGCTCTTCGGCGGACTGTTCGCGGCCTACTTCTACTACCACCAGATGTACCACGAGACGTTCCATCTCGGCGGTCAACAGCTGGACTGGTGGCTCGGCGCGCTCAACACCTCGGTGCTGCTGCTGAGTTCGTGGACGATGGCGATGGGCGTGCGCTCGGCGCAGACCAGCCAGAAGGGCAAGCTGCTGATGTATTGCGGGCTCACGGTGCTGGGCGCCGTGATCTTCCTCGTGATCAAGTTCTTCGAATACAAGGCGAAGAACGAGCACGGTCTGATCGAGTTCGCGCACCTCTTCGACGGCTACAACGGCGCCACGGGCCAGCTCTCGTGGTTCACCGACCACGACGGTGTCATGGCGGGCGTGCCCCACGGCCACCTGTTCTTCGCGATCTACCTGACGATGACCGCGATCCACGGCCTGCACGTCATCATCGGCGCCGGCCTGATCGTCTGGATCATGAAGGGCGCCGCGAAGGGTCGCTTCCACGCCGGCTATTACCTGCCCGTCGACCTGGTCGGCCTCTACTGGCACCTCGTCGACCTGATCTGGATCTTCCTCTTCCCCCTGCTCTACCTCGTCTCTTGAGCCGCCGATGAGTGCTTCCAACGACAATGCTGGCCACGGACACACTGCCAGCGGACACGACGCCCACGGACACGGCGAGCTACAGATGGGTCACCATCACGTCAGCAGCTCGGCGATGTTCCTCAACGTGCTGATCGCGCTGCTGATCCTGACCGCGATCACGGTCGGGGCGTCGCGCATCGACTTCGGCTCGGCCAACCTGCTGATCGCGATGGCGATCGCCAGCGTCAAGGCCTCGCTGGTCATCGCCTTCTTCATGCACGTGAAGTGGGACACGGCGATCAACAAGATCGTGTTCCTGAGCTCGTTCCTGTTCCTGTCGCTGCTGTTCATCTTCACGCTCGCCGACCAGGCCACGCGGCGCATGGACGACCAGGCGCTGACCACCAAGACGCCGGTCGACAAGCAGTGGGTGCACCCTTCGACCCTCGCCGAACAGAAGCAGTAACCTGCACGCCGCCTATCTGCATTCCCGTCAGTCCGCGGAAGCGCGGCTCGCCCTGTGGTCCGACGGCGGGGCAGATGAGGTGCTGCGTACCCTGCCAGAGGGCCTGCGCGCCCAGGCCAAGACGATCGAGCTGCAGGTGCTGCTGGCCGTCGAGGAAGCGAGCCTCAAGCCGCTGCTGACGACGACGCCCGCCGACGGCGAAGAGGACGAGCGCGGCACGACGCGCACCGCACCGTCGCTGTGGACGATCCCGGCGGTCGGGCTGCCCCTGGCCGTCGCCGTGCCGTGGCTCGCGAGCCTCGACCCGGCCACCCAGCCGCCGGCCATGCGCGTGCTCGCCGCCGCCAGCCAGCTGGTGAGCAAGCTCGCCGACCGCGGCGACTTCGCGCCCGCGCCCCAACCCGGCGTGCTGCAGTGGACGCCGCACTGGACCGCCGACACGCAGTGGGTGCTCGCGGGCCTCGCCGAGATCGTGCCCGGCTCGCTGTGCACGGCGCGCTTCGCGGTGCCCGACGACCCGGTGTTCGCGGTCACGCAGCGCAACCTTCTGGTCAGCTTCATCGGCCACGCCCTCGACCAGCTGCTGCGCCAGCGCGCCGCCGACGGTCTGCCGGTCTCGCCGCGCTACGAGAAGGCCGAGCGCCTGCCGCGCGAGTTCTGGCACACGCCGCTGGTGCCCGTGCTCGAGATCCTCGTGCCCGACACGCCGCTCGAGGAGGGCGCCCCGTGGGGGCTGTCGATCCTGGTGCGCCCGATCCCGACGGTGCCGTTCACCGAGACCATCGAGAGCCTGCACCAGCGCCTCGCCGCCTCGCCGTTCCCCAACGAGCTGGCCGAGAGCGGCGTGCACCGCATCGAACAGACCATCGACCGCGTCGCCGAGAAGCTGCCGGCCCTGCGCCGCGCCCGCAACCTCAGCGATGGTCGCGCCAGCCTGACCCGTCAGGAACTCGACCAGATCCTCGACCACCTGCCGCTGCTCGAGACCGAAGGCTTCGAGCTGACCCTGCCGGGCATCGAGTCGATGCAGCGCCTGTCCGCGCGCGTCGCCATCGTCGAGGCCGCGGCGCAGGCCGACGACCCGCGGCCGTGGTTCGAGTTCCGCTGGAGCCTGGCGATCGGCGATCAGGAGCTCAACCAGCAGCAGTTCGACCAGCTCGTCGAGGCCAAGTCGCCGCTGGTGTTCATCGACCGCAAGCCGGTGCTGCTGTCGCCCAAGGACCGCGAGGCGCTGCGCGACTTCAAGAAGCGCGTCAACGACGGCGGCGAGCGCATCAGCTTCTTCGAGGCGCTGCGCCTGCGGCTCGGCGGCGCGTCGCACCTGCACGGCCTGGCGATGGAGTCGATCGCCAGCACGCCGCGGCTCGAGCAGATCCTCTACAACCTCGACCAGGCGCGTGAGGTCGAGGACCGGCCGCTGCCCGACGGTTTCCTCGGCGAGCTGCGCCCGTACCAGCAGCGCGGCCACTCGTGGATGCACTTCCTGGTCGACCAGGGCTTCGGCGCGTGTCTGGCCGACGACATGGGCTTGGGCAAGACCGTGCAGGCGATCACGGTGATGCTCGACTGGCGCCGCCAGCGCGGCGACGAAGGCTGCATCCTGATCGTGTGCCCGGTGTCGGTGCTCGGCAACTGGCGCCGCGAGCTGCAGCGCTTCGCCCCCGAACTCAAGGTCGTGCTGCACCACGGCAAGGGCCGCGCCGCCGGCGTCGACGAGTTCAAGCAGGCGCTGCGCGCCAACGACATCATGCTGACGAGCTACAACCTGCTGCAGCGCGACGAAGAGGTCATGACCTCGGTCACGTTCAGCGGCGTGGTGCTCGACGAAGCGCAGAACATCAAGAACCCGACGACGCGCCAGTCGCGCGTCGCGCGCACGCTGCGCGGCATGTTCCGCATGGCGCTGACCGGCACGCCGCTCGAGAACCGTCCGCTCGACCTGTGGTCGATCATGGACTTCCTCAACGAGGGCCTGCTCGGCACGCGCACGCAGTTCACGCAGACGCTCGAGCACCCGATCGTCAAGCAGCGGCGCCAGGGTTCGATGTCGGCGCTGGCGCGGCTGGTGCGCCCGTTCGTGCTGCGCCGCCTCAAGACCGACCCCGAGATCGTCGCCGACCTGCCCGAGAAGACCGAGCAGATCGTCTCGGCGACGTTGTCGCGCGAGCAGGCGATCCTCTACGAGTCCGTGGTGCGCAAGGGCCTGCAGGAGGTCGAGAACGCGGGCGAGGGCATCCAGCGCCGCGGCGCGATCCTGACCACGCTGTTGCGCCTCAAGCAGGTGTGCAATCACCCGGCGCACTACCTGATGGACGGCAGCTCGCTGCCGAGCCGGTCGGGCAAGCTCGACCTGCTCACCGAGATGGCCGAGGAGGCGCTCGACGAGGGCGACCGGTGCCTCGTGTTCACGCAGTTCAAGGAGATGGGCTCGCTGCTCAAGACCCACCTCGAGAACCAGTTCGGCGGCCAGGTGCTGTTCCTGCACGGCGGCGTGACGCAGAAGGAACGCGACCAGATGGTCACCGAGTTCCAGGAGTCGAAGCCCGACGGCCCCAAGATCTTCGTGCTGTCGCTCAAGGCCGGCGGCACCGGCCTCAACCTCACCGCCGCCAACCGCGTGTTCCACTTCGACCGCTGGTGGAACCCGGCCGTCGAGGACCAGGCCACCGACCGCGCGTTCCGCATCGGCCAGCAGCGCAACGTGTTCGTGCACAAGTTCGTCTGCAACGGCACGCTCGAGGAGCGCATCCAGCAGATGCTCGATCGCAAGCGCGAGGTCGCCGACAACCTGCTCGCCGCCGGCGAGAACTGGATCACCGAGCTGTCCAACGAGGAGCTCAAGCGCCTGCTCGTGCTCGACCGCAAGGAGGCGCTCGCCTGATGGAACGCAAACCCGTCTCCCTCGGCGAACGCTGGCGGCGCGAGGCCACGCGCGGCATCGACGACCAGCGGCTCGCGGCGGCGCTCGAGGCGCTGCCCAGCGTGCGCAAGCCCAAGGTGCGCATCCGCGCCGGCTCGATCCGCGTCGAGATGGAGGGCTCGATGGGCTCGATCCACGAGGTCTCGCTGCAGATCCGCACGCTGCCGCAGAAGGACTGGCCGACGCTGGTGCGCGTGCTGCGCCGCAGCAAGTCGATCGTCGAGGCACTCGAGAACGGCCGCGTGCCGCGCTCGTTCGACCGCCTCGTGGCCCGCATCATCGGCGAGCCGCTGTTCCCCGAGGGGCGCAGCGTCACCTTCGGCTGCTCGTGCGACCTGCCCGAGAAGCCGTGCCGGCACGTGCTCGCGCTGCACGAACTGTGCGCGCGCCGGCTCGACGAGCGGCCGTGGGAGATGCTGCTGCTGCGCGGCGTCGACCTGCAGGACCTGCTGACCAAGGTGCACCAGACCACGCCCGACGGCGACCTGCCGCCCCTGGCGTTCGGCGTGCCCGAGGAGCCCGTGCTCTACCCCGACGCCGAGGACGCCGATCTCGGCCAGAGCCTGACGATGGCGCAGATCCGCTGGCTCACGGGCGAGGTGTCGGATCGGCTCGCGAAGGCCGCGCTGCAGGCGCTGGGCGCGCTGGCGGACAAGCCGCCGGTGCCCTGAGCGCCGCGATCAGAAGACCGGCACGATGGTCCAGTTTGCCGGATCGATCCTGTACCCGGGAAGCTGCCAGGGCTCACGGTGCCGCGACAGCATCTGCTGGATCTCCGCCGCGCCCAGCCCCCGCCGCTTTGCCTCACGCAGCTGCAACGACAAGCCCGCGCTGCTCTCGACGATCGGTTCGAGCATCGCGCGCCGCTCCGCCAAGGGCCTGGCGTTGAAGCCACGGGCATAGTCGCTGCGGGACTGCGCGATCACCGCATCGCGGAAGTCACCAGCGTCCTTGGCATTGGCGTACTTGTTGGCTTCGAACAGGAACAGAGCCGCAAGGCGCTTTCCGTCTGCCTGCACACCACCGAGCAGCACGATCTCGTGCCCCTCGGGCACGGCGGTCGGAACACTTCCCTCGACCACGAGGCCGACACGTCCCTCGCTGAGTTCGGAGGACGCTGCCTCGAACAGGCACATGTCGTGCACGATCGCTGCTCCCTTCTCCACTGCTCCCCCGGACTGGGCGCAACGCTGGAGCTCCTCGAGGGACGAGCCTCTCCTTTCGGACAGCAGACGTTGCAGTTCCATTCGAATGTCCTCGTCGGGGAGAGCGACGAACTGCAGCCCCGTCAGGGCTGCCGCCGTCTCGGCCCAGGCAGTTGCCTCTTCCCCACGCAGCACTCCTGCAACCGATGCCCGATCTGCCTTCTGCGAATCGTCTGCCGATGGTGGGCCCGACGCAGTCGAACCAGCGTGTGCCACACTTGGTGCGCCGCCTGAACGCATCGACCCGTCACTGGTGACGTCCTCTCGTACCGGGGCGGCATCGCGGGACCTGAGCCGCGACCAGGCAAGTCCGATGACCACGCACACCGCGGCCCCGGTCAGGATCCTGCCGAAACGAGGCATCGCAGTCCTCACACTCGTCGGAGACATCGAAGTTCCCGCGGTCGACATTCGATCCGCCGACCTGCCACGCGTGCCTCGATGAGACGTTCGTTGCCGCCGCCGGTCAACCCCTCGACCGTGGCACCGGAACCCTGGCGAAGAAGGCCGGAAATCGGCGATAGATGACCGAACGCGCTCGACAGGCCTCGGCCTTTTTCGTCTCCTTCGGCCCTCCCCTCTCCGACTCGCTGCGCATGCTGGCAGAACTCACCCGCTTCGACCTCACGGGCACGACTCTCGGACTAGTCGCGCTCGGAGTCTTCGTCTTCGCCTACCTGCTCGTCATCCTCGAGGAACGCATCCACCTGCGCAAATCGAAGCCGGTCGTGCTCGCTGCCGGCGTGATCTGGCTGCTGGTGGCCCTGGCCTACGGGAGCCATCCGGAGGGCAAGGACCTGCCGGGCGGCCACCTCGAGGAGCGCATCCTGCACCACACGGGTGAGTACGGGGCGCTGTTCCTCTTCCTGCTGACGGCGATGACCTACATCTCGTCGATCGCGTCGCACAACGTGTTCTTGAAGCTGAACGCGATCCTCGTGTCGCGCGGCTTCAGCCTGCGGGCGGTGTTCTGGGCCACGGGCGGGCTCTCGTTCGTGATCTCGCCGGTCGCCGACAACCTGACCACGGCGCTGCTGATGGGCACCGTCGCGGTCTCGGTCGGCAAGGGCAACGTGCCGTTCATCGCCGCCGCCTGCACCAACATCGTCATCGCCGCCAACGCCGGCGGCGCGTTCTCGCCGTTCGGCGACATCACGACGCTGATGGTGTGGGCCAAGGGCAAGGTCGAGACTGCCAAGTTCTTCACCCTGGTCGCGCCGTCGCTCGTCAACTGGCTGATCCCCGCCGTGATCATGCACTTCATGATCCCCAAGGCGCAGCCCGAGCCGCTGGCCAAGGAGGTCGAGCTCAAGGACGGCTGGCTGACCGTGATCCTGCTGTTCCTGGTGACGATCGCGACCGCCGTGACCTTCCACGCGGTGTTCCACCTGCCGCCGTTCCTGGGCATGACCACCGGCCTGGGCTTCTTCATGATCTACGGCTGGATCCGCAAGACCATCTTCCACAAGCGCGGCAAGGGCGAGGACATCAACGTCTTCCACAACATCGCCGAGGTCGAGTGGGACACGATGCTGTTCTTCTTCGGCGTGATCCTCTGCGTCGGCGGCCTGCAGGAGCTCATGTTCCTGCAGAAGGCGAGCGCCTACCTGTTCGACCCGGTCACCGGCGTCGGCGCGACCACCGCCAACATCTGCATCGGCGTGCTGTCGGCGATCATCGACAACGTGCCCGTGATGTTCGCGGTGCTCGGCATGGACCCGGCGATGGACCCGCTCAATCCCGGCGTGCTGCACACGCCGATGGCCGACTACCAGTGGCTGCTGATCACGCTGACCGCGGGCGTCGGCGGCTCGCTGCTGTCCGTCGGCTCGGCCGCCGGCGTCGCCCTGATGGGCACCGCGCACGGCTACTACACCTTCGGCCGCCACCTCAAGTTCCTGCCGGCCATCGCCGCGGGCTACGCCGGCGCGATCGTCGTGCACTGGGCGCTCAACGCGCCCAAGTAGCCCGCCGGGGATGGTCGCCTTGACCGCTTTGCCGCAGCCATCGAGAATCCGCGCCAATGGTGTTCGGTTTCGGTGCTCGCCGCGGCCGGCTCGATGCCTGGATCGAACATGTATTGATCGAGGGCAGAGCCAGATACGGGGACTTGGATCCTGACCTCCGACGATTGCGGGAGCACCTGACCCGGATCGTCCGCCGAACCCAAAGTCGTCCGGCATCCCTCTGCGCCGCCGACCTGTTCCTCGCCTGCTGCATCGAACAAGGGGTGGATGGCGCGTGGGAGTCTCTGCTCGCGGTCCACGGGACGGCGCTGCAGTCCATCTTGCGGAGCCGTGGGACGGACGCCACCACGGCAGCTGAGGTGATCGACGGTCTGCCTGGCGCGCTGATGCTGCTCGGCAGCGATCCCGGCTCCACGGCATTGGCTGGGTATGACGGCCGCGGCAGCCTGCGAAGCTGGCTGGCGATCGTCGCGTTGCGCAGCATCTCGAATCAGCGGCGGCGCTCGGACGTGGAGGAGAGGAGCGTTCGCGAGCGTCCCGCTGAAGCGGATGTTCCGAGCCCCATCGACACCCTGAAGGGGATAGAAGCGGCAGCGACACTGGCCTCGAGTCTGCGCCAGGCCTGGCGAGAACTGCCGGCGCGAAGTCGGCTTGCCGTAGCCCTGCGCTACGTCGATGGCGCCTCGGGCGCCGACGTTGCGCGCATCCTCGCTATCGGTCAGCCCAGGGTGAGCCGAATCGTCGATGCCGCGGTGAAGTCGCTCCGCGCGGCCCTCGAAACGGCATCGTCCGAACCCTTGAAGCCAGGCCTCGTGCGCGACCTTCTCGCCGCCGAGCTGGCAATTCTCGCGGCGGCCGAACGACCCATCCGCGATGGAGGTGATCCTCTTGCTACCCCCTGATCGAGCTGGCGACGACGACGCCCAATTGCTGCGTCGCCTCGCGGCGACCGATCAGCCCCACGAAGCCTGCCCCGACGCCAACGACCTCGCAGCCTGGGTGGAGCGTCGCTTGTCTAGGCGCGCCTCCCGGACCATCGAGGGCCACCTCGCGGATTGCCCGCCCTGCCGTGAGGTCGTGACTCCCCTCGCCGCAGCAGTTTCAGCGCCAACGAGCCGACTGCTGACGCGCACCGTGCTGCTGGCTGCCGCTCTGCTGCTCGGCTTCGGCGCCCTTTACCTCTCGACCCTCACCAGGCCAGGTTCCCTGTCGGACCGCGTGCAGATTGCCGCGGCGGAACTCGCGAGCGCACACCCCCAGGAGATGGCAGGGTTCGAGCTGCTCACCGGAGCGGATCTGCACCAGTCACCGCAGACGCTGCGTGGCGGCTGCACGCTGGTCACTCCGTCGAACACGAGCCTCGAGCCGCGACCATCCTTCGCGTGGCAGGGTGATGGCACGGTGCAGAAGTGGACGGTCGTCCTCAGGACCGTCGCGGGCGAAGAGCTTTGGCGTGAGACCACCGACCGTCCATCGCTGTCCTACCCCCCAGGCAAGCCGGACCTGACTTCGGGCGAGCGCTACCTGTGGGAGATCCGCGGAGCGGGCGCGACCGGTGAAGTGCGCGGCGGGAAGCTGTTCGCAGTAGCCAGTGCGCAGAATGTGGCGGCCACTGCCCGGATGCGCTCAGCGGTCGATGCCCACCGCGACGCCACCGCCGCACGGATCACGCTCGTTCATTGGTTGCTGCGGCGTGACCTGGTCGACGCAGCGGTGGAGGAGTTGGGACGAATCGTCGGTCCGGAACAGGACTGGTATCTCCTCGAGGAACTGCGCGGCGCCGCGGCTCGACGACAAGGGGTACCCGAGGCCGAGCGCGATCCGAAATCGGGCAAGTAGGAGCTGGCGATGTTGGCAATCACTGCAATGACGGTCGTACTCGCCCTTCCGCAGCAGGCTCCTGTCCCGGCGCCGACGGCCCGCGCAGCTGCAGAGGCGGCCCTGGCCTGTGCACGAGCAGGTGATCGCAAGGGATTGGCGCGGCTCGCAGAGCAGTGGGGGTTGCGGTATCCACAGGAGAGCAGTCCTCCCGCCGCGTTGCGCGACGGTGAGATCGCAGAGCCGTTCTCGGTAGCCGACGAGGTCTTGGGGCTCTTGGAGGATGAGAAGGCAGACGGGCTCGATCTACGACCCCTGCGAATGATCGTGGAGGCGGCCAGCGGTCCCCTCGCCGCCGGAATCGACACTTGGCTCACGGGCATCGAAGCCGCGCTTCCCGAAAACAGAAGTGACGATCGCCAGTGGCGAGAATGGCGGAGGTCCCACGATCCGCGCGCCCTGGAAGACCGGGACACGCTGAATCCGGTGCGGCGGCTGCGGTGTCTCCTGGATCGGGTCGCAAACCTGCGTGACTCAGGACGACACGCGGATGCCTTGTCTGCGATCGCGACCGGCAGGCGCGATCTGCAAGCGACCCTCACGCCCGTGGGCAAGCTCGCCTTGATTCTGATCGAATGCGAACAACTGCAAGCAATTGGTGACCTTCCTGGCGCAAGGACGGCACTCGAAACAGCCTGGAGAGCAGGAGAACCGCTGGGCTGGCGGGAATACGAGTACCTTCTCATCCGAGGCATGATCGCCAATGCGGCACATGACTGGGTCGCGCAGCTCCAGGACAACAATCGCGCGGCCAAGCTAGCCAAGAATGCTGGAGACCAGTTCACTGCGCAGAATGCTTGCTTGAACAGCGCCGTCGCGCTCCTTCAACTGGGCCGGGCCCGCGATGCAAGAGGCCTCCTGCAGCGAGCCGTCGAAGACGGCGGACCTCCAGTGATGCTGGCCAGTCTGCTCGTGACCCTCAGTCTGGCACACCAGCAGCTCGATGAAGTTCCTCGCGCCCTGGTCTGCCTTCAACGAGCCGTTGCGATCACCGAGCAAGCTGAACCGCCGCTCACTCCGCGCCACCTCGCGAGCATCCTCGGCAAAGCCGGCTGCATCCTTCACTCCATCGGCTACCCGGATCGGGCTGTCCCGATCCTGCGCCGGGCCGAGAACACGGCGAAGTCTGCAGGGAGTACCGACACGGCGCTCAGCGCGCGGTTCTGCCTCGCCGATATCCTCAGTCAGAAGGGCGACCTGTCGGCCGCCGCGCCCGCCTACCAGCAACTGGCGCGTGAAGCCCAGGACGCTGGTCAGCTGCTGACTGCAGCTCTCGCTCTTCGCAACGTCGCACGAGTGCGGGCGGAGATGGGTGATGTACCGGAAGCCATCGATCACGTGAGGGAGGCCGTCCAGACGCTGGTGCGGAGCGGCGGCTCTCTCAAAGAGCAGGGCTACTACCACCTGGACCTCGCCAAGATGCTGCGCAAGACGAAGCGGTTCGAGGAAGCCGCCTCCGTCCTGCAGAACTGCACTTCCATCGCCAGCGAGGGACGCTTGGCAAACCTGGATCTCGAAGTGTGCCGTGAGAAGGCAAGGCTACTCGCCGAGCAGGGCCGAGGTGATCTCGCGCTGGCAGAGCTGCGCTCTGGCCGCGCCAGGTTCTCACATACCGTAACCGCTCGCTCGCTCGATCTGCTCATGTTCGATGAGGCCGACCTCCTCGAGGACTCGGGCGCTGCCCTGGCTGCCCATGCAATCGTGAAGGAACTCGAGCCTCGTTGGAAAGCGAGCGGCAGGCCTGCCGACGAGTACCTGATCTGCGACCGACTCATGCGTCTCGAATTCCGCTTCGGTCGCGACGAGGACGCAAGGCGTCACGGTCTGGAAGGGATGCGTCTCGCCGCAGCAAGAGGCGACCAGATGACGGCCGGCCTCTTCGCGGCGCAGGTCGCCACGCTCGACTCGAACCACGCGATCGACTCGAACCAGGGAGACGTCGCAGCCGCCCTTTCGCGGATCGAAGATCTGCTCGGCGCGTCATCGCGCATGAGTTTCGGCTGCCGTGGGCAGCTGTGGACCACGCACGCTTCGCTCCTCGTCGCCTCCGGTCGGTCGGAAGAGGCGGTCGTGGAATTGCAGAACTTGCTGACAGACCTCGCAGACTGCGGTGATCGCGACGTCCTGCTCAACACGAAGAGTGGTCTCGGCAGAGCACTCGGCATGTCGGGCAGGACTTCCGAGGCCGTTGATCTTCTCCGTCACGTGCTCTCGGAAGCACGCGATCTGGGCCTTCCCCTGATCGAGCGTGATGCCCTCAAGAAGCTCACCGACGTGTTTTACAAAGGGAAGCTCTATCGCGAAGTGGTCGAAACGGCTCGGACCATTCTCGGCACCGATACCGGCCTCGCTCGCTCGCCCGTCGCGCTGCACCTTCCCAAGACGGTCTCGGACACTCGCACGGCCGCCGACATCATGATCGCGGCGCTCTTGCACCTGGAGAACTCCGGCGCGTCAGACCTTGCGTCCCAGGCATTCGAAGCCATCGAGGTGAGTCGCGGACAGATCCTCGCGCAACAGATTCGACAACAAGGTGCAGGGCTTCGTGCAGCCCTTCCATGGAAGCCGCTCGATGCCGAGGCCAATGCGCGACAGGATGTCGACGCTGCTCAGGGAGACTTGCAGAGATTGGCGACCAAAGGTGACGCGCCACCAGCCAGGATCCTGGAGTGCAAGCAACGGCTCGACGCTGCCTACCGCGACCTGGAGCAGGCGCTCATCGAACTGCACCAACAATCCGCCGCGATCGCCGACTGGACCCACCCCGTCCCGTTCACCGCGAAGGATGCATGCCTCATGCTCGAAGAGTCCGAGGCGCTCGTGCTCTACCACAAGGTCGCCAAGGTGACCGTGGCCGTCGTGGTTCGACACTCGACGATCTCTCTCGTCAACCTCGGCAACAGCGCCGCAATCGAATCCGCACTCGAGCCGTGGCGCAGCATCCTGCCGATCGACGGCAGCGACGACGCCACCGCCGCTGCCCACGCCTACGACGCGCTGTTCCGGCCGCTCGAACCACACCTCGACGGTGTGACTTCGGTGTTGCTGTGCCCCGACGGGCCTCTGGCCAGCCTGCCCTTCGAGGCGATGCTGAGGCGCGGCGCGGACGGCACGCGCGATGAACGATTGATCGAACGTCTCGAGTGCCGCTATGGCGCCTCCGGCCGTGTGCTCTCGCTGCTGCGTCAACGACCGGCCGGCGATCCGCGCGACGGCTTCGTCGCGATCGGGGATCCGGACTACTCGGACGAGGCGGTTCCGTCCCACGAACCGGTCCCCGAGGAGTTCGTGTTGCGCAACGGCGGCGATCGTAGGCCCTTGCCGGGAAGCGCCGATGAGGTCCGATCGCTCGCCGCACTGTTCGGGAACGACCTGAGCAAGGTCCTGCTCGGCCGCGAGGCCTCACGTCCAGGAATCGAGAAGGTGCTCGCCGAGCGGAGCAGGACCTTCGCCGTGCACTTCGCCTGCCACGGGCACATCGACGAATCGCATCCGCTGCTGACCGGCCTCGTCCTCGCCGGAGGGCAGGTCCTCAACGCCATCGATCTGATGCGGATGCGGGCGACAGCACACGTCGTCGTCCTTTCCGCCTGCGAGTCGGCGCGCGGCGCCGAGTTGCCGGGGGAAGGGGTCGTCGGCCTGGTACGCGCGTTCGAGGCTGCTGGCGCGAACCACGTGGTCGTCGCGAACTGGCCGGTGCCGGACAAGGGCACCCGAGAGTTCATGACCGACTTCTATCGCGCGATGCTCTCGGGCCTAGGTCCAGCGGCGGCGCTGCGAGCGGTGAAGCTGGATCGCCTGCGACAGGGCGGTGCAGCAGCGCACCCGGCCAACTGGGCCAACTTCGTGGTCTGGTAGCCTGCGGAACGCGCGGCGACCCGGTGGAGGGAGGCTCCTGGCAATTCTTCAGCGCCCGGGACCACCCGAACCCGAAGCCCGATGAACACCCAGAACCTCACCATCCTCCTCTCGACCACCTTCCTCGTCCTCGGCGTGCTCCCCGCCCAGGCGGGCGCCCCCGACATGGCCTTCGCCGGCCAAGGGTTCGAACACCTCGCCGGAGGCAACGACGTCTGCGCCGTCGCCGTGCAAGCGGACGGACGCATCGTTTACGCCGGTTCCGCTGCGACTTCGCCCAACTGGAGCTGGGTCCTCGGTCGGTGCCTCGACAACGGCGCTCCCGACCCGAGCTTCGGCAACAGCGGCCTCGTGGTCGTGCCCGGCGGCTTCGGGACCGGGCAGGCGACCGACCTGGCCATCGACCCTCAGGGACGAATCGTCGTCACCGGCAAGGACATCGTCCCGGGAACCAATCGGGCGAGCTTCACGGTGCGCCGCTTCCTCGCCGACGGCACTCCGGACTCCTCGTTCGGGGTGGGGGGGCTGGCAGCGGCCGCGATCGACTACGAGGCCTTCAGCATCACGCTGGGCCTCGTCCCCGCCGGTGGCCCCTCGGGCTACGCCATCGTCGTCGGCGGCTACAGCAAGGCTCGGAACTCCGGCTATCACTTCGCCCTCGCCAGGTTCACCGATGGAGGAGCGCTCGACACCGCCAACTTCGGCGACTGGACCAGCAGGAAGCACACGAGTCGCAAGGGCTACGTGCTCGACGACACCTACAACAACGCCTCTCTCCTGCCGCGCTCGCGCATGGCGATCGCGCCGAACGGCAACATCACGATGGTGGGCTACCTCGTGAGCGTCGTCGACTCCGACTTCCTGATCGCGAGCTACCTCCCCGACGGCAGTTCGAACACCGCGTTCGGCTCCGGTGGTCACGTCCTCGACAGCGTCGCGCCAGGGATGGGCTCCCGGCAGCCTCGCGGCTGTGTCGCGCAGGCAGACGGCATGGTCATCGTGGTGGGCCGAGGCAGGAACCCCGGACAAGGGAACATCGGCACGGTGCTCCTTCGCTACGACACGAACGGTGCACGCGACGCCGGCTTCGGCGTGAACGGCCTCGCGCAAACCGGGATCGCCTTCGAGAACCAGCCAGCGCACAACGTCGAGATCGACGGCAACGGACGCGTCACCGTCGCGACGAGCGCGGTGATGGGCGCGGAGACGCAGATCACTTCGTTCCGTTTCCTGGCCAACGGCCAGCCCGATCCGGGCTACGGCACGGCGGGCCAAGGTGCCGTCTTCGGAGCGTTGCCGTCGAGCGGCGACCAGAGCGTCGTCTGGAAGACCGCGACGGACGGCCTCGGCCGAACCGTGCTGTGCGGCTACGGCTTCAGCAACGGGAATGCGCAACAGCTGCTGGGACGCATCCAGCAGTGAGGCGTGAGACTCCCCGCGAGATCGCTTGGCAATTCCTGGTGACGACGGGACTCCCAGGTGAGTCCCCAATCGTCTCGCCATGAAACCAATCGCAGAATCTCTCGTGCGACTGTCACTGGTCGCGTCGTTCTTGCTCACAACCCTCTGCGGTCAGCAGATGTCGTGGGCCAAGCAGTCCCTGGGTCAGCCGATCGCGCCATCCGCGAACGTCTACGGCCAGACGGTCGTCCGTTGCCTCGGTGTAGCAGCCGATGGTTCGAGCGCGAGCGCTGGGTGGCTGAGCAACCCGAGCCTGTTCGGCCCAGGAGAGAGCGGTCAGACGCTCGTGAGTCCATTCACCACGGCGTCGACATACCAGGCCCCCGGAGCGTTCGTCTCGCGGCATGCCGTCGATGGGAGCCTGCAGTGGGCCACGGCAATCCGCGCCGTCCTGCCGACCGGCGACTGGTTGGGCGCATCCGAGTACGTGATGCCGACCGGTATCGGCATCGCCAGCGACGGCTCGTCCGTCGTCACGGGCTGGTACTTCTGCTACGCGTTGTTCGGGGAAGGCGAGACCAACGAGACCACCCTCCCGCCTCTCGGCAATTCGTCCGTCGGCTTCCAGCCGACGATGTTCCTCGCGCGGTACGCATCGGACGGCCATCTGCTGTGGGCTCGCCGCGATGGTGCCGACGGGCAGTCGATCATGGCCAGTTCGCTGGCCATCGCCGACGACGGCGCGGTGCTCGTCACCGGCTACTACCCGAGCCAGGCGACGTTCGGAGCCGGCGGCACCAACTCGGCGACGCTCGGCGAAGGCTTCACCCAGCAGATGTTCCTCGCCAAGTACGACGCGGCAGGGGCATTCGTCTGGGCCAAGGGCATCCATGGCGGCTACGCCGCCGCCGAGGACGTCGCAGCACTGCCCGACGGCACCTGCTACGTGACCGGATGGTTCTGGCACGATGCCAGCGAGCCAAGCCTTCCCGTGATGGGCTTCGGCGAAGCGAACGCCACCGCGCTCGACGAGTACTCGGACTACTCCGCCATCTTCTTCGCGAAGTACCAGGCCGACGGCTCGCTGGCCTGGGCGCGCCAGAGCCGCCAAGGCAGCATGCTGAACTCCGGCACGGAGAGCATCGGGAAGCGAATGACGGTCTTCGCCGACGGCTCCTCGGCGCTCGCCGGTTCCTTCCTCGGCCAGTTGACCCTGGGCGTCGGCGAAGCGGGGGAGACCTCCATCGTCGGGCCGGGCGATCCTGACACCACGAGCTACTTCGTGGCCCGCTACGACGCTGCGGGTCTGCTGCAGTGGGTTCGCAGCCAGCCACAAGATCGCGGGAACGGCAGCATCACCTGCCCTGACATCGCCGCGGGCTCCGATGGCACGGTGCTTCTCGCCGGGAACTTCCTCGGCGCGGTCGTCTTCGGCGCCGGTGGCCAGGACCAGACGACGCTGATCTCGAACAATCCCGCCGACGTGCCGACGTCGGGGATCACTCTTCCCAGCACTTTCGTGGCAAGGCTCGGACTCGACGGATCCTTCTCGTGGGCACGTACGCTGCCGACGACCGTGTTCGCCGGGAACGGAAGCATCTGCATCGGGGCCGCTGGCGAGGGCGCCGCGATCGTTGCCACCGGAACGCGCGGCATGCCGCTGCTGGGGCCTGCCACCGTGCCTCAAGGCACCGTCACGGTCGCCGCAGGAGAACCCAACGCGACCGAGATCACGATCACGACCGCCACGGATCTCCTCCTCGTCCGGCTGCGTGGTGAGGTGACGACCCTGACAGCCGCGACGGAGCCGAACGGCACCAACCCTGTGACGGTCAGCCCGACCGACGCGGCCGAAGCCGGAGACTCCGATGTCGAGCTGACGTTCGCCGGGATCACCGCCGCGGGCACCACGACCGCCGTCGTCACCGACGGTGAGCCGACACCACCACTGCCCAGCGCCTTCCAGCTCGCCGGACAGAACCAGTGGTATGAGATCAGCACCACGGCCGACTACGTCGCGCCGATCGAGATCTGCATCGACTACGACGAGAACGGCATCGCCGACGAATCCGCGCTGCGGCTGATGCACTACGAAGGCGGAACCTGGGTCGACGTGACGACGAGTCTCGACACCGACGCGAACCGGATCTGCGGGGAGACGTCTTCGCTCTCGCCGTTCGCGATCGTGCTGCGACCACCGGTGTCGATCAGCGCGACCCACCCCGTGATCTCGGCCTTCGGCGGCGTGACGACGTTGCTGATCGAGACCGAGGGCCAGTTGCCGTTCGTCAGCACCACGGCTGGCGTGCTGCTCGGAGCACCGCTCGATCAGGGTGATGGCCGCCACTTCGCCCTGGATCTGGCCGCCGACGGGGTGCCCGGCACCGCGATCGTCACGGCGACCGCCGGAGGGATCCAGTCGAGCACCAACGTGCGCTTCGTTCCCGTCGATCCGGCGCGAAGCACGATCACCGTCGACCCTGCCATGACGTTCCTCGGGGGAGTGGTGACTGTGACCGTCGACCTTCGTGATGCGCTGGGGCAAGCGGCTTCCGGCATCGGCGAGGTGACGATCACCACGAGCCTTGGCTCACTGATCGGCGAAACTGCCTCGGTCGGGAATGGCGTGTACTCCCGCCAGCTCATGGCCGACGCCATCGGAACTGCGCAGATCACAGCACAGGTCGACGGGCTCGTCTTGGACGAGCCGGCCGCACTCACCGTCAGGGACCCCAGCGGACTCGGATCCGCATTCGGCCTCGACGCAAGCGCCGCCGTGTTCGCCTACGCGACGATCCAGGAAGCGGTCAACCGCGCCGACGAGGACCACCTGGTCCACATCTTCGTGAGCCCCGGCACGCACGCCGAGATCGTGAAGATCGCCGACCGACACGACCTGGTCCTGGAAGCACTCTCGGGGCTTTCCCCGGTCCAGGTCCGCGGCATTCGCGTCGATCGATGCTCCAGCCTCGCGCTCTCCGGCTTCGTAATCGACGCCGCAGGCAGCGGCGCTGCAGGTCTGACGCTCGCCGGGGGCTGCAACGGCAACTCGGTGATCCACGTGACTCGCTGCTCGATCATCGGCACCGGAAGAGGACAAGCAGGCGTGGACGTCGGGCCAGGCGTCGTCTCCTGGTCTCTGCTGCAATGCGTCGTCACGGAGTGCGAGGGCCACGGCATCCAGGTCGCGGCTGCTGGACCAGGCACGGTGACCGATTGCGTGATCAACGGCTGTGGTTGGAACGGTCTGGACGTCGGCAAGGATGCCGCACTCACCGTGCAAGGATGCTCGGTGACGAGCAACGGCGCCCTCGGCGACGTCAAGCGAGGCTACGGGATCTCCAGACAACGAGCTCCGGGTGCGGGCCAACCTGCCGCGATCACCCTCGTGGGCAACGTGCTGTCCGGGAACGGCGGGCTCGTGATCTCCGGCCGGAGCACCGCGCAGCTCGGCAACTACGACCAGGTCCTCGATCCCACCGACTCGCAAGCGACGTTCTGAGAGCCCGCAGTACAAGCCACAGGGCCAGCTGCCATGCAGCCGACCCTGTGTGGTGTCCGCTGCTGCACCCGCCTGACCCGAGCTACTTGAGCTCCTTGACTTCCTTGACGATGCCCTCGAGCGCTTCCTTGGCGTCCATGAACACCATCAGGCAGTTGTCCATGTCGAACAGCGGGTTCCTGATGCCGGCGTAGCCGGGCGACAGCGAGCGCTTGATCACGACCACGGTGCGGGCCTGGTCGACGTCGAGGATCGGCATGCCGGCGATCGGGCCGGTGGGCTCGCGCGCCGCGGGGTTCACGACGTCGTTGGCGCCGACGATGATGACCACGTCGGTGTTCTTGAAGTCGCCGTTGATGCGATCCATCTCCCAGAGCTGGTCGTAGGGCACGTCCGACTCGGCGAGCAGCACGTTCATGTGGCCGGGCATGCGGCCCGCGACCGGGTGGATCGCGTAACGCACCTGGCAGCCGCGCTTCTGCAGCTGGTCGGCGAGGTCCTTGACGATGTGCTGTGCCTGCGCGACCGCGAGGCCGTAGCCGGGCACGATGATGCAGGACGACGCGCCGTCGAGCAGCATCGCGACCTCTTCGGGGCCGGCCTGCTTGATCGACTTGTAGTCCTTCGCGTCCTTGGCGACGGCGCTGTCGTCGCCCATGCCGCCGAGCAGCACGTTGGCGAGCGAGCGGTTCATCGCCTTGCACATGATCTGCGTGAGGATCAGGCCCGACGCACCGACCAGCGCGCCGACGACGATCAGCAGCGGCTCCTTGGTGACGAAGCCCGCGAACGCGGCGGCGACACCCGAGTAGCTGTTGAGCAGCGACACGACGACGGGCATGTCGGCGCCGCCGATCGGCATCACCAGGAACACGCCGAGCACCGCGGCGACGAGCGCCAGCAGGATCACCGCGACGGTCGTCATCGCATGCGAACCGGTCAGCGCCATCCACGTCGCACAGCCGATCGCGGCGATGCCGAGCGCGGCGTGCAGGTAGTGGCGGCTGCTGCCCTGCAGCGGGTGCGACAGCTTCTTGCCCGAGAGCTTGCCGTAGGCGACGAAGCTGCCGGTCAGCGTGACCATGCCGACGATGATCGTCGCCGGGAAAGCCACGGCCGGCACGACGCCCAGGTCGCCGAGGCTGAAGTCCGCGACCTGCAACTGCGGAGCGAGCAGCAGCTCCGCCATCGCCACCAGGGCCGAGGCGACGCCGCCGAAGCCGTTGAGCGCGGCGACCATCTCGGGCATCTGCGTGGTCGGGGTGCGCTTGGCGATCACCAGGCCGACGCCGCCGCCGACCAGGATGCCGGCGACGACCACGGCCCAGTTCACGTGGCTGCCGATCAGCAGCACCGTGACCACGGCGATCAGCATGCCGAGCTCGGAGATGCGGTTGCCCTGCTGACAGGTCTTGACGCTGGTCAGCCGCTTGATGCCGAAGACGAACAGCAGCGTCGCCAGGAGGTAGAGGTAGATCACGCTACTTCCCCTTCTTCTTGAACGAGCCGAGCATGCGGTCCGTGACCATGTAGCCACCGACGACGTTGATGCTGGCGAAGGCGATCGCGAGGAACGCCAGCGCCTGCGACAGGAATCCGGCCTCCTGGCCGGGGCTCGACAACTTCGCGCAGGCGATCGCGCCGACGATGGTGATGCCGGAGATCGCGTTCGACCCCGACATCAGCGGCGTGTGCAGCGTCGGCGGCACCTTGGTGATCAGCTCGAAGCCGAGCAGGCTCGCGATCGCGAAGATGAAGATGAATTCGAAGTAGGCTTCCATCGCTCAGTTCCCGCCCTTGTTCTGTTGCGCGGCCAAGGCCTGCGCCGTCGGCTCGTGCCGCACGACGCCGTCGTGCACGATCGTCACGGCGCCGAGGATCTCGTTTTCCAGGTTGACGGTCGCGACGCCGTCCTTGACGAACTCACCGAAGTAGGCGAGCACGTTGCGCGCGTAGGTGCGCGATGCGTCGCCGGCGACCTGCGCCGGCAGGTTGGTGTCGCCGATGATGGTGACGCCCGCGTCGACGATCCGTTCGCCGGGCACGGTGCCCTCGACGTTGCCGCCCATCCCGGCCGCCATGTCGACGATCACCGAGCCGGGCTTCATCGCCTTGCGCATCTCGGCGGTGACCAGCACCGGCGCCTTCTTGCCGGGCACCAGCGCGGTGGTGATCAGCACGTCGGCGTGGGTGATGTGTTCGGTCAGGATCTCGCGCTGGCGCTTGAGGAACTCCTGCGTCGTCTCGGTCGCGTAGCCGCCCTTGGTCTCGGCGTCGGGCGGCACGCCGGTGTCGACGAACTTGCCGCCGAGCGACTCGACCTGCTCCTTGCACGCGGGGCGGATGTCGTTGGCCTCGACGACCGCGCCGAGCTTGCGCGCGGTCGAGATCGCCTGCAGACCCGCGACGCCCGCACCGAGCACGAGCACCTTGGCCGGCGTCAGCGTGCCCGCCGCGGTCATCATCAGCGGGAACATCTTCGGCAGGTACACGGCCGCGAGCAGCACCGCCTGGTAGCCGCCGCAGGTCGCCTGCGAGCTGAGGATGTCCATCTTCTGCGCGCGGGTGATGCGCGGCATGAACTCGAGCCCCATCGCCGTGACCTTCGCGTCGCGCAGCGCCGCGATCGTGTCGAGCCTGGTCCCCGGAGTCAGCGTGCAGATCAACATCGACCCGGCGCGCTGCGCCTTGGCCTGCTCGGGCGTCGGCGCCTGGATGCCGAGCACGATGTCCGCGCTGCCGCGCGCCGACGCGTCGACGATCTTGGCGCCGGCCTCTTCGAACTCTGCGTCGGGAAAGCCGGCGGCGGTGCCGGCGCCACGTTCGACCTGCACTTCCAAGCCGAGCTTGGCCATGCCTTTGACGGTCTCGGGGATGGCGCTGACGCGGGTCTCGCCGGCCTCCGATTCCAGGGGCACGAAAACTACTGCCATGGGGTCTGCCTCGTTCGGGAACTGCGGAGGGCAAAGAGAAACAGACTCGCCTGCCTTGCGCCACACCCAATCATGCGTAGCGGCGGCGCGCCGGAGCGGCGTGGACTGGCGCACGGTGACGGCTAGTCTTGCTGCCCCGATGCCGAGCTTCGCCTCAGAGATCGCCTCCCGTGTCCTCGCCGGTCAGGCCCCGATCGTGATCGGGCTGGACCCCCGGCTCGACGCGCTGCCGCGCCGCGTCGCGCCCGGCGCCCCCCCCGCCGAACGGATCGTCGAGTTCTACCGCCAGGCGCTGCCGGCGATCGCCCGGCATGCGCCCTGCGTGAAGCCCAACATCGCCTTCTTCGAGTGCTACGGCAGCGCCGGCTACCGCGCCTTCGAGCAGACCTGCGAGCTGGCGCGCGCCGCCGGCCTGCTGGTGCTCGCCGACGTCAAGCGCGGCGACATCGGCAGCACCGCCGAGGCCTACGCGCAGGGGCACTACGCGGTCGCCGACGCCGTCACCCTGCACCCCTATCTCGGCGCCGACTCGGTGGCGCCGTTCCTGCGCGCCTGCCATCCCGACCAGGGCGGCAAGGCGGTGTTCGTGCTGGTGCGCACCAGCAACCCGGGCGCGCGGGACTTCCAGGACCTGCAGGTCGCCGGCGACGGCGGCCCGCGCGCGCTGTGCGACGTGGTCGCCGAGGCCGTGACCCGGTGGGGCGCCGACCTGCCGCAGAGCGAAGGCTACTCGCCGGTCGGCGCGGTGGTGGGGGCGACCTGGCCCGAAGAACTGGCCCGGCTGCGCAACCTGCTGCCGCACAGCTGGCTGCTGCTGCCCGGCGTCGGCGCCCAGGGCGCCTCGGTGCAGGACCTCGCCGCCGCGTTCGACGCGCGCGGGCTCGGGGCGCTGGTCAACCAGAGCCGCGGCGTGATGCAGGCCTTCGCCGCCGACGACAGCGGCTGGCTCGACCGCGTCGAAGAGGCCGCCGCGACGTTCGCGCGCGAATGCCGGGCCGTCGCCACCGCCGCGGGGAATCGATGACCGCCGTGCGCCACATCTCGTTCCGCCGCCTGGGCACCTCCGAGGCGCACCTGCGGTATCTCGAAGAGGACCGCGACCTCGGCCGCTTCCTGGGCATGCGCGCGCGCACCGTCGGCGAGCTGATCAAGCGCGCACCGACCGGCGCGGGGCGCCTGTTGTCGCGCGACAAGCTCGTCGCCGCGCTGCACGCCTACGCCGAGCGCCACGGCGCGCCGCAGGAGGTGCACGACAACGCCGACCGCCTGCTCGACAACAAGGTGCACGTGGTGGTCACCGGCCAGCAGCCGGGGCTGATGGGCGGGCCGCTGTTCACGCTGCACAAAGCCGCCACCGCGATCCGGCTCTGTCGCGAGATCAACGCCACCGGCAGCGGCGTCGAGGCGGTGCCGATCTTCTGGAACCACAGCGACGACCACGACCTCGACGAGGCCAACCGCCTGTTCCTGGTCAACCAGAGCCAGGACGTGCAGCGCTTCCGGCTCGACCTCGACCGCAACAACGAGCCGCTGCGCACGATCGAGGTCGGGCGCGACCTCGACAAGCTGCTGGCCGAGATCGACCCGCTGCTGCCGGCGAGCGAGTTCCGCGACTGGGCCGTCGCGGCGTGCAAGCCGAAGAAGCCCAGCGAGACCCTCGGCGACCAGCAGGCGCGCATCCTGTTCGAGATGTTCGGCAAGCAGGGCCTGCTGGTGATCGAGCCGCGCGACCTGCCGCCCGAGGCGTTCGAGCCGCTGACGCGCTGGTGGGAGAAGTCCGAGCAGGTGCGCGACAAGGTCAAGCAGACCGCCGACGACCTCGGCGACGTCGGCATCGACGTCACCATCGACCCGGCGACGACGATGATGTTCGAGTTCGCCGGCGGCCACCGCGAGCCCCTCGCCGACGGCGAGTCGGTCGGGCGCGCCCAGGACCTGAGCCCGGGCGTGCTGCTGCGGCCGCTGTGGCAGGACGCCTGCCTGCCGACGATGGCCTTCGTGGTCGGCCCGGGCGAACTGTCGTACCTCGCCGTGGTCGCGCCGCTCTACCGCCTGCTCGGCGTGCCGGTGCCGGTGTTCGTGCCGCGCTCGTCGCTGACCCTGGTCGAACCGTCGATGCAGCGCCTGCTCAGCCGGTTCTCGCTCGACCTGCCCGACCTCGACCAATCGCCCGAGAAGCTCGCCGAGCGCCTGCTGCAGAACGCCCAGGGCAGCGACCTTGAGGACACCATCGACGACGTGCAGAGCCGCCTGCGCAGCGACCTCGAAGGCATGGCGCAGCGCCTGGGCGCGCTCGACTCGTCGATGCTCGGCGCGCTCGACCGGGCCCGCACCAAGATGCTCGAAGAGCTCGAGCGCCTGCAGCAGAAGGTGCGCAACGCGCGCCAGAACCGCGAAGGCACGGGCATCCGCCAACTGCGCCGGCTGTGCAGCTCGCTGCGGCCGCGCGGCCGGCCGCAGGAGCGCGTCATCGGCCCGCTGCCGTACATGTCCAGCTACGGCCCCGACCTCGCCGAGGCGCTGATCGCCGCTGCCGACCCGTTCCGCATCGAGCACGGCGTGCTCGAGCTGTGATGCCGAGGACCTTCCAACGATGAGCCCGACGCCCGACCTCACCGCCTGCGACGTGCTCGCGATCGGCCCGCACCCCGACGACGTCGAGATCGGCGCCGGCGGCTCGATCCTGCTCGCGGTCGCGGCCGGCCGGCGCGTCGCCATCGTCGACGTCACCCGCGGCGAGATGGGCTCGCGCGGCACCGCCGAAGAACGCGCCGCCGAAGCCGCCGCGGCCGCCGCGAAGCTGGGCGTCGACCGACGCGTCAACCTGGGCCTGCCGGACACGCGCGTCGAGGTCGAGGCCGTGGCCACCGACCTGCTGGTCGCGGCGCTGCGCAAGGCCACGCCGCGCGTGCTGCTGGCGCCGCTCGCCGCCGACGTGCACCCCGACCACGTCGCCGTCGCGCAGCTGGTCGACCGTGCGTTCTTCCTGGCGGGCCTCGTCAACCACCGCCCCGATCTCGGTGCACCGCATCGGCCGCGCCTGCTGCTGCGTTATCCCGGCAACCGCCCGGTCGAGCCGACCCTCGCGGTCGACATCAGCAGCGTCGCCGCCGCCAAGGACGAGGTCATCGCCTGCTACCGCTCGCAGCTGTCGCCGTCCGACCGCCGCCACCTGGTGCAGGGGCTCGACGTGCGCGAACGCGCCGTGGTCCGCGACCGGTTCTTCGGCGCCCGCATCGGCGTCGCCGCTGCCGAGCCGTTCGTGCACGACGGACCGCTGCCGGTGCGCGATCTGGCCGCCTTCTGGGGCTGAGAGGGGCGCCGAGAAAACCCTCGCCCGCGGCGCCGCGCAGCCGCAGTATGGGCCCACGGAGGCTCCCATGCAGTGCATCGCGGTCATCAACCAGAAGGGCGGCGTCGGCAAGACCACGACGACGGTCAACCTCAGCGCGGCGCTGGCCCAGATGGGCTACCGGGTGCTGATGCTCGACATGGACCCGCAGGCCAACCTGACGGTGCACGTCGACAAGCGGCCCGACCTCGAGAGCCACACGATGACGAGCCTGCTGGTCGAGGACGAGCCGCTCGCAGACCTGGTGCAACCGACGGCGACCGAACGGCTGTTCGTGGTGCCCAGCGACACCTCGCTGGCCGGCGTCGAGCAGGTGCTCGCCAACCGCATCGGCCGTGAGACGATCCTGCGCGAGGCGCTCGAGGCGTTCCCGCAGGCGCAGGAGTTCGACTTCGTGCTGTTCGACTGCCCGCCGTCGCTGGGCGTGCTCAGCGCCAACGCCCTGGTCGCGGCCGACCGCGTGCTGATCCCGATGCAGGCGCAGTACCTGTCGCTGCAGGGCATGGCCAAGCTCGTCGAGGTGATCCAGCTGGTGCAGAAGCGGCTCAACCCGGCCCTGCAGATCGGCTGCGTGCTGCCCTGCATGGTCGACGCCCGCACCAACCTCAGCACCGAGGTGCTGCGCGAGATCGACACCCACTTCGGCCCGCTGCTCGCCCGCTCGCGCATCCGCAACAACGTCAAGCTGGCCGAGGCGCCGAGCTTCGGACGCACGATCTTCGAGCACGCCGCGGACAGCAACGGCGCCCGCGACTACGAGGCGTTCGCCGCCGAGTTCGCCGCGATGGTGGGGGCCGCGCCGCCCAGGGAAGCGGTGGCCGCGCCCGTGACTGCGCCGGCGCCCGAAGCGGCTGCCGCCGAGGACCTGCCTGCCGAAGAACCGGTGCCCGCCGAGCCCGCGGTCGACGCCCTGCCGCAAGACGGCACCCAAAGCGGGACGGGCAGCGACGACGCCGCGTACGAAGCCGGCGCCTGACGTCGAATCCTGCCTCAGGTTGTCGCTGCCACCGGCCGATAGGTGCGGCAGCGCCATGACCCAACGCGAGACCGACCTGGAGCGAATCACCTCGTTGCTGGGGCAGTGCCTCGGGCGCATCGACGAGCAGGCCTACCGCCTGCAGCAGCTCGGCGACGACGACGAGG
The DNA here is from genome assembly GCA_020638655.1 of Planctomycetota bacterium. Taxonomy (GTDB): domain Bacteria; phylum Planctomycetota; class UBA1135; order UBA1135; family UBA2386; genus JACKIC01. The sequence continues at coordinate 735,733 of JACKIC010000001.1, forward strand.
ACTTCGCCGCGGCCGAGACCTTCGAGGAGGCGGCGGCGACCCTGCAGGAGCTGATCGGCAGCCTGCTGCACGCCGGCGAACGCGTCGACGACGCGGCCGCCGACCCGATCGTGCGCCGCGCCCTCGACGAGATCATCGGCGAGCTCGGCGTGCCCGTGGTGGTGCGCCAGCGACTCGCCACGGAACTGCCCAAGGTCGCCTGCACGCCCGGCCAGCTCGCCTTCGCGGTGCAGCGGGCCCTGATGCTGGCCGTCGCCCAGATCGACGCCGGCGGCGAAGTGACCGTCGAGACCCGCCGCGACGGCGACAACGTGCTGCTCGAGATCGAGTCGACCTGCCCGGCCGGGGTCCAGCACCTCAGCGAACGCGCGCTGACCCTGCGCGCCTTCGTGGCCGAGTTCGGCGGCGCGTGCCAGGTCGACACCGACGGCCGCGGTCGGATCCTGATCGCCCTGGAGCTGCCGGTCGCCCTCGTCTCGGACTCCTGACCGCGCCGCGCTACGATCCTGCGCCTGATGCGCATCGGGATCGTCTGTTACCCGACCATCGGCGGCAGTGGTGTGATCGCGACCGAGGTCGCGCACGCGCTCGCCGCCAAGGGTCATGAAGTCCACCTGCTCAGCTACGACCGGCCCAGCCGGCTGCGGCGCGGCACGCCGGGCCTGCGTTTCCACCAGGTGGCGGTGTCGGCCTACCCGCTGTTCCGCTACCCGCCCTACGACCTGGCGCTGGCGACGCGCATGCTCGAGGTGCGCGAGGAGGCCGGCGTCGAGCTGTTCCACGTGCACTACGCGATCCCGCACGCGGTCAGCGCCTTCCTGGCGCGCAGCATGTGCGAGGGCGGCTGTCTGAAGTTCGTCACGACGCTGCACGGCACCGACATCACCGTGGTCGGCAGCGACCGCGCCTACCTGCGGCCGACGCGCTTCGCGCTCGAACAGTCCGACGCGGTCACCGCCGTGAGCAAGTACCTCGCCGACGAGACCCAGCTGGTGTTCGGCGTGCGCAAGGACGTCGAGGTGATCCCCAACTTCGTCGACACCGACCGGTTCAAGCCCAACGGCCAGCCGCGCTGGCACCAGCGCGGCGACGGCGAACGCATCCTCGTGCACGCTTCCAACTTCCGCCCGGTCAAGCGCCTTGCCGACGTGGTCCGCGCGTTCGCCGCGATCCAGCAGCAGGTGCCGGCGCGGCTGCTGCTGCTCGGCGACGGCCCGGACCGCGAGCACGCGCTGGCCGTCGCCAGCGACCTCGGCTGCCAGGACCGCGTCGAGCACCTGGGCATGCAGGAGCACCTCGAGGACATCCTGCCGCAGGCGGACCTGTTCTTGTCGGCGTCGGAGACCGAGAGCTTCGGCCTGTCGATGCTCGAGGCGATGAGCTGTGGCGTGCCGTGCGTGAGCACCGCGGTGGGTGGCGTCGAGGAGGTGCTCGGCGACACCGGGCGACTGACGCCGTTCGCCGACCCCGAGGCGATGGCCAAGGCGGCGCTGGCGCTGCTGGTCGACGGCGACCTGCACGCCAGGCAGGCCGCCGCGGCGCGGCAGCGCGCCGTCGAGCAGTTCGGCACCGAACGCATCATCGGCATGTATCTCGACCTCTACGCGCGCGTGGTGTCGTGAGCCCGACCGCGGCCGACGGCGCGTTCTGCGACTTCAACGCCGGCGCACCGGCGCTGCCCGAGGTGCTCGAGTGCTTCGTGGCCGTCGAGCGCGAGTGCCCGGCCAACCCCGCCAGCGCCCACGGCCCGGGGCGCCGCGCCCGCGCCGTGCTCGAGGACGCGCGCGCAAGGATCGCCGCCGCGCTCGAGCTGGCCGGCGACGACGTTCTGTTCACCAGCGGCGGCACCGAGGCCGCCAATCTGGCGGTGCTGGGACTCGGTGACCCGAGCCTGCCGGTGCTGCTGTCCGCGACCGAGCACCCGGCGGTGTTCGAGCCCGCGCAGCGACGCGGCACAGTCGCGTGGGAGCTCGACCGCGGCGGCCGCGCCCTGGTGACGCCGCCCGCGGCCGCGGTCGGCCTGATCGCGCTCGTGCACGGACAGAGCGAACTCGGCACCTTGCAGCCGATCGCCGCGGCGGCCGCGCTCGCCGGCGAGCAACGCGTGCCGCTGCTGGTCGATGCCGCGCAGACGCTCGGGCGCGTCGCGCTCGACGAACCTCTGCGCGCCGGGGCGACTGTCATCTTGTCTCCGCACAAGTGCGGGGGCATGCGCGGTCACGGTGTGCTCGCCGGCCGCGGCCTGGCGACGCGCCTGCAACCGCTGCTGCGCGGCGGCGGGCAGGAGCTCGGCCTGCGCCCGGGCACGCAGAGTCCGGCGCTGGCAGCAGCCAACGCCCTGGCGATCGAGCGCGCCGTTCGCGACCGCGCCGCGCGCGCCGCGACGATGGCCGACAACCGATCGGCGTTCTTGCGGGGCCTGCAGCAGAGCGGCGTCGCCCACGTCGTCCTGACGCCGCTCGACGACAGCTTGCCCAACACCGTCATGGTGTTGTTCTCCGACCTCGAAGGGCGCTCGCTGTTGCCGACGCTCGACCTGCACGGCGTGTTCGCGTCGCACGGCTCGGCGTGCTCTTCGGGCGCGCCGACGCCGCCGCGGGTGTTGCGCGCCATCGGCCTGTCCGATCGCGATGCGCGCGCCGCGGTGCGCTTCAGCTTCGACTGGCACGCGCGCGGTGAGACGCTGACAACGGCAGCTGCGCGATGCGGTGTGGTGCTCGCGAGCCGTCAGAAAAATTCGTGAGCGACGCGCGTCGGTTTCGCAAAGCCACGCCGCTGCTCCAAGTGGTTGCCAACTGAGGTCGAGCGTGCAGAGTCCGTGAAGTTGTGGTGAACCGCGATGTTCACCGTCGGTGCAAAGTTGCTCGCGCAGTCTTGCGCACCGCGTGGGGACCGCTAAGAAAGTTAACAACCCGTCGGGGAGCGACACCTCGGATGCCTAGCCGAAGCCGCTCCTCTCTGTCTGTCAGCCCGTCTCGTCCAGTCCGTTTCTTCTGCCGGTTTCACCGAAACCTTTCAGCTGCAACCCAGTCAGCTGAGACCAGATAGAACCTCTTTTCCACACGACCCATCTCCCTGTGGTCGCCTGTGGAAAACGCTCTTGTGGTCGAACCCGGCTACCGGTCTGTACGCGGCCAACCAAAGTGATCTTCGGATGCCCATGGTGGATGCCTACGTTCCCGATCCGAGCCCCCAGCCCGTGGACCGCGAACTCCTGCACGCGCTCCTGCAGCAGCTGGCGACCCGGGTCAAGCGCGAGCAGCTGGAGACCTGGTTCCGCTCGTTGAACGTCGCGCGCATCGACGACAGCGATGTCGAATTGTCGGTCACCAGCCAGTTCGTCAGGGACTGGCTGCAGCGCAGCTACCTCGGGGTGCTGCAGGAAGCCGTGCAGGCGCTCGGTGGCCCGCAGCGCCGCGTGATCCTGACCCAGCGCGAAGAGGACGACTGGGACAGCCTGCAGATCCTGAGCTCGGATCCGCGCAGCGAGGAGTCGATCCCGGGGCAGCTGGCCCCCGGGCAGAACCTCGCCCCCGGGCAGAAGAGTGACGGATACTCGATCGGTCACCAGGTGAGGGCGCGCATGGAGGGCATCGAGCCGGCCCGGCCGATGGTGCCGAGCACGCCCGCGCCGCAGCCGGCCGGACCGTCGTTCCGGCGCCGCGCGCCGTCGCAGCTCAACCCCAACTACACCTTCGACAAGTTCGTCGTCGGTTCGTGCAACCAGTTCGCGCACGCCTCGTCGCTGGCCACGGGGGAGAACCCCGGCTGCGCCTTCAACCCGCTGTTCGTGCACGGCAACGTCGGCCTGGGCAAGACCCACCTGCTGCAGGCCATCTGCCACACGGTGCAGAAGCGCGACCCCAACGCGCGGGTCTTCTACCTGAGCTGCGAGGACTTCACCAACGCCTACATCCAGGCGATCCAGAACCACGAGATCGACGCGTTCCGCGAGTTCTATCGCAGCGCCGACATGCTGGTGATCGACGACGTGCAGTTCCTGGCCAACAAGGACAAGACCCAGGACGAGTTCTTCCACACGTTCAACGCGCTCTACGACGCGCAGAAGCAGATCGTGCTGTCCTCGGACCGCCCGGCCGCCGAGATCCCGACGATCGAGGAACGGCTGGTGTCGCGCTTCAAGTGGGGCATGGTCGCCGAGGTGCAGGCGCCGGCGCTGGAGACCCGCGCCGCGATCGTGCGCCGCAAGGCCAAGGGCCGCGGCGTCGAGCTGCCCGACGACGTCGCCATGTTCCTGGCCGAACGCGTGACCTCGAACATCCGCGAGCTCGAGGGCGCCGTGATCAAGGTCGTCGGCGTCGCCGCGATCACCAACCAGCCGATCTCGATCGGGCTGGCCGAGAGCTGCATGCGCGGCATGATCGTGCGCCACGCCCAGGTGTCGGTCGACGACATCATGAGCCTGATCACCACCGAGTTCGCGATCTCGGCCCGCGAGCTGACCGGCAAGGGCCGCACCCAGACCGTGAGCCTGCCGCGCCAGATCGCCATGCACCTGCTGCGTGAGCACACCGAGAGCTCGCTCGACGACGTCGGTCGCATCTTCGGCAACCGCGACCACACCACCGTGCTCTACGCGGTCAACAAGATCCGGGCGCGGGCCCAGAAGGACCGCATGTTCAAGGAATTGCTCGACGGCCTCAGCAACCGTCTGCTGACGCGTTCGTTCCGCAGCTGATTCCCGAGCTGACCGAAGGGGGTTGGGTCCGCTCCGGCTGCCTTGCGGCAGCGACCGAGAGCACCGCGCGCGAGTCGCGCTCGGGGCATGGCCGGCCGATCTTTTGACGCCTGGGTCACGCGGCGGACACGCCACCAAAGCGGCAGTGGTGGTGCGCGTCGCGAGATTCGTGCAGTGTCCTGGGAGCCTTCCTGGACGAGTCCCGGACAACTCTGGAGGGTTCTCCGCAGGCTCGACCGAGGCTCGGGACCAGGCCCGATCCGACCTGCAGAAGTCGAACTCCGGTTAGCTTTTTCCAGGCCGGTTTTGCAGATCCTCAGAACCCCGCAGAAGCCGCAGAAGACGTGGTTTGGCGGCCGATTCCTGGCTACTCTTCCCACACTCGTGACGCCACGGATGACTGTGACGAGAGATCTATTCTATTCAGATCAGACTCATCGTGTCGCGACCCTCCACGAGCACGTCGACCTGCTGCAACCGACGACTGCCAACACCTACGAGTCTGCCTCTTTCGACGCGCGATGAAGATCCTCTGTGACCGGACCGCACTCCAGGAAGCCGTGAACGTGGTCTCCTCCGTGGTGCCGGTGAAGACCACCAAGCCGATCCTGCACAACCTGCTCGTCCGTGCCGACAGCGACGGCATCGTGCTGTTCGCCACCGACCTCGAGATGGCCGCCAAGGTGCGCCTGGACTCGGTGAAGGTCAGCAAGCAGGGCACGGTGTTGTTGCCCGCCCGTGAGACCAGCGCCCTCCTGCGCGAGCTCAGCGACCCGACGGTCACGCTCGAGAGCAAGGACCAGCGCTGCCGCATCGAGAGCGGCGGCGGCTCGTTCGTGCTCCTGGGCGAGGACCCCGAGCAATACCCCGAGGAGGCCCGGCTCGAGTCCGGCAAGAAGCTCGAGGTGCCGGCGACGGCGATGCTGCGCATGATCAAGGAGACCGTGTTCGCCGCGGCCCGCGAGGAGACCCGCTACGCCATCAACGGCGTGCTCGTGGATGCGGCCGGCGGCTGCGTGCGCATGGTCGCCACCGACGGGCGCCGCCTGGCGATCAGCTACGAGAACGTCGACAGCAAGACCGAGTTCAAGGTGGTGGTGCCGCTGCGCGCCCTCAACACCCTGGCCCGCGCGCTGCCCGAGGACAGCAAGGAGACCGTGGTGATCGAGGTCGGCCCCAAGCAGGCGCTGTTCACCTGCGGCCGGACCCAGCTGGTCAGCCAGCTGCTCGAGACCCGCTTCCCCGACTACGAAGGGGTGTTGCCGAAGTCCGCGGAGACCACCGTCGAGATCCAGAAGGCCGTGCTCGAGGGCGCCCTGCGCCGGGCCGCGATCCTCTCGGCCTCCGACATGCGCATGGTGCGCTTCGAGGTCGGCGAACAGACGTTGCGCATGACCGCCGAGAGCTCCGCCCGCGGCCGCGCCGACGTCTCGATCGACGTCGACGTCAAGGGCGCCGGCGGCAGCATCAACCTCAATCCGGACTACATCCTCGAGGCGCTGCGCGCCTGCGAGCTCGAACAGGTCCGGCTCGACATGTCGGACGATTCGATGCCGGCGAAGTTCACGCTCGGCGAATCGTTCACCTACGTGGTGATGCCGATCAGCGGCGCCTAGTCCAGGCCTCGGACAAAGTGGCTGAACCCCAGCGAGCCGGTGACTTCCTCAAAGACATCCTGCGCCAGACCGGACGCAGCACGGCTCGGCGCGCCTACGCCGAAGCACTCGACAAACTCCTCTCCCCTCAGCTTCGTGATCACTGCCAGATCGTCGGCTGGCGCAGCAACCGGCTCGTGGTCGAGGTCGACTCCGCGCCGCTCTACGCCGAGCTGTCCGGCTTCCGCCGCGAGGAGCTGAGGTTGGCCATCAACGAACTCCTTCCCGAACAACCCATCGCCCAGCTGACCTTTCGGCTGGGAGGCACGGGGCATGTCTGAGTGACGTGTCCGAGTCACCCAATGTCTGAGCAACCCGCAAAAAACGAAGCGCGTTACGACGCCAGTTCGATCAAGGTCCTCGAGGGCCTCGACGCAGTCCGCAAGCGCCCGGCGATGTACATCGGCGACACCGGGATGAAGGGTCTGCACCACCTGGTGTGGGAGGTCGTCGACAACTCGGTCGACGAGGCCCTCGCCGGCCGCGCCGATCGCGTCGACGTGCGCGTGCACAAGGACGGCTCGTTGTCGGTCAAGGACAACGGTCGCGGCATCCCGGTCGACATGCACGAGAGCGGCGCACCCGCGATCGAGGTGATCCTGACCAAGCTGCACTCGGGCGGCAAGTTCGACAAGGGCAGCTACAAGGTCTCGGGCGGTCTGCACGGCGTCGGCGTGAGCTGCGTCAACGCGCTGTCCGACGTCTTCGAGGTCGAGGTGTCGCGCGACGGCAAGGTCTATCGCCAGACCTACAAGCGCGGCGCCAAGGCCAGCGAGCTCAAGGTCATCGGCCAGTCGGACTCCACCGGCACGATGATCCGGTTCAAGGCCGACCCGACGATCATGGAGGCCACCGAGTTCTCCTACGACGTGCTGCGCAAGCGCCTGCGTGAGCTCGCCTACCTGATGGGCACGGCGAACCTCAAGATCACGCTGCACGACGAGCGCAACGAGAAGTCCGAGGAGTACCAGTTCCCCGAGGGCCTGATCGAGTTCGTCAAGGACCTCAACCAGGGCAAGTCGCCGCTGCACAAGGACGTGATCTACTTCCGCCGCGAGGTGCCGTCGGCGGAGGACCCCGAGAAGATCTACGACGTCGAGATCTCGCTGCAGTACAGCGACGCCTACCACGAGAACGTCTACTCGTACGTCAACAACATCAACACGATCGAGGGCGGCACGCACCTGGTCGGGTTCCGCACCGCGCTGACGCGCGCGCTCAACAACTGGGGCCGCACCGAGAAGGTGCTCAAGGAGAAGGACCCGGTGCCGACCGGCGAGGACTTCAAGGAAGGCCTGGCCGCGGTGGTTTCGGTGAAGGTCCCCGACCCGCAGTTCGAGAGTCAGACCAAGATCAAGCTCGGCAACCGCGAGGTGCAGTCGGTGGTCGAGACGGTCGTCGGCGAAGGCCTGCGCACGCACTTCGAGGAGAACCCGAGCACGGCGCGCACGATCTTCGGCAAGGCGCTCGACGCGCTGCGCGCCCGCGAGGCGGCGCGCAAGGCGCGCGACCTCGTGCGGCGCAAGTCCGCGCTCGAGAGCGGCGGCCTGCCCGCGAAGCTGGCCGACTGTCAGAAGGGCACGCCGCGCGACGAGGCCGAGCTGTTCCTGGTCGAGGGTGACTCCGCAGGCGGCACCGCCAAGCAGGGCCGCACCGCGGCGCAGGCGATCCTGCCGCTGCGCGGCAAGATCCTCAACGTCGAGAAGGCCGCCGTCGACAGCATCCTCGATCACGAGGAGATCCAGACGATCGTCAGCGCGATCGGCACGGGCTTCCTCACCGAGGAGTTCGAACCCGAGCGCCTGCGCTACGGCAAGATCATCATCATGACCGACGCAGACGTCGACGGATCGCACATCCGCACGCTGCTGCTGACGCTGTTCTATCGCAAGATGCCCGAGCTCGTGACGCGCGGCTACGTCTACGTCGCGCAGCCGCCGCTGTATCGCCTGAGCAAGGGCAAGACGCAGAAGTACGCGGTCACCGAGGGCGAGCGCGACGAATACCTCGCCGAGCTCGGCCTGGGCCAGACGTCGCTGCACCAGGTCGCCGGCGACGGCGCGGGCCGCAGCTTCACGGGCAACAAGCTGCGTGAACTGATCGAGTGCGTCGGCCGCATCCTCGGCGAGGAGCGGCGCCTGCCGGCCGACGCCGAGGTGCCGTTCCTCGACTACCTGCAGGAGGCGACGGTGCCGGACTGCGAGCTGCCCGACTACTACGTCGTGCACCAGGGCCAGCGGCGCTTCTTCGACACCGAGGCGCAGGTGCAGGCCGAGCTCGAGCGCCTCACCGCCGAGAAGGGCGAGCCGCTGCGCGTCTACGAAGGCGCCGAGTCGGACGTCGAGCGCGGCAAGGCCGACGTCGAGGTCTACGCGCTGCACATCGGTCGCGAGATCCAGGCCAAGCTCAAGAAGCTCGTGGCGATGGGCGTGCCGCTCAGCACCCTGATGAAGGCCGCGAAGGACGCCGCGCCGCTGTGGGAGGTGCGCACGGGCAACGATGCCAAGCCCGCCGCCAACCTCGTGCAGGCGGTCAAGGCGATCCAGGAGGCCTGCGAGAAGGCCGTCGAGATCTACCGCTACAAGGGCCTCGGCGAGATGAACCCGTCGCAGCTCTTCGAGTCGACGATGGACCCCGAGCGCCGCATGCTGCGCCGCGTCACCATCAACGACCTGGTCGAAGCCGACCACATCTTCACGCTGCTGATGGGACCCGAGGTCGAGCCGCGGCGTGAGTTCATCGAGAAACACGCCCTCGAGGCGACCAACATCGACGTCTGATCCGCGCGTGTCGCCGGACCGTCTGCGGCCGCCCGGGCCGCAGACAAGTTCCCGACACGCGCCCCGGCAGCGACAGGAAGCCGTGCCGGGCGGCCACGACGGCCGGCGACGACCGAGAACCGAACGAATGCACCGCCTGCGTCACCTGCTCGGCCTGGCCATCTTGCTGGGCGCCGCCCTCGGCGCCTGGTGGTTCGTGAGCGTGCTGCGCCACCTCGGGGACCGACCTGGATTGGCGCTGCAGGTCGAGTTCCGTGACGCGCGCGGCCTGCGGGCCGGCGCCGACGTGCGGTATCGCGGCGTGCGCGTCGGCGTGGTCCGGTCGGTGGACATCTCGGGCGACGGCAACAAGTCGGTGATCGGCCTGCTGCTCGATCCGCCGGGCGCCGCCCACGCCTGCGTCAACAGCTCGTTCTGGATCGTGACGCCGCGCTTCTCGGGACTGACGGGCGGCGCGACCGGTCTCGACACCCTGGTGCGCGACGCCTACATCAGCTTCCGCACGCCCGACGATCACGGTTCGCCGCTGATGGCGGGCAGCCTGTTGGCGGGCCGCGAGAAGCCGGTGGCGGCCGAGCCGGACGCGCTCGAGGACATCGAGCACGGCGACCTGTTGATGACCTTGCTGGTGCCCGAGAACCACGGGCTGCGGCCAGGTTCGGCGGTGGTGTTCCGCGGCATGCAGACCGGCGACGTGCGCTCCGTGGACCTCGCGCCCGACGGCACGCACATCGAGGTGCAGCTGCGCATCGGTCGGCGCTTCCGGCAGACGGTCACCGACCGCGCCGAGTTCTGGGTGGCGCGGCCCTACGTCTCCGGCGCGCTGTTCTCGGGCTTCACCGTCACCGACATGAGCGCGCTGGTGTCGCCGTACGTGAGCTACTACAGCGAGGCCGGCAAGGGTGTGCTGGTGCAGGACGGCTACCGCGCCGCGGCGCAACCGGCGCGACCCAACCACGAGGTCGCCGACGTGCCGGCGAGCGCGCTGCGGCAGGAACAGCCGAAGGCGCCGGCGTCCGACGAGAGCATCGCGCTCGCGCGCATCGTCTACGCCGCCGTCGAGAAGGACACGTTCAGCGCCGACGACCCGGTGCACTTCGAGGGCAGCGGCCTGTTCTACTTCGACCGCGCCGGCCGCGCGGTGGTGGTCACCGCGCGCAGCCTGGTCGACGGCACCTACACGGTGCAGGACGCGTTCGGCGGCGACCCCGAGATCGCCGACGAGCAGATCAAGGTTCGGCTCGGCGACGGCAGCGTGCTGCGCGCCGGCCGCGTCTGGGTCGATCCGAACGGCGCCGACCTCGCCGTGCTGGTGCTCGAGGACGTGCCGCGCGACATCAGCGGCACGGCCGTGTCGCGCCTGCACCTGCAGGGCAAGCTGGCGCCCGATGGCGAAGGCGTCGAGCTGCGCCGCATGGCGCCCGACGGCGCCACCAGCGTGGTGCCGCTGGACAAGCCCGGCACGTGGCCCGAGAGCCTGGGCGCCGCGGTCTCGGCCGGCAACCTCGTGTTCGCCATCTACGGCCGCTCGGGCCTGCGCAGCGACAACCCGGCCGTGGTCTCCCTCGAGCTGCTGCCCAACGACCTGCGCCCGCAGTGATCGCTGCATGACCTCCGATCGCAGCACGGATCGCGGCGCGGACACGGCGATCGAGTTTCGTGGCTTCGGCCTCGCGCACCGCCGCGCCGAGGGGGACGAGACGCTGCTCGCCGACGTGGACCTCGTGCTGCAGCGGCACCGCTTCTTCCTGTTCGTCGGCACCAGCGGCGGCGGCAAGTCGTCGCTGCTGCGCCTGCTCGCCGGGCTCGTCGAACACCGCGAACCGCCGCCGCGCATCACCGGCGACCTGCTGGTGTTCGGGCGCTCGCTCGACGAGCACCACGAACGCGCCCACGACGGCAAGGTCGCCGCGATCCTGCAGGACGAAGGCCTGCTCGACGAGCTGTCGCCGCGCGCCAACGTCGAGCTCGCGCTGCGCGCGGCCGACCGCTCGACCAAGCTCGCGCCGGCACTGCTGGCCCAGGCCGGCCTGCCCGACCCGCCCGAACGCACGGCCCAGCTGTCGGGCGGCATGCGCAAGCGCGTCGCCGTCGCCAGGGCGCTCGCGGCGAGCCCCGAGCTGCTGCTCTGCGACGAGCCGACGGCGGGACTCGACGGCGAGGCGGCGCGGCAGATCGCGCAGCTGCTGCGCGCGGCGCACGACGAGGACGAGCAGCGCACCACGATCATCGTCACGCACGACATCGCCGCGTTCGCGGGGCTCGTCGACGGCGTGCTGGTGCTCGATCGCGCGCAACGTTCGCTGCGGCTCGAGGGGCCGGACTACGCGCCGACGGGCACCGCGTCGCTGTCGCGCGACAAGCAGGTCGACGCCGACTCGGCGGCCCTGCACGGGCTCTCCAAGCTGCTGCTGCAGCTCGGCGCGATCGTCGAGACCGTGCTGGAGTCGCTGAAGCGGCTGCCGCCGTTCGAGTTGCCGCAGACCGCGCGCACCGTCTGGCGCTTCGCCACCGAGCCGGCCCTGTTCGTCGCCATCGCCGGCGCGGTGATCGGCGGGCTGGCGACGTTCTTCGGGCTGCGCAACAACCCGATCGAGGGCGGCTTCGAGAACGCGATCCTGACCGGCACGGGCAAGGTCTCGACCGCGGTGCTGGTGCCGCTGCTCAGCGGCTTCTTCTTCACCGCGCGCATCGCCGCGGGTGCGGCGGCGCGCCTGGGCACGATGAAGCGCACCAACCAGATCGCGGCGCTGCAGATGATGGGGGTCCGCCCCGCCGACTACCTGCTGACGCCGCTGGTGTGGGGCATGATCGTGGCGATGCCACTGGTGACGCTGGCCGGGGTGGTCGCCGCGGCGGGGGCGGCCGCGCTCGCGGCCGGGCTGGTGTCCGGAATCTCGACAGCGGGCTGGGCGGCGGCCTACTTCCAGACCGTGGATGCCACCGACGTGCTGGTGCTGCTGGCCAAGACGACCCTGTCGGGCTACCTCGTGGCGCTGTGTTGTTATCACCTTGGCACCGGGCCCAAGCGGTCGGGGGCGGAGGTGGGCGAGGCGGTCAACGCGGCGATCGTGCAGGGCATGGCCCTGGTGCTGACCGTGCACGCCGGCCTGACGTTCTGGGCCTACGCCTGAGTCGGCGAACCGCGGGCGCGACTCAAGCCGACCCGGTCGAACGGCCGATGACGAGGGCGTGAAGGGCGTCGACAAGATCACCGCGGTGCGTCTGGCGGAGATTCTGACCGAGAGGGCCGTGGTGTCCTCGGAGGTCATCACCGACGCGTTGTACGCGCAGGACAAGAACGGCGAGCCGTTCGTGCAGGTGCTCGTCAACGGCGGTCACATCACCGAGTGGGACCTCGCCAAGCTCGTCACCGAGAACTTCAACCTGCCGTTCCTGATGGCCAGCAACTATCAGATCAGCGACGCGGCGAAGGCGAAGTTCTCCAAGGAGGTGCTGTTCCAGTACACGATGGTGCCGCTCGACGTGTTCGACGACATCGTCTGCGTGGCGATGCCCGTGATGCTGACCTTCGAGGAGATCCACAAGATCCAGAAGGCGCACGAGTGCGTGCTGTTCCCCTACGTCGGGTTGATCAGCGAGAACAAGAAGGTCCTCAGCGACCTGCACAAGGACTACCCGGAGTGGGCGTCGGCCGAGCAGAAGCGCCGCGAAGAGGCCGCCAAGCAGTTCTCGGCGAAGCAGTCGGGTGATTGGATGAGCATCTTCGACGCGGGCGAAGAGGCGATCCAGGCGACGATCAAGAAGGGTCCTTCGAAGAAGTGACCTTCGCGTCGGTCTCCGGCGCGTCCGCCGCGGGATCGTCCGCAGGCTCCTCAACCGGCTCGTCTGCGGGCTCATCGTCGGGCAGCGACGACGACAGGTTCTTGTCGGTCAGTTCGCGGAACGGCGCCGCCAGGTGTTCCTTGGCCGCGTCCTGGAGCGCGCGCTTGGGATCGGCGACGGCGCGCCCGACCTGGCCGATGTTGCGCAGCTCCTTGGCCGAGTCCTGGAACGACTTCTTCACGTCGTTGAGGTCGCCGTCGCGGTCGAGCTGTTCCTTGAACTCCTGGAAGCCGCGGCGCAGGTGGGCCACGGCCTTGCCCAGGGTGCGACCGGCCTCGGGCAGGTTCCTGCCGTAGAGCAACAGGCCGATCACCAGGAGGATGAACATCTCCTGGAAGCCGATCGAGGGGAGGAAGGCGAGCATGTCGGACGGCCAAGCATACGCATCTGGCCCGTCCGGTTCCCAGAGCCCCCGCGCCGCTCTGGACTGCCCGGGGGCCCGGCCCTACCCTCTTTCGCCCTCATGAGTGACAAGCCCATCTTCGCGCTCGAACAGCTCACCAAGAGCTACCAAGGCAAGAAGCCGGTCCTGAAGGACATCAGCCTCGTCTTCCTCGACGGCGCCAAGATCGGCGTCATCGGTCAGAACGGCGCCGGCAAGTCCACGATGCTGCGCATCATGGCCGGCCAGGACAAGGAGTACGACGGTGTCGCGCGCCTCGCCGACGGCAAGACCGTGGGTTACGTGCCGCAGGAACCCAAGCTGATCGAGAACCTCACCGTTCGCGAGAACGTCGAGCAGGCGGTCGCGCCGATCCGCAAGCTGCTGAAGGAGCACGAGGACGTCAGCATGAAGCTGGCCGAGGACCTCTCCGAGAAGGAGATGAACAAGGTCATGGCCGAGTTCGAGCGCCTGCAGCTCGAGATCGAGGCCAAGGACGCCTGGGAGATCGACCGTCACGTCGAGACGGCGATGACCAAGCTGCACCTGCCGCCGGGCGACAAGAACGTCAGCGAGTGCTCCGGTGGCGAGCGACGCCGCGTGGCCCTGTGCCGCACGCTGCTCGAACACCCCGACCTGCTGCTGCTCGACGAGCCGACCAACCACCTCGACGTCGAGACCGTCGGCTGGCTCGAGGAGACGCTCAAGAACTACAAGGGCACCGTCGTGGTCATCACCCACGACCGCTTCTTCCTCGACAACGTCGTCGGCTGGATGCTCGAGATCTGGCACGGCCGCGCCATCCCGTACCAGGGCAACTACTCGGAGTACCTGATCCAGCGCAGCAAGCGCATGGCGATGTCCGAGCAGCAGGAGCAGAAGCGCGCCAAGTTCCTCGACCGCGAGCTCGAGTGGATCCGCATGAATCCCAAGGCGCGTTCGACCAAGAACAAGGCGCGCCTCAAGAACTACGACAAGATGATGGAGACCGAGGTCGAGGAGCGCGACGACACGGTCGAACTGCACATCCCGCCCGGCAAGCGCCTGGGCGACACCGTCATCCGCTTCGAGAAGGTGTCGTTCTCCTACGACGGCGAACACAACACGATCGAGAACCTCTCGTTCGACATCGCGCCGGGCGACATCCTCGGCATCGTCGGCCCCAACGGCACGGGCAAGACCACGTGCCTGAAGCTGATCACCGGCAAGGTGAAGGCCGACCAGGGCAAGGTGACGATCGGCTCGACCGTGGACCTGTGTTACGTCGACCAGGAGCGCGAGACCCTCGACCCCGAGAAGAGCGTCTGGCAGGAGATCTCCGGCGGCCAGGACATCATCAAGCTCGGCAAGCACGAGGTGAACAGCCGCAGCTACCTGGCGAAGTTCAACTTCACCGGCCCCGACCAGCAGCAGCTCGTCGGCTCGCTGTCGGGCGGTCAGCGCAATCGCGTGCAGCTCGCCAAGATGCTGCAGCGCGGCGGCAACGTGATCCTGCTCGACGAACCGACCAACGACCTCGACCTCGACACGCTGCGTGTGCTCGAGGAGGCGATCGCCGAGTTCCCGGGCTGCGTCGTCGTGGTGTCCCACGACCGCTACTTCCTGGACCGCATCTGCACCAAGATCCTCGACCTCGGCAACTACGAGCCGGGCAAGTATCTGGACAGCCTGTGACGGCTGGCGGCGTGCTCAGTTGCGCTTGAGCCCGACGGCGAGTCCGGTCACGGCCAACCCTGCAGCCGGCAGGCTGCCGGTCATGAACGTCTGGAAGCTGCCCCACTCGCTCTCGACCGCGGCGGCGAACCGGTCCCACAGCCCGCTGATCGCGTTCCAGTCCACCTGCAGCACGCCCATGTAGGTGAGCAGCATCGTGAACACGAGCCAGAAGCCGAAGGCGATCGTGGCGACCTTGAGCATCGCGCGCATGAAGCTGCCGATGCAGAAGCCGGCGACGAACGAGAAGCCGAGCCGGAACACGCCCTTCGCCGCCGGCTCTTCGGCGGCGGTCGTCGCGCCGGTGCCGCCCGGGTAGTTGTCGGGCACCAGGCCCACGGCGAGGGCGCCGTCCGGGCCGGTCGTGCCGGTCGTCGCCGGCGGCGCGCTGCCGCTGTTCATCAGCGTGAGCACACCGCCGGTCACCATGACCGCGAGGCCGACACCGACCGCGACCTTCTTCCAGCGCGGCAACTGGACGAGCCACTCGCGGAACGAGGTGGGGGGGGTGCTCGGGGCTGTTTCGGGCGATTCCATCGCATCGCAGCTTAGCGACCCGGCGAAAGGCGCGCCGAGCCCCTTTTTGCTTGAGGCGCGTGGCCTCCGGCGGTTTCCTGCTCGGCCCGTTTCCCCCATCCCGCAACCTCAACATGCGTATCCTCAAACTCGCCGGCGTCCTGCTCGCCCTCGCCTCCGGCCTCTTCGCGCAGGACAGGATCACCCTGTCCAACGGTGACGTGCTCACCGGCACCATCAAGACCATGGCCAGCGGCAAGGTGACGATCGAGTCGCCGCTGCTCGGCGAGATCACGGTGCCGCTCGCCGACATCAAGAACCTCACCACCCAGGACATGGTCGACCTGCAGACCGCCGAAGGCGACCTGCTGGTCAAGCGCCGCATCCTCGGCATCGAGGCCGGCCGGCTGCGCCTCGAGGGTGCGACCGCGGAGCTCGAGCTCGCCAACCTCGACAAGATCAACCCGCCGTCGGATCCCGAGCCGTCGTGGACGGGCAACTTCAAGCTCAACGCGCTGTGGACCGACGGCAACACCGACCGCCGCTCGGTCGGCGCGTCGCTCGACGCCAAGCGCGAGACCAAGGCGGACCGCATCTCGTTCGACGCCAGCTGGAACTACAGCGAGGACAAGGCGAACGGGGCGACCAGCTGGAACCTCACCGAGCGCCGCGCCGGCGCCGGCATGCAGTACGACTACTTCCTCGGCAAGCGTTGGTACGCGCTCGGCACCGCCCGCGTGCTCGGCGACACGTTCGCCGACCTGGACCTGCGCCTCACCGCCGGTGCCGGTCTCGGTTACACGATGATCGACAACGACGACACGCGGCTGCTGATCGAAGCCGGCTTGTCCTACCTCAACGAGAACTACCGCTCGAACATCCCCTCGGTCGACTACCTGGCGGCTCGCATCGCCTACAAGTTCAACCAGAACCTGACCGAGCACACGCGCTTCCAGCAGACCGTCGAGGCCTACCCCTCGCTCGAGCAGGCCAGCGACATCTACCTGCAGGCGCGCTCCGAGTTCATCACCAACCTGACCGCGAGCATGATCGCCTCGCTCGCGCACATCATCGACTACGACAACACGCCCTCGCCGGGCAACCAGCGCGCCGACCAGCGCGTCGAGCTCTCCATCGGCTGGAGCTTCTGAGCGTACCGAACCGGGTACAAACGACACACGGCCTGCCGCGCAGCGGCAGGCCGTGTGTCGTTTGCGGGCGGTCTCCTGCCCTCAGAACCCGGTGGCGGTGGCGTTGGTGAAGTCGTTGCCGCCGAAGCGGTCGACGCGGCCGCGGCCCATGCCCCCGAAGCGCGGCACGAACTCGATGCTGAAGGTCGTGTCCTCGGTGAACGGGTTGTAGGTGACGCCGCTCAGGATCGACCAATCGTGGTCGTTGCGACGCAGGCCGAACGAGTAGTTGAGCCACTCGTCGGCGTTGAGGTCGCGCTGGCTCGAGGCGTAGAGGTTCCAGCGGTCGAACAGGCTGGTCATGCCGGTCACGCGCACGGCGCCCTGCACGTTGGTGTCGGCGCGGTAGTCGAGGATCCACTGGATGCCGGCGAGCGGTCCGAAACGCAGCTCGGTGTCGAGGGTGCGCAGGCCGTCCTGCCAGTCGTAGTCGCCGTAGACGGCGAAGGCGAAGTTCTGGAACGGCAGCCAGCGCGCCGTCGGGCGCACCAGGAAGTCGAAGTAGGCGAGGCCGAGGGTGTCGCCACCGTTGTCGCGCGTCGCGTCGGGCCAGAAGTCCTGGGCGAGGTCCAGGAACAGGAAGTCGCGCGGCTCGGCGGGGCCGGGCTCCTCGCCGCGGCGTTGCACGGTGCGCTCCATGCGCTGGAAAAGGTTGCGCACCTCGACGCGCACCAGGGTCTGCTCGGTCAGCGCGTCGACGCCGTCGAACTGGAAGTAGCTGCTCGGGTCGTCGCTGACGTGGAAGCGATCGGCGATCAGCAGCCGCGGCGCGATCACATGGCGCACGGTGTCGCTGTCGTCGCCGAGCCACGACCACGACCGCGACAGGCGCGTGCCCATCTCGACACCGGCCTCCATCGCCAGGCGGCCGTCGCTGTCGCCGCCGACGGTGTTGTCGTACCAGGTGCCGCGGCCGAGCACGTAGGGGCGCACGTTGACGGGGCCCCAGTGCATCGGCGACGAGATCTCGATCTTCTGGTCGGCGCGGAAGGTGCCGTCGCTGGTCTTGAGCGTGCTGCGGTCGTCGTAGGCGCTGCGCCGCTCGCCGAACTCGGTGGCGAGGTCGACGATGATCGGCGAGCCCCACGGCATCTCGCCGATCGGCTGCGCGTACCAGTTGTAGGTGACGACGGGCAGCTCCTCGACGAAGCGATCGGCGAGGGCGCGGTTGTCGCGGTAGCTGAAGTCGGTCAGCGAGAAGCGCGTGCCCACGGTGAGCAGCCGGTTGTCGTCGCTGTGGTGCAGGTAGAAGCCCGTCTCGGGCAGTTCCTCGCTGCGGTAGGGCCCGGCGAAGAACTCGGAGTAGACGGCCGGGTCGCTGGCGTAGAACGCCTGCACGTCGAGATACGTGTTCTCGTCGAACGTGATCTTGTTCTCGGTGCGCAGCAGCCCGCGGTCCGAGTTGTCGATCGGGCTGCCGTCGAGGTTGTTGAGGATCTCGCGGATGTCCTCGCCGCGGTCGTCGAGCCAGTAGCCCTCGGTGCGGCCGCGATACAGGTCGGCGGCGCTGTATTCGAGCTGGCCGCGCAGCGGCACGCCGCGCTCCTGGATCCAGCCGACGTCGACCTCCCAGTCGCCGCGGAACTCCTCCGCGGGCCTGCCGGTGAGCCAGTGGTGCAGCTCGCCGCCGGTCTTGTTCCACGGCAGGCCGACGCCGACCTCGGCCTTCCAGCCCTCCTTCGACGAGTAGCCGCCGCTCAGGCGACGGATCGGGAACGGCGCCTGGTTGCCGGTGAAGATGTGCGCGTCGGGCAGCGGCAGCAGCGAGGTGCCGCCGACCTGCAGCGTCTGGCCGTGACTGCGGATCTCGTACTCGCCGACGCGCTCGATGATCTCGATCTCGCCGGCGGCGAGCGCCGCGTGCGGCTCGGCGGCGGTGCAGGTGGTGACGGTGACGTCGCGGCCGGTCCAGCGCGAGCCCTGCTTGACCAAGCGCGGACCGCGCACGATCAGCATCTGGCTGCCGGGGGCGCCGGGCGTGAGGTAACGCAGCTCGGCGTCCTCGACGACGATGCGGTCGTCGAGCGGCGACACCCACAGGCGTTCGCAGCGCAGCACCTCGACGCCGTTCTGCACGACGGTGATGCCGCCTTCGCAGTAGAGGTAGCGGAGCAGTTCGAGCGAACGGTCCGCCTCGGTCCCCTCGGGCACGATGCCGGTCTGACCGAGGGCGCGCATCGAACGGTCCACCTTGGCCCGGATCTGCTCCGGAGAGAGCCGCCGACGCGTGGCGGGCGCCTCGAGATCGCGATGGGGCAGGCCGCCTTCCTGCCGGCGTTCGAGGGCGCGCTGACTCTCCGCGAGGTCGAACAACAGGACGGCGTTCTTGCCGCGGATGTCGAGGCCCATGTGGGGGGCGACGAACCGGAACCCGCCGAAGAGTCGCATCTCGCGGAAGTCGTCGTGGATCGGCGACTCGACCTGCGCGCCTTCCGCGATGTAGCCGTCGGCCGCCTTGGTCTGGTCCGCCCCTGGGCCCTGCTGCGCGCGCAGACCGGCAGCCAGCACCAACAGGATCGCGGTGGACGAACGGCGAGGGGGGCGCATCAGCGAGGGGTGGTCGTGTCCTTGTCGGCGCGCGTGAAACGGCCTTGGTGGCAGCGCACTTCCATCCTGTCGTAGAGGATCTCGATCGCCGGCGCCACGAAGCGTTGACCGCCCGGCAGGCGCACCTCGGCGTCGTTCGGATCGCGCGCGATGCACTTGCTCCACTTCAGGTCGAGCTCGATCTCGGCGCTCTTCGCCCAGATCCCGGCCCACTCGACGGTCACGTCGCGGCCGCGCACCAGCACGATCTCGCCGGTCTTGGCATGCCGCTGGATCTGCAGGACGCGGGCGTCGATGTGCAGACCCTCCGGATCGGTCGAACCGTCCTCGCGCACGCTGTCGGCGATCACCGGGCCGCCGAACTCGATGCGCTCGGGCAGCACGTCGATGTCGCCCTGGCAGGTGGCGGTGATGTGACCGAGGGCGCCCTGGGACTGCGGCTGGTGCAGCGTCACCACCGGCGTCAGCCACACCGAGCGGCCAGGGAACGCGCGCAGCGCCTGCAACCGGACCTGCTCGTCGCGGAAGATGCGCACCTGCGCGCCGCGCGCCACCACCGTCTTGCCGTCGAGTTGTCGCTGCAGCCAGGCGGGTTCGAGCGTCTGGTCGTCGCCGAACAGCACCGCCGCGCGCGCGCCCTGCGAGAGCACGAGGCGCCGGCCCCGGCCGTCGATCTCACCCTGCTCGGGGTCGGTCGTGTGGATGCGCTGCACGTCGTCGCCGAGGATCCAGGCGTGGCCGACGCTGTTGCCGAGCAGGCTCGCGAACACGCCGTGGCCGGCGTGCGCCTGCAGCGCCTCGCGGGTCACCACGAACGGCAGCAGACGCAGGCGGCGGGCCTCGATCGCGATCACCGTCGGGGGGCCGCCGCGGGCGCGTTCGAGCTCGGCGTCGGCGCGCGCGAGCACGTCGCCGTCGGCGAGCAGGTCGATCAGCCAGTCGCTGCCGCCGCAGTGGTGCAGCTCGATGCGCGGCGCGTGCACGGCGACCTGTTCGCGGCCCTTGGTCGCGGTGGCCGGCACCAGGCGCTGCAGCTCGGGCAGCGCGCCGCTGCCGTCTGCGGTAGGCAACAGCACCCAGGAGGTCGGACCGAGCTGTTCGATGCGGTCGGCCTTGGCCTGCAGCGTCTCGTCGCCGCGCGTGAACGTCACCAGCATCGGCGCGCCGGTGGCGACGAGGTTGCGCAGGCTCTCTTCGGTCAGGTGCGCGGTGAGGTGCCGCATCTGCCGCAGCTCGGCGCCGGCGCGCGGCAGGTTGCCTTCGATGTCGCCGGCCGCCGAGTCGAGCACGACGCGCGTGCCGCTGGTGGTGCGCACGATCTCGCAGCTGCCCGAGCCGCGCAGCTCACCCTCGCCGGACTTCAGCTCGTAGCGGTGCTGCGCCAGCCGTTCGGCCGGGCCGCCCACGGGCCCGAGCCAGCCGTGCTGGCCGTCCTCGTCGGCGATCAGCACCAGGCCGTCGTTGCCGTGCGCGTGCAGCGCGTCCTCACCGGGCTTGGTCGCGGGGCGATCGATGGTCACCTCGCCGAAACCGCGCGCCGTCACCGCCTGCCGCCGCGCGTCGGGCACGAACATGTGCAGCCCCTCGGCGGCGCGCACCTGCGACCCTCCCGACGTGATGCGGCTGTCGCCGTCGAACGTCACCACGCGCGTGGTCGCGATCGGCCGCAGCGTCCACAGCGGGAAGCCGAACGAGCGGTGCAGCGCGGCGGTCTGCTCGGCGGGCAGGATCAGGTGGATGCGCCGCGGCGAGACGCCGACCAGCGGCTCGGTCAGGCCCGTGCGCGGATCGAGCTGACGCTGCTCGACGCGGCATTCGCCGCCGTGCGCGGCCAGCATGTAGGGCTGACCGCTGAGGCCCGGCAGCACGGTGAGGCGCGGCGCCGACAGGTCGGTGTCGGGCGCGGCCACGCGGGCCGGCGCGCCGGTCACCTGCAGCACCTGCCACTGCATCTGCTCGTGCTCCTCGCCGTTCTCGTCCGCCGCCTTGCCGCGCTGCAGCCAGCCGTCGAAGCGATCCCCGAACACCTGCACGGTCGTGGCCTCGAGCTTCTTGCCCTCGATCGCGACACCCTGGCGCGGGTCGAACGTCGCCTCGACGGTGTCCTCGGCCGAGAGCTGCGCGGCGCCGGTGTTCGTGTCCTCCTGGTAGTGCAGGCGGCCGCGCGCGCGCAGCTGCATGCCGTCGGTCACCACCAGCGGATCGCTGAGCACGGTGACGTCGGTGCGCTGCAGCTTGCCGTTGCGATCCCGCGGCAGCCGCGCCTGCAGGCCCTTGCCGGTGAGCCGGCCGCTGCGGTTCCCGGCCAGCACGAGCGTCACCGGATCGCCGGGGTTGGGCGTGTGCAACAGCACCTCGTCGTCGCCGATCTGCAGCCTGGCGTTGTCGAGTTCGAGCCGCAGCCCCTCGAGGCGCGAGCCCGGCAGGGTCTCGAACACCACCTGCCGCATGTCGATGTCCTTGTCCTCGCGCAGCGACGGCTGCCCGTTGGCGTCGGCGGTCAGCTCGACGAACGCGCGCGCCGCGTGCAGCACCGCCGCTTCCTGCTGGCGGTCGAACAGCGTCACGACGACGTCCTCGAGCTCCTGCAGCCCCTCGCGCACGGGGCGGCTGTCGGCGGCCTCGATCACCAGCACGGTCTCGTCGCGCACGGTGCCGTCCGGCCCCTTCACGGCGCGATAACGCGGCCACTTGAAGTGGCCGGTCGTGGCGATCTCGGCGCCGACGCGACCCTGGTTGACGACGATGCCGGGCGTGCGGTCCTCGGCCTTGCCCTGCTTGGGTTGCGGCGTGTCCCCGTTGCCCGCGGTGACGACGTCGTCGTCGCCGATCGCCAGCCGCAGCGCGGCCGCGCCCAGGGCGAGCAGCAGCAGGAACAGCAGCAGCTTCCTCACGCACGACCGTCCTTGGCCACGACGTTGGCCCAGGTCTCCTGGGCGCGCATCAGCAGCTCGATCACGTCGCGCGCGGCGCCGAAGCCGGCGGGTTTGGAGCTGACGAAGTGCGCCATCGCCGCGACCTCGCCGCGCGCCTCGGGCACGGTCGCCGCCAGGCCGACCTGGCGCAGCACCGGCAGGTCGAGCAGGTCGTCACCCATGTAGGCGACCTGCCTGGGGGTCAGCTGCTGGCGCGCGAGGACCTCGGCGAACGCCTGTTCCTTGTCGATGCGTTCGAGCAGGATCTCGTGCACGCCGAGTTCGGTCGCGCGCCGCCGCACCACGTCGCCGCCGCGCCCGGACAGGAAGCCCGAGCGGCGGCCGCTGCGGTGCCAGTAGACGAGGCCGGCGGCGTCGTGCACGTGGAACGACTTGTATTCGCGCCCCTCGGCGTCGAAGTGGATGCGGCCGTCGGTGAGCACACCGTCGACGTCGAGCACGAGCAGCTCGATGCCGCGCAGCAGCATGCGGTCGGGCAGCGGGCGGCCAGGGACGGCGGGTGAGGTCATCCGATCTTGAGGTTGAGGAGGTCCTGCACGTCGAGCAGGCCGATCAACCGGCCATCGTCGTCGACGACCGGCAGCTGGTCGACGGCGAACTGGTGCAGCAGGGCGACCGCCTCGAGCCCGAACGTCTCGGGCCGGATCGAGCGCGGGTTCCTGGTCATCGCCTCGTCGATGCTGCGCTCGCGCGGATTGTTGAGCCCGTGCTCGATCAGCCGCCGCAGGTCGCCGTCGGTGAAGAAGCCGAGCAGCTTGCCGTGCTTGTCGACGACGCTGGTCGCGCCGGGCCGCCCCGGCGTGCGGGTCATCACCTCGATCGCCTCGAGCACCGTCGCGCCGCTGCAGACCTTGGGGTTGCGGTCGCCGGTGCGCATCAGCTCGCCGACCTTCATCAGCCGCCGGCCCAGATCGCCGCCCGGATGGAAGCGCGCGAAGTCGTCGGGGCCAAAACGGCGGCCTTCCTGGACCACCAGCGCCAGCGCGTCGCCGAGCGCCAGCATCGCCGTGGTCGAGGCGCTCGGCGCCAGCCCGTGCGGTCCCGGCTCGTCGATCTGGCCGAGCTCGAGCACCAGGTCGCAGTGCCGGCCGAGGGTCGAGTGCGCCGACTGGGTCACGCCGACCACGGGCACGCCGACCGCCTTGACGTGCGGCAGCATCACCAGCAGCTCCTCGGTCTCACCCGACTTCGAGAACGCGAGAAGCAGGTCGCCTTCGTCGACGCGGCCGAGGTCGCCGTGAATCGCCTCGGCGGGGTGCAGGAAGATCGACGAGGTGCCGGTCGAGGCCAGCGTCGCCGAGACCTTCTGGGCGATGAAGCCCGCCTTGCCCATGCCAGCGGTGACGACCCGCCCCGCCAGGGCGAGGATCAGGTCGGCGGTCGAGAGGAATGTGGGGCCAAGGCGCTCTGCCACCTGGCGCACGGCCAAGGCCTCGCGCTCGACGATCTCGCGGGCGCGTTCGATCCGGGGGTCCATTTGCGACGGGAGCTTAGCACAGCGACGCGCTATGCTCCCGCGCGGTGTCCTACCGCGTCGAGTTGCCCGTCTTCTCCGGTCCGATGGACCTGCTGCTGCACCTGGTGCGCCAGCAGGAAGTCGACATCCACGGGGTTTCGATCGCGCGCATCCTCGACGACTACCTGCAGCACCTGCGCGTCCTGCAGCAGCTCGACCTGCACGACATCGGCGACTTCGTGGTGATGGCCTCCACCCTGATGGAGATCAAGTCGCGCGAGCTGCTGCCGACCGAGACCGTCGAGATCGAGCAGGAACTCGACCCGCGCGACGACCTGATCCGCCGGCTGCTCGAGTACAAGCGCTACCGCGACCTGGCCCGTCAGCTCGAGAAGAGCGCCGACCACCGGTCGCGCCAGTCGGCCCTGGTGCTGGCGACCCCGGCCCACCTCGACGACAAGGAAGAGGAGGACCTGCTCGACATCGGCGACGTCGGCATCTGGGACCTGACCTCGGCGTTCGCGAAGCTGCTCGAGGAGATCGGCCAGCAGGGCACGATGCATGTCGAGGTCGAGAAGCGCGACGTGGGTTACTACACGCGCAAGCTGCTCGGGGTGTTCAAGGAGAAGCGCGAGGTGGTGTTCCTCGACGTGTTCGACCGCACCGAGGGCCGCTACGGCCTGATCGGCACCCTGATCGCGCTGCTCGAGATGCTCAAGCAGGGCTACCTGCGTGTGCACCAGGAGAAGTGCTTCGGCGACATCCACCTGGCCTACCGCGGCGACGACGCCGTGACCGCCGATCAGATCCTCGCCGGCATCACCGCCGACGAGGAGCTGCAGCGGCAGCGCGAACTGGCGGCGGCCGAAGCGCTCGCCGACGAGGGGCCGGACGGCGATGCGGCCCAGATGCCTGCGATCGAGCCCGAGCCCGATTCTGCGGGCGAACTCGAGACCGACGCCTGATCCCGAGTCGCCTGATCCTGGATCAGAGCGGCTCGCAGCCCGCCTCGACCAGCGCCCGTTCCATCGCCGCCGCGCTCGCCGCCTCGAAGCCCGCTTCGTCGGTGTGGCACCAGCGGCCCCACAGCTCGGCGGCGCCGAGCGCCTGCGGGAAGTGCGGCGCCGGGGTCTCCTTGCGGCGCGGGTAGACCCAGGTCGCGCCGGGCTCGACGACGACGTTCCACGCCGCGGTCAGCCGCGCGCCGGCGAGCTGCTCGACGCCCGCGGCCCGCACCTTTGGCGCGCCCGACAGGCGCAGCAGGCAGAACGGCACGGCAGCGGCCTCGATCTGCAGGTCGTCGACCTCGACCAGCTCGAGGGTGCCGGGGCGCAGCGGCAGCTTCGACAAGAACGAGGACCGCTCGCGGGTCAGGTGCACGTGCGCGGCGGCGATCGACGCGGCGGCGCCGACGGTGTTGTGCAGGGCGCTGCCGCGGTGCGCGTCGACCCATTCGTGCACGGCGCGCCACATCGGCAGGCCCGGGTGCGGCTGCGGCAACGCGTGCCAGAGGATGCGCTGCTCGGCGAGCATCGGGTAGCGGTTGGGCGTCAGCGCCAGCCCGTCGCCGCGCCACATGGCCTCGGCGGAGACGATGTGCGCGGCGGGGTTGCGGCGGAACGCCGGGCGGGTCTCGCCGGGGCGGTTGGCGCGGCGGGCGCGGTGGGGCAGCAGCGCCGCGTGCGCCGGCGCGCCGAACACGGTCAGCTCGCGGGCCGCTTCGATCACCAGCGGCACGACGCGGGGATCGGCGGAGAACGGTGGCAGGCTGGCCATCGCCGGGATCGTGCAGCGTCGCGCGGGCGCCGGCAACGGCGCGCCGCGAAAGGGGTTTTGCCCAGGTGGGCGCGGCCCGCTACCCTGCCCGCCCCGGGGGCCCCTCTCGCCACGTTCCAACCCCGTATCCGCCAGTCACCCTTGCGCATTCTCTTCTTCGGCAGCAGCGACTTCGCGATCCCCTCGCTCAAGGCCCTCTCGGCAGGCGGACACGCGCCTGCCCTGGTCGTCACCAAGCCTGACGCGCCCAGGGGCCGGGGCCGCAAGATCTATGACGCCGAGCTCAAGCTCGCCGCGCAGGAGCTCGACCTGCCCTTCGCGCAGCCGGTCGACCCGCACGCGCCCGACTTCCTGCAGGAGCTGCGCAAGCTCGAGCCGGACCTGGGCATCGTGGTCAGCTATGGCGTGATCCTGACCCCCGAGATGCTGGCCCTGCCCAAGCACGGGATGATCAACGCGCACGCCTCGCTGCTGCCCAAGTATCGCGGCGCGGCGCCGATCCAGCGCTGCATGCGCGACGGCTGCCAGGAGACCGGCGTCACGATCATGCGCATCGTGCAGCAGCTCGATGCCGGCGACGTGCTGCTGACCAAGAAGACGCCGATCGACCCCAAGGAGAACAGCGGCGCGCTGCGCACCCGCCTGGCCGAGCTGTCGGGGCCGGCGTTGCTCGAGGCGATCGAGCTGATCGGGGCGGGCAAGGCGAAGTACACGCCGCAGGACCACAGCCAGGCCAGCTACGCGCCCAAGGTCGAGAAGCCCGACGGTCTGATCGACTGGAGCCTGCCGGCGGTCGAGATCGACCTGCTGGTGCGGTCGATGACGCCCAAGCCCGGTGCCCAGACGCGCCTGGGCAACAAGCGCTTCATCGTCATGGAGGGCACGGTCGAGCCCGATGTCTACGGCATGGGCATCCCCGGCGCGCTGCAGTCCTCGGGCGAAGAGGGCATCCGCGTCTGCACCGGCAAGGACCTCTACCGGATCACGCGCATCAAGCCCGACAACGGCCGCAACATGACCGCCGGTGAATGGGTGCGCGGGCACCACGTCGCGCCCGACGCGCGCTTCGGCTAGGCCTTCCCGTGGCCACCGCGCGGGCTGTGGCGCTGCAGGCGCTGGTCGAACTCGACCGCGGGCGGGCCAGCCGGTTGCGCGCCGCGCTCGACGCCGCGGGCCTCGAGGGCCGCGAGCAGGCGCTCGCCAACGAGCTCGCGCACGGCGTGCTGCGCCGCGAACGGCTGCTCGACCACGTGCTCGAAGGGCTCGCCGAACGGGGGCTGCCGCGCGACCCGCGCCTGCGGCTGGTGCTGCGCCTGGGCGCCTACCAGCTGTTGTTCGTCGGCGGCATGCCCGCGCACGCCGCGGTCAACGAGACGGTGCGGCTGATCAAGGGCAACCGCGGTTTCGCCAACGCGGTGCTGCGGCAGATCGCGCGGCGCATCGAGCTGCGCGTCGCCGATCCTACGGCGGCGACGACCGAGCTGCCGCTGTCGCCGACGCGCACGCTGCTGCTGCCCAAGCCGCTGCCCGAGGACCTCGCCGCGCGGCTGGCCATCGAACACTCGCTGCCGGACTTCCTGGTGTCGCGCTGGCGGCAGCAGTTCGGCGACGACGCGCTGCCCGGCATCACCGCCGCGGCGAGCACCGTTCCCGACGTCTACCTGCGGGTCTCCGCCGCGGGCTCGCGCGACCAGCTGCTGGCCGCGCTGGCCGCCGCCGGCGTTTCGGCCGAACGCGCGCTGCACCCGCGGCTGCTGCGCTGGACCGGCGGGGAGTCGCCGTTCGGCACCGAGGCGTTCCGGCTGGGGCTGTTCGCGGTGCAGGACCCGACCGCGCTGGCCGCCGCCGAGGCGGTGCCGTGCGGGCCCGGCGACCGGGTCGTCGACCTGTGCGCCGCCCCGGGCACCAAGACCGGCGTGCTCGCCGAGCGGGTGCGGCCCGGCGGCACCGTGTTCGCCGCCGACCCCGATGCCCGGCGGCGCGAGCGCATCGCCGAGAACGTGCAGCGGCTCGGCCTGCGGGAGGTGGTGCGCATCGTCGCCGACGCCGACCTGCCGACCGACGTCGACGCCGTGCTCGCCGACGTGCCGTGCTCCAACTCGGGCGTGCTCGCGCGCCGCGTCGAGGTGCGTCGCCGGCTCGAACCCGGCACGTTCCCGGAACTTGCCGCGTTGCAGCTGACGATCCTGGAGCGCGCCGCGGGCCTGGTGCGGCCAGGCGGCCACGTCGTCTACTCGACCTGCTCGATCGATCGCGAGGAGAACGAGGCGGTCGTCGCCCGGCTGCTCGAGACCGCCGCGGGCCGGGGGTTCGAGCTGCTCACCCAGGCCACGACGCTGCCGCAGGCGGGCCACCACGACGGCGGTTTCGTCGCCGTTCTGCGCCGGGGCCTTTCTGGGGGCTCCCCAGAGGGGTAGAAAGCCCGGCCCCTCATGGCTACCCCTCGACGCTCCGCCGCCGGCGGCCGCAGCAGCGGCCGCTCGGGCCGTTCCTCCTCCTCCCAGGCCAACAGCTCGATGCCGATGATCGTCGGCGGCGCGGTGCTGCTGGTGGTGATCGTGCTGCTGGTGATCATGAACCGCTCCGGCAGCGGGGAAGCGACCGACAAGGACGCGCCGGCGAAGGCGTCCTCGCCCGACGCGGGCAAGTCGACGCCGGCGCCCGCGCCTGTGCAGCTGGGCTCGGCCAAGAGCGGCAAGACCCCCGCCAAGCCGGCTCCGGCGCTGACCACCGCGACCCTGGGCAAGGTCGACGAGCTCTACGCCCAGATGAAGGCCTACTACAACGAGGGCTCCAAGGCGCGCCAGGCCGGCGACAACGCCACCGCCCGCGAGCACCAGGCCAAGGCCGTGGACGTGCTCGACCAGATCGACAACCTGATCGAGGCGCCGCTGCTGTGGCAGGAGGAGGCCGAGATGAAGGGCTGGGCGCAGTCGGCCGAGTACGTGCAGCTGGCCAAGACCTACGGACTGGTGATGAAGCTCGCCAAGCAGGTCCGCATGGGCGGCGGCAAGTAACGGCGCCGCGAGAGCTCGCGATGCAGCTCGGCTACAGCACCAACAGCCTGCAGAACCATCGCCTGGGCGATGCCTTGCAGCTGCTCGCCGAGCACGGCTACCAGGCTGTCGCGATCACGCCGGACACCTGCCACCTCGATCCCGACGCGACCAGCGATGCCCAGCTCGACGAACTGGCACGCCGGCTGCGCGACCTCGGGCTGCGGCCGTCGATGGAGACCGGCGCGCGCTTCCTGCTCGATCCGCGGCACAAGCACGAGCCGACGCTGATGACGCGCGATGCGGCCGGCGTCGCGCGCCGGCTCGACTTCTACGGTCGCGTCGCGGCGATGGGCGCCCGTCTGGGCGCCGAGGTGGTGTCGTTCTGGACCGGCATCGATCGCGAGCCGGGCGACGACAGCGACGCCCGCATGCTCGAC
Organism: Planctomycetota bacterium; assembly: GCA_020638655.1. GTDB lineage: Bacteria > Planctomycetota > UBA1135 > UBA1135 > UBA2386 > JACKIC01. The sequence goes on from JACKIC010000001.1 coordinate 764,665, forward strand.
GGGATCGCGAAGGCCTGCGAACGCATCCGCGCCGAAGGGCAACGCCCCTCGCTCGAACCCGAGCCCGGCATGGCGGTCGAGACCGTCGCCGACTGGCACCGGGTCCGGGACGCGCTGGGCGCCGCGGCGCCGGCCCTCACCCTCGACGTCGGCCACCTTTACGCCGTATGGGAAGGCGATCCGGTTGCGATCGTCGCCGCCAACAAGGCCCACCTGGCCCAGGTGCACCTCGAGGACATGCGCCGCGGAGTGCACGAGCACCTGCTGCCCGGCACCGGTGAGGTCGACTTCACGGGCGTTCTAACCGCATTGCGCCAAGGCGATTATCGAGGCCCGGTGTGCTTCGAACTGTCGCGCTCGAGCCACGCCGCGCCCGCGGCCGTCGCGACCTGTCGCGACATGTGGCAGCGTTGTCTGCCGGCCCCGCGTCGTTGACCGGCGGGGTGTGTTCCCTACTCTGTGCCCCTTCTGCCGGGTTCTCCGGCGCCCTCGTCCCAGGAAACCACATGAGACTCTGCCCCTCCGTCGAAGGTTCGGCTTCGCCGCTGATCACGCATCGCATCGGGGCCGACGTCTGCATGGCGCGGCAGCGCACGTTCTTCCACAAGTGCCACCGCTGCATCTACCGCGGCAAGGCCGCCGACTGGCAGCCGGACGAGAGCCAGCAGGTGTTGATCGCCATGAACGCCGCCGAGGCGCCGGCGCGGGTCGGCGTCGTCGAGGTCGATCTGGCCAAGGGACGCGCCAAGAAGGCGGGCAAGGCGAAGGCCAACGGCGCCGCCACGAACAAGTCGGCGCGCCCGGCCGAAGCCCAGGCCTGAGGAAGCGGCCTGGCGGCGGCCCGGCGGATCAGCTCTGGTAGCTGGCGCGCAGATCGCGCAGCGCCTGATCGGCGGTCGAGAACGCGGTGGCGATCTCGGCGGCGAGCTGGCGGGAGCGCTCGAGCTCGTGGTTGCGCGAAGCCAGCTGCATCTGTTCGCAGGCTTCCTGGAGCAGCCGGGCGCCGAGGTTGCCCGACGAACCCTTCAGCGAGTGCGCGGCGCGCTCCATCTTCTCGAAGTCGCCGGCAGTCAGCCCCTCGGTGATCGACTGCACCTTGGTGGGGCCGTCCTCGAGGAACATCTGGATCAGGTCGAGGAGCAGCTCCGCGTCGCCGTCGTCCGAGAACGACAGCAGCTCCTCGATCACCTGCATATCCAACACTTGGTTCATGCGTCTTCCCCCGTTGCAGGAGAGCGAATCGGGAGGATTCGCCCCAACGCTTGATCCCAATCTGAGATACGGCCGTGTCCAGGAATGGTCAGGCGCCGGCTGCGGCGCGGACCTCATCGTCGGTCAGCAGGCGCTTGCTCGACTTGCCGGCGTCAAGGACGCGTTGCACCCGCTCGTCGGTCGGTTCGATGCCCAGGCGCTCGAGCACGAAGGTGGCGTTGGAACGTCCCGCCATGGGGCCGACGGCGATGCGCTGCTCGAGCCCGACCATGCCGGCCGGCACGCCCGAGTAGACCGCGTCGGCCAGCTCGACGTCGCCCTTCTTGAAGGCCTTGATCACCGCCGCGGCGTGCACGCCGGTGCCGGTCTCGAACGCATCCTGGCCGAGCACCGGGTAGTTGTGCGGGATCTCGACCTCGAGCGCCTTGCTCGCGGCGGCCACGTAGGCCGGCAGGCTGGTCAGGTCGTTGTCGATCCAACCCTGCAGGCGGCAGTTGACCAGCAGCAGGTCCATCGGCGCGTTGCCGGCGCGTTCGCCGACGCCCAGGGCCGAGCCGTGCACGCGGTCGGCGCCGGCTTCGATCGCGGCCAGGCAGTTGGCGATGCCGAGGTCGCGATCGCGGTGGCCGTGCCAGTCGACGCCCAGGGTCGCATCGTGCTGGTCGGCGAGCTCACGCACGAAGCGCACCACGGCGGCGGCGCCGTGCGGCGTGGCGTGGCCGACCGTGTCGCAGACGCACAGGCGCCGGGCGCCGAGTTCGATCGCCTCGCTGTAGAGCGCGCGGATCGTGTCGGGCATCGCCCGCGTGGTGTCCTCGGTGACATACATCACCGGCAGGTTGTGCTTCTGCGCGAACGACAGCGCGTCGCGGGTGTTCTGGAGCATGCGCTCGAGGGTCCAGTCCTCGGCGTACTGGCGGATGTAGCTGCTGCCGATGAAGGCGCAGACCTCGATCGGCATGCCGGCCTTCTGGCTCATCTCGACCACCGGCTCGATGTCGCTGACGACGGTGCGGCAGGCGACGTTGGCGCCGATGCGCAGGCCCTTCTTGGTGATGTGCTGGGCCATCTTCAGGATGTCCTCGCGCGGCCGGCCGCCGGCGCCGGGCAGCCCCAGGTTGGCGGTGTGGATGCCGAGCTTGTCCATCAGCTCGAGCAGCTCGAGCTTCTGTTCGATGGTCGGGTCGCTGACGGCCGGCGACTGCAGGCCGTCGCGCAGGGTCTCGTCGTCGAATTGCAGGGGACGGGAAGGCCGGAAGGAGCCGGCCTGGTTCCAGTCGTGGATGAGGTCCGCGATGCGCGTCATGGGGCGAAGATTATGCCCTGAGCGGGCCCGGACACAGACCAGGAACCCGGAGCCCGCTTTCGGGCGGCGCCGCGCGCCTGCATGATCGGCGCCGTGATCGTGATGAAGTTCGGCGGCACGTCCGTCGGCGACGCCGCCACCATCGGCCGGGTCGTCGAGATCGTGCGACAGGAGGTCCGGCGGCGCCCGGTGGTCGTGGTTTCGGCACACGCCGGTGTCACCGACATGCTGTTGGCGTTGACCCGCAGCGCGCCGGCCGGCGAGGCCGACACGGGCCAGATCGCCGAACGCCACCGCACGATCCTGCGCGACCTGCAGCTGCCCGCGGACCTGCTCGACGGGCTGCTCGGCGAGCTCGACGACCTCGCGCGCGGCCTGCGACTCGTCGGCGAGGCGACGCCGCGCGCGGTCGACGCGATCCTGGGCTTCGGCGAGCGCTGCAGCGCGCGCACCGTCGCCGCGGCGCTCGCGGCGGCGGGCATCGAGGCGACGGCTGCCGACGCGTTCGCGTTGGGCTTGCGCACCGACAGCTCGTTCGGTCGCGCCCGGCCGTTGCCCGACGACGGTCGCATCGCGCGCGCGGTCGCGGCGCTGCCCGGCGTGCCCGTGATCACCGGCTTCGTCGCCGCCGACGAACGCGGCAACCTGACCACCCTGGGGCGCAACGGCAGCGACTACTCCGCGGCGCTGTTCGCCGCGGCGCTCGACGCCCAGCAGATCCAGGTCTGGAAGGACGTCGACGGCGTGCACACGGCCGATCCGCGGCTCGTCGACGGCGCGCGGCCGATCCGGCGCATGAGCTACGGCGAAGCCTGCGAGCTGGCGTCGTTCGGCAGCAAGGTGCTGCATCCCGCGGCGATGATCCCCGCGATGCAGCGCGGCATCACCATCGCCGTGCGCAACACCGGCGACCCGCAGGCGCCGGGCACCTCGATCGAAGCCGAGCCCGGGGCGCGTCCCGCGGTGCGCGCGATCGCGCACCGCGACGCGGTCAGCGTGGTCACGATCACTTCGCAGCGGCTGCTGCCGCAGCACACGTTCCTGGCCCGCGTGTTCGCGGCGCTCGACGACGAAGGCGGCGACGCGGACTTCGTCGCCGCGGCCGAGGGTGCGGTCGCGGTGGTCCTGGCGAAGGCGCCCGACGCGGCGCTGCAGCAGCGGCTCGCGGCGCTGGGGCAGGTGCAGGTCGCGGATGGATGCGCGGTCGTCGGCGTCGTCGGCGAGGCCGCCGCGCTGCGCAGCAACGGGGCCGCCACGGTGTTGCAGACGCTCGCCGAAGCCGACGTCGAGGTGCGCTGCGCGGGTCTGGGCGCGCTCGGCGGCACCTTCGCGGTCGTCGTGACCCGCACCGAACTGCAGCGGGCGCTGGCGGCGCTGCACCAGCGCTTCTTCGCCGAGGCGCTGCAGCCATGAACCCGTTGGCGCGACACCGCACGCTGCTGCACGACGCGCTGTGGACCGCGGCGGTCGCGCTGGTCGTGTTCCAGGGACTGCGCCGCTGGTGCGGCGACCGCTACCGGGTGCCGAGCGACAGCATGGAGCCGGTGCTGCACGGCGACCCCGAACACGGCGACGTCGTCTTCGTCGACAAGCTCGCGCACGCCGCGGCGTGCGCTCGCGGCGACCTGGTGGTGGTCTGGCATCCCGAAGAGCCGCGGCAACCGTTGGTCAAGCGCATCGCCGCCAGCGGCGACGACCGGCAGGCCTGCTGGATCGATCTGCGCGACGGCGACGTCTGGCTGGGGCCCGACAAGCAGCACCTGGTGCGCGAGGTCAAGGAGCCGCTGGACGCCGGTCGCCGCGTGACCTGGGCCGCGTGGCCGGCGCGCGGCGGCGTGGAGCGGCTCGACCTCTTGGCCGCGCCCGCCGGCGGCGGCGTGCTCGAGCTGCCGCCGCTCGACATGACGCCCGACGACCTGCGCTCGGTGTTCGTCGCCGAGGCGCGCCGCAACCGGCGCTTCGGCCGCGACGAACGGGCGCTGCCGCGCGGCTTCGTCGGCACGGCGCGCGCCGTCGACGCGACGTTCCTCGAGCGCACCGGCGCGAAGTCGCACGCGGGTGACGACGTCGAGGTGCACGACTGCGGCATGCGCCTCGAGCTGCAGCGGTGCCCGGATCAGCTGGTCGCGGTGCTCGATTCGCGCTTCGAGGCGCTGACGATGCTGTGGACGCCGGCGAGCGGCGAGCTGCTGCTGTGGCGCGACGGTGAGGACGTGACCGCGGCGAGCCTGCCGGTCGTCGCCGCGCCGCGCTCGATCGAGTTCGGCCGTCTCGACAACCGACTGTTCTTCGCGGTCGACGGCCGCGCCGACGTCCTGTTCGTGATGCCGCGGCCGGCCGCGTGGGACGCCGGCGAACGCGGCATCGGCGGCCCGCGGTGTCACGTCTACGTCGGCGCACGCGGCGTGAACGCTGCGGCGATCACCGCGCTGCAGGTGTTCCACGACCCATTCGTGTTCCGCGAGCGCATCGCCGGGATGCCGGGCGAAGCCGGCTCGTGGCCGCGCTTCGTGCCGCCGGGCACCTGGTTCCTGCTCGGCGACAACGCCTTCGACAGTCGCGACAGCCGTCACTTCGACGCGGTGTCCAGAGCTGCCTTCCTCGGCCGGCCGCTCGCGGTGGTCGGGCCGTGGCCGGCGACGCGGTGGCTCTGAGGCCATGACCGAGGCCCCGAAGCCACCTCCCGGGTCCCCCGAGGATCCGCGGGCGACGATGCTGGGCGTCGGCTGCGCCTACACGATCCTGCTCCTCGTCGCGCTGAGCTGGCTCGGCCTGCGGGGCCGGTGGTCCGCCCTGGCCGCCACCGCGATCGGCTCGCACGGGGTGCTGGCGTCGGGGGCTGTGGGGCTGGCGGTCGGTGTCATCGGCCATTGCATGCTGGCGACGGTCTCGCGCCGGGCGCCCGCGATCGCCGAACTCGAGGAGCGCGCGCACGAGCTGCTCGTCGGCATGACCCAGGCGGCCGCTTTCAGCTTCGTCTTGACGGCGGCGTTGATCGAAGAGCTGTTCTTCCGGTTGGCCGTCCAGGACGCTTTTGGTCTGGCCGGCTCGGTTGCCGCCTATGTCCTGCTGAGTATGAGCGCTGGTCGTTCCGTCCTGCTGTTGGCCGCTGCGCACGCCCTGTGCATGGGCGGCCTCGTCGAGCTGGGCTTCGGCCTCTACGCCTCGACCACGGCCCACGCCGTGATCAACTACCTGAGTCTGCGGAGGATGACGTGTCGTTGAAGTCCTGTGTGCCCCTGCTCCTGGCGCCGCTGGCGCTCGCCCAGAATCCCGGTGGCCAGGTCCCCGGCGGGGCTGCCCAGGGCGCGCCCCAGGTGCAGCGTTCGCCGATGTTGATCCCCCAGGCGGTGATCCTGCCGCTCGGCGGGCGCGAACTGACGATCGACGGCTCACTGAGCGATTGGCCCGAGCTGCCCGCGCTGCGCCTCGACGACGGTCGGCAGATCTCGGGTACCGGCTACGGCGCCTGGCACGGCCCCGAGGACTTGGGCGCGGTGGTGTTCCTGGTCTGGGACAAGACGCACCTCTACGTGGCGGCCGCGGTCAAGGACGAATGGCACCGCGCGCTCGACGCCGAGACGCTGTCGCTGACCGAAGTGCCTGCCGCCGACTCGGTGGTGCTGTCGTTCGACCCCGAGCGCGACACGCGCGCCAACGGCAACGACCCCGGCCGGCGCGAGGACCGCGAGTTCTGGCTCGCCGACGAGCCGGGTCGCGAGGTGGTGCAGTGGGACCGGCTGCGCGGCACGGCGCGCGTGCTCGAGACCGCGGTCGCCCGCGCGGTGGTGCTGCACGACAAGGAGCACGGCCTGACCACCTACGAGGCGAGGATCCCGTGGTCCGAGATCCTGCCGGTCTCGATGAAGCCGCAGGCCGGGCTGGTGTTCGACATGCAGATCGTCGTCAACGACTTCGACGAGAGCACCGACCCGATGCCGCAGACGCGCATCGGCTGGACCTTCGGCTGCGGGCCCGTGGTCGATCCGGGGCTGTTCGGCAGCGCGATGCTGGTCGCCGACGCCGCGGCCCTGCAGGGCAAGGTGCCGGAGTTCCCGGCCAAGCCGAGCGTGCCGCGGTCGGACGTGCTCGACGCGGACCTGTGGCGCGGCCTCACCTCCGAGCTGCTGCAGGCGCCGCCGGTCGCCCAGGAGGGCACCGATCCGCCCGAGCTCGTCGGCGGCACGGGGCGCCTCGCGATCCTCGAGAAGATCGACGACCAGTGCGCCAAGTTCCCGCGCGTCGACTACCTCGAGCTCAACCAGCGCATCAACCGCCGCATGTCGCGCGAGGTCGCCGGCATCTGCGCGCGCGGCCTGCCCTCGTGGTGGCGGGACCGGCTCGTGTCGGTGTCGCGCGCCGCTGCCGATCCGGTGCCCAACGGCACCGCGCGCCTGTTCCGGCTGCCGATGGGCGGCTGGTTGGTGCGAACCTCGCAGAAGAACTTCGCCGTCGACGCTGCGGGCCCGGACCTCGCCGAGCTGCTCTGGGGCGGCATCGAGTTCTGCATCCTGACGCAGCCGCTCGACGTCACCCGCCGCAACGATCAGCTGCTGATGCGCATGTTCTTCGCCAAGCCGTCGCGGCCGGTGCTGACGCACATCGCCTTCCACCTGCCGGTGGTGTCGATGAACGAGATGCCGCTGGTCGAGCCGGGCCAGTCCTACGGTCAGCCGACCGGCGCCATGGTGCGCACGATCGGCAGCAAGCTTCAGGACGGCTCGGTGACCTGGTCGTGCAGCTATCGCGTCGAAGTTCCCGCCGGGCCGACGATGCTGTTCGCGGGCAACACCTTGCGCCCCGAGGAGATCGAAGCGCAGCAGGTCGATCTGCTGGTGATCTCGCCGCGCAACCCGAGCGGCTATCAGATCGTCGCCAAGGTCGATCCGGGCATCGTCGTGCTCGACGACGGCTTCCTCTGTCAGGCGCTTCCCAACCAGGCGCGGGTGACCCTGCGCGACCTGCACTCGGCGCAGCGGGCGATTCAGCCGCGTCGCTCGGTGATCCTGGCGCCAGGCGAATCGTGGGACGTGCCGAAACGGAAATGAGCTGCCGACAATCGCTGCGCAGAAACGCGATTGTGTCAGAGCCTTGATAGCTCATACAATGCTCGGCGATTTGCCGACCGATTTCCGGTCTGCAGATGACCGACATCAATCATGGCTGCCAAGAAGACCAATCCCGCTTTCGAATTCACGATCGAGTATCTCAAGAAGAACAGGAAGGCCGCGTTCGCCGATGTGCGTGACGCCGCGGCCAAGAAGAAGCTGACCCTGTATCCGATCATGTACGGCCGCGCGCAGGCGCTGCTGGGCATCGTCAAGCAGGCGCCGCGCGGGCAGGGCAAGGCGAAGATGGCCAAGGCCGCCAAGGCTGCCAGGTCGGCGGCGCCGGCCGGCGCGGTGAAGCGCGGCCCCGGTCGCCCGCGCAAGAACCCGCTGCCGGCGTTCGACGGCACCATCGAGGGCATCGTCGCGGCGGTCAAGTCCAGCGAGCAGGCCAAGGCGCGTTATCGCGCGGCGCTCGAGAAGATCCAGTCGATCCTCAGCGACGCGCTGAGCTGATCGCGGTCACGTCGTCAATTCGCGCCAGCGCGGCGCGTCGACGGTGCGCATCCGTTCGCGGATGTGCGCCGCGAACAATGGCGCGATGCGCCGCGTATGCGGGCCGCCATTGTCGCCGTCGCAAAGCGCCCTGCCGTCGAGGTGGGTCACGGGACCGATGTCGCGCAGGGTGCTCGACAAGAACAGCTCCTCGGCGCGCAGCAGGTCCTCGGCCCGCAGGTCGCGCTCCGCGACGCGCTCGCCGACCTGGGGCAGGAACTGCAGCAGCAGCCCGCGCGTGATCCCGGCCAGGATGCCGGCCTCGAGCGGCGGCGTGCACCAGGTGCCGTCGAGGCGCGCGAACAGGTTGGAGGTCGAGGCCTCGGTGACGAAGCCGTCGCTGTTCAGCATCACGCAGTCGGTGGCGCCGGCGGCCTTGGCCTCGGCCAGGCCGAGCACGTTGTTGAGGTAGTTGCCGCTCTTGCTGGCCGGGTCGAGCGCGCGCCGGTCGTTGCGGCGGCGCGGCACCAGCGCGAGGCGCGCCGGCTTGCCGAAGGTCTGGGTGATCGGCCGCACCAGCAGCACCCAGCGCTGCGGCCCCGGGGCGTTGTCGACGTCGATGTTGGGCGCCAGGCCGGTGCCGCGGCTGACGATGATGCGCACGTAACTCTCGCCGTGGTCGACGGCGGCGAGGGTGTCGGCGACGCGCCGGGCGACCGTTCGTTCGTCCAGGTCCAGGGGCATCGCCAGGCTGTCGGCCGACAGCTCCAGGCGCCGCCAGTGCTCGGCCCAGGCGAACGGCACCCCGTCGATGGTGCGCACGACCTCGTAGATCGAGTCGCCGAACAGGAAGCTCCGGTCGAGCACGGGCACGGTCGCCTCCTGCTCGGGGAGGATCGCGCCGTCGAGGTTGCATAGGTTCGACATCGGGGGGCGGATGGTAAGCTCCTTCGCCTCCCCATGTGCGGCTTCATCTCCATCTTCGGGCCTGGCGACTCGGACGCCATCCACGACGTTCTCTCGGGTCTTCTGGCCATCCAACACCGCGGGCAGGACGCCGCGGGCATCGTCACCTTCAAGGATCGGTTCCAGGCCAAGAAGGGTCTGGGACTCGTGCGTGAGGTCTTCCAGGAGAAGCACCTGCAGCGCCTGCACGGCCCGCTCGCCGTCGGCCACGTGCGTTACCCGACCGTCGGCCTCGGCGAGGACACCGACGTGCAGCCGTTCTGGCTCGACTATCCGGTCGGCGTCGCGATGGCGCACAACGGCAACGTCACCAACTTCCACGAGCTCAAGCGCACCTACTTCGGTCAGCGGCAGATCCGCCTGGCGAGCAACTGCGACCTCGAGGCCGTGCTCTACGTGTTCGCCGACTCGCTGATGCGACGCGGCGTCAAGCCGATCACCGCCGACGACGCCGCCGCGGCCACGAAGGAGGTGTTCGATCGCGTCAAGGGCGCCTACTCGGTCGTCGGCATCACCGCCGACGGCATGTATGCGTTCCGCGATCCCTACGGCATCAAGCCGATCATCTTCGGCAAGAAGGTCACGCCCGAGGGCACCTGGTACGCCTGCGCCAGCGAGTCCGTCGTGCTCGACGTCGCCGGCTACGAGAAGGTCCGCGACCTCGCCGCCGGCGAGATGCTGTGGATCGGCCAGGACCGCGTGCCGCAGTTCCGCCAGGTCGGCGACAAGCCGCACCGGCCGTGCATCTTCGAGTACATCTACTTCTCGCGGCCCGACTCCTTCCTCGACGAGACCTCGGTCTACGAGGCGCGCATGGAGCTCGGTCGGCGCCTGGGCAGGGCGTTCGCCGAGACCGGCCACACCGCCGACGTGGTGATCCCGGTGCCCGAGTCGGCGAAGACCGCCGGTCAGACCATGGCCGAAGTGCTCGGCCTGCCGTGCCGCGAGGGGTTCGTGAAGAACCGCTACATCGGCCGCACCTTCATCATGCCCAACGACAAGGCGCGCCAGGACTCGATCCGCGCCAAGCTCAACCCGATCCGGGCCGAGTTCGAGGGCAAGAACGTGATCATCCTCGACGACTCGATCGTGCGCGGCAACACCAGCCGACAGATCGTCAAGATCGCGCGGCAGATGGGCGCGGCCAAGGTGTTCCTCGCCTCGTACTCGCCGCCGCTGCTGTTCCCCTGCCTCTACGGCATCGACATGTCGACCAAGCGCGAGTTCGTCGCGCGCGACCGCACCAACAAGGAGATCGCCGCCGAGCTCGGCGCCGACTACGTCATCTACCAGACCATCGAGGAGATGGTCGACGCGGTGCGCACGGCCGGCAACGGCAAGCTCGAGTTCTGCAAGGCGTGCTTCGAGGGCGTCTACCCGACCGGTGACATCACCGAGGGCATGATCCACGACATCGAGGTGGATCGCATGGCCGCGAGCAAATCCTGAGGCGCCGCGTTCAGACCGTTCCGCCGCGGCGCCGCGCTCAGCTGCGCGGCACGCGGAAGCGCAGCTTGGGCACCAGCAGCAAGGCCTCGCGCGCGATCTTGCCGTCCATCTTCGACTTGCCGACCTGGCGGTCGATGAAGTGGATCGGGATCTCGCGCACGCGGAAGCCGGCGCGCACCATGCGATACGCCATCTCGATCTGGAACGCGTAGCCCTGCGCCGAGACCGCGGCGAGGTCGAGCTTCGCCAGCGCGCTGGCCCAGAAGCAGCGGAACCCGGCGGTGTTGTCGCGCACGCCCGAGCCGATGGTGAAGCGCGTGTAGAGGTTGGCGCCGCGCGACAGCAGCCGGCGGCGGAAGTCCCAGCCGACGGTGCAGCCGCCGCGCACGTAGCGACTGCCGATCACCAGCTCGCTGTCCTTCGACGCCATCACCAGGCGCGGCAGGTCCCACGGCGCGTGGCTGAAGTCGGCGTCCATCTCGCAGACGCGTTCGTAACCGCGCTGCAGCGCGAACGCGAAGCCGGCGAGATAGGCGGTGCCGAGCCCCTGCTTGCCCTGGCGGTGCAACACGTGGATGCGCGGGTCGGCTGCGGCGAGCCGGTCGGCGATGGCGCCGGTGCCGTCCGGCGAGCCGTCGTCGACGATCAGCACGTCGGTGTCGAGGTAGCGGTGGATCGCCGCGACGATCGGCTCGAGGTTGTCCTTCTCGTTGTAGGTCGGGATCACGACGAGCGTGCGCCACGGCGCGGCGTGCGGACGCGTCGGCGTCGGCCCGTGACCGGCCGCGATGCCCTGCGCCGCCGCGGCGCGTGCGGCAGCTTCTTCCTGGCCGGCGAGCACCACGAGCCGGGCGCTGTCGACGCCGCGCGTCACGGCCTGTTCTGCGGCCGCGAAGTCGGCCACCACCACCAGCTCGTCGGCGGTCGACCTTGGGGCGGGGGAGGCACTCATGTCCTTGGATTGAGTTGCCGCGATCTGATGCTGGGCCATCGACTACTCTTTGACGCCGAACAGGCAGGCATCGCCCAACGGCACGATCACGGATCGTAGCGATCGGGCCGCCTGCACCGCAGCGAGGAATCGCGTTATCGCCTGCGCGGTCGCCGAGCCGCCGCTGCCATCGGCGATGTGGCCGCCGGCCAGGACGTTGTCCGCGAGCAGGATCCCGCCGGAACGCAGCATGCGCAGGGCCTGGCCGAGGTAGGCGACATAACCTTCCTTGTCGGCGTCGAGGAACACGGCGTCGACCGAACCGTCGGCGATCGTCGGCAACGTGTCGATCGCGTTGCCCAGACGCACCTCGATGCGACCGGCCTGATCGGAGCGCGCGATCCACTGCCGGGCGAACTCGGCGTGCGCGGGTTCGATCTCGTGCGTGATCACGCGGCCGCCCTCGGGCAGCCCGCGCGCCATCGCGATCGCCGAGTAGCCGCCGAGCGTGCCGACCTCGACGACGGTGCGCGCGCCGGCGCCGCGCAGCAGCAGCTGCAGGAACGCGGCTTGCTCGGGCGCGATGTGGATCTCGGGCAGACCCGCCTGTCTGGCCGCCTGGCGCAGGTCGCGCAGGTAGGCGTCCTCGGCGATGGTCTGCTTCTGGATGAATGCGAACAGTCGTTCGTCGACCGGAGTGCTGGAGGCGGACATCGCGGCAGGGTAGCGCAAGGGTCAGCGCAACAGCCGCGCGAAGTGATCGAGCACCACGAGGTAGGCGTTCTGCTCGAAGGCTTCGGGCCGCAGGAACTCGACCGGGAAGCCGGCCGTGCCGCGGAACGGCCGCAGCACCCACGCCAGCTGGATGCCGGTGAACACATAGACCACCAGCCAGCCGCGCAGCGCGACGAGGTGACGCGGGTCGCGCGCGACCAGCGGCTCGTAGTGGCGCGCGAGCATCTGCTGCGCCGCGAACGTCGCGACCGCGAACAGCATCCCGTCGACCAGGGTCTGCGCATACGGGTCGTGAACGCTCAGCGAAGCGAACACCGATATCGGGGTGAGCGCGCCCAGGGTCACGCCCAGCGCGGCCTGGGCGGCGAGCAGCGCGCGCAACGCGGGCGCGAGGTCGGCGCGCAGGCCGAGCACCGCGTTGAGCACGTAGAAGCTCGGCAGGCACAGGCCCGCCGACAGCAGTAACAGCAGCGGCACCTTGATCGCGGCGAACACCGCCATCAAGGGCTCACCCGAGTACGCGCCGAGCGCGCCGCCCATCAGCGCGCCACCGCCGAGCCCCAGGGCGAGCGCGGTGCGCGCGCGCGGCGTCGTCTGCGGCGCCGCGCGCAACAGCCCGTCGACCGAGTTCATCACCGGAACAGCGCGCCGATCGTATCCATCAGGCCGACCAGCACGTTGCCCTCGGTCGGACGCAGCCACGCGAACGGGATCTGCGGGTTGCCGACGAACGGGCGCAGCAGCCAGCCCATCTGCGCGCCGACGATCGCGTAGACACAGCACCAGACGCCGAGCAGGCGGCGCGTCTGCGGGACCGAGGCCTCGGCGTTGCGCGCCGCACGCTGCAGCATCGCGCAGCCGATCAGTCCGCCGATGGCGAAGAACGCGACGTCGAGCAGCAGTAGGAACGAGTAGCTCGGCGTGCTCGCGGCGAAGAACGCGAACACCGGGCCGAGGCTGGCGATCACACCCAGGTGAACGAGGTTGGATAGCAACAGCAGCCGCAGCATCGCGCCGCACTGCAGCGGCAGGCGCTGCAGCGCCGTGAACACGTAGAGCGACGGGAAGGTCACGAGCAGCGTGAGCATGAACAGCGACGGCACCTTGAGCGCGCTGGCGAGCATCTGTTGTGTGGCGTGGTCGCCGCCGCGGAACATCCGGAACGTTCCCAGGCAGATGCCGTAGATGGCGCCGAGCGCGACGCCGAGCACCAGCAGCCGGCGCACGGGGATGTCGAGGCGCCCGTTCGCGAGCGCCTGTTCGTCGAGGTAGCTGCCGCGCAGGACGCGATCGAGGGTCGTCGGCCAGGACTCTGGGGTTTGGCGTGCACTGGGATCGTCCATTCCGGCAACCTATCAACTTTGCAACGCAAAGCAATGGGGGTGGGGCGGTGGGCGACCTTGGACAGGCCGTCGCGGCGGCGCTATTCCCTACGTCCGTGACGACCCCGTTCGACCCCGCGGCCGCCAAGGACCGCCTCCTGCAACTCATCCGCGAACGCGCCTACAAGGACGGCATCGACATCGTGCTGGCCTCGGGCAAGCGCTCGGACTTCTACATCAACGGCAAGAAGGTCTCGCTGCATCCCGAGGGCCTGTGGCTGATCGCCAAGCTGTTGCTCGAGAAGCTCAAGGACTACCCCGAGATCACCGCGGTCGGCGGCCTGACGCTCGGCGCCGACCCGCTCGCGAGCGCGGTCGCGGCGCTGTCGTTCGAGTCGGGTCAGAACCTCAAGGCGTTCCTGGTGCGCAAGGAGGCCAAGGGCCACGGCACCGGCTCGCGCATCGAAGGTGACCTCGACGCGGGCGAGAAGGTCTGCATCATCGAGGACACGGTGACGACCGGCGGCTCGGCGAAGAAGGCGATCGACGCGGTGCTCGAGATCGGGGCGGTGCCCGTCGTGGTGATGGCGATCGCCGACCGCGAGGACCCCGACGCGGCGCCGTTCCGCGCCGAATGGAAGGTCGAGCCGCTGGTCACGCTCAGCGAGATCCGGCGCCGGTGACGCGATGACCACCGCCGCGATCGTGCCGGCCGCGGGGCTCGGTGAGCGCATGGGCGCCGACAAGGCGCTGCTCGACCTCGGCGGCGACACCGCGATCGAACGCGTCGTCGCGACGTGCCGCGCGGCCGGCATCGATCACGTCGTGGTGGTGCGCCGTGCCGGCGCGGCGCCGCTGCCCGCGACCGGCGCCCAGGTCGTCGAGGTCGCCGCCGGCGGTGAAATGGCGGACAGCCTGCGCGCCGCGCGCGCGACCCTGTCGGCTGCGGTCACGCAGGTGGTCGTGTTCCCGGTCGATCACGCGCTGGTGCGGGCCGACACGGTGCTCGCGCTGCTCGGCGCGCTGGACCGCCTCGGCGGCGGCGTCGCGCTGCCGCTGTTCGACGAGCGCCCGGGTCATCCGGTGGCGATGGCGCGCGCGGTGTTCGACGAGATCGAAGACCCCGCCGCGACGCTGCGCGACCTCGTGCGCCGCGAGCCGGCGCGCGTGCGCGTCGTGCCGACGGCGAGCAGTTGGGTGCGGGCGGATCTCGACCATCCACAGGACCTGCGCGCGGCGCGCAACGCGCTCGCGGGTTCGCCGTGGAGCACCGTCGAGCAGATGTTCCGCCACCGCAGCCACCGCGCCTACCGCGGCTACCCGCTGCCGCAGGCGCAGGTCGAACGGCTCGTCGATGCGGCCCGGCACGCCTCGACCTCGAGCTTCATCCAGGCCTACGCGGTGGTCGCGGTCGTCGACCAGGCGCGGCGCGGCGAGGTCGCGCGACTGTGCGGTGGCCAGCCCCACATCACCCAGGCGCCGGTGTTCTTCGCGATCTGCGCCGATCTGCACAAGATCGCCGCGGCCTGCGCGCGGCACGGCACGCAGGTGCAGGCGCAGAGCTTCGAGCTGTTCGTGCAGGCCACGGTCGACGCCGCGCTGCTCGGCCAGAACCTGCAGCTCGCGGCCGAGGCCGAGGGGCTCGGCGCATGCATGATCGGCGCTGCGCGCAACCACCCGATCGAGCTCGCGCAGCTGCTCGGGCTGCCGGCGCACTGCTACGTCGTCTTCGGCATGACCGTCGGCGTGCCGGCCGACGACCCGATCGCGCGCGGCCGCATGCCGCTGCCCGGCGTGCTGCACTGGGAGCGCTACGACGAAGCGGTGCTCGACGCAGTGTTCGACGGCGCCGACGAAGGCATGCGGGAATGGTCGCGGCGCACCAACGCCGAACGCGGCGGCTACAACGGCCGCCCGGTCAGCGAGCGCAAGGGCTGGGTCGAGCGCATGGCGATCATGTGGGGCGGCGAGAGCAGCTACGCCGCGGCGCGCCAGACCCTGCTCGACGAGCTGCGGCGCCTCGGCTTCGGGCCGTTCTGAGCGCCGCTGCGCGCAGCTCCCGTCAGCGCACCCACACCGCGCCGTTGTGGGTCGACACCGACAGCTTGCCGTTGCCTTCGCCGTA
The DNA here is from genome assembly GCA_020638655.1 of Planctomycetota bacterium. Taxonomy (GTDB): domain Bacteria; phylum Planctomycetota; class UBA1135; order UBA1135; family UBA2386; genus JACKIC01. The sequence goes on from JACKIC010000001.1 coordinate 780,254, forward strand.
GCTGACCTCGGCGCTGTTCTCGCCCTTGCCGTCGACGCGCGCGGCGCCCTTGACGTTCACGCTGCCGTTGCCGCTCCTGGCGGAGACCTTGGTGCCGTTGCCGGGCGGCAGCTTGACGTTCACGCTGCCGTTGTGGCTCTCGACCCGGCCGTTGATCGGTGCGTCGCCGTTCGCGGTCAGGGAGATGCTGCCGTTGTGCGTGACGACGTCGAGATCGGTGCTGGTCACGTCGGCGACCACCTTGCCGTTGTGCGTCTGCAGACTGACGCGGCCCTTGGTGTCCTTGACCTCGATGCTGCCATTGTGGGTCTCGAGCTCGAGCCCGCAGTCGCGCGGCACGGTCACGGTGAACGCGAAGACCGGCGAGCAGCTGCCGGGCAGCTCCTCGGGGACCTTGCCGACGAGCCTGAGCACACCGTCGCTGGTGGCCCGATCGACGTCGAGCTGCGCGAGGTTGTCGTCGGCCTCCGCCTGAGTGTTGCCGCGGGCCGTGATCTCGACGCGGACCGCGAACTCCTGGCGCCCGTTCTCGCCGACGACCACGATCGCGCCGTTGTGGCTGGTGCAGCTCAGGGCCGCGATGCCGGCGGCCGGCACGGTGAAGTCCACGGTGCGCGAGGCTTCGTAGGTCGGGACGCTGCAGGCAGGCAGGAGGACGAGCAGGGGCAACAGGCGCATGGGGGCTCCGGGGTTTCGGCGAGTGCGGCGCTACGGTCCGCGCCGCCAGTATTGCCGACTGCGGCAAAACCCGACAGCCGAGGCCTGATCGGGCCTTCAGATGCCCTTGGCATCGGTCCGATGCTGTCGTCAGAATCCCCCTCGGGACCAGACCATGAAGAACCCAGCGCTCCTGTGCATCTGCCTCGTCCTCTGCGCGTTCGCCGGCGGCTGCTCCGTCGGCGCCTCGGCGCAGCTCGGCTACACCCAGATGGCGGTGTCCGGGGACCTGGGCCTCACCACGGGCGCGCTCGGCGTGCCGTCCAGCGCCCACCAGGACATCGAGTCCGCGTTCGGCCTCGGCGACCCGCAGGGCTCGCCGTACGTGCGCGCGCAGACCGATCTGGGCTTCGCGGTGCTCACCGGCTCGGGCTTCCTGTTCTCCGAGAAGGGAACGGGCCGGCTCGACGCCGACTTCGGCGGCATCTCCGCCGGTACCCCGGTCGAGTCGTCGCTCGACTTCGCCAACGCCAAGGTGAGCATGAGCTTCGACTTCGGCATCGGCCCGGTGAAGGTCTCGCCGGGGTTGGCGGTCGACGTCTTCGACGTGAACTTCCGGGCCCGCGAGACCTCCTTCGGCAACACCGAAGAGGTCGACCAGGTGCTGTTCGTGCCGCTGCTGTTCCTGCGCGCCGAGGCCGATCTCGCCGGTGTCAAGGGCATCGCCGAGGTCGGTTACCTCAAGACCCCCGAGGTCGACAACGCCGAGGCCGAAGTGCTCGACCTCGAGCTGCTCGCGGAGGTCCAGGTGGTCTCCAACCTGAGCGCGTTCGTCGGCTACCGCCTGATCGATCTGCAGGGCAAGGGTGATTCGGACGGCGACTCGTTCGACATCGATCTGCAGGTCAGTGGTTGGATGATCGGCGGCGTGCTGCGGTTCTGATGCCTCGCGGCGCAATCCGCGGCCAGTCGCTGCGGTGGCTGGTGCGGGCGTCGGCTTGCGGCGATGCTTGGCGCCATGACGGTCAAGACGTTCGTCCCGCTCTCGCTGCTGCTGTTCACCGCCTGCGCCGGCAACACCTACCACGTCGATGCGGGCGTCATGTTCGCCCGCGCGCGCGGTGAAGTCGCCCTGCAGAACGCCGGTGGCACCCTGGACCTGGGATCGAACCAGAACTCGCTCGGCACGCTCGGCGTGGACGACGCGCAGGCCTCGCCGTACCTCAAGGTGCAGACGGTTCACGACCGGCACCGCTTCCAGGTCAACGGCTTCAAGCTCGACAACGACGGCTCGGGCACGTTGACCGGCGACTTCGGCGACATCACCTCCGGAAGCAGCGTCAACACCTCGCTCGACTTCCTCGCGATCGCCGGGGTCTACGCCTACGAGCTGCTGCGCAACGACCACATGCGGTTGGCCGCCGGCGCCGAGCTCGCGTTCTGCCAGCTCGACGTCTCGGCGACATCGGGCCTGGGCAGCGAGTCGGTGACGACCGACGTGATCGTGCCGATGCCCTACGTGGAGGCCGAGGCGTTCCTGGGCGACTTCTCGGTCGGCGGCAACTTCGCCGCGATGGGCGCGGACCTCGGCGACGGCAGCGGCCGCTACTTCGACACGGCGCTGACCGGCCGTTGGCAGGTCCTGCCCGAGTTCGAGCTGTTCGGCGGCTACCGCTACCTGCTGCTGGATGCCTACGGCGCCGCGTCGGGGCGCGACTTCGACTCGGACATCGAGATCCAGGGCTGGTTCTTCGGCGGCGGCATCCGCTTCTGAGCGGCTGACCCGATCACCGCACGATCAGGTTGCGCGACAGCACCTCGCGGCCGTCGTCGGAGGCCGCGAAGTCGAGGAAGCGCTGCGCGCGGGCGTCCGGGTTGCCGGCGGTGATCATCTGCACCGGGATCCCGTACGGATACGCCTGGTTCATGAACGAGTCGGCGGTCGCCGGGATCCAGTCGATCTGCAGCAGCCGCACGCGCTGGTCGGGCGCGTCCTCGCGCACGCGCACCGCGCCGATCGACCCGGCGACGCTGCGCACAGTCGCGACGACCGCGTCGTCGTCGGCGGCCAGCTCGGCGCCGTCGTGGATCGCGTCGCCCTTGATCATCGTGCGGGCGAACCGCTCCCGCAGGGCCTGGTCGCGCGGCGCGAACAAGCGGATCGGGCCGAGGTCGTAGCCGAGTTCGTTCCAGTTGCGTGCCTGGCCGGTCAGGACCTGCCGCACCTGCTGGCTGGTCAGCGAGCGCACCGGCGAGTCGGCGGGCACGGCCAGGCCGAACAGCTCGAAGCCGATGCGCGTCTGCCGCAGGCCGGCGCGGCGATCGCGGTCGGAGAGCGTGCCGCCGATCAGCGCGAAGTCGACCTTCGACACCATCGCCAGCTCGACCGCGTCGCGGTCGCTGCACGGGCACAGGGCGAGGTCGAGGTCGGTGAGCGACCGCCGGAACGTATCGGTCAGGGCGTCGCCGAGGTGGCTGACCGCGTTGCGGCCGACGGCGAGGTTGAGCATCTGCCGCTGCTCGAGCGCGGTGCGGCCGGCGACCTCGCCGAGCGGAGCCGCGGGTGCGGCGTGGAAACCGGCCAACTCACCGACGGCAGGCGCGGCGGGCCGGTTGTAGTCGGCGGCCTCGGACCGGGCGGCGAGCACCTCGGCGTAGGCCGCGTTCGGGTCGATCTCGGCGCTGCCGCCGAAGGTGACCAGACCCGTGCTCAATGCCACGAACGCGCCGGCACCGACGGCGACCTTGGATGTCCAATTGTTCCCCACGCTCCTGCCTCCTCGTGTCGAAAGATCGGACACGCGGGTGAGACATGGCGAGAACCTCGACGCAGGGGCTCCGCCCAGGGCCGGTGACAGCGCCCATTGCGGCCGAGACAAAAGTCTTCGGGCTGCTAAAGCCCTCCGGCGTCGAGGTCTCTCGGCGCCCGTCCCGGCGCGGAATGCCAATTTGGCCCGATTGACCAGCCAAAATTGGACGGCATGCTCTGCGGCCGTGATCCGCGCCCTGCTTCCCGCCATCGACCGAACGGCCCGCGCCTCCCTCGCGGCCCAGATCGCGGACTTCTACGCCGATCGCATCCGCGACGCGGGGCTGCGTCCGGGGGACCGCCTGCCGCCGATCCGGCGCGTGGCCGAGTCGTGTGAGGTCACGCGGGCGACGGTCGCCGAGGCCTACCGCCTGCTCGCGGGCCGCGGACTCGTCGAGAGCGTCGTCGGTCGCGGCACCACCGTGGTGCACGGTGGCGACGCCGGGCAGTCCGCCAGCGAAACGCGCGGCGAGGTCGGCGACTCGCTGAGTCCCTACGCGCGCGCCGCGCTGCGGCAGACGCGCGAGATGCCCGGGGCGCCGCCGCTGCCGGCCGGCCGCGCGCTGGTCGCCAACTTCGCCGAGCTCGCCCCCGACGGGGACCTCTACCCGGTCGACGAATGGCGCGCGGCGATGGACGCCGTGCTGCGGCGCGACGGCGGCGGCCTGCTCGGTTACGGCCACGCGACCCAGGGGCTGCCGGAGCTGCGCGCGTTGCTCGCCGAACGCTGGCACGATCGCGAGCGGCCGGTCGCGGCCGACGACATCCTGGTCACCGCGGGCGCGCAGCAGGCCCTCGACCTGGTGCTGCGCACGTTCTGCGCACCCGGCGACGAGGTGGTCGTGACGACGCCGTCGTACCACCAGATGTCGGGGTTGCTGCGCGCCCACGGCCTCGACGTGCTCGCGGTGCCGTTCGGGCCCGATGGCCTCGACCTCGACCGGCTCGAGCAGCTGCTGCAGCGGCCGACGGTGCGCCTGCTCTACCTGATGCCGACGTTCCACAACCCCACCGGCCAGAGCCTGGGGCTGCAAGAACGTCGCGCGCTGGTCGAGATGTTGGCGCGCACCGACGTGCCGGTGGTCGAGGACGAGTATCAGTTCGCGCTGCGCTTCGCCGGTGAACCGTTGCCGAGCCTGCGTTCGATGGATCCGCGCGACCTCACGGTCACCGTCGCGACCACCAGCAAGGACCTGTTCCCGGCGCTGCGCCTGGGCTGGGTGATGGGCAGCGCCGCGCTGCTCGCGCCGATGGCCTCGGTCAAGCGCTTCATGGACCTCGAGACCAGCGCGTTGCTGCAGGCGGCGCTGGTCGAGTTCGTGCAGCGCGGCAGCCTCGACCGGCACCTCGAGGCGATGCGCAACGAGCTGCGCATCCGGCACCAGGCGCTGCGGGCGGCGTGTCGTCTTCACCTGCCCGCCGGCTGTCGCGTCACCGAACCGGACGGCGGCTTCGTCGCCTGGCTCGAGTTGCCGCAGCCCGGGCAGGGTGAGCAGCTTGCCGAGCTCGCCCTCGAACGCGGCGTGCGGGTCGTGCCGGGCCGCGTCTTCGACCTGCACGGCCGGCCGTCGCGCGGTGTGCGCCTGTCGCTGACGCGCGCCGACGCCGACCAGATCGCCGCCGGCATCGCCGTGATCGGCGAGTGTGTGCACGAACTCCTGGCCAGCCCGCTCGCGGCGCGGCCGTTCCTCTGATCCCTCCCTCGAGAACTCCCCCACCAGCGCCAGCGCGCATTCCCACCATGGCCAAGAAGACCGCACCCGCCAAGAAGTCCAAGTCGACGTCCAAGTCCAGCAACGCCGTGCCCGGCTTCACCGCCGAAGAACTGGTCAGCAAGATCGGCTTCTGCGAGCAGCTCAAGGGCGGCGTGATCATGGACGTGATCAACGTCGAGCAGGCGAAGATCGCCGAGGCGGCCGGCGCGTGCGCGGTGATGGCGCTCGAGCGCGTGCCGGCCGACATCCGCAAGCACGGCGGCGTCTCGCGCGCCAGCGACCCGGGCATGATCGCCGCGATCCAGAAGGCGGTCAGCATCCCGGTGATGGCCAAGGTGCGCATCGGCCACTTCGTCGAGGCGCAGATGCTCGAGGCGATGGAGGTCGACTGCATCGACGAGAGCGAGGTGCTCACGCCGGCGGACGAAGAGTTCCAGATCGACAAGCGCGGGTTCAAGACGCCGTTCGTCTGCGGCTGCCGCGACCTCGGCGAGGCCCTGCGCCGCATCCACGAGGGCGCGGCGATGATCCGCACCAAGGGTGAGGCGGGCACCGGCAACGTCGTCGAGGCCGTGCGCCACATGCGCGCGCTGATGGGCGGCATCAAGGCGCTCGCCGGCGCCAACGCGAAGGCGATCAAGGAAGCGGCCAAGGCGATGCGCGTGCCCGCCGACCTCGTCGCCTGGGTCGCCGTCAACCAGAAGCTGCCGGTGCCGAACTTCAGCGCGGGTGGCGTCGCCACGCCGGCGGACGCGGCGCTGATGATGCAACTCGGCGCCGAGGCGGTGTTCGTCGGCTCGGGCATCTTCAAGTCCGGCGACCCGGCGGTGCGCGCCAAGGCGATCGTGCGTGCGGTCACGCACTACCAGGATCCCAAGGTGCTGGTCGAGGTCTCGACCGGCCTCGGCGAGCCGATGGTCGGCATCGACATCAACACCATGGCGCCGAGCGAGCGCCTGGCGGGCCGCGGTGTCTGAACCGCTGGTCGGTGTGCTCGCCCTGCAGGGTGACTTCGACGAGCACGAGGTCGCGCTGCAGGCCCTGGGCTTGCGCACGCGGCAGATCCGTCGGGCCGCCGACCTCGTCGGCCTGCGCGGCATCGTCCTGCCCGGCGGCGAGAGCACCACGATGCTGCGACTGCTCGACGTCGAGGGCCTGTGGGAACCGCTGGGCGCCGCGCTGCGCTCGGGCCTGCCCGTGTTCGCGACCTGCGCCGGCATGATCCTGCTTGCGGCGCGGGTCGAGAACCCGCAGCAACGCAGCTACGCGCTGCTGCCGATCACCGTGGTGCGCAACGGCTACGGCCGCCAGCTGCATTCGGGGACCTTCGCGCTCGAATCGACCGTGTTGCCCGCCGGCACCACCGGCACCTTCATCCGCGCGCCGCGGATCACGCACGTCGACGGCGGCTGCGAAGTGCTGGCCCGCCGCGGCGGCGACCCGGTGCTGGTGCAGTGCGGCCCGATCCTCGCCGCGTGCTTCCACCCCGAGTTGGCCCTGCGCCACCCGGTCTGCGCCCGGTTCGCGGCGATGGTGCGTGAGCAGGAGGCGGCCCCCGCCCCCGCCGCGGCGATGATGGCGTGACGGCCGACGGTCGCTGTTCCGGTGCGCCGGTTCTGCTACCCTGCCCGACCCCGGCTGCCACGAGTCCCCCCTTCGAACGCAGGTTTCCCGGCAGCAGCGGGCTTTCTCAGGCGCCCGGTGCGTAGCGTTCGGCCCCAGACCTCATGAGTTCCGTTCTCCGCGTCGTTTCCTTCGGCCTCGGTCCGATCGGCCTGGCCGCCGCCCGGCTGGCCCTGCAGAAGAAGTCCATCCAGCTCGTGGGGGCGATCGACGTCGCGCCCGAGAAGGTCGGCAAGGACCTCGCCGAGCTGCTCGAGCTGCCCGCGCCCACGGGCGTGGTGGTCGAAGCCGACGCCGAGGCCGCGCTGCGCCGGCTGCAGCCCGACGCGATCCTGCACTGCACCTCGAGCTTCATGCCCCTGGTCAAGGACCAGCTGCTGCTGGCGGCGCGCTGCGGCGTGAACGTCGTCTCGTCGACCGAGGAGCTGCTGGTGCCCGACCTGCAGCACGCCGAGATCGCCAAGGAGCTCGACGCCGCGGCGATCGCCGGCGGCGTGTCGCTGCTCGGCACCGGCGTCAACCCGGGCTTCGCCATGGACTTCATGGCGGCGATCGCCTCGGCGGTCACGTTCGACGTCAAGAGCGCCCGCTGCGTGCGCGTCGTCGACGCGGCGACCCGGCGCCTGCCCCTGCAGCGCAAGGTCGGCGCGAGCCTGTCCGCGTCGGAGTTCCAGAAGGAGCTGGCCACGGGGCGCTTCGGTCACATCGGCATGCGCGAATCGGTCGCCCTGCTGGCCCGCGGCCTCGGGCTCGCCGTGGACCGCATCGAGCAGACCGTCGAGCCGGTGCTCGCCGCCGAGGACCACAAGACGCCGTTCCTTACCGTCAAGGAAGGGCAGGTCGCGGGCATCCGCAACCACGGCTACGGCTACTCCGGGCAGGAGTTGCTCGTGCACCTCGACCTGTCGATGTACGTCGGCGCGCCGGACCCGCGCGACGAGATCGTGCTCGACAGCACGCCGCCGGTGCACCTGAAGTTCCAGGGCGGCATCGCCGGCGACCAGGCCACGGCCGCGATCCTCGTCAACAGCCTGCACAGCGTCGTCGCCGCCGAGAAGGGGCTGCGCACCGTGCTCGACGTCGCGCCGCCGCGGCTCTGCCGCTGATCGCGGCGGCTGGTTGCAACCAAACGCGCTCGCCGACCTATACTCGCGCCCATGTCGGATCGCGCCTGGCAACGTCCTTCCCTCGTCGTCGTGGGGGCCGCCACCCTGTGGCTCGGTGTATTCGCCGCGACGGGTCATCTGCGCCTGGACCCCGAACCTGCGGAGGTCGGCGCGAACCGCTCGGCGCAGGCGAGCACCGAGCAGGCGCCCGAGCCGACCGTCGTGCACGTCGGCCGTCCCGCGCCGGTCGCCCCGCGGCTGCAGGTGCGCGGCACCGTGCTCGATGCGGCCGGCTTCCTGATCGCCGGCGCCGAGGTCGGCGGCCCGCAGACCGAGCCCGTGCGCACCGACGCGGCGGGTCAGTTCGTGCTGTCGTTGCCGTCGCCGCCGCCGCAGTCGCGCGGCGTCGGCGCGTTCGACGTGCTGCTGTCGGCCAACGGCCAGCGCCCGCAGTGGGTGCGCGGTTCGCTGCTCGCGCCCGATCGGCAGGTGTTCCGGATGGCGCCGAGCGCGCCCTGGGACGAGCGGCCGCAGCCGCAGCACGAGGCGGCGCCGCAGCTGTTCGGCGAAGGCTCCGTGCGCGGCGCCGACGGCAGCCCGCTCGCCGGCGCCTACGTCACCGTGAAGGACTCGGGGGTGTGGGCGCAGACCGACGAGATCGGCCGCTACACCCTGCCGCTGCCCGACCGCGCGTGCGTGATCGTGGTGCATCACCCCGAGGCGGGCGGCGACGGTCACGGGCTCGCGGTGCGTTCGGAGCCGTTCAAGCCGCAGCGCAGCCAGGGCATCGTGCCGCTGCCGGAGCTGATCGCCGAACCCGCGTCGATGCTGCGCGGTCGCGTCGCCGACAGCAGCGGCGCGCCGCTGACCGGCGTGCCCGTCGAGGTCAGCGGCGAGGGCATCCGGCGCGTGCTCGAGTCGGGCATGAGCGGGATCTTCCGCGTCGCCGGTCTGCTGCCGGGGCGCTACGAAGTGCGGCCCTTCCCGTTCCGCGGCGCGTTCGGGCGACCGACCACCGTCGCCCTCGAGGAAGGTGTGACCGAGTGCAACGTCGGCATGGACAGCGTCACCGAGCGGCGCATCCGCGTGCTCGACGAACGGGGCCATCCGGTCGCCAAGGCGCACGTCGCCAGCGCGATCGACGGCGAGCGCTGCGCCGTGGCGGTGGCGGACCAGGAAGGCTACGCGTCGCTGCGGGTCGCGCCGTCGCGCACCGACTGGGAGGTGCGCAGCACCGACACCCTGCAGGCCCTGCCGGTGCGCGAGTTCCAGGCGGAGGCGGGCGCCGTGGTCGTTGCCCTGCCCTGATCGGTGCCGCCCTGATCGGTGCCGCGCCTGCTGCTACTGCAGCAGGGCAGCCGCGGCGTTGCTGAGCACGTAGCTGTTGCCGCTCGTCAGCGCCGCCGACTGGCTGGTGATCATCACGCCGGGGAAGCCCGACGGCACGGTCCAGGAAGTGGCGCCGTTGCCGCTGCCGTCGAGCAGCAGCAGGTTGAAGGTGACGATCGGTCCGACCTGCGGCAGATACAGGTTGCACTGCGGCAGCAGCGGAAAGCCGACCCGGTCGAGGTCGAGCGCCAGCAGGTTCACGGCGACCGCGTTGGCCGGTCCCTGGCTCTGCGCGAGGGTCAGCTGGTTGCCGCCGCTTGCCGTGCCGTTGAGCGCGAGCGTGAACGGCTGGTTGTTGACCAGGCAGCCCGTGCCCCAGCTCGCCGTCTGGCCCGGCTGGATGTAGGTGACGGTCAGCGCGGGCGGCGAGCCGAGCGACTCGCTCGAGTCCAGCCGTCGCGTCACGTAGGCCTGGGCCTCGTTGGTCTTGAGCAGCCAGCCGAAGTTCTGCGCGGGGTTGTCGAGCATCGACTGCACGTCGTCGATCAGCCCCTGGGCGGTCGCCGAGGTCGCCAGGCCGATGTTCGGCGTGTCTATCACCGCGCTGACCGTCGGCGAGAAGTCACCGCCCGGCGTGGCCCAGAGCGTGTTGGGATAGAAGCGGTGGATCCAGGTCGCGTCGTTGGGGGTCGACGCAATGCCGCCGCCTTCCTGACCCGGCGCGTCCGAGGTGCCTTCGCCCCAGGACGCCAGCGCGCGGTGCACGAAGACATCGACGTTGAAGGGCACCGCCGTGCGCGACACGGTGACGCTCAGATGGGCGTCGAGGATGCGGGCGCCGGCCGGCACGCCGCCGCTCACGTCGAACTGCACCAGCGTGCGGCGGCGGGCCTGTTGGCCCGTGACACCGACGAAGAGCCCCATGCCCTGCGCGTTGCTCAGCGAGCCCGTGGGGCTGTCGTAGAGCGTGTTGTCGAGCACGCAGGGCAGGGTGACGGTGGTCTGCGCGGCGGCGAAGCTGCCGAGCGTGCAGAGCGCGGCGAGCGGAAGGAAGGTCTTGGGCGAGGACATCGCCGCAGACGATAGCGGGCGCCCGCCGTTTGCGCGTGCCCCACCCGCGGCACGAAGTGCGCCGCAGCGAAAGCTACTTGTTGGCCTTGGCGCCGAACTGGAACACGTCGCCGTTGCCCATCTGCGCCAGGCTGCGCAGCAGCGCCATGTCGGCTTCGCCGAGCCCGATGCAGTGCAGGCGGATCCGGCGGAAGACGTTCATGCGCTTGACCTCTTCCTCGAGCCACGGCCGCGTGTCGAACGGGCCGTGATAGCGCATCTGGGGAGTGCGGTGGGCCTCCACGCCGCTCTCGTGGTTCTTGACTGCGCGCCCCTCGCCGTAGTCCTTGTCGGTGACGACGAAGCTGTCCATCGACGGCGCGCCGTCGGAGAGCAGGAAGATCGTGTCGCAGCCGTCTTCGAGCACCTTGGGGTCGACGTAGGCCTCCTCGCCGATGAAGCCCTTGTTGGTGAGGCTGTAGGCGACGAGCAGACCGGCGTGCATGTTGGTGTCGCCGCGCAGGGTGCCTTCGAGGCCCAGCCCCGGGTCCGGCTTGCCGATCTCGACCTTGTCGAGCTCGGCCATCACCCTGGCGACGTTCGCCTTGGTGGCCTTGACCATGCCCTTGGTCGAGTCCAGCGTGCCGGCTTCGGTGCCGAACCAGACGACGCTGAAGTACTTGTCGTTCGGCAGGCGCTCGAGCGAGATGCGCAGTTGCTCGCGCGCCAGGTCCCAGCGCGTCCGGATCTTGTGCCAGGGCAGGTCGCTCTCGTCGGGCATCGTGCCCTTGGGCCGCTTGCGCGGTCCGGTGATCGGGCCCTGCGGCTTGGCGCTCGGCGCGATCTCCTTGCACATCGAATCGGACATGTCGAGCACGTAGCAGAACCGCTCACCCTCGGTCTCGATGCCGAAGAAGCGCGACTGTGCCGACGTGCGGTTGTCCGACTTGGTCTTCACCTCGCCGCGGTCGAGCAGCTCGTTCCAGGCCTCGGGGTTCTGGAACATCGCCGGCGCCTTGAGGATCCACTGCAGGTGGCGGGCCATCTGCACCTTGGCGAGCTGGGTCAGCTTGACGTCTTCGGCGAGCAGGCTGATGTAGGCGCGCAGGGCCTCGCGATAGTCGGCGTCGTTGACGCGGGCCTTGTTCTCGTGCAGGGCGCCGGTCATCGCGCCGAGGATCAGGTTGCGCTCCCACTCCTTCTTGGGGAACTCGACGCAGTTGCCGACGATCGCGTTCTTGAGGCTGGCGTTCTTGGCCTTGCCCAGCGCGACCAGCGCCGCGGCGCGGTTGCGCACGTTCTTGTCCTCGACCGCGATCTTCTGCACCTCGGCCTCGTTGCCGTGGTTGCACTCGATCGTCAGGATGTTGATCCACAGCCACGTGTCGACGGCCTTGTCCTGCGCGCGGCGCCACGCGTCGAGCGCGTCGACGAACTCGCGGCCGTTGAAGTAGGCGCCGACCATCGAGGCGATCGAGTAGCGCGCGAACTCGGTGTAGTCCTTCGACTTGGCGTAGTCCGAGGCGAGCATGTTGAGGGCCTCGAGCGAGCGCACGCTGGCGAGCTTCTCACGACCCTCGGTCTGGAAGCGGAACGGCAGGCGGGCGCGGCAGGCGTCGTAGCGCGCCTTGGCTTCCGCCATCTCCGACTTCGGTTGCTTGAGCGGGTAGTATGCCGGGTCTTGAGCAGGGGTCGTCCCCGCGGCCGCGACGGCGCAGAGGGCGGTGGTGAGCCAGGGCAGCAACGGGCTTCGCATGGGCATCGAAGGGGCAGGAGGGCCGATCAAGGGTACGCCGGCCCGCCGGGGTTGGCCAGCGCGCCTGCCGGTTCATCGGCCGTCGCGCAGACGTTTGATCAGGTTGATCTGGCCGGCGTGGTAGAGGTCGTGGGCAGCGGCGCCGAGCACGTAGTCGACGACGCGCCAGGAGCCGCGTCTGCCGGCGAGGCAACGTTCCGGGAGCGCCGCGACGGCCGCGCGCAGGCGGCGGTGTTCGTCGTCGAGCAGGTCGATGTCTGCACGTAGTGCGGCGGCGGTCGGTGGTTTCGCCGGCGGGGGGAAGTTGCTGCCGGACCGCGCGAACTTGCCCCGTCCTTCCCCGGTCAGTTTGCGGCGCACCACGTACTTCCAGTAGGCGGCGTGCAGCAGCAGGTCCCAGACGCAGTTCCGGTCCGGCGCCGGCCGCCACAGCGCGGCGTCGACCGTGAGCCCGCGCAGGGTGCCGCGCAGCGCGGTGCCGTGCCAGGAGCGGCCGCGGTAGGCGCGGTCGAGATTGTCGAGCAGCAACGGGACCGAGGTGGGAGAAGCGCTGGCCATCGCCGCGTCACGTTAGCCAATCGCCGGCGGTCTGCAGGGGGCCCCTGGCGTAGACTCCGCCAGCTCGTGAGCCGCAATCCGACGTTCTCCGGTCGCCGCATGGCGTTGGTCCTCCCCTGTGGTGACGGCGCGGCCATGCTGGAACTGCGTGAACACGGCGTGCCGTCGGTCGGCGCCGATGTCGACGCCGCCGCGGTGCAGCGCTGTCGCGAACAGGGCCTCGCCGCCTACGTCGTCGACTGGCGCACGATCCAGACCGCGGCGCGCCGCTTCGACCTGCTGTTCGTCGACGGCGATCACCTGCAGCTCGACGCGGCGGAGCACGGGAAGTTCGCCGCGCAGATGAGTGCGCTACTGCTGCCCGGCGGCCTGCTGGCGCTGCGCGGCGGCGATCCACTGGCGCCGGCGCTGGCGCGCGCCGGCCTGCTGGCGGCGGGAGCGCTCGACGGCCGCGAATGCTGGCAGTTGCCGAGTACCGAGATCACGCCGCTGCGACCCGGCTACGTGGTCGCGCCCTACGCCGACGTGTTCCGCGGTTGTCAGCGCGTGCTCGAGATCGGCGCCGGCAGCGGCCACTTCCTCGATCTGCTGCAGCTGCGCGAAGTGTCGTGCGTGGGCCTCGAACTCGACGAGGAGTTCCTGCTCGCGGCGCGCGCGCGCGGCCACACCGTGCACGCCGCCGGCTTCGAGGGCGTGGCCGCGTTCCCGGCCGGCTTCGACGGCGTGTTCGTCGGCAACCTCGCCGAACAGCTCGAACCGGCCGAACTCACCTCCCTGCTGCACGCCTGCCGCTTCGCGCTGCAGCCGCGCGGCCGCCTCGGCGTGCGCGCGCGGCGCGGCCACATGCTGTTCGACCACCTGCACGGCGCCGCGAAGAAGCAGGGCTTCTCGCTGTGTCGCACGACCTCGGTGCCCGGCGACAGTCGGGACGAGCTCGCGTTGCTTGTCGCCGACGACCAGCGCTCGCGCAACCAGCGCACCATCGACCTCGACCGCATCGTCTTCGAGAGCCGCGACGTGCCGATCGAGCAGCCGCTGCGCTCGGTGTTCGACCTCGAGCGCTTCGAGCGCCGCGTCACCAGCCAGGGCGGTGAGGACGGTCTGCTCACCGCGCTGTTCGAACTGCTCGGCACCACCAACCGCCGCTACGTCGAGTTCGGCTGCGGCGACGGCGTGCAGTGCAACACCGCGCAGCTGCGCCGCGCCGGCTGGCAGGGCCTGCTCATGGACGGCGAGGTCGCGCCCGGCGCCGAGGACGCCGTGATCGAGAAGGCGTGGATCACCGCCGAGAACATCGAGGCGCTGTTCGACCAGCACGGCGTGCCGGCCGAACCCGATCTGCTGTCGATCGACGTCGACGGCAACGACTACTGGGTGCTGCAGGCCATCCGGCGCCGCCCGCGCGTGCTGATCGCCGAGTACAACGCCAACCTGGGCGTCGAGCCGGCGCTGACCATTCCCTACGACCCGCAGCACCGCTGGGACGGTTCGGACTACTACGGCGCCAGCCTGCGCGCGCTGGCCCAGGCAGCCAAGGCCAAGGGCTACACCCTCGTCTACTGCACCCAGGCCGGCGTCAACGCGATCTTCGTGCGCGACGACCTGCTGGGCGCCGAGCCCGCGCCGCCGCTCGAAGCGATCTACCGCCCCGCCAACTACTGGTATCGCGGCGGCCGTCAGTTCCCGGACCTGGTGCGACCGTGGCAGTCGGTGTGAGCGTACGGTACCGGGTACAAACCACTCGCAGCATCACCTGCGGCAGCGCTCTCCCGGGTTCACCAGCCGAAGGCCTGTTCCGGGGAGTCGTGCAGTTCGCCCATGCGATGCTGTTCGAACAGCCCTTCGCGTGTGACCCCGTGCCGCGCCAGCAATTGCACGAACATCGGGCGCTCGCTCTCCGACACGTGTTGCAGCGCGCTGAAGATGCTCTGGTACCCGGCGACGAAGTAGTCCACGCGCGCGCCGTACTCGAGCAGCAGGATCGTGATGTCCGCGTGTCCATTGCCGACGGCGATGTGTAGCGGGTTGACCCAGATGGGCTCGTGCGGGGCGTTCGCGTCGGCGCCGAGCTTCAGCAGCATGCGGACGATACCGAGCCGCCCGAGGAGGCAGGCGCAGTGCAACGCCGTCCGCTCGTCCTCGTCGCGCGCGTCGACGGGGAAGCCGAACTCGAGCAAGAGCCCGGCGGCTGCCTGGAAGTCCTCGATGACGAACCAGTGCAGCAGCGGGTCGCCGGCCCAAGTGCCCTGCAGCAGCGTTGGGTCGGCCGCGAACAGGCGCCTTGCTTCGTCGGGATGCGTGATGCAGGCCTCGACGAAGTCGCCGACGCGCGCTTCGTTCACCGGTGAACGAACGGCGCTTTGCTGCGCGGCCCGTTCTTGAGGAAGTTGTCGACGCCGATGCGCATGTCCTCGGTGCCGCAGACCTCGCCGAAGCACTTGGCCTCGAACGGGATCGCCTCCGCGAGCGGCAGCTTCGCGCCACCGAGGATCGCCTTGCAGAGGATCTCGTCGACCTTCTTGCTGAGGTGACCGATCTCGACCGCGGGCAGGCTCGCGGGCACGTTCGCCATCGGCTCCTCGGCCATGCGCGAACGCGGCGCCTTGCCGGTGGCCATGTCCTTGCACAGCTGCACGGCGCGGCCGACGAGGTCGCCTTCGACCTCCTCGCGGATCAGGCCGAACGCGAGTGCCTTCTCGCTGCTGATCGGACGGCACGTGCGCAGCATCTCGGCGGCGCGCTCGATGCCGACCAGGCGCGGCAGGCGCACGGTGCCGCCGGCGCCGGGGATGATGCCGAGGTTGGCCTCGGGCTGGCCGGCGAGCACGCGCAGGCCCTTGGTGGCGATGCGCGCTTCGCAGGCCATGGCCGTCTCGATGCCGCCGCCGAAGGCGAGGCCGTTGAGCGCGGCGACGGTCGGCTTCTTCACCGCCTGCACGGCGTCGACGCAGACCTGCGAGGTGCGCGACGTCTCTTCGCCCATGGCGACGCTGTCGATCTTGGCGAGGAAGTTGACGTCGGCGCCGCTGACGAACGCCTTCTTGCCGAACCCGGTGAGCACGATGCCCTGCACCGCGGGGTCCTGGTCGCACTCCTCGAAGCGGCGGCGGATCTCGGCGAACACCGCCTGGTCGAGCGCGTTGAGCACCTTGGGGCGGCGGATCGTCAGCACGGCGATGCCGTCCCGGTCCTCACGCAGCACCACCGGCACGTCGAACGGCTTGTTGTCCTTGCCGAGCGCTTCGATGCACCTGGGCACCGGGAAGCCCGGATTCTTCGCCGCGTAGGCCTGCACCAGTTCGAGCGCCTTCTTGGTGCCCAGCTCGTTCATGAACGTGAACGCGGGCTTCATGTCGAGGGCGATCTCGAGGCCCATGTTGAAGTCGGCGACGGTCACCAGCCCCGCGTCGACGATCTCGCCGCAGATGCCGAAGTAGGCGCCCAGCAGGTTGTCGCGGATCTGCGCCGCGAGCGCCTCGGGCACGTCGACCTGCTCGCCGCGCGCCGGCACGTCCCAGTTCTCCTTCGCCGCGACCTTGTCCTTGAGCGACTGCGGCGTGCGGTACCAGGAGTTGATCTTGGTGGTGTAGTTGTCGAGGCCCACCGCGGTGATCGGGTTGCCGCCCGTCAGGTTCATCGCCGTGAACGAGCCGATGCCCATCTTGAACGTCTTCTTGCAGACGACGTCGATCTGCTTGGTGGTGCCGACGCCGGCTTCGGCGAGCAGCGCGCACGCGAAGAACAGGCCCTCGAACACCGGGTCGAGCGCGTAGCCGTAGCGGGACTTGACCGGGATCGGCACCTTGCCGATCGCCTCGTAGAACGACAGCAGCCACTGCGTCGTCGCCGCGGTTGTTTCCTTGCCCGGCACGACCTCGACCATCAGGTTGCGCTCGGCGGGGAAGAAGTAGTGCACCACGCCGGTGCGGTCCTTCTTCGCGGCGTTGGCGAAGATCACCTCGGGCTCGAGGTGCGAGCTGTTGCTCACCAGGATCGCGTCCGGCGACACCAGCCCTTCGACCTGGCCGAAGATCTTGCCCTTGAGTTCCTTGTTCTCGGTCGCGGCCTCGACGACGAGGTCGGCGCCGGAGATCGCGCCATAGTCGTTGGTGAACGTCACCGCAGAGACCATCTGCGCCTGCTGCTCGGGCGTGAACGCGCCGGTCTCGACACCCTTGGCGACCTTCTTCTCGAGCTTCTTCTTGCCGGCGGCCAGCGCCGCGTCGCTGACGTCGACGACCACGGTCTGCACGCCGAACGGGCTCAGCACCTTGGTGAAGTAGAGGGCGATGTCCGGGCCGATCTGGCCCGAACCGATGACTGCGACCTTGGAGAGGGTGCGACCTGCGTGCGTGAAGCTCATGGTGGTTTGCCCGATTCGGGGGCAAACAGGGTAACGAGCGCCCCCGGGCGGCGGAAGGCCGCGACGCGGTTGTCGTGCCGGAAGGCGCTATTCGCTCAGAAACAACAGCCGCTGGCCCAGATTGCCGCGCATCACGCGGGCCCAGTCGGCTGCGAAGCCGTACAGGAGTTCAGGGTTGTCGCGGCGCATGTTCTCGGTGCCGAGCAGGAAGAGGGCCAGGTGACCGGCGCCGCGCCGCTCGCGCTCGGCATGCTGGGACTTTGGTCTCGTGTCACGAGGCCGCAGTAGACCGAGCGCGCTGGAGCCTGTCAGCCCCTGTGCGCCGACTCGCTTCTCCCGAAGTCCGCGATGGCCCGGTCCGCCACGTTCGGCGGACCGGGCACGGCGCTCACAGGCCGACGATGCTGCGCATCGCGTTCGTGGTCTTGAACAGGGCCGTCGGCGAGAACGAGTAGCCCTGCGTCAAGAACTCGAAGCCGAGGAAGGCCGTGGCGTTCGGGATCCCGATCCCGAAGGACGCGTGCCCGGACGCGTCGCTGACGCCGACTCGGCTGATGGCGATGTCGGTGAAGGCCTGGCAGCCGAAGAACGAGCCGAACGACGACAGTGACGCGGGCAGCGGGATGCTGTTCCAGACGGTGCTGGAGAAGCCGATGCCGAGCACCTCGAGCGAGTTGGGGTAGCCGTTGTCGGTGACGTAGAGGGGGTTCGCGCCGATGCGCGGCAGCCCGGTGACGGAGTGGCTGTGGGGGGTGTTGAAGCCGCAGCCCGCGCCGAACGACTGCACACCGGCGAGGTTGTTGGCCCACGTCTGCAGCGCCTGGCGGATCGTCGGCCGCAGCAGCTCGGGGATCGCGTTCTGGTAGATCGCGTTGGCCGCGTTGGCGTCGACGGAGGCGTTGTTGACGAACGCGCCGAACGAGTACTCACGCGGCGCGAGCGCGCCGTTGCTGATGAACGGCAGCGAGATCCAGCCGAACTCGGCGCGGTGGTAGTACCACGGGCCGCCGTTGATCAGGCTGTAGTTGCCGCCCTTGTGCGCCATCTTCGTGAAGTTGCGGAAGTTCGTCGCGGTGGCCAGGGGCAGGCTCAGCGCGGCGGCCTCGGTGTTGATCACGGTGTCGATCGCCAGGCCATTGAGGCTCTGGAGCATCAGGTCGTAGAACGTGTCGCGATAGCCGCCGACGTAGCCGTTGACGACAGCCTCGTGCAGGGTGTGCAGATCGCGCAAGGTGATCTGGTTGGGGTTGGAGGTCGCCCCGGAGGCGCAGCCCAGGCGGTGGTTGAGGCTGGTCGAGGCCATGCCCAGCGCGGCCGCGGTGTTGTTGATGTTGGACTCACCGAAGTAGGCGGTGACGGCCTGCGTGCGGGCGTTGTCCGAACTCTCCATCATGTCGCGCAGCACGTCTTGCAGCGCCTGCTGGACCGGGCCGGTGTCGACCGGGCAGGACAGGTTGCTCGGCGAGTAGTTGGTGTAGACGTTGATCAGCTGCGTCAGCGCCACGGCGTTGAGGTAGACGCGGCGCATGGCGTGCACGTGGTGCAGCGTCTTCATCGTGCTGGCGGGCTCGAACACGGCGTCGCCGTTGAGGTTGGCGACGTTGCTGCCGTTGATGCGTTCCATCCAGCAGCCGACCTTGCCGTCCGTCGTGGCTCGCATCAACGCGCCGACGCTGGTGGTCAGCGCGTTGCTGTTGTTGATCGTCACCATCGCGTAGCGGCGCGAACCGCTCACCAGGTAGCTCTCGATGTCGATCGGACGCACGCCGTAGTTGCCGATCAGGAACGACACGTCGGTCGACGTCAGGTCGTACCACCAGTACCAGGCCGGCGACGCGGGGTCGCGCACCATCACGCAGTCGAAGTTGCCGTTGCTGCGCCGCTCGAGGTCGTAGAGGCGCGCGTTGTTGGTGTTGATGTAGTTGCCGATCTGCGCGCCGGTGGCGTTCAGGTACCACCACCACTGGCGATAGTCGGCGCCGGTGTTGGCGATCATCACGCCGCTGTAGTAGGTCGTCGCGCCGATCGTGTAGGTGTCGAGGTCGACGAGGCGCGCGTTGTTCGCGTTCGTCTGGGTCACCAGCGACGAGGTCGTGGTGTTGTAGTACCACCACCACGCCTTGTTGTTGGCGCCGGTGTTGTCGACCATGATGCACGCGAAGCGCACGTTGCCGTTGCCGTCGTCGTAGGGCTCGAGGTCGATCAGGCGCGCGTTGTTGGTGGCGAGGTTGAGGCTGACCTGGGTGGCGGTCAGGCCCGTGTACCACCACCAGCCGGTCGAGTAGGCACCCGAGTTCTGCACGAAGACGGCGTCGTAGGTGGTGCCGAGCAGGGAGGTGCCGCGGTATTCGATGTCGACCAGGCGGTAGCCGCTGAGCACCTGGTTGGCGATGGTCGACGAGGAGACGCCGAGCAACTCGAGGTGGGCGACCGGCGTCGAGAGATCTCGAACATCCTGCGCGAAAAGGACTTGGGTGAGCGCGAAGAGCGCGGTGGCCAGGCGACGGAGCATGGGATTGGGAGGGGGCGACAACGGACGGGCGAGGGCCGAGGCGAAGTGCCGCGCCGTTCCGTCCACTGCCAGCAGCGAGGCGGCTCGTCCGGGTGTTCGTGGATTCGCCGAGCGACGGCCGTCAGCGGGTGCCCAGGGCGCTGGCGTTGCCGCCGAACGTGAACACCTGCCCGACCGCGAACGAGACCCGCCAGCCGTCGCCTGTGCCGACCGCCTCGTCGAGCGGTTTGGCGAGGTCCAGGCGCAGCAGGCCGTCGCCGAGCAGCGGCTTGGAGGCCACGCGCAGGCCGACGCCGACCGACTCGTAGGGGCTACCCAGTTCGCGGTCGTCACCGACCCACCCGGCGTCGAAGAACGTGACTACGCCGAGACGGAACGTCGCGTACTCCAGGCGCGTGTCGAAGCGGTTCTCGAGGTTCACCCGCAGGCGTCGGGTGCCCGAGAGCTGTCGCGCGGGGTAACCGCGCAGGCCGTTGTCCTCGCCGAGCGTGAACTCGATCGGCAGGTCCTGCAGCTCCTCGGCGGCGTCGTAGGTCGCCGACAACCCCACGGTGTTGTCCTTGCCGGTCATCACGAACAGCCAGGTGCCCAGTTGCGACTGCCAGCCGACGGTGTCCCCGTCCTGCCAGCGCGCGGTCCCGCGGGCGCGGCAGTCGACGAACACCTCGTCGAGGAGCTCCTTCGCCCACTCCAGGCGCAGCCCCGCTTCGGGCTGCGCCGCGCCGTCCTGGCCGGCCTCGTCGCGCCAGCGCACGCCGGCGGTGGTCGTCAACGACAGGCCCAGCTGCAGGTCCTGCACGTAGTCGATGGTGTCCAGGCCGTCGATCTTGCGGAAGTCGTCGATCAACTCCCAGCGCGCGTGCACACCCAGATACAGGCTCAGGGTGTCGCCGGGAACATCGATCATCGGCGCCATCGGCCCGGTCGCCGGGCGATGCCGCACGTCGGCGAGCTGCGCCGCGAAGCCCAGGTAGCGGCGTTGATCGCGCGGGCCCGACGCCCACGTCGTGTCGCCGGCGAGCACGCTGCTGCGCGTGAACACCTGCGCGACCGATTCGCCGTCGCGGTAGTACTCGATGTCCTCCTCGTCGCGGTGCGCGTTGCCGCCGTAGCCGAACGGGTCGGCGAGGTGCTTGATCGGACGCCGCAGGTCGAGGCCGAACGAGTCCCCCTCGTCGGTGCTCGAGAAGCGCACGTTGCCGACGTGCCAGGTGTCGAGCACGTGCAGGTCGGTGTAGGCGATGCTGCCGCGATACTCCTTGTCGGAGTTCTGCGAGAAGGTCAGGGCGATGCGGTCGCCGGTGCCCAACAGGTTGCCCTCGCCGATCGCCGCGCGGAACCCGGCGACGCCGCCGACGTACGACGCGCCGCCGCCGAAGGACAGGCTGAGCTTGTCGCGCGTGGTGACCACGAGGTCGACCTCGTCGGTGCCCTCGACCGCCACGAGCTCGACCTTCACCTCGGCGAACAGCCCCGTGGCGCGCAGGTTGCGTTCGACCTCGTCGGCGAGCTCGCGGCTCACGGGCTGGCCCGGCTGCAGCCAGATCTCGCGGCGCACGACGCCTTCCTTCGTCGTCGCGTGCAGCGCGTTGACGAACTTGGACAGGGTGTAGTTGCCGGTCCACTCCGGGCCGAAGATGTCCGCCGTGCGGACCTCGACCTGACGCAGGCGGGGCGGCGGCGCGGTGCCTTCTCGCTGTCCGCTCGCGAGGGCCGCGAGGGCGGAGCACAACACGATCTGCGGCAGGATACGCATCCTCGGCGGTGCGGCCGACCGCGATGCGGGGCAAGATGACCGCCGCGATGAGTGTATCCACCGAGGTCTACGTGAGCACGGACGTCGAGGCCGATGGTCCGATTCCCGGTCCGCACTCGATGCTGAGCTTCGGCTCGTTGGCGCTGCGCGTCGACGGCACCTCGCTCGGCGAGTTCACGGCAAACCTGTTGCCGCTGCCCGGCGCCGCGCCGCACCCGCGCACGATGGCGTGGTGGGAAGGTCATCCCGAAGCCTTCGCGGCGACGCAGGTGGATCGACAGGACCCCGCGGTGCTGATGCCGAGCTACGCACAATGGCTGCGGTCGCTGCCGGGGCGGGTGGTGTTCGTCGGTCAGCCCGCCGGCTACGACTTCATGTGGGTCTACTGGTATCTGATGCGCTTCTGCGGCGACTCCCCGTTCGGGCACTCCGCGCTCGACGTCAAGACCTACGCGATGGCGGTGCTCAAGCGCGACTATCGCGACTGCGTCAAGAACGCCCTGCCCAAGGAGTGGTGGGCCGACAACCGCCACTCACACGTCGCGTTGGAGGACGCGCGTGAGCAGGGCGAGATGTTCTGCAAGATCCTGAGCGCCAACGGCGTCACCCTCGCATGAAGACCCTCTCGACGATCCTCTTGCTGTTCTCGGGCGCGGCGGCCACGGCGCAGAGCACGTGGTTCGTGCGCAGCGGCGACGAGGTGCGGGTCGTCGGGCCGACCTCGGTGGTGGTGCGCGGGATCGCGCCGGCGCCGTTCGCGACCGGCAACGGCGAGTTCGTGGTCCATTTCGCCGCGGACGCGGCCGGCAAGCCGGGATCCCTGCGCCTCGGCGACGTCCACGATGCCCTCGTCCAGGTCGCGGTCGACGTGGTCGGTCCGGCGCCCGGCGAAGTGCTCGCATTCGACGCGCCGGTGTGGCGCGAACAGCGGGTCGATGGCGCGGTGACGCGACTGGTCGGCGAGCGCGACGTCAAGAACGTCCGCCTCGCGGCGGAGCTGCGCGCCGACACCGATGCCGAGGTCGTCGGCCTGATCGTGCGCGCGCAGTCCGATGGTGGTCACTACCGCTACGAATGGGACCGCGGCGCCCACGAGCACCGGCTGCTGCGCCGCATGGGCGGCAACGACCTGGTGCTGGCGCGGGCCGAAGACGCGACGGGTGCGCCGCCGCATCGCGTCGCGCTGCAGGCCGACGGCTTCCGCCTGCAGGTCTGTTGTGACGACGCGGTCGTGCTGCAGGCGCTCGACGGCGGGTTCGAGGACGGCATGGTCGGCACCTGGCAGCGCGGCGGTGCGCCGGCGTGGGCCGAGGTCCGGGTCCAGGCGCCGGCGTTGCCGCGGGCGAGCGCGGCGCTGGTGCGCACGGCCGCGGGGGCGACCCTGCACGCGTGGGTGCCGTCACCGCCGGGGTCGATCAGCGTGCTCGAGCTGCGGCTCGACCGACCGCATCCGCTGGTGCCGATGGGACCCGCGGGTGAGCTGTGGCTGTTGCAGCCGACCGTCGGCCCCGTCCTGGCGCGCGGCGACTGGCGGAACTCGCTGGGCTCGGCGAGCATCGGTGAGGTCGACCGGGAGGGGCTCGTGCGCGCCGAAGTGGCGCTGACGGACCTGCCGGCGCTGCGCGGTGCGGCCTGCCTGGTGCGGGCCGTGATCGTCGATGCGGTCGGCGAGGCGATCTCGGGCGCGACGCCGTTCGTGCCGCTGTGGTGGCCGGCGACCGCCCACTGAGGCGATTCCCCCGGTTACGGACCGCGGCGGGGGGAACTAGAGTGCTGGCCGATGAGCGCCCTCCGCATCTTCAGCTGTGTGCTCGGGCTGGCCGCGCTGCTGTCCGCGCACGGTGGCCAGTATCGCGGCGCCGTGGTGCCCAACCAGCCCGTGCCGCCGCCCCCGAGCGGCAATCCATCGACCCCTCCGGGTCTGCGACCGGCACCCGGTCCGGGCATCCCGGGCGCTACTCCCGGACCGGGCATTGGCACGCCGGTCGGCGACAACCCGCTCACCGAGTGGCACGCGTGGTGGGAGTTCAACAAGGACCCCTATGTGCAGGCCCGAGGCCTGGACAAGGCCGGGCCCGAGACGGGTTCGGACGACTTCTATCTCGGCGTGCGCCGCGCCGTCGACCGCATCGACACGCTGGCGCCGACCGACGACGACAAGCAGAAGCTGATCCTGCCCGTGCTCGTCAAGCTGCTCGAAGAGGAGCGCAACCGCGACGTGCAGAGCGCGTGTCTGGTCGCGCTCGGCAAGATCGGTCGCGACGTTCCGGGTGACGCGCCCGCGGGCGGACTCGAGGCGCTGCTCTCGGCGCGGATCTCACGCGGCGATCAGGAAGTGCGCGAGACCGCCGTGCTGGCGCTCGGCATCGCCGGTCGCGTCGAGGCGCTGCCGTTGCTCGCCGCCCTGGTTCGCGACGACGCCGTCGGCCGCAAGCTCGAGAGTCGGGAGTACGTCTCCAACCGGACGCGCGCGTTCGCTGCCTACGCGCTGGGGTTGCTGGCGCACCGCAGCGAGGACGCCGCCGTCGATCAGCAGATCGCCGAGCTGCTCCTCGGCGTGTTGCGCGACAAGGCGCTCGACGATCGCGACCTGCGCTGCGCGGCGCTGAACGGCCTGGGCATCCTCGGCTGCGGCGACAGCGCCGGCGCCGGCAAGCTGCTGCTGTGGCGGACCGTCGAGTCCCTGCTCGAATACCACGGCAAGGACCTCGGCCGCGGCGACGAGCTGGTCCAGGCGCACGCCCCGATCGCGATCGGCCGCCTGCTCGGTCGCGGCAGCACCTCGCTGCACCAGCGCTGCAAGCAGCGCTTCGCCGACGAGCTGCTGGCCCGCAAGCGGCGCAGCAATCCGATCCTGCAGTCGTCGGCGATCGCGCTCGGCATGCTGGTCGAGCCGACCAGCGACGACCAGGAGTTCGTCGACGCCCTGCGCGACACCTACGAGGACGGCCACGACCGCCTGGCGCGGTCGTTCGCGCTGATGGCCATGGCCCGCATCGGCGGCGCCGACAACAAGGTCTGGCTGCTGCGCGCCTACGAACGTGGCAACAAGTCGACCGAGCGGCCGTGGATCGCCCTCGCGCTCGGCATGTGGGCGGCCTGCGGCAACGAGAGCGAGCGCGGCGACCCGACCATCGTGCGCCGCCTCACCGACGACCTGCAGGACAGCTCCAACCGCGACACCACCGCGGCCCTCGCGATCGCCGTCGGCCTGACCCGTCACCCGCTCGCGTTCGTGCCGCTCACCGAGACCCTGCGCACCTCCGAGGCCAACGAGCGCGTCGCCGGCTACTGCGCCGTCGCCCTCGGCCTGCTCGGCGATCGCAACGCCGTGCCGATGCTGAGCCAGATCCTGGCCCGCTCCGAGCGGCGCCAGTTCCTGTTGCCGCAGACCGCCCTCGCTCTCGGCATGCTCGGCGACCGTCAGGCCAACGAGCAGCTCGTCGCGATGATGAAGAAGAGCCAGAGCGTCACCTCGCTGTCGGCCCTCGCCAAGGCGATCGGCCAGATCGGCGACCGCCGCGCCATCGAGCCCCTCTGCGCCATCCTCGCCGACCACGAGACCACCAAGCTCGGCCGCGCCTTCGTCGCCGCGGCCCTCGGTGGCGTCGGCGACAAGGACCTGCTGCCCTGGAACCTGCCGCTCAGCGTCGACTGCAACTACGCGACCGGCATGGACACGCTGACCAACGGCTCCACCGGCGTGCTCGACATCCTCTGAGCGTACCGAACCGGGTACGAACCACACACGCCGCGCGGTCCGCCGGCGAGGCTCACTCCACCCAGACGTCGTGCGCGTTGCTCGCCGCGTAGGTGCCGTTGGCCGAGTTGGTCGACAGCATGATCGCCTGGCCGCGGATCATCGTGTTGGTCAGCCAGTTCGGGATCGTGATGCTCGAGGTGCGGCCGGCGATCGGAATCCCGAACAGGTTGACCTGGGCGTCGATGCGATCGAGTCGCACGCCCGGGAACGTCGGCATCGGCGGCGCCGAGGCGTCGTGGATCTGGAAGCACAGCGCGCCGAAGTCGCTGGCGAACGTGCCGTTCGGCGTGGTCACCTCGAACACCACGACGTCGCCGCCGACGAGCTGCTTGCCGCAGGTGCCGTCGGGCGCGGCGCCATTGACGCCCGTCTCGAGCACCAGGTCCTCGCCGGTGCCCGGCAGATCGCACCAGCGCGCGAACGCCATGCGCTCCGGGGTCGACTGACCCGTGGCGAAGTAGCCGTCGAACACCGCATTGCCGGCGTCCGCCAGGAACAGGTTCGTGCCCGGGTTGGCGAGCTTGAGGAACTGGATGTACTCCCAGCTCGCGGTCTGGTAGAGCAGCTCGATCTCGGCGCGCGTCGCGCCGGCGGGCGGCGTCAGCGGCACGTCGTCGAAGTGGTCGTAGGTGCCCGTGGGCGACGGGTTGCCGTATTGCGTCGCCGGCACCGGCAGGGCGTTGCGGGTCCGCGCCTCGGCGTAGTCGAACCCGTAGGGCGGGATCCGGTTGTCGTCGAGCAGCTTGTTGTTGAGCACGAAGTGGAAGGTCTCCATCTCGGTGCCCGGCGGCTGCGAGGCCAGCTGGATCAGGGTCATCGTCACCGCGCCGGTCGTGCGGTCGAAGCCCAGCGGCAGGTTGGGGTCGACGCCGAGGGTCAACAGCCGGTAGGCCCAGTCCTGGCTGATGCCGAACTTGGCCTGATAGACGCGCGCGTTCGGGTCGAGGATCGAGTTGACCGTGTAGTTGTTGCTGCCGACGGTGGCGCTGAAGCTGCCGTATTCACCGTCGTCGCGCAGCACGTTGCCGGCCTCGTCCTTCCAGATCGTGCGCAGCCACATGCGCCGGCCTTCGGGGTAGCCCGTGATCAGCTTGTGGCCGGTCAGGTTGGTGACGCGCACGGCGTTGCTGCTGACGTCGAGCGCCGCGGCGCGCTGCAGCTTGGCCCGCGCGCGCAGGATGCCGCGGTCGAGCGCCTGCGACTGCGTCTGGGTGATGCCGCCGCCGAACGGCAGGCGGTTCTGGCCGTCGATCCAGCGCATCAGGTCCGGCACCCAGGTGTTGGCGCCGGTCATGTCGTGCAGCGGCAGGTCGTACCGCACCGGACCGAGGGTGAACGCCACACCTTCACCGACGACCGGCTCCATGTGGCAGGTCTGGCAGGTGAAGTAACGCGTCGTGCCGTCTTCGTAGTTGCCGTTCTGGCCGGCGAGCAGGCTCTGGTCGTAGGCGCGCTTGATCGCGCCGCGCTGCAGGTCGGCGGGCAGCTGCGCGTAGTTGCTGACCGGGGTCGTCGCCAGCGCGCTGCTCTTGAGCTCGCTGTAGGTGCGCTCGACGATGCCGTAGGTGTGCGGCGCGTTGAGGAACGCGGCCTTCGCCGTGACCGGCGAGTTGGGCACGCCGCTGAACGAGCCGACCGGCAGCGGCACCTGCGCGCCGTTGCCGGCGGCGAGGTCACCGACGAGCGGGTTGCTGACGTCGTGGCACGTGCCGCAGAGCTCGGGCGAGCGGTGATAGAGCGACTTGGCCCACGGGTGGCCCGCGGTCACGCCCTGGTCGTAGGGCCCGAAGCGCGTCTGCGTGCCGGAGACGACATACATGCCGCTGCCGTAGAAGCCCTCGGGCGGGGTGCCGCCGTCGTTGGCGATGTACGGCGCGTTCTGGACGCCCTGGTGCTCCTGTGTGTTGGGGTTGACCAGGCTGTGGCAGATGCCGCACTCGATGCCGTTCTGGTCGTTCTGCGGATCGAGCGCCGAACCGTCGCTGGGCGACGCGTTGCCGCTGAGCCAGCCGCGCGGCGCGTGGCAGCGGATGCAGTAGTCGCCGGCCCCGGGGAAGTCCGAGTCGGCGATTGCCAGCCCCGCGTAGAACAGCGGGTCGCGCGCGCTGTGCGCCATCATGCTGCCCGCCCAGTTCTCGGCGGGTTCGACGGCGGGGTCGTAGTAGCCGTGGCAGCCTTCGCAGCCGCTCACCGCGCCGAGCAACATCGCCTGATTGGGCTGCGTGCCCGGCTGCTGGATGTCCGTGACCGGCGCGAAGGAGGGGGCGTTGACGAGCAGGATCAGGAGTGAGGCGGAGCCCCAGAGAGTCAGGCTGTTGGAGGCGATGCGCATGCGGAGCAACGGTGCGGCGGCGGTGGGCAGACGGGCCGCCGGGAGAATCGGGGCCGCGAAGGATAGCCGCTACGCACGAGCTTGCACGGGGGGCCAAGGTTCGCAGTCCGGTGCTGCCGATGGCATGGCCGGGCCGCGAATACGTTCAGCCGAGTCCTTTGGCCCTGTCTCTCTGCGCTACTTCTTGGCCGCGCCTTCGCGCAGCTCGGTGACGATGCGGCCCATGCCGTAGACCTTGCTCAGCGCCTCGACGATCGCGTCGGTGTGCACGCTGACTGCACGGGCCACCTTCTGCGTGTAGTAGAAGTCGTTGGGCAGCGATTCGATGTTGCCGTCGAAGATCAGACCGACGACCTGCAGGTCCTTGTCGACCATGCACGAGCCCGAGTTGCCGCCGACGATGTCGTTGGTGCTCGCGAAGCAGACGTGCTTCTTCATGTCGATCTGGTCCTTGGCCTGCACCCACGGCTCGGCGAGGTCGAACGGGTGCTTGCCGCCGAACTCGATGGTGCGGCCGTAGAGCCCGTAGAACGTCGTCGCCCACGGCGCCAGCGTGCCGTTGTAGGCGTAGCCGGCGACGCGGCCGTCCGAGAAGCGCAGCGTCATCGTCGCGTCGGGGCTGACCTTGTTGCCGAACACCGCGAACAGCGCCTGGCCGATCTTCGTGCCCTGCACCGCGATCGCGTCCTCGATCGCCTTCTGCTCCTTCTCCGTGTCGCGCATCAGCGGCCACAGCGTGCGCGCCACGATCACGCCAGGGTCGTCGCTCGCGGCGAACTGCGCCGCGCCGTCCTCGGCGTCGAGCAGGCCCTTGACCCAGTCGTTGTCACCGAGCCGGCTGCGCATCGTCGCGCGCAGGGCCTTCTTCCAGTCGACCTCGCCGCCCTTCCCCTGGTCGCCGGCGACCGCCTTCACGTACGGGTCTTCCATGCCCAGCCACTTGCTGGCGCGCACGAAGTGATCGACGAGCAGCGCCTGCGTCAGCACGTTGCCGAACATCTGCATGCCGAGGGCCTCTTCGCGCGCCTTGCCGCGCGCCTCCTCGTCGAGGCTGGCGTCGAGCGCCTTGGCGATCGCAACGCCGCGTTCGACCACCGGCGAGTAGCTCGGCGCGTAGAACGCGACCTTGGGCTGCACCGCGCGTTTGCGCGTCGCGAGGGCCTCGAGCTCGTCCCAGACCTTGCCGTACTTCGCGGCCAGCTCCGGGTTGCCCTGCACCGCCGCCTTGAAGTTCGCCTCGTGCGCGCGCTTCTTGCCGAGCAGTTCTTCGTCCTGCAGCCCGTGCCACATGCCGGAGATCGCCTTGTAGCTGTTCTCCCAGCCGAGCAGCGTCGTCAGCAGGCCGGGGCTGCGGTCGCTGTAGGGCCGCAGGATCGCCATGCCGCTCTCGAGCTGTTGCAGGATCAGCGGGTACTCGATGTCGCGCTGGCACTCGAGCTGGGCCACCGTCATCAGCCGGTTGGTGTTGCCCGGGTTGCCGGGCACGAACACGAGCTCGCCTTCCTTGGCGCCGTCCTGGCGCCAGCGGAAGTAGTTGGCGCTGGTGTCCGCGGGCTTGTCGTCCTCGTAGGCGCGCACGAACGAGAAGTCGATGCTCCAGCGCGGGTAGGTGAAGTTGTCGGGGTCGCCGCCGAAGTGCGCGGTCTGCAGGTTGACCGCCATCACCAGCCGCAGGTCGTCGAACACGCGGTAGCGGTAGAGCTGCTGCACCGCGCCTTCGTAGAGCGCGACCACCTGGTGCATGAAGCCCGGGTGCGCCTCGTCGGCGGCCTTCTTGATCGCCGCGATGTTGGCCTCGCGCTTCTTGGCGATGGTCGCCGCGTCGTCGCCGTCGGCGACGCCCTCGTCGACCTTCGCGGTGATGTCCTCCTGCGCGACGAGCTGGTGCACCGTGAGGCCCGGGATCTTGACCTCGTCCTCGAGCGCCGTCGCCGCGTAGCCGTCCTTGACCCAGTCGTGCTCGCCCTGGATCTGGCCGACCTGTTCACGCACGCAGTGGTGGTTGGTCATGATCAGCCCCTTGGGCGAGACGAACGACGCCGAGCACCACGGGTTCTCGCGCTCGCCGAGCCGCAGCGCGCCCAGACGCAGCGAGTCGAGCCACTGCTGGTCGGGCTTGAAGCCGTATTCCTGCTCGAGGTAGGCGAGCGGCGGGTTCTCGAACGTCCACATCTTGCCGAGCGCGAGGTTGTCGGCGGCGCCCTGGGCGAGCGCGGGTGCGGCGAGCAGCAGGAGGTGGAGGGGACGGAGCAGTGCGGTGGGACGGATCATGATGGGTCGGGGGGACTCTACGTAGGCGCCGCGGCGATGGTCAGTGGCTGGGCGAAAGTTCGCGAACGTGGGCTACTTCCGCTCGAGCATCGTCAGCACCTCGACGTGCTCGGTGTGCGGGAACAGATCGCACACGCGCACCGCCGTCACCCGATACCCGCCCGCCGTCAGCTCGCCGAGGTCACGCGCGAGCGCCTCGACCGAACACGCGACGTGCAGCACGCGCCGCGGCGCCGCGCGCAGCACCACCGCGACGCCCGCCGGCTGCAGGCCCGAACGCGGCGGATCGACGACGCACAGGTCGACGCCCTCGGGCAGCGTCGCGCCCGCGAACGCGGTGCGCTGCACGCTGACGTTCGGCAGTTCGTTGACCTTGGCGTTGTGTTCGGCGTCGCGGCACGCGGCGGCGTTGTCCTCGACGACGAGCACCTGCGCGGCGCCGGCCGCGGCGAGGCGCAGGCCGAACGCGCCGATTCCGCCGTAGCCGTCGACCACGCGTTGGCCGCGCACGTCGCCGCACATCGCCATCGCCGGCGCGTAGAGCAGCGCATAGGCCCCGGCGTGGATCTGGTAGAAGCTGCCGGCGCTGACGCGGAACTGCAGCCCGTCGCGGCGATCGATCACGTGGTCGCGGCCGCGCAGCGGGTTGTGGCGCTGGCCCAGCAAGAACTCGTCGTCGCGTTCGGAGATCGAGTGCACCACGCCGACGAGCTGTCGCGGCCTGCCGCCGACGTCGAGCGAGGCGGCTGCGTGCTGCAGCCCGTCGGCGATCGCCGCACCTTCGGCGAACGTCCCCGGCCGCGTGACGACGCCCGCTGCGACCTCACCCGTGCCGCTCGCGAGCCGCGCCCAGATCGCCATCACCGTACCGGTGCGGCGCTTGGGATCGAACGGCTGGGCGCGCGCGTCGCGCAGCACCCGTTCGGCCGCGAGCCCGAACGCGGTCAGCCAGCGGTCCTGCGTGCGGCACTCCTCGATGCGCACCAGTTCGTTGGTGTGGAACTCGTAGAGGCCGACCGTCGCGTGGCCCTTGGCGTTGGCGCGCACCGGATACAGCAGCCGCGTGCGGAAGTGCTGCGGCGTGCGCGGCGGCATCGCGTGTTCGATCGGCACGCCGTCGAGGAACGGCGCCAGCAGCCGCTGCGCCGCGGCGACCTTGTCTTGCAGTTGCCACGCGATCGGCTGGTCGAGCAGCGAGCAGCCGCCGCAGATGCCGAAGTGTCGGCACTGCGGGAGGGGTTCTTCGGTGCGTCGGGCGGCGGGGCGGGGCAAGTGGGGATCGTGAGGCGTCGGGTCGGGCGAGCCTACCCGCAGCCGCGGCGCGGTCCTCGACCTACTTGCCGGCGAGGCGCTCGGCGCGATAGCGACACGCCTGCTGCAGCTTGTGCACCTGTCGACGGTCGAACGGCAGCTCGTCGAGCCGTTCGAGCCAGCGCGGTGCGGCGGTGAGCAGGCCGTCGAGCACGCGCGCGGTGGCCTTCTCGGGCACGCTGCACTGTTCGCCGAGCGCGACGAAGTCGGCGCGTCGGATGTCCTCGCGGTCGCGGCCCTGCAGCGACAGCGCCATCGTCGTATCGCCATAGGGAAGGGTGCTCGGCAGGTCGTACGCCGGGCACACGTGCCACTCGTTCTGTCGCCGCACGATCGAGAAGTTCTTGCCGTGCGCGTCGCCGTTGCCGGTGAGGTAGGCGAACGCGAACTGCTGCAGCAGCGTGCGCGCGGCGACGATCGGCGCGCCGCAGCGGCGCGACAGGCCGGCGATCACCTCCTCGGTGGAGAGGCGATACTTGTCGGCGGGATACCGACCGAGCACCTGGCACGCGTCTTCCTGCGGCAGGCAACGCATCGTCTCGTCCGACGGCTCGCGATCGAAGCGACGCACGAGCAGCCCGGGTCGCCCGGCGCGATCGCGAACGACCTCGACGTGCGCGGTCTGCAGCCCCGAGTCCTTCGCCGCGGCCACGAAGAACGCCTCGTTGGCGACCAGATGCGGCACTTCGGGCGGGTCGAGCTTGAGGATCCACTGGGCGCCGGCGTGTCTCACGGGCAGCGAGATCATCTGCCCGGACACCTTGTCCTGCGCGCCGGGGAAGCCACGGCGGTCGCGCATGGGTTGTTGCAACACGGCGGCGAACAGCTCGGTGAAGTCGACCGCGTCGAGCGTCGGCGGGACCTCCTCGTCATCGGTCGCTTGCGCGCCCGGCGACGCGCCCTCGGGCAGGATGCGCACGTTGCCGATCGTGTCCTCGCCGACCGCGAGCAGCAGCGTCAGGTCGTCGTCGGCGGAGGTCTTGGTGACCCGTCGAACGGCGGCGAGGCGTCGCCCCTCGGGCAGCAGTCCCGCGAAGAACGGCCCGACGGCGCCGCCTGCGAACAGCACCGGCCCGACGTCGCGCGGCAGCGAGGTCGCGACGGGCGCGCCGGTGTAGCCGTCGAGATACGTGAAGCGCACGCCCTGCGGAGTGCGCACGAGCCGCGCCGCCGGCAGGTCGTCGACCCACACCGCGGCGACGTCGATGCGCCGGAGTTCCTCGGCCTGCATCACGCGTCGCGTTGCAGTTCGGGGGCCACCGACAGCTGCGGCGTCCTGGTCACCTGCAGCCCCAGGCCGAGCACGGCGAGCACCGCGAGCAGCTTGTCGAGCCGCAGCGTCGCCTTGCCGGTTTCGGCCATGTGCACGAATCGCGTCGAGCAGCGCGCCAGCTCGGCGAGTTCGGCCTGGGTCAGGTGCAGCGCTTCGCGGCGGCTGCGGATGAGGTCTGGAAATGCACGATCGTGCATAGTGCGGGGATCATCGGCCAGTCGAGGGGCGTGGTCCAACAGAAAATGCACGATCGTGCATCGGACAGGCCGAAGCCGTTGCTACGCCCAGGAACCCCGCCGTCTGCGAACTAGCCCTGTGCACGATCGTGCATCGGCGCGGTAGCCTGACTCGCCCCCATGCTCGCGTTCTTCGTCGCGCTCGCCCTGCCCCAGGGCCCGGCCCCGATCGACCTCGACGCGGTCCTCGACGCGGCGCCGTCGATGACCGCGCACGCGGCGATCCTGAAGGCCCCCGCAGAGCACCGGCTACAGATCCTGGTCGGCGTGCCGGTCACGGGCGACGACGGGCGCACGACGCTGGTGCGCAGCCGGCTCGGCGACCCGAAGCAGTACTTCTACCCGGCGAGCTCGGTCAAGCTCTGCGCGGCGCTCGCGCTCCTGCTCGAGCTCGACCGGCTCAACGCCGCGAACGGCACCGCGCACGGCTTGGACAGCGAGTGGCGAATCGGCACGCGATTCGACGGCGACGCGGTCTTCGATCGCGACGCGAGCAACCTCGACGGCGGCCGCGCGACGATCCGGCACGACCTGCGCAAGATGTTGCTGGTCAGCGACAACCTCGCCTACAACCATTGCCTCGAGGTGCTCGGCGCCGACGGCTTGAACAAGGCGATGTGGGGCGCGGGCATGCGTTCGACGCGGCTGTGGCACCGGCTGTCCGAGGCGCACACGCTGCAGGAGAACCTGCAGACGCGCCCGGTCACGCTGCGCACCGGCGAGGTCGTCACCGAGCTGCCCGCTCGCGAGGCGTCCGTGGAGCTGTCGAACGAGGCGTTCACCGGGTTGCAGCTCGGCACGGGATACATGAGCGACGGCGAGCTGGTCGCGACGCCGATGTCGTTCGCGCAGAAGAACGCGATCTCGCTCGAGGACCTGCAGGACGTGCTCGTCGAGGTCGTGCGCCCCGAGATCGACACCGGCAAACCTGGCTTCCCCGGGCTCACGCTCGCGCAGCGGCGGTTCCTCGTGTCGACGCTCGGCGAGCTGCCGCGCGAGAGCGACAACCCGCACTTCGACCCGGACAAGGTGCCCGACAACGCCTGCAAGTGGATCCTGACCGGCGTGCGCCGCGTGATCCCCGCCGAGCACCTGCGCGTCTACGACAAGATCGGGCGCGCCTACGGCTTCACCACCGAGAACGCCTACGTCGAGGACACGCGCACCGGGCGCGGCTTCTTCTTCGCGATGGTGCTCTACACCAACCCGGACGGCGTGCTCAACGACGACCGCTACGGTTACGAAGAGATCGCCGCGCCGTTCTTCGACGACGTCGGCGAACTGATCACCCGTGTAGTATTCGCAGCCCCCCGATGAGACCCCTGCACTCCGTGTTCTTCCTGGCCGCCGCGTCGGTCGCGTTCTGCTCGGCGATGCCGCAGCCGGCGCCGACTCGTGTGAACGTTCCCGCCGGCCACCCCGACCCCGAGGACTTCTTCACCTCGTCGGAGCAGTGCGGCGTCTGCCATACGACCGCGCCCGCGGCCAACGCGATGCGCACCGCGACCGGCGACGACGTGTCGCCGTATGGGCTGTGGCAGGGAACGATGATGGCGAACTCGTTCCGCGACCCGTACTTCCGCGCCCAGATGCGCAAGGAGACGATCGCCAAGGGCGAGGAGGTGCAGGAGCTCTGCCTGCGCTGTCACGCGCCGATGATGTCGCATGGCCTGGCGATGTCGGGCGAGCCGCGGCCGCGGCTGGCGCAGATCGAAATGGACACGTTCTCCGACGACGGCGTGTCGTGCACCGTGTGCCACCAGATCGCCGACGAGAAGCTCGGCCAGCCCGAGTCCTGGTCGGGCAACCCGACGATCAACAAGGAACGCAAGATCTTCGGTCCGTTCGCCGACGTCGCGACGGGCCCGATGCGCAACATGGTGCGCTACACGCCGCAGCAGGGCACCCACATCCGCAAGTCGGCGCTGTGCGCGACCTGCCACACGCTGTTCACGGAGCACCACGGGACGCCGTTCCCGGAGCAGACGCCGTACCTCGAGTGGCGCAACAGCGAGTTCAGCGACGAGGGTGGCCGCGACGACACCTCGCGCACCTGCCAGGAGTGCCACATGCCCGAGACCGGGCCGACGCGCATCGCGCGCAACCCCATGGGCTTCGACTTCCTGATCCCGGTTCGCGACGGCTACCGCGCCCACGCGTTCGTCGGCGGCAACGCGTTCATGCTGCAGATGCTCGACCGCAACCGCGAAGAGCTCGACGTCATCGCCGAATCCGCGTCGCTGCAACGCATGATCACCGCGACGCGGCGGCAGCTCGCCGAGTTGACCGCGAAGTTGACCGTGTCCCCGGTGACGCGCGAGGACGGCAAGCTGCTGTTCACGGTGCGCGTCGACAACAAGACCGGCCACAAGTTCCCCACGGGTTACCCATCGCGCCGCGCGTGGCTGGCGATCGAAGTGCGGCAGGGGCGCCGCGTGGTCTTCGAGTCGGGCGCGTTCGACGACAAGGGCCGCATCGTCGGCCTCACCGACGAGCTCGGGCGGCCGCACGTGCAGGTGGTCGAGAAGCCCGAGGACGTCGTCATCTACGAGATGGTCGCGCAGGATCCCGACGGCGCGCCCACCACGCACCTCACCAAGATGGTCAAGAAGGGCAAGGACTCGCGCCTGTTGCCGCGCGGCTGGCGCAAGGACGGCCCGCACCCCGAGGAGACCGCGCCCGTCGGCACCGACGGCGACGCGGACTTCGTCGAGGGCAGCGACACCGTGCACTTCAAGATCCCCGCGCCCGAGGGCCGCGGCGCCGTGCAGGTCGTCGCGCGCCTCTACTACCAGACGATCCCGCCGGCCTGGGTCGAGGCGCTGCGCGGCATCGACGCCGACGAGTGCAAGCGCTTCGTGCAGATGTACGACGCCGCGGACAAGACGCCGGAGACGGTCGCCGTGGCGGTCGGTCGCGAGCGGTAGGGGCGGGGCTTGCCGTTGGAGTGTGGCGCCCATGCGCGCCACAATCCTGGCACCGTCGGCGCCCGGCCGACGCCAAGGAGCCCATGCACATCCGCCCCGTCACGCTGTTCGCGTTCCTGGCCGCCTGCTCCTCGCCGCAGGCAGATGACCAGCGCGCGATTCCCGGTCTCGCCGAGCTCGGCGGGCACCACTTCGCGATCTCGACCGCCAACCCCGTCGCCCAGGACCAGTTCGATCAGGGGCTGGCGTGGTGCTACGGCTTCCACCACGCCGAGGCGACGCGCTGCTTCGGCCTCGCGGTCGCGGCCGATCCCGACTGCGCGATGGCGCACTGGGGGCTCGCCTACGCGGCCGGTCCGCACATCAACAACATGGAGATGTCGCCCGAGGCTGCGCAGAGCGCGTTCGAGAACGCGCAGCGTGCCAAGGAGCTCGCTGCGCGTGCGACGCCGCTCGAACGGGCGCTGATCGACGCGATCGCGGCGCGCTACGTCTGGCCCGCGCCCGACGACCGCAAGGAACTCGACCACGCCTACGCGGCCGGCATGCGCAAGGCCTACGAACGGTTCGGCGATCACCCCGACGTCGGCGCGCTGTTCGCCGAGTCGCTGATGGACCTGTGGCCGTGGAACCTCTACCGCGAAGACGGCAGCCCGCAGCCCGACACGCTCGAGATCGTCGCCGTGCTCGAGAAGGTGATGTTGGCGCATCCGCGGCACCCGCAGGCCAACCACCTCTACATCCACGCCACCGAGGCCTCGGCCGACGCGGCGCGCGGCGTCGCGGCCGCGGATCGGCTGCGCGGGCTCGCGCCCGCGATCGGTCACCTGGTGCACATGCCGGCGCACGCCTACCTGCGTGTGGGGCGCTACGAGGACGCCGCCGAAGCCAACCGGCAGGGCATCGCCGCCGACCTGCGCACGATCGCGCGCACCGGGCGCGTCGGCTTCTACGAGCTCTACCGCGCGCACAACTACCACTTCCTCGCCTACGCGGCGATGTTCACGGGCAACGAGCAGGAGGCGATGAAGGCGGCGCGCGAGATGGTGCGCGAGCTGCCCGCCGACGTGGTGCAGCAGATGCCCGCGTTCCTCGAGGCGTTCCTTGCCGTGCCGTGGCACGTGCTGGTGCGCTTCGGCCGCTGGCAGGAAGTGCTCGACGAACCTGCGCCGCCCGAGTGGCAGAAGAGCTGTGTCGCGATCCGGCACTACGCGCGCGGCGTGGCCCTTGCGGCGCTCGGTCGTGTCGACGAAGCGGTCGCCGAACGCGCGGCGTTCACCGCGGCGGCCGCGCAGGTGCCCGCCGACTGGACCGTCGGCAACAACCCGACGAGCACGATCCTCGGCATCGGCGCGGACTTCCTCGAGGGCGAGGTCGAGTTCCGTCTGGGGCACCACGACGTCGCGTTCGCGGCGCTGCGGCGCGCCGTGGCCACCGACGAGAAGCTGCGCTACGACGAGCCCTGGGGCTGGATGATGCCGCCGGCGCACGCGCTCGGCGCGCTGCTGCTCGAGGCGGGCCGCGTCGACGACGCCAAGGTCGTCTACCTCGCCGACCTGGGTCGCCATCCCGAGAACGGCTGGGCGCTGCAGGGTCTCGCCGAGTGCCAGGACCGTTCCGGCGCCGCCACGGAAGCCGCCGCGACGCGCAAGCGTTTCGCCGCAGCGTGGCAGAACGCGACCATCCGCATCGAAGCCTCCTGCTTCTGCAGGCGTTAGGGTGAGGAGTGGGGGGCGGGAAGAAATCGGTGGCACCCGTCGGCGCAATCTGGCGCCGACTCCGTACTAGCAGCCCCCGCTCCCCCCGCAGACCCCGCGTCACCCTTCCTATGCGAACCACCACCCTTCCCA
Organism: Planctomycetota bacterium; assembly: GCA_020638655.1. Taxonomy (GTDB): domain Bacteria; phylum Planctomycetota; class UBA1135; order UBA1135; family UBA2386; genus JACKIC01. The sequence goes on from JACKIC010000001.1 coordinate 817,451, forward strand.
TCGTCCTCTTCACCGCATTCGCCACCTCGCTGGTGGCGCAATCGACCTCCGTCGCCGTGCCGGCGCACGCCAACCAGGTCGACGGCCAACAGTCGTTGTCGATGCCGTTCGGCAAGGCCGGCTTCCGCACGCAGCTGCTGGTGTCGGCGAACTCCGTCGCCGCCACCGCGGGCGTGATCTCGGGCCTGCGCTTCCGCGCCGACCGGGCCTCCGCGCCCCTGGCTGCGACGTCGGTGCCCAACGTCACCGTGTCGCTGAGCCACTGCAGCCTCGGCCTCGGCGGCCTGCAGACGACCTTCGCCAACAACGTCACGAGCGCGGCGACGCAGGTGTTCTCGGGCGCCGTCAACCTGCCCGCGCAGGCGACTGGCTACGCCGGGCCGATGGGCTGGGACATCGTGATCACGTTCCCGCAGCCGTACGTGTTCACGCCGACGCAGGGCGATCTGCTGATCGACATCGTCGGCAACAACGCCGCCAACGCGCCCGCCAACTTCTACCTCGACGCGATGCAGGGCGGTGGCTCGGCGACCAAGTTCGGTGTCGCTGGCGACAACCCGAGCTTCGACTTCCTCAACCTCGTCGTCGGCGCGAGCGGCGGTCGGCCGCGCGACCTGAGCCCCGGCAACACCGTCGAGTTCACCACGACGACCGGCTGGACGACCCCGGCCGGTGTCACGGCGATCGGCTTCGACGGGCTGCCCGCGCCGTTCGACCTCGGGCCGCTCGGCGCGCCGACGCACTCGGTCTATATCAACCCGATCGCGACCGTGCCGCACAGCTGGCAGGGCAGCTTCATCGGTTGGTACACGACCGCCGCCGTGGCGATCCCCAACCACCCCGCCTTCATCGGTCTGCCGCTCTACGGCCAGTCGGTGTGCTTCGATCCCACGGCCAACGCGCTCGGTATCCTGACCAGCGAGGCGGGTGAAGTGCGCGTCGGCGATGCCTTCGAGCAGTTCCCGATGCAGCAGGTCAACGCCGCCGATCCGGCCGCTGCGACCGGCACGCTGGTCAACTTCGGCAACATCAGCACGCCCGAGTTCGGCGCAGTGCCGGTGATGCTCGAAGGCATCTTCCAGTAGCGCTGCTTGCGATGGGCGCGACGCTGCTCGTCCCGACCGGCAATTCCGGTCGGTTCAGGACCGCTCGGTGCGCGGTCCATCGGCGGCGTATAGTCGCGGGCGCCATGTCGTCCGCCGCCGGTCCAGAAGACGGCTCGACGCCGCTCACGGAGCTGCTCCTGCGCGCCGCAGGAGGCGAACCCGCGGCGGCCGAGGCCGTGCTGCCCCTGGTCTATCGCGAGCTCCGTCAGCTCGCCCAGGCGCGCATGGCCGGTGAGCGGCGCGACCACACGCTGCAGGCGACGGCGCTCGTGCACGAGACGTGGCTCAAGCTGGTCGGTGTCGGCGACACCGACTGGACCGATCGCCACGCGTTCTACCGGGCGGCGGCCGTGGCGATGCGCAACATCCTGATCGACCACGCTCGGCGGCGCGCGCGGCAGAAGCGCGGCGGCGATGCGCAGCGCGAGGCGATCACCATGGACCGGCTCGCGTCGCGCCCCGACCTGCACGACGCCGACACCTTCCTGCAGCTCGACCAGCTGATCGAAGAGCTCGGCCGCGAAGATCCTCGCGCCGGCGAGATCGTGCGACTGCGGTTCTTCGCGGGCCTGAGCGTCGACGAGACCGCCGAGGCGATGGGGTTGTCCCGTCGCACGGTGCTGCGGGAGTGGGCGTTCGCGCGGGCCCGCCTGTACGCGGCCCTGCAGGGCGAAGTGCACGGCGATGGCTGAGCGCCTCAAGGACCTGTTCGAGGCCGCGGCGGAGCTGGCGGTCGAGGCGCGCCCGGCGTTCCTCGACGACGCGTGCCGCGACGACCACGCCATGCGCGACCGCCTGGTCGACCTGCTGCGGGCGCACGACGAGGCCGGGGACTTCCTCGAGCATCCGACAGGGTTGGTCGACGCGATCGCCGCCGACGCGACCTCCCCGGTCGACGAGGGGCTGGTCGCCGGTGTGCGCATCGACCACTTCGAGCTGCTCGAGCGCATCGGTGTCGGCGGCTTCGGCAGCGTCTGGCGCGCGCGCCAGGAGCAGCCGGTGGTGCGCGAGGTCGCGCTCAAGGTGTTGCACGGCGGCGACGACGCAGCGCGGATCGCCGAGCGTTTCCGCGCCGAGCGACAGAACCTCGCGCGCATGCGGCACCCGGGCATCGCCAAGGTGTTCGACGCCGGCGTCACGACGGACGGGCGGTCCTGGATGGCGATGGAGCTCGTCGACGGCGAGCCGCTGGTGCGCTACTGCGAGGCGCACGCGCTCGGGATCGAAGCGCGACTGCGGTTGTTCGTCGAGGTCTGCAACGCCGTGCAGCACGCGCACGGCAAGGGCGTCGTGCACCGCGACCTCAAGCCGTCGAACGTGCTCGTGGTGGACCGCGACGGCCTGGCGCAGCCGGTGGTCATCGACTTCGGCGTGGCGCGCTCACCCGACGAGAACGAGGCCGCGTTGCCGTTCGGCACGCCCGAGTACATGAGCCCCGAGCAGGTCGCCGCCGATCACGGTGCGGTCGACACGGGCACCGACGTCTACGCGCTCGGCGTGCTGCTCTACGAGCTCGTCGGCGGGGCGCGCCCGTTCACGCGCGCGGCGGGCCCGGAGGGGGTGCAGGAGCTGCTGCGCCAGATCCGCGAGGGCGCGGCGGTGCCGCCCCGCCAGCTGCCCACGGCGCTGCGCGGTGCGCCGGCCGAGCTCGACTGGATCGTCGCCAAGGCGATGGCCGCTGCGGCGACCGGCCGCTACGAGTCGGCCGCGGCGTTGGCCGAAGACGTGCGGCGCGTCCTGCACGAAGAACCCGTCTCGGTCGGGCCGCCAGGCGCCGGTTATCGGCTGCGCAAGCTGGTGCGTCGGCACCGGCGCCTCGTCGCCGGCGCATTGGTCGTCTTGGTGGCCTCCTGCGTCGGCACGTTCGTGGCGGTTCGCGGCTGGCTCGCCGCGGCGGAATCCGAACGGGTCGCGCTGGCAGCCGAGCAGCGCGCGCGCGACGACCAGCGCGAGGCCGAGCGCGCGTCGCGCCGCGCGCAACGCGCGCTGGACCTGCTCGACAGCCTGTGGGAGGCCGCGAGCCCGGCGCGCTTCGGTCGCGCCGACTACCCCGTGCGCGATCTGCTCGCCGACTTCGAGCGTTTCCTGCCGGCGCGCGCGGCGGGGGAGCCGGAGGTCGAGTACCGAGTGCGCCTGTCGCTGGCGCGTCTGCAGCGCGTCGTCGGCTCGCTCGATCGTTCGCTCGCGCATGCCTCTCGTGCGGTCGAGCTCGCCGGCGGACTCGAAGCCCCCCTGTTGCAGTCGGCGGCGCGCGTCGAGCAGGGGCGCGTCCAGTTCGATCGCGGTGAGGTCGACGCGGCGGTGCAGGTGGTCGACGCCGGGCTCGCCGCGATCGACGAAAGCGCCGCGCCGGCGCTCGCGGCCGACCTGCACGAGGTGCGCGCCAATTGTCTGCAGCGCCGCGGTGACTGGCAGGATGCGGTGGCGGCCGCCGAGCGGTCCATGTCGCTGCGTCGTTCCGCGGGCGACGATCTGCAGGTCGCGCGCAGCGCCCTGCAGCTGGCCAATCTCTACGGCACGCGCGGTCAGGTCGACGAGGCCCTGCAGTTCCTCGCCGAGACGCGCCGCCTGCTTGCGCCGCTCGGCGCCGGTCACCCCGACGCGCTGGTGGCGCTGCAGCACGAGTCGGTCCTGTTGCTGCGGCGCGGCGACCCGAAGGGGGCAGAGGCGCGGCTGCTCGAGTGTCTCGAAGGGCGCCGCAAGCTCTATGGCCCGGACCACGCGCAGGTGGCATGGACGGAGGGGGACCTCGGCTGGCTCTGGCACGAGCAGGGCCGGGACGCCGACGCCGAGCCGCTGCTGCGGCGCGCGATGGCGACGTTGAGCGCCCGGCTGGGCGACGGGCACCCGTTCGTGACCGAAGTGATGCAGCGGCTCGGCACCGTGCTCGTCGGCACGAAGTCGTTCGACGAGGCGGAACGTCTGCTGCGGTCGGCCGCAGACCGGTTCCGCGACCTCCCGGGGCATCCGATCGACGGGCGCGTCGGCTGCTTGAGCAATCTGGCGGGCCTGGTGTGGAGTCGCGGGGGGCATCAGGCGGCCGTCGAGATCCAGTCCGAGGCGCTCGAGATCGCGCGCAAGCAATTGCCGGCCGACCACTTCGTGACATCGGTGGGGATGACCAACCTGGCGTGGATGCGCAATGACCTCGGCGAGAAGGAGGCGGCGGTCGCCCTGCTCACCGAGGCGCTGTCGCGGTCGAGCGCGGCGGGGCGTCGCGGCGAAGCCCGCACGCAGCGCGAGCGGCTCGCGGCGCTGCTGCGCGAACTCGGGCGGGACGAGCAGGCCGGCGCGATCGAACGGGAAGCGGACGCAGGCAGGTGAACTGCGGCGCGGTCGGGTAGAACACGGCTGTCCTCGTCCGCTCGTCTGTCCGATGTCGTCCCGTCACCTTCCTCGGCTCCTGCTGATCGTCTGTACCTTCGCCGTCGCGGCGATGGCGCAGCACGCGGTCGGCACGCGCGTCGTCGCGTGGCCCAATCCGACGTCGCTGGGCAGCCCCGTGTTGACGGCGCGGGTGCACTACCCCGCGGTGACCGCGGGCGTGAACGCGCCGGTGCTGCCGCGCAGCAACGGCTGGCCGACGGTCGTGTTCCTGCACGGCTTCGCGCTGCTCGGCAACGACTATCACGAACTCGGCGACGAGCTGGCGCGCGCCGGCTTCGTCGCGGTGATGAGCAACACGGCGCAGCTCAACAACCTCACGCAGGAGTACGACGGCCGCGCGCTCTTCACCGCGGTGTGCCTCGCCAACCGGTGCGACGCGCTCTCGGGGGCGTTCGATGTCGGCGCGATCGGCCTGGTCGGCCACTCCATGGGCGGCGGCAACGTCGCCAACGTGCTCGCGAACAACCCCGGGTATCGCTGCGGGCTGTCGCTGGCGCCGGTGTCGCCGCTCGCCGGCCGGGCCGCGCTCGTGCACGTTCCTCTCGGCATCATCGCCGGCATGGGGGATTCGACCACGCCGCTGCTGCTCAACGCGCAGCCGTTCTATCAGTCGATGACCGGCTATCGGCAGATCAAGTCGCTGCACCTGCTGAGCCAGAACTGCAACCACAACAACGTCGCCGGCCTGCTGCTGACGACGGCCGCGCACCGCGCCGTGTTCGCCAACGCCCGCGACCTCGGCGTCGCGTTCCTGCGCCGCTTCCTGCTGGGTCAGGCCGCGGCGCTCGAGGACACGATCGGCGACCACGCCAAGAGCGGATCGCAGTTCGTCGCCCTCACGCACGAGTTCGAGCGACCGCAGATCTGGCTCGCCGGGCCGCTGCGCATCGGCAGCCGCGTGCGCCTGTCGATGGCGGGCGAGCCGGGCATCGCCGGCACGCTCGCCGCGTTCTCGCAGATCCCGAGCCCGCTGCCTACCCCGGTCGGCCCGCTGCACCTGGATCCGGCGACGACGATCGTCGGTGTGTACAGCTTCGTCGGCACCGGTCGTCGCTACGACTACACCATGATCGTGCCCAACGACCCCGCGTTCGTCGGCGTGTCGTTCTCGCTGCAGGCGTTCGGCAACGGTCGCAACGGCGGGCCGATCCTCGGCAACGCGATCGACCTCTGCATCGAGCGCTGAGGCGGCTCCGTCACTCCGTGGCGATCAGCCCCGCCGCGAACAGCGCCTGCTTGTCGTGCACGCCGCGCCAGCCCTCGGCGAGCACGCAGTGCCCGACCGGCGCGCGCAGCGAGTTGCCGGGCCCCGCGCACAGCAGCACGTCGGGCTGGAACTCGCGCATCGCGGTGCGCACGCTGGCCGAGAAGTCGTACGTCTCGGTCACCTGTTCGTGCGTCGTGTAGTAGAGCAGGTCGCGCGGATCCGCCGACCACGGCGAGTGCACGTTGCCGAAGCCGTCGATCAGGTGGCACTGCGGCATCTTGATCGGCAGGTCGGCGAGCAACGTCGCGGCCTGCGCCGAGGTCTCGTTGCACAGGCGCGTGTGGAACGGGCCGTGGCCCGCGAGCCGGAACGGGAACTCGCGCTCGCCGACCTTGACCTTGGGCAGGCGCACGAGCAGCTCCTGCACGGCGGCCTCGGTGCCGGCGAGCACGGCGTGGCCGCCGAGGTGGATGCTGTGGTCGCAGTAGAACTCGTCGCCGCGGTCCTGCAGCGCGTGCACGGTCGCCTCGACGGCGACCCACAGCGCCGGGTTGCGGCGCCAGTCGTCGCCGACCGTGGTCGTCAGCACCTGGCCGCCCTTCACGAGCTTCTGTAGGCGCGCCATCGTCGCGACGAGGCGCCAGCCGGCGGTGGGGTCGAGCGCGCCGCTCGCGGGCAGCGCCGTGTACCAACCCAGCGAGTTGCCGGCGACGGCGACGATCTCGTAGCGCTCGCGCAGTTGCTCGACGTGCGCCATGGCGCCGAAGTAGATCAACTCGGCGGCGTTCTCGCCGTCGAGGTGGTAGCTCGGGCGGAAACGATCCGCGGCGTCCACTTCGGTCAGCGTCGCGCGATCGGCGGCGCGGCGCGCGGCGTCGCTCGCGGCGAGCGCGTCGGCGACGGGGCCGGGGCGCAGCGTGCGGCCGACGAAGCCGAGCTCGTCCTTGCCGTAGGCGCCGCGGCCGGGGCAGAACAGCACCGCGGTGGGCTTGCTCATCGCACCTCCTCGGCGCAGATCGCGAGCGCGGCGCGTTCGATGTCGGGTTCCTGCACGAGCACGAGGTTGGCGGCGGCGGCGAGCGGTACGTAGCTGTCGGCCGCGGCGACACGGCGCAGCACGCAGCCGCGCAGCTCGGGGTCCTGGCACAGCTCGGTGAGCAGCATCGGGCTCGGGCCGCCAGCGTTGTGCCGGCACTCGTCGACGATCAGGCACCGACCGGTGTCCCGCACGTGCCGCTTGACCTCCTCGATCGGCATCGGCATCAGCCAGCGCAGGTCGAACACGCGCGCCTTGACGCCGCGTTTGCGCAGGCGCTTCTGCACGCGCAGGCTCATCCACAGTCCGTTGCCGTAGGTGACGATCGTCAGCTGGTCGTCGCTGGCCGGTTCGTAGACGCGTCCCTCGCCGAGCGGCATGGTCTCCTCCGGGCTCGGATAGCCGAACTGCCACAGGCCGTCGCCGGCGTCGTGCAGGTCCTTCTGCATGTAGAGCGCGATCGGCTCGAGGAACACGCACACCTTGCCGTGGTCGTGCGCGACGGCCGTCATCGTGCGCAGCATCGACACCGCGTCGTCGGCGCGCGCCGGCACGCCGAGCACGATGCCCGGGATGTCGAGCAGGGCGCCGACCGAGTTGTCGTTGTGGAAGTGGCCGCCGAAGCCCTTCTGGTAGGCGAGGCCGGCGATGCGCACGACCATCGGGTTGCTGTAGCTCGCCACCTGGCCGCCGAGGCCCCGTCGGGACTCGGCGGTGCTGAAGAACTGCAGCGACGCCGCTTCGCCGCGGATCTGGTCGATCGCGTTGTGCAGGTAGGCGAGGTACTGGATCTCGGGGAACGGCAGACAGCCGGCCTGCGCCATGCCCTGGGCGAGGCCCAGGATCGTGGTCTCGTCGAGGATCGTGTTGAACACGCGGCCGCTGCCGAACCGTTCGTGCAGCCCGGCGGTGGCGTGGTAGACGCCGCCCTTCTTGGCCACGTCCTCGCCGAACACGAGCGCCTGCGGATAGGCGGCGAGGATGTCGGTGAGCGCCTGCGGGATGCGGAACGCGAGGTGGCGCGGTCGCGCGTCGTCCTCGGGCAGCTTGCCGCCGAAGACCTCGAGCCGCCGCCCGCGGTCGGCGACGCGCAGCTCGTACTGCCCCGGCTGCGGCAACTGCAGCGGCGCGGTGATCGCCGCGGCGCTGGTGAGCTTGGGCCGCGTGTCGGCCTCGATCGCGGCGCGGCGCAGGCGCGCGTCGGTGTCCCGATACAGCGCCAGCAGCTGCTCCTGGGTGATCGCCGCGGTGCGCAGCAGCAGGTCGGCGAAGCCGAGCAGCGGATCGCGGGCTTCGTTGGCCTCGATCTTGTCGAGCGACAGGTGATTGACCTCGACGTCGGAGCCGGCGTGGCCCATCAGCCGCACCGTCTCGAGGTGGAAGAACGCTGGCCGCCGGCGCGTTCGCACGTAGTCGATCGCCGCGCGCGCAGCCTGCCAGACGCCGGGGAAGTCCTGGCTGTCGGCGCGGAAGTACCGGATCGCCGTGCGCTGCTCCATCATCTGCCGCACGTAGCCCTCCGGCGTGCGCACCGAGATGCCGATGCCGTTGTCCTCGCAGACGAACAGGATCGGGCACGGCTGCGCGTGCAGCATCGAGGCGCTGGCGGCGTTGAGCCCGGCCTGCGCGGTCGCGTGGTTGAGCGACGCGTCGCCGAAGCTGCAGTAGACGATGCTGTCGAACGGCACCCCGTCGCCGGGCTGGATGCCGAGCCGTTCCATGCGCTGCAGCGCGCGCGCGAAGCCGACGGCCTTGGGCAGGTGGCTGGCGATCGTGCTGGTCTGCGGCGGCACGTGCAGCGTCGGCGAGCCCAGCACCTTGTGCCGGCCGCCGCTGATCGGGTCCTCGGCCGACGCGCAGAACGACAGCATCGCGTCGAAGAACGGCGTCTCGCCGCGGCCCTGTCGCAGCCGCGCGGCCATGAAGGCGCCGCTGCGGTAGTGCAGGAACGCGGTGTCGGTCGGCCGCAGCTGCGCGGCGAGGATCGCGTTCGCCTCGTGGCCGCTGCTGCCGATCGTGTAGTAGCTGATGCCCTTGTCCTTGAGCTCGCGCGACAGCAGGTCCTGCAGGCGCGACTGGATCGCCGACTCGAAGATCGCCACGGCCTGACGGCGGGTCATCGCCGAGTGCGGCACGATCGGCGCGTCGAGCGGACCGCTCTGCGCGCGGTCCGGGCCCGGATGGCTGTGCAGCAGGTTGAGCAGGCGCTCGGTGACGGGGCCTTCGCGGCGGATCGACATGCGGGCGGGAGCGAGAGGGGGGCTCGGATCCTACGGTGGCGACCAGCCAGGACCAGCGCACGCCGTGCATGCCGCCTCGCGCGCTGCCGGTTGCGGCGTGCCGCGCAGCGCGCATCGCCTCGCGGCGGCGCCTCACATCGCCCTTGAGGCGCGTGCCGAACGGGGCATACTCGCGAGCTCCCCGGCGGCTTCATGAACCGAATCAAGGCGTTCGTAACGGAACTCTTCCGCCGCAAGGTGGTCCGCTTCCTCGGCGCCTACCTGGCGCTGCTGTGGCTGCTGGCGCAGGGGTTCGCGGCGCTCTACCCGGCCTTCGGTCTGCCGCCCTGGTCGCTGCGCGCGTTCGTGATCACCGGCCTCGCCCTGGTGCCCGTGCTCGCCGTGCTGTCGTGGAAGTACGACCTGGTGCCGCCGCAGCTGGTGCGCGACGCCAAGGACGTGGAGGCGATGAACCCGGGCCACAAGTGGGCCGCTCGCCGGCACGACAGCGTCGACGCGGGCGCCCTGGTCCTGCGGTGGACGCTCGAGGACGGGGCGACACACGAGCAGCGCTTCTTCAAGCCGGTCTCGATCGGCCGCGAGCCGGGCAACGAGATCGAGCTGGCCGACCAGCGCGTCAGCCGCTGCCACGCCGTGATCTGGGCCGAACGCGGCCGCTGGTTCGTGCGCGACATGGAGAGCGCCAACGGCACCTTCCTGGGCGGCGAGCGCATCACCGATTCGGTGCCGCTCGCCAACCGCTGTGAGCTGCAGTTCCACGCCGAGGGTCCCAAGGTCGGCGTGGTCGTGGTGAAGGTCGCGGAGACGATCGTCCAGATCCCGGAGGCCGGGGCCACGCCGCCCGCTGCGCCGGATGTCTAGGCGCGTGAAGGCGTCGCGCGCAACGGGAGCGGACCTCGGCCAGGAGCTGCGCGGATTCGCGGCGTTCGGCGGCACCACCGCGGTCGGGGAGCTGGTGACGGACGGGCTCGCCGTGCCGACTTACACCAACGAGTTCTGGACGTCGGCGCAGCGCGAGGGGCACAGCCTGCACGAGGTCAGCTACCGCGCCTGCTTCAAGCCATCGCTGCCGGCGTTCTTCATCGAGCGCCTGTCGTCGCCGGGAGATCGTGTGCTCGACCCGTTCATGGGGCGCGGCACGACCGTGCTCGAAGCGGCGCTGCGCGGCCGCGTGCCATGCGGCAACGACGTCAACCCGCTGTCGGCGATGCTGGTGCGGCCGCGCCTGTCGCCGCCCAGCCTGCCGGCGATCTTCGCGCGGCTCGAGGCCCTGCCGCTGCGCTGGACCGGGTGGCTCGACGACGACCTGCTGGTGTTCTTCCACCCGCAGACCCTGGCGGAGATCTGCGCGCTGCGCGACCACCTGCTGCGGCGCGAGGCGGCCGGTGAGCTCGATCCGATCGACGAATGGTTGCGCATGGTCGCGGTCAATCGGCTGACCGGGCACTCGTCGGGGTTCTTCTCGGTCTACACGATGCCGCCCAACCAGGCCGTGTCGGTGGCTTCGCAACGCAAGATCAACGCCAGGCGCGCGCAGACGCCGCCGCGGCGCGACGTGAAGGCGATCCTGCGCAAGAAGTCCGCGGCGCTGCTCGCCGACGTCGGTCCGCTGTGGCGACACGACGCCGACGGGACGCACCGCGACGCCGTGCTGACGACCGGCCCGGCCGCGGCGCTGACCGCGCTCGGGGACGCGAGCGTGCAGTTGGTCGTCACCTCGCCGCCGTTCCTCGACGTCGTGCAGTACGCCGACGACAACTGGCTGCGCTGCTGGTTCTGCGGCATCGACGCGGGCGCGGTGCCGATCACGATGGCGCGCACGGTCCCCGCGTGGCAGGAGGCGATGCGCGCGGTCTTCGACGAACTGCACCGCGTGGTGCGCCCCAGCGGTCACGTTGCGTTCGAGGTCGGCGAGGTCAGGCGCGGCAAGGTGCGGCTCGAGGAGGCGGTGCTGCCGGTCGCAGCGGCGGCTGGGTTCGTGCCCGAGTTGGTGATGATCAACGCGCAGGACTTCACCAAGACCGCGAACTGCTGGGGCATCGACAACAACAAGCGCGGCACCAACACCAACCGCATCGTGGTGTTGCGGCGCGACTGAAGACCGCCGCACTCCAGGCGATCGTTACGGTGACGGAACGAGTAGGCCTTCGCGGCGGGCCGATTGCCCTGGGCGTTGCAAATCGGGTACATCCTTTGCTCTGGGTGCGACCGGTTTTGCCCCTCGCCCCTCACCCGAACCTTCGGAGGTCGCCCGTGAACAGTCTGCCCGCAGTTCTCGCCCTCGGTGCCTGTCTCTTCGCTCAGTTGCCCGCGCAGTCGACGACCGCGGTCGTCGCCAGCGACGGCTTCGCCGGTGCCCGCATGTGCTACGACGAGGCGCGACAGCGACTGGTCTTCAACACACCGTCGGGCGCCATCTGGGAATGGGACGGCGTCTCGTGGGCGCGCTCACTGGTCACGGCCGTCGGCGGACAGTCGGCCTACGACCCCGCGCGGCAGCGTGTCTTCATCGCCGGCACGGAGCTCTACGAGTACGACGGCGCCTCGGCGGTCTCGCGCGGTCCTTGCGTCGGCTATTCCCAGCTGATCGCCGATGCATCGAGGGCGCGCCTGATCGGGATCCGGCCGAACAGCGGCGTCACCCAGGGCGTCGCCATCGACGAGTACGACGGCACGGGTTGGAGCCAGGTCGCGTCGATCGCCGGGCTGCGGATCGGCATCGCCGGCGCGTTCGACCGGTTGCGCGGCGTCACCGTGCTGCAGGTCCTGCAGATCAGCCCGGCGGTGCAGTACGAGACGTGGGAATGGGACGGGGTGTCGCTGACGGGCCCGTCGGTCGACGGCATCCCACGCGCGATCGGCGCGTGGGACGCGACGCGGCAGCAGGTGGTCGCCATCGGCTCCGGATCGACCTGGACCTGGAACGGCACTGCGTGGAGCCAGCTTTCTTCCGGGGCGTTGCCGACGAGCGCGTCGTCGATCGCCAGCGACCCCGCGAACGGCCGCATCTGGCTGTTCAGCAACAGCCCGCAATACCGCGCCAAGCTGTGGCTCTGGGACGGCGGTGGCTGGTCGGAGCCGCTCGACGCGCCGCACCCGCCGATCCTGCAACCCAACCTCACCTACGATTCCGTCCGCGGGCGCGCGGTGCTGCTCGGCGTGCTCAACGATCCGTCGGGCGGTGCGCAACACAGCGAATGGGACGGCCTGCGCTGGACGCGCGTCGCGGCGGCCACGATGCCGCCGACCTTCCAGGAGCACGGTCAGGTCTTCGATGCCGCGCGCGGTGAGACCGTCGTGTTCGGCGGCACCGCGGCGGGCGTCCCGATCGCCGAGACCTGGGCCTACGACGGCAACACCTGGCGCCTCGCGGCGAACACCGGTCCGTCCGCGCGCTTCTCCCCGGCGATGGCGTTCGACGCCGGCCGCGGCGTCGTCGTGCTGTGCGGCGGTCGCGGCCCCGGTGGCGTGAACCTGACCGATCACTGGGAGTGGGACGGCACCAGCTGGACCATGATCGCTGCGGCCACGCCGATGGCCCCCGAGATCGGCGTGTTGGGCTACGACCCGCTGCGCGCGCGCCTCGTGTTCCAGGGCAACTTCGGCAGCACCTTCGAATACAACGGCGCCGCCTGGCAGCTCGTCGCGTCGGGTGGGCCGGTCTTCTCCGGCGCCAACAGCCTGGTGTGGAACCCTGGCCGGCAGCGCCTGCAGGCGACGCTGTACCAGCCGAGCCAGCCTTTCCGCTTCGAGTGGGACGGCGCCGTCTGGAGCCAGACCTCCGATCCGGTCGGCGAACTGGCCTACGACGCGCAGCGCGACGCGATGCTCTGCTACGACACCAACAAGCTGCTCGTGGATTCGGCCAGCCCCGCGGTCGCCGGTCTCTTCGGGGCCGGCTGCGGCGGCACCGCGACGGTCACCTCGCTGATGCCGTTCGGCGCGCCACGCTGGGGTGACGCGCGCTTCCACCTCGACGTGCGCGCCGACGCGACGCAGCGGCCGGTGATCCTGGGCTTCGGCCTCGGCAGCGGCAGCGTGTCGCTCGGCAACGGCTGCACCTTCCTGCTGCAGAACTCGTTCGGCTCGCGCGTGTGGTTCACCGACCAGGCCGGCTTCATGCACCAGCCGCTGCCGCTGCCGAACTCGCCGGTGCTGCGCGGCTTCCTGTTGAACGCGCAGGCCGCGGTGCTCGACCCGGTCTCGCCGGGCGGCTTCGCGATGACGCAGGGGCTGTCGCTGACGATCGGCGACTGATCTCAGCCCAGCTGGTCGCGCAGGGCTCGTTTGGTGATCTTGCCCGAGCCCGTGCGCGGCAGCGCGTCGAGGAAGAACACCTTCTTGGGCGCCTTGAAGTGCGCGAGGCGGTCGCGCACGTGCGCGATCAGCTCCTCGGCGCCGGTGACGGCGCCCGGCCGCAGCACCACCGCCGCGGTCACCATCTCGCCCCACACCGGGTGCGGCGCGCCGATCACCGCGCACTCGAGCACCGCCGGGTGCGTGTAGAGCACGTGCTCGACCTCGACCGAATAGACGTTCTCGCCGCCGGTCTTGATGACGTCCTTCTTGCGATCGACGATGTCGACGAAGCCGTGGGCGTCGATCGTGGCGAGGTCGCCCGTGCACAAGAACCCTTCGGCGTCGAACGCGGCGGCCGTGGCCTGCGGGTCCTGCCAGTAGCCGGGCGTGACGGTCGCGCCGCGCACCCGGATCTCGCCGACGCTGCTGCCGTCCGCCGGCACGGGGTGACCGGCGTCGTCGACGACGCGCAGCTCGACGCCGCGGAACGGGCGCCCCGTCTTGCACTGCATACGCAGGCGCTCCTCGGCGGGCAGCGCGGCGAGCTCGGGCGGCAGGATGCCGAGCGTCAGGTACGGGCTCGTCTCGGTCATGCCGTAGGTCTGCACGTAGTCGCAGCGGAACACCTGCAGGACGCGGCGCACGACCTCGGGCGCGATCGGCGCGCCGCCGCTGAGCATCAGCCGCAGCCCGTAGCCGCGGTGTTCGGCGCTGGCGTCGGCGACCATCAGGTTGAGCATCGTCGGCACCAGGTTGGTGATGGTGGTGCGTTCGTGCTCGAGCAGATCGAGCGCGGCGATGGCCGAGAACTGCGGCAGGAACGAGTGTTCGCCGCACACGTGCGTGATCGCGAACGCGGCCCAGGCGTCGGCGAGGTGGAACATCGGCGCGATGTGCGCCCAGCGGTCCGTGCCGCGCAGCGACAGTTCGTCGGCGGCGGTGCGCGCGTGCGTGACGACGTTGTCGTGCGTCAGCACCACGCCCTTGGGGCGACCCGTCGTGCCGCTCGTGTAGTAGAGCTGCGCGGGTGAGTGCCCGTCGGCGAGCTCGGGCTCCAGCGGTTCGCCGCCGAGTTCGCGGTGGAACACCGCCAGCGGCGCCGGGCCGAGCGCGGCCGCGGCGCCCGTGTGCGGGCCGTCGTGCAGCACCAGGCAGGCACCGCTGTGGGCGACGATCGCCTGCAGTTCCACGGTGGCGAGGCGCGTATTGAGCGACACGAAGATCGCGCCGGCCGCGGCCACTGCGTAGTAGGCGAGCCAGTGTTCGACGCAGTTGTGCATCAGGCACGCGACGCGGTCGCCGGGCAGCACGCCGCGCTCGACCAGCCGCCGCGCCAATTGCAGCGCCGCGCCGTGCGCGCTCGCGTAGTCCGCGCCGGCCCCGGGGCTGGCGCCGCGCCACGCGATGGCGCGCGGCGACGACCTTGCGGCGTCGGCGAGGAAGTCGAAGACGTTCACGTCCCTGCTGTCTAACGCGTCGCGGGGCGCTTGTCGCGGGCCGAGGTTGTTCGCGCCGCGCCGCGTGATCCAATGGCGCGCCGATGACCGACACGCCCCAGGTCCCGGCGGAGCCCGCCGCTGCGCCGCATCCGCCGCTGCGGGTCCTGCGTGAGGAGCCCGACTGGATCGCCGTCAGCAAGCCCGGCGGATTGCTGGTGCACCGCGACGAGCACCATCCGGAAGCCCCCGCCGCGTTGCAGATCGTGCGCGACCAATGCGGACGCTTCGTCTACCCGTTCCATCGTCTCGATCGGGCGACCTCGGGCATCCTGCTGTTCGGCTTCACCTCGGCGATGGCGGCGCAATTGCAGGCGGCGCTGTCCGCGCCGGGCGCGCACAAGGAGTACCTCGCGCTGCTGCGCTGGCCGGGCAGCGGCGAGGAGCTGGGCGACGCGTGGACGTGCGATCGCCCGCTCACCGACGAGAAGGGCGTCGCGCGTGAGGCGCGCACCGACTTCGAGCTGATCGAGGCGTTCTCGCATTGCGCGCTGGTGCGCTGCCGCATTCATACCGGCCGCTATCACCAGATCCGCCGCCACGCCAATCATTGCGGTCGTCACGTGCTCGGGGACAGCACGCACGGCAAAGGCCGTATCAACGCGCTGTTTCGCGAGCGCTTCGGATTGCCGCGGTTGTTCCTGCACCTGCAGCGCGTGGCGATGGACTTCCCGGGGGTGGGGGCCGCCGAGATCGTCGATCCGCTGCCGGAGGAGCTGTGCGCGGTCCTGGATCGGCTGCGAGAAGTCCGATCGCCGCCCACAAGCACTTGAGGGGGGCGCTGGCAAGCCCCGGCCCGGGAAAGCGCTTGACTGCCGTGAAACAGTCATCAAGATGCACACGGTTCTCGCCCAGAAATACGGTGTAACCGTAATTCTGATCGGCCCATCGAGCGTAGTCAGGAGTCGCCGAACCCCAATCAGATAAGCCTATTAGGGCTCCCCCAGGCATCCCGACCTCACTTTCTGAGTGGCGAAAACCGAGTCCACCAGTCGCTGACGACAGCAGCTCTCGGCACGGGTCCTTGGAATGAATCAGAACAAAAAGTTCGCGCTGGCCGGCGGCGGCTACTGCCTCTACGCGCCGCGCTTTCCCCGCTTCCAGCATGCGCCCGGCTTCGCCGACGAAGCCGCGATCGGCAACGCGCTGGTGCCGTCGGTCTTCTTCCTCGCGGTGCTCGAAGGGCGTCAGGCCCTGACCCTGCAGTGCAAGCAGGTGGAGATGGACCACGGCAAGGCGGTCCTGACCTACGAGGACGGCAACGGGCTCAAGCTCACCGAGCGTCGTTTCCTGTCGCAGGACGATCGGTTCGTGTCCGAGCTCGAGTTCCACAACACCTCGAAGAACGAGCGTGAGGTCACGGTCGTGATGTGGACGACGACCGACCCCGAAGGCGAACCCGTCTCGCTCGAGGGCGACAGCTTCCGCATCCGCCGCGGCCTGAAGACGACCGACGCGCCGGACGTGCCCGCCGACATCCACTACAGCTCGCCCGACAGCAAGGGCGCGCGTTGCCTGCAGGGCTTCTTCGCCGAAGGCGGCAGCGATCGTCCCGACTTCGAAGAGACGCCGTGGTTCGACATGGAGGCGCTGCCGACGCCGCGCGCCAAGCGCCCGATGGAGAAGCCGAGCCCGATCGTGCCGGGCTCGCGCGTCTACGCCGGCCTGTTCCGGCCGATCTCGCTCAAGGGCGGCGGCAAGGCCGCGCACCGCTTCGAGGCCAACGTGACCTTCAAGGGCAAGGGCGTGACGTTCCGCGCGCGCCGGCCCGACGCCAAGGACGAGAACGGCTGGAACGCGTTCTGGGACAAGGTGCCGCGCTTCTCCTGCGACAACAAGGAGATCGAGCGCGTCGTCAAGCACCGCTTCGGGCTGCTCTATCTGCTGCGTCAGGGTCAGGGCGCGGGCCTGTTCAGCTCGCCGGCGTTCTGCGAGGGCAACGGCCCGTTCCACCAGCCGACCGCGTTCAGCACCCCCGCGATCATGCGCGAGGCGCGCTGGCTGCAGGACCCGTCGATGGCGCGCGGGTGCCTGAAGCTGTTCTTCGACAACCTGCACCACAACGGGCAGGTGCCCGGCCGCGTCTACATGGCCGGCCTCAACAGCAACGACTTCTACCACGCCGACTGGGGCGGCGGCTTCGAGTCGCTCGACGCCATGCACGGCGACAAGGCGACCAAGAAGGCCGTGCTGATGGCGATGCAGCGCTACGTGAAGTGGCTCGCCAACAACCGCGACCCCGAAGGCAGCGGCCTGACCGACATCGTCAACCACTTCGAAGCCGGCCAGGAGTTCTCGCGCCGCTACACGGTGATCGACGGCAAGGCCGATCGCGCGATCGAGTTCACCGAGCAGTTCCGGCTCAAGGGCATCGACGCCTCGGTGTTCCGCTACCGCATGGTGAAGTGGCTGCACGCCGTCGCCGAGGAGATCCAGGAGAAGGCGATGGCCAACCGCTTCCAGGCGGAGGTCGAGGTCATCCTGGACACCATCCGGCGCAAGATGTGGGACGACAAGGCCGGCATCTTCATGGACCTGGATCCGGCGAGCCGTCGCAAGACCAACGTCAAGGCGGCGGTCGGCTTCTACCCGCTCGCCACCGACATCCCGAACACCAAGCAGGTCGACGCGATGCTCGACCTGTTGTCCAACCGCAACGAGTTCTGGACCAAGTACCCGGTGCCGAGCATCGCGATCAGCGACTCGACCTACGACCCGAACGGCCGTTGGAAGGGCACGCGCAAGGGCTGCCCGTGGAACGGGCGCGTCTGGCCGATGCTCAACAGCCACATCATGGAGGGGCTGACCTACTGGGCCGAGCGCGGCAACAAGAAGGCGCAGAAGCTCGCCAACGAGCTGCTCAAGAAGACCATCGCGATGGTCAGCGGCGAGGCCGAGGGCACGACCGAGGCGAACTCGTTCGAGCACTACCACCCGGTGACCGGAATCGGCTCGCGCTACCGCGGCATCGACCTCTACCTGCACTCGTACCTGCTCGACAACATCTTCCGCATCGCCTGCGGCTTCGCGATCCGCTTCGGCGAGGTCCAGGACGACCCGATCGGCGACGCGATCGACTTCCGTCTGCAGGGCATGCCGTTGGGCAACAAGCTCTACGACGTCGAGCGCAAGAACGGTCGCCTCAAGGTGCAGCTGCAGTGAGCGGCGCCTGAGCGGGTCATGACCACGGTCGAGATCGACGACGTCGTCGCGGCCCAGGCGCGCATCGCCGGGGTCGTGCACCGCACCCCGGTGATGACCTCGTCGACGCTCGATCGCGAGCTCGGCGCGCAGGTGTTCGTCAAGTGCGAGAACCTGCAGAAGGTCGGCGCCTTCAAGGCGCGCGGCGCCTGCAACGCGGTGTTCGCGCTCGACGACGCGGCAGCGCGGCGCGGCGTCGTCACCCACAGCAGTGGCAACCACGCGGCAGCCCTGGCCTGGGCGGCGGGCAAGCGCGGCGTGCCGTGCGCGGTGGTGATGCCGGACAGTGCGCCCGCGGTGAAGGTCGAAGCCGTGCGCGGCTACGGCGCCGAGATCGTGTTCTGCAAGCAGCACGAGCGCGAGGCGACCTGCGCGCGCGTGCAGCAGGAGCGTGGCGCGACGCTCGTGCACCCGTTCGAGGACCCGCTGGTGATCGCCGGCCAGGGCACGGCGGCGCTCGAGCTGCTCGAAGACGTGCCGGACCTCGACGCGATCGTGGTGCCGGTCGGCGGCGGCGGGCTGTGCGCGGGCACGGCCGTGGTGGCGCGGGCGCGGCGGGCGCAGGCGGACGTGATCGGCGCCGAGCCGCTCGCCGTCGACGACGCGGCGCGTTCGCTCGCCACCGGCGTGCGGCAGCCGCGGGTCGAGGCGCCCCAGACCTTCGCCGACGGCCTGCTGACGCCGCTGGGGGCGCCCAACTTCGCGCTGCTGCAGCGGCACCGCGTGCGGATCGTCACCGTCGACGAGGACGCGATCGTCGCGGCGTCGTGGTTCTTCCTGCAGCGCATGAAGCTCGTGGTCGAGCCCAGCGGCGCCACGGTGCTCGCCGCGCTGCGGGCCATCGGCGCCGAGGTCGCGGGCCGGCGCGTCGGCCTGATCGTCAGCGGCGGCAATACCGACTTCGCCTGGATGCGGCCGCGTTAGCCGATGTGCGCATGGGGCCGGTGGCCGTTCCGGCTATCCTCGTGCGTAGAACGAGGCACAGAACCATGACTTCCATCCTGCTCACGACCGATCTCTCCGACGAGTCCAAGCGGGCGTTCGCGCCCGCCAAGGAGCTGGCGCAGAAGCTCGGACTCACGATCAAGCTGGTCGCCGTGCTCGAGGACCTGCCGTTCGAGCCCACCGGCGGCGGCCTGATGGCGGTCTACCCGGACCGCTCGCAGATCCACAAGGACTGGGACAAGGAGCTGCAGAAGCTCGCCGACGGGCTGGGGCGGGACATCTGCACGGCCGCCGAGGTCGTCGACGCCGTCGACGTCGCGGCCGCGATCGTCGAGCAGGCGCGCAAGGACGGCGCCCAGTTCATCGCCATGGCCACGCACGGCCGGTCGGGTCTGCGCCGGCTGCTGCTGGGCTCGGTCGCGGAGCTCGTGATCCGCCACGCGCACGTGCCCGTGATCGTCTACCCGCCGCCGGCCGGCTGAGCGGGCCCGGCGCGGTCCATTCCCGCACGCTGGGCCCACGCCTGGTAGCGGTGCACGAACATCATCGTCACCAGCACCGGCGCGACGAAGTTGACGACCGGCAGCATCGACAGGCCGGCGGTGCCGACGCCGAGCAGCAGCAGTTCGCCGCTGTTGCGTCGCCGCAGCGCGTGCGCCTCGGCCGGAGACAGGCGGCGCAGGGCGACCAGTTCGAAGTACTCGCGGCCGAGCAGCACCCCGTTCACCAGCAGGTAGCCGAGCGGGTAGAGCGGCGGCGCGAACCAGAGCAGCAGCAGCGCCGCGTTGAGCGCCACCACGACGACGAGGAAGCGCAGGCTGGCGAGCAGTCCGGTCCAGAACGGCAACCCCGGCGCCGGCGGCAGCTGCGGGTAGTGGCGCGCCTCGACGGCGCGCGCGGCCGGCTCGAGGAACAGGCCGACGAACGCCGCGGCCAGCAGCGGGAACGTGAACCAGGTCAGGACCAGGGTCAGCAGCGCGCCGAGCACGTCGCTGGCGGTCTCGAGCCAGCCGGTCGTGAACAGCTCGGTGTGCGTCAGGGTCCAGCCGACGCCGAACCAGACCGCGACGAAGCAGGCGACGCTGAGCATCACCGAGGCGCCGAGCAGCGACAGGATGCGGCCGTCGAACAGCTGGCCGATCGCGAGGAACAGGGTGCGCAGCATGTCCTGACTCAGGTGATGACCGGCGCGTCGGCCGGCGGCAGCACGACCTCGACGCGCGTGCCGTGTCGTTGTCGGGTGCGCACGGATACGCGGCCGCCGGCGGTGGTGACGGTGTGGTGCACCGAGGCCAGCCCCATGCCGCTGCCTTCGCCGCGGTCCTTGGTCGAGACGAACGGCTCGAACAGCTGCGCCTGCACCTCGGGCGGCACGCCGACGCCGGTGTCCTCGACGATCAGGTGGATCTCGCCGTCCTCGGTCTCGTCGGCGGACAGCAGCTGGATCGTGCAGGTGCCCGGGGCCGCCTGCATCGCGTCGCGCGCGTTGCCGACGAGGTTGGTGAGCACCTCACGCAGGTCGATGGGACTCATCGTCGCGTGCACGGGGCGCTCGGGCGCCACGAACGTCAGCTCGCTGGGGGCCACGAGCCGGCGCAGGATCGGCAGCTCCTCGGTGATCGCCGCGGTGAGGTCGAGGCGCTGCGCCTCGGTCTGCTGGGGCTTGTCGAGGTCGAGCAGGCGGCGCACCTGCTGCCGCGCCTGGCCGAGTTCCTGCACGAGCTGCTCGATGGTCTCGCGGCTCGCGGTGGCGCCGCCTTCCTGGCCGAGCTGCTCGACCAGCAGGTTGAGCACGGTGAGCCGGTTGTGGAAGTCGTGCGCGACCTGCGCGGTGACGCGGCCCAGCGCCTCGATCTTGCGAGCGCGCTGCAGGCTCGCCTCGACCTGCAGGCGGTCGCGCGTCTCGAGACCGCGCGCCAGGAGGTTGGCGACCGCTGCCGCGCCGCACTGTTCGGCGATGGTCCACTGGCGGGCCTGGCCGACGGGTTCGAGGCAGATCACGCCGGCGACGCGGCCGCCCTTGCGGATCGCGGCGTCCAGCATCGAGTGGATGTCGTGCTGCCGCAGGTAGTCGGCGAACTCGCTGGTGCGGGGGTCCGTGCGTGCGTCGGTCGCCGGGATCGACAACGACGTGCGCAGCGCGGCGAGGTACTTCGGGAAGTTCGTCAGCCTGACGCCGGCGTGGTGTTCGCCGCTGGTGCGCGTGTAGAGATCGAGGCAGGTGATCTCGTCGGTGCCGGTCATCTCCCAGACGGACGTGCGCTCGACGTCGTAGAGCTCGGCGATCAGTTCGGTGGTCTTCTGCAGGCAGCCGTCGAAGTCCCAGAAGTCGAACTCGCTGATCGTCAGCAGCGCGCCCTGCAGTCGCACCTGCTGGTCGATGCGCTGTTGCTTGGGCTCTTTCGCCTCTCCTTCGACCTCCTGCGCGCGCAGCGCGTTCCAGACCGCGCGGCGGACCTGCTCGGTGGAGTCCTCGACC
This sequence comes from Planctomycetota bacterium, assembly GCA_020638655.1. GTDB lineage: Bacteria > Planctomycetota > UBA1135 > UBA1135 > UBA2386 > JACKIC01. The sequence continues at coordinate 838,847 of JACKIC010000001.1, forward strand.
TGCCAGTTGCCGGGCTGGCCCCAACGAAACACGATCGGCACCTCGGGGAAGTCCGCGAGCACGCGCATCAGCGTCGACTCGAGATCCGTCCACAGCGGCGACAGGTCGGCGATGACGAGGTCGGGGCCGCGCTTGAGCTGCGCGCGCAGCGCCTGCAGGTCGCGCACGTGCTCCACCTGCAGGATCAGGTCCTCCTGTTTGATCTGTTCGCCGAGCAGCCGGGCGTCCTCGGGGCTCTCGGTCAGGTGAACGATCGATAGTGCCGGCGACGCATGGTGGCTCATCCTGGTTCTCCTCTCTCGTCGGGCGATATCGGCCCCCGCGCGCTCAGAAGAGCGCCGAGCCGACGAGCGCCTCGACCGCCAGGCGCTCCTTGGGAATCGCTGCGGACAGCACTTCGTGACCGTGCGCAGTGCAGACCACATCGTCTTCGATGCGCACGCCGCCGAAGCCGCGCTTGCCGTTGCTGGTCAGGAAGCGACCGGCGCGGGTGAAGTCGACCTGTCCCTTGAACTGCTGGCGCAGCTCGCGGTTCTCGAGGATCGCCGGCACGAAGTAGATGCCGGGCTCGATGGTGACGCACATTCCAGGTTGCAGGTCGAGGTCGAGGCGCAGATAGGCGGTGCCGAACTGGGGACTTCGCTTACGGCCTTGCCCGTAGGCGACGAGGTCACCGAAGCCTTCGAGGTCGTGCACGTCCATACCGAGCAGGTGGCCGACACCGTGCGGGAAGAACAACGCGTGCGCGCCCTTCTCGACCAGGCCGTCGACGTCGCCCTTCAGCAGACCCATCTGCGCGAGGCCGTCGGCGAGCACGCGGCAGGCGCCCATGTGGATGTCGCGATATCGCGCGCCGGGCGCGACCATCTCGATCGCGGCCTTCTCGGCGGCGAGCACGATGTCGTAGACCTCGGCGGCCTCGCGGCCGAAGCGGCCGTTCACGGGCCAGGTGCGGGTCACGTCGGCGCAGTAGCCGCTGCGCCGCTCGGCGCCGGCGTCGAGCAGCACCAGGTCGGTCTCGCGCAGGATGTTGCCGTGGTCGTGGTTGTGCAGCACCTCGCCGCGCACCGACAGGATGGTGTTGTAGGCGGGTACGCAGCCGTGCCGCGCGAAGGCGCCCTCGACATGGCCGACGAGGTCCTGTTCGTAGATGCCGGGGCGCGTCTTGGCCATCGCCAGCGTGTGCGCCTCGCGCGTCACGGCCGCGGCGATCCGCATCTCGGCGAGCTCTTCGCTGCTCTTGTGGCTGCGCAGCTTCGCGATCGTCAGCAGCAGGTCGCGGTGGCCGATCTTGGCGCTGTCGTAGAAGTCGATCTTCTCCTTGGTGATCGCGGCGGCCTCGGCGGTGGCGCGCGGGTCGGCGATGCCGATGGTGCGCACCTTGCGCGCGCCGCACTTCTTCTTGACGAGGCGGGCGAGGTCGCTGCGCTTCTCGACGGCATCGACACCGAGCCGGCGCTTGATCTCGGCGAAGCCCGGCACCGAACCGTGCCACAGCGCGTCCTCGGGGGTGCGCTCGTCGAGGAACAGCGTCACCGACTTGTCCTTGGGGTCGAACAGCGCCGCGGCGTTGGGCTCGGCGTCCGGGAAGAAGAACAGGAAGGTGCTGTCGGCGCGGAACGGCGACCAGTTCGCCGGGTAGTTGCGCGAGATCCAGCCGCCCGCCATGAGCAGGACCGGCGAGTCGATGGCCGCCAGGAACTCCCGGCGGCGCTTCTTGCAGTGCAGAGGGTTCGGCATGGCCGCAGATTAGGGTCCTGGTGGTCCCGGCGCACCCACGAGCAGCCGGCACCGCCGATCGTGGGCGCGGCGGCGGCGCGCCGGGAGATATGACCGGCCGGGGAGTAACCTCCGCACGTTGGCGTCGTCCGCCCTTCCTCCTTCGTCTCCACGCAATGCGCCCCACGCCTCTCGTCGTAGTCCTCGGCCTGCTCGTCCTCGTAGTGCTCGGTTGGTTCCTGTTCCGCCAGGACCTCGGGCTCGCCCCCAAGCCGATCGTGCCCGCTGCCGGGGCCGGGGAGGCCGGCCAGACCCCGTCGGACGCGGCGACCGGCGCGGTCGCCGCCGGCGCCGAGGCGACGAACGATGCCAACGCCGCCGCGGTCGGCGAGCCCCAGCGCGTCGCCGTGGCTACCGATCCGGTCTCGAGCGTGATGGTGCGCGGCCGCCTCGTCGACGGCAGCGCGTTGCCGCGGGCCGGCGTGCAGCTGCGCCTCGACACCTGGCGCCGCGACAACGGCTTCGAGTTCCTGCCGCCCTCGGTGCTGCCGCCGGGCGCGCGTGACGTTCCCGGGGCGACCACCACGACCGCGGCCGACGGCACCTTCGCGCTGGCGATCGACAAGACGCATCGCGGTCGGTTGTCGCTGCCCGAGGACGAGCTCGTGTTCGCCGCCGGTTCGCCGCGCGTCGACGGCGGGCAGTCGGGTGACCTCGGCGACCTCGTGGTGCTGCGCGCGGCGATGATCGCCGGCGTGGTGCACGACGAGTTCGGCAAGCCGCTCGCCGACGTCAAGGTGACGGCGCGCGCCAGCGAGATCGGTTTCGGCACCACGAGCATCGACACCACGGACAAGGACGGCCGGTTCCGGCTCGGTCGGCTCACCGAGGGCACCTGGAACCTGCGCACGGCGACCGCGCAGTATCTGCCCGCCGCGGAGAAGGTCGCGCTGGCTGCCGAGGAGCAGAAGCAGGACCTCGTGCTGCGCCTCGCGCGCGGCGCGGCGATCAGCGGCCAGGTGGTCGACGAACGCGGCGTGCCCGTCGCGGGCTGCAAGGTCGCGGCGCAGCGGCAGGAGGAACGCGGCGGCATGCGCATCGAGCGGTTCGCGGCCGACGAGGCCGCGGTCACCGACGAGGCGGGCTACTTCACCCTGGCCGGACTCACGGGCGAAGCCACCACGATCCGCGCGTTCGGCGGCGGTCATTCCGAGACCGTGGTCGCGGGCGTCGCGATCGGCACCGGCGATCTGCTGATCACCGTGCAGCGCCTGGGCGTGATCGAGGGGGTGCTGGTCGGCGGCGACGGCGCGCCGATCGCGAACAGCGAGGTGTTCGTACGCGCCGACGACGGGGCGGCCAACGCGGACATCATGCTCGACGAACCGGCCAGGATGCCGATGTTCGACACGCCGTCGCGCGTGCGCACGGCGGCCGACGGCACGTTCCGGCTCGAAGGCGTGCGGCCCGGGGCCGTGGCCGTGCACGCGCGCGGGCAAGCCCACCGCCCGGCGCGCCTCGCGGGCCTGTCGGTCGCGCCGGCGCAGGTGTTGACCGGTGTCCGCGTGGTCGCCGATGCGGGCGCCTCGGCGCTGGTCACGGTCGTCGACGCGGCCGGCGCGCCGGTCGTCAAGGCGCGCGTGAGCGTGCGCCAGGCGCCCGATCCGACCGGCAACGGGCCGACCCTCGGCTTCGCGCGCGCGGTGCGCGCCGAGGTCGACAACGGCGACGTGCGGTTCTCGGGTGATCGCCCCGAGCTGGGCACGGCCGAGACCGACGCCGAGGGCAAGGCGACGATCCGCGCGCTGCCGAGCGGCCAACTCGAATTCACCGCCACCCACGAACGGCACGCTGCGGCGCGCCCCGTGGTGGTCAACATGCCGGCGGTGGGGCAGGCCCAGGCGGCGCTCGCGCTGCGCACGCCGGGCTTCCTCGACGTCACGGTGGCCGGCGCCGACGGCGCGGCGATCGCCGGTGCGAGCTTCTCTCTCGAGGGCCCACTGGGGTCCGGCGAGACCTCGTCGCGGCAGAAGCACACCGTGGACGCCGAAGGCAAGCTGCACGTGGGGCCGCTGGTGCCGGGCGACTACACCGCGGTGTTGGTTCGCGACAACCAGGCCCAGAACGTCGGCGGCATGTTCGTGATGGTCGGCCACGAGAGCGACGCGATCGAGGCCAGCCAGCGCCACGCGCGCGTCGTCGCCGGGGAGACGACGGTGATCGACCTGCGCAAGCCGATGTCGGTGCGCCTGCACGGCAAGGTGTTCGGCGCCGACGGGCCGGTCGCGGGCTGTCGCGTCGAGCTCGAGGCCGCCGGTGGCGACATGCCGCAGATGCCCGGCATGGGCGGCCGCGGCGCGGTCTGCGACGGCAACGGCGAATACGAGTTCACCGACGTCGAGGCCGGCAGCTACGTGCTGCGCTACGGGCGCGAGGAGAGCCTGATCAAGGCGCGCTTCGACGTGCGCGTGAACGGCGACGTCGCCGACCAGAACCAGGACCTCTACCTGCGCACGGGCACGCTGCGGGTGCAGGCGGTCGTCGCCGGCACCGGCGAGGTGATCGGCGGCGCGATGGTCGAGCTGCAGGTCGCGCAGCCCGACGCGCCGGGCGGCGCGCCGCGGCAGCGCCGCATGATGATGGTGACCATGTCGACGACCGGCGACGACTCGGCCGAAGCGACCACGATCACGATGGGGCAGCAGCGCACCAAGACCGGCCCCGACGGCTGGGCGCAGGTCGACGACGTGCCGGTGGGCACCTACGACGTCAAGATCACCCACGACAAGTACGCCGAGGGCAAGCGCGCCGAGCAGGTCGTGAACGAACGACAGGTGACCGACGCCGGGCGGGTGGAGATGCGCCCGGCGGGCCGCATCCGCGGCAAGGTGGTCGCGGCCGACGGCAGTGCCGTGCGGATCGCGCTCGTCGAGTACCGGCGCGAGAACGAAGAGGATCGCGAGTCCCAGCCGGCGATGGGCGGCAAGTTCTCGTTCGCGTCGCTGTCCCCGGGCCGCTACCTGATGCGCGTCCGGAGCATGCCGCTGGGCCCCGGCGAGCTCGGCCCCTGGAGCGAGGACACGGCGGTCGACGTCACGTCCGGCGAGACTGCGACTACGGAGCTTCGTCTGCCGGCGAAGTGAGCTCGCGCCGGCTGCGCGCCAGCGCCTTGGCGCGCGCCTCGTGCAGCGCGGCGCGGAACGCCACGAGGTCGTCGGCGTGGCGCTCGCGCAGCGCCGCGGCGTCCACGCCGGCGCAGGTCGCGCGCAGCCACTGCACCTCGCGCTGCACGGTGTCGCGCACCGTGACCCCGGTGTCGTACAGCCCCAGGCGGCCCGCCGAGTCGGCCGCGATCGCCAGCGCGAACAGCTCGGCGTCGAACTCGCCGCCGCGCAGCCACTCGTCGTAGAGCCGCGCGAGCGTTCCCGGTCGCAGCGCCGCGAGGTTGTGCATGTGCAGGTGCAGCGCGCAGACCTGCCGCGCCAGCGTGCGCGCGCGTTGGTCGGCGAGGCCGGGCCAGCGGTCGAGCAGGTGCGCGATCGGCGCCAGGCCGGCGTGGTCGTGGCCGAGGTGCCGCGGCAGGTCGGCAGCGCGCGTGTAGCCCTTGCCCAGATCGTGACAGAGCACGGCGATGCGCACGGTCAGGGCGTCGCGTTCGTCGAGGTGCTGCGTGTGCGCGAACGCCCACTCGAGCGCGAGGATCAGGTGCAGCCCCTGGGAGACCTCGGGGTGATGGCGTTGCGGACCCGCAGGGCGGCCGTCGAACTGCAGCGCGAGCTCGGGCGCGAGCACCTCGAGCAGGCCGGCCTCGTGCAGCTCGCACAGGCAGCGACCCGGGGAGGCGCACTTCGCCATGAGGCTGCGCAGCTCGCCGCCGATCGCTTCCTTGGGCAGGTCGAGCAGCAGCTGCGGCGGCAGGTCGAGCGAGCGGACCTGGCTGTCGAGGTCGAAGCCGAGCTCGTGCGCCTTGCGGTAGTAGCGCAGCCAGCGCACGGGATGCTCGCGCACGCGTTCGGCCGGGTCGCCGACGGCGCGGATGCGGCGCTCCTGCCAGTCGCGCAGGCCCTGCTGCGGATCGTGCAGCCCGCCCGTGGCGAGTTGCAGCGCCAGGGCGCCGATCGTCATGTCACGTTCGGCGAGGTCGTCGGCGATGCGCTGCGCCACGGGGGCGGCGGTGTCGCGGCCGCGGAACGTGGTGATCTCGAGCCGCCGCCCGGCGATCTTCAGGGCCAGGGTGCCGCGCGCCTGGTTGCCCTCGGTCGTCTGCAGGAACACGCCGTGCCGGCGCAACAGCGCCTCGCCGGCCGCCACGTCGAGCGCCCACGCGAGGTCCAGGTCGCCCGGCCGCGGTCCGACCGTGCTGCTTCGCGCGCAGGCGATCGCGAGCGCCGAGGAGCCGACGATGCACGCGCCGAGCTCGGGCGCGAACAGCCACGGGGCGTGCTCACGCAGGAACGCGACCTCGTCGACTGCGGCCGGGGGGGCGGCTGCGATCGGCGCAGCGGTCAGAGGGGGTTCTTCTTGAGCCACTCGCCGGCTTCCGTGGCCGAGGTGAAACGTTGGCCGGTGACCGCGAACACGGTGTCCTTGACCTTGGCGCGCCACGAGGCCCAGGCCTTCCAGCGCGCCTCCCAGTACTCGGCGGGCGGGTTGCTGCCGTCGTGCACGTTCTTCGGCGACGGCTCGTCGAAGTTGCGCAGCAGCATCGGCAGCGCCTGCTTCTCCTTGTGCTGGGCGACGAGATCGAGGATCGCCTCCTGCAGCGTGACGCGCTCGGCGGCGTACTCCTGTTCGAACAGGTCGGCGATCGAGTCCCACTGCTTGCCGTCGTAGCCGCACTTCGCCAGGGCCTTGATCAGCTCGGCCTGCACCACCGGATAGGAGCCGACGCGCGGGTTCTTGAGCAGCTTGCGCAGCGCGTCGTTGGCGTCCTTCTCGGGTTGGTTGGCCAGCAGCGCCGCGGCGCGCTGGCGGACCAGCAGCGACTTGTCCTCCTCGACCACCTTGACCAGCGGCTTGATCAGCAGCTTGTTCGAGCCCTTGGCGACTGCTTCGAGCGCCTGCGTCTTCTCGCGCATCGACGACGACTTGCCCTTCATCACCTTGGTCAGCTCGGCGGCGGCCGCCTTGGCGGTGCGGTCGTCCCAGGCTTCGATCGGCGTCGGGGTCTCGACGGGCTTGTCCTGCGGGACTGGCTTCTCGGCCTCGGACTGCGGGGTCGGCGGCTGCGGAGCGGGCCCTGGCTCCTGCCAGAGCAACAAGCTGGTGAGCAGAGCGGCGAGCATGGGACGGAGCATCATACCGTCTGCGGGCCCGGCGTCAGGCCGCCCGGCTCAGGACACCTTGCCGTGCATGACCTCGTAGGCCATGAAACCGGCGTAGATCAGCAGGAACAGGACCCCGACGAAACGGGGCACACCGCCCAGCGCGCGCAGTACGAAGACCAGCAGCACCGCCGAGGCGCCGGTCATGACCATCAGCCGGCCGAGCTCGTCGACGTCGACCGGGAACGGCTGCAGCAGGCCGGCGACGCCGAGCACCGAGCCGACGTTGAAGATGTTGCTGCCGATGACGTTGCCGATCGCGATCTCGGGCTGCCCCTTCTTGGCGGCGACCGCCGACGTCGCCAGCTCGGGCAGGCTGGTGCCGATCGCGACGATGGTCATGCCGATCACGGCCTTGCTCATGCCCAGCGAACTGGCGATGGCGACGGCGCCGTCGACGAGCCACTCGGCGCTGTAGGCGAGCAGCACGAAGCCGCCGCCGAGCAGGGCGAGGTGCAGCAGCCAGCCGAACAGCGTCGCCCGCGGCGGCGCCTCGTGGCCCGGGTGCTCCTCGTGGGTGCGTTCGCGGCGCAACAGCCCGAAGCAGAACATCGCGAGCATCACCACCATCACCGTCGACAGCGGGCGCGAGACCTCGCGGGTGAACAGGAACGGCACCGCCGCGAGCGCCGTCGCGATCGACATGTAGACCAGCTCGTACCAGCGGACCTGCAGCCGGATCGCGCAGATCGACGCGGCGCAGCCCACGATCAGCAGCACGTTGGCGGTGTTGCTGCCGATCACGTTCGCCATCGCGATCTCGCTGTTGCCGGAGCGCGCCGCCGTGAAGCTGACCAGCAGCTCGGGCAGCGAGGTGCCCATCGCCACGAGGGTCAGGCCGACGGCCATGCGGCTCATGCCCAGGGTGAGCGCGATCCAGACCGAGCCCCGCACCAGCAGGTCGGCGCCGGCGACCAGCCCCACCAGGCCGACCAGGATGGCGGCGATGGGGTAGTCCGTGGTCCAGGCGAGGGGCAGCAGGGCAGCAGGCATGCGCCGGATCCTACGGGCGGGGCCCGCGGGCGCGACAGGAACCGGTCCTGGCTTCAGACCGCCCATGCCAATGGCCGATCGAGACCTCATGCGAGCCCTGCACCTGTCCCTCCTGCTCCTCGCCGCGCTGCCCTCCTGCCTGCAGATGGAACAGACCGTCGAGCTGCGCGCCGACGGCAGCGGCACCCAGACGGTGCACATGGACGTCGGCGTGGCGACCCTCGACAAGGTGCAGAAGGCCAGCGCCGCGGCTCAGCTCGGCGCGGCTGCCAATCCGTTCGCGGTGTTCGACAAGGAGCTCGTCGGCCGCGAGCTCGCTGCGGCGGGGCTCGAGCTGACGAAGCACGAGACCGGCAAGAAGGCTCAGCGCCGCACGGTCGACCTGCAGGCGTCGTTCGCGAAGTTCAGCGACCTGCAGCAGAGCCCGCTGTGCGGCAGCAGCGCCGAGTGGGTGCTGGCCAAGGGCCCCAAGGAGGGCACGGCCAAACTGACGCTCTACCTGCAGGGCAGGCAGGCGTGGCTCGAGGCGCGCGAGAAGGCCGAGAAGATGAAGGACGAGGTCGACCCGGTCGCCGTCGACTTCTTCAACCGCCGCATCAGGGAGGTCGCCGGCCTGGACGTGACCTTCCGGATGCAGGTGCCCGGCGACGTGGTGCTGTGGACCAAGAACCTGGACAAGACCGGCCCGCGCGAGGTGGTGGCGCATGTCACCGCGGCGGACATCCGCACCCCGGAGAACCTGGTGCGCTGGCTCGCGCCGCGCTTCGAGGTGATCTTCGACGCCGCGGGCTGCAAGTTGCCGCTCGAGTAGCGCGGGCGGCGCGCGCGTCGGTCATCGATCACCGCGCCTGCGGTCCTCTTCCTCGAAGAACTTCTGGATGCTGCGCGCGACCTCTTCGGCGTCCACGGTCTTGATCGGCTCCCGCGAACGCATCGCCAGCATCCGACCGCGCGGTCGACGGTGACGCCGCAGACGGGCCGCGAGCGCGGCGCGCAGCGGGCCGCCGTAGAGGCGCAGCACCACGGCCGTGAAGATGGTCAGCACGAGGACGAGCGCCCAGGTGCTGCTCGGCGTTCCGAACAGCGGCGTGGTGCTCAGGCTGTAGCGCTGCTCCGGTCGCAACCAGCGCGTGGCCGTCGCGGCGACGTCGGCGGCGGAGACCTGATCGAACGCGGCGGTGAACGAGTCGGCCGCGCCGCCGTGCCAGGCGACCCACGCGGCGTACTCCATCGCCTCGACCAGATCGTCGACCGATTCGCAGACGAAGCCGGCGCGGGCGCGGCGGATCGCGTCCTGCAGGTGGCCGGGGTCGACCTTCTGCAGTTCCCCGACCAGGTCGGCGACGATCTCGGCGAGGGGCGCGACATTGCCGCGTTCGCTGGTCGGGCACCGGAACGCGAGCCGCTGAGCGTCACGGCCCCAGGTCAGCGCGACCGAGGGCGCGTAGGCGAGGTGGCGCTGTTCGCGCGCGACCGCGAAGAAACGCTGGCCGAGATACGCCTCGATCACCAGCAGGTTGGTCAGCTCTTCGGGCCGCGAGCACTGCAGGTGGTAGCCGAGCAGCAGCGATCCGGTCTGGTCGCCGGCGTAGTTGCGGTTGGTCCAGAGATCGCCGAAGCGCGGGGTCGGCGCCGTGCTGATCACCGGCTCGCCGGTCGGGGCCGCCGCGAACGCGATGCTCACCGCCTGCATGCACGCGTCGCGCGAGACCCTGCCCGCGAAGCCGACCGCCATGTTGCCGGCGTGATAGAAGCGCCGATGGAACGCGCGCAGATCGTCGACGGTGACGGCGCCGACGGTGCCCGGATTGCCGCCGATCGAGCGCGCCAGCGGGTGGTCGCCGTAGAGCAGGTTCTCGTAGGTGATCGCGTGGAAGTCGGGACCGTTGGTCGTGATCTCCTCGATCACGGTGCGGCGTTCGCCTTCGACCTCGGCGCTGTCGAAGCGCGGCGAGAGCACGTGATCGGCGAGCCAGTCGACCATGAACCGCCAGTGCGCGGCGCGACCGGTGACGTGATAGACCGTCGCCTCCGAGGAGGTGAAGCCGTTGACGTCCAGGCCGCGCCCGTCCAGTTCGTCGTCGGCGAACACGCCCGGCCGGGTCTTCGTCGACTGCAGCACCACGTGCTCGAGGAAGTGGGCGATGCCGGCGTGCTGCCGCAGCTCGTCGCGGGCGCCGACGCCGACGATCACGGCGATCGAGAACCGGTCGGCGTCGTCGTCGGGGAAGTCCCAGATGCGCAGGCCGGTGGCGGTCGTCTCCTCGTGCACCGTCTGGGCCCGCATCGGCGTCGGCGCCAAGATCGCCGGCAGGGCGGCGAGCAGCAGGGAGCTGTGCAGCTTCGGCGGCATCTTCTCGGACGCTACGAGAACGCGCGCGGGGCGACCAGGGGGTGGTGGGCCCGCGCTGCGACAGGTGGCGCTACGATGCCGGGCCCGAGGTGTTCGAGAAGACGAGGAGTTCGACGATGTGGCGACGAAGTGCGGCATTCGTGGTGTTGGGTGCGATGCTCGGCGCGCAGGACACGAAGGAGGTTGCGGTCGCCAGGGACTGGCTCGGCAGGCTCGAGGGTGCGCAATGCGATCAGGCGCGCGCGGCCCTCGTCGAGATGGGGGCCGCGGCGGTACCGGCGATCATGGATGTGCTCGAAGGCGCTGATGCCGCGAGTCAGGCGCCGTACTGCAGCCTGTTGATCGAGATGGGGTCGGCAGCGGTCGGGGCGCGAGCACGCATCGAGGCGCTGCTCGGCGACCGCAAGAAGGCGACGTGCGAGCTCGTCTGGGTGCTCGCCGAAATCGCCGGCCACGAGGTGGTCCTCGACCCGGACAGCCGGAGCCCGCGTTGGGTCTTCAACGTCATGACCACCATGAAGGGGGACGGCCAGGTCGCCTTCTCGCGGCTGTCCTCACGGTCGTCGATGCCGCGCGATCTGGCCCTCGAAGACTGGATCGAGGCGCTGGCCAGCACCAACGCCGTACGCGTCGAGTTCGCGACCGAGCAATTGGCGCGGCTCGGCGCCAAGGCCGAGGCGGCCTTGCCCGGTCTGCAGCTTCTGCTCGAGGTGCCGGATCCGCGGATCCTGGGATCGGAGCGCACCATCCATCTGCGCCGCAAGGCGGCGTTGGCGGTGCTCGCGATCGCGCCGCAGTCGCCTGCGGGGGACAGGGCCCGCGAGGTGTTGGCCGGTGTTCCGCCCGTGATCGAAGCGCCGCCCGAGGTCCCCGAACGGGCGGCGGCGCGGGTCACCGAGCTGGCTCGAGAGCTCCGGCACGATGGCAAGCGCGATGAGGCACTCGCGAACCTCGTGGCGCTCGGTGCGCTGGCGGTGCCGGCGTTCGTCGCCGCGCTCGATCCCGAGGACGTCGAGACGACTGCGGCGGCGTTGGCGGGGCTGACCAGGCTCGGTCGGACCGGCGCGGCGGCGGCACCGGCGCTCTACGACCAGCTGGGGCGGTTGCCCGGGTCCTTGCATCCCGCGTTGATGAGGGCGCTCACCGCGGTCGCCCCGCATTGCCGCGAGGTGTGGTGTGCAATGTCATGGGGCTCTACCGGGAGCAGCCTGACGATCTTCGGCAGGTCCCTGCGCACGGAGGAGTCCGCGGTGAACGAGTTCCGTGATGAGGCCACGGTGTTCCAGGTGGCGATGGTCACCGATTCGGGTTGTCCCATCGGGGAGCTCGAGCACTTGCTCGACGATCGCTACGTGCCTCGGCGCGAGCGCGCCCTGGCGGAGCTTCGTCGGCGCGGGGCGGCGGCGGCCCGCAGCCTGCCCGAGGTCGTCGCGATGCTCGATGCGGCCCAGCCGAAGCTGCTCAAGTCTGTGCACGTCGGCAACACCGTGACCTCGCAGCAGGTCGACCGCGACGACGAGGTGCACCGCCTCGCGGCCGAGGCGATCCTGGCCATCGCCCCGCCCGGGGACCCGGCGATCGCCCGCGCCAAGGCCGTGCTCGGGCGCTGAGCCGGCGGCCGGCCCCCCGCCCGACAGAACTTCGGGAACCGGGCCGGCGTAGGGGCGTCCTCGCCCGACCCGGTTTGCCGCAGTCCCGACCCGAGGTGGTTCTCATGGCCCGTTCGATGCGTTCCGTTCTCCCGCTCCTGTTGCTTGCGCCGTTGTGCGCATCCCTGCCGGCGCAGGGGCTGATCCTGGGCCCCGACGGGCCCCAGCCCCGGCCGACGCCGCTGCCTCCCGGCCAGCGGCCCGCCGCCCTCGTGCACGTCACGCGCACGGCGATCCACGGCGAGATCGTCGACGGCGTGGCGACCACGGTCATCGACCAGGTGTTCCGCAACGACGGCGGCCGCGAGGCCGAGGGCACCTGGATCCTGCCGTTGCCGCGCGGGGCGGTCGCGGACGGCTTCACGATGACGGTGGGGGGCAAGGAGGTGAAGGGCGAGGTCCTCGACGCCGGTCAGGCCCGCAACGTCTACGAGTCGATCGTGCGGCGCCGCCGGGACCCGGGGCTGCTCGAGTACGCGGGTGAGGGGCTGCTGCGTGCGCGCATCTACCCGATCCCGGCGAACGGCGAGGTCGGCGTCACGGTCCGGCTGCGGCAGGTGCTCGAGCCGCTCGGCGGCGTCTACCAGTGGCAGTGGCCGCTGCGCTCGATGCAGATGGGGGACGCCGGCACCGGGCCGATCGCGCTCGACGTGTCGATCAAGTCGAAGACCGCGCTGGCGACGGTGTTCGCGCCGTTCGGCGGCGCCGAGATCCGCCGCGAAGGGGAGCACCGCGCCACGGTGACGCTCGAGGGCACCTTCGCCGAGCTCGAGAACCTCGAGGTCTACTACGGCCTCACCCAGCAGGACTTCGGCCTGCACCTGCTGACCCACCGGCAGACCGGGGACGCCGGCTACTTCGCGATGCTGGTGTCGCCGCCGCGCGAACTCGCCGACGACAAGGAGATCCCGCGCCGCTGTGTGCAGTTCGTGGTCGACACCTCGGGCTCGATGAAGGGCGACAAGATCGAGCAGGCCAAGGCGGCCCTGCGCACGTTCCTGCGCTCGCTGCGGCCCGTGGACGTGTTCCAGGTGGTGACCTTCGCGTCGTCGGTGCAGACGTTCTTCGAGCAGCCGGTCGCGGCCAGCAAGGACAACCTCGACGCGGCGATGGGCATGGTCGATCGCCTGAACGCGATGGGCGGCACCAACATCAGCGGCGCGCTGCAGCAGGCCCTCGAGGCCAACCTGCCGACCGGCGACGACGCCGGCGCGCTGCTGCCGCAGATCGTGTTCGTCACCGACGGCGAGCCGACGATGGGGCTCACCAACCCGCAGCAGATCCTGGCCCTGACCAAGCAGCTCGACAAGCGCGCGATGCGCCTGTTCGCGCTCGGCGTCGGCGACCAGATCGACGTGCGGCTGATCGACGACCTCGTGCAGCAGCACCACGGCGCGCGCGACTTCGTCGGCAACAAGGAGAAGATCGAGGCGAAGGTCGACGCGCTGTGCCGCAAGATCGCGCAGCCGGCGATGACCGACGTGGTGGTGCGCTGCGACGGCATCGACGTGTTCGACGTGCACCCCACCACCACCCGCGACCTGTTCTGCGGCGAGGTGATGCAGATCACCGGCCGCTACCGCGGTGAGGGCAAGAAGCTCGTGCGCGTGCGCGGCAAGCAGAACGGCAAGGACCGCGAGTTCGTGTTCGAGGTCGAGTTCCCGACCGTCGCCGCCGACCGCGAGTTCGTGCAGACCCTGTGGGCGCGGCAGCACGTCGCGGCCCTGCTCGACGCGATCCGCCGCGGCGGCCAACGTCCGGAACTGATCATGGAGGTGCGCAGCCTGGCGACGCGCTACGGCATCGTCACCCCCTACACCTCGCAGCTGATCGTCGAGGAGGGCATGCGCCTGGCCGGTCGCGAATCGGCGTTCGACAGCAACCAGTGGAACAGCGCGGTCGGCCTCGGCGCGGCGCCGACTCCGGGCGGCGGCCGCGGTGCCCCGACCGGCCCGACGACGGTGGCCCGGGTGCGCCGGGTGCGTCGTCGCCCGCCGGCCCCTCGACCCCTGGCGCCAGCGGCGGGCTCGAGCGGCTCGGCCGCGTCCGCACCGGCGCGCAGGCCGTCGCCGAGAGCAAGGCGGCGACCGGTTCGGACGACTTCTACCTCGGCAGCATGCGCCGCGAGGCCGATCGCGACGCCGAGAGCCGGGACGCCGCCAAGGACGGTCGCGGCGCGAAGAAGGCGCCCGCGGTGCTCAAGCGCGCCGCCGGCCGCGTGTTCCTCACCGTCGGCGAAGAGCTGATCGAGCAGGGCCTGCCCACCGATTGGCAGAAGACCGTGGTCGCGATCGAGGCGTTCTCGGACGACTACTTCGCGCTGCTCAAGGCCAACCCCAAGCTGCGCGACGTGCTGGCGCTCGGCGAGCGCATCGTCTTCCGCGACGGCGAGCGCATCGTGCAGATCAAGCCGGCGCCCGCGAAGTGACTCGCGCGGCGCAGGGCGCTACCCTGCGCCGACCATGCTCCGCTTCCTGCGCTGGCTCGTGGTGCTGATCGGTGGCGTCCTGGTCGGCGGCGGCCTGGTCCTGCACGGCCAGGTCGCCGTCGCGCGCTACATGCGAGAGGAGGTCGATCGCACGTTCTTCCTGTGGCGCGCGATCGGCAACGCGACGTTCGCGTTCCAGAGCGACGACGTGCGCATGGCGCTGGTCGCGGCGGAGACCCCCGAGGAGGCGCTGCGCGAGTCCGACCGCGCCGCCTGGGTGTTGGTCATCATCGGCGGGCTGCTGGCCCTGACGGGGCCGCTGCTGCACAGCCATCGTCACCCGGGGCAGCCGGGGGCCGTGCCGTCCGCGACCAAGCCTCAGACCAAGGTCCCGGCGCGCAACGCGAAGAGGTGACCCGCCGTGGGCCTACAGGCCGACGAACTTGCCGCCGTTCTCCTTGGCGAGGCGCCGCATCAGCTCGGCCGGCGAGATCGTCATCCACGGCATCGGCTGCGCTTCCTGCGGGTTCGTCGAGGTGATGAAGATCGTGTTGATGCGCATGTTGGCGAAGCGGTTGGTCTCGTGCACGAGGCGCAGGATCTCGATCGGGTCGATGATGTCACCGACCGAGGGGGCGCCGTCGGAGAGGATGAACACCTCGTCGACGTTGGTCTCGTAGCGGTCGCCGTAGACCAGCGAGCGCACCTTGAGGCCCTGCTCGAAGCCCGACCACAGGTTGGTGCCGCCGTTGGCGCGCAGGCCTTCGACGTACTTGAGGAACCTGGCGCGGTTGCGTTCGGTCGCCGGCACCATGTCCTTGCTCCACAGCTTGGCCTTGGGGTTGCCGTTGAAGGTCACCAGGTTGAAGTGCGCGTTGGGCGAGATCGAACTCATCGCCCGCTGCAGCTCGCGCTGCGCGAAGTCGAGGCGCGTCGACTGCTTGTCTGGCATCGGGAAGTCCATGCTGCCCGACAGGTCGAGGATGAAGAGCACGCGGCTGCCCTGCACCGGGATGCCGCAGAAGCCGCTCGCCACGGTCGTCGGCGGCCCCTTGGGCTCGTGCTTCTGGTTGAGGTCGATCTTGTCCTTCTCGCGTTCCCACAGCTCGCGCCACTTCTCGGGCGCCTCGGCCGGGATCACTGCGCCGGTCATCGCCACGAGCAGTTCGTGGGCGCGGTAGAGCAGCAGTAGGGACAGCTTGCCGGACTGCACGTCCTGCGGGTTGTCGCGGAAGCGCTCGAGCACGCCGATCAGCGCCGGGATCGCCTCGAGGGAGCGCCAATCGTCGAGCAGCTGCAGCAGCGCCATGTCGCCGCGCCAGGTCGAGCGGCCGATCGCGCCGATCGCCGCGCGCGCGGCGAGCCGTGTCGACTCCGGCGGCGCGCCTGCGGCCTTCTTCGGCGCCTCGGGTTGGGCATCGCCGGTCGAGCCGTCGTCGCCCTTGACGGTGTCGCTCTTGGGCCTGGCCGCCGTCGGCACGTACTGCGAATACAGCGAGCGCAGGCAGCGGCTCACGGCGATCAGCACCGCGTCGCTGGTCTCGCGCTCGAGCGAGCCGATCAAGGCCATGGCCGCGGCTTCGTCGCCGAGCGTCTGCAGGGCTTCGGCGGCGTTGACGCGCACCAGCTCGTCGGCGTCGGCGAGCTGCTGCTCGATCGTCGTCCGCATCGATTTGTCACCGAGGCGCGCCAGGCAGCGAACACCCGCGATCTGCAGGCCGGCGACCGTGGCCTTGTCGCCCTTGCCCTCGCCGCGCGCCGCCTTGGCGAGCTCTTCCTTGGCGGGGCCCGAGGTGAGGCGCGCGGCCCACTTCTCGCCCGCGGCGCGCACGTGATGCGGCGCGGCGTCGGCATCGAGCTTGCTGGCGGTGAGGCCGACGGCGGCGACCTCGAGCAGCGCCGCCGCCGCTTCGGCGTCGTCCTGCTTGGCGACGGCCTCGAGGATCGCGTGCAGGTCGCCTTCCCAGGTCGGGTTGCCCAGGCCGCTCTTCGGCACGATGCCGTACTTCATGGCCAGCGACTTGCTGGCGATGTTCTCCTTCGACAGGATCGAGATCTTGCCGGCGAAGTAGAGCTTGAGCCAGGCGTCGAGCGCCTTGGTCGGGTCGCTGGGCAGGACCGCCGCCGCGCCGCGGCCCGCCTCGTTGGCGAGGGCCACCACCGGGTCGTGCAGACTCGGTGCGGCGAACGGCGACACGTGGGCCGCGAGGGCCAGGAGGAGGGCGAGCATCGGCGCGCCATGCTAGCAAGACGGTGCCCGGGGGTTTCGGGTTCGGGCCGAATCCGTCGATTGCTGCCGCCGACCTCAGCGGTTGCGCACGATGTGGATCTCGATCTTCCCGACCTGGCTGCGCGGGGCGACCCACTGTGGGCCGCACTGGCCCTGCAGCAGGAAGATGTCGTTGCGGCGCGGCACGCCGAACGACTCGGCGATGTCGTCGGGGTTGCCGATCACGAAGAACAGCTGCGAGAACGCCTCGGGCTGCATCGTGTTGAGCCGCCACAGCACGTCCACCTCGTCGCGCGGGTCGACCGAGGGCTGCACGCGGATCGTGTTCAGGACGTTGGCGAGGTTCTTGCTGCTCAGCGCCGGCGCGACGATGTAGCGCGCGGTCTCGAGGTTGCGCTTCTGCAGGCGCTTCTCGTCGAGCATGTTCACGGCGACGCGCAGGTCGGCGTCGACGTCGACGTCGCTGAACGACAGGCGGTCGCGGTCGCGCAGCGTCAGCAGCAGGTTGCCGAAGCCGCGCAGCTCGTCGGCGCTCTCGAAAGCCTGGCGCAGCATGCCCGAGTTGTCGGGCTCGTCGTGCAGGCGCGTGAGCGCGAAGTTCGCATCGGAGTAGCGCTGCACGAACTGGCGCGCGGCCTCCTTGGCGACCAGGTCCGCGGTGAGCGGCTGGGCCGACGAGACCAGCGCGAGCGAGTTGGGGCTGTAGACCGTGCCGTTGTCGGTCGGGCGCTGGCCGCCGATGCGACCGCGTTGGTCGTCGCGCGGGTGCAGCGTGTGGTCCTGCAGCGTGCGGTCGTTGGCGTCGGCGACGAGCGTCGAGTCATCGTGCCGCGGGTTGCGGTCGTCGTGCAGCCACAGCGCGGCGAGCAGCACCGCGGCCGCGGCCGCCGCGCCGGTCAGCGCGTAGCGGACCTTGGTCATCACCGCGATCGGTTCGCGGAACACGGCCTCGGGCGTGCCCTCGCCGGCCTGGATGCGCGCCCACAGGCGGTCGCGGAAGTCGTGGCCGACACCCTGGCTCGGCAGGCGCAGCACCAGTTCCTGAGCGGCTTGCAGCTCGTCCCAGTAGGTGGCGCAGCCGGCGCATTCGTCGACGTGGTGCATGACGACAGCGCGGCGCCCCGAGGGCAGGCGGCCATCGAGGCACTGTGACAGTTCGAAGCGGCAGGAGTTGCAGTTCATCGGCGGTGGACCAGGTTGTCAGTTCACACCTTGATCAGACGGCTGACGAGGGACTTGAAGCGTTGCCTGGCGCGGAACAGCCGCGTCGAGACGGTCTTGACGGGACAGCCCATCACGGCCGCCGCGTCCTCGTAGCTCATGCCTTCGACTTCGCAGAGCAGGAACGCCTCCCGGAATCTCTGCGGCAGCTCACCGATCGCCTTCTCGATCGCCTCGTTGGCCTCGCGCGTCTCGGCGATCTGGTCTGGCGGCGCGGTCTCGCGGTCCTCGGCCGTGAACGGCTGGTCGTCGTCACGCTGCAGGTCGCGGAACAGGCTCATCTTGAACTTGCGCCGCCGCAGCTGGTCGAGGCAGAGGTTGCGCGCGACGCGATACAGCCACGGCCGGAACGCCGAGGTCGGCACCTGCGACAGGTGGCGGTAGAGCGCCAGGAACGCGTCCTGGGCGACGTCCTCCGCCGCGATCGAGTCCCCGAGCAGGCGCGCCGCGTAGCCCTTGAGGCCATCGGCGTACTCGGCGATGGCGCGCTGGTACGCGACCATCGTCACCGGGTCCGGTTGCAGATCGGTGCCGTTCTTGGCCATGAGTGCGATGGGGACGAGTGCCGCGACGGCATACTGCACGATACGCGAAGGCGGCGTACGGCAGGTCGAGGCAGAACCGCGCTGCAGAACGCCATCGGTATCGCGAAACTCCGAGCCCACCCAAAACGTGTCCACATGATGGAACGCGCACCCCGCCGTCGCTGCCCCCGTGCTGAGCCGAAGCCCCACTGCGGTCGGAGGATGCGGGTCATGATGGCGGTAAGCCTGTTGCTGGCAGCCGGGTGCGGCGGATCCTTGTCGCATCGGTCGGTCGCGGACATGGTCGGGGGCGAGCTGCCGCTCGAAGCCGCGGTGCAGCGCATCCGCGTCGAGGTGCCGACCGGCACCGTCGGCGTGGCGGCTGGTTCCGGGAGGACCCTGCGATACGGCGGCGGGGTGCGGCGCGCCGCCGACACCGCCGAGGACCTCGCCCGGCTCGAAGCGATCCCGCTCGAACTCACCGCGGTGCTGGACGCCAAGGAGCCGGGCACGCTCGTCGTGAAGGCCCCCGGCATCGGGGTCGACGATCCCAAGGGTGTGTTCGGTCTGGAGTTAGGTCTTCACGTGCCCCCCGGCATCCCGCTCGAGGTGAAGATCGCCGGCAGCGGCAACGTGACGCTCGACCACCGCAACGCCGCCACCAAGGTCACCACCGCGCGCGGCGACCTGCGGGTGCAGTGGTGCGCGGGCGCGCTCGAGGCCTCGACCCGCCGCGGCAACGTGATCGTCATCGACCACGCCGGCGACGTCGACGTCGACGTCGGCGTCGGCGACCTGCAGGTCTTCGTCAAGCAGCCCGACAAGCTGATCCGCCTGGTCACGGGCCAGGGCTCGCTGCAGTGTCACGTGCCCGGGTCCACGGATCTCGAGCTCGATGCGGCCGTCGCCATCGGCCACATCAGCAATGGGTTCGGGTTCCACGAAGAGAAGACCGGCGACTACAGCGCCGCGATGCGCGGCAAGCGCGGGGACGGCCGCACCAAGATCGTGTTGCGCAGCGGCGCAGGCACCGTGTCGATGATCCCCAAGGCCTTCGGGGAGGGCTCGGGCGCCCGTCAGGGGCTCGATTCCATGGCCCTGCTGACCGTCGTGGTCTTCGTCGGGTTGATCGTGCTGATGGTCGTGGTGCGGCTCGTGTTGCGGGCCCGAGGCGGGGCCGCCAACGGGTCGGCGGAGCGGTAGGGAAGGCGCGTCGGCGCGCCCGCGCCGATTGGGAGTACTTGCCAAGGTCGGACGGAAAGCCTGGAAATGTCGTCAGGTGGCTCGCCCGATCGGCGACATCACGTAGCAGTCACCAACCGCTCCCACCCCTCTTCGCCCGGTGCTCGCTCCGACCCACCGCGGCCGCTCCAAAGGATCGAACCCCATGACTCTCGGTAAGCGTCTTCTCGTGTTCTCCGGCCGTGATGCGACGGCCAACAACCTCAACAAGATCGTCGCCGACTGGGGCTGCATGGTCAGCACCTGCAGCTCGATGGACGAATTCCGCGGCCGCGTCGAAGGCGCCGAATACGACCTCGCCGTGGTCGAGCCGACCAACGTCCTGCGTCGCCTGCTCGGCGAGAACCAGCCCGAGGAGACCCTGCAGCTGACCCTGGCCGAGGTCGAGAAGCGCCACATCCACCGCGTGCTGGCTTCGACGGGCGGCAACAAGACGCGCGCCGCCCGCGTGCTCGGCATCGACACCAAGACGCTCTACAACAAGCTCAAGAGCTACAAGGCCTCCGAGGCGATGGCCCGCCGCCGGCTGCAGAACGCCGCCGCGGTGACGATGATCTGATCCGCCGATGCCCGCGCCGACCGGCCTTGGGGCCGGTCCTTCGGCGGTCGCGCCCGAATTCGCGCGAACCCAACGTCCGATGGCGCGGGCCGTCCCGAACCGAGGCGCGTCGCAATCCGACCGCAGCCCGGCGTCCGTGGTAGGGTTCTTCGGCGTGCCGAAACACAGCCGGCCGCCGGGAAGAACCCATGACCCGCGTCGACGCCCTCATGCTCGAGCTCCAGGCTCGTCACAACAACAACGACCCGCGCTTCCTCACCGCGGTGCGTCCTCTGGTCGAACGGATCCTCGATCCTGGCACACCCGAAGACGCGCGCGTGCCGCTGCTCGAGATGCTCGCCGAGACCTTCGAGCGCGACGTGGCGATCCGTGAAGCGACCGCGCAGTCGCTCGCCGCGTGGCGCGACTTCTTCGCCAACCTCAAGAAGCTGCTCGGCCTGGAGTGAGGGGCGAAACGGCGGCGTCAGCGGGCCTTCGCGGCGTTGCCGGCTTTTGCAGCGCGCGGCCCGCGCGCGGGTGATGCTGTCTCGCCTCGGGCCTTCTCGCGTCGCGCGCAAAAAACCGGCGCGACCGTCCAGAACGTGATCCGCCGATGCGAGCGTGCTTCGCACCGACATCGCGCCGGATCGGCTTTCCCGGCTGCAAGAAGCCCACTTATGCGCGCGCAAGGGCTGCCGATGATCTGCCTGCCTGTGCATGACACAGCGCAACGGCACACGGAACCCGCGACGGGCCATGATTCGCCGACTTCGATCCTTTGCCTGCAGTGCCTGTCGCGGGTTTCATTTTCCCGGCGCCGAGTTCGGCCTGGACATCGCCGGCGCACAGCGATGAGATGCTCGGCCTCATGGGCCTCGCAGAACACCTCACCACGCTGAAGGACGCCGAGCAAAGGATCGAATCGATCAAGGTGAGTCTTTGACTACCTTCGCCGTCACCGTGAGCTCGCGGACATCGAGCACCAGATGAGCCAGCCGGGGTTCTGGGACGAGCCGGAGCGCGCCCAGACCATCGCTCAGAAGAAGAAGCTGTGCTTCCAGGTGGTCGATCCGATCGACCGGCTGAGCAAGCTCGTCGAGGACGGTCGTGTGCTCGTCGAGCTCGGCGAGGACGATCCCAAGGGGGTCGAGGCCGACCTGGCCGACACCGAGCGTCAGATCCACGAGGGCCTCGACACGCTCGAGTTCCAGCTGATGCTCGGCGCCGAGCACGACCCGATGAACGCGATCGTGACGCTGCAGCCCGGTGCCGGCGGCGTCGACGCCTCGGACTTCGCCGAGATGATGCTGCGCATGTACATCAAGTGGGCGTCGCAGCACGACTACGAGGTCGAGGAGACCGACTTCCAGAAGGCCGAGGAGGCGGGCATCAAGAACGCCACCATCGTGATCCGCGGCCCGTACGCCTACGGGCGCCTCAAGGCCGAGCAGGGCGTGCACCGCCTCGTCCGCATCTCGCCGTTCGACGGTCAGGGCCGGCGGCAGACGTCGTTCGCGTCGGTCGAAGTCGTGCCCGAGCTCGACGACTCGATCGACGTCGAGATCCGCAAGGAGGATCTCAAGGTCGACACGTTCCGCGCCTCGGGCGCCGGCGGTCAGCACGTCAACAAGACCGAGTCGGCGATCCGGATCACCCACATTCCCAGCGGCATCGTGGTCGCGTGTCAGGCCGAGCGCAGCCAGCACAAGAACCGCGACTCGGCGATGCGCACCCTCAAGTCCAAGCTCTACCAGCTCGAGCTCGCCAAGCGCGAGGCCGAGCTGGCCAAGTTCTACGGCGATCGCGGCTCGATCAGCTGGGGCAACCAGATCCGCAGCTACGTGCTGCAGCCCTACCAGATGTGCAAGGACCTGCGCACCGAGTACGAGACCTCGGACGTGCACGGCGTGCTCGATGGTGACCTCGATCCGTTCATCGAGGCGTATCTGAAGAAGCGGAAGGACGAACACAGGTCATGAGAAGGGCTCTGCTCTCGGTCACCGACAAGGAAGGAATCGTCGAGTTCGCGCGGGGGCTGAGGGAGCTCGGTTTCTCGCTGCTGTCCACCGGCGGGACCCGCAAGGTGTTGTTGCAGGCGGGCATCGAGGCGACCGAGGTCGCCGACTACACCGGCTCGCCGGAGATGATGGACGGGCGCCTCAAGACCCTGCACCCCAAGGTGCACGGGGGACTGCTGGCGCGGCGCGACGTGCCCGCGCACGTCGACGCGATGACCACGCACGGCATCGACGCGATCGACGTGCTCTGCGTCAACCTCTACCGCTTCCGCGAGACGGCGCGCAAGGCCGGCGCGACGCGCGAGGACGTGGTCGAGAACATCGACATCGGCGGTCCGGCGATGATCCGCAGCGCCGCCAAGAACCACGCCAGCGTCGCGGTGGTCGTCGATCCCGACGACTACTCCAAGGTGCTGCAGGCGATGCGCGACCACGGCGGCACGGCGCCCCCGGAGGTGCTGCGCAAGCTGGCGGCCAAGGCGTTCGCGCACACCGCGTCCTACGACTCGGCGATCGCGCAGTGGTTCGACTGCGAGCGGCGCACGCAGCCCGGCGAGTCGTTCTTCCCCGCGCACGTGGCGTTCGCCGGCGAGAAGCTCCAGGACCTCCGCTACGGCGAGAACCCGCACCAACAGGCCTCCGTCTACACGATCGGCGACCCGTCGCCGGGGCTGGTCGATGCGCGCATGCTGAGCGGCAAGGAACTCAGCTACAACAACATCCTCGACGCCGACGCGGCGCTCGCGCTCGCGCTCGAGTTCGACCGCCCCAGCTGCGTGCTGGTAAAGCACAACAACCCGTGCGGCGCCGCGATCGCCGAGACGCTGCCGCGCGCGTTCGAGCTGGCGCTGGCCAGCGACCCCGTGTCGGCGTTCGGCGGCATCTTCGCGACCAATCGCCGGTTCGACGTGCCGACCGCCGAGGCGATCGTCGCCAGCGGCACGTTCCTCGAGGTGATCGTCGCGCCGACCGTCGACCCCGCGGTGCTCGCCGTGCTGCAGCGCGCCAAGTGGGGCGGCAGCGTGCGCGTGCTCGAGCTCGGCGGGCTGCCCGACACCGGCGCCCGCAACCGCTTCGTCGCGCGGCAGGTCTCGGGCGGCTTCCTGCTGCAGACCGCGGATTCGCCGGCCGAGGCGCCGCGCCGCGACGTGGCCACGAAGCGCGTACCGACCGACGCCGAGCAGCAGGCGCTCGCGTTCGCGTGGCGCGTCTGCAAGCACGTCAAGTCCAACGCGATCGTGCTCGCCGACGCGGTCGACGGCGGCGGCTTCGCCACCGTCGGTGTCGGCGCCGGCCAGATGAGCCGGGTCGACGCGGCCAAGATCGCCGTCGACAAGGCGGGCGTCCGGGCCAAGGGTGCGGTCGTCGCCAGCGACGCGTTCTTCCCGTTCGCCGACGGCCTCTTGGTGTGCGCCGACGCCGGCGTGGTCGCGGCGATCCAGCCGGGCGGCAGCAAGCGTGACGCCGAGGTCGTGGCCGCCGCCGACGCCAAGAACATGACCATGGTGCTGACCGGCCAGCGCCACTTCCGTCACTGATCGCGATGGACCTCGCGCGCGCAGTCGAAGACGTGTTGCTCGGCGCCTCGATGCGCCAGGTGTCGGTGAGCTACCGCCAGGCGCTGATCGAGGACTTCGGCTTCCGCCCCGAGGAGGTGCGGCCGGACACCTTCCGCGAGGAGGTGGGGTCGTTCATGCGCCGCCTCGCGCGCGAACTCGGCGAACGTCACGCCGGCGACCCGCGCGTCGGCCAGGCGTTGTTCGACTGGATCATGGAGTGCGACCATTACGAGGCCTGGGACGCCCTGCTCAGCGGCTTCGTCGTCGACGGCCGCGACCGACTCGTGCGGCGCGGCAAGATCCTGTTCCCGGGGCCGCTGACGGCGCACTGGACCGATCGGTGAGGGTGCGGCGATGAGCGACCCGATCGGCGAAGGCCTCGCCGAGGCCCGACGCCAGATCGACGCGGCGGCTGTCGCAGCGGGCAGGAAGCCGGCCGAGGTCGTGTTGCTCGCGGTCAGCAAGACCCATCCCGCCCAGGCGGTGCGCGCGGCCCACGCCGCGGGGCAGCGCGACTTCGGCGAGAATCGCGTGCAGGAGCTGGTCGCCAAGGCCGCGGCGCTGGCGGACCTGGCGGACCTGCGCTGGCACATGATCGGGTCCCTGCAGACCAACAAGGTGCGCGACCTGCTCGGCGTGCCGGGGCTGGCGTTGCTGCACAGTCTCGACCGCGTCCGGCTCGCCGACGAACTGCAGCGCGAGCTCGCGCGCGAGGGCCGCGCACTCGACGTGCTGCTGCAGATCCACGCCACCGACGAGGCCAGCAAACACGGCTGTCCGATCGACGCGGCCGCGCCGCTGCTCGCCCACGTCCAGGCCAGCTGCCCGAACCTGCGGGTGCAGGGTCTGATGGCGATGGGGCCGCTCGAGGTTGATCCGGCGCCGGTGTTCGCGGCCGTCGCGGCGCTGCGGGATCGCCTGCGGGCGAGCAGCGGTCTGCCGCTGCCCACGCTGAGCCTGGGCATGTCCGGTGACTTCGCCGTCGCGATCGCGGCGGGCTCGACCCTGGTCCGCCTCGGCACCGCAGTGTTCGGGGCTCGTGGTTGAGTCGCCGGGGCGCTACCCGCTACCTTTCTCCGCCGTGCCCAAGAAGCGCAACTCCTCGACGGTGCCCGAAGCGCGTGGGCCGTCCGCCAACGCCGACGAGCTGATGCAGCGGTTGGCCGTGGCGATCCCCGAGCCGCGTTGCGAACTCGACCACAAGGACCCCTGGACCCTGCTGGTCGCGACGATCCTCAGCGCGCAGAGCACCGATCGCACCGTGAACGCGGTGACCCCGCTGCTGTTCGCCAAGTGGCCGACGCCTGCGGCGCTCGCGGCCGCGCCGCGCGAGGAGGTCGAGGCCGTGGTGCATCGTACGGGCTTCTTCCGCAACAAGGCCAAGTCGATCCAAGGCGCGAGCCTGGTCATCCACGAGCAGCACGGCGATGAAGTGCCGCGCGACATGGCGGCGCTGCTGCAGCTGCCCGGCGTCGCGCGCAAGACCGCCAACGTGGTGCTCGGCGTCGCCTACCGCATCCCCTCGGGCATCGTCGTCGACACCCACGTGACCCGCGTCAGCCAGCGACTGGGCCTGACCGCGGCCAAGGTCGCCGACAAGGTCGAGCACGATCTGTGTGCGCAGGTGCCTCAGGACAAGTGGATCGACAGCGGTCACCGCCTGCTGCTGCTGGGCCGCTACGTGTGCCTGGCGAAGAACCCGAACTGCGTCGACTGTCCGGTGTTCGAGCTGTGTCCGTCGCGCCAGGGCGTGGCGCTCGGCGATTGGCAGACGCGCGCCCGGCACACCCAGGACACCGTCACCGCCGGTGGCAAGGGGGCTTCGGGTGGACCTGCCGCCGGCGCCTGAGCCCGATCGCGATCGGGACCCCGACGCGGGGCCGTCGCCGGTTACCGTGACCACCTCGACCCAATCAGGTGGAACACGATTGAACTGGATCCGCAGAAGCTCCTGGCTCGTCGCCCTGTTGCCGGCGATCGCGGCCTTCACCTACGTGTGGGCTGCCGCCCGCTACCCCGAGCCCGTCGCCGGGCGGGTGGCGCTGCACGAGCCGACGACCGTCTGGTACATCGACCAGTGGCTCGACACCACCGGCGAGCCGTTGCAGCCGCTGCAGCGCGGCCTGCTGCTCGGCGCCCTCGAAGTGCCCGGTGCGACGCTGCAGCTGGTGGTGGTGCTGGCGGCGTTGGCCGCGGTGCTGATCGCGTGGTTCGGCTCCCGCCTGGTGCGGAGCTCGGTGGCGGTCGAGGGCTGGAGCGGACCGCTCGCCTTCGGGGGCATCGCGCTGCTGTGCTGCAGTCCCTCGTTCGGCGCCGACTGGCTGCAGGCCGAACGCGTCGGCATGTTCGCGCCGCCGTTGCTGCTGCTCGGCGCGCTGTTGCTGCTGCAGCGCGAACGGTTCTTCGTCTGGCGCATGCTCGCGGTGCTGATGCTCGTCGCCGCGGCGCCGCTGTTCCACGACGCCGGCGTGCTGCTCGGCGTGGCGCTGATCCCCGCGGTGCTCGGCGCGGCGGGACGCGCCGAGGCGCCGCGGTGGCTGTGGGCGATCACGACGCTCGTGTTCGGTGTCGTCGCGAGCCTGGTGAGCTTCTATCCCGCGGGCGGCCTGCACGGTGACGAGGTCGGTCTGTTCGCGCACCTCGCCGCCGCTCCCGGCGCCCGCGTCCTGGACCTCTTGGCCGCGGTCGGCCGCGGCTGGCTGGACCTGTGGCCCGACCGCCGCATCGGCGAACTGGCCCTCGGCGCCGCGACCCTGACCCTGCTGGCCGTGCTGCCGTTCGTGCCGCCGCGCGAGGGTGCACGCAGCGCCGCGTCGTGGTGGAGCTGCGCGATCTTCGGGGTGCTGCTGGTCCCGTGGGTGACGATGCGACACGGCTTCGATCTGTCGCCTTGGCTCGGGCGAGAGCTGCACTACGGCCTGTTCCTGCTGCCGCTCGGCGTGCTGGGCCTGCTCGCGTCGCGCGCCGGCAATCACGCCTGGTCGATCGGTCTGGGCGCGCTCGCCGTGCTGGCCGCGCAGGACTGGCCGCGCGGCGCCGAGGATCTGCGCGCCGCGCGCGCCGAGGCCATCCGCGTCGAGGCCAGCCTGGCGCTCCCGCCCGCGTTCGCCGATCACACGGTCGTCTCCTTGTCGCCGTTCGCGTCGGCCATGCACCGGGACCGGCTGCTGGGGCGCGGCTGGGTGCCCGATCCGACCTTCGATTGCGAGGCCGCCGCGAAGGCCGCGCAGGCCTCGCCGCCGCGCGACGAGTTGGGCAACGTGATCTCGGGGTCGCCGATCGACCTGCACGGCATGGTGCGCTCGGCGATCGTGCACGAACAGGTCGGCGCGGTGCTCGTCGCCGCCGTGCACGACGACCGCTTCGAACTGCTCGGCGCGACGTTGCCCCGCTTCGTGGGGCGGTCGCGCGATGCCCAGTGGCGCGTGTCGTGGGGCACCGCGGTCGCCGAGGGTACCAAGCTCGTGGCGTTCGCCTACCTGCCGCGGCAGCGCAGCGTGGTGCGCATCGGCGGGGTGCGGTTGGTCAAGGACGGCGCGCTGACCAGCCTCTGAGGGGTCTCAGTCGAACCGCGTCTGGCGCGCGAGCCGCTTGCGGATCAGCTCGACGCGCTCGAGCTGACCGCGGGCGGGGAAGCGCTCGTAGAAGCCCTCGCGGCGGAACTCGGGCACCAGCTCGCCGACCGACCGGCAGCGCGCCTCGAGCAGGCGCACGAGGTCGTGGCCGGGGCTGACCGTCGGGTCGATCTTGGCGGCGACGTCGCCGGCGAACCGGAGCATGCCGCCGATGGTGACGTCGCGCGTCACCATGTGGTTCTTGTTGTCGCCCCAAGCGTCGCCGAAGCCGGTGCGCAGCGCGCGCAGCACGTCGCGCAGCAGCCCGTAGCCGCGGTCCTTGTTCCAGCCGCGGCCGTCGCGGAAGCGGTGCTGCGCGTCCTTGCGGCGCACCAGGCGGTGGACCTCGCCGAAGATCTGCGCCTGGTTGATCCACATCTCCTGGTTGGACCGCCCGCCGAGCATGTTGATGTGGTACTGCAGCGGCGAGTCGCCCTCCTCGTAGAGCGCGCGCACCAGCCCCGCGGCGTACTTCTTCTCCGGGTCGGTGCCCCACTCGATGCGTTCGTAGAGGTCGATCAGGTGCGAGCGGTTGATGCGCGTGTGGGTGCTGTTGATGACCACGAACATCTCGGTGGCGAAGTCGCTGGTCTTGCCGTCGAAGATCACCACGGGCACCTCGATGCGGCGGTCGGCGTCGTCTTCCTGCAGGTAGAAGTGCAGGCCGGCGAGGCGGTGCTGCCCGTCGATGATCAGGAAGTCGCCGCGCGGCTCGACCAGGTTGCCGGCGCGCTCCATGCCCTTGAGCGGCTGGAACTCGAGCTTCTCGGTGCTGAACAGCAGCACCGCGCCGGGGATCACCGGTTGCCGCACTTCGTTGCGGTAGAAGTCCTTGATCTGGCGGACCTTCCTGCGGTTCAGATCGCGCTGGAACGACTTGCTGTTCTTCTCGATCGCCTGCACGTAGCGCTCGACGTCGTCGACGTGCTTCTTGTTGCTCTTCTCGCCGCCGATGACCTCGCCGCGTTCGCCGTAGAAGCGGGAGACGAAGCGGACCTTGCGCAGCAGGTCCTCGGCGGGGTAGCTGACGAAGTAGAACTCCGACTCCTTCTGACGCATGCGCTGGGCGAACATCGAGCAGGTCTCCTGGGCGAGTTGCGATCCTTGGTCGAGCGGCCAGTTTGCGTCATCCAGGGCTGCATCGCAAAGGTCTGCCGAGGTGCACCACGTAGGGGAAAGACCGGAGCTTGCTCCTTGCTGTCAAAGGGCTTGGGGCATCTACGCATCAAGGTGGGCGATGCGTGGGGACGATGTTTCGGCTGCCGCCGGTCACCCCCGTTGGCGAGGAATCCATGCGCCGATACGTCCATTCGGGAGCGCTGCTGTGCGCGACCCTGGCGGCTCCCGTCTGCCTGCGGGCCCAGGAACCCACGACCCAGGGGAGTGAAGAGTTCGCCGACCTGACCAACCTCAGCCTCGAGGAGATGCTCGACGTCGAGGTGTCGCTGGTCTCGCGGCGCGCGCAGCGCATCGGCGACGCGCCGGCGTCGGTCTACGTGATCACGCGCCGGGACATCGAGCAGTCGGGGCTGACCAGCATCCCCGAGTTGCTGCGGCTCGTGCCCGGCGTGCACGTCAAGCGCATCCAGTCGGGGCGCTGGGCGGTGGGCACGCGCGGCCAACCCGGTGAGTTCGCCAACAACCTGCTCGTGCTCATGGACGGGCGCAGCGTCTACACGCCGCTGTTCTCGGGCGTCTATTGGGACATGCAGGACCTGGTGCTCGACGACATCGAACGCATCGAGGTGATCCGCGGTCCGGGCGGCGCGCGCTGGGGTGCGAACGCGGTCAACGGCGTCATCAACGTCGTCACGCGCAAGGCGGGCGACACCTTGGGCTCCTACGCGCAGACGATCGTCGGCAGCGAGGAGAAGTCGGTGTTCTCGTTCCGGCACGGCGTCAACGTGGGCGAGGGCGTCGACCTGCGCATCTCCGGCAAGGTGCGCGAACAGGACGCGACGCGCGACGCCGATGACCTTTCGATCGGTGACGGCTACCGCTCGGGGCTCGTCGACTTCCGGCTCGACGGCGGCGACGCCGGCTCGAGCTGGGTGGTGCGCGGCGGCATCCAGTCGCTCGACGAGACGGTGCTGCAGCAGACGGCGACGGTGACGCCGCCCTACTCCGACACGTCGCTCGCCGGCACGCGCGCCTTCGCCGGGCACCTGCTGGGCCGCTACGAGATCGAGGGCGACGGCGGCTCTTCGACCACGGCGCAGTTCTACTACGACGCGTTCGATCGCGATTGGGAGGGCATCGTGCAGGAGCGGCGGCAGACGATCGACCTCGATCTGCAGCACTCGTTCACGGTCGGCGATCACCTGCTGACCGTCGGCGCCGGCTATCGCATGACGACCGACGACCTGACCGGCTCAGACGTCACGCGCGCCGACGACTACTCGGAGACGAACAGCCTGTTCAGCGCGGTGCTGCTCGACGAATGGCAGCTGGGCGAGGGCTGGCGCACCAACATCGGCGTCAAGTTCGAGCACAACGACTTCACGGGCTTCGAAGTGCAGCCCGAGCTGCGCCTCGCGTGGAATCCGGGCCGCGATTGGATCGTGTGGGGCTCCGCCAGCCGCGCCGTGCGCACGCCGAGCCGCGCCGAGGACTCGGCGCACATCGACTACAGCGCGACGGGCGGCGGTCCGGGCGGCCTGCCCGTCGTCACCGTGCTGACCGCCAACCGCGACCTCGACGCGGAGCGGCTGAACGCCTACGAGCTCGGCGTGCGCGGCGCGATGAGCGAGTCCTGGCTCGGCGAGCTGATCACGTTCGTGCACGACTACGACGACATGACGGCCTACGTCGCCGGCACGCCGTTCGTGAGCAACGTGCCCAATCCGCGCTTCGAGGTGCCGTTGATCGGCACCAACGCCTACGCGTTCCGCAACAGCGGCGTCGAGGCCTCGATCACGTGGCGTCCGTCGAACTCCTGGCGCGTCGTCGGCGGCTACTCGTACCTGGACCAGCACCTGCTCGACGACGGTGGCGCGGCTTCTGCGGCCGGCGGCTACGGTGATCACCCCGACCACCAGGCCCTGCTGCGCGTCGCCTACGCGCCGGAGGCGAGCTGGGAGGCTGGCGCGCAGGCCTTCTACTACGACGCGGTCAAGACCGCCGCGACGGACGCGTTCGTGCGGCTCGACCTGAGTCTGACCTGGACGCCGGATCCGAACACGCGCCTGGGCATCGTCGGCCAGAACCTGCTCGACGACCGTCACCGCGAGGCCGGCTTCGACCTGTTCACGACGCCGACCGAGGTCGAGCGATCGGTGTACGTGATGTTCTCCCACCGCTTCTGACCGCGCCCCAACTCACGTGTCCCGGTTGCCGTGCAAGACCACTGCCTGTCTGGCGCTCGCCGCGATCTGCGGCGTGGCGTCGACGTTGTTGCACGCACAGGATCCGCCCGAGCAGGATCCTCCCAAGCAGGAGCCGCCGAAGGTCGACTGGGACGAGGCCTCGGCGAACCTGGCGTTCGCGCTGCTGGCCTCCAATTACCTCGGCATGCCGCTGGACGGGACGCAGAAGGAGATCACCGTCGCGGTGATCGGCGATTCGCGCTTCGGCCGCGCGGTCGCCGCGCTGACGACGGGCAAGAAGACGCGCAAGCCGCAGCAGCTGCCCTTCCGGGTCGTGACCGTCGGCGACAAGGACCTGCTCGAGCAGAAAGCGAAGTGGAGCACGTGCAGCGTGGTCGTGTTCGCCACCGACGATCCCAAGGCGCAGACCCAGGCGCTGGCGATCATGGCCGGCAAGCGGTCGCTGCTGCTCGGCCGCTCGCCGGGCTTCATCGCCGCGGGTGGGCACCTCAACATCTGGCTCAGCAAGGACAACAAGCCCCGCTACGAGCTCGATCACAAGGCCTTGCTCAAGATGGGCGTGAAGCTGAGCTCGACCGTGATCAAGTCGTCGCGACCCGAGGAGGCCAAGTGACCTGGGGCGCGATCCGGGACTGGCCGTTGCACCGCAAGATCAGCCTGCTCCTGGTCGGCCTGACGGCGGCGTCTTCGCTGGTGCTGGTCAGCGGCATCCTGGTGCGCGAGGCGGATCAGCTCGAGCGCAACCTGCGGGAGCAGGTGGACACGGTCGCCGACCTGCTCGAGCCGGGCATCAAGTTCTCGCTGCAGATCGCGCAGAAGGAGGAGCTCGCGGCCGCGCTGCGCCTGATCGAGAACTCCGAGTCGATCGATCGGGCGGCGATCTACGGCGCGGACGGGCAGCTGATCGTCAGGTTCCCCGAGGAAGGCTGGCTGCCGCAGGCCCACGTCGGCGAGGTGCAGGCCGCCGACGGCCCCGATCGCCTGAGCGTGCTGCGCGTCGTCAAGTTCGAGAGCCTCGACAACCGGCAGCAGTTCGCGGCCTTGTTGTTGGAGGCGCGCAAGAGCGTCATCGTGCAGCGCTTCCACAGCGTCTTGATGCAGGCGGCGGCGGCGCTCGCGCTGCTGATCGGCGTGTTGGTGCTGGTCTCGCGACGGTTGGTGATGTCGGTCTCGGCGCCGCTGCTCGAGCTCGCGAAGGTGGCGAAGACGATCCGCGCCGACCAGAACTTCACGCTGCGCGCCGAGCGCAAGAGCGGCGACGAGGTCGGCGAGCTGGTCGTCGCCTTCAACGACATGCTGGCGCAGATCCAGGCGCGTGACTCGGAGATGGCCGGCCACGCCGTGCGGCTCGAGGCCGAGGTGCGGCGGCGCACCGAGGAGCTGGAGCGCACCGCGCAGAGCCTGCGCGTCGCCAAGGAGCGGGCCGAGGCCTCGGTCGAGGCGCGTTCGCAGTTCTTGGCCAACGTCAGCCACGAGATCCGCACGCCGCTCAACGCGATCCTCGGCATGACGGACCTGGTGCTCGGCACGCAGCTCGACCCGGAGCAGCAGGAGTACGTCGCGACCGTCAAGCAGTCCGGCGACTCGTTGCTCTCGATCATCGAGGAGATCCTCGACTTCGCCAAGATCGAGGCCGGCAAGATCGAGCTCGACGTCGTCGAGGTCGATCTGTGCGCGCTGATCAACGACATCGTGCGCCCGCTGTCGGTCCGCGCCGAGGCCAAGGGCATCGACCTGGTCGCGGACATCTCACCGCTCGTGCCGACGCGCGTGCACCTCGACCCGCTGCGCGTGCAGCAGGTGCTCACCAACCTGATCGGCAACGCGATCAAGTTCACCGCTGTCGGCGAGGTCGTGCTGAACGTCGATGTCGTCGACGAGCACCTGGAGTTCCGGGTCGTCGACACCGGCATCGGCATCGAGGCCAATCGCCTCGAGCGGGTGTTCGAGCCCTTCACGCAGGCGGACGGCACGACCTCGCGGCGCTTCGGCGGCACCGGCCTGGGCCTGACCATCAGCCGGCAGCTCGTGGCGCTCTGGGGCGGCAGGCTGCAGGCGAGCAGCGTCTTCGGCCGCGGCAGCGTGTTCCACTTCGACGTGCCCCTGGTGGCGGCGCAGACCGAGGAGCCCGCAGTCTCGCTCGGCGACATCTCCGTGCTGCTGGCCATGGACCTGGGTGGCCACGCCAGGGCGATCGCGCGTGCGCTCGAGGCCTGGGGTTGCCGGGTCGTCAGCTCTGCGACAGGCGACGTCGCGGAGCTGCTCGACAGGGTGCAGCAGCCGTTCGACGTGATGTTGGCGCGGGAGGTCGGCGAAGGCTGGTCCCTCGCCAACGTCAAGAGCCGCGACGGTCGCGCCAACGTGCTCCTGGTGGTCAGTCCGGGGCGCCTCGCCGAGGGCATGGCCCTGATCGAGACCCGGCAGCTCGCCGGCTACGTGATGTGGCCGTTCTCGCGACGCGAGCTGCTGCGCAAGCTGCAACAGCTGCTGGAGAGCGGCCGGCGGGCGCCGGACGCCGCGCGCGTGGCCCCGACCGAAGCGGTCGCGGGAGGCGTGCGCCGGATCCTGGTCGCCGAGGACAACCCGATCAACCAGCGGCTGGTCGCCGCGATCCTGGGCAAGGGGGGGCACGAGTTCGAGATCACGGCCGACGGCGCCGCCTGCGTCGAGGCCTACCGCAAGCGCAGTTTCGACCTGGTGCTGATGGATATGCAGATGCCCGGCATGGACGGCGTCGAGGCGGCCCATCACATCCGCGATCTCGAGGTGCAGCTCGGGCGCCGCACGCCGATCGTGGCGCTGACCGCGAACGCCACCAGCGAGGACCGGCAGCGCTGCGAGCAGGCCGGCATGGACGGGTTCCTCACCAAGCCGATCCGTCCGGCGCGCCTGCTCGAGGTGATCGCCAGCCACCAGCGCGTCGACGACGACGCCGTCACCGAAGGCTGAGGCGCGCAACGGCGTGCCGCGCCGCTATCGTCGCGGCATGCCGCAGCCGACCGTCGTCTGGGCCTACCGCCGCACCGGCAAGTTCGCGTTCCATGTGCTGACGGGCGCCCTCGAGGCGGCCGCGGATACGCGCGACGTGCCGGTGGTGTTCGCCAACGGCGTGGACCGCGTCGTCGCCGCGATCGACGCGCCGCTCGCGGGTGGTGGCCCGGTGCTGGTCGGCTGGTCGTTCTACTCGCCCGACGCCGCGCAGATGATCGCGGAGCTCGCGGCGGTCCGGCGCAGCGTCGACGATCCGCGCGTCGTGCACCTCGTCGGTGGTGTGCACGCCTCGGCCGAACCCGAGCAGACCCTGCGCGCCGGCTTCGACCTCGTCGCCGTCGGCGAGGGCGAACGGCTGATCCAGGAGGCGGTGCGGATACTGCGCGACGGGCGGCCGCTGTGCGACCTGCCCGGCGTCGTGAGCCTCGCGGCGGACGGCGCCGTGCGTCGCAACCCGCGCGCCGAACGCCTCACGCTCGACGAGTTCCCGCCGTTCGGTCCCGATCACGGGCGCTACGGCCCGATCGAGATCACGCGCGGGTGCGTCTACGCGTGCCGGTTCTGCCAGACCCCTTTCTTCGCCGGCGCCAGCTTCCGCCACCGCTCGGTCGAGAACGTGCGGCGCTGGGCGCGTTTCCTGGTCGGGCGCGGCTTCCGCGACTTCCGCTTCCTGACGCCGACGTCGCTGAGCTACGGCGCCACGGGTCCCGAGCCGGATCTGGCCGCCGTCGAAGCGCTGCTCGCCGGCGTGCGCGAGGACATCGGCGAAGGCCGCCGGCTCTGGTTCGGCACGTTCCCGAGCGAGGTGCGCCCCGAGCACGTCACTCCGGCCGCGTTGCAGCTGGTGCGCCGCTACGCCAGCAACCGCGCGCTGATCCTCGGCGGGCAGTCTGGCAGCGACCGGGTGCTGGCCAAGAGCCGCCGCGGCCACGACGCCGCCACCGTCGAACGCGCCGCGGCGCTCTGCGTCGAGCACGGCTTCGTGCCGCACGTCGACTTCCTGTTTGGCATGCCCGGCGAGGAGGCCGCCGACGTCGACGCCACCTTCGCGCTGATGGACCGTCTCGTCGGGCGCGGCGCCAAGGTGCACGGCCACACCTTCCTGCCGCTGCCGGGCACGCCGTTCCGCCGCGCCGCGCCCGGGGCGCTGACCGCTGAACGGCGCCGCCAGCTGCGCGCGCTGGCATCGCGCGGTCAGCTCTACGGGCAGTGGGAGCAGCAGGAGCGCACCGCGCAGGAGCTGGCGCGCGGCCGCGCCGCGCCGTGAGCCGCGGCCGGGCAGCGTTTGAGTCACGGCCGCGGTGGCCTAACGTCTGGCCATGCTCTGAGCCCTGAACTCGCCCCGCAGGATCGCGGTCGTGATCCTGTTCGCCCTGATCGGTTGGGCCGTGCAGGCGTTCGCCGGCGTCACCAACGCGCTGATCCTCGGCGTGTTCGCCGGCATGATCGTCGCCAACTTCGTGCCGGCGCGCGGCGCGTGCCCGCTGCCGCCGCGCGAGCCGCGCTGAGGGTCAGACGTTGAAGCGGAAGTGCAGCACGTCGCCGTCCTCGACGACGTACTCCTTGCCCTCGATCCGGTAGACGCCCTTCTCGCGCGCGACGGCGACGCTGCCGCAGGCGACGAGGTCGTCGTAGGAGACGCACTCGGCCTTGATGAAGCCGCGCTCGAAGTCGGTGTGGATCACGCCCGCTGCCTGCGGCGCGGTGTCGCCCGCGTGGATCGTCCAGGCGCGCACCTCCTTCTCACCGGCGGTGAAGTAGGTGCGCAGACCGAGCAGGTGGTAGGTGGCGCGGATCAGCGAACCGACGCCCGACTCGGCGACGCCGAGGTCGGCGAGGAACGCCTGGGCGTCCTCGGGCGACAGCTCGACGAGGTCGCTCTCGATCTGCGCGCTGATCACGATCGCCTCGCAGGCGAGGTGGTTCTGCGCGTAGTCGCGCACCCTCTGCACGAACGGGTTGTCACCCGCCGTCGCCAGCTGGTCGTCCTTGACGTTGCAGGCGAAGATCGTCGGCTTGGTCGTCAGCAGCTGGAACTGCTTGGCGATCTCGCGCTCGTCGCTGGTCAGCTCGGCCAGCAGCGCCGGCTTGCCCTGGTCGAGCACCGGCTCGATCTTGGCGAGCACCGGCAGCTCGGCGGCGGCTTCCTTGTCGCCGCGCTTGGCCTGCTTGGTCTGGCGGTCGATGCGCTTCTGGATCGACTCGAGGTCGGCGAGCACCAGCTCGGTGGTGATGATCTCGATGTCGCGGATCGGATCGACGGTGCCCGACACGTGGTGGATGTCCACGTCCTCGAAGCAGCGCACGACCTGCACGATCGCGTCGACCTCGCGGATGTGGCTCAGGAACTTGTTGCCGAGGCCTTCACCCGACGCGGCGCCGGCGACGAGGCCGGCGATGTCGACGAACTCGATCGCCGCGGGGATCACCACGTTGGTCTTGGCGATCTTCTGCAGCACGGCGAGGCGCGCGTCGGGCACCGTCACCACGCCCACGTTGGGGTCGATCGTGCAGAACGGGTAGTTCGCCGCCTGCGCCTTCTGCGTGCGCGTGACGGCGTTGAACAGCGTCGACTTGCCGACGTTGGGGAGACCGACGATGCCGGCGCGTAGGCTCATCAGTGGCTCGCGATCTCGGCGATGGCCTTGGTCAGGGCGGGCACGACTTCGAAGGCGTCGCCGACGATGCCGTAGTCCGCGACCTTGAAGATCGGTGCGTCGGGATCCTTGTTGATCGCGACGATGGTGCGCGCGGTGCGCATGCCGGCGAGGTGCTGGATCGCGCCGCTGATGCCGATCGCGATGTAGAGCTGCGGGGCGACCACCTTGCCGGTCTGGCCGACCTGCTCGCGGTGCGGACGCCAGCCGGCGTCGACGACGGCGCGCGAGGCGCCGACCGCGGCCACGCCCGTGCCGAACGCGGCGGCGAGGTCCTCGACCAGCTTGAAGTTGTCGGCTTCCTTGAGGCCGCGGCCGCCGGCGACGACCACCTTGGCCTCCTGCAGCGGCGTGCGGCCGGAGCTCGACGAGACGATCTCCTTGACCACGGAGAGCAGGTCGCCGGCGGGCGCCGCGACCTTGGTGACCTCGGCGCCGCTGCCGCCGCTCGCGGCGGCGAAGTTGTTCGGGCGCAGCGTGGCGCAGAACACCGGCTTGCTCGACTTCGCGGTCAGGATCGCCTTGCCGGCGAACACGGGCTTCTGCGCCGTGAACGCGCCGCCTTCGAAGGCGACCGCGACCACGTCGGTGGTGACGCTGGCGTCGAGCAGCGCGGCGACGCGCGGCAGCAGGTCCTTGCCCATGGCGGTGTGGGCCATCAGCACGGCGTTGGCCGAGACGCCCTTGGCCTGCTCGGCGATGGCCTTGGCCCAGGCGTCGCCCGAGTAATTGGCGAACGCGGCGCCTTCGATGGCGATCACCTGCTGCGCGCCGCTCTTGGCGAGGTCGGCGCAGGCGGCGTCGAGGCCTTCGCCACAGGCGACGGCGACGACCTTGCCGCCGGTGCCGGCGGCGAGCTGCAGCGCGGCGGTGACGGCTTCGAGCGAGGGGCGCTTGAGCTGGCCCCCGCGGACTTCGGCGATGACGACGATGTTGCTCATGATGTTGTCCTCGGGGATCTCAGATGGCCTTGGCTTCGTTGCGGAGCGCGTCGATCAGCGCGGGAACGGCATCGACGCCCTGGCCGACGATGCGGCCCGCCGGGCGCGCCGGCGGCAGCGCCAGCGAGACGATCTCCATGCCGGCGGCGGGCAGCTGCGCGGCGGCTTCCTCGAGCGGCTTCTTCTTCGCCGCCATGATGCCCTTGAGGTTGGCGTAGCGCGGCTCGTTGAGGCCCTTGTTGCAGCTGATCACGGCCGGCGTCTTGCAGGTCACGACCTCGCGCGCCCCTTCGATGTCGCGCTCGGCGGTGAACACGCCGCCGTCGAGGGTCAGCTTGGCGACCTCGGTGACGCAGGCGAAGCCCAGGCGTGTGGCGAGGTTGGCGGGCAGCTGGT
The DNA here is from genome assembly GCA_020638655.1 of Planctomycetota bacterium. GTDB lineage: Bacteria > Planctomycetota > UBA1135 > UBA1135 > UBA2386 > JACKIC01. Next base: position 876,570 of record JACKIC010000001.1, read on the forward strand.
TGTTGTCCGAGTCGACCGCCTGACGGCCGCAGAACACCAGGTTGCACGGCACCGTCTTGATCCACGCGGCGAGGGCCTCGGCGGTGTTGGTGCCGTCGTACATCCACTGGTCGGTGGTCAGCAGCACGGCCTTGTCGGCGCCGCGGGCCAGGCAGTCGCGCAGCTCCTTCTGGGCGTCCTTGCTGCCGACGGTGACCACGGTCACGGTGCCGGCGCCGAGCTGTTCCTTGGTGCGCAGCGCCTGCTCGAGGGCGAACTCGTCGTAGGCGTTCAGTTCGAACTGCACGCCGGCGGGGTCGATCGACTTGCCGTCGGCGGCGATCTTGATCGCCGAGTCCGTGGCGGGAACACGCTTGATGCAGACTACGATGTCCATGTTCGTTGGGGTCGTTGGGCTCGCCCGGGGGGAGCGGTCGCAAAATCGGGCGAGCAGTCTAGCCGGGGCGCCGGGCCTGCCCCGCACACTTTCGGGGAAGAGGCGCAAACGCCTGGTCGCGGGCCGGATTTCGCAGGACCGGGGCGCGTCGCGGGGCCGCCCTTGAACCGTCGCTGGCACCGCCAACAATCCGCCCCGTGACTCCGCCTGCCCCGCGCCGCCGAACGGCCCTGATCCGCAAGCTCGGCCTGGCGCTGCTGGTCCTGGCGCTGGCCCTTGTCGCCGCCGAGGGGCTGTTTCGCGCCTTCGGCCCCGGCGCGGTCAAGGGCAAGGGCGTGATCTACGCGGCCAACGGCACCGAGGTCCCGCTCGGCGAGATCGTCGCCGCGCTGACCCGCGTCGACGAGGCGTTCGCGACCCTCAACAGCGGCGTCGCGCCGCCGTTCGGCAAGCTGCAGGCCAACATCAAGATGCGCATGGGCTACCAGCCGCCGGCGCCCTGGGACTACTTCGACGAGAACGGCTGCGTCGCGGTCGACACCAACAGCCGCGGCTTCCGCGACCTCGAGTTCGCGGTCGCCAAGGCGCCAGGCGAGCTGCGCATCCTCTGCCTGGGCGACTCGATGACCTACGGCCAGGGCGTGCGGCTCGACCTGACCTGGCCGCAGGTGCTCGAGGCGACGCTGCGGCACGAACGCGCCACGCCGGTCGAGGTCATCAACGGCGGTTTCGCGAGCGGCCCCGGCGTCAACACGCCCGACGGCTACGACCGCTGGGTCGCCGAACACGGGCTGCAGTTCGCGCCGGACGTCGTCGTCGTCGGCGTCTGCCTCAACGACGTCGGCCCGATCGGCATGCTGACCTACGACGCCGTGCCGCGCACGCCGGTGTGGGGCGGGTTCTCCCGCATGCTCGACGCCGCGGTGCAGACCGTTCGCCAGGCGGCGGCGCGCCGCGTCAAACACGACTTCATGGCCGACATCGCCGCGAAGCCGGCGCTCTGGAAGGGCACCCAGCGCGGCCTGCTCGCGCTGCGCGACCTGCTCGGCGAGAAGAAGGTGCCGCTGGTCGTCGCGATCTTCCCGATGATGTGCCAGCTCGAACCCGAGCTGTATCCGTGCAAGCCCGTGCACGAGATGATCGCGACGTTCTGCAAGGACAACGGCATCCGCTGCGTCGACCTGCTGCCCGACTTCCTCGGGCTGCGTGAGCAGGACCTGTGGGTGCATCCGACCGACCAGCATCCCAATCACGTCGGCCACGCGATCTTCGCGCGCCGCATCCACGACTTCCTCGCCGCCGAGGGCCTGCTCGGCAAGCAGTGACCGCATGCGCACGACTCTCGACCAGCTGCAGACCCCCGCGCTGCTGATCCACCTCGACCGCGTCCGGCACAACATCGCGCGCACCGTCGAACTGTGCGGCGGCGTCGCCCGCTGGCGGCCGCACGTCAAGACCTGCAAGGTGCCCGAGGTGCTGACGCTGCTGCTCGACGCCGGCGTGCGCCAGTTCAAGGTCGCGACCACGCGCGAGGCCGCGGTGCTGCTGGCGCTCGCTCCCGAGCCGATCGACGTTCTCGTCGCGATGGCGCATCACGGCCCCAACCTGCAGCGGGTGGCCGCGCTGGCCGAGGGCGCCGCGCAGCATCGCGTGGCGATGCTGAGCGAGGACCCCGCGCACGCCCGCCAGGTCGTCGCGGCCGGGCTCGGCGTGTTCGTCGACCTCGATCCGGGCTGGGGCCGTTCGGGCATCCCGATCACCGAACACGACCGCATCGCCGCCGTGCAGGCCGCCGCCGGCCCGTCGTTCCGCGGCCTGCACTGCTACGAAGGTCACCTCGTCGCCGACGATCCCGCGGCGCGGCAGCAGGCGGCGCTGCCGATCTACCGCGAACTCTGCGCGCTGGCGCGTTCGCTCGGCGTCGACGAACTGGTCACCAGCGGCACCCCAGGCTTCCTCGCCGCGCTCGCGTTCGAGGACTTCCGGCGGTTCCGTCACGTCGTCAGCCCTGGCACCGTCGTCTACTGGGACGCGCGCAGCGCCGAGCTCGGCATCGACGGCTATCGGCAGGCAGTCGAAGTGCTCGCCCGCGTCGTCAGCCGCCCGACCGCCGCGCAGCTCACCGTCGACGCCGGCAGCAAGGCCGTCGACGCCGCGTCGGGTGATCCCGTCGCCGTGGTCGTCGGCGACTGGCAGCTGCGCACCCGTCGGCCCAGCGAAGAGCACCTGCCCATCGACCTCGTCGCCGGCGCCGCGCCGCCGCTGGGCGCGCTGCTGCACCTCGTGCCCCGCCACGTCTGCCCGACGGTCAACCTCGCCGACGAGGCCGTGCTGCTCGACCGCGGCGACGTCGTCGGCATCGTGCCCGTGCGGGCGCGCGGCCACGAGACGAAGGACCCGTCGTGAGGGCGGCACCGCAGCAGCCGCAAGTGAGCGTACCGAACCGGGTACAAACCACACATCCCCGGCCGCGCAGCGGCCGGGGATGTGTGGTTTGTACCCGGTACCGTACGCACGCTCAGCGCACGGGGCGGAACCCGTAGAACGCGTTGCGCTCGTCGGGCTGAGCCTGGGTCTTCAGCGACGGCTTGGGGCCGGGCATGGTGAACCACGAGCCGCCGCGCAGCATCCGGTCGGTGCCGATCTCGTCCTGGCACCACTCCCAGACGTTGCCGAGCGTGTCGAACAGGCCGAACGGATTGGCGGCGAGCCTGGCGACGGGGTGGCGGTCGTCGCCGGCGTTGAGGTTGAACCAGGCGTGCTGCTGCAGCTCGGTCGGGTTGCGCCACGGACCGGCATCGTCGTCGAGGCCGCCGCGGCAGGCGCGTTCCCACTCCGCGCCGGTGGGCAGCCGGTAGCCGAAGGTCTGGCAGTAGCGCGTGGCGTCGTTCCAACTCAGGGTCATCGGCAGTTCGTCGTCGGTCGGCGTCGGCACGCTGGCGTCGCCGGCGAAGTCGCGCACGTAGCGGCGCCACTGGCCGACGGTCAGCTCGGTGCGTGCCGCCAGCAGGTCCGGATCGCCGGGAACACGGACGAACGTGACCTCGGTGCGCGGGTCGAGCAGTCGGGTGCCCGGGTGTGCGGGGTCGAGGTCCTGCCACGTGGCGTGGTCGGCGTGATGCCGCAGCGCGAGTCGGGCGGCGGTGCTGAGGCTCGGCTCGCCACCGCCACAGGCGGGCAGGGTGAGCAGGGCCGTCAGGCCTACCAGCAGCAGCGCGGCGCGGTCACGCACGACCGACCTCGCCGGGGTCCTTGCGCTTGCGCGCGACGCGCACGAGCAGCAGCGAGAACACCGCGGTGCTGACGCCGCCAAGGCAGACGCCGCGCCAATCGAGGCGGGTGCCGAACTCGTCGTGCTGCAGATAGGGCACCACGCCGAACACGTAGGCGGTGGTGGTGGTGCGCTGGTCGAACGCCACGCCGCCCTCGTCGGTGGCCTGCTCGCGCCAGAACCCCCAGGTGAGCGCCACCAGCAGCGTGTACACGAGCCCGGCGAGGTAGCGCATCGCGGTCAGGCTAACCGCCGCGCTCAGACCGAGTCGAGCCCGTCGACGAACATCGGCGGCAGCGGCGCGTGCGCCGACCGCGCCATCGGTCCGGGCACCTGGGTGGCGTCGATCACGCTGATGCCGAGCAGCCCTTCGAGGCGCTGCCGATAGGGGGGCAGCAGCACCGCGGCCTCGATCTGCTCGGTCAGGTGCATGGCGGCGAGCAGCAGGTGCGCGACGTCGTCGTCGCTGCCGCCGAACTCGTGCCAGGTGTTCTGCAGGTCGGCGCCCTTGCCGGTGCAGGCGTAGGCGACCACGGCGCCTTCCCGTTCGAGCACGACGGTCGTCATGCCGGGCGTCGTCAGCAGGCCGGACATGGTCTGGCGCGTGCGTTCGATGCGCCACGGCTTGAGCACGTGCAGGTGGTGGATCGCGTCGTGGTCGCGGATCTCGGCGAGGCGCACCCCGTCCATGCGCGGTCGCGGCCGCCGCGCGATCGCCAGCATCGTCTCCGTCGCGGTCGGCACGAAGCCGTGGCGCGCGTAGAGGTCGGGGCGCTCGGCCCAGAGCAGGATGTGCTCGACCTCGGGGGAGACGGCCGCGACGGCGGCCTCGAGCACGGCGCCGGCGAGGCCTTCGCCGCGGCGGTCGGGCGCCGTGGCGACGCTGCCGAGCAGCGCGCAGCGGAACGGCCCCGAGAGGCCGTGCGCCAGCACCGTCTTGGTCGCGCAGTGGCTGATCAGCCGGTCGCCGTCGAACAGGGCGTGGAACTGGCCGTGGCCGTCGCTGCGGTAGAGCAGCGGCCAGGTGTGTTGCACGCCGTAGAAGCACTGCGGTAGCAGCCACTCGTCGAGCGACTGCAGGTGCGGCGCGATGCCCGCGCGGTCGAGCACGACCGGCGTCATGGTGAGCGCGGAGGCGTTCATGGCAGGCGTTGCCGGAAGGCCTCTTCGAGCTGCCGGCGCAGGTCCATCGCCGTGACGAAGCTCTCGTCGGCGGTGCGCATGGCGTGCTCGAGTTGATCGGCGTCCTGCACGCCGTCGAGCTTCTTGTGCTCGGCGACCAGCTGTTCGAGCGAGTCGAGCAGGCTGCGGAACTCGTTGGCCTTGCCGGCCGCGACGGAGCCCGCGACCGGCGTCGCGCTGCCGATGGGATCCAGTTTGAGCGTGGTGTCGATGGCCATGGCGATCAGCGCAGGAAGCCCTGCAGGCTGGTTTGCACCACGCGCGCGCTCACCTGCAGCGCCGCCTGGTAGGAGAGGTCCTGCTTCTGCAGCTCGAGGATCGCCTCGGCGATGTCGGTGTCCTGCACCATCGACAGCGACTCGGTGCGGGCGATGCGCAGGCCTTCGACGCGGTTGCCGAGCACGTCCATGCTCGACGACCGGAAGCCCAGCTCGCGCACGCCGTCGAGCACGGCGTCGTGGGCGCTGTCGATCTCGGTCATCATCTGCGCGATGCGGTCGCGGACGACGTCGTCGGGCAGTCCCTCCTCGTTGCGCAGCAGGTCGCGCATCGTGATCAGGGTGGTCAGCGCGTCGAAGGTGCCGGTGTACTTCACGTCCTCGGTGCCGGTGCGCGCGAGGGTGCGCACGTCGACGTTGAGCACCGACCCGTCGAACGAGTCGCGCACGCTGATGCTGCTGCTGCTGAAGTCCGACACCTCGGTGACGGTCTCGCCGCCGTCGATCGACAGCGAGGCCTTGGCCGTGAACGTGCCGGTGGTGGTGGCCGGGACGCCGGTGACGGTCAGCGAGATGGTGCGGCCGTCGGCGGTGGTGAAGTTGCCGTCGGTGATCGGCAGGTTGAGCGCGGGACCGCCGCCGATGCTCAGGGTGTCGGGCGCCGAGGTGAACGTGAAGGACAGCTGCCCCAGCGCGTTGGTGTTGCCGGCGCCGGCGGTGACCGTGCTCGGCGCGTCGGTGTGCAGGCCCGCGAACGAGACCTCGAGCTCGCCGAAGCCGACGCCGGTGTCGCCGCGTCCGGTCGGCACGGCGCCGGTCGCGGGCCCGCCGGGCGTGGCCGAGAACAGCGTCGCGCCGCGGTCGCGCTGCAGGAAGATGCGGTCGCCGGGCACGTTCAGCGCCGTGGTCACGCCGGGGGCGACCTCGACCTCGAGGCTCTCGCGGTTGCCGTGATAGACGGCGCGGGTGTGGCCGTTCACGGTGACCAGCTCGAACGGCGGCGTGCCGTTCTCGGTGCCGCCGAACAGGTAGCGATCGCCGCGGCGGCTGTTGCCGATGCCGACCATCTGGTTGAGCAGTTGCTCCATTTCGGCGCCGATGCTGCGCCGATCGGAGGTGCTGAGCGTGCCGTTGGACGCCTGCGTGGTCAGCTCGCGCACGCGCTGCATCGCCGCCGAGGCGTCCTCGAGGGAGCCGGCGCCGGTGTTGAGCGTCTCGCGCGCCAGGGCGACGTTGTTGGTCAGCTGGTCGAGGTTGCGCAGGTCGTTGCGGATCGGCAGGATGCGCAGCGAACCGGCGGGGTCGTCGGACGGGCGGTTGATGCGGCGACCGGTCGAGATCTGCTGCTGCAGCTGGGAGTAGCGATAGAGGCCGCTCTGCACGTCGCCGAGCGCGCGCGAGTAGAGCATTCCCTGGGTGATGCGCAGACTCATCGGTTACCTCCCGAGGTTGATCAGGGTGTCGGTCATCTCTTGCGCGACCTGGAGGAAGCGGGCGGCGGCTTCGTACGACTGCTGGAAGCGCACCATGTCGACCATCTCCTCGTCGATGTTCACGCCCGAGACGGCCTCGCGTTCGGACTCGAGCTGGGTCATCAGCTGCTGCTGCGACTTCAGCGTGGTGGTCGCCGCGGCGGAGTCGAAGCCGACGTCGCCGACCAGGTCCGCGTAGAAGTCCTCGAGCGTGTTGGTGTCGAGGTCGTCGACGTTGCGCGAGCGCATCGCCATGAAGCGGGTCAGGTTGCCGGCGTCGCCCGACGCGAGGCCGATGCCGGCCGCGAGTCGATCCGGGTTGTCGAGCAGGTCCTGGTTGACGGCGATGTCGTTCGCGCCCGAGCCCGTGAAGAACGAGTTCATGCCCAGGGCGACGAGCAGGTCGGAGGTGTCGCTGTCGGCGAGGGCGTCGACGGCGAACACGTTGCCGTCGGCCGCGGAGATGTCGCCGGGGCCGAACGACACGGTGACGCCGTTGCCCAGGGACAGCGGTTCGCCGGGCTCGTAGCCCGAGCCGACGTTCAGGGTCGTGACCAGCTGACCCTGCTGGTCGTACACGTTGACGCGCAGGTCGTCGGTCTGGCCGATCGAGCCGTCGCTCGCGGGCACGAACGTGAAGCGGTCGTTGCCGCTGCCGGTGTAGGTGCCCTCGACGGAGACCTCCACCGCGTGGTCGCGACCGAAGGCGGTCGTCGTGCTCATGCCGAGGTCGGCGAGCACGGTGCCGGCGCCGCTGTTGGCGAGCGTCAGCTCCGAGGTCGCGCCGCCCTGCGAGCTCTGCAGCACCAGGCGACCGCCCACTGCGAGCGCCCGGCCGTTGCTGCCGAGGTCGTTGTTGATCGCGGCGACCAGCTCCTCGACGGTGACCGCGGTCGGGTCGACGAACTCGCTGGAGGACAGCGAGACGTTGGTCGTCGTCGGTGATGCGGCAGTGCCGGTGGTCACGGTGAAGCTCACCGGGAAGGTCTGGCCGGACAGGTCGTAGGGCCCGCTCTGGGTGCTGCCGATCGACGGGAATGCGCCGCCGAACGTGCCTGCGCTGTCGGGGTTGGGGTCCAGGCGCGGCGAGAAGTCGAAGCCGTAGCCGGCGTCGCTGCCGATGCGCAGCCGCCCGGTCGGATCGACCGAGGCGGTCAGGTGATCGATGCCGGTGATCGCGGCGGCGACGTCCTCGAGGGTCATCGAGCGCGGGTCGATCTGCAGCCGCGTGCGCTCCATCTCGCCCGTCGCGGTGTTCGTGACCGAGATCGCCAGCTCACCCTCCTGCACGTCGAACAGGAACCCCGACTGCGACAGCAGCTCGTCGCCGCCGCGGCCGTCGCCGTCGCCGTCGACCGCGCCGTAGAACGACGTCAGGCTCGTGAACGGTCCCGAGCGCGGCATGCCGGTCGAGTGCAGGCGGTTCATCTCGAGGATCAGGTTGCGCGCCAGCTCGTCGATGCGCCCGGAGATCTGCGGCACGCCGGTGGTCTCCTGCTTGAGCAGCGCCGCGATGCGGCCGTCGTTGATCGTCGCGCGGTTGGTCGAGGTGCCGACCGTGACCCGGGTGTTGCCGTCGATGTCGCGCCCGACCGCGAGGCCCGAGGCGCGATCGCCGGCGACCAGGAGGTGCCCGCCGACCAGCAGGTCGACGCTGCCCGAGGGGCGCTCGATCGCGCGGGTGTCGAGCAGCTTGCCGAGTTCCTTGACGTGCTGGGCGCGGGTGTCGCGCAGGTCGTTCGCGGACTGGCCGTTCGACTCGGCCGAGGTGATCTGCTGGTTGAGCCGCGCGATCGCCGTCGCGCCCTCGTTGACCTGACGCACCAGGCCGCGCACCTCGTCGAAGGTGCTGCCGGCGAGCTCGCCGAAGCGGTCCGAGATCAGGCGGAAGCCCTGGCTCAGCGCGCTGCCGGCCTGGATCACGCCGCCGCGCAGGGCGCGGTCGGCGGGGTCGGTCTGCAGCTGGCCGATCGAGCCGAACAGGCCGGCGAGGCTCTCGGAGAGGCCGCCGTCCGGCTCGGACAGGATGCCCTCGATCTCGGCGAAGCGCGTCTGGTCGATCTCGGCGGCGCCGAGCAACGAGCCCTGCATCTGCAGGCGCCGCTCGAGGCCGTCGTCGAACAGGCGGTCGATGCGCGAGACGTCGACGCCGTTGCCGATCTGATGGCCGCCGGCGATCGTGTAGGGCAACGCCGCGGAGAGCAGCACGCGTTGCCGCGAGTAGCCGAGCGTGTTGGCGTTGGCGATGTTGTTGCCAGACGTCTGCATGCCCAGCCGCGCCGCGGTCAGCGCGCGCAAACCAGAACCGAGTCCGAATCCGAAGCTCATCTGTGCTTCTCCTGTCAGATCTTGCCGTCGACGAGGTTGCCCGCGCCGGCAGTGCCGAGGCCGAGACCCGCGCGTGAACGCGCGTTGCGGTCGTAGCCCGAGGGGAGTCCTTGCTTCTGCTTGCTGCCCGTGAGGGTCGCGAGCATGTCTTCGTGGGCGCGCTGCGAGAAGCGCAGCAGGCGTTCGCCGAGGGCGACCTCGATGCGCACCTGCTTGGCGAGGCGCGTCGCCGTGTCGGCGGCGCGGCGCAGCTCCAGGGCCGACCGCGTGGGCAGCGCCTGGCAGATGCGGCTGATGTTGACGTGCAGGTCGGCCTTGGCGACGTGCGGCACGGCCGGCAGGTCGCCGAGCACCTTCGCCAGCAGCTCGGCGCGGCTGATCTCCTCCACTGCCAGCGCGCGGGAGACCTGCTCCAGCTCGGCCGACGGCGCGACGGCGCTCGGCACCGCCGAGACCCAGGAGGCCCGGCGCTGCTGCATGCCGGCGAGCAGTTGCTCGAGCAGGCTGATGGTGCGGTGGAACGATTGCTCCAGCTGCGCGGCGCGATCAACGGCGATCATCGAAACCTCCCTTGAGTTCGGGCTTCTCGTCCAGCGGCCGCCACTGCGCGACCTTCGTCGGCTTGGCCGGCTGCGGCGTGATCTGGTGGTGGCGCTCGATGTCGGCGAGCACCGCCTCGGCGATACCGACGCGGCCGCTCGACGAGACCTGCTTGGCGACGTTCTCGTCGAACCAGTCGCTGTAGGTGTCCGAACCGGGGCCGCTGCCGAACATGCCGCCTTCGCCGCCCATCGCCGCGCTCGCGCGCATGCTGGAGACGAGCGAGCGAACGAACAGCTGCTCGAAGGTATTGGCGACCTCCGCGGCCTTCTCGCGGCCGGCGGTTGCCGGGTCCTTGGGCTTGAAGCTCAGGGTCTCGAGGCGCAGCGTGTCCATCAGCGCACCTCGAGGTCGGCGTGCAGGAAGCCGTGCTTGTCCAGGGCGACGAACACCGAGACCAGCTGCGACGGCTTCATGCCGAGCGCCTTGAGGTTGGTCAGCAGATCGGCGACGGTGGCGCCGCCGGAGACCTTCTTGAGCTCGGTGGACTCCTCCTTCACCTCGACGCTCGTGCGGTTGACGATCTCGGTCGTGCCGTTGGAGAACGCGTTCGGCTGGGAGACGTACGGGTCGGTCGTGACGGCGATGGTGATCTCGCTGAGGCCGACGACGCAGGGGCTGATCAGCACGCCTTCGCCGGCGAGCACGACGCCGCTCGACTGGTCGATCGTGACCTTGGCCGGGTTCTCGACCGCGACGCGCACGTCGCCGACGAACGCGACCAGCTGGTTGGCGTTCTCCTCGGTGCGCTGCTCCTCCGGGAGCTCGATGCGCACCAGGGACATGTCGACGACCGAGACCTTGGCGTCGGTGCCGTCGAGGGCGCGCGAGATGCCGTTGCCGACGGACATCGCGTTGAACGGGCTGGGGTTGCTGAGACGCAGCTCGATCGCGCCCGACTCGCTGAAGTAGCTGCTCGGGTTGTCGCGGACCACCAGGGCGCCGTTCATCAGCGTCGCGGTGACGCTGATCGCGTTCTTGTCGAGCTTGGCCTGGTCGGTGCCGGCGGTGAAGCCAGGCACCATCAGCTTGCCGCTGGCGACGGCGTAGAGCTCGCCGTCGACGCCGCGCAGTTCGCAGGTCTGCAGCACACCCTCACGCAGCGACACGGCGTCGGTGACCGAGGACACGTCGACGTCGAGGGTGTAGCCCTTCTTGGCGAACGGGGGCAGATCGCCGTTCACCATCACCAGCGTCGTCGAGCCGCCGATGACGTCCTGGATCAGCTCGTTGAGCCCCAGGCGGCGCACCATGTTGAGCATCGCCAACCGCGTGCCGCGGTCGCTCGAGCCCTGCTTGAGGCCGGTGACGATGCCGATGCCCGTCAGCTTGTGCGGCAGGGTGTTGTGCAGCTTGGTGATCTGCTTGATGCGCGGCGACAGAACGGTCTCGCCGGCGGCGTTGAAGGCCACCGCCTGCGGCAGCGCCGTCACGGTCGGCGTGAACGGGGCCTTCGGCGGCGCCTGGACCGGGTCCTGGGCCGACAGCGAAGCGAGCACGAACAGGGTGCAGAGGTGACGCATGGTGGAGCTCAGAACGGCCAGGCGGCCCAGATGATGGTGTCGAACAGCTGGCCGACCGGGCCACGCGTGACCTGGCGCGTGCCGGCGCCGGTGCCGGCGATCGAGATGCGCGCGTCGGCGACCTGGGCGCTGCCCACGGTGTTCTCCGAAGTGACGTCGAGCGCCCGCACCAGACCGCTGATCTTCAGCGTGCGCGACTCGTCGTTGACGGTGACGGTGCGGGTGCCGGCGACCACGAGGTTGCCGTTGGGTTGCACGTCGACCACGATCACGGCGACGCTGGCGCGCACGTCCGAGCCGGAGTTCTGCTTGGACTCGCCCTGGAAGTCGGACTCCTTGCGGATGTCGATCTTCGGCAGCGCGCTGCTCGAGAACGTCTTGTCGCTGAGCGTGTAGGCCTCGAGGCGCGCCGCCAGCGAGGTGTCGTTGCGGCGCTCGACCTTGTCCTCGTTCTTGACGGTGGTCGTCTCCTGGATCGTGATCGTCAGGATGTCACCGACGTTGCGGGCGCGCAGATCGGTGATGACGCCGACCTGGGCGCCGGCGCGCACGTAGGGGTTGTTCTGCGCGAGGGCCGGGGCGGCCAGGGCGAGGAGCGTGAGCAGTTGGTGGAGGCGCATGGTGGGATTCCTCAGTGCAGGACGACGAGGCCGGGGGCAGCGACGATGCCGACGAGCTGCTTCTTCGAGTCGACGTTGGTCAGGGTGACGCGGGCGCCGATCGGCGCGTCGTGGTTGGCCATCGCCCGCGCGGTGACCTTGATGCGGCCGCTGTCGATCACCACGGTGACGATCTCACCCTTGTGCACGACCGCGGGGGGCGCCGTGTCGGCGAGCATCACGCGCTTGTCGCCCTGCAGGTCGCGCGCCGCGACGAGGCCTTCGACGGCGGCGAAGTCCGACAGCAGCAGGTTGCTGGTCTGCGACACCGCCTCGCGCACGAGCTCGAGGTTCTGCGGGCCGAGCGCGGTGCCTTCGCGGATCGGGCCGACGGTCTTCAGCACGCGCTGGAAGCGGGTCAGCTTGAAGGTGATCGGCACCTTGCGGTGGGACTCGCCGTCGACCTCGATCTCGACGTCGACGACCGCCATGGTCGGGCTGGTCTTGCCGCCGCGAACGCGGGCGACGATCTCCTGGCTGCGACGGCCGGGCGGCGCCTGGATCTTGCGCACGACCTTGGGGGTCTCGATCTCGACGTCGCCGCCCTCGATCGCGAGCAGCGCCTGCAGCGAGGCACGGGCGGCCTCGAGCACGTCGCCGGTCGGCACGTCGACGACGACCGACTGCACGGTCGACTCGGTGGCGCCCTCGAACTTGAAGTCGGCCAGGTCGTAGCCCGCGCCGACGATCGACTGGATCAGCTCGGTGCGGCCGATGGTGCGCGCGAAGCCCTGCGTCGGCGCGCGCCCGAACTCGACCTTGCCGAGGTCGAGCGCCAGCTTGCCGGAGGGGAGGATGTCGCAGAAGTCGCCGATGCGGATGTCGAGCCCCCGCACCATCGCCGTCGGCTTGATGCGGATCTCGAGCTTCGCCTTGGGCGCGTCGTCGCCGTGACCGCCGTAGCCACCGCTTCCGGCGAACACGACACACAGACTGAGCGTTGCGAACAGGTTCATGACTCTCCTCCTCTTGCGGTCGGTGCGCTGCGATCAGCGCGAGATGTTCGTGGCGGTCTGCAGCATCTGGTCGCTGGCCTGGATCGCGCGGCTGTTCACCTCGTAGGCGCGCTGCGCGACGATCAGGTTGACGAGCTCGTTGACGATCTGGACGTTGCTGCGCTCGACGAAGCCCTGCTTGAGCAGGCCCAGGCCGTTGTCGCCCGGCGTGCCGGTGGTCGGCGGGCCGGAGGCGTCGGTCTGGCGCATCACGTTGGAGCCGTCGGCGAGCAGACCCGACGGGTTGATGAAGCGGTGAATGGTGATGTCGCCGAACGAGGTCGAGGTGTCCGGGCTGCCCGCGGTGCGGCCCGACACGCGGCCGGCCGGGTCGATCGAGATCTCGAGCGCGTCGCTCGGGATGGTGATCTCGGGGGTCAGCACGTAGCCCTGCCCGGTCACCAGCTTGCCGTCGCGGTTGACGTGGAAGCCGCCGTCGCGCGTGTAGCCGGTGCCGTTCTGCGTCGTGACGGCGAAGAAGCCGTCGCCGTCGATGGCGACGTCGAGTTGGCGTTCGGTGATCTCGAGCGTGCCGGTCGTGAACACCTTGGTGGTGCCGTTGAGGCGCGTGCCCGAGCCGATCTGCGTGCCGATCGGCACGGGCGAGCCGTCGCCGCCCTGCGCCAGGCCCGGCGACTGCAGCGTGACGTAGAAGAGGTCTTCGAAGGACGCCTGCGACTTCTTGAAGCCGGCCGTGTTCACGTTCGCGATGTTGTTCGCGATCATGTCGACCATGGTCTGCTGGGCCTTCATGCCCGTGGCGGTCGTGTAGAGGCTCTTGAGCATTGCTGTCTTACCTGAGGATGCTGGCGATGATGTTCTCTTGCAGGCGACCGACTCCGGTCAGCGCCTTCTGCGTCGCGGCGAAGCTGCGTTCGACCGTGATCATCTGGACGAGTTCTTGCAGGCTGTCGACGTTGCTGCCCTCGAGGAAGCCCTGCTGCAGGCCGTCGCCGACGGTGGTGGGCTTCTGACTCAGGGTGTCGATGTAGAGGCCGTCGCCGGTGGGCTGCAGGCCGTCGGGTTTGTCGACCGCGACGATCGCGATCGGCCCCCAGGTCTGGCCCGTGATCGGGTCCTGGATCTGGCCGTTGGGTGAGATGGTGATCTTGCTCGGCGCGAGCTCGCCGGCGCCGAGCTGGATCGGGTTGCCGCTGGTGTCGAGCACGGCTTCGCCGCCGCGAGTCGTGAGTCGGCCGTCCTTGGCGATCTGCAGCTGGCCGTTGCGCGTGAAGAACTGCGCGCCGCCGGCGTTCTGGACGCGCAGCCAGCTGTTGGCGTCGAGTGCGACGTCGAGCTGGTTGTCGGTCTGACGCACGATGCCGCGGCCGTAGTCCGACTGCTCGCGGTAGCGGATCGTCGGCATCTGCTCCGCCAGCATCGCGTGGAAGCGGCTCGGCTCCTGGTCGGCGACGGCGACGCGGCGCTTGTAGCTGGTCGTGTCGACGTTGGCGAGGTTGTTGGCGATCGCCGCCTGGCGTTCCGCGAGGAACGACAAGCCGCGCACCAGGTTCTGTTCGGCGTAGCTGCTCACGACTACCTCACGATGTTCATCAGTTCGGCGAGGATCTCGTCGGTGGTGGTGATCACGCGCGAGTTGGCCTGGAAGCCGCGCTGCGCCTCGATCAGGTTGACGAACTCCTGGGCGATGTCGACGTTGCTGTTCTCGAGCTGTCCCGAGCGCACCGAGCCGGCGCCGGCCGAGTTGGCGATCGTCGCGATCGCGTCGTCGCTGTTGGGCGACTCCACGAACATCGTGTCGCCGCTGCGCAGCAGGCCGCCCTCGTTGCTGAACATGCTGATGCGCAGCTGCTCGAGCACCTGGCTCTGGCCGTTGCTGTAGTAGCCGACCAGCTGACCGTCGGTGTTGAAGCCGGCGTTGAGCAGCGTGCCGACGCCGTAACCGTCCTGGTCGACCGCTGCCACGGTGGCCGTGTTGCCCAGCATGGCGACGCCGTCGAACTGGCCCGACGAGCCGAGGTCGACCGACACGGACTGCTGCGAGCTGATGCCGTTCCAGGTGAACGCCAGCGTGTTGGTGCCGCCGCCGATCACGTTGAACGAGCCGTTGTCGTTGAAGCGGATCTGGCCGATCGAGCCCTGGTTGATCGTGCCCTCGCTCGGGTCGATCTCGGCGTTGAGGTCCCAGATCGTGGGGTCGCCGGCGTTGCGCGTGAACGTCATCGTCACCGGGTGGGTGCGGCCCTGCGCGTCGACGATGTCGATCGAGGTGACCGCGGTGTCCGGGCCGGTGCCGTCCTGCGAGACGGTGAAGTTGGGCCAGTTGACGCGCGCGGTGCCGGCGCCGTCGCCGATGAACAGGCTCAGCGAGGCCTCGCCGGCGGTGCCCGCGGTGACGCGGATGTTGCCGTTGCTCTCGAGGGTCGCCTCGGCCTGGTTGATGTCGAGCGTGTTGTTGATGAACGTGATCAGGTCGTTGATCGTGGTGCCGTTGGTGCCGTAGACGAACGTGTCCGAGAACGCCGTGCCGTCGGGGTTGGTGCCGCTGATCGTGATCGGGTCGCCGACCGCGTAGGCCGAGTTGCGCGCCGTCAGCGAGGCGAGGTTGGTGGAGCCCTGCGCGACGCTCTCCGAGCCGCGATCGAGCGTCGCGTCGAGCCCCATCGCCGCGAGCATTCCCGTCGAGCCGGGGCCGTCGTCGAACTTGACGTTGGCGCTGTCGCCGAGCTTGATGGTGTCGAAGGCGATCGTGCCGGCGATGTCGTCCGCGGTCACCGACAGGCCGGTGACGCCGCTGAACAGGTTGGCGATCGTCGAGGCGCTGACCGGACCGGGGCCCGTCGGCGGCGCGCCGAAGTTGGCCTGGCTGAACGTGATCGTCTGCTGGGCGCCGCCGTTGACCGAGACCAGCACAGTCTTGTTGCCCGAGCTGACCAGCGAGGTCAGGTCGAACTGGGGCCACGACGGCGTGCCGACGGACGAGGCGTTCTTGGTCGCCGGCGTGCCTTGCTTGAACACCGCGCTCGACTGCACGATCTCCTGGAGCGGGCCGCCGACGCGCGCTGGCAGGTTGCCCTGGAAGCGGATGTTGCTGGAGGGCACCGCGGGCAGCGTGTCGGAGACCGGCACCGAGATGTCGCCGCCGCTGGCGCCGACGACGCGCAGGCCCGAGCGCAGGTCGACCAGCGTGCGGTCGGCGTCGATGCCGAACGTGCCGACGCGCGTGTAGAAGTTCTGCGTGCCGTTGGTCAGCGTGAAGAAGCCGCGGCCCTGCAGCGCGACGTCCATCGACCGACCGGTGTCCTGGAACGTGCCCTGGTTGGTGTTGGTGTCGACCGTCGACATCACCGCGCCGTGACCGATCTGCAGCGGGTTGAGGCCGCCGAAGTCACCGTTGGGGCCGGCGCCCGAGCGCACGGTGAAGCTCAGCAGGTCGCTGAACGTCGGCCGCGAGCCGCGGAAGCCCGGCGTGCTGACGTTGGCGAGGTTGTTGCCGATGACGTCGATGTAGGACTGGTGGACGCGCAGTCCGGACAGGCCCGTGTAGAGTGAGGTGCTGACCATGGTTGCTGGTGCTGTTCGGGGGCTCGGGGATCAGGCGGTCTCTTCGGGGCTGGTGATGCCGATCACCTCGCGCATGCCGATGTCGCGGTCGCCGTCGAGCTTGAGGCGGATGTCGCCGAGCTGGTCGATGTAGACCGACTGCACCGTTCCCGTCTCAGCGGTGCCGTCCGCACCGGCGAACGACACTTCCTTGTCGAGCAGCGCGCTGCCCTGGCCGAGGCCCTGCGCGCGCGCCAGCACACCCTGGTAGTCGAGCAGCTTGAGCATGTTCGAGTTCAGGTCGCGCTGCTCCTGCATCGTCGTGTAGCTCGCCATCTGGTTCATGAAGGCCTCGTTGTCGACGGGCTCCAGCGGCGTCTGGTTCTTGAGCTGCTCGGTGAGCAACCGCAGGAACGGGTTGTCGTTGTAGGAGGTCTGCGACGTCGACAGCACGCTGGTGCCGCCGCCCGTCGAGAGAGAACCGATTCCGGTGGTCGAGCTGGTCATGACGTTTCCTTCGTTCCCTTGGTCAGGCCCAATAGTCGAGGCCTTCGGCGGTCATCCAACCGCCCAAACGCGGCTGGCTGACGCTCGTGATCTCGTCTTGTTCTTCCGGTGAGGCGCCGCCGAACTCCGCGTCGTGCAGGTCGCGGCGCGAGCCTTCGCTGCGCGCCTCCACGTGTGCGCCGGCGACGTCGAGCCCCGCGCTCTGCAGCGACCGGGTGAGCTCGTCGAGGTGCTGCTGCAGCAGCTGCGCCATGTCGTCGCGCTCGGCGCTGATCGCCAGGTGCAGGCGGTTGCCGGCCGAGACCGACAGGCGCAGGTCGAGTTCGCCGAGCTCGGGCGGCGACAGACGCATGCGCATCTCGCCGCCGTCGTCGTTGAGCTTGAGCAGGATCTGCTTGAACACCGAGTCGCGCGCCTGCTCGAGCAGCTGCGCCGAGGCCGCGTTGTTGGTGCGGTAGCCGGCCGTCACGGCCTGCCCGCGCTGCGGCGTGTTCGGCAGCTGCGCGTCGAGGCCCGCGGCGCGGGTCATCGGCTGGCCGGCGGCCTTGGCGGCGCCGATCGCGCCGACCGCGTTGCCGTTGCCGGCGACCGCGACGGGCAGGCTGCCGGTGCCGGCGGCACCCGGGTTGAGCACGGTCACCAGGACCTGCTCGCCGGGCCGGGAATAAGGGCGGGGAGAGTCGGCTCCTTTGCCTGCAGTTTCCTGCCGCTCCGGCTCTCCCCGTCGGGTTGTGTCGTGGATCTCGAACGGCTGCGCGTCGGCCTGGTCCGGCAAGTCCGTCGGCGTCGCGTCTTCGGCGACGGCGGGCTCGGCGTCGTCGACCTCGCGCTCGCGCGGCGCGCGCACCTCTTCTTCCGGTGCGACGGGCTCTTCGGCCGGCGGGGCCTGCTCCTCGGCGCGGGGCGCGGGCGTGTCCTGCGCCCGGTCCCGATCGGCGACGAGCCGCTCCTGCAGCACGTTCTCGAAGGCATCGGGGCGACCGGCGCTCATGGAAGCCGGCAGCGGCACCCCCATGGGGTCCGCCTCGACATGTCCACGCACAGTGCTCAGCATTGCCTCATCTCCTTCGATTCCTGCTACCCACCAGGAGCACCGCTCGTGCCAAGCGGGCGGGGGTGGGTGTCGCCCCCTCGACAAGGCCGGATCGCCGTCACAACCCGGGCCCCAGGCAGTTCTTGCCGACCGGGGCGGCGGCAGGATCTGCCGACCCCGGCAGGATCTGCCGGCCCCTCCGCGCGCCCGGGGCGCCGCATCCCGCGACACTTTTTGCCGGGCGGCTCTCAAGTCGGAAATGGTTCTGCCGATGATCCTGTGCAGAGCCACTCCAGAGGCTGACCAATGAACATCACGAACGTCGGAAACCACGGTGGGATCGAGCGCGGCGGCGACCGCCCGCAGCGCGCCCAGCACAAGCGCGACGGCGCCGGTGTGCTCCCCGTTCGCGACGAGGCCCAGATCAGCGAGAGCAGCCGCGCGACCGCCAACGCGGTCGAGGGCTTCGCCGAGAAGGCCCGCAACGACGATGGCGACCGCAGCGATGTCGTCGCGGCCGCGCTCGCGCGCCTGCAGAGCGGCGAACTCGACAGCGACAAGACCTACCGCGAGACCGCCAAGCGCCTGCTCGACAGCAAGTTCACGAGCGCCTGAGACCCCCCGCTGCCTGCGCAGTGAGGGTACCGAACCGGGTACAAACCACACAGGGCCTGCCGCGAAGCGGCAGGCCCTGTGTGGTTTGTACCCGGTACCGTACCCTCACCGCACGCGCGCGAAGGCGATGCCGTCGGGTCCTCGGCCGGCGGGGATGCGGTGGATCACGGCGCGCCGTTCGAGGTCGAGAACGGCGATGAACTCGCCGCGGCCGCAGGCGACGTAGCAGCGCTTGCCGTCGGGGTCGACGCACAGGCCCATGGGCATCGCGCTGAGTTCGCTCGAGTCGCCGTGGATGTCGATCGCCGCGACGAGCTCACGCTTGCCGGCGTCGAAGATCTGCACCTCGCCGCCCTCGGCGCAGCTGACGAGCGCGAACGCGCCGTCCGCGGTGAACGTGACACGGAACGGGAAGTCGCCGGTCGGCAGCTCCTTGACGACCTTGCCGGCGGCGCGATCGACGATCGACAGCGTGTTGGCGCCGCGGTTGCCGACCCAGACGTCGCCGGTGGTCGGGTGCACCGCCAGGCCCTCGGCGCCGGCCCCGGTCGGCACGACGACCGGCGGCGGGACGGTCGCCTCGCGCAGATCGAACAGCGCCACCGAGCCTTCGCGCACGCTGGTCGCGGCGAGCAGGTGCGGATCGCCGCCGGCGCCGACCATGTGCATCGTGGTCTGCGGCGTCGACACCGTGCGCAGCACCTCGCCGGTGTCGACGTCGACGATCGCGAGGCGCCGGGCGCTCTCGCTGGTCACGGCGACCTGCGCCGCGGCGACGAAGTGCAGGCCGTGCGGACGCAGCAGCGTGCGTTCCTGGGCCGCCTCGCCCTCGCCGTCGCGCCAGGTCAGCGCGATCGTGCGCAGCACCTTGGTGTCGACGAGGTCGACGACGGTGAGCGTCGCGCCGGGCTTCTGTTCGCCGTAGTCGCTGACCACGGCGAGGCGGCCCGATGGCGCCACGGCGACCTCGTGCGGTCCGGCGCCGGTCGGCAGGCGGGCCAGCTCCCGCTTCTCGGCCGGGTCGAAGATCGACAGCGTGTGTTCGGCCTTGTTGGCGACGAGCAGTCGGTCGAACGGCGGTTGCGGAGCCCGTGGGGCAGCCGGCGCTGGCACTTGCGCCAGCAGCGGCGCGATCGCGGCGGCGCCGGCGAGCGCGGCCGGCAGGAGGCGGGACAGGCACTGGGCGGCGGGGCAACGCATGGCGATGGACTACGGAGCGAAAGAGTCGGCTGCGAGATCGCCGCGGCAATCGGCGCTCGGGGCTAGAGGGGTGGTCGCGCGGCGCTACCATGGGCCGGCCCCGCCCCTCCCCGCGACCGATTCGTGCTGAAGATCGCCCTGTTGTCGATGGCCGCCCTGGCTGGCGGCCCGCTGTGCCATGTCCTGGCCCAGGAGCCCGCCGCCGCGAGCCAGGCGGAACCGGCGCAGGCGCGCGCGGCCAAGGCGATCGAGCAGTACGAGGAGTTCAAGAAGCAGCGCAACCGCGACGCGCAGCGCAACCGCGCCCTGCTGTGGCTCGGCGAGATCGACTGCGACGAGGTCACCGACTACCTGCGGCGCGAGCTGCAACAGGCGGGCGACAAGCCGCTCGCCAGCGTCGTGCTGCAGGCGATCGCCAAGGTGCGCCGCAAGGCCCTCGAACAGGACGTGTGGGACGTCGTCGTGCGGCCGAGCGCGCCCGTGTTCGTGCGGCGCTCGGCGACCGACACCTATCGCCAGCTCGGTGATCGCGGCTGCGATCGCCTGGTGGAGTTCGTGCTGGGCGGCGACGGCGCCGGTCCCAAGGCCATCCGCGACACCGTGGCGGTGGCGCTGCTGAACAGCGGTGACGATCGTGCGATCCGCGCCCTCGTGCCGCTGCTCGATCGCGGGGACGACGCCGAGCGCGTCGCCAACCTGCGCCTGTTCGACCAGGTGCAGGGGGTCGCGCCCGTGAGCCTGGCGCGCATCAACATGGTGCGGGATCCCAACCTGGTGCTCGCGGCGATGGCCTGGCGTCAGCTCGCCGTCGAAGGTCACGATCGCGCCAAGGCCCTGGCGCTCGACGTGGTCGAGAAGCTGCCCGAGCTGGTGCCGCCGCAGGCCGCCGCCGACACGATCATCGGCCTGTCGATCGTGCGCGACGCCGACTTCTATCCCGTGATCATGCGCCTCGCGAAGTCGAACACGCCGCAGGTGCGCAAGGCGCTGCACGACGCCGCCGACCACGCCGCGAAGGACCCGGCGCTGCTGCAGTTCCTGGTCACCGACGGCCTCGAGGACGATCACCCCGACGCGCGCACCGCCGCGCGCGAGCTGCTGCAGAAGGCGCCGCCCGAAGCCGTCGCGCCGCTGCTCGCCAAGGTGCGCAAGGCGCTCAAGCGGCCCAAGAAGGAGTCGCTCGACCTCGCCATCGGGCTGCACGAACTGCTGGCCAGGGACCCGTCGTGGCGCAGCGACCTGCTGACGATGGCGTCGGCCAAGGAGGCCGAGGTGCGCACCGTCGGCCTGTCGCTGTTGCACGAGCTCGGCGCCGACACCGCGATCGTGCCCGCGCAGAAGGCCATCACCGCCAAGTCGTGGCCGCTGCGTTCGGCCGCCTACCGCTACCTCGGCAAGTTCCGCGACGTCACCTCGATCCCGCTGCTGATCGCGCGCGTCGACAAGGAAGAGGGGCGCCTGGCCGACGAGCTGGCGCAGTCGCTGTTCCGACACACGGGCACGCGCTGCTGGAGCCGCAAGGAGTGGGAGACGTGGTGGCGGTCCCACCAGGAAGGGTTCGTGATGCCGCACGAGGAGACCGTGCGCACCAGCACCGGCAGCGGCGGCGCCACGACCTCGGCCTACTACGACATCCCGCTGGTCAGCACGCGGATCGCCTTCCTCGTCGATCACAGCGGGTCGATGCGCGCGCAGGTGGGCACCGACAAGAAGTTCACGCGCCTCGAGGCCGCCAAGAAGCAGCTCGCGCAGGTGCTCGAGACGCTGCCCGCGACGCATCAGTGCAACCTGATCGCCTACGAGACCAAGGTGCGGCCGATCTGGAAGGAGCTGCGCCGGCTCGACAACGAGAACCGCAAGGACATCCTCAAGGAGGTGTCGCGGCTGCAGCCGGCGGGCGGCACCAACATCTTCGACAGCCTCGAGACGGCGTTCGCCGACCCCGAGGTCGACACGATCTACCTGCTGACCGACGGTCAGCCGAGCGCCGGCCGTCTGACCGATCCGGCCGACATCCTCGCCGAGGTGCGCCGCTGGTACCGTTCGCGGCAGGTCGTCGTGCACTGCATCGCGGTCGGGCTCGAGTCGCCGCTGCTCAAGCAGATCGCCGAGGCCACCGAGGGCGTCTACAAGTCGGTCAAATAGCGCCGCCGCGGCGGCGCCGCCCCGCTCAGCGCAGCGCGCCCTCGAGCGCCGTCGACGCGTCGGTGCGCTCGTCGCGATACTTGACGATCAGCGGCGCCGCGACGGAGAGACCGCGCGCCTCGGCGAAGTCGCCGCGCGCCGGGCGCATGCCGGGCACGACCACGGCGCCGGCCGGGATCTCACCGCGGCGCTCGAGGCCGTGCACCAGGTCGTGCACGATCGTCGCCGAGGTCAGCACCACGCCGGCGGCGAGCACCGCGCGCTCGCGCACCACCACGCCTTCGAACACGCCGCACAGGCCGCCGATGAACGCGCCGTCCTCGACCACCACGGGGCTGGCGTTGGCCGGTTCGAGCACGCCGCCGATCTGCGCGCCGGCGGAGAGGTGCACGTTCTTGCCGATCTGCGCGCACGAGCCGACGAGCGCGTGGCTGTCGACCATCGTGCCCGCGTCGACGTAGGCGCCGACGTTGACGTAGGCCGGCGGCATCACCACGACGCCGGGGGCGACGAACGCACCGCGGCGGATCGACGAGCCGCCGGGCACCAGGCGCACCTTGTCGTCGATCGTGAAGCTACGCACCGGGTAGGCGGTCTTGTCGAAGAACGGCGCCGGCTCGGCTTCGACCATCGCCATGGTCGAGTTGCGGAACCCGACCAGGATGGCGCGCTTGACCCAGGTCACGGCCTGCCACAGGCCGTCGTCGCCGCGCTGCGCCGCGCGCAATTCACCGCTCTCCAGCGCGCGCAGCAGGCGCAGGTGCATGCCGGTCCAGTTGGGATCGCCGTTCAGTTCGGCGTCGGGGCGCGAGAACCACTCCTGCAGCGACGGCTCAGGCATGGACCACCTCGGCGCGCAGCGTGCGCAGGGCGGCGGTCAGGCGGTCGCGGGTGGCGGCGACGGCGGTGGTGAGCGGCAGGCGCAGGCTCGGCTCGCACAGGCCGACCAGCGCCAGCGCGGTCTTGATCGGGATCGGGTTGGGCTCGGCGGAGAGCGCCTCGAACAGCGGCAGCAACGCGCGCTGCAGGTCGCGGGCGCGGTCGTGATCACCGTTGCGCGCGGCGGCGACGAGGTCCGCGACGGGGCGCGGCACGGCGTTGCCGGCGACCGAGACGAGGCCGCTGCCGCCGACCGCGATGGTCGCCAGGGCCAGGGCGTCGTCGCCCGCGAGCAGCGTCTTGCCCTCGGGCAGCTCGGCGGCGATGCGGCCGATCTGCTGCAGGTCGCCGGACGACTCCTTGATCGCGACGATGTTGGCCTCGCGCCACAGCTGCTGCAGCGTCGCCGGCTGCAGGTTGGTGCCCGTGCGGCCGGGCACGTTGTAGGCGATCAGCGGCAGGTCGGGCACGGCGGCGGCGATCGCGCCGAAGTGTGCCAGCAGACCGGCCTGGGTCGGGCGCGTGTAGGGCGGCACGACCACGAGCGCACCGTGCGCGCCGAGCTGCGCCGCGCGGCGCGTCCAGACGATCGCGTGCGCGGTCGACGAGGCGCCGGTGCCGACGAACACCGAGGCCGCGCCGGCGTGCTCGAGCACGGTCGCGACGACCTGGTCGCGTTCGGTCTCGGTCAGCATCGCGGCTTCGCCGGTGGAGCCGAGCGCGACGACGAACTCGGCGCCGCCGGAGACCACGTGGCGGGTCAGCGAGGCGATCGCGGGGACGTCGAGCGTGCCCTCGGGCGTGAACGGCGTCGCCAGCGCGACGCCCAGGCCTTCGGTGGCCACGGGACGGGTTGGGTTCATGAGTTGGCTCCGTGCAGGTCTGCGAACAGGGGATCGAGCACGTCCTTGCTGACGTCGTCCATGGTGAAGACGCCGGTGCGTCCTTGGATCCAGCGCGCCGCGGCCAGCGCGCCATCGGCGAACGCCGCGGCGCTGCGCGCGGTGTGGGTGAGTTCGAGCACCTCGGCCGGCGCGTCGATGCCGACGCGGTGCTCGCTGTAGGTCGAGCCGGCGCGCACCACGGCGACGCTGAGCTGCTCGGTCGAGAGCGGGCCGCCGAGCTGCCAGCCGGTCTTGCGCGGACAGCCGTCCAAGAGGGTCTGCGCCAGCATCTTGGCGGTGCCCGACGGGGCGTCGTGCTTCCGGGCGTGGTGGTGCTCGATCAGGTAGGGGTCGCGCGACGGGTCGAGCGCGGCGAACCGGGCCAGCGCCAACGACAAGCGCCGCAGCAGCGCGACACCCAGCGAGAAGTTGGGCGCCAGCACGACACCGATGCGGTCGCCGACCGTGGTGCGCAGGTCGGGCACTTCCCAGCCGGTGCTGCCGATGATCAGCGGCACGCGGCGCTCGATCGCCCAGGCCAGTCGCCCGGCGACGGCGGCGCCGCTCGATGCCTCGATCGCGGCGTGCACGGGCACCTCGGGCGGTTCCTGGCGCGATACCTGCCACGCGAGCTGTGGCCCGGCGGCCGCGGCGATGGCGCTGCCGAGCCGACCCTTGCCGAACAGACCCAGACGCAGGGACGTGGTCATGAGCCGATCTCCGAGCTGGCGACGACGGCGCTGCCGTCGCGAAGGGCTGCCGTTTCGAAGAACTCGGCGTGCAGCTGCTGCATGGCCTGCTGCGCGTCGGCCGACGGCACGACGAACGAGAGGTTGCGTTCGTTGCCGCCGAAGCTGACGAGCTCCGGCGTGAGGTCGCCGAGCGCGCGGCAGGCGCGCTCGAGCAGGCGCGGCAGCCGCCGCAGACCTTCGCCGACCGCGACGACGATGGTGCGATCGGTGGCGACTTCGACGCGCGCGTGGCCGGCCAGCGCCGCCGCCAGCGCCTCCACGGGCGCGTCGGGCTCGACCGTGCACGACACCGACACCTCGGCGGTGGCGATCAGGTCGACGCTGATGCCGAGCTGGCCGAACGCGCCGAACAGGCGCGCGAGGTAGCCGCTGGCGTTGAGCATGCGCGTGCTGGTCATGGTCAGCACGGTCACCGGGCCGCGGCAGGCCAGCGCGGCGACGCTGCCGCGCGAGTGGCCGGTGATGCGCGGGTCGATGGTGGTGAAGTTGCCCTCGGGCCGCTGCGTGTGGCGCACCGTCACCGGGATGCGCGCCTCGACCGCGGGCTGGATCGTCGCCGGGTGCAGCACCTTGGCGCCGAACGCGGCCAGCTCGGCCGCTTCGGCGGGGCTCATCGTGGCGATCGGCAGCGCCGCCGGCACGAACCGCGGATCGGCCGTCAGCACCCCTTCGACGTCGGTCCAGATCTGCACCTCCTCGGCGCCGATCGCCTCGCCGAGCAGCGTCGCGGACCAGTCGCTGCCGCCGCGCCCCAGGGTGGTCGTGTGACCCTCGCGGGTGCCGCCGACGTAGCCCTGCGTGACCACGATCTCGCCGCCGGTCAGCAGCGGCGCGACGAGCTCCCGCGCCAGCTGCGCGATCTCGGCGCGCAGCGGCGTCGCCGCGCCGAAGCGGTCGTCGGTGCGCAGGAAGGTGCGGGCGTCGACGTGCCGCGTCGGCAGCCCGCGCTGGCGCAGCAGCGCGGCCAGCAGCGTGGTGCTGAAGCGTTCGCCGTGGGCGACGATGGCGTCGCGCGTGCGCGGCGTCAGTTCGCGCAGCAGGGCGACCCCGCGCAGCAAGACCTGCAGCTCGTCCTGCATCTGCTGCAGCGCGCTCTTGCAGGTCGCCAGGTGCGGCCCCGAGAGCAGCTCCGCGGCCGCCTCGGCGGCGTTCGCGAGCGGTTCGCCGGCGAGGCGCAGCGCGGCGTCGGCGTCGCCGCGCTCGGCCGCGACCGCCGCCGCGAACAGCGCGTTGGTGGTCTTGCCCATCGCCGACAGCACCACCGCGGGTCGCAGGTTGCGCGCGCTGACCACGAGGTCCGCGACCTGTCGCAGGCGCGTCGCGTTGGCGCAGGACGAGCCGCCGAACTTCATCACGATCATGATCCGTGGCTCCGCAGCAGGGTCGTGGCGATGCGCACCAGCAGCTCGCAACCCGAGGTCAGGTCGCGGCCGGTGATGTGCTCCTCGAGGGTGTGCGCGACCTTGATGTCGCCAGGACCGCACAGCACGACGCGCTGGCCGCCGATGATCTTGCGCACGCGCGGCGCGTCGCTGCCGAACGTGACCGTCGCGTGCTCGAAGCCGGCGAGCTTGGTGAAGCGCTCCGGCGGGGTGTAGGCGATGCGCTCGAGCTTGCCGTCGGGGGGCGTCAGCGCGCGCACGCGATCTTCGAAGTCCGAATCGGGCAGCGAGCGCACCATCAGGACCGCCTCGGCGTCGGCCGGGATCACGTTCGGCGCGCCGCCGCCTTGCAGCTTGCCGAGGTTCCAGACCTCGGGGCCGAGCTCCGCGTCGGCCGGCGTCGGCAGCTGGCGCAGCGCCTGCAGCCAGTCGAGCAGCGGCCAGATCGCCGACCGGCCGAGCTCCGGCGTGCCCGAGTGCGCGGCGAGGCCCTTGGTCGACAGCTTGAGCTGCAGCGTGCCGCGTTGGCCCGTGGCCAGCCGGTTGCACGTCGGCTCGCCGTTGATCGCGGCGACGCACGTGGCGAGCTGCGGCGCGAAGTCCTGCGACGCGATCGCGCCGATGCTGTCGGTCTCCTCGCCGATGACGCCGAGCCAGGCGAAGCCGTCGTGACCCTGCTGCAGCAGCGTGCTGATCGCGCCGAGCTGGGCGCTGATCTGGCCCTTGGCGTCGCAGGTGCCGCGCCCGCTCAGCAGGTCGCCTTGTCGCCGCGGCGGCAGGAACGGCGGCACCGTGTCGAGGTGGGTCGAGAACAGCAGCCGCGGAACGCCCCAGGTGGCGAGCACGTTGTGCCGCCCCGGCGCCACCTGCTGCATCTCGATGCGGGCGCCGAGCTCGCGCAGCAGCGCGCGCAGGGCGGGCAGGCCGTTGTCTTCGCGGCCCGTCGTGGTGTCGGCGCGGCACAGCGCTTCGGTGCGGTCGAGCAGCCAGCCGGCCGTCGGGGTGATCTGCGCAGCGGCCGCGCTCTGGGCGGCCAGCGGGTTGGTGTCGGTCACGGTTGAGCTCCTGATGCGATCGTCCCCAATTCGGGAACAACCACCGGAGACCCGTTCACGTCGACAAGGCGCTCCTGGCACGCCGCGACGGTGGACACCGACGCGACAGACACGGGTGTTTAGACCCGGTGTCCAACCGACCCCGCGGACGAGCGCGAAGCCGGTTTCGGCGGTCGTCGCCTTTCACCGGTGCTGCGTGCGGGTTCGTCACCCTGGGCATCGGCTACTGATCGCGACCGCTCCTCCAGCGGAGGACGCAGGATTGCTGGCGGCGACGAAACCGTCAAGCGCGCCGGCCGGTTTATTCGCGGCCTCGCGCCGGCTCCGCGTCACCGCCGCTGCAGCGCGAACTTGGCCAGCGCGCCGACGACGTCCATCTGCTCGCCCTCGGTCAGGCCCTGGAAGATCGGCAGCGCCAGTGTCGTCGCCGCGGCCTCCTCGGCGACCGGGAAGTCCTTGGGATCGGAGCCCAGGTACGCGAAGCAGGGCTGGCGGTGGAACGGCAGCGGGTAGTAGACGGCGCAGCCGATGCCCTGCTGGCGCAGGTGCGCGATGGCGCTGTCGCGTTGCGCGGCCGGCACCCGCAGCACGAACTGGTGGTAGGCGTGCCGGTCGACGTCGGTCGGCAGCGTCGCCCACTCGGTCAGGTTGGCGTCGGCGAACAGGCGGCGGTAACGCGCCGCGTTCTCGCGCCGCTGCTCGGTGATCGCCTCGATGTGACGCAGGCGCACCCGGATCGCGGCGGCCTGGATCGCGTCCATGCGGAAGTTGCCGCCGACGACGTGGTGCTCGTACTGCGCGGTCATGCCGTGATTGCGCAGCAACCGGCACTTCGCCGCGAACTCGGCGTCGTTGGTGGTCAGGAAGCCGCCGTCGCCGATACCGCCCATGTTCTTGGTCGGGAACGTCGACCAGCCCGCGCACAGCCCGTCGCCGCCGGCCATGCGGCCGCCGCGTTTGGTGCCGATCGCCTGCGCCGCGTCCTCGATCAGCGGCACCGAGAACTTGCGGCAGATCTTCAGCACCGCGTCGACGTCGAAGCTGGCGCCGAACAGGTGCACGCCCATCACCGCCTTCGGCTGCTTGCAGCCGGCGAGCGCCTTCTCGAGCTGCTCGGGGTCGATGTTGAGGAAGGTCGGATCGACGTCGACGAACACCGGCCTCGCGCCGGTGCGCGCGACCACGCCGGCCGTGGCGAAGAACGAGTAGGTCGGCAGCACGACCTCGTCACCGGGCCCGATGCCGAGCGCCATCAGCGGCGCGAGCAGCGCGTCGGTGCCCGACGACATGGTGATGGCGTGGCTCACGCCGAGGTAGGTGCACAGCTCGCGCTCGAGGTTCTCGACCTCGGGGCCGAGGATGTACTGGCCGCTGCGCACGACGCGCACCACGGCGGCTTCGATCTCGGCGAGCTGGGCCTTGTCACGAGTCAGATCGATCAACGGAACGGGCATGCCGGTGAGGATACGGAGGCGCGGCGCCGAGTCAGCGCCGCAGGCGGGAATCCCCGGCGGCCGTCGCGGCGCGCCGCAACGCTCAGCGCGCCAGTCGCCGGCGGGTGTGGGGCAGGGCCGCCTGGACCCGCTCGGTGGTCGCCGCGGGCGGCGCGCCGAGCAGGCTTCGGGCCGCTTCGGCACGCCCGCTGCGCTCCAGCAGCAAGATCTCCGCCAGCCAGAGCCGGTCGTCGTACCAACCCTGCCGACGCGCTTCTTCGATCGTGGCGCGGGTCCGTTCGGCGTCGGCGCTGCCGCCGGCGACCGCGGCCAGCCAGGCCTCGACGATGCGCAGGTCGCGGTCCTGGGGCAGTTCGGCGACGAGTAGCCCGAAGCCCGATTGCAGCAGCCCGGCGGTGGTCATCGCGCGGGCCCGTTCGTCGGCGTCGAGCTTCTCGACGGCGCACAGGCAGGCCACGGCGGTCTCGCCGAAGCGGTGCAGCCGCTCGGTCAGGTGGGGGAGTTCGCGCATGCTCACCATCTGCAGCAACGCCAGTTCGGCGCCGTAGAGGCGGCGCAACGCCTCGCCGACGTCGCCTGCGCCGAGCGCGAACACGGCTTCGTCGATCCGCAGCATCAGGAGCTCGTCGTGAGGCGACCAGCTGTGCGCGTCGCGTTCGCCGAGCAGCTCTGCGACGCGGTCTGCCTCGTCGAAGACCTGGGCCGCCTGAGCGCGGTCGCCGCGCGTCGCGAGGGACAGCGCGTGACCGCGCGCGGCCGACAGGTGCATCAGCAGCATCACCAGGTTGTCGGGGTCGCGTCTGCGGGCCTCGCGGATGTGCTCGAGGATCTGCGCGGTCAACTCGGGCGGTGCCGGGGCGTTCTCGGTCGTCTGCAGCAGGTTGGCGTTGATGCCGAAGAACTCGCGCAGCAGCCCGTGCGTGTAGGGGTGGTCGGGGAAGTCGTGCGCCAGCTCGGTGACCACCGGTTCGGCGCGCGACAGCCAGTCCCACGCGGCGTTGCCGTTGCCGCGCGCGCCTTCGAGGAAGGCCAGGCGCAGGCAGCTGTGGCCCAGGTCGTCGCGGGGTCGCCGCGCCTGCGGGTCGATCTCGACGATGCGCTCGAACAGCTCGTGCGCGGCGTGGTACTGGTCGCTGACCTCGGCGGGGAAGGGGCCGTTGGCGGCCTCCTTGAGGATGTCGCCGACCAGCACGTGGGCGATCGCCTGCAGCCGCAGGTTGTCGACGGATGGGTCGCGTTTCGCCAGCTCCGCGCTGATGCGCAGCAGGTCGCGGCGCTGGGTGAGGGCGTCGTCCAGGCGCCCGTTGGCGCGGGCCAGGTCGCTCTGCAGGTGCAGCAGCTCGGCCTGGATGCGCCGCACGGCCAGGTCGTTCGGGGCGCGCTCGACCATGCGCTGCACGGTGCTGGTCACGTCCTCGGGCAGCGAGGTCGGACGGCCGCCGTTGTCGGCGATGTTGCGCAGCTCCTCGAGGGTGCCGCCCAGGAGGGTGCGCAGGTCGCGGTTGGCGGCGTAGGCGCTGGCGTAGCCGCCGACCGCCATCGCCACGCTCAGGGAGATGGCGACCAGCAGCGCGACGGCGAGCCCGGTCAGCAACCGTCGCCGCTGCACGAACCTGCAGAACAGGTACAGGGCGGTGTGCGGGCGCGCCTGCACGGGTTCTCCGGCCAGCCAGCGCTGCAGGTCGCCGCCGAACTGATCGGCCGAGGCGTAGCGCTGTTCGGGATCGCGGGCCAGCGCCTTGGCGAGCACGGCGGTCAGGTCGGCGTCGATCCCGGCGGCCATCCTGTTGGCCGGCACCGGGACGTGCGTGCGCGTGAGGTGCAACGCCGCCACCACCGGCAGGCCGCGCGCCGGCACCGCCTGCGCGCCGGTCAGCAGCTCGTAGGCGATTGCGCCCAGTCCGAAGACGTCGCTGCGCAGGTCGACTTCGCCGTCGAGCTGCTCGGGGGCCATGTAGCCGAACGTGCCGACGACGTTCGCCGCGGTGTGGGTGATCGTCGAGGTCGGCGTGGCGACGCCGAAGTCGAGGATGCGTGCGCGGGGCGGGCTGACGTCGACCTCGAGGCGCACGTTCTCGGGTTTGAGGTCGCGGTGGATGACGCCGCGTCGGTGCGCGTAGGCCGTCGCTTCACAGAGGCTGATGACGAGGCCGACCCGCGCGCGTTGGTCGAGCCCCAGCTCGTCGGCGCCGCTCAAGAGCGGCGGTCCCTCGACCAGCTCCATCACCAGGAATGGTTCGCGGTTGCTGTCGATCTCGGCGTAGCCGGCATCGAGCACGTCGACGATGCCCGGATGGCGCAGGCGCGCCAGCATGGTCAGCTCGCTGCGGAACCGCCGCAGCATCGCGTCGGAGGCATGACCGCCGCGCAGCAGTTTGAGCGCGACCGAGCGGCCGGTGTCGACGTGCACCGCCCGGTGCACGACGCCCATCGAGCCCTCGCCGAGCCGTTCGCAGAGCAGGTAGCGGCCGAAATCGGCGTCGGCGTGGTGGCTGGTCGCCGGTCGCGGCGGGCTCGGTGCGGGCGTCGCCGGGCCCGCGCGCAGCAGGTCGCGAACGGCGCGCTCCAGGATCTGGTCGCTGCCGACTGCGGATTGCAGAGCGATCTCGCGCAGGTGGGGCGGCAATCCTGCGAGCCGTGCGGCGATCTCGAACGCGCGGGACAGCTCCCGCGTGGGTTCGTCGGGTCCGTAGGCGGCCGCGGGCATGGGCCGCTGATGATGAGTGCCGGCAAGGCCTTGGGCAACCGGTCCCCGGTTTCGCCCGGCAGTGTCAGCCCGAGACCTTGCCCCGGCGCCACAGGTCGGCGAGGCGGGACACCGGCTCACACAGCAGTTCGACGACCCGGCGGGACTCGAGCAGCCGCTCGTCGAAGCTCGGCTCGGTCTCCGTGACCGCGTCCGCAAGGGCGGCGTAGCGGTTGCGGTAGCCGCCGAGCACGCCGCGCAGGGTGCCCGCCGGCAGGTGTTCGCGGAAGCGTACGTGCAGCAGGGTGATGCCGACGGTGCGGTGCTGGTCGACCTCGGGCACGAGGATCACCGTGCGGTCGTCGCTGCGTCCCTGGGCGACGAGGCACTGGCGCTCGGTGGCGACCAGGTGCTTGGTGCCGCGCAGCGACGGGTTGGTGGCGGTGCGCGACGGCAGGCTGGTCGCGACGCCCTGCTGGTCGACGACCCGGATCGTCGCGGTGTGCGCGTCGAGGTCGCCCTCGATCGCGTAGCGCGTGCTGCCGAGCACGGCCTCGACCGCCGGATCGAGTCCCGCGAGGGTGCGCAGGTCGCGGTAACCCAGCCGGTCGCGCACGGCGCCGGCAGCCATCACCGCGTGCACCAACGGCACCGACAGCAGCGCTTCGTCTGCGCGCGAGATGCCGACGGTGACGGTCTTGGCCTGGTGCTTGATCGCGTCGACGGGGCGCGTCAGTTGATCGATCGAGGCGGTGAGCTCTTCGGTCAGGCGGTCGACCACCACGCCCGGGGTGCCGGGTTCGCCGAACTCGATCGGGAACACGTCGAGCGGCGTCAGTCCGAGCGCGTAGTTGCCGAGCGACGCGAGGCGCGCGGCGGTGCGCGCCTCGAGCGTGCCGTCGTAGCGGCCGAGCAGCAGCTCCTTGCGGAACACCTTCCACGGCGCCTGCAGCTGCGGTCGCAGCTGATCGAGCGCGTCGTCGCTCGAGGGCTGTTCGCCGAAGGTGCTCTCGATCGCCGCGCGCATCTGCCGCAGCGGCCGGGCCGACTCGTCGATCGCGAGCGCGGCGCGGTAGCCGAACAGGTGGCCGGCCATCGTCGACAGCACGTAGGCCAGGGCCGGCGCCACCTGCGGCACCTCGATCGTCGCCGCGGCCGCGGCGAAGCGCGTCTCGCCGGCGGTCACGATCACGATGGGGGTCGCCTTGTGGGCCTGGTAGATCGCCACTTCCTTGGCGACGTCGTCGGCGAGCGAGCCGACCGCGCCCGCGGCGCAGACCAGGATCAGCGGCTCCGACGACAGGTCGATGTGCTTCTTGTCCTCGGTCGCGTCACAGGCGATCGATTTGTAGCAGAGCTCGCTGAGCTTGATCCGGATCTCGGCCGCCGCGACGCGGTTCTTGCCGTTGCCGACCAGCGCCCAGTAGCGCTTGGCGGGCACCAGCCGCCGCGCGATGGCGGCGATCGCGTCGTCCTGCCCGAGCACCTGCTGCATCGCCGCGGGCAGCTCGAGCAACGCGGTCAGCAGCTCGTGTTCGCCCGCGTCGTCGCCGCTGCCGGCCGCCCGGGCCAGCGCCAGCGCCAGCAGTTGTCCGGCCGCGCATTGCGCATAGAACGCCTTGGTGCTGGCGACGCTCATCTCGACGTCGCGGCCGTCGCTGGTGAACAGCACGCCGTCGGCCTTGTCGCAGAGGTCGCTGCCGCGCCGGTTGACGATCGCCAGCACGGTCGCGCCGCGCGCGCGCGCGAGGTCCACGGTGCGGTTGGTGTCGGTGGTCGTGCCCGACTGCGAGATCGCGACGATCAGCGTGTCGCGCATGTCGTCGCGCAACCCGAAGCCGGACAGCTCGGTGGCCGGCAGCGCCTGCACCGCGATCGCCGTGTCGGCGAGCGCGTCGCTCATCGCCGCCGCGACGGCCTGGCCGGCGACGGCAGCGGTGCCCTGACCGATCACGAGCGCGTGGCGGAAGCGGCCCGCGCCCAGGCCCGTCGTCACCGTTCGCGGCAGCGAGCTCTCGGGCAGCGCGACCTGCAACCGGTCGCCGACGCGCACGATGCGGCCGCGCAGGGTCTTCTGCAGCGACAGCGGCGCCTGCGTGATCTCCTTGAGCAGGTAGTGGCGGAAGCTGCCGCGGTCGATGTCGCGCGTGGTGACGGCCGCCTGCTTGAGGTCCTTGGCGCCGACCGGCAACTGCGTGCCGTCGAACGCGCAGCGCGTGATGCCGGCGACCTCGCCCGCGTGCTGCTGGTCGAGGATCACGACCTGGCCGCGGGACGCCGACGGATTGCCGGGGTTGCCCGGCGTCTCGCCGTCGAGGCGCAGATAGCTCGAGCACGCCTCGATCACGCCGTAGGGCTCGCTGGCGACCACGAACAGGTCTTCGGCGCAGCCGACGTAGAGCGCCTGGCCCGAGCCGCGCAGCGACAGGGCGAGCCTGCCGGGGTGCAGCGTCGAAGCGGCACCGATCGCCACCGAGCCCTCGAACGACGTCACGGTGCGCAGGAACGCGGTGGCGAGATCTTGGCCCGAGGCCATGGCGCGCGACACCAGCGTCGGGATCACCTTGGCGTCGGTGGTGATCGCTTCGTGCAGGTGCAGGCCGTGTCGCTCGATCAGGTCGTGGTGGTTGTCGACGTCGCCGTTGAGCACGCCGAGCACCAGCGGGCCGCCGGTCGCCTCGGTCTCGAGCTCGTCGAGCGGGTGGGCATTGGGTTCGCTGATGATGCCGACGCTGGCCCAGCGGGTGTGGCCGAGCACCAGGGCTTCGCACTGCGGCTGGCGCAGCGCGGCCGCCAGCAGGGCGTCGGCCTGGGCGCTCTCGCGCAGCGCGCGCACGTTGTCGCCGAGTTCGCCGATCTCGGCAGAGTGCTTGTAGACGAACACGAGGCCGCCGTCGCTGTTGCGCACGGCGCCGTCGCGGCACAGCGGGTCGGTGGCGCGGGCTGCCAGCAGTTCGGCGATCGCCTGATCGGCGAAGTCGACGCCGGTCACGACCAGGCTGATGCCGGCCGAGTCGCGGCCGCGCACCTCGAGCCGGTCGAGCGCCGAGAAGGCCATCGCCAGGCTCGACCACGCGGTGGCCGCGGCGCGGTGCGGCAGCGGCTCGTCGCCAGCGAGCGCCTGCACGGCGGCGGCGTGCGGCAGGCGGTCGCAGCGCACGGCCCAAAGGCAGTCCTTGAGCTGCAGCAGGGCGGCGTTGCGCGCCTCGACGGCGGCGTCCGGCGCGCCGGTCGCGGGTTCACGATCGAGGGACCGTTCGAAGGCGTCGACGCGCGCGTGCAGCTGATCGAGCCGTTCGCCGAGGGTGATCCGGGCGTCCGGGTGCTGCAGCAGCGTCCAGGTGCCGGCGCTGCCGCGCAGGCGCTGGTCCAGTTCGCCGAGGGCCGCCCCGGCGGCCTGCAGCGCCGCGAGATCGGGTCGTTCGCCGAAGGCCCGGTCCGCGCGCTCGGCGAGGTCGAGCAGGTCGCGGATCGGCGGGGCAGGCCGGTCGCTGCGCCGTTGCAGGACGGCGATGATGCCACACATCGGTTCGGGATCTCCAGGTCAGCGCGGTGAGAACTGCTCGAGGCCGCTGCGCACGGCTTCGGCGAGTGCGGCGGCACCGCTCTCATCGATCGCATCGGCCAATTGCTTGAGCCAGTCACGAGCAGCGGTCGGCAGCGCGCCGGGCGCGATCTTGGAGTGTGTGGCGGGTTCCTGCCACTGGATTCGCATGCTGTCGCAGATCACCACACCCAGGTTCTCGTCGAGCTGCAGGGCGCTGCGGCTCTTGTCGAGTCGTTCCCAGGTCGCCGCCGGCAGGGACACCTCGACGGCCGAGTCCAGGCCGACGTAGATCTTGCCGTGGGCCGTCCAGCGCACGAACTGGTCGCCGCACTTGCACGACAACACCTCGAACCCGCCCGCGAAGGTGACGTCCGGGTCGGCCTGGATGGTCGGTTCGTGCAGGTCCTGACCGGACTTCTTGCGCGCGGCGGCCGTCAGCTTCGTCAGCGCCTCGCCCTTGTCGTCGAAGGCCTCGCCGCCGCCGGGGTAGTCGTCGCCGAGCCAGGTGCGCAGCGCACGGTTGGCGTCCTGGCCCAGACGCTTGCCCCATGGATCGCCGAGGAAGGTGCGCTCGTCGCCGAGCGCGTCGAGCAGCGGTTGCAGCGGCGCCGGGTGGCCCTTGGCCAGCAGCAGTGCTGTCAGCCGCGGCCGGGCGCGCGGGTCGCTCTCGGGCAGCTGCAGCGCCTCCTCGTTGCCGAGCATCACCAGCCCGAAGCGCGCGTGGGTCCGCGTCAGCCACGCGGCGTCGTCGACGTAGTCGCGGAACAGGCTCTCGAGCGCGGGGCGGTGCTTGGGCAGGTCGGCGGCGCGGTTGGCGAGCCCGCGCATCGACTGGCCGCGCCAGAAGAAGTCGCGGTCGGTGGTCCACTCGATCAGCAGCTCGACCACGGGGTCGTCGGTGGTGCTGGCGTCGGCGATCGACTCGGCCAGGATCGCGGGGATCGCGG
Organism: Planctomycetota bacterium; assembly: GCA_020638655.1. Classification (GTDB taxonomy): domain Bacteria; phylum Planctomycetota; class UBA1135; order UBA1135; family UBA2386; genus JACKIC01. The sequence continues at coordinate 911,784 of JACKIC010000001.1, forward strand.
CGCGGCCATGCTTCTTCTCCCACTGCCGCAGCGCCGGCACCGCGGCGCCGCCTGCCTGCGCCACCTTGCGGCTCGCGGCGAGGCGCAGGCCGTAGCGCGACGAGGTGCAGGCCCGGTCGACCTCCTTGACCCACGGGTCCGGATCCTGGGGCCAGAGCGCCAACAGCGGCGAGGCCACCGCCAGCAGCAACAGCAGATGGATGTGCTTCACGCGATCGATACGGCGAGGGGCAGGGCCGACGGGAATGGGGCCCTCGGGAATGGGTCGCTGATCACCGGTCACTTCACGGTGTCGGCGTCCATCTCATAGATCATGACGACGACCCCGTCTTCCTTCTCTTCGCCGACGTAGAGCTTGCCGGTCACGGTCACGATCCCGATCTTGACGTCCATCGTGACGCCGTCGGGCAGCGTGCAGAACACGATCTCGTTGAGCTTGGGCGTGCCGGTGCAGCCGCAGGAGTCGTTGACCAGCATGAACTCGTGGACCGGCGAGCCGCCGGGCACCTCGCGCCGCATGAAGCCCGAGATCGTCACCGTGACCTCGTCGAGGTCGGTGACCTCCTTGGGCAGCGTCATGCCTTCGGTGTAGTCGAAGCTCGCCAGCACCGAGAAGCTGGTCTTGGTCGGTTCCTGGCCCATCAGGGTCAGGACTGCCAGTGCCATGTAGGTGCGCAACGCGGACATCGGCGGAGAAGGATAACAGCTCGGCGGGGGCAGGTCAGCTGCCTCCTGCGGCAGCTTCGGCGCTCGGCGGTGGTTCGGTGAAGGAGTCGTGCGGCAGGCTGCCCCGGACCGCGCGCAGGTAGCCGAAGGGCGTCAATCGCAAGAAGTTGGAGACGCGCGACGTGTAGACGTCGGCGTGGCCCTCGATCTGCCGGGCGAGGCGGCTCTTGTCGTTGCCGGCGCGCATCAGCGGCCCCCAGAGCGGGTGGCCGAGGTGACCGGCCGCCCTTGCCAGCGGCGCGATCTGCGCGTCGAGGGCCTCGATCTCGCGGCGCAGCAGGCGCAGCTGCTCCTGCAGTTCGGGGGTGCTGCCGGTGACGCCCTCGGGCAGCGGCTCGCCGGCCGAGGCGCGCTGCAGCGCGAGGCGCAGCACCGCCTGCCGGTGGTCGAGGCGCTCCTTCACCGCCATGTGGTCGTGCAGGGCCACCTGGGTGGCCGCGAACTCACGTTCGTCGCGCACCTCGTCCTCGAGCTCGCGCAGGATCATCGCCGTGCGCCAGCGCCGGATCTGGCTGCTGACGTGCACGTCGGCGTAGACGTGGTCACCGACGTAGAGGATCGACTCGCCGCCGCAGCCGAAGAAGTCCTGCACCGCTTGCGCGTTGCCGCCGCGGTAGACGCCGCCGGCCTGCAGCGGGCCCTGCAGCGGTCGCTCGGTGCCGGCCTCGTCGACGATCTCGGCGAAGCCGGCGGTGCCGTCGAAGAAGCCGGGCTTGCGCGCCTGCGCGATCACCAGCGTGAACAGGTCGCGCCACGAGCCCCCCGGCAGGTGCCGGTCGAACGCGTACTGCATCATCGCCTGCGTGTAGTGCCACTCCGAGTTGGTCGCCAGGAACAGCTGCTTGCCGGCCTGCTGCAGGTCGAGCAGCGTGCGCGGCAGCTCGGGGTCGAGGGCCACGAAGCGCTCGGGGTCGGCGATGATCTCGGCCTTGAGTTCGCCCTCGAGGTGCGCGGCGTCCATCGTCTTGCCGACCAGTTCGTAGAGCGTGCCGTAGTCGAAGCCCGGCATCCGGCCGGCGTCGAGCAGGTCGACGAGCTGCGCGTAGAGGCACGCCTCGGACAGCGAGAACAGCGTGTTGAGGAACACCCAGCGCGGCTCGGCGAGGTCGACCCAGACCTGGCTGTAGGCCGCGCGTTGCGCGTCGTGGGCGAGCATCTGCATGCCGTGAGCCGCCTGGGTGATGTAGCCGAAGCGGTTCGCCTTGACGAGGTTGCCGCGCTGCAGATCGAGCACCAGACCGCGCGCGAAGCGCTCGGCGTCGAAGCGGATCGACTGCACCGGGTGACCGGCCGCGAGCAGTCGCTGCTGCACGTGGGCGAAGGCGCGCTCTTCCCACGCGGTGACGTCGTAGTGGACCAACGTGTAGTCCATGTCGAAGCCGACGACCGCGATCGATCGCATGTTCAGCGTGCGGTTGCAGAACACGCGGCGTTCGGGTGACGGCTCGAAGGCGGCGGGCGGCGTCGTCATGCCGCCCGTTGTAGCGCACCGCGCGCGGCGGCGAGAACCGTCGCCGGGGTTATTGGCTGAGGCCGAACTCGATCTCGAGCGCGCTGCTGTTGTAGAGCGGGTAGGGGTCGTTGGCGTTGACGTCGTAGGTCAGCCACTGGAAGTAGGCGACCATGCCGATCAGGCCCGCGTCGTTGGGCACCGGCAGCGAGTAGCTGGTGCGGCTCGCCCCTTCGGTCGGCGAGTGCAGCCAGGTCAGGGCGCCGTACTGCTCGGGCACGAACACGAACGACAGACCCAGGTGGGTGAACGTCGCCGGCACGATGCCCGCCATCAGGCCGACCAAGGCGTCGCGCGGCGCGTCGCTGAGGGTGATCGCGAAGTCGGCGTTGCCGAGCACCGGGGAGCCGCCGCCGGTGCCGCAGCGCGGCAGCAGTGCGCTCGGGGTCGGGCGCGCCGGGCCGACGACGCGCACGTGACCGCGGCCGGGACCGCTGCTCGTCTGCGCCTGGTTGTGCATCGTCGCCGACACCATCTGCGTCGCCGACGCAGTCACGGTCATCAGGCTGCCGATCAGCAGGTCCGGCATCTGGTCGAGGTCCAGGTCGGTCACCGTGATCGCCTTGGGCGAGCTCAGGTTCGGCTGCCAGTTGGGCTGGAAGCCGGGGCCGTTGGACGGCGGCGCGTTGCGCGTGTCGGCGAACACGCCGAGGCTGGTGACGTGGATGCCGGCGTTGGAGCCGAGCGCATCGAACGGCCCCATCACCCAGACGAGCTCGCCGGGCGCGAGGGCCCGCTGCGCGTGCAGCGCGACGAGGTCCAGGTGCCCGTCGCCGTCGAAGTCGGCGACGTGCGCGGCCTGCAGGTCCCCCGCCAGCACGGTCGCGACGCTGGCCGGCAGCGTCACCGCGTTGGTAGCGAGCACGGTGCCCTGTGCGTCGACCTCGAGCACACTGAGCTCGGGCTGCATGATCCAGTTGACCGGCACGCCGTGGCCGGTCAGGAAGTAGGCGTGTTGGCCGCCCATCATCGGGCCGCCGACGGCGTGCGCGAGCGACGTCACGAACATCGACGTGCCGGTCGGCTGCGTCGGGCCGACCTGCTGCACGACGCGGTTGGTGAACCGGTAACGGGTCAGGTCCGAGGCGTGTGAAGTCGCGTTGGGCGCGACCTGGCCGAGCACGATCAACGTCTCGCAGGTGCCGTCGGCGTCCCAGTCGACCCAGTCGGCATCGACGGGCGCGCTGGGCACCGTCATCTGCACCGCCGGTTCGAAGGTGCCGTCGCCGCGCCCGAAGTAGAGGAACATGCCCGGCGAGGTGATGCTCTGGTTGAGGTGATCGGCGAGCACCGGGCCGAGCAGCATGTCGAGGTGGCCGTCGGCGTCGAAGTCGGCGACCTCGAACACCGGCAGGTGCAGCACCACAGGCCACGGCACCGTGAACACCCGCGTGAGATCGTCGATCAGCGTGCTGGCGCCGAAGCCGGAGACCGTCGCCGACTGACCGGAGTTGCGGGCGACGCCGAGCGCGAGGCTCAGCGTCATCGAGGCGACGTCGGCGAAGCCGTCTTCGTCGAAGTCGCCGGTGGCGATGCGTGCCGAGGCCGCGAGGGAGGGCGGACCGGCAGGGGTGGCGCCGCTGACGTCGGCGAACGAGGCGCCGTCGCGTTCGAGCAGCTTGGCGCGGAAGCTCACGAAGTTGGTGCCGAGCGCGAAGCCCGGGTTGGCCTGCACGATGTCGACGACGCCGTCGCCGTTGAGATCCTGCGCCGCGACGTCCGGGCCGACCATGAACACGGCCTGCAGGATCGAGGGCGGGCCGAAGTTCGGTCCGCCCTGACATGCGCCCGCGTTTGCCACCACCCCGACGGCTGTGAAGCCGACCACCCCTCTGAGCAGGTTCATCTTGCGATCCTCCTGCTTCTGCCTTTGGTGGCGCGGGGGCGAGCCGCGTCGCGAGGCAGAAGCCCCACCGAGTTGTCCGAGTGCTGCTCGCGCCAGCGGGCAGCGTGCATTGAGAGCCTTCGTCGAAACCGGGGGGTCGCTTGAGTCCTTTCGGAGTCGCGATCGCTAATGCCTTCACGGACTCTTGTTGTGAGTGCCGATTTTTGGTCGCACGCCACAGTGCGCAGAACGTGATGTGGCGCGCGATGTGGGTGAGGTGTCGCGAACGCGTCGCGCCGCGGTGCGCCTGCTGCAGGGGAACCCTTACGAACTGCCGCCATCCTCGTCCTCCTTCCTCGAGTTGCCGGTTCGGCAACTGCATGTGTGCGAGGAGGGGGAAGGTCGCGCGTGAGAATCGCCGCGCGGGTCAGCGCGACGCGTAGAGGTTGGCGATCGTCGCCGGCGCGTCCGCGCGCGACACCTCGACGAGCACGCGCACGTAGTCGTCACCCTCGAACTCGTCGAGGCGCGGCCAGTGTTGGGGCAGCCCGTCGCTGGTCAGCAGCGCGACCGGCACCGCCGGGCCCGCCGGATCGGGCGACAGCAACGGATACTCACGCATCACCAGATGGCCGCGCACCGCGCCGGCGGACCAGTCGCCGTCGCAGCCGCGCAGCTCGCCGTGGTTCTCGCGGCCCGGCGCCAGCGTGCCGTAGACCGCGAGTTGCCGATCGCAGTCGAAGGTACGCTCGAGCGCGGCCTCGGCGCCGTCGTCACGTGCCCCTGCGCGGCGCGCCGCGTTGGCGCGCTGCAGCAGGTCGAGGTTCGAGTCGTCGAGCACGCGCGCACGATACGCGAGCGATCGCGGCGCGGTGAACGTCACTGCGCGGTGAACGCGCCGTCGACCGCGATCGTCTGGCCGGACACGAAGCTGGCCTGCGGCGAACTCAGCCAGACCACCGCGTCGGCGATCTCCTCGGGCTGGCCGAGGCGGCCGATCGGGTGCAGCGAGGTCAGGAAGTCCTTGGGCACGGCCTCGGTGAAGCGCTCGAGCATCGGCGTCTCGATCGCCGCGGGCGCGACGGCGTTCACGCGCACGCCGGCCTTGCTGTACTCCAGCGCGGCGCTCTTGGTGAGGCCGATCACGGCGTGCTTGCTGGCGACGTAGGGGCCGACGCCGCCCATGCCGATCAGGCCGGCGACCGACGACGTGTTGACGATCGCGCCGCCGCCGCCCTTGAGCATCGCGGGGATCTCGTACTTCAGGCTCAGGTAGACGCCCTTGACGTTGATGTTCATCACCTTGTCGAAGTCGTCGTCGTCCTGGTCGGCGGTGGGCGCCATCACGGCGCTCTCGACGCCGGCGTTGTTGAAGGCGATGTCGAGGCGGCCGTAGGTCGACACGGTGGTGGCGACGAGGCGTTCGACGTCGGCGGCGACGCTGACGTCGGCCTTGACGAAGAGGCCGTCGCCGCCGGCTTCCTTGACGAGGCGCATGGTCTCGGCGCCCTCCTTCTCGCGGCGGCCGGAGACGACGACCTTGGCGCCCGCGCGGGCGAAGGCGATGGCGGTGGCGCGGCCGATGCCGGTGGTGCCGCCGGTGACGAGAGCGATCTTGTCTTGCAGGGTCTTCATGGGATCAGGTGGGGTTGCGGTCAGGTTGGTTGTGGAACGATCGGTAAAGAATGGGTGTGGTCGCAGCGAAGATCGATGCAGGGTGGCGCCGTCAGGCCGTGAGTGCGGCGAGCGCCTGGTTGGCGACCGCGAGCAGGCGGTCCTTGCCGGCGCGTTGCTTGCCGAGCACGTTGAGGCCGATCACGGCCGCGAACAGGAACGACGCGAGCTGCTTGCTGTCGGCCTTCGCCGCCAGGTCGCCCTGCGCCTTGGCGCGGTCGAGCGTCTGCGCGAGCAGCTGCTCCATACGTTCGCCGTGGTGCCGCAGCTGTTCGCGCACGGCGTCGTCGTGCGGCGCCATCTCGACGTTGGCGTTGACGCAGAAGCAGCCGCGCCTGCCCTGGCGGCCGGCGGCGGTCTCGGCGGCGCCCAGCACCAGGCTGCGCAACGCCTCGATCGCCCGCTCGGCCCCGAGCAGCTGCTGCTCGAGTCCGGCCATCGCCTGCGCCTGGTAGGCGGTCAGCGCCTGCAGGTAGAGCGAGTGCTTGTCGCCGAAGGTGCCGTAGATGCTGGCGCGCTGAATGCCCATGGCATCGACGAGATCGCACACCGAGGTGGCGTCGTAGCCCTTCTGCCAGAACACCTCGAGGGCGTGGCCGAGGGCGTCGTCGACGTCGAATTCCTTGGGGCGGGCCATGAGCGGCCGAGAATCTAGAACGATCGTTCCGAAATGCAAGTGGGGCGCGTGCAGATTCCCGAGGGACCGTCCGGCGACGGCCTCGTATCATCCCCGCCCCTCACATGGACCCACGATCGAGATGGTTGTCGTCGTTCGCCCTGCTGGCGACCCTGCTGCTGGCCCTGCCGACGGCGGCGCTCGCGCAGGACAAGTTCCAGGTCAAGGCCGAGTTCGAGCCCGCGACGGCGAAGCCCGGTGACGAGGTCACCCTGCACATCCACGCGACGGTCGAGTACGGCTGGCACGCCTACGGCACCAAGGAGGAGAACCAGATCCCGGTGTCGCTACCGGCCAAGAAGCTGGTGCTCTCGGGTCTCGAGGTGGTCGCGCCCGCGGTGATCCCCGAGGGGTCCCCGGCGCAGGGGCCGCTCGGGGTGCAGTACGAACTGCCGCACGAGTTCACCGTCGACCAGAAGCTGCGCGTGCCCAAGGACATGGCGGCTGGCGTGGTCAAGGTGTCGGGTGAGCTCAAGTACCAGATCTGCGATGCGAACAGCTGCGAGCCGCCCGACGCGGCGAAGTTCTCGGCGACGCTGACGATCGCGGCGGGGGCGGCGGGTCAGGGTGGTGAGCAGGGCGGCGGCGAGACGGCCGTTCCCGACCTCGGCGTGGTGCCCGGCCTGCAGCTGATCCCCGACGAGAAGCTGACGCTGAAGGCGCACTTCGAGCCTGCCACCGCGCGCGCCGGCGAGACGGTGATGCTCGTGCTCGAGGCGACGGTGATCGACGGCTGGCACGCCTACGGCACGCTGGAGACGACCAACGTCCCCGTCTCGCTGAAGGCCGACAAGCTCGTGCTCAACGGCCTCGAGCGCGGCGGCGAGCCGCAGATCCCGCCGGGCGAGTACAAGGAGTTCTACGGACTCGACACCTACCCGCTGCCGCACGAGTTCACGGTCAAGCAGCCGGTCAAGGTTCCTACCGGCAAGGCGCCCGCTGAGATCGAGGTGTCGGGCGCGATGAACTACCAGGTCTGCGACGAGAGCGGTTGCGACAACGAGACCGACGCGGCTTTCACCGCGAAGCTGATGGTCGAGGCCGGCGCTGCGCGCGCCGAGTACGTCATCTCGGCGGCGCCGGCGCCCCGCGCGGGACCGCGTCAGCCCAAGTTCACGCTCGACGACATCGACGGGGACAACGCCCTGACGGGCAGCATTTGGAGCTTGATCCTCCTGTCGATTGCCGGCGGGCTGTTCGCCCTGGTGATGCCCTGCACCTACCCGATGATCCCGATCACGTTCAGCTTCTTCACGAAGCAGGCAGATCGACGCAACGGCAACGTGTTGTCGCTGGCCCTGACCTACGGCGTTGGCATCGTGTTGATGTTCACGGTCATCGGCGTCGCCGCGGGTGGCGCGATCATCCCCTTCGCCGGGCACTGGGCCACCAACCTCGTGATCGGCGTCGCGTTCGTGGTCTTCGCCTTCTCCCTGTTCGGCTTCTTCACGCTGCAGTTGCCGGCGGTCGTGACCAACGCCGCGGGTCGTGCCAGCGCAGCCGGCGGCTTGCTCGGAGTCTTCCTGATGGGGGCCACCTTGGTCGTGACCTCCTTCACCTGCACTGCCCCGATCGTCGGTGCCTTGCTCGCGGGCGTCGCCGAGGGGGGCTACGGCAGGGTTGCGCTGGGCATGGCGGTCTTTGGATTGACCATGGCGGCGCCGTTCGTGTTCCTCGCCTTGCTGCCTGGGCGGGTCAAGGCATTGCCGAAGAGCGGGGAGTGGATGAACACCCTGAAGGTGTCGCTCGGCTTCGTCGAACTGGCCGCTGCACTGAAGTTCTTCTCCAATGTCGAGCTGGCGCGAGGCTGGCACGTTCTGCCGCGAGAGGTCTTCTTGATGATCTGGGCCTTCGCCTTCACGGCTCTGGCCCTGTATCTGCTCGGCCTGCTCGGGCATCGTCGGGTGCCGGTCGAAGGTGTGTCCGCTACCCGCAACGGCGTGGGCCTCGCGAGCCTGGCGTTCGCTTTCTACTGCCTGTTCGGGGTGATGGGCTTCAACCTGGACCCGATCATGACTGCGTTCGAGCCGCCCTATCGCCTTCGTGAGATCGAGGAGCACGAGATCGTCAAGGACGACTATGCGCAGGCGATGGAGCTGGCGAAGCGCGAGAAGAAATACGTGCTCGTCAACTTCACGGGCTTCACTTGAAACAACTGTCGCATCGTGGAAGGCGTGACCTTCCACGACCCGGCGGTCGCGCAACAGCTCAAGGCCCGTTTCGTCGAGAGCCGCTTGCACATGGATGGTGAGGAGGTCGTGCCACCAGCCCTCTTCGCCAAGCATCGTCAGCTACAGGACGAGCTGATCGCCAACCGCGCGATGCCCTACTACGCGATCATGGATCCGCGCAACGGCGACTTCCTATTCCGAGCGAAGCTGCGCGGTAGCGATCCGGAAGGTTGGAAGCAGGACTTCCTGGCGATGTTCAACAAGCTGCCGAAGCTCTGAGGGTTCGGTACCCTCAGGCCGCCTGCTGCGGCACGGGCGCCGGCACCACCTGGCGCCGCACGATCTCGTTGCCGCGCAGGATGCGCAGCGTGAGTTCGGCGCCGATGCGGGAGCGCGGCATCGCCGCCATCAGGTCGCCGACGCCGCGCACGGCGCGTTCGTCGAGGCTGACCAGCAGATCGCCGGGCTGCAGGCCGGCCTGGGCGGCCGGCGAGCCGGGGGTGATGGTGACGACCGCGAGGCCGCGCGGCGACGGCAGGCCGAGGCGGTGCGCGATGGTCGGCGCGATCTCGACGCCCTGCACCTGCACGCCGAGCCAGCCGCGCACGACGTGGCCGTGGTCGCGCAGCTCGGGCAGCACCACCTGCGCGGTCGAAGCCGGCACGGCGAAGCACAGGCCTTGCGCCTGCGGCACGATCGCGGTGGCGATGCCGATCACCTCGCCGTCGGCGTCGAGCAGCGGGCCGCCCGAGTTGCCGGGGTTGAGCGGCGCGTCGGTCTGGATGACGTCTTCGATCGAGTAGCCGCTGGGGCTCGGCAGCGAGCGGCCCAGGCCGCTGACGATGCCGGCGGTGACGGAGTGCGACAGGCCGTGCGGGCAGCCGACCGCGAGCGCGTAGTCGCCGACGCGCACCGCGGCCGAGTCGCGCAGCGGCAGGCCCGGTCCCTCGGCGTCGGGAACGCGCAGCAGCGCGAGGTCGGTCATCGGGTCGATGCCGAGCACGTCGACCACGGCGGTGCGGCCGTCGTGGAACGTCGCCTCGACGGCGAGCGCCCCGCCGACGACGTGGCTGTTGGTCAGCGCCAGCCCTTCTTCACCGCACAAGAAGCCGGATCCCGTGCCGCCGCGGCCGCGGCTCATGGTGCGCAGGTGCAGCACCGACGGGCGCACACGCTGCACGACATCGGCCACGTGGTCCGACAGCTGCCGCAGGAAGTTCATGGCGCGGGATTAGGCCGAGCCCGGTGGCCGACACAACCCGGCGGCGGCGGCGCCGGAGCTACTTCTTGGCGGTCTTCTTGGCGCGAACGGCCTTCGCAGCCTTCTTCGGGGCTGCCTTCTTCGCCGGCGCCTTCTTGGCGGCCTTCTTCGCCGCCTTGCCCTGCTGCACGGCGCCGAGCATCGCCTCGTAGTTGGCGATGTAGCGTTTGACGGTCCAGCGCTTCATCGCCGTCTTCAGCACGTCGAACGCGAGGTCGTCGACCTTCTTGAAGCGGATGCAGCACTTGCCCATGTCGAGCTTCTTGCCGCTCGCGGCCCACTCCTTCCGGAACCAGCTGCTGTCGGCGTCCTCGTCCGTCGGGTAGATGCCCATCAGGTAGAGCGACAGGTAGTTCTTCTGCGACGCGAGCGCGGCGAACGGCAGCGCCTGTTGCGGGTTGCAGTGGTAGCCGGGCGGATACAGCTCGTGCGGCACGCAGTAGCCGATCATCCCGTAGCTCATGTTCTCGACGTAACCCTTGCCGAGGTTGGCGAGCAGGAACTTGCGCACCTCTTCGATGATCGCGCGGCGATCGGCGGGCAGGGACGCGACGTAGGCGGCGACGGTGGTGGCCTTCGATTGCATGCGGCGCAGTGTAGCGTTGCCGCGCTGCAGCTCAGAGCAGCGTCAGCGCCCCGACCCGCGCCGGCAGGCCGCGCAGCCGCACCGCGCACTCCGCGTGGGCGCCGTCGAGTACGGGCAACGCGAAGCGATGCACCTTGGTGAAGCCGAACTGTAGCTGCCGGCCCAGCCACTGGTTCAGCTCGGCGAGCGCCGCAGTCACCAGGTCGTCGTCCGACGCGCCGGGCTCGGTGTCCTCGAGCTCGCAGCGCAGCAGGCAGCGCCCGGCGATGGCGCGGCCGGGGAAGACCCGCGAGCAGTGGATGACCTCGCGCAAGGGCGAACCGCTGTCGGGCAACGCGGCGATGCCGTAGCCCGGCAGCGCGTCGCCGACCTGTTCGCGGTCACCGAGGAACACCATCGCGCCGGCCTGCTGCCGCAGCCTGCCGGCGACCTCTTCGAGCGCCGGGTCGAACGGCGCCAGCAGCGACGCGGTGCCCGCGAGCGGCAGCGCCAGCACCAGTTCGCGGCAGCGCAGCGTCGCCGGGACCTCGCCGCCGAGGTCGATCTCCCAGCCCGTGGCCGTGCGCCGCAGCGCGGTCGCAGCGCGGCTCAGCCGCAACCAGGAGCCCAGCTCCCTGCGGCATGCCTGCCAGAGCTCCTCGTTGCCGCTCGCGAACGACACCGGGATCGCCTCGACCGGCGTGTCGTGCAACCCCGTCCCGTCCCAGAGTTGGCCGCGCCGCGCGCCTTCGCCGGCCTCGATCAGGCGCGGCGGGGCCGGCAGCAGCGTGAGCAGCGGCTCGACCTCGTCGCGCGCGAACGCGAACGCGCCCAGTTCGCAGGAAAAGCCGTTGCTGCGTTGGGTGCGGTCGTCGCCGCCGGGCTGCGGCAGTGCGTCGAGCACGGCGACGGCGCTCGCCGGCTGGTTGCGGCGGCGCTGCAGCGCGGCGCGCAACCCGCGGCGCCCGGCGCCGAGGATCACGAGATCGAGTGTGGGGTCGGGTTCGGCCATGCGAGGTTCTGTCGGTACATGCAAGGAGGCGGGACCAGCCCGCCTCCTGCCTCGCGATCAGGATCGCGATTCGTCGTCAGCAGCTCTCAGAAGAGCAGCTGGAAGGCCACGCGGAAGATGTGGTTGGTGGTGTCGCCGCCGGCGTCCGGCTGGACGTCCTGCCACGTGTATTCCAGCTGCGTCTTGCAGGCGTGGCCGTGGTAGAAGGCGTTGACGACCGCGGTGATCTCGGACGCGTCGCCAGGAGCGGCGCCGATGCCCTGCAGGCCGGTGAAGTAGGTGACGGTGTCGTCGGTGGCGACGCCGTTGTAGCGCAGGCCGAAGCCCCACTGCATGTCGCTGTCGCCGCTCTTCGGCATCACGTACATCGCCGAGACGGCGTAGCCGGTCGGCTCTTCCTTCGGGGCGCCGGTGACCTCGTCCGAGCGCATGAAGTACTCGCCCAGGAACTGGAGGTTGTTGACGCTCCAGGCCGTGTTCAGCGTGTAGGTCGTGCTCTCGAGGTCGGCACCACCGGTCGCGGTGCCCTTGCCGTTGCCCATCGCGATGCCGGCGCCGATCGTGCCGACGAGCTTCTTGTCGTCGGTGCGGAAGTCGCCCTGCGACTTGCTCTCGGTCGTCTGCTTGCCGCCGAAGTAGTCGCCCATCGGGTCGAAGTTGACCGTGGCGACGTAGCTGAGCTCGTTGTCGTCGTTGTTGACTTCCTCGCCACGGCCGGCGGCGGCGGCGTTGCTGGCGCTACCGGCGTTGCCGTTCATCGCGCCGAGCACCCAGCGGAGCTTGCTCTCGGCGTAGCGGCCGTTGAGCCACACACCGCGCGAGTAGGCGTCCGAGAAGCCGCGGGCGGCCGAGGAGCGCTCGACGAAGAACAGGCCCTTCGAGGTGCCGGTGCCTTCGAGGCCGAACAGCGTCTTGCCCTGGCCGAAGCGCAGGCCGATCGTGCCGCTGTCCGAGTTCATGAAGTTCCACTGGACGTGGCCTTCCTTGATGCCGGCGCCCGTGTCGTTGGCGTCGACCTGCAGCTTGTACTCGATGTTCTTGTTGAACACGTGACCCGACAGGGTCGTGCGCGCGCGCCGGATGGTGAAGTTGTTGACGTCCTCCACGCCGGCGTCGAGTGCTGCGTAGGTCCAGTGGATCTGCAGCTGGTTCGAGAAGCTCAGGCCGAAGGCGTCACCGCCGTCGTACTTGAGCCCCGAGCCGGGCTTGGCGCTCCACCCACCCATGGGCTTGTCTTGCGCCAGGGTCAGTGAAGTAGAAACGGCGAGGGTCAGAAGGCCGAGGGCAATCGACTTGGTCATGCTAGTTGTGATCTCCTCCCAGATGGGATCGTGCGCGTCGAGCGAGGTCGTGACCGGTGTTGCTGAGGGAAAGGGTTTCGGAGGGCCACTGCCCAAGCTGACGTTGGGGCGAAATGCTAGGCACGTCGGCAACCTCGCTCCAACAGGAAAGATCTCGAATCCTCCCATGGCACCGAACCTTTGTTCGGTGTGGAGACTTTGCTCTCCGATCGCTCAGAACGCCGATAATTGCCGCCGGAAGGCTTGGAAGGGTGTTTTCCACATATGTGAACAACTGACATCGGCCGGGCCTGTTTGCGGGGATGAGGCCGTGTTTGTTCGTTATATGTTCGCCCCGTGCGGCCTCGCGGTCGCTGGTTTTTGGCGGATTCCCGACGCAAGGTCGTGCTTCCTTGCGGCCGATAGCCCCGATAACAGGGGGACTTGGGCGCCAATTGCCCGGGCCCCGCACGGACCGCGTGTCCGTCGAGTCACGATCCCCGTCGAGGCACCATGACCGTCGAGACTCTGAGAACCACGTGCAGCCGTGATTGCCCCGATGCCTGCGCCATCCTCGCGAAGGTCGAGGACGGCAAGGTCCTCGAACTGAGGGGAGACCCTGAGCATCCGGTGACCAAGGGGTTCCTCTGCTTCCGCACCAGCCGCTACCCGGAGTTGATGGACTCCGAGCAGCGCATCCGGCAGCCGCTGCTGCGGCGCGACGGCCAGCTGCAGCCGTGCTCCTGGGAGGAGGCGATCGAGGCGATCGCCGCGAAGTTGACCGAGGTGCGCGCCGAGTCCGGGCCCAGCGCGATCTTCCACTACCGGTCGGGCGGGTCGCTCGGGATCCTCAAGCACCTGGCCGACCTGTTCTTCGACCTGCTGGGCCCGTGCGCCACCAAGATCGGCGACATCTGCTCGGGCGCGGGCGAAGCTGCGCAGCAGCAGGACCTGGGAACCAGTGACAGCAACGACCTGTTCGACCTGCTGCGCAGTCGCAACATCGTGCTCTGGGGCAAGAACCCGACGGTCAGCAACGTGCACCTGGTGCCCGTGCTCAAGGAGGCGGTCGCCGGCGGGGCGCGCCTGGTGCTGATCGATCCCGTGCACCACAAGTCGGCGGCCCTGGCCGAGTTGGTGTTGCAGCCCAGGCCGGGCAGCGACTTCGAGCTGGCGATGGCGGTGGCGCGTGAGCTGTTCGACAGCGGCCGCGTCGACCCGGGCGCCAAGAACCACTGCGATCACCTCGACGAGTTCCGCACCCTGGCGTGCTCGCGCTCGGTGGCCCAGTGGGCCGCCGTGGCGGACGTTTCGGAGGCGGCGGTGCGGGCCCTGGCCAACCGTCTGGCCGACGGTCCGACCGCGATCCTGGTCGGCTGGGGCATGCAGCGCCGGCAGCGCGGTGGCGCGATCGTACGCGCCCTCGATGCCCTGTCGGCGATCTCCGGCAACCTGTTCCGCTCGGGCGGCGGGGTGTCGTTCTACTTCAAGCGGCGCAAGCCGTTCCGGCCGTTCGGCATGCCGGTCGTGCATCCGCGCCTGATCCGCGAGCCGCTGCTCGGCCAGGACCTGCTGGCGGCCGTCGATCCGCCGGTGCGGGTCATGTGGGTCACCGCCGGCAATCCGGTGGCGATGCTGCCCGACTCGCAGACCGTCGCGCGCGCCCTCGAGCAGGTCGAGTTCCTCGTGGTGGCCGATTGTTTCATGACCGACACCGCGCGGCGCGCCCACGTGGTGCTGCCGGTGCCGACCCTGCTCGAGGACAGCGATCTGCTCGGCGCCTACGGCCACCACTGGATCGGTGAGTCGCGCGGGGTGGTGCCGATGCCCGCGGAGGTCCGCCACGAGGTGCACATCTTCCAGGATCTGGCCAAGCGGTTCGGTCTGACCGACTTTCCGCAGGACAGCGTCGACAACCTCAAGCGCATGGCCCTGGCGCCGGTCGCCGGTCAGGCCGCCAGCCTCGAGTTCCTGCGCAAGCACGGCGCCGTGCGCAGCCCCCTCGCCGACAAGGTGTTGTTCGGCAAGGGGCGCGTGGTCACCGCCAACGGCAAGGTGCAGCTGCTCGACGTGGCTCCTGCTGTGGCCGAGGTCAGCCCGCCCGCCGCGACCGCGGACGCCAGCGAGCCGCTGTGGCTGTTCTCCAACTCCACCGAGAAGAGCCAGGCGTCGGTGTGGTCCGGCAAGGGGCTCGGCGAACGCACCTGGGTGCTCGTGCACCCCGACGCGGTTCCCGGTCTGCAGGCCGGCGCGACCGTTCGTGTCGAGAGCCCGACCGGTTCGCTGCAGGCGGAGCTGCGCCTGGATCCGGCGCAGCGCAAGGACGTCGCGATCATGCCCAAGGGCGGTCACTACGACCGTGGCCAGAGCGCCAACGTGCTGATCGAGGCGCGTGCGACCGACATCGGGCTGGGCGCCGCCTATCTCGACTGCCTCGTGCGCATCGTGCCCTGCTGATCGGACCCGACCCGCGGCGTTGGCTTGGCCGCGGTCGTCGCTAAGGTGGCGCCGATGCGGCGCATCACCGGCACCCACGTCTACTCCTACGTGAAGTGCCCGCGCCTCGCGGCCCTCGACCTGCACCTGCCGCGCAGCGAGCGTCGCCCCTCGACCGAATGGGAGGAGTTCGCGGCCCGGCGCGGCCGCGACTTCGAGGACCAGTTCGTCGCCGGCCTGCCGATCGTCGCGCCCTCGTATCCCGAACGGGACTTCGAGGCGGGCGCGGTCGCGACCCGCGCGCTGCTCACGGCCGGGCAGGAGTGGATCCATCAGGCGGTGCTGCTCACCGAGGACCGCCTTGGGCTGCCCGACCTGCTGCGCCGCCTGCCCGGCGGCAGCGACCTCGGCGAGCACCACTACGAGGTCATCGACGTCAAGACGTCGGGGCGGCCGCGCAGCGACCAGATCCTGCAGGTGGTCTTCTACACGCGGCTGCTCGCCGAGCTGCAGGGGCGCATGCCGACGCACGGCGCCCTGGTGCTCAAGGACGGCCGCGAGGAACGGTTCGCGATCGCCGACTACGAGGCGGCCGGACGTGAGGTCGAAGCGGCGCTGCGCCGGCTGCGCGACGACATGACCGGCGCGCGGCCGTTCCTGCAGTCGGGGTGTTCGGGCTGCTACCACGACGTGCGCTGTCTGCCGGAGATGACGGCGGCGCAGGACCTGTCGCTCGTGCACGGCATGAGCCACGGCGCCAAGGCGATCCTCGAGGACCTCGGCTGCCGCACGATCGCCGACCTTGCGACGTTCCATCCCGACGGCGCGCGCCACCGCGGCAACCTCGAGGCGGCCCTGGTGCGACGGCTGCGCCGCGGCGCGCAGGCCTACCTGCTCGGCAAGCCGCTGGTCGAAGAGCGGCCGCGGCACGATCGCTTCGCCGACGCCGCGCTCGTGCACCTGCTGACCGACGCCTACGCCGGCCGCGTGTTGGCGTTCGGCGTGCTGCATCCGGTGCGCGAGGACGGCGCGTTCGCGTGGCAGCGCGTGCCGGAAGGCGGCGACGAGTGGCAGGCGCTCAAGCAGCTGCTGGCCGAGGTGCCCGATCGCTGCCCGCTGCTGCACTTCGGCGGCGCGCTGCCCCGCTGGTACGCCGAGCACGCGTTCGAGCGCCAGGCCGACACCAGCCTCGAAGCGCGGTTCGTCGACCTCGACAAGCGCCTGCACCACGCCGCGGTGCACCCGCGCGCCGTGTTCGGGCTCGCCGACCTCGTGCGGCACGCGCTCGGCCGCGACCCGCTGCGCGCCGGACACGCCGGCGCCGCGGCGATGTGGACCGCGTTGCCCGACGCCGACGAACGGCTGCGCCGCAAACTGCTCGCCGACCTGCAGGACCTGGCCGCGCTCAAGGCCGAGATCCTCGACGGTCATCCCCATCCCGAGGTGCACGACGCGCCGCCGCCGGCGGTCGCCGAATCGAGCTGAACGCCGTGCAGCTGTCCCTCGAACAACGCCTGCTGCGCTTCCTGGCGCGCGAAGAGCGCGACGAGCAGCGGCAGAGCCGCGAGCTCCGCGCGCAGCCCGTGGCGCAGCGGGTCATCGAGGGGGAGTGCATCGAGAACGCGGCGTTCGTGGCCGAGCGCGACGGTTCGTTCCACTTTGCCGTCGCCGACAACACCTCCAAGTTCCGCCCCGGCGACACGCTCGTGGTCGGTGACGGCCTCGACATCGACGGTGGCTCGCCGCTGGTCTGCGGCGCCTACGACGCGGGCCAGGGCGTGCTGCGGCTCGAGCGCGACCCGTTCGCGCGCGGCGTCACCGTCGAACTGGAGCCCGGCGCCAGCTACGTGATCGACCGGCGACCGCTCGGCCTGCAGGGGCGGCTGCGCGACGCGGTGCGCGCGGCGTTCGCCTGGCCGCAGCTCGCGGCGGTGCTGCGCGGCGAACATGCGCTCGCCGAGGACGCCGGGCGCAAGCAGCGCGCGCTGGCGAAGCTCGCGGAGTTGGGGCTCAACGCGGCGCAGGTCGAGGCCGGCGCCGCCGCGATCGCGACCCAGAGCCTGGCGCTGGTGCAGGGGCCGCCCGGCACCGGCAAGACGCGGTTGCTCGCCGAGGTGGTGGCGCTGCTCGCCGGCGCGGGCTGTCGCATCGCCCTGTGCGCCTTCACGCACCGCGCCGTCGACAACGCGCTGCTGGCGATCCGCCGCTGCGCCCCGGACCTGCCGCTGGTCAAGCTCAACTCGTCGTCGGGCGACAGCCGCGAACTGCTGCGCGACAGTGGCGTGCAGCTCGTCGACGCGCGGCGCGCGCGGTTGCCCGACAAGGGCGTGGTGGTCGGCTCGACGTGCTTCCAGCTCGCCAAGCTCGGCGACAAGGAACAGTTCCACCTCACCGTGTTCGACGAGTCCGGTCAGCTGCCGGTCCCGCACGCGTTGCCGGGCATGTTGCGCGCCCAGCGCTGGCTGTTCTTCGGTGACCACCGACAGCTGCCGCCTGTGGTGACGACCTCGCACGCCGATCCCGAGGTCGCGGTGTCGATCTTCGAGCTGCTGCACCGCCACTACGGCTCGCACCTGCTCGACACGACCTATCGCATGAACCGCGGCGTCTGCAGCGTCGTCAGCGAGACCTTCTACGAGGGAAGGGTGCACGCCGCCGAGGTCGCCGCGGCGCGGGTGATGCCGTTCAACGCGGGTGGCCGCTTCGACGAGGTGCTCGCCCCGCAGGTACCGGTCGTCTGGCTGCGCGTCGATCACCGGCAGCCAGGGCAGCGTTCGAGCGAAGAGGCCAACGCGATCGCCGAACTGGTCGACGAGCTGGTGCGCCGCCACGGTGTCGCGCCCAAGGACATCGCCGTGATCGCGCCGTTCCGGGCGCAGGTGCGGCTGCTGCGCTCGTCGATCGAGCAGCGCTCGTTGCCTCATGGCGAGGACCTCGTCGTCGACACCGTCGAACGCATCCAGGGCCAGGAGCGCGAGGTCGTCGTGGTCTCGCTGACCGCCGGCGACCCGCACGCCTCGCGCGGCCGCGGCGCCTTCCACCTGTCGCTCAACCGGCTCAACGTGGCGCTGTCGCGCGCGCGCACCAAGGCGGTGCTCGTCGCCAGCGCGCACGCGTTCTCGGCGCTCCCGCACGACCCCGAAGGCCTGCGCATGGCGTCGCGCTGCAAGGAGCTGCGCGATCGGCTGCCGTCGGTCGACCTGACCAGGCTCTACGTGGTGAGCTGAGGCGGCGGCAGCTGCGGCAGCAGCCACGCGAACAGGTCCGCGATCAGTTCGTCCGCCGGCCTGGTGCCGTCGAGTGTCAGCGCCGCGATGCCCTCGCCGTCGCCTGGCGCGACGAAGCGGCGTCGCAGCTGCAGGGCCAAGTCGGGGCCCGCGTCGCTGACGTTGTGCGCGTCGGTCTGGCGCGCGGCGGCGCGCGCCGCGGCGGTGGCCGCGTCGATGTCGACGTGCACGAGCCACAGCCTGGCGCCGGCGTCCGCCGCTGCGTCGCGGGCGGCCGCGCGCCGCGCTGGGGTCGGGAAGTTGCCGTCGAGCAGCACGACGCGTTCGCCGGCGCGCGTGCGCCGGGCTGCCTGCTGCAGCAGCGCGGCGTAGGTGCGTTCGGAGAACGCCGCGGTGTAGTGCTCGGCGCGGGCCGCCTCGCCCGCGGCCACGCCGGCGAGTTGCTTGCGCACGACGTCGGTGTTGTCGTGCGACCAACCGGCGATCGCAGTGAGTCGCGCCGCGAGGTGGCTCTTGCCGCTGGCCGGCGGGCCACAGAACAGGATCCATGAGGGGCAGCGCGCTTCGATGGTGCAGGCCGCGGCCAGCAGCAGGTGCGCGCGTCCCGACTCTCGCGCCGCGTCGCGCGCGGCGGCGGAGAGCTCCGGTTCGCCGGCCGCGATCGCCGCGACCTTGGCGCGAACCATCGCGCGGTAGGCGACCAGGGGCGGCAGCAGCGTGGGCATCTCACGATCGCCGGCGGCGCGCACGTAGGCGTCGACGTAGGCGGTGGCCAGCTGGCCCGCGCCGCGATAGCGCAGGTCCATCGCCAAGAACGCGTTCTCGGTGGCGACGTCGCCGCAGCGGAACGCGGCGTTGAACTCCAGGCAGTCGTAGATCGTCGGCGGCGCGGTCATGCAGATGTTGCGCGCGTGCAGGTCGCCGTGGCCGTCGCGCACCCGCCCCGCGGCGGCGCGCCGTTCGAGCGCGGGCAGGATCGCAGCGAAGTCCGCGGCGCTCGCCGCGGCCAGGCGCTGCAGCAGGGCCGTCGGCAGACCGTGCCCCGGCAGCGCGGTCAGCTCGGTGAAGTTGTCCCCCGCGAACCCCGCGAGTTTGCGCGGCGCGCCTGCGGCGACGACGTCGGGGCCGTGGTCGGCGGCCGCATGGAAGGCCGCCATCCGTGCGCCGAGTGCTTCGATCTCCTCGACGCGCGCTGCGCCGGCCTCGAGCAGCACGTCGAGCATGCGTTCGGCCGGCAGGCGCCGCATCACCACGGCGACCTCGACGTCCTGTTCGGACTCGTCGTCGCCGATCGCCGCGAACCGCAGCCCCGCGCCGTGCGCGCGCAAGGCCGCCGTGCCGAGGTAGGTCTCGGGGCACAGGCGTCGGTTGAGCCGGACCTCCTCGCGGCAGACGGCGCGCCGGCGGTCCAGGGTCGAGAAGTCCACGAACGGCAGGCGGACGGGCTTCTTGAGCTTGTAGACGCGGTCGCCGACCAGACAGACGATCGACAGGTGCGTCTGCACGACCTGCACCTCGCCGGTCGCCTGCGGGAAACAATCGATCGAGGCCAACTCCCGCAGCAGCTCGGCGGTGTTCACGGCAGCATCCCGAACGCGAGGTAGATCGCGTAGAGCACGACGCCGAGGGCGGCGCCCAGCGCCGCGATGCGAGCGGCGCGTCTGGGGGCGGAGGAGGTCACAGCGCGTCGAGCAGCGCCTGGAACGCCGCTTCGTCGAGGATGCGCAGCCCGAGCGTGCGCGCCTTGTCGAGCTTGCTGCCGGCGGCTTCGCCGGCGACCACGTCGGTGACCTTCTTGCTGACGCTGCCGGCGGTCCGGGCGCCGAGCGCCTCGACCTTGGCCTTCGCATCGTCGCGCGACATCGTCTGCAGCCCGCCGGTGAACACGAACACGCGCCCGTCGAGCGGTCCCGCCGCGGTGGGTTCGCTCTGTTGGGGTTCGACGCCCGCCTTCGCGAGCGCTGCCAGCGTCGCCTGGTTCTGCGGCGCGGCGAAGAAGTCGACGACGGCGCTGGCGACCTCGTCGCCGACGCCGTCGACCGCGGTCAGCGCCGGCAGGTCGGCCTGCTGCAATCGCTCCAGCGAGCCGAAGTGCGCGGCCAGGTCCTTGGCGGTCTGCTCGCCGACGTGGCGGATGCCGATTCCGTTGAGGAAGCGCGCCAACGTCGGCCGCTTGCTGCGCTCGATGTTGTCGAGCAGGTTCTGCACGCTGCGTTCGCCGAAGCGTTCGAGCTCGAGCATCCGGTCGCGCTCGTCGGCGAGGGCGAACACGTCCTCGACGGTGCGCAGGATGCCGGCGGCGGCGAGCTGTTCGACCTGCTTGGGGCCGAGCCCCTCGATGTCGAACGCGCGGCGGCTCGCGAGGTGCACGACGCGGCCGCGCAGCTGGTCCTTGCAGTCGAGCGCGAGGCAGTAGAGGAACTTGCCCTCGTGGTGCAGCGGGCTGCCGCACGCCGGGCACTCGCTCGGCGGCGACGCCGGCTGCGAGTCCTTCGGGCGCTCGTCCTCGAACACGCGCACGATCTCGGGGATCACGTCGCCGGCGCGCTGGATCTCGACCAGGTCGCCTTCGCGGATGTCGCGCTCGGCCAGCAGGGCCCAGTTGTGCAGCGAGGCGTTGCGCACGGTGACGCCCGCGAGCTCTACGGGTTCGAGGTGCGCGACCGGAGTGACCGCGCCTGTGCGGCCGACCTGTGCACCGATCTTCGCGACGCGCGTCTTGCCCAGCCGCGGCGCGAACTTGTAGGCGAGCGCCCAGCGCGGCGTGCGCGCGGTGCGGCCGAGCTTCTGCTGCAGCTCGAGCTGGTCGACCTTGGCGACGATGCCGTCGAGCTCGTAGGGCAGGGCGTCGCGCCGCGCCTCGAGTTCGTCGTGGAACGCGAGCACGCCGTCGATGCCCTGCACGCGCCGCGCCGGCTCGGCGACCACGAAGCCCCACGCGGCGAGTCGGTCGCGGATCTCCTGATGCGTGGTGAAGTCGGCGCCTTCGCAGAAGCCGACGCCGAACGCGAGGAAGTCGAGTGGACGGCGCGCGACGACGCGCGGGTCGAGCAGCTTGAGGGTGCCCGCCGTGGTGTTGCGGGCGTTGCGGAACGTGCCCTCGCTGCTGGTCTCCTCGTGCTCCTGCAGCCGCAGGAAGCCCTCGCGACTCATGATCACCTCGCCGCGCACCTCGATGCGCGTCGGAAACGGGCCGGGCCCATGCAAACGCAGCGGCAGGTTGCGGATCGTGCGCAGGTTGCGCGTCAGGTCCTCGCCCTGCTCGCCGTCGCCGCGCGACAGACCGCGCACCAGCACCCCGTCCTCGTAGAGCAGGTTGGCGCTGGTGCCGTCGAGCTTGGGTTCGCAGCTCCAGTCGACCGCGGCGTCGGCCGGCAGGTCGAGCAGGCGATGCACGCGCTCGTCGAAGTCGCGCACCTCGTCCGCGGCCATCAGCGACTCGATGCTGCCCATCGGCGCGAGGTGGGCGGCGGTGGCGAAGCTGCCGCCCTTGGGCAGCGGCGCGCCGACGCGCTGCGTCGGCGAGTCCGCGCCGAGCAGCTCCGGATGCTCGGCCTCGAGGCGGCGCAGCTCGGCGAACCACTGGTCGTACTCGGCGTCGGTGACGTCGCTGTGACCGCGGTTGTAGTACTGATCGTCGGCGCGGCGGATCGACGCGCTCAGCTCGGCGATGCGTTCGGCGGCGGTGCGGGCGTGGTCCACGCGGCCGTTGTAAGCGCGGCCCGGCCGCGGGCTCAAGAGCCCAGCTGGGCGAGCAGATGGCGCGGCCACAGCGCCGCGAACTGGCGCACGAATTCCAGCCGGGCCTCGAACTGCTCCGGGCTCCAGCGGCGGCTGCCGTCGCTGAGGCACAGCGCGCCGTCCTCGATGTCGATCATCGGCGGCTGCTGCGCGAGCAGGTACTCCATCATGCGGGGGTGCAGCACGTCGTAGGCGAAGCGCTTGTCGTCCGACTTGACCATGAACGCGCGGCTGAACTCGGCCGACTCGAAGTCGATGTCGTCGAAGCCGAACGCCGCGGCGATCTTGTCGAACAGGCCCTCGGGGCGGATCAGCAGCGGCGGGGTGTGCCACGGCAACCGCACGATCACGTAGCTGAAGTCGTAGGTCTTGGTGCTGCGGTTCTTGCCGCTGCCCGAGGTCACGCGGTAGCGGAAGTCGCCCATGCGCAGTTCGCAGCCGGCGCCGAAGAACTGTCCGCCGCCGCTCAGCGTATTCTTCGCGACGCGCGAGTGGCCGCGTCGGAAGATCTCGAACTGCGCGAAGCGCTCGTCGTGGTGGCTGTTCTTGCGCGGGTCGAAGTCCAGCCCGAGCCGGGCGGCGAGCGCGGCGAGGGCCTCGGTGCGCGCCTTCTCGGCCTTCCAGGCCAGCCACGCGCCGACGCCGACGAGCAGCAGCACGACGAGGAAGACGACGATCGGCAGGCCGTTCACGGCCGCACGATACCTGCTCCCCGAGCCGTCGCTACGCCTTGCGCGTGTTGCGGCTGACCTCGTAGGCCAGCTCGAACGACGAGATCATGATGCGGCCGTCGCCGCTGGCCTTGGGGCCCGGCACGAACTCGTAGCTGGCGTCCTTGGCCTTGCACGCGCGCTGGAAGCGGCGCTGCACCTGGGTCTCGAGGGCCTCGACCACCTGGCCGGTGCTGACCAGACCCGTCGACAGGATCAGGTCGCCGAAACGCTTGCCGGGTTCGTCGCTGGCGCCGCGCATCAGCGTGTCGATGTCGGCGCGCTTGCAGAAGCCGAGGTCGACGAGCACGTCGCCGAGGCGTTCGCCCTCGGGGCAGTGCGTGGTCTCGGTTGCGCAGATCGATCCCTCCGAGAAGCGGAAGGCGATGTGGCCGCGGCCCAGGTCGATGCGCAGTACGCCGCTCTTGCGCGTGCGGCCGATGAACTGCAGCACCGACAGCAGCGGCATCGACTGGGTCGTGCCGCGCAGTGTCGCGTCACCGGCGCGCTTGACGGCGGTCTCGGCAGGGGCGGGCGGGGCCTTCGCGCCGCCGCCCGACGGGCCGTTCGGCGCGGGTGAGACCGGCTGCGGCAGCGGCTCCTTGGACGGCTGCAGCGCCTTCTCGAGCGCGACCTTCTTCGGGTCGACCGGCGGCTTGGTGATCTGCTGCTTCTGCAGCAGGTCGTGGATCGCGTCGGCCAGGTCGCGCATGCCCTGCTCGATGCTCTCGAGCCTCTCGGCGCTCTTGCCCAGGCTCAGGCCGCGCATCGACACCTGCTCGAGCGTCTGCGCCAGGATCGATGCCAGCGAGGCGAAGTCCTCGCAGTAGCCCTCGATCAGCGTGCTGGCCGCCGAAGCCGGGAAATGCGCCGTCTGCATGGAGAGTCGTATCGGCAGGGAATCGCCCTGACCTCCGCAGTGGCCGGGAACAGTCGATGCCAAGGGTCCCCAATCGCGACCCGTTTCGGGAAGATCCTCAGCGCGGGTCCTGGACCCGGACCCGCGGCACGATCCGCTCGTTGGCATCGTCGAGTTCGAAGAACGAGGGTTCCTCGACACCGGCCATGCCGGCGACCACGCTCGACGGGAACGACTGCCGCAGGTTGCGCAGCTCGCGCACGTTGCCGTTGAAGAACCGGCGGGCGGCGGCGATGCGGTCCTCGGTGACGGCGAGTTCCTGCTGCAGGGCGAGGAAGTTGGCGTCGCTGCGCAGGGTCGGATAGCTCTCCGCCACGGCGAACACCGAGCGCAGGCCCGCCATCAGGGCGTTCTCGTCCTTCGCCTGCGCGGCGGCGCTGCCCTGGTTGTGCATCGCCTGGTTGCGCAGCGCGACGACCTTCTCGAGCACCTCCCGCTCGTGCCTGGCGTAGCCACGGACGGTCTCGACCAGGTTGGGGATCAGCTCGTAGCGGCGGCGCAGCTCGACGTCGATGTCGGACCAGCTCTCGGTCACGGTGTGCCGCAGCCGCACGAGGCGGTTGTAGACGGCGATCCACCAGACCAGGGGGGCCAGGACGGCGATGGCAACGACGGCGTATTCCATGGGCAGGTCGCAATGTGGCCGGTGGCGCGGCCCGGGCGTCGGTCGAGCTTCTCAGGTGCGTGGCTTCGGGTCGCGCCCGCGGATAGAACAGACCGCTTGTCCGCACCAATGACAGGCCCAGTCGCCACAATGTCGAATTCGCAGCCCCTCCTGCTCGAACGCAAGCTCGTGCCCAAGGTGTGGGGTGGCCAGATGTTGTCGCAGCTGCTGGACATCGACGTCCCGGCCGGCACCGCGATCGGCGAGACCTGGGAGCTCTACGATCGCCCCGAGGGCAGCAGCCGCCTGCGTGGCGAGCAACGCACCCTCGCCGAGGTCCTGCGCGAGGACCCCGTGGCGCTGCTCGGCGCCGGTGTCGCCGCGGGGACGAACGCGCGGTTCCCGTTGATGCTCAAGTTCATCGACGCGCGCGAGGCGCTGTCCGTCCAGGTGCACCCCGACGACGACCTCGCGCGCGCCGAGAACGACCGCGGCAAGAACGAGGCGTGGGTGGTGCTGCACGCCGGGCCGCGCGCGCGCATCTGCCGCGGCGTGCGGGCCGACGTCGACGTCGAGACGTTCCGCGGCGCCGCCGACTCGGCCGCAGTCGAGCAGCTGCTCTGGGCGTTCACGCCGCAGGTCGGCGACTGTGTGCACGTACCCGCGGGAACCGTGCACGCGATGGGGCCCGACGTGGTGGTGTTCGAGGTGCAACAGAACAGCGACGTCACCTATCGCCTCTACGACTGGGGACGCGACCGCGACGTGCACGTGCAGAAGGCGCTCGCCGCGATGCGCTTCGTCGGCGGCGGGCAGAATCGACGCGAGGTGCCGACGCAGCTCGACGACGGCGGCGAATTGTTGGTCACGGAGTCGCACTTCCGGCTGCGTCGCTACCGCGTGAGCGACTCGTTGCGGCTGCCGACGCGCGGCCGTTTCGCGACCGTCACCGTGATCGGCGGGAACGGCGACCTCGTCTGGCCGTCGTCGGCCGGACCGCAGCGCCTCGCGCTGCAGCGCGGCGACACGGCGCTGGTGCCGGCGGCGCTGGCCGAGGTCGTGGTCGAGGCCGCCGCTCCGATGGTGATGCTGGTCTGCGACCCCGGAGAAAAGTGATGGCGAAACGACACGAAGATCGAGAGCCCGGCAGTCGCTTCGCGCGCGGTCCGGGCGGCGCGAAGAAGACCGGCAAGAAGACCGGCAAGAAGACCGGCAAGAAGGTCGGCAAGAAGCCTGCTTCGGGGCCTGGTCGGCCGTCGCGTGGCCCGCGCGGCGAGGACGACAGGCGCCGCGCACCCGCCCGCGGCGTCGGCAGCAAGCGCCGCGCGACCGGCCTCGTGGTCACACCGGGCAAGCTCTCCGGCGTCGAGGTGCCCGGCGGCAAGGTCGACGACGGCAAGGTCCGTCTCAACCACTTCCTGGCGATGGCCGGCGTCTGCAGCCGGCGCGCCGCCGACAGCCTGATCGCGGGCGGTCGCGTCGAGGTCAACGGCGAGCACGTGCGAGAGCTCGGCGTGCGGGTCGATCCCCATCACGACGACGTGCGCCTGGACGGCACCCGGATCCAGCCCGAGCGGCCCGTCTACGTGCTGTTCAACAAGCCCAAGGGCGTCGTCTGCACCAACGCGTCCAACGAGCAGAAGAAGCGCGTGATCGACTTCCTGCCGCAGGTGCGCGGGCGGTTGTTCACGGTCGGCCGGCTCGACCTCGACAGCGAGGGCCTGATCCTGCTCACCAACGACGGCGCCTTCGCCCAGGAGATGACGCACCCGCGCTACGGCGTGCCCAAGGTCTATGCGGTGCTGGTGCGCGGCCGTGTGGAAGAGGCCAAGATCAGCAAGGCGCGATCGGGCGTCTGGCTGTCCGAGGGCCCCACGGCCGGGATGCAGATCAAGATCGAGCGGCTCGGCAAGGATCGCACGTTCCTCAAGGTCACCTTGCGCGAGGGCAAGAACCGCGAGATCCGGCGCGTGTTCGCCAAGCTCGGCTACTCGGTGATCTCGCTCAAGCGCATCCGCATCGGCGACCTGAACCTGCACGGGCTGCGGGAGGCGGCGTGGCGGTTCGTGCAGCTGCACGAGATCGAGCGCCTGCGTGAGGTCGCGCGCGAAGAACTGGAGTCGAAATGAGCAAGATGAAGAAGTCGAAGGCGAAGCCGGCCGGCGCCACGCCGCCGGACAGGATGCTGCCCGATGTCGAAGTGGTCGAGCTCGGCAACGGCTTCCGCGCGCTGCTGGTCGAGCGCGGGCCGCTGCCGGTGGTCGCCTCGATCCTGTGGTACCGCATCGGCGCGCGCGACGAACGCATCGGCGAGACCGGCGTGTCGCACTTCCTCGAGCACATGATGTTCAAGGGCACCGACCGCTTCCCCAAGGGGCACATCGACCTGCAGACCAGCAAGATGGGCGGCAGCAACAACGCCTTCACCGACAGCGACAGCACCGCCTACTACTTCTCGCTCGCTGCCGACCGTTGGGAGACCGCGCTCGAGATCGAGGCGAGCCGCATGCGCGGCTGCCTGCTGGACCCGCTCGAGTTCGCCAGCGAGAAGAACGTCGTGCTCGAGGAGCTGGCGATGGGGGAGGACGACCCGTGGCGCCCGCTCTACCAGGCCACCGAGACGCTGATGTTCCAGGTGCACCCGTATCACCACCCGGTGATCGGCTACCGCCAGGACCTCGAGCGGCTGTCGGCGCAGCAGATGCGCGACTACTACGAGCGCAACTACGGCCCCAACCGCGCCTTCCTGGTCGTGGTCGGCGCGATCGACAAGGCCCGGACCGCCGCCCGCATCCGCGAGTTGTTCGGCGGCATGGGCCGCGTCGCCGAACGCACCGAGGCGCTGCGGGAACCGGCGCCGCAGGGCGAGCGCCGCGCCGAGCTGCGCACGCCGCACTCGGTGGTGCGATTGTGCATCGGCTTCCCGACCTGCCGCATGGGCGAGCGCGACGACTACGCGCTCGACGTGATCGCGCACGACCTCGGCAACAGCAAGAACAGCCGGCTCTACAAGCGGCTGGTGCTCGAGGACGAGCTGGTCACCGACGTCAGCGTCATCAACGAGACGCGCCAGGACCCCGGCGGCTTCTTCGTGATGTGCGAGCTGCGCGACGGCGCCGATCCGGCCGAGGTCGAGGCGGCGATCCGCGAGGAGATCGCGGCGCAGCGCGACGTCGGCGTCGCCAAGAAGGATCTGGCGCGCATCCGCACGCAGATCCGCGCGTCGTTCCTGTTCCAGGACGAGGCGGTACTGGACCTGGCGATGAAGCTGGCCCGGTTCGAGGCCGGCACGCCGGACGGCTACCGGACCCTGGCCAACGTGCTGCCCACCTACGATTCGCTGACGCCCAAGGAGCTCGCCGAGGTCAGCGCCAAGTACCTCACGTTCGATCGGGCGGCGGTCGTCTGGGCCCTGCCCGCGGCGACGACGGCGCCGGGCGTGAAGCCGCGCGCCAAGGTCAAGGCCGCCGGCAAGGGCCGCACGCGCGCCAAGGCCAAGGCCCAACCCAAGGCGAAGCCGAAGCCGAAACCCAAGGCCAAGACCAAGCGCGGGAGCAAGGCATGACCACGACCATCAGCCTGCAGATCGCCGAGCGTCGCCTCGCCTCCGGCCTCACGTTGTTGGCCGTGCGCAACCCCGGCGTGCAGACCTATGCCTGCGCCGTGTCGCTCGACGTGCTGCCCAACGACGAGCCCGCCGAGTTGAGCGGTCTCGCCAACCTGGTCGGCGAATCCCTCGACGAGGGCACCAGGCGTTACGACGCGCTGCAGCTCGCGTCCGCCGCCGAGAGCCTCGGCGCCTCGCTCGCCGGCAACCACCGCGGCGGCGTGGTGATGTGCCCCGACGAGAAGCAGAAGGAGGCGCTCGCGCTGCTGCACGAGCTCGTGCTCGAACCCGCGTTCCCGGCCAAGGAGGTGCGGCGCGTGCAGGCCGAGGTCCTCACGGAGCTCAAGGCCGAGCAGGACGACCCGCGCATCGTCGCCGCGCGCCGGTTCCGGCGCGAGGTCTACGGCGACCGGCATCCGCTCGGGCGCGCGTCCAACGGCACGCCGCAGACCCTGGCGAAGATCGGGCCCAAACACCTGCGCGCCTTCCACGACGCCTGGTTCCGGCCGGCCGGCGGCTACGTCGCGGCCGCGGGGCCCGGGGAGCCCGAGCAGATCCTCGATCGGCTCGAGAAGACCTTCCGCGGCTTCCGCAAGGCAGCGCCCGAGCATCCGCCGCTGCCGGCCGTGGCGTTGGCCGAGGTCAGCCGCGACATGCACCTGCCGATGGCGCGCGAACAGGTGCACGTCTACCTCGGGCACCTCGGCATCCGCCGCACCGACCCCGACTTCTACGTGCTGTCGGTGATGGATCACATCCTGGGCACCGGCCCCGGCTTCACGTCGCGGTGCTCGCGCAAGCTGCGCGACGAGCAGGGGCTCTGCTACGCGGTCAGCGCCGGCATCACACCGAGCGCCGGTGAGGAGCCGGGCACGTTCACGGCCTACATCGGCACCTCGCCCGAGCACCGGCAGCGCGCCGTCGACGGCTTCCTCGACGAGATCCGTCGCATCCGCACCGAGCCGCCGACCGAGCAGGAACTGCAGGACGTGAAGGACTACCTCACCGGCAGCTTCGTGTTCGCTCTCGAGCGCAACAGCAACCTCGCCTCCTACGCGATCCGCGCCAAGCGTTTCGGCCTCGGCTTCGACTTCCTGCATCGATACCCGGACCTGATCCGGTCGATCACCCGCGAGGACGTGAGGGCGGCGGCCGAACGGCACCTGCACCCCGACCGCCTCGTGGTCGTGAGCGCGGGGGCGAGTTGATGGCCGCGGCGCCGACGTTCGCCGCGGTGCTCGCTGCGCTCGAGCAGCTCGCGCCCCCGGCGCTCGCCGCCGACTGGGACAACACGGGGCTGCTGATCGAGCCCGCGGCCAATCGCCGCACCGTGCGCCGCCTGATGCTGACGATCGACCTGACCGCCGAGGTCGCCGCCGAAGCCGCGGCGTGGCACGCGGACCTCGTGGTCGCCTACCACCCGCCGATCTTCTCGGGGTTGAAGCGCCTGGTCGCGAGCGACGGCAAGCAACGCGCGGTGCTGGCCGCGGCGCGCGCCGGGTTCGCGGTCTACTCGCCGCACACTGCGCTCGATGCGGTCGAAGGCGGCATCGCGGACTGGCTGGCGTTCGGCGCGACCGACTGCACCACACCGTCGCTGCGCGCCTGCGGTGAAGGCGACTACGGGCGCATCGCGGTGTTCGAGAAGCCGATCTCGCTGGCGGCGCTCGTGCGTCGCCTCAAGCAGCACCTCGGCGTGCGCCACCTGCAGGTGGCCCGGCCGACGAAGACGCGCACGCGCCTGCGCGACATCGCGGTGGCCGCCGGCGCCGGCGGCAGCGTGCTGCGCGGCGTGCGCGCCGATGTCTGGCTCACGGGCGAGATGTCGCACCACGACGCCTTGGCTGCGACCGCCGCCGGCACGACCGTGCTGCTCGCGGGTCACAGCAACACCGAACGCGGCTACCTCCGGGTGCTGCGGGAGCTGCTGGGTGGTGAGCTGGGGCGCGGCTGCGAGATGCGGCTCGCGCGCGTCGACCGCGACCCGTTCCGCGTCGTCTGAGATCAGTTCTCGGGATACCCGAACTGGGTCAGCAGGTCGCCGAGCTGCTCGCTCGCGCACGTAGTCTTGTTTCTTCGGCCCCACAGGAAGTCGAGCACGTGCGCCTCGTTGGTCCGCGCGATGTGCGGGTGCTTCTCGGGCAGCGCGAACAGGTAGGTCGGGCCGCAGCGGCCACTGCCGAGGATGAACAACGGGCCGGTCACGGTGTGCCGCGGGCCAACTTCATGTCTCGACCGGTCTCTCGGCCGGTAGGCGGATCGCGTGCCGGAAGACGTAGTTGACGATCGGGATGCCCAGGATCAGGCCCCAGACACCG
The DNA here is from genome assembly GCA_020638655.1 of Planctomycetota bacterium. GTDB lineage: Bacteria > Planctomycetota > UBA1135 > UBA1135 > UBA2386 > JACKIC01. The sequence continues at coordinate 942,046 of JACKIC010000001.1, forward strand.
AACAGCTTGCCGAAGATGGTCAGCACGATCAGCACCAGCACCGGGTTCATGTGCATGTGGTGACCGTAGATCTGCGGGTTGAGCACGTAGGTCTCGAGCGAGTGGATGATGACGATCAGCAGGATCGCCAGCAGCATCGACGACACGCCGCCCGACTGCAGCGCCACCAGGCAGATCGGCGTCGAGCTGATGATCGTGCCGACGACCGGGATGAAGCTGAAGAAGAAGACGATCGCCGACAGCACGAGCAGGTTCTCGAGCCCCATCATCCAGATGCCGATCGCGGTCAGGATGGTGTTGCAGACGGCGATGAACAGCTGCGCCTCGAGGGCGCGACCGAGCACGCGCGCGAAGCCGGCGATGTTGTCGGCGACCTCGTTGTAGATGAAGCCGACGCGGGTGCCGGCCAGGCCGTGCACGCCGCGGCTCAGCTTGCGCAGGTCGAGCACGATCAGGAACGAGAACAGCAGCGACAGCAGGAACGACGACGCGTAGCCGATCACCGACTGGCCGAACTCGATCGGGTTCTTGGTGAACGAGTCGCCCAGGCCCGCGACCAGGTCGCGCACCATGTGCAGGTCGGGCAGCTGCTTCTCGGGCGGCTTCTGCGGGTCCGTGCCGGCCTCCGGGCCGACGGGCCCGTCGGGCTTGTCCGGGGCGGTCTCCTTGACCGGGTTCACCGCCGGCTTCGTCGGCGTCTCCGTCTTGACGACCGCCGCGTCCGGTATGCCGAGCTGGTGCTTGGCGAGGCCCTCGTAGAGCGACGGATACTGGCGCAGGAACTTGTTCAGTTCCTTGTCGCCGTCGGCGACGTACTTGTCCTTGTTCTTGAGGAAGACCTTGGCCTGCTCCTGGACCTGCGGCACCAGCGTGAAGCCGGTCGCGAACAGCGTGCCGAGGAACACCAGGCCGACGATCACCACGCGCAGCGGGCGGTTCTTGATGCGGTGGGCCAGTCCGTCGACGCCGTGCGCCTGGATGTAGGCGAACACGAACGTCAGGAAGATCAGCAGGAAGAACGGCCGCAGCAGGTAGAGGACCGCGATCAGCAGCGCCCAGACGAACGTTCGGGTCGCGAGCGAGAAGATGCGATCCCAAGGCGGCGGCAGGGCCTTCTCCGGAGACTCCGTGGCGGGCGACATGCGGAGCGGACGGTACGACGCGCGCGCGGTGTGCGCCAGACGTGAGGCAGAATGTCCGACGCCGGCGGTCGCGAGCCGCGCACGCTGTGGTTTACCCGCCGCGCGGCTCCGGCGATGATCCGGGGATGCGGCGAGCCCTGGTCCTGACGCTCTTGTTGTGTGCTTGTGGTGAGCCGTCGCGACCGGCGCCGCCGCCCCTCGAGCTCGCGCCGCTGCGCGAGCGGGTCGCCGAACCCGGGCCGCGGTTCCGCCGGCTGGATCCGGCCCGCACCGGGCTGGACTTCACCAACCTGCTGCGCCGCGAGAACGTCGTCGCCTATGTCTACACCGGAGCCGGGGTGGCGGTCGGGGACTATGACGGCGACGGCCGACCCGACGTCTACCTGGTCTCGCAGGACGGCCCCAACCGGCTGTTCCGCCAGGTCGCGCCGCTGCGTTTCGAGGACGTCACGGTGGCCGCCGGCGGGCTGGACGGCGGCGACGCGTGGGGGTCGGCGGCGGCGTTCGTGGACGTCGACGACGACGGCGACCTGGACCTGTACGTCTGCAACCTCGAGTCGCCCAACCTGCTCTACGAGAACCAGGGTGACGGCACCTTCCGCGAGCGCGCCGGGGCCTACGGCCTGGACGCGGTCGCCGCCAGCATGGGCGTGGCGTTCGCCGACTACGACAACGACGGCGACCTGGACGCCTACCTGCTCACCAACCGGGTGCTCGGCTCGCAGCTGCCGACCGAGATCGTCGCCGAGGTGACGCTGCCCAAGGCGATCCGCAAGACCAAGTCGGAGCTGTTCCCGCCGTATCCGACCTTCCCGTCGGCGCCGGGCGGGGGGCTGCAGGTGCCCCAGGGATACGCCGACTTCTACGCGACGATCGGCGACCGCGTGTTCGTCGCCGGCCAGGCCGACCGGCTGCTGCGCAACGACGGCGGCCACTTCTCCGAGGTGACGGCAGCGGCGGGCATCCGCGACCAGGGCAACGGGCTGTCGGTGGTGTGGTGGGACTACGACGGCGACGGTCATCTGGACCTCTACGTGGCCAACGACCTGCACTCGCCCGACCACCTCTACCGCAACCTGGGCGACGGTCGGTTCGAGGACGTGACCAAGGCGGCGCTGCCGCACACGACCTTCTTCTCGATGGGCTGCGACTTCGGCGACCTCGACAACGACGGACGGCTGGACCTGTGCGTCGCCGACATGTCGAGCACGTCGCATTACATGGGCAAGCTGCTGATGGGCAACATGGGCACCCATCGCTGGTTCCTCGAGAACGCCGACCCGCCGCAGTACATGCGCAACGCGACGTTCGTGAACACCGGCACCGGCCGCTTCCTCGAGGCCGCCTACCTGGCCAACCTGGCCAGCACCGACTGGACCTGGAGCCTGCTCCTGCGCGACCTCGACGAGGACGGCCGGCTCGACCTGTTCGCGAGCAACGGCATCCCCGTGTTCACCGACGACCCCGACGCGGGGCGGCGCTTCGACGCGCTGTGGAAGGAGGGCCGCAAGCAGCAGGCGCTCGACGTCTACCGACACCTGCGCCGTATGGAGGAGAAGAACATCGCGCGCCGCAACCTCGGCGACCTCAAGTTCGCCGACGTCGGCGCCGAGTGGGGTCTCGACGAGCAGAGCGTCGGCCAGGGCGCGGTGCTCTGCGACCTCGACGGCGACGGCGACCAGGACCTGATCGTCAACAACCTCAACCAGCCGGTCAGCGTGTTCGAGAATCTCTCGGCGGGCACGCACCGCGTGCTCGTGCGGCTGCGCGGCACGACCAGCAACTCGGCGGGCATCGGCAGCAGGATCACCGTGACCGCCGGTGGCGTGACCCAGACGCGCCTGCTGATGCCGACGCGCGGCTACATGAGCGCGGGCGACCCCGTCGAGCACTTCGGCCTCGGTGAGGCGACCAAGGTCGACCGGCTCGAGGTGCGCTGGCCGACGGGCGCGGTGCAGACGTTCACGGAGCTCGCCGCGGATCAGCTGATCACGATCGGCGAGGACGGCAAGGCGGCGCCAGCGGCCGCCCCCCAGGTCACCGGGCCGGGCCGGTTCATGCCCGTGGACACGATCGCCGTGCGCCACACCGAGCGCGCGTTCGACGACTTCGCGGTGCAGCCGCTGCTGCCGCACCGCCTGTCGCGCCTGGGCCCCGGCATCGCCTGCGGCGATGTGAACGGCGACGGCCGCGACGACGTCTGGGTCGGCGGCGCCGCGGGGCAGCCGGGAACCCTGCTGCTTGCGCAGAAGGACGGCACGTTCGTGGCCCAGACCGGCCCGTGGGCCGGCGACAGCGAATGTGAGGACATGGGCGCGGTGTTCGTCGACGCCGATCGCGACGGCGACCTCGATCTCTACGTCGCCAGCGGCGGCGTCGAGGCCAAGCAGGGCGACGCGGCGCTGCGCGACCGGCTCTACCTCAACGACGGCTCCGGGGTCTTCACGGCGGCGCCGACGACGGCGACGCCCGACGACCGCACCAGCAGCAGCTGCGTGGTCGCGGCCGACTTCGACCGCGACGGCGACCTCGATCTGTTCGTCGGCGGGCGCGTGGTCCCCGGCCGCTATCCCGAGGGCCCGCCGAGCCGCTTGCTGCGCAACGACGCCGGCACGTTCGTCGACGTCACCGCCGAGTTCGCGCCGCAGCTGGCCGCCGCCGGCATGGTGACGAGCGCCGTGTGGAGCGACCTCGACGGTGACGGCTGGCCCGATCTCGCGGTCGGCGCGCACTGGCAGCCGGTGCGCGTGTTCCACAACGACGGCGGCAAGAAGCTGATCGACAACACCGCGGCGCTGGGCCTCGACGTCGCACGCGGCCTGTGGAACGGTCTCGCCGCCGCGGACCTCGATGGCGACGGCGACCTCGACCTGATCGCCACCAACCAGGGTCTCAACACCAAGTACAAGGCCAGCGCCGCCGATCCGCTGCGCGTCTACGCGCGCGACTTCGACGGCAACGGCAGCTTCGACGTGGTCGAGTGCAAGCAGCAGAAGGGCACCGCCCTGCCGGTGCGCGGCCTGTCGTGCAGCAGCGAGGCGATGCCGTTCCTGGCCGAGAAGTTCCCGACCTACGATGCGTTCGCCAAGGCGACGCTCGGGCAGATCTACGGGCAGGAGGAGCTCGCGCAGAGCCTCGAGGTCAGCGCCGACGAGCTGTATCACACGGTGTTCGAGAACCGCGGCGACAAGTTCGTGCTGCACCACCTGCCGCGCCTCGCGCAGATCTCGACGGGCTACGGCATCGGCGTCGCGGACTTCGACGGCGACGGCGACCTCGACCTCGTGCTCGCGCAGAACACCTGGTCGCCCGAGCCGGAGACGGGGCGCACCGACGGCGGTGTCGGTCTGTTGCTCGAGAACGGCGGCGGCCTGCAGTTTGAACCGGTGCCGCCGTTGAGCTCGGGCATCGTCGTTCCAGCCGACATGAAGGGGCTGGCGGTGCTGGACCTCGGCCGCGACACCAGCCCGGACTTCGTCATGACCGTCAACGACGGCGCGACGCGCGCCTTCCGCAACACCCGGAGCCGCAGCATGGCGGTGCGGTTGCGCGGCACGACGGGCAACCCCGACGCGATCGGGGCCCGCATCACCTGGGTCGGCGACGACGGCGTGCGGCTCGTGCGCGAGCTGCAGGCGGGCTCGGGCTACCTGTCGCAGTCCTCGGCCACGGCGTTCTTCTCGACGCGGTCGTTCAACGGCAGGTTCGAGGTGCGGTGGCCGGACGGTGAGGTCACCAAGCACGACCCGCAGTCGGGCGACAACAACATGGTGTACTCGCGATGAACCGGAGCGCGCCGTTCGCCCTGTGCCTGCTCGCCGGCTGCGGCGAGCAGACGCCGCGCACGGCGCAGGAAAGCCACGCGCACATGCGCGAGGTCCTCGCGGCGGCCGCCGAGAAGGCCGCGCACGACAACGTCTACTTCGGCGCGGACGCGCTGATCGCGCAGCGCGCCGAGCTGCAGCGCCTCGGCGACAAGGCGCCCTGGCGGCTGCGACTCGACACCGGCGTCGCCGAGCTGCGCGCGGGTCACGAGCGCGAGGGCATCGCGATCCTTGCCGCGGCGCGCGAAGCGATGCAGCAGGGCAAGATCGAGTTCGACATCGACGCGGCGGTCGCGGTCAGCTTCCACCTCGGTGTCGGCTGGATGCGCTTGGGCGAGACGCAGAACTGCTGCGCAAAGCCGACGCAGGAGACCTGCATCCTGCCGCTGACCGGCAGCGGCGTGCACGACGACAAGGAAGGCGCCGAGAAGGCCGCCGCGATGTTCGTCGAGGTGCTCAACAACTCGGCCGCCGACAACTACTGGCACCACGCCGCGCGCTGGCTGCTCAACCTCGCGCACATGGCGAAGGGCACCTATCCCGACGGCGTGCCCACCGCGCATCGCCTGCCGCCGCAGCTGTTCGCCGCCGAACCGCCGTTCGCGCGGTTGCTCGACGTCGCGCCCGCGGTCGGGCTCGACACCTGGGGCTACGCGGGCGGCGCGGTGGTCGACGACTTCGACGGCGACGAGTACCTGGACGTGCTGGTCAGCGACTGGAGCCCGACGGGCCAGCTGCGCCTGTTCCGCAACCGCCGCGACGGCTCGTTCGAGGACCGCACCGAGGCCGCGGGCCTGCTCGGCATCACCGGCGGGCTCAACCTCGTGCAGGCCGACTACGACAACGACGGCGACCTCGACTTCCTGGTGCTGCGCGGCGGCTGGTGGCTGCAGACCGGGCGCGTGCCGAACTCCCTGGTGCGCAACAACGGCGACGGCACCTTCACCGACGTCACCTTCGTCGCCGGGCTCGCGGAGCCGGCGCTGCCGACGCAGACCGCGGCGTGGGCCGACTTCGACCTCGACGGCGACCTCGACCTCTACGTCGGCAACGAGAACAGCGACCGCGTCACCGCGCTGTGCCAGCTGTTCCGCAACAACGGCGACGGCACCTTCACCGACGTCGCGGCGGCCGCGGGTGTCATCAACGGCCGCTACGCCAAGGGCGTGACCTGGGGCGACATCGACGGCGACCGCGACCCGGATCTCTACGTCAGCAACATCGACGGGCCCAATCGCCTCTACGAGAACCGCGGCGACGGCACCTTCGTCGACGTCGCCGAGGAGCGCGGCGTGACGCGGCCGCTGGCGGGCTTCCCGACCTGGTTCTTCGACTACGACAACGACGGCGCGCTCGACCTGTTCGCGTCCAACTACGACACCGGCATCGGCCACATCGACGCGTTCCTCGGCGGCGGCGAACAGCCGTTCGAGCCGATGCGGCTCTACCGCGGCGACGGCAAAGGCGGCTTCGCGGACGTCGGGCAGCGACTCGGCCTCACCTACCCCGCGATGCCGATGGGCTGCAACTTCGGCGACCTCGACGGCGACGGCTGGCTCGACTTCTACCTGGGCACCGGCGACCCGCAGTACTACAGCCTGATGCCCAACCTGCTGATGCACAACGAAGGCGGCGAGCGCTTCGTGAACGTGACCATGGCCAGCGGCACGGGCCACCTGCAGAAGGGCCACGGCGTGGCGTTCGCCGACCTCGACCACGACGGCGACCAGGACCTGTTCGAGACGATGGGCGGCGCGTATCCGGGCGACGCGTTCCACAACGTGCTGTTCGAGAACCCCGGCTTCGGCAACCACTGGCTGTCGCTGCGGCTGGTCGGTGCGCGCGAGAACCGCGGCGCGATCGGCGCGCGCATCCGCGTCGACTTCGTCGAGCACGGCAAGCCGCGCAGCGTGTTCCGGCACGTCACCAGCGGCGGCAGCTTCGGCGGCAGCCCGCTGCGGCAGACGATCGGCCTCGGCAAGGCCGAGAAGATCACCGCGGTCGAGGTGTTCTGGCCGGTGACCGGCGCGACGCAGCGCCTGACCGACGTGCCGATGGACGCCGCGCTGCGCGTCGTCGAGGACAAGCAGGGGTTCGAGCGCATCGCCCTGCAGGGACACCCGTTCCGCAAGCGTTGAGGCGTGCGCGACCCGTGGCCCGACGGCACACTCTGCCGTCGTGAAGCTGCTCGTCGTCATCGCCGTCGGTCTGCGCCCCAAGGATCTCGCGCACGCGCCCGTGCTGCGCGGCCTCGGGCAGCACGGTTTCTCCGCGCCGCTCGACACGGTGTTCCCGGCGGTCACGTGCACCGTGCAGGCGTCGCTGCTCACGGGCCTGCGGCCGAGCGGCCACGGCGCCGTCGGCAACGGCTGGTACTTCCGCGACCTCGCCCAGGTGATGCTGTGGCGGCAGAGCAACCAGCTCGTGAACGGCGACAAACTCTACGACGTCGCCAAGGCGCAGCTCGGCACGCGCACGGCGAAGCTGTTCTGGTGGTGGAACATGTACGCGCGTGGTGTCGACTGGAGCGTCACGCCGCGGCCCGAGTACCACGCCGACGGCCTCAAGAAGCCGGGCCTCTACAGCGAGCCGCAGGACCTGCAGACGCAGCTGCAGCAGCAGCTCGGCCCATTCCCGCTGTTCGACTTCTGGGGACCGCGCGCCGGCATCAAGAGCACGCAATGGATCACCGACAGCGCGCTCGCGGTCGCCGCGCAGCACGACCCCGACCTGCAGCTCGTCTACCTGCCGCATCTCGACTACGACCACCAGCGCTGGGGTCCCGACGACCCGCGCAGCGTGCAGGCGGTGAAGGACCTCGATGCGCAGTGCGCGCGGCTCATCGAGATGGCGCGCGGCAATAAGGCGCACGTGATCGTGCTGTCCGAGTACGGCATCGAGAAGGCGGACAAGCCGGTGTTCCTCAACCGCCTGCTGCACGAGAAGTGTTACCTGCGTGTGCAGGAGACCAGCCACGGCCAGCTGCTCGACTGCGGCGCGTGCCGCGCGTTCGTCGTCGCCGATCACCAGTGCGCGCACGCCTACGTGCAGCGCGCCGAGGATCTGGAGCCGGTGCGCAAGCTGCTCGCCGCGCAGCCCGGCGTCGCGCGCGTGCTCGACCGCGCGCAGCAGCGCGAGCTCGGCATCGACCACGAACGCAGCGGCGAACTCGTCTGCGTCGCCGAACCCGGGTGTTGGTTCGCCTACCACTACTGGCTCGACGAGGCGCGCCGCCCCGACTTCGCCACCACCGTCGACATCCATCGCAAGCCCGGCTACGACCCCGCCGAGCTGTTCGTCGACCCGAAGATCGCGTTCCCCAAGCTCAAGGTCGCCAAGACCCTGGCCAAGAAGCTGCTCGGCTTCCGCTACCTCATGGACGTGATCTCGACCGACAGCTCGCAGGTGATGGGCTCGCACGGCCGGCTCTACGGCGACGACGACGCGGGGCCGGTGTTCTTGTGCAGTGACCGGTCGCTGGCGCGGGACCGGGTGGCGGCGACGGATGTGAAGGGGCTGTGCCTGGACGTGCTGGCGCGCTGACGTCCTACGGTCGCGTCTGTCGCTCCAGGCGTTCGAGGATCGTCATCGCCTCGCCGTCGCTGTCGCCGCACATCTCGACCGATGCGCGCAGATCGCTGCACCACTGCGGTCGCTCCGGCCGACCGAACAGCTCGCAGCGGTTGCCGTCGTCGAGGTGAACACAGCGCTCGCCGGCGCGCTTGCCGTGGGGCATGCCGAAGAACGGCGTGTTGATCGACGGCGCGATGCAGCAGGCGCCGCAGCCGACCCGGCAGGCGAACTCGCTCACGGCTGGCGCGCGAGGCGGGCGAAGAAGATCAGGATCCCGGCCCCGGCGAAGGCGGGCAGCAGCCACAGCAGGTCCTGAGAGCCGAACGTCACGCCGCAGATCGCCATGATCATCGCGACCGTGGTCAGGGTCGCGCCGATCGCGAGGTAGATCATCGCGGAGCCGCGGAAGTACGCTTCCAGCAGGCTGCGTTCGCGGGTCGGCGACGGTTTGGCGGGTGAGTCGGACACCAAAGCATCCTAGCGCGCCCCCCGCCGGCGCGCCGCCGATCGCCCCTCCGATGAACCTGCTCCGGCACTTTCCCGCGTTCGGCGTCGCCGGCGCCATCGCCATGTTCGGCGCGGCCGCCGGCCGCTATCCGGGCGGCACCCATCTCGACGCGCACACGGTCGGCTTCCGCTGGGCCGAGAACTTCCTGTGTTCGCTGTTCTGGCCGCAGGCGCTCAACGGCGAGGCCAACGGCGGGCGACCGTTGGCGATCGGCGCGCTCGTGCTGTTGTGCGTGAGCCTCGGTGTGTTGTTCTTCCTGATCGCGCGCAGCACGTCTTCGCGTCGTCACCGAACGGCGATCGAGATCGGCGGCATCGGCACTGCCGCCTACTCGATGTTCGTGGCGACGCCGATCCACGATCTGGTGGTCACCATGGGGCTGGGCTTCGGGCTCGTCGCGTTCGTGTCGATCGCACACCTGATGTGGCGCGAACGCCGCTCAGCACTGGTGTGGTGGGGTGTCGCCGTGCTCGCGATTGATGTCGCCAGCGCGATCAGCTACTACGGGAACGTCGGCTACGACCGGCTGCCGCTGCTGCAGAAGCTGGGCGTCGTCGTCGGGTTGGGTTGGCTGTTGGCGGTGCACTACCGGCGCGCGTCAGCGGTGTGCTCGGACGTGGAGGCCTGATGAAGAGGCTCTTGGCCGTGATCGCGGTGCTGGTCGTCGCCTGCACCGGCACCGCGGCGATCCCGTTGCTGTCGGTTGCGTGCTGGCGCGGCCAGATCTCGCCGTGGCTCGTCTGGTGCGCGGCGCCGCTGGTGATCGTTGCGATGGCGCTCACGCTGCGGCGGTTGTTGCCGCTGACGAAGCGGTTCGTTCCCGAGGACGGCTCGTTGCCGTGGCGCGAGTTCCGCGCGGTGCGGCGCTTGGAACTACTCGCCAACGGCGAAGAGGACGTGTCGCTCGTGCTCGAGTTGGTCCGCGATCGGCTGGACGAGGCCGCGGTGGCGGTGCGTTTCGACGGCGTCAGCGATCTTTCGATGAGGCAGCTCGGCAACTGGGCTGTCTTCTTCGATGGGCTGGTCGTCGAGGTGCTGCCGGAGCCGGGGGGTGACGACCCCCGCTTCGCGATCCGCGATGCGCACGAGGAGTGGATCTCGTTCCGGTGTCGCCGCCTCGAGTCGATCCCGTCCTGAACGCAGACGGCCCGACAGCGCGCGTGCGCTGCCGGGCCGTGCTGTCGGGTCGTTGCGGGTCAGGCGTGGATCAGAAGTCCATGCCGCCCATGCCACCCATACCACCCATTCCGCCCATGCCACCCATGCCGTGGTCGTGGTCGTGGCCGCCGCCGCCGGCGGGCTTCTTCTCCGGAACGTTGGAGATCAGCGCCTCGGTGGTCAGCAGCAGGGTCGCCACCGACGCGGCGTTCTGCAGCGCGGCGCAGGTGACCTTCGCCGGGTCGAGCACGCCGGCCTTGATCATGTCCTCGTAGGTGTCGGTCGCGGCGTTGTAGCCGAAGGTGACGTCCTTGTGGTTGCGCACCGTCTGCACCACGATCGAGCCGTCGACGCCGGCGTTCGCCGAGATCTGGCGCATGGGGGCCTCGAGCGCGCGGCGCACGATGTCGGCGCCGATGCGCTCGTCACCCTCGAGCTTGAGGGTGTCGAGGACCTTGGCGCCGCGCAGCAGCGCGACACCACCGCCGGCGACGATGCCTTCGGCAACCGCCGCACGCGTGGCGTGCAGGGCGTCCTCGACGCGCGCCTTCTTCTCCTTCATCTCGGCCTCGGTGGCCGCGCCGACCATGATCTGGGCGACGCCGCCCGACAGCTTGGCGAGGCGCTCCTGGAGCTTCTCGCGGTCGTAGTCGGAGGTCGTGCGGTCGATCTCGGCGCGGATCTGCTCCATGCGCGCCTGCGCGTCCTTGGGCTTGCCGGCGCCTTCGATGATGGTGCAGTCGTCCTTGCCGACGACGACCTTCTTGGCGCTGCCGAGTTCGGCCGTGGTGACCGACTCGAGGTTGATGCCCAGGTCCTCGAAGATCGCCTTGCCGCCGGTGACGACCGCGATGTCCTCGAGCATGGCCTTGCGGCGGTCGCCGAAGCCCGGCGCCTTGACCGCGCAGCACTTGAACACGCCGCGCAGCTTGTTGACGACGAGCGTGGCGAGGGCCTCACCCTCGATGTCCTCGGCGATGATCAGCAAGGGACGGCCGCTCTGCGCGATCTTCTCGAGCAGCGGCAGCATGTCCTTGATCGACGAGATCTTCTTCTCGTGCACGAGGATGAAGGGGTTCTCGAGCACCGCCTCCATCTTGTCCTGGTTGGTGACGAAGTGCGGCGACAGGTAGCCCTTGTCGAACTGCATGCCTTCGACCCACTTGACCTCGGTCGTGAGGCTCTTGCCCTCTTCGACCGTGATCACGCCGTCCTTGCCGACGCGCTCCATGGCGTCCGCGAGGATCGTGCCGATCTCCTCGTCGTTGTTGGCGGCGATCGAGCCCACCTGGGCGATCTCCTTCTTGCCCTTGATGTCGATCTTGGTCTTGCGGATCGACTCGACGACCTTGGCGACCGCCTTCTCGATGCCGCGCTTGATCGCGACCGGGTTGGCGCCGGCGGTGACGTTCTTGATGCCTTCCTCGAAGATGGCCTCGGCGAGCACCGTCGCCGTGGTCGTGCCGTCACCGGCGATGTCGGACGTCTTCGACGCGACTTCCTTCACGAGCTGGGCGCCGAGGTTCTCGTACTTGCCTTCGAGTTCGATCTCCTTGGCGACCGTGACGCCGTCCTTGGTGACGGTCGGGCTGCCGAACGACTTCTCGATGATGACGTTGCGGCCGCGGGGGCCGAGGGTGACCTTGACGGCGCGGGCGAGCTTCTTGACGCCGTCGCGCATGCGCTCACGCGCTTCCTGGTCGTATGCGATCTTCTTGACTGCCATGGTGAATACTCCGTGCGGTGAATGAGGGGGTGTGCGAGCGGGTCAGCGACGCCGGCTCACTCGATGACCGCGAGGATCTCGTCCTCGCCGAGGATCAGCATCTCTTCGCCGTCGAGCTTGATCTCCGAACCGGCGTACGAGGAGAACAGGACGCGGTCCTTGTTCTTGACCGACATCGGCTGACGCGTGCCGTTCTCGAGGACCTTGCCGCTGCCGACCGCGACGACGATGCCTTCGCGCGGCTTCTCCTTGGCGGTGTCGGGCAGGATGATGCCGCCCTTGGTCTTCTCGTCGGCGGCGACGCGCTTGACGAGCACGCGGTCACCGAGGGGGGTCACGGTCGCAGACTTGGTCTTGGACATTGCTGGATCCTTCGCAGATTGGGTTGGGAGGTTGATTGGAGAGAGTCGTGATCCGGCCGGGCCGGAAACGCCGACGCGCCGCTCAGAACTGGCGGCGCGGCGGGTTGGAGGGTGGTTGGGGACGTTGCAGGTGCTGCTGCGGGTCGGCCGGCGGCGTGACCAGGGGAGTCAGCGGGCCGCCGAAGTGCGAGTGGATCAGCATCTGCACCGCCTGGCGCAGGCGGTCCAGCTCGAGCGGCTTGCGCAGGAAGGTGAAGAAGCCGGCGTGGCGGGCCGCGGCGGCCTCCTCGGCGCTGGCCTGCCCCGACATCAGGATGCCCGGCAGCGGCCGGATCGTGGCCAGGTGCTGGAACAGCTCCAGCCCGGTCATGCCCGGCAGGTGGAAGTCGAGGATCGAGAAGTCGAAGCGCTGCCGCCTCGCCAGCCAGACCGCCTCTTCGCTGTGCCCCACGGCGCCGACGTACCAGCCGTACTCGGCCAGGAACTCGCTGAGGCAGTTGCGCAGCGAGTCGTCGTCTTCGACCAGTAGGATGCGGAAGCTCTGGAACATGGCGTGGACCCGTGATCGGGGTCGGGCGCCGCCAGGAGCAACCGATGTGCCGCGCCGGCCCGTTGGCGTAAAGCGTTTATTCGAAAGCTATTGCCTTCGAATCGCCAGGGGGCGGCGGATCCTGTTGCTGCCGACTTGGCAGGAGCCTGCGGGCCTCGGACTGCCAATCTGGCTTGTCGGTGGCTGGCTGGCGGACGGTGTGGCTGGCGGACGGTGTGGCTGCCGGACGGTGAGCCTGCGGACGGTGAGGCCGGGCGAGAGTCGCCAGCTGCGACTCAATCGTCCTCTTCTTCCTCTTCGTCCTCGTCCTCGTCTTCTTCTTCCTCGTCGTCGTCGATGTCGTCGAATTCCTCGTCTTCGGCGATGTCCTCGGCCTCGTCTTCGTCGGCCTCGACGTCGTCGTCTTCCCAGTCGTCCTCGTCGTCGTCGACGTCACCTTCGTCGTCTTCGTAGGAAGCCAGGATGCGGTCCCAGTCGGCAACTTCGATGGTGTTGTTGCAGACCAGGCACACGCTGTCGTTGTCGCGAAGGTCCTCGAGTTCGTCGAGCTCGCGATAGACCTTGCCGCACTCGCGGCAGCGAACGATCTTGCCCATGAGTAGTGGATGCTAGGGGGGAGGACTGGTGTCCGGACGGGCCGAGGCATACCGGCTGGACTCGACAAGGCAATCCTCGGGAGCGGGAATCTTGGCGAAGGTTGCTCCGGAACTGCAGGTCGGGCCCCATTCCGTTCGAAGAGAACGGGCGTGCAGAAGTCGTTGTACGCCATTGCGGGCCTGGGTCTGGCAGGGTGCCTCGTCCTGATGCTGATGCTCGACCGCACCCTGAAGGTCGTCGACCGGCCGCAGCGGTCGGAGTACGAGACCGCCCTCGACGCCGAGTTCGACGCAGGTCTGGCGAAGCCCGCCAAGGTCAAGGAATTGGACTACGGCGGCGGCAAGCACCTGCACGCGCACCTGGTCGTCGTCGCCGGGCAGCGCCAGGACGCGGTCGCCGACCGGGCCGGCGCCCTGCTCTGGGAGCTCTCGGAGCGGGGCAATCGCGGCACGGTCGAGGTCGTGCTCTACGTCGACGACGTCGCGGGCAACCCACAGCTGGTGCGCGTCGCCTCGCGGGGTCGCGCGGCGCTCCGCCCGCCGCGGCCGGCGGCGTCCTCGCCAGCCGGGTCGCCCGCTGCGCCGCGCTGACCACCGCGTCGCGCTCGGGGCGTCGATGCCGTGGCGTCGATGTCATGGTGCGATCCGCGCCCGCCGATGGTCTCCGCCGGGCCATGCTCGATAGACCTCGTCGATGCCAGCAGCGGTCGTGTTCGCCTTCGCCGTCGCCGACGGCCTGTCGCCAGTCGTCGGCGCCGCGCCGTACGACGTGTTGTCGCGACAGATCCCGCGCCTGCTGGTGGCGCGCCTGAACGGCGGCGGCGACCGCGGCATCCGCTTCTTCCCGTTCCTCGGCCCGATCGACGGTCAGCGCAACTTCCTGACGGTGCGCGAACTGTTCGAGCCGGCGACCCTGGCCGCGCTGCACCGGCAGGGTGACGTCACACTGCTCGTCGACGGCGTCTTCCGCGGCGAAGTGCTGCACTGGCGGCTGCTCGACGGCCGCGGTCACGACGTGGTGCGCGAGTGTGAGGTGCCGTTCGACCCGCGCCGGCCGCTCGACATGCTGCTGCGTCTGGAGTTCGAGATCGGCGATCAACTCGGCTGGCTCGACCGACCGCAGGCAACCTGCGCGCTCGCGGGCGAAGCGCTGGGCTGGTGGCTCGTGCTCAAGGACACCGTGCTGCGCCACGAAGCGAACCTGCTCGACTACTCGCCCGAGCCGATGCGGCCCGCGCAGCGGTTGCTCGAGGTGGCGCCCGATCTCGTCGAGGCCCACGACGCGGTGCTCGATCTGGCCACCCAGGTGGCCAAGCGCAACCGCGGCGACAAGGACCTGCTCGCGCTGCTGGTCAAGCTCACGCCGTTGCTGACGGACGACCCCGACCGCCTCGAGCGCCACGCCGCGATGGCCCAGGCCTGCGGCGCCGAGAACGACGCCGTGACCTCGCTGCTGCGCGCGGCCCGGATCGCGCCCGAGCGGCCAGAACTCGTCGAGCGGGCCGCTGCCCTGCTCTACCGGCTCGATCGCCACGCCGAGCTCGCCGACCTCGTGCAGCAGGCCCGCGCCGAACGACGCGCCACCTGCACCGCCCTGGCGCAGTTCGCCGCCGTCGCCGACCGCAGCGGCGACCGCGCGCTGCGCCGCGAACTCACCGCCGAGCTGTTCGCGCGCGACGACCTGACCGTGCCGGTCGCCCGCCTGTTGGTGTCGTTCCTGCTCGAGGACGAACGCCCCGCCGACGCCCGCGCCGTCGCCGAGCAGGCGCTGCGCGCGCAGCCAGAACACGCCCTGCTGCGCTTCGAGCTCGGCCGCGCCTGCCTGCTGCTCGGCGACGACGCCAGCGCCGCTGCCGCCCTGCAGCGCGCCCTCGCCATCGGCCTGCCCTTCGCCGTGCGGCCCGAGGCCGAACGCATGCTGCGCCTCGCCTCCGTGCCGGGGTTGTGGAACGGCACTCGCGCCGTCGAGGCCGCGATCGCCGGCGGCGACCTGCCGCTCGCCCTGCAGCACGTCTCGCGCCTCGTCGCCCGTGTCGGTCGCGTGCCCGAGGCCCTGTTCCTGCTCGGCCTCGTGCGCCACAAGCTCGGCCACCCGCGCCGCGCCGAACGTGCCCTGCGCCGCGTGCTGCGCCTCGACGATGCCTTCGCCGACGCCCACAACCGCCTCGGCATCCTGCTGGTCTCGCGCGGCCGCATCCAGGAAGGCCACGACCACCTGCAGCGCGCCCATCAGCTTGCGCCGGGCGAGGCCTCGCCGCTGCTGCATCTCGCCCAGGCCTGCGCCCTGCTCGGCCACCACGACGAAGCCCGCCGCCACGTCGAAGCCGCGCAACTCGCCGGCGCCAGCCCCGACCTGCTCGACGCCGTGCGCCGCGAGATCGCCAGCGCCCGGCCGTGAGCGTACGGTACCGGGTACAAACCACACATCGCGCGCCGCTCGCGCCGCCCCTGGGGCAAAAGGTTGGTCGGCTGCGACGGGGTCCGGTACCGTCCTTGCCCGCGCCATGTCCCACCCCGACGCCCTCCTCGAGTTCCGCGCCCGCTTCCCGATCACGGCGCGCAGCAACTACCTGATCAGCAACTCGCTGGGCGCGATGCCGACCGCGACGCGCGCCAGCGTGCAGCACTTCCTCGACGGTTGGGATACGCGCGGCGTGCGGTCGTGGGGCGACGGCTGGTGGGTGCTGCAGGACCAGGTCGCCGACCAGGTCGCCGGCGTGCTCGGCGTCGCCCGGGGCACGGTGTCGATGCACCAGAACATCGCCGTCGCGCAGGAGATGATCCTGTCGTGCTTCCGTTTCGACGGCGCGCGCAACAAGCTCGTCTACCTCGACCGGAACTTCCCGTCCGATCAGTACATCTACGAAGCGCGGGCGGCGCACGGCGCGCGGCTGGTGCGCGTGCCCGCGGCGAGCGACGGTATCTCCACCGACGTCGAACAGGTCTGTGCGGCGATCGACGACCAGACCCTGATCGTCGCGATCGACCACGTGATGTTCCGCAGCTCGGCGATCCTCGACCCGCGGCCGATCGTCGAGAAGGCGCGCAAGGTCGGCGCGTTCGTCGTGCTCGACACGTTCCACTCGGTCGGCACGCTGCCGCTGCAGCTAGGGGAACTGGGCGTGCACGCCGCGGTCGGCGGCGCCCTCAAGTACCTGTGCGGCGGCCCCGGCAACTGCTTCCTCTACGTGCACCCCGACGAGGCGAAGAAGCTCACGCCCGCGTTCACGGGCTGGGCCGCGCACAAGCAGCCGTTCCTGTTCTCGCCCGAGGGGCAGGACTACCGCGACGACGGCGGCCGCTTCGCCACCGGCACGCCCAACGTGCCCGCGCTCTACTCCGGCAAGGAGGGCATCGCGACCGTCGCCGAGGCGGGCCTGCCCGCGGTCCGCGCGCGCAGCCAGCAGCTGACCACCCTGCTCGTCGAACTGGCGCAGCGCGCCGGGCTGGGCATCAAGTCGCCGCTCGCTGCCGAACGCCGCGGCGGCCACGTCGCGCTCGACGTGCCGCACGGCTACGCGGTCTGCCAGGCGCTGTCGGCGCGCGAGATCGTCGTCGACTTCCGTCCCGACGCGGGCCTGCGCGTCGCGCCGCACTTCTACAACACCGAGGACGAGGTGCGCGCCTGCGTCGCGGCGGTGCGCGAGATCCTCGACACCGGCGAGCACGAGCGCTTCCTGCAGCAGGAACGCAAGCCCGGCTGAGGTCATCGCCATGCGCATCTGGGACATCAGCGAACCGCTCGAGCCGTCGACGTCGACGTTCCCCGGCGACACGCCGTTCTCGCAGGAATGGGTGCTGCGCCAGGAGAGCGGCGGCTCGTGCAACGTGAGCACCATCCGCATGTCGGTGCACGTCGGCACACACACCGACGCGCCGCTGCACTTCGACGTCGCCGGCGCCGACATCGCCTCCGTCGACCTGCGCCACTACCTCGGCCGCTGCCGCGTGATCGACGTGCGCGGCGCGGGGTCGCCGCCGCTGATCCCCGCGGACGCGCTGACCCCTGAAGTGCTGCGCGGCGCCGAGCGCATCCTGTTCCGCACGCGCGACCGGCACGACCACCGCACCTGGGAGGCCGGCTTCACCGCGGTCGGTCCGCAGGCTGCCAAGGTGCTCGCCGACGCCGGCATCCTGCTGGTCGGCATCGACACGCCGAGCATGGACCACGCCGACAGCAAGGAGCTCGACGGTCACCACGTGCTCTACGAGGGCGGCGTCGCGATCCTCGAGAACATCGACCTCACCGCCGTGCCGCCCGGCGACTACGAACTGATCGCGCTGCCGCTGCGCATCGTCGCCGGCGACAGCAGTCCGGTGCGCGCGATCCTGCGCGAACTGCCTCCCCAACGCCCATGAGCAAGCGCCCCGTCAATCCCGCCGATCTCGCCGCACCCATCGGCTTCGCGCACGCCTGGCTGGTCGAGCACGGCGAACAGCGCACCCTCTACCTCGCCGGCCAGTGCGGCTACGACCACGCCGGCGTGGTCGAGAGCAAGGGCGATCTGGTCGCGCAGCTCGACAAGGCGCTCGAGAACATCGGCTCGATCCTGCGCGAGGCCGAGATGTCCTTCGCGGACGTCGTGCAGCTCAACTTCTACGTCACCAGCCGCGACGACTACGCGCGCGCCCGCAAGGAGTTCGGCAAGGTGTGGCGCCGGCACTGCGGCAAGCACTACCCGGGCATGGCGATGTTCCAGGTGGTGTCGCTGTTCGACCCCGAGGCGCTGATCGAAGTCCAGGGCATCGCCGCGTCATGAAGTACCTCGCCCTGTTCACGATCGTGTTGGCCGCGTGCGCCAGCGAGGCGCCCAACACCGACTTCGACGCCAGCGCCGGCTCCGCGACGGTGACCGTCGCGGGCGACGGCTTCGTCGATCTCGACGGCCGGCGCATGCCGTCCGAGGCCGCGGTGCTCGAGCTGCGGCAGCGCACGCGCGAGATGTCCATCGAAGACCTCACCCTGCACTTCGTGGTCCACGTGCGCGCCGGCGCTCCGGTCGACGACGACGACCAGCTGCGCATTGTCGAAGGCATCAATCGCTGGCTCGACCAACTGACGATCATGGGCGTCAAACAGGCGGCCGTGCAGTAGCGCCATGGAACTCATGTCCCGCAACCTGCCGCCCGAGCTGATCGTCTTCGACGTCGACGGCACCCTGCACGACACCTTCCGGTGGTGGTCGCCGGTGATCCGCGCCGGCCTGCAGCGCTTCGCCGAGCGCGAGGGGCTGCAGCTGCGCATGCCCACCGACGCCGAAGCCGAAGCGGTGGTCGGCATGCGCGACGCGGGCGTCTGGGCACCGTTCCTGCCCGAGGAGCACAAGCACCGCTGGAACGACCTGCGGTCGGTGGTGCTGCCGATGGAGGTCGAGACCATCAGCAGCGGCACCGATTTCCTGTTCGCCGGCGTGCGGCCGCTGCTCGAGCACCTGCGGCGCATCGGCGTGCGCGTGGCCCTGGCCAGCAACTGCCGCAGCACCTACATGGCGGCGGTGCAGCAGGGGCAGGGGCTGGCGGCGCTCACCGACTGGCAATTCTGCCTGGACAGCCCCGGCGTCGACCACAAGACCGACATGCTGCGCCTCGCGCAGGCGGCGGCCGGGGCGACGCGGGTGGTCATGGTGGGGGACCGCGAGCCCGATCTCGAGGCCGCGCGCGCCCTGGGCTGGCCGTTCGTCTGGCGCCACAACGACCGCTGCGCCATCGCCGACGCGGAGCTGGTCTGGAACGGCGATCCGGACCACCTGTTGGCGGGATTGGGGCTGCCGAAACTGGCCTGAGCACGCGGGTTGCCCGTTCGACGGCAATCCCGAATACACTTGGCCACCCGCCGTAGCGCCGCGTTCTGCCCGGAGCCGCCCCATGGAACTCGTCCTGATCCTCGTCCCGATCTTCGCCTTCGTCCTGGCGAAGACGCTGCTCGAACAGCGGGCCCGCAACCGCGCCGACAACCTGCACATGCTCGAGGAAGCGCTCAAGAACCCGTCGCTGGATCGGGGCACGATCGAGTCGCTGACCTTCCAACTGACCGGCAACCGGCCGCCGCGCGTGCCCGGTCCGAGCCGGGGTGCGGCCGTCCTGCTGGCGCTCGGCTGGGTGACGCTGTTCGTCGGCGTCGGCGTGATGGCGATCGGCGGCATCCTCGAGGAGCGCGACGCGCTGGCTGGCGGCGTGCTCACCGCGATCGTCGGGTTCGGGCTGGTCACCTACCCGTTCGCGCTGCGCGAACTCGAAGGCCGCCACAAGGAGGCACAGCGATGAGAGACGAACAGGTCTTCTTCGCGTTCGCGCTGCCGGTGTTCTGCATCGGCGTCGGGTTCGCCATCCACTGGACCAAACAACGCAACGACCTGCGCAAGAAGCGGCTGCAGGTGCTCGAGACGGCGCTGCGCCATCCGAGCCTCGACGAGCCGACGCGCGCCGAGATCCTGCGCGTGCTCGCCGAAGAGCACGTGCGCGGCAATCGCCCGCTGCTCGACCGCTTGCGGCCGTGGATGGGCATCGGCCACGCGCTGCTGATCACGGGCGGCTGGTTGTTCTTCGTCGGCGGATTGATGGCCTGGGGCTACGCGGCGCTGAACGGCTACAGCTGGCGCTCGACCGAACCCTGCATCGTGGCCTCGATCGTCGGCTTCGTGATCCTGACCCTGCCGACGGCCGTGCGCGAAGGGCTCGGCCGCGGTCGCAAGCAACTGTCCGTTCCTCGCTGACGGACGCGCGGCGGCCGGCCGGTGACAAGCCGCGCCGCATCGGTTCTGATCGCCACGTGACCTCGTCCCGCGGCCATGACCTGCCGAGCGCCGAAGAGCTGCAGCGCCGCGCCGCGCAGTTGCTCGCCGATTGGCGCGTGCCCGACGCCGCGATCGACGTCGCCTGGAACGACCGCCTCAAGACCTCCGCGGGGCGCGCGTTCGTGCGCCACGGCCGCATCGAGCTCAACCCGCACCTGCTGGGTCGCGCCCCCGAGCAGGTGCAGATGGTCCTGACCCACGAAGCCGCGCACATCGCCGCGGCGCGACTGTTCGGACCGGCGGTCCCCGCGCACGGTCGGCACTGGCGCAGCCTGATGCGGCTCGCCGGCCTGCCGCCCAAGGTGACCCACGACATCCCGATCGAGCCGCGGCGGCGGCCGCGTCGCCGCCGGCACCTGTACTTGCGCGTCTGCGACGGCTGCGGCGACCGCCGCATCCTGCAGGCGGTGCGCTACGGTCGTTGCCAGGGCTGTGACGCCCGCGACCGGTTCCTGGTCTTGCGCGCCGCCGCCAATCCGTCCGGCCGGCGGGCCCTCGAGAACTTGTCGCTCGCCGACGTGCGGGCGAAGTGCGCATCGTCGATACTGCCCGGCGACTGGTGACCCCGTTGAACCACGCCAACGACATCTTCGAGCAGATCGTGCAGCTGCGCCGCGACGGCATCCCCGCGGCGCTGGCGACGATCGTCGGCACCCGCGGCTCGACCCCGGGCCGCGTCACCATGCGGCTGTTGGTCCGCGACGACGGCACGTTCCTCGGCACGGTCGGCGGCGGTTGTCTCGAGGCCGAGGTCTACGACGCCGCGATGCAGGTGATCGCCAGCGAGCAGCCGCGCTCGCTGACGTTCCGACTGACCGAGCAGGATTCGCCCGACTCGGGCCTGATGTGCGGCGGCGAGGTGACCATCTTCGTGGAACCGATCTCGACACCCTCTCTGTGGATCTTCGGCGGCGGCCACGTCAGCAAGGCCCTGTGCCAGGTCGCGGCGCTCGCCGGCTTCCGCACCACGGTCGTCGACGATCGCACCGCCTACTGTGGCGCCGAGCGGTTTCCCGAGGCGCACGAGACCCTGGTCGCGACCTATCCCGAAGCGGTCGCTGCGATGCCGATCCGGCAGAACAGCTACGCGGTCGTCGTCACCCGCGGCCACAAGGAGGACGGCGTCGTGCTCGAGGCGCTCGGCGCCCGCTTCGCGGCCGGCGATCGCCTGCGTTTCCTGGGCATGATCGGCAGCAAGACCAAGCAGGCGCTGCTGTGGAAACACCTGCGGGCCGCCGGTGTCGGCGACGAGTTCCTGGCCACCGTACGCACGCCGATGGGGGCCTACCTCGGGGGGCGCAGCCACGAGGAGATCGCCGTCTCGGTGGTCGCCGAGCTGATCGCGGTGCGCCGGCTCGGCCACGATCTGGAGGCGACCTGGGCCGAGAAGGCGCAGAGCAAGCGCCGTCCCGAGGGCGTGCGGGACCTCCCCGCGGCGGATTCGGACATCGCCTGAGCCGCGGGCTGCGGCCGCACTTGGGGCCCCGGGCCATTCCGCACCGAACCTCGCGGCCCGCCGCGGCGTTGTGTCCCCGCCGCCGAAACGGCATGATCTTCGGCCCCCCTCCCTCCCGCGACCCCCCTCTCGCAGGCCCAATGAAGTCGAGCCTCCTCGCTGTCCTGACCGCCGGAACCCTCGCGCTGAGCGTTTCCGCCCAGGAAGACCGCATCTCCCTGAACAACGGCACCGTCATCGACGGCGTGCGCGTCACCAGCTTCGACGTGCGCGAGCTCAAGTACAGCAAGGGCGGCAGTTCCGAATCGGTCTCCTCCGACCGTGTCGCCAAGCTCGAGCTCGGCAAGTTCTCGGACGTCTACCGCCGCGCGCTCGGCAACCGCGACCCCGACCTGCTGCTGACCATGGCCCGTGAGCAGGTCAAGGCGAAGAACGACCTGCTCGGCATGGCCGGCTTGCACCGCGCCGGCACCATGTTCCTCGATCAGGGCAAGGCCGCCGAGGGCGTCAGCGCGCTCGAGGAGATGCAGAAGGCCTACCCGGAAGGCGGCCTCGTGCCCGAGGTCTTCCGCCAGAAGTTCGAGTACTACCTGGGCCAGGGGGCCAAGGGCGCCGGCAACGCCGGCAAGGTCGCCAAGGCCTACGTCGACACCGCGCAGGGCAACGCCTGGCCGAGCGGTTTCTCGCTCGAGGGCGACTTCTTCGGCGCGATGGCCGAGCGCATGGCCGGCGGTGATCCCAAGGAGTACCAGAGCAAGCTGCGCGCGATCAGCAGCAACGCCGCGACCAACAGCCCGACCATCGCCAACCGCGCCAGCGTGCAGCTCGCGCACAGCCTGCGCGAGACCAAGGACGCCGACGGGGCCCGCAAGATCTACGAGGACCTGGCCAGCAAGAACGGCGTCGACGTCAACTCGCGCGCCGGCGCCTACCTGGGCCTGGGCCTGCTGCTGCTCGACGAGGGCGTGGCCAACAAGGAAGCCAACCGCGCCGCGCTGCTGATGTTCTTGCGCGTGCGCCTCGAGACCCGCGACGCCTGGCCGAGCCTGCAGGCCGAAGCGCTCTACAACGCGATCCTCGCGGCCGACAAGTGGCGCGGCAACGAATACGGCTACATCATGGCCCGCTGCCGCGGCGTGCTGTTCAACGAGTTCGGCAGCACCGAGTGGGCGCAGCGCGCCAAGCAGGGTCGCTGAGCTCTGCATCGCGGAGCTGACCGTGGACCCCGCGACGCGACGCGCCGGGGTCACGGCACCGCCGGGCTGGCTCAACGAGGCCAGCTTCCGGCTGTTTCGGCTGGGCACCCGGCTGTTCCTGCGCGTGTTCTTCGGGCTGCGCGTCGAAGGCGAGCTGCCGCGCACCGGCCCCGTGGTCGTCGCCGCCAACCACGCGTCGTTCCTCGACCCGCTGCTGGTCGGTGCCGCGAGCGGCCGCAGGGTCTTCTTCATGATGACCGAGGTCGTCTGGCGGTCGCCGCGGCTCAACTGGTTCTATCGCTGGCAGAGGACGCTGCCGCTGAGCACGCGCGGCGCCAACCGCGAGGCCCTGCGGGCGGCGCGCCAGATCCTGCAGCGGGGGGCCGTGGTCGGGATCTTCCCCGAGGGTGGCATCAGCCGCGACGGCAAGCTGCTGCTCGGCAGTCCCGGCGCCGTGTCGCTGGTGCTCAGCGAAGGCGCACCGATCGTGCCGGTCGGCATCGTCGGCGCGCAGCGCGCGATGCCGTTCGGTGCCCCGCGGCCGCGGCTGTTCAGCCCGATCACGATCCGCTTCGGCCAGCCGATCACGGCCGCCGAGTTCGACGCCGCCGCGAGCGGTGATCGTCGGCATCGGCTGCAGCTGGCGACGGCGCGCATCATGGAGCGCATCGGCGCGTTGACCGGGCAGGAGTCGCGCGAGCAGGAACTGCGCCGACTGCGCGCCGCCGACTGATTTTTCTCGCCCCGCCGCGTCACAAGTTGCGCCCCGCGAGCCATTCGTCTGTCGAGAGGCCCTTCCTCCCGACGCACATCGAATGGCAGTCGAAGAGGAGACCTGGCGCGCCGCGCGCGACTTCGCCCACGCGTGTCTGCGGCGCTTCGGCGACGCATGGACGGTGCGCGAACGCGACGACCTGGTGCAGGAGAGCCTGCTGCTCGCGTGGCAGTGGGCCGCGCGGCCGCGCGAGCCGCACCGCGTCACGGCGGCCGTGCGCACGATCGCGACGCGCCTGCGCATCCGCGGCCTGCATCGACGACCGCGCCGCAGCCTCGACCTCACGCCGGCCGGGGCCTCCGTCGAGCTGCTCGTCGCAGCGCCACCAGGCGCGCGGCGCACCTTCGTGGTGGCCGGTCGGCGCGTCGCGGCGGAGTGGCTGCTGCCGCGACTGCAGCGCGAGCTGAGTCGCCTGCGGCCGTTCGACCGCGAGTTGTTGCTCGCACGCAACGAGGGCGCCCGTGCCGCCGAGCTGGCGCGCCGCTTCGACTGCACCGTCGCGGTCGTGCGCACCCGCACGCATCGCGCCCGGCGCCGTGTGCAACGTGCCATCGAGAACGACGTCCGCGCCGCGGACCCGCTCGACCTGTCGTGACCCAGTGATCCAGAGACCGTGAGAAGGAGAACCGTGATGAAGAAGATCGTGATGCAGTTGTGTCTGTTGTCCTCGCTGCTCGTCGCCGCGCCGGCCCAGGGTGATGTCCAGCAGGCCGGTAAGCCGGTTGTCGCCAAGAAGGTGACGCGCCCGGCGCCGAGCGCCGCCGGTCGTGAGGCGCTCGCCGCGGCCAAGGCCGTGCTCGATGGCGCGCGCGGTCTGCACGGCGCCGACCGCCTGCAGGTGCTCGAGCGCGCCGGCTCCGCCTACGACAAGGTGATGGCCGACTTCGCGGCCGAGCCCGTGGTGGCTGCGGTCGCGGCGTTCACGGCCGCCGGCGTCTGGCGCCAACACGGCAGCCTGCCGTTCGCCGAGAAGGACTACCTCGCCGCGGCCAGCTTCGACGCCGATCGCTACGGCCAGCGCGGTCTGCTCGGAGCGGCCGACATGCAGCGCCGCCAGAAGCGCCTCGACGACGCCCTGGCCACCTACGCCAAGGCCGCCGCGCTCGACCCCAACACCGGCGTCGCCCAGGACGCGCGGCTGTGGCAGGGGCGCGTGCTGCAGTCCCTCGGCAAGCTCGACGAAGCGATCGCGTCGTTCCAGTCGACCCTCGAAGCCGCGCGTTCGATCCGCGACACCATCGAGACCGTCAACTTCCTCGCCATCGCGTGGATCGAGAAGGGCGACCTCACCGCCGCCGGGCACGCCATCGAGCACGCCGAGGAGGCCGTCGCCGGGTCCGGTGAGGAGGACCCCGTCGTGGTCGAGCGCTGGCGCAAGGCCCTCGAAGGCATGTCCGCCCGCAAGGCCCTGCAGCGCGCCAGCGACAAGCAGAACGGCGCGGCCAAGGACGCCGCGCGCCTCGAAGAGGAGCGCCGCGGCAACGACTGACCGCTCTGGTAGAGTTCGGCCCATGCGCGCAACCTTCTGCCTGCTGGGCCTGCTCCTCGGTTCCTGCGCCGCGTCCGGCACCATCGATCGCCTCGGCGACCGCTGCCCGCCGCCCGACTTCGGTCGGCCGGGCTGGGTGCGGACCTTCGCCGGCGTCGGCGCATGGACCGGCGGCATCCTCGGCACCGTCGTGTCGATCGTCGCCCTGCCGATCACCTACCCGATCAGCCTGCTCGCCGAAGACGAGTTCGCCGCCGGCGGCCGGACCGAGTTCTTGATGTTCCCCGCGACCGGCGGCGCCGCCTTCGGCCACGCCCTGCTCGGCTGCCCGCCCGACGTCGTCGACTACGTGTTCCGCCGCGCCTGGGTCGGCGGCGAAGATCCCGTCAACAGCTACGAGATCGTGCCCATCGAGGCGATGCCCGTGCCGCGCGACGAAGAGGCGGCGAAGGGTGGTGAGGGGGCGATGCCGGGTGGTGCCGGTTCGGATGGTTGAGGGCGGATGCGCGGCAGGTAGAGTCTCGTTCGCGGGCGATTAGCTCAGTTGGTTAGAGCGCCTCCCTTACAAGGAGGATGTCGGGGGTTCGAGTCCCTCATCGCCCACCACGTTTGGAGGCCGTTCTCGGGGGTCTAGGGGCGGTTTTGGCGAATCGGGGGTGCCAGTGTGCAATGCAGTGTGCAACTGGCTGGGTCACAACGTGGCACGACCTGGCACAACGTGGCACAGCCGGAAGGGGCCGTTCCCCAGGGGGGAGTCCGATGGGCGCTGCAGGCCCGGGGCGCCGGAATCTTGCAGGGGTCGTTTCTGACGCGGCCCGCGTGCGCCCGTGGGGGCCGCCAGGCGCTCGGCGCAGTTCTAGGCTGCCGGAGCGGAATGTCCGCGCTGAGGGGCCTTCTCGACCCCGGTATCGCAGCTCGCCGAAAGCCCTGGGCTCAACCGGTGCTGGATGCGACGCGGCTACTTGCCGAACGCGGGAAGGCCGAGGTGCTGGGGCTCTATCGGGAAATGCCCAGGTGCTCCATCCAGGCCGCCTCGAACTCTGGGACCGAGAGCCCGTAGACGTTCTTGATCAGGCGTGCGCTCAGGTCCTTGCCTTCCGCGAAGCCGTACCCTTGCTTGCGCGCCGCATCCATGAACTCCTTGAACTTGCCGGCGACCGGCTCCTCCTTGGCGTTGATCATGAAGTCCAGCAGTGCGCCGGCATGGTCGTAGTTCCGGTGGGAGTGCCCCTTCGGGTCGGCGATGAGTGAGCGGATCGCGAAGAACTCTTCGAGTGTGTAGCAGTCGCCACGCTTCAGATCGCTTCGGCAGGAATCGAGGCGCTGGTTGCTCATCTTCTTTTCGAAGTAGACGGCCATGCCTTCCTGGAACCATGAGCCCACACCACCGACCTTCAGGCATGCGCCGACGATCTCGTGCGTGGCTTCGTGGTAGACAGTCGGGTCGCGCGGTGAGTTGTAGTAGGTGGCGTAGAAGGTAGACATCGCGTGACCGGCAGTCGCGCGCGCGCTCTCTTCAGACCAGCCAGTGATGCGCATCGAATAGCGGAAGTAGTCTTCCTTGTCGGCGAAGATGTAGGCGACGAGAAGGTGATCTGGGTCCTCGAAGGGCAGCTCCTTCTGAACCATGTCGTAGAGCTTCTCCAGCGTCACTGCGTACTTCTTGCACGATGCGGTGGGGCCGTTCGTGAACACGATGTAGTGCTCGCACACGACGGCCTGCCACTTGTCGAGGTACTTGCGCCGTCGCATCTCCTCTTCGTCGCACTTCTTGTCCCAGCACTTGGGGAGGATGGAGGTCTTCACGCCTTCGAGTGCAGACGCGACCTGCTCCGCCGTCGGCTTTGGCGGCAGGACGGGATGTTGTGCCCCTGGGCCTTCGTCATCTTGCGCAGGTGCCGTTGCCGCAGTCACCAGGGCGAGGGCAAGCATGAGGCGCTGGATGCTCCTAGGGTCCATATGCTCATGGTGGACTACACGTGTGCGGATGTTGTCTGCGTGTTGTGATCCATCGGTAACGTCGTTTGCCCCTAGACGAATTGCGCTTGTCGCACGCCCGAGCTCGAACCGAGTCGTGCTGGCGGCTGGGTTGCTCCGCGGGCTGGTGTCTCAACGCTGCCGTGGCAACGGCTGAGTTCGCGCCGATCGAGCCTGTTGTCAGGCAGTTGCGGCAGGTGCGCTCTTGCCCTGAGTCTCCGCGAACATCTTCGGCACAGGGAAGGTCCCTGGCAGCTCGCGGAACAAGTCGTCCTCACCCAACTCGCCGTAGAGGTCCATCGTCAACCGGATGTCGGAGTGGCGTAGCACCTGCTGGATCACCTTGGGGTGCACGTTCAGCTCGATCAGGATGCGCGCGCAGCTCTTGCGCAGCGCGTGGAAGTCGACCCGCTTCGACGTCGGGCTCTTCTGCGGGATCAGGCCGGCGAACGCCGCGTCCTTGCGGACGATCTCGGCGATGGTCCGAGGCACCTTGAAGACCGGGTCAGTCTCCATGACGACGGGGTCCCCGCGGCGCACCGCGGCCCTGCTGCGCCTGGAGCGCATCTCCTTGAGGGCCTGCGCCACGAACGGTTGCAGCGGCACCCGGGCGTCGTTGCCGTTCTTGGTGAACAGGCCGGCCAGTCTGACGGCGGGCGCGGCGTCTTCGAGTGCGACGTCCTCCCAGAAGATCGCGGCGCACTCGGCGACGCGGAAGCCCGTGGTCAGCGCGAACCAGTAGAGGACCTGCCGGTCGCGGACGACCTCGTCGTAGTCGGGCCAGAACGGACAGCCGCCATCGCCCTGAGCCTTCTCGGCTTCGAAGCGAGCCCAAGCGGCATCGACGAGTCGCTCGGCTTCCTCGAACCGGAAGCTGTGGCGCTTGAAAATAGCGACAAGGATGGGGAGCTTGCCAAGAACGATCTCAATGGCGATGGCAAGGGGGAGTACTCTATGGTTTCCCAGTCTCTGGAGATGGCAGATTCTCGGTTGACGTAATCCCTCCGGGGATCAAGTGAGGGTATAATGCGCAAGCGGTGGCAATCAATGTTGTGGGTAGTTGGCTTCTGTGGTTCCTGCGTGGGTACGTCGAGCGAGGTTGCGCGATTTGAGCAGTGTGTCCGCAGTTCGGATATCCGGCAGTTTGAGCGGGCAATTGGTGTGCCCATGGATATCGTTGGTGTGGTTTGGAGTGGCTCCAAAGGCGTTGCGGTGGTGGCGATATGGTGTGATGGGCGGGGCGAGGTTTGGTGTAGTGTGACAGAGAGCGATGGTCATGCACAAATGATGCGCCTGGAATCGCGTAGCAGCGACCTTTTGCGTCAGACGCTGCAAGGATGGGGTGGATTGTGTTCTCCTGGGGTTTGCGGAGAGGGGTTCGTGATAGAGTTGCGTAAGGCCGGCGGGAGGTCTCTCAAGTGGTCATTGCAGTTGCCTGTTGATGATCGTGGGTTAGATGTCATCGTGAAGTGGATAGGTGAGGTATTGCATGCAAGCGCATAGGAGTTGTTGCCTTAGGCCGGCTCCGGAGTGCGCCCGTTGTGTCAGCTACCGGGAAACCCATCGTGTCGCCGCGACCTCCGTCGCCACGATCCGGAGGTATGACGGAAGACTTCCAAAGCGAAATGGCGTGCGCTGATAGCAGCGCAAAAATGGAGTGGAGTGTCCACCTTCCCGACATTCGCCGCGTCTCTGAGGTGCGACGGAGTGGAGAAATCTCGCGGCCTTTCATCGCCTGAGCCCCAGCTCAGGAAGGAAGGCCCGGCATGACCGGCTACGCCGCCGCCGCCTGAAGCACCGCGATCGCCTTCCGGATCCCGTCGCGCAACCGGTCGGCCTCCGCGTTGCCCTGCGTCTGGATGCGTTCGGCAGTCACCCTGATCAGCGCCTCGACGTCCAGGTTGGCTTCAGGCCGCCGTGCGGGCCGCCCAGGGCGCGCCCGGGCCGGTTTGTCCTTGGGCGGGGCGATCTCCGTCGGCGCGTCCCGCCGCGACAGGAGCCGCGCGCATGCGCTGGAGCGACATCGCGCATCGCTACATGGTCGGGCCACCGTAGGCAACGCTACGATACGATGCCGCTTCACGCCACGCCGCGTTATCGCACCTCGGCGCAACCCTGACCCCTCGCTCCCATGAACCCACGCAACTTGCTCGTGTCCGCGTTCGGCGCCGCGCTCCTGACCGGGACCGCCGCCACCCAAGGCAACGTCTGGCAGCCGTTGCTGCCGTTCGGGACCGTGTCGCAGCCGCAGGTGCGCCTCAGCGCTGCCATCGCCTACGACTCCGATCGCGACCGCATCGTCACGTGCGCCGGCCGCATCAACGCCAGCGGCTCCAACATCTATCCGCAGGAGACCTGGGAGTTCGACGGCGTCGACTGGCACCTCATCGGCACGGTCGGCCCGATCGCGTTCGGCGGTTACAACTCCAGCACCAACATCCGCGCGTACTACGACTCGCAGCGACACGTGACCGTCGCCATCGAGTCCGCGCAAGCCGGCCCGACCAACTTCATGGAGTGGAACGGGTCCACGTGGACCACCGTACTGTCGGTGCCCAACAGCGTGTTCCATTGGCGATTTGCGTTCGACGTCGCCTATGACCCGATTCGCGGCGTCGCCGTCCTGTTCGGCGGCTACGACTCCAGTAACGAGCTCGGCGACACCTGGGAGTTCAACGGCTCGACGTTTGTGCAGGTGAGCGGTTTCGGGCCGCAGGCCCGCTGGGGCCACGCCATGGCGTACGACTCGTCGCGCGGCGTGGTCGTGTTGTACGGCGGCCGCAACGGACCGCAGCTGTCGGACATGTGGGACTGGAACGGCAGCTCTTGGCAACCGACGCCGAACGCCGCGGGCCCCGGCGCGCGTGCCTTCCACACGATGGCCTACGACCACGCCCGTTCGCGCCTGGTCCTGTTCGGCAACGACGGCGCCGGCTCGGCCCAGACCTGGGAGTGGCAGCCGAGCGGTTGGACCCTGGCGCCCGCGACCAATTCGGTGCGCTCCAACTCCAGTGCGATCTACGACAGCCGGCGCGAACGCGTGGTCTCCTTCGGCGGCAGCGGCCCATCGTTGAACTCAGGCCCCACGACGACCTTCGGCTTCGGCGAGGTTCCGAACGCGGCGACCGTCAGCGCCTTCGGCGTCGGTTGCGCGGGACCCAGCGGTGTACCTCAATTGGCGGCGATCAACTCGCCCACGTTCGGGGCCACCTTCTCGCTGCAGTTCTCTAACGTTCCTCCCGGGCCCCTGAGCATGGTGTTTGGCTGGGTCGGCTTCGACGACACGACGTGGAACGGCAACCCGCTGCCCGCGCCCCTGGGGCCGCTATTCCCGGGCTGCACTGCCTACATCGCGCCGCTGGTCAGCTACTCGCTCGGCATCGGCGTCAACGGCATGAGGTCGTGGCAGATGCCGATCCCGTTCATGCCCATGCTCAGCGGGCTATCGATCTATCTGCAGGGCGGGGTCTACGCCCCCAACTTCAACCCGGGCCAGGCCATCTTCACGAATGCGCTGGCGGGGACCCTGGGCTCGTAGCGGCGCGCGCGGTCTGGCCCGCAACCAGGTCCCTTGCCCGCTGCTCCACGGCCGGTCGTTCGAGGGCCCGCGAAAGGGGCTGGGCTTCGGGACCGGCGCGGTCGCGGATCCGGTTCAGGTCGGCGTCGATGCCTGGGTTCTGCATCAGGCTGGCCAGCGCGGCGACAATCGGTTCGCGGACCTTCGGGTAGCGCGTCTTCAGCTCTTCGAACAGCTCGTTCCAGGGCTGGGTCGTCGATTCGGGGATGGGGTCGATCGCGGTCATGGTCGTGGTCCTTGAGTAGGGGAACGGAAAGCCGGGTCGTCCCGGCGCCCGGACATGACCGCTCGTCCCGGCCCGAACCTCAAGGTGATCCTGGAGCAGTCCGATCGGGTTCGCCACCGCCGTTGCCCGACCCTCGCCGCACCCTCCGGCCCCCGAGTGTGCAATGCAGTGTGCAACTGCCTTGGTCACAACCTGACACACCCTGGCACGACCTGGCACAACCGCGACCCCGCCGAGCCGCCACAACCCCCGACGTGTGGCACTCATGGGCACGATCTGGCACAACGTGGCACGACCTGGCACAACCTACGGCTGCGACTTCGAGTCCCTCATCGCCCACCACGTTTGGAGCGCCTATTGACCTCGCACGGCACCTGCACTTTCGTGGCGTGCGGTCTCTGATACTTCAGTTGCATCGAGACGAAGAGCGGCTACGTCGCCAAGGCGAGAAGGCATGAATGCAGGTATGCGGCAGGCGCAGGACAACCAGGGTCGACGTGTCGTGCGTGCTCCGGTCGGGCTCATGGTCGCCTTGGCGTTGCAGATTTTGGCCGTTGCTGTCATAGCTTTTGGTGACATAGGATTTGACAAGCCGGGGCGTTTCGGGCTGGATTTTGGGGATTTCTTGCTGCTCTTAGGAGTTTGGTTGGGCGCCTCTTGCTTTGGTTTGGTCCGGGCTTGGTTGTCTCGGAGGAGGAGTCTCTTTGTGCTGCAGTGTTGTGTCATTGCACTGGTGCTAGTGGGGAGCTACGCGACCTTGTATCTCCCGGGGCCTTCTCCGGATTTTCCGGTGTATGAGCGGCGGATGCCAGGTGGTAAGTGAGGACGCGCTGGTGCTGTCCGGCGAGGGCTTCATGGCGACTCTGCTGCTGAGCGTTGTTCCTGACATTTGGGGGGTACTAGGTGATGGCTAGACATGGATCGGCCCGGGGCAGAGTCGGATTGTTGCCTTGCGTGCTTCTGGTGTGCACCGCAGTTGCAGGTTGTCGCCTTCAGGATTCGAATCGAGACGCGGCGTGGGAGCGTTCGGTCCGCAAGGACACGTTGGACGCCATCATCGATCGGCAGGTTGAGGCCATGAATCGTGAGGCTGGCTGCGTTTGCCCGGTGCAGGGCGATCCGTCGACTGAGCGCGAGTATAGAGACGGGCACTCGATGGGCTTTGTCTGGGGGCTGCTTGGGTGCACGTTCTCTGGTCTTCCAAGTCGATCGGTTGCATTCATGCAGGGGTGGAAAGATGGACATGGGGAGGGCATGGATGTGTACCTTTCAATGGTCGAGGAATTGATGGACAAGAAATGAGAGCGCGGTGAGTCATGGTGCTATGAACCGTTCCCAGGTCAGTCCGAGGGCGTCTCGTGGCAATCGGAGGACGATGAGAAGCGCGGGAAATCCCGATGGACAGTTGTCCACCTTCCCGAAACTCGCCGCGCCTCTGGCTACTTCGGCCTGATGAGGAATCGCCTGTTCCGATCGCGCTCTTAGACCTTTCTGCCGATCTGATCCGCTGGGCACTGGTCCTGACGTCTCTCGTTTTGGCCACCATGCCGCCAGTTCGGCTGCTCACGACCCACGAGTAGCCCTTCCAGAGAGCGCCTCAATCGACGAGCGACCTCGTGGCCCGATTTGAAGGTCCCAGCGCCCAGAGGCGGCAGTGCCGTCCAGGCGGCAGCCCCAGCATCCACTTGTGCTCCGGTCCGGAACGCGACGGTCAGCGAGCCGGCACGAACACCGTGTCGACGATCGGCGACTCGCCGGTCAACAGGTTGGCGACGAAGGTGATCCGGAACTGCAGGTAGCGCATGCCGTCGGCGATGTCGGGCGAGGCGGACCATGCGGTCGCACCGGCACCGCTCATCGACGTCGCGCCGCGGAACGACAGGCTCAGGCTCGAGCCCGCCGGGGTCGACGCGGCGACCATCGGCGGGTCGTAGTCGGGGTTCGCGTTCAGCGAGTCGAGCCACGGCGACTGCGCCCATGTCTGCACTCGCGCAAAGTCCAGTTCGAGCTCGTACATCGCGTTGTCGGGCGTGCCACTGCTGACCTGCGCGGGGTTTGGGATCGGCATCGGTTGGAACACGGTGCCGCTCGCCCACAGGCGCGCGCCCGGCAGCGGCATCGCCAAGGACATCAGCCGCACCGTCGCGCCGGTCATGCTGCTGTTCGTCGGGTCGTCGGCGACGAGGAACTCGAGCAGCAGGCTCGACGTGCCGTCGTAGGCGAACGGCACGATCTGCGGGTAGGCGAGGTAGCCGCTCGCGGTGAGCAGCCCCGGGTTGATCGCGTAGCTGCCGCGATAGCTCACCACGGGCGGCGCCGAGGCCCGGTAGTTGTTCGCGAACGTCGGGTCGAGCCCGGAGTTTGGGTTCACCGGCAGTGCCGACCAGGGATCGTGCGTGTAGTCAGGTGTCACGTCGGTGTGGCCTAAGCGCATCTCGAGGTTCGAGATGGAGCCCGGGGCGATCGGACCGTACGGGTGCCAACGCACCGCGGTGAGCAGTTCGGGTTCACCGGACGCGCCGACGTCCTGCGTGCGATAGACCATCTGAACGCGGCTGCCGGTCGGGTGTAGCGGGTTGGCGAGCCCCGCTGCGAACGGAGCACCCTGCGGATCGATTGTCTGGTGCGTACGGCGTTGCACTGCGCCGCCGCGGATGTGCCCCGTGACATCCGCACGGAACGTGCCGGTGAACCCTTCTCCGATCGGGTCGGAGAACGACGACCCCACGGGGTAGCCGCCCGCGTGGAAGGTCGTGCTCGCGCCGTTGAGCGCGCGGAAGATGCCATTGGGCGCCAGCGGGTCGAGCACGAGGGGCTGACCGAAGATCGACATGCCGATCATGCCCGGCACGGTCGGCACCGCGTGCGTGTGCGCGGTCGGCCCGGTCGTTGCCGGCGACACGAGCAGCGACGTAAGCACCGGGCCGAAACCGAGGTAGAGCCGCTCCCCGAACAGGTCGAACGGCCCGCCCGACAGATCCGCGAGCACTACGAACGGCCCAGGCACGGCGCCGCCGATCGTCCACGTGATCTGCGACCCGCTGATGCCCGGCACCTCGGCGCTCGGCATGGTGAAGAGAGGAATCTGTGCGGCGATCGCGCCCGACAACGCGAGCGAGGCCGCGAGACGGAGGGACAAGGATGGCGATGGGTTCATGACGGATTCCTCGGCGGCAGCTAGCCAGGCAGAGACTGCGGCGTAACGCGATGCGCGATTCCGCACGCTGGCGCGGCCAGGGAGATCGTCGTGTTGGCCTCGATCGAAGGTGTGTTGTACGTCGTCGAGTCGTCCGGTAGGCTTGTGGCGCAGCGAGGGGGCAGCTTCTGCATTGGCTATTCTCGAAAGGTGGGATGACGTGCGAGCAAGAGTCCTCGTCTGTTCGTTCGGAGTCCTGGTCGTCTGCGCCTTGGCTCTGACTCTCACGCGCTGCACCTCGGGAGCCGCTCCTGGATGCGTCGGGAGGGAATCAGGTGCTGAGCGGGAGGCGGCGGAAGCCACTCGCGCGGAGGGGGTGGCGGTCAAGGGCCCGAGCCAGAGACAGGAGGTCGCTCACTCGAGTGGCTCGCGCACGGCGCTGGTAGCCTCTGTCGAGGATGGTTCCGGCCTCGCCGTACCCGGCATCACCATTCTGGTTGATGGACGCATGTTTGGCGTGACGGACGGGAGTGGGCGGGTCGAGGGGGAGGTGCTGCCCGGACAGCATCGTGTGGTCTTGTCTCCCGAGGCCTGTCCCCCGGGGTTCATGGCAACGCCATTGAGAAACGAACACCCGCCAAGGCACGACGCGCCAGGGGGGTACTACGGATGTGTGGCGTCCGTTTCCGTCGGGCAAGAGGTGCACGTCAAGCTGCGTGCCTATCGGCCGGCTTCGATCTTCGGTGTCGTGACAGACGCCAGTGGCGCGCCGATCGCTGGTTGTCCGATGCGGCTCCAGTCCAGGCTGGCGGAGCTCGTGGCGCTGCAGTTCGATGCAAGGTCGGGCGACGATGGCAGCTTCGCCTTCAGGGATGTGCCCCCGGCAGTTTTCTCGCTGCGAGCGTACAGCGAATTCGCAGAGCCGAGGAAGGTGGCGCCGAGCGCCCTACCGCTGCGTCTCGAGATAGCAGAAGACGCGAACGTCAATGTGGGAACCGTGGTCTGCGGGGCTGGGTCGCGAGTCGTGCGTGGCCGTATCGTGGATGAGGATGGAGTCGGCGTAGAGGGCGTTGATGTGTTGGTGTACCCGAAAGACGTCGCCTGGCCCGGCGAGATACCCTTCGGTTTGGCGGATGTGGTAGCGCAGGCGAAGACCGGCGCTGATGGGCAGTTTTCGTTGCCGTGCCCCATGGGAGAGATTGTCCTGCAGCCGCATCCCTTTGGGAGTCTGCTTCCCTTTTCGGACAAGAAGAGAATCAGGGTGCCAATGGTGCCCGTGCCACTTGCGAATGTGACCGGTGCGGTGAGGATCCCGGACATGGTAGCTCCGTTGAGTCACGCCTGCACGATTGCAATCATTGTTGCCAACAATGAAGCGGCGATCAGGGCTTATCATCCAAGTCTCGAGACGCTTGCGGACCCGCAAGTGTACGTTGCGCCCCTGGAGCAGATGCGAGACGAGCGCGCATGGGTCAAGCTACACCTGGATGCAGGAGTGACCAAATTCGAGTGTGACACGCCATCGAAGGGGATGGTGTTGGTCGTGCGAAGGAAGGGGTTTTCGCCCAGGATAGTCCCGCTGGAGATCAAGCCAGGTGAGCAGGTCTTGAGGCTGTCGTACCCTTGATTGTTGAGGGGGGGCGTTGCGCATCACTTTCCATGCCGGGAGCCGCGGCACGACGTTCGTGTCTGACTCCAGGCACCAGGCTGCGCGAAAAGAGGGGGAGGCTCCAAGTCCGCGTAGGCTGCTTCGTCTCGCCACCTCAGGGAGCTCCGTCCTCGAGCCACGCCTGATGGCCTTGCGTGCCCAGACAACGAGTGGCAGAATCACTCGTCAGCGGTCCTGTGGGAAGGACCTGAAGGAGAAGGAGAAGGACATGGACACCATTCGCTTTCGCGTCCAACGTAGCTTGGTTGTGCTGCTGCTTGCGATGTGCTGGTCTTGCAGCGGCAGTGGTGGCGGAACGACGCCTGCAGCTCAGCCCGGACCTGGGCCGGGAACGGGATCCGGGCCAGGGACCGGTGCGGGGCCGGGACCAAACGCGGTTCGCTTGCAGATTCCCTTTCGAGGTCAGCAGACTGCGGTGTGGTGCTGGGCTGCCACTGCGGAAATGGTGCTCACCTACAGTGGGAATCCCATCCCTCAGTGCCAGATGGTGAGCAACTGGGCGCATCTTCCTTGCTGTTCCATTCCACTTGCTGCATGCGCCTTCGCTGCTCCGAGCATCGAGTTCATTCAGCAGACCCTGTTCTTCGAAGGTCTGGCTTCGCAGCGAGCCGGGCGTGCGCTCAGCTTCTCTGAGGTGAGGGAGAACGTGCTCCAGGGGCGCCCGATGATCCTGTGCTACCAGGGGTCGTTCGGTGGCCATGTGGTCGTGGTCTATGGCTATGACGACACAAGCCCGGGCGATCCCTACATCTTCGTTCACGACCCGTTCTACGGGTCGTTCTACGTGCCGTACGCAACCTCGGGGCTCTACAGCGGTTCCTCCGTTTGGGTCGACACGATTGTGACCTTGCCGAATTCTGCGCGATCAGCCGGCTGGGCTCTTCTGGAGTTCGAAGAAGTCGACTGGTCGCGAGTTCCTCAGTTTGAAGACGATGGCCGCGATCCAGACGCCGAATCGCGGTTGTGGCGCTAGGTCTGGCCGCGGCCGGGCATCACTGGAAGGCCCGCGCCGCAGCCTTGTCGTCGGGGGCCGCCCTGGCGCGTGGCACTCATGAACACGAACTGGCACAACCTGCGGCTGCGAAATCGAGTTCCTCATCGCCCACGACGCTGTTCCTGAAGTGTCGAAGAGAACGTACCCGCCGATCTCGCGCCAGTTGCACGAGCAACTGAGCAGGATCCCACCGAGCCGCGACGGAGGCCTGGAGTACCGTCCATGTGCGCTGACGCTCGAGGATGGGAGCGAGTATCCGCGTGTCAATGTGGTCGAACAGGCGCAGTACACCCGCACTTGGCGCGTGCTCCCTGGGGATGACCCAGGGAGACTCGCGCTGCCGATCGGATCGGTGAGGAGCATTCGCGAGAGTCCGCACCGCCTGCCGGCTCATCTGGCGGACGAGTTGTACCGCGCCGGCGAGTCAGGAATGGGCTACTGCATCTTCAGGGTGGAGTTCAAGGATGGGCAGAAGCAGGCCTACCTGACCGGCAGCGCTGTGGACTTCATCGAGGCTCCACCTGGGTTGCGCGCCTTGGATGCGGTTGCTGTGCGACCGCATGAGGGTAGGCAGGACGTCCACCAGAAAGCGCTCGATTACCACTGGTGTCTGTACGATGGCGTCGACTCGTTCACAGAAGGTCCGGACGTCTGAAGGGCGACGGCCACGAGCGACAGGAGGAGTGAGAGACCGGCCTTCATCGGGTCCCTCTCCTGGGCGCACATGGCGGTGGCAATTCGCAGCGCGCTGCCCCGTAGCCCGCGCGGCGCCCTCAGCTCTTCCGACACTGGAACCGGTGGTAGACCATCTCCCGCTTCCCGAAAGCGCGAAACACCTGGCCTCCCGACAGGCCGGCGAACTCGCCGAACAGGTGCTGTAGCCGCGGCGGTACGATCTCCTCGATCAAGCGGCGCTTTCGCGCATCGTCGCTGGTCAGCGCGGCCAGCACCCGCTCGGTGATGTCGAAGTGCTCGGTCAGGTGCAGGCCGGCAGTGGCGGCGAGCTGCGCCGCGACCTTCTCCATGTCGGCCGGTGAACGGAAGTCTGCGTAGGCGAAGTGTCCACCGGGCCGAAGCACGCGCGCGACCTCGCCGAAGAACTTCGTGACGTCGCCATAGCAGTGGCTGCTCTCGACGTTGACCACGACATCGCACGAGGCGTCGGGCAAGGGCAGATGTTCGGCGTCGCCGGTGACGAAGGTCAGGCCGGCCACGCTGCCGTGGGCGCCGCGGCAGAGTTTCACTGCAGCCGCAGAGTAGTCGATGCCGGTGTAGCGGCTCGGCCGGTGCGTGCGGGTGAGGTAGCTCGCACCGCCGCCGCGCCCGGACCCGACCTCGACCACCTCGCGGCCCCGCAGGCCCACGCCGGCGACGACCTGTTCATAGAGCTGTGCGCACAGTCGATCGGGTTCGTCCTCGGGATCGAGGGGCAGGAGGGCGGCGCCGGCCTCCTGCTCGTAGCCGTAGTTCATGAAGGTCCAGCTGCGCTGGGTGAACTTGCTGGCCAGGCGGCCGTACCACCAGCGCCACAGCAGCCGCCGCAGGAACGGTGATTTGTCGAGCGCGAGGACGGCGATCCTGATGAGCACCGGCAGAGACTACTTCTTCAGGCCTGCCGGCGCGGAGAAGTTCGTGAACGTCTCGCCGTCGTAGCGGCACGCGCCTGTGTCGACACTGCCGAACCAGATGTTGCCGGCCTTGTCTTCCAGCATGCAATAGACGTTGGTGCTGCACAGCCCGTTCTTGGCGGTGACGTGCCCGAAGGTCTTGCCGTCGTAGAAGGTCGCGCCGCCATTGTCGACCTGGGGGAAGTTGCCGGGATGGCCCATCCAGACACGGCCCTTGCGATCGACGAGCATGGAACCGACGAAGTCCGCGAGCAGCCCGTCCTTGGTGGTGAACGTCGTCAGCTGCTTGCCGTCGTAGCGAAACGCGCCCTGCTGGCCGCCGAACCAGAGCTCACCGGACGGCGCCACGACCATCGCGCGCACGTTCTCGAACGACCTGCCGACCTTGCCGGCGAGGTCGGTGAACGTCTCGCCGTCGTAGGAGCAGACGCCGCCCTGGGTGCCGAACCAGATCACGCCCGCGTGGTCCTGGGTGATCGCGTAGACCGCGTTGTCGACGAGTCCGTCCTTGGTGGTGAAGTTGGTCATCGACTTGCCGTCGTAGCGGCTGACCCCTGCGGTGGTGCCGAACCAGATGCGCGCGTCGCGGTCCTCGAAGATCCACATGACGTCGTTGCCGACCAGCCCCTCATTGGTCGTGAACTTCGTGAACGCCTTGCCGTCGTAGCGCGACGCACCATCGGTGATGGAGCCGAACCAGAGCGCGCCCGTGTGATCCTCGAGCAGCGAGAAGACGCGCGTCTTCGGCAGGCCGACGGCGTCCCCGAAGTTGGTGAACGTCTTGCCGTCGTAGCGGATCGGGCCGCCGAAGGTCGCGAACCAGACGTTGCCGGCGCGGTCTTCGCGGATGTTGCGGATGATGACCCGCGGCATGTCCGGCGAGCTTGGGGTGGCGGTGGGCTGGAAGTAGGGGTCACGGTGCAACGCAGGCGGGCCGGCGGGGTCCTGGGGACCGGCGAGAGCCTGTGCGGAGGCCTCGGCCGTCATGCCCATTGCCGTGAGCGGAGCGAGCAGCAAGGCGAGCAGTGCAGGGACCGAGGCGAAAGGTCTCATGGCGTCAGTCTGCCGGGCCACGGGGAGAGCAGTGTAAGTGGCGCGTCAAGGGAGCACCGCAGCCACCACGCCCTGAGCCCCTTATCCCCGACTCTGCTTGCCAGCGGCCGCACCGACCGGTTGATTCAGCGGCCCCGTCACGATTCTCGCCCCCGCCAGCACCCACCATGGACGACCGCAAGCTCCGCTCGTTCGTCGACGACACCTGGGAACAGGACATCGTTCCGCAGCTCGTCGACTACATCCGTATCCCCAACAAGTCGCCGGCCTTCGACAAGGACTGGGCCAAGGCGGGGCACATGCACCGCGCGGTCAAGTTGATCGCCGACTGGTGCAAGGCGCAGCCGATCGAAGGCCTCACCGTCGAGGTGGTCGAACTCGAAGGCCGCACGCCGCTGATCTACATGGAGGTGCCGGGCGAGGGCGACGACTGCGTGTTGCTCTACGGCCACCTCGACAAGCAGCCCGAGATGGTCGGTTGGTTCGACGGTCTGGGGCCCTGGGAGCCGGTCCGCAAGGGCGACAAGCTCTACGGCCGCGGCGGCGCCGACGACGGCTACGCGGCGTTCGCGTCGCTGACGGCGATCCGGGCGCTCAAGGAGGCCGGCGGCAAGCACGCGCGCTGCGTGGTGCTGATCGAGGGCTGTGAGGAGAGCGGCAGCTACGACCTGCCGCACTACATCGACGCGCTCAAGGACCGCATCGGCACGCCGAGCCTGGTGGTGTGCCTCGACTCGGGCTGCGGCAACTACGACCAGCTGTGGTGCACGACGTCGCTGCGCGGCGTGGTCGGCGCGCAGGTCAAGGTCGAGGTGCTCAGCGAAGGCGTGCACAGCGGCGACGCGAGCGGCATCGTGCCGAGCAGCTTCCGCGTGCTGCGTGAGCTGTGGTCGCGGCTCGAGGACAGCGAGACCGGCGAGATCCTGCCCAAGCAGTTCCACGTCAAGATCCCCAAGCAGCGGCGGCAGCAGGCCAAGCTCGCGGCGAAGGTGCTCGGCGACAAACTGTGGAAGCGCTTCCCGTGGGCGGAGAAGACGAAGCCGATGGCGAAGGACCGCGTCGAGATGGTGCTCAACCGCACCTGGCGCCCGTTCGTCGAACTGATCGGCGTCGACGGCGTGCCGAGCGTGGAGAAGGGCGGCAACGTGCTGCGTCCGTTCACGACGGCGAAGATGTCGCTGCGGCTGCCGCCGTCGGCCGACCCGGTGGCGTGCAGCAAGTACCTGGCGAAGCTGCTCGGCAGCAAGCCGCCGCACGGCGCCAAGGTGACCGTGACCACCGACGAGCCCGGCGCGGGCTGGGACGCGCCGCCGCTCGCGGGCTGGCTCGAGGCGGCGAGCGAACGCGCGTCGCAGACGCACTTTGGCAAGAGCTGCGTCTACATGGGCGAGGGCGGCACGATCCCGTTCATGGGCATGCTCGGCGAGAAGTTCCCCAAGGCGCAGTTCATGATCACCGGGGTGCTCGGGCCGCAGAGCAATGCGCACGGGCCCAACGAGTTCTTGCACATCCCCATGGGCAAGCGGCTGACCGCGTGCGTGGCGCAGGTGCTGCAGGAGCACCTGGTGCGCAACGAGAAGGGCGCGGGCAAGTCCGGCAAGGCGGCGTCCGGCAAGAAGGCCCAACCCAAGCAGGCCAAGCGCCCGGCGCGGCCCAAGAAGTGAGCCGCGGCGCGGACCTCAGTCGGCCGCGCCGTCCGACTGCCGCGC
Organism: Planctomycetota bacterium; assembly: GCA_020638655.1. Lineage (GTDB taxonomy): Bacteria > Planctomycetota > UBA1135 > UBA1135 > UBA2386 > JACKIC01. Next base: position 983,164 of record JACKIC010000001.1, read on the forward strand.
GGCGAGCAGTCGGTCGAGGGTCTCCAGCATCTTGCTGCGATCGATCGGCTTGGTGAGGAACTCGTCGCAGCCCGCCGCCAGGCACAGGTCCCGGTCGCTGCTCATCGCGTGCGCGGTGACCGCCACGATCGGCCGTGCGAAGCCCGCCGCGCGCAGGGTGCGGGTCGCCTCGTAGCCGTCCATCTCGGGCATCTGCATGTCCATGAGCACGAGGTCGTAGCCGGGGCGCGGCCTGCCGTCGCCGTCGCACAGGGCTTCGACGGCGAGCTTGCCGTTCTCGACGATGTCGACCTGCAGGCCGTGCTTCCGCAGCAAGAAGCCGATCAGGCGCTGGTTGTCGGGGCCGTCTTCGGCGAGCAAGACCTTGCCCTGGAGCCGGATCGCCGCGGGCCTCGTGGCGGCCTTCGCCGGCGGTGTCGCGCGTTCCGGTTCGCTCATCACCACCTCACCGGCGGGGATCGTGAGCCGGAACGTGCTGCCCTGACCAACCTCGCTGGTCACCGCGATGCTGCCGCCGAGCATGACTGCGAGCCGCCGCGAGATCGACAGGCCCAGACCGCTGCCGGTCTGGCGCCGCGACATGCTGCTGTCCACCTGGCTGAACGGGATGAACAGGCGCGACAACGCCTGGCGCGGGATGCCGACGCCCGTGTCAGTGATCAAGAACGACATCGTGCCGGCGTCGGTGTCGTGCACCAGGCGGATCGAGACGCTGCCCTGCTCGGTGAACTTGATCGCGTTGCCGACGAGGTTGAGCAGGATCTGGCGCAGGCGCAGCTCGTCGGTGGTGATCGATACCGGCAGCTCGCAGTTCTTCTCGAAGCGCAGGTCGATGCCCTTGCCCTGGGCCTGGTGCTGCAGCAGCGCGACGATCTCCCATACCAGCAGCTCGGCGCGGCACGGCTGCAGCTGCAGATCGACGACGCCGGACTCGAGCTTCGACAGGTCGAGGATGTCGGAGATGATCGTCAGCAGGTGCTGACCGTTGGAGCGGATCACCTCGACGTGTTCGTGGGCCGTCGCGTCGGCAGCGACATCCTCGTCGAGTAGATCGACGAAGCCGAGGATCGCGGTCAACGGCGTGCGCAGCTCGTGACTCATGTTGGCGAGGAACTCCGTCTTCGCCTTGGCGGCAGCGAGCGCGCGCTCGTTGGCCTCGCCGAGGTCGCGGTTGGCGGCAGCGAGCGCCTCGTTCTTGGCGGCGAGCAGCTGCTGCGTCGCGAGGTCGCGATGCATCTGGAAGAACGCGACGCCCGCGCCGAGCACCGACAGCAGCATGGCGAACAAGCACAGCGTCGACAGGCGCCGCATCAGGATCGACGCGATCCACGAGCGGGCTTCGTAGTCGACGCCGACCACGGCGATGACCTGGCCCGCGGAGTCGTGGATCGGCGCGTACGACGACACCCACGTGCCCCAGCGGTCGGTCGAGGGCACGCCGTCGAACACGCACTCGCCGGCGAACGCGCGATCGAGGGAGACCCGTTCCTCGGGCGGCGGGTCGTAGATCTCGCCGATGGGCGTGCGCTGCTCACGGTCCTGGTCGTAGCGACCGTTGCCGTCGTAGTCCGTCTCGGAGTCGACGATCAGCGCGAACTGATCGTGCGGCAGGCGGTGCAGCGTGTAGACGTCGTCGGCGGCGCCGTCGGTCGCCAGCCACGCCTTCTCGAGGTCGATCAGGCGTTGATAGAACGGGTCGTCGTCGGTCGTGTGCGGGTCGAGCCGTTCATATCCGACGTATTCGAACGCGACGGCGTAGGACGGCGCGATGCCGTCCAGCATGGTGCGCAGGCGCGCGTGCTCCTGGCGCCCCGCGTACTCGACGAACAACACCGCGCAGACGACGAGCAGGCCGCAGACGACGCTGGTCGCGCGCACGTACGTCGGCGACAGCGAGTGCCGCCGCAGCAGGCGGGTGAGCAGGATGCCGGCCGACCCCGCCAGGATGACGAAGGCGATGACATCGAGGCGCAGGGCCAGCAGTCTGTCGAGCAGGTATTCCAAGGAGTGCCCGGTTCCGGGAGCGACGAAGGGCTCCTTCGGGCCGGATCGGGGGGCTCCTTGACGCGCGCCGGGATCTTCTGACGCGGAGCCGACGCCGCGTTGGCAGCGGCGCCTGGTGTTCGGGAATACCCCAGGTGCGGCTCAGCGTTTGTCGCCGACCGGCGCCACATCGGGCAACAACGACAGCCCGCTGCTGCCGAGCGCCGTGCGCAGCGCCGTCAGCGGCCCGGCCACGAACGCGTCGACGAGCCCGGTGATGCCGGGCACGGCGGCGCGGGCGCGCGCCATCGCTTCGCGCTCGGTCGCGTTCGGAGCGTCGTCGGTGCCCGACACGCGCATCAGTCCCATCACCTTGCGGATCTCGGTGTCGTCGTCGCGCACGATGCCCTGCTGGCCGGACTTGCCCCAGAGCGTTTCGTCGAGCTCGTCGAGAGCCTTGGTCGCCGCCTTCAGGGCGTCGCGCAGCGCCTGGTTGGGGTCGTCCTCGCCCTTCTTCACCTTGGGCTCGGCGTCGAGGCGATCGCGCACCAGACCTAGGTCGCGCCGGGCGCGGGCCAGCCGCTGCGTCGCCTGGCCGACGGTGGCCACGAGTTGCTCGCGCTCGGCGCGCAGCGCGTCCTTTGCCTGGCGATCGGCGAGCGCGATCTCCACGCGCGGGTCGGGCAGCACCTTCACCGTCGTCGAGCCTTCGTCGCCCTGGAAGCGCACGGTCACCGTGTAGTCGCCGGGCAGCACTTCGCGGCCGCCGGGCGGCATCTCGGGGGGCTCACGCAGTTCGCGCGACATGCCGGTGCCGCCGTCGCGTTCGAGCCGCCAGACGATGCGGTTGAGGCCGAGGTGTACCTTGCTGCGGAACGTGCGGATCAGCGCGCCAGACGCGTCGCGCACCTCGACGGTGACGTGGTCCTTCGGGGTGCTGTCCTCGGTCTTGGTCTTGTCCCCTTCGTCGGCCTTGGTCTCGTCCTTCTTCGCCGGCTCGCGCTTGCGCATCTTCTCGACCTCGGCGTCGGGGTGTGCGAGCTCCTCGGCGTTGACGACCACGTGCAAGAACGCGCCGCGCTGCCGCGTCTGGCCGCGGAACTCGTCGTTGCCCGGAAAGCGCGTTCCGGGCGTCTGCGCCGTCTCCCAGGCGATCGCCGGCTGCGTCGCGAACACGTGCAGCTTCTGCTGCAGCAGTTCGGGCGTCATCGTGCGCAGCGGCGTGATGTCGTCGATGACGAAGATCGAACGGCCGTGGGTGGCGACGATCAGGTCGCCGTCGCGCGGGTGCGTCGTGATCGCCATCGCCGAACACGCGGGCACGCCGTGCTTCCAGCGCTGCCACTGTTTGCCGCCGTCCAGCGTCACGAACAGGCCGAATTCGGTGCCGAGCCACAGCAGGTCTTTCTGCACCGGGTCCTGCTCGATCACCAGGCAGTAACCATCGATCGACGGCGTCGCCAGCGACACCCAGGTCTCGCCGAAGTCGCGCGTCACGTAGACGTACGGGGTCCAGTCGACGTCGCGGTGGCCGTCGAACACCGCGAACGCGGTGCCGGCGTCGAACTTGCTCGCCTCGACGTGCGGACACCAGGTGTTGTGCGGCAGCCCGGGAATGCGCCGCTCGACGCTGCGCCAGCTCTGCCCGCCGTCCTTCGTCACCTGCACGCGGCCGTCGTCGGTGCCGACCCAGACCACGCCCTGCTGCACGGGGCTCGGCGCGATCGTCAGGATGCAGCAGTGGTTCTCGGCGCCGGTGGCGTCGAGCGTGAGGCCGCCGCTCTCACCTTGCTTCTGCTTCTCGGGATCGTCGGTTGTCAGGTCCGGCGAGACGATGCTCCAGCTCTCGCCGCGGTCGTTGCTGCGGTGCACGAACTGGCTGCCGTACCAGATGGTGCGCGGGTCGAACGGGTCCTGCGCGATGGCGGAGTTCCAGTGGAAGCGCAGCTCGACGCCCTCGGGCGCGGGCGGGCGGATGCCCTTCTGCGAACCGGTGCGCAGGTCGTACCGGACCAGCGACCCGCCCTGGCTCATCGCGTAGCCCTGGCGGCTGTCGCTCGGATCGGGCAGCGTCGCGAAGCCGTCGCCGAAACACACCTCCTGCCAGTGCAGGTTGCGGATGCCGCCGTTCTCCCAGACGTTCGACGGGCCGCGCCAGCTGCCGTTGTCCTGCAGGCCGCCGTAGACGTGGTAGGGCACGTCGTCGTCGACGGCGACGTGATAGAACTGCGCCAGCGGCAGGTTGCGGCAGAAGCGCCAGGTCGCGCCGCGGTCGGCGCTGGTGTAGACGCCGCCGTCGTTGCCGATCAGGATGCGTTCGGGGTCGGTGGGATCGATCCACATCGCGTGGTGGTCGGGGTGGGCCGAGCCCCAGCCGACCAGCCCGTCGAACGATCGACCGCCGTCGGTCGAGACGTCGATCACCGTGTGCATGCGGTAGAGCCTGTTGACGTCGCGAGGGTCGACGCGGATGTCGCCGAAGTAGAACGGTCGCGGCGCGATGTCGTCGCTGCGGTTGACGGTGCGGAACGACAGGCCGCCGTCCTCGCTGCGCAACAGCACGCTGCGTTTCGCCTCGACGAGCGCGTAGACGACGCGCGGGTCGTCCTCGCCGATCGCGAGGCCGATGCGGCCGAGCTCGCCCTTCGGCATGCCCTCGTCCACTCCGAGCCGCTGCCAGGTCGCGCCGCCGTCGCGCGTGACGTGCAGGCCCGAACCCGGCCCGCCCGACTTGAACGACCACGGCCAGCGCCGGTGTTCCCACATGCCCGCGAACAGCTTGTCGGGGTTGCGCGGGTCCATGACCAGGTCGCCGCAGCCGGTGCGCGGATCGACGTAGAGCACCTTGTTCCAGGTCTTGCCCCCGTCGGTGGTCTTGAACACGCCGCGCTCCTCGTTCTCGCCCCACGAGGTGCCGAACGCGGCGACGAACGCGGTGTCGGGCGCGGTGGGATGCAGCAGGATGCGGTGGATGTGTTCGGTCTTCTCGAGGCCGAGCTTGCTCCAGGTCTTGCCGCCGTCGACGGTCTTGTAGATGCCGCGCCCGACGCTCGCCGAGTTGCGCGGGTTGCCTTCGCCGGTGCCGACCCAGACGACCTCGGGCGTGCGCGGGTCGATCGCGATCGCGCCGATCGAGCAGACGTCCTGGTCGTCGAACACGGGCGTGAAGCGCACGCCGCCGTCGGTCGACTTCCAGACGCCGCCGCTGGCGCCGCCGACCCAGACGATGGTCGGGTCGCCGGGCACGCCGACGACCGCCGCGGTGCGGCCGCCGCACACGGCCGGTCCGATGTTGCGCGCCTGCAGATCGGCGAGCAGCTTGACGTCGAGCGACAGCGCGGGGGCGGACGGGGCGGCGGGAGTTGCCGGTTCCTGGGCGAGGAGCGCGGGGGCGATCGCCAGCACGGCGACGAGGGAGGTCCGGAGCGTCATGGGTGGGGCACCATACGGAGCAGTGGGCAGGCTTGCAGGCGAGAACGGCGGGCTCGCGATCGAGATCGCCTGCGTATCGTGGCGGCATGGCCACGCCTCCCAAGAAAGCGTTCCACGGCGGCGCCTCCTTCGACGCCATCGGCAGCGACTTCGCCGACCTGTCGCGGCGCCACGACATCGTCGACGCCGACGTGCTCGACGCCTGGTACGAGCCCGCGCCCGAAGTGCTCGCCACGCTGCGTGAGCACCTGCCGTGGCTGGTCAAGACCAGCCCGCCGACGCACGGCGAGGGCCTGCGCGAGACGATCGCCGCGCGGCACGGGCTGTCGGTCGAGCAGGTGATCCTCGGCGGCGGCACGTCGTCGCTGATGTACCTCGCGTTCCCCAAGCTGGTCCGGCCCGGCGACACGGTGGCGATCCTCGACCCGATGTACGGCGAGTACCGGCACATCTTCGAGAACGTGCTCGGCGCCAAGGTGGTCTCCTGTGAGCTGCAGGAGGCGGACGGGTTCGTGCCCGAGCCGCAGTTGATCGCCGACGCGGTGCGCGAGAGCGGCGCGAAGCTGTTGGTCATGGTCAATCCCAACAGTCCGACGGGCGTCGTCATGGAGCGGGACGACATGCACGCGTTGCTCGCTGCCCTGCCGAAGTCGACGCGCGTCTGGATCGACGAGACCTACATCGACTTCGTGCCCGACGTGCCGACGGCCGAGGGCCTCGTGCACAAGGACCCGCGCGTGATCGTCGCCAAGTCGATGTCCAAGTTCTTCGCGCTGTCGGGGCTGCGCGTCGGCTACCTGTGCGCGGCCGCGCCGCTGGTCGCCGAACTCGAGGTGTTCAACCCGCCGTGGAGCGCGGGGCTGCTGGCCCAGTGCGCGGCGATGGGCGCGCTGCGGGAGTACGCGTGGTATCGCCAGCGCGCGACCGAGACGCACGCGATGCGCGACGAGCTGATGCAGCGCATCGGCGCGGTGCGTGGCCTCACACCGTTCGCGAGCGTCACCAACTTCTTCCTGTTCGCGACCGACAAGGTGCCCGCGGCCCTGCTCGTCGACCGGTGCCGGGAGCAGGGTGTGTTCGTGCGCGACTGCGCCTCGCTGAGCCCGCGCTTCGGCGGGCGCTTCGTGCGCACCGCGGTCAAGGACCGCAAGGCGAACGAGCGCATCGCCGCGGCGATCGAGGCGGCGGCCGGGTGAGCGCGGGCGCCCGGGCCGGTTCAGGTGCCGTGCCCCTGGTGCCGATAACACCGGCATGTTCGACGTGCGGCGCTTCGCCAAGAGACTGGTCACGCCGTTCCGCCAGTATCTGGGGCGGCTGACCGTCGCCGATCGACACCTGCGCGGCGAAGGGCTCGAGATCGGCGCGTTGCAGGACCCGATGCCGATGCCCAGGGGCGCGAAGGCGCGCTACGTCGACATCGCTTCCACCGAAGAGCTGCGGCAGATGTACCCCGCCAAGACGCGGCGCTGGCTCGTCGACGTCGACATCGTCGACGATGGGGAGCGGCTCTCCAAGGTCGCCGACGGCACGCAGGACTTCGTCGCGAGCAACCACTTCTTCGAGCACTGCGAGGACCCGATCGGCGCGCTGCGCAACATGCTGCGCGTGCTCAAGCCGGGCGGCGTGGTGTATCTGTCGGTGCCCGACCGGCGGCTGATCTTCGACCGCGACCGGCCAGCGACCACGGTCGAGCACGTCGTGCGCGATCACGAGCAGGGGCCCGAGGTCTCGCGACAGCAGCACTACGAGGAGGTCGTGCGCGTCGCGATGAAGGTGCAGGGCGAGGCCGCGGTCGCGACCAAGGTGGTCGAGCTGCAGGCCCAGGACTTCCGCATCCACTTCCACTGCTGGTCGCAGACGGACTTCCTCGAGTTGCTGTGCGCGCTGCAGCGGCGCGAGGGCTTCCCGCCGTTCGACATCGTCGAGTTCGTGGCCAACGAGCGCGAGATGATCGTGGTGTTGCGGGCCCGGTAGGCGCCCGAGCGGACCGGAGCGCGCGGGCGGCGCTACAATCCCGCCCCATGCGTCACCACACCCCGCTCGTCTTCGTCTGGTGCTGCGCGATCGCCGCGGCCCAGGACGCTCCCAAGGTGGTCTCGATGGAGCCCGCGCACCTCAGCGAGGTCGACGCCAAGGAGGTGAAGCAGCTGGTGGTGACGTTCGACCAGGCGATGAGCGATCAGGGCTGGTCGTTCTGCGGCGGCGGACCGCAGTTCCCCAAGGTCGTCGGCCGGCCGCGGTGGGAGACGCCCAAGAAGATCGTCGTCACCGTCGAGCTCGAACCCGACCACGAGTATCGCCTGAGTCTGAACTGTCCCGCGGGCACGAATTTCCGCAGCAGCAAGGGCGTGCAGCTCGCGCCGGTGCCGTGGTCGTTCGTGACGGTGCCCGAGAAGGTGCGCCCCGTGGCCGAGCAGAAGCGCCGCAATCAGCGCGCGCTGCAGGCGCTGACCGCGACGCTCGCCGAGCGCTACTCGTACTACGACCTGCGCGTGCAGGACTGGAAGAAGCTCGAGAAGGAGAACAAGGACGCGATTCTCGGCGCACGCACCGACCGTGGGTTTGCGATGGCGGCGGCGAAGATGCTGCAACCGACCGAGGACCTGCACCTGTATCTGCGCATCGGCGACCAGACCTTCGGTACCGGCTCGCGCGCCATCGATCCTCTGTTCCGGCGGCAGCTGCTCGATCGCTACGCCAAGGTCGAACCGGTCGGCAAGCAGGCGCTCGCGGGGCGCACCGAGGACGGCATCGGCTACCTGTTGATCGCGTCGTGGACCAGCGACCTCGACCCCGAACTGGTCGGTGGCGCGATCACCGCGTTGATGGACACCAAGGCGATGGTGATCGACGTGCGCCCCAACGCCGGCGGCGACGAGAGCCTCGCGCAGCGCGTCGCGGCGTGGTTCGTCGGCGGCACCAAGACCTACGCCAAACACCAGATCAAGCAGAAGAAGGGCAAGACGGGTTTCGGCCCCGTCGTCGAGCGGCAGCTGCGCGGTCGCGGCGACGAGCCGCAGTACGACAAGCCGATCGCGGTGCTGACCAGCCGCTACGTGATGAGCAGCAACGAGTCGTTCGTGATGATGCTGCAGCAGGCCAAGGACTGCGTCGTGGTCGGCCAGCCGACCTTCGGCAGCAGCGGCAACCCGCAGCCGTTCGATCTCGGCAACGACGTCACCGTGTTGGTGCCGTCGTGGCGCGACCTGCGTCTCGACGGCACGCCGTTCGAGGGCGAAGGCCTGTCGCCCGACGAATTCGTGCCGTGCACCGACGAGGACCTGAAGTCGCGCGACCCGATCCTCGAGCGCGCGCTCGAGCTGTTGCGAGCCAAGGTGCAGAAGGACAAGTGATCACCGGAAACAGAGACCAGACCATGCCCATCAAGCTCCTGACGGTTGCCCTGTTCGCGACGTGTGGCGCGGCGCAGACGTTCGTCGTCGACGCTGCCAACGGCCCCGGCACCAACTTCACCGACATCGCCGCGGCGGTCGCCGCGGTTCCCGACGGCGCCACCCTGCTGGTGCGGCCGGGGATCTACGGCCCGTTCTCGATCGCGGCCAAGGGGCTCACGCTGCTCGGTGGGCCCGGCGTCGACGTGACCGGCTCGGGCGCGCTGCCGCCGGCGGTCGAGGTGCGCAACACCGCGGCCGCGCAGTCGGTCGTCGTGAGCGGTGTGCGTCTGGCGTCGTGTGACGGGGCCGTGAGCGTGCGCAACTGCGCGGGCCCGGTGCTCCTCGAAGGTGTCGATGCTTCGCTCGGCACGTGTTTCCTGACCGGCACGCGCGCGAGCTCGTTCGGCATCTGGACCTGCGCACAGGTCCTGGTGTCCCGCTGCGTCGGCTGGAACTCCTGGGCTGCGAACTCGGACGTCGTGTTCGAGCTCTGCACGTTGCGCGGCAGCGGCAGTTACTGCCTGCACGGGTCGTGCTCGCACTCTAACCCGGGTCTGGAGCTGACCGGCGGTTCGGCGCAGATCGTCTCCGGCTCTCTCACGGGTGGCGCCGGCTTCAGCCCGCTTTCGCCGTTCTCGAACAACCAGCCGGCGCTGTCGCTGATCGGCGCGACCGCGCGGGTCATGGCGCCGGTGACGCTCGACGCCACGGGATACGCCGGCATGGCGCCCGCTCCCGCGATCGCGGGTACCGGTTCGCTGCGCCTCGACCCTGCCGTCGTGCTCACGACCACGGCCGTTCCCGCCATCGCGAGCACGGTCGGTTTGCAGACCGCGACGATGCCGACCGTTCTGGGTCAGTCCGCCGCACCCAACTCGACGCTGTTCGCCGCCGCGTTGGGTCCGATCGGCGACGTCGTCGTGCTGGTCGTCGGTCTCCCCGGCGCCGCCGCCACCGTGCCGGGTTTCACCGACGCGTTCTGGATCGATCCGGCCGTGCACCAGTTCCATGCCATCGGCGTGCCGCGACCGGGCGTGCCCGTGCTCGGCGCCGTCGCCGTGCCCAACGTCGCGGCGCTGCGCGGCCTGCGCATCGCGTGGCAGGCCGCGTCGATCGGCAGCGCGGGCACGATGGCCTCGAATCCGACCTGGACGTTGGTGCGATGAGGGTGCGGCGGTCCGGGCCGTCGCTGGTGGTCGTCAGCTTGCTGGTGATCGTCGCGGTCCTGCTCGCCTGGTCATCGCGGTCACTCTTCGGTGGTCGTCCATCCCCGGGCGATCGTGATGCGGCGGTGCTTCCGACGATCGAGTCGATTCCCGTGCAGGCGGAGGAATCGTCGCCGAGTGCTCAGGGCGCTCGGGTCGAAACCGAATCGATCGACGACCCTGTCGCGTCGCAGCAGGACGCGGTCTTCTCGGGCTGGGTCGTCGACACGCGCGGCAATCCGAGGCCGGATCTCCGCGTCAGTGTGTGGTTGCTGCGGGACGTGGTGACCGCGTTCGCACCTTCGCAGCATGGGTGCCGGACCGGACCGGCTGGCGCCTTCCAGATGGAGTTGCCAGCTGCGTGGCGTGACATGGCGCTCGGTGTCGGGGTCTCCTCGGAGGACCATCGGCTGTCTGCACAGTTGGTGGCCTGTGCCACCACCCGCCAGACCCTCGTCGTCGCCGGGCCCTCCGATCGGGACAGTCGCATCGACGGCGTCGTGCGTATCCGGGGTCCGTTGGATCAAGGCCATTGGCTGATGCCGGTCGAGCGGGCGAGGGCGCTCGTCGCCGGCGGTGACTTCGCGGACGGGACCATCCGGCTCGGTGATGTCGGGCTCAACCTGAAGCGTCCCGCCTGGGAGCCCCACGCGTTCGGACTGGCCGTGATCACGGCGCGTCGCGCTCCCGCTGCATACCGCAGGTTCGCCGATGGTGTCGCGTTCGACGGTTGGCTCGCGGGCCGACCGGAGATCGAGGTCGCGCAATGCGTCGTTCGTGTGCCCGCGGTCGGCGACCGCGCGGTGTCCGAGATCGAGTTCGGATTGCGGCAGGTGCCGCAGTTCGGTGTGGTCTGGTGGGGAACGGAAGCGGTCGATGAGGGTCGCGTGGAGCTCTGCGCCGAGTCGGGAACGGCGTTCATCGTCGTCGGCAAGATCGCGGGCGGGCAAGATGTGGCCATCGGCAGTTGTCTCGTCGACTGCGCGAAGCCCGCGGATGTCGAATGGGCCATGACCTTGCCAGGGCCACACGTCCTGGACGTGCCGGTCGATCTGTCGCTCGCCACCATGGTGCGGCAATTCGACGTGCAGGCCGTGCCGATCCTTGCCGGCGGGGAACGCGTGCAGGCGCGACGTGCCTGGCGAACGGCCAGAGGCTTGGTCGACGATGCCGCGCCGAACCCGCTGACGGTTCGCCTCACGGGTTTGGCCGCGGGTCGGTACGAACTGCAGGTGGTCGTCGATCGCCGCGCGATCGCCAGCGCAGAAGCCGTCGTCCCTGGCGACGCGCCCGTGCTGAGCACTCCGAATCGGACGTCCGTCGTGTTCGCCTTGCCGATGACGGGGCAACTCCAGGCGCTGGACGTCTGCTACCTGCTGGACGGCAGCACTGGCGCTCCGACGACGGCCAGGTTGCCGACGGGTATCGGGGCCTTCGAGGGTTTCGCCCTGCAGTGCGTGCCGCCGGGCGACTACCGCTTCTGCCTTCGATATCAGGATCGATACGCCGAGGGTCGGTTCACGGTCGCGCCCGGTGCATCGGTCGTCAGCGTGCCGGTGGACGCGCAGCCGGTCGAGCAGATCGAGGGGATCGTCGACGCGGTCGGCAGCGAAGGACCGTGCATCGTCTCCGTGGTCATGCCGCACGTCGCGGCGCCCTGGCTCTGTGTCAGCACGAACGAAGCCGGCGCGTTCCGCCTGGCTGTTCCGCTGCGCTACCTCGATCGTGGATTGAGCGCTCGCTGGGGCGGTGTGCAGTGCCAACTGCAGCAGACGAGCGCGGGCCACTGGACGCGACACGACTGAAGCCGCTGGCGCCGCTCAACCGGCCTTCGCAAGGACCGTTGCCGAGCACCTACCGCGCTCCGGTCGGGATTGCCGATGCACGATTCATGGGGCTGCGCATCCGCACCAACATGCTGTCGCTCGTGGCCCAGCGCGGACTCGCGCAGGTCACCGACCGGATCGCCGGCAACTTCCGCCGTCTCTCGACCGGGCTGCGCATCAACACCGCCGCCGATGACGCCGCGGGGCTCGCGATCAGCGAACGCATGCGCGCGCAGATCCGCTCGCTGGAGCAGGCCGGACGCAACGCCGCCGACGGCATCTCGTTGATGCGGACGGCGGAGGGGTCCCTCGATGAGGTGAGCAACATCCTGATCCGCCTGCGGGAGCTCGCGGTGCAGTCGAGCAACGGCAGCGTTTCGAGCCAGGATCGCGCCACCATCGACGAGGAGTTCCGGTCGCTGATCGACGAGGTGGACCGCGTCGCCCGCGGCACCGAGTTCAACGGCATCAAGCTGCTCGATGGCTCGGCGACGACGGTGATCTTCCAGATCGGCTACGGCACCACGGACGGCGTCGACCGCCTGGGAGCCGCGCTGGCCCCCGTGCTCGCCACGTCGCTGGGCCTCTCGGGGTTGGGCATCTCGACCGCGGCAGGGGCGAACTCGGCGCTCGGCGCGCTGGACACCGCGATCGACGGCGTCTCGCGCGTGCGCGGGCGCTTCGGCGCGATGCAGAACCGGCTCGAGAGCACGGTGCGCTCCCTCGGTGTGCAGGCCGAAAACCTGACCGCCGCCGAGTCGCGCATCCGCGACGTCGACGTCGCCAAGGAGATGGCGGATCTGGTGCGCAACCAGATCCTGCAGCAAGCGGTGGTGTCGCTGTTGGCGCAGGCCAACCAGCAGCCGCAGTTGGTGCTGCGACTGCTGCAGAACTGACCCGCGCCGCGCGGCTACTTCGCCGCGTCGACGTCGATCACCAACGGCATCGCCCAGCGCTTCTGCGCCGGGGTGTAGTAGAGATACGTGCGCGACGCGGGACCGACGCTGCGGCCGGGGATGCGACCGACGAGGTCGAGCGACACCTGCTTCTTCGCCGACGGCGCCAGGTCGCGCCAGTAGAGCGCGAGCTCGCGGCCGCGCAGCTCCCAGAACGCGAACGCGTCCTGCTTCTGCAGGTCCTCGAGCACCTTGGTCGGCAGTTCGAGGCCGGCGGGCAGGCCGACGATCGCCATCGCCATCGGCTGACCTTCGGTGGTCGTGTTCTCGACCTCGACCTCGAGCGCGACGGTCTGGCCCTCGGTCACGGTCATCTTGCCCAGAGCGGCGCGGATCGACAGCACGGTGGCGGGGTCGTCGGCTGGCTGTTCGCTGTAGTAGCTGACGTCGCAGGCCCACGGCAGCGGCGGGCCGCCGCCGGTCACGTCGATCGCGAGCTCGTGTTCGCCCGCGGGCAGCTTGTCCCACAGGTCGAACGTGATCGGATCGACGTCGCCCGCGGCGAACGCGCGCTCGGCGATCACGGTGTCCCCGTCGAGGATGCGCAGCGTGCCGGGCTCGCGCATCGCGCGGTTGGCGGCCGCGTAGGCAGTCAGCGCGCGCAGCGCGACGATGGTCGCCTGGGTCGCACCGAACGTGCCCGACGCGCCGCGGCAGCCCTGCACGAACTCGATCGCCTTGCGCACGTGACCCTGGTAGGCGGGGTCGTGCAGCCACGCGAGGATCGCGAAGCCGGCGGTCTCGACCTGCAGGTCCTGGCCACCGCTGCGCGTGATGCTCGCGGTGGCGCCGCGCAGCGAGCCGTTCTGCTCCTGCAGCTCGGCGAGCCAGCCGCGCGTCAGCGAGGCCTCGGGTCGGCCGGCGAGTTCGAGCGCGCAGCTGATCAGCGCGAGCTCGTAGGCGTCCTTGGTCGCCATGCGACCCACGAGCGCCTCGATCTCCTTGGTCAGCTCGGTGGCCGGCACGCCGGCGACGAGCAGGGCGTAGGTGACGTAGGCGTCGGTGATCGGCTGCGGCGCGCCGCCGAAGCGGTCGAGCGCGCGCGGGTTGCGTTGGTAGCCGCCGTTGCCGTTGCGGCGCTCGAGCAGCCACTTCTTGGTGCGTTCGACCATGCCGGCGTCGACGTCGTAGACCTTCTGCATGTCGTGGAACTGCAGCAGGCCGTAGGCGGTCAGGGCCTCGTGGCCCGGGTCACCGCCGAACCATTCGTAGCCCTTCTCCTTGCACTCGTAGCCGGTGATCTTCTGGTAGCCGCGCGGCAGCAGCTCGCGCGCGCGTGCCGCGACCGCGGGCACGTCGTCGCCGCTCGCGTCGAGCAGCGTCAGCACCAGGGTGTTGGGGTAGTTCGACGAACTGGCCTGTTCGAAGCAGCCGTGCGGCTCCTGCAGGATGCCGTTCAGCCCTTCGGTCAGCGCGCTGAGCGGCGACGGGAACAGCTTGAACGTCACCTTGCCGGAGTTCGGCGTGGTGTCCTGCGGGATTGCGAGGGTCAGCACCGCGGGCTTGCCGTTCTCGACGGTGCCGCCGTGCGAGCGCCGATGCGGGAAGCCGCGCGGCGCGATCGCGATCGGGTGCACGATCTGGTCGGTGAAGCGACCGGCCTTGCCGACGATGCGCACGAAGGAGCGTCCGAAGCCCTGTTCGGGCGTGACCGGCAGCAGCGTGCGGCCGCGCCCGCCGACGAGCGTGATCGTGGTCGGCGCCTCGCCGCGCAGCTTGAGGCCCGCGCCGACTTCGATGCGCAGCTCGACGTCGCTGGCGATCGCGCCCGAGTCGGTGACCACGGCGTTGATCGGCAGCGACAGCTCGTCGCCGGCCGAGACCTCGTCGGGCAGCTTGGCCTCGAGGTGGAACGGCAACTGCGTCACGAACGTCGCGTCCGCCTGACCGACGCGGCCGAGGTTGCCGCTCGGCGCGTGCGCGTCGGCGTGCACCTGCCAGGTGGTGACCGCGTCGCTGGTGCTGAACGACACGCTGGCCTTGCCGGTCTGGTCGGTGGCGAGCAGCGAGTTCCAGTAGATGGTCGGGGTGAAGTCGGTGCGGCCGTCGTGGGCGGTGAACTGGTGGGCGTAGACACGCACCGCCTGGCTGATGCGCGGCAGCGCGAAGGTGCCATCGGCCTGCAGCAGGCCGATGAAGCCGCGCTTCTTGGCTTCCTCGGCTTCTTCGACCCGCTCGAACAGCGCCATGTCGTCGCCCATCACGGGCAGGCGCAGGTTGGCGCCGGGCTTGGCGTCCAGGGCCGCATCCAACTGGAAGGCGAAGTAGTTCTCGCCCCGCGCCCGCACGTCGCCGTCGCGGCCGTCGTTGAAGAAGGCGCCGGCTAACGGGTTGGCGGCCGGGTCCAGTTGGTCGCGAACCTCACCCCACTCGGCGAACACGTCCAACGCGGCCGGGAGGTCGGCGGGCACTCGTGCGGCCGGCACCAACGGCAGCGCGGCGCCCTGTGCGACTTCGACTTCGAAGTCGAATGCAACCGCTTCTTTCGCCTCCCCGAGACTGAACATGGGGCCAGACAGGACCGTGAACGTGACCGCGATCAGCGCCACGACACTCGTCAGTCCGGCAAACACCGGGTGACGCACAGCGGTCAGACGCCGCATTGCGAACACCGCACCTTCGCCGAGCAGCAACAGGATCATCGTGAACAGGCTCACGCCGACCGCGGTGCGCAGGTTGCGCTGGGCCGACCACGTGGCGCGCTGCAGGTCGGCGCCCGCGGCGCTGGCCGCGTCGAGGTTGCTCGCCACCTGCGGGGTGTGCGAGAAGCCTTCCCGCGCCAGCACGCCTTCGGCCTTGGGGCCGATCGAGGCGAGCACCTTCTGCGCGGCGGCGTCGTTGCGCCAGACGAACTTGCGCCAGCCTCGCGTGCCGAGCAGCAGGTCGACGTTGCGCGCCGAACCTTCGTGCGCGAGGAAGAAGTCGCCGAGCTCTTCGAGCTTCTCCACGTCGGCGAACAGGGCGGCCTGATCGGCGAGGCCGATACGCGGCTCGCTGCCCAGCGCGGTGACGGCGAGGTCGGTGACGCAGAGGCCGACGACGGCGGCCATCGGCTCGCCGCGTTCGTCCGTCGTGGTCACGGCGACCTGCTGCGGCGCGCCGGGCGTCAGCGACGCGTGCTGCGGGGAGATCGCCACGTCGATGCGGTGGCTCGCGGCGCGGCGCACGAGCCGCTCGGCGACGGGCTGCAGGCTGCGGTCGAACACGGTCGCGCGCAGCACGCCGGCGGCGTAGTCGGGCAACGGCACGTCGGCGGTGGTGCGCAGCTCCCCGCGCTCGTCGGCGCGCACGGTGGCCTGGCCGACCAGCACGCCGCGGCAGAACACGCCGAGCAGCCACGGGCCGTCGCCGCGACCCTGCAGCTGCATGCGCAGCGCGGCGCCGGCCGCGATGTCGTCGCCGGGCAGGTGCATCGCGACGCCTTCCTGGCGCACGGTCGGCAGGTCCACCGGGTCCTTCTGGCCGGCGAGCTGCACGCGGTAGGTGACGCCCGCGCGCGGCGCGAACATGAGCTTCGCGCGGCCCTGATGCGCGGTCTGGAACTTCGTGATCACCCGACCGCTCGCGTCGAGCAGCACACCGCTGGTGTCGATCGGACGATCGAGCGCGTCGGTGCACTGCAGGTAGAGGCCGTTGTCGACGCCGGCGACGAGCTCGCCGCCCTCGGGGAACGCGGCGACGTTGACGACGCCGGTCGGCACCACGAACGGCTTGACCTCGGCCTCGACGACGCCGCCGTCGGTGATCGTTGCGACGAAGCGCGCCGCGCCCTTCTCGACCTGCTCCGGAATGGCGAACCGGAACTGCGCCACGCCGTTCTCGGCGACCGCGACCTGTTCGTGCCAGACCTCGGTGCCGTCGACGACCAGCGCGCCGCGCGCCGCGGCGCCGGCGGCGAACCCGCCGCCCATGCGTTCGACGGTGACCTGCGCCGCGCCCTTGGCACCGGGCGCGTAGCTCTTGCGATCGAGCACGATCTGCGTGCGCAGCTGCGGGTTGCGGAACGGGCGCACCACGACCTCGGCCTTCTCGGCCGGGAACGAGCCGTCGAGCGCGGTGACCTCGACGGTGTGCACGCCGCCGGTACTACCCGGCGGCACGACGAACACGAACGAGCCGACGCCGGTGGTCTCGTCGTCGAAGGCCTGGCCGACCGGCGCGCCCTTGGCGTCGAGCAGCCTGGCGATGAGGCGCGGCACCTTCGGCGTGCGCGGCAGCAGCGTGACGCGGTCGAGCACGACGGCGCGCGCGTAGATCGTGTCGCCGGATCGATACACGGGGCGGTCGGTGCTGACGTGCACGAGTGGGCCAGCCGAGGCCGAGCCCAGCGAGAACACCTCACGCACCTCGTCGGTGGTGTTGTTGGCGATCACCTCGACGCGCCGCGTCGCCTGCAGGTTCGCCTTCATCGCGACCACCGCGCGGCCATCGCGCGCAGCGACTTCGTCGCGATCGAGCACCGTGCCGGCCTCGTCGAAGGCCTGCCAACGCACGCGGCAGTCGCGCGGCGCGCCGGCGAGGTCCTTGGTCTCGACCGTGAACGTCCACGGCGCACCGGCGGGCACCGCGCGCGGCGCGCTGACGGTGAGGTGCAGGTGGTCCTGGGCGAAGCGCGTGTGGCGCGAATGCGTCCATTGCTGCGCGACGAAGAAGCCGAGCACGGTGGCGGCGGCCGCGGCGCCGCCGATCAGGAGGCGGCCGACCGGCGTGCGCAGGATGCGCCAGATCCGCGGCGTCGCGGCAGCGGGCTCGGGCAGCGCGAGCGGCGGTTGCTCGGGGCGCACCGCCTGTTCGAGCAGCTGCGCCTTGCCGATCACCTCGCTCTGCAGCTTGCGCAGCCCGGGTTCACTGTCGAGGCGCGCGAGCAATGCCGCGGGGTCCTCGTGGCAGCCGAAGTGCAGTTCGAGCAGTTCCTGTTCGAGCGCGTCGCGTTCTTCCGGGGAATAGCCGTTGTCCTGATTGCTCATCGCCGCACCTCCTCGCTCTTCCGACCTTGCTCGTCCGCACCCAGTTGCCGCCGCAGCTTCTGCAGCGCGCTGCGCATGCGCGTCTTCGCCGTGCCGACGGGGATGCCGAGGGCGCCTGCGGCAGCTTCGAAACTGAGCCCGGCGGAGACGCGCAGCAGGAACACCTGCTGTTCGGCCTCGCCGAGCCCGGCGACCGCGGCCTGCGCCGCGCTGACCGCTTCGCGCTGCAGCAGCGCTTGCGGGGGGGATGGTTGGGTGGTTGTGAGCACGGTCCGTTCCTCGTCCAGGGTCTGGTGGACCGGCCGGCGTTCCCGCGCGCGGCGGGCATCGCGAGCCGTGTTCCACACGACGACGAAGATCCATGCCACCGGGTCGTCGGGCCGCTCACCGCGTTGCCAATGGCGCCAGCACTTGAGGAAGGCGTCCTGCAAAACCTCGGTGGCATCGGTCCTTGCACCCAGCACGCTGCGGACCGCTCCGGCCAGGCCTTGGCGGTGGGCCTGGAACAGGCTTGGTAGGGGCGTTTCCGCAGCGCTCATGGATCGATCGTGCCGGTGAAGACGCCGGCGGGCGAACCGGGATTGGACGAGGTCGAGAAAACCGCGGCGCGCGGGGCACGGTTCCCGGGGGAGTGCGCTTGCGCGCGCCGTCGCCATGCGCCTGCCCTGGAAGAACGCCTGCGTGCTCGCCTGCTGTTCGTTGGCGGGCGGCTGCACCGTGGTGAAGCCCGTGGTGGGCGTGTTCACCGCGCCGGTGCTGCTGATGACCGGCCACTACGGCACGCAGCTGCGCATGGATGGCGGGGGCGGCGGGGGCAGCACCGCGCTGGTCTTCGGCATCCTCGCGATGGGCGCCATGGGCGGGCTGGTGACCGGGGTCCTCAGCGACTGGGCCGTGCTCGCGAGGGAGACCCAGGAGCCGACGCGCAATTGGTGGGATCCGCTCGCGACCAACTCCGACAAGGTGGTGTGGTGATGCGGCGCGCGTCGCGGTGGGCAGGACCGGGTCTGGCGCTCGCGCTGAGTGCGATGTCGGGCGGCTGCACCTTGGTCAAGCCGGTCGTCGGCGCGTTCACCGGGCCGGTGATCATCCTGGGTCACTGCGACGGCGACTTCGTCTGCGGCTGCAGCAGCGGCGAAGCGGCGCTGTGCATCGCCGCCGGCCTGGCCGTGGTGGGAGCGGCGGCGGGCCTCGTGACCGGGATCGTCAGCGACGTGCAGTGGGCCTGCGGCGTGCCGGGTGACCCCACCGACAACTGGTGGGATCCGTTCGTGACCAACACCGGCGACGGCCTGAAGTGAGCGGGCGCGCGTGTGTGGTTTGTACCCGGTACCGTACCCTCAGCCGAGCCACTCGATGGTGATCGGGGCGTCGAGGTCGAGGTGCAGGCTCTTGTGCACGGGGCAGGTGTGGGCGGTGCGTTCGAGGATCTTCTTCTGGTCGTCGGTGTAGGCGCCGGGGATGCGCAGGGTGACCGGCAGGCGGCCGATGCGGCGCGGCTGGTCGAGCATGTGCTTGTCGACGCTGACGGTGGCGCCCTGCAGGTCGAAGCCCTTGCGCCTGGCGACGATCGCCATGGTGGTGAGGATGCAGGTGCCGAGCGCGGTGGCGACCAGGTCGGTGGGGGAGAAGAAGCGGCCGAGGCCTTCGTTGTCGGTCGGCGCGTCGGTCGAGATGTTGGCGCCGGAGGGGCCGTGGATGGCGTTGCAGCAGAGGTCGCCTTGGTACGTGGCGGTGATCGTGACCATGTCAGGTGCGGAGCAGTTCGTAGGCGCGTTGGATGGCCTGGAAGCGTTCCGTGGCTTCGCGCTGCGCCACGGGGCCGAGGTTGGGTTGGGCGTCGGGATGGAAGCGGCGCACCAGCTCACGGTGGCGCTTGCGGATCTGCTCGGGCGTCGCGTCGAGCGGCAGACCGAGGGTCTGCAGCGCGCTGCTTCGGGCGTCGGCGTACGGGGCGTGGCGATCGGGTTCGGCGCGGCCCTGGTCGCGCAGATACTGGGCGCGGGCCAGGTGGAACAGCATGCGGGCGCGGCTGGTCGTGAGGCCGAAGCCGCGCGCCACTTCCTGCAGCACCTGGTGTTCGCTCGCCGCGTACTTGCCGTCGGCGAAGGCGACCATGCAGCACCAGCAGAACAGGGAGTCGATCTCGGGTTGCTCGAGGTTGGGCGCGATGCGCGCGGCGAGGCCGGCCCGGTCGCGCAGCGGCAGCGGCTGCGCTTCCCACAGGCGCAACTCGTCGATGGCGATGGCGTCGAGGAAGCGCTCGAGCACGAACCGGCGCACGGTCTGGCGCTCGCCTTCGGTCATCGGGCCGTCGACCTCGGCGACCGCGGCGAGCAGGTAGTAGATGCGCCGCGGCAGTGAGGCGCGCGCGAACGCTTCGTTGGCGGCGCGGCTCCACGAGCCGGTGCTGTGGCGCACGATCGTCGCCATGCGCACCAGCGGCTGGGTCGCGGTGATCGCCAGATAGAAGCCCCAGAAGCCCGCGACGACGCCGAGCAGCGGATTGCCGCGCGCGACGATGCCGAGGCCGGCGAAGGCGATCAGCAGGCAGCCGAAGGCGAACCTGCCGAGCCAGTACTGGGGCGTGGAGGGCGCGAACATGCCGGGGGCAGCACGGTAGCGTTTGGAGGGCCGCGGGCGAACGCCCGCGGTCACTGCGGCGCGACGACGATGGTCACACTCGGCTCGCTGCCGATGGTCCGCGCGGCCTCCACGGTGCCGATGGCCGGGTGGGTGACGCGGAACTGCCAGGCGCCGGGGCCCAGGCGGCCCAGGTCGATCGACCCGTCGGCGCCGCGGCCCTCCTCGAGCAGCAGCGTCGGCAGCCACGGTCCGCCGGCCCAGCGCGCGGTCAGGGTCGCGCCGCCGAGCTGCCGTCCGTCGCGGTCGAAGACCTGCACCGTGGTGCGCGCGCCGCGCGGCAGGTCCAGGTGGAACTCGGTGCTGGCGCTCGGGTCGACCTGCAGGATCTCGGTGGCGCCGGGCGCGAAGCCGGGCGCGCGTCCCACGACACGCGCCGCGCCGCCGGCCAGCCCGCCGAACCAGGCGCGGCCGTCGCTGCCGCTCACCGCGAGACCCAGCGAGCCGATCGGTCGGCCGTCGCCGTCGACGCACAACACCGTGGCGCCCGCGAGCGGCGCGCCGCCGTCGGCCGTCACGAGCACGCTGGCGCTCGCAGCGGGCTGCGCGCGAAGTTCGATCGGTTCACCGGCGACGCCGGCGACGACCTCGAGGCCGGTGCGACGCGACGCGGTGCCGGTGTTGCCCAGCGGGCCCTCGGCGGCGACCAGCGTGTAGCGACCCGGCAGCAGGCCCGCGAAACGGAACGCGCCGTCGTTGCCGGACAGGGCCATGCCGACCGCGTCGTCACGTTCGGCGTGGCCGTCGTGGTAGAGCCGGACCAGCGCCGCGCGCAGCGGCTTGCCATCGGCCGCGGACACGACGCGGCCGCGCAGCTCGCCGGCGGGCAAGGACAGCGTCGTCGTATGCGTGTCGCGGCCGGCGGGCAGCGTCGCCATCTGCGCGCCGCCGACGGGCGCCATGGTCATGCCGCTGCGGACCTGCAGGCGGTAGTCGCCGGGCGGCAAGCCGCCGAAGGTGCCGACGCCGCGCTCGAGCATCGCCACGCGCACGCGGCCGGTCGCCGGCGACTGGGCCTCGAGCACGCCGTCCTGCAGCAGCTCGCCGCCGACCTCGACGCGCACGGTCCACAGCGCGCCGTCGTCGATCTCGCCGACGTCGAGCTCCACTTCGCTGGTCTCGCCGTCGCGCACCGTGCAGCGCTGGGAGACGATCGAATCGGTGACCTTGCGCATCATCTCGCCGAGCTTCATGCCTTGACCAGGCCGCCAGCTGCCGGCGCCGAAGCTGCGCATCAGTCCGTTCGGCATCGCCTGCACGACGTACTGACCGGGATCGAGATGCTCGAACACGAACGAGCCGTCGGCCGCGATGTCGGCGCCGTAGGAGGCCTGCGTGGCCTGTTCTTGCGCCATCAGCAGGAAGTCGTCGACGAACTGGCCGGGCCCGGTGTGCACACGGCCGCGGATGCTGCCGCCTTCGGTGAGCGTGATGATCACGCCGTCGAGCTCGGCCCCAGCCGCGACCGCGAGCCGCTCGCTGCGCCCGCTGGCGTGGCCGGTGACGCTGGCGACCAGCTGCAGGCGGCCGGGGCTCAGCGGGCCGAGGCGGAAGTTGCCGTCCTGATCGGTGTGGGCGAGGGCCCCGGTGCCGAGGAACATCGCCAGCATCGGGTTGTCGCTCATGCCGCCCTGCCGCTTGCGCACCTGGGCGCGCGGCACCGGCGTGCCGTCGGCGGCGAGCACCCGGCCCGTGATCCACGCCGAGGCCTCGACGCGCAGCTCGCCGACGTCGGTCTGGCCGCGGCCGACCGTGACGCCCTGTTCGATGCTGCCGAAGCCGGGCACCTCGATCTGCAGCGTGTAGTCCCCCGTGGCGACGCCGGCGACGCGGAAGGCGCCGTCCTCGGCGGCGCTGACGACCTCGGTGCGCACGGGCATGCGCATCACCAGGAACGCGGTGCGCAGCAGGTTCACGGTGTAGTCCGGCAGCGGCGCTCCCGTGTCGTCGCGCACGACGCGACCGACGAGCTCGGCCTTGGCCTCGAGCTGCACGACCACGCCCTCGTCACCCATGTGCACGCCGTCGCGATAGCTGGCCGAGTAGTCCTGGTGCGCGGCGACGACCAGGAACTCGCCGTCGTCGTCGAGCCCGGTGAGTCGGAAGGTGCCGTCGGCCTCGGTCTCGACGCCGGCGCGGGCCGCGGCGGCGAGGTTCTCGGGGCCGAGCTGATCGGCGAGGTTGCCGACGATCGGCAGCGAGCCGCCGGGGTGATGCGCGACGCGGGCTCCGGCGAGCGGCGTGCCGTCGGGAGCGAGCACCTTGCCGGTGACGACGCCGCCCTCGCGCAGCGTCAGCCGCACTTCGCCGGCCCGCTCCGCCTCGTCGAGCACGACCTCGGCGCGCGCGCTGGTGCGCGCCTTCGCCATCGCCTCCACCGTCGCGGCGCCGCGCTCCAGGCCCGCGATGCGCACCGCGCCGTCGGCCGCGGTGACGCCGTGCCGAGCGCCCAGCTGTGGCACCAGGGAGCCGCCGGTGTCGGCGCTCATCACCATCACCTGCGCGCCTTCGATCGGCGCGCCGGCGTCGTCGACGACGGTCACCTGCAGCGTGGCGCCGCGGCGGACCGGCAGCACGACGTCGCGCGCCTCGCCGCCGGCGAGCGGCGGTACCTGCGCGCGACCCATCAGCCCATCGGTGTTGGCGGTCAGGGTCAGGGTGGTGCGCGGCAGCACGCCGCGGAACCGGAACACGCCTTCGCGCACCGGTGCGTTCCGGCCCTGCATCGCCGCCATCGCGCCGAGGAACAGCTGCGGATCGCGCATCACCGACATCGGATCGGCTTCGCTGCGCAGGGATACCTGCGTGACCTCGTCGGCGCCGGGGCCGAGCACCCGTCCCTGCAGCAGGCCGCCGAGCAACGGCATCAGGATCACGCCGTCGAGCCGCCCCGCCGGCGGCACGTGCACGCATTCGGGCATCGGCAGCACGTAGTAGTCGTGATCGATCGTGAGGCGCAGATGCGGGTCTTCGACGGTCAGCTCGAAGTCGCCGCGGGCGTCGACCTCGGCGGAGCCGACGGGTTCGCCGACGAGCACGAACGACGGCTCGTAGCGCATGCCGCCCGGACCGGCTTCGGCCCCGGGCCAGAAGCTGCCGGAGTCGCTGGCGCGGCCGCGGTAGGCGAGCACGCGCGCGCCGACAACGCCCGGACCCGCACGTTCGGCGAGCACGCTGCCGTGCACCTTGAACTGCCGTTGCGGTGGGCGCGACGCGACCAGGTCTCGGGCCGCGTGGCCCTGGTCGTCGACGGCTCCCTCGGCGCGCTGCACTTCGCCGTGTGCGGCCGCCGTTGCGCCGGGGTCCGGACCGACCGCTGGTGCATCGGGAATGCGGCTCCCGCCGAACGACAGCCAGATCAGGAGGGCGCCGGCGAGGAGCAGCGCCGCGAGAACGAGGAGCGCTGGGCGTTGCACGGCGCCGATCGTAGCCGGCGCGGCGCGACAACTGTTGCCGGTGGGCCGAACTGCGGGGCTGGCCCTCGTCCTTGCCCATGCCAGAATGGTGCGGCGATGCGCGCCCCCGACGACGAAACCCGGACCCTGCTCGAGCAGTGGCACGGTGGCGATCGCCAGGCTCTGGCGACCCTGGTCGAGCGGGATCGGCGCTGGGTCGAGGACCGCGTGCGTCGCCGGCGCGGTGCGAGCCTGCGCCGCCTGTCGGAGACGCACGACGACGTGCAGGAATTGATGGTGCGCGCCCTGCAGTATTCGCCGCGGTTCTTGTGCACCGATCTCCGGCAGTTCCGGGCGCTGATGGCGCGCATGATCGAGAACCTGCTGATCGACCGTTCGCGTGCGGCGGCGGCGCGGCGTCAGGAATATCGCCTCGAGAGTTTCCTCGGCGACAGCCGCATCACGCTCGATCCGGCGTTGGCTGGCGGGGCGTTGCCGATCGAGGCTGCGGAGCGCAACGAAGAGATGGCCTGGATGCGCCTGGGGCTCGAGTTCCTCGACCCCGAAGAGCGCGATCTGATCTGGCGTCGTCAGCTGCTCGAACACAGCCTCGCCGAGATCGGGGCCGATCTGCAGATCGCGCCCGACGCGGTGCGGATGCGCTTCAATCGCGCGCTGCTGCGACTCGCGGGGATCGTGCAGCGGTTGCAAGCCGGGGATCTCCAGGAACTGCTCGGCGCGGACGCGGCCGACGGTGAGGCCGAGGACGCGAGCAGCGATCCCTAGACGGCATCAGTCCGCGGCGGCGCGGACCAGGTCCTGCACGGCGTCGATCTGCGCCGCGTCGCCGTGTTCGCGAAGTTGCTGCAGGACTTGGGGGCCCAGCGCGCGCACGCGCTGTCGCTGCAGCGGGCTCTCCGCCAGTCGCGGCAGCAGGCGCCTCGCGCTGGCGGCGACATCCGCCGCGGCGGCCGCCGCGCCGGTAGCGTCCTGGGTGTTCGCGGCGAGTGACAAGCGCAGATGCGCGATCAGCAGTTGTTCGACTTCGGCACCCACCGACCTGCCGGCTTCGAAGAGCTGCGTCGCGCGCTGCACGCTCGCCGCGGCGGCCTCGAGGTCACCGCCTCGCAGCTGGCATGCCGCCAGACCGCGCGCGGCGCAGACGATGTCGAAGCGACTGCCCTCGTCTGCCTCCAGCCTGCGCTGCAGGGTCGCCGCTGCGCCGCCGACGAGTTGGTGGGCCGCCTGCCATTCGTTCGCGGCGCTCGCCGGATCGAGCATCTCCGCGAATGTCGCCAGGCGCACCTGATGGCCGAGCACCAGGGCGACCGCCCGCGGGTCCTGCGGACTCGAGGACAGCGCCTGTTCGCCGTAGCGGACGGCGGTCCGCAGGCATTCGATCGCGCCCGGCAGGTCGGCGTCGGTCTCGACCAGCAGCGAGCCGGTGTTGTAGTTGAGGATCGCGGCGTTGCGCAGCAACCGCGGCGTCGGCGGCTGCGCGGCGAACAGGCGCTCGGTGATCACGCGGGCCTGCTGGAACTCGGCGAGCGCTTCGGCGAAGCGTTGCTGCGTCGCGCACAGCGCCCCGAGCGAGGTACGGGCGCGACAGGCCATCTCGAGCGAGGGCAGCGCGTCGGCGTTGTGTTCCAGCACGTCGCCGAGGTGACCCAGGCATTCGCGATACAGCGCCTCGGCGCCGGCAGGGTCCTCGCCCCGGGTCTGGTTCGCCAGGTTGTAGGCACAGTCGGTCAACAGGGTCTTGGCGAACGTGCTCTGCGGCTCGAGGCGCAGCGCCTCGCGGCTGAGTTCGAGCGCGTGCAGCATCGACGTTCGCGAACCCTCGCCGTTCCCCGTGGCGCGCTGCAGCACGGCGATGTTGTTGTAGGTGCGGCCGAGGTTGATGCGGTAGTGCAGGTGGAAGGGGAACGACGCGATCAGGCTCTCGTAGACCTGGCGCGCCTCGTCGTAGTGCGCCAGGGCCTCCGGCGCCTTGCGCAGGTCCTTGAGCGCGAGCCCCTGGGAGATCAGCGACGTCGCGAGGTTGGCCCGGGCGCTGCGGTCGTGCGGCTGGGCCTGCACCAGCTCGCGCAACATCGCCACGCCGCGTTCCAGGTCCGCCAAGGACTCCAGCTCGCGCCCTTCGTGCCGCGCCATGCGGGCCCGCAGGCGCAGCGCCGTCGCTTCGTCGATGCGCGCCTCCGTGCCCGGGATCGCGCCGACGATGCGCAGACAGCTCTCCACCGCGGCCGCGGCTTCGTCGCGGCGACCGACGACCTCGCTGAGCAGTTCGCCGAGTTCGTAATGGCTGGTGGCGAGTCGCAGGCGATCCTCGAGTCCCGCCGCGCCCTGCGCCACCAGCGCCTCGCAGGTGCCGATCGCGTCGCGGAGGTGAGTCTCGGCGGCGCGCGGGTCCCCGCGCTTCTGCGCCAGATTCGCCAGCAGCACCTGCGCGCTCACCAGCCAGCGCAAGTTCTCGGGAGCGGCGCCGTCCGCGGCCAGCACCGGCAGCGCCTTGTCCAGGAGCCGCTCCGCCTCCTGGTTGTGCCCCAGATCCTCGTGCAGGTGCGCCGACTGGACCCAGGCCCGCGCGGCGCGCTGCTGCTCGGCCGGTTCGGGCGAGCTGCGCGCGGCGGTGCGCGCGTGGAACGCCAGCACCTTCTCGAACAGGGCGCTGCGCACGGGTACCAGCCAGGGCACGTCGGCGAGCTGCTCGGTCGCGACCGTGGCGAGCTGATCGATCGCGTCGCTGGCTTCGTGGTAGTTGTCCTCGGCGAGCTGCTTGGCGGCGAGCGCCTCGGCCGCACGCTCTTCGGCCGCGAGGGCCAGGAACACGATCACCACCTGCGAGATGGCCAGCAGGGTGATCATCACCGCGCCGAGCGGATTGCGTCGGCTCCACAGCAAGAGGCGGCGGCCCACGTTCGGCGGCCGGGCGACGATCGGTTGCGCCAGCCGCGCGCGCCGCAGGTCCTCCGCGAACGCCAGCGCCGTGCGGTATCGACGGTCGGGGTCCTTGTCGAGCGCGGTCCGCACGACGACCTCGACGTCGCGTGAGATCCCCGGGGCGCGTTGCGACAAGCGGGGTGGCGTCGAGTCGAGGATCTGCCGGAACAACTCCTCGCGGTTGGCGCCGTGGAACGGCAGCTCGCCGGCGAGCACCTCGTAGAGCGTCACACCCAGCGAGTAGATGTCGGTGGTGCGATCGGCCTTGCGTCCGCGCGGCGCGATCTGTTCGGGCGACATGTAGTTCGGCGTGCCCAGGGGCTGATCGGTCATCGTCAGCCCGTGCGAACTCGCCTGGTCGTGCACGAGGCCGAAGTCGAGCAGCACCGGGGCGCCGTCGTCGCCGACCATGATGTTGCCGGGCTTGACGTCGCGGTGCACGAAGCCGGCTTCGTGCGCGAAGTGCAGGGCGCGCGCCACCTGCTCGATCAGCAGCAGGGCGTCGTGTACGCGGCCGCTGCCGGTCGGGGACGAGGACGAGTGCGAGCCCGCGTCGCGGCTGCCGGAGGCGAGCTCGACGAGGCGGTGCGCGGCGCGCGCGTCGGCGAGCAGCTGCGCCAGGGTGCGGCCCGGCACGTATCGCATCGAGACGTAGGGCGTGCCGTCGATCTCACCCAGGTCGTACGCCTGGCAGATGCCCGGGTGCTCCAGGCGGAACGCCGCGGCGCCTTCGCGGAGCAGGCGTTCGCGCGCCTGCGGCGACAGCGCCAGGCGGTCGCGCACCAGCTTGAGCGCGACCATGCGCGTCTGCTCACCCCGCTTCTGGCTGGCCAGGTAGACCACGCCCATGCCGCCGCGGCCGAGTTCGCGCAGCAGCGTGTATTCGCCGAAGTGTCGCGGCTGCCGGCCGGCCGCGGTGTCGGCAGCCGGCGGCGCCGCGATGCGCAGGAACAGGGCGTAGCGGTCGCGCAGCGCTGCGGCCATCTCGGGGTGCTCCCGACACAGCTGCTCCAGCGCCGCGGCCTGTTCGGCGTCGGCCAGGGTGACGACGCCCTCGAGCAGGCTTTCGGTGCGGTCGGCTCGGGGACGGCTGGAGTCGCTGGCGGGCATGGCGCGGCGGAGACGGGGCTCGAAGATACCGGTGGTAGAGCAGGGAGCGGGCGCCGCCGGCGCGGCGAACCGGATTTCAGCCCGTTCGCCGCGAAGGGCGCACGCCGAACAGCAGGCCGCCGAGGATCAGCGCCATGCCGAGCCAGCTGGCCGCGTCCGGCAGCGCGTCGAAGACCACCGCCCCGAACAGGGTCGCGAACGCGATCTGCAGGTAGCCGACGGTGGTGGCCCGGCCGGCGGGTTCGCGCGCCAGCCCCTTGGTCAGCGCGATCTGGCCGAACTGGGTGACCACGCCGATTGCGGCGAGCAACAACCAACCGACGGCGCCGGGCGCGACCCACGCGGTCAGCGCGAACGGCGCGCTCAGCGGCACGGTGACGACCGGGAAGAAGAACACGACGAGCAGCGGCGGATGTCGTTGGCCGAGGCGGCGCACGGTCACGTAGGCCAGCGACGACAGCGCCGCGCCAAGCACCGCGACGAACGCGAACTGCCACGGGAAGTCCGGGGCGACGCCGGCGCCGAACAGCGACTCGGGCCGCGCGATGGCCAGCACGCCGGCGAAGCAGATCGCGATCGACACCAGCACCCGGGGCTCGAGCCGTTCGCGCAGCAGCCACGCGGCCAGCAGCGCGGTGTACAGGGGCGAGGTCTGCTGGATCACGGTGGCCTCGGCGAGCGGCAGGTGCACGACTGCGGCGTAGAAGCAGATCAGTGCGGTGGAGCCGAACAGGCCGCGGAGCAGCAGCAGGTGCGGCCTGCTGCGGAACGGCGAAATGCGCGCGCGCCACAGCAACAGGGCGCTGAGCAGCAGCGTCACGCAGCCGCGGCCGAAGACGATCTGCATCGTCGGCATGGTCGCGCCGGCGAGCTTCACGAGCAGGCTCATCACCGCGAACCAGAAGGCCGCCTGCGCCATGAAGAGCAGGCCCGAGCCCGTCAGCGCCGGGGTGCCCGTGGGCGCCTGCGACGCGGTCACTTCGGCTGCCGGGCCGCCAGCGCCGCGGCGAGGCTGTTGCGGCAGGCGACCCGCGCGGGGTCGCCGCTGCGATAGCCGAGCTCGAGCACCGTGCCGCCGGCGGGCAGCATCGCGGCGATCGCCTCGGCGGCGGCGCGCCCGAGGGAATCCTCGTCGATGGTCAGGCTGGCCACCATCGCCTTCGCGGGCAGATCGGAGCCGACGCCGACGACCTTGATGCCGCGGTTCATCGCCTCTTCGCAGGCGGCGACCAGGCCAGGCGTGCTGGCACCGGCGACGAGCAGCGCGTTGACGTTCTCGGCCAGGAACTCGGCGGGGTCGTTGCCGAGCCGAAGGTGCAGCTGCGGGTATTCGCGGGACTTGCTCGCCAGGGCCGTCGCCAGCCGGGCGCTGCGCTCGTCGCGCGTGGCGATCACGAGGCCGACGCGGAACACGACATCGGTCTTCGGGGTCTGGGTCAGCACTTCGGCGTGCTGCTGGCGCATCGTCGCGAGCGCGAACTCGCCGGGCGACGGCAGAGCCTGACCGCCGGCGGCGCGGTTGGCCCGCGTGAACCAGCGCGCGCCGATCGCCACCTGCGGCGGCGGGGTGATACCGCTGACCGCGAGCAGGCAGAACTCGATCGAGGCCGTGGCCAGCGCGTCGATCGAGACGGTGACGACGGCGTCGGCGCTGTCGTCGTCGAGGCGCGCCAGCGAACCGTTGCCGGGCGTGCCGACGATCTTGATCTGGGCCTGGGCGCTGTCGCGGCGGCTTGCCGCCGCGGTGACGATCGTGGCGTCGTCGTGCGCGAACA
Organism: Planctomycetota bacterium; assembly: GCA_020638655.1. Lineage (GTDB taxonomy): Bacteria > Planctomycetota > UBA1135 > UBA1135 > UBA2386 > JACKIC01. Next base: position 1,012,794 of record JACKIC010000001.1, read on the forward strand.
GCAGCAGCGGCGCTTTGTTGCCCCGCAGCTGGACGGTCAGCGTCGCGGCGTCGGGTTCGGTCGCCGGCGTCTGCAGCTCGTATCGCGGGTTCGCGGGGTTGGTGGCGGGTTCGCCGCACGCGGTGAGCGCGAGCAGCAGCGAGCAGGGAGCGAGTATTGGCGGGCGGCGGCTCATGGCGAGGAGCGGGGTGGCGACCAGCCTAGCGCGTCGGCGCGAAGAAGCTCAGCAGCGCCTCCGTGACTTGCGCCGCGGGCAGCCGGCTCGGCACCAGCTGCCGCGTGATCTGGCCGTACTCCTGCGCTGCGGGCACGCCGAAGTAGAGCTCGGGGATCGGCTCCGTGGGCGGGTCGGCGCACCACCGCGCGCCGTCGTGTTCGGGCTCCAACTCGGCGAGGCGCCGCGCCAGCGGTCGCAGGTCGCGCCGCGGCAGCGGCTGCAGGGTCACCAGCTCGAACCAGCTCTCGGTGCGGTCGTGGTAGCGGTAGCGCGGCCCGTCGCGGCCGGCGTGCACGTGCAGCACGCGGTAGGCGCCGGCCAACGTGTTCAGGGTCATGCGGTGCAGCGCCGTCTGGCTCGTGACGACGCCGACGCCGAGTTCGCGGTGGTGGCGGCGATCGACTTCGCCGCGCAGCCCGGCGTCGATCTCGTGCTGCACGCGCGCCATCTCGTCGGCGTAGACGGGCGCGAACGTCTCGGGTCGCCCGAGCAGCTCGTCGGCGTGTTCGAGCAGCCACGCATATCGCCGCAGCGACAGCTCGTCGGGATCGGTGATCGCGGCGAACGCGGCGGCCTGCGGCGACGCCGGCTTCGACAGGTGCACGATCGCGCGATCGACCGCGAACGCGCGCGCGGTCTGCCAGACGCCGAAGTCGCCGGTCGCCGCCGCCGCCAGCAGCAGCTCTTCGTGCGCCTGCGCGACCTGCGGCCGGAGCACCGCGAGCAGCGCGCCGAAGCCGTCGGTGTCGTAGTGGTCGTTGAGCACCAACTCCGCGCCGTCGAGGAACCGTTCCTGCTCGGCCGCGTCGGCGCGCGCGAAACGCAACGCGATCGCCGTGCTCAGGTCGGCGCGCCATTGCGGCGGCGTGCGGTTGCCGGGCCAGTGCGACAGGTTGGGCCCCGCCGGCGTCATGCCGTCCACCGACAAGTGCGGCTCCGGGCAGCCGTCAGGGCCGGCGTAGCCCAGGCGCAGTCGGGGGCGGGAAGGTGACGGCATGGGAGCTGGGGGGCGGACTCTTGGGTCGCTGTCGGGACCGTCCTACAGATCTCGTGCAAGCCGGGGCCGAGCCCGCCGGAGCCGTGAGGCGACGACGGAACAGCGGCCCCGACACGAGAGAGCGAAGAGTGGCTTCGGCCGCCGGGGGTGTGAGCCCGGCGGCCGATTTTTTGGGCCGGCATTCCTTGGACCGGCGACGCGCCAGGGCTGGTCTAGCGCGGCCCACCACCTCATGCCAGCGCGCAGTCGCGGCGGCGGGGTCTCGGGGGCGAAACATCGCTTGCAAAGGTCCCGCACCTCGGTAGGATCCCCCGCCCCTCATGGCGTGGGGGCGTAGCTCAATTGGTTAGAGTACCGGACTGTCGATCCGGTGGTTGCGGGTTCGACCCCCGTCGCCCTCGCCATCCAAAGCCCGGCAGCAACTCGAGTTGCTGTCGGGCTTTGTCATTTCGGCGGGCTTTGTCACTGCGCCGGGCCGGGTCATTGCGGAACGGTTCGTTCGATCGTCGCGACGATGGCACTCTGCAGGTGGCGGGCCAGTTGGCGCGCTAGCCTTTCGGACCCGCCATGACCGCCGATCGCCTGGCCGAACTCGTCGTCGAATGCGCCGAACGCCTCGAGCGTGACGGTCCGACCGCGGTCGAGACCCTGTGCCAGCAGCACCCCGAGCTCGCGGACGAACTGCGGGCCGCGATCGGGCCGCTGCTCGCTTACGGCCTGGTGGGGCGCCCCGTCGCCCCCGGCCGGCCTTCGTCGATCGGGGAGTTCGAGATCATTGGGGAGCTGGGCCGGGGCGGCATGGGAGTGGTCTACGAGGCGCGCCAGCCGTCGCTGAACCGCACCGTGGCGCTCAAGGTGCTGGCCACGCCGCTGGGTGCGGACGAGGCCTCGCTCGAACGGTTCCGGCGCGAAGGTGCCAACGCGGCGCGCCTGCAACACCGCGGCATCGCCCAGGTCTACGCCGTCGGCAACGTGGAAGGCTGCCACTACCTGGCGATGGAGCGCATCGACGGCGAGCCGCTCGATCGCGTCATCGGTGAGGTGCGCAGTCGTCCGGTCGGTTCGCTGCACGAGGGTTCGTTGCGCCGCGCCGTCGCGCAGCTGCGCGGCGACCCCTCGGCCGAAGTCGAGGCGCGGCACGACCTGGGGCGCGGCTTCGTGCGCGCCGCGGCGCAGGTCGGCATCGAGGTCGCGGAGGCGCTGGCCGTCGCGCACGCGCAAGGCGTCGTGCACCGCGACGTCAAACCGTCCAACGTGATGATGCGCCGCGACGGTTCGGTGGTGCTCACCGACTTCGGTCTGGCGCGGCATCGCGACGATCCGAGCCTGACCCGCTCGGGCAGCTTCGCGGGCACACCGTTCTACACCTCGCCCGAGCAGGCGGCGGCCCGCGGCGACATCGACCACCGTACCGACCTGTTCTCGCTCGGCGCGCTGCTCTACGAGCTGCTGACGCTGCAGCAGCCGTTCTCGGGCGGCAACACCACCGAGGTGCTGCGCAACATCCAGGTCCGCGAGCCTGCCGATCCGCGGCGCCGGAACCAGAACGTGCCGCGGGATCTGGTGGCGATCCTGCAGCGCATGCTCGAGAAGGAGCCGGCGCACCGCTACCCGGACGCCGCCGCGGTCGTCGCCGACCTGCGCGCGTTCCTCGACGGCCGGCCGGTGTCGGTGCGGCCGATCACCGTTCCCGGGCGGCTGCTGCGCTGGACGCGGCGGCAGCCGCAGCAGGCCGCGCTGGTGGCGGCGCTCGTGGTCGGCCTGCCGGCGCTCGCCGCGCTCGGCAGCTACGCGTGGTCGACGCGCGACAAGGTGCTCGCCGCCGAACGAAGGCAGCGCGACGACGCCGCGCAGGACGCGATCCTCGCTGGCTACATCGCGCTCGGTGAGGCTCGCACCGACGAGGCGGAGACCCTGTTGCGGAGCGCGCTGCAATGGCGCGGCGACGACGCCGAGGCCTGGGCCGGTCTGGCGCAGGCGGCGCTGCGCCGGGATCGTGAGGCGGCGGGTGCGCTGTTGCTGGAGCTGGAACGGCAGCCCGACCTGGTCGCGTCCAATCGCGCCGTGCGGCGTTGTCGCGCCGAGCTGCTCGACAAGGTCGGTCGAGGTGACGAGGCTGCCGCGGAGCTCGCACGACTGGGACCGCCGATCGATGCGCTCGAGTCGTTCTGGGTCGGCATGCGCCAGATGGGGCGGGTGCTCGGGCAGGACAAGACGGCTGAGGCCCGGGCTGCCTACGACCACCTGCTGGACGCGGTGGTGCAGGCGCCGCAGGCGCGACCGGCGTTCCTCTACTGGCTCGCGGTGGCCGCCGGAGAGCTCGAGGACGCGGCTGGCGCGCGGCGCGCGGCGCGCGCGCTGCAGACGTTCTGGCCCGACTCGGGGTATGCGTGGTCGGGCGTCGGCCTGGCTCTCAATCGGGTCGATCCGGAAGCTGCGATCGCCGCGTACCGCCGCGCGCTGCAGCTGTTGCCGGACATGCTGACCGTCCGCAACAACCTCGCCAACGCGTTGGACCTCGCCGGTCGCAGGCGGGAGAGCATGGACGAACTGCGCGAGGTGCTGCGGCGTCGGCCCGACTATGCCGTCGCGCACTACAACCTCGGACGCTCGTTGTTCTACGAGCAGCAGCTCGACGAAGCGTCGCAGCACCTGCATCGCGCGGTCGAGTTGTCGCCCGACGAGCGGCGTTTCCAGCACTACCTGAGCTGGTGTCTGCTGCGGCAGGGGCACCACGCCGAATCGCTCGCCGCTGCCGAGGCTGCGACCGCGGTGCTGCCCGACGACGCGTTGATGTGGCGCGACGTGGCACGCGCGCACCTCGCGCTGAAGGATCCCGCCGCCGCGGAGGTCGCCGCTGCGAAGGCGCTCGAGAAGGGGCCGGCCGATCCCAACAATCACGACCTGATGGCCGAGGTGCTGCAGGCCAAGGGAGATCGCGACGGGGCGCGGTCGAGCCTCGAACGCGTCGTCGCGCTGTCGCCCGACGGGGAGCCCAGGCAGCGCGCGCGTGAGGATCTGGCGCGGTTCCTGCTCGGGAACCAGGGCGCCCGCGGGCTCGATCCCGCGGGGGGGCTGCGCATCGCGGAGGAGCTGGCCAAGGAGAGTGGCCGTCGCGACCCGTGGGTGCTGGAACTGCTCGCCGATGCCCATGTCGCCACCGGTGCGCCGGCGGCGGCGGCGCAGGTCCTCGACGAGGCGCTGCAGATCCTGCAGGCCGCGACGACGCGCGATGCGCTGCGGTTGCGAGAGCGGCTGCAGGCGCGGCGCGCCGCGGCCAAGGAAGGACGCTGACGCGCTCAGGGCGAGCCGCTGTCCTGGACTCCGAGGCGCCGCAGATTGGCGGACAGCTTGACCAGCGCGCGGCCGAGCAGCATGCGGGTGGCGTCGGGGCTGCGGCCCATGACCTCGGCGGCCTCGGTGATCGGTAGCCCGGCGAGGCGGACGAGCGTCACGATCTCGCGGTGGTCCGGGTCGAGGTCGTCGATGGCCGCCTCGAGCTTGCCGAGGTGCTCGCGAGCCATCGCCACGCGGCTGGGGGTGCCGACCTGGCGGTAGCCGTCGAGGATCTGCGAGGCGCCGACGTCGTCGAGCGCCTCTTCGCGCCGCACGTCGCGTTGTTCGCGTTGGTGGTAGCGGGCCTTCTCGACGATCTTGTTGCGCGCGGCGAGGAACAGCCACGCGCGGAACTGCGCCTCGCCGCGGAACTCGAAGCTGCTCTGCGCCAGCAGGCCGCGGCACACCGACTGCACCAGGTCGGAGACCGACTCGCGCAGTCGCAGCTCCGGCGAAAGATGGGCGCGCACGAACGCGCGCAGCCGCGGCAGCTCCTCGGCGAGCAGTTCGTCGAGCACGGGCTCGCCACTCAAGGCCCGCGTCACAGCGGAGTCACGGGGCGAGTCGGAGGATGAGGTCACCCTTTCTTGCGCTTCTTTCGCTTGCCGGGATTGAGGCTGGGACTCTCGACCTGTTCCGGCTGCTTCGACGTCAGCTCCACCAGCGCCTGCTGGCTGCGGCGCGGCGGCTCGTCCTTGCCGCGGACGATGCGTTCGCTGCTGCCGTCGGGCAGCACGCGCCGCGCCTTGACGTTGTCGCTCAGGGACATGTCGATCACCTCTTCGACGATACGCCGCTTGAGCTCCGGGTCGTAGACCGGAGTCGCGACTTCGACGCGGCGGTCCAGGTTGCGCACCATCCAGTCCGCCGAGGACAGGTAGACGAGCGGGTTGCCGGCGTTCTCGAAGTAGTAGACGCGGCTGTGCTCGAGGAAGCGGTCGACGATCGAGACGACGGTGATGTTGTCGCTGAGTCCCGGCACGCCGGGGCGCAGGCAGCAGACGCTGCGCACGCACAGCTGCACGGTGACGCCGGCGCGCGACGCCTCGTAGAGCGCCGAGATGATCGCCGGGTCGGCGAGGTTGTTGAGCTTGGCCTTGATCGCGGCCGGGCGGCCGGCCTTCTGGTTCTCGATCTCGCCGCGGATCAGCACCAGTAGCTTGTCGCGCAGCGTGAACGGGGCCACCAGCAGGTGCTCCATCAGCGGCACCCGGGTGTAGCCGGTGATCATGTTGAAGGTCTCCGCGACCTCCTCGCCGAGGTCGGCGCGCGCGGTGATCAGGCCGAGGTCGGTGTAGAGGCGCGCCGTGGTCGGGTTGTAGTTGCCGGTGCCGATGTGGCAGTAGCGGCGCAGCCCGTCGTCCTCGCGGCGCACGACCAGCGTGCACTTGGCGTGCGTCTTCATGCCGACGATGCCGTACACCACGTGCACGCCGGCCTGCTCCATGCGCCGCGCCCACAGGATGTTGGCCTCCTCGTCGAAGCGCGCCTTGAGCTCGATGATCGCGGTCACCTGCTTGCGCAGCTGCGCCGCCTCGATCAGCGACTCGACCATCGGGTTGCGGCTGCCGGCGCGATAGATGGTCTGCTTGATCGCGAGCACCTTGGGGTCGCGCGCCGCGAACCGCACGAAGTCTTCGACCGTCGCGAACGACTCGTACGGGTGGTGCAGCAGCACGTCGCCGTCGCGCAGGTCGAGGAACATCTCGTCGGCGGTCGCCCAGGTCACCGTGCGGCGCGGCTGCGCCGGCGGGTCCTTCAGGTCCGGATTCTCGATGATCGCATACAGCTCCATGATGCGACTGAGGTTGACCGGGCCGTCGCAGTAGTAGACGTCGTCCAGCTCGAGCGAGAACGCCTTGAGGAAGCGGTCGACGACGTCGGGGTGCGCGCCGGTGTCGATCTCGAGGCGCACCGGCTCGCCGCGGCGGCGCTTGACGAGCTCCTTCTCGATCGAGCTCATCAGGTCGGTGCCCTGCATCTCGTCGACGTCGAGGTTGCTGTCGCGGGTGACGCGGAAGGTGCTCGAGTGCACGACCTCGAGGCCGGCGAACAGCGCGCCGAGGTTGGCCTGCACGATGTCGGCGGTGAAGACGTAGGCGCGTTCGCCGTCGATCTCGGGCAGCCGCAGCACGCGCGGCAGCGTGCGCGGCACCTGCACCACGGCCATGCGGTGCGTGCGCCGCTGTTGACGCGGATCGGCCAGCAGCACGACGAGGTTGAGCGACTTGTTGAGCAGCACCGGGAACGGGTGCGCCGGGTCCACCGCGAGCGGCGTGAGGATCGGGTAGATCTCCTTGAGGAAGTAGGCTTCGACCCACTTCAGCTGGCCCGGGTTGAGGTGCCGGATCTCGCGGAACGGCACCCCGCCCGAGGTGAGCAGCGGCACCAGGCGGTCGCACCAGGTGCGGTGCATGAGCTCGTGGAAGGCGTGGGCGTCGGCGCGCACGCGCGCCAGTTCGTCCTGCGGCTTGATGCCGTCGGGGTTGTCGCCCTGCAGTCCGGCGTCGACCAGCTCCATCACGCCGGCGACGCGGATCTCGAAGAACTCGTCGAGGTTGCTGCTCGAGATGGCGAGGAACTTGACGCGCTCGAGCAGCGGGTTGCTGTCGTCCTGCGCCTCTTCCAGCACGCGTCGGTTGAACCACAGCCACGACTGCTCGCGGTTGAGGAACAGGGTGGTGCGATCGAGCGAGTTGAGCGGTGCGGACACCGGCGTCTGCGCGCCGTCGCCGCCGATCGAACCGCTGCCGCCCGACGGGCCCTGATCGGCCTGGCGCTGGCTGCGCCCGAACAACTCGTCGGGAGGCACGAATCCTTGAGAATGCGGCAGTTCGGTCATGGGTGCGGTCTCGGCCGGGGATTGCAACCCATGCGCGGCACCTTGGCCATCGCAGCGACCCCTCTTCACCATATCTTCATCGGCAGTGCGCGTGGTCTCGCTGTGGGGCAGCTGTCGCAGCCTTGGTCAAGAATGCGGTGCAGGAGTCCGATTCCCTGGCCGCGGGGATCGCGGCCGGCGCCACACACCGGGGGGAGAGAGCGTGACGTTGGACATCCAGGAATTGCTGCGAAGCATGGTTGGCAAGGGCGCTTCGGACTTGCACGTGAAGGCCGGCAGCTGCCCGGGCTTCCGCATCGACGGCGAGGTGCAGCCGCAGGAGGAATACGGGCGGCTGACGCCCGAGATGACCGCGGCGCTGGCGAAGCAGATGATGTCGCCCGACCAGTGGGAGCGCTTCCAGAACGAGAAGGACGTCGACTTCTCACACGCGGTGAAGGACCTGGCGCGCTTCCGCGTCAACGCCCTGCACCAACGCAACGCGATCGGCCTGGTCGTGCGCCAGATCCCCGACGAGATCCCCGACTACCGCAAGCTCGGCCTGCCGCAGATCTGCCTCGATCTCGCCAGCAAGCCGCGCGGGCTCGTGCTCGTCACCGGGCCGACCGGCTCGGGCAAGTCGACCACGCTGGCGGCGATGATCGACTACATCAACCAGACCGAGCACGGCCACATCCTGACGATGGAGGACCCGCTCGAGTTCGTGCACCCGGACAAGCAGTGCTTCGTGACCCAGCGCCAGATCGGCCAGGACTGCTCCTCGTTCCGCGAAGGCCTGCGCCGCGCGCTGCGCCAGGACCCGGACGTGATCCTGATCGGTGAGATGCGCGATCTCGAGACCATCTCGATGGCGATCACCGCCGCCGAGACCGGGCACCTCGTGTTCGGCACGCTGCACACGACCAGCGCCATCTCGACCGTCGATCGCATCATCGACGTGTTCCCGACCGACGCGCAGCAGCAGGTGCGCGTGCAGCTCGCCGGCACCCTGCAGGGCGTGATCTCGCAGACGCTGGTGCCCAAGCAGGGCGGCGGCCGCGTCGCCGCGCGCGAGATCCTGGTCGCCACCGACGCCGTGCGCTCCCTGGTGCGCGAGGCCAAGTCGGCGCAGATCCTCAACCTGATGCAGACCGGCAAGCAGCACGGCATGAGCACGCTCGAGGACGAGCTGCTGCGCTACTACGCCGACGGCTTGATCTCGGGCGAGGACACCGTTGCCAAGGCCAACCGCCCCGACGACGTGCGGCGCCGCCTCGGCGACATCCGCGTCAAGCAGCCGCAGCCGGCGGGGGCGACGATGGGCATGTCGATGAAGTCCTCGGCGCCCGAGCCGCGACCGGCCGCGGCGCCGCAGCAGGGCTTCGGCGGCTACGGCGGCGTGCAGGGCCTCAAGGTCCGCGGCCCGAGCCGCTGATTTCACGCCGAAAGGCGCCAGCGACTGGTGGGCGGGTTCCGTAAGGTGCCGCCCGCATGTTGCTTGGGCGTCTGCTGTTGATCGCGTTGGCCGGGTTCCCGGCCCGCGCCCAGGATCCGGGCCAGGACCCGGGGGCCGAGCGGGTGCGCAAGATCGCCCAGGTCGGTCGCATCGCCGAGCGCGACGCGCCGAAGATCGACGGCCGCCTCGACGACGCGTGCTGGCGCGATGCGCCCGCGATCGGCGAATTGACCATGGTCGAACCGTGGGAGGGGCGCGCGCCGACCCAGCCCACCGTGGTCAAGCTGCTGCACGACCGCGATCACCTGTACTTCGCCCTGTGGTGCTACGACGAACCCGGCGCGGTGGTCGCGACGATGCGCGCGCGCGACGCGCGGCTCGACCCCGACGACCGCGTCGAGATCATCCTCGACCCGCTCGAGAGCCGTCAGATCGCCTACTTCTTCCAGATCGGCGCGGCGGGCTCCCTCGGTGACGGGCTGATCTCGGCCAACGGCAACAAGTTCGACAAGCCCTGGGACACGATCTGGAGCGGGCGGGTGACGCGCAGCGACGAGGGGTGGTTCGCCGAGTTGGCGATCCCGTTCCGCAGCCTGCCGCGGCGTGAGGGCGCGCGCACCTGGGGCTTCAACCTGCGGCGTCACGCGCGTTCGCGCAGCGAAGCCTACCAGTGGGACAACGCACGCCAGCAGGTCAGCTTCTTCAGGCCCAGCGAGCTCGGCACGATCGAAGGCTTCGAAGAAATCGACGCCGGCATCGGCCTGGAGGTCGTTCCGTACGTGTCCGCGAACCTCTCGCGCGATCGCAGCGCGGTCGACGACGGCTGGGACTTCGAGCCCGACGCGGGCGGCGAGATCTACTGGCGGATCACGCCGTCGATGAAGCTGGCGACGACGGTGTTCACCGACTTCGCCGAGACCGAGGCCGACGGCCGACAGATCAACCTCAACCGCTTCCCGCTGTTCTTCCCCGAGAAGCGCGACTTCTTCCTCGACGGCTCCGGGTACTTCGCGTTCGGCGCCAGCAGCGCCGGCAACACCACGTTCCTGCCCTACTTCTCGCGGCGCATCGGTCTGGCCGGCGACGGCACGCCGATCCCGCTGCTCGCGGGCATCAAGCTCACCGGGCGCAGCGGGCCGTTCGAGGTCGGGCTGCTCGACGTGCAGGCGGACGACTCGCCGACCACCGAACGCGAGAACCTGGCCGTGGCGCGGGTGCGCTACTCGCTCGCCGAGGAGACCGCGGTCGGGGTGATCGCCACCAACGGCAATCCGCAGAGCACGGGGGACAACAGCGTCTTCGGGGCCGACTTCTACCATCGCTGGCCGCGCTTCGTCGGTGACCTGGACCTGCAGGTGCAGCTCGACGTGGCCGGCTCGAACGGCGTCGGCGACACGACCGACGGCGAGAGCCTCGGCGTCGACCTGCGCAGCCGCGGACGCGAATGGCAACTCGGGGCGGGCACGCGCTGGATCAGCGACGAGTTCACCCCGGCGCTCGGCTTCGTCAGTCGGCGCGGCACCCGCGCCGCCGAGTTCGAGGCGGGCTACCGGCCGCGCGTCGACGAGGGTGGTTCGGTGCGCAACTGGATCGTGGTTGGCTCGGCGCGCCGCAACGAGAGCTGGCACGGCGATCCGCAGGAATCGCGGCTCGGTCTCGACCAGCTCGGCTTCCAGCTGCAGTCCGAAGACACGGCCTACGTGTTCGCCTACGACAAGTTCGAGCGGGTCGAGTCGGACTTCACGCTGTTCGACGGCTCCACGGTCGTGTTCGCGGGGGACTACCGCAACACGCGCGCGGGCGCGCGTCTCTCCACCTCCGAGGGCCGACCGTGGAACGGCGAGGTCCGGTTCGAAACCGGCGGCTTCTTCGACGGTCACAGCGACGATGTCGCGGTCGAGGGCTCCTGGCGCACCTCGGCGCTGCTGCATCTGGGCGCGGACTACCGCACGACGCACGTCGATCTGGGGCCCGGTCGCGGCTTCACCACCCAGATCGCGGCGGCGCGCGTCGACCTGCACTTCTCGCCCAGCCTGTCGGTCTACAACCTCGTGCAATACGACAACGAGTCTGACGTGATCGGTTGGCAGAGCCGCCTGCGCTGGGTCTACGACGAGGGTTGTGACTTCTTCGCGGTGCTCGGCACGAGCTGGTTGCGCGAGGACGGCGCCGTGGCACCGGTCGATCAGAGCCTCGCGCTCAAGCTGCAGCACACGCTGCGCTTTTGAGCCCAGGAGCGGCCCGATCCGGTTGCCCGGCGGGGTCGGCGAACTAAGACCCGGATCGAGACGGTCGCCCTTCCCCCGTTTCCGCATACGGTAAACTCCATGGCCTCTCCCGGCGGCGCACGTCGGCCGGCCAGCCCGACAGAACCATGAATCGAGCCCTCCTGCCCCTCTTCCTGCTCGCGTCGATGGCGACGGCGCAGACCACGGCGACCGTGCCCAACCCCGTCAGCCCGCAGAACATCGACCGGCCCTTCCCGGGCGGCATCGGCCGCTACCAGCAGTGGTACTCGGCGTTCTCGCTGCAGGCGGCGATCCCCGAGCCGATGCGCTTCGAGCAGCTCGAGTTCTTCGCCGGCACGACGCAGAGCTCGAACGCGACCACCATCGACATGGAGGTGCTGATCTCGCACGGGCAGCCGTTCGGCGTCACCGGCCTGTTCGACTCCAACTACGCCTCGACGCCGATCCTGGTGGTGCCGCGCCAGAACGTGCAGCTGCTCGCGGGCTCTTCGGGCCAGGTGGTCATGACCCTGCCGTTCTCGACCCGGTTCACCTGGGACCGCGTGCGGCCGGTGCTGGTCGAGATCCGCATCTACGGCAACAGCCGCAGCAACCAGCCGTTCCCCTACAACCTGCGCGGGTCGACCGCGTCGGTGGGCACCACCACGCGCGTCTATCAGGCGGGTTCGCCCGGCGCGACCTCGGGCCTGGTGCAGCAGGGTGTGGGCCTGACTACGCGCTTCTCGGCGCGGCCCGGCGCCGTCGTCGAGTACGGCTACGCCTGCCCGGGCGAAGGCAACTTCCTGCCGACCCACCAGAACCTGCAGCTCGCCTGGCCCGGCATCACCTGGAACCACCAGATCGCCAACGTCGCCTCGCAGCGCGTGTGCATCTGGGCGATCGGCGACAGCGACGCGATGTTCGGCCCGACCCAGCTGCCGGCCGACTTCGGCACGTTGCTCGGCATGGCCCCGTTCGGCTGCTACCTGCGCAACAACGTGGTCGCGTCCAACCTGACGGTCAGCGTCGGCGGCGGCGCCGGCGCGGGCATCGCCAACACGTCGATGATGCTGCCGGCCGTGACCTGGTACATCGGGCTGTCGCTCTACACCCAGTGGGCGGTGCTCGACCCGTTCTCGCCCAACGGCATGCTGTCGGCGAGCACCGGCGTGCGCTACATCGTCGCCCCCGTCGGCGGCTGAGTCCCGGTCACCCGGTCCCGCCGATCCGGCCCACCGGATCGGCGACGGGCATTTCACCCGGTCGCGAGGATTCTGGGAGGATTCCTCTACTACCGCAGTAGTTGTTGCCGACTACTCTGGTAGTAGACGACCCTCATGGAAGCCCCCCGCAACCTAGGTGATCTCCAACTCGCGATCCTGCGGGTTCTCTGGGACCGCGGCGACGCCGCCGTCGCCGAGGTGCACGGCGACCTCGCCGACCGCCAGCTCGCGCTGACCACGATCGCGACGATGCTGCGCAAGATGGAGGACAAGGGCCTCGTCTCGCACCGCGAGAACGGTCGCCAGTTCGTCTATCACGCGGTGGTCGAGCCCGATCAGGTGCAGCGCAACCTCGTCGGCGACCTCGTCGGCAAGCTGTTCGACGGCGACCCGATGGCGCTCGTCAACCACCTGCTGCGCGCCGGTGAGATCGAGCTCGCCGAACTCGACGAGCTGCGGGCGCGGGTGGCCGCTGCCGAGCGCCGCGAGACGCGGGGGAAGAAGTCGTGAGCGCCGCGGTCGACGGGGTCGGCGTGTTCACCGACTGGCTCGGCACCTTCGCGCTGCACTCGACCCTCGCGCTCGGCTTCGCCTGCGTCGCCAGCTGGTTGCTGCAGGGTCGCGCGCTGGTCCTGCAGGAACGGCTGCTGCGGCTCGCGCTGTGGGTGCCGTTCGTGAGTTCGATCGCCCAGCAGTTCGGCATGGGCGGCAGGTGGGCCTGGGGTCTGTCGTGGAGCGATCCGACGATGCCGCTCGCCACCGACCTGTCCAATCGCGCCATCGAGCTCGCGGGACAATGGTCCGGCCCGAGCCCGGTCGCCGCGCCGGCGCCGGCGCCGGTCGAGGTGCCGTGGTCGTGGCTGCTGCTGGGTATGGCCGCCGCGTTCGCGATCCTCGGCGTGCAGTGGCTGTGGCGCAGTCACGCGCGGCTGCAGCGCGTGCTGGTCGCCCGCGAACCCGAGACCGACGCGCGCGTGCTCACGATCGCCGCCAAGGTCGCGGGGTCGCTCGGCATGTGCCGCACGCCGCACCTCAGCCGCAGCCCGGCGCTGGCGACGCCGATCGCGTTCGGCTGGCTGCGCCCCGAGATCTGCCTGCCGGCGCGCGCGGCGACCCTCGGCGACGGCTCGCTGCGGGCGATGCTCGCGCACGAACTCGCGCACCTGCGCCGCTGCGACCCCGCGTGGATGTGGTTCGCCGCGGTGCTGCAGGCGGTGATGCCGTGGCAGCCGCTGCTGTGGCTGGCGCGGCGCCGTTGGGTGCGCCTCGTCGAGCTGCGCTGCGACGCGGTCGCCGCGCGCGAGAGCAGCCCCGCCGCAGTCGCGCGCTGCCTGCTCGACGTCGCCGACTGGTTGCGGCCCAACACTCCCGCGCAGACGTTCGCGCTCGGCATGGCGGCCAAGCCGTCGGCGCTGCGTGAACGCGTCGAAGCGGCGCTCGCCGCGCGCGACGAAGGGCGCCCGACGCGCCTGGGGGCGCTGGTGTTCGCGGCCGGCGCGCTGGCGGCGATGACCTTCGCCGCGCCGGGCCTCGCCCGGGCGGGCGAAGAGCTGGTGTTCGACGTCGAAGACGTGTTCGTGCCCGAAGCGCCGGCGCCGGCGACGCTCTCCTCGAGCACTTCGAGTGCCGCGTCGAGCCCCGCGGCGATGCTCGCGTTGCTCGACGCGGAGTATCTCGACCTGGTCAAGGCCAGCCAGCGCGCCGTGCGCGATCTCGACCCGGCGGACCCCATGTCTGCCGCGCTCGCCAGCAAGCTCGGCGAGCGCCTGGCCAATCTCGAACGAATGCGCACCCGGCTGCACGACGCAGTCGCGCGTCGCACACTGTCCCTCCCCTCCCGTTGATCCCGAAGCCAAACGAAGCCATGAAGAAGCCATCGTTCGTCACGTTCTGGACGCTCGCGTCCACCCTCGGTGTCGCGGCGGCCTTGCCTGCGCAAGGTGCCGTGCGCGTCGCTCCGACTCCCAAGCCCAAGGCGAAGGCCGAGGCCGCGGAGAACCTGCACAAGAAGCTCGCCAAGGCGCTCGAGAGCATCGACGTCGACGACCTCTCCAAGGAGCAGCGCGCCGAGCTTCACAAGGCGATCGCCAAGGCGCTCGAGCAGGTGGTCAAGGCGGAGACGGAGCATGCCGTCGTGATCGAGCTGGACGACGTCACCTCCGGCGAGCAGGTCAAGGCGGTCGAGGTCGCCGAGGCACCGCGCCCGCTGCGCGCGCTGCTGGTTCCGCAGGACCCCAAGGCCCCGAAGGCACCCAAGGCCCCGAAGGCACCCAAGGCACCCAAGGCCCCGGCCGCTCCGAAGGCGCCCGCCGCGCCCAAGGCGCCGCAGATGGGCTTCTTCACCCCGCAGAAGGTCGAGTTCCGCACCCAGGAAGGCGGCAAGCCGGGCCAGGCGCAGGTCTGGGTCACCCAGGGCGACGGCGCCGTCAAGGCGAAGTCGGGCAAGGTCATCGAACTCGGTGACGGCAAGGGCATCGTGATCAACCTCGGCGAGAACGGCGAAGGTGGCACGATCAAGCTCGAAGGCTCGATCGAGATCGAGAGCGGCGACGGCAAGGCCGGCGAGCACAGGGTGCGCGTGATGAGCCCGGGCATCGCGAAGGCGTACACCACCACGCCCGGCGGCGTCATGGTCGTCCGCGAGGGCGAAGAGCCGCGCATGCTGCAGTGGGGTACCCCGGCGCCCCACAAGGCCGAGCAGGCCGAGGTCTTCGAGGTGAAGCGGGAGCGCGTCGAGCGCGCGATGCAGGAGGCTCGCGCGCAGATGGAGGTCGCCCGCGTGCGCAGCACGGAAGCGCGTGAGCGCGCCGCCGAGGCGCGTGAACGCGCCGAGGTCGAGCGCAACGTCGCTCGCGCCGACGCCGCCCGCCGGGCCGCCGTCACGCGCACCCGCCGCGCCGCCGCGCCCGAAGCCGGTGACGCCGAGATGCGCGAGATGATCGAGCAGATGCGCGCCGAGATGCGTGAGATCCGCAAGCTGCTCCGCGACATGCAGAAGTCGAAGGGCCGCAACGACGACGACGATGACGACGAAGGCGACGACGACGACGAGCACGAGCACAAGGGTGCCGTGCGCATCGGTCGCGCCGGCGCGCCCGCCGGCGACATGCGTTGGGGCGTCGGCATCGGCAGTGGGCAGGGCGGCCAGGCGTCGCTGCGCTTCAGCAAGCGCGACGCCGGTGTCTTCGGCTCCGCGGCCGGGACGCCCGCCCGCGAGGTGCGCGCCGCCAACCCGACGCTGCAGCTGCATCGGGTCGAGGAGGTGAAGTCGACCGAGGCCGCGCCCGCAGAGAGTGGCTCGTCCGCGACCTCGACCACGACTCCGGCCCCGACGCTGCGCCGCCTGCTCAAGCAATGAGCGGCGCGCTCAGGCGCAGTCGAGCGCGCTGCCGAGGCGGCGCGCCGCGTGCCACTGCCTGAACTCGCGCGCCTGCTGCTTGCCCATGTAGCGGCCCAGCAGGCGCGCATCGGTGCGTCGCAGGTCGATCAGGATCAGCGCCGTGATCGAGTCCTGGAAGTTCGGGTCGACGTCGAGCGCGACCAGCTGCCCGCCGAGCTTGAGATACTCACGCAGCAGCACGGGTACGCCGCGCAGCTCGGGCTCGATCTCGGCGACCATCGCGTCGACGTGACCGAGGTCGGCGATCATCGTCTCGGTCCACTGCAGCGGCAGCAGGTGTCGCTCGACATCGCGCACCGGGTGGCGAGGCCGCGCCAGCTGGCTGAGTCGCGGGTGCAGGTGGCGGCGCAGGTGATCGACCATCATCTGCTTGCTGACCGCGTCGTGGCTGCCGCTGATGCTGACCGCGCCGAACAGCACGTGATGTTCTGGGTCGCGGCTCACGAAGGTGGCGATACCGCGCCACAGCAGCTGCAGCGGCAGGAACTCGCGCTGCCACGCCGCCGCGACGAACGATCTGCCCAGTTCGATGCCGGCGTCGATCTGCTCGAGGAAGCGGCGGTCGTAGTCGTAGAGCGTGTTGGTGTAGAGGCGGCGCTCGTCGTCGCCGTCGGCCGCGCGACCGACCCGGACCATGCGGTAGGCGCCGACGACCTCGCGGCGAAGTGGGTGCCAGACGAACAGGTGCTGGTAGTGGACATCGAACTGGTCGAGGTCGATGGCCTTGCCGGTGCCTTCCCCGACCTGCCGGAAGGTCTGTTCGCGCAGTCGGCCGATCTCGCGCAACAAGTGGGGGATCTGCGGCGCGTAGGCGTACCAGACCTCGAGCTCGCCGCTGGAGGTGAGCCGCTGCGATGCCGGCAGCGCGGCGATGTCGTGGGCCAGCCTGCGGGGTTCCACCGGTGCGACGATGGGCTCGTGGCCGTCCATGCTGAGGTTCCCCGACGCCGGCCCGCGCCGGGTCGGGCGGCGGCCGAGGATCTCGGTGCGCAACCGCAGGTAGCCGGTCAGCTCGTCGCCGCCGCGGAAGTTCAGCAGCTGGCCGTGGGCGATCGGATTGCCGACGCGCACGGTCATCGTGCGGCCACGCATGCGCAGGGCTTCGCGCGCCAGCAGCAGCGTGCGCAGCCGGGAGTGGAACAACCCGGCCAGCTGGAACAGGCGCGAGTTGCCGCCGCGGATGTGCATCGGCAACACGGCGCAGCCGGCGAGGCGTTGCAGGCGTGCGACGTTCGGGTGCCAGGTGTCGTCGATCGCGTCGCGGTGCCGCCACGTGCGTGTCGCGACCTTGCCCGCGGGGAACACCAGCAGCGCCCCGCCGGCGCGCAGCCAGCGCACGGCGCCGAGCATCGAACGCCGGTTCGAGTCGACGGCGTCGGCGGCGCCCGTCGGATCGACGTCGAGCAGCAGGCCGCGCAGCTGCGGCACGCGTCCCAGCCAGCGGCTGCCGAGCAGGCGCACGTCGTCGCGCACGCCGAGCAGCAGTTGGCCGAGGATCAGGCCGTCGACGATGCCGTGCGGGTGGTTGGCGACGATCAGGAGCGGGCCCGTGCGCGGCACCTTGCCGACGTCGGCCTCAGGGCAGAACCGGTTCAAGGCGAGTTCCTCCATCGCCGTGGTCAGCCGCTGCATCGGCGTCGCGTCCACGCCGGCGCGGCGCAGCGCGCGCTCGCCGACCCGCTGTAGCGCGGCGACGCCGAGCACCCTCTCCAACCAGCCCGGCAGTGCGCGGTCGAAGCCGGGTGGCGGAGCTCCGTGCAGTTCGTCGTGGGCAAGCAGGTGGGGCTGCGCTGTCATCGGGCCTGGCCGTGCTGCGGCCGACGATCAGCCTGCAGGCCACTGTGAGCGCGTGCACAAGGCTGCGTGAGCTCTCGCCGCGGCCTCAGCGTGGCGCGTCGATCTCGGCGACGGTCAGGTCGCGGCCGAACGGGTCCTGCTCGTCGCGCTGCACGCGCCTCAGCACCGCGCGCGCGAACGGGTTGTCCGGATTGCGCGCGACCGCCTGCTCGAGCCACACGATCGCCTGCTGCCGCTTGTCCTGCAGATACAGCGCCATCGCCGCGAACAGGGCGGGTCGCTCGTCGTCGGGCATCGCTTCGGCGGCGAACTGCAGATGTTCGAGCGCCCCGGCGGGATCGTGGCCGAGGAAGCGCGGCGCGAGCAGCTTGCGCAGGCCGAGCGCGAGGTGCAGCTTGGGCTGCTCGGGGATCAGCTCGACGGCCTTGGCGAGGGCCTTCTGGATGCGCCCGTTCCACTGCAGGGCGGAGCTGAAGCCGGTGATGCGTTGGCCGAGTAGGCCGGCCTCGAGGCGGTAGAGGTCGCCGCTGTCGTCGCCGAGCGTGCGCGCCTTGTCGGCGGCCGCTAGGCCGAGGTCGACGTCGGCGGCCACTTCCGTCGGCAGCGTGTCGTAGAGCGGCTTGCCGACGGAGATGCCGCGCAGGGCGGTGCGGGTCTGCAGGCGCGACAGCGCCGCGCTCGCGAGCAGGTGCCAGGCTTCGGCGTCCTCGGGGGAGGTGCGGGTGCGTTCCTGGAGCTCACGCACGACCTCGTCCATCGTCGCGACCTTGCCGCTGCGGCGGCCCATGTCGATGCGGCGCGCGAAGTCGGATTTGGGCGCCGTCTGGCCGACCTGCTCGGGCACCGCGACGTCGGCGATCGCCGGATCACCGAGCATGCCGTAACCGGTGGCACCGATGGCGACGATGCAGCCGCAGCAGAGCAGGGCGATGGAGCGACTCATTCGGGGGGCAGCAGCAGCTCGACGGGGTGGCGGACGGGCACATCGTGGCCGGCCGCGCGCAGATGACTGTCGATCTGCATCATGCAGCCGGGGTTGCCGGTGACGACGAGGTCGGGGCGGGCGGCGAGCAGCCTATCGATCTTGCGCCTGCCTATTTCCGCGGCGACTCCGGGTTGCAGCAGATTGTAGATGCCCGCCGATCCGCAGCAGTCCTCGGGCGACTCGTGCGGCACCAGCTGCAGGCCGGGAACTTCGCCCAGGAGCTGCCGCGGCTGGCTGCGCACGCCCTGGCCGTGGCACAGGTGGCAGGGGTCGTCGTAGACCGCGCGGCGCGGCAGCGGCGCCGGGGTCGCGGTCAGGCCCTCGGACGCCAGGAACTCGCTGACGTCGCGGCACTTGGCGGCGAACGCCCTGCCCGCGTCGTCGCCGAGCAGGTGGCCGTACTCTTTCATCGCGCAGCCGCAGCCGGCGGAGTTGTTGAGGACGACGTCGACGCCGGCGAAGGCGCGGGTGTTGGCCGCGGCGAGCTGCCGCGCGCGCTCGGGTTGGCCGGCGTGCACGAGCAGCGCCCCGCAGCAGCCCTGCTGCGCGGGCACCTCGACGTGGAAGCCGTTGACGAGCAGCAGCCGCAGCGTGGCGCGGTTCACGCGGCCGAACATCGGCTCCATGATGCAGCCCGTGAACATGCCGACGGTGACGCCGCGGGCGCGCACGTGCGGCGGCGGCGCGTGCCGGCCGGTCGGCAGCGGTCGACGTTCGTGGCCCGGCGGGATCGGCGGCGCCAGGCGCGCCATCGCCGACGGGATCAGCCGCAGCTTCGTGGCCAGCTTGCGCAGACCGAGGACTTCGCAGGCGCGCAGCAGCGCGAACAAGAGGCGCAGCCGGCCTTGGCGCGCGACGACGTGCCACAGCAGCGTTCGCGTCAGCCACGCCGCGAGGCCGCGCTGCGGTGTGCGTCGCTCGAGTTCGCCGCGCACCGTCTCGAGGATCTCGCCGTAGCGCACGCCCGAGGGGCACGCGGTCTCGCAGGCGCGGCAGTCCAGGCAGCGGTCGAGGAATGGCCGGATCGCGTTCGGGTCTTCGACGCGGCCCTCGGTCAGCGCGCGCATCAGGTAGATGCGTCCGCGCGGCGAGTCGGCTTCGACGCCGAGCACCTGGTAGGTCGGGCACGTTGGCAGGCACAGGCCGCAATGCACGCAGTCGAGCGTGCGCGGGTAGGCAGGAGAATCAGGCGAACTTGCCATCGGGGTCGAGCGCGCGCGAGAGGGCCTCGGCGAGTCGCAACTGGCCGGGATCGGTGGGGGTGGCGAGGCCGCGCCGTGCGGAGGCGCCGTGGAGGATCGTCGCGGACACCTGCAGGTCGGCGAGCGCGGTGAGCATCGCGTCGCTGGTGGCCGGGGCGTCGAGCGCGAGTTCGAACCGGCCGCCGCCGTAGAGCAACAGCCGGGCCGCGGCGGGAACGGCCGCCAGCAGCGCCGGCAGGCGACTCGGCGTCAGCAGGCCGCCCAGCACCTCGCCGCCGGTGGGCGTCGGCAGATGCAGCTCCCCGATCGGCTGGGCCTCGACGAGCTCGTGGCGCGTCAGCATGTCCCGCACGAAGTTGGGGCGCCCCGCGACCTTGCCCTCGAGCGTGAACGAGCCGTCCGCAGCGCGCGCGAGCCGCAGCACCGCGGGAGGAGTGGCCAGGTTGCGCAGGGTCGTGAAGCGCTGCTGCGCGGCGGGCGCGTCCAGGTCGGACACCACGAACCACGTCGCGGCGCGCGGTCGCGGCCGCAGCCGCAGATGCAGGCGCGTCGCCACGAACAGCCGCCCCTGGCTGCCGACGAACAGCTTGTGCAGATCGAAGCCGGCGACGTTCTTGACGACGCGCGCACCCGAACGGAACGCGGTGCCGTCGGCGAGCAGCGCGTCCATGCCGAGCAGGAGTGAGCGCGGCGACGGCGAAGTCGGCGCGGCGGCGCCGATCGGGTCGCTGGCGCACAAGCCGCCGATCGTGCCGCCGCCGAGACAGCCCAGCTCGAGGTCGTGCTCGGCGAGCGCTGCGTCGAGCGCGGCGCGCGTCACGCCGACGCCCACGGTGCAGGTCTGGTCGGGTGCGTCGAGCCGTTCGATCGTGTCGAGCCCGCCGACGTCGAGGATCGTCGCGTCACCTGGATCGGCGCGCCGTTCCTGCCGCGAGCCGCCGGCGCGGATGCGTACCCGGCGTGCCGCGCGCAGGGCCTGCGCGACCTCGTCGGTGTTCGTCGGTCGCGCGGTCATTGGCCGCCTTCTCCGAGCACCCGCGCGGCGATCTGCGGCCACTTCGCCGACTCGGCGCACGAACTCCGCGTCGGCAGCACCTTGCCCGGATTGCAGAGGTCGTCGGGGTTCCAGGCCGACCGAACGCGCGCCATCACCTCGAGGTCGGCGGGTGAGAACATCATCGGCACGTGCTCGAGTTTCTCGCTGCCGATGCCGTGCTCGCCGGAGATGCTGCCACCGAGGTCGACGCACAGCTGCAGGATCTCGCGGCCCGCGGCGACCGCGCGCGCGGTCTGGTCGGCGTCGCGCCCGTCGAACGAGATGTTGGGGTGCAGGTTGCCGTCGCCCGCGTGGAAGACGTTGGTGAGCAACACGCCGTGGCGCTCGCCGATCGCCGCGATGCCGGCGAGCGCGTCTTCGAGGCGGGTGCGCGGCACCACGCCGTCGAGCACGTAGAGGTCGGTGTTCAGTCGTCCCATCGCGCCGAACGCGCCCTTTCGGCCCTTCCAGAGGCGCTTGCGCTCCGCGGCGTCGGCCGCTTCCTCGACGCTGAGGGCGCCGTGTCGGGCGAAGAACTCGCGCACCTCGGCGGCTTCCTCGGCGAGCACTTCGCGGGGACCGTCGATCTCGACCAGCAGCACGGCCGCCGCGTCCTCGGGATAGCCGGCGCGGTAGACCGACGCCTCGACCGCGCGGATCGTCGCCTGGTCGAGGATCTCGAGCGCGGCGGGCACCAGCCCGGCCGCGACGATGTCGCCGACCGCGCGACAGGCCGAAGACATGTCGGCGAAGGCCGCGAGCAGCGTGCGCACCTCCTCCTGATCAGGGCACAGCCGCACCGTGATCTCGGTGGCGATGCCGAACGTGCCTTCGCTGCCGCAGAACAGACCGAGGAGGTCCAGGCCGTGGGGGGCGCGGGCGCCCGCGTGATCACCGAGCCTGGCGAGGCTGCCGTCGGGCAGCACCACGAGCGCCCCGAGCACGTGGTCGGTGGTCATGCCGTACTTGAAGCAGTGCGGGCCGCCGCTGTTCTCGGCGAGGTTGCCGCCGATGGTGCACACCGTCTGGCTGCTGGGGTCGGGGGCGTAGTGCAGGCCGTGCGCGTGCACGTGCCGCGTGAGGTCCAGGTTGACGACGCCTGGCTGCACCACGGCGTAGAGATCGTCTGTCGAGATCTGCAACACCGAGCGCATGCGCGCCAGGTCGACGACGACTGCATCGCGGCCGGCCGTCGGGCCGCCGGACAGGCAGGTGCCGGCGCCTCGCGGCACGAACGGCACCCTGGCATCGGCCAGAACCCGCACCACGGCCTGCACCTCCGCCGTCGACTCGGGCAGCACCACGGCCCGCGGCCGCGACCGGTGCACCGTGAAGCCGTCGCACTCCCAGGCGAGCAATGCGTCCCTGGAATGGACCACGCGCGCCGCGCCGAGCAGTCGGGTCAGGGCCTGTTCGAGCGGTGGCATCGGCCGGGCAGCATAACGACCGGCGCCCGCAGGCAAGCGCCGCACATCGAGGTCTGACCTGTCGTGTACGTCAAGCTCCTAGGGGTTCGTGGCCGATCATCTGGCCGTATGTCCCGTGTCCAGGTGAAGAAGGTCGTGGCGGTGCTCTTCCTCGAGTCCGCCAAGCTGACCCTGGACCACATCGCCGAGTATCGCCTCGAGTTGTCGAACTCCGGCGTGACCGGCGCGCCGGATCTGCCGCGCATCTACGGCGAGTTGCGGCGCCTGCGCGACTACCTGCAGCGCTGCCTGTCAGGACATCAGGAGTCGGTCGCGCTGGAGATCTCGCCGCCCGATTGCGCGCTCCTGGTCGCCTGCTGTCGTCGCATGTACGAGTGGCTCGATCAGCGCATCGTGTCCGAGCAGATCATGTCGCCGGACGAGAAGGCGCTGGTGCAGCGCAAGCGTCAGGTGCTCGGCGACTGGTCGGTCGAGCTCGCGGAGAAGCCGCTCGTCGAACTGCCGATCCCGGGCATCGGCAAGACGCAGAGCGAGGCGGTCCGCGCGCTTCGTACGCGCATCAGCAACAAGCTGTTCAAGCAGAGGGTCATCCCCGGGGTCGGCCAGCAGGGGCCGCGCGGACCGCAGATGAGCGCCGGCGTGTCGCTGATGGGCGACATGCAGGTCGCGCAACCCGACCCCTTCGCCCTCCCGGATGTCGGCATGGCTTCGACGCAGGCCAGGCCTCCGGCGCAATCCGAGTCGACGTCGTTCTCGGCCAGCCAGTTGATCGACGCCACCAAGCTGCGTGATCCGCGGCTGCGGTCCCTGGTGCAGGTGGACCTGAGGAGCTTCGACCGCGCCATCGAGAGCAAGGACTACCGCATCGCCACCGTGCTGCTCGGCTGCGTGCTCGAGTCGGTGATGCTCGACTTCGTGATCCAGAAGCGCACCGAACTCGGCATCGGCGGCGGACCCGAGACCTGGAACCTCTCGGAGCTGCTGATCAAGGCGATGGGGTCGGCGTTCACGCCGCACGATCGCTCGTCGGCGTTTCATCTGTTCGCGGCCCGCAACCTGCTGCGGCCGGCGCTGCAGATCACCACGCCGACGGTGGTCACCGCGGCGACCCTGCAGAAGCTGCAGGAGTTCGTGCACCGCGCGTTCCGCAGCCTCGGCTTCACGTCGACGGCGCAGGGCACGCCGGCCGCGGGCGACGCGGACCCGTACTCGATGTACGGGCTGCGCTTCGACGAGGACTGACGCGGCGGGCGGTTCAGCGCTCGCGCGGCAGGTGGTCCGTCGCCGGGTCGTTGCATCGCGGCGCCGTGCCGCGCAGCGCGTAGGCGCGTTGTTCGACCGCGCCGAAGACGCGCAGCAGATTCTCGCCGAGCACCTTCCGGATCGTGGCTTCGCTCTGGCCCGCGGCGAGCAGCTGGTAGGTCAGCCGCGGCAGGAAGGTCACGTCGTCGAGTTCCTGCGGCACGCACGGGACCCCGTCGAAGTCGCTGCCCAGCCCGACGTGATCGGGGCCGCCGACCTCGATCGCGTGCAGCACGTGGTCGACGAGCTTCTGCAGCGGCGGCCGCTCGACCGCCGGCATGCGGGCGTCGAGCTTGGCCAGCGCCTCGCGCAGTTCCGCGCTGCCTTCGGCGAACTTGTCGCGGGCGGCCTTCTCGTGGATGCGCCGCGTCGCCTCGCGCGAGTTGCGGTTCTTGGCGTAGTCGGCGTCGACGAAGCCGCAGTTGTAGTTGATCATCACCACGCCGTCCTTGGCCGCCAAGGCGCGGAGCATCTCGTCGGTGATGTTGCGCGGGTGCGGACACAGCGCGCGCATCGAGCTGTGCGAGCAGATCACCGGCGCGGTGCTGACCGCGAGCACGTCGAAGAAGGTGGCGTCGCTGACGTGGCTGACGTCGACCATCATGCCGAGGCGGTTCATCTCCTCGACGACCTTGACGCCGAGCCGGTTGAGGCCGCCCCAGCGCGGCGCCGCGGGGGCGCACGAGTCGGCGAATTCGTTGTGGTTGGTGTGCGTCAGGGTCATGTAGCGCACGCCGAGCTTCGCGAACAGGCGCAGCAGGCCCAGGTCGCCCTCGATCGCGTGGCCGCCCTCGATGCCCATCAGCGCGGCGTGCTTGTGATCGCCGACCGCGGCGCGCAGCTCGGCGACGGAGCTGCAGGTCACCATCTGGTCGGGATAGCGGGCCGCGGTGCGCAGCAGGCCGTCGATCATGTCGAGCGCGCGGCGGGCGCTGCCGTTCGCGGCGCCGGGCTCGGCGGGCCGCAGCCAGTCGTCGTTGATCGTCGCCGGCGGGTTCGCGAACAGCGCGGCCTCGTCGCCGTAGAAGCGCGAGTCGACGTAGATCGAGAAGAACACCGCGTCGAGCCCGCCTTCCTTGGCGCGCGCGAGGTCGAAGTGCCCGGTGTCGGCGCGGTGCCCCATGTCGAAGTCGATGTCGAGGATCCTGGTGGTGGTGTCCACGTGGGTGTCGACCACCAGCGCGGCGTGGTGCAGTTGCCAGGCCTTCTGCCACAGCGCGGCGTCGTAGCCGGCGGGGGCCGCCGGGCAGGGCGGGACGTCGGCCTGGGCGATCGCGGCCGAGGTGAGGGCGCCGAGGGCGAGCAGCGGCAGGACGCCACAAACGCGGGATCGCTTGAGCATGGCGCGATCGTCTCGTATGCACATGGCCTTTGCCAGCTGCCCCGAGCCTCCTTGCGCCTCTTCGCGATCAGTGATCTGCACCTCAGCTTCGGGGTCGACAAGCCCATGGACATCTTCGGTCCGCAGTGGGTTGGGCACGCCCAGCGCATGCAGGACGCGTGGGACGCGATGGTCGGCGACGACGACTGGGTGCTGTGCGGCGGCGACACGTCGTGGGGGCTGCACTTCCACGAGGCGAAGCCCGACCTCGACTGGCTCGGCGCACGGCGCGGCAAGAAGGTCCTGATCCGCGGCAACCACTGCACGTGGTGGCCGCGCGGCACCGCGGCCCGCAACAAGCTGCAGGCGCTCGTGCATCCGTCGATCCACCTGCTGCAGGCCAACGCCGTGCAGCTCGACGACGGCACCGTCGTCGTCGGCTCGCGCCTGTGGGACCCGCCGGACGCGCCCTGGGCCGACGCCGACGCGGGCAAGATCCTGCAACGCGAACTCAACTTCCTGCAGCAGTCGATCGACGCCGGCCGCAAGCTCGGCGGCTGCGTCGCCGGCGGGCCGTGCACGGTGGCCCTGGTGCACTATCCGCCCCGGTTCGTCGATGGGCGGGTCACGCCGGCGGTGCCGATGCTGCACGCCGCGAACGTGCAGAAGTGTGTCTACGGGCACCTGCACGGCAAGGACCTGCAGTATGGGTTCAACGGCGTAGCCGACGGCATCCGCTACTACCTCGCTTCGGTTGACGCGATCGACTTTCGGCCCATCCCGATCGACGAGGACTGAGGAAGATCGGGCCGCGCGTGGGCGCGTTGTGACGGGGTCCGTTCTGTGCACTCCCCAAGGAGGCATGAACGATGCGACTGATCCCGATCCTGATGATGTGTGTCTTCTGCGCCATGGCACCGGCGCAACGCGGTGAACGCGCCGATCAGCCCCGTCCGCGCGGCGAACGGCAAGAGCGACAAGTGCCGCCCCGGGCCGAGGCGAAGCTCGAAGCGATCCGGCAGCGGATGCAGCAGCTGCGCCAGCGCCTGCAGGAGCTGCGGCGCGAGGGGCAGCGGGTCGATCCCGGCGACGAACGTCAGAACGGTCGGGCTGCGCCGCGCAGCGAGGCTCGTGGTCGAGGCACAGCGCCGGGGCGCGGCCAGCGGGCACAGCGTGGCCAGGGGCCCCGCGAGCAGCGAGCGCGGGGTCGCGGGTTGCCGGGGCGGGGAATGCCGGGCCAGGGCTTCGCGGGGCGTGGGTTCCGCGGCCAACAGCTGCAGATGCACCGGCAGATGCAGCTGCGCATGCAGATGAGAGGCGGCATGCGGCCCGGTCCAGGCGCAGGCGTCGGCCGCGGGCCAGGCTCGCGCGCGGAGCAGCAGCCGCCGAGGCGCGGCAGGGGCCGCGGCCCCGGCCGCGAGCAGGAGCCGGTCAGTGCTTGAGCGGCGCTGCCGGCGGCCGCATCCTGCGTCGATGCGCCGCTGGCCTCTCGTGTTGCTGACCTTCGCCGGCTGTGCCGGCCTTGCCACCGAACCCGAACCCGAGCCCGCGCCGGTGACTGCCGGCGGCGGGCTCGTCTCGTTCGACGAGACACCGCCCGCGGGTGCCGCGACCTATGCGCGTCCGCAGTGGCAGGTCGGTGACGAGTTCGAACTCGAGCGCGGCGGCGCGGCGCGCCTGCGGCTCTCGGTCGCGGCGATCGACGAACGCGGCTACGTGCTCACCACCGGCGGCCAGGTCGTGCTGCGGCGCGACCTCGATCTCGCCAACCTCGGCGAGTGGGTCGCGGCCGAGGATCGGCCGCTGCACGTGCTCGAGCCAGCGGACCTGCGTTACCACTGGCCGCTCTGGCTCGGCAAGCGCTGGGCGTGCGAGTTCACCGAGGTCTTCGGCGATGGCCGCCGCGTACCGATGCGGGCCAGCTGCGTGGTGGAGGACCTCGACGAGGTCGCGGTGCCGGCGGGCACCTTCGCGGCCCTGCGCATCGTGCGGCGGCTGCAGCGCGTCGATCAGGAGGGTGCGCCGATCTTCACCCAGGTGATCTGGTACGCGCCCGAAGTGGGGCACGAGGTGCGGCAGATCCTCGCCGACCAATCGGTCGAGCTCGTGTCGTTTCAGCGGCGGTAGCTCCGAAGTCAGACGTCGACGCGCGCGGTGATGCGGCGTCTCACCCCGAGCAGGCGGCCGTCGAGAGCGATCTCGAGCACCAGCTGGTGGCCGATGCGCGACCGCAGCTCGCACAGCCAGAAGCGCTGCTGGCTGTCGTCCGAGACGATCCAGGCTTGTTCGAGCTGCGGGGCGGCGCGCAGTGCGGTGGCCAGCACGTCGCGGGGCACCTCCGTCACCGGCACGGTGTGGGCCCGTTCGAGCACCCGGCCCTCGGGCGTCACCAGCACCGACCGGGAGTGCTCGGGATTGGTGTCCGAGTAGTGCTTCTCGACCCGGAAGCCGTCGATGCCGGGACCCCACTCACGTCCTTGGAACAGCAGCGTGCCGCTGGGGGCGATGGAGTCGATGGTGGTGCGGGCGGCCTGCGGGATCGCTCCGGGACCCAGTGACGCAGCGGCACGCACGATGCGGTCTCCCGCCAACCACAGCCGGGTCGGCATGGCCTCGGGGGTCTCCGCGAGCCAGCGCGAAAGGTCGGGCGTGGTGGTGCTGCCGCTCGCGCAGCCTTGCAGCGACGCGACGAGGGCGGCCAAGACCGGCAGGAACGGGCGCATGCCATGACGATCGCGCCGCGCGCGGGGTACGCAAGGGTCCTGTGCGCATCCGTGCCTCCGGCCTTGATCCGCCGCGGGCCGCGCCGAGACTGTCCGGCCTGCTGCCATGATCGAACAACCCATCCGTCAGTTCATCGAGTCCCTCGCCGCCAAGACCCCGACCCCCGGGGGCGGCGCCGCCGCCGCCATGGCCGGCTGCATGGGCACCGCCTTGTTCGCCATGGTCGTGCGGTTCTCGCGCGGCAAGAAGGCCAACGTCGACCGCGACGCGGACCTCGCCGCGGTCGAGGGGCGCCTCGACGACCTGCTCAAGCTGCTGATGCCCATGGCCGAGCGCGATTGCCGGGCCTTCGACCTCGTGTCCGCGGCCTACGGGATGCCCAAGGCCTCGCCCGACGAGCAGGGGTTGCGCGACAAGGCGATCCAGGAGGCGATGGTCGGCGCCATGGTCGTGCCCGAGGAGGCCCTGTGCCTGGTGCGCGACGTGTTCGTGGCGATGGAGAGCATCACCGGGTGCATCGGCAAGGCGATCGTCAGCGACCTCGCCTCGGGCGCCGCCCTGCTCCTCGCCGCGGCCGAGGGCGCTTACCTGAACGTGCACATCAACGCCAACTTCCTCAAGAACCGCGACCTCGCCGAGAACACGATGAAGCGCGCCCGCTCGGTGCTCGACGAGATCCGTCGCTACCAGCAGACGATCGCGGTCACCGTCGACGGAATGCTCGCATGAGTCAGCCCTCCTCGCGTGGTGGCAGGCAGGGCGCACCGTTCCTGCTGGTCGTGCTCGATGGCTTCGGCGAAGCCGCCGCGGGGCCCGCCAACGCGATCACGGTCGCCGAGCCGCGGTTCTGGCTCGATCTGCGGCAGCAGTGGCCGACGACCCTGTTGCAGGCCAGCGGCGAGTACGTCGGGTTGCCGTGCGGCCTGATG
The DNA here is from genome assembly GCA_020638655.1 of Planctomycetota bacterium. Taxonomy (GTDB): domain Bacteria; phylum Planctomycetota; class UBA1135; order UBA1135; family UBA2386; genus JACKIC01. The sequence goes on from JACKIC010000001.1 coordinate 1,041,195, forward strand.
GGCAACTCCGAGGTCGGTCACCTCAACCTGGGGGCCGGGCGCGTCGTCTACCAGGAGATCACGCGCATCGACCGCGAGATCCGCGAAGGGCGCTTCGCCCAGAACGCCGCGCTGCGTTCGGCGATCGACACCGCGGTGCGCGGCAACTCGGCGCTGCACCTGTTCGGCCTGGTCTCCGACGGCGGCGTGCACAGCAGCGAGCAGCACCTGCACGCCCTGCTGAAGATGTGCAAGGACGCGGGGCTCACCGGCGACCGCGTGTTGCTGCACGCCTTCCTCGACGGCCGCGACACGCCGCCGCGTTCGGCCCAGCGCTACATCGAACAGGTCGAGGGCTGGATGCGTGAGCTCGGCACAGGGCGCATCGCCACCGTGATCGGCCGCTACTACGCGATGGATCGCGACAAGCGCTGGGAGCGCGTGCAGAAGGCCTACGACGTGCTCTCGATCGGCGCGGGCTTCGCGGCCGAGAGCGCCCAGGCCGCGATCGCGGCGGCCTACGCGCGCGGCGAGAACGACGAGTTCGTGTTGCCCACCGTGATCGGCTCGCCCGACGCGGGGCGGGTGCGCACCGGCGACGCGGTGATCTTCTTCAACTTCCGCACCGATCGTGCGCGCCAGCTCACCGACGCCTTCGTCAACGCCGAGTTCGACGGCTTCCCGCGGGCCTCGCGCCCAGTGGTGACCTTCGTGACGATGACGCGCTATCGCGAGGACTTCCCGTGCGCGGTCGCGTTCGCGCCGCAGAGCCTGAGCGGCATCTTCCCGAGCGTGGTCAGCGACGCCGGCATGCGGCAGCTGCGCATCGCCGAGACCGAGAAGTACGCGCACGTCACGTTCTTCTTCTCGGGCGGCGAGGAGAAGGAGTTCCCCGGCGAGCGGCGGGTGCTGATCCCCAGCCCCAAGGTCGCGACCTACGACCTGCAGCCCGAGATGTCGGCGCCGCAGGTCACCGACGCGCTGCTGCAGGAACTCGCCGGCGCGCAGCGTCCCGACGTCACCATCCTCAACTTCGCCAACGCCGACATGGTCGGGCACACCGGTCTGATGGACGCATCGGTCGCGGCGGTGCGCACGATCGACGCGTGCCTCGCGCGCATCGTGCCGGCGTTCCTCGCCGCGGGCGGCACCGTCGCGATCACCGCCGACCACGGCAACGTCGAGATGATGATCGACCCCGAGACCGGCGAACCGCACACCGCGCACACCTCCAACCCCGTGCCGCTGGTGATCGCCGGCGGCGACGTCAAGGGGCGGCGTCTGCGCGAGGGCGGTCGCCTGTGTGACGTCGTCACCACGGTGATGCCGTTGCTCGGCCTGTCACCCAGCCGCGGCATGGAAGGCGTGGACCTGTTCGCATGATCCCCATCACGATCGCCCTGTTCGCCGCCTTGGCGGCGCTTCCCGCGCAGGACGTGGTCCCGGTCGTCAAGCGCGTGGGACTCGCCGTGGCGATGATCGATCGCGCCGCGATCGAGGACACGGTGCGAACCCTGGTCGGTTTCGGTACGCGGCACGTGCTGTCGCGCACCGACAGCGACACCCAGGGGACCGGTGCGGCGCGGCGCTGGTTGCAGCGCCGCTACGAAGAGATCGCGGCGGCGAGCGGCGGCCGGCTGACCGTCGAGCTGCAGTCGGCGACGGTGCCGTGCGCCCGCCCCGGCATGCCGCGTGAGGTCCCGATCGTGAACGTGATCGCGACGCTGCGCGGCACCACCGATCCCGGGCGGATCTACGTCGTCGGCGGACACTACGACTCGCGCAACAGCAACGGCGCCGATGGTGAGGGGGTCGCCCCGGGCGCCGTCGACGACGCGTCGGGGACCGCCGTGGCGATGGAGGCGTGCCGGGTGCTCAGCCTCCTGCAGTTCCCCGCGACGGTGATCTTCGTCGCCTACGACGGCGAGGAGCAGGGGCTGCTCGGTTCGGCGGCGCACGCCAAGGCCCTCGCCGAGGCCGGCGCCGAGGTCGATGGCATGATCACCTGCGACATCGTCGGCAACACCCTCGGCATGGACGGCGCCCGTTACGACCGTCATCTGCGCTGCTTCAGCTACGCCGCGTCGGGCAACGACAGCCTCGGCCGCAGCCTCGCCCGCGCCGCGACCTACGCGGCGACGACCCACGTGAAGGAATTCGGGGTGGAGCTGATCTTCCGCGGTGACCGTTACGGTCGCGGCGGTGATCACCGCTCGTTCTTCGAGCAGGGCTTCCCGGCGGTGCGCTTCACCGAGCCGCGTGAGGACTTCTCGCGCCAGCACCAGGACGTCGTCGTGCGCGACGGTCGTCGCTACGGCGACCTGCCCGACTACGCCGACTTCGACTACATGGCGAAGGTGACGCAGGTGGTCGTGGCGACGCTGACGGAGCTGGCCTCGGCGCCCCGGGCGCCGCTCGTGCTGTCGGCGCAGCTGCGCCGCGATCGATACGACACCGAGCTCGTCTTCCAGATGCCGCCGGGCGTCGAGCGGTGTGAGTTCGTCTGGCGCAAGACGACCGAGCCGGACTGGACCGGCGTGGTCGACATGCGGACCGCCGGGCTCGAGACCGTTCGCAATGGGCGTCTGCGCGGCACGCTGCCCGGAGTCTGTCTCGACGACGTCGTCGTCGGCGTGCGCTCGATCGGCGCAGACGGCAGCCGCAGTCGCGTGGCGACTCCGCAGGAACCCGATCGTTTCGACCAACGCCGCGCGGCCACGAACCGCGAGCGTGCCCAGCCCGAGTCAGGAAAGTGAACATGGCGATGCGCCCGTCTCTGATCCTGGGCCTGATGTGCTTCGCCGCGGCCTGCTCCGGTCGCGGCAGCGATGTCGGTCCCCGCTTCGAGTTGTTGCCCGACGCCAGCTGCAAGGCTTCCGTCCACGACGACCAGGGCCGCGGCGTCGTCGATGCCCTGGTGAGCTTTCCGGACCTCGGGCCGTCCGCGCTGACCGGCGTCAACGGTCGCGCGGACCTGCTGTCGAACCCCGGCGGCCGGGTGCGGGTGCGCGTCGACGGCACCTATGCGGCGGCGAGTGCGGGCGATCGGCTCGCCACGCTGGACTTCGCCGTCACCATGGGGCGGGACCTGCCCGGCGCGGTCTACCTGCCCGAACTCCCGGACAGCGCCAGCGCGCCGCTGAGCGCCGGCACCCAGGTCGGCAGCACGGCGGTCACCTCGGCGGCCGGAGCGATCGTCACCGTGACCGCGAGCACCAGCGTGAGCCTGCCGGGCGGCGCGAGCTCCGACTTCCTGCGTGCAGGTGACCTGCAGTCGCACCACCTGCCGGGCGAGCTGCCGTCGGCCGGCGTCGGGGCCGCGTTCCTGTTCACGAAGGGTGTCTTCGTCGCTCCCGCAGGCGCGCAGTTCACGCCCGCGGCGAGCCTGGACATCGCGGACGACCTGGCGCTGGGGGGCAGCGCGACGGCGACCCTCTATCACCTCGACGCCGACACCGGCGAATGGACCGCGGTCGCCTCCGGCCTCTCGAGCAGCGGTGGTCGCATCGTCGCCACCAACCAACTCGCCAGCGGCGGGCTGTATGCGTTGGCAACCGTGGTGCCGGCGGCCACGGTCACCGGTCGCCTGCTCGACATCACTGGCCAGGCGCTGCCCGAGCAGTTCGTCAACGTCGACGGTCGCTGGACGAAGACCGACGGCGGCGGGCGCTTCACTGCGTCGCCCGTTCCGGGGCAGCTGGCCGACAGCTCGGCGCGCAGCGCGCAGATCGAGTTCCACGCCGGCGGATCGTGGTTGCCGTACCGCGTCGCGACCACGGGCGCCGTGACCGTCGGCAACACCCTCGATCTCGGGGACGTCGAGTTCGACACCGTGCCGGCCCTGAACCTGCGCGTGCAGCAGCTCAAGCGCGGCCGGGTCGAGCCGCGCCGCCACCTCGCCGTCAGCTCCTCGCTGCAGCCCGTGGCGCGGGTCACGACCAGCAACGACCTCGGCCAGGGCGTGCTCGAGGACATGCCGACGTATTGGTACGGCTTCCAGGAAGGGCACCCCTTCGATGCGCAGCGCGCCTACTACGCGCAGAGCGTCGGCTACTCCAACGCGGGCCAGCGTTGGTTCGACGCGTACATGTACTTCGACGAGATCGACTGGTTCCTCGGCTCGCGGCGCTCGCGCGCGTTGGTCGTCGACAGCGTCGGCGGGGGGCCGATCTACGACGCCGGCGTGATCACCGGCGCGACCAGCGACCAGGGTTTCGCCGGCAACGTCCGCGAGACCGGCGTCTTCTTCATCGATCGCGACTCCAGCGGTCGCGCGACGGCCAGCGCCTCGAGCACGTTCGGCGGTCTCACGACGGTCAGCGCCATGTCGATCGATCGTCCCAACGGCGAGCACCTGGAGATGCCCCTGGAGCGCTCCCTGCGCGCTGCGCTCGGTGCCTTCGATCGCCACGGTCTCGTCGCCGGCACGCTCACCGGCGCGAATCCGGCGCGCGTGCACGAGCTGCGTTCGACGCGGTGGCTCGAAGGGGTCGAGTGGTGGAACGCGGTCGTCGACGGCATCGCCGTGCGGGGCGCCGTTCCGCTCGACGTCGATCCTGCCGTCACCCACGCGGCCTTCCAGGTCGGCGTCGATGCCAACGGTGGTCACCTGGCTGCCGCCGAGCTCAGCGTCGCGGCGTCCGTGCGCACGCTCGACAAGTTGGGTCTGGCGCTGGAGCTCGCGCCCACTGAGGGCGCGCTCACCAGTCGAGACCTGGCGCTGGACCTGCCGGCGTCGACGACGTTCGTGGCGCCCGGCACCCTGACGGGACTGGACGCCGGCATCGCCGTCGCCGACCTGCGCTGCGATCTGGCCCTGGAGCAGCCCAGCGGCCGGTTCGTGGACGTCGTGCGCGATCTCGGCGGCAACCACGCCGCGAGCGGCGCGGACCTGTCGCTGACGCTGCCGTCGCTCGGCGGCGCGCTCGCGGGCCATGCGTGGCGCGTGCTGGTGGGTGGTTCGGCCACGTCCGCGGGCGTGACGACCGCGCAGAAGACCCTGCTTCGGTTGACGGGAGCCGCGACCGAGACCGGCGTGCAGATGCTGCCGCCGCCGACGCTGACCGCGCCTGCCGCCGGGGCCACCGTCGCCGCCGCGGGCTTCACGGTGCAGTTCGCGTTGCCGGCCGGGACGCTCTACGGGCGCATCGACCTGGTGCACGAGTCCGCCGGGGAGCGGCGCACGTGGCAGGTCTACGTGCCGCCCGATCGCACGGAGTTCACGTTCGTCTCGCTGCCGAGCCAGGCGGTCACGCCGCTGGTCGCGGGCAAGACCTGGACGCTGACGCTGACTGCGTACCGCGCTGATCAGGTCGTGATGCAGAACTCCAACGACTTCTACCGCGACCTGACGATGTTCCTGCAGTCGGTGCCTTCGATCGAGATCGGCGTCGTCGCGGTGTCCTCGCGTTCGATCACGGTGACGACCAATTGAGACGGGGCGCGCAGGTCACGCTGCTGGCCGCGGGACTCGGGCTCGCCGCATGCGTGACCCGCGAGCCGTTGCCGAGCGCCGCGGAGCTGCTCGCCGATGCGACGGCGTCGCTCGCCCGTGGCGAGGTCGAGGCTGCGGCCGAATTCGTGCATCGGGCGCGTCGTGTCGAACCGGGTGACGTCGCGGCGGCGCAGTGGAGCGCGGTGATCGCGGAGCTGCTCTGGAAGGACGATCTGGCGATCGCCGAGCAGTGGCAGGCGTTGCGCAACGCCCGCGGCGCGGGGCTCGACCAGGCGGCGCTGAGCGAGATCCAGGGGCGCCTCGGCGACCTGATGTTCGCCGCGGGACGCTGGGGGGAAGCGACGATCTGGTTGCAGGCGGGCGCCGTCGGCGAGGATGCGGAGCGGCGCCTCGCCTACGCCTCGATCACGCGCCTGCTGCCGTTCGTGCGGCAACAGTCGGGACCGTTCCTGACCGAGCAGCAGCTGTTGCCGGGCGACTCGCCCGAGTTCGCCTGCGGCGTCGCGGGTCGCCAGCGCTCGTTGGCGATCGACACCGGCACGTCGATGACGACCCTGTCGAAGGGGTTCGCGCAGGAGCTGGCCGCGCACTCGCTGCAGCCGGCCGGGTTCGCGGTCGACGGTGCCGGTCGCAAGCTGCAGGTCGAGGTCGGCGTGCTCGAGCAGTTCGCGGTGGGTGACGTCGGCATCGGCTCGCTGCCCGCGCTGGTGGTCGCCGACGAAGCTCTGCGGCTGCGCGACCTGCAGGGCGGCCCCGCGCGTGTGCCGCGCGGCGTGCTCGGCCTGGACCTGCTGGCGGCCTTCCGGCTGACGCTCGATCCGGAGCGCGCCAGCGTCGTGCTCGAACTTCCGACGGGGCTCGCCGAGTCCGAGTCGGTGCAGTGTGTGCGCGCCGAGGGGCGTTGCCTTGCGCCGGCCGTCGTCGAGGGCGTGCGACTGTGGTTCGTGCTCGACACCGGCGCCAGCCACTCGAGCCTCACCCAGGAGGGCGTCGCTGCGTTGCCGGGTGGAGACGCGCGCGCAGTGCCCGCCTTTCGCCGCGTTCACACGGTCGGTGGCAACCTGATCGCCGTGCGCGAGGTCCGCGACCTGGTGCTGCGCAGTTCTTCAGCGCGTTTCCAGGGCATCACGCTGCCCGTGGTGCCGCGGCACGCCAGCGGCCTGTTTCCCGTGCACGGCGTGCTCGGCATCGATCTGCTCAGCCGCTGTCGGGTCACCCTCGACCACGGGCGCGCGCAGCTGACCGCGGTCCGCTGAGTTTCTGGTGGGTGCCGTGGTCCGCCAGCTACATTGCGACGCGTCATGAACGTCGGCTTTCCGTTCGAGGCGCTCGCCGAGGGCGTCGCGCTGGTCCGCGGCGACGGCGTGCTGCAGCCGCTCAACCAGCCGATGCAGCGCTGGCTGCAGGTGTCGTTGCCGAACGGGGCGACGGCGCGCCTCGACGCGCTCGTTCCCGAACCGGAGCGGCGCGCGCGCCTCGAGCGCGGCGAGGCGGTGCCGGTGGCGGGGTGTGACGAACCGGCGGAGCTGCTGCTGCGCACGGCGGAAGGACAGGTCTGGTTGCTGGTGCGACCGACCGCGACGGCCTTCGAGGTGCAACTCGCGACGGCCCGGGCGCGGGCCCTTGCGCGGCTCGCCGGCAGCCTCTCGCACGACCTCGCCAACATGCTCGGCGCCGCGATCGGCGTCGCCGAGACGCTGCGTGACCACGTCGCGGAGGAGCGCGATCGGCGCACCCTGGCCGAGCTCGTCGCCGGGGTGCGGCGCGGCTCGGAGCTGGCGATGGCGTTGGAACGGCAGCTGCGCGCGCGGGGTCGGTTGCGGCCGACGGCCTCGGTGGGCCGCGCCCTCGACGAGCTACGGCTCTTGTTCGGCAAAGCGGCACAGCACCGTGCCTTCGAGCTGCAATGCGGTCGCGACGACGACCTGCCCACGGTTCGGATCGATCAGGTCGTGCTCGTGCAACTGCTGCTGCACGCCCTGTTCCTCGGCGTGCAGACCCAGGCCACGTCGGCGCAGCTGCAGGCGCGCGCAGCCGAGCTGCGGATCGCCGGCGGCCGACCGCGCGCCGGCGTGCGGGTCCTGTGTGACCTGGCTGGCGGCGAGGCGGCGGCGACGCGGGCGGCGGCGGCGGCGTTCGGCGAGGCTGAGGACCTCCTGCGCCCCGCGCCGGACGAGCCGGAGGCCGTTCGCGACCTGTTGCTGGCGCGCTTCGCCGTGCTCCGGGCCGGCGGGGCGATGCAGATGCAGGAGCAGGGCGCGTCGCTGCAACTCGTGGTCGACCTGCCGGCCGCGTCCGACGCGTGACGCGTCAGCTCGTCCGCGAGACCCGCCGGGCGTCCTGTGCCGATTCCAGGGGCACCAGCGCGGCGGCAGCGTCGAGGGCGCGCGCCAGCACGACCTGTCGCGGCGGGTCGAAGTCGCGGCCGCCGAAGCGCACTTCCTGGTAGGCGGCGAACGCTGCCTGCAGCTCGGGTAACAGCCGATCGTGCGATGCGAGTTCGCGCCCGAACATCTCGAGCGTCTGCCGCCGCTGTCGCACGTGTCCCGCGCGCGCCAGCTCGCGCAGGATGCGGCCCAGCAACCGCCGCGGCGTGCGCAGTTGCGCCGGCATCCCGGACTCCGTGCGTTCGCTGCGGTGCCGCGGCCGCAGCGTGGTCGCCAGGACCACCACGAGCACGCCGAGCAGCAACCAGGGTTGTGAGAGGAAGGCGCCGAGCTTGCGCAGCGTGCCGAGGAAGTTGCCGCCGCCGCCGTCGGCGTCGAGCCCCGCGTCGCCGGGATCGGTCGGCGTCGGCGCTCCCTGTCCGCGCTGCTCGGACGGCGTGGGGTCGAACACGACGTAGCCACGACCGACGAAGGGAATCTCGACCCAGGCGTGCGCGTGTTGCGAGCCGTAGAGGCGCGCGTCGCTGTCGCTCGGGTCCTGGACGCCGCCGTAGAGGCCGACGCCGATGCGGCACGGCACGCCGTTCATCCGCAGCATCAGCGCCGCCGCGGAGGCGAAATGCATGCAGTAGCCGTGACGGTCACCGTCCGCGAACAGGAAGTTCTCGATCGCGTGGGCGTACGGGCCGACGGGATCGATGCGGTCGTAGCGGCAATGCCGGGCGAGCCCCTGGGCGATCCGTTCGGCGATCTGCAGCGGCGTGCCGCGCACGCGCCAGCGCGCGAGCAGCGTCGTGAACGGCGCAGCGTCGAAGTCGGCGGGCAGGCTGGTCAGGCCCAGGGCCTCGCCGCGCGGATCGACCGGCAGGTCGAGTGGCGGCAGCGGCAGGTCCTGGTAGCCCGTGAGATAGGTGTCCGGCGGAGCGTTCGGGCCCTGGCGCAGGAACTCGCGGTCCGGGTCGACGAGCAGCTGCGCGAGGTCCCGCACCTCGAAGGTCCCGGGCGGCGTCAGGACGAACTTGCTGGCGCCCGCGAAGCGTTCGATCTCGAGCCAGTGCTCCTTGGCGTTGGGCAGCGGTCGATGCAGCTGGTGGGCCTTGACGGAGTTCGTCTGCGCCAGCCCGAGCGGCCCGATCAGCCAGCGGTCGAGGTCCGGCTGGGCGAAGAAGCCCGAGCGCAGGTAGAGGTCGGATGGCACCGTCTCGCCGAGCTCGGCGCGCACGCGCACGAGCTGTTCGCCATGCAGGTCGGAGAGCACCCCGCCGCTGCCGTCGAGGATGAACGAGTCGTCGAGGCCGACGCTGCGGTTGTTGTTCTTCTGGCTGGCGTCGGCGAAGTTCGGCGAGGAGTCGGCGCGACTCGGCGACGGCAGCAGGCGGATCGTGCGTTCGATCGCGATCGCACAGAGCAGGCAGACCAGCGTCACCGAGACCGCGGAGCCGAGCAGCGCGCCCGAACGCGGTGCCTGGCCCCCGGGCGTGCGGTGTCGCGCGTGGCGCAGCGCGGTCAGCAGGCTCTCGCTGCGCAGCACCGCGCAGGCGCAGAGACCGTAGCCGCCGATCACCAGGGGGTCGAAGCCGCCGAGGATCGTGCCGACGAGCAGCACGCAGAAGCTCAAGAACAGTCCCAGCGCCGCGTCGGCGTCGCGGCGCCGGATCGCCACGTAGGCAAGGGGCGGCAGGATGGTGCACGCCAGCGCCGCGGGCCGCGACAGCGTGCCCGCGTCGTGCAGCGCTGCGAGGCAGGCGGCGGCCTGCAGCACCATGCCGAGAAGCGCGCGCCGGATCGGCCAGCGGGCGAGCTCCGGCAGGCGACCGAGCACCGCGGCCGGCAGGGTGAACGCCAGCAACCAGGGCCACGGCAGGTCCTTGCCGGGCAGGCTCACCAGCGCGAAGGTCGCGCAGCCCAGCAGCGACCACGCCGCCACGCGTTCGGTCGACGAGGTCAGGGCCTTCACTCCGAGTCCTCGCCGACCAGGGTGACGGTGCCGGGCATCGCTGCGAACTCCGGCGCGGCGAGGAACGAACCGGCCGGGATCCAGAAGCAGTGCTCGAGGCGCTGCAGCTCGTCGAAGATCTCCTCGGGAACGGCGCGATGCGGCGCCGGGGAGGCCTCGGCGAGCAGCGTGAAGAAGTCGTTCTGGTCGCGCGGGCTGCGCACCATGAGGCGCGTCGGCTCGCTGTCGAGCACCAGCACCTGCAGGTCGATGCCGTGTTCGCGCAGGTGCGTGATCAGCGACACGCAGATGCCCAGGCTCCACTCGAAGCGGCGGATGCCCTGGTCGAGGCGGCGCCCCGGCGGCCGGCGCAGGTCGAGCACGACGCCGGCGATGCGCGGCAGGCTGCCGCGCAGCACCCGCCGGACCAGCGTGCCGGCGGTCGCACTGCGCAGCGCGTGCACGCCGCGAGCGTCCTCGTCGGGCTGGTGCTCGCGCAGCGAATGGAACTCGGCGCCGCGCACGTTGGTGCGCACCAGGTGGGCGGCTTCTCTCTCGGCGATCGCGTTCTTGAGCTCGGCGCGCAGCGGCACCGCGGCGGGCAGCGTGATCAGTTCGGTCGGCACCACGACCACCGCGCGGGACCGGAACAGGCCCAGCGGCCAGGTCGAGGTCAGCACGAACACGCGCTCGAGCACGTGGCTGCGCACGAGGCTGCGTTGGCGCATGCTGGCGCGCAGCGGTTGATGGGGCTGCAGCGCGGGCAGCAGGATCGGCGGCTCGACCCGCATCGTACGCGGTTCGAACAGCAGGCACTCGCGCGCCGGCCGCGGGCTGCGGTGGGTCAGTTCGAGGCGTTCGGTGAAGGCCGCGCCGACCGCGGTGAAGCGCTTGCCGACGCCGATCTCGGTGTGATGCAGGTGGCGCTGCTTCTTGACGAAGTCCACCAGCAGCGGCGCGGCGAGCAGCGCGGCGGCGATGCGCGCGTTGGCGTCGTCACCGAGCCAGGCAGCGGCCGCTGCGAGCCCGGCCAGCAGGGCGAGCACGCGGCCGCGGTGGGTCAGCTCGATGTTGTGGTGGGTCGCGGCCATGCCTGTGAAGTCATGCCTGTGAAGTCATGCCATCGCTGCGCGGGGGATCAATCCGGCAACGGGGTCTCGGCCAGGATCTCGTGCAGCGTCGCCTCGGCCTCGTCGTGGGAGCGCGCGCCGAGGCGGTGGGCCCAGGCCGGCACCAGCAGCGCGCGCACGTCGTCAGGGACCACGAAGTCGCGGCCGTGGAGATGTGCCCGGGCGCGGCAGGCGCGGTGCAGCGCCTGGGCGCCGCGGGTGCTGACGCCGGTGATGCCGTCACCGGCGTTGCGCGTGCGATGGGCGAGCTCGACCATGAACGTGCTCAGTTCGCGGTCGCAGCGCACGGCGTCGACCGCGGCGCGCGCGGCGAGCAGTTCGTCGCGCGACGCGACCGGCTTCAGGTCGTCGACGAGGCGGTGTCCGTCCTCGCGGGCCACGGCCTCGATCTCGTGTTCGAAGTCGGGGTAACCGAGCTCGATGCGCAGCAGGAAGCGGTCGAGCTGGTTCTCGGGCAGCGGATAGGTGCCCGCGGCGGTCAGCGGGTTCTGCGTCGCGATCACGAAGAACGGATCGGGCAGCGCGTGCGTCTGCCGATCGATCGTGACGCGGCGTTCGGCCATGCACTCGAGCAGCGCCGACTGCGTGCGCGGCGGCGTGCGGTTGAGTTCGTCGGCGAGCAGCACCGAGGTGAACACCGGACCCGGGCGGAACGACAGCTCGCCGCTGCGCGGGTGGAAGATCTGCGCGCCGACGATGTCGCTGGGCAGCAGGTCCGCGGTGCATTGCACGCGCTGGAACGGCAGGTCGAGCGCGCGTGCCAAAGTCCTGGCCAGCAAGGTCTTGCCGACGCCCGGCTGGTCTTCGAGCAGGATGTGGCCGCCGGCGAACAGGGCGACCACGGCGGCTTCGATGGCGTCTTCCTTGCCGCGCAGGTGTTGGCCGACGGCGGAGACGAGGGTCTGGGCGAGTTTGGACATCGAGCGGGGTCTGACTGGGGTGGGCATGCTACCCGTCCGATGGGCCGTTGGGACGATTCTGCGGGCGATGATCCAGGGGCGGGATCCATGCGGCCGACAACGGCATGGTCAGCCTTGCGCTGGGGGGCGCCGCGCCGGACAAACGGGGATACCGCCCGCCGGTTCAACCCGTCCCCGAACACGACTCACCGTATGCGACTCACGACTTCCCTTCGCTCTCTCCTTCCCGTCTGTCTGCTCGCCATGGCCGCCTGCAAGGGCACCATCGATCGCCGGGTCGATCCCGACGCGCCCGATTCGGCCGGCGGCACCGCGCTGCAGAGCCAGGACATCCGCACCATGGCCGACGCCATGGCCCGCGACATCAAGGCGTCGGGCGTGCTGGCCAGCGCGCCGGCCGGGGAGCGCATCGCGTTCCACATCACCGAGATGGTCAACGAGTCGGCGACCAGCATCAACAAGTCGATCATCCTGACCAAGCTGCGCACCGAGCTGTTTCGCGCCTTCCAGGGCCGCGTGCAGATCATCGATCGCAGCGCCGACGGTCTCGACGCCGTGCGCCGCGAGCGCGAGGCCAAGCGGGCCGGCGCGGTGACCAGCAAGGAGAGCCAGCGTGGCGACGTGCTGGGCTCGGACTACGTGCTCAAGGGCCGCATCCAAGACCTGACCAAGCAGGCCGGCAACCTCAAGACCGCCTACTACATCGTCACCTTCGAGCTCACCAACCTCGAGACCAGTGAGCTGATGTGGACCAACGACTACGAGACCAAGTTCGAGTCCGAGAAGTCGGTGATCTCCCGCTGATCGCGGCACTGCATGTCCGCAAAGAACTCGATCGTGGTCAGCGGCCTGCTGCTCGCAGGCTGCGCCGTCCGCGCGCCGGAGATCCCGATGCGCAGCTTCACCGCCGGTGACATCGGGGTCGCCGCGGCGAAGGCGCGCCAGGAGGTGGACAAGGGGCCGCCCGAGAACCTCGCGCTGATGCTCAACATCCTGGCGCAGTGCGAGCAGATGCTCGGCGACCAGGACGCGGCCTGGCGGCACTTCGAGGTCGCCGGCCAGATCATGGGCAATTGGCAGACCAGCGGCAGCGAGACCTTCAACGCCGTCGTCGGCAGCGAGAGCAGCAAGACCTACAAGGGCGATCCCTACGAGAAGGCGATGAACGCCTTCTACGCCGGTGTGCACTACCTGTGGCGCGGCGAGCCCGACAACGCCCGGGCCTGCTTCAAGCGCGGCATCCTCGCCGACGCCGAGCTCGGCGAGGACAAGTTCCGCGCCGACTTCACCTTGCTCTACTGGCTCGCCGGGCGGGCCAGCAGCCTGATGGGCAAGCAGAGCGAGGCCGACGACTTCTATCGCGAGGCCAAGGAGGCGGACGAGTTCGCGCGCGCCCACGGCTCGCGCGGCGACGGCGAGCAGCGCATCCTCGGCGACCCCGGCGCCGGCAACCTGGTGTTGTTGGTCGAATGCGGCATGGGACCCGTCAAGTACGGCGACGGCGGTCAGGAAGAGCTGGCCCGCTTCCGCCCCGGCGACACCACCGTCAGCCGCGCGCAGGTGACCGTGGGCGGCCGCGACGTCGGCAGCACCGTGCCCCTCGTCGACCTGTACTATCAGGCCAGCACGATGGGCGGCACCGAGATGGAGGGCATCCGCAAGGGCAAGGCCGTGCTCAAGAGCGTGACGACCGTCAGCGGCGTCGTGCTGCTCGACATGGCTGCGCACGACAGCGGCAAGGGCGCGCGCGACAAGGCGATCGCGGGCGGGGCGCTGCTGTTGCTCGGCCTGCTCACCAGTACTGCCGCCGATGTGCGCCATTGGGCCACCTTGCCCGACACCGTGCAGGTGTTGACGCTCGACGTCCCACCCGGAGACCACGACCTGCACCTCGCCTTCTTCGACCGCAACGGTGCCCATCTGGGCGCGCTCGACCAGGACTGGAAGGTGAGCGTTCCGGAGGGCAGCGAGAGCTTCTACCTGTTCCGTTCCCTGCCAGGGCTCGATCGCATCGTCCCGACCGCCTCCGAGCCCGCCGCCGCACCAACCGAGAAGAAACTGCCATGAAACCCGCCCTTGCCATCGCCTTCTGCGCCGCCTGGTTCGCCAGCTGCAGCACCGCTCCGTATCCCGCCTATGCGATCGAGGACGACGCCGAGCAGATCGCCAGCGTCGTCGTCGCCGACGCCGCCCTGCAGGACGTGATCCGCGTCGGTCGCGCCCAGGTGTCTCGTTTGCAGACTGGCGAACTGAAGGTGATCGTGCCGGTGCGCAATATCGACGATGAGCCGATCCAGGTGCTCGCCCAGATCACCTTCCGCGACGAGCAACGGCAGTCGGTCGGTGACACCTCGAACCGGCAGGTGCAGATCATCCCGGCCGGTTTCACCGTCGACCTGATGTGGACTTCGTTGAGCAAGGACGCCGCCGACTACGTGGTGCGTCTGGGCTGGAACAAATAGGGGGTAGCCATGTCACGCTCTTTCTTCCTGTTGATCCCGATCGCGCTCTGCGCCTGCGCCGCGCCGCGCTACGCCGAACCGGTGCAGCCGGTGGCGCACGCGATCGAGCGGCCCGCGCCGGTGCCGGCCCGCAGCGAACAGCGCATCGCGCCGAGCCAGGCCGACAGCGAGGCGACTCGCGCCTGGTTCGATCAGGAGATCGAGCGGGCGCGCTACGTGCCCCCGCCCCCGCCGCCGCCGCCGGTCGAGACCCGCATCGTCTACGAGCGCGTGCCGTACGACGACCGCTACTACACGCCCGACTGCCGCTACGACGACCGCTGCGAGACGACCCGCTTCCCGGTCAACACCGCGGTCGGCGCGGGCCTGGGCGCGATCATCGGCCACCAGTCGGGTCACCGCGACGAAGGCGCTGCGATCGGCGCCGGCATCGGCCTGCTGTTCGACCTCGCGCGCTGGTGACGCTCCGCGGCGCCGGATACGTTCGGCGCCGTGCACAAGTCGACCGTCGCGACCTTCTTCGCCAAGGGGCACCTGATCGATTCGGGGCTGCTCTCGGACGCCCTCGAGGCCGTGCAGGGGGCGGGCGCCACCTACAAGGTGCTGCGCATGGACATCGGCACCAACCGCTGGGACGAGAGCCAGCTGCTGCTGCAGGTCGAGGCGCCCGACGAGGACTGCTTCGAGCTCGTGCGCGCCGACCTGATGTCGCTGGGGCTGTCGGAGACCGAGACCCAGGACGCGTCGTTCGCCACCGTCGACCTCGACGGCACCGCGCCCGAGGGCTTCTACTCGTCGACCAACCTCGCGACCGAGGTGCGCATCGACGGCACCTGGGTGCCGGTGCAGAACCAGCGCATGGACGCGACCCTGGTCCTCGAGGGCGACGTCGTGCGCTGCGTCAAGCTGCGTGATCTGAAGGTCGGTCAGAGCCTCGTCGTCGGCTACAGCGGCATCCGCATCACCCCCTACACGACGCGCAAGCTGCAGGAGGGCAAGTTCGGCTTCATGCAGGGCGGCGCCAGCTCCGAGCGGCGCCTGCCGGCGCAGGTCGCCGACGTCGTGCAGGAGTGGCGTCGGGTGCGCAGCGAAGGCAAGAAGGTGATCCTGGTCGCGGGTCCCGTCGTCGTGCACGTCGGCGCCGCGCCCGTGCTCGCCGCGATCCTGCGCGCCGGACAGGTCGACGGGCTGCTCAGCGGCAACGCGCTCGCGGTGCACGACATCGAGGCCACCCTCTATGGCACCAGCCTCGGCGTCGAACTGGCCTCTGGTCGCGCCGCAGTGCACGGCCACATGCACCACATGCGCGCGATCAACACGATCCGGCGCTGCGGCAGCATCGAGAAGGCCGTGGAGAACGGCACGCTGAAGGCCGGCGTCATGCACGCCTGCGTCACCGCCAAGGTGCCGTTCTGCCTCGCCGGTTCGATCCGCGACGACGGGCCCCTGCCCGACACCCAGATGGACCTGATCGCCGCGCAGGAGGCCTACGCGAAGATCGTCGAGAACGCGGGGCTGGTGGTGATCCTGAGCTCGATGCTGCACGGCATCGGCACCGGCAACATGATCCCCGCCGACGTGATGACCGTCTGCGTCGACATCCATCCGGCGGTGGTCAGCAAGCTGTCCGACCGCGGCTCGGCGCAGAGCCAGGGCATCGTCACCGACGTCGGCGCGTTCCTGGCCGAACTGGCCCGGCAGCTGGGGGTTGCGGCCGAGTAGCCAGGCCCGGGACGCCGCCGCGGATCCCCTTCGGTCCGTGGCAGGAACAGGTCGATAGCCCCCATGTGATGGGGCGAATCGCGTTCGTTGTCTCGCTGGCGGCCGGCCTGGCCGCTCAGCAACCTCAGGCCAAAGCTCCGCCCGCGCCGGTGGCGCCGCGCGAGGTCGTGCTGGTCGCCGACCGCGACCCGCTCTCTGCCGCGGCGTTCGGGCTCGGCAACGGCGGCATCGACGACCGCCACGCCCCCGGGCAGCTGCACTTCGACGAACGCGTCTGCGTCACGCCGGGCGGCGTGCGCATCGAATGCCAGGTGGCGGGCGTGAAGTTCTCGTTCCCGTCGGGCCGCGAACTCCTCGTCGCCCCGGACGGCTTCCTGCACCTGCGCGGCGGTGAGAACGCCGGGCCGTTCGCGGCCGGCGTCGAGCTGCGCCTCGGCGACGGCGCGATCGTGCGCATCGTGCTCAACCCGTCGCAGCGCCGCCGGCTGCGCGACGTCGTGATCGTCGCCGGTGAGCGCGTGCTGCAGCCGTGGCGGCGCGGCGACCCTGCGGTCGATACCGCGCGTGATCAGCCGTGGCCGGGCGTCAAGCTCGCCTGCGTCGGCGACGGCGGCGACGTCTATCGCTTGATCGGCATGGGCCCGATGATCGTGCTCGATCGCCTGCTGGTCGAGAAGGCTCGCGAGGAGGTCGCGCCGACCGAACGCATCGCGCTGCTGACCGCGCCCCTGGTGCAGTCGATGGCGCGCATGCCGCGGCAGCACACCGAGTCCGACGCCGCCGTGCGCGGCGCGGTCTCCGCGGTCGCCGCCGTCGCCGACCGCGGCAGCGACCTGTTCCCCGACGGCGCGCTGCTCGAGCGCGTCGAACGCGACCGCCTGCGCTGGCTGCTCAGCGGCGGCTGGGAGCTCGAACTGATCGTCGACGGCATGAAGCCGCGGCTCGGCCTCTACGCCGGCATGAGCAAGCGCCCGTTGGTCGAGTGGCAGCTCGGCGTGAGTCCCGCGGCGTTCCTGGGCAACCCCAACGACGACCAGCCCGGGGACCGGCCCTATCACGGCAACGGCACCCGCCTGCTCAACGTCGCCACCGACCTGCAGGCGCGCGAGGCGCTGTTCGAGCGCACGCTCGCCCTCGGGGTGTTGTCGCGCATGCTGCACCCCGAGGACGGCAAGAGCGGCAAGAACGTCAGTCGTCGTCGTCGCTGAGAGCCCGCACGAACGCAGCGCGCCGCGGCGCCGGCATCGGCGACCCGGCGCCGCGCACGGAGCGCCAGACGATCTCGTTGAGCAGCAGGTCGTCGGCCGCGTCTTCGCGGCTCAGGTCCATGCGTTGCGACTCTTCGGCGCCCCACGAGGTCTTTGCGTTGACGTCCGTCAGCGACACCTGCGCCGCGCGCAGTTCGTAGCCACCGGGGTCGGCGACCGGCTGGAACACGTCCCACATCGGCAGTGCCGCGGCGTCGAACTGACTCATCGGCGGCAGTCCGAGGATCAACTCCATCGTGCGCAGCATGCTGCAGGTCGAGTAGAGCGTCGACACCACCGCGCCGCGCCGCACGAACGGGCCCGCGACCAGCCCGACCGAGCGGTGCGCGTCGACGTGGTCGGGGCCGTTCTGCGCGTCGTCCTCGACGACGAACACGGCCATCGAGGACCAGAAGCGACTGCGCGACAGCCCCTGCAGCACCATGCCCAGGCCCTGGTCGTTGTCGGCGACGCACGCCTGCGGCGTCGGCTTGCCCGGCGACGTGCCGATGGTGTGGTCGTTGGGCAGGCGCAGCACGATCAGTCGCGGCAACTCGCCGAGCTGTTCGTAGCGCCGCAGTTCTTCGAGGAAGCGCGCGGCCCGCTTCACGTCCGGGTAGTCCATGTCGAAGCTGCGGAAGAGCGGGTCGAAGTGCCCCTCGAGCACCTCGATGCGCGCGCGCCCGGGCTCGCCGACGACCGCCGCGTTCTGCACGAACTCGCCGTAGCTGTGGTAGGTCACGCCCGCGGCCTTGGCGAGGTCCCACAGGTAGCCGCTCTTCGGCGCCGCGATCGCGTAGTTGCCTTCCGAGGGATAACCGAGGCGGTAGCGATCGGCGAGCTCGTCGTCGACGGGCACGTGCTGGTCGGGCGCCTTGGGCTGCGTGCCCTTGCCGCCGTAGGTCACCGGCCAGGTGCGCTCGACGAAGTCGCTGGCATAGGCACCCATGGTCCATTCGTGGCCGTCCGCGGACACCTCGGACTCGACGTAGAAGTTGTCGAGCAGCACCCATTGCTCGGCGATCGCGTGGTGGTTGGGCGTCACCTCGCGCCCGAACAGGCCGCCGGGCGCAGCGGACAGCAGGCGTAGGCGCGCGCCGTGAGCTGCGCCAGCGCCTCGCCGTCGGGCAGCGCGAACGTCGACAGCGAGCCCGCGAACATGCTGCCCGTGTAGTCGTCCGGGCCGCCGGCCTTCTTGCCGGGCGCCGGACCGTCGGGGTTGGCGCGGCTGCCGAGGCTGCCCTTGCCGTTGGCGACGAACAGCGACGCGCCGTCCGCCGAGAAGCGCACCGAGGTCGGGTAGAAGCCGACCGGGACGAAGCCGAGGCTGCGGCTCTTGCCGGGGTGTTCGACCTCGAACACCGCGCAGTTGTTGTTGTCGGCGTTGGCGACGACGAGGAACTCGCCGTCGGGCGACAGCGCGAGCGCGTTCGGCGTCGAGCCCGGCGGCGCCATCGGGTAGAGCGCGGTGCTCAGCGTCTCGGTCACCTTGCCGAGCGCGGTGTCGACGACGCTGACGGTGTTCTCGTTCGCGTTGCTGACGAACAGGCGGTCGCCGTCCTCGTCGAGCAGCATCTCGCTCGGGTGTGGTCCGGCCGCGATCGTCGTGCGCAGCGCGCCGTCGCCGGCGCCGAGCACGGCCACCGCCGCGCTGCCCCACAGCGATACGAACACGGTCTCGCCGTCGGGGTGCAGCGCGCATTCGTACGGGAACGAGTTCGCGGGCAGTGCGGTGCGCCAGACCTCGGTGCCGTCGGGGTGCACGCGCGCGACCGCGTGGCGCCGCTGCAGCGCGATCAGCAGATCGCCGCCGGCGTGCACGCACATTCCCGCGGGCAGGTCGAGCTGCGTCGCGTCGCCGATCGGCAGCGTGCTCCTGGCCGTGGCTGCGCCCGTCGCCGCGTCGAACCCGAACACGCGCACGAGGTCGTCGACGCCGCCGCTCGCGTAGAGCGTGCCGCCGTCGGGCGACCACGCGAGGCCGCTCCACGTGCGCGTCAGCGGCACCGTGCCCGCCACCGCGCCGGTCTGCGTGTCGAACAGCGTCACCTGGTGCTTGCGGTAGCCGGCGTGCTGGATCGCGAGCCAGCGCCCGCCAGGGTGCAGCGCCGAGCGCACCGGCAGGTCGCTGGGCAGCGGCACCTGCGCGCCGTGCGGCGCGAGGCGCCAGCCGTTCGGCAGCAGCGTGGTGCCGTCGGCCTGCGGTCCGGGCAGCGTCGGCCGCGGGTCTTGTTGGGGAGCGGCAGCCAGCAGCAGCGCCGCGACGGTGATGGCGAGGGCGGACATCGGGCGCGCAGCGTACCGCGCGCCCCTGGCGGGTGACGTGAAGCCTCCGCGAAGACCTGCCGGCTCTTCTGGGCCGGCTCGTCTGGGCCGGCTACTTCTTGCGCCGCGCCACGGCCTCGCGGGCGCGCGGCGAGCGGTGTTCGCGCAGGGCGGCTTCGACGGCCGCGTCCTTCTCGGTGCCGCTGTCGAGCCGCAGCAGCGCTTCGAGCGCCGAGTCGGTGTTGGTGGCGCCGATCGCGAGCAGGACCACGGCGCGGTCCTTGGGTTCGCGAAGCATGCGCAGCCGACCCTGCAGGCGCGCGGTCGCGTCTTCGCCGTGCAGCATCCTGGCGATGCGGCCGACGACGCGGGCGTATTCGGGGTCGGTCACCGGGCCCAGCGAGACCATCAGCGAGTCGAGCAGGCCGTCGAGGCGCTGCTCCGCGCACAGCTCGGCGAGTGCGATCTTGTGGTCGATGTCGTCGACTTCCCCCGACGCGCGCGCCACCAGCTGGCTCCACTGCACGGCCTGCAGGTGACGGCACAGGTCCTGGCGCTCGGTGAGGAAGCGCGTCGCTTCGGTGCGCACGGCGGCGTCGCCGCGCAGCGCCATCTCACACAGCTCGGCGGCGGTGTCGCTCGGCGTGGCGCCCGCTTCGCTGCGCGCCAGCAGCGCCGCGAACCCCACCAGCGGGTCCTTGTCGAGGTCGGCGCCGACCAGCGGATTGCTGCCGGCCCAGCCGACCATGCGGAAGTAGGGACCCTGGTCGGCCGCCAGGCCCAGGCGCGTCGCGACGACCGAGGCGTCCTGCAGGCAGTAGAGGCGCGACTGCCGCGGCGTGGGCCGGTTGTGCAGCGACAGCTTGGGCCAGTCGAGCACGGTCACGGTGCGTCGGCCGGCCGCGCCGCGCACGTCGCGCAGCACCTGCACGGTGTGCAGCACGACGTCGTCGCCGTGCGCGGCCTTGGCGACCTGGCGGCCGACGACGACGGCGTCGGCGTCGACGAGGCCGCGGCGCAGGTCCTGGCCGATCGCCGCGGGGGCGCAGCAGAACAGGGGGAGGAGCAGCAGGAAGGTGCGCATGTCAGTTGCCGTAGAAGACCTGCTCGCGCAGGTAGGCCTGGTTCAGGGTGTTGAAGGCCGACGCGGCGTTGACCGCGCCGCTGTAGGACAGCGCCGGGCTCATCACGTTGGTCGCGCCGGCGGGGAACAGGCTGGAGGTCCGGATGTGACCATCCGAAGAGCCGGGGAAGTTGGTGGTGTCGTTGCCGTAGAGCCCGGTCGGCATCGCGCCGTTCTCCACGAGGCCGACGCTGTGGCCGCACTCGTGCGCGACGATCACCGCGGTGAAGCGCGCCAGGTCGGCGATCGCGGCGTCGATCGTGGTCGTGCGCGAATCGGTCAGCGCGCCGGTGAGCCGCTGGTCGTCCTGGGCGTCGGCGCCGATCGCGGTGCCGCTCAGCGACGGCGCGAGCGGGCCGAAGGTCAGGCGGAACGCGCTGCTCGACGGCGGGCCCATGCCCGAGTCGGCGATCGTCTGCAGGAACACCCCGAGACGCACGCCCGAGAAGTTGGTCAGGGTGTTGTCGTTCTGGGTCACGTTGGACGGGTCGAAGATCGCCACGCCCAGCACGCCCGCGCTCGTCGGCGCGCCGGCGATGCTGATCTGCGAGTAGCCGAACGACGAGTAGGGCACGCTCGAGCTGGTGAACGTGCCGCCCGGATCGGTCGTCGTGAACGAGATCGGCGCGCTGCCGTAGAGCGACGTGAGCTGCAGCAAGAGCAGCAGCTTGAAGCGCGCCAACACCACCTGGTTGCTGTCCTGCCCCGCGGAGACGTTGGGGATCGGCGTGCTGTGCAGCAGCCCCAGCACGTGCAGGATGTCCTCGAAGTCGCTGCGCGAGTTGGCGCCGGCGACGGTGTCGACCGAGATGCCGCCCGAGATCACGCTGGTCGTGAACGACTCGATGTCGCGCGAGAAGTCCAGGTACCACACCTGCTGCGAGTTCACGGTCGTCTCGAACGGCCGCAACGCGTCGGTGAACGGGCGCACGCTGGCGGCGAAGGTCGAGGGATCCGAAGCAGTGCCCGAGCTGTCCACGACCACGCAGCTGAGCGTGAACGCGCCGGCGGGGAACGACGTCGCCGACGGCACGCGGTAGCTCGCGGCGGTGTTGGAGGCGGAGATCGGCGACAGGAACGGCAGCAGGTTGGTGCCGGCCGTCTGCGTGCCACTGGAGGTGGTCACCGCCACGTTCGCGAGCACCTGCGTCGCGGCGGTGTTGATGCCGGCGTTGTCGGAGTAGGCGAGGTCGATGGTCCAGCCGTTGACGGGGACCTGGAGCGTGCCGCCCGCCGGACCGGTGCCGTTCAGGGCGTCGTCGATACCCGCGATCGTGACGTTGCTGATCACCGGCGCGGCGCCGTCGCTGGTGCCGATGGTCACCGGCGCGCCGCCGCTGCCGAGCGCGCCGCCGAGGTCGGCGACGGCGTCGTTGCCCGACGAGAACGCGATCGTGGTGCTGCCCGGAGAGAGGTTGACGCCGCTGCCGAGCGTGATCGCCACGGCGCGGGCGTTGAGTAGAGTCGGCGCCGCGGTGACCGTGCCCAGGCTCGCGCCCGCCGAGAGGGTGAAGTCGGCGTCGGTGAGCAGGTTGCTGCCGACCAGCGCCACGTCTTCGGACAAGAAGAGCTGCAGCGTGTCACCGGGCGCGGGGGTCGAAGTGGCGCCGACGAAGGTGGCGCCGACCAGCGCCGGGGCGACGTTGGCGGCGGAGCCGCCGCCGCCGCCGCAGGCGCCGAGCAGGGCGATCGGCGCGAGCAGGAGCGGAAATCGCTGCGGTGGGGAGGGGTTCGTTCCGAACATGGGGTATGGCGAAGTGGGCGTTGTTGGCGGCGCATCGCTACCTGGAGCGGGAGCGTCGATCCGTCACGCGGGCGGATGGGCGGTCATGGTTGCAGGACTGGCGAGCGCGCGGGCCGCTGACGATGGCCAAGGCAGCCAGCGTCCGCGCCGCGCGCCACCAACCGTGGTGGCCGCGCCCGCTCGGTTTCGCGCTGCTCGGCGTCGCCATGCTAGCGGCTCTCGATCCCGTGGTGCCGATGCCAACGCATGTTGCTGCTTCATCGGCGCGCGGGCCGCTTGGCTTGATGTCCCTTGTCGCCGAGTTCCCGGCCGGGGAGCTGACCGCGCCGCCGCTGGTGTTCGAATGGTCCGGGGCGGCGTCGCCGGGGACGACGAGCCTGGTCGTCTACGCGCCCGACTACAGCGAACTGGCTCGCTTCGATGGCATCGTAGGCTCCCCCCTGCCGACTCCTCCGGCGGTCGTCGCGGCCCTCGCCGAACACGGGCAACTGCACTGGCGGGTCGAATCCGGCGCGCACGGCAGGCGCGTGTTCTCGCCGCTGCAGACGTTCGCAATCCGCTGACGCCAAGATCCCGTTGGCAGCGCCGTCTCCGGCGCAGGTCTCGTCCTAACTCAACTTGCACAAAGGGGATACCGAAAGGTGTCCTGCGGAGCGCGCCGCTCCGCACACGCAACCGGGACGAACAGCGGATGATGAAGCTTGCGGTAGGGGAAGTCGTTCAGGGCTACCGGATCACCCGATTCCTGGGACGCGGAGGCTTCGCCTCGGTGTTCCTGGCTCAGCACGAGGAATCGGGCAACAAGGTCGCGTTGAAGGTCGGGGCGTCGGCTGGCGGTGGCCGCCAGGTGACGCGCCTGCTCGAGGTCACCTCGCGCCGCACTCCGGAGGGCATCAGCCCCGACGAGTTGCCGGCGGAAGGCGTGTTCTTCGAGGCGCGCGGGGTGCGCATCGACCTGTTCGACGAGCAGGAGGTGCACTCGATGCTGCGCGTCGAGGGCGACCTGCTCGGCAACACCCAGCACGACAACCTCGTCGGCCTCGTCGACCGGCTCACCGTCGACGGCAACCCCGTGCTCGTGCTCGATTACGTGCGCGGCAAGACGCTGCGCGAGAAGATCCGCAGCCTCGAGGGCATCCACCTCAACTGGTTCCTCGCGGTGGTGCGCGCGCTGATCTCGATGCGCGACGCCGGCACGCTCGACTACCACGGCGACCTCAAGCCCGAGAACCTCGTCGTCAAGCCGAGCGGCAAGGTCGTCATGCTCGACCCCGCGATGCGCCTGCCCGAGACGCGCGTCGTCACCACCACGCCGCACTACAACCCGCTGCTGCTCACCGAGAGCAAGGCGGACGTGATGGCGATCGGCATCATGATCTACGAGATCCTGACCGGCACCCTGCCGTTCGACGAGGTGCCCTGGGAGTTCGCCGGCCAGCAGAGCGGCGGCGAGACCCAGCGCCTGTCGCTGAGCTACTTCTTCAGCTACACGCCGCCGCACGTGCTCAACCCCAAGACGCCGGGCGAGCTCGAGCGCATCATCTACCGCAGCATCACCGTGCCGTCCTACGGCCTCGAAGAGCTGCGCGCCGATCTCGAAGCGTTCATCAGCAAGGCCTGAGCGCGGGTCACCGTTCGATCCAGCCGCGCACGATGGCGTCCAGGTCGCCGGCGGCGTTCACCTCCTGCAGCCGGCCCTCGCGGTCGAGCAGGAACATGGTCGGCAGATCACGAACGGCGCCTTGCCGCACTCGGGCGAGTAGTACTTGATGCGCATCGGGCTGACCTTGCCCGAGTGCGCGTCGAAGACGTTGATCTCGTCGAGGTCGCGGCCGTAGACGTGCAGGGAGATCGTCGGCTTGTTGCTGGTGTTGCCGATGCGGTGGATCTCCTCGTAGGGGGGCAGCAGGTAGGCGACGCCGCCCTGGCCGACGTCGGTGCCGCGCGACTGTTCGAGCTCGGCGAACTCGGGGCGCGAGCCGTCGTCGAGGCGGTCGTAACAGACCTCTTCGAGCATGTTCTCGACGATGCCCATGACGCCCCAGCAGGAGTGGTCGTGGATCGGGGTCATCTGCCCGGGCTGCCAGACCAGGGCCAGGACCACGAAGCGATTGTGGGGGTCCTTGTGCAGCAGGTGGCGGGTGTAGCAGTCGGGGCTGCCGACCCGGAAGCGCTCCTCGAGCCAGCGGTCGTCGGCGACCAGCTGCTTGGTCGCCACCGAGACCTCCCGGATGATGACCTTGTTGGCGGGGCGGCGGTCGAGAACGTCGCCGATCGTCCGGACGTAGTCCTGCAGGGAGAAGGTTGGGGTCGAAGCTGTGGACATCAGAGGGGGGACCGGGAAGATGCGGGGCCCGAGCGCGGTCTCAGGCGTCCTGGCCCATTGTGGCGGGGCCTGGCCCCGCTGGCCACCGGTCCACGCGTCATGACCAAGAATCGCTCCCCGTTGCTCCTCTTCGCCCTGCTCGCGGCGTGCGCGTCGACCTCGGTCATCAACGAGAGCGAGGTCTACTCGCGCCGGGGCAACTACCTGCTCGCCTTCGATCTGCTCGAGAAGGAGCGGCAGCGGCTCGCGGCCGAGCACCAGGAGCCGTCGCAGGAGTTCCTGGCGGCCTACCGGCAGGCGGAAATCGGCTTCGCCGTATACCAGGCGCGCCGCGCCATCTTCGAGGAGCACGAAGAGGATGCCCTGGTCCTGCTCGACAACGCGCTGGCGGTCGGCGCGGACCCCGCCGAGGTGGATCGCCTGCGCAAGCGCGCGACCCACAAGCTCGCGGTCCGGGCCACGGAGGTCGGCAACGAGCACCTCGTGAAGGGCGAGCTGGAGGAGGCGCTGGCGTCGTTCCTGCAGGCCCTGTCGCGGCAGTCCGACTACGAGCTCGCGCACGAAGGCGCCGAGAAGGTCCGCGCCGCCGTGCTGATGTTGACCGAGCGCGCGCAGCAGCAGTTCCTCGAGGGTGTGCGCAAGCTGCCCGAGTTCCGCTACGTCGAGGTGCAGTGGCACGCGATGAACGCGGTCACCAACGACGCGTCGCGCGAGGACGCCAAGGAACTCGCCAGCCGCGCCCAGAAGGAGATCCTCGAGCAGCGTTTCGCGCGCGCCAAGGAGATGCAGGACGCCGACATGTTCGGCGCCGCGATGCTCGAGTACCTCGCCGTGCGTCGCGTCGACCCTGGCTTCCCCGGCGTCGACGACGCGATCGAGAGCATGAAGCGGGAGGTCGAGGCGGCGCGCCTGGTTGGCAAGGCCAAGGTCGACATGCGCATGGAGCGCTTCGACGAAGCGCAGCAGGGACTCGAGGACGCCCTGAAGAAGTCCGAGTTCTCGCGCGCGGGTATCGGTGAGCTGATGATGCAGTGCCGCAACCTGCGCGGGGAGCACGCCTACCAGAAGGCGCGCGACCTCGAGATCCTGGGCAAGAAGGCCGAGGCGCTGGCGGCGTTCGAGGCGATTCGGAGCGACTTCCCCGACGGCCTGCGCGACGAGGCCGCGCGCGCCGACGCGCTGCGCATCGACGTCGACGGCGCCAAGACCGAGTGGGACGCGGCGGTGGCCGCCGAAGCGGCCGGCAACCTCGCCGAGGCGCTCGAGCACTACAAGGCCGCCGAGCGGTACTACCCGGGCTGGCAGGACGGCAAGGATCGCATCGCCAAGATCGAGGCGAAGCTGTCGGCGGCGAGCGGCGGCGCGGAGGGCACTTCGTCCGGCAAGCCGGACGGGCGGCCGTAGTCGCCGCCCCGCAGCGGCATAATGCCGCCGTGCGTGGGATGTCCCTGGCCAGCCGTTTTCTCGTCACGCTCGTGGTGACGGCCGTGCTGCCGCTCGTGCTCTACGGGTGGTTGTCCCTGCGCAGCATGCGCGACCAGATCGACGAGCAGGTCGTGCGCGTGTTCCTGCCGCAGCTGGCTTCGGACCACGCCGAGAAGATCGAGGCCCACCTGCAGCAGGTCGACCAGGCCTGCGCCGTGGTCCGCGAGATCGCGCGCCGGGCGTTGGCCAATCCCAGCGACATGGCGGTGTTCGAGGAGCAGGTCGAACTGGTGCCCGACCTGCTCGACAACCATCTCGACCTGCTGATGCTGGCCGACCCGCTCGGCAACGTCGTCTATTGGCAGGACGGCATGCGGCTGGACCCGAGCGCGCACGGCCGGCGCGCGGCGCTGATCCCCGAGAACGTGCGCGGCGAGGCCTGGTTCGAGCGCGCGCAGGCCGAGCGCGGCGCCCAGTTCCTGCCGTGGGGCCGCTCGAGGTATCTGCACCGCGGTCTGCATCAGCGGTCGATGGACCCTGGCCAGCACCATCTGGGCATCGTGCTCGACGTGCCGCAACCGACCGGGCCGCCGGGCGTGTTGTTCGCGCTGCTGCGCTGGGCCGAGGTGCAGCGCATCGTCGACGAGGCGCGCGAGGTGCTCGTCGATCGCGCACAGTTGCCGTCGGCGCAG
Source organism: Planctomycetota bacterium (assembly GCA_020638655.1). Taxonomy (GTDB): domain Bacteria; phylum Planctomycetota; class UBA1135; order UBA1135; family UBA2386; genus JACKIC01. The sequence continues at coordinate 1,068,008 of JACKIC010000001.1, forward strand.
GTGTTCCTGGTCGACGCCGACGGGATCGTCTGCGCGCACACCGATCGGGCGCGCTACGGGCTGCCGGTGACTCCCGCGGACTTCGCCGCCCATCTGCAGGGCGCCACCGCCAGCGGGCGATGCGCCTTCGCGACCGCGGACCACGAGCACTGGCGCGCCGGCTTCGCGCCGTTCGGGCGCGGGGCGCGCGGCTTCGTGCTCGGCGTCGTCGCGCCGGAGGCCGAACTGTTCGCGCCCAGCGACGCCTTCGCGCGCGTCTGGCTGCTCGCGATCGGGTTCTCGGTCGCCGTCCTGGTGCTGTGGTCGCTGCTGGCATCGCGCACCATCGTCTCGCCGGTGCGCGCGCTGGTCGCCGCGACCCGCCGCGTCGCCCGCGGCGACCTCGCGGTGGCGGTCGCGGCGCGCGGCGGTCCCGAGCTCGGCGAGCTGGCGTCGTCGTTCAACCTGATGGCGTCGGAGCTCGCCGTCGGGCGAGAGCGTCTGGCGTCGGCCGAGCGCGAACAGGCCTGGGCCGAGATGGCGCGCCAGGTCGCGCACGAGGTCAAGAACCCCCTGCAGCCGATGCGGCTCGCGGCGCAGCTGCTGCAGCGCGCGCGCAAGGAAGGCGACGCGCGCGCCGAGGCCATCGCCGAGCGCCTCGCGCGCACCGTGCTCGAACAGACCGATCAGCTCGATCGCATCGCCAGCGACTTCCGCGCCGTGGCCGGAGTGGCGCCGGCGGCGCGCAGCACCGTGCACCTCGACGACTGGCTCGAAGAGCTCTGCGACCAGAAGCGGGACCTGTTCGCGGGCAAGTCGCTGCGCCTCGACCTCGCGGCCGACGCCGGGTCGGCGCGCGTCGCCATCGACCGCGCCGCGATGGCGCGCGTGTTCGGCAACCTGTTGCAGAACGCCGCCGACGCGAGCCCGTCGGGGGTCACCATCCAGGTGCGGTCCGAAGTGGGCGCGACGCGCGCCGCGATCCGCGTCGTCGACGACGGCCCCGGTGTGCCGCAGGCGGCGCGTGAGCACCTGTTCGAACCCTACTTCACCACCAAGTCGTCGGGCACCGGCCTGGGCCTGGCGATCTGTCGGCGGCTCGTCGAGGCGCACGGCGGTTCGATCCACCTCGAGCGATCGGTGCCCGGCGAGACGGTGTTCGTGATCGAACTGCCGCTCGCGGCGGAGTGACGGCGCAGCGGATGGGGAAGCGCTCGCGCGAGAGCGTGCGCGGGAGTTGTGGGGCCGAGAGACATCGCTACCTTGTGCCCGATGGAGAAACGTAGCCCGTTGGGAACTGCCCTGCTGCTGACGATCGTCTGGTGTTGCACGCTGCAGGGCGTGATTGCCCAGGACTACACGACGTCGTGGGGGGCCGTTCACGTCGACACCCGCTGGTTCGGTCGCACGGATGTGATGCAGGCCGCGGCCTGCGCCGGGAATACCGCGGTGTTGCGCACCGACGGCACGATCGACGTCGTCGGTTCGACCCTGAACGACGTCTGCGATGTGCCGCCGTTGCCTGCCGGCACGACCTACACGTCGGTCGGGTTGACGAGGCGCCGGGGCGCCGCGATGCGCTCCGACGGCGTGCTCGTCGGCTGGGGCGACAGCACGTGGCCCGATCCGACGTTGCCCTCGGGAACGACGTTCGTGCAGATCCGCGGCGGCTACGACCACTTCCTGGGCGTGCGCAGCGACGGCGTCGTGGTCGCCTGGGGTTCGACGACCTTCGTGCCCAGCTTCGTATGGCAGGTGCCCGTCGTGCAGGTCGCTGCCGGCAACGCGCACTCGCTGGCGCGCCGCAGCGACGGATCGGTGATCGGGTGGGGCACCCTGCCGGTGCCGCCGCTGCCCAATGGCGTGTCGTACGTGGACATCGCCGCCGGCTACGGCCACAGCCTGTTCCTGCGATCCGACCAGCAGATCGTCACGCTCGGCGACAACAGCTTCGGCCAGTGCAACGTACCGCAGCTGCCCGCGGGGGTGGGCTATGCGCGCGTCTGGGCAGGGGCCTTCTTCAGCATCGCTCTGCGGACCGACGGTCAGGTCGTGGCGTGGGGTGACGATCGCCTCGGGCAGTGCCATCTGCCGACCCTGCCGCCTGGCGTCACGTTCGTGCAGTTCGAGCCGGGATACCTGCAGGCGTGCGCGCTGCGCTCGGACGGACAGATCAGCTTGTGGGCGGGCAACCAGAACGCGGACGCCAACATCCCCGAACCGCCCGCGGGGGTCCACTACGTCGACTTCTCGACGAAGGGCTTCACCTTCCTCGGGTTGCGCAGCGACGGGGCGATCGTGCACTTCGGCGAACGCGGCCTCGGCAACATGAACCTCGTGCCGCCGTTGCCCGTCGGCCTTGCGTACACGGCGGCTTGGGCCGGCGTGAACCACTGCCTCGCACGGCGCACCGACGGCTCACTCGTCGCCTGGGGGACCAACACCTACGGGCAGTGCAACGTGCTGGCGCTGCCTGCCGGCACCACCTACGTCGCCGCCGCCGCCGGCGACGGCTTCAGCCTCGCGCTGCGTTCGGACGGCACGATCGTCGGTTGGGGCAACAACACCTCCGGTGTGTTCTCGCCGCCGGCGTTGCCCGCTGGCGTCACCTACGAACAACTGGTCGTCGGCCAGGATCACGCGCTGGCGCTGCGTTCGGACGGCGAGGTCGTCGCCTGGGGCGATGGCTCCTCTGGTGAGACCCAGGTGCCCGCGCTGCCGCCCGGGCTCTCCTACGCCCGCATCGCCGCCGGACAACGCCACAGCGTCGTGTGGCGCACCGACGGGCGCGTGCTCGCCTTCGGAGAGTCCTTCTACGGCCAGCTCAACGTGCCTGGCGTCCCGATCGGGACCTCGAACACCGAAATCGCGGCGGAAGGCGCCTACAGCGTCGTCGCGCACAGCGACGGGTCGGCCGCGGGCTGGGGCAGCAACCTCTATGGGCAACGCACCGTGCCACCGCTGCCCGCGGGCCTCGGCTATGGCATGTTGCGCGCCGGCGTCGGAACGGTGCTGGCGCGCGTGCGTCCGGTCGGCTCGCACGTGCGGCTCGGCACCGGGTGTGCAGGTTCGCTGCCGGTGACGTTGCTCGTTCCCCGCGACGTGCCGCGCATCGGCGAGACCTGGCGCCTCGGGCTCGTGAACCTGCCTTCGTCGATGGCTTTCCTGGTCCACGGTTGGAGCACCACCACCTCACCGAACGGGCCGTTGCCGCTCGACCTGACGGCGGCGGGAATGCCCGGCTGCTACCAGCGCGTCGACGTGCAGGCGGTGTCCGTCGTGATCGGAACGGCGGGCTTCGCGACCTTCGATCTGAGCATCCCGGCCTGGCCCGGCCTGCTCGGCCTGCAACTGCACCAGCAGGCGGTCGTGCCCGATGCGGGTGCGGGCAATCCTCTGGGCGCCGTCATGTCCGAAGCGACGACTGCGACCGTCGGCAATTGAGCCCTCGAATCGAACCGATGAGTGATCGCGATCCCATGTCTTTCCTCTCCCAGTGCACCGATGCGCTCGGCGCCGGGCTGCGCCTGCTGGTGCTGTTCGCCGTAGCTTGCGGTGCCGGTCGCGCGCAGTGCGGAATGCAATGGCTCGACTACGACGGTTTGCCAGGCGCCGACCTGGATGTCTTCACGGTCGCCGAATGGGACCCCGATGGTGCCGGCCCGCAGCTGCCGCGTCTCGTCGCTGGCGGTCGCTTCGGCACCATCGGCACGGCTTCGGCACGCTACCTCGCGGTTCGCGATCCGCAGACGATGCTCTGGTCGGAGCTGGGCGGCGGTGTCGATGGTTGGGTGCGCGACATCCTCTCGCTGCCGAACGGTGACCTCGTCGTGGTGGGCGACTTCGTCACCGCAGGGAGCGTCGTCGTCAATCGCGTCGCGCGCTGGGACGGTGTCAGCTGGCACCCGTTCGGTACCGGCTGTCTCTACTACCTCGGGGACGTCGAGGTGCTGCCAGGCGGCGACATCGTGGTCAGCGGCAATTTCGTTCAGATCGACAACGTGATGGCCACGAACATCGCGCGTTGGGACGGGGCCGCCTGGCATCCGCTCGCCGGCGGCCTGCCCGGAGGCTCCACGCACCCGATCGCCAGGCTCGGCAACGACCTGCTCGCCGTGAACGGGAACTCCTTGCTGCGATGGGACGGACTGCAGTGGCAGACGTTCGCGAGCGCGAACAGCTCGATCTTCACCCTCGACAGCGACGGGGTCTCGCGCGTCGTCATCAGCGGACTGTTCTCGTCGGTGGGAAGCGTCGCGTGTTCGCGCACCGCGCTCTTCGACGGCCTCGCCTGGAACGACCTGGGTGGCGTCGTCACCGTGCCCACGGGTGCGTGGATCTTGAGCAACGGTGACGTCGCCATCGGCACGACCGGCGCCATCCTCGGCACGCAGAACGTCTACGGCATCGTGCGTTGGGATGGCACGACGTGGTACGCCTACGGCGCGGGCCTGAATTGGGGGGCGTCGGTGTTGTGCGAGTTGTCGAGCGGGGACCTCGTCGCGGCGGGCGCATTCTGGTCGCCCGGACTCGGAATCGCCCAGTGGGACGGTCAGTCATGGAGCCCCGTGAACCCCGGGTCGGAGGGCGAGATCCGCGCCATCCTGCCCTTGGCCAACGGCGATTACGTGATCGGCGGTCGGTACGCACACATCGGCGACCTCGCCGCTCGCAGCGTCGCGACGTGGAACGGCAGTTCGTGGACTGCAATGGGCGCGGGCCTCGACGGCGAGGTCACGTCACTTGTCGAGTTGCCCAATGGCGATCTCGTCGCCGGCGGCAACTTCCTCATCGTCGGCAATACGACGACGCGCCTGGCGAAGTGGGACGGCGTGAGCTGGGCTCCACTGGGCGTCGGTGTTCCGGATCGGCGGGTGAACGCGCTCGCAGTCGATGGCAACGATCTCTACGTCGCCGGCGACTTCTCGAACATCGGCGCGCTCGCGGCCAGCCGCGTGGCCCGTTGGGACGGGACCTCGTGGCACGCGTTGCCGGGGGTGATCGACGCGGAGGTACGTGCGATGCTCGTGCGGCCCGGTGGCGAGTTGATCATCGGCGGGGACTTCACGTGGATCGGCGGTACTCTCGCGCGTCGCGTGGCGCGCTGGAACGGTACGTCCTGGTCACAGGTCGGCGCCGGCTTCAACGGCTCGTCGCTCGAGTATCTCGGCGAGCTTGCCAGCGGCGACATCCTGGCGAGCGGCTGGCTCAACCACGCATATCCGACGGTCGTGAACAACGTCGCTCGCTGGGACGGTGTCGCGTGGCGCGCGATGGGGGCAGGCTTCGACGGGCCGGTGGGAGCGTCGATCGTGGCTGCGAACGGCGATCTGATCGTGGGCGGTCGTTTCCACAACTCGGGTGCCACGGCCACGCCTCGCCTCGCGCGCTGGGACGGAGCGAACTGGCGAGCCTTCGGCGAGATCGCCGACGGGCGGGTCTACTCGATGATGCCGCACGCGCAGGGCACCCTCATCGGTGGCAGCTTTCGCGTCGCGGGCGGGATGGTCACGGGGCCGCTGGCGCGGCTCGACGTGCCGTGCTCGGCGAGTTCGGCTGCGGTCGGCGGCGGCTGCTCGGCCGGTGCAGGCGTGCTCACGCTGGCCGCCGACAACGCGCCGTGGGCGGGCGATACCCTGCGTACCTCGGTGACCAACGTGCCGAACTCGGCGCTGGCCGTGGCCGTGTTCGGCTTCCAACAGGTCGCGATTCCCCTCGCCAGCCTCACGCCACTGGGCCTCCCGGGATGCACCGTGCTCACGAGCGCCGACATCACCTACCTGCGGCTTCCTACTGCGGGAATCGCCACCTCGGCGCTGCCGGTGCCATCCGATCCGGCGATCGTCGGTGTGCAGGTGCGGCACCAGTTCCTGACGCTCGAGGTGAACGCCACCGGCGCGTTGATCGCCGCGGCGACCTCCAACGGCCTCGACCTGACCTTCGGCACCTACTAGCTCGCGCGCGGCCTCCGCGGTGGCCGCATCTGCGCATCTGCGCGGCGCGAAGGTGTTGTCCGACAGGGCTGTCCCCAGGACGGCCACTTGCGCCAACTGCCCGCCGGTGCCCCCCGGCGCCACCGCCTCCGCCATGCCGAGCCGCCAAACCGCCGTCCTCTCCGTCCTGTTCCTGGCATTGCTCGCGGCGCTGGGGTTCTGGCTGCTGCGCACCGACCTCGAGCCGGCGCGGCCGCCGCAGGATGCGGGCGCGAACGCGGCCGACAGCGGCGGTCCCGCCGCCGGCGAACTGGTCGGCCAGGCCGGCGCGGCGGCGGTGTCCGGCGATGCCGGTGGCCGTGAGCAGGCGTCGATCGGCCGCGACGAGACGGGCGTGCGCGGCATCGTCGTCGACGCGCAGACGGGGCTGCCGCTCGGCGGTGTCGAGGTGCTCGCGGTCAAGGAGCAGCCGTCGTTCGAGCCGCTGGTGGCGCGCTTCCGCGGCCTGTTCCAGCAGGGCATGTTCGTGCAGACGCGCGCGCCGCGACGCGAGCTCGGCAGCACGGTCAGCAACCCCGACGGCACCTTCGAGCTGCGCGGCCTGCCGGCCGGCCTGGTGTTCCTCGACGGTCGCAGCGACGGCTGGTTCGTGCGCACGCCCGGCACCGCGCGCGTCGCGACCGGTGAGATCGTCGATGGCATCGAACTGCGCGCGTCGCCGGGCGGCCGCGTGCGCGGCGTGGTGCTCGGCGCCGACGGCGGCCCGGTCGCCGGTGCGGCGGTCAGCGTGCGGCCCGGGCTCAACGCGTTCTTCGGGCAGCTGACCGATCGCCAGTACCGCTGGCTCGAAACGACCACCGACAGCCAGGGGCGCTTCGATCTGCCCGGCGTGCCCGCCGGCAACGGCTACACGGTCGCGGCGTCGGCCAGCAACCTGGCGCTCGAGGAGCGACACGGCGTCGACGTGAGCGTCGGCCAGACCACCGACGTGACGATGCGCGCGCACCTCGGCGCGCTGGTCGCCGGCGTGGTGCGCGACGGCGCCGGGCAGCCGGTGCAGGGCGCCAACGTGGCGATGGTCTACCTCGACATCAGCCGCGTGCTGTTCTCGGCCGACGGCCGCAGCGAGCCGATCGTCAGCGACGCCGATGGCCGCTTCGTGTTCGAGCACGTCGCCGCCGGACGCGTGGCGTTCGTCGCGGTCGCCCAGGACCTGGCGCCGAGCCAGATCGCCGAGCTCGCCGTCGTCGACGGCGGTCACTACGACGACCTCGAGTTGATCCTCGGCGAAGGCGCGACGGTCGGCGGCCTCGTCGTCGACGATCAGAAGCAGCCGGTCGCCGGCGCCACGGTCGCGATCAGTCCGTTCGAGCGGCCCAACGACCCGCAGTTCCTCAAGATGATGCTCAAGATCCGCCGCGTCGAGGTGACCACGGGCACCGACGGGCGCTTCGTCGCCAAGGGCATGACCGGCGAACGGCTCGTCGTGCAGGCGCAGAAGCCCGGCTACACGACGGCGATGAAGTTCGGCGTCAAGCTCGACGACCCCGAGATCGTCGTCGAGATCCAGCGCGGCGCGGTGGTGCGCGGCAAGGTGATGGTCGGCGAAGAGCCGCTGACGCGCTTCCGCGTCGATACGCGCACGTCCCCGATCCCGGCGCCCGAGGTCGCGGACGCCAGCGGCGAGCGCAACGCGCGCGGCGGCCGTGCCCGGGGCCGCAACACCGACGGAAACAGCAACACCGACGGCAACAGTGGCGCGACCTGGGCGGGCCCCGGGCGCGGCGGGCGCGGCATGCGCGAGGGCACGGTGCAGCTGCCCGAGGGGCAGACGATGATGGACCGCGGCCTCGACGGCAACTGGCGCGAGATCGCCGCCGCCGACGGCACGTTCGAGCTGCGCGGCATCCCGCCGGGTCGCATCCGCGTGCGCGTGCGCGCCGACGGCTACCTCGACGCCGAGAGCCAGGAGGTCGATCTGCAGCCCGGCCAGACCAGCGACGTGCTGGTGTTCCAGATCGCCGCGGGCGACGCGGCGGCCGGCGTCGTCGTCGACGACAGCACCGGCAAGCCGGTCAGCGACGCGCAGGTCACGGCCTACCGCGATCGCGGCAACGAGGGGTCGTCGCGCCGCGGCGGCCTGTTCCAGGCGAACATCGACCCGGAGGACTTCGACTTCCTCGGGCTTTCGTCGGCGACCAACCGGCGCAGCGCGATCAGCGACAGCAAGGGGCGGTTCCGCGTCACGTCGCTGGCGCCGGGCAAGTACCGCTTCACGGCGCGCCACCCGGACATGGCCAAGGCGTCGACCAAGGACGTCGAGATCGTCGCCGACGCGCCGACTCCGGACATCGAGATCCGGCTCGACAGCGGCGGCGGCGTCGAGGGCAACGTCACCGGCTACGGCATGCGCCCGCTGCCCGACGCGCTGATGGTGGCGTTCAGCATCCAGACCGGGACCATGCGCAGCAGCACGTCCGACAAGGCGGGTTACTACCGCATCGACGGCCTGCCGCCCGGTCAGTACATCGTCTTCAAGTCCAAGCTCGACGAACGCGCCGACAACATCCCGCTCGAGCTGATGAGCAACATGCGGCTCAAGACGGTGACGGTGCGGCAGGGCAAGTTCGCGCGGCTCGACGTGCACGACGTCGGCGAGGACGGCGTGCGCGTCTTCGGCGTCGTGCGCGAGGCGGGCAAGCCCGTGGCGCGCGCGCTGGTGACGCTGCTGGGCAGCGACCGCGACGGTCTGCTCGGCATGGGCGTGCGCGCCAACGCCGCCGGCATGGACGGCCGTTACGAACTGGCCGGCATCAAGCCCGGCAGCTACGTGATGCAGGTGAGCCGCTTCCAGGGGCAGCCGGTGCAGACCACGTTCGAGGTCGAGGTGCCCGACGAGGTGCGCGAGTTCGCCTTCGACATCGACCTGCCGACCAGCGAGGTCGTCGGTCGCGTGCTCGACACGCGCGGTCAGCCCGTGGCCAACGTGCCGGTGTCGCTCGGCAGCGACGACAGCGCGCTCGGCGGCAGCGGCGGGCTGATCGGCATGATCGCGCAGAACGGGCTCAGCCAGGGCCGCACCAACCAGGACGGCGAGTTCCGGCTGCGCTCGGTCGCCGCGGGCACCTACCACCTGACCGCCAACAGCCGCATCGGCGGTGGGCCCAGGCGTCGCGGCGGCAACAGCGATGGCGGCGTGCAGCACGGCGAGGGGCGGCTCGACGAAGTCGTCGTCGACGGCCTCACCACGCTCGAGGGGCTCGTGGTCACGGTGCCGATCGCCGGGCGCATCAAGGGGCTGGTGCTCGACGGCTCGGGCCAGCCCGTCAGCGGCGCCGAGATCGCCTACGTCGAGACCACGGCCAGCAAGAAGAAGAGCGCCGGCAACCCGATGCTCGACCTGCTCGGCGCGCAACCGCAGCCGATCCGCAGCAACAGCGAGGGCGTGTTCGAGATCACCGGGCTCAACCCCGGCAAGTACGACCTGCGCGTCGAGAGCGAGGCCGTCGAAGCGGGCAAGGCCGACGACGTCGCCGTCTTCGAGGACGCGGTCGCCGACGTGACGCTGCGTATGGTGCGCGGCGCGACGCTGCGCGTGCGCGCGATCAACGTCGACAAGCAGCAGATCCCGATCGCCAACATCTCCCTGCTCGACGGCAACGGCAAGCCGGTGGTCAGCCGCGTGTCGACGCTGGCGGTGATGAAGCGGCTGATGGCGAGCCGCGACAGCGTGCAGGACTCGGGCTGGTACGAGTTCGGCAGCGTGCCGCCGGACACCTACACCGCGGTGATCACCGAGGCCGGCAAGCCGGACGTGCGCATCACCCGCACGATCACCGACGGCCAGACCTTCGAGTGGGACATCGACGTCGCCGCCGAATTGGCTGCGCGCGAACGCGACGCCAAGAAGTAGCCTCTCGGCATGGCGGCGACCGTCGAGCGTTTTGGTGTCGATCCCGCGACCGGGCGCGAGCTGTCGTTGGTGCGCGTCGAGGCGCCCGAAGAGCTCACCGCCGAGCTGTTGCCGCCGCGGCCGTTCGTCTGCCTGCTGGCCTGGAACGTCGCCGGCGTCGCCGCGGCGCGGCTCACGGCCGTGGCCCGCACCCTGATCGAAGCCGGTTGCGCCTACGTCTGCGCGCACGGCAGCGACTGCACACGCATCGACGACGCCGTCGACGAGGAGTGCGTGGACCGCCAGCTCGCCGGCCAGCAGGTGTCGTTCGTGATGACGTCGTGGCACGACGACGAGTCGCCCGAGGCAGCGCTGTGGTTCCTGCTCGAGAACACGATCGTGGCGGACGACGTCGACGACGCCGACTACGCACCGTGGAATGCGCCCTGCCGACATGCGGTGGTCGTCGACATCGCCGGGGCGATCGCCGACCCGGAGGTGGTGCGCGCCGCGCTCGCGGCGCCGCGCGCGTTCTCGCAGCGTCTCGCCGAGCAGGATCCCGACTGATCGCCGGCGACCCTGGACGGGGCGTGGCGGGTCGGGACAATCGCCTGCCCATGCCGTCTCTCCACCGCGTCGCCTACTTCCTGCTCGGCCTGCTGCTGCTCGCCTTCCCGGCGCGCGCGACCTGGTCGATCCTGATCATCGACCTGTCGACGGGCGAGGTCGCGGTCGGGATCGCGACCTGCCTCACGGGCTTCGACCTCAAACCGGAGACGATCGTGGTCGTGCCGGGTTGGGGCGTCGCGGCGGCGCAGTCGTACGTCGGCCCGCTGAGCCTGCGCGAACTGATCCGCGCCGAGATCCTCAACGGCACGCCCGCGAACCAGATCCTGGCGATGCTGGCCAACGCCGACCCGGGCCACCAGTCGCGCCAGTACGGCATCGCCAGCATTCTCGGCGGCACGGCGACGTTCACCGGCACCGGGGCCGGTCCGTGGGCCGGCGGCGTCACCGGGCAGACGGGATCGCTGCTCTACACCGTGCAGGGCAACGTGCTCACGGGTCAGCCGGTGGTCGCGATGGCCGAACAGGCGATCCTGACCACGCCCGGCACGATCGACGAGAAGCTGATGGCGGCGATGGAGGCCGCCGCGTTGATGGGCGGCGACGGCCGCTGCTCGTGCGCGCCGGGGACCCCGACCGCCTGCGGCTCGCCGCCGGTGAGCTTCACCAAGTCCGCGCACATCGGCCTGATGGTGGTCAGTCGGCCCAGCGACATCGACAACCCGTGCGGCAACGGCCTGGGCTGCGGCAACGGCACCTACTGGATGGACCTCAACGTCGCCGGCCAGCCGGCTTCGGCCCCCGATCCGATCGTGCAGCTGCGCGGCCTCTACAACACGTGGAAGGCCAACCAGCTCGGTCGCGCGGATCACTTCCGGTCGACGGTGACGCTCAGCGGCAATCACCTGCGCGCCAACCGCGTCGACACGATCACGGGCACCGTGACGCTGCGCGACGCGGCGGGCAATGCGCTCGGCAACGGGCTGCCCGTCACGGTGGGACTCAGCAATCGCAGCACCGTCGGCAACGTCACCTTCTCGCCGGTCGTGCCGCAGCCCAACGGCACCTACACGTTCACGATGCGCGGCGATCTCGACGCCGGCGAGGCGATCGTCGACGTCGCCGTCAACGACGCGTTCGGTCGTGTCGGCATCGCCCCGCAGCCCGTGGTCACGGTCGACGACGCCTTCGGTCCCTGTGGCATCGGCGCGATCCCGAACGGGTCCGGCGGTGCTCGCGACGCCTTGCGCATCGACGGCCTGCCGGGCGTCGAGCGCGTCGCCCAGGTCGGCTTCGGCCAGCCGTTCGTGCTGTCGCTCGACGCGCCGGCCGGCGTGCCCAACACGCCGCCCGTGGGGCTGTTCGCGCTGTGGGCGCACCTCGGCCTGCCGCACCCGTCGGCGGCACTGCCGCTGGGCCCCAACCTGGGCTCGCTGTGTTTCACGCCGTTCCCGATCGCGCCGGCCGCGCCGACGCTGCTGGTCGCCGACTCGTTCGGCCTGGGTGGTTACATCGGCGCCGGTCCCGCGCCGCTCACGGTCGGGATCCCCGGCGTCGCGGCGCTGCTCGACGTCACCTTGCAGGGCGCGATGGCCGTCGATCTGCAGGGCACGTTCGCGGCCACCAACGCGATCTACCTGCGCGTCGTGCCGGTCGCGCCGCCGACGATCTCGGCGGTGACGCCGCCGTCGCCGCTGCCCTCGCAGACCGTGATCGTGCAGGGCACCAACTTCCTCAACGGCCTCGAGGTCTACGTCGACAACATCCAGGTGCCGCTGCTGAGTCAGTCGCCGGTGTTGTTCTCGTTCGCGATGCCGGTCGGCATCGGCTGCGACGCCACGTTGTCGCTGCGCAACCCGGGCACGGCGCTGGTGACGCGCACGATCAACGGCACGCCGAACGTGGTGTCGATGCCGTTCCCCAGCGGCCCCGCCGCCGGCGGTGCGCTGTTCGCGATCACGGGCCAGAACCTCGCCGGCACCGCGGTGACCTTCAACGGCGTGCCGATGACGATCACGACGCAGAACGCGACCTCGGTGGTCGGGACGACGCCGCCGGGCGCGCCCGGCCCGGCGATCGTGCGCGTGCGCAACCCCAACGGCTGCGAGACGACGCGGACCTACACCTACCAGTAGTCGGCAAGTGCCCATGCCATCGGGCTCGGCCCGCCCGCGCGGCGACGCGGCCCCGATGGCCCGACGATGCCCGCGCCGGGGCCCGCAAAGACCTGAAACCGCGGGCCGCTGAGGTGCTACCGTGCACCCCATGCGCCGCCACAAGCTCCTCTCGGTACCGCTGCTGCTGTTGACGTTTGCCGCCTGCGGCGGCGGTGGCGGTGGGGGCGGCAGCACGCCGACGGCGACGCCGACGCCCAACGCGGCGCCCGTCCTGAACGTGCCCGCGGGGTTGTCGGGCGGGCCGGTGCGGTTCTCGTTCGTGCTGCCGATGGCGAGCAGCCAGACGCTGACCTTCACCGCGGTCGACGGCGACGGCGATCCCCTGCTGTGGCAGCTCGGTGGCGCGGGCCCGGCGATGACGGCGGCCGGCATGGTGTTCGGTTCGCCGGTTCGCGGCGCATCGTTCCCGATCGAGCTGCAGGCCGTGGCGGCGCCGGCGGCGGCGACGGTCAACATCCTGGTCGAGGACTCGCGCGGGGCCGCGTCGTCGATCGACGTGCTGTTCGTGCGTTCGGGCGCGCCGACGATCACGGGCGTGGCGCCAGACAGCGCCTTCGCGACCGCGCCGCAGCAGGTGCAGATCAGCGGTTCGGCGTTCTCGCTCGGCAACTCGGTGCTGACCCGCGCGTGGTTCGGCGGCGCGTTGGCGACCTTCACCACCGTCACCGACGAGAACACCCTGGTCTGTAATACGCCGTCCGGGGCGGCGCTCGGCGGCGCCGCGGTCACCGTCGACAACCAGTTCGGCAGCAGCGCGCTGCCGCCGAGCGCGTTCACGATGTACGAGTATCCGGTCAACTTCCTCGACGCGGACAACGCGCTCGACGGTGGCGCCGGCGAGGCGTTGGCGGTCGCCAGCGACGGCTTGCGCATGCATACGGTCTGGATCGAAGGCGGCATGCTCATGCACCGCAGCTCGGTCGACGGCGGCGCGACCTTCGCGGCGAGTCAGGTCCTCAGCGGGACGGACGTGCCCTCGCAGCCGCACGTGGCGGTCGTCGGCGATCAGGTCACGGTCGTATGGCTCGGCGATTCGAGTCTGCGGGCGCGTTCGTCGAGCGACGGTGGCGCGACCTTCGGACCGGTCGCGATCCTCGGTAACAGCGGCACGATCTTCTCCGTGCACCTCGTCGCGAGCGGCAACCGTCGCTACTGCGCGTGGATGTCGCACCTGTTCCCGAGCATCTCACAGCGCGTGCACATGACGTCGTCGGAGGACGGCGGCAACACCTGGCGCACCGCCACCTCGATGACGAGCGGCACCAACAACCAGATCTTCCACGCCATCGGCTGTGACAGCGAGGTGGCGTGGATCGCAGCCGTCGACCCGCTCGCCACGCAGGCGGGGCTCTTCGTGTCGCGCACGACCGACGGCGGCGCCACCTGGTCCGCGGGGCAGCACGTCGGCCCGGTCAGCTCCGACATGTGGTCGCCGTGCACCTGCAACGTCGGCGCGCGCGTCTACCTCGCCTGGATGAGCGGCGGTGCCCTCCAGTACCTGGTCTCGGTCGATCGCGGCGCGACCTGGCCCAACCAGGCGACCGAACTGCGGCCCGCGAGCATGGGGCTGGCCTCCTCACCGAGCATCGCCTGCGACGGCGATCGCCTGTCGGCGGTCTACATGGTCGGCTCGGACACCATCGGCTACACGCGCGTGGGCTCCGCCGGCGCGTTCCCCGAACACGTGACCTTGAGCACCGTGGTCGAACCGGTCGGCGCGCCGCAGGTCGGCGTCCGCGGCAACTACGTGTTCGCGGCGTGGCGCGGCGGCGACCTCGGGACCGGCACCGCGCGCATCCGCTTCGCCTCGTCGGTCGATCGCGGGCTGACCTTCACGGCGCCGGTCGGCCTCGGCGACGGCGCGGCCGCGCAGGACGAGCCGCAACTGGTCGTCGACGGCGCCCGCATGTGGCTCGGCTGGCGCGACAGCCGCGGCGCGACCCCGGCGCTGTTCTTCAACCGCACCGAGCAGTAGGTCGGGCGGGCCGGGTTCGGGAGAAAGGGGACCCCCCGGTTACGACTCGGGGTGACGGGCCTACCATCGGCCTCTCGCCGTCCGAACCGAGGAACCCCGTGACCCCGACCATCCGCCGGTCGCCGCTGCGCATCGTGGCGGCGGTGCTCGTCCTGTCCGTTCCCTCTCTCGCGCAGGCGCCGGCTGGCGCGCAGCCGGTGCCCCAGATAGATCCCGACCACCTGCGCCTGCTCCCCGGCGACCTCGCCGACCTCACCTGCAAGGTCGTCACCCTCGACACAAAGGGGGACGTGCCGCACCGGCTCGTCGTCGAGGTGCAGAACCGCGGCGCGGCCTCGGCCGAGCCGCTGCTGTTCGAGATCGAGTCCCGCGGCAAGAAGGGCGAAGCCGGCACCGAGACGTTCGCGCGCGTGATGTCGCCGCGCTTCGCGCGCTTCGGTCGGCCGACGTTGCCGGGCGGCAAGGAGCGCTACGAGCTCGCGACCAACCTGGCGGGCGGCAAGGGACAGTTCTCGGTGCGGGTGTCGGCGGCGTCGTGGCACGAAGGCGCGGCGGTGCCGAAGCCGGACCTGCGCATCGGCGAGCCGCAGCAGGTGCAGCGCACGTCGCTGGGCGGCACCTTCCCGGTCACGCAGGTGACGCTGCACAATCCGTTCGACCGCGACGTCGAGGTGCTGCTCCGGGTCAAGCTCGTGCAGCCCGTGGATCGTGTCGATCTCTACGGGGTGCGCCTGCCCGCGAACGGCGCCTTCGATTGGGTCGTGTCGACGCGCGGCACGCTGCCCGTCTACGTCCCGAACGACCTGCCGCCAGGTGGGCCCGTCAAGGCCACCGGCTTCGAACTCGTCGACTGGGTGCTCGTCGGCGAGGCGCCGAAGGAGGCGGGCGCGGAGTGCCTCGGCGCTGCCTATCGGGCGTGGTATCGCTGGTCGGACCTGCAGAACGACGTCACGGGTGAGGTGTCGTGCCGCGGGCGGCACAAGAAGCTCAACTCCGAGGAATACGAGGACTACAAGTTCCGCGGCACTTTCCGCGTGACGCCCGCGGGCGCCGTCACGATCACCGCCGACGCCGATACGACCGACGCGGGCATGGTGCTGGGCGCGATGTTCGCCAACCTGATGCACCCGGACTTCGACGAGTTGCAGGCGAAGAACCGGCTCGTGCCGGTCGCCGCGTCGCGCGTCGCGATCGTCGGCCCGGGGTGGAACCGGCAGCGCAGTTCCGGCGGCCTCTCGGTCGCGAACGGCGCGGTCGACTTCGATCAGGTCGAGGACCTCGAGGTGCAGGATGGGCGCATCGTCAGCAGCGGCTACGGCGACTACCAGCGCACGCTGTGGCAGATGCAGCAGTTCGGCGCGGGGCTGGCGGTCACGCGGCGCACCGGCAAGTCGGTCGACACGTCGTTCTCGTACCGCGAGGAAGGTGGGCGCATCCTGCCCACCGCGGCGACGAGCACCACGACTTTCGGCGACGACCTGTTCAGCGCCACCGAGGTGGTGATCACCGGCCTGAAGCTCGAAGGGGTGGCGCCGCGACCGTCGCGGGCGCCCAAGGGCGACGGCGTCGAAGCGCTGCGCGCGATCTGGGACGCCGCGTGGCACGTGCCGACCGGGCCGCTGGAGTTCAGCGCCGACTTCGCGGTCGACAGCCCGGGCACCGATCTGATGTGGCAGGGGCAGAAGCGGCTGCGCGGCAAGGTGGTGCAGCGCGGCATGGGCCGGCACCTGCAGCACGCCGACTTCGAGTTCGAAGGCTCGCACGACCTCGCGCGGCAGATGGCCCTCGCCGCGGTGATCCGCGATCGCTGGGGGATCTGGTACGGGCGCGACTTCAACGACCGCCTGCCGTTCGACGAGTTCTTCGCCGGCGCGACCATTCACGCGGCCGACGGCAAGGGCGTGTTCGCCGTCGACGACGGGCAGATCGCCGCGATCCTCACCAGCGGCGGCCTCGTGCGCGGCTGGCGGCGAGCAGGGATGGCCGTCGACTTCACGTGGCAGAAGATCGGCGACGTGCAGGTGGTGACGCGTATCGACGAACAGATCGGGTCGCCGAACGACAAGAGCACGCAACGCTGGCGGGCCGCGGTGACGATCGGCTTCACGACGGTGAAGGGGCAGCTGCTGCCGAGCTCATTCAAGCTCGAGCGCATCTTCGACAAGGACTGGGGCCCCGAGGTCCTCACCTTCACCAACATCGAGCTGCGCTGAACGGGCTGCCGCGCGCCACCGGTTGGGGCGCCGCTGCGCCGCCGGGCGCTCGCGCTCGACGCGCCAGAAGCCGCGCGGCGGCACGGCCTCAGGGGTGCCGCGCCGCAGCTCGTCGGCGGGCAGGTCGCAACCGCGCGTGATCCAGGCGACGTCGTCGTCGCCGAGACCGAACGCGCGGCCGCAGCGCACGTCCAGCGCGGTGAGCAGCTGGTCGCGGCGCCCGGCATCACGGGCCGGTGCCGCGTCCGGATCCAGCCAGCCTTCGGCGGCGGCGGTCGCCCACAGCGGTGCGTGCCAAGGCAGGATCGCGCACAGCTGCAGGGCGAGGTTGGCGAGCGCGGCCTCGGTGTCGGGTTGAAGGCGCGGCAGCACGCAGTCGCTGAGCACGAAGTGGTTGAGGTTGGTGCCCGACAGCCGCAGGCGCAGCGCATGATCGAACGCGAGCGATCCGAGCACCGCCGCGCCCGCGGCCATCGCGCGCAGCGGCGCGGCCGTCGGGGCGCGCGGCACCAGCACGCCGAGGCTGTTGCCGCACGGCACGTCGGGCAGCAGGCACACGATCGCCGTACGTTCGTTGGTGGCGTTGGAGAGCGCGCGCAGCACGACGCGGGCCGGGGCCGCTGCGGGCATGCCTGCGGCGGGCGCCGCGGGCGCGATCAGGTACTGGGGCCGCAGGTCGTCGTGTTCGCGCGGCGCTTCCCAGGTCGTGGAGCGACCGGTGCCGGACCGGTAGACGGCGGCGTTGGGGTGCAGGTCGTAGACCATCGCGCCTTGATAGAGCGGCAGCAGCACGTCGGCGCCGCGGCGCCAGTTGCCGTCGGCGGCGCGCACGAACCCGTCGGCCTCGGCGGCTTCGCGCCGCACGAAGCGGTCGCGATCGGCGGTCATGTTGTAGTCGCCCTGGCGCCACGTGAACGCGCCGCCGTCGCCGACCAGCGGTGCGCTGCGCGCGTGCATGCGGCGCAGCAGGTCGAGGTCGCGGTCGTCGTCGGCTTCGACGAACGCGCCCGAGCGCGGGCTCAGCTTCGCCACCAGGTCGCGGCCGTAGCGCGTGTGTGGGGGCGCCGGGCGCCGCCAGTCGTCGAGGTCGACGCGGCCGAACGCCGCGTTCACCGCCGGGGTGCGGCCGCCCTTGCTGCCGACGATCACGGCGAAGCGGTAGCGCGAGTCGATCGCGAAGATGCGGCGGCGGTTCTCGAAGCCGAACAGCCATTCCCAGCGACACGCGTCGAGCAGCAACTCGCGCAGCGGCCGCGCGTCGCGGTCGAACCACAGGCTCGCCGGCACCACCATGCCGAAGCGCCCGTCGTCGCGCAGCAGCTCGTGGCAGCGCTCGACGAACAGGCGGTAGGTGTAGAGCTTGCCGCTGCCCTGGTGGGTGAAGCGTGCCCGCAGCCGCGCGACCGCGCGGCGCGCTTCGTCGCTGGCCTGCAGCGTCTCCCACGGCGGGTTGGTCAGCACCGCGTCGCACGAACCCGGCTCGAGGTCCTGCAGGCCGTCGCCGGCGCGCACCTGCGCCGCGAGCTGCAGCACGTCGGGCGCCTCGGCGCCGCACGCTTCCCAGAGCGCCACCGCGGCGATCGCCGCGACAGTGCTGTCGACGTCGAGACCGTGCAGCGTCGCCGCGGCGCGGCGGGTGTCGATGCCCTGCGCGCGTTGCCAGTGCAGCGCCGCCAGCAGGAAGGCGCCGCCGCCGACCGCCGGATCGCAGATGCGCGCGGGCGCCTCGCGCAGTTGCGGCAGCAGCGGCCCGAGGGTGCGATCGACGGTGGGCTCGGTGATGCCCGCTGGCGTGAACCAGGCGCCGCGGCGCTTGCGCAGGGTCGGGTCGAGCAGCGCCGGGTACTCGGCCGCGAGCGCGGTGACCGAAGGCCAGGTCGGGCGCGGCGCGCGCTGTGCCGCCGCGCGGGGCTCATGGGGGTCGACGGGCAGCAGCTCCGCGGCCAGCGTCTCGCTGCGCAGGCGCTGCCCCAGCCAGGCGCGCACGTCGCCGCGCACCGCGGCCCAGCGCGTGCGTTCGGGCGTCGGCTCGGGCGTCGCGCCGGTCACCGGCTAGACGGGCCGCGCCGGGAAGCCGGCGCTCGTCAGGGTCTGCAGGATGCGTTCGACGTGCGCGGTGCCGTGCGTCTCCATCACCACGTCGAGCTCGGCCTGGCGCGGGCCGAGGTTGGTGAACAGGCGCTGGTGCTCGATGTCGATGATGTCGCCGCCTTCGGCGCCGATCATCTGCGTGACGCGCGACAGCACGCCGGGCACGTCCTTGATCTCGATGCGCAGCTTGGCGACCTTGCCGTCGCGCTTGAGCGTGCGCAGCAGCACCGTCGACAGCATGCGCCGGTCGATGTTGCCGCCGCAGACGACCACGCCGACCTTGCGCTCGGTGAAGCGGTCAGGGTGGCGCAGCATCGCCGCGATGCCGGCCGCGCCGGCGCCCTCGGCGACGACCTTCTGCTGCGTCGCGAGCAGTTGCACCGCGTTCTCGAGGTCCTCTTCACCGACCAGCAGGATGTCCTCGACGAGCTCGGCGACGAGGCGGCTGGTGATCTCGCCCGGATGCTTGACGGCGATGCCGTCGGCGAGCGTCAACGTGCCGAGCGGCGGCAGCGGCTCGCCGCGCACCTTGTTGCGCATCGCCGGGCACTGCTCGGTCTGCACGCCGAGGATGCGGATCTTCGGGTTGACGTGCCGGGCCCACAGCGCGATGCCGCTGATCAGGCCGCCGCCGCCGACCGGCACCACCAGGGTGTCGAGGTCGGGGCAGTCCTCGAACAGCTCGATCGCCGCGGTGCCCTGCCCGGCGATGATCGCGACGTCGTCGTACGGGTGTACGAACACCAGGCCGCGCTCCTGCTCGAGTTCGCGCGCGTGCGCGGCCGACTCGGCCAGCGACTCGCCGAACAGCACCACGTGCGCGCCGAACGACGCGGTGCGTTCGACCTTGGCGAACGGCGTCGTCTGCGGCATCACGATGGTCGCCGGCATGCCCAGGCGCTGCGCGTGGTAGGCGACGCCCTGCGCGTGGTTGCCGGCGGACGCGGCGATCACGCCGCGCGGCGGGCTGCCCGAGGCGGCCAGCTGCATCAGCTTGTTGCACGCGCCGCGATCCTTGAACGAGCCCGTGAACTGCATGTTCTCGAGCTTGAGGTGCAGCCGCGCGCCGAGCAGTTCGCCCAGGCGCCGGGCGAGCACGGTCGGCGTGCGCACGACGTGTTCGGCGATCGCGGTGGCGGCGGCGGCGACGTCCTGGGCGGTGACGGGCATGCGCCCGGCAGCTTAGCAGCCCGCCGCGCCGCCGATGCACGTTGTCTGCGCGCCGGCGAGCGGCGATCATCGCCGCCGATGTTGCAGCTCGTCTGGGCCCTGGTGGTGTTGCTCAACCTCGTCACCTTGCTGGTGTACGGCTTCGACAAGTGGCGCAGCCGCGGCGACGGCCGACGCGTTCCCGAACGGGTGCTGCTGTGGCTCGTGTTCCTGGGCGGATGGATCGGCGCCTGGCTGGCGATGGGCTGGTTCCGCCACAAGACGCGCAAGCAGCCGTTTCGTCGCTACGCGATTGCCTGGACCCTGTTGAGCCCGTTCTGGCTGCTGGTCTGGTGGTCGTTCACCGAACTGGCCGGCAACCACTGAGCATCGCGGACGTGCCGCGCGCGGCTGCGGCACCGGGGATGTCCCGTGCCCGGCGTCGCCGGCCCGGCAGCGATCTGCGGTTGCAGTTATCGTCTCGCGACCCGCTGAGCCCCCCCTCGGCTGCACACCCACACCCCGAACTCATGCACCGCACACCTCTCGCCGCTCTCCTCGCCGCGTGCCTCGCCGCCGCAGTGTCGTCCCAGAACGTGCCGACCGGCTTCGTCGTGGACACGTTGTCGACCGGGCTCAGCACGCCCAACGACTGCTGTTTCCTGCCGGACGGTCGCGTGCTGGTCGCCAACTCCGCCGGCCTCGTGAGTCTGTTCGCCGGCACCACCGTGAGCTCGGTCGGCACCGTGCCCAACGTCGAGTCCGGCGGCGAGCGCGGCCTGCTGAGCATCGCCGCCGACCCGAACTTCCCGGCGAACGGTTACGTCTACGTCTACTACTCGAGCATCCTCGACACGTTCATGCACGTCGATCGGTTCACCTGCACCGGCGACCTGAGCAACCCCGCGAGCAACAACCTGATGTTCGCCGGTGCGACGCGGCGCGCGGTGCTCGGCGCGCTGCCCGACAACGCCGGCAACCACAACGGCGGTTCGCTGCGTTTCGGCCCGGACGGCATGCTCTACCTCTCGGTCGGCGACGACGCCGGCGCCTGCAACGCCCAGCTGCTGACCAGCCAGGTCGGCTGCCTGCTGCGCTTCGACGTCGGTCCGCTCGGTCCGGGCGCGAGCGCGACCCTGCCGACCTACTCGTCGCTCGATCCGGGCAACAACCCGCTCAGCGCCAACCTCGACTTCTCGCAGCTCGTGATCGCCCATGGCCTGCGCAATCCGTTCCGCATGGAGATCGACGCCGTCACCGGCAACCTCTACATCGGCGACGTCGGCCAGAGCGCCGAGGAGGAGTACAGCGAGTACGTCTATCCCAGCGGCGCGCTGCCGCTCGTCAACTTCGGCTGGCCGTGGCGCGAGGGGATGATCCCCGGCTTCAGCTGCAGCGGCAGCCAGCCGGCGGGGCTGGTCGACCCGATCGTGTCCGTGCCGCGCAGCCAGGGCTGGGCCTCGATCATGGGCGGCGCGCGCTACCGCAATCAGGGCCAGCCGTTCGACTTCGGCCAGAGCTACGAAGGGTGCTGCTTCTACCTCGACTACTTCGTGGGCGAGATGCGGCGGCTCGTGCACAACGGCACTGCGTGGGGCCCGGCGCCGGCGGTTCCCGGACAGCCGAACCCGACCAACTGGGGCACCGGCTTCGGCAGCGTCACCAGCATGCGCATGGGGCCGGACGGCGCGCTGTACTTCACCCAGCACGGCAACTTCCTCAAGCGCGTGCGCGCGCTGGGACCGACCAACAGCGTCGTCGCGATCAGCGGCGGCGGGCAGGCCGGCCCGGCCGGTGAGACCTTCGCGATGCCGCTGCGCGCGCAGGTGCTCGATCCGC
Source organism: Planctomycetota bacterium (assembly GCA_020638655.1). GTDB lineage: Bacteria > Planctomycetota > UBA1135 > UBA1135 > UBA2386 > JACKIC01. The sequence goes on from JACKIC010000001.1 coordinate 1,089,823, forward strand.
AGAACGCGCCGCTGCCCAACGGCACGGTCAACTTCAGCGTGTCGGGTCCGGGCGTGTTGTCGACGACCAATCCGGTGATCGCCGACGCCAACGGCTTCGTGCAGACCACGGTCACCGCGACCAACCTCGGCGGCCCGATCAGCGTGACGGCGGCGACGCCCAATTCGCAGACTCCCGCGACCTTCGGCCTCTACTCTCGCAAGATCACGGCAGTCGCCGCGGGTCAGTATCTGGTGGTGTCGATCTCGAATGCGACCGCGGCCACGCCGCCCGTGGTGCCTTACATCGTGATGATCTCGTTCCCGGGCTCACCGATCCTGCCGACGATCGTCGGCAACCTCTGCATCGATCCCAACTACGCGCTGGCGTTCGTGATCGAAGACGGCACCGGCGCGTTCGGCTACTTCTCGCTGTCGGGCTCGGGCGGCGTGGGCAACCCCGGCCTGACCAAGCTCTACACGCCGCCGCCCGGCCTGTTCACCGGGCAGCTGATGCACTTCCAGGCGGTGGGGATCGACCCGATCACCGGCTGGTTCCGCACCAACTGCGAACAGAGGCAGTTCTGACGCGCGCCTACAGTTTGAGCTGTAGGTTGCTCTTGGCGCGCGCGGCGAACAGCAGGTCCTCCTGGCGCGAACGGCGCATCACCTCGCGGATCGAGGGGATCGCGTCGTCGGTGAACAGGATGAACATGTGCTGCGCGAAGTCGAGGCGCTTGACCAGGTGCCAGCCGTACTGGGTCTCGACCACGCCGCTGAGCTCGCCGTCGCGCAGCTGCCAGGCGGCGCGGCACAAGGCGGCCGGCAGGCCCTCGTCGAAGCGGCGGATGCCGTCGAGCTCGCCGCCTTCCTTGGCGGTGCGGGTGTCCTCGGAGTAGAGCCGGGCCACCTCCTCGAAGTTGGAGCCGTCGGGGCGCAGGCGCGCCTTGATGTCGGCGAGCCGCGCGGCGGCGCGGCCGTAGGCCTCTTCGTCGAGGAGGATGCCGGTGCCGGCGTCGCGGTTCTGCACCAGGATGTGCGAGATCTTCACCTGCCCGCCGAACGCTCGCGCGTTGTTCTGGAAGAACTGCTGCAGCTGCGCGCGCGAGTAGTCGTCCTTCTCGAGGTAGTCCAGCCAGCCTTGCAGTTCGGCACCCAGGCCCTGGCGCAGTTGGAAGTCCGCCAGGAACAGGTTGACGCGCTGCTGGCTGAGCTCGGCCGGGCGGCCCTGCGCCTTGCGGTTGGCGACGTAGGTGTCCAGCCAGGCCTGGAACGAGACGCGCAGGCGTTCGCTCTGCGCCGCCTGCAGCGCCGCCTGGTCGATCTCCTTGTCGGCGCTCAGCTGGCGCAGCGCCTCGATGTCCGCGAACTGCCGCACCCACGGCGCGATCAGGTCCGACTGCAGCATCGCCTGCACGGTGGGCACCTTCTCGAGGGCCTCACGGAAGCCCGGGTGGTGCTGCTCGTCGATGTGGTCGACGAGGTTGCCCAGGGTCAGCACGCGCTCGCCGACGACCGCGATCGGCGCGTCCCGATCGGCCGGATAGTGGCGCACGACGAAGTGCGGCTTGGGCGCCGGCGTCTGCGTCCGGTCGGGGGTCTGAACGGCTTCCTGGGCCCGGATCGGGGCGGTGACGGCCGCGAGCAGGAGGAGCGTGGGCAGGTAGGAGTTCGTCGGCATGGGCACTTGGCGCGAATGGGGGACGATATAGCCAGACCGGGTCCCTCCGTTTCAGCTTTCGGCCACGGTCTTTCGCGGCTTGAACGGACCGCGTGGGCCCCGTTCGATGTCGGGACCGCGCAGCGGCTGCGCCGACGTCTCGTTCGCCCCGAAGCTCCATGATCGCCAAACCCAGGACCGCTCTCGTCGATGCCATCGGCCAGAGGTTCGGCAAGGAATTCGGCGGCGCCGCGCCGCGCTGGTTCTTCGCCCCGGGCCGCATCAACCTGGTGGGGGCGCACCTGGACTACAGCGGCGGCGACGTGCTGCCCATGGCCGTGGACCGCGGCATCTTCGCGGCCGCGCGCCTGCGCACCGACGGCCGCATCCGGCTGGTGAGCATCGACCAGCAGCTGCGCGTCGACGCCGACGCCGCGACCATGCCGGCGCGCACCCGCCCGGAATGGGGCTGGGCCGGCTACCCGATCGGGGTCTGGCGCGGCTTCCGCGAGCGCACCGGCAAGGGCGATGGCGTCGAGATCGTGTTCGGCGGCGACGTGCCGATGGCCTCGGGACTGTCGTCGTCGGCCGCGCTCGAGGTGGTCACGGCGATCGCGCTCGATGCCCTGCACGACACCCAACTCGAACGTCACCAGCTGGCGCTGCTCGCGCACCGGGCCGAGACCGGCTTCGTCGGCGTGCGCTGCGGCATCATGGATCAGTTCGCGTCGGCGCTGGGCCGCGCCGGCCAGGTCCTGCTGCTGCACTGTGCCGGGCCGCGCTGGGAGCACGTGCCGTTCGATCCCGAGGCCTGCGAGGTGCTCGTGATGGACACCCTGAAGCCGCGCGCCCTGGCCAAGACCGGCTTCAACGAACGCGTCGCGCAGTGCGCGACCGCGCACGAACTGCTGCGCACGCACGTGCGCGACCTGCCGCATCTGGCGCAGTACACGGTCGCCGACCTCGAGCAGGCGCGCGAGGCGATGGACGAACTGCTGTTCCGGCGCGCGCGCCACGTGGTCGGCGAGATGGACCGCATCCGCGCCGGCGTCGAAGCGCTGCGGCATCACGACTACAAGACCCTGGGCGCGATGCTCGACGCGAGCCACCGTTCGACCGCGACCGACTACGACGTCAGCTGCGACGAGCTCGACGTGATCACGGACGCCGCGCGCGCCGCGCCGGACGTGTTCGGCGCGCGCCTCACGGGCGCCGGTTTCGGCGGCTGCGCGATCGCGCTGGTGCGTCCGGGCGCGAGCGGGGCCGTCGCCGAACGCGTTGCCGAGGTGTTCTCGCGGCGGTTTGGCGTCAGGCCCACCTTCGACCTGTTGCGTGTCGGCACCGGTCCCGGCGAACTGGGGTCCTGACCTGCGAGCTGGCCGATGCGCGGACTGTTCCTCGAACGCGGAAGCCTGTCGCTGCGCGACGACCTGCCCGAACCGGTGGCGCCGCCGGGCTGGTCCACGGTCGCGGTGCGCCGCGCGGGCATCTGCGCCACCGATCAGGCGCTGGCGCGCGGCTACATGGGGTTCTGCGGCGTGCCCGGCCACGAGTTCGTCGGCGAAGCCCTGGACGGGCCGCTGCGCGGCCGGCGCGTGGTCGGCGAGATCAACGCCGGCTGCGGGGAATGCGAGCGTTGCCGCGGCGGTGACAGCCGCCACTGCGCCACCCGCACCGTGCTCGGCATCGCCGGCCTCGGCGGCGCGTTCGCCGAGCGCATCGTGCTGCCCGATCGCAACCTGCTGCCGGTGCCGGACGAGGTCGACGACGTCGCCGCGACGTTCACCGAACCGCTGGCCGCGGCGCTGCACATCGCCGACGACGTCGGCGCGGTCGCTGGCCGCGAGGTGCTGGTCGCCGGCGACGGCAAGCTGGGCCTGCTGTGCGCGCTGGCGCTCGCGGCCGGCGGTGCGCGCGTGACCGTGGCGGGGCGTCACCCGGAGCGCGCCGGGTTGTTGCCCGACGACGTGTCGTTCCGGACCGGCCTGCTCGAAGACGGCGCGGCGCCGGGCAGCGACCGCGCCCGCTTCGACCTCGCCGTCGAGGCCACCGGCTCGCCGCAGGCGCTGCCGCGACTGCTGCCGTTGGTGCGCCCGCGCGGCACGATCGTGCTCAAGACGACCACGGAGGCGCCGACCGTGGTCGATCTGAGCGGTCTGGTGGTCGACGAGCAGCGCCTGCTCGGTTCGCGCTGCGGCCGCTTCGACGTGGCGCTGTCGGCCCTGGCGCGCGGCGCGGTCGCGGTCGCGCCATTGGTGGCGGCGAGCTACCCGCTGGCCGAAGGCGCGGCGGCGTTCGCGCGCGCGGCCGAGCGCGGCGTGCTCAAGGTGCTGCTGACGTTCGACTGAGCCCCTGGCTCACGATTGCGGATTGCAGCGCAACACGACGACGCCCTTGCCGTGCGCGTGCTCGACGAACACGGCGCGCATCTCGACGCCGGCAGGGAACGCGTAGGTGTGCGGCGTGTCGTGGTAGAGGAAGCGCAGCGTGCCGTCGGCGCTCTCGACGCCGGTCACGCGCGCAGGGTAGCTCACGTCGAAGCGACCGACCGCGACGCAGTCACCGAAGGCGCTGGCCAGGGTCTTCTCGCTGTCGAACTCACGGCCGACGTGGCCCGTGGTGCAGGCCGTCAACGCCGCGACCACCGCGGTGACACAACGCAACAGGACTCGCATGGGCATCTGTGTGGCTTGGATCGGCAGTCCCCGGCGGCCGCGGCCCCGGCGCCGGGCGGGCGGGGGCGTCGCGGGGCCGGTCGCAACGACCGGCTCTCACGCCGGGACCGGCCTCAAGGCGATACGGGGCTTGGGAGATCGGCCCGTCGCGACGATGATCTCGGCCCATGCGCCCGATCCGCCAGCTGGCCCTCGACCGCCGCACGTTCCTGCGCGGCGCCGCGACCTGCATCGCGGTGCCGTGGCTCGAGGCGATGGCGCCGGCGCTGCGCCCGCTGCCGGCGGCGCCGCGGCGGGCCCTGTTCGTGTTCGCGCCGAACGGCGTCAACCAGCAGGCCTGGTCGATTGCCGGCCAGGGGCGCGAGGCGGTGCTCGACGGCACCTTGCTGCCGCTGCGCCCGTTGCAGCAGCGGCTCACGGTGTTCTCCGGGCTCGCGATCGAGGCCGGCAGGTCGCGCAAGGACGGGACCGGGGACCATGCCCGCGCCGCGGCGACGTTCCTCACCTGCCGGCGCGCGCGCAAGACCGGCGGCGCCGACATCGAGGTCGGCGTCTCGAGCGACCAGGTGATCGCGCAGGCGGTCGGTGACGCGACCCGGTTCCGGTCGCTCGAGGTCGGCATCGAGGCCGGCGCCGCCGCGGGCATCTGCGATTCGGGCTATTCCTGCGCCTACAGCAACAACATCAGCTGGCGCACGCCGAACGCGCCCGTCGCCAAGGAGACGTCGCCCAAGGCGGTGTTCGCGCGCTTGTTCGGCGACCCCGAGCGCATCGTCGATGCCGAGGCGCAGCGGCGGCAACGGGAGCGTTCGCGTTCGGTGCTCGACGCGGTGCTCGGCGACGCCAAGGCGCTCGCCGGCAAGGTCGGCGCCGCCGACGCGCGCAAGCTCGATCAGTATCTGCAGTCGGTGCGCGAGCTCGAACAGCGGCTGGAGCGCGCGCCCGACGAGGACGGGCCGCAGACGCCGTTGCCGGAAGGGTTGCTCGCCGCGGGCCGCCCGCTCGGCGAGAAGGTCGCGCTGATGTACGAACTGCTCGCGCTGGCGTTCGCGACCGACAGCACGCGCGTCGCGACCTTCATGCTCGGCAACGGCGGCAGCAACCTGAGCTACCCGTTCCTGGGCGTGCCCGAGAGCCACCACGAACTCAGCCACCACGGCGGCAAGCAGGACAAGCTCGCCGCGATCGCCAAGATCAACCGTTTCCACGCCGAGCAGTTCGCGGCGTTCCTGCAGCGCCTCGCCGCGCACGACGAAGGCGGCGCCGACCTGCTGGCGAGCAGCCTGATCGTCTACGGCTCGGGCATCGGCGACGGCAACCGCCACAACCACGACCACCTGCCGATCGTGCTCGCCGGCGAAGGTGGTGGCGCGGCTGCGGGGCGGGGTCACGTTGCGTTCGAGCGCGAGACGCCGATGGCGGACCTGCACCTCGCGGTGCAGCAGGCGATGGGTGTGGTGGCCGAGGAGTTCGCGGACAGCCGGGGGGCGTTGGCGCTGCGCTGAGGCATTGGCCGGGCAGCGCCGGATTCCTGACCCCGCACCAACGGCCCCGCCGCCGCCCCCGTATCAGGCGGCCATGCCGACCTCCACGCGCCGCTCGTTCCTGGCCTCGGTCGCCGCCGCGTCCGCCGCCGCGTCCGCCGCCGCCCCGCTGGCCGCCCGTTCGGCGCTGCGCGCGACGACGGCGCCCGACCCGCAGAAGATCCTCGTGCTCGGCGGCACGGGGTTCCTCGGCCCGCACTTCGTGCGCGCGGCGCTGGCGAAGGGGCACACGGTCACGCTGTTCAACCGGGGCAAGACCAACCCGGGCCTGTTCGCCGACCTCGAACAGCTGCGCGGCGATCGTGAGAAGGGCGATCTGCAGGCGCTGCAGGGGCGGCAATTCGACGCGGTCATCGACACCTCCGGCTACGTGCCGGCGCACGTCGAGGCGACCGCGAAGCTGTTCGCCGAGAGCGCCGCGCACTACCAGCTGATCAGCTCGATCTCGGTGTATCGCGCGTTCGGCGACAAGGCCGAGACGATCGACGAGAGCGCGGACGTCGCCGAGGTCGGCGACGAGGACGTCGCCAAGGTCAGCACGATCCGGCAGTCGATGCCGTTCTACGGCGCGCTCAAGGCGCGCTGTGAGGCGGCGGCCGAGGCGGCGATGCCGGGCAAGGTCGCCAACATCCGGCCGGGCTTGATCGTCGGCCCCGGCGACAACAGCGACCGCTTCACGTGGTGGCCGGTGCGCATCGACAAGGGCGGCGAAGTGCTGTGCCCCGGCGACGAGGACGGACAAGTGCAGTTCGTCGACGTGCGCGACCTCGCCGAGTGGATGCTGGTGTGCGCCGAGCAGCGCGTCGCGGGCGTGTTCAACTGCACGGGCTTCCAGGGCCGCGTCGGCATGCGCGACGTGCTCTCGGCCTGCAAGTGTGCGACCAGCGTTGCGGTGACGCTCACGTTCGTCAGCGAGGAGTTCCTGCGCGAGAACGAGGTCGGCGCGTGGATGCAGATGCCGCTGTGGATCCCGCGCGAGGGGCGCACGGTCGTCGCCAACCGGCGCGCGATCGACAAGGGTCTGCGTTTCCGGCCGATCGCCGACACGGTTCGCGACACCCTGCACTGGGCCAAGACCGAGCGCGGCGACAAGCCGTTCGCGCGCACCGGCATCGAGGCCGAGCGCGAACAGCAGTTGTTGGCGAAGTGGCACTCCGCGGCGAAGTCCCGTGCGACCGGCGAAGCCGGCAAGTAGGAAGGAACCATGACCCGACGCTCGCGCATGACGCTCGTGGTGTTCGCCGGCCTGCTGGCGCACCTTCCAGGCCAGGACGAACTGGGCCTCGGCAAGATGTGGACGTTCGAGCGGCCGCCGCTCGCCTACCTCGAGCGCGAGTACGGGTTCAAGGCCGACGAGCGCTGGTGGAACACGCTGCGCCTCGCCTCGCTGCGCTTCGGGCGCGGCTGTTCGGCGTCGTTCGTGTCGCCTCAGGGCCTGATCCTCACCAACCACCACTGCGCGCGCGACGCGATCTCGCAGGTGCAGGGCGACAGCGACTGGGTGCGCGACGGCTTCGTCGCCTCGGCGCTCGAGGACGAGGTGCGGCTGCCGGGCCTGACGGTGCAGCAGCTGGTCGCGATGCGCGACGTGACGGCGGCGGTCACCGCGGGCATCACCGCCGACATGGACGCGGCCGCGGCCGAGCAGCGGCGCGAGGCCAACAGCGAGGCGGTGCTGGCCGCGGCGCGCGAGGCGTCGCCCCGGTTGCAGCCGCAGCTCGTCAAGCTGTTCCAGGGCGGTGTCTGGCAGCTCTACGAGTACCGGATCTACGACGACATCCGGCTGGTGATGGCGCCGCACCTGCAGGTCTCGCACTTCGGCGGCGACCCCGACAACTTCGTCTATCCGCGCTACGCGGTCGACTTCTCGTTCTGCCGCGCCTACGAGGACGGCAAGCCCGCGGACACCTCGGCGCACTACTTTCCGTGGGGCGACGGGCCCGGGGAGGGCGACCTCGTCTTCCTGACGGGCAACCCCGGCGGCACGCAGCGGCTCTTGACCAAGGCGCAGCTCGAATACCAGCGCGACGCGCGTTACCCGCGCATCCGCGAGCTGATCGACGCGCGCATCGACATCATGCGTGAGATGGCCGCGAGCGACCCCAAGCTCGAGAAGGCACTGCGCACGCGCATCCTCGGCTTCGAGAACGGCCAGAAGCTCTACCGCGGGGAACACGGGGCGCTGCTCGACCCCGGTTTCATGCGGCGCAAGGAGGTCGCCGAACAGGCGTTCCAGGCGCGCGCCAAGGCCGGTGGCGTCGCCGACGCCGGCGCGCTCTGGCAGCGCATCGCCGCGGTGGCCGCGAAGAAGCAAGCGCTCGAGGCGCCGCTCAACTTCCAGTCGACGGGCGGATCACCGCTGTTGCTGCGGGCCATGGCGCTGGTCGAGTACGCGGCGACCGGCGACGCGGCCAAGGCCGATCGCGCGCGCGCGGTGGTGATCGCCGACGATCCGCTGCAGGCGGCGTTCTTCGTCGATCACCTGACGCGCGCGACGCGCTGGCTGCCCAAGGACGACGCCTACCTGCACGCGCTGCTCGGCGGACGCACGCCGGCCGACGCGGCGCAGCAGCTCGCGGCCGGCAGCCACCTCGGCGACAACCAGATCGTGGACCAGCTGATCCGCGGCGGCGCCGCGGCGATCGACGCCAGCCGCGATCCCGCGCTGCAGATCGCGCGGGTGTTGCTGCCGCTGGTCGAACGCAACCAGGCGGCGCAGGCGGCGATCGAGGCCGAGGAGAACCAGCTCGGCGCGGAGCTCGCCCAACTGCTGTTCCAGATCTACGGCAACGACGTCACGCCGGACGCGACCTTCACCCTGCGCTTCTCCGACGGCCGCGTCGCCGGCTACGCCTACAACGGCACGATCGCGCCGTCGCATACGTCGTTCTACGGCATGTTCGCGCGCAACAGCGAGTTCGGCGACCGGCACCCGTTCGACCTGCCGCAGCAGTGGCTGTTGGCGAAGGACCGCATCGATCCGACCACGCCGCTCGACTTCGTCTGCACGGTGGACTCGACGGGCGGCAACTCGGGCAGCCCGCTCGTCGACGAGGAGGGGCACCTCGCCGGACTGCTGTTCGACGGCAACATCGAGTCGCTCGCCAACGAGTTCCTCTACGGCGAGCGCGTCGAGCGCAGCGTCTGCGTGCACCCGCGCGCGATCGTCGAGACGCTGCGCAAGGTCTACGACGCGCGGCGTCTGTTGCGCGAGATCCGGCGCTGACCGCCGGACCCCGCGCGCGGCCGCGGCTCAGCCGCCGCTGGTCTGCAGCACACCCGCGACGTAGCGCGGCGCGTCGTCGATCGTCGGCATCGCGCCGATCGCCGGATCCTCGTAGGGCGTGCTGTCGGGCGCCGTGATCGGCGTGCCGTCGAGGTCGAAGCCCTGGGCCGCGTAGACGGTGCTCGGGCTGCCGACCTCGACCATGATCTGCTCGCCTTCGAGCTGCTTGACCTTGTAGGTCGACTGGCCGCTGGTGAGGGTCGCGCCCGTGGGAATGTTGAACAGCGGGTACCAGCGGTTGTCGGCGCTGCTCTCCTCGTAGGGCACGCCGTGCAGGTCGCTGCCGTTCCACTCGACGAAGAACGTGCGGCCGTGGTAGGGCGAGCCGGTTTCGTCGTGCACGTACGAGAAGCGCAGCGGCGCCTCGAAGCTCACGTACTGGTCGTTGCCGTCCTTGAGCGCGCGCAGCTGGTTCCAGTCGTTGGAGCCGATGCGCCAGTCGAAGGTCGTCGTCTGCGTCGACATGTCGTTGAACGACGCCAGCGGCGCCGGGAACAGCGGGCCGCAGTTGAGCCCGAACATGCCTGGACCCTGCGTGATCGTGACGCCGTTGGCGAGGTTCACGTCGACGCTGCCGAGTTGCAGCATCAGCGTCTCCTTGTCGAAGACGTAGGTCTGGTTGCCCGAGTTGACGGCCGTCGCGTCCGAGAGGTACGGCGAGTCGCCGCCGATGAAGTTGGCCTGGGTGTTGGTGATGGCCGCGTCCAGCATGTGGAAGTAGCCGTAGAGCGTCAGGTCGCCGTTGGCCATGTCGGGCGAGTCGGCGGTGATGACCTCGGTCGACCACACGTAGGCCGGCACCGAGCCGGTGATCGAGGCCGGCCACGACATCTCGACGGTGCCGCGCGCCTGGCTCCAGAAGTTGAGCCACGCGCCGGTCGGGAGCGTGCCGCCGAACGCCGACGGCGTGACCGCCTGCCACGAGCCGTTGCTGCGCTGCGCGACGATCTGGAAGGCGCTGCCGTCGAAGCGCACGCGCTGTTCGACGCCCGCGACCGGGTCGAAGTACTCGAGGTCCTCGCCGGCGATGTCGGCGAGGGTGAGCGACGCGCGCGAGCGCTTCTCGAGGCGGCCGGGAACGACCACCACGGTGTAGGGCGTCGTCGTGCTCGAACCGAAGTTCTGGCGGTAGACGGTCTGACCGTTGGTCAGCGCGACGGTGTCCGGGAACCAGATGCCGTGGTAGCCGGCCCAGCCCTGCGCGCCGTTGGCGTCGCGGATCGGGAAGCCCGACAGCTGCTCGACGCGTTCCTCGGTGGTGTTGTCGTAGAGGCCGTAGCGGAACACGTAGGTGTCGAAGTCGTTGCGATCGAGCACGCTCAGGGTGTTGCTGTTGGCGACGTCGCGGCGCGCGACGTAGTCGGCGTTGAACTGCAGCTGGAACTCGCCCTGCTCGGTCGAGGGCGTGCCGCCGGGGTTGAACACGCTCTTCCACTCCGAGTAGGCGCGCCCGGTCTCCGCCGCGGGATCACCGATCACGTGCACGCGTTCGCGCATCGCGAAGTCGCCGACGCCGACGCTGCCGTCGGGGTCGCCCTTCCACATGTAGAACTCGACCTCGCTCTGGCTGTCGTTGCGCGGCACGGTGCGCATGTAGCCCTGAAACATCGTGTTCGTGCTGGTCGCGGGGTCGGTCGCCAGCAGGTTCTTGAACGTGAGCGAGATGTTGCCGAGTGGCTGCGCATCGCTGGGCTCCTCGGTGACGACGAGGTGCCCGTAGATGATCGACTCGACCGAGAGGCCCATCGACTCGTCCTGCTTGATCCAGAAGGAGACGTGCTGCGGCGCCGAGTTGTTGGCGCGCGTGGAGTTGACGAGCCACTCCTCGTAGACCGGGCCGCTTTGACCGCGTTCGCCGCCGCCGCCGCCGCGCGAGGTGTCCTCGACGAGGCACAGGTAGGGACCCGCGTTGGTCTGCTCCCAGTAGTGCGTCTGGCTGAGGCTCGACAGGATCATGTTGACGGTGTCGAGCGACTTCATCGAGTCGTCGCGCACCCACATGTTGGTGGGGTCGGTCTGGAAGTCGCTGCCGTCGACGCCGCGCACGCCGCGCGGCAGGCGCACGGTGCTCGGCGAACCGCCGCTCGACTCGATGATCGTGACTTGCTCGGGCCCTTGCAGGCCGCTGATCGATCCGGTCGAGCCGCCGCCGCCGCCGCAGGCGGTGAGGGCGACGCCGAGGGCCAATGAGACGAGGATGCGTGACATCTTCTGGGTTCCTCTCCAGGTGGGGTTGACGGGCGACCGGAAGCCGGTCGTGCCCGTGCCATCGGCAGTTCGGCGCGCGGTGTTGAGCGCGAACCGAACCGGGTGGGACCCCACGGTCACGTCGGCCGCCCAAGCGCTGTGCGGGGCGGCGCTTGGGGGCGGTCAGCCGCCGGCGGCCGGGGCTGGGGGCACCGCGCCGCCGAGCGCCTTCTGCAGCGCCGCGAACTGGCGCACGAGCTCGGTGTCGCTGCCCGCGAACTGGTCGGCGAGGTCGAGGCGGCTCTGCTCGGCGTTGAGCACCGCGGTGAAGTCGTCGAGGCCGGCCGTGAAGCGCTGCTGCGCGAGCTGCCGTTCGCGCTCGGCCGCGTCGACGGCGACGCGCAGCTGCTCGCGGCGCACCCGCTCCTGCTGCAGCGCGTGCGCGGCGTTCTCGACCTCCTCGAACGCGCGCAGCACGGTCTGCTCGAGCTCGTTGCGGCGCACCTCGATCCCGGCTTCCTCGACGGCGATCTGCTCGGCCACGCTGCCGCCGCGGAACAGTGGCAGGCGCACGGCCGGGCCGCCGCTGAGCGCGCGGCTGCCGGACTCGAACAGGTCGCTCGCGTCGTCGGCCTGCACCCCGAAGAAGCCGGTCAGGCTCAGCCGTGGCCAGCGGTCGGCGAGCGCGGCGCCCAGGCGCGCGGTGGCGGCGTGCATCGCGGCGTCGGCGGCGCGCACGTCGGGGCGGCGGCGGACCAGGTCGGCCGGCAGACCGAGCGCGACGACGTCGGGCACGGGTTGCAGCGTCGCGGCGTCACGTAGCTGCGCGACCAGGTGATCGGGCGTGTCGCCGACCAATACCGCGAGGCGGTTGGCGGCCAGGTGCCAGTCGCGCTCCTGCTGCGGCAGGCGCGAACGCGCCGCGGCGAGCAGGCGCTCGGCGCTGGCGATCTCGAGCTCGTTGCCGAGGCCGCCGCGCACCCGGGCCGTGTTGACCGCGACGAGGTCTTCGGCGGTGCGCACGCTGGCCATGGCGAACTCTCGGCGCTGCGTCGCGCCGACCAGGTCGGCGTAGGCGACGACGACCTCGGCGACCAGCGACAAGGTCAAGGCGTCGGCGTCGGCTGCCGCGAGCTGCACCTCGGCGTCGCCTGCCTCGGCGAGGCGCGAGATGCGGCCGAACAGGTCGAGCTCCCAGCTCGCGTCGAAGCCCAGCGAGAAGGTGTTGTAGTGCACGCCGCGCACCGGCGACGGCGTCGACTCGGTGGTGCGCGTGCGCGTCGCGCTGCCGGTCGCGTCGAGCTGCGGCCACAGCGGCGCGGCGGCGAGACCGGCGGCGGCGCGGGCCTGCTGGATGCGCGAGGTCGCGGCGCGGCGGTCGCGGTTGTCGGCGAGCGCCCGTTCGATCAGCGCGTCGAGCTGCGGCGTGCCGAGCGCGCGCCACCACGCCGCGTCGGGCAGGGCGTCGCGCGAGGCTGCAGCGGCACCCGCGGTCCAGTCGCCGGCGGTGGGCAGCGGCGGCGTCTCGTAGTCCGGCCCACTCGCGCAGGCCGTCGCCAGCAAGGCGAACGCGCCGGTGACCAGCTCGCGGCGCATCACTTCTTGCCCTCGCCGGGCGCCACGATCGCCTCGATCGACACGTCGACGAGCTGGCCGACCTGCACCGGCAGTGTCTTGGGGTCGAAGGCGTAGAGCACCTGCAGCACGCGCGTATCGACCTGTTCGCGACTGCTGCCGGACAGCGAACGCTTGGGGATCATCAGCGGCTCGATCGCGACGAAGCGCAGGTCGGTCGACAGCTGCGGGTTGCCGCGCACGAACGCGCGCGCCTTGGCGTCGGGGCGCAGGCGCCAGACGTCCATCTCGTCGATGTCGGCGCGCACGTGCAGCGTCGACACGTCGCCGAGCACGACCACGGGGTCGGCAGAAGGGCCCGCGGCGGCGTACTCGCCGACCCGCACGTTGACCTGCAGGACCTTGCCCGCGAACGGCGCGAGCACACGCAGCTGGTCGACCTCGGCCTGCGCGGTGGCTACCGAAGCGGCTGCGGCGTCGCGCTTCGCCGCGGCGACGTCGAGGTCGGCCTGCCACGCGCCGGCTTCGACGAGCGCGAGCTGCGCCTCTGCTTCGGCCAGCGCAGCGCGGGCGACCAGCACCGCGGACTCGCGCTGCGAGAGGTTCTCACGACTGACCGCGCGCGGGTCGCCGACGCTGTTGGCGAGCGCGAGCAGCTTCTCGGCGTCGGCGAGCTGGGCCTTGCGTTGTTCGACGGTCGCCCGGCGCGGCGCGACGTCCTCGGCGCGCGGCAGCGCGCGCAGCCGCGCGATCTCCTGTTCGGTGCTGGCGAGCTGGGCCTTGTTGGCGAGCAGTCGCGCCTGCGCGTCGCGGTCGTCGATCTGCAGCAGCAGCGCGCCGGCCTCGACCATGCTGCCGATGTCGTGCGGCAGCGCGGTGACCAGCCCCGGGCGCGCGACGCCGAGCGCGACGTCGCGGCTTTGCGCCTCGATCACGCCGGTCGCGGAGACCCGCGTCGGGAACGGCGAGGTCGCCGGTGTGGTCAAACCCGGCGTCGGCGGCGTCACCGTGTCACCCTTGCGCACGGTCCACGCGGCGAGGCCGATGCCGGCGAGCGACAACACGGGCAGGACGAACAGGCGGAAGATCATCATGGGGATTCGGAGTGTTGGCGGGCGGTTCGGTCGGCGATCTGGGTGCGCGTGTCGACGACGCGGCCGTCGTCCATGCGCACGATGCGGTCGGCGAAGTGGAAGACGCGCGAGTCGTGGGTGACCACGACGAGCGCGCGATCGCCCTGCACGGCGATCTCGGCGAGCAGCTCCATCACCAACTGGCCGTTGTCGGCGTCGAGCGCGCTGGTCGGTTCGTCGCAGACCACGAAGCGCGGCTCGTGCACGAGCGCGCGCGCGATCGCGACGCGCTGCTGCTGGCCGCCGGAGAGCTGCGTGGGGCGGGAGTGGCGCTTGTCGGCGATGCCGACGCGTTCGAGCGCGGCCTCGGCGGCAGCCAGCGCGCGGCGCCGCGCCTGCCCCTGCAGCAGCAGCGGCACGGCCACGTTCTCGGCGACGGTGATGGTCGGGATCAGGTTGAACTGCTGGAAGACGAACCCGATGTTCTGGCCGCGCCAGCGCGTCAGCGCGCCCTGGCTCATCGCCTGCGGGTCGACGCCGAGCACTTCGCAGCGGCCTTCGGTGCGGTCGAGGATGCCGGCGAGGATCGAGATCAGCGTGGTCTTGCCGCAGCCGCTCGGGCCGACCAGCATCACGAGCTCGCCGTAGGGCACCTCCAGGAAGGCGCCGCGCAGCGCGTGCACGGCGTTGCCGCCGCGGCCGAAGACCTTGGTGACGCCGTCGGTGGCGACGGCCAGGCGCACGGGCTCAGCCACGGAACACCACCGCAGGCTCGAGCCGGATCACCTTGATCATGCTGACGATCGACGACAGCGCGCAGATCAGCGCCACCGCGGCGGCGCTGATCGCGGGGATGTGCCACGTCATGCGGAATGCGAGCTCGGTGCCCTGCACGCGCATGCCGAACAGCGCCGCGGCGCCGACGCCGAGTCCGTAGCCGACCACGCCCGCCAGCAGCGCCTGCAGCAGCACCATGCGCAAGAGCAGCCAGTTGCTGCCGCCCATCGCCTTGAGCGCGCCGAAGTAACGCAGGTTGTCGAGCGTGAAGTTGTAGAAGGTCTGGCCGGCGATCGCGACGCCGACCAGGAAGCCAAGCAGCACCGCGATGCCGAAGT
This sequence comes from Planctomycetota bacterium, assembly GCA_020638655.1. GTDB lineage: Bacteria > Planctomycetota > UBA1135 > UBA1135 > UBA2386 > JACKIC01. The sequence goes on from JACKIC010000001.1 coordinate 1,104,916, forward strand.
TGATCACGATGCCGGTGTTCTTGACGTAGTACATCACCGTGTCCCAGCTCATCTGCGCCTTGGTGCGCGCGCGCAGGCTGGTGGCGGCGGTGATGCGCTGCGCGAGCTCGCCGTGATCGACGCCGTGCACGGCCTTGGCGAGGATCAGCGACAGCTGCTTGCGTTCGGGCGGCGCGTAGCTGAGCGCGCGCGAGTAGGTGGTGTAGATCACCGGTTGACTCTGGAACGTGCGCGACACCTGGCACAGGCCGACGACCACGGCGCGTCGGTCGTTGATCTGCAGCACGTCGCCGACCTTCATCGGGATGCGCGTGGCGTCCTTGGCGGGTTTGCCGTCGGCGTCGTAGGCGGACCACGAGTTCAGGCGCGTGTTCGCCGAGACCTCGTCGAGGATCACGCCGTCGCTGCGCCGAAGGTCGCCGAGTTGCCCCTCGATCATCTTCGGTGGGCCGCCGATCAGCGTCGCGTCGTCGAGGCCGACGACGATCACCGAGCGGAACGTGCCGTTGGGCAGTCGGCCGCGCAGCAGCGACTTGTACATCGGCACCGCCCAGGCGACGCCGGGAACGCCACGCACGCGGTCGAGCGCGGTGCTCTGCATCGGTTCGAGCTCGTCGAGGTACTGGACCTCGGGGTCGGTCACCCACAGGTCGGGCAGGCTGGTGTCGTCGACGAACGCGAACGTGCGCGACATCAGGCCCGTGAAGATCGACGACTGCTGCGTGATCAGCAGCGCGGCGAAGCCGATGCCCAGCAGGATGCCGAAGTACTTGGCGAGGTCGCCGACCAACATCTTGATCGCGATCTGGTTCATCGCGCGCTCCTGCGGCGGGTGGTGGGGGACGACGGCTTCGCCAGCGCGGCGAGCCCGCCCAGCGTGAAGGTGACGACGTGGTCGATGAGCCGATCGAGCCCGGCGGCGCTCTCCTCGGGCATCGCGCCGAGGCGCTCGAGCACGGCGCTGGCGTGTTTGTAGATCAACACCTGGCCGATGATGCTGTTGACCGCGTCGCGCAGCTTCGCGGGCTTCGTGCGCGGCGGCAGGATGCGCTTGACCATCGTGGTCAGGCGGCCGTGCATCGGGCGGATCGAGCGTTCGACCATCGCGTCGAGCGCCGGCGTCGGGTCGACGATCTCCTTCGCCAGCAGCGTCTGCACCCACGTGGGGCGGTCGGGGTGCAGCATCGAGCCGATCCACCAGCGCAGCCACGTTGCCAGCGTCTGCTGCGGGTCGGCGCCCGCTGCGGGCACCGGCATCGTGCTGCCGACGAACGCGCGCTGGTGCGCGTGGGCCAGCACCGCGCCGTAGAAGCCGAGCTTGCTGCCGAAGTGGTAGTTGACCGAGGCGACGTTGCAGCGCGCCGCCGCGCAGATCTCCTTGATGCCGGTGTCGCGGAAGCCGCGCGCGGCGAACAGGGGCCCTGCGACCTCGAGCAGGCGCGTGCGGGTGGCGTCGGAAGGGGCGGGGACCATCGGCCGCGCAGTGTGGGGCGGCGGTCGTCCGAATTCAAATGAAGGTTTGAAATGCACGTTGGCATCCGCAGGCATCCTGGCTAGCCTGCCGCGCCGTGTCCGACTCGCCGTCCTCCAACCGCCTGCTGGTGTGGGCGATCGTCGCCTCGCAGTTCGGCCCGCCGTTCATGTTCTCGGGCGTCGCCGTGGCGCTGCCGAGCATGGGGCACGAGCTCGGCCTGTCGGCGACCGAGCTGAGCCTGATCGAGACGACCTTCCTGGCCAGCGCCACGGCGTTCCTGCTGCCCGCGGGCAAGCTCGCCGACGCGTCGGATCGTCGCTCGATGTTCCGCTGGGGGCTGATGGTGTTCGCGGCGCTGACGTTCGCGATCGGGCTCGTCTCGGACGGCGGCGCGATCGTGGTGCTGCGCTTCCTGCAGGGCATGGTGTCGACGCTGTGCGCCGCGGCGGGGCCGGCGCTGCTCGTCGAGCTCGTGCCTCCGTCGCAGCGGGGCAAGGTCTTCGGCGCCGTGCTCGGCGTCGCCTACGCGGGACTCTCGCTGGGGCCGCTGTGTGCTGGCTGGATCGTCGCGCACCTGGGCTGGCGCGCGGTGTTCTTCTTCGGCACGGGTCTGATCGTCGTCGGCGCGCTGCCCGTGCTGCTCGGCATGCGGTCGAAGTGGCGACGCCCGGAGCGCTGGGTGCACGTGCCGAGCCTGCTGCTGCTCGTCGCCGCGATCCTCGCCGCGGTGTTCGGCAGCGCCGCGCTGCAGACCGCGTGGGGGCCGTGGGCGCTCGGCGGCGGCGGCGCGGCGCTGGTCCTGTTCGTGTTCATGCAGCTGCGTGTGCAGACGCCGCTGCTCGACGTGCGTGAGCTCGTGCGCAACGCGCCGCTCGGCCGCGCCCTGCTCGTGCAGCTGCTGCTCTACCTGAACGCCTACTGCGCGATCTTCATGCTGAGCCTGTTCCTGCAGGTCGTGCGCGGCATGGCGCCGCCCGACGCGGGTCTAGTGCTGGGCATCGGCTCGGTGCTGATGACGATCGTTGCGCCGTTCGCGGGCCGGCTCGCGGACAAGGTGCGGCCCACCGCGGTCGCCGCCTGCGGCGTCGTCGCGATCGTCGTCAGCTCTTCGTTCGGAACGCAGCTCGACGCGACCTCGGGCCTGTGGCACGTCGCCGCGGTGCTGATCGCGCAGGGCATCGGCTTCGGCCTGTTCTCGTCGCCCAACCTCACCTCGATCATGAGCAGTGCCGGCGAGCACCGCAGCGGCATGGCCTCGGCGCTCGCGGCGCAGTCGCGCGGCATCGGCATGTTCTGCGGCATGGGCGTGACCGCGGCGATGATCGCGCTCGACTTCGGCAGCGCGCCGGTCGCCGAGCACCCCGAGCGCTTCGTCGGCACGATGCGGGCGGCGTATGCGGTGTTGTTGGGGTCGTCGACGCTGGCGCTGGTGGTGGCGCTGGTCGGCCGGCGCGGACGGGACGGCCGGAAGCCGCTAGAGTCCGGGGCCGCATGAAACAGTTCGTCCCGGGTCCGCTGCTGGTTCTGGCGGTGGCGCTGCCCGCGCAGGACCAGCGCAGCAACGAACGCATCGCCAAGGCGACGGTGATCGAGGAGCGGGTCCTGCGCTGGGGCGAGGGGGGGATGCCGCAGTGCCCGGACGGCGCGACGCCGATCGGGTTGTCGTTCTCAGGCGACGGACAGTGGCTCGCGGTTCAGGTGCCGCAGCAATTGCACTGCATCGCGCTCTCGTCCGGACACGTGACGAGCCTGGACTGCCGCGGCTCGCTGTCCGGCGAGTTGTCCGGTGCGCGCATCCTCGCGCGGGACCAATGGGGCGAATGGGCCGTCGCACTTCCCGGCGGCGCTTGCGAGCGATTGACCGAACGCGTGCCCCCGCGGCAGGTCGCGGGCAAGATTCGCTTCTCGCCCGTGGACTTCGACAGCTGGCTCGTCGATCCAAGCGGTGCGCGAGCCATCGGCAGGATGACGGCCCGCTTGCGCGACCTGGGGAAGCAGGAGGAGAAGCAGTTGCTCGGAGCCGACGGTGCGGCGCTGATAGGGCCGCGGCGCATCGTGGTCTGGGTTGCGTGGGACGGGGCGGGGGGAGGATTTGCGTTGGCGTTCGACGACGACGGTCGAGGCGCGTTCGTCTTGTTCGATGGCGGTGGCCGTGAGGTCCGACGCTTCGACAGCCGCGTGCCGGCGCTCTGCGAGTTCGGTGCGACAGGCGAGTGGCTCTACTGGATCGACGGGTCGTTGTGCCGCGGCAGCATGCGCAGCGGTGAGGTGGTCAGGTCCGACGGTCCCGAACAGTTCCGCTTCTGGCCGATCGATCCGGTCCTGGGCATCGGTGTCGACGGCATCGATTTCTGCCTGTGGAGCCTCGCCGACGTGAAGGTCGTGAAGCGCGTGCCGATCGGCGCGCCACTGCCGGTGCGTGAGTCGCCGATCGGTCCCGCGCCGGCGCCGTTGAAAGGGCCTGCGAGACCACTGCTCGACAAGGGGGTGATCTGCGGCGGCGCCGTGACGGCTTCGCGGCATCGGGACCGCATCGCCCTCGCGTCGCAGCAGGGCGTGCACGTCTTCCGCGTGCAGAACTGACGCTCAGCTCGCCGCGCCGATCTCTTCGTACACCGTCGACCGCTGCACCGGCTCGTACCCCGCCTCGCGGATCAGATGCCCGATCTGCGCTTCGGTCAGCACCTCGGGCTCGGTCGTGCCCGCGTCGTGCGTGATCTTCTCCTCGGTCACCGTGCCGTCGATGTCGTTGGCGCCGAAGCTCAGCGCCGTCTGCGCCGACTCGCGGGTCAGCATGATCCAGTAGGCCTTGATGTGCGGGAAGTTGTCGAGCATCAGCCGGCCGACCGCGATCGAGCGCTGGTCGAGGAAGCCCGTGGTCACGTGGCCGTAGTTGGCGAGGTCGGTGTGGTAGGGCCAGAACGCGAGCGGGATGTAGGCCATGAAGCCGCCGCACTCGTCCTGCAGCTCGCGCAGCTTGACGAGGTGCGTGACGCGTTCCTCGGTGCGCTCGATGTGGCCGTAGAGCATCGTCGCGTTCATCTTGAAGCCGGCCTTCTGCACCTTGCGCGCGGTGTCGAGCCAGCCCTGCGGGCCCTGCTTCTCGCGGAACACGGCCTTGTGCACACGATCGACGAGCACCTCGGCGCCGCCGCCGGGGCAGCTGCCGAGGCCGGCTTCGCGCAGGTCGGCGAACACCTCGTCCTCGCTCTTGCCCGAGATCTTCAGCATGTGGTCGATCTCGACCATCGTGAACGCCTTGACGTGGATGTCGGGGCGCGCGCGCTTGGCGGCGCGCACGACGTCGAGGTAGTACTCGTACGGCATCGTCGGATGGATACCGGCGACCATGTGCACTTCGGTGACGGGGCGGTGCAGCTGCTCCTTGACCTTCTGCTCGACGATCTCGGGCGTCATCAGGTAGCCGCGTTCTTCACCTTCCTTGGCCGCGAACGCGCAGAACTTGCACGAGTAGATGCAGATGTTGGTGTAGTTGACGTGCTGGTTGATGTTGAAGTACGTCTTCTTGCCGTGCATGCGGCTGCGCACGCGGTGCGCCATCAGGCCGACGGCGGCCAGGTGCGGCGTTTCGTAGAGCCGCACACCGTCTTCGAACGACAGGCGCTCGCCGGCGCGCACCTTGGCGTCGATGTCGCCCAGACCGGCGCGGTCGATCAGGCGGGTGGCGAGGGATTCGTCGAGGTGCGCGTAGGCGTAGGCGTTCATGCTCTGGAGCCCGGAAACGGGGCGGGGAGCCTAGTCTTTCACGGCGCCGAGGTGAAGGAAGCGCCCGCGGGAACGGGTGTCTCGGCTGCTGCCCGACCGCGAACTCCTGCAGATGCAGGCCTTGTCGACGCCCGACACGAAGGCCTGCGATCCTCCCGCCCGGCGACCGGTCGCGCCCTCGCCCTGACTTGCGCTCGAACCGCCCATGAGAGCGGCGCGCCGTGTCTGGCTGGGTCACCGGTGTTACGTAGGCGCCCTGTGGTTCGCGGTTGCCGGCTCCCTACCATCGCGGCGCTCGCAACTCGCCATGGCACCGCTCCTAGCCTCGCTGCTGCTGCTCGCCCAGCAGGGGCCGGCCCCTCTGGCCCGGTCCGTCCGTGATCTGCCCGAACTCGGCGTCGTCGTGCGCGACGAGCGGTGGCTCGATCGTGCGGGCCTGCGCATCGAGCGCCGCACGAGCGACGAACGCGGCCGGCCGGTCGACCTCGACGCGCTGCTCGCCGCCGAAGTCGCGCGGCGCGACCGTCGCGCGGGCAAGTTGCACCCGACGCTGGTCGGCAAGTTCGCGGCGCACGGTGGGGCGCAGGACGTGGCGTTCTGGCTGGTGCAGAGCGCGTCGCGCAGCGATCTGCGGGCGAGGATCGATCGCGAGCTGTTGGCCGGTGCAACCCCGGAGGTGGCGCGAAGGGCGGCGCTCGCGCTGGCGGCCGCCGAGGTGCAGCCCGGCAACGAGGCGTTCGCCGCGGCGGCGCGCGCGGCCGGTGCGCAGGTGCTCCACGTCGACACGCTGACGCCCGTGGTGTTCGTTCGCGGTGAGGTGGGCCAGGTGCGGCGGCTCGCCGCGCGCGCCGACGTCGATCGCGTCTACTGGGCGGCGCCGCGCTGGTTCGACGAGGGCGGCGCGCTCGGGGCGCCGGCCAACGAGTGGGCCTCCAAGACCGCGCGCACCGACGTCGTGCACCGCCGCGGGATCACCGGCCAGGGCGTCAGGGTGCTGGTCAACGACACCGAGGAGGTGGCGGGCAACAACCCGTTCCTGCCGGCCGTCGTGCGGGGCACCAACGGCGTCGTCGGCGCGCACGCGACGGCGGTCGCCGGCGTGCTCGCCAGCGGCCACGTGCCGCAGACCGGCGCTGCGCCCGGCCTGCAGCAGCTCTACAGCTACGGCGGCTGGGGCGACGTGGTCGCGCCGCAGGCGTGGGCCTGGGGCATGGCGCAGGGCATCAGCTTCGGCAACTGCTCGTGGTGGAACGGGCTCAAGGGGCAGATCGAGTTCCTCGACCGCTACTTCGACTACGTCATCCGTCACTTCGCCGTGATGCTGTTCAAGTCGGCCGGCAACCAGGGCGGCGGCGACGGCAAGATCACCACGCCGGGTTGCGGCTACAACATGTTCGCGGTCGGCAACGCCGACGACCGCGCCAGCCACGACTGGGACGACGATGTGATGTCGCCGTCGTCGAGCTGGGTCGATCCGATCGAAGGTCACACCAAGCCCGAGGTCGTCTCGTGCGGCACGACGATCACGACGACGACGGCGGCGGCGCCGTGGATCGGCGCGCAGGGCTCGGGAACGTCCTACGCCGCGCCCGTTGCCTGCGGCAGCGCGGCGCTGCTGGCGCAGACGGTGCCGGCGCTGCAGGTGCAGCCCGAGGCCGTGCGGGCGCTGCTGATGGCCGGCGCGTTCCACAACATCGAAGGCGCGTGTGCGCGCAGCGACCGCGACGGCGTCGGCCACATCGACGCCGCGGCGTCGCAGTCGGCGGCGGCGCGCGGCCAGTACCACGTCGCGTCGCTGACGCCCGCGTCGTTCACCAACGGCGCCTACGACGTCGCCGTGCCGCTCGTGGCCGGGGACGAGACGCGGCTGTGCGCGGTGTGGTTCTCGCTCGCCGACTCGAGCTACACCACCGACGTGTTGTCGATGGACCTGGACCTGCTCGTGCTGTGGGGCAACACCGTCGTCGCCGCGGCGGCCGCGCCGCAGGACCCGTTCGAGATCGTGCAGTTCGTGCCGCCCTTCACGGGCACCTACACGGTGCGCCTGCAGCAGCAGCGGTTCACGGGCACGAGCGAACCGTTCGCGCTGGCCTGGGTCGGGCGCCGCAACGCGGCTACCGACGAGGTGATCGTCGGCGGTCGCCCCGCGCCCGGCGGCACGGTCACGTTCGACTTCGTCGACACCTACCACCCGGGGGCGTTGTACCTCGCCGTGCTCTCGCTGACGGGAGCGCCGGCGACGATGCCGGTCGGGCCGCTCAAGGTGCTCGAGCTCGGCCACGACCCGCTGGTGCAGGCCTCGGTGGTCGTGCCGGGCTTCTACGGCATGCTGGACAACGTCGGCCGCGCCAACGCGAGCCTGCAGCTGCCGAACATCGCCTGGCTCACGGGTCTCTCGATGCACACCGCGATGGTCACGATCGATCTGGGGCTGCCCGAGATCGTCGAGGAGACCTCGCCGGTGACGACGTTCGCGGTGCGCTGAGCCGCGCGCGCGGCGCTGGACGGCGCGACGGCGCCGTGCGACAACGCTCGGCCCGTGGCCCCCTCCCTGCGCGTCCTGATCGCCGGTGCGCTGTTCGCGACCGGCGGTGCGCTGATCAAGAGCTGCGCCTTCCCGTCGCTCGAACGCGCCGGGCTGCGCGCCGGTATCGCCGCGCTCACGCTGTTCGTGCTGCTGCCCCAGGCGCGCCGGTGGCCGTCGCGGCGCGTGCTCGCCCTGGTGCCCGCGTACTTCGCCGCCACCTGCCTGTTCGTGGTCGCCAACACGCTGACCACCGCCGCCAACGCGATCTTCCTGCAGTCGACGGCGCCGCTGTGGATCGTGGTCGCCAGCCCGTTGCTGCTGCGCGAGAAGCCTGCCGCGCGCGATCTGCGGACCCTCGCCTGGGTGGCGATCGGCATGACGGTGTGTTTCCTGGCTCCGATGCGCCTGCAGGCGACGGCGCCCGATCCGCAGCTCGGCGACTGGATCGCGCTGGGCTCCGGCGTCGGCTACGCGGCGCTGCTGCTGGGCATGCGTTGGCTCGGTCGGGACGGCGGCGACGAGGCCTGCGCCGCAGTGGCGTGGGGCAACGCACTGACGATGCCGATCGCGTTCGCGCTGATGCCGGTGTTCGGTCAGCAGCCGACGTGGGGCGGCGCCGGTGACTGGGCCGCGGTGCTGGTGCTCGGCGTGTTCCAGGTCGGGCTCGCCTACGCACTGCTCGTGCGCTCGATGGCGCAGGTCTCCGCGGTGCAGGCGTCGCTGCTGCTGATGATCGAGCCCGCGCTCAACCCGCTGCTCGCGTTCGCGGTGCACGGCGAACGGCCGCACTGGCTCGGCTGGCTCGGCGGCGCGCTGATCGTCGGCGCCGTCGCGCTGCGCAGCGTGCGCCGTTCGGCTACCGCCGCTCGAAGCGCTGCTTGAGGCGCAGGAACGGCATCTCGAACAGGTGGAAGCTCAGCGCCGCGACGGCGATCGTCACCAGGCTCGCGACCGCGAACATGCCGAGCGCGCCAGCCAGGCCCAGCTGCGGCGCGGGCAGCCCGAACCACTGAAAGCCTCCCGCGTACCACACGAGGAACACGGGCGCGTGCAGCAGGTAGATGCCGTAGCTGATGCGGCCGAGGTAGGCGATCGGCCGCAGGGTCAAGAGGCCGCGCAGCCACGTGCGTTCCTGCACCACGCAGTGCGCCAGCAGCAGCGCCATCGCCAGGTGCGTCAGCAGTCGCGGCAGGCCGCGGAAGTGCACCAGGCCGCTCGGCAGTTCCAGCCCGGGGCCCTCGGGCAGGCTCGCCGCGGCGAGCACCGCGCCGGCGAGCAGCGCGCCGGTCCACGGCGCGCCAAAGCACCCGGCGGCGAGTCCGTGGCCGCGCCGCGTGTGCAGCAGCTTGGCGAGCATCACGCCGAGCAGGATCGGGGCGAAGGTCGCGCCGACGAACGCGGCCTCCGGGTGCCAGCCGGCCGCGAACAGCCAGTCGAGGCGGCCGAAACTCAGCGCCTGCGTGATCAGGAAGGCCGCCGCCAGCACCCACAGCGACAGTCGCGGTCCGAGCCACGCCAGCAGCGGCGGCCACAGCAGGTAGAACTGCTCCTCGGTCGCGAGCGACCAGGTGTGGCGCCAGGTGAGTTCGGTGTCGACGAGGTTGGAGGTGTAGGTCGCGTAGTAGGGCAGGGCCGCGAAGTACGGCACCCTGATGTGCAGCTGCGCCGCCGTCTGCGACCACGCGACCCACAGGCTGTAGCCGAGCAGCGCCAGGTAGTAGATCGGGAAGATGCGCAGCGTGCGGCGCATGTAGAAGGCCGCGAGCGAGATCCGGCCGTGTTTCTCGCGTTCGCGCAGCAGCAGCGTGGTGATCAGGAACCCGCTGAGCACGAAGAACAGGTCGACGCCGAGGAAGCCGCGTTCGAGCGCGCCCGGAAGATGTTCCCGACGCGGCACGTGGTACCACAGCACCGCGACGATGGAGAGACAGCGCAACCCGTCCAGGTTGGCGAACGTGCGACGGTCGCGGTACTCGGCGTGGTCGGGCGGGGGCATGGACGGGCGCGCGCAGCATGTTGGCGCCGCCCCCGGGGGTCAACTGCCGCGCCTTCCTCGGCGACGGCGCGTTACCATGCGCGCCCTCGCCATGGAGCATTCATGATCAAGGCCGTCCCCGTTCTGCTGTTCGCCGCTCTCGCCGTCGCCCAGGAGCCGATCCCCGCGAAGTCGTTCGTGCTCGACGACTATCACAACGTGGTCAGCGTGGATCTCGCGAAGCTGCGCGCCAAGGACATCTGGGGGGACCTCGAGGCCTCGGTGCTCAAGCCGGTGCTCACCGAGCTCGAGCGCGAGTTCGGCGGGCCGCTCGACTCCCTCGATCGCATGCTGCTCGTCGCGGAGTTCGGCGATCCGGCCGAGGACGCGCGGCTGATCCGCGAGGTCCGCGTGTTCGAGGGCAACACGGGGCTGCCGGTACCGACCAGCCTGCAGGCCAAGACCTGGGAGAAACGCGACCTCGGCGGGCGCGAGGTCTGGTGCCGCAGCGGCTTCCGCGAGGAGCGCATGTACCAGCCGTCGGCGAACGTGCAGGTGTGGGGTACGGGGCTCGCGCTCGATCCGGTGTTCGAGGGCGAGAAGCGCCACGGCATGCCGTGCGCCGACGTCATGTCGCTGCTCTCAGGCAAGGAGGAGTCGCTCGCCTACATCGTGCTCGACGTCACCAGGGGCCCGCTCCGGAACCAGTTGCTGCGGGGTCTGTTCAAGGACGTCGACTGGCCGCAGGGTCAGGAGCCGTCGTTCCTCGCGCTGCGGCTGCTGGTCACCGGTGATCCCGACGACCCGCACCTCACGGTCGAGGCCGTGCTGCGTCACGCCGCCGACGGCGAAGGCGTCGCAGTCAGCGACAAGGCGATCGACGCGTTCCTCGAGCGCGCCCGCACCGCGCCCGAGTTCCGCGCGATGCGGCCCGTGCTGCGCGAGTTCCACAAGAAGCGTGACCGCGCCGACCTGCTGCTCGTGGCCGACCTGGGCCGCTCGCGGCAGGCGGTCGGCAACGTCGCCGGCATCGTGATCGCGCTGCTCGGGCCGCAGGGGCGCGCGGCCACCGTGGAAGCCGAGGTCGCCGTCCCGCCGCCGCCGCCGCCGCCGCCGGTCGAGCCGCCGAAGAAGAAGGACTGAGGCGCGTCCGGCGCGGGATCCCGCAGTTGCCCTGCATCTCTGCGGGCGGTCGCGTGCGAACATGGTCGCGCATGTCCGAGGGTCCTGCCGTGGTCGCGTTGCGCGGTGTGCGCAGGCCGTAGCCGAGCAGCGCCAGGTAGTAGATCGGGAAGGTGCGCAGCGTGCGGCGCATGGCATGTTCGTGCCGTCGAGGACCGTCAACCGCTAGGATGCGCGGCCTCGCAAGGAGAATCGCATGCACATCCGCAGTTCCGTTCTCGTCGTCGGCGCCGCTCTCGCCTCCGCGGCGGCGGCGCAGGATCCGTTGCCGATCAAGGCGTTCGTTCCCGACAACTACCGCAACGTGGCGGTCGCGGATTTCGCGAAGATGCGCGAACTCGACATCTGGGGTGACCTCGAGGCATCGGCGCTCAAGCTCGCGTTCTCCGCCATCGAGCGTGAGCTCGGCTGCCCGATGGACGATCTGGATCGTGTCTGGATGGTCGTCGAGATGTCCGACAACAGTGACTCACAGCGCGAGGAGCGAGGCATCCGGGTGTTGGAGGGCAACAAGCCGCTGCCGCTGCCACCGAGCGCTGCCAACGGATGGGAGCGCGACGAGATCGGCGGCTACAAAGTGCTGCGGCGCGACGTCTATCGCAACGAACGGATGTACCAGCCGACGCCGAACGTGCAGATCTGGGGCACGGCGAACGTCATGGATGCGGTCTTCGCGGGCAAGCCGTGCTCCGGCACGCCTTCGCCGGACGTGATGTCTCTGCTGGCTGGCAAGGAGCAGGCGCTTGCGTGGTACGTCATGTCGCTCGATCACCCCGCGGGCAAGCGTCTCCTCGTGGGGCCGTTCGAGGGTACGCAGTGGGCCGAGGAAGACGCGCCGCAGTTCTTGTGCATGCGGCTGCTCGCGACCGGCGAATCGGACGATCCGCACTTGACGGTCGAAGTGGTGCTGCGGCACGCAACACCCGCGGGCGTGCCGGTCACGAGCAAGGCCGTCGACGACCTGCTCGAGCGCCTGGCGACCCAGAAGGAAATGCTCATCCTGCGTCCGCTGTTGGGCAAATTCGTCAAGAAGGAGGACGGTGTCGATGTCCGACTGCGCGCGGACTTCGGCCGGTCGCGGCAAGCCGTGGGACACGTCGCCACGCTGGCGGTCACGCTCTTGCTGCCGCGGCACCTGGGGGGCAATGCGCCGCCCGTGCAGGTCGACGTCGCCGAGGAAGTCGAAGAGCCGCCGCCTCCGCCGCCGGTCGAGCCGCCGAAGAAGAAGGACTGAGGCATGCCTGGCGCGCGATCCCGTAGTTCCCCTGCATCTCTGCGGGCGGTCGCGTGCGAACATGGTCGCGCATGTCCGAGGGTTCTGCCGTGGTCGTGTTGCGCGGTGTGCACAAGTCGGTTCGCGAAGGCGGCGCCGTGCGGCCCGTGCTGGCCGGCGTCGACCTGACGATCGCCGCGGGGGAAGCCGTCGCCGTGCTCGGCCGCAGCGGCTCGGGCAAGTCGACCCTGCTCAACCTGATCGCGGGCATCGACGACGCCGACGCCGGCGCGATCGCGACCGCGGGCTGCGACGTCGTCGCGGCCGGCGAACGCGAACGCGCGGCGATGCGCACGCGCGCCTTGGGCTTCGTGTTCCAGTCGTTCCACCTGTTGCCGACGCTGACCGTCGCCGAGAACATCGCGCTGCCGCTCGAGTTGGCCGGGGTGCCGCCGGCCGCCGCGGCCGCGCGCGTCGCCGAGCTGCTCGCGCGCGTCGAACTCGGCGATCGCGCGGCGGCCTGGCCGGCCGTGCTCTCCGGCGGCGAGCAGCAGCGCGTCGCGGTGGCGAGGGCGCTCGCGGCGCGGCCACAGCTGCTGCTGTGCGACGAGCCGACCGGCAACCTCGACGACGCCGCGGCCGCGCTGGTGCTCGAGCTGCTGCTCGAGCTGCGGCGCGAACAGGGCTGCGCGATGGTGGTCGTGACCCACAGCCGCACCACCGCGGCCATCTGTGACCGGCAGCTGCGCCTCGAGGGCGGCAGGCTGGTCGCGGCCGAAGCGGCGCCAGCGCGATGAGGCTGTTGTTCCGTCAGGGGCTGCGGCACCACCTGCGGCACCCGCTGCAGACGTTGCTGACCGGGCTGGGTATCGCCGCCGGCGTGGCCCTGTTGTGCGCGATGCGCCTCGGCCAGAACACCGCCGAACGCGCGTTCGATCGCGCGCTCGTCGCGGTCGCGGGCGAAGCGACGCACGTGGTGCGAGGCGGTCCCGACGGCATCCCCGTCGCCGCCTACGCCGCGGTGCGCCGCGACCTCGGCGGCGCCGGCGTCGCACCGACGATCCAGGCCGTGGCGCGCGTGCCGTCGCGCGCCGAACGCACCGTGCTGCGCGTGCTCGGGGTCGATCCGCTCGCCGACGTCGCGCTGCGTCCGTGGGCCGGCGCCGGCGAACCGGACCTGCCGCTCGGTGCGCTGCTGACCCGACCCGGCGCGTTCGTCGCGACGCGCGAGCTGCTGCGGCGGCTCGGCGTGACCCCGGGCGCGGAGCTGGCGATCACCGTCGGCGCGCGGCCGTTCGCGGCTCGCTGCGTCGGGGTCCTGTCGCCGCCGGCGCTCGTCGCGGCGGGCCTGCAGGACACGCTGCTGGTCGACGTCGCCACCGCGCAGGAATGGACCGGGCGCCTCGATCGCGTCGACCGGCTCGACCTGCGGCTCGAACCGAAGCGGTTGCCGCGCGGCGTCTCCGTCGCGGCCGCGGTCGAGCGCGTCGGCGCGATCTGCGGGCCGGGCTGTCGCGTCGAGACCGCAGGCGCGAGCGCCGGCGGTCTGGCGTCGCTGGCGCGGGGCTTCCGCGTCAACCTCACGGCGCTGAGCCTGCTGTCGTTGCTGGTCGGGGCCTTCCTCGCGCACGAGACGATGCGGCTGTCGGTGGTTGCGCGGCGACGTTCGTTCGGGGTGCTGCGCGCGCTCGGCGCGCCGGCCCGCGCGATCGGCGCGGTGGTCGTCGCCGAGGCGGCGCTGCTGGGGCTGATCGGCAGCGCGTGTGGCGCGCTGCTCGGCGCGCTGGCCGCGCAGCTGTTGCTGCAGCCGATCGTACGCACGCTCAACGACCACTACGCGACGTTCTCGATCGCGGCCGTCGAGCTCGATCCGTGGCAGTTGCTGCTCGCGATCTCGGCCGGCGTCGGCGCCACCGTGCTCGCCGGTCTGGGGCCCGCGGTCGCCGCCGCGCGCGTGCCGGCGCGCGAGGTGCTCGTCGCCCACGAGGGCGGCCCCGCGCGCGCCTGGCCGCTGTGGTGGTGCGTGCCGCCGGCGGCGCTCGGCGCGGTGCTGTTGGCGACGGTGGGTGACCGGTTGGCGCAGGGGTATCTCGGCATGCTGTGCCTGTTGCTCGCGGTCGTCGCGGCGATGCCGGCGGCGATGGCGGCGTTCCTCGCCGGCGTCGCCGCGTGTCTGCGGCGCCTGGGTCCGTTCGTGCGCTACGTCGTGCGTAGCACCGCGGCGGCGCGCAGCCACCTCGCGCTGCCGCTCGCGGCGATGGTGCTCGCGGTGGCGACGACGATCGGCATGGCGATGCTCGTGACGAGCTTCCGCGCCAGCGTCGCGGGCTGGCTCGGCACGGTGCTGCCCGGTGACATCTACGTCTCGGTCCCCGGCGGCGTCGACGAGAAGGATGCGCCGATCGAGCCCGTCGTGGTCGCGGCGCTGCGCGAGGCGCCCGGGGTCGCCGGTGCCACGGTGTATCACCGCGCGCGGTTCTGGCTGCAGGCCGGAAGTGGCGAGGGGCGCATCGAGGTGGTCGGCGTCGAACCGACCCCGGCGTTCGTCGCGGCGTTCCCGCTGCTGAATGGTGACGACGAGGGGGGGCGCGGCGCGTTGACGCGCGGCGACGGTTGCTGGGTCTCCGAACCGCTGGCGTTCCGGTGGGGCCTCGCGGTCGGGCGATCGCTGACCATCACCACGGCGCGCGGTCCGCAGACGTTGCCGATCGCGGCGATCTACCGCGACTACTCCAACGAACGCGGCGAGGTGCTGGTCGGAAGCCGCTGGCTGCAGGAACGCAGCCGCGTCGAGGTCACCGCGTTGGGCCTCGAGGTCGCCGCCGGCGCCGACGTCGACGCCGTCGTGGTTGCGCTGGCGCAGCGCGCCGCGGCCGTCGGCGAGCAGGCCGTGCAGGTCCGTTCGCAGCTCGAACTGAAGACCACCTCGCTGGCGATCTTCGACCGCACCTTCGCGATCACCTCGGTGATGCGGTTGCTGTGCCTCGTGGTCGCGTTCATCGGCATCTATGCGGCGTTCGCCGCGCTGCAGCTGGAACGCGGCGGCGAGATCGGGCTGCTGCGCTGCCTGGGCGCCGTGCCGGCGCGCATCGCCATGGTCGTGATCGGCCAGACGCTGCTGCTCGGCGTCACCGCGGGCGCGCTCGCCGTGCCGGTGGGCATCGGCGTGGGGCATCTGCTGGCGCAAGTCGTCAACCGCGTCTCGTTCGGCTGGTCGCTGGTGACCGTCGAGATCCCCTGGGTTGCGGTCGGCGAGGCGTTCGCGCTCGCCGTGATCGCGGCTCTCCTGGCCGGCGTGCAGCCGGCGCTGCAGTTCGCGCGCATGCGGCCGGCGGCGGCGCTGCGGGAGGCATGAGCATGGTCATGGAATGCTGCGTCGCCGCACGATGGTTCGCATGTGCGTTGCTGCTCGTCGGTGTCGGTGCTTGCGCGCGGCGCGAGGCACGGCCTGCTGCGGGTCTCGGCGTCGCCGAGGCGCTCGGTGGCGCAGGCGACGTGACCGGCTTCGCGCGCGCCACCGCGCCGCCGCAGCTGCAGTTTCCGCGCGACCACGGACCGCACCCGGAGTTCCGCACCGAGTGGTGGTACTTCACGGGCAACGTCGCCACGGCGGCGGGGCGGCGCTTCGGTGTGCAGCTGGTGTTCTTCCGGCAGGCGCTCGCGGCGGCCGTGCCGGCGCGCGACGCCGCGCTGGCGGCGCGCGACATGATCCTCGCGCACGCCGCCGTGACCGACGTCGACGGGCGCCGGTTCCACTTCGCCGAACGCCTGGCGCGCTCTGCCGCGGACCTCGGGGGTGTGCGCGGCGGCGACGGACGACCGTTCGCCGCGGAGTGTGCCGACTGGTCCGCCCGTGCCGTTGCCGGCAGCGACGACCTGCTGCCGCTCGAACTGCGCGCCGCGGACGGTGCGTTCGCGTTCGGTCTGCGCGTCGACCCCGGCAAGCCCGTGGTCCTGCAGGGGGACCGCGGCCTGAGCCAGAAGAGCGCCGCCGTGGGCAACGCGTCGATCTACTACTCGATGACGAGGCTGCCGATGGCGGGCACCATCGAGGTCGACGGCCAGACGCACCAGGTGCGCGGCGAGGCGTGGCTCGACCGCGAGTGGAGCACGTCGGCGCTCGGCGCCGAGCAGGTCGGCTGGGATTGGTTCTCGCTGCAGCTCGACAACGGCGAAGAGCTGATGTGGTACCGGCTGCGGCGGCGCGACGGGGCCGTCGATCCGTGGAGCCGCGGCACGCTGGTCGCGGCCGACGGCCGCGCGACCCGGCTCGAGCCGGCCCAGGTGGTCGCCGAGCCCTCGGGCACCTGGACCGCGCGCGATGGGGGCGCCGTCTACCCGGCGCGTTGGCGGCTGCGCGGGGTCGATCCGGACCTCGACCTGCAGGTCGAACCGCTGCTCGCGGATCAGGAACTCGACGTTCTCGTGCGCTACTGGGAGGGTGCGGTGACCGTGCGCGGCACGCGCGCCGGCACCCCCGTCACCGGGCGCGGCTACCTCGAGATGACCGGCTACGTGCTGCCGCGTTGATTGCGCCGGCGCGTCTCCGAACGGGGCGCTTCTCCCCGAACTGCTGCGCCGGCTTGCAGTCTGCATGTGGGGAGCTTCTCCTGGTGCGGCACGGCTGCGGCCCCCGCAGCGCTGCGAGCGCAATGAACAAGAACCTCCGCAACGTCACTCTGCTCGGCCTGCTGGCCGCGTCTTCGTCCCTCGGCGGTTGTGCCACGATCGCGGGCACCGCGGTGTCCCCGATCACGGGCGGCGTCGATCTCTGCGTCGTATCACTGCGGCCGTCCGAGTGGTACTACACGCCGTTCGTCTTCCTCGGCGGTGCGATCGCCGGGCCGTTCGTCGCCTTCTACAACGGCATCAACTACGACCCGATCATCTTCACCGACAAGTCGGACAAGTACTGGGAAGGCTTCCCCGCGGTGTTCAAGCCGTGGCGCATGGTCCTGTGACCCTGGCGCATGTTCCTGTGAGCTGTGCGTCGGACGGCGGCTACGCCTCGACCTGCGACACGACCGCCTTCTTCTCGCCCTTGGGCTTGCCGAACTTGTCGGTCTCGGGCGTCTCGACCGGCTGATACATCATGTTGCGACGTTG
Source organism: Planctomycetota bacterium (assembly GCA_020638655.1). GTDB lineage: Bacteria > Planctomycetota > UBA1135 > UBA1135 > UBA2386 > JACKIC01. The sequence continues at coordinate 1,122,119 of JACKIC010000001.1, forward strand.
CGGCACGAAGCCGGCGTCCTTGATGTGTCGCTCGATCTCGGGGATCGACGTCGGGTGCGTGCAGCCCGCCGAGCTGACGACGTTCTCCTCGAGCATCGCCGAGCCGAAGTCGTCCGCGCCCATCGACAGGCCGACCTGACAGGTCTTCATGCCCTGCGTGACGAAACTCGACTGCACATGCGGCACGTTCTGCAGGTAGAGACGCGACAGGCTCAGCGTGCGCAGGTACTCGGCGACCGTCGCCTTCTGGCCGCCGCGCGTCGCCAGGAACTGCTCGCCCATTGCGGTGTTCTCCGGCTGGAACGTCCACGGAATGAACGCGGTGAACACGCCGTCGGTCTCGTCCTGCAGCTCGCGCACGCGCGTCATGTGCTCGATGCGTTCGGCGTCGGTCTCGACGTGGCCGAACATCATCGTCGCCGTGCCCTTGCCGCCGAGCGTCGCCCATTGGCGGTAGACCTCGAGCCACTCTTCGGTGGTGGCTTTCTTGGGCGCGATCACCTTGCGCACGCGCTCGACCAGGATCTCGGCGCCGCCGCCGGGGATCGAGTCGAGGCCCGCGGCCTGCAGGTCGGCGAGCACGTCGCGCACGGGGCGCTTCTCGAGCTTGGACAGGTGTGTGATCTCGGGCGGGCTCATGCCGTGGATCCAGACCTGCGGGTACCGCTTCTTGAGGTCGGTGAACAGCTCGGCGAACCACTCGGTCTTGAGCTTGGGGTGGTGGCCGCCCTGCAGCAGCAGCTGGATGCCGCCCTTCTCGATCAGCTCCTCGACCTTCTGGTAGATCACCTCGCGCGGCAGCACGTAGGCCTCGGCGTCGCCCGGGGCGCGGTAGAACGCGCAGAAGCCGCAGTCGGTGACGCAGACGTTGGTCGGGTTGAGGTTGCGGTCGACGATGTAGGTGACGCGCACCTTGCCATCCTCGCCGGGCGGGTTGAGCCGCAGGCGCACGTCGTTGGCGAGCAGGCCCAGCGACGGCTGGTCGAGGCCGCGGTAGAGCGACAGGGCTTCGTCGGGCGTGAGAACGCCGCCGTCGACGGCCTTGTGGCCAAGGTCGCGGAGGCGGGCGGGATCGGCGGCTGCGGGCGTCATCGGGGGGCGGCTAGGGTAGGTCGCGGTGCACGCTTGGGAAAGCTGCTTTGCGCGGCCGGGTTGCGAACGGGTCGCACCGCGCCGAATTGCCCCTGGCCCGGGCATCGTTACCGCCTACCGTGGCAGCGCTAGCACAACCCATGCCCCTGCCCTCCGCGCGCGTCTGGCCGCTCGTCGGCCTTCTCCTGGTCGGCTGTAGCCACAGCAGCAGCAGCGGGATCGGCGAACTCGCCAATGCGGTGATCGGCCCCGACGGCGGCGAGCTGCGCATCGAGAGCGGCCCGCAGGCCGGGCTGGTGTTGACGGTGCCGCCGGGGGCGCTGAGCGACGAGGTGACCCTGCGCATCGTGCAGATCGTGCCGCAGCCGTTGCCGCCGGGCACTGCCGCGCTCGAGGTCACCCCGCCGGGGCGTCCGTTCCGGCTCGAGCCGATCGGGGTGCAGTTCCAGACGGCGGCGACCCTGCGCCTGCCGTTCGTGCCCGAGGCGCTCCAGTACGTCTGCGGCCTCGGCAACGTGCGCGTGCGGCAGCAGAGCGCGGCCGCCAGTTGGGAGCGGGAGCCCGCAGTCATCGACGTGCCCGGGCACTTCGTCGAGACGACGCTGCTCACGGGCGGACAGCTGCAGGTGGTCCAGGGGCCGCGCCCGACGAGCTTCTACGACTACTTCCCGGCGCGAGACACCGTCGTGGCGCTCGACAACGGCGGCCTGTTCCGCTGCGAGACGATCGCCGATGCCCGCTTCCCGGCGCGCGACCTGTACCGCTGGCGGCTCACGCTCGATCCGCTGTATCGCGACTTCGGCTACGTGCTCGAGAGCGCTGCGTTCGTCGGCCGCGAGTCGTTCGACGACGACTGGCTCGAGATGTGGGCGGGGCAGCACCTGTCGGTGACGCAGCTGAAGACGATCAGCGAGGGTTACATGTATGGGCCCAACATGACGACGGCGGTGTATCGCCCCGCGGCGACGGGGCTGTCGTTGGCGGGCACGGCGCAGCTGCGCACGGCCTGGCGGTTTCGCGAGCCGATGGTCATCGCCGGACAGCGCGTGCTCGACGTGCTCGAGCTGCGCGTCGACGTCGCCTGGAATCGCAGCGACATCGCGACTGGGCACGAGGAGATGATCTTCTGGTTCGCGCCGGGCCACGGGCTGCTGGGCCTGCGCGACGGCACCGCGGACTACCTGCGCACGTCGCTGTGACGCCGGCGCGGCGCGGCGCGGCTCAGCGCGCGTGCTGCAGCACGAACGCGAGCAGCTGCGGCGAGCGGAAGAAGCCCGGCCAGACGTCGTGGCCGTGCCCCGGCGCGGGCTCGAACGTGATCGCGCCGCCGAGCGCGCGGTAGCGCTGCACGAGCACCTCCGAGTTCTGCGCCAGCGGCACCGTGCGGTCCTGGTCGCCGTGGATCACGAACATCGGCACGCGCGCCGCGGCGATCGGCGCGAGGCGTTCGAGCGGGTTGTGCGCCGCGAGCTGCGCGGTCAGCTGTGCCTCGTCGAGGCCGTAGGCCGGCGCCGCCTTGGCCAGCCCGGGGTAGCTGCGCAGGTGGCAGACCGGGTAGATGCCGACGAACGCGCCGATGTGCCCCGGGAACGTCGCCGCGTAGTTGAGTTGCTGCAGCCCTCCGCGGCTGCGCCCCAGCAGCACCGGCCGCGTCGACCAGCCGCGCGCGACGAGGTGCTCGTAGAGCGCTTCGAAGTGCTGGACGCCGGCGGCGCTGCCGTACGACTCGCCGACGTCGATGCCCGCGATCGCGACGCCCGCCGCGGTCAGTTGCTCGAACAGCCACTGCTCGTTGCGGTCGGGATAGGGCGGCAGCGTCGGCGCATACCAAAGCCACGGTTGCGCACCGGCGCGCGGGGCCTGCGCCGGGATCACGAACGCCGGACAGCCGTCGACCCAGAACCGCTCGCCCGGCAGCGGCAGCTGCTTGGGAGGGAGCGGTTCGGTCGGGGCCGGCTGCGGCGCCGCCGCGCAGGCGGCGAGCACCAGGGCGATCGCGAGCGCGGCGCGCACGCGATCAGCAGTTGGTCTTGTCGGAGTTCATGTCCGGCTCGAACAGCATGAACATCGCGCCGACCGGGTCGCTGTACATCGAGAACCTGCCGATCTGCGGGATCGGGATGTTCTCGTGCATCGGCGTGGCGCCGAGCTTCTTGGCCTTGTCACCCGACGCGTCGAGATCGGTGACGAAGAAGTAGACCGCCCAGCACGACGGCATGCCCGGCATCGGCACCTTCATCATGCCGCCGGCCTGCTTGTCGCCGAGCATCTGCACGTTGTAGGTGCCGGCTTCACCGATGTCCTTGACGATCGGCTGCCAGCCGAACGCCGCGGTGTAGAAGGCCTGCGCCTTGTCGACGTCGGTCGTGTAGACCTCGTTCCAGCAGGCGCGGCCGGGCACCGGCAGGTCGGGGTCGAAGCCCTGCGACTCGGGCAGACCCTTGTAGATCGAGAAGTAGGCGCCGGTCGGGTCGTTGACCACCGCGAAGCGCCCCGTCTGCGGGATGTCGGTCGGCGGCACGCAGACCGCGCCGCCGAGCTCGGTGATCTGCTTCGCCTTGGCGTCGACGTCGTCGACGCCGAGGTAGGGCATCCAGTGCGACATCGGGATCTTCTTCTCCTCGACGATGCCGCCGATCGGGCCGGGCCCGCACAGGATCATGTGGTAGGTGAAGCCGCCGGGCATCGGCACTTCCTGGATCTGCCAGTCGAACAGCGTCGCGTAGAAGTCGCGCGACTTCGCGGCGTCCGTGGTCATCAGATCGTGCCACACGAAGCGGCCGGGCCAGGGTCCTTGGTTCTGCGTCATGGTCTGTTCTCCGCGGGGGAAGGCGAGGCGCCAATCTGACGAAGACCGGTCGCCGCGATCGACAGCGCGCCGCAGATTACTTGTCGTTGCCTGGCGTGCGCGACGCGGGCGTCGCCGGCAGCTCGTCGTCGGCGGGCGGTTTTCCCGACCAGGCCGGCGCCGAGAGCGTCGCGCGCCCCGTCGTGACCGCGCCCTCGGGCGCAGGCAGGAAGCCACCCGTGCGCAGGTAGAAGCGCCCGTCCCGGAGGCCCGCGCAGCGATCGAGTCGCTGCTCCTTGCCGTGTCCGTCGTGCGTGAAGCGCGCGTTCGTCAGCGCCAGCCACTCGCCGCCCGCCGTGCGCGCCCACACGTTGCCGAACTCGCAGTCGCGCAGCGCGTCGCCGTTCGCGCCCGAGAAGTTCTCGTCGAACGAGTAGAGCCCGCGCAGCCGCTTGCCGTCCTTGGGCGCGCGGAACGACGCGATCAGTCCCCAGCGTTGTTCCTCCGCGAACCAGAACCAGCCTGTGTAGGTCGTGTGCGTGCCGTCGGGCTGCGCGCGCATCAGGAAGCGGAACGTCTCGCCGAGCTTCCAGTCGTGCACAAGGTGGCTGTGCCCACCCGTGCCTTCGTTGCCGAAGCTGTCTGCCACCACGTTCTCGCCCTTGGCGATCAGTTGCACCCGGTCCTCCGCCGCGACCTTGCTGCGGTCGACCCCTTCGTTGCCCGAGTCCCACACGCTGAAGATCAGCCGACGTTCTGTCGGTGAGTTGACCTGCATGCCGAAGTAGCCGCGGCTCCAGCCCGTCGCCATGTAGTACGTCCACAGCGGGTCCGTGCGCGGAGTGACCTCGCAGTAGAACCACTCGATCTCGTCGCGCTGTGCGGGCGGCACCTCGTAGCCGAGGTGGATCGAGGCCGCGTTGCGCCGTTCGACCGTCGAGGCGTGTGCGCCTGCGAGCGCCGGGCCCTCGAGTTCGAGGCCTGCGACGTTCCGCAACGGGCTGCCGTCGGCCATGCGCAGCGAGACGTGCTGCATGCCGGCGGCGACGTCGGGCAAACCCATCAGCGGTTTGCGATTGCCTTCGCCGCTCGAGGTGCGTGCCCTTCGCCGCTGCTCGCCGACCAGGCCGACCTCGACGATCAGTTCGCACGGCGGCTGGTCGTCGAGGTGACGCAGGGTCACCATCATCCGGCCCCTCACCTTGGTCTCGAAGTAGAAGTGCAGCTCGCCGCGGCACTCGGGCACGGCGCCCGTTTCGAGGTCGCGCCGGATCGCGTTCGGATCCGGGTGCGCGTAGCCCGTGAAGGCGGGCAGGATCAGCTGTTGGGCCGGGAGCGGGGCGGCCGCCCAGGCGATCAGGGCGGCGACGGGGGGGAGGAGCGCGGTGCGAAGGCCCATGCCGCGGACTCTACGTCGATGCTTGATGGTTCCGAGCCGCCTGCTACAGTTCTCGGCCCCCCTGAGCCCGCGAGGGCTCGAATCGTCGGAACAAGTCGGAGCGTAGCGCAGCCTGGTAGCGCACCTGCATGGGGTGCAGGGGGTCGGAGGTTCAAATCCTCTCGCTCCGACCATTACTCTAGAATTGGCAGTAGCTTGTGTCGGTCGCGACACGCGGCTCGAATCGAGGCAAAACGCCCGACTACCACTTTACTCGTCGAGGGAGCGGTTTCGGACCGGCTGTCGCGAGTAGTGACAACGACTTACGACCGTTGAACCACCGACTCCCTGCCGCGGACGCAGTGGGTCGGAAGTCCCCGATCGATTCGACCCTCGGGACGCGAGTCGCATTGCCGCTTCTCCGCGCGAGCTGGATGCGATCCGACCGCCAGTTGGCCGCGGAACGCCGTGTCCTTCGTCCATCGGCGAATTGCGTTCGCGCAGCCGCGCAGAGCCCACGACCCACGACGACCGAAGGGTCGCAAGCGCGCCAGCGCCCTGATCCTTCAGACCGAGGACCGAGGGTGACCGAGGGACCGAGGGTTCCGCTCCTGTAGGCGATCGCGATCGTCCGATGCGCTTGCGCTGTCTGCGGTCACGCTGGGCCACTGCGAAGTGGTTCTGAGCATCTGGACGAGTTGGACGACGCCAGGCTGCTGGATCTGGTTCTCCTGATCGCGCGGGAGCAGTGGCTCTGGTTCCTGCTGGCGCCGGCAGGAAGCTGGCGCAGTGCGGCGATGGTGCGTACGTAGAAGACCCCCGGAGTTCGTCGCTCGCGGGGGTCAATACGGCGCGACTCTGGATGGGCTGCGCCGCAGCGGGTTGCGCGGTGCAGAAGGTACTTCCTGTGCGTGGCGGGCTCAATGCCTACCTTGTGGCGCCGGAGGGGCTCGTCGACGAGCGATCCCGGGAATGCCCTTTCTGCCCGGAGAAGCACCGCCTTCGCCTGCATGGCCACTACCGTCGATGCGTGCTGGTCGAGGGGGGGCGCACGGCACGGGTTCCGGTGCGGCGGCTGCTTTGCCCGCACACCGGTAGGACGCTGTCGCTGCTGCCGGACTTCTGCATCCCACGTCGTCAGCACGGCGCCGCCATCGTCGGGACGTTCCTGGCTGGCTACGCGGCGGGCAAGCCGATCCTGGCGGCGTTGCGAGCTGTGCGCCCCGAGGCGCCAGGGCACTCCGTGGCACAGTCGCTGCGCCGCGGCTTCCTCGCCCGCGCCGGACCGATCCGCGCCTACCTGGCTCGCCTGCATGCTCGTGCGGTCGAGGCGCCGCCATCAGCTCCCGGTCTCCGGCGCGAGGTGAGCGCGCTGCTGGTCGCGCTCTGCCTCGGTTTCGCGAAAGCTGCCGAGGCCTTCGTCCACCACGGCGTCGGCTTGCACGCCAGCTCCTTGACTCAGGACATGGAATGTGTGAACCTGCGTCCTCTACCTCCCGACGCGTGTCTCAAGTCCGTACTCTCCGCCGCTGGTTTGTCCGCTGGTGCTCCCAGAGCGCCGTGTGGGCGTGCCTGCTCATGCTGCTCGCGTGGGTGCCGGGGAGGTTCGTAGTCTGCAACGGACCGAGCTGCGACAACAGGATCGAGTTCGCCCATCTGGGCTGTTGTGACTGCAACGGCCCAACCGATGCCCATGAGGCCGGAGAGCCCGGCGACCCCAATCCACAACCGATCCAAACGGGGCGCGGATGCGGGTGCGAGGACGTTGCGTTTAGTCTCGGACTCGGCCCAACACCGAAGCGATGGGCTGTCAGCAACCCGGCCGCCCCTTCAGCGTGTCTCGCGCCGCCGACGGATGCGGTGATAGTTGTGAGCGCACCGAGTCGATGTGTCTGTCGACCCTCGACCGGCCCACCCCGAGTCGATCGC
>JACKIC010000010.1 GCA_020638655.1 Planctomycetota bacterium
CTCGAGGGCTGCGCGCAGGTCGACCACGGTGCGAGTTCTAGCCGCCGGCGCGCGCGGCGGCCACAAACTGCTCGCGCCCGCGCGGTGATCCGCGTTCGCACCACCGGGATGCCGCCGCCTTGGTTAGGCTGCCCGGCCCCATGTTGCAGGCCGGTCCCGAATCTCCTGTCAGCGCGCCGCGTCGGCCGCTCTGGCACACCGTCGTCTTCGTCTCGATCTGCGTGCTGCTCGCCTATCTGCCCGCGGCGCTCGGGGCGGGCTTCCTGTCGACCTTCGACGACAACTTCTTCTTCGGCCCCGACAACCCCGAGTTCCGCGAAGGGCTCGGCGCGGTGCTCGACCCCGGGCGCACGATCGCCAACGTCTACCTGCCGGTCGCCCACGGCTCGCTGTGGCTCGACTACTGGCTCGGCGGCGGCGCGCCGCTGTTGCCGCACCTGATGTCGCTGCTGTGGCACATCGGCGCGGTGGTGGTGTTCGTGCGGTTCGCGCTCGCGTGCGGCGTCGCCAGCGCACCCGCGCACCTGGCCGGGGCCCTGTTCGCGCTGCATCCGGCGCTGGCCGAGTCGGTGGCCTGGGTGTCGAGCCGCAAGGACCTCACCGCCGGCGTGTTCGTGTTCGCGGCGCTCTGGGCCGCGCGGGTGCACGCGCTCCGGCCGCGCGCGGCGCTGCTGGTGCTGATGGCACTGCTGCAGGTGGTGGCGATGTACTGCAAGGCGACCGCGGTGGTGACGCCGCTGCTGGCCGCCTGCCTGGTCGCGACCGCGGGAACGGCGCCGCGCCGCTGGCTCGCGCCGCTGGTGCTGCTGCTCGTCACCGTGCCCACGGCCCTGCACCACCAGGCGATCGCCGCGGCGCAGGGCACGCTGGCCGCCGCGCCCGTCGCCGACCGCCTCGCGCAGGCGCCGGGCGCCCTGCTGCACTATCTGTCGACGACGCTGTGGCCGACGCAGCTCAACGTGCTCTACCCCGAGGTGCAGACCCTAGAACGGTTCCGCAACGCGCTGCCGCTCGCGAGCGCGGTGCTCGCCGCGCTGACCGCGCTGGTGACGTTCTGCCTGTGGCGCACGCGCTGGCGGCCCGTCGGCGTCGCCGTGCTCTGCTTCGTCGTCGCGCTGCTGCCGTTCAACACCGCGTATCCGGCTTCGTCGATCGCCGCCGCCGACCGCTATCTGTACCTGGCCGTGCCGTTCGCGGCGCTGGGCGCGTCGATGGCGCTGTGGCGGTGGTTGCCGCGGCCGTTCGCGCTCGGCGTCGGCGCCGCGCTGGTGGTGGTCCTGGCGATCGCCGCGGGGCGCCGCGCGATGGTGTTCGGCGACGACGAACGGCTCTGGTCGGACAGCCTCGCGGTCGAGAACGACAACGCCGTCGCGCACCTCAACCTCGTCGGCGCGTGGCAGCGCCGCGGCCCGACCGAGCTGCGTGCGCTGCGCGACCACCTCGAGCAGGCCGCGAGGGCCGCGCGCTACCCGGTGCACGCGCTGCGCGCCGAACAGCTGCTCTCGCGGGTCGCGGTCCTCGACGGCGACTACGCCGGCGCCGCGCAGCACGCGCGCGCCGCGATCGCCGCCGCCCAGAAGCTCGTCGACGGCGAGACCGCGCCGGCCCGGCAGCAGCAGGCGCGCGGCCTGCTGGTCGCCGCTCAGCTCGCCGCGATCGAGCCGCTGCAGCTCGCGCACGACAAGGCCGAGGCCAACGCGTGCTACGAGGCCGCCAAGGCGCTGGTGCCCGATCACCCCGAGGTGATCGCGTTCGGCGCGATGCGCGAGCTCGAACAGGTGCTCGCCGGACTGCAGGCCGGCGCCGCCGACGGCGGCCCGCTGCGCCTCGCCGCGGACGACCCGCGGCTGCTGGCAACGGTGCAGCGCCTCGAGCAGGCGCAGGCGGCCAGCCCGCAGTCGGCCAGCGTCTGCTGCGCGCTGGCGGAGTGGTACCGCGCCGCCGACCGCGCCCTGCCGGCGCTGCGCAGCTACCGGCAGGCGATCGCCGCGCAGCCCGATCGCACCGAGGGCTGGCTCGGCGCCGCGCGGCTGCTGCGCGAACGCGACCAGTACGCCGAGGCCGAGGACTACGCGCGCCGCGGCCTCGACCAGCACGAAGACCCTGCCCTGCGCCAGGAACTGGCGCTCGCGCTGGTCGGGCAGGGGCGCCTCGACGACGCCATCAACCAGCTCGAGGCCTACCTCAAGGTCGCGCCCGACGATCACGACGCCGCCAAGGTGCTCGCCAACGTGCTGGTGGTGCAGGCCTACGCGCGCCTCGGCAAGCAGGAGGCGACCCACGAACAGGTCCTGGCGATGGTCGAGCGCGCGCTCGCGCTCAACCCCAAGGAGATGAAGGCGCACCTGGTGCTCGGCCGGGTGCGGCGCGAGCAGCGCCGCTTCGCCGACGCGGTGCGCCACCTCGAGGAGGCGCACCGGCTGCTGCCGACCTTCGACGAGGCCACCGAGATGCTGGTGCAGAGCCTCGTCGACCTCGGCTACGACCACCGCCTGCGCGGCGACGACGAGGCCGCGGCGGCGGCGTGGCTGCGCTGTCGCGAGCTGTCGCCGGCGAGCGTCGAGGGCACGGCGATCGGCATGCAGCTGCAGGCGATCTGGCGCAAGTTCGAGCAGCGCGGCATCGAACGGCTCGGCGCCGGCGACGTGCCCGGCGCGATCGCCGACTTCCGCCTGTGCCTGCGTATCGATCCGGCGCAGCGCTGGGCCGCGTGGCTGCTCGCCCAGGCCCTCTACCGTCAACCCGACAGCGACCTCGCCGAACTGCAGCAACTGTGTGCGCAGGCGGTCGAGTGGCAGCAGGAGCATCAGCTCGACCGCAGCCAGCAGGTCTACCTGATGGCGATGGTGCAGGCCCGTGCGGGCGAGGGCGCCAAGGCGCGCCAGACGGCCGCCGACTACCTCGCGGCGCCCGACGCCGACGCCCGCGACAACGTGCTCGACGCGCTGCGCAAGATCGCCGCGCAGTGAAGGTCGCCAGGGAACTGATTCCTTCGGTGGTGCTCGGCGCAGCGCCGCGGCGCGTCGCGGTGCACCACGCGAGGAATCAGTCCCGCACATCCGGCGCCTCGGCGTTGCGCGCGAGCGTGCACCTCGCTACGGTGCCGCGGCTGTCACTCGGTCGGTGACGGCGCGGCTCGGTCGGCCGCGCAGTGTTCGTTCGAATGCAGGTTCGAGGGGCGTCCGGGCGTGGTTCGCCGGGGCGGCTCGTTCCCGCAGAGGTCTTCTGATGTCATTGCCCGGTCAGGGCGATGGGGGGTGTTTCGTGGCTCGCAAGGCAAGCGACATGATCATGCTGCTCAGCTCGCGCGGTAAGGCGCGGCGCAGCAAGTCGAGTCCGTCGTTCCTGGGCTCGTTGAGCCAGGTGGTCTCCGGCCTGTTCGGCAGCAAGCAGTCGGGCAGCCGTTCCAGTCAGGGCCGGTCCGGCAGCTCCGGCCAGGCCGTGCCCGGTTGGTTGGCGCTCGGCGCCGCCCTGCTGTGCTTCGGCGCCGGCTTCCTGGTCGGCGGCAAGTTCGGCTCCAAGGATGCGCCCGATGCCGGGTTGCGCGCCGGAGTCGAGGACCGCAAGCCCGGTGTCATCGGCGAGGAGGAGTTCCGCAAGCTCAGCGCGACGTCGTTCGTGGTCTCGGGCTACACCGACTCCGACGAGGCCGTGGCGCTCGACAAGGCGCGCGCCCTGGCGCTCTGGCTCAGGAATGCCGGTCTGCCCAAGGCGCGGCCCTACCTGCGCAGTACCCCGAAGGCCACCCTGTGGACCGTGGTCGTCTACTACGACGGTGAGGCCGAGGCGGGGGTCACCAGGAGCCGCCTGCGGGCGCTCAAGGACGTTCCCGACGAGGCGTTCGAGCAGCTGCGCCGCGATCTGCAGGAAAAAGGGCCAGAGGGCTGGCCGATGTTGATGTCGATCCAGTAGACTCCTCGCCCCATTTCGGCGGCCGGACGACGGCTCCCGCGACGGGATGAGGCGCCTCGGCGCAGCCGCCCGCGACTCAGCGAGGCGGCGCCGGGCGCCGCGACCGTCAGCAGATCATTCGAGCGTAGGATCTTCCCAGTCATGTCGATTCACAGCAGTCTCAAGCTCTCGAGCGCCGGCGGCGGCCAGCGCAACGTCTGGACCCGCATGGAGCGCCTCGTGGCCCTCAAGAAGGCCGGTCGTTGGAAGGACGGCGAGGCCGTCGAGGGCCTGCCCAAGGTCCGCACGAGCTTCAAGGCCAAGGCCAAGCGCGCCAAGAAGGAAGAGCCGGCGGCCGAGGCCGACGCGAAGAAGAAGAAGTAGTCGCGCGGCGCCCGACGCCCCGTCGCTCGCCCCCTCGGCGCGAGCGCGCCCCAGACATCCGTGTTAGATCCAGCAGGCATCCTCAGCGAGCGCGTCAAAGGCATCGAGCCGAGCGGCATCCGCCGCATCTTCGAGCTGATGGCGACGATGCAGGACCCGATCAACCTCTCGATCGGGCAGCCGCACTACGAAGCGCCGGCCGAACTGGTCGAGGCGGCGCACCGCGCGATGCAGCGCGGTATCAACCGCTACACGGTGACGCAGGGCCTGCCCGAGCTCAACGCGCTGATCCTCGCCGACGTCGAGAAGCGCTGCGGCGTGCGGCCGCAGACCAGCCTGGTGACCGCGGGTGTCTCGGGCGGGCTGATGTTGGCGTTCCAGTGCCTGCTCAACCCTGGCGACGAGATCCTGCTGCCGGACCCCGGCTTCGTGATGTATCGCCACCTCGCGACGCTGTGCGGCGCGAAGGTGCGCTACTACGACATCTACCCGACGCAGGAAGGCGGCCGGTTCGGCGTCGACCTCGAACGTTTCGCCGAGCTGTGCACGGCGCGCACCAAGGTCGTGCTGGTCAATTCGCCGAGCAACCCGACCGGCGCGGTGCTGACGCGCGAGGAGATCGAGGGCATCGCCGCGATCGCCAACCGCGGCGGCGCCGAGGTCGGCGGGACCTGGGTGGTCAGCGACGAGATCTACGACTTCTTCACCTACGAGGGTGAATACACCTCGCTGGTCGGCAGCGCCGAGCGCTGCATCCAGCTCGGCGGCTACAGCAAGACCTACGGCATCCCCGGCTGGCGCATGGGCTACGCGACCGGCCCGTCGAACGTGCTGGAGGCGATGAAGACGCTGCAGCAGTTCTCGTTCGTGTGTGCGCCCGCGCCGTTCCAGCAGGCGCTGCTCGAGACGATCCCGAAGATCGACCTGTCGCCGTATCGGGCCGAGTACCGCGGCAAGCGCGACTACATCGCCGCGAACCTGCACCCGGCCTACGGGCTGCGCGCGCCCGAAGGCGCGTTCTACGCCTTCCCGCAGCTGCCGCGCACGGGCAGCGGCGCCGCGGTCGACAGCGACAGGTTCATGAAGGCGGCGATCGAGAAGAAGCTGCTGATCGTGCCGGGCAAGGCGTTCTCGGCCCGGGACACGCACTTCCGCGTCTCGTACGCGGCCGACGACGCGACCCTGGCGCGCGGCATCGACGCCCTCAACGAGCTGGCCAACCAGTTCGCCTGATTGCCGGCGGGCCTGAGATGGACCTCAAGCGCGCGTTGCAGCAGGTGCAGAAGGGCGCGACCCCGGCGCGCAGCGACAGCCCGCGCGCCCCGCTGATCGAGGTCTTCGACTCGTTCCAGGGCGAGGGGCGCTTCGTCGGCGCGCGCATGCTGTTCGTGCGCGTCGCGACGTGCCCGCTGCGCTGCCTCTACTGCGACACGCCCAACAGCTATGCCGCGCCGGCGCGGTTCCCGGTGCGATTCGGCGTGCGCGAGGCGCAGGAGGCCAACCCGGTGCCCGCGGACCGCGCCGCCGAACTGGTGCGGCAGGTGGCGGTGGCGCTGCCCGCGCCGGGCCGCCCGGTGCGCGTCAGCCTGACCGGCGGCGAGCCGCTGGTGTTCCCCGAGTTCGTCAAGGCGTTCGGCCGCGGCGTGCGCGAACACGGCATGCGGCTGCACCTCGAGACCGCGGCGATCGATCCCGACGCGCTGTCGAAGTGCATCGACCAGGTCGACCACCTCAGCGCCGACTGGAAGCTGCCCGAGACGCTCGGCCCCGCGGCGAGCCCGTCGGCGGCGCTGGCGCCCGGGCAGACCTTCGGCGAGCGGCACCGCCGCTGCGTCGAGATCGCCGTGCGGCGCGGCGCGACGGTCGACGTCAAGATCGTGCTGACGCCGGCGGTGACCGACCCGAGCCTGGAGCTGGCGCTGACCGAACTGGCGCCGCTGCGCGAGAAGATCGTGCTGGTGCTGCAGCCGGTGACGCCGTTCGGCGCGGTGACCCGTCCGCTGACGCGCGACGACCTGCAGCGGCACGCCGCGGCGGCGCTGCGCGCGGGCTTCGACGTGCGCGTGCTGCCGCAGACACACAAGGTACTGCAGTTGCCTTGAGCCGCGCCCAGCTGGCGCGTCCGTTCGGGTAGGCTTGCCGGTCATGATCGCGCGGTCGTTGGCGGTGTTCTCGATCTGGCTCGCGGGCCTCTTGCCCGTGGGGCTGGCGGCCCAGGAGGGCGATCCGCAGGCGCCCAAGGTGGTCTGCCGCATGTGCGAGAGCCGCGGCTGCTTTCCGTGCACCAAACACGGCAAGCTGCTCGACCTCGAGCTGCCCGAGAACGGCACGGTGTTCTGCAGCGTCGCGACCGTGTGCAAGGTCTGCGGCGGGTCGCTCGCGACCGACTGCAAGACTTGTGACAACGTGCCGGTACAGGAGCAGCTCGAGCAGCGGCGCAAGCTCGCGCAGGAGTGGCTCGCGGCGCGCAAGAAGAGCCTGCCCGAGGTCGAGGACCGCAAGGAACTGGTGCACATCAAGACCGCGCACCTCGACCTGTCGTTCTCGATCAAGCCGACCACGGTCGGCAAGACCAAGATCGACACGCACCCGCTCGCGCACCTCTACGCGACGCGCCTCGAGGAGCTGCGCACGCTCTACATGACCACGTTCGAGGTCCCGGAGACGGACCTCACGGGGCGGCTCGAGGTCTACATGTTCCGCGACGCGCAGGATCACGCGCAGGTCGGGCCGCGCGTCACCGGCATCGGCACGAGCCAGTCGACGGGCGTCAAGCTGATGGGCGTCGAGTGCGTGTTCTCGATGTGGCAGGACCTGCGGCAGATGCCCAACGACGAGGCGCTGCACCGCAACCTCGTGCACAACGTCACGCACCTGCTGCTCAGCAACACCAAGCCAGAACAGTTCCTCGGCAACCGCAAGGCCGGCTGGATCGACGAGGGGGTCGCGCACTGGTTCGAGGACAAGGTCACCGGCAAGTGCACCAACTTCTGCTTCGAGGAGGTGCTGATGCAGCCCGGCGCGGGCTTCAAGGGCGGGCGCTGGCGCGCGCCGGTGCGGCGCATGGTCGACGCGGGCGAGGACAAGTCGTTCGCCGAACTGTCGATCCTCAACACCGACCAGCTGACCTTCACCGACCACGCGCTGGCGTTCGCCTACGTCGACTTCCTGCTCGCGACCCAGGGCGGCGCCAAGTTTCGGGATCTGGTCAAACTCGCCAAGCGTGACCAGCCGATGCGAGAGGCACTACAGACTGTCTACGGTTTGAATCCGCTGACGATCGTTGCTCCGTTCCGACAATGGGTGAAGGAAAACTACTCGCCGCTCGAGCCGCGCTGATCGCGCTGGCCGGTCTGTTCTGTGTCGCGTCGGCCCGGTGTCAAGGGCTGCAGTACCGCGAGAGGTGGGGCTACCTGCACCTCGAGAACCGGCGCGCCGAGCTGCAGCACGAGCTGCAGGGGCGCGACGCGCGCACCCGCGCGCGCGTCGCCGAGCTGCTGCTCGAACCGGACCAGGGCGTGCCGTTCCGGCCGGTCGCCGCGGCGCTCGCCTACCTGCGCGGCGTGCCGCTCGACGACGCGTTCCTGCTGCGCGCGACGATGAGCGCGTTCGTGCTGCCCGAAGTCGTCGATCCGGTCGGTGACAACGAGACGTGCCGGCGCGCCAACGTGTCGCTCTACCTACCGTTCGCGCTGCCGTTGCCCGCCGAGCTCGGCTACGGCCTCGAGGTGGTCGACAAGGCCGGCGCGGTGGTGCATCGCGCCGGCATCCAGGAGCCGGTGGCGCTGGCGGATCTGCGCATGGCGCAGCGGACGCTGGAGGTGCCGTGCGGCGAGCTTGCCGATGGCAGCTACGAGGTGCGGCTCTACGTGCTCGTCGCCGGGCAGATGCCGGGGCCCAAGGACCCGGTCCTGCGCTGGCCGTTGCACGTGCAGCGCGGCTTCCAGGCCCACGCCGTGGCGGCGATGGACCGCGCCAAGACCGTCGCCGCGGGGCTGGCGCCGCTGCCGCGCGCGCTGCTCGCCGGGCTGTCGCGGCAGGTGGCGCGCGCCTTCACCGGCGAACCGTTCGACGGCGGCAGCAGGGCCCTGGCCGAGCTGGAGCGGCTCGATCGGGCGCTCGCCAACGTCGAGGGCGGCGCGCACCTGCTCGCCGGCATGACCGGCGACGTGGCGCTGGCGCTGCCGGCGGCGAAGGGCGAGGTCGAGTCGGGGTTGGGTTGCGTGCTGCGCCTGCCGGCGACGGCGGTGTCCGATGGCGACGCGGGACCGCCTGCGCGCCCTCTGGTGGTGATCGCTGCCGGCGCGCCGACCTACGACGGGCAGTCGCGGCGGCCGAGCGCGCCGGTGACGCGCATGCCGACCTGGACCAGCCTGGAGCTGTCGGAGCTCGGCACCGACGGCGACCTGCGGGTCGCGTTCCTCGAGTCGCCGGGGGCCGAGCGGGACTTCGCTGCGGAGCTCGAGCTCGCGCTGACCTCGCTGCGGGAGCTGTGCCACACCGAAGGGCAGCCCGTGGTGTTGGTCTGCGAGCGCGAAGCCGCCACCATCGTCGGGTTCCAGCTCGCGCGCCTGCTGCCGAAGGTCGACGCCGTGGTGATGATCGGTGGCGGCGCGATCCCGGCGCCGGTGCTCGACGGCCTCGGCGCCGTGCCGGTGCGGTACGTGCGCCTGCAGGGGCTGGCGAGCAGCGAGGCGATCGAACGTACCATCGCCTACGCCGCGCAGCGGCGGGAGGCCGGCGCGGTGCTCGACTGCAGCTGGCTGACCGAGGCGTCGATGCCGTGGTGCGCGGCGTTGCCGAGCCTGGCCGCGCCGCTGCGCGAGTTCGTGCGGCAGGTCGCGGCGCGGGAGCGGCGGCCGCGGTGAGCCGCGTCGTCTACGACAGCGCGCTGGGCCGCGTCTGCCCCGAGTGTGGGCAGGCCGCGGGCGCGTGCCGCTGTGCGCCGCGCGCCGCTGTGCCGACCGGTGACGGCGTCGTGCGCGTGCGCCGCGAGGTCCGCAACGGCAAGCCGACGACCGTCGTGCTCGGCCTGCTGCTGGCGCCGCCGGAACTCGAAGCGGCCGGCAAGCAGCTGCGGCAGAAGTGCGGCAGCGGCGGCTCCGTCAAGGACGGCGCGATCCTGATCCAGGGCGATCACCGCGACCAGGTGGTGGCGTGGCTGCAGGCCAAGGGACACACCGTCAAGCGCGCCGGCGGCTGAACCGCCGGAGCGTTACTGCGCCCCGCCGACCAGTTCGCGCACGATGCGCACGAGGTCGCGCGGCTTGACCGGCTTCTCGAGCCAGGTGCCCGGCTGCAGCACGCTGTCGTCGATCGCCGCGGCCTGCCGCGAGCTGCCCGACACGACCACGATCGGCAGGTTGAGGTGCCCTTCGCCGCGCAGCCGCTGCACCAGCTCGCTGCCCGACAGCGCCGGCAGGCTCATGTCGAGCACGATCAGGCTCGGCATCCGGTCGTGGAAGCGGCGCAGCGCCTGCAGGCCGTCGCGCGCGACCTCGACGACGTGGCCGTCGCGGCTCAGCGCGCGCGCGAACACCTCGGCGGTCAGTGGTTCGTCCTCGACCAGCAGGATGCGCGTGGTGCGTTCGGTGTGCACGCGCCGTGTCGTGATCTGCGGCGTCGGCGCCTCCTTGGTGGTGGGCGCAAGACCAGTTGGTGGGGACAGCACTGCGGTGGACATCGGCGACTCCTCTCCTCGTCGCCGCTATCGGCCCGTCGGGGGCGGGGAATCCAGTGCGAATCAGGACGTGCCAGCGCGGCACAGCACCAGGGTCTGTTCGCCGACGAAGCGCCGCAGCGCCACCGCGCGGACCGGCTGCCAGCCCGCCGCCCGCAGCTCGGCGAGGAAGGCCCGGCGCGACACGCTGCTGCGCCCCGAGCGGTTCTTGCCGAGCCAGCGCCGCACGCGGCGCCGCAGGTGTTGCAGGCTGCACGCGTCGAAGAAGGACACGACCAGGACGCCGACACTCACGCGCCGCAGCTCGCGCAGGATGTCGATCCGTTCCGCAGGTGTCGCGATGTGCTGCAGCAGCCGGTGGCACAGCACGCCGGCGAAGCGGCCGTCGGCGAACGGCAGGTGGTGCACGCTGGCGCAGAGCCTGGGGCGGGCGCCGGGGCAGGCGGCCACCATCGCCGGGTCGCGGTCGACCTGCACGGTGTCGCCGGGCAGCTCGTCGCTCATGCGGCCGGCGCCGGACGGCACGTCGAGCCAGGGCCCGGGCGGCGGCGCCGCCTCGCGCAGCAGCGAGCGCAGCACCGCCCGTTCGCGGCGGTCGGTCGCGGCCCCCGAGCCGCTGTGGAAGCGCTCGTCGCGGTAGCGGAGGGCGTAGCCCGGTTCGCGCACGTAGGGGGTCTCGGTCACGGCGGCACCATAACAATCGACGGGCGCGGGTTCAGTCGGCGTCGCGATCCGGCCGATGGCAACGCCCGGAGACCCGCCCATGAGCGAGAACAAGTCCACGTCCATCGAGAACCGCCGCGACCCGCGCTACGAGCTGGACCGTCAGGTGACGCTCGAGTTCGCGGCCGGCGCCATCGTCGGGCCGGGCGAGAACATCTCGCAGCAGGGCGTGTTCTTCACCACCGACGGCAAGCTGCCGGTGACCGTGCGCATCGCCGGCACCGACGTCGCGGTGCAGGGCGAGCTGGTGCGCTACGAAGCGATGGGCGATGGCCGCGTCGGCATCGCCGTGCGCTTCGCCGCGCCCGAACCCGACCTGCTCGGCACGCCCGACGCTGGCGGCGGGGCCGGCGTCGCGTAGCATGCGCGCATGAGCCTGCGCGACCAGTTCAAGAAGGCGAACCTGATCTCCGACAAGGAAGCCAGGCGGCTCGCGCACGAGGCGCGCGTCGAGCGAACCACCAAGGGGCGCGAGGGGCTCGAGCAGGAGTCGGCGCAGCGGCAGCAGGAGATCGAACGGCTGCAGAAGGAGGATCGCGAGCGCGTGCGCAAGGAGACCGAGCGGCTCGAGCGCGAGAAGAAGCAGCGCGAGGAATGGGCCGCGGTCGAGGTGCTGCTCGCCGACGCGAAGAAGCCGGGCCCAGGCGCCGTGCGTTTCTACTTCGCCACCGACGAGGGTTTCCTGCCGTGGCTCGAGCTGTCGCCGCGTGAGGCGCAGGAACTGCGCGCCGGATCGCTGTGTGTGGTGCGCGTCGGCGCGCCGAACACCCACACCTATCGCCTGCTGCCGCTCGAGGCGACCAAGCGCGTCGCGAGGCTGCGCCCCGAGGTGGTGGCGCTGGCGCCGCGCGGCACCCTGTAGCCACCCGCGCCGGCATGCGCAAGGAATTGGTGGTCGTCGCGCGCGACCCCGACGCGGTGTTCTTCTACAGCTTCGTGCCGGCGCGGGCCCGGGTCTGACGGCGCCCGCCGCGGCTCAGAACTCGATCTGCGCGTCGTCGACGCCGAGCGCCTTCCTGCGCGACAGCCGCAGGCGGCCGCGGTCGTCGGCGCCGAGCACGGTGACGATCATCTCCTCGCCTTCGCGGGCGATGTCGCCGGCGTGGCGCACGGGCTGGTTGTCGAGCTCCTCGATCGGCACCAGCCCCTCGTTGACGGCGTTGATCTTCACGAACGCGCCGAAGTCCTTCACGCCGGTGACGGTGCCGCGGTAGCAGCGGCCGACGCGCAGCACGCCGGCCGAGCGCTGGATCATCAGGATCGCGCGCTGCGCGCTGGTCTGGTCGGTGGCGTAGACGAGCACCTCGCCGCTGTCGTCGACCGACACCCGCGCGCCGCTGCTCTCGGTGATCGACTTGATGTTGGCGCCGCGCGCGCCGATCAGCGCGCCGACCGCGTCGGGCATGATCGCCAGCCGCGCCGCGCGCGGCACGAACCGCGACGGCGTGCCCGGCGCGGCGATCGTCTTGGCCATCTCGGCGAGGATGTGCAGGCGGCCGCGCCGCGCCTGTTCGAAGGCCTGCGCGAGCACTTCGTCGGGCAGGCCGCCGAGCTTGTTGTCGAGCTGGATCGCGGTGATGCCGCGCTCGGTGCCGACGACCTTGAAGTCCATGTCGCCGAGGTGGTCCTCGTCGCCGAGGATGTCGCTGAGCACGGCGTGGCGGGTGCCGTCGCTGACCAGCCCCATGGCGATGCCCGCGACCGGTCGCGCCAGCGGCACGCCGGCGTGCAGCATCGCCATCGTGCCGCCGCAGACGGTCGCCATCGACGAGCTGCCGTTGCTCTCGGTGATCTCCGACTCGAGCCGCAGCGTGAACGGGAAGTCCGACTTCGCCGGCAAGAGCGGCATCAGCCCGCGCCGCGCCAGCATGCCGTGGCCGATCTCGCGGCGCCCCGGCCCGCGCAGCGGCCGGATCTCGCCGACCGAGTAGGGGGGGAAGTTGTAGTGCAGGATGAAGCGCGTGGTCGTGCCGTGGTCGGCGAGCGTGTCCAGGCGCAGCGCGTCGTCGGGGCTGCCGAGCGTGCAGGTGACGATCGCCTGGGTCTCGCCGCGCGTGAACAGCGCCGAGCCGTGCGCGCGGGGCAGCAGGCCGACTTCGCTCCAGATCGGCCGGATCTCGTCCTTGGCGCGGCCGTCGAGGCGCCGGCCGTCGGCGAGCAGCATCTCCCGGGTCTGCGTCCACACCGCCTCGCCGTAGGCGGCCTTGGCCAGCGCGCGGTCCGCCTCGGGCAACGCCTCGAGCCAGGCGACCTCGGCCGCGGCGATCGCGGCGCGCCGTTCGGTCTTGGTGTCGATGCGCAGCGCCGCGCACAGCGCCGCGAGCGTCGCTTCGGGCAGCGCCGGCAGCGCCGGCGCCTCGGGCACCGGCCACTTCGGCTTGCCGCCGAGCTCACGCAGCTCGTCGAACGCCTTGCGGCAGCGGCCGATCCACTCGGTCGCCTGCGCGATCGCCGCGACCGCGTCGGCCTCGGCGACCTCACCTGCCTCACCCTCGAGCATCACCAGTCCCTCGGGCCCGACGCCGACCGAGAACTCGAGGTCCTTGGCGTCGCTCGCGTTCTTGCCGCCGAACGCGAGCCACTGGCCATTGACGCGCTGGATGCGCAGGCCGCCGGCGGGGCCCTTGGCGGGCACCGGGCTGATGTGCAGCGCGGCGCACGCCGCGAGGATCGCCAGGCTCTCGAGGTCGCTGGTCGGTTCGGCGCTGAGCACCTGCACCTGCAGCTGCACGTCGGCGCGGTAGGTCTCCGGGAACAGCGAGCGCACCGTGCGATCGATCAGCCGGCAGATCAGCACCTCGTGGTCGCTGATGCGGCCCTCGCGGCGGCCGAAGCCGCCGGGGATCCGGCCGGCGGCGGCGTACTTCTCGCGGTATTCGACGGTCAGCGGGAAGAAGTCCTGGCCCGGCTTGGGCTGGCTCGCGGCCGTGACCGTCGCCAGCACGACGTTGTCGCCGCACCGGGCGAGCACGGCGCCGTGCGCCTGGCGGGCGATGCGACCGGTCTCGAAGCTGACCTCGGTGCCGGCGATCTTGACGGTGGTGCGGTGCGCCGCGGGTTGCATGGGGGACGATCTTGCCCGCCGCCGCCGCCGGGTCCAGCGCGGCAAGCCTACGAACCAAAGACCCTTGCGCGCCCGGTGCCGGCAGGCCATAGTGCCGAACTGAGATCCTGTCTCAAGAACTTGCCGCCCGCCGTGCCTTCCGTGTCCGCGCCCTCCGTTCCTGCCGCTCCGCCGTCCGCTCAACCCCTGCCGTCGCTGCTCGCCTCGAGTCTGCGGCGCGGTGAGGCCGCCGTGGTCGATTCGGTGTTGGGCGGCGACGCGCTCGCGGCGCGCCTGGACGCGTGCGGTTTGTGGCCCGGCGCGCCGATCGAGTTGCTCGCCGCAGCGCCGTTCGGGGATCCGCTGCTGTTCAGCGTGCACGGCTACCGCCTGGCGCTGCGCCGCAGCGAGGCCGAACGCGTGTGCGTGCGCGTCGCGGAGCCGCAGGCGTGAGCCCCGCCGCCGGCCAGAAGGTCGCGACTGCGTCGCGCCGGGTGGCGCTCGTCGGCCGCGCCAACGCGGGCAAGACGTCGCTGCTGATGCACCTGACCGGCAGCCTGCAGCGGCCGTCGAACTTCCCGGGCACCTCGGTCGAGTGCATCACCAGCGAGACCGTTCACGGCGCCACGCGCCTGTGCATCCTCGACCTGCCCGGCATCGCCTCGCTGCGCGCGATCAGCCGCGACGAACAGGTGGCGATCGACTGCCTGGGTTTCGGCGAAGGTCAGCAGCACCCGGACCTGCTGTGCGCGGTGCTCGACGCCAGCAAGCTGCCGGTCGAACTGCGCCTGTTGCAGCAGCTGCGCTCGCTGGGGCGGCCGCTCGTGGTGGCGCTGACCAAGCTCGACGTCGCCGCCGCCGAGGGCATGCCGGTCGACGTCGAACAGCTGCAACGCGCGCTCGGTCTGCCGCTGATCGCGGTCAACGGCGCCGACGGCAGCGGCGTGGCCGATCTCAAGCAGTTGCTCACCGAGGCGGCGCTGACGCCGCCCGCGCCGGCCGCCGCGCCGGTGCTGACGTCCGCCGC
The DNA here is from genome assembly GCA_020638655.1 of Planctomycetota bacterium. GTDB lineage: Bacteria > Planctomycetota > UBA1135 > UBA1135 > UBA2386 > JACKIC01. The sequence goes on from JACKIC010000010.1 coordinate 14,749, forward strand.
CCGCAAGCCGCGCGGCAGCCGTTCACGCACCGATCGCCTCGACGCGTTGTTGCTGCATCCGCTGCTCGGCCCGCTGGTGCTCGCCGGCGTGCTGGTGCTGATGTTCCAGCTCGTGTTCACGGTTGCCGAGCCGTTCATCGGCTGGGTCGAGACCGCGCAGGGCTGGGTCGAGGACGGCGTCGCCGCGGTCGTGCCCGAGGGCATGCTGCGCAGCTTCCTGGTCGACGGCATGGTCAACGGCGTCGGCTCGGTGCTGGTGTTCGTGCCGCAGATCGCGCTGCTGATCGCGTTCGTGAGCGCCGTCGAGATGTCGGGCTACATGGCGCGCGCCGTGTTCCTGCTCGACCGGCTGCTGCGCAAGTTCGGCCTGTCGGGCAAGAGCTTCGTGCCGCTGACCAGCAGCTTCGCGTGCGCGATCCCGGGCATCCTCGGCGCGCGCATCCTCGAGAACGAACGCGACCGCCTGGCGACGATCCTGGTCGCGCCGCTGATGTCGTGCTCGGCGCGCCTGCCCGTCTACGTGGTCATGCTCGCCGCGTTCTTCCCGGCGGCGCAGGCCGGGCTGCTGTTGCTGGTGCTCTACCTGCTCGGCATCGTCGTCGCCGCCGTCGTCGCCAAGCTGCTGCGCAAGACCGTGCTCAAGGGCGGCACCTCGATGCTGGCGATGGAACTGCCGGTCTACCAGCGGCCGCGCCTGCGGTTGATCGCGGCGCACACCTGGGTCGCGGTGCGCAGCTTCCTTCGCACTGCAGGCACGGTGATCCTGGTCGCGACCGTGGTCGTCTGGGCGCTCGGCTACTTCCCGCGCCCCGCGGCGATCGCCGCGTCGTTCGACGCGCAGCGCGCCGCCGTGGTGGCGGGTCCCGAAGGCGACGAGCAGCGCGCCGCGCTCGACGCGCAGCAGGCCGCGGCCTACCTCGAGCAGAGCTGGCTCGCCGACATCGGCCGCGCCGTGCAGCCCGTGTTCGCGCCCGCCGGCTTCGACTGGAAGATCACCGTCGGCGTGCTCGCCGCGTTCCCGGCCCGCGAACTCGTGATCCCGACGCTGGGCACGCTCTACAGCCTCGGCGAGGTCGAGGCGTCCGCCGACGAAGCCGACGTGCGCCTGCGCGACGCCTTGCGCCAGCAGAAGCGGCCCGACGGTCACCCGAGCCTCAACAGCCTGATCGCGCTCGCGGTGATGGCGTTCTTCGCGCTGTGCAGTCAGTGCGTCGGCACGCTCGCCGCGATCCGCCGCGAGACCCACTCGTGGAAGTGGCCGCTGTTCACGTTCGGCTACATGACGACGCTGGCGTGGGTGGTCGCGGTCGGCATCTATCAGGTGGGCAGCTGGATGGGCTTCGGGCTCTAGCGGCGGGGGGGCGGCTCAGCGCACGGTCGCGAACACCGGGTTGGTCAGGCTCAGGCGCTGCGGGTCGAACACCAATGCCTGGCTCGTGAACGCGAACCCGAGCAGCAGCGGTGAACGCGGGATCGACAGGGGCAGGTCGGCGCTGCCGTTGACGAGCGGCAGCACGTAGCCGACGGCAGTGGGCGGGTCGATCCAGACCTCGCCGATGCCGGGCACGACCTGCTGCACCGCGCCCGCGCTCGTGACCAACAACGCGAGGTTGGCGATGGGCCCCTGCCGGCAGGTACGCAGCTCGAGCACGAAAGGGCCGCCTGGCGTGGCGAGATGCGGCGCGTGCAGCTGGCTGAACATGTTGATGTGGAAGGTCTCGCCGTCGAACAGGTCGGGGCGGCCGTCGTAGTCGACGTCGACGAGCACGCCGGGGGGGCCGACGTCGACGAGGCGCGTGAACACGCCGCCGTCGTTGCGAAGCAGGTTGGAGCGTGAGCGTGCGACGAGCAGGTCGAGGTCGCCGTCGTCGTCGACGTCACCCGCGGTGACGCGATACGCGCCGAGGTACTCTGCAGGCGGGATCCGGCCGATGGTGACGTCGCGGAAGACGCCTTGGTCGTTCTCGAGCAGCGTGGTCTGGGCGCCGAGGCCGTAGCAGAGCAGGTCCAGGTCGCCATCGCCGTCGAGGTCGAACGGCAGCACGTCCGTCGCCCCTGACGAGACCAAGGCGGAGAAGTCGGGGCCGACCGAGAGGTTGCCGCTGCCGTCGTTCCAGAGCACTCGCAGTTCGTGCAGCACGTCGTCGTCGCCGTCGCCGTCGATGTCGGCGACGCGCACCGTCTCACGCGCGGGTGCCTGGTGCGGGGCCGCCGGCGGCAGGCTCGGCATGGTGACCGAATGGGTGCCGGTGGCGTCGAACGAGACCCGCACCGGGCCGCTGATCGTCGGGTCGCCGAACAAGAACTCGATTCCGCCCTGTGCCGTGAGCCGAGCTGCGCCGACATGCGTCGGCGTGCCGATCGACGGCACGTTCAGGATCTCGTGGAGCTGCGGAACGATCCACGCGTCCATGTGGAAGAAGCGCGGTCCAGTCGGCGTGCACTGCACGTAGTTCACGTATTCGAAGCTGCTCAGATTGGTGTTGCCGAGGGCCGCGTCGGTGGCGCCGGTGGAAGGTAGAGGCACCTGTTGGTAGATGCCCACGCCTTGTGAGGAGTCGGTCATCGCCCAACCGGCGCCGGCGATGGTCGTGAACCGCGCCCACGACGGGCCGGTGCTGACGCCGCACAGGTCCAACGCCCTCACCGATCGACCCCATCCTCCCGAAGTCGCGCGCGAGAAGCCGAAGCCTGTATTGATGAGCACAGCCGGTGGATCGGCATCTATCGTTGCATCCAGGTCGAGGTCGCCGTCCAGGTCGGCGAGGTGCAGGAAGCCGAACGAATAGGATGGCGGGAACGGCAAGTAGTAGTACTGGCTGCCATAGAGGGACCAGGCACCTTGCGATTCGACCAACTCGTCGATGCCGTCCCCGTCGAGGTCGCCTACCAGGGCGTCCTGCAATCGGGGCGCGCCCGCCAGCTGCACGGGACTGAAGTTCCCTAGCCCATCGTTGTAGAGGACCATGCTTCCGCTCAGAACCGACGAAACGACGAGGTCGGTGTCACCGTCGACGTCGAGGCGCGTCGCCTTCACGGACGCGAAGATGCCGGGCGAAGGCAACGTGTCCAGTGATACGCGCGTGAACACGCCGCTGCCGTCGTTGACGAACGCCTGCAGCGAATTGCCGTAGTCCGGCGCGGCGACGATGTCCACGTCGCCGTCGCGCTCCAGGTCGAGCAGGGTGAAGCTGTAGACGGAGTAGTTCGAAGGTACTGCCATGGCAGTGACGAACGTGAAGTGGCCGGTGCCGTCGTTGCGGAGGACTTCGAGTAGCGCCCTGTGGGCAACGATGTCGAGATCGCCGTCGCCGTCCACGTCGACGAGTTGGTCCTCACGCGGCGGGAACGACTGATTGCCGGGCGGAATCGCGTTCGCGTCGAGTGTGAACCGGCCCGTGCCGTCGTTTCGATACAGGCTCGAGACTGCCACGATGTCGAGGTCGCCGTCGCCGTCGACGTCGCCGATCGCCTCGCTGTCGAAGATGTTCGACGGCGAGATGACATCCGCGACGAACTGCAGCGGCCCGACGTTGCGGTACAGCCGTGTCGGCGTGCCCAGCCGCAGCAGGTCGACGTCACCGTCGCCGTCGGCATCGATCGGCAGCATCTCGGCGAAGCCCGGCGCGACGTCGAACACGGTGCGTTCGCGCGGCAGGAACATCGGGTTCTGGGCGGAGGCGGCGGCGACCAGCATGGTCGCGGCGATCAGGGGGCGCAGCATCGGACTCTCCAGGGCGATGGGGTTGGCCATTGGGCCGGTGGCATGGGCGGTTCGCCCGCGCGTATGTTCGCAGCCGGCGGGCGCGGGTGCTAGCGAGAGCTCGCCGGCGCGAGTAGGTTGTTCGCCGGTGTCGCGGCGCTTCCTGTCGTTCCTGGGGACCTTCTGGCTGCTCTGGCTGGCTTTCCACGTCGGCCGGGTCGCGTTCGGCTCCCCAGCTCTCTCGGAGGCCCAGTTCGACGCGACCGCGCAGCTGCTGCAGAGCGACCCCGCTGTGGCCGACGAACCGGTGCAGGCGCGGCTGCAGATCGCGCTGCTGCAGATGGCGGCCCACGGGCCGGAGACCGCGGTGCTGTGCGCGACCAGCGTGCCCTTGCTGCGCGATGCGTTGCGGCGGGTGAGCTTGATCGGTGATTGGCGGTCGGCGACGTCGTGGTTGGAGGGCTATGTCGATCAGGCGTGGTGGGACCAGACTCCGCTGCAGGCCGGCGAGTTCCGCTCGCACCGCTGGAACGTTCCTGCGACGTTCGGCGATCTGGAACGCCACGTGGTCGTCGAACTGCGCTGGCGCGGACTGCGCCAGGGCCGAGATTGTCTGCACGTCGCGACGTCGACGCTGCTCAGCGCAGACTCGAACTGGGGCCGGCGCCGGCTGACCGATCGGCTGCCGTCGTTGGCGCTCCGGCGCGACGAGCCGTACTTCGTGTGGGTTCCGGATTCGGGTGCGGTGCTCGCGCTGTGCGTCCAGGACGCCGCCGCGCCGGCGGCGCCGTGGATCACGCGCGCCCGATGGCGGCAGGCGGCGCGGGCTTCGCTCGGCGCGGAACTTCCTGGTGCTGCGGATCTCGCCGCCGAACCCGACGACCCGGCCGTCGGCTACGTGGCGTTTGCGACGGAACGAAGTCGCGCCGTCGCGAGCGTCGTGTTCTTGGATCCCGACCTGTCTCCCGGGCGAGCGGTTACCGACTCTGCGGACCTGGTGGGGACCCTGCCTGGGGTGGGCAAGAGACGCAATTCCGACGAAGACGATCTGCCGCTCGAGCTTCGTTCGACGTGTCTGCAGCAGTCGGTCCCGGACCTGCAGGCCGCCGCCGCGCCGCTGATCGACTTCTACGCGCTGGAGTTGGTCAGGTTCGCCGAAGTGCCGGTCGCCGCTGCGGTGACCGACGCGTGGGCGCAGGTGCAGCGTGAGGCCCGCGAGCAGCTCTGGCCGGCTTGGCTGCGTTGGCTGCCGCGGCCGCTGCGCTGGTTGCTGCTGCTCGCGCCGATCGGGCCGATGGTCTGGATGAGTCTGCGAATGCGTCGCGCCCCGGGTGGATCGGTACGCCTGGGTGGTGGGGCACTGTTCCTGCTGGCCTCGTTCAGCTGGTTGTCGCTCATGCCCAGCTTGCCGGTTCGGATGTTGGGGGGCTCGTCGGTTTTGCTGATGCTGCTGGTGATGGCGGCGCGCCGGCTCAGCGCCACGACGCCGCGTGTCGAGCGCACGCTGCTCGCTTGTGCATTGGGTGGCAGCTGGCTCCTGCTGCTCTGGTTCTCGGGTCTGGCGCCGATGCTGGATGGGACCCCGATGGAGCCGCTGGTCGACTATCGCATGTCGATGTGGCTCCTGGTCGGCGGCTGGGTGCTGCTCGACGGAACGTGGCGATGGCCGCAGGTATTCGCGGTGTCACTGCTCACGGATGTGGTCATGTCGGCAACGTGGTTTGCCTTGGGTGATCCGGGTGTCCATGGCCTGATGGGCTTGCTGGTGTTCGTGATGTGGGGGAAGGCGTTGATCTTCGCGACGTTCCTGGTGGGCGGTCGTCAACGCGCGCCACTGCCGGTGGCGAGCCCAGCAGTGGCCTGAGCGCCGAGACGCGTCAGTCGCCCGCCGTCGCGGGCGCTGCCGTGCCAGTTGCGGGCGACCCATCGAACACCTCCCAGCCCCCGCCCAGCGCCTTGAACAGCGCCACGACGTCGCTCGCGACCGACTGTTCACCGCGCGCTTGCGCGTCGGCGGCGTCGTCGACGGTGCGTTGGCTGTCGAGCAGGTCCAGGAACTCGAGCACGCCGCTGCGGTAGCGTTCCTCGGCGAGGTGCAGCGCCTGCTCGGCGGCGGTGTGGGCGTCGGTGAGCGCGGCGACGCGACGGCGGTCGCGCGCGAGGCGCACGAGCGCGACCTCGACGTCGGACAGCGCCTGCAGCACCGTGCCTTCGTAGATGGCGAGCGCCTGTTCGGTGCGCGCATCCTGCACGGCGATGTTGGCGCGCACGCGGCCGAAGTCGAGCAGCGGCCAGCGCACGCTGGGCCCCACGAGCCAGAACAGGCTGTCGCCGGAGCCGAGTTCGTCGAGGCGTTGGCTCTGCAGGCCGACCTGGCCGGTCAGCGAGAAGCGCGGGAACAGGTCCGCGGTCGCTTCGCCGATCCGCGCGGTGGCCGCGGCGAGGCGCCGTTCGGCGGCCTGCACGTCGGGGCGGCGGCGCAGGGTCTGCGACGGGATGCCGACGGCGAGCGCCTCGGGCATCGGCGGCAGCGGCCGCGCGTCCTGCAGTTCGGCCTGCAGCGTGCCCGGCATCGCGCCGAGCAGCACCTCGAGGCGGCGCATCGTCGCGTGCACCTGGGCCTGCAGTTCGGGTGCGTGGGCGCGCGCGTTGGCCAGCAGGTTGCGCGCGCGTTCGAGGTCGAACGCGTCGGCGATGCCCGCGTCGACCTGCTCGGTGATCACGTCGAGCGTGGCCTGCTGGTAGGTGACGGTGCGCTCGGCGATCGCGAGGCGCTGCTGCAGGCCGCGCAGGTCGAAGTAGCTGCCCGCGAGTTCGCCCAGCAGTGAGACCAGCACGGCGTGCAGATCGTGGCTCGCGGCCGCGAGTTCGGCGCGCGACGCCTCCTCGGCGCGGCGCACGCCGCCGAAGATGTCGAGCTCCCAAGAGGCGTCGAGGTCGACCTGCTGCAGGTCGATGCGCTGGCCCGGGACGATCGCGCCGGGCGGGCCGCTGCCGCCGAGGCCCTTGAGGAAGCCGTTCTCGCTGAACTGCGAGTTGGTGACGTCGGCGCCGACGTCGACCTGCGGCAGCGCCCGCGCGGCGGCGCCGGTGAGCGCGGCGCGCGCCTGCCGCAGCCGGGCCACGGCGACGCGCACGTCGGTGTTGCCGCGCACGGCACGGTCGATCAGCGCGGTCAGCTCGTCGTCACCGAACGCGCGCCACCAGGGACCGTCGGGCGAGGTCGAGCCGACTTCGTCGGCCGCGGCGAAGGCCGGGGGAACGGCGAGTTCGGGCTTGCGGTAGTCGGGGCCGACGGTGCAGCCGCTCAGCAGCGCCGCGAGCAGAGCGAAGCAGGGGAGGTGACGGCTCATTCGATTGCGAGCTCCGCGGGGTGGTCGGTGCGCGCGCGCCGCATCAGCAGCACGACCGGCACCAGGATGAGGAAGGCTGCGCCCAGGAACGCGAACTGATCGAGGTAGGCCAGCATCGTCGCCTGGCGATCGACCGAGTCGCTGAGCATCGCGCGCGCGAGCAGTTCGTTGCGCACCGGGTCGGCGTCGACGGTGCGCAGTTGCTGCTCGATCGCCGCCAGCGCCGCGCGCGCGGCGGGTTCAGTGTCGCCGACGTGTTCGGTGAGGTGGGTGCGGAACGTCTGCGCGAGCCGTGCCACCATCGTCGAGGTGTAGCCGATGCCGATGCTGCCGCCGATGTTGCGCGCGATGCTGATCAGGCTCGAGGCGGCGTTGCGCGAGTCGGCGTCGACGGTCGCGTAGGCGATGGTGTTGATCGGCACGAAGATGAACGCGAGGCCGAAGCCCTGCAGCATGCGTGCGTAGACCAGGGTCGCGAAGTCGACGTCGAGCGAGAATCCGGCCATCCACTCGAGCGAGAGCGCCACCATCACGATCCCGAACAGGATCATCCAGCGCGCGTCGATCTTGCCGACCGACCAGCCGACCAGCGGCATCAGCACGGCGATCACCATGCCGCCCGGCGACAGCACCAGGCCGCTGAGCTGCGCGGTGTAGCCGAGCAGCTGCTGCATCATCAGCGGCAGCAGCGCGGTGGTGCCGTAGAGCACGCCGCCGAAGATCGCCATGTAGACGCACGACAGCGCCAGGTTGCGGTCGCGCAGCACGCGGAAGTCGATCATCGGCTTGCGGTGCACGAACGCGCGGTAGACACCACCGACGAGGCAGATCACGGTCAGCGCCGCGCAGGTGCGGATCAGGTTGCTCGCGAACCACTCTTCGCGCTCGCCGAGGTCGAGCATCATCTGCATCGAGGCGAGGCCGACGGCGACGAGTCCCAGGCCGAGGAAGTCGCCGCCCCAGCGGTCGTTGCCCGTGCGACGCTTGAGGAAGGGCGGATCGGTGATGTAGCGCGAGCTCAGCCACAGCGCCGCGACGCCGACCGGGATGTTGATCAGGAACACCCAGCGCCACTCGTAGTTGTCGGTGATCCAGCCGCCGAGCGTCGGCCCGATCACGGGCGCGACCACGACCGTGAGGCCGAACGCCGCCATGCCCATGCCGCGCATCTTCGGCGGGAAGGTGTCGACCAGGATCGCCTGGGTCAGCGGCTGCAGGCCGCCGCCGGCGAGTCCCTGCAGCAGGCGGAAGCCGACCAGCGCCTCGAGGTTGGGCGCCAGGCCGCACAGCAGGGAGCTGATGGTGAACAGCGCGACCGACAGCATGTAGTAGTTGCGACGGCCGATCACCGACGAGAGCCAGGCACTGGCCGGCAGCACGATCGCGTTGGCGACCAGGTAGCTGGTCAGCACCCAGGTGCTGTCGTTGATGCTGGCGCCGAGATTGCCCGCGATGTGGGGCAGCGAGACGTTGGCGATGCTGGTGTCGAGCACCTCCATGAACGTCGCCATGGTCGCGACCACGGCGATCAGCCACGGATTGAACGGCGCGTGGAACGCCGCGTGGCCCTTGCCCGGGCGCGCACCCTTCTCGCAGTCCGCCGCGTCGCTCATCGCGTCTCGACCACCGGCACGACCGACATGCCCGCCGCGAGGCGCAACGCCTGCGCCGCAGGCAGTTCGTCGAAGACGATCTTGACGGGCACACGCTGTACGACCTTGACGTAGTTGCCGGTGGCGTTCTCGGGCGGGAGCAGGCTGAAGCGGGCGCCGGTGCCGGCCTGGATGCTGTCGACGTGGCCGGCGAGATCGAAGCCGAATGCATCGATGTGCAGGTGGGCCTTCTGGCCCGGCCGCATCGCGGCGAGCTGCGTCTCCTTGAAGTTGGCGACGACCCACAGATCGGGCGCGACGATCGACAGCACGGTCTGACCCGGTTCGACGTAGGTGCCCTCGAGCACGGCCTTCCTGGTGACGCGGCCTGCGGCCGGCGCGAGCACCCTGGTGTCGGCGAGCTGCAGTTCGGCGTGGCGCAGCGCTGCCTTGGCCTGCGCGACCTCCGCGGCGAAACGTTCCGTGGCGGCGCGCGCCGCCGCGACCTGCTCGCGGTCGGCCTCGGCTGCGGTGACGTCGGCCTGCGCCGCGATCACGTCGGCGTCCGCGGACGCGATGCGCTTCTGGACGGCGCGCAGGTTGGCGTCGCTGACCGTCGCCGACTGCGCCGCGAGGTCCAGGCGCGCCTTCGACACGGCGCGCTCGCTGAGCTGGCGGTAACGGCTGAGGTCGGCCTCGGCGCGCGTCGCCTCGGCCTGGGCCGACTCGAGGTCGGCGTGCTGTTGTTCGACGTGCGCCTGCGCGGCGGCCAGATTGGCGCGCGCCCGCGCCAGCGCCGCCGTGGTGCTGGCGTCGGTAAGCGTCACCTGCACCCGGGCTTCGCGCAGCCGCGCCTGAGCGAGTTCGAGCGCCGCTTGCGCGCCGTCGACGCGGGCCTGGTACTCTGCGGGGTCGAGCTCGACGAGCAGCTGCCCGGCCTCGACCGTGGCGTTGTCGGCGACGTGCACGTGCGCGACGCGGCCCTCGACCTCGAAGCTGACCCGGAACACGTTGCCGTCGACGAACGCGTCGTCGGTGGACTCGGTGCCCAGGCGCGAGGTGAAGTAGAAGGAGATGCCGGCGACGGCCGCTGCGACGATCGCGAAGGCGAGCAGACGGCGGCCGCGCCGCCGCGGCTCGGGGGCGGGATCCTGGCGTGGGGTGGTGGACTCGGTCATCGCAGGTGGAGCGTTCAGGAGGAGTGGGGGCGCAGGCCGCGGAGCAGCACCTGCACGATGTGTCTGCCGACCTCGGCCCGCGGCGCGTCGGCGGGGCCGTAGAGGCGCGCCGAGCGCACCATCGCCGGTACGAAGTGGGCGGTGAGTTCGGGGTGTGGGTCGTCGAGCGCGCCGCTCGCGACGCCGGCGCGCAGCACCCGTTCGATGGTCGCGGCGAGGTTGCTGCGCGCGGCGGCGAGCTCGGTGTCGTTGCCGATCGGGTGGCCCGACCGCATCAGCGTGAACATGTGCGGGTAGCGATCGGCGAAGCCGAGCAGCTCGTCGACGATGGCCGAGAGCCCCTGGCAGGCATCGGCGCCGGTCTGTTGCAGGCGGCCTTCGACGCGCCCGACCAGCTCCGCGAGGCCCTCGGCGACGACCGCCTCGTAGAGCTGTTCTTTGCTCGCAAAGTAGACATAAAGCGTCCCCTTGCCGACTTTTGCGGTTGTTGCGACGCGTTCGAGGGTGACCTCGTGGAACGGCACTTCGGCAAACAGGCGCGCGGCGGCGGCCTTGATCTGGTTGCGCTTCTCGGGATTTGGGGTCTGCATGCTCGTGGCCGGCAAAACCGACTGGTCGGTATTGGAGCCGCGAGTATGAGGCGCGGATCGGACCGTCGCAAGGGGTCAGGTGCGCAGGTGCAGCACCCCGGTGCTGTCGCCGAACGACTCGTCGCGCAGACCGACGGCGTGCAGCATGCCGAGCAGCAGGTTGCTCATCGGCACGTCTTCGCCGTAGCGGCGGAACTCCCCGTGCTTGACGTCGAAGTCGCCGCCGCCGGCGAGCAGCAACGGCAGGTTGCGGGCGTTGTGGGTGGTGCTGCAGCAGCTGCCGTAGAGCGTCAGCGTGCTGTCGAGCAGCGGGCCGTGTTCGTCGCGCGTCGTCGCCAGACGTTCGAGGAAGTGCGCGAACTGCTTTGCGTGCCACTGATCGTAGCTGCCCCACTGCTCCCAGTGACCCTCGTGGGTGTCGTGGCTGATGGTGTGGTGGCCGCGCTTGATGCCGAGCGCGAGGTTCGGGAAGTTGTCGGCGAAGCCCATGCCGTCCTCGCGCCCGGTCATGAACGTGATCACGCGCGTCAGGTCGGTCTGCAGCGCCAGCACCATCAGGTCGAACATCGAGCGCAGGTAGGCCTGCGGGTCGATGTTGGCCGCGGCGTCGAGCTGCAGGCCGCTGGCGTCGAACGGCTTCATCGGCACGTCGAGCCACGCCTCGTTGCGGCGGATCTGCTCTTCGACCGAGTTGAGCGACGCCAGGTACTCGTCGAGCTTGGTCTGGTCGTGTTTGCCGAGGCGCGCGTGCAGCTGCTTGCTGTCCTCGAGCACGAGGTCGACGACCTTCTTGCCCTGCTGGATGCTCTGCCGGCGCGCGGCGGCGTTGCCCGCGCCGGCAGCGCCGAAGTAGCGCTCGAAGATCTGCCGCGGCCGGTGCTCGGAGGGCATCGGCTTGCCGGTGAAGTCGAACGACAGCGTCGAGACGCGCGACTTGTAGCCGACGCCGCCGTCGGTCGAGAGCACCAGCGACGGGAAGCGCGTCGCGGTCTTGAAGCGGTGCGCTGCGACCTGGTCGACCGAGACGCGGTTCTTGTAGGTGTCGCCGCGCATGTCGCCGGCGGTGAGCCAGGTGTCGCCAGCCATGTGGCCGAGCAGTTCGCGGCTCAGCGGGTGGCTGAGGCCGCCGAACAGCGACATCCGGTCGCGGAACGGCGCCAGCGGCTGCAACACCTTGGTGAACTGGTAGTCGCGGCCCTCGCCGCGCGGGAACCAGTTCCAGTCGCCGTTCTTGGCGTCGTCGGCGCCCGGCATCGCCGCGCCGTTGGGGAAATAGACGAAGCACAGGCGGCGGGGGCGGTCGTCGCGGCGTGCGCCCGGGCGCGGGCTCATGGCCTCGAGCCACGGCAGCGCGCACGCCACGCCGGCGCCGCGCAGGAAGGTGCGTCGATCGATCGGTCCGCGGTGGTTGGCCATGGTCGTCTCGTTCAGGGCCGCTGGAAGGAATCGCTGCCGACGATGTGGCGCACGATCGCGCGCACACGATAACCGTCCTGCCGGCTCGCTGCGGTGATCCGTTGCAGTTCTTCGTCGTCGGCGAAGTGCACGTCGCGGCCCAGCGCGTAGGCGAACAGGTGCTCGACGAAGGCGCGCGCCAGCACGTCGGCCTGCTCGTCGAGCAGCCAGCGCTTGAGCGCGTCGATGCCGTCGATGGCCGTGCCGTCGGGCAGCGTGGTGCTGGCGTCGACGGGCTTGCCGCCGCGCTGCAGCTCGAACAGGCCGACGGCGTTGTAGTTCTCGAAGGCGAGCCCGTAGGGGTCGATGCCCTTGTGGCAGTCGCGGCACGAGGCGCTGTCGCGGTGCCGTTCGAGCTGCTGCGCGAGCGTCAGGTTCGCCGCGCCGGGGGCGTCGGGGTCGAGTCGCGGCACGTTGGGCGGCGGCGGCGGCGGCTCGTCGCCGAGCAGCTGCTTCTTGAGCCAGACCGCGCGCTTGATCGGGTGCGGCGAGGTGCCGTCGCTGTGGCCGGCGAGGAACGCGCCCTGCGACAGCAGCCCGCCGCGGCGCTGCGCCGCGGTCACGGGCACGCGCCGGAACTGCGGGCCGGCGACGCCGGGGATGCCGTAGAACTCGGCGAGGTTCTGGTTGAGCATCGTGAAGTCGGCGTCGACGAACTGCAGCACGCTCGCGTTCGTGCGCAGCACCTCGGCGACGAACCGATAGGTCTCCTCGGCCATGTCGCGCTTGACGAAGCGCGTGAAGGCCGGGAAGCGGTCGACGTTGACGGCGACGTTCTCGAGGCGGTCGAGGCGCAGCCATTCGCGCGTGAACGAGCGCACGAAGCGCGCCGCGCGCGGGTCGTCGAGCATGCGTTCGAGCTGCTGCGGCAGCGCCGCGCGCAGCTGGCCGGCGGCGGCGAGGTCGCCCAGCGTGCTGTCCGGCGGCGAGTTCCACAGGAAGAACGACAGCCGCGTCGCCAGCGCCGGCTCGTCGACGAGCGCGTCGGCGGCGGGTGCGTCGGCCGCCGCGACCGGCTCGGCCAGGAACAGGAAGTTGGGCGAGCACAGCGCCGCCACCAGCACCTCGCGCACCGCGTCCTCGTAGCAGTCGAACTGCCCGCGCACCTCGCGCCAGAAGCCGAGGTACCGCTCGACCTCGCTCGCCCGCACGGGCCGCCGGAACGCGCGCGACAGGAACCGTTCGAGCACGAGTCGCGTGTAGGCGGCTTCGTCGGGCGCCTCGCCGCCCGGCCGGCCGGGGGCCTCGACGAAGATGTCGGTGTGCGACTTCGGCGGCCAGACCCGGTGGTAGGGGGCCTCGACTTCGATCGAGTGCACCAGCAGCGGCGGGCCGGTCTCGGCGCGCGACTTGACGAGGTGGTCGTTGTAGAGGCCGACCAGCAGGAAGCCCGAGAGGATCTCGTTGTCGCCGCTCTCCGGCTCGGGGATCGGCATGTTCTCGAGCCGACCGGTGAACTCGAAGGTCTGCCACCCGTCGTCGGTCGCGTTCACCTCCTCGGACGTGCCGAAGGTCGAGTAGACCATGCCGTCGTCGGTGCGCGTGCCGGCGTAGGCCCGGATCGCGGGCAGCTTGCCGGCGATCGCCGCGTTGAGCTCGCTGACCTTGGCGGTGGTGCGCTGCACGAACGGGTGCTCGGCCGCCAGCGGCGAGATCACGACGTGGCTGAAGCCGACGAAGAACGGGCCGCCGAGCTCGAGCGCGTGGTCTCCCGCGCGCAGGTTGGCGACGCCCAGCGCGGTGATCGCGCGCGGCTGCTGCCGCTGCGCCGCGGTGAGCTCCGGCCGCAGGTCGAGGCGGCGGTTGTCGATGTTGAGCCGCACCGAAGCCATGGCGTCGGCGGGCACGACGGGGTGCACGAGGTCGACCTGGAAGAAGCCGTCGCGCGGCAGGCGGAACGAGAGCCGCGCCTTGCTCGGCTTGGGCACGTCGACGCTGCGCAGCGTGTCGCCCTCGAGGCGCACGTTCTGGCGCTGCTTGCTGTCGGTCGCGAGCAGCACGATCGCCGCGTCCGGCGCGCGCACGCCGCCGGCCTCGTCGAAGCCGGCCAGCGTCGTCCGGTCCTCGGGCGAGACCAGCACCTGCTTGTGCGCGGTCGGGATGGTGCCGCGCCGCGCCTGCACACGCATCGCCAGCGCGCCGTGTTCGGGGAAGACGCGCTGCATCTCGAGCTTGAGGTTTGGCGATGGCCCCTGCCACGACCCCGGCGCCTTCTCGACGTGCGGCAGCGCCGAGTAGAGCACGATGCCCTCGTCGACGACCGTGAAGCGATCCTCGGACGAACCGCGCAGCCCGACGCTGATCTTGCGACGGATCCGGTCGAACTCGGCCTGCTGGGCGGCGTCCTCGGGTACCAGGGGCGCGCCGTCGGCACCGAGGATGTCGATGACGAAGTCGTTCCTGCTGAGCGGCACCGACTGGTAGCCGCCGGTCTCGGCGGCGACCTTGCCGACGCCGATGCCGCGGCCGAACGTGATCCGGTAGCGCGTCGGCTGTGGCCTCGGGCCGCTGACGATCGCCTGGTCCAGCGCCTGGCGGGCGATCTGCTGGTAGTAGTCGAGGTGCAGCGGCGAGGCCTGCAGGACCGCGCCGTTGTTGGAGAAGCCCATCTTCGACTTGCCGTCGTCGGGCAGCGCGCGACCGAAGTCGATCGGCACGCCGAGCAGGTCCTGCAGCGCGTTGGTGTACTGGTCCTTGGTGAGGCGCCGCAGCACGGTGTGGCGGTCGCCGGCGAAGCGCGCTGCGGCAGCGCGCAGCGAGCCCGTCATCCAGTCGACGATCACCCGGCGCTCGGCGTCGTCGGGTTGGTCCTCGTCCTCGGGCGGCATCTCGGCGCCGTTGATCATGTCCAGCGCCGCGCGCCAACCTTCGGCGTCGGCGCGCCCCGCGAGGCCGGGGTCCAGGGTGTCGAGCCGCACGTCGCCCTTCTGCTTGTCGGGGCCGTGGCAGCGGTAGCAGTAGCGCTGCAGCAGCGGCTGCACCTTGGTCGCGAAGTCCGTCGGGTCCCGGTTGGTCGCTTCGGTGGCCGCCGAAGCGGCGGGCGGAGCGTCGCCCGGCGCCTGCGCTCCGACCGGGCAGACCAGCGCCAGCAGGGCGGCGGCGAGCGGTGCGACGAGGTGCGTCGGTGCGGTGGTCAAGGGCATGGCTCCGTGACCGGGGGCGCGGCCAGGGTGCGACGATTGAACCAGGGCCGGGGCCTGACGCAAGCCGCCGCGCGGCGCCGGCGCGCGATCAGTCGAGATCGAAGATGTTGCGCGGCCGCTCGTCCTTGTCTTTCTTGGCCTCTTCCTTGGCGCGCTGCAGCTCCTTCTCGAGCAGATCCTTCTCCTTCTCTACCTGCCGCGAGGCGCTGCCCCAGAGCTTGTCGAGCTGCTGCGACTGCTTCTTCTGCTCGCCGAGCAGCGAGTCGAGGTCGCGCCCGCCCTTGGCCTCTTCGGGCCGTGCGGCGCGCGCCTTGCCGGAGCGGGTGTCGACCTCGATCGACTTGTTGCAGCAGGGGCAGGAGAAGGTGAAGACGGTCTGGGCCATGGCGGTCGTGCTCCGCGCGCGAACCTACCACACCGACCGCGGTCTTGAAGTTCTCGCGGGCCGGTCGCCGTCTTGGCGCGGCGCCGTTATCGTGCCCCTGGCTCCGCGCCGCTGCGGATGCCGTCCCGAACCCCCGACGTCACCGCCCCGTTCCGCGCCCCCTTGACCGCCGACGAAAAGCCGATCCGACCGGGAACCGGGCCGACGCCGGTGCGTCTGTTGCGCCCTTCCATGCCGGCGCCATCGACGGATCCACGCGGACCGAAGGCGGCGCCACCCGGCAGCAACGCGGTCGCCCCGCTCCACGGGCAGCCCCGCCACGACGCCGGGTTCGAAGCCGATCCTGCGCGCGACGCGATGCTCGCCGCCCAGCAGGGTGACCTCGAGGCCTTCAAGACCCTCATGGTCATGTTCACGGATCGGGTGATGCGAGTGATGACGTCGGTGCTGCGCTGCGACCGTGCGACCGCGGAGGACCTCAGTCAGGAGGTGTTCTTGCGCGTGCACAAGGGCCTGCCCGGCTTCGACGGCGAGGTTCGGTTCGTGGTCTGGCTGCACAAGATCGCCATGAACGTCGCGATCAGCGAGTACCGCCGCCGCCGGGCCCAGAAGCGCGACCGCCGCACGCTGTCGATCGACGCACCGGTGGCCGGCACCGACGACCTCTACATCACCCCGGCGGGCCGCGAGCTCGATCCGGGCGAGAACGCGCACCAACGCGAGTTCCTCGCCAAGGTGCGCGAGTGTGTGCAGCAGCTGCCCGACGAATTCCGCCAGCCCGTCGTGCTGCGCGACATGGAGTCCTTGTCCTACGAGGAGATCGCCGAGGTGCTCGGGCTGCCGCCCGGCACCGTGCGTTCGCGGATCCACCGCGGCCGGTTGCTGCTGCAGCAGATGCTCAAGGGGTTCGTGCAATGAGCGAACACGAGGATCGGGACGTGGACATGCGCCTCGCCGATTGGGTCGACGGCACGATGAGCGATCGCGACCGCGAGCGCTTCGTCGCCGAGCTGCGCGTCAGCCCGCAGCTGCGCGCCGAACTCGCCGACTACGAACGCACGGTCGGCGCGGTGCGCCAGGCGCTGCAGGAGCCGGCGCCGCATGCCGACGCGATCGCGGCGCGTGTCGCCGGTCAGGTGTTGTCCCGGCTGCAGGCTGCCCCGCCGCGCGCGGCGGCCCGCTCGTGGAGCGCGGGGCGGCTGTGGCTGGGCGTGGTCGCGGCCGCTGCGCTGCTCGCGTTCGCGGTCTGGCTCGACCGCTGGTCGGCGTCGACGGGCACCGACGGCGTCGACGTGGACCTCGTCGCCAGAGACGGCGGCGCGGCGGACGCGCCGATGGTGGGCGCTGTTCCAGAGGTTCCCGAAGCGTCGCCCGAAGCACAGTCGCCCGAAGCACAGTTGCCCGAAGCACAGGCGCCGAGGCTCATGCGACTCGAGCAGCCGAACTCCTCGAAGGAGGTGGGCGCGGGAGCTGCCGAGCCCGAGGCCCAGGAACAGGCGCGGCTGGCGAAAGCCGCGTCCGGCGCGGACGGTCGGGGAGCCGCCGTGCGTGAGCAGGCGAAGTCGGCCGATCCGCTGCGCGTCGAACCGCCGGCGCTGGGCGAGGAGAAGACGGTGCGCGACGAGAAGTCGGTGCCGACCGACAAGGTGGCGCCGAGCGAGGCAGCCGTTCCGAACGAGAAGGTCGTCGCGCCGTCGGGCGAGGCGGAGCGCCGTGGGAACGCCTCCAGGAAGGGGCACGCGGAGCCCGAGCCCGAGGTGAGCGATCTCAAGGAGCAGGCGTTCGACTCGAACCAGTGGAACAGTGCGGTCGGTCTCGGCGGCGGCAAGAGCGGCGACGCCGCGGATCGCGCCAAGCAGGCCGCCGAGGGCGGCGAGCAGCCGGCCAGCAAGAAGAAGCTCGAGGTCCCCGCCATCGGCGAGGTCGATCCCGCAGCGCCTCAGGTGCAGGCCGGTGCGTCGCAGGCCCAGATCGAGCAGCGCGTGGCCGGCGCCGGGACCGAGATGCTGCCGCAGATCGTGCTGCGATCGGCCGACGTCGCGACGAAGTCCGACCGCGACGAGGAAGGTCTGGGCCGCGGCGGGAACACTGCCGATCGCGCCGCGCGTCGCGCGCAGTCGGTGGCGTTCCTGTCGGCGCAGCTCGACAGCCTGGCCGAGGAGCGCGTCGCCGCCCAGGCGCCGAGCAAGGACAAGTCGGCCACGGACAAGTCAGCCACGGACAAGTCAGCCACGGACGAGCGGCAGGCCGGTCGCATGCGCACGGCTGGAGCCGGCGAAGCGTCGCCGCCGCACGGCAAGTGGACCCGCGTCTCGCCGGAGCCCGACAGCGTGCGTACCGTGACCACCGGCAGCGACGACTTCTACCTCGGCTCGGCTCGCCGTTCGGATCCGCCTGCGCCCCCGGTCGAGCGGGTGTGGGTCGTCGAAGGCTCTCGCGAGGAGATCCAGGCGGTACTGCGCGAGCTGGCGGTGTTCGCGCAGCAGCGGCAGCTCGATCTGATTCAGGGTGAAGTGGCCGTGGCCTCGCTCGGACAGCAACCGGAAATCGAACCGCAGGCGTTCGGCGCCAGGTACCCGGCCCAGACGCGCCGGCCGGCGGCGCCTTCCCCGGCCGGTCCCGCTACCGGCGGTCCCGCCGGACCGCCGACTCCCGGCGGCGGCCGCGGCGGCCCGACGACGCCTGGAAGGGCGGGGCCGACGACCGGGGGGCCCGGTGGGCCGGCTGCGCCAGCCGCGCCGGGTGCGCCGCCGAAACCCGTCGTCGTTCCAGGCGCGGAGTCGGCCACCGATCCGGCCGCGCCGCGCATGCGCATCGTGGTGCGCCTGCAGCTCGGCGCTGCACCGGTCCAGAACAGCGCGCCGGTTCAGAAGGGACGCTGAGGCGCGCGTTGGCCCCGGAGCGGGCCGTGCACTAGAACGCTCGGCTTGACCCCCTGGCGGCGCAACTTCTATGCGGTCTGGCCGAGCCTGTTCGCGACGTCGATGGGGCTGATGGCGGTGTTGCCGGTGCTGCCGCTGTTCGTGCAGGAGCGTTACGGCATCGACGACCCGGCCGAGCTCGCGTCGTGGGTCAGCGTCGTCTACGGCATCGCGCCGCTGTCGGCGGCGCTCGCCGGGCCGATCTGGGGCACGCTCGGCGACCGTCGCGGCAAGAAGCTGATGGCGATCCGCGCCAACGTCGCGATCGCGCTGAGCACGCTGCTGATGCCGTTCGCGCCGACGCCGCTGGTGCTGATGCTGATGCGCTGCGTGCAGGGGGTGCTGGCCGGCTACGTCGCGCCGTCGATGGCGCTCGTGTCGCAGGACGCGCCGCGCGAGAAGCACGGCATCGTCATCGGCATGCTGCAGGTGGCGATGGCCTGCGGCGCCTTCCTGGGGCCGCTGCTCGGCGCCGAGGTCACGCACTGGTGGGGGCGCAGCTCGTTGTTCTTCGTCACCAGCGCGCTGTCGTTCGTCGCCGCGGTGGTGCTGGCGGTGTTCGCGCGTGAGGCGCGGCCGGCGCGCAAGGTCGACGAGGCGCCGTTCCTGCGCGACCTCGCCGCGGCGACGCGGATCCTGCTCAAGAACCGCGTGTTCACGCGGCTGCTGCTGCTGGTGCTGCTGTTGCGCATCGGCCAGAACATGCTCGAGCCGTTCGTGGCCCTGTTCGTGCGCGAGCTCGGCGCGCAAGCGTGGATCCTGGCCATGAGCAGCACGCCGGAGCTCGGGCTCGAACGCACCATCGCCGCCGCGTTCGCGGTGCTGGCGATCACCCAGTGGTTCATGACGCCGCTGTGGGGGCACTGGGGGGACCGCTACGGGCCGCTGCGTTGCCTCTACGTGCTGGCGCTGGCGCTCGGCGCGCTGCTGTGCGGCACCGCTGCGGTGGCGACGGTGGACCAGTACCTGCTGCTGCGCTTCGGCGCAGCGATGTTGATGGCCGGTTCGATGACGCTGGCCTACGCCGCGGCCAGCAAGCGCGTCGCCGACGAACGACGCACCTTCGCGTTCTCGCTGGTGCAGAGCTGCATGCAGCTGGGTTTCGCGACCGGGCCGCTGCTCGGCGCACAGATCGCGGTGTGGGGCGGCGACGGCGGTACCGACTACCGGCACGCCTACGTCGCCGCGGGCGCGACGTGCCTGGTCGCGGGTGTCGGCATGGTCGTGTTGCGACGCACCTCGCCCGTCGGTGCTGCGCCGTGAACGCCGCCCCACTAGACTGCGCCGCCGAACGATGTGCATCCTGATCGTCCTGCGCGGCCTGCACGCCGACCACCCGCTGGTGGTCGCCGCCAATCGCGACGAGCGCTTCGACCGCAGCTCGGCTCCGCCGGGCCTGTTCGTCGGTCGGCACCGCCGCATGTTGTCGCCGCGCGACAAGGTCGCCGGCGGGACCTGGTTGGCGATCGACGACGGCGGCCGGCTCGCCGGCATCACCAACCTCGCCGGGGTGCCGCCGGTGCCCGACGCGCCGTCGCGCGGCCTGCTGCCGCACCTGGCGCTAGACGAGGCCACGCTCGAGGCCGGCGCCGCGGCCGTCGAACGACAGGTCGCGGAGCACCGCTACGCCGGCTTCCAGCTGGTGCTCGCGGACGCCCGCCGCACGATCGTCCTGCGGCACCGGGACGGGCAGCTGCGCCGCATCGACTGGGAACCGCCGGTGCTGGTCGTGACCAACGAGCACGGCCCCGGTGAGCTGCAGCTGCGCGGCCTGTCGCGCGCCGCGGCGCCGGGTATCGACCTGCAGACCCGGCTGGATCTGCTGGCCGCGGTGCTCGCCGACCGCGGCGGCGACGGCTTCCACGCGATCACCAAACGGGGCGATGGTTACGGCACCGTATCGAGTTCGCTGCTGGCGCTCCCGGTCGCCGACCCGACGCAGCTGGTCTGGAGGTTCGCGCCGGGGCCGCCCGACACGACCGCGTACCGAAACTACGGCAACCTCGGCCGGCGGCTGCTGCCCGAGGAGCTGCCGCCGCCCGGCTGACGCGCGTCAGCGCTTGTCGGTCGCGTCGGACTTGGACTTGTCGAGTTCGGCCAGGTTGGCGCGGGCGTCCTTCGTGGCGCCGGCGGCGCGGTCGCGCTGCGCCGGCGATGCGCCCGCGTCGCGCTCGACCTTGGCGGCCAGCTCGAGGGCCTTGGCGTACATGCTGCGCGCCTTGGCCAGGTTCTCGGGGTTGGCCAGGTGGTACTGCAGGATCACCGCCGCGTCGTTCCACAACTGCGGCGACTCGGGCTCTTTCTCGAGCGCGTGCTGGTAGGAGCTCCAGGCGTCGTCGAAGCGGCCGGTCTCGCGGCACAGGAACGCGTGGTTGTTCCAGGCGTCGGCGGAGTCGACCAGGCAGGCGATCACGTGGTTGATGTCGCGGCTCGCTTCCTTGTGGCCCTGCTGGAAGGCGCGGTCGCCGAGGAACTGCAGCACGGCGCGCACCTGGCCGCGCATCTGCACGTCGAGGCCGCGCAGCACGTCGGCGAAGGCCGGCGCGCCGAGCGCCGCGTAGGCCGCGGCGTAGCCCTCGGCGCCGTCGTGGTCGCCGAGGTGGTAGGCCGACAGGCACAGGTAGTAGTAGCTGTTGGTCGCCTTGGGGTCGTCGGCCAGCGCGACCTTGAAGCTGTCGATCGCCGCTTGCCACTGCTCGCCGTCGAACAGCGCGCGCCCGAGGTGCCATCGCAGCGTGGCGGCCGCAGCCGCGTCGTGCGCGGGGCGCGCCAGGTAACGCTTCAGGATGCCCTCGTAGAAGGCCTTGCGGGCCTGCCAGTCGAGTTCGCGGTTCAGCGCGAAGTGGTCGAGCGGGACGTTCGGATCGGCGACCAGCGCGTCGGCGAAGTGGCCGCGCGCGACGTCGGTCTTCTTGTCGAGCATGGCCAGCTGCGCCAGCGCCATGTGCGGGTGGGCGCGGCTCGGATCGAGTGCGGCGGCGCGCCGGAACGACTTGTTGGCGAGCTGCCGCTGCGCGTCGATGTCGGCGACGAGATGCTGTTGCAGTTCCGGGTTGGTGTCGCCGACGCGTTCGTAGGTGGTCAGCAGTTGCTTGAAGCGTTCGGTGGCGATGCGGCCGATCAGGATGTGCGCGCCGGGGTGTCGCGGGTGGCGTCGCACGGCCTCTTCGGCGACCGCGACCGCCGTGTCCCACTCGCCGAGCAGGAAGCGCGCCTGCGCCAGCAACAGGCGGCTGTCCAGGTGGTCGGGTTCGAGCTGCAGCACGCCCTCGGCGAGCGCGGCCGCGTCGGTCCAGAGGATCTCGGGCTGCAGCGCGCCGGGGCTCTCGGCCTCGAGCAGCATCGTGCGCGCGAGCATCGCCGGCAGTTCGATCACGCCGGGGAACTGCTTGCGCGCGCCGTCGAGCAGGTCGAGCGCCTCGCGGAAGCGGCCGCTGCGTCCCAGGCAGCGGCCGGCGTCGACGAACCACTCGGCGCGGCCGGGCTCGCGCTGCGTCAGCAGCACGAACGCATCGGCGGCGTCGCCGAAGCGCCCCTGGTTCTCGGCCGCCGCGGCCCGCTCGCGCAGCGCCGAGACGGTGACCTCGGCGGCTTGCTGGGGCTGTTGGCAGCTGGCGGTCGGGAGCGGCAGGAAGCAGGCGAGCAGCAGGGCAGCGATGCGCATGTCACTTGCCTTGCAACAGCCGTTCCGCTTCCTGCAGGTGGCGGCGCGCGCCGGGGCGGCGCGCCCCCGGATAGAACTTCTGGCTCGCCTCGGCGGCGGCCTTGGCCGCGGCGCCGTCCTTGCTGTGCTTGAGGTGCCACAGCGCCAGGTTCTCGTAGCAGTCGCCGACCGCCTCCTCGAGGTTCTGGCGGTCGTTGCGGTCGGCCGGCGGATTGCTCTCGAGCAACTTGGTGCCGTCGGCGATCGCCGCGTCGAGCAGCGACTTGCTGAGGTCCCAGTCGCGGTCGAGGTGGTAGATCGCGATCAGCGCGCAGTCGTTGCGCAGGCGCACGTTGGCGGGGTCGAGCTGCTGCGCGCGCCGGTAGGCCTTGTAGCTCTGCTCGTACATCTCCATCGCCTCCTTCTGCTTGCCGCTGCGCTCGAGCTGGTTGCCCCAGTCGCGCGCGAACAGGCCGGCGTTGTTGAGCAGGTCGAGGTCGCCGGTGGCGATGTCGCTGGCGGCGCGGTAGAGGGCCTCGGTCTTGCCGAGGTCGCGCGCCTTGAAGTAGCTGTCGGCGACGCGCAGGATGCCGAGCTTGGTGGTCTCGCTGAGACCGAGGTCCTCGCCGATGCGGTCGGGGCGCATGCGCGCGGCCTCGAGCAGCCACTTCTCGGCGTTGTCGAGGTCCTTGGCGAAGAACGCGATGTTGCCCTTCTTGCCCAGGCACATCGCGACCCACTGCTCACAGCTGTCGCGGTAGCCCGCGTTCTTGCCCATCGAGTCGGTGAACGCCGAGCGCGCCTGATCGAGCAGCGCCTGCGCCTTGTCCGAACTGCCGGACTGCCGCTCGCTGTCGGCGAGCAGGTAGCGCGCGCGGCCCAGATACCACAGCCCCGTGGCGTCGCTGCGGTCCTTGAGGGCGTCGACGGCGAGAGCGAGCTGGCTCTGCGCGGCGGCGGTGTCGACGACGCTGGCCAGCAGCGCCTGGTCGTCGGGGTTCTTGGCCAGGGCGCGCACGTACACGTTGACGGCCTCGGCCGGCGCGCCGGCCCACTGCTCGGTCACCGACCACAGCGAACGCAGCGCGGCGTCGAGCCGGTCCTGTTGCTCGAGCACGCGGAACGAGGCGCGCGCCGCGGTCAGCATGTCGGCGTCGTCGCCGCCGTCGCCCTTCTTGGCGGCGTAGGCGCGGGCCGCGGCGTTGGCGCGGATCAGGTGCACGGCCGCGACTTCGTCGGGCTTGCCGCCGCCCTGCGACTGCATGTGCAGCAGCAGCTGCGAGGCGGTCTGTGCCGCCGCCGCGAGGTCGCCGCTCTCGTACTGCGCCTCGGCCAGCATGCGCCGCGGTGCGACCGGATCGCTGTCGAGTTCGACGGCCTTCTTGAGCGCGTTGACCGCGTCGGCGAACAGGAACTCGACGCCCTTGCGGCCCGCGTCGCGCGCCTGCTTGGCGAGCTGCAGGTTGAGGTCGCCGCGGTAGGCCTGGTAGGGGGCGTACTTGGCGCACTCCTTGGCGACGCCGTCGAGCTCGCCGAGCGCGCCGTCGAGGTCGCCGCTGTCGGCCTTGGCCTTGGCGGCCTTCTGCGCCTTGGCGAACGCGTCCGCGGCGCCGCCCTGTGCCGCGGCGTCGGCGGTGTTCGGCGCGTGCTGCGCCGCGCCGTCGCGCAGCATGCCCGCGGCCTCGCGCCGCTGGTACGGATAGAACTTCACCGCGCGCTCGCAGAACTCGCGGTAGTCGGCGAACGGCCGGTGCTCGTGGTCGCGCAGCAGCACGGCGATGTTCTGCCAGGCGTCACCGACGGCCTCTTCGAGCAGTTCGCGCTCCTTCTGGTCGGTGTCCGCGGGCAGCGCGTCGAGCTGCTTCTGGCCGACGGCGATCGCCTGCTCGAACAGCTCGCGGGCGCGGCCGTAGTCGCGGTGCAGGTGGTAGATCAGCATCAGACCGCAGTCGTTGACGATGCGCGCGTCGTCGGGCGACAGCACCACGGCCTTCTGGTAGAGCGCGTAGCTGCGCTCCCACAGCTGCGTCGCCTCCTGCTCCTTGCCGTCCTTGGCGACCTGCACGCCGAGGTCGCGCGCGGCCAGCGCGGCGTTGTTGTAGACCCAGCCCCAGCGGTCAGGGTGCCGCGCCAGCAGGGCCTCGTTGAAGGAGAGCGTCGCGCGCAGCGGATCGGTCGCGATCTCGGCGGTGGCGCGGTGGATGGCGAAGGCGACGCCGGCGTAGTGCTGGCCGAACGAGTCGACGAGCTGCGGCCGGCCGTTCTCCTCGGCGGCGGTCAGCGGCGACGCGGCGTCGGCCGCGAACAGGTGCTCGCGGGCGCCGGCGAGGTCGCCGATCTCGACGCTGGTGCGCGCGATCGACAGCTCGCACAGGGCCAGCCACTGGCCGACGCTGTCCTTGTGTCGCGGCATCTGCGCGCCGTAGTCGGCGAAGGTCGCGCGGGCCTTCTCGTAGCCCTCGATCGCGCCCTGGAAGTTGCCCTCGGCGCGCAGCTGGTCGGCGCGGCCGTAGAGCGCGCGGCCTTGGTGCCAGCGCAGCACCGGCACCGACGGGTTCTCGCGCACGAAGCGGCCGTAGGCGCCGACCATCGCTTCGCGCTGGCCGATGTTGTCCATCCAGGCGATGTAGGCGTCGTGGATCGCGGCCTCGCCGGGGGCGGTGCGGATGCCGCGCTCGTACTCGGCGATCACGGCCTGGCTCTGACCCAGCCACTGGTAGACGAGCGCGATCTGTGTGGTCGCTTCGCCGGGGCGCTGCCGGCGCGCCGCCTCGAAGGCGGTGATGGCGCCGGTCGCGAGGCGCGTGGTCTCCTTCTCGGGCACGACCACGCCGCGGTGGTCGGGCTCCTTGTTGTCGAGCTCGTCCTGGCGCGCGGCGGTGAACTGGCGGTAGTAGCTCCTGCCCACCAGCAGCTGCGCCTCGGCGGCCTGGGTCTCGTTGGCCGGCTTGGCCGACAAGAAGGCCGTGGCGGCCTGCCCGGCGACGTCGGCTGCGGTCACGAACTCGCCGAGCTCGTAGTGGCACTCGGCCAGCTGCAGCCAGGCGGTCGGGTTCGCCGCCGGCTCTTCACCCTCGATGCCGCGCTCGTAGTTGCGCACCGCGTCGCTGAGCAGCAGGTCCTTGCGGGTGCTGGTGCCGGTGCGCGCCAGGCGCAGCGAGCCCTCGGCGGCGCACAGCCGCGCCTGCCGCCAGTCCGGCGCCGCCGCCAGCAGCTCGTCGGTGATCCGCAGCGAACGCTCGGGGTCGGTGGCGAGCGTGCGCTGGGCCTCGGCGAGGCGTTGCGTGGCCTGGTCGGAAGGGTGGGCGGCTTGGGCGCAGGCCGCCACGGCGGCGGCGCACCACAGGATGGTCGTTGGCTTCATGGAGCAGGAGGGGTCGGGCCGGCGGTGCCGGGATTGGACGCGCGGAACGGAAAGGCGCGAGAGGGGTATGGCGACCGCCGGGATTCTCGCAGGGGGAGGGTTGCGGCGAAAGGCCATAGGTGCAGAGCCGGGGTCAAGCCGCCCGCCCCGAACGGCCGATAGCGCCGGCATTGCAGAGGCAGGCACTGGTGAGCCATCCGACCATCGCGGTAGGGGCCACCTTGGATCGCTCCACGGTGGCCGGACTGGTCGCCGAGATCGACAAGGAGCTGCGCGGCAAACCCGCGCGGCTGACCGTCGACCTCGGCGCCGTGGAGTCGTTCGATTCGGCCGGGCTGGGCGGCGTCGTCGCCGGCCTGCGGCGCGCGGGCGCAGCCGGGGTCGAGCTCAAGCTCAAGGGCATGAGCCAGCCCATGGTCGACTTCTTCTCGCTGGTCTCGATCCAGCGCCTGACCCAGCCGGCGGCGGTCGCCGACCGCGCCGATCCGGTGACGCGGTTGGGCACCTACGTCGAACCGATGTTCGAAGGCGCCCTGAACGTCGCCTCGACCGCGGGCGCTGCGCTGCGTGAGTTGTTCATCGGCCCGTTCCAGCGCCGCTTCCTGCGTCTGGACCGCACCGCGATCGAGGTCGACCACTGCGCCGCCGGCGCGCTGCCGATCATCGCGCTGATCGCGTTCCTGCTCGGCCTGATCCTGGCGATGCAGGCCTACGTGCAGCTGCGGGTCTGGGGCGCCGAGATCTACATGGCCGACATGGTCGGCGTCTCGGTGCTCGCCGAGATCGGCCCGCTGATGACCGCGATCGTGCTCGCCGCGCGCTCGGGCTCGCGCAACGCCGCGCAGCTCGGCGCGATGGTGGTCAGCGAGGAGATCGCCGCGATCGAGCAGATGGGCATCCGGCCGATGGCGTTCCTGGTCGCGCCCAAGATCGTCGCCTGCTGCCTCGCGGCGGTGGCGCTGTCGGTGGTGTTCGACGTGGTCGCGATGTGCGGCGGGGCGCTGTTCGCGCGCGGCGTCGCGGCGATCGAGTTCGAGGCGTTCGCGGCGCAGCTGCGCACCGCGCTGACCCTGTCCGACTTCGTGGTCGCGCTCGCCAAGAGCGCCACCTTCGGCTTCTTCGTCGGCGTCGTCGGCTGCGCGCTCGGTCTGCGCGTGCAGGACGGCAGCGAGGGCGTCGGCCGCGCCACCACCAACTCGGTCGTGCTCGGCATCTTCCTCGTGATCGTCGTCGATTCGATCTTCGTCACCTGCCAACGGATGCTGGGGTAGCGCCATGGACCTCGCCGAGAACCTGCAGGTCGGCGCGCAGCGCAAGACCGACGACCTGGTGCGCGCCGTGGCGCTGAGCACCGTGTTCGGCGAGCGCTCGGTGCTCGACGGCATCGACCTGGCGATCCGGCGCGGCGAGGTGTTCGTGGTGATGGGGCCGTCGGGCTGCGGCAAGACGACCCTGCTGCGGCACCTGTGCGGGCTGTTGCCGCCGACGCTCGGCTCGGTGTTCGTCGCCGGCCACGACCTCTACACGGCATCGCCCGAGCTGCTGCAGCACATGCGCCTGCGCACCGGGCTGTCGTTCCAGGGCGGCGCCCTGCTCGGCAGCCTGTCGGTGCTCGAGAACGTCGCGCTGCCGCTGCGCGAGAACACCGACCTGCCCGAGAACGTCGTGCTGCAGACCGCGCGCATGAAGCTCGACATGGTCGGGCTGCTGCACGCCGCCGACCTGCTGCCGAGCTCGCTGTCGGGCGGCATGCGCAAGCGCGCGGCGATCGCGCGCGCGATCGCGCTCGACCCCGACATCGTCTACTTCGACGAGCCGTCGGCGGGCCTGGACCCGATCACGGCCGCCGAGGTCGACAACCTGATCGTCAAGCTCAACAAGGTGTTCGGCATCACCATGGTGGTCGTGACCCACGACCTGCCCTCGGCTTACGAGATCGCCGATCGCATCGTGGTGCTGCTCGACGGCCGCGTCGCGGCGCTCGGCCCGCGCGACCGCGTGTGGCACGACCCCAATCCGCGGATTCGCGACTTCATCGAACGCCGCCTGTCTGCCGAAGACAGCCGTGGCATGGACATCTTGAGCCACCTGGAGGTCTGAGCGATGCACGACAACGGCAGGCGCTTTCGACTCGGACTGTTCGTCCTCGGGGCGGGCGGCCTGTTCATCGCCCTGCTCGGCTTCATCCTGCGCGGCAGCCTCGACAGCGAGCGCGTCAGCTACTTCATCATCTTCCAGGAGAACGTGAAGGGCATGGTGGTGGGCAGCAAGGTGAACTTCCAGGGCGTGCCGATCGGCGCCGTGAAGGACATCCGTTTCCAGGACGGCAAGACCCTGGTCGAGGTGCTCGTCGATCCGACGCGCGCCAACATCCAGGACCTGACCCGCGCGCGGCTCGATCGCCTGCTGGTCACCGGCCAGGTCACGGTCGAGCTCGAGGGTTACGGGCCGACCGGCAAGACCCTGCCCGCGGGCTCGTTCCTGCAGCCCAAGGAAGATCCGCTGCACTCGCTGACCGGCACGATCCCCGAGGTCATGGACCAGGCGGTGACGACGCTGCGCCAGCTCGAGAAGACCCTGGCGCGTGCCGAACGGCTGCTGGGTGACGACAACCAAGAGCGCCTCACCGGCATCCTCACCAACCTGCAGGCGACGACCTCCGCCTTCCACGAGAAGACGCTGCCGGCGGTGACGACGCTGCTCGACGAGGCGCGCGCCACCAACGCCAGCTATGCGGCGCTGGCGCCGGCGCTGCAACGCCACCTCGACGACCTCACCCCCGAACTTCTGGCGACGCTGCGCGAGATGCAGGCGCTCGCCGGCGGCCTGCGCGGTCCGGCGCAGACCACGCTCGGCAGCCTGCGCGTCGCGCTCGACGACCTGCGCGGTTTCGTGCGGCAGCTGCGGCTGGCCCCCGACAGCCTGCTGTTCGGCGTCAGCCGGCCGGCGGCACCCCAAGGAGACCGATGACCCGACGAGCCCCTCTCGGTTGTGTCGCGCTGCTGCTGTCGCTCGCCGCTTGCGGCAGCGTCGAGGTGCCGCGCGAGCGTTTCTACCGCCTCGATCTGCCGGCGCCCATGCCGGCCGACCCGCAGCGCGCCGGCGTGCTGCGCGTCCAGGACCTGCAGCTCGGCACCGCGATCGACAGCGACTGCCTCTTGGTCGCCGACGGCGTGCGCCTCGAACCGCGCCCGCTCGACCGCTGGGTCGCGCCGCTCGACCGGCTGGTCACCGACGCCCTGGTGCTCGGTCTGTCGCGCAGCGGCGTGGTCGAACTGGTCAAGGGCAGCGCCGATCCGGGCAGCGAGACCTGGTCCCTGCACGGCCGCATCGTCGACTTCGCCGAGGCCAACGCCGGCTCGCAGCGGCAGGCCCGGGTCGCGCTCGAGCTGTGGCTCGAGCAGCGCGACCAGGTGCTGTTCCGCGACGAGTTCGTGGTGGTGGAGCAGGTCGAGGGGAACGCCACATCCGCCGCCGTGACCGCCTTCTCCAAGGGCGTGCAGACGATCGTCGACCAGCTGGTGACGCGCATGGACCACGACGGCGTACTCGCCGCCGCCCGGCCCCCGGTCCCGAGCCGCTGACGGCAGCGCGGGCGTCTTCGCGATAGGATGCCGCGGCTGGCTGGTGCCGCCGCGTCGGTGCGCACGCCGGGTCAGCGCGAGGATCAGTGCGAGACCTGCAGCGGGTGAAGTGCCAATGGATCGGACGCGCCGCGACCGCCGTCGTGGCGGGCTTCGTGATCGCCGCCGCCCCGGCGCAGGCGATCGTCGGCAAGGACGTGCCGGCGCTGTCCTTCACCGCGTGGCCGCGCGGCGCCCCGATCGTGCCGGGCGGCGAAGGCGCGCCGCGGGTGACGGTGTTCGCGTGTTACACGACGCCGCAGACGGCGCCGCAGCTCGCCTGGGACGCGGCGCACCTGGCGCGGTTGCAGGCCGAGTTCGGACCGCAGGGCGCGCGCGTCGTGGTGGT
This sequence comes from Planctomycetota bacterium, assembly GCA_020638655.1. Lineage (GTDB taxonomy): Bacteria > Planctomycetota > UBA1135 > UBA1135 > UBA2386 > JACKIC01. Next base: position 44,048 of record JACKIC010000010.1, read on the forward strand.
GGTTCCGGCCGCGGACGCCGTCGGCCGCCTCGCGATCGGTGACTGCAGCGTCGCCGTGCCCACCGGCGGCTCGGCCCACGCGTGGCTCGGCGACGAGGCCGGCAGCTGCTGGCACCTGCTGGTGGTCGACCGGGCCGCGACCGTGACCTTCGTCGGCGAACTCGGCAGCGGGCTCGAGGACGCGGTGGCGAACACGCTCGCGGGCACCAACATCACCCTCGACGAACGGCGGGCCTGGCAGCTGCGGCGCATGGAGTCGTTCGACGACCTGCCGGCGCGGTTCCTGCGCGACGCGTTGGCATACCAACTCGCCAACGCGCCGCGCGACGGGGGGTGGTCGCGGGCCTGCGCTACGCGCTGTCGGTGCACGACGGGGACCGCGTCGCCGCGCCCAGGGTGTTCGACCGGTGCCTGCCGAAGGTCGCCGCGTCGCCGCGCGGGCTGGCGCACTTCGCGGACCTCGTGCTGCGCGTCGATGGTGGCGCCGACGGCGTCGCTGCGCAGCTCGCCGACCGGCTCGCCGAGGCCGCGGCCGCGGCGCCCGACGATCCCGTGGTCGGGCTCGCGCTGCTGCGCGCGCTGCTCGCTGCGGGCCGCGAGCGCGAGTTCGGCCGGCACGTGATGCGCGTGCGCAAGGCGGCGCTGGGCACGGCCGGCACCAGCCTCTGCTTCGCCGAGATCCTGACCAAGGCCAGCCTGCCGGCCGTGCACCGCGACCTGGCCGAAGAGGCCGTCGCGCGCGCTTCGGCCCTCGACGCCCCGCCGCGCCTGCTCGCCGCGGCCCGCTACCTGGTGATTCGGTCGTGTGTCGGGGACGCCGCCGCGGCCAAGGCCTTCTGCGCCGAGTACTGCGCCAAGGTCGAGCAGGGCGGTTCGCTCAACGAAGACTGCTGGAGCTTCCTCACCGATCTGAGCACCCAGGGTGGCTACGACGGGTTCGCCCTGGCGATCGCCGAACGCATGCTCGAGAACCGCGGCGCGATGGACTACCTCGCGTTCGACACCGCCGCGATGGCGATGTTCCGCGCCGGCCGCATCGACGAGGCGCTGAAGCTGCAGACGACCTCGATCGAGCAGGGCGGCAAGACCGACCCCGAGTACGTCGAGCGGCTGCGCCGCTACACCGCGGCGGTCGCCGACGCCGGCCGCTGAGCGGTCGACCGCGGCCGCAGGGCCCTCGGCACCGCGCCGATCGCGAAATGGGCTACGCTTGCCGCCGCCGGTGTAGTCCGCGCGCGCCGCCGGTCGATGTTCGTTCCGTGAAGTCCTGGCTCGTGATCCTGACTGTCGCCGCGGGGGCAGTCCTCTCGCTGCCCGCGCAGGCCGTGCTCGGCCAGGCGGCGCCGCCGTTGCCGGGGCTGACCTGGCAGCGCGGGGCGCCCGTCGTGCCGGGTGACGCAGCCGCGCCGCGCGCGACGGTGTTCGCGTTCTACGATACGCCGCACGCGGCCGGCGCGATGGTCGGTGACGGCGCGCACCTGGCGACGCTGCAGCGGGACCTGGCCGAACGCGGTGTGCGCGTGGTCGCGGTCGTCGGCCGCGACGAGACCGACGCGCCGCGCCTGCCCGACGAAGACTGGTCCCCGTGCAGCGTCGCGGTCGACACCACCGGCGCCACCGCCACCTGGCTTGGCGACGAGCTCGGCCGGAACTGGAACGTGGTGGTGGTCGACGGACTCGGGCGGGTCGCCTTCCTCGGGCGCCCGGGGGCCGGGCTGGCCGACGCGGTGCAGGCCACGCTCTCGGGCGCGGCCGATCTGGCAGCCGAACAGCACGCCTTCGCGCTGCGCCGCCTCGTCAGCTTCGACGACGTGGCGTTCGAGCGGGTCCGGGACGAACTCGAGGCGGCGTCGGCCTACGCGCCGCACGACGGCGTGCTCGCCGGCATGCGCTACGCGCTGTTCGCGCACCACGGCGATCGCGCCGCCGCGCGCGCGGCGCTCGATCGCGACCTGCCCAAGCTGGTGCACGACGGTGCCGCGCTGGCCTGGTTCGCCGACCTCGCGCTGCGCGCCGACGCCGCCGCGCCCAACCTCGCCGCGACGCTGTGTGAGCCGCTGGCCGCCGCGGTCGCCGCCGCGCCGCGCGACGTGGCGTTGGGCCTGGCCAACCTGCGCGCCCTCGTCCTGGCGCAGCGCGGTCGCGACGTCGGCAGGCAGGTGATGCGGGTTCGCAAGCTCGCGCTCGCCGACGCCGAGGCCTGCCTGCAGTTCGCCGAGATCCTCGCCCAGGCCGAGCAGCCCGCCATCTACGCCGACCTCGCCAATCAGGCGCTGCAGCGCGCCGCGGCGCTCGAGGCGTCGCCGCGGTTGTTGGCCGCCACGCGCTTCGTCGTCGCGCGCCGCTGCGCCGCGGACGACCGCGCCGCCCAGAACGTGCTCGCCGAGTATCTCGAGCGGCTGCAGCTGCGCGTCTCGATCAACAACGACTGCTGGTACTTCCTGACCGAGCTGCCGACCATGGGGCGCTACGACGTGTTCGCCGCGGCGTTGGCCGACCGCATGCTCGAGCAGAAGGAGGCGATGGACTACTTCGAGTTCGACACCGCCGCGCTGGCGATGTTCCGGGCCGGCCGCCTGGCCGACGCCGTGGAGCTGCAGCAGCAGGCGATCGACAAGGGCGGCAAGGACGACCCCGCCTACCGCGGTCGCCTGTCGCGCTACAAGGCCGCGGTGGCCGCGGCGCCGCGGTAGGGGCGGTTCCTGCCGACTCCCAACCGGGCCGCGGTTCCGGTAGCCTGCCGCGATGAGCAACGGCCATCGCCTGGTGCCTCGTGGGACCCTCATGGTCCCGGTTGTCCTGCTGCTGTCCGCGGCCGGTTGTCGCAGCGTCGACGTGCACGCCACGGCCGACGACGCCGTCGACTTCGCAGCCCTGCATTCCTACCAGCTGTTGGCCGCGTCGCCGGAGGCCGCGACCATGGTCAGCGAGGCTGACCTGCTGCAGATGGTGGGGGATCGGCTCGAGGCCAAGGGGCTGCGCCGCACCGCCGACAATCCCGACCTGCTGGTGGCGATCCACCGCACCGTCGAGGGCACCTTGAACACCCGCGGCTCGGGCTACGAGTTCCGGGGCGGGCGCATGCGCAGCTACGAGCTGCAGTCCGGCACCCTGGTGGTCGACCTGGTGCTGGCGAGCAGTCGCCAGGTGGCTTGGCGCGGCACGGCCAGCGGCGCGTTCCGGTTCGACGCGGTCCCGGAGGAGCGCAAGAAGCTGCTCGACGAGGTCCTCGACGAGATGTTCGCGGACTTCCCGCCCCGGCGCTGAGGTCGGCGCTGAGGCCGGCCGCGACGGCCGAACAGGGGGAGGTTGCCGGCGGGTGGTGGGGGGCTTCCCAGAACCTGCCGCAAAACCCCTCTTGCCTGAGCCGGCCGCGTTGCTATCCTCTTCGCCCCTCCGTTCCCCCGAGCTACCACATGTCCCGAGTCTGTGCAGTCACCGGTCGTCGCACCCGCGTTGGTCACAAAGTCAAGCGCCGCGGCTTGGCCAAGAAGGACGGTGGTGTCGGTCGCCGCGTCACCGGGCGCAGCAAGCGCACCTTCAAGCCGAACTTGCAGCCGGTCCGCATCCTGACCCCCGAGGGCCAGGTGCAGACCCTGAAGGTCTCGACCAAGGTCATCAAGAAGGGTGTCATCACCCTGCAGAAGAACGGCAAGGCCGTCTCCTTCCCGCTGGTCAAGGCCGTCAAGGGACGCAACCGCGCCTTCACCAAGGCGCAGAAGCCCAAGGCCTGAGTCGCGGTCCGGCTCGCCGCGCTGCCGTTGGGCGGCGCCTGCGGCGGCCGTGGATCGCCAGGAGTCCTCGATGAGCGAGCTGCCGCCGGAAGCGAACGTGCCCGATCTCGAGCAGCCCGAGGACACGCACCGCGCGATCGCCGAGGTCTCGCTGCGCCTCATGGCCGGCGCCGTCGATCGTCGCACGCTCGAGCAACTCAAGCGCACCGTGCAGGCCTCGCCCGCGGAGTTCCCGTGGCAGGTCGTGACCCAGGCCGTGTTGGCCGCGAAGCCCGACGAGCAGCAGGTGGTGCAGGCCGCGCTCGTGGCGCAGCGCGACTGGATCCTGCGCGGTGGGCGTGAGACGCCGAAGCCGCTGGGTCGGCGCGCCAAGGGGCTGGTCGCCAAGTTGTGCGCGCAGTTGATCGTGCTCGGCGTCGCTGCGCTGATCACGATCATCGCGCTGTTGGTGCTCAAGTACCGGTTCCCGGACTTCGACATCTACCGCGTGCTGACCTGGATCCAGGACCTGTTCGGCGCCACGCGCTGATCTGCCGCGAGGCCCGGAGAGGGGGCCCGCAGGGAAGGGCCCGCAGTGAAGGGCCCGCAGAGGAGAGATCGCGTTGCGAGAATCCCCTGTTGTCCACCGATCCTTCCACCTAGGGGCTGCGCGGTCCGGCCAAGGCTCGATGGCATCGACCGGAAGTGGATTCAGCGCAGTGGGTTGGGGGTTCCTTGGTGCGGCCGGGCTGCGGCGCCCGGGGCCGGGTGGTCGGAGGAAAACGCCACGCGGTGAGCAGAAACAGGTGGACGACTTGTTGAAATCTCGTGGATTGATGGCATGATGACCAGACGTCAACCGGTGGTGGTGACCCCGCCTAAGGAAACCTTCGCCGAGTGACGTGGTGGTGGCTTCGGCCGCTGCCGGTAGCGAAACGCTCTCTGAATGTTCGAATGACCATTGCGACCTGACTGACCATCGGGTCACGCGGGTCCGGTTCGCCGGATCCGATCAGCAGACACCAACCGGGTCCTGGCTGTGTGGTGGAGACCAGTATCCCCCCTCCCTAACCGCCCTCTCCATTGCGTAGCCAGACCCGTATTCGCGGGCCTCAGTTCTGACCGGCTGAGGCCCGTTTTTTTTTCTCCGCCCGGAACCGTACCGGCGCGGTGGTGAGGGGGATCGCGGGCGCATCAGCGGCAACCGTTCGTTGCCGCCGCCCGTCGGCCCTGGGTAACGTGATGTGTCGCTTGGCACTGCGTGCCGGCGCGACGAGACGCGATGACGAAACCCGGTTTCCGCAAGGGTCGGCCCGGTGGCCGCCGCAGTGGGGCTACGGGCGCCGGCGACGGCTTCCTGAGCAGTGCCCTGTTTTCGCAGGCGCAGATCCTGCACCTGATGAAGAACGAGTTCGCGCGGGCGCGGCGCCACGGGGTGCCGTTGGCCTGCGTCGTGCTGGCGGTCGACCGCCTGCCGCAGCTCGTCGATCTCTACGGGCTGCCGCTGCGCCAGGTCGTGCGCCAGTCGCTGGCCGAGATGGTGCGGCAGAAGACCCGCGGCTCGGACATGCTGGGCCTCGCCAACGAGGACCGCTACCTGCTGATGTTGCCGCACACCGAACTCGACCAGGCCCGGATCGTCGCCGAGCGCCTGCACAAGTTGTTCGGTGGGCTGGAGATCGCGGTCGACGGGCGCCAGCTGGCGCTGACCCTCAGCGTCGGTCTCTCCGCGGTCGGCGAGCAGCAGACGATGTTCTTCGACTCGCTGCTGGCGCAGGCCGAGACCGCGCTCGAGTTCGCCGTCGAGAACGGCGGCGACCGGGTCTGTTCGTTCGGCGAGGTCACCCTGGCCCAGGCCGAGGTCGAGCCGGACGACGGCGAGTTCGCCCCGCCCGACGAAGGGGACCAGCAAGGCGCCGAGGACGGCGACGGCGGCGATCGGGAGGGGCGATGAGCCACGAGGCCCAGATGCGTATCCTGCTGGTCGAGGACGAGCCCCTGATCGGCCTGACCCTGCGCGACGACCTCGAGGCCGCCGGCTACGAGGTGACCCACGTCGCCGACGGCAAGCAGGCGATCGACCTGGTCAAGCAGCGCAGCTTCGACGTCGTGATCACCGACGTGCGGCTGCCGGGCGCCGACGGCATGCAGGTGCTGCACGCCACCAAGACCGCGCGGCCGTCGACCGAGGTGTTGGTGATGACCGCGTTCGCGACCATCGACCACGCCGTCGAGGCGATGCGCATGGGCGCCGACGACTACATCCAGAAGCCGTTCCTCAACGAGCACGTGCTCGAACGGCTGCGCCGCATCGCCAAGTTCCGCGCCCTCTTGCACGAGAACCAGCAGCTCAAGGAGCAGCTGCAGACCAGCCACGGCCAGGGACTGCCGGGCGTGATCGGCAACAGCCGGGTGATGCAGGACGTCGTCAAGACGGTGCGCACGGTGGCGCCGACCGACGCGTCGGTGCTGATCGAAGGCGAGAGCGGCACCGGCAAGGAGCGCATCGCGCGCGCCATCCACTCGCTCAGCAACCGCAAGGACAAGCCGTTCGTGGCGCTGTCGTGCGGCGCGCTGCCGGACACGCTGCTCGAGAGCGAACTGTTCGGCCACGAGAAGGGGGCGTTCACCGACGCCCAGAAGCTGCGCCGCGGCCGCTTCGAGGTCGCCGACGGCGGCACGATCTTCCTCGACGACATCGACGACATGCCGCTGTCGGTGCAGGTCAAGCTGCTGCGCGTGCTGCAGGAGCGCGAGTTCGAGCGCGTCGGCGGCGAGAGCCTGGTGCACGTCGACCTGCGCGTCGTCGCCGCCACCAAGGTGCCGCTGCTCGAACACGTGCGCGCCGGCAAGTTCCGCGAGGACCTCTACTACCGCCTCAACGTGGTGCCGCTGAAGCTGCCGCCGCTGCGCGACCGCGAAGGCGACCTGCCGCTGCTGGTGCAGTTCTTCGTCGAGAAGATCGGCGGCGGCCGCAGCTACACGGTCAAGACCGACGTGCTCGAGGCGATGAGCGACTACTCGTGGCCCGGCAACGTGCGCGAGCTCGAGAATCGCTGCGCCCAGGCGATCGCGATGTCGGGCGGCGCGACGGTGCTCAAGAAGGAGCACCTGCTGCCGGTCGACAAGAGCCGCCGCGCCGCGCTCGAGCCGCCGACCGCCCTGCGCAGCCTGCGCGAGGTCTTGGTCGAAGCCGAACGCGCGCACCTCGAACATGTCTTGCGTGGCGTCGGCGGACATCGCACCAAGGCGGCGTCCGTGCTCGGCATTTCGCGCAAGGTGCTCTGGGAGAAGCTGCGCGACTATGGCATCGAGTGAACTGGTGACTCACCTGCGCCGCGTTTGCGCCGCGCTCGCGGCGACTGCCTGCGCGGCGGGGGCCCTGGCCCAGGCGCCGGTGCCGGCGCCGGAGAAGTTCTCGTGCGTGCTCTGGTCCGGCGACCAGGCGCGCGGCATCGCGCGCGCCCAGGCGCTCGGCTGCGACGCGCTGCAACTCGGCCGCGGCGCTGACCCCGGGCCGCTGCGCGCCGCAGGCCTCGGCTTCTACCTGGACCAGCCGATCGGCAAGGGATTGCTCGAGCTGCGCGACGAGGAGTGGCGGCCGCTGGCGCAGGCCTACGAGGCGCTGCGCGACCCGACGACGCTGATCCGGCCGAAGTGCTTCGCCACGCAAGGCGTGCTCGACGCCGCGGTCACTGCCGCCGCCGCCGAGGTGGCGCGCGTCGCCGGTCCCGACCTGCGCTTCGTCGCGCTCGCCGACGAGGCGTCGGCGACGCGCCACGACGCGCCGCTCGACACCTGCGCCTGCGCAGCCTGCCGCGCGGACTTCGTCGCGTTCCTGCGCCGCAGGGTCGGCTCGCTCGACGCCGTCAACGCGGCGCTCGGCACGCAGTACGCCGCGTTCGAGGACGTGTTGCCGGTCTCGACCGACCAGGTGCGCCGGCGCGAACTCGGTGAGACCACGCTGCCGGCCGATCTGCGCGCCTTCGTGCTGCGGCAGCAGTTCGTCGCGCAGCAGTTCGCGGACGCCGTCGGCCACATCGCCGGCGCCGTCGCCGCGGCCGCGCCCGGCGTGCCGGTGGGGCTCACGGGGCTGCAGGTCCCGGCGGCGTTCGGCGGCAACGACTACGCGCGGCTGTTGCCGAAGCTGACCCTGCTCGAGCCGTACGACAATGGCGGCGCCCGCGAACTCGCCGCGAGCCTCGGCCGCGCCGACGCGCACCGCTACGCGACGCTGTTCCCGCCGCCCGAGCCCGAGGACAAGGGGCCGCGCCCGAACACCGTGCAGCACGTGCGGCACGCGCTGGTCGACGCCGCGGCGCACGGCCTCGCCGGCGTCGTGGTGTGGAACGACGAGACCGTGTTCGACGCCAAGGACCAACCGACGTCGTTCGGCGCCGCGCTGCGCGACGAACTTCAGCAGCTGCGCCCGATCCTCGACGCCTGTGCCGGCGCGCGCGTCGAGGCCGGTCCGGTCTGGATGCTCGAGTCGCAGCCGTCGGTGGCGCTGTGGTGGATGCTCGACTCGGCCAAGGACGGCATGACCTGGGTGCGGCGTCTCGCTTCGTACGAACGCACACACAGCACCAGCCAGGCGGCGCGCCGCGCCTGGTTGCGCCTGCTCGGGGACCTCGGCCACCAACCGCGGTTCGTCGCCGAGGACGATCTGGCGACGCGCCTGTTGCAGGAGCGACCCCGCTGCCTGGTGCTGCCGGCCTCGATCGCGCTGGCCGACCGCACCGCGCAGGCGATCGACACCTACGTGCGCAACGGTGGCACCGTGCTCGCGGACCACTCCACCGGGCTCTACGACGAGCAGGGGCTGCGCCGCGCCGCCGGGGCGCTCGACGAGTTGTTCGGCATCGGCGAACGCAGCCTGCGGTGGGACGACCTGCTGGTGCGCGAAGGGCAGGCCCTGCGCCGCCTCGACGCGCGCCTGCCCGCCGCCGAACGCGGCGTGCGCGGCCGCCTCGGGGAGCGTCGCGACGACACCACCGTGTTCCTCGAGCAGCGCCACGGTCGCGGCCGCGCCGTCTACCTCAACGCGCCGGTCGTCGGCTATGTGCAGGCGCGCCTCGACGAGCGCGCGGTCGGTTTCGCGTTCGAGCTGCGGCGGCGCGTGCGCGCGGTGCTGCAGGAGGCCGGCGTCGAGCCGCCGTGCGACGTGCGCGGCGATGGGCTGCCGACCTGCATCGAACGCGTGCCGCTGCGGCTGCGCGACGGCCGCGCCGTGCTGGCGATCCGCATCGAGGCCAAGGACCGGCCAGCGCTGTTGGCGCGGCTCGCGGACCAGGGCAAGCGGCGCATCGAGGTGTCGTTCGCGCGCGAACGCACGCTGCGCATGCTCGACGGCCGCGAGCTCGGCCGCGCGGTCAACTTCGACCTGCCGTTCGATCCCTTCGGGGCGTTGTTCCTCGAGGTCGTCGATCGGTGAGCGCAGCGCCGCTGCAGGTCGTCGGCGCGCTGCTCGGCACCGCGGTGTTCCGGTGGAACCAGCCGGTCGCCGCGGCGGTGCTGATCTCGGATCTGCACGTGCCCAGCGACGGGGGGGCGGCGTTCGCCCACCTGCAGGACGCCGTCGCCGCGGCCCGGCAGGCCCAGCGACCGCTGTTCGTGCTCGGCGACCTGTTCGACAGCTACGTGTCGGCCGCCCAGGTGCGCACCGGCATCTGGCGCGACACCGCGGCGCTGTTCGGGGCCGCGGTCGCCGGCGGTTCGCCGGTGGTGATCCTGCACGGCAACCGGGACTTCCTGCTCGGCGCCGAGTTCGAGCGCGCCAGCGGCGCGCGGGTCGTCGCCGGCGCCCTGCGGGTCGCGCTCGCGGGCGTCGAGACGCTGCTCGCCCACGGCGACGAACTGTGCCAGCGCGATCTGCCCTACCAGCGCGCCAAGCGGTGGTTGCGCCATCCGGTGACGCGCTTCGTCGGCCGCCACCTGCCGCTGTCACTGGCCCTCTCCCTGGCCGAGCGCGCGCGCCGGCGCAGCCGCGCGGTCATCGCCTCGGGCGACCAGTCCCGCTTCCTGCCGACCGCCGCGGCGGTCGCGGCGGCGTTCGCGGACGGCGTGCAGCAGCTGGTGTTCGGGCACATCCACCGCCACGCCACCGGCGAGGTCGGCGGGGGGCGGTACCGGGTGTTGCCGGCCTTCGACCAGGACGGCGTCGGGCTGCTGGCCGACGACCGCGGGCTGCGGCCGGTCCGGTTCCTGCCAGGCGGTCAGGTCGAGCCGGTCGACGAGCCCGGTCCCTGCCCGTTCCCGGCCGCCTGATGGGAGGCCGGATGGGGGAGGTCGGGCCCCGCCGGGGCCCAGATCCGGATTGCCCGGTTCGCGGCGGGCCGCTACTGTCTTCCCCCCTTCGTCGGCGACTGCACCGACCGACGCCGCGTCGGCCGAGGTCGCTGTCCGGGGGCGATCTTTCCCAATCCGGATCGACTCTCCTATTCCGTTTCGTCCCACTGTTCGCGATCCCTTCGTGACCACCCCTGCTGCCGCATCCGCCACCGAACCGCGCGACGTCGTCGCCATCGACGGTCCGTCGGGCGCGGGCAAGAGTACGGTGGCGCGGCGGCTCGCCGAGGCGCTCGGCTTCGCCTACCTCGACACGGGCGCGATGTATCGCGCCGTGACCTGGGGCTTTCTGCAGCACGGCTGCGCGCCGGCCGAATGTGCCGGGGAAGCCGACCGCGGCGAGCAGCGCATGCGCGCGGCGTTGGCCGCGGCGCGGCTCGACCTGCGCGACGGCAAGGTCTGGCTCGACGGCCGCGACGTGACCGGCCACCTGCGCACGCGCGAGGTGGAGTCCCAGGTCTCGGCGGTGTCGGCGTTGCCGTTCGTGCGCGCCGCGATGCGCGATCTGCAGCGGCAGGTTGCGCGGCAGGGCCCGATCGTCGCCGAAGGCCGCGACATGGGCTCGGTGGTGTTTCCGCAGGCGCGCTGGAAGGTCTACCTCGACGCTGCACCGGCCGAACGTGCCCGGCGCCGCAGCGAGGACTTCGCCCGTCAGGGTCGCGAGGTCAGCACGCAGGACGTGCTCGACGAGATCCTGGTGCGCGACCGGCTCGACAGCACGCGCTCGGACGCGCCGCTGCGGCAGGCCGACGACGCGTTCTACCTCGACACCACGGGGCTGCTCACCGACGACGTCGTCGGTCGGCTGCTCGCGTTCGTGCGCGGCGCCGCCGCGACGGGGGGCAGCGCTTGAGCGGTGACTCAGGACGCGGTGACTCTGGACAGAGTGCCTCAGGACACAGTGCCACTGGACACAGTGCCCTGTGGTGGCGCCTGTCGAAGGTCACGGTGCTGCTGTTCTGCAAGGTGTGGTTCCGCGTGCGCTTCGAAGGCCAGGACAACGTGCCCGCGAAGGGGCCGGTGCTGCTCGTGGCCAACCACGCCAGCTACCTCGACCCACCGCTCGTCGGCATCTCGGCGGGGCGCTACGTGAAGTTCCTCGCCCAGGCCGGGCTCGCGAAGTTCGCGCCGCTGCGGTGGTGGCTCGCCGCGGTCGGCGTGACGCTGATCGACCGCTCGGCGCCGTCCAAGGACGCGATGCGGCTGGTCAGCGACCGGCTGCGAGCTGGCGACGCCGTCGGGGTGTTCCCCGAGGGCACGCGCAGCCGCGACGGCGCGGTGGCGGACTTTCGCAGCGGCATCGAGTTCCTCGCCCGGCGCGGCAAGGCGACGGTGGTGCCGGTCGGCATCGACGGCGCCAGCCGCGCGCTGCCCAAGGGCGCCCTGTTGCCGCGGCCGCGGCGCATCGTGGTGCGCTACGGCGCGCCATGGACCGCCGAGCAGGTGCTCGCCGACGGCGGCCTGCAGGCGCTGCGGCGCTGCGTCGCCGAACTGGCCCGCGCGCCGCTGGCCGAGAGTCGATCTTCTGACGACAAGCATTCTGCGTCCGTCACCCACGCGGTGGCCGACGACGAATCACCGGCGGGGCGGACGTGAGTCCGGCCCTCGGTGACCGGCGCGCGGATGGTCCGCGCGGCGGCAATGTGGTGCCTTCGGGTCCCGGCCGACGTGCCGGAATGCCGAAGCTTCATTCCTGTTTGGTTCCTTCATCCCTCAACCCTTTTTTCGTTTGATGCACGGTAAGAATCTCATCAAGAAGTTTGCGATGCCCGCGGACGAGCTGTCGAGGCTCACGTCCGAAGCGCTGGGCAGCGCGACCCTGGCGGAACTCGACATTGCGATCGAGAAGACGGTCGCCGAACTGTCCCCCAACAAGATCGTCCGCGGCAAGGTCATCAAGGTCCTCGAAGACGGCACCGTCGTCGTCGACGTGAGCTACAAGGCCGAAGGACAGATCTCGATCGACGAGTTCCCCGATCCGCTCGCCGTGCAACCCGGCCTCGAGATCGAATGTCTGGTCGAGACGATCAACGACGCGGAAGGTTACATCCTCCTCAGCAAGCGCAAGGCGGACCGCATCCGCGGCTGGGAGACGATCATCCAGACGCACAAGGAAGGCGACACCGTCAAGGGCATGGCCCTGCGCAAGATCAAGGGCGGTCTGCTCGTCGACATCGGCGTGCCGGTCTTCCTGCCTGCCTCGCAGGTCAACATCCGCCGCGCCGGTGACATCGGCGACTGGATCGGCAAGGAGATCGAGGCGCGCATCATCAAGATCGACGAAGAGCGCATGAACATCGTCATCTCGCGCCGCAAGCTCATCGAAGAGGAGCGCGAGACCAAGAAGGCTCAGCTGCTGTCGGAGCTCGAAGAGGGCCAGATCCGCAAGGGCGTCGTCAAGAACATCGCCGACTTCGGCGTGTTCGTCGACCTCGGCGGCATCGACGGCCTGCTGCACATCACCGACATGTCGTGGGGCCGCGTCAACCACCCGTCCGAGGTGCTCAAGCTCGACGACGAGATCGAGGTCAAGGTCCTCAAGATCGACCGCGAACGCGAGCGCATCGCGCTCGGCGTCAAGCAGAAGAGCGCGTCGCCGTGGGAGAACATCACCGAGAAGTACCCGGTGAACACCCGCGTCGAGGGCGAGGTCGTCAACCTGATGAGCTACGGCGCCTTCGTCAAGCTCGAGGACGGCGTCGAGGGCCTGGTGCACATCTCCGAGATGTCCTGGACCAAGCGCATCAACCACCCGAGCGAAGTCGTCAAGATCGGCGACAAGGTCGAGGTCGTGGTGCTCGAGATCGACGTCGAGAAGCAGACCATCAGCCTCGGCATGAAGCAGACCGAGGTGAACCCGTGGGACATGGTCGCCGAGCACTACCCGCCCGGCACCGTCATCCGCGGCAAGGTCCGCAACCTGACCAACTACGGCGCGTTCATCGAGCTGCAGGAAGGCATCGACGGTCTCTTGCACATCACCGACATGAGCTGGACTCGCAAGATCACCAACCCCAACGAGGTGGTGAAGAAGGGCGAGGAGATCGAGTGTGTGGTGCTGTCGGTCGACCAGGAGAAGAAGCGCATCGCGCTCGGCCTCAAGCAGCTGCAGGCCGACCCGTGGAGCGGCGACATCCCGGCTCGCTACCACATTGGCGACAGCGTCCCCGGCACCGTCACCAAGATCACCAACTTCGGCGTCTTCGTCGAACTGGAGCAGGGCCTCGAAGGCCTGCTGCACATCTCGGAGCTGGCCGACCACAAGGTCGACAACCCCGAGGAAGTGGTCAAGGTCGGCCAGCGCGTCGAGGTCCGCATCATCAAGATCGACACCGACGAGCGGAAGATCGGCCTGACGCTGATCCAGGCGCACTTCGAGGAAGGCGAGGAGGGCGCGCAGCCCGCCGCCAGCCAGCGTGAGCCCGAGGCCGCGCCGATGCCCGCGATCGGCTCGCTCGCCGACCAGCTCAAGGGCATCGGTCAGCGCGTCAGCGCCCGCGAAGCCGCCAAGAAGGACGACGAGCCGGAGGCCGAGTGATCGCAGGCGTGACACCCGCCGGCGCGTGGCGGCGGGTCGGGCGGTGCTTCGGCGCCGCCGCGACCCTGCTGCTGGCGACGGCGTGTGTCACGACCTACGAGGAAGCGCCGCTGTTCGGCGTTCCCGGGGACAAGACCGAGGTCCCGCCCTACGCGGTGGTGCAGACGATCCCGTTCGGGGAGACGCCGACCACCCCGGAAGAGAAGGTCCTGCACGAGCTCTACTCGGGCGTGTTCGACCGCCTGCAGCAAGCCGCGACCGACGGCAACGTCGCCGAGGTCGAGGCCCTGCTCGCCGCATACGAACGCGGCGCGCTGCCGACCTGGGTGCAGGCCCGCTTCGGCGGCTACCGCTCGCTGGCGCTCGGGCTGCGGTTCGTGCGCCACGCGCGCGAACGCGGCGTCCTGGCGCTGCAGCCCGGGCCCGACGCGGACCCCGCGACCGACGCCGCGACCGACCCCGCGGCCGTGCCCGTGCTCGGGCAGCCGCTCGAGTTCCGCTACACGCTGCCGGCGCCGAGCGAGCCCGTCGTGCTCGGCGGCCGCATGGACGACGACCCGTGCGGCTTCGCCGTCGCCCTGACCGTCGAGGACGCGTTCGTCGACGGCAGCACCCGCCGCTACAGCAACCAGGACTTCGTCTGGCTGCCGCAACAGCACCAGCTGACCGGCAAGCAGCCGCTGACCCTGCCGGTGCGCATCGACCTGCCCGCGGTCGGCGCGGTGCATCGCACCGTGCACGTGCGCATCGACGTGATGCCCGGCTACGTCGGCATCGGCGGCCTGCGCGCGGCGGTGTCGCGTTCGACCCTGGCCGCGACCTCGGTCGAGCAGTGGCCCGAAGAACGCGCCGAGGTGCTGGCCGAGCCGCTCGAGAGCCTGCGCAAGAACCTGCAGCTCGGCGGCATCGCCGGGGGCCGGCGCGCCTACCTCGCGGCCCTCGCCGCGCGCGGCGACGAGCGTGAGCAGGCCTTCGCCATGCTGATCGAGGAGGTGCGCTGCGGCCGCGGCGACCAGTCGCTGGTGGCGATGGCCTCGCTGCAGGCGATGACCGGCAACCACATCCTGGTCGGCGATCGCGACGGCTGGCTTGCCTGGTGGCAGGCCCGCAAGTAGACAGCCGTCGTGAACTTCCTGCCCGCAGAAGAACAGCTCGCGATCCTCGAACGCGGCGTCGTCGACCTCGTCGACCGCAACGACCTGCTGCAGCGCCTGCAGCAGAGCCGCGACGAGAACCGTCCGCTGCGCGTCAAGTTCGGCATCGACCCGAGCTCGCCCGACATCCACCTCGGCCACACCGTGCCGCTGCGCAAGCTGCGCGACTTCCAGCGCCTGGGCCACCGCGTGATCGTGCTGTGGGGCACGGCGACGGCGATGGTGGGGGACCCCACCGGCCGCAACAAGACGCGGCCGGCGCTGACCCGCGACGACGTCGAGGCCAACAAGCAGACCTACCGCGCCCAGGTCGGCGCGGTGCTCGACGTCGACAACCTCGAGGAGCGCGAGAACGGCGAGTGGTTCCACCGGCAGACGTTCATGGACTGCGTCGCGCTGGCGAGCCGCTACACCGTCGCGCGCATGCTCGAGCGCGACGACTTCACCAAGCGCCACAAGGCCGGCCAGCCGATCTCGGTGCACGAGTTCCTCTACCCTCTGCTGCAGGGCTGGGACTCGGTCGAGTTGCAGTGCGACGTCGAGATCGGCGGCAGCGAGCAGCTGTTCAACCTGCTGGTGGGCCGCGACCTGCAGGGACAGGCGGGCCAGAAGCCGCAGGTCTGCATGACGATGCCGGTGATCGAGGGGCTCGACGGCGTGCAGAAGATGTCCAAGTCGCTCGGCAACTACATCGGCGTCGCCGAAGCGCCGTCGGCGCAGTTCGGCAAGCTCATGAAGGTGCCGAACGAGCTGCTCGCGAAGTACTTCACGCTGCTCACCGAGGTGCCCGCCGCGCGCTACGAGGCGCTGCTCGGCAACCCGCTCGAGGCGAAGTTCGCGCTCGCCGACGCGATCGTCGGCGACTTCCACGGCGCCGAGGCCGCGGCCGCGGCGCGCGCCGAATACGACCGCGTGCACAAGGAGGGCGGCGTGCCCGACGACGTGCCCGAGTTCACCGCGTCGGCCGAGGACCTCAAGGACGGTCGCCTGTGGCTGCCCGCGGCGCTCAAGCTCGGCAACCTCGCCAGTTCGACCAGCGACGGGCGGCGCCTGGTGCAGGGCGGCGGCGTGCGCATCGACGGTGAGGTGCAGAAGGACCCGAAGTTCGCGCTCGCGCCCGGCCGCTATGTGCTGCAGGTCGGCAAGGCCAAGGCCGCGCGCGTGGTCGTGCCGGGCTGAGGGACCTGGCCGGTGACCAAATCCGTCCCGTTCCGGCTCGTCGCCCTCGTCGGCCTGCGCGGCAGCGGCAAGACCACGCTGGGTCGGGCCCTCGCCGCGCGCCTGGGATGGGCTTTTGCGGACGGCGACGACCTGCTCGCGGCGCACACCGGGCGCGACGCGGCGAAGTTCCTGACCGAAGCCGGCGAGCCGGCGTTCCGCGCCGCGGAGCGCGCGGTGCTGGTGCCGTTCGTGGCGGGCGCCGCGCAGACCGTGCTCGCGACCGGCGGCGGGGCCGTGCTCAGCGACGAGGTGCGCGGCGGCCTGGTCGCCACCGACGTCCTGACGATCTGGTTGGTGGCGGACCTGCAGGTCCTGGCCGGTCGGCTGGTTGCGGCGCCCGGCACCCGGCCGCCGCTGACCGACCAGGCGCCGGACCGGGAGTTGTCACTGCTCGCCGAACGTCGACGCCCGCTCTACCGCGAGGTCGCCGACGCCGTCGTGGACACCGGGCAGCTGCCGCTCGAGCGCTGCGTCGAGCGCATCCTGGAATGGCTGCGGTCCGGCCCGCCGGCCGATGCGATCAGGTGATGCCGCGGATCGAATGCAGTCTGCAGCGGCAATTGCCGATGCAGCCTGTGCGGGCAGTTGGATAGGATGCGAGCGGGTGGAGTTCTCCCGCGACGCGGTGTGGCACGGCGTGCGTGAGCGAGAACGGTGGCGATGACAGGTGCTTTGCCGATGACCAGATGGTTGGGCGGTTTGGTGGCGGCTACCGGTGCGCTCGGGGCGCTGCGGGCGTCGGCCGCGCTGCTCACGGCGGTGTTGCTGTCGGCGGTGTTGCTCTCGTCCGGGCTGCTCGCCTCGACGGTGCTGCCTGCTCAGCAGCCGGTGGGGGGCAAGCAGAAGGGCGGCGCGCAGGAAGCCGCCGCGCCCGCCGACGACCTCGCCAAGCTGCAGGCGATGCTCGAGCAGCCCGGTCCCGACGGTCGGCAGGCGCGTGAGACCGCGGTGCAGCGCCTGATGGTCTGGCCGACGCTCGACGGCCACCGCATCCTGCAGGGCGTGCTGACGCGCACCGAGGATCCGGACGACGTGCGCGGCACGATCCTGTCCGCGCTGCAGGCGCACCTGCTCGCAACTCCCGCGCAGCTGTTCGGCGGCGCCGTCGCGGCCGAGCGCCTGTCGATCCTGCGCGGCTACGTCGCCGTGCTCGCGCCGCTGTGGCGCGGCCTCGAGACCGGCGTCGAGGAGCCCGCCGCCAACCCGGTGCGCAGCGCCGCGCGGACCGCGTTGCAGCGCATGCCCGCGCGAGAGCTGCAGGTCGTGATCGGCGAGTTGCTGGGCAATCTGCCGGTCGAGGAGCAGCTGCCGCTGTTGCGCTGCGTCGCCGACCTGCAGCAGCTCTACCTCGCCAAGACGCTCGCCGACCTCGTCGAGGCGCCGGACTCGAGCGTGCGCGCCGCGGCGCGGCAGAGCCTGCAGCTGCTGACGTTCCACGAAGAGGAGTTCACCACCAAGGCGCAGTTCGCGGCCTGGTACGAGCAGTTCGGCAGCATGCGCTACGTCGACCTCGCCGAACGCGCCGCGCGCCGGCTGCCGCTGCGCCTGGAGCTGTTGCGTGAGGAACGTTCCCGCCTGATCGTCGAGTCGGCGGTGGAGTTCGTGCGCGCCCAGACCACCCGCACGCCGGGCCTCGCCTGGCAGGCGATCTCGGCGCGCACCCTGGTCGACGACCCGGCGGTGCTCGACGCCTGCCTCGAGCAGTTGCAGAAGGCGCTCGGGGAGCGCCTGCCCGCCGAGGACGATCCGGTGGCCCGGCTGCAGTTCTGCCGCGCGCTGCTCGACCGCTGGCGCCTGGTCGCGCCCGACCAGATCCGCCGCCGCGCGATGCTGCTCGAGGTCGCTTCGTACTGCGTCAAGCCGGAGGAAGCCGAGGTCGCGACCGAGATCGTCGGGCTGCTGGTCGGGCAACTCGATCAGCAGGCGCCGCTGGCCCGGCTCGCCGCGATCCGCTCGTTGCGGCGCTTTCCGAGCGTCGAGGTCCGCGGTCGCCTCGTGCGCCACGCCAACGCGCTCGCCGTGGCGCCCGCCGCGGCCAAAGCCGAACTCGAGGCCGTGCTCGCCACGCTCTCGTCGCGCACCTCGCCGCGCTGGTACGCGCCCGCCGAGAACGACGCCGATCGCGCCGACTGGATGAAGCTCGTGCGCTCGGTCTGCACCCTCAGCGAGCTGCCCGAGCTGCGCGGCAAGGGGCTCGACCTCGCCCTGTCGCTCGACGCCAAGGACCAGCGCCTGCCCGACGTGTTCACCCTGCTCGTCGATCTGGTCGGTGATGCGAGCCAGGGCGCGCAGTTTCGTTCGACGTGCCTGATCCACCTGCGCGGTTGGCTCGACCAGCCCGCCGTCGCCGACGTGTTGGTGGCCAGGCTGCGCGACCTGCTCGCCGACGCCACCCCCGAGGTGCGCCAGAAGGCCGCCGAGTCCCTCGCCCGCCTGCCCGAGCTGACCGACCCGCGCCGCTTCGACTGGATCACCATGACCATCTCCGCCGTGCGCGAGCGCCTGCAGGTCGAGCCTGCGGAGGCCGTGCTGCAGGCCCTGGTCAACGTCGTGCAGGTCTGTGGTCGGCAGCCGCAGATGGCCGAGAACGCCATCGGCGCGCTCAACATCGTGCTCGAAGCGCTCGGCAACCCGGTGCCGCCCGAGCAGCAGTTCCGGCGCGAGCCGATCCTGCTGGCGCTGTCGACGATCGCCGCCGATCCGAGCGCCGCGCGCGGATCGTGGCTCGGCGCCTGCCCGCAGCTGCTCGCGTTCCGCAAGCGCAACAGCCTGCGCCTGATCCTGCAGAACCACGGCGCCATCGACCTCGCCCAGAAGGTCGCCAGCAACGACGGGGCGATCCGCGAACAGGCCCAGAAGGCGATGCAGGTCGTCATCAACACGGCGTTGCTGAAGCCGGCCAAGGACGCCTGGACCTCGACCGACGAGCTGCAGAAGGAGGCGCGTGAGGTGCGCAACGCCTTCCTCGCCCTCGACGGCATCGATGAGGCGCTGCGGCTCGACGCGCCCGAACATCGCCTGCTGCGCCTCGAGGTCGAGCTCGCGGGCGGCAAGTTCCAGGAGGTCGAGAAGCGCGCCCAGTCCTGGCTGACCGGGGGCGCCGGTGTCGGCCGCGCGGCGTTCACCCCGGCCCAGACCACCGCCGTGCGCATCCTCGCCGCCGAAGCGCTGCTCGGCCTCAACAAGCCCGACGCCGCCGCCAAGATCCTCGCCGAGCGCGAAGCCGAACCCGCCAACCCGGTGGCCCTGGCCGATCTGCAGGTCCGCATCGCCCGCGCGCTGCCCCCGGCCAGCGCCGCCCTCGCGGCGGGACTGTTCGACAAGGCGCTGCGCGCGACCCCGCCCGAGGACCCGGCCTTCCGCGCCCGTCTCCTCGACTGGGCCCAGGCCAAGATCCGCGCCGACGCCACCGCCAAGGAAGTGGTCCTTGCCGAGCTCGACCGCTACGTGGCCCTGTTCGAAGCCCGCGACTGCCCGCAAGAGCAACACGACGCCTTCCAGAACCTGCGCAACCAGCGCTGAGTCGCGCCCTTGGGCCGCGGGGGGCGCCAGATGTGGAAACGAAGAAGGCGCTTGAGTTCCGTGCCGAGCGCGCTACTCTCTTCGCCTCACGACGCGGGGTGGAGCAGCCCGGTAGCTCGTCGGGCTCATAACCCGAAGGTCAGAGGTTCGAATCCTCTCCCCGCTACCATTCAGAACCGAAGGGCGGACAGGCACTTGTGCTTGTCCGCCCTTTTGTCTTTCTCGGGGGTGTGACCGCGACTGTGCCCAAATTGTGTCCACGATTGGGAGGAGTTGCGGTGCCGGTAGACCGAGTCGACGGGGCCGTTGCCCGGAGTCGGTTGCTACGTGGTCACACTCATGCGTCGTGGACGGACCTGGTGGATCCAGTTCCGTGAGGACGGTCGGCGAGTTCGGGAGAGCCTGAACACGACGAACAGGAAGGTCGCCGAGGAACTGCGCCTGCGGCGCGAGATCGAGGTCGGCCAGCGTCGCCTCGGCCTGGTGCCCGCGGTCGCGCCCGCACCGGCTGCAGCTGCGCCAGTCGTCGCCGCGGAACCGGTGGTCGCGGCCGAGCCCGCGCCGGCGCCGGTCGTGGTCTGGGAGGACCGGCCGTTGGCCGAGATCCGGGCCGAATACGAGGCGTGGTCGAAGGTGCACAAGCGCGCCAAGACGATGCTCAACGACAAGGGCCGGCTCGACAAGTTCTTCGCCGCCGTGCCCGACATGCCGCTGCGCGACATTCGCACCGCCGACGTCGAGCGCTTCCTCACCGCGCAGGCGAGTGCCCGGAAGAGCCCGGCGACGCTGCTGCGTCATCGCGAGATCCTGCACGCCTTCTGGCGCTGGGCGCTTCGGCAGGGCTACGTCGCGCAGAACGTCGTGGCTTCGATCCCGCGCCCGCGTGTGCCGGAGCGCGACCCGGTGTTCCTGAGTCTCGGCCAGGTCGACGAACTGCTCGCCGCCGTCGCCGGCACCGTGATCGAGGGCCCGATCGCGACCGCCGTGTTCGCCGGCCTGCGCCGCGAGGAACTGTGTTGGCTGACCTGGGCCGATCTCGAGCGCGACCTCAAGCCCGCGATCCTGCGCGTACGCGCGAAGACCGTGCGGGGGGAGTCGTGGCAGCCGAAGACCAAGCGCGACCGCAAGGTGCCGGTGTCCCCGCGGCTGCTGGCCGTGCTGGAGAAGCTGGAGCCGCGCAAGGGCGTGCCATGGTTGTTCGCTTCGCCGGATGGGTGTCGGTGGGATCCCGACAACCTGAGCCGCGCGTTCCGCCAGGTGCTGAAGGCTGCAGGGCTGCCGTGGAACCTGCTACAACTGCGCCACACGTTCGGGTCGCAGCTGGCGCGAAAGGGCGTGTCGCTGCTGAAGATCGCGAGGCTGATGGGGAACTCCCCGGTGATCGCGAGCAAGCACTACATCAACCTGGTGCCGGAGGAGATGGCGGATGAAGTCGTGTTCTGAGGAATAGGAGGCGATCGATGCGGGCCTGTGGGAGCTCATGCGTGGTCGCCTGTTTGGCCTGAACGCCTGGGTGCAGCAGCTGGTGGCATGCGGGTTGCTCGGCATGTGGGTAGGATTGGCAGCGCGTGCCGGCTGCGTGCGTGGTGCAACGCAGGTTTGCCGAACACGAGCCAGATCAGGAGAAGTGCATGCCAGCGTTGAAGTCGAGGAGTCTGTTCATCAGTCATTCATGGACGTACAGCGATGCCTACGAGAAGCTCGTTGATCTGCTCGATGCAGCGCCGAACTTCATCTACAAGAACTACTCGGTCCCGAAAGACGACCCGGTTCACAATGCTCCAAGCGTTGATGCGCTATACAGGGCCATCAAGAATCAGGTGGTGTTCTGCGACGTGGTCCTGATCATGGCCGGCAAGTACGCGACCTACAGCAAGTGGATTCAGCGTGAGATCCAGATTGCAAAGCAAGATTTCTCCAAGCCGCTCGTCGCCATTTGCCCATGGGGCACCGAACAAGTCTCGACGGTAGTCTCAGCTGCCGCGGACCGAATCGTGAGATGGAACACTGATTCAATAGTCTCAGCGATTCGGGAGTTGGACCCGTGAGCGAAACCGCGCCTTCGCCTGAGCGGCCCGGCGAGATGCCGCCCCAATACGATCCCGGCCGGTGGCTGAGTGGCATTGAGCCGTCAGAATACGGTCCGTCCTATCGCGATCACGTGCTCGATGTCTACAAGGTCTACCTTGAGATGGCCGATCGGATCAGCGAGCGCCGCGAGAAGGCCAACTCCTTTTTCTTGGCGATCAACACCGCCCTGGTCGCCCTACTTGCGAAGGACGCTTTCGGGAATGCCACGCACTCCACTACACTAGAGGTCTTGGTTCCACTTTCGGCGATAGTGATGTGCTATCTGTGGAATCGTATCATTCGCTCATACCGAGATATCAACTCGGCGAAATTCAAGGTCATCCATCAAATCGAGCGACGCCTCCCCATTCGCCCGTACGACGCTGAGTGGGCGAGTGTCGGACGAGGGAAGGAGAAGAGCCTTTACCTTCCGTTCACGCATGTGGAGCAGTTGGTTCCGTGGCTGTTCTTGCTCTTCCATGCGATCCTTGCGTTGACGGCTGTTCCATGGCAAGTCGTGCTCGCGGCGTTCCAGAAGGCTGGCTAACACGACGCAGGAGCCGCGAGCGTCCCAAGCGGCGCTCGCGGCTCAGCGCCATAGGCGTTAGGCGTAGCGATCAATGCTGGAGCTCGGATGCGTAAGCTGACGGTCCTGGGTGAGCGCTACCGGCAACTGGTCAGCAAGAACCGTATTAGGCTTCGGGTAGCATTGGTTAGCGCGGCACACGGAAATTGGCACTGGCATGGCACTCAAAGAAGAAACCACGTCGAGAGTAGCGGATGAGCATGGAGCCGTCCTTCCTCGGATGCATGCAAGGGAGAGGGCCTTTCAGGCGGCAATTTGGGGAGATATTGAACTGTGTCCGCAGGATCGAGAATGTAGTCAGATTGCAAAGGACGTGTTAGTGCGGCAGTTGTGCGCGCATGCGCTGCAAGTGGCCGCTTGTACGGCGACGTTCTTGCCATTGGCATTTCTCTTGGCGTCCATGGTGGAGAAGTCAGGATTTGGCATTTTGGGTGTGTGTGTCGGCGCACATATTGTCATCGTGATGCCTTTAGTGACGCGTTGGTTTGCGATGCGTGTGTGGGAGGAATCGTCGCGCCTCTTCGGCGTTGTTCGAGTGTGTCACGTAGATGTCAAGGCGCGATTGTTTGCGTTGTCGCGACATTTGGCCGACGCGATGTTCTACCGATTTGCAATTTCGGCGAGCATGGCCGTCGCTGCGATGGTGTTGACCATTCTGTTTTGTTCGCTGGGCTGGGCTGTCGTTTGTATTGTCGTGTCAATAGTCCTGTGGCGCGTGATCGTAGGGGTGTTGATGAGAGTCGTCGTTGATGCCCTGAGAGGCCTGCCTACGTCAGACGGCGAGCCAGAACCACCGGTGCGTGCGATTGCGGCGCTGACGGGGCGCGACATCGATCAGATCGCAGTGTTTAATGGCAGAGTTTTAATCAGCCCGCGCATGGGCCGGTCTTGGGTGCCAGTCGTTGTGAATTGCTCGGTGTTTGCAGGCAGTTTGGTTCTTGTTGCGCACGCTTTCCGGGGTGGGGCCGTAGTGATGGAGTTCGTGGTTCTATTGATCGCCAATGTGTGTATCGGTATTGTGGTCATGTTGGCGCAGAGGGCGTGGGTGAATACGCGCGACAGACATTGCAGGGTTGTCGTGTTGTGGCGATACTTGCCGACGACAGCGAAAATGCTGCGAAAGCACGTGCTGCCTACGATTGCGAATCACGCTGCGGTCAGTGTCGTTTGCAGTAAGGAGTACGACGATACCCAGGTGTACGATATTGGTTGCCTTGTGTGGCTCTTCCCCATTGCCATGCCATGGCTCGCTCCCTACAGCATGGCGGATGTCACGGAACTTAGATGCGACAGTCCCGAATGGAAGGGCGATGTTGAGCGATTGCTCAATCAGTCGGACATGGCGGTCTTTGTTCTTGGAGACAGTCCCGGTGCTAGCATTGCGTGGGAGTTGGAGGCGGCGCTGTCGGCCCTGCCTCCATCAAGGATGATTGTATTATGGCCAAGGTCGCAGATTGCTGACACGAAGATGAAGGCGATGTTGGGCCTTGCCTCTTCACGGGGCGTTACGTCCTATGCATATGCAAAGAGAATGGGAGGCGGTTTGCGCGTGGGGTGGGCGATCCGGAGGTTCTTCCGTGGTTGTGCGAAAGTCGGGTGTGAATAGCCGGAGGCACTTGTGTGGGGTCGTAGGGGAATCCTCATTCGGGGTGCAGCGATGTGCCCTTAGCACGAAGGCAGGATGCGGACACGGACTTCAAACGCCCGAAGGTCATGGGATGACTGCGGATTGGCAAGCGGCCCGAAAGTCATGCCGACTGTGTGTTCGGAATGTCGGCGCGGACACTAGCCGAGTCCTAGGGCCCGAAGGTCGTGGCCAACCCAAGGATGTCCAGGTCGTCTTCTGTTAGGCTGTGCTCTCTGTGTGTCCGCGAGGCGGCAAACATGGAGAGCCTGGCGAAGCTGGACATCCCGACTGTGTCCATGTATGCTCTGCCGACATCGTTCTTTGCATGTAATCGCCTGTCAGGACTGCGTTTCGGACGCGTGCGTCGCGACGTCTCATAACCCGAATGTCAGAGGTTCGAATCCTCTCCCCGCTACCATTCGTCAGAAGCGAACGCCCTGGGGCCACAAGCCCTGGGGCGTCTTGCTGTACGGGGCGCATGTAGGTGCCGTGCAGGCGGTCGGATACGGCGATCGGGGGCTGGTCGGGTGCGCAGGCGGGCAAGCGGGTCAACAGGTCGAGAGCGGATCTGGCCCCAAAGTGCTCTCGGACTCTGAGAACAGGGCTCTGGGTTCTAGCCCGAGAGCAGGAAAGCGGGAGCGGTCAGAGCGCTCTTCGTCACGGCCGCCATCGCCCGCATTTCCTGGCGAATGTGACACAGGTCCTTCTGCCTGCAACTGGGGCCTGTCGGCATAGGGAGCCATGCGCTCGTCGTGAGTCCTTGGCAACTGGCCGCAACTTCCCGTGAAGGGCGAGGCTGTCAAACCGTGTGTGCAAGAGCCATGGCCACTGAGGAGCAAGATGCGTCGTCTACTGGCTTCCTGAGGTGTGCTTTGCGCGTTTGCACAGGCATGGCGGTAGGAGGTCCCCAACGGTACTAGTGGTTCCGCCTCGCGAGAACTGTTGGGGGCTACAGCGAAGAACACGAATGGCTACTATCCGGGAATCCTGAGGTCTTGGGGTTGGAGATGAAGACGGTGCACAACATTGCGTTTGGGTCGAGCCCCGACTTGGCAAGGCGATTTCGGGCGTGGGGTCTGGAGGTTGCGGATAGTGGCTTCGTGGCCCTGGAGATCGACGAAGAGTCCCTGGAGTGGCGAAATGTCGCGGAGTGGGTGAGGTGTTCGGGGTGCGTGCATCGGATTGAGTCGCGCTTCTCGAGCGTGGAGATGAGAGATGCGGAGTGGTTGCAGATGCGAGGTGACTGGCAGTGTGGGTTTCCGCAGCCCAAGGAGGATGAGTTCGGTTACTTGAAGCACACGTATGGGGACTGCCCTGGCTGTGCGCGGTGTGGGGCGGGCAGGGTGCAGTCGGCGCCTTTCATGATGAAGAAGGCGCCCGCTTGGGGTCAGCGAGCGATTGCCCAATTGCATTGGGTGTATGATGAATGGTTTGTGGTGAGGGAGAAATATCAGAATTGCCTTGAAGGCATGGGCGTGGGATGCCGAGAAGTGGTGGATCGCCAAGGCAGGGAGATCGCGGGCGTTGTGCAATTGGTGGTGGATCGCGAGGTGCAGGTGGATCTGGGTGGATTGATTCAGGAAGAATCGGAGTGCTGCGAGTGTCGCCGGAAGAAGTTCTTGCCCGTCACCGTTGGGATGGGGCCCACAGTGGTCGCGCCGGCGAGGGGCGTGAACATATGCAAGAGCTCTGCGTGGTTCGGTAGTGGGGGGCAGGCGTTCCAACTGAGCATCGTGTCTCAGGCGTTTCGCAAGGCGGTGATGGATTGCGGGATACGAGGGGTGTCTTTTAGACCGTTGGCAGTCAGCTCAGCGTGATGGTCCAACCCAGATACATGGGTAACACGCGTGTCCGGGCGCATGGGTGACACCCGAGCGTGACCGCAGGGAGCGCCGCGGGGCTCGTGGCCGGATGCCATGGTCCCAGGCCGATCCGGTTCGCTTCGCCTGGCGGGTGCCACCGGGATCCCGACGACCTCAGCCGCGCGTTCCGTGAGTTGCTGAAGGCTGCAGGGCTGCCGTGGAACCTGCTACAACTGCGCCCACGTTCGGGTCGCAGTGGTGCGAAAGGGCGTGTCGCTGCTCGAGATCGCGAGGCTGATGGGGAACTCCCCGGTGATCGCGAGCAAGCACTAGATCAACCTGGTGCCGGAGGAGATGGCGGATGAAGTCGTGTTCTGACGTGCTGCAACGAACGGAAGATGCGCTGGCAGAGGACTTGCGCAGTTCGTTTTTTGGTTGGCCGTCGTGGTTTCGGCCGATGGTGGCGTGCATCTGGCTTGTGTGGGGCGGCTACCTCTTGGCGCGCAGGAATCTCCTGGGGGAGCGGGATGGAGTTGCGCTGGGCATCGGTTGGGTTTGCTTGGGTTTCGCGATCCTGGTCAGCGAGCGTCTGAGGATCCGCTGGCTGCTGAAGCGGATCGACGCGACGAGGGGGGCGCGGCGCGCGGTAGCTGGTGCCGAGATGGAAGGAGAAGCGTGATGCGCAAGCCGCTCGATGAGTTCCGTGACCTTGCTCGGTTGGCGAGTGCGGGTGATCGATGCGTGAGGAAGCCATGAGTGATGCCAGAAGGAACGTGCTGCTCGGCTGTGTCTTGGTCATTGGCGCCTTGGTTGAGTTGTGGATTCTCGCGGGGCAGCCGGGGGACGAGCTCGTGGGGCCGGCGGCCTCGCATGAGTTGATGTCGCCCGCTCAGGGAGATGGTGCCGCAGTTCAGGCCGAGATCGGTGGCGTCGTCAGGGTGCATCCAGAGTGGGTTCCGGATGGGCGCCTCTGGCTCAAGGTTGTCGATGAAGGTGGAAACCCCGTCCCGGACACGATGTTTGCTTGGGCCGCAGAAGGTGCGCGGGAAGCGCCTGCGATGGACGTGGTCGCCGAGGACGGATGGTCGGTGATTCCGTATGGCGAGGAGCAGAGGGCGCAGCAGCTACTTGTCGTGGGGTCGGGGTTCCTGACCACTCGGGTGGAGAATGTCGACCCAGACGCTCGGAGCACTGTGCGTCTGGTGGCTGCAGACGGCGTTGTGGTCGAACTCAGAGACTGCGAGACGCAGGCGGTTGTACGCGGGGTGGAACTCGTCGTGTCGCATTCGGACCTCGAGCAGGGTGTGGAGCCAGCAAGTGGGCGAAGGTGGGTGCCGGGGGTGGATCCAATGACAGCCATCTACCGGGCGGTCTCGGAGGGTTCGGGCAGGGCCCTCCTGTCCGCGAGCAGGACGTCGGCCACATGGAGAGTCCTCGCGCTGCATGAGCACTGGCTACTGGCCAGGACCCAGCCTCAGGTGTGCGAGTGGCCATCGGGGGATGGCGTGGTGTTCTTGCAGATGCCGGCGGTGGCTGCTGTTCGCTATGTCGGGGCGGACCTGTTGCAGGCCAGCATGACGGCAGGTGCGGCTCCTCCAGTGCCTCCAGAGAGGAAGCATGAGATTGCCAGGCTGAAGCAGATCGTGGCGCAGATCACTGGCGGGGACGCGCGAGTCAGGGCTGTCGCGTTTCTGCCGGATGTCGGTCGTCTCAAGTGGGGCAAGACCAAGGTCTACGCCAAGGCGCTGGCGAGAGTTGGTGGAGAGCGGGTGGACGAGGTGTTGCTCGAACCTCTGAATCAGTTCGACGGGCCGGTAGACATCGTGTGCGGTGGTGGGCCCGTGATCGTCACGTCGAAGGTGACGATCGAGCCACCACCAGCGGGGGTCTACCCAGTAGATGGGCGGTTCAGGGTGGTGCTTGGCGGCGAAAAGTGGTTTCAACCGAGGACGATCAGGCTAGGAGACACAGTCGAGTTGCCAAGGGGTTGGTACCGTGTCCGGCCAATGCTGGAGGGTGGTGGTGCGTTGAGTCCGGAGCCGTTCCAGGTGCATGGTGGCGGAGAGGAAGTCGTCTCCACGAAGTGGAAGGATGGGGTGTTCTTCCACCGCCTGGTCGTGAATGGGGATCTCTCGGCGAGGCACACGCAATTGGTGATCCGGGAGAATGGCAAGGTGTGGGTGCTCGACACCATGCGAGATGAGCAAGGGGTCGCGTTCTTCTGGCGGACCCGCAAAGCAGAAGATGTCAGGGTGCTGGTGACGGGCTGGGAAGGGGTTCCTGCGAGGTTCGTACAGAACGTCGCGAACGGTTGGCTGGAGGCTGCGTGTTCCTTGGAGCGGCGCTATGAGGCAGGGAGGAATCAGGGCCGCTAGTCTTCGTGGGGAAGCCTGTTCCGGGGCGGCGAAGCCCCCGGTGTCGTGGTCGATGTCCGCAGGGAACGAGGTCGCAAGCATCGGCGATCGCGTCGCCGCTACCGCAATCGCCGCTCCATGCGGATCTCCTCGACCTCGACTCCGCTGGCATGAACGCAGCGCGTGCGCCCGGTCTCGACGTAGCCGCGCGCCGCATAGAAGGCCAACGCCCTAGGGTTCCACGCCGAGCACGTGAGCCACGCCACGCGATTCCCTTCGCGCGCGATCTCGGCCTCGGCCGCGGCCAGCAGTTGTGAGCCGACGCCCGCGCCCTGGTGGGCAGGGTGCACCCACAGGCCGTTGACCTCGTCCTGCGCGGGTTGCGCGAGGCCGAGGATCTCGTCGGCCTGGCAACACAGCAGCATTTGCGGCCAGTTCGCAGCGAAGAGTGTGCGCACCCGGTTGGTGCGGGCCCACCACTCGATCAGCGTGAAGGGAGCAGTCTGGGCGAAGGCGCTGAGCCACGACCTGCGGCCGAGCTCGACGAGTGTGTCGAGGTCGCCTTGTTGCGCGGGGCGGAGGGTTCTGGGGGCGGCAGGCATGGGCGGGACGACGGCGGATCCTCTCCGGCGGCGACATGCGGGCAAGGGCCGGCCCGTCAGCGGAACCCTCTCGGCTCAGCGCCGCGGCCCGGGCAGCCTGAGGTTCCATCGCAGCGCGGCGAGCCGCAGCGCGACGATCGCTGCCGCTCCGATCCACAGCGCGGCATCCGCCCCGAGCGCCGTCTCGCGCAGCAGCAGGTAGACCCAGCAGCCGACGAATGCGCAGGTCGCGTACAGCGGGGTGGTCGGCTGGAACAGGCGCGGCACTTCGTTGACCGCGATGTCGCCGAGCACGCCGCCGAACGTGCCGGTCATCACCCCGAACAGCGAAGCGAGGAACGGCGACACCACGAACGCCTCGGTGCGCACGGCGACGCCGGCGCCGGCGATGCTGAACAGGGCCATGCCGATGGCGTCGGGCACCGCCAGCCAGCGGTCGAGGCCGCTGGGCAACCGGGGCAACAGCGAGCCGACGACCGCGATCGCGAACACGATCCAGGCGTAGTGCTCGTGCTGGATCCAGAACAGCGGCTGGCGATCGAGCAGGACGTCGCGCAGGGTGCCGCCGCCGAAGGAGACCACGAACGTCACCGAGATGCAGCCGACCGGGTCGAGGTGCTTGCTGCGCGCGAGCAGCACGCCGAACGACGCCGCGGCGATGACCGCCATGAGTTCGAGGAACTGCAGCATGCCGGCACGCTACTGCGGCGCGTCGGGCGGCGACACGGCGGACGCCCGCGCCGTTCTCCGGAAATCGCAACCAAACCCGTGGCCAGCCGACACCAACCGGGCGTCGATCTGAAGGAGGAGTCGTGCCGCTCGGAATTGAGCCTGCTCAGTCGTTTGCAGTCCGGCGGGAGGCGGTGCCGGAGGAG
The DNA here is from genome assembly GCA_020638655.1 of Planctomycetota bacterium. Lineage (GTDB taxonomy): Bacteria > Planctomycetota > UBA1135 > UBA1135 > UBA2386 > JACKIC01. The sequence goes on from JACKIC010000010.1 coordinate 73,460, forward strand.
TGCCCGTCCGTGCAGGCGGCTAGCGACCTCGAACTGGCGCGGGCGGCCCGGCGAGGATCGGCCGACGCGACCAGCGTGCTGATGGAGCGGCTGCGGTGCGTGTCGCGCATGATGCGCGCGCACAACGCCCGCCACGGCCACCTGCTCAACGAGCACGATCTGGACGACGCGGTCCAGGACGCGCTGCTCGTGGCGTGGCGGAAGCTCGGCAACTTCACGGGCACAGGGGTGCTCGAGGTCTGGGTGCACCGCATCTGCACGCTGGAGTTCCTGAACGCCGCCCGCCGCCGTCGTCGGCGCGCGCGTCGATCGGTCGAGGCGCCGGCCCTGGAGCCCTGCGAGGACGAGGCGCGAATCGGGACGGACCCGCGCGACCGGGTGCAGGCGGCATTGGAGCTGCTCGGTGGCCCCGACGCCGAGCTCCTGCGCATGCGGCACTTCCAGGCGCTGCCGTTCGACGCGTTGGGTCGCCACTTCGAGGTCTCGACCGCCGCGATCAAGAGGCGCTACTACCGCGCTCTCGAGCGCCTCGGCGAGACCGTCGCGAGAATGGACCGTCGCGAGGCGAACTAGGCGGCGCGACTGCTGCCAGCGTGCAGCAGCGCGCCGCCGAGGGCCGTCGCGATCAGAAGATGAACATCTGCGCCGCCCGGCTGGCGGCCAGCCCACCGGTGGCGGCGGGATCGGCGACGACCCACTGCCAATCGAGTTCGAGGCCGAGGAAGCCCGCGCCCGACGGCACCGCTTGATGAACCGTGACCGTGCCGTTCGGCCCGACCGTGGACGTGCCGGAGACGAAGGCCAGGCCCGAATCCAGCTCGAACGGCACGCCGCCGATCACCTGCCCGGGCTGCAGCGCGGGCGCGAAGTAGAGGCTGGCGAGCGCGCCGGGGAGGGCGTTGCCGAGCCCGATGCGCCAGTGCTGGTTGTCGAGCTTGGCCGGGGCGTTGGCGATCATCGTCGGGATCAGACCGCCGGTGCCGGGTGAGCCGGGGCCGATCAGGTTGCTGCCGAACGGCACGTTGTCGCCGTGCAGCGTCGGGAAGTCGAACGGCACCACGCCGTTCGCCACGCGCGGATCGGTGAGCGCGTTCTCGAGGAAGTCGACGACCTGGTCGAACTCGCTCTTGAGGCCGGGGCCCGGCGGGGTCGTGCTCAGGATGGGGTTGAAGCGGACGGCGAGTGGGGTCGACGGGTTGTTGTAGTGCACCGTCATCGCCTGCGTCACCGAGGTGATGTGCCCGCTGTGGAACAGGCGCTTGCGCAGGCCGACGTTGCGCAGCGTCGGCGCCTTGACGCCGCCGGGGAAGCTCGCCGGGAACGTGCTGTGGTTGACGAGCTGGATGTTGTGCGGGCCACCGTCGCTGAACAGCAGGTCGTTGGGGTCGGTGAACGTCTGGGTCGCGGCGTTGAACTCGATCACGCCGCCGTTCGAGTGGCAGCGGGCGCAGCCGCGCGTGCGGAACAGCTCGAGACCGGCGACTTGGTCGGCGGTCATCGTGCCCAGGTCGACGGGCGCCTGGTTGGGGATCAGCGTGCGCATGTAGGCAGCGATCGCGATCGAGATGTGTTCCCGCGTGACCGGGCCCGGGCCGAAGGCCAGGTCGAACATCTGCTGGTAGTCGACGCCGGGCAGGACCGGGAAGGTCGCAGGGATGTTGGTGGCCAGGGCGAGCGGGAAGAGCGCGCCGAGCTTGTTCTCGATCTCGCTCCAGAGGATGCCGTCGTGGCCCATCTCGACGGGGCTCGTGGGCGGGCCGGAGGCCTGCGACTCGAGCGCGGCGTTGCTGGAGAAGCCGCTGACGACGGCGCCGCTCTGGTCGCGGAAGTCCGGGCCGGCCCGCATGTCCCAGAACAGCTTCTCGAAGAACGCGGCGCCGATCATGGTCGGCGCGTTCAGGCCGGTCACCTGGCGATCGACGCCGTAGATCGGGTCGGGCGTGAAGTCCCGATTGCTGTCCGACCTCACCATGCCGGGGGACCCGAAGGTGTCGTCGGCGTTGCCGAAGATGCCATCGAAGCCGGGGTGCTGGACCCCGCCGTGCTTGTCGTTGCCGCCACGGAGCACGTCGTGGCAGCTGGCGCAGGCCATCGAGCGATCGGTGCTCAGCTGCTCGTCCCAGAAGAGCAGTTTGCCGAGCAGTTCTTTGTGCAGCGCGTTCGTGGAGCCGCTGCTCGCGAACGTCGGGTTGCCGGAGGGGAAGGCGCACGTGGGCCACGTACCGATGATCTGGGCGCGCGCCTCGGTGGCGGCGCAGGTCACGAGCAGGGCGACCGCCGGCACGAAGCCGCGGGTGAGAGAGGAGAGATGCATGACTCGGTTTCCAACGTCGAAGGGACCGGACGAGGCGCCCGGTGCGCACGCACCTCGAGCCCTCGTCCGTCACGAGACGTCCGCGAACCGGCCGGAGTGACATTTGATTGACGTTGGCCGGCCAGCGCCCGGCGACGTCGCTCCCTCCGCGCCGATCCGCGCGTCACCGCAGTTCCATCGCGTTGGTCAGCGTGACGCCGCTGCTGCCGAGGACCGCCGCCTGGGTCGTGAAGCGGTAGGGGGCGCTGGCCGGCGCGGTCACGGTCAAGGCGCCCGCGCCGTTGCCGTCGAGCACGACGATGCCGAGCGTGATCAGCTGCGTGAACGGGGCGATCTGCACGTCGCCGATCCCTGGCACCGTGGTGACTCCGCGATCGGTGCCGACCGCGAACAGCGCGAGGCTGTTGGCCGGACCGCCTGCGACCGTCAGGTCGAACTGCATCGCCGGCGCGGTGCAGCCGGTGATGCCGTGCACGGCGGCGGGCGGGGTCGCCGCGGACGGGTAACGTTGGTACCAGCCCGCGCAGCGCAGCTGTCCGGCGACCTGCGTCAGCAGGGGATCGAGGCCCGGGTCGAGCAGATCGGCGTTCCAGACCTCGAGGTAGCGAATGCCGCTCTGCAGCGCGAGGTCGTAGGCGGCCTCGTAGGTCGCGAGGCTCGAGCCGTATCGCGTCGGCGTGGTGACCCAGCTGCCGACGTTCTGCACGTTCGTGAAGCTCGTCGCCGCGGTGGCCTCGAACAGCGCCTGCATGCCGGGATAGGCGTTCTGCGCGTTGTTGACGCTCCACCAGCCGCCGAACGCGCCGAAGCGCCCCGGGGCCGCCGCCAGGCCGCTGGTTACCGTCGCGCCGGCCACGGCATCGCTGCCGAAGATCGGGTGCAGGTCCATGTCGAGCGGGTGGTTCGGGAAGGCCGCGGCGAACGCGCTGATCACCGTGCTCCACGACTGCGCGTAGACGGCGTCCGTGTAGCCCGCGCCGACGTAGGTCTGCTGCTCGGCCGGCGCCAGCTGCATTTCGAAGCCGTTGTGCGTCGCGTGCGTGACGTGCACCAGCGCGATCGTCGTATCGGCGGCGTAGCGGGCGCCGAGTGCGGCGACGAACTGCTGCCAGCGCTGCAGGTAGATCGGGTCCCATGGCACGGCGATGGTCTGGCTGCGGCCGCTGAACGAGTACGTCAGCGTCGCTGCGCCGAGACCCGACAGCCACGCGGGCGTGCCCGGCCCCTGCACGATCGCCAGCGCCACCTTCTTGCCGGCCTGTTGGCACAGCTGTAGCTGCCCGTCGAGCAGGGTCCAGTCGAAGACCGACGGGCTGGTCTCGACGTCGCTCCAGGCGATGCGCACCAGGAAGCCGTCGACGAAGGGCTTGGCGGCCACGGTCGCCAGGAAGGAGCTCGAGACCGCGTTGGTCGGGGGGCAGCTGCAGAACAGGCCGGTGGGGCGGGGGATACCTTGCGCGAACAGCGGCGCCGCGAGCAGCGTGAGGAGCAGACAGCGAGCGGCGATGCGGAGATCGGTATTCATGGGTCGCGGCCGTGGGAGCACGATGCGCAAGGTGGTGGTGGAGCCACGGATCGAAAGGGCGCATGCAACGAACGGGTGCGCGGATTCCCCAGCCGCGAACTGCGAAAGTCCTCACTTGCTTGCGTCGGTTCGGAGTACTTCGGCGCGGCCGACGACATGGTCGCCCCGACGACCCCACCGCCTTCCGCACCCGAAGGCCCGCCCACGAGAGCCCATGACCCAGCAAGGCACGGCAGCCTTCCCACCAGCCGCACCCTCTGCACCGCCCGTGGTGCGGGTGGTCGGTGGCGCCTCGAACGGCTTTTCGGGCATCGCTGCCCTGGGGGCGGCGATGGCGGGCTTTCTGTCCTACGGGCGCGACCCGGACCTGCTGACGACCGCGATCGCGGCCGGGTTGACGTTCGTGGGCGCGCTGATCGCGCTGCACGTGCTGAGCTTCGTCTTCCGGCTGGCGGTGCTGCTCGGCAAGATCGCGGTGCCGGTGGTGGTGATCCTGTTGGTCGGCTGCGCGCTGGACTGGCCGTGGGCCGAGACGGCTGCGGGCTGGTTGCGCACGATCGGCAGCCACGGCCTGCACGCCGCCGAGCAGGGGCTCGCGGCGCTGCGGGCCAGGTAGGCAGGGGCCAGGCGCCGCTACTTCTTCGGCGCTTTTGCGGGCGGTTGTTCGGGCGGCGGCTCGGCGAGCAGCGATTCGATCGCCTTCTCCGCCTCGGCGTCGCGCACGTTCTTGAAGCGGATGATGCCCTGCGGATCGATCACATAGGTGGTCGGCCAGCCGCGCACGTTCCAGGCCTTGGCGATCGGCCCGGTGGTGCTGCCGTCGTAGAACTGGCGCCAGGTGATCTGCTCCTTGACGAGCCTGGCCTGCAGCTCCTCGCGGTCGGAATCACTGTTCACGCCGATCAGGGCGAAGGGCTTGCCCTCGAGCTTCTTCACGAGCGACCGCTCGTGCGGGATCATGGCCCGGCAGGGGCCTCACCAGAATCCCCAGAAGTCGAGGAAGATCACCTTGCCGCGGTAGTCGCTGAGCTTGAACTCGACGCCGTCGAGGTCGGTGCCGACGATCTCGGGGGCCGGTTTGCCGACCGTGAGATGGCGCAGTTCGAAGAGGTCGGCCGTGGCCCATTCGCCCAGCGTGCCGCGCGGCGCTGCCACCTCGCCGAACTCGGCGGCGACGCGCTCGAGCAGCGCTTCGCCCTGCTGCTGCAGCTGCGCCGCGTCGGCCGTTCGCATCGCGGCGAGCCACTCTTCGCCGTAGCGCGCGGCGAGTTGCTGCACACGCGCGGGGTCGCCGCCCGACTGCACGGTGCGCGCCAAGGTCGCCGCCTGGGTGTGGAGCAGGCCGAGCACGTAGCAGGCCTGCGCGCGAACGGGGCGGTGCGGGTTGTCCGCCAGCACCGCGCGCAGGAACGCTTCGTCGTTCTTGATGCCGCCGCCGCGCAACGTCATGCAGACGTCGCCGAGCTTGGGGCTCGTCAGGTGGTCGCGCTGCAGGGTCTGCAGGACGGCGGCCATCTGCTCTTCGTCGCGCCCGTTGTCCAGCGCCCACGTGAGGCAGTCGACCGCCACCGGATCGTTCGGTGATTCCGCGGCGATCGCGATCATGCGCGCCACGTACGGCTCGGGCTTGGGCAGCTGATCGCGCACCAGGGCGTCCTTCTCTGCCTCGGACTTGGCGGCCTGATAGGCCGTCACGAAGGCCTTCATCGCCTTCTCGTGGTCCGCCTTCACGGCGGCGAAGCGCGCGGCGGGAGTGCCTTCATCGGGCTGCTGGGCACACAGGCCGGGCGACAGACCGAGCATCGCCAGCGCGAAGAACGCGCGCGTCATGGGGGTGTTCGACATGCGGTGGTCTCTCTCGCCGCGGTGGGCGGCTGGGATCGTGGCAAGGCAGAACCGGAGGTGCCGGTGCCGCGACGGCATCGTCGCGCCGCGGCGCTCCGCGGTCCACTCATCGGTGACAGAGATCGCCTATCCTGCCGCGATGATCGAACCGCCGACCGCCAGCGCCGAGATGGTCCTGCACTGCGCGGACCTGTCCGCCAACCTCGCGTTCTTCACGGCGCTGGGCTTTCGGCTCGACACGATCTTCCCGGCCGACGATCCCCGCCTCGCCCGGCTCTGGGGTCACGGCGCGTGGCTGTGCCTGCAGCGCGGCGAGGACGGTGGTGGGCACCTGCGCGTGCTCGGCGCGGACTGCGCGGACGGCGCGACGCGGGTCGCACCGAACGGTGCGCGCGTGGAGTTCGTCACCGCGGACCTGGCGTCACCCGAGCCGGTGCCGCTGGAGGTCGCGCTGCGGCAACCGCTCGTCACCGCCGCCGCCGGTCCCTGGATCGAGGGCCGCGCCGGCATGCGCTATCGGGACCTGATCCCGGGCCGCTGTGGCGGCCGGCTGATCGCGTCGCGGATCCGCATCGAGCGCGGCGGGCCCGTGCCCGACTACGTGCACTTCCACGAGGTCGCGGCGCAACTGATCTACTGCCGCGCGGGCTGGGTGCGCGTCGTCTACGAGGACCAGGGGCCGCCGTTCGTGCTGGAGCCCGGCGACTGCGTCGTGCAGCCGCCCGGCATCCGTCACCGCGTGCTCGAGTGTTCGGACGGCACGGAGGTCATCGAGGTCTCGTCACCGGCCGAGCACGCGACCCGCGTCGATCACGCGCTGCAGTTGCCGACCGCGGTGCGGTCACCGGAGCGGCAGTTCGGCGGGCAGCGGTTCGTGCATCACCGCCGGCAGCAGGCGGAAATCACGCGGAGTGCAGACTGGCCGGGCTGGGAGGTGCGCGACACCGGCATCGGCGCGGCGACGCGCGGCGCGCTTGCGGTGGTCGTGCGTCGACCTGGCAGCGGCGATGGCCGCGCCGTCGACGAGGGTGGGCAACTGCGCCTGTGGTACGTGCTCGCCGGTGCGGGTGAGTTCACCTGCGGAGGGGGGCGCACTGCGGTCGAGGTCGACACGGTGTGCCTGGCCCCACCGGGTGCGACGGTCGAATGGTCGGCCGCCGATGCGGGCCTCGAACTGCTCGAAGTGCGTCTGCCAGGCGAGGTCGCGGTCGCGAACGGGCCGGCCAGGAAGTCGTAGACAACGGCCCTTCAGTTGCTATCCTTCCGCCCCCGATCTACCCCGTGGTGTAATCGGTAGCACAGCAGTTTTTGGTACTGTTGGTTCCTGGTTCAAGTCCAGGCGGGGTAACCAGACCGCCGGTTCGCGTCGTCAGACGCGCTCCGAAACATCTGGCAGGATCGGCTCGCCGGCCTCCGGCGGGTTGGCCTAACCCGTTAGTAGTCGGCTCTTTACAATACCCCGTGGTGTAACGGTAGCACAACAGTTTCTGGTACTGTTTGTCAAGGTTCAAATCCTTGCGGGGTAACCAGTTCGCGGGCCTGCACGATGCAGGCCCGCGCCATTTCCGGGCAGTTCCCGCGGGGGGCCACCGGACGCCTGGCGCGTGCGGCGACGTGCACCACGGAAGGAATCAGCCGGATCTGGCGCCCGATCAGCCGCCCGTCGCGCGGTGCAGGAAGCGATCGGTCATGCCGGCGATGTAGTCGCAGACCGTGCGTTCGAGCCCATCGGTCGGCAGGCGGGTGCGTTGGTGTTCGGGCAGCTGCGACGGGTCGTCGCGCAGCGCGGCGAACAGTCGCCGGATGCGCGCCGCGCCGTCGTCCATGACGGCCAGTACTCGCGGTGAGCGGTAGAAGCGCTCGCGCAGGAACTCGAGCATCTCCTGGGCCAGCACGGTCATCACCTGTCCGTGTTGCACGCGCGGCGGCGCGCCACCGGGAACCGCCTGCGCAATCGCACGGTCCGTGTTCTCGACGAGGTCGTGGATCAGCAGCGAGGCGACCTCGCTGACGATGCGCTGGCGGTTGACGCTGCCGGCAGAGTCGCGCGCGCGCTGCCACAGGCGCAGCTCCGCGGCTTCGTGCTCGGTGAACATCGCCGCGCGCAGGCCGTCGTCGAGGTCGTGGCTGAGGTACGCGACCTTGTCGCAGAGATCGACGATGTGCGCTTCGAGCGGGACCGGCGGCTTGGGCAGCAGGTCCGGGCTCAACGGGAAGCCCTCGGGCACCTTGCCCTTGAGCAGGCTGCGCCGGGTCGCGGCGGTGAGGTTGAGGCCGAGGCCGTGGCCGTAGCGATCCTCGAGGTAGTCGACGGTGCGCGCGCTCTGCGCGTTGTGGCGGAAGCCGCCGTGGCCCTGCATCAGCTCGTGCAGCGCCTCTTCGCCGACGTGGCCGAACGGGGGGTGGCCCAGGTCGTGCGCCAGCGCGACGGCTTCGGCGAGGTCGTCGTTGCAGCGCAGCGCCCGCGCCACGCTGCGCGCCATCTGCGCGACCTCGAGCGAGTGCGTCATGCGGCTGCGGTAGTGGTCACCCTCGTAGGCCGCGACCACCTGGGTCTTGTGCTGCAGCCGGCGGAACGCGGTGGCGTGCAGGATCCGGTCGCGGTCGCGCTGGCAGGCGGTGCGCAGCGGGTCTTCGGCTTCGAACAGGCGGCGCTCGCCGGCGTTGCGGCTGGGGGTGGCCCACGGACAGAGCCAATGCAGCTCCCGGTCTTCGTGGTCTTCGCGGCGCAGCCAGGCCATGGTCGATGTCTGCCGGGTGGCGGTCCCGGGTCGCGGCCCGGGCCGTGGCGCGCCGGGACGTTCGAGCCAGAAAGAAAGAAGCCCGGCAGGCTGAGCCTGCCGGGCGGCTGGTACCCCCAAGGGGATTTGAACCCCTGTCACATGGCTGAGAACCACGGATCCTAGGCCGCTAGACGATGAGGGCCTGCAGCGGGCGAAGAAGGTAGGCATCGAGGCGCGCGCCGTCAAGATCTCGCCAGCAGGTCGAAGCAGGAATGTTCCCTGGGCGGCTGCGTTGTGGCGCCCCTTGCCGTAGATGCCGCCGTGGCGTCGTCTGTCCACCCGGAGGTTCCGTCATGCATCCAGCTCTCGCCCCGTTCGCCGCGTTCTTCCTGCTCACCGCCGCCCTCGCCGATGGCTGGTTGGGCGTGTACCTCGATCCGTCGGCGGCCGCCGCGGTCGTCACCGGCGTCGTCGACGGCTCGCCGGCGCAGAAGGCGGGCCTGAAGCAGGGGGACGTCATCGTCGCCGTCGGGGACGTCGCGACGCCGACGCGCGATGCCCTGGTCGCAGCGGTTCGCGGCCGCAAGTCGGGCGAGAAGGTCCGCCTCAAGGTCATGCGCGGCGACAAGGCCCGATTCCTGGTGGTCACGCTCGGCGAGCGTCCAGAGGAGAACGAGGCCGAGGAGAACGAGACCGAGGTGCATGAGGCCGAGGTGCACGAAGAAGAGGTGATGGAAGAGACCGAGGTCGTCGAAGAGGCTCCGGCGCGAGCGCGCGACGTGCGGCCCCAGGGGCTGCCCGGCGCCGCCGTTCCGCAGGCCGTCCCGGCGCGGCCCTACCTGGGGCTGTCGGTGCGCGAGACCGACCGCGGCGTGCTGATCGACAAGGTCGTCGAGGGCAGCCCGGCCGCGGCGGCCGGAGTGCCGTCCGACGTGATCCTGCGGGCGGTCGGTGACCGCAAGATCGCCGCCCTTTCGGATCTCGACAAGGCGCTCGCGAGCCTCCGCCCGCAGCAGCGCGTCGCGCTGCGCGTCGAGGGCAAGGATGGCGTGAGCTCGATCCTGGTCGCGCCAGGTTTCGTCGGTCCGCGCGAAGTCGTCGTCAGGCCGCGTTGGCAGGATGTGCCGAGTCAGGGCCGGCCGCTAGTGCGCCCCTTGGCGCAGCCAGAACGCGCCCAGGTCGAGGCGGCCGAGCGGGCCCATGAGCAGGCCCGCCACAAGGAGCTCGAGGCCGAGCTGCAGAGCCTGCGCGCGGAGCTGCGGGAGCTGCGCAAGCAGCTCGAGGAGCTGGCCAAGCGCTCCGGCGGCGGCCGATAGCCGCGCGCGCCCCGATCCGGCCGCGGGCTCCGGGGAATAGGCGGTCGCCGTCCCCGTCGAAGCCGGGCGCAGCAGCAATCGCAGCTTGCCGTGGAAACGTACCCGGAAGGGCGCCACGCTAGCTGCGCGGCCGTAGCGGCTGCCCCTCAGCGTTCATGCCCAAAGCCGTCGGTGACGATCCCTCCGCTCCTGCCGCCGCGCCGTTGCTCGGCGCCGGCGCCCGCGTCCTGGTGACCGGCGGGGCGGGCTTCATCGGCTCGCATCTGTGCGCCGAACTGCTGCGTCGCGGTCACCGCGTGCATGTCGTCGACGACCTCTCGACGGGCAGCCTCGACAACCTGCGCGAATTCGCCGACGAGGCGCGGCTGACCGTCACCGTCGCTTCGATCGAGGACCCGCAGGTGGCGGCGCGCGCCTGCGCCGCTGCCGACGCGGTCTTCCATCTGGCCGGCGCGGTCGGTGTCCGGCGCCTCGCGTCGCGCCCGCTCGAGGTCGTGCAGCGCAACCTGCGCTGCACCGAAGTGCTGCTCGGCGCCGCGGCCGCGGGGCGCATCCCGGTGCTGCTGACCTCGAGTTCCGAGGTCTACGGCGACGGGCCGGTGCCGTTCGACGAGGCGCACTCGGTGCGCCCCGGCGCGACCGAGGGACGCCGCGGCGGCTACGCGTGCGCCAAGGCGATGGGTGAGTGGCTCGCCTTCGGTCATCGCGAACAGGACCGCCTGCCGGTGGTCGTCGCGCGGTTGTTCAACACCGTCGGGCCGCGTCAGTCCGGCGAGTCGGGCATGGTGTTGCCGCGCTTCGTCGCGCAGGCGGTTGCGGGCCAGCCCCTCACGGTCTACGGCGACGGCAGCCAGACGCGCTGCTTCGCGCACGTCGGTGACGTCGCGCGCGCGCTCGTCGAGTTGATGGCGGCGCCGGGCACGGAAGGGCGCGTGTTCAACGTCGGTAGCGACGTCGAGACGACGGTGCTGGCGCTCGCGCGGCTGGTGCGCGACGAGGCGGGCACCGAGGCGCCGCTGCAGCTGCAGCCGTTCACAGCGGTGTTCCCGCCGGGGTTCGTCGATCCGCCGCGGCGGGTGCCGAGCCTGCAGCGGTTGGTCGCGGCGATCGGTTGGGCGCCGGCGACACCGCTCGCGACCATCGTGCGCGAACTCGTCGCGTTGGCGCGGCAGCAGGGCGATCAGCGCGGCGGCATGGCCGCAGGCTAGCCTGCTCAGACCGGTGCGAGCTCGCGCAGGGCGCTGAGGTTCGCGGCCACGATCGGATCGTCGGGCAGTTCGGCGGCGGCGCAGGTGAAGTGGTGTGCCGCGCGCGCGAGGTCGCCGCGGCGGTGGAACACGATGCCGAGGTTGGTGTGCCCGAGCGCGCAGCCGCGCTCGACGGCCATCGTGAACGCGCGCTGCGCTGCGTCGAGGTCGTCGTCGAGGGTGCATACGCCGATCCAGTTGTGCAGTTCTCCGTTCGTCGGCTCGAACTCCAACGCGGCGCGGAACTGTTCCAGCGCCGTCGCGCGGTCGCCGCGATCGCGGTAGTGCAGGCCGAACCGCGTGAAGATGCGGGCCATCTGCTCGGGGCTCAGGTAGCAGCCGTCTCTCATGTGCTCGAGCAGGCGCACCGCGCCGCCTTCGTCGTCGACGGCCAGCCGCTGCACGAGCGCCTCGGTCGCGGCGCTGCTGTGCCTAGGGTTGGCGCGCAGCAGCGCCTCGAAGTGCGTGATCGCGAGGTGGTGCTGGCCGCGCGCCGCGGCGGCCCGCGCCAGGTGCCACTCCGCATCGATCCACTGCGGCCAGCGTCGACGCGCCACCTCGGCTGCGGCGCCGGCGGCCTGCACGTCGCCGCGCAGGGCCGCGAGCACCGCCGCGCCCGCAGGGTCGTGGCGCCACTTGGCGGCGAACTGCTGGCGCCGCGCATCGATCTCGGCGCCGAGGTCGAGCCCCATGGCGCGGAAGGTCGCGTGGCCCTCGTGGTGCAGGTAGGCGCGCCGCGCGATGCCCAGCCGCTTGCCGCGCAGGCGCAGGCGCAGGCTGAAATCGTCGTCTTCGAAGTTGCCGAAACCGAAGCGCTCGTCGAACAGGCCGACGAGCTCGAACGTGGCGCGCGGCACGAGCAGGCACAGGCCGGACAGGTAGTCGACGTCCTGCAGCGGCGGGTGTTCGGCGAGGGCCGCGGCGATCCGGCCGCGGCCGGTCGCGTCGCGGCCGATGTTGCCGAAGGGCATCTGCGCCTCGCCGCGCACGTCGTTGGCGACCGGCGCCACCGCGGCCAGGTCGGGGTGGCTGGCCAGCGCGCGGGTCAGCTCCGACAGCATGCTGGGGGCCGCCTGGGTGTCGTTGTTGAGGATCAGCAGGTGCGGCGCGGTGGCGGCGCGCACGCCGGCATTGACGCCGCCGGCGAAGCCGAGGTTGCGCTCCTGGCGGAGCACCCGGACGCGCGGCGAGAGGTCGCCGAGGTCCTTGGTGCCGTCCTCGCTGGCGTTGTCCACGACCAGGATCTCGAGGTCCGGCCGGCCATCCAGGCGCAGCAGGCTCTCGATGCAGGCGGCCGTCAGATCGACGCCGTTGTGGCAGGGGATGACCGCCGAGCAGCGCATCGCCGGGTCTATCGGCGCCATGGCAAGGGCGACTTGCGGGCGAACGGCCAATCCTTGGTGAGGATTGCGCGGGCGGCTGCTGGGGGCCGGTGGCGCTGCGCCGGGCAGAAATAAAGCCGCCCGGCGCTTTCGCGCCGGGCGGAAGGAATCGGGTCTTTTACCCCCCTCATCCGCGGCTCGTCGCTACCAGTCCGAGTCCAAGCATCTCTGCAAAGTTTCGCACACCTCTGTTCCGCGGTTCGGTCTCGCCTTCCGTTCCGCGATCGAAGTCAGGTAGCCACAAGCCAGTACTCGGTGGAAAAGTCTCGCCACGATTCCACCGAGACGTGGTGTTTTGTCCACAACAGCTCACTGCCCTGCGACCGGCCCGGCGGCGGCCTTGAGCCACCCTCGGATTCCGGTCCCTGGGACGGCCCCCGCTTAGCAACCGGTGTGCCATGCGGGGGCATGTTTGCGATCGGGTGGGCGCTACCCCCCGAGATCAGGGGGATTGGGCTCGTTGGAGGCTTCCGTCGCTGCTCGATTTCCCATCTCGATCCCGGGAATGAGACGCGTGGTTGGGATGGGGGGAAGTGGCGCTTCGGGGTGCTCCAACCTGCCTTGCCGGGGCCCGATTGGGCGGATCTCTGCGCGCCGGGCCCAGGGGGCGATTGCCAGCCGAGGCGCGCGCCGTATCCTGCTCGCCCCTTGAAGTCCGGCAAGCAACAGGTGTTCGTCGTCGAAGCCGCGCAGCGCGGTATTCGGCTCGCCGACTTCCTGGCTTCGTCGCTGCCCGGCCATCGCGCCCTGGCGTTGCGCGAGCTCGTGGCGCGCGGGCACGTCTCGGTGAACGGCGAAGAGCAGCTGGCCAATGCCCGGCTGCGGGTGGGGGACGTCGTGATCGTGGCGGACGTCGCGCCGGCGGGCCGGCCCCGCGCAGTCGGCGGCGATCGCGCCGCGGCGCTGCCGGTGCTGGTCGAGACCGCGACGGCCCTCGTGATCGCCAAGCCCGCCGGCGTGCCCACCGTGCCGACGCGCGATGGCGCCGACGCCGGCGTGCACGGTCGCCTGCACGACCTGCGGCCCGACGACGATCTGCGCATCGTGCACCGGCTCGACCGTGACACCTCCGGCTGCCTCCTGCTGGCCAAGGGGCTGCAGGCGGCGCAGCACTTCGACGCGGCGTTCCAGGAAGGCGCCATGCGCAAGACCTACGTCGCCCTGGTGCACGGCGTGCCGGCCGCGCCCGAGTTCGAGGTCGACCTGTGGCTCGGCCCCGACCCGCGGCGCCCGGGCAAGGTGGTCGCTTCGGCCACCGAGCAGCGCGGCTTCCGCAGCGCCCACACCGAGGTCCGGGTGCGGCGGGCCTACGCCGGCCACGCCCTGCTGGAACTGCGCCCGACGACCGGGCGCGGTCATCAGCTGCGTGTGCACCTGGCGAGCAGCGGCCACCCGATCGTCGGCGATTTGGGCTACGGCGGCCAACCGCTGCTCCTTTCCGAGATCAAGACCGACTACAAACTGCGGCCCGGCGTCGCCGAGCGTGCCCTCGTCGGGCGGATGTTCCTGCACGCCGAACGACTGCAATTCGTCGACGTGGACGGCGCCGCCGTCGTCGCCGAGGCGCCGTTGCCGCCCGAACTGGACACCGCCCTACGCAAGCTCGACCGGTTCGACGCGACGCGGAGATGATGCATGCGACTCAAGACGATCCCCGAAGACTTCCGCGTTCGTGAGCTGCTCGAATGGGACGAGGTGCCCGAGGGCGACTTCGTCGTGCACAGCCTGCACAAGGAGAAGCTCTCGACACCCGAGGCGCTGGCGCTGCTGGTGCGCGACGGCGGCGTCGACCGCAATGCGATCGCCTACGCCGGTCTCAAGGACCGGCAGGCCGTCACCGATCAGTTCGTGACCATCGAGCGGCGCGCGGTCGAACTCGACCTGCCCAACCTGCGGCTGCGCCCGGTCGGTCGCACCCATGCGCCGATCAACAGCAAGCAGAGCCGCGGCAACGCGTTCCGGATCGTGGTGCGCGGCCTGCGCCCGCCGCAGGCCTCGCAGCTGCGCCGCAGCCTGCCGTCGCTGGTCAAGACCGGCCTGCCCAACTTCTTCGACGACCAGCGCTTCGGCTGCCTGCGCCACGGCCAGGGTTTCGTCATGCGCAGCGTGCTGCTCGGCGACTTCGAACGCGCGTTGCAGCAGCTCGTCGCCGAGCCGTCGCCGGTCGCGATCACCGGCGACGTCAAGCTCAAGCGCACCCTGCAGCTGCGTTGGGGCGACTGGGAGGCGTGCGCGCGCATCGCCCGCGGCCCGGCCTACGAGCCGATCTTCGATCACCTGTGTCAGCAGCCGGCGGACTTTCGCGGCGCGCTCGAACGGGTGCCGCTGCGGCAGCGCGTGATCCACACCTTCGCCTACCAGTCGTACCTGTGGAACCGCGCGATCAGCCGCATGCTGCGCGGCGGCGTGATGTCGGCGCAGCGACTGCGCATCTCGACGATCGCCGGCGATCTGATGGCGTGGAAGTACCTCGCGCCCGAGCGCGAGGCCAAGCTCGAGGTGATGCGCACGCCGCTGTTCGGGCCCGACGGCGAGGGCGGCAGCGAGCCGTTCCGGCGCGCGATGCACGAGGAGCTGCACCAGGCCGGCATCGAGCGCGAGGACTTCTTCGCCAACGAGGTGCCCGGCATGATCTGGAAGGAGGAGCAGCGGCCGGCGCTGGTCAAGCCGTTCGACGTCGGCGAGGTGCGCATCGCGCCCGACGAGCGCAACGAGGGCAAGGTCCTGGCCGAGCTGTCGTTCTCGCTGCCGCGCGGCGCCTACGCGACGATGGTGATCAAGCGCCTGTTCGCGTCGAGCTGGTACTCGCGCACCAACGACGAACGCGAACGCGCCGCCGAGCAGGCGCCGCTGCGCAGCCACAGCCGCGGCCCCAACGCGCGCCGCCGCCGCTTCGACGACTTCGGCGCCGACGAGAACTGAGGACGGACATGAGCGAGAAGACCCTTGGCATCATCGGTGGATCGGGCCTGTACGACCTGCCCGAGCTGCAGGACCGCGAAGAAGTCGTGGTCGAGACCCCGTTCGGCCTGCCCAGCGACGCGCT
The DNA here is from genome assembly GCA_020638655.1 of Planctomycetota bacterium. Lineage (GTDB taxonomy): Bacteria > Planctomycetota > UBA1135 > UBA1135 > UBA2386 > JACKIC01. The sequence continues at coordinate 88,858 of JACKIC010000010.1, forward strand.
GGTCACCGGCACGTTGCACGGCGTGCGCATGGCGTTCCTGCCGCGGCACGGCCGCGGCCACCGGCTGGCGCCGCACGAACTGCCGTTCCGCGCCAACATCCACGCGATGAAGCAGCTCGGCATGAGCGCCGTGGTCGGCGTCTCGGCGGTCGGCTCGCTGCGCGAGGACGTGCGACCCGGCGAGCTCGTGCTCGTCGACCAGTTCATCGACCGCACCCGCGGACGCACCGCGGAGTCGACGTTCTTCGGCGCCGGCTGCGTCGCGCACGCGCACTTCGCCGATCCCGTCTGGGAGCCGCTGCGGCAGCTCGCGCTCGGCGCGGCGCGCGCGGCCGGCGCGGTCGCGCACGACGGCGGCACCTACGTCTGCATGGAGGGGCCGCTGTTCAGCACGCGGGCCGAGTCCAAGCTCTACCGCCACTGGGGCTGCGACGTGATCGGCATGACCAACCTGCAGGAGGCCAAGCTCGCGCGCGAGGCCGAGATCGCCTACACGACGGTCGCCCTGGTCACCGACTACGACTGCTGGCACGAGACCGAGGCCGACGTCGACGTCAGCGCGGTGCTCGCGGTCCTGAAGCAGAACGTGCAGATGGCGCGGGCCGTCGTCGGCGAGCTCGCCAAGGCCGTCGCAGCGAGCGAACCGATCAGCGCGCGTGGTTCGATGGCGCACGCGGTGATCTCACACGGCAGCGCGATCACGGCCGATGCCAAGAGGCGCCTGCAACTGCTGATCGGCGAGTACCTCGGCTGAGCAGGCGAGCGCGCCCCGCGATGACCACCGAACAGACCAGCGACAGGCGACCGCCGCACGTGGTGATCCTCGGCGGCGGCTTCGCGGGCCTGACCGCGGCGCGCACGCTGCGCCGCGCGGCGGTGCGCGTCACGCTCGTCGACCGCCGCAACCACCACCTGTTCCAGCCGCTGCTCTACCAGGTGGCGACCGCGGCGCTCAACCCCGCCGACATCGCCTACCCGATCCGGTCCGTGCTGCGCGGCCAGCCCAACGTGCGCACGATCCTGGCGCGGGCGACGCGCATCGACCCGGTGGCGCGGCGCGTCGACCTGTTCGACGGGCACCTCGACTTCGACTACCTGATCGTCGCGACCGGGGCGACGCACAGCTACTTCGGCAACGACGACTGGGAGCAGTGGGCGCCGGGCCTCAAGACCGTCGAGGACGCGATCGAGATCCGTCGCCGGGTGCTGTCGGCGTTCGAGGCCGCCGAGCGGCAGACCGACCCCGCGCAGCTGCCCGCGACGCTGACGTTCGTGGTGGTGGGCGCCGGGCCGACGGGCGTCGAGCTCGCCGGCGCGCTGTCCGAGATCGGCCGCATCACCGTCGCCAAGGACTTCCGCAGCTTCGACCCGCGCACGCTGCGGGTGGTCCTGGTCGAGCACGCGCCGCGCGTGCTGCCGGTCTACTCGGAGCGCCTGTCGGCGTCGGCGAAGTTGCAGCTCGAGCGCCTCGGCGTCGAGGTGCGCACCGGCTCGCGCGTCACCAAGATCGACCAGACCGGCGTGTGGTTCGGCGAGGAACACCTCGCCGCGCGCACCGTGCTGTGGGCCGCGGGCGTCGCCGCCTCGCCCCTCGGCAAGGACCTGCAGGTCGAGGTCGACCGCGCCGGCCGCGTCGCGGTCGCGCCGGACCTCAGCGTGCCCGGTCACGAGCACATCTTCGTCGTCGGCGACCTGATGCGCTTCGAGGAGGACGGCGCGATGGTGCCCGGGGTGGCGCCGACGGCGATCCAGTCCGGTCGACACGCCGCCAAGAACATCCTCGCGCTGCTCGCAGGCCGCCCGACGCGGCCGTTCCACTACCGCGACAAGGGTTCGCTGGCGACGATCGGGCGGGCCGCCGCGGTGGGGCAGGTCGGCAAGCTCGAGCTCAGCGGCTTCTTCGCGTGGTGGATCTGGTGGATGATCCACATCGCCTACCTGATCGGCTTCCGCAACCGCATCGTGGTGATGATCGGCTGGGCCTGGCAGTACTTCGCGTTCTCGCGCGGTGCGCGGCTGATCACCGGTCGCACGTGGGAACCCGCGCGCGACGCCGAGCGCCGGGCGTGAGCGCCGGTAACACCTAGCGGCGCGACGCCTAACGCAGCGCGGCGGTCGTGCGGGCCGGCGGCTTGTCGAGGCCGAGTTCGGCCGCGTCGAGCTTGCCGTCGCGGTTCTTGTCCAGGCGCGTGAACAGCTGCCGCGCCCACTTCACCAGGCTGGGGTCGATGCGGCGCAGCGCCGCGGTCAGTTCGTCCAGGGTCAGCGTTCCGTCGCCGTCGGCGTCGCCGCTGCCCCAGGGCATCGGCATCGCGCTGTCGACCGCGCCGCCCTCGGCCGGCGTCGGCGGCAGGAGCTGCTCGATCTGGCCGAACCAGGGCGCCAGTTCGCCCTCCTCGATCTTGCCCGAGCGATCGGCGTCGAGGTTGCGCAGCATCGCCGCGAGGATCGGCAGCAGGCCGAGTTGGCTGGTGATGCGGTCGAGTTCTTCGGGGTCGAGGCCGCCGTCGCGATTGCCGTCGTAGAGCCGGAAGAACCGCTGCAGCGGCGTCGCCGCGGGGGCCTGCTCGGTCTGCTTGTCGAACTGCGGCACGGGTCGGCTCGGTCGCAGGTGCAGCGCCTTGCCGTGGTCGGTCACGAAGCGGAAGTACGCGTCGAACTCGGGCCACGAGAGGTAGCCGTCGCGGTCGGTGTCCAGGCGCGCGAACGAACGCAGGTTCTTCGGATCGCCCAGCGACTCGATCGAATCGCTGGCTTCGAACAGGTCGAGCCGGTCGTCGGCGTCCGCGTCGCAGGCGGAGAACAGGTCCCGGCTCGTCTGCTCGTCGTGCTGCTCGAGGCTGACGCGCGGCTTCTCGGTCTTCGCCGCGCTGCCACTGGCCGGGTCCTTTGCGGCCGGGTCCTTCGCCGCCGGTTCCTTCGGGGCCTGTTGCTTCGCGCCCTGATCCTTCGATACCTGATCCTTGGCAGCCTGCTTGGCAGCGGGCCTGGTGTCGCCAGCGCCCGCCGGGACTTGCGCCGGCGCGGCGGCGGCGGCGCACGCGATCAACAGGGCGCCGAGGATCGAGAGACGTCGCGACATCGGTTGGGAACGGAACCCCGGGCATCGACCCGGAGTGCACAGAACTATAGCGCGCCCATCGCCAGGTGGGGCGCGCGGTCATGGAGACGGTCCGTTGGCGTCGGGAGCCTCACTGGCAGCGGCGGCTCGGGGCCCGAACAGAAGGCCCCGAAGATCAGGGCACGAACAGGCAGTCGCGGCCCAGCCGTCGCGTCGGGGTGATGTCGTCCTCGCGCGGGACGAAGCCGGCCAGCTCGATGGCGTGGCCGCCGTCGCGCAGCAGGCGCGCCAGTTCGAGCATCGCGTCCGAAGCGGGGGCGAGGACCAGGTGCAGGCCGCGGTTGGCCAGCTCGGTGGCCTTGGCCGCGAAGCGGATCCCTGCGGTCAGCGGGTCGCCCGCGTCGATCACCTCGAAGCCGTGCGGGGGGCGACCCTTGCCGGAGACGAAGCACACGGCGGTCTCGATCGGGCTGCCTGCGGCCAGCCGCGAGCGCAGGCGGGTGACCGCCAGTTCGCCGCCCTGGTCGCGGGCCTCGGCCTGCAGCGCGGGCAGGTCGACGAGCAGCGCGACGCGCGTCGCCGGCGGCGCCGCCTCAGCTTGTCGCGAGCCGCCGTGTCCACGCGGCGTCTCTTCGCGGCGAGGCCGGTCTTCGCGTCGGGGGCGGTCGTCGTGACGCTGCCGGTCGTCGTGACGCTGCCGGTCCTCGTGACGCTGCCGGTCGTCGCGGCGCGGCCGGTCGTCGCGGCGGTGGCGGTCTTCCCGTCGGGGCCGCTCTGCGTCGCGGTCGTCGCGCGGGTCGCGGTGGTGGCCGCGGTCTGGTGAGCGTCTCTCGTCTGGCGCGTGTCGGTCACGGCGCTCCGGCTCCGATCGCGGGTCGCGTTCGTCCCGGTGCCGGTCTTGGCGCGCGGCGTCTTCGCGGTGCTCTCGGCGCGGCGCTTCGACCGGCGCCGGGCGCTCGTGGCGCGGGGCCGCGTCTTCCCGGGCCTCCGGGGCCGATTCGCGACGAGGTTGCGATGGGCGCCCGGTCCTGGGCTGCTGGAACACCACTTCCTTCACGTCGTCGTGGATGCGCTGCGCGTGGCTCACGGGCACCTCCTCGACGTGCAGTTCGGTCGGCTGCTGGGCCGGCCGGGGGGGCGGGGTGTTGCCCTCGGGGGCGCTCGAGGCCTCTTGTTTGCTGCCCTTGCCCTTGCGTTTGCCCGCCGTGCGCCCGGTGGGGGCAGGGCCGTCGTCGAAGATGTTGGCGCCGAAGTCGGTCATCGCCGGCAGGCTAGCAAACCGGTCCCAGGGGTGCCATGGCGTCGACTTTTCCCAGCAGGGGCTTGTTCGCAAGCCGCTGCCGCGCTTGGATCTGCCTCCCCTGACAGGCCCTTTCGATTTCCGACCCGCCGCGGCGCCGAGGTCCCTCCCGGGCGCCTTCGCGGCAGGTCTTCGAGGTTAACGACGTGAATCGCAAAGCTCTCCTCGCGCTCTCCCTTCTCGCCACCACGCTGGTCTCCTGCGGCACCGCGCGCCGCTTCGGCAAGGACGTGATGCTCGGCGTCGGTACGCCGGTGCTGATGGTCTATGGCGGCGCCACCGACGGCTACACCTCGGCCCGCAACGTGCGCGAAGGCATGGGCAGCAGCGCCGTGGTGGAGGTGCTCGCCTTCCCCTTCACCTTCACCTACAACGCCATCAAGCACGGCATCTACGGCATCATCCACGTGATCGACGCCCCGCTGTGCCTGTTCTACGGCGCCGCCGAGCTGCACCCGCAGGGTCCGGAGATCCAGCCGCTCGACTTCTACCAGGGCACGTTCTTCGACAAGAAGGCGAGCAGCACCGACGCCCAGAGCGGCGAGTCGATGCAGAAGTAGTTCTGCTCCGGCAGTCCGGCTCCAGTAGTTCGGCGCCGGCGCCCGCGGGGGCGCCGTGCCTTTAGCGCTTGTCGCTGCCGCCGAGCAGACGTTCGGCGTAGCGCGGCAAGCGGGCGATCAGATCGCGCGCCTCGCGCGGATCGATCGCGGCCTTGCGCGCCAGATGGTCGCGCAGCGACCCGAGCAGCATGCGCTGCTGCGGGGAGACCTCCTCTTCGCCGAGCCAGGTGTCGAGTTCGGTCAGCGCGTGGGCGACGACCGCCTCCGGCTCCTCGGCCGTGACCGGCGGACGCCAGGTGGCGAAGTAGAGCGCGCGCAGGGCGTCGGCCTGCGACCTGCGGCCGTTGACCTCGGCGTTGACGATCGTCGCGGCATAGAGGCGCTGCAGGTAGTTGCTGACCTGCGGCGAGCGGCTGAGGTTGGCGAAGGCCTGCATGCGCTGCCGGCGGCGATCGCGCAGGCTGGGGCCGGTCTGGGCGAGCAGCCAGCTCTCGGCCTTGGGTACGAGCGGGCGCAGTTCGGGCACCCCGTGGCCGTCGCCTGCCAGCTCCGGCAGCGTGACGGTCGGAGCGTCGTGCAGCCGCTGCAGCAGGCCGTCGACCTCCAGGCGCGGCTGGACCTCGGCCCAGGCGCTGCGCAGTGCCGCGGGGGATTCGACCAGGCCCGGGGCCGGTGGGGTCGTCACGCCCATGCGCTGCAGCTCGGCGAGCCGCGCGGCCGCGACCCAGCGTTCGGGCTGCGCCGAGCGCCCTTCGCGGGCGACCCTGGCATACTGGGCGGCCGCGCCGGCGGTGTCGAGGTCGAGCACCTCGCTGATCCAGGCGCGGTGCAGGGCGGCGAGGGGCTGTTCGATGGTCTCGGGCCCCTGGGCCGTCGCGCGCGGCGCGAGCGCGGCGCTGGCGAACGCCGCGCCGAGGATCGCGAGCCGGCGGGTCGCGGTCACGATTCCTCCAGCAGCTGCGACTCGAAGCGGTAGCCGAGGCCGTGCACGGTGACGACGTGCACGGGGTTCTCGACGTCGCGCTCGAGCTTCTTGCGCAGGCGCGCGATGTGGTTGTCGACGGTGCGCGTGGTCGGCAGGTGCACGTAGCCCCAGACCTTGCGCAGCAGGTCCTGGCGGCTGACGACCTCGCCGCGGCGGTCGATCAGCATGCGCAGGATCTCGGCTTCGTAGCGCGACAGCTGGATCTCCTCGCCGTCGCGCACGATCGAGAAGCGCCGCCAGTCGACGACCAGGTCGGGGAACTTCATCACGCTGTTGGCTGCGGCGCGCTCGCCCGAACTCTTGGCGCCGGCCTGGGTGCGGCGCAGCACGGCGCGGATGCGCGCCGCCAGCTCGGACAGGCCGAACGGCTTGGTCAGGTAGTCGTCGGCGCCGAGCTCGAGCCCCTGCACCTTGTCGCGGTCCTGGCCCTTGGCCGAGACGATGATGATCGGCGTCTCGTGGCCCGTTTCGCGCAGGTGGCGCAGGACCTCGAGTCCGGGCATGCCGGGCAGCATCAGGTCGAGCAGGATCAGCGTCGGCCGCTGGTCGCGCGCCTTGCGCAGGCCTTCCTTGCCGTCGGCGGCGGTCTGCACGCGGTAGCCTTCGAGTTCGAGGTTGTGCTGGATCCCCGCGCGCAGGTCGGGTTCGTCTTCGATCACGAGGATGAGGGGTTCGATCATGGCTGACGTCGGGAAGGTGACCGGGCAACGGTCGCGGCGGCGACCGGTTCGGTCGGCGCGCCGGCGGGCGCGGACAACGGTAACTGCAAGCGGAACACACTGCCGCCGTCGGCGCGGCGTTGTGCGTCGATGGTGCCGCCGTGGGCGGTGGCGAAGTGGCGCACGAGGCTCAGGCCCAGGCCGGCGCCACGCACCTCGCCCGAGTTGGTGGCGCGGTAGAAGCCGTCGAAGATGTGGTCCTCCTCGCCTGGCGGAATGCCGCGGCCGCGGTCGCGGACCTCGACCACGGCCATGCCGTCGCGGCGCCGCAGCACCAGTTCGATCTCGTGGTCGGCGGCGTCCTCGGGGCCGTACTTGGCGGCGTTCTCGAGCAGGTTGACGATCGCGCTCTCGCAGGCGTTGGCGTCGACCGTGACGTGGATGCCCAGCGGCAGGTCGTCGATCAGGGTTGCGCCGCGCGCCTCGAGGTGCGGCGAGTAGGCCTCGGTGACCGCGCGCAGCAGCTCGCCGAGGTCGATCTCCTCGGCCTCGTAGCTGAGGGTGCCGGCCTGCTGCCGCGAGAAGTCGAGGATGCGCTGGATCAGGGCGGTCAGGCGCTCGGACTCGCGGGCGATGATGCCGCCGAAGTGCATCGCCTGGTCGGAGTCGCGGGCGCGACCCATGCCCAGGGTCTCGCCGTACATCCGGATCAGCGCCAGCGGCGTCTTGAGCTCGTGCGAGACGCGCGAGACCAGGTCGACCTTGAGGTTGGCGAGCTCGGCTTCGCGCGACACCGAGCGCCACAGCCACAGCGCGCCACCGAGGGCGGTCACGAACAGGGCCAGCAGCAGGTAGGTGCGGGTGCGGGCCTCGGCCGCGGTCTCGGCCATGCGCCGTTCGGTGTTCGACGGGAACGCGCGCAGCGACAGGCCGCGCACCTCCAGCACCGGCGGGGTGAAGCCCTCCGGCACCTCGACGGGGGCGGGCACCAGCGGCACGCCCTCGCTGTCGTGCACCGACAGCACGAACGTCGAGTCGCCGCCGAGGAACGTGTGCAGGATCGGGGCGAGCATCTGCTCGAGGTCGAAGCGCATGCCGACGCGCGCGCAGCGCAGCTGCTCGCGTTCGTCGGCCGTCGCCGGCCGCACCCAGAACAGGATCGTGGTCGAGTCCAGCGTCGACACCAGGGACACCGGCGGCTCTTCGCCGTCGCCGGCGGCGCCGAGCGAGCCCTGGCGCAGGCGGCGACGCAGCGACTCCTTGAGCAGCAGTTCGTAGTCGCCGGCGAAGACCCGCGACTGGGCGCGCTGGTAGGCCTCGCGCAGCAGCGCCTGGGTCTCGTCGAAGAAGGGGTCGTCGAAGGCGATCGTCTCGGCGAGGCGCTGGGCGACCGCGGTGAGCAGGCCGTCGGCGGCGTAGCTGTCGCGGCCGCTCTCGGCGATCGTGCGCAGCAACGCGATGCGTTCCTCGGGTGGCTCCATCATCGCGATCGCGGACTCGGCGAGGATGCCCAGGGCGCGGGTGTCGTAGTCGTAGCGGCGGTTGTTGCCGATCACGGCGCTGCGCACCCGTTCGAACTCGCGCCGCGCGCTGTCGTGGTCACCGAGCTTGCGCAGCACGGTCGCGATCCGGAACCGCGCGGTCACCTCGGCCTCGTCGAGATCGCGGCGGCCGCCGCGACCCGGCAGGTTGGCCTCCTCGAACTTCGCGATCAGGTCGCGCAGCACGGTCTGCGCGGTCTCGAGGTCGCCGCGCGTGATCAGCAGGTCGGCGCTACGGAGCGCCGTCGCGATGGTGTTGTCCTCGCCGCGCGGCTGCTGATCACCCGACAACGGCAGGCTTGCCGTCGCCGGCGGCGGCGACGGCCAGACCAGCGCGTTCTGCTGATCGAGCAGCACGATGTCGAGCAGCGGCGAGTCGCCGGCGGCGCGCAACGCCAGCGGCGTGCGCACCGGGCCGCGGCTCACCAGCAGGGCCTGCGCCGCGTCTGCCAGGCGCGGCAGCTCCCGGTCCAGGTGCTGGTCGATGGCGCGCACCGCGCTCTGCACGAACTGCAGCGCCTCGCGCTCGACCGCGGCCTCGACCTGCGTACCGCGGCGCTGCAGCTCGCTCTGGCCCAGGTAGGCCAACACCGCCAGCGGCACGAGGAACGTGCACAGCGCCAACAGGTGGCGGCGACTGAAGCGCGAGCGCGGGCCTTTCATCGAGGGGGGAGCGCGCCCGCCGAGGGGACGCGGGCGCACCGCAGCAGCGTAGCTGGTCGGTGCGCGGTCAGGAAGGCGGCGTCGCGCCGTCGCCGTTCCGGTCGCGACCGAGCCGCCAGCCCCATGCCATGAGGGCGATCAGCAACAGCGCGGCGGCCAGCACCCACGGCCAGACCTGCGGCAGGACGACGGTGGTCAGCTTCTGCAGGTCGCGCGGCACGCCGGTGAGGCAGTTGCACGCCACCATCGGCGCGTAGAAGTGCTGGGCCACCGGCATCACCGCGTACCGCGACACCAGCACCTGCAGCACCAGCGCGGCGAGCAGCAGGCCGCGACCGCCACCCCGCCGCAGCAGTTCGCGCCAGCTCCACAGCAGCGGCAGGAACAGGAAGTTCACGAAGCGGTTGAAGTCGTGGGCGACCAGGTAGATGCCCAGGATCGCGAGCAGATAGAGCAACAGCGCCGGCCGCTGCCAGCGGCGCTCGCCGCCGACCATCGCGGGTGGGTTCGCCGCGCCGTGCCGGTACGCGAACGGCAGCGCCACCAGTTGCACGCCGAACACGAGCACCACCTGCACCAGCGCCAGGTAGAGCACGCCGAGGAAACCAAGCGGGAAGTAGCCGTTGCCGAAGTAGTAGCTCGGCGGGATGTCGTCGGCCGCGTGGTCGTGCACGTACCAACGGAACGCGCCGTAGGCGACGACCACCGCGGCGGCGGCGGCGCCGTCGCGGCGCCAGTCGGCCCCGGCGAGCGCGCGCCGTAGCCAAAGCAGGACGGGCACGAAGAACAGCACCTGTTCGTGCGCCAGCGCGCCGAACAGGGTGAAGATCCACAGCGCGGCGCCGTTCCGCACCGACAGCGCCGCGGCGAGCAGCATCACGAAGCTCAGCGAGTCGGGATAGCCGACGTGGCTCTTGTAGAGCTGCGTGGCGCCGCCCAGGCCGCAGGCCAGGGTCAGCAGCGCGCTGTCGACGAGATCGCACCCGAGCCTGCGCGCCGCCCAGAACACCATCGCCAGCAGCAGCGCGGCGCTGCCGTGCGCGGCCAGATAGAACCGCGCGCCGTCGAGGCCTAGCAGATGGGCGAACGCGGGCAGCAGGATCCGGTGCGGGAACAGGTCGCGCCACTCGAACGGCGCCACCGACATCTTCTGGTAGGTGAGCCCGAAGCTGAAGCCGTTGGTGCCCGGGGTCTCGACCAGGCACGACAACCAGAACACGGCCGCGGCGATCAGCAGGGCGCAGCAGGCGTCGGCGACAAGGCGGCTCGGTCTCACGGGGCGAAGGCGGCCGGCGCGACGCCGGAGGCGCGATCGTCGCACAGGGTCCCCTCGTGGTCCAATGGTGCCCGGGATGGCAGAGGGGTGGCGAGACGGCGGGGTCGTGCCTACCGTGGCAACGCATGAACGGGCCCGAGGACGAAGCGAGCGGCGCCGGCCCCGAGGTGGTCGCGTGCGCCGAGTGCGGTACCGACAATCCGGCCGAGACGACGTTCTGCACCCAGTGCGGCGTCAAGCTGGTGGCGCGGCGCAAGAACGTCGGACGCGGTCGCCGGCGCAAGGCCGGCGACGCGGCGCAGCGGTCGCGCACGCGGCAGGAGTTCGGCCGGATCAAGCAGACGGTGCTGACCGTGCGCTCGATCTTCTGGGCCTGCGCGGCGCTGGCGGCGGGCTGGCTGGGGCTCTGGCACTTCTTCGCCGCGGCGGAAGGGCTCGAACTCACGTCGACGGTGGGCATGGTGATCACCGTGTTGCTGTGGGGACAGCTCGTCCTGTTGATCGCCGGTGCGATCTACGTGCTGCGGGCGCCGCTGGTCTGGACCACGATCGGCGCGTGTTACTGGAGCCTGAACACCGTGGTGGTGGTGCTCGCGGCCGGTGGGATGCCGGGGCCGATGGACGTCGCCCAGGCGTTCGTCGCCGTGGCCTTCTGGTTCGGCGTCGCCCAGGCCGCGCGCGTGCAGCGCTTCATGGCCGAGGATCCGTCGCTGCAGCTGGTGCGCAAGCGGCTCGCGCCCGAGCAGCGTGTCGTCGGCGGCGTCGGTGACGACGTCCGGGCGCGGCGCAAGCGGGAGCGGCGGTCGGCCTGGCGCGGCCGCCTGCGCGTGCTCGGCATGGCGGCGGTGGTGCTCTTGGTGGCCGGTTTCGCGATCTACAAGGTGACCCGGCCGACGCCGGTCGACGCGACCGTGCAGACGTTCGGCAAGCGTTGGTCGCTGCACGACGTCGACGGCGTGTGCTCGTTGTTCGACACCGGCGCGACCGGCAGCCTCGCGAGCTCCCTGCGCGAAGAGCTCGAGCAGCGCGGCTGGAGCGCGGCGCTGCCGCCGCTCGGCGACGCCCAGGTCGAGACCCGCGGCGACCGCGCGGTGGTGCGATGGCCGCTCGGCAAGAGCGAGGTGTTGACGCGGTTCGTGCGCAGCCGCGACGTCTGGCAACTCGACCACATCGCGCTGCCTCCCGTCGACGCGCCCGCGCCGGACGACGCCGTCGCCGCATTCGTCGCGGCCTGGGAGGGCGCGGGCACCGACGCGTTGGTCGATTCGTTCCGCCCCGCCAGCCGCGAACGCGTCGGTGGCTCGTTGCGCCGCATGCTCGAGCGCCGCGAGTGGCACGAGCAGCGGCCCGCGCTCGGCGCCCGCGACGTCGGTCCGGTGCGCGCCGGGCGCTGCCGGGTCCTGTTCACGATCGAACACGACGAACTTCGCGTCAACTTCGAGTACTGGCACCCGCGCTGGTACGTGGTCGGCGTGGCGCTGCCGCGATCATGAGCGCGACCTGTCATCGCTGCGGCGAGAGCCTGCCGCCGCAGGGGCGCTTCTGCGGCGCGTGCGGCGCGGCGACCCGTGGCCACGCGCGCGAGGTGGCGGCGAAGACGCATCGGGAACGGGAGCAGGTCACCCGCGCGGCGGGGGCGCTCGGCCTCGTGGTGTTGATCACGCTCGCCGGGCTGGTGCTCGGCCCGCGTCTCCTGGGTGAGCGGGACGAGGGCAGTTGGTCGGCGATGCTGATCGGCGCGGCGGCCGTGTTCGGCGCGGCGCTGGTGGCCGGACTCGTCGACGGGCCGCTGCGCGCGTCGTGGCCCCTTGCGACGCGGCCGATCTGGGTGCTGGTGGCGCTGCCCGCCGCCCTGGTGACGTTGGGCGCGGCGCACGTCTATCTGGGCCTGCTCACGCAGGGCGCGACCGACCCCGGTCGAGAGCACGTCGAGGCGACGACCGCGATGTGGATCGCCGTGGTGGTGCTCGCGCCGCTCGGCGAGGAGTGGCTGTGCCGCGGCGTCGCCTGGCGCTCGGCGGTGACGCTGTCGTCGCCGCGCACTGCGCTGCTGCTGACCGCGATCCTGTTCGCGTTCCTGCACGGACTCGGCGGCGGCTACCTGCTCGAACTGCCGCACCGCTTCGCGATGGGGCTCGTCGCGGGCTGGCTGCGCTGGCAGAGCGGCAGCCTGCTGCCCGGCATCGTCGTGCACGCCGTGCACAACTTCGTCGCGATCACCTGGCTCGGCTGAGCCGCCGTGCGCCTCAGCCGGTGCGCCGCACCAGCGCGCGCACCTTGTCCTCGTCGACCTCGACGCCGAGCCCCGGCCCCTGCGGCACGAAGGCCTCGCCGTTCTCGACGCGGATCGGCGCGCGCAGCACGTCGGCGGTCAAGAACTGCGGGCCGTTGAGCGCAGCGGGCTTCTGCAGGCCCAGGGCCGCGTAGAGCTGCAGCGTCGCGGCGAACGAGACGTCGGGGTCGGTGAGCCCGCTGCCGAGCCACATCAATCCGTTGGCGATGCAGAACTCGATCTGTGCCTTGCACGATACCAGCCCGCCGCAGCGCGACGGCTTCATCGCCACGCCGTCGAGCATGCCGAGCGCGTGAAACTCGCGCAGGTCGGTGGGCGTGATCACGCCCTCGTCCATGAGGATCGGCAGCGCGCCCTGCTTCTTCAGCGCCCGGTAACCCGAGATCAGGTTGGGCCGCAGCGGCGCCTCGAGCACCGACACGCCGGCGTCGGCGAGCAGCGGCGCGGCGCGCAGCGCGTCTTCGGGCGCGTAGCCGCCGTTGGCGTCGGCCCACAGGAAGCAGTCGGGTGCGAGTCGGCGCACGGCCTGCGCGAGCTGCACGTCGAACGCGGGGTCGGGGCCGACCTTGATGTTGAAGTGCCGGTAGCCGTGTTCACGGCCCGCCTGCATCACCGCCTCGACGTCGTCGAGCTTCGTCACGTTGACGGTCCAGCTCAGCGTCAGCGTCTCCTTGGTCGGCAAGCCCCACAGCTGTGCGAGCGACTTGCCGGCGCGCTTGCCGATCAGGTCGTGCAGCGCGAGGTCCAGACCGGCGCGCGTGATCGGCATGCCCGTGCTGAAGCCCGGCGCGATCGCTGCCGAGAGCGCCGCTTGCGCGCCGGCGAGGTCCTCGGGGTCGCGGCCGATGAGGGCCGGCACGAAGTACTCGCGCAGCGCCACGGTCGCCGTCTCGAGCGTCTCGTCGCTCCACTTCGCGATCGGCACCGACTGGCCCCAGCCGACGCTGCCGTCGTCGGCCGTGACCTTGATCAACACGGCGGCGCGGCCGGCGCCGCCGTGCGGGCCGGTGAAGAACTTGAAGTAGCCCGTCATCGGGTAACGCACCGCGAACAGGTCGATGCGGTCGATGCGGATGCCGCCGCCGCGGGGGCGCGGCGCGGTGGGGGCGCCGGCGCATGCTGCCGCCGCGGCGCTGCCGGTCAGGGCCAGGAAACGTCGGCGGTTCACTGTGGTGAGTCCAGCGCGGGGAGGTGGGTCATGGGGCCCGGCATGGTAGCCGACCGGGGCCGCGCACCCGACGCCGGGTTCGCGCCCGGATCGAGGTCACGCACCCGCCGCGCTGCTGCGGCGGTGCCGCCGGGTGCCCCCCGTCGCGGCGCTGACGCGCAGCTCCTGCAGCAGGAACATCACGCAGACCATCGCTGTCACCAGGCTGCCCGGCCCGACGTCCGCGTGGTCGCTGCGCGCGCCGACGACGATGGTCATGAGCGCGGGCAGCGCCCCCGCGACCGTCGCGGCGACGAGCAGCCCGCCCGGCGGCACGAAGCCGAAGCCGCGCAGTGTGCCGAGCACGGCGGCGAACAGGGTGAGCAGCGGCGAGATCAACAGCGGGATGCCCGCGACCGAGCCGGTCGCGGTGACGACGAGGGTCTGGTACCCCGACTCCGAGCGCAGCAGATTGGCGTGCAGCGCCGAGGGCGACACCGACGCCCAGACGAAGAACGCGGCGATCGACGCCGCGAGGCCCCCGAGCACGTGCAACCACGGCAACGCGCCGGGCGCGCGGGGCCGCTGCGGGTTCGGCGGCAGGTCCAGGCGGCTCATCGCGAACCACACCATGTAGACGGCGACGGCGAAGCCGAACGGGCCGAGCCCGGCGAACGCCGCGCAGCTCGCGACGACCCACAGCTCGTATCGCCCGATGTGCGGGTGTTCGCGCAGCGTGCGGCGCCGCGGGGCGACGGGCGCCGCGGCGCGCCGTCCGCCGGCCTCCTGCAGGTGGCTCTTGACGTCGTTCGCGGTCTGGTGGCGCCGCGCCGGGTCGTTTTCGAGCGACTTCATCACCACGGGATCGAAGCCGCGCGCGGCGGGCGCGCTCGACGACGGCGGCGCGAACCGTCCGATCGGCAGGGTGCCCGTCAGCATCTCGTAGAGCACGACGCCGAGCGAATAGAGGTCGGCGCGGTGATCGACCGAGCCCGAGGCGACGACCTGTTCGGGCGCCATGTAGTGCGGCGTCCCGACGGCCTGGTCGGACTGGGTGAGGCCGATGCCCGGGCCGTCGCCGAGCAGCTTGGCGAGGCCGAAGTCGGCCACGTGCACCTTGCCGTCCTGGTCGACGAGGATGTTCTCGGGCTTGATGTCGCGGTGCACGACGCGGCGGTCGTGCGCGTACTGCAGCGCGTCGCACAGCTGCGGCACGAACGTCAGCACGTCGCGCGTCGTGAGCTGGCCGCCGCGCAGCAGGTCGCGCAGGTTGGCCCCGTCGACGTATTCCATCGCCAGGAAGAACCAGTCGCCGGCGCGGCCGAAGTCGTGCACGCCGACGATGCCGGGGTGGTCGAGCATCGCCAGCGCGCGGGCCTCGCGTTCGAAGCGCTCGGCGAACGCCGGATCGGCCGCGAGGTCGCCGCGCAGCAGCTTGAGCGCGACGATGCGGTCGAGGCGGCGGTGGCGCGCGCGGTAGACGAAGCCCATGCCGCCCCGCCCGAGCAGCGTCTGCAGCTCGTAGTCCGCGAACAGCGGCTGCAGCTCCTCCGGGGTCGGCGCCGGCGGTCCCGGGCGCGCCGACGTCGCGGCGGCGCCGGTGGTCATGGCCAGCGCCAACAGGCACCGCGGGCAATGCCCCGTCGCCGGCGGCACCGTGGCCTGACAGCGGGGGCAGCAGGTCTCGGGTGGGGTAGCGGGCATCGAGGGCGTGTTCATGACACCGGGCCATGAACCAGATCGCGCCCGAGGTTACGCGGCTTCCTGCGGATTTCGCGGGGTCACCGCGCCAAGACCGCCAGGAGGTGGCGCAGCTCCTCGTCGACCTCGGCCTGCTCGAGCACCGTCTGGCCGATCTCGTCGCGGATCAGCTCGCCCATGCGCCGGCGCATGCGGTGCAGCGCGGCCTTGACCGCGCCCTCGGTGGTCTGCAGCTCGTCGGCGATGCGCTGGTGCGGCACGGCGTCGTCGCTGCCGAGCAGCGTCGGTTCGAGCTGCGCGAGCAGCTGCTGGCGCCCGCGCGCCGCGTATTCCTCGCGCAGCCGCGCGGTGGCGCGCTCCAGCAGGGCCATGGCCCAGCTGCGTTCGAACGCCCGCTCGGGTGACTCTTCGGCCGCGGCCCGCTGCCCGTAGCGGCGCTCGGCGTCGTCGAACGACCAGCGCACCGCTCCGCCGCCGCGGCGCGCGACGCGTTCGTGCCGCCGCAGGTTGTCCTGGTGATGGCGGAAGGCGCCGAGCAGGTAGCTGCGGAACCGGCCGCGGTCGCGGTCGGCACCCCCGGGGCCGCCGCGCTCGAGCAGCTGCGCGCAGAACGACTGCACCGCGTCCAACGCCTCGGGCTCGGGCAGGCCGCGGCGCCGCGCGAACGCATACAGCGGCTGCCAGTAGAGCTCGCAGAGCTCGTCGAGCGCGCGCCGCGCTGCCTCGGGGTCGCCGCTGGCGAGGCGCTGCACGAGCGACCAGCGCGTCGTGTGGAACGCGCCGTCCGTCATCGGGCCTCGAGGCCGGTGGCGCTGCGGCGCGGGCTGCCCGGCGTTCTCGCTTGCATGGTCGGCGCGCGCCCGGCCGGGCTCACCGCGACCCCTTCACGTAGTCGCGGTAGCGTCCGGCCACGTCGGCGGCCGCGGCGTCACCCTTGTGCACGTAGAGGCGCGCCGAACCCGACAGGGTCTCGCCCTTGGCCAGCGTGAACTTCGTGCCGCTCAGCGCGTCGGCGCGGCGCGGCCCGAAGGTGCCGTAGTCGCGCGTCAGCCACTTGCGCCAGGTGCCGTCCTGCGGCAGCAGCACCGCGACGCCCTCGGTGACACCATCCACGGTGTTGCTGTAGTCCATCCAGTTGGCGTACTGCGCGTTGGTGCCGGCCTGGCCGCGGCGGCCGACGTCGTCGACGAGCACGCCGCCGCGCTCGACGCTGAACTGCGGGTGCATGCGCAGGTAGGGCCACGCGTAGTGCACCCAGTCGCTGTGGAACTTCACGGCGCCGTGGTTCGCGGTCCAGGTCCACGACAGGTCGATCAGCGCTTCGCCGCCGCCGAGCGCGGTCACCACCATGGTGCGCTCTTCGTCGAGCACCGGCTGTTCGCCGCCGACGAGCCACTGCAGCGTCGCGGCAAGCGTCGCGCGGTCGCCGCGCGCCTCGCAGCGCGGCATCGCGCGCTGGCGGATGAAGTGGCGGTAACCCTTGCTCGCGTCGTTCTTGTCGACCTGGTTCTGGAAGCAGTGGTAGAAGTCGACGACCGGGCCGTCCTCGAGCTGCACCTTGTCGGCGAGCCACAGCGCGCGGTGGTGGGGATACGGGTCGGGGTGCTCGGCGACGAGGTCCTTGCCCGACGGGCTCTTCAGCGGGAACCAGTGCGGGATCGCGAACTGCTGGCCGTACTGCCAGGTGACGATCTCGTGGTCGCCGTCGGCGATCACGACGCGGCCTTGGGAGTCGTCGCGGTCGATGCGCAGCGCGGGCTGCGGGCCCTGGGCGCTGGCGCAGCCGGCGGCGAGCAGCAGCAACAGCGTGCGCATCCTCACAGCGTCCACGGCGCGCGGTGTTCGTAATCGAGCAGCGCGTTGGCGGCGTCGTCGCCGACGAACTTCTCGGCCTTGGGATCCCACTGCAGCTTGCGGCCGGTGCGCATCGCGATGTCGGTGATCACGCAGATCGTGTTCGAGCGGTGGCCGACCTCGACCGGGCAGATCGGCTCCTGCTTGCTGCGCACGCACTCGAGCCAGTTGCGGTAGTGGTTGCCGCTGACGTAGAGCTTCGTCTCGCCGTCGCCGATCTTCTCCTTGAGGATCTCGGCGGGGTCGGCTTCGATCTTGCCGCGCTGCACGAAGATCGTGCCGCGCTCGCCCGTGAAGCGCACGCCGGCCGGGTTGCCGGTCTCCTGGATCAGTTCGACGCCGTCGGCGTACTTGCCGGTCGCCTTGAACTGCGTGTGCACGTCGAACAGGCCGCGCTGCGGGAACTCGGCCGTCGCCTGGATCTCGACCGGGCCGCTGTCCGTGTCGCCGCCGTGGCCCCACTGCGCGATGTCGTTCATGTGCGAGCCCCAGCCCGTGATCATGCCCAGGCAGTAGCGGCGGATCTGCAGCCAGCCCGGCCGGCTGAAGTTGGGTTTGCCATCGGCCGCCGATTGCGGGTGCACGCCTTCCATCGCGTAGGGCACCTTCTCGGTCGGGCCCAACCAGGTGTCGAAGTCGAAGCCCGCGGGCACGGGCGACTGCTTGGGGTCGCCGGTGCCGTGGTCGGGCGGCAGGTAGACGTGGATGCGGTGCAGCTTGCCGAGGCGCCCGTTGCGCACCAGCTCGCAGGCCTGGCGGAACTTCGCGTCGCTGCGCTGCTGGCTGCCGACCTGCAGGATCACGCCGCTCTCGCGCACGGCCTTGACCAGCAGCTGCCCCTCGCGGTGCGAGTAGGTCATCGGTTTTTGCACGTAGATGCCCTTCTTGGCCTTGGCCGCGGCGATCGCGCACAGCGCGTGCCAGTGCTCGGGCGTCGAGATCGTGACCGCGTCGATGTCGTCACGCGCGAGCAGTTCGCGGAAGTCGCGGTAGACGCCGACGTCGGGCGCGGCGCCCGGCAGCTTGTCCTTGTAGAGCTTGTCGAGCCAGTTCTTCGCTGCGAACGCGCGCGTCTGGTCGAGGTCGCAGACCGCGACGACGTGCGCGTCGACGCCTTCGATCAGGCCTTGCTTGGCGACGGCCTGCATGTCGCCGGTGCCCATGCGGCCCGTGCCGATCGCGCCGATGCGCAGCACGTTGCTCGGCGCGCGCTGTCCGAACAGGTGGCTCGGCGCGATCAGCGGCACGGCCATCGCGCCGGCGGACGACTGCAGGAAGGTGCGGCGGGAGAGCTTGGTCGGCTTTGTGGTCATGGCGGGCTCAGGGAGTGGAGGAGTCGACGTAGGCAGCGACGGCGGCGGCCAGTTCCGGACCGGTCCAGCGGCCCGGGTGGGTGATCACGCGGTAACGCACGGTGAACCGGTCGCCGGGCTGCAGCGCCATCGGGCCGTAGCAGATCACCGCGGGCATGAAGAACGACATCTGCGGCGCGCGGATCGCGTACCACGGCGACGGTGAGCGCACCGTGTCGGGGTGCGCGAGGATCGCCAGGCCCACCTCCTGCCCGTCGAGCACGCCGCTGTAGTCGAAGGCTGGCGCGCGGTCGCGGAAGCGGTTCTGCGCGTTCCAGGCGACGGGGCCCAGCGTGGTGTTCGCCTCGCGGCCGTCGAGCAGCGCGAGCCGCGCGCCCAGGCCCGCGTAGCCGCCGTTCGCCGCCCCGCCGGGTTCGCCCGGCAGCGGCGTGCGATCGAGCGTGCACGCGCGGCGGCACAGGAACTCGCCGTGCCAGTCGATCGCGAACGTGCCGTCCGCGGCCGGAGCGGAGACGTCGAGCACGCGGCGCTCGGCGAGCACCGCCTCACCGTCGGGTGGCGCGTAGTCGAGTTCGAGCACCAGTTGGGCCGTGCCGTCGTCGCGCAGCGCGTAGTCGGTGAGCTGCCAGGTGGTGCGGCCGACCGGGCGCCCGGTCTGTCGGTCGTTCTCCCAGTAGTTGACCTTGTCGATGTACTTCCAGCTGAACCACAGCCCGTTGTGCCAGCGGTGGTCGCCGGGCATGTCGAGCGTCAGCACGCGGTCGCCGGGCAGGGCCAGCGGGTGGAAGCACGGCTTGTGGTGCGCGTCGCCGAAGTGGAACTGCCAGACGACCTCGGTGCCCGTGGCCGTGGCGCGCCGCAGCGCGATCGACTGGCCGGGCACCGCGTCCCACGACAGGTCGGTGCGTGCCGGCGGCGCGGTGGCGCAGGCGGCGAGCAGGGCGATCAGGACGAGCGGAGCATGGCGAGCGGGCATGGCGACGGCTGCGCAGCCTACCGCGGCGGGGGGCGGTCGTCTCACCGGTTCTGGCGAACGCCGCTCAGGCGCTCGCCGGCACCTCGTGCACCGACAGCAGACCGAGCCGCCGCCAGCCCAGCGTGAGCAGCCACGTGCGCGCGCCGGCCACGGGGCGCTCGACGCCGGTCAGTCCGTTCACGACCAGCCGTTCCTTCCAGCCGTCGAACCACGGTGCCGACGTGAACGTGTCGATCGCCTGGGACACCTGGACCTCGCGCCCCTCGGCCGCGTGCTTCCTGCCGTTGCCGAGCACGTAGCGCAGGGCGTTGCGCACCTCGCGCGGCGACTTCAGCACGTGGTCGTGGAAGCGGTCCGCGAACACCTTGCCGCGCCGCTGCCAGTGCTTGTTGAGGCGGCGCGCGATGCGGATCAGCAGGCCCTGCACGCCGCGGGTCAGCGCCTGCCGACCCTGCGCCTCGACGACGAAGTGCAGGTGATCGTTGAGCACCGCGTAGTGCACGAGCCGCAGCCCGCCGCGCTGCCTCGCAGCCACGAACGCCTCGCGCAGCGCCACGTAGGTCGCGCGTTCGCGCAGCCGCGGCAGGCCGGCCCGCAGCTTGACCGTGACGTGCACCGGAAAGCGCGACGCCTGCGCCTGCCGCGGCCGATGCTTCACGCCGGCGCGGTCGCCGTTGGGCTTGCGACCCGCGCCGGCGCGGCGGCCGCCGTGCTGGTTGGGGAACGGCAGGGTCGCGGCGGTGGGGCGGCGGTTCTTCGGCTTGTTCGTCTTCGGAATGCTCGGCATCGGTATCTTGATAGGGCACTAATACAGGTTCGCGAGCACGAGTCAAGGAGTCGTCGTGCACTGCCTGTCGTGGGGGTCTGATCCCGACCGACCGCAGCAGGGAACTCGTCCTCAGAACAGGAACGGGTCGGGCGGCGGGGTACTGCGCACTACCTCGACCACGGCGTCGACTCGAGTCGTCCCGTCGAGGCCCACGTCGAACCACGGGCCGCGCCAGGTGACGACATCGATCGAGCACGCCACCAGTCGCGCACGGCCGGGTGGTGCATCGGTGATGCGGAACCGGCCGGTCGCGTTGGTCCAGCCCGAGGCCGACAGGAGCTGTCGATCGTCGCCCTCGTATTCGAGTTCGACCATCTGCCAGGCGAGTGGGTGGCGCTCGAGGTCATGCACGGTGCCCGTGACGGTGGCTCTCCGGGGGGCGCGCAGCGGCGGCAGGTCCGTCACTTCGCCGGTGCGCAGTGCGATGTCTTCACTGCGCATGCCGACGGACTCGACGAACACGGGCACGTCGAGCGCCGGCGACAAGCCCGACACCTCGAAGCGGCCGTCGCGGTCGGTGTGGACCTCCGCCAGGACCGAGTGGAACGGTGTGCCGTCGTGAAGCAGCGTGGTGCCCTTGACGAACACCCTTGCGTCGACCCGGGGCATGCCGCTTGCGTCGAGACACTGGCCGCGTGCACCTGCACTGCGGACGGCGTGCCAGGTCACCGACAGAGGCGGGGGAAGGGTTACGCGCGGTTTCGTTCGCCAGGTCGCGGTCACAAAACTGTCGTCGGGTGGCGCGATCAGCACGTGACCGCAATCGCGCAGTTCCAACCAGTGGCAGTGCTCGTTCCAGGGCGTGACGGTCGCCTCGAAGCAGCCGCGGTTGTCGGTCTGCGTCACGGGGCTGCCGTGGGCAAGCGTCGCGCCGACCAGCGGCGAGCCGTCGTCGCGCAGCACCTGCCCGCGGATCGTGACGGACGGCGCCGGACGGAACGCGAACTCCAACTCGAGCACGCCGCTGTCCTCGCGCGGCGGGCACTCGAATGCGTCGTCGGTGCGCATTCCCGGTACGTGCGCCGTGCAGGAGGCGAAGCTCCAGGCATTGGGCAATCCTTGCACGAGGATCACCCCGTCGGCATCGGGCCGCTGCGAGTAGACGGTGTCGGGCAGGCGATGACCGCAGCGGAACCAATAGTACGCGTGCTGGAGCTGCTCGGCCGTCGCGCCGCGCAACACGAGGCGCAGCGTGCGTTGGCGCTCGCGGGCCAGCTTCATCGTGACTCCGCGGCGCCCATCATGGACATGCTCGACGAAGCCGAGCTGACGGTCGTCTCGGTACCCGATGACCTCGAGGAGTCCCAGCGGCACCGCCTCGAAGCAGAACCGGCCGTCTCGAGCGGATCGTGCCATTGCGGCGTCGAACCAGCGGTCGGCGCGTCGCGCGGTGAGGTCGACGTTCGCGAGCGGTTGGCCGTCGTCATCGAACACCCTGCCGTGCAACGGGCCGCCTGGTGGTAGCGCAATGCAAGGAGAGAGACGCTGCGGCGACGCCCATGCCGAAGCGCTCGCGCATCCTGGAGCCGTCGCACTCAGGTGGGCGTGTTCATGACGAAGCTCGAGCGTGAAGATGCCGTGGTGGTTCGTGACGGCGTTGGCGAGCATGACCTGGGGCTCACCGCCGGCGTGGGCATGGCGTCGCCCATGGTTGGGACTCTCGGGCGTGCATCGCACTGTCGCGTTGGCGATCGGCTTGCCGTCGAGGTCGGTGACGATGCCGGCGACCTGGTGCATGACTGCAATCTAGCGGGTGCCGCAGCTGGCGTGACGCCGCGAACTCGGAGGCCCCGCCCGAACAACGGGCTGGACGAACCGCCACTCCGCCGCACAATCCGCCGCATGCCGTTGCCGCTGTCCCTGACCGAGGTCGCCTTCGCGCGCACGCCGTGCCGCACCCGCCTGCCGTTCCGCTTCGGCGCGGTGACGGTGACCTCGGCCGACCTGCTGACGTGCCGCGTGCGCTGCGCTGCCGGGGCAGACACGGCGAGCGGATACGCGGCCGACCTGCTGGTGCCGCGCTGGTTCCGCAAGGATACGGACGCGACGCCGCAGCAGGACGCCGACGAACTGCTGCAGTGCGCGCGGTCCGCGGCCGAAACGTTCGCGGCGCGGCTGCG
Source organism: Planctomycetota bacterium (assembly GCA_020638655.1). GTDB lineage: Bacteria > Planctomycetota > UBA1135 > UBA1135 > UBA2386 > JACKIC01. Next base: position 111,136 of record JACKIC010000010.1, read on the forward strand.
GGCGCCGGACGCGCTGTTTGCGGCGTGGCGCGACGTGTTCGCGTCGTGCACCGGCGACGCCCCGGACGCGCCCGATCGGCTCGCGCGCGGTTTCGGGGTGGCGCTGGTCGAACGCGCGCTGCTCGACGCGGCCAGTCGCCTCGCGTGCCTGCCGTTCGCGACCGCGCTGCGCGAGGACGTGTTCGGCTTCCGACCCGGCGAGGTGCACGGTGAGCTGGCCGGCTGGGACTGGCGCGCGGCGTTGCCGACGCCGTCGCCGCGGCTGCTGGTGCGGCACACGGTCGGCATGCTCGACGTGCTGCGCACCGGGGATCTCGCGCCGGGGCAGCGCCTCGACGACGGGCTGCCGCAGACGCTCGAACAGGACCTCGCCGTCTACGGCCACCGCTGGCTAAAGGTCAAGATCGGCGCCGGGCCCGAACGCGACCGCGCGCGGTTGCTCGACCTCGCCGCGTTCCTCGGCGAGCGCGACCTCGCGCCGGGCATCACGCTCGACGGCAACGAGCAGTATCCGGACACCGCGCAGCTCGCCGAACTGCTCGAAGCGGTGGCCGCCGAGCCGCGCGGCCGCGAACTGCTGGCCAGGGTCGCGTGGATCGAACAGCCGCTGGCGCGCGCGTTCACGTTCGACCGGGTCCGCCACGCCGACGTCGCGCGCGTCACGAAGTTCGCGCCGCTGATCCTCGACGAGGCCGACTCGGGCCCCGACAGCTTCCGCCGCGCGCTCGACCTCGGCTACCGCGGCGTCTCGGTCAAGAACTGCAAGGGTGTGTTCCGCGCGCTCGCCAACTTCGGGCTGTGTCGCGCGGCGCCGGGGCGATTCCAGTCGAGCGAGGACCTGACCAACATCGGCGTGCTGCCGCTGCAGCAGGACCTCGTGACCGCGGCGGTGCTCGGGCTGCCGCACAGCGAACGCAACGGGCACCACTACTTCCGCGGTCTCGATCACCTCGGTCCCGACGCGGCCGCGGCGGCGGCGCGCGACCATGCGGACCTCTACGGGCCGATCGCGGGCGGCGACTTCGGGCTGCGCATCACCGGCGGTGAGGTGTCCTTCGCCAGCGCGCTGTCGGCGGTCGGCTACGGGCACGCCGGCGGCGAGATCGCCGCGGCCTGGAGCCCGGTCGCCGGCTGAGCCCGACTACCGCCTACAGCAGCACGCGCTCGTAGACCATGTTGGTGAAGCCAGGCGGCACGTGCGGCCCGAGCACGATCGCCTGGGTGCACAACTCGAGCCCGACGAACGCAGGGCTCGCCGGGATGTTCGCCGACCACGTCACCGACCCCGTCGGTGCCGGCAGCACCGCGACCAGCGACGCGGTCGCCGCGGACAGCTGCAGCTTGCCGGCGAGGCCCGGAACCGAGACCGACGGCCCCGAGCCGAACGAGAAGCACGGCAGGAACACGGTGTTCGGTCCCGGCACCTCGGGCGCGACCCGCAGGCTCACGCGCAGCTGGCCACCGGGCTGCACGGGCTGCAGGCTCGCGGCGTCGCGCAGGCGGTTGGGCGCGCGGCGCCACTGGCCGCTTTCGACGTAGACGAGGTCCACGTCGCCGTCGTCGTCGAAGTCGAAGAAGTTGTTCTGGTAGGCGCCGAGCACGCTCATCCGCCCCGACGCGTCGGTGAACACGCCCGTGCCGTCGTTGCGGAACAAGGTCTCCGTCAAACCGCGGCTGAGCAGGTCGAGGTCGCCGTCGCCGTCCATGTCGAACAGCTGCATGCCGCCTTGCGCCAGGGAGGTGGGGAACGCGCCGCCGACCCGGGTGAAGGCGCCGGTGCCGTTGTTGCGGAACAGCGCGCGTCGGCTGACCGAAGACACGGTTTCGCGCACGATCAGGTCGAGGTCGCCATCGCCGTCGACGTCGCCAGCGAGCATCTCCTGCGCGAAGCCGCCGCCCGCCAAGGGGATCGACCCGCCGGGGGTGAACCCGCCGAGGCCGTCGCCGAGGTAGATGGGCATGGGGCCGGAGGTGGTGCCGCACGCGAGGTCGACGTGGCCGTCGCCGTCGAGGTCGGCGACCAGCAGGCCGTTGCCGCTGCCGGGTGGCACGCTGGACACCAGGCCGGCGTCGACGAAGCCCGCGGCGCCCTGGTTCTCGATCCAGCCGACTCGGCCCTGCCCCGCGGCCGCGAGCATGTCCACGTCGCCGTCGCCGTCGAGGTCGACGAAGTTCAGCGCGTTCGTGTCGTACGAAACGACGAGGTCCTGCGCGAACGTGAAGTGGCCCGCGCCGTCGTTGGTGAAGCGCTGCATCGGCGTCGCGGGCGGCTGCGGCGCGTACGACAACGTGAGCAGCAGGTCGAGGTCGCCGTCGCCGTCGAGATCGGTGAGCCAGGCGCGCTGGTACGTGGTCCGAGCGTCGCCGATCGGCTCGTCGATCCACATGCCGTTCTGATCGCGGCGCAGGACCTGCGGCGGGTTGGGGATCACGAGGTCGTCGCGGCCGTCCGCGTCGACGTCGCCGACCGCGGCGAGGTTGCCGTAGTTGTTCGCGCGCGCGGGCAGCGCGCCGAACTGCGTCGCCGGGTCGAGGAACGGCTGCGGCGCGGCGCCGTGCAACACCGTGACCGCGCTGTCCGACCACGCCGCGACCACGTCGATCGTGCCGTCCCCGCTGATGTCGCCCACGGTCAGCGCCAACGCGGTCACGTTGCCGGCCGGGTACATCGCCGGCCTGAGGTCGAACGCGCGGTTGCCGACGTTGTGGAGCCAGTCGATGCCGGCTGCGGTGGGCAGCACCAGGTCGGGCAGGCCGTCGACGTCGAGGTCGGCGACGCGCGCGCCGTTGTAGGGGAGCAGCGCCGGTCCGTTCGACGGCGCGTGCTGCCAGCCGGCCGGGTCGTTCCAGAGCATGTCGAGCGAGGGGCTCTCGAAGGCGAGGTCGACGCGGCCGTCGAGGTCGAAATCGCCGGCGACGATGCCGGTGCTCGGCGACGTGAACGTGGGCAGGGGATTGCCGAGGTTGGTGAACACGCCGCCGGTGTTGTCGAGCAGCACGAGGCCCGTGGCGGTCGCGGCCGCGAGGTCGAGGTCGCCGTCGCCGTCGCGGTCGAACAGCACCGGGTACACATCGTGGTTGCCCACGAGCGAGCCGGGCACGGCGGTGAGCACGCCCGCGCCGTTGTTGTGCAGCAACTGCATGCCGCCCGCAGTGCCGAGGATCGCGTCGGGGGCGCCGTCGCCGTCGATGTCGCCGACCGCGATCCCCTTGGTGTCACCCGACAGGGTGCCGGCGATCTGGCCGGTCCACGTGAAGGTCGCGCCGTCGTTGCGCAAGACGCCCGCGGGCACGCCCACGGCGAGCGCCACGGCCGAGCCGACCAGCAGGTCCAGGTCGCCGTCGCGGTCGAAGTCGGCCCAGACGGCGTCGCCGATGACGGTGGGGAACAGCAGCGTGCTCGTCCACGTGTGCGGGCCGGTGCGCCGCGCGAACGAGAACCCCGTCCACGGGTCGTTGAGCGCGGCGTCCAGGTCGCCGTCGCCGTCGACGTCCGCGAGCGCGATCAGGTCGTAGCGAGCGGGCGGCAGGTAATTCGCGCTCGCGTGTCCGTCCGAGGGGGCGAACTGCTGGGCGACGGAAAGGGACGCGAGAAGAACGGTCGGGGCTGTGCGCAGCATTCTGGCCTCCTTCGGGTTGCGAGAGTCTGAGGCCGCTGGCCGGGGCCGTCAACCGGGTGCGGCCGCGCCGCGGTGTCGCGCGAGGCGGGGCCATCTTCCCGGGTGATTCTCTTCGCCCGAGCCATGACAGCGCCCTCGGCATGTCCACAATGGGCGCCCGGCGCGGCTGCGTGGTGTGGTCGCGTCTCGGACCCCAACGGAGACCGTCATGCTGATCAAGTCGTTCGTCCTCGGCGCCGCCCTCGTCTCGACCCCGCTGTGCTTCCTCGACGTGCAGGGCCCCGGCCGGGCCGGTTCGTCCCCGGCCGCCGCGGGCCGGCAGGATCCGCATGCCGGCAGCCTGCAGCGCACCGAACAGCAGCTGCAGGCCGCGCGCAACGAACTCGAGGCCGCGCGCCGCGACCTCGCCGATCTGCGGCGCCAGATCGACGAACTGCTCGATATCGCCGACCAGGGCCTGATCGCCGAGCCGCGCCGCCGCGGCAACCAGTCGTGCTCGCCGACGCGCAACCGCGCGCTGCTGTCGCACTACCAGTGGCTGGAGCGCAACCACCACGACCAGCGCGCCGAGAAGGCGCTCGCCGCGGTCGTCGAGCAGGCCGGCAACGACGCGGGTCGCATGGCCCAGATGGCGCGCGAGCTGATGACGCAGAAGGAGACCGCCGGGCAGTTCGACCGCGTCGCGCTGGCGCTCGCGCAGCAGATCGAGAAGGGCAACTCGCGGCACCGCGACGCGCGGCTGCTCGACACCATGGCGCTGGCCAACTTCCTCAACGGCGGCGTCGAGCACGCGATCGAGCTGCAGCAGTTGGCGATCGCGAACGGCGGCAACAACGACGACTTCCGCACGCGGTTGCGCACCTACGAGGCGGCCCGCACGGCGCTGGTCGCGGCGAAGGACGCGCCGGTGACGGCGCCGGCCGCGAGCGGCGAGGCGGCGTTGCCGGCGGCGATCGCGTCGGCCAACGACGACGAGTAGACGCCCGCCTGGCGCGCGCTAGGCTGCGGCCTCGATGGGGCACCCCGATCCGATCGTCGTTGCCGCGGGCGCGCGCGAGCTCGGGCTCGACGCGTTCGAGCCCGGCGACTCCGTCTGGAACCGGGCGGTCGGGCGCGCCGCCCAGGCCGACCCGTTCTGCTGCCGCTCGGAGTGGCAGCTCGCGTTCCACGAGACCCACTACCCGGACCGGCCGCTGCACCTGCTGCGGCTCGGGCGCAGCCTCGTGGCGCTCGCGGCGCACCGGCTGCCGGGCCGCGGGCTGCGACTCGAACCGCTCGAGTGCCACTGGTCGTTCGGGTGTCCGCTGCTCGGGTCGCGCGCGGTCGAACTGCTGCGCGCGCTGACCGACGCCGTGTCGCGCGCCGAGGGCGAGGCGCCGGAGCTGCTGATCAGCGGGCTCCTGCCCGGCAGTGCGCTGTTGCGTGAGGTGGTGCTCGCGTTCCACGGGCGGGCGGCGATCTACCGCTGCGAGCCCGGCGTGTCGCGCAGCGCCTCGCTCGAGGGCGGCATCGACGGCTATCTGTCGCGCCGTTCGGCCAAACACCGGCGCAACCTGCGTCAGAGCGAGCGCCGCGCGCGCGCGCGCGGCGTGTGTTTCGAGCGTGTCGTGCCGCGCGACGCGGCGGCGGCCGCCGCGACCTACGAACGCATGCTCGACGTCGAACGCGCCAGCTGGAAGGGCATCGGCGAGTGCGGCATGGCCGAGTCGCCGTCGCGCGAGTTCTACGCGGCGCTGCTGGTGCGCATGGCGCGCTCGGGCATCGGCCGCGTGGTGTTCGCGCGGCGCGACGACCGGGACGTCGGCTTCGTCTTCGGCGGACTCGCCGGGACGACCTACCGCGGCCAGCAGTTCAGCTTCGTCGAGGACGAGCGCGCCGCGTCGATCGGCAACCTGCTGCAGCTCGAGCAGCTGCGCTGGCTCTGCGAGGAGGGCGCGACGCGTTACGACATGGGGCCGCGCATGGACTACAAGCTGCACTGGACCGAGGTCGAGACGGTCGCCGAGGCGCTGCTGATAAGGCCGTGAGGCGCGCGCGGTCGCCTCAGCGCCCGCGCAGCCACTGCACCAGCTGCACCTGCTGCAGTGCGCCGCTGACCCGACGTTCCTCCTTGCCGCCGCGCAGCAGCACCAGCGTCGGGATCGACTGGATCGCGAAGCGCGCCGCGAGCGCGGGCGCCGCCTCGGTGTCGACCTTGGCGAACACCACCTGCCCCGCGAGCTCCTGCGCGGCGGCGGCGAAATGCGGCGCCATCATCCGGCACGGCCCGCACCAGCTGGCCCAGAAGTCGACGACGACCGGTAGGTCGACCTTGCCGACGACCCGATCGAACGTCGCCGCGTCGAGTTCGACGGGCTTGCCGAGCAGGTGCGCCTTGCAGGTCGCGCAGACCGGCACGTCGCCGAGCCGCGCCGTGGGCACGCGGTTGAGGCTGCGGCACGAAGGGCAGGGCAGGACGACGTTCGACATGGCGTGCAGGTTACCGCGCGGCGCCGCTCAGATGCGCAGACCGGCGCCGCCCGCGCCGGCCGCCTTCGCGGCGGGTTTGCTCGTCGCGGCCTTGCCGGTGGGGGCCTGCGCCGGCGCGCTCGGGATCACCGCCGGCACCTTGGCGCGGTGACGCGACACGGCGACGAGCGCCTTGAGCGCGTCGCGCGACATCCTCGCGTGGCCTTCGACCGCGAGCGCGATGTCGTTGAGCGTGACCACGCCGGTCGCGATGCCGCGATCGTCGACCACGGGCAGCCGGTGCAGCTGGTGGGACGCCATGCGCTGCACGGCGACGTCGACGTCCTCGTCGGCGCGGCAGCTGATCAGCTCCTTCGACATCACCTCGGCGACGCGCAGGTCGGTGAGGCGGCGGTTCTTCGTCAGCGCGCCCATGCAGATGTCGCGGTCGGTGATCGCGGCGCCGACCCGCCCCTGCTCGTCGACCACTGCCAGCATGCCGACGTCGTGCTCCCAGAGCAGCTCGGCGGCGCGCTGCAGCGAGTCCATTGGGTGTACCGAGTAGGCGGGCGAACTCATCAGCTCACGGATCTTCATGGCAATCCTCCGACGGTCCACTGGACCGCCGAGGTGCGGTGGCGTCGATACGACGCAGTGGGCAGGCGCGCGGCGAACGCTACCCAGACCAGCCCTGGGCGCCGACCAGCGGCACGAAGACGACGCTGCCCAGGGCGCGCTCGCGCCAGCCGTTCATCAGTCGTTGTTGGCAGAGCAGCGTCTGCGAGCCCTGGTCTTCGCCGACGGGCATCACCAGGCGGCCGGGGGCCGCGAGCTGGCTGCGCAGCGCCGGCGGCACGCGCGGCCCGCCGGCCGAGACCAGGATCGCGTCGAACGGCGCGTGCTCGGGCCAGCCCAGCGTGCCGTCGCCGCGGCGCACGTGGACCTGCGGAAAGCCGCTCCGGGCCAGGTGCTCGGCGGCCGTGCGGGCCAGCTGCGCGTGACGCTCGATGGTGAACACCTCGCGCGCCAACATCGCGAGCAGGGCCGCGACGTAGCCCGAGCCGGTGCCGACCTCGAGCACGCGCTCGGTCCCGGTCAGCTCGAGCGCGGCCAGCATGCGGGCGACGACGAAGGGCTGGGAGATCGTCTGGCCGGCGCCGATCGGCAGCGGCCGGTCTTCGTAGGCGCTGGCCGCCGCGTGCGCGGGCACGAACAACTCGCGGCGCAGCGTCGCCATCGCCTGCAGCACGCGCGGTGCGCGGATGCCGCGGCCCGCGAGCTGGTGCTCGACCATGAGCTGCCGCTGGTGGGCCAGATCCGGTTGCGGGACGGCCATGCAGCCAGTCTGCGCGGTGCGCGCGCGCCTGGCCATGCGCACGAGTTCGAAGTGGCGCTGGCCCGCCGCACCCGGGCGCGGCACATTTGGCGCCGTGCGTCACCCCTCGCCCGGTCACTTCCGTTCCGTCACCGATTTCGCCGCGCACCTGCGCGCGCTCGACCCGACCTGGCAGATCGACGAGCAGGTGACGGCCGACGGCGCGCTGGCGAAGCCGATCGCCGTGCACGGGCGCACGCTGGGCAACCGCTTCGCGTGCCACCCGATGGAGGGCTGGGACGGCACCGAGGACGGCCGGCCGACCGACCTGACGCTGCGCCGGTGGCGCAACTTCGGGCGCTCGGGCGCGGCGCTCGTGTGGGGCGGCGAGGCGTTCGCGGTGCAGCGCGATGGCCGCGCGAACCATCGGCAGCTGTACCTCGAACCGCAGAACGACACGCTCGCCGACCTCGCCGCCCTGCTCGCCGAACTGCGCGCCGGCGCCGCCGAGATGGGGGTGTCCGCCGAGGCGCAGTTCGTAGGGCTGCAGCTGACGCACTCGGGGCGCTTCTCGCGCCCCGAGGGGCCGCCGGCGCCGAAGGTCGCGTTCGCGCACCCGGTGCTCACCGCGAAGTACCCCTACATGGCGGCGGCGCACGTGCTCACCGACGGCGAGCTCGAGGCGATCGGCGACAACTACGTGCGCGCGGCGTTGCTGGCGCAGCAGGCCGGCTTCGACTTCGTCGACGTCAAGTGCTGTCACGGCTACCTGCTGCACGAACTGCTCGGCGCGCGCGCGCGGCCCGGCACCTACGGCGGCGACTTCGCGGGGCGCACCCGCCTGTTCGAGCGCATCGTCGCCGGCATCCGCAGCGCCTGTCCCGACCTGCCGATCGGCGTGCGCCTGTCGCTCGCCGACGTGCTGCCGTTCGAGAAGGACCCGGACACCGGTCTGGGCCGGCCGATGCGCGCGTCGCTGCCGTACGAGCACGGTTTCGGCGTCGATGCGCAGCAGCCGGCGCGCTTCGACCTCACCGAGCCGCTGGCGCTGCTGCGCCGCTTCGTCGAGCTCGGCATCGAGCTGGTCAACGTGTCGCTGGGCTCACCCTACTGGAACCCGCACCTGCAGCGGCCCGCGGCGTATCCGCCCAGCGACGGCTACCAGCCGCCCGACGATCCGCTGCGCTTCGTCAAGGTCCACCTCGACGCCGTGCAGAGCGCCAAGGCCGCCGTGCCGGCGCTGAAGTTCGTCGGCACCGGCTACACCTATCTGCAGGAGTGGCTCGGCCACGTCGCCCAGCACGAGGTCGCGGCCGGGCACACCGACTTCGTCGGGCTGGGGCGCATGCTGCTGAGCTACCCCGAGCTGCCGCACGACCTGCTCGCCGGCCGCGATGTACAGAAGAAGCGCATCTGCCGCACGTTCAGCGACTGCACCACCGGGCCGCGCAACGGCATGGTCAGCGGCTGCTACCCGCTCGATCCGTTCTACAAGCAGCGGCCGGAGGCCGCGGTGATCAAGAAGCTGCGCGACGGAGCCAAGGCGTGAGCGGCGACGGCCTGCAGGAGGTTCGGCAGGGGCTGCGCATGGCCAGCGCGCCGGACCCGCAGCAGCTCGCCGCCGAACGGCAGCAGCTCACCGCGATCGCCGGGCGCCCGTTCTTCGGGCGCGTGCGCGGCTACCTGAAGTTCGTCGGTCCCGGCTACCTGCAGAGCGCGATGACCCTCGGCAGCGGCACCGCGGCGAGCTGCCTGTTCGCGGGCGCGGTGTTCGGCTACCAGCTGCTGTGGGTGGCGCCGCTCGGCATGCTGATCGGCGTGCTGGTGATGGGGGTGATCGCGCAGCAGACGCTGTCCACCGGGGCCCGGCCGCTGCCGTCGATGGCGACGTACGCGGGCCGGTGGCTGGCGTGGGGGTGGGCGGGCGCCGCGGTGCTGGCGTCGATCGTCTGGCACTTCCCGCAGTACAACCTCGCCGCCGCGGCGCTCGTCGACGCCGCGGACGCAGCGGGTGTGCACGACGTGCATCCAGGCTGGGGCAGCCTCGTCGTGCTGGTCTGGGCGATCGTGCTGTCGCTGCTCTACGGCAAGAGTCCCGCGCTCGTGAAGTTGTACGAGCGTGTGCTCAAGTACATCGTCTGGGGCATCGTGGTGTCGCTGTTGTGGGTGGTGGTGCACACGAAGACCGACTGGGGCGCGGTGTTCGCGGGCTTCGTGCCGCAGCTGCCGGCGTCGCGCGGCGCCATCAGCAGCGTCGAGCTCGCGGTCAGCGGCATCGCGGCGGCGGTCGGTATCAACATGGTGCTGCTCTACCCCTACAGCCTGCTCGCGCGCGGCTGGGGCCGCGAGCACCGCGGGCTGGCGAAGTTCGACCTGTTCGCGGGCATGTTCGTGCCGTATGCGCTGGCCAGCGCCCTGCTCGTGATCGCCTCCGCCAACACCCTGTATCAGGCCGGCACCGAGGTGACGCCCAAGGCGAACATCACCACGCTCGCGCACGTGCTCGGCGCGGTGATCGGCCCGGTCGGCGGGCGGTTGTTGTTCGACGTCGGCATGGTGGCGATGGCGCTGTCGACGATCACGCTGCACATGCTGGTCTGCGGCTTCGTGGCGATGGAGTGGTTCGGCTTGCCGTTCGGCAGCACCCGGCAGCGGCTGTGCACGCTGCTGCCGATCCCGGGCGCGCTGGCGCCGTTCTTCTGGAGCGACTACGCGGTGTGGCTGGCGGTGCCGACGACGATCGTCTGCGGCGCGATGTTGCCGATCGCCTACCTGGGCTTCCTGCGGCTGCAGCGCAGCGCCGCATACCTCGGCGCGGACCGGCCGCGCAGCCGCGCCGGCGAGGTCGTCCTGGTGGTCGCGATGCTGGTCGTGGTCGCCTTCCTGGTCTCCTATCTGCTGCAGAAGCTGTCGTCATGACCGAGAACCCCGCCACCTTCCGCCTGTGCTTCGCGGCCGCGCATCTCGTGATGCGGCCCGAATACGCCGCGCTCGGCCACTCGCTCGCGGCGCCGGGCCGCCACGACGAGATCGAGGCGCACATCGACTGGCCGGCGACGATGCGCCTGCGGCGCGTGCTCGACGGCTACGGCATGGGCATCGCCGAGGCGATGGACACCGCGCAGCGCTTCTTCATCGGCTGGCCCGCGGCGCGGCGCCTGATCGCGGAGTGCGGCGCGATGCGGCTGGAGAACGGGTTCTGCGCGGGCGCGGGCACCGACCAGCTCGCCGCGGTGCGCGGCAAGAACGACCTCGTCGACGCGGTCGTCGAGCAGTGCGCGTTCATCGCCGGACACGGCGGCATCCCGGTGCTGTTGCCGATGCCGTGGCTGACCGCGAACGGCGCCAGCGAGCAGGACTACGTCGACGTCTACGCGGCGATCGTGAAGCAGGTGCAGGGCCCCGTGTTCGTGCACTGGCTCGGCGAGATGTTCCTGCCGGCGTTGGCCGGCTACTTCCCCGGCGACAGCTTCTCGCGCGTGATGGCGCTCGATCCGGCGGTGGTGCGCGGCTGCAAGCTGTCGCTGCTCGACGCCGAGCTCGAGGTGCGCGTGCGGCGCGAGCTGCTGCCGCGCGAGCAGATCGTGCTCACCGGCGACGACTTCCACTTCGGCGCGATGATCCGGGGCGACGCCGCAGCGCCGACCCGTTCGACCATGATCGGTGACCGCCGCGTCGCGCTCGGCGACTTCAGCCACGCGCTGCTGGGCATCCTCGACGCCATCGCCGCCCCGACGCAGGCCGCGCTGCAGGCGCTCGAGGACGGCGACGTCGCCGGCTACGAGCGGCGCATGGCCGCGTGCGAGGCCCTCGGCAAGCACGTGTTCGAGGCGCCGACGCAGCACTACAAGGCGGGGCTGGCGTTCCTGGCCTGGTGCAACGGCCTGCAGGACACGTTCCTGCTCGTCAATCGCGAGGAGCAGCACCGCGACCGCGCCCACTACCTGCGCTGCGCCGAGCTGGCGCGCGCCGCGGAAGCCGTGCTCGACGCGGGCATGTTCACGCGGCGGCTCAACGAGTTCACGGCGGGGGGGTGACGTGCGCGCGTGGTTGCCGTTGCTGCTGTCCGCGGGGGTGTTGCATGCGCAGCGTGCGGAGCCCGGCGCCGAACGGCCGGACCCCGCGCGCGAGTTCTTCGCCGCCGGCGGCCTGGTGCGCGCCGAGCTGACCCTGGCGCCCGAGGATCGTGAGCACCTGCGCCAGCAGCCGCGCGAATACGTGCGCGCGACGCTGCGCATCGACGGTGGCGAGGCGTGGGCCGACGTCGGCGTCAAGCTCAAGGGCTCGGCCGGCAGCTTCCGCAAGGTCGACGACGGCCCCGGCTTCACCGTCAACCTCGGCAAGTTCGGCAACGCCGCGCGGTTTCACGGCCTGCGCCGCTTCCACCTCAACAACGGTGCGCAGGACGACAGCCGGCTGTGCGAGTGGCTCGGCAACGAGGTGTTCACGGCGGCCGGCTACCCGGCGCCGCGCGTCAGCCACGCGCACGTGTTCCTCGACGGCGTCGAGCTGGGCCTCTACGTGTTGCGCGAGGCGTTCGACGAGCAGTTCGTGCAGCGGGTGTTCGGCGACGCCCCGGGCAACCTCTACGACGGCGGCTTCTGCCGCGACGTCGACGGCGACCTCGAGAAGGACGAGGGGCACGGCCCCGACGACCGCTCCGACCTGCGGCGCCTGCGCGAGGTCAGCGGCGTGTTCGACGAGCAGGGCGCGGCGCGTTTCTCCGCGGCGGTGGACGAGGCCGCCCTGATCGACTTCTGCGCGCTCGAGGCCATGCTCGGCCACTGGGACGGCTACAGCCTCAACCGCAACAACTACCGGCTGTGGATCGGCGTCGCGCCGGGCCGCGCCGTGTTCCTGCCGCACGGCATGGACCAGCTGTTCGGCGACGCCGACGCGTCGATCCTGCGCAGCCCGTCGGGGATCGTCGCGCAGGCGTTGATGCAGAACCCCGAATGGCGCAAGCGCTACCGCGAGCGGCTGCGGCAGCTGCTGCCGCTGTTCGCGCCGGCGCGGCTGCAGCCGCGCCTGCAGGCCGCGTCGGCGAAGCTCGGCAAGGAGCTGCGCCGCAGCGCGCCGGAGCTGGCGCGCGCGCAGGAGGCCGCGACCAAGGGCCTCGAGAACCGCGTCGCCGCGCGCTACCGCGAGCTGCGCCAGCAGGTGCAGGCGCCGAGCCGCGCCTGCTGCAGCTGGCCGTCGGCCGGGCCGTGCGCTGCGCGACTGGCGGCTGGCCGCGCAGACCGACCACGTGCAGCTCGGCAAGAAGGGCTTCAAGGGCGTCACCACGCTGCACCTTGCCAGCGACGAGCCCGGCGACAGCGCGCGGCGGGGAGCGTTCCGCACCACGCTGCTGCTCGAGCGCGGCCGCTACCGGCTCGAGGCCAAGGCGCGCTGTGAGGGCCTCGTCGCGGCGGGCCCGGGCGAGGCGCGCGGCGGCGCGTGTCTCGCGGTCGACGGCGCGAGCAGCGCCGGGCTCTCGGGCGACACCAACTGGTGCGAGCTCGCCTGCGAGTTCGACGTCGAGGAATACCAGCGCGACGTCGAGCTGCGGCTCGAGCTGGCGGCGCTCGCGGGCAAGGTGTGGTTCCGCCTCGACACGCTGCAGCTCGTGCGGGTGCGCTGAGCCCGCGGTCAGGAGTTCGGCAGCGCCTTCTCGATGCGCCGGTCGGGCACCAGCCAGATCACTGCGACTGCGAGAAACAGGGCGAGCGCGAGCCACGGCAACCACAGCGCGGTGGGGATCGCGATCGCGTAGAGGACCACGGAGAGCTTGCCCTTGCGGTCGTCGCCGATCGCCTTGGCGAGGTGGGTCTCGGGGCCGTGGTGATGCAGCAGCGTGAGCACGAGGATCCGGTAGGCGACGCCGGCCATCAGCAGCACGCCGCCGTAGAGGGACACCGCCTCGGGCGCGAAGTGGCTCTCGCCCATCCATGCCGTGACGAACGGGAACAGGGACAGCCAGAACAGCAGGTGCAGGTTGGCCCAGAGCACGCCGCCGCCGATGCGCTGCACGGCCTGGAACAGGTGATGGTGGTTGTTCCAGTAGATGCCGAGGTAGATGAAGCTGACCAGGTAGCTCAGAAAGACCGCGCGCAGGTCCCACAGCGCGCCGAAGTTCTTCTCACCGTGCGGCAGCTTGAGCTCGAGCACCAAGATGGTGATGACGATGGCGAGTACGCCGTCGCTGAACGCTTCGAGGCGGTTCTTGTGCATCGGGGGCGCACTCTACCGGCGGGCGATGCTCCTGCGTCGCAAAGGCATCGATTGCGGGAGCGAGCCGGTGATGTCGGAACCGGCATGCGCCGGCCCGTCGTGGAATGTTTGTGGACAACGGCAATTGCGCCGAAAAGCGCGGCCAGAGATCGAGCCTCCGCCGCCGCACCCCTGCGTAGGTGGCGGTGCACGGCGGGCCTCCGCGCCCGACGGGTCGATGATGCAACCTACTCGTTGGAGCAGCGCGTTCGAGATCTTGCGGCGGCGTCAGCAGCGGCGCGAAGAGGAACAGCAGTTCGCACTGGAGCGGCGGGCCGGTGACGATGCCCGTCCCCGGGAGGGGGACCGCGAGCCGACAGGACGCGGCGACGGTCACGTCGAGCAGTCGCACGAGGATCGTCCGGTCGCCTGAACCGCTCCTTGCATGGCCGCCCGGGGGAGGGGGGGGGGCTACGCCGATGTGCGCTGTCGTCGGGCGACTGTGTCGGCGACGATCCCAGCCATGAGCGCCGCACAGCCCACCGATCTGTTCACCCGCTCCCTGGACCGCGTGCAGCAGGCCGCAGCACATGCGACCGTCGATCCCGAGGCGTTGCTGCGGCTGTCGATGCCGCGCCGCGTGCTCGAGGTCGCTGTGCCGGTCCGCATGGACGACGGCACGCTGCGCCTGTTCCGCGGCTATCGCGTGCAGTACGACGACTCGCGCGGGCCGTTCAAGGGCGGGATCCGCTTCCATCCGCAGGTCGACCTCGCCGAGGTCAAGTCGCTGGCCCTGTGGATGGCGCTCAAGTGTGCGGTGGTCGACATCCCGTTCGGCGGCGGCAAGGGCGGCGTCGAGGTCGACCCGCGGCAGCTGTCGCTCGCCGAACTCGAGCGGTTGTCGCGCGCCTATCTGCGCGCCATCGCCGACGTGGTCGGCGTCGACCGCGACGTGCCGGCCCCGGACGTCTACACCAACTCCCGCGTGATGACGTGGATGGCCGACGAATACGCCACGCTCGTGCGGCACCTCGAGCCCGGCGTGATCACCGGCAAGCCGGTCGGCAAGGGCGGCAGCCTCGGGCGCGACGACGCCACCGGCCGCGGCGGCTACTACGTGCTCAAGGAGATCGAGGCGCAGCGCCAGTGGCAGCCGCAGCAGGTGCGGGTCGCCGTGTAGGGCTTCGGCAACGCCGGCCAGCACCTGGCCCGGCTGCTGCACGCCGACGGCTACCGCATCGTCGCGATCAGCGACTCGCGCGGCGGCCTGCACGTCGCCGACGGCATCGACATCCTGCAGGCGATCGAGCACAAGAACGACACCGGCAGGTTGCCGACCGTGGCCGGCGGCAAGACGCTCGCCAGCGGCGAGCTGCTCGAGCTCGACGTCGACGTGCTGGTGCCGGCGGCGCTCGAGAACCAGCTGACTGCCGACAACGCGGCCCGGGTCCGGGCCAGGGTCGTGCTCGAGCTGGCCAACGGCCCGACCACGGCCGAGGCCGACGCGATCCTGCACGAGCGCGACGTGCTGGTGATTCCCGACGTGTTGGCCAACGCCGGCGGCGTCACGGTCAGCTGGTTCGAGTGGCTGCAGAACCGCGCCGGCGTCTACTGGACCCTGCAGGAGGTGCACGAGAAGCTGGCGGCCCGCATGCGCACGCAGTGCCACGTGGTCCAGAGCCGCATGCAGACCTCCGGAACCCCGATGCGCACCGCCGCCTACGCCGTTGCCCTCGAACGACTCGGCAGCGCCCTGTGCGCCGGCGGCACCGCGGCGGATTTCGCGCGGCGGCAATAGTGCATCGCGGCGCGGCCCGCCTGCCGTAGCCTGCGCGGGTGATCCCTCGTGAACTCCTCGGTGTCGGCAAGGTGCCCGGCCACAGCGGCCACGGCAAGGAGCTGCGCTGTTATCGCCACGACCGCGACTACTCGATCTGGATCGACGGCATCGAGCTGATGAGCAGTCGCGTGCACGGCAGCGAACAGGCCCTGGCCGAGCTGGCGCTCGACAAACTCGGGCCCAAGGCCGCGCCGCGCATCCTCGTCGGTGGTCTGGGCATGGGCTTCACGCTGGCGCGCGCCCTGGCCCTGGTCGACGAGCAGGCCCGCGTCGACGTCGCCGAGCTCGTGCCCGAGGTCGTCACCTGGAACCGCGAGCTGTTCGGCCACTGCGCGGGCAACCCGTTGCAGGACCCGCGCACGCACGTCGTCGTCGACGACGTCGGCAAGGTGATCGCCGGGGCGACCGGGCTCTACGACGCGATCCTGCTCGACGTCGACAACGGCCCCGAAGGGCTGTCCCGCCCGGCCAACAACAGCCTCTACAATCGCCCCGGCCTGGTCGCGGCGCGCGCCGCGCTGGGGCGCGGCGGCGTGCTGGCGATCTGGTCCTCGGGTGAGGACGAGACCTTCGAGCGTCGGCTGCGCGACGCGGGCTTCGCGGTCAAGGCGCACCGCGTGCGGGCGCGCATCACCAAGGGGCCGCGGCGCATCATCTGGGTGGCGACGCGCGCCTGAACTGCAAGCCCTCGGCAGGAGCAGACCAATGATCCACTCATCGTCCTTCGTCCTGGTGGCGCTGTCGTTGCCGGTCGCCGCGATTGCCCAGCAGAAACCGCCGTCCGGGCGCGAGCTCGACCAGTTGGTCGCGAGCTACGTGTCGCAGGACGCGCGCTCCGACGAGGGCCAGCGCGAGCGCGCCGCGATCCTGGCGCGACTGCAGACCGTGCCGCCGCTCGACGCGCGCGCGGTGGCTGCCTGGACCAAGAAGATCGACAAGCTGCTCGGCAAGGGCGCGACCCTGCAGAAGAGCGGCGACAACTGGTTCTGGCCGGCGGACAAGAAGACCGGCCAGCCCGACCGCGGCCGTTACATCGTCGGCGGGGAGACCAAGAAGCCCAAGGGGCTGCTGATCGCGATGCACGGCGGCGGCGTGGGCTCGGCGGACGCGGGCGGCGCGGCGTCGTCGTACGGTCCGGCGGCCAGCCACTTCGACTGGGTGATGATCGCGCCGCAGGCGCTGCAGGCGACCGAACGCGGTTGGACCGATTCGGGCACCGAGGAGTTCGTGCTCGACCTCGTCGACGCCGCGCTGCGCACCTGGAAGCTCGACCCCGACAAGGTGTTCTTCGCCGGGCACTCGATGGGCGGCTACGGCAGCTGGACGCTCGGCGCGCACCACGCCGACCGCCTCGCCGCGATCGCGCCGAGCGCCGGTGCGCCGACGCCGATCCAGAGCAAGCCCGGCGGCCCGATCATCGACATCGCGGAAGGCGTGATCCCGTCGCTGCGCAACGTGTTCGTGTCGGTCTACCAGAGCCTCGACGACCCGCAGGTGCCGCCGGCGCCCAACCAGTTCGCGGTGAAGCAGCTCGCGGCTGCGGCGGTCAAGTGGGGCGGCTACGAGCACGACTACTGGGAAGTCGACGGTCGCGGCCACGCGGCGCCGCCCGGCGGGCCGCAGGCGCAGCTCGAGAAGATCGCGGCGCGCGTGCGCGAGCCGGTGCCGCAGCGCATCGTGTGGCAGCCGGTGCTGTCGTGGAAGCGGCAGTTCTACTGGCTGTACTGGCAGGACCCCGTCGCCAACGCCGTGCTCGTCGCCGACCTCGATCGTGAGCACAATCGCGTGTCGATCACCGCCGACAAGCCGACCGACGGGCTCTACGTGCTGCTCGATGCGCGCGTGCTCGACGTCACCAAGGAGGTCGCGGTGACGGTCAACGGCGCCGAGGTGTTTCGCGGCGCGGTGAACCTCGACCTGGGCACGTTGCTGCTGACCAGCGCGCACCCCGATCCCGCGCTGCGCTTCGCGGCGCGCGTGCCGGCGTTCGCCAGGTAGGGCCGCGGCAGGCGGCTACGGGTTGCTGGGCTGCTCGATGATCTCGTAGAGGCCGTGGCGGTCGCCCTTGATGCGGCCCTTCTGCTCGAGCGCGAGCCAGACCTCCTTGGGGTACTGCGTCGGCGGCAGCACCGCGACGACGCCCGAGCGCCCGCCCTTGCTCATCGGGTCGTGGCCGAGCTTGGACTCGTCGTCGAGACGGGTCAGCTTCAGCCGCTTCTTGAGCGCCTTCATGGCGCGCTGCAGGGTTTCCTTGGTGAAGGAGCCGTCGGGGTTGTACTCGACGAGTTTGGACGGTTGACCGTCGGCGGGTTCCATGCCTGGATCATGGCGCAGCGGACGTCGCCGCGCACCGGGCAGGCGCCAAGACCGTCCTTGGGCCCATGGCCGGACGAGGGCGGCGCCGCGACACTGGCGTCGTGGCCATCCTGCGCAGCGCCGGTCTCTACTTCGCCCAGGTGTTCGCCGCCGGGTTCGCGCTGGGTGCCGTGCGCGTGCCGCTGCTGGTGCCGCGCCTGGGGGAGCGCACCGCCGAACTGCTCGAGCTGCCGCTGATGCTGCTGGTGATCGTGTGGTCGTCGCGCCGGCGCGTGTCGCGCACCGCGTCGTTCTCGCCGCGGCAGCAGCTGGTCGTCGGCGCGGTGGCCTGGCTGCTGCTGGCGTGCGCCGAGTTGTCGCTCGGCGCGCTGTTCGGCCGCACGCCGCAGCAGGTGGTCTGTGACCGCGACCCGATCTCGGGCAGCGCCTACGCGGTCGCGCTGGTGGTGTTCGCGCTGCTGCCGTGGTGGTGGGCGCGGCTCAGGCGCTCGCGCGGCACACTGCCACCGTGCCCAGGATCACCGCCGTCGCCAGGCTCGCCTGCAGCAGCGCCGCGGGAGCGAGCACCGGCAACGCCATGAGCACGAGGCCGGCGACGAGCTGCGGCGCGCGCCCCTGCTTCTTGCCGTAGAGGAACAGACTGAAGCCGATCGAACTGGTGAACAAACCCGTCACCAGCGAGGCGGTGGTGAACTCCATGGTCCTACTCCTTGGCGCGGTGGCCATCGGACCCTTCGGCACACCAGGGGCCGGGGCTTAGCGAGAACCGTCTGGAGCCCGCTCAGGCCAGCAGCGCGAGCAGCGCGGGTCCCATTTCGGGACCGTATCGGTCGCCGTCGTGGGTGACGCGCAACAGGCAGTCGCGGAAGCGGCGGCACGCGCGGCGACGCAGCTCGTGCACGTGGTTGACGGGCTCTCGCCACAGGGCCGCGATCTCACGCACGCTCATCTCCCGCTCGAAGTGCAGGCGGAGGAACTCGCGCAGGGAGTGATGCATGGGCGGGGACTGGCGATCGAGCTGCTGCAGCGCGGCGCGGATCCGTTCCATCGCCCAGCGGTGATCGAGTTGCTCGGGTGAACCGGCCTTGGGCGGCGCCGGCGGGATCGCGGTCTCGATCAGGCGGCGGCGATGCCGGAAGTTGCGCGCCTCGGTGCGTTCGACGCGGCAGGCGACGTGGTGCACGACGCCGCGCAGGAACGCGTCGAAGCCGTGCGGTGCGAGCTCGGGGCGGACGTGGCTCAGCGCTCCGCGCGGTCGGAAGCACTCGACGAACACGTCCTGCACGGCGTCGTCGACGAAGCCGCGCAGCGGCGTGTGACGCCACCGGAACCACAGCCAGCGTTGCACGGTGGCGCCGTAGCGCTGCGCGAACGCGTCGCGCGCCTTCTGGTCACCGTCGGCGGCGGCCTGCACCAGTTGCCAGGTCGCAGCCGCGGCGGAGGCAGGGAGCTCGTGCGGCATACGCAGGACCTTCCGGGAACCGCAGCAGTATGGGCGGCCACGCACGACGCGGCGATCGGCACTACGGAGCATGCGCGGCAGGAAGTTGTGCCCGTACCGGCTGCGTGCGCCGCGCGGACGGGCAATCGGCGCGGATCGGCGCCAGGAACGCCGCGCCGAGGCGAACAAGAGATGGTCCTCGTCTGGACCACATGGAGTCACGCAGATGAAACTTCCCTTGACGGTGATGTTGCTGGCCGGCGCGAGCCTGATGCAGGCCGCCCCTGGCCAAGGTGGAGTGGCGATGAGCGTGCGCACGGCGATCGGCATCGTGGGCTACGTCTGCGAGCCGTTCCAGTGCCTGCCGAACCAGACCCTCGCGGCGCTGGGTGAGGATGTCGAGATCGAGGTCTATGGCCGCAGCCTCGCCCCGTACGTGCTGTTCGGCGGCATGCCCGTGGTCGGTTGCCAGCCCTTCCCCGGCCTCACCGGCGGCCTCGCGCTGTGGAGCCCGATCGTCACGCTGCACATCGGCGGCATCGGCGCGACCGGCATCGGCAACGACTGCAACGCCGACGTCGCCGAGCACAAGTTCCAGGTGCCGACCAATGTGCCGGTCGGCGTGCAGTTCCGGCTGCAGGCCGTGACCTTCGCGGGCACCGACGAAGGCCTCGGTTTCACCCGCGCGGTCGAGATCCACACCCGCTGACGGCCACATCCCGCTGACCGGAGGTGCGCGGCGCCCTCGGGGAGGGGGCGCCGCGCTTCATTCGCCCTCGGGCAGGAGTTCGCGCGCCCATTGCGGCACCTCACGAAGCAGGCTGTCGACGTCGGCGCGGCGCCGCGCGAAGTAGCGCGCCAGACCGCCCTGGTAGAGCACGGCGACGCCGATCACCATCGCGTACCACGCCGTGTTGATCGAGTCGCCGAGTTTGCGCACGTCGAAGCCCAGGCCCTTGGTGTTGCCGACGGCCTTGACCATCGCGTCGCCCGCGCCGGGCAGCACGGTCAGGCCGAGCACGCCGTAGAGCACCAGTCCCGCCAGCAGGATCAGCTCGCCGCGCGCCAGCAGCTGCGGCGCGGCGGACGCGGCGCGCCGCAGGGCCGCGGCCTGTCGGCGCGCGTTGGCGCCGACGACCAGCAGGAGCGCGCCGATCACCAGACCGAGCACGTCGAGGCCGGGGGCGGCGAAGATCAGGCTGAGGCCGCCGAACACGACGTAGCCCGAGCCGTTGGCGTGCGCGATCCGCGCGGCGCGGGCCAGCGGCCGCTGCAGCGCGAACGCGCGCTGCAGCACGGCGCGGTCGGCCGGCGGTGCCTGGTCTGGCTCGTGCGAGGCGTCGCTCATGCAGGAACGCTACCGAGACGGCGGCCGCGGCTCGCGACTTCCCCGGCAATCGGCGTTCGGCGCGGCGTCGCGCGCTCGGACCGGGGTGCCAGTCCCGGTATCAGTCGCGGTGTTTGGGCTTGCCGCGCCGGGGCCCCGCCTTGGACGGCTGCTTGTGCGCGGGTTGGAACGCTGGCCGGAACGGCGGCCGCTTCGCCGGCTTGCCGTTGCGGCCCTCGTAGGGGTGGATCGCCAGGTGCGGGTCGCGCGGGTCGCGCCGACGCACGCGTTGCGTGAACGCGCCGGCGACCTCGGCAGCGATGCCGAAGGTCGACTCGAAGCGGCGCAGGTCGATCGCGCCGACCTGCTTGCTGTCGACGCCGCCGCGACGGCACACGTGCGCGAGGATGCGGCGCGGGTCGGCGCCGTCGGCGACGCCCCAGTTGATGCGGAAGGTGACGAAGCCCTCCTCGCGGCGCGGCGGGCCGTCGCCGTGCTGCGGCGCGCCGGGGCCGTGCGGCGCCGGCGGGGCATGCACCCGCCCCGGTCCGGTCGATCCGTGCGGCGCGACCGAGTGCACCGCGAACGGTTCGACCACGGGGCCGCCGCCGAGCTCGCCGAGCAGCGTCGCGACCACCGCGACCGGGTCGCGATCGGCGAGCAGGCGCTGCGCCAGCTTCTGCTGCGCGGTCGCCGGCACCTGGCCGTCGAGCGCGGCGGTCAGCTTGACCATCGTCTGTTCGTCGCGCGCGGCCTGCACCTCGGCCGCGGTGGGCACCGGGCGCCACTGCATCGGCACGCGCGCCTCGCTGATCAGGCGGCGCGCGCCGCGCTCGAGCGAACGCGACACCAGCAGCACGCTCTTGCCCTTCTGGCCGGCGCGGCCGGTGCGGCCGCTGCGGTGCGTGTAGGCGGCGCCGTCGATCGGCGGGTCCATGTGCACGACGCTCTGCACGTCGGGCACGTCGAGGCCGCGCGCGGCGACGTCGGTCGCCACCAGCGTGGTGATCGTGCCGCGGCGGAAGGCCGCCAACGTGCGCGTGCGCTGCGCCTGGGTCAGGTCGCCCGAGAGCGGCATGGCGCGGAAGCCGTCGGTCTCGAGCTTGTCGGCCAGCGACGTGGTGTCCTCGCGCGTGCGCACGAACACCAACACGCGCACGTCGCCGGCGAGCAGCAGGTGGTTGACGAGCGCGCCGTACCGGTCGCGCGCGTTGAGCAGGTGCGCAACGTGTTCGATGTCGACGTTGGCCTGGCCGAGCGCGGTGCCCTCGATGTGCAGCGCGTCGCGCTGGTAGCGCTTGGTGAGGTTGCGCACCGCGGGCGGGAAGGTCGCCGAGACGAGGTGCGTGCGCCGATCGGCGGGCACCTTGGCGAGGATCGCCTCGAGCTCGTCGCGGAAGCCCATGTCGAGCATCTGGTCGGCTTCGTCGAGCACCAACTGCGACACCGAGTCGAGGATCAGCGCACCGTTGGTGACGTGGTCGAGCAGGCGGCCCGGCGTGCCGACCACGATCGTCGGGCGCTTGCGCAGGCGCTGGCGCTCGAGCTGTTGGCTGGTGCCGCCGGTGACGCAGTCGGTGCCGACGTGGCGCACGTCGGCGAACAGCCACTGCAGCTCGTCGCGGATCTGCGCCGCGAGCTCGCGCGTCGGCGCGATCACCAGCGTCGTCGGCCCGGCGCGGTCGGGTGCGTCTTCGAGCAGCGCCGGCGCCAGCGCGAAGCCGAGCGCGACGGTCTTGCCCGAGCCGGTCTGCGAGGTGATCTGCAGGTCGCGCACGCTCTGCGCCTCGTTCATGCTCTGCAATACCGCGGTCTGGACCGCGGTCAACGTCGCGAAGCCGCGCCGGGTGAGCGCGGCACGCAGCGGCGCAGGAACGGCGTCGAAGGGCGCCGCAGGCGCCGCTTCGTCGGGCGGGGGCGAAGAGAGCATGGCACTCTTGTCGCCGGCGCGCACCCCGGCGTCAATGGACGGGGTGCGCGGATTCGCGGCCGGTGCGGGGGCGGCGCTCAACGGGCCGCCGCGGTCACGGCCACGGGCTCGTCGCCGCCGCCGAGGGCCTTGAACACCGCGATCAGCTCGGTGGCCACGGTGGCATCGCTGCTGGCGAGGTCGTCCTCGATCGTGGCGACGATGCGCTCGCTGTCGAGCACGGTCTGGAAGTCGCTGAGCCCCTCGCTGTACTGGGCTTGCGCCAGCGTCACCGCCCGGCGGGCTTCGGTGGCGGCGCGCTCGAGCGCGTCGCGCCGCGCCTGTTCGCGCACGAACCGTGTCATCGCGTTCTCGGCCTCTTCGATGGCCAGCAGCACGGTCTGTTCGTAGGCGATCTGCGCGGCCTCGGCGCTGGCCTGCAGCGACGCGATGCGGTTCTTGAGCCGGCCGCCGTCGAACAGGTTCCAGCGCACCGAGGGACCGAAGCCCACGACCTGGCTGTCGCCGTCGAGCAGGTGTTTGCCGCCGTCCGAGGCGAACCCGAACGTGCCCGACAGGGTGAACCGCGGATAGCGGTCGGCCTCGGCGACGCCGATGCGCGCGACCTCCGCGGCGAGGCGCCGTTCGGCGGCGCGCACGTCCGGCCGCCGGCGCAGCAGGTCGACGGGCGTGCCGACGGCGACGGTCGCGGGCAGGTGCGGCAGGGCGCCGCCGTCGCCGAGCTCTACCGGCAGGTCGCCCGGCGCCCGACCGAGCAGCACCGCGATGCGGTTGCTGGCCGCGCTGGTGGCGGCCTGCAGCTGCGGCAGGCGCGAGCGCGTGGTCTCGACGTTGGTCGAGGCCTGGGCGACGTCGCGCTCGCGCACGAGCCCCGCGGCCTGCCGCGCGCGCACCAGCTCGAGCGTGCGCTGCTGCAGCTGCAGGTTCTCGTTGGCGAGCTGCAGGCGGCGCTGCGCGGCGCGCAGGTCGACGTAGGCGCGGGCCACTTCCGCGGCGACGGAGAGCGCCGCGGCGTGCACGTCGAGGGCGCTGGCGTCGAGGTCGCGATCGGCGGCCTCGACCGAGCGGCGCACGCGGCCCCACAGGTCGAGTTCCCACGCGGCGTCGAAGCCGACGGAGTGGATCTCGGTGCTCGGGATGAAGGCGCCGAACGGGGTGTTCAGGCTCTCCTCGCGGTGTTCGTAGGCGCCGCGCGCGTCGAGCGTCGGCCAGGCGCCCGCGGCGGCCACGCCGCGCAGGGCCCGCGCCGCCTGCAGGCGCACCAGGCCGGCGCGCAGATCGAGGTTCTGCCGCAGCGCCAGATCGACGAGTTGCGTCAGCAGCGGGTCGTCGCAACGCTGCCACCACGCCAGGTCTTCGGCCGCGCCGTCGGCGAGGCCGGCCTCGCGCGGCTGCGACCAGGTGTCGGGCAGCTGCAGCTCGGGGGCCACGTAGTCGGGGCCGACGGTGGTGCAGGCGGCGCCGAGCAGCGCCAGCCAGGGCAGGTGACGGCCGATCAGGGTGCGTTTCATCAGGCGAACTCCGCGGTCGGTTGCAGCGCTTCCTCACCGGCATCGAACGCCGCTGCGCGCTCGGCGGCGCGGCGGTGATCGGCCGCGAACAGCAGGTAGAAGACCGGCACGACGAACAGCGTGAACAGCGTGCCCAGGCACATGCCGGCGACCAGCACGATGCCGATGCTGTTGCGCGCCATCGCGCCCGGCCCGGTGACGAACACCAGCGGCAGGTGGCCGAAGATGGTCGCCGCCGTGGTCATCAGCACGGGACGCAGGCGCGTCGCCGCGGCCTCGCGCAGCGCCGCGAGCTTGGCCTGACCGCGCCGCTGCAGCGTGTTGGCGAACTCGACGATCAGGATGCCGTTCTTCGCGATCAGGCCGACCAACGTGATCAGCCCGACCTGCGAGTAGACGTTGACCGTCGTCTTCTCCATGTACGAGAACAGCAGCGCTCCGGTGATCGCGAGCGGCACCGAGCCGAGCAGCACGATCAGCGGGTCGCGGAAGCTGCGGAACTGCGCCGCGAGCACCAGGTAGACCAGCAGGATCGCGAAGCCGAGTGTGGTCACCAGCGACGAGCCCTCGTGGCGGATCTGACGCGATTCGCCGGCGTAGTCGATGGTCACGTCGGGGCCGGCGTTCTTGCGCGCGGCGGCCTCGAGCACCGCGAGCCCTTCCTCCTTGGTCACGCCCGGCTGCACGCCGCCGTAGATCTTGACCGCGTTGCGCTGCTGGAAGCGGTTCAGCGTGCGCGGCGCGGCGACCGCCTCGATCGACGTGAACGCCGAGACCGGCACCAGGTCGCCGCGCGGCGTCTTGATCTTGAGGTCGAGCAGCGGACCGACGGTCGCGCGGTCCTCGCGGCCGATCTGCGGGATCACCTTGTAGCTGCGATCGAAGAAGTTGAAGCGGTTGACGTAGCCGCCGCCGAGCAGCGCGCCGAGCTCGCGGCCGACGCTCTGCAGGTCCATGCCGAGGTCGGCGACGCGCTCGCGGTCGATGCGCACGCGGGCCTCGGGGCGGTCGATCTTGAGGTTGGTGTCGACGTACTGGAACTTGCCGCTCTTGAAGCCGGCGTCCATGACCGCGTGCGTCGTCTGCAGCAGGTCCTCGAGCGGCTGCGAGCTCTGCAGCACCAGCTCGACGTCGAACTGGCCCGACGTCGGCAGCGGCGGGTCGAGCCGCGGGTAGGCGGTGACGCCCGTCACCTGGGAGACCATGCCGAACAGCTGCGGCCAGATCTCGGTGGTGGAGCGGTTTCGCTCCTGCCAGTCCTTGGCGACCATGCCGCCGAAGCCGCCCCAGTTGGCGACCAGCGACCACATGAACTTGGCCTCGTCCAGCGTCCGGATCTTGGCGGCGACCTCGCGCGAGGCGGCGTCGACGGCCTCGAGGGTCGCGTCGGGCGCGACCTCGAAGAACATGCTGATGTGGCTCTGGTCCTCGATCGGCGCCAGTTCGCGGCGCGATTCGGTGTAGAGCGGCACCGCTGCGGCGGCCACGAACACGGCCGTCGCGACGATCGCCCAGCGGATCGACAGCGCGCCGTCGAGCGCGCGCTCGTAGAGCCTGCGCACCCTGGCGAAGCCGGCGTCCACCCAGCGCGTCAGCAGCGGTTGCTTGTCGTGCGGGCTGACGAACCACGCGCTCATGATCGGCGACAGCGTGATCGCGACCATGCCCGAGACCAGCACCGCGGCGGCGAGCGTGATCGCGAACTCGAGGAACAGCGCGCCGGTGAGGCCGCCCTGGAAGCCGATCGGCGTGTAGACCGCGGCGAGCGTGATCGTCATCGCGATGATCGGGCCGACCAGTTCGCGCGCGGCCTCGGCGGCCGCCGCGAGCCGGGTCTTGCCCATGCGCACGTGGCGCTCGACGTTCTCGACCACGACGATCGCGTCGTCGACGACGAGGCCGACCGAGAGCACGATCGCGAGGATCGTCAGCAGGTTCAGCGAGAAGCCGAACGCCGCCATCACCACCGCCGCGCCGATCAGGGAGACCGGCATCGCGACCAGCGGCACCAGCGCGGTGCGCACGGAGCCCAGGAACAGGAACACGATCAGGCCGACGATGCCGATCGTCTCGACCAGCGTCTTGCTGATCTCGGCGAGCGCGTCGCGCATGAACTTGGTGCCGTCGTAGGCGAGGTGCATCTCGAGCTCGGCCGGCAGCTTGGTGCGCAGGCGGTCCATCTCGGCGACCAGCTCCTTCTGCACGTCGATCTCGTTGGCGCCGACGAGCGGCCACACACCGAGGTAGACCGCGGGGTGGTCGTTGTACTTCGCCATGAAGTCGGGCTCCTCGGCGCCGAGCTCGACCTTGGCGACGTCGCTGAGGCGCACGATCGCGCCGCCGCGGTCGGTGACGATCAGCTGCGCGAACTCCTCGACCGAGCGCAGGTCGGTGTCGGCGAGCAGGTTGACCTGCACCAGGTTGCCCTTGGTCTGGCCGACCGCGGCGAGGTAGTTGTTGCGCTGGATCGCGGCGTAGACGTCGCCGGGGGCCAGGTTCAGCGCCGCGAGCTTGTCGGGGTCGATCCAGACGCGCATCGCGATCGGCCGCCCGGCCTCGACGGTGACGCGCTGCACGCCCTGGACCGTCGACAGCTGCGGCTGCACGTTGCGGGTCAGGTAGTCGGTGATCTGCGCGAGGCTGCGCTGCTCGGACGTGAAGCTCAGGTAGAACGACGCATACGGGCGGTCGGCGCGCTGCACATCGACCATCGGCGGCTCGGCCTCGGTCGGCAGCTCGCTGCGCACCTGCTGCAGGCGCGCCGTGACCTCGGCGAGCGCGCGCGTGGTGTCGTAACCCAACTCGAGCCGGATCGTCACCATGCTGACGCCCTGGCGGCTCTCGGACTCGATGTGGTCGATGCCGCCGATCGCCGACACGGCACGTTCGATCGGCGTGGTCAGGAAGCCGCGCACGGTCTCGGCGCTCGCGCCCGTGTAGACCGTGGTGATGATGACCGAAGCGCTGTCGAGCTTCGGATACTGCTGCACGGGCAGCGAGGTCGCCACGCGCACGCCGACGAGGACGAGCACGAGGTTGACGACCAGAGCCAGCACGGGGTGCCGGACGAACACGTCGGTGATCGAGCGCATCGTGGCCTCAGTTCCCCGAGCCGTGGGTTGCGGCGGTCTGCTCGTGCGGCAGGGTGACGAGCATGCCGGGGTACTTGATCTTGAAGGAGCCGTCGGCCGCGACCTTCTCGCCGGCCTGCAGCCCGCTCTCGACGACGACCTCGTCGCCGAGCACCGTGCCACTCGCGACGCTGCGCGGCTGGGCGCGCAGATTGCCCTTGCCGTCGTCCTGGAGCACCCAGACGCTGCTGCCGTCGGGGCCGCGGCGCAGGGCGCTGACCGGAACGACGGCGACCTGGCGCTCCGCCGCCACCGGCACGCGCACGCGCACCGAGGCGCCGGGCTGCGGCAGCGGATCGACCCCGCGCAGTTCGGCGCGGATCCAGGTGTTGCGCGTGTTGACGTCGACGCGCGCGTCGAGCGCCACGATCTTGGCCGGCACCGGCGCGCCCTCGGGCGTGACGACGACCTCGATGGTCGTGTCGACGGCGAGCCGGCGCGCGACCTCCTGCGTCACCGCGAAGTCGATGTGCACGGCGTCGTCGATACCCTGCAGCGACGCGATCTGCGTGCCCGGCTCGAGGTACTGGCCGATGTGCAGGTCGACGAGGCCGACGCGCGCGCGGAAGGGGGCGCGCAGGCGCTTCTGCTCGAGCTGCGCCTGCAGGCGGGCGACGTTCGCGTTCGCCATGTCGCGCTCCGCCCGCGCCCGGTCGACGTCGGCGGCCGAGGCGCCCTGCTGCTCGAGGGCGCGCTCCATGCGGCCGAGCATCGTCTCGGCCAGTCGCGCTTCGGCCTGCAGAGCGGCCAGCTGGGCCTCTTCGACGGCGACGTCGAGTTCGACGAGCAGCTCTCCCTGCTCGACGACCTGGCCGGTCTCCAGGTGCACCGAGCGCACGGTGCCGGGCAGTTCGTTGCGCAGGGTGATCGAGCGCAGCGCCCGCGCGGTGCCGATCGCCGTGCTCGTCTGGGTGTAGGGCACCGTGTGCACCGTCGCGCACTCGACCGCGGCGGAGAACTCGGGGGTGGCGGCGGCCTGCGCGGCGGCGGCGTCGACCTTGCCACGCTTGTAGTAGATCAGGCCGACCGTGATGCCGGCGACGACTGCGAACAGCAGGATCGTCCCGAGCACCTTGCCGAGCACGGAGGTCTTGGAGTGGGGCATGTTTCGAGAGATGGGAATGTGCGTAGACCGGTCGTCTAGTGGCGTCCGGCAGGGTTGGTGAGCGACGGGTGTGCGGGTTTTCGATCGGGCGGGCGGGGCCCGATTGCGGCGCCGCTCCACGATGCAGAGCAGTGCCAGACGGATGCGGCTGTCACACCGCGATGGCAGGACGAACGGCGCGCGCGCGGTTCGACGGCGAGGCGAGAAAGGTCGGGCGGGACGGGATCTGGGTCACTCGGGCGCGCCGAGCAAGGTGTCGAAGACGAAGGTCAGGAAGTCGTTCAAGGGTTCGATCGTGCGGTCGATCTGCATGCGGATGGCGGCGCCTTCCCACAGCATCACGAGCACGTTGGCGAGGCGGTCTGCATCGTGCGTCGCGGCGATCTCGCCGGCGGCCTGGCCCTCGCGGATGACCTGGGCGAGCAGCGCGCTCCAGAGCTGATAACAGCTCCTGACGGCCGCGTGCACCGGTTCGCTGAGGTTGCCGGTCTCGAGCGCGAGCTTGGGGATCAGGCACTCGACGGTGGGGCCCTGGGCCGCGCACTCGTCGCGCGTGTGCTCGAACACGGTGCGCAGTCGGCGCACCGGGCTCAGCTTGCGGTCGCTGAGCACCGGCCGCAGCTCGGCGAGGTACTCGTCGCGCGCGCGCTCGATCAGCACCACGCCGAACTCCTCCTTGCTGCTGAAGTAGTGGTAGAAGGAGCCCTTGGGCACCCCGGCCTGCTGCAGCACCTCGCTGAGCCCGCAGCCGTTGAAGCCCTTCTTGCCGAACAGTTCGGTGCCGGCTGCGAGGATGCGTTCGCGGGTGTCGGTGTCGCGCGGCTGCGGGTCGCGTGTCTGCGGGTCGCGCGGCTGGGTGTCGCGGCTCGGGGTATCGCGGTGCGTTGGGTTCATCGGCGCGGAATAGACCGGTCGGTCTATACCGGTATCGGTTCGGGCACGCAAGGACTCGAGTCCGATTTCCGGTGCGGGCTCGCCGAACCGGCAGGGTTTCTTGAGTGCGTCACAACATGCCTGTCGGCAATGGCTTGCACCTGCGTCACCGAGCGCCCATGGCACCGCGGGTTAAGTGCCGGGGGTACCCCGGGGTGAACTGGTTTCAGGCCGTACCACACACACCGACATGCCCACCTTCTGCTCCGGAAACCTCTCTCGACCGATGCTGTTGGGACTCGACGCCGACATCGCGGCGCTCGAACGGGAAGCCTCGACGCATCCGGCGGTCCATCATCCGTTCCTGCAGCGCTTCGCCCGCGGCGAGCACGCCGATCCGCGGCACGCGATCCGGACCTACGCCCGGGAATACAGCGGCTACTCGCGCTGTTTCCCGCAGTATCTCGAGAGCGTGATCGCGCGGCTGCCCGAGGCCCGCCACCGCGAGCTGCTGCTGCACAACCTCGAGGAGGAGCGTGGTCATCTCGGCGCGGACGACTGCGAGGCGCTGCGCGCGGTCGGCATCGAGCCGGCGACGGTCGACGGTGTCCCTCATCCGCAGCTGTTCCGCCGCTTCTGCGCGGCGCTCGGACTCGGGGAAGGTGAGCTGGCCGTCGCCAGCGCCGCGGCGCGCCGCTGGAGCGCGCGCTTCCTGCAGTTCCTGAACGGCGCGACGCCGGCCCAGGCGGTCGGCGCCCTCGGGCTCGGCACCGAACACGTGGTGCGTCCGATCTACACCCAGCTGCTGCAGGGCATCGCCGCGCTGCCGGGCCTGCGCCGCGAGGACTACGTGTTCTTCGAGTTGCACTGCCTCGTCGACGACCAGCACCAGCAGGACCTGTTGGCGATCGCGCGCGACCTGGCGGCCGCGCCCGGTGGCGTCGCCGAGCTGCGCAGCGGCATGCAGGCGGCACTGCGGTTGCGCCACGAGTTCTGGGACTACCTCGAGCAGTTGTTGACGACGCGCCAGGAGGCCTCGGCATGAGCGCGTCCGCCAGCGTCTCCACCAAGGAGCTCTACGACGCCGCCAGCAACGACTGGCAGCGCACCGCGCCGATCCTGCTGTCCGACTACACCGCGCGGCCGTTCCTGCTCGAGTGGTGCGCCCCGGTCGACGGGCTCGACGTGCTCGACCTCGGCTGTGGTGAGGGCTACTTCGCGCGGCAGCTCAAGCAGCGGGGTGCGGCCACGCTGCGCGGCATCGACGTCTCCGCGGAGATGATCCGCGCCGCCGCGCGCCGCGAGGAGCAGGAGGGCCTCGGCATCGAGTACTCGACCGGCAACGCCACCGACCTCGCCGACCTGCAGGCGCAGAGCTTCGACCTGATCGTCGCGGTGTTCCTGTTCAACTACCTGGACCTGCAGCAGACGCGGCACACGATGCGTGAAGTGTTCCGCCTGCTGCGACCGGGGGGGCGGTTCGTGTTCGCGGTGCCGCACCCGTCGCTGCCGTTCCTGTGCGAGAAGACCGCGCCGTTCTACTTCGACCCCGAGGGCAAGGGCTACTTCAGCGGCCGCGACAGCCAGTTCGAGGGCGCCATCTGGCGCCGCGACGGCAAGAGCGTGCCGGTGCGTTCGGTGCACAAGAACCTCGAGGACTACTTCGGCGCGCTCGCCGCCGCCGGCTTCGACAAGATGCCGCAGCTCGCCGAGCTGCACGCGACCGAGGCACACTTGGAGCTCGATCCGGCCTGGTTCGGCCCGCTGCGCGACAAGCCGCTGCACCTGGCATTCCAACTCGTGAAGTGACCTGGAGGACGCCCGTGACCGCTGCCATCACTCCGCTGACGCAACGTTGGTCGACGCTCTCCTGGACCGCCGAAGAGCTGCTGGCGCGCGACTCCTGGCGCGGGACCCTGCCCGCGGACGTCGCGGCCGAGTTCGTGGCGTTCGTGGCGCGGCGTCCCGGGCTGACCGAAGCGACGTTCGTCCACGACCCGTGCGAGCTGCCGCGCATGGCGGCGTTCGGCGCCCGGGTGCGCGAGTCGCTGCTGACCGGCGACGGCCTGTTCTGGCTGCGCGACGTCGGCGCGCTCGGGCTCGCTGCCGAGCACCTGCGCTGCCTGTTCGTGGCGATGGGCTGCGCGCTGGGCGCGCCGATGCTGCAGTACGGTCGCCTCTACCCGGTGTTCGACCGCGGCGCGTCGTACACCACGCAGGCCGTGCCGGTCTCGATGACCAACGCGGACACGTGCTTTCACACCGACAGCAGCTCGGTCGGCGTCGTGCCGGACTTCGTCGGGCTGCTCTGCGAGCAACCCAGCGACCGCGGCGGCGACAGCCTCGTGAGCAACGCGCTGACCGTGCACGAGGTGCTGCAGCGGCTGCACCCGCAGGCGCTCGAGGTGCTGCGGCAGCCGCGCATCAGGGACGTGGTCACGCCTGGCACCGAGAAGACGATCGAGAACCTGCTGCGCAACCGGTTCCCGGTGTTCGCGGACTCGATCGGGCCGGGCGGCGTGCTGTTCCGCTACATGCGCTACTGGATCGAGGTCGGCCAGCAGAAGGCCGGGCAGCCGCTCGACGCCGAGCAGTTGCGCGCGCTCGACCTGCTCGACGAGCTGTTGCAGCAGCCCGAGCACTGCGTGCGGTTCCGGCTCGAGGCCGGCGACGTGTTCTGGGTCAACAACCGGCTCCTCGCGCACAACCGCACCGCCTACACCGACACGCCCGAGAACCAACGCCGGCTGCAGCGCATGTGGATCCAGGCGCCGGTGTCGGCCTGAGCCCCCGGACGGCGTCGAACGCTCGGTGCCACGGCGTTGTCCGCGTCGCTCTGGTGCGCATGAGACGATCGTCGACTTGGGTTGATGGAGATGCGCACTCGAGCCGATAGGACGATTCCCGGAGGGAGGACGCCCGAAAATGTACGGACTGGTGAATCGCGCCATCGAAGGTCTCGTCTGCGAGAAGTTCGGCAAGGAGAGCTGGCAGAACATCTGTCGGCGCGCTGGCCTCGGTGATCCCAGCTTCCTCGCCATGGAAGCCTATGACGACGCCATCACCTACTCGTTGGTGGGCGCGGCGTCCGCCGAGCTCGGGCTCGATCCGGCGGCGATCCTCGAGGCGTTCGGCACCTACTGGACCTCGTACACGATCGAAGAGGGCTACGGCGATCTGCTGTCGATGATGGGCAACACGCTCGAGGACTTCCTCGACAACCTCGATTCGATGCACACCCGCGTCGGCGGGACGATGCCCGAACTGGTGCCGCCGAGCTTCGATCGCGAACCGCAGCCGGACGGCTCGAGCATCCTGCACTACCGCTCCGAGCGCGAGGGGCTCGCGCCGATGGTGCTCGGGCTGCTCAAGGGACTGGCCCAACGCTTCGACGTGAAGATCCACATCGAGCAGCTCGAACCCGCGGGCAAGGGCCACGAGCGCTTCATGGTGCGACGAGCCTGAACGACATGAGCGAGGCCCGCATCGAGGTCAGTGCCGGAGACTTCGCGGCGATCGTGCCGTTCGGCTTCGTCACGGACCGCGCGGGCAAGCTGCTCGTCGTCGGCAACTCGCTGCGCCGCCGCCTCGGCGCTGAACCGGGGCAGTCGGTCGCCGGTGTGTTCAAGGTCGTGCGCCCGTGGCGTATCCAGGAGTTCCTCGACCTGCCGGTGAACCCGGGCGCGGCGGTGATGCTGCGCGCGGTCGCCTCCGAGCTCGAGCTCAAGGGCAGCACGATGGCCGTCTGCGGCGGCGAAGCGATCGCCTTCATCGGTTCCGCGGTCGTGCGAGACCTCGACGAGTTCCAGCAGCGCGAGCTGTTGATCAGCGACTTCGCGCCCAGCGACGCCACCCCCGACCTGCTGCTCAGCATGCAGGCCACGCGCACCGGCCTCGAGGACGCGCGCAAGCTCGGCGCCGAACTCAAGGTCGCGCTCGCCGATGCGCGCGCCGGCATGGAGGCGAAGGCGCGCTTCCTGGCCATGATGAGCCACGAGATCCGCACGCCGCTCAACGGGTTCGGCGCGATGATCGACGTGATGCGCGACGGCGACCTCAGCGACGAGCAGCGCGAGAGCCTCGACACCATGGACCAGTGCGCGCGGTCGCTGCTGGGGCTCGTCAACGACATCCTCGAGTTCTCCAAGCTGGAGGCGGGGCGGGTGCGCATCGTGCCCGAGCCGGTCGACGTCGGCGCGGCGCTGACCCGCATCGTCGACCACTTCCGGGTCGCGGCCCGCGAACGCACACTCGACCTGCGCCTCGACCTCGACCTAGGCGACGTGCAGTGGGCCAGTCTCGACTTCGAGCGGGTCAGGCAGGTGACCGCGAACCTGATCGGCAACTCCCTGAAGTTCACGTCGACCGGCGCGGTGCAGGTGAGGGTGGCGTGGGGCAGCGAGGACCGCCTCGTGATCGACGTGCGCGACTCGGGCATCGGCATCAGCGACGAGTGTCGTGCGCAGCTGTTCGAGCCGTTCGTGCAGGCCGACAACTCGACCACGCGCCGGTTCGGCGGCACCGGTCTGGGGCTGACGATCTCGCGCCAACTCGCGCAGTCGATGGGCGGCAACGTCGAGCTGGTGCGCAGCGACGGCGCGGGTTCGCACTTCCGCTTCACGCTGCTCGCGCCGCGGTGCGAGCCGCCGATCGGCGCCGCGTGTCCCGTCCCGCCCGTCGATCCGGTCACCTTCGACAGCGCGTCCATCCTGGTCGTCGAGGACGACCGCACCAACCAGCTGGTGGCGAAGAAGCTGCTGCGCAAGCTGGCGATCGTGCCGACGGTCGTCGAAGACGGGCTCGCCGCCGTCGAGGTCGCCAAGACGCGCCGCTTCGATCTGATCCTGATGGACCTGATGATGCCCAAGCTCGGCGGCCTGGACGCCACGCGGCAGATCCGCAGCGGCGACGGCCCGTGCCGCGACGTGCCGATCATCGCCTTCAGCGCCGCGGCCTTCGAGGGCGATCGCGAGGCGGCGGCGCAGGCGGGCATGACCGCTTTCTTCGAGAAGCCGGCGCGGCTCGAGGCGCTGCGGCAGATCCTGCGCACGCACCTGCCGAGCCACGTCTGGCGCGACGGCGTCGGGGCGCCGGACGCGCCGCCGCAGCCGTAGTCGACGGCGCTCGGGAGGGCTTTGGCCCTTGCGTTGCCGCGCGGCAGCGACGAGCTTGGCGGCCCGGATGACGCTCACGATCGAGCTCTCACGTGTCTCGCCCACTCGGCATCGCATGCAGCTGCGGCGCGCCGACGGCTCGTGCGAGTCGTTCGAGCTCGAGACGCGCAGCTGTCTGCTGCACGACCTCGTGCACTTCGCGGTCGAGTCCGAGGCGGGCTTGCGCGCTTCGTTCTACGGGCGGCTCGCGCGCGGCGCGTCCTACGAGTCCCTCGCGGCGGTCGACATCGCTGCCGCCGACAGCGGGGAGCTGGCGCAGGTCGAACAGGTCGTCGGGCCGCTGCAGTCCGGCTGGCGCCGCGGCGCGGACCCGTCGGCGGTGTTCGATCGCATGCGCAGCTACTTCGCCGAGCTCGGTCAGACCGGCCCGGCGTGGCTGGACGAGGGCCTCGTGCAGCGCGTGTGGAGCCGGTTGCGCCAGCTCGAGGGGCACTGGCGTGCGACGCCGTTCGGCGAGGTGATGCAGTTGACGTTCTTGTCCTAACGACTGCGCTGCACGAGGCCCCAGAACGCCTTGCGCTCGACCAGGAGCAGGAACAGGGCGAGCGCGCAGAGGGTCAGCAGGATCGGATCGGCGACGCCGTCCTGGGCGACGAAGACGTGGAACGCGAGGATGTTGACGAGGATCGGGCCGAGCACGAGCAGGCCGAGGTTGCGGGTCCTCGGCACGGCTACGAGCAGGCCGCCGACCACCTCGAGCACCTTGACGAAGGTCAGGTAGCCGGTCGGTCCGAACGCCGCGAAGAAGTGCGCCGTGGTCGAGCCCTCGGGCGGTGGCTCGGGCGTCGGCCCCAGGCCGAGCAGGACCATCAGGCCGAAGGCGACGAACAGCAGGCCCAACACGGCGCCGGCGACGGTGGGGAGGTGCTTCATGCCGTCCTGCGTACCGCCGCGGCGCGCGCGTTGCCACCGCGGCGCCGCGGACTCAGCGACAGTGTTCGAGCGCGAGCAGCGCGTAGCAGGTGCAGAGCATCTCGTCGCTCTCCATCCAGCGGCCGCTCTGGCCGTTGAGCCAGGTGCCGTCGTCGCGCTGCGTCTTCTCGAGCTGCTGTCGCAGCGCGGGCGCCCAGGCGATCTCGGCGCGGTGTTCGCCGTCGCCGACGACCAGCGTGCGGATGCCGCACTGATCGAGCGCCTGCGCCATCAGCAGGTAGTAGTAGAACAGGCCCTGGTAGGCCGCGCCCTCGCCGAGCGCCGGGTCGGCCCCGGGGTTCTGCTGCAGGGTCCAATGGTCCTGCAGCCAGGAGACCGCGGCGCGCAGGCGCGCGTCGTCGTTGGGCAGGCCCGCGAGCGAGTATGCCTTGAGCAGCGCGTAGGTCATCGAGCCGTAGCTGCGCGCCACGATCTTGCCGTCTGGCCGCACCACGTAGCCCGCGGACGAGTTGCCCGGGTAGTAACAAGCGCCGCCGTCGTCGCCGGAGACCGCCTCACGCAGGGTCTCGGGGTGCTCGGGATCGGGGATCACGCCGACGAAGTCGTTGGTCTTGGTCAGGTTCTGGGTGCGCTGCAAGAACACCAGGGCCTTCTGGAACGCCTCGTGGTCGGCGGGCAAGCCGGTCGCGCGCAACGCCTGCAGCGAGAAGTGCAGGTTGCTGAGGTCGCCGCGCTGTTGGCCGCCGTAGCCGATCGCGCCGTAGTCGCGATCGCTGCGCTGGTAGCCGTCGCCCTCGGCGTGCTGGAACGCGAGCAGCGCGCGCTGCGCCTTCTGCAGCGCCGCCGCTGCGGCGGGATCAACCGCCTTCGACAGCGCGCCGACCGCGACGCAGGTGGTGTAGTTCTGCAGTTCCTCGCCCCAGGTGCCGTCCTCGTTCTGGTGCGCGAGCAGCCAGCGCTGTCCGGCCTCGATCGCGGCCTGCTCGGCGGCGGTGCGGCTGGCGCGCGGCTTGCTCTGCAGGGCCATCAGCCCGAAGCCCGTGAACGGCAGGCTGGGCTCGTTCCTGGCGCGGAACACGCCGCCCTGCTGTCGCCCCATCAGCCAATCGACGCCGCGCTGCTGCGCCGCGGAGAACGTCGCGGCCGGGTTGTCGTCGGCGGTGTCGCGCGGGAGCGTCGCCACCTGGCATGCGACCAGCTGCACGAGCGCGTCGACGGCTTCGCCGCGCGTCGCCGCGGAGGGGCGGCTGAGCCAGCGGCGGCAGACGTCGCGCGCGGCGGCGCCGGCCTCCGCTGCATCCTCGGCGCGGATCGCCGCGACCATGGCCACGAACGGGTCCTGAGCGCCGCCGTGCTGGCTGAGCCAGGCGCCCGCTGGCGCGGTCGCGTCACGCTGGCTGGCGCCGCCGATCGCGTCGAGGCCGCTGATCGCCCACGCGGTCCCGGTCGCGTCGCCGAAGCTGCCGTCGTCGCGTTGCTGGCTGCGCAGGAACTCGACGGTCGGGCGCACCACGGGCCCGTCGCCGATGTGATACCGGCGGTGACAACGGGCCATGGCCGTGAGCACCTTGCCGGCGCCGGCCACGTCGTTGGCGAGCGACGACGACGGTTCGTTCGCGATGCAGACGCGCAGGGCCGCGATCGTGGCGTCGATGTCGTGGCGGAAGATCGTCCCGGGCTTGGGGGCCTTCGCCTGCTGCTGGGCCGCGAGCGGCGCCAGCAGGCAGAGCAGGGCGGCGAGGTGGTGGCGCATGCGGGTGCGGATGGTGGGGTTCATGCCTGGAGCCTCAGAACACGATCGGCGCGACCGACGTCGACAACCACGGCTGGCGCTGCGGCTCGAGCACGAGGTTCTGGAAGTGCAGCTGCAGGCCGACGAACGCGGCGTTGTTGGGCACGGTGAAGTCCATGTCCAGGAGGCCGTCGGCGTCGATCAGCTGCGGCCACACGTTGGCCACGGCCGTCGTCGGGTCGATGTAGACGACGCCGTCGACCGCGGGGCGGACGTCGAGGTAGCCGGGCAGCAGGCCGATCAGCGAGAACAACAGGCTGCCGGGCGCGCCGACCTGGTGCATGTGGATCGTCTGGCCGAGGTTGATCGCCTGCGTGAACTCGGGGTAGCGGCCCATGTAGGAGAACGAGCCCTGCACGCAGTAGACGCTGAGCTGATCGGCGCCGTGCACGATCGCGGCGATCGAGCTGGCGACGTCGATCGAGGTCGTCGCGCCGGCGAACGTCAGCGGATACCACTCGCCCGAGGGCTGGCCGAAGCCGTGCGCCGTCTGGCCGTCGTAGACGACGACCGTGTGGCGCGAGATGTCGACGGTCCATGGCGACGGCCCGGTGACCGTCGCCCAGCGGCCCAGGCGCGCGTCGAACACGTGCGCGGTCTCGCCGAAGCCGTCGAGCGCCACGAACG
This sequence comes from Planctomycetota bacterium, assembly GCA_020638655.1. GTDB lineage: Bacteria > Planctomycetota > UBA1135 > UBA1135 > UBA2386 > JACKIC01. The sequence goes on from JACKIC010000010.1 coordinate 148,651, forward strand.
TGGCCGAGTTGGACGGCGCCTGGTAGATGCCGATGGTGCTGGTCGGCAACGACACCCATTCCCCGGTGCGCGCCGACATGCCGCAGTAGCCCGTGCTGTCACCGAGCACGACCGCGCTGCGCACGACGCTGAAGCTCAGCGGCGCGCTGACGGGTGCCAGCGACCACACGTTCTTGATCGGGCTGTAGCCGTAGACTTGCGTGGCGTCGGCGGCGTAGCCGACGTCGTCGTTGCTGCCCAGGCCGTACGCGCCGACCAGCGTCGGGCCGAACGAGGTGGTGATCGCCGAGAACGGCGTGACCTGGTTGCCCTCGTCGACGAACGCCAGGTGGTAGTCGAAGGAAAGCGTGGCGTTGCTCGCGGGCATCGTCACGAACTGGCCGCGGCCGGCCCCGTAGCAGACGACGTTGCCGCCATCGACGAAGCCGGCGATGCCCTCGGCGCCGTCGATCGACGTGATCGGCGCGGCCGCGGTGTAGCTCGCCATGGTCCCCGACAGCCCCGAGTAGGCCCAGACCTGGTTGCCGGCCCACATCATCGCGAACTCGTCCTTCTGGAAGGTGCCGGTCGCGCCCGGGACGTTTTGCACGCCCCAGGTGTTCTGTTGCGCCGAGAAGGCGCGCAGCACGCCGGGGCTGTTGGCGGTGCCGACCTCGGCTTCGCGGACCAGGCTCAGCGTCGCCGCGGCGTCGGCCGCGACCGGGACGAAGGTGCCGTGGTGGGCGCTGACCCCGTAGGCGGTGGTGCCGTCGAGCAGCAGGCCGCACAGGCGGCTGACCGCGATGGTGGGGTTGGGCTGCGACAGCGTCTGCATCTCCCACTTGCCGTGGAACGCGCCGAACGAGTAGGCCTGCGTGCCGTCGGCGACGATCGTGGTCCACGACGAGCTCGCCGAGCCGCTGACCACGGTCGCGGTGGCGCTGACGGTGATCGTCTCGAGCGTGTCGATGTGCGTCGCCAGGCCGTGCAGCGTCGTGCCGTCGCGCACGATGAAGTAGTCGTTGGCCTGGAACACCGTGGCGCCCGGGCCGACGGGCACCACGGTCCAGCGCTTGGTCACGCCGGAGTAGAGGTGCACGGCGCCGGGGCTGGTGTAGCTCACCGTCGTGCCGATCGCGTTCAGACCCGACGAGCCCGCGGGCATCGTCACGGTCGTCCACAGGGACGGGCGCTGGGCGGTGAGGGGGGCGGTGCAGAGAAGGGCGAGGGCGCCGGCGGCGGCCAGGCGCAGGGGGGTGTTGTTGGACATCGTCGAGGGTGCGGTGCGGTCGGGCGCAAGGCCCGGGACAGCGAGTCCGCGCGCGATACCAACAAGCATGCCGCCGCGGCGGCGGTGGGTTCCCGGGGCGGCAGGCCGTCGCCTGCCGCGGCGCGTGGGCGAAGGGTGCCCAGGGTGCGCGCGCGCGTGGTCAACAACTGTCCAGGGAGGACCGTCCGGCGTGGACCGGTCCGACCCGCGCGCGCCGGTTCCTCAGCGGAAGCAGTGGATCTCGACGCCGTTGCTCGCCGACAGCGTGAGGTTGCCGCCGATCACGGTGATCGGCAGCATCTGCACGTTGGTCGTGCCGATCAGCGTCGCCGGGATCTGCCAGGTGACCGTGGCGTTGCCGGCCGCGTCGGCCGTCACCAGCGAGACGCCTTCGGCGTTCGACAGCAGCGCGCAGCCCAGCGGCAGCGGCAGCGAGATCTGCTGTGAACCCGAGGCGACGATCACCGGGCCGTTCGTGTAGCAGCCCGTGCCCAGCACGCTGATCGTGCGCGTGTTGCCGGTGACGACGTCGAGGCCGCTGGCCTGCACGCCGTTGCAGCCCTGACCGTAGGGCGTGATGTTGCAGGTCGCCGTGAGGTTGGGCATGAACCACACCGAGATCTCGCTGTAGCCGCGGTTGTAGAGGCTCAGATTGACGCCAGGCACGTTGCACTCGTTGTCGATGCGCACGATCTCCTGGCCGCTCGGACCGAACGTGTAGGGGATCACGAAGCTGCCCGTGTTGCCCTGCGCGTATTCGACGACGTTGTCGTTGCCGACGTCGACCGAGGCGAACGCGGTGCCGTTGGTGCCCGCGTTGGCCAGCAGCGTGATGCGGAACTCACCGGCGGTGCCCGGCGCGGCCGAGAAGGTCGCGAGCACGCTGTGCGCTCCCAGGGTCGCGCCGGTCTGGCCCGCCGACGCCGAGCTGCCGGCGAAGTCGCCGGGCACGCCGCGGCACGCGGCGTGTTCGAAGTAGTTGAGGCCGATGCCGCCCTGGTAGGACTGCGTCGGGTAGATGCTGGTCGAGGCGAACAGCGACTTGCCGTTGGGATACTGGCTCGTCGACAGCGACACCGCGTTGGGCCAGTAACCGATCGGCTGGTTCTGGGCGACCGTGCCGAACGTGGAGACGCCGGCCGAGTCGCTGGTCAGCACCGAGATCGGCGAGGCGCTGGTCAGCGCGATGCTGGCCTGGGCGCAGAGGCCGGGGGAGAGGAGCAACAGGGCGCAGAAGGTCGGTCGCATGTTTGCCTCGGGGTGGTGGGCGCGACGTGTCGGGTTGGGGGGGCCGGGGTCGCGCGAGCCATTGTTGGCTCCGGCTCCCGATTTCCGACGAGAATTCCCGTTGGTCGGGAATCGGCCGGGGGCACTCGCCGGTGCGGCATCCCGTTGCCGTGTGCCTGCGGTTGCAGGTGCTCGTGCCCCCTCCGCGACAAGAGGCGCCGCGACAAGAGGCGGCGGGGCGAGGCGCGGCCGCCGAGGCGGCCGCGCGGGGCGCTAGTTGATGTCGATGAACATCTCGAGGCCGTTCGACGCGTTCGCGTTGAGCGCGTTCGGGATCGACGGGCTCAGCGACAGCGCCTGCGCCTTGATCATGACGCCGGCGAGGCCGGGCGAGTTGGGGATCACGAACGGCCGCGAGGTCGAGGGCGTCGGCGCGATCAGCAGCACGGTCGCCTCCGTGGAGGAATACTGTGAGCAGCCGGGCATGCCGATCGACGTGAGGTCGATGCCGGGGTCGAACTTCGTCAGGCCGAAGACCAGCGCCGCGATCGGGCTGCCCGCGGGCACGTTGTCGATCAGCATGTTGGGCGACGTACCGATCACGGGGCGGGCGCTCGCGCTGAGGTGCAGCGGCGTGGTGCCGTCGCCGGTGATGTAGCCCGAGAGGGTCGACCAGTCGACCGGCGCGGTCGTGGCCTGGCCGCCGCCGGCGCTGAAGCCGACGATGCCGTCGTTGGTGGTGCTGCCGCTGCAGCCCAGGTTGGCGCCGTAGGCCCAGGTCACGAAGCCGCCGGGCAGGATCTCGCACTGGATGTCGTTGAGCACCGCGGTCGGGCCGCCGACCTGCTGCCAGTTCGGGATGCCGAGCCAGGTGACGCGCACGCCGCCGTTGGGGCTCGGGTCCTCGACGTAGATGCCACCGCCGACCGTCGGATCGAGGTCGTTGAGGAACGGCGCGAGCTGCGGCAGCAGGCCGCGGAAGCCCGACGGGTCCCCGTGCACGGCGCCGTTCGTGATGAACGACGAGTCGGTCGTATTGCCGAGGAAGATCTTGCCGTTGCTGTTGATCGTGATTTCGGTGCAGTTGCCGCCCGGGAAGTCGAAGCCGGCCGGGAAGCTCGACGTCGGCAGCGTGTAGACCAGGCTCGCGTCATCCCACGAAGCCGACGCCGTGGAGGTGTAGGTGCCGGTGACGATGTTCGTGCCGGTCAGCGGACCGTTCGGATCGAACGCGGTGCTGCCGGGCGTGATCACGTAGCTGCCGCCCGTGGGCCCCGGCACGAAGATCAGGTTCCAGCTGGTGTTGGCGAGGTCGATCGCCGGCGAACTGACCGGGAAGTCCTCGTGCACCATGCGCGGCGAGTCGTAGCAGCCGGTGCCGTAGGTCGTCGAGTAGGCGAAGCCGACGGCGGGCACGTAGGTGAACTCGCACACCAGGCCGTAGTCACCCGACGAGCCGCTGGCCACGGCGCCGTTGGAGCTGGCCGGATCCCAGATGCGCGTGCACAGCGACGTGGTGTCCTGCGCGTCGGCCTGCACCGAGGTGCCGCTCCAGCCCGTGCCGTCGAGCTGCACGTCGAACACGAAGTCGTTGCCCGAGGACGGGTCGTAGAGGAACGGCGTCGTGAAGGTGATCTGGATGTGCCAGGGGCCCGGCACGCCGGCGCCGTTGCCCGTTCCCGGCTGTACCGTCACGGCACCCGCGTAGACCGTGGTCTGGTCGCCGGCCATGTTGGCCGCGAACGTCAGGCTGCGCGAGAGGTAGTCGACGGTCGAGGTTGCGCAGTCGATCTGCACGTTCGGCCAGGAGCCGCCGGCCCACGACGCGGTGGTGGCGTCGGCGCGGAAGCGCATGCCCTGGATCAGGATCGGCCCGGTGACGCCGGCGAAGTTGGTGCTGTCGATGATCTGCTGGTAGTGCATGCTCGACGCACCGCGATTCCAGGGGAATGCGTTGTTCGAGTTGCCCTCGATCACGTCGTAGCCGACCGGCGTGACGAGCGTGCTCTGGGCGCAGACGCACGCGGCGAGCGTGGCGGTTGCGAGAAGGAAGCGGGTGGTATGCATGTTGGTTTCTCGGTGATGGATCACTGGCCCACTCCGGGCCGCCGGATCGGTGTCCGATTCTGCCCTGGCAGTTCGGGTTGGGCAGTTCTACACGATCATGAGGCAATCCCGTTACGTGTGGGAGTACCGCCGGAACTCTTCCGCCGCGGTGGTCCGAGGGGGCGGTGCGCGCGCGGCCATGAGCGGTAGTGTCTGGTCATGGTCGATCCGGGCGAATCGCCGCTGCGCGCCGCGCTGCTCTGTCTGTTGTGCGGCTGTGCGAGCCCGCACCAGGGCGGGCAGGAGGCCGAGGCCCCATATCTCGCCGCAGCCGGGCGCGAGCCTTCCCCGGCCGATTTCGCCGCTGGCGACCACGCCGCCGTCGCGGCGATGCTGCGGGACGTTCCGGCCAAATTCCGATCACCGTACAACATCATCCCGACCTCGCGTGCGGTGACGATCCTGATCGTCTGCCGCGTCGAGTCCGTCTACGACGGCGCCGTCGGCGTGCAGTGTCTGTCGCGCGGGCCGGAGCTCGACCTCGCGATCGACGATCGGCTCACGCTCTACTACCAGCCCCGGTGGGCGGAGGAGGAGTTCGGCGTCGCGTCCGAGGCGCTGGCGGTCGGCGAGGTGCGGACCTGCGTCGTGCACGGGTCCGGTTTCGGCGGTGAACTGTGGAAGCGGTTCCTGATCTTCCCGGGCCCAGCGCCCCCCCGGTGATCGCCCGCCTCAGTACGAACCGAGTTCGAGCCGTACGCCGTTGGAGGTGATCACGCCCAGCGCGTTGGCGGTGGAGTCGAGCCAAGCGGACTGGCCGTAGATGTGCACACCGAGCAGGCCGGTGTCGTTGGGAATGGGCAGCGCGACGTTCATGCCGAGTCCTGGCGCGCCGAGGTTGGACAGCAGGACCGTGGCGCTCGACGCGGGATCGACCCACGCCGAGCAGCCCGGCGCGCCCATCGTCGCGAGGTCGAGCGCGGGTTGGGCCGGCGCGGTCGCGAGCAGCGCGAAGCCGAAGCCGCCGCCGGTCTGGTTGCCGGTGGTCAGCACAACGGTGCTGCCGAGCAGCGGCCGGCCGCTCGCGCGCAGCTCGAGCGCGGCGATCTCGGCCGGCGGCAGAAAGACGGTCTGCCCCGGTCCGGTCGCGAGCGCCGCGAGATCGGTGCGGCCCGGGTCCGCGGACGCGCCGCCCGGTGAGTAGCCGACGAGCCATCGATCCCCCGTGGTCGCGCCGCCGATCGGGTCGAGCGCGACGACGTTCATGGTGACGATGCCCGTGGCCGGGTGGAACACCATCTGGAACGTGCTCGGGTTGGCCACGCCGTTGGGGTAGCTCTCGACGTCGAGCCAGGTGATGTAGACGAGGCCGCTGCCGGGGTCCTCTTCGAACCAGATCGAGCCGCTGCCCGGCTCGCCGGGGTTCATGTC
>JACKIC010000011.1 GCA_020638655.1 Planctomycetota bacterium
CGCGCGCGCCCGACTCCGAGCCGGCGCGGGCGGTCGTGGCCGAGGCCGCCGATCCGGTCGCGGAGACCGGGCCGAACATGCTGTGGGGGCGCGTCGTCGTCGCGGCGACCGACGCGCCGCTGGCCGGCGCCGCCGTGGCGCTCGACTACCGGCTCGCCGACGAGTTCTCGGTGCTCGACGCGGCGCAGGCGGCGCGCGTCGAACACCTCGGTGACTCGGTGACCGACGCCGACGGGCGCTTTTCGTTCGCGGTGGCGCGGGCCACGCAATACCGACTGCGGGTGGTCGCGGCGGGGTTCCCCGAGCATCTGCAGCCGCTCGTGACGGGGGGCAGCGAGGTGCTGGTGCGCATGGCGGCGGGCGCCGGTGTGCGCGGCCGGGTGCTGGCGGTGCCCGATCGCGCGCCGCTCGCCGGCGCGCAGGTGCAGGTGATGCTGCAGGAACAGCGCGGCGGCGTGGCGGCGACGACCGCGGCAGACGGTTCGTTCTATCTCGCGGACCTGCCGAGCGGCCCGTCGCTCGCGGCAGCGCGCTCACCCGGTTTCGCGATCGCGCACCAGGAGATCGAGTTGCGTGCCGGCCAGATCGCGGAGCTGCAGTTCGAACTGGTGCGCGGGCGGCGCGTCACCGGCGTCGTGCGCGACGCGGTCAGCGGTCTGCCGGTGGCCGGCGCGACGCTGAGCCGCAGCTGGACGTTCGTCGATCCGGTCGTCTCGGCGGCCGACGGCAGCTATGTGCTCGACGGGCTCGGCGAAAGCGAAGAGCTGCACGTGCGCGCGGCCGGCTACGTCGCGGCTGCGCAGCTGGTGCCGACGCAGATCGACGCGCCGCACGTCGACTTCGACCTGGTGCGCGGCGGCCGCGTGCGCGGGCGCGTCGTCGATACCGCGGGCAAGGGGCTCGGCGCCGCGACCGTGGCCGTTGCGCGCGACGTCTGGATGCGCGCCAACTCGGTGCACACCGAGTGGTGCGCGGCCGCGGCGGACGCGGACGGCTGGTTCGTGGTCGAGGATCTGGGGCCGGCGAGCGGCCACCAGCTGACCGTTCGCTGCGCGGGTTTCGGCGCCCGCACGCTGGCCCTGCCCGGGGAGGTGCCGGCCGGCGCGCTGCGCGACGTGGGCACGATCGAACTGCGCCCGCAGGCCCTGCTCGAGGGCGTCGTCGTCGACGTCGACGGCCGGCCGGTCGAAGGCGCCGACGTGCATCTGTTCGGCAGTGACCGCGACTTCGCGGCGTTGATGCCCGGCGGCACCAAGGCCACGCCGCTGTTCCCGTTCGCGCATCGCCGCACGCACACGGCCGCGGACGGGGTGTTCCGCATCGCGGGGTTGGCCGCCGGCGACTACGACCTGTCGGTGACGCAGCCCGGCAAGGAATGGAGCCACGAACAGACCGTCGGCGGCCTCGCGGACGGCGAACTGCGCACCGACCTGCGCGTCGTCGTCGACATCGGCCGCACGCTCGGCGGCGTGGTGCGCGTCCCCGGCCAGCGCGGGCTGCCCGATGGCTGCCGCATGGCGCTGATCGCGCAGCGCGAGGGTGAGGAGCTGCAGTGGGCGAAGGTCGCGAAGGACGGCCGCTTCACCTTCGAGCGCATGCAGGGCGACGCCTATCGCATCAGCGCGATGGACGCGCCCGCGGGCTTTTCGCTCGTGCCGCGCGAGCGCGTGGCGCCCGGCCCGGGCGACCTCGAACTCGTGCTCGCGCCCGCCGAGGTGATTTCGGGCCAGGTGGTCGGCGGCGATGACAAGCCGCTGCGCGGCGTCAAGATCAACTTCTTCGCGACCGGCGACACGGTGGCGCGCAGCTACGAGACCGACCAGGACGGCCGGTTCTCGTTCGAGGTGCCGCCGGGCGCCGTCGGGCGGCTGTCGGCCAGCGATCCCGACCAGTTCTTCCGGCAGGTCTCGCGCGCCGACACGCGCGCCGGCGAGGTCGGGCTCGTGCTGCGGCTGCCGTGAGCCGCCACGGCGCCGCTACTTCTTGCCGCGCTGGTACTCGATCGCCGCGCCGACGAAGTCGCGGAACAGCGGGTGCGCCTTGAGCGGCTGCGTCTTGAACTCGGGGTGGTACTGCACGCCCACGAACCACGGGTGGTCCGGGATCTCGACGATCTCGACGAGGTCGAGCTTGGGGTTGACGCCGGCCATCACCAGGCCCGCCGCGGCGAGCTTCTCGCGGTAGGCGTTGTTGAGCTCGAAGCGATGCCGGTGGCGCTCGCTGATCATCGTCTCGCCGTAGGCGGCGTGGCTCTTGGAGCCCTCTGCCAGCTTGCAGTCGAACGCGCCCAGCCGCATCGTGCCGCCCTTCTCGTTGGTGCGCTTCTGGTCCTCCATCAGCGAGATCAGCGGGCTCTTGGCGTTGGGGTCGTACTCGGTGGTGGTGGCGTCGGTGATGCCGCAGTCGTGTCGTGCGAACTCGACCACCGCGGCTTGCATGCCGTAGCAGATGCCGAAGAACGGGATCTTCTGCTCACGCGCGTAGCGGATCGCCGCGATCTTGCCTTCGAAGCCGCGTTCGCCGAAGCCGCCGGGCACCAGGATGCCGTCGACGCCGCCGAGGATCTTCTCGGCGCCCTCGTTGGCGATCTGCTCGGCCGAGACCTTGCGCAGCACGATCTTGCAGTGGTTGGCGATGCCCGCGTGGCTCAGCGACTCGTAGATCGACTTGTAGGCGTCGTGCAGCTCGATGTACTTGCCGGCGACCGCGATCTCGACCGTGTGCTCGGGGTGCTTGACGACCTGCAGCAGGCGCTGCCAGTCGCTGGTGTCGACCTTCTGGCGCGGCGTCACGCCGAAGTGGTTGAGGATGCGCTGGTCGAGCCCGGACTCGATCAGCATCAGCGGCACCTCGTAGATCGAGAACGCGACGTCGCGCTCCTCGATGACCGCCTCGGGCCGCACGTTGCAGAACAGCGAGATCTTCTTCGCCATGTCCGGCTCCATGGGGATCTCGGTGCGGCAGATCAGCACGTGCGGCTGGATGCCGATCTCGCGCAGCTTGCCGACCGACTGCTGCGTGGGCTTGGTCTTGAGCTCGCCCGACGCGCGCAGGAACGGCAGCAGCGTCAGGTGGATGAACATGCAGTCGTCGGGCGCGTGCTCGAGGCTGAACTGACGGATCGCCTCGAGGAACGGCAGGCTCTCGATGTCGCCGACGGTGCCGCCGATCTCGGTGATCGCGACGTCGGGCGGCGGCTCGCCGGGGCTCGGCGCCGCGCCGGCGCGGATGCCCATCTTGATCTCGTCGGTGATGTGCGGGATCACCTGCACGGTCTTGCCCAGATAGTCGCCGCGCCGCTCCTTCTGGATCACCGACTTGTAGATCTTGCCGGTGGTGTAGTTGGAGTCCTTGTTGATGCGCGCGTGGGTGAAGCGCTCGTAGTGGCCGAGGTCGAGGTCGGCCTCGGTGCCGTCGTCGGTGACGTAGACCTCGCCGTGCTGGAACGGCGACATCGTGCCGGGGTCGACGTTGATGTACGGGTCGAGCTTCTGCATCGACACCTTGAGGCCGTGGCGCTCGAGGATCCAGCCGATCGCCGCGGACGTGAGGCCCTTGCCCAGGGACGACACGACGCCGCCGGTCACGAAGAGGTACTTGGTCATGGTTGCTGTTGCTGGCGTCCTGCGCGCAGTCGTTGCAGGAACGCGTCGTAGTCGGATCGGGTCTCGATGCCCCACGGATCACCCTGGGCGTCGAGCACGTGCATCGGAAGGTCGTTCTCGAGGAAACGCAACTGCTCGAGGCTCTCGGTTTCGGCGAGGCCGCTGCTCGGCAGGGACGGGATGCGCAGCAGCGCGTCGCGGGTGAAACCGTAGACGCCGATGTGGCGCAGGATCGGCAGCGGACCGTCCGGCGGCGCTTCCCGCCGGAAGGGGATCACCGCGCGGCTGAAGTAGAGCGCCTTGCCCGACAGACCGCGCACGACCTTGACGACGTTGGGGTTGTGCAGCGTCTCCTCGTCGTGCAGCGGCGCGCACAGCGTGTTGGTCACGGCTGCGCCGCGCAGCAGCTGGTCGACGAGCGCCTCGAGGTCGGTGGGCGCGACCTCGGGCCAGTCCCCCTGGATGTCGAGCACGGCGCGGCAGGCGATCTGCGCGGCCGCCTCGGCGCAGCGCTCGCTGCCGGTGCGGCAGGCGGCGCTGGTGCGCACCACGTCGTAGCCGGCGCGTTCGGCCGCAGCCTGCACCTGGTCGTCGTCGGTGGCGACGCAGACGCGGTCGATGTTGCGCGCCTTCCTGGCCTGATCGCAGGTGTGCAGGAACAGCTCCTGGCCGCTCTCGGTGAGCAGCGCCTTGCCGGGCAGCCGCTGGCTGCCGACGCGCACGGGAACGATGGCCAGTGCCGCGATCTCGCGTCCCGCGCTCATTGCTGCCGCCCGAGGCGGAGGAGCTTCTCGCGCGCCGCGGCGGCGTCGCGCTGGATGCGTTCGCGCTGCCCGGCGAGATCGGGCACCTCGTCGCCGGGCATCGAGTGGTAGGCGACCGACATGTTGTAGAGGGCCAGGAAGTAGCCGCGCGCGTCCTGGAACGCGGCCTCGACCGCGTCGCCCGGCAGGCGAGGCCGGGTCCACACCCAGCGCTTGCCGGGGAACTCGACCACCAGCGCCTCGCGCGCGTCGGAGGGTGCTGCCGCCGCGCCGTAGGTGAACATGCCGTGTTCGGCCAAGATGTCGACGAGCGCCTGCACCTCGCCGTCGCTGACGACCTTGGTCAGCCGGTCGGCGCGCTTGTCGCTGTAGATCTCGTCCGCCGAGCCGCTCGAGGCGTTCTGCAGGGAGAAAGCCTGGCCGGTGGTGAACTGCACGAAGCGCACGGTCGTGCGGCGGCCGGGTTCGAGCCGCGGGCCGGACGCGATGTCGGGACCGCTGGCGCAACCGCCGATCAGGGCAGTCAGGAGGAACCACAACGAGGTGGACGGAGGGCGCGCGACCACGACGGCGAAGGAGTCTAGCGCGCGCCGGACGAAAGAAAACGACGCCGTGAACTCGTGCTGCGGCGCGGTCGTCACTGGCTGGCGGGCAGCCAGACGAGATCGAAACTCCAGTTCGTGCTCAGCTCGCGCTCGGCGTCGTCGTCCCCGGCGAACAAGCAGAGTCGCTGCTTCTTGGGGCCGCACCGGGCGGTGGCGTGAGCGCCGTCGGGTGAGATCGCCAGGTCTTGGTACTGTTCGTGGGCGGCCTCGATCGCCACCAGGGGTTCGTCGGCGCCCGCGCGATTCAGTGTGGATTTGCCGGTGGGCAATTTGGTGAGAATCTGGAATCTCGGCTCGCCTTCGTCGGGAGGCGCGGCGTCGGGCGGCGGTGGCCGCAGATGCGCCAGACCGACCGGCGCGTAGAGATCTTCGAGGGTCACCTCCCCGGTGCCGAGGTCGCGGTGCACGAAGACGAAGTTGCCGCTGCCGCGGCCGCCGCCTTGCGTCTGCGAGCAGACGACGTGGTCGTCGTCGGCCCAGCCGACCTCGAGCGTCGGCGTCGAACTCGAGAATGGCGAGACGTCGATCGGCAGGTCGGTCCACTCGCGTTGCAGCGCGCCGCTGCCGACGTCGACGACGCGCAGGTGGCCCTTGCCGCCGGCGACGCTGCCGATCGCGAGGCGTTGCCCGCCGGGGGCCAGCGCGACGCGCAGGTCGCGCTCGCGTTCGGGCACCTGCAACAACGTGCGCCCGCGGCCCGAGGTAAGGCTCACCGCGACGACGCGGCGCCGGTCCTCGGTGATGCCGAACGCGAGGTTGCCGACGACCGCCGCGACCGCGGCGAAACGCTGCTCGAGGCAGCGGCGCGGCGCGGCTGCGGCGCGCCACGACACCGCGTAGAGGTGGTTGTCCTTGGCCTTGGCGCGGCCGTCGCCCACGAACAGAACCTCGTCACCGTGCACGGCGACGAAGCCGTGCGGCGCGCCCGGAGCGAGCACGCGGTGTTCGCCGGTCGCCGCGTCGAGGAGCAGCAGGGCGTAGGGCTCGGCGAAGCTAGCCAGCAAGAGGTGGTCGCGGTCGAGGCGCCGCAGCACCCGCACGGCGCGGGGGCTGCGCCAGATGCAGCGGGGGGCGCGGTCGGTGGCCAGCTCGACCAGGTGCAGGCAGGTGACGGCGTCGGCCGCGGCCGACTCGCGGTTGGAGAAGCAGAGCAGTTGCCCGGGGTCGATGGCGCCACCGACGGTCTCGGGCGGGGCCGCCTGGGCCAATACTGACGCGGCGAGCGGCAGGAGCGCGGCGCCCCGGGCGCACCGCAGCCAGATCGCGGGCCGGTTCATGGCGCCCAGCATGTCGGCTTCCGTCCCGCCTGCAACCGCGCGGCAGGCCGCTGTGCACGATCCGTGCACGGAATGCGGACGCGGGGTCACGCAGGGGCCGTGCCAGCGCGGCCAGGGACTTTCTTGCCGCCGCTGGGGACCTTGTGCGAACTCAAGGCGCCCAGGGAGGTTGTCGAAGATGTAACAAGCCTTCTCGCAGTCCGGCCGCGTAGAGGGGCAAGCAGGACCTGCCCGTGCGGCCCGCCTTTTGACTCGCCAGGCCACTTCGTGAACTGGTTCGCCTTCCTCGTTCCTCTGGGTTTGCTGGTGCTCGCGATCGCCGCGTTGCTGCGGCGTCGTCTCGAGCTCCATTCGTACGCGAGCAACCTCGCCGAGCGCAAGGCGGCGCGCGACCGCGGCAGCCATCGCGCGCGACTGCAGCATCCCAAGGTCGACCTGTCGCAGTGCATCGGCTGCGGCGCGTGCGTGCGCGCGTGTCCCGAGGACGGGGTGCTGGCGCTGGCCTATGGTCAGGCCGTGGTCGTGCACGGTGCGCGCTGCGTCGGTCATGGTCTTTGTGCGGCCGCCTGTCCCACTGCCGCGATTGCGCTGACGCTCGGCGACCTCAAGGACCGGCGCGACCTGCCGGCCGTCGACGAGCATCTCGAGGCGGTCGGCACGCCGGGGCTGTTCCTCGCGGGTGAGATCACCGGCTTCGCGCTGGTGCGCACGGCGGTCGAGCACGGCACGCTCGTGGCGCGGGAGGTCGCGGCGCGCTGCGAGGCGACGCCGGGCGCGGGCCCTGCCGAGAAGGGTGACCCGCTCGACCTGCTGGTCGTCGGTCTGGGGCCTGCGGGCCTGTCGTGCCTGCTCGCCGCCAAGGAGAAGGGGCTGCGTTGCATGGGCATCGACCAGGCCGCGGAGCTCGGCGGCACGGTCGCCGCCTATCCGCGCCGCAAGCTGGTGATGACCCAGCCGATGCACCTGCCGCTGCACGGCAGGCTCAACCGGCTCGAGTACACCAAGGAAGAGCTGGTCGAACTCTGGCAGGGGCTCGCGGCCCAGCATCGCCTGCCGGTGCGCACCAGCGTCGTGCTGCAGAAGGTCGAGCGCGGCGCCGACGGCGTGTTCACCGTGTTCACCGACCAGGGCAAGGTGCGCGCGCGGCACGTCTGCCTCGCGGTCGGTCGCCGCGGCAGCCCGCAGAAGCTCGGGGTGCCCGGCGAGGACCTGCCCAAGGTCGCCTACTCGCTGCTCGACGCCGAGAGTTATCACGGCCGGCGCGTGCTCGTGGTCGGCGGCGGTGACAGCGCGATCGAGGCGGCGCTCGCGCTCGCCGAACAGGAGGGCAACGAGGTCACGATCAGTTATCGCCGCAGTTCGTTCTCGCGGCTCAAGGCGCGCAACGAAGAGCGCGTCGTCGAAGCCGTCGAGCAAGGTCATGTGCGCGTGCTGTTCGAGAGCACGGTCGAGTCGATCGCCGAGGACCACGTGGTCCTGCGCACGAGCGGCGCCGCGCCGGTGCTGGGCGGCGGCGTCGGCGGTGGAACCGCGACGGCGACCTGCCTCGAACTGCCCAACGACGAGGTGTTCGTCTTCGCGGGCGGCACGCCGCCGTTCCCGCTGCTCGAGGCCGCGGGCGTGTCGTTCGATCCGGAGCTGCGGCCGCAGGAGCTGCCCGACGCCGATCGTGGCACGGGCCTGCTGATCGCGCTGTCGGCCACGCTGTTCGGGCTCGTCGTGCTTTTGCTCGTGCGCATGGTCAACGCCGACTACTACGGTCTGCATCCGGCGCTGCGCCCTGGTTCGCCACAACACGACCTGCTGCGCCCGCAGGGCACCGTCGGCCTCTCGGCGGGGCTCGCCGCCGTCGCGCTGTTGCTGGTCAACCTGGCCTATCTGCTGCGTCGCGCGCCGGCGATCGGCCGGCGCCTGCCCGGTTCGCTGAAGAACTGGATGAGCCTGCACGTCGCCACGGGTCTCGCCGCGTGTCTGCTGGCGATGCTGCACAGCGGTTACCACCTGCGGCGCGGCGCCGGCGGCCACGCGCTGCTGGCGATGGTCATCGTCGTCGTCGCCGGTGTCGTCGGCCGCTGGTTCTACGCGTTCGTGCCGCGCGCCCAGAACGGCCGCCAGCAAGACCTCGACGAGCTGCAGACGCAGGTCGCGGCGATCGCCAGCGAGTGGGACGAGCACGGGCGCGGCTTCGGCAGTCGCGTGCGCCAGCGGGTCGACGAGCTCGCGGAGCGCGCCCAACTGGGGCGCAGCCTCGTGGCCCGCATCGGCGGTCTGCTGCACGGCCAGTGGCGGCTGCGGCGCGAGCTCGACCGGCTGCGCCAGGAAGGGCGCGCCGAGGGCATCCCGCTCACGGAGGTCCGGCACGTGTTGTCGCTGGCCGAGCGTTCGTATCGCCTGGCGCTGCAGCTCGTGCACTTCGAAGAGGTGCGCGGCCTGATGTCGACCTGGCGCTACATCCATCGCTGGCTGGCGCTGCTGCTGACGCTGCTGGTCATCGTGCACGTCGTCGCGGCGGTGCGCTACGGCGGCATCGACCTGTCGGTGCTGCCGTTCCTGGGAGGCTCGCGATGAAGTGGGCGCGCTGGCTGCTGCCGGTGTTGACCCTGGCGCTCGTGCTGGGCTTCACCTGGTGGGACATCGGCGGCGCGCGCACCGGCCCCGGGCCGCTGCACAGCGCGCACGCCGCCGTTGCGGAGCTGGCGCAGGGCGCCAACTGCGAGGGCTGTCACCGCGCCGGCGCCGGCGTCTCGGCCGATGCCTGTACGAAGTGCCACGCCGCGGTCGGCGCCCAGCGGCAGCAGGGCGTCGGCCTGCACGGCAGCCTCGCCGCGGACCTCGCCAGTCGTTGCGAAGCCTGCCACAGCGAGCACCACGGCGACGCCTCGCCGCTGATCGCGCCGCACGCCTGGCCGCGCGCCGACGTGGCGGATGTGAAGGAATACGACCACCGGCACGTCGCCGACTTCGGCCTCGTCGGTGCGCACGCCGCGCTCGACTGCGCGCGCTGCCACGAACATGCGCTCGACGCGCAGCCGCCGGCCGGCGGTCGGTTCCTCGGCGCGTCGCAGCAGTGCACGAGCTGTCACGAGGACGCGCACAAGGGCGTGTTCGGCGCCGACTGCGCGAGGTGCCACGGGCAGGAGCGGCCGTGGGCCGAGGCCCCGAGCTTCCCGCACGACGTGTTCCCGCTCGCCCAGGCGCACCGCCAGGTGGCGTGCACGGGCTGCCACGCCGAGACCGGCCGGCACTCGGTGGCGTCGCTGCAGGCGCAGCCGCTGCCCGCGCGCCGCTGCGCCGACTGCCACGACAACCCGCACGGCCAGCCGCCGCTGCAGGCCACGGCGCTGCGGCTCGCCGATGCGCAGGACTGCGCGAAGTGCCACACCGCGACGGCGTGGGCCGGCGCGAAGGTCACGCCCGAGCAGCACGCCGGGTTCGGCTTCGCGTTGCGCGGCGCGCACGCGACCGCGGCCTGTGCGACATGCCACGGCGACGGTGAACGCGAACCGCGGTGGCGCGGCGCGGCGCCGCAGCTGGCGGCCTGCGCGGTCTGTCACGAGCACGACCACGGCGCCGCGATGATGGCGGCGGCGACGGCGGCGACTCCGCCCGCGAACGGCTGCGCCGGCTGCCACACCGACACCGACGCGGACTGGAAGGCCGGGCAGATGCCCGTCGCCGTGCACGCGGCCACGGGGTTCGCGCTGGTCGAGCCGCACGCCGAGCTGGCCTGCGTCAAGTGCCACCAGGGCGCGGCCCGCGAGCAGCGCTTCCCGGGGCGCAAGCCCGACGACTGTCGCGCCTGTCACGACGACGTGCACCGCGGCCAGTTCGACGGTCAGGAACGTTACGCGCAGTGCACCGCCTGCCACCTGCCGACGCGGTTCTCGCCGGCGCAGTTCGGCGTCGCCGCGCACGCCGCGACGGCCTTCCCGCTGACCGGCGCGCACGACGCGGTCGCCTGTGCCGCGTGCCACGGCGCGGTGCAGGCCGGGGTGCGGCAGTTCCACGGCACCAGCAGCGATTGTGCGACGTGCCACACCGACGTGCATCAGGGCGCGTTCGGCAGCACCGCGCCGGGTTGTGCGCGTTGCCACGACACTGCGGCGTTCGCGCCGGTGGCGAAGTTCGACCACGCGAGCTGGACCCGGTACCCGCTGGTCGGCGCGCACGCCAAGGTCGACTGCGCGGGCTGTCACCCGCGGGCCGCGGCGCGGGCGGGACAGCCCGGACGCCGGCTCGGTCCCGCCAGGGGCACGAGCTGCAGCGACTGCCACAGCGACCCGCACGCCGGCCAGTTCCGGCTCGGCGGCGCCACCGACTGCACGAACTGCCACGTGCCGGCGTCGTTCGGCGAGCTGCACTTCGACCACGACAAGAGCCGCTTCCCGCTCGACGAGGTGCACAAGCCCGTGCCGTGCGCGAAGTGCCACATCGGCTACCGGTCCGGCGAGCTGACCATCGTGCGCTACAAGCCGCTTGGCACCGCGTGCGGCGACTGCCACAAGCTCGGCGTGCCGAAGGCAGGTGGCAAGTGAGGTCGTCGTCCGCCGTCGCCGCGGGCCTGTGGCTCACGGGTGCAGTACTCGCCCAGGGACAGGTTGCCCAGGGACAGGGCAAGGTCGTGCGCGTCAACGTCACCTCGGTGGCCGAGCGCAGCGTCTATCTCGATCACGGCCGCGACGTCGGCCTCGCGGTCGGCATGTTCGTGCGGCTGTTCCCGCCGGGGCTGGCGCCGTTCGAGGTCGAGATCCGATCGATCAGCAACACTTCCGCGCGCGCCGAGCTGCCGCCGGGTTTCGCGGCGCCGCCGACCGGCACGCCGGGTGAGGCGAACGTCACCGAGGTCACGCAGACGACCTCGCCCGTCGTCCCGGTGACGCCCACCGCGCCGGACCATCCGCCGTGGACGCGCCAGGAAGGCGCGCGCGGCGCCGACCAGCCGCTGCTGGTGCCGACGTTCGGCGAGCAGCCCAAGGACCGGCCGCCGCGCCTCGACGGGCGCCTGTTCGCCTCGACCCAGTGGAGCCGCGACAACGGCGGCGATCGTTCGAGCGACTACTTCTACTCACGGCTCGGTGTGCGCGCCGACGCCACCAACTACTTCGGCGCCGGCGAGCGCGTGCGCTTCGCCGGGGAGATCGAGGATCGCCGGGTGTCGCTGCCCGACGCGCCGGACGACACCGACCAGAACGCGCGCCTCGACCTGCTGTCGGTCGCCATCGGCACCGAGGCCTGGGCGCCGACGGGGCTCGAGGTCGGCCGCTTCTACTCGCAGTTCCTGCCCGAGATCGGCCTCGTCGACGGCGTCGAGGTGGTGCGCCGCTACGAGGGCGGGATCCGCTTCGGCGGCGGCTTCGGCTCGTACCCGCTGCCGTTCCCGTCGCGCGACAGCGGCGACGACCTGGGGGTGCACGCGTTCTTCGACTACGCCGCCGACGCGCGCCGCAGCTTCGCGACCACGGTCGGTGTGCAGAAGACCTGGCACAAGGGTACCGCCGACCGCGACCTGCTGTTGCTGCGTGTCGAGGGCCGCCCGAGCGACAGCCTGTCGCTCTACGGCAGCGCCAAGGTCGACGTCTACACGGGCAGCGACACGATCAAGGGCAGCGGCGTCGAGGTGACCGAGGCCTACGGCGGCGCGCGGCTGGACGGCAGCCGCGTCGGCACCGGGCTCACCGGGTCGCACTTCACGTGGCCGGAGCTGCTGCGCGAGGAATACCAGAACCTGCCGGTCGAGCTGGTCACGGACGGCAAGGTCGACCGCCTGGCCTGGAACGGCTGGTGGCGGGTCACCGACGCGCTGCGGCTGCAGGCGCGCACCGACATCTGGCGCGACCAGGACCGCGACGGCACCTCGTGGGGCCTCGACGGCGATCTCTACGACGTGTTCGGCCCGCGCTCGTCGGTGTCGATGTCGCTGTTCGGCAGCGACGGCGGCTACTCCTCGGGGCCGGGCATGCGCGTGGGCCTGCGCGCGCCGCTCGGCGCCGGCGCGTGGCGCGCCGGCTACCGCTGGCACCGCTACGAACTTTCGGATCTGGTGACGGGTCCCGAGAGCTACACGCGGCAGTCGCTGGAGCTCGGCGTGTCGGTGCCGCTCGGTTTCCGCGGCGACCTCGACTGCGCGCTCGAGCACTGGTTCGGCGACGACGAGGACGCCTGGGCCTTGAACCTCTACCTGCAGTGGCGCTTCTGATGGGGGGCTCGTGATGGCAACTCGCGACGAGGGCAAACCGATGAACGACAGCACCCGTACCCCCCGCCAGCGTCGCTGGCGGCGCCCGCTCGTCTGCAGCGCGCTGCTCTACGTGCTCGTCGTCGCCTGCGCCACGTTCGTGCCGCAGCACGGCTGGAGCAAGTCGTTCGGCCCCGTGGTGCCGCACGACAGCTTCCCCGCCGACTGCTCGCTGTGCCACGCCAAGGGGGACTGGCATACGCTGCGCGCGGACTTCACGTTCGATCACGCCGCCCGCACCGGGGTGCCGCTCGAGGGCGCGCACGCGGCCGCGGGTTGCCTCTTGTGCCACAACGACCGCGGTCCGGTGCAGCAGTTCGCGGCGCAGGGGTGCGCGGGCTGTCACGCCGACCCGCATCGCCAGCAGCTCGGCCGCAACTGCAAGGACTGTCACGACGAGACCAACTGGCAGCCGCGCGACGCCATCGCCCGGCACGACCGCACGCGCTTCCCGCTGGTCGGCGCGCACGCCGCGGTGGGCTGCTTCCGCTGCCACCCCGGCGCGCAGGTCGGCAACTTCGCGGGCGCCAACTCGGAGTGCATCCAGTGCCACATGGACGACCGCGCCCGCGCGACCGATCCGGACCACGTGGCGCTGGGCTACTCGACCGACTGCTCGCGCTGCCACCTGCCCACGGGCTGGTTCCCGGCGCGCTTCGAGCACACGCCGTCGTTCCCGCTGACCCACGGCCACGCCGGGCGGGCCTGCCGCGAGTGCCACCAGACCCCCAACTCGTTCACGGGGCAGTCGACCGCGTGCGCGAGCTGTCACACCGACGAGCACGCCGTCACCACGCAGCCCAGCCACGTCGCGGCCGGCTTCGGCACCGACTGCAGTCAGTGCCACGACACGCGCACGTTCCGCACCTCGTCGTGGCCGCACCCGGCGAGCTTCGAGCTGACCTTCGGCCACGCCGGGAGGCAGTGCACCGAGTGCCACGTCGGCCAGGTCTATTCGGGCACGTCGACGACGTGCAGCTCGTGCCACCTGGACACCTTCCAGGCGACCCAGAACCCCAACCACGTCACCGCCAACTACCCGACCGACTGCACGCAGTGCCACAACACGATGGCGTGGCGCGGCGCGGGCACCAGCCACCCGGCGACCTTCCCGCTCGAGAACTCGCACGCGCGGGCGTGTTCGTCGTGCCACACGACGCCGGGCATCTACGCCGGCCTCAACCCGGCGTGCGCCACCTGCCACCTGGCGCAGTACCAGGCGACGACCAACCCGCCGCACGTGTCGTTCGGCATGAGCCAGCAGTGCCAGCAGTGCCACGGCACCACGGTGTGGTCGAACGGCTCGTTCGTGCACACGTTCCCGATCACGTCGGGCGCGCACCGCAACATGGCCTGCTTCGACTGCCACAACAACGCCGGCAACCGGTTGGCGTTCTCGTGCATCGACTGTCACGAGCACCGGCAGTCGAAGATGGCCAATGACCACCAGGGCGTGAACGGCTACGTCTGGGCGTCCGCGAACTGCTACCAGTGCCACCCCAACGGGCGCCACTGAGTCGGCACCTACGGTGACAGCGGAGGGTCCCGGGTTCAGGTCGGGTGGCTCCGCGGTCGAAAACGGGGGTTGACGCTGGGGTTTTGCCGGCGTCGCCTCGTACGTTCGTCGCCATGGAACCTCGCCTCTTCCACAAGGTGCTCTGCGCCAATCGCGGCGAGATCGCCATCCGGGTCTTCCGCGCCTGCTCGGAGCTGGGCATGCGCACGGTCGCGATCTTCAGCGAAGAAGACGCCACCAACCAGCACCGCTACAAGGCCGACGAGGCCTACCTGGTCGGCAAGGGCAAGGCGCCGGTCGCGGCCTACCTCGACGGCGACGAGATCCTCAAGATCGCCAAGAAGGCCAAGGTCGACGCGATCCACCCGGGTTACGGCTTCCTGTCCGAGAACCACGCGTTCGCGGCCGCGGTGCGCGCCGCCGGCATCGCCTTCATCGGGCCGAGCGCGCACGTGATCCAGCACCTCGGCGACAAGGTCGAGGCCCGCAAGGAGGCCGGGCGCCTCGGCGTGCCGACCGTGCCCGGCATCGAGCTGCCCGCGGACGAGGCCGCCGCGTTCGCTGCGGCGGAGGCGTTCTTCGCGCAGCACGGCACGTCGATCGTCAAGGCCGCGCACGGCGGCGGCGGTCGCGGCATGCGCGTGGTCGAGCAGGCGAGCGAGCTGTCGTCCAGCCTGCGGCAGGCGCGCAGCGAGTCGCTCGCGGCGTTCGGCAGCCCGGTCGTGTTCCTCGAGAAGTTCCTGCCGCGCGTGCGCCACGTCGAGGTGCAGGTGCTCGGCGACCAGCACGGCAACGTCGTGCACCTGCACGAGCGCGACTGCTCGGTGCAGCGGCGCCACCAGAAGGTGGTGGAGGTCGCGCCCGCGCCCAACCTGTCGCCGGCGGTGCGCGAGGCGCTGTTCGCCGACTCGCTGCGCCTGGCCAGGGACGCGGGTTACCACAACGCGGGCACCTTCGAGTTCCTGGTCGCCGGCGACCACCACTACTTCATCGAGGTGAACCCGCGGCTGCAGGTCGAGCACACGATCACCGAGCAGATCACCGGCATCGACATCGTGCAGACGCAGCTGCGCATCGAGCAGGGTTACCGGCTCGACAGCGCCGAGATCGGGCTCACCAGCCAGGACGTGGTGCGGCCGCGCGGCTTCGCGATCCAGTGCCGCATCACCACCGAGGACCCGCAGAACGACTTCCTGCCGGACACCGGCACGATCCTCGCCTATCGCGCGCCGGGCGGCTTCGGCCTGCGGCTCGACGGCGGCGACGGCCTGGCCGGCACGGTGGTCTCGGGGCACTACGACTCGCTGCTGGTCAAGTGCATCACCTACGGTCCGACGCTGGCCCAGGCCGCGGTGAAGGGGCAGCGCGCGCTGCGCGAGTTCCGCATCCGCGGCGTCAAGACCAACCTCGCGTTCCTGCAGAACGTGCTCGGCCACGTCGCGTTCCTGCGCGGCGAGACCTGGACGCGCTACCTCGACGACACGCCCGAGCTGTTCGAGATCAAGCTCGGCAAGGACCGCGCCACCAAGCTGCTCACCTACCTGGCCGACGTCGTCGTCAACGGCCACCCGACGATCAAGCCCGAGCAGCGGCTGGCGCCGGCGAGCTGCATGCCGGCCGCGGTGCCCACGGTCCCGGTCGGGCCGCCGCCGCCCGGAACGGCCCACATCCTCGCCGAGGGCGGGCCGGCCAAGGTGGTGGAGTACATCAAGCGGCACAAGCGGCCGCTGCTGACCGATACGACGATGCGCGACGCGCACCAGTCGCTGCTGGCGACGCGCGTGCGCACCAGGGACATGGCGGCGATCGCGCACGCGACCGCGCACCTCGGCCACCAGCTGTTCTCGTTCGAGACCTGGGGCGGCGCGACGTTCGACGTGGCGTACCGCTTCCTCAACGAGGACCCGTGGGACCGGCTCGAACAGCTCAAGCGGCTGATCCCGAACGTGCTGCACCAGATGCTGCTGCGCGGCGCCAACGCGGTCGGCTACACCAGCTACCCGCAGAACGTGGTCGAGGGCTTCATCGACGAGGCGGCGGCCGCCGGCATCGACGTGTTCCGCGTCTTCGACAGCCTCAACGACCTCGACTCGATGCGGGTCTCGGTCGAGCGCGTGCTGAAGACCGGCAAGATCGCCGAGGTGGCCGTCTGCTACACGGGCGACGTCGACAACCCCGCGCGCACCAAGTACGGCCTGGACTACTACGCCGACCTCGCCCGGCGCGCCGAGGACCTCGGCGCGCACATCCTGTGCGTCAAGGACATGGCCGGCCTGCTGCGCCCGCAGGCGGCGCGCATGCTGATGGCGCGGCTGCTCGAGGTCACCGACCTGCCGATCCACCTGCACACGCACGACACCTCGGGCAACGGCATCGCCACCTACATGGCGGCGATCGAGAGCGGCGTGCACATCGTCGACATCGCCCTGTCGCCGATGGCGGGGCTCACCTCGCAGCCGAGCATGAACGCGCTGATCGCGGCGCTGCGCGGCGCGCCGCGCGAGACCGGGCTGATGAACAAGGTGTTGCAGCCGCTCGCCGACTACTGGGAGGCGGTGCGCGAGTACTACGCGCCGTTCGAGTGCGGCCTCAAGTCGAGCACCAGCGAGGTCTACTACCACGAGATCCCCGGCGGCCAGTACAGCAACCTGCGCCCGCAGGCGGCGTCGCTCGGCCTGCTCGAGCGCTGGGCCGACGTCAAACACGCGTTCGCGATCGTCAACCAGCTCGTCGGGGACATCCCCAAGGTGACGCCGAGCTCGAAGATGGTCGGCGACTTCGCCGTGTTCCTGGTGCAGAACGACCTGCTGGTGCTCGAGGGCGACCTTGCGCGGTCGGTCGCGGCGACGCGCCAGAAGCTGCTCGCCGAGAGCCGGCGCCTCGACTTCCCGCTCAGCGTGGTGCAGTACTTCCAGGGGTATCTCGGGCATCCGCCGGGCGGTTACCCACAGGAGCTGCGCGCCGCGGTGCTCAAGGGCCTGCCGGAACTCGTGGGGAGTCCGTCGGACGGCATGCCGCCGTTCGACTTCGCGGCCGCCAGCGAGCACGTCGAGCAGCGCACCGGGCGCGCCGCGTCGCGGCGCGACGTGCTCAGCTACGCGCTCTACCCGCGCGTGATGGACGACTTCTTCACGTTCCGCAACCGCTGCGGCGACGTGTCGCTGCTGCCGACGCCGGTCTACTTCTACGGCCTGGAGATGGGCCAGGAGGTCTGGGTCGAGATCGAGCCGGGCAAGACGCTGGTGGTCTCGCTCGAGGCGATGGGCGAGCCCGACGAGGAAGGCAACGTCACGGTCTACTTCAAGCTCAACGGTCAGAACCGGCAGGTGCTGGTGCGCGACCGGTCGCTGGGCGGAGAGGTCGACAGCCGGCGCCGGGCCGACCCGGCGGTCGCCGGTGAGGTCGGCGCGCCGATGCCGGGCCGCGTGATCGCACTGCACGTCGCCGAGGGAGCGGCGGTCGCCGCCGGCGATCCGCTGCTGACGCTCGAAGCGATGAAGATGGAGACCGTGGTGCGCGCGCCCGTGGACGGCACGGTGCGCGAGCTGTGCGTCGACGACAAGCAGCAGGTCAAGGCGCAGGACCTGCTCGTGGTGGTCGACGTGGCGAAGTGACGCGGACGCCGCGCAGACGTCACGTCCGCGCGGGCGCCGGCCTCACGGGTCGATGCCGATCGTATTGGTGATGTAGTTCGACACCGTGATGCCGCCGGGCTGGGTGGCGTCGAAGGCGAACCACTGGCCGTGCACCTTGAGGCCGTCGAACACGGGGTTGTTCGGCACGCTGAAACCGTGGTAGGTGGCGCCGGCGGCGTCGGTGACCTTGAACAGCGTGATCGGCAGGTCGTGCCACGCAAAGCAGTTGGTGAAGCCGTAGGGGTTCAGGCTGACGCCGGCGGCGGTGGGCGTGTAGCCCATGCCGAGGATCACGCCGCTGTTCGGCGGTGCGTTCTGCAGGTCGTACCAGGCCGTCGAGCCGCGGTTCGGCGTGGAGTAGTACGCCGTGCGCAACGGACCACAGCTGGTGCCATACTCGTTGAACGTGGCGCAGTTGAAGTTGGCCCGCAGGCGCAGGCCCGAGGTGCCCAGCGTGCCCGTCGCCGGCGCCCCGTTCCACACGAAGCCGTAGGCGAACAGGCGGTTCATCTGCGTGTCGCCGGTGTTGAAGTCGACGCGGTTGCCGCCGTTCGGGAAGCCCGTGCTGCTGTTGCCGCGGGTGAAGATCTCGACCACCACATCCGAGTTGCCGTCGTAGGCGAACGGCGTGGCGAGGCCGATCTCGGACCAGTCGTCCTCGGCGACGTGCCAGGTGTAGTCCGTCCGCTGCAGCACCGTGACCGGTGACGGCAGGTTGTTGGCGAACGTCGTCGACATCGTGTGCCCGGCCGGCACGTGCGACATGCGGATGCGCAGCTCGCGGTTGAAGTGGCGGGCGGTCGCGTTGCACGAGAACGCGAGGTCGTGGATCGTGCCCGCCGAGCCGAGCTGTTCGCGGCGCAGGATCGTCTGGTAGAGCTGGTTGGTCCAGCTCTCCGTGTCGGTGCGGTAGTACACCGCGACGTTCGCCACGCGCGGGCTGATCGTCGGGGTCGTGAACGGCACGTTGCTGGCCGTGCCCAGGCTCAGGGACACGTGGGCGTCGTTGTAGCTCTGGTTCGTGCCGGTGCCGTTGGTGTAGCGGTGGTTGAAGTTGCGCGCGACGAGGCAGATCCCCAACGGAACGCCGGAGAGGAACAGCGGCTCGTTGAAGAAGATGCGGCTCGGTTGGTCGACGCCCGCGGCGACGCCGTGGCCCGTGGTGCGGGCGGTCCACCCGGCGGTGCTGCCCTCGAAGCCGACGTGCGTGCCCGTGCGCAGGTAGACGTCGACGATCAGGTCGGTGCCGACCGCGACGTCGGTGTTGACGTCGACGCCGCTCCAGTGGGTGTCCTGGTTGAACTGCAGGTCGAAGTAGACCGCGCCGCCGACCGCGCCGCCGTTGTCGGTCGCGAAGATCGTCGGCAGGCTGGAGGCTTCGGTGCATCCGAAGGGGATCACGTTGCCTGCGCCCGTCGTCGACGCGTCGGGGATGTGGCGCCCGCAGCCCGAGCCGTCGAGCATGATCGCGCCGTTGGCGACCAGCGCATAGGTGGCGTCGATGCCCGGCGTGGCGGTGTTGGCGTCCTGGGCGACCGTCGGCGCGGTGACCTCGATGGTCCAGTTGCCGGGCGTCGGGTTGTTCAGGAACACGCATTCGACGGTGTCGATGGTGTCGGCGGCGCCGCCGGTGGACGAGGTGTTCGCCGTGAGCAGGCCGACGTTGCCCCAGTAGGCGGTCGTGCCGTTCGGGTGGATGACGCGCAGCGTCAGGTCGTTGACCCGGTCGATGGCGGCGGCGGGGTTGCCGGCGGGATCGAGGTAGGTCATGCAGACGCGCAGCGTCGTCTCGCCGTTGAGCACGTTGACGAGGTAGCTGTGCGTGTTGCCCTGGGAGATCGGGCGGTCCTCCGCGACGATCGCCATGCGGTTGCGCCGGTTGTACATGTTGTCCAGGCGCGGGTGGCCCCAGCCGACCTGCAGGCGCGTGCCCTGCGCCTGCGGGTACGTGTAGGCGCAGGCGATCTGCAGCGCCTTCAGGGTCTGCGCGTAGGGGCGGTTCTGGAAGCGCGAGCCGTTCGCCACGCGCGGCGTGTTGCTGAAGATGTGGTCGGTGTACATCTGGATCGCGAGCGCGTTCGTGCCGGCCGTGATCGGCGTGGCCGCGGACGTGCCGTTGAAGCCCGTGAACGAGTTGCCCGGGCTGTAGCCGGCGGCGCCGCTGCGATCGGAGGTCCAGACCTGGTCGTAGAAGTTGCACAGGTCTGGCTTGATGCGGCCGTCGTGGGCCGGGCCCGTCGAGCCGCCGCCACTCCACGAGTCGTCGGCGACGATGCTGTTGTCGTAGTGGTAGATGCCGCCGATCGAGATGATGTTCTTGCCCCAGGCCTGCGGGCGGGCGTTGTTGGTGCCCAGGTTCGACATGCTCTGCGTCCACGGGATGCGGTAGTCGAACACGATGTCGTCGGCGTCGGCCGAGACCGACGTGTACAGCTGCGTCTGGGTGTTGCCCCACGAGGCGGTCGTGAACATGCAGTTGTGCACGTTGACGACGTCGCCGATGACCTGGTTGCGCGACCAGCCCGCGGTGACCGTGCTGTAGTTGGTGTAGAAGCCGACCGCGTCGGGGGCCATGCCGCGTGCCTGCGGCGCGCTGGTGCCGTTGCCGAACACGCAGCCCGCGGTGCAGTGGCCGTGGCTCTGGGCCTGGCCGCCGCTGCGCACGTTGGTCATCGGGGTGGTGAAGTCGGGGTGGTTGTATTCCACGCCCTCGTAGACGTGGCCGCGCACGCCGGCGCCGGTGTAGCCGCCGGCCGTCTCGATGGCATTGGCGCCGTCCTGGATGCGCGCGTTGTCCATGTCCTCCTCCTCGGGCGTCCACCGGTCGATCCAGAGGACCTCGTCGAGGCGGGCCGCGGCGAGCAGTTCGGGGCCGTCGAGCTCGGCGGTGAACAACAAGCTGCCCTCGTGGCGATCGAAGACCTTGCCGCCGATCGCGACGATCTTGGCCTCGAGCGCCTTCTTGTCGCGGCGCTTGTCCGCCATCACCATGTTGTAGCGGCCCTCGGGCAGCTGCGGGTCGGCGAGCAGGGCGTTGCGGATCTCGGGTTGCAGGCGGTAGGCCGGCTCGTAGCTGCCGACCCAGCGCACCTCGGGCAACACCGCGACCGCGGCGGCGGTGCCGGCGCCCATGCGCACGACGTAGGCGTCGTTGGGCAGATAACCGTGCAGCCGCCCGCCGAGCGTCTCGACGACGCTGCGATCGTGGTCCGTCGGCGCGCCCGGGAACTGCACGATCCACAGGTTGGTGTCGCTGGTGGCGCGCAGCGCGGCCGGCACTTCGGGCAGCCCTTGCAGCGGGTCGAAGCTGGCGTAGCCGAGCAGGATGCGGGAGTCGGTGGCGGCGTCGCGGAAGGCGCCTGGGATCTGGGCGAAGAGCGAAGCGGTCGGTGCGCACAGGGCCAGGGCGAGGCCCAGGGACGAACGGGCTGAGAGCATGGTCTTCCTCGAGTGAAGGCAAGGACCGGTCGGGGGACGAGCGCCCCGCGCGGGGTCCACATGCTAGCGAAGTGACTTCGGGCCGGGATCCGAACGCAACTTCGCGCAGGTATTCCGACGCCGGGCCGCCCCTTCGGTCGGCGTACGGTCGGGCTTACGCCCCGCCGCCGGGCTGGCGATCGTCGCCGGTCCCGGGCTCGTTCGGCGCCGGCGCCTTCGCGCGCTCGTCCGCGGCGGCGACGCGCGCGCCTTCCGCGAGCAGTCGACCGAGCAGGGCGGGGGAGGCCTGCAGCTCCATCAGGCAGCCCTCTTCGGTGTAGAACTCCGACAGCACCGAGGCCTTGGCGCGGATCTCGCCGAGCAGGTAGCGCGAGGTGTGCGGCAGCAGGATCTCGACGCGGTTCTCGACGGCGGCGATGTGCTGCTGGATCGCGGCGTGCAGGTCGTCCATGCCGTCGCCGCGCAGCACCGAGATCGCGACCGCGCCCGGCTCGATCTGCCACAGCGGGGCCAGGTCCGAGCTGTCCCTGACCTGGTCGAGCTTGTTGAGCACGGTGACCCGCGGCAGGTCGCCGGCGTCCAGGGAGTCGAGCACCTCGTCGACCGTGTGCAGCTGCTCGGCGGCCTCGGGCGAGCTGCCGTCGACCATCACCAGCAGCAGGTCCGCGTGCAGGGCCTCCTGCAGGGTCGCGTGGAAGCTCGCCACCAGCTGGTGCGGCAGCTTGCGCAGGAAGCCGACGGTGTCGGTGAGCAGCACGGTGCGGCCGCCGGGCAGGCGCCAGGGCCGGGTGCGCGTGTCGAGCGTCGAGAACAGCTTGTTCTCGGCGAGCACGCCGGCTTCGGTCAGCCGGTTCATCAGGCTCGACTTGCCGGCGTTGGTGTAGCCGACCAGCGCGATCGTGAACATGTCGGGGCGGCCCGCGACCTCACGCTCCTTGTGCT
The DNA here is from genome assembly GCA_020638655.1 of Planctomycetota bacterium. Taxonomy (GTDB): domain Bacteria; phylum Planctomycetota; class UBA1135; order UBA1135; family UBA2386; genus JACKIC01. The sequence goes on from JACKIC010000011.1 coordinate 22,018, forward strand.
GTTCGATGCGCTTGATCTCGCGGCTCACCGACGAGATCCGGGTGCGGATCAGGTTGCGGTCGACGTCGATCTGCTTCTCGCCGGCGCCGCCGCGCACGCCGATGCCGCCGCGCTGGCGCTCGAGGTGGGTCCAGCGGCGGCGCAGGCGCGGCATCTCGTACTGCAGCGCGGCGAGCTCGACCTGCAGCTTGGCCTGCGGGCTGCGGGCGTGCATGCCGAAGATCTGCAAGATCAGCTCGCTGCGGTCGATGCACGGCACCTTGATCGCCGCCTCGATGTGCTTGGCCTGGTTCGGCGTCAGCGAGTCGTCGCAGATCACCGCGCCGCTGTGCGCGAGGCGCACGACCTCGGCGAGCTCGTCGAGCTTGCCGCTGCCCAGGTAGGTGTGCGGATCGGCGTGGCGCCGGTGCTGCACCATGCAGCCCGCGGGCACGAAGTCCGCGGTCTCGGCGAGCAGTTGCAGCTCGTTGAGCGCCTCCGCGGCCGTGCGCGGGTCGCCCATCGGCACCAGGCCGAACAGGATCGCCTCGGTGCCGTGACCGGACCGGGTGTTGACGATGTTCTCGTTCTTCACGGCGCGGGGCTCTTGCTGAGGCTCGGGTCGGTCGGCTCGTGATGGGGGCCGGCGGTGGCGTGGATGCGGCCGTCGCCGGTGCGCTCCAGGAAGATGCGCCGGCACCAGGCGGCGTCGTCGCGCTGCGGCCGGTCGCTGCGGAAGTGGGTGCCGCGGGACTCGTCGCGCGTGAACCCGGCCTCGGCGACCAGTGCCGCGACCGTCAGCATGTTGGCCAGTTCACAGACCCGGCGGTTGGGCAGGGGCGCGCGCAGCAGGTAGTGATGCCAGAACGCGATGCGGGTGCGCGCGTCGTCGAGGCCCTGGGCGTCGCGGCTCAGGCCCACCTGGCGCCACATCAGGCTCTTGAGCGAGTAGAGCAGGTCGTCGTGCAGGAGGCGCGGCGGGTCGATCGCGATCGACGGGCCCTCGCCGCGGCGCGGCAGGCCCGGGTGCGGTTCGCGCGCCATCGCCGCGGCGGTGACGCCGGCGCGGCGGCCGAGCACCGCGCCTTCGAGCAGCGAGTTGGAGGCCAGGCGGTTGGCGCCGTGCACACCCGAGGCCGCGCACTCGCCGACCGCGAACAGGCCCGGGATCGAGGTGTGTCCGTCGAGATCGGTCGCTGCGCCGCCGAGGAAGTAGTGCGCGCCGGGCCGCACCGGGATCGGGTCGCGCGCCAGGTCGAGGTCGAAGGTCGCGCAGATGCGCGCGATCGACGGGAACATGCGGCGCACGTCGCCGTCGATGCCCGACAGGTCGAGGTAGACGTGGGTGTCGTTGGTCGCGACCATGCGGTCGAGGATCGCGCGGCTGACGACGTCGCGCGGCGCCAGCTCGGCCATCGGGTGCACCTCGTCCATGAAGCGCTGGCCGCTGCGGTCGCGCAGCACGGCGCCGGCGCCGCGCAGCACTTCGCTGATCAAGAAGCGCGACGCGCCGGCGATGTAGAGCGTGGTCGGGTGGAACTGCACGAACTCGCAGTCGGCGAGGCGGGCGCCGGCGCGGAAGCACAGCGCCTGGCCGTCGCCGCTCGCTCCCGGCGGGTTGGTGGTCTCGCGGTAGATCTGGCCGGTGCCGCCCGTGGCGAGCAGCACCGCGCCGGCTTCGATCGCGAACTCGAGCTCGTCCTGCAGCACGATCGCGCCGACGCAGCGCCCGGCCTCGACGACCAGGTCGCGCACGAACACGCCGCTGCGCACGGTGATGCGCGGGTGGGTCGCCAGCGCGGCGACCAGCGCGCGCTGGATCTCGGCGCCGGTCGCGTCGCCGTTGGCGTGCACGACGCGGGCGTGGCCGTGGCCGCCCTCGCGGGACAGCAGCAGCGCGCCGTCGTCGCGGTCGAAGCGCGTGCCGAGGTGTTCGAGCCAGGCGACGGCGTCGCTGGCGGCGTTGACGATCTCGCGCACGGCGGCCGGTTCGGCGATGCCTGCGCCGACGCGCAGCGTGTCGGCGATGTGGTTGGCGAGGCTGTCGTCGGGCCGCTGCACGACCGCGATGCCGCCCTGCGCCCACGCGGTGTTGGTCTCGTCGAGGTGGTCCTTGACGAGCAGCAGCACCTCGGCGCCGGCGTCGGCGGCATGCAGCGCGGCGCACGCACCGGCGATGCCGGCGCCGACCACGAGCAGCTCGGTGCGCAGCACCGGCGTGCGGCGCAGATCGAACGGCGCCAGGCGGTGCGGGAACTGGCCGGTGCCGTGGGGTGCGCGCATCAGGTGCCGGGGTGGCGCCGTCGCCCGGGGTCACCGGGGCGGCGGCGCGGCGCTCAGGTCGCGGGGGTCGCGGCGGGGTCTTCGACCTCGCTCGGCGGCAGGATCACGTCGCTGTCCTTGTGCATCATGATCAGCACCGGCGCGGCGATGAACACCGTCGAGTAGACGCCCGAGAGCATGCCGACCATCATCGCGAAGGCGAACGACTCGAGGTCGCTGTCGCTGCCCCAGTTGACCAGGAACTGCGCCAGCACCACGAACAGGGTCAGGCCCGTCGTGAGCAGCGTGCGGGACATCGTCAGGTTGACCGCGCGGTTGATCAGCTTGCCGAAGTCCTCGGTCGCGCCCATGCGGGCGTTGTCGACCAGGTTCTCGCGGATGCGGTCGAAGATGACGATCGTGTCGTTCACCGAGTAGCCGATGATCGTCAGGAAGCACGCGATCATCGCCAGGTTGATCTCGACGTGCACCCAGCCCATGTGGTTGACGAACACGACCACGCCGAACGTGACCAGCACGTCGTGCACCAGCGCGATGACCGCCGCGATGCCGTAGCGGTACTCGTGGAAGCGCACGCGCAGGTAGAGCACGACGAGCAGCCACGACAGGATCAGCGCGCCGATCGCGGCGTTGCGCAGGTCGTTGACGAGGCGGCCCTGGATCTCCTGGGCCTCGGGGAACGGGTCGGAGAGCAGCAGTTCCTTGCCCGCGGCGTCCTTGAGGTCCTTGAGCGTGGTGCGCGCGATCTCGAACAGCTCCCAGTCCTTGGTCGAGCTCTGGGTCTGCCACTCGACGCGCACGTTGTTGGTGATCGAGGTGCCTTCGCCGTCGAGCGCCGTCACCAGGCCGTTGGAAAGGCGCGCCTTGAGCACCTCCTGCTGGGCGTCGGCGACCTTGATCGGCGACGCGAAGTAGAGGTTGATCGACGCGTACTGCAGGTTGCTGCCCTGGTTGGCGTCGGCGATCGTCTGCGGGTCGCTGAACGCGGGGCGCACCAGCTTGCCGGCGAACACGCGGCGCAGCTCGGAGACGTACGGCGGCTCGAAGTTGCTCGGCGGCGCGTCGCCCTGCTGCTCGGCCTTCTTGCGGCTCTCGCGCCAGGTGACGCGGCCGGCCTCGACCGCAGCGCGCTGCGAGTCAGTCAGCTTCAGGCGCACGTTCATCTGCGAGGTGCGGCCCTGGGCGTCGGGTTCACCGACGGTGTTGACGGTGATGTTCGGGTAGTCGGCGTGGAACTTCGCGTCGCCCTCCATGGCGGCGAGCACCTCGGCGCGCGTCGCCGGCTCGGCCAGCACCATGCGCAGGTTGGCGCCGCCGGTGAAGTCCAGGCCGAGCATCTCCTCGCGCGGCACCATGAACAGCGCGTAGCACATGCCCAGCACGATCACGAGGAAGCTGCCGGCGAAGCACTTCTTGATCTGGGCGACGTAGTCGAGGCCCAGGTCGTTGAACATCGAGCGCGGCTTGTAGTCGACGAGCTTCTTCTTCTCGAGCGCGTAGTGGAACAGCACGCGCGTGACGAAGAACTGCGTGAACACCGTCGTGACGATGCCCGCCATCAGGGTCACGGCGAAGCCGCGCACCGGACCGACGCCGACGTTGTAGAGCACGACGCCGACCAGGAAGGTGGTGATGTTGGAGTCGAGGATGGCGCTCATCGCCTTCTCGAAGCCCGCGCGCACCGCCTGCAGCAGCTCCTTGCCCTTCTCGAGCTCCTCGCGGATGCGCTCGTAGATCAGCACGTTGGCGTCGACCGCCATGCCCATCGTCAGCACGATGCCGCCCAGGCCGGGCAGCGTCAGCGTCGCCTGCATGAACAGCATCGCCGCGTAGAGCAGCAGCATGTTCATGACCAGCGTCACGCAGGCGATCAGTCCGGGCGTGCGGTAGTACCACAGCATGAACAGGAACACGAGCAGGCTGCCGATCGCCAGCGACAGCACGCCGCGGCTGATCGCCTCGGCGCCCAGCGTCGGGCCGATCACGAGGCGGCTCTGCAGCTCGGGCTCGACGCGCAGCGAGCCGGTGCGCAGCACCTTGACGAGCTCTTCGACCTCGGCCTTGGTGAAGTCGCCGTGGATCTGGCCGCGGCCGGGGATGCGGCTCTCGAAGCGCGGCGCCGACTTGACGACGCCGTTGAGCACGATCGCGCTGCACTTGCCGATGTACTTCTCCGACCACTCGCCGTAATCGCTCGCGAGCGCATCGACGATGCGGTAGTTGACCGCGAGGCCGCCGCCGGGGCCGACGCCGGCCGACACACCGGCCGGGTCCAGGTCCTCACCGGCGAAGTGGCGCTCGTCCATGTTGAGCGCGAGCAGCTCGATCAGGAAGCGCTTGTTCTCCGGCTTGGCCTTCATCGCCGCGGATACGCCGCCGGTGTACTCGGCGTCGTCGAACGCCTTGACCGTCGCGGGGGCGAGCAACGGGATGTTCGTGAAGGAGAGCTCCCAACGGTCGCCGCCGGAGGCCGGCAGGATCAGGTGCGGATACCAGGCCAGCTTGCCGAACGGCTTGGGCCCGCCCACCGCGTCGTCGTTGAAGCGGCGGATGTTGCGCAGGTCCTCGTAGAGCAGCTCCTTGTTGCCGGGCTGCTTGAGCCAGGCCTCGAGCTTCTTCTTCTCGCCGTCGATGTTGAACTTGACGTCGCCCTTGGCGTAGTGCTCGTCGGCGACGACGCGCATCTCGAGCTTGCCGAGGTTGGCGATGCGCTGCTCGACGCGGGTCAGGTCCTGCTTGTCCTGGAAGTAGGGCAGCTCGATCAGGATGCCGGTCTCGCCGCTGCGCGTGACCAGCGGCGCGAGCGTGCCGTCCGGGTCGATGCGCTCGGTGATCACCGCGAGCGTCTGCTCCATCACCTGGTCGATGGTGGCGCCTTCCTTGGTGACCAGCTGGTCGAGCACCTCGCGCGGCACCTCGTAGCGCAGCTGGGTGCCGCCCTTGAGGTCCGAACCGAGCGCCGGCTGGAAGGTAGCGATGGCGATCACACCCGCGACGAGCGCGAGCAGGACCAGGAAGAACTGACGACTGGCGTTCTCGAGCATGACGGTCAGGACACTGGCCGAAGCAGACGCACGGGGATCGGAAAGCAACGACTGGCAGTGCTCCTTCGGGACGGCCGCCGAACTCGTTCGGCTACTGGTCGCCCGTCCGGGTCACACCGCCAGGTGGGGGTCGAGGCGACCCCCGGAAAGACGCGGTGACGGGTTCGGCGACCTACTCGGCCGACGGGGTGTCCGTCGCCTGGATGCCGCTGCCCTTGCCGGAGCGCGGGTGCTGCAGCTTGCCGAGGTTGCGCTGCAGGCGCGTGGCCTTGCCCTCGCGGTCGCGCAGGTAGTAGAGCTTGGCGCGACGGATGCGGCCGCGCTCCTTGACCTGGATGTCGGCGACGCGCGGCGAGTGCAGCGGGAACGTGCGCTCGACGCCTTCGCCGGAGACGATGCGACGCACCGTGCAGCTGCGGCGCGTGCCGCCGCCCTGCAGCGACAGCACCGTGCCGCTGAAGATCTGCACGCGCTCCTTGTCGCCTTCCTTGATCAGGTAGTGGACGTCGACGGTGTCACCGACGCCGAAGTCGGGGATCGTCGCCTTCATGTGCTCGAGTTCGAGCTGACGGAGGATGTTCATGATAGTTGGCTCCTGCGGCGCCGGTCGGCGCGGAGTGCGCGCGGCGGCGATGTGCGGTTCTGGGGGCGGTTCGGTCTGTCTGGGGTGCGGTCGGAAAATGCTCAGTCGTGTCGGGTGGCTTCGGTCGGGTCCGCGCCGAGCTTCTTCGCCGTCAAGACCCGAGCCTGCTGCTCGCGCCAGCGCGCCACGGCGGCGTGGTCGCCCGACAACAGGATGTCGGGAACGGCCATGCCGCGGTACTCGCGGGGACGCGTGTACTGCGGGTAGTCGAGCAGCTCGCCCTCGAACGATTCGAGGACGGCCGAGTCGGCGCAACCGAGCACACCGGGGATCAGCCGCGCGGCGGCTTCGAGCACGACGAGCGCGCCGAGTTCGCCACCGGCGAGCACGAAGTCGCCGAGGGAGATCTCCTCCCAGGTGTGGTTCTCTCGGATGCGTTCGTCGTAACCCTCGTAGCGGCCACACAGGAACAGCAGCCGCTCGCAGTGGCTGAGTTCGCGCGCGCGCCGCTGGTCGAAGGTTCGACCGCGCGGACAGAGCAGGATCTTGTGGAACTCACCGTGAGTTCGTTCCACGTCTTGGACGGCTTCAAAGATCGGTTCGGGTTTCAGCACCATGCCGGGCCCGCCACCGAACGGTCGATCGTCGACCGTGCGATGCGGGTCACATGCGTAGTTCCGGAAGTCGACGGTGTCGACCCGGAGCTTGCCTTGTGCCTGGGCTATCCCGAGGATGCTCTCGTCCAGATAGGGCCGGATGGCCTCCGGAAAGAGTGTCAGGATGACGCAGTGCAAGGTGCCTTGCCGCGAAAGAAGGGGTGAGAAGAGTAGGGGCGAGGTGGGGGCCGGTCAAGATGGCTGGCGCCCCGAAGTCGCGGGGATAGCCTGCCGCCATGTTCACGGGTCTCGTCCAGGCGGTCGGCAAGGTTACCGCGGTCCAGCCGGTCGGCGCCGAGCGGCGCCTGCAGGTCGATCTCGCCGGGCTCCCTGGGCCCGGTGCCGACGGCGCGTTCCGGATCGGCGACTCGATCGCGCTGTCGGGGGTCTGCTGCACCGTCGTCGAACTGGCGGCGGGGCGGGCCTCCTTCCACCTCAGCGAGGAGACCCTGGCCCGGACCTGGCTCGGCCGGGTCGCCGTCGGCGACCCCCTCAACCTCGAGGGTGCCCTGCGCGCCGGGGAGCCGCTGGGGGGGCACATGGTCCAGGGGCACGTCGACGGCGTCGGCGCCGTGGTGGCCGCGATCGACCCCGAGGCCGGCGGGGAGCTCGCCGTGACCGTTCCGCCGGAGCTGCAGAGATACTGTGTCGAGAAGGGCTCGATCACCCTCGACGGCGTGTCCCTGACCATCGCCGGCCCGCCCGCCGCCAGCGTGCGCATCGCGGTCATCCCGCACACCGCGCAGGTGACCACCCTGGGGCGCAAGCGGGTCGGGGACCCGGTGCACGTCGAGGTCGACGTGCTCGCCAAGTACGTCGAGCGCCTGCTCGCCGCCCGCGGGCTGTAGGGGCGAGGGTACGGTACCGGGTACAAACCACACACGGGCTACCGCGGAGCGGTAGCCCGTGTGTGGTTTGTACCGGGTACCGTACGCACAGCTGTCAGCGCACCTGGCGGTCGGCGAAGGACCAGCGCTGGCCCGGCTCCAGCCACGCGGGCGCTGCGGCGTTCGGGGCGAACACGGCGACCTTGCTGGCGCCGACGACCTCGAGGGTCGTGCCGCTGACGATCGCGGCGGTGCCTTCGTCGATGCCCAGGCAGGTCAGCTGGGGCAGTCGGCGGTGCAGGGCGGTGAGGTCGCCGACGCGGTCGCGGGCGAGGAAGTGCTGGTCGATGGCGCAGCCGGGCAGGAAGGCGAAGCCGCGGTCGTAACCCTCGCACCACATGTCGGTGTTGCCCAGCGGGTTGCCGCGCACCAGGAACCCGCCCTGGATGGTGGCGCCCGCGGAGCTGCCGCCGATCACGCCGCCGCGCTCCAGCACGGCGCGGAACTTCGCGACCGCGGCGGTGCCGTCGAACGCGTCGCAGAGGCGCCATTGGCGGCCGCCGCCGAACCAGACGGCGGTGGCGTCGTCGAGCACGGCCAGCGCCTCGGCGGTGACCTCCCGCGGGTGGCTGCAGTCGAGCTCGCGGATCGCGGTGACGCCGGCGCCGCGCAGCAGCCGCGCGAACGGCTCGGGCGCGCGTCCTTCCCGGGGCATCGCGCCCGGCACGAGCACGACCTTGGCGTGCTCGCCGCCGGCGAGCGCGACGAAGCGCTGCACGATGGCCGGCGGCACGCGCCCGCCGCCGACGATGACGAGCGCGCCATGTTCGACCTCGGGGGTCGGTAGCGCGGCGGGTGGCCAGGGTTCGCCGGCGCGGTCGCGCGCGGCGCGCTGCCAGGTGACGAGGTCGGCGCGGTCGCCGGCCTGCAGTTCGACGATGCGTTGTTCGCGGCCGGCGCCCGCGGCGAGCACGAGCAGCGCCTTGCTGCGGCCGTGCACGCGCAGGTCGCGACCACAGATCTCGACCGCGGTGCCCTCGTCGATGCCCAGGCCGAAGTGGCCGGGGCGCGCGGCCAGCGCCAGCAGCAGCCGGGGCAGGCGTTCGCGCACCAGGAAGTGCTGGTCGGCGATCGCGCCGGGCACGAAGTCGAAGCCGTCGGCGATCACGGGCGGGTCCATGCCCTCCTGGATCATCGGCCGGGTCTGGATCGCGGTGCCCGCCGAGGTGCCGCCGACGACGCCGCCGCGCGCCAGCAGCGCGTTCAGCTCGCGCTCGACGCGGGTGCCGAGGTAGGCCTTGGCGAGGAGCTCCTGCGCGCCACCGCCGAGCCAGACGCCCGTGGCCGCGCGCAGCGGCGCGCAGAAGGCCTCGTCGTCGGCGACGGCGCGGTCGCGCGTGTGCAGCAGTTCGAAGTGCACGCCCGGGTGGTCCTCGCGCCAGGTGGCCAGCGTCTTGTCGCGGCCGGCTTCGGTGTCGGCGCTGCTCGACGCGGTCGGGATCAGCACGATGCGCGCCTCGGTGCCGCCGCACAGCGAAAGGAAGCGTTCGTAGACGGCAGCGGGGGCCTTGCCGCCGCCGACCAGGAACCGCGTGCCGGGCAGCCCGGCGGGGTCGATCGGTGCCTGCGCGGTCGCCATCGTCGCCATCGTCGCCAGCGCGCACGCGACCCACGAGCCGCGGCCCGCCATCAGAACGTCCCCAGCAGGACCTGCACGAAGTTGGAGATCGGCGCCGCCTCGCGGGCGTCCTCGAGCGCGCGCGAGACCTGCGTGAAGATGCGGCGCAGGCGGATGCCGACGTCCTTGTCGTTGATCAACACGCCGAGCGCACCCTCGCCGCGGCGCAGGCTGTCGGTGACGTCGCGCACGTTGGCGAGCGCGACGCGCACGTTCTCGGCGGTCGCCGGATCGCTGGTCAGCGCGCCGACCACGCCCGCGTTCGGGTCGTTGGCCTTCTGCAGCAGGGTGTCGAGGCTGGCCAGCGAGTCGGCGAGGTGCTGGGCCATGACCTTGTCGGTGAACAGCTTGCCGACCGTGCCGTCGCCGGCGCGGGCCTGCGCGGTCAGCGCGGCGATGTCGGCGACGATCGCGCGCAGGTTGGTCGCCGTGGCCTGGTCGTTGAGCAGCATGCCGATGGTGCCCTCGCTGCGCGTCAGCGCCTCGCTCGCCTGCGCCAGGTTGTCGATCAGGAACTGCACACGCTCGCCCATCGCGGTGTCCATCGCCAGGCGGCCCATCGGGCTGCGCCCGCCCTGGATCGCCTCGAAGATCTTGTCGAGCCGCTGCACCGTGAGCAGGATCTCGTCGTGCAGCACGCGGCTCTGCGTCAGCTGGCCGACCGTCGATTCCTTGTCGTTCATGTGGTCGAAGAAGGTGCGGATCGACGCCAGCGTCGAGTTGAGCGACTCGCCGAGTTCGCCCTGGCCGTCGGCGATGTCGCCGATGCGCTCGAACGCGCCCTTCTCGGCCTTGCCGCGCAGCTCGGTGTTGGGCGGCAGCGGCGCGCCGCGGCCGGGGTCGATGTAGATCTGCTTGCCGCCGAGCACGCCGGCGTCGCGCACCTCGATCAGCATCGCGCTGGTCAGCGGGATCTTCTCGCGCAGCAGCAGCTGCATGCGCACGGGGTTCTCGGTGCGCTCGTAGACGACGTCGATCGCGCCGACCTTGCCGACCTTCTTGCCGAGTACCATCACGTTGGTGCCGACGTCGGCGCTGCCGGCCTCGGGGAAGTAGACCTCGAGCGGCGGCACCGCGCCGAGCGACAGGTCGGTGAGGTTGACGGTCGCCCACAGCAGGAAGCCGAGCGTGCCGAAGAAGACGAGGCCCAGCAGGGTGTCGCGGCGGATGCGTTCCATGGGATTCTGCGTGCGTTCGGGTTCGGTCGGAGCGTCCAGTCTGAGCAATTCAGTCTGAGCAATTCAGTCTGAACAATTCAGTCGGTGCGATTCAGTCGGAGACAGTTCAGTCGGAGCCCTCGCCCAGGAAGTCCCGGGCGAGCGGGTTGTCGCTGTGCACGAGTTCGTCGACGGTGCCCTCGATGCCGAGCCGGCCGTCCTGCAGGATGCCGATGCGGTCGGCGCAGTGCGTGGCGCAGGCTCGCGAGTGCGTGACGATCAGGCCGGTGACGTGCAGGGTGTCGCGCACGTCGACGATCAGCTCGTGGATCTCGCGGCTGATGATCGGGTCGAGGCCGGCATTGGGCTCGTCGTAGAGCACGTATTCCGGCTTGGTGACGAGGGCGCGGGCCAGGCCGCAGCGCAGCTTCATGCCGCCCGAGATGTCCGGCGGGAACTGCTTCGCCGCCTGGTCCATGTGCACGAGGCGCAGCATCTCGTGCACGCGGTCGTCGATCTCGTCCCTGGGCAGCATGCCGTGCTCACGCAGGGGCAGGGCGACGTTCTCGGCGACCGACAGCCAGTTGATCAGCGCGCCGTTCTGGAACAGGTAGCCCATGCGCTTGCGCAGCTCCATCAGCTGGTGGTGGTTCATCGCCGGCACCTCCTGGCCGTCGACGCGCACCGAGCCGCGGTCGGGCTGCAGGATGCCGATGATGTGCCGCAGCGTGACGCTCTTGCCGGTGCCCGACGGCCCCATCAACACGAAGTTGAGGCCCTTGGGCACGGTGAGCGTCAGCCCGCGCAGGATCTCGCGCTTGCCGAAGGCCTTGTAGACGTCGTGCAGCTCGATCATCAGGCCAGGAAGTAGAAGAACCAGGTGATCACGAAGCCGAAGATGATGATCAGGATCACCGAGTTGCGCACCGCGGCCTGCACCGCGAGACCGACGCCCAGCGCGCCGCCCGACGCGCGCAGGCCGGCCGCGCAGCTGACCGCCGCGATCGTGGTGCCGAACACCAGCGACTTGAACAGGCCCGCGTAGATCTCCTTTGGCAGCAGCGTGCCCGACGTCGTCAAGGCCTCGCGTGCGCTGATCCAGAACAGGTCGCGGCTGACGCCGAGGTTCTGCTCCGCGACGATGCTGCCGCCGTAGATGCCGACCAGATTGGACAGCACCGTCAGGGTCGGGCACATCAGCGCCAGGGCCAGCACGCGCGGCATCACCAGGTAGTCGATCGGATCCACCGACATCACCTCGAGCGCGGTGACCTCGTCGCTGACCTTCATCGTGCCGAGCTCGGCGGCCATCGACGAACCGACCGTGGCGGCCAGGATCACGCCGGTGATGAAGGGGCCCATCTCGCGGCACATCGACAGGGCCGTGATCGTGCCGAGCACCGCGGTGTCGCCGAAGCGGCGCAGCTCGATGCCGGTCTGCAGCGCCAGGATCGCGCCCGCGAACGCGGCGACGACCAGGGTCACGGGCAGCGAGCGCACGCCCGCGTTGAACGCCATGTCGAGCGAGAAGCGCCAGCGCCGCGGCAGGCGCCGCAGCGCCACGAGGGAGCGCAGCAGCAGGTCGCAGACGTAGCCGGCGCCGTCGGCGCGTTCGCGCACCACGCGGCCGACCGCGGTGACGATGTTCATCGCGGCGCCTCCTCGGTGGTCGGAGTGGGGGTGGCCGGCGCGTCACCGCCGCCCAGGGAGATCGGCAGCAGGCCGAACAGGCGCAGCGTGCGCTGCCCGGTGCGGTCGCGTTCGTAGCTGCCCAGGAAGGGCACGCTCGCGGTGGTCTCGCCGTGCCGTTCGCGCGAGGTGAACAGGCGGCCGGCGACGTCGACGGCGCGGTCGTCGGCGGCGCGCTGGCGGGTCGTGAACACCTCCCACAAGAAGCCGTACATCTCGGCCATGCCGTCGGCGTTGCCGTTGCGCCACGGCAGCGGCGACAGCAGCGAGAAGTCGCCGCCGACGCGGTTGCCGTCGGCGTCGCGCTGCACGGTGCGGTGGAACAGCGGCCAGATCTTGAGGAAGTCCTCGGTCGAGCCGTCCTTGCCCTCGTTGCCGATGTGCCAGAAGAACGGCAGCACCCACTGCTGCTTGCTGGTGCCGTCGGGGTCGTCGTACTCGCGCCACCAGATCAGCGGCCACAGGAACGACCAGGCGCGCTGGTCGTCGCTCTGCACGCGCCCCGCGAACGGCCAGAACCAGTACTGCGTCATGTGGTCCTGGGCGCGGTTCCAGTAGTAGTGGAAGAACGGCCACAGGATCGTCAGCCGGGTGAAGTGGTCGGTCTTCCAGGCGTACTGGAACAGCGGCCACAGGGCCATCCAGCCGCCCGCCGAGCGGCCGGTGCGCCAGCCGACCAGCGGCCAGATCCAGACGCTGTGCACGGGGTCCTCGAAGTCGAGGTTCTCGTCGCTCCAGGCGAAGAACGGCCACAGCGCGAAGCGGCGGTCGTGCTGGCCGGGCTCGATGTCGTGGCCGTAGAAGGGCAGGATCCGGAACCACTGGTGGCCGTTCTCGGCGCACGAACTCCAGCCGATCAGCGGCCACAGCAAGAGGCGGTGGCGGTGGCCCTCCTTGTCGACCTGCACGAACAGCGGGAACAGCACCGTGCGGAAGCGGTCGTAGGACAGGAACTGCGGGATGTCGGCGTAGAAGGGCAGCACCGCCAGGTAGTTCTCGCGGCCGTCGGCGCTGGCGCCGCCCCAGACGAACGGGAACAGCGCGTACCAGTCGACGTCGCGCAACCCTTCCTCGTTGAGGCGCGAGCGCCAGCTCCACAGGGGGAACAGGCGACTCTTGCTCTCCTGCCGGTCCGAACGCACCTGCCCCAGGGGCCACAGGAACTGGTGCTCGACGGCGCCTTCGTCCGGGGCGCCGGCGAACGCGGGCTCGGCCTCGGACGTGGGCTCGGTGACCCGGCGCCAAAGCGGCCGGATGCGGAAGTCGTCTCCGCCCTCGGCCGTGCGCTCGTAGTGCACGATCGGCCACAGGAAGTCGTACTCGAGCACCTCCCCGTTCTCGTCGAGCCGGTGGAACCAGAGCGGCGCGAGGTTGAGCTCACGCGGCATCAAGCTGCAGCTCGCGCAGTTCGCCGCGAGGAGGCAGACCAGCATGCGGCGCAAGACACCCATCAGTGGCGCGGCAGGATAGCGGGGGATGGGGGTGCTCGCATGTGCGATTCCGGGACCGTCGACGACGCGCCCGCAGCGGCGCCGTCGCGCGGCGCCGCCCAGCGGCACCCGCGGCGCCGCGTTGCGACGTCGACGCGATCGTCGATCGCGCACTGGTGCGGCGCGCGCCGGCTGCGGTATACCCTTGCGCATGTTCCGCACCATGTCCGGCATCCAGCCGACCGGGAACCTGCACATCGGCAACTACCTCGGCGCCCTGGTCAACTGGGTCGAACTGCAGAAGCAGTACGAGGCCTTCTTCTGCGTCGTCGATCTGCACGCGCTGACCCAGCGCCCCGCGCCCGAGACCCTGCGCGCCGCGGTGCGCGAGGTCGCGCTCGGCATCCTCGCCAGCGGCGTCGACCCCGAGCAGGCCACGCTGTTCGTGCAGTCCGAGGTGCCGCAGCACGCCGAGCTGACCTGGATCATGACCTGCCTGACGCCGCTCGGCGACCTGAACCGCATGACGCAGTTCAAGGACAAGAGCTCGGCGCAGCCCGAGAACATCAACGCCGGCCTGTTCACCTATCCGATCCTGCAGACCGCCGACATCGTGCTCTACCGGGCCGAGCGCGTGCCGGTCGGCGAGGACCAGGAGCAGCACCTCGAGTTGGCCCGCGAGACCGTGCGCCGCTTCAACCACGTCTACGGCGAGACCTTCCCCGAGCCGCAGGTCGTGCGCAGCAAGGCGCCGCGGGTCATGGGCCTGGACGGCGAGAGCAAGATGTCGAAGTCGCGCAACAACGAGATCGGCCTGTTCGAGCCGGCCGACGTGACCATGCAGAAGCTGCGCGGCGCCAAGACCGACCCGGCGCGCCTGCGCAAGACCGATCCCGGCAACCCCCAGGTCTGCAACATCTTCAGCTACCACGGTTTCTTCACGAGCGAGGCGCAGCGGGCCGAGATCGACGCCGGTTGTCGGTCGGCGCAGCTGGGCTGCGTCGACTGCAAGAAGATGCTCGCGGCGAACCTCGAGGCCGTGAAGGGCCCGATCCGCGAGCGCGCCGAGGACCTGCGCCAGCACCCGGCGCGGCTCGACGAGATCCTCGCGGCCGGCGCGGCCAAGGCGCGCGCCGCCGCGGAGGAGACCATGGTGATGGTGCGGGAGCGCGTCGGTCTGCGCGCGCCGCGCAGCTGAGTTCCGAGAGGCGATCGTCAACAAGAGGTGAATGCGATGCGAGCAGCGGTGACCTTGATCGGCGTGGCGGTCCTCGGCGCGGCCTGCGCCGGCACGCCGGCGACCCCCGAGCAGCGACGTCTCGCCGAGCAGCGCCTGCTCGGCCCGTTCCTCCGCGACACCCAGGTGGTGGCCAACGAGCTGGTGATCGAGATCACCCGCAACTTCCACGGCAACGTCGGGCAGCCCGCGGTCGACCAGACCGCGCACGAGTTCCGCAAGGAGCGCGGCGACGGCTACGTCGACACCATCTGGACGAACAAGCTCGGCGAGCTGCGCTCGGCGTTCGTCGTGACCATCGGCGAGGCCGCGCAGTTCACGGAGAAGGGGCTGCAGCAGGGGCAGCAAACCCGCTTCAAGGTGCTCAACCAGGTGCGGCTGCGCGTCTACGAGGACGCGCGCGCGCTGACGCTCAACGCCCGGGCCAGCGGCCCGATCCTGCTGGTGCAGGAGGCTTCGGCCAAGCCGAGCGAAGTGGCCGTGTTCGAGATCGCCGACGGCGTGATGCGCAAGCAATGAGGCGCGGCGCGGTGGAGGCGGCGCCGGCCGCACGCGCGCGCCAGGTCCGCTGCGCGGCCGCGGCGTTGCTGCTGCTCGCGGCCTGCGAGTCGACGCCGAACCGGCTCGACACCGGCAGCGACGTCGACCGCTACTCGCGGCTCGACGACCCGCAGGGCTCGGCGGCCTATGCCAGCGCGATGGCCGCGCTCGCCCGCGGCGATCGCGCGGCGGCGCTGGTCGGACTGCGCAAGACGGTCGAGCTGTGCCCGGAGCACGTGCGCGCGCACCGGCTCTACCAGGACGTGGCGCGGGAACTCGGCGGCGAGGCCGCGGCCGCGATGATGGCCTATTACCGCCAGCTGCCCGTGCCCGAGGCGCGCGCCGGCGGGTCGCCGGTGCCCGCGTACCTGCAGGCGCGGCTCGCGGACACTTCGTACGCCCAGGGCAACGCGCTGGCCGAGCTGCTGCGCCGTCACCCCGGTTTTGCATGGGGGCACCTCTCCGCCGGGCGCGTATCGCGGCGCCAGGGCCGGCTGTTGCAGGCGCTCGACTCGTTCAGCAGCGCCAGCACCTACGACCCCAGATTGCCCGAGGCGCGGCTCGAGCGCGGCCAGGTGCTCGCCGAGTTGGGCCGTTACGAGGAGTCGGCGCGCGAATACGAGGCCTACCTGGGGCTGGCACCCGACGACGACGCCAGCACCCGCGCCTACATCGACCTGCTGATCTATCACCTCAGCCGCCTCGATCGCGCCCTCGAGCTGCTGCGGCCGATGCTGGCCGCCGCGCCGAAGGACGTGGAACTGAACATGCAGATGGCCGCGATCGACTGGTTGGGCAAGCGGCCGCGGCAGGCGCTCGACGGCTACCTCGAGATCCTCGTCGATCACCCCACGCACGCGCGCGCGCTGCTGAACATCGGCCTGCTCTACTACGAGGTGCTGCCGCGGGACGCCGAAGCGCAGCGTCGCCTGTGGCCGCAGGCGGCGATCGCGTTCCAGTGGTTCTTGCAGAGCGACGAGCCGCAGGACGGCCACGAACAGTTCGAGCGCACCGTCGCGGTGCCCTATCGGCTGGCGCGCATCGCGGAGGTGTTGGGTGCGGCAGCCACTCAGGCGCCGACCGGCCCGCGTTCGCTCGAGGTGCTGCGCTGGCGCGATTCGTGAGCCGCAGCGCGCGCGACCGCAGCGAGGTCGTCGGGGAGTTGCGGCAGCAGGCGTTGCCAGTCGGCGCGCGCGAGGCGATCGTCGGCGCGACCTGCGGCGCGCAGCCGGAAGCGCGGTGAGTCGAGCTTGGCGAGCTGCCAGCCGTGTTCGCCGTGCAGTGCCAGGAGGTTGCGCAGATCGAGGTTGCGATCGCGCCAGCCCGAGGCGTGCAGCGCGGCGACGAACCGGCCGATCGCGGCCGCCAGGTCGCGGCGCGGGGCCGCCTCGGGCAGCCTCGAGAGCAGCACGTCGCAGCGCTCTCCGGGCAGTTCGCGGGTCACGAGCACCGCGCGGGCCAGCAATCCGCAGCGCCGCCAGGTCGCGACGGCGATCGGTTCGGGGGCTGCAAAGCCTTTGTTGCGAAGCCATTGCAGGGCGCTGAATTCTCGCCTCGCCCGGCTCGTCCACGCCGCCAGGGGGCGGCGGCCGACGGCGGCTAGACGGGATCTCCAAGTCGGGAAATCGTATGTCTTTACGTAGAATGCGCCGCTCGCATGGGGCAGTCGGCGTACCCAACTCGAGCAGTGGTCGGTGACCGGTTCGCCCAGTTCGCGGCCGCCCAACGAGGCGAACTCTGGCAGCCCCTCGACCCCGGCAGGCCATTGCGCTGCGCCGAGGATCGCGGGTTGAGAACTGGGGATCCTTGTCACCACGGATTCCACAAGAGTATAGTGCGGCCTCACTTGACGATCCCGCGGGCCGCTTTGGTTGCCGTCGACAACCGTTCGTTCCTCGTCTCTAACGCGCGCTCCCGGGATCCTAAGCGAGGAGACCATGAGGTGAAGACCGTCACCAAGAAGGAGCTCGTACATCGCATCGCCGAGAAGACCGGCGTGACGAAGGTCGTGGCCAAGGAAGTGATCCAGTCCTTCCTGAACTCGATCATCGACGAACTGGCCGAAGGCAACCGCTTGGAGTTCCGTGAATTCGGCGTCTTCGAGTCGCGCGAACGCGCGGCCCGGCTGGCGCAGAATCCGCGCACGCTCGAGAAGGTGCCGGTGCCGGCCAAGCGCATCGTCAAGTTCAAGGTCGGCCGCTTGATGCGCAAGAAGGTGTCCGGTGAGGACGTCGGCGGCCTGTCGCTCGAGGACGACGACGACGACGACACCACCGCGGCGCACCCGCGCGGCGCAGTCGGCGGGCACGAAGCCAGCGGCATGGCGTAGGCGACGCGCGCGCGGACCCAAGTCCGCGCAGGCGCGGGTAGTAGCACGCCGGTCGTCCTGACCGGATGGTCGTTCACACCCGCCGCAGCGCCTGCTCGAGATCCGCGACGAGGTCGTCGAGGTCCTCGATGCCGACCGACAGGCGCACGAGCCCGTCGCCGAGGCCGGCCTTGCGTCGCGCCGCCGCCGGGATCGACGCGTGGGTCATCGAGGCGGGATGATCGACGAGGCTCTCGACGCCGCCGAGACTCTCGGCGAGGGAGAACACCTGCAGGTCGGCGAGGAAGCGCTTGGCCTTGGCGACCGAGGCCTTGAGCTCCACCGAGACCATGCCGCCGCCGGCGCGCATCTGCTTCTTCGCGATGCGATGCGTCGGGTGGCTCTTCAGCCACGGGTAGTGGACGCGCTCCACCTTGCGGTGGCCTTCGAGCCACCTGGCGATCTGCATGGCGCTGTCGCAGTGCCGCTCCATGCGCACGTGCAGCGTCTTGGTGCCGCGCAGTACCAGGAAGCTGTCCATCGGGCCGGGCGTGCCGCCGCACGAGTTCTGGAAGTGCTTGAGCCGCGTGTAGAGCTCGTCGTCGTTGCAGACGAGCACGCCGCCGACCACGTCGCTGTGGCCGCCGAGGTACTTGGTGGTCGAGTGCACGACGATGTCGCAGCCCAGCGCCAGCGGCAGCTGCAGGTAGGGGGTGGCGAAGGTGTTGTCCGCCATCGTCAGGATGCCCTGTTTGCGGCAGATCTTGGCGATCGCCGCCAGATCGCTGCAGCGCAGCAGCGGGTTGGTCGGCGTCTCGAGCATGACCAGGCGCGTGTTCGGACGCAGGGCGGCCTCGAGCTCGTCGAGGTTCGTCATGTCGACGAACGTCGTCTCGACGCCGAACTTGGCGTAGAGGGTGGCCAGGATCCGGTAGGTGCCGCCGTAGAGGTCGTTGCCGGCGACCACGTGATCGCCCGACTGCAGCAGGTTCAGCACGCAGTGGATCGCGGCCATGCCGCTCGCGAAGCCGATGCCGTGCTTGCCGCCCTCGAGCGCGGCGAGGTTGCCCTCCATCGCGCTGCGTGTCGGGTTGCCCGAACGCGAGTAGTCGAAGCCCTTGGTGACGTTGGGCGCCGACTGCACGTAGGTGCTGGTCATGAACACGGGGGTCATGATCGCCCCCGTGCTCGGGTCGGGAGACTGGCCGGCATGGATGGCGCGGGTGCCGAAGCCCGCTTTTCGTTGGCTCTTCATCGAGGGCGAAGAGTTTACAAGCGGGAACGGGCGGGCAACATGCTCGAGCATGCCGAAGCCGCCGGATCCCGATCGCCGCGACGAGTCGTTCGCGCTCGACGCGCTCGAGTACGGGGTCGTTCGTACCCTGCTCGACGAGCGCCTGGGCACACCCGTCGGGCGCCTTGCGGTCGAACGCCTCGCGCCGTATCGCGACCTGCCGGCGCTGCAGCGGGAGCTGGCCGCGGTCGCGGCCCTGGCCGACAAGCTCGGGCCGCGCGAGTCGCTGCCGCTCGGCGGCGCGCTCGAGGTGCGCTGGCTCGACGGCTTCCTGCGCGGTGAGCACGCGCTGCAGTCCCGCGACCTGGCCGAGCTCAAGCGGTTGGTGCGCGCCGGGGAGCGCTGCCGCCTGTGGTTCGGCGCCGGCGCGCTGCCGCTGCAGCAGTTCGCCGGCGCGGCGCCGCAGCTCGCCGACCTCGTCGAGGAGCTCGAGCAGATCGTCGACGACCGCGGTGAGGTCCTCGACTCCGCGTCGCCCAAGCTCGCTGCGGCGCGGCGCGAGATCGAGCAGGCGCGGCTCGTGGTCGACACCACGGTGGTGCGCGTGCTCAGCAGCGCCGAGGTGCGCAAGGTGCTGCAGTCGCCGGAGCCAGCGTGGCGCCACGGCCGGCCCGTGCTGCAGGTCAAGGCCGAGCTGCGCCACAAGGTCGCCGGCGTGATGCACGACCGCAGCGCCTCGGGCGCGACCGTGTTCGTCGAGCCCGAGGAGGTCGTCGACGCCGCCAACAAGCTGTCGGACCTGCAGGCCAGGGAGGCGCGCGAGATCCAGGTGGTGCTCGTCGACGTGGCGCGCGCGCTGCAGCGGCTGGCGGAGCCGCTGCACGCGGCGGTCGATTTCGTCGCGGCGTCCGACCTGCTGCAGGCCAAGGCGCGGCTCGTCGCCGAGGGCTACACCGTTCCCGAGGTCGGCGCCGAAGGGCCGCTGCGCCTCGCCGGCGGGCGGCACCCGCTGCTGCTGCGCGGGCCGGCGCCCGAGCAGGTCGTGCCGCTGGAACTGTCGCTCGGAGATCCGCACCGCCTGTTGGTGGTCACGGGGCCCAACACCGGCGGCAAGACCGTGGTGCTCAAGACCGTCGGCCTGCTGTCGCTGATGGCGCTCAGCGGCGTGCCGATTCCCGCGGCGGTGGGGGCGCAGGTGCCGTTCTTCGCGGCGGTGCAGGCCGACATCGGCGACGAGCAGGGCATCTCGCAGAACCTGTCGACGTTCAGTTCGCACGTGCAGCGCATCGCCCGCTGCCTGCGTCAGGCCGGCGGGCGCGCGCTGATCCTGCTCGACGAGCTGGGTGCCGGCACCGATCCCGAGGAAGGCGGCGTGCTGGGTTATGCCGTGCTCGAGCAGCTGGTCGCGGCGCAGGCCTACGCGGTGGTCACCACGCATCTGGGGCGCCTCAAGGACTTCGCCTACCAGCACGACGGCGCCGAGAACGGCTGCATGGCCTTCGACGGCGCCTCGCTGCGGCCGCTCTATCGCCTCGACGTCGGCATTCCGGGCAACAGCCACGCGCTCGACATCGCCGCGCGCGTCGGCATGCCCGAGCGCGTGGTCGCGCGCGCGCGCGAGCTGCTGGGGCCACGCGACCAGACCCTCGACCACGTGATCGAGCGCGTGCAGGTGGCGCGGCGCCAGGCCGAGGAGGACCGCAAACGCACCGCCGACATCAGCCGCAGCGTCGCGGCGCAGAAGGTCGAACTCGACGAACGCCTCGCCGGCGCCGTGCGCAAGGAGAACTGGCTGCAGGAAGAAGCCGACGGTGTCGTCGAGGCCGAGCTGCGCGCGGCCCAGGCGGCGCTGCAGCTGCCGCTGCAGGGGCTGCTCAGCGCCCCCGGCAAGCACGGCGAGAGCGCGCGGGCGCTGAAGACCGTCGTCGACGGGCTGCTCAAGAGCGCTGCGCTGCACCGGCGGCGCGTGCGCTTCTGCCACGGGCTCAAGAAGGGCGCGCAGGTGTTCCTGCCGCGTTGGCGGCGGTTGTGCGTCGTGCACAAGATCGACAAGGTGCGCGAGACGCTGACCGTCGACTACGGCAAGGTCCGCATGGAGGTGCCGTTCGAAGACGTCTCCTGGCTGCAGCCGCTCGGGGAATGAGGCCGCGGCTTGCCGCGCCTGCCCAGGCCGGTAGCATCGCCCGGCCAGGCGCGCGCCTTCGCTCCGATGCCGTGTGCCCACGCGGCGCGAACGCGCGCCCTGCCGTGAGCCAGCCATGCTCCCCTCCGTCCTCCTCGCCGACAACGACGCCGCCGTCAGCGGCCTGCTGGCCGAAGTGCTGCGTCGCTCCGGCGTCGAGGTCGAGCAGGTGTTCGACGGTGAGGCGGCGCGTCGGCGCGCCTCAGAGCGCGTGCCGGACGTGCTGGTCTGCGACCTGGACATGCCGAAGATGTCGGGCATCGACGTGCTCGAGGCCTTGCGCGATCAGCCGCGGCAGCCGCCGACGCTGGTGATCTCGGGCTATCTGGACGCGGCCATCGAGGCGCGGTTGGCGCAGCTGCCGTTCGTGCACACCGTGTTGCGCAAGCCCTTCGATCTGATGATGTTCGCCGGGCTGGTGCGCGAGTTGGCGAGCGCCGGCGGAGCCGGGCCGGCAGGCGAACGAGAGGCCTCGGCTTGAGCGGATTCCTGCGCCGGCTGACCTTCCGCACCGCGGGGGAATCGCACGGGCCGATGGTGGTGGCGCTGCTCGAGGGCCTGCCGCGCGGCCTGCCGATCGACCTGGCGGCCGTCGACGCGACGCTGCGCCTGCGGCAGGGGGGCGCCGGCCGCGGCGGTCGGCAGCGCATCGAAGACGACCGCGTGCAGATCCTCGGCGGCGTGCGCCGCGGTCGCACCATCGGCTCGCCGCTGGCGCTCGCCGTCGCCAACCGCGACCACAGCATCGACGATCTGCCGGAGCCCTCGCGCCCGCGCCCGGGGCACGGCGACCTGGCCGGGTGCTTCCACTGGCTGGACACGGACATCCGCTCGACCCTCGAGCGCGCTTCCGCGCGCGAGACCTGCGCGCGCGTCGCCGCCGGGGCGGTGTGCGCGCAGCTGCTGGGCCTCGCCGGCACCGAGGTGCTCGGGTACGTGCGCGCCGTGCACGCCGCGGTGCTGCCTGCGGACCGGCCCGGTGTCTCGTTCGGCCCGGGGGGGACACCGCTCGCGCAGTGGCGGGCCCGCCGCGATGGCACGCGCCTCTACACGCTCGACGCGGACGCCGACGCCGCGATGCTCGAGCGGGTGCAGGAGGCCGCGCGCAAGGAGGATACGGTCGGCGGTGTGGTCGAGGTCGCGGCCGCGGGGGTGGTGCCCGGGCTCGGCTCCTGCGTGCAGTGGGAGGAGAAGCTCGATGCGCGACTGGCGGCGGCCCTGATGTCGATCCCGGCGGTGAAGGGCGTGGAGGTCGGTGTCGGCTTCGGCGCCGCCGCCGCGTTCGGATCCCAGGTCCACGACCCGATCGGCGCCGAGCGCGGGGGCGCGGGCGGCGCCGTGTTCCAGCGCCCGTCGAACCGCGCCGGCGGCCTCGAGGCGGGCATGACCAACGGGCAGCCGCTGGTGCTGCGGGCGGCGATGAAGCCGATCTCGACCCTGCGCCAGCCGCTCGCCAGCGTGGACCTGAGCTCCGGTGCGCCCGCGCTCGCCGGCTACGAACGGTCGGACGTGTGCGCGGTGTCGGCGTGCGCGATCGTCGCCGAGGCGATGGTGGCGCTGGTGCTTGCCGACGCTCTGCTCGAGCGCATCGGCGGAGAGTCCGTCGGCGAACTGCAGTCCCGCCTGCAGGTGTTCCTCGCGGAGGCCCGGCGTCTGGGGGGCGGCGGCAGCGCGCCAACCCGCTGAATGGGCCAGCGGGCCGCGGCCGCCGGGCGATCGTCGGCGGCGGGCGATCGCGCCAAAAAAAGGCCACCGCCGACCTTGAACTGCCTTCGGCCGTCGGTATCTTCCTTCGGCCTTTCCCTAGCAGTTAGCCCGCTAGCGTAGCTCAACTGGTAGAGCACCTGATTTGTAATCTGGAGGTTGTGGGTTCGATTCCCATCGCTAGCTCCAGACCGTCAGGTGATCGGCCGGTTGCTCGCGGGGTGAGCGGTTCCACCAGCCGGTGGGGCCGACCACCGGTTGGCGCGCGGCTCGGGGAAGGACGCACGGACGTGCAACGTCGGGCGGATACCAAAGCGGCCAAATGGACCAGACTGTAAATCTGGCGGCTCAGCCTTCGCAGGTTCGAATCCTGCTCCGCCCACCAGTCTTCCATCTGCCGACGCGGCCAGCCGCCGAGGTCGATGGATCTTCTGGATGACGTGGACGTCGTGCGCTCGGTTGGATAGTCAGTTCTTCGAAGTTCAGTGGGCTTCGAAGTCAGTCGGTTCGAAGTCAGTCGGTTCGAAATCGCCTTCTTCTGGTGGCCATCCTCTCGAGGGTGCTCAACAGAGGGATGCGGGTGTAGCTCAAAGGTAGAGCTCCAGCCTTCCAAGCTGGCTGTGAGGGTTCGATTCCCTCCACCCGCTCCAATTTCGTCGCCGTCGTTCGCGCCCGCTGCACGTAGCCTCGCTCTTTCTCCGTTTGCGTCTGCTGCCATAGCTCAGTGGTAGAGCACCTCCTTGGTAAGGAGGAGGTCGTGGGTTCAAGTCCCACTGGCAGCTCCATCTTCAGCATCCATCCCCATCGTCGTTCGCGTCCCGGCCATCCTTCCGGTCGCGGGCGACAGTTGATCATCCCTTTCAGTGTTGGCGGGCCGCGCGGCCCCCGAGTTCGAGACCCATGGCCAAGGAAACCTTCACGAGAACCAAGCCTCACGTCAACGTGGGGACCATCGGGCACGTTGCCCACGGCAAGACCACGACCACGGCGGCGCTGACCTACACGCTCGCTGCGGTTGGCATGGCGAAGTACAAGGAGTACTCCGCCGTCGCCAAGGGTGGCACGGTCCGCGACGCGACCCGCGTCGTCACCATCTCGGCGGCGCACGTCGAGTACGAGTCCGAGACTCGTCACTACGCGCACGTCGACTGCCCGGGACACGCCGACTACGTGAAGAACATGATCACGGGCGCGGCGCAGATGGACGGCGCCATCCTGGTGGTGGCGGCCGACGACGGCCCGATGCCGCAGACCAAGGAGCACGTGCTGCTGGCCCGCCAGGTCGGTGTGCCGGCGATCGTCTGCTACCTCAACAAGTGCGACCTCGTCGACGACCCCGAGCTGCTCGACCTCGTCGAGATGGAAGTCCGCGAACTGCTCAGCAAGTACGACTACCCCGGCGACGACGCCGAGGTCGTGCGCGGTGCGTCGTTCAAGGCGCTGCAGACCCCCAACCCGGGTCGTGACAACCCCGACAGCAAGTGCATCTTTGACCTGCTCGCCGCGATCGACAAGGCGATCCCGGAGCCGGAGCGCGAGATCGACAAGCCGTTCCTGATGCCGGTCGAGGACGTGTTCTCGATCGAAGGTCGCGGCACCGTCGCCACGGGTCGCGTCGAGCGCGGCCGCATCAAGGTCGGTGAGGCGATCGAGGTCGTCGGCATCCGCGACACCCGCGAGACCACCTGCACCGGCGTCGAGATGTTCCAGAAGACGCTCGACGAGGGCATCGCCGGCGACAACGTCGGTCTGCTGCTCCGCGGCCTCAAGAAGGAGGACATCGAGCGCGGCATGGTGCTGGCGGCCAAGAAGAGCGTCACCCCGCACACCCAGTTCGAGGCCCAGGTCTACGCCCTCACCAAGGAAGAAGGCGGTCGTCACACGCCGTTCATGTCGGGCTACCGCCCGCAGTTCTACTTCCGCACGACGGACGTGACCGGCACCGCGCAGCTCAAGGGCGCGGAGATGTGCATGCCCGGTGACAACGTCGAGATCACGGTCGAGCTGATCATGCCGATCGCGATGGACGAGCACCAGCGCTTCGCCATCCGCGAAGGTGGCCGCACCGTCGGCGCCGGTCGCGTCACGAAGATCATCAAGTGATCCTCGAGGTGGGAGGGCCCGCTGAGGCGAGTCCTCCCGCCAGCAGAATTCGCCGCGTCGAGAGGGGGGTTCGCTCAACTCTGGCAGCCGCAGCAATGCGGTGTCGACTCGTCGCTCGCTGGAGTCCACGGCCGATGGCCGGAGACCCGACGGGCAACACAGGGCAGTAGCTCAATTGGTAGAGCTGTCGATTCCAAATCGACCGGTTGTGGGTTCAAGTCCTTCCTGCCCTGCCAACTTCATGGCGTCGTCGCCCCGCGGTTCCCATGCACGGTTTCCTCGGGGTGGGTGCCATGGCGCCGGGCCTTGGTGGCTGGCCGGGCCGCTTCCCGCGCCGCGGGTGCACGCGAGGCGTTGCGGCGGCGAGGCAACGCCCCCTGCAAGGCAATCCAAGGCAAATGCTGGGCACGCGGGTGCCCGTGTGTAGAATGCTCGCCCTCGATTCGGCCCGAACCGTCGCGACTTCCGCGGCGCCGGGCACCCGTTTGATGCAAGATCGGAGACCACTGTGAGCTATCGCAAGGACCAAGGACGCTACGCGCGCATGCTCGCCTTCTGGGGCCTGACGCTGCTCGTCATGTACGGCTGCTTCTACAGCGGCGGGTTGGTCAGCGTCCTGGACCGGTGGCTCGGCGACGCCAACACCACCTACGTCGATCCGTTCCCGCTGCTCGGCAAGCTCAAGACCTCGAGCTTGATCGCCCTCGGCGTGCTGGTCGCGGTCGCGTTCGGTTTCCACCTGATCATGGCGCGACCCAAGGTCGCCGACGCCCTGGTCGAGACCGAGAACGAGATGCGCAAGGTCACCTGGCCGACCTGGGGCGAAGCCTGGCAGGGCACGATGGCCGTCACCGCGATGGTGGTGGTGTTGTTCCTGTTCCTGACCGGCGTCGACCTGATGCTGATCACGGTGATGGAGATGCTGATGCCGGGAGGCAAAGGCTGATGGCGCTGCAGTGGTACTTCCTCCGGGTCCAGGTCGGTCGTGAAGACCGGATCCGCGAGAGCATGGTGCGCCGGCTGAAGCAGGCTGGCATCGAGAGCCTGGTGCCGCAGATCGTGGTGCCGGTGGAGATCATCGCCGACCATCGCCAGGGCAAGAAGGTCGTCAAGCGCCGCAAGCTCTACCCCGGCTATCTGATGGTCGAGATGGACCTTTCGGACGACGTCTGGTTCGTGCTGCGCGAGACGCCGGGCTTCGGCGACTTCGTCGGCGGCCACACCCAGCCGACTCCGGCGGCGTCCGAGGACGTCGAGAAGGTGCTCGCGAGCATGGATGCGAGCAAGGAGCAGCCGAAGGTCGCGGTCACCTTCAAGAAGGGGGACCGGGTCAAGATCAAGACCGGCGCCTTCGAGAACACCGACGCCACGGTGGAAGAGGTGCACGCCGACAAGGGCACGCTCGACGTCAGCGTCAACTTCTTCGGCCGGCCGACGCCGATGTCGCTCGGCTACTGGGAAGTCGAGCTGATCTGAGCCCGGTGATCTGAGCCCGGTGATCTGGGCCCGGCTGATCTGGGCCCGGCGGGGGAGGCCGCCTCTCCCGCACCCGCTGCGGCGTCCCGCCGCATCTCCGCACGCGGCGCCCGTGGGCTGGAGTCGCCGGATTTTGCGGAAGTTGCAGCTTGCCCCGTTGACAGTGAGTGGCCGTTCTGGTTCACTCTTCGCCCCCCTTTCCCGAACGGAATCGCTCCGATCGGATCCTCGAGATCGCTGATCCCCAGCCCCCGAGGACTCTTCATGTGGGAGGGTGTCGGCGTCCGTCGGCATCCGTCAGCACCGCAGAGAGAACGACATGGCCAAGGAAGTAACCGCTCAGATCAAGTTGCAGTGCCCGGCAGGGCAGGCGACGCCGGCGCCCCCCGTGGGCCCCGCGCTCGGCCAGCACGGTGTCAACATCGGACTGTTCGTCAAGCAGTTCAACGACGAGACCCGCGCGCAGGCCGGTTTGATCATCCCGGTGATCGTTTCGGTCTACAAGGACCGCACCTTCACCCTCGCCTACAAGTCTCCGCCCGCTTCGGTGTTGCTGAAGAAGGCGGCGAAGATCGCCACGGCAGCCCAGACGCCTGGCAGTCAGATCGCCGGTGAGGTCACGCGCGCGCAGGTTCGCGAGATCGCCCAGATGAAGATCAAGGACTTGAACGCGGTGGATGAAGCAGCGGCGATGCGCATGGTGGAAGGCACCGCGCGCTCGTGTGGCATCAAGGTCGTCGATTGAGATTCGTCGGTCGACGCTGAGTGCCGCGGGCGCCGTGCGCCCCGTCGGACACCGGATCGTCGCCCCGACACCAGCAATTAGGAGCATTCATGGCACGCAAGCGCAGCCGTCGCTACCAGAAGGTCGCCGCCAAGGTCGACCGCACCAAGCGCTACGCCTTGACGGAAGGTCTGGCGCTGATCAAGTCTCTCCAAGGCCCCAAGTTCGACGAAGCCGTCGATCTGGTCGTTCGCATCGGTATCGACGCGAAGAAGACGGACCAGCTGGTCCGCGGCTCGGTCAGTCTCCCCAAGGGCACGGGCAAGTCCGTGCGGATCGCCGTGTTCGCCGAAGGCGAGAAGGCGGCCGCGGCGCTCGAGGCCGGGGCTGACTTCGTCGGCGCGGCCGACCTCGCCGACAAGATCGAGAAGGGCTTCACCGACTTCGACATGACCATCGCGTCGCCCGACATGATGCGTTTCGTCGGCAAGCTCGGTAAGGTCCTCGGCCCGCAGGGCAAGATGCCCTCGCCCAAGGCCGGCACGGTCACCCCGAACGTCGCCGACGCCGTGCGCGAGTTCAAGGCCGGCAAGATCGAGTTCCGCACCGACGCGGGCGCCAACGTGCACGCCGCCGTCGGCAAGAAGTCGTTCGGCGCCGAGGACCTCGCCGCCAACATCACCGCCTTCGTCGACCACCTGCGCACCCTGCGTCCGTCGCAGGCCAAGGGCGCGTTCATCCGCAAGGTCGTCGTTTCCACCTCGATGGGCCCGGGCGTGACCCTGGCGGTCGACTAAGGAGCTCTGTCATGCCGAACCTGGTCAACAACATCCTCCTCGACGAGCTGCAGAAGGAGTTCCAGAACATGGGCTCCTGCGTGGTCGTCGAGTACGGCAACGTTCAGCCCAAGCAGGACATCGAGATCCGCACCAAGCTGCGGGAAGCCGGCGTCCGTTACCGCGTCGTCCGCCGCCGCCTGGCCCAGAAGGCCTTCGCGAACCTCGACCTCGACATGGGCGATGCCCTGCTGGGTCGCTGCGCCATCGCGATCGCCGACAAGGAAGGCGCGATCCACGCCGCCAAGATCCTCCGCGAGTGGATCAAGGCCACCAAGGACGCGCCGCTGCAGATCAAGGGTGGCATCGTCGAGGGGCAGGCCTACCTGGGCAGCGCCGCCGACGTGATCGCCGATCTCCCCGATCGCAACACCGTCAACACCCAGATCGTCTCGGCGATCAGCGGCCCGGCCCGATCGATCGCCTCGATCCTCAGCGCCGTGGCCGGCGGCCTGGCGCGCTGCATCCAGGCGCGCGTCGACAAGGGGTCGCCCGAGTAGCGGCGGCCGGTGCGCACTGCCTGGTGCGCAAGCTGATTCAAACTAGCCAATTACGGCGTCTCTTACCCAAAGCATTCCAGAATACCGGAGGTTGTAGCCATCATGTCGGAAGCTGAAAACGTGGTCCTCGATGCTGATCTCGAGGAAATCTTCACCAAGATCGACGGCCTGAGCCTGGGCAAGGCTGCCCAGCTCGTCAAGGCCATGGAAGCTCGCTGGGGTGTCTCGGCGGCGGCTCCGGTCGCGGTTGCTGCTGCGGCCCCGGCCGCCGGCGGCGCTGCCGCTGCTGAGGAGCAGACCGAGTTCACCGTCATCCTCAAGGAAGGCGGCGCGCAGAAGATCAACGTCATCAAGGTCGTGCGTGAGATCACCGGCCTGGGCCTCAAGGAGGCCAAGGCGCTGGTCGACGAGGCTCCCAAGCCTGTCAAGGAAGGTGTGAGCAAGGACGAGGCAGCCGAGCTGCAGAAGAAGCTGACCGAGGCTGGTGCCACGGTCGAGCTCAAGTAGTGGGTCGCCCGTCCGCGCGCGCGCCGGGGCCTTGGGACCTTGGGTCCGAAGGTCCCGGTTGCGCACCCAGTCACAACCTTCTCGCTGCCCGGCGACTCCTTCGCGATTTGCGTTGCGGATGAGTGGCTCGGGTCTGTACTCTTGCACCGCTGCCGGTTCGGTTTTTGCATGGCCCACGGTTCTCACCTAGTGTGAGCTTCGTGCGCGTGCATTCGTCGACCACAGGCAGCGTCCCGGTTTGCAAAGTCCCGGTTTGCAAAGCACAGTCGGATCGAAAAGCGCTGGGCCCGGACGCGGGCCCTCAGGTGGAACCGCATGGAGACCGTAGTCTACGGACGTTCTAGGTCCGTTGCAGAGATCCCCGACCTCGTCGAGATGCAGACGAAGTCGTACCTCAATTTCCTGCAACCGGAGACGGCGCCGAATCGCCGTAAGAACGACGGCCTCGAGGCCTTGCTGCGTGAGATCTTCCCGATCTACTCGTACGACAAGACCCTGTGCCTCGAATACGTGAGCTACGAGCTCGGCAGGCCGCGCTACACGGTCGAGGAGTGTCGCAAGCTGCGCGTGACCTACGGCTACCCGTTCCGCATCCGCGTGCGGCTGGTCAAGCCCGAGCCGGTCGAGGAGGACATCTACCTCGGCGAGATCCCGATCATGATCGGCGGCGGCGAGTTCATCGTGAACGGCTCCGAGCGCGTCACGGTCAGCCAGCTGCACCGTTCGCCGGGCGTCGACTTCTCGGTCGAGCTGCACACCGGCGAGAAGAAGCTGCACAGCTGCTGGATCATCCCGGAGCGCGGCTCCTGGATCGAGCTGAACGTCACCAAGAAGGACGTGATCAGCATCCGCATCGACCAGTCGGGCAAGTTCTCGTGCTCGACGCTGCTGCGGGCGATGGATCAGAAGTACTCGACGGACGCCGCGATCCTGCGCGAGTTCTACGAGGTCGAGAAGGTCGCCCGCAAGAAGACCGATCCCGAGGCCAAGTTCGCCAAGGCCCTGGTCGGCTGCTACGCCGTCGGCGACATCGTCGACGCAGCCAGCGGCGATCCGTTCGTGCGCAGCGGTGAGGAGATCACCGAAGAAGCGGCGCGCGCGATCGCGGCCAGCGAGCTGCGCGAGGTCGAGGTGCTGCGCGCGCCCGAGGACTTCCTGATCCTCAACACGCTGCGCGACGACTCCACCAACAGCCACGAAGAGGCGCTGCTGAAGATCTACCAGCGACTGCGCCCGGGCAACCCGCCGCAGCTGGAGAAGGCGCGCGAGCTGTTCCACGAGAAGTTCTTCGACGAGACCCGCTACCGGCTCGGTCGCGTCGGTCGTTTCCGCCTGAACCGCAAGTTCGAGACGGAGACCGCCGAGACGCAGCAGACGCTGTCGGCGTCGGACTTCGTGCAGGCGATCCGATACATCCTCGGCCTGCGCGCCGGCATCGGCGAAGTGGACGACATCGACCACTTGGGCAACCGCCGCGTGCGCACGATCCACGAGCTGGCCGGCGACGAGTTCCGCAAGGGTTTCCTCAAGCTCCGGCGCACTGCGCAAGAGCGCATGAACCTCGAGAACGTCGACACGGTCACGCCGCGCAACCTGATCAACAGCAAGACGTTCTCGTCCGCGATCGAGTACTTCTTCGCCCGCGGCGAGCTCAGCCAGGTCGTCGACCAGACCAACCCGCTGTCGCAGCTCACGCACGAGCGGCGCCTGTCGGCCCTCGGTCCGGGCGGTCTCAACCGCAAGCGCGCCGGCTTCGAAGTCCGCGACGTGCACCTGTCGCACTACGGGCGCCTGTGCCCGATCGAGACGCCGGAAGGCACCAACATCGGTCTGATCTCGAGCCTGTCGATCTACAGCTCGCTCGACGACTACGGCTTCCTGACGACGCCCTACGTCGTCATCAAGAACGGCAAGATGACCGACGAGGTCGTGCGCCTGCGCGCTGACGAGGAGAACGACGCGATCCTCGCGCCGGCCGACACCGAGGTCGACAAGAACGGCCGCCTGACCGGCGACGACCAGGGCCGCGTGATCGCGCGCGTCCAGGGCGACCCGGCGCTCGTCGACGCCAAGGACGTCCAGTACATGGACGTCTCCACCAAGCAGGTGGTGGGTGTCTCGGCGTCGCTGATCCCGTTCCTCGAACACGACGACGCCAACCGCGCGCTGATGGGTTCGAACATGCAGCGCCAGGCCGTGCCGCTCCTCAAGTCCGAGGCGCCGCTGGTCATGACCGGCATGGAAGAGGTCGTCGCCCGCAACTCGAGCATGGTGGTGCGCGCCCGCAAGGCGGGCACGGTCACCGCGGTCGACGCGACCCGCATCGTCGTCGGTGACGACGTCTACAAGCTGCGCAAGTACGAGGCGCTCAACGAGCGCACCTGCCAGAACCAGACGCCGATCGTCGTGCTGGGCCAGAAGGTCAAGGCCGGCGAGGTGATCGCCGACGGCGCCGCCACCAAGCAGGGTGTGCTCGCGCTCGGCAAGAACCTCACGGTCGCCTTCATGCCGTGGGACGGCTACAACTACGAAGACGCGATCCTGCTCAGCGAGAACCTCGTCAAGGACGACGTCTACACGTCGATCCACATCGACGAGTTCGAGATCGAGATCCGCGAGACCAAGCTCGGTCGCGAGGAGTTCTCGCGCGACATCCCGAACGTCTCCGAGAAGGCGCTGCGGCACCTCGACGAGAGCGGCATCGTGCGCGTCGGCACCCGCGTCAAGCCCGGCGACATCCTGGTCGGCAAGGTCGCGCCGAAGAGCAAGAGCGAGCTGACCCCCGAGGAGAAGCTGCTGCACGCGATCTTCGGTCGCGCCGGCGAGGACGTGAAGAACGCCTCGCTCGAGGTGCCGACCGGCGTCGAGGGCATCGTCATCGGCGCGGAGAAGTACAGCCGCAAGGTCAACCTCACCGAGCTCGAGCGCACGCGCAACCTCGAGGAGATCAAGAACGCCGAGATCGAGTTCCTCAAGCAGTTCCGCAGCAACACCAAGCGGTTGCTGGAGAGCAGCAAGGAAGTGCTCGGTGCGGCGCCGAGCAGCGCCGAGGGCAAGAAGCTCTCGGTCACCGAGGAGATGCTGATCCTCGACCTGCGCGCGATCCGCGACCGGGTCCGTCAGATCGCCGAGGAGCAGACCGACGCCAAGAAGCGTCAGGCGCTGCTCGAGGTCCTGCAGGAGTTCGGTGACCGCATCGAGGAGTCGGAGGCCGAGAAGAACAAGCTCGTCAACCGGCTGTCGCGCGGCGACGAGCTGCCGCAGGGCGTGCTCGAGATGGTCAAGGTCTACGTCTCGACCAAGCGCCGCATCTCGGTCGGCGACAAGATGGCCGGCCGCCACGGCAACAAGGGCGTGATCAGCAAGATCCTGCCCGTCGAGGACATGCCGTTCCTCGCGAACGGCACGCCGGTCGACATCGTGCTCAACCCGCTCGGCGTGCCGAGCCGCATGAACGTCGGCCAGATCCTCGAGACGCACCTGGGTTGGGCTGCCAAGCACCTGGGTTTCGCCGCGATCACGCCCGTGTTCGACGGCGCCTCGGAGGCCGACATCGAAGCCGCGCTGACCAAGGCCGGCTACGCCACCGACGGCAAGTCGGTGCTCTACGACGGCCGCACCGGCGAGGCGTTCACGCAGCGCGTCACGGTGGGCACGCTCTACATGCTCAAGCTGCACCACCTCGTCGACGACAAGGTGCACGCCCGCGCGACCGGTCCCTACTCGCTGATCACGCAGCAGCCCCTGGGCGGCAAGGCCCGCTTCGGCGGCCAGCGCTTCGGCGAGATGGAAGTCTGGGCGCTCGAGGCCTACGGCGCGGCCAACATCCTGCAGGAGCTGCTCACGGTGAAGTCCGACGACGTCGACGGACGCACCAAGATCTACGAGGCCATGGTCAAGAACGAGAACATCCTCGAGCCCGGCACGCCGGTCTCGTTCGGCGTGCTCTGCAACGAGATCAAGGGCCTCGGCCTCAACATCGAGCTGCACAAGCGCGGCGCGGCGGAGTCCGTGCTCCCCGGCTGATCGCCCGCGCGGTCTGCCGAAGCGCTCGTCGCGCAACTCAACCGTTTACCAGTCAGCATCTCACCTCTCGCAAACTGTCGTCCCGCGCCGTGAACACGGCGCGCCCGACGAGCAACTACAAGGCGGCGCACGATGGTCGAGCCCATCTACGACAAGATCAACGACTACGCTTCGGTGACGATCCGATTGGCTTCTCCGGAGGACATCCGGACGTGGTCATTCGGCGAGGTCAAGAAGCCGGAGACGATCAACTACCGGACCTACCGCCCGGAGCGTGACGGCCTGTTCTGCGAGCGCATCTTCGGTCCCGAGAAGGACTGGGAGTGCTCCTGTGGCAAGTACAAGGGCATCAAGCACAAGAACATCACCTGCGACAAGTGCGGCGTGATGATCACCCACAGCCGCGTGCGCCGTAAGCGCATGGGGCACATCAACCTCGCCGCGCCGGTCGCGCACATCTGGTTCTTCAAGGCGATGCCGTCGCGCCTCGGCACGCTGCTGGGCCTCAAGACCGCGAGCCTGGAGAAGGTCATCTACTTCCAGGACTACATCGTCGTCGACGCCGGCGACACGCCGCTCAAGCCGCTGCAGCTGCTCAGCGAGGACGAGTTCCGCCAGGCCCGCCAGAAGTACGGCATGGGCTTCACCGCCGGCATGGGCGCCGAAGCGGTGCGCGAGCTGCTGCGCCGCCTCGACCTGGCCCAGCTCAGCGAGGCGCTGCGCGAGGACCTGTCGCGCACCGAGAGCAAGCAGAAGATCAAGGACATCATCAAGCGGCTCAAGACCGTCGAGATGCTGCGCGACTCGGGCAACCGCCCCGAGTGGATGATCCTCGACGCGATCCCGGTGATCCCGCCGGATCTGCGTCCGCTGGTGCCGCTCGACAGCGGCAACTTCGCGACGTCGGACCTCAACGACCTCTACCGTCGTCTGATCAACCGCAACAACCGCCTCAAGAAGCTGCTCGACCTCAACGCACCCGAGGTCATCATCCGCAACGAGAAGCGGATGCTGCAGCAGTCGGTCGACGCGCTGTTCGACAACAATCGCTGCCGCCGCCCGGTGCTCGGCTCGAGCAACCGCCCGCTCAAGTCCCTCACGGACATGATCAAGGGCAAGCAGGGCCGCTTCCGCGAGAACCTGCTCGGCAAGCGCGTCGACTACTCGGCGCGTTCGGTGATCGTCGTCGGTCCCGACCTCAAGCTGCACCAGTGCGGTCTGCCCAAGATCATCGCGCTGGAGCTGTTCCAGCCGTTCATCATCCGGCGCCTCAAGGAGCTCGGTCACGCCGACACGATCAAGTCGGCGAAGAAGATGCTCGAGCGCAAGGACGAGGAGGTCTGGGACATCCTCGAAGAGGTGATCCAGAACCACCCGGTGCTGCTCAACCGCGCGCCGACGCTGCACCGCGTCGGCATCCAGGCGTTCGAGCCGGTGCTGGTCGAGGGCAACGCGATCCGCATCCACCCGCTGGTCTGCTCGGGCTACAACGCCGACTTCGACGGCGATCAGATGGCGGTCCACCTGCCGCTGTCGTTCGAGGCGCAGATCGAGGCGTCGACGCTGATGCTGTCGACGAACAACATCTTCTCGCCGGCGCACGGCGGCCCGATCATCGCGCCGAACCAGGACATCGTGCTGGGCTGCTACTTCCTGAGCCTGTCGCGTCCCGGCGAGCTCGGTGAGGGCAAGACCTTCGCGAGCCCGGACGAGGTGTGGATGGCCTACTCGATGGGCAAGCTGCACATCCACGCCAGGATCAAGGTGCTGTTCCCCGAGGACGTGGAGATCCGCAGCCAGGGCAACACGATCGTCACCGACGGCAACACGCTGATCGAGACGACCCCCGGCCGCATCATGTTCAACGAGATCCTCGAGTGGGGGATGCCGTTCTACAACCACGACCTGGACAAGAAGGCGCTGTCGAACATCATCGCCGACTGCCACCTGCTGATCGGTCGTGAAGCGACGCTGCGCCTGCTCGACAACCTCAAGGAGACGGGCTTCAAGGCGGCGACGCGCGCCGGTCTGTCGTTCGGCAAGGACGACATGGTCGTGCCGCCGACCAAGGACAAGATCATCGCCCAGACCCAGAAGGAGGTGGAGAAGATCCACCTCGCGCACGCCCGCGGCATCATCACCGAGGGCGAGCGCTACCTGAAGGTCATCGACTCGTGGACGCACGCCCGCGAGCGCATCGGCGAGGACATGCTGCACGAGCTGCGCAACGACACGCGCGACGGGCGGCTCTACGTCAACCCGATCTTCTGCATGGTCATGTCGAAGGCCCGTGGTTCGGTCGAGCAGATCCGTCAGCTCGCCGGCATGCGCGGTCTGATGGCCAAGCCGTCGGGCAAGATCATCGAGCAGCCGATCAAGGCCAACTTCCGCGAAGGCCTGCGCGTGCTCGAGTACTTCTCGTCGACCCACGGCGCCCGCAAGGGTCTGGCCGACACCGCGCTCAAGACCGCGGACTCGGGCTACCTCACCCGCAAGCTCGCCGACGTGTCGCAGAACGTGATCATCTCGATCGACGACTGCGGCACCGAGAACGGCGTGGAGAAGGGCACGGTCTACCAGGGCGACAAGGTCGCCGTCAGCTTCGTCGACGCGGTGCGCGGCCGCGTGTCGCGGCACGCGATCATCGATCCGCTCACCGAAGAGGTGATCGTCGAGCGCAACGGCCTGATCACCGTCGACATCGCCAAGCGCATCGAGACGGTCGCCAGCAGCGAGAAGATCATGGTGCGCTCGCCGCTGACCTGCGAGTCTGGCGTCGGCATCTGTGCCAAGTGCTACGGCATGGACCTGTCGCGCAGCGCGATCGCCGAGCCGGGCCTGGCTTCGGGCATCATCGCCGCGCAGTCGATCGGCGAGCCCGGCACGCAGCTGACGATGCGCACGTTCCACATCGGCGGCACGGCCAGCAAGAAGGTCGAGGACTCCGAGATCAAGAACAAGCGCGCCGGCCGCGTGCAGTTCGCCAACCTGACCACCGTCGAGGTGGAGGTCGAAGACCAGGGCAAGGGCAAGAAGCAGATCATCGCCCTCAAGCGCAAGGGCGAGATCCTGGTCGTCGACCAGAAGGACCGCGAGCTCGAGCGCCACAGCGTCAACCTCGGCGCCGTCGTGCACGTGGTCGAGGGCCAGGAGATCAAGGAGGGCACGGTGCTCTGCTCGTGGGACCCGCACCACAACCCGATCCTCGCCGAGGTCGCGGGTCTGGTGCGTTACGACGACCTGATCCCGGGCAAGACCTACCGCGTCGAGCGCGACGCCGACACGAAGTTCGAGCGCAAGGTGCTGATCGAGCACAAGGGTGATCTGCACCCGCAGGTCATCATCGAGGACGAGAAGGGCAACCGCCTGGCGATCAACCCGATCCCGGAAGGAGCCTACATCGAGGTCGAGAACGGCCAGAAGGTCACGGCGGGCATG
The DNA here is from genome assembly GCA_020638655.1 of Planctomycetota bacterium. GTDB lineage: Bacteria > Planctomycetota > UBA1135 > UBA1135 > UBA2386 > JACKIC01. The sequence goes on from JACKIC010000011.1 coordinate 58,159, forward strand.
CTGCTCGCCAAGACGCCGCGCGAGATCCAGGGCACCCAGGACATCACGGGTGGTCTGCCGCGCGTCACCGAGCTGTTCGAGGCGCGTCGTCCCAAGGACCCGGCCGTGCTGTCCGAGATCGACGGCATGGTCGAGCTCGGCGACAAGCGCCGCGGCAAGCGCACCATCATCGTCAAGGGTGAGGGTGGCCTCGAGCGTGAGCACCTGGTGCCGCAGGGCAAGAACCTGCGCGTGCACCGCGGCGACCACGTCAAGGCCGGTGAAGCGCTCGTCGACGGTCCGCTGGTGCCGCACGACATCCTGCAGATCCAGGGCGAGAAGTCGGTGCAGAACTACCTGCTGCGTGAGATCCAGACGGTCTACCGCGCGCAGGGCGTGCACATCGACGACAAGCACATCGAGATCATCCTGTCGCAGATGATGCGCAAGGTGCAGGTCGAGGATCCGGGCGACAGCGACTTCCTGCCCGGCGCCGTCGCCGACCGCTTCCGCTTCCGCGAAGCCAACCAGGTGCTGCGCAGCCAGCGCAAGAAGCCGGCGACGGCTTCGCCGCTGCTGCTCGGCATCACCAAGGCCTCGCTGCAGTCGGATTCGTTCATCTCGGCGGCGTCGTTCCAGGAGACCACCAAGGTGCTCACCGAGGCGGCGCTGGCGGGCAAGAGCGACGAGTTGGTGGGGCTCAAGGAGAACGTCATCCTCGGCCACCTGGTGCCGACGGGCACGGGCTTCCGGACCTACCACAAGACGCGCGTGCGCAAGAACGTCGACCTGCAGGCGGCGGCCGAGGAGATCGGTCGCATGAGCCGGCAGGGCTTCTTGGACCAGGGTGGCCCGGTGATCCGACTCGAAGGCATCGACGACGAGCCGCAGACGCCCGAGGTCCCCGACCAGGAGGCCGGCAAGATCTGAGGCCCGACGCCTCCCGTTTCCCGACCGATTGTGGAACCCGACGGCGCCTGCGGCGCCGAGGGGGGGCCGGATTCCCTGCTCCGTTGCTCGCCGACGGGGTTGCATTCCCGACCCGATTCTCTATCCTCCCCACCCCTCATTTCCCGGACTGCGCAGACTAGGACAGTATGCCGACCATCAACCAGCTGGTTCGCAAGGGCCGCAAGAAGATCAAGTACAAGAGCAAGTCGCCGATCCTCGACGCCTGCCCGCACAAGCGCGGCGTGTGTCTGCAGGTGAAGACGATGACGCCGAAGAAGCCGAACTCGGCTCTGCGCAAGATCGCGCGCGTGCGCCTCAGCAACGGCAAGGAGACCACGGTCTACATTCCTGGTGAGGGTCACAACCTGCAGGAACACTCGATCGTGCTGATCCGCGGCGGCCGCGTGCGCGACCTCCCCGGTGTGCGCTACCACGTGCTGCGCGGTTGCCTGGACGCCTCGGGCGTCGAGAGCCGTCGCCGCAGCCGCAGCAAGTACGGCGCGAAGCGCCCCAAGAAGTAGTTCGCCCGAAGCAGTCGTTCGTCGCCAGTCCTGTCGCAGTCCCACCGTCCGAACTGAATCCACCCGCCGAAGCCTCCGATGCCTCGCTCCTACAAGTCCACCGAAGTCCACCTGAAGGGCGACCCCCGCTACAACAACAAGCTGGCCAGCAAGATCGTCAACAAGATCATGCTGCAGGGGAAGAAGACGACCGCGCAGCGGCTCTTCTACGAGGCCATCGACACGGTCGTCGGCAAGATCGAGAACGGCGACGCCGTCGAGGTCTTCACGAAGGCCATCGAGAACATCAAGCCGCGCGTCGAAGTGCGCAGCAAGCGCGTCGGTGGCGCGACCTACCAGGTCCCGCGCGAAGTCAACAAGCGCCGCCAGCAGAGCCTCGCGATCCGTTGGCTCGTGGACGCTGCCCGCGCCAAGCGCGGCAAGCCGATGGCCCGCTCGCTCGCCGAGGAGCTGTTCGACGCCTTCAACAACCAGGGCGCCGCGGTCACCAAGAAGGAGAACGTGCACAAGATGGCCGAGGCGAACAGCGCCTACAGCCACTTTGCCTGGTAGTTGGCACTTTGCCTGGTAGTTGGCACTTTGCCTGGTAGTTGGCACTTCGCCTGGTCACAGGCATCTCGCCGCACCAGTCGAACCGCGTCCTCGACGCCCCCGAAACCCCGCTCCGAGCGGGGTTTCTTCGTTTCTGGGCGGGGCCCTGCGGGAACGCTTGGCGAAGGGGAATAGAGGGGGCCGCTCGGTGGTCCGAGGCCGCGCGAAAGTACGCGCCCGCGACGTTTTCGGTCGCTGCGCCCGCCTCAACCCTGGTCTAGACTCGGCCCACCGATGAAGTTGCCCATTCCGACGCTGCTCTACCTCTGCGCCGCCGGTCTGTTCGGTTACGCCGGCTGGACGGTCTACAAGATGCTGCCGCTGCTCGACAACAAGACCAACCAGGACGCGACGTCGAAGGGGCAGAAGGATGGCCTGGACCGCCTGGGCAAGGGCAAGGGGCAGGGGCCGGTGACGGTCGACTGGCAATACACCGACCGCACCGCGGGGTGGTGGGCACAGTTCAAGGCGCCCAACTACATCGGCAAGCTGCCCGAAGTGCCCGTGGACCCGAAGGAGCAGGAGAACAAGGTCACCGAGCGGCCGCTCGATGTCCGCCCTCTCGAGCAGATCATCGAGCTGGTCTCATTGACCTACGACGGCAGCACGCTGGGCAAGGGCGGCAACTCGCACGTGATCGTGCGGTACAAGCCCGAGGCCAACGTGCAGCCCCCCGAGTGGTACATGCGAGAGAACGCGCTCGACGGCGCCGGTGGACCGGCGACGGCCCTGCCGCGCGACGTCGCCGCGACGCGCGGTGGCCGTCCCAACCAGCCTCGTCCGAACGCGCCGATGCCGACCTCGATGGTCGGCCGCGAGATCCAGCAGATGGTCTGGATCGACGGCGGCGATGACGTGCGCCGCACCGCGACGCTGTGGGGAGAGTTCGACAACATCAAGTTGGTGCGGGTCGCTCCCGACGCGCAGTCGGCGTTCTTCGTGCGCACGCCGCCGCCGCCCAAGGAGGGCGAACCGGCGGTGGAGCCCAAGGAGGAGGAGCTGATCAAGACCAACGCCGCGATCAGCCAGGACCTGCTGCGCGAACTGCGGGTGCTGCAGGGACGCTCGCCGACCGAGGGTGGTCAGCGGCGCGATGTCGCCGCCGGCGCGCAGAACACCTGGATCGAGAGCGAGTCGACCACGCAGGTCGGCAACCGCTGGAACATCGGGCGCCAGGACGAGAAGCGCTTCCGCGACCCCGACGAGCTGCTGACGCAGATCCACGTCGACACCTACGTCAGCAATCACAGCGATACGCGCGGCCTCGTCGTGCGCGGCATCGACCCGCAGATCGCGTCCAACTTCGGCATCGCGCAGCAGGACGTGCTGCTCGAGATCAACAGCCGCAAGGTGCAGACGCAGGCGCAGGCGATGCAGTTCGTGAAGGGTGAGTACAACAAGGGCGTGCGCACCTACGTCACGCAGTGGCTGTCGAACGGCCAGATCGTCGAGCGCATCTACCAGGCGCCCGACAAGTAGCGGGCCCGGCATGTCTGGCCGCCTGCTGACGGTCGACGCGGGCAACTCCACGCTCGATCTCATGGTGCATCCGTCGGCCGCGCGTCGCCGGTTCGAGGCGCATGCCGGCGACGCCGACCTGCTGGCGTTCGTCGATCAGCACCCGATCGAAGAATGTGCCGCGGTCAGCGTGCGCGCCGGTGCGCTGCAGCGCCTGCTGCCCGCGCTGCGCGCGCGCGGGGTGCGCTGCCGGGTGGTCGGCGAAGAGCTCGCCTGCCCCTTGCCCCTCGACTACGCGACGCCCCAGACGCTCGGCGCCGATCGCTGGCTCGGCGCGCTCGCAGCGCACCGGCGGTTCGGGCGCGCGGTGGTGGTGGACTGCGGCACCGCGACGACCGTCAACCTCGTCGAGGACGACGGCACGTTCCGCGGCGGCCCGATCGCGCCGGGGCTCGCGGCGTTCGTGGCCGGCATGGCGGCGGTGACTCCGGCGCTGCCGGCGCCGCGGCTCGAGGCAGAGCCGGAGATGCCGCCGCGCAGCTCCCAGGCGGCCGTCGACGCGGGGGTGTTGGTCGGCTACGGCGGTCTGGTCGAACGACTCGTCGCCGACCTGCTGCGTGCGGCGCGCGGGCCGGCGACGGTCGTCGTCACCGGCGGCCGCGCCGAACTCGTACTGCGCCACGCGCGGCTGCGCGCGGAGTCCGTGCCCGATCTCGTGCATCAGGGGCTGCGGCTGCTCGCCGAGGCTTCGCCATGCGGCGGCTGACCCCAGCCGGTGTCGCCGGCGTCGCCTGTGTGCTGGCCGAACCCGCGGAACGAGCAGCGCTCGCCGCGTGCCTGCGCACCGCCTCGGACCGGCCGTTGTCGCTCGTGCCCGGCGGCGCGCCACGACGCGCGCGGCTGCTGCTCGGCGGACGGGCGGTGGACGACGTGTTGGTCGTCGACCGCGGCGAGGTCGGCGTCGAGCTGCACCTGCACGGCTCGCCGGCGGTGCTCGACCTGCTCGCCGAGGCGTTCGGATTCGTCGCCGCAACCGCGACGACGCCGGCGCAGCGGCTGCGGCAACAGGCGATCGGAGTCGAGCAGCTCGACCTCGCGCTCGAGCAGGAGGGCTTCGACTTCGACCGGCACCTGGCCGAGCTGCGCCGCCTGCCGCCCGCTGCGAGGACCGCCGCGGTCGCGGCGACGATCGCGCGGTCGCGCGCGGCGCTGGCCCTGGCTACGCCGCGGCGCCTGGTCCTCGTCGGCGCGCAGAACGTGGGCAAGTCGTCGCTGTTCAACCGCCTGCTGTTCCGCGAACGCGTGCTCACCGGCGACGTGCCCGGACTGACCCGGGACCCGATCGCCGAGGTGACCACGCTCGCCGGTCATCCCTACGAAGTGGTCGACACCGCCGGCGTGGGGGAGTTCCGCGACGAGCTCGAGGCGCGCGCGTTCGCGGCCGGCCAGCGGCAGCGCGACGGCGGGCTGGTGCTGTTGGTGATCGACGGCCAGCGCGGTCCGAGCGCGGCCGACCGGGCCCTGATCGCGGCGAGTGCCGAGCCGCTGCTGATACTGCTCAACAAGTCGGATCTGCCGCCGAGCCCGCGGCCACAGGGCCAGCCGGATGCACTGCCCGATGGCCTGCCCGCGCCGCTGCAGGTCTCCGCGACCGCCGAGCCCGCCGCGCAGCTGCGGGCGCGGATCGGCGCGGCGCTGCGCGGCATGCGCGGTCTGCCCGAGCCGGGGCCCGTGGGCGGTCCGGCGGCGCTCGACGAAGCGCAGTGGCGGGCGCTGCTCGCGCTCGCCGAAGGCGCGGTCGCGCCTCGGTTGTAGCGCGGCCGGCGCGCCTGCATGATGCCACCCTCGTGGGTGACCCAAGCAAGCGCGACCTCGTCTCGATCGAAGACCTAAGCACCGAGGAGATCCTCGAGCTGTTCCAGCACGCCGACGAGTTCCGCGCCAACCTCAGCGACTGGTCCGACGTCTGTCGCGGCGCGATCATGGCGACGCTGTTCTTCGAGCCCAGCACGCGCACGCGGTTGTCGTTCGAGTCGGCGATGCTGCGCCTCGGCGGCGGCGTGATCAGCGCCGCCGACAAGGAGAGCACGAGCCGCGCCAAGGGCGAGTCGCTCGCCGACACCGTGCGCGTGGTGGGGGGCAGCTACGCCGACATCCTGGTCGTGCGCCACCCCGAGGACGGCGCGGCGCGCGTCGCGGCGCGCTACGCGCGGGTGCCGGTGATCAACGGCGGCGACGGCGCGCACGAACACCCGACGCAGACGCTGTGCGACCTGTACACGCTGTGGAAGGAGAAGGGGCGGCTCGAAGGGCTCGAGGTCGTGCTCTGCGGCGACCTGCGCTACTCGCGCACGATCCACTCGTTCTGCTACGCGCTGGCGCGGTTCGGGGCCAACATCGTGACGATGCCGTACGCCGGCTTCGAACTGCCCGACTACGTGCTGCACCGGTTGACGCGCGACTACGGCGTGCAGACGGTCGCGGCCTCGGTCGCCGACCTGCCGGGGCTGGCGGGCAGCAGCAACGCCGCGGCCTACCTGACGGCGAGCAAGCCGCACCAGCTGGCGCTGTTCACGAGTCTGACGCGCTTCGAGGTCAACCGCATCGACGCGATCTACATGACCCGCGCGCAGCGCGAACGGCACGCCGGCGAGGATACGGCCAACTACCCGCGCCTGGGGCGCAACACGCTGGGGGTTGAGGCGGCGCGCGACGCGCGCGTGATGCACCCACTGCCGCGCGTCGACGAGATCGACTACGACGTCGACGACGACCCGCGCTCGATCTACTTCCGTCAGGCGGAGCTCGGTGTGCCGATGCGCATGGCGCTGATGGCGTTCCTGCTGGGCAAGATCCAGCTGCGGGCGCGGCCGCCGGCCGCGACCTCGGTCGAGCCCGGGATCGCCGGTGGCGCCGGGCTGCGCTGCCGCAACGAGCGCTGCATCACCAACAACGAGGGCGTGCGCTACCTGCAGCGCGACTTCCGTCTGCGCGCCGAGGAGTCGCCGCCGATGCTGGCCTGCGCTTACTGCGAACGCGAGATCGAGGCGCGTTTCGTCGCCCAGGAGAGCACCCGGCTGTTCCACCCGCATGCCGCGCCGGCGGTTCAGGCGATCGAGATCGCCAAGCGGATCTACTTCGAGTCGGAAGCCCAGGCGTTGGCGGCCGGGTTCCAGCCCGCTGCCACGGCGTGAGTCGCCCCCGATTGGCGCATCTCCCTGCTGTCTCGTGCGATATCGCACCGCGGGGCCGCGCAGCGCCGGCCCCATGGCGGCTTCCCCGCCGCTATCATGTGCCTGTAACCTCGTTGCCGAGAGAGTCTTGTGCCCTCTTGCCCTGCGGGGGGGCGACGGCATGATGTTTGATGCTCCGCCCTACAGTCCCCCCTCCATGGGGAGTCGAGTCGTCTCCCCCGACGCCTCGCCCCGTGTTTCGATGTACGTTTCGCTGGTCCCTCTCGTTGCAACGATCGACGCCGCCATCATTCCGGGCGGGCGCGCGACCCCGTTGCATCTCGAGGTCCTCAGCATGACCGCTCCGTCGTGCGTCGTCGCGCACGGCTCCGGATCCTGTCGATCCGCAGCCGCGCGCGGCGCCGCCAACGAACTTCAGACCTAGTCGAGGATCATGGCATTCAATCCCCGCGAATCCCGTTCGCACGACGTCCTGCAACCTGCCCGCGTGAGCTCTCGCCGCGCGGCGACCGTTGCGGTGCTCGCGGCTGCATTGGCCTTCCCAGCCTGTAGCGGCAGTGGTGGTGGTTCGACGGGCGGGGCCACCCCCGGCACCGCGCACGCCGAACTGCAGCGCATCGAGTTCGGCCGCCTCGCCGACGTCTACGGCTATCAGGTGACTCCGGAAGGTCAGTCGATCGCGCTGTTCGCGCGCGACGTGCTGATCGGTCCGGACATCGAAGACGAGCGCGGCACCAACGAGGTCAAGCGCGACGACGAGATCCTCTTCGACTTCATCGGCTCGGATCCGGACACGCTGCAGCCGCGCCTGTTCATCCCGCGCGACATGACGAGCAACGCGTTCAAGACCGCGTTCGAGCGCCTCGACGACCAGGTCCGCGAAGTCACGCCGATGGTCTTCGGCACGAGCGGCCCGGGCCGCCCGTTCGGCGTGGTGCCGCGCAATGCGGCGATCCGGCTGGTGTTCTCGGGCGACCTCGGCGTCGACGACGCCTTCTTCGTCAATCGCGACGCCAACGGTCAGGTGACCGGGCTGCGCAACACCGAGGCGGTGCAGTTGCTGCAGATCGTCGGCGACCCGACGCAGCTCGGCGGCTTCTCCCCGGTCCCGGCGCGCATCGTCGTCGGTGCCCGCACGCTGATCCTCGACCCGGTGCTGCTCGGCACCGAGGGCCAGCAGTTCCAGACCGCGAACAACGCGGCGGGCCTGCCGGCGTCCCCGGACCAGGTCGGCGCCAACATCCGCGTCGCGCTGGCACTCGAAGGCCCGCTGTCGATGCCGAGCCTGCGTGAGCCCACGACCACCGGTCTGCGCGGCATCAACAACAGCGGCCGCGCCGCGATCGTGCGCGACTTCCGCTCGGGCAACTCGAACGACAACTCGGCCGACATCTCGCGCGGCTTCGTCCGCGACGCGCTGCCGCTGCGCATCGTCGGCGAGATCGTCATGTATCTCGAGGCCGTCGATTCGGTGAACGAGTTCACGCAGGAGATCACGGTCTACAAGAACGGCGTCAGCCACGAGATCGACCGCGGCGACGTCTTCCGCATCGTCAGCGACAGCTCGGGCATCCCGTTCGGCGCGGCCGAGGTCGTGGTCGACCCCGATGACGACCAGGGGCAGCCGGACGTGCAGCACGTGCGCGTGCGCATCCGGCGCCTGGAAGGGCTCGAGAACCTCGATCCCCGCAACATCCCGGGTTACCCGAGCAATGTCGCGCAGCGCGAGCCCTGGCTCGTCGAGAACGCGCCGAAGGCGATCTGCGTCGCCGAGTTCCGCGCCGGCACCGGCCCGAACAACGCGACGCCCCCCGGCGACGGTGACAACCCCGAGGTCTTCATCTCGTTCACGCCGGAGCCGCTGCCCAACCTGGACGGGTCCAAGCCCGACCCCAACGAGTTCGTTTCGCCCTACGCGGGTGCGGTGGTGCGCTTCACCAAGCCGGTCGACATGTCGACCGTGAAGTGGGCCGACACGTTCTTCTTCGCGATGCGCGACCTGACCAGCCAGTCGAGCATCGATGACTTCATCGCCCATGTGCCGAACAACAACAACGGCCAGGGCATGGATCCGGCGCAGTTCAACGCGGCCAAGTTCCGTACGCCCTACCTGGTGACGGCGCGCGTGTTCGACGAGGACGGCTCGCAGACCGCGCTGCGCCTGCAGCCGACGAGCGGCTTCTTCCTCAACGACGCGATGCGCAATCCGGCGCCGAACACGGATTTCCGCTTCTTCCTGCACCTGATCGCCGACTCGGCCGAGGGCGGCATCCTCGACCTCGCCGGCAACCGCGTCGACCTGCAGGGCACCACTGCGGCGCTCGGCAACGACGTCGTGATCCCGTTCACGGTCGACACGCGCATGAACGGCGCCCAGCCGTTCTTCCCCGACAACGTCTCGATCAACATCGTGCGCCGCTTCGCCGATCGCGACGAGGACGCGATGCCTTCGTACTTCCAGCCTTCGGAAGTGCAGGCTCCGGGCACCCCGCCGACCGCGGCGAGCTACCCGCTCGAGGACCTGTTCGGCGGCTTCGTCTACATCGACGGCAAGCTGCAGGCGCGCCCGACCAGCCGCGTCCGCGTCGTCGCCGACAACCTCAACCAGGCGCCCGTGGGGGCGCAGGGCACGGTGCTGCAGTGGTGTCCGCCGTCGGTGTCGGGTGAAGGTCAGGTGGCCTCCAACTCGGCCACGCAGGTGGTCAACGCCGGCATCCAGAACCCCCTCAACCCCTACGGCTGTCGTCTGCAGACGCTGTGGCGCGAGGTCGACCTGAGCCTGTCGCGCAGCGATCCGTTCGACTTCAACCTCGACATCGAGCAGATGTACTGGGCGCCCTACACGGGCACGACGCTCGTGTTCGACGAGTTCGACCGCGCCAGCCTGTTCCTCGGCCACTCCGAGTTCCGCCCGGCGCCGTGCGTCGGTGACTTCAGCTCGCTGCCGTCGCTGCCGAATTCGGGCCTGCGCACGGGCTTCCAGAAGAACTTCGTCTGGAACCCCGAGCCGACGGGCGGTGGTGCGACGATCGAGTCGCAGCCGAGCCCGCACCCGGCCTACGTCGACGCGCCGCTGACGATCGACCCGTCGACGATCGTCTACGAGGTCAACCAGGTGAACCGGTTCCTGCCGCTGCCGACGTTCCAGAAGCCGTACTTCGTCTATCGCGACGAGACGATGGTGGAGCAGGGCAACGACGCCGGCACCGGCTCGGACGTCACCCCGGGCACCTACAACCCATACATCCTGTCGCCGTTCGAGCAGGGCCAGGGCCGTCGCTGGGTCGATCTCGACGCCGGCGTCACCTTCGTCAACTCGTTCTGGAACGACGCGCCCAACCGGCAGATCGCCACCACGTCGAGCGCTGACGCCTTCACGGGCGGCCTCGTCGGCAACGTCGCGCTGCCGCTGCTGGCCGACTTCTGGGCCTACTGCGACTCGTCCGAGCTGCCTGCCGGCAACGGCTACACGGCGCTCGGCGTGAACGGTTGGCAGGTCTCGGTCACCGTGCAGTCGAGCCCGGTGCCGAACTTCCGCATCGTGTCGGCCGGCCGGCCACCGAGCCCGAGCGGTCCGGCGCAGTGCATCGGTCCGGGCAGCTCGCAGTGGAACAGCGCCTCGGGTGGCTGGACGCCGGGTGGCTCCACCAACCCGACCGCGACCGCCAACGCCGACAACACGCTCTACTGGATCATGATGGACGTGCTCAAGCGTCAGAGCGTGATCACCAACGGCTTCCTCGACATCAACAACCCCAACCGCGTGCCGGAAGGGTACTCCGACCCGCGCCTGGGCCCGTTCTATCTGGCCGGTGGTGTGAGCACGCGACCCAACGACGTCGTGCCGGTGTTCGGCTACGAGTTCGACCCGCCGCTGTCGAGCCTGCCTGGCGGCACCTCGGTGGTGCCGCAGTTCCGCGCTGCGGGACCGGTCGATGGCACGCCGTGGTACTGGCAGAAGTGGATCTCCACCGCGAACGCGCTGTTCCCGGCGGATCCCTACAACCAGCAGGACGCGCGCAACCAGCTCAAGCCGACCGCCGACAACTTCCCGCTCGATCCCTACAAGGCCGGCGACGCCCACATCCGCAAGTGGGACTCGCGACCGATCCCGGGCACGTCGACGGCGCGCAACTGGTGGACCTACTTCTACAACCGCACGGTCACCAGCTACGTGTCGGACCCCAACCAGCTCGTCGATCCCGCCTACACGCTGCAGTTCGCGGGCCCGAACGAGACGTTCACCCCGGCGGACGTGCGCTACGTCAACTGGCGGTTCGTGACCACCAACAACACCGACGCGCAGCCGCCGGTCAGCCCGGTGATCGAGACCTTCGCCCTGTCGTACCGCTTCCAGCGCGTGCAGTAGGCGCTCGCTCGCCCGAGAGACCGCCCGGCCATTCCCCGGGCCGGCGGTCGCCAACCGCTCTTTTCCTCTCCCCTCCCCTGTCTCGGCTGGTCGTGCCCATGGCGTGGCCGGTTCCCCTGGACCCGACAATCTCCCCCTCAGAGGTCGTGCCCAGGGGGTAGACTCCTGCCGGCCCGCGCCCTCGCGGGTCTGCATCCAGATCTCGAGCCCTGATCCCCAGAGTGTTTGGCGGAAGTCACTTCCGCCAGGCAAGACGCCCTAGCGAGGGCGCATTCGCACCATGAATCGAGTGAATCATGCCCGGCTGTTCTCCCTGGCCGTCCTGAGCGCCCTCGTCGGCTGTTCGGGCGGTGGCTCCACGACCGGCTCCTTGCAGTCCGGTGGGGGGTTCGTCGTGTTGCAGACCGAGCCGCTCAACAACGCTCGGCTCTACCTCAACGACCCGATCAGCATCGACTTCACCAGGAAGGTGGACCTGTCGTCGGTCAACCTGAACACGTTCTCGTTCCAGGTGCTCGACCAGACCGGGACGGCGGTGTTCGAGCCGGTCGCGGGTGACTTCGCCCTGGCCACGAGCCCGGGCGACACCGACGTCGGCCGCCGGCTGCAGTTCGTGCCGCGCTTCCCGACCAACAACACCTTCGACAACGGCGGGTTCCGCCCGGGCCGCACCTACATCGTGCAGCTGGTCGGTGGCAATCAGTTGAACGGCACGGTCATCCGCGACCAGGGTGGCAAGGGGCTGAGCCAGGCGTTCTCGTTCCGCTGCCAGACCGCCGAGGGCTCGACGCCGAACCAGCTGTTCCGCAACACGGTGCCCGGCGGTCCGCGCCGCGCGGCGCTCGAGATCTCGCCGACTCCGGACGCGTCGGGCGTCTCCCTGAACAAGCTCGGCTCGCCGCCCGTGGAGGTCCGCCTGGTCTTCGATCAGGCCCTCAACCCGAACAGCGACAACGTGCCGACCGCGGTGCAGACGAACCCGCTGCTGCGCAGCGCCAACGCGCGCGGCCGCGTCTTCCTCGAGTACGACGACCCCGAGCGCGGCGTCAACACGTGGATCCCCTCCGACGTCGAGCTCGAGAGCAACGGCCTCGATGGCTCGACCCTGGTGCTGCGTCCCGTCGGCGTGCTGCCGAACAACGCGACCGTGCGCGTCATCGTCGAGAGCACGCTCGAGGACATCTCGGGTGAGTCGAACGTCTCCAACGCGGCCTACGAGCGCATCTTCGGCACCTTCCAGACCAAGCGTTCCTACGAACAGCAGTTCGATGCGCTGGTCAACGACTTCCAGACCGCCGCGTCGGTCGACTTCGAAGCCCCGTTCTCCGAGCCCGTGGCCGAGGTCGGCCCCGGCTACATCAAGGCGGGCTTCGCCTTCGAAGGCACGCAGACGACGATCGAGTACGAGCCGACGCTGCGCGACACCATCCTGAACACCGACTTCACGCAGGTCGTGCCGAAGGTCGGCACGCCCTACAACGTCTCGGGCGGCGTCTTCAACTTCAAGAACGTCAAGATCCCGGCGGGCGTCAAGGTCCAGGGGCAGGGCACCAACCCGATGGTGTTCCTGGTCTCCGGCTCGTTCGAGATCGAAGGCGAACTGTCGGTGCGCGGCGGCGACGGCACGCGCGTCAACTCCTCGGGGACCGCCTACCTGCCCAAGGCGGGCGGCGTCGGTGTGTGCGCCGGCGGTGACGGCGGCGACGGTTCGCCCAGCGCGACCCAGCGCGACCTGCAGGGCGGCACCGGCAAGGGGCCGCGCCAGGTGACTGCCGGAGGCGGCGTCGGCGGCCGCCTGGCCTGCACCGCAGGCTGCATCCGCGGTTCGGGTGGTGGCGGTGGCTCGCTCGCCACGCAGGGTGACCCCAACTACAAGCAGAAGACGATCGCTGCTGGCGCCGGTCCCGGCAACCCGCCGAACCCGCTGCCGATTTTCCAGCAGCAGGTTGGTATCGGCGGCAATGGCTGTGACGGCAGCGCCGGCACGGTGACCCGCACGCTGACCGGTGGCATCGCCGGCCCGATCGTGTTCGGCGACTCGCGCAACGACAACAACTTCTGGGGCTCGGCGATCAACGTCAACCGCAACCTGCGCATCACCGGCGAGCTGTCGCTGCCGATCGGCGGTGGCGGTGGTGGCGGCGGTGGCGACCTTTCCTACAACGGCACCTGCACCGTCGAGGACGTCAACTTCCAGAACGACAGCAGCGGCGGCGGTGGTGGCGGCGGTGGCGGTGTGCTCATCGTCAAGGCGCTCGGCCCGATCATCATCACCGAGTCCGGCCGCGTAACGGCGGACGGCGGCCATGGTGGCGGTGGTGAGCAGGGCGGTTCGTCGACCCGCGGCGGCGGCGGTGGTGGCGGCGCCGGCGGCATGGTCGTGCTGATGTCGGCGACTCGCATCGAGATCAACGCCCACGGCTCCAACGGCCTCTACACCTACGCGCAGAACAACTACGACTTCTCGGTCTCGGCGGACGGTGGCGTCTGCCGCACCGAGGAGAACAGCTCGCCGCGCGTGGTCAGCAAGTACCCGGCGAGCGGCCTGGCTGTGCTCGCGGGCTCGAGCTACGACGCCAAGCCGCTGGGTGGCTTCGGCGGCATGGGCATCGTGCAGCTGATGGCGCCCCCTGGCGACAACAGCGACAACTCGAACACGGTGCTCGACGACAACATCCGTGTCTACCGCAACGGTCTCGAACTGACCGGCACGTCCACGCCGACCAAGCAGTCGATCCTGGCCTGGCGCGGCTTCCCGAACGCGCAGGGCCAGTTCGTCGACGACTTCGGCACGCCGACCAACATCGGCGACGACGAGGGCGACATCCGTCCCGCGCCGCTGCTCATGCCGGTGCCGTTCAGCAGCCAGACGCGTCTGCGCTCGAAGTGGCTGGACACCGGCGCCTCGCTGCGCCGCGCGCTGCTCGCCGACGACGGCCTGCCGCGCGGCATCGTCGAGGCGGGCGGTGCTCTCGCCGGCCCGACCTACCTGTTCGACGGCACCGATCCGGCCACGGGCTACGCGGTGTTCAACACCGCGGGTGACCGCGGCGAGAACGCGCAGGCCGTGTATCCCGCGGTCGGGCCGCAGACGGGCATCCTCAGCGTCGACAGCAACGCGACCTTCCAGGGTCGGCCGGCCTACCGCGTCGAACTGGACGCCGCGACGCTCGGCGACGTGGTCGACCTCTACACCCAGTACGAAGCCGAGATGCTCGATGCCGCCGGCGACGTTCTGTATCGCAAGGCCGACGGGTCGGTGACCACGAGCTTCGTCGAGGGACTCGAGAAGGTCAGCTTCCGCATCTACTCGCACACGAACCGCGTGCTGACCCTCGCGACCGAAGCCGGGACGATCCCGGTCGAAGCCGCCAAGGTGCAGCTGCGCGCCAAGTTCTTCAAGTTCGTCACCAACGGGCGCGAAGGCCTCGGCGGCACCTACCCCGCGAGCGTCGGCCAGAGCCGCGTGCCGCTGTCGAACGTGCGCATCGGCTTCGCCTTCCACCAGGACCCGGCGAATCCTTCCGCACAGCGTTATCCGGCCCAGGCCGGCAGCTATGTCTACGACCTGAACGACCCGGTCGTGAAGGAAGACATCCGTCAGCTCGGTGCGAGCTTCGTGCAGTGGGACATCTTCTTCGATTGCGCCTTCAAGAGCCTGCCCTCCGACACGCCCCCGGCGTTCGGTCCGGGCTCGCCGCTGCCCGAACTGCACTTCCTCCGCCTCCCGTTCCGCTTCTGATCCGATCCGCGGCCTCAAACGCCGTTGCCAGCGAACGCTCGGCAGCGGCTGACGATGCCGCTCTCCAACTACCGATACCGGTCGTAACCGCCCTTTCGAGCGCGTCGCGACCTCTGACCCAAGCACGAGATTCCCACACCACGACTGCTGCCGACGACCACGCGTCGCCGACACGATGACCTGGGGCACACTGACATGAAGCAACCCACGTTCCGATCCCGTCAGTTCGGTAGCCGCGCGCTCCCATTCGCGCTGGCGCTGGTGGCGGCCACTGCCTGTGGCGGGCCCAAGAGTGTCGGCTCACTCAGCCAGGACGCCGATCGTCCGACGCTGCTGAGCGTCCAACTGGGTCGCCTGGTCGACGTCTATTCCTACCAGCGCATCGACCCGACCAACGGCGACCGTCGCGATCGCTTCAATCGCCGCCTGACGTTGGTCGCCGAGAACCTGGTCATCAACCCCAACATCGAGTCGCAGTCGTTGTTCGACGCGGCCGGTGAGGAGCTGCCGGGCGCGAACTTCGAGTTCCGCACCTTCAGCAAGTCGGTCGGCCACGAGGAGCTCGTGATCCTGTGGGACGATCGCGCCGGGCCCGAGGCCGAGCGTTACCAGGCGGCGCTGCAGATCGCCCAGGCGGGGCTGACCGAGCTGGCCCCGTCCTACCGCAACCAGAACACGCAGACGCGCCCGATCCCGATCGTGCCGCGCAACGCCGCGATCAAGCTGAACTTCAGCAGCCCGGTCAAGGCCGACGAGGCCTTCTTCGGGGTCAACCCGTCGGCGATCCAGCTGCTCGAGTTCAAGG
This sequence comes from Planctomycetota bacterium, assembly GCA_020638655.1. Classification (GTDB taxonomy): domain Bacteria; phylum Planctomycetota; class UBA1135; order UBA1135; family UBA2386; genus JACKIC01. The sequence continues at coordinate 73,769 of JACKIC010000011.1, forward strand.
GTGACCCGGCGGTCGTCGATCCGGTCAACGCGTTCCGCATCCTGCCCTATCGCCCGATCCCGCAGGGCTCGACGATCGTGCTGGACACCACCATCCTCGGTGGCGAAGGCGCCAACGGCCTGACCGTCGCCGGTCTGCCGGCGTCGTCCGACAACGTCACCGCGAACATCCGCGTGGCGATCCCCGTGCGCGGCGCGGTCGCGCCGTCGTTCTACGTCCGCGAGGACGCCGTCGCCGAGCTCAACGGCGTCGACAGCGCCGGGCGCAACTCGGTGATCCGCGACTTCCGTTCGGGCAACCTCAACGACGGCGTCGCCGGCCGCCTGCGCGAGTCCGAGCCGCCGATGATCGTCGGCAGCTTGCCGATGGGCATCACCGAGATCGACACGGTCAACAACGTCATCACGATCAACAAGCGCCTGCACTTCGTGCCGGTGCGCGGCCGCTTCCCGTTCGTCGACGGCCCGCTCGAGCAGAGTGGCATCCCCGCCGGTCCGTTCTCGGTGCCGATCTCGCGGCCGCTGCGCACGGGCGACATCCTGACGCAGACGCTGCAGGTGCAGATGCCGGACGGCTCGATCGAGTCGGTCGAGCTGCGCGCCGAGATCCTGCACAACCTCGAGGTCGGCACCGTCATCGGTGACCAGAACCTGCCGCGCCTCGGCCGGGTCGAGAACGGTCAGGGCGGTTCGGATCAGGGTGAGCGCCTGTCGGTCGTGCGCGTTCGCGTCGCCTCGCTCGAGGCCGGTCGCGACTCCCTCGGTCGCATGCACTCGTTCGAAGCCAGCAGCCTGCCCAACGGCCGCGACTGCGTGCTGCGGGCCCGCTACTACGACGAAGTCGCCTACGTCGGCAGCACGACCGAGTTCGTCAGCGATCGCGATTGGCGCCACGAGTTCGTGCGCATCGACCCGACCCCGTCGGGCGCGGTGCAGCCCGCCACGCAGGTGTCGCCGAATGCTTCGATCGCGGTCGAGTTCACCAAGCCGCTGGACCTCGATCAGGTCGACAACACCGACAACTTCCTGGTCACCAACACCTCGATCCTGACCGAGTCCTTCGCGGTCCAGATGGGCGACGCCAAGCGCGCGACCGCGCGCATCGTGCCGACCCGCCTGACCGACCTGGCCGGTGACGGCACCGTGCTGCGTCTGCAGCCGCCGATGGGCTTCTTCCACAACACGGGCACGCCCGAGACCTACGCGGTGCACGTGCGCCTGGGTGGGGCCGGTGTGCTCGACCTCGCCGGCAACGCCGTGGACATCTTCGGCGACCTCGCCAATCCGTCGGACAGCTGGTCGGTCGACTTCTCGCTCGATGCGCAGGCCCTGACCAACCGGGTCGGCTGGCACACCTATACGATGACGAGCGAGGACGAAGACGGCTCGCTGCCGGGCTCGGTCGACATGTTCGGCCAGTACCGTCTGCAGGACGGCCGCCTGTTCGCCGCCGCCGGTGTGCGCTTCAGCCGCACCGCCGACAACCAGAACCTGGCGACGATCAGCCGCATCCACCGCGGCGAGTGCTGGGATCCGGACTTCGATCCGACCGTCGGCAGCCCGCAGGGCGTGCCCGCGGCGCCCCTGGACGGCGCCGGTCTGCCGCACCCCGGTCTGCTCTACTGGCAGCCGCGCATGTTCGATCAGATCGCGCCGCCGAACGTGCCGTCGGTCTACGAGTACTACCAGCAGCTGCCGCAGAACGTCGGCCGCGTGGTCGAGCCGCATCACCCCAACGGCTCGCGCCTGCAGATGCGCTACCTCGAGGACGACTTCTCGCTGAGCTACCGCCAGCCGTCGGAGTTCGGTCTCGACGTCGAGCAGATGTACTGGTCGCCCTTCAACGACGAGACCGTCTACTACGACGTGTTCGATCGCTACACGATGTCGCTCGCGCACACCGCGCGTCGCGCCGACGTGCGCTTCACGCTGATCCCCGGCGACTCGAGCGCGATGCCGCCGGTGCCGCCGGGCTGCCTGTTCAACTGCCCGAGCATGAACAGCGGCCTGTCGAGCGTGTTCGCTGACAACGTCCTGCCGGGCACCCAGGAGGTGCCGGTGTTCGAGGACAAGGTCTACAGCATCAACCCGAACCAGGCCTTCCGCTCGCCGCTGAACGTCAAGTACGTGCCCTACCCGCGCTTCGACCGCTCCTACACCTGGCGCGACTCGCGCCTGGTCACGGTCGACAACGCCGGCAACGTGATCGGCCTCGGCGGCGCCGAGCAGCCCGGTGCGCCGCAGCCCAACAACGACACCACGGCGAACATCGATTCGCCCTGGATCGCCAGCGTGCCGGATCCCGACTTCGTCAACGTCGGCGGTTCGGTGTGGGTCCAGGACCCGGCCGACTTCGTCGGCGACGCGATGCACGACCACGACCCGATCGCCCTGCCGCTGCTGGTCGACTTCAAGGTCTTCCCGGACAGCGCCGCCAACGGCATCGCCGCGGGCGTCAACAACTTCCAGGTCGCCATGATGGGCCCGCCCAGCTACGGCTTCCCGGGCATCCCCGGCGGCTACTACGACCGCCAGGGTGCGGGTTGCGGCGGCACGCCGCCGTGGCCGCGCTCGCGCGTCCAGGCGACCGGTGGTGAGGACATCATCTCGGGCGCGACGATCCTGATCGACCCGGCCAATCAGCTGATGGCCCAGTCGAGCACGCTCAAGGACGCCGGCCTCGGCAACGCCACGCGTGCCCTGTTCAGCGCCCCTCCGGGTGACGGCATGGTGCACTGGGCGCAGGCCGACTTCGTGCGCAAGGTCTCGACCGTGACGATCGGCTTCTTCGACTCGCTGCAGCCGCAGCGCGCGCAGCTGGTCACGTTCGACGGCTCGGGCACGGCCTCGATCAACGCGACCAACGGCTTCCCGGATCTGCTGACGCTCGATCCGACCCTGCGCATCCGCGACCTCGTCGTGCAGCTCGACCCGCCGCAGAGCCGGCAGCCGGCTGGCACCTCGGTGGTCGTCGAGATCCGCGGCGCCGAGGACTTCGACAACTCGGGCAATCTCTACAACCCGAGCTTCGACCAGGCGTCCCAGACCCCGGACGACACGTTCGACGGTCGCGGCAACCTGCTCAACGTCAACTACGCCTGCGAGGCCTACCGCTACTCGCAGTCGAACCAGCCGGGCAACATCCCGCGCATCAACGCCACGCAGCTGACCCGCTACGTGACCGAGGACCAGCTGGCGCTGATCCGCAGCCCGGCCACGGGCCTGCTGCCGCGCTTCCTGAACCTGCGCCTGGTGATGACCAACAATGTCGACGTGTCGCCGGCGCTGTCGCCGTCGCTGCGCAGCATGAGCGTGGTCTACAAGCTCGAGCCGGGGCAGTAATGCCCGCAGCTGCGGTCCCCGGTGGGCCGCAGCACAACGGATCTGCGCGCGGCCGACTGCCTTGGGGCAGTCGGCCGCGTTCGTTTCCAGGGCGTGTTCGCGAATGCGGAGCACTGTCGCTGCCGTGGCGTTAGCGTGTGCCCGGTTCGCCGTCGTCGTCTACGATGGGCCCGCTGCAGTCCATGTCCTGTCCCCGTGCCATCCCCGCGCTGCTCGTGCCCCTGGGCCTCGCCCTCGCCGCGGGGTGCCACCGGTCGGCGCCCCCGGCCTTCGAGGTGATGCACACCTCGCCCGTGCTGGGCGGTGAAGCCGGGCCGCTGCTGCTCAACGACACCATCACGGTCTACTTCTCGGCGCCCGTGTCGGCGCTCAGCGTGACGTCGGACTCGGTGCACGTCGTCGACGCGCGCGGCAACCAGGTGCCGGGCCAGCTGCGGGTGGGTGAGAACTGGGTGACCTTCGCGCCGCGACCGCCGCTCACGGCGGGCCTCGTGGACGGTTCGTTCCAGCCGGGGGAAGCCTACGAACTGCGCCTGGCGGGGTATCCCCGTCCCGACGCGATCCGCGCGGTCGATGGCAGGCGGCTGTCGATCGGCCACGTGCTGCCGTTCCGGGCGGCGGACGTCGACCATCGCGAGGGGGGGCTGCCGGCACCGCTGCGACCGCTGGCCTCGGACCTGCCGCTGGTGCTGCGCGCCGCCGAGGCGCCGCAGGCGCTGCCCGTCGATGCCGCGGTCCTGCGTCTGCACTTCTCGTCGCCGCTGCTGCCGACCTCGGTGACCCCGTCGGCGTTGGTGATCCAATCGCTGCGCGACATGGCCACCCTGACTCCGCGGCGGGTCAGGGCGGTGACCTCTGCGGTCGACCTCAACCCGGGCAGCAGCGTCGAGGTCGAACTCGGCGCGACCCCGGCCCGCGAGGATGGTGGATTCCTCGCGCTGCAGCCCGGTGACCTGATCAGCGTGTCGCTGCGCATGGACGCGGATGGCCTGCGGGACTACCAGGGCAACACCGTGTTGCCGGCGCCGCCGCAGTTCTGGACGGTCGTGCCCGGGGCGACCGTGGCGCTGCTCGAACTCCCTGGCGCGGCGGAGTCGTTCGTCGACGAGGGCAGCCTCGAGCCGGGCTTCGAGGTGCGCGGCGGCGTGGTGCGGCCGCGCGTGCGCGTCGAGGCGGGCGACGGCAGCCTGGGCGCGTTCCGACCGCAGCAGGACACCGTGCTGCGGCCCGGGGAACCATTCGACCGCGGTGACGGCGTCCAGGTCGCGAGTCGCGACGGACGGTTCCCGTTCCGCCTCATCGAGGTACCCAGGGGCGTCACGGTGACGCTCGATTGTCGGGGCGGGCCGGTGCAGCTGACCGCTCTGGGCTCGGTGTCGATCCTGGGCGAACTGGCGCTGCGTGGCGCGGCCGTGCCGCTCGCCGAACGGCAGCTCGCCCCCGTTCCCGCGGCCAGCCTGTTCGACCTCGGCGCGCCGCTGCTGCTCGCCGCCGGCGACGTGCACCTGTCGGGCCGCGTCGTCAGCGACGCCCCGGCCGAAGGCGACGCCACGCCGTTCGTGGTCGCCGCCGCCGGGCACGTGCACCTGGGCGGCGAACTGCCGTTCCGCACGGTCCTGGCGGTGGAAGCGGCCCACGCGGGCGGCTCCGGGCCGGCGGTGCACGGTCCGCGCGGCCAGACCCTGCTGCGCTCGGTCGAGTTCACCTACGGCCTGGCGCCGGGCGCCACCTGCGAGGCGCGCGGGTTCAGCGCCTGGCAGCAGCTGCCGGAAGGGCGCATCGGCGGCGTCGTGCAGGTGCGCGACGCCGACGCCGAGCTGCGACTGGCGTGGCAGTCGACGCCGCCCGACGCGATCGTCACCGACGCGCCGGACCTGACGCCCGGGCGCACGGGCCGTCTGCAGACGTTGTTCGACGGGGAGCCCGTCACGATCGCCGAGCGCGCGTTCGTGCGCTTCGCCTTCGAGGCGAGCCTGCGCCACGACCGTCGGCTGCCGTCGTTGCGCATGCTGCGCCTCGTCGCTCGCTGACCTGCGCCCCCGCGTTCGGCGACCTTGTGCTGGATTCGCTCCGGCGCCACCGTATGCTGCCGGCCTCGGTCGACGGCTTCGTACTTCGCGGGTCAGCGTGGGGTGCGGCAGCCAGCGTGGTCTGCGCCCGTCGGTCGATTCGTGCGGTGGTCTGCTCTCGCGAGCGGGTCTGGGTCCGGTGTCTGTGCGGCTGACGTCGCGCCGGCACGTAGAGGCGTTTTCCAACCATGTCGACGGTTGTTTTCGAGGTGGGGGCAGCCCTGCTCGGGGCCTGCGTAGGGTCCTTCCTCAACGTCGTCATCTACCGCCTGCCGCAGGAAGATCCCGCCAGACGATCGCTCGGCGGTCGTTCGCACTGCCCGCACTGCGGCGCGCAGATCCGCTGGTTCGACAATCTGCCCGTGCTCGGCTGGGTGCTGCTGCGCGGGCGCGGCCGCTGCTGCGGGCAGCGCATCGCGTTCCGCTATCCGCTCGTCGAACTGCTCACCGCGCTGCTGTTCCTCGCGGTGACGCTGTGGTCGCCGTGGAACCTGCCGATCACGATCGACGACCTCGGCGGCCTGCACGTCGACACTGCGCGGGCGGTCGGCTACGGCCTGCACCTGCTGTTCGTCTCGGTGCTGGTCGCGTGCACGTTCATCGACTTCGACAAGCAGATCCTGCCCGACGCGATGACCAAGCCGGGCATGGCGATCGGCGTGCTCGCCGGCATCTACCCGGGCATCGCCGGGCCGATCTCGCGCGATGCGTCGACGCCCTACGCGCTGCGCACGCTGCTCGCGAGCGTCGTCGGCCTGGCGGTCGGCGCCGGGGTCACGTGGGGCATCCGCTGGCTCGGCTCGCGCGTCTTCGGCAAGGAGGCGATGGGGCTCGGCGACGTCAAGTTCCTCGGCATGATCGGCGCGTTCCTCGGCTGGCAGGGCGCGCTGCTCACCCTGTTCCTGGGCTGCGTGGTCGGCGCCGTGGTCGGCGGTCTCGCGGCGCTGCGCGGCGGGCTGGGGCTGCGCATCCCGTTCGGTCCGTACCTCGCGCTGGGCGCGTTGATCGCGCTGTTCGCGCAGGACCACGTCTACGTCTTCTTGTTCGACACATGGCCGGAGTGGCAGCGGCGCAACCCGTCGTCACAGTTCCTGCTGCTCGGCATGGCCGTGTTGTCGTTGTTCGCGTTGTTCGTGCTCGTGCGCCGTGGGCGCCGCGCAGGATGATCCATTCGTCGTTTGCACCGATTCGATTCCGTTTGGGAGGCACCATGATGTTCCGCAAGACACTCCTTCTCTTCGCCGCCGCAGCGATGACGCTGTTGCCGAGCTGCACGGCCCGTTACCAGGACATGCTTCGCGATCGCGATTCGCGCATCCGCGACCTCAACGGCGAGGTCGCGCGCCTGCGCGGCGAGAACGACGACCTGCAGCGCCGGCTCGCCTCGGCGGCGACCGTCACGCCGACGCCCGCCGCGGCCAAGCGCGACGACAGCGAGGTCAGCGACATCCAGCGCGACGTCGGTCCCGACGCCTACGTCGATCGCCGTCGCGGCCGCATCAGCATCGGCGTGCAGGACAAGGTGACCTTCGACTCGGGCAGCAAGACCCTCAAGGACTCGTCGCACTCCGTGCTACGCAACGTCGCGAACGTGCTCAAGGACAAGTTCGCGGGGCGGCGCTTCTTCATCGAAGGCCACACCGACACCGATCCGATCGTCAAGACCAAGGGGCTCTACCGCAACAACCGGCACCTGTCGTTCGAGCGCGCCGACTCCGTGGCGGCGTGGCTGATCAAGCAGGGTGTGCCGGAGTCCTCGATCGTGGTCGTCGCCTACGGCCAGTTCGATCCTCGCGACCCGAAGAACAAGGAAGCCAACCGCCGCGTCGAGATCGTCGTCGGCGACAGCCTCTGAGCGGGCTGGTCCTCCAGGGGAGTGCGGCCCGCGCGCGATGCGCCTACGGGGCCCGGCTGTGGCGTCAAGTCGCAGTTGGGCCCGGGTCCGCACGACGCAGTGCGGCTTCCCCCGGCCGCCGGGCCTGATATAACGAAGTGTCCCAGGTGCCACGGTTTCCGGCGGCTACCCCACCGGACTCCGCGGCGGCGGGCACATCGTTTCGCGCCCCGAACGGGGCGCTTCGTCCCCTCGGAGTGACCCAATGGCCCATACATCGGAGCAAGTCCGCAACGTCGCCCTGGTCGGGCACGGACATGCGGGCAAGACCGCCCTCCTCGACGCGATCGCGTTCCACCTCAAGCTCAGCTCGCGTCTTGGCAGCACCGCCGACGGCACCAGCCTGAGCGACATCGACGCCGAGGAGAAGGAGCGACGACAGACCCTGTCGGCGCACCTGTTCCAGCTGCCGATCGGCGACACGGTCTGCAACGTGTTCGACACGCCTGGGCACCCCGACTTCCTCGGTGAGGTGCTCGCGGCGATGGACGCGGTGGAGACCGCGCTGTTCGTCGTCAACGCCGCCAACCCGGTGACGTTCCATCTGCGCCACCTGTGGAAGCGCGCGGGTGACCTCGGCATCGGCCGCGCGATCGCGATCACGCACCTCGACCAGGACAACACCGACTTCGAGGCGGTGGTCGAGGAGCTGCGCACGGCCTTCGGCCACGCGGTCGTGCCGGCGTCGTACCCCAACGCGACCGGGGCCGCCTTCAAGTCGGTTCACGACGTGACGCACCGCGAAGGCCCCAAGGCCGAGCAGTACCACGACATGATCGAGGAGGACGAGGCCGAGGTCGACGACACCTTGATGGAGCACTACCTCGAGACCGGCCACCTCGACGAGCACGAGTTCGAGGAGAACCTGCGCCGCGCGGTGGCGCGCGGCAACCTGGTCCCGGTGTTCGCGGTCTGCCCCAACCGCGGGCTCGGCCTCGAGCAGCTGCTCGAGTTCATCTCGCACCACTTCCCGTCACCCGTGTGCTTCGGCGCGCGCCCCGCCGGCGAGCCCGGCTCGGGCGCCTACGGGCAGCTCGTCGAGCCCGACGACGGGCCGTTCGTGGCCAAGGTGTGCCGCGTCGTGTCCGACCCGTACGTCGGGCGCCTGTCGGTGCTGCGTTGCCTGCGCGGCAAGCTGAGCAAGGACCAGAACGTCGTCGACGTGCGCACCGGGCAGAGCCACAAGGTCGCGCACCTCTACGCCGTGCACGGCAAGGACACCAAGGAGATCGGCGAGGTCGTCGCCGGCGACCTGTTCGCGGTCGGCAAGATCGAGGACTTCCTGCTCGGCGACACGCTCACCGACGGCACCAGGCTCGAACTGCCGCGCGTCGCCTTCCCGGTGCCGACCTACTCGCGGCACATCTGGCCGAAGGCGCGCGGCGACGAGCAGAAGATCGGCCACGCGGTCGAGAAGATCGGCATCGAGGACCCGACGTTCCTGCACGATCGCGACAAGGAGACCGGCGAGTTCCTGGTCACGGGCATGAGCCCGCTGCACCTCGACGTGCACTTCCAGCGGCTCAACCGTAAACACCACGTCGCGGTGGAGCACGGTCCGCCCACGATTCCCTACCGCGAGACGATCACGGCGCGCGCCGACGGCCATCACCGGCACAAGAAGCAGAGCGGTGGCCGCGGCCAGTTCGCCGAGGTCTATCTGCGCGTGGCGCCCAAGCAGCACGGCGAAGGCTTCGAGTTCGTCGACTCGGTCGTCGGCGGCTCGATCCCGCGGCAGTTCATCCCCGAGGTCGAGAAGGGCGTGCGCAAGTTCCTGACCCGCGGCTCGCTGGCCGGCTTCCCCGTCGTCGACGTGCAGGCCGAGGTCTACGACGGCAAGTACCACGACGTCGACAGCGACCAGATCAGCTTCCAGCTGGCAGGCGAGCGGGCGTTCCTCGACGGCTTCTCCAAGGCGCGCCCGATCCTGCTCGAGCCGGTCATGGACGTCGAGATCCACGTGCCCGAGCGCTTCACGGGCGACGTCGCCGGCAACCTGTCCGGCGCGCGCGGCCGGCTGGCCGGCATGGAGGTGCACGAGGGCGTGCAGATGATCAAGGCGCACGTGCCGCTGGCATCGATGTTGGAATACTCGACACAGCTGCGCTCGATCACGGCCGGCGAGGGCACCTACACGATGCAGTTCGCGCACTACGAGCCGGTGCCACCGCACCTTCAGGCCGAGATCGTCAAGAACCGCAAGGCGGTCGTGGACCAGCACCACGGCGAGCACCGCTAGCCGCAGATCCCCGGGCCGGCGGCACCGCGCCGCCGGCCGCGCAAGCGCCCGTGCCGCCGGGCCGCGCCGCCCGCCGCCTCTCCGATCGAGGCGCCGCCGGGCAAGGCCTCAATGCGACAGGCCCCGTCGACCGATAGACCGCTCCGGGTCCGGATCCATCCGCACCCTCACAGGAGCGCGTCAACATGGTCTCGATGGAAGAACTGCTGAACCTCATGGTTCAGCGCGGCGGGTCCGACTTGCACATCTCGGTGGGTTCTCCTCCCAAGATTCGCATCGACGGCAAGCTCGTCGACACGGAGCACGAACCGCTGATGCCCGAGCAGACCAAGAAGTTGATCTACTCGGTGATCGGTCCCGATCAGGTCGCCAAGCTCGAGAAGCAGCTCGAAATCGACTTCTCGTTCGGCGTCGCCAACCTGGGTCGTTTCCGCACCAACGCGTTCGTGCAACGCGGCTCGATCGCCGCGGTGCTGCGCGTGATCCCGTTCGAGGTCTTCGACTTCGAGACGATCGGCCTGCCCAAGAAGGTCTGCGAGTGGATCTGCAACCTGCCGCGCGGCCTGGTGCTGTGCACCGGCGCGACCGGCTCGGGCAAGTCGACGACGCTCGCGTCGATGATCAACTACGTCAACGAGACGCGGCAGAGCCACATCATCACGATCGAGGACCCGATCGAGTTCCTGCACCGGAACAAGGGCTGCCTGATCAACCAGCGTGAGGTCGGCGGCGACACCCTGGGCTTCGACAAGGCGCTCAAGTCGGTGCTGCGTCAGGACCCCGACGTCGTGCTGGTCGGCGAAATGCGCGACCTCGAGACGATCGAGGCGGCGCTGACGCTCGCCGAGACGGGCCACCTGACTTTCGCGACCCTGCACACGTCCGACGTGTGCCAGACCGTGAACCGCATCGTCGACGTCTTCCCGGCGCACCAGCAGCAGCAGATCCGCACGATGCTGTCGTTCACGCTGCAGGCCGTCGTCTGCCAGCAGCTGGTGCCGCGCATCCACGGCAAGGGCCGCGTGCTCGCCGCCGAGATCATGATCGTCACGCCCGCGATCCGGGCGCTGATCCGCGACAACAAGGCGCACCAGATCATGTCGACGATCCAGACCGGTGGCGCGCAGGGCATGCGCACCATGAACCAGTCGCTGTTCGACCTCTACCGGGCGGGGACCATCAGCTACGAGGACGCGATGGAGCACTGCGGTGACCACGCCGACTTCCAGCGCCTGATGGAACGTGCCGGCACCGGTGGCGCCCGCGCGACGCGGTGATCCATGAGTCAATTCGCGAAGAAGCTGCGCGGCATCCTCGAGAAGGCGGGCAAGCTCGACTCCGCCACCGGGGACACTCTGCTCGCCGAGGCGCAGAGTGAGAAGCGGCCGTTCACGGAGGTGCTGGTCAAGAAGGGCGTCGCCACCGAGCACGAGCTGCTCGCGTTGATCGCCAAGGCGGCCAACGTGCCGCCGATCGACCTGACCAAGCTGATCGTCAACAAGGAGGTGCTGGAGTCCGTGCCCGAAGACGTGGCGCGTGAGTACTGCATCTTCCCGGTCGACCGGATCGGCAACATCATCACCGTCGCGGTCGCCAACCCGTTCGACGTGCTCAAGCTCGACGACATCCGCATCATCACGGGTTGTCAGCTGCGCACCGTCGTCAGCACCGCCGAGGAGATCGAGAAGATCCGCGGCAAGGGTTACCAGAAGGAGAGCGAGTCGGTCGACGGCATCCTCGGCTCGTTCGACGACTCCGACGTCGAGCTCAAGGAAGCCGACATCGACGACGAGAGCACCGACCTGTCGGCGATCAGCGACGAGGACTCGCCGGTCGTCAAGCTCGTCAACAAGATGATCCTGGACGCCTGCAACACCGGCGCGTCCGACATCCACATCGAGCCGTTCGAGAAGAAGGTGATCATCCGCTACCGCAAGGACGGCTGCCTCTACGAGGCGATGACGCTGCCCAAGCGCATGCAGAACAACATCACCTCGCGCATCAAGATCATGTCCAAGCTGGACATCGCCGAGAAGCGCAGGCCGCAGGACGGCAAGTTCCAGATGAAGATCGGCCACAAGGCGGTCGACTTCCGCGTGTCGATCCTGCCGGTGGTCTGGGGCGAGAAGACCGTCTTCCGCATCCTCGACTCCAGCAACCTCGCCCTCGACATCAAGTCGCTGGGCTTCGAGAAGCAGCCGATGGAGGACTACCTGTGGGCGTGTGCGCAGCCCTACGGCATGATCCTCGTCACCGGTCCGACGGGTTCTGGTAAGTCGACGACGCTGTACTCGGCGGTCAAGCACATCGCCGCGCCCGACATCAACCTGGTCACGGTCGAGGACCCGGTCGAATACCAGCTCGAGGGCATCAACCAGGTGCCGGTCAATCCCAAGGCCGGCCTGACGTTCGGCGGCGCGCTGCGTTCGATCCTGCGTCAGGACCCCGATGTGGTGCTGCTCGGCGAGATTCGCGACCAGGAGACCCTCGAGATCGCGGTCAAGGCCGCGCTCACGGGCCACCTGGTGCTCAGCACGCTGCACACCAACGACGCGCCGTCGACCATCACCCGCATGGTCGACATGGGTATGGACCCGTTCATGGTCGCCAGCTCGACGCTGCTGATCTGCGCGCAACGTCTCGGCCGCAAGCTGTGTCCGAACTGCAAGAAGCGCGTCGAGATCCAGAAGGACGTGCTGATCCGCCTCGGCTTCGCCGAGGAGGACTTCGCGGCCGGCCACGACATGGAGTTCTACGAGCCCGTCGGCTGCCCGCGCTGCAACCAGGGCTACAAGGGCCGCTTCGCGCTGCTCGAGACGATGCGCATGACCGAGGGCGTCAAGCGCATGGTCGTCGACCGCGCGCACATCGCCGACATCAAGAAGCTCGCGCTGAGCGAAGGCATGTTGACGCTGCGACGCTGCGGCCTGCTGAACGCGATGCGCGGCAAGACCAGCCTGCAAGAGGTCGAGTCGTCGACCATGGCGGACTGAGCACGGGAATACGACGGTAGCAACAGGCAAGGGGAATCATGGCCACGAAGTTCAAGTACGAAGCGAAGGACGCCTCCGGCAAGACCGTCAAGGGTTCGGTGGCGGCGTCGAGCCAGTCCGAAGCGGTCGCCGACTTGCGTCGTCGCAACCTGACCCCGGTGGACGTGAAGAAGGCCGGTGGCCTGTTCGGCCTCGGCGGCGGCGGCGGCGGTGGGCCGAAGGGGCGCAAGAAGGCGACCCGGTCCAGCGTGCAGAAGGGGGAGCTCGAAGTCTTCACCCGCCAGCTGTCGACGATGCTCAGCGCCGGTATCCCGATGCTCGAGGCGCTCGAGATCCTCGCCGACCAGGCCGAGTCTCCTGGCTTCGCCTTCTGCCTCGACAAGGTCGTCGAGGACATCCGCTCGGGCTCCGACCTCAGCAAGGCGATGGAGCCGCACAAGCGGGTCTTCTCGCACATCTACGTCAGCATGATCCGCGCCGGTGAGGTCTCGGGTCAGATTGACATCATCCTGCAGCGCCTCGCCGACTATCTCGAGGCGGCGGCGCACCTGCGCAGCGAGATCAAGTCGGCGATGACCTACCCGGTCATCTCGCTGTTCTTGGTCATCGGCATCGCGTCGTTCCTGATGATCGGCATCGTGCCGTCGTTCAAGCCCGTGTTCGACTCGCTCGAGGTCGAACTGCCGGGTCTGACCGTGTTCATCATGGACATCGCGTTCTTCATGCGCGACTACTGGTACCTGATCTTCGGCGGCATGTTCGGCGCGTTCGTCGGCATCAAGGCGCTGTGCAAGACGCCCAAGGGCGCCTACGCCAAGGACGCGCTGATGCTGCGCGTGCCGGTGTTCGGCGTGCTGTTCAAGAAGGTCGCCCTGTCGCGCTTCGCGCGCACGTTCTCGACGCTGGTCAAGAGCGGCGTGCCGATCCTCGGCGCGATGGAGATCGTCTCCGACACGGCGGGCAACCTGGTGATCTCCGGCATCGTCGACCGCGCGCGCGACAGCGTGCGCAACGGTGAGAGCCTGTCCGACCCGTTCATGAAGTCGACGGTGTTCCCGCCGATGGTCACCAAGATGATGGCGATCGGTGAACGTTCCGGCGCGCTCGACGCGCTGCTCGAGAAGATCGCCGAGTTCTACGACCAGCAGGTCGAGGCCGAGGTCAAGGGACTCACGTCGATGATCGAGCCGATCATGATCGCGATCATGGGTGTGATCGTGGGCGGCATCGTGCTCGCGGTGTTCCTGCCGATCTTCAAGCTGCAGGAGAAGCTCTCGGGCGGCTGATCCGCCCGGGTGACCGGCGAACCACGAAGGCAAAGGGAGAAGGATCGTGAACGAAGCTCAAGGACGCGCGCTGCTCTACGGCGGCGCGATGGTGATCGTCGTCGGACTGTGCGCGGCGAGCATGCTCTACCGGCCGGAGCCGGACGTCTACACGCTGCTCAGCAGCGCCGACGTGCAGCTGCGCATGGCCTACGCGATCCCGGCGGTCGACAAGCAGGGCGTATCGCTGTCGGCGCGCGACGAGATGATCGCCGACGCGCAGAAGAACCTGGACCTGGTCGAGCAGATCAAGCCCGGCATGGCCTGCACGGCCGAGTTCCGGGGCTTCGTGCACATGCTGCGCGGCGAGCCCAAGCAGGCAGCGGCCACCTACGCCGAAGCCCGCCGCTGCCAGGACTGCACGGCCGAGCAGGCCGACGTGCTGACCTTCAACCAGGCGCGCATGCTGGCCGAGGCCGGCGACATCGACGCCGCCCTGCAGGTGTTCTCGGTCAACGCGGCGCGGCTGGATTCCCGGTTCGGGACGCAGCGCAACCTCGAGGAAGCGTCGATGCTGCGCCGGGTCGGGCGGGTGCAGGAGGCCGAGCAGCGCGTCGACGGCGTCGTCGCCGGCGGCGCGGTGGATGCGATGTCATGGCTGCAAGCCGGTCGCGAGTACCTCGAGCTCGGCAAGAGTGACAAGGCGGAGCGCGCCCTGACGTCGGCACAGGCCGATGTGCCAATTGCGAACTACTACCTCGCCCGCCTCAAGTTGGTGGCTGGCGATGTCGATAGAGCTCTGGCGTTGCTGGAAACGGCGACCGCCGCGGTGCCCGGAGATGCACGGCGTCTGCTTCGTGAAGAAGCGGAGGTCTGGCAGGGAATCGCGACGGACGTTCGCTTCGAGCAGCTCCAGACGCCGCGCGCTGCGACCCCTGGTCGCTGAGCGGGGCGAGAAGGAAGAGAAAGGGGAACCACACAAAGGGGAACCGATCGGCGGCCACGTCGGCCGTCGACCAGAACAGGTTGTACGGGAGAAAACATGTCCAAGCGGGAACAGGGCTTCACACTCATCGAGCTGATGATCGTCGTGGCGATCATCGCCATCATCGCGTCGATCGCGATTCCGAACCTCCTCAGCGCGCGCCTCAACGCCAATGAATCGGCCGCGATCGCCACGCTGAAGAACATCTCGTCGGGCCAGTCGCAGTGCCAGGCCTCGGGCGTCATCGACGTCAACGGCAACGGCTCGGGCGAGTACGGCTTCTTCGGCGAGCTGTCGGGCCGCACCGCGGTCCGCAACAGCACGCAGCGCATCAGCCCGGCGGTGCTCTCGAGCGCCTTCGGCAACGTCGCCGCGGCCCGCGTCTCGCGCTCGGGCTACCTCTTCCAGATGTTCCTGCCGGACGCCACGGCCCAGGGTATCGAGGAAGATGCGACCGGTGGTGACCCGGACAACGGCCAGGGTGTCGACCCGGGCCAGGCCGAGACGCTGTGGTGCTGCTACGCCTGGCCGCAGGTCCAGGGCAACAGCGGCAAGCGCACGTTCTTCGTGAACCAGGCCGGTGACGTGCTCGCCACCAACGGTGCGGTCGTCGCCTACAACGGCACCACCACGCCGGTGACCTTCGACGTCGCGTTCGCCGCGACGAGCTCGGCCGCGATGGGTGTGCCCGTCGCCGCCAACACGCTCGGCCAGGACGGCAACACCTGGGTCGTCGTGCAGTGATGCACGGCGGCACCTGATGCGCCCCCTGGGCGCATCGTGCCAACGCCAACGCCCGTCACCTGCTCGCAGGTGGCGGGCGTTGTGCGTTTGTGGAGGCCTCGCTCAGGAGCGGGGGGCGATCGCGCCGATAGCATCGCCATGTCGGCCAAGACCAAGTCCACCGGTGCCAAGGGCGCCGGCCCCAAGACCTCCGTCGACCCGCTCGCGAGCCTGATGGCGGCGGGGGAGCTGCCGCGCGAGCCCGCGACCACGGCGGTCCCGGCGGCCACCGTCGGCGAGGAGGGCGCGGCGCCGCGCCGCGTGCAGAGCCTGTCGGTCGTGATTCCGGCGCGCAACGAGTCGCTGAACCTGCCCGGGCTGCTCGACGAAGTGAACGCCGCGCTCGCGGCCAGCGAGGTGCCGTTCCGCGAGGTGATCGTCGTCGACGACGGCTCGAGCGACGACAGCGGCAAGATCGCGGCCGCGGCGGGCGCGCGCGTCGTGCGCCACGCGCACGGGCTCGGCAACGGCGCCGCGGTCAAGCGCGGCATCCGCGAGGCCAAGGGCCAGTGGATCCTGATGCTCGACGGCGACGGCCAGCACCCGCCGGGCGAGCTCGCCGCGATGTTGTCGATGATCGAGGGCTCGGGCTACGACATGGTGGTGGCCTCGCGCGGCGGTCGCGGCGGCAGCCTGCACCGCAACTTCGCCAACCAGGTCTACAACCGCCTCGCGAGCTACGTGTCGGGTTACCACATCCCGGACCTGACCAGCGGCTACCGGCTGCTGCGCGCCGACGTCGCCAAGGACCTCGTCTGGCTGCTGCCCAACACGTTCAGCTATCCGACGACGATCACGATGTCGATGCTGCGGGGCGGCTGGTCGGTCGGCTTCCATCCGTTCGCCGTGCGCCAACGCCAGGGCAAGAGCCACGTGCGCCTGTTCGCCGACGGCAGCCGCTTCTTCCTGATCATCCTGCGCATCGCGACGATGTTCGCGCCGCTGCGCGTGTTCCTGCCGGTGTCGCTGGCGACCGCCGCGCTGGGCATCGGCTGGTACGCCTACACCTGGTTCACCGAAGGGCGCTTCACCAACATGGCGGTGCTGCTGCTGGGCCAGGCGACGCTGCTGTTCGCGCTGGGCCTGATCGCCGAGCAGATCGCGGCGCTGCGCTTCCAGGGGCTGTCGCGCACCAGCGATCGGGGCGGCGCGTGAGCGACAGCGTGCTGTTCTGCGGGGCCTGGGACGAAGGCCCCGGTTACCCGCGCACCACCAGCCTGCAGAACGCCGTCGCCGCCGCCGGTTTCGAGGTGCGGCGCTGCCGCGTGCCGTCGCTCGGGCGCGACAAGCAGCGCGTGCTGCGCCAGCCGTGGCTGTGGCCGCAGACGGCCTGGCGGTCGCGCGCGCGCCGGCGTCAGCTGGTCGAGCAACTGCGGCAGGAGCTGCTGCGGGAGCCCCCGCGCTGCATCGTCGTGCCGTACCCGGGGCATCACGTGGTCGGCGACGTGCGCCGCACGACCGACGTGCCGGTCGTGCTCGACCTGTTCCTGTCCGCCTACGACACCGTGATCGAGGACCGTCGCCTCGCCGAGCCCGGCTCACTGGCGGCTGCGTACCTCGCCGGCATCGATCGGCGCGCCTGCGAGGCCGCCGACCTGGTTCTGCTCGACACCCCCGAGAACGCTGCCTATGTCGCCGCGCTGACCGGGCTGCCGGCGGAGCGCTTCGCCTGGCTGCCGGTCAACGACCCCGACGCGCCAGCGCAGCCCGCGCCGTGGCGGGGGGCCGCCAACGGCGCGCTGCAGCTGCTGTTCTTCGGCACCGGCGTGCCGCTGCACGGGCTGAGCACCCTGCTCGCCGCCGTCGCCAGCGTGCCGCGTGTGCACCTGACCCTGGTCGGCGGCACCGCCGCCGATCGCGCCGAGGCCCAGCGCCTGTTGCCGGGACGGTTGCGCCTCGAACCCGAGTTCGTAGATCGGCAGCGGCTCGCGCAGCTGCTGGACGAGTGCCAGCTGGTCGCCGGCGTGTTCGGTGAGTCCGGCAAGGCTCAGCGCGTCGTGCCGTTCAAGGTCGTGCACGCGCTGGCCGCGGGGCGGCCGGTGCTGACCGCGGATACGCCGGCGGTGTGCCGTTGGCTCGAGGGCAGCGGCGCGGTGTTCCTCACGCCGGCGGCGAACGTCGGCGCGCTCGCCGGCATGTTGCGGCAACTCGGCAACGACCCGCAGCAGGTGCGGGCCGCCGCCGCCGCTGCGCGGCCGGCCTACGACCGGACCTTCTCGCTCGACGCCTGTCGCGACCGTTGGGCGCAGTTGGTCGCGGGTCTCGACGGCGCCGCCCTGGAGTGCGTGGGATGACCATCGACCGCGAGCGTGTCGCGCGACTGCACCGCTGGTCGCTGTTGGCCGTGGCCCTCGCGGCCCTGCTCGCCTACGGCTGCGCAGTGCTGGGCGACTACGTGTTCGACGACGTGCACTCGGTGATCGGCAACGACGCGCTGCGCGACCTGTCCGGCATCGGCCGGCTGCTCACCGATCCGAGCGCGTTCAGCGGCACCGGCCAGCGCATGTACCGGCCGGTGCTGCTGGTCTCGTTCGCGCTCAACCTCGCGATCTCTGCGGCGCCGTGGTCCGTCAAACTCGGCAACGTGCTGCTGCACGTCTCGGTGGCGCTGCTGGCCCTTGGCTGGTTGCGGCGCCTCGGCGTGCCGCTGCTGGCGCGCACCGTCGCGGTGGCGGTGTTCGCGGTGCATCCGCTCGCGACCGAAGCGATCAACCTGACTTCGGCGCGCAGCGAGCTGCTGCTCGTGTTCGGGCTGGTGCTCGGCGCGCGCAGCCACCTCGCCTGGCTCCGCGGCCGCGCGGCGCGGCTCGGCATGCTCGGCATGATCGCCGGCGCGGTGATCGCCTGCGGCAGCAAGGAGACCGGCGTGGTGCTGCCCGCGCTGCTGCTCGCGCAGGCGTGGATCGTGCGCCGTGCGCCGTGGACGCGGCGCGACCTGTGGCGCGCCGTGCGCGACGTGTTGCCGGTGATCGCCCTCGTGCTCGGCTACCTCGTGTTGCGCAAGGTGTTGCTCGGCCAGGCGACCGTGAGCCTGCTGCACCGCAGCGGCGAGGACCCGACGCTCGGCTTCTCGCGCACGCTGACCACGCAGCTGGCGACGATGGGCCTGCTGTTGCCGCGCGGCCTGCTGCAGATGGTGGTGCCGGTCGGGCTGTCGTTCGACCCGCCGGTTTCGTTCCGCTCCTCGTTCCTCGATCCGCTCGTGCTGGCCGGCTGGCTCGGCGTGATCGCCGCGACCTCGCTGGCGCTGTGGCCCGGTCGTCGTTCCCAACCGCGCCGCGTCGGCGCCATGTTCGCGTGGCTGACCGCGCTGCCATGGATCGTCGTGCCGCTCAACATGCCGTTCGCCGAGCACCGCCTCTACGGACCGCTGCTCGGTGTGACGGTCGCCGCGGCGCCCTTGCTCGCCGCGCTGCTTCGCCGGCTGGCCAGCACGACGCGCGCCGCCGTGTGGACACCGCTGCCGATCGCGGCGCTGCTGCTGACGTTCGCCGCGCTCTCGACCCTGCGCACGCTCGACTACCGCGACGAACGCCTGCTCTGGCAACACGAGATCGCGCAGCACCCGCTCGCCTGGCGCGCGTGGTGGGGGCTCGGCACGGCGCAGCAGCGTTACGACCAGCCGCTCGCGGCGGTCGAGCCGCTGGCGCACGCGCACGCCCTGTTGCCGCAGCACTTCGACCTGCTGCGCAACTATGCGGAGGCGGTACTGCGCCTGCCCGCGGGCCACGAGCAGCCGTGGCGCGCCCTGGTGCTCACGCAGGAGCTGCGCGAGCGGGCGCCGCGCGACCCGTGGGCCCATGCGTTGTCGGCCGATGCCTGCATGCAGGTCGGCCGCGCCTCGGGGGACCGCGACTACTTCGAGCAGGCCGAGAAGTTCGCGCTCGCGTGCCTGGACTTCGCGCCGCCCAAGGCGCTGGTCTACCGACTCGCGGCCAATGCGCGGCGCGCGCTCGGCGACCTGGAGGGTGCGCTCGCGCACCTCGACGCGTGCATCGCGGGCGGCTTCGACTACGTGCCGGTGCGCGCCGAGCGCGCGACCGTGTTGGGGCTGCTGGGGCGCACCGCCGAGGCCCGCCGCGAACTGCGCCAGCTCCAGAGCCAGGCGCCGTTCGATCCAGCGGTGCGTCAGGCGATGCAGCAGTTGGCGAGCCCTGGCCGCTAGCCCGCGGGCCGATGCGGTCCGAACAGGCGCACGCCGTTCGCGTGCGTCGCCGCGGCCGCGGCCGGCAGGTCGATGCCGCGCGCGTCCGCGAGCGCGGCCAGCGTCAGCAGCACGAACGCGGGCTCGTTGCGTTTGCCGCGGTGCTTCTGCGGCGGCAGGAACGGCGCGTCGGTCTCGACGTGGATACGATCGAGCGGCGCGAACTTCGCGGCCTCGCGCAGCGCGTCGTTCTTGGGGTAGGTGAGCGGGCCGGCGAACGACAGGTCCAGGCCGAGGTCGAGCGAACGCCGCGCTTCGTCCTTGCCGCCCGAGAAACAGTGCATCACGCCGCGCACGCGCGGCTCGCTTTCGAGCACCTCGAACAGCGGCGCGAACGCGTCGCGGCAGTGGAAGATCACCGGCAGGTCGAGCTCGCGCGCCAGCGCCAGGTGCCGGCGCAAGGACTCCCGTTGGCGGTCGAGCGGTGTGCGGTCGCGGAAGCAGTCGAGCCCGGTCTCGCCGATCGCGGCGCAGTCGGGGCGGCGGGCCAGCGCCTCGATCTCGGCCCACTCGTCGTCGAGACGCGTGGCGTCGTTGGGGTGCAGCCCGGCGCTCCAGCGCACGCCCGCCAGCCGCGCCGCGAGCTCGCTGGCGGCGCGGCTGCTGGCGGCGTCGATGCCGACCACGCAGAGGTCGGTGACACCGGCGGCGAGGGCGCGGCCGTGTTCTTCGTCGGGTCCGACCTTGCCGTCGAGGCCGAGGTGGCAGTGGGTGTCGAAGACGCGCATCGGGGCGAACCTTAGGCGATCGCGAATCCTTTGCGCTACCCTGCGATAGGCGCGCCCCGTCGTTCCCCTCGCGCCGCATTCATCCCATGCAGACATCCGCCGCCGTCGCCATCTCCGTCCTGCTCGCCACCGGTGCCGCCGTGGGCACCAGCCTGCTGCTGCGCCCCGAGGCGCCCGTCGCCCCGTCGACCGCGGTACTCGAGGCCCAGGTCGCCCAGCTGCTGCAGCAGGTGTCCGAGCTCCAAGCCGCGAATCAGCCCACCTCGGGCGCGGTGGCTGCGCCGGCGAGCGTCTCGCGCAGCGCGGCGCCGCAGGTCTCCGAGGAGCAGATCGCCGCGGCGGTGGAGGCCTACATGCGCAAGCACGCGGCGATCGGCACAGGGGCCTCTGCCGACGCCGCGGCCGAGTTCGATCTGGACAAGGAGTTCGACGCGCTGGCCGAGGTCAGCTACTGGCAGAACCCCGAGCTGTGGAAGCGCGCCTTCGCCGCGGGCCGCATGGACGAGGTGCTCGCGAAGTTCGAAGCGCTCGCGAAGGCCGATCCCAACAGCACCACCGCGCACCTGAACCTCGCGCGGGCCTACATGGCCTATCTGCAGATGGACCAGAGCAAGTGGCAGCTGTCGATGAAGGCCGACAAGGAATACGACCGCGTGCTCGAGCTCGACGATCACCACTGGGAAGCGCGCTTCACCAAGGCGGTCAGCTACACGTTCTGGCCGGACTTCCTCGGCAAGAAGAAGGCGGCGATCGAGAACTTCGAGATCCTCGTCAAGCAGCAGGAGCTGCAGCCGCCAACCGATCAGCAGGCGCAGACCTATCTGTATCTGGGCAACCTGCTCGAGGCGAGCGACCCGGCGCGGGCGCGTGAGATGTGGCAGCGCGGCGCGGCGCGCCATCCCAACGACGCGGCCCTGCGCGAGAAGCTGGCCCAATAGCGGACCCTGGCCCGGCGGCTACTTGCGCGTGGTCTTCTTGGCGGCCTTCTTGGCCGCCTTCTTGATCGCGGGCTTCTTGATCGCGGCCTTCTTCAGCGGGCGCGCCGCCGGCAGGACCTTGGCCGCGGCGGCCTTCTTGGCGGGCGGGCGCGGCAGCTTGAGCTTGCGTCCGTGGCGGTCGGCGTAGTCGCGCACGGCGTCGTGGTTGGTCGCGGCGAGCGCGGTCAGCACCCGGTCGAGCTCGTGGTTGGTCGCGGCGTCGGCGTCGGCGAGCAGCGGCTGGACCAGCTTCTCGAAGCGCGCGAACAGCGCCGCGTCCGCCGCGACCGCCTGTCGGACCGCGGCGGCCGCCGCGCGGCGCAGCAGCTTGCGCCCCGACTTGACGAAGCGCTCGAGGTCCTTCCAGAGCTTCTTGTTGCGGGCGACCAGGTCGCCGAGCGCGCCGTCGGCGAGCGGCCCGACCAGCGGCGCCGCGGTCTCGTCACCGAGCAGCTTCTCGAGGAACGGCAGGTCGGCCGGTTCGAGCAGCGCGGCGCGCGCCGCGAGGATCTCGACGCCGACTGCGCGCAGCTCGTGGATCTTGCTGGCCCACAGCGTGCGCACGAACGCGGTCATCTGCGCGCGGCCCATCTGCGGATAGGTCTCGACCAGCGCCAGCGCGGCCGCGCGCACCTCGCTGTCGGGGGCGCCGAGGCTGGTGACCTCGCCGCCGAGTTCCTGCTGCCGCGCCGCCGCGGCGGTCGGAGAGCCTACCGCGGTGAGCCGCTGCCGCAGCAGCGACTGCTCGCGTCCGAAGTTCATGCTCATACGTTGGGCTTGCGCGTCAGGTATTCGATGAGGTCGAGCTTGGTGACGAGGCCGCGCACGACCCGCTCGTCGTCGACGACGAGCGCGACCTCGCCGCGTTCGAAGATGGCCGTGAGCTCGCTGGTGGGGGCGTGCGGCGCGATCGTCGAGACCTTGCGTTCCATCACCTCGGCGATCGAGGTCTTGGCGCTCGCGGCGCCCTCGACGAGCACGCGCAGCGCGTCGGCCTCGGTCAAGATGCCCGCCAGCTTGCCGTGGTCGGTGACCGGCACCTGCGAGAAGCCACGCTCCTTGAACAGGGTGACCGCCTGCGACAGCGGCGCCGCGATGTCGACGGTCACGACCTCGCGCGGCGGCATGGCGCGCAGCAGTTCGCTGATCGTGCCGATCGCCCAGTCCTCCTCGAGGAAGCCGTTCTCGCGCATCCAGCGGTCGTCGACGAACTTGGTCAGGTAGTTGCGGATGCCGTCGGAGAGCACGCACAGGATGCGCGCGCCCTTGGGGAAGTCCTTGGCGACCTGCATCGCGGCCCACACGGCGGAGCCGCACGAGCCGCCGACCAGCAGGCCTTCCTGGCGGATCAGCTGGCGCGCGACGCGGAAGCTGTCCTTGTCGTTGCTCTTGATCCAGCGGTCGACGAGGTCGCGGTCGAGCACGTCGGGGATGAAGTCGTAGCCGATGCCTTCGACCTTGTAGCTCTTGATCGGACCGGGGCCGGCGAGGATCGAGCCCTCGGGGTCGACGCCGATGATCTGGCAGTCGGGGATGCGCTTCTTCACGGCGCGGGCGACGCCCGTGATGGTGCCGCCGGTGCCGGCGGTCATCACCACCGCGGCGAGGTTGTTGTCGGTCTGCTCGCAGATCTCGACGCCGGTGCCTTCTTCGTGGGCAAGCGGGTTGGACGGGTTGCCGTACTGGTCGAGGATGTGCGCGTTGGGGATCACGTCGCGCAGGCGCCGGGCGACGCCGATGTGGCTCTCCGGCGCGTCCCAGGCCGCTTCGGTGGGGGTGCGGATGATCTCCGCGCCCAGGGCTTCGAGCACGACCTGCTTCTCGCGCGACATCTTCTCGGGCATCGTGATGATCACGCGGTAGCCGCGCACCGCGGCCGCCAGGGCCAGGCCGATGCCGGTGTTGCCCGAGGTGGGCTCGATCAGGGTGTCGCCGGGCTTGATCCGACCCTCCTTCTCGGCGTCGAGCAGCATGCGCACGCCGATGCGGTCCTTGACGGAGCCGCCCGGGTTCATGAATTCACACTTGCCCAGCAGTTCCTGCGGCAGGTGGCGGCCGATGCGGGAGAGGCGGACGACGGGGGTGGAGCCGACGGTCGTCAGAATCGAATCGTGAATGCGACCCATGTCCCGCTGATTCAAGCAGGCGGGGCCGGCGAAGGGAAATGCGCGTTCCGGCCTTGTCCAATGGTTGTTCGATGCGCATCGTTGCTCGGCCCGTGAACGAGCCCGAGAAGCCAGCAGATCCGACCCCGCCGGTGTCCGCACCGGTCCCCGCACCCGTCGCCGCGTCGGCGCCTGCTGCGCCGCGCCCCGACGCCGGCAGCCGCTCTTCAGAATCCGGTTCTTCCGAGTCCGGTTCTTCCGAGTCCGGTTCTTCCGAGTCCGGCGAGCGGGCCGAGTCCGCGGATCCCGAGCAGTCCGGCGGTGCCGCGCCGGGCGGTGACGACACCGGCGGCGAGCGCAAGCGCCGTCGCCGTCGCCGCCGCCGCAAGGGCCGCGCCGAAGGTGAGGGTGGCGACGCGCCCGAGGGCGGTGAAGCGGCGCAGGGTGACGGTGCGGCTGGGCGCCCGCAACGCCCCGAGCGTGCACGTCAGGAGCGCCAGCGCGATCGCCAGCGCCCCGATCGACAGCACCCCGATCGACAGCGCCCCGACAAGCGGCCGCGCCGCGACTCCAACCACCACGCCGTCGAGGCCGTGCGCTCGCTCGCCGAGATGGCGCAGGCGCTGCTGCGCATCGAAGGCGTCGAGCCGCTGGCGATGCCGCGCTACCTCGACCTGCACCTGCGCGTGCCGATCGACGGCGGCAACGACATCCGTCACGCCGCCAGCACCGCCGTCGAGCAGATCCTCAAGCGCGTGCGCGAGGTCCGGGAGCACGAGAAGGCGCTGCGCCCCGGCGCGGTCTACTGCTACTTCAACGGCTCCTCCTCGGCCGAAGGCACGCGCCCGACCGAGCCGCGGCAGATCTTCGAGGGCTACAGCTCGACCGGCAAGCCGGTGTTCGCCGACTTCGTGACGATGGCGATCGAGCGCAAGGACCCGGGCATCGACCGGCTGCTCGCGGGCGAGGAGCTGGTGCTCACGCGGGTCTCGATGGGGCGCGTGTTGCGCACCCAGCAGCTGGCCGAGTTCGGCGGCGAGTCGCCGGTGTACCGGATCCTCGGGCAGGTCGATGCCGGCCTGTTCAAGGTGCTCGGCGCCGCGGGCAAGTGCGCGTTCAGCTTCCAGCTGCTGCGCGGCACCACGCTCGAGGGCCGCATCCGGCTGCGTCTGCACGCGGTCGGCGCGGTCGATCCGATGGACCTCGCCGACCCCGCGGTGATGCAGATCGTCAGCCGCTTCCAGCGGCGGCTCGACACCGAGGCGCTGCGCCTCGAGGGCCAGAGCAAGGTCGAGAACGACGGCAAGGACGCGACGGGCAAGCCGGCTGAGATCGACGAGGAGTCGTTCGTGCGGCCGCTGCTCGAGGACTTCGCGCGGCAGCTCGAGCACCGTTCGCGCAACACCGGGCGGCGCACCCAGCACGGCCTCGAACGCAGCGAGACGGGCCAGCGGCCGACCTCGCGCGCCTACCCCGACGCGGGCGAGGCCAGCGACGACTCGATCCTCTGGGACATCGACCAGGCGACGATCGTCGTGGTCGCGCCGAAGGGGCGCGTGCACGTGTTCACCCCGGACGGCAAGCACATCACGTCGGTGGTGATGCAGGGCGACGCGATCGGCCGCCGCCGCAACATGGGGCGCTGGCGCCTGGCCGAGCCCGAGGAGCGCGGCGAGTTCCGCATCCACGTGCGCCGGCTGGTCGCGGCCGGCGAGGACCAGACCACGAGCGAGGCGCCGCTGGTGCCGCCGCCGGCCGCTGCGGAGTGAGCGCGCGGTGACCACCCAACCGTCCAGCGCGCCGCCGCGCATCGGCATCGTCACTGTCAGCGATCGCGCCAGTCAGGGCGTGTACGCCGACGAGTCGGGGCCGGCGATCGAGGCGGCGCTGCGCGACTACCTGGCCACGCCGTGTACGTTCGACGTGCGCCTCGTCGCCGACGAACGCGACGCGATCGCCACGCTGCTGCGCGACCTCGCCGAAGCCGGCTGCTGTCTGATCTGCACCACGGGTGGCACCGGGCCGGCGCCGCGCGACGTCACCCCCGAGGCGATCGCCGACGTCTGCACCAAGGAACTGCCCGGCTTCGGCGAGCAGATGCGCGCCGCGTCGCTGCGCGCCGGGGTGCCGACCGCGATCCTGTCGCGGCAGACCGCGGCGATCCTCGACCGCGCGCTGGTGGTGACGCTGCCCGGCAAGCCGGCCTCGATCCGCGTCTGCCTCGACGCGGTGTTCCCCGCGATTCCCTACTGCATCGATCTGATCGGCGGTCCGCGCCTCGAAGGCAATCCCGAGGTCGTCGCCGTGTTTCGCCCCAAGGGCAAGTGATCTGCGATGACCGTGACCACCAAGGAACAGTTCGTCTCCCTGCTCGCGCCGGTGGCGGCGGAACTGCGCGCCGTCGACGTCGACGCCGCGGATGCTGCGGCGCAGGCCGAGCGCGCCGCCGCGTTCACCGGCGCGGCGATCACGGCGCTGCGCGCCGCCGCGGTCGCCAACATCGACTCCGACTGGCTGCTGCCCAAGGCCGCGAACGGCATCCGCTTCGGCCGCGTCGCCAAGGACCTGTCCGGGTTCGTCGTCGACGCGGTGCTGATGGACGTGCCCGGTCCGCGTCATCGCCACCCCAACGGCGAGATCGACCTGTGCTTCGCGACCGCCGGCGAGCCGCGCTTCGACGACCACCCCGAAGGCTGGGTCGTCTACGGCAAGGACACCACGCACGTGCCGACGGTCAGCGGCGGCACGATGCTGATCCTCTACTTCCTGCCCGGCGGCGCGATCGAGTTCCTGGGCTGAGCCTGCGAGAGCGGGCGGCTCAGCGGTACTTGGCGAGCAGCGCGTTGGCGTGCTTGGCGACCGACTCGGTCGAGGCCGCCTTCAACGCCTCTTCGAAGAACGGCACCGCGGCGGCGCCCTGGATCGAATCGAGCGCGTCGAGGCACTTGTTCAGGAAGATCGGGTCTTCGACGCGGCCCGGCGGGTTCTTGAACAGGCGCTCGATCGGCTCGATGGCCTTCTGCGACTTGATCCGGCCGAGCTCTTCGACGCACTCCTTGAGCGTCGGCGAGTCGTGCTCGGTGCGGCCGATCACCATCAGCAGCGTGTCCTCCATCTTGGGGTCCTCGCTGCGGATGTAGTGCACGACGAAGTTGAAGAAGCCCGACGCCGAGCCGGCGGTCTGGTCGGGGATCGGCAGGTTGTAGGCCGCGGCCCGCTCGAGGTTGACGCCGCGCGCCGACTCGGTCTCGAGGATCTGCCGCAGCAGCTGCTGGGCGAGGGGCTTGTCGTGCGCGATCAGCCGGTCGGCGGCGAGCCAGCGCAGGCGGGCCGAGGGCAGCAGCGTTCCCTGCAGCACCTGCTTGAGCAGTTCGCTGCCGGCCTTGGGGTCGACGCGCACCGCGGCTTCGAGCAGCCACTTGAGCTCGTCGAAGTTCTTGTCGGCCTTGAGTTCGCCGATGCGGCCGCGGATGAACGGCCAGGCGTCGTGGCCCATCGTCTCGAAGGCGCGCAGGATCGCCTCCATCTCCTCTTGCGCGTTCTTGTAGTCGGGCGCCGTGGTGCGCGCGCTGACGAGCATCGGGGCGTAGGCGCGCAGCTTGGCGAGCAGGCCCTCGGGTCCCTTCTGGTCGGAGCGCTGCTCGAGGCGGATGCGCGTGATCTCCGCGTAGATGTCCTCGAGCTGCTTGTGGCTGGCGGCCTCGGCGTCGGCGAGTCGCTGCAGTTGTTCGGACTGGCGCCACGTGACGGCGGTCGCGGCCACCAGGGCGACGACGGTCAGCCCGCACAGGGTCGCGAGCAGGCGGGAGTGGGGGGGCGAGGTGCGTTCGGTCATCGGGGACGAAGGTATTGAGCGGATCTGTGTTCGTCACCTGATGTTCGAAGTCGAACACCCGGCGTGCCGGAGTGCACCCGCTCACTCCCTCGTGCGGTCTCGCGCAAAACGCCTCCCCCAAGCTGGAAGCGTCGATGGTACAGGCGCTTGGGATCGTTATTGGGGATGGGGCACGGGCGGCGGTCGGGCGGCATGGAAATTGTCCTCCGCGCCAGTTGCGGTGGCCCGGGAGGGCTCCCCGCACGCAGCATGGCAGGACAGGCCAGCCTTGCAGGTCAGGCTGCGGTATGGTTTCCTACACGACCCTCGCATCCCCGTCTGTGGCACCACTTTGCCCTCCCGTGGTGCCGCGGTCAGGTTTCGACCCCTCCCTCTTCGATACGAGGCCTACATGGCTCATTCTGCGGCACATCCGGCTCCGGCGCATCCGGCTCCCTTCGTGACTCGTTCGGGCAAAGCAGCAGGTTTCGCACTACTCCTTTCCTTGTCGGGTCTTGCGGGGCTGACCGTTCTGGCCGGCTGCGGCAGCAGCGGCAGCAGCACTGGCGGGGCGACGATCGGTGGTGTGATGGCGCTGTCCCAGTGCAGCCTCGGTTGCAGTTCGACCGGGTGTCTGCGCACCGACATCGCGACCAACGAGATCATCATCCTGCAGTTCACGGACAACGTCGACCCGTCGACGGTGAACAGCTCGAGCATCCAGTTCCGCACGGCGTCGGGTCAGCAGCCTGTCGGCGAGTTCTTCGTCAACGGCAACCAGGTCGAGTTCCTGCCGACGGTGCTGATCTCGGGTCAGCAGACCTTCTACGGCTTCTCCCCCGGCGAGACCTACACGATGACGATCGTCGGCGGCGAGAACCAGAACGCCGTCGTGCGCAGCACCTCGGGCAAGGCGTTCGCGCAGCAGCTGTCCTGCACGCTGGTCTCGAACCAGGGCATCATCGACCACAACGGGGTGCCGCCGCGCGCGTCGTTGCTGCAGCCAAACGCCGGCCAGTTGCTCAATGCGCCGCGCGACACGCTGATCCGCCTCGAGTTCAACGAGATCATCGACTCGACGCCGTTCACTGCGGGCAACAGCCCCGTGATCTTCACCGTGCGCCGCACGCGCGAGGCGCAGGGCGGCGGTCGTGAGTGCGACGTCGGCTCGCAGCCGCTGACGCTCGCGGGCAGCCAGCGCCTGGACTACCAGCTCGACACCTCCATCCTGACCTTCACGCCGGCGGCGGAGCTGCCGCCGAACGTCTGCATCGAGGTCAACGTCACCAATGGCGTCGTCGACCTGTCGGGCAAGCCCGCGCAGCCGCAGACGTTCCAGTTCCTCACCGAGGAAGTGCCGCTGATCGAGATCCCGCTGACCGAGGAGTTCAACAACGACGTGTTCCGCGACCCCGACGCCTCGGCGTCGACCTGGGCGGGCGGTGTGGCGACCTTCGCCAAGATCGGCGGCGACGGCCGGCACGGCACGTTCTTCGTCGAACTCGGCCAGGACCTCGGCGTCGTCTTCGGCAAGCGCACCTACCAGATCAACACCGACAACACGGTGATCCCCGCGGAACAGTCCGTGACGGGCAGCCCCGTGGCGGTGACCGACGGTCGCTTCTACTTCGACACGATGGTCGTGCCCAGCGACGTGCGCATCACCTTCAGCGGCAACAACCCGCCGGTGTTCACGGTCGTCGGCCGGCTGCAGATCGACGGCGAACTCAACGTCGCCGGTCAGTCGCTGACGACCCTGCCGACCAACGTGGTCGCGGTCGGCCAGCTCGGCGGCCTCGGCGGCGTGTTCGGCGGTCGCGGCGGCCAGGGCGGTGACAAGTGCCTGGGCGTCGGCTCCAACCCGAACTTCAACGGTCGCAACGGCCAGTCGGCGCGGGTGCGCGGCGGTCACGCCTATGCGACCTCGGCCAACAACACGGCCGGCAAGGGTTCGCAGCTCTTCCCGACCGACGGCCTCAGCACCAGCCTGATCTTCGGCGGCACGGTCGTGGACTACTCGCCCTCTGCCGCCGCCGGTGGCAGCGGCGGTGGTCTGCGCGATGTCGGTGAAGACGGTCGCGTGGTCACCAACAACCACCCCGATCCGGTGCTCCTGGTGCCGCCGCGTCTCGACGCGATGGGCCCCTCCTCGGTCGGCGGTGCGGCGATGCAGCTGTTCCCGTTCCCGCCGGCGACGGGTCTGCAGAAGAGCTCGGACCACTTCATGATCGGCGGCGCCGGCGGCGGCGGTGCCGGCAGCCACGCCTGCCTGACGATCGCCCTGGCGCGCGTCTGGTCTTCGGGCGGCGCCGGCGGCGGTGGTGGCGGTGCGATCGGCCTGCGCGCCGGCGACTCGCTGACCGTCGCTTCGACCGGTTCCGTGATCGCCACGGGCGGCAGCGCTGCGAGCATCTCCGGCGTGACCTCGTCGTCCTCGCCGGCTCCCGGCGGCGGCGGTTCGGGCGGTTCGGTGGTCGTGCAGAGCGGCCGCGACGCCGCGATCTCGGGTCTGATCGACGTGCGCGGCGGCAACGGCGGTGTCTTCAACCGTTCGGCCAACGGCAGCCCCAACCAGGTGCCGCACAGCGCCGCGGTCGAGATCCGCGGCGGCAACGGCTCGCCCGGCTTCGTGCGCTGCGAGATCCCCGGCTCGCCGACCACGGCGCTACTGGCCACGATGCAGCCGGCGGCCGTCGCCAACAACGTCGGCACCCTGACCGAGACGGACGACGCCGTGTCCTTCCGTTCGAAGTTCTATTCGACCGGCCTGCTGTTCGGCCCCGAGTACGCCCGCTACGAGATCCACGCCACCGTCGACGGTGTGCCGACGGTCTTCAGCGACGACCCGGCGGTCTCGACTGTCGCCGCCACCCAGGGTGCGCCGCTGCGCGCCCTGTGGCAGGCGGCCAACATCAACCTGCTCACCAACCTGCCGACCGAGACGCGCCCGTGGCGCACCTCGGTGCGCTCGGTCGGAGGTCAGACCGGCATCGCCTCGGACGGCCTGAACGGCTTCCGCTGGCAGATCATCCAGGACCGCACCATCGCCCAGGTGGTGACGATCGACAGCGTCTCGGTGTTCTACAAGGTGGCCGAATAGGCACGACCTGACAGCCGACACCGCGCCTTCCGAACTACTGCAGCTACACAAGCATCTCCCCGCGCCCTTCCAGCAACTTCCGACCGCGAGCCCCAGGGGCTCCTGATTCCATGCGCAAGACTCTTTCCCTCGGCGTTCTCTCTGGCCTGCTCGTTCTCGGGCTGGCTGGTTGCTCCGGCAGTGGGTCCGGTTCGGCTGCGTCCGTGAAGGTGCGCTGCGCCGATGGTTCCGCGTTCTGCCTGGTCAGCTGCGACCTCGGCTGCAGCGGCACCGGCTGTGCCGTCACGGAGATCGCCGAGAACCAGCGCCTGCGCTTCTCCTTCTCCGACGCCATCGACCCATCCTCGGTCAACGCCGCGACGGTGTCGATCCGCACGGTGACCGGCGTCGCGCCGGACGGCGACCTGGTGGTCGGCACCAACGAGCTCGCCTTCGTCCCGCGCGTGCGCACGATCAACGGCGTCAGCTCGTTCGGTTTCCAGCGCAACGAGACCTACATCATCACGATGGCAGCGGGTACGGGCACCTCGCAGGGCGTGCGCAGTGTCTCCGGGGACGCGTTGGGCCGCGAGTTCTCGTGCACCGTGGTCGCTTCGCGCGGCATCATCGATGCCGACCAGCAGCCGCCGCGCGTCGAGTTGATCTCGCCGGTGGACCTGAACGCCGCGCCGCTCGATCCGACGATCGTGCTGCGCTTCTCCGAGCTGATCGACACCACGCCGCTGCAAGGCACGCTGACCAACGCCTCGCCGATCCGGCTGGTGTTGCGCAACGCCAACCCGGGCCCCAACGGCCTGATCTGTGACCGCGACGCGGCCGGCGTCGGCCTCGTGGCCCTGCCGCAGATCGCGACCGAGATCTACAGCGGCACCCCGGTGACCGTCGTCACGATCCGCCCGACGGTGCAGCTGCCCGGCGAGTCGTGCATCGAGGTCGTGGTGTCGGCGGACCTGCGCGACCTCTCCGGCCGCCAGGCCGTTCCGGCGACCTTCCAGTTCTTCACCGAGCCCGGCGTCTCGGTGCCGCTGACCTTCAACGAGACCTTCGCCAGCGCCAGCGGCCTGGAAGTGCGCGTCTCGGGCGGCACCTGGCTCAACGGCGCCCGCCCGGCCCAGCTGGGCTTCGACGGTCGCCACGGCACCTTCGACCCGTCCCTCGGCACCCAGGTCGGCTCGAACTCGTTCGAGTGGAACACGGACAACTTCGTGATCCCCTCCTCGCACTCGATGACCGGCCTGCAGTACACGATCACGGACGGCAAGTTCTACTTCACGGACTTCATCATCCCCGAGGGCACCACGATCCGCTTCACCGGCTCGGTGCCGCCGCAGATCTGGGCCCGCGGTCAGATCGATGTGCGCGGCACCCTGCTGCTCAACGCCGATCCGATGCCGTTCTGGGTGCCGTCCTCGGGCCTCGCCTCCGGCCAGCGTGTCTCCGACTTCAACGGTCGCGGTGCGACCAGCTCGCCGGCGCCCTACATCGCCGGCCAGGACGGCGGTGCTGCCGGCCCCGGCGGCGGCCGCGGCGGCAAGGGTGGCAACGAGTGCCAGGGCACCGGCCCGATCATCGTCGGCGGCGTCGTGCTGACCAACGGCCAGAACGGCCAGGATCTGCACCTGCCCGCCGGCCACGCCTACGCGGTGCAAGCCATCGACACCGGTGGCCGCGGCTCGGTGATGCACCCTTCGACCGGTATCGCGGCGCCGAACTCGCCGCTGCTGGGCAGCGTGTATCGCGCCCACTTCGCGCCGGGCGGCACGGGCGGCGGCTTCTCGCTCGCCGGCGGCGCTTCCTCGGTGACTCCGCTGGGCGCCCTGAGCATCGGCGCTGCGCCGGTGCAGGGTCTGCAGTTCAACCTGTTGCCCTACCCGCCGGTGCCGTTGCCGTCGCCCAACTACTCGTCGATCGACCACTTCGTGGTGGGCGGCTCGGGCGGTGGTGGCGGTGGCACGCACGCCTTCGGCACGATCTACGTCGTCGGTGACGTCTACATCGCCGGTTGCGGTGGCTCCGGTGGCGGCGGCGCCTTGGCGCTGCGCGCCGGCGGCGACCTGACCGTGTCGGGCTCCGCCTCGCTCGAGGCCAAGGGTGGTGAGGGCGTCCTGATCAACGGCGACGACCGCAACACCCCGGCCGCCGACCAGAACTGGGGCATCAGCTCGCCGGGCGGCGGCGGCTCGGGCGGCTCGTTCCTGCTGCAGGCGGCCGGCAACCTGGTGATGAACGGTCTCATCGACACGAGCGGTGGTGCGGGCAGCCGCACGGGCAGCATCTCCAACCCCAGCATCAACGTGGTCTCGCAGGCCGGTGCTGGCTCGCCCGGCTTCTACCGCCTCGAAGCGGGTGGTTCGGTGAACGTCGGCTCGGGCAGCAACGTGCCGACCTACGTCGCCGGCGTGCACTCCGCGGCGCTGACCGACGGGGATCCCTACTCGGGCCAGACTTCGCTGTGGCGCTCTTCGGGCCGCATCTTCCCGCCGCAGTGGCTGCGCTACGAGCTCGACGTCGACACCGACGGCAATGGCACGGTCGACATCACCTACACGGACACCGGGGACCCCGGCACGCAGAAGGCGAACGACCCGAACGGTCCGCTGATCATCATGTTCCAGGGCGCGGCGCTGCCGCAGTCCGGCAACGAGCCGCTGCCCGGCACGATCGGCCCGTGGCGCGAGGGCATCGGGACCGGCGGCGGCAGCGGCATCAACCAGGACTCGCCGCTCGGCTTCCGCTTCAACATGACGTTCAACCGCGCCATGTTCCCGAACTGCGTCGTGCGTGGCCTGCGCGTCTACGCGCGCACCTGATCGGAGGCGTACGGACGCTGGCGTGAGCGGCGGCTCGCTCGCCGCGCGGCGCATCTGGATCGATCCGCAGCGGTCGATCCAGAACGCCGAGGTCGTCTGGGACGGCTCGGGGCGCATCGTGGCGCTGCGGCGCACCCGCGGCCGGGTGCGGGACGTGGTCCTCGTGCCTGGGCTCGTCGACGCGCACGCCCATCTGCAGCTCGAGCCGTTGCCCGCAACCGCGCCGCGCGACTTCCTGCCCTGGGTCGGCGCCGTGATGAAGCAGCGCGCCGCGACGGCACCGGCTGGCATGCGCGCTGCGGCGAGGGCGCACGTGAAGGCACTGCAGCGCGATGGGGTCACGGCCTTCGGCGAGATCGACTCGACCGGTCTGAGCCCCGCCGTGTTGCGCGCGGCCGGCGCGGCCGGGCGCTGTTATCAGGAACTCACCGGCTTTCACCTGACCGGCGCCGCCGCGCGCCAGCTGGTGCAGAATCGCCGGGTGGTGGGCGACGGCCGGCTCGCCGCCGGGCTCTCTCCGCACGCGCCCTACTCGGTCTCCGGCGACCTGATGCGGGCCGCGGCGCGCCGTTGTCGCCACCTGTCGATCCACTGCGCCGAGGTGCCCGAGGAGCAGCAGTTCCTGCGCACGGGCGAGGGACCCTTCGCCGAACTGCTGGCCGCGCTCGGTCGCCTGCCGGCCGGGTTCCGGGCGCCGGGGGTCGGTGCGGTGCGCCACCTGCAACGGCTCGGCGTGCTGCGCCCGGGGACCCACCTGGTGCACTGCCAGGAACTCGAGCGCGGCGACGTGGCGCGGATCCGGGACGCGGGGGCCGCCATCGTCGTCTGCCCCGGCACGATCGAGTGGTTCGGCCGCGAGGTGCCGCCGGTGGCGCGCTGGCTGGCGGCGGGGGTGCCGGTGGCGATCGGCACCGATTCCCGCGCCAGCAACGCGCGCTGGTCCCTGCGCGGCGAGCTGGCCCTGCTGGGGCGCATGTGTCCGGCGCTCTCCGACCGGCAGCTGCTGACGATCGCGACCAGTCACGGCGCGCAGGCCCTGGGACGGCCCGGCCTGGGGCGTCTGCGGCGCGGCGGGCGCGCCGACTTGCTGGCCCTGCCGGCCCACGACGGCGACGACGACGCGCTGCTGGGCGCCTTCGTGCGCGGCGAGCTGGCGCCCGCGCTGGTGTTGTCCGCGGGGCGCCGGATTCGTTGAGCCGGGCCGGTCGGTTGCCTAGAGTCGTGTCGAGTATCAGCCAGGTGGCGGTCCCTGCGACCGGTGCCCGCGTGGTCGCCGCCGCGGCCGCATCCAACGACTCGGCCAGGACGCCGCCTTTGACGACCATCCTCGACCTCTTCGATCGACACCGCAGCTTCCTGCTGACCGGTCACGAGAACCCCGACGGGGACTGCCTGGGCGCCGAGACGGCGCTGTTCCACCTGCTGAAGGCGCTCGGCAAGCAAGCCCACATCGTCAATCCCGACCCGATCGGCAGGTCGTTCGACTTCCTGCAGCGGCACACCCCGTTCGCGTCGGCCCGCGCCGAGACGCCGCTGCCCGAGTTCGACTGCGCGATCCTGCTCGACTGCTGTCAGCTGTCGCGCGTCGGCCACCTGGGCCAACGCCTGCAGCAGAGCGGGGTGCCGATCGGGGTGATCGACCACCACGTCGGCAGCGAGAACGGCGACGGCTCGGTCTGCTACGTCGACGCGACCGCGGCGGCGACCGGCGCCCTGGTGCGCCGCCTGTTCCGGCAGCTCGACGTGCCGCTCACGCCGCCGGCGGCCGAGGGCGTGTTCTTGTCCCTGATCGCCGACACGGGCTGGTTCCGCTACTCGAACGCCGACGCCGAGGTCTTCGCCATGGCCAGCGAGTTGGTCGCGGCCGGCGTCGACGTCAGCCTGATCTACGACAGCCTCTTCCGTCGCCGGCACCCGCAGTCGACGGCGCTGCTCTGCGAAGCGCTGGCCACCCACCGGCTGCTGCTGGGGGGGCGCCTCGCACTCGCGGTGCTCGACCGGTCCTTGATGGACCGCGCCTCGCACATCGACTTCGACCCCGACGAGATCCTCGAGCCGCTGCGCAGCACCGAGGGTGTCGAGGTCGTGGCGCTGTGCAAGGAGCGCTTCGACGGCACCGTCAAGGTCAGCCTGCGCGCGCGGCGCGACGTGGATGTGCAGGCGATCGCCGGCGTCTGGGGCGGCGGTGGCCACAAGAAGGCGGCCGGGGCCACGATGAAGATGAGCCTCGCCGCCGCGGCCGCCGCGGTCGAGGCCGAAGTCCAGCGCGCCCTCGAGGCCGCCGGGGGCTGACGATGGCGGCGTTCGCGCTGATCTCCGACCTGCACGCCAACCTCGAGGCCGTCGAGGCGGTGCTGGCGCGCATCGATCAGCTCGGGGTGCGCGAGATCGCCTGTCTGGGTGACGTCGTCGGCTACGGGGCCGATCCGCTGCCGGTGGCCAGGCTGGTGCTGCAGCGCTGCAGCTGGTGCATCCAGGGCAACCACGACTGGGGGTTGTTCCACGAGCTCGACGACTTCAACCCGCTCGCCCGCGAGGCCCTGCTCTACAGCCGCCACATGCTGCAGCCGGGGTTTCTGCGCTTCGGGCGCCGCGCCGTCTGGGACTTCCTGCGGCGGCTGCCGCAGCGCATGGAGGCGCACGGCTTCCTGTTCTGCCACGGCTCGCCGCGCGACCCGGTCATGGAGTACGTGCTCAAGAGCGACGGCTTCCTCGAGCCCGAGAAGATGCAGCAGATCTTCGCGCTCGTCGATCGCCCGTGTTTCGTCGGCCACACGCACTGGCCGGGGCTGCACCGGCCCGACTACCGCTTCCATCAGGCCACCGACGACAACCACCGGTTCCGGCTCGAGGGTCCGTGCATCGTCAATGTCGGCAGCGTCGGTCAGCCGCGCGACGGCGATCCGCGCGCTTCGTTCGCGGTCGTCGACGGCGACACCGTCGAGATCCATCGGGTGCCCTACGATTTCCGCCGCACCCAGGCCAAGATCCTCGCGGCGGGGCTGCACCCGGCGTTGGCCGAACGCCTGGCCCGCGGCAAGTGACAGCGGAGGTGGCTCATGACCAGTGACATCGTCGTGGTTCTGTGCACGGCGCCGGCGGCGGCGATCGCGCCCAAGCTCGGCGCGCACGACCTCGCGCGCGCGCTCGTGACCGAGGGGCTCTGCGCCTGCGTCAATGTCCTGCCCGGGGTCGAGTCCTACTACCGCTGGCAGGGCGCGGTCGAGCACGGCAGCGAACTGCTGCTCGTGGCGAAGACCACGCTGCCCTACGTCGAGGCGATGCAGGCGCGGTTGTTGGCGCTGCACCCATACGAGGTGCCCGAGATCCTCGAACTGCCGGTCGCCGGTGGCGCCCACGCCTACCTCGACTGGCTGCGCGCGTCGGTCGGCGGGGCTTCGGCGGCGGACGCATGACCACGACACCCGCCCAGGCCGCTCGCGTCGTCGAGCCGGTGAGCATGGCGCGGTTGGCGCTGGCCGTGCTGATCGCCCTGGCCTGTGCGCTCCTGGGTCGCTACCTGCCGCTGCCCGCGGGCACCGACCCCGGACCTGCATGTCGGCTGCTGTTCGTCACCGCGCTGACGACGTCCTGCTGGCT
This sequence comes from Planctomycetota bacterium, assembly GCA_020638655.1. Classification (GTDB taxonomy): domain Bacteria; phylum Planctomycetota; class UBA1135; order UBA1135; family UBA2386; genus JACKIC01. The sequence continues at coordinate 110,676 of JACKIC010000011.1, forward strand.
GCTCTCGGCGATGCCGATCGCGGCGGCCTCGCTGCTGCCGCTGGCTCTGCTGCCGGTGCTGGCGGTGCAGTCGACCGGCGACGTGACGCGCGGCTACGGCAACCCGATCCTGTGGCTGTTCGGCGGCGGCTTCGTGCTGGCGATGGCGGTCGAACGCGCCGGCCTGCACCGCCGCATCGCCCTGCGCATCGTCGCCGCGCTCGGTCCCTTCCCGAGCCGGCTCGTGCTCGGCTTCTTCCTGGCCGCGACGTTCGTGTCGATGTTCGTCAACAACACGGCCACCGCGCTGCTGCTGTTGCCGATCGGCACCGTGCTCGTGAAGCGCTCGCAGGAGCTCGGCGAGCTCGCGCCGCGCGCCCAGGCGAACTTCGGCGCCGGGGTGATGTGCGCGATCGCGTTCGGCGCCTCGATCGGCGGCATGGCGACGCCGATCGGCACCGCGCCGAACGCGATCTTCTTCGCCGCCCACGAGCCGCTCGTGGCGCAGGGCGCGCGGCCCGTGTCGTTCCTGCTCTGGGTGCTCGCCTTCGCGCCCTTCGCGCTGCTGCTGTCGACCGCCGCGAGCCTGCTGATGACCCACGTGACGCTGCGCGTGCCGCGGCAGCGCTGGCGGCGCGGCGACGAGTTGCTCGCCGAGGCGCGCGCGCTGCCGAAGTGGAGCAAGGCCGAACGTCGCACCGCGATCCTGTTCGGCGTCGCGGTGCTGCTGTGGGCGACGCGCGGCGACCTGCAACTCGGCGCCGGGGAGGTGCTGCACGGCTGGGCGCACTACCTCGTGCCCGCGGGCCAGCGCGACAACTACATCGCCGACGGCTCGGTCGCCGTGCTCGTCGCGATCCTCGCGTTCCTCGTGCCGACCGGCACCGGTGGCGGCGAGCGCCTCGTCGACTGGCCGACGGCGCGCAAGATGCCGTTCGACCTGTTGCTGCTGCTCGGCGGCGGCATCGCGCTGGCCAACGGGTTCGGCCCGACCGGCCTGTCGGCGGCGTTCGGCGAGCTGCTGCGGCCGTGGATCGGCTCGATGCACCCGGCGCTGCTGCTGTTCGTGATGGTGCTGCTGATCACGGCGCTGTCCGAGGTCGCCAGCAACACCGCCTGCGCGACGATGCTGCTGCCGATCCTGCGCGACGGGGCGGTCGCGGCGCGCATCGACCCGCTGGTGCTGATGTTCCCGGCGGTGTTGGCGTCGTCGTGCGGCTTCATGCTGCCGATCGCGACGCCGCCCAACACGATCGTGTTCGCGTCGCGGCAGGTGACCTTCGGCCAGATGGCGCGCGCCGGCTGCGGCCTCGACCTGCTGGCCGCCGCCATGCTCGTGCCGTGGTTGTTCTGGTGGGCGCTGCCGATCCTGGGCGTCGATCCCGCGCAGCTGGGGGGCGGTCGGTGAAGCGCACGCGGGCGCTGCTGTTGGTCTGGCTCGGCGCGTTCGCGGCGTTCTTCTGCACCGCGCACGGCAACCTCGAGAGCCTCGACTCGACGTTCACGATGCACGCCGCGAGGGCGTTGCTGCACCGCGGTGACTCGGGGCTGCTCGGTAGCGGGCAGGCGGGCGCCTCGCGCAGCGAGCAGGAGATCGTCGCCCTCATCGCCGACCGCGCCGCGCACGGCGTGCAGGCCTACGGCAAGGTCGGCCGGAACGGCCTCACCTACGTGTGGTTCCCGATGGGCCACGTCTGGCTGATGGTGCCGTGCGTCGCCCTCGGCGACGCGCTGCAGGCCGTGTTCCCGTCGCTCGAGGAGCGCTTCCGAACCGCCAGTCGCGCCTCGCCGCAGTCCTACCGATTCAGCGAGTTCGTGACTAGCCACGCGGCCGTCGCGATGCTCCTGCCGCCGCTGTTCGGCGCGACCTCGGTGCTGCTGCTCTTCCTGATCGCCGGCGCGCTCGGCGCCGCGCCGCGCGACGCCGCGTGGTCGACGGCGGCGATCGCATTGGCGACGCAGCTGTTCCCGCTCGGCAGCGAGACGCTGTCCGACGGGCCCGGGATGTGTTTCCTGCTCGCCGCGCTCTACGCGACGGTGCGCGCGCACTGCGGCACCGCCACCGTGCGCACGCTCCTGCTCGGCGGTCTCGCGGCTGGCGCAGCCGTGCTGACGCGTTATCCGCACGGCCTGCTCGTGCCGCCCCTGCTGCTCGCGGTCGCGCTCGCCGGGCTGCGCCGCGGCCGGCGCGCCGACGCGCTTTGGTTCGCGCTCGGCGGCCTGCCGTGCCTGCTGCTGTTGTTGACGGTCGACCACCTGCGCTTCGGGTCGGTCTCGGACACGGGTTATCCAGCGGCAGGGTCGTGGTTCAACTACCCGGTCTACTTCGGCGTGCTCAAGCTGCTCATCGCCGCCGGCAAGGGCATCCTGTGGTTCTCGCCGATGCTGTGGCTGGCGCTGCCCGCCGCGACGTCGCGGGCGCGCGTGCCCGAGCTGCGGTGGCTCGCCTGGCTCCTGTTCGCGATCCCGATGCTGATGTTCGGCTCGACCAACGGCTGGCAGTCGGGGCAGTGCTGGGGCGTGCGCTACGTCACCCCGGGGGTGGTCGCGCTGTGTGCGCTCGCGCTGCCGCAGGCCTTGCCGTGGCGTTCGTTTCGCCGGACCTTCCTGCTGCTGTTCGCCGCCGGTGCGTTCGTCAACCTGACCTCGGTGATCGCGCCGACGCGCGGTCACAACCAGCTCGCGGGCCAGGCCGTCAGGGCGATGTACGACCGCGAGCTCGCAGCCGGCCAGATCACCGAAGCCGATCGCCACGGCGTCGACGAGGCCGACCACTACTTCTTCCTGCCGCGCTTCTCGCCGCTGCACGCCAACTGGACCTACGCGTTCAAGTCGTGGCGGGGCGACTTCGAAGACGCGAGCGGCGCGCCGCGCAACGGCAGCGCCAACACCATCGGACCGCTGTTCGGCATCGAGGCCGTGCCTGGCGCGATGCCGCCGCAGGACCTCGCGCCGGTGCAGTGGGAGGACCGCGGCGGCCGCCACCTGTGGTGGGTGTTCTGGGGCACGCTGCTGGGGGTACCGGCCCTGCTCCTGCTGCTGCCGGCCCTGGCCGTCGCCGTCGTGGCGACCTGGCTGGGCTGGCGCGGGGTGCTGGCGATGCCCGCGCCCGTCGAAATCCCCGACACCCGGTAAAGCCGATGGCAGGGGCGGTTCGATAGAGCCCGCGGAGATCGAACCGGCCCGATGACCTTCAGCACCCTGACCCTGTCCCTCGCCCTGTTCCTGTGTCCGCAGGACCCCGGCGCCCGCTCGCTCGACGTCGTCGAACTCAAGAACGGCGACCAGCTCGAGGGCCGCGTCACCACGCAGCTCGACGGCTACGTCGAGATCGAGCTGCAGGCCGGCGCGACCATCGGCCTGAGCATGGCGCAGATCGCCTCGATCAAGCTCGGCGCCGGCGCCGCGGCCCGGGCCGACAAGGGCCCGATGCAGCCGCGCAGCGAGTGGTTCGTGCTCTACGACGGCGAGGGCAAGTCCGTCGGCTGGCTGCAGGCGGGCGTCGCCGTGGCCAGCGACGGCAGCCTGACGATCAGCGAGGAATACGAATTCCGGCAGGCGCACCGGCGCTACCAGGTGACCTCGCTGTGCAAGGCGGACAGCAACTTCGTGCCGCAGAGCTGCTACTTCCGTGAACGCATCAGCGAGCCGGTGCTCGGCATCTCGATGGTGCCGGGTGAGAACCACGGCCAGGCCGATCGCGTCGTCGACGAACGCATCATCGAAGGCGCGTGTCAGGGCGACCACCTGCACGTGCAGCAGCTCGACCACAGCGGCCGCCGCGAGCGCGATCTGCCGTGGTCCGAGCGCGACACCTTCCCGCTGCTGGCGCGCGCCGTCGCGCGCCACACCGGCGCGGCGCTGCCGCAGACCACGATGTACGACCCGGCCAACGACGAGATCGTCGCGCGCGCCATCGACGCGGCCCGCGCGCGCCGGATCACCTGGGAGGGCAAGCCGCTCGAGATCACCGAGTTCGCCGAATCGTCGGCGAACGGTCGCAACAGCGTCTGGCTCGACGCCACCGCGCAGACCCTGCGCCGCGAGCTCGCCGGACCGGCCCTGGTCGCCGTGCGCAGCGAAGCCGAGTCGGCGCGCCGTCTCGCCGGCGGCGTCTCGATCCCCAGCTCGTTCGTGATCGAAGCGGGCGGCACGTTCGCCTGCTGGCGACCGAACCCGTGCTGGAGCATCGTCGACGAGGTGCCTGCCGGACGGCTGGTTCTGAGCGGTCCGATGCCGAACGCGAGCATCGCGATCACGCGCCTCGACCACCTCGAGCCCGGCGCGTCGCTGGCGACCGCCGCGGACGCGGTCGGCAACTGGTTCCTGCTGCTGCACCCCGAGCTGCGCTTCGAGAGCCGCAGCTCCGTCGAGGTCAAGGGCAAGGACGCCGTGCGCCTGTGCGCGACCGGCAAGCACCTGCGCGCTACGGTCGACGTGGTGCCGCAGGAGGACCGCTTCCTGGTGCTGGTCTGCATCGCCGACCGGCAGGACTGGGACGAGCTGCAGCCCGACTTCGAGTTCGTCACGCGGTCGCTCGAGCTCGACGCGCAGGCGATCGAGCCCCGGCTGCAGGGTCCCGTCAAGGGACAGCAGGCCCGCGAACGCACGCCGCAAGGTCGCGCGCACGAACTGCCGGCGGCGACTGCGCCCTCGGCCAAGCCCGAACCGGCGCGCAAGCTGCCGCTGGTGCGCGTGCCCGACGACGGCTGATCGGTCGCGTCGTTCACGGTGTGGCCGCGAAGGTGCGGTCCTCCCGACCGCGCAGCGCCGCGGCCTCGAACACGTCGACGTCCTCGACGGCCGGACGGTCGTCGAGATCGGCGAGCGTGCGCGCCAGGCGCAGCAACCGGACGCGACCGCGACCGGTCTCGTGCCGGCGCCGCAGCACCTCGTCGAGGAGGCGCAGGGTGCCTTCGGCGGCGTCGCACGCGCGCAGCAGCGCGTCCCCGTCGAGTCGGGCGTTGCCGAGGTCGGTGTCCGAGCGGTGCGCGCGGCGGCGGTGCAGCTGCCGCGACCGCGCCGCCAGCACCCGCTGTCGCCAGTGTTCGGTGCCGCCCCCGGGCTCCGGCGGGCCGCGCAGCTCCGCGGGGTCGAGCGCCGGGATCTCGGCACGCAGGTCGATGCGGTCGAGCAGCGGACCGGACAGGCGCGATCGGTAGCGTGACACGGCCGCAGGGGTGCAACGGCACGGGCGCTGGCGGTGGCCGACGTAGCCGCACGGGCACGGGTTCATCGCGGCGACCAGCAGCAGGCGGGCCGGCATCGTCACCGTGCGCAGCGCCCGCCCGACCGTGACGGTGCCGTCTTCGAGCGGCTGCCGCAGCGCCTCCAGCGCGTCGCGGCGGAACTCGGGCAGTTCGTCGAGGAACAGCACGCCGCGGTGTGCCAGGGTGATCTCGCCGGGCCGCACCTCGGTGCCGCCGCCCAGCAGGCTCACGGTCGAACTGGTGTGGTGGGGGGCGCGGAAGGGCCGCGCGTCTGCGCCCGGCAGACACAGCCCCGCCGCGGCGTGCGTCTGCAGGATCTCGAGTCGTTCGGTCGGCGACGGCGGCGGCAGCAGGCCGGGCAGCCGCCGCAGCAGCGCGCTCTTGCCGGTTCCCGGCGGGCCGACGAACAGCAGGTTGTGGCCGCCCGCCGCCGCAACCGCCAGGGCGCGCTTGGCCGACGCCAGTCCACGCAGGTCGGCGAGGTCCGGCACGGCCGCGCCCTGCGGCGGCGGGATCGCGGGCACGGGCGGCAGGTCCCGGTGCCCGGCCAGCCAGTGGATGGCATCGGCGAGGGTGGTGGTGGCGTGCACCGGCAGGCCTTCGATCACCTGACACAGCGCTGCGTCCTGAGGGCTGCACAAGAGGCCGCGCGCCCCCGCCGCCCGCGCTGCCAGCGCGACGCTGACTGCGCCGCGCGCCGGCAGGACGTGACCCCGCAACGAGACCTCGCCGAACGCGAACAGGTCGCGGGTCCGTTCGGGCGCGAACAGGCCGCCCGCGCCGGCCAGCGCGAGCGCCAGCGGCAGATCGAAGCCGCTGCCCTGCTTGCGCAGCGCCGCCGGCGCGAAGTTGACCGTGGTGATGCCGCGCGGCTGGGGCAGGCCGAGCGCGAAGAACGCCTGCAGCACGCGGTGGTAGGCCTCGCGCACGCAGGCGTCGACGAGTCCGAGCAGCCGCGGCGTGCCGTCGCTGGCGTGGCGGGTGGTCGCCTCGACCGCGACGGGAACGGCGTCGACGCCCTGCACCAGTCCGCAGCCGATGGTGATGGTCGGTGTGTCCACACCATGCTTGTGGTTCGACCGCGTCCAGCGTGACGGGTCTCGAGGCAAATCCGTGTGACGTCGTCCGCGGCGCGGCCACGAAGCAGGCGGAGGACTCCGCGGTGAAGGACGCGCACGATGCCATGTTCCGATTCACGTTCGGACAGCCCGAACACGCGGCGGCGTTGCTGCGGTCCATATTGCCGGCGGCCGTGGCGGAGGCGATCGACTGGGCGACGCTGCGACCGCTTCCCGGTACGCAGGTGGAGCGGCGTCTGCGGCGCCAGCAGTGCGATCTGTTGTTCGCGGCGCGCGCCGGCGGCCGGTCCGTGCGCGTCTACCTGCTGTTCGAGCACAAGTCGCGCAGCGAGCCGTGGGCCGTCGTGCAGATGCTCGGCTACGTGGTCGGCATCTGGCGCGACCTGCTGCGTCGCAGGCCTCGTCCCCGCCGTCTGCCGCTCGTGATCCCCGTGCTGTTGCACCACGGCCGGCGAGGCTGGGCCGCGGCGACCACGCTCGGCGAACTCCTCGAGCTCGAAGGCCTGCGAGGCGCCGCGAGCGTCTGGCTGCAGGCGTTCCAGCCGCAGTTCCGCATCGTGGTGCGGAGCCTCGCCGACAGTTCCCCCGAGGATCTGCGCCGCATGTCGCTGACGCTGCTGGGCAAGGTCACGCTCGCCGCGCTGCAGTTCCTGCCCGGCGCGTCCTCCGACCGCGTCCTGGCCGCGATCGCCGACTGGGCGCTGCTGCTGCGTGACCTGGTGCGCGCGCCGTCGGGGGAGGAGGCCCTTGTCGCGCTGACGAACTACGTCTTCACTACCACACCTGTCGAACACGAGGCGCTGATCGAGGTCGTGGCGACGACCTTGGGCGCCAGGGAGTCCATGATCATGAAGTCCGCAGCGGCGAGGTTGCATGCGCTCGGCCGGGCCGAAGGCCGGGCGGAGGGCAAGGCAGAAGGCAAGGCAGAGGGCAAGGCCGAAGGCAAGGCAGAGGGCTACGTCGCCGGTCGCGCCGAGCTGGTGCTGCACCTTCTGTCGGCGAAGTTCGGCGAGCTGTCCGAGGCCGCGCGGGAACGCATCCTGGCTGGCAACCTGACCGAGCTCGAGGCGTGGGCGCTGCGTTGTCTGGACGCGGGCACGCTGGCGCAGGTGTTCGCGGACGAAGCCTAGACCGGTCCCACGGGCGGCTACCAGTCGGCGGCCGCAGCCGTCGCCGCGAGGGCCGCGACCTCGTGCGCGACCTGCCGCGCGTCGCCGATGGTCAGGTTGGGCACTCGGGTCGGCGAGCCGCCGGCGACGTAGATGGTCATCTCGGCGAGGCCCAGCAGCAACGCCAGCGGCCCCTGCTGCACGACGACGGCCTGCACCTTGGCGGTGGGCACATAGGCGAGGTAGCGGCCGACGATGCCGTGGCGCAGCGCGAAGAACCGCGGGCTCACCGCCAGGCCGAGGTTTCGGTAGGTCAGGATGCCCAGCACGAACCAGGTCGGGATCAGCAGCAGCGCGAGCAACGCGCCTGCGCCGGACGAGGACCAGAACGCGGCGACGGCCAGGGTCGCGAGGATCGCGCCTTGCAGGGTCGTGCGCAGCACCAGCAGCGGCGAGCCGCGGCGCCACGAAAACTCGGTGGCTTCGATGCCCGGCAGCAGCGCGGGCAGGATCTCGTCGGTGACCGGCAGCTTCGCCAGCGGCACGACGACGTCCCAGCCGCCGGCGTTGTCCTCACCCTGCGCGCGGCTGCCGCCGGCCGAGTCGGCCTTGACCACCGCGAGCCCGAGCAGGCGGCGCAACCACGGTTGTTCGACGGTGACGCGCTGGATGCGCTCGAGGGGCAGGGTCTTGCTGCGCGTGGTCAACAGGCCGAAGCGCCGCTGCAGCACGGTGCCGCGCAGCGTCAGCGAGAAGCCGTGAAACTGCACCAGGTTGCCCAGCGTGGCCGTGGCGATGCCGAAGGCCATCACCGCCAGCAACAGGCTCACCAGCAGCGCCACCAGGACCAGCGGCGAGAACTGCCCCAGCCACTGCCGCACGGTGCCGGCGAGGCCTTGCAGCTGCGTCGCGAAGCCGAGCTGTTCGGCGAGCTGCAGCGCCGCGAAGCCGGTGACCACGAACGCCGACAACCGCAGGTCGGTGAGGCCGCGCAGCAGCAGGTCGCTGGTCGAGCTGCGGTGCACGAGGTACTCGGGTTCTGGTTCGGGCTCGGGCTGAGGCGTCGCGGGAGCGCCCTCACCGGTCGCTGGCGTCGGGGCGGCCAGCAGCCGGGTGCGGCGCGCCTCGAGCAGCACCTCGCGCAGGTGGTCCGCGTCCTGCCGCGACAGGGCGTCGAGGCGGGCCTCGACGCCGCGCCCCGATGCGGTCTCGACGAGCACCACGGTCAGCCCGAGCACGCGGCGCAGGATCGTCGACTCGAAGCCCAGGTCCTGGATGCGATCGAGCGGGATGCGGCGCTCCTGGCGTTCGAGGATGCCTTCGCGGATGCGCAGCTCCTCGCCGGTCAGCGTGTACTCGAGGGTCAGGTAGCGCGCCAACGCGGTGCCCAGGCGCACCAGGAACATCACCCCGGCGACGACCAGCAGCCATGGCTGCTGGGTCACCAAGGCGGCGACGACCAGGAACAGCACCTGCTGCACCGAGTCCAGGAGGCGCAGTAGCAGCACCAGCGGGTGCAGGTGGCCGCGGGCCAGCACCGGCGCGTCCACCGGCGGCGCAGCGGGCGGTGCGCCGGCGTCAGAGGCGTCCGTCACCGCGCATCTGCACGATGCGATCGCGCAGCTCCTGGGCTCGGGCCAGCGACAGACCGGGCACGCGGAACGCCGAGCCCTCGTTGCCGGCGGTGAACACGATCAGGGTGGCCAGGCCGAACAGTCGCTCGATCGGGCCGCGCAGCAGGTCGACGTGCTGCATGCGCCGCACGGGCACGGCGCGCTCCTCGACGAACAGGATGCCGTAGCGCAGCAGCAGAAGGTCGCCGAGGAAGCCGTAGCGCCAGCGCGCATAGGTCAGCGGCGGCAGCAGCAGCGCGAGCGCCGCGAAGCCCAGGCAGGCGCCGAGCAGCAGGTTCTCGTAGGTCTGCGACCAGCCGGTCCAGTGCTCCTGCAGCAGCGGTCGCGCGACGAACCACAGCAGCGCGCCGAGGAACAGGGCGCCCAGCCCGTCGGAGATCACCCAGTAGCCGACGACGCGCGCCTGCAGGCGGTCGGTGGGAACGGGTGGGGGCGCGGCGTCCATGGCGCGAGCGTGTACGACCAGCCGCGCGCTTGCAACAGAGGGCTGGCCGGTTCGGCGCGGCCGGCGGCGCGGCGGCTCAGCGCACGTTGAACGCGCCGACGACCTGCGCCAGCTGGCCGACCTGCGAGGTGGTCTCGGCGGCGGTGTTGGCCAACGACTGCGAGCCCTCGGCGTTGCGCTGGGTGACGTTGTTGACCTCGTCGAGGCCGCGGGTGATCTGCTGGATGCCGCTCGACTGTTCGCGCGTGCTGGTCGCGATCTGCTCCATCAAGCCGTTGACCTTGGCCGTGGTGCTGACGATCTCGCGCAGCACGCCGTCGACCTCCTCGGAGATCTGGCTGCCGCGCTGTGCGCGCTGGCTGGCCTCGCTGATCAGCGACGAGGTGTTCTTCGCCGCCTCGGCGCTGCGCTGGGCGAGGTTGCGCACCTCCTCGGCGACGACCGCGAAACCCTTGCCGGCTTCGCCGGCGCGCGCCGCCTCGACCGCGGCGTTGAGCGCCAGCAGGTTGGTCTGGAAGGCGATGTCGTCGATCACCTTGATGATGCGCGAGATCTCGTTGCTCGAGGTCTGGATCTGACCCATCGCCTCGACCATGCGCTGCATCGCCGAGCTGCCCTTGGTCGCCGAGGTCTCCGCGCCGCGCGCCAGCTCGTTGGCCTGCTGCGCGTTGGCGGCGCTGCCCTGCACGACCTGGGCCATCTCCTCGAGCGCGGCGCTGATCTCCTGCATCGACGCGGACTGGTCCTGTGCGCCGCTGGCGACGTTCTGGCTGTTCTGGAAGAAGCGTTCGACGCCTTCCTGGATCTGCTCGGTGCAGCGCGTGACGTCGCTCACCATGGTGCGGACCTTCGTCACGAACGCGTTGAGGCTGGTGCCCAGCTGCCCGGCTTCTCCCGGCGCGGCGGTGTCGAAGGTGGTGTCGAGGTTGCCCTTGCCGTGCGTCATCGCCTGCAGGCCGTCGAGCACCTTGCCGATGCCGGCGCCGCCGCGGCCGCGATGGAATGCAGCCCCCAGGCTGCCCGCAGCGGCGAACGCGCACAGCGACAGCAGCGCCATGTGGCCGGTCGGCCCGAAGGCCGGCCAGGCGACCGTCGTGGCGAGCGCGACTGGGGCGATCGCCGTGGCGGTGGGGACGAGAGCGGTGCGGAGCAGTTGCTTGACGTTCATTGGGCCGGTACCTGGTCCCGCGGATATCGGCAACGCCCGCGCCCGGGATTGAGGTCGCGCCCGCCGTTTCGCGCCGTTCGCACCGGGGCCGTAGCGCGTAGACTCGGCGCCCTCATGACGTCCGGAACGCTTCCGTCGCCGCGCCTGGTCGCGGCACTCCTGTGCAGTTCGTGGATAGGGTTGCCTGCGCAGGCCGCGCCGCCGGGCGAACCGTCGTTCGCACCAGCCGTTCGCGCCGCGGTCTCCGATCAGCAGCAGCGCGACCACATCCCGGGCCTGTCGTGCGCGGTGGGGGTGGCGGGGCAGGTCGTGTTCGCCGAGGGGTTCGGCGTCGCCGACCTCGAGAACGACGTGCCCGCGACCGCGGCGACGGTCTACCGCCTGGCCTCGATCAGCAAGCCGATCACCGCGGTGGCGGCGATGCAGCTCGTCGAGCAGGGGCGCCTCGACCTCGACGCCGACGTGCACACGCTCGTCGACGCGTGGCCCCAGAAGCGCTGGCCGGTGACGACGCGGCGGCTGCTCGGCCACCAGGCCGGCGTGCGCCACTACAAGCCCGGCGAGGGTGAGGTCACGGAGCACTACGCCGACCAGACCGCGGCGCTCGAGCGCTTCGCGGCCGATCCGCTGCTGCACGAGCCGGGCACCGCCTATCGCTACAGCACCTTCGGCTTCAACCTCGTCGGCGCGGTCGTCGAGCAGGCGTCGGGCCAGACCCTGCCCGACTACGTGCGCGAGCACATCGCGGCGCGCTGCGGCGCGGCGACGCTGCAGGACGACGACGTGCGCCGCATCGTCAAGAACCGCGCCGCGGGCTACGTGCGGCGCGGCGGCGAGCTGCGCAACAGCGCCTTGATGGACAGCAGCTACAAGCTCGGCGGCGGCGGCTTCGTCTGTTCGGCGCCCGACCTCGTGCGCTTCGGCAACGCGCTGCTCGCCGGCAGGCTGGTGCAGCCCGCGACGCTCGAGGTGATGTGGACCCCGGGAAGACTGACGGACGGCAAGGCAACCGGCTACGGCCTGGGCTTCGGGGTCGGCGGCCGGCAGGGCCGTCGTGTGATCTCGCACTCGGGGGCCCAGTCCCGCGTCAGCACGATGCTCTACATGATTCCGGAACAGCGCATCGTGGTGGTGGTGCTGGCGAACCTCGAGGGTGTCAAGCTGGGCGGGCTGGCCGCCAAGATCGCGGACGCCGCCGCGCCGGCGGGGCAAAACGCCCCGAACCGGGGGCGCTGACTTTCCCCGACCGTGCGCGCGGCCCACAATGGCGCTTCACCCGACCCCGCTGAACCGATGCAAATCCGCACGCTCGCCCTGATCGTCTCGTCGTTCCTGTTCGCCGGCTGCGGCCACGACCACCACCCGCTCGAGGGCGGTTTCTCGCAGCAGGTGGCCGGTGACGGCGAGGGCATGCACGTCGAGTTCGATCTCGAGAGCAACAAGCTGCTCGTGCACACGGCGCCCGATGCCGACGGTCATCACGACCACGTCGACGGCACCTACACGTTCGACGCGGCCACGGGCGCGGTGACCGTGAACGCACTGCTGATGGGCGGCAAGAAGCCCGGCACCTGGACCGGCAAGCTCACCGGCGACGATCTCGAACTCAGCGCTGGCACCGACAAGTTGTCGTTCCGCCGCGGCGGCGAGGCGCACGGCCACTAGCCGCATCGCGCGCCCCCTCTCGCAATCTGCGCCCGAGGACCTACGATCGGCGGCCCGTCCTGCCCCAGACACCGAATGAAGACCACGCCGCAATCGGACACGACGACGGAAGGCATCCGGATCCAGGCGATCGCCGAGTTCGTGCCGCACGAATCCGAGCCGGGCAACCGCCGGTTCGTGTTCTCGTACCGGATCACGATGACCAACGTCGGCGAACAGCCCGCCAAGCTGTTGTCGCGGCACTGGATCATCGTCGACGGCGAAGGCCGCCGCGAAGACGTGCGCGGCCGCGGCGTGATCGGCGAGTATCCGCGGCTGCTGCCGGGCGAGAGCTACAGCTACAAGAGCTTCTGCCCGCTGAGCACCGAGTGGGGCACCATGGAAGGCAACTACACCTTCGAGCGCGAGGACGGCGGCCGCTTCCTGGCGCGCATCGGGCGCTTCTTCCTGGTTCCGGGATCGCCGCGCTTGACCGTGCAATCGCCTTCCGTCTAGGAAGGGCGCCGTGCCCAAGATCCTGCTCGGCGAACCGTCCCTGCCGCTGTCCACCCTGGTCGCGCTGAGCCGTCCCGGCTCGCGCATCGACCTGTCGCCCGCCGCGCGCAAGAACGTGCGCGACAGCCGCGCCGTCGTCGACCGCGCCGTCGCCACGGGCGCGACGATGTACGGCATCAACACGGGCTTCGGCAAGCTCGCCGGCATGCGCATCGCCGACGATCAGCTCGCGCAGCTGCAGCGCAACCTGCTGCTGAGCCACGCCACCGGCGTCGGCGACCCGCTGCGCGTCGAGCAGAGTCGCCTCGCGTTCGCGCTGCGCATCCACAACCTCGCGCTCGGCTACTCGGGCGTGCGGCCCGCGCTGCTCGAGCAGGCGATGGCGCTGTTCAACGCGGATCTCACGCCGGTGGTGCCGTCGCAGGGGTCGGTGGGGGCGTCGGGCGACCTCGCGCCGCTGAGCCACATGGCGCTGCCGCTGATCGGTTTTGGCGAGGTGCACGATCCTCGCGGCAGCGGCGCCAAGGTGATCACCGGCAAGGCGGCGCTGGCGCGCCTCGGCCGGCAGCCGCTGCAGCTCACCGAGAAGGAAGGGCTCGCGCTGATCAACGGCACCCAGATCATGACCGCGATCGGCTGCCTGTGCCTGCACCAGGCGCTGCTCGTCGCCAAGGCCGCCGACATCGCCTGCGCGACGACCGTCGAGGCGCTGCGCGGCAGCGAGAAGCCGTTCCAGGAGCGCGTGCACGCGGTTCGCCCGCACGCCGGCCAGCTCGCCACCGCCGCCAACCTGCGCGCGTTGCTGGCGGGCAGCAAGGTCATGCCCGACCACGCCGCTTGTGCGCGCGTGCAGGACGCCTACTCGCTGCGCTGCGCGCCGCAGGTGCACGGCGCCAGCAAGGACGGCATCCGCTACGCGCTCGAGGTGCTCGTCACCGAAGCCAACTCGGTCACCGACAACCCGCTCGTGTTCCCGAACGGCGACGTGATCAGCGGCGGCAACTTCCACGGCCAGCCCGTGAGCCAGGCGATGGACTTCCTCGCCATCGCGGTCAGCACGCTCGCCAACATCTCAGAGCGCCGCATCGAGCAGATGGTCAACCCCGACATCTCCGGCCTGCCGCCGTTCCTGGCGCGCAACCCCGGCCTCGAGAGCGGCTTCATGATCCCGCAGGTCGTTGCCGCGTCGCTCGCCAGCGAGAACAAGTCGCTCGCGCATCCCGCCAGCGTCGACACCATCCCGACCTCGGCGAACCGCGAGGACCACGTGTCGATGGGCGTCACCGCCGCGCGCCACGCCGAACGCGTCGTCGCCAACACCGCCAAGGTGCTCGGCATCGAGCTGCTCTGCGCGGCGCAGGGGCTCGACCTCGCCGAGAAGCGTCTGCGCCCCGGCGTCGGTGTCGCCGCCGCGCACAAGGTGGTGCGCAAGCAGGTCGCGGCGCTCGAGGGGGACCGGTTCCTGGCGCCCGATCTGGCGGCGGCGGAGGTGCTGGTGCTGGATGGGAGTCTGGTGGCGGCGGTGGAGAAGAAGGCGGGGGTGCTCGCGGTCTGAGGAGGGCAGGGAGTGGCCGATCAGTCCTGCAGCCCCAACCGCTCCATCTCCGTCGACAGCGCCGTCAGCGCGCGGCTGAGCAGCATGCGCACCGCGCCGGCCGATTTGCCGCCGAGGCGTCGTCCGGCCTCTTCGCGCGACAGGCCGACGATGCGGCACAGGGCGATGACCTCGCGGTATTCGTCGGGCAAGCGGTCGAGCGCCTGCTCGACGAGCAACACTTCTTCGTTGCGGATGGCGACGCCGCTCGGCGACATCGAGCTCTGGTAGAACGCGGCGATCGCGCCGAGGCTCTCGTCGGCGGCGAGCTCGTGTTCCTTGCGCGTGTCGCGCTTCTCGGTGCGCCAGCGCCGGATCCGGTCCTGCATCTTGTGGCGCGCGAACTCGTGCAGCCAGCCGCGGAACGCCTCGGGGCCGCGGTATTCGAAGCCGTCCTGGGCGTGGAGGACCTCGCGGCAGACCGAACTGACGATGTCCGAGCACGACTCGTGTGCGCGCAGCATCGGCGGCATGTGCTGACGCACGTAGGCGCGTACCGCGGGCACGTTGGCCGCCAGCAGTTCGTCCAGCGCGGCGCTGTCGCCGGTCCGGGCGCGACCCAGCAGTTCTTCCTGGCGCGAGGGCAAGGCGGCATGATCTGCCCACTGCGGGGACCTGTCCATGCCCTCCTCCGGATGCGACTGTCCGAAATCTGCCGGAGCTGCGTGACGCCGGGCGGCCGCCGACCATGTAGTGGCAGCACCCATGTCCCCAGCACCTGACGACGGCGCGATCCAGCAACTCGAGCAGATGCTGGAGCAGGTCCTCAACGCGACCCCGGCGGAGAGAGAACGGGCGCTGGCGGCCGCGCGGCGTGACTTGCCGGAACTGGCCCGCCGTCTCGATCACCGGCTCGCACAGCTGTCGCGCTTCGGATTCCTCGACGGACTCGACGCCGAGGACGACGGCGATGGCCAGCCACGGGCCATCGGACCCTATCGCGTGCTTTCGCAGCTCGGCAGCGGCGGCATGGGGGTGGTCTACCTGGCCCAGCACGAGACCCTCGCGCGCCGCGTGGCGCTCAAGTGCATCCGCCGTGAGTTCCTGGCCAGCGGCCGCGCGCGCGAGCGGTTCGACCGCGAGATCCGCGCCATCGCCCGCCTCGAGCACCCCGGCCTGTGCCGGCTCTACGAGGCCGGGGAATGGCAGGGCCAGCCGTTCCTGGCGATGCAGTTCCTCGCCGGCGAGGCACTCGACGCGCAGCTGCGCCGCGCCAGGGCGAACGGAGTCACCGCGTGGAGCGCCGCGCTGTCGGCGGAACGTGAGAGCTCCGGCAGCGAGGCCGTCCGCCGCGACAGCGCGCAGGTGCGCGGGGCCGTGCGCGACAGCGTCGAAATGATCGCCCGGCTCGCCGACGCCGTGCATTGCATGCACGACGCGGGCCTCGTGCACCGCGACCTCAAACCGGCCAACGTGATGGTCACCGACGCTGGACCTGTGCTGCTCGACTTCGGGCTCGCGCGCGACTTGCTCGACGAGGCGCCTGGTCTGACCTTGAGCAGCGACGTCGTCGGCACGCCGGCGTACATGGCGCCCGAACAGGTCGAGCCGCGCGGCCGTGGGGTCGACGCGCGCACCGACGTGCACGCGCTTGCGGCGATGCTCTACGAGTGCCTGACGCTGCGGCCGCCGTTCGGTGGGGCGAGCCGCGAGGACACGTACCGGCGCATCCTGACGGAGGAACCGATCGACGTGCGGCGCCTGCAGCCCGCGGCGACGCGCGACCTCGCCAGCATCGTGCACCGCGCGCTCGACAAGGAGCCGCGCCGCCGGTTCGCGTCGGCTGCGGAGTTCGCCGAGGAGTTGCGGCGGGTGCTGCGCGGCGAGCCGACGCGCACCCGTCCGCCCGGGATGCTGCGGCGGGCGGTGGCGTGGGCCAGGCAGCGGCCGACGATGGCGGCGACCGGCGCGACGCTGGTGCTGTGCACGGTCGTCGGTCTGGTGGTGGTGCTGGATCTGTTGCGCAAGGCCGAGGCGGCGGTGCTCGCCTACCGGGCATCGGTCGTCGCGCAGCAGCGCGACTCTGCCAGTGGGGCGGTCGTCGGGGCGACGTCGCTCGACCTTGGCGGCGGGGAGCCCGCGCGCAGCGCCGTTTACGACGCGATGACCGAGTTGCGGCTGGTGCGCAGCTGGCCGCTGCTCAACACGGCGACGGCGGTGGCGGCGAGCCGCGATTGCCGCGTGTTCGCGGCTGCTGTCCACGTCGGGATCGACCAGCTCTGGAGCACCGTGCACGTGTTCCGCGATGGTCGAGAGCAGCAGGTCGTCGTCGCCGGTCGTACGCGCACGCTGCAGTTCGACGCGTCCGGTGAGCGTCTGCTCGCCGTCGGACATCTGCCGACGTCCAGGCTGATCGACGTGGGGGATGGCTCGATCAAGAAGATCCTGTCCGCGCAGCCGCCCGACGTGCTGCGAGGCCTGCAGTCGCTGGCGCTGCGGCAACGCATCGCCTTCGGCGCGATCGCCGGTGGCATCCAGGGCGACGACATCTTCCTCGTCTCGCGCGACGGACACGTGCGCATCTACGACCTCGACGGCGAACTGCGTCCCGAGCGTTGCTTTCACTTCCCTCCCGCCGACGGCTCGCAGTGGCTCGCGGCCGACCGCGACGCGGCCACCGGCGCGGTGTTGTTCGGCGGCAGCGTCGACCCGACCTGGCACGGCAGGGTCGCGCTGGTCGACGCGAACGGCGTCGAGTGCGCGGGCGCGGGGCGCCTGCTCGAGGGCCCGGCCGCGCTGGTTGCGTTCGCGCCGCGGGGCGGCGCCTGGCTCGCGGGCACCGGCTACCGACGCCACTGGTCCGACATCGACCCGCTGCAGGAGCACGACTGGTTCGGGGTCGTCGTGGTGCTGGCGGACGGCTCGTCGCGCGAGCTGCGTGGCCACAGCGACTACCTCACGAGCGCGTCCTGGTCGCCCGATGGCGAGCAGGTGTTGACGACGAGCGAGGACCGGACCGCGATGGTCTGGTCGATCCACGATGCCGCCGCGGCGCTGCCGGTGATCCTGCGGCACGAGAAGACCGTCGACCATGGGCGCTTCCTGCCGGACGGCGAACGCATCCTCACCGGGATGTCGAGCCACGAAGCCGCGCTGTGGGACCGCCAGGGGCACAAGTTGTCGAACCTGCGCGGCCACGTCTCGGGCGCGGTCGCGATCGGCGTCGTCGGCGACGGGGACCAGCTGCTGACCGCGAGCATGGACAAGCGTCTGCTGCTGTGGGATGGGCGGTCGCGTTGGTGTGAGGCGTGGCGGACGGGGGGCAAGGTCGCGGCCGCCGGCTACGAGGCAGGGGAAGGTCTGGTGTGGTCGCTCACGACTGGCGGCCTGTTGCAGCGCTGGCGCCGCGGCGCGCGGTTGCCGGCTTCCTCTGTCGACTTGTCCGATCATCTGCAGCCGCACGAACGGATGCTCTCCGCGGTGACGTGGTCGAAGGGACTCGCAATCGTCACGAGCAACCACCGCCTCCTGCAATTCGACACGTCTGGAGTCCGCGAGTTGTGGCGGTCTCCCCAAGGTGCTGACGTCGCGTCGTCGGTGCCGGTGCTGCCGCCCGTGCCGCACGGTCGTCACCTGCTCGTCGCCACCGCCGAACAGTCGCTGCTCGATGTCGCGGGCGGTAGGGATTGGGGGCAACTGCCTGCACCGCCGCGCGGGAACCTGTGCTGGGTCGCGTCGCAGCCGCGGGGGTCTCGGATCGCGGCGGGCACGGATTGGGCGAGCGTCGCGGTCTGGCGCACGGACAGACCGGGCGAACCGCCGGTCGTCACCGAGGGCCTCGGCAGCACGGTCATGGGGGTCGCATGGAACGTCAGGGACGGCGGGCTCTTCATCGCCACGCGCGACGGACTCGTGATCGCGTTCGACGAGAACCTCACCGAACGCTGGCGCCAGGACCTGCGCGGCTACCTGTTCCGCCTGTTCGCCGCCCCCGACGGGTCGTCCGTGGCGGTGCTGTGCAACGACCAGCGTGTTCGGGTGCTCACCGCCGATGGCGAGCTGTGCCTCGTGCTGCCGGCGATGGACGGACGTTTGCGTTCCTGCCAGTTCTCGGCCGACGGCCGCCGCCTCCTGGTCGCGACCTACGAAGGCGACCTGCGCGAGTGGCCGCTGCTGCTGCAGGCTTCGGGCCGCGAGATCCTGTCGGTCGAGACCTCTCCGTATCGGGAGGCTCTCGAGGCCGCCGCAAAACGCGAAGAACGCAAGTGACGTCGCCGTGGTCCTGGCCATGTCTGGTCGGACCAACGGTAGACGACCATGAAGACCCTGCTCGCGCTCTTGCCCCTCGCCCTCAGCCTGCCCGCGGCGCCGGCGATCCCCCAGCCACCTTCCCACCAGGCACCGCAGGAACCGTTCGCGGTGTTGCCCAACCGCGGCCAATGGCCCGCGGAAGTCGCGGCCGGGGTTCGGCACGGCGCGATGACGTCGTGGCTGACCGAAACCGGCATGACGACGCGGGTCGTCGTGGCCGAGGACCCGCCCGACGCGCGCGGCGCGCTCGGGCCGGAAGCCCGCCTGCCGGTGGCCCGCATGGCGACGGTCAACTTGGAACTGGTCGGTGGAGCGGCGGGGCGGCCGCAGTTCGAAGGCAAGCTGCCTGGCGTGTTCGCGTTCTTCGTCGGCAACGACCGCGCGAAGTGGGCGGAGTCCGTGCCGCGCTTCGCGTCGGCGACGCGCACTGACGTCTGGCCAGGGATCGACCTCGTGCTCGGCACCCGCGACGGCGCGCTGGCCTACGATCTGCACTTCGCACCCGGCGCCGACGTCGCGGCGGCGCGACTGCGCTTCTCGGGGGCCGAGCGGGTCTGGATCGACGCAAACGGCGCGCTCGCGCTGGACCTCGGCATCGGCGTGCTCCGACACTCGGCGCCCGTGGCGTGGCAGGTCGGGCACGGCGGCATGCGCAACGTGCTCCCGGCGCACTTCGTGTTGCACGGCGACGGCACGGTGTCGTTCTCCGTCGCGGGGCGGGAACCGACGTTGCAGCTCGTCATCGATCCATCGCTGCTGTGGAGCGCCGCGCTCGGCGGCGCCGGCAACGATGGCCTGGGCCTGCGACAGGCCATCGACCGCGACGCCGCGGGGAACGTCGTCGCCTGCGGCTACACGGGTTCGTGGAACTTCCCAGGCGGATCGCCGCAGGGCGTCTGGGATGGCTTCGTCACGGCCTTCGACGGGAACGGGGGCATGACCTGGAGCGCGGTGATCGGGGGCACCACGCCCGCGGAGGAGTGGCTGCGCGCGTGCTGCTTCGACGGCGCGGGCGGGGTGTACTTCGGCGGCGGCAGCTCGGACTCCACGTTCCCGACGATCAACCCGTGGCAGCTGACCAACCGGGGCCCGCTCGGGCCCGGTGTGTGGGGCGACATGGTCGTGGGGCAGTTGACGGCGACCGCGACAGGCGTGTCGCTGACGTGGAGCACGTTTCTCGGTGATGCCGGTCAGGAGCTGATCAACGGCATCTCGGTCGTGCCCAGCGGTGTGGCCGTCACCGGATGGAGCAACTCCCCGGTCTTGCCGGTGCACGCTCCGGTCCTGCCCGTGCACCCTGGCGCCGCGCAATCGGCCCGCGCGGGCGGATACGACGGCTACGCGGCGGTCTTCTCGGCGACCGGTCAGTTCGTCTACGGCACCTGGTGGGGTGGCAGCACCAACGACGACGTGCCCGCGTGCCTGAAGCAGGATCCGTCCGGCCTGCTCGTGATCGGCGGCTACACCGCATCGACGAACTGGCCCACGACTCCAAACAACGCCGCGCAGCCCGGCCCGCAGGGCGGCATCGACGGCTGCGTCGTCTGCTTCGACCCCACGCTGTCCGTGCCGGTCTACGCGTCCTACCTCGGCGGCCCGGGCTACGACGCGGCCAGCGATCTCGCGATCGACGCGTCCGGCCGTTGGGCGATCGGCAGCTGGACCAACTCGGTCTTCCCGGCGCCGCTCACGATCCCGCCGAGCGCGTTCCAACCGCTGCCGCCCGGCGGCGTCTACGACGGCTACGTCATGCTGCTCGACTGGCGGCTGCCGCCCGCACAACAGCTGCTCTGGGGCACGTATCTCGGCGGCAACTTCGAGGACGGCATCAACGGCGTGGCGATCGACGGCGCGGGCCGCGTGACGGTCACCGGCAGTGTCGAGACGCTCGTCGGCACCGCGTCGACGTCGTTCCCGGTCACGGCGTGGTGCCAACAACCGGTGCCGACGAATGGTCCTGGGGGCACCGCCGGGCACCACGATGCGTTCGTCGCGCGCTTCGATCCGCGTCGCAGCGGCAGCGACCAGCTCGTCTACAGCACGTTCCTCGGTGGCACCGGCACCGACTACGGCTACGACCTCGTCCTCGACGAGCGCGCCCGCCCGATCGTCGCCGGCGTCACCACGTCGGTGATGTTTCCGGGCAGCGTGTCGACGAACGGTGGGCAGGACGTCTTCCTCGCGCACCTCGACCTGCTCGCGACGGTGGCGGATCGCTTCGGCGCGGCG
>JACKIC010000012.1 GCA_020638655.1 Planctomycetota bacterium
CCAGATTCCACACTCAGGCGATCACTTCCGTGACGTCGCGCGCGCTCAGCCCTCGGCGCCCCAGCTGCGCACGGCGGGCAGGCAGCGTCGCAGGTACCAGTGGTAGAGCCGCCGCGGCAGCCAGCGGCGCAGCAGCGCGAACGCGTGCGCGTCGGGCGTGGCCAGCATGCGCAGCGGCGGGTTGCGCATCGTCAGTGCGCGGTGCACCTTGGCTGCGACCGTCTCGGGCGTGGCCCAGGCGCGCTGCATCAGCCGCTCGATGAACGGCGCCATCGCCGCGTAGTGGTTGTGGTAGGCGGCGTCGTGGTCGTGCAACGCGCGTTCGCTGTCCTCGGTGAGCCGCGTATTGCGGAACGATTCGCTGTGGATGAAGCCGGGTTCGACCAGCGTGACGTGGATGCCGAAGGGGCGCACCTCGTACCACAGCGCCTCGCTGGCGCCCTCGAGCGCCCACTTGCTGGCCGAGTAGAGCGCCATCGTCGGCATCGCCATCATGCCGCCGACCGAGGAGACGTTGACGATGCGGCCGGCGCGGCGGCGGCGCATGCCGGGCAGCACCAGGCGGATCAGGTGCACGGGGCCGAGGAAGTTGACGTCGAGCTGCCGCTGGCGCTCGCGTTCGTTGGCCTGTTCGAGCACGGCGCGGTAGGAGACGCCCGCGTTGTTGACGAGCATGTCGACTCCGCCCAGGTCGTGCTCGACGCGCGCGACGGCGGCGATGCGTTGCTCGCGGTTCGTGACGTCGAGCGGCAGGATGCGCACGCGGTCGCTCTCGGTGATGCCGGCCGCGGCGAAGCGCGGCAGCGATTCTTCGCGCGCGGTCAACGCGACGCGGAACCGCGGGTCGGCGATCAGGCGGCGCGCCAACGCGAGGCCGAGCCCCGAACTGGCGCCGGTGACGAGCACCGTCTGCGGCGAACGCTGCGGCGTCCTGGCCATGGCGCCGCATCGTAGGGCGGCGCGGCGGTCGGGCCCAGGGCGGGCCCGGTGTCGGGACTAGTGGTGGTGTCCGCCGGGGCCGTGCACGTGGCCGTGCTTCTTCTCCTCGGCGGTCGCCTTGCGCACGTCGACGACCTCGATCTTGAAGTTCAGGCGCTGGCCGGCGAGCGGGTGGTTGGCCGAGACGACGACGTTGTCGCCGTCGAGGGCGCGGATCCACACCGGCTGCGGCTGGCCGTTGCGGCCGCGGGTCTGGAACGACATGCCGACCTGCAGTTCGACGTTCGGCGGGAACGCGGTCTTGGGCACCGTCTGCTCCGCGGTCGGGTCGTATTCGCCGTAACCCTCGTTCGCCGGCACTTCGCAGTCGCAGGTGTCGCCGACCTTCTTGCCTTCGAGCTGGCGCTCGAGTCCCGGCACGATGTTCTGCGCGCCGTGCAGGTAGACGAGGGGGTCGCTGCCGAACGACTCGTCGGCGATCGAGCCGTCGTCGAGCGTCAGGCGGTAGTGGATGGTCACGGCGTGACCGTCGGCAATGGCTGGCTTCATGGGGCGAACAGGATAGGGCGGCGGGGCGCGCGCCGCTACGGCCCGTTCGCCACTGTCGTGCGCCTTTCGGCCCCCTCCAGGGGTGCGCCGGGCCGGTCGATCCCGGTCGTGGGGAGGAATGACCATGACACTGCTCAGCTGGAACGACAGCCTGTCGCTCGGGGTCGATGCGATGGACGCCGAACACAAGGAACTCGTGGCGGCGATGAACCGCATCCACGAGCTGGCCGGAAAGAAGGCCGACAAGGCGACCCTGGACGTGGCGATCCAGCGCCTGGCGAAGCTCACCGCCAAGCACTTCGCCGACGAGGAGAAGCACATGGCGGCGATCGGCTACCCCGACGCCAAGCGGCACGGCTACATCCACCAGGACATGCTGCAGAAGATCGCCGCGCACCACGAGGCCTTCCAGAAGGGGGACGGCACGGTGCCCAAGGCGTTCTTCGACTTCCTGGTGCACTGGCTGTGCGCCCACATCAAGGGCATCGACCGCAAGTACGCCGACCACGGCGCGCCCACCCGGGTCTGACGCGCGAGGG
>JACKIC010000002.1 GCA_020638655.1 Planctomycetota bacterium
CTACGGGCGCGTACTCGTCGGTCTCTGATCGTCGCGCTTGCGTCGCGGCGGCCCGCTCCGCACAGTGGCCGCCCGATGTCCGCCCCCCAGGTCCACATCCTGCCCGCCGCCGCCGACGCGGTGCCGCTGCTGCTCGACGAGATCCGCCGCACCATCGCCGGCACGCGCCTGCCGCTGCTCGGTTTTGCGACCGGCGGCACCTACACGGCGATGCTGGTCGCGCTCGGCGCGGAGCTCGCCGCGGGTCGGCTCGACCCCAAGGCCTTCGTCGCCACGCACCTCGACGAGTATCTGGGCTTTGCGCCCGATCGGCGCGGCGGCATGGTGCACGAGCTCTGTGAAGCCTGCCCGCCGCTGCGCGACATGCTGTCGCGCGGCACGTTCCTGCCGGTGCCGCACGACGGCAGCGACGACGGGCTGCGAGCGCACGCCGCGCGATTGCAGCGGGCGGGGGGCGTGCAGCTGCAGTTCCTCGGCATCGGTCGCAACGGCCACCTCGCGTTCAACGAGCCGGGCACGCCGTTCGAGAGCGGCTTCCACGTGACGCGCCTCGCCGAGACCACGCGCGAGGACGCGCGCCGGCGTTTCGCCCCCGAGGAACCGCCGCACGAGGCCGCGACGTCGGGCATCGATACGATCCTGCAGGCCCGGCGCCTGGTGCTGTGCGCGTTCGGCGCCAACAAGGCGGCGGCGGTGCGCGCGATGCTGCAGGGGCCGGAGACGACGACGTGCCCCGCGTCGGTGTTGCGGCGGCATGCAGAGGTGCTGGTGCTGCTCGACCGGGCCGCTGCGGCAGGGCTCGAGGCGGGCGCGGCCGCCCCCTGACCCTGCCTCAACTGCTCAGCGTCGGCAGGAACGCCCGGTGTTCGGCAGTGGCGCAGCCGGCATCGACGGCGGCGTGCAGCGCGGCGACGTCCCCCTGCAAGGCCGCGTCGATGTGCAGCCACAGCCCCGGGAACGTGCGACACCGGTGTTGGCCCGCGACGGGATGCTGCTCGACGTAGGTGCCGTGCTCGAGCGAGAACCAGTCGATCGCCTGGTCTTCGGTGCGCCAGACGACGTACTCACGCACACCGTTGCGGCGGTAGGCGCGGAGCTTGTCGTGCAGGTCGTAGCTCGCGCTGCTCGCGGCGATCTCGACGACGAGCTCGGGGGCGCCCTCGAGCCAGCCGCCTTGCGTCACGCGCAGGCGGCCACCGGCGTGTTGCGGCAACGCGAGCAGCAGGTCGGGCTGCAGTTCGTTGTCGAGGTCGAGCCGCAGCGACGCGTTGTCGCTCGTCATCAACCCAGGTGTGTGCGCCTCGTAGCGCGTCAGCCAGCCCGCGAGCAGCGCGTGCGGACGCCCGTGTTGCCGGTGACGGACCGGTGACCCCATGTACACGACTCCTTCGACGAGTTCGGCCTTCTTGAGGTCCGGCATCGCGGTGTAGCGACGCTCGAACTCGTCTCGCGTGAGACGGTCGCCGGCACACAGCAGAGGAACGCGTGGGGTCGACGTCATGAGTACGGCCATGCCTTCCAGTCGCAGGGCGGGGGCAGAGACTACCAGGATTGCGGGCTCGGGTTCGATCGCCGGGGGCCAAGGGGCGGCAGGGACAGGTATCGGCGCATGGGGCGCCCCGGCGGTGCCTGCGGGCACGCAATTGCATTCTCCTCGGACATCACCTGAGATCTGCACGTGATGCGCCCCCTCGCCGCCGCCGTCCTGTTCGCGTCCGTCGCCCTCGCCCAGGACCCCGCCGAGGAGCTGCTGCAGCGGCTGACCCTCGAGCAGAAGGCGGGGCAGCTGTTCATGTCCTGGTCCTTGTCGCGCAGCGCGGGCAAGGGCGACGCGAACAACCACGAGAAGCTGCTCGGCTGGGTGCGCGACGCGGGTCTCGGCGGCGTGATCCTGAGCCTGGGCACGGTCGAGGACGCCGCGGCGCTGATCCCCAAGCTGCAGGCCGCCAGCGAGGTGCCGCTGCTGCTCGCCGGCGACTTCGAGGGCGGCGTCTGGTTCCGCCTGTCGGGCGCGACCGAGCTCGGCAACCAGATGCTGGTCGGCGCGACGCGCAGCGCGCGGCTCGCGGAAGCGATGGGCGAGGTGACCGCGCGCGAAGCCAAGGCGCTCGGCTTTCAGTGGGTGTTCGCGCCGGTGCTCGACGTCAACAGCAACCCGGCCAACCCGATCATCAACGTGCGCAGCTTCGGTGAGCAGCCCGAGCTCGTGGCGAAGCTCGGCAGCGCGTTCGCGCGCGGCGTGCGCAGTCAGGGCCTGATCGCCTGTGGCAAACACTTCCCCGGCCACGGCGACGTCGACAGCGACTCGCACCTGCAGCTGCCGACGGTGCCCGGCGACCGCGCGCGGCTGCACGCGGTCGAGCTGCTGCCGTTCGCGGCCGCGGCCAAGGAAGGGCTCGAGTCGGTGATGACGGGGCACCTCGCGGTGCCCGGTCTCGGCGAGGACCCCAACCTGCCCGCGACGCTGAGCCACAAGATCCTGCACGACGTGCTGCGCGAAGAGCTCGGCTTCACCGGGCTGGTGGTCACCGACGCGCTCGAGATGGGTGGCGTCAAGAACGCGTTCCCGCCCGGTGAGGTCGCGGTGCGCGCGCTGCTCGCCGGTGCCGACGTGTTGCTGATGCCGCCCGACCCGATCGCGGCGCGCGCGGCGATCGTCGAGGCGGTGCAGGCCGGGCGCGTGCCCATGGCGCGGCTCGACGACGCCGTGCGCCGCATCCTCGGCATGAAGGCGCGCGTCGGATTGCTGCGCGGCGAGGGGCGCCTGGACCCGCAGTGGCAGGCGAAGATGCGCACGCCCGAGTCGATCGCCGTGGGCGCCGAGATCGCCGCGCGCGGCCTGACCCTGGTGCGCGACCGCGGCGACAACCTGCCGCTGCGCGCCGCGAACGCGGGCAGCACCGTGATCGTCGACCTGCTCGACAAGGACGAGGGGGCGCTGCACACGTTCGCCGCCGGCCTCGCGGCGCTGAGCGCGCGGCCGGAGCTGCGCCTGTCGGGCGCCAGCTCGGCCGACGAGGTCGCCGAGGTCGCGGCCAAGGTCGCGGCCGCCGAGATCGTCGTGCTGGGCCTGTCGGTCAAGGTGCGCGAGTACTCGGGTGGCGTCGCGCTGCCGCCGGTGCTGCGGCCCGTGCTCAAGGCGCTGCGCGACGACCAGCGCGTCGTCGCGGTGTCGTTCGGCAATCCCTACCTGGTGATGCAGGTGCCCGCGATCGACACCTACCTGACCGCGTTCGTGGCGACCACCACGACCGAGGAGGCCGCGGCGGCGGTACTGCGCGGCCAGGGCGGGTGCACCGGGCGCCTGCCGGTCAGCATCCCGGGCGTCGCCGCCGCGGGCAGCGGTGCGTCCCTGTACGCGAACGACAAGCTCGTGCCCGGCGACCTGCAGGCCAACGACGTGGCCGCGGACCTGCCGGCGCAGCTGCGGGCGAGGTTGCAGGCGGCGGTCGACGACGGCGCGTTCCCGGGGGCGGTGTGCCTGGTCGCGCGCCGCGGCCAGCTGCTCACCGAGGTCGCGGTCGGCCGGCTCGAGTACGCCGCGGACGCGCCGCCCGTGACCGTCGACACGCCGTTCGACCTGGCCTCGTTGACCAAGGTCTGCGCGACCACGCCCGCGATCCTGCGGCTCGTCGCGCTCGGCAAGCTGTCGCTCGACGACCCGGTGCAGAAGTGGCTGCCCGCGTTCGCCGGCACCGGCAAGGAGAAGGTCACGATCCGGCACCTGCTGTCGCACTGCGGCGGGCTGCCCGCCTACGTGCGCTACTTCCGCACGCTGTCGGGCAAGGAGGCGATCGTCGCCGCCGCGGCGGCCGAGGGCCTGATGTACGAGCCGGCCACCGGCACGACCTACAGCGACCTCGGCTTCATCCTGCTGATGGGCGTGGTCGAGGCGTGCAGCGGCGAGCCGTTCGCGGCGTTCGTGCAGCGCGAGGTGTTCGACCGCTTCGGCATGGACCACGCGCGCTTCGCCCCGACCGCCGGCGCGCCGGTCGAGGGCGCGGCGCCGACCGAACGCGACGACGCGCGCGGCGGCGTCGTGCGCGGCTACGTGCACGACGAGAACGCGTTCGCGATGGGCGGCGTCTCGGGCCACGCGGGCCTGTTCGCGACCGGCCGCGACGTGCTCGCCTACGGCGTCGCGCTGCTCGGCGGCGGCCGCGGCGTGCTGCCGCGCGACCTGCTCGACGCGGCCACGCGACCGGTCGGACTCGTGCCCGGGGACTCCAGCCGCGGCCTGGGTTACCAGCTGCAGCAGAGCGGCACCTACGCCGGCACCGAAGTGCCACCGGGCACGTTCGGGCACACCGGGTTCACGGGCACGTCGCTGGTCTGCGACCGGCAGAACGACCTGTGCATCGTGCTGCTGACCAACCGGGTGCATCCGACGCGCGTCAACAACAAGATCACCGCGGTGCGCCGCGCGGTGCACGATCTGGTGCGCGCGGCGCTGCGCTGACCCGCGGGGGTTGCGGGCCGGGGTGGGGGCGGCAACACTGCGGCGCATGAAGGCCAAGACCCTGCTCGCGCTGCTCGCGACGCTCTCCACCGCGCTGGCCCAGGGCCCGGCGCCCGCCGCGGACGCCGCGCCGGTGCGCATCCACATCATCGGCGCCAGCGTCAGCGCCGGCTTCGAGGACGGCCCGTTGTTCGGCGCCGAGAAGCAGGGCGACTCGGTGCCGCTGCAGACGGTGTTCCGCGCCTGGGCCGACGACGCCGGCAAGGTCACGACGCACAGCCCGATGGAGATGGCGGTGCTGTTCCAGAAGCCCGTCGAGGTCGCCGAGCACGAGCTCGCGCTGCTCAAGAAGCGCAAGCCCGACGTCGTGCTCGCGGTCGACTTCCTGTTCTGGTTCGCCTACGGCTACGTCAGCGGCGACGAGCTGCAGGCGCGCAGCCTGCTGCTGCACAAGGGCCTCGACATGCTGACCGGGATCGGCAAGCCGGTGCTGATCGGCGACCTGCCCGACATGACCGGCGCGGCGCGGCGCATGCTGAGCCCGCGCCAGATCCCGAGCCCCGAGGTGCTCGAGAAGCTCAACGCGGAGATCCGCGCCGCGGTGGCCGCGAACCCGAACCTGCACCTGGTGCCGCTCGCCGACTTCGTGGCGGCGAGCCGCGGCAAGGGCCTGGTGCTGCCGCTGGCCGCGGGGCCGCTGCAGACCGCGCCCGGCGCGCTGCAGCAGGAGGACCGCCTGCACGCGACGCGGCTCGGCGTCGCCTACCTGAGCTCCGTGGTGCAGCCGCACCTGGTCGCCCTGATGCCCGAGGACCATCCGCTGCGCGCGCGGCAGTGGACGCTCGAGCAGTTCATCGCGGCGGCGGGCGCCGAGGACGAACTCGCGGCGCTGCGCGAGAAGGCCGCTGCAGGCGCGGGTGCTGCCGAGGCAGGCAAGGCCGACGCGGGCAAGGAGCGGCGCTGAGATGGTCGGCCGGAGCGCGCCCGTTCGCAGCTGGCGGCGCGCCTGCGCGCTCGCGGCGCTGACCGTCTGGCTGCCGGTGCTGACGCCCGTGGTGCTCGGCACGCTGGATGGCTGCGGCCACTGCGTGTCGACCTACTGGACCTACTCGCCGATCGTGCCCGGGGTGCTCGTGCCCGTCGTGCTGCAGGTCGGCGACGGTTGGTTCGCGGTCGTTGGAGTGCTGGTCGCGCTGCTACTGTTCGGCGGGCTCAGCCTCGTGCTGCGCGAACTGCCGCCGCCGTGGTCGTTCCTCGCCCAGTGGGTGATGATGCTCGCGGTCGGCGGGCAGGCCTACGGGTTCGCCTGCGCGCTGCGCGCGTGACGGGAACTGATCGCCTGAGTGTGGAATCTGCGATTCGCAGTCATGGCGACGGCTCCCCGGACACATGCACCTTGGCGAGTTGCGGAGAGCCCGCGCCGCCGAGGAGGAGGCGATGGCGTTCGTTCCGAGCCGGTGCCCCAACACCGCATGTCCGCAGCACCGTGAACCCGAGGGGCGCTTCTACTACCGGCACGGGGTCTATCGCCCGCGCTGCCGGGACGGCGCGGTGCCGCGCTTTCGGTGCCGGCGCTGCGGCAAGGCGTTCTCGCCGCAGACATTTCGTCACGACTACCGCGACCGCAAGCCTGAGCACAACGAGCTGGTGTTCCATCTGCTCAGCAGCGGTGTAGGCCTGCGGCAGATCGGCCGCGTCACGGGTCTCGCGCCGAGCTCAGTGCAGATGAAGATGCGAAAGATGGGCCGCACGTGCCGATGGCTGCATCGCAACCTGTGTCGCACGCTGCCTGCCGGCAAGACGTATCTGCTCGACGAGGAGGAGACCTACGAAGGCGCGTCCATTCGCACGGTGACAGTGCCCGTGGTGATCGAACGCGAATCGTGGTTCGTGATCGCAGTCACCGCCGGCCCGACGCGCCGCCTGGCGGCTCGCGGCACGCGCCGACGCCTTTGGCAAGAACGCGACGAACGTCGTCGCGGACGCCGTCGCGACCGCAGCAAGACCTGCGTTCGCCAGGTCCTGAATCGGCTGCGCCAGGTCTCCGCCGAGGGCTCGCTCGTGCTGCGCACCGACGAGAAGAGCAGCTATCGCGCGGTCGCCCGGCAGCTGTTCGGAGACAGATTGCTGCACGAGACGACGCTCGGGTCACTGGCGCGCACCACGGCCAACCCGCTGTTCGCGATCAACACGACGATCGCGATGACGCGCGACAATTGCGGCCGCCTGCGCCGCCGCTCCTGGCTGGTCAGCAAGCGATGTCTGTGCCTGCGGCTGCAGATGCACGTCTTCGTCGCCTACCGCAACTACGTGCGCCAGCGCTTCAATCGCGACGCAGATCGCCAACTCTCGTCGGCGGCCAGCCTCGGCCTGCTACCTCGCGCACTGTCGGTCGGCGAGCTCCTGCGCTGGCGTCAGGACTGGGGGCAACGCAGCAACCACCCGCTCAGCTTCCTCGGCGAGCGCGCTGTCGCCGATTCGATGTCGGAACCTGCGTAAACCCCGCGCCCGATTCAGCCTGCTGAGAAACCCGCCTCTCTTTCCACACTCAGCCGACCAGTTCCCGCGTGACGCGCGAAAGTCACCGCCGCAGGACCGGGGCCCAGCTGCGCACGCCCGCGAGGCGCTGCAACTGCTCGCCGAACAGCGCGCGTTGCCACGGCAGCAGGTCGACACCGAGTTCGTCGGCCTTCTGGCCCAGGGTCTGCGCGTACTCTGCGTCGCCCAGGTCGAGCGCGTGCAGCGCGCTGATGGCGTAGCCGCGCAGGTCGGTGCGCATGCGTTCGGTGGTGGCGAGCGCGGCGATCAGCTGCCGGATGCGCGTGGTGGTGGCGTCGAGGGCGCCTTCGCTGGTGTCGCCGAGGCCCTCGAGCGCCTCGAGGAAGTACTGCTCGACGCGCATGCGCGCGGCGCCGCGGTCGTCGCCGCGCGCCGCGGCCTGCTCGGCGAGGCTGCGGAAGTGGTGGCGCAGCTGCGCGCGCAGCACCGGGTGCGGCTCGACCACGACGGCGTCGACCGCGGCGTCGGGCTCGCCGCCGAGCAGCAGCACGGTGCTCAGCAGCACCCGCAGCTCGGGGTTCTGCGGGTCGTTGTCGAGCGCGAACAGGGCGATGCGGGCCGCCTCCTTGTAGGCCGTGCCGCGCGCGAGCACCTCGCCGAGCAGCAGCGCCAGCTGCGGGTCGAACGGCCGCAGCTGCAGCGCCCGCGCCGCCGACACGCGAGCCGCGGGCAGGTTGCCCGCGGCGAGCTGTTCCTGGGCTTGCACCTGCAGCCAGCGCGGCTCCCAGGGCATCCAGCGCGCCGCCGCCGTCGCGGCCGCGAGCGGCGGGTCCTGGCCGAGCGCCTTGGCGCGCACGTAGCCCGCGAACGCCATCTGCGCGGCGATCGGCGGCACCGCCAGCATGACCATCAGGGCGCCGGTCAGCCGCCAGACCCAGGCGCGCGCGCGCGGCGGCGCCGCGGCCGGCGCGCCGACCAGCAGCATGGCCACCGCGACCGCGGGCGCGTTGAGCAGCGGCGCGCGCACCAGCATCATCATCAGCAGCGCGAACAGCGGCACCAGGCGGGTCTTGTCGCGTTGGCCACGCTGCAGCGCGAACAGTGCCGCGGCGAACAGGAAGAAGCACGGCAGGCCGCCGTCGACGAGCAGCTCGAGCCAGTCGTCGTGGGCGGTGCGCACCTCGGTGGCGAACTGCCGGCCGTTGCTCGACAGCTCGATCTCCTCGGCGGAGCGCACGCGCGGATACTGCACCGCGAACTGCCCGGGGCCCTGGCCGAACACCGGCGACTCGGCGAACAGCCGGGTCGCCCCCTTGGCGATCTCGAACCGCACGCTCAGCGTCGCCGTCGAGCGCTTCTGCGCCGCGATCTGCGCCTGCTGGTCGGTGGGGGCGTGGGTGGTGGCGACCAGGGCCAGCAGCCAGCCCAGCAGCGCGCCGCCGGCGGCGGCCGCCAGCGGCAGCGCAGACGGCAGCAGCGGCGCCGCCGCCCCGGCGCGGCGCCGGCGCAGCAGCACCAGCAGGATCAGCGCCACCGGCAGCGCGATCAGTCCCGAGCGCGAGCCGTTCACCGCGAGGTAGGCGCCGGCGAGGCCGAGGCTGGCGAGCGCCAGCCGCGACGGCGGCAGCAGCGCCGCGACCGCCGCGCCCGCGATCGCGGTCCACTCCGAGGCGACGTTGAGGTTGCCGAACACCGAGACGGGTTCGCGGTCGACGCCGTAGCCGGCGATCTCGCCGAGGCCGAGCCGCTGCAGCAGCCCGAACGCGCACGTGGCGAGCAGCAGCGCCGCGATCGGCTTGCCGAAGCGGTCCTGCGCCGCCGCACCCAGGCGCAGCACCACCATCAGCGCGACCCAGTGCACGAGCCGGTAACCCGCCTCCATCGGCTGGAACGAGTGGGCTTCGTGTTCGCCCTTGCCGATCGCATCGGCGAACCAGTTGACGCCGGCACAGAGGATCAGGCCGAGCACGAACATCGATACGAAGAACCCGCCGGCGACCGGGCGCAGGCGCGGCAGGAACAGCAGGGTCGCGCCGGACAGCAGCAGCAGCAGGGCGCGGCGCAGCTGCTCGAAGTCGACCCAGTAGGGGTGGAACGGCACCACCAGCAGCACCAGGAACGACCACAGCAGCCAGGTCGGCGGCGCGGCGGGCTGCTCTGGGTCGTTCATGCGGGGGCGGTCACGGGAGCGGAGGTCACGCGGGTGCGCCGCGCTCGAACTGCAGGATCGCGTCGACGTAGGCTGTGACGGCGAACGGCTCGAGATCGTCCATGCCTTCGCCGACGCCGAGGAACTTGATCGGTACGGGCAGCACCTCGCGGATCCCGAACAGCGCCCCGCCCTTGGCGGTGCCGTCCATCTTGGTCAGCACCAGCCCGGACACGGGCGCGGCCTTGGCGAACTCGGCGGCCTGGCGGATCGCGTTCTGGCCCGTGGTGCCGTCGAGCACCAGCAGCGTCTCGTGCGGCGCGTCGGGCACCTGTTTGCGCACCACGCGCACGATCTTCTCGAGCTCGGTCATCAGGTTCTTCTGCGTGTGCAGGCGCCCGGCCGTGTCGAGGATCAGGTAGTCGACCTTGCGCGCGACCGCGGCCGAGACCGCGTCGAACGCGACCGCGGCCGGGTCCGCGCCGGTGCCCTGCTTGACGATCGGGATGCCGAGCCGCTCGGCCCACATCGTCAGCTGCTCGACCGCCGCGGCGCGGAACGTGTCGCCGGCGCCCAGCATCACGGTGTGCCCCTGGCTGCGCAGGTGGCGCGCCAGCTTGGCGATCGAGGTGGTCTTGCCCGAGCCGTTGACGCCGACCACGAGGATCACCGTCGGGGCCTGCGCGGCGCGCGCCAACGGCGCCTCGCAACCTTCGAGCAGGGTCAGCAGCCGCTGCCGCAGGAACGGCACGACGTCGCCGGTCTCCTTGATCTCGCGCTTCTTGTAGGCGGCCTTGAGGTCCTCGACGAGGCGCGAGCCGACCGGCCCCAGGTCGCTGTTGTAGAGCAGCTCCTCGAGCTCCTCGAGCAGTTGGTCGTCGAGCTTGCGCCCGATCGAGAACAGCCGCTGCAGTCCCGAGGTCAGCGCCTCGCGGGTCTTCTTGAGCGCGCCGAACAGCTTGCCGAACACCATGCGCGCGTTCTAACGGCTGGTGGGTGCACCAGACCAGCTTCGGCTCACGAAGTCGCGTCGAGTTCGCCGCCAGCCGGGCCCGACGCCGGGCCCGCCGACTGATCCGCGGCCTTGCCGCCGGCGCCGCGCAGCGCTTCGCTGCGTTCCCGGTCGAGGTCGATGCGCACGCGGTCGAGGATGCCGTTGACGAAGCCGCCCGAGTTCGCGGTCGAGAACTTCTTGCCCAGCTCGATCGCCTCGTTGATCGCCACCTTGGGCGGCACGTCGTGGCAGTAGGCGAGCTCGTAGATGGCCATGCGCAGGACGTTGCGGTCGATGGCGGCCATGCGGCGCAGGTCCCAGTTGCGGGTCACCGCCTGCAGGCGCGCGTCGATGGCGTCCCGGTTGGCGAGCGTGCCTTCGACCAGCCGCGTCGCGAACTCGGCGACCTCGGCGTCGGGCTCCTCACCGTGCGGGTTTCCTGACTGCGGGGTACCAGACTGCAGGTTGACAGCACTGGCCTGCAGGCACAGTTCGGTCAGCGTGCTGCCGACCTCGGTCGAGTAGGCGGCGCCGCGCAGATCGACCTGGAACAGGATCTGCATGGCGATCTCGCGTGCGCGGGTGCGACGACGGATGGGGGCGGTCATGGCAAGGAGCGTGGTGGCGCAGCCCGGATCCGGCTGCGGCGCGCAAAACGTTACCCCACGATCGGCGCGGTGCAACCGCCGCGGTGGTCGCTCCCCGCTCAGCTGCCGGCAGTCAGGCGGTCCCTGATCGCGGCCATCGCCAGAGCCGCCATGGCAGCGTCGGCTCCCTTGTTGCCGTGCTCGCCGCCGGCCCGGGCCAGGGCCTGGTCCATCTGCGCGCAGGTCAGCAGGCCGAACCCGAGCGGCAGGCCGGTGTCGAGGCCCACGCGCATCACGCCGTCGGTGACGCCGCTGCAGACGTAGTCGTAGTGGTCGGTGCCGCCGCGCACCACCGCGCCCAGGGCGAGCAGCCCGTGGAAGCGCCCGGTGTCGGCGAGCCAGCGGCACGCGGTCGGCAGCTCGAACGCGCCGGGCACCCAGACGACCTCGACGTCGGCGTCGGCGACGCCGTGTTGGCGCAGCGTCGTCAGGGCGCCTTCGAGCAGGCGCTCGGTGACCAGCTCGTTGAAGCGGGCCACCGCGATGCCGAAGCGCTTGCCGCGCCCCGTGGCCGCGTCCGTCGGAGAGGCAACGTCACCTGTGACCATGCGCGCACGGTAGCTCGTGCGCCGCGGCGGGCAAGCGCGGGCTGCTCAGGTGCGCGCCGGCGCCGTGGTCTCGCTCTTGCGCTGGAAGATCGACGGCTTGACGTAGGTGAAGGGCTGGTCGAGGTTCATCAGGCTCTCGGACTCGCCGACCATCAGGTAGCCGCCCGGACGCGTCACCGCGTGGGCGTTGCGCATCACCTTCTCCTTGCTGGGCACGTCGAAGTAGATCATGACGTTGCGCAGGAACACGAAGTCGAAGTTGCGCGCGCCCATCAACGGCTCCATCAGATTGTGCCGTTGGAAGGTGACGTGCCTGGCCAGCTGGCGGTCGAACAGCAGCTCCTCGGTGCCCTGCTTGGTGAAGTACTTCTTCACCACGTCGGGCGGCGTCTGCGCGACCGCGTAGGGACGATAGACGCCGGCCCGCGCCTCCTCGAGGATCGAGGCGGACAGGTCGGTGCCGAGGATCTCGACGGGCACGCCGCCGAAATTGTTGCCCAGGATCTGGTGCAGCACGATGCAGATCGTGAACGCCTCGGCGCCGGTCGACGCCGCCGCGGACCAGATGCGGAAGCCCTCGCGCCGCGTCGCCGGGTCGGCCGCGCGGGCCGTGGCCCACTCGCGGAAGAAGTCCCAGTGGCGCTGGCAGCGGAAGAAGTAGGTCTCGTTGGTCGTGATCGAGTCCAGGAACGCCTGCACCTCGGCCGGCTGGGAGTTGGTCTGCACCAGCTGCAGGTACGCGTCGTAGGTCGCGACCTTGGTCGCCCGCAGGCGCCGCCGGATCCGGTTGCTGAGAAGGGCCATCTTCTCGGCGGGGTAGTGGATCCCGGCCAGCTTGTAGATCAGGTCGTGGAAGCGCTGGAACTCAGCGGGGATCAGGTCACGGTCCATGCCGTGGGGCTATCGGCCACGGGCGCGCCCCGGCTTGTCCGCATCTTCGCTGCCTGCCGCTCTCGCCCCGAACAACCGTTGCGACGGAGATCGCTGCTCCGCATCCTTTCGCCCGGGCCGACCCGTCCGGATTCTCCCGCAGGCCCGCCCGTCCCGCGCCGCCCCTGCCCATGTACTCGACCCTGCTCTTCTGGAGCGCCTTCGGCGCGACCGTCTTGCTGATCGTGCTGTCGCTGGTCAGCGGCTACCGGCGCAAGCGGCGCTTCCACCTGGTCACCGGCCCGCTGACGATGGTCGCGCTGGTGTTCGCGGTGATCGAAACCGAGGCCCTGATGCGCCGCTACGACTTCCCGCGCGAGGCCCTCGACACGCACCTGATCTTCGCCAAGGCGGGCGGCCTGATGGCGTTGCCCGTGATCGCCACCGGCATCTGGCTGTGGCGCAACCCGCGCGTGCGGTTCTGGCACCGGCTGGCGGTCTGGCTGTGGTTGCTGAGCGTGCTCACCGCGACCGGCACCGGGCTGTGGATCTTCGAGCTGGCGACCCCCAAGGCCGGCTGAGCCCGGTGTCGGTTCGCGAGCCGCGGCTCAGCGGACCAGGTGTGCAGACGGTCGCCGCGCCAGCCGCTACAAGGGGGCGCATGGGTCCACGCCTCGCGGCTTGCCTCTCGTCCTTCCTGTTGGCCGCCGTGTCCCTGTGTGCCCAGGCGACAACGCCGCTCGAGGCCGCCTGTCGGCGGGCCGGTGACAACGCGGATGAGCTGCGGGCAGCCTGGCAGGCCGTGCCCGAGGCGCAGCGCAGCGCGCTGGCGTTCCTGCTCGAACACATGACCGACGCCGACGCGCGCACCCTGTCGGCCGGGTTCCTGCTGCGGCAGGTCGACCTGGCGTGCTCGGTGCGGGGGCAGGTGCCGTGGGGGAGCGCGCTCCCGGACGAACTGTTCTGGAACGACGTGCTGCCCTACGCCCAGGCCAACGAGACGCGCGAGGACTGGCGCAGCGACTTCGTGCGGCGCTTCGTGGCCAAGGTGCAGGACTGCAAGACGCCCGGTGAGGCGGCGCTGCGGCTCAACGCGACGATCTTCGACGAGCTCGGCGTGCACTACTCGACCGGCCGCGCGCGCGCCGATCAGGCGCCGAGCGCGTCGATCGCGCAGGGCAAGGCCAGCTGCACCGGGCTGTCGATCTTGCTCGCCGACGCCTGCCGCGCATGTTGCGTGCCGGCGCGCCTCGTCTCGGTGCGCTGGCCGCACAAGGCCGGCAACCACACCTGGGTCGAGGTCTGGGACGGCGCGCGCTGGCGCTTCGTCGGCGCCGACGAGCCCGATCCGAAGGGCTTCGACCGCGCCTGGTTCGTCGGTGACGCGCAGAAGGCGGCGGTCGCCGACCGGGAGCATCGGCCGTGGGCGGTGTCGTTCGGTCGAACGGGCGAGCGCTTCGCGGCCGGCTGGGGGCGGGGCATCGAGCTGTGGGGCGAGGATGCGGCTGCGCGCTACGCGCCGGCCGGCTGGAGCGACGGCCACGGCGGCACGATCCCGACGACGTTGCCGTTCGACCTCGGCGCGGCGTCGCCTGGCGAGGACCCCGCGGCGGCTGCGTTGGCCGCGCAGCTCGACCGCTTCTTCGCGGCCGCACCGGCGGCGCAGGCGAAGTTCGAGTTCGACCGCAACCTCGACGAGGAGCTGCGCACCGCCGCCGGCGACGCGCGGCTGCGGGCGTTGGTGTTCGCAGCCTGGAAGCGCAGCGAGCGCGCCGCGCTGGCGACCGACCACGAACAGCACCTCGTACGCGCCGGCGACGAGCAGAGCCCGTTCACGGTCAAGCAGGTCGGCGACAAGCCGGCGGGGGGCTGGCCGTTGGTGATCGCCATGCACGGCGGCGGCAACGTCGCCAAGGAGCGGAACGACAGCCAGTGGCGGCACATGCAGGTCTACTACCGCGATCACCCCGAGGTGGGCGGCTACCTCTACTGCGCGCTGCGGGCGCCGACCGACGAGTGGAACGGCTTCTACACCGACTACTTCTACCCGCTGCTCGAGAAGCTGATCCGCCAGTTCGTGGTCTGCGACGACGTCGATCCCGACCGGGTGATCGCGATCGGCTACAGCCACGGCGGCTACGGCGCGTTCGCGGTCGGGCCCAAGCTGCCGCACCGCTTCGCCGCGGTGCACGCGAGCGCCGCGGCGCCGACCGACGGCGAGTCGTCGCCGATCGGACTGCACACGCTGCCGTTCACGTTCATGGTCGGGGGCAAGGACACGGCCTACGGACGCCGCGCGCGCTGCGAGGCGTTCGCGGCGCGGCTCGACGAGCTGCGGCGCCAACGGCCCGGTCGCTACCCGGGTGCGCTCACGCTGGTCGAGGACAACGGTCACACCGGGCTACCCGACCGCGACCTGCTCGCGCAGCTGGTGCCCGCGGTGCGTCGCGCGCTGCCGCGCGAGCTGTTCTGGGAGGCGAGCGACACGGTCGTCGCGGACCACTACTGGCTGCACGTGGGCGCGCCCGAGAAGGGGCTGCGCATCGACGCGCGCCTCGACGGCCAGCGGCTCGACGTCGTCGCGGACCGGCAGGTCTCCATCGAGGTGCGCCTCGACGCGCGCCTGTGTGACCTCGCGCAGGAGCTCGAGGTGCGCCGGGTGGTCGGCCAGGAGCCCGACTCGGCGGCGGAGACGCGGGACGCGCACCACGAGCGCGTGCGGCCGGCGCCGTCGCTGCGGGTGCTGTGTGCGACCATGGCCGAGCGCGGCGATCCGGCGCTCGCCGCTTCGTGGATCCTGCCGCTGCGGTGAGCGCCCGCGTTCACGCGCGCGGCGTCGTCGTCGCCTCGCCGACGACGCGCAGCAGCTCCGCGGCGTCGAACGGCTTGGCCAGGAACGCGCAGTCCGGCGCGGCCGCGCTGCGCACCATCGACTCGTCGTGGCCGCTCATCAGCACGATCGGCAGCGCCGGCTTGCGGCGCCGGATCGCCGTGCTCAGCGCCGCGCCGTCCATGTCGGGCATGGTGAAGTCGATCACCGCCAGCTGGAAGCGCGAATCGGGCCGGTCCAGCTCCTGCAGCGCCGCCGCGCCGGACTCGACCACGGTGACCGTCAGCCCCTGCGACGACAGCACGCGGCGCACGACGTTGCGCACCGTGGGTTCGTCGTCGACGACGAGCACACGCGTCGCCGCGGGCGCGACCGCGGCCGCGGGCTGCGCCGGGGTCTGTGCCGGCGCCGCCACGGCGTCGCCGGCGGCGCGCGGCAGGTAGACGACGAACTCGGCGCCGTGCCCCGGTTCGCTCTTCACCTCGACGACGCCGTGGTGGCGGCGCAGGATGCCGAACGCCGCGGCGAGGCCGATGCCGCGCCCCGGGAAGCGCGTCGAGAAGAACGGGTCGAAGATGCGGCGGATCGTCTCGGCGGTCATGCCTTGACCGGTGTCGGCGACCGACACGGCGACGCACGGCCGGTCGCGACCCGTGAACTCGCCGAACCAGTGCCCGGTGGGTGGGGAGCCGGGGATGGTGCGTTCGTCGACGCGGATCACGATGCGGCCGCGCTCGCCGATCGCCTCGTGAGCGTTGGTCAGCAGGTTCAAGAACACCTGTTCGAGCTGCGAGCGGTCGGCCTCGACCAGCAGCGGCGACGCGCCGAGCGCCACGTCGACCTCGATGCCGGCGCCGAACCCGGCGCGGGCGATCGGCAGCAGGCTTTCGAGCACGCCGCGCAGGTCGACGACCTGGCGGGTCTCGTTGTCGGCGCGCGCATAGGTCAGGATGTCCTTGCACAGTCGCGCGGCGCGGTCGCTCGAGGCCACGATCTGGTCGAGCAGGTCGCGGCTCGCAGCGTCCACCTGCGGGGTGAGCAGCAACAGCTGCGCGTTGCCCTTGACGCCGACCAGGATGTTGTTGAAGTCGTGCGCGAAGCCGCCGGCGAGCAGGCCGATGCTGTCCAGTCGCTCGAGCTGGCGCAGGTTGCCCTCGAGCGCCGCGCGCTCCTCCTGCGCCTTCTTGGCGGCCGCCATCTGCGTGACGAGCTGCGTGTTGGCCTGCTCGAGCCGGCGCTTGGCCCGCAGCAGCAGCAGCGCGAACAGGCCGCCGAGCACCAGGACGGTACCGCCGGCGCCGAGCAGCATGCGGGTCAGGCGCGCGTTCATCGCCGCGAGCTCCGCTTCGTGGCGGCGCTGGGTGGCGCGCAGGTCGAGGCGCAGGTGTTCGGTCTCGCGCCAGAAGCGGTCGCTCTCGCCGTGTTCCTGGTGCTGCGCGGCGATGCGGTCGAGTTCGACGCGCTGGTTGCTCGCGGCGCGCAGCCCCGCCTCGTCGCCGCGCGCCGACGCGACGCTGACCGCTGTCTCGAGGGCCGAATAGAGCCGCGCGTTCATCTGCATCGCCGCGAGCGTCGCCACCGACTCGTCGATCGCCGCCTTGGCGCCGTCGAGGTCGAGCGTGCGCAGGCTCAGGTAGGCGAGCCCCTGCAGCCCCAGGCCGAGCACCTCGCGGTCACCGTGCGCGCGGGCCGCGGCCACCGACCGGCGGATCATCTGCACCGCCGCCTCGGGGTCGACGTCGCTGAGCGCGCGGGCGAGCATGTTGGCGCAGATCGCCTCGATCGTGCGGCAGCCGAGGCGTTCGCTGTCGGCGAGCAGTTCGCGCAGCATGCTCTCGGCGCGCTCCTGCTCGTTCTTGCGGATCAGCGCGTCGGCGCGCAGCATGCGCAGCTCCAGCGTGGCCAGCGGGTCGTCCTGTCGCGCGGCGATCTCGTCGAGGCGGTCGAGCACGGCGAGCGGTTCCTCGGCGAACCCGACCACGTTGACGGCCTCCATCTCGCAGACCAGCGCCAGCCGCGCGTCCTTGGCCTCGTCGGCGTCGTAGATGGCGCGGCGCAGGCGCGTGAGGCACTCGGGCAGCTCGTCGTAGCTCCAGTGGACCAGCGAGTAGGCGTGGCCGACGGTCGCGTGCAGCGCGAAGTCGACGCGATCGCCGAGCACCGCGGTCGCGCGCGCCAGGGTCGCCATCGCGGCGTCCTTGCCGACGTTCTTGGCCTGCGCGCGCGCGAGCAGGGTCAGCGCGACGATCTCGGTGCGCTCGTCGCCGGCGGCCTCGGCGAGGTCGACGCAGCGCTGCGCGAGCTCGATGGCGGCCGGCAGGTCGTAGGCGAGCAGCAGCCGGGCCTCGGCCACCTGCGCCTGCAGGTGCGCCGCGCTGTTGGCCGGCGCCGCTGCCGTCGCGGCGCGGGCAGCGAGGAGCAACTCCTGACCCCGGACCGCGCCGCTGGCCAGCAGCGGCAGCAGCGTCGTCGACAGGAACAGCAGTGGCGAGAGGGACCGGCGAGGGTCGTGATGCGCCCGGCGAGAGTGCGTCATCGGTGCGCGATCCTAGCGCGAAGCGCCGCGGAATCTCGCGGCAGGTTCAGGCGCGCAGGAACTGCAGCACGCGCTCGAACGCGGCGGGGTTCTCGAGCAGCAGGCTGTGGCCCGCCTCCGGCAGGCACTCGTGCCCGGCGCCGGGGATCAGCGCGGCGGTGCGCGCGACCTCGCCGGGCAGCGTCAGCGTGTCCTCGGCGCCGGCGAGGCACAGCGTCGGCCAGGTGACGCGCGCGCACAGGT
The DNA here is from genome assembly GCA_020638655.1 of Planctomycetota bacterium. Taxonomy (GTDB): domain Bacteria; phylum Planctomycetota; class UBA1135; order UBA1135; family UBA2386; genus JACKIC01. The sequence continues at coordinate 17,776 of JACKIC010000002.1, forward strand.
CCTCGCCGTCGAACGCCTGCAGCGCCAGGCACTGCGCGCGCATGAACAGGCGCGACTCGGGGCTCGGCTTGGTGCTGCGCACGATGTCGTCGACGACGCCCTTACGCGCCTGGTGGAACGTCTCGCCGAACAGGAACGGCGCCGTCAGGTCGCCGAAGAAGCGGCCGTCGACCTCGGTGCAGAGCAGCTCGAACCAGCGGTAGATGCGCCGGCTGCGCTCGCTCTGCAGCGCCGAGCTGCACAGCATCACCAGCCGGTGGGCGGCGTCGCTGCCGGACGCCGCGGCCTGCAGGCCGACCTTGCCGCCCAGCGAGGTGCCGATCAACGTCACCGGCGGCGGCAGGGTCGCGGCCACGGCCAGCACATCGGCGGCGGCGTCCGCGAAGTGGTAGGCGCCGCCCGGCAGCGGCGGCCCGGGCGGCAGGCCGACCGGGTCGATCGCGCAGCAGGTGAACCCCGAACGCGCGAAGCGCCGCGGCAGGGTGCCGAACAGGCGCGCGCCCGAGCCCAGGCCCGGGATCAGGATCACGCCGGGGCCGTCGCCGTCCTGGGTGAAGTGGACCTCGCGGCCGTCGCGCAACACCGTCGGCATCAGTTCTTCTTCACCACGTAGGCGCGTTCGATCTCGGGCAGCATCGTCAGCACGACGTCGGCGACGATCTGCAGGCTCTTGGGCGACATGTTGTCGAGGGTGTCGGTGGCGTTGTGCCAGTGCGGGTTGTCCTTGAGGTCGATCAGGTCGACCGCCGGGATGCCGACGTCGAGGAACGGCACGTGGTCGTCGCTGGCGGCCTCGGCGCGGCGGTAGAAGCTCTTCTGGTTGCCGGTGGCGACCGCGGCGCTCCAGGTGATGCGGCGCAGCAGGGTGGTGGAGTAGAGCTCTTCTTGGATGTGCAGCTCGGTGCGCCCGACCATGTCGAGCAGCACCAGGGCCCGGATCGGCTCGGCCTCGCCGAGCAGCTCGGCGTCGCGCTGGCGCTTGACGAAGCGCTTGCTGCCGAACAGCGCGCGGGCCGCGTCGTTCCACTTCCAGTCCAGGCTCTCCTCGCCGTCGAAGAACACCAGCTCGATCGTCGCCTCGCGCTCGGTCGCGGCGAGCACCGGCGCCAGGGCGAGCAGCAGGCCGACGCCGCTGCCGCCGTCGTTGGCGCCGACGAACGGGAAGTTGTGTTCGGCGTCGGGGTGGCCGGTGGTGCACTTGGTGTCGTGGTGGCAGGCCAGCACGATGCGGTCCTTGCGCTTGCCGGGCAGCGACACGGACAGGTTGGTGAAGGTCTTGAGTTCCTTGCGGTCGGTCCAGGTGTCGCGCTGTACGGTCAGGCCCAGCTTCTCGAGCGCGGCGGCGATGTACTCGAGCTGCTGCGTCCAGCCGGGCATGCCGGTGTAGCGCGCGCCGAAGCCGACCAGCGTGCGTACGTGCTCGAAGGCCTTCTCGCCGGTGTCGGCGGGCGCGCGCACCGCGGTGAGCGGCAGCACGTCGCCCTGGTCGATCTCCGTCTGCGCGTAGCGATCGACGCCCGGGCGCTGACCGCTGGCGGCGGCGCCCGGTGTGGCGCTGCCGGCGTTGCGCTGCGTCAGGGTCACGCCCAGGCACGCGGCCAGCGCGCCGAGCACCAGGCAGGTCGTCAGCAAAGGGCGCATGATCACCTCGGGTCTCACGTCACTACTTCTTGTCGCGGTTCTTGCCCAGGCAGAAGAGCTCGAGGTCGGGCAGCGCCGCGAGCGCCAGGTTGCCGGCGAACGCCAGCGCCGCCGGGTCCATCGCCGCGAGGTCGTCGTCGGGCGTGTGCCACCACTGCTCGTAGCCGGGCTCGACCTGCGGCTCCTGCCCGGGCTTCAGGCCCTGCAGGTGGGCGGGGATGCGGCGCGCGAAGTCGATCAGCAGCACCGACGGCACGCCGAAGCCCGAGAACGTGTTGTGGTCGTCGGTCGTGCCCCACTTGATGCCCTGCTGCTTGTAGTAGGCGTGCTCCTGGGCGGTCGGGAACTGGTAGATCCGGTCGGGGGTGCCGATCGCGGCGCCCGCCTTCTCGAAGAACTCCTGCAGCTGGCTGTGGGAGTTGCCGTCGCGGTCGATCTTGTAGTTCTTGCTGCCGATCAGGTCGAGCAGCACGAACGCCTTGACGCGCTTGAGCGTGCCGTTGTCGCCCAGCCAGCGGCAGAACGCCTTGCTGCCGAGCAGCGCGCGGTCGTTGTTCCACTGGAAGTCGAGCGACTCCTCGGCGTCGATCCAGTAGAGCCAGACGTTGACCTTGGGCTTGGTCGGCCGGGACTTGAGCTCGCGCGCCATCTCGAGCAGCACCGCCGGTCCGCCGCCGCCGTCGATCGCGCCGACGAACGGGAAATTGTGCGAGGCCTCGCTGTGGCCCTCGGTCAGCTTGGTGTCGTAGTGGGCGCCGTAGATCAGGATCGGCCCGCCCTTGGGGTCCTCGCCGTCGATCTGCACGAACAGGTTGCGGATCAGCCGCTTCTCCTTCTCGTGCATCTGCTCGTGCCGCTGCAGTTGCAGCCCCATGGTCTTGAGCTCGGCCTCGATGTAGTCCGCGGTCTTGCCCAGCGCGTCGGAGCCGAACGGCCGCGGCCCGAAGCCTACGAACTTCTGCACGTGGGTCATGGCGCGGGCGCCGTCGATCGGGCCCTTGCTGCCGCCGCCGCAGGCGTAGAACAGCAGGGCCGTGACGGCCGCGAGGAGGAGGAGCGAAGGGGTCCGGGCTCGGCGCATCGCCGCACGTTAGCAGTTGGCCCGCGCCGGCGCGGCGATTTCTGCCGCCGCGAGTCCGCGCTCGAAACCTTCATGGCTCGGGCCCATAGTGCCGATACGATCGGCGGAACACGACCAGGGCGGAGCGCGTCCGTCCCGCCGCCGTGTGAGGGCGTTAGGACATGACCGAAATCGACCTGCAGGGGCTCATCCGCGAATCGCTCGACCTCGGCAAGTACCAGGACGAGCACTGGGAGGGCACGTTCCAGCAGTACCTGACTCTCGTGCAGGAGAACCCGCACGTGGTGCGCACCGCGCACCAGCGGCTGTACGACATGGTGCTCAGCCACGGCGTCGACCAGATCGAGGTCGACAAGGAGAAGGTGCCGAACTACCGGTTCTTCGCCGACGTGATCGAGAACGGCCGCGACGGCGTGTTCGGGCTCGAGCGCTCGCTCAACAACCTGATGAGCGTGTTCAAGGCCGCCGCGCACGGCTACGGCCCCGAGCGCCGGGTACTGCTGCTGCACGGCCCGGTCGGCTCGAGCAAGTCGACGATCGTGCGCCTGCTCAAGAAGGGCCTCGAGGCCTACTCGCGCACCCCCGAGGGCGCGCTCTACACGTTCTCGTGGGACATCGACGGCGAGCGCATCCCGTCGCCGATGAACGAGGAGCCGCTGCTGCTGCTGCCCGCCGCCGTGCGCGACAAGGTGCTCGGGACGCTGCAGAAGAAGTTCCGCGGCACCTACAAGCTGCGCCAGGACTTCGACCTGTCGCCGGTGTCGCGCTTCTACCTCGAGACGCTGCTCAAGCGCTACGACGGCGACTACAACAAGGTCTTCGACCACGTCGTGGTGCGGCGCCTGCTGGTCTCCGAGAAGGACCGCGTCGGCATCGGCACGTTCATGCCGAAGGACGAGAAGAACCAGGACAGCACCGAACTGACCGGCGACATCAACTACCGCAAGATCGCCGAGCTGGGCACCGACAGCGACCCGCGCGCGTTCAACTTCGACGGCGAGTTCTGCGTCGCCAACCGCGGCATCATCGAGTTCATCGAGGTGCTCAAGCTCGACGTGGCGTTCCTCTACGACCTGCTCACGGCCAGCCAGGAGCACAAGATCAAGCCCAAGAAGTTCGCGCAGACGGACATCGACGAGGTGATCATCGGGCACACCAACGAGCCCGAGTACAACCGGCTGCAGAGCAACGAGCTGATGGAGGCGTTCCGCGACCGCACCATCAAGATCGACATCCCGTACAACCTGCGCCTCGAGAACGAGGTCAAGATCTACGAGAAGGACTTCGGGCGGAAGCACGTGCCGGGCAAGCACATCGCCCCGCACACGCTCGAGATCGCGGCGATGTGGGCGATCCTGACGCGCCTCGAGGAGCCCAAGAAGGCCAACCTGTCGCTGCTGCAGAAGCTCAAGCTCTACAACGGCAAGTCGCTGCCGGGCTATACGCGCGACAACATCCGCGAGCTGCGCGAGGAGGCGCAGCGCGAGGGCATGGAGGGCATCAGCCCGCGTTACATCCAGGACAAGATCAGCAACGTGCTGGTGCGCGACATGCCGTGCATCAACGCGTTCATGATCATGAACGAGCTCGAGGAGGGTCTCGACCACCACAGCCTGATCTCCGACCCCGAGACCAAGAAGCGCTTCAAGGACCTCTTGCTGGTCGTGCGCGAGGAGTACGAGGAGATCATCAAGAACGAGGTGCAGCGCGCCATCAGCGCCGACGAGGAGGCGATCGCGCGCCTGTGCGGCAACTACATCGACAACGTCAAGGCCTACACGCAGAACGAGAAGGTCAAGAACCCGTACACGGGCCGCGACGAGGAGCCCGACGAGCGGCTGATGCGCAGCATCGAGGAGAAGATCGACATCCCCGATTCGCGCAAGGACGACTTCCGCCGCGAGATCATGAACTACATCGGCGCGCTCGCCGTCGAGGGCCGCACGTTCAACTACAAGACCAACGAGCGCCTGCACCGCGCGCTCGAGCTCAAGCTGTTCGAGGACCAGAAGGACTCGATCAAGCTGACCAGCCTGGTCTCGACCGTGGTCGACAAGGACACCCAGGAGAAGATCGAGGTGGTCAAGGGTCGCCTGATGCGCGACTTCGGCTACGACGAGATCAGCGCCACCGACGTGCTCAACTACGTGGCCTCGATCTTCGCGCGCGGCGACACCAAGGGCGAGTGAGGCCAACGGAGGAGACCTCACAGTGTCCGTGCGCCGCATCGACCAGGACCACACGCGCTTCCGCCAGATCGTGCGCGGCAAGGTCAAGCAGGACCTCAAGCGCTTCGTCAGCTCGGGCGAGCTGATCGGCAAGCAGGGCCAGAAGTACGTCACCATTCCGCTGCCGCAGATCACCCTGCCGAAGTTCCGCTTCGGCCAGAACCAGAAGCAGGGTGTCGGCCAGGGCGAGGGCGACGAAGGGCAGGAGGCGCCGGGCCAGGAAGCCGCCGGGCAACCGGGCGAAGAGGCGGGCGAACACACGATCGAGGTCGACGTCTCGCTCGAGGACCTCGCCAAGATCCTCGGTGAGGAGCTCGAGCTGCCCAACATCGAACCCAAGGGCCGCCAGAACCTGCGCGCCTCGGCGGGGCGCTACACGGGCATCTCGCGCAACGGGCCGATGTCGCTGCGGCACTTCAAGCGCTCGTTCCGCGAGGCGCTCAAGCGCCAGATCGCGTCGGGCACCTACGACCCCGAGCACCCCGTGGTCGTGCCGATCCGCGACGACCTGCGCTTCCGTTCGCTGCAGACGCGCGAGATCCCGCAGGCCAGCGCCGCGATCGTCTACATGATGGACGTGTCGGGCTCGATGGGGCGCGAGCAGAAGGAGATCGTGCGCATCGAGGCGTTCTGGATCGACACCTGGCTGCGCCATCAATACGAGAACCTGCAGGTGCACTACATCGTGCACGACGCCGTGGCGCACGAGGTCGACCAGCACACGTTCTTCCACCTGCGCGAGAGCGGCGGCACCAAGATCAGCTCGGCCTACGAGCTGTGCCTGCAGCTGATCCGCGACAAGTACCCCGCGCACGAGTGGAACGTCTACCCGTTCCACTTCAGCGACGGCGACAATTGGAGCGCGCGCGACACCGAGCACTGCGTGTCGCTGCTGCAGGACGGCGTGCTGCCGCTCTGCAACCAGTTCTGCTACGGCCAGGTCAAGAGCGCCTACGGCAGCGGCCAGTTCAAGAAGGACCTCGACGTGGCCTTCAAGAACGAGGAGAAGGTGGTGACCACCGACATCCAGGACCGCGACGGCATCCTGCCGAGCATCAAGGAGTTCCTGGGCAAGGGGCGGTAGGGATCGTCGGTGAACTGCCGGGGAACCGTCGGCGAACGTCGGCGAGTCGTCGGGCTGGGCGGGTTGACGCACCGCGCGGCAGCCGCAGAATTCGGCGTCGCGGGCCGGCACCGGCTCCGGTGTGGGGGCGGTGCAAGAGGCGCGCGCCCGGAGAGAACCAACATGATGACGGTCCTCCATCGTGTCGCCGCAGCGCTGCTGCCGGCATCTGCGATCCTCATGGCCCAGACGCCGACGGTGACCGCGACGGTCACGCAGCCGCTCACGGTCTCCTCTAGCTATCCGAGCGCGCAGCAGAGCGTGCCGGCGGGGCCGTTGCCCGCTGCCGGGGTCAACCTCGCGGTGATCAGTTTGGGGTCGCCGCAGTTGCCCTCGCTGGCGAGCGCGACCCTGGACGCGATGCCGACCGCATCGGGGTTCCGGCTGCGCGCAGGGGGCAGTGCGGGGTCGAGCATGGCGTTCACGGTCGCCGGCGAGATCGTGTTGGACCTCACGCTGCCGTCTCCCGCGCCGGTGCTCGTGCGTCTCACCGGCACCGCGCAATGGGGCGGCACGGGCGTGGACATCCTGGTCGACCTCGACAACGACCAGACCGTCGAGGCATTCCTCTCCCCGACCTCGCTCGGCCTCACCACGTTCGACATCGAGCTTGGCCTGAACGTCGGTCCGACCGGGCGGTCGATCCGGCTCGTCACCTCGGGCAGCGGCGCTGGCTTCTGGGCCAACGTCAGCGGGAGCACCGACCTCTTGCTGTCGTTCGTCGTCGGTGCGGCGCCCCTCTCGGCCTACGGCCCGGGCTGCTTCGAACTGGGCTGGAGCCGCGATGCCGTCGGCACCGCCACGCTGCAGTGCCCGGCGCCCGCCGGCTCACTCGCCGCCTTCGCGTTCGGCTTCACGCCGCGACAGATCGCGCTGCCGATCGCGCCGGGTTGCTTTCAACTGCTCGATCCGCTGGCTGCGGTCCTCGTGCTGCCGAGCAACGGCATCGCGACGTTCACCCAGCCCGCGTTGGCGTTGCCGCCGGGACTCGACGTGCGCTTCCAGGCCGCCGTGTTCGACGCGGGTGGGGGACTGCAGACTTCGAACGGGCTGCTGATGACCGGACCGATGTGACGGTTCGTCGGCGGGGCTGTGTCCGGCCGGGTGGTGCGTGACAGCCTGCGGGTCACCTGCTTGCATTGCTTGCCGGAGGTGTCGATGCCGCGCAAGACCGCAGTCCGCAAGAAGCCAGCCAAGAAGACCGCCAGGAAGGTCGCGAAGAAGCCGGTGCGCGCCCGCAGCGCAGCGCAGGGCAAGGTCGCCAGGACCCTGCCCGGTGCCAAGACCGGCAAGGCCAGCGCCGCGGCGCCCGCTGTCGGCGACGCGCCGGTCAGGGCCTACATCGCGAGCCTGCCGGCGGCGCAGCGCGCGATCGCCAGGCGCTTCGACACGCTGATCGGCAAGACGATCCCGGGCGTGCACCGCTGCATCAAGTGGGGCATGTCGTTCTACGGCGCTGGCGACGGCTGGTTCGTGTCGTGCGGCGGCTTCGTCGACCACGTCAAGATCACGTTCCTGCACGGCACGAAGCTGAAACCCGTGCCGCCTGTCGGCACCGGCAAGTACACGCGCGGCGTCGATGTCGAGCACGCCAAGGACCTCGACGAGCAGCAGGTCGCCGCGTGGATCCTGCAGGCGAGCCGGTTCCCGGGGCTGGGTGCCGGGCGGAAGAAGGGCGCGGGGCGGAAGTGACGCGTTCGTTGGCCGGGGCGGGGATCCGGCTTAGGCTCTGTCCACGGAACACCCGATGACACGGGCGGCTCCCGACCACGACCCATGGGCAACCTCACCCCCGAACTCGCCGCGCTGCGCGACGAGACCCGCGACCTCGCGAAGAGCTACGGCCTCGACTTCTACGAGGTGATCTTCGAGCTCGTCGACTACGACGAGCTCAACATGGTCGCGAGCTACGGCGGCTTCCCGACGCGCTACCCGCACTGGCGCTTCGGCATGGAGTACGAGCACCTGTCGAAGTCGTACACCTACGGGCTGTCGAAGATCTACGAGCTCGTCATCAACAACGACCCCTGCTACGCGTACCTGATGCGCAGCAACTCCATCACCGAGCAGAAGCTCGTGATGGCGCACGTCTACGGCCACTGCGACTTCTTCAAGAACAACGCGTGGTTCTCGCACACGTCGCGAAAGATGATGGACGTGCTCGCCAACCACGGCGCGCGCATCCGCCGTTACATGGATCGCTACGGGCAGGAGCCGGTCGAGGACTTCATCGACCTGGTGCACTCGCTCGACAACCTGATCGATCCGTACTCGCCGTACATCGACCGCGGCCCGGACTCCGGCGAGCCGCCGCGCCGCCGCAAGAAGCAGGACGACGATCGCCACGAGGTCCGCAAGATCCCCGCCAAGGATTACATGGACCGGTACATCAATCCGCCCGAGTTCATGCGCCAGCAGAAGGAGCGCATCGTGCGGGAGGAACAGCAGGCGCAGCGCTTCCCGGCGCGGCCGGCGCGCGACGTGCTCAAGTTCCTGCTCGACCACGCGCCGCTGCAGACCTGGCAGCAGGACGTGCTCGCGCTGCTGCGTGAGGAGGCCTACTACTTCGCGCCCCAGGGCATGACCAAGATCATGAACGAGGGCTGGGCGGTGTTCTGGCACAGCATGCTGATGACGCGGCACCTGCTCGAGGCCAGCGAGGTCGTGCAGTACTGCGACACGCACAGCGGCACGCTGGCGACGCGGCCGGGGCAGCTCAACCCCTACAAGATCGGCGTCGAGCTGTTCCGCCACATCGAGGAGCGCTGGAACCACGGCCGCTTCGGGCCCGAGTACCAGGCCTGCGACGATCCCGAAGTGCGCCGCACCTGGAACCGGCCGACCAACGAGGGCCGCGCCAAGGTGTTCGAGGTGCGTCGCATCTACAACGACATCACCTTCCTCGACGAGTTCGTGACCGCCGAGTTCGCCGAGGAGCAGAAGATGTTCGTCTACGGCGTCGACCCGTCGACCGGCCGCTACGTGATCCTCGACCGCGACTACCGCAAGGTGAAGCAGCAGCTGCTCGCGGCGCTGACCAACTTCGGCCAGCCGATCATCAAGGTGGTCGACGGCAACCACGCCAACCGCGGCGAGCTCTACCTAGTGCACGAGTGGGTCGGCGGCGACCTGCAGCTCGAGCAGGCGCAGATGACGCTGCAGAACCTGTTCGCGCTGTGGCAGCGCCCGGTGCACATCGAGACGATCGAGGACGGCCGCGGCGTGCTGCTGAGCTACGACGGCAAGGAGTCGACGAGCAAGGAGGTCACCGCGAGCCATCCGGCCGTGGGCCGCGTCGGCATGGCCAGCAAGGGCAGCGCGTGAGCGCAGCGTCTGCCCCGGCAAGGGGCGCCCCGGCAGAAGCCGGTCCGCGACCGACCGTGGAGCGGTTCTGGCTGGTCTACGTCGCCGCGGTGCTGGCGGTGTCGCTGATCGCTTCCGACCCGGGGCGCGACGCCACGGCGCGCGCCGCGCACTTCGGCGTGCACTTCGCCGCGCTGTGGATCGCCCTGGGCATCGCGCGGCTGGCGCGGCGCGACCACGGTGCGGCGCGCTGGTGGCGCGCCGGTTTCGCGGTGGTAGGGCTGCCGATCGTGTTCTCGGCGAAGTGCTGGCTGCTGCCCTACGTGCACCCCGAGCCCTACGAGTACACGTTCGCGGCGTTCGACCGCGCGGTGTTCGGCGGCGACGTCGCGCGGCTCGCCGACGGCGTGCTGCGCCCCTGGGTGGTCGAGGGCCTGCAGCTGATCTACGGCGTGTTCTACCTGGTGCCCTTGGTCGCGGCGCTCGGCGCGCTGCGGCGCACCGGGCCGGCGGCCTTCGATCGCGCCGTCGCCATCCTCGTCGGCGCGTTCCTGGTCAGCTACCTGGGCTACGTGCTGGTCCCGACCGTCGGTCCCAAGGTGGCGCTGGCGTTCGATCGCGAACTCGACGGGCTGTGGCTGTTCGGCCACGTGCGCGGCTGGATCGACGGCGCCGAGGCCAACCAGTGGGACTGTTTCCCGAGCGGCCACACGATGCTGACGCTGGTCAGCCTGCTGTTGCTGTGGCGCTGGCACCGTCCGCTGTTCTGGTGGCTGCTCGCGCCGTGCGTGCTGCTGGTGCTGAGCACGGTGCTGCTGCGTTACCACTGGACCGCCGACGTGCTCGCCGGCGCGCTGCTGGTCTGGCCGACCGTGTGGTCGATCGACCGGCTGCTGGACCGCGACGGCTGGCCGCCTGCGGTCGCGGCCGCGTGGAACTGATCGCCTGGGTGTGGAATCTGCGATTGGCCGTCATGACGGCAGCTCCCCGGCCACAAGCACCTTGGCGAGCTGCGGAGAGCCCGCGCCGCCGAGGAGGAGGCGATGGCGTTCGTTCCGAGCCGGTGCCCCAACACCGCATGTCCGCAGCACCGTGAACCCGAGGGGCGCTTCTACTACCGGCACGGGGTCTATCGCCCGCGCTGCCGGGACGGCGCGGTGCCGCGCTTTCGGTGCCGGCGCTGCGGCAAGGCGTTCTCGCCGCAGACATTTCGTCACGACTACCGCGACCGCAAGCCTGAGCACAACGAGCTGGTGTTCCATCTGCTCAGCAGCGGTGTAGGCCTGCGGCAGATCGGCCGCGTCACGGGTCTCGCGCCGAGCTCAGTGCAGATGAAGATGCGCAAGATGGGCCGCACGTGCCGATGGCTGCATCGCAACCTGTGTCGCACGCTGCCTGCCGGCAAGACGTATCTGCTCGACGAGGAGGAGACCTACGAAGGCGCGTCCATTCGCACGGTGACAATGCCCGTGGTGATCGAACGCGAATCGTGGTTCGTGATCGCAGTCACCGCCGGCCCGACGCGCCGCCTGGCGGCTCGCGGCACGCGCCGACGCCTTTGGCAAGAACGCGACGAACGTCGTCGCGGACGCCGTCGCGACCGCAGCAAGACCTGCGTTCGCCAGGTCCTGAATCGGCTGCGCCAGGTCTCCGCCGAGGGCTCGCTCGTGCTGCGCACCGACGAGAAGAGCAGCTATCGCGCGGTCGCCCGGCAGCTGTTCGGAGACAGATTGCTGCACGAGACGACGCTCGGGTCACTGGCGCGCACCACGGCCAACCCGCTGTTCGCGATCAACACGACGATCGCGATGACGCGCGACAATTGCGGCCGCCTGCGCCGCCGCTCCTGGCTGGTCAGCAAACGATGTCTGTGTCTACGACTACAGATGCACGTCTTTGTCGCCTACCGCAACTACGTGCGCCAGCGCTTCAATCGCGACGCAGATCGCCAACTCTCGTCGGCGGCCAGCCTCGGCCTGCTACCTCGCGCACTGTCGGTCGGCGAGCTACTGCGGTGGCGTCAGGACTGGGGACCGCGCAGCAACCACCCGCTCAGCTTCCTCGGCGAGCGCACTGTCACCGATTCGATGTCGGAACCTGCGTAGTCCCCGCAACCGATTCAACTTGCTGAAAACCCCACCTCTCTTTCCACACTCAGCCGACCAGTTCCCGGTCACAGCAGGGTGAAGTACTGACCGCGCGTGGTGTGCACCGTCGGGTCCTTGACCAGCAGCGGCGCCACGAAGCTCACGAACTCGGCGAGCTGCGGCCGCACCTTGACCATGTCCTCGACGGACATCGACACGCCGGTCTCGCGCAGGGCCTGGCGCGCGAGCCGCACGATCGTCTCACCCAGGCGCAGCTGACGCCGCGCGACGAGTCCGCCGGGCAGGACCTCGAATGGCGCGTTGCGGCGCAGGATGTCCTCGAGCAGCGGCGGCGTCAGCCACGTGCCGCCGAGGTCGGTCTTGTCGATCGTCGCCTTGAGCGCGGCGACGTGCGCGTAGCCGGTGCGCGTCGACAGCTGCTCCTTGACCACGCCGACCAGGCGCGCCATGCGCTCCTTGTTGAGCGGGTAGTTCGACAGCGTGTCGATGCGGTTCTCGGCGGGCGCCACGAACAGGCGGTTCTCGCGCAGCAGGCGCCGCACCAGGCGGCGCCGGGCGGGCGTCTGGTTGGCCAGGAACATGGTCTCGACCACCTCGCCGGCGGCGCGGCGGAAGTCGAGCAGCAGCTTCTCGAGCACCTGCGAACGCTTGTGCGTCGCCGGGCAGGCCTCGCCGCGGCCCAGCAGGCGCACGCGCGGGTCGTTGGCGAGCCGGTCGAGCACCAGGTAGATCGTGCGCTCGTCGAGCTGCTCGTCCTCGAGCAGGCTCGCCACCGCCTGGCGTCCGCCCTCGGCGCAGAGCTTGCGCGCGGCCTTGTCGACGAGCAGGTCGATGCTCTCGAACTCCTGCTCGTGCCACTTGCGCAGCGACCAGAGCTTCTTACCGAGCTGCAGGATCGTCGGGTCCTCGCGCAGGCGTTGCTCGATGGTCGAGCGGTTGGCGCGGCGGTAGCGCTCGCGGTAGGCGTAGACGATCTCCTCGAACGCCGTCGGCTGGCCGAGCTCGGCGAGCAGGTCCTGCAGCCGGCGCGTCGTCGAGCGCGGGTCGGGATTGGCGGTCTCGCCCTGCTCGGCGTCGAGTTCGACGGCGACCCGCAGCTCGGTGCGCAGCAGGTGCACCAGCAGTCCGCGCGGCGCCTCGATCTGCTCGGCTGTCAGCTCGCTGGTGAGCTGCGACAGCGGCAGCGGCAGGCGCCCGGGAGTCACCAGGCGGTGCAGCGCGCGCACCAGCTTGCGGCAGCGGCGCGGCGGCATGCCGATCAGCACGCTGCCGTGCATGGTGCACTCGGTGGCGAACAGGAACGCGCACAGCCGCAGCGGCAGCAGGGTCTGGCGCGAGCCCTCGCGCACCTGTTGCAGGGTGCTGCCGACCGCCAGGTGCCGGCTCTCGACGTAGCCGTCGAAGGCCTGGAACTCGGCGCGCATCTCGTTCTCGATGGTCTGCAGCAGGGGGCCGACCTCCTGCCGCAGCCGGGCGCGCACCTGGCAGGCCAGGGCCTCGCCCTCGGCCGGCGCGATGCCCCGGCGCAGCGCGTAGGCGGCGATCGTGCACGGCGTCGCGTCGATGCCGAGCACCGCTTCGAGCAGCGCGGCCTCGTCGGGCTGCAGGCACCCGAACAGCTGCTCCTGCACCCCGGGCCAGGCGCGGTCCTCGGCGAGCTCCGCGGCGAACAGATGGTTCAGGCCGTGGTAGACGGCGCGGTCGAGCGCTTCGCGCAGCTCGGTGGTGTGCAGCACGCCGAGCCAGCCCATCGCGTCGAAGTCCTCGTCGGGCAGGCGGCACAGGTCGACGACGCGCTTGATGCCGTGGGTGTGCAGCAGCGCTGCGAGCTCGGTCGACAACGACAGGCGCTCGAACTGCAGCTGCAGCAGGTACGGCGGCAACACGTGCCAGACCGAAGGCCTGCTGTTCTCGGCCTCGACGGGCGACGGGCTGTGCTTGGTCTGGGTCATCGTGCGAGTGGGGTGACGGAACGGAAGCGCTTGGGCGCGGCGCGCCGCTGCTCGGCGAGCCGCAGCACCGACGCGGGCACCAGGGCTTCGAGCTGCTGCCGGTGGTGACCGGCGGCGAGCATCGCCTCGGCGACGCACAGCTTGACGCGCGGGTGCACGCCCTGGCGCAGCAGGGCGCGCATCGGGCCGATGGTGTGTTCGACGGGCAGGTCGGCGAGCAGTTCGGCGGCGCGCACCTGGCGACCGGCGTCCTGGTCGAGCGCCGGCAGCAGCCGCTGCACCAGATCGCCGGGCTCGGCGCGCAGCAGGCAACGGCGCAGCGCCGCGGCCTGGTCGCGCCGGGTCGCGCCGAGGTAGGTCTGCACGGTGTCCTGCAGCAGGGTCGCGTCGCCGCTGCGCACCGCGAGCTCGGCGAGCGCCGGGGTCGTGGTCAGGCCGCCGCGCACGGCTGCGGCGAGGCGCTCGGCCACGAGCTGGCGCGCGGCCGGATCCAGCGTCGGCGCCGGCATGGTCGCCAGGGTCGTCGCCGCGTCGTGTTGCACGCGCGGCTCCGCCTGGGCCAGGCCCGCGAGCAGCACCCTGACGCGCGCGGCGTCGTCGCCGGCGGCGAGCAGCTGCCGCACGTGCTGCAGCAGCGCCGGTTCGGCCGGCAGCACCCCGCGGCCGCCGCCGAACGGGTGCAGCGTCGCGCCGGTGCGCTGCAGGAACAGCAGGCAGGAGTTGCCGATCTGCAGCGCGAACAGCGAGCGACCGCAGCACGCGCCGGACGGTTCGAGCACGCTGAAGGTGGTGCCGACCTGGCCTGCGAGCAGCGCCTCGACGCGGAACTCGAGGCGGTGCCAGTCGGGTGAAGGGTCGGTCGCGGCGACCACGGTCGCGTGCACGACCACGTCGGCGCGGCGGCAGGCCTCGGCCAGCGTCGTCGCCGCGTCCTGGGCAGGGACGGCCACCGCGCAGGCGACCACCGTCAACAAGGTGCAGATGGTTCTCATCGCAGCAGGATCCTCTGGCGCAGGTAGGCGAGATCGATGTCGCGGAAGGCGTAGTCCAACGTGGTCATCGCCTCGTAGCCGACCGACGGTGCCATCACCTCGGCGGCGCCGGCGTAGGTGTCGTGCAGCGACGCGTCGCCGAACAACCCGCTCGGCGCGGCGCCGGGCGCGACCAGGCCGACCGAATGGCCGACCTCGTGCGCGAGGATGATGCCCATCACCGTGGCCCAGTCGTCGGCGGCGCTCATCAGCGTCAGGTAGCGCGCGCGCTGGTCGTTGCTGGCGGTCGCCTCGTCGAACCCGGGCGCGAGCACGATCGCGTCCAGCGCGTGGCTGCCGGCCGGGGTGCCGCCCATGTCGGGGCAGATCGGCCGGAAACGCTGCGCGAACACCGTCTGGAACGACGGCCAGACCTGCTCGTGGATGCGGGCCTGGTAGAGCCACATCTCGGCCGGGAACACGCCCAGGGCCGGCGACAGCGTGATGTTGCGCTCGGCGACGTTGCCGTTGCGGTAGTCGTAGAAGGCGCGGCCGAGGATGCCGGTGCTCTCGGCGCCGTAGAGCCGGTGCTTGTCGCCCTCGGGGTCCAGGCCGCCGAAGGCGATCTGGGTGTGCTGCAGCGCGATCGGTTCGCGGGTGGTGAAGCGCAGGCGCACCGAGCCGCTGTCGAGCGGTTCGCCGCGGCTGCCGCGCCCGTAGAGGTGGTTGGCCTGGGCCAGCACGCCGTCGCGCACGATCGTGCGCATGCGCACGTTGGTGCCCAACGGGTCGCCGGCGGTGGCGAAGCCGAGGCGCAGCATGTCGTCCTCGAAGTCCGGGGTGCCGTTGCCGTCGCGGTCCATGTCGGTGCGCATCCAGACGACCTGGGTGCGTTCGAACGGCAGCAGCGCACCGGTCGGGTTGGCGACCGAGAAGGCGAGCGGCGAGGAGCTGCCGACGTTGCCCGACAGATCGCTGATGCGCACGACGACGGTCCATTCGCCTTCGACGAGCGCCGGCTCCGGCGGCACGACGACGTGCATGGTGCCGAAATCGATCGTGGCAGCGGCGAGCAGCGTCTGCGGCGACGGCGCGGAGCCGGGGCCCTGCAACAGCACCTGCACCGAGCCCATGTCGAGCGACTGCGTGCCGCCGTCGGAGGCGGTCGCGGTGATCGCGAAGCCGGACGGCGGCAGCACCAGGCCGGCGCTGCGGGTGCTGTCGATCGAGTCGATCTCGACCAGCACGGTCGGCGAGGTGACGTCGACCGAGCTGCCGGTGCGGAAGCGCGCCGTCTGGTCGGCTGCGAACCAGTTGCCGGTGGCGCGGCGCACGCCCTGGCTGCCGCCGCGCACGCGGATCCGGTAGTAGCTGTAGCCGTCGAGCATCGCGTTCGGGGTGAAGGTGACGACGCGGTTGTCGGCGGTCACCGTCAGCGTGCCGGCGAGCGGCGTCTCGAAGTCGTCGGTGAACAGCAGGTGGGCCGTGTCGAGCGTGCTCGGGTCCATCGGCGCGTCGAACACCAGGCTCATGCCGGCGCTGCGCGACACCTGGGTGGTGCCGTCGCCCGGCTGCAGCATGACGCGCGGCAGGGTGGCGTCCGCCGAGGTCGTGAAGGCGAGCGTCGCGTCGGTGGCCAGCACGTTGCCGGCGAGGTCGCGCGCGCCCGCATGGCCGCCGGCCACGGTGATCACCGCGGTGGCGTTCACCGGCAGGTCGAGCACCGGCGTGACGCGCACCGTGTCGGCCGCGGGCAGGTCGACGACCACCGCCCACGGCGCGCCGTCGACCGTCATCGTCACGGTCTCGTCGTCGATCCACGCCGGATCGAGGGCCTCGTCGAAAGTCAGCTTCGGCACGGCGTTGTAGGAGACGCGGGTCGAGGCGTTGGCGGGCTCGCTGCCGACATGCTGCGGCGCCTGGCTGTCGGTGCCCGTGGTGAACACCAGCGCCGTGGTCGCGGCCAGTCCGTTGCCGCTGACGTCGGTGGCCGCGGCGCCGCCGAGCAGGAAGGCCAGCGTGTACTGGCGGTTGGCGACCAGCTCGGCCTGCGGCTCGAGGCGCAGCACCCGCTGATCGGGGCTGGCGTGGATGCGGAACGGCACGACGCTGCCGTACTGGTCCTGGAACAGCAGCGAGGCCGCCTCGACGGTCGCCGGGTCCATCGACTCGGTGAAGGTGAACGTCGGCTGCACGCGCGGCGAGATGCCGGTGCTGGCCGTGCTCGGCCAGATGCCGACCACGCTGGGCGCGTCGAGGTCGTCGACGGTGCGGAACGAGGTCGTCGACGACGCGGCGAGGTGGTTGCCGGCGCGGTCGGTGAGCAGCGTCGTCGCCACCAGCGAGCACTGCCGGTCGCCGGGCAGGTCGGCGAGCGGATCGAGCACGACCGTATGGCCGTCGACGGTCAGCGTCGCGGCGTAGCGCGTGCCGAAGACGTCGCGCAGGTAGATCGACTGGCTGCTCAGCGAGCTGGTGTCGAGCGTCTCGCTGAAGGTGAAGGTGAAGGCGCGTTCGCGGCTGATGCTCGCGGCGTTGTTGGCGACGTCGACGGCCTGCAGCGTCGGCGGTGTGGTGTCGACGGTGCGGAACGAGAACGACTGGGTGACGTCGAGGATGCGGCCGTCGTGGTCGCAGGTCAGCGCAGAGATCTGGAACGTGTAGTCGGTCTCGAGCGCCAGCGGCGCCGAAGGCGTGAAGCTGACGCGGCCGTTGCTGGCGGCCGTGAACGTACCCGCGATGTTGGTGCCGCTGCCGTCGGCGCGCAGCCAGGTGTCCTCGTCGCCGAGGCTGTCGCGCGCGATCTCGCTGGTGAACTCGAGCAGGATGCTCGCGTCGGTGGCGACCTGCACCGCGTCGTCCGCGGGAGTATGGCTCAGCAGGTCGATCACGCCGAACGCGCCGCTGCTCGAGCCGCCCGCGCCAGAAGAACCGGCGCCGCCGCCGCCGCTGCTGCACGCCGCCGCGATCAGCAGCAAGCCCGTGACGGCCAAAGTGATGGATCTGCTCATGCCCCGCTGTCTCCCCCGGTTGCGTCCAGCCCATCGACTTGAATCGCGGCCCGATTGAAGTCCCGGACTGAGCCGAACGGGGCGGCCCTTGGCAGCGAAAGCACGGCGGCAGGCGGCGTTCGCCGGCGCGGCGGGCCGGCGCGTGTCGCGGAGCTCGACAGCGCGGCGCGGCGATCAGCTGGAGGTCAGCAGCACGCGCACGTCGCGCACGTTGGTGCCGCTCGGCCCCGTGATCACGGTGTCACCGAGCGCATGCAGCAGCGGGTACGCGTCACAGCGCTGCAGGTGGCCGCCGAGGTCCAGGCCCGCGCGGCGCGCCCGAGCACTGGTCGTGCCATCGACGATCGCGCCGGCGGCCGGCGAGTTGCCGTCGATGCCATCGGTGCCACAGCTCAGCACCGCGATCGGACGGCCGCGGACCAGGCGTGCGCAGTGCAGGGCGAACTGCTGGTTGCGGCCGCCGGTGCCCGGGGCGTCGGGCAGGGGCACCGAGAGTTCGCCCGAGGTGACGATGGCGACGCGGCGACCGGGGTGCCGGCGGCGCAGGCGGTCGAGGCGGCGAAGCAGGATCGACGCGGCGGCGCGGTAGGGGAGGTCGTCGGTGCTGGTGTCCTCGAACACCAGGCACCCGGCCGCGGTCAGGTGGCGCATCATCAGCGCGCGGGAGTTGCGCTCGCTGAGCAATTGCCAGATCTCGGAGCGTCGCAGCAGCTCGTCCTGCAGGCGCAGCGGCGGCGGCAGGTCCTCGCGTTCGAGCCGCTGGCGCATGGCCGCGGGCACGGATGGCCAGAGGGCGAAGCGGTCCAGAACCGCGCGGCAGTCGGAGAGGGTGGTGGCATCGGGGCAGGTCGGTCCCGAGGCCAGGGCGCTGCTGCTGTCGTCGTCCCACTTCACGTGCGGCACGTCGGAGATCGCCAGCGTCACCACGCCGAGCGCGCCGGCCGCGGCGAGCGCGAGCCGGCCGCCCTTCACCGCCGACAGGTGCCGCCGCACGGTGTTGATCTGGGTGATGTCGGCGCCGCAGCCGACCAGCGCGCGATAGAGCGTGCGCAGCTCTTCGAGCGTCACCGCGGGATCTGCGGGCAGTTCGAACATCGCCGAGCCGCCGCCCGAGACCAGGAACACGACGACCTCGTCGGGCGTCGCCGAGCGTGCGAGCTCGAGCGCACGCGTCGCTGCCGCGACGCTGCCCGCGGTCGGCAGCGGGTGGCCGCCGGCGATCACCTCGAACGGCGGCAGCGGCGCGTCGTCGGGTTCGGGTGGCACGACGAGGCCGCGCAGACTCACACCGGGCAGCAGTTCGACCAGCGCCTGGGTCATCGGCCGCGCGGCCTTGCCGATCGCGATCACGAGCATCTGGGGGTGCTTCGCGGCGCGGGCCCGCAGGTTCGTCTCGACGGGCATCGCGACCCAGCGGCGTACGTCGAGGTCGCGCAGCGTCGCCGCGAAGGCGGCCCGCAACAGGTCCCTCATCCGAGCACCTCGGGGTTGACCGGGTGCTGCGGCCGCTCGCCGCGCAGCACCGCGGCGCAGTCGCGCGCCGCCAGCGCGCACATCAGGCTGCGCACGCTCGTCACCGCGCTGCCGACGTGCGGCAGCAGCACCACGCCGGGGTGCTCGAGCAGACCTGGATGCACGCGCGGCTCGTGCTCGAACACGTCGAGGCCCGCGCCCGCGATCAGGCCCTCCTCGAGCGCCGCGACCAGCGCGTTCTCGTCGACGACGGGTCCGCGCGAGGTGTTGATCAGGAACGCGCTGCGCTTCATCTGGCACAGCTGCTCGACGCCGATCATGTGCCGCGTCTCCTCACGCAGCGGCACGTGCAGCGACACGTAGTCGCTCTGCTTGAGCAGCAGGTCGAGCGGCACGCGCTGCGCACCGAGCTCCTGTTCGACCTCGGGCGCCGCCGGCGTGCGGCTGCTGTAGAGCACGCGCATCGAGAACCCGCGCGCGCGGCGGGCCACGGCCTGGCCGATGCGGCCGAAGCCGACGATGCCCAGGGTGCGTTCGTGCACGTCGTGCCCGCACAGCAGATCGACGTCCCAGCGCTGCCACTTGCCGTCGCGCAGGAAGCGCTCGGCGGTCGGCAATCGGCGGGCCGCGGCCAGCAGCAGCGCGAATGTGAGGTCGGCGGTCGCCTCGGTCAGCACGCCGGGCGTGTTGGTGACGACGATCTTGCGCGCGGTCGCCGCGGCGACGTCGATGTTGTCGTGGCCGACCGCCACCTGCGAGATCACGCGCAGCTCGGGGCACTGTTCGATCACGGCCGCCGTCAGCGGATCGGTCAGCTGACAGACCACGCCCTTGGCGAGCCGCAGCCGCTTGACGAGCGCCGCCTCGTCCATCACGTCGTAGGTGTCGCGGTAGTCGGCGATGCAGTCTTCCTGCAGGATCGCCACCGCCGCGGGGTAGACGTGGCGGGTGACCAGGACGCGGGGCTTCATCGCCGCAACGTATCACCGCACCCGCGCGATCGAACCAGCCTGCCGACGACATCTGCACCGGGCGGAGCGCGAGGCTATGCTGCGCCTCCCCAAAGGAGTCCTCCATGCTGCGCACCGCCGTTCCGCTCGTCTTCGCGTCCCTCGTCGCCGCCCAGGGCTGGGTCAACGCGACGCCCACCAGCCCGCTGACCCGGCCGGCGAACCGCGCGTTCGGCGCGATGACGTGGGACCCCGTGCACGACTATGCGCTGCTGTTCGGCGGCCTCGGGGCGGGTCTGGGTAATCAGGCTCCTTCAACCTGGACCTGGGACGGCTCGTCCTGGACGCAGCACGCGACCGCGAGTCCCACGGGCTCCTTCTTCAACTACGGCAATCCGTCGCGCGCCGCGATGGCCTTCGATCCCCAGCTCAATCAGGTGGTGATGTTCTTCTGCGACAGCACCTACGGCTGGAACGGCTCTGCGTGGGCCAGTCTGCCGATCGCGAACCCTTCGTTGACCTCGGGCTACTGCTGCGACGTCGCGATGGGGCACGACCCGGTGCGCAACCAGACCCTGCTGTTCGTGGGCAACCACCACATCTGGAACGGCTTCGCCTCCTATGCCGGCGAGACCTACGTGCTCAACGGCGCCGCCTGGGTGCTGCAGTCGACGAGCCTGCAGCCGTGGCCCGCGCGCTACCCGAGCATGGCGTTCGACGCTAGCAGCGGCCGCCTCGTGATGGCGACCTCGGGAGACTTCAGCGCCGGGCCCGGCGCGTTCTTCGAATGGACCGGCTCGGACTGGGTGCAGCGCCTCGTCGCGGGCGGACCGATGTCGCCGGGCGCGCTCGTCGCGGACACGACGCACGGCGACGTGGTGATGTTCGACGGCGACCTCGCGACGCAGCCCGC
This sequence comes from Planctomycetota bacterium, assembly GCA_020638655.1. GTDB lineage: Bacteria > Planctomycetota > UBA1135 > UBA1135 > UBA2386 > JACKIC01. Next base: position 38,530 of record JACKIC010000002.1, read on the forward strand.
GCACACCTGGCGCTACCGCGACGGCGTGGTGACGGCGCTGGGGTCCGCCAACGCGCCGGCGCCGCGCTTCGGCGCGATGCTGGCACATGACCCGACGCGCCACCGCACGGTGCTGTTCGGCGGCACGAACTACATGACGACCTCGAGTTTCCTCCCGCTCGGTGACACGTGGGAGTTCGAACTCGGCGCAGGCCCCTCATACGCGACCTACGGCGCCGGTTGCCCCGGCAGCCGCGGGGTGCCGACGCTCGCCGCGCGCTCGGGCTCGTCGCCGCAGATCGGCCACAGCTTCGAACTCGCGCTCGGCAACCTGCCGTTCACGGGCCCGGTGTTCTTGTTCCTGGGGCTGTCGGACACGAGCTACGGACCGACGCCGCTGCCGTACTCGCTCGGCGGGCTCGGCGCGCCGGGCTGCTCGATCCTGTGCAGCGGCGAAGCGCCGTATCTGCTGACCAACGTGCTCGGCAGCGCGCTGTGGTCGTGGAACGTGCCCAACGTGCCCGGCGTGTCGTTCTACAACCAGGCCTTCGGGTTCGACCCCGCGGCCAACGCGCTCGGCCTCTCCGCGAGCAACGCCGGTCGCGGCACGATCGGGTTCTGAGCAGCGAAGGCCGCGTCGCCGCGGACCGCGCGATCAGTGCAGGATCATCTTCGCGGCCGAGCTCATCGCGATGCCCGACGGCGAGCTGCTGCCCGGATCGAACACCGCCCACTGCGCGTCGAAGACGACGCCGGTGAGCCACGCCTGGTTGGGGATCGGGAACGGGAACGTCGCGGTGCCCGTGCCCGGGGTGCTGCCGTTGGCGCCCATCAGCAGCAGCACGGTGCCGTCGCAGCGCACGAGGCAGCCGCCGCCGATGTCGACGTTGGCCGGGTAGCCGAGCAGGATCGCGAGCAGGGTGCCGCCGAGCGCGTCGCTCAGGGTCACCGCGAAGTTGCTGTTGCCGATCGTCGGCTGGCCGATCGAGTCGATGGCCGGCACGAAGTTGCCGCTGCCCGGGCAGCCCGGCGACGTGACCACGAAGCCACCCGGCTCGAACACGAGGCGGAACTTGATGCCGCCCGAGGTCGACGGTGAGCCCGTGGTCGCGCCCGTGTAGTTGGTCGAGACCATGCGCGCCACGCCGGTGCCGATCGCCGTGCGCAGATACTGGCCGGCGACCGCGGCCTGCGAGGTGATGTCGAGCACGACGCCCTCGCCGGGCGTGTACAGGAACGGCGTGTTGAGGGGCCACTCGACCCACACGTTGGTCGCCGAGTTGGCCGTCAGCGTCTGGTTGGACAGGTCGACCTGGATCGATTGGTCGGGCAGGTTGGTGTTCCAGGTGTTGGTGAGGGCCGGCACCGTGGTCGTGCCGACGCGCACCACGAACTGCGCGTAGGTCGCGGGGCCGTTGACGTCGGCGAGCTGCACGCCGACGCGCGTGCAGACCATCGGTTGGGTCGGCAGCCCCGTGAACGTGCCCGGGCAGAAGCTCTGTCCGCGGATCACGCTGGTGCCGCCGCCGGTGTAGATCGGGTACTGGCCCGACGGCGTGGTCAGCACGCTGTCGGGGAAGTCCACGGTCATCGTCTGGGCGAAGAGCGGCAGGGTGGAGAGAGAGAGTGCGATCAGTCTGGCGAGCATCGGGAGTCGCGGTTCGAGGGGTTGGTGGAGGGGAAACGGCGCGCAGGATAGCGGCTGGCGGCGCCAGCGGCGTGACGGTGCGGAAACGGGACGCGACGGGGGCGCGCGCGGCGGCGCCGTTCCGGTAGCTTCTGCGCGTCCGCTCCGGGGTGGGGGCGACGCTCGACTCGAAGGAGACTACTCATGCACCGAATCCTGTGGATCGCAATCGCCGCGACGTTGGTCCGGGTCACGCCTGCGCAGAGCCCGCCGCTGCTCGCGAACTGGCGCATGGACGAGACCGCCGGCGTCGTCGCCAGCGACAGCTCTGCGAACGGCAACAGCGGCACGCTCGTCAACTTCGGCGCCGCGCCGTGGGTTCCGGGCCACGCCGGCAACGCGCTGTCGTTCGACGGCGTCGACGACTACGTGGCGGTCACCCTCGCTGCGGGCCTGCCCGTCTACGCCGGCCGCGGCGCGCCGTTCTCGGTCGCGTTCTGGGTCAAGGCGCCCGCGCAGTCCGACCGCCGCGTCTACTCCGAACAGCAGGCCGCGCCGACCGGCAACGGGCCGCTGTTCTCGTTGGGCTCGGGCAGCACCGCCGCGGGCACGACCGACAAGCTGCGCGTCTTCCTGCGCAACGACAACCCCAGCGAGGTCGGCATCCTGCACAGCAATGCGGTGGTGTTCGACGACCAATGGCACCACGTCGTCTACAGCGAGCACGCCGGGCGGGCCGCGATCTTCGTCGACGGCGCACCCGACGCGACGTTCGACTACTCGCGTTGGAACTGGGGCCCCCTGTCGCCGCTGCAGGGCACGTTCACGATGACCAGCGTCACGCTCGGCGCGGTGGTGCGCAACAGCAACATCGCCGCGCCGCTGCTCGGCCTCGTCGACGACGTGCGCGTCTACGGCAGCCGGCTCGACGTCGTCGACGCCAACCTGCTGTTCATGGGCATCGACCCGCCCGTGATCGCGGCGAGCCTCGCGGGGTTCGGCTACGGCTGCGGTCAGGGACCGCTCGACCTCGCGGTCACGGGCAGCGCGCAGCACGGCGGCACGATCTTCGTGCAGATGTTCCGCGGCGAGCCCAATGCGCTCGCGCTCGTCGGCATCGGCCTGGGCCCGATCGCGCCCGTCGACCTGGGCGCCTTCGGCTTCGCGGGCTGCACGCTCTACCAGCAGAACATCGCCACCTCGGTGATCGGCGTGATGGGGCCCGCGGGCAGCTCGGGCCCGTTCGCGTTCGGCGTGCCTGCGGCGACCGGGTTCGCCGGCACGTCGCTGTCGCTGCAGGGCATCACCTTCGGCGCGGGCCTCGAGCTGAGCCCGGCGGCGCTGGCCATGATCGGCCGCTGAGCCACCGGCGCGCGGGGTGGCCGCATGGCTGGCTGGAATCGTCGGCGGCAGCGCTGCAAGCTGTTTCGATGCCGTTCACGTTCCAACCGGTCTTCGAACTCGGCGAAGGCGACACCCCGTACCGCCTGATCACGAAGGATCACGTGTCGCTGGTCGACGCCGGCGACCGCCGCATCCTGCGCGTCGAACCCGCGGCGCTGCGGGAGCTGACCTTCGCCGCGATCCGCGACATCAGCCACCTGCTGCGCCCCGGCCACCTGCAGCAGCTGCGCAACATCCTCGACGACCCCGAGGCCTCGGCCAACGACCGCTTCGTGGCGCTGCAGCTGCTCAAGAACGCGAACGTCTCGGCCGGCATGGTGCTGCCCGGGTGCCAGGACACCGGCACCGCGATCGTGATCGGCAAGAAGGGCCAGGACGTGTGGACGACCGGCGACGACGAGGCCGCGATCAGCGAGGGCGTCTACCGCACCTTCACCGAGACCAACCTGCGCTACTCGCAGATGGCGCCGCTCGACATGTACACCGAGAAGAACACCGGTGACAACCTGCCCGCGCAGATCGAGCTCTACGCCACCAAGGGCGACGAGTACCACTTCCTGTTCCTGACCAAGGGCGGCGGCTCGGCCAACAAGACGTTCCTGTATCAGGAGACCAAGGCGCTGCTCAACGAGAAGACCCTGCTCGCCTGGATCGACAAGGAATCGCGCAAGCTCGGCACCGCCGCGTGCCCGCCGTACCACCTCGCGATCGTGATCGGCGGCATGTCCGCCGAGTTCACGCTCAAGACCGTCAAGCTCGCCAGCGCGCGTTACCTCGACCATCTGCCGACCAGCGGCAACGCGCACGGCCGCGCCTTCCGCGACCTGCAGCTCGAGCAGCAGGTGCTCGAGATCACCCGCAAGAACGGCATCGGCGCGCAGTTCGGCGGCAAGTACTTCTGCCACGACGTGCGCGTGATCCGCTTGCCGCGCCACGGCGCCAGCTGTCCCGTGGGCATGGGCGTGTCGTGCAGCGCCGACCGTCAGGCCAAGGGCAAGATCACCAAGGACGGCGTGTTCCTCGAGCAGCTCGAGACCAACCCCGCGCGCTTCCTGCCCGAGGTCGACGAGGGCAAGCTCGCCGGCGAGGTCGTGAAGATCGACCTGTCGCGGCCGATGAACGAGATCCGCCAGACCCTCGGCAAGTACCCGATCAAGACGCGCTTCTCGCTGAGCGGCCCGATGGTGGTCGCGCGCGACATCGCCCACGCGCGCATCAAGGAGCGCCTCGACCGCGGCGAGGGCCTGCCCCAGTACCTCAAGGACCACGTCGTCTACTACGCCGGCCCCGCCAAGACCCCGACCGGCATGGCCTCGGGCAGCTTCGGGCCGACGACCGCGGGCCGCATGGACGCCTACGTCGACCAGTTCCAGGCGGCCGGCGGCAGCTTCGTGATGCTCGCCAAGGGCAACCGCAGCCGCGCGGTCACCGACGCGTGCAAGAAGCACTCGGGCTTCTACCTGGGGTCGATCGGCGGCCCCGCCGCGATCCTCGCGCAGGACTCGATCACCAAGGTCGAAGTGCTCGACTTCGAGGACCTCGGCATGGAGTCGGTGTGGAAGATCGAGGTGAAGGACTTCCCCGCGTTCCTCGTGGTCGACGACAAGGGCAACGACTTCTTCGCGTGAGCGCGGGGCGGTCGGTCAGAAGCCGATCCGTCCCCACGCGGCGTTGGTGACCAGCGCGCCGAGCGGGTTGCCGATCCCGGGAGCGGGCATGAACGCCTGGAAGTCGAGTTCCAGACCGACCAGCGACGGCGTCATCGGCACCGGCTGCGACCACTGGCACGCGCCGTTGGTGGTTACGGCGCCCAGGATGATGCCGGGCGGCGGCGGGGTCACCAGCAACGAGCAGTTGGGCATGCCGGCGAAGGTCAGCGAAGCTGGGGGTGTGTTCCTCGACAGGCCGAAGAAGCCGATCGCGAACGACGGTGCGGTGGGCAGGCCGATTCCTTCGATGACGAAGGTGGTGCCAAGTACCGGGGTGTTGGCGACGCGCAGCTCGGGGGTCAGGGAGTAGCCGACGCAGCCTACGCCGAAGGTGCCGGCGGCGGCGAGTCTCGCGCAGCTGGTCTCGAACTGCGCGGTGCTCGGCAACGAGGTATTGTCCGTGCCGCCGAACAGCAGCGCGACGTCGCGCACCGGATCCATCGCCATGCGTGCCCCGCGGCGCGGCGCTGGCAACAACGGGTTCGAAACAGAGCGCCAGTCGATCCCGTTCCAGAGCCAGGTGTCCTGCATGGCGGCGTTCGAGTAGCCGCCCGCGAACATGCAGCCGCGCTCGGGCATGTAGACCATGGACAGCTGCGCGCGCGGGGCAGGTGACGTCGCGGGCGTCTTCTGGGACCAGTCGTTGCCGTCGTATTCCCAGGTATCCGAAAGATGGGGCCCCCCCGTGCTGCCACCGAACATCACCGTGCGCTGGCGCGTGGCGTCGTAGGCGAACGCGTGCGAGTAGCGCGGCGAGGGATTGGTCGCCAACGTGGGCTGCGTCCACGCGGTGCCGTCGTATTCCCAGGTGTCACCAACGACGCCCGCGTTGCTGTAGCCGCCGAACAACACGACGCGCTGCCGCGCCGAGTCGTAGGCCATGCCGTGGTGCGCGCGAGGGGACGGGGCCACGGGCACGTTGATCTGTTGCCAGTTGTTGCCGTCGAATTCCCAGGTGTCGGTGAGCTTGGCGCCGCCGGTGCTCTCGCCGCCGAACAGCACCCAGACCGCGCGTCCTTCGTCGTAGGTCATGGTCGTCGCCCGCGGCGACGGGGATGCCGACGGGTTCAGCTGCTGCCAGCTCGTGCCGTCCCATCGCCAGGTGTCGCCGAGGAACACGTAGCCTGACCCCGTGTAGACCGACCCGCCGAACAGCAGGGAGGCGCCGGAGGCGCGGGACGTGGCGAAGCCCGCGTCCACGCGGGCCGGCGGCGTGCCGCCTGGGATCGTCGCTTGCGTCCACGCGATCTGGGCGGTTGCCGAGGCGTTGGCGGCGCAGATCGAGAGGAGCAGGGCGGCGCCCGAGCTCAGCAGGGATGACGGACGGGCCGCGAGTGGGGCGGGGCGGCGTGAGAGAGAGCGATTCATGGCTTCCTTTTCCTGGTCTGGGGATGCGGACGAGCGGTGTCGTCCGGCACCAAAACTCCCTGTGCGCCCCGCCGTGACCAGAAATGGCTGCGCTGCGCCCGCCCTGCAGTTTCCGTCACGCCGCGCCGGGGCAGGGCGTTAGCTTGGCCATGATGGAACCGAGGGACAGCTGCGAGGACTCGTGCGCGAGGACCCTGTTCCTGAACAGGTTGCTGGACGACCATGAGTCCGAGGGGGCGGCGCCGCTCGAGCGCTATCTCGAGCAGTTCCCCCAGATCGCCGAGTTCGTGCGCTCCGAGTATGCGGCGATCTGTTCGGACGCCGAGGCCGGGGCCGGGGGGAGCGGCGGTCCAGCCGAAGTCGGGCGCTTCCGGGTGATCGGCCTGCTCGGCGAGGGCGGCATGGGGCGCGTCTACGAGGCCTTCGATCCGCAGCTGCAGCGGCGCGTCGTGCTCAAGAGCCTGCGCGCCGGCCTGGTCGAGCACGGGCTCGCGCGCGAGCGGCTGCTCAGGGAGGCGCGCGTGCTCGGGCAGCTGGCCCATCCGTGCCTGACGAGGGTCCTGGACATCGTCGAGATCGACGGACATCCGCACCTCGTGCTCGCGTTCCATGAAGGCCGCACGCTCGGAGACCTGATCGAAGTGGCCCGCGGCGAGGCGGGGCGGCGCGACGTCTTCCATCGATGGTTGGCGCTGACCGACCGCGAGAAACCGTCCGACGCGGCCCTGCGCGAGTTGCTCGGCTACTTCATCGCCGTGGCCGAAGCGCTCGCCACAGCCCACGACCAAGGGGTCGTGCACCGCGACCTCAAGCCGCAGAACCTGATGGTCAAGCCCGACGGTGGCGCGATCGTGCTCGACTTCGGGCTGGCCCTGCCCGAGGCCGACACACGGCTCACGATCGCCGGCGAGCTGCTGGGAACGCCGCTCTACATGGCGCCCGAGCAGATCGAAGGTGGGCCCGTCGATGCCCGCACCGACGTCTACGCGCTCGGCGTGACCCTCTACGAAGCCCTGACGCTGACCCAGCCGTTCGCGGGCGCCGGGGGACGCGCCGGCGTGTTCCAACGGGTGCTGCGCGGCGAACCGTCGCCGCCCCGAAGTGTGTGCCCCGCCATTCCGCGGGACCTCGGCGCCGTCGTGCTGCGCGCGATCGAACGCTCCCCGGGCAAGCGGTACCCGGACATGCGCGCGTTGGCGCGCGACCTGCGCCGCGTGATCGAACTAGAGCCGACCGAGGCGCGCCCGTTGTCGGGCTTCAGCATGGCGTGGCGGCGGGTGTCGCGGCGGCGCTGGTTGATCCTGGGGGCTCTGATCACCGCGGCCAGCGCCGCGGTCGCGCTGCGCAGCGTGGTCTCGGGGGAGACCGGTGGTGAGGGGGTCATGCGCGATCGGACCGCGATGCTCGACATGGCGCCGGTCTACCCTTCGGGGCGGGTGTTGGCTCCCAAGCAGGTGGTTTGGTTGGGGATGCCCGTGCGTGGCGTGCCGGAGGGTTACGACGAGAACCTCTGCTACTCCTATGAGTACGAAATCGAACTGACCTGCGAAGGTGAGACGCTGGCGAAGGGAACCGTCGCCTCGGCAGACAGGAGGCTGATGCAGTGGACCGTTCCGGAGAGCATGAGTTGGGAGGCCGGACGTGACTACGGGTGGTCGGTGCGAGTGCGCGCGTTCGAGGTAGGCCTAGCTGGGGATGCCGTCGTAGCAGAGGAGCTTCTGAAGGATGTGAAGGATGCCAACGACGTATCGGTCGCTAGGCTCAACGCGAACTACTCGTTGCGTGCAACGTTTGCGATCGCGCCCTCAATGCCCGCCGCTGATGGCGACGTGTCGATCGAGGGAGTCGCCCAGTTGCTCGACGAGGGACTTCCCAGCGATGCGTTGTCGAGGGTGCTCGAACTCGCTGGCAAGGCGACGATCAATGCCGACCTGCGGCAGAGGCTCAAGGAGGCTCTGCCGAAGGATCCGGACTCGGCTTCGTCCGGGGCCGAGCTAGATGCCATTCTCGACGTGGCCGAGAGGGAAGCGCGGTGATGCGCGATCGTCATGGTCTCTCGCCCGCGCTGGCATGCGTGGCCGTGATCGCCGGCTCGTTGCCCGCGCAAGACCCGAGGGAGGCACTGATCGGCGAGATCGCGACCCTTTATCGCCAGGCGCTGCATGCGCACGAGACCAATGAGATCGCTGCGGTACGGGCGGAATGCGCCAAGGCCTACGACCGGTTGCGAATGGCGCTGCCGGTCTCGACCGGCATCCAATCGCTGGAGTTGGCGCGTGCCGGACACGCGCTCGCTGAGACGGGATGGATCCTGGGACGCAGCGACGCAGAGATTGTGCAAGACCTCGAGGCGGAGTGGGCCGTGCTCGAGCGGCTTCCCGCACCGAGACACGGCGCTGTGTTGCTGCTCGATGTTCTGAGCAAGCGCCTGTACGGGCTGGGGCGCGCCGGCGAGGTCGCCGACCGTCTTTGCCTCGCGGTGCGTGGATGGCCCTGCAACACTCCGATGCAGGCCGCCAAACGCGTCTGGCTCGCCGTCGGGGTTGCGCGGTCTCTTCTCAATCGATGTCGGCGTCCGGACCTCGCCGACAACCTGCTGAGTTGGGCCATGGCTGACCTGCAGATCCAGTCGCCTTGGCCGGAACGCCTGCGACGACAGTTGGTGGCTGACGAGGAACTGTGGATCGTCGATCGGGAGCGGCTGCTGGCGGGAGACCCGCACGACTGCCGCGGGGAACTGCACCTCATGCGCGCCTTCGCGCGCGTCTCGAAAGGAGTAGGCCTGGGCCAGCACTCGAAGACCTGGTTGGCTGCCGAGGACGAGTTTCGACGACGAGCAATCGAGCATCGGCTCGCCGACGTGCGACTCGACCTGGCGGTGCTCTGGCTGCGCCTCGGGTCCATGGAGCGCGCCGAATCCGAGGCGATGGCTGCTCGGAAGTACTACGAGCAGCGGCATGGGGCGAATGACATCGACCACAACGGCGTACTGGCGATGGACAAGGTCCTGGCGCGGGTGGCGCTCGCGCGTGGCGAGCCGAAGGCGATTTCGGGCCGATACAATCAGCTCAGAGCTCAGTACGACCCGGCGCGAGCCCAGCAAACCAACGCCGACCTGTGTGTGTTGCTCGCAGAGTTGCAGTTCGCAATGCGTGGCCATGGCCCGAACCTGGATGCCATGGACGAACTGATCACGGCATCGCTCGCGGCGCCGTGGTTGCGGGACAACCGGCGCGTCCGTGCCCGTTTGCTGCATTTGCGGGTCCGCCGGCAGGTGTTCGGCGGCGATTCCGCAAGCGCGCGAGCGGCGCTGGCGCAGGCCGGTGTGCTCGTCGAAGAAGACCAGCTGTTGGGGGCGTGGCAACAGGCCCTATTGGCCGATGTGGCTCGCGCCGACAACGAGCACGCCGAAGCGTTGCGCTGCTATGCCGCCGCAGCCGAATGCGTGCAGGCGGCGATCGATGTCGAACGCCTCTGGACGCTCGATGGCACACTCGAGGCGTTCCAGCAGCTTCATGGTGTGGTCGTCGATGGGGCGCTCTCGTCCTTTCTGGAACTTCAGGCCGCAGACCCGGGTGGGGCGGCGGAGCAGTTGCCGAGGTTGTTCGGCATCATCGAGGGCTTTCGCGATGGTGGGATGACCTTCGGAAGCGCTGCGTCGATGCCGCAGCACGCACTCGATCCGCATGCTGCTGCGGAGCGGGCAAGACTTGTGATGGCATTCGACCGTGATCTTGGACGCAAGGCCTCGCCCGGTCCTCTTGCGGTGGCCCTGCGGCATCGCTTGCGCGGGTTGAATGACGAACTCGCCGACTTGGATCTCAGGCGACTGCTGGCGGGGCCATCGCAGTCGCGGGATCTCCCGAGATCGCTCCCGCAGCTGCAGCAGGGCCTGGCACAGGGTGAGGTCTTCTTGGAGTTCCTGTGTTTCGGCGACCGCTGCGCTGCGCTCTGCATCGATGCGAGCGGCGCCGACCTGGTGCCGATCGAGTTGACCAAGGACGAGAGCCAGTGGTTCGCCAAGATGCGCGAGCGCACAGCGGAGGACGAGCTGGGCCACTCCCTGCCCGCGATCGCGCAGGCTCTCCGCGCCTCGCCAAAGTTGGTCGACTACATCGACCGCGCCGAGGTGCTTCTGCTGTCGCCGGAGGGGCCGTTCGCCGCAGTGCCCTTCGCGGCACTGCCCTGGTCAGAAGCCCGGCTCGGGGAGCACAAGGTCCTGGCCTGGGTCGCATCACCGAGTGATCTGGTGCGGCTGCGAGACGCCCACCCGCAGGCGCCTCCTCCGTCTGGACGGCTCCTGGCCCTGGGCAACCCGCTGGGCAAGAACGGGGTGTCCCTGCCCGCGAGCGGGCGCGAGGTAGTGGCGATTGCACGGTTGTTCGCGGCCCCTATTGAGCGGGATTCCCTCGAAGGTGCCCGCTTCACTTTGTTGCTCGGCGCGGAGGCGACCAGGGAACGGCTGATGCGGGAGTGCCGCAGCGACGTTCGCTTCCTGCATCTGGCCTGCTACGCCACCGTCGACACGGAGTATTCGCCCCTCTCCTACCTGGCCTTGTCAGACGACGCGCAGGGCAACCCCGGGTTTCTGCACACCTGGGACTTCGAGCGACTCGCGGGCGACTACGAGCTCGTGGCGCTGTCCTCGTGCCAGACGGGAATCGGTCCGGTGCGCGGCCACTCCGCCCCCGCGAGCCTCGTGCGCGCGGCGCAGGCAGCGGGCGCGCGGCGCGTGCTGGGCACGTTGTGGCCGGTCGACGACAAGGAGGCCGCAGATCTCGTGATCCGCTTCTACGAGCTGTGGCTGAAGGAGGGGGAAGGCTGCGCGGCGGCGCTCGCGCATGCGCAGCGGGAGGCCATCGCGCGCGGCGCGCCGGTGCGGGCGTGGGCGGGATTCTGCCTGTGGGGCGAACCCCGATGAGCCTCGACGAGACGACGCGCAGCCTCGTCGTCGCGGCGCAGGCCGGCGACGCCGAGGCGCGCGAGAGCTTGTTCGTGAGGTTCCTGCCGCGCGTGGCGCGCATGGTCGCGGCGCGGCTGGGAGTGCGTCGCGACGACCTGCCCGCCGAGGCGGAGGACCTCGCGCAGGAGGCGGTGCTCAAGGCCTTGTCGGCGCTGGGCGACTTCGAGGTGCGCGGACAGGGAGCGTTCGCGGCGTGGTTGGCCACGATCGTCGAGAACTGCGTGCGCAGCCATTGGCGGGCGCAGGGGCGGCAGGGGCAGCGGCGCTTCTGGCAGCGCTACGGGGACCTCGACCTGACCGAGTCGTTCTTCGCGACGTCCGGAGGTTCGCCGAGCCACTCGGTCGCGAGCGCCGAGCAGAACCTGCGCGTCGAGCGCGCACTGCTCGATCTGCCGCACCTCTACCGGCAGGTGCTCTCGCTGCGCTTCTTCGCCGGCATGAGCCACACCGAGCTGGCCGGCGAGATCGGTCGCACCGAGGCCAACAGCCGCAAGCTCACGCAGCGCGCGCTCGAGTGTCTGCGGACCCACCTCGCCCGGCAGAACGGCAGCTGAGCCACGGTCTTTCTTCATCCGGGCCCAACCGGGGCTTGGCGATCGCGCGCATCGTGTCTACCGTCCGCGCCTCGGGGCCGGGAATCGGGGCCCTGCCAGTGATCGCACTCGCCATGAAGCACGCCCTCACGTCGTTGTTCCTCTTCGGTCTCTCGTCGCTGTGCCCGTTCGCGCCGCTGTCTGCCCAACAGGAGCAAGGCAAACCGGGCGAAGGAGCCGCCGCTCCCGAAGCGGAGCCCGAAGCAGCCGATCTCACGCTCGAGCAGCGGCTCGCCGGCTACGAACCCGTCAAGGGCACGGTCAAGGTCGGCAAGTGGGCCGAGGTCAAGCTCGAGCCGGGCTGGCTGTTCCTGGCCGGTCGCAACGCGCAGCGGTTCCTCGAGGACGTCGGCAACGAGCGCGACCCCAGCGTGCTCGGCGTCGCCTTCCCGGCCGACTACGACGAGGCGCGGATGTTCGCGGTCTACAGCTACGCCGACGAGGGTCACGTCGAGGACGACGAGAACCCCGATTTCGGCGCGCTGCTCGCGGACATGAAGGAATCGACCAAGGCTGGCAGCAAGGAGCGCAAGAAGGCCGGCCTGCAGTCGGTCGAGTTGCTCGGCTGGGCCGAGCCGCCGCACTACGACAAGGCGCAGCACAAGCTCTACTGGGCCGAGAAGCTGCAGTTCGAAGGCGAGGACGGCCCGACGCTCAACTACAACGTGCGCATCCTCGGCCGCACCGGCCACCTCGTGGTGCAGGGTGTGGGCGGCATCGATCAGCTGCCGCTCGTCGCCGCGCGCAGCAAGGATCTGCTCGGCGTGACCGAGTTCGTCGAGGGTCAGCGCTACGAGAACTTCGACCCGGCCTACGACAAGGTCGCGGCCTACGGCATCGGCGGCCTGATCGCCGGCAAGCTCGCGCTCAAGGCCGGCCTGTTCGCCAAGCTCGGTATCCTGCTGGCGAAGTTCCTCAAGCCGCTGCTGATCGGCCTCGCGGTCCTCGGTGGCGCGATCGCCAAGGTGTTCACGGGCCGCAAGAAGGCCGAACCCGAGGGCGGCGACGCCGCCTGAGCCCGACGCGGCGCGCGCATTCCGGGGCCAACGGCCCCCGATGCTGCCCAGCAAGCTTGACGCGGCCCGGCGCGGCGCCAACATCGTCGGCCGCAATCACGTGACCCGCGGCGCCGCGGGAGTTGGAACAAGCATGCAGGTAGCCAGTTGTCAGCAGGTGTTGGCCGGGTCGATCCCGGTCGGGTCGTCGGTCGAGGTCCGCGGTTGGGTGCGCACGCGCCGCGACAGCAAGGCGGGTCTCTCGTTCGTGCAGGTCACCGACGGCAGCTGCCAGAACATGCTGCAGGTCGTCGCGCCCAGCGCGCTGCCCAACTACGAGGACGGCGTGCTGCACCTGACGGCCGGCGCGTCGCTGATCGTGCGCGGCACGGTCGCGGCCAGTCAGGGCAAGGGCCAGTCGGTCGAGATCCAGGCGACCGAGGTGCAGGTGGTGGGGCTCGTCGACGACCCAGAGACCTACCCGATCCAGCCCAAGCAGCACTCGCTCGAGTTCCTGCGTGAGGTCGCGCACCTGCGGCCGCGCACCAACCTGTTCGGCGCGATCGCACGCATGCGGCACGCGGCGGCGTTCGCGATCCACGACTTCTTCACCAAGGAAGGCTTCGTCTGGGTCAACACGCCGATCGTCACGGCCAGCGACGCCGAGGGCGCGGGCCAGATGTTCCGCGTCAGCACGCTCGACATCAGCAACCTGCCGCGCACCGAGCAGGGCGCGGTCGATTGGAAGCAGGACTTCTTCGGCCGCGAGACGTTCCTGACCGTGTCGGGCCAGCTCAACGTCGAGGCCTACTGCCTCGCGCTGTCGAAGGTCTACACGTTCGGGCCGACGTTCCGCGCCGAGAACAGCAACACGACGCGCCACCTCGCCGAGTTCTGGATGGTGGAGCCCGAGATCGCCTTCGCCGACCTCGCCGCCGACGCCGACCTCGCCGAGCGCTTCCTCAAGCACGTGTTCAAGCACGTGCTCGAGGTGCGCGCCGACGACCTGGCGTTCTTCGACGAGCGGGTGCAGAAGGGCGTGGTCGCGCGGCTCGAGACGTTCCTGCAGGCTGCGTTCGAGCGCCTCGACTACACCGAGGCGATCGCGATCCTGCAGAAGTCGGGCAAGAAGTTCGACTACAAGCCCGAGTGGGGCATGGACCTGCAGACCGAGCACGAGCGCTTCTTGTGCGAGGAGCACGTCGGCCGGCCGGTGGTGGTGATGAACTACCCCGAGGCGATCAAGGCCTTCTACATGCGCAGCAACGACGACGGCAAGACGGTCGCGGCGATGGACATCCTCGCGCCGGGCATCGGCGAGATCATCGGCGGCAGCCAGCGCGAGGAACGCCTCGACGTGCTCGACGCGCGCATGCAGAAGATGGGCCTCGATCCGGCGCACTACGGCTGGTATCGCGACCTGCGCCGCTACGGCTCGGTGCCGCACGCGGGTTTCGGCCTGGGCTTCGAGCGCCTGCTCGTCTACATCTGCGGCCTCGCCAACATCCGCGACGCGATCCCGTATCCGCGCGTGCCCGGCTGGGCTGCCTTCTGAACGACCGGAGACTCTCGCGCCGATGCTGCGCTACACGCTGGTGCTGTCGATGCTCGCCGTCTGGGGGCTCGCGGTGCAGGCGTGGCCCGATCTGCCGGCGCGCATCCCGATGCACTACGACCTGGCGGGGCAGCCAGACGGCTGGGTCGACAAGAGCCTGGTGAGCTGGTTCGGGGTGCCGGCGTTCGGCACGCTGCTCGGCGTGGTCATGGGGCTGCTGCTGCCGCGCTGGGTCGTCGGGATGGCGCGGCGCAACTCGCCGTGGCTCAACGTGCCGGACAAGAAGCGCTTCATGGCGCTGTCCGAGGCCGGGCGCGTGCGCGCCGTGCAGCCGGTCGCCGCCGGTCTCTCCTGGGTCGTGCTGCTGATGCAGGGGCTGCTCGCGTGGCTGGTGGTCGGCGGCGCGCGCGTCGCCACCGGCGAATGGGCGGCGCTGCCGTCGTGGCCGATGCTGCTGCCGATCGCGGGCATCGGCTTCGTGGTCGTGGTCATGCTGGTCCTTTCCCGGCGGTGCATCCGGCAAGAAGTGCGTGGTCAGGAGGCTGGGCGCCCCATTTGCCGGCCGGGGGCGTAGGATCTCGGCCCACCTCACCCGCCCCGTCCGCGAAGTCATGCAAGCACCTCACCCCGCTGTCCGCGCGCTGTCCCTGGCCGCGCTCGCCGCCGCCCTCGCCGTGTCTCCGCTCGCTGCACAACGCGGTCGCGGCGACATCAAGCCGGGGCCCTGGAACACCGCCAGCAAGTTGCCCGACGGCTGGGTGATCTACGAGTCGCGCTACTACCAGGTCCAGTCGCAGGCCGGCATCGAGAAGGCCAAGCGCCTCGCCGAGCACATGGAGGTGATGAACGCGGTCTACCGCAGCATGTTCCGTCCCGACAAGGGCGGCGCCAAGCGCCAGGCGATCAAGCTGCTCAAGGACCGCGAGGCGTTCCTCGCCTACGGCGCGCCTCCCGGCGCCGGCGCCTACTACAGCCCGACCGAGCGCGAGATGGTCTGCTACGACACGGGCAAGTGGAGCGACGAGGACAAGGTCGAGGCCGCGGTGACCGGCGAGGACAGCGCCAAGAGCGCGGGCGCCCGTCGCCGCGCGCAGATGGAGGACATCATGAAGATGGACATCCTCGGCGCCGCCGCGCACGAGGGCTGGCACCAGTACTTCCACTGGTACGTGGTGTCGTGGGTCGAACTGCCGTCGTGGATCAACGAAGGCATGGGCGACTACTTCTACACGGCGAGTCCGCGCGAGACGAAGGGGCGCAAGAAGAAGGCCGACCTCGGCGGCAAGAACGGCATGCGCCTCGCGGTGCTCAAGGCCGCGGTCAAGCAGGACCGCTTCGTGCCGCTCGCCGACCTGATCAAGTACACCAAGGCCGACTACTACAGCAACGCTAGCATCTGCTACGCCGAGGGCTGGGGGCTGTGCCAGTTCCTGCTGCACTCGGGCAACAAGAAGTACGAGAAGGTCGTGCCGTTGTTCGTGCGGCTCGTGCGCGACGACACCAACATGCAGGTCGTCACCGAGCGGGCCTTCAAGGGCGTCGACATGGCCGAGCTGCAGGCCGACTTCCTGGCCTGGCTCGACAAGCAGACGCTGCTGCCCGAGGACGAGGTCGGTGACGACGACGGCAAGGACGGCGAGAAGCCCGGCGAGAAGCCCGCGGGCAAGCCGGACGGCGGCGGCCAGTAGGCCCGCCGCCGGCGCCAGCCCGGCGCGTCAGGCGCTGTGGAAGTGCTCGGTCTCCTCGGGGGGCGGCGTCTCCGCCGTCAGCACCCGGTAGTAGCACCAGCTGACGAGCCCGATCACGAAGCACAGGCTCAGGAACATGGAGATCAGTCCGGCGGTGCTCATGCTTCACCTCGTTCGTGGTAGATCGGCATCGGTTCCTTGCCTGGGGAATCATCGGGCGGCGGCAGCTTGCCGTCGAGGTCCAGGCCCATCGCGCGCCAGCGCTTCTCGCCGATGCGGGTGATGATCACGAGCATCACGATGGTCGCCATGATCAACCCGATGGTCATCTGCTTGACGGGGTTCTCGGCGACGGCCGAGATCCAGTCGCCGAGGTTGTTCACGCAGAAGGCGATGAACACCACGATCAGGAACAGCGGCGTCAGGTAGCGCATCACGAACTTGAACATCGGCCACAGCCGGATCTGCGCACCCTGGTGCAGCTCCTTCCAGCCGCGGTCGATGCCGAACACCCAGCCGAAACAGACGATCTGCACCATCGCCAGCACGAAGATGCCGAGTGTGCCGACCCAGTCGTCGATGACGCCGAGCGCCGTCAGCCCCTTGCTGAAGTAGAGCACGAACATCGAGCCGAGCAGCGAGATCGCCACGAGCATCGTGGTCGCCTTCTGGCGCGTGATGCCGAGCGCCTCCTCGAAGAACGCCAACGTCGGCTGCAGCATCGACAGCGAGCTGGTGATCGCGGCGAGGAACAGCATGAAGAACCAGAAGCCGCCGATCAGGTTGCCGGCGGGCATCTGCGCGAACACCACGGGCAGGGTCTTGAAGCCCAGGCCGAACGTGCCGGTCTGCACCGCGGCGATCGTGCCCGACGCGCCGAGGAACACGAACGCGGCCGGGATCGTGATCATGCCGCCGAAGCCGACCTCGAACAGCTCGTTGGTCGCCGACGAGGTGAGGCCCGAGACGACCACGTCGTCCTTCTTCTTCATGTAGGAGGCGTAGTTGATGATCACGCCGAAGCCGACCGACAGGCTGAAGAAGATCTGCCCCGCGGCCGCCAGCCACGTCTGCGGGTTGGCGAGCACCTCGAACGAGGGGTTCCACATCTGGCCCAGGCCGTTCCAGACGTTCTGGTCGGGGTGGGCGGGATCGGGCGTGCCGAGGGTCAGCACGCGCGCCAGCACGATCAGCGCGCACACGGCCATGATCGGCATCGCGAACTGGCAGAACTTCTCGATGCCCTTGGAGATGCCGCGGTAGACGAGGATCACGTTGATCGTGAACACCGTCGCCCAGAACAACACCGACTCGTGGATGGAGCCGTCGAGCATCACGCCGTCGAAGTTGGCGCCCGTGAAGTTGTCGAAGTGGTCGTTGGCGGCCTTGGTCTGCTCGGTGATCGCCGCGGTGTTGTCGATGCCGACGCCGCCGCCGACGAAGTAGTCGTAGGCGTAGGCCAGACACCAGCTCTCGATCAGGATGTAGTAGAAGTAGACCGCGAGCGGGATCAGCACGCCGATCACGCCGAAGTAGCGCGCGACCGAGCCCTTGCCGACGACGCCGAGGATCGCCGGCGCGCTGTGGAAGCCCTTGCGACCGCCGTACCGGCCCATCGACCACTCCGCCCAACCGATCGGGATGCCGAGCAGCAAGAGCGCCAGGAAGTAGGGGATCATGAACGATCCGCCGCCGTTCTGGGCCGCCTGGCCGGGGAACCTGAGGAAGTTGCCGAGGCCGACGGCCGATCCGGACACCGCGAGGATCACACCGAGGCGTGAGCCCCATTCTTGCTTCTGCGTCAAGGAATCACCTCGAAGAGGGCGGGACGAGTGGACGGGGCAACCATACGGAGCGACGTTGGGCTTCCAAAGCACCGACTTCGCAACTCGTGCCCCTTCGGGCTGTTCGCCCGGCGCTCAGCCGCGCCGGCTGCGCTGCGCCGCGACCGCGGCGAGCACCTCGGGGGCGTCGTTGTGCGAGTGCGTGAAGCCCATCGCGCGCTCGGCCGCGACCGCCGTCGCGCTGCGGAACGCGACCACGTAGCCGCGCCGCCAGCGATCGGAGGTGTTGCCGCCCGAGCCGTGCACGGTGCGTTCGTGGTGCACGCTGACGTCGCCGCGCCGCAGCCGCGCAGGGCGGATGCGATCGACGGTCGGATCGACGATGGCGACCATGGTGTGGTTCTCGCCGCGGTCACCGAGCAACGGCTCGTGGCCGCGCAGCTCGGGTTCGGCGTGCGAGCCGTCGACGAACTGCACGCAGCCGTTGTCGAGGTCGGTCTCGTCGAGCGCGAGCCAGAACGACGCCGTGCGCGTGTCCTCGGTGTCGGGCCAGTAGCCGAGGTCCTGGTGCCAGTGGAACACGGCCTCGTTCTGATGCGGCGGCTTGGCGACGAACTGGTCGTAGTCGAGCTGCAGGTCGTCGCCGCACAGCGCGCGCGCGACGGCGGCGGCTCGCCGTTCGTAGACGTTGCCCGCGAGCGGCGGGTGATAGCGGCGCGGCAGCATCACGTTGAGGATCGCGAACTGCTCGATCGGCCGATCGTACCGGCCGGTCATGTCGCAGTAGTCGCGGCCCGGCACCGCGATCTCGCGGCGCAGCAGTTGCCAGTAGATCGCTTCGAGCGGTCGCAGCTCGGCCTCGCTGAGGAAGCCGGGCAGGTGCACCCAGCCGTCCGCGGCGAACGCCGCGCGCTGCGCGTCGGTCAGCGGGTAAGCCTCGGGGTCGGTCATCGCGTTCCTGTGTCGGGTGGTGCTGCCGGCTGCTGGCCGCGCCGCAGGCGCGCCATCGTCACCTGTGGCGGCACCGAGTTGATGTACATGTCGCCGCCGAGCTCGAGGCCGGCCATCTGCCCGGTGCGCGGCTGCAGTTCGAAGTGCCAGTGGAACGCCGCGCCGGGGATGCGGTGCAGCCAGATGTTGAACGCGGGCCGGTCCAGGCCGCGCGCGAGCGCCGCGAACACGTGCTGCAGCGCCGCGGCCAGCGAATCGAGGTCGGTGCGCAGCAGGTCGTCGTCGCAGCGCTTGGGCAAGAGCCAGATCTCGTTGGGCAGGCGCGGTGGATCGGGGATCACGACGGCGTGCGCGGCGGTCTCGAACACCAGCCGGTCGTCGCCGGCCGCGGTCTGCAGCACCCGGCACCACGGGCAGTGATCGAGCTGTGCGGCGCGGTCGCGCTCGAGAACGAGGCGCGGCGGCAGCTCGGACAGGCCGAGGATCTGGCTGTGGTTGTGCGCGATCGACGCGCCCGCGGCGGCGCCGACGTTCTTGAACAGGTAGGCGTTGTCGACCTCCGGCAGCGCCTCGATCGCGGCGATGCGGCGGCACCACAGACCGACGACGGCGCGCCAGGTCGCGACGTCGAGGTCGCCGGGCTGTTCGTGGTGCGCCGCGCCCTCGGCGATCACCTCGTGCACCGCGCAGGCCGGGTACTTGTTGGCGAACGCCCGCGCGATCCAACCCGGCGCGTCGGCGCGGCTGCCGGCTTCGCGCACCGCCTCGACCTCGGGCGGCGTCTGCGCCTCCTCGCCGGGACAGAACGGGCACGGCTTCGTCGCCGCATGACCGTGGCCGCTCGCCGTGTGCATCGGCCGCGCCTGCCGGCCGGGCGCCATCAGGATCGGGCGGCCCGTGGTCGGTTCGATCAGCCGGCGCGGCGCGCCGTCGTCGGCGCCGCCGCCGCTCATCCGCGCACCTTGTCGACGGCGTCGTGGCAGCGTTTGCAGTGGTCGATGCCGGTGACGAACAGCTCGCGCGCGATCGCGCCGTGTCCCTGCCGCGCTTCGCTGGCGAGCTGCAGGCACCACGACTCGGCCTCCCGCGCCATGCGCGCGAAGCCCGGCACCGTGCGATCCTCGTAGCGGCCGTAGCCGTCGCTGAGCAGCCCCGCCGCGGCGTTGGCGGCGGCGCTCACCGCGGCCAGGTCGGCGACGGCGGTGTCCTGCAGCTGGTCGCGCACGATCTGCAGGTGCTCCTTGATCTGCTGCATCGACGCCTGCCACGGCGTGGTGGCCGCGGTGGTCGACGCTTCGACGGGTCGCCCGTGGCCGCCGCCCGCGTCGGCGGGGGTGGGGGCGTCGTCGACCGCCGTGCAGCCGGCGATCGCGGCGGCGGCACACAAGAACCCGAGCGTCCGGCGTTGCATCGCCAGAACAGTAGGAGCGCATGGGTTCCGGGCCAAGGGTGCGGCTGCCGCTGGGACGGCGGGAACTGCGCGGCGAGCATCGACAGGAGCCGCGCACGTGGCCGATCTCCGTGGCGCGGCACGGTGGCCGGTCGTGGTGCAGGTTGACGCGCCGCAGCCCCGTCGGGAACGCGAGGGGGCGATTGCCGACCACGCGCTCAGCGCGCTGGCTGAACGGCGACGCGGATCGGGTCTCGCGACGGCGCCATCGTCGCGAGTTCGAACGATCCCGCGAAGCGCTGCCCGTCGTTCGTGGTCAGCTCGAGACGCCAGGCACCGGGCCACAGCGGCGGCATGTAGCGCAGGGGCAACTCCGTGCGCGGATCGAAGTCGCCGCGGTCGTAGGCCGAACCGTCCGGCGCGTAGAGCACGTAGTCGACGCGTTCGGGCGCGCCCCACGCCGGCACCGGCATCGGGAACTCGAGGTAGCGGCGCACGGCCGGCTGCAGCACGATCTCGAGGTTCGTGCTCTGTCCCGCGCGCACCTCGCAGCGGCCGCCCTGCCAGCGTGAGTCCTGCTGCATCACCAGCCAGCGGTAGCGTCCCGCGGGCCAGGCATGGGGCCGCCCGTCGCGCGGCGGCGCAGGATGCTCCTGCTCCTCGGCGTCGAACAGGAACACGGCGGGATCACGCGGCTCGCTGCCGTCGGCGAGCACGACCCGGAGGCTCAGCGTTCCTTCCGCCGGCAGCTGTAGTGCGCCGAGGTCACGAACCTCACCTGGTCGCAGGCCACGCACCCAGAAGCGACCTCCGGCCGAACCGCGACCGGCACGGTGCACCTCGATCACCCAGTCGCCGGCAGGCACCTGCTCGAAGTGGAAGCGCCCGGCCTGCAGGCGCTGGCGATACAGATAGCTGTCGTCGGCGCCTCGCACCTCGAGCATGCCATCGATCAGCGGTGCGCCGTCGGGTGCCAGCACCGCGCCGCGCAGCTGCGCCGTCGGTTGTCGCGACGTCGGCACGACGATCGTCGCCTCGACCTCGGGCACGAGCTGCGGTGGCAAGGGCCACGGCATGATCGCCTGCAGGCTGCCGGGTGGCGCCAGCCACAGCGAACCCAGGCCGGCGTCGGTCTCCATGACGCGCGCCAGTCCGGTGGACGCAGTGATGGTACTCTGCGAGTCGGCGGACCGCAGCTCCACGCGCCAGCCGACCAGCGGCGCGCCGTTCTCGTCGACGAGGCGCAGCAGGAACGGTCTTCGCCGGTGGACGACGATCTGCCAGTCGCCGGTGGCTTCGGCGGCGCGTTCGAACGTCGCGGGCACGAGCTGCGGTCCTTCGACGCGCAGCCACAGCGGCCCGGCGGGGAGGTCCCGGAAGCCGAAGCGGCCGTCATCGTCGGCCTTGCGATAGGCGTCACCCAGCGTCGCGTAGGCGCCGGCCACGGGCGTGCCGCTCTCGTCGACGATGTGGCCGATCACGACGCGGCCGCATGCGAGTTCGCACCGCAGCGGCAGCGTTTCGCCGGCCCGCGGATTCGCGTAGGCGTGGAACGGCGCGAACGAGTCGGCGGTGATCGACACGCCGATCTCCTGTGCCGGCAGATCGCTGGCAACGAACCGCCCGAGCGCGTCGGTACGCAGGTGCTGAGCCGCCGGTGCCTCCTCGAGCCAGCCGCCGCGGGTCCGCCACTGGGTGCCCTCGCGAGGCCCTCCGATCTCGACCGTCGCGTCGGCCACGGGGAGCCCCTGCGGATCGATGACGACGCCGGCGATCGTGGCGCCGGGCCCCGGCAGCACGAGTTCGATCTCGGCGCTGTCGTCGGTTGCGCGCGAAGCGGAAGGGGCGAAGCCCGCGAGGCGCGCGCCGACGAGCAGGAACCGGCTCGCCATCCGCACCTCGAACCAGCCGCGCGAGTCGGCCCTGCCGATGGGTTGCGTGTGCCTGCGGCCCTGGGACGCGGCGACGATCGTGGCGCCACCGGCGGAACGGCCGTCCCCGTGCACGACGCGGCCGCGCACCGTGATCATCGTCATCTGGTCGGGATCGAACGTCAGCGTGACTTCCGTCACCTGTTGCGCGCGGACGGCGCTGCTCTCGGCGAGGCCACCGATGGTCTCGACGCTCACGGGGCCAGTGGGCAGGTCATTCACCGTGCAGGTGCCGTCGGCCCCGGTGACGGCGGTGGCGAGGGAGGACTCGGGGTCGACATCGCCTCGAACCGGGCACACACGCAGCGGCAGGTTGAGGAGGGGCGCGCCGGAGCCGCGGTAGAGGCAGCGTATGTGCAGCGTGCCGCTCGATGCCTCGGCCTCCCCTGCGGCGATCGACTCGGGCGTCGGTACGAGGTCTCGCTGTTGCCTCGGTTCCGTCGTTGGGGCGCTGGGCTTCGCGCTGCCGGACTGCTCCACAGCGGCCACCGTCGCCGCGGCCACGGGCAGTTCAGGTTCGGCGCGCGATCCGAACGGTGCCAGCGCGAGCCAACCGACTGCCATCACTACGAACGCCGCGAGCGCGACGGCGGTCTTCTTCGCGAGCACGGCGCCGCCGCCAGTGGTCACCTCACGAAGCACCGCGGCGCGCACCGCGGCGAGACCGCGGGTCGGCAGCGCCGCGAGCAGCAGCGTGAACAGACCGGCCGGCATCGATCCGCGCAGGGCCTTCACCGCGCGGTGCAGGCGCATGCGCACCGTGCCGGGCGGCACGCCGAGCACCTCGGCGACCTCGGCTGGGGACAGGCCGTGTTCGAGCTGAAGCAGCAATACCTGGCGCTGCTCCTGCGGCATGCGGTCGATGTGCTCGCGCAGCTTGCCGACGAGCTCGCGCCGCTCGTTGGCGGCGACCGGTGAGCCGTCGTCGAGCAGCAGTTCGGGGTGTGGCAACGGCGCCTCGCGCCGGCGCGCACGGCGTTCGCCGAGCTTCTTGCACTGCAGGTTCAGGATGCCGAACAGCCACGGCAGCAAGGGGCGGCTGGCGTCCCAGCTGTGGACGCGCGCGATCGCCGTGACGAACGTCGCCTGCAGCGCGTCCTCGGCGTCGGCCGGGTTGCCGCACAGGTGCAGGGCCAGCGACAGCAGCTGCGGGCTGGTGCGATCGAACACTGCGCCGAGTGCCTGCGGATCCCCGTGGGCACGGAATTGCGCGAACAGGCTCTCGGGGGAAGTGGTCATCGAGCGCTACTTCCCGCGACGCCGCGGGGCGTCACCCGATTTTTGCGGTGACTCTCGGCGCCGTCGAGACTGCCTGGGATCACCGCGCCAGGCCCGCGCGCCGCAGCACACCGGGCAGCGCCGCCGCGGCTGCGCGTCGCAGCTCGTGCCAGTCGCTGCCGAGCACGCGGCCACCTTCGACCACGAACTCGCCGCCCAGCATCACCGCGTCGACGTGCCGTTCGCTCGCGGCGTAGACCAGCGCCGACGCGGGCCGCTGCGCATCGATGACGCCGAGTCGCGGGTCCTGCAGGTCGAACAGCACGACGTCGGCGCGCTTGCCGGGCGCGAGTTGACCGACGTCGGTGAGGCCCAACGCTGCGGCGCCGCCGCGGGTCGCGGCCGCCAGCGCCGCCGCGGCGGGCCACTGGCCGGGACCGGCGTCGAGCGCCTGCAGCAGCGCCGCCTGGCGCAGTTCGGTGAGCATCGACAGGCGGTTGTTGCACGGCGCGCCGTCGGCGCCGATGCCGACGGCGATGCCGCGCCGCCGGTAGTCGGCGAGCGGGGCGATGCCCGAGCCGAGCTTGAGGTTGGTCGACGGGCAGTGCAGCACCGAGCTGCGCGTCGCCGCCAGCAGGTCGCGCTCGGCCTCGCTGGTGTGCACGCAGTGCGCCAGTGCGGTGCGCGCGCCGAGCAGGCCCTGGCCGTGCAGCACCTGCACGTAGTCGCGGTGAAAGCGCGCGCGCACGGCGGCGAGCTCGGCGGGGTGTTCGGCGGCGTGCGTATGCACACGCAGGTCGTGCTGCTGCGCGAAGGCCGCGGCGTCGCGCGCGAGGCCCTCGCTGACCGAGAGCACGAAGCGCGGGCTGACGGCGATCGAGATGCGGCCGTGGCCGTGGAACGCGCGGCGCAGTTCGTCGGTGATCGCCAGCGCCTCGGCGGCCGACGTCGCCATGCCGGGCGGCAGGTGCGGGTCGGCCTCGTCCATGAGGCAGTTGCCCGTGATCACGGTCATGCCGCTGCGCTGGGCCTCCTCGGCGACGACCTCGGCGTGCCGCACCGACTCCATCGTCTGCGCGGTGGTGGTGCCGCCGGCGAGCAGCTCGGCGAAGGTCAGCTCGGCGCTGACGCGCGTCGACGCCGCGTCGTGGGCGTGTTCGAGCGGCCAGATGCGGGTCCGCAACCAGTCGAGGAGGGGCAGGTCGTCGGCGAGACCGCGGAACAGGGTCTGCGTCGCGTGCACGTGGCCCTGCACGAAGCCGGGCAGCGCGTGCCGGCCGCGGCCGGCGATCACGCGCTCGCCGGGCTCGGGCACCAGCGCGCCGAGCGCGACGATGCGACCGTCGCGCACACGCAGGTCGCCGCGCCGCACGTCGCCGAGCGGCGCCGCGTCGGGGCCGTCCATCGGCACCAGCCAGACGTCCTGCAGCAGCGCGCCGGTGGCGTCGTTCACGGCTGCTGTGCCGACAGGATGGTCGCGCCGGGCAGCAGTTCGGCCGGCGTCGGCAACGTGCCGTCGTCGCCGGCGAAGGTGCGCAGGCGCGCCGTCACCTGCACCTTGGTGCCGGCCGGGTAGAGCAGCCAGCGTTCGCCCGCGGCGCCGAACCGTTCGCCGCGCGGCGGCGGCAGCAGCTGCAATTGCTGCACGACGCGCCGCGCGTCCGAGGCCGGGAACAGGAACTCGCCGCTGGCCGGCACCACGAACTCGGCGCGCAGGTCGTGGTCGGCGAACGGCGGGTAGCTGGCCTCGGGCACCGTCGAGCAGGCGGCGGCGGCGAGCAGCGGCAGCAGCAATGGGCGAACGTTCATGGCGCGGCGGACAAGGATGTCGTTCGAGCCGCGATCTGTCTACGCTCGCGGGGATGGCCGGCGGCATCGCAGTGCGGGCGAACCTGTTGTGCGTGACCTGGTCGGCCGCGCAGGGGCACGTGTTCCTGTTCGATCTGCTCGCCGGCCAGCGCGTTTCGGCGTGGACGCTGCCCGCGGGCGCCGACGGCTTCTCCGACGCGGCCGGTGTCGCGATGGACGAGCACTTCCACCTGTTCGTCGCCGACCCGCACAACGACCGCGTGCGCCACTTCAGCGCCTTCGGCCGGCACCTCGGCGACCTCGGCGTCTCGGCCGCGGCCGGCGGCGACGCGGCGCGCGACCGGCCCGGCGTGCTGCACCAGCCGCGCGCGGTGGCGCTGCACGGCGACGACGTGCTGGTCGCGCAGGGCGACCGGCCGCGGCGCCGCGGCGTGCAGCGCTTCTCGCGCGCCGGCGCGGTGGGGCGGCCGCTGGCGTCCGGCGGTGACGTCGAGGCGACCTTCGCGGCGCCGCAGGCGATCGCCGCCGAGGACGGCGGCATCTTCGTCGCCGACACCGGCAACGGCCGCATCCAGCGCTTCCGCGGCGACGGCACCTTCGTCGCGCACGTGCCGTGCGGGCCGCGCGACGTGGTCGCCCGGCCGATCGCGGTGCTGCCGCTCGCCGACGGCCGGCTGTTGATCGTCGATCGCGGCGACGACCCGGGCCTGTTCGTGCTGACCATGGCTGGCGTGCGCGCGCCGGTGCCCGAGGCCGCCGCGCATTGCCAGGCGGCGATGGCGCTGTGCCGCGACGACCAGGGCCGCATCTACGTGCTCGACCAGCGCGGCGAGCGGGTGCAGCGGTTCACCCCGACGCTGCAGTTCGACGCCGTGGTCGTCGACCTCGCCGAACACCTCGACGACTATCCGCCGACCAGTCCCCAAGCATGAACGACACGCCGCGCACCCTGTCCGCGTTCGACATCGGCTGCATCGTCGTCGGCGGCATCGTCGGCGTCGGCATCTTCTTCACGCCGCAGCGCGTCGCGGCGGCGGTCGACGGCCCGGGCGTGGTGGTGCTCGCGTGGAGCCTCGGCGGCGTGCTCGCCGCGCTCGGCGCGTTCGTGTTCGCGGGGCTCAGCCTGCGCGTGCCCGGGCACGGCGGTGTGTTCCGTTACCTCGAGGCGGCGTTCGGCCGCGGCGTCGCGTTCGTGTTCGGTTGGGCCAACTGGCTGTGCATCCAGGCCGGCGCGGCGGGCGTGGTAGCGCTGCTGCTCGTCGACTACCTGCAGGTCGCGGTAGAACCCGAAGCGCCGTGGAGCGAGTCGGGCAAGGTCGTCGGCGCGGCGGTGCTGCTGCTGGTGTTCACGTTCGTCAACGTGCTCGGTCTGCGCGTCGGCAAGACCGTGCAGAACGTGCTGACCACGGGCAAGATCGCGGCGCTCGCGGGGCTCGTGCTGGTGGCGGTGTGGCGGCACGGCGATGCCGGCGAGGCGGCCGCGGTCGCGGCGGAGCCGACCGGCCGCCCGCTGTTCGGGCAGCTCGGCGCGGCGATGCTGCCGGTGCTGTTCGCGATCGGCGGCTGGCAGCAGGGTTCGTTCGTCGCAGGTGCGGCGCGGCGGCAGCGCAGCGTCGCGCTCGGCATGCTCGGCGGCGTCGCTGTGGTGATCGTCGTCTACCTGGCGGTCAACCTCGCCTACCTGGACCTGCTCGGCTTCGACGGTGCGCGCAGCTCGCCGGCGATCGGGGCGGCAGCGGCCAAGGTGGCCCTGGGGCAGTCCGGGGCCCGCGTGCTCGCCGCCCTGGTGGTGATCTCCGCGGCCGGCATCCTCAACACCATCTGCCTCGCGCCGCCGTACGTGCTCTACGCGATGGCCGAGCGCGGCTGCTTCCCGGCGGTGTTCGGGCGCCTGCACCCGCGCTGGGGCACGCCGGTGGCCGGCATCCTGGGCCAGGGCC
Organism: Planctomycetota bacterium; assembly: GCA_020638655.1. GTDB lineage: Bacteria > Planctomycetota > UBA1135 > UBA1135 > UBA2386 > JACKIC01. Next base: position 65,434 of record JACKIC010000002.1, read on the forward strand.
TGTGGGCGACGTTCCTGCTGCTGTCGGTGCACGGGCTGGCCTCGTGGGCCGGCAGCGCGCAGACCATCGACACCCTGGGCTTCGTCTGCGACGGCGTGGTGTTCGTCGACTGGCTGTTCTACGGGCTCTGCGGCCTGGCCCTGCTGCAGCTTCGGCGGGGGGCCGACGGGGGGCGCCGCGGCGGTGGTCTGCTCGCGGCCTTGTTCGCGCTCGGCGCGCTGGCGGTCATGGTCGGGGCGATCGCCGCGCAGCCGCTGCCGTCGCTGGCCGGCAGCGCTCTTGTGCTCGTCGGCGTGGGTGTCTACCGCATATGGTGGCGACCCCATGCGGTGTGAAAGAACTGAGAGTGCGCGCTTGCGTTGCGCCGCAGTCCCGGTAAGAGCAGAACAACTGTCGGCCATGGCACCGGCCGGTCAGCCACTCACATTCTGTGGAAAGTCTTCCACGTTGAGAACTCTCCGCAAGAGTTCTCCACACGGTTGACAGCCTCAGATCGGGTGGTGCGCCGGGGTTGCGGCAGGCGGTCTCGTTCTCGTGGATTGGTTCCGTGTTTGGGCGGACCGGGTTCGACCCGGAAAACCCGCCGGAGTCGCGGTTGGCAGGTTGGGTTCTCGTCCCTGCTGTCGGCGCGATCGCCGGTCGTCTGGAGGGGCTCGATGGATCGAATTCGTATTCGCGGTGGTCGCGGTTTGCGCGGCTCCGTGCGCGTGTCCGGCAGCAAGAACGGCGCGCTGCCGATCCTGGCGGCGGCGCTTCTCGTCGACGGTCCGATCAGGCTGCGCAACATGCCGCGGCTCACGGACGTCGAGAACCTGCTGCGCATCCTGGGTCGGCTCGGCGTCTGGCACCAGTGGGGCGAGGACGGCACGCTCGACCTCGAGGCCAAGGACAAGACGCTCTACGTCGCGCCTTATGACCTGGTGCGCACCATGCGCGCCAGCTTCCTGGTGCTCGGCCCGCTGTGGGCGCGCCGCGGCGTCGCCCGCGTCAGCTACCCCGGCGGCTGCGTGTTCGGCCACCGCCCGGTCGACCTGCACCTCAAGGGGCTGCAGCAGCTCGCGGGCAAGATCGAGGTCGCCGACGGCTACGTCACGATCAGCGGCACGCCGCAGGGCGGCGCCGTGTTCCTCGGTGGCAACATGGGCTCGACCGTGCTCGGCACCGCGAACGTGCTGATGGCGGCGGCGCTCGCCAAGGGCACGACCTACATCGAGTCCGCGGCGATGGAGCCCGAGATCGAGGACCTGTGCAACTTCCTCAACGCCTGCGGCGCGCGCATCTCGGGCATCGGCAGCCACCTGCTGGTGGTCGAGGGCGTCGACACGCTGCGCGGCTGCGAGTGGTCGATGATCCCCGATCGCATCGAGGCGGGCACGTTCCTGTGCGGCGCGATCATGATGAACAGCGACGTGGTGGTGCAGGACTGCAACCCGATGCACCTGCTCGCCGTGCTCGATCGCCTCAAGGCGGCAGGCGCCGAGTTCGAGGTCGGCAAGGACTTCATCCGCAACGTGCCGATGGCCAACCCGCGGCTGCGCGCCGTGGACGTCACCACGATGGCCTACCCGGGCTTCCCGACCGACCTGCAGGCGCAGTTCATGGCGCTGATGGCGCGCGCCGACGGCGTCTCGGTGATCACCGAGAAGATCTATCCCGAGCGCTTCATCCACGCCGCCGAGCTGCAGCGCCTGGGCGCGCGCATCCGCCGCGAAGGCCCGAGCGCGATCATCGAAGGCACCGAAGAGCTGCGCGGCGCGCCCGTGATGGCCAGCGATCTGCGCGCCTCGGCCAGCCTCGTGCTCGCCGGTCTGGTCGCGCGCGGCGCGACCGACGTGCGCCGCGTCTACCACATCGATCGCGGCTACGAACGCATCGAGCAGAAGCTGCACGGCATCGGCGCCGACATCGAGCGCATCAGCGAAGGCTGATCGACCGGGCGGGCTGGCGCGCGAGGGTACGGTACCGGGTACAAACCACACACCGGCTGCCGCGAAGCGGCAGCCGGTGTGTGGTTTGTACCCGGTTCGGTACGCTCAGGTCGCGCGCCTTGCACCCAGCCAGGCGACCAGCAGCGCGGCGAAGAACGACAGCACGCGATCGGCCACGCCGCTGCCGAGCACCGGCCAGTAGAAGCCGAGCACGGCGCCGCCGCCGCCGACCAGCATCGCCGCCAGCGACCAGCGCGGGGACACTTCGCCGACGAGCAGGCGCACCAGCAGCAGCGGCCCGAACGCTGAGCCCAGCGCTGCCCACGCGAACAGCACGTTGTCGAAGATGTTCTTGGGCACGAGCAGCGCGGCGCCGGTCGCGATCGCGCCGATGGTGAGCACGACGGCGCGGGCGATGCCGATGCGGCCGCGCGCGCCGCCGACGTCGAGGTCGTGGGTGACGCAGCTGGCGCAGACGAGCAGCTGGCTGTCGACGGTCGACATGGTCGCGGCGAGCACGGCGGCGAGCACCAGGCCGTCGACCAGCGGCGGCAGCAGCGCCTCACTGGCGGCGTAGAGGGCGTCTTCGTGATGGCCTTCGGGCAGCGCGAAGCCGGCGCGCACGGCCCAGCCGACGACGATCATGCCGGTGTAGAGCAGCACCGCCCAGGTCATGCCGACGGCGCGCGCGGTGCGCATCGAGGCGCCCGGTGCCATGCCCATGAACTTGTTGACGGCGTGCGGCTGGCCCGGATACCCCAGGCCGATGCCCAAGAGGCCCAGCGCGAAGCCCGCCGCGGCGAAGCCGGCGCGGGCCCCGCAGACGTCGCCGTAACCGGGCACCTCGACGGCCGCGAGCGCCGCAGCGAACTCGGCGACGCCGCCGAAGTGCCAGACCGCGGCCGCGGGCACGAGCACGGCGACGCCGGCCATCAAGAGTCCCTGCACGGTGTCGGTGATGCTGACCGCGAGGTAGCCGCCGAGCAGCGTGTAGAGCACGGTGATCACCGCGCCGATGACGATGCCGGGCGTGGCCTGCAGTTCGAACGCGTGGGTGAACGCGCTGCCCGCCGCCTGCATCTGCGCGGCGACGTAGGTCGCGAGTGACGCGAGCGTCAGCAGCGACGCGGTCACGACCACGGCGCGGCGGCCGCGCGCGCCGACGGGGCCGGCGAGGTACTCGGTCAGGGTGACGGCGTCACCGGTGGCGGTGCGCAGGCGCGGCGCGACGACGAACCAGTTGATCACGAAGCCGCCGAGGCACCCGGGCAGCAGCCAGACCGCGGCGAGGCCCTCGCGGTACGCGAAACCGCTGACGCCCAGCAGGCTCCACGCCGACGACGAGCTGGCGTTGGCGGCCAGCGCGGCGACCCAGGGGCCGAGCGTGCGACCACCCAGATAGAACTCCGCGGCGTCGTGCGTGCGGCGTTTGGCGAACCACGCCAGCCCGAGCAGCACCAGCAGATAGGCGCACAGGGCGACGAGGATCGCCGTGGTTCGTTCCATCGGCGCAGACTACCATCGCCCGTCGCCGGAGGAACCATGCCAGAACCAGCCAGTGATCGCTTCGCCGCGTATCTGCAGCGCCGCGCCGTGCTCGACGATCCGTTCGTCGAACTCGACCTCGGCCACGCCATGCTCGACGACGAGCGGCTCGCCGGCTACGCGGCGCCGTTCGCGGCGGCGCTGGTGGCGATGCAGAAGCTCGAGGCCGGCGGCATCGCCAACGTCGACGAGAAGCGCATGGTCGGCCACTTCTGGTTGCGCGCGCCGGGGCTGGCGCCGAACCCCGAGATCGAGGAGGCGATCGTGCGCGCCGTGGCCGACATCGAGGCGTTCGCGGTCGCGGTGCACAACGGCCGCATCGCGCCGCCCGAGGGCGGCGCGTTCACCAAGGTGGTGCTGTGCGGCATCGGCGGCTCGGCGCTCGGGCCGATGCTGCTCGCCGACGTGTTCGGCGGCGAGCACGCGCCGATGGAGCTGTGTGTGCTCGACAACACCGATCCCGACGGCATCGACCGGCAGCTGACCGGGCTGGGCACGCTGCAGGACGCGCTGGTGGTGGTGATCAGCAAGTCGGGCGGCACGCCCGAGACCCGCAACGGCATGCTCGAGGTCGAACGCGCCTGCGCCGCGCAGGGGCTGCAGCTGGCGCCGCGCGCGGTCGCGGTGACCACGCCGGGCTCGCTGTTGCACCGCCGCGCCGAGCAGGAAGGCTGGGTGGCGACCCTGCCGATGTGGGACTGGGTCGGCGGCCGCACCTCGATCACCTCGGCGGTCGGCCTGCTGCCGGGCGCCCTGCTCGGCATCGACCTGCGCGCGTTCCTGGCCGGCGCCGCGGCGATGGACGACGCCACGCGCCGCGAGCGGCTGCAGGACAACCCGGCGGGCCTGTTGGCCGCGTTCTGGCACGCGCAGGGCAACGGCTGCGGCGAGCGCGCCATGGTCGTGTTGCCGTACAAGGACCGCCTGCTGCTGCTGTCGCGCTACCTGCAGCAACTGGTGATGGAGTCGCTCGGCAAGGCCAACGACCGCCGCGGCGGCGCGGTGGCGCAGGGCCTGACCGTCTACGGCAACAAGGGCTCGACCGACCAACACGCCTACGTGCAGCAGCTGCGCGACGGCCGCCACGACTTCTTCGCGCTGTTCGTGCGCGTGCTGCAGGACCGCGCCGGCGAGTCGATCGAAGTGGAGCCGGGCGCGACCTCGGGCGACTTCCTCGACGGCTTCTGGCAGGGCACGCGCGGCGCGCTGTTCGACAACGGCCGGGCCTCGGCGACGTTGACCGTCGATCGGCTCGACGAACGGGTGCTCGGCGCGCTGGTGGCCCTGTTCGAACGCGCGGTGGCGATCTACGCCGAGTTCATCGACGTCAACGCCTACCACCAGCCCGGCGTCGAGGCCGGCAAGAAGGCCGCTGCCGCGGTGCTGGACCTGCAGCGGCGTCTGCTCGCGGCGCTCGGCAGCGAGCCGCGCGACGTGCGCGCGCTGGCGGCGGCCGCGGGCGCCGATCCGGCCGACTGCTGGCCGATCCTGCAGCACCTGGGCCTCAACCGCCCCGAGGTCGTGGCGTCGTCGGTGCACGACCCCGAGCGGGCCAGGTTCGCGCGGCGGTGAGGCTGGCGCTGGCAGTCGGCGCGTGGGTGCTCGGCGCCTGCGCCGCGTCGCCGGAGCCCCGACCCGCGCCGCGCGCCGGGCGCGGACACCTCGGGCTGGCGGCGCGTCGAAGTGCAGTTCGTGCCGCCGCTTGCCGCGCCCGGCGAGCTCTGGGTAATGCACGAGTCCGGGCACGAGCAGCACCGGCGCACGGGCGTCGCCGGCGTCGAGCTGCTGCTGCCGCCGGGACCCGCGGTGCTGCGGCTGCAGGCCGACGGCGAGACCTTCGAGCTGCCGGTCTCGATCGGCGCCGCGGCGACGATCGAATGGCGGCGCTGAGCGCTAGCCGTCGCGGCGGAACGGCACCAGCAGGGTGTTCGAGCGCTGGTAGTTGCCGAAGTCCAGGCGCAGGTCGTTGAGCACGTCCTCGTCGAACAGGATCGTCGAGTAGTCGGAGGAGCCCTCGACGATCATGCTGCCGGTGCAGACCACCGCGCCGCGGATCTCGGCCGGCGAACGCATCACCAGGTTGCCCTGCACGTAGAGCAGGCCGGTGAAGTTCGACAGGCTGCCCGAGCTGACCGTGGCGTCACCGAGCACGATCACGATGCCGCTGCCGAGCAGCGGCTGCGAGCTGTCCCAGGTCATCCCGGCGCCCGTGTCGACCACGATGAGGCTGCTGTTCGGGACCGGGCTGGGGAACTCGGCGGCGGTCGTGGTGATCTGGTCGGCCAGCGAGCGCAGGTCGTCGATGCCGACGCCGAACACCGACTCGAAGCTGTCGTCGTAGGTCACCGCGGTCGCCGTCGCCGGCGTGCCGGTGACGCTGCCGGAGGCGGTGCCGGGCGTGCCGGTCGCGGTCGGGTAGTAGATGCCGCACGCCGTGCCGCCGACGACGCGCCCGCGCGCGTTGATCACGCAGGTGCTGCCGGTGGCGACGTTGACCGCGGCTTCGCCGGGCAGGTTGATCGACAGGCGCTGGACCTCGGTCTCGAGCAGTTCGCGGCTCACGATCTGGTTGGGCGCTTCGTCGAAGGCCTTGCTGGGGTCCTCGAGGTTGTAGACGTAGCCGGCGCTGCGCAGGCGCCAGATCGAGCCTGCCGCCGCCGCGAGACGCGCCGACGAGATGTCCTCGCACTGCACCTGCTGTCGCCAGGTCAGGCGCGCCGGGTCCGGGTCGCTGTCCCACTGCTTCCAGACCTCGTAGCGCGCCCACTGCTTGCCGGCGATCCGGAACTCGCGCACCAGGCCGATGTCGGGGTCGAGCGTGTCGAGCACCGGCGGCGTCGCCGACGGGTCCAGCTGCGGCGCGAACACCATCACCGGCTGCGAGGTCTGCCGCCGCATCCAGCTCAGCGCCTCGGTCAGCCCCGAGCGCGCGATCTGCACCGCCTGGGCCTTGGCGACGAACGAGTTGCGCGTGTGCCGGCGATGCGACTCGAGCGAGAGCGAGCCGGTCAGCACGATGCCGGCGACGATCACGGTGAACCACAGCGCGACGATGATCGCCGCGCCCGACTGCGGATCATGGGATCGGGCCGCCGTGGTAGGAGAAGCCATGCGCCGGTTATCGACGCCGTGGCCGAAGTCGCGGGCGCGCGGTCCCGATCCGGGACGCGGCGCGCGGCACGCGCCGATGGCAGCGCGGACTACTCGTTGCGCCGGAACGGGATCAGCAGGGTGTTCGAGCGCTGGTAGTTGCCGAAGTCCAGGCGCAGGTTGTTGAGCACGTCTTCGTCGAACAGGATCGTGGCGTAGTCGGGGTTGCCCTGGATGGTCATGTTGCCCGTGCACATCACCGCGCCGCGGATCTCGGCCGGGTCGCGCATCGTGAAGTTGCCGTCGATGTAGAGCAGGCCCGAGAAGTTGGACAGGCTGCCCGAGCTCAGGTTGGCGTTGCCGAGCACGATGACGATGCCGCTGCCGAGCAGCGGGACCGCGCTGTCCCACTGCATCGTCGAGGTGCTGTCGACGATGATCAGCGCGTTGTTCAGCACCGGGCTCGGGAACTCGCTCGGGTCGGTGACGATCATGTCGGCCATCGAGCGCAGGTCGTCGATGCCGACGCCGAACACGGCCTCGAAGCTGTCGTCGTAGCTGACCGCGGTCGACAGCGCCGGCGTGCCGGTGACGCGGTTGGCGCTCGCGGGGCCGGTCGTCGGCGTGCCGCTGCCCGCCGGGTAGTAGATGCCGCCCGCGGTGCCGCCGATGATGCGGCCGTTGGTGTTGATGTGGCAGGAGTTGCCGTCGCCGACGTTGACTGCGGCTTCGCCGGGCAGGTTGATCGACAGGCGCTGCACCTCGGTCTCGAGCAGTTCGCGGCCGATGATCGAGTTGGGCGCCTCGTCGAAGGCCTTGGTCGGGTCCTCGAGGGTGTAGACGTAGCCGAGGCTGCGCAGACGCCAGATCGAACCCGCCGCCGCGGCGAGGCGCGCCGACGAGATGTCCTCACACTGCATCTGCTGGCGCCACGCCAGCCGCGTCGGGTCGGGGTCGGCGTTCCACACCTTCCAGACCTCGTAGCGGGCCCACTGCTTGCCGGTGATCTGGAACTCGCGCACCAGGCCGATGTCGGGGTCGATCGTGTCGAGGATCGGCGGCGTCGCCGACGGGTCCAGCTGCGGCGCGAAGCCCATCACCGGCTGCGAGGTCTGGCGCCGCATCCAACTCAGCGCCTCGGTCAGCCCCGAGCGGGCGATCTGCACCGCTTGGGCCTTGGCGATGAACGAGTTGCGGGTCTGGCGGCGGTGCGATTCGAGGTAGAGCGAGCCGGTCAGGACGATGCCGGCCACGATCACGGTGAACCACATGGCGACGATGATCGCCGCGCCTGACTGCGGGTTCGGGGACTGGGCTACCTGGGCTTGGCAACGCATCGATCCTCTATCGGCACGAACTGGAGGCGCGCCGAAGGGAACTCCCGGTCTGATCCTCCGCCCAGGGGGCCGGTGCGACCGGCGGGATCGGCGGGCTACCGGTGGCATCCGGGCGGGGGGGCTGCTACCGTCTTCACGCTTTCCCGCCCATTCGGAGAAAGCAAGTTGGCCCAGTTCCTCGGCGAAGGCCTCACCTACGACGACGTCTTGTTGGTGCCGCAGATGGCCTCGGCCCTGCCCCGTGACGTCGAGACCCGCACGCGCTTCTGCCGCGGCGTCGATCTGCAGGTGCCGATCGCGAGCGCGGCGATGGACACGGTCACCGAGTCGCGCATGGCCGTGGCCCTGGCGCAGCAGGGCGGCATCGGCATCGTGCACAAGAACCTCTCGGTCGAGAAGCAGTGCGGCGAGGTCGACAAGGTCAAGCGCAGCGCCAACGGCGTGATCGTCGACCCGGTGGCGATGGTGGCCGAGGACACCGTCGGCAAGGCCAAGGACCTGATGGCGGCGCACAAGATCAGCGGCCTGCCCGTGATCGACAAGGACCGCCGCGTGGTCGGCATCCTGACGCGCCGCGACCTGCGCTTCGTCGACGACCGCGAGGCCACGGTCGGTTCGGTGATGACGTCGCAGAACCTGATCAAGGCCGCGCCGGGGACGACGCTCGATCAGGCGCGCCAGATCCTGCGCAGCAACAAGGTCGAGAAGCTGATCCTGGTGCAACCCGACGGCAAGCTCGCCGGCCTGATCACGATGAAGGACATCCGCGGCACCGAGGAGTATCCGGCCGCGGCGCGCGACGACCGCGGGCGGCTGCTGGTCGGCGCGGCGGTCGGTGTGCTCGACCTCGAACGCGTCGGGCGGCTGCTCGAGGCCGGCTGCGACGTCGTCGTCGTCGACACCGCGCACGGCCACAGCAAGAACGTGATCGACACCGTCGCGGCCATCAAGAAGCAGTTCTCCATCCCGGTGGTGGCCGGCAACGTCGGCACCTACGACGGCGCCAAGGCGCTCGTCGAGGCCGGCGCCGACGGCGTCAAGGTCGGCATCGGTCCGGGCTCGATCTGCACCACGCGCATCGTCACCGGCTGCGGCGTGCCGCAGCTCACCGCGGTGCTCGAGGCGGTGCGCGCCTGCGCGCCGGCCGGCGTGCCGGTGATCGCCGACGGCGGCATCAAGCAGTCGGGCGACATCGTCAAGGCGCTCGCGGCGGGCGCGTCGAGCGTGATGCTCGGCTCGCTGCTCGCCGGCCTCGAGGAGTCGCCCGGCGAGACGATCCTCTACCGCGGCCGGTCCTTCAAGGCGGTGCGCGGCATGGGCTCGCTCGGCGCGATGGAGCAGGGCTCGGCCGACCGCTACGCGCAGGGTGAGGTCAAGGAGCGCATGAAGTTCGTGCCCGAGGGCGTCGAGGGCATGGTGCCCTACAAGGGCCCGGTCGCCGACTTCGTCTACCAGTTCGTCGGCGGCCTGCGCTCGGGCATGGGCTACTGCGGCGCGCGTTCGCTCGCCGAGCTCAGCGACAAGGCCAGGTTCCTGCGCGTCACCGCCGCGGGGCTGCGCGAATCGCATCCGCACGACATCCAGATCACCAAGGAAGCGCCCAACTACAGCGGCGAAGCGTGAGCCGGCAAGCATGAGCAACGACCAAGCGGAAGGGCCCTCTGGCGGCGTACTGATCGTCGACTTCGGCGCCCAGTACTGCCAGCTGATCGCGCGGCGCGTGCGTGAGCTCGGCGTCTACTCGCGCATCACCGTGCCCGAGCGCGCGATGTTCACGCTCGAGCACATGCGGCCCGACGCGATCATCCTCAGCGGCGGGCCGCGTTCGGTCTACGAGCACGACGCGCCCGCGCTCGATCCGGCGATCCTGGGCAAGGGGCTGCCCGTGCTCGGCATCTGCTACGGCTTGCAGTGGCTCGCGCAACACACCGGCGGCCGGGTCCTGCCGGCGCAGTCGGGCGCCGAGTACGGGCGCACCGAGCTGCACGTGCTCGAGGCCACCGGCCTGCTCGAGGGTGTGCGCGACGGCGGCGTCGTCTGGATGTCGCACGGCGACAAGGTCGCGGAGCTCGGGCCGGGCTTCGAGGTGCTCGCCGACAGCGAGCCGTGCCCGTTCGCGGTCGTCGGCGACCGGGCGCGGCGCTTCTACGGCCTGCAGTTCCATCCCGAGGTCGCGCACACCGTGGACGGCGCGCGCATGCTCGAGAACTTCGTGCTGCGCGTCGCGCAGTGCCGCGTCGACTGGAACCCCGGCAGCATCGTCGACGACAAGGTCGCGGCCGTGCAGAAGCTCGTGGGGGAGAGCGGCGAGGTCGTGCTCGGGCTCTCGGGCGGCGTCGACAGCTCGGTCGCGGCGGTGTTGATCCACCGCGCCATCGGCACGCGCCTGCACTGCGTGTTCGTCGACAACGGCCTGCTGCGCGCCGGCGAGCGCGAAGGTGTCGAGGAGCTGTTCCGCGACCACTACCACATGGACCTCACGGTGGTCGACGCGAGCGAGCGTTTCCTCGGCGAGCTGGCCGGCGTCAGCGAGCCCGAGCAGAAGCGCAAGATCATCGGCCGGGTCTTCGTCGAGGTCTTCAAGGAGAAGGCCAAGGAGCTGCGCGACGCGAAGTTCCTCGGCCAGGGCACGCTCTACCCCGACGTGATCGAGTCGGTGGCGGCGCACGGCGGCGCGACGTCGACGATCAAGAGCCACCACAACGTCGGCGGTCTGCCCAAGGACCTCGACATGACGCTGGTCGAGCCGCTGCGCGACCTGTTCAAGGACGAGGTCCGCGCCATCGGTCGCGAGCTCGGCCTGCCGAGCTCGCTCGTCGACCGGCAGCCGTTCCCGGGCCCGGGTCTGGCGGTGCGTTGCCTCGGCGACGTCACCCGCGAGAAGCTCGCGCCGCTGCGCGCCGCCGACGCGATCGTGCGCGAGGAGATCGAGAAGCGCGACCTGCACCGCAACCTCTGGCAGTACTTCGCGGTCTACGTGCCGCAGAAGTCGGTCGGCGTGAAGGGCGACGCGCGCGTCTACGAAGACGTCTGCGTGCTGCGCATGGTCAGCAGTCAGGACGCGATGACCGCGGACTGGGAGCTGCTGCCGGTCGAGGTGCTGCGGCGCATCAGCAGCAGGATCCTCAACGAGGTGAAGGGCTTCGCACGCGTCTGCCTGGACATCTCGAGCAAGCCGCCGGCGACGATCGAGTGGGAATGAGGCGCGCGGCGGCGTCCTGACGCGCCGCCACGAGACTTGCCTACGGATTTTTCGGCGACGTGCACCGGCGATGGGCAGGAGCGTGCGTAGGGGAACTCCTGTCCTGCGCACGACTGCATGCTTGGGATGCGGAGACTCCGTCTTCGGGGTTGTTCCGTAGGTTGCGTCCCTGGGCCCGTCGCGGCGCGGCGTGGCCTCGCGGCGAGGCGCGGGAAACTTCGTAGCAAGTTCCGCGAGGTCCCGTTCCGAACTGATCGTGTCGGGGCAACCCGGCCCTTGCACTTCAGGGAACTGCGCGACGCCCAGTCGCCAGAAGGAGAACAGAGCATGACCGCGATTGCATCTGCGGGAACCACGGTCGACGAGTCCGTGGCGGCGCCGAGCGCGCCTTCCCAGGTCACGCCTGCGTCGGCCTCGTCGTCCCACAAGGACGGACGGACCTTCCAGGTCGTGAGCTTCCGCCTCGGCGACGAGGAGTATGGGGTCAACATCATGTCCGTCCAGGAGATCATCCTGGTCGGCAACATCACGCAGGTGCCCGAGGTGCCCGAGCACGTGCTCGGCGTCATCAACCTGCGCGGCAACGTGATCCCGATCCTGAGCCTGCGGCGCCGGTTCGGCATGGCCGAGCAGCCCGGCAACGACGAGACCCGCATCGTCGTCATGAACCTCCAGGGTCGCACCGTCGGTGCGGTCGTCGACGCCGTCAGCGAAGTGCTGCGGCTCTCGCACGAGGAGATCTCTCCGACGCCGTCCTCGTTGGTCGGCGCGGGCAAGGACTACGTGCAGGGGTTGGCGCGCCGGAAGGACCGGCTGCTGATCCTGCTGGACATGGCTCGGCTGCTTGGTGGCACCGAGTTCGGCAACGCGACCAAGACCGAGTAGGGGGAGAACACAGTCATGGCTACGAAGACGAGAGAGGCGAGCAAGAGTTCACGCAGTTCGCGCAGCACCAACGACCACGAGAGCCGCAAGCTCGTCGAGGCGGTGTCGCGCCAGATGGCGGTCATCGAGTTCGACATGGACGGCAACATCCAGTCGGCGAACCGCAACTTCCTCGACGCGCTGGGCTACACCGCCGACGAGATCGTGGGGCATCACCACCGCATGTTCGTCGAGCCGACGTATGCGAAGAGCGGCCAGTACCGCGACTTCTGGAGCAAGCTGAACCGCGGTGAGCCGGACTCCGGCGACTACCTGCGTTTCGGCAAGGGCGGCAAGCAGGTGTGGATCAACGCCACCTACTTCCCGCTGACCGACGCGGCGGGCAAGCCCTACAAGGTCGTGAAGTTCGCCTCCGACATCACCGCGCAGCGCACCGCCGCCGCCGAGGCGCAACGCGCCAAGGACGCGACCGACGTCGTCGCCACCAACGTGATGATCTGCGACGCCGACTTCAAGGTCACCTACTCCAACAAGAAGGCGCAGGACACCCTGCGCAAGATCGAGCCGCTGCTGGTCGAGAAGTTCGGCGTGCGCGCCGACCAGGTGAGCGGCATCAGCATCGACCGCTTCCACAAGGACCCGTCGATGCAGCGCGGTCTGCTCGAGAGCCTGCGCGGCCGCAACCACACCGCCGAGTTCAAGCTCGGCGACGAGACGATCGCGCTGAGCGCGGCCGGTCTCTACGACCGCGACGGCAACTTCACGGGCGCCGTGGTCAACTGGGAGATCGTCACCGAACAGAAGCGCATCGCCGCGGAGATCGAGCGCAAGGCCCGGGAAGAGGCCGCCGCCGCCGCCGAGCTGCGCGAGAAGGTCAACCGCCTGCTGACCGTGGTCGAGGAGGCCTCGCGCGGCAACCTGACGGCGACCCACGACGTCACCGGCGGCGACCCGATCGGCCAGCTCGGCGAGGGCCTGCGCCGCATGATCGGCGACCTGCGCAACATCATCGTGCAGATCAAGGAGGGCGCCGAGCAGTTCAGCGCCAGCGCCGGCACGATCAGCAACGCGTCGAGCAGCCTGTCGGAGACCGCGCAGACCAACGCGGCGACGGTCGAGGAGATGACCGCGTCGGTGGACCAGCTCACCGAGAGCATCCGCCTGATCGCGACCAACGCCTCGGACGCCAACTCGATCGCCGGCGAGACCAACAAGCGGGCGACCGCGGGTGGTCAGGCCGTCGACCGCTCGATCTCGGCGATGAAGGAGATCAACCGCAGCAGCGAGCGCATCAGCGAGATCATCCAGGTGATCAGCGAGATCGCCAGCCAGACCAACCTGCTGGCCCTGAACGCGGCGATCGAAGCGGCGCGCGCCGGCGAGCACGGGCTGGGCTTCGCGGTCGTCGCCGACGAGGTGCGCAAGCTGGCCGAGCGCAGCAGCGAGGCGGCCAAGCAGATCACCGGGCTGATCCGCGAGTCGACCCAGCGCGTGGTCGAGGGCACGCGGCTCTCCGAGGAGACCGGCGAGGCGCTGAAGATGATCATCGACGGCGTGCAGAGCACCGCGCAGTCGATCTCGCAGATCGCCACCGCCACCGACGAGCAGTCGGCGACGGCCACCGAGGTCAGCCGCGCGATCCAGAACGTGGCCAAGCTCACCGAGGGCAACTCCAACAGCGCCACCAGCATGGCGGCGTCGGCCGAGGAGCTCTCGGCGCAGGCGATCGCGATGAAGGAACTCGTCCGCCGGTTCACGATCTGAGCCGGTTTCGCGGCGCCGACCCGCGGGAGACGGGCCGGCGCCGCATCACGTGGAGAGCCCAGTCATGTCCACGAAGAATGGCAATGAGGACCTGATCGCCGACTACCTCGGCGAGGCGCACGACTACCTCGAGCACCTCAACCAGATCCTGCTCGACCTCGCCGAGGTCGGGGCGGATTGGGGTGCCGAGCGGGTCAACGAGCTGTTCCGCCACGCGCACTCGCTCAAGGGACTGTCGGCGTGTTTCGGCTTCGAGTCGACCAACAAGGTCACGCACCAGCTCGAGAACCTGCTGTCGCTGATCCGCGACGGCAAGCTCTCGCCGCAGGCGGCGGTGGTGCGCGCCATGTTCGCGGCGATCGACCTGGTGACCCACCTCACCGCGGAGATCGCCTCGTCGGGGCAGGAGCACGCGCCGATCGACCTCGTGGTCGAGTCGCTCGACAGGATCGCGCGCGATCCGGCGAGCTTCTCGGTGCCGGCCGACGACGCCGCCGGCGCCGAGGCCGCCGGCGCCGCGCCCGTGGCGGCCGGTGCCAAGGCGGGCGAGCCCAAGGCCGCCGGCAAGGCGGCCAGCGAGAACGAGACCGTGCGCGTGCGCATGGAGCGCCTCGACAAGCTCGTCAACCTGACCGGCGAGCTGGTGATCACGCGCTCGCGCTTCCAGCTGGTCGCGCGGCAGCTGCGCGTCCTGCAGCGTCTCGCCGAACTCAACAACGGCTCGCAGGAGCTGCTGCGCGGGCTCGGTGAGCTGCGCGACCAGCTGCTGGCCAGCGATGTCGACGACGCGCTCAAGACCAGCGTCGAGCGCGTCTGTGAGCAGGCCGAGCGCCTGGCCGCGGTGCACACCGAGATGGCCCCGGCGCAGCGCTGCGTCAAGGACCTGGACGACGCGGCCTACGACCTCGACGGGGTCGTCGGCGGCATCCACGAGGCGGTGCTGCAGGTGCGCATGGTGCCGCTCGACTCGGTGTTCCGGCGCCTGCAGCGCGTCGTGCGCGACACCGCCGACGCGCTGGGCAAGCAGGTCGACCTCGACATCTCCGGCGGCGAGACGTTGATCGACAAGCGCGTCGCCGACGAACTGGTCAACCCGCTCGTACACATCCTGCGCAACGCGGTCGACCACGGCCTCGAGAAGACCGACGGGCGCCGCGCCGCGGGCAAGTCGCCGCGCGGCAAGGTCACCGTCGACAGCTACCAGCGCGGTTCGTCCGTGGTGATCGAGGTGCGCGACGACGGCCGCGGCATCGACCCGCAGAAGATCCTGGCCAAGGCGGTCGAGAAGGGCATCGTCAGCCCCGAGCAGGCCGCGGCGATGACCGAGAGCGACGCGCAGCGGCTGGTGTTCGCGCCCGGCTTCTCGACCGCGCAGGCCGTCACCGACATCTCCGGCCGCGGTATGGGCATGGACATCGTCGAGTCGAGCATCAAGAAGCTGCGCGGCAGCCTCGAGCTCAGCAGCAAGCTCGGCGAAGGGTCGGTGTTCACCATCCAGCTGCCGCCGAGCATGTCGATCCTGTCGAGCCTGTTGGTCTCCGTCGGCGGCACGACGTTCTCGCTGCCGCTCACCGAGGTCCGGGAGATCGTCGAGCTCAAGGGCGCCAGCCTGCACTCGGTGCAGGGGCGGCGCATGATCGTGGTGCGCGAACGGCCGATGCCCCTGGTGTCGATGCCCGCGACCTACCGGTTCTCGAACAGCAGCGCGAAGAAGAGCGCCGCCGGCTCCGAGCACGCGGTCGTGTTCGGCTATCCGGGCAACGAGATCGCGCTGGCGGTCGACCGGTTGCTCGGCAAGGAGGACCTCGTGATCAAGCCGCTGTGCGCCGAGCTCGCCGCGGTGCGGGGCCTGGCCGGCATGGCGATCCGCGGCGACGGCGAGGTCACGCTGATCGTCGATCCCGTCAGTTTCGCCGACTACGCGCTGGTGCGGCATCAGGTTGCTGCCCTCGCGTAGTCGATAACTGCCTCGCATGGGCGAGCGCCGATTGATCCAGGTTCCCATCGCCGGCATCGGCGTCGTGCGCCGCCCGGGCGTGCTGACGACCTTGCTGGGCTCGTGCGTCGGCATGGTGGTGCAGGACCTGCGCAACGGCGTCGCCGTGCTCGCGCACATCGTGCGGCCCAAGGGCACCGGCGCGGGCATGGGGCCGGGCTACTTCGCCGACGTCGCCGCGCCGCGCGCGCGGGACCTGGCGATCCAGAACGGCGCCGACCCGCGCGAGCTGATGGTGCGCATCGCCGGCGGGGGGCGCATGGTCGAGAACGGCGTCGACATCGGCGCGCAGAACTGCGAGGCGGTCAAGGAGGCCACCTACGCGCTCGGCATGGTGTTCGGCGGGCGCATCAAGGGGCCGAGCGACGGCGGCTGCTACGTCGCCGTCGACAGCGCCACGGGCAAGGTGGCGCTGCACAAGCTGCAGGGGCGGTCGCTCGACGACGACGCCTGGAGCAAGCTGCAGAAGGAGCTGGGGGTGCTGTTGTGAGCATCAGGCAGCGTCCCGTGGTCGGGCTGATCGGCGCCGACGCAGCGCTCGCCGGCATGCTGGTCGAGTGGCTGCACGCCGCGGGCTTCGAGCCGCGCGCCGCCGAACCAGCCGACCCGGGCAACGCGGCGCTGCTGGTGCGCTGGCCGTGTGGCGCCGACCTCGCCGGCAGCCGCGTGCCCGTCGTCTTGCTGGTCGAGCCGCGCGCGGCGGTACCGGTTGAGGTGCAGCGGCACGCCGTCGAGGTCGTCGAACTGCCCGACACGCGCGACATCAAGAGCATCCTGGAGTGGTCCAAGCTGCTGATCTCGGTGCTGCGCGCGGTCACCGAATCGCGCGGCAGTTCGGCGCCGGCATGTGCCGTGACCACGCCGCTGGACACCAAGGAGCAGCGCCGCGTCGCGCCGTCGCTGATCGCGATCGGCGTCTCCACCGGCGGGCCGGTGGCGCTGCAGCAGTTCTTCTCCTCGGTGCGCGCCGCGACCCTGCCGCCGATGGCGATCGTGCAGCACATCCCGCCGGCGTTCCTGACGGTGCTGGTCGAGCGTCTGCAGCAGCAGACCGGCTATCGCATGCAGGTCGCGCGCGACGGCGACGTGCTGCGGCCCGGCATCGCCTACTTCGCGCCGGGAGACCGGCACCTGCGCCTGGTGCACGAGCACGCGCAGACCATTGCCCGGCTCACCGACGAAGACCCGCGGCGCGGCCATCGCCCCGCGGCCGAGGTGTTGTTCGAGTCCTGCGCCGATCTCGGCATGCGCGGTGTCGGCGTGATCATGACCGGGATGGGGCAGGACGGCGCGCAGGGTCTGCTGCGGCTGCGGCAGATCGGCTGGGCGACGGTCGGGCAGACCGAGTCGACCTGCGCGATCTACGGCATGCCTCGCGCCGCCAAGGCTGCCGGCGCCGTCGAGCGCGAACTGCCGCTCGCCGACATCGGGCCGTTCCTGACGATGTTGTGCAAGCCGCGGTCGCCGTTCGAAGCCACGAAGTGACCCGCGGCGGGTGCGCTTCGGCTCAGCGGTCCCGGCCGGGCTGCAGCACGGGATCCTCGTCGCGCAGCTCGAGCTGCACCGCAGCGGCCCCCGGCGTCACCCGGGAGAGCTTCGCGGACCAGGTGTGGCCGGCGCGGTTGGCGGTCGCGAACAGCACGTAGTCGCGCGTCTCGTCGAGGCCGTCGAAGCGGAACGCGCCACTCGCGTCGGTCGCGACGGCGCGCTGCCCCGGGCGCAGGCGGCCGGCGGGGTCGCGCAGCGTGACCACGGTCGCCGTGGCGGGGGTGCCGTCGGGCAGCAGCACCACGCCGAGCACGCTGGCCCCGGCGGGGAGCAGCAGCTCGACGCCGGTCTGCGGCACGAGCTGCAGCTCGACCTGCTGGTTGGCGAAGCGCGGGTCGCTGACGCGCAGCACGCCGGGCGCGGCCACCGGGCCGAACGCGGCGCGACCGCGGCCGTCGCTGCGTGCGCGCACCGCGCGCGACGTCGCCGGCAGCGGGCACGAACTCGAGCACGGCATCGACGGCGGGCTCGCCGGTCTCGGTGCGGCAGCGCACCACCAGGGGCACGCCGTCGGGCAGGGCCAGCGGCTGCCCGCCGAGCGCGGCCGACCACGGGCTCGCCGTCGGCGGCCGCCCGGGCGCCAGCACCAGCAGCCAGTCGTCGCCGCCGCGGCTGTCGGGCAGGTGCACCGGCGCATCGCCGACGCTGGCGGCGGCGCCCAGGAGGCGCCAGGTGCCGGCGTCGCTGCGGCGAAGCACGAACCACTGCGCAGTCTCACCGGTGGCGACGGCGCCGTCGCGCAGCTGCACGCGCACGTCGGCGGCGGCGGGCGCCGCAGTGGGCACGGGCCACACGATCGGCTCCCGCCGCGGCGGGCCCGGGACCTGGCCCAGCACGACGCGGCCGGTGTCGGCTTCCCTGGCGAGCAACGGCGCCGCGAGCGCCGCGCCGAGCAGCGCGCAGCGCGCGTTCGCGTCGTCGAGCAACCGCACCTGCGGCCAGCCCTCGGGGTGCACGGTGCTGCCGTCGCCGCGGCGCAGCGCCTGGGCGGGGCCGGTGAACTGCAGCAGCGCGCGGCGCCCGGCCAGGACGTCGAGGCGTTGCCAGATCCAGCCGTCCTCGCAGTGTGCCCAGACCTCGTAGCTGCCCGCCGGCAGTCGCACCGAGGTGCCCGCGCGCGGCGGCAGCAGGTTGCGCGTGCCGTCCAGCGCGGTGTGGGCCGCGTGCAGCGTGAACACCTCGCTGCCGGTGGCGGTGGTGACCTCGCCGAGCGGTTCGAGAGCGACGCGCTGGGCCTCACCCGGCAGCACGCGCGGCACCAGCGCGCCCAGGCCCGCGGCGGTGGTGATCAGGACCGCGCCGGCGCGCGGCCGCGAATCCATGGCGAAGCGCAGCACGCCGCGGGCGTCGCTGCGCGCGGCCAGCTGGCCCGCATCCGCGTCACCGCCCGGCGGCCGGTGGTCGACGCCGGCGAGGGCCGGCAGGTCGAGGCTCGGGCCGAGCAGCAGCACGCCGTCCGCGTCCGCCACCGGCTGACCGGAGGGGTCGCGAAGCAGCAGCACGATCGCGGTGCGCTCCTGCCGAGGTTGTTCCTGCGCTGCGAGCCCCGCCGCGGGCAGGCTCAACAGCAGCGCCATCGCGGCGGGCAGGCGGAAGTGCATCGGCGCGCAAACGGGGTTGGAGCGCCGCGGTTCAGGGCCCGCGCGGTTCGGGCGGGCGCCGGTGCTGCCCGGTCGCCCGGGCGCGCGGCTCACGAAGGCAGGTCGGCGCGCTTCTGCGCGACCTTGCACACCAGGCCATATTCCAGGGCCTGGCCGGCGTCGAGCCAGAAGTCGCGGCGCGCCTTCTCGAGCACGTCCTCGGCGGTCTGGCCGCAGGCCTCGGCGATGATGCGGTTGTAGCGGTCGCGCAGCTTGAGGATCTCCTTGGCCGTGATGTCGAGGTCGCTGGCGGTGCCGCGGCCCATCGTCGACGGTTGGTGGATCATGAAGCGGCTCTCGGGCAGGCAGAAGCGGCGCTTCTTGTCGGCGGCGAGGTGGATCAGGATGCCGGCCGACGCGCACAGGCCGTTCACGACCGTGATCACCGGCGGCTTGATGAAGCGCAGCAGGTCGTAGATCGCGAAGCCCGCGTCGGCGCTGCCGCCGGGCGAGTTGATGAACACCGTGATCGGCTTCTTCTCGTCCTTCTGCTCCATCGCCAGGCAGCGCACCGTGGCTTCCTTGAGCATCTTGTCGTCGACCGGCCCGCTCATCAGCATGGTCCGGGACTCGAACAGCGCCTTCTCGAAGGGGTTGGGGATACCGCGGTCCTTGTCGCCGCCCTCCTTTTCGTCGTTGTCGTTCTCGTCGTCGTCGTCGTCGAGGCGCAGCCGGCGGGGATCGAAGTCGAAGGGGTTCTGCATGTTCATTTCGCTCGGGAAGATCGGGCGTCGGCCCGCACGGCTCATTTCGGGTTTCCTCGGCCTTCGAGTTGAGTCCGAACCGCCGTTCGCAAGGAGGCGTGGATAGCGCAGCATGCTGCGAGCCGCAACCTCGTGTTGCCGGGGGCCTGGCGAACCTCGAAAAATGGCCGGCGGTCCGCTTGCGCGGTGGGGGAAGGCTCGCTAGCCTCCCGGCTCGTCGTCCGCATTCACGCCCGCGCCCAGCGCGGGCCTCACGCACGCGGGCGAAGCGGCTGGGAGATCCAAGTCGGATTCCGGCGCCACCGCAGCCTCGGCGGAACAGCTCTGAACAGGAAGCTCTCCTGAAGGTGCTGGCTCCGACGGGCAGATCGGCGTCTCGGAAACCTCGAACCTACGGGTTCGCGAACCCGAGGGTTCGGCGAGGGGCTCCTGGCGGCGGCTCGACAGTGTCTTGGCGGGCGGGAGCTGGCCAGACGTGACGCTGTCGGCTGGAACGAAATTCGGGATCGCCGAAGCGGTGGTTCGATCGTCCGGGCAGCCCTGCTGCCGGGCGGTGCTGCCGCCCTTTCACGAGCAAGCTTTCACGAGCAAGAACGCAACCGCAGCCGCGACGGCTGCAACTCCAACAGTTGGAAAAGAATGGATCGCTGGCGATCGCCGGCGGTCGGGATGCACTGCATGAGCATCAGCGAGAACGACTTCTCTTCGGGTGTCGACCCCGCGCCGGACCAAGGTGGTCCCGAGCGCAAGCGCTGGCGCGGCGGCCGTCGCCGCCGGCGGCGCCGCGGTGGCGGCGGCGGTGGTGGTGGTGGTGAAGGCGGCGGTGGTGGCGGCGGCTACGGCAACGGCGGTGGCGGCTACGGCAACGGCGGGGGGGGCAACGGCGGCGGTGGTGGCGGCGGCGATCCGCGTGCCACGGTCGAGGGGCCGATGGAGGACGTCGCTGGTGTGCTCGAGTACACCAAGGAGGGCAACGGCTGGCTGCGCAAGCGGCAGAACAGCTTCATGCCCGACAGCATCCCCAACGGCGACGTGTTCGTGCCGTCGTCGCTGATCCGGCAGTTCCGCCTGCAGGAAGGCAGCGACATCGCCGGCCAGGCCGGCATGCCCAACCGCGGGCCGCAGCGCCTGACCCTGGCAGCGGTCACCTCGGTCGACGACATGGACCCCGAGGAGCGGCGCGAGTGCCAGACGTTCCGCGAGATGACGGTCATCGACCCCGAGCCGCAGTTCGTGCTCGCGCCCGGCGACGACGAGAACGTCAGCCTGCGCATCGTCGACCTGCTCTGTCCGATCGGCTACGGCCAGCGCGGCCTCGTGGTCGCGCCGCCGCGCTCGGGCAAGACGGTGCTGATGCAGCAGATCTGCCACTCGATCGCCGAGCACCACCCCGACGCGCACATGATCGTGCTGCTGATCGACGAGCGCCCCGAGGAGGCGACCGGCTGGAAGCGCAGCGTCGAGGGGCCCAACCGCGAGGTGCTCGTGTCGACGCTCGACGAAGGGCCCAAGCACCACATCGCCGTCAGCGAGATGTGCATGAAGCGCGCGCAGCGGCTGGTCGAGACCGGCCGCGACGTGATCATCCTGCTCGACTCGATCACGCGCCTGACGCGCGCCTACAACAGCGCGCTCGGCGGCCGCGGCGGCGGCACGATGTCGGGCGGCCTGGGCGCCAAGGTGCTCGAGGTGCCGAAGAAGTTCTTCGGCTCGGCGCGCAAGTGCGAGGAGGGTGGCTCGCTGACGATCCTGGCGACGACGCTGGTCGAGACCGGCTCGCGCATGGACCAGGTGATCTTCGAGGAGTTCAAGGGCACCGGCAACATGGAGCTCGTGCTCAACCGCCAGCTCGCCGAGCGCCGCATCTTCCCGGCCATCGACATCGAGCTGTCGGGCACGCGCAAGGAGGAGTTGTTGCTCGGCGCGGACGTCACCAAGCGCATCTACACGCTGCGGCGCGTGCTCGCCCGCATGAACGTGCTCGACGCGATGCCGCTGCTCATCGACCGCCTGATGAAGACCGACAACAACAAGCAGTTCCTCGACTCGTTCCGGCTCGAGGAGTGACCGGCGTGTCGGTCCGGGACTAGCGCAGCGGCAGTTTTCCTCCCAGCAGGCCATCCAGCAGGTGTGAGATGATCGAGGTCGAAGGACTCGAGAAGTGGTACGGCTTCGCGCAAGCGCTCAAGGGCATCTCCTTCAGCGTGCAGAAGGGCGAGGTGGTCGGTTTCCTCGGTCCCAACGGGGCCGGCAAGTCGACGACGATGAAGATCCTGACCGGCTACCTGCTGCCCACGGGCGGCAGCGCCTCGGTCGCGGGCTTCGACGTGGTCGCGGACTCGCTGCAGGTGCGACGCCGCATCGGCTACCTGCCGGAGAGCACGCCGCTCTACACCGACATGCGCGTCGACGACTACCTGGCGTTCTGCGCCGACATCCGCGGCGTGCCCAGGCTCAAGCGCAACAAGGCGATCGGCCGCGCGGTCGAGCTGTGCGGCCTGTCCAAGGTGCTCGGCAAGAACATCGTCGAGCTGTCCAAGGGCTACAAGCAGCGCGTCGGCCTGGCGCAGGCGATCGTGCACGAGCCGCCGGTGCTGATCCTCGACGAGCCGACCAGCGGCCTCGACCCCAACCAGATCGTCGAGGTGCGCAAGCTGATCGAGCGCCTCGGCGAGGAGCACACCGTGGTGCTCAGCACGCACTACCTGCAGGAGGTCGAGAAGTCGTGCACGCGCGCGATCATCGTCAGCCAGGGTGAGATCGTCGCCGACGGCACCCAGGAAGAACTGGTCGCGACGCTGCCGCGCGGGCCGCTGCGCGCGCGTGTGCGCGGCCCCGAGGAGAACGTGCTGCGCCAGTGCAACGAGCTGCTGCACGGCGTTCCGGTCGGCGTGATCGAGCGCGGCGACGGCTGGATCGACTACCGCATCGACGTGCCCGAGGGCAACGCGCCGGTGGTGGAGGCGTTCGCGCGCCTCGTGGTGAAGAACGGCTGGGACCTGCTCGAGCTGGTGCGCGAGCGCGCCAGCCTCGAGGACGTGTTCCGCAACCTGACGCTCGACGCCAGCAAGGAGGCCCAGAGTGCGTGAGACGATGGTGATCTTCCGTCGCGAGCTGCGCAGCTACTTCCTGTCGCCGATCGCGTACGTGTTCGGGCTGCTGTTCCTGGCGATCGTGCTGTTCGCCGCCAGTTCGATGGCGCTCGTGCACGGCTCGCAGGCGAGCATGCAGTCGTTCTTCGGCATGCTGCCGTGGGTGCTGCTGCTGTTCCTGCCCGGGCTGACGATGCGGCTTTGGGCCGAAGAGCGGAAGAGCGGCACGCTCGAGCTGCTGATGACCTTCCCCGTGCAGATCTCGGGGCTGGTGATCGGCAAGTTCGCGGCGACGCTGTGCTTCCTGGCGTTCCTGATGGTCCTGACGCTGGGCCTGCCGGTGACGCTCGACTACTACGGCTCGGTCGACTGGCCGCCGGTCATCGCCGCCTACGTCGCCTCGCTGCTGTTCACGGGCAGCTTCGTCGCGGTCGGCATGTTCTGGTCGAGCACCACGCGCGACCAGATCGTGGCGATGCTGCTGTCGGTTGTGTCGCTGCTGGTGCTGTTCGTGCTCGGTTACCCGACGCTGCTCGAGGCCATGGCCGGCTGGATGCCGGCGGTGGTCGTCGACGTGCTCAACGGCGTCAGCCCCTACAAGTACTTCGAGAGCATCGGCCGCGGCGTGCTCGACACCCGCGACGTCGTCTACTTCGCCTGCTTCTGCGGCTTCTTCCTCTACGCCAACGCGCTCGTGCTCCAGGCCCGGCGCCACAAGGGATGATGCGCATGGACTCTGCATCCCACTTCACCACCGGCCAAGCGGCCGGGGCCCGACACGCCGAGCGCGGCGGCGCCCTCGGCGTCACCGTGCACGTCGTGCTGTTGCTGCTGGTGCTCGGCCAGCTCGTCTACCTCGCCTCGCGCTACCGCGTGCGCGTGGACATCACCTCCGACAAGCTGTGGTCGTTGACCGACTCGACGCGCTCGCTGCTCGGCAACCTCGATGAGAGGCTGCTGGTCGAGGCATACTTCAGCGAGAAGGACAAGCTGCCGGTCAACGTGCGCAACACGCGCGCGGTGCTCGACAACTTCCTCGACGAGATGGTGCAGCTCGGCAAGGGCAAGGTCGTGGTCGAGCGCTTCGACCCCAACTCCGACAAGGCCGTCGCCGACAAGTGTGGCCGCGTCGGCATCCAGCCCGCGGACATGCGCAGCACGTCCTCGAGCAGCGTCTCGCTCGATCGCCACTGGCAGGGCCTGCGCTTCGTCTACGGCGGCGGCAAGCAGAAGGTGCTCGGCCTGGTCGCGCCGGCGAGTTCCTACCAGGCCGAAGCGACGATCACGCCCGCGATCAAGGAGGTCGTCACCACGAGCAAGCGCAAGTTCGGCTACATGGAGTGGCCCGCGCAGCAGGTCGGCCAGTCCGCGGCCGGTGTCGGGTGGAACACGGTGCGCACGTTCGATCAGGTCGCCAAGCGCTACGAGCTGCAGAACTTCAAGGACGAGGACGGCGCGCTGCTGCCCGACGACCTGCAGACCTTGTTCCTGTTCCGGCCCAAGGACCTGACCGACCGGCAGAAGTACGTCTTCGACCAGTTCCTGATGCGCGGCGGCACGCTGGTCGTGTTCGCCGATGCCGCCGAGTACGCGATTGGTCCGCGCCGCGCGTTCACGAAGATGCCGATGGCGATCGACGCGCCGAATAGCAAGGTGCGGTTCGCCGACCAGCTCGCCAACTACGGCATCGAGTGGCGGCAGAAGGTCGTTGCCGACCTCGCGGGGGAGGCGGACATGCCGCGCGATCGATTCAACGCGCCGTTCGAGTACTTCGCCGCCCCCGAGCTCAACTTCCTCGGGCAGCAGCAACTGGCCTGGAAGCAGTACCCCTATTTCTTCCACGCCGTTGCCGGCGATTGGAGCAATGCCGCGGACCAGCTCGCGCGCGACACCAAGGGGCTCGTCGACGCCGGCAAGGCCGCGCGCTACCGCGAGCTGTTCGGCACGGGCATGCCCAGCGACGAGTTCCTGTTCCAGTCGTTCCGGAAGATCGGTCGCGGGCCGGGCTTCTACTGGCCGACGTGGGTGGGCCTGCGGCAGAAGGGCGGCGCCGAGGACCTGCCTGCGGGGGTGACCGGTCGCGTATTGCTGCGCAGCAGCCCGTTGACGCTCGTCGAGGACCCGCCGCAGAACCTAGACCCGATCGGCAACGGCGATCCGCGGGCGCGCCAGGAGCACTATCAGAAGTTCCTCGCGAGCTTCGGTGAACGCATCTCCGCCCAGACCCGCGAGCAGGCGCCGCTGATGGTCGACGTGCGCGGCAAGCTGCCGTCGTTCTTCGCCGGCGTCGAGCGGCCCAAGCGCCCCTCCGAGATCAAGGAGGAGGAGGCGAAGAAGAAGGCCGAGGAGGCCAAGGAGCAGGGCGCCGACAAGCCCGGCGAGGAGAAACCCGGTGCTGAGACCGTCGCGCCGATCGGTCCCGAGCCCGCCAAGACCGACGCTGACGCGGTCGCTGCGGCGCCGCCCGAGGCCGCGCAACTCGACGAGCCGACGGCGGCGGGCCGCATCGTCATGGTCGGCGACTCCGACTTCTTGCGCGACGACTTCGTCAAGGGCGACTACCGCCAGGCCGGCGGCCCGTGGTCGAGCCTCGGCCCGCTGTTCTTCGCGCAGATGCTCGACTGGCTCGCCGAGGACAAGGACCTGATCGCGTTGCAGTCGCGGGTGCCCGTCGACCGCACCATCACGCTGGTCAAGGAACAGCAGCCCGGCGGTGACGTGCGCGTCGCCGAGCAGGCCCTGCAGCAGAAGACGCGCCTCGTGCGCGTGATCAACTGGCTGGTGCCGCCGATGCTGCTGGCCCTGTTCGGGCTGGTGGTCTTCGCGGTGCGCCGTGGCCACAAGCGTCGCTTCCTCGCCTCGGTCTCCTGAGCGCCAACGACCTCACGATCATGAACCTCTCCCGAGCCAACCTGATCCTGCTCGTCGCCGCGGTGGCGCTGGCCGTGCCGACCTGGCTGCAATTGCAGCGCGACGGCGGCGCGTTCACCGACGTCGCCGACATCCCGCTGATGTTCGACGGCTTCACGAGCGACAACGTCGGCTCGGTGCTGCTGGCCCAGCCCAAGGCCGAGCAGCCGCAGCCCGATCCGACCAAGGTCGGGCAGAAGCCGCCCGTCGCCTACGACCAGCTGCTGCTGCTGCGCACCGACGCGGGTTTCCAGGTCGCCGCGCCGCAGGGTGACCTGGTCGGCGCGCCGGTCAGCAAGGACAAGGTGCAGGCCGACGTGTTCCTGCATCTGGGCCGCATCCGCAGCGACAAGCAGACGATGGTGCAGCCCGCTGCGACCCCCGAGCAGCTCGAGCGCTACGGCCTCGACGAGCCGCACGCGTTCGTGATCCAGGTCAAGGACCTCGCCAACAAGAACGCGGTCGCCGAGCTGTTGATCGGCAAGAACTCGGACGAGGGGCAGACCGGTACCGAGGCGATCCGCGGCGTCTACGTGCGCAAGGGCGGCACCACCGACGTCGTGCTCTACGAGTTCGAGCAGGACACCAAGATGTGGCGGCGCGACGTGCAGCCGGCCGGTTGGGTCGACAAGCTGCTGTTCCGCCTGGAGCCGACGGCCGTCACCTACCTGTCGATCCGCAACACCGCCGGCGGCGCCAAGCCGTTCGTGTTCGTCAAGAAGGACGGCAAGGCGTCGTGGGTCGCGGACCCCAAGCCCGAGGGCGCTGGCTACGAGAACCTCGGCGCGGTGCGCCAGACCGAGGTCGAGTCGGTGGTGCAGCGGCTGCGCTACGTCGCCGCGCAGGACTTCCGCCTGCCGATGGCGCGCGCCGGCAACCTGACCGCGCTCGGCCTGGGGCCCGCGCAGATCGAGCTGCAGGCGCGCTGGAAGGAAGGTGACGTCGAGCGCGAGGTCACGCTCGAGATCGGCAACAAGCTCGACGGCAAGAACGAGTACTACCTGTCGTGCTCGCTGTCGCAGTTCCTGATGACCTGGCCCGCCAGCCTGATCGCGCCCCTCGAGCGCGACCCGCGCGAGTTCTTCGATCCCGCCGCGGCGCCGGTGGAGCAGAAGGAAGACAAGGACGGCAAGGACGGCAAGTGAGCGCCGGGCGCGTCGACTGAAGTCGACGTGCCGGCGATGTCTCGCGCCGAGACCGGCGGGTGTGGGCGTTGGCAGCGGCGCAAACCTCGCGCCGCCGCCCGCATCGCCGCCGCGCCGCGCGGCCCGGGCGCCTCGAACCGCCACAGCGGCCGATCAGGGCAGCATCTCCTCCTTCTGAGTTGGCCGGGGTGAGGGTGTGTGGCTCTCGCCCCGGCCGTTTTCTTCCGCCCCCGACGGTTGCATGATGCGGTGGTGACCGCTGCCGCCGCAGACTCGCCGGTTGACGCCAGGCTGCAAGCCTTCTGGCGCCGGGTGCGCCACCTGCACGGCCGCCGGGTCGCCGCGGCCTTCGCGTTGCGGGCACTGCTGCTGGCCGCGGGCCCGACACTGGTCGCGATCTGGTGGTGGCCGGCCCGCTGGCCCGCGGCGGTGGCCGCCGCCGCGCTGTTCGTGGCGGGCGCCGCGCTGCTGTCGCGCTTCTCGATGCGCCAGCGCCTCGCGGTCGCGTGGCTGCAGGGGGTCGATGCCGCGCCGCGCGGGCTCGCCGACGAGTTCGCCACGTGGCTCGAGGTCGGCTCGCGCGCCGACGCGCCGATGGCGTTGTGGCTGGCCAAGGACCTCGACGGCCGCGTCGCCACGTTGACGGCGCCGCAGCTGGCCGCGGTCGGCCGGCAGCGCCTGTTCGGGCGCCGGCTGCTGCTGATCGCGGGGCTGCTGTTGCTGCTGGCGTGGTTGCTGGCGTGGCTGCTGGACCCCAACTGGTCGGGTCTGCTGAGCGGCAAGCCGCCGCAACCGCCGCCGCCTCCGCCACCGCCGCTCACGAACGTGGGCGTCGCGGCGGCGCAGGTCAACGGCGGCGCCTCGCAGGCTCCCGGCGACGAGCCACAGCGGCCGCCGGACCCGCCGCCGCCGCTCGACCTGCCCGACGACCAGCACTTCGTGGTGCCGCGCTTCGTCGCCGACGGCCCGTCGCGCAAGGAACGGGTGCGCGCCGCCGAGCTGCCGCAGGCCGGCGGCCAGGGCGCCGCGCCGCGCGCCGCAGGCAGGTCGCGCGGTGGCGTGCCCGAGCCGACCGCGGAGGAGTTCCAGCGCGCCGCCGAGAACGCGCAGCGCGCGCGCCACGTCGCGCCGCGTGAGCAGCCGATCGTGCGACGTTTCTTCGAGCTGCTCCAGCAGGCGGGCGCCGGCAAATGACACGCAGCTTCGAGCCGCCCGCGTTGCCCGAGCCATTCGAGGCGCCGTTCGTGCAGCTGTTGCACGAGCTGCTGGCCCGCGGGCTGTCGCCGGCGTCGCGCCGCGACGAACATCACCGCGCCCGCCGCAGCCAGCTCGGCCAGAGCGGCACCTTCGTCGGCCACCGCCGCTACGCGCACGGCGACGACCTGCGCCGGCTCGACTGGGCGGCCTACGCGCGCACCGGCGTGTTGTTCGTCAAGCAGCTGGCCGAGGACGAACGGCGCACCGCGACGCTGCTGCTCGACCTGTCGCCGCGCATGTGTCTGGGCGCGCCGCAGCGCCGGCTCGCGGCGCTGCGTCTCGCCGCCGTCGTCGGCGGTCTGGCGCTGCGGCAACTCGACGGCGTGCAGGTGCTCGCGCCGGGCGCCAAGGCGCTGACCGTCGCCGCCTACAGCGGCGCGGGCGATCTCGTCGAGCTGCTGCGCCACCTCGCGCGCCTGCCGGTCGCCGCCGCCACCGAGCAGGAAGTGCTCGCGACCTGCGAGCCGCGCATGGGCACCGGCCACGTGCACTGGATCTCCGACTTCGCGCGGCCCGACGCGGCGGTGCGTGTGCTGCGCGCGCTGCGCCGCCGCGGTCTGGGCGTGACCGGCTGGTTGCCGGCGATCGCCGAGGACGAGCGCTTCGCGGCGCGCGGCTTCGTCGACGTCGCCGACCCGCTGACCGGGCAGACGCTGGCGCTGCCGATCGACGCGGGCCTGGTCGCGGCGATCGAGAAGGAGCTGCTGCGGACGCGGCAGCGGCAGGATCGTGTGTTCACCGAGTGCGGCGCGCGGCTGCTGCGCTGGCCCGCGCCCGCCGCCGACGACCTGCGGCGCAGCGCCTACGAGCCGATCCTGGCGGCGTGCGCGCCATGAACTTCCTCGACGCCTACCGGCTGTGGTGGCTGCTGCTGGTGCCGGTGCTGGTGTGGCTGGCGCAACCGCCGAAGCCGCGTGTGGTCACCTGGACGCCGCATTTCGACGCCGTCGAGCGCGCGCTGGCCGCGCGCCGGCTGCGGCCGCCGCGCCGGTCGAACCTGCGCCTGTTGCTGCTGCTCGGCGCCTGCGGCGCCGCGGTCGCCGCCTACGGGGGCCTCGGCGTTCCCGCTGTGCCCGGGCCGCAGCGCCTCGTCGTGCTGCTCGACGCGTCGGCGAGCATGTCTGCCGATGATGGAGCTGCCGATGATGGGGCTGCCGACGCGGTGACTGCCGCCGCGCCGCGCCGCAGCCGCTGGCAGGACGCGACCGCGCAGCTGCGCACGACGCTCGCCGCCGTGCCCGAGCACGTCGAGGTGACGGTGCTGCGCTGCGGCGGCGACCTGCTGCGGCGGCACGGCGCGTTCGCGCGGCAGGTGCGCGACCTCGGCGAGCCCGGCGGCGCCGCTGCCGTCGACTTCGTCGCGCTGGCGGCGCAGTTGCCCGACGACGTCGCGGTCTGCACCGTCACCGACGGCCAAGGGCAGACCTCGCTGCCGACGCGCGGCGCCCTGCGCGTGGTCGGCGGCGCGGCCGACAACGCGGCCGTGCTCGACGTGCAGCTCGACGACGGCTGGCCGCTGCCCGAACTGGTCGCGGCGATCGACCTGGTGGCGTTCACCGCGCGGGCCGCCGAGGTGCAGGTGCGCATCGACGGCGACGCGGTCGAACCGGTCGCACAGGCGGTGACGCTGCAGCCGACGCTGCCGCAACGCCTCACCGTGCCGCTGGCGCGGCGCGCGGCCGGCGGCGCCCTGCGTGTGACCGTGAGCCTGCCCGGCGATCCGCTCGCCGCCGACGACGTCTGGTCGTGTGTGTTGCCGCCGTTGCCTGCGCCGACGATCGCGGTGCTCGCCGATCCCGAGGGCGGACCGTACGCGAACGTCGCCGCCGAGGCCCTCGCCGCCGAGGTCTCGGGCCGCGTGGTCGCGGCGACCGACGACGCGACCGCCGGTCTGCTGCTGGTCGACGGCGGGCAGATCGAGCTGCGGCCCGGGATCCAGCGGGCGCTGTGTTTCGGCACGCGCCTCGCCGGGCGCGCGGCGGGGGAGGTGCTGCTCGAACCGCGGGTCACCGACTGGGATCGCCGCGATCCGCTGGTCGCCGACCTGGACCTGTCGGGGCTGCGCGTGCTGGTGGCGCTGCCGGAGACCCTGCCCGACGGCGCGCCGTTCCTGTTCGGCGCTGCGCCCGGCGGGGAGCCGGTGCCGCTCGCCGTGGTCGCCGGCGGCGGCGAGCGCTGCTCCCTGCACTTCGCCTTCCGCCTGGCCGACAGCAACCTGCCGCTGCTGCCGGCGTTCCCGCAGCTGCTGCGCCGGGCGTTCGTGCGCGCCTACGGGACCGGCGCCAGCGCGACGGCGGTCCGGCCGGCGCTGCCGGCCGGCGAACAGGACCTGCGGCAGCCGGCCGCCGCCCCCGATCGCCCGCTGCCGCCGTTCGGGGTGCCGCGCCGCTCCTGGCGGGGGGTGTGCCTGTGGCTGGCCCTGGCGCTGCTGGCCCTGCGGGCCTGGTGCCGATGACCCGCGGGGCGGCAGAAGGGCGAAAGCCGACGCACAGACCCGACTGGACACTTGCGCCGCAGGGAGTGAACCCGTAGAAAGTTCGCCCCTTCTGTCGCGACCTGTACCCAACGCGACACCAAAAAGTGCCATGACGCTCGGTAGCCAGACCATCGGTATCCTCGGCAAGAAGCTGGGGATGACGCAGATTTTCCAAGAAGACGGCAGCTGTGTGCCGGTGACCGTCGTCCAGGCCGGGCCGTGCAAGGTCCTCGCCGTGAAGATGGCGACCGCCGCCGAGCACCCCGAGGGGCACCGCGCCGCGAGCGTCAACCGCGGCAAGAAGGGCGGCAAGACCGCCAAGACCCGCGCCGGCGACGGCTACTACGCCGTGCAACTCGGCTTCGAGGAGAAGCCCGCGCGCCTGTGCAGCAAGCCGGAGCTCGGCCACGCCAAGAAGGCCGGCCTCGAGAGCGGCATGCGCCTCGTGCGTGAGTTCCGCCTCAAGCAGGCGCCGACGCAGAAGCCCGGCGACGAGGTCACCGCGGCGCTGGTCAGCGACTGGAAGCACGTCGACGTCACCGGCACGACCAAGGGTCGCGGCTGGGCCGGCACGATCAAGCGCTGGAACTTCGGCCGTCAGCCGTCGTCGCACGGCAACTCGGTCAACCACCGCACCGGTGGTGGCCTCGGTCGCCAGCAGTCGATCAGCAAGGGCGTGCCGAAGGGCAAGCACATGGCCGGTCACTACGGCGTCGAGAAGGTGACCGTGCAGCGCCTGCAGGTCGTCAAGGTCGACACCGAGCGCAACCTCGTCTACCTGCGCGGCGCCGTGCCGGGCCACAACAGCGGCTACGTCGTGCTGCGCAAGACGGTGAAGAACGACCGCTTCGTCACCGCCAAGACCAAGAAGTGATCGCGGCCGCCTCCGGCCGCTGATCCACACACTCCGCAATCCTCACGCGCAAGACTCAAGAGCAAGACCATGGCCAGTTCACGTCGCAAGAACGGTGGCGCCACCCGCGGCCGTTTCAAGCCCAAGAAGATGGGCAAGGGATACCTCTCCAACCGCAAGCAGCCCGTCGGCAGCCGCCCCGTGCTGCGCATCACCGAGGTCGCTGACGACTCGGCGAAGAGCGGCGAGAAGGCCTGAGCGAGCCCGCCGCAGGCCGCCCTCCCGCCGCGCGCGGTGAGTTCGCCGATGTCGCCGTGATCGGCGCCGGCGCCGCCGGCATGATGGCCGCGATCTTCGCGGCGCGCCGCGGTCGCCGCACGCTGCTGCTCGAGAAGTGCAGGCAGCCCGGCCTCAAGATCCTGATCAGCGGCGGTGGCCGCTGCAACCTGACGACGACGAAGTCGGGCAAGGACCTCGAGGCCCAGTACGGCGCCGCCCGCGGCCGCTTCCTGCGGCACGCGCTGCGCTCGTTCCCGCCGACGGCGCTGCGTGAATTCGTCGAGCAGGCCGGCTTACCGCTGCGCGAGGAAGACCTCGAGAAGCTGTTCCCGGTCTCGCAGAAGGCGCGCGACGTGGTCGAACTGTTGCTGCGGCTGGTGCGCGAGTCGGGCGCGTCGCTGCGCACCGGCAACGGCGTGCGCGCGCTGCGGCGCGACGGCGACGGCTTCGTCATCGACAGCGATGGTGGTGAGGTGCGTGCGGGCAGCGTGGTGCTCGCCACGGGCGGGCTCAGCTACCCCAAGACCGGCGCCACCGGCGACGGTTACGCGTGGTGCCGCGACCTCGGTCATACGATCACCGCGACGTTCCCCGCGCTCGCGCCGCTCGCGGTCGACGAGGCGTGGGTGAAGGAGCTGCAGGGCATCGTGCTGCACGACGTCGACCTGTGCTCGCTCGACGCCGCGGGGCGAGTGCTGTGTTCGCGCCGCCGGCCGATCCTGTTCACGCACAAGGGGCTCTCGGGCCCCGCGCCGATGGACCTCGCCGGCGACGTCGAGGAGCAGCGCGGCGCCGGCGCGGTGCGCTTCGACTTCGCGCCCGAGGAACGCGCCGACGACCTCGAACGGCAGTGGCTCGCCGCGATCGCCGCGCACGGCACACGGGCGGTCGCGTCGCTGTTGCCGCAGCGGCTGCCCGAACGCGCGCGCGCCGCGCTGGTGTCGCGCGCCGGGGCCGCGGGCACGCTCGCCAACCTCGACAAGGCCGCGCGTCGTCGCCTGCTCGACGCCACCAAACGCCTGTGTGTGCCGGTGGCGCGCAGCCTCGGCTACGACCACGCCGAGGTGACGCGCGGCGGCGTCGCCCTCGACGAGGTCGATCCGCGCACGATGCAGAGCCGCGTCGCGCCGGGGTTGTTCGTCTGCGGCGAGCTGCTCGACGTCGATGGCCCGATCGGCGGCTTCAACTTCCAGGCGGCGTTCGCGACCGGCCGGCTCGCCGGTCTGCACGCGTAGCCCGTATCCTGCGCCGCAATGCGCGCCGACACGATGCCTGCCGACACGATCGTCGCCGAATCCTCGGCGCCCGGCGCCGGCGAACGCGCCGTGCTGCGCCTGTCGGGGCCGCGCGCGCGCGACGCCGCGGCGCTGGTGTTCGCGCCGGTGTTGCCCGATCGGCGCGCGCAGATCGACGGCGACGTCGAGGTGCGCGGCCATCGGCTGCCGGCGTTCGCGCTGGTGATGCCGGGGCCGCGCTCGTTCACGGGCGAAGACGTGGTCGAGCTGCACCTGCCCGGCGGCGCGCTGCTGGTGCGCTGCGTGCTCGACGCGCTGCTCGCGCGCGGCGAGCGGCTCGGCCTGCGCGCCGCGCTGGCCGGCGAGTTCACGGCGCGCGCGTTCACCAACGGCCGGCTCGACCTGGCCGCGGCCGAAGGCATCCTGATGTTGCTGCACGCCCAGGGTGCGCAGCAGGTGGCGGCGGCGGTGCAGTGGGTTGGCGGCGGGTTGTCGAACGCGATCGACGCGCTGCGCGACGGCCTGCACGACGTGCTGGCGGCCCTCGAGGCCGGACTCGACTTCACCGACGAGGAATTGCCCGCTGCGCCGGCCGCTCAGTTTCGCGCCCAGCTGGACCCGATCGCCGCCCAGCTCGACGAACTGCTGCAGCACCTGCCGGCCGCCGCGCCGGGCGGCGAGCTGCTGCTGGTCGGTCGCAGCAACGCCGGCAAGTCGTCGTTGTGCAACGCGCTGCTCGGCCGCGAGGCGTCGCTCGTCGACTGCGCGCCCGGCACGACGCGCGACCTGCTGCGCCACGAGGTCGGCGGCGCGGTGCTCTGGGACGCCCCTGGCGACCTCGACGCGCCGGGCGCCGCGGACGCTGCCGCGCTGGCCCTGCGCGACCGCCTCGCGGGTCGTGCCGCCGCGGTGGTGTGGGTGGTCGACGCGACCGCGCCGGTGCCGCCGTCGCCGCGGGCCGCGGGCGAATGGTCGTGCCTGGGTGTGGTGTTCACCAAGGTCGATCTGCTGCCGGCAGGCTCGCCGCCGCCGGCTCCGCCCGGACTGGCACAACGGCTCACGACACTGCCGCAGTTCTTCACCAGCGCCCGCACCGGCGCTGGGCTGGTCGAACTGCGCGCCTGGCTCGCGCGCGTCGGCAGCGCGCAGGTCGCGCCAGGCGCGCCGCTGCGCGAACCGCTGCTCGCGGCGCAG
Organism: Planctomycetota bacterium; assembly: GCA_020638655.1. Classification (GTDB taxonomy): domain Bacteria; phylum Planctomycetota; class UBA1135; order UBA1135; family UBA2386; genus JACKIC01. Next base: position 99,514 of record JACKIC010000002.1, read on the forward strand.
CGTGCGGTGGCGCGCGCGCTGGACCTGGCCGATGCCGGCGCCGAGCTGATCGCGCTCGAACTGCAGGCGGCGCTGCGCTGCCTCGACGACGCTGCGGGTCGGCACTCGGCCGAACCGCTGCTCGACCGCATTTACGGGCGGTTCTGCCTGGGCAAGTGAGCGCCCGGCGATAGGCGGTCTTCGCGCCCGCCAGAGCCAAACGCTGATCATCGTCGGAGGTGGCGTGGCTGGAAACTGTCCAGGCTTCGCCGATGCGGCGTCACGCCAGAACTGTCCACGGCTCGGGGATTCGACGGACATTCATTGCCGCGAACGAGGGGGTTCGAGCTCGAACTTGGTTGAAGGCGCGCATCCGTCGGAGCTGACCAACGCGCTGGCCCGGTCCTTGCACCAAGGCGGCTCACCCGCAACCCCTGCTTCCTCACTTCTTCCCCTCTGACGCCACCTGTGATGCATCTTCGATTCGAACTCTCCCGCCTGGCCACGATCCTGACGACTGGCCTCGCCCTCGCGACCTCTACCAGTGCCCAAGGATGGATTCTCCGGAACCCAACCACCTCGCCGCCCCCGCGATTGACCTACGGTCTCATGACCTACGACTTCGTGCGCGGCCAGACCGTCCTGTTCGGCGGCTTCGGTCTGTTCAACGGGTCCGGCGGCGGCACCGACCTCGGTGACACCTGGGAATACGATGGCACCAACTGGCAGCAGTCCACCCCGGCCAACTCCCCGTCGGCACGTCGGTATGGTGCTCTGGCCTTTCACGCCAGCACCGGCCGTGTCGTGCTGTTCGGTGGCATGGACAGCACCGGCCTGCTCAACGACACGTGGGAGTACGACGGCACCAACTGGACGCTCGCGACGCCGTTGACCTCCCCGCAGCCGCGATGGATCCACACGATGACGTACGACCTGTTGCGCAATCGGGTGGTGCTGTTCGGTGGTCGCGGTGGTTCGGGCGACACGTGGGAGTGGGACGGCTCCGACTGGATCCTGCAGCTCCCCGTCACCAATCCGCTGAACCGTGACTCTCACGCGATGGCCTACGACTCGAGCCGCGGCGTCGTGGTCATGTTCGGCGGCGACATCGGCGGCCGGAGCTACGTCGACGAGACCTGGGAGTGGGATGGGACCGATTGGACGCTGCGCACCTCGGCCTCGTCGCCCGGACCGCGTCGTGCGATGGCGATGAGCTACAACACGGCGCGCGGCACCGTGATGCTGTTCGAAGGCGAAGAGCAGTCGTTCGCCAACCGCACCGACACCTGGGAATGGGACGGCACCGACTGGAGCCTCGTCCATGCGGTGTCGGGTCCGCAGCCCCGTCGCTACCACAACATGGTCTACGACGTCTTGCGCTCGCGCCTGGTGTCGTTCGGCGGCAACAACAGCAACAACGTGCATCTCGACGACACCTGGGAATGGGCGGCGGACGCGGCAACGGCGAGCAGCTACGGTGCCGGGTGCGGCCCGGTGCCGCCCACGCTGATGGCGAACGCGCGCCCGGTCGTCGGCACGACGGTCCAGCTGGACACGAACGACGTTCCTGCCGGCACGGTGATCGTCGGCATGGTGTTCAGCCTGACGAAGTTCGATCCGGGCATCAGCCTGACGTCGCAGGGGCTCACCGGGTGTGAAGCGTACACGGGTGGCGATGTCGCCGTGGTCATCCTTCCTTCGGGCAACACGGCCAGCCGCCCGTTCACCGTGCCGAACGACCCGGCCTTCATGGGCCTGCACGTCTACAGCCAATCGGTGACCGCGACGCCGGGCGTGAACCCCTTCGGCGCCCTGACATCGAACGGACTCGACCTCGGCATCGGACTGCAGTGACCGCTGTGTCGACGAGCCGCCCGCTGGGGTCTGCGCTGGCGCCTAGCCCACGGATCGGGGCCCGTATTGGTTCGCTATGAACTCACCTACTGCTACCGGGGCCCATGCCGAAGTCCACCATCTGGTGGTGCGGGAGTTGGGCAAGACATTTCAACAGGGCTCGGTCGACGTACCGGCCCTGGTCGACGTGAGTTTCTGCGCCGCGCGCGGCGAGTTCGTCGCGGTGATGGGAGCCAGCGGGTCGGGCAAGAGCACCTTGTTGCACCTGCTCGCGGGGCTGATCGAGCCGACCGGGGGCTCGGTCGTCGTCGATCAGCAGGATCTCGCCGAGCTCGACGACCGCGCCATCACCCTCTTCCGTCGGCGCCACATGGGACTGGTGTTCCAGGCCTACAACCTCGTACCGACGCTGTCGGTCGAGGACAACGTGCAGCTGCCGCTGTTGATGGAACGTGGCGGTCGCGTGCAGCCGGAGAAGTGCGCCGCCCTGCTCGAAGCCCTGGGGTTGAGCGCGCGCCGCCGGCATCGGCCCGACCAGCTCAGTGGCGGTGAGCAGCAGCGCGTCGCGATCGCACGCGCGCTGATCAACGATCCATCGGTCCTGCTCGCCGACGAGCCGACCGGGAATCTCGACTCGTGCAACCGCGAGCGCTTCTGCGCGCGGCTGCGCGAACTGGCCGCGGCGCAGCGGTGCACCGTGCTGCTGGTGACCCACGATCCCGTGGTGGCGATGTGGTCCGATCGGGTGCTGCTGCTCAAGGATGGTCGGCTCGCGGCCACCCTGGACCGCAGCGAGTTCTCTTCAGCCGCGGCCCTCGGCGCCCGCTTCCACGAGTTGGTCGATTCGCCTGCGTCGGCGGGGTCCGGAGCGTGAGGCTGGTCCTCAAGCTGCTGCTCGCGCAGTGGCGGCGTCACCCTGTCCGCGCCGCGGTCACGCTCGGCGCGGTCACCATGGCCGTGGCAATGGTCGTCGTGGTCGTCGGTGCCCAGATGGCTGCGGTCAACACCGACGAGAGCAGCGCTGCCCGCATGCGCGGCGGCTACGAGCTGCTGCTGAGCGCCGGCACCTCCGATGACGTGAGCAACGACCGCAGCCGAGCCAGCGCGAATCCGCCGCTGCCGCCGTTGGCGCCCTCGGTCCTGGCGTGGCTCGGAGAGCAGCCGGAGGTGCGAGCCCTGTTCCCGAGCGCGGGAGCGATGGTGGAGCTGGCCCAGCGCCGCCAGGCAGACACCGACTTCCGCAGCTCGGGTTCGGTCGCGGCGGGTCACGTGACTACTGCCCTGTTCGGTACTCGCAGTCCCGCGCCGCCGCGGCCAATGGTCGAGGGCAGGTGGCCGGTCGCAGCGAGCTCAGCCGAGGACTCTGGCGTCGCGGCCGATGCGAACGTGGTCAAGCGGCTGAGGGTCGCGCTCGGCGACACCATCCAGATCGCGACCGTGGCAGGTTGGCACTCGGTGCAGCTGGTTGGCATCGTGGACGCGCCGGCAAACGTGGGCGGCATGACGGGCGTCTACGCGCCACCAGCGCTGTATGCGCGCCTGATGGGACGAGCGCTTGAGGTGAACCGCGTCGCGGTCGGGCTGCACGCTCCTGACAAGCTCGACGTATTCGTGGCGCGATGCGTGCAGTACCTGGCCGTGCTGCAGCCGCCCACGCAGGTCGAGAAGCTCGACGAACTGATGGCGCCGAGCGAGATCACCACCGAATTCGGCGCGCCCCACGCTGGAGGTGCCTGGTACCTGCCGCTGATGCGCGATGCATCGATGAAGCTGGCGCTGATCGCCGGTCTGTTCATCATCCTCAACACCTTCAGCATGGGGGTGCAGGAGCGCATCCGTCAGTTGGCCATGCTCCGCGCGATCGGGCTGACGCGCGCGCAGGTTCTCGGCCTGCTGCTGTTCGAAGGCGGCGCCATCGCGACCGCGGGCTGGTTGCTCGGTGTGGGCGTGGGAGCGTGGGTCCTTCAAGGGGACACGACCTGGTCGTACTTCGGTGGCGTGACAGTGCGCCTCGCCTTCCCGCTGGCGTCGCTGCTGGGACTGGGCGCGATTGTCGCGTACGGTTCGGTGGCCGCCGCTGTCGCGCTGCCTGCGTACAACGCCGCCCGAAGGCGGCCGCTCGAGGGAATGGCAGCGGCGGCGATGCTCGTTCCGACGCAGGCACCGCGCTGGTTGGCGCCGCTCGGTCTGTTGCTCATCGCCTTCAACCCGTGGGCCGCTACGACCTCGTGGGTCCCCGATCCGTTCCGCTCGACGGTGCTCGTGCCGCTCTCGTTCGTCACTGCCCTGCTTGGCGCGCTCTGCCTACTGCCGTGGTTGTTGCGGATGTGCGAGCCCGCCTTCGCTCTGACGGCCGGCACCCTGTTGGGGCTGAATCCTCGCCTACTGCACCGGCAACTGAGCAGCAACTTGTGGCGAACTGCCGGTTGCGTGGGTGCGCTGCTGGTCGGGCTGGGGCTGTACACGGTCATTCAGGTGTGGGGACGCTCGATGGCGGTGCCGTTCCTGCTCACCGACCGAATCCCCGATGCAGTTGTGCACGTCCTGCCGGACGGCGTGCCCGACGCACAGCTGCCAGCTGCGGCGCGGGTTGCCGGTGCGGAGGCCATGTTGCCGATCCTGCTCGAGAACCCGCTGCTCGACGACTTGCCCCCCGAGACGGTGATCGATCACGTGGACTTCTTCAGCCGCGACGTGATGTACTTCGGTTGCGACCTGCCCGCTCTGCTCGGCGCACAGCAGGGCCTGATCCAGGCGGAGTTCGTGCGCGGCAGCGCCGCCGCCGCCGCGCCGATGTTGGCCGAAGGTCGTGCCTGCCTGATCTCCGACAACCTGTACTGCCGGTTTCCGCAGCAGTACGACGTCGGCAGGACCATCGTCCTGGACAGTGGCGACCAGCGACACGTGCATCTCACCTACACGATCGCCGGCGTGGTCAAGATGGACGGCTGGCACCTGTTCATGCGCTACATCGGCATGCGCCGCAACGTGGGCAGGGTCGGGGGGATGATCTTCGTGCCGCCGTCCACGGCTCGCGCGGCCTACCCCGAGGCCGCCTACAAGACGCTCTGGTATCGGCTCGTGAAGGGCGTCGAGCCGGGCTCACTCGAGGGGCCGCTGACCGCGCTGTTGTCGCCCGGCGCCGAATCGACATCGACATCGGCTGCCGAGGGGCAGCCGTACCTGCGCATCGTCAATGCCCGCACGGTCGGGAGCGGCCTGCAGGCGAAAGTCGACCAGGTGATCCGGAACCTGAGCACGTACCCGTTGTGGGCGTTATTGCTCGCGGGGGCAGCCGTGGTCAACACACTGCTGGCCGCGATTCGGGCGCGGAGCTGGGAGATTGGAATCCTGCGCAGCATCGGCCAGACGCGTGGCGAGATCGTGCGCCTGATCCTGGCGGAGGGACTCTTGATCGGTTTACTGGCCGCTGTGACGAGTCTGTTGTTCGGGCTCGGGGTCTCCTACACGGGCATCATCGCCGGGTCTCGGTCGATGGACGTTACCGCACCGTTCGTGCTGCCGATGGGCAGCCTCGCTGTGGGCCTGGAGATCGCATTTGCCGTGTGCATCGGCGCCAGCGTCGTGCCGGCACTCCTGGTGGCCCGGCGCGAACCCTGGTGGCTCATGCAACAGGGCCGCGGGACCGAATAGCGACCGGACCACCCGCCGCCTCGGCAAGGACCTCCCGACAGGCCCGGCAATTGCGTTCCACAGGCCTCGAAGCCCTTTGACATACAAGCCCTTGGGGCGCTAACGTGCCGCGGTCTGCAAGGTCTGGATTCCGGGGTCAGCCGGATCCGAGACCGCCGTGTCCCTTTCCGGTCCACCGCTGGTCGCGGTGGTGCCGGTGCAGCGAACTGTTCATGCGCTGTCCGTACTGCAAGGCCGACAACGATCGGGTCATCGATTCGCGCGCGAGCGCCGACGGGTTCGCAATCCGTCGTCGCCGGGTCTGCGCCGACTGTGGTCGGCGCTACACGACCTACGAGCGCGTCGAGACGGCCCCGATGCGGGTGGTCAAGAAGAACGGAGAGCGCATCGCGTTCGATCGGCAGAAGGTGCTCGGCGGCATGTTGCGCGCCTGCGAGAAGCGGCCCGTGTCCCTCGAACAGCTCGAGGTCATCGCGGACCGCATCGAACGGCAATGCATGGAGGCCTTCGACAAGGAGGTGCCGAGCAAGGTGATCGGCAACCTCATCATGCAAGAGCTGCGGCAGCTCGATCAGGTGGCCTACGTGCGCTTTGCCTCCGTCTATCGGGAGTTCAAGGACGTCACGCAGTTCCTCGACGAGCTCAAGCCGATGCTCGAGAAACGGCGGGAGGGCGGCCATGAAGCGGCGGACGGAACATCTGGTTGAGAAGCGCGACGGGCGCACCGAATACCTGCGCGCGACCAAGCTCGCGCGTTCGATCCACCTGGCGCTGCACAGCGTCGGTGTCGACGAGGACTGGCGCGCGCTCGAGCTCGCCAACGTGGCGCTGATGGCGCTGCGGCAGCGGCACGAGGGTGAGGCCGGCGACAAGCAGGCGCGGGCCAAGGCCAAGAGCGAGGCCGGCGCGGTGGCGACGATGTTGACCACCACCGAGATCAGCGAGGCTGTGCAACACCTGCTCGTGGTCACGGGGCAGCCGAGCGCGGCGGTCGCCTACGGCGCGATGGCGGCGGAGCGGTCGCGGCGGCGCGGCACGTTGGCCCTGCTCGGTCGCAGCGGCATGCCCGCGGCGGCCGTCGACGTGACCTCCAACCGACAGGCCGGGCAGCGGCCGAGGGCGGAGTAGCCGATGCGCCTCAAGAGACTCGTCGCCCGCGGCTTCAAGTCGTTCGCCGACCGCACCGAGTTCGAGTTCGACACGCGGCTCACGGGCATCATCGGCCCGAACGGCTGCGGCAAGTCGAACGTCGTCGACGCGATCAAGTGGGTGCTCGGCGACCAGCGCGCCAAAAGCCTGCGCGGCAGCGAGATGACCGACGTCATCTTCAAGGGCGCCGAGGGTCGGCAGGCGCTCGGCATGGCCGAGGTGACGATCACGTTCGAAGACCCAGAGGGGCGCTTCGACGGCCAGACCGAGATCGACATCTCGCGCCGGCTGACGCTCGACAAGGAGTCGTCGTATCTGCTCAACGGCAGCGAGGTGCGCCTCAAGGACGTGCGCGACGTGCTGCTCGACACGGGCCTGGGCACGAGCGGCTACTCGGTGATGGAGCAGGGCCGCATCGACGCGGTGCTGTCGGCCAACCCCGACGCGCGCCGCGCGATCTTCGAAGAGGCGGCCGGCGTGTCGCGCTTCAAGATCCAGAAGAAGGAGTCGCTGCGCAAGCTCGAGCGCACCGACCAGAACCTGTCGCGCGTCACCGACCTGCTCGAGGAGCGCGCGCGGCGCATCCGCAGCCTGCGCATCCAGGCCGGCAAGGCGCGCCGCTACCAGGAGCTGCAGGCGGCGCTGCGCGACCTGCGCGCTGCCCTCGCGGTGCTCGACGGCCGTGTGCTGCGGCAGACCGCCAAGGCGCAGCGCGAGCGGCTCGACGAGCTGCAGGTCGAGCTGGCGTCGGCCGACGAGGGGCGCGACGTCGCCGCCGAGAAGCTGGCGGTCGCCGACGAGGCGATCACGACGCTGGCGGCGGCGCTGGCGACGGTGCAGGACGAACTGCGCGCCTGCGAGAACGAACTCACCACGCACAAGGAACGCGCCGCGACGCAGCGGCACCGCGCCGCCGACCGCCTCGAGGAGCTCGAGCGCGGCAAGCGCCGCGCCGAGGGCCTCGTCGAGCAGCGCGACGAGCGTTCGCTGGCGTTGACCATGGCGCGCGAAGAGCTCGCGCAGAAGGAGCAGGAACTCGTCGACCTGCACAAGGCGCACGAGGCGCAGCAGCTGGCGGCGCAGCAGGCGTTCGCGGCGCTGCGCATGCTGCAGCGGCAACGCGAGGAGCTGCGCGAACGGCAGCTCGAGCTGTTGCACGGCCGCACGCGCGCGCGCAACCGCGCCGCCGACGCGACCGCGAAGATCAACGCCGCCAAGGCCCGCGAGCAGCGCCTCGGCGAGCGCCAGCTGGTGCTCTCCGGCGAGGTCGGCAAGCTCGACGACGAGGTGCTGCGCTGGCAGCGCGAACTGCTCGACCTGGGCACGCGCGAGCGGCTGCTGACCGAGCGCGAGCGGCGTTCGCTCGACGACCTCGAAGGCGCGGACCGCGCCGCGGGCGAGCTCGCCGAGCAGGAGTCGAAGTTGCGCAACGAGCTGTCGGCCGCCGAGGGGCAGCGACAGGCGCTGCTGGCGATGGAAGCGCACATGGAGGGGCTCGACACGGCGCCCCGCTACGTGCTCGAGCAGCAACCGGAAGGTCTGCGCGGTCGGCTGCTCGACCTGATCGAGATCGACCTCGAACACGGCGCGGCGCTCGAGGCCGCGCTCGGCCCGTTCGTGCAGGCGCTGGTCGTGGACACGCGCGAACACGCCGCGGCGATCGTGCGCGACCTCGAGGAGAAGCGGCTGGGCCGCGTGCTGCTGCTGGTGGAGGACGCGTTCGGCGAACAGCCGCCGCGCGGCAGCCGGCTGCTGGCGCCGCCCGCCGGCGCGAGCTATCTGACCGAGCTCGTGCGCCACGTCGCCGAGGGCGGCAAGAGCGAGGCGCTGATGCGCTGGCTGCTGCGCGGCGTCGTGCTCGGCGACTTCGACATCGCCGACAGCAGCCGCGCCGACCTGTGCTTCGTCACCGGCGAAGGCACGCTCGTGTGTGGGCCGCGTATGGAAGGCGGCGCGTCGGCGGAAGGCCACGCGGGCCTCGTCGTGCGCAAGTCGCAGATCAGTCAGCTCGGCGAACGCGCCGCGGCGCTGCAGGCCCGCCTCGGCGAACTGCAGGGCGGCAAGGACCGCGTCGTCGGCCGCGTCGACCGGCTCAAGCGCGAGCTCAAGGCGATCGCCGACGCGCTGCACGTGGTGCGCACCGCGCGCCACGGCGGCGAAGGGCAGCTGTCGCGCCTCGCGGCGCGCCGCGGCGACGTCGAACGCGAGCTCGGCGAGCTCGCGCACGAGGCCGGCGAACTGTCGCGCGCGCGCTGCGGCGCGCTGGCGACGCTGGCGACCGCGCTGTTCGACCAGTTCCTGTTGGCGCGGCGCGAAGCCGGCACGCAGACCGAAGAGGGCGACCTGTCGGCGACCATCGACGCGGCCGAGAAGTCGGCGCGCGAGCAGCAGCAGGTCGAACACGACCTCAAGGTGCGGCAGGTGGGCGCCGGCGAGGCGCGCGAGGGTCTGCTGCGGTCGATCCGGATGCACGACGAGGCGCTGCGGGACTTCGAGCGCGCGCTCGGCGAGATCGAGGATCGGCAGCGCGACGCCGAGGACGACCGCGCCAAGGCGCTCGCCGAGGAGCAGCGCCTCGAAGAACTGGCCGGCGCGCTCGAGGACCGGCTCGCCGAGCTGCAGGAGCACAAGCAGGAGCGCCAGGCGGCGCTCGACGACGGGCGTCAGTCGCGCAACGCGGTGCAACAGGAGCTGGCCGCGTGCGACCAGCGCCGCGCCGTCGCCAGCGAGGCGCTGACGCAGGCGCGCCTGGCCACCTCGGATCTCGAGCACCGCTTCACGCGCCTCGAGGAGCGGCTACGCGAGGAGACCGGCATCGAGCTGCGCCGGTGCCTCGGCGAGGTCGAGGGCATCGGGCTCGTGCACGACCCGCTGCTGCAGGGACCGCCCGCGGCGCCCGGCATGGTCGAGTGCCTGCAGGGGCCGCCGCTGCCGCCGGCGCTGATCGCCGAGTGGCGCCAGCTGACGCGGCTGTGGCTGCAGGACGACTTCGACGCGCTCGCCGCGAAGAAGGAAGTGCAGGTGCTGCAGAGCCAGAAGGACCGCCTCGGCGCGGTCAACCTCGACGCCGTGCAGGAGCTCGACGACGAGGAGGGCCAGTTCGGGCACCTCGAGCAGGAGGTGCAGGACCTCAAGGAGGCGCGCCGCGCGCTGCTCGAGACGCTCAAGAAGCTCGAGGCCGAGTCGAAGCTGCTGTTCGAGCAGACGTTCCACGAGGCCCGCAAGAACTTCCAGGAGATCTTCCGCAAGCTGTTCCAGGGCGGCAAGGCCGACATGTTCCTGTCGAACATGGAGGACCTGCTCGAAGCCGGCATCGAGATCGTCGCGCAGCCGCCCGGCAAACAGCTGCAGTCGATCAACCTGCTGTCCGGCGGCGAGCGCTCGCTGACCGCGGTGGCGATCCTGTTCGCGCTGTTCAAGGTGCGGCCGAGCCCCTTCTGCATCCTCGACGAAGTGGACGCCGCGCTCGACGAGACCAACGTCGAGCGCTTCCTGCGCGTGCTGCGCGACTTCACGCACGACACGCAGTTCTGCATCGTGACTCACCACAAGCGCACCATGGCCGAGTGTCAGGTGCTCTACGGCATCACCATGCAGCACCGCGGCGTCAGCTCGCGCATCGCCGTGTCGCTCGAGCAGGTCGACAGCATCCAGGAAGGCAAGGCGACGGTCGGCGCGGGCGCCGGCGGCGCCGACCCGGCCAAGAAGCAGCGCATCGCGGGCGAAGAGGCGATCGGGTTCGAGTAGGTCCCGGGCGGTGGTCGCCTTTGCCGCGGTCGCGGCGTAGCGTGCGCGCATGCCGCTGCGTCCCGTCGACTACCTGCACGACCCGCGCCTGAACAAGGGCACCGCCTTCACCGCCGCCGAGCGCGATGCGCTCGGCCTGCGCGGACTGCTGCCGCCGCGGGTGCTGACTCAGCACGAGCAACAGGTGCGCATCCTCGAGAGCCTGCGCCGCAAGGACAGCCCGCTCGAGCAGTACATCTACCTGGCGAGCCTGCTCGATCGCAACGAGCACCTGTTCTACCGCGTGCTCATGGAGCACATCGAAGAGGTGATGCCGATCGTCTACACGCCGACCGTCGGCGAGGCCTGCCAGCGCTTCGCGCACATCTTCCGGCGCGCGCGCGGGCTCTATGTCACCGCCGACGACCGCGGCCGCGTCGCCGACGTGCTGCGCAACTGGCCGCATCGCGATGTCGGCATGATCGTCGTCACCGACGGCGAACGCATCCTCGGGCTCGGCGACCTCGGCGCCAGCGGCATGGGCATCCCGATCGGCAAGCTGTCGCTGTACACCGCGTGCGCCGGCGTCGCGCCGTGGCTCGGCCTGCCGATCACGCTCGACGTCGGCTGCGATCGCGACGAGATCCGCGACGACCCGCTCTACCTCGGTCTGCGCCGGGCGCGGCTGCGCGGCGCCGCCTACGACGAACTGCTCGAGGAGTTCGTGCTCGCGGTGCAGGAGGTGTTCCCGCGCGCCGTGCTGCAGTTCGAGGACTTCGCCACCGACAACGCGATCCGGCTGCTGGCGCGCTACCGCGACCGCGTCTGCTGCTTCAACGACGACATCCAGGGCACGGCGGCCGTGGCGCTCGCCGGGCTGCTGTCGGCGACGCGTCTCACCGGCCAGTCCCTGTCCGAGCAGCGCGTGCTGTTCCTCGGCGCCGGCTCGGCCGCGACCGGTATCGCCGACCTGATCGTGTCCGCGATGGTGCGCGAGGGCATGGCCGAAGCGGACGCCAGGCGGCGCTGCTGGTTCGTCGATTCGCGCGGCCTCGTGGTCGCGAGCCGGGCCGACCTCGCGGCGCACAAGCGGCCCTACGCGCACGAACACGCGCCCGCGGCGGACCTGCTGGCCGCGGTCGAAGCGCTGCGGCCGACGGCGCTCATCGGCGTGTCGGCGCAGGCCGGCACGTTCACCGAACCCGTCGTGCGCGCGATGGCCCGGCACAACGCGCGGCCGATCGTGTTCCCGCTGAGCAACCCGACCAGCAAGGCCGAGTGCACCGCGGCGCAGGCCTACGCGTGGTCGGGCGGCGCGGCGGTGTTCGCGAGCGGCAGTCCGTTCGCGCCGGTCGAGGTCGCCGGGCGGCGCTTCGTTCCCGGCCAGGGCAACAACGCCTACATCTTCCCGGGGCTGGGCCTGGGCGCGATCGTCGCCGGCGCGCGGCGCGTCACCGACACGATGTTCTACGTCGCCGCACGCACGCTCGCCGAACTCGTCGACCAAGGCGCGCTCGAGACCGGGCTGCTCTACCCCAGGCTGTCGGGGATCCGCGAGGTCTCCGTGCGCATCGCCGTCGCCGTGGCCGAGAGCGCCTACGCCGACGGGCTCGCGACCGCGCCGCGGCCCGACGACCTCGAGGTCGCGGTGCGCGCGGCGATGTACGACGGGACCTATCCCAGCTACGCGTGAGTCGGTCCGCGGCGGGCCGCCGCGGCGAGCCGCTGCGCCAGTTCGAGGAACGCGGCGCGCGCGGCGTCATCGCCGAACGCGCGCTCGGGCACGAAGAACGTCGCGGCCCGGCCGGCGATGACGATGTGCGAGCGCTCCCTGTCGATGCGCAGCACGTTGGCCCACGGCATCGACATGCACACCATGGGGTCGCGGCTGCTGATCTCGTCCTCGGTCAGCGTGACGGTGACTGGGGTCGGCGCGGTGCCCGCGACGCGCCGGATGGCGATCCGTGCGGTGATGCGCGGTACCAGCAGCAGGAGCGGCGGCAGCACCACCGCGAGCACTGCCAGCGTGATCGCGGCGAGGCCCAGAGCCTCCGGCTGCGACATCTCGGGGTCCAGCAGCGGGGGTAGGACAGCGATCACCAGCACGCCGAGCAGCGCCAGAGTACAGGGGAACATCCAGAAGAACCGACCCAGCATGCGCCGACTCATGCGTGTGATCACGTCGACGCGTTCGCTCAGCGTGGTCTCGAAGGATACCTGCGCAAGCGGATCGGCCATCGCGACGAGCATAGCCACGTGCGTACGGTACCGGGTACAAACCACACACGCGCGCAGCGCGTGTGTGGTTTGTACCCGGTACCGTACGCGCATGGATGGGACTCGAAGCAGCACCTGGCCGGTGAACGGGCGCACGTCGTGGCGCTGGGTGATCGGTACGGCGGTGGGGTGTCAGGCCGTGCTCGGCCTGCCGCTGGTGGTGTGTTCGTGGTTGTGTGTGCCGGCGATGGAGTGGCTGGGGGTGCTGGGGGTGTTTCCGTTCCTGATCGCTGTCTGCGCGCTGCTCGGCGGGCTGCTGGCGACGCCGTTGCGGCCCGCCTACGGCCTGCGTGCGTTCGCGTGGGGCAGCCTCGGGGTGCTGGCGTGGATCCTGTTCGGGGCGGCGGCGGCGCGGTTGCGCATGGCGACTGTGACCGCGGCGACGGAACGCGCGCGGCCGCTGATCGTCGCGATCGACTTGTTCGAACGCGATCGCGGCGCGCCGCCGGCCACGCTGCAGGATCTGGTGCCCGACTATCTGCCCGAGGTGCCGACGACTGGGCTGGTCGCGTATCCGGCGTTCGCCTACGCGCAGGCCGCGCCGTCCGGCGCCGCCGGCAGCAAGGGAGCGGGATGGCGGTTGAGCCTGCCGTGTCCGCTGCTGTTCGACTTCGACGCGCTCGTCTACCGGCCCGCGCGCGCTGGCGAGCACTCCGGGCGCTGGGTCTACGTGAACGACTGACTGGCGGCTGGCCCCGGCCGACGCGCCCCGGCACACTGCGCCGATGCCGCGTCGCACGCTCCTCGGCCTTCTCCTGCTCGCCGCCTGCGTCACCTCGGCGCCCCAGCACCCCGCGCTGCGTGCCGTCGCCGACGACCTGTCGCCCTACATCGAACGGCAGCTGCGCGAGATGGGCATGCCGGGCGCGACGATCGCGGTGCTCGACGTCGACCCGAGGACCGGCGAAGAGCGGCTCTGGGCGCGCGGCTTCGGCGAGTTCGCGCCTGCTCAGGGCGCGATGCCGGCCGACGCGGTCGGGCGCGTGGCGTCGATCAGCAAGCTGTTCACCGACACCGCGGCGATGGTGCTCGTGCAGCGCGGCCAGCTCGACCTCGACGCGCCGGTGCAGCAGTACCTGCCCGAGTTCGCGCCGCACAACCCGTTCGGGGCGCCGGTGACGCTGCGCGCGCTGATGGGACACCGGGCCGGCATCGTGCGCGAGTCACCGGTGGGCCACTACTTCGATCCGAGCGCGCCGAGCCTCGCGGCGACGGTCGCGAGCCTCAACGATACCGCGCTCGTGCACGCGCCGGGCAGCACCTACAAGTACAGCAACCCCGGCATCGGGGTGGTCGGCGAGATCGTCGCGCGCGTCACGGGCAAACCGTTCGAGGACGCGGTGCGCGAGCTGGTGTTGGCGCCGCTGCACCTGCACGACAGCGACTTCGCGCGGCGCCCCGACCTGCTTGCGCGGCAGGCGCACGGCATCATGTGGACCTACGACGGCCGCGCGATCCCGACGCCCGAGTGGCCGTTCGGCTACGCGCCCGCGGCCAACCTCTACAGCACGGCGCTCGACCTGGTGCACTTCGCGCGCAGCTGGATGCCCGACGCGACCACGCGCGTGCTCGACCCGGTGACGCAGGCGTCGATGTGGGAGCTGCCCGCGGGCAGCGAGCGCGGTTGCGGCCTCGGCTTCTTCGTCTCGTCGTTCGACGGCAACCGCATGGTGCGCCACGGCGGCGCCGTCTACGGCTTTGCGTCGACGCTGCAGGCGCTGCCCGAACAGGGCCTGGCGGTCGCGGTGATCAGCACCAAGGACTTCGCCAACGAGGTCAGCGAGGCGATCGCCGACCGCGCGCTGCGCGCGGCGCTCGCCAACCGCCGCGGCGAGATGCTGCCGCCGCCCGCGTTCCCCGAGCCGCTCGGCGTCGCCGCCGCGCGCCAGCTCGAGGGCCACTACCGCTGCGGCGACAACTGGGTCGAGCTGAAGGAACGCGACGGCGACCTCTACTACGACCCCAACATCGGCGTGCGCACGCGGCTGCGGCGCGCGGCCGACGGCGCGCTGATCGCCGACGACCCGCTCGGCGTCGGCGGCGCGCGCCGGTTGACGATCCTGCCCAACGGCAACCCCCACGACGGAGAGGTCGAATACGTGCGCGACGATGCCCCGCCGCCGGCGCCGCCGGACGAACTGTTGCCGCTGCTCGGTGAGTACGGCTGGGACCACGACGTGCTCGTCGTCTACGAGGACCGCGGCCAGCTCGCGGTGCTGATCGAGTGGGTCGTGCGCGACCTGCCCGAGCGCGAAGGGCCCGACCACTACCGGTTCCTACCCGGCATGTACGGCGGTGACCAGCTGGTGTTCGAACGCGACGGCGCCGGCAAGGTGGTCGCCGCGGTCGTCGGCGGCGCGCGCTTCGAACGGCGGCCCGACCCCGACGCGAACTTCCGCATCACCCCGGTGGGGGACATCGCGGCGCTGCGCGCCGCGGCCAAGCTGGCGACGCCGCCCGCGCAGCCCGCGGGGCTGCGCGCGTTCGACCTCGTCGACCTGCGCACGGTCGGCAAGAAGCTGCAGTTCGACATCCGCTACGCCACGACCAACAACTTCCTCGGTACCAAGGTCTACGAGCAGCCGATCGCGCGCATGCAGCGGCCCGCGGCCGAGGCGCTGGCGCGCGTCAGCGAGCGGCTCAACGCGCAGGGGCTCGGGCTGCGCATCTTCGACGCCTATCGGCCATGGTTCGTGACCAAGGTGTTCGCCGACGCGACGCCCGCGGCGATGCAGCACTTCGTCGCCGACCCCAAGCAGGGCTCGCGCCACAACCGCGGTTGCGCCGTCGACCTGACGCTCTACCACTTGGACACCGGCGAGGTGATCGAGATGCCGAGCGGCTACGACGAGTTCACCGAACGCGCCTACCCCGACTACCCGGGCGGCACGACGCGCCAGCGGCACTACCGCGAGGTTCTGCGCCGCGCGATGCAGGAGCAGGGGTTCACGGTCTACGAACACGAGTGGTGGCACTTCGACTTCGCCGACTGGCGTCAGTACCCCATTGGCAACGAGCCGCTGTAGCGCGGCCGCAGCCCCTGACAGAACCGCCGCCCGCGCCTATGCTGTCGCGCCTGATGCGAACTTCGGCGTGGGTGTGGATCGTCCTGCTCGGGATCGTGGGCGCGTGCAACGGCAGCGGCTCGGGAGGGCCCCCGCCGCTGCGTGTGACGTCGCAGTCGCCGGCGCCGGGCAGCATCGTCGAGCCCGACGCCAGCGTGCGGCTGGTCTTCGACCGCGACCCGGACCTCGCGACGCTGAGCGCCGATGCGCTGGTCGTGGGGGACGCCGGCGGCACGATCCCGGGCAGCCACAGCTACGACGCGGCGACCAGGACCTGGACGTGGATCGCCGACGACGAACTGCCGCGCGGCGCGCTGCTGACCGCGGTCGTCGCCGAGAGCGTGCGCACCGTCGAGCGCGGCGGGGTGCTCGGTCTGCGCTCGTGGAGCTTCCGTGTGCGGCAGGCCGCCCCCTCGGCGCCGCTGCTCGTGCGCACCCAGGCCGTGGCCTCGAGCGGCGTGTTCGTCGGCATGCACGGCGCCGGTGATGCGTTCGTCGCGGCCGGTTCGGAGTTCTGGGAGGTGGGGCGCGGCGCCGTCGGTCTGCCGGAGTCGATGCCGGTCGTGCAGGTCGGCAGGATGCTCGTCGACGCCGACGGCGGCGTCGCGGTGGCCGGCGGCCTGCTCGGCCCGGGCACCACGGTCGCCGGATTCTGTCGACGCTCGCTGCTGGGGTTCTGGAACACGAGCACGGTGATCCAGGACGATCCGGCCGCGACGCTGGTCGGCTACCGGCTGCTGGGCAACGCGCACGGTGAGGTCGTGTTGCACGGCCTGCTCGGCTATCCGCCTGCGGCCTACACGCGCCACCACCTGCGCCGCGCGACCGTGGCTGCGCCGTTCAACTGGCAGTATCTGCCCGAGATCCTGCTGCAGGGCGGCGACGACGTGCTCGCCTGCATCGACGATCGCGGCTTCGTCGCGACGCTGCGCGACGACGGCGACTACGTGCTCGCCGCGCGGCACGACCCGAGCGGCGCGATAGCGGTCTACACGGTCGCGCAGGGCCAGTTCCTGCGGGTCGAGTCGCTGAGCACGAGCGCCGACGGGCACCTGCGCGCGCTCTGGCAGGCTCCGGGCGGCGTCAAGCAGAGCTTCGCGGCGCCCGACGAGGGGTTCGCACCGGCCAGCGACGTGACGGTCCCGATCCCGGCGTGGTCGAACTGGCGCAGCGCGCCAACCGGCGCGATCGTCGGCTGGAACGGCCCGTCGGCGTTCCGTTCGGAAGCGGGCTCGCTGCAATGGAGGCAGGTCGCCCTCGACGCCGAGCCGATGGCTGCGGCGATGTCGCCGCGCGGCGAGGCGGTGTTCGTCTACTTCATCTTGCCCGACCAGCTGATGATGCAACGCTGGCGGCCCGGTGAGGAGATCGCCGCGCCCGTGCCGATCGCCGTGATCCCGAGCGCGTTCAACGCGCAGCGGCGCGCCGACGTGGCCGTCGACGGCGCCGGGCGCGTGGTGGTGGCGTTCGTTCCGGGCGTTCCTGGCGACCTGGTCGCGATCCGCGTCGAGTAGCACCCGGCGCTCGCGGTGGTCCGAGCCGCCGCGACCGCATCACTGCCAGTCGAAGAACGTGACGATGCCGTAGTTGCGCGACACGTTGCCCGTGGTCGCGGTGGCGCTGCCCTGGCTGTAGATCACCGACATCGCCGGAGCGATGCCCACCTGCATCTGGTCGGCGTTGGAGACGGCCACGCCGCCGGGCGAGAAGAAGTCGAAGCAGACGACCTGGCTGCTGATGGTCAGGTCGTTGAAGGCCCGGTGGTTGGGGATCGGCGTGGACAGGCGGTAGTAGCCGTTGCTGTTGGTCATCGCCGACACCGCGAACAGGCCGTTCAGCGGCAGTTGCCCGTTGCAGGCAGGGCTGATGCCGGGGATCAGCGGCGCGAGCGAATACTGGGGCTGCAGCGTGCCGAAGGTGATCAGCCACGTCGCGAGCTGGTTGGCGGGCGCGTGGTTGAGGTCGCAGTACCAGGTGCCGCCGACCTTGGTCTCGAGGCTCTGCAGCTGCGCGATCTGGTTGCCCGAGTGCGGGCAGCCGGCGGGGCCGGTGACGCGCGGCGACACGTAGTCGGCGCGGTCGAGGTAGTAGTTGAACGCAGCGCCGCCGTTGTTGTTGGCGATGATGCGGAACTCGACCGCGAGGTTCTTGCCGGCAACCGGCGTGTAGGGGGTGCTCAGCGTCAGCCACACCATGTTGCCGTTGGGGTTGGGGTTGCTGATGTTGCCGAGGTCGGGCAGCGTGTAGAGCGCCGGGCCGAACACCGAGGTGGGCGGCGAGAAGTAGTTGTTGTCGAAGTTGGTCAGCGCGTCGGCGGCGGTGCGGTCGGTCGGCCCCATCAGCACCTGCAACTGCAGCGACTTGCCGAGCGACATCGTGGTGCCGTCCTGACGGAAGCCGATGCGCGTGATGGGCCGGCCGGCGGGCACGCCGAGGTCCCAGGTCTCGTAGACCGCCATGATGCGCGACACGCCGTAGGCGTAGGGCCAGTTGGGGCTCGAGAAGTCACCGTTGAGGACGGTGGCGTGGTCGCTGGGGAACACCGCCGTGCCTTGGGCCGGCAACAGGGAACAGGTCAGCAGGGACGAGAGGAACAGGACACGGGCGAACATGGCAAGAGCTCCTTGGTGGACACGAGACCCGATGCGGGTCCCTGCTCTTGGTGAGCGGGGTGGTCGCGCGGCAGCGAACAGGCACTTCCCCGCGGCCGCAGAAAAACGGACGCGCGGCGCGCCGCATCAATCGCCGTCGTCGCTCTCGTCGTCGCCACCGTCGCCGAACGCTCCCGACTGCAGCTGTTCGAGCTTGCGGGCCAGGCGCGGCAGCGCGCGCCGAAAGCGCATGCGCGCCGTGTCCTCGGGCAGTCCGAGGCGCGCGGCGACGTCGGCGAACGGCAGCCCTTCCCACTGTCGCAGCCGGATCACCTGGCGGTCGTCGGGGTCGAGCAACTCGAGCGCCAGGGCCACCCAGGCTTCCTGTTCCTTGCGCGCGAGCGCTTCGCTGGGCCGCGTCACCGACTCCTGGGGCCGGTCGAGGTGCAGCACGGAGTCCGACGGCACCGGCCGCTCCTTGGCCAGCGCGCGCCGCTCGGCGCCGTGCCAGTCGGCCTGGTCGCGAAGGGAGTTCTCGACGATGCGCCCGAGCAGGCGTCGGAAGGCGCGGCGACTGCCGGTCGCGAACCGCGGTCCGTAACACAACACCCGCAGCATCGCCTCCTGCACGTAGTCCTCGGTGTCGCCGCGGGCGCGCAGCAGCTGGCCCAGGCGCCCGTGCACATAGTTGCGGATCCACGGCAGCTCGCGCGCGACGAGGTGCTCGAGAGCCTGGCGGTCTCCGGCGTGCCACTGGCGCAGCAGGATCACGGTTTCGTCGGGTGGCGAGGACATGGGGCGAGGCGCCGTGATCGTCGCCGCAGTGGCCCGAGGGCGCCACTGGTTCGGCTGGTGCGTCACTTCGGCAGGGCCTGCAGCCGCGCGTCGATCATGCTGCGCAGCTCGTCGTCGGCGTCGGGCAACGCCCGTGCCTGTCGGTAGAGCTCGCGCAGCGCGACCGCGGCGTCCCCGCGCTGCCGCAGCGCTTCGGCGCGCCAGAACGACACGTCGGCGCGTGGCCCCCCGGCGGCCTGCTCGGCGCGGTCGACTGCCGACAGCGCCGCGGCGACGTCCTCGCCGGTGCCGCGGCGCAGCAGGCTGGTCACCAGCCTCAGCGCGTCGACGACGGAGTCCGGATGGGCCTCGGCCCAGCGTCGGCGCTCGGCGATCGCCTCGTCTTGGCGCCCCTGCCGCGAGAGGGCGAGGGCGAGCCCCTCGCTGGCCGACGCCAGCTCGGGTCGCGCGACCGTGGCGCGCCGGTACAGGTCGATGCACTCGTCCATGCGGTCCTGTCGCCAGCGGTGCGCGGCGAGGTTGACGAGTGCGGGGCCGCAGTCGCGGTCGAGGTCGATGGCGCGCAGGAAGTGGCGTTCGGCGCCGTCGGCGTCACCGCGGCGCCGGCACCAGTTGCCCGCCCACAGGTGCACCTCGGGGTCGCCGTCGCCGTGCTGCAGCGCCGCCTGCAGCGCCTGCTCGCTGCCCGCCGCGTCGTCGAGTTCGAGCCTGCGGAAGGCGAGGTCGACCCACGCCATCGCGCGTCCTGGTTGGCGTTGCACGACCTGTTCGAGGCTGTGTGCGGCGGCGGCCGCGTCGCCGCGCGCCGTGTGCGCGAGCGTGGCGACGACGTAGGGTTCGCTGTCCGCGGGGTCGAGCGCCGCGGCGCGTTCGGTGGCCGCGAGCGCCCCGTCGGGGTCGTCGAGAGCGAGCAGGATGTTGGCGAGCAGCAGGTGGCACTCGGGATTGACGGACACGAGCTCGAGGGCGCGTTCGGCGCTGGCGCGTGCGGGGACCGGCTGGTCGAGCGCGAGCAGCGCCGCGGCCTTGGCGAGGTGGGCCATGTGCGAGACCGGGGCGACGGTGACCGCGCGTTCCGCCACCGTCAGCGCCTCGGCTGCGCGGCCCACCTGCACGAGGGTGCGCGCCAGCCCGATCAAGGCGCTGGGGTCGTCGGCGCGGATCGTGAGCATGCGCCGGTAGCAGGCGACGGCCTGTTCGTCGTGCTGCGCGCGTTCGTGGATGCGCGCGATGCTGGCCAGCGGCAGCACCAGGTCAGGACGCGCTTCGACCACGCGTTGCTGCAGCCGCAGCGCGCGTTCGGGGCGGCTGTCCTCGAGCGCGAAGCCGATCCAGTACCAGACCACGGGCGAGTCGGGCCACGCAGCCGCGACGACGTCGGCGAACGCTTCGGTCGCCGGCGCGTCGCCGAGGTGGAAGAGCGCGTGCAGGTACTGGCAGTGGTAGAGGGCCCGGGCCGTGGGCGCGCGGAACACCGCCTGGCGCAGCGATTCGGCGGCGTGCTCGTACGCGGCGTGGTCGCCGCTGTCGTGCGCGAAGTGCAGCCAGCGCATGCCGCGAACGTAGTAGCCGAGCGCGCTGACGGGCGTCGCCGTCGTCGCCTGCGGCAGCAGCGGCGGCTGCGGCGTGAGTTTCTCGGTGGCCGTGACGGTGTCGCTGTGGGCGCCGAGCAGTTCGCGGTACAGCTCCGGCTGCGACTGGCGCAGTTCCTCGCGCAGGGTCTGCGCCGTTGGGTCGCCGAGGCTCTCGTGCGCCAGCACCAGCGCGACCGTGCACTCGGGCAGGTCGGGCAGCAGCGCGCGCGCGGCCGTGGCGCGTTCGAGGGTGCGCCGCGGGTCGCCCTCGCCGAGTTCGAGGAACGCGTCTTCGAGCAGCTCCTCGACGCGCTGGCGCGTCTCGCTGGCGGCGGCGGCGGCGATGCGCGGCTGTTGCACCCACAGGTAGACGCTCAGCGAGAGCAGCGCGGGCACGCCGATCGCGAGCAGCAGTACCAGGGCTGCGCGCAGCGGCTCGCGCCGCACGAAGCGGCGCAGGCGCGTCGCCGGTCCGGGACGGCGCACGCTCACCGGTCGCAGCGAGAGCACGGCGCGGAGGTCGGCCGCGAACTCCGCCATCGTCTGGTAGCGCTCGTCGGGCGCCTTCTCGAGCGCGTGATCGAGCACCGCCAACAGGTCGTCGGGCAGCACCACGCCGTGGCGCCGCGGCGCCGTCGGTTCGGCGCGCAGCACCTGAGCCAGCACGGCCTGCGTGCTCGGCCCGTCGAACGCGCGGTGCAGCGTCAGCAGCTCGTAGAGCGTCGTGCCCAGCGAGAACACGTCGACGCGGTGGTCGACGCCGCCGCTCTTGCTTTCGACCTGCTCGGGGGCCACGTAGTGCGGCGTGCCGGCGAAGTCGCCGGTGAGCGTCAGGCCGGGGGTGTCGAGGTTGCGCGCCAGGCCGAAGTCCCCGAGCAGCGGCGTGCCGTCGCGGCGAAGGAGGATGTTGGCGGGCTTCACGTCGCGGTGCACCACGCCGTGCGCGTGGGCGTGGGCCAGCGCCTCGGCGATCGGCAGGACGCACGAGAGCGCCGCTTCGGCGTGGCTGCGTTTGGCCAGCCGCGCGCCGGCGCTGGGGTCGTCGAGCACCGAGCGCAGGGCTCCGGCGAGGCTGTCGCCGTCGAGGGTCGCCGAAGCTGTGCCAGAGAACTCTCGCAACACGGTCGCGAGCGAGCAGCCGTCGACGCGTTCCATGGCGAAGAAGTGCTCGCCGTCCGCCTCGCCGCTGGCGAACACCGGCACGAGGTGGTCGTGCTGCAGCTGCGCGAGCAGCTCGGCTTCGCGCCGGAACCGCACCAGGGCGGTGGGGCTCGCCAGGCGGTTGCCGGCCAGGACCTTGAGCGCGACCCGCCGGTGCAGCGAGAGCTGCAGCGCCTCGTAGACGACGCCCATGCCGCCGCGGCCCAGCTCGCGCAGCAGCCGGAAGTCGCCGAGGACCCGCGGCTCGTCGGGCGCGGCGGGGGACTCGTGCGCGCCGTCGGCGGGCTGTTCCTCGAGCAGCGCCTCGAGCAGCTCGCGCAGCTCGGGATGTGCGGCCAGCAGTGTTTCGTCGCTACTCAACGGACGGCGGCGATGCGCCTGCACGAGTTCGAGCGCGCGCGCCAGCTGCTGCAGCCCTGGATCGGTCCCCGACATGCGGGGCAAGAGTAGCGGGTGGGCGGCCCGTCGGTGTTTCGCCGCGGCGAGTGAACCGCACGGCGGGGCCTGCGTTGGCGGCCCAACTCCACTCCGGATCCCAGGAGGTCCCATGTACCGGCGCCATCTCGCCACCTTGCTGCTGACGTTCTCGTTCCTCGTTCCCACGGCCCTCGCCCAGGCGGCTCCGCCGCCCCTGCCCGGCCTGCCGGCGCCGGCGAACGGCACGATGATGGTGCACGGCAACTACCTCTACGTGCTGCGCGGCGACGTGCTCTACCAGTTCGACGCCGAGAGCCTGAGCCTGCTGCACTCGTTCGACTTCAACCGGGAGGGCCGCCGCCCGCGCGCGCAGCCGCGCCGCCAGCCGGGGCTCGTGATCGAGCCGCCGGCGCAGGCCGAGGAGCCGGTGCCCACCGAGACGGTCGTCGAGGAGCCGGCCACGCTGGAACCCAAGGCGGTCGAGGAGGCGGTGAACAAGTCGCTGCAGTGGCTGATCAAACACCAGGACGAAGACGGTCGCTTCGACTCGGACCAGTTCATGAAGCACGACACCACGGGCCAGGCCAGCGATGGCCCGGGCAACCCCGTGCACGACGTCGGTGCCACGGGCCTGGCGGTGCTGGCGATGCTCGGCACGGGCAGCACGATGCGGTCGGGCAACTACAAGTTCCAGATCAGCAAGGCCGTGAGCTGGTTGCGCGAGCAGCAGCAGGCCAACGGCATGATCGGGGTCAACGCCTCGCACGACTTCATCTACGACCACGCGATCGCGACGTGGGCGATCTGCGAGGCCTACGGGCTCTCCCAGTACAAGCTGCTCAAGCCGGTCGCGCAGAACGCGCTCAACTACCTCGAGTCGCATCGCAACCCCTACGCCGTCTGGCGCTACCAGCCGCGCGACAACGACAACGACACGTCGGTGACGACCTGGGCCGCGATGGCGCTGTGCTCGGGCCGATCCTTCGGGCTGCAGGTCAACCCCAACGCGGTGCAGATGATCGGCAACTGGTACGACCAGGTGACCGACGACAAGGGCCGCAGCGGCTACACCAAGGTCGGCGAACGTTCGTCGCGGAAGCCCGGTGACCACAGCGCACGCTTCCCGGTCGAACGCGGGGAGGCGCTGACCGCCGCGGCGCTGTTGGGGCGCTTCATGATCGGGCAGGAGCCGGCCAGCAAGGCCGTGATGGCGAAGTCGGCCGGGCTGCTGCTGGCGCAGCCGCCGCAGTGGCAGAAGGACCGTATCGACGCCTACTACTGGTTCTTCGGCAGCTTCGCGATGTACCAGATGGGCGGAGAGTTCTGGGAAGGTTGGGCGCCGCACCTCGCCGGCTTGCTCACGCACCAACGCCAGGACGGCAACTTCGCCGGCTCGTGGGATCCGGTCGGCGTCTGGGACGAGGACGGCGGCCGCATCTACGCGACCGCGCTGTACTCGCTGGCCCTGCAGACGGCGCAGCGCAAGGCGAAGCTGGTGCGGGCGCCGCAGATGATCCGCTGAAGGCCTGATCGGTAACAGGCTTGTCGGTGCCAGCGGCGGTTCGGTTCACCCGCCCGCGGTTCTGCTAGAGTGCGCCGCCGTGCACGTGCCTCGTCAGTTCGTGCTCGGTTCCATGCTTTCGCTCGTGCTGACCGCGCTGGTCGCGGCTCAGGACACGGGTGCTCCACGGGCCGAGCTCTACGGGCCCCTGGGCCCCGGCCCCCGGGTCCATCCAGACCGCCTGTGCGTCAAGCTCGCCGAGGGCTCGGGCGCGGAGCTGGTGGCCGGACACCTGCGTTCGCGCACCGGCGTCGACCTGTGCGCCGTCGACGCGTGGTTCCAGCAGGGCGCGGCGACGCCGCTGGTGACCGCGCTGTCCTGGGACGAACTCGACTGCTGGCACGAACGTGCCTGCGAGGCGCTGCCCGAGGGGCACCGTCCCGGCCACATGGGACTGTGGTTCCGGCTGCAGGCGCCGACGGCGGCGCTGGCGACGTTCCTGCTCGACCGCCTGAAGAGGGAGCCGCTGGTGACGAACGTCTACCGCGAGCCGATTCCCGGCGCGGCCTGCGCCGCGGCTCCCCAGGACATCCCGCCGCCGACGCCGTCGTTCACGCAGTTCCAGTACACCTTCGACCCGAGCCCGTACGGTCACGGCATCTGGCAGGCTCAGGGCGTGCTCGGGGCGCGCGGCCAGGGGGTCGCGCTGCGCATGGTCGAATACGATTTCTACCTGGATCACGAGGACGTGCCGGCGCTGGTCGCGTCGCACGTGCTCGGCGTCCTGCCGCCGGGCCTGCCGGGTCAATCCAACCACGGCGTCGCCGCGGCCGGCCTGCTGGCCGGCGAGCGCAACGGCTACGGCCTGACCGGCGTCGTCGACGAAGTCGACCTGGAATTGGTCGCCTACCCGCAGAACGGCGGCGTCGAGAACGCCATGTTCATGGCGGCGGCCAGCTGCCAGCCGGGTGACGTGGTGCTGACCGTGCTGCAGTTCCTGCTGGGTCAGTACGGCAACCAGGACTGGGTGCCGCTCGAGTTCCTGCAGGCGACCTTCGACGCCACCCTGACCGTGACCGGCAACGGCCGCATCGTCGTCAACAACGCCGCCAACGGCTCCGCCAGCCTCGACGATCCGCGCTTCCTGCGCCGTTTCGACCGGACGTTCCGCGACTCGGGTGCGATCATGGTCTCGTCGTCGGCGGCCGGCGTGCTGCAGCGCGCGGCCTACGCCAACTGGGGCTCGCGCGTCGACGCCCACAGCTGGGGCGATGACGTCGTCGCGACCGGCTACGGCACGCACTTCTACCCCAACCAGGACCGCCGTCAGGCCTACACCCAGGCATACAGCGGGACCTCGGCGGGCTCGACCACGACCTGCGGCATCGTCTGCGCGTTGCAGGGGGCGGCCCGGCGCCAGCTCGAGCGCTCGCTGATCGGGGCCGAGCTCCGGCAACTGTTCGCCGCGTATGGACCTGCGACCAACGACGGCATCGGCAGGCGCCCGGACGTGCCGGCGATCATGCGCTCGTTGGGCATTCTCGACGGCCTGTCGATGGCGGCCCCCGACACGGCGGTGGGGGGCTCGATCGTGGCCGAACTCGACGGTCCGCCGGGCAGCGGCGCGCTGCTGCTGGGGAGCTTCGGCGTGAGCACCCCGGGGCTCGACCTGGGCCTCAATCGGCGCGTGCACCTCGACCAGGGCAGCGCCTTCACCGTCGGCTACTTCCCGCTGCCGCAGGGCGCGGCGACTTGGACGTTGAACGTGCCCAACAACCCGGGTTTCGCCGGCCTGAACCTCTACTTCCAGGCCGGGCGGCTGTCCGGGGCGGGGCCGCTGCACGTCACCAACAGCTGCCAGGCGACGATCTACTGAGGGCGGGGTGGACCGGCGGCAACGACCGCCTGCGTTGGAGCCGACGGCCGCAGCGGCCGCGGCTCAACGGCGACGACCTGAGCCGCAGCCATGTCCGGTGACTCGCCGAGGTCGGCAGAAGGTGCGTCGCGCGTCGTGCCGATGACGGTCGGTCGGGCGGTTTTTTGCAAGCCTGCGGCGCCGCCGATGCCTACTCTGCGGATCGCCGGATTGCCCCCGCCAACCCCTCTGCTGCAGCTGCTGTTCCGATGACCCACGACACCGTTCCCAAGACTGCGAAACTCACCTTCGGCGACCAGGAACTCGACCTGCCGGTGCTGGTCGGCACGGCGGGGGAGACGGCGATCGACATCCGCCAGCTGCGTGCCAAGACCGGCGCGGTCACCTACGACCCCGGCCTCGGCAACACCGGCGCCTGCCAGAGCAAGATCACCTTCCTCGACGGTGAGCAGGGCGTGCTGCGTTATGCCGGCTACCCGATCGAGGAGCTCGCGCACCAGAGCCATTTCGTCGAGGTGATGTGGTTGCTGCTGCACCAGGAGCTGCCCAACAAGCAGCAGCTCGAGCAGTTCACGCACGACATCACCTACCACACGATGTTGCACGAGGACCTCAAGCGGCTGTTCTCCAGCCTGCCCAAGGACGGTCACCCGATGGCGGTGTGTGCGGCGGCGGTCGGCGCGCTCTCGACCTACTACCAGAAGGCGGCGCCGAACACGCCCGAACAGAACTGGATCGACGCGATCCGGCTGCTGGCGAAGATGCCGACGATCGCGGCCTACTCGTACAAGCACAGCATCGGTCAGCCATTCATGTATCCGCGCAACGACCTCTCGTACGCGGCGAACATCATGCACATGATGTACGCCACGCCCTGCGAGGAGTACGAGCCCAACCCGGTGATGGCGCGCGCGCTGGACCTGCTGCTGATCCTGCACGCCGACCACGAGCAGAACTGCTCGACGAGCACCGTGCGCACCGTCGGCAGCTCGGGCGCCAACTTGTTCGCCAGCGTCTCGGCCGGCATCTCGGCGCTGTGGGGCCCGCTGCACGGCGGCGCCAACCAGGCCGTGATCGAGATGCTGCTGTCGATCCGCGAAGGCCGCCGCACCGCGCGCGAGTTCATGGAGCTCGCCAAGAAGAAGGACAGCGGCGTGCGCCTGATGGGCTTCGGCCACCGCGTCTACAAGAACTACGATCCGCGCGCGCTGATCCTCAAGCAGGCCTGCTACGACGTGCTCGGCGAGCTGGGCCGCAAGGACCCGCTGCTCGACATCGCGCTCGAGCTCGAGCAGATCGCGCTCAGCGACAGCTACTTCGTCGAGCGCAAGCTCTATCCGAACGTCGACTTCTACTCGGGCATCATCTACAAGGCGCTGGGCATCCCGACCGAGCTGTTCACGGTGTTCTTCGCCATCGGTCGCATGCCCGGCTGGATCGCGCAGTGGCTCGAGTACAACCGCGACAGCGAGGCGCGCATCACCCGTCCGCGCCAGATCTACATGGGTTCGGCGCCGCGCACCTACGCGCCGGTCGAAGGCCGGTGAGGCAGGTCCTCGCCGGGGAGTGCCGGTGACGCCCAAGGCGATCGCTTCCGCGAAGCGGGGAGGCACGAAGCGGGGGGGCGCGAAGCGGGCTGCCGCGAAGGGCGGCGCCAAGGCGCCCGTCGCCCGACGGCGCCGCAAGGCCCGGCCGTGGTGGGTCGAACTCGACACCGAAGAGCTGCTCGACGTGCGCCTGTGCGACCTCGAGCTGCAGGTCGAGGGGTCGGCGCTGCAGGCGCGCATCGAGCGCCTCTATGCCGAACTGCGCCGCGCCGGGCTGCGGTTCAAGCCGTACGTGTGGCTGTCGACGGACTGGTTCACGCCCGAGGACGCGACGGGATTCGCGGTGCCGTTCTACCTCGCGCACCCGCGCCTGGTGCGGCTCGAGCACACGCAGATGCTCGAGGCCGAGGGCAGCACGCTCGAGCAGTGCATGAAGATCCTGCGCCACGAGACCGCGCACGCGCTCGACAACGCCTACCTGCTGCACAAGCGCCCCGACTGGCGCAAGGCGTTCGGGCGCTTCTCCGAGCCGTACCGCACCGACTACGAGCCGATCCCGACCAGCCGCAGCTTCGTGCAGAACCTCGGCCACTGGTACGCGCAGAGCCACCCCGCCGAGGACTGGGCCGAGACCTTCTCGGTCTGGCTCGCGCCGAACTCGCGCTGGCGCAAGGTCTACGCGGGCTGGCCCGCGCTCAAGAAGCTCGAGATCCTCGACGCGATGATGGGGGAGATCGGCCGCAAGGCCCCGGAGCAGACCACGCGCAGCAAGGAGGACTCGCTGCCGCGCATGCGCACGACGTTGCGTGAGTACTACCGCCGCAAGAAGGCCGCCTACGGCTGGGACGGAACCTGGCGCTACGACCGGCAGCTGCGGCTGGTGTTCGCGCCGAAGTCGGAGTCGACGCGCCGCGAGCGCGCGTCGACGTTCCTGCGCGAGCACCGTGTGCAGCTGCGCGCGCGCGTGTCGGCGCTGACCGGGACGCACCGCTACATCGTCGACGAGGCGCTCGACCTCGTGATCCAGCGGTGCCGGGAATTGGAAATGCGTCTTTCCAGGCCGCGGCCGCAGGCGAAACTGGGGGCCGCGGTGTTGCTGACCGTGATCACCATGTCCCTCGCTGGCGGGGGCCGACCGAGGTTCAGCCGATGAAGAAGCTGCGCGTGCTCGTCCTGGTCCACGACGTGATGGTGCCGCCGCCCGGCGCCGAGGAGCTCGACCCGGAGAAGACCTGGGAGTACCAGATGGAGCTCGACGTGAAGATGACCCTCACCAAGCTGGGTCACGACGTCGAGGTGCTGGGCGTCGGCGACGAGCTGCGGCCGATCCGCGAGCGCATCGAGCAGTGGCGCCCGCACATCGCCTTCAACATCCTGACCGACTTCCACGGCGTCGTCGCCTACGAGGCGCACGTCGTCAGCTACCTCGAACTGCTCAAACAGCCCTACACCGGCTGCAACGCGCGCGGCATGGTGCTCGCCGGCGACAAGGCGCTCAGCAAGCAGATCCTCAGCTGGCACCGCATCCCGTGCCCGGGGTTCGCGGTGTTCCCGCAGCGCGCGCGCAAGGCGAAGCTGCCCTCGCGGCTGGCGTTCCCGGTGATCGTCAAGGCGGCGACCCTGCACGGCAGCGCCGGCATCTCTCAGGCGTC
Source organism: Planctomycetota bacterium (assembly GCA_020638655.1). GTDB lineage: Bacteria > Planctomycetota > UBA1135 > UBA1135 > UBA2386 > JACKIC01. Next base: position 128,332 of record JACKIC010000002.1, read on the forward strand.
GATCGTCTACAGCGACGCCGAGCTGGCCGAGCGCGTCGAGTTCATGCACCGCAACGTGCAGGACGACGTCGTCGTCGAGCAGTTCATCCCGGGCCGCGAGATCACCGTCGCCGTGCTCGGCAACGAACGGCTCGAGGTGATGCCGGTGTGGGAGACCTGGTTCGACAAGCTGCCGGCGGGCAACGAGGCGATCGCGACGTCGCGCGTCAAATGGGACGTCGAGTACGCGCAGAAGATCGGCTACCAGTGCGGCCCGGCGCGGGACCTGTCGCCCGAGCAGTGCAAGCACATCCAGAACATCGCCAAGCGCACCTACCGGGCGCTCAACATGTCCGGCTACGGCCGCGTCGACATGCGCATGGCCGAGGACGGCAAGGTCTACGTGATCGAGGCGAACGTCAATCCGGACCTGACGTCGTACGAGGACTTCGCCGAGTCGGCCGAGACGATCGGCATCGACTACGGGCCGCTGCTGCAGCGCATCCTCAACCTCGGGCTCGCCTACAAGCCGGCCTGGAAGGTCGACTGAGGCGCCCGCCGCTCAGGGCGCCTTCTTCGCCTTGGGCTTCCAGTTCTTCTCCTCTTCCTGGAGCCGCGGGATCATCGCGCGCAGTTCGGCCGCGCGTCGCTCGCTGGAGGGGTGGGTGCTGAGCCATTCGGGCGTGCCGCTGCCGCCGAGTTGGGCCATGCGTTCCCACAGCAGCGGCGCCTCGTTGGGGTTGTAGCCGGCGCGGATCGCATAGCGCAGCCCGAGCTCGTCGGCCTCGCTCTCGTGGCCGCGGCTGAACGGCAGCGTGAGGGTGACCTCCGCGCCCATGCCGAGCGCGGCCATCACGCCGTTCTTCGCTTCGTTGTTCATCTCCGCGATGCCGAGCCCCGCTTCGATGGCGGCGAGGCCCGCGCCCGTCAGCAGGCCCTGCGTCATGCGCTTGCCGCCGTGGCGCAGCACCGCGTGCGCGACCTCGTGGCCCATGACCACGGCGAGGCCATCGGGGTTCTTGGTGAGCGGCAGGATGCCCGTGTAGATCGCGATGCGGCCGTTGGGTAGGCAGAAGGCGTTCGGCACGTCGTCGGCCTTGAGCAGACGCGCTTCCCAGTGGAAGTCCTCGTCGGCGGCCATGGCGATGCGTCGCGCGACCTCCTGCACCATCTCGTAGTCCTTGCCCGACGGGACCACGCCGTGCTCCTTGGTCGCCTCCTCGTAGGCCTGCGCGCTGAGCGGCTCGAGGTCCTCGTCGGAGTAGAAGTTGAGGTTGGCGCAGGCGGACGAGGCCAGGGCCAGAACGAGCAGCGAGAGGGTGCGCAGGAAGGACGCCATGGCGCCGATGTTACGGCCGATGGGGGGCCAGGGCCATGCCGCCGCCGGCCGCGGCCGCAGGGCAAAACTTGCCATTCTCGCCACCGTGTTCGATGCTCTGCGGATGCAAGCAGAACTGGTGATCGTCGGCGGTGCGCGCACCGCCATGGCGGAATATTCGGGCACGCCGGGCTTCGGCAAGTTCAAGGACATCACGGCGATCGACCTCGCCACGCACGCCGCCAAGGCGGCGATGGAGCGCTGCGGCGTCGTGGCCGAGATGGTCGACGAGACGTTCGTCGGCAACGTCGCGCAGAGCAGCAGCGACGCGATCTACGGCGCCCGCCACGTGGCGCTCAAGGCCGGGGTCGGCATCGACAAGCCCGCGCTCACCGTCAACCGGATCTGCGGCTCGGGCATCCAGTCGGTGGTCTCGGCGGCGCACAGCCTGCTGCTGGGCGAGAGCCGCCTGTGCCTCGCGGGCGGCATGGAGAACATGAGCCAGGTGCCGCACGTGATCCGCGGCGCGCGCGACGGCTTCCGCTTCGGCCAGGAGCCCAAGATCGAGGACCTGTTGTTCGCCGCGCTCTACGACCCGTACTGCAAGTTCTTCATGGCGCAGACCGCCGAGAACGTCGCCAAGAAGCACGAGATCTCGCGCGAGGAACAGGACGAATACGCGCTGCGCAGCCACATGCTCGGCGCCGCCGCGGTCAAGGCCGGCAAGTTCGCGGCGGAGATCGCGCCGCTGACGGTCACCGCGGGGCGCAAGGAGTTCGTCGTCGACACCGACGACCACATCAAGCCGGAGACCTCGCTCGAGGCGCTCAGCAAGCTGCGCGCGGCGTTCGGCAAGGACGGCACGGTGACCGCGGGCAACGCCTCGGGCATCGTCGACGGCGCCGCGATGCTGGTGGTGACCACCGCGCAGCGCGCCAGGGAGCTGGGTCTCACCCCCAAGGCGAAGATCCGCTCGTGGGGCATCGCCGGCGTGCCGCCGGAAGTGATGGGGCTCGGCCCGGTGCCGGCCATCCGTCAGGCCTGCGAGAAGGCGAAGCTGAAGGTCGCCGACCTCGATCTGATCGAGATCAACGAGGCGTTCTCGGCCCAGTACCTGGGCTGCGAGAAGGAGCTCGGCCTCGATCGGAACAAGTGCAACGTCAACGGCGGCGCGATCGCGCTCGGTCACCCGCTCGGCGCCACGGGCACGCGCCTGTTGCTGACGCTGGTGCGCGAGATGCAGGAGTCGGGCAAGGCGCTCGGCTGCGCGTCGGCGTGCATCGGCGGCGGGCAGGGCATCGCCATGATCCTGGAGCGCGTCTAGACGAGGAACCCCTGATGCGTGACGACACCGTGAAGTTCGACGGCCGCGTGCTGTTCCTCACCGAGGACCAGGATCTGCTCAAGGCGCAGCTCTACGAGGGCGTGGACCTGCCGTACGACGAGAACCGCAAGCTGGTCGACAACATCTCCACCGACGAGCTGACGCCAGGCTGGGTCTGCTACTACTACGACGCGACGCTGGCGCGCTACTGCCTCGTCGGCCTGCGCGGCGGCAACATCAAGCAGGACGCGATCAAGAACGGCGGCTTCTCGGTGATCGTCTCGGGCGTCAGCAAGGGCTGCGGCAGCTCGCGTGAGACCGCGCCGTACAGCGAGCTCGAGGCCGGCATCCGGCTCGTGATCGCCAAGAACATCGAGAAGATCTACGGCCAGAACTGCCAGAACATCGGCCTGCTGACCTCGACCGACTTCTCGCTGTTGCCGCGCATCGCGGCCGGCGAGGCGATCCCGATCGAGGAGTTCACCAAGGGCCTGGACCCGATCGCGGCCGAGATCGTGCGGCACGGCGGCCTGTTCGCCTACAACCAGGCGCGCCTCGCGGGCAAGACCACGCCGCCGGCCGTGACCACCGCGGCGCGGCCGATGACCCTGTGCGAGAAGATCATCGCCCAGCGCGCCATCGCCGACGCCAAGACCGGCAAGCTCGGCATCGCCGCGGTGAAGCCCGGCGACGCGTTGTTCGTGCGCACCGACGTGCGCTTCAGCCACGAGTACGTGACGCCGATGGCCGAGGCGCTGTTCAAGCTGGGCCTGGGGCAGGACGCCAAGGTCACCGACCCCAAGTCGGTGTTCGCGTTCCGCGACCACCTGACGTTCCTCGACCGCATCATGCCCGAGGCGCACGTGAAGATGGGGCTGCGCGAGCAGGCCGCGTCGCTGGCGACCGTGCAGGAGGCGTTCACCAAGAAGCAGGGCGTCAAGCTCTACGGCGAGGTGCAGCGCGACGGCCACCTGGTCGGCAGCGAGGGCATCTGCCACAACATCGTCATCGAGGACATCGCCGAGCCGGGCCAGCTCGTGATCGGCACCGACAGCCACACCTGCATGGCGGGCGCGATCGGCTGCTTCGCGTTCGGCGTCGGCTCGACCGACATGGCGAACAGCTGGTTCACCAAGGACGTGCGCGTCAAGGTGCCCGAGTCGGTGCGCGTCAACCTGACCGGCGCGCTGCAGGACGGCGTCTGCGCCAAGGACGTGATGCTGCACCTGCTCAGCGACGAGTTCTTCAAGACCGGCGCCGGCATCGGCAAGGTGCTCGAATTCGCGGGGCCTGGCACGATGGCCCTGCCGCTCGACGAGCGCGCGACGCTGACCAACATGGCCGTCGAGGCCGGTGGCTTCACGGGCATCATCGAGGCCGACGAGGTCGTCGTCGACTACATCAGCAAGCAGCGCGGCACCGACGCCGGCAAGCTGCGCGCGCAGATCGTGAAGGCCGACCCCGGCGCGAACTACTGCAAGACCTTCGACATCGACCTCGCGGCGGTCGAGCCGACCGTCGCCACCCCCGGGGACCCGCGCAACGGCGTGCCGCTCGCCCGGCTCCGCAAGGAGAAGGGTGAGGTCAAGGTGAACATCGCCTACGGCGGCTCGTGCACCGGCGGCAAGAAGGCCGACATGGACATGTACGCGGCCGTGGTGCGCAGGGCGCTCGACAAGGGGCACTCGCTCAAGGCCAAGACCTACATCCAGTTCGGCAGCCAGCGCATCCGCGACTACGCCGAGCAGATGGGCTACGTGGGCCTGTTCGAGGGCGCGGGCGTCGAACTGATCGACCCGAGCTGCGGCGCCTGCATCAAGGCGGGGCCGGGCGTGTCCTTCACGCCCGACGAGGTGACCGTTTCGGCGATCAACCGCAACTTCCCGGGGCGCTCGGGGCCTGGACAGGTCTATCTCGCGAGCCCGTTGGTCGTCGTCGCAAGTGCCTTCCTGGGCTACGTCGGCGGCCCCGACGAGCTCTAGGCGCGGCTTTTTGCAGTTTGAGGGCTCGGATCGGGCCGGGGTTATCGCTGCATCGGATGAGTGAGCCGCGCGACCGCCGCGCGGCGCTCGTCCGTGACAACCAGCCACCCCTGGTCCGATGATGAACCCTTCCGCCATCTTGCCACTCGCCTTGTTCGCGGCCGCCGCCGGCGCGCAGTCGGTCGCGACCTTCCCCGACAACTACACGACCATCGCCGAGGGCCCGTTCAACTCGCCCAACCTGCCGCTCGCGCGCGGCACCTCGCGGGTCCTGTGCCTCTACGAGACCGTCGATCTGTCGATCCCCAGCGGGCATCAGATCACCAAGATCGGCTTCCGTCAGGACGGCACGATCACGACGCTCGACACGGGCCGGATGCTGCAGCTCGAGGTGCGCATGGGTTGGAGCACCGATACGGCCGCGAGCCTCGGCACCAACTTCGCCAACGCCTACGCGAGCACCCCGGTGACCGTGTTCGGGCCCGCGGTGTTCACGCTGCCCGATCTGCGCGATCCTGCGAACCCGCTGCCCAACGGGCAGTTCTTCCTGAACTTGACCACGCCGTTCGCCTACAACCCCGGCGGCAACAACCTCGTCGTCGAGTACCTGATCTCGGGGGCGAGCGGCGGCGGCGGCCAGTTCAACTACCGCCTCGACCGCGCCGACTACGTGTCGGAAGTCGTCTACGGCCCCGCTGGCTGCCCTCACTCGGGCAACGCGATCACCAACCTGACGACGACGCCGATGCGTCCGGGGCAGTCCGTGACGATGAGCGCGACCACCGGACCGGCCAACAGCTTCGGGCTGCTGCTCGTGTCCCCTGGCCAGCAGATCGTGGCGCCGTACAGCCTCGCCTCGTTCGTGCCCGGCATCCAGGCCGCGTGCACCGGGCAGTTGCCGCTCAGCGGCCTGATCACGCTCTCGGGCGTGACCGGCACCAGCGGCGCGAAGAGCTGGGGTTGGACCGTGCCCAACAGCACCGTGTGGAACGGCTACTACTGGTCGGCGCAGGCGGCGTTCTTCGACTTCTTCGCCCCGGGCGGCATCGTCACGTCGCGCGCCGCGCAGGTGCAGGTCGGCACGCAGCCGCGCTGCACGATCCTCTCCGCGAGCGGGCCGCCGATCGGGATCACCACGGGGTCGCTGAACCGGAACTACTGCCCGGTGACGTTCTTCGAGCACCAGTAGTGGTGGGCGACACCGCCCGCGGTGACCGCGCGGTCACCGCGGCGGCGCCGCGCGGCTCACAGGCCCAGGCGCCCGTGCACCGCGTTGCTGGCGCCGCCGACGCCGTTCGGCGCCGCGGCGTCGAGCACGAACGCCTGCGAGTAGATCGCGATGTCGAGGAACGCGGTCGAGCTCGGGAAGCTCAGCGACTGCGTGCCCGAGCCGTTCGGGAACACCAGGAACACCGACGCGTCGGGGCTGACCTCGAGGCCGCAGCCGCCGAGCCCGAACGGGCCGAGGTCGGCCGGCAGGTCGCCGAGGGCCCAGCTCGAGTTCGACAGGCCGTGCATGAACACGCCGAAGCTCGCCACCGGCGCGCCCACGAGGTCGAGCTGGTAGGGGTTGCCGAGCACCGGGGTCGTGGTCGGGCTCAGCGTCGGCACGCCGGCGCTGGTCGCGCAGCCGCGGCCGAAGCGCGCGGCGATCGCGGTGCTGGCGCCGCTGTACAGCCACGTCGAGTTGATCGGGTTGGTGCCCGGGCCGCTGCCACCGAAGTAGTAGGTCAGGTGGTTGAGCGGGTTGTAGGCCATGTAGGCCTCGGTGATGCGCGGCGAGCCGGTGCTGGCCACGGCGGTCCAGTCGTTGCCGTCGTATTCCCAGGTGATGGTCTGCGCGCCGGCGGCGGTGTAGCCGCCGTAGACGATCACGCGGCCGCGCGCCTCGTCGTAGGTGCAGCCGGTGCGGTAGCCGGTCTGCGGCGCGTTCGCGGTCGGCACCAGGCGCCAGTCGACGCCGTCGTACTCGTAGGTGGTGCGGTAGTCGGTGCCGGGCGCCGTGCCGTTCCAGCCGCCGAACATGACGGTGACGCCGCGCGCCGCGTCGTAGGCCATCGCCGGGGATTCGAGCCCGGGCGGGGTCGTCGCCGTGATCGCCTGGGTCCAATCGGTGCCGTCGTACTCCCAGGTCTGATCGCCGCCGGCGGTGCCGATCGTCGAACCGCTCTGCGTGCCGTAGAGCACGGTGACGCCGCGGCGCGAGTCGTAGGCCATCGAGTAGAACGCGCGCGGGCTCGGCGCGTTCTGGGTCACGACCTGCTGCCAGTCGACGCCGTTCCATTCCCACGTGTCGTTGGCGGTCGCCGTGGTCGTCGGCGAGCGGCCGCCGAACGTGACGATGCGCGCGCGGCGCGAGTCGTAGACCATGCGGTGGCCCCAGCGCGGCGGCGGCGTGGTCACCGGCGTGAGCTGCGTCCAGGTGACGCCGTCGAACGACCAGGTGTCGTCGAGCACCGCAGTCGGCGTCGACTGCAGGCCGCCGTAGGTCACCAGTCCGCCTTGCACGGGGTGGAAGGCGATGGCGCCCTGGCGGCGCACCTGGGTGGTGTTGGGGAACGGGTTGGGGGTGAGCTCGACCCAGGTCTGGGCCGAAGTGGCCGCGGCGAGCGTCGCGGCGCAGAGGGTGAAGAGGGGTGTCTGGTTCATTGGTGGGGCGGGAGTCTAGCCGCACCTCACGCCGAATGACGATGCCGCAACTGTCGATGCGCACACGCGACAACCAGGGCGGCGAGGCCTGCGCACGCGGCGTAGTAGAACAGCGTCCACGTCGCGGATACGCCGCGCAGCATCCCGGGTCCGGTGGCCAGCGAGCCGATCATCGACGCGAGCGCGATCAGCGACAGCAGCAGGCTCGCGGGGCGCACGGCCTGCCGCGAGCTCGGCGTCGAGGTCTCGGCGAGCGCCATCACCGCGACCAGCATGCTCGTGCTCAGGCAGGTGAAGCCGGCCGACGACTGCCAGCCCGGTGGCCCGGAGAGCTGCCCCCACAGCCGTTCGAACTCGACCATCGTCCAGGGCCGCATCGTGCAGATCGTGACCACCGCGGCGCTCACGAACAGGATCATGCGCCAGCGCGGGTGTTCGGGGCGCGAGGGGAGACGACGCTCGGGATCGGGTGCGAACCGCATGCGGGACGGAGTCTACCAACCCCGGGCAGGTTCGGCAGGGTGGCCTTGCCATGGCTGCTTGCGCCGCGGTTCGCGGCGCAAGACCAAGGAGCACGCCTCCGAATGCCGAAAACCCCGGTCGACGATGAGCAGCGAAGACGATTGGGAACCCCTGCCCGATGCGGCGCAGAGCGCGCACCCCGGCGAACGCGTCGAGGTCGCGGCGCGCCCGGTGCCGCCGCCCGCTGCGCCGGCGATGGCGCCGGGGCGCGACATCGCCGCCGACGTGGCCTTGCGCGCGCTGCACAACCGCATCGCCAAGGCGCCGCCGTCGGCGAGCCTCGTCGCGCAGGTGATGCGGCGCGAGCAGGAAGCCGAGCGGCAGCGCGCCGCGAGCGCGGCGAGCCGGCCTGCGCCACGGCCGGCTCCGACGAGCCCGCCGCCGGCCGTTGCCACTGCGCCGGAGTTCGCCGCGCCGCCGCTCGGGCCCGAGGACGAGGCCTGGTTCTCGGGGCTGCCCGCCGCCGAGCAGGAACGGCTGCGGCTGGCCTGGTCGCGCCAGGAGCAACGCCTGCAGCTCGACACCCCGTGGCGGCGCCGCGGCCAGAACCGCCGGTCGGCCGCGGCGCTGGCGGTGTTCGCCGCGGTCGCGGTGCTCGGCGGCGCGTCGGCATGGCTCGCGCTCGGTGCGGGCGGCGTCTGCGCGGTCTGGTGGCGCAACAAGCGCCCGGACTGGCTCGGCGACGCGGCCGCCGCGATCACGTGCTTCTTCGTCGCGCACGCGATCTCGGCGTGCGTCAACGGTGGCGTGTCGCCGTCGGTGGTGTTCGACTCGCTGCTGGTGACGGCGCTCTCGGCGCTGATCGGCTACGAGGGGGAGATGCGCGCCTCGGGCGGCTTCGTCGAGGGGCCGCGGCCCGGTGAGATCGCCGGGGACGAGCGCGAGGCGCGCGAGCAGACGAAGGCTGGGTCCGGTCGACCGTCGGCTGGTTGACCGTCGGCGCGACGCCGTTGGTCTGCGCGTAGCCGCGCGGTGTGCCCGGGTCGAGGCACGCGCCCTGCACGTTGAACGCGACCTGGATCGCCGCAGGAATCAGGAGCGAGAGCGTCAGGGCACACTTACCCGGATGCGCTGCCGTTCGCCGCTGCGCAAGGACACGGCCTCGACGTGTGGGGTCCGGCCGTCGCGGCGCACCTCGAACTGCCAGGCGCCCGCGGCCACCGGTACTTCGGGCCATGCCGGACCGACGCCGGGCAGCAGGTCCAGGCCGCGGAACACCTCGCCTTGTTGTTCGACGAGCCACTGCCGGCTCACGTCCGGACCGCCCGGCACCCGCAGGGACAGCCCGATCGACGGCGTGCCCGGCACGAGCAGCTTGCCGTAGGCGTCGACGACCTCGAACTCGGGGATGCAGCCGGCCTCGAGCGGCACGTCCTCGACGAAGCCGTTGCTGCCGGTCAGCGCGAAGACGTGCGTGTAGGGAAGGAATGGCAGCACGGTGCCCTTGGCGTCGACGGCGAGCACGCGGATGCCGTAGTCGCCGGGCGCCAGCGTCGGCAGCGTGTACCGGCCGTCCTCGGCCGTGGCGCGGCGCGACCACAGCGGCTTGCCGTTCCACCAGTCGGTGTCGCGTGCGCCGGGACCGAGCTGGAATGCCTCGACGCGCGCGGTCGAGACCGGCTGCAGGGCGGTGTCGTGCACGTGCAGGGTGATGCCGGCGGCGACCGCGGCCTTGTTCAGTTCGACGGTGACCACGGCCGGCTGCGGCTCGGCGGGTGGGGCGACGAAGTCGATCCGGTGCCACGGTTCGTAGCCCTGCGCCTCGACCAGCAGCTCGCCGCGCGTGCCCGCAGGCACGTCGACCTCGGTCGACCCGGTGCGGCTGCGCAGCTCCATGCCGCCCCCGGGCAGCCGCAGGTTGACGCGGAACTCGGGCACCGGCTGCCGCGTGAGCGCGTCGACGACCACGAGCTGGAACGGGCGGGCCGCCGCCGGCGCGCCGGGTTGCGGCCCGTCCGCCGGGGCCGCGGCCGGCGCGGTGGGCTCTTCGGACGGCGCGGTCGGTGTCGCCTCCAGTCGCTCGCTGGCCGCGGGCGCGGTCGCGCTGGGTTGTTCGCCGGGCGCCGCGGCGACGTCTTCGGGCAACGCGGGGGCCTGGGTGTTGCCGCGCCAGAGCCACACGCCGAGCGCGAGGGCGAGCAGCAGGAGCGTGACGACGACGGCGCGCATCGGCGCATCGTGCCGCAACGGCCGGCCGCGGGCTAGCTCCGCAGCCACAGCCAGCCGGCGGCGATCGCCAGCGTGACGACCGCGATCGGCGCTCCGGTGCGCAGGTGTTCGCGCGTCCAGCTGCCGCGCACCGGCGCGACGCCGAGGCGCGACGCCTGCTCGACGACGATCAGGTTGGCGATCGACCCGACCAGCAGCAGGTTGCCGGCGAGCGTGGTCGCGAGCGCCAGGATCGCGCCGCTCATGGGGTGCACGGCCTCGGGCAGCAGCAGCATCGTCAGCGGCACGTTCGAGATCAGGTTCGAGCCGACCACCGCGGCGCCGAACAGCATGGCCGGGTGCCGGCAGTCCAGGCCGCTGTCGCGCAGGCCGTCGAACGCCGCCGCGGCGTGCCCCGCGGCGCGGAACGCGTCGTTGACCATGAACAGGCCCGCGAACAGCACCAGCAGCTGCCAGTCGACGAGGCCCATGATGCGGCTCGTGGTCAGGCGCCGCGACAGCAGCAGCAGGCCGGCGGCCGCGAGCGCCAGCACTTCGTGGGGCAGCGGCGAGAGGCACAGCGCCGCGACCAGGGCCAGCAGCACCGCGAGCCCCTTCGTGGTCTGCCAGCGGTCGAACGGCGGATCGTCGCCTGTGCTGGCCGACACCTCGCGGTGGAAGCGGCCGCGGTAGTGTCGCGCGAGCAGCCACCACGTCGCCAGCAGCCCGAGCCCCGCCGGCACGCCGCCGTCGAGCAGGTACGGCGCGAACGGCAGGTCGAGCGCCTGGCCGATCAGCAGGTTCTGCGGGTTGCCGATCAGGGTCGCCGCCGAGCCGACGTTGGCGGCGGCGGCGAGACCGAGCAGGAACGGCACGGAATCGAGGTTCCGCCGCCTGCAGACATCGACGAGCACGGGCGCAATCGCGACGCAGACGACGTCGTTGGTCAGCACCGCGGCCAGCGCGCCCACGGTGAACACGAGCTCGAGCAGCAGCCGCTCGGGCGACGTCGGCCGCGCCGCGAGCCTGCGCGTGACCAGCGCGTAGAAACCGCCCAGCCGCAGTTGCGCCGAGACGATCATCAGGCCGAACAACAGACCGATCGTGCCGACGTCGATCGCTTGCCACGCCGCGGCCGTGGTGGTCGCGCCGCCCGCGACCAGCGCGATGCCGCCGAGCAGTGCCGCGCCCGTGCGGTCGAGCTGCAGGCCCGGCACACGGCCGAGCAGCATCACGCCGTAGACGCACAGGAAGACCACGAGCGGCAGGTCCAAGCGGCGCGAACGCTACCGCCGCGGCCCCGTCGTTCCTACGTGGCGTCGCCGAGGCACGCGCGCGCGGCCGCGAGCAGCGCCGGCCCGCTCGCCGCGATCGCGCTGCCGTCGCTGCCCAGGTGCAACGGCGCGCCCCGCCAGTCGGTGAGCACCCCGCCGGCCTCGGTCAGCAGCGGCACCAGCGCGCACCAGTCGTAGGGTTGCAGACCCCGGTCGACCACGAGGTCGGCGCCGCCCATCGCGACGAACGCGTAGGCGAGGCAGTCGGCGCCGTAGCTGGTCCACTGCGCGGCGCCGCGCAGCCGTCGGTGGCCTTCGTGCCCGAGCAGCGGGTCGGGCGTCGTGCAGTAGAGAACGGCGTCTTCGAGGAGCCGTTCGGGGCGCGTGTGGATGCGCGCGCCGTCGTGGAACGCGCCGAGCCCCTGCGCCGCGGACCAGCGTTCGCCGAGCGCGGGCGCATCGAGCACCCCGACGACCGGGACGCCGCGGTGCATGAGCCCGATCAGCGTACCGAACAGCGGATTGCCGGTCGCGAACGCCTTGGTGCCGTCGATCGGATCGAGCACCCAGAGCCATTCGGCGTCGGGGCGATCGGGTCCCTCCTCCTCGCCGAACACGCCGTGCGCGGGGAACGCCGCGGCGATGCGTTCGCGCAGCGCGCGTTCGATCGCGCGGTCGGCGGCGGTGACCGGCGTGCGGTCGGCCTTGGCGTCGACGCTCGTCAGGGAGCGGAAGTGGGCCTTGGCGATCGGGCGCGCGAGGTCGGCGAGTTCGCCGGCGAACTTCAGCAAGCGCGGCAGTTCGGGTGATCCCATGCGCGCAGTGCTACCGCGCGGGCACCTCGAGCGTCAACGGCGGTCCGCGGCGGTCGTCGCGGGGTTGGTGCATCTGGGGCGAGATCGGGTTCGCGAAACCCGCGGCGCGGCGGGAACGCCGGTAGCATGGTCGGTCGTGTCCGAGAACGAAGACCGGAGAATGTGGGTGGTGCGGCTGCCGGATCCCGCCGAGGGGCTGCCGTCGACGCCGAGTCGTCGGCCCTTGACGCGCGCCCAACACGCGGCGAACAACGTGCGGCTGGGCGAGCGCACCTACAGCCGGTTCGGGATCGGCCTCGGCATCGCGCTGATCGTGCCGTTCGGGTGGGCATGGTGGCGCATCCTGCGCAACCAACCGCTCCTGTTGGGAGCGCTGGTGCTCGCGCTCGTCTGGGCCGCGTGGCGCGTGCGTCGCGCCGGTCGCCGGCGCCGGCCGCGTGGTCAGTGACCGAGCACGAGCGTGAGCCCGTTCGAGGCCGCCCAGCCCGCGCCGGTGGCGAGCGGATCGAACGGGATCCACGCCTGCGCGTGCAGCGTCGCGCCGCAGAGCACCGGATCGTCGGGCAGCGCGACCGGCAGTTGCCAATGGCCGGCGGCGTCGGTCGCGGCGAAGAAGCCGCTGTTGGCGAGCACCAGCATCGTGCCGCCGTCGAACGGCGTCGCCGCCTGCTGGTCGCCCAGCAGCATCAAGAACGTGCTCGCGGGCAGCGCCTGCTGCAGTGCCACGGTCAGCGTCGCGCCGAGCACCGGCGGGTTGGCACCGAGCTGGGGCACGCCGAGGCTGCCGGCCTTGCCGGCGCCGTAGGGCGTGGCGAGGGCCTGGCAGCCGGTGCCGTTGATCGCGAAGTCGTTGTCGCTGACGTCGCTGCCGGTGCGGCCCTGCGCGTCGCGCGCGACCACGCGCAGGCGCGCGGCGGGCGCGTAGAGGTCGGGCACGTTCCAGGTCCAGCTGCCCGTGTGCGGCAGGTTGCTCGCGAGCGTGTACGGAAACGACGCCCCGCCGTTGACCGACAGCTGCAGATCGACACCCGCGACCTGTTGGTCGTCGTCGGCGTTCCACTCGATCGTCACCGGCTGCAGCGGCTGCAGCACCTCGCCACCGTTCGGCGACTTGACGTAGGCGGTCGGCGACAGGCCGCCGCGGTGTGCGGGCACGTGCATGACGATGCAGTGCATCACGCCCGCGGCGGTGACGATCGCCTGGCAGGGAACCTGCACCACGGTCTTGCCGGGTAGCGCCGCCTGCCACGCCGCGAGCGCCTGGCCGCTGTACGGCGCGACGGTCGTATTGGTGTAGCTCGGCACGAGCGCGAGGTCGTTGCAGAGCACCATGTTGGTGAACGTGTAGTGCGTGCCGCCGACGCTGAACGCCGGCACTCGGTGTACGGTGTAGCCCGCGGCCGCGAGCGACACCGCGGCGGCGTCGCAGATCTGGTCCTGCGTCGAGTTCGGCTGCAGCGGCCAGTCGCTGATCATCACGCCGTGATCGGCGAACACCTGCATCCACATGTCGATGTGCTGCGTGCTGTCGACCGACGTCGGGAACGGCGTGTACAGCGTCGTGTTGAGGCCCTGGTAGGCCTGCCAGTAGCCGACGATCTGCAGGCTCGTGAGGCCCGGGTTCTCGTTGGCGATCAGCAGCGTGCTGTGCGCGCGGCCGAGCGCGTCGAGGTGGAAGTTGCCGCCGCCGTGCACGAGCGGGATCTCGTAGACGCGGTGGCCGCGCGCGGCGCCGAAGTGCGCGGGCACGGCGTTGTCGTTGGGGCGCGGCCGGTTGTAGGTGTGGTCGACGATCGCGCGGCAGTCACCTTCGAAGACGTAGCGCGGGCCGTAGTCGCGGCACCAGATCGTGTCGGTGGTGCGCACCAGGAACTGCACGCGGCCCATGTTGCAGCCCGCGCTGGTCAGCGCGCTCTGCACGCTCGTCTGCTCGCTGCCCGAGTCGACGTAGCAGTAGATGTTCGCGTTGCCCGTGGTCGTGACGTGGTAGGCGATCTGCGTGAGGATCGCGGTCCAGCTCGACGAACCCTCCCAGGCGATCACCAGGCCGTCGCACGGTTCGTACTCGGCGGCGCAGTGGATCGGCCCGGTGGGCGGCGGGGTCGGCGCATCGGTGCCCGCGAGCGGGTTCGCCGCGAGCCACGCGGCCTCGAGCGGCGTGAGGTCGCGCGGGATCGGCGCGCCTTCGGGGTAGGTCTGCTGCGCGAGCGCCGCGGCGGCGGGGACGAGGACGGCGAGGAGGCGGTGCATGCAGAGGGAGCGGGGCCCACCCAGGATGCGCGGGCGGGGCCTTTCGCTCAACTCCCCGAGCCGCGCCGCGCCGTCACCTCGATCTCGATGCGCATCGCCGGATCGGCCAGCCCCGCCTCGAACATCGTCGCGGCCGGCCGGATCTCGCCGAACGCGGCCTTCAGGGTCGGCCAGCAGGCCTTGAAGTCGCTCGCGTCGGGCAGGATGTAGGTGACGCGCACCACGTCGCGCAGGCTCGCACCGGCTTCGCCGAGCACCTTCTCGAGGTTGCGCAGACACTGTTCGCACTGCGCGACCACGCCGTCCGCGAGTTGCATCGTGGCGTAGTCGTAGCCGGTCGTTCCCGAGCAGAAGATCCAGTCGCCGTCGACGACGGCGCGCGAGTAGCCGATGGCGGCTTCGAAGGTCGAGCCGGTGCTGATCAGGCGGCGGGTCATGGCGGCAGCCTACGCCGCGGGGGCGTCCGGTGCGCGGGGGCGGGCGAACTTGTGCAGGCCGAAACCGAGCGGCAGCGTCACGAACACCAGCGCCGCCGACAGGAAGAACGGCGTCTGGATGCCGTAGACGTCGAACGAGTGGCCGTAGAGCAGCGGCGCGGCGATGCGCGCGAGCCCGCCGAACGTCTGCTGCATGCCCATGTAGAGGCCGCGGTCGTTGCCCGGCACGACGCGCGACAGCAGCGCGGTCACGCACGGGAACGTGAACGCGGTGCCGAGCGGGATCATCGCCACGGTCACCGCGAGCGTCGGCAGCGACTCGGCGAACGCCAGTCCGAGGATGCCGAGCGACAGCGTGACGATGCCGACGCGCGACAGCCGCGCCTCGCCGAGCTTGTCGACCAGCGGGCCCAGCGCCAACGTGCGCGCGAACACCGCGATCGCGCCGATGTAGAGGAAGAAGTAGCCGATCGTCTTCTCGTCGATCGCGAAGCGATGGTTCAGGAACAGCGCCAGCACCGTGGTCACTCCCGAGAACGAGCCGATCGCGATCGCGTAGGTGAGGATCAGCCGCGACGTCACCTGGCCGGGTTGCAGCACCACCGAGCCCAGGGCCTTGCCGATCGGCACGCGCTCCTTGCTGTCGCCGCCGCGGTGCTCGTTGGGCTCGGCGAGGAACAGGAACGTGACCGCCATCGTCAAGAGGCACATCAGCGCCGCCAGGATGCCCGGGGCCGCGTGTGCGTAGAGTTCGCCTTCGCCGCGCCAGTGATCGAGGTCGTGACCGCGCGCCACGGCCCAGGAGCCGAGTACGGGCCCGAGCGCGACGCCGAGATTGGTCGAGGCCGACAGCCAGCCCAGGGCGCGCGCGCGTTGCGCGGGTTCGGTGGTGTCGGCGACATAGGCCTGGATCACACCGACCGTGCCGCCGCCGGCGCCTTGCACGAGCCGCGACAGCAGCAGCACGGGCAGCGCCTCGGCGAAGCCGAACACCAGGTAGGCGACGCTCGACGCGGCGAGCGCGGCGATCAGCGCGGGGCGGCGGCCCCGGCGGTCGGAGAACCGCCCCCAGAACGGCGCGCTCACGAGCTGCGCCAAGGTGAAGGCCGCGGCGACGAGCCCGACCAGGGTGGCCTCGCCGACGGTCGTGCCGAGCACCATGACGCCGCCCTCGCCGAGCCGCTTCACGTAGAACGGCAGCAGCGGCACGATCATCAGCAGGCCGACCATGTCGAGGAAGGCGCAGAGCATCAACACCAGCAGCCGGGCAGGGATGCGCGGGATCTCGCGCAGCAGCGTGACGACCAGCAGCCCGCCGACGACGGCGAACGTGGTCGTCGCCGCGGGCGAGGTCAGCTGGGCGACGAGATCGGACTGCGGCATCGAGGGGCTCGGCGGAGACGTTGGCGAGGTGAGCGGGCCGGCGCAAGCGCCCGGCACCTAAAGCAGGCTGGCGGCGCGAGTCGATGCTCGGCTGTGGCATCTGGACGACGGGAGCACGATGCGGCTGCGGCGCGGCGTCGGGCCCTGCTGCACTTCCTGCCGTGGCTCGTAGGCGTCGGTGCGCTGAGCCTCGTCGCGGCCTACGATCGGCGCTTCGTGCCCGTGCTCGAGTGCCTCGACATCGCACTGCCCGGGGTGACCACGGTCGCGCTCGACCTCGGCGAGCTGCTGCTGGGCCGGCACGGCTGGGTCGGTCCCCTCGCGCTCGCGACGTTGGGTTATCTGCCGATCGCGCTGGGCGCCAAGGGGCCGCGCGTGGCTCGAGCCTACGGGATCGCTGGCGGCCTCTTGTGCGCCATCGCCGTCGCGTGTTACTTCGCGGTCCAATTGCCGATCGAGAAGCTGCGCAGCAAGCTCGACGAGCAGCCGGCAGTGTCGACGCCGCGCTGGAGTGACACGAATTGGCGACGGAACGCCGCACCGTGGGCTTGCAGCCATGGCTGGGGCTCCGACGGAACGCATGACTGCCGTCTTCGGGCCTCCTGAGTATCGCGGCGTGCGCGTGGTCGACAGCTTCGACGCGCTGCTGGCGACGCCGTTGGGTGGCGAGGTCAGCGCGGTCTGCTGGCGCCGGGTGCTCGCCGGCGACTTCGAGGAGGTGGTCGCGAGCGTCGCTGCGCACGATGCCGTCACCGCGCTCGACGCGGACCTCCTGGCGTCGTTGCGCCTCGGCGCGGCCGGGCGCGCCGCCGTGGACACGCTGCTCGACGACCTGCGCCGCCTGCGCGAACTCGGCCACGACCCGTCGCTCGAGTGCATCCGCGGCTACGCGCGCGACGACGCCGGCCGCGCCGTGCGCACCGACGTCTATTCGTTCCACGTCGACCGCGCCGACGTGCCGACCGAGACGTTCTTGTGCAGCTACACCGCGCCGGCCAGCGAGGGGCTGCGCCACGACGAGGCCCGGCGCCACGTCGACGTGCCCGCGACGCGCGCGCGGCTGCTCACCGAGTTCGGCGGCGCGGACGATGCGGCGTTCTGCACCTGGCTGCGCGAGCACAACTACGACCTGCACTACGCGCCGACGGCGGCGGCGCGGCCGTTCTCGTTCGGCGTCGGCAACCTGTGGCGCCTCGCGGTGGAGCACCCGGGCAGCGCGGGGCCGGCGTGCATCCACCGCGCGCCCGACGATCGCGGTGGCGGGCTGCCGCGGCTGCTGCTGATCAGCTGAGCGGCGCGGTCAGCGGATCGTCGCCGGCACTTCGCTGACCAACGCGGGCTTGCCGAGCGGCGAGAGCAGGGTGATGCGCAGAACGGCGGAACCGGGGGCGGCGGCGGCAGGGACTCTCACGGAGTCGTCGTAGAGGATGCCTCAACAGTGGTCGTGGATGCGCGAGGTCTCGCTGACCTCGTTGCCGTTCTTGTCCTTGGCGACGACGGTGACGAGCAGCTCCTCGGCGGACAGGTCGAGGAAGTGCTCGTCGACGACCGCGAGCGTGTGCGGGCCGCTGCCGGCGTTGCCGACGATCACGTTGATCTTGGGGCTCGTGCCCGCGCGCAGCACGAACTCGTCGTCGCCCCAGGTCGCGAACGACAGCGGGCCGTACGGGCACGGCCGCAGCACCGGCGCCTCCTTGGCAGAAGCCGCCCACTCGGTGAGGTCCATGCCGAGCGCGCCGTAGCCGCCGGACATCTGCTGCTGGCCGTTCCAGTCCATGCGGAACCAGAAGCCCTTGCGGCCGGCCTTCGGCGTGGTCGACACGAGGAACTTCTTGTGCACGAGGTCCGTGCCCGGGACGCGGATGTCGCCGACGCGGATCGTGAGCCCCATGCCGGCGGGCACGAGCTTCTCGTCGAACTTGCCGACGAAGCGTTCGCCCTTGCCGGTGAGGTCGCCGTCGCCGTCGAGGTCCAGGTAGAGCACGTCGTAGTGGGGTGCGTCGGCGGCGCTCTTGTCGAGCACCGCCCAGGCACGGTGCTTGCCCGCGAGGTCGAAGACGAACATCGCGTAGCGCGGCGCAGCGACGTAGGCCGGCTCCTTGCGGATCGTGCGGTCGAGCGTGGCGTAGTCGACCTCGCGGTAGGCGGCGCGGGCCGCGGCGGCCGCGGCGAGCCTGGTGTCGTTCGCGTCCTGGGCGGACAGGTGCGGCGTCGCGGCGGCGAGCGCCGCGGTGAGGCAGACGGCCAGTGGCATCGTGCGCATGGCGCAAGACTACCCCGGATCGCGCCCAGGGGCCCTCGCGCCGCGACGCACGGCTCGGCATACTCTTCGCCCCCGATGCTCACCCTGTCCGGCGTCACCAAGTCCTACGGCGATCGAACCCTGTTCGCCGACGCTGCGCTGCAGGTCAACCGCGGCGACCGCATCGGCCTGGTCGGACCGAACGGCGCCGGGAAATCGACCCTGTTCGGCCTGATCCTCGGCGAGGAGCCCGCCGACGACGGCCGCATCAACCGCGAGCGCGGCGCGCAGATCGGCTACCTGCCGCAGGAGAGCGCGCCGGTGGGGGACGAGACCGCGTTCGAGATCGCCGTGGCGATCACGCCCGACTTCGTCGAGGTGCGGCGGCAGGTGCTCGCGTGGGACCATGACCACCCGGTCGAGGCCCAGCACCCCGAGGACCTGCACGACGACGCGCACGAGCGTTTCCACGAGCTCAACGGCTACCAGGTCGAGGCCAAGGCGCGGCAGCTGCTCGGCGGACTCGGCTTCCGCGACCAGGACATGGACCGGCCGGCGCGCGAGCTCAGCGGCGGCTGGGTGATGCGCGCGCACCTCGCCCGGCTGCTGACGCAGGAACCCGAGCTGCTGATGCTCGACGAGCCGACGAACCACCTGGACCTCGAGTCGCTGCTGTGGTTCCAGGACTACCTGCGCGGCTACCCCGGCGCGATCCTGGTGATCTCGCACGACCGCGAGTTCCTCAACCACCTGGTCACCGGCATCGTCGAGATCCGCGCGCAGAAGCTGATCCGCTACACCGGCAACTACGACAAGTACGTGGCGCAGCGCGAGGCCACCGACGCGCAGCTGCTCGCCGCCTACAAGACGCAGCAGAAGGAGATCGCGCACCTGCAGGCGTTCGCCGACCGCTTCAAGGCCAAGGCCAGCAAGGCGACGCAGGCGCAGAGCAAGCTCAAGCAGATCGAGCGCATGGACAAGATCGAGGCGCCGGTCGCGGACGACAAGCGCGTCAGCTTCCGCTTCCCGCAGCCGGCGCGCAGCGGCCAGCGCGCCATGACCCTCGAGCAGCTGCACTTCGCCTACGGTGAGGCCAAGGTCTACGAGGGCATCGACCTCGAGATCGAGCGCGGCGAGCGCATCGTGCTGGTGGGGCCCAACGGGGCAGGCAAGTCGACCCTGCTCAAGCTGCTCGCGGACAAGCTGCAGCCGCAGCGCGGCGAGCGCGTGCTCGGCCACAACGTCGTCACCGGCTACTTCTCGCAGTACCGCGTCGACATGCTGAAGCCCGAGCGCACCGTGCTCGCCGAGGCGCTCGACACCGAGAGCAAGGTGACCGAGCAGTTCGTGCGCACGCTGCTGGGCTCGTTCCTGTTCTCGGGCGACAGCGTGCAGAAGAAGATCGAGGTGCTCAGCGGCGGCGAGAAGAGCCGCCTCGCGCTGGTCAAGCTGCTGCTCGACCCGCCGAACCTGCTGCTCATGGACGAGCCGACCACGCACCTCGACATGTCGAGCATCGACGCGCTGGTCGGGGCCCTCAAGCAGTTCGAGGGCACCCTGGTGTTCATCTCCCACGACGTCTACTTCATCAAGGCGCTCGCCAACAAGGTGATCCACGTCGCCGGCGGCAAGCTCACGCATTACCAGGGCGACTACGAGTTCTACCTGCACAAGACGAAGTCGACCTCGGCGCGCGCGGCGCTGACCGCGGGCGCCGTCGGCACCGGCAAGCCCGCGAAGGGCGGCAAAGCCAAGGCGGCCGCCCCGGCCAGTGGCAAGGAGCAGCAGCGCGCCCTCGCGGCGCAGAAGAAGCAGCTCGAGAAGAGCGTCGCCAAGCTCGAGCAGGAGATCGCCGAGCTCGAGCGGCGGCAGACCGAGATCGGTGAGCTGCTGGCGTTGCCGGAGGTCTGGAACGACGCGCCGCGCGCCACCGAGCTCAGCCGGGAGCTCGACGAACACACCGAGCGGCTCGCGCTGGTGATGCCGAAGTGGGAGGCGCAGATGCTCGAGCTCGAGCGGTTGGGCGCCGGCTGAACCGGCGCGGCCCGCGGGGGGGAAGCCGGGTCGGGACCCTACTGGACAGCCGCGCATGGCCGCCGTAGCCTGCCGCGCGTGACGACGCGAGCCAGCATGACGACGACCACGCCGACAGGCAGACGCTGGGTCTGCCTGCTGTTCGTCGTCGCGTTGCTGGTGCGCTCCTTCTGGGTGCCCTACCACCTCGCCACCGAACCGCACCAGCATGCGCTGACCAGCACCCTGGTCGTCGTCTGCGGCGGTTCGCAGCCGAGTGACGGGAGCGCGGACGCCGTCGTCGTACCGGCCGGCGACCATGTGCCGCACGCGGCGCACGATCATTCCGGCCCCCCGCAGCAGCGGCCCGCGGACGAAGACGAGCGGGTCGTCGACCTCCCGGCGCTGCCGCCGGCGACGCGCCTGCCGTTGCCGCCGCCGGCCCTGCGCGTCGGTTGGCTCGATGCCGACGTGGCCGTCGCGTCTGCTTCGCTGCCGATCGTCACGGCGGCGGCCCCGCGCGCGCCCCCGATCGCCTGATCCGAGCGGAGCTCCGCTCGTCGATCCGAGCCGCTGCGCGCCGCGATCCGATCGGGCGCTGCCCCCGGCTGCGTCCCTTCCCCGATGCCGCTCCCGCGGGAGCACGAGGTGCCTCCTTGCACTCGCCCATGTCCGTCGACCGCCGCTCCGTCCCGTCTGCCGTGCTTCTCGCCGCGCTCGCTGCCTGCGCGGGCCCCGTTCCCGAGGTCGTACCCGGGGTCGAGGCCGCGCGCGCCACCGGGCTCGCCGAAGACCTCTGCCTGCGCACCTCCTGGGACGCTGCCGAGGCCGCGGTGCCATGGCCGCCCGGGGCGACGCTGCGCGAGGCCGATGGCCTCGCCGTGGCGCTGCGCAACAGCCCGGAGTTGCAGGTCGCGCTGGCGGAGGCCCGGCTGGCGCTGCGCGGCGCCGAGGGGGCGAGGCTGTGGGCCAACCCGTTGCTCAGCGTCGTCGTGCGTTGGGGGGAGGGGCGACCTGCGGTCGAGACCGCGTTGACGGCGCCGTTGGTCGAGTTGCTGCAGACGCCGCGAAGGGCCGCGGTCGCCGATGCGCGGCTGCGCGCCGCGGCCGCGCACTGCGTGACCGTCGCCCTGGACGTCGCGGCTGCGTGGCGCGAGGCCTATGCCGAAGCCGTCGCCGCCGAGGCGGCCCTGCCGGAGCTGCGCGCGCGCGATCAGCTGTTGGCGCGCATGGCGGAGGTCGCGGCGAGCCGACTCCGGGCCGGCGAGGCCGACGCCAGCGAGGCCGCCGCGGTGCGGGCGAGGCAGGCCGACGTCGCGGTCGAGACGGCGATGGCCGGCGCGCGCGTGACGGCGGCGCGCGGCGCGCTCGCGCTGCTCCTGGGTTGCCCGAGCGCGCCCGCCGACTGGCCGCTCGACGTGGGCAGCGACGAACCGCTCGCGGACGAAGACCGCGCGGCCCGCGCCCTGCGTTCGCGGCCGGAGCTCCACGAAGCGGCCTGGGAGCTGCAGGCCCTCGGCGACGAAGCCGCCCTGGCCGCTCTCGCCGTCTGGCGCGAGACGGGGCTCGGAGTCTCGGCGGAACGCCCTGCCGGCTGGGAGCTCGGCCCGAGCGTCAGCGTGCCGCTGCCGCTGTTCGACTTCGGCGGGAACGCCCGGGACACGGCGGCGGCGGCGTGCCTCGCCGCCAGGCACCGCTGGACCGCCTGCGCGCGGCGGATTCTCGGCGAGGTCCGGGCCGCCGAGCGCGAGCATCGCGCGGCGCACGCCGCGCTCGCGGCGGTGCGCGACCGTCTGGCGCCGCTGCAGCGCGAGCGCCTGCAGCTCGCCGAGGCGGCCTGGAGAGCCGGCGCCACCGGTATCTCCGCCGTGCTGCTCGCCGACGAGGAACGTCGCGCGACCGAACTCCGCGTCGTCGAGCTGTCGCGCGACGCCCGCATCGCCCGCATCCGTCTCGACCGGGCCACCGCCGGCCTGTCCGACGGTGGCACCACCTCCTTCCCCGACGACTCCATGCCGCGCGCCGCGCGCGAGGACCGCTGAGATGACCGTCTCCCTCCTTCGTATCTCGTGCCTGATCCTGGCCCTGGCCGCCTGCCAACGGCAAGACGCCGCCGCCTTGGAGGCGCCGGCGCCGACGCGGAGCTCGCCGCTGCTCTATTCGTACCCGGCGGAGTCGTTGGCGCGCACCCCGCTGGCCAAGGCGACCGCCGAGCTCCGGCCGCTGCGCAGCTATTGCGAAGCGCCGGCGCGCGTCGGCTACGACGAGGACGCGACCACCAACGTCGGCGCGGCGCTCTCCGGACGCGTCGTCACCCTGGCGAAGAGGGTAGGCGACACCGTGGCCGCGGGCGACGTGCTCGCGGAGCTCGACAGCCTCGAACTCGGTGAGGTCCAGAACGAGCTGCTGCTGCAGCGGCGCACCGAGGCCGCCAACGCGCCGCTGGTGGCGCTGCTGGAGACATCGTGGCGCAGCGCCGAGCGGCTGCACGCCGAGTCGCAGGGCATCGCGCTCACCGAGGTGCACCGGCGCGAGGCGGAGTTCCGCGCCGCGGCGGCGGAGCTGCGGCTGGCGAGCGCCGGCGCTGCCGCCGCGATCAACAAGCTGACCCTGTTCGGCATGACGCCGGCCGCGATCGACGAGCTGCAGCGGACCGGCGCGCTGGCCCCGCGCCAGCCGCTGCGCGCGCCGCGCGCCGGCACCGTCGTCGCGCGCCACGCGACCATCGGTGACCTCGTCGACGCCGAGCACGGCGCGCTGTTCACCCTCGCCGACCTCGGCGCGCTCTGGGTCGTCGCCGAGGTCCCCGAACGTCACGTCGGGGGGCTGGCGCTCGGGTCCACGGCCGAGGTCCGGCTGCTGCACGCGCCGCAGGCCGAGGTCCGCGGCACGGTCGCGTTCGTCGCCCCGGCCCTGGATCCGACGACCCACACGGCGCACGTGCGGGTCGTCGTCACCGACCCGCCCGCAGAGCTGCGCCCCGGCATGTTCTGCGAGGTGCGGCTCCTGGTCGACGCCAAGGACGGCGGCGCCCCGCCGCCGCAGTTGGCGGTGCCCGACGCGGCGGTGCAGCTGCTCGACGGCCACAGCGTGGTGTTCGTGCCGCACGGCGACTCGGGCGACCGCTTCGCGGCGCGGCAGGTCGAGGTCGGGGAGGCGCGGGACGGGTTCGTGCCGATCCGCGCCGGGCTCACGGCCGGCGAGGTGGTCGTCAGCGACGGCAGCTTCCTCGTCAAGGCGCAGGCGCTGACCGCCGCGGGCGGCGAGGAGAACTGAGGAGCCGCCATGTTCGAAGCCATTCTCAGGGTGTCGATCCGCAGCCGTTGGTTGGTGCTGCTGTTGGCCGCGCTGGTCGCCGGCCTGGGCCTGCACAACCTGCAGCGCCTGCCGATCGACGCGGTGCCCGACGTCACCACCAACCAGGTCCAGATCAACACGATGTTCGCCGCGCTCACCGCGGCTGAAATCGAGAAGCAGGTCACGCTGCCGGTCGAGAACGCCCTCGCGGGCATCCCCGGCCTGGAGTCGACGCGCAGCTTCTCGCGCAACGGGTTCTCGCAGGTCACGGCGGTGTTCGGCGACGAAGTCGACGTCTACTTCGCGCGCAACCAGATCACCGAGCGGCTCGGCACGCTCGGCGGGCTGCTGCCGCCGGGCGCTGCGCCCGAGATGGGGCCGATCACCACGGGCCTCGGCGAGGTCTACATGTACGTCGTCGAATTCGCGCACCCCGGCGGCGACGGCGCGGCGGTTGTCGAGGGCCGGCCGGGCTGGCAGCGCGACGGCAGCTACCTGACCCCCGAAGGTGAGCGGCTGCGCTCGGAGTTCGAGCGCGCCACGTACCTGCGCACGGTGCAGGACTGGGTGATCCGCCCGCAGCTGCGGTCGATCGTCGGCGTGGCCGGCGTCGACAGCAACGGCGGCTACGCCAAGCAGTACGACGTGCAGCCCGACGCCCGCCGCCTGGCGGCGTACGGACTGACGTTCTCGGATGTGATCGAGGCCCTCGAGCGCAACAACGTGTCGACGGGCGCGGGCTTCCTCGAGCGCCATGGCGAGGCGTTGGCGATCCGCGCCGCGGGCAACTTCGAGAAGGTCGAGCAGATCGGCGCGGTGGCGATCACCACGCGCGACGGGGTGCCGATCCGTGTCCGCGACGTCGGCTCCGTCGGCCTGGGCCGGCAGGCACGCACCGGCAGCGCCAGCCAGGGCGGCCGGGAGATCGTGCTCGGCACCGCCCTGATGCTGATGCACGCCAACAGCCGTCAGGTGGCGATCGATCTCGACGCGCGCGTGGGCGAGCTGCGGCGCTCGCTGCCGCCCGACGTCCGGGTGCGTACGGTGCTCGACCGCAAGAAGCTCGTCGACGTCACCATCCACACGGTCACGAAGAGCCTCGTCGAGGGCGCGGCGCTGGTCGTGCTGGTCCTGTTCCTGATGCTCGGCAACCTCCGCGCGGCGCTGATCACGGCCATGGCGATCCCGCTGTCGATGCTGATCACCGCGATCGGCATGGTCGAGGGCGGCGTCAGCGGCAACCTGATGTCGCTCGGCGCGATCGACTTCGGCCTGATCGTCGACGGGGCCGTCATCATCGTCGAGAACTGCCTGCGCCGCCTCGCCGAGAAGCAGCATCAAGAGCACCGCCTCCTGTCGCTGCAGGAACGCCTGCACGAGGTCATGGTGGCGTCGCAGGAGATGATCCGCCCGTCGGTGTACGGGCAGGCGATCATCGTCATCGTCTATCTGCCGATCCTGGCCCTCACGGGCGTCGAAGGGAAGATGTTCCGGCCGATGGCGATCACCGTGATCCTGGCGCTGATCGCGGCGTTCGTACTGTCGTTCACGTTGATCCCGGCGCTGGTCGCGATCTGTGTGCGGGGCAAGGTGCAGGAGAAGGACAACGTGCTCGTGCGCGTCGCCAAGCGCCTCTACGCGCCCGTGCTCGACCTCGCGTTGCGCCTGCGCTGGCTCGTCGTCGGTCTGGCGGCCGCGGCGTTCTTCGGCAGCCTCGCGCTGTTCGGGCGGCTGGGCGCGGAGTTCGCGCCCAACCTGGACGAAGGCGACGTGGTGATCATGGCCACGCGGCCGATCTCGACGTCGCTCGAGCAGGCGACGGTGATGCAGTTCGAACTCGAGCGCGTGCTGCAGGCCATCCCCGAGGTGGCGACGGTGTTCTCGCGCACCGGCACGGCCGAGATGGCGACGGACCCGATGACGCCCAACATGACCGACACGTTCCTGATGCTGAAGGAACGGGTGAACTGGCCCGACCCGGACCTGCCGAAGGCCGCGCTGATCGCGCGCATGGAGCGTGCGATCGCGACGGTCCCGGGGGCGGCGTACGAATTCACGCAGCCGATCCAGATGCGCTTCAACGAGCTCGTCGCGGGCGTGCGCGGCGACGTGGCGGTGCGCATCTACGGCGACGACTTCGGCCTGATGCAGAAGTGTGCCGACCGCGTCGCGGCGGCTTTCGCGACGATCCCGGGCGCCTGCGACATCAAGGTCGAACAGACCGACGGCATGCCGATGGTCGAGGTCGCCATCGACCGCGAGCGCGCCGCGCGCTACGGGCTGGCGATGGCCGACGTCCAGGACGCGCTGGCGATCGCCTTCGGCGGGCGCAGCGCCGGGGTGCTCTTCGAGGGCGACCGGCGGGTCGACCTGGTCGTGCGCCTGCCCGAGGCGGATCGTGGCGACCTGCAGGACGTCGGCGACCTCGCGGTGCCGCTGCCCGGGGCGGCGCTCGCCGCCGGGGAGGGCGACGCGCCGGCGGCCTCGCGCACGGTGCCGCTCGGCGCGCTCGCCACGATCACCACGGCGGAGAGCCCGTATCAGTTCAGCCGCCGCAACGGCAAGCGGCAGATCACCGTGCAGGCCAACGTGCGCGGTCGCGACCTGGGCACCTTCGTCGAGGACGCCAGGCGGCGCATGGACCGCATCGATCTGCCGCCGGGCGGGTGGCTCGAGTGGGGCGGCACCTACCAGAACCTCGCCGCGGCGCGCGAACGGCTCGCGATCGTCGTGCCGCTGGCGTTCTTCCTGATCCTGGTGTTGTTGTTCTCGATGTTCCACAGCGCCAAGTACGCGCTGCTGGTGTTCTCGTGCGTGCCCCTGGGGCTGTCGGGCGGCATCGTCGGCCTGTGGCTGCGCGACATGCCGTTCTCGATCTCGGCGGCGATCGGCTTCATCGCGCTGTCGGGCGTGGCCGTGCTCAACGGCGTGGTGATGGTGTCGTTCATCAACCAGCTGCGCCAGGAGGGCATGCGCCGCGACGCGGCGATCCGCACGGGTTGCCTGGTGCGGCTGCGTCCGATCCTGATCACGTCGCTGGTCGCGTCGCTCGGCTTCGTGCCGATGGCGCTGGCGACCGGGCAGGGAGCGGAGGTGCAGCGGCCACTGGCCACGGTGGTGATCGCGGGCCTGGTCTCGAGCACGCTGCTCAAGGTCCTGGTGCTGCCCGCCCTCTACCGCATCTTCACGTCTCGGGAGCTCGACCCGCCGGACACGCCGCAGGCGTGGGAGGCGCAGGAGCGGGGCCCGCTCGAGGTGCGCGACGGTCACGTCATCGGCGACGAGGACCTGCCGCCGCCGGCGCAGGCGTGACGGCGGCGCGGTCCGCCGCGCCCGCCGCTACTTCTTCTTGCGCTCGCGCTTCTCGAACGGGTGCGCGAACGCCTGCGGCGCGACGCCGGCCAGCAGCGAGCACTGCCCCTTCTCGACGTCCTCACCGACGGCGCTGACGAGGCCGCGCAGGCGCTCCATCTGACGCAGCCCGGTCAGCAGGCGCAGACCCGCGACGCGGGTCTGCAGCTGCTCGCACTGCAGGGCGGCGACGCGCTGCTCGCTGACGTCGTGCTTGGCGGCGTGGTGGCACAGCGCCAGCATCGTGACCAGGTGTTCGATCGCCTTGCCCAGGCGCTGCAGCGGGATCTGCGCGCGGGTCAGCTCGAGCTGGAACCACAGGTTGATGCCCAGATACGCCCAGCGCAGCCAGCGCAGTCGGGTCTCGGCGAAGCGCGCGTAGCGGCGCAGACCTTCGGGCAGCAGCTGGTAGCGCGGCAACCACCGTGTCGGCACCAGCAGCAGCGGCAGCAGCAACAGCTCGACCAGCAGGTTCCAGAGGATCCAGAGCTTCAGCTTCCAGAACGAGCCGTTGGTGAGCAGGCGCCCGGTCGCGGTCAGCACCTTGCCAGGAGCGTCGAACACCGTCAGCGGGGTGATGCGCAAGAGGCGCTCGGCGGGCGGCAGCGGCTTGCCGTCCGCGCCCATGTTGATCGACTGCAGCACGCCGAGCATGCCGGCCATGTAGCGGCTGGTGAACGTGTCGGTGACGTCCTTGACCATGCCCATCAGGATCAGGTCGTCCTCGCCCTCGACGACGCCGAACACGTGCATGTTGTGGCGCGCGTCGTGCACGCGCGAGCGCTGGTCGAACGAGCGGCCGCCGAGCACGCGTTCGCACGCGATCTGCGACTCGAGCGCGCTGGTCGCGGCGGCCGACTTGGTGAGGTCGCGCAGGCCGGCGAGGTCGACGCCGCTGGCGTCCTGCTGCAGCGACAGGTGGCTCAGCGCGCGCGACTGCAGCGCGCCGCCGAGCATCTTGCCCAGGTGTTGGCGCGGCAGCTCGTGCTTGATCACCATGCCGCCGACGCCCTCGCGGCTCGTCGCGTAGGCCGCGGCGTCGGCCGCGAACATGCGCTGGTAGCCGGCGGCCATCGCCGCGAGCATGCAGCGGCCCATGCGCAGGCAGTAGAACAGCACCTCGACGCCGTCGGCCTGGATCTGCTCACCGGCCTGCAGCGGGTAGTTGAGGAAGTGCAGGCGCGAGTTGTGGTTGGCCGTGAACGCGCCGGTGCGCGAGGGTTCGCAGCGGAACTCGTAGTCCAGGCCTTCGCCCGGGCCGACGTCCTGTTCGGGCAGGCGCGTCACGAACAGGCCGACCTTCTTGCCGTCCTTGCCGACTCGGGCCACGATCCCGACCAGCGCGCCGTGCGTGGCGTTGGTGATCCACAGCTTGTTGCGATCGCCGTCGGCGAACAGCCGGAAGCCGTCGCCGTCGGGTTCGACGTAGGCGCGCACCTTCTTGGCGTTGACGCCGATGCCGACCTCGGTCAGGCCGAACGCCATCAGCTGGCCCTCGGCGACCAGCGGCAGGAACAGCTTCTTCTGCTCGTCGGTGCCGTAGGCGAGCAGCGAGCCGGCGCCGATGGTCAGTTCGCCGGAGATCTCGACTGCGAGCGGGCCGAGGCCGTTGGCGGCCATCTCCTCCTCGAGCAGCGCCAGCTGCACGTAGCCGCCGTCGCGACCGCCGAAGTCGCCGGGCACCGTGAAGCCATAGGCGCCGTTCTGTGCGACCGCGGCGCGCAGCGCCGCCGACAGTTTGCCGTCCGCCGTGAACGCCTCGCCGCGCGACAGGCAGTCGAGCGCCGCGCCGAGGATCGCCGCGTCGGGGGCGCCGGCGCGTTCGGCGGCGAGGGCGCCGCCCTGCAGCTCGCCGGCGTCGGGGCGGGGGCCGTAGATCAGCCGTTCGACGAGCCCCTTCTTGTTGCGGCCGAGCCGCGCCGCGGCCTGCCGCGCCGCGTCGTCGAGCGCGCCGACGTCGCGCGCCGAGTCGGCGTCGCCGGCGGCGGCCAGGGCCTGCGCGGCGGTGGAGGTGGTCGGGGGAACGGGCTGGCCTGGGTTGGTTGAGGTCGTCACGGCTGGGCTCGGGGGGCGAACATGGTGCCCGGTTGGCGCCTGCGTTGGAACGTCTTAACTGCGCCATCGTTTCGCGCCGCGCCGCGACCGGGGCCGCGCCACTTTGTTGCTGGCGTCGTGCCCGCCAGGGGCCTAGCCTAATCGCCCCAAATCAGGACTCATTACCCCGAAGAGCGATACCAATGACCGAAGTGACGACGACCCAGGTCGGGCAGGCACTGCCCGACTTCGAGATGGACACCTACCTGCCGACGACCGGTGATTTCGGCCGGTTCAAGCTCGCCGACCAGAAGAAGAACGGCCGCTGGACCGTGCTGGTCTTCTACCCGGCGGACTTCACCTTCGTGTGCGCCACGGAGTTCGCGGCGCTGGCCGAGCAGCATCAGGCCCTCGACAAGGCCGGCTGCGACGTGCTGACCGTGAGCACCGACACCAAGTTCGTGCACCTCGCCTGGCAGAAGCACGAGGGTGAGCTCGCCAACGTCAAGTACGCGATGGCCGCCGACCCGACCGGCAAGGTCAGCAAGCTGTTCGGCGTCTACCTCGCCGACGCCGGCGTCGCCCTGCGCGGCACCTTCCTGATCAGCCCCGAGGGCAAGCTGGCGAGCTGCGAGATCAACCAGCTCAACATCGGCCGCAACATGGAGGAGCTGACCCGCAAGGTCACCGCGTTCATCCACTTCAGCAAGCTGCCCGAAGAGGCCTGCCCGGCGCAGTGGAAGAAGGCCGGCGACAAGTCGCTCAAGCCGAGCGCCAAGATGGTCGGCAACGTGCACCAGGCGATGAAGGGCTGAGCCCTTCGCGCCCGTAGACTTCCCGCTCGGCCGGTCCGCCGGCCGAGCCAACCAACAGACCGCAACACCATGACTGAAACCTCGATCCTGCAGGTCGGGCAACAGGTGCCCGACTTCACCCTCACCACCTTCGAGCCCACGACCAAGGGCTTCGGCTCGTTCTCGCTGGCGGACGCCAAGAAGAACGGCAAGTGGACCCTGCTGTTCTTCTATCCGGCCGACTACACGTTCGTTTGAGCGACCGAGTTCGCTGCTCTGTCAGAGCAGCAAGACCGGTTCGCCAAGATGGGCTGTGAGATCGTCACCGTCAGCGCGGACACGCAGTTCGTGCACCTCGCCTGGCAGCGCGAGGAGAAGGACCTCGAGAACGTGAAGTTCCACATGGGGTCCGACCGCAACGGAGATCTCGCCCGACAGTTCGGGATCTGGAACGGGGGGTTCTGCCTGCGCGGCACCTACCTGATCGCCCCGAACGGCACGCTGATGAACTCCGAGGTCAACTTCCTGAACCTCGGGCGCAACATCGACGAGATCATGCGCAAGTTCAAAGCGAACATCTACCTCGGCAAGAAGACCAACGAGGGCTGCCCGTCCAAGTGGAAGGACGAGGGCGACAAGACCCTCACGCCCGGCCCGGAGATGGTCGGACGTGTGCACCAGGCCCACCAGGGCTGAGGTGTCGGCTGATTTGGGCTGAGCGCGTTGGTATCGGCGCTCCGGCAGACAGGCGCGCGTCCTTCGGGGTGCGCGCCTGTGTCGTTTGTGTGCCTGGGCAGCGAAGAGGGTGGAGTTTGCAGGCGGAGCGGTATCCTTCTCCGACCATGAAGACGACCCTTGTGATGTTGACCGCCCTGGGCGCCCTGGCCGCCCTCGCGCCGGCTCAGGTGGCGAAGGGGGCGACCCCGCCTTCCTTCACGTTCGAGAAGGTCTGGAACGACGGGCCGGCGTCCTTCGACGACCTCGCCGGCAAGGTCGTGATCCTCGACTTCGCACAGACCTGGTGAGGCCCCTGCAAGGCGGCCGTCCCGCACCTCAACGAACTGCACGAGAAGTTCGCGGAGCGGGGGCTGCTGATCATCGGCGTGTCCGATGAAGCCGAAAGTCTGATCGAAGATACGTTCATCACCAAGCTGGGAGCGAAGTACCCCTTCCTCAAGGCGAAGGGCGTCAACGAGCTGTACGGCATCAAGTTCTTCCCGAGCGTGTTCAGCATCGACCCGAGCGGCACCGTGCATTCGGTGCCCGACGATCGCATGCCGTCCGAGTCGGAGATCGAGGCGATGCTGCAGTCGGTGACCCTGGCGCCCAAGCTGCCCGACGACTCCCGCTACGACGCGCTGCGTACGATGTGGGACAAGAAGGACTACGGCAAGGTGCGTGACTACCTCACCAAGATGCTCGCCGCGGACAACCTCGACGCCGAGATGCGCGAGGTCTACGAGACGCAGCAGAAGGCGCTCGACGACAAGGTCAAGGCGCAGGTGGCGCGCGTCGCCAAGCTCGCCGCCGGACCGGACTACTACTCTGCCAAGGAGGCCCTCGAGAAGCTCAGCAAGGAGTGGAAGGGCTTCTCCGTCGCCGAGGAGGCCGACAAGGCGCTCGACACCTTCAAGAGCGACTCCGACATCAAGAAGGAGATCGCCGCGGGCAAGGCGCTGGCCAAGCTGCTCGACAAGTACGACCGCAGCAAGATCAGCCAGGCGAAGAAGCTCATGGAAGAGCTGCCGAAGTTCGCGAAGAAGTACGAGTACACGTACGCGGGTCAGCAGGCCCTGAAGATGGCGAACGGCAAGTAGCGCTTGCCGTCCGTTCTGGTGATCCGGCGCGGCGGTCTCGGCGACACGCTGCTGGTGTTGCCGCTGCTGCGCGCGCTGCGCCGCGCCCACCCGGGCGCGGCGCTGCACCTCGCCGGCGTGCCGGACTACGGGGCGATCCTCGCCGCCCACGGCGCCGTCGATGCCGTGCGCCGCGCCGAGGACCTCGAGCTGTGGTGGCCCGAGCGCGCGCGTCGGCACCTGGCCCCGTTCGCGCTCGTCGTCGGGGACGAGCCCGGGCTCGTGCAGGTGCCGCTCGAGCCGGCGCGCAGCGAGCGCGGCGTGCCGTTCGGGCTGCAGCTGGCGCGCCAGGCGGGGCTCGCACCGCGCTGGCCCGACGACGCGTGGTTGTCGCCGCCGCGCGCGCCGGCCAGGGCCGCTGGTGTTCGCCCCGGCAGCGGCGGTCGCGCCAGTGCTGGCCGCGGCAGCACTGGCTGCAGCTCGCGGCGCGCACGCAGGAGAGTTGCGCGTCGTGCTCGGCCCGGTCGAGCTCGAACGCGACGACCCGCGCGGCTGGCCGTGGCCGGTGCCGGTCTCGTTCCTGGTCGGGCGCACGCCGCTGCAGCTCGCCGACGACCTCGCCGCGGCCGACGCCTTCGTCGGCAACGACAGCGGCGCCACGCACCTCGCCGCGATGCTCGGGGTGCCGACGGTCGCGGTGTTCGGTCCGACCGACCCCGAGGTCTGGGCGCCCGTGGGGCCGCACGTGCGTGTGGTCGGCGGCGACATGCTGAGCTTTCCCGAGGTGGGCGCGGTCGCCGCGGCGCTCGGTGCCTGACTACGGCAGCCGCGCCCGCACGCGTTCCCAGTAGCGATCGGTCTTGGGGTTCTCGTGGCCCTTGGGGCCGCCGTTGTGCACGCGCGCGATGCGCTCGGCGTCGCCGTCGCGCCACGCGTCGGGCGCCCACTTCTGCATGTAGGCGTCGATCACGCGCTCGGCGTAGGCGCGCCGGCGGCAGTCCTGGTAGTCGCCGCCGAGTTCGGGCCGGAACGCGACCGCGTCCTGCCAGTAGACGCGGTGGATCTGGTAGGGCCCGATCGCCTGGCCGCCGTCGCCGTCGGGCGGGGCGTCGCGCCCGCTGCTCTCGACGAAACGGATCGCGTCGAGGATCTCCTCGCGCGACCAGCGTCGGGTGTCCGTGCCGCCGGCGAACCACCACAGCGCGCCGAGCAGCAGCGCGGCCACGGCGATGCGCAGGCCGCGGTTGCGCGGTCCGAGAAGCGAGCGCAGGTGCCGGCGCAACCTCATGGCGACAGCATCGCGCGCGCGACGACGTTTGCCAGCCGCAGCGCCCCGGGGCGCAGGTAGTAGCGGGTCAGGGCCCGCAGGGTCGCAGCCCCGGCGCGATGCCCGGGCAGCCAGGGGGGCAGGGGGCGCGGACGGAACGGGGCCTCGATCACGCAGCGGCGCACGGGCGGCATGCCCGGCAGGCCGCGCGACCAGCCGGCGCCGTGCTCGATCGCGGCGTCGCCGGGAACGCCCCACGGTGTGCTGCCCAGGCCGTAGCCGAGGCCGGTCCAGGTGTTGATCGCGACGGTGCCGTGCGGCAACGCGGCGATCGCGGGTCGACATCGCCCGCCGCGCGGCGAGCACGCGCGGCGGGGCGAACACGTAGGCCGACAGCGCGCCGTAGACGTGGTCGCGCGCGGTGATCGTAGCCTGCGCGCAGAAGTCCGCCTCGCCGGCGTCGAGCGGCAGTTCGAGCACGACCGGCGCGAAGTGCTCGCTGCGCAGCAGCGCCGCGTCGCGGCGCAGGTCGAGGTCCCGGCGCAGGCTCGGCGGCAGCTCCGTTCCCTGGCTGGGTCGGCCGGTCGCGGCGGCGAACGCGTGCGCCGCGGCGGGATGGAAGGGCGCGCGCGCCGGCAGCGCCGCGAGCGCGCCCTGCAGCAGGTCGAGGAACACCTCGCGCTGCGGCCAGCGGCGCGACGTCAGCAGCAGCCGCGGCGCGAGGCACGTGGCGCCGCCGTTCATCGCCGTGAACGCCGCGAGCTGCCGCGCGACGTGTTGCAGCTCGGCGTCGCGCCACGCGCCCGGGACGAGCAGCGCCGGTGTGACGCAGCCGACCTCGGCGGTCAGGGACTTGCCGCGCAGACCCGGATCGTCGCGCAGCGCCAGCCAGGTCGCGGTGCTGCCGGTGAGGTGTACGGCGGTCACGTGCGGGTCTTGCGCGAGCTGGCGGCCGAGCTGCGCGTCGCCGCAGACGAGCTGCAGTACGCCGAGTTCGCGCAGCGGTGCGAGCGCGGCCTCGAAGTGCGGCAACAACGGCGCGTGCAGGGGGCTGCACTTGAGCAGCACGGCGCGACCGTGCCAGAACACCTGCTGCAGAGCGTCGAGCAGTGGCGTCGAGGTGACGTTGCCGGCGCCGAGCACGAGCGCGAGGCCGCCGAGGCGGGGCGGCTCCGGCGCGGTGGAAGTGGTGTCCTCGACGAGTTCGGCGCGGTAGCCGCGCAACAGCAGTCCGTCCGCGAGGCCGCGCGCGGGCACGGCGTCCAGCCGGGCCTCGGGTTTGGCCGTCGGCGCGCGCTGGTGGCCTTCGACCAGCGCCAGCAGCCGCGCGACCGGCAGCGGGCCGCTGGCCCACTCTTCGGCCGGCGCGTGCGGCTGGGCCTGCCAGCCCTTGGCGCGCAGGCTGGCGCCGACCAGCCGTCGGCCGCCGCGCCGACGCTGCGCCGGCAGGCGGCCGCGAGCTGCGCGAAGAACGCCGCGTCGCGGCAGGGCAGTTCGTGCCCGGCCGCGGCCAGCGCAGCCAGCTCGGCGGCGGTCACCATCGCGGCAGCTGAGCGGATCGTGGGCGCGGCGGCAACGTCGGGGCTGGACTCGGTCGCGGGCGGGGGCGACGCTGCCCGCATGCGAACGGCAACCGCCCTCGTCGCGTTCCTCGCCGCCGCTGCGCTGGCCGCGCAGCAGGCGCCCGTGCCGCTCGGCGCCAAGGTCGACGCGCGCTTCACCGACTGCCGCTGGTCGCCGCGGCGCCTGCACGAGCTCGGCGCGGGCGCCGCGACCGTCGTATACTTCACGACCGTCGACTGCCCGATCGCGAAGCGCTACCTGCCGCGCATCGGTGCCCTGGCCGCCGACTTCGCCGCACGCGGCGTGGTCACGCTGGTCGTCAACGTCGGCGCCGGCGACCTGCTGGTCGACGCGGCCGGACAGGTGGTGAAGGCCGCACCGGCGGCGGTGTTCGGCAAGGACTTCGACCTGTCGCTGGCCGCCGCGTGCGGCGTCGACCGCACCTGCGCGGCGGTGGTGCTCGACGCGCAACAACAGCTCGTCTACCGCGGCCGCGTCGACGATCAGTACGGCTACACGGGTGCGCGCGAGCAGGCGTCGCGCGACGACCTGCGCCTGGCGCTCGACGACGTGCTCGCCGGCCGACCCGTCGCCGTCGCCGAGACCGAAGTGCTCGGCTGCGCGGTGACGCCGCCGGCGGCGCCGCCGGGCGGCGACGCACCGACCTACGCGCGCGACGTCGCGCCGCTGCTGCAGAAGCACTGCCAGGAGTGCCACCGGCCCGGCGGCGAAGGGCCGTTCTCGCTGCTGACCGAGGCCGAGGCCAAGAAGCACGGCGCGATGCTCGCCGAGGTGACCGCGCAGGGCCGCATGCCGCTGTGGTACGGCGACAGCCACCACGGCGACTTCGTCAACCGCCGCGCGATGTCGGGCGAGGAGCGGCAGACGTTGTCGGCCTGGTTCGCCGCGGGCATGCCGAGCGGTGACGCCGCGGACCTGCCGCCGCCGCGCGAGCTGCCGACCGGCGACTGGCGCATCGGCAAGCCCGACCTCGTGCTCTCGCCGCTGGGGCGCGTCAAGCTGCCGGCCGACGGCATCGTGCCCTACCAGTACTTCGTGCTGCCGTACCGCTTCGAGCAGGACACCTGGATCGAGGCGATCGAGATCAAACCCGAGAACCCCGCAGTGCTGCACCACTGCAACCTCGCGCGCATCACCGGCACGCGCTTCTCGCAGGACGGGTTCATCACCGGCTACGTGCCCGGCGGCGACCCGCACGTGCTCGATCCGGGCACCGCGGTGCGCATCCCGGCGGGCTCGGCGCTGGCGCTGCAGGCGCACTACGTGACCACGGGTGAACCGCAGACCGACCGGATCTCGGTGGGGCTGCGTTTCCCGCGCGTGCCGGTGCAGAAGGAGATGCAGGTCACGATCCTCACCAACCTGCGGTTCGCGATCCCGCCCGGCGCGATGGCGTTTCCCGTGCGCGCGGCCAAGAAGCTGCGCGACGACGCGGTCGGCATCGGGCTGTTCGTGCACATGCACGTGCGCGGCCGCGACATGACCGTGGTCGCGGAGGCGCCCGACGGCACGCAGGAGACGCTGCTCGTCGTGCCCAACTACAACTTCGACTGGCAGCAGAGTTACCGCTGGGCGCCGAACGTGCGGCGCTTCGCCAAGGGCACGCGGCTCGACGCGCTCGCCCACTACGACAACTCGGCGTGGAACCCGTTCAACCCGGACCCCGAGGCGACGGTGAAGTTCGGGCTGCAGACCGCCGACGAGATGATGTACGCGTTCCTGTTCTGGACGAAGGAACACGAAGCGCTCGACCTGCGCGTCGATCCGCACAACGGACACGTGCTCGGCGCGAACGGCGACGCCGCGCGGGACGGCGGCCGGTGAGCGAAGCCCGGCGTCGACTGGCGCTCGGGTGGATCGGTGCGGCGACGGCGGTGTGGATCGCGGTGTTGTTCGCGCGCACGCCCGTACCCGGCGAGGACGGCGTCAGTTATCTGTGGATGGCCCAGCAGTTCGCGGCGGGCCGCTGGCACGAAGGCCTCGGCACGGTGTTCCCGCCGGGCTACCCGCTGCTGCTGGCGCCGTGGTCGTGGTGCGGCGGCGACATCGAGGTCGGCGCGTGCGCGGTCTCGACCGCGTGTGTGCTGCTGGCCCTGTGGCCGCTGTGGCGCAGCGCCGAGCACCTGCGGCCCGGCGCCGGATTGCCCGCGGCGGTGCTGTTCGTCAGCTCGCCGCTGCTCGGTCGGCTGGCCGCCGAGGCCTACAGCGAGCCGGCGTTCCTGCTGCTGATGGCGCTCGGCACGTGGCAGGGGCTGCAACAGCGCTGGTGCAGGCTCGGCATGCTCGCCGGACTGGCGTTCTGGGTGCGCCCCGAGGGGGTGCTGCTGGTGCCGGCGATGCTGCTGCTCGTCGACGACCGCCGCCGGCTGCCCGCGGCCGCGCTGCGCGCCGCCGCCCCGGCGTTGCTCGCGGTGCTCGCGCTCGGCGCGCTGCGCTGGCTGTCGGGCAACGGTTTCGACGCGCTGCCGATCCACGGTTTCCACGAGCTGCGCGACGACCTGCCCGGGCGCGGCGCGCTGCTCGCCAACCTGCTCGCGGTGCCTGGGCCGTGGCTCGAGGCGTTCGGCGTCGCGGGTCTGCTCTGTTGGGCCGCGGGCTGGCGATCGCCGCAGCGCGCGCTGCTCGCCGCGATCGTGCTGCAGATCGCCGTGGTCTGCACGTTCGTGGTGCGGCGCCGGTTCTTCGTCTCGTGCGGCGTCGCGACGGTCGCGCTCGCGGCGGCGACGCTCGCGCGGATGCCGCGCCGCGGCGCGGCGGCGCTGCTGACGATCGCCGTGCTGCACGGGCTGATCGCGGGCTGGAACGGCGGCATCGACGCCGACCGCCGCGCCGAACGGCAGCTCGGTGAATTCCTGCGCACGCAGCTGCGGGGAGGCGACACGATCGCCGGCGACCTGACGCGCGTCTCGTGGTTCGCGGGGCTGCCGCCGCTGCCACCGCGCCACCACGACGACGAGCAGCTCGCCGCGATGGTCTCGGCCGACGCGGTGCGCTTCGTCGTGCTCGGCGAACGGGACCCGTCGCGCCGCGGCCCGCGGCTGCAGGCCGTGCTCACCGCGAGCTTCGTGTCGCTGCCGCTAGCCGACGAGCTCGCCGCCGCCTGCGCGCGCCGCGGCATCATCGTGTTCGTGCGGCGCTGAGTTCGTGAGTCGCCAGGCGATCAGGGCCGTGGCGAGCAGCAGCGCGATGTCCGACGCCGTGACCACGTAGAGGCTGTTGAGCCACTCGCTGCGGTCGTCGCCGACGAGGTCGCCGCCCGGCAGGCAACACACGGCCCAGCCGGTCAGCAGCACCACGAGCCAGCCGCGCGCCGGCTTCGCGGTCGCGGCGCGCTGCAGCAGCAGGAACAACGTCGGCAGCAGCGCGACGTGGTGCGCCTTCCAGCTCAGCGGGCTCAGCAGCACCGACAGCACCAGCGCGCTGGCGAACAGCCACAGCCTGGCCGCCGGCTGCTCACGCACGCGCCGCGCCGTGCCCAGCACGAGCAGCAGCGCGGCGAGCGAGCAGAGGCGCACGAGCCAGGCGACCGCGGCCTGAGGCCAGCCCATGCCCGGCGCGACGCCGAGCGCGACACGCGCCGCGAATTCGTCGGGCACGGTGCCGAACCAGCGCGCGAGTGCGCAGCGCAGCGACTGGTTCATCCACTCGAACGGCGGGAAGTCGAGCGCGGGCACGGCGAACGGGTCGGCCTGCGTGCCCAGGCGCCAGCTGCCTTCGATCCAGCGCCACCACGGCGCGAGCTCGAAGCGCTGCAGCAAGGCGGTGACGAGCACGAACAGCGCGCCGCCGGCGATCGTCCAGCCCAGCGTGCGGCGGTGGCCGAGCAGCCAGAACACCGGCAACAGCCACAGCTGCGTCGGCTTGGTGACCAGCGAGAACGCGAGCAGCAGCCCCGCGGGCCGCGCGTGTCGCCGTTCGGCCAGCCAGAACGCGCCGAGGCACAGGCCGAGGTTGACGATGTTGCCGCCGCCGCCGTGCATGTCGCGCAGCACGAACCGCAGGCCGAGCGCGAACGTGCCGAGCCACAGCAGTTGCCAGAACCGCGCCGCCGGGGGCGACTTGTCGGGCGGGGCGCGCGGCGTCGTCAGCGAGCGCAGCGCGAGCGCCGCGGCCAAGAGGCAACCCAGCTGCAGCAGCGCCCAGGCGGCGCGCGCCGCGCGCGTGCCGAGCGCCGCGTCGATCGCCGCGAACGGCATCGTCAACAGCCCGAACGACGGCGGATACGGCGCGTGCAGCGGTCGGATCGGCGCGTCGGGGTCGGACTTCCACGGGCCGTAGACGTCTTCGCCGTGCAGCAGTCGCCGACCGAACTCGAGGTGGTCGAGGATCACACCCTTCGACTCGCGGCGGCTCGTCGCGCGCGCGACCAGCGCGATCGCGATCGCGAGCCACAGCAGCAGCCAGCCGCGGCGCAGCAACGGGGGTGGGACGCGCAAGCGCGCACGACACCCGACGCGCCGCCGCGGCGCAAGCGGGCACCGGCCGCAGAGGGTGGCGCGCGTCGGGAATCAGCGGTGCTCGGCGAGTCGCTCCAGCGCTGTGCGGAGCGAGGCGGCGTCGATCGAGATCTCGAGCACACCGCTGGTCGGCAGATCCGAGGTCGTCGTGCCCTGCAGACGGACCCGATAGGAGTAGCGGCCGCGCGAGACGTCGGCCCAGAGGTGGTGGCGACCCGGCTGCCGGACCTCGAACTCACAGGGGCCGCTGGCGGTGACGATGACGCCGTCGGTGAGGGAACCGGTGAGGGGCATGTTGTTGCCCGGGCCGTGCACGAGTCGGCCGTCGTCGGGCGCGCCGGAAGGCAGCGCGCGCAGCTGCAGCGTGACTCCGGCCGGCAGTGGCAGCGGGCAGTCGATCGACGCCTGCACGGTCGTGGCGGGGGACAGCGCGATCGTGCGCGATGCGGTGACGTTGTCGACGATCACGGTCTGAAAGTGCGGGCCGAAGACCGCGAGATCGACCGCGCCCGCGGCAGCGATCGTGGCCGCGCCGCCGACGAACGGGATCGTCGACCACGTGGAGCCCTTGCGCACCGCGACGGTGACGGCCTCGTTTCGGAGCGCCTCGCCCTTCTGGTTGGTGACCCGGATCTGCAGGGGACGCAGGCGACCGCGCAGGTCGACGGCCGTGAGCCGCGCGTCCGGGCACGGGCCGGCCGCGACCTCGATCGCGTCGAGTGTCACGAAGGGTTCATGGGTCGCCATGCTGAGCACGAGCAGCCGATAGCGGCCGGGCGGCAGCGCCTTCCAGAGGACGGTGTCGTCGCGTATGCGATCGCCGAACAGGGCCCCCGGGTACGGAGACGGCAGCCATGGCGTGTTCGGATCGGGGGTCTCGGGCAACAGCCCTGCGTACCATGCGTCGGGCGGCGTGGACTCGTCGGTGACGAACACCGCCGTCACCGAACCGCCCAGGTCCAGCGTCACGACGAGGTCTTCGGTGCCCGGGGCGAACTCGATCGGCGGCACACCCCTGGCGAGGCGCTGGGGTACGACGAGACGCAGGGCCGCGCCGTCGACGACGTTGCCGCGCAGCTCGTACACCGCGGCCGCAACCTGATGCAGCTGAAGGTCCCGACGCCGGCGCCACACGTCGCCTTCGCGCGACTCGAACTCGACACCGAACATCGCGGGCATCGGCGAGGTGCTGGTGGCGAAGCGCACGCGGAGCAACAGGCGCGGGGACTGCAACCGGCGCGTGCCCAGGTCGTTCTCGCCGGGCACGAGTCCCGTCGTCTGCCAGAGCACGCTCGCGCCTTCGGCGGGTCGGACGGCGTGGTGGGCCAGGGTCAGCGTGCCCGGGACCGTATCGAACTGCGGGAAACGGAACTGGAAGTGACCGTGTTCATCGGTGTGGCAGCCGGCGCCGACGGTGCCGCGCCTTGCGTCGTACTCCAGGCGCAGGGACAGCGGGCAGTTGACGAGCGGAGCGCCGCTCGGGCCGAGGGCGGTGCCGACGCACACCGCGATGCCCTCGGGCTCCTGCAGCAGCAGCTCGACGTGCGGCGCATCCCGGGTCGGGCCCGCGACGTAGCCGTTGCGCAACGCGCCGAACTCGGCGCTCACGTAGCCCCCGAGCCCGACGAGGCGGAACGTCGCATCGCCGTTGGCGTCGAGTCGCGCGTGCGCCGAGCGATGCATGATGCCCATCGCGGCCGAACCGGGCGCGGTCGGTGATGTCCGCAGCGCCACGTGATCGTCGTGCAGGTAGGCCGACGGCAAGGGCACACCCGCGGCGTCGCGCACGTGCACGGTCACGGTGCCCGTCGGCGGCAGCGTGAGCACGACCTCGGCCGGCGGCGCGGTGGCGTCGATCTCCACGGCCTCGCTGGTCGCGCCGATGGCCCGCGCATCGAGCAACAGCGGGCACGTCGTGGCGTCTTCGGCGCACTGCTGGAAGTGCTCCTCGGTGATGCTGCCGTTCGCATCGGTGGGGCCCATGCTCCAGCCATCGGGTGGCGGACCGTTCTTTGGCTGGGCGACGACGTCGACGCCCGCAGCTGGCGCGCCATTCGCGTCGCGCACGAGCACGCGCAGGGTGTGATCGGGCCGCAGCAGCACTTCCACGGCTCCCGTCGTGCCACTCGGCAGCTTCAACTGTCCGCGCAGTCGGTCGTGCGTGGCGAGGATTCCGTTGTAGCCAGGGTGCTCCGGCACCTCGCACCAGCCGTCGTCGTCGCTGACCCGGTGCAGCCCGACGCGACGCAGGAACGCGTCGAAGTCGTCGCCAGCCTCGCGATTGTCCTCTGGGGACATCGCCGCAGCGTCGTAGTCGGGCGGCAAGCAGAACACGTCGGCGCCGGCGACGGGCTTGCGGTCGGCGAGGCGCAGCACGCGCACGCGCAGCGTGCCGCCAGGAACATCGGCTTGTTGTCGTTCGACGACGGTTGCGCCGGCATCCACGTCGGCGCGGGCATCGCGGGAACCGTCCGCCGCCTGCGCCGACGTGGCCTGCGGCGGCAACGCGGGCGTCGAGCGCTGCGCGAACGCCAGCCACGCGGCGATCAGGGCGATCACTGCGACGGCGAACCAGAGCACTCGTCTGCCGCCGCGGGCCGGGTCCGGGGGAGGGAGCAAGGCGCCAGGACACCCGACTTCGCCGCGCTCCGCAAGGGGTCACGCGCCAGCGGGTGCCGTTCGCCCGGCCTCACCTTCGAGGCCGGGCGATCCGTCGCGAGACGCTCAGTTGCCGATCGTGATCGACAGCGCGTCGCTGATGCGCACCGGGCAGGCGCCGCCGACCAGTTCGAGGAACTGACCGGTGATCTGCACGCCGCAGAAGCCCTGCGCGGTCGGCGCGTTGATGCTCGTCGACGCCGAACCGTTGGCGTCGAGCGGAGTCAGCAGCGCGATCGGGTTGGGCACGTGCACCGTGCCGAGGCACGGCGGCAGGATCGTGTTCATCGGGATCGAGTTGCTGCCCAGGCCCAGCACGAAGAAGCCCAGCGCGTTGTTGGGCGTGCCGCCGAGCACGGTCCAGTCGAGGTCGCAGCCGAGGTTGCCGTTGGTCGACGAGGTCATCGCCAGGCCGGTGCCGCCGCCCAGGTTGAGCACGCTGCCGGGGGTGCCGGCGACGCACGACAGGCAGCCGGTCACGTTCATCGCCGCGATCAGGTAGCCGGCGTTGGCGTTGCTGCGGTTCTGGAACGAGATCGAGACCAGCGTGCGGCCGGCTTCCGACGACAGGTCGATGACGCGTTCGGTCAGCGACAGGTTGGCGCCCGGCAGGGCCGAGTCGACGTTGGCCGTGCCCGGCAGCGAGCCGCCGAACCAGTCACCGCCGCTGATCGTGGCGACGAACGGGGCGCCGGTCTGGAAGCCGAACTCGACGTCGAAGTTGCCGCCGCCGTTGCTGATCTGGAACAGCACGCTGGCGCGCGAGGTCTGATCGACCAGGATCGGGGCCGCGAGCTGCGTGGTCTGCGGCGTGGTCTGGTCGGTGTTGGCCAGCCAGCTGGGCTGCACGC
Source organism: Planctomycetota bacterium (assembly GCA_020638655.1). Classification (GTDB taxonomy): domain Bacteria; phylum Planctomycetota; class UBA1135; order UBA1135; family UBA2386; genus JACKIC01. The sequence continues at coordinate 170,757 of JACKIC010000002.1, forward strand.
CGATGTCGTCGTTGTCGGGGGCGATGTCGAACTGGTGGATGCCGCCGCTGACGGTGTTGCGGTTGCCGAGGTGCACGCAGTCGAGCACGCCGGGCGCCACGACCATCGCGTAGGGCGCGAAGATCGGGTCGTTCGGCAGGCCGTTGCGGAAGTCGAGGCCGCGGTCGGAGATCGAGCGGTAGCCGGTCAGCAGGTCGGGCTGCAGGTCCTCACCGGCGTGCACGATGCCGTTGAAGTTGTAGTTGAGCGCGATCTGGTTGACGCGGCGCGGCACCGGCGGGTACTCGAAGTTGCAGGCCAGGATCGCGTAGCCGGCGTTGGCGTTGGAGCGGTTGCCGAAGCTGATCTGGGTCACGACCTCGCCGTCGAAGGCGCTCATGTCGATGCGGCCCTCGGTGATCGACAGGTTGGCGCCCGGGGCGGCGTTGTCGATGTCCTGCGTGCCGAGGAAGGTGCCGCCGAACCAGTCGCTGGCCGACAGGGTCGCGGTGTGCGTCTGGCTGCTCGCGAACGTGAAGGTCACGTCGAACGAGCCGCCGCCGTTGCTGATCTGGTAGAGGAAGGCGACGCTCGTGGTCGAGCCGATCGGCATCGAGAACGGCAGCACCGTGGTCTGCGGCGTCGACTGATCGGGGTTGGCGAGCCAGTTGGGCTGGATGCCGATGTTGTCGAAGTCGGGCAGCGCATCGAACACCTTGCTGCCGCCGTCGACGGTGTTGCGATTGCCGAGGTGCACGATGTCGAGCGTGCCCGGCGTGCCGACGATCTGGTAGGGCGCCAGCAGCGGGTCGGTGGGCACGCCCGCGCTGAAGTCGAGGGCGCGGTCGGAGATCGAGCGGAAGCCGTTGGGGTCGTCGGGCAGGAAGCTCTCCCCGGCGTGCAGGATGCCGTTGAAGTTGTAGTTCAGCGGCACGGGGATGGCCTGGGCTGCGAGCGGCGAGACGAGCGCGGCGAGCAGCGCGTAGGGGGCAATGGTTTGCATCGGAGTTGCTGTGGCGAGTGGTGTGCGGGCAGCTCGGGACGTCGGATGACGACAGCCGGCACGCGCCGACCGCCCTTCTGCCTCGCGGGGGAGTCTAGGGGATCGAATGGAGATTGTGAGGTTGGAGATGTTCCCTGCTGCCACCGAGGTCAGGCGGCGGGATCAGGGCACGAGGGTCAGCGGCACCGCGTTGCTCGCGTAGGTGTGCTGCTGCGTGGCCGCGTCCCAGACCAGGAACGCGTGGTGGAACTGCAGCCCGACGAGGCTCAGCGGCAGCGGCGGGATCACGATCGCTGCCTGGCCGCGGCCGGCGGCGTCGAGGTTGCTGATCGTGTTCTGCAGGATCGCCGTGCTGAACGGCGTCCACGTCAGCTGGAACCACGGGTCGCCGGCGGTGTTGAGCGGCAACAGCACCGGACCGAATGCGGTGCCCGGTGAGGTGCCGGACATCGAGCCGACGAGTTGGTAGAGCCCGCCGGCCTGCGCCGCCCCGGCGTCGAGCGTGAAGTCGACGCGCCCGCCGCTGCCCAGGGACAGCGTGTCGACGCTCGCGAACAGCGGATCGCACTCGTCCGGATGGCCGTTGCCGTCGAAATCGTGCGAGGTGCCGACGCGCAGGTCGCAGACGTCGAGCACGAGGTTGCCGTTGCAGTCGCCCTCGCCGCCCGCGATCTCGCAGAGATCGGGCAGGCCGTTGCCGTCGCAGTCGCCGGGATCGCCGTAGGCGACGCGCAGGATGCGGCCGCCGCTCGCTGTCGGGCCGGTGCTGTTCGCGTCGCGGTAGAACTCGCTGAAGTAGAGGCCGTCGGGGCCCGCAGCGAGCGCCGCCGCCGTGGCGTGGCCGTCGCCGACGTAGTCGACGAACGGGATCGGACCGCTGACGAGGTTGCCGGCAGCGTCGAGCACGAACTCGGTGATGCGTTTGCCGATCGACTGCTGGCCCTGCGCGTAGGTCGCGCCGGACTCGGTCACGAACGCGTGGTCGAAGAACTGCGCCGGGAAGCCGCTGCCGCCGAACGTCTGCGGCTGCACCCACGCGATGTTCACCGGGCCGCTCGACGGGTCCCAGTTGTGGATCGCGAAGTTCGTCATGCTGAGGTCGGTGTTGTCCCAGCCGTAGTTCCGCGCGCGCACCAGCTTGGAGAAGCGGTCGACCGACGGGCCGTTCTCGACGCAGTAGCGGTTGCCGTCGGCCGCGCGCCACGCGCCGCCGAACGGGTTGCGCACGCCGAGCGCGAAGATGTAGTCGCGCGCGTCGGCGGTGCCGCCGTTGTAGTACGGGTTGCTCGTGACCGGCGCGCCGTTGAGCTGCATCCGCAGGATCTTGCCGCGGTACGACGAGAGGTTCTGCGCGGTCTGGTAGTTGAACCCGTCGCCCATGTGGCAGTAGAGCTCGCCGCCGACGATCTCGAGGTTGGAGACCTGGTGCGACTGCCCCTGCACCTCACCCTGCATGTCGAGGATCACCTGCCGCGACGACGAGGTCAGGCCGCCGTTGGTGCTCGTCAGCCGGGTGATGCGCGGGTAGTTCTGGCCGCCCGTGCGCCACAGGTGCGAGGCGAACACGTCGCCGCTGACCGGATCGACGCAGATGCCCGTGAGCCCCTGCTCGCCGCTGCCGGGGAACACGCCCGACGGCGTGTAGTTGAGCAGACCCGTCGCGTACCAGAACACCGAGCCGTCGTTGGTCACGGTGCGGATCGAGCCGTAGAGCTCGGTCACGTAGTACTTGGGGCTGCTCGGCAGGCTGCCCGGATTGGGCACGAAGGCGATGTTGACCGGCATCGTCATGCCGGTGGCGACGACGTCGACGACGAAGCCCGGGCGCCGCGCGATCCACGGCACGTCGAGGCCGCGCGCGAGCGTGCTGAAGTTGGGCACGTAGGCGGTGGGCACGGCGTCGTAGGTCGTGCCGTGCTCACCGACCCAGAAGGCGCGGCTCTGGAACGGCGCCAGGGTGACCGCGGGCAGCCGGATCACGTGCCGTTCGCAGTTGCTCGCGTGCACGGTGAGGTCGGTCGCGGGCAGGCTCAGCACGCTGCCGGTGTTGCCGGCGTCGATCACGACGCGCACCGCGCGGTGCAGCGGCAACGCGCCGGGGTTGGTGACGCGGTTGCCGGTCGCGGGGTCACCGTCGAGGCGCAGCAGCAGCCAGCGCGAGTCGGTCTCGAGGCGCAGCACGGGGTTGGGCGTGCCCGTCGGCAGGTCGATGGCGACGCCGTTGGCGTCGGTCCACGTCGGCGGCGGGTTGTCGGCGGCGTCGTCGAGCAGCAGCGGCGACTTGACCTCGGCCGCGCCGGTGGCGAACGCGGTGGCCGTCCACGGGCTCCACTCGGTCGCCGGATCGCCGCTGTCGTCCTTGTGGCGCACGCGCAGCGTGTACTGCGTGCTCGCGAACAGCCGGTTCCAGCCGCCGTGCGAGTTCTCGAAGATGCCGTCGCCGAGGTGCGTGTGCACGCGCTCGACGCCGGTCAGGTTCGCGGCGACCCAGACGCGCTGGTTGGGCGTGACCGTCCAGATCTCCCAGTCGGTGGCCGCGTGCTGGTCGCCGGCGTCGGGATCGACGAACGGCGCGGTCTCCATGTGCACGTCGTTGGGGTTCAGGATGCGATTGGGCGTCGACGGCTCGGTGATCGTCGGCGCCGCGGGCGGGTGGTTCTGCGCGGCGAGCGGTGCGGTGAGAGCGGCGGGGAGGCTGGCCAGCAGGGCCGCGAGCAGGTGCGTGTGCTTGGTCATCGTGGTGGCCCCGGGTCAGTTGCCGATGGTGATGGAGAGCGCGTCGCTGAGCAGCAGCGGGCACGCCGCAGCGGTGAACTCGGCGTACTGCACGGTGAGGGTCAGGCCGCAGAAGGCCGGGTCGGTGACCGCGCCGATCGCGAACGACGCCGCGCCGGTGGCGTCGACCGCTGTGCCGCTGACGAACGGGTTGACGACGTGCACCGTGCCGGCGCAGCCGGGCAGCAGCGCGCCGAGCGGCTGTGCGTTCGCGCCGATGCCGGCGGCGAAGAAGCCGAGCAGGGTGTTGGGCGTGGCGCCGGCGACGTCCCAGACCAGCGGGCAGCCGAGCGCGCCCGGGCTGCTCGTGGCGATCGTCGGTCCGTTGCCGCCGCCGAGCCAGGTCGGGCCGCCGTTGTTGCCGCAGGCCAAGCAGCCCGAGACGTTGGCCGCGAGGATCGCGCAGCTGCCGTTGGGGTTCGAGCTGTTGCCGAAGGTGATGCCGGTGAGCACCAGTCCCGCGAGCGGGCTGAGGTCGATGGTGCTGCGTTCGATGCGCAGCGGCAGGCCCGGCATCGCGCGGTCGGTGTCGCTGCAGCCCAGGTAGCTGCCGCCGACCCAGTCGGGCGCCACCAGCGTCGTCGTCACCGAACCGGTGGCGAGCGCGAAGGTCACGTCGAAGGCGCCGCCGCCGCTGCTCTGGAAGAGGAAGCTCGCCGTCGAGGCGGCGTCGAGCAGGATCGGCGCGGTCAGCGTCGTCGTCTGCGGGCCGGTGAGGTCGACGCTCGGCAGCCAGGTCGGCTGCACGCCGTTGCTGTCGCCGTCGGGCAGGGGATCGAACGCGCGCGCGCCGCCGTCGACGGTGTTGCGGTTGCCGAGCATCACCACGTCGAGGCTGCCGGCGGTGTCGACGAGCGCGAACTCGGCGAGCAGCGGGTCGTTCGGCACGCCGGCGCGGAAGTCGAGGCCGCGGCTGGCGATCGACCGGTAGCCGTTGGGTGCGTCGGGCAGCTGGTCCTCGCCCGCGTGCACGATGCCGTTCCAGTTGTAGTTGAGCTCGAGCTGGTGCACGAGCTTGGGCGTCGCCGCGGGCTCGACGTTGACGCCGTAGATGCCGTAGCCCGCGACCGCGTTGCTGCGGTTGCCGAAGCGGATCTCGACGAGCGTCTCGCCGGCGTCGGCCGACAGGTCGACGACCTGTTCGATCAGGTTGAGGTTGTTGCCGGGATTGGCGCGGTCGACGTTGGCGCGGCCGGGGTAGACGCCGCCGAACCAGTCGGGGCCGGTCAGCGTGCTCGTGTGCGTGTGCGTGCTCTGGTAGACGAAGGTCACGTCGAACGAGCCGCCGCCGTTGCTGACGTGGAACAGCACGCTCGCCGTCGAGGTCAGTCCGATCGGCAGCGGCGTCGCCAGGATCGTGCTCTGCGGGCCGGTCTGGTTGACGTTGGGCAACCAGCTCGGCTGCACGCCGAGGTCGTCGTTGTCGGGGAACGCGTCGAACGGCCAGTTGCCGTTGTCGACCGTGTTGCGGTTGCCGAGGTGCACCATGTCGAGCACGCCGGGCACGGCGACCACCGCGTAGCGGTTCAGAAGCGGGTCGTTGGGCACGCCCGCGGTGAAGTCGAGCGCGCGGTCCGAGATCGCGCGAAAGCCGTTCGGCGCGTCGGGCTGGCCGGTCTCGCCCGCGTGGGCGATGCCGTTCCAGTTGTAGTTCAGCGGGACCTGCACCACGGTCTGTGCGAGCAGACCGGTGGCGGAGAAGGTGAGGGCGAGGGCGAGTCGGAGCACGGGTGAGCAGCTGGGGGGGCGGCCACAGGGTAGCGGCGCACGGTGGCCATGCGCAGCCCCCGGCACTCCTTCGCGCTACTTCTTCGTGCTCTTCGCGGCGCCGTCCAGCCCGAGCTTGTTCAGCTTGGGCGCGATCATCACGCGGCAGTAACCCTGGTTGGGGTGGTTGCGGAAGTAGTCCTGGTGGTACGCCTCGGCCGGCCAGAACGTCGGTGCCGGCACCACCTCGGTGACGATCGGATCACGCCACTTGGGCTGCGCGCGCGCGATCGCGGCGAGCGCCTCGGCCTTCTGCTGCTCGCCGTGGAAGAAGATCACCGAGCGATACTGCGTGCCGACATCGGCGCCCTGCCGGTTGAGCGTCGTCGGATCGTGCGACTTGAAGAACCAGTCGCACAGCGTCGCGTACGAGATCACCTGCGGATCGAAGGTGACCTGGACCACCTCGGCGTGCCCGGTCGCGCCGGTGCAGACCTGTTCGTAGGTCGGGTTGTCGACGGTGCCGCCCGCGTAGCCGGAGACCACGTCCTTGACGCCGTCGAGCAGTTCGAGCACGGCCTCGCTGCACCAGAAGCAGCCGTTGCCGAAGGTCGCGATCTCGGTGGCGGGGGCGCCGGCGGGCGGCGTCTTCTCGGGGTCGGCCGGCGTCGGGGTGTCGGTCATGGCCTGGGCTCGGGTCGGGTTCTCTGCGGTTGGGTCGCTGGCGGACGCCGCGGTCGTCGGTTCGTTCGGGGCGGAGGGTTTCGTCGGGTTCGAGCCCTGCGGCTGGGAGCAGGCGACGGACAGCCACGCCACCAGGCAGAACAGCGGGGCGAGCCCCGACCTCGAACGGTGCACGGCGAACATGACGGGCAGGATAGGTCGTCGTGCAGACAGGCCAAGGGCAACCGCGAAAGTGATGGTGGCCCTTCCTGACGGCAGCCCCCGAAGTAACATGCGCGCCGCCGGCGGCTCACCGATACCACGCCGGCCAGGGGCGCGACCGAAACGACACCACGACGAGGTGGCTTCCTCGTCGGTCCGCCCGTGCCAGCTTGTTGTGCCGCGAGGAAGTCAGACCTGCATGGGCAAGAGACTCTACGTCGGGAACCTCCCTTACGACGCCGACGAAGCCGGGTTGCGCGAGCTGTTCGCCCAGGACGGCCGCGTCGTCGAGCGAGTGCACATCGTGCTCGATCGCGAGACCCAGAAGCCGCGCGGCTTCGCGTTCATCGAGATGGGCAGCGAGGAGCAGGCGCGCGCCGCGCTGGCCAGCCTCGACGGCACGATGTTCGGCATGCGCAACCTGCGCATCAGCGAGGCCGAGGACCGGCGCCCAGGCGGTGCGGGCGGCCCCGGTGGTGGCGGGTTCGGTGGCGGCGCCGGCGGGCCGCGCGGCCCGCGGCCCGATCGCCCGACGGATCGCTCCGGGGATCGCCCGATGGGGCGGCCGGCGCCGGGTCCGCGGCAGGCGTCTGGTGACGGCGGTTCGTACGGCGGTGGCGGCGGCGGCGGCGGTGGTTGGGCCGACGACCGCGGCCCGCGCTTCGGCCCGGACGCCAAGCCCAAGCGGGAACGCGACAAGGAATTCAGCAAGAAGCCCAAACGCCGCTTCGGCGACGACGGCGACGACGACTTCGGCGGCCGCCGGCGCGGGCATCGCTTCGACGACGACGACGGCGACGGCGACGACGAATAGGCGCGTCCACTGGCGTCCCGGGTGGACCTTTGGGCGGTACTGGACAGCGCCGCCGTCCTGTAGTCCCTTTCGTCGCCGATGAGCGACACCGCCGCGCCCTCTGTGCAGCCGCGCCCATGGATCATGGGGCGAACGGCGGACCTGCTGTTGTTCCTCGCGGCGCCGGTCTGGATCGTGCTCGCTTTTGCCGGCCTGCGTCAGGTCGTGGACAGCCGGACGCTGCAGTACTCGGTCATGGCGTTCGGGTCGCTGGGCCACAACCTGCCGGGCATGTTGCGCGCCTACGGGGATCGGGCGTTGTTCCGGCGCTTCCGCACCCGCTTCGTCGTCGCGCCGCTCGCCTTCGGCGCCGCCTCGGTGGCCTTCGCGTTGCGCGGCTCGGGCGGACTCCTGCTGATCGCCTATCTGTGGGCTGCGTGGCACGCGCTGATGCAGATGTACGGCTTCCTGCGCATCTACGACGCGCGCGTCGGCAGCACCGCGCCGCGCATCGCCCGGCTCGACCTCGCGATGTGCCTGGCCTGGTTCGTCGGCGCGATGATCTGCTCCGATGCGCGCGTGTACTACGTGCAGTCGCTCTGCGCCGAGTTCGGCGCGGCGCCGCTTTCCCCGGCGGCGTTGCACGGCGTGCGGGTCGCGGCCGTGGTCGTGATCGCAGCGCTGACGCTCTACTACTGCGTGGACCTGCTGCGTCGCTGGCGCGCCGGTGCGCCGATCAGTGGGCTCAAGCACCTGTTGTACGTGACCAGCATCGGCTTCTGGTGGTACGTGCACGTCGCGGTCGCCGACGTGCTGCTCGGGCTGATCATGTTCGAGGTGTTCCACGACGTGCAGTACCTCGCGATCGTCTGGGCGTTCAACCGCAGGCGCGCCGACACCGATCCGGCGGCCGGTGCGTTCACGAGGATCCTGTTCCGCCGCAGCGGCGCGATGGTGCTGCTCTACGTCGGGCTGTGCCTGGCCTACGGCGGGCTGCTGCCGCTGACCTCCAGCTTCGAGCTCTCCACGTCGGGGCAGCTGGCGGTGGTCGTGTTCGTGCAGACCTCGGCGCTGTTGCACTACTACTTCGACGGCTTTCTGTGGAAGGTGCGCGAGCCGTCGACGCGCGCCGCGCTGGGCCTGCAGGCCGGCGGCGGCGGCGAACGGTTGGTGACGCGGCACGGCCTCAAGTGGCTCGGGCTCGCGGCGCCCGCGGCGGTCCTCTATCTGCTCGCGGTGCAGCCGGTCTCGGCGCAGGCCGCCGAGGCGTTGGCGGTCTCGACACCGGGTTCGGCCGAGGCCCAGATCGCGGTCGGCGTCGCGCGGCTCAGGTCGGATCGGCCAGGCGACGCGATCGTCGCGCTGCAGGCCGCGCTCGCCATCACGCCGGGGGACCCGGTCGCCGCGGACCACCTGGCCCATGCGCGGCTGCAGGCCGGGATCGGGGCGGTGCGCGCCGGTCGCATCGACGAAGCGCGTCGGCTGCTCGAGCTCGCCAGGCAGAGGATCCCGCTCGCCGCCGAAGAGACCGTCTTCATCGGGGAGCAACTGCGCATGCAGGGCAAGGGCGAGGACGCGATCGTGCACTACCGCGCCGCGCTGCTGATCGCACCCGATCTCGCGCCCGCGCACCTCAACCTCGCGCTGGCATTGCGCGATGCGGGGCGACGGACCGAAGCGCTCGAACACGCGCGGCGCGGGGCGCAGTTGTGGCCAGCCGATGCGAGGGCGCAGCAGCTGGTGCAGGAACTGCAGTCGCGCTGAGTCTGCGTTGGGTGGAGTCGGCGATGGATCGCAACTTTCTGTGCTGCGAATCCGGCAAACAAAAGTCACACCAGGAGGTGTGTAGGGGGGGCGGCAGGGCAGGGCATTGCTGCTACCGTCTCGCGCGCTACCACCCGAAGCTGCGCCCCCCCGCAGTTCTTCTTCCATCCAACCAGCAAAGGTCGTTCATGCAACGCTCACTTTCCTCGCTTCTCGCCGTTGGCGCGCTCGCCGCTGCTGCCATCGGCCAGACGATCGTCGTGCCCGCCGGCTACGACGTCGTCACCGGCAACAGCAACAACTCGTTTCCCTGGAATCGTGGCGCGTCGAGCATGCGTCACCAGCAGATCTACGACTCCACGAACTTCACGTCGCAGAGCATCAACTACCCGGTGATCATCCAGGGGATGCGCATCCGACCCTACCCGGGTGCCACGACGGTGACGTGGGCGGGTGGATCGTGGCCGAGCGTGCAGATCGACATGGCGTCGTGCCCGAACGACTACCTCACCCCGAGTGCGACGTTCGCGAGCAACCTGGGCCCGGACCTCACGACCGTGGCCAACGGTCCCGTCACCGTCACGGGCGGCGCGTGCCTCGGCACCGGCGTCATCGTGCCGTGGCACATCGACATCCCGTTCACGAACAACTTCCTCTACGACCCGACGTCGGGCGTCGACCTCACCGTCGACGTCTATCTCGACGGCACGGGCTGGTCCGGCACCAACCGCAGCGCCGACGTCGTCAGCGGCGCCGCGGCCAACGCGCTCGGCACCCGCGTCTACTCGACCGCCGGCCTCACGGCGACCACGGGCACCATCGGCACCAACCACTCGGTCATCTGTGAGTTCACCTACGTGCCGGCCAACGGCCTGTTCGCCGGGTTCTCGGCGGACGTGACCAACGGCCTCTCGCCGCAGACCGTGAACTTCACGGACAGCAGCTACAGCAGTGATCCGGGCGGCGTGCTCGGCTGGGCCTGGGACTTCGACGGCGACTCGGTCATCGACTCGACGCTGCAGAACCCGACCTTCGTCTACGCCAACTGCGGCACCTACAACGTGTCGCTCACGGTCGTCGACGCCGCCCACCCGGCCGCGACCGAGACCAAGACGGGCTACATCACGATCGACGGGCTCAACCCGGACTTCACGGCGTCGACGAGCGGCGGCTTCGCGCCCGTGAACGTGCAGTTCACCGACACGACGACCGGTCCCGTGCTGGCGTGGCTGTGGGACCTCGACGGCGACTCGGTCATCGACTCGAACCTCCAGAACCCCACCTGGGTCTACCCCACTCCCGGCAACTACACGGTCTCGCTGACCGTGATCAACGCCTGCAACAACCTCACGGTGACCAAGACCAACCTGGTGACCGTGCTCGCGCCCGGCACGGTCCCGGCGCCGCCCGAGGTGCTGCAGTACCAGCTCAACGAGGTGCGCGGCACGTCGGTCGCCAACACCGCGAGCACCCCGGCCGCGCCCGCGCAGGGCACGACCAACAACTCGACCTGGATGGCCGATCCGGGCCGCCCGCTGTTCAAGGGCAACGAAGCCGGCTTCGGCTGCATGGGCATGGGCACGACCGCCGCGGTCAGCTCGGGCTGGAACGTCAACGTCAGCGGCAGCTTCAGCGTGTCGTTCTGGCTCCGCAAGGATCCGGCCGCGGTCGCGAACCCGTTCGGCTACGCGTTCAGCGAAGGCACCTTCCGCGCCTTCGTGGGCGGCGCCGCCGGCAACGGCATCACCTTCCGCGGCAGCTCGATCGGCAACGTCGACAGCAGCTTCACCGTCAACGGTGTCACCGGCGTGTGGAACCTCTACACCCTGGTGGTTGACGATGCGGCGGGCACGGCGCTGTGGTACCAAGACGGCGTGGCGAGCACGACGGTCGCCAACTTCACGCCGAACACGTTCAGCTACACCGGCAACAACCTCATCGTCGGCGCCTCGTCCGCGACCGCCGGCAGCGCGGTCACCACGGGCTATGACTTCGACGACTTCCGCTTCTACAGCCGTGCGTTGCTGCCGGCGGAAGTGTTGATCAACTCGTTGAGCGGTGAGAACGCGACCGCGGGCAGCGCGGGCACGTTCTGCGACGGCCCGGGCGGCACGCCGATCATCGGCGGCACGGGAGTGCCCTCGATCGGCAACGCAGGGTTCGCGGTGAACCTGTCGAACGCCGAGGACGCGCGGCTCGCCGCGCTGGTCTTCGGCTTCGGCCCGTCGGCGTTCGGCGTGTTCGACGTGTCGCCGTGGTTCGGCGTCGGCTGTGAGCTGCAGACCGACATCGTCGCCACGAACTTCCACGTGACCGCCAACAACGCGGCTTCGCAGGCGTTCGTGATCCCGCAGAACAACGCCTTCCAGGGCTTCCACGTCTACGGGCAGTGGTTGATCCTGGGCACGCAAGGCGCTGTGACGCGCCTGATGGACATCACGATCCAGTGATGTCACCGGGCACGACCCGCGCGGCAACAGCTGCGCGGGCAGCCCTCGAGAGAGGCCGCTCCCCGCACGGGAGCGGCCTCTTCTTGTTGGTGGCCGCAGATGCTCCCTCAGCGCTGGTCCGGCACCAGCAGCACCTTGGTGCAGCGGTCGAGCTTGCGCTCGAACAGCGAGTAGCCGTGCGCGGCGTCCGCCAGCGGCAGCCGGTGCGAGATCAGCGCCGCGAGGTCCAGGTCGCCGCGCCGCAGCCGCGCCAGCAGCTCCGGCATCAGCGCGCGCACGGGCGCGCGGCCGGTGCGGTAGGTGAGGTTCTTGTCGTAGAGCTGGCCCGGTCGCAGCGCGAACGCGGGTTCGTTGTGCACGCCGGGCACGCTCAGCGTGCCGCCGTTGCGCGCCAGCCGCCACGCCAGGGCGGTCGCGTCGGCGTGGCCGACCGCCTCGATGACCACGTCGGCGCCGCGGCCGCCGGTGGCCGCGCGCACGGCGGCGTCGACGTCCTGGGCCGAGTGGTCGAGCGGCACGCCGCCGAAGCGGGCCGCGAGCTCGAGTCGCTCGGGGACGGAGTCGACGCCGAACACCGCGCCGGCGCCTCGTTCCTTGCTGCCGAGCAGCGCGCACAGGCCGATGGGACCCAGGCCGATCACGACCACCACGTCACCTGCGCCCACCTCGCCCTGCGCGGCGGCGTGAAAGCCGGTGGCCAGCACGTCGCCGGCGAGCAGCGCTGGCTCGAGACCGACGTCGGCGGGCACTGCGACGAGCGACGCGTCGGCGTGCGGTACCCGCACGAGTTCGGCCTGTCCACCCTGCAGGCCGCGGCCGTCCTGCACCCAGCCGAACAGCTGGCTGTCCTGGCAGCGGCTGGTGAGGCCGCGCTGACAGAACCAGCAGGCGCCGCAGCAGCTGCTGAACGGGCTGACGACGCGGTCGCCGCGCCGGTGTCGCTGCACGGCGGCGCCGACCGCGGTGATGGTGCCCAGGAACTCGTGGCCGAGCACGGTGCCCGGATCGAGGCCGGCCTCGACGCCGCGGTAGACGTGCAGATCCGAGCCGCAGATGGCCGCGAGCTCGACGCGCACGATCGCGTCGGTCGGGGCTTCGAGCACGGGATCGGTCACCTCGACGCAGGCGACCTCGAACGGCGAACGGAAGGTGACGGCGTGCATGGCGGGTCAGGGATGATCCGCCCAACGCTAGCCGGTGCCACGGGGAACTGCTGGCTTTGATGGGGGCGGCGGCGCATCGGCTTGCATCGACCGCGGCAGCTGCCGATCCTTGCCGCGATGAGCGACTGCGAGCGACGCAACTTCTTCCGTGCCGGTGCCCTGGCCTTCCTGATCGCCGGTGCGGCCGCCTGCGGGAGCGAGGCCGCCACCGACCCGAACAGCAGCGAGATCTCGTGGAGCTACGGGCCGACCAACGGCGGCGCGACCGCCGTGCATACCAAGGGCGCCGGCAAGGACGGGCCGCCCATCGCCGTGGGGTGGAAGTTCCGGCTGCTCGACGGCAAGCGCCTCACGGTGCAGCCGTACGAACTCGCCAAGACCCATGCGCTGTTCGGCAAGGTGGAGATGAACATCGGTCTGTTCGACAAGACCGGCAAGCAGATCGGCACGGTGCGCTCGGGTCTGGTCGAGGCGCAGGGGGCCAGCTTCTCGTTCGACCTCGAAGAAGACGTGGCCAGCCGGCTCTGGGACGTCGTGATCTGGTTCTGCAAGCCCTGAGGCCCGCGGCGCGGCTCCCGCGTCGCGCCTGGGCTCACATGTAGTAACCCGTGCAGGTCCGGCACAGGTCGATGTCGTCCTTGCGGCCTTCGCCGAACAGCTGCAGCATGCGCTGGCGCTTGGACGAGTGGTAGATCTCGCGGATCGTGCTCTGCGTCACGTTGCCGATCACGCCGCGTGAATTGAGATCGGCGCAGCACACGGTGGCGTCGCCGTTGGGCAGGAACACCATGTCCTTGATCAGGAAGTAGCACGTCTTGCCCTTGCTGACCTTGGCGTGGTACTTGTAGTCGCGGTCGTTGACGCCCAGCTCGGCGCTGCCGTCCCAGTTGTGGGGGAAACGCAGCGAGACGTCGTCGATGCGCGCGAACAGCGCGCGGAACTCGGGTTCCATCCAGTCCTGCGTCAGGGTCTTCTCCGGCGCGACGATGCAGATCACGCCGGTGCGCAGCTTGCGCGCCGAACGTTCGTTGGCGTCGAGGAAGCGGTGGATGTTGTCGCGGATCTGTGCCCAGCGGGCCGGCTTGCGCAGTTCCTCGAACTCGGCCTGCGTGCCGCCGTCGACGCTGAAGCGGATCACGTCGATCGCGCCCGAGTCGAGGATCGCGCGCGTGCGCGCCTCGTTGAGGGCGCCGGCGTTGGTGAGCAGGTTGATGATGGGCAGCCGCTCCTTGCGCGCGGCGATCACCGCGAACATGCCCGGCAGGTCGGGGTGCAGCAGGGTCTCCCCTGCGTTGTGCAGCTCGATGCGCTTGAGGTTGATGCCCGGGTCGGCGACGACCTCGTCCAGGACCTTGGCGAGCAGCTCGGCGGGCATCACCTGCTTGGGCTTGTCGTGGTCGAGCGAGCACCACTTGCAGCGCAGATTGCAGTGGGAGGCGAACTCGAGGTTGATCCACTCGAGGGTGAGCGGTCCGTCCGGCTTGGGGTCGGTCTGGTTCAAGGGCATGAGGCGGCGGTGCGGGAGCGACGACGGTAACAACTCGCCGCGGCCGGGGCCACGCGCGGCGCGCTGCTTCGCCGGCGACGGCCGCGCACGCGCACGAAGAGCGCGACGCCCGCTATAACGACACCGGCAGCGTCGGCTGCCGTCCCGCTCGCCTTCGAGGTCGCGCCACTGCCATGATGACGTCACACACCCTGCTCGCTGCCAGTCTGCTCGCCGTGACCCTCGCTGCCCAGGGGGACGCAACCAAGAGTGACGCGTCCACGCCGCAGCAGCGCCGTTCGCTCGCCGACGGTCTGGTGCGCGAACTCGTGGAGAGCCAGCGCATGCGGCCGCCGCGCTGCGACGCGGGCCTCGAACTCGCCGCCGGCGACAGGCCGCTGGCCCTGCTGGTGCGGCGCGCGGACGGCTCGCTCGAGGTGCGGGCGCTGCAGCGCGGGCTCGGCGATCACGGCGAGGCCCCGGCGATCGCGCAGGCGACGGTCCCGGACGAGGTCGAAGAGGGCGCCGCGGCGGCGCCGGCGGGAAAGGACAAGGGCAAGGACAAGGGGGCGGACGGCCGCGCGCCGAAGAAGGTCGAGCTCGCGCGGCTCGAACTCCGGCTCGCCAAGCCGGGCGCCGGCAAAGAAGGGGAGCCGGTGCGCCGCGACCTCGTGATCGGTACCGGCCTGGTCGCGGAGCGCCTGCGCGGTGAGCAGCTCGATCGCGCCGCGCTGGCCGGGCTGCTCGCCGAGTTGTGCGCCGCGACCAAGGACTCCGCCGCGGCGGGGCAGTTGCTCGTCGATGCGCACCCCGAGGTCGCCTACCAGGACGTGCTGACCACGGCCGAACTCGCGCGCGCGGCGGGGTTCACCAGCGTCTTCTTCGGCGGGATCGCCAGCGGCCTGCGGCAACTGTCGGCGGAGGACCGGCAGGTCGTGCTCGACATGCCCGCCGACCTCGGCTGGAAGGTGCAGCGCAAGCTCAACGGCGTGGTCCCGATCCACGACGGCGAGGTGCTCGTGCTCGTCGACGGCCCCGCGCAGTGGGGCGACATCGCGCCGATCTACGTGTTGTGCGCGAAGGCCGGCGTCTGGCGCATCTCGCTGGTCGGCCAGAAGGACATGGCGACGCGCTTCAAGGTGCCGACGAACCTGCCCATCGATCGCGGTCAGTGACGGCTCGGGCGGCTTGACACGGCGGCGGCATGCGGGGAACGTGGCGCCGCGGGTTCTGGGCGTCAGGAACCGCGGTCGGTTCCGACTCTCTGGTGCGCGAAGGAGCATGCGCCGATGACCCGCGGGAGACTCTCGTTCCTACTCGTGGTGTGGGCGATCCTGGCCGCGGGGAGGTGTTTCGTCGCGTTCGATCACCTGCCGGCGGCGGACGCCGGGGCGCAGCCGCGCTCGTTCGACGCCCGCACGTCGCGGTCGGCGTCGCGAGGGGCCGCCGACGCGCCGGCAGCGTTCCTGCAGGTCGGGCTGCTGCAGATCGCCCGGGCCGGCCTCGACGAGGCGCTGTTGGGCGCGTGCGAAGTGCCGCTGCGCCGCGGCGTGCAGCAGCGTGTGGAGCTGCAGTTCGGCGATCCGGTGGGCTACGCCGCGAACGGCCTGGTTCTGGAGCGCGGTCGATCGCAGCTCGGCGCCGAACGCCGTTCGGGCCTGCCAGAATCGTTCGGCGAGGTGTCGCGCCGGCACGCCATCGACTTCGTCTGGCAGGGCGAGTCCTCGACGGGGCACCTGCTGCAGGTGCTCGACGATCGCACCGAACACTCGGATCGTCTCGGCGGCAGTGCGGGCAGCGGCAGTGGTGGCCTGTGCATGCCCTCGGTGGTGCTGGCGGTGGATCAGCCGTGGCTCTTCCCGCTGCTTCATCGCGGCAACGTGCTGATCCTGCGCATCGTCGATCAGTCTGCCTCGGCGGGTGACGTCGGCAGCGTCGGGTTCTGGCGCCAAGCCTGCGCAGGGCTCGCCGAGGCCTCGCCCCGGCACGAAGCGCCGGTGCCGGAACTCGGCGCGCTCGCCGCGGTGCGCGTGGCGCATCCGTTCGTCGTGGCCGATCCGTTCGAGTCGGCGTGCCTGGCGAGCATCGTGTTTCGCGATCGCGTCCTCGCCGCGGCCGTGTTGGCGAAACGCGGCGACTACGTCGCGCAGCCGATCCGGGTCTGGCCGGAGGATCACCGCGCTTTCTACGTGCAGGCGTGGGATTCGGCGCAGATGGCGGCGGTGCCGACGTTGCTCGGCGATGGCTCGGTGATGCCGTGGTCGGTCGGGGAGTTCGCCTACCAGCACGCGATCGCGTGGCGCTGTCTGCTGCTGCAGGAGGATCCCGCGATCGCCTCGGCCATGGTCGATGCCCTGGTGCCGCGTCTGCGCACGAACAACCTCTGGGTGATGTTGTTGAAGCACTCGGAGCTGACCGCCGCGCCACCCGTCGCCGCCGCCTGGGGGCGGCTGCGCAGCGCGGCGATCGGCGAGATCGGGGTGCCGTGGAGCGTCGCGCTCAGGGTGCCGGGCGGGCTGCTGCTCTATCTGTTGCTCCCGTTCGCCGTCGGGACCCTGGTGGCCCTCGGCCGCGCGCGCGCTCGGCCGAGGGCGCCGCTCGGGCGGGTGTTGTTGGTGTTGCTGTTCGCGGGCGGCATGGTGACGTCAGGCGAGGGCGTGCTGCGGCCCTTGTTCGGGCTGTGCGTGGTGGTCGCGGCGACGGCGGACGTGCGCTCGTCCCCGCGGCGGTCGCCGTGGAGCCGGGCGCTGATCCTGATCGCGGTCGCGGCAGCGATGTTCGCGGCCCAGCGCGGAACGCGGTTCGAGGTGCAGCTGTCGCCGCTGGGCGCGTTCGCCGAGGCAGGCGCCATGCTCGTCTGGATCCTGATCGGTTGGCGCGTGCTGGAGGATGGGCGGTGGCGTTCCCCGGGCTGCTACTTCGTCTTCCTGCTGGGCCTCATGCTGCTGTGGTCGGTCGCGCCGATCGACCCCGCGGTTGCTGCGCGAGCGGGGCTCGAGTGGCTGGTCTGGGCGATCCTGGCGGCCTTCGTCCTGTTCCTGCTCGGTGGTCGTCACGGTGTCGAGCCGGCGGGGAGCGTGGCGTTCGCCGAGGCGTAGCGGGCTGCGGTGTCCGGCTCTTGATGTTCGGGATTTGTTAGGTATACAGCCGGGGTGACCCTGCTGCTCGCCCGGACCCACTATTCGCTGCTCACGGCGCCGACCGCGCCGCGGGCGCTGTGCGAAGAGGCGGTGCGGCGCGGCAACGATCACCTGGTGTTGACCGACAGCAACGCGCTCTACGGGCTCTACCCGTTCGCGCGCGAGGCGGCGCGCGTGGGGCTCGCGGCGGCGTTCGGCTGCGAGCTCGAACACGACGGCGGCCGGGTGGTCGCGATCGCCGCGGACCGCGTCGGCTACGCGTCGCTGTGCGCGCTGCTGACCGAACGCAACGGCGTGGGGGACGGCGGTCGCTTCGACCTCGCGCGCGCGTGCGAACGGCACGCGGCGGGGCTGTGGCTGTTGTGCAGCGACGTGCGCGTTCTGCCGCAGCTCGCGGTGCGGGTGCCGCGCGAACGGCTGTTCGTCGCGGTGCCGCCGCGCGGCACGGTCGCGCTCGCCGGGGCGCCGCCGCACGCCGCGGGCCAGCGCAAGCTCTCCGACCGCAAGCTTCCCGATCCGGCGCCGCGCGCGCCGCGCAGCCAGCTGCTGCAGATCGCGGCGGACCTCGAGCTGCGCACGTGCGCGGTGCGCGACGTGTGGTTCGCGACCGAAGCCGACCGCGCGCTGCACGAGCTGTTCCTGGCGGTCAAGTGGAACCGCGGTTGGCGCGGTCAGGAGGTCGACCTGCACGGCATCGTCACCGCCGACGCCGGTGCGCACCTGCCGACGGCCGCCCAGCTCGCGGCCGGTCACGCCGACGTGCCCGATGCGGTCGCCAACGCGCGCGAACTGCTGGCCGGCTGCACGCTGTCGTTCCCCGAGCGCGCGCCGCCGGTGTTCCCGCCGATCGAGCTGCCGCCCGGCGTGTGCGCCGCGGCGCGCCTGCGCGAACTGGCCTGCGCCGGGCTGCGCCGCCGCTTCGGCGATCGCGACCCGCAGGTCCGCGCCGCGGCCGAAGCGCGCTGCGAACACGAACTGCGCGTGATCGAGCAGATGGGGTTCCCGCCGTACTTCCTGGCCGTGGACTCGATCGCCGAACTGGCGCGCGCGCGCGACATCCCGTTCGTGGGGCGCGGCTCGGCGGCCGACAGCCTGGTGTCGTACTGCCTGGGGCTGACCGACGCGGACCCGCTGCGCTACGGCCTGTTGTTCGAGCGCTTCTTGAACCCCGGGCGCAGCGACCTGCCCGACATCGACCTCGACTTCTGCTGGCGGCGGCGCGACGAGCTGCTCGCCGCGGTCTACGCGCACTTCGGCGACGAGCACGTGGCGATGATCGCGACCTACAACACCTGCGGGCCGCGCGCGGCCTATCAGGAGGCGGCCAAGGCGCTCGGCGTGCCGCCCGACGAGGCCGCGCGGCGCAGCAAGCTGCTGCCGTGGCACGCGCGATCCGGGCTCGACCTCGCGAACGTCGTCGCCGAAACGCCGGGCTTCTGGCGGCGCGGCGCCAAGGCTTCGGCCGAGCCCGACGGCGAAGTGTTGCCGGCCGCGCGCGAACGGCTGCTGCTCGCCGCCGCGCAGCAGCTGCTGCACGCGCCGCGGCACCTGGGCGTGCACCCCGGCGGCGTGGTGATCACGCCGCAGCCGATGCGCACGTTCGCGCCGCTCGAACGCGCCGCCAAGGGCGTGGTGGTGACGCAGTACGACATGCACTTCGTCGAGGGGCTGGGCCTGGTCAAGATCGACCTGCTCGGCAACCGCGCGCTGTCGATCGTGCACGACTGCGTGACGATGTTGCGGCAGCACGGCGTCGCGGTGCCCGACCTGCAGCAGCTGCCCGAGGACGATCCGCGCTGCGCGCAGCTGCTGCAGACCGGCGGCACGCTGGCGTGTTTCCAGGTCGAGTCGCCGGCGATGCGCTCGCTGCTGCAGCAGATGGGGGCGGCGACGATGGATCGCGTGATCCAGGCGATCGCGCTGGTGCGACCGGGGCCGGCGGCGGCGGGCATGAAGGACGCGTTCGTGCGGCGCGCGCGCGGGCTCGAGCCCGTGACCGCGGCGCACCCGCTGCTCGAGCAGGTGTTCGCCGACACCTTCGGCATCATGCTCTACCAGGAGGACGTGATCCGCGCGGCGATGGCGGTGGCGGGCCTCGACGCGACCACCGGCGACGGGCTGCGGCGACAGCTCGGCAAGCGCGGCGCGGGCGACGACCGCGGCGAGTTCGACCGTTTCGTCGTCGCCGGCCTGCGGCGCGGCCTGCCGCGGCCCGCGCTCGAACAGGTCTGGAACGAGATGGCGCGCTTCGCCGGCTACTCGTTCTGCAAGGCGCACGCGGTGACCTACGGCCGGCTCGCCTACCGCTGCGTCTACCTGAAGTCGCGCTGGCCCGCCGCGTTCCTGGCCGCGATGTTGCGCAACGAGGCCGGTTACTTCGCCCCTGGTGTCTACGCCGAGGAGGCCAAGCGCCTGGGTGCCGAGCTGCTGGCGCCGTGCGTGCAGAACGGCGACGTCGAGTACGAGCTGGTCGCGCCGACCGCGATCCGCGTCGGGCTGCAGGTCGTGCGGGGTCTCGGCGAACGCACCGTGCAGGCGATCCTGTCGGCGCGGCGCGCGGGCGGCGCGTTCCGTTCGCTCGACGACTTCCTGGCGCGCGTGCGGCCGGCGCGCGACGAGGCCGAGAACCTGATCCTCGCCGGCGCGCTCGACGCGTTCGGCGTGACGCGCCCCGAGCTGCTGTGGCGGCTGCAGGTGGCGATGACGCCCAAGGGCCAGGCGGTGCTGTCGCGCGCCGCGTCGGGTGTGCGCGACGCGCTGTTCGCCGATGCGCTCGCGCCGCGGCCGGTCGAGTATCCGGCGCTGCCCGAGTTCGACGAGGGGCGCCGCACCGCCGACGAGTTGCACCTGCTCGGTTTCGCGCTCGGTTGCCACCCCGTCGACGTGCTCTGGCGCCGCGGCGAGCTGCCCAAGGTGACGGGCTGCGTGCCGTGCGGCAAGCTCGACGAGCACGTCGGCGAACGCGTCGCGGTGTGTGGCTTCGCGGTGGCGTTCCGCGGGCACCGCACCGAGACCGGCCAGATGCTGTTCGTCACGATCGAGGACGGCACCGGCATCGTCGAGGCGACGCTGTTTCCCAAGGTCTACCAGCAGTGCGGCGGCGCGCTGCAGGGGCGCGGACCGTTCGTGGTCCGCGGGGTCGTGGAGGAGCGGCTCGGCGGGATCGGGTTGCGGGTGGTGGCGGTGGGGTGAGGGCGCGTGAGGTTGTCGGCTTCCGCACGATCGTCGATCTGCAGGTCGAACTGCGTCAGCGCCACAGCCACGCGGCGCCCCGCACACCCGAGCTGTCGCCGTGTTTGCTCTTGGCGAGGCGCAGGCGCGGCGGTTCGTCGCTGCCGGCGACGAACACGTGGCGGGCCCACAGCGCGGGCACCTCCTCGTAGAGCGACGGCACCTGCGACAGCCCGCCGCCGACCACGACCACGTCGGGGTCGAGCAGGTTGCTCACCAGCGCCAGCGCGCGCGCGAAGCGCTCGTGGTGGCGGCGCAGCGTGGCGCGGCACGATGCGTCGCCGTTCGCCGCCGCGGTCGCGATCGCGGCGCCGGTGAGCGCACCGCCATGCAGGGCCTCGTGATCACGCGCGAGCCCGGTGCCGCTGAGCAGGGTCTCGAGGCAGCCGCGTTGGCCGCAGTAGCAGGGCCACTGCGGGTCGGCGTCGCTGCGCCACGGCAGCGGGATGTGGCCCCACTCGCCGGCGAGCGCGTTGGGGCCGGTCAGCACGCGTCCGTGCACGGCGACCCCGCCGCCACAGCCGGTGCCGAGGATCACCGCGAACACCACCGCGGCGCCCGCACCGGCGCCATCGGTCGCTTCCGACAACGCAAGGCAGTTGGCGTCGTTGGCGAGGCGCACGGGCTGGCCGAGCGCCGCGGCGAGGTCGGCGGCGAACGGGCGCCCGTTGAGGCACGTCGAGTTCGCGTTCTTCATCGTGCCGGCCGCGGTCTGGCTGCCGGGTGTGCCGAGCCCGATGGTGCAGCGGGCCCCACCGAGCGCCGCGCGCGCCGCGGTCACGAGGTCGCGGATCGCGCGCACCGTGCCGTCGTAGTCGCCCTGCGGCGTCGGCACGCGCTGTCGCCATCGTTCACCGCCCGCGGGATCGAGCGCGAGCGCCTCGATCTTGGTGCCGCCGACGTCCACGCCGATCGCGAAGGGGGGAGTCACGGCCTTCGATCGTGCCCGAACCACCGCGCGCTGGCCAGCGATCGGCGGGGCGCCGCCGCTGCTGTTGCCGTTCCAGCTCGACCCCGCGGCGCCGGACAACCTCGTCGGTCAGCGCGTCTGGGTGTTGCCGGCGGGCAGGTGACATCGGCGACGGTCCGGGTATCAAGGCTGCCATGCTGGTCTACAAGATCCTGCGCGCCAACGAGTGGGCGGCCCTGCAGGCCGACGGCGAGCTCGCGGGCTCGCCCGTCGACCTCACCGACGGTTTCGTGCACCTGTCGACGGCCGAACAGGCCGAGGCGACGGCGGCGCGGCACTTCGCTGGCGAACGTGACCTGTGGTTGCTGGCGATGTCGGCCGAGGTGCTCGGAGAGTCGCTGCGCTGGGAACCGTCGCGCGGCGGCGCGCTGTTCCCGCACCTGTATCGCGCGCTGCGCCTCGCCGAGGTGTCGTGGGCGAAGCCGCTGTCGCTGGAACAGGACGTGCACCGGTTCCCCGACGCGTGGCGCGACCCGGCGGGTGCGTGACGCCAGTCTCTCGGAAGAAGGGGAATAGCCTCGGGTCGGTTCTCAGCCTCCGGCCGCGATCCGGATCAGCTCCTGCAGGCGCTCAGGATCCGTCGCCGACGTCTTGCACAGGAACCCGCTCTTGTGCGCGAAGTGCACGTCGGGCTGTCCTTCGAGCCTGCAGAAGTCCAGGCGCGGGTCGTCCTCGTAGCGACTGATGCCGTAGCCGCGGCCGCGGCGGTCGGGGTAGACCGTGGCGCCGATCTGCTGCTCGAGGCCCGACGCGAGGATGTAGCGGCTGACCGATCCGGAGGGCTCCTCGGGCACGTCGTCGCCGCGCGGCAGGAACACGGCCTGGATCTCCTCGTCGCCGGCGCGGACTGCCCAGCGCTCGCAGCGTTCGCCGACGAGGTCGATGCTCTGACGCCCGTCGCGCAGGAAGTCGAGCAGGTCGGCACCGACGAACCGCATGTACTCGTAGAGCGTCTCGCCCGGCAGGTGCTCGGTTCGCGCGGCGAAGCGGCGCAGCAGGGTGGCGTCGATCGGCGAGTTGAGTCGCGAGATCGCGCGCCGCGGCACGCCGAGCCACTCGGCCGTCGTCTTCGGGCCGCGCGAGTCGAACCACTCCGCCGGTTCGAGCCAGTCGCAGAAGCGCAGCGCGTCCTGGTAGACGCCCAGCGAGTCGAGCACCAGGCTCAGGGAGCAGGTCGGCGGGTGTTCGCGCGGGAAGTGGTGGTGGTCGAAGTTGTTCAGCGCGGCGTCGTGCGACTCGCCGATGTCGACGAGCGCGACCGAGGCGTCGAGCCGTTCGGCGGCGGTGGGCTCGCGGCGCACGATCGGGCAGCCGTGCCGCGCGATCAGCACGCAGCAGGCGAGCAGGTCGTCCTTGTGGGCGCCGCCGGGGTGGGTGACGATTCTCTGGAGGTCGGGCATGTGGATCCTGGGGAACGGCGCGCGGCGTCCGTGGGGCACCGCGGCGCTCAGCGGCCCTGCCGTTGCGCCACCTCGGCGACGACCGCGCGCGCTGCGTCCTGATGCGGCGTGTAGCTGCCGCGGTCGGCGAGCAGTTGGGCGAGTCGCGCGTGCTCTGCGGCCAACGGCCAGGCGCGCCGCTCCATCGCGATGCGGGCGAGCAGCAGGCGGCACGGCACCGAGCCGGCGCGCTCCTGCTCGGGCTCGTAGTAGCCCTTGGACTCGAGCATGCGCTGGCTCGCGGCGAGGCCGCGGCGGGCGGCGGCTTCGGCGCGGTCGATCTCGCCGTTCCGGAACCGGCACTCGGCGAGGTGTTCGAACGGTTCGATCAGGCTCGCCAGCTGGTTGTGGCGTTCGGTCGGCAGCGGCAGGCCGAAGCCGCGCAGGTGGCCCTCGGCGTCGAAGTGGCTGGCGGCGTCGAGCTGCCGCAGCTGGTCCTCGAGCGCGGCGATCGCCGCCGCGTAGTTGCCGCGTTGGCGGTGGAAGTCGGCGACGGCGCGGCTGCGGACCTCGGGCGGCAGGGGCTGCGAGCGCAGCCAGTCGAGCGCCGCCGCGGGATCCTGCTGCGCCAGGCAGTGCGCCTTCTCGACGCACACGTACCACCGCGGGTTGCGCGCCAACGACGCATCGAACTCCCGCAGCGCCTCGTCGTGTCTGCCGCCGCGCCACAGGCAACCGGCGATCGACCCGGTGACCTCGCTGTCGTCGCTGCCGCGTTGGCGCAGATACTGGCGCCAGACCTCGTAGTGCGGGATCGCGGCCAGGTGGTGACCGGCGTCGAACTCCTCGTGGCCGCGCCAGTATTCGGCGAGGGCGGCGTCGTGCTCGAGGTCGTGGCCGAGGTCGAAGCCGTCGAACAGCGTGTACATGCCGACGACGGGCATCGAGAACAGCACCAGCCCCGCGAACAAGAGGGGCAGACCCGGAGAGCCACGCATCGCGAGGATGCTAGCCGCAACGGTCTGCCTGCGCCCGACCGCGTTCAGGCGATCGGCAGGTCGCTGTGCGCGCGGCACAGCTCGTCGTGCACCTTCTGCACGGCGGCGCAACGCGGATGCAGCGCGCCGTCGCCCAGCGTCTCGACGAACCGGCAGGCGGCGTATCCGGCGGCCTTGGTTTCGTACTCGGCGACCCAGTCCTCGCGTTCGCCGAGCTGTTCGAACGGCACCGGCCACAGGCAGTGCGGGGCCATGCGCCCCAGGCCGATGCGCCAGGGCTTGGCGCTGACGCGCGCGCGGAAGCAGCCCTGCAGCCGGCACAGGCGCGCGTAGGCGGTATCGGCGCGCAGTTGCGCGAACATCGCCGCGACCTCGTCGCCGAGCGGATCGAAGGTGCGGTGCAGGGCCAGCAGCCGCAGGCCGTTCGGGGTCGCGTAGACGGCCACGCGCGCGCCCGGTGGGGCGGCGACGAAGGCGTCGACGCGTTCGCGGGCACGTCGCCGCTCGGCCTCGTGGTTGGCCGGTGCCGCGCGCAGGCGCGTGCGCAGAAGCAGCAGCAGGACCGCCGCGGTCCATGCCCCGAGCGCCACGGCGATGCCGGTGCCGAAGTGTCCGAACCAGAACAGCGCCGGCGCGGCCAGCAGGGGGCCCAGGCCCAAGATGCGCAGGAGCTCGCCGAACAGGCGCTCGGTGCCGACGGGCAGCAGGTACTCGTGGTCGATGTCGGCGAAGAACACGTCGGGCTCGTTGAGGCAGCGCGCGCCGTAGACGTTGCGCGTGACGACGTCGTCGCCGTTGCGGGCGAGCACCTCCTCGCGGATCGGCAGCACCTCGTCGCCGTAGCGCAGCTTGCGGTCGCGGGCTCTGACCCGGCGACCGCTCTCGAACTCGGCCACCGCCGCGAGCGCGCGTTCGTCGGCGTGGTGCTGCGCCTGCTGTTGGCTCTCGTCGGACCAGCCGAAGCGACGGATGACGCGTTCGAGGCCGCGGCAGCTGCCGACGAAGCGGGCCTCGGCCCAGAACGAGGGGATGCGCACGGCCCGCACGGTAGCGGACGCAGGGCTCGGTGGAACCCCGGACCGCTGCCGTTGGCGAAGCGGCCCCCGCTGCTGCATGCTGCGCGCATGCGCGTGCGCGAGGTGCTGGCGGTGATGGCGATGGCGGTGGCCCTGGGCTGCGCGCTGCCGGCGCCGGTCGATGTGCCGGCGCCGTCGATCGCATTGCGCGACCAGGGCCGCGCCCGGGCTCACGCCCTCGGCATCCACATCGGCGCGCTGCCGGCCGGTGTCCACGACGCGATCACCGACGTGCCCGGCGTCGCGGTCGGGCACGCCACGCTGCACGAAGGCGAGCGGCTGCACACCGGCGTCACCGTGATCCTGCCGCACGGCCCCGGCAGCAACCCGTTCCGCGATCGCTGCAACGCGGCGGTGGTGGTGCAGAACGGGTTCGGCAAGCTGATCGGCAGCACCCAGGTGAACGAGCTCGGCGAGCTCGAGGCGCCGATCGCGCTGTGCGGCACGCTCAACGTGTTCCGCGTCGCCGACGGCCTGCTCGACTGGCTGCTCACGCTGCCGGGCAACGAGGACGTGCGCTCGGCCAACGTCGTCGTCGGCGAGACCAACGACGGCCGGCTGTCGGACATCCGCAGCCGGCCGCTCGGCAGCGAGCACGTGCGCGCGGCGATCGCGGCGGCGACGACGGGGGAGGTCCCGGTGGGCGCGGTCGGTGCCGGCGCCGGCACGGTCGCGTTCGGCTGGAAGGGCGGCATCGGCACGGCCTCGCGCGTGGTCGACGGCCACACGGTCGGCGTGCTGGTGCAGAGCAACTTCGGCGGCCGGCTGGTGATCGCCGGTGTGCCGGTTCACGAACAGCTGCGCCCCGAGGACCACGGCGCCGCCGATCGCGACGGCTCGTGCATGATCGTGATCGCCACCGACGCGCCGCTCGACGCCGCGGCGTTGCGGCGGCTCGCGGCCCGCGCCTTCGCCGGCATGGCGCGTTGCGGCGCATCGTTCTCGAACGGCAGCGGCGACTACGCGATCGCGTTCTCGACGGCCGCCCGCGACGCGACTTGGCGGCGCGGCGACGCGCTCTCGCCGCTGTTCGTGGCCGTCGCCGACGCCACCGAGCAGGCGATCGTCGACTCGCTGTGCGCGGCGCAGACCACGACCGGCATGGGGCGCACCGTGCCGGCGCTGCCGCTGCAGCCCCTGCGCGAAGTGCTCGCCTCGAGGGCGCGATGAGGAGGCCGAAGCCGCCGCTGCCCGAGCCGCCGGCGCTGCGCGCGGTCGTGCTCGACGGCGCCAACGTGATCGCCAGCGGCAGCCGCCGCGCGATCGAGCGGCTCGACCTCGCCACCGCCTGGTGCGCGGCGTGGCGCCCGGACCTGCCGGTGATGGTGTTCGTCGACTGGGCCACCGCGCGGCGCTGCGTGCCGGCGCAGCAGGACGTGCTGCGCGCGCGCTGCGTCGACGTCACGCCGGGCCGGCCGCGCTACGCGGTGGTGCCGCGCGAGGAGTTCGCCGACGAGCACGTGTTGCAGTTCGCGCGCGAGCACGGCGCGCTGGTGCTCAGCAACGACCGCTTCTTCGACTACGAGGAGCTGCGCACCGGCGTGATCACGCTGCAGTTCACGCTCGCGGGCGAGCACTTCGCACCGCACGAGGAAGCGACGTGGTTCCGGCCGAGCGGCGGGGCGCAGCGCGTGCCGCTCGCCGAGCTGGCCTGACGAACGAGCGCCTCAGGCGGTCGCGGCCGTCGCCTCGCGGCGGCGCAGCGTCCAGAACCAGAGCGACGCCAGCGCGCCCACCGCGCCGCACGACCACCACAGGGCGGAGCTGCCGAAGGTGTCGTAGGTCCACCCGCCCAGCGGCGGCGCCAGGATCAGCGCGAGGCAGAAGGTCATGCCGTAGGCGCCGTTGTAGGCGCCGCGCAGGTGGGCGGGCGCGTGGTCGTTGAGGTGCGAGCCCAGCAGCGGCATCTGCAGCAGCTCGCCGACGGCGACGACGAGCATGGCGAGGGCCAGCGCGCCCCAGCCGAGCGGCAGCAGCATGCAAAGGTAGCCGACGCCGACGACGAGGGAGCCGAGGGCGATCAGGGGCAGCGCGCGCTTCTTCATCAGCGCGTGCACGAGCGGCATCTCGAACAGCGTGATCACGATCGGGTTGATGGCGAGGAACCAGCCCACCTCGCTCTTGCTGTAGCCGGCGTCCTCGAGCACGCGCGAACCGGTCGTGAAGTACTGCATGAACGCCACGAGCACGATGAGGTTGGCACCCATCAACCCGAGGAAGTAGCGGTCCTTGAATGGGCGCAGCGGCAGGAAGCCGGTGTCCTGGTGGGGCGGCGGCGCAGGGTTCCAGCCGCCCAGCCGGGTGCCGAGCCAGATCGCGGCGAGGCCGCAGGTCAGGCCGTCGGCGACGAACATCAGCGAGAAGTCGACCGTGACGAGGTAGCCGCCGATCGTCGGGCCGAACGCCCAGCCGGCGTTGACGGCCAGGCGGTTGAGCGAGAGCGCCTTGCGGCGCAGGTGGGGCTCGGCGCTGATCGCGGCGGCGGTGACGGCGCCGGGGCGGAACGCGTCGTTGACGACGCCGAGCACGAACACCGCCGCGGCCAGGGCCAGCGGCTGGGTGATGGTGCTCATCAGCAGCATCCACACCGACGCGGCGCCCAGGGTCACGACCTGCACGCGCACCGGGCCCAGGCGGTCGGCGAGCCAGCCGCCGAGCCAGCTACCGAGGAACGCGCCGGCGCCGTAGAGGCCGACGACGGCGCCGGCTTCGGTCGGTGTGTAGCCGAAGCGGTCCTTGAGGTAGAGGCCCAGGAACGGCACGACCATCGAGCCGGCGCGGTTGAGGAAGCCGGCGATGGCCAGCAGCCAGGTGCGCGCGGGCAGGCCCGAGAAGGCGTCCCGGTAGAGGCGGATGACGTTCATGCGGGCGGCGTCAGCCGCGGCGCAGCGCCTGGGTCGGTGTCATCCGGGCGGCGCGCAGCGCCGGGAACATGCCGCCGACGAGGCCCAGCGCCGCGGCGAAGACGATCGCGGTGACCATCACCCGCGGCGTGGTGCGGAACGCGAACGTGACCTCCGAGAAGGTCTGGTTCATCGTGCCGGTCTCGGCGCCCTGGAACGGCAGCACCAACAGGCAGCCGACCACGCCGCCGAGCACGCCGAGCAGCACCGCCTCGAACAGGAACGCCGCGAAGATCGCGAACGGCCGATAGCCGATCGCCTTGAGGATGCCGATCTCGTGGGTGCGCGCGCCGATCGCGGACAACATCGAGTTGGTGCCGGTGAACACCGCCGCGATGCCCATGATCACGGCGAGGAACCCGCCGAGGATCGAGAACCTCTGGGACAGCTGCTGCGTCTGGCTGTTCAGGTAGGCGCGTTCGGTCTTCACCTGCGGCTGCACGCGCAGGTCGTCGGTGTAGCGGGCCTCGATCGCGGCGACGTCGGCGCCGGGCGTGAGCTTGGCGAGCACGCGGCTGCGCACCGGCCGTTCGAGGGCTTCGCCGAGGCGATCGAGGTCGCCCCAGATCTCGCTCTCGTAGCCGCCCTTGCCTTCGAAGACGCCGACGATGGTGAACCGCGCGGTGTTGATGCGCAGGGTGTCGCCGACGTTGCAGTTGGCGATGCGGCCGATCAGGCCCCTGCCGACGATCAGCTCGTCCTGGCCGGGCTTGAAGTTCTCGCCCTGCACGACGCGGATGTCGTCGCCGTGGATCGCGAACGTCTGCGGCTGCACGCCGCGGATCGAGACGTTGGTCTCGCCGCCGTCGAACTTGCGCAGGCGCACGGCCAGGAACAGCTCGGCGCTGGCCAGCGGCTGGCCGGCGTCGTCGCGCGCGATCTCGGGGATCTCCTTGGTCAGGATCTCGCACTGCTCGAGCGTGATGCCGGACTCGCCCTCGGAGGTCGCGCTCTTGCGCAGGAACACGGCGAGGTCGTCGCGGCCGCGCTCGGAGAACAGGTTCACGAAGCCCTGCTGCAGGGACAGCATGCCGGCGAGCACGGCGACGGTGGCGCCGATCGCGCAGACGGTCAGCAGCGTCGAGGAGCTGCGCACGAACAGGCTGCGCAGGTTGTAACGCAGTGGGACGAGGGCCATCAGCCGACCTCCCGCAGGGCGGCGACCGTGGTCAGCCGCGCGGCGCGCAGGCCCGGCACGAGGCCCGAGATCAGCCCGACCGCGAGCGCCAGGCCGGCGCCGAGCAGCAGGGTGCCGCGGTCGAAGCCGAAGCCGGGGATGAAGGACGCGGTCGCAGCCGCGAACGGACCTTCGAGCACGACGCCGAGCAGCAGCCCGAGCGCCGCGCCCAGGCCGCAGACCAGCAGCGACTCGGCGATCAGCAGCAGCGCGGTGGTGCGGTCGGTGAAGCCGAGCGCCTTGAGCACGCCGAGGTCGCGGGTGCGTTCGCGGCCGGCCATGATCATGGTGTTGAGCACGGCGAAGAAGATCGCGAACAGCACGGCGCCGCCGACCATCTGCAGCAGCGACGGCACGTCGCCGAGCATCGACACGAACTGGCGGTTGAACTCCGCCTCGGTGGTCGTCTGCACGCGCTGCGGCCCGTTTTCGAACAGCGCATCGACGGCCTGTTGCACGCCGATCGGGTCGGTGCCGGGCGCGATGCGCAGCATGTAGACGCCGACGCCCTGGGGGCCGATCGCTCCGCCGGTCTCCAGCGACTCGTGCAGGTAGTCGAAGTGGAACCACATCGTCTGCTGATCGATCGAGGCGGAGCTGCTGCGGTAGACCGCGGCGACGTCGAACTGCCACGGCTGGCCGTCGGTGCGCGTGAAGATCGTGCCCGTGATCGGCACGGTGTCGCCGACCTTCCAGCCGTACTTGTCGGCGAGGTCCGCGCCGACGACGCAGGCGGTGCGGCGCTTGCGGAACTCGTCGTAGTCGCCGTCGACGATCGACATCTCGGGGTAACTCGGCAGGAAGGTCTCGGGGTCGATGCCGAACTGCGCGAAGAAGCCGCCCTTGTCCTGTTCGTACCGGCCGCCGAACCACTGCCACTTGCAGATCGCCTCGACGCCGGGCACCGGCGCCATCTTCTGCTGGTAGGAGAGCGGCAGGTCGACGAACAGGCTGACCGCGGACTGCACCAGCAGGCGGTTGGAGGCGGCTGCGCTCAGCGTGCGCGTCAGGCCGGACGTGACCGCGTGCAGCATGCAGATCAGGAACACCGCGACGGCGACCGACGCGATCGTGAGCAGCGACCGGATCGGGTGCCCGGTGACGTTGCGCCAGAGCAGCTTGAAGGGCATCGCTCAGCTCCTCGCGCCGGCGCCGGAAGCCGTGCGGTTGTCGTCGATGCGGCCCAGCTTGCCCTTGTCGAGGTGGATCACCTTGTCGGCGTAGGTCGCGGCCTGCGGGTCGTGGGTGACCATCAGGATGGTCTTGCCGAGCTCGCGGTTGAGGCGCTGCAGCAGCTCGAGGACCTGGTCGGCGGTGCTGCGGTCGAGGTCGCCGGTCGGCTCGTCGGCGAGCAGGATCTGCGGGTCGGTGGCGATCGCGCGCGCGATCGCGACGCGCTGCTCCTGACCGCCCGACAGTTCGCGCGGCTTGTGGTCCATGCGGTCGGCGAGGCCGACCAGCTCGAGCGCGCGCTCCGCCTGCGCGCGGCGCTGCGCGCGCGACAGCGGCGCCAGCAGCAGCGGCAGCTCGACGTTCTCGCGGGCGCTCAGCACCGGCAGCAGGTTGAAGCCCTGGAACACGAAGCCGACGTTCTCGGCGCGCCACTGCGCCAGCGCCGAGCCGTCGAGCGCGGCGAGGTCGTCGGCGCCGACCATCAGCTTGCCGGAGTCGGCGTGGTCGAGGCCGCCCACCAGGTTGAGCAGCGTGGTCTTGCCCGAGCCCGACGGGCCCATCAGCGCGTAGAAGGTGCTGGCGTCCATCGCCAGGTCGAGCTCGTCGAGCACGCGCAGCGTCTCACCGGCGCGGTGGTAGGTCTTGGTGACGGAGTGGAGTTGGATCGCGACGGCCATGGCGAGGGTCCTGCGGACGGGCGCGGAGTTGCGGTGCGGCTGTGGGCGAGGGGCGAGCAGTCTCGCGGCGCGCGGCTGCCGGCGCAACTGCTACGGCGCGCCGAGGCGGACCCGGTCGCCGCTGCGCAGGCTGACTGGCGGGTCGAGCACGATGCGTTGCCCGGCGCGCAGCCCGCTGTCGATCGCCACGCGGCCGCTCCTGCGCTCGCCGGCGGCGACGGCCGCGAACGTGGCGACGTCGCGCTCGAGCACGAACGCGCCGGTCTGGCCCTCGATCGTGACCACGGCCGACTCGGGCACGAACACGCGCGCCCGCGGCGCGCTGGCCTCGACGACGTCGTCCTGCTCCCTGCCCTGGCGGAAGACGATGCGCACGCCCATCTCCGGGCGCAGCCGCTGGTCGCGCTGCGCCAGCCGCACGCGCACCTCGACCGTGGCCTTCTGCCGGTCGGCGGTGGGCCAGATGCGATCGACGGTGCCCGCCAGCCGGTCGTCGGGAAACGCGTCGAGGAACACGTCGGCGGGGGCGCCGACCTGCACCGAGGCCAGGGTCGTCTCGGGCACGTTGGCCTGCACCTCGAGCGAGTCGAAGTCGACCATCGTGCAGACCGCGCCGCGGGCGTTGCTGCCGCCCTGCGAGTTGGGGGACACCACCTCGCCGACCTCCGCGTCCTTGAGCACGACGATGCCGGCGAACGGCGCGCGCACGTTGGTCTTGTCCAGGGTCGTCTGGGCCTGGTCGCGCGACGCCGCGGCGGCCAGCTCCTGGGCCCGGGCCACCTGCAGATCCGCCTCGGCCACCGCCTGGCGCTGCGCGGCGCTCTCCTTGGCTCGCCTGCTGGTGGCCACCGCAGCCTGCATCGCGGCGACACGCGCCTCGGCCGCCGCGAGGTCGCTCTGCGCGCGGGTCACGTCGCGCTGCGAGCCGGCGCCCTCGCGCAGCAGGCCGGTGGTGCGCTGCAGCTCGCTGTCGGCCCAGTCGCGGTTGGCTTCGGCCTCGGTGAGCTGCGCGGTGGCGGTGTCGACCATCGACGCGGCCTCGGCCGCGCTCGCGGCCGCGGCGGCGGCGTTGGCCTGGCTGCGCTGCACGTTGGCGGCGGCGACGGCGACGTCGGCGACGGCGCGCTGCAGCGCGGCCGCGTATTCGTCGGCGTAGAGCCGCGCCACGATCTCACCCTTCTCGACCACCGAACCCTCGCGCACCCGCATCTCGACGATGCGTCCGGGCACGTCGCTCGACAGCGCCGCGCGGCGGGCCGCGACCACGTAGCCGTTGGCCGCGGTGCCGCGCGATGCGGCGGCCGCGGCGGGGGCCGCGTCGGTCACGAGATAGGCCTGCACCTGCGGCAGGCGCAGGCGGTCGCTGATGCCCTGCAGCTGCGGCCACAGCAGCCAGGCGGCGACGGCGAGCGCGCCGAGTCCCGCGAGGCGCAACGGCCATGGGCTGCGCCTGCGGCTGGTGCCGGGGCGGGAGGTGGCGGGCTGGCCACGGTCGATCTTGAGGCTCTGCAGGTCCAAGGTGGGTGACGGGCGGGATCGCGGAGCTGTTGGTATAGCGAACGCGGCCTCGAAAAGCCGGGGCCGCCGCGTATCGTCGCGGCTCATGCCCGCTACCGTCGTGCGCCGCGTCCTCGCGCCGGTCGAACTGGTCGACACCAGCAAGCCCGATCTGAGCTACGCGATCGGCCTGTGTGCGCAGCTGCGTGCCGAGCTGATCCTGCTGGCCGTGATCGACACGCCGTCGACGGTGGCGCTGGTCGGCCGCCACCGCGCGCTCGCCGGGGGCCGCGGCGACTTCGACAAGCTGCTGCTCGAAGAGGTGCAGACGATCCTGCAGCGGCTCGTCGACACGGCCGCCGGGCTCGGCGTCAAGGCGCTCGGCCACGTCACCTTCGACGAGGAGGTCGAGGAGCAGATCCTCAAGGAGGCGTTGGTGCAGAAGGTCGACCTGATCGTGATCCGTTCCGCCGGGCGCGCCGGAATCATGAAGGCGTTGCTCGGCAGCACCGCCGGCGAGATCCTCAAGGCCGCGCCGTGCCCGGTGCTGGTGGCGCGCGCTTGAAGCGGCCCGCGGCCAACTCGAAGCGCCAGACCGCCGGCGCCGCGAAGAAGGCGTCGGGCAGGTCCGCGGGGCCTCTCGACGGCAAGCCGGCCGGTCGCGCCCGCGCGCGCGGCGGCGCCGGTGGGGGCCGCCGCGACGGCGGGCAGGTCATCGCGGCCAGCCAGCTGCGCTGGACCTGCGGTCCGATCAAGCCCTCGGGCAGGCCGCCGACCGCGGCCTTCCTGCTCGGTCAGGAGCGGCCGATGGCGGCGCTGCGCACGGGCCTGGGCATCCACGCGCCCGGCTACAACCTGTTCGTCTCCGGCCTGATGGGCAGCGGTCGGACCGCGGTCGTCGAGCTGCTGTTGCGCGACATCCAGCCGTACTGCCGCCGCGTGCCCGACCGCGTGTTCGTGCACAACTTCCGGGAGCCGACGCGGCCGATCCTGGTGTCGCTGCCGCCCGGCAAGGCCAACACCTTCGCGACCGAGCTGACGGAGCTCGGCGACAGCCTGCACGCGGCGCTCGCCGCGGCGCTGCGGTCGCGGCCGCACCGCATGTCGCGGCGGGTGGTGCTGCGGTCGAGCGAGGCGCGGGCGCGGCGCATCCTCGACGCCCTGCAGCGGCAGGCCGGCAAGCAGGGCTGCGCGCTGGTGCGGTTCCAGGCGCAGGGCGGGGCCGCCACCGCGGACATCTATCCGGTCGTCGACGGCGAACCGATCACCCTCGACGCGCTGTCGGCGTTGGCGATCGAAGGCAAGGTCCCCGAGGCGCACCGCGAGCGGCTGCTGCGCGTGCGCGAGCAGCTGCTCGAGCGGCTCGGCGAGGTCAACGAACGGATCCGCGAGGAGCAGACCCGGGTCGCGCTCGAGCTTCGCACCATGGACCGGCAGCTGGCGTGGAAGGTGCTGCAGGCGCAGACCCGTCCGTTCGTGCAGCGCTGGAACCAGCCCGAGGTCGCCGACTGGATGGACGCCGCCGGCGAGTTCGTCGAGGGACACCTGTCGCGGTTCCTCGCCGCCGACCAGGTCGGCGCCGAGGACGACGGGGAACTCGAGATGCTCAGCGGCGCGCCGTTGCCCGGCCGCTTCGGCGAGTTCGTCGCCAAGGTCGTCAAGACCTCGATCGATGCGGCCTGCCCGGTGGTGATCGAGACCAACCCGACCTTCGGCAACCTGTTCGGCGCCATCGGCGCGCCCTACGAAGGCGCCGGTCCGGGGCCCGGCCACGTGCATCCGGGCGCGCTGCTGCGCGCCGAGGGCGGCTATCTGATCGTGCGCTGCCTCGACGTCGTGCGCGAGCCGGGCGTGTGGTCGTACCTCAAGCGCACGCTGCAGACCGGCAAGCTCGAGATCCGCGAGTACGACCAGGGCTCGGGCGTGCAGACCGGCACGATGCAGCCCGAGGCGATCCCGATCGACATCAAGGTGGTGCTGATCGGCGAGCCGGGTGTCTACGAACAGCTCGCCGCCGAGGACCCGCAGTTCCCGCAGATCTTCAAGATCCACGCCGAGTTCGACACCTCGATCCCGACCACGCCCGAGAACCTGGTCCGGTACGCCGACTACCTGCAGTGGCTCGCCGAGCACGAGAAGCTGCTGCCGTTCGCGCCCAACGCGATGGCCGCGGTGGCCGAGTACGGCGCGCGCGCCGCCGGGCGCTGCGACCGGCTGGTGACGCGCTACAGCGAGCTCGGGGACCTGGCGCGCGAGGCCTCGCAGCTGGCCGGCGAGCGCGGCGCCAGGCGCGTCGCGCGCCAGCACGTCGAGGCCGCGGTGCTGCGCAAGCGCTACCGCCACGACCTCGCGCAGGAGCAGGTCGAACGAGAGTACGCCGCCGGCTACATGCGGCTGTCCACCGAGGGCACCGCGGTCGGCCAGATCAACGCGCTGACGGTGCTCGACACCGGCACCCTCGAGTTCGGCCGGCCCTGCCGCATCACCTGCAACTCGGGTGTGGCGGTGCCGCAGCGCTCGGGGCTCGTCAACATCGAGGGACTCGCCAACCTGTCGGGGCCGATCCACGACAAGGGCGTGATGATCCTCGAGGGTTTTCTGCTGCAGGAGTACGGCGGCGAAGGGCCCCTGTGTGTGCAGGCGACCATCTGCTTCGAGCAGCTCTACAACGGCGTCGACGGCGACTCGGCGTCGCTGGCGCAGTTGCTGGCGCTGCTCAGTTCGCTCGGCGAGGTGCCGTTGCGCCAGGGCCTGGCGATCACCGGCTCGGTCAACCAGAAGGGCGAAGTGCAGGCGGTGGGCGCCGTCAACGAGAAGATCGAGGGCTTCTTCCGCCTGTGCCGATCGCGCGAGCTGACCGGCGACCAGGGCGTGGTGATGCCGCGCGCCAACGTCGGCGACCTGATGCTCGATCAGGAAGTGGTCGAGGCGGTGCGCGGCGGCCGCTTCCACGTGTTCGCGGCGGCGACCGTCGCGGAAGCCGTGCAGCTGCTCACGGGCCTGCCGATGCAGGAGGTCCTCGAGCGTGTGCGCGCGACGATGCGGCGCTTTCGCGGCCTCGCGGGCGCGCCGGGTGGTGGGCCCGCGTAGGCGCTCACGCCCGATTCGCAGCCACAAAGATGGCCTTCGGAGGGAACCCCGCGGGGATGTCCATTCGTCCTGCCATCAGCCATCGAGGCATGGGGTTCGTGCCGTGGATTGCGGTCGGCCGGTGTCTTGGCTTTCCCCTTCCCTGAGCGACCTGGAACCGCCTGCAGGCAAGCAGGCTGAAACCATGAAAACGACCCGCTTCCTCCTCGCCGCCACCGCGTTCGCCGCGGTCGCGTCGGCCCAGTTCACCTTGGTGGCGCCCTCGGGCTACGCAGCCGCCGAAGGCAACTCGAACAACATCTACCCGTGGGGGCGTGCTGCCTCGCCGATGCATTACATGCAGATCTACGACAGCACGCACTTCACCGGCCAAGGGGTGGCCAGCCCGATCCTGATCTCGAACCTGCGCTTCCGCGCCGACGCGGTCGCGGCGACGACGACCTGGGCGGGCGGATCCTGGCCGAACATCGGCATCTACATGTCGACGGCCGCGGTCGACTACACCGCCTACAGCACGACGTTCGCGAACAACCACGGCCCTGATCTCACCACCGTCCTGAACGGTCAGGTCACGGTGCTGCCCGGCGCGGGCAACGGCACCGGCATTCCGGGGCAATGGCACATCGACATCGCGCTGACGACGCCGTTCCTCTACGACCCGACGACGGGCAGCGACCTGGCTCTGGAGGTGCAGCTCGACGGCACCGGTTGGAGCGGCACGGGCTTCCGCTGTGACGCGGTCTCGGGCACCTCGATGTGCTCGCGCATGTGGGAGTCGACGAGCGCTACGTCCCCGACCGCATCCGGTTCCTCCGCCGACTACGGCCTGGTCACCGAGTTCACCTACGTGCCGGCGAACGGGCTCTACTCGAGCTTCTCGGCCAGCCCGACCTCGACGCCGTTGAACACGCCGGTCAACTTCACCGACCACAGCTACAGCAGCGATCCGGGCGGCGTGCTCGCGTGGGCCTGGGACGTCGACGGTGACTCGGTCATCGACTACACGACCCAGAACTGCTCGCACAGCTACACCACCGAAGGCTACTACGACGTCAGCCTGACGGTCGTCGACTCGACGCACGGTTCGGTGACGCAGACGATCCCGCAGTACATCGCGGTGGACGCCGTCGAGGCGAGCTTCACGACGATGACCCTGCCCGGCAACACGGTCGTCTTCACCGACACCTCCGCGGGCACGCCGACCAGCTGGGCCTGGGACGTCGACGGCGACTCGGTCACCGACTACACGACCCAGAACTGCGTGCATCCGTATCCCAACCCCGGTCAGTACAACGTCACCCTGACCGTGACCGATGCGATCAGCAACAGCACGACCTCGCAGGAGCTCGGCGTCAACGTCATCCCGATGCCCCCGTACACGAGCACCTACACCTACGCGACCAACGTGCGCGGCTACTGGTTCCAGTCGCCGACCAAGTTCTCGATCACCTCGCTGAAGGTGCCCGACGAGACCATGCACGGCACGCAGAACGTCGCGGTCTACCGCGGCACGACGATCTCGACGGCCGGCGTGCCCAACGGCACGCAGGAGCTCGAGTTCCTCTCCCTGCTGCAGCCGTCGGCCACGCCGATCCCGTGCGCGA
The DNA here is from genome assembly GCA_020638655.1 of Planctomycetota bacterium. Lineage (GTDB taxonomy): Bacteria > Planctomycetota > UBA1135 > UBA1135 > UBA2386 > JACKIC01. The sequence continues at coordinate 207,677 of JACKIC010000002.1, forward strand.
TCAGCTTCGACGCCGGTGACTACGTCTGTGTGCTCGGCGCCTGCGGTGACGCGTCGATCATGCACAACTCGTACGCCAACGGCGGTCCGAGCACGGTGCTCGGTCAGCCGATCACGCTGGCCCGCCTCTACTCGCAGGTCAACCTCAACGCGCCGAGCCCCGAGACCTTCACGATGATCGGCAGCTCGGTCGCCGCGCCGAGCTCGATCGCCCGCGTGTTCACGGGCGTCACCTCGTGCGCCGGCGTGCCCTACGGTGACGGCACCCCGTCGGGCGCCGGTCCCGCCGCGCCGAAGATGCGCTGCACGGCGCTGCCGTTCATCGGCCAGACGGCCGTGCTCAGCGTCGAGCAGGGCGACGCCAACGTGCTCGGCTTCCTCGTCACCGGCCTCGGTCGCGCCAGCGTGACCTCGCCCTACGGCACGATCCTGGTCGGCAACATCCTGGCGACGCAGATCCTGACGCCGGGCATCGTCGGTCCCGGCACCTACACGCACTCCTGGAACGTGCCGAACAACCCCGCCCTGGTGGGCGTGGACGTCAACCACCAGTACGCGCAGATCGACGTGAACACCTTCCAGGTCGCGCTGTCGAACGGGATCGAGATGCAGTTCGCGCCGTAGGCGTCCAGTCGGTTGCCTGCTCGCGCGGCGTCTCCTGAAGGGGAGCGCCGCCTCGCTCGAGGCCACGCTCCCGCCGCGGGAGGGTGGCCTCGTTGCGTAGTGCCGCGGTCCCGTTTGCGCAGGACCGCCCGTTGTTCGGTCCGCAGCAACAGGAATGTGGGAACTTGTTGCGAGGCATGTACATGCGCTGGGGCGGGCGGGGCCATACGCTCTCCCCCGTCGCGCGAGTGCGCCGACCCTTCGCCACCTGCCCCCGTGCGGCGAAAGCACCCTGTCTCCGGAGCTTCAGACCATGAATCCCACCCGTTTCCTCATCGCTGCCACCGCGCTCGCCGCGGCCGCGTCAGCCCAATTCACTCTCGTCGCGCCTCAAGGCTACGACGTCCTCGAAGGCAACTCGAACAACGCCTTCCCATGGAACCGCGGCGCCGCCAGCATGCGCGTGCAGTTCCTGTACGACAGCACCACGTTCACCAACCAGGGTGTCACCAGCCCGATCATCATCAGCGGGCTCAAGTACCGCGCCGATGCCACCACGGCCAGCTGGGCCGGTGGCACGTGGCCGAACGTCGTCATCGACATGGCGACGGCGACGAGTGACCACGCTTCGGCGAGCACCACGTTCGCCAGCAACATGGGGCCGGACCTGACCAACGTCCTGACCGGCCCGGTCACCGTGCAGCCGGGCACCGGCAACGGCACCGGCGTTCCCGGTCCGTGGCACATCGACATCCCGCTGACGACGAACTTCGTCTACGACCCGACGACGGGCAACGACCTCGTCATCGACGTGCAGCTCGACGGCACCGGCTGGTCCGGCACCAGCGTGCAGTTCGACAACGTCTCGGGTGCGGCCACGTCGCCGGCGCCGCTCGGCAGCCGCGTCTACTCGACCACGGGCAACACCGCGACCACGGGCACCCTCGGCGCGGACTACTGCGCAGTCTGTGAGTTCACCTACGTGCCGGCCAACGGCCTGTTCGCGGGCTTCACGAGCGACGTCACCGGCGGCTCCTCGCCGCTGACGGTGAACTTCACCGACAACTCGTACAGCAGCGATCCGGGCGGTGTGCTCGCCTGGGCGTGGGACTTCGACGGCGACAGCGTCGTCGACAGCACGCTGCAGAACCCGTCGTTCGTGTTCCAGAACTGCGGCTCGTACGACGTCACGCTGACGGTGTTCGACGCCGCGCACCCCTCGAGCACGCTCACGCGCACGGCCTACATCACCACGGACGCGGTGAGCGCGAGCTTCACGCACGCCCTGATCGCCCCCGGCGTGGTGCAGTTCACCGACACCTCGGTGCCGACGCCGACCAGCTGGGCCTGGGACTTCGACGGTGACAACGTCATCGACGACACGACGCAGAACCCGGCGCACTTCTACGCCGCTGCCTGCACCGGCGCGACCGTCACCCTGACGGCCAGCCGCCTGTGCGGCCCCGCCGACACGGCCACGGCCTCGATCGTGATCACGCCGAACACGTTCCAGTTGACCAACGCCGGCGGCAACGGCACGACCAGCGCCACGTGGGTCGGCAACGTCTTCGACGGCCAGGTCACCAACCCGGACGGCGTGAACATCTGCGCGCTGTCGGTGCGCCCCTACAACTTCGCGGGCCCGTTCAACATCGCGTTCTACGCCTCGTCGGGCAGCTACCTCGACACGATCGGCGCCAATCCGCGTTACGCGACGGCTTCCGAATGGCGCCTGCTCGCGACGGGCACCGGCAACTCGAGCAACCCGCCCCTGGGTGGCGCCGCGACGCTGGACTTCGTGTCGCTGAGCAACAACGTCTACCTGCCGAAGGGTGACTACTGCTTCGCCGTGTTCCTGCAGAACCCCAACGGTACGGCCGGCATCGGCTACACCAACGGCCCGCTGGGGCCGGTCAGCGACGCCAACATGACGATGTTCGTCGGCGGCCAGGGCCGTTCGGTGACCTCGCTGTTCGGCACCGGCGGCTTCACCCCGCGCATGTGGAACGGTGAGTTCCACTACGCGACGTGGAGCGACGACGGCGCCGCGGGCATCGGCTTCGCCGGCACCGGCTGCGCCAACTCCCTGGGCAACGTGCCGGGGCTGACGCCGAGCGGCAACCCGACGGTCGGCTCGAACCTGACGATCACCGTCGACAACTGCCCGAGCAACAACGCGATCATGTGCACGGGCTTCGTCAACGACACCTCGGTGTTCGGCCCGCTGCCCTTCGATGGCTCGCAGTTCGGCGCGCCCGGCTGCTTCCTGCGCGTGTCGACGGACGCCACGCTGTTCCTGGTGGGGGCGAGCAACCAGGTGAACTGGTTCTTCAACATCCCGAACAACCCGGCGTTCTCGGGCCAGCAGTTCTACAACCAGGCGATCGTGTTCGATCCGGCGGCCAACGCGCTCGGCGCGGTCGTCTCGGACGCGAGCGGCATGCTGATCGGCAACTGAGCCGTTGCCGCGACTGCCCGCTGCGGGTGGGGTGAGCCCTCGCCCGCGCGGAACCGCGAGGCCGCGATTGCCGATGCAATCGCGGCCTCGCGGCGTTTTCCGGGGCGCGCGGCGAAAATTAATCGTCGTCGGTTCGAGGCGCGGGGCCGTGGCGTCGACACAGGCGCGCTTGCCGGTGGGCGTGATCCTCTCCGCTCGCGCGGGCCACGAAGCGTCGTTGCCGCCGGCGCTTGGCGCCGCCCGTGCGCGGGCGAGGCGGGGGGCGTGCCGGCGCGGGCTCGTCGCGAAGCCGTCGAGTGGCGGCCGCGCGGCGCCCACAAGTGCTGTTCGGCGAATTCGTGGGTGAGTGCGCCCGCGCGGATCGAAGCTAGGGTTTTTGCGCCGCGTTCGGCCGGGTCCGCCTGTCACAGGCGAGGGTCAGTCGTCGTCAGCAATCCACCCATTACCAGACGAACCTCAGATCATGCACAAAGCACGCTTCCTGATGGCCGCGACCGCGCTCGCGGCGGTGGCTTCGGCCCAGTTCCAGCTCGTTGCTCCGGACGGCTACGCCAACGCCGAAGGCAACGCCAGCAACACCTACCCCTGGCAGCGGAACGCCTCGAGCATCCGCATCCAGTTCATCTACGACAGCTCGCATTTCACCAACCAGAGCGTCGTCGGCCCGATCATCATCTCCAACCTGCGCTACCGCGCCAACGCAACGACGTCGACCTGGGCCGGCGGTTCGTGGCCGAACGTGCAGATCGACATGGCGACCGCGACGAGCGACTACCTGACGCCGAGCACGACGTTCGCCACCAACATGGGGCTCGACCTCACGACGGTGCACAGCGGCGCCGTGACGGTGCAGCCGGGCACGGGCAACGGCACCGGCGTGCCGGGGCCGTGGTACATCGACATCCCGCTCTCCTCGACGTTCCTCTACGACCCGACCTCGGGCAACGACCTCGTCGTCGACATTCAGCTGGACGGCACCGGTTGGACCGGCACGAGCATCTCGGCCGACCACGTGTCCAGCACCGGGACGCCGCCGCCGATGATGTCGCGCGTCTACAGCACCTCGGGCCCGACGGCGACGACCGGCACGGTCGGCACCAACTACGGCGCGGTCTGTGAGTTCACCTACGTGCCGGCCAACGGCCTGTTCGCGAACTTCACCAGCGACGTCACCGGCGGCGCCTCGCCGCTCACCGTCAACTTCAGCGACGGCTCCTACAGCAGCGATCCGGGCGGCGTGCTCGGCTGGGCCTGGGACTTCGACGGCGACAGCGTCATCGACAGCACCCTGCAGAACCCCAGCTTCGTCTACACGGCTTGCGGCAGCTACGACGTCACCCTGACGGTGGTCGACGGCGCGCACGCGCCGAGCACGATCACCAAGACCGCCTACATCAGCACCGACGCGATCGCGGCGGACTTCAGCGAGCAGGTCGTCGGCCCGCTCACCGTCCTGTTCAACGACAACTCGAGCCTGCCGGCCACGAGCTGGGCGTGGGACCTCGACGGTGACAACGTCGTCGACAGCACGGTGCAGAACCCGGGCTGGGTCTACGCCAACGCCAACCCCGTCGACGTGACCCTGACCGTGACGCGCCTGTGCGCGGCGCCGTCGACGATCACCAAGACGATCGTGCCGCTGCAGCAGGTGTCGCAGAACGTCGCGCCGAACAACGGCCTGTCCAGCGGCGCCTCGGTCTACTTCGACCTCGACGTCACCAACCCGCTCGGGGCCCGGATCACGGCGCTCGACGTGTTCGGCAGCGTCACCAACGCGCCGTTCACGGTCGAGATGTTCGTCAAGACGGGCACCTACACGGGCTTCACCGGCGCCGCCGAGGAGTGGGTCTCCGCCGGCATCGCCAGCGGCACGTCGGCCGCGTCGACGACGACGCCGTCGAACTGCACCTTCACGCAGCCGATCCAGCTGCCGATGGGGCTGCACGGCATCAAGCTGTGGTACATCGGCACGGGGCCGCGCTACCAGACCGGCTCGGGCCTCACCACGGTCGGCAATGCCGACATGATGATGACGCTCGGCACGTCGCGTGGCTCGAGCACCGTCGACCCGTGGGCGGGCAGCGACATCACCCCGCGGTGGTGGAGCGGCACGATCTACTACGACACCAACAACGTCTCCGGCAGCGCCGGCATCGGCGCCTTCGCGCCCGGCTGCGCCGGCACCATGGGCGTGCCGCACATGACCGCCAGCGGCAACCCGACCCTGGGCTCGACCCTGACCCTGACGGTCGACAACCTGCCGCTGTCGAACATGATCATGTGCACCGGCTTCAGCAACACCACGTCGCTGTTCGGCGCGCTGCCGTTCGACGCCACGCCGTTCGGCGCGCCGGGCTGCTTCCTGCGCGTGAGCACCGAGGCGGTGCTGTTCGTGGTCGGCGCCGGCAACCAGGCGACCTGGAACTTCGTGATCCCGAACAACCCGGCGTTCACGGGCCAGGTCTTCTTCAACCAGGCCCTGGCCGGTGACCCGACCGCCAACGCGTTCGGCGCCATCGCTTCGGACGCCCACAGCATGATCATCGGCAACTGATCGCCGATGACCGCGCCGCCGACCTCGCGTCGGCGCGCCGCGCGGTCACCTGGGTTTGCCGGGCTGCGGAACGCGGCTCGGCGCCGGCTCGGCGCCGCGCCGCGGCTGCGGCCGCAGCACCACCTCGGGGCTCGCCGCCGCGGTGGCCTCCTGATCGAACTGCCGCCCCAGCGCGTGCAGCTTCTGGCCCAGCTCATGAGCCTGTTCGGCGAGGTGCCGCAGCGGCGTGGCGATCGCCAGGAGGCGCGTGCGCTCGGCGCGCAGTTCGGCTTCGTGGGCCTGCAGCCGCGGCAGGTGCGCCTGCAGCGCCGCGCGCAGCGCCGCGACCGTGGCCGCGAACAGGCGCTGGCCGAAGTGCTGGCACAGGGTGGTCACCGTGTTCGGCACGAGGTCGCCGCGGAACTGTGCGACGCACTGGTGCAGGAACAGGCGTCCGGGTTCGCCGAGGCGCGCGGCCTTCTCCTTGCCCGGGATCTTCACGTCCGGGGCGGCCGCGGGGCCGAACAGGCGCTGTCGCACCTTGTCGAGCGAGCGGAAGGCGACCACGTCGAGCATCGAGCGGCGCACCGGGAAGGCGTCGAGGTCGATCGGCACCCGCGGCGTGTCGGCCCAGGTGACCGGACCGAGCTCGGTCAGCGCCTGCGCCTTGAGGCGCCGCAGGTCGACGTCGGCGCGGCGCAGCAGTTCGGCGATGCCGTCGGGCAGGTCCAGCCCCGTGTCCAGCTGGGTCTGCTGCTGGTCGAAGCAGCGCAGGGCGGCGGCGAGCACGTTGTCGCGGTAGTCCTGCAGCAGCGGCTGCCACTGGCCCGCGGCGAGCCACTGCAGGCTGTGACTCGACAGGAACCACGTGTCGATCGAGGCGCCGAGCGTGCGCAGCAGCTTGGCGCCGCTGTCGCGCGCGTAGCGCTCGACCTCGGCGTCGAGCTCGCGACCGCCACGCGCGAACGCCTCGGTCCAGTCGAGCTGCAGGGCGGCTTGCACGCGCTTGTGTTCGCTCGTCGTGAAGGCGAGCTGCTGGTCGAGGTCGGCCAGGTGCTCGTCGAGCCGGGTGACCTCGTCGCTGGCGACGGTCGCGGCGGTCTCGGCCAACAGCGTCTGCCCGCGCTGCAGCGAGTCGCGCAGGAACGCGGCGAGGTATTCGGAGCTGGCCAGGTAGTCGGAGAGGTCCTTGCGGAAGTCGCGGAAGCCGGCGGGCTGCTTGTCCGGCGGCAGCTTCTGCAGCACCGCGCTGCCGGCCTGCAGCAGGTCGACGGGATACATGCGCACGCGGCCTTCCTTGGCGGCCTTCTGCAGCGGCGCCGACATCGCCAGCTGCTCGAACGCGCGCAGCACCGCCTCGGGTTGCGACTGCTCGAGGCTTGGTACGAGCTTGCCGCCTTCGGACAGGTCGCGCTTGTGCGAGTCGACGTTGACGACCAGGAAGATGCGGCTGAACAGGTCGAGCAGCTGCTGGAACTCGCTGAACACCTGCTCGAGGAACAGCGTGTCGCTCTTGACGACGAAGATCGCGCAGGCCGCCGCGTTGCGGAAGTCGCGCGTCATGCGGTCGTAGCCGAAGCGCATGCGCGTGTAGAGTCCGGGCGTGTCGACCAGCACGGCGCCGGTCTCGTCGAGCGCGCTGTCGGGCACGCGCACGTCGACGCGGCGGATCGCCTGCGGGAAGTGCTCCTGCGGATCGAACACCTCGCCGCGCTCCTCGGCGGCGCGGATCGCGCGCGCCAGATCGCCGTGGGCGGTGTCGATGCGCGTGTGCAGGGCCTTGGTGTCGGTGAAGCTGGCGGTGCTGCCGTCGTAGTGGGTGACGACGTATTCGCGCCGCGGGCCGCTGCGTACGAACACCAGGCACGGGTAGGCGGGCAGGCTCGAAACCTCGCTGACGTAGGCCGCCGCGATCGCGTTCATCAGCGTCGACTTGCCGCTCTTGAGCGGGCCGAAGATCAGCACGTAGGCGTGCTGCTCGGCGACCTTGTCGCAGAGCGCGCCGAGGTGGTGGTGCAGGTCGGCGAGCTGCCCGCGCAGCTGCCGGCCGATCGGCGTCGGGCTGCCCGAATCGGCCGCGGCGTCGAGCGCCTGCAGCGCGCCGGACAGGTCGCCCAGGACCGGGCGGAGGGTGGCGTCGAACGTCTGGCAGTAGCTGCCGAGTTGGTTGCGCATCAGGGGTCTGGGCGAGCTTGGCGCCGGAGCGAGCGGCGCGGCGAGAGAACGGTCGGCCTGTCGCGAAGGCTTTGACGGGCGCACGATTGGAGCAGGTCCGGCGCGCGGCGGGAGTCCCGTGTCGAGGAATTGCTGTTGGAGAACCGGGATGGTTCTCCACAGGTTTTCCACGCGTTCACTTCACGGGCTGCAGCGGCATCGCGTCGACGCGTTGGCCGAGCCAGAGGACCTCGCCGCGCGCGTCGACGCGTCCGGGCACGACGCGCACCTGGTCGCGCGCCGATCGCTGCATCAGCAGTTCGCTCGCGCCGAGCAGGGCGTCGCGCTGGCCCAGCAAGAACGCCTTGGTCACCGCCTGATCGAGCCGGGCGTTGCGCCGCAGCGCCGCCAGCCGCCGGCTCAGCAGCTGTTGCGCCGGGGTCGTCGCCCGCAGCGAACGCGTTGTGCAGTCGTCGTGGCCGAGCACGACGATCAAGGAGAGGCGCTCGTCGGTCGCCAGGTGTTCGAGCAGGGCCACGGTCTCGCTGCTCACGAACGGTCCGGGGCAACTGATGCAGAGCAGATCGCGCCGCGCCAGGCCGAACAGGGCCGGCGCATCGAGGTCCGCGTCGGCGCAGGTGATCACCGCGGCGACGTAGCGGCCGGCGCCGGCGGGTCGTTCCTGCGGCGCGGGCGGCGGCTCGCCCTTGGCGAGCGCGGCTCGGCGGGCGTCGAGGCCGTTGCGCAGGTGCTGCAGGGCGTCGGCAGGGCGCAGCTCGGGGTGGGGGTGGTGGGTCGGGGCGTCGCTGGCGCCGCGTTTCAGAGCCGCGCGGTTCGCGGCGGCGGGCGCCGGATCCTGCCCGGCGTGGTTGGCGGTCGCGTCCGGGTCCGGTCGGTGCGCCGGCTCCTGGGCCGCGGCGACGGCGCCGGACAGCGCCACCGCGAGCCCTGCGCACACGCCCATCCAGCTGCCGCCCGATGCCATGTGGGGCTCTTCGGCCGCGCCGCGAACGCGACTTGACCGATCCGTGCCATCGCGGTCGTGGCGGAGGCGCCCGGCGCCTCGCTATAGTGCCCTGCCCAATCTCGATGGACCAAGCCACCTCCTCCGCTACGGCCCACAAGGGCGTCCAGGAACTCGATCAGGTCGTGATCCGCTTCGCCGGCGACTCCGGCGACGGCATGCAGCTGACCGGCGACCAGTTCACGCGCACCACGGCGTTGATGGGGAACGACATCGCGACGTTCCCCGACTTCCCCGCGGAGATCCGCGCGCCAGCCGGCACCCTGCCCGGCGTGTCGGCGTTCCAGCTGCGCTTCTCGAGCTTCGACATCCACACCCCGGGCGATGCGCCCGACGTGCTGGTGGCGATGAACCCGGCCGCGCTCAAGGTGCACATCAAGGAGCTCAAGAAGGACGGCATCCTGCTGCTCAACACGGGCTCGTTCGGCGCGCTCGACCTCAAGAAGGCCAAGTACGACGCCGACCCGCGCAGCGACGGTTCGCTCGATGGCTGGCGCGTGATCGAGGTCGACCTCGAGGCGCGCACCAAGGAGGCGCTGGCCAATTCGCCGCTCGACGCGCGGGCCAAGGGCCGCTGCAAGAACATGTACGCGCTGGGCATCCTCTACTGGATGTTCCATCGCGACATGGAGCCGACGATGAAGGCGATCGCGAAGAAGTTCGCCAAGAAGCCCGACATCGTCGACGCCAACCTCACAGCGATGAAGGCCGGGCACGCCTACGCCGAGACGACCGAGGTCTTCCAGACCGCCTACGAGGTGGCGCCCGCGCCGATGCGCGCCGGCACCTACCGCAACATCATGGGCAACCAGGCCCTGTGCCTGGGGCTCGTGGCGGCGAGCAAGAAGGCGGGCCTGCAGATCTTCCTGGGCAGCTACCCGATCACGCCGGCCTCGGACATCCTGCATCAGCTCAGCGGCTACAAGCACCACGGCGTGATCACGTTCCAGGCCGAGGACGAGATCGCCGCGGTGGCGTCGGCGATCGGCGCGAGCTACGCGGGCTGCCTGGGCGTGACCTCGACCTCGGGCCCCGGTCTCGCGCTCAAGGCCGAGGCGCTCGGCCTCGCCGTGATGGCCGAACTGCCGCTCGTCGTGCTCAACGTGCAGCGCGCCGGCCCGAGCACCGGCATGCCGACCAAGACGCAGCAGGCGGACCTGCTGCAAGCGATGTACGGCCGCAACGGCGAGTCGCCGTGCGTGGTGCTCGCCGCGAGCACGCCGTCCGACGCGTTCGAGACCGCCTTCGAGGCGGTGCGCATCGCCGTCACGCACATGGTGCCGGTGGTGGTGCTGTCCGACGGCTACGTCGCGAACGGCAGCGAGCCCTGGCTGCTGCCCGACGTCGACGCGCTGCCGGCGATCGACGTGAAGTTCGCGCCCGAGGGCAAGCCCGACGAGAAGTTCCTGCCCTACCAGCGCAACCCCAAGACGCTGGCGCGGCCGTGGGCCAAGCCCGGCACCAAGGGGCTGCAGCACCGCATCGGCGGCCTCGAGAAGCAGGACGTCACCGGCAACATCAGCTACGACCCGGCGAACCATCAGCACATGATCGACACGCGCGCCGCCAAGGTCGCGAAGGTCGCCGACGACCTGCCGCCGCTGCAGCCGATCGGCGCGATGACCGGCGACGTGCTGGTGATCGGTTGGGGCAGCACGCGCGGCGCCATCACCGCCGCGACGCTGCGCCTGCAGAAGGCCGGCCACGCGATCAGCTGCGTCTTCCTGCGTCACCTCAACCCGCTGCCCAACGACCTGCTGGCATTGATGCGGGGCTTCTCGAAGGTCGCGCTGCCCGAGCTGAACTGCGGGCAGCTGGCGATGATGTTGCGCGCCAGGTACCTGGTCGACGTGCAGAGCATCAGTCAGGTGAACGGGCAGCCGTTCAAGAGCCAGGAACTCGAGGACCGTCTGCTGGCGGTCCTGAAGGACACGAAGGGGGAGGCCAAGCAATGACCACTGTCGATCGACCGGTGCTGCAGAAGAAGGACTTCAAGACCGACCAGGACGTGCGTTGGTGCCCCGGCTGCGGGGACTACGCGATCCTCAACGCCGTGCAGGGCGCGTTCGCCAAGCTCGGCAAGCAACTGCACGAGACGGTGGTGATCTCGGGCATCGGCTGCAGCTCGCGCTTTCCGTACTACATGGAGACGTTCGGGTTCCACACGATCCACGGCCGCGCACCGGCGATCGCGACCGGCGTCAAGGTCAGCAACCCCGAGCTCGACGTCTGGGTCGTCACCGGCGACGGCGACGCCATGTCGATCGGCGGCAACCACTTCATCCACGCGATGCGACGCAACGTCGGGCTGAAGATCCTGATGTTCAACAACCGCATCTACGGGCTGACCAAGGGGCAGTTCTCGCCGACCAGCGAGGCCGGCAAGATCACCAAGAGCTCGCCGCTGGGCTCGGTCGACTACCCGTTCTCGCCGATCGCGCTGACGCTCGGCGCGGGCGGCACGTTCATCGCGCGCGGCGTCGACATCCTCGGCCCGCACCTCGAGGACCTCGTCTGCCAGGCGAGCGGCCACAAGGGCACCGCCCTGATCGAGATCTATCAGAACTGCAACATCTTCAACGACGGCGCCTACAAGGGTTTCACCGACAAGGACGTGCGCGACGACCGCATCCTCTACCTGCAGCACGGCCAGCCGCTGCTGTTCGGCGCCAACAAGGACAAGGGCATCGCCTTCGACGCCGGCTTCCGGCCGTTCCTGGTCAGCGGCGCCGATCTCGGCAAGGCGTTCGTCTGGGACGAGACCTCGGACACGCCGGCGCCGGCGATGGCGCTCGCGACCATGAGCGAGGCCGAGTTCCCGGTGCCGATCGGCGTGTTCCGCCGCCGCGACAAGCCCAACTTCGAGAGCCGCGTGCAGGCGCAGGTCGCCGCCGCCAAGGAGAAGAAGCAGGAGTCGCTGAAGGACCTGCTCTACGCCGGCGAGATCTGGGACGTCGGCTGACGCGGCGCTCGCAGCGTGTGCCGCGGCAGCTCAGCGTCGCCGCAGCACGCGCGGCGGCGAGCGCAGGCCGAGCTTGATCAGCAGCGCGTCGATCTCGCGGTGCGCGGCGGGCGTCTGCCGGATCAGGAACAGGCCGTTCTGCACGTTGAGGCTGACGCCGTCGCGCGACCACGAGTCGGGCTGCACGTTCGCGCGCAGCAGTTGCTCGAGGCCCTCGGCGGTGAACCCGCTGACCGTCTCCTCGGACTCTTCGGGCTCGGGGAACAGCGGTCGGTCGTCGTCGCGGGTCGGCAGGCGCAGATCCGGCCCGGGAAAGTTGCGCAGCGTCATCGTCGCCGCGCGCAGGTCGTAGACGCCAAGGCACAGGTAGGGTTTGACCTCCTCGGCAGGCACCAGGAAGACGACGCCCGAGCGGTACACGAAGCGCTGCCCCGTCTGGATCTGCACGATCGACAGCACCGACCACAGGCTGGTCGCCCTGCACTGCAGCGAGACGGCGGGAGCGGCGTCGGCGGTCGGCGTGCGGCACGAGAACATCAGCTTGTCGCCGGTGGCCGCGTTGAGCAGGCCGCAGATCTCCTTCGTGGTGGCGGCTTCGCAGCGCACGGTGACGCGCGTATTGCGCAGCAGGCGCACCGCCGCGGCGTGCCGCGGCAGATCGTCGCGGCGCTCGACGGCGAGCACGTCGTCCTGGGCACGCGCAGCGCTCAGGAGGAACAGGAACGAGGACAGGACGGGCGCCAGCGTGCGCATCGGGTCACCTGCGGGTGCGAGGGGTCGAGGGGGCGCAGCACAGTGTGCCGTCTTGCTGCCGCCGCGGCGGCGTTCGCGGCGCGGCTGGGAAAAATTGAGCGGGCGAGGCGCCCGCGCGCGGCCATCACTGCAGCGTGAGCTGCAGCTGCCGCAGCGACTCGCCGAGCACCGGTTCGACCTCGCGGTTGTCGATCAGGCGCTCGATGGTCTTGTGCACGTTGGCAGGGATGCCGAGGTCGGGATGGCCGACCTTGAGGTTGCCGAACTCGGCGATCAGCTCGTCCATGCGGGTCTTGGCAGCCGCAGCGGTCTTACGATCGATGATCGTGCCGAGCAGGCGGCCCAGCTCGCCGATGCGCGTGGTCACTTCGACCGCGGGGCCGGTGGTGGGTGGGGTCGGCAGCGGCAGGGGCTTCGCCGCATCCGAGGGGGCGGTCTTGTCCGGTGTGACGTCGTCGAGCACCGGCGCCTTGATGCCGGCGTCGGGATCGGGCGTGGTCTTGGCGGGGGTGCCCGAGGCGTCGCTGCAGGCGGCGACCATCGACAGGGCGACCAGCAGGAGGGATGGCAAGCGCATGTCCATGCTGCGCATCATGGCTGCCAGCGCGCGCCTGACAACGGTTTGCGCCAGGCGCGGGGGGCTGGTCCCGCCTTGGCCGGCGTACGCCACGGAAGGAATCAGCCGGTTCCTCCAGCCGGGAGGTGAAACATCACGATGTCGTGATACATTGATGAAGCCGATGTCGCCCGCGCTTGCCAACCTGCCGAGCACGCTCAAGCTGCTCTCGGACCCGGTCCGATTGCGGCTGTGCGCATTGCTCGCCCGGGCCGAGCTGGCGGTGCAGGAGCTCGTCGACGTGACCGGCCTGCAGCAGAGCCGGGTCAGCAACCACCTGTCGCGGCTCAAGCGCGCGGGCCTGGTGCGCGACCGCCGCGAGGGCACGTGGAGCTTCCATTCGCTGGTCGAACCGACCCCGGACGGGCCGCTGACGCCGGCGCTGTTCGCGGCGACGATCGAGCCCAGCATCGCGTCCGCAGAGGGCGCCAGCGACGTGCTGGCGCTCGAGACGGTGCTCGATCGTCGGCGCAGCAAGAGCCGCGAGATGCACGACCGGCTCGCGAACCGCTGGCCCGAGGTCGGGCAGGAGTTCGCTCTCGGCACGCTGCGCAGCGAGATCCTCGCGCAGGCCTTCCCGTGTGGTCCGGTGGTCGCGGACCTCGGCTGCGGCGCGGGCTTCCTGGCCCTGTGGCTCGCCGAGCGCGGCGCGAAGGTGGTCGCCGTCGATCACAGCGAGGGCATGCTGCACGCGGCGCAGGCGCGCCCCGGCGCCGGGCGCGTGAGCTTCCGCCGCGGTGAGCTCGACGACCTGCCGCTCGCCGCGGACGAAGTCGACGCTGCGTTCGCCAACCTCGTCTGGCACCACCTGCCCGATCACGACCAGGCGGCCCGCGAGGTGTTTCGTGTGGTGGGACCCGGCGGTCGGGTCGTCGTCTCCGATCTGCTGCCGCACGACGCCGAGTGGATGCGCGAGGCGATGGGTGACCTGCGCCTGGGCCTCAAGCCCGAGACGATCATGGTCGCGCTGGCGCGGGCCGGGTTCGTCGACCTGGTGGCCGAGACCGCGCGCGACCGCTACTGCGTCAGCGCGCCCGGCGGCGAGCGCGCCGAGTTTCCCATGTTCGTGGTGCGGGGCAGCAAGCCTGCGCGCGCCACTTCCTGACCCTTCCCTGTTTCGTTGTCGAGAGAGAATGCGATGACCGCTACCAACACTCCGAAGTCCAAGTCCAAGAAGTCCGCCGCGCCCGCCGCCGGCAAGTCCAACGTGCTCAGCCCCACCGATTTCAAGGTGCGCGACCTGTCGCTCGCCGACTTCGGGCGCAAGGAGATCAAGCTCGCCGAAGTCGAGATGCCGGGCCTGATGTCGCTGCGCAGCGAATACCGCAAGCAACAGCCGCTCAAGGGCGCGCGCATCACGGGCTCGCTGCACATGACGATCCAGACCGCCGTGCTGATCGAGACGCTGGTCGAGCTCGGCGCCGAGGTGCGTTGGGCCTCGTGCAACATCTTCAGCACGCAGGATCACGCCGCGGCGGCGATCGCGGTCGGCCCCAAGGGCACGGTCGACAAGCCCAAGGGCGTGCCCGTGTTCGCCTGGAAGGGCGAGACGCTCGAGGAATACTGGTGGTGCACCGAGCAGGCGCTCACCTGGCCCGGCCAGGACGGCCCGAACATGATCCTCGACGACGGCGGCGACGCCACGATGATGGTCATGAAGGGCGCGCAGTGGGAGCAGGCCGGCAAGGTGCCGTCGGTCAAGAAGAACGACGGTGAGGATTGGGTCGAGCTGATCAAGTGCCTCAAGAACTCGCTCGCGCTGAGCAAGGACAAGTGGTCGAAGATGATGCCCGGGATCCGCGGCGTCTCCGAGGAGACCACCACCGGCGTGCACCGCCTCTACCAGCTGCAGAGCGAAGGCGCGCTGCCGTTCCCGGCGATGAACGTCAACGACAGCGTGACCAAGTCGAAGTTCGACAACGTCTACGGCTGCCGCCACTCGCTCGTCGACGGCCTGATGCGCGCCACCGACGTGATGCTCTCGGGCAAGGTCGCGGTGGTCTGCGGCTACGGCGACGTCGGCAAGGGCTGCGCGCAGTCGCTCAAGGGCCAGGGCGCGCGCGTCATCATCACCGAGATCGACCCGATCTGCGCGCTGCAGGCGGCGATGGAGGGCTACCAGGTCCTCACCATCGACGACGTGATCGACTACGCCGACGTGTTCATCACCGCGACCGGGAACTACCAGGTCATCACGGTCGATCACATGAAGCGCATGAAGAACAACGCGATCGTGGCCAACATCGGCCACTTCGACAACGAGATCGACATGGCCGGCCTCGAGCGCATGGCCGGCGTGCGCTGCGACAACATCAAGCCGCAGACCGATCGCTGGGTGTTCCCGGACGGCCACGGCGTGATCGTGCTGGCCGAAGGGCGCCTGATGAACCTCGGCTGCGCCACCGGTCACCCGAGCTTCGTGATGTCGAACAGCTTCACCAACCAGGTGATCGCGCAGATCGAGCTGTTCAACAACTACAAGAAGTACGACAAGGGCGTCTACACGCTGCCCAAGCACCTCGACGAGAAGGTCGCGCGGCTGCACCTGGCGAAGCTGGGCGTCAAGCTGACCAAGCTGTCGAAGAAGCAGGCCGAGTACCTCGGCATCTCCGCCGACGGCCCCTTCAAGCCCGGCCACTACCGCTACTAATCTGCCGGCGGGGTGGCGGCTCGGGCCGCCCACGTTGGAGCCGGCGGCCGCAGCGGCCGCGGCTCGACGGCGTTGGGCTGGGCCGTGGCAGGGCTGCTGCTTCAGCGGGCGATCAGAAGATGGTGGCCGTCGCCAGCGGCCAGAAGCGCACGCGCACGCGGCCGCGGATCAGCTCTTCGGGCACGAGGCCGAAGCTGCGCGAGTCGCAGCTGATCGGCCGGTTGTCGCCGAGCACGAAGAAGTTGCCTTCGGGCACGGTCATCTCGGCGAGCTCCTGGTGGTCGTGGATGCAGCCGTAGGAGTCGGCGGGCTTGCCGTCGACGTAGAGCACCCCGGCGCGCATCGCGATCACGTCACCGGGCGCACCGACGACGCGCTTGACGAAGTCGACCGACGGGTTGAGCGGGTAGCGCAGCACCACGACGTCGCCGCGGTGCACGTCACCGACGTTGTGGGTGACGCGGTCGACCACCAGCCGGTCGCCGTCGTGCAGGCAGGGCTCCATCGAGCTGCCCTTGACGACCGAGACCTGCACCACGAACAGGTGCAGGACGACCATCAGCGCGGCGCCGAGCATCGTGTCGACCACGAAGCGCAGCTTCGTGCGGCGTCGCGGCGGGCGCGGCGTCGCAGGAACGGCGAGCGTCCGCACGGTCGCGGGCGAGGTCGGGCGTTGGCCCGGGGCTCGGAATGCCATCCACATGTCGAGCCGTATCGGCTCGTCGGGTGTCGGCCTTGATGCCCTGCTTGCGGGGAAAACCCTGAGGTGAGGTCTGCAGTGTCCCGATCTGAAGCCGTTGGTACGGGGCTCATGGTCGGGCGCGGAGCGGCCGAGGGTTCGTGATCAAGGCGGCGGCGCCGCGCGTCCGAAGAACGATGCGACGCATACGCCAGACGCCGGAGCAGCCAGCATGAGTCATTCGACCCTCCAACAACTCGCGCAGCAGGAGAAGACCCGCCGCGAGATCCTGCACAAGAGCGACCTGATTCCGCCGCTGCCCGACCTGGTCGTGCGGCTGCTCGCGGTGCTCAACAACCAGGAGACCGAGCCCGAGGACCTCGAGAAGCTGCTGCAGAACGACCAGGTGCTGGTCGCGAAGATGCTGGCGATGGTCAACTCGCCGTTCTACGGCATGAACCGGTCGATCCGCACCGTCAAGGACGCGGTGATGGTGCTCGGCTTCCGAGGCGTGCGCAGCCTGGTGCTCGCGACCAGCACGGCAAAGTTCATGCAGCGCGACTTCGCCTGCTACGGCCACGAGCCCAAGGGGCTGTGGCTGCACGCCGCGTGCGTCGCGTCCGGCTCGAAGGCGCTGGCCCGGTCGTGCCGGCTCGGCGCGGACGCGGCCGAGCAGCTGTTCGTCGCGGGTCTGCTGCACGACATCGGCAAGCTGATGCTGCTCCCGTACGTGCACGACAACAAGACCATCGCCGCGGCTCGGGACCGCGAGGCGGCCGAGCGCGCGGCGATCGGCATGGATCACACCGAGGCCGGCGCGCTGGTGACGGCCAAGTGGAACCTCAGCCTCGAGATCCAGGAAGTGCTCAAGAGCCACCACGACCGCGACGAGAGCGTCAGCAGTCCGGGGCTAGCGGTGGTGCGCCTGGCTGATCAGGTCGCGCACGAGATGGGCGTCGGTTACCTGCCCGAGCACGCGCCGATCGCCCGGGTGCTGCCCGGTGACCTCGCGGTGCTCGGCGTCGCCGAGGCGGCGTGGGGGACGTTGCGGGACGAGATCGCGGCGACCATGGACGAGGCCGTCCAGGCGTTGGGTTCGCTGGCCTGCTGATCGCGCCACCGCCTCATGGAAGCCGCCGCCACCCACGCCTGGTCCGGCGCGGCAGCCCTCGCGGGGCTGCACGCGTGCCGGTCGATCGGCGAGCTGGACGCTCGCCTGGTCGAGCACCTCGGGGTGACCCTGGGTGGGCCGGCGTTCGCGCTGCTGCTCGCGGACGGCGACGAACTGGGTTGGCGCGTCGTGGCGTGCGGCGGCGAGGGCTGCCCGCTGCAGGGCCGCGAGCGCGCCGGTCGCGAGGAATGGCAGGTGCCGGCTGCGCAGCGGCTGCCCGTGAGCTACGGCCACCACCGGCTCGGGGAGCTGCTCGTCGGCGAGCCGCTGGCCGAGGAAACGGCCGGTGCGGTGCAGGCGACGCTGGCGCACTACGCGACAGCGCTCGTCAACCACACCCTGAACGCGGAGGCGCGTCAGGCGACCGAGCACTACTGCGCCAGCCTGCAGGCGCTCGAGGAGGGCATCGTCCTGTTCCAGGAGGAAGACGCCGACGCGGTGATGGCGCGCCTGCTGTCCCTGGCGATGGCGATGGTCGAGGCGACGGCCGGCGTGCTCTACGTGCTGCGTGAGGTCGGCGACGCCGACTCCGGCCTGCGCGCCGACCAGGTGCTGGGGCTGCCCGAGACGTTGCTCGATTCGCTGGTCGCCGCCGACTCGCGCGCGTGGCCGGAGTGCCTGATGGAGCAGGGGCCGCAGTGGTTCGAACGCGCCGCCGACGGTTCCCTGGGGGGGATCGCCGCGGGTTCGTTGCCGCCCGTGGTCGGCAACATGGTCGCGCTGCCGCTGCGCTACCACGGCGTCGACGCCGGCGTCTGCGTGTTGTTCAACGCGGCGATCGAGGCTGGCACGGCGCGGGACTACCTCGGTCGGGTGCAGAGCCTGGGGCACCTGGGCGCGGCGCTGCTGCACCGCCTCAAGCTGGAGGCCATGACCGCGCGCAACCGGTCCATCGCGCGCGAGCTCGAGATCGCCGGCGCGATCCAGAAGCGCCTGCTGCCGGCCGCGGCGCCGGCGACCGACGACTTCGACTTCTCGTGGCGCTCGATCGCCGCGCAGAACATCGGCGGTGACTACCTCGACCTGCTGATGAGCGACCTGGGCGACGTCTACGCCGTGGTCGCCGACGCGTCGGGGCACGGCATCAACTCGGCGATGCTGATGACCTCGTTCCGCAGCACCTACCGCGCCGACGCGCCGTGGCAGGAGCCCGAGGACCTGCTCGCCGCGCTGAACCGCGAGGTCGTACACGAGGTCGGCGCGACGGGCATGTTCATCACCGCGGCGACGCTGCGGATCGAGCGGGGCAGCAACCTGATGACGCTGTCGAGCGCCGGGCACAACCCGATCTTCCTGTATCGGGCCCGCACCGGCGAGGTCGAGAGCATCGCGTCGCACGGCCCGCCGCTCGGCTTCCTCGGCGGCGCGACCTACGCCTCGTACCAGACGGTGCTGCAGACCGGCGACATCCTGCTGCTCTACACCGACGGGATCACCGAGGCGCTCGGCGCCGACCAGGAGATGTTCGGCGAGGAGCGGCTGGCGGCGCTGCTGCGCCGTCACGCGGCGGACGCCGCCGAGGTGATGCTCGGCGCGATGCAGAAGGCGCTGTGTGAGTTCGCGGGCCGCACCAACCACGAAGACGACGTGTCGATGACCGTCATCAAGGTCAACTGACCGGCCGTTCTGCCCGGCAGCCGGCGCGCCCCTAGAACTGCTTGCGTCGCGAACTGCTCTCGATGCCGAGCGCCTTGCGGTACTTGGTCACCGTGCGGCGCGCGATGTGCACGCCGCGCTTGCCGAGCTCGTCGACCAGCTGGTCGTCGGACATCGGGTTGTCCTTGTCCTCGGCGTCGACGATCTGCTTGAGCGTGTCCTTGACGGCGCGCTGGCTGACCATGTCGCCGGTGTCCGACATGGTGCCGCTGCTGAAGAAGCGCTTCATGTCGAAGATGCCCTGCGGCGTCTGGATGTACTTGCCGGAGGTGGCGCGGCTGACCGTCGAGATGTGCACGTGCACCGCGTCGGCGATGTCCTGCATCTTCATCGGCACGAGGTGCTGCACGCCGTGGCGCAGGAAACCCTCCTGCCGGCGCACGAGTTCGGTGGCGATGCGTTCGATGGTGTTCTGGCGCTGGTGCACCGACTCGATGAACCACTTCGCCGCCTCGATCTTGCGGCGCAGGTACTCGTAGACCTTGGGGTCGGTGCGGGCCTCCTGGAGCAGGCTGCGGTAGACCGGCGAGATCGACAGCTCCGGCAGGGCGCCCCGCTGGCTGCGCACCTCGAACTTGCCGTCGACCTCGTCGACGATCACGTCGGGCGAGACGCCGCTCGTCGACTCGCCGCCGAACTCCGACCCCGGGTGCGGGTTGCAGTGCGAGCGCAGGAATTCCCAGCTCTCCTTGATCTCGTCGATGCTGGCGCCGGTCTCCTTGGCGATCTTCGGCAGGCGGTTCATCGCCAGGTCGTCGAGGTGGTGTTCGACGATGCGGCGCGTCAGCGGCCGCACGAAGTCGAAGCGCGCCAGCTGCATCAGCAGGCAGTCGCGCAGGTCGCGCGCGCCCACGCCGATCGGTTCGAGGTCGCGCACGATGTCGACCGCCTCCTCGGCGAGCGGCAGCGGCACCAGCAACTGCTGGGCGATCTGCTCGGCCGTCTCGGCGAGGCGGCCGTCCTCGTCGAGCGAGAAGACGATGTGCTCGACGACGCGGATCAGCTCGGGGTCCGACTCCTGGGTGCGGACCTGGGTCATCAGGTACTCGGGCAGTGAGGTCGAACGCCCGGGCGTGTTGTTGAGCGCCTCGAACTTGCGGTCCTCGTCGTCGCCGCCCGGCGAGGAGGTGCGCTGCCGCCAGTTCGGCTCGACGCGGGCCTCGAGCTGGTCGATCTCGGCGGAGAACTCGCGCTGCAGGCGGTCCTCGAGGGACGGCTGCTCCGGTTCGCGCTGCTCCGCGGTAGGTGCCGTCTCGCTCTCGTCCTTGCGCTCGAGGAAGACGTTCTCCTGCAGTTCCTGTTCGATCTGGTCCTTGAGTTCGAGCAGGGGCAGCTGCAGCACCTGCATGGCCTGGATCATCTGCGGCGACTGGACGAGTCGTTGCTCCGCGCGCAGGGATTGGGTCAGGCCAAGACGCATGCCCCCCTTGTAGCTCCAGGTCCGTTGCCGGTCACGGTCTGCCGGGCACGCAATTCGCGATGCTCGAGAACTCGTCGATTCACCACTTGACGATCGTCGACAACGTGGTCCGGAGCGGCGTGTCGCCCAGGGTGACGATCGGGCCGTCGCCGTGGTCGATGACCTTGCCGTTCACCGCCTTGCCATCGTGCAGACAGCGGCACGACGAGACGTCGTTGGGCATCAGCAGGCCGCCGGGGTTGACGTTGCGCGGCCGCAGGGCGCGCACGTGCACCGTCTGGGCGAGCATGTCGACGTGGGTCTCGCCGGACGGATTGGCGGCGCGCAGTCGCAGCCAGGTGCCGGACTGGGCGGTCTCGAGCTGCGGCTCGAGGGTGCTCGACTCCTGGGCGATCTCGGCCTGCAGCTCGCGCACGAACGAGGTCTCGAGCAGGCGCACCACGATCAGCTCGCGGCCCAGCAGGCTGGGCGCGACCAGTTCGTGCAGGGGCGCGCTGCCCCTGCCCTGGTCGATCGTGCCGAAGTGGCGCACCTGCACGTTGCGCAGCAGCCGCGACTCGAGCCCGCGCAGCAGGTCGCCGACGATGGTGATGGTGGTGCGCGGCGCGTGCACGAACAGGAAGCCGCCGGCGATGTCCATCGAGAAGTCGTCGGTGTCGGCCAGCTCGCCCAGGGAGGTGCGCAGCAGCTCGAGCAGCTCGTCGGGCTCGAAGCGCGTGTAGGTCTGGTCCTCGTCGCTGAGCTCCATGGTCCTGGCGGTCTGGTCCCCGAGCGCCGGGTAGGGCGAGGGCGGGGTCATGCGCATCAGCAGCGCGGCGTTGGTCAGGGCGCTGGTCGGGAACGCGGCGAGGTCGTTGAGCTGCGGGTCGTTCGGCGGGGTCGACGCGGTGGCCCGCACCGTCAGCAGCAGGCGCTCGCCGCACGATTCGTCGCCGGTCGCCAGCACCGCCAGCGCGCCGCCGTTCTGGATGCGGCCGGAGAACGCGCCGAAGGTCGTCGCCAGCGTCGGCAGGTCGAGCTCCGGCGCGTCCTGCAGCCCGCTCGGCACGGTGCGCACGCTGCCGCGCGGGACCCCGAAGCCGAACTGCACGTGCAGCACCAGGTCGTCGCCCGAGGCCAGGCTGTGCGGCACCACCACGACGCGGCCGCCGTCGCAGAACGCGTCGGTCACGGGCAGCGCGATCTTGGCCTTCTGCGCCACCTCGGTGTCGACGTCGCGCACGTAGCGGACCCAGCGCTGCCGGTCGTGGGCGGCGACGCCGTTGCTGTGCGTGCTGCGCACGCTGCGCCAGAGCGGCTGCAGGTTGGCGACCATGCGGCCGTAGTCGGCGGGCGTGTTCACGGCGGCGACGTCGGTGAGGTCGCCGGCCTGCCACACCGTGACCTCGACCTCGATCGGGCGCGTCAGCAGATCACCGACCTCACGCACGTCGCGCGTGACCTTCTGCACGGCCTGGGCCTCGCCGAAGACCCGCAGGGCGTCCTCCTGCACGTGGATGCTGAGTCGGTCGTTGTCGATGTCCTCGGTGTGCAGGCGACTCAGCATCTCGCAGATGGCGTCCGTGTCGAACCACTGTCCCTCGCGCGAGCAATGGATCAGGTCGTGCGCGTACTCCTCGTAGCCAGCGGTCAGCAGCGTGCCCCAGGGCGGCGGGGCGATCGGGACCTGCAGCGCGGTGAGGTGCTGCAGCGGCACGATCTCGAGCACGGCGCTCGGGGCCTTCGGCGATTCCTGGGGGGTGAACGACGACAGCGCGATCAGTACGGAGAGCATGCGGGCAGGCCTCGGACGGAGGGGGAACGGAAGGGGGGCGGCCGGCGGCGTTTCAGCCGCCGGTGGTCGGCGCGCGTTCGCGCAGCTGGTGGGCGAACGTGGTGAAGCGCGCCAGCGTCGGCGCAGCGGGACGGCCCTGCGCGGTCAACTGCGTGCGGCCCCGGCCCGACGCCGGGTCGCCGAGCAGGCCGGCCCAGGTCAGCGCGGCGCGCAGCAGCCAGGCGTCGCGGTCGCTGCGCGCGCCGGGCACGAGCGGCGCCAGGTCGCGGTGGGGCAGGTGGGCCAGCGCGTAGGCGGCGGCGAGGCCGTCGTCGAGGCGGGCCGACTCGAGCTGCTGCAGCAGCGGCTGCAGGGTGCGGCCATCGACGCAGCAGCCCATCGCCAACAGGCAGCGCAGCCGGCGGGCGGCGGTGCGCGCGCCGGCCAGTTGCTCGCTGAGCTCGGCGAACGTCGCGGCCGGCGCGCCACCGAACCACAGGCGGGCGCTGTCGATGCCGTCGTCCTGGTCGCCGCGCACCGCGAGCGCCTGCCAGGCGTCGAGCCGCAGCTCGGCGCGGCCGGGGCAGCGGTCGGGGGCCGTGCGCAGGGCCGCAGCGAGCACGGGCGCGAGGTCGGACCAGCGCCGCACCACGCGCACCACGGCGGCGTCGAGCTCGCGGTTGCCGAGCCGGGCGGCGA
This sequence comes from Planctomycetota bacterium, assembly GCA_020638655.1. GTDB lineage: Bacteria > Planctomycetota > UBA1135 > UBA1135 > UBA2386 > JACKIC01. The sequence goes on from JACKIC010000002.1 coordinate 230,807, forward strand.
CCACGAGGTCCGCCTGCTCGGCGAGGCCCGGCGCGCTGGTCGTGTTCGCGACCTGCTGGAGGGTCTGGCGCAGCCACGCGACGTAGCGCGGCGAGGTCGCCGCGGCGGCCGAGAGCTCGGCGGCGAGGTCGGTGGCCGGTGAGTCTGCGGCGGCCGCGAGCGGCGCCGACGGCACCGCGGCCAGCGCGCTGGTCAGCAGCGGCGCCAGTTCGCGCAGGCTGGTCGGGTCGGTCTCGAGCGCGCGCAGCAGGTGCTGCCCGGCGAGCAGACGCAACGCCGGGGCGGCGTTCGCGTCGGCCAGCGTGGCGAGCGGCGCGGGCACGGGTTCGGGCGGCGCTTCCGCGGCGGCGACGGTGCTGCGCCGCAGGCGGCGCGGCGCGTCGCTGGCGACGTAGAGCGCCTCATCTGGAGCGATGTCGGGTCCGACGTCGGGAGCATCGACGCCCGGGTCGTCCGCCGCGTTCGCCACGAGGTCCGGCGCGGGGGGCGTCGACGGCGTGGAGGTGAGCGCGATCGACAGCTCGAGGGCGCGCTGCAGCGGCGGCCACAGCAGCGTCGGCCACAACACCGCGGGCAGCAGCAAGACTGCCGCGCACGCCAGCCGCAGGGGCCACAGGCGGCCGCCGGGCTCGCCGGGGTCGGCGACCGCGGCCGTTTCGCCCAGCGGTGCGGCCCAGGCCGATTGCGCCAGGGCCAGCAGGTCGTCGAGTGCGCGCCCGTCGGTGGCGGTCGCCGCGCGCCGTCCGGCGGCCTCCGCGAGCGCCGCATCGAGGCGCCGCGCGCGGCGCAGCGCGCGCTGGCACGGTTCGCAGTCGCGCAGGTGTTCGGTCAGCGTCTGCGGACAGACGAACTCGTAGCCGCTCTCGTCGGGACGCAGCGGGCCGCCGAGGTCGCCGTCGAGGTGCAGCGCGAGCACGGCGTCGGTGCGCGGGCACGGGGTGCTGGCCGGCGAAGCGCTCATGGATCGAGGTGCTCCTCCACCCGGCTCAGCACGTGGCGCCGCGCCGCCAGCACGTGCATGCGCGCGGCCACGGCGGTGCAGTTCAGGACCTCGGCGATCGCCGCGTAGTCCATGCCCTCGACGGCGCGCAGGTGCAGGGCCGTGCGCTGGCGGAAGGTCAGCCGCTCCATCGCCTCGTCGAGGCGGTCCTGCAGCTCGCGCGCGATCGCGTCGTGTTCGGGCAGCTGCTCGAGGTGGTCCGGGATCTCGAGGTCGTCGATCGAGGTCGCCGCGTCGCTGCGCCGCCAGCGTTCGGGCGCGCCGGCGAGCCGGACCAGGATGCGATACAGCCAGGTGCGCAGCGCCGCCTCGCCGCGGAACGAGTCCAGGCCGCGGAAGGCGCGGACCAGGGTCTCCTGGACCAGGTCCTCGGCCCAGTGCGCGTCGCGGCAGTGGCGCTGGGCCAGCGACAGCAGCCCGGCGAGGTGCGGGCGCAGCAGCGGCTGGAAGGCGCTGGCGTCGCCGTTGCGGCAGCGGTCGAGGAGAGCCCGTTCGGCGGCGGCGCCCGGGTTCGGCTTCGGTTGTCTGCCCACGCTGGGTTCCATGTGTCGCTCGCTTGGAGTCATGGGCGGGGGGCAGTGTAAGGGGACAATCCGCCCGGCGGGGGGGGCGCGGGAGCCGCTCAGCGGGGGGGCGTCATCCCGTCGGGCAGCCAGGCGGGCAGGGCGGCGACCTCGGCCCGGGCGGCGGCGCTGGTCGGCAGGCCCCAGCGCTCGAAGAACGGCCCCAGGTTGCGGCCGGTCGCCCGGGAGAAACGCAGCAGCCACTGGTCGCGGCGGGCGTCGTCGTCGGCGGGTCGCTGCTCCTTGGGCAGGTCCCGGTACTCGGCGAACACCTTGGTGAAGGTCTCCCAGCCGAACTCGCGCTGCAGCTGGTGGTACATGAGCAGCCGCAGCGACAGGTCGGCCTTGCCGCCGTCGCCGTCCCAGGGGCTGGTGCCCGCGGCCAGGTGGCGCGTCAGGCGGGGCTTGGCGCGCACCACGTTGCCGCCCCAGGCCCGTTCGGGGCCCATGCCGCACAGGGTCTCGCACAGGTAGAGCGAGAACAGGTTGACGGTGACCTCGGTGGTGCCGGCGAAGGTCCAGTCCTTCTGTTGGTGGTTGTGCCCCAGCTCGTGGAACAGGCCCCACGGTCCCTTCTGCATGCGCTGCAGGTCGACCATGTCGGCGGCCGCGTCGAGGTGGGTCATGATCGGGTAGCCCGAGTGCATGGCCCCGGCGCTGATCTCGAGGTCGGCGACGTAGCGCTCGGGGCGCTGGCGCGGCAGCGGGCGCGCGGCGAGCGTCGCGGCGCCGTCGAGCACGCGGTTCCAGAACTGCAGCACCGCGGTCGGGTCGTCGAGCCCGCGCACGCGTTCGCTCGGCACGGTGAGGATCACCTTGTCGGTGGCCAGCTCGGCCCACGGCCCTGGCGCGAGGCGCAGGCGTTCGCGCCACGCGGTGACGTCGGTCTCGCCGAGCACGAACAGCGGCGCCTCGACCGCGCCTTCGACCTCGACCTGCAGCGGCACCAGGGCGTCGCCCGTCGCGGCGGCGCCGACCTCGACGTAGACGAGGCCGCCGAACGCGCACGCGGCCTCGGTCTGCCCGGCGGCGAGCGGGAAGGTGCGCGAGATGCGCGGCAGCCGCGGCCACTTCGGCCGGCGGGTGATGTTGTCGCTGTGTGCGCCGATGCGCACGCGCAGCTTGTTGGCCGCGGGCGCGTCGGCGGCGCGCACCGTGATCATCGCGCCGGGCGGCGCGTAGAGCCCGAGCGAGTGGCGACCGTTGACTCGCAGGTCGATCGTGAATTGCCGCTTCACCGGCTGCGCGTCGGCCGCGGGCATGCCCGGGAACGCGGCCGCCGCCGACTCGGCCGCGACCTGCGCCGCGGGCGTCTGCTGCAGCTGCTCGTCGAGGCAGCGCACCAGCAGGCGCGCCAGCGGGTCCCGTTCGTGGCAGGCGCTGTTCTTGGTGGGGACCAGCGCGTCGCGTCGCGCGGCGACCAGTTCGAGCAGGCGCAGCGCGACGGGGTCCTTGCCGCGGCGCAGCAGGCGCGGCAGCGCCTTGCTCAGCTGCTCGTGGGCCGCGATCACGCTCGCGTCGGTCGGCGCCGCCTTGGTCGGCCGGTATCCCTCGAGGGTCTGCAGCGCCGCGGCGAGGTCCGGCGACTGGGCGCGGCCCACCGTCAGCATCGACGACAACAACGACGCGAGCAGGAGTCTGTGCATGCACACGGTCCGGGGCGGGGCGGTCAACGGGCGAACGAGTAGAGGCGGCTGTAGAAGGTGAACACGATGATCACCACGGCGATGACGGCGCCCGCGTAGAGCACCGAGCCGATCAGGCGCGCGAGGCGTTCGGCGGCGGCCGCCGCGACGGCGCGGCGGCGCACGAGGGCGTTGTGCAGCGCCGGCTCGAGCTGCCCGGCCAGTTCACCGGTGGTCAGCAGGGAGCGCGACTCGGCGTGCAGCGCCAAGCCCTCGGACAGGCCTTCGGTGAGCTTGCGGCCGTCGCGCAGCGCGGCGTCGGCGACCAGCAGGCGGCGCTGCACTGCGGCGAACGGCACCGCCTGCAGCGCGGCGTGGTGCGCCCGATCGAGCGGCACACCGGCGCCGTAGAGCGCATGCAGGGTCTCGAGGTAGGGCAGCTCGCCGAGGTCGCGCGCCAGGGAGCCGACCAGCGGTAGCCCGAACCACGCTTCGCCGCCCGAGCGCAGGCCGCGGTAGATGCACAGGCCGCCGATGCTCGCGGCGACCAGACCGATCACGACCCAGGCAGCGACCCAGACGTGGCCGACGACGGCGATCGTCGCGAAGCTGGCGAACACGACGCCCGCCAGCACCAGCAGCGGGTACCGCACCGCCGACCACAGCCGCCTGGTGAAGTCGGCCTTGAGGCGGCGCTGCACCGACCGCGACCGCAGGGCTTCGCCGATCTTGCCCGCGCGCCAGCCGGCCTCGAGCACCGCGGCTTCGGTCGCGGAGAGCTGCACGCCGCGGGCGCCGAGGATGTTGTGCACGGTGCGATCACCGTCGCCCGGATTGCCGCCGAGCGCCGCGATCGGCAGGCCCGCGTCGAGGGCGCTGGCCAGATCGTCGAACTGCAGGGCAGCGCGTTCTTCGGCGCCTGGCGACCACGACATGGCGCGCAGTGTCGGCGGCGGCGGGCGGCGTGGCAAGCGCCTGCCGCCGCGCGCGTCACCGCAGCGTCAGCGTCGTGGTGTTGCCGCCGAACGCCGCGGCCGTCGGGCTCAGGGTCACGGCCTGCCAGTGGAACACCAGCCCCGCGAACCCGGGCCCGGCGGGCAGGCTCAGCTCGTGCGCGGCGCGACCGCCGGCGTCCGCCACCGCGAACGGGAACACCAGCAGCGAGCCCTGGTCGAGCAGCAGCGCGCCCTGCACCCCGGGGAACGTCACGCCGGGGCCGGTCGCGAACGCGGCCATCGGCACACACAGGTCGCCGGCCGGGGCGTGCATCGCCACCTGCACGGTGGTGCCGGCCGTTCCCGAGGAGAGCAGGGTGATCGACCCGTCGGGCAGCTGGCCGCGGATCGCGAAGTCGTCGACGAGCAGCTCGACGAGCGACGGGTTGAGGTCCTGCGCGTGCCAGCGCAGCTGCATCGTCGCCGTCAGCGGGGCCCCGAGGTCGAGTTCGAGCGGCAGCCACGCGCCGGTGGAGGTGCTGCGCGAGTAGAGCGGGGTCCAGGTGGCGCCGCCGTCGCGCGACAGGTCGATGTCCATGGCGTCGTCGCCGACGCTCTCCGCGTACCACAGCATCATCTCGGCGCGCGCCGATTGCAGGTGCTGCAGGTCGAGCACCGGCGACAGCAGCTCGGTGAAGCCGCCGTCGACGTCGAAGCTGCCGGCGCCGGTGCCGGCGCGGCCGTCGGTGACCCAACACAGGCCGCCGCCGGGCGTGGTCTGGTTGCCCGGTTGCACGACGGTGTTGCCGTTCACCGTTTGCTGCGGCGCGCTGCGCTCGAACAGGCCGGTGCTCGCGGTGCCGCCGGGCGCGCGCGCGAAGCCGCGGTCGACCTCGAAGTCGTCGGCGACGACGACGCGCCGCGCGATCAGGTCGACGTCGATCAGGCGTTCACTGGTGCGGCCGTCGCCGATCGCGATGACGCGCAGCTGCACCGTCGCCGCGGGGTTGCCCGGCGCGACCGTGAAGGTCATCGGCGTGGCGCTGTTGTCGGCGACGCCCAGGCGCGGCACGGACCCCAGCGCGGCCGTGCCGTTGCCGATCGCGACGCCGCTGCCGACCGCCTGCAGGCCCAGGCTGCCGGTCGCGGCGGCGAGGCCGACGTTGTGCAGCGCGACCACGACCTCGCCGGTCTCGCCGGGCTCGACCGCGCCGTTGCCGTTACCGCCCGGCGCCTCGGTGATCGTGACGTCGCCGATCGAGAACGCCGCGCCCGCGGTCAGCGCGACCTTGCGGAACATCGGCTGGTGGCGATTGGCGATGTCGAGGATCGCCTGGCCGCTGGGCCAGAAGCCGCCCTCGTTGCTGCGGCCGAGCTCGGCCGAGAACGTGATCGTGCCGCGCGCCGTGTGGTGGTGGTCGACCGAGCTGCCCGAGGCGATGTAGAGCAGGTTGCTGATCGAGCCGTGCGCGATCGCGTTCTCCTGCGTGTAGTAGTCGCCGAGCACGTCGTAGTCGGCGACGTTGGCGGGGTCGCCGAGCTGCCAGCCCCACGGGCGCAGCAGCACGTCCTGGTAGGTGTGCGTGGTGAACACCAACGCGAACTGCCGGCTCTGCGCGAACGCCTCGATCGCCTGCGTCTCGGGCTCGCTGAGCGGGCCGGTGCCGCGGTAGGTCTCGCTGGTGGTGCTCGCCGAGCTGCCGCCGTTGGGCGCGTTCCAGGCCGTCGGGTAGTTGCGGTTGAGGTCGACGCCGTAGCTGTTGTTGCCGTTGTTGCGCCGGTTCTTGCGCCACAGCCCGCCGCCGCCCGGATTGGTCTGGTAGTTGTACTCGTAGCCGTCGGGGTTCAGGCAGGGCACGAAGTAGAGCTCGCGCTCGTCGACGATCAGCGTCGCTTCGGGGTCGGTGCCGTAGTTGTTCACGAGCCAGTCCATGAACACCACGGTCGCCTCCATCGACAGCGGCTCGCGCGCGTGGTGCAGCGAATCGAACAGCACCTCGGGCTCGTTCTCGTCGACGCCGACGTTGTCGCTGATCTTGACCATCCAGATCGGGCGGTTCTCGATGGTCGTGCCGATCGAGGTCTTGGCCGCGCAGATCGCCGGGTTCTGGGTGTGCAGCGCGTCGAGGATCGCCTCCATCTGCGCCAGCGTCCAATGGCCGCCCATCGCGCCCTGGCCGAGCGGGGGATTGGGCATGTCCGGGCCCGGGGGCTGCTGCGCGGCCTGCGCGGCGTACCAGGCGCTGAGGTCGCGCTGCAGCACGCGCACGTCGAAGCCTTGCGCCTGCAGCGTCGCCAGTTCCTGGTCGTCGACGATCACCTCGACGCGGCGTTGCGCGGGCAGCGGCAGGCGGCAGGCGGCGAGGTCGAGGTCGAGGTTGAGCAGTTGCTGCAGCTGCGCCGGTCCGGTGGTGCGCACGAGCACCAGGTGGCGCGGCGGCGCGGTGGGCGCGGTTTGGGCGAGGCAGGTGGCGGTGGCCAGGGACAGCGCGACGAGGTGGCGGACGAGCATGCGAGGACTCCTCAAATGAGATGCGGCGCGCCACCGGGCAGGGGTGACGCGCCGCGTTCGGACGAGCGGACTAACTGGCGCAGGGCCTCACAGGCCGATCACGCCGCCGCCGCCGTTGGTGAACGCCGCGGCGGGCACGCTGTCGAGGCTCACGCCCTGGTTGTAGAACGCGGTACCCGCGAACACCGTGTTGTTGGGGATGTTGAAGGTCCACGTGGCGCTGTTGTTCGCGCCGACCAGGAACTGCACGGCGATCGGGTCGACGAGCAGGTCGCAGCCCGGGAAACCCTGCGGCGCCAGCGAGTAGGGCAGCATGATGCCGCCGCCGAACGCCGTCGTGTTGGAGAAGCCCGTGGCCATGAAGCCCAGACTCAGCGGCAGGTTGCCGAGCGTCACGGTGAACGCCGAGCCGAGCGTCGGGTAGCCGTTGCCGGCGAGCGTCGGGGCGCCGTTCGAACCGGCGCAGCCGCTGCCGAACGTGTCGTAGTTGGCGCCGTAGGTGATCACGAAGTTGTCGATCGCGAACAGGTTCTCCGAGCCGCCGGTGAAGAAGCGGAAGTCGGTGACCGGCGTCGTGCCCGGGTTGGGCAGCAGGATCGGCGTCGGCGGCGTGAAGTTGGTGGTCACGTTGGTGCTGCCGTCGGTGATCGAGAACGACACGTAGGTGCCCGCGGTGAGGTCGAACGTGCAGCCCCAGCGGTGCCAGACGTTGCTGGCGAGGTTCTGGAACGCCGGGTCACCGACCGGGCCCTGGGTGCCGGCGCCGGGTCCTGCGACGAGGTCGGCGTCGAAGGTGGGCGGCGGGAAGACCGCACCGACCGGCCAGCGGGCCAGCAGGTTGGGGTAGGTCGCGGTCGCCGACGGTTGCAGTGAGAAGCTGCCGATGTTGTTGCTCGGCGTACCCGTGCCCATGTAGTTGCACAGCATGTCGAACTCGACGTGCACGACGCCGTTCGCGGGCAGGGTCACAGGGCGCTGGGCGCGCGCGTAGACCAGTGTCAGCTGCGAGATGCCGGCGTAGAAGTTGTTGCCGCCGTTGGGGTTCGCAGGCACACCGAGCGTGTTGCCGGCGTAGGTGACGACGAGGCCGTCGAGGCTGCCGGCGACCGGGATGTAGTACTGGTCCTGGCCGGTGATGATGACGCCGGCGGCGCTGGCGTTGAGGGACTCGAAATCGGTCGCGTAGGTCTGGGCCGCGAGCGGCGCAAGACAGGCGGCCGCGCCGATGAGGATCGCGCGTGCGTGCATGGGAGTAGCTCCGAGTTGTGGAAAAGAGGGGAGAGACGGTCCCCCCGAGGTGCGTCGCATTGCATCCGTCCCAACTCGCCCTGGCAAGGGGCCTGCAGCGGGGTCAACTGCCCGGCGGGTGCGGCGGATGGTATTCGGGCGACACGTGGCGCCCCCAGCGGAGCACGGCCGCGAACAGCGCCAGGGTCACCGGCAGCACCACCAGCAGGGCCATCGGTACGCTCGGTCGTTCGACCAGCAAGAACCAGTCGTAGGCGCCGTGCAGCAGCACCGCCGCGAGCAGTAGGCCGAGGCGCCGCAGCGCCTTGCGCCAACACCGGGGGCGCTGCAGGTCGAGCTTCCAGCCGGCCAGCGCGTAGCCGACGGCGGCGGTGCAGCCGGCGTGCATCAGGGTCGCGGTGAAGGCGCGCTGCACGACCACGCCGAGGCTGTCGGTCCAGGTCGCGTAGAGCGCGTTCTCGACGCCCGCGAAGCCGAGGGCGACCGCGGCGCCGTAGACCACGCCGTCGAGCGGCTCGTCGAGTTCGCGGTGGCAGAGCAGCGGCAGGAAGGCGAGCAGCTTGAACGACTCCTCGCCGAGGGCCGTGACGACGAAGGCGTCGGCGAGCACGTCCGGCGACCAGACGCCCTCGACCATGGGGCGCACGTAGAGCACCGCGAGCGCCGACAGACCGCCGAGCAGCAGCGCCGCGAGCACCAGCAGCACGGGCTCCCGTTCGTGGTCGTCGTGGCGATGCACCAGCCAGATCCACAACAGGCTCGGTGCGAACCCGGCCGGGATCGACAGCCACGGCGACATCGCGCGCCTACACCCGGAAGTGTTTGCTGAGCTTGAGCGACTGGCCCTGGTAGTGCGAACTCAGGCGCTTGTCGCCGTAGACCACGTCGGGCAGCTCCTGGGTGCGGAAGAACTCGAGCTTGAAGAACACCTGGCCGTCCTCGAGCAGGAACGGCACGTCGTGCGGGCGCACCTCGAGCACCGCGCGGGTGCCGCTGTCGCCGCCGAAACCGTTGTCGAAGAAGCCCGCGTAGTTGGTGCGCAGCTCGCCGATGCCGACGTCGTAGGCGGCCATCTCCGCGGCGAGGTGCGACGGCACGCGCACGCGCTCCTTGCTGGCGAAGATGTAGAACTCCTCGGGCTCGACGATCAGGTGGCCGCCCTTGGGTTCGGCCAGCGGTTCGAAGAACGCGTCGGCGTCGTGGCCGCCGTCGTCGGCCATGTCGACGATGCCCGTGTAACGGCGCGCGACGTAGCCGATCGGCCCCTGGATGTCGCGGTCGGTGCGCGTCGCCACGCCCATCATCAGGCCGTTGTCCAGCCGCAGCCGGCTCTCGGGGATCGGCTCGCCGCGGTCGTCGAACAGCAGCGGGTGGCGCGCGTGTTCGGCGCGCAGCTCGTCGTCGCTGAGCGACGCGTTGCCCGCCGAGAAGCGGATCTGGCACAGCGACAGGCCGGTCTGCACGCGCACCGGGAAGCTGCGCGGCACGACCTCGAGGAACAGCGGGCCGGTGTAGCCGGGCGGCACCTGCTCGAAGCGGCCGCAGTTGTCGGCGAGCAGGCGCGTGAACAGGTCCAGGCGTCCCGTCGACGACTTCGGGTTGGCGCGGATCAGGTAGGGCAGCGGCTGCTCGATCTGCTCGAGCAGGGGGATGATGTAGCAGTGCCCCTTCTCGAGCACCGCGCCGTCGGTCAGGTCGAACGTGTAGAGGGTGACGTCCTCGAGCCGGTCGGCGACACGCACGGTCTCGGGCAGGAAGCCCGAGCGCACGCGGTAGCCGCGGGTCGCCAGCCGCAGGTCCAGCGAGCTGGGCTGGATCTGCGTCGGCGCGATCGCCGGGGTGGAGGTGATGGCGCCGCTCTCGATCAGGGCGCGGATCTGCTGATGGACCAGGATGCCGTTCGACACCCGGCAGAAGCTAGCGGCGCGGGCGGCGTTTTCCCGCCCGTTTTGCCCGCGAGTCCGGTTCCCAGGGGAACTGATTCCTTCCGTGGCGTACACCGGAAACCTCGCCATTAGTTGAGGTCGGGCATCCACACCTCTGCCGGCACATCGTGTCCGGCAGGAGAAGTCGATGCCCTCGTTCACGCCGCCACGGTGCCCCAACGCCGATTGCCCAAGGCACACCGATCCGCAGCCCCGCTTCTGCCGCCGCCGCGGCAGCTACTGGCCCAAATGCCGCGCCGCGCCCATCCCCCGCTACCACTGCAAGTCCTGTAACCGCAGCTTCTCGCGGCAGACGTTCCGGCACGACTACCGAGACCACCGGCCCGAACTCAACGAGACCATGTTCCTGCTGCTGACCAGCGGCGTCGGCCTGAGGCAATGCAGCCGCTTGCTGCGATCGGGCGTGCGATGCCCGCAGCAGAAGCTGGCCAAGATGGGGCGCACACTCGCGCTGCTGCGCGACAACCTGTGTCCGAGGCTTGCCGGCGGTCGCGTCTTCGTGATGGACGAGGAGGAGACCTACGAAGGCGCCTCGATCCGACCGCTGACGATGCCCGTCGTGATCGATCGCGAGACCTGGTTCGTGGTCGCCGTCGACGTCGGCTCGATCCGTCGACTTGCGCGGCGCGGCACGCGGCGGCGTGAGCTGCAAGACCAGGAGGAGGCCAAGAACGGTCGGCGCCAGGACCAGAGCCGCGCGTGCACCGAGCGGGTGCTGCGAGTGCTGGCGGCGAAGTGCCCCGCGGGCGATCTCCTGCTGCAGACGGACAAGAAGTCGAGCTACGCGACCCTCGCCAGGCGCATCTTCGGTGACCGCCTGACGCACGAGACGACCTCGAGCCGTCGGGTGCGCGACAGGCACAACCCGTTGTTCCCAATCAACGTGACGCTGGCGATGTCGCGCGACAACTGCGGCCGGCTGCGGCGCAAGTCCTGGCTGGTCACCAAGTGCGCGATGCGCCTGCTCGACCACGCGCAACTGTTCGCCGTCTACCGCAACTTCGTGCGGCGGCGCTTCAACCACGACCTGGAGGACGAGACCCCGGCCAAACTGCTCGGCCTCGCGCCGCGCAACCTCGACGCCGCAGAGGTGCTGGCCTGGCGGCAGGACTGGGGCGATCGGAGCATCCACCCGATGAGCAAGAGCGGCGCGCAGACGGTGCGCGCTCGCATGGTCGCCTGACCCCTTCGGTGACGATGCGGGGCCGGCGTTCGCGGCTCACCTGGGCATGTGCACCACGGAAGGAATCAGTTCAGTTCCCCGGCCCGTCAGTCCCGAGCCGCCAGGGCGGCGCTGTCGGCGCCGTCGCGCGCGGCGCCCAGGTATTCGTCGAGCGTGAAGCTGTCGACGGTGATCGCCTCGTGCCGCGCCGCCTCGGCGCGCTGCAGCAGCTCGCGCTCGGGCGCGGTCAGGATGCCGTTCTCCACTGCCTGGTCGAGCAGCTGCTCGGTCCTGGCCTTGGGCAGCAGCTTTTGCCGGATCGCGTCCTTGAGCTTCTTCTGCACTGGCTCGGCCTCGGCGCACAGCGTCAGCGCGAGCTCCAGGCGCCCCAGCGCCGAGGTCGGGTCCTCGGGCACGAAGATGCCCGGGCTCAGCCGGTCGCGCTGCGCGCCGGGCGCGGTGATCGCCTTGGCGACGCGGTGGCCGAGCTGGTCGCTCGGCGCGCGCCCGAACGCGTTGAGTCGCGCCCACAGCAGACCGGGGATGCGCAGCGTGTGGCCGAGACCCGGCAGGCGCAGGTTGTCGTAGATGCCCTCGCGCGCCTTCTGCACCTCGGCGAACGCGTGTTCGGCGGCCCAGCGCAGCAGCGGTTCGTCCTCCTTCTTGCGGCCCTCGGCCTCGAAGCGGCGCAGCGTCGCGCTGGCCAGGAACAGCCACGAGAACCAGTCGGCGAAGCGGCCGGTCAGCTTCTCCTTGCGCTTGAGGTTGCCGCCGAGCGTGCCCATGGCGACGTCGGCGAGCAGCGCGAACTCGGCCGCGGCCCAGTTGAGCTTGCGCCAGTAGGGGCGCGTCGCGCCGCCGACGGGCACCCAGGTCAGCCAGCCGCGCGTGAGTCCCAGCAGCGCGCTGCGCACCGCGGTCTTGAGCACGTGGCCGAGGTGCGGCCAGAAGGCCTTGTCGAACGCCGCTGCGTCGTTGCCGGCGATCGCCTCGAGCTCCTTGTAGGCGTACGGGTGACAGCGGATCGCGCCCTGGCCGAAGATCATCAGCGTGCGCGTCAGGATGTTGGCGCCCTCGACCGTGATGCAGATCGGCGTGCCGACGTAGCCGTGGGCGAGCAGGTTTCGCGGTCCGCGTGAGATCGCCGCGCCGCCGAGCACGTCCATGCCGTCGTTGATGACCTTGCGCCACAGCTCGGTCGCGTTGAACTTCGCGATCGCCGTGACCACGGCCGGCTTCTGGCCCGCGTCGAGCGCGCCGCAGACGTAGCGCCGCGCGGCCTCGAGCAGATAGGTGTAGCCACCGATGCGCGCCAGCGGCTCCTCGATGCCCTCGAACTTGCCGATCGCCAGGCCGAACTGTTGCCGCACCGCCGCGTAGGCGCCGACCGCGCGCAGCGCCAGCTGGCAGCCGCCCGTCGAGGTCGCCGGCAGGGAGATGCCGCGGCCCGCGGCCAGGCACTCCATCAGCATCTGCCAGCCGCGGCCAACGCCGGCCGCGCCGCCGATCACCGCGTCCTCGAGCGCGACGACGACGTCCTTGCCGGTGGTGGGGCAGTTGTAGAACGGCACGCCCATCGGGTCGTGGCGGCGGCCGAGCTGCACGCCGTCGGTGTCGGTCGGCACGAGCAGGCAGGTGATGCCCGGGAAGGGGCCCTTGCCGAGCAGGTTTTCGGGGTCGTGCAGCTGGCAGGCGAGGCCGAGCACCGTGGCGATCGCGGCCAGCGTGATGTAGCGCTTGTTCCACGACAACCGCACGCACAGCACGCCGCGCTCGTCGCGGAACACGACGCCGCGCGCCTGGATCGCGCCCGCGTCGGAACCCGCGGTCGGTTCGGTCAGCGCGAAGCACGGGATCTCGCGGCCTTCGGCGAGCGCCGGCAGCCAGCGCTGCTTCTGCGCGTCGGTGCCGTAGTGCGTGAGCAGCTCGGCCGGGCCGAGCGAGTTGGGCACCATCACCGTGATCGCCAGCGGCAGGGAGCGGCTGGTCAGCTTGGTGACGACGGCGCTGTTGGCCGACGCCGACATGCCCAGGCCCCCGAACTCCTTGGGGATCACCAGGCCGAAGAAGCGCTGTTGCTTGAGGTAGTCCCAGACCTCGGTCGGCAGGTCGCGTCGTTCGTGCACCTGCCAGTCGTCGGTCATCGCGCAGACCTTCTCGACGGGGCCGTCGAGGAAGTCGCGCTCTTCGTCGGAGAGGTCCGGATAGGCGGCGGTCGCCAGCGCGTGCAGGTCGGGCTTGCCCGAGAACAGCTCGCCGTCGAGCCACACAGTGCCCGCGGCGATCGCGGCCTTCTCGGTGTCGCTGATCGTCGGCAGGAAGCCGGCGCTGCGCAGCACGTGCAGGATGCGGTCGCCGAGCAGCGCGCGGCGCAGTGGCGGCAGCAACAGCACCAGCAGCGGCGCGGCGACCAGTACCGCCAGCCACCACGCGGCGCCGAAGGTCCACAGCATCGCGGCGGCCACGAGCGCGAAGGCCCACAGCGGGGCGCCGACGAACAGCAGGGCCAGCAGCACGGTCGCCGTCGTCGCGGCGATCGACCACGCGGGCCAGCCCGCCAGGGTTCCGAAGTCGAAGATGTCCATGGAAACGCGCCTTCCGGGTGCGTTCCCGCTATCGGCATTCGCTGCCGGTGCGGTGAGGGCTACGGCTCCCTGGACGAGCTCCCGTGGCGACGCCCTCTTCTAGTCGGGGGCGCGTGCCTTTCTACACGATCGCCCAAGCGGCGATGCCATCGCCACCGCGGGTCACAGTGAGCGCGCGTAGAAGCGGTCGCAGCCGTGGTGGCCGGTGCATCCTTCGGCCGCCGGCAACGTCGAAAAACCGTGCCGTTCGTAGAGTCGCTGCGCGGCCTGCATCCACGAGGTGGTCTCGAGGTAGCAGCGCCGGTAGCCCGCGACGCGCATCTCGTCGAGCAGCAGGGCCAGCAGCTGCGCGGCGAGGCCCTGGCCGCGCGCCGCCGGCCGGAAGTACATCTTGCGCAGCTCGCACGTCGCCTGCTCTGCGGTGGTGCCGTGCAGGCGCGCGAAGCCGGCGCCGCCGACGACCTGGCCCGCGGGGTCGACGACCACGTAGTAACGCGCCGACGGCGCCGGGTAGTTGTCGCTCATCTGCGCGACCTCGGGATCGTGGATCGCGAAGCCCTCGCCGGTGCAGGCGTGCTCGGTCATCACCTCGCGGATCGTGGTGGCGACGTGCACGTCGTCGGCGGGGCGGATCGGACGCAGCAGCCAGGCGGTGGGCATGCCGCGATCATCGCAGATCGGCGCCGCGGATCACTTGGGCAGCAGTTCGGCAGGCACGGTCAGCTTCACCTCGGTGGGTTTGCCGGGGGTGAGGTCGAAGGTGCCGAGCGGGTGCGTGGTCCGGTCGATGCTCGCGTTCGGCTGCCGCCGCAAGGTCCTGCCGAGCAGGACCCGGACGCGGCCCGGCGGCAGGCCCGTGAGTTCGAAGCGGCCAAGTGGGTCGGGCCGGGCGATGTAAGTGCGTCCCGCCTCGACGGCGATCCAGGGGCCGAGGCGGCGCTGGTGCGAATGGATTGCGGGTCCCCCGCGGACCGCGGCGTCTTCGGGATCGAGTGCGAACAGTGCTTCGACGGGGCCGATCGCGCCGACGAGCACGGCTCCGGCAGCCACCGGCACTTCGACTGCGGCTCCCGGCCACGCGTCGACGTGCACGATGCGGGTCTGGATCGTCCTGCCCGACACGCGCAGCCACGCGGCGCGCGTGTCGCGCGCGACGGCGAGCGTCGCGAGGCCGTCCGCGCCGGTCGGCGCCGAAGCGACCAGCAGCAACCTCCGCGACACCTGCGGCGGCGTCTCGAGGGCCGTCAGCGGCAAGGCGAACGTGTCGATACCCGGCTCGTCGCCGGTGATCACCTCGACGAGCGCATCTGCGACCGGCGCGCCGTCGCGCGTGACCCGCACCGCGCGGACGGTCGGCACGGGCACCCGCAGACGCAGCGTCGCTTCGGATGCGGTGACCATGAACTCCTCCCACGGACCGGGCAGCGCTTCGTCGGTGCGCGGATACACGAGCACTCGGTAGTCGCCGGGCGTGAGCCGCGCTTCGACGCGGCCGGCGGCGAACGTCCCGGACAACTGCACGGGTTCGACGGGCGCTCGCGGGTCGAGCGGCTGGCAATACAGATTGAACGCCTCGAGCGGCGTTCCCGCCGTGGTCGTGACCTCGAACCTCACGCGGATGTCGCCGGGCACGGTGATCGAGGCGTTCGTCTCTCCCCAGGCGAGCGTCGCGAGGTGCGACCAGCGGGGTTCGCTGGAGTCGCGCGCGAACGAGACGATCGCCTTGCCGTCTCGCTGGTCCGGCGCGCGGTACAGCACGAAGCGTCCGTCGCGCAGCGAGCGGGTCGAGCCGGTTGTGTTGCCCTTGGTCGTCAGCAGGGCGTCGGCGACCGGTTCTCCGTCGGCATCGACGAGGCGACCGCAGAGCAACGCGCGAGTTGGCAGCGGATCGACGACGATGTCGATCGCGTCGCGGCTCGGCAGCGCGAACGTCGCGCGCGGGGCGGGCACGCCGCGTTGCTGTGCCACGGCAGTCCACGTGCCGGGCTGCAGCGCGTCGTCCAGATGCAGGTAGCCGTCGATGTCGGTGACACCGGCGGTGCTGCCGATCCACCACGACTGTGGCCCGTAGGGGACCGTCGTCACGGCCGCCCGCTGCGCTTGCTGGCGCAAGACGAGGCGCACGCCGGGCTGCAGCGCACCGTTCGTGTCGAGGCACCGGATGCGCGGTCGCACGCCCTCGGGCAGGCGCACGTCTCCGTAGTCGACGGTGCCTTGGGCCAGCGCGACCGCGAACGTGCAGTGGCTGAACCACGGGACGTGCATCGCGTGGCTGACGCGCAGTTGGTAGCGGTTCAGGTCCGGTTCTTCGTTCGCCGCTGGCACCCGCAGCACGAAGCGGAAGCGGCCATTGTCACCAGTGGTGATCGGCTCGGGGTCGCACCAGTCGCCCGCGGACCGCGCCAGCGCGAGGCCGTTCGACTGGAGTCCCGACAGGCGCACCTCGCAGCGCGACAGTGGCGCGCCGCTGCCCTCGTCGACGAAGCGCCCCTGCACGACGAGCTCACGGTTGTGCAGGGTCGAGATCGGTCCGGCCTGGGCGCTGGCCGCGGTGAACGTGATGCAGCAGCAGAGCAACGGCAGCAGCCAGGCGGTGGGCATGCCGCGATCATCGCAGATCGGCGCCGCGGATCACTTGGGCAGCAGTTCGGCGGGAACCTGGAGCTTCACCTCGGTGGGGGGGCCTGGGGTGAGCTCGAAGGTGCCGAGGTCGAGGAGGGTCTCCTCGCGGTGGTACGAGTTGCCGTTCTTGGTCCAGCGGCCGAGCCGCACGCGCGCCACGCCGGGCGGCAGGCCGGTGATCTCGAAGTGGCCGTGCAGGTCGACGCGCGCCTCGTGCGCGCCGCCGGCCTCGACGATCAGCCGCGGCGCGAAGCGGCGTTGGTACGAGTAGATGCTCTTGCGGGCGCGTTCGCGGGCGTCGTCGGGGTCGAGCGCGAACAGCGCATCGACGGGGGTGATCGAGCCGGTCAGCACGGCGCCGGCTGCGACCGCGACCTCGACGGCGGCTCCGGGCCAGGCGGGCACGTGCACGACCTTGGTCTGGATCTGCCGCCCGCTGATGCGCAGCCACGCGCCCTCCGCGTCGGGGGGCACGGCGAGCGCCGCGGTGCCCGTCGCGGTCGTGCGCGCCGACGCCACGCACAAGGAGTCCACGAGCCGCAGCGGGTTGACGGTGGCTGACAGCGGCCGCACGAAGTCGTCTTGCGGCTCGTTGCCCGTGATCACCTCGACGAAGGCGTCTTCGACGGGTTTGCCGTCGCACGTGACCTGTACGGCGCGTGCGACCGGCACCGGGACCTGCAGACGGATGGGCTCCTGTGGCGACGCGACGGTGACCTGCACCCATTCGCCGGGCACCGCTCCGGCCGTGCGCGGATACACGAGCACCTTGTAGTCGCCGGGCGCGAGGTCGGCCTCGACGTGGCCCTTCGCGAACGTTCCCGCGAGGCGCAGCGGCTCGGCGGCGGCCTGCTCGTCGAGCGGCAGGCAGTAGAGGTTGAAGGCCTCGCACGGCGCGCCGGCGCTCGTGGTGACCTCGAACGACACGGGCACTGCCGCGGGGATCGTGATGACGGCGTTCTCTTCGCCCCAGCCCAGCGTCGCCACCTGCGCCCAGCGGTCGTAGCGCGAGTTGCGCGCCATCGAGACCACGGCCGTGTCGTCCTGCTGGTCGTCGGCGCGCAGCAGCACGAAGCGCCCGTCGCGCAGCGAGCGGCACGAGCCGCTGGCGCTGCCCTTGGTCGAGAGCATGGCGCGGGCCACCGGATCGCCGCGGTCGTCGACGATGCGCCCGACGATGGCGCCGCGCGCCGGCAGGGCCTCGACGACGACGTCGATCGCGTCGCGGCTCGGCAGCGTGAAGGTCATGTCCGGCGTCACCGCGGTGCGGCCCTCGACCTGCAGCGTCCACGCGCCCGCGCGCACGGGGTCGGCGAGGTGCAGGTAGCCGTCGATGTCGGTGAGGCCGACCGTGCCGCCGGTGATCCACGAGTGTGGGCCGAGCTCGGGGGTGTCGGCGGGCCACTTCTCGCGATCCTGCGCGCGGAGGGTCAGGCGCACTCCGGGCTGCAGCTTGCCGTTCCGATCGACGCAGCGGATGCGCGGGCGCACGCCGGCGGGCAGCCGGATGTCGCCGTAGTCGATGGTGCCGAGCTTCTGCGCGACCTCGAACGCGCAGTGGCTGAACCACGGCAGGTGCATCGGGTGCGAGGTGTCGATGTGGTAGCGGTTGTCATCGGGCAGTCGGTCGGCCGCCGGCACGCGCAGCACGAAGTGGAAGCGGCCGTCGGCGCCGGTCGTGATCGGCTCGGGGTCGCACCAGTCGCCCGCGGACCACGCGAGCGAGTAGCCGGTGCCCTGGTGTCCCGACAGGCGCACCTCGCAGCGCGACAGCGGCGCGCCGCTGTCTGCGTCGACGAAGCGACCCTGCACGACGAGCTCCTCGGTGTGCAGGGTCGAGACGGGATCGGACTGCGCGCTGGCGGCGGCGACCGTGAGCCAGCAGCAGAGCAGGGTCGGGAGCGTGTGCATCGGCGGGGCGGCGAGTGGGGGGGGCGGGGGCGCGCTGGCCAACGCGACCGCGCCACGGCGGTTCAGTCCGTTCCCGTGCAGACTATTCTGGCTGCGCCCGCAGCGCGCGCGCCTGCCGCAGCACGCGTTCCCACTGGAACGCGGGCCCCGGATCGTTCTTGTTCGTCTGCACGTGGAAGTGGCCGACGATGCCGTCGAAGGCGCGCAGCTCCTCCTCGGGCAAGGCCGCGGTGCGGACCTCGCCGTCGGGATCGCGCGGCGCGTCGAGTCGGATGCGCGGGAAGACCCGGTTGAGGCCCGCACACAGGTGTGCGAGCGCCTCGTACTGTTGCGGCGTGAAATCGAGCTGGTAGTAGCGCTTGCCCTGGATCTCGCCGTCGATGATGTCGGGGCGGTCGGGCCGCGCGACGAAGTTCGGCGTGCGCACGCCGTACTCGAGCCACGCGGGGAACTTCGCCTTGTAGCCGAATTCGTCCTTCTCGTAGAAGCGGCGCATGTCGGCGTTCATGGGCTGCGGGTAGGCGCCCGGGTGCGCGATCTCGACGCCGACCGAGAAGTCGTTGGCGATCGTCGCGTGCCAGGCCTTCTCGCGCAGGTCGAGCGTCTGGTAGATCGTGCCGTCGACGTCGAGCATGAAGTGCACCGACAGGCAGCGCTTGTCCTGCAGGATCTTGAAGCACTGCCGCGACGTGCAGCAGACGTCGAAGTGGATCACGAACTGGTGCACGACCTGGCGCAGTTCTTCGAGCGACAGTTCGCCGTAGGCCGCTGCGTTCGCGGCGATCGCGTCCGGGAGGTTGCCGCGCAGCGGCGCGTAGCGGAGCTTGCCGTCGGGCACGTCCTCCTTGGTGAAGAACTTCTCGCGGCGGTAGGCGTCGTAGCCGTCCGGGTCCTGCCACAGCACCACGGGCGTGCCGATCGGGAAGTAGGCGCCGCTGGCGACGATCGAGTCGGGCGTGCGCGTCGGGCTCGGGCGGTTGTCGTGATCGTCGACGCGTCGCGGCGTCGAGACGCAGCGGACCAGCAGGGCGAACGCGGCCGCGATCAGCAGTCCGGCGACGAGGCGGTGGTGTCGGTGCGTGAAGTTCATCGGCTCAGTTCGGGTCGTGCGAGGTGCCAGCGCGTCGTGTCCTGCCAGGCTTCGGCGACCGCGAGCAGTTCGCCTTCACCGTCGAGTCGGCCGATCAGGCCCAGCATCGTCGGCCGGCCGCGGTCGCGCTCGCTGGCGCCGACGGGCAGCACGTAGGTCGGGTGACCGGTGAGGTTGGTGGCGACCAGCGAGCTGCCGCCGTGCGTCGCCGCGACCAGCACGTCGACGTCCTGCATGACCTCGTGCATCGCGCGCTGCAGCGCGCTGCGCAGCCGCGCGGCCTGCAGGTACTCGACCGCCCCGATCACACGCGCGGCGCGGAACGAGTTGGGCCAGTCGCCGTCGGCCTGCCCCGGCAGCTGCGGCGCGAGCCCGTCGCGCAGGAACTGATCGAACGCGGCGGCGGCTTCGGCGTGCAGCATCAGCAGCATCGCTTGCCAGTCGCCGTCGGGCAGCGTCACGGGTTTGGGCGTCGCGCCCTGCTGTTCGAGCCAGGCGACGAACGCGCGGTCCTCGTCGCGGCGCGGAAAACCGCGGTCCTGCAGGATGCCCAGGCGCAGGCCGTCGAGGCCGCGGCCGGGCTGGAACCGGAACTGCGTGTCGCGCGCCGCGGGGTCGTGCCCGTCGGCGCCGCGCATGCGGTCGAACACGAGCCCCGCGCACCGCGCCGAGCGCGCGATCACGCCGACCTTGTCCATCGTCCACGACAGCGGCATCGCGCCGTGGCGGCTGACCGCGCCGAACGTCGGCCGCAGCCCCGCGACCCCGCACTGCCGGCACGGCGAGACGATCGAGCCGAGCGTCTCGGTGCCCAGCGCGAACGGCAGCAGGCCCGCCGCGACCGCGGCTGCCGAGCCCGCCGACGAGCCGCTGCTGCCCTGTTCGGGGTTCCACGGGTTGCGCGTGCGGCCGCCGTGCCACAGATCGCCCATCGCCAGCGCGCCGAGCGACAGCTTGGCAACGAGCACCGCGCCGGCGTCGTGCAGGCGCTGCAGCGGCGTCGCGGTCAGGTTCCAGACCTGGTTCTTGAACGGGGCCGCGCCGAACGTCGTCGGCGCGCCGGGCCAGGCGAACAGGTCCTTGGCGCCGAACGGGATGCCGTGCAGGGGGCCGCGGTCGGTGCCGGCGGCGAGCTCTTCGTCCATCGCGTCGGCGCGCGCCAGCGCTTCGTCGCGCAGCAGCGTGACGACGCAGAGCAGGGCCTTGTCGAACTGCAGAAGGCGCGCCAGCGCCAGCTCGGTCAGCCGCCGCGAGGTGACCAGGCCGCGGCGCAGCCAGCTGGCGAGTTCGAGGATCGTGGCGAAGGCGAGGTCCGCGTTGCCCGTGGGCGCCGGCGCGTCGGTCGGGATCGCCACCGCGTGCACGCCGTCGGGCGCGGGCCTGGCGACGCCCGCGGGCCACGGGTCGAAGTGTGCGCACGGCGGCAGCTCGAAGCCGATCGGCTGCTTGCGCAGCGACGCGTAGGTGCCGCGCTGGCTCTCGACCCGTGCCACGGCCTGTTGCCGCTCCTCGGCGGTGAACTGCAGATCGAGCAGGCGCAGGCCCGCCTCGAGGTCCGCGGCCGTGTCCCGCGGGGTCGCCGGCAGGGCGGCCCCAGCGACCAGCGGCGTCGCGCCGAGGCCGAGCAGGAAATCGCGGCGGCTGCGACCTGGGAGGGATTGGCGCATCGGCAAGTTGGGCTGGGTCGACGACAGGGACTCGGGTCGGACGGCTACTTGGGGCGCTCGCGCCCCGGTCGCCGCTGACTGGCATTCTGCCGACCGGTCGCCACGATCCCAGCGCCAGACCCCATTCCGAACCGCTCGCGTCGACCCAGGCGCGTCGCCATCCGCTGCAATGCACCGTCCTTCCGCCGCCGTTCTCTCCGCTCCCTGGTTGTTCTTGTCGCTGTTGGCCGCGCAGGCCCCGGCAGCGCCCGCCGACACGGCGCTGCCCGCGGGCGCGCCCGCGGCGATGCGCACGATCACGCGCGCCGACCTGCTGCGCGACGCGACCTGGCTCGCCAGCGACGAACGCGGCGGGCGTCTGACCGGCTCACCCGGTCAGATCGCCGCGGCGAAGTACATCTCCGACCGGTTCGCCAGCCTCGGTCTGGAGCCGCTCGGCGACGTCTCCGAGGACGGGCAGGCGCGCGGTTTCCTGCAGCACTACGGGATCGTGCGCACCTACGTCGACGCCAGCACCGCGCTGCAGCTCGGCTCGCTGCGGCTCGAGCAGGGCTTCTCGATCCTCGGCGGCAAGGCGATGGACGAGGCGATCGAGGGCAAGCTGCGGTTCGTCGGCCTCGGCCGCACGCGCGGCAGCCAGGCCGAGGTCGGCGAGGACGACAGCCTCGACGGCACCGTCGCGGTCGCGGTGATCCGCCCGCCGCGCGGCAACGTGGAGCGGCAGCTCAGCGTCGAGCAGAAGTTCGCGATGTCGTTCCGCTCCTTCGGTCAGCTCGGCAGCACCGCCAAGGCCCTCGAGAAGAAGGGCGCCAAGGCGGTGTTGTTCTTGATGATCGAGGACCCGATGGGCCTCGCCGACGTGCTCAACTACCTGGCGATGTCGCCGGGCAAGGCCTCGGTGGCGCCGCGCTTCGCGGGCGCCGACGGGCAGATGGCGATGATGTCGCAGATGTTCGGCGGCTCGGGCGGCGCGCCGACGATCGTGCTGTCGGTGCCCGCGAGCGAACGTGTGCTCGCCGAGCTCGGGGTCGGCAAGGACGCCGTGCTGCAGTTCCTGGCCGGTGACGCCGAGCTGCCGGCGGCCAAGGCCGATCTGCAGGCCAAGGGGCAGCTCAAGATCGTGCGCGACGACGAGGCCACCGCCACCAACGTGGTCGCCGTGCTGCGCGGCAGCGACCCCAAGCTCGCCGAGGAGGCGCTGGTCTACTCGGCGCACATGGACCACGTCGGCACGCGCATGGACGGCGAAGTCTTCAACGGCGCCGACGACAACGCCTCGGGCTCGGCGGGTCTGCTGGCGATCGCCGCGGCCTACGCCAAGAGCGCGGAGAAGCCCAAGCGCAGCATCGTCTTCCTGTCGGTGTCGGGCGAAGAGCTCGGTCTGTGGGGCTCGGCGTTCTACGCCGACAACCCGACCTGGGCCGCCGACAAGATCGTCGCCGACATCAACACCGACATGATCGGTCGCAGCGGGCCGGAGTCCGGGCCCGAGCAGGTGACCGTGACGCCGAGCAACCGCCACGCGATGTTCTCGACCCTGGTGCGCGACGCCGCCGGCCTCGCCGAGCAGCTCGGCCTGTCGTTCGAGTCGGGCGACAAGTACTACATGCGCAGCGATCACTACAACTTCGCCAAGAAGGGCATCCCGGTGGTGTTCTTCTGCAACGGCGAGCACGAGGACTACCACCAGGTGTCCGACACCGCCGACAAGCTCGACGGCGCGAAGATGGAGCGCATCGCGCGCCTGGCGTTCTGGACCGGCTGGAACGCGGCCAACGCCGACGAGCGGCCGAGCAAGCTCGGCAAGCAGGACGACTGGCGCTGAGGCCCGGCGCCGCGCGGCCTGCGCTCAGCGCAGCGACGCGGCGGCCTCGGCGAGGATGCGCAGCTTCGCCATCGCCACCTCGGGCGTGGCCACCGGCCGTTCGGCGAAGGTGCCGAAGCCGCAGTCGGGATTGAGCCAGATGCGGTCCGGCCCCAGCAGTTCGGCGAGGCCGCGCACGCGCGCCGCGACCTCCGCCGCGGACTCGGTCGGATCGGTGCGCGGATTGACGGCACCGAAGCCGACGCTGCAGCGCGCCGGCAGCTGCGCCAGCAGCGCTTCGGGGCCCGCGCGCGGCGTCGCGTACTCGAGCACGAACTGGTCGACCTGCATCTTCGCGAGCGTCGGCAGCAGCGGCTCGTAGGTGCCCGACAGCAGCACGTCCTCGTCGCGGCTCCAGTTGCCGCGGCAGACGTGCACGGCGGTGCGCGTGCCCGAGATGCCGTCGACGACGCGGTTGATCAGGCTGACGGCGAGATCGAGTTCGGCCGCCGGGTCGTCGGCGGCGGCCAGCGCGGCGCACATGAAGGTGCGCTTGGCGGCCTTGCCCGCGAACACGAGCTCGGTCAGCACCGGCTCGTCGAATTGCACGATTTCGACGCCGAGCGCGGCCAGTTCCTGCAGCTCCTCGCGCAAGATGCGCACGACGTCGTCGCAGAGCGCCTCGCGCGTCGGGTAGGCCTCGGCCGACAGCTTCTGCACCCACATCGAGCGCGACAGCAGGTAGGGACCCGGCAGCGCGACCTTGCAGGCGCGGTCGGTGTGCGCGCGCAGGAACTCGGCCTCGCGCACGGCGAGCGGTTCGCGGCGCCGCATCGGCCCGACGATGGTCGGGTTCTTGATCGCGAACGCGGGTACGTCGAGCGTCTGCAGCAGCGCCTCGAAGCCGGCCTTGTCCTCGACGTAGTCGAGCAGGTCGGCCATCGTCATCAGCTGCACGCCGTCGAGCTTCTCGGTCAGGAACGAGTAGAAGTTGTCGCGGCGCTGTTCGCCGTCGCTGAGCACGTCGACGCCGGCGGCCTCCTGCTGCTCGATCGCGAGCCGCGTGGCCTTGTCGCGCAGCTCCTGCAGGTCTGGGCTGCGCTTGCGCATCGCGTCGAGCAGCCAGCGCGGGCGCGGCCAGCTGCCGACGACGCTGGTCGGGAAGCGGGGGATCGGGCGGGGTGTGTTCATGGTCACAGGGTCCTGGCTTGGATCTCGATCTCGGTGCCGCGCTGCAGCGAGCGCGTCACGGGGCAGCGGCGCACCGTCTCCTGCAGCGTCTCCTGCAGCTTGTCGAGGTCGCAGTCGGCGTCGGCGTAGATCGTCACCTCGAGCGCGCGCAGGCCCGGATCGCCGGGCTCGGTGACGCCGAGGAAGACGAGGCTGTCGGCGAGGCGGCCCTTGACCACGACCTCGAGGTTGCGCACCTCGATGCCCTGTCGCGACAGCCGCCACTGCAGGCCGGTGTTGAGCGCGCCGCCGAGCGCGGCGAGCAGCAGCTCGAGCGCCGACGGCGCCTCGTCCTGCACGTCGAAGCTCGCGGGCTGGCCGATCGCGAGGCTGTGGTTGCGCACCGTCGCCTTGGCCTGCATGCCGCCGGTCCAGCGCACGCGCGTCTGCCAGACGTGGTCGCGCGCCTTCTGCAGGTCCTCGGAGAGCGCTGCGTCGTCGTCCTTCTTGCGCAGCAGGTAGTCGGTGTAGCCGCCTTCGGCCGGCGTCATCGCCAGCATCGTGTGGCCGACCATGCGGCACCACGCCGGCAGGTCCTCGCGCACCGAGCCCTCGCGGCTGCGCACGAGCAGCACGCCGCCGGCGCCCAGCGGCGCCATCGCCGATCGGATGATCAGCAGCAGCCCGCTGCCGCAGTCGAGGTCGCCGCCGTCGCACGTGGCGTCGGGAGCCGGCATCGCATCGTCGCTCATGGATTCGCGTTCCGAAGTGGAGGTGGCCGCGCGACCCACGCCTGCGCCGCTGAGCTGCGCGCCCTCGGCGCGTCAGCTCCAGCACAGGCGGGCGAAGCCGCGCCCTCGCCGGCACATCAGTAGCTGACGCAGGGCGAACCGTCGGACAGGAACTCGACGAGCTTGGCGCCGCCGACGATGGTCGCGCCGGGGATCAGCTTGCCCTCGTCGAGCTTGCGGCGCTTGAAGCACGGCGAGCAGACCCAGATCGTGCCGCCGGCCTTGACGAAGTTGGCCATCAGTTCGCCGAGCGGCGCGAAGCTCTCCTCGTGCACGTCGTCGGCGTAGCCCTGCTGGCACAGACGCACGGCCTCGGTCGACAAGAACACCACCGTGTCCTTGTCCGAGGCGACGGCGGCGTTGGCGACGACGAAGGCCACGGTGGCCTTGTCGGCGTCGTTCTTGGCATAGGTGAGGCTCACGCAGAACTTCTTGGTCATCTCAGTCTCCTTTCTTGCGGATCCAGTAATCGGGGTGGGAGGCATGCAGCAGGGTGTGGCCACACAGGCCGCACCACGCAGGGAGGTCGATGGGCGCGGCGGGGTCGCGCGCGGTCACGCGCAGCACGCCGCGCGGCGGCAGCGCGCGCACCCGGCCGCGCAGCTCGAGCACGAGGTCGCCGCAGCCGAGATCGCCGGCGTCGAACGACGCGTCCGCGGCGGGGGGCGCCGCGGTCGGTGCGGCCACAGCTGCGCCAGCCTCGCCGGTCGCCGCGAACGTGCAGGCGGCCGAACGGCGCGTCGCGCCCCCGTCGCGCTCGTTCTCGCCGGCGCGACGCCAGACGTACAGGAAGCAGTCGCGGCGGCGGATCCACTGCAGCGCGCGTTCGAGCAGTTCGGTGAGCGGTTCGTTCGCCTCGGCCGCGAGGCACTCGGGGCAGCGCGGCGCGCGGCGGCAACCGAACACCACGGCCAGCAGCGCGCCGTGTTCGCACAGCGCGCCGCCGCACGCCGTGCACGGCAGCGCGAGCGCGTCGGCGACCTGGCCCTGCAGCGCCGCGGTGCGCGCGGCCAGGGTGTCGTCCGAGAGCAGTTCTTCGTCGTCGTCGGGGAGGTGCAAGTCGTCTCGCGCGGGGTCGAGCGACTCGTGCGTCGTCGGACGTCGCGGACCACTGTCCTCGCCGCAGCGCGCGCCGCGGCGATCGTGCCGGAACAGCGGTCACCCGGCGTGCGCAGCGCGGACGTCAGGCGTGCCGGATCCGGCAGGCGGTCGGGCCCAAGGGAGTGCAGACCGCACCCCAGCCAGGCCGGCTTCAGCGGCGTCAGTGTTGGCGGTGCACGGGTTGCTCTTGTTCGGTGGGGGCCAGGGAAGGCCGCAGACTGGCGCGATCGCGCGGGAGTGTCAACGCCCGAGCGGGATCCGGGCTTCGTGCCCGGACGGCTGCGAACGTGCAATTCTGGGACTTGTGGTGCCGCGCCCGTGCGGGCAGCATGCGGCGCGTGATCGAGCGACCGACCCTCCGCAGCCTGCCGCACACTTGAGTGCGATCCGGGCGACCTCACGGTGCTGAACCGTGCGGTGGCGAGGGAACCGGTCGGTTCCGTCGGGCGCGCTGAGGCGCCTGGCTCCCCTCGATCCGCACGAATCACCTGAGCCCGCACGTGCGCGCAGCATGCTTGCGCGCAACACGTCGGGATCTCGCACGGTGGGGTCGGTCGCCCCGATCTTCTCCCCTCCGTTCCCACACCAGCGAGTCCACTCCAGATGAAACGTGCTCTCTCCAGCGCGGCGGCGATCGCCGCGGCGATCAGCGTGGCCCAGACGGCCGCGGCGCAGAATTGCTACGAGAACAAGTCGCAGTGCTTCAGCTTCGCGCCCGAGCCGTCGGAGGCCAGTCGCCTCGACACCGGCATCAACCTGCGCTCGAAGACCCTCTCCGTCACGGGCGACATCCGCTTCCGTCTGCGTGCCGACGACAGCGCCGCGGGCTACCCCTACGCCGACGGCGACCAGATGACCTCGCGCGCGCGCGTGCAGATGGCCTACCAGGCGACCGAGAACGCCAAGGCGGTGATCGAGTTCAACTACTCGGAGACGTGGAGCGGCTCGAACGGCTACTCCGACGCGCAGCCCGGCGAGAACTGGAACGGCGTGTCGCAGGCCTACATCGAGGTCGAGGACATGTTCGGCGCCGAGGACAAGTGGCGCGTGGGCCGCAGCAACTACACGCTCGCCAACGGCCTGATCCTCGGCTCGTGCGACTACCTGCAGTACCCGGACACGTTCACCGGCGCCTGGGTGTCGCGGAAGTTCGGCGACCACGACCTCGAGCTGTTCGTGCTCGACGACGACGGGCCGCTGCAGTCGCCGCGGCCGGCGACGCGCTTCATCGGCGCCACCGGCAAGCTGAACCTCAGCGAGGACGGCCCGGTCGGCACGATCGGCGCGTTCTACATGCAGGGCACCGGCGACGGTGACAACACCAACGGTACCTTCAGCAACGACCGTTGGTACGGCGCGCAGGGCACCGGCAAGCTGCCGCTCGAGCTGCTGTGGAGCGCCGAGGCCGCGCAGCGCCAGGTCGACGGCGGCAAGGACGTCGCCGCCTACCGCGTGCGCATCGAGCGCAAGTTCGAGGGCATCGTCGACTCGGTGTCGTTCACGCGCACCGACAGCGAAGGGGCGCTGCACGTCAACCCCGCGGACTTCAACAGCGCCGGTCTGTTGCACATGTACGGCGGCGCGTGGCGCAGCGACCTCGACACCAACCAGCTGCAGGTGAGCCTGCGCCCCGGTTGCGACTTCGACGTCGACGTCACCATGCTGACCCTCGACCGCGACGGCACCGCCACGCAGCTCGGCGACTTCGAGACGGACATCGTGGTCGGCAAGCAGCTCAAGAGCGGCGTGCACGCCTCCGCGGCCTACGGGTTCGACAACGACTACCGCCAGGTCGCCTTCCTGCAGCTGACGCTGTTCTTCTAGAGGCAGTGCTCTCGTCAGCTGGCGCGTCGTCGGTGATGATGCGGGCCATGACCCGCAAGTACCCCGAAGACATCGCCAGCTTCCTCGCCGTCGGTTCGTTCGCGGTCGTCGGTGCCTCGAGCGACCGCGACAAGTACGGCAACAAGGTGCTGCGCTGTTACCTGCAGCACGACCTGCCGGTGGTCGGCGTGAATCCGAAGTCGACCACCGTCGAGGGCGTGCCGTGCCACGCGCGGCTCACCGACGTGCCTGGGCCGCCGCGCGCGGTCTCGGTGGTGGCCCCGCCTGCCGCCG
Organism: Planctomycetota bacterium; assembly: GCA_020638655.1. Classification (GTDB taxonomy): domain Bacteria; phylum Planctomycetota; class UBA1135; order UBA1135; family UBA2386; genus JACKIC01. The sequence goes on from JACKIC010000002.1 coordinate 258,657, forward strand.
CCGCGAAGATCCTCGCCGACGCCGAGGCCAGCGGCGTGCAGCACGTCTGGTTCCAGCCCGGCGCCGAGGACCCCGCCGCGGTCGACGCGGCGCGGGCGCGCGGCCTGCAGGTCATCGCCGGCGGGCCGTGCCTGCTGGTAGCCCTGGGCTTTCGCGACGAATGACGACACCCGCTTGGGTTGCGGGCCGCGAGGCGGTACACCCGGGCCATGTCCCTCGTCCGCTCGACACAGCAAATCGTGCGGGAGCTGGAGGAGCTGCGGTTCGCCCCCCCGGTCGCCTGCGTCTACAACCCGCTCGAATACGCCTGGGATCTGCACCGCGACTGGCTCGAACGCTTCGGGCGTGCGCCCAAGGAGGTCGTCCTGGTCGGCATGAACCCCGGGCCGTTCGGCATGGTGCAGACCGGTGTGCCGTTCGGCGAGGTCGAGGCCGTGCGCAGCTGGCTCGGCATCCACGGTGAGGTGCACACGCCGACGCACCAACACCCCAAGCGACCCGTCGAAGGCCTCGCTTGTCGGCGGTCGGAGGTGAGCGGCCGGCGGCTGTGGGGCTGGGCCGCGTCGCGGTTCGTGCTGCCGCAGCGCTTCGCGCGGCGGTTCTTCGTGCACAACTATTGCCCGCTGGCGTTCGTCGGCGAGACCGGCGCGAACCTCACTCCCGACAAGCTGCCGCGCAACGAGACCGAGCCGCTGTTCCGCATCTGCGATCGTTTCCTGCGGCAGGTCGTGACGGCGCTGCAGCCCAAGTGGGTGGTCGGGGTCGGTGCCTTCGCCGAGCAGCGCGCGCGGGCCGTGCTCGGCGACCAGGTCAAGATCGGGCGCATCCCGCATCCGAGCCCGGCGAGCCCGGCCGCCAACCGCGGTTGGGAAGCGCTCGCCGACGCGGCTTTCGCCGACATGGGGCTGGCGACGCACTGAGGCGTATCGCGGCGCCGCAGCGGCTCGCGGTTCGCTACTGGAAGCAGGCCGGCGGGCGACGCAGGCGCCCGAGGTGGTGCTGCAGCGCGCCGAACAGCCGCTTGCGCGCGCGCATGATGCGGATCGCGACGGTGCCAGTCGGCAGACCGAGCTCCAGGCCGGCTTCCTGGTAGGGCATGCCCTGCCGCACGCACAGTTCGAACACGGTGCGGTAGTGGTCGGGCAGCGCCGCGACCGCCGCGTGGAACGCGGCCATGAACTCCTCCTCCTCGAGCGCGCGCTGGTCGGCGCGCGCCGGCAGGGTCTCGAGCAGGTCGGCGATCTCGCCCGCCTCGTTGCTCGGCAGGCTGCTCAGCGGCCGCGGCATGCGCTGCCGCGCGCGCAGCGCCGACAGGGCCTGGTTGCGCGCCACCTCGAACAGCCAGGCGCGGAAGTTGGTGCCCGGACGGTAGAGGTCGTTCTTGAGCAGCAACTTCTCGAACACCTCCTGGACGAGGTCCTGGGCGAGGTGCCCGTCGCGCACCATGCCGTTGACGAAGTGGTAGAGGCGCTTGCCGTAGCGCTGCTCGATCTCGCCGATCCCCTCGTCCCAGTTGCCCGCCTGCAGGCGGGCGACGAGGTCTTCGTCGCTGAGCATCGAGCGGGTGGCGTCGTCTTCGGATGGGCGCATGACAGCCGCATGACAAACACCGTGCCAGCCCTGGTTTCGGTGGCTCGAACCCGGCGCAGGCCTTGCAAAACAAGGACTTACGCACCATTTGGGCGACTGCCCAGAGCGCGGTGCCTATGGATTGCGGCAGTAGGTGCCGCGAGGGATCGGCACTCGAATTTCGCCGCCAGCCGAATTCCCGCGCCTGGACTCCACACTCGAGCGATCAGTCCCCGGTCAGACCGGGAACAGCTCGCGACCGCCCTCGAGCGCCGCGTCGAGCAGCGCCAGGTTGGCGCTCTGCCGCGGGTCCTCGTCGCCGTAGGTCAGGTAGCCCCAGCGCAGCCGGCGGATCGCCAGGTAGGCCAGGGTGCTGCGGATGCCCCATTCGCAGCGGATCCGGTCGCTGCCGACCGTGTGCGAGAACCAGCGGCCGAGCAGCTGCCGCTTCCACTCGTGATGCCGGTTGCTGTGCAGCCAGAACCAGGCGAAGTCGTGGTCGCGGTTGCCGATGCCGATGCTCTCGAAGTCGATCAGGAACGGATCGCCGTCCTCGGTGACGACGATGTTCGAGTCGGTGAAGTCGCCGTGCACGAGCACGTGCGGGCGGCCGTCGGTCCATCGCACCGCCTCGGCGAAGAAGCGCTGCACCTGGCGCCAGCGCGCCTCGCCGAGCACGAACAGGACCGCGTCGTACATGGCCCGCACGCGGTCCAGGTAGCCGATCGGGTCCCAGTGTTCGAGCGGGAACGAGCGGCGGCCGAGCAGGCGTTCGGTCGGGATCTTGGCCAGCTTGTCGAGCAGCTCGAGCACGTGGTCCTGGCCGAGTACCTCCTCGGCGGGACCGACGGCGCCGGGCAGCCATTCGAGCAGGATCCAGCGCGGCAGGTCGCCGGGGTCGACGAGGATGGTGCGCGGCACGGGCAGTTCGCGCCGGTCCGGGTCGATGCTGTCGAGCAGCCGGTAGAAGCCCACCTCACGGCGGCGGAAGTCGTCGTCGCGCACGCCCGCGGGCAGGATCTTGCCCTGCTCGGCCGGCAGGTAGAACTTGAGCAGGAAGCGCCGCCCGCCGGCGCCCTCGGCGACGAGGGGCACGGAGTTGCGGTGGCCTGACGAGAGGCGCCGCGAGGCGTCGCACTCGGTGAGCTGCAGCTCGCGCAGCACGTCGCGCGCGGCCTGCAGGTGGGATTCGGTCGGGGTCTGGGTCACGGCGTGGGTCCGCCTGGGATCTTCGACGCCGGATGGCGCGGGGGTGAAGGGGATGGGAGCGGAACCGGGCCGCAGGCCCATTCATCGGCCAAGATCGTCGCGGCGCCAGCCCGGCGATGCCATGGCCACCTCGCAGAACATCTGGCGTCGCGTCAAGAATGCCGCGCCCGCCAGCCGAGAAAGAGACGGCGCCATGTCCGGTCCGGGAAAAGCATCAGAAGAGAATGACAATGCCGAACTTCGGGTCGCCCTGAAGGCCCGGATCGGCGACCTCGTCGACGCCCTCGTGGACAAGAGCGAGGAGCGCTACGAAGAGGAGTTCGTGCACCTGCTGACGCGCGTTCGCGAGCTGGTCGAACGCAAGCTGCGCATGGAGGGCACCAAGTCCGATACGCGCGACTTCCTCGGCGAGCTGCTGTTCACGCGCCTGCGCCGCGGCATGCACACGTTCCTGCGCAGCGAGGACGACCTGGCGCCGCTGCGCGCCGCCGAGTTCGTGATGGGCGTGCTGTTCTCGGTGACGACGCTGACCGAGTTCGCGCGCGCCTTCGACCACGCGCTGCTGCAGTCGGGCTCGGGCACCAAGGACTTCAACTTCGCGGGCCGCACCGACTTCATCTCGGTCGAAGAGGTGCTGCAGATGCTGTCGTCGGGCAAGCACCTGGGTTGCCTGAGCCTCGAGAAGGCCGACAACCGGCTCGACGTCTACCTCAAGGACGGGCGCGTCTACTTCCTCGATCCGCACCACCTCAACCGCCGCGTGTTGCCAGGCGACAACATGCGCCACCGCGAGATCCCCGAGGCGGCGATCACGCAGGCCCAGGCGGCGCGCGTGCAGACCGGCCGGCCGGTGCTGCTGTCGGTGGCGCAGCACGGCCAGGTCAAGGCCGAGGAGATGCGCGAGACGCTGCGCCTGTTCGGCAAGGAAGTGCTGTTCGAGTTCATGCGCGAGGGGCACCCCTACGCCTTCTACTACCGCAAGCTCGAGGCGCTGCCCGAGTTCGCCGAAGAGCACGACCTGCGGCTGGGCGTCACCTCGATCCTGCTCGAGGGCAGCAAGCAGACCGACGACTGGAAGCAGATGCTGATGGTGTTCCCGAACCCGGACGCCGCGATCGAGCCCAAGGCCGACATGTACGCGCGCATGGGCGACGTCGCGCTCAGCGTGCTCGAGATCAAGCTGCTGTCGCAGATCAACGGCGAGACCTCGCCGCGCGGGCTCGTCTCCGTGCTCGGCCTGCCGCTGTTCGAGGTCTACCAGCTGCTGATCAAGCTCAGCCGCGACGGCATCCTGGCCGCCGCCGGCGGCGAAGCGGCGCTGTCCAACGCGATGCTCAGCGTCGAGGAGTCGATGCAGGAGGCGTTCGCGGCGCTCGACGCCAACGACGACGACGAGCAGCGCCGCAGCGCCATCGACCGGGTGCTCGGCGACGCCGAGGAGGGCAGCGACGGCGGTGCTGCCTCGGCGCTCGACCGCGTGCTCGGCGGGGCGCTGGGTGCGCTCGGTGCGCTCGACGGCGGTGGCAAGGCCGGCGGGCCCGAGCTCGACAAGGAGCTGCTGGGCATCCTGCGCAAGGGCAAGAAGTAGCGCGTCAGCACTTCAGGCGCCGCATCTGCAATCGGCGCGAGGTGCGATCGATCACCACGGTGAGCAGGATCATCGCCCACAGGTAGCTGCTGGCGGCGCCGAACTGCAGGAAGCTGAGGTTGGTCTTGAAGCGTTCGCCCAGGCCGCCGGCGCCGACGATGCCCAGGGCGATGCCGACGCGCATGTTGACCTCGAACTGGAAGAACACGTAGGTGCGCCAGTCGGGCAGCGCGCGCGGCAGCGCGCCGTAGAGGAAGACGTGCGGTCGGCAGCCGTTGCTGACCCGTTCGAGCTGCTGGTAGGGCACGTTGTCGACGGTCTCGGTGAACACGCGGTGCAGCACGCCGGCGCTGTGCAGGCCGACGGCGATCACGCACGGCGTGATGCCCTGCTTCCAGAACACCATCAGGATCACGACCCATGCGACCTCGGGCACGCCGCGCAGCACCAGCGCCGCGAGGCGGGCGCCGACGAGCAGCGTCCAGCGGCGGGTCGCGCCCCAGCGCGACAGGCGTTCGCCGGTGAAGCGGTGGGCCTCGAGCTGGAACGCGACCGAGGCGGGGAACACCAACAACGCCGCGACGAGCGCGCCGAGCACGGTCGACAGCACGCCGAGGGCCAGCGGCACGACGCTGTGGTGCAGCAGCGAGCCGAACCGATCGGCGAGTCGTTCGGCGAACGGATGACCGGCGTAGGCCGGGTCGTCGAGCGTCGGGACCAGCAGCTTGAAGACGTAGTCGCCCGCATAGCCCCACTCGATGCGCGACAGCTCGGCCCAGGCGCGCTGCAACGGGTCGCGCAGCGCGACGACGGCGCCGCCGATCAGGAGCACGATCAGCGCGGTCACGAACGTCCGGCGCCGCGCCGTGTCGCGGCGCGACACGGTCTGCGCGGCGCGCGGATGGTTGGGGTCGACCCGCAGCTGCCGACGCACGAGGTTGGCGCCCAGGTCGGTGCACATGGTGACCGCGAGCAGGCTCAGCAGGACCGTGGCGACGCGCGACCAGTTGCCGTCGGTGTATTCGTCCCACAGCGCCGCGCCGAGCCCGCCGCCGCCGACGACGCCGATCACCGACGCGTTGCGCACCGCGCACTCGAGGCGCATCAGCACGAACGACTGCATCGAGCGCGCCGCAAGCGGTTGCACGCCGTAGAAGAACTGCGCCAGCTGCGACGCGCCGGTCGAACGCAGGGCCGCGTAGCGCGATTGCTCGACGTTGTCCCACTGCTCGCTGAGCACCTTGCCGAGGATGCCTGCGACGGAGACGCCGATCGCGAGCATGCCCGTGCCGGCGTTCACGCCGGTGAAGTTGGCGAGCACGATCGCCCACAGGAAGTCGGGCACGCCGCGCAGCGCGTCGAGCAGGAAGCGTGCGAACTCGAGCGTGCCGCGGCGCAGCATGCGGGACGCCGGATGCCGCGGGTCCTCGCCGAGCATCACGCAGCGGCTCGCGAGCATCGCCAGCGGATAGCCGAGCACGAGGCCCAAGGCCATGCCCAGCACTGCCACCGACACGGTCTCCACGGCGAGCCCCAGGCATCGCGACAGCATCGCCGCGCCCAGATCGGGGGCCCCGAACCCGGCGAGGTAGGCACCCAGCCGCTGCAGGCCGTCGGTGAAGCCGCTCCAGCTCGTGACCGCCTCGAGGTTCCACGGCAGCGCCAGCAGGCTCGCGCCGATGAGCAGGGCGAGCACCAGCGCGGCGCGCCGCAGGGCGGGAGGTGGGGCCGGGAGGGCGGTCAAGGCACGTCGCGCGGAGGCGCTAGAGGTTCAGGTCCTCGAGGTGCAGCGTCCGGTATTCGGTGCCGTAGACGTCCTGCAGCAGTTCGCGGCTGAGCTGCGCGGGCGGGCCGTCGAACACGAGCTCGCCCGCGCGCAGCGCCAGCACGCGGTCGAAGCCCTCGGCGAGCAGCTCGAGCGAGTGCAGACTCACGATCGTCGTGCACTGTCGCGCGGCGAGGTCGAGCAGCAGGCGCACGACTTCGCGGCCGAGCCGGATGTCGAGCGCGCTGACGGGTTCGTCGGCGAGCAGCAGTCGGGGTTGCTGGACCAGCAGGCGCGCGATGGCGACGCGCTGCTGTTCGCCGCCGGAGAGTTCGCCGGGCATCGCCCACAGGCGGTCGCCGAGTTCGACGTCCTGCAGCGCCGCGTGCGCGGCGTCGAGCTGCTGCGGCGCCACCAGCGACCACAGCGCCCGGGGCACCGACCATTCGCCCAGCTTGCCCATGAGCACGTTGTGGGCGACGCGCAGGGCCGGCACGAGGTTGTCCTGCTGGTGCAGGAAGCCGATCTTGCTGCGCAGCCGGCACAGTTCGCGGCCGCGCAGCTCGCCCGTGGTCTGGCCCAGCACGGTGACGCTGCCGCGCGACGGCCACAGCAGGCCGGCGCACAGGCGCAGCAGCGTGGTCTTGCCCGAGCCCGAGGGCCCGATCAGCGCCACGCGCTGGCCGTGGGGCACGGTGAGGTCGATGCCGGCCAGCAGGACCTTGTCGCCGATGCGCTTGTCGACATCGGCGAAGACGACGTCGGCGGCCTGCCCGCGCGGGCTGGCGCTCGGGGCAGGCGCCGTCGAGGTCACTTCAGGAAGCCCTTGGGCAGCGAGTCGCGCACCTTGCGGATGCTCTCCCACTTGGCGCCGTCGGCCGGCAGGAACTTCTCCTTGGGCGACCACGCGTCGAGGATCGCCTTGTCCTCGGCGTTCTTCGGGTCGAGGTGCGTGAACGCCTCGGTGATCTTGGTCAGCATCGCCTCGCCGACGCGCGTGTGGCCGACCCAGGCGTAGTCGACGTAGCCGGGCGTCGTGAAGACGATCGGCGCGGCCGCCTTGTCCTCGGCGCTGGCCTTGTCGTAGTAGCCGAAGTTGAGCGCGCCGAGGTCCGCGGCGCCGCTGACGACGGCCTTGAGCGTGCTGCCGTGCCCGCCGGACGCCTGGTAACCCATGCTCTTGAAGGCGGTGTTGGGATCGATGCCGGCCTCGGTCAGGAAGAAGCGCGGCATCAGGTGACCCGAGGTCGAGTTGACGTCGCCGAAGGTGAAGGTCAGGTCCTTGGCCTTGTCCTTGAGGTCGGCGAGGTTGGTCATCGGCTTGACCGTGCCGTCGTCGACGAGCTTCTTGTTGGCGATGAAGTAGCTCTTGAAGTTGAGGTCGATGTCACGCGTGGCGAGCACACGCACTTCGCCCTTGCCGAGGTCGAGCGCGTCGACCGTGGTCTTGCCGCCGAGCCAGACGAAGTCGAGCTTGTTGGCGATCAGGCCGTTGACGGCCGCGGCGTAGTCGTTCGAGGGCTCGTAGCGCACGGGCACCCCGAGCTTCTTGGTCAGGGTCTCGGCGAGCATCTTCGAGGTCTCGGCGAGCTTGTCCTTGTTGAAGTCGGGGATCACCGAGAAGCGCAGCTCCTTCGGCGTCGGGTTGGAGGCGGCTTCGGAGCTGCAGCCGGCGAAGGGCAGCAGCGCGGCGGCGAACAGGGTGAGCTTTGCGAGGTTCATGTGTGTCCTAGGGGGTCGAAGGGAACGGCTGATACGACGCCGCCGCGACCGCGCTCCGCGGTGACGGCTGGCGCACGCAACATCGGGGGGGGGCGCGGGCCGCAGGCCTTCAGGCCCGGCCCGCTCTCGCCTCGGCGCACGGCCGGGCAAGGCAGCTGGATCACCGCGACGCGCATCGGCGGCGGCTCCAAGGTCGTGACGAGGATGGCATTGCGCAGCTGGGCGGAGGGCTCGAGGACCGCAAGGGCCGAGCCCAGGACGGGCCATGAGAGCGCGGCGTCGCGGGCGGCGCAAGCCGCGGCCCGCGATCAGGGGGCGGTCTGGCCGGCGCGGGCGGCTAGGTAGGCGGCGACGTGGCCGGCGGCGCACGCAGCCCAGGAGAACTGCGCCGCGCGGCGCGGGCCGCGTTCGCGCAGCGAGGTGGCCTCGGCGGCGTCGGTGAGCAGCGGGCGCAGGCAGCCCGCGACGGCGTGCGCCGACAGCGCGGGCAGCCGCACCGCGGCGTCGCCGCAGAGTTCGGGCAGCGAGCTGACGTCGGCGATGACCGTCGGCACTCCGGCGGCCAGCGCGTCGGCGACCGAGAAGCCAAAACCCTCGTAGGCCGACGGCGACACGAACGCATCGGCGAGCGCGTAGACGGCCGGCAGATCCGCCGCGGTCACGTGTGGCAGCCACAGCGCGCTGTCGTCGCGCCGCAGTTCGGCGAGCGCGGCGCCCGCGCGCCACCCTTCGCGGCCGACGATCACGGCGAGGTGCGGCAGGCCTTCGGCGCGCAGCTGGCGCACGCCGGCGATCACGAGGTCGACGTTCTTGCGGGCCTGGATCGTGCCGACGTGCAGCACGAAGTGCTCGGGCAGCGCCAGGCGCGCGCGCACCTCGGCCAGCTGCGCGTCCGTGGGGCGCACGAACGCATCGATGCCGTGCGGCACGACGTCGACGCGGCCCTGGGTGCCCGGGTGGATGCGGACCAGGTCGTTCGCGGTCGCTGCCGACGGCACGACGATGCGCGCTGCGCGCCGCACCGCGTGCCGCGTCGCCAGCCGCAGGAACGTGCGCGACGCCCACGGGAACGTGCCGGGCACGGTGTGGTAGGCGAGGTCGTGCACGGTGACGACGCTCGGCACCTGCAGGCCGAACGGCAGCGCGTTCTTGGTGTCGTGGTAGACGTCGGGCCGCAGGCGCGCGACGGCCTTGGCGAGCGCGCGATACTGCCAGCGCAGCCGGTCGACGCCGCCGCGCATCGGCACCTCGACGACGTCGACACCGCCCGCGTCGAACGCCGCGGGCGCGTCGGTCAGCACGGTGATGCGCACGTCGTCGTGCTCGGCGAGCGCCGCACACAGGCGCCGGCCGTAGGTCGCGGGACCGCCGGTGGTGCCGGCGACGACGGCGATGGCGACGTGCAGCTTGGGCATCAGGGCGCTCGTCGTAGCGGGTCGGCCGAGTTGACGGAATCGTCGCGCGCGAAACTCGCGAGCCACAGGTCGCGGGCGAACGGCAGGTCGGCGGCCGCGCGCAGGCGGCGGAAGCCGTGCTTCGCGAACGTGCGGTCGATCGCGCCCAGGGTGCGCGCGAAGCGCGTCGTGCGGCCGCCGGCCAGCGCGCGCAGGCGGCGCTGCAGGTGGTGGGCGCTGCACGGGTGGAAGAAGCTGACGACGACGAAACGTCCGGCGACGCGGCAGGCCTCGGCGATGACGCGGTCGCTGAGCTCGTCGGTCAGGTGGTGCAGGAACCGGAACGTCACCACGCCGTCGACGGCGCGGTCCGCGAACGGCATCGCCAGCGCGTCGGCCAGCACCGCGCGCGGCAGTCCCGTCTGCTGCTGGCCGGCCTGCTGCAACATCGCCAGCGCGCCGTCGGCGGCGACGACCGCGCAGCCGCGCTGCTGCAACCACGGCGACAGGCGCCCGGCGCCGCACGGCAGGTCGAGCACGGTCTCGCCGGGGCGCCCCGGGAACACCCGTTCGAGCAGCAGCAGTTCGCGCGCGTGGCGCACCGGGTTGCGCGTCGCGTAGGCGCCGGCCTTGCCCGTGGCTTCGTAGCGTTCGGCGGTCGTGAACGGCGGCAGTCGGCGCAGGATCGCGCGCGCGTCGCCGCCGCGGCCAGCGGCGCGCAGCAGCCGCACCGCGAACCGCAGCGCCGCGGGCCACGGCACGGGCAGCTCGCGCACCGAGCGCGCAAAGCGCCGCAGCACGCGGCGGCAGAGCTGCGCCAGCGCCGGGCCGGGAGCGGTGACGGCGCCGTTGTGCAGGTCGAGCACCGCGAGGGTCTCACCGTCGACGAACACGTGATCCGCCGACAGGTCGGGCAGCGAGAAGCCCGCGCGCGCAGCAGCGCGCCGCAGTGCGCCGCGACGCGCCGCGCGAGCGCGTCGTCGTCGACGCGCCGCGCCGCAGCAGGTCGGCGAGCGGTTCGCCAGCGAGCGGTGCGCAGACGTAGTAGGCCGCGCCGTTGCGATCGCGCCTGCAGGCGACGGGGCGCGGCGCCGCAGAAGGATCGGCTTCGCGCAGCGCCAGCGTCACACCGAGCTCGCGTTCGGCGTCGTCGCGCGCGCGGCGCCGTGAGCACGAAGCGCAGCCGGTTCTTCCACTGCGTCGCCGCGAACGTCTTGACGTACCAGTGTCGCGCGTCGTCGCCGACCCGCTGCACGCTGCGCAGGCGGTTGCGCGGGCCGGCTGGCGCGCTGGGCAACCCCTGACCACGCGCCGGGAGCCGCGAACAGCCGGCGTTCGTCGGGGTCCTCGCTGAGCACGCGCCACGGTTCGGCCACGGCGGCACGCTACGAGGCGGGGGGGCGCGGTGCCACGGTCGTGCGTCAGCGCCGCAGCAGCGCGCGGGTCGCCGCGACCAGCGCGGTGACGCCGCCGCGGATCGTCGGCGCCGCGTCGGGGTGGAAGCGCGCCGTGTGCAGCTGTGCGGGCAGTTCGCCGCTCGCGTTCGCCTGCGCCTGCTGTTCGGGGCCGGTGGTGCCGAGCCGGAACATGCACAGCGGCACGCCCTGCTCGCGGAAGTAGCCGAAGTCCTCGGCGACCATCTGCGGCTCGGCGCTGCCGACCGCGGCTTCGCCGAGCGCCTCGACGAGCGCGGCGCGCGCGGCGGCGGTGATGCCGGGGTCGTTGAGCAGCGGGCCCGTCGGTTCGGAGAACTCGACCTTGGGCGCGGGCGCGCCGGCCGACTCGGCGAGCCCCTTGGCCTTGCGCACGATCGCCGCCTTGAGGTGTTCGCGCACGGCGGGGTCGTAGCTGCGCACCGTGAGCTGCAGCTCGCAGCGGTCGGCGATGATGTTGTGCTTCTGCCCGGCGTGGATCGAACCGACCGTGATCACCGCGGGCTGCGTCGGGTCGATCTCGCGGCTGACGATCGTCTGCAGCGCGAGCACGTACTGCGCCGCGAGCACGACCGGGTCGATGGTCAGGTGCGGCCGCGCGCCGTGGCCACCGCGGCCGAACAAGGTCACGTCGACGCTGTCGACCGCAGCCATCAGCGGCCCGCTGCGCACGCCCACGTTGCCCGCCGGCACGCTCGGGTCGCAGTGCAGCGCCAGCGCCCACGCCGGCTTCGGGAAGCGCTCGAACAGCCCCGCCGCGACCATCGCGCGCGCGCCGCCGGCGCGTTCCTCGGCCGGTTGCCCGATCAGCACCAGCGTGCCCTGCCACTGCTCGCGGTGTTTCGCGAACCAGCGTGCAGTGCCGAGCAGCACCGTCATGTGCACGTCGTGGCCGCAGGCGTGCATCACGCCGATCGCCTGGCCGCCTTCCGCCTCGGCGTGCACCGTCGACGCGTCGCGGCAGCCCCGTCTCCTCGGCGATCGGCAGCGCGTCCATGTCGGCGCGCAGCAGCCCGACCGGCCCGTCGCCGTTGCGCAGCAGGGGACGGCGGTCGTCGCCGCCGCGGCGTCCTCGCGCGCCAGCCGCCGCGTCTCGCGGCGGCGCCGATCGGTGATCAGGTTGCGCACCACCCGCGCCAACCAGGACCGCGGCTGGGTGAGGTGCTCCGGGCGCTGCAATGCGAGCAGGAACGCCTGCTGCACGACGTCGTCGGCTTCGTCACCGACGAGCTGGCGCGCGAGGCGGTGCACGAACGGCGCTTCGCGGAGCAGGTGCTCGTGGGGGACGGGGCGGTCGATCACGGCATGGAAGACGCCGCGAGGCGCGGTTCCTTTGAGGAAATGTCACTCGGCGAAGAACAGCTCGGCGATCTCCAGCACGGCAGCGGGCGTGAGGGCGGGCAGTTCCACCGTCGCGAACACCGCGTCACCCTTGACCGACAACGCTGCGCCGACCAGGGCGGCGATCACGCGCTTGCCGTCTTCGTGTTCGCCCACCGCGGGCGGGAGCAGCTGGCCGATCCCTTCCTTGGCCGCGGCGAGCAGCTGCTTGCCGTGCTCGAGCCACTCGTCGGCGGAGTCTTCGTCGCGCGCCTGCACCATCAGCACGATCACCGTCGGCTGTTTGGTGGCGGCGTCGCCGCACGAGACGCGCAGCTCGGCGCCCTTGGCCTGCGGCAGCTCCAGGAACGCGAGCGACGCCCAGAGTTTGCTCGTGGGGGGCACGATCACGCGCACGGCGAGACCGGTGTCGCGCAGCAGTTCCTTCGCCTGCGCGGGACGCGGCTTGCCCGCACTGCCGCCGAGGGTGGCCAGCAGTCGCGTCGGTTCGACCGCCAACGTGCCGGTGAGCAGCGGGTTGTTGCGGCCGAGCCCTTCGGGCACCTTCGCGTCCTGCCAGCGATCGCTCTCGAACTCGCCGGCGGCCTGCCACGACAGCGCGACCGGGACCTTGGGGTCGTTCTGGGCGGTGATCACGACGCAGGAGTGGTCGAGGCGGGCGTTGCCGTAGCGCAGCGCGATGCCGAACGGCAACTCGCTGACGGTGTCGCACATCACCTGGGCGCCGTTGGCGGCCGCCGGGCTGATCGTTCCGCCCGCCATATTCATTCTCCAGCAGGTGGTGAGCGCGCCGAGGCGCCTGCCGAGCGCGGTCAGCCAACCCATGTCGGGCAGGCGCGCGTGATCGATCACGACGCACGCGTCGAAGGCGAGCGGCAGCTCGAGGCGCTCGGGGTCGAGGCGTTCGCGCGGGAGCGGCTGGGGCGGGTCGGCGAGTGCGGCGAGCGCTCGGCGTGCCCGGGCGATCAGCATCGGCTCGCCGCCGTCGCGGGCCAGGGCCTGCAGCTCGCCGACGGCGCCCTTGCAGCGGCGTCGCTCGAGCTCGGAGATCGCGAGCACGCGGTCCAGCACCTCGGCGCGCCGCCGTTCGCCCTGGCTGTCCGGCATCGGCAGGGCCAGGAACTGCCGCAGACCGACGTCGCTGTCGTCGATGCCGAGCGTGTCGAAGTGGAGCCCCGCGTCGGTCATGCCGACCAGATCGTCGTGGCCGTGGCACAGCAGGACCAGGTAGCCGATCAGCCCCGCGCTCTGCAGGCCGCGCTTGAAGTCCTCGCCGAGCAGCGGCCGGAAGCGGTCACCGCCGCCGAAGCTGCCGCCGATGTCGGCGATGTAGTGCACCTGCAGTTGGCCGTCGTCACCGCGCCGCCAGCGCGACTGCTCGAACCAGCCGCCTTTGTGGATGCGTTCGGCGACCTGCTTGCCGGTCTCGTCTTCCTGGGCAGCCGCCCTGGAGGGGAGCGCAGCCGCCGCAGTGCCGAGCGCGAAGGCGAAGGCGAGGAGGGGCGTGCCGACTCTCTTCTCGTGCATGGCGGGCCATCTTGGCGGCCCGTCGATGCGGTGGGAAGGGGTGCCCCGCTAGCATGCCGGCCCGTGACCGCTCCAGGATTGCAGTTCGCCGCCGAAGACCCCGGCAGCCCCGAGGCGCTCGCGCTGCTCGAGCGCCACCTCACGTTCGCGCGCCAGACCACGCCGCCCGACCACGTGCACGCGCTCGACCTCGTCGGGCTGCGCCAGGCGGCGGTGACGTTCTGCGGCGCTCGCGAACAGGGCCGGTTGCTCGCGGTCGGCGCCCTCAAGCAGCTCGACGCCACCCATGCCGAGATCAAGTCGATGCACACCGCCGCCGAAGCGCGCGGTCGGGGCGTCGGCGCGGCGATGGTCGCGCACCTGCTGGAGCTCGCGCGGCAGCGCGGCTACCGGCGCGTCAGCCTCGAGACCGGCACCGCGCCCGCGTTCGCGGCGGCGCGGCGGCTCTACGAACGGGCCGGCTTCGTTCCGTGCGAGCCGTTCGCGGCCTACACGCGCAACCCGTTCAGCGTCTGCATGACGCGCGAAGTCGGCGGCTAGGCGTCGCCGGTGGGGGGCTGCGGTTCGCTTGGCTTGCGCAGTCGCGCGTAGGCGAACGCCGAGACCAGCAGCACGAGCCCCAGCGCGCCCGTGGCGAGCACGCGCAGCGGCGTCGACAGGTCGCGCAGGTCGAACAGCATCACCTTGACGACGACGAGGCCGAGCCCGCCCAGGCCCGGCCACCGCAGCCAGGACTGTTGTCGCACGAAGCCCGCGGCCAGCAGCGCGCCCGCGAACAGCATCGAGTAGAGGCTGACCGTGACGGCGCTCCAGCCGTCGGGCCAGGTGCGCACCAGCGCCAGCACCTCGACGAGCCCGGCGAGGTAGACGATCGCGAACTCGATCGACGTGAAGCTGATGCGTTCGACGGCGTCGGCGTCCGCGGGCAGGCGGCGCCGGCCGAACTCCAACAGGCCGATGACCACGAGCGCCGACGCGAAGCGCAGGTTGAAGAACGCGGCCAGCGCCTCGGTGTCGGCGGGCACGGGCTGCAGCGCGGCGACGCTCCAGGTGACGCCGAGCACCACCAGCAGCGTGATCGCGGTCATCAGCAGCGTGCGGTCGCGTCGCCAGCTGGCGCGCAGCGCGCCGAGCGCGGCCCACGCGCCGCTGGCGCCGAACGCGATCGACAGCCAGGTGCCGGCGTCGCCGTCGAACGAGACCTCGTGGGTGCTGGCGAAGAACAGGGCGGCAGCGCCCAGCGCGAGGCTCGCGCTGCGCAGCCAGCCCGCGCGCGAAGTGAGCACGAGCGCGGCCGGGATCGTGAGCAGCACGGCCGTCTGTCCGCGCAGCTCCGCGGAGGGCATCGGCAGCGTCGTCAGCAGCAGTCCGACGAGCGCGGCGCCCAGCGCGCCGAGTTCGCCGCCGCCCAGGTGGCGGCGCAGCGTCAGCGCCAACGTGGTGACGCCGGTCAGGGACAGCAGTCGGAACCACGGATGGTCGAACGTGACCGGCACGAGGTCATCGCGGCCGAACTGGCTCCAGACGGTCAGGGCGCCGATCGCCAGCAGCAAGACGCCGAAGTCGGCGAGCGCGGCAGCGCGATCGCGCAGCGACGGCGCCCAGCGGACCAACGCGGCACCGCCGAGCAGGGCCATCGGGCCCGTGACGAGGCCTTCGAACGGGATCGCGGCGACGGCGGCGCGGTCGAACACCTCCCCGAGCACCGCGGCGGTGCACAGCGCCAGCAGCAGGTGCGACCCGATCAGCATCCTGCCGACGAGCTCGGCGAGCGGCCGGTCGGCGCGGCGGTCGGCGTATGCGCCGACCAGCGCCAGCCACAGCCCCGAGGCGCCGGCGGCGATCGGGAACCAGAACTGCGCGCCCGGCGCGAGGGTCTCTTGCAGGCGCACCGCGACGAACGTCACGGCTGCGCCCAGCAGCAGACCCGCCTTGCGGCCGCTCTCGTCGGCGCCGCGCAGGACCAGGCCGATCGGCAGCAGCAACACCGCCGCGGCGAGCAGGTGGCCCTGCCCCGGCTGCGTGGGCAGGCTGATCACTGCGAGGCCGAGCGCCGTGGCCAGCCCCGCGGCGAGGTCGGCGGCGCCCGTGAAGCGACGCAGGGCGAGCAGCAACAGGCCGGTGGCGACGATCGCGGGCACGCGCCACGCGGCGTGGTCGAAGCCGCGCGCGAAGACGTCGAGCGCGTACTGGTGGCCGAGCGCGTTCCAGACCACGAACGCGCCGAGCACCAGCACGCAGCCGCCGAGCCGCGACAGCTGCGCGGCGCGTACTTCGAGCTGCGGCCGTTGCTGCAGCAGCGCCGCTGCGAGCGCCACGAACCCGGCGCCGGCGATCGCGGCGAACCCGGGCAAGGCGTCGCGGGAGAGGGTCCACAGCAGCAGGCCGAGCTGCACGGTCCAGCCGGAGACGACCAACAGCCGCCAGCGCCCCGCCGCGGCGGCGCCCCGCGTGAGTGCGCGCAGCAGCTCGGGGGTGGCGAGGCCGAGCCAGATGGCCTCGACGTGCAGCAGCGTCGTCAGCGGCGGCGGCGCCGCGTGGCCCGCGAACCAACCGAGAGCGAGCACGGTGGTCGCGACCACGGCGAGGCCGCGCGGCACGCGCCACTGCCAGCGTTCTTCGGTGACCGCGCTCCAGGTGTGCAGCGCGAGCAGGTAGACGAACAGGCCGGTGGGGGATGCGGAGTCGGCGCCGATCAGCAGCGGCGCCGCGTAGGCGCCCGCGAGCGCGACCGTGGCCATCGCCTGCAGCTGCAGCTTGCGCGCGAGGAACTGCCCCAGGCCCGCGCTCGCGACGAGCAGCACGAGCGCCGGGAACGGCTCGATCAGTTCGTAGTGCAGGCGCGCGGCGACGCCGGCGAGGTACGACAAGGAGGTGGCGCCGCCCCAGAGCAGGGCGATGTAGCGCGGCGCGGTGCGCGGCCGCAGCCAGGCGCCGATGCCGACCATTGTCGCGGCGACGAGGTAGAGCACGGCGACGCGCGCGGCGGGGCCGAGGTGGCCCCAGCCGAGCTGCGCGAAGTAGCCGCCGGCGAGCATCAGCGCGGCGATGCCGATGCGGCCGAGCACGGCGAGGCCGAAGAAGCGTTCGTAGTCGAACTTGGCCTCGGGCGCGGCGGCGGGCAGGGGCGGCTCGGCGGGCACCGTGTCGGGCGCGGGTTCCGGGGCGACGTCGGTCGGGGGCGGCGTGGGGGCCGGAGTCGGGGCCGGCGGGGGCACCGCGGCTGTGGCCGGTGCCGGCGGCTCGTGCCGGACGGTGACGCCAGCCTGCGGCACCGCCAGCCCCGGCGGGACGGCGCCCGCGGCCAACTCGGCGAGCCGGTTCTCGAGCTGCTCGACGCGGCGTTCGAGCATGTAGAGCCGCATGGTTTCGTTGCCGTCCATCGCTGTTCTCCGAAGCTAGCAGTTGCTAACTGGCGGCAAGTTAGCATAGGCTAGCATCGATGGTCAAGCGCCAACCTGCCCGCCTCGACGCCGCCGCCCGCCGGCAGCAGATCCTCGACAGTGCCCTGCCGGTCTTCGCCAGGCTCGGCTGCGCCGGCACCGGCACCCGCCAGCTGGCCGCCGCGGCGGGCGTGACCGAGCCGGTGCTCTACCGCCACTTCCGCAGCAAGGAGGGGTTGTTCGTCGCGGTGCTCGACCAGACTGGCGAACGGCTGTGCGCGGCGGTCACGGCGGTGATGTCCGCCAGCGGCAGTGCGCGCGACCGGCTGCTGGCGTTGGCCCAGGGCCTGCCCAAGCTGCTCGAGCGGCACGCCGACGAACTGCGCGTGCTGTGCGGCGCGGCGGCCGGCCGCGGCGACGCCGCGACCGAGCGTGCAGTGCGCCGCGCCTTCGCGGCGATCGGCGCCGTGCTCGGCGAGGCCTGGTCCGGGGGCGGGCTGCGCGCCGGGGTGACGCCGGCGACGGCGGCGTTCTTCCTGCTCGAGATCGGGTTGGGGGCGGCGCTGCTGCGCCCGTCCGGGGTGGCCGCCGTCGACCGCCCCGCGTTCGGCAAGCAGGTCGCCGACCTGATGGTGGCGGCGCTGCTCGACCCTCGGGCGCGGCGGCGACGCGCGTGACATCCAGAAGGAATGTCGGGCGCCGCGGGCGGCCTGCGTCGATCATCGGCGGCCGATGAGCACCCGCCGCTACGGCACGATCCTGCGCCACCTGCGCGAAGTCCCCGAGGCCGCCGCCGAGTTCGTCGCCAGGCTGTCCGACGAACTGCTGGTCGAGCTCGGCGCGACGATCGCCGACGAGGTCCAGCGCCGGGCGCGCAAGGACGGCGATCAGGACGCGGTGATCGCGGCCGCGTTCGAGGTCGGCTTCGCGCGCGACGGCCTGGGCGTGCTGCCGTGGATCGAGGCGCCGTTCGTGGTCTGTCCCGGGGGGCTGGTCGCCAAGAACCGCGCCAACCATCGCTGCCAGTTCGTCTCGGTCGACGACACCTGGGTCTGGGAGCACGGCGACCTGATCCGCGAGGACAAGCGCTCGATGCCGGGCGCCGAGGAGGGCTTCCGCGCGATCGCGCTGCTGCCGATCACCGAGGGCATGGCACTCGACGTGGTGCGCGCGCGCATGCGCCAGGGCCAGCACAGCGTCGAACGCGTCACCAGCCTGGTGGTGCGCAAGGGGCGGCTGGTCGAGGTCGAGCGCCGCGACGTCTCGGCGCGCGGCGCCCGGTAGTCAGCGGACGCCGACCTCGAGCCGGCGGGCGTTGGACAGCGACACCCCGTGCGGGCTCAGCGGGTCGAGCACGAACACCTGCTGCGCGAGCTGCACGCCGCCCAGCGCCGCGGCGTTGGGGATCGCCAGGGACCACGTCGCGACGCCCGCGCCGGTGGCGATGCGCAGCTCGGCGACGGGGGCCTGCGCGTGCAGTTGGCAGCCGATCAGGCCGTACGGATCGAGCGGGATCGGCTGTGGGCTCGGCAGCCCGGTGGCGAAGAAGGTCGCGGTGCCCGGCGGCACGGCGCTCACTCGGGCGGTGAACGTGTCGCCCGTCCACGGCCACGAGTAGCCGAGGTTGTCGAGCACCGGCTCGCCGAGGCTGCCGCCGCAGCCCTGGCCGAGCGGGGCGTAGTCGGCGGGCAGGTCGGTCGCGAAGCGCCAGGTGTCGTTGGTGGTGTTGGACCCGCCGAACAGCACCACGCCGCGCCGGAGCTCGTCGTAGGCCAGCGCGTGGCCCGCGCGCGGCGACGGCGAACTCAGCAGCTGCACGTGCCAGGTGTCGCCGTCCCACTCCCAGGCGAACGGGTCGTTGGCGCCGCCCGCCGTGTTGCCGCCGAGCACGAGCACGCGGCCGCGCCTGGTGTCGGTGACCATGCGGTGGTAGCTGCGG
Source organism: Planctomycetota bacterium (assembly GCA_020638655.1). Lineage (GTDB taxonomy): Bacteria > Planctomycetota > UBA1135 > UBA1135 > UBA2386 > JACKIC01. The sequence goes on from JACKIC010000002.1 coordinate 277,527, forward strand.
CCGTAGGGCAGGTTCGCCGGCTGCAGCTGCTGCCAGTCCGAACCGTCCCACCGCCAGGTGTCGTCCATCGGCGGCAGGCCCGACGCGGCCCCGCCGAACAGCAGGATGCCGCCGCGCTGCGGGTCGAAGGCGAGCGCGGTGCTCTGGCGCGGGCTGGGCGCGTGCTGGGGGCTGCGCTGCGACCACTGCGAGCCGTTCCATTCCCAGGTGTCTCCGTACACCGTGCTGCCCGAACCGATGCCGCCGAACAGCACCGTCTGCGCGCGCTGCGGGTCGTAGGCGAGCGCCACGCCGTAGCGCGGGCTCGGGCCGGTCGTCGACCGCGGCGACCAGGTCGTGCCGTTCCACTCCCAGGTGTCCTGCAGTTGGCCGTTCGGGCCGTTGCCGCCGAACAGCACGAGCACGTCGCGGCCCGCGTCGAAGCACATCGCACCGAGCGTGCGCGGCGGCGGCAGCACCACGGACGACGGCACCTGCTGCCAGGTCGTGCCGTCGAAGAGCCAGTGCTCGGACAGCAGGCCGCCGGGCAGCAGCGAGCCGCTGAACAGGCTCGTCACGCCGCGCGTCGCGTCGAAGGCCATCGCCGCCTCCAGACGCGCCGCCGGCGAGTTGCTCGGATACAGCCGCGTCCAGTGCGCCTGCGCTGCGAGCCACGGAGTGCACGAGACGGCGGCGAGGAACGTGAGGCGGCGGTGGTTCATGGCGAGGCTCGGGGATGCGCTGGACCACCCCTTGTCATGGCCTGGCACGGTGCTGTCAAGCCGGGCAGGAAGCCGCGCTTGTGGGCGACTGCGCCGCGGCGCATCATCGCGCCATGAAGAAGCCGGCGCTGACGCGCGACCTGTTGTTCGAGCTGCCCAAGTCCGACCTGCACCTGCACCTCGACGGCAGCCTGCGGCTCGACACGCTGATCGAGCTGGCCGCGAGCCGCAAGGTCAAGCTGCCGAGCGCGACCCCCGAGGGCCTGCTCGAGCTCGTGTTCAAGCGCGCCTACAAGAACCTGCCCGAGTACCTCAAGGGCTTCGAGTTCACGGTCGCGTGCCTGCAGGACGCCGAAGCGCTCGAGCGCGTCGCCTACGAGCTGGCCTGGGACTGCCGCAAGGAGAACGTCTTCTACGTCGAGGTGCGCTTCGCGCCGCAGCTGCACGTGCGCGGCGACTTCGGCGTGCGTGAGGTGCTGCGCGCCGTCTGCAAGGGCCTGCAGCGCGCCGAGAAGGAGATCAACAACGACCCGAGCGTGAAGAGCGGTCAGCTGCCGCGCTTCCGCAGCGGCGTGATCGTCTGCGCGCTGCGCTTCTTCCTGCCGGTCTTCGGCGAGCACTACCGCGCCTACTTCGAGGCGCTGCCGAGCGCCAAGCCCGAGGAGATCTACGCGCTGGCCTCGCTCGAACTGGCGCGCGCCGCGGTCGCCGCCAAGGAGGTCGACGGCCTGCCCGTCGTCGGCCTCGACCTCGCGGGTCAGGAGCACGGCTTTCCGGCCAAGGATCACCAGGCGGCCTACCAGCTCGCGCACGAGCACTTCCTCGGCAAGACCGTGCACGCCGGCGAGGACTACGGCCCCGAGTCGATCTTCCAGGCGATCACCGATTGCCACGCCGACCGCATCGGTCACGGCACCTGGCTGTTCAGCAAGCGCCACATCAAGGACAAGTCGATCGTCGACAAGCAGGCCTACGTCGATCGCCTCGTGCAGTACGTCGCCGAGCGCCGCATCACGCTCGAGGTGTGCCTGACGAGCAACCAGCAGACGATCCCCGAGCTGCGCACCGACCTGCGCAAACACCCGTTCAAGAAGATGCGCGAGAGCCGCTGCAGCGTGACGCTGTGCACCGACAACCGGTTGGTGTCGCGCACCACGATGACCGACGAGGTCGAGAAGGCCGTGACCGCGTTCAAGCTCGAGCCGCGCGGCCTCAAGGACGTGCTGACCTACGGCTTCAAGCGCTCGTTCTTCCCGGGCAGCTACCCGGAGAAGCGCGACTGGGTGCGCTCGGTGGTCAACCGCATGGAGGACGTGTTCCTGGCGGCCGGGTTCGACCTGCGCGGTGGGCGGCGGTAGTCGGTACCTGCCCGCGCCTTGCGCGATCGACGACCAGCCCCAATGATCCCTGCCATGCGACTGCTCGCCCTCGTCCCGGTCCTGTTGCCGCTGGTCCCCGCGTCCGCCCAGGAGAAGATCGACTTCGACAAGCAGATCGCGCCGCTGCTGGTGTCGCGCTGCATCGAGTGCCACGGTCCCGACAAGGACAAGGGCGACCTGCGGCTCGACCAGAAGGCGTTCGCGCTGCCCGAGGAGGACAGCACGATCGTGCCGGGCAAGCCCGACGAGAGCGAGTTCGTGCACCGCATCGAGCTGCCAGCCGGCGACGACGACATCATGCCCGCCAAGGGCGAGCCGCTGACCGAGGCGCAGCGCAAGCTGCTGCGGCAGTGGGTGGCCGAGGGTGCCGAGTGGCCCGAGAACGGCGACAAGGCGATCGCCGCGCTGCTCGAGGCCAAGTCGATCCCGAAGATCAAGTTCGAGCTGCCCGAGCTGCAGGCGGGCGAGCAGGCCGAGATCGAGCGCACGATCGCGGCCCTGCGCGCGCGCGGCGCCGTAGTGCAGCAGGTCGCCGCCGACACCGAGGCGATCGACGTCAACTTCTCGCTGCTGCGCGACAAGGTCGGCGACGCCGAGGCGCGCCTGCTGCTGCCGCTCGCCAAGCGGCTCGTGTGGCTGGACCTGTCGCGCACGGCGCTGACCGACGAGGGCGCCGCGCACCTCGGCAAGTTGACCGAGCTGCGACGGCTGGCCGTCGCCAAGACCAAGGTCGGCGACGCGTCGTTCCAGTCGTTCGCGAAGCTGCCGCACCTGCAGGTCGTCAACGCCTACGGCACCGGCCTCGGCGACGCCGGCTTGCTGGCGCTCGCGAAGAGCGCCTCGCTGCAGAAGGTCTACGCGTGGCAGAGCCAGGTCACCGAGGGTGGCGCCGCGGCGGCGCGCGAGGCCAACGCCAAGCTGGCGCTCGACACCGGCGACTACGCCGAGGCGCGCCTGGCCGCGGCCGAGAAGGAGATCGCCGAGCGCGAGGCGGCGAAGAAGGCGGAGGCCGAAAAGGCCGCCGCGGAGGTGCAGACCAAGGACGGTGGGCCGATCAACGAGAAGTGCCCGGTGTCCGGCAAGGCGGTGGATGCGGCGTTCTTCGTCGACTTCGACGGTAAGCGCATCGGTTTCTGCTGCGGCAAGTGCAAGGCGGCGTTCGAGAAGAACCCCAAGAAGTTCGCCGACAAGCTGCCCAAGTAGTGACCCCGGGAACTGGTCGGCTGAGTGTGGAAAGAGAGGTGGGTGGCCGCCGACAGTTGGCGATCTGCGTCGCGATTGAAACGCGCTGGCGCACGTAGTTGCGGTAGGCGACGGCTTGCTGCAGGCAGCGGCGGCGCAGGCGGCCGCAATTGTCGCGCGTCATCGCCAACGCGGGATCGTGAGCCTGGCGGTCGCATGGCTGCGAACACGATTCCTGTCAGATTCCACAGCTCAGGCGATGGGGCGCACGTGACCGCGCTGGGTGCGTGGCGCAGCCGATTCAGGAGCGAACGCAGGTCGCGCGCGTCAGCCCTGGGGCCCAGCTGCGGGCGTTCGGCAGGGTCGAGCAGCATCGCAGTGCGACACAGTGGTAGAGGCGCCTGCGGCAGCCAGCGGCGCAGCAGCGCGAACGCGTGCGCGTCGGGCGTGGCCAGCATGCGCAGCGGCGGGCGGCGCATCGTGAGCGCGCGGTGCACCTTGTCGGCGACCGACTCGGGAGGTCGGGCCCAGGCGCGCTGCATCAGCCGTTCGATGAACGGCGCCATCGCCGCGTAGTGGTTGTGGTAGGCGGCGTCGTGGTCGTGCAACGCGCGTTCGCTGTCCTCGGTGAGCCGCGTATTGCGGAACGATTCGCTGTGGATGAAGCCGGGTTCGACCAGCGTGACGTGGATGCCGAAGGGGCGCACCTCGTACCACAGCGCCTCGCTGGCGCCCTCGAGCGCCCACTTGCTGGCCGAGTAGAGCGCCATCGTCGGCATCGCCATCATGCCGCCGACCGAGGAGACGTTGACGATGCGGCCGGCGCGGCGGCGGCGCATGCCGGGCAGCACCAGGCGGATCAGGTGCACGGGGCCGAGGAAGTTGACGTCGAGCTGCCGCTGGCGCTCGCGTTCGTTGGCCTGTTCGAGCACGGCGCGGTAGGAGACGCCCGCGTTGTTGACGAGCATGTCGACTCCGCCCAGGTCGTGCTCGACGCGCGCGACGGCGGCGATGCGTTGCTCGCGGTTCGTGACGTCGAGCGGCAGGATGCGCACGCGGTCGCTCTCGGTGATGCCGGCCGCGGCGAAGCGCGGCAGCGATTCTTCGCGCGCGGTCAACGCGACGCGGAACCGCGGGTCGGCGATCAGGCGGCGCGCCAACGCGAGGCCGAGCCCCGAACTGGCGCCGGTGACGAGCACCGTCTGCGGCGAACGCTGCGGCGTCCTGGCCATGGCGCCGCATCGTAGGGCGGCGCGGCGGTCGGGCCCAGGGCGGGCCCGGTGTCGGGACTAGTGGTGGTGTCCGCCGGGGCCGTGCACGTGGCCGTGCTTCTTCTCCTCGGCGGTCGCCTTGCGCACGTCGACGACCTCGATCTTGAAGTTCAGGCGCTGGCCGGCGAGCGGGTGGTTGGCCGAGACGACGACGTTGTCGCCGTCGAGGGCGCGGATCCACACCGGCTGCGGCTGGCCGTTGCGGCCGCGGGTCTGGAACGACATGCCGACCTGCAGTTCGACGTTCGGCGGGAACGCGGTCTTGGGCACCGTCTGCTCCGCGGTCGGGTCGTATTCGCCGTAACCCTCGTTCGCCGGCACTTCGCAGTCGCAGGTGTCGCCGACCTTCTTGCCTTCGAGCTGGCGCTCGAGTCCCGGCACGATGTTCTGCGCGCCGTGCAGGTAGACGAGGGGGTCGCTGCCGAACGACTCGTCGGCGATCGAGCCGTCGTCGAGCGTCAGGCGGTAGTGGATGGTCACGGCGTGACCGTCGGCAATGGCTGGCTTCATGGGGCGAACAGGATAGGGCGGCGGGGCGCGCGCCGCTACGGCCCGTTCGCCACTGTCGTGCGCCTTTCGGCCCCCTCCAGGGGTGCGCCGGGCCGGTCGATCCCGGTCGTGGGGAGGAATGACCATGACACTGCTCAGCTGGAACGACAGCCTGTCGCTCGGGGTCGATGCGATGGACGCCGAACACAAGGAACTCGTGGCGGCGATGAACCGCATCCACGAGCTGGCCGGAAAGAAGGCCGACAAGGCGACCCTGGACGTGGCGATCCAGCGCCTGGCGAAGCTCACCGCCAAGCACTTCGCCGACGAGGAGAAGCACATGGCGGCGATCGGCTACCCCGACGCCAAGCGGCACGGCTACATCCACCAGGACATGCTGCAGAAGATCGCCGCGCACCACGAGGCCTTCCAGAAGGGGGACGGCACGGTGCCCAAGGCGTTCTTCGACTTCCTGGTGCACTGGCTGTGCGCCCACATCAAGGGCATCGACCGCAAGTACGCCGACCACGGCGCGCCCACCCGGGTCTGACGCGCGAGTGCGGTGCGGGTAGACACACACCGGCTGACAGCGCAGCGGCAGCCGGTGTGTGGTCTGTACCCGGTTCGGTACGCGCAGGTTGTGGTCGGGGCGGGGTTCGCTAGGATCGGCGCGCCCCTCTCCCCCCGACGCCCGTCCGCCGTTGAGTTCCGAGACCTTCCGTCGCCTGCTGCTCGAGGCGAACGTCCTCGATCAGGATCGCCTCGCCAAAGCCGAAGGCACGGCTTCGTCGCGCGGCGCCTCGCTCGAACGCACCATCGTCGCGCTCGGCCTCGCCGACGAGGTCGCGGTGTGGCGCGTGCTCGCCAAGGCGCACGGACTGAAGTTCGTGGACCCGGCGAAGTTGGCGCCGCAGGCCGAGGCGCTCGGCAAGGTGCCCAAGGAGCAGGCCGAGCAGAACGAGGCGCTGCCGGTGCTGTTCAAGGACGGGGTGCTGTGGATCGCGATCGACGACCCGTTCAAGACGTTCGTCGCCGACAACCTGTCGTTCCTGGCGGGCTGCACGGTGCAGTGCGCGCTGATGCCGCCGCAGGCGCTCAAGCAGGCGCTGCGCAAGCACGTCGGCGGCGGGGACGCGGGCAAGGGCGCGGCGGGCAAGCCGGGCGGCAAGGGCGGTCCGGCCGACACCGACGACGACGCGCCGATCATCCGGCTGGTCGGCAAGACCATCGAAGAGGCGCTGCAGCAGCGCGCCAGTGACATCCACATCGAGCCGTTCCAGCAGCGGGTGCGCATCCGCTACCGCATCGACGGCGTGCTCAAGGAGGTGGCGTCGCTCGAGTTCACGCTGCTCGCGCCGATCACGTCGCGCCTGAAGATCATGGCGGGCCTCGACATCGCCGAGAAGCGCAAGCCGCAGGACGGGCGCATCGCCTTCCGCGCCAACGTCGACGGGGCGACGCGCGAGATCGACATCCGCACCTCGGTGCTGCCGAGCAGCCACGGCGAGACGATCGTGATGCGTCTGCTCGACAAGGAACGCGGCCTGATGAGCCTGCAGGGCCTGGGCTTCGAGGGCGACGACCGCGAACGTTTCCGGTCGGTGATCGCGCGGCCCAACGGCATCGTGCTGGTGACTGGGCCGACGGGCTCGGGCAAGACGACGACGCTGTACGCGGCGCTGCAGGAACTCAACCGCCCCGACGTCAAGATCATCACCGCCGAGGACCCGGTCGAGTTCAACATCGCCGGCATCAACCAGTGCCAGGTGCGCTCGCGCATCGGCCTGTCGTTCGCGCGCATCCTGCGCGCGATGCTCCGCCAGGCGCCGAACGTGATCCTGGTCGGTGAGATCCGCGACCGCGAGACCGCCGAGATCGCGGTGCAGGCGGCGCTGACGGGCCACCTGGTGTTCTCGACGCTGCACACCAACGACTCGGCGTCGGCGATCACGCGTCTGATCGACATGGGCGTCAAGCCGTTCCTGGTGTCGGCCTCGGTGCAGGCGGTGCTGGCGCAGCGCCTCCTGCGCGTGTTGTGCAAGAACTGCCGGCAGCCGTACGAGCCGTCGCCGACGGAGCTGCGCAGCATCGGCATCGATCCGTCGACGGTCGGCGGCGCCACGATCTACCGGCCCGGCGGCTGCGAAGCCTGCGAACACAGCGGCTACCGCGGGCGCCTGGGCATCTACGAGCTGATGCGCATGGACGACACGCTGCGCGAGATGACCTTCCGCGGCGAGCCGATCACGCGGCTGCGCGACTACGCCTGGCAGTCGGGCGGCATGTCGTCGCTGCTGCAGGACGGCGTGCGCAAGGTGCTCGCCGGCGTCACCTCGATCCCCGAACTGCTGCGCGTCGTCGCCGCGGTCTGACGCACGATCTTCCGAACGGAGCCTTCAATGGACATCAACGCACTCATGGAGGTCGCCTACTCGCGCGGCGCCTCGGACATGCACCTCTCGGTGGGGCGGCGCCCGGTCCTGCGCGTCGGCGGCGGCTTGGTCGAGATCGGCGACGCGGCGCTCACGCCCGCCGACACCGAGGCGATGGGCAAGCAGCTCGCGCCCGAGCGCAACTGGGACGAGCTCGTCAAGACCGGCACGACCGACTTCGGCTACGCGTTCGGCGACAAGTGCCGCTTCCGCGTCAGCATCCTGACGCAGAAGGGCACGCGCGGCGTGGTGATGCGCCAGATCCCGCAGAAGCTGCTGTCGTTCGACCAGATCGGCCTGCCCGAGTCGGTGCACGACCTGCTCAACCTGCACCGCGGCCTGGTGCTGGTCACGGGCCCTACCGGGTCGGGCAAGACGACGACGCTGGCGACGATGATCGACTGGATCAACCGCAACCGCGATGTGCACATCATCACGATCGAGGACCCGGTCGAGTACTACCACACGCATCAGAAGTCCCAGGTGACGCAGCGTGAGGTCGGCAACGACGTGACCTCGTTCGCCGAGGCGATGCGCCGCGCGCTGCGCCAGGACCCCGACGTGATCCTGCTCGGCGAGATGCGCGACCTCGAGACCACGTCGGCGGCGATCACGGCGGCCGAGACGGGCCACCTGGTGTTCGGCACGCTGCACACGACCGGCGCGGCGCGCACCGTCGATCGCATCATCGACCAGTATCCGCGCGAGCAGCAGGAACAGATCCGCAGCCAGCTCGCGGTGTCGCTGGTCGCGGTGATCTCGCAGATCCTGATCCCGACCGCCGACGGCGGCCGCGTCGCCGCGTTCGAGGTGATGCTGACCTCGCCCGCGATCGAGAACCACATCCGCAAGTGCGAGACGTTCAAGATCCCGTCGGTGATCCAGACGAGCCGCCGTCAGGGCATGGTGCTGATGGACGACTTCCTGCTCGACCTCTACCGCGGCGGCCGCATCGACAAGGAGACCGCGCTCGAGCGCAGCTTCGACCGCAAGGCGCTGCTGTTGCGCATGGGCGGCGGAGGGGCGGAGTAAGCGATGGCGCCACGTCGTCTGCTCGGTCAGATCCTCAAGGAACTGGGTTGTGTGCACGAGGGCATGATCCAGGAGGCGCTGTCGATCCAGCGTGAGGACGGCGGCCGCATCGGCGAGATCCTGCTGGCGCAGGGCCACATCTCCGCCGACGACCTGGCGCGCGCGCTGGCGGGGCAGGCCGGGCTGCAGTTCCACGACCTGGTGGCCGAACCGCCCGAGCAGGACGCGATCGCCAAGATCGACCTCGCCACCGCGCGCGCGTTCGGCATCGTGCCGGTGCGGCTCGCGGGCAAGGTGCTGACGGTGGCGATCGCCGACCCGTCGAACGCCTCGATGCTGTCCGACCTCGGCTTCACCACCGGCTGCGAGATCGTCGGCGTCGTCGCCGCCGCGGCGCCGATCCAGGCCGCGCTCGAGCGCTTCTACCGCGAGGACGCGGGCGAGGCCAAACAGCGCATGCACCAGCTCGTGCAGGAGCTGCAGCAGCAGGGCGGCAAGATCGACCTCGAGGACAAGTCGGCGATGGCCTCGGCCGCGCCCGTGGTCAAGCTGCTCAACTACATCCTCTACCAGGCGATCCGCGACAAGGCGTCGGACATCCACCTCGAGCCGTTCGAGGGCGACTTCAAGATCCGCTACCGCGTCGACGGCTCGCTGTTCGAGCTCGAGTCGCCGCCGCCGCACCTGGCCGAGGCGCTGATCGCGCGCGTCAAGGTGATGAGCGACCTCGACATCGCCGAGACGCGGCTGCCGCAGGACGGCCGCATCGAGCTGACCGTCGGCGGGCGCTCGGTCGACCTGCGTGTGTCGACGCTGCCGACGATGTTCGGCGAGTCGACCGTGATGCGCGTGCTCGACCGATCGGTGGTGTCGCTCGACCTCGACAACCTCGGCCTGCTGCCGGCGGTCAAGGAACGGCTGCGCCACTACACCGACCTCCCGCACGGCATCATGCTGGTCACCGGCCCGACCGGTTCGGGCAAGACCACCACGCTCTACGCGATGCTCAACGAGGCCAACCGCGAAGACACCAAGGTGATCACGGTCGAGGACCCGGTCGAGTACGACCTCGAAGGCATCATCCAGGTGCCGGTCAACGAGGAGATCGGCGTGACCTACGCCGGCGTGCTGCGCACGATCCTGCGCCAGGACCCCGACGTGATCCTGGTGGGTGAGATCCGCGATCGCGAGACCGCGCAGACGGCGATCGAGGCGAGCCTCACGGGCCACCTGGTGTTCTCGACGCTGCACACCAACGACGCGGCTTCGGCGATCACGCGCCTGGTCGACATCGGCATCGAGCCGTTCCTGTTGACCGCGACCGTGCAGGGCATCCTCGCGCAGCGGCTGGTGCGGCGCATCTGCGGGGAGTGCAAGACGTTCTACGAACCCGGCGACGACGTGCTGCGGCGCCTGGGGCTGACCACGCAGCAGGCCGTCGGACAGAAGTTCGCCTACGGCAAGGGCTGCCAGACCTGCAACTTCACGGGCTACAAGGGCCGCATGGCGTTGACCGAGATCCTCGACGTCGACGATCGGCTGCGCGACCTGATCCTGTCGGGTGCGAGCACCACGGCGCTGCAGGCCGCCGCGCTCGAAGCCGGCATGGTGCCCCTGCGCCAGAACGGCCTGTCGGCGGTCTTCGACGGCCACACCACGGTCGAAGAAGTGCTGCGCGAGGCCGGGCACGGCTAGTGGTGACGCCGGGCTAGGACTCGGCCGGGGCTTGGGCTACAACGCCGGCCCCATGAGTGCAGGCGATTCCGCGGCCCACGGCGCCGATCCGACCCCGTTCCAACAGGCGATCGCCAAGGTCCTGACCGAGCTCGATCCCGAGCCCGGGCGCGAGGGGCTCAAGGACACGCCGCGCCGCGTCGAGAAGGCGTTCCGCTTCTACACCGAGGGTTATCGCCGCGACCCCAAGGAAGTGATCGGCAACGCGCTGTTCGAGGCCGAGACCGACGAGATGGTCGTGGTCAAGAACATCGAGCTCTACTCGCTGTGTGAGCACCACCTGGCGCCGTTCTTCGGCAAGGCGCACGTCGCCTACATCCCGAGCGGCAAGATCGTCGGCCTGTCGAAGATCGCGCGCGTCGTCGACATCTTCGCGCGGCGGCTGCAGGTGCAGGAGCGGCTGACGATGCAGGTCGCGCAGGCGATCGACGAGGTGATGAAGCCGCGCGGCGTGGCGGTCGTCATCGAGGCCTCGCACCTGTGCATGATGATGCGCGGCGTCGAGAAGCAGAACTCGAGCACGGTGACCTCGTGTCTGCTCGGCTTGTTCCGCAAGGACGAGCGCACGCGGACGGAGTTCCTCAAGCTGATCCGTTCGTGAGCGCCGCGCGGGCCGCAGTCACGGCGGCAGTGCTCACTTCGGCAGCGGCAGCGTGACGACGGGCGCGCGCATCAGCAGCTCGGCGCCCAGGTCGGAATAGACGACCCAATCGCCCAGGAGCGGCGCCGCCGGTGGTGGGCGAGGCGGTAGAGATCGCCCGTGCAGCCGTCGAAGACCTCGGCCAGCGCGCGCGGATCGCCAGTGCGGCGGTAGGTGTCGAACAGGCGGTCGAGGCGGCGGCGCATCGGATCACTTCCGACGATCCTGTGCGCGAGCGCCCCGCCGCGTTTCGGCTTTTCGCTGCGCCGGTGCCCGCGAGGTGTCCCGCGAAGTAAGTGGTAGCAGGAGCCGGACTTGAACCGGCGACCTAAGGCTTATGAAGCCTCCGCTCTAACCAACTGAGCTATCCTGCCGTGCGTCCACGGCCGCAGGGCCGCCAAACGGGCCGGGAAAGAAAGCAGATCGGCGCCGGGGACTCAAGGGGCAAGTTGGCCCGTCCGCGCGCCGTCACGGGCACTTTTTGGGCCCGCTACGCCCTGGTCGGTAACTTTCTCGGTTGCCGTGAGTAGATGGGGCTGCGGGTGGCATGGACCCGCAGACGAGACGAGGTGGGCTCCCTGGCCGGATTCTCTCCCTCCCGTTGCTGTCTCCTCCTGACGATCGAAACGAACCCCCGGCCAGGGAGCCTTTTTTTTCCCCGCCGCTCCCACCGCGGCCTGCTCGAACGGGGCCCACCTCGAACGCGGCGACGCCGCCCTCCCCTCGGACCCGGCCCGGGAAGCCGAATGGAGACCGCCGGCCAGCGCGGGAACCTGTTGCGCCGGCAGGGGGCCGGGCATTACGGGAGTCCCGATGACCGCTTTCGACCCCAACGCAGCCGCCCAGCACGGCGGCATCTTCGGTCTGCCGGGTGATCCGGACCGCGCCGCGATCCACCTGGTGCCGGTGCCGTTCGCGGCGACGGTCTCCTATGGCGGCGGCGCCGAGAACGGCCCCGCGGCGATCCTCGCCGCCAGCCAACAGGTCGACCTGTTCGACCTGCAGTTCGGCCGCGTCTACGAGGCCGGCATCCACATGCTGGCCGCCGACCCGCGGCTGGCCGATGTGCACGCGCGGGCCCGCCCGCTCGCGGAGCAGGTCGTCGCCCAGGGCGGCGGTGACGCCGCCGCGGTGGCGCCGATCGACGCCGCCGGCGCGCTGGTCAACGAGATCGTGCACGCCCAGACGCGCGCGATCCTGCAGGCCGGCCGCATCCCGGGCATCGTCGGTGGCGACCACTCGGTCCCGTACGGCGCGATCGCGGCGGTCGCCGAACATCACGGTGACATCGGCATCCTGCACTTCGACGCGCACGCCGACCTGCGCGTCGCCTACGAAGGCATGCGCTGGAGCCACGCGTCGATCATGGACAACGTGCTGCGCGACGTGCCCGGCGTGCGACGGCTGGTCCAGCTCGGCATCCGCGACTTCTGCGAGCAGGAGCTGCTCGCGATCCAGGGCAGCGGCGGCCGGGTCCTGACCTGCTTCGACCAGGACTGGCAGCGGCGCCGTTTCGAGGGCACGACCTTCGATTCGCTGTGTCGCGAGGCCATCGAAGCGCTGCCCGAACGCGTCTACGTGAGCTTCGACATCGACGGTCTTGACCCTTCCCTGTGCCCGAATACGGGAACACCTGTACCGGGCGGACTGTCGTTCGCGGAGACCGCCCACGTGCTCGCCGCGGTCGTCGCCAGCGGCCGCCGGATCGTCGGATTCGACCTTGTCGAGGTCGCTCCCGGTGAGGACGAATGGGACGCCAACGTCGGCGCCCGCATCCTCTACAAGCTCTGCGGCGCGGCGGTGCAATCGCGCTGAGGGAAAGCCCCATTGCACCGCGCGAATTGCTAGCCGGATTCTCAAGTGGCCGTACGGCGTCGACCGATATCTCCCGCGCCCAGCGGGAGCTGTCGCTGACTTGCCAGTATGTCCCTAGCCACAGAAATCGAGAGGCTGCAGAGTGTCGTCGACCGCGTCCGGGCTGAAGGCCGCGACGCGACTTCGGAGCTCGTGGATCTCATGCGCGAGCTCGAGCAGAGCGCCAACCAGACGTCGCTCGACGAGCTCGCCCGCCTGTGCCGCGTCGGTGCGGAGACGATCCAGCAGATGTCGGCCGACGAGGACACCTTCGCCGGTCACGCCGAGGCGATGCTCACGCACCTGTCGCGCCTCGTCGACTTCGCGTGCGCCTGCGCGGTCGCCGTCGACGGCGGGCAGGACTGCTCGGAGATCGTGGCGCCTTCGCTGCTGACGATCCCGGACCCCGAGGACGAGCGCCACTTCCACGAGACCGTCGGCATGTTCGTCGGTCACGCGATGGGGTCGGTGCAGGAGCTCGAGGAGGACATCCTCGCGATCGAGTCGAGCCAGGACCAGGCGGAGACGATCAACGGCATCCGCCGGGTGGTGCACACGCTCAAGGCCGAGTTCGGCGTGCTGAACATGCAGACGCCGCAGAAGCTCTGCCATCAGGCCGAGACGATGATCGACGCCTGCACGGAGAACGGGCGGTCGTTCCCGGTCGACCTGATGCTCGAGTGCGCGGACCTGCTCAAGCAGTTCCTGGACAAGCTGACCCGCGACGTGCGCGCCGAGTTCCCCGACGTGACCATGCTGCTCGAGAAGTTGCGCAAGGTCGCGACCGAGTCGGGCACCGGCGCCGCGGCGACCGGCGGCGATCCGGACGCGCTCGTCGATCTCGTGGTCGGCGGCGAGTTCGCGGACAGCCTGCCCGAGTTCGTCACCGAGGCGCGCTCGCACCTCGTCGAGGCCGAGGCGGCGATGCTGGCCCTCGAGGGCGACAGCAACGACCTCGAGCACATCAACCTGACGTTCCGCGCCTTCCACACGATCAAGGGCGTCGCCGGGTTCCTGAACCTGACGCCGCTGGTCGAACTCGCGCACGTCGCCGAGACCCTGCTCGACGAGGCCCGTTCGCAGCGCATCACCTTCCGCCAGGATGACGTCGACCTGATCCTGGCTTCCGGCGACCTGATCAACCAGATGATCAACTCGCTCGAAGGGCAGACGCCGCCGAAGGTCAGCCAGCTCGAGGGCCTCGTGGCCCGATTGGCCAAGGCCTCGTCGCGTCCCGAAGATCCGCTCGATGCCGACGATGATGCCGTGGCCGAAGCGGAGAACGAAGCCGTGGCCGAAGCAGAGACCGACACCGCGCCCGTCGCTGCCCCGACTCCGGCGGCGCCGGCCGCCACCGCGCCCGCCGACCAGACCGAGGACGAGGACGACGCGGCCCCGGCGAGCGACGTGCAGGCGCGCCGCGACGCCGCCAACGCCGTGCTGCAGCCGCGCGCCCGCGCCGAGAGCGCTGAGCCGCGCGCCGCGGCCAAGGTCGAGCGCACCGTCAAGGTCAGCACCACGCGCCTGGACATGCTCGTCGACATGGTCGGCGAACTGGTGATCGCGCAGTCGATGGTCCTGCAGGACCCCGCGATCCAGCGCCTCGACAGCCAGTCCCTGGCCCGCAACATCGGCCAGGTGGGCAAGATCACGCGCGACCTGCAGGAAGCGGCGATGTCGCTGCGCATGGTCACCGTCAAGCCGACCTTCCAGAAGATGGCCCGTCTGGTGCGCGACGTCGCCAGCAAGTCGGGCAAGAAGGTCAACCTGACGATCCAGGGTGAGGACACCGAGCTCGACCGCAACGTGGTCGAGCAGATCTCCGATCCGCTGGTGCACATGATCCGCAACGCGGTCGACCACGGCATCGAGCTGCCGGACGGCCGCCGCGCCGCGGGCAAGGGCTCCGAGGGGCGGCTGCTGCTGCGCGCCTACCACCAGGGCGGCTCGATCGTCATCGAGATCCAGGACGACGGGCGGGGTCTGGACAAGAACAAGGTCGTCGCCAAGGCGATCAGCAAGGGGTTGCTCCCGGCCGAGACCAAGGTCGCCGAGATGAGCGACTCCGAGGCCTACAACATCATCTTCCTGCCCGGCTTCTCGACCGCGGAGAAGGTCACGGACCTCTCCGGGCGCGGCGTCGGCATGGACGTGGTGCGCCGCAACATCGAGGCGTTGCGCGGCAAGATCGAGATCGAGAGCAAGCTCGGCGAGGGCACGACCTTCCGGATGCGCCTGCCGCTGACGCTGGCGATCATCGACGGCATGGTGGTGCGCGTCGGCGACGAGCGCTACGTGGTGCCGACGCTCAGCATCGAGCAGAGCTTCCGTCCCGACACGGAAGACGTGCACTACCTGATCGACCGCGGTGAGTGCGTGCGCGTGCGCGGCACGGTGCTGCCGGTCTATCGGCTCAAGCAGATCTTCGCGCAGACCGGCGGGCTCGACGACATGGATCAGGGCATCTTGATCGTGGTCGAGGTCGACGGCGAGCGCAGCTGCCTGTTCGTGGACGAGATCCTCGGGCAGCAGCAGGTGGTGATCAAGTCACTCGGGCTGCAGGGTGACCGCGTGAGCGGCGTTTCGGGCGGAGCGATCATGAGCGATGGGCGAATCGCTCTGATCCTCGACGTCGCGTCCCTGGTCAATTCAGCAGTTGGCGTGTGAGAGGTGCGAGCAACATGACTCTGACGATGGAAAACACGGGCAAGGTGGCGACCAACGCCGCCTTCGCGGCTGGCAAGTTCTTGTCCTTCTACCTCTCGAAGGAGGAGTACGGCATCGCCATCCTGAAGGTGCGCGAGATCATCGGCATGGTCGACGTGACGCCGCTGCCGCGCACGCCGAGCTTCGTGCGCGGCGTGATCAACCTGCGCGGCAAGATCATCCCGGTGATCGACCTGCGGCTGAAGTTCGGCATGGAGCCGGCCGAGTACACCAACGAGACCTGCATCGTCGTCGTCGACGTCGGTCGCGAGGGCGAGAACTCGGTGCAGGTCGGCTGCATCGTCGACACCGTCAGTGAGGTGCTGTCGGTCGAAGCCGAGCAGTTCGAGAGCGCACCGCGGTGCGCCAACGCGGCTGGCGACTACATCGCCGGCCTGGGCAAGCTCAAGGACCGGGTGCTGATCCTGTTGGACATCGACAAGGTGATCGGCGACCTCAACCCGGCGCTCCTGGGCGCAGCAGGCTGATCATGCCCGACATCGTGCAAGCCGCAGGCGCCGGCGTCGTCGTCGGCGTCGCGGACATGGCGATCGTCGCCGGACCAGGCGGACAGATCGTCACCTACGCGCTGGGCTCGTGCATCGGCCTGTCGGCCTACGACCCGGTCGCCAAGGTCGGCGGTCTGCTGCACTTCATGCTGCCGCAGCCGAGCGAGCAGGCGGACCCCAAGGAGCTCAAGCCGTACATGTACGCGACCACGGGCATCCCGCTGCTGTTCCGCAAGCTGGTCGAAGCCGGCGCCAACAAGGGGCGGCTGATCGTCTGTGCCGCCGGCGGCGCCGAGATCATCAACGACGCGGGCGTGTTCGCGATCGGCAAGCGCAACCGCACGATCCTGCGCAAGATCTTCTGGAAGGACGGCACCGTGATCGCCGCCGAGGACTCGGGTGGCAGCGCGGCGCGCACCATGACCCTGAGCCTCGCCAACGGCGAGGTGAAGATCCGCACCCGCGACAAGGAGAGCGTCCTGTGGGCTCCCGGCATGAAGGCCGCGCCCACGGCCATCGGAGCGAAGTCATGAACTACAAGATCCTGATCGTCGACGACTCGCCGCTGTTGCGAGCCACGGCGCGCCGCGCCGTGCTGCAGGCCGGGGTGCCGGCCGCCAACCTGCGTGAGGCGCAGAACGGCCGGGAGGCGCTCGACCGCCTCAAGGAAGAGAAGGCCGACGTGGTGCTGCTCGACATCAACATGCCGGTGATGGACGGCTTCCAGTTCGTCGAGCACAAGGCCCAGGACCCGTCCCTCGCGGACGTCAAGGTCGCGCTGGTGACCACCGAGGGCAACAAGAAGCGGCTGGAGCGCATGACCGAGCTGGGCGTCGAGCACTACCTGCGCAAGCCGTTCGAGCCCGAGGAACTCCGCGCGTTGGTCGGCGAGCTGTTCGCCGCCGGGAAGTGAGAAGCAAATGACCACGATCACCAAGGACTGCTTCCAGGAGACCCTGCAGAACGCGCTCGAACGCATGGCGTTCGTGTTCGTCGAGACGGCCGAGGAGTCGCCCGGGGAAGTGCTCGCGCAGGCGACCTTCCACGCGACCATCGACGTCAGCAGCGACGAGCGCAGCGCCTGGCTCACGGTGTCCGCGACCAACGGCTTCGTGCGCGAGGTCGCGGCGAGCATGATGGGGCTGGAGACCGACGAGATCGACGTCGACGAGCACGGCGAGCCGACGGTGTGCGAGCTGGCCAACATCTTCGGCGGCGAACTGGTGATGTCGCTCGGCGGCGACGAGAACCCGCTGCGCCTGGGGCTGCCGCGCGTGCTCAACGACGCCGAGGTCGGCGCGCGCATCGACCAGATCAGCAGCGGCAGCGAGGGCTGGGCCCTGGCGCTGCGGTCCGACGAGGGCCTGCTGCTGATCGGGTGCCACTACTGAGGCTCGTGCGGGCGACCGGCGACGCCCGCCCGGTTGGAGCCGGCGGCCGCAGCGGCCGCGGCTCAACGGCGACAACCTGAGTCGCACCCACGTTCATGCCTCGGGGAGTGACCGCAGGCGGTTGGCAACCACGAGGAATCGTGCGGGCGACCGGCGACGCCCGCCCGGTTGGAGCCGGCGGCCGCAGCGGCCGCGGCTCGACGGCGACAGCCTGAGTCGCACCCACGTTCACGCTCCGCCGCAGCTGAGAACGGGCCGCGCTTGCGCGGGCGGGGACGGGCCGGCAAGGTGTCGCGCCGGTGACCTGCGATGGCTGAAGCGATCTCCCTGGCTGCGGCGCGTGCCGCGGTGTTGACGTGTCCGGTCGAGCGGGCGCCGGTCGAACGCGTGCCGCTCGCCGCGGCGCTCGGTCGGTACCTCGGCGAACCGCTGGTCGCCGACGGCCCGTGGCCGGCGACCGATCGTTCGGCGATGGACGGCTTCGCCGTGTGCGCGGGAAGCGCCGCGATCCCGGCAGGCACGCACCTGCCGGTGGTGGGGGAGAGCCTCGCGGGCAAGCCGTTCGCCGGTGCGCTGCAGCCGGGCCAGGCGAGCCGCATCATGACCGGCGCGGTGGTGCCGGCCGGCGCCGACGCGGTGGTGCCGGTCGAGCAGACCAGCGGTTTCGCCAGCGACGCCGTGGAGCTGCGCGCCGACGTGGTCGCCGGCCAGAACGTGCGGCCGATGGGCAGCGAGGTCGCGGCGGGCCAGCAACTGCTTGCGCCCGGGCGGCGCATCGACGCCGCGGTCGTCGGCGCGCTCGCCGTGCTCGGTGTGACCGAGGTCGCGGTGGTCCGTCGCCCGGTGGTGGCGATCGTCGCGACCGGCGACGAGGTCGTGCCGGTCGAGCAGGCGCCGCTGCCGCACCAGGTGCGCGAGAGCAACTCGTGGGCGCTCGCCGCGCAGGTGACCGAGTGCGGCGGGCAGGCGGTGCGGCTCGGGATCGCGCCCGACGAACACGACGGTCTGCGCGCGATGCTCGAGCGCGGGCTCGCCGACGCCGACGTGTTGGTCACGATCGGCGGCGTCAGCAAGGGCACGCACGACCTCGTGCACGGCACCCTGCAGGAACTCGGCGTCGCCGAGGTGTTCCACGGCATCCAGCTCAAGCCCGGCAAGCCGACGTTCTTCGGCCGGCGCGAAGCCGGCGGCGGCGCGCGGTTCGTGTTCGGCCTGCCCGGCAACCCGGCGTCGTCGTTCACTGTGTTCGACCTGCTGGTGCGGCCGCTGCTGCGTCGCCTGCTCGGGGACCAGCCCGAGACCGAACTGGCCGAGCTGCCGCTGGGCGCGTCGGCCTGGAAGCCGAACTCGCGCCTGCAGGCGGTGGTCGCGCGGCTCGGCCGCGGCGACGACGGCCGGCTCGCCGCGGCGCTCGCGCCGCCGACGCCGAGCGGCGATCCGTTCAGCTTGCTGGCCGGCGACAGCTACGTGCTGCTGCCGCCCGGGGCCCGATCCGATGAACTCGCCGCCGCGCCGGTCGTCGTCGGCGGGCGCGGAGCGCAGCTGCCTTGAGCGCGCCTGCCGCGTCGCGCGCGCCGGGTTGGCGGCTGGCGCTCGCCGGCGGCGCCGCGCTCGCGGTCGCCTCGCCGCCGGCGCTGTTGCCGGGCGCGGAGTTCCTGGTCGTCGTCGGTCTGGCGCTGTGGTTCGTCGTCGCCACGGCCTCGGCGCGCCCCCTGCTGCACAGCTATCTGCTCGGCTGCGTGCACATGGCGTGGTTCGCGTGGTCGGTGCGGCACGTGCTGTGGCCCGCCTACGTCGCGATCGTCGTCGTCGGTGGCCTCTACTTCGTGTTTGCCACGGCCGCGACGCGCGCGGCGCCGCGGCGGTGGGCGGCGTGCATGTTCGCGATCGCCAGCGCGGCGTCGTTCTGGCTGCGCGCCGAGATGCCCGAGATCTGTTTTCCGCACGGCCAGCCCTGCCACGACCTGTGGCAGTGGCCGGCGCTGCTGGCCAGCGTGCGCGTCGGCGGCGAACCGCTCGCCAACGCGTTGCTCGCCGGCGTCGCGGCGACCGCGGTGCAGCTGTGGCGCAGCTGGCGTCTGGCCGACCCCGCGTGGCGCGTCGCCCGCCGCGAGCTGTTGATCGCGTTCGGCGCGGCGGTGCTCGCGACCGCGGTCGGCAACGTCTGGCGCGGCCGCGCGGCAACCGGCGACGCTGCCAGGCAGGTGCGCGTCGGCGTCGTCGAGCCGGGGCTGCACCCGTTCGATCCCCTGCCGGGGGCGTCGTATCGCGAGGTGTTCGAGCAGCGTTGGCTACAGCCGACGCAGGAGCTGCTCGCCGCGGGCGCGCCGCCCGACCTGATCCTGTGGCCCGAGAGCAGCGTGCCCGACGAGCCCACCGAAGAGCAGCTGCAGCGCCCGCGGCCGTCGCGCTCGTTCGGCCTGCCGCTGGGCCGGGCCCTGCTGATCTATGGCACCAACCTGCGCCGTGACGACCATCCGACGCCGATCGCCCTGGTGGTGGGGCAGGGGGGCGAGCTGATCGGGTGGCACGAGAAGCAGCGGTTGGTCCCCGGCGGCGAGTTCCTGCCCTTCCTCGACTGGCTGCCCGACTCGGTCAACGCCGCGGTGTACCGCCTGTTCCAGCAGGCCATGGGCAGCGCGCCGGACTGCGCGCCGGGGCGGTTCCGGCCGCCGCTGACGACGCGCTCGGGCGTGCCGTTCGGGGTGCTGACCTGCTACGACAACGCGTTCCCGGCGCCGGCGCGGGCCCAGGTCGAGGCCGGCGCGCGGCTGCTGTGCGTGATCTCGAACGAGGCCTGGTACCGCGGTGGCGGCGAGCTGACCCAGTTGGTCGCCATGACCGTGTGTCGGGCCCTGGAGAACGCCGTGCCCGTGGTGCGTTGCACCATGGACGGCTGGAGCGCGGCCGTCGGCGCCGACGGCAAGCTGCTGGGCCACCTGCCGCTGCGGCCCGCGCCGCAGGCCCTGCCGCAGAAAATGGTGATCGACGTGCCGCTCGCGGCCGCGGCCCAGGCGCCCGTGCCATGGCTGCCTGCCGTCACCGGGCCCGCGGCGGCCCTGCTGGCCGGACTCGCGCTGCTCCACAGCCTGATTTCCTGGGCTAGACTCAAAACATCTCGGACGGCTACCCAAGCCGCGGCCGGGGCCGGTGTTCGGTCCCGGAGCTCGGCAAGTGGTTCTTGACGGTCCCGGGTATGGAGTTAGGATTCCGCGGCCCACAGGCCCCTCTCGCTCTGGGCGCGGATCTGTTCCCCATGCCGGACCGGCAGTGCCATGCTGGTGTCGTCGCGGGGGCAAGCCCCTGGTTCGCTTCTTCACCCTCTACACCTAGCCCTCTCCTGTTCCTGTCGCGCACTGCTGCGACGACCGCAAGTTAGGAGTTACCTGGTCATCATGAGTCCCATCGGTCGCGTGTTCATCGTCCTGAACCTGCTCCTCGCGGGCATGTTCGTCGGCTTCTCCGGCACCTACCTGCAGAAGCAGAGCAACTACAAGCAGCAGTTCGAGGCCGAGCAGAAGGCCCATGCTGACAGCAAGTCGGCCTGGGAGATCGAGAAGAATCGTCTCGAGTCCGAGCGCACGAACTTCGAGCTGGCCGCCACGTCGAACCAGACGGAGAACGGCGCGCTCAAGAACCAGCTGGCTTCGGCGCAGGACGAGGTCAAGCGCCTGACCCAAGCGAACAACTCGTTCGCCGCTGACGTCAAGAGCCTGGTCTCGGCTGCCGAGGCCAACAAGACGGCGACGGAAGCCGCCTTCAACAAGGCCGAAGAGGCCTACAAGATGGCGATCGCCGACCAGAAGACCAAGGACGAAGCCGTCCGCCTCAAGGACACCACCCTCGAGGAGAACCGCTCGCTCAAGAACACGATCGCCGCGCTCAACGAGACGGTGACCAACAAGGACCTCAAGATCGCCGACCTGATGAAGGAGCGCAGCGAGAACCAGCTGCTGCTCGCGGTCGCCACCGAGAAGGGCTTCGTGCCCTCGATGGCCGCGCCGAACCTCAGCGGCACCGTGACCCACGCCAGCGGCAAGCTGTGCACGATCGCGGTCACCGACAACCCGGGCGGCGTCGACATCGCCGACCAGATCGCCAAGAACAAGTTCCGCATCGCCATCTACGATGCGTCGGGCTACAAGGGCGAAGCGGTCGCGACCGAATACAACGAGGCCCAGAAGGCCATCCTGTGCAACGTGATCCTGGTCAACAAGGGTTCGATCAGCGAAGGCGACAAGGCCTCGACGGCCGCCGGCTTCTGATCCCAACCCCCAGCCTCTAGGAGCACTCCCATGGCCAAGAAGACTGCCAAGGCGGCCCCGGTCGCCGACATCGAAGTCATCGAGAAGCCGGGCCTCGGCATCGACGATGGCATCATCCTGACGACGTTCTTCCTGCTCGTCGGCGCCCTGGCGCTGGTCTGGTTCGCAAACCAGACCTACCTGCCGAACGGCTGATCGCCGGAAGCGAACCAAGATCGGCTAGATCACCCGAGAAGCCCTCGCGAGCCCTGCTCGCGAGGGCTTCTCGGCGTTTGGGGGCGGGCTGTCGGGAGCGCGGTGGGTTCCTGCGTGCCGGCGCCAAGAATACGTTGCTACCGGAGCCGCGGCCGCTACCTTCTGTCACGGCGTCGTTTGGTCCACGGCGCCATTGGCGGTGCTCGTTCTCAGGAGCGGCGTTGCCAGAAGGTCAGGCTGACACGGTCCATCGACAACGCGTCGACGGCCGACCGTCAGTCGCATTCAGGTCAGTCTGCAAAGGTCAATGGCTCCCCGCGGCCTCAACAGCGGGCCAGCCCGAGGGCGTTCCATGCTGAAACCGGTCGAGTGGCTGTTGAGCGGCTTCTCCGTCGATCTGGGGATCGATCTGGGCACTGCCAACACGTTGGTGTTCGTTCGCGACAAGGGCATCGTGCTCGATGAGCCATCGGTGGTCGCGGTGCGCCGCGGCACCAACGAGGTGTTGCTCGACGGCATGGCCGTGGGTGACGCCGCGCTCGAGTATCTCGGCCGCACGCCGCCCGGCTTCCAGGCGGTGCGACCGATGAAGAGCGGCGTGATCGCCGACTTCGAGATCACCGAGAAGATGCTGCGCTACTTCATGGCGAAGGCGTGCGGTGGCAAGCGCCTGGTCAAGCCGCGCCTGGTGATCGCGGTGCCGTGGGGCATCACGATGGTCGAGAAGCGCGCCGTGATCGGCAGCGCCGAGCGCGCCGGCGCGCGCCGCGTGTTCCTCGTCGACGAGCCGACCGCGGCGGCGATCGGCGCGGGCCTGCCGGTGCACGAGCCGCGCGGCTCGCTGATCGTCGACATCGGCGGCGGCACCAGCGAGGTCGCGGTGATCTCGCTCGCCAACGTGGTCATGGCCGAGTGCCTGCGCGTCGCCGGCGACGACTTCAACGAAGCCATCACCCAGTACATCCGCGCCAAGTACAACCTGCTGATCGGTGAGATCACCGCCGAGCGCCTCAAGATCGCGGCCGGCAGCTGCATCCCGCTCGAAGAGGAGATCCAGGTCGAGATCCGCGGTCGCGATTCGCTCGTCAACCTGCCGCGCCGCGCCGTGATCAGCTCGGCCGACGTGCGGGAGGCGCTGCAAGAGCCGGTGCGCAAGGTGATCGGCGCGATCAAGTCGGTGCTCGAACGCACCCCGCCAGAGCTCGCGGCCGACCTCGTCGACAGCGGCATCACGCTGTGCGGCGGCGGCTCGCTGCTGCGCGGTCTGCCCGAGATGATCGAGCGCGAGACCGACCTCGACGTGCGCGTCGCCGAACGGCCGCTCGAGGCCGTGGCCCGCGGTACCGGCATCTTCCTCGAGAACCTCGAGCTCTACTCGCAGTTCCTCGAGGGCGGCGAAGACCTCGCCTCGTAGTCCGATGCGCCGCCCCGACGCGGTGAGCACCGGCGCGAGCGCGCGCCGGGGGGCTTGAGCCATGCGCCGCTCGCGGCAGGCGTTCCCGGTAGGTCTGTACGGGATGCTGCTGTTCGCGCTGTGTTGGCTGACACTGCCCACGGTGTTCGCGCCGCTGGAGCGCTGGGGCCTCGGCCTCGTCAGCCTGGTGCCAGAGCTCGCGGCGTCCTGGCGCGGCACCCCGGTGCACGCTGCCGAACCGGCGGTCGCGGCGCGCCTGCAGGAGCTGACCTTCGACCTCGAGGTGCGCACCGCGAAGCACGACATCGGCTCCGCGGCGCGGTTCGTGCCGGCGGGCTGGGAGCCCGTGCATTGCGCCGTGCTCAGCGCCGACTCGCGGCGCGGCGGCGGCGATCAGCCGTGTGAGCTGCTGCTCGACCACAGCTACGCCGAGCTCGCCGGCTGCAGCGCCTACGTGACCAAGGCCGACGTGCTGCTCGGCTATCTGGTGCAGCCGGGGGAGGCGCTCGCCGGTGAGGACGAGCCCGACGATCCGGCGCGCGTGATCCTGCTCAACCACCGCGCCGCGGCGCCGGTGATGGCAGAGACCGCGCGGACCAGCGGCGGCGCGCTGCAGATGATCGTCGGTCCCGCTGCCGTGGCCGACCCTGCGCCGCTGCGCGTCGACCTGTGGGACAACCCGTTCACGGCCTCGCGGCTGCGTCATGGCGGCCAGCTGGTGCACGTGGTGCCGCTCGATCGGGTCGACGACCAGCCGCCGCCGGGGCTGTGGTTGGGGCGCACCCTGGTGTGGGGCTACGACGGCGAGGTGGGGCAGGATCCGCTGGCGATCGGCGTCTACGTGAGCACGCCGTTCGAGCCGCGTTCGCTGTCGCACGTCGTGGTCTGGCGGCAGCGCGGCGTCAGCGCGCCGCAGCCGCCGCTGCGCGAGCGGTCGCGGCGCATCCCGGCGCGGCTTTGGGACCTGCCCGGGGCCGCGGGCCGCCGTTTCCTGTTGTCGGCCTCGGCGGCCGTGCCCAGTGGTGCCGCGGTGGTGCACGCCGGACTGTGCATCGGCACCACGCGAGGTCTGTCGTTCGGCAACGCCCTCGTGACCTCGTTCCTCGGGTCGCGCCGCCGCTGGAACCTGATCCTGCTGCCGAGCGCCGCCGGCGAGCGGCCCCGCGAGCTGTCGGCGGAGGTGGTCGAAACCGACGCCGGCGTCGCCGTGCTGCGTTGCCGCAGCGACAGCTACGACGGCTTCCACGCGCCGCTGCCGCGCGGCTACCTGTTCACGGGCAGCAACGGCCGCGGTTGTCCGGCAGGATTGTTCCTCGGCGCCGCAGAACCGGGCTACGAACTCGAGGAGCTGCAGGTGACGATTCCGATCGAGGCCGGTCCCCTCGACGTCGAGGTGCTGGTCCCGGGAGGCGAGCGGTGAAGCGGTGGTTCTGGTTCTTCCTGGTCGGGCCGCAGCTGTTCCTCGCGGCGCAGTGGCTGCAGGACCTCGGCGCGCCGCCGCTGGACATGGCGGTGCTGATGAGCCTGTTCCTGGCGTTCTTCGCCGAGCGTGGCGCGCTGCCGTGGCTGCTGCTCGGCGCCGCGCTCGGTCGCGCCCTGGTGGACGACGCCGGCGTGCCGGTGCAGATCCTCGTGCTGGGTCTGCCGACCGCCTGTCTGCTGCCGCTGCGCGCATGGTTCTTCGGCCAGCGTTGGTTCTGGCAGGTGTTGGCCGCAGCTGTCGGCGCGCTGATGGTGCCGTACGTGGCGATGCTCTGCGGGCGTTGGTTCGACCAGCCGTCGGCGAGCGCGGTGATCGACAGCTGGCGCGTGTTCTGGGCCGCACTGCTGCTGCCGCCGCTGCTCGCGGTGCTGCGCCGCCTGCCGCCGCTGCACGCGTTCGAGGAGGTTTCCTGATGTCGGGCCGCGTCGCGATGTCCACCGGAGAACGCATCCGCGTCGTCGGCGGCGTGATGCTGGCGGCGCTCGCGGGCCTGCTGCTCTACCTGTTCGTGTTGATGGTGGTGCAGCACGACAAGTGGACGCGCCGCAGCCAGGACAACCGCTGGGCGTTCCGCGCCGTGCCGAGCATGCGCGGGGCGTTGCTCGATCGCACCGGCCGGCCGCTCGCGTGGGACGAGCCCAGCACCGAACTGGCGCTGTACTACGGCCGGTTCCGCAGCTACCACGCCGTCGGCGCGGCGGTGCACGCGGCGACGCTCGCGGCGCGATTGGCCGGCGACGACCTGGTCAGCTACAGCTACGAGGACGGGCCCGTCGGGCCGATGGTGGCGCTGCGCGACGTGTTGGCGCTGCCGACGCGGCTGCTGCGCCCCAACTTCCTGGAGAAGAACGTCGCCAAGGAGCTGGCGACGACCGTGACGACGGTGCTGTCGGTGTGTTCGGGGCGTTCGCGCACGCGCAGCTACACCGCGATCCGCGGTGCGTACCAGCGCGGCGGCACGACCTCGTTCGGCGACGTGTTCGACGACGTGTCGCGCGCCGATCTGGAAGCGGCGTTCCGCGCCGCGCTCGGCGAACTGCAGCAGCTGGAGATCGACATCCAGGCGCTCGGCGCCGCCTCGGCGCCGCCGGGGTGCAGGTTCGCGAGCCTGTTCGAGGCGCTCGAGGAGCAGCGCCGCGCCGCGCTGGGCCTCAGCGTGGTCGGCGAGGAGACGGAGCATCAGGCCGAGATCCGACTCAAACGGCAGACGATCCTGCAGGTGTTCGCGCAGCAGGTGCCGTTCGAACTGGCGGCGTCGGTGCGGCTCGGTGCGAGCCGACACCCGGGCATCGTCGTGCAGCCGTCGGTGCGCCGCGTGACCGACGTGCCGCCCGATTCGTCGCTCGAGGCGTGGCTCGGCCGCGTCGTCGATCTCGACCGCTCCAGCGAGAACGGCACCAAAGCGCTGCTCGACGAGGTCGCGCCCGAAGATCCCGCGGTCGGCTGGAAGGACGCGATCGTGCCCACGCAGTTTGCCGACGGCGAGGTGGACCGCGATGCGTTCGCCAAGGACGCCGCGGGGATATACCGCAGCGCGATGATGTCGCGCGAGCGCCGCGGCGTCAGCGGCATCGAGGCGACGCTGGACCGCGACCTGCGCGGTCAGTTGGGCCTGCGCTTCGTCGAGCGCGACAAGCTGCGGCGCGAACAGCGCATGTTCGGGCACCTGCAGGTCGAGTCGGGCGCCGACGTGCGGCTCAGCATCGACGCGTCGCTGCAGGCGGTGGTCGAGAGCAACCTGTGGCACCACTACCAGAGCATGCGCGCGCGGCACGAGGATCCGGCGGCGCAGGACCGCGTCGCCGCGGCGATGGTGATGGTCGACGCGCGCAGTGGCGACATCCTGGCCTACGCGTCCCTGCAGAACGAGCTGCACATCTACAAGGAGCCGCGCGACCCGGACGACCCCAAATCTCCGCTGGACACGCGCCGCGAGTGGAAGTTCGGCCGCCTGCCCGGCGTCGCCTACCCGGGCAACTCGGCGCTCGGTTCGGTGGTCAAGCCGTTCGTGCTGGTCGAGCACCTGCGCGCCGAGGCGCTCGGCCTGCCGCACATCGCCAGCGCCGAGATGCTGCCGTGCGAGGGCAAGATGAAGTTCGGCGATCGGCGCCTGGGATGCCTGGGGCACCACGGCGAGGCGGGCCGCGACGGGGCGCAGGCGATCGCGGAGTCGTGCAACACGTTCTTCTTCCAGGCCGCGCGCGGCCTCGAGGAGGCGGGCTTCGCGCGCGCGCTGCAGCGCTTCGCCCTGCTGCGCGACGAGAACGGCCCGTTCGAGGCGACCTGGATGGCGTCCGTGCCCAGCCTGCCGCCCGGCATCTACAACCGTCCGCAGCTGGACGACCGGCAGAGCCTGCCGCTGCGCGGCATCGGCTACGGCGTCTACGCGTTGCCCGTCGACGTGGCGCGCGCCTACGCGGCGCTGGCGACCGGCTACCTGCCGACCCTGGGCGTCGTGCACGGCGAGGGCCGCGCGATCGTGCCGCTCGGCGATCTCGACGCCGAACTGCGTGTCGTGCGCGAGGGCATGAAGGGCTGCGTCCAGAGAGGCACGGCCAAGGACGTGCCGTTCCCTCCCGGCATCGACATCTTCGGCAAGACCGGCACCGCCGAGGTCTCCGAGCAGCACGACAACAACGCGTGGTTCGCCGGCTTCCTGGGGCACGTCGGCCACGACGGTGTGCAGATCGCGTTCGCCGCGGTGGTGTATCGCGTGGCGCACCGCACGCACGGCGCCGACGTCGCCGGTCAGATCATCGCCGACGTGCTCAACGAGATGCAGCTCGATCCTCGCCTCGCCGAGCGTTACCTCGTGCCGGAGGGCCGATGAGCTCGATGGCGCGTGAATTGTGGCCCGACCGGTGGTTCGGCGATCGCGCCAGGCAGCGGCTCGCGGTGCTGCGTGAGGTCGACCCCTGGCTGGTGCTGTGCACGGTCGCGCTGCTGCTGTGCGGGCTCGTGTTCATCGGCTCGGCGACGCAGGACGACGCGCAGTTCGGCAACCAGCAGGGGCGCCAGGCCTTGTTCGTGGTGTGCGGCGCGGGCATCAGCTTCTTCCTGTTGCTGGTGCCGTACGCGCGCCTCATGCGCGGCGCCTGGCTGCTCTACTTCGCGACCGTCGTGGCGCTGCTGGGGCTGCCGTTCTTCGCGCCCGTGATCAACGGCGCGCGGCGTTGGTACTCCTTGCCGGGCTTCTCGATCCAGCCCAGCGAGTTCGCCAAGCTCGCGGTCGTGCTGGCCCTGGCCGCGCTGCTGCGCTTCAAGAGCCGCGCGCGCACCGTCGAAGGGCTGTTCGTGCCGATGCTGGTGGCGGCCGTGCCGGCGCTGCTGATCCTGCGGCAGCCCGACCTCGGCAGCGCGCTGGTGTTCGCGCCGGTGCTGCTGGCGATGTGTTTCGTCGCCGGCGCGCCGCCGCGCAGCGTACTGCTGGTCGTGCTGGTCGCTCTGGGCGTCGGCGTGATCGCCTACTTCACGAGCCTGCACGGCTACCAGAAGGAGCGCATCGACGTCTGGCTCAAGCACTGGACCTGGACCGACGAGTTGATCAAGGCCGACGAGGGGGTCCGCGACCTGATCCTCAACAAGGGATACCAGTCCTGGCAGGCGCTGATCGCGATGGGCGGCGGCGGCCTGACCGGCTTCGGCATCGGGTCGGGCCCGCAGAACCGCTACGACTTCCTGCCGTATCGCAGCGAGGACTACGTGTTCGCCGTGGTCGGCGAGGAGACCGGCTGGCTCGGCTGCGTGCTGGTGCTCGGGCTGATGTTCGCGCTGGTGATCGGCATCCTCGGTATCGCGGCACGGACCCGCGAACGTTTCGGGCGCCTGGTCTGCGTCGGCGTCGCCACCTGGCTCGGCATGCAGTCGCTGGTGCACGTCGCGGTCTGCGCGTGGCTGGTGCCGGCGACGGGGTTGCCGATGCCGGCGCTCAGCTACGGGGGCAGCTCGACGATGGCGACGCTGCTGGGCATCGTCGTGTGCCTGAACATCGGCGCGCGCCGCGAGCCGGTGCTCGCGGGGGACGGGTTCCGCTGATCGTGTGAGAACGATGAACAGGTCGCCACGAGCGCGGTGTTGTGAGACCGACTGCGGCTGGGCGCTCGTCTTCCTGCTGCTCGGGGCCGGTTGTGCGGCAGCGCCTGCGTGGCAGCAGAGCCCCGGGCCTGCGGCCGGCGACGCGGCCGAGCCGGCCGGCACCTGGGACTGGCAGGCCAGCGCGCTGATCGGCGGGCGCAGCCTCGACGACGACGGGTTCGGTCCCGTCGACGAGCAGTTCGTGTTCGGCGGCGAGATCGCCGCGCGCCCCGTCGGATCGTGGCTCGGTATGGAGGGCGGCGCGCAGATCGGCATCGGTGCGCACGGCACGCCGTTCCTGCCCGACTACAGCGAGAGCCACGTGGGTGAGCTCTATGTGGGGGCGCGCGCCACCTGGGCGGCGGGGGAGGTGCTGCGGCCCTATTGCGGCGTCGGCGTCAGCCTCGCCAGCGTCGGACTCAGCAAGCAGATCGGCTTCACCGAGTCCGACGACCGGGACGTCACCGGGGGCGTCTATCTGCACGCGGGCGTGGACTACCTCGTCGGTAGGCAGTTGCTGGTCGGCTTCGACGTGCGCGGATTGTTCGGCACGAGCGTCGACCTGCTCGGCAGCGCGACCGACGCCGACTACGTGCAGGCGGCGCTGACCCTCGGGCTGCGCTGGTAGTCCTGGCGGCGGGGCTCAGTTGCCGCTGCCGCGTTTGTTGCGCAGGTAGGCTTCCCAATACTTGCGGAACTTCTCGGGCACCTTCGGCGGCGAACCCCGGTTCTTGAGGAAGTTGACGTAGTCCTGCAGCTCGCCCCAGCCGCCTTCGCCCGTGCCGGGCTGGCCCGGGCCGGTCTCGGGCTCGGGTTGCCGGTTGCCGGTGGTGTTCTGCCCCGGGTCGTTGCTCTGCTGGGCGCCGTTGGGGTTGCCGTCGCGCTTCTGCTGGTCCTGCGGCTTGTTGCCTCCGGGCTGCTCGCCCGGCTGCTGTTCGCCGGGCTTCTGGCCCTGCTGCTGGCCGTCCTTGGGTTGCTGCACGAAGTCGGGCGTCTGGTTCTCGCGGCGCTGGTTGTTGCCCTGCTGCTGTTGTTGCTGGCCCTGCTGCTGCTGCTGGTCCTGCTGCTTCTGCTGCTGGTCCTCGCTCTGGCCGCCGCCGCCCTGGTTCTTCATCTCGTTGAGCTTGTCGATCAGCTCGTCGATGCCGCTCTCGACCGCCTCGCTGGTGGTCTTCGCCTGCTGCAGCTTCTCGGTGGGCGTGGCGCGGGGCTGGTTCTTCTTGCTCGATTCGAGCAGCAGGCGGTCGATCTCCTCGAGCTGCTCGCCGACGCGTTTGGCGAGCTCCTTGATCTCCTTGGCGGGGTCGGCGCCCTGGGCGAGCAGCCGGCCCGCGGGCGCGGTGACGAACAGCGCGAACGCGCAGATGCACAGGATCGACTTCATTTGCCCGGGCCTCCCTGGCCCTCTTCTTCGTTGCCCTGCTGGCCCTGGTTCATCGCCTGCTCGACGCCGGCGCGGATCTGCTGGAACAGCTTGGTGATCTCGGCGTGGCGGTGCGCCAGACGCTCGACCAGCGCCACCTCGGCGTCGGTGATCGAGTCGTCGCCGCGCAGCTCGATCAGCGTGCGCAGGTCGTCGGTGGCCCGGCGCGTATCGTTGCCGAGCTGCTTGAGCATCTCGAGCTCGGCGATCAACGACACGAGCTGCTGGCGCTGCTGGTTGAACTTGTTCTGGCTCTGCTGCGCCTGCTGTTGCTGCTGCTCCTTGCGCTCCTGCTCCCGCCGTTTGCGCTCGCGGTCGAGCGCCTCGATCAGGTCCTTGGTGCGCTTCTCGACGTCCTGCTGCAGCATCGTCGTGTAGGTGCCGGGATCGGGCGCGCGGCCCGACAGGCGGGTCGCGACCTCACGCAGGTCCTCGAGGTTGGCCGAGAGCACGGCGCGGTAGACGAGGTTGCCCTCGTCGGTCAGCGCCTGCACCAGGAACTCGATCTTGCCCGCGAGCTCCTGCTCCTCCTCGCCGAACTGGTTCAGGCGGCGGCGCGCCGGCCGCGACAGCCCGCTCTTCGCCGCCTCCTGCAGCTCCAGCGTCTGCTGCGTCAGCGGCTGCTGCCGCTCGAGGAACGCGGTGAGCTCCTCCTTCATCTTGAACAGCAGCTCTTCCTGGCGGAGGTCCTGGTAGCGGTCCTTCTCCTCCTCGAGCTGCTTGGCGGCTTCCTCGAGCTTCTGCCGCGCCTGTTCCTGCTCCTGCTGCGTCTCCTGCTCGTCGCCGCGCTCCATCGCCTGCTGCGCCTTCTGCGCGGCCTCGGCGGCCTGGTCGACGGCCTGTCTGGCCTTCTTGTTGTCGCGAGCCTTGAGCTCTTCGGCGAGCTTGAGGATGTCCTCGGCCAGGTCCTTCTGCTCCTGCGCCTGCTGCTGCATCGCGTCGCGCTGCTGCTGCGTCATCGGCCGGTTCTGTTGCATCGCCTCGGCGGCCTGCTGCATCGCCTCGGCGGCCTTCTGCTGCTGGCTCGACGCGCTGGCCTGTTGGCCCGCGCTGAGCTGCTGCTGCGCCTGCTGCATCGCCTGCTCGGCCTTCTGCATCGCCTCGCTGGCGGCCTTCTGCTGCTGCGGCGTGATGCCGCCCTGCTGCTGTGCCGCCTGCTGCATGCGTTGCTGCAGGTCCTGCGCGGCCTGTTGCAGGTCCTGCTGGCGCTGTTGCGCCTCCTGCAGGCCCTGCTCGCGGCCGGCGTTGGCCTGTTGCAGCGCCTCGGTCAGGGTCTTGGCGGCGGCCTGCAGCTGCTCGCGCGACTGCTGCGCGGCCTTCGCGGCCTGCTGCGTGTCGGCGGGCCGGCCCGTCTGCTGGTCCGGCTCGAGGCCGGCCTCCGCCTGGCGCTGGGCCTGTTCGGCGGCCTGCAGCTGCTCGCTGGCGGTCTGCTCGGCGCTCTGGGCGCTGGGGGCATTGCGCAGCTCGTTGGCCGTCGACGCCGACTCGGCGGCCATGCGCGCGGCCTCCTGCTGCGGCTCGGGGTGATCGCGGCGGTCCTGGGCGCGCGCGCGCTCGAACGCCGACAGGGCCTGATCGGCCTTGGCGCGGGCTTCGGTCAGGTCGCCGCGCTCGGCGGCCGCCTGGGCCTCCTGCAGCCGCTGCTGGCCTTCCTGGAGCGCGGCGGCGGCGCCGTTCTCGGCCGGCTGGGCGGCCTGGGGCTGGGCGGCCTGCGGCTCCGCCGCCTGGGGCTGGGTCGCCTGGGGCTCGCTGCCCTTCGCCATGTTCTCGGCCAGCTTGCCGGCCGCCTGCTGCAGCCGCTCGTTGTCCGCCGTGTTGCGCTGCCTGGCCTGCGCGGCGCGCTCGGACGCCACGTCCGTGCCGCGCGCCGCGAGCTCCTGCAGGGCCTTGCGCTCGGCGTCGGTGCCGCCCGCGGGCGCCTTCTCGAGCTGGTCGCGCAGCTGGCTCCACTTCGGGTCGCGTTGCGGGCCCTCGGCGCCGCCGGCGAGCTTGGGGGCGTCCTGGAGCATGCGATCGAAGCGATCGCGCGCGTCCTGCGTCGCCTGGTTGTCGTTGCCCTCGGCCGCGCCCTGCAGCTGCCTGGCGGCGTCTCCGACCTCGTGCTGGCGTTGCTCGTCGCGCAGCTGGCCGGTCAGCTCGCGGGCGCGCTGCACGATCTCACCGAGGTCGAACTGGCGCTGCCGGTTGGCGTCGGCGCCGCCGTCGGTCTGGTCGGCGAGGCCGCGCTCGAGGCGGTCCTGTTGGCGCAACAGCTGCTGTACCCGCTGCAGCGCGTTCTCCAGGAACGGGCGCCGCGAGCCCGACTCGCGCGCGTTGCGCTCGGCCTCGTTGCGTTCCTTGTCGGCCAGCTCGCGCATGTCCTCGAGCAGCTGCCGCTCGGCGGCCGTCGGCTCGCCGCGCAGGGCCTCGTTGGTGCGCTGCTGCAGCTCGGCCTGGCGCGCGGCGAGCGCCGCGGCCGTCGCCGCCTGCTCGGCGGCGAGTTGCATCGCCGCGTCGAGGTTCTCCACCGACTTGCGCTCGAGCAGGATGTTGAGCAGGCTCTCGAGCTCCTCGACGACCTGCTGCTGCTTGCGCAGCGCCTCGGTGAGGGCGGTCGCCGCGAGGTCGTCGCGGATGCTGGCGACGTCGCGCAGGATGCTGGTCTTGTCGAGGTGCGCCAGGCCCTGGCGCAGCAACTCGACCTGTTCCTTCTTGCCCTCGCGCTCGTAGCGCTGCTGCAGGCGCTCCATCAGCGCGCGCATGCGCTCGGCCTTGCGCAGGATCTCGTCCTGGTCGCGGCGCAGCTTGTCGATCACGTCCTGGTCGACGCCTTGTTGGGTGCCTCCGCCCTGCGCCTGCAGGCAGGTCTGGCCCGCCGCGCCGAGCATGGCGCAGGTCAGCAACACGAACTTCGCCGCACGGTGCACGGTCGTCATTTGCCTTTCACCTCTTCGGTGCGCGTCTGCAGGTCGCGCTGGCGATCGCGCAGCGCGCGCGTCTCCTGGATCAGGTCCTGGAAGTCGTTCCACTCCTCGAGGCGCAGCAGCAGCTGCTCGAGGTCGGTCTGGATCTGCCGCTGGTCGGCGAGGGCGTCGGCGAGCAGCTGGCGCCGCTCGGTGTCGCGCGAGACCTCGGCCTGCGCCAGCGTGCGCATGGTCGCCGGGCAGCGCGTCGTCGCCAGCCCGTCGGCCAGCACGACCATCGCCAGGATCGGATCGAGGGTGGTCTCGAGCGCGCCGAGCGTGCCGGCGCCGCGCAGTCGCGCGATCTCGCGATAGAAGGCCGGGTCCAGCGCCAGCGGCTGTTGCAGGTCGCGCGAGAAGCGCTGGTAGACATCGATCACGCGCGGCGCGTTCGGGCTCGTCTCCAGGCGGTTCCAAAGGTGCATGTCGAAGGCCCGCATCAGGCCGTTGTGCAACCGGGTCGCGGAACTGGCGACGCGCGCCTGGCCGACCTCGATGCCGGTCAGCACCTGGTTGATCGCCGCGACCGAGG
Organism: Planctomycetota bacterium; assembly: GCA_020638655.1. Classification (GTDB taxonomy): domain Bacteria; phylum Planctomycetota; class UBA1135; order UBA1135; family UBA2386; genus JACKIC01. The sequence continues at coordinate 311,175 of JACKIC010000002.1, forward strand.
TGCCCTCGGGGCCGAGCAGGTCCTCGAGCCTGGTGCGGCGGTCGCGCTGGATCTCGAGCGCCTGCTCGGTCTCCTCGCGCAGCCCGCGGAACATCTTGGCGATCGCGGCGGCGAGCTGCTGGTCGTCGACGATCTGCACGATCCGGCGGGGCAGCTCGGTGGTGTTGGCCGCGGGGGCGCAGATGTCGGTCAGCACGACCTGCAGGCTGAGGCCGTCGTTGCTGCTGGGAGCTCTCTGGTTGCCCTGCCCGGCTCCCGCGGGTTCGCCGCCGCCGAGCAGGTCGCGGACCTCGAAGAAGCGCGTCGCGACCTGTTGCTTGACGGGCTCTTCGCCGGCCTGGGGCGCCTGCAAGAGGCTCGTGGTCAGCGCGGTGCTGCCGCCGTGTTCGACGTTGAGGTCGACGCCCTGCAGACCGAAGTCGTCGCGCAGCTCCAGGCGCAGGCAGAGCAGCGCGCCGGGCAGCAGCAGCAGGTTCTCCTCGTCGGGCAGCAGCCAGCGGCCGACGGGCGCGTAGTCCTGCAGCGCCGACACCGGATAGTTGCCGGGGTTGGGGTTCTGCAGGCCGTTCTCGGCGCGCAGCTCGACCTCGTAGCGGTCGGACTTCTCGATCGTGAACTTGCCGCGGTAGGCGGTGCCGACGCCGCTGTCGTCCTGGATCGCGGTGGGCTCCAGTTCGACGCGGCGGCCGCTCTCGAGGAACGACAGCGTCGCCGAGCGCACCGCCGCGGTGGTGGTCACCGCGAGCTCCACCTCGCTGCCCGTCAGCGCCTCGATGGCGCCGCCCTGCTGCACCAGAACCTCGCTGCCGGTGTAGGACGGCGGCGTCACGTTCGCGGTGATCGTCGCCACCTGCGGCGGGTGGATGGTGCGCACGACCACGCGGCGGTCGCCGTGCTCGTCGTCGCCGCCGCGGGCGTGGAACTCGAAGGACCCGGACAGGCGCCGGAACACGTAGCGGAAGCGGTCGCCGGGGCGCGGCGTCATCGGCACGCTGCGCGCCGGCGCGGGTTCGCCGCGGTCTTCGTCCTGCTGCAGGGGCGAGACGTCGAGGAAGGCCTCCTTGGGCACCACGCCCGTGGCCAGCACCGAGACGTGCAGGTCGGCGCCGGCCGACAACAGCAGCAGGGTCTCGCCGTCGCGGTCCTCGCGCTGCAGCTCGGGGCTCGCCGGCGGCAGCTCGACGACCAGGTAGGTGTCGCGCGGGTAGTCGGCGTTCATGCCGAGGTGGCGCAGCACGAAGGCGCGCGCCGTCTGCGGGCCGAGCAGGGCGCCGGCGGTCAGCAGCACGGCGATGCCGGCCGCACCCAGGCCCAGCTGCCGGGTCCTGGTGCTGTCGAACAGTTCGTGCAGCGGCAGCGTGGCGATCGCGGCCTGGGTGTCGGCGAGCAACTCGTCGACCATCGAGCGCGACTGGCCGCGCAGCGCTTCGCCCTGCAGCGGTTGCAGCTGGATCGCGGAGACCAGGCGCTGGTGCAGCGTCGGGAACGAGCGCTCGATCACCTCGGCGACGTCCAGGTGCTGCAGCGGGCGCGTCATCGGGTAGCGCACGAACCGCAGCAGGCCGCCGACCAGCAGCGCGGCGGTGGCGAAGGTGTGCAGCAGACGGATCGGCTGCGGCAACCGCAGCGAGTGGTCGAGCAGGAAGAACAGCAGGATCGCGCCCAGCACCAGCAGGGCCGTGGTGCACAGGCCGTGCCAGAAGAAGCGGTTGCGCAGCCGCGCCGTCTGATCGCCGAGCAGGGTCTGCAGGCGACGGCTGACGTCGTCGCGGACGGCCTTGGCGCCGGTGGTGACGGCCGCAGGGCTGGGCGTGGCGTTCGGGTCGGTCACGTGGGGATCAGCGCTGGAAGATCGGCAGGTACTGGAGCGGGATCTGCAGGATCAGGGTCGCGACCGCGGTCGAGAACGCCTCGCCGGGACCGACGCGGCACGGCCAGCTGCCGTCGCGGCGTTGGCGGTCGAGCAACCGCGCCTTGATCTTGCGGAAGTAGGTCGTCCACTTCGGGTCACCCGTGATGTAGTACGCCTGCACGGCGTAGTAGTGCCCGTAGTAGAAGAAGTAGTGGTCCTGCCAGTCGTTGCTGAAGGAGTCGACCTCGCGGTCCATGTACTCGAGCGCGTCGCGGATGATCTGGCTGTCGTACTCGCCGGCGGCGTAGAGCGTGGTGACGCCGGCGGCGGTCAGCGGGAACGTGGCACGGGTGTGCTCGCGGTTCTGGTAGCGGAAGCTGCCGCCCTCGTCGCCGTAGCCCTGGTGGCCGCGGTAGACGTAGCGGCGGTCGTTGCTGCGCACGGCGCTGCGGTAGACGTAGCTCTGCGCGTTGCGGATGGTGTTGATCGGCACGTGGATGCCGACGTTGCGTGCCGAGCGCAGGGCCAGCACCTGGCAGACCGTGATCGACATGTCCGATTCGCGCGCGAACGGCCGGTAGCGCCAGCCGCCCTCGGCGTTCTGCGAGTCGACGATCAGATCGACGGCGCGCTGCAGCGACTGCTTGACGTCGGCGCGCTCGACCATGCCGTAGGCCTCGGCGAGGAACAGCGTCGCGAACGCGTGGCTGTACATGCGCGTGCCGTAGGCGGTGATCTGGCCGTCGTCCTGGGTCGAGCGCAGCACGAAGTCGATGCCGCGGTGCAGCACGGCGCCGTACTTGCCGCGGTCGGGCACGTGGCCGCCGGCGAGGAAGCTCATCAGCGCCAGCGAGGTCACACCGACGTGCGGCTGCGGCCGGTCGTCCATCGCCTCGTAGTCGGTGTTGAGCTTGTAGCCCACCAGCTCGGCCCAATAGCCGTCGGGATGCTGGTGTTCGGCGAGCCAGTCCAGCCCGCGCGTGACCGCCGCGCGCAGCGGTTCGTCGAGCAGTTGCTCGTTGCTCGAGCCGCGGCGCTGCGGTTCCTGCGCCGGCGCGGGGCCGAGCACCCCGAGCGCGGTGAGCAGCAGGGCGGCGAACGGGAACGGCGCGGGAGTCCGGGTCATGTTGCCATTCATCGGTTGTCGGCAGGTGGGCCCAGCACGAGGAGGCAGTCGGCGCCGGAAACGACAGTGTAGGCGCCGAGTGCCGAGACCCCAAAGGTGGGGCCGATCTGCAGATACTGGGATTTGCGCCCGGCGGACAGGGCGCCGCTGCGGTCGCTCAGGTTCAGGCTGTAGAGCCGGAAGGCGCCGCTGCGAGCGGGGCGAACGCCAAACGTCACGAATCCGTCTCCGAAGAGCGGTTGGCGTTCGACGACGCCGTCCTCGTTGCCCAGCGGCACCAGGAAGGAGCTGCGGTCGTCGTCGATGGCGACGCTGACGAAGCGGCGGGCGCCGGTGCGGCCCGGCTCGCGGTCGACCAGGGCGAGGGCCGCGGGCGCCGGGTTGAGGAGCCAGCCGGGTTGCCAGTTGAGCACCTGGACGTCGAGCGCCAGCTCGGTGCGGCGCACGACCTCGCCGGTGGCCGCCAGACACACGGTGACGCTGCCGGGCTGCTCGTCGCTGCTCTCGACGATCACCACGCGGTCGCCGCGCAGCGCCAGCATCTCGATGCGGCGGCCGGGGCCGCCGCGCCAGCTCCAGGCCGCGGTGCCGTCCTGGCCGATGGCCGAGACCCGCGGTGCTTCGCCGGACAGGCTGCTCTCGATCGGTAGGTAGACGCGTTCGGCGTCGGCCTGCAGCGCCTGGGCGAACAGGCGCGTGAGCATGCCGTCGGAGCGGTGCTGGTTGCGCTGCAGCACCTTCTCGGTCGGCAGCGGGATGCTGCGGATGGTCGCCCCCGTGACCGGGTCGAGGCGCTCGATCACGGCGACGCCGCTGGTGTCGTTGCCGATCGCGAGCAGCTGACCCGACACCGGCTTGGGCACGGGCTGCATGCGTTCGGAGGGCAGCGGCCGGGCGAACACCACGGCGCCGGTGATCGGTTCGATGCCGGCGAGCTCGGCGCCGCCGCTGCGATCGGTCGCCTGCCCCGACACGTGCAGGATGCCGTCCTGCACGCCCAGGCCGTCGTAGAGCCGGCGCTGCGGGTTCGGCAGCTCCCAGCGCAGCGCCCCGGTGCGGTAGTCGAGCGCGAACACCCGCTCGAGGTCCGGCACGATCAGGGTCGTGCCGCAGAGCACGACGTGCTCGAGGAACTGCACCGGCGCGCGGAACAGGATCGGCTTGGCGATGTCGGGGGAGTCGACGTCGAAGGCGAGCAGCTCGGCCCCGCCGAGCGCGTAGAGCGGCACGGCGTCGGGGCGGGGGAACTCGGCGGCTTCGATGAGCGGCAGGAGGCGCAGCGACTCGCGCGTCGAGCGCGGCCGGATGCGGGCGACCTCGCGTTCGGGCAGGCCGGTGCGTTTGGGTGCGGTGGCCAGGGCCAGTTCGGGCAGCAGGCGCTCGCGCACCGCGCCGTAGGTGGCGCCCTGGTCGTCGGGCCAGTCCGACGCCAGGTTCGCGAACTGCTGCAGGCGGTCCAGCATCGCGCGGCACAGGCCCGGGTTGCCGCGCGCCTGGGCGGCGACGGCGACGCGCCGCAGCATGCCCGGCGTCGCCTGGCCGCCGCGCAGATCCTGGCCGAGAACGTCGCAGGCCATCGCCAGGTCGCCGTTGCGCACCGAGCGGTCGAGCAGGCGGGTGCGCGCGAGGCTCGCGGCGGCGCTGTTGGGGAAGCGGTTGCTGACGTCGCGCAGCGCGTCCGGGTCCTCGGCGGCGGCGGCGAGGGCCTCGTCGGCGCGCGCCGCGACCTTGGCGTAGACCGCGGCGCCGTGCGCGGCGACGGCCTCGGTGATCGCCTGCTGAGCGCGGATCGTGGCGCGCTGGCCGTCGATGGTCGTGTCGCCGTAGACCTCGATCAGCGTCTGCCAGGCGGCAACCGCAGCGGTCGGGTCGGTGTCGGGCAGCACGGCGCGGCGCCACAGCACGAACGCCGGCACCGGCAGCGGCGCGGCACCGTCGAACGCGATCGACTCCGCCGCAGCGCGCTCCTCGAGCAGGTCGAGTTCGCGGCGCTGCCGCGCGGTGTCGGCCCCGCAGTTGGCCAGCACCAGCGCCTGCACGCGCACCCAGGCGCCCAGGTCGGGCGCCGTGTCGCGCGCCAGCAGCAACAGGTCCAGGGCGTGTGCGTCGCCGTTGCCGAGCGCGGCTTCGGCGCGGCTCAGCGACTGCGTGAACAGTTCGCGCTGCAGGGCCAGGCGCACCGGGTGGTTGGGCGCGAGGCCGCGCCGCTCCGCCGCCTGCAGGCCGCGTTGGTAGAGGGCCTGCACTGCCGCCAGTTGTTCAGGCGAGGCACCCTTGGGCAGCAGCGCCGCGCGCAGGCTGGCGGCGCGCAGGATCGCCGCGGGATCGTCCGGCGTGGCGCGCAGGCGGGCTTCGACCCGGTCCTGCAGCGCCGCCGCGTCGAACAGCACGTCGAAGACACGCTGCCGCACCGAGACGATCGCGCCGTCGACGAACAGCAGGTTGCCGGGCTGGTAGCGGTCGATCGGGATCGTCGTGGGCGCCGGGCTGCCGGCGCGGTCGTAGCCGCGGATGCCGCTGGCGCTCGCGAACCAGATGTGGTCGGTGGTGACCGCGGCGCGCGGCGAGAGGCGGCCGTCGCCGCGTTCGCGCAGGTCGTAGGGCGCCACCAGGCTGCGCAGCGCGGCGCGTTCGCCCAGCATGTTGTCGGGGCGCGCCTTGACGGCGACGGCGCCGTAGCCGTGCAGCAGGAACTCGTCGTCGAACACGCCGTCGAGCCAGCGCACCATGTGCTCTTCGCCGGCGACCATGGCTTCGGCGGGCAGGCGCCACAGCACGCGGCCGGTGTCGACGTCGAGGCCGAGCACGAACTGCGAGTCGAGCGGCGTCGCGCAGACGACGCGGTCGGCGACGATCGGCGCGTTGTTGGCGAAGTAGACGACGCGGTCGCGCTGGCCGTGCAGCATCGTGCGCGGCATCTGCGTCACCGGGTAGGCCGTCACCCAGCGCAGTCGGCCGGTGCCCGCCTCCACGGCGAAGGCGACGCCGAGGTTGGAGGCGCCGACCAGCATGCCGTCGCTGATGCACAGCGGCGACGAGGCGAACTCGGCGCGCGCGTTGCCGAACATGTTGACGTCCTGCTGGCTGCTGCAGACCAGTCGCCGCCACTTCGTCTGGCCGGTGTGCAGGTCGTAGGCCGCGATCGCGAAGGCGATCGCGCCGGAGCGGTCGAACACCGGCGCGTAGACCGTGTCGCCGACGACCAGCGGCGGACCGCACGAGTCGTGGCCGCGGAAGCGCCGCGTGCGCTGGCCCTCGATCTCGTCGTAGTGCGCCCAGAGCAACTTGCCGGTGCTGCGCGAGAACGCGAACAGGCGGCGCTGGGGGATCTTGCTGAGGATCCGGAAGCTGCCCTGGAAGTCCACGTTGTTGCCCTTCTCGGGCACCTGCAGGGCCGCGACCACGACGTCGTCGCCGCAGGCCGCCGCGAGCACCATGTCGTGGTTGATCTGGTCCTCGTACTGGTTGACCGTCGCCCAGCCGTCGGGATCGGCGTCGCGCAGCGGCGACGCCGAGACCCAGGCGAGGCCGCGCCGCAGCGGGTCGTAGGCGACCACTTCGCGACCCGTGTTGACGAACAGCCCGTCGAGGTCGCCGACGGCTTGCATCGCGAACAGCCCGGTCTCGCGGCGGTCGAAACCCGGTGCGGTGAACTCGGCGCTGCCTTCGCGCCGCAGCCTGCCCGCCGGCAGCGACATCGGCGTGCGGCCGTCGGCGCCGCCGCCGACCGCAGGGTAACCCAGCGGGTCGTTCGACACGGGCAAGGCGGCGAGCACGTCGTGGCCGCAGGCCGGCAGGCTCTTGGCGCTCTGCGCCGTGCGCGCGGCGCGGGCGTCGGCGAGCACGCTGGCGCCGAGCAGGCGTTCGGTCAGCCGGCGCTCCTCGTCGCTGCCGATCGGCGCGGCGTCGAGCGCGACCAGGAAATGGCCGGCGGCGGCGTGGCCGTCGCCGCGTTCGAGCGCCAGGTCGCCGAGCCGCACGCGCGCGCGGCGGCCGATGTCGGCGGCGGGGAAGCGCTCGGCCAACATGACCAGCTGCGCCGCGTCGAGTTCGAGCAGGCTGCGCTCGGCGAGCGCGCCGGCCTCGCGGCGCACCAGCGTCTCGTAGGCATCGACCGCGGCCGGGGGCATGTTCGCCATGGTCTGCACCACGGCCAGGCGCAGGCCGACGAAGCGCCCGGGCGCGATCGGCACCACGCCGCCGATCTCGCTGCCGAGCAGCTTGTGCAGTCGCTCGACGGCCAGGCGGTAGTCGCCCTTCTCGAGCTCGGTCAGCGCGACCTCCCACTGGTGGATGTCCTCCTGCGAGCGGCCCAGCGAGAACAGGTTGTCGTCCTGGCTGGCGCTGAACTCCATCGGCCGCAGCGGGGCGCGTTCGGGCAGGCGCTGCGCCAGCAGCGGCGCGGCGGCGCCGGCGAGCAGCAGGCCCGCGCGCAGGAGCGCGGCGATCTCGGCGCAGGAGCTCATCTTCAGGATCTGCATCGGCTGCGGGGTGGGTGGGCTGGTAGGGGAAGCGGGCGTCCGCCGATACGCAGCGTGGTCACCACCTGCGAGCGGCCATTCTCGGCCGGACGCGGCCGTCTGGCGAGGGGCGCGCCATCAGATGAGCCGGGCCCGCTTGCGCAGGATCCACTCGACGGCGAGCACCGCGAGCAGCAGGCCCAGCGACCAGCCGCTGTCCCAGGCCGGGCGGGTGCGCGTGTCCTCGCGGCTCTCGTAGGACTTGCGGCCGGCGAAGTCGTCCGCCAGGTCCGCCGCGTCCGCCAGGAACACGTAGCGCCCCGCACCCGCCGAGCCGCCGCTGGCGGCGGCGATGCGTTCGAGGGTCTGGCGGTCCTGGCTCGACTGGGCCATCTCGCGGTCGGGCACCTTGACGAGCACGTCCTCGCGCGCCAACACCGCGTCGTTGGGGTTCTGGTTGGCGAACACCAGGAAGCTGAACGCGCCGGCGTCGGCCATCGTGAAGCTGGCCTGATACATGCCGGGTTCGCCCGGCACCGCGCGCAGCAGCCGGCGCTCGGTCTCGTTGCGGTCGTTGCGCAGGAAGATCGGCTGCTCCTGCGCGGTCGCGGGCTGCAGCTCGGCGTCCTGCAGCCGCAGGTGCACGCGCACCTTGTCGCCCGTCTCGAGCATGTTCTTGTCGACGGTCAGTTCGAGCAGGTCGTTGCGCCGCTGCAGCCGGCCCTGGGCGAGGTAGCGCACGACGTTGCGCCAGAACGCGTCCATGTAGGTCTCGGCGTACGGGTCGCGCCAGCGCCAGGTCTCGTCGGTGCCGAGGAAGAACGTGGTGCCGCGCGGGTAGGGGCCGACCACGGCGATCGGCCGCTTGCCGTAGGCGTTGCCGTCGGTGGGGTGGCGCAGCAGCACCGTCGCGCCGGGCTTGGCGCGCTGCACCGGGTGGTAGACGAAGAAGCCGGGCAGGCCGTCCTCCCACAGGCGCCGGTTGAAGGCCGGGTCGCGCTGCAGCAACAGGATGTCGTGCGGCTGCAGCGGGTTCTCGAGGATTGGCCGGAACTCGAACTCGCGCGACGGCGGGTTGCGTTGCAGGGTGACCGGGTCCTCGAGCACGACCGGCAGCAGGTCCTGCAGCGGCGTGTTGCGGTAGCGCTCGGGCATCGCGACGTCGCCGAACAGGAAGCCGGCGCCGCCGCCGAACTCGACGAACTTGACCAGCATCTGCAGCCAGTTGCGGATGCCCTCCTCGGTCGGCGCGATGCGCTCGGGGGCGACGTCGCCCATCAGCACGACGTGGTACTGCAGCAGTTCCTTCTCGGTGCGCGGGATGTCGCGCAGCGGCGGCAGCTCCTTGCTGTGCTCCTGCTCGAAGCGCGGGCTGGCGTCGAACAGCACCGCTTGCATCAGGATGCTCGGGTCGACGCGCTTGAGGCTGTTCTTGATGTAGCGGTATTCCCAGCGCGGCCGCTCCTCGACGTAGAGCACCTTGATGCGCTCGTCGTTGACGCGCAGGAAACGCACGTCGCTGTTGTCGTCGACCTGGCTCTCCGCGGCGTCGGGCACCAGCTTGAACCGCAAGGTCCAGTCGCCGGCCTCCTGGAACGCGAAGAACACGCGCACCTTGCTGCTCTCGCCGTCGGGCGGCAACTCGCCGGTGGCCGTCGCCAGCGGCGCGAACGGCCCGCCGTCGCGCGAGCCTTCGAGCTCGACGCGGGCGCGCTTGCCGCCCAGGCCCTCGGCGCGCAGCGTGACGTCGAAGCCGACCTCTTCCTCGCGCAGCGCCTCCTTGGGGCCCGGCGGCCCGATGATCCACGCGTTGCGCGGCGGCTGCGGGTCGCCGACGCCGACGGTGAACACCGGGATGCCGCGCAGCCCGTAGGTGCGGGCCACTTCGACGGGCTCGAGCCCGCCGTTGTTGCGGCCGTCGGAGACCAGGATCACCGCGTCGAGGTTGGCCGAGCCGGCGGCGCCGAGGTGCAGGTCGAGCGCGTCGCCGAGCGTGGTGCGGTTGCCGTTGGCGGTGAGTTCGTCGAGGCCGCGGATCGGCGACGGCTTGCGCTGCACGCGGAACAGCCGCACGTCGTGGGTCGCGGCGAGCTTCTCGAGCAGGCCGCCGCTCTGCCCCAGCACCTGCGTGACCAGTTCGCGGCGGGTCAGCGTGCCGAGGTCGGCGTTGCCGATGAGCTTGCCGAGCTGGCGCGCCTCGTCCTCGTCGGGGTAGCCGTCCTTGCGCGACATGCTGGCGCTGTCGTCGACCAGCACGTGCACCTGGTTCTGGGTCTTGCGGTAGGTGGTGACCTCGAAGACGGGTTGGAACAGCAGCACGCAGGCGATCGCGATGGCGAGCCAGCGCAGCACCGACAACACGGTGCGCGTCGGTCGTTCGAGCCGGCTCAGGCCCGAGTACGACCACCACGCGAACAGCACCGTCGCCGGGATCACGATCAGCGCCAGCACCCACAGCGGCGGCGCGTTGGCGAACCGGAACACCTCCTCGACGTAGGTCGACGATTCGGGGTCCTGGAGCAGCGGTGTCGGCGCGAACATGGTCATCGTGGGCAGCACGGTCAGCTCCTCCGCATCGACACGAAACGCGCCAGGGCCGCTTCCCCGAGCACCAGCAGCAGCGTGCAGAGCAGCAGGGTCGGGCCCAGCTCGCTCGAGTCGGACGGCTCCGCGGCGTCGGCGGCCGCGGGCAGGTTGGTGAGCACCCGCGGCAGCGACAGCGCCTGACGGGCCTCGTCGTGCGCGACGTAGCGCAGGTCGCCCTCGTCGGGGTCGACGTTGACCGCGAACGGCAGCACCAGCGGCTCCTTGCCGTTGTCGCGGTCGAGCATCATCTCGACGGTGTAGAAGCCGGCGTGCTCGGTGTCGCGCAGCGTCGGCAGCTGGAAACGGTCACCGGGCAGCGGTCGCGGTTCGCCGCCGACCGGCACCCGCGCGCCGCCGTCGCGTTCGGGCCGCTGCAGTTCGATGTTCTCGGGCCGGCCCGCAACCGAACACGACAGCTCGGCGCCGACCGCCACCTGGAACGGATCGGTGGCCGGTAGCGCCAGCCACTTGACGATGCCGTGCAACAGCGGGAACGCGACCATCGGGTCGTCCAGGTGATTCCAACGGTCGGCGCGGTACTCGGACGCGATCGCCGAGGTGAGGAACAGGGCCTTGCCTTCGCCGAAGTCGCGCGTGACCAGCAGCGGGCTCTGGTCGGGATCGGTCAGGTTGGCGAGCACGGTGCTGTCTTCGCGCAGCGTGCCGGCGCTGGTGCTGAACCAGCCGGTGACCGGGATCGCCTGCAGGATCTCGCGATAGACGGGCTCCTCGAACTCGGCGAAGGCCGGGTGCTCGGGGTGCAGCATCGTCGGCGTGCGCACCAGAGAACCGCCGACCTTGCCGCCGAGCGGCGTGCCCAGGCGCATCGGCATGATGCCGTCGCCGGCGGCGTAGAGGTGCAGGTTGTAGCTGTCGGGGTCGGTGCGGTCGCCGAAGCACACGAACAGCCCGCGGCCCGCCTGCAGCGCGGCCTGCAGCGCGGCCGCGGCCTGCTGGTTGATGCGGTCGACGTCGGCGAGCACCGTGACGTCGTAGTCCTTCGGCACGGCGCGACCGCCGAGCAGCGCCAGCGCGTCGACGGCCTCGACCGCGAACGTCGGCAGCAGCGTCGGGTCGGGGTCGAGGATCGCCTCCCACAGGTAGTGGTAGCTGCGCAGCGGGTCTTCGTCGGCAGCACCGTCGACGAGCAGCACGCGCACGCGGTCGCGCACCAGCACCGTCAGGAAACGTTCGTCGTCGGCGGACAGCGCGTCGTTCTGCAGGCTGGCGCGCAGGCGGCGGCGGCCGAGCTCGCGGAACGCCACCTGGAAGTCGGCCTCGCCCTCGGCGCCCGGCGCCAGCGACACGATCTTGCGCATCGGCTCGCCGCCGTCGATCTCGAGCGTGACCTCGACGTCGACCTTGGCCTGGCCGCGGTTGCGCAGCGTGGCGACGACGTCGACCGGCGTGCGCGCGATCGCCACGGGCTGCTCGATGCGCAGGTCGGTGATCTGCGCGTTGTCGAGCACGCCGCCGACGCGGCTGTCGGCGAACGGTCCGCAGTCGATCCAGTGCAGCTGCGCGCCCGCGAGCTTCTGCAGGCGTTCGCAGGCGTCGCGCGCCGTGTCGACGAGCTCGGCCGCGGCCGACGGTTCGCCGCTGTGCAGCGCCTTGCCGAGCGAGCGCGCCTGCAGGTCGGTGAACACGTAGATCTGCACGTCGGGGTCCTTGGCCTCCTCGAGCGCGTCGGCCACCTGCAGCAGGGCTTCGCCGAGTTCGCTCGAGGCGTCGTCGGGGCGCTGCAGCGTGAACCACTGGTTGCGCGCGGTGGCCAGGTCGAGGTCGCCGCGCACCAGGAAGCGCGGCCGCACGCCGGCGAGCACCAGCGTCACCTTGTCGGAGCGGTTCTGGTTCTGCTCGAAGCGGTCGAGCATGCGCCCGACCATCTCGCGGGCGCGTTCGAACGGGCTCGGCGCGCCGCTCTGCTGGGCGCCCATGCTGTAGCTGCCGTCGAGCACGATCACGTGGTGCACCGTGCCGCCGCCCGAGAGCAGGCCGGCGGCGCTCTGCAGCACCGGTCGGGCCACGGCCAGCGCCAGCACGATCGGCAACAGGCACCGCAGCAGGAGCAGCAGCAGGTTCTCGTTGCGGAGCCGGTTGCGCTGCTTCTGGTAGGCGCGCAGCAGGAACTCCATCGCTGCCCACGGGCGGCGCTTGTGCCGCTGCCGGTTGAGCAGGTGGATGATCAGCGGGACGGCGAACAGCGCGGCCCCGGCCAACAGGGCTGGGTTGGTGAAGCTCACGCTACTTGCGTCGCTTGGCGCGGGCGGCCCGCGCGCTGAGGTAGGAGGTCAGCACCACGTCGAGCGGGTTGTCGTTGACGACGCGCACGTAGTCGATGCGCTGCGCCAGGCAGCCCTTCTTGATCTCTTCGGCGAAACCCTCGATCTCGGCGAGATAGGCCTCGCGCAGCGACTTGGGGTCGCACAGCAGCTCCGGCAGCTGCTCCATGCCCTCGAACAGCGTCATGCGCTCGAACGGGAACTGCACCTCGTCGCGGTCGAGCACGTGGAAGACGACGATGTCGTGGCCGCGGCTGGCGATCGCGCGCAGGCCCTTGAGCACCGCTTCGGGCTCGTCGAACAGGTCGCTGAAGATCATCACCATGCCGCGCGAGCGCAGCTGGCTGGCCAGTTCCTGCAGCACCGCGCCGACCTTCGTCTTCTGCTTGCGCGCCTTCGCGCCCTCGAGCGCCGCAAAGAGGTTGGCGAGGCTCGCGCGCGTATTCGATGGCGGCACCTGCTTGGCGACCTTCTCGTCGAACAGCGTGAGCCCGACCGCGTCCGCCTGCTGCTGGATCAAGAACGCGAGCGACGCACACCCCGTCGCCGCATAGTCGAACTTCGACATCCCGTCGTCGTGCGCGTAGTTCATCGACTCGCTCTGGTCGAGGAACAGGTGCGCCCTCAGGTTCGTCTCCTCCTCGTACTGCTTGATCACGAACCGGTCGGACTTGCCGAAGATCTTCCAATCCAAGTGCCGCAGATCGTCGCCCGGCACGTACTCCCGGTGCTGCGCGAACTCCACCGAGAACCCCCGGTACGGCGACTTGTGCATGCCCGTCACGAAACCCTCGACCACCAGCCGCGCACGCAGCTCCAGCCGCCCGACCTTGTCGAGCACCTTCGGATCGAGGTAGTTGGTAGGAATCTCGGTCATCAAGTCACCCGTCGGTCACGAAGCAGAACCGCAGAAGCAGAACCGCAGAAGCAGAACCGCAGAAGCAGAACCAGCAGCAGCAGAGGAAACAGGGTTCAGCAGCAGAACCAGCAGAGAGAGAAGAGGGGAGGAAGCAGCAGCAGCACCAGCACCAGCACCAAAGAAGAAACCACCAGCAGGCACCAGCCCCGCCACACCCCTCTCGAGGGCCCTACTCACCGCGGTTGCTCCAACCATCCATTCCTCTTCGTTTCGCCCCAACCCCGCCGGCCGTGTGCCGGCCAGCTGCCCTTGCTCGCCCGTGTTGTTTCCGGCCCGGCCGGCGGACAACACAAGTTGCGCAAGGTGACTCGCGCAGGGCGCTAGCCCTGCGCGATCACCTTGGGCAACTTCCCGTCGGCGAGCACGGCGCTCTGGTTGGGCTGGATCTCGTCGAGCAGGCGCTCGATCACCTTGTCCGTGCTGATGCCTTCCGCCTCGGCGGCGAAGCTGGTCACCAGGCGGTGGCGCAGCACCGGCTTGGCGACGGCGCGGATGTCGTCCGCGGCGACGTAGAAGCGGCCCTGCAGCAGCGCGTGCGCCTTGGCGCCGAGCACCAGGTTCTGGCTGGCGCGCGGGCCGGCGCCCCACTGCAGCCACTCCTTGACCCAGTCGGGCGCGTCGCCGGTGGTCAGGCGCGTCTGCCTCGTCAGCCGCAGCGCGTACTCGAGCACCGCGTCGGCGATCGGCACGCGGCGCACGATCTGCTGCAGCTCGAAGATCTCGCTTGCGCCGAGCACCGGCGAGATCTCGACCTTGCGGTCCTCGGTGGTGCGGCGCAGGATCTCGCGCTCCTCCTCGGCGCTGGGGTAGTCGACCTTGACCATGAACATGAAGCGGTCGAGCTGGGCTTCGGGCAGCGGGTAGGTGCCTTCCTGCTCGATCGGGTTCTGCGTCGCGAGCACGAAGAACGGCTTCTGCAGCTCGTGGCGCTGGCCGCCGACCGTGACCTGGTACTCTTGCATCGCCTCGAGCAGCGCGGCCTGCGTCTTGGGCGGCGTGCGGTTGATCTCGTCGGCGAGGATCACGTTGGCGAACACGGGGCCCGCCATGAACTTGAACTCGCGCTTGCCGGTGTTCTTGTCCTCCTGGATCACCTCGGTGCCGGTGATGTCCGAGGGCATCAGGTCGGGCGTGAACTGGATGCGGTTGAACGACAGCGACAACACGCGCGACAGGGTCGAGATCAGCAGCGTCTTGGCCAGGCCGGGCACGCCGATCAAGAGGCAGTGGCCGCGGCAGAACAGGGCCATGAACAGCTCGTCGACGACGTGGTCCTGGCCGACGATCACCTTGCGGATCTCGTCCTTCATCGCCGCGTAGGCCTTGCGCAGCTTCTCGACCTGCTGCAGGTCGTTGGAGTCGGTCGGGCCGGAAGGGTTGCTGGCGTTGCTCATGTTTCGAAAGGAGGGGTCTGCTGGGGTTTGCCCGTCTGGATTTACCCGTCAGGAATCGTGGTGCCGACTGCGGCCGCCGCGAGGCGCATACGTAGGCGGCACCGGAGTGGTGGGGTCGGGCTTGGGGAATCCCGACCAGGGCGGAGCGGACGATGGACGGCTGCGGTTCAACGGAACTTCCTGGGGCCGTTCGAACCCTTGGCGCCGCCGGGGTTCTCGTCGTCGGCGATCGGCGCCGGGTGCGCCGCGCAGAGCTCGGCGGGCGTCAGGCCCTGCTGGTCGATGGCCACGAGCAGCGCCTGCAGGTCGAGGTCGCGATCGCTGGCCAGGCCCAGTCGGCGCTCGGTGATCACCTTGTCCGCCTGTCGGTGCAGGTCCCCGAGGTCGGAGAGCACGCCCTGCAACTCGGTGCGTTCGCGCACCGCCGGCACCGTGTTGGAGAAGAACAGCCACAACACCACGACGAGACTCGCCAGCGCCACCCAGCGCGGGAAGGAATCGTTGGCGGCAGCTGGAGTTCGCGTCGTCGTCATCGCTTCGCGGCGGCGCGCATCCTAGCGGACCGCGGCGCGCCGTGCATGGTGCGACCGAAAAACGCGGTCACAGGCCGTAGACGGCGCTGTCGCCGAGCATCTCCTCGATGCGCAGCAGCTGGTTGTACTTCGCCACGCGGTCGCTGCGGCACGGCGCGCCGGTCTTGATCTGGCCGGTGCCGGTGGCGACGGCCAGGTCGGCGATGGTCGCGTCCTCGCTCTCGCCCGAGCGGTGTGACATCACCGCGCGCATGCCGGCGCGCTTGGCCATGTCGATCGCCTCGAAGGTCTCGGTCAGGGTGCCGATCTGGTTGACCTTGATCAGGATCGCGTTGCCCGCGCCTTCCTCGATGCCGCGCTCGAGCCGGCTGGTGTTGGTCACGAACAGGTCGTCGCCGACCAGCTGCACCTCCTCGCCGATCGCCTCGGTCAGGCGCGTCCAGCCGGTCCAGTCGTCCTCGGCCATGCCGTCCTCGATCGAGAAGATCGGGAAGTCGCGGCACCACTTGGTGTAGAGGTCGACCATGCCCTTGGCGTCGAGCTTCTTGCCCTCGCCGGCCAGGGTGTACTTGCCGGCCGCGAACAGCTCGGTCGAGGCCGCGTCGAGGGCCAGGACGATGTCCGAGCCCGCCTTGTAGCCGGCCTTCTTGATCGCCGTCAGGATCACCTCGAAGGCCGCCGCGTTGCTGGCCAGGTTGGGGGCGAAGCCGCCCTCGTCGCCGACCGCGGTCATCAGCTTCTGCCGCTTGAGCTCGGCCTTGAGCGCGTGGAACACCTCGACGCCCATGCGCAGCCCCTCGTGGAAGGAGGCGGCGCCGACCGGCATCACCATGAACTCCTGGAAGTCGACGTTGTTGTCGGCGTGCATGCCGCCGTTGAGGATGTTCATCATCGGCACCGGCAGGCGCCGCGCCTGGGCCCCGCCCAGGTAGCGATACAGCGGCATGCCGACCTCGTTGGCCGCGGCCTTGGCCGTCGCCAGACTCGCGCCGAGGATCGCGTTGGCGCCGAGCTTCTTCTTGTTGCGGGTGCCGTCGGCCTCGACCAGGACCGCGTCGACCAGGTACTGGTCCTCGGCCGGCTGGCCGACCAGGGCGTCGGCGATGGAGGTGTTGACGTTCATCACCGCCTTGAGCACGCCCTTGCCGAGGTAGCGCTTCTTGTCGCCGTCGCGCAATTCGACCGCCTCGTGGGCGCCGGTGCTCGCGCCCGAGGGCACGATCGCGCTGCCACGGGCGCCGGACTCGAGTTCGACTTCGACTTCGACCGTTGGGTTGCCGCGGGAGTCGAGGACCTCGCGACCTTGCACGTTGACGATGATGGACATTGCACGGCAAGGCTTAGCGGCGGCGCGGCGCGGGGCAAGGCTGCTCCCGACGAGGTCGGGGCGCCGCGACCGGCGGGCCTACGAACTACCGCGGGGCCGCGGCGCCCGATGGGCGTGGCGACGGGGCGGCGCGCCGTGGGCGGCCTGGCGCTGCTCGTCGATCGTGTCGATGTCGACGCAGCAGGCGGTGCAGCCGCTGTCGGCGCACGAGAAGTAGAAGTCGTCGGGATCGTCGATGTCGAGCAGCGACCAGCGACGGGGATGGGAATGGGGGGTGCGCGGGATCATGAGGGGTGCCCCAATCGTCGCCGAACGGGGGCATGCGCGCAGCGCTTTCCACGCTTTCCACCCTCTGACGCAGCGCCGTAACTACGGCAATAGCAGTTAGATATGCGTCATGGCGCGAGGGCCCTGTGGCCCGCCGCATTGCGGTTGTGGAAATGCGTCCCGCCGTTTCCCGGCGCCGCGCCCCGGCTCAAACCCAGCTGTTGGTCAGCAGTTCGCCCATGCCACCGGCGCCGGGCACGATGTAGTGCACGTCATTGAGGCCGCGCTCCTCGTCAGGATAGGTGCCAGGCGGGGAGGCCAGGGCGCGCTCGGACGACAGTCCCCGGTCCAGGCGACCGGCGTAGATCCGGACCCCCGGATGCATCGCGGTGACCCGCCGGATCGCCTCGGGCGTCACCATCAGGTGCACGGCGCAGATCGCGCGCGGACCGGCGCCCCCCGGGCCGGCCAGGTCGCGGTAGACGTCGACCGCGCGCGCGACCGTGCCGCCCGTCGCGCCCATCGGGTCGGGCAGCAGCACCACGGCGTCGTCGACGTCGCCGCCGAGCTTGCTGCCGTCGAGCCGCACGCCGGTCACGTGGTGCTGCGCGTCGACGATGCGCGACATGTTGAGGAAGTCGAGCCGCACGTTGGCGGGGGGCAGCACCTCGGTCGCGGCTTCGTAGCAGACCTGCGCGGGCAGGATCCCGGCGCGGATCACCGCGGTCACGACCAGCCTGGTGTCGCGGCACAGCTGCGGACCGGCGACGAACGCGCGCGGCTCGGTTGCGGTCATGCGCGTCGCGGTGCGCGCCGTTCGCACCGGGAATTCGCGCGCCAGCACTTCCTGGCACAGCCGCGCGTAGGCCGAACGCACCAGCGTCGGCAGCTCGGCGGTGCCGACCTCGGGACTGCCGATGCGGGCCAGCAGCGTGTTCAGGAACGGGTCGTCGAACAGGTGCACGTCGGCGCCGTAACGGTGGGTGAGCATGGCCACGGCCAGACGATACCCGCGCGCGCTCTGGTATCGTGCCGCCGATGCTCGCCACGTCGCTCTGCGCGTTCGCCCTCGCGTTCTGCCCCCAGGGCGGGGAGGGTTCGCCCCCCGTCGGCATGACGGTGGTGGTGGTCGACGTCGGCCAGGGCGACGGCATCGTGCTCCGGGCGCCCGACGGCACCGTGCACGTCGTCGACGCGGGGCCGGACGGCCAGGGGATCGCCGCGGTGTTGCCGGCGATCACGGCGCTGCAGCCGACCGGCTACGGCAACACGTTCCTGAGCCACTTCCACGACGACCACCAGGGCGGCATGGACGAGGTGCTGACCGCGCGCCCGTTCGTCTTCGCCTACGACCGCGGCGACCTGCGCCGCACCAACACCAGCGCCGCGACCAACGGCTACCTGTCGGCGGCGGGCGCGCGGCGCCGCACCGCGACGCCGGGGCTCGTGGTGCAGCTGGGCGGCGGCGCGACGCTGACCTGCATCGCCGCCGACGGCCACGTGCTCGGCGGCGCGTTCGTCGACCCGATCAGCTCGGCGCAGGAGGAGAACTCGCGTTCGCTGGTGTTCCGCCTCGACTACCGCGACTTCTCGATGTGGCTCGGCGGCGACCTCACCGGCGGCGGCAACAGCACCAGCGACGTCGAGTCGCCGGCGTCGCTCGCCTGCGGCGACGTCGACGTCTACAAGCTCAACCACCACGGCTCGAACACCTCGACGAGCACCAACCTGGTGACGCGCCTGTCGCCCGAGCTCGCCGTGGTCAGCTGCGGTGTCGGCAACTCCTACGGCCACCCGACGCCGACGATCGTCAACCGCCTCAACCAGGCCGCGGCGGCGCGCGCGCTGCTGTGCACGACGTCGGGCAGCGCGTCGATCGTGGGCTTCGGCGTGGTCGGCAACCTGCGCATCGACAGCGACGGCGAGCGCTACCGCGCCACGGCCCAGAACGGCGACTACCTCGACTTCTACTGCGACGAGGTGGCGCCGACGACGCTCGCCGCCGGCGACGTGCGCATCAGCGAGGTGCACCGCGATCCCGCCGCGGTGGCCGATACGAACGGCGAGTACGTCGAGCTCGTCAACGTCTCGGCGAGGCCCGTGGGGCTGATGGGGGTGACCCTCGCCGACAACGCCGCGTCGGTGACGCTGGCCAGCAACCTGCTGCTGATCCCCGGCAAGCCGCTGGTCGTGCAGGTCGACGGCGCCCCGACGCGCAACGGCGGCCTGCCGCTCGGCGCGACGCTGCCCTACAACACGCTGGCACTCGGCAACTCGGGCGACGTGCTCGCCGTGACGCAGGGCGCGACCACGGTCGACGCGCTGACCTACTCGAGCAGCCTGCCGGGCGGCGCCGGCGTCGCGTCGGAGCGGCGCGATCTGCTCGGCGCGCAGACCAACGGCAACTACGCGGCGGCGGTGACTGCGTTCGGCCTCGGCGATCGCGGCTCGCCGGGGCGCCGCAACGACGCCGACAGCACCGCGCACCCGGTGCAGGTGGCCGTCTCCAGCCGGCCCGGCTCGTTCACCTTGCACGGCACCGCGCTCGCCAACGGCAGCGCCGCCGGCACGCAGTGGAGCGCGATCGGCATCGCCTACGGCGCGTCGCCGGGTTTCCCGCTGCTCGGCGTGGTCGTGCCGCTGGCGCAGGACCCGCTGCTGTCGGTGTTCCTGGGCGTGCCCGGCGCGGTGGCGCCGCTGCCGGCGGGGGGCTACCGTTCGCTGCGCGTGGCCCTGCCGACGCCCAACCCGCTCGCCGGGGTGCCGCTCTACGCGGCCCACGTCGTGTTGGACCTAGGTACCCTCGCTGCCGTCGGCGTGTCGTCTGCGGTGCCCTTCCAGCTGCAGTGACGAGCCGTCGATGAGCCAGTCCGCCCCGCCGTTCCGCGTCGTCTTCAGCCACGACGACATCCTGCGCCGCTGCCACGAACTCGCCCGCCAGATCCGCGCGGCCGGCAGAGACACGCCGCCGTGCCTGGTCGTCGTGGTCGAAGGCGCCCGCCCGTTCGCGCGCGTGCTGCAGCAGCTGCTGCCCGGCAACCTGCCGCTGCACGAGGTGCGCGCCTCGTCCTACGTCGGCACGCAGAGCTCGGGTCAGGTCAAGCTGTCCGGCGCGCACGCGGTGCCGTGCCGCGACCGCGACGTGCTGCTGCTCGAGGACATCGTCGACACCGGCCGCACGGTGGCCGCGCTGCGGCGGTTCTTCCTCGACTCGGGCGCGACGACCTGCGAGGTCGCGACGTTGCTCAGCAAGCCGTCGCGCCGCGTCGTCGAGGTGCCGCTCGCCCACGTCGGCTTCCAGATCCCCGACGAGTTCGTGATTGGCTTCGGCATGGACGTCGACGGCCGTTACCGGGAGCTGCCCGAAGTGGTGGTCTACGACGCCGAAGTCGAGCGCACGTTCCTGGGCGCGTCGGCCGCCGCGCAGTCGTCGTGAGCGCGGCTCAGGCGCGCTCCGCCGGGTCCTGCCGGTAGTAGTCCTGCAGCACCGCGTAGAGCCGCGGGTGCCGCTGCCGCAACTGCCGGCTCTTCTCGAAGAAACACTCGGTGGCGACCGCGAAGAACTCCGCGGGGTTGGTCGCGCCGTAGTGGTCGAGCACGACCTTGTGCCCGCCCGCGGCGGCCGCGCGCAGCGCCGCGAACTCGGCGGTCATCGTCGCGACCCACTCGCGCAGCTCCTCGCGACCCTGCAGCGGCGGTGTGCCGTCGGCGAGCCCGTCGAGCATGTCGAGCTTGTGCGCGAACTCGTGCAGCACCAGGTTGTGGCCGTCGCGCGGATCGACCGCGCCGCCCTTCGCCGCGTCCCATGACAGGATCACGGGGCCGCGCTGCCACGCCTCGCCGAGGTTGGCCTGGCCGGGCCGCACCACGCCGGCGGCGTCCTGCTGCGGCATCGTGCGGTAGGCGCTCGGGTAGACCAGGATGCTGCGCACGTCGGCGAAGTACTCGTGCTCGATCGCGAGCAGCAGCAGGCTCGCCTGCGCCGCGATCGTCACCAAGATCTCGTCGGTGAGTACCAGCCCGCCGCAGCCTTCCCACTCCTTCTCGGCGATCAGCACGCGCAGGTCGTCGCGGATGCGCTGCTGGCCGCGCTCGTCGAGCGACCGGTAGAACGGCAACCCGTCGAGGATCGGCAGCCACGCGGGCGGGAACGGCTGGGCCAGCAGTTCGCGGCGGGCGCGGTGGCGCAGGGGTGAGAACAGCCAGTCCAGCACCGCGTCAGTCCGGCTCCACGCCCAGAGCCTTGGCGACCGCCGCGTGCCGCTGCTGCGGCAGATCGCGCAGGATGCCTGCGAGCGGGATCTCCCACAGCTCGTAGGTGGTGACGCGGTGGCGTTCGACCCCGTTGTCGTCGGGGTCGCTGTGGTGCCGATACTCACGTTGCGCGGGCGACAGGCGGCGCAGGCCGGACGCGACCGCGGCGTCGACCTGCGCCGCGGTGAGCACCGGCGCGAGCGCCTTGCGCAGCCGCACGGCACAGGCGTCGCGCACCTGCGTCAGTGAGCTCTCGCGCGCGAGGGCGAAGGTCTTGCCCTCGTGCGAGAAGTGCAGGCGGAGCATGCCGCGCACCCTGGCGGGGGCGCCGAAACCCTCGGGGACGGCCTCGACCTCTTGCCACCGGACGATCGGGCGCGACAGCAGCCACTCGACGTGGCCCTGATCGGCGGGCTCGAGCGCGCCGACCGTGCCGCGCACGTCGACGCACCACAGGCACCAGGCGATGCCGTAGTTCATGCCGCCCTGGCCGCGATCGCGCGTCGGAATCATGCCCCAAGTCGCCTCGACGAGCGCGGTGTGGTCGAGTGCCGCGCGCACCACCGCGTCGGATTTGGCGAGTCCCAGCGCGGGGGCAAGGTGCTCACGCAGCAGATGGTAGGAATCGAGGAAGCTGTCGCGCGCGCAGCGATCCTGGGTCAGACGCGGGCCGCCGCCGGTATGGGTCACGAGGTAGTGCAGGCGGGCGGGGGCGACCGGAACCTGCCCGACCCAGTCCGGGGCTGTGTCGACCTGATGCCACGGCACCGCCTCCTGTCTGTTGATGTCGGCGGGCCGGATCGGCGTGGGCTCCCGCGAGGCCTCGCCCGCCTGCTGCTGGCAGCAGGCCGCTGCGGCCAGCACCGCGACGACGCCGCACGCGATCATCGCAACAGCTCGGCCAGCAGGCTCGGGCACGGCTGCACGGCCTCGATCACCCACAGCACGTAGTGGATGTCGCAGATCACGTTGCGCGAGCGGTCGGCGTTCCAGCCGAAGTCGCCAGCGACGGCCTCGAACACGCGGTCGAAGTTGAGCCCGATCAGTTCGCCCTTGCCGTTGATCACCGGCGAGCCCGAGTTGCCGCCCGTGGTGTCGCCGTCGGCGAGGAAACACACCGGCACGTCGCCGAGCTTGGGGTCGACCCAGCGGCTCTTCATGCGGTCCTTGGCGGCGGCGAGCAGCGCGGGCGGGTTGTTGAACGGCTCCTTGCCCTTCTCCTTCTGCAGCAGGCCGGCGACCGTCGTGAACGGCACCGCGACCAGTCCGTCGCGCGGCTCGTAGCCCTTGACCGTCGCGATCGACACGCGCAGCGTGCTGTTGGCGTCGGGATAGAACGACTTGCCGCGGAAGGCCTCCTGCGCCTCGATCCAGCGGCGGCCGACGTCGAGGTCCTGGCCGGCGCGCAGCCGCGCGCGGGTCATCCAGGCATCGTTCTCGCTGGCCAGGGCCCGGGCGAGCTTGATCAGCGGGTCGTCGCTCGCGGCGATCGCCTCCTTGCCGCCGGCGAACAGCGCGGCGCGCGCCTCGCCGTCGAGCAGCGCCGGCTTGCCGCACATCGCTTCGACCACGGCGGCGTCGGGAGTGCCCTCGCCGACGAACGCGGTGCCCGCGAACCGCTGCTCGGCCGACATGCCGGCGATCTCGCTCAGCATGATGCGCAGCAGCGGCGCCTGGATCGTCTCCCAATCGGCGGCGAACTGCGGCGAGGCGACCACTTGCAGCAGGCGCGCGGACGCCTTGCCGCCCGGAGACCCTTCGACCGCGGCGCAGGCCTGGCTCAGCACCGACAGCAGCGGCATGTCGTTGCCGAGCACGCGCAGGAACCAGACGAAGGTGTCGCGTTCGATCGTCTTCGCCTCGGCCTCGTCGAGCGCCAGCAGCTCGTCGAGCACCGAACCCCACTGCTCGCTTCGCTTGCCGTCCTGGGCCAACCAGCTGCGGAACGCCGCCTCCTCGCGCAGCTTCTTGTCGACCGTGCGGTTGTTGGCGAGGCCGAAGATCATGCCCTGCGCGTTCTTCTGCACGTTGGCGAGCGACTTGATCCGGCTGGCGACCTCGAGCCCCTTGGCCTCGCTGGCCTTGCCCGCGGCCTCGAGCACCGCGATCGCGGCGGTCAGCACGCGGTCGCGCGCCGGGAACACGTAACCCTCCTGCGTCGCCACCGCGCGGCTGGTCTTGTAGCGCTGCGTGCGGCCCGGGTAGCCCATCACGATCGCGAGGTCACCCTCGGCGACGGGCTGCTTGGCGACGCGTAGGAAGTGCTCGGCCTGGAACGGCACGTTGTCGGGGCTGTAGTCGCCGACCTTGCCGTCCTTGCCGACGTAGGCGCGGAAGAACGTGAAGTCGCCCGTGTGCCGCGGCCACTCCCAGTTGTCGACCTCGCCGCCGAACTCGCCGATCGCGCGCGGCGGCGCATAGACCAGGCGCACGTCGCGGATCTGCGTGCGGTAGTAGAGGTGGTACTCCTTGCCCTCGAGGAAGCTCGCCACCGAGCACTTGGTGTTGTCCTCGCTGGCTTCGCCGGCGGCCACCAGCTCGCCGATGACGCGCTGCGTGATCGCCCAGCGGTCCAGGTCGTCCGCGGCCGTCGCCTGCGCCGCGTGCACCTTCTCGGTCACGTCCTCGATGCGCTTGAGCACCGACGCGACCATGCCGGGCGCGGGCAGCTCCTGCTCGCGGGTCTGCGCCGCGTAGCCGTCGCGCAGGTAGTTGTGCTCGGGCGAGCTCAGCTGGCTGACCGCGCCGAAGCCGCAGTGGTGGTTGGTGACCAGCAGCCCGTCGGTCGAGCAGAACGACGCCGTGCAGCCGTTGATCTGCACGGTCGCCGACAGCACGCCGCCCTTCTCGGGGTGCCAGAACTCGTCCTTGGTCAGCTTCATGCCGCGCTTCTGCAGCGCCGCCCAGTCCATCTCCCGGACCTGGGTCGGCAACCACTGCCCTTCGTCGGGCAACAGACAGACGGCGGCGAGAACGGCGCACAGCGAACGCAACATCATGGTGCGCATCTATACGGGCCGCCGGCGCCGCTGCGAAGTGTGCGTACGGTACCGGGTGCAATCTCCACGCGCCCGCCGCCGAGCACCTCGGTCGCACCTTCGCCGGCGGCCCCTCGGCGGATAAGGTGCGCGGCCTCGCCGTTTCCCTCACCTTCGTGCCCTCGACCTCCGCATGATCCGTTCTGCCGCCATCACGCTCGCCCTGCTCGCCCCCGGGCTCGTCGATACCCGCTGTCCCGCCCAGGTGCCCGCCGAGGTGATCGCGCGCGCGCCCGAACTGCTGCGCCCCGGCCTGTCGTCGCCGCAACGCGCGATCCGCCGCGACGTGC
Source organism: Planctomycetota bacterium (assembly GCA_020638655.1). Taxonomy (GTDB): domain Bacteria; phylum Planctomycetota; class UBA1135; order UBA1135; family UBA2386; genus JACKIC01. The sequence goes on from JACKIC010000002.1 coordinate 335,503, forward strand.
CGCTGACGCGCGCGATCGCCCGCGCGATGGCCGCCGGCACGCGCGACTTCACCGGGCGGCCCGGGCCGAACTACTGGCAGCTGCAGACCGACTACACGATCGAGGCGCAGCTCGATCGGCCCAACCTGTCGATCGTCGGCAAGGAGACGATCGCGGTGCGCAACCACAGCCCCGAGGCGCTGACGCGCCTGGTGCTGCGGCTCGACCACAACCTGTTCCGCGAACGGGCGCAGCACGGCGCGTCGGTGCCGGCCGAGATCACCGACGGCATGGTGATCACGCGTCTTTCGATCGACGGCGGGGAGGTCGACCTCACCTCGCGACCGGGGCGTCGGCGCCGCGGCGGTGACGAAGGCGGCGGTGGCGCCGCGTCGGTGTTCGGCCTCACCAGCACGGTCGCCACCGTGCGCCTGGGCAAGCCGATCGCGCCCGGGGCGACGGCGTCGCTGCAGATCGAGTGGCATACGAAGCTGCCGGGCGGCGACGGCGGCGCCGGCCACCGCATGACGCAGCGCTGGGACGACACGCTGTTCCAGCCGACGCAGTGGTATCCGCGCCTGGCCGTGTTCGACGACCTCAACGGCTGGAACGACGACCCGTACCTGGGGCCAGCCGAGTTCTACAACAACTTCGGGCGCTTCGACGTGCGCATCGACGTGCCCGCGGGCTGGATCGTCAGCGGCACCGGCGTGCTGCAGAACCCTGGCGAAGTGCTCACCCCGACCGCGCGCGAACGACTCGCCAAGGTGCTCGACAGCGACGAGGACGTGATCATCGTCGGCGACGACGAGGTCGGTCCCGGTCAGGCCACCGCCGCGCCCGCCGCGGGCAGCGACCGGCTGGTCTGGCACTTCGTCGCCGAGCAGGTCAACGACTTCGCCTGGGCGACGGCGCAGAAGTTCGACTGGAAGGCGACGCGCGCGACGATCCCGGGCGTGGGGCCGATCCCGATCCACATGCTCTACCTGCCCGAACGCGCCAACCGGTTCCGCAACGCCGGACCGATCGCGCGCCACGCGCTGCAGTTCTACTCGTCGCTGTGGGTGCCGTATCCGTTCCCGCAGCTGACCATGCAGGACGGGCCGAGTGCCGGCATGGAGTATCCGATGGTGATCAACTCCAACCAGGGCGCCGCCGACCACGAGACCGCGCACCAGTGGTGGCCGATGATGGTCGGCAACAACGAGACGCGCTACGGCTGGATGGACGAGGGCTTCAACACCTACATGAACATCCTGTCGGCGGCGGACTCGCGCGGTCGCGCGCCGAGCCTCGACGGCCGCGGCCGCAACTACGGGCAGATCAGCGGCGACGAGAGCGAGCCGCCGATGATGTGGAACGCCAACTACTCGGGCGACATGTACGGCTTCACGACCTACGAGAAGGCGCCGATGATGCTGTCGATGCTGGGCGGCATCGTCGGCGACGAGGCGGTGCAGAAGGCGATGCGGGAGTACGCGCGCGTCTGGGCGTTCAAGCACCCCTCGCCGTGGGACTTCGTGTTCTTGATGAACAACGAGCTCGGCCGCGACCTCGGCTGGTTCTGGTACTACTGGCTGTGGACCACCGAGTCGGTCGACGGCTCGATCCAGAGCGTGCGCGACGAAGACGGGCAGACGGTCGTCGTCGTGCATCAGGCCGGGCAGATGCCGTCGCCGGTGGTGCTGCGCGTCGAGTTCGAGCCCGGTGATGCCGCGCCGACGCCGATGGCCAACGCCGTGATGCAGGACGACGGCAGCGCCCTGGTGACCTGGCCCGTCGACGTCTGGTTCGACGGCCTGCGCACGTTCGAAGCGCGGTTGAAGTTCGGCGCGCGCAAGGTGAGCAAGGTCACGCTCGACCCGGCCGGTCGCTTCCCCGATCGCGACAAGGACGACAACGTCTGGACGCGCTGAGCCGGCCGGCGTCGTCGGCCGACGGCGCATGCCGGGGCGCGGGATTCCTCCAGCGGTCCGCCGCGGAACGTCGATGCGATGGGGTGTTCCGCTAGAGTCGCCGCATGCGTCGCCAATTCCTGATCGTCTCCATCGTGCTGATGGTCGCCCTCGCGGCGCTGTCGTGGGTGTGGCCGCCGGTCCTGTGGTCGTTGCTGGTGTTCGGGCCGCTGCTCGCCGCCGGCTACCAGGACTACTTCCAGCAGCGGCAGGCGATCCGGCGCAACTTCCCGATCCTGGGGCGCTTTCGCTACCTGTTCGAGGCGATCCGCCCCGAGATCAACCAGTACTTCGTCGAGTCCAACACCGACGGGCGGCCGTTCAGCCGCGACGAGCGGTCCGTGGTCTACCAGCGCGCCAAGGACACGCTCGACACGGTGCCGTTCGGCACGCGGCTCGACGTCTACCAGCCCGGCTACGAGTGGATGAACCACTCGCTCGCGCCGCTGCACGTCGACCCCGCGACGCTGCGCGTCACCATCGGCGGGCCCGCCTGCACCCAGCCGTACGACGCCAGCCTGCTCAACATCTCGGCGATGAGCTACGGCTCGCTGAGCGGCAACGCGATCCGCGCGCTCAACGGCGGCGCCCGGGACGGGGGCTTCGCGCACAACACCGGCGAAGGCGGGATCTCGCCGCATCACCTCGCCAACGGCGGCGACCTGATCTGGCAGATCGGCACCGGCTACTTCGGCTGCCGCAACGCCGACGGCGGCTTCGACCCCGAGCTGTTCGCCAAGAACGCGAGCCGGCCCGAGGTGAAGATGATCGAGCTCAAGCTGTCGCAGGGGGCCAAACCCGGCCACGGCGGCATCCTTCCCGCGGCCAAGGTCACGCCCGAGATCGCCGCGATCCGCCACGTGCCGCTCGGCAAGGACGTGCTGTCGCCGCCGGGCCACAGCGCCTTCTCGACCCCGGTCGAGATGATGCACTTCCTGGCGACGATGCGCGAGTTGTCGGGCGGCAAGCCGGTCGGCTTCAAGCTGTGCCTGGGCAAGCGCCGCGAGTTCCTGGCGCTGTGCAAGGCGATGGTGGCCACCGGCGTCACCCCGGACTACATCGCCGTCGACGGCGGCGAAGGCGGCACGGGCGCGGCGCCGGTCGAGTTCACCAACCGGGTCGGTTCGCCGGCCGTCGAGGCGATCGCGTTCGTGCACAACGCCCTGGTCGGGTTCGGCGTGCGCGACCGCGTGCGCGTCCTGGCCGCAGGCCGCATCACCACCGGCTTCGGTGTGCTCAAGGCGCTGATGCTCGGCGCCGACCTGGTCTACTCGGCGCGCGGCATGATGCTCGCGCTCGGCTGCATCCAGGCGCTGCGCTGCAACGCCAACGTCTGTCCGACCGGCGTCGCGACGCAGGACCCGCACCTCGAGGCGGGCCTGGTGGTGACCGACAAGCGGCGTCGCGTCGCGTCGTTCCACCGCGAGACCCTCGCCAGCGTCGCCGAGCTGCTCGGCGCCATGGGCTTGAGCTCGACGCGGCAGCTGCGGCCGTGGCACCTGATGCGCCGCGTCAGTCCGACCGAGGTGCGCCACTACGGCGAACTGTTCCACTACCTGCAGAGCGGCGACCTGCTCGGCGACGACCCGCCGGCAGACTACGCGCGGGCGCTGCGCGCCGCTTCGGCGCACACGTTCGCGTCGACCAGCGACGACCCAATACCCGTCTGATCGCGTTGCCCGTCTGATCACGGTGCCGGCCGCCGCGGCTCAGCGCGGCAGCGGCACGAGCACGCCGCGCATCTTGGCGAGCTTCTGCTTCTGCTCGGGCGTCAGGTTCACCTGCCGGTTGATCTCGCGCATGATCGCGAGCTGGTGGCGCAGCGCGGTGGTCATGCGGCCCGAACGCAGCATGTGCAGCTTCGTCTCGGTCTTGTCGGCCGGGTCCTGCCACAGGTCGGTGGCAGCGGTGGCCATGCGCTCGACGATGTTGCGCACCGCGCCGGCGGTGGCCTCGTCGAGGCCGAGCTGCTCGCCGAGGCGGTTGCTCGCCAGGCGCGCGAAGTCGATCGCGTTCTTCGCCGGGATCGGCTGCGCGTAGGGGCGCGTCATCAGGCCGGTGCCGAACAGGTTGGCGCCGTCGTGATCGGCGCCCTCGGGGTAGATCTGGGCGTGCTGTTCGGGCGTCAGCCGGCTGCCGACCTCCTCGTAGAAGCGGTCCTTCATCTCGGTCTCGGCGAGCAGCTGCTCGAGGGCGAACTCGTGCTGGCCGTTGGCGATCGTCTCGTTCTCGACGCTGAACGTCTGCACGAGGCCCGCGATCTTCGCCTGCTGCGCCGCGTCGAGCGCGAGGCCGCCCGCCGCCAGCGTGCTGGCCAGCGTGTTGGCGACGAACAGCGGGTGGGTGTAGTTGCCGTTGGTGCCGAAGCCGGGCGCGCCCGACGCGAGCAGCGCCGGCACCTGCTCCACGAGCTTGCTGTTGAGGGACTGGATCTGCACCGCGAGCTCGGGCGGCACCTCGCCGGTCTCCTCGAGCGCCGCGAGCATCTTCACGAGCAGCGGCTGCATCTCCTTGGTGACCTCGCCCATCACCTGCCAGTCGACCTTGGCCAGCGCCTCGGCATAGCGCGGGTCGTCGAACGCGAACTTCGGCTGCGCGCCGGTCGCGGCGACCTCGGGGGGCGGCGGCGGTGGCGGCTCTTCGATCCGCGGGGCGGCGTCGCGGGACGGGGCGGCCGCGTCCGCCGCTTCGAGCTCACGCAAGCGGTCGCGAAGGCGCGCGTTCTCGGCCCGCAGGCCATCGTCCTCGCTGCCCGTGGCCGCGCCGGCCTCGCCACCGGCCAGCGCCGGCGCACCGCCGTAGAGCGTGTGCCAGGTGATCACTCCGACGATCGCCGCGATCGAGAGGGCGGCGGTGAGCGCGAGGAAGTTCTTGCTGTTCATGGCGACCCCAGTGGCCGCAGTGTCGGCGCGTCGGTCGCCGGGGGCCAACTCTTTGTGTCCGTGCGTGCCCGGCCAGGTGCCAGGAAAATGGCCCGCGAAGGTGCGCGTGCGTGCCACAGCGGTCACCATGCCGGCCATGAAGCAGCCACGTCTCGTCCACGGCCTCGCCGTCGCCGCCTTGACCTGCAGCGCGGTGCTCGTCCCCGCACAGGCGGCGCCGCCGCCGGCTCCCGAGAGCGCTCCGCAGCGTTTCGTGACCCGTCACGAACTGGCGACGGCCGGCGGCAAGCTCGCCTACACGGCCACCGCCGGCGAGACCGTGCTGCGCGACGGCAAGGGCGAGCCGCGGGCCAGCTTCTTCACCTGGGCCTACACCGCGGACGGCGCCGACCCGGCCCAGCGCCCGATCACCTTCGTGTTCAACGGCGGGCCCGGTTCGGCGTCGGTCTGGCTGCACCTGGGGCTGGTCGGGCCCAAGCGCGTGGTCGTGCCCAGCGACGCCGAACACGCCGGCGCGCCGCCCTATGGGCTGCGGGACAACACCGAGTCGATCCTCGACGTCACCGACCTGGTCTGCATCGACCCGATCGGCACGGGTTTCAGCCGCGCGCTCGGCGCGGCGAAGGACGCCGACTTCTGGGGCTTCGACGAAGACGCGGCGTCGATCGCCGACTTCATCCGGCGCTACCTCACCGAGAACCGGCGTTGGGCGTCCCCGAAGTACCTCTTGGGGGAGAGCTACGGCGGCACGCGCGGCGCCCTGCTTCTGCAGCAGATGCAGGGCGGGCTGACGGCGACGATGTTCAACGGCGCGATGTTCGTCTCGCCGGCGTTCGACCTCGAGCTCGTCGACGGCACCGGCAGCGACCTCGAGGCCGTGTTGCTGCTGCCGACCCTCGCGGCCGTCGCCGCCTATCACCGGGCGCTGCCCGAGCCGCCGGAGGATCTCGACGCGTTCCTGCAGGAGGCGCGGCGTTTCGCGCGCGAGGTGTACCAGCCGGCGCTGTTCGCGGGGCAGGACCTGCCTGCCGATCGCCGCGCGGCCGTGCTCGCCGGGCTGCACCGCTTCACGGGCCTGTCCGAGGACTATCTCGACCGCGCCCGGTTGCGGCTCGACGCCGGCCGCTTCCAGCGCGAACTGCTGCGCAGCCGCGGCCTCGTCGTCGGCCGCCTCGACGGGCGCTTCACCGGCACCGAACTCAACGACGTCGGTGAGTTGCCGAGCGAGGACCCGATGGGGCCCGCGATCAGTGGCGCCTACGTGGCCACGTTCCTCGACTACGTGGCCAGCGAGCTCGAAGTGCGCATGGACCGGGACTACCAGGTGTTCTCACCCGACGCCGGCGGGGCGTGGCAACGCGGCAAGAAGTACGGCGCGCCCTTTGCCGGGTGGTTCGACGTCAAGTTGAACCTCGGCCGGGCGATGGCCAGCAACCCCAAGCTGCGCCTGTTCGTCGCCAGCGGGCTCTACGACCACGCCACGACCTTCTTCGCCGCCGAATACGTGATGGCGCGGCCCTACATCGATCGGCAGCGGGTCACCGTGAAGCACTATCCGTCCGGCCACATGATGTACCTGCACCAGCCGTCGCTGCAGCAGCTGGCGGCGGACCTGCGCGCGTTCGTCACCGCGGGCGGTTGACCTACGGCGCAGCCGGCGGCAACCAGCGCACCGTCTGCGGCTCCTTCTTGAGCGCGCGGAAGGTCGCGGGGTCGTGGCGCTTGGCGACGCGCGTCTCCTGCAGTCCCGCGGCGGTGCAGAGCTGCACGCGGTGCTCGTGTTTGCCGAGGTCGCTGCGGCCGAGCAGCCGGTGCGGCGGCGCGGGCAGCGGCGACGGCTCGCGGTCCAAAGCCAGGAACGCGTAGGGCAGCGAGCGCAGGTCGATGCCGAGTTCGCGCGCGGTCAGCACCCATTCTCCGGTGGTGAACACCTCGGGCGGCGGCGCGGCGAAGAAGTGGCACCAGTCGTCGCGGCGCGCGAGGGCCGGGCAGTCGGTCGCGTGCGGACACGGCGCGATCACCGCGAACGTCGGCAGCAGCCGCGCGCGCAGCTCGCCGAGCCGCCGCGAGGTCGCCTTGTTGCCCGGCTCGACGAGCACCACGCGCCGGCTGCGCGCGATCAGCTCCTGCAGCGCTGCGGCGCCGCGCTCGTCGAGCTCGCCGAGCACGTGGCTGACCAGCAGCACGTCGGGGCGCACGTCGGCGAGGTCGGGCGCGGCGCGGGCGCGCAGCCGGTCGTCGTCGGCGACCACCGCGCGCGCTGCGAACCGCATCGCCGCGGGAGAGCGGTCGTGGCAGAGCACCTCGCGGGCGCCGAATCGCCGCGCGAATCGCCGCGCCGCGATGCCGGTGCCGCAGCCGTAGTCGAGCACGACTGCGTGGTCGTCGCGTCGCCAGCCGCGGTCCTCGCACTCGGCCATGGCCGCGTCCCACTTCCAGCCGATGCGCGCCGCGAACACGCGGTCGTAGGCGCGCAGGTCGCCGTCGTCGCGCCAGTAGTCGGGCAGGGCGCCGTCGCCGCGGTCCTCGGCGAGGAACAGTTCCCGCAGGCGGTGCAGGCGGATCATCAGGTCGCGCGACGGGGGCATCGCGCGCAGCATCGCCCATCGGCGGTCCGGGCGCGAGCGCGCAGGCGGGAGGCGCGATCAGCGCCCGCCGACCTGCAGCATCCAGCCGTCGCTGGCCGTGCCGAACGGCATCGCGAGGTCGAGGGCCTGGGCGTAGAGCCGCAGACCGAGCACGCCGGGGGCGTTGGGCACCGTCAGCGTCGACTGGGCCACGCGGCCGGTCGCGACCGCGACCACGACGCTGTCGGGCGAGACCAGCAGGTCGCACGAGGGGAAGCCGATGCTCCACAGCTGCAGCGGCAGCGGCGTGGCGCCGGCCTGGGTGTTCGAGAAGCCGAGCACGAACGCCGCGAGTCCGCCCGCCGTCGTCGTACCGGTCGTCATCGCGACCGTGTCGCCGAGCCAGGGCAGGCCGCTGACGCCGAGGGCATGCGGTTGCCAGCAGCCGTAGGCGAAGCGCTGTGCGACCGCGGGCTCGACCGGTTCGTAGCGCAGCTCTGCGGAGAGCGCGATCGTCGTCGTGCCGAAGCCCGACACCGTGCGCTGTTGGCCGCCGAAGAGTCGCACACACTGGAGCACCGGGTCGAAGGCGAGGCCGTGCAGATGGAAGCGCGGCACCGGCGGGCCCAGCGGCGCGCGCTGCTGCCAGGTGCTGCCGTCGAACTCCCACACGTCGCCGAGCGACTGGCCGGCGGCGTAGCCGCCCGCGAGCACCACGCGGTCGCGCGGCGCGTCGTAGGCGATCGCGCTCGCCGAACGCGCCGGCGGCGACGTCGGCGTCGCGACCGCAGCGAAGGCGCCGCCGCTCCAGACGAAGGTGCCGTTGTTGGCCAGCGCCACGCAGCGGTGACGGGCGCCGTCGTAGGTCATCGCCGTCGCGCCCAGGGGGTTGCCCGTGCCGCTGGCGACGAGCAGCCACTGCCCGCCGTCGAACGTCCAGACTTCGTCGAGCGGCAGCGGCGGGCTGCCGACGGCGGCGCCTTCGCCACCCGCGAGGCGCACCACGCCGGCGGCCGCGTCGAAGCACATGCCGGCGCCGTGGCGCGGCGACGGCGCGAGCGGCAACGCCGCAGTGCGATCGTGCCAGCCCGTGGAGTCGAGCTCCCAGGTGTCCGCGAGCGGCGTTCCTTGGTAGTCGTAGCCGCCGAAGCAGACCGCGCGCTGCCGCAGCGCGTCGTAGGCGAAGGACGGTGCGAAGCGGAACCATGGTCCGTTGGCCGTTCCGGCGAGCTGCTGCCAGACCCCGGTGTTGCTGGCCACCGACCACGCTTCGCTGTTGTTCCAGCCGACGACGAAGGTGCGGTTGGCGGTGGGGTCGAAGGCAGCCGAGCAGGCGCCCTGCACGGGCAGGTAGGGCACCGCGACGCTCCAGCGGGTCTGCGCGAGCGCGGCGGGCGCCAGCAGCGGGATCGCGGCGAGCGCGAGCTGCACGGAGGTTGCGATGGGGCGCATGGGCATTGCGTGCCGTGATGGGGAGCGGGCTGCCGACCAGGGGGACTAGACAGGTTGCCGCCGCTGGTCACGCTCCCGCATCGATTTGACACCGGCGCGGGGCGGCGCGACGCTGCCGCGATGCGCGTGTCCCTGGCCGTCCTCGCCGTCGTTCTCCTGGTGACCCTGCTGCCGGCGCAGAACTCGACGCGCAAGCTGCGGCGCGAACCCGGCGAGGTCGCGGGGCGAGTCGGCAGCGCGGTGCCGTGGGCGGAGACGGTGCAGGCCGCGCTCGCCTCGAGCAAGGAGAGCGGCAAGCCGGTGTTCTGGTACGTGCCGTCGGTGGCCGGTTCGCCGATGGACCGCAAGCCCGAGATCGATCGATACCTGCGCGGCGGGCCGTTCTCGTGGCCGAGCACGATCGCGCTGCTGCAGACGCGCTTCGTCTGCGTCGACGAGGTGCCCAGGGGCGAGCTGCAGGCGCGCTTCGGGCTGCGCCGCAACGAGTTCATCGAGCCGGGTTATCTGGTGCTCGACGCGACGGGCAAGGTGCTCGCCAAGGTCGACCAGATCACCACGCTGCACCCGCAATGGTTCGAGGCGCCGCTGCGGCGCCTCGTCGGCGCGCCCGACGAGGGTTTCCCCGGCGCGCCGGGCCTGCGCGAGGCGTGGCAGGCCTACCGCGACCTCGACGCCGAGGCGGCGATCGCCGCGGCGGAGAAGGTGTTGCAGCAGGCGCCGTCCGCCGAACTCTCGGCCGAGGCGCAGTGGCTGATCGGTGCGGCGCTGTGCCGTTCGGGCCGCCGCGGCGAGGCGGTGACGCGCTGGCAGCAGCTCGCGGCGGCGCTGCCCGACGAACCGCTGGCGCAGAAGGCGGCGCTCGAAGCCGAGGGACACGGCCCGTTCGTGCACGCGTTCGAGGACTTCCTGCCGCTGCCGGCCGGCGCGCTGCAGCGCGACCCCGTCGACGGCACGCGCTGCCCCGGCGTCTACGACGAGGCGCAGCTGTGGCAGCGCAGCGTGTCGTTCCTGCTGCGCGCGGTCGACGACGACGGTGTCTATCGCGACAGCCAGTACGACTTCGGTGGCACCGACAGCCTGCCCAACGTCTACGCAGCGGTGACCTGTCTCGCGGGCATGGCGCTGCTGACCGCGGACCAGCGCGCGCGCGACGGGGCCCTGGTGCTGTCGGCGCCGCAGCGCGAGCGCCTCGGCGCGCTGCTCGACAAGATCCGCGCCAACGCCGAGTCCGAGGCGTGGCTCGCGCTCAGCGACCGCGACGAGATCCTGTGGTCGCGCGCCTACGCGCTGCGCTTCCTCGCCGCGTGGCGCGCGCAGCGTCCCGGCGACGCCGAGGCGCTGAAGCCGGCGCTGCAGAACGCCGTCGGCGCGCTGCTGGCGCTGCAGCCGGATACGGGCGTGTGGTTCCACGAGTACGGCAACCCGTTCGCGATCGCCACCGCGCTGCAGGCGCTGCACGAGGCCAAGGTCGCGGGCGTCGACGTCGACCAGGACAAGATCGATCGCGGCCTGCGGGCGCTGGCCCAGAACCGCACCGCGCAGGGCGCCTTCACCTACAGCCACACGCGCCGCGGCCAGCCGCGCGCCTCGATCGACGGCGCCGCCGGCCGCATGCCGCTCTGCGAACTGGCGCTGCAGCTGTTCGGCGCGTCCGACCAGGACCGGCTCGCGGCCGCGGTGGGGGCCGGCTTCGAACACCACGGCCTGCTCGCCGCAGTGCGCAAGTACGACGACCACGCCAGCAGCCTCGGCTACGGCGGCTTCTTCTTCTGGTTCGACATGCTGGGCCGCGTCGAAGCGACGCTGCAGCTGCAGGACGCCGCGGATCGGAAGGCGCGGTTGGCGGCGATGCGCGGCCTGGTGCTCGACCTGCCCGAGTTCGACGGCTGCTTCGTCGACAGCCACGAGCTGGGCCGCGTCTACGGCACGTCGATGGCGCTGCTGTGCCTGTCGCGCTGCGCGCGCTGAAGCCCGCGTCCGACCCGTCTCAGCCCAGGAAGTCAGCCAGCCCCGGCGGCAGCTCCAGGTCGAGCGCCGCCGCCCGCGTGAACAGGTGCTGCACCGCTTCGGCGCCGAGCTGCATGCCGAGCGCGGTCAGCGCCTGCAGCCGCGCCGGCGTCGCGCTCGGCAGCTGCTCGTCGAGCCACGCGCCGAACCACGCCGTCTGGGCGCGCTGTCGCAGCAGCAGCGCCGCGTCGGCGGGCACGCCGCGATGGTGCTCGGCGGTCTCGAGCAGCGCGCCCGCTCCGCCGGCGTCGCCGCGGCGCAGCATCGCCGCCAGCAGCGCGTCGAGGTGGGGCAGCCAGCGGGCCCCGTCTTCGCCCTCGTCGAGCGCCGCGAACACGCGTCGGCTCACCAGCCCGGGCAGGTTGGCGTCGCGGTCGCGCTCGATGCGCCGCTGCAGCGGCGCGAAGCGCGGGTCGGGCTGCGCCAGCGGCCACCAGTTGGGGCTGGCCGCCGCCGCCTTGGTGCGGTCGTGACGGACGGCGGCGCGCAGCTGCACGCCGAGCAGGTTCGCGTCGCGCAGGCTGGCCACGAGCCGGGACCCGCCGGGATCGTCGGTGCGCGCCGCGGCCAGGAGGTGCAGCAGCGTGCGCAGGCTGGTGGCGGTGACGGCGGCGTCGAGCTCGAGCTCGCCGATGCCGGCGTCGAACAGGGCCCCGAACGGAACTTCGCCCGGCTCGTGGCAACGCACGAGGTCCGCGCCGACCCGCACGCCGTCGTCGCGCACGGTGAGAACCAGCGGTCCCTCCTGCACCGCGGCGGTCACCGTCGTCGTCGCCCGATCGACCGCGGCCTGACCGAGCTGCGCGTGTTCGGCGTGTTGGCGCAGCATGCAGACGGCGTGGTGCAACGACTGCACGGCCTGATGGCACAGGCGCGACCAGCGGTTGCCTTCGGTTGAGACCACATCCGTCTATCGGCCGCGGCGTCGCGAGGTCTGCACGCGCGCCGGAAGTCCCGTGACCAGCCCTGTTCCGGGGCCCTGCGTGGTGCTAATGGGGCGCTCCTCCGCTAAACCTACTTCCGTGCCGATCGCTTCCTCTCGCTCACATCGGATGGGCCGCCTGTTCTGCGCCGTTGCCCTGTTGGTGATCGCCGCCTGCGGGGGGCGCGTATCGAGGGTTACCCCTGACGCCGGCCAGGGAGGAGCCCCTGGCGCCGAGGTCGACCGCACGCCGCAGATGCTGGTGGTGACCCTGCAGGGCATGCTCGGCACCCCGGAGATCGCGCGGTGCCATCGGGCTCTGCGCGAAGCCGAGGCGCGCGGCGTGGGCTGGGTGCTGTTCCGGCTGAACGAGGCCGGCGCGTTCGGTGAGGACGCCGACGACCTGCAGACGCTGTTCGATCACGTGCAGTCCACGTCCGTCAAGACCGTGGCGCTGCTGCAGGGCCGCGTCGTGCAGGGGGCGGCCTACCTCGCGCTGCTGACCGACCGCACCTACTGCCTGCCGCGCACCGACTGGGGGGAGATCACCAAGCCCGACCAGGAGGTGATCGAACTCCTGGACCGGGACCCCGAGGCGGCGGCCGCCCGACGGCTCGCCGCGGTGCACGAGGCGCTCGGCACCCGGCTCGCGCGCAAGAGCCTGAAGACGCCGATGTCGCCCGACCTGCAGAAGCTCGCCTTCGCGATGGCCGACCCGCGCGTGCAGCTCGTCCAGGCGATGGTGCGCGAGGGCGGCATCGAGCGCTCGCGCATCCTCGACATGACCGAGCTCGCCGCGCTCAAGGGCAGCGGCGCGACGGTGCTCGGTGAGACGCCGATGCGGCGCCCGCTGTTGCTGACCGCGCCGGAAGCCGAGGACCTGCGCCTGTCGAACGGAACGCCCCAGAGCCTCGAGCACCTGTGCACCGACGAGCTGCACGTGCCCTTCGACCTGGTCGGCGAGCTCGACTCGAACTGGGCCGAACACATGGTCGGCTGGCTCGAGTGGATGCAGCCGTTCCTGCTGGTGCTCGGCTTCCTGCTGATCCTGTTCGAGGTCAAGACGCCCGGCGTCGGGCTGCCCGGCGCGCTGGGCACGTTGTTCCTCGGTCTGGCGATGTTCTACAGCTACCTGGTCGGCCTCGCGGAGATCACCGAGATCCTGGTGTTCTTCCTCGGCCTGCTGGCGCTCGCGGTCGAGATCTTCGTGCTGCCGGGAACGGTGATCTTCGGCGCGGTCGGGTTCTTGTGCCTGGTGCTGTCGCTGATCTTGAGCCAGCAGTCGTTCGTATTGCCGAGCAACGCCGTGGAAGAGGACATCCTGCTCGCCAACCTGATCAACCTGACGCTGTTGTTCGTGCTGGTGCTGGGCCTCGGCGCGCTGTTCTGGCGCATCCTGCCCAAGCTGCCGCTGTTCAACCGCGTGATGCTCGCGCCGACGCCGCCGACGCGCGGCGGCGACGAACCCGAGAAGAACGGCAGCAGCGCGCTGGGCATCGAGACCGAGGGCCTGACCGCGCTGGTGGGCCGCACCGGCACCGCGGCGACCGTGCTGCGCCCGGCCGGCACGATCGAGATCGACGGCGAACGCATCGACGTGGTCACCGAGGGTGAGTTCCTCGAGGCCGGCGCCGCGGTGCGCGTCGTCTACGTGCGCGGCAACCGCGTCGTCGTCGCCGCCGTCGCGGAAGGTGGCGGCCAGAGCGGTGGCGGTCAGAGCGGCAGCGTCGGTGTCGTGCTGTTGCTGGCGATCGTCGGCCTGGGGCTGCTCGTCGCCGAGGTGTTCTTCGTCTCGTTCGGCGTGATCGCCGTGTGCGCGGGGCTGTCGCTGATCTGCGCCGTGTTCTTCGCGTTCCAGGACTCGACCGCGTTCGGGGTGACCATGCTGGTCGCCGAGGCCGTCGCCGCGCCGCTCGTCGTGATGGGCGCGCTGCGCCTGCTGCCGCACACGCGCCTGGGCAAGGACCTGATCCTGTCCGGGCCGCAGACCCAAGGGCACGCGGGCGCCGCCGACCCCGGCCTGGCCGATCTGCTGCACAAGTCCGGAGTCGCGGTGTCCGCCCTTCGTCCCGCCGGTCTCGCCCGTATCGACGGCCGCCGCATCGACGTCGTCACGCGCGGCGAGATGCTCGACGCCGACTGTCCCATCCAGGTCCTCGACGTCACGGGCAACCGCGTCGTCGTCGGCCGCAAACCCTCTGACCATTCGACCACACCATGACTGCAATCCTCGACTTCTCGGCCGTGCCACTCCTGGCACAGGGCTCGCGCGGCTCCGGCGACAGCAACTTCCTGATGTGGGTGCTCGGCGGACTGATCGTCCTGCTGGTCATCCTCGTGCTGGTGCTGCTCAAGTTCCTGAACCTGTGGGTGCAGGCCTACATGTCGGGCACGCGCATCGGCCTGTTCCAACTGGTCGGCATGTCGCTGCGCAAGGTCAACCCGAGCGTGATCGTGCGCGGCGCGATCTCGGCGACGCAGGCGGGCCTGCCGATCGTCGTGCGTGACCTCGAGGCGCACTACCTGGCCGGCGGCAACGTGCCGCGCGTCGTCAACGCGCTGATCGCGGCCGATCGCGCCAATCTCGGCCTCGACTTCCGTCAGGCCGCGGCGATCGACCTCGCCGGCCGCGACGTGCTCGACGCCGTGCAGACCTCGGTCAAGCCCAAGGTGATCGACTGCCCGGCCGACGGCAAGGTCGCCGCGATGGCCAAGAACGGCATCCAGGTGCTCGCCAAGGCGCGCGTCACCGTGCGCACCAACATCAACCGCCTGGTCGGCGGTGCCACCGAGGAGACCATCATCGCGCGCGTCGGCGAGGGCATCGTCTCGACGATCGGCAGCAGCGAGACGCACAAGGACGTGCTCGAGAACCCCGACCGCATCAGCAAGGGCGTGCTCAGCAAGGGCCTCGACGCGGGCACCGCGTTCGAGATCCTGTCGATCGACATCGCCGACGTCGACATCGGCGACAACATCGGCGCGCGCCTGCAGGCCGACCAGGCCGAGGCCGACAAGCGCGTCGCGCAGGCTGCCGCCGAGAGCCGCCGCGCGATGGCCGTCGCCGCCGAACAGGAGAACGTCGCCGAGATCGCGGCCAACCGCGCCAAGCTCGTGCTCGCCGAGGCCGAGGTGCCGCAGGCGATGGCCGACGCGTTCCGATCGGGCAACCTCGGCGTGATGGACTACACGCGCCTCAAGAACATCGAGGCCGACACGCGCATGCGCAGCCAGATCGCCTCGGGCGAAGAGGCCAGCCAGAGCTCGGAGAGCCAGCGCAAGAAGATGCCGGGCCAGGAGTAGTCGATGTCGCCGCTCCTGCGCTTCCTGTTCGACAACCCGATCCTGATCTTCATCCTGGTGGCCTGGGTCGCCGGGATGGTCGGGAACGCGGCAAAAGCCGCGAAGAAGGCCCAGCAGCGCCAGGGCGGCGCCGCGCCGCCGGTGCGCCGCGCGCGCCGCCGGCAGGCGGTGGCAGGCCCGGTGCGCCGCGCTCGGCCGAGGAGGTCGCCGCCGAGATCCGCCGCGCACTCGGGCTGGACCCGACGCCAACCGCGCCGCCGCCTGCGCAGCCCCGGCCGCAGCCGCAGCCCGCACCGCGCCCCGTCGTGCGCCGCGACGTCGTGACGCCCGAGCGGCCGCCGACGCCGGTCGTTCCGACCACCCAGTCGCGCCGCCTCGAAGTGCACGTCGACCCGCACGTCGGCGAGGCGATCGGCAAGTCGCACTCGATCGGTCGGCGCTCGTCGCTGCGTTCGGCCAGCGCCACGCACCGCAGCATGGGCCAGCTGGGTGGGGGGCGGAAGCAGGTGCTCGAGCGGGAGACCGCGAGCCGCAGCCGCTTCGCGCTCGGGGACCTCGGCCGTGCGCTGGTGCTCAACGAGATCCTGAGCCCGCCGGTGGCGCTGCGCGAGCCGCGGTCGATGTGACCGCGGCGCGCGTCGGCTGCCTGCCCTGAGCTACCTGTCCCGAGCTACCTGTCCCGAGACACCGGCGCGGCCGGCTCGTCGCGGCCCTTGCCGCGGTAGGCGTTCCACAGGTCGGGCTCGACCAGCGGCCGGTCGTCCGCCTGCGCGAGGTCGAAGGCGATGTCGTAGACGTAGTTCGCGACGCGCAGCAGCTTGGGGAAGTTGATCTTGTCCGGCGTGTCGGTGGTCTCGTGGTAGTCCTTGTGCAGGCCGGTGAAGAAGAACGCGATCGGCACGCCCATGCGCGCGAAGTTGGCGTGGTCGCTGCGGCCGAACATGCCCTCCTGGTCGTACTCGATCGAGAACTGCGCGGTCTCGTTCTTGCGCAGGCAGAGCGCGTGCAGCGCCGGTGCGAGCTTCTGCGTGCCGACCAGGTGCAGCGAGTTGACGTTGTCCTCGGCCTTCTCGCCGCGGTCGCCCTCGCGGTTCTCCTCCTCGTCGCGGCCGATCATGTCCATCTGCAGCTCGGCGGCGATCGCCTCGAGCGGGATCGGCGGGTTCTGCGAGAAGTAGCGCGAGCCGATCAGGCCGTCCTCTTCGCCGCAGAAGCACAGGAACAGCACGCTGCGGCGGGGCTTGATCGGGTTGTTGACGAACATCGTCGACACCGCCAGCACGCCGGTGGTGCCCGAGCCGTCGTCGTCGGCGCCCGGGTGCAGGCCGCCGCGCATGCCGACGTGGTCGAGGTGGCTGCCGATCACCACGTACTCGTCCTTGAGCTTGGGGTCGCTGCCGGGCAGCACCGCCCAGACGTTCATCGCCGGGCCCTGCACCTCCTCGAGCGCGACGCTGACGTTGGCGTGCAGCGGCAGCGCCCGGGTCAGCTGATCGCCGCTGAGTGCGGCGTCGTCGGTGCCGGCCGCGGCCAGCAGCGCCGTCAGGTCGTCACCGCCGAAGGTCGCGTCGAGCGGCGCGCGGCGGCCACCGACGACACCGCGGCCGGTGCCGCGGCCGGGGCCGGAGCGGCCGCGCAGCCCGCCCGTCGCCGGCGCCTTCTGCGCGGTCAGGACGATCGCGGCGTTCTTGCCGGCGAGCGCGCGCTGCACGCCGAAACGTGCCATCGCGAGCGAGGTGGGATCGGCGTCGTCACCGACCAGGTAGAGCACCACGGCCTTGCCCTCGACGTCGATGTCGGCGAGGCCGGGGATCTCGGGCACGCGCATGCGGCGGCCGCCGCCGGCCTCGACCTTGGGCGGGACCACGGTCAGCAGGACCACGTCGCCGTCGCTGGTGGCGTTGGCGGACGCCGAGCCGGCGAGGCGCTCGGCAGGGATGCGCATCACTTCCCTGCCGTCCTTGCTGAAGCTGACGAAGGTCTTGTCCGCGATCGGCGTGTTGGTCGTCCACGGCACCGTCTGGAAGTAGCTGCCGTCCTCGCCG
Source organism: Planctomycetota bacterium (assembly GCA_020638655.1). Lineage (GTDB taxonomy): Bacteria > Planctomycetota > UBA1135 > UBA1135 > UBA2386 > JACKIC01. The sequence continues at coordinate 352,615 of JACKIC010000002.1, forward strand.
CGGGCTTCGAGGCCGAGCTTCTTGAAGTGCGCGGCGACGAGGTCGGCGGCCTTCTGGAAGCCCGGGTAGCCGGTCTGCCGACCCTCGAACTCGGGCGACGCGAGCGTGTAGAGCCAGGTCTTGCAGTCCTCGACCGTGACCGCCGCCGAGCCCTTGGCGCGGTCGGCGGGCAGCGGCTTGCTGGCGGGCACGACGGCGCCCGAGATCTCGGTGGCGTCGTTCTGGGCGTGGACGAAGGCGCCGAGCGTCAGCGCGGCGGCGAGGGACAGGACCGGCAGCGGCCGGCGGGCGAAGGTATCTGAGGTCACTGGGGGGAGCCTGTGGGGTATCGGTGGCGCGGTTCTACGGTCCGGGCGCCGTCGGCGCGAGCCGCAGCCGGGCTCCGGGCCGGAGCGCGGCACAAATGCGACAGCCGTCGGCGCGGGCTCTACAGGCGCAGGCGTCGCAGCAGCCGGTCGAGCAGGCTGGCCTCGGGGGAGTCGTCGAACGGGTCGGTGCGGTGCCGCTTGTCGTCGATCTCGCCCATCGGCTGCCGGTCGGTGGCGAGCAGGATCGGCATGCTCGCGAGGGTCTCGCTGACGTCGTGCGCGGCGTGCGGCAGCGACAGTTCCTCGGCGAGGTTCTCGGCGTGGGTGAAGCGTCGCCGCGCGGCGAGATCGGCGATCTTGCCGCCGGTGCGCCCCAGGCCGTCGAGGCGCCGGTCGGGGGCCGACACGAGGCGTTCCCAGCTCATCGAGTGGAAGCCGCGGAACTCGCCGGTGAACAGGTCGACGGAGCGGTCGGCGAGGTTGTTGGTGCGCCGCGCGAACGCCGCCTTGGAGAAGTCCTCGGCCAGCAGGCTGCGCGCGCCGGTGGTGGCGCTCACCGGTTCTTCGAGCTCGGGCTTGGCCACGCAGGCGGTCAGCACGAGCAGCAGGCAGGTCGGCACGGGGCGCAGCATGCGGCGGCCACGATAACCGCAGCGGCCGGCGGGGCCGAGCGGTGTGTGGTTTGTACCCGGTACCGTACCCTCGCGGTCAGGTGCCGCGCAGGGAGACGAGGGGGTCGTGGCGGGCGGCGCGCAGGGCCGGCAGGGCCGAGACGACGAAGCCGGTGGCGAGCGCCATGCCCGCGACCTGCAGCAGCCACAGCGGCTCGATGCGGCAGGGCACGCGGATCAGGTTGTAGACCTCGAGCGGGAACAGGTCGATGCCGGTGGCCCAGCGCAGGCCCTGGCGGATCTCCTCGAGGTAGACCGCGGTCAGGCAGCCGGTGGACAGGCCGAGCGCGACGCCGACGACGGTGATCGACAGGCCGCACGCCAAGAACACCTGGGTGACGCCGGCCGGGGTGCCGCCCATGGCGGTGAGGATGCCGATGTCGGCGACCTTCTCGGTGACCATCATCGACAGCGTCGCCAGCATCAGGAAGGCGGCGACGACCATGATGACGATCAGCACGATCTTGAGCAGGCCGCGTTGGTGTTCGACCGAGGCGAGGAACGGCGCGTTGCGCTCGCGCCAGGTCTCGACGGCGCCGTAGGAGCGTTGGTTGCCGCGGTCGAGAGCGCGCGAGACGATGCGCTGCAGGCGGTCGGCGGTCGGCACGAGCTGGCTCTCGTCGCGCACGCGCACGGCGATCTCCTGCACGGCGCCTTCGGGCAGCTCGAGCGCTTTGCGCAGCACGTCCTCGCGCACGAACATGTTGTTGCCGTCGAAACCGGCGTGCGCGGTCTGGAACGCGCCGGCGACCACCAGGTCGACCTCGCGCTGGTCGGTCTCGACCTTGCCCTGCTCGTTGCTCTTGCTGATCGCGTAGGTCCAGCGCACCGGATCGCCGGGGTGCAGGCCGTCGCGCTCCATGCGCTGTCTGCCGATCAGCACGCGCGGCCGGTCGTCGGCGCCGGCGAACGGGTCGCTGCCCGCGGGGGCGCGCAGGGCCGCGGGGATCTCGGGGTTGCGCAGCCAGTCGCCGAACCCGGTGACGGCGGACTCGGCGGCGGCGTCGACGCCGATCACGAACACGAACGGCTGATCGCCGCCGTGCAGCGAAGTGCGGCCGGGCAGCGGCGGCGGCCCCGGGCGCACGCCGGGGCGCGCGACCAGGCCGTGGTGCACGAGGCGCGGCGCGAGCGCGGCAACGTTGCTGTCGTCGCGCAGGCCGTCGCGCAGCGTCGGCCACTGCGCCCAGTCGGGCAGCTGGGTCACGGTGAGGTCGGCGCTGGCCGTCTGCACGTGGCTCTCGATCACCGCCAGGAAGCCCGAGAACAGCGATACGACGACCACGAGCGCCCAGACGCTCAGGGCGATGCCGAACATGCCGAGCAGGTTGATCGGCCGCGTCAGCAGGTAGCGGATGGCGAGGAACAGGCGGTACATCAGCGGGCGGCCCCGGCGCCGGTAGCGGCTTCTTCGCCGACGATCTTGCCGTCGAACATGCGCACGACGCGGTCGCAGCGCTGCGCCAGGCGCTCGTCGTGGGTGACCAGCAGGAAGGCGAGCTGGCGCTGCTGCTGCACCGCGAACATCAGGTCGACGACGCCCGTGGCGGTGGCCGAGTCGAGGTTGCCGGTCGGCTCGTCGGCGAGGATCACGCGCGGTTGCGCGATCAGCGCCCGCGCGATCGCGACGCGCTGCCGCTCGCCGCCCGAGAGCTCGGCGGGGCGGTGGTGCAGGCGGTCGGACAGACCGACCTGTCCGAGCAGTTCCTCGGCCTGGGCGCGCAGCGCCGCGCGCCGGCCCAGGTAGCCGAACATCGACACGCCCATCATCTGCGCGAGCAGCACGTTCTGCAGCGCCGTGAGCTCGGGGATCAGGTGATAGAACTGGAACACGAAGCCGGTGTGGCGGTGCCGCAGCAGCGCGCGCTCCTTCACCGACAGGTCGTGCACGACGCGGCCGTCGTACTCGACCGCGCCGCTGGTCGGGGCGTCGAGCAGGCCGAGCACGTGCAGCAGCGTCGACTTGCCGGCGCCCGAGGCGCCGAGCAGCGCGACGCGTTCGCCGTCGGCGATCGACAGGTCGACGCCGCGCAGCACCGGGATCTCGCGCTTGCCGAGGCGGTAGTTCTTGGTGACGGCGCGGGCGGTGAGGACGGGGGCGCTCATTCGTAGGACAGGGCTTGCACGGGGTTCATGCGCGCGGCGCGGCGCGCCGGCAGGTAGGAGACGATCAGCGTCAGCAGCACGGCGCCGACCGCGACGGTCGCCACCCAGCCAGGGGTGAGGTGGCACGGGATCGTCGGCAGGTCGAACAGCGTGCGCGGGAACAGCTCGAGGCCGGTCTCGCGGTAGAGCCATTCGTTGACGTCGTTGAGGTAGGTCGTGGTCAACAGGCCCAGGCCGGTGCCGAGCAGCGCGCCGAGCGTGCCGACGGCCAGGCCGCAGAGCAGGAACACGCGGCCGATGTCGGCCGCGTTGCCGCCGACCGCGGCGAGGATGCCGACGTCCTTCCACTTCTGCACGACCATCATGTGCAGCGTCGCGTAGATCACGAACGCGGCGACCAGCATCACCACGAACAGCACGAACTGCATCATCTTGTGCTCGTGGTTCACGGCGGTGAGGAACACCGTGTTCTGCTGCTGCCAGTCGAGCACGCTGCACGGCGCGGCACCCGCGGGCAGCAGCGCCTGCACGGCGTCGCGCAGCCGTTGCTGGCAGGCGCGCCAGGCAGCGGGCGGCAGGTCGGGCCGCAGCCGCACGGCGACGTCGGTGACGATCGCCTTGCTGCGCGGGTTGCTGATGTCGTGCCCGAGCAGCGAGCGCAGGGTCTCGATCGGCAACAGCGCCGAGGTCTCGTCGAACAGCCGGTAGCCGGTGCCGAAGTAGCCGGCGAAGGCCAGGCGCGTGTGCCGCGTCGAGATCTTCACGTCGCCGCCCGAGCCCGGCGGGTACATCGCCGTCAGCAGCTCGAGCGGATCCCCCTCGCGCAGCAGCTGCGTGTAGTGCCAGCGGCGCCAGCCCAGCAGCACGCCGGGCCACTCGCTGCGTGAGTCCTCGACCCGCTCTTCGCGCGGCAGGCCGGCGCGACCGCGCGCGCGCCACTCGACCTCGTCGGGCAGCTTCAGGTACATGCGGCGTTTGGGGTCCGGCTCGTCGAACACCACCGGCGCGCGGCCGTTGATGGTGCGCGACTGCAGCGAGCTGACGCCGCGCTCGAGCCAGGCCTGCACGTCGGTGACCTGCGGCTCGAGCAACGGGTCGATGCCGAGCAGCAGCGCGAACCCGCCCTGCATCTGATTGAAGTCGACCTCCGAGGCGCCCTGACTGATCATGCCGCGCGGCGGGCGCAGCGGCTGCAGCACGGCGTAGTGGCGCAGCCGCGGCGCGCTGTGCAGGACGTCGGGGTCGGCCTCGATCGCGGCGCGCAGCGTGTCGTAGCTGGTCTGGTCCGGCAGGTCGGTGACCAGCAGGTCCGGCGTGGCGCGGCGCACGTCGTTCTGGATCTCGTAGACGAAACCCGTGAACACGCCGTCGACGACGAGCGTCGCCCAGACCGCGAACAGCACGCCGCCGATGCCGAGCAGGTTGATGCGACGCGTCACCAGGTAACGCAGCGCCAGGAACGGGCTGAAGGCGGCGATCACGACGGTTCGGTCGGCGCCGGCGGTTCTTCGGCGGCGGGGGGCGCGTTCGGGTCGTTCGCGGGCAGGCGCCGCAGCAGCGGGAACAGCACCACGTCGCGGATCGAGGTCGAGCCGGTCAGCAGCATGCAGAGCCGGTCGATGCCGATACCCAGGCCGCCCGCGGGCGGCATGCCGTACTCGAGCGCGGTGACGTAGTCGACGTCGACCTCGCCGGGCGTCTCGTCATCCTTGTGCGTGACCTGTTCGGCGAAGCGCTGCTCCTGGTCGATCGGGTCGTTGAGTTCACTGAACGCGTTGCCGAGCTCCATGCCGGCGACGAACAGTTCGAAGCGTTCGGTGACGCGCGGGTCCTCGGGCAGCCGCTTGGCGAGCGGGCTGATCGCGACCGGGTAGTCGTAGACGAAGATCGGCCCCTGCAGCGTGTCCTCGACGGTCGCCTCGAACACGTCGTTGGCGAGCTTGGCGGCCTCGATGCCGTCGGTCTTGAGGTGCAGTTCCCGGGCGCGGGTCAGCACGCTGGCGTGGTCGAACCAGTCGACGCCGGGGTTCTTCTCGACGAACAGATCGAGGTACTTCGCCTTCTGGAACGGCGGCGACAGGTCGTAGTCCTTGTCGCGGAAGGTGACCTTGCCGTCGCCGCCGCGCACCTTGTCGACGAGGTGTGCGAACAGGCCCTCGACGCGCGCCATCACGTCGCGGTAGTCGGCCCACGCCTCGTAGCTCTCGAGCATCGTGAACTCGGGGTTGTGGCGCGTGCTGATGCCCTCGTTGCGGAACACGCGGCCGATTTCGTAGACGCGCTCCATGCCGCCGACGATCAGGCGCTTGAGATACAGCTCCGGCGCGATGCGCAGGAACAGCTGCATGTCGAGCGTGTTGTGGTGGGTCGTGAACGGCCGCGCCGCGGCGCCGCCGAACAGCGGCTGCAGGATCGGCGTCTCGACCTCGAGGTAACCCAGCGAGTCGAAGTAGGCGCGCACCTCGCGCACGATCTGCGAGCGGGTCGCGAAGCTCTGCCGCACCTCGGGGTTGGCGAACAGGTCGACGTAACGCGCGCGGTAACGCTGCTCGGTGTCGGTCAGGCCGTGCCACTTCTCGGGCGCAGGCCGCAGCGCCTTGGCGGCGAGCACCACGCTGGTCGCCCAGATCGTCGGCTCACCCTTCTGGGTGGTGCCGAGCTCGCCCGTGATGCTGACCAGGTCGTTGCCCTCGACCAGCTTGCGGCCGGGCCAGAACTCGGGCAGGCGGTCGCGCTGGAAACCCACCTGCAGCGCGCCGGTGCGGTCGGTGACGTGCGCGAAACGCAGCTTGCCGAAGTCGCGCACCACGCCGAGGCGCCCGGCGACGGTCACCGTCTGGCCGATCCGCTGGTCGAAGTCGGGCAGCAGGTCACCGATCGGTTGGCCGCGCGGCACGCGCGGCGGAAAGGGGTCTTGGCCTTCGCTGCGCAGGGTCTGCAGCTTGGCGAGGCGGTCAGGGGCGATGCCGTCGGTCACGTACGTTCCAGGTGTGCGGGCAAAGGGACCGATCCTAGGGGCAAGGCCGGCATTTTGGAAAACCGGCCTGCATGCCGATCCGGCCGCAAAAGGGTTGCCCCGGTCGGCCGCGCGCTGCGTATCGTGCCACGGCCTCCTCGTCCCTCCGGCATGCTGCCCAAACTGTGTACGCTGCTCGCCGTCGCGGTGCTGCTCGCTGCGCTGCTGTGCGGCAATCCGTTCCTGCCGCCGCGTCCGGCGCCCGGTGCGCAGGATGTCGGCGTGCCCAGGCCTAGCCGGTTCGCGCCGCCCGTCGAACGGGTCGAGCGCGCCGATGCCGACATCTGCCCCGACGCGACGCTGCGGGAAGCGGTCGTGCGCGTGTTGCACGCGGCCGACGGTTCGCCGCGTTGGGTGCTCGAGGACGGTCGCGTCCTGCACGTCGCCGCGGACGGCGGCCTGCAGTTCGACGAGGATCTCGATGTCTCGCAACCTGCCGGGACCGGGAACCTGCTCGAAGCCGTTGGCGGTCGCTGAGCTCAGGTGGCTGAACCCAGGTGGCTGAACCCAGGTCGCTGGGGTCTGGTCGCTGGGGTCTGGTCGCAGAAGGTCAGGCGACTGCCGGAAACTCGACCTCGATCCGCCCGTCCTGAACGCGCACCGGGTACGTCTTGACGTTCCACTCCTCGCCGACGTCGCACGCGCCGCTGCGAAGGTCGAACTCCCAGCAGTGCAGGTAGCAGATCACCTTGCCGTCGAGCACGGTGCCGTCGCACAGCGGCGCGCCCGCGTGCGGGCAGAGGTTGTCGATGCAGCGGTAGTCGTCACCGTCCTTGAAGATCGCCAGCCACTGGTCGTCGACCTTGACCGGCGCGCCCGGGGAGAACTTGAGTTCGTCGATCGCGCCGACGTCGACCCAGCGGCTCACGGCGCGACCTCCGCCGCCGCGCCGCCGCGCGCGAGCCGCCGGAACGCGTAGCGCCGGATCACGCGGCCCTCTTCGATGTACTTGCGTTCGAAGTTGGTCGGCGAGAACGCGTGGCCGGCGCCGAGCGCGCGCACCCGGCGCTCCTCGGCTTCGTCGCGCACGAAGTCCTCGGCGTGCCCGAGCACCCGCACGATCTGGCCCGCGTAGACGGCGTTGTCGGTGGCGACGTACAGGTAACCGCCGTCGCGCAGGGTGCGCGCGACGATGCCGGGCACGTCCTCGGTGAAGAAGCGGCGGCCGGCGTGGCGGCGCTTGGGCCACGGGTCGGGGAAGTAGACGTGCACCGCGTCGAGCGCGGCGTCGTCGACGCGGTCGGTGAGGAACAGCTTGCCGTTGTCGACCAGGAAGCGGCCGTTGTCGCGGCCGCTCTTGCGCAGCTTGGTCGCGGCGAGGCTCGCGTAGGCCGGCGCGGCCTCGATGCCGAGCACGAAGGTATCGGGTTTGGCCTCGGTGGCGGCGAGCACGAACGCGCCCTTGCCCGGGCCGATCTCGATCTCGACGTGGCGGAAGCCGGTTGGCACCAGCAGGGCCAGCGGCGGCGGGTCGTCGCCGCCGATCACCAGGAACTCGCCGGCGTCGTCGTCGCCGTCCTGCTGGCGGCCGCGGAACGACAGCTTGCCGCCGCTGTGCATGCGCGGGTTGTAGGTCTTCTCGGTGGGTTCGGCGTCGGCCATCGGGCGAGCAGCATAGCGACGCGCCGGGGCTGCTCCAGGCTCGCGTGGCGCGGCCGGCGCGGTTCCAGCCCCTACTTGGCGGGCAGGGCGATCAGGTTGCGGATGCGGATGACGTCGTCCTTGTCCCGCTGGCGGCCCTTCATCCTGCCGTCCTGTTCGGGGACGGCGAAGCCGTAGCGACGCAGCGGCGCTTCGCGGATCGTGGCCGGCAGGTCCGCCGCCAGTTCGATGCCCGCGACGACTGCCTCGACGCGGTCGCCGCGCACGCGCGCCCGCACCCCGAAGAAGCCCGATGGCTGCAGCGCCTGCTTGGACTCGAGCAGGGTCCGCGTTCCTGCCGGCGACACGTGCACGAGGCGCGGTACCACCAGCCCGCCGGGCCGGAGCTCGAGCTCGAGCGCGCAGTAGTCCTCGGCGGTTCCTGGGCCAGCAGGGGTGGCCAGGAGCACCTGGAACTTGCTGCGCGGTTCGGTGAGCTGGACCTCGGCCTCGAGCAGGAGATCCCCGGCGATGGCGTCCTTGCAGACGATCTGGCTGGATTCGCCGCGCCAGGGCGTCGACCAGATCATGCCCGTCAGCTGCCATTGCTTGAGCTTGCCGCTGGGGACGTTGGCGCGGCGGAACGCCTCCATGCAGGGACGCGCGCGCCGCTCGTACGTCGATCTGGCGAGGCCGTCTTCGGCTTCGCGCAGGACCTTGCCCAGCGCACCGCGCTGGTCGACGGCGCCGTTCGCGTCGGCGTGGCGGGCGAAGCGCAGCGCGGTCGCGTACCACCTGGCGGCGTGACACTCGATCGCCAGGGCCATCGTCGCGTTCGCGCGGTGCTGACGTTGTCCGAGCCACCGGCGCGTCTCGGCATAGGGTTCGAGCAGGGCGGTGTACTGCTCGTCGATCTGTCCATGATGTGCCGCGAGCGTCAGGTTCAGCACGGCGGCCAACTGCTCGTCCTTGCGCCGTTCTTCGCTGCTGAGGTGCTCGCGGGCGGCGAGGATGCGGGCCTTCGCCGCCTCGGCGCGCGCCGGCGCGAAGGTCGCCAGGTCGCGGCACGGGGCCCACGCCAGGGAGGGGTGCTTGCCGGTGATCAGTTCGTCGATCGCCGCTTCGCTGCCGGTGACTGCGGCGCGCGCCGCGTCGAGCCGATGTGCGAAGGCCGCGCCCAGCCTGTCGGCGAGGGGCTGCGCCGCGGCGAGCAGGGGCGCCCTGGTCGGTTCGTCGTCGATGCGTTCGATCGCCAGGTGTGCCTCGAGCAGCGCGTCGCACGCGGCCTCGGGATCGCTCGCGATCTGCCGCGCGGCCTCGTCGACGTGTCCGCGGGCCAGGTCTCGCTGTGCGGTCACGCAGTAGGCGAACCCGACCGCGGCGAACAGGAACGCTGCGGCGGTGGGGGCGCGGGTCATGGCGGTGATGATACCGGGTGAGGTGGCGAACGCAGCGCCGCGGGGACCGCGCGCACCGCCTGCTCCAGGCTCGCTTGTCGCGCGCTGCGACCTACAGTGCGGCGCCTTGACCACGCTGCGTCCGTCGCTGCTCACCCTCGGCCACTGGCTGGTCCGGCGCCGCGTCCCGGTGCTGGTCGCCGTGGTGCTGGCGGCGGTGGTGCTCGCGCTGGGTCTGCGGCAGCTGCAGGTGGGTTTCGCCGTCGACGCGTTCTTCCGCAGCGGCGGGGACCCCGAGCTGGCCGCGGCGCTGCAGCACTATCGCGAGCCGGGTTTGGCGCCGCCGGACTCGCTGCTCGCCTTCGGCTGGTCCGAGGCCGAGCCGCTGGGCGCGGCGGCCCGGCAGCGCATCGACGCGTTCGTGGCGGTCGCCGAGGCCGATCCGCTGGTGCGATCGGTGATCTCGCTGCGCGGCGCGACCGTGCCCGGGCACCTCGGCAGCACACCCGCCGAGGTCGCCGCGTCGCGCACCTGGCGCGACCTGCTGGTGGCGCGCACCGGCGACGCGGTCGGCGGCTTCGTGGTGCTCGAGCGCAGCGACGACCTGGACGGCATGGCGGCGCTGTTCGAGGCGCTGCGCATCGCGATGGCCGGGCAGGGCGCGCAGCTCAACCTGTGCGGCCTGCCCTACCATCGCGTCGCGGCGCGGCGGCTGGTGCGCAACGACCTGGCGTGGTTCCTGCCGGTCGGAACGGCGGTGTCGGCGGTGTTCCTGTTCTGGCTGGTGCCGCATTGGCTGCTGGCGCTGCAGGCGCTGTTGGTGGTGCCGCTGGTGCTGGTGTCGACGCTGGGCACGATGGCGTGGTGCGGCGTCGGCATGACCATGCTGACGTCGACGCTGCCGACGTTGCTGCTGTGCATGTCGGTCGCCGACGGCGTGCACATGGTCGGGCGCTTCCTCGAAGAACGCGGCGGCGGGCACGACCCGCGCGCCGCCGCGGCGCGCACCTTCGCGGCGCTGCTGGTGCCGTGCCTGCTCACCTCGTTGACCACCTGCGTCGGCTTCCTGACGCTGTGTACCGCGGGGCTGCGCGATCTGGTGCACCTGGGCGCGTTCGCGGCGCTGGGCATGGGCTACGCGTTCGTGTTCACGATGACGATCTTGCCGGCGACGATGTCGTTCGTGGCCTCGCCCGTGGGTCGTCGGCCGCGCGATCCGGCGAGCGGGCTCGTGCGCCTCTCGCTCGCCGCGCTGCGGGTGCGGCCCGCGGTCTGGGTCGGGCTCGCGGCGCTGGGATTCGTGTTCGCGGCGGTCGCCTGTCGCGGGTTGCAGGCCGATCACCGCATGACCGGCGACCTGTGGCCCGACTCCGCCGAGATGCGGCAGATGCGCTTCTACGAGCAGCACTTCGCCGGCGTGATCCCGGCCGAGGTGGTGGCGCGTTGCCCGACGGGGTTCACGGGCGCGGCGTTCACGCAGCTCGGAGCGTTGTGCCGCCACCTCGAAGAAGATCCCGGCGTGTCGCGCACGCTGTCGATCGTCGATCTCGTGGACGACGGAATGCCGCTGGCCTTGGTGCGCGGCCTGTCGGCGGCGGGTGCGCTGCCCGCGGGGCTGCTGAGCCCCGACGGCCAGACCGCGCGCGTGCTCGCGTTCCGCGGCGACCTCGGCACCCGCGCCTGGCGACAGTTCGCCGCGTCGGTGGAATCGTTCGCGAGCGCGGTGCCGGTGCTGCAGGTCCAGCTCGCCGGCATGCAGGCGGTCGGCACGGTGCAGGTGCTGCGCATGACCGAAGACCTCGAACAGTCCTTCTTCGGCTCGATCGCGGTGGTGTTCGTGCTGGTGCTGCTGTCGTGCCGCAGCCTGCGGTTGTCGCTGATCGCCGTGGTCACGTGCCTCTTGCCGCTGCTGTGTGTGCTCGCGGCGATGGCGCTCGGCGGGGTCAGTCTGCGGCCGCTGACGATGATCGCGTTCTGCGTCGCCTTCGGTCTGATGATCGACGACGCGATCCACCTGGTGGCGCGATGGCAGGAAGAGCGGCGCAGCGGCCGTGTCGGCGACGGCGCGGTGCGCGCGACGCTGGCCACGGCCGGGCGGCCCGTGTGTGTGACGACCGTGCTGCTGCTGGTCGGCTTCGTGGTGATCCTGGGCAGCGAGTTCCGCGGCACGTTCGCGTTCGGGGCGCTGGTGACGACGTCGCTGACCCTGTCCCTGGTCGCGGCGCTGGTGCTGCTGCCGGCGCTGCTGCGGGTGTTCGGGGTGCGGCGCGGCGGCGACACGGGCCGCGGCGGAGGGTAGGGGCCGCCGCGGGCTGCTGCGCCGGACCGTGCTGGCAGGTGAGCGGCGCTGTTCGCCTTCGCGCCCGCTGCCGCTGAGGCCTGCGACACGCGCTCGGGCCCGTTCGGGACCGGCGCCTGCGAGTCGCCCTGCCATGCGCAATCTCCTGTTCTTCGCCGTCTCGTCCTCCGTCCTGTGTGTCGCCGCATCGGCCCAGGGGCCCGTCGGCGCTCCGTCGCCGCACCGCGGCTGCGCGAGCATCGATCGCGTGCTGTTCGATGCGCCCGCCGACGGCGGGCCGCTGTGGGCGCTCGGCCGGACCTGGAAGGCGGGCTTCGACGGCCTGGGTGTCACGGTGATCCCGTACTTCGGCAGCGCCGCACCGCAGAACTTCCCGCTGCGCCTCGAGGTGGCCGGCGCGACGGTCGGCGGGCAGCCGCTGGCGCTCGAGCCGGGCGCGCCGCGGCGCGACGGCGAACGCGTGTGCACGCCGCGCGGCGCGCTGACCGAGGTGGTCGCGACCGGGCTCGACCAGCTCGAGCAGTCGTTCGTCTTCACCACGCTGCCGAACCGCGGCGCGATCGCCGTGGAGGTGCGCGTCGACACCGAATTGGCCGCGACGCCGATCGACGGCGGCCTGCGCTTCGCCAATGCGTGGGGCCACGTCGACTACACCAAGGCCGTCGCCGTCGACGCCGCGGGGCAGCGGCAGGCCCTCGACATCAACTGGACCGGCGCGGCGGCGCACATCGAGATCCCGGCGGCGTTCGTGCGAACCGCGACGTTGCCGATCGTGCTCGATCCGACGCTCAACTACTGGTACCTGCTCGGCTCGAGCTCCGCGCAGCCGCAGTACGACTCGGGCGCGGCCACGATCCAGGCGCTCGGTGGCCGCACGTTGATGACGTGGCGGCGGCAGTTCAGCGCCACCGACCAGGACTGCTTCGGCCTGATGTTCGACGGCAACCTCGGCCTCGTCGCCACCGACTTCCCGATCGACATCGGCACCGAGGACTGGCAGCACGTCGCGGTCGCCGGCAACAACTACGCGCAGAACTTCCTGGTCGTCGCCGAGGCGAACATCGCCGGCTACCACGCGATCCGCGGCAGCGTGATCAGCGCCGCCGCCGTCGTCGGTGCGCGCTTCGACATCGAGCGCGCCGGGTCGGTCGGGTTCGCCGGCAACAACTACCATCCCGACGTCGGTGGCGACCCCTACGGCGGACCCGGCTACTACACGGTCGTCTTCCACAAGCAGATGGGGGCGAGCTCGGAGATCTACTTCAAACAGGTCACGCCCGCCGGCGGCCTCGCGTTCGTCAACCCGATCCTGCTCAGCGCCAGCAACGTGACGGCCAGCAAACCGTCGATCAGCAAGTCGTGCGGGCAGTCGAACGGACTGCCGGCGTACTGGTTCGTCACCTGGCAGCAGACCTACCCGTTGCCGCCCAACGACCAGGAGGTCTACGGCCGCTACGTCAACTGGAACGGCGCCGTGATCGGCAGCCCGTTCGGCCTGGGCATCACCAACGGCGAGGAGACCGCGCCGTCCGCGGGCTCACCGATCGACGCGGGCGGCGTGCGCTACTGGCCGATGACCTACGCCTGGTCCGCGGCCGTCGGGCTGCCGCGCGAGGTGCGCTGCCGCGTGATGGCGAGCAACGGCGGCTATCAGACCGCCACGGTGGTGAGCGCGGGCCCGCCCGGGACCGACGCCGCCGCGCCCGAGATGGACTCGGACGGCAACCGCTTCGTCGTCGCCATGAACGTCGCGAGCCCGGGCCTGCCGCGCAAGGTGGAGGCCGTGACGCTCGCCTACCTGCCGGCGAGCAACTCACTGCGCGTCGAGGCGCGCAGCGACCTGCAGACGGTCGCCGCCGAGGACTACGCCGACTGCGACGTGTGCGCCGACTTCAGCGGCGGCCCCGCGGCGACGCCGCGCTACGTGATCTCGTTCTCCGAGCAGACGTGGAACACGTTCCGCCTCGCGGCGTTCGGTGGCTACGCCGGCAGCACGAACTTCTTCGCGTTCCGGCCGAGCCAGTGCGGGGCGCTGCCGATCACCGCCAGCGGTTCCCCGGTGCTCGGGCAGACGGTGCGGATCGACGTCGGCAGCAGCGGCATCACCGGCACCCTGCTCGGCTTTCCGGGGCAGATCCCGATCAACGCGGGCTGCAATTGCTGGCTCGGCGTCACCCAGGGCATCACGTTCGTCGGCAACCAGCTGCAGTGGCTGGTGCCGACGAACGCGGCCTACGTCGGGTTGCCGTTGGCGGTGCAGGGCTGGAGCTTTTCGGGCTCGCAGTGCCTGGGCACGATCGACATCAGCGACACGGTCGACTTCACGATCCGGTGATCGATTGCCGCCGCTCAGTTGCCGATGAGGGCGCGGCCGTAGTTGCTGGTCGTCGCGTTGCCGGCGGCGCCGGTGTCGAGGGCGGCGTACTGCGAGTAGATCACGATGCCGGTGAAGGCGGGGTCGGACGGGATGCCGACCGGCAGGGAAAGGTCGCCGTTGGGGCCCGCCGCTGCGAACAGGGTCACGCCGCCGTTCACGTACAGGTTGCAGCTCGTGAGGCCGGCGGGCGAGAGATCGACCGTGGTGCTGCCGAAGCCGAGCACGAGCGCGGCGGCCGTGTTCGGCAGCGCGTTGGTCAGATCGTTCCAGTACAGCTGACCGAGCTGGGCGCTGCCGCTCAGCCCCAGCGTCGGGGGCAGGCTGTTGCTGCCGGGGCAGCCGCGGCCGTAGACGGACAGCTCCGCGTCACCGGTGATCCAGCGCATCTTGAACGCGGTGAGGCCGCCGTTGGTGCCGGTCGTCTGGCCGACGTAGGAGCCCAGGTAGACGCGCTGGTTGGTGTTCTCGCGCCGCATCGCCACGCCGCTGCTGCGGCCGATGACCGTGAACTCGACGACCACGTTGTCGACGCCGTTGAAGAAGAACGGCGTCTGCATGTCGACCTGGTTCCAGACGTTGCCGGTCACGGGCCAGACCCAGTTGGGCTGGTCCATGGTGGTGGTGGCCCCGGCGGCGAGGTTGGTCGCGAAGTCCGTGGACAGCGTCGGGCTCGCGAGGTGCGCCATCTTCATCGTGACCTGGGCGTAGGCGAGGGTGCCGTTCGCGCTCGGCGCGAGCGCGAAGCCGCGGATCATCGCCGGCGTGCTGCCGAGCTCGGACGCCAGCACGAGCGCCTGGTAGCGCATGTCGCTGGTGTTGAACGGGAAGGCGTTGGCGGTGCCGGTGCCCGGCGTGTCGGCGGGCACGTAGAAGGACTGGGCAGTGAGGCCGCTGACGAAGAGGGAGAGGGTGAGCAGAGTCGTGGTGCGCATGGAGGTTCTCCTTGTGGCAGGGTCGGTGCGGGGGTGGCACCGAACCGCGGACCATAGATGGAGCTGGCCGGGGGCGGAGGGGGCGTTCCCCCGGCTCTGGGCCATTGCCACGGCTTTGTTACCTGCGGCGCGGCCGGGGCAACGCCCTGATCGAGCCGCTCAGCCGACCGCTCGGTCGACTGGTCAGTCGACCAGTGTCGGGAAGCGTGCGCGCACCCGCTGCAGGTGCTCGTCCTGGGCATCGCGCGGGCCGGTCAGCAGCGACACCAGGGCCAACAGGTCCTCGGCGCTGACCGTGTAGGTGGTCTTGGGGTGTTCGGCGATGTGCTTCGCCAGGCGCTGGGTCGCCGCGCGCGGCGACAGGATGCGGCGCGGCAGGACCACCGGACCCTCCTGCAGCTCGCGCAGCGCGGCGTCGACGACCTTACGTTCCTGTCCCGGCGGCGCCGCGAGCGCGCTCTTGCAGATGGCCTTGGCCTTGCTCCACGAGACCTGGTCGGCGTCGAGCAGCTGGCGCAGGCGCGGATCCATGCCGGGCACGAAGCGCACGATCTCCTCGACCCAGGTGGTGCTGCGGTCGAGGAACTGCGCGATGCGCTCCTTGCTCCAGTTGGCGTTGTTGAGGAACACCACCGTGTCGAAATACTCGGCCAGGCGCGCGTCGAGGCGGTCGGCGTTGAGCTTGAGGTTGAGCGCGCGCATCTCCTCGAGCTCGCCGGCGACGACGCGCACGTCGACGCGGTCGAAGTAGCCGGGGTTCTCCCGGCGGATCAGACCGATGGCGTTGAAGCGGTGGAAGCCGCCGACCAGGAAGTACTCGCCGCGGTTGCGTTCCCAGACGACCAGCGGCTCGAGCAGGCCGTTGCGCAGGATGTCGTCCTTGTAGTGCAGCACCTTCTCGCGGTTCACCGGGCGGTGGTTCTCGATCGAGGGGTGCAGGGCGATCGTGCCGATCGGTACGTAGTCGTGTCTCTTGGTGGCGATCATCGGTCGGTGCGGGGCGTCTGGGCGGCCCCGTTCGAGGGCGAACAGCGTAGGCCGCGACGGCCCCGGGTGCCACGTTCGCGGCGCCGGCCCTAGCCGGCGGCGACCGGGAAACCGCGTTTGCGCATCAGCGCGTCGATGCGCGGCTGGCGGCCGCGGAACGCTTCGTAGGCCTGCTCGGGATCGCGCGTATTGCCGACCGAGAACACGTGTTGCAGCAGGCGCCCGGCGACCTCTTGGTCGTAGGGGCCGCCCGCTTCGGTGAACGCCTCCCACGCGTCGGCGACGATGGTGTCGGCCCACAGGTAGCTGTAGTAGGCGGCCGAGTAGCCGTCGCCCGAGAACACGTGCAGGAAGTGCGTCGGCCGGTGGCGCATGACGATCTGCTCGGGCATGCCGGCGGCGTCGAGCACCTGCCGTTCGAAGTCGGTGCCGGCGAGCGCCGCGGCGGGCGCGGTGTGCATCTTCATGTCGACCAGCGCGCTGGCCAGGTACTCGGTGGTGGCGAAGCCCTGGTTGAACTTCGCGGCGCGTTCGAGGCGATCGACCAGCTTCTGCGGGATCGGCGCGCCGGTGCGGTGGTGGCGCGCGAAGCGCTGCAGCACCTCCTTGGTCGACAGCCAGTGTTCGAGCAGCTGCGACGGGAACTCGACGAAGTCGCGCGCCACGTTGGTGCCCGACAGCGTCGGGTAGGTGACGTTCGACAGCAGGCCGTGCAGGGCGTGGCCGAACTCGTGGAACAGGGTCGTCGCGTCGTCCCAGGAGATCAGGGTCGCGGCGCCCGCGCCGGCCTTCACGAAGTTGCAGTTGTTGGAGACGATCGTGGTGACGTCGTCGTCGAGCCGCTCCTGCGCGCGGTAGTCGTTCATCCAGGCGCCGGAGCGCTTGCCGGGGCGCGCGTAGGGATCGAAGTACCACAGGCCGAGATGGCGGTCGGCGCGGGTGTCGTGCACCTCCCAGACGCGCACGTCGGGGTGGTAGACCGGCGCGTCGTCGATCGCGCGGAAGCGCAGTCCGAACAGCTCGCCCGCGACCCAGAACATGCCCTCGCGCAGCTCGTCGAGCTGCAGGTACTGCTTGACCTCGTCCTGGTCGAGGTCGTAGCGCTGCTTGCGCACCTTCTCGGCGTAGAAGCGGTAGTCCCACGGCGCGATCGGCGCGGCCTGGCCCTCGCCGGACGCGAGCTGCTGCATGTCGGCGACCTCCTCGTGCACGCGCGCGACCGCGGGCGCCCAGACCGCCTCGAGCAGCTCCATGGCGCGCTCGGGCGTCTTCGCCATCGCGTTCTGGAGCCGCCAGTGCGCGTGCGTCGCGAAGCCGAGCAGCTGCGCGCGCTCGGCGCGCAGGGCCAGGATCTCGGCGATCAACGGGTTGTTGTCGTGGGCGCCGCCGTCGGCGCGGCTCGTGAACAGGCGCCACGCGGCCTCGCGCAGCTCGCGGCGCTCGGCGTAGGTCAGGAACGGATCGATCGACGAGCGCGTGTTGTCGATCACCCACTTGCCCGGCAGGCCGCGGCTCGCGGCGGCGTCGGCGGCCGCGGCGACGAGCGACGGGGACAGGCCGGCGAGCTCGGCCTCGCTCTCGAGCACGAGGTGACGGTCGGTCTCCTCGGCGAGCACGTTCTGGGTGAACGTCGTGTAGAGCCGGGCGAGTTCCTGGTTGATCGCCGACAGGCGCGCCTTCTTGGCGGCGTCGAGGCGCGCGCCGGCGCGCACGAAGTCGTCGTGGTGCTTCCAGCACAGGCGCCGCTGCTCGGCGGAGAGGCCGCTGCGCTCGGCCGCGGCGTGCACCGCCTCGATGCGCGCGAACAGCCGCTCGTTCTGCGTGATCTTGTCCGAGAACGCGGCCAGCTCGGGGTCGACCTGCCGCTCGACGGCCTGGAACTCGGCGTTGCTCATCGTCGCGCTCCACACCCCGTAGACGGTCAGCGCCCGGCTCAAGGGGCGGCCGACGCGCTCGAACGCGGCGATGGTGTTGTCGAACGTGGCGGGGGCCGGATCGGTCGCGATGCGATCGACCTCGCGCAGGGCCGCGGCCATCGCGGTGCGGATCGCCGGCGCGAAGTCGGCGATCGCGACGCGGTCGAACGGCGGCACGCCGCCATGGGGGCCGGGCCAGGGCGCGAGCAGCGGGTGATCGGGCGCGAGTTCGCGGTCGGATGCGGGGGCGTTGGTCATGGCTTCTCGCGTGCACGCTAGCCGCGGCGGCGCCGGTTCGCGAGCCGCTGCCGCCCGCCGAACCGTGCGTGTTCAGCGCGTCGTGGCGCCGACGGGTCTGGCCGGGCCCGCGGGCGCCGCGGGTTCGACGCGCAGGATCTGGTGGCCACAGCGCCACAGCGCCTCGACGAACGCGTCGCTGCGCTGGCCGACGAAGTGCACCACCGCGTAGCGCCTGTCGCCGTGGTCGAACACGCTGGCGCTGGTGAGCCGCAGGCCGCGCTGCGCGGCGAGGCTGCTCATGTCGCCGAGCACGTCGCCGTCTTCGGCGACCACGCAGGTGACCTCGTAGCCGGGCTGGTCGGCGCCCGACATGCAGACGAACGCGCGCAGCAGGTCCTGTTCGGTCAGGATGCCGACCAGGCGGCCGCGGTCGACCACGGGCAGGCAGCCGAACTTCCGGTCGTGCAGGATGCGCGCGGCCGCCGCGATCGACGTGTTGGGCGGGATCGAGAACGGCTGCGGCGTCATCACCTCGCCGACGGTCGCGCCGTCGCGATCGACGGCGCGCGGCGACATCGGGTGCACGCCGGCGTCGGCGGCGAGGAACAGGTCGTGGCTCGACACCAGCCCGACGAGGCGCGCGTCGTCGTCGTCGGCCACCACCAGCAGGTGGCGCACGCGGCGTTGCGCCATGAGCCGCGCCGCGCGCGAGATCGGCATGTCCGCGGTCGCCGTCAGCAGGTCGGTCGCCATCCAGAGGCTGGTGTCCATGGCCGCTACATCGGCCGCCGCAGGGAGCCGGCGCGGTGTCGCCGATGGCACCGGCGGGAAGGATGGTCAGAGCACCAGGCGCAGGTCCACGGTCGCCACCGCGCGCAGGGGCTCGTCGGGCTGGCCGCACAGGGTCACGATCACGACGCGGTCGTACTCGTCCTCACCGAGCCAGCCCTTGTCGGTGAGGCCCGACAGCTGGCCGCCGAGCGCCTCGACCATCTGCGGCAGCGTGTTGCTGTGGCCGGCGACGACGATCGTCTGGGGTGTGACGGGTTCCGCGGCGGCGCCGAGACCTGCGGCGAACTTCACCGAGGCGCGTGCGTCGTAGTCCGCGACCTCGACACCGGCCTTGCTGGCCAGCGGCGCGAGCGTCTGGCGGGTGCGGCGGTACGCGGTCGCGTAGGTCGCGGTCACGCCCGCCGCCGCGAACATGGCGGCGAGCTTCTCGGCGCGTGCGCGGCCCCGTTCGGTGAGCTCCGGATCGACCTTGTCGTCGGGGTCCTTCTCGGCGTGGCGCACGAATACGACGGTGCGGCAGCGAAGGGCGGCCGTGGGCTTCGGCTTGGGATCCTGCGCGGGCCAGGCGAGCCAGCCGAGCGCGGCGGTGGCGAGCGCCTCGCGGCGCGAACAGGTTGGAAGGGTGCTCATGGGCTGTCTCGCGCGAGACCATAGCCGGTCGCCGCGTGCGCGTTGCCGGCCGAGCCCACTCAGCCGAAGATCGGCAGCGTGACGTACCACCGCGTGAAGTCGAGCCAGGTCTCGCTGGTCGCGACCGCGCCCATCGACGCGTGCACGCTGCCGGCGAACAGCAGCGACAGCGGCCAGGCCAGATGTCGCCGACCGGCGCGCAGATCGGCGACGATCAGCGCCGCGCAGGCGAGCTCGACGGTCACGAAGCTGCCGTGCAGCGCGGCCATGAAGTCGACCTGCGGCGCGAACAGGCGCGCGTAGAGGCGGGTCAGCGCAGGCGGCAGGCCGAGCAGGACGGTCGCGCACATGAGGCGCACGTGCGCTGCGGGGCGGCGCACGTTGGCGAGTCCCAACCCCACGAGCAGCAGCAGGAACGTCAGCGAGCAGACGTCGATCCACGACAGCAGCGGCGGCAGTGCCGGCGGCATGCGCGTGTTGACGAGCATTCGCTGCACCATCTGCAGGCCGCTGCCGACCAGGACCGGCAGCAGCACGAGGGCGCCCCAGGCGACGCGGCGGTGCCACTGCCGGTGATGGTGCGCGATCAGCCACGACTGCAGCACCAGCGCGCAGACCCACAGGGTGGCGCTCACGCCGTGTAGGGTGTGCGCGAAGTCGCCCGCGCCCATGCTGGCGAAGAAGCTCGGCCAGAACCCGGCGACGATCGCCGCGAGCGCGACCAGCAGGAACCAGTGGGCGCGGCGGTAGGGCATGGGCCGAGAGTGTGCCGGCCCCGGGCGCGCGCGGCCAGTCCGGCGTGAAGGGCGCCTACGACACCAGCGGCCCGCCGTAGACCTCGTGGTAGTCCTGCAGCGCCGCGGTGATCACTTCGTGGGCGCGCGCCTTGTCGTAGGGCGTGAGCGGCACCGGCGTCGCGCCGGGCACGAGCTTGTAGGTCGAGAAGTAGTGGCGCAGGCGCTCGACGAGCACGGGCGGCAGGTCGTGCAGGTCGTCGACCTCGCCCCAGACGAAGTCGCCGGCGAGCACGGCGACGATCTTGTCGTCGGCCTCGTCGCCGTCGAGCATCGTCAGGCCGCCGATGACCTTGGCCTTGACCAGGATCTCGCGCGCGTTGATCGGCCGTTCGCTGAGCACGCAGATGTCGAGCGGGTCGCCGTCACCCTTCTTTGCGCCCTCGGTCAGCGAGCCGACGCGGCGCCCGCACAGCGTGCGCGGGATGAAGCCGTAGAGGCTCGGCGGCTGCGAGCTGGTGCGCTGCGGGCGGTCGACGCGCAGGAAGCCGTTGACCTTGTCGATCTCGTACTTCACGAGGTCGAACGGGGTGATCTCGATGTAGGCCTGCACGACCTCGGGCGGCTTGGGGCCGGGGCCGATGCCGTGCCAGGGATGCGGACGCCAACTGTAGAACGGTTCGGGAAACGACATGCGTGGGGCGAGAGCGTAGGTGGTGGTGGCACCGCGGCGCCAGCAACTCCTGGCGGCTTGCCGCGGCGCGGACACCGTGGGAGAACTGCGCGAGACATGCCCGAATTGCCCGACGTCACGGTCTATTGCGAGCGCCTCGACGCGCTGCTCGCGGGGCAGGTGCTGCAGGGTTTGCGCATCCACAGTCCGTTCGTGCTGCGCTCGGTGACGCCGGCGCCAGAGACCGTGGTCGGGCGCGCGTTCGTCGCAGCGCGGCGGTTGGGCAAGCGGCTGGTGCTGCAGTTCGGGGAGCAGCACTTCGTCGTCGTGCACCTGATGATCGCGGGCCGCCTGCGCTGGTTTCCGCGCGACAAGAAGCTCGGCAGCCGCATCGACCTCGCCGCGTTCGACTTCGCGCACGGCACGCTGGTGCTGACCGAAGCGGGCAGCAAACGGCGCGCGTCGCTGCACGTGGTACAGGGCGAGGACCAGCTGGCGGCGTTCGATCGCGGCGGCCTCGAGGTCGAGGGCGCGTCGGCCGCGCAGTTCGCGGCGCGGCTGCGGCTCGAGAACCGCACGCTCAAGCGCGCGCTGACCGACCCGACCCTGTTCTCGGGCATCGGCAACGCCTACTCCGACGAGATCCTGCACCGCGCGCGGCTGTCGCCGGTGACGCTGACCTCGCGGCTCGACGACGCCCAGGTCGAGCGGCTGCGCACCGCGATCACGGACACGCTGCGGCAGTGGACCGAGCAGCTGCGCGTCGAGGTCGGCGACGGCTTCCCCGACAAGGTCACGGCGTTCCGGCCCGGCATGGCCGTGCACGGCCGCTACCGCGAGCCGTGCCCCGACTGCGGTTCGCCCGTGCAGCGCATCCGCTACGCGGACAACGAGTGCAACTACTGCGTCACATGCCAGTGCGGCGGCAAGCTGCTCGCGGACCGCGGCCTGTCGACGCTGCTCAAGAAGGACTGGCCCAAGACCCTCGCCGAGCTCGAAGAACGGCGCGGCCAGGCGCCGGGAAGGCACAGTCCATGATGGGTGGCGGCCGATGACGGGGGAGTTCGGGACGGGACGCGGCGTCGCGCCGCGGTCCCCTGCCTGCCTCGCAATGTCGCGCACCCTGCTCCTCACCCTCCTGTCGCTCGTGCTCGGCAGCCTGCCCGCGCAGGCGCCGGCGCGTACCGCCGCGCTGCCGCTGCAGGGGCGGCTCTTCGACGAGCTCGGCGAGCCGGTGCCCGCGGCGACGGTCGAGGTGTGGCGCGACGGCCGGCTCACGCACCGCACCGCGACGGACGCGGTCGGGCGCTTCCTGCTCGTCGGCGTGCCCGTGGGCCAGGTCGAGGTGACCCTGGCCGCGCCCGGCAAGGCGACGGTGCGCCGCCCGCACCTCTTGGTGCCCGGCCGTCAGGTGCTCGTCGCCGAGCTCTGCGACGCGGTCCGGCTGAGCGGTCGCGTGCTCGACGCGGCGGGCCGGCCGGTCGCCGACGCGGTGGTGCTGCTGTTCGCCGACGGCCGAAGCGAGGCGCGCAGCGACGCGCGCGGCGAGTTCGTGTTCCCGACGGCGCGCGTCGGTCGGGGGGTGCTGCGCGCGTTCGGACCGCAGTCGTTCGGTGCCCTGGACACCGACGTGCAGGAAGGCGCGCGCATCGAGGTGCGGCTGCCGCGCGCGGGCATCGCCAGCCGCCTGGTGCGCGTGCACGGCCTGCCCGAGGCGACCGCGCGGCTTGCCCACGTGCGCGTGGTCTCGTTCGAGGGCATGTTGTCGCCCGCGGCCGGCAGGGTCGCGCTCGCGGCCGACGGCACCGCGGCCGTGCAGGTGTTGTCGACCAGCCTGGTCGAACTGGTCGCGCCGGGCTTCGTGACGTCGCCGCGCGGCGCGCTGGTCGAGAATGCAGCGCTGACGCCGATCGAACTGCACGCTGTTGCCGTGGCCGGGGCGATGCCCGCCCGCGCCGTGCTGCGCGGGCGCGCCGAGGACGAACAGGAGCGGCCGGTCGGCGGGATCGCGCTGCGCGTCGAGACGTTCGACGACCAGATCGTCGGTCGCGGCACGATCGCCGCGGACGGCACGTTCGCGGTGCCGCTCGAGCTCGCGGCCAACCAGCCGTTCCGCGTGTGCGTGGAGCGCGGCGAGTTCTACGTCGGCAACGTCGGCGCCAGGCTGCGCGGCCGGGACTGCGAGGTGACGTTGCCGCGCGCCGACGCCGAACTGGTGCTCCTGCTCGAGCGCGGCGGTGACGTCGTCGCGCAGGCCCGCACGCAGGACGGCGAGCGGCCGATGCTGCGCGAGGTGCACGTTGCCTGCGCCGATCGGCCGTGGTCGACGTTCGTGCCGACGTACTGCGACGAGAACGGGTGCTTCGAGCTGCGCGGCCTGCCTGCCGACGAGTACCTGCTGCGCACCTCGACCGACGGCGGGGAGGTCCTGTGGGCGACGGCGCGGGTGCGGACCGGCAGGGTCACCGAGGCGCTGCAGTGGCATTCCGCGGCCGGCGGGACCGTGCAGGGGCGCGTCCTGGTGGCCGGGGGCGCGCCGGTCGGTGGCATGGTCCTGCGCCTGTGGCAGTGCAATCGCCCCGATGCCATGGCCGCGACCGCGGACGCCTGGTGCACCGTGCGCACCGACCGCCTGGGCCGCTACCGGCGCGCGGCGCTGCCGCCCGGCGAGTGGCGCCTGGTCGCCGACGGCAGCGACGCGATCGCGCCCGTGGCCTTCGACGTGCGCGCCGGGTCGGCCGAGACCGCCGAGCTGCCCGTCGCCGCCCCGCCGCGCTGACCTCAGTTCCGCGGCACGCGCGGTCGATGGGTGGGGCATGTCCGACGCCCCGGAGGATCCGCGCCACGGCACCCGCCTGCTGCTGCTGTGGCTGTGCTGGATCGCGCTCGCGGCGTTCCTGTTCGCCGCCGGCGTGATCGCCTGGTAGCGACACGGTCGTCGTCGGCTCCGGTCCGGACCGGCTGACCCTCGGCCCCGATCCGGTCAAGGCGCCCGCCCCGAAGGTCCGAAAGCCCATGGCATCGGGCTCTTGCCCGTTTCTTGCCTTCCATGTGACGGGGCGGCTCCTAGCATGACGCGCCCGTCCGTGCCCAGGAAACACCGACGAATGCGAGCCAGCATGCAACTCGCGGCGGCGATCTCGGTCGCCACTGGCGTCGCCACCGCTCAGGGCGGTGACGTGTTCTCCCTGTCGCTCGAGGACCTCGCCGAGGTCAAGGTCTCGGTCGCCTCGGTGCGCGACCGGCCGGTGCGTGAGCAGCCCGCCGTGGTCACGGTGATCACCGCCGAGCAGATCGCGCGCATGGGGGCGATCGACCTGCTCGACATCCTGAAGACCGTGCCCGGCTTCTGGGTCGCCGCCGACGTCGTCGGGGGCGTGTTGACGCCGACCTTCCGCGGCCTCGCGGGCGGCGAGGGCAAGATCCTGCTGATCGTCGACGGCGTCGAACAGAACGACGACCTCTACGGCGCGCCCGTGATCGGCCAGCGCTACGCCGCGGCGACGATCCGGCGCGTCGAGATCCTGCGCGGGCCCGGCTCGGCGCGCTACGGCGGCAACGCGATGCTCGCGGTGGTCAAGGTGTTCACCAAGGGTGCCGAGGTCGACGGCGTCGAGGCGTCGCTGCAGAGCACGAGCAGCGCGCGGCACCAGACCAACGAGCTGTGGAGCTTCGCGGGCGGCGCCGAGATCGACGACTGGACGCTGTCCGTGTCGGGGCACGTCGACCGCGGCGTCAAGTCGACCGGGGCCTACACCTCGCCGGCCGGGTCGACGTTCGCGCTCGAGGACAGCAGCGACCTCGATTCGGCGTCCCTGCGACTGGGCGCCGCCTGCCGCGGTTTCGCCGCGCGGCTGCAGTACGACGACATCGCCTGGGACGACGTGCTGTTCGCGGGCGGCGGCGACACTCAGGTGAACCGCCGCGAGTTCGAGCAGTTTCGCGGTGAACTCAGCTACGAGCTGCAGGTCGACGAAGGCTGGACGATCACTCCGCGCCTGACGTGTTCGCGCGGCAATCCGTGGGGCTACACACGGCTGGGCGAGACGCAGCAGTTCCTCACGGCGCGTTACCAGGCGCAGGTGGAGTCGCAGCTGCAGACCGACGGCATGGGCGACCTGCTCGTCGGCGTCAGCTTCTACCGGGTGCAGGCGGAACTCGAGTCGGGCATCACCTCGCTGGGCTTCGACCCCGCGACCTACTACGGCGACGAGCAGGTGCATCACAACGACGTCGCCGTCTACACGCAGTACGACTTCGACACCGACTGGGCGACCTTCTCGGTCGGCGCGCGGTACGAGGACCACAGCACCGTGGGCGACAAGGTGGTGCCGCGCCTGGCGGTGACGCGGACCTGGGACCGCTGGCACGGCAAGCTGGTCTACAACCGCGCGTTCCGGGTGCCGCAGATCGAGACCATCAACACCGCCGAGCGCGCCGGCAGCTCGATCCGGCCCGAGACGCTCGACGCGCTCGAGTTCGAGCTCGGCTACACGGGCGAAGGCACGACCGCCACGGGCAGCGTCTTCTGGCTCGAGAACCAGGATTCGATCTTCTTCGACACGTCGCTCGGCACCAACGGCGGCAACCGCAACGGTGGCGACATCGAGAACTGGGGCGGCGAGTTCGAGGTGCGGCACACGCGCGCGTGTTGGTCGGCGTTCGGCTCCTACTCGTTCTACCAGTCGCGCCGCAACGAGGTCGCGCCGACGGTTGCCACGGGTCACGGCACCGCCAACCTCGGCGTGCCCGAACACAAGGGCGTGCTCGGCCTCAGCTGGATCCCCAGCGACGTCACCAGCGTGCAGGCCACCGCGATCGTGCTCGGCCGGCGCTGGGCCTACGGCTACGACGGCGCCGGCAGCTCGGTGCAGCAGGTCGATCCCGAGGTCGATCTGTCGCTGTTCCTGCAGCACCGGATCGATCGCGTCACGCTCGGCATCGGCGCCAGCAACCTGCTGGGCACCGACATCTACTACGCCCAGCCCTACGACGGCGGCCTGGCGCCGGTGCCCGGTCAGGGCCGTTGCCTCGTGCTGTCGATGGCGGCGAGGTTCTGACCGATGAGCACGCGCCTCGTCTCCTCGCGTCTGCTCTGCGCCGCGCTGCTGGTCGCGCTGGCGCCGTTCGCGGCGGCGCAGCAGTCGCCGGTCGCGGCCGGCCAGGAGCGCGACGCGGCGCAGGGCAAGGAGTACCGGGAGTACGAGGTCAAGGCGGCCTACCTGCTGCAGTTCCTTCGCTACGTGACCTGGCCCAAGCGCGCGGACGACGACAAGGCGCCGCTGGTGATCGGTGTCGTCGGCAAGAGCCCGTTCGGCAAGGTGTTCGACAGCGTCGACGGCAAGGAGGTCGAGGGCACCGGGCGCAAGCTGAAGGTCAAGAAGTTCGACGTCGCGCCCAAGGACGCGGAGCTGCGCGCCTGCCACATCGTGTTCGTGTGTAAGAGCGAGCAGCCGCACCTCGAGGAACTGCTCGCGGCGGTCGCGGACCACCCGGTCCTGACCGTCACCGAAGGCGATCGCATGATCGAGCGCGGCGTCGCCTTCGGCTTCGTGCTCGAGGAGCGCAAGGTGCGCATCGAATACAACTCCGAGGCGACGCAGCGCGCGAAGCTCAAGGTCAGCGCCCAGCTGCAGCGCGTCGTCGTGAGGCGGTTGTGATGCCCAGGCGCAGCCAACGGACCATCCAACGTCGGCTGTCGGTGGCGATCGCGCTGTCGGTGCTGCTCGCGCTGTGCGTCGTCGGTTCGATCCTGGTGCCGGTGACCTCGTCGCGGCGCATGGACACTCTGGTCACCGACCTGCAGGCGACCGGCCGCATCCTCGCCCACAACCTCGTGGCGTCGGTCGAGTTCGACGATGCCGGCGACGCGACCAAGATCCTGGCCTCGCTGAACGCCAAGCCGTCGGTGGTGCGCGCGTGGATCGTGCGCGGCGACTCGGTGTGGGCCCAATACGGAGGCACGCCCGCCGACTGGGCGCCGGTGGCGCGCGACGGCGAGGTCGACGGGCGCCTCTACTTCACCACCGAGATCGTGCGCGTCGGCGCGGCGCACTACGAACTGGTGCTCGCCGACGACCTCTCGGGCTACCGCACCGGCTTCTGGCTCGACGTCGCGATCCTGCTCGGCACCATGCTGGTGGCGTTCGGTGCGCTGATCTTCCTGACCGGCCGCCTCGCCAAGCGCATCTCGCGGCCGCTCAGCGAGCTCGCGCAGCACGCCCAGCGGCTGTCGAACGACGAGCGCTACGCGGCGCGCATCGCGACCGAGGAGGGCGGGGAGATCGGCACGCTGTTCAGCGCCTTCGCGCAAATGCTCGCGGGCATCCGGGCGCGCGACACGGCCCTGCTCGAGGCGCAGGCGCGCGCCGAGGCGCGCGCGGCCGAGGCCGAGCGTGCGCGCGAGGACCTGGCGATCAGTCTGCACAGCATCGCCGACGCGTTCCTCGCGTGTGACGCCGAGGGGCTGGTGACGCGCATGAACCCGGTGGCCGAGGAGCTCACCGGGTGGAGCTCGGGGCAGGCCATCGGGCGGCCGATCGACGAGGTCTACCGCGTGCTCGACCTGCAGGGCGAACAGCCGCTCGAGGCGGCGGGGCGCGCGGTGTTGTCGCTGCGCGGCGAACTCGCCGGCAACGCCGCGGCGCTGCTGGTGGCGCGCGACGGCCGGCGCACGCCGGTGTCCGACCACGCCGCGCCGATCCTCGACCATCGCGGCGCGGTGGTGGGGGCGGTGCTGGTGGCGCGCGACATGCGCGAGCAGTTCGAGCTCGAGGAGCGGCTGCGGCAGGGTCAGAAGATGGAGGCGATCGGCCAGCTCGCGGGCGGCGTCGCGCACGACTTCAACAACCTGCTGACCGGCATCCTCGGCTACGTCGACATGATCGAGGCGCGGCTCGGTCACGGCGCGGCGATCGGCGGCGAGGTGCAGGGCCACCTGCACGGGATCCGCAACGCCGCGGAGCGCGCCGCCGACCTGACCGGCCAGCTCTTGGCGTTCTCGCGGCGCGGCCGCCTCAAGCGCGAGCCCGTCGACGTGCACGGACTGCTGCGCGCCACGGCCGGGATCCTGCAGCACACGATCGGGCCCAAGATCACCCTCCAGATGGAGCTGCGGGCGCAGCACCCGGTCGTGGTCGGCGACGCGAGCCAGCTGCAGAGCGCGTTCCTCAACCTCGGCGTGAACGCGCGCGACGCGATGCCGGGCGGCGGCGTACTCACCTTCGCGACGCGCGATCTCGCTGACGACGAGGTGGTGCCGAAGGACGGCGAGCAGGCGTCGGGTCACCTCGAGCTGCAGGTGCAGGACACCGGCGTGGGCATCGAGGCGCACCTGCTCGACAAGATCTTCGAGCCGTTCTTCACCACCAAGAAGCTCGGCGAGGGCACGGGCCTGGGCCTGGCCGCGGTCTACGGCACGATGGAGTCGCACCACGGATCGGTGCGCGTGCAGAGCGCGCCCGGCGTCGGCACGACCTTCACCTGCGTGCTGCCGACGGTCGCGTCGCCCGCGGCCATGGCCGTGCCGGCGCCGGCGCGACCGGTCGAGGCGCCCGCGGCGTCCCGGTTGGTGTTGGTCGCCGACGACGAGGAGATGCTGCGGCGGGTGGCCGAGAACCTGCTGCGCCGGCTGGGGTGCGAGGTGCTGCTCGCGAACAACGGCGCGGAGGCGCTGCAGCTGTTCGAGCTGCGTCATTCGGAGCTGTCGCTGGTGCTGATGGACGTGCACATGCCCGAGCTCGACGGGCAGGAGGCCTACGTGCGCATGCGCGAGATCGACCCGGCCGTGCCGATCCTGATGACGACGGGGTCGTCGATCGAGCCCGGCTCGTTCCGCGGCGCGGGTTCGGAGAACTTCGTGCAGAAGCCCTACACGTTCGCGAGCCTGACCAGCGCGGTCGAGCGGCTGCTCGAGGGCGGCTCGCGCGCGGCGCCGTGACGCAGCTGCGTCAGCCGGCGTCGCCGAACGTCTTGCCGCAGCCGGCGCAGAAGCGCGCATCGGCGTCGTTCTCGTGACCGCAGTCGGCGCAGGTCGCGCCCTGCAGCGACGCGCCGCACTGGTCGCAGAACTTCGCGCCGGCGTCGTGCTCGTTGCCGCAGCCGGGGCAGCGTTCGGCGCCGCGCGCGCCGGCCAGCCCTGCTGCGAGGGCGCTGCCGAGCGCGTGCACGCCGGGGCGGACCTCGTCGGCGACGTAGTTGAAGGTGTCGGTGGCCACGGGTGCGGTCTCGCCGGCGGTGTAGCGAGCGATCGCGCCCAGGTAGGCGAACTTGAGCAGCGCGGTGCCCACGCCGAGCAGAGGCAGGCCGACGAACGCGCACCAGA
Organism: Planctomycetota bacterium; assembly: GCA_020638655.1. Taxonomy (GTDB): domain Bacteria; phylum Planctomycetota; class UBA1135; order UBA1135; family UBA2386; genus JACKIC01. The sequence goes on from JACKIC010000002.1 coordinate 381,597, forward strand.
AGTACTGCGGCGGGCCGCTCATCGTCGCCATCGACCCGATGAACGAGACCACACCGATCGCCGTGAACACGCCGCCGACCGCGGTCAGCAGGATGCCGAGGATGCGCAGGCCGGTGCGTTGCGCGCGGTGGCCGGGGTTGATCCGGCCGGCGCCGGTGCGGTGACGATTGCGCATGGCGGCATCGTAGCCGGCGGTCGGCTGCGTCTGTCGTTCGCGCCGTCTAGCCGAACATCGCCAGCCACTCGGCTTCGGACTTCGGCTTGAACACGAAGTTGCTCTTGCGCGTTTCGCCGAGGCTGGCGCTCGGTTCGGGCGCGTAGAGGTGGCCGGGGTAGAGCGTCGCGTCGTCGGGCACCTGCGCGAGCTTCTGCGTCAACGACAGGTACAGCTGGCGCGGATCGCCGCCGGGCAGGTCGGTGCGGCCGCAGCCCTGCAGGAACAGCGTGTCGCCGGCGACCAGCCGGTTCTGCACCAAGAAGCACTGTGAGCCCGGCGTGTGTCCCGGCGTGTGGATCAGCTGGATCGGGATCGCGCCGACCTGCAGCACGTCGCCGCTGTCGTGCAACTGCAGGTCGCTGTCGCTGCAGCCCGTGATGCGCTTGATCCACGGCGCCTCCTCGCGCTGCGCGTGCACCTTGCACGGGCACCGGGTCAGCAGCTCCTTCACGCCCTGCAGCTCGTGGCCGTACATGTCGCCGCCGACGTGGTCGGGGTGATAGTGCGTGGCCAGCGCGCCGGTGACCCGCATGCCGTCCTGCTCACACTTGGACACCAGCTCGCCGACCGCGTAACACGGGTCGACCAGCACGACCTCCCCCGTTTCCTTGTCGCCGATCGCGTAGACGAAGTTGGCCATCTGGCCGGCGATCGGATCGGCGACCGCGAAGTCCCGTCCGGCGAGCCACTGTCGAAAATACAGACGGTCCTCAAGCGAGGGGGTGGGGTCGTGCCGATTCATGCGATGGCAAGGATGGTACGGCGACCTTCTCGAATCACCTGCAAAACACCGCCGCGCGCTCGGCGGGCCGGCGCCGTCGTGCGACTGCTGGCCTGCGCGGTGCTGTTCGGCTGCGTGGGGCCTGGCGGCAACAAGCCCGCGACGGTCGCGGCCGGACCGCTCGCCGAGCTGTTCGCGGGCCGCACCGTGTTGGTCGGTGAACTGGCGCCGGCCCAGCCGCTGCCCGAACTTGCCCCGGGTGCGACGGTGGTGGTGCTCAGCGCCCAGCCGCGCAGCAGCGGGTCGTGGCTCGACGAGGCGCAGCGCACGGCGCTGGCCGGGTTCGTCGCTGCGGGCGGGCGCCTGTGCCTGTTCGGTCACGCGGCGTCGCTCGCGACCGAGTTGGGCATCGAGAGCGAGTGGCCCGAACGCAGCTCCTTCCGCTGGGGTTTCGACCGCCGCACCGCGATCGGGCGCGCCCGTCTCGGCGTGCAGGTGGTCTCGGGGCGGGTGCCCGAGTGGTTCGACGGGCTGGGCGCGTCCGCGCAGGACGAGCACACCTTCCACCTGGTCGCGCGGCAGCCGTGCGACGTACCGATCTGCACGTGGAGCCAGGGCGCGCCGCAGCGCGGCGAGGTGCTCGCGGTGCTCGCCGTCGAACTCGACGGTCGCGCCGTGGCGTCGCAGGCGCCCGCGGTGGTGCGCTGGTCGCACGGTCGCGGCGCCGTCGTCGCGGTCGGGCTCGGGCCGGACCTCGGCAGCGCCGACGCCACGATCGCCGCGAACGCGGCGCAGTTCGTGCGCAACGTGGTCGCGCGCGCCGGCGAGCCCGGGCAGCCGCCGCTGGTGATGCTCGGCGTGCCGCCGACGCGCGTGGCGGCGGCGGCGCCGGTGGCGATGGACCTCGGCGCGCGCGAGGTGCCGGCCGCGCCGCAGTTGGCGCACTGGGGCTGGCAGGCGGCGCTCGCGCCGGCCGACGACGACACCCAGGCGCGCCCCTACGCCGAACTGATCGACGATGTGTTGTTGCCCAGCTGGCAGGCCGGCGCAGACCTGCTCGAGGTCGGTCTGGGGCAACGCGACCGCGGCGCGCCGCTGGCGTGGCGCGAGGGCGACCGCCTCAAGCCGCCGTCGTCCTGGCGCGGCGGCGCGTTCTGGCCGCAATGGACGACCCGCACCCTCGGCGACCTCGCCGCGGAGGCGCACGCCCGCGGCGTGCTGCTGCAGGCGGCGGTCGATCCGTTGCCGGTCGGCGATCGCGTCGAGGAGCGGCTCGTGGCGCTGCGCTACTTCGCGCGTGAACTCGCCGATCTGCGCCGCCTCGGGGCGCGTGCGCTCGACGGTCTGGGGGTGCGCGACTGGTGGCCCGACACTTCGGGGCTCGGCGTGGCGATGGTTCAGGACTTCCAGCCCGGGGCATATCTCTACAGCGCGGGCGAACTCACGCCGACGTTCGCGGGCGCCCTGCGCGCGCTCGACGCCGACGACGGCGCCCCCGCGGGGCTGCCGTTCGCGGGCATCTCGGCGCGCTGGCGCGACGGGTTCCCGGCTGCCGAGTTCCCGCTGGGGGTGCTCGACGCGCGCGCTTCGCGGCCCGCGGCGCTGGTGCCGTACGACGTGCCGGCCGGCGGCAGCGCGCCCGACTGGCTGGTCGCGCAGATCAATCACTTCGTGCGGTCGCGACGCGACCAGGGTGCAGCGCTGTGGTGGCGCGCCCACGACCCCGCGACGCTCGGGCCGCAGACGGCCGCCTACGTGCAGGGGCTGTCGATGGAGCCGCTGCGGGCGGCGGTGGCGATGCCGCTCGCCGCGACGGGCGCCGGCGGCCTGCGTGCCGCCGCGGCCGAACTGCTCGACGAGGTGCAGAGCGGCTTCGGCGCCGAACTGCCCGCGCCCGCGGCCGTGCACGTGCTGCAGAACAACTGGCTGCGCCTGGTCGGCAGCGGCGGCGGGCTGCTGTTCGATCCGAGCGGCATGGCGCGCTTTCAGCCCGGTGAGCCGGCGGTGCTCAGCGCCGGCCTGCTGCGCACGCGGCTGTTCGGCGGGCGGCCGAACGGCGACGCGCTGCGCACCACGAAGCAGGACTTCCTCGCCGCGGGCACGCGCGGCGCGGGTGGCTACGGCAGCACGTCGGGCATCGGCGGCGCGCGCGCCGAGGATCGGCGGCTGCCGGCGGTGCTGGCCTTCGGCGCGGCGCCGCAGTGGCCGCAGCGCGTCGCGATCGAGTGCGAGCTGGACACCGGCTACCACGAACTCGAGTTGGTGCTGCGCGGCGTGCAGGGGCGCGGCCTGTGCGCGGTCCGGCTCGACGACGTGCTGCTGCGCTGCGTGCCGTTCCGCACCGGCGAGCGCCTGGCGATCGTCACCGTGCCCGTGCACGTGGCCAGACCCGGGCTCCGGCAGCTGTCGCTGACCGTGCTCGAAGGCGGCAGCGTCGGCATCGACCGCATGCAGCTGGTGCGCCGCGGCGACGTCGGCGCCGAAGCCGAGGTCGTCGTGCCGGCCGGCAGCGTCGCCTCACTCGCCGAGCGCTCGGCGTCGAGCTACCACGCCGAGCGCCTCGAGTTCACGATGCTCGCCGACATGCCCGGCCTGCTGATGCGCGTGCACTGCGACCGCGCCGTGCGCAGCCTGCAGGTGGAGCGCACCCTGTCGTTGCCGGGCTACACGCGGTTGCTGCGCAGCAGCGCCGGCGAGCGCGCGGACGCCCTGCGCGGCCCGTTCGTGCTGCGCGCCGCGGACCTCGCGCTGCCCGACCTGGTGGTCGCGCCGCTGCTGCTGGCGCGCTACGACCGCTTCCGCTTCGGCGCCGAGGGATTGCAGATGCTGAGCGCGCCGGAGCCCGGCGCCGAGGCGCGCGTCGGCTTCCTGCTGGTCGGCCGCGACGACAGCGAACGGGTGCTGGGGCAGGCGCGGCGTCTGTTCGCCGCGCTCGACCAGCCGCTCGCGCTCGACCTCGGCGCCACCGGTGAGGCCAGCCTGTCGCCCGAGCTGCCGTTCGCGTGGACGCAGCTGCTGCGGCTCGAAGCGGGCGTGCGCACGCCGTTCGCGGTGCGCGAGAACGGCTGGTGGACGTGGCGCGGCGCGCAACCGGCCGACGACGGCGGCGTCTGGCTGCGCGTCGTGCACGTGCCCGGCGACACCGTGCAGGTGGTGGGCGGGCCGACCCTGCTGGCGCGCACGCGGCCCGGCCCCGGTTCGCGCGCGGTGCTGGCGCTGCGGGACGTGTCGTCGTCCGCGGCGGTGGTGCGCGTGCTGCAGCCGAGCCGGCTGGTGCCGCCGAGCGTCGTGTTCGCGGCCGACTTCGACGAGGTCTACGTCGACGGCGCGCCGTGGGCGCACTTCGACGGCAACACCGTGTTCCTGCCCGACGTGCCCGGCATCTACGCGGTGAAGACCCGGCAGCACGGCGGCGGCGTCGGCGTGCACGTGCGCCGCACGGCCGCGCCGCTGCGCCGCTGCGCCTTCGACCCGCGCAGCAGACAGCTGCTGCTGAGCACCGCGCTGGACCCCGCGCGCCCGCCGGAGCTGCCCTACACCGCGGTCCTGACCGGGCCGCGTCCCACGCGCGTCGACAACGGCGAGGTCCTCGACGACGCCGAACTGCGTCACGCCGACGCCGAGACGCGCGCCCAGGCCCTCGCCGGCGGCGTGGTCATCCGATTCCGCAGCGGCATCACCAAGGTGCACTATGGCGAATGAACGATCTGGTTGGCTCGTGACCGTGTTGGTGGCGCTCGGCGCCGCGGCGCTCGTGCTCGGGGGGCGTTCGGCGTGGCCGAGTCCGCTCGAGGAGGGCCCGATCCACGAGGGGCCGACCCTCGGGCGCCTGCGCGCTGCGGCGGCGGCGGTCGACGCCGCGTGCCGCACCGGCGACGTCGAGGCCTTCAAGGCGCGCACCACGGCGACGCATCAGCGCTGGCTGCAGCGGCAGCTCGCCGTGGTCGACCGGCAGCTCGACGGGCGCTCGATCGGCGAACTGATCGCCGACGACGCCTACGGCGACCTGCTGCTGGCCGAGCCGCTGGCCGGCGAGGTCAAGGACGGCCGCGCCGTCGTGGCCGTGCCGCGGCCGCGCGGCGAGGGCGCGCAGGTGATGACGTTCGTCTGGGACGGGCGGCGCCTGCAGCTCGACGAATCGACGCATTCGCGCGCCGTCACCGACGCGCGCAGCGCCCGGGCCGCGGTCGATGCGGTGATGCGGCGCGAGCGCTGATCCAATCGGCGCGCGGCCGCGCTACGCTCGGCGCGATGTCTGCCGAGCACGCCGGGCCGTCGGGGTCGTTGTCGTTCGTCACCCCGCCGGGGTGGGCGACGGCGATGTGGGCGCACCGCGCCGAGCTGCTCGTCGAGCAGGCGCACCTCGAGAAGAAGGCCGCGAGCGCGGCGCTCGCGCTGCTGTTCCGGCTGCCGGCGGGCACCGGCCACGAACGCGCGCTGTCGTCGTTGGCGCGCGAGGAGCTGGTGCACTTCGAGCGCGCGCTCAAGCTGCTGGCCTCGCGCGGCATCGACTTCGCGCCGCAGCAGCCGAGCATCTACGCCGAGCAGCTCAAGCGCGCGGCGGCGCGAACGATGCCCGGGCGGCTCGTCGACGAGCTGCTGCTCGGCGCGATCATCGAGGGGCGTTCCTGCGAACGCATGCAGCTGCTGGCGACGGAGTTCGCCGGCGGCGACGACGAACTGGCCGCGTTCTACGCCGACCTGGTCGCGGCCGAGGCGCGGCACGAGAGCCTCTACCAGCAGATCGCCGCCGACCTCGTCGGCGCCGACGCGGCGCGGCAGCGCCTCGCGACCCTGGTCGCGCACGAGGCGAGCGTGCTGCGGTCCGCGCCATTCGCGCCGCGGCTGCACGGCGGCCTGCCCGACACCCAGCCCGACACCCAGCCCGACACCCTGCGCGCCGAGGTGGGCGGTGGCTGACCGCGCGCGCAGGCGGCGCCGCTGGCGCTGGCTCGGCTGGACGGCGGCGCTGCTGCTGCTCACGCACGGCGTGCTGATCCTGCTGCACGTGCCGATCGCGCGCCCGTTCGACCTGCTGCTCAACCTGGGGCCGGTCGTCGAGGAGCCGGCGCTGCGCGCGCCCGCCGACGGCAGGCGCCGCGTCGTCGTGCTCGTGCACGGCATGTTCCGCACCAGCGCCTCGCTGTGGCGCCTGGCCCGCACGCTGCGGGCGCACGGCTACGAAGTGGTGGCGTTCGACTACTGGAGCAACGCTGCGCCGATCGAGGCGCACGCCGCGGCGCTGCACGACGCGGTCGAGGACCTGTGGCGCAGCGGGCCGGTCGATGAGCTGTCGTTCGTCGCGCACTCGATGGGCGGCGTCGTCACCGAGGAGTATCTGCGGCGCGAGGACGCGCGCGTGCCGGTGCGCTGCGTCTATCTCGGCGTGCCGCACCGCGGCGCGGTGCTCGCCGATCTGCGCAAGCACTGGTTCTTGTTCCGCTGGGCGATGGGGGAGACCGCGGCGCTGCAGCTGTCGCCGGGCGACCCGATGGTGCAGCAGCCGATCCCGACGCCGTGTCCGGTGGGCACGATCGTCGGCGACCTCGGGGAGGGCAACCGCTCGATCCCCGGCCACGACGACGGCACGGTGGGGGTGGCCGAGGCGACGTTCGCGGGCGCCACCGATTCCGTCGTGGTTCCGCTCGGCCACACGAGCCTGACCTTCGGCGACCAGAGTCTGCGGTTGGTGCTGGCATTCCTGCGGCACGGCTCGTTCGGCGGCGACGGGAACCGCTGATGGCCCGCCGCTACTTCGCCGATCCCCTGCCCGCGATCGGGCCCGCGACGCTGAGCGCGCGGCACGGTCACCACCTGGGCCGCATCGTCAACACCGGCCCCGGCGACGCGGTCGTGTTGTTCGACGGCGCCGGTCTCGAGGTGCACGCGACGGTGCTCGCGGTCGGCGCCCGCGAGGTGCAGGTGATGGTGGTCGGGCCGGTCGCGGTCCCGCTGGGTCGTCGGCCGCGCCTCGCGCTCGACGTGGCCTGCGCGCTGCCGAGGAAGCGCGCCGACTGGTTGTTCGAGCACGGCACCGAGGTCGGCATCCGCAGCTTCTGGCCGATCGTGACCGAACGCACCAACCGCCAGCACGAGCAACCCGAACACTGGCGGCGGATCCTGATCGCGGCCAGCGCGCAGTGCGACCGCGCCATCCTGCCGACCATCCGACCGACCCTCGGCCTCGACGAGTTGTGCGCGATGGCGCTGCCCGCGGCGCGCTTCGTGGCGACGATGGCGGACACCGAACTGGGGCCGACGACCGCGGCCGAGGCGTTGCTCGTGGTCGGACCCGAGGGCGGGCTCACCGACCGCGAGGTCCGGCAGTTGACCGACGCCGGGTTCGCGCCGCGCAGCCTGGGGCCGCTGACGCTGCGCACCGAGACCGCCGTGCTCGCCGGGGCGACGCGGTTGCTGCAGGCTCTGCCCGACTGAGCGAGACCAGGTCGCCGGCAGGGCGTTCCATCGGCCCGGCTTTGCGGTAGAGTCCCGCCCTCGGTCGCCGCGTCCGGCGACCTCGCGAGCAAGCAGCATGAAGTCCTGGGTGCAGATGTTCGGTTTGGGCGCCGGTTTCGGCGCGGCGTTCGTCGTGGGGCAGTTGTTGCCGCAGACCCTCCGGGGTGTGGCGGACCAACCGGGCGTGCTGCATGCCCAGGGCCGCGGGCCGGCCAACCCGGCGCCCGCGAAGCCTCAGCCCGGTGTCACCGAGGACACCGCCGCGCCGACCGTGGTCTACACCGAGGACCACAGCAGCAGCTCGAGCGGCGGCGGCTTCGTCGCGGTGACCGGCAGCTACGGGGTCGGCACCTCGGTGCTCTACCTGATCGACACCGAGAACCGGCAGCTGGCGGTCTACGAGGCCCGCGGCGGCTCGTCCGAGCAGCGCCGCATCGTCTTCGTCGGCGCCCGCCGCATCGACCTCGACCTGCAGCTCGAGCGCTACAACGACCGCAGCGAATACGACTATCGCGAACTGCGCAAGCTGTTCGACAAGCGCGGTGGCAACGACCCGGACGTCTCCACGGGCCTGGAGCCCGGCGGCAGCAACCGCAAGTAGTCACTACACAACTGGCGGATCCGAGGTAAGCTTCCGCGACTGCGATGCTCCCCTCGGGCCCGACAGGCACCTGCCCGGTGCTGGTCCCGACACCTCGCAGGCTCTCCGACTCTATCCCAAATCCCCTCTCCCCTGTCTCCCGCCGGGCTCGTCCCTGCGCCATCGTTACGAGGTAGGTCTGTGTCCGACAAAACCGACGATTTCCTGTCCTTCGAGAAGGCTCTGCGCGAACTGAAGATGCGCAGCGAGGAACTGAAGAAGCTGGTCTCGGAAGGCGAGATTCGCGCGTTTCGTGACGGCGACTCGATGAAGTTCCGCCGCGACGACGTCCAGGCGCTGACCAGCAAGGCCGCCGGCGACGCCGAGCTGTCGTTCGCCGACTCACTCGAGGACGACACCGGCATGGTCACCGAGCAGATCTCCGACGAGGACACGCTGCTGGCCGACGACGACGTCGTGATCGAGGCCACTCCGGCCCGTCGCGCGAGCCCCGCGCGCAGCGGCCGCGCCTCGTCCAGCGCCGACGCCGGTCCGTCCAAGGAGCCGGGTTGGGTCACCGCCGTGGCGATCCTCGGCGCGCTGGTCATGGTCTACGGGATGATCGTCTGCTACGGCATCTCCCAGGAGACCGACCCGGCGACCGACGCGATGATGGGCTGGTTCGCCTCGAAGTGAGCCTCGCGACTCGGGTGACGCACCCGAGGTCTCCGTCCTGGTTGCGGCCGCCCGGCGCATGCTGGTCGGTCGCTCGATTACGGCACACAGCCTCGGCTGGGTGCCGTTTTGCGTTTGTGTCGCGATTGGATTTGCCCTCGCGGCCCGCTACCCTCCGCCACTTCGGGCGCGGCCACCGGTCGGCGCGGCCCGGGTCATTCGAACTGGAGGGGCATCCCATGAAACACACCTTGATGATGGTCGCGCTGGTCTTCGCGACTGCCTGCGTGAGTCCCGAAGCCCACCGCAAGGTGGTCGGTGCCAACGAGGCGCTGCGTGCCGAGATCGCCGGCATGGCCGAGAGCCAGAAGGCGCTGAGCGCCGAGAACGCGCGCCTGCGCAGCGAGAACGAGCGCCTGGCGTCCAACGCCGTCGACGCCAACTGGGTCAAGGAGCAGAAGGCCCGCCTCGCGGACCTGCTCGCCAAGAACCCCAACCTGTCCGGCAAGGGCGTGAACCTCGTCCAGACCAAGGAAGGTCCCGCGATCCGCGTCGACGGCAGCGTGCTGTTCGCGCCCGGTCGCAACGACCTGTCGAGCGAAGGCAAGCGCACCCTCGACACGCTGACCAGCTCGCTGCAGAGCGAGCGCATCCGCGTCGAAGGGCACACCGACACCACGCCGATCCGCAACAGCCAGTGGGGTACCAACCTGCGCCTGTCGGTCGAGCGCGCGATGGCCGTCGCCGACTACCTGATCAAGACCTCGGGCATCCCGAAGGAGAAGGTCAGCGTCGCGGGCTACGGCGAGTTCCTGCCCGCCGTGCCGGGCACCGACGACGCCGCCCTCGCCGCGAACCGTCGCGTCGAGATCCTGTTGATCGACCGGTGATGCCTTCGTGATCGCGATCGCGCGCGGCCCCGGCTGGCTGCTGTCGCTGGCGATGCTCCTGTTCGGGGCCTGCAGCGACACCCGCCAGTCCGAAGGGGCTACGCCGGCGCTCGAGCGCAGCGGCCGCTTCGGTTCGCTGCGCGACCTCGTGCTGTTCGATCGCGCGGTCGACGGGCAACCGTTCCGACTGTTCCTCGATCGCTTCGAGGTGACGCGCGCCGATTGGCGCGAGTTCGCCGCGACCGAGGAGGGGCGGCAGGTGCAGGCCGCCGATTGCGCCAGCGGCGGCGACCCCGCGCTGCCGGCCAGCGCGATGGACCTGCGGCAAGCGCGCGCGTTCGCGCGCTGGCGCTTCGCGCGGCTGCCGCGCGCCGCCGAGTGGTTCACCTGCGTGGTCGGGGACGGCCGCAACCGCTTCCCCTGGGGCAGCAAGGAGGACCCGACGCGCACCAACACGGGCGAGCTCGGGCTCGGCGAGCCGACGCCCGTGGGCACGTTCGAATCCGGTCGACGCACCGAGGGCAAACAGCCCTACGACCTGATCGGCAACGTCAGCGAGTGGACCGAGACGGTGCCGCCGGCGTGGTGTCTGCGCGAACGCACCGTCGATCCGCTCGGCGGGGTGCTCGATCCGCAGGCGTCGTTCAGCCGCGCCTGCGACCGGGTCCGAGCGGTGCCCGCGCTGGCCGTGTGGGGCGAGGTCGGCGGACTCGTGGCGCCGATGTGGGCCGCCGTGGCCGCGGGCCCCGGCGCGCCGCACGAGGTCGTCGGCGCCGACTTCCAGTCGCCGATGGCGCAGACCTCGGAGAGCGTGCTCGCCGGAGATCGGCGTCTGCGCACGGGGCTGCGCCTCGCCGCGACGCCGTCCGAGCTGCTGGCCGCGTTGCTCGACTACGACGCGGCGCTGACGCCGGCGGAGCAGGAGCAGCTGCGGCGCTTCTGTGCGCGCCCGGGCCACCGCAGCGCGTTGGCATCGGCCTGGCCGCAGCTGGCGGCCTCGCCGGCCGCGCGCGCCGATACCGCGATCGCGCGCCTGCTGCGGGCCGAGCTCGGCGTGCCGGCGCCCGCCGGAGGGCGTTGAGCGGTGGCGGCCGAACGCGACTCGTTCGCGCACTACCGGGCCCGGCTCGACGCGCTCGGCTTCACGCCGAGCTCGACGCTGGGGCAGAACTTCCTGCTCGACCCGTCGCTGCACCGCTGGCTCGCCGAGCAGGCCGCGCCGACCGCGCAGGACACCGCGGTCGAGATCGGCGTCGGCCTGGGCTTCCTGACGCGGGAGCTGGCGCAGCGCGCCGGCCGCGTGCTGGGCATCGAGATCGATCCGCGGCTGTTCGAACTCGCCAGCGCGGACCTCGCCGACCTCGGCAACGTCGACCTCGTCGCGGGTGACGCGCTCGGCGGCCCCGAACGTTCGCTGCGTCCGGAGATCGCCGCGGCCGCCGCCGCGGCGCGCGTGGCGGGGGGGCGCTTCCTGCTGGTCGCCAACCTGCCGTACGCCGTGTCCGGGCCGCTGCTGGCCGAGGTCGTGGCGCTGCCCGAGTTGCCGGAACGCGCGGTGTTGCTGGTGCAGAAGGAACTCGCCCAGCGGGTTGCCGCCGGTACCGGCGGCGCCGAATTCGGGGGCCTCGGCGTGGTGGTGCAGTCCGTGTTCCACACCAGGGTGCTGCGCGACGTGCCCCCGCAGGTGTTCCGGCCCCGGCCCAAGGTGGTGAGCGCGGTGCTGCAGCTCGAGCGCCGCGACGACATCGGCCCCGAGCTCGGCTCGGGCGACGCGCGAAGGCAGTTCGCGCGGTTCGTGCGCCGCATGTTCCAGCAGCGCCGCAAGGTCCTGCGGCACACGTTGCCGGCCGCCTGCGCCGCGATCGGGCGGGAATCGCCGCAGTGGGAGGCGGACCTGTTGATGCGGCGCGCCGAAGAGCTGCAGCCGGCCGAGATCGTCGCCCTGTGGCGCCGATGCGCCGGCACCTGAGGGCTGCGGAAGTTCGCGAGGGCGTGGCTTGACGCCTTGCTAGAGCGTGCTACAGTGCGCGGTTCGCTTCCTCGCAACTGCCCCGGGATCCCACTACATATCACCCGGTCGCCTTTGGACCTCTGCACGGTACCAAAGCACAGGGCGGCGAGAGGCTTGCGCTGGTTTTTTGGTCTGGTGGCTTCGCCATCTGGATTTCGCCTTCGCGAAATCTGGAAGGGCTCGGCCATCGAGATGCAGGTCGGTGGTTCGGATTGCTCCGTGGATTCGGACTGCTGGTTGCTTTCGATCTTGGGCGGGACCCTACGGCGACGCCGGGAGGGTGCGCTGCGCAGCACCGGTGCCTTCCGAGGCGCCCGGCCTGCGGCGGCCACCTCACCGCGTGAGTCGCCGTAAATCCGCTCCAGCGCGAAGGCAATCGGTGGCTCGTGTTCCTTGCTGGAACGCGTTCTGTGGACGGCCGGGTGTCAACCTGTGGGCTACTCTTGAGCACGCCATGCGGTCGGGCCTTGCGCCTCGCCGAATGGGGTTCCCGAGGGGCGCCCGGCCCCTCCGGGTCATCGAGACCGCTGCGCGCCCCGCCCGACTCCCCAGCCGACTCCCCGCCCGACTCCCCAGCAGTCCGACTTCTCCCGAGGTCGACCTACCTGCAACCGACATCTTCCCCGCAACCCCATGGACCGCTTCGAGGACGCCAAGCTACGCATCAAGGAGGCCACCGATCTGGTCGCCTTGATCGAGAGCTACCTGCCCCTCAAGGCGCGCGGCCGCGACCTGATCGCGCTGTGTCCGTTCCATGCCGAGCGCTCGCCGTCGTTCACGGTGAGCCGCAGCGGGCAGTTCTTCTACTGCTTCGGCTGCGGCAAGACCGGCGACGTGTTCAGCTGGCTGCAGGAGCGCGAGGGCCTCTCGTTCCGCGAGGCCATGGAGGTGCTCGCCGATCGCGCCGGGATCTCGCTCGAAGGAGTGTTCTCGAGCGGCCAAAAGACGCGCAAGGGCCCCGATCCCTACGCCGTCCTGGGCGAGGTCGCCGGCTTCTTCCAACGTTGTCTGGGCAGCGACGAGGGCGTCCTGGCGCGTGAGTACCTCGAGCGCCGCGGCCTCGACGCCGCGATCGTGCCGTGGCGTCTGGGGGTCCATCCGCGGCCCGGCGCGCTGCAGCGTTTCGTCGCCGACAAGAAGTTGCCGCGCGAGATCCTCGAGCAGGCCGGCTTGTTCAAGAACGGTCGCGACCCGTACGCGCACCGGCTGATGTTCCCGATCGAGGACGAGCGCGGTCGCACCGTGGCCTTCGGCGCCCGCATCGTGCCGGGTGCGCCCGGCAGCGACGCCGAGGGGGACCGCAAGCCGCCGAAGTATCTGAACTCGCCCGAGTCGCCGTGGTTCAACAAGCGGCGCGTGCTGTTCGGGCTGTCGCGCGCCAAGCAGGCCGGTGCCCGCAAGCTCGTGGTGATGGAGGGCTACACCGACGTGATCGCCTGCCACCTGGCGGGCTTCACCGGCGCGGTGGCGTCCCTGGGCACCTCGTTCACGCGCGACCACGCGCGCACCGTCGAGCGCTACGCCACCGAAGGCGTGGTGCTGATGTTCGACGGCGACCGCGCCGGCCGGCAGGCGGCGGAGCGCGCCCTGCGCGAACTCGTCAACAGCCGCCTGGCGGTGCGCATCGCGATCGTCGGCGACGGCGACGCGGCCGCGAAGGACCCGGCCGACCTCGTGGCCGAGCGTCCCGGCGACGACCCGGAGACGGTGGCGGTGCGCCGCGAGGGCTTCCGCGAACTGCTCGACCACGCCGAGGACGACCTGACGGTGTGGTTCCGGCTGCTGCGGCAGCGCCTGGACCTCTCGCAGGCCGTGAACGTCGAGGCCGCCGCGCGCGAGTGCGCCGACATCCTGGCGCTCTGCGAAGAGCCGGTGCGGCGCGCGGCGATGACCGAGGCGATGGCGCGGCACCTGGCGCTGCCGCCGCAGGCGCTCGAGCGGCTGCTGCAGAAGATCGGCCGCCGTGCCGCGCGGCCTGCGACCGATGAGCCCGGGATCGACGACGGCGGCCCGCCCGAGGGCGAGGCCGACGGCGATGGTGGCGACCGCCGCGCGGCGCCGCGGTCGCTCACGGCCAAGGCCGAGGTCGAGATCGGCGCCTGCATCGTCGCCGATCCGGGGCTGCTCGCCGACTTCGACGTCGAGGCGGCCGAGCCGTTCGAGGTCGAGGGGCTGCGCGAGCTGCTGGACCTGGCCTTCGAGGGCGTGGCCCGCGGCCGCACGAGCCGCGGCGACCTGCTCAAGTTCCTGTTCGCGCGTGTCGCCGAACAGCCGGTGCTGCGGCGCCTGCTCGGCGAGATCGCGACCCGGGCCGAGACGATCTCGACGCCCGGGCCGGTTCTGGTTGGCCATCTCGAGGGTCGCCGACGCCTTAGCGAAGAGCCGCGGCGGCGCGTCCTGCGACAGCAGTTGCAGGCGGCGTTGGCCGCGGGTGACCAGGTGGCTGCGGCCGAACTGCAGCGCCAGTGGCTCGAGTCCAAGCGTCGGGAACGGCCGCGGCCGGCGGCGGAGCCGGTGCCCGAGGAACGGGCCGCCGACGCGCCGGCGGCCGACGCTGCTGCTGGTGCTACCGACGACCACCGGGCCGACGAGGCCTCCCAGACCGTTCCTCCTTTGACACCCCCTGTCGCTGACGAGGCTGCCGACGGCAGCGACTGAGCCGACGTAGTTCCCTTTCGACGTAGTTCCCTTTCGACCTCCCTTTCCGCCTCCCTCCCCCGAGTTCCTCCCCAGTCCGTTCGTCGAGACCTTCCCCCAGCCGCTTCGCCGCGGCAACCGACCCCTGCCCCGCGCCGCGCCCACACGTTCGCCGCGATCGCGGGACATGCTCAAAAGACCATCCCATGGCTGTCACCGACTTCGACAAGAAGATCAAAACCCTCATCAAGGCTCGTCGCAAGATGGGCACCGTCACGCTCGCGCAGCTCAACGCGGCGTTGCCGGACGACATGACCTCGCCCGAGAAGATCGAGGCCGCGATCGGCATGATCGAGGAGGCGGGCCTCGACGTCGTCGAGGACGAGAGCAAGGCGAAGGGCAAGAAGGGCTCGCGCAAGGACGAGGACAGCGACGACTCGGGTGACGACGTCGACCTGTCGCCGGACCTCGAGATCGCCGAGCCCACCGAGGCCGAACTGTCCGCGCCGATCGTCGACATCACCGAGAAGATCGACGACCCGGTGCGCATGTACCTGACGCAGATGGGGGAGATCCCGCTGCTGACTCGCGAGGAGGAGATCTCGTTGGCGCGCAAGATCGAGCTGACGCGCAAGCAGTTCCGCAAGGAGGTGCTGTCGTCGGGCTTCGGTCTGCGCAACGCGATCGAGATCCTCGAGGACGTGCTCAAGGGCGAGCTCGCGTTCGACCGCACGCTCAAGGTCAATCAGCAGGACCCCGAGGTCGGCAAGGCGGACCTGTCCGATCGCCTGCCCGGCAACATCACCACGCTGCGCCTGATCTACGACGCCGCGCGCAACGACTTCGCGCAGCTGCTCGAGGGCAAGCCGTCGGCTCCGCAGGAGCAGCTGCTCAAGAAGCGCATCTTCTCGCGCCGGCGCAAGGCCGTGGCCCTGATCGAGGAGCTCAACCTGCAGGGCAAGAAGGTGCGGCCGATGATCGACCTGCTCGAGTCGCGCATCGCCGAGACCGACCGCCTCGAGAACCGCCTGCTGCGTTATCGCGGCGCGCAGCTGCAGAACCCCGACGCGCTCGAGACGCGCCGGCGCCTGCGCGACATGCAGGTCGACGCGCTCGAGACGATCGAGCGCATGAAGCAGCGCGTCGACTTCGTGCGCAAGGCCTACGCCAACTACGAGGACGCCAAGCGCAAGCTGTCCTCGGGCAACCTGCGCCTCGTGGTCTCGATCGCCAAGAAGTACCGCAACCGCGGCCTGTCGTTCCTCGACCTGATCCAGGAGGGCAACACCGGCCTGATGAAGGCCGTCGAGAAGTACGAGTACCGCCGCGGCTACAAGTTCTCGACCTACGCGACGTGGTGGATCCGCCAGGCGATCACGCGCTCGATCGCCGACCAGGCGCGCACGATCCGCATCCCGGTGCACATGATCGAGACGATGAGCAAGCTGCGCAACGTCAGCAAGAAGCTCACCCAGCTCAAGGGGCGCGAGCCGTCGATCGAGGAGGTCGCCGAGGCGGCGCAGGTCTCGGTGGACGAGGCCAAGCGCGTGATGAAGATCAGCAAGCATCCGATCTCGCTGGACCGGCCGATCGGCGACTCCGACGACTCCTACTTCGGTGACTTCATCGAGGACGAGTCGGTCGAATCGCCGGTGCAGACCGCCAGCCGCGAGATGCTCAAGGAGCGGATCGAGAGCGTGCTCAACACGCTGACCTTCCGCGAGCGCGAGATCATCAAGCTGCGCTACGGCATCGGCGACGGCTACACCTACACGCTCGAGGAGGTCGGCCGCATCTTCCGCGTCACGCGCGAGCGCGTGCGCCAGATCGAGGCCAAGGCCGTGCGCAAGCTGCAGCACCCGGTGCGCGCCCGCCGCCTGAACGGCTTCTTCGACAGCAACGTCGAGCTGATGTAGGCGGGGGCTGCTCCGGGCAGTCCGCCGGGCAGTCCGCGGAGCCCGCCGGAGCCCGCCGGAGCCCGCCCGAGCCCGCCCGAGCCCGCCGGTGCCACCGCAGCCCGCGGTGGCGCGCCCCTTTGCCTTCGCCTGCCGCTGGTGGGTGGGGGTGCGGCAGCGCGGGCAGGAAACTCGGCTGCCGGGCCCCATCGAGCAACTCGTCCCTTGAGCGGATCGGCAAGCTGGCTACGCTGCTCGCCTGCCGCAGGTCGCGGCGGAACCGAGTCCGAACCAGGTGCACCCCCTAGTCCAGAAGCTGCTCGACCTCCAGGTTGTCGATCAGGAGATCACTTCCCTCACCAAGGACATCGATTCGCTGCCGGCCGAGGAGGCCAGGCGGCGACGCAAGCTCGAGGAGGCCGAGCGGGTCGCGGCCGAGCGCCGCGAGAAGATGACCAAGGCCGAGTTGGACTCGCGCGCGCTCGACAAGGCGATCCGCAGCAGCGACGAGGAGATCAAGAAGCTCAACGAGCGCCTCAACGTCGTGCGCAACAACGCCGAATACCAGGCGACCCTGTTCAGCATCGAGAACGTGCGCAAGGACCGCGACGCGATGCAGGAGGACTGCCTGCACCTGCTCGAGCAGATCGAGACGCAGCGGCCCGACGTCGTCGCCGCGGACGCGGTCGTCGCCGAGGAGAAGGGCGTGCTCGAGGGTTTCCTGCGTGAGGCCGAAGCGCTGCGCGCGTCGCGCGCCGACGCCATCGCCGAGGTGCGCGGCCGCCGCGAGCAGGTCGCGCAGGGGCTGCCCGAGGATCTGCTGCGCGAGTACGAGGGCCTCTACAAGACGCGCGACAACATGGCGGTGTGCCCGGTCGAGAGCAGCTACTGCCAGGGCTGCTACAGCAAGATCACCATGAACGACACCGCCAAGCTCATGGGCGGCACGAGCGTGGTGCGCTGCGGCGCCTGCCAGCGCATCCTGTATCTGTCGCGCTGATCTCGCGCCGCGCCCCATGGCCCGCTCGATCCATCCCGTCGTCGTCGGCACAGCCGGCCACATCGACCACGGCAAGAGCAGCCTGGTCCGCGCCCTGACCGGGATCGATCCCGATCGCCTCAAGGAGGAGAAGGAACGCGGCCTGACGATCGACCTGGGGTTCGCGCGCTTCAAGCTCGCCGACGGTCGCTGGCTCGGTCTGATCGACGTCCCCGGCCACGAGCGCTTCGTGCGCAACATGGTCGCCGGCAGCTCGGGCATCGACCTGGCGATGTTGGTGGTGGCCGCCGACGACGGCGTGATGCCGCAGACGACCGAACACGTCGACATCCTCGACCTGCTCGGGGTGCGCGGCGGGCTGGTGGTCCTGACCAAGACCGACGTCGTCGACGAGGCGCTCGTCGACATGGCCGAGGACGAGGTCAAGAAGCTCGTGCGCGGCACCGTGCTGCAGGACGCCGAGGTGCTGCGCGTCAGCTCGACCACCGGGGAGGGCATCCCCGAGCTGCGCGCCCGGCTCGAACAGCTGGCGCTGACCGTCGAGCCGCGGCAGAGCCACGGCCCGTTCCGCATGCCGGTGCAGCGCGTGTTCTCGCTGCCGGGCATCGGCACGGTGATCACCGGCATCCCGATCTCGGGCTCGGTCACGCCGGGCACCGAGCTCGAGGTGCTGCCGATCGGCCAGAAGGTCAAGGTGCGCGGCATCCACGCCTACGGCGGCAAGGTCGACGAGGCGGTCGCGGGCCACAGCACCGCGCTGTCGGTGCCCGACGCCAAGGAGCTCGGCGTGCACCGCGGCATGGTGTTGTGCGCGCCGGGTGTCTTCAACGCGGGCGATGCCGTGGACGTCGAGCTGCAGCTGACGCTGCGGGCCGGCCGCATCGCGCACCGCACGCCGATCCGCTTCCACACCGGTACGGTCGAGGTGCGCGGCCACCTGCTGCTGCTCGACCGCGACCAGACCGAGGCCGGCGAGCAGCTCGTGGCGCGCCTGGAACTCGACGAGGACGTCTGCTGCTCGCACGGCGACCGCTTCCTGCTGCGCCTGCAGAACCCGGCGATCACCGTCGGCGGCGGCCGCATCCTGCGCCTGTCGCGCTCGGGGCGGTATCGCCGGCGCAGTCTCGGCGACGAGCTGTCGGGCATCGTCGCCGCCGGCGACCGACCCGAGGCCCGGCTCTCGCACGAACTCGAACAGGCGGGGCCCGGCGGCGCCACGGTCGACGACCTGGCGCGCGCGCTCGAGGTCGGCGAGGAGAAGGTGCTCGAGCTGCTCGCGGCGATGCCCGAGGTGGAGCTGCACCGCAAGGCGATGCGCGCCTTCCTGCTGCAGCACGTGCAGGCCGGCGAACGCGAGCTGCAGGAGTCCGTCGACCGCATGCTCGCGCGCCGGCCCGAGGCCGCGTCGATCAAGCGCACCGCCGTGCGCACGACCAAGTCGTTGCCGCAGCCGCTGGTCGAGCACCTGTGGGAGCGACTGCAGGCGCAGGGCAAGGTGCGCGCCGGTCGCCAGGGGGTGATCCTGTTCGTCGACCGACTGCGTCCGCTGGCCGCGCCGCAGCAGGCGATCTTCGACAAGCTGATCGGCGAGTGCGAGACCCGGGGCTTCCGGCCGCCGGAACTGCACGAGCTGGCGGCCGTCGCCGGCATCGACGGCGACCCGCTGCTGTCGCTGCTCGACCGCGCCCAGGACGAAGGCCGCATCGACAAGGTCGGCGACCACTACTACGCCGCCAAGATCGTGCGCCACGTGTGCCGCTCGATCCGCGACAACTGCCTGCGCAACGGCGAGGTGCTCGACATCCCGAGCCTGCGCGACGGCCTCGACACCAGCCGCAAGTACCTGATCCCGCTGCTCGAGTACGTGGATTCGTTGGGGCTGACCGTGCTGCGCGGCGGCGTGCGGCGCCTCCTGCCTTCGTCGGATCTGTCGCGCGATCTGGCCGCCGAAGCCGGGGCCTGAGCGGCCCCGTCGCCGGCCCGATCGGGGCCTCCGGGGGGCGCGCGCGGCCCAACCGCCGGTGGGGCCTGCGCCACAGCGCCTTGCGATCGGCGGTTGGCGCCCGCGGGAGAATGCATCAGTCGACCGCCTCCGCGTGCCGATAACTCAGGGGTCCTCAGCTGGGAATCGGAGAAGAGCATGAGCGGAGAGCATCCACGCGACGACGAACCTGACTTCCTCGACGACGACTTCGTCCTCGAGGACGACGCCGCGTTCGGTGATCTTCCTGAGGAGAAGGCGCCCGCGAAGAGGCCTGACGGCGACCTCGACGAGCTGTTCGAAGGGGCGGCGCCCGTGCAGTCCGAAGGCAGTGAAGGCGCCGACGACCTCGACGACGAGCTGTTCGCGGTCGACGAGCCGGCGGCCTCGGCCGACGACGACGGTGCCAGCGCCGAGGAGGACCCGTTCGCCATCGACGAGGCCGACGCCGGTTCGATCCCGTTCGGCACGGGCCCCGAAGAGGAGGCGATCCTGTTCACGGACCACACCGAGGGGCTGGATCCTACGCAGAGCTTCACGAGCGGCGGCGAGTTCGCCGAGGGCGGCCCGTCGCGCTGGGACGGTGAGGGCCTCGAGCTCGAGGACGAAGAGAACCTGCCCGCGCCGGGCGCGGGCCTGTCGCCGCACGAGGTCGAAGAGGCCACGGCGGACTTCGAGCAGGAGCTGTCCTCGATGATGATCGAGGAAGAGGACGACCTGGTCGTCGACAGCGAGCAGGACCTGGAGCTCGTCGACGGGCCGGTGCCCGCGCAGCGCGCGGCGCAGCCGGAGCTCGGGTCGTTCGACGACGAGGACCTGCCGACGCTGGAGCCCATCGACGAGTTCGAGGAGTTCGAGACGGCCGCGGCCGGCGCCGACGCGCACGGCCTGGACCCCGAGGGCATGTCCCTGGTCGAGGACGAGCCGATCGATCCGGAGTGGGCGCCGCTCGACGAGGCGGCCCTGGCGCAGGAGGCGGAGGAGGTCGAGAACCCCTACGCCGCGGAATACTACGCCGAGGACGAGAACCCCGAGGAAGCCGAGGGCCACGACCTCTACGTCGAGGACGAGCCCGAAGTGGCCGAGGTGGTCGGTGGCCAGCGCCGCGGCGGCCGCATGCTGAGCATGTTCGCCTCGCTCGCGGCGTCGCTCGCGATCCTCGCCTCGGGCGCCGTGGTGGTGATGCGGCCCGAGTGGTTCGGCCTGTCGGTCGCGCCCGAGCGCGTGCCGAGCGCCCAGGTGACGCGCCCCGAGATCAAGGTGGTCGCGCCGACGCCGACGCTGCCGCCGATGCCGGCCCCGGTGACCGCGCCGACCGATCCGGTCGAGGTCCCCGTCACCGGCACCGAGACTGCGCCGGTCGAGCCGGGGCCCGTGACCCCGATCGACAACGGTCCGGACCCGGTCACGCCGGCGCCGACGGACCCGGTCACGCCCGCGGACGTTCCCGCGCCGGTCGAACCGACGCCGCAGGACAACACGACCGTGGCCACCGGGCCCGAGCCGCTGCCGGTCGTGCCGGTGGCCTCGCCCGACCCGGTGACCCCGGTGGAGAAGGCCTTCGAGGACAACTGGCCCGTGCCGGTCGTCGCCAAGGGGCAGGATCCCAAGGCCGTGCAGAGCCAGCTGGTGCGCATCAACGACCACGTGCTGCTCGGCGACACGATCGCGATGGCGCCGCGGCCCTCGCAGGCCGTCGACGGCATGGTGCCGGGCAGCCGCGCGTTCGCGCAGCTGATCAACGGCAACTACTTCATCGGCAGCGTCAAGACGATGAACGCCGACACCCTCACGCTCAAGGTCGACGAGGGTGAGGTCTCGATCCCGGTGGTGACGATCGCGCGCCTCACGCCGCTCGGCTCGCGCGACTTCGAGGAGTTGCAGAAGATGACCACGGGGTCGGTCCGCCTGACCAACAACAACCGCCTGGTCGGCAGCATCCTGAGCGGCATCGCCGACGACCACGTCGTGCTCGAGTTCCGCTCCAACCGCGTGATGCTGCCCAAGTCGGTGATCGGCGACATCCTCGAGGGCCAGGAGCAGTCCGACATCCGCCTGGACACGACCAGCGAGGAAGAGGATTGGCTGCGCCACCTGATCGAGCGCGAGCTCGGCACGGGCCTGGGCGCGCCGGTCACGCCGAAGCCGCCCGCCGCGCCGCAGGGCGCCCAGCCGCCCGCCGCGCCGCAGGGCGCGCAGCCGATCAAGTGAGCCGCGGGCGCCCGGATCCCGGGCGCCGCCGCAACAGGGCTCGGCAGCGGGGGCTGCGCCGGGTATGCAGTGGGGCATGGACACCTGCCCCGACTGCGGCAACCACGACATGCGCGTGCGGTTGCTCGATGGCTCGCCCGTGTTCCGGTGCGAGCTGTGCGGGGGAGAGTTCGGCGACCGCGCCGCCTCCGAATCGCTGCGCGACACGCTCGAGGCGCAGCACCACGGCTTCGACCCGCTGGTCTGGCCGCTGGTCCGCGCGCTGAACCAGCTGCCCGGGCTGGTCGTGGGAGAGGCGTCGGCCGGCGACGAGGAGCGCGCGGTGCTGCCGTCGGTCGAGATCGCCGTGCGCAACGAGGACTGTCTGCTGCAGCTCGAGAACCTCGCCAAGGCGCTGCTGCTCGGCGCTGCGGCGATGTCCTGCCACTGGGTGGTGGAGGTCGAGTATCGGCGCCACCTGGCGTTCGTGCTCAAACCCCGCTTTCCCGGCGAGGTCACCGCCCGCACGGTGCGCGACGCCCAGGGCGACCTCGAGCGGCTGCGCCGCCAGCTCGAGCGCGACCAGAAGTTGGGCTGGTGGCAGCACCCGCCCGAAGCCATGAACGGGTAGACTGCGCGCTGCGTTCCGCCGCCGGCAGACCCCGCCGGCCCCTCCGAGACCATGCGTACCCCGATCCGCCCCGAGTTCGTCTCCCGCAGCCCCTGGTTGACCGTCTGCATGCTCCTGTTGCTGCCGGCGGTGTTGTTCGCCCAGGTCGATCCGGCGCGCCTCGACGCGGTCAAGGAGTTCAAGCGCTACTGGAAGAAGTTCAAGGAGGAGGCGCAGCAGGTCGAGGCGGTGATGACCCTCAAGGGCAACGAGTGCGTGCCCGCGGCCGAGGAGCTGCTCAAGCTGCTCAAGCACCCGTCGGCGGTGGTGCAGCAGGTCGCGTTCGACGTGCTCGAGACCTACCGCGAGCCGGCGACCTACCAGGCCTGGTACGAGGCCCTGCCCAAGGAGAAGGACCAGGCGCAGGCGGCGGTGCTGATCAAGGTGCTCGGCCGCGCCAAGATCATGGAGGCGCTGCCGGCGATCGAAGAGGTGGCGAGCTCGAGCAAGGCGTCGAGCGCGGTGCGCTTCGAGGCGGCGCGCGCGCTCGCCAACCTCGGCACCCCGGGCAAGGTCGGCCTGATTCCGCAGCTGCTCGGTGACAGCGACCCGACGGTGCGGCTCGCGGCCGTCGACGCGGCCGGCGCGCTCAAGCTCACCGACGCCAGCGAGGCGCTGACCAAGCTGCTCGGCGACGACGAATGGCAGGTGCAGTCGGCCGCGATCTCGGCGCTGTCGGTGCTGCGGCCGCAGCCCGCGGTGCAGCCGCTGATCGACCTGATGCGCAAGTCGGGCCGCCTGCGCGTCGAGTGCGCCGACGCGCTGTTCAAGATCACCGGCATGGACTTCGGCGTCGACCCCGACCGCTGGCAGGAGCAGTGGTCCAAGCTGATGACGATCCCGGGGTGGCGCATCCCGACCGACGAGGAGCTCGCCAAGAAGGCCGAGAGCCGCAAGAAGTACGACGCGTTCTACGGCAAGAAGGAGCAGACCAACGCCTTCGTCGGCATCCCGACGACGTCGACCAACGTGCTGTTCATCATCGACGTCTCGGGCTCGATGGACGACCTGGTGGTGGAGGTCGAGAAGTTCCAGGGCTACGCCGACCGCAAGCGCTTCACGATCGTGCAGACCGAATTGCTCAACACGATCGAATCGCTGACGCCCGACACCAACTTCAACATCGTCGCGTTCGCGACCGACCTCGACATCTGGAAGAAGAACGGGCTGGTGGCGGCCAACGTCGTCAACCGCGAGTCGGCCAAGTCGTTCGTGCGCCGGCTCAAGCCGATCGGCGGCAGCGAGGCGCAGGACCTCGCCGCGTCGGGCCTCGGCGGCGCCGCCAACCTCGCGGCCGGCAAGACCAACACCATCAAGGCGCTGCTGTATCCGTTCCACGTCGACCCCGACAAGCCGCCCAAGGCGGTCGCCGCGGGCGCCGACAAGCAGGCGCTCGACAGCCCGCTCGACACGGTCTACTTCCTCAGCGACGGCCGCCCGTCGGTGGGCAAGATCATCGACGTCAACGAGATCCTGCGCGAGGTGCGCAAGTACAACGAGGTCTACCGCATCGTCATCCACGCGATCGCGATCGGCGACTTCCAGAAGGCGTTCCTCAAGAACCTCGCCGAGGAGAACGGCGGCGTGTTCGTCGACCTCGGCCGCTGAGGGCCGGGCGGCACGATCAACCGTCGTCGAGGCGCTCGCTGCCCGTCAGCAGCCCGCGCGGCCGCAGCAGCATCACCAGCACCGTCGCGAACAGCCCGCCGAGCCCCGCCACCGCGAGCGCCGCGGCCATGCCGCGGTGCTGCTGCCAGCTGAACAGCAGCACGTTGAAGCCCGCGTAACACAGCCGGCAGCCCAGCGACAGGATCGACAGCACGGTGGTGCGCACCTCACTGCCCAGGCGGTGGTTGACGAACTCGTAGAGCAGCGCCCAGTGCAGCCCGAACGGCACCTGCTGCACGAAGAACATCAGCACGCCGAGCCACGCGAGCCAGCGTGTGCCGTCGCCGCTGGCCGCGAGGTGGCGTTCGCCGGCCATCAGCAGCAGCGACAGACCGAGCACGACCGGCATCACCCAGAACAGCAGCCGCCGTCCCAGCCGCGCGACCAGCCACGGCAGCGCGGCGCTCAGCGGCGCGGCGACGAGGTTGAGCAGCGCGAACACGCCGCCGACGAGTAGCGCGTTGCCGAGCAGCGGCTCCTGCTCGCTGGCCGCCGCCAGGTACGGCTGGTACTCGTGGAACGGGAAGCGCAGCAGCGTGAACAGCACCACCCAGTAGAGCAGCAGCCAGCGCAGCGGGCGCTTGGCCAGCGCCGCGCCGAGGTGGCCGAGGAACGCCGCGCGCGACAGGCGCGGCCGGTGCGGCGGCGTGGCCAGCCGCGTCGCCACGACCGCCGCCGCGAAGGTCAGCGTGCAGGTCAGCGCGATGGTGCGTTCGTAGGCATTGCCGGCCGCGTGCGCGACGAGGCCGCCGAGCAGGAAGGCGCTGCCGGTGCCGAACAGCCGCAGCGCGCTGTTGCGCGACTCCTGGCGCAGGTAGTCGAGCCCCTTGCCCTGGGCGCGCAGCGTCTCGAACAGCAGCGTCGCCGGCGGGCCCGAGAGCACCGCGTGGCCCATGCCGAGCAGCACCTCGCCGCCCAGGAAGCCGCCGTAGGTCGGGACGGCCAGCAGCGTCGCGAAACCCGCGGTCAGCAGCAGCGGTCCGGTCACGAGCATGTACTTGGGACCGAAACGGTCGGCGAGCATGCCGGTCGGCACCTCGCAGACGAACATCGCCACGTAGTAGGCGGCGATCACCTCGCCGTAGCCCTGCGCGTCGAGGCCGTGCTGCTGGAAGTACAGGAACAGGAACGGCACGCACGCGAACGGGTAGTTAAGCAGCGCGAAGGCGCGCAGCAGGCGCAGCTGTCGTTCGAGGTCGGGCAAGCGCGCAGCGTGGCCGGCGGCGGCGGTCGCCGCAACCGTTCGCTTCGTCCGGCCAGGGGCCCGTGCCGTGGTAGACTTCCCGACCCCAAGGGCCTGCCCGCCGCCCCGCGTCCACCCCGCCCTTTCTCCTCATGAACCCCAGCTCGCTGCTCGCCACCGGTCTGTTCCTCGGGCTCGCCGCCCCCGGCCTCTTCGCCCAGGGCCTCGTCGCCACCGTCAACGACCCGCTCTCGCACGGTCAGCCCAACGACAGCTTCCTGTCGCTCGACGAGGCGATCCGCGTCGCCAACGGCACGCTGTCCATGGCGTCGCTGTCGGCCGCCGAGCAGGCGCAGATCACCGGCACTGGCATGAACGTGCTGACGATCCGCGTGATGGCGATGAACACGCCGACGATCACGTTGCAGGCGCCGCTCACCGACGTGATGGGCGGCGGCATGATGGCCGGGCGCCTCACGATCATGGGCATGGGCTCGGCGATGGTGCCGCGGCCGACGCTGCTCGGCGGCACCGAGACGCACATCCTGGCCCTGCGCACGCACCTCGTGACCGTCATGGGCATGCGTTTCGACGGCGGCCAGGTCGCGGTCGACGCGCAGACGCCCGCGATGATGGGCATGCCGATGACCGAGATGGCGCGGCTGATGAACTGCGAACTCGACGGTCAGACCACCGCGGGCGTGCATCTGCACGGCAGCGGCGGCGACGAGTCGATGCTGATGACGATGAACAGTCGGCTGTCGAACATGCCGGTCGGGTACCGGCTCGACGACCAGACCACGGGCACCGGCATGGTGATGAGCGAGAACGAGTTCATCACCATGGACAACGTCACGCTCGGCGCCGACGTGCAGGACGACGGCAACGGCGTGATGAGCATGTTCATGCTGTTCCGCAGCCAGTACGCGCAGGGCCAGACGCTGGCGCGCATGCGCCGCACGGCGAGCAGCGCCAACCAGTTCATGTTCCGCATCGTGCACACCGACGCGGTCTGCACCGGCGACGTGCTCGACCTGCAGGGCACGGCCAACGGCCTGACGATGCTGCACCATCACCACGGCGACTTCACCGCCGGCGCCGGCGGCAAGACCGTCTGGACCTACCCGCGCACCGCGGTGTTCGACGTGCACGGCAGCGAGATGGTGTTCCACGGCGACGTCTACATCTCGGGCAACGTGTTCTCGCCGCGCGTCTGGCAGCAGAACAATCGCTACGTCAACGGCACCATCACCTACGACTGCGACGGCGCGCTGCCCAACCTGCTCTGGAACGTCTACGAGAACAGCCAGCTCGTGGTGCCGTCGTCGGCGCGCTCGCCGGTCACCGTGCGCAGCAGCGAGCTCTACAACACCACGGTGGACTGCCAGTCGCTGTTCGCCGCGACCGCCGTCAACGGCAGCTACCGCGTCGGCGGGGCCGTGACCGGCTTCGCCACCGAGAACACCCCGGCGCCGAGCCAGTTCCTGGGCACCGCCACGATCGGCCCGGTCGACCCGCAGATCGGCGGCACGCTGCAGCTGCACGCCGACATGCCCTACGGCATCGGCTGCTTCTGGGACTTCGCGTTCAGCTACTCGCGGCCGACGACGACCGCCGAGCCCTTCCGCTTCTATGGCGACCCGGCGACCGCGATCGTGCTGCCCGGCATGGTGGTGTTCCAGAGCACGACCAACGTGCCGCTGCCCAACAACAGCGCGCTGGTCGGCCTCGAACTCTACGTGCAGCCCGTGACGATCCCGCTGCTGGGCCAGAGCTGGGTGCCGACGTTCCACCTGCCGCGCGGCGCGCTGGTGCGGCCGCGCATGTAGGCCGCTGGCGGTGTCGCCAGGCTCGTGGACTCCGGGTGCGTACAGCACATCAACGCGCCATTCTTCACGACGAACGCAGTCCTCGATCATGCGGGGTTCGCGCGCTGGCACATCGATCTGCCGATCGAGATGTCCTGGGTGCACTCGGAAGCTTTGGCGATGCAAGCTGCGGTGTTCAGTACCAATCCTCCCTTGTTGACCAATGCCGTGCATGCCGTCCTGGGAGGTGGGCTGTGAGAGTGCTCTTGGCGGTAATCGCAGTCCTCGCCATGGAGCCTGAAACGGCTGCGCAGGCCCAGTGGGCGAGCCTCGGGCCAAGCCCTGTCGCCGGCTGCTGCTGGTCCGCGGTGTTCGACGCGCCACGCGACAAGGTCGTTGTCGTTGGAGCTGCCAGCTTCGAGTTCGATGGTGCGTTCTGGCAGGCAACTCCTCCCCAACCGTTCCTGGCCTACGGGACGCTAGCGTTCGATCCGGTGCGTTCCCGCACCATTGCCATCGAGAGCGGCGTCCCGAGCACTTGGGAGTGGGACGGGGCCTCATGGGTGAACAGTCCAGCGGCGACACCCGGCGTCGTTGTGATGTGCTACCACGCCGGCCGGCAGCGCGTAGTTGCCGTGACCCGATCCGCGCCCCTCCAGCCTTGGGGGCTCGAGGAATGGGATGGCACGACCTGGTCACCAATCGCTTCGCCGGTACTGCTTCCGTATTCACGCGGACCAGTGAACCTGATCTACGACAGCTCGCGCGGTAGGCTGGTGACGTTCTGCCCTGTCCAGGCCGGCGCCTACACCAACGAGACTTGGGAATGGGATGCGGCCAACGGCTGGCAACAGGCGAGCGCGACGGGTGGACCGACGCAGTTGCTGAGTATCGGCCTGTCGTTGACCTACGACGCCTCGCGCAACGTGCAGGTGGCGTTCGTGTGGCAGCTGCCGGCCGGCACCTCGTACATCTACGAACGCGGCGGCAACGGTTCCTGGGTGCGGCGAACCTTGAGCGGGCAACTCGGCTGGAGCGGTCCGCTCGTGCACGACACCCTGCGCAACCGCAACGTACTCGTGAACGGGGGAGGCAGCACGTGGTCGTGGGCCGTGCCCAACCCGGCGCTGTACAGCTACCACGGCGCCGGCTGTCCGGGTTCGCTCGGCGAGCCGCAGCTGGCGGCCACCGATCCGTGGACGCTGCCGTGGCTGGGCAGGTCGTTGCAGTTCACGGTCGATCACGCGCCGTTGGACCTCGCGGCGGTCGCGACGGGATTGCAGGACACCTCGTTCTTGTCGCTGCCGCTGCCGCTGGACCTGTCGCCCTACGGTGCTCCGGGTTGCTCCTGGCGCGTTTCGGCCGATGCCACGGTGGTGCTCGGCGGGAGCGGCGGGGAGGTGCACGGCAGCCTGCCGATCCCGCTCAACGGCGCGTTCTTGGGGATGCGACTGTTCCAGCAGGCGATGGTGTTCGACTCGGGCTGGAACGCGCTCGGTGTCGTCGCCAGCAACTCGCGCGTGATGACGATCGGTCTGCAGTAGCGGGCGGTGGCCAGGAGCCACCGCCGCACCATTGCCGACCGACGAGCGAGCGCTCGACCGACCGGACTAGTGTCCGATCAGGATGGTCGCCGCGTCCGACGCGACGCCGCCGAGCGGGTTGCCGGCGGCCGGGTCCGGGATCAGCGCCTGCGCGTGGAAGCTCACGCCCTCGAAGGCCGGATCGTTGGGGATCGCCACCGAGTAGTTGGCCGTTCCGGCGGTGCCGGTCAGGAACAGGACGATGTCGGGGCTGACGCGCAGCCAGCAGTTCGGCATGCCGACGGCGCCGAGGTCGTAGGGCAGCGCGGTGCTGCCGTTGCTCACGGTGCTGAAGCCGAGCGACAGGAACGCCAGCGACAGCGGCAGGTTGTCGATTTCGGCGGCGAACGTCTGGCCGACGCGCGGCGCGCTCGTGGCGGTGATCGTCGAGGTCGGCAGGCTGCCGGCGCAGCCGTTGCCGATGGTCTCGAACTCGAACGGGGTCAGCGAGATGTCGTCGTAGTACACGGCGCTCGCGTTGTTGGCGAACAGGTCGATCGCGCCGAGGTTGACGCGGCCCGTCGTATTGGTGCCGCCGTCACCGAGCGACCACTGATAGCCGCCGCCGAGGGTGGGGTGGTCGGCCACGGCCGGGTCGTCGAACAGCACGCCGTTGTAGTAGATCTGCACCCAGTCCTGGTTGAGGTGCAGGAACACCTTGATCTCGGCCCACTGGTCGTAGACGAACGGCATCGAGATGGTGGCGGCGCCGCCGCAGCGCTGCGAGACCATGCCCGTCGTGTTGTTGAACTGCAGCTGGGCCGACCAGCTGTAGGGACCCGCCGGGCTGGCGTAGTCGTTGAGCAGGATGAAGTAGGTCGAGCCGGTCGCACCGGTCGGGATGTACTGGTGTGCGCGGTAGACCCACGTGCCCGAGGTGTAGCCCGAGTACTCGTGCACGAGGTCGGTGGCGCCGACCACTTCGATCGAGTTCGCGCTGCTGCGCGACTGGGCGCTGCTGACGAGCGCGCCGGCGCCCGGGCCCCATTCGTCCCAGCCGCCCTGGCCGACGACCTGGCTGGTGGCGGCGTAGGCGTCGAAGTCCTCATGCCAGGACTCCGGGCGCGTCAGCGAGATGTCGTCGTAGTAGACCGAGCTGGCGTTGTTGGCGAACAGGTCGACCGCGGCGATGTTGACGAGGCCCGTGGTATTGGTGCCGCCGTCGCCGAGCGACCACGTGTAGCCGCCGCCGAGGGTGGGGTGGTCCGCCACGGCCGGATCGTCGAACAGGACGCCGTTGTAGTAGAGCTGCACCCAGTCTTCGTCGAGGTTCACGACGGCCTTGATCTCGACCCATTGGTCGAGCACGAACGGCATCGAGATGGTGGCGGCGCCGCCGCAGCGCTGCGAGGCCATGCCCGTGGTGGTGTTGAACAGCAGCTGCATCGACCAGCTGTAGGGACCGGCTGGGCTGGCGTAGTCGTTGAGCATGATGAAGTACGTCGAGCCGGTCGCGCCGGTCGGGATGTACTGGTGCGCCCGGTAGACCCACGTGCCCGACGTGTAGCCCGAGTACTGGTGCACGAGGTCGGAGGGGCCGTTGATGTCGATGGCGTTGCCGGGGGTGCGCGCCTGGGCGCTGGTCACCATGGCGCCCGCGCCGGGGCCCCATTCTTCCCAGGCGCCTTGTCCGACGACCTGGGTGGAGGTCGCGTAGCTGTCGAAGTCTTCGAACCATTGTGCCCGGGCGATCGGTGAGGCCAGGGCGATGACGGAGGCCGTCCAGAGGATGTGCTTCATGATTGGGGTCTGATGTGTGATGCCGCGGCGCGCAGCCGCGCGGGTGCGCGGAGGTCTGTCGCGCCGTTGCGAGGGCGCGCACCGTAGCGAAGGCGCGGCGATCCGGGCCGCGCGCCAGGGCGTCTCGCCGTCGTGTCCGAGGACCGTAATTGCCGGCCGGACAACGCACTTGCGCTCGAATCGGCGAATGGAGCGCGAACTCGCGCGATGCGGCGTCTTGACGCGATCGGCGCGGCGCGCGCGGGGATGAGCATGTTACAGAACTGCGGCAGGCGCCGAGGGGCGTCGTTCGCGTTCGCGCGGCCCGGGATCGGCAAGCGTCGATGGGACGGCGCGCCTTCGGACCGGCGCCGCGCCAGCTTGCATTCGCCCGCGCGCGGGGCATCTTGGCCCCCGCGCATGACTTCGACGCCTGCCGACGCCCCTGCGGACTTCCGCAGCGACACGATGACCGCGCCGACGGCCGCGATGCGCCAGGCGATGGCCGAGGCCGTGGTCGGCGACGACGTCTGGGGCGAGGACCCGACGGTGCGCGAGCTCGAGCAGGCCGGCGCCGAGGTGCTCGGCAAGGAGGCCGCGCTCTACCTGCCGTCGGGCACGATGGCCAACCAGGTCGCGATCCACGTGCACTGCCGCAGCGGCGACGAGCTGGTCTGCGAGGAGCGTTCGCACGTCTTCTACTACGAGGGCGGCGCGATCGCCGGGCTGTCGGGCACGCAGGTGCGCACGCTGGTCGCCGCCGACGGCTTCCCGACGCCGACCCAGGTCGAGAACGCGGTGCGCGCCGACGACCCTCACTTCCCGCGGTCGCGGCTGCTGGTGGTGGAGAACACCCACAACATGGCCGGCGGCCGCGTCGCCAGCGCCGAACGCATCGGCGCGCTCGCGGCCGCGGCGCGGCGGCACGGCATGTCGGTGCACTGTGACGGCGCGCGGCTCATGAACGCGGCGATCGCGCTCGGCGTTCCGGCCGCGCAGCTGGTCGCGGCCGTCGACTCGACGACGCTGTGCCTGTCGAAGGGCCTGGGCGCGCCGGTCGGCTCGCTGCTCGCGGGCAGCGCCGCGTTCGTGGCCGCGGCGCGGCGCGCGCGCAAGGCGTTCGGCGGGGCGATGCGGCAGGCCGGCGTGATCGCTGCGGCCGGGCTGATCGCGCTGCGCGACGGGCCCGCGCTGCTGGCTGCCGACCACGAACGCGCGCAGCGCCTCGCGCAGGGCCTCGTCGGGCTGCCGTGGTGCAAGGTCTCCACCGCCGCGACCGAGACCAACATCGTCATGGTCGACGTGCCGACCGCCGATCCCAAGTTGCTGCTGGCGCATCTGCGTGAGCACGGCGTGCTCGCTGCGCGCGCCGGGCCGCGCCGCCTGCGCTTCGTGCTGCACCGCGACGTCGACGACGCCGGGGTGGAGCGCTGCCTGTCCGCGTGCCGGTCGTTCGCGCCGGCCGACTGAAACACCTCTTCTCGTCCCTCCCGCAAACAGGACCGACTCCGTGAGCATCTTCAAGGCCTACGACATCCGCGGCACCTACCCCGACCAGATCGACGCGAAGATCGCGTTCCGCATCGGCGCGGCGATGGTGCGCTTCCTCTCCGCCAAGCGCCTGGTGGTGGGCCGCGACATGCGCACGATGGCGCCCGAGATCCAGGACGCGGTGATCGACGGCATGCTGTCGCAGGGCTGCGACGTCGTCGACATCGGCCTCGCCAGCACGCCGATGGTCTACTACGCGATCGGCAAGATCCCCTGCGACGGCGGCATGGCCGTGACCGCGTCGCACAACCCCAAGCAGTACATCGGCTTCAAGATGTGCCGCGCCGAGGCGCGGCCGCTGTCGGGCGACACCGGCATCCAGGAGATCCGCAAGATGGCCGAAGCCGGCGATCTGCCGGCGGCCGAGCGCCGCGGCAAGCGCGACTTCGTCGACGTCACCAAGGACTGGGTGCAGCACATCGCGGGGTTCGCGAAGGGCGTCAAGCCGATGAAGATCTGCGTCGACTACGCCAACGGCATGGGCGCCAACGAGTCGCCGGCGATCTTCGCGGCGATCCCGGGCCTGCAGGTGGTGCCGCTCTACGACCAGCTCGACGGCACCTTCCCCAACCACGAGGCCAACCCGCTCAAGGAGTCCAACCTCGACGTGCTGCGCGACCTCGTCAAGAAGGAGAAGGCGCCGATCGGCCTGTCGTTCGACGGCGACGCCGACCGCTGCGCGTTCGTCGACGAGGAGGGGCGCACGGTGCACGCCGACCTGATCACCGTGATCCTGGCGCGCGACATGCTGCGCCGGCATCCCGGCAAGGGCATCATCTACGACCTGCGTTCGAGCAAGGTCACGGCCGAGGAGATCGCCAAGATGGGCGGCCGCCCGGTGCGCGAACGCGTCGGTCACTCGTTCATGAAGGAGACGATGCGGCGCACGGACTGCATCGGCGGCGGCGAGCTCTCGGGACACTTCTACTTCGCCGAGAACTACTACACCGACTGCGGCGTGCTCGCCGCGATCCTCGTGCTCAACGAGCTGTCGGCCAGCGGCAAGACCCTCAAGCAACTCGCCGATCCGCTGCGCAAGTACTTCGGCACCGGCGAGATCAACTTCCAGGTCGACGACAAGGACGCGCGCATGAAGGACGTCGCGGCGAAGTACCACGACGCCCAGATCGACTACCTCGACGGCATCACCGTCACCTATCCGGACTGGTGGGTGAACGTGCGCCCGAGCAACACCGAGCCGTTCCTGCGCATGTGCCTCGAAGCCGACACCGCCGAGCTGCGGGAGCAGAAGAAGGCCGAGCTGATGGCGATCCTGGGCTCGCCCGCGGATCACTAGGCCGGGCGGCGGAGCGGGGGTGCGCGGAACCCGGCGCACGCTGGTATCGTGCCTCGGCACGGGGGAGCGGACCGCGCTGCGCGCTGCGCGGCGGGACGCTCGCCCGGTTGCTCGACCAGAGTCCACACCCTCGGAGTCCGCCCGATGCGAATCCTCTCGCCCGCAGTCGCTCTCGGCTTCGCGCTCGCGCCAGCCATCGCCCAGATCCCCTGCTACGACGCCAGCCTGGGGACCAACCTCAGCCTGACCGACGAGTCGTTCTCGGCGCCGCAGGCGATGGGCTTCTCGTTCAACTACGGCGGCGCCTCCTACGCCGACGTGCAGGTGGGGTCGAACGGCTTCCTCGTGTTCGGCACCGGCGCGCCCGGCGCGGCCAACTACACGCCGACCGTCAGCGAGCTGCTCAACGACCCGGTGGCGCGCTTCGCGGCGCTGTGGATGGACCTGAACCCCGCTGCGACCGGCGGCGGCGGCGTCTACGCCAACGCGGTCGCGGCGAGCCCGGGCCACCCGGCCTACTTCTGCGTGACCTACGCCGGGGTCTACCGCTACGGCACCAGCCAGCCCAACACCGTGCAGGTGCGCTTCGTCGCCGACCACTCGATCGAGGTCTACTTCGGCGCCGACGTCGCCGCCAACGCGGGCTTCTGGGTGCACGGCGCCAGCCCCGGCAACGGCGGCACGTTCGACGCCGTCGACTTCTCGAACCTGCCGATCCTGACCACCGGCAATCCGTCGCTGCACCAGAGCGGCGCCGAGGGGGTGCCGTTCGCCGACCACGTCTTCAAGTGGACCCCCGACGGCGTGGGGGGCTACATCGTGACCTCGGCGCCGGCGTGCGCGCAGCACGAGTCCTACGGCAGCGGCTGCGTCGCGTCGTACCGTTCGTTCTACGAACTGTTCACGACCACGCCCGCGTTCGACCTGTCGAACACCGCGATCACCGGTCTGTTCTCGGGCAACGGCTACCTGATGCTGCCGGGCACCACCGCCTTCGTGCCGCCGACGATCGCCGCCACCAACCTGCAGCTCGTCGACGACGGCGAGGGCTCCGTGTCGCTGTCGTCGCCGCTGTCCTATCCGGGCGGCACGACCAGCACGCTGTTCGTGTGCTCCAACGGCTTCGTCTCGATCGGCAGCAACGGCACCAGCTACCAGCCGTCGGCGGGTGGCATGCTGAGCCGCGTCAGCGCGTCGTGGAACGTGTGGCACGACTTCATCTGCAACGCCTCCAACAACGTGCTGTTCGAGGAGGCCGGGGGCGTCGCCTACTTCACGTGGGACGCGGTGCTGTCCAATCACGGGTTGGCCGCGGGCTCGACGCCGAGCACCTTCCAGATGCAGTTCGAGCTCACCACGGGCAACTTCCACATCGTGTTCCAGAACATGGACAACGTCAGCGTCAGCGGCTACCAGGGCGGCGACGGCTACCTGGTCGGCTTCTCGCCGAGCGGCGCGTCGGCCGACCCGGGCAGCGTCGACCTGACCACGGCGATCCCCGCGACGTTCGTGCTCGACAGCGCCGACATGCGCCCGCTGTCCCTGTCGGCGGCGGCGCGGCCGGTGCTCGGCACGACCGCCAACCTGGTCGTCGCCGACATCCCCGCGGGCACGCCGTTCGGCGCCGTGCTGCTGGGCTTCGTCGGCTACGACCCCGGCCAGCCGCTCGCGGGCATCGGCATGCCCGACTGCTTCCGCTACACGGACGGCTCGGCGACCGTGCTGTTCGTGGCGCCGGCGGCCACCGCGACCGTTCCGTTCGCCGTGCCCTCTGGCGCGGTCTGGCTCGGCTACCAGGTCTACTGTCAGGGCGTGAGCTACTCGCCGCCGCTGACGCCGCTGGGTGCGATCGCGTCGAACGGCATTCAGCTGGACCTGGGCAACTGACGGGGCCGGGCGTCGATTTGCGGCGCCGGGGCGGTTCGAGGCTGCAGCGAACGGCGTTGCCTGGCCGATGACGATCGGGTTCGCTTCCCGCTGTCCATGCAGATCCGCCCATCCGGTCACGTCGTCCTGCTCACCGATTTCGGTCATCGCGACCCCTACGTCGGCATCCTGCGCGGCGCGGTGCTGCGCGCCAACCCGCGCGCGACGATCGTCGACCTCGGCCACGAAGTGCCCGCGCAGGACGTCGAGGCGGGGGCGTTCTGGCTGTGGTCGGCGGTGGATCGGTTCGTGCCCGGCAGCGTCTTCGTCGCGGTCGTCGATCCCGGTGTCGGCACGCCGCGCCGCCTGCTCGCGGCGCAGGCACACGGCTGTTACTGGGTCGCGCCCGACAACGGCCTGCTGACGCACGTGCTCGCCGGGGACGACAGCGCCGACGTGCGCCTGCTCGACCCCGAACACCTGCAGTTGGTGCCGGCGTCGCGCACGTTCCACGGCCGCGACGTGCTCGCGCCCGTCGGGGGCTGGCTCAGCGGCGGTCGCTACGGCTTCTCGGCGCTCGGCGAACGCCTGCCCGATCCCGTGCGGCTGCCCGAGATGACCGCAGGAAGCCACCGCGTCGTGCACGTCGACGCGTTCGGCAACCTGATCACCAACCTGCCGGCGGCGACTGCGGGGAACTTCGCGGCGATCGCCGTGGCCGGGCGCCAGGTCGCCGTGCACGGCACCTACGGCGAGGTGCCGGACGGCGAGATGTTGGCGCTGGTGGGCTCGTTCGGCTTCTGGGAGATCGCCCGGAACGGCGGCAGCGCCGCGAAGCTGCTCGGCGTGGGGCGCGGCGCGCCGATCACGCTGGTGCAGGCCTGATCCGGCCTCGCTGGCCCGGCACCGGGTAGCATGGGCGGCTCCACCTGCCTGCCACCAGCTGCCTGCCACCACGGGAGCCACCATGCGCACCGCCCATGTCCTCGCCGCCGCGCTGTCCTGCGCCGCGCTGATCCCCGCCCAAACCGCCAGCAACGTCGGCCTGACCATGGACGGCGGCACGCTGACGGTGCTCTACGGCCAGTCATGCGGCGCGTTCACGTGCCAGCCGTTCGTCGCCGGGCCGGTCGGCGTGGGCAACGCGCACCGCGTCTACGTCTACGGCGCGATCCAGCAGCCCTACGTGCTCGCGATCGGCCTCACCAACACCGCGCCGTGCATTCCCATCCCGGGCTTGGCGAACTCGCTGATCCTGCTGGGGCCGGTCACGCTGCAGGTCGGCCTGACCGCCGCGCCGGTGCTGACCAGCGCCTGCCCGCAGGCGCGCGACCAGTACGTGCTGCAGTTCCCGGTCGGCACCCCGATCGGCGTGGGCTTCCAGCTGCAGGCGCTCGCGACCAGCGCCACCCAGGGGCCCGCGTTCACGATCGCGATCGAATCGGTCACCGGCTGAGCCCGGCGTGGCCGAAGGGGCGAACGGGCGAGTAGACTGTTCGCCCGCATGAGTTCGCCCGCCAGCCCCGTCACCTCCACGCAACGCACCGTGCGCCTCGTCGGCGTGCCCATGGACCTCGGCGCGGGTCGCCGCGGCGTCGACATGGGGCCCTCGGCGATCCGCATCGCCGGCGTCACCCAGGGGCTGCAGCA
Source organism: Planctomycetota bacterium (assembly GCA_020638655.1). GTDB lineage: Bacteria > Planctomycetota > UBA1135 > UBA1135 > UBA2386 > JACKIC01. Next base: position 417,845 of record JACKIC010000002.1, read on the forward strand.
GCTCGGCCTGCGCGTCGAGGACGACGGCGACGTCGGCGTGCCCGCGCCCGAGACGCGCGCGCCCGGCGACACCCACGCGCGCTATCTCGAGCCGATCTACCACGTCTGCAACCGGCTGCGCCTGCGCGTGCGCCGTTCGCTCGACCAGGGCGAGATCCCCGTCGTGCTCGGCGGCGACCACAGCATCGCGATCGGCACCGTGTCGGGCGTCGCCGAGCACTTCCATCAGAACGAACAGAAGATCGGGCTGATCTGGGTCGACGCGCACGCCGACATGAACACCCCCGAGAGCTCGCCGACCGGCAACATCCACGGCATGCCGCTGGCGACCGTGCTCGGCCTGGGGCACCCGCGGCTCGTCGAGATGGGCGGGTTCTGGCCCAAGGTCGACCCCAGGAACGTGTGCCTGATCGGCATCCGCGACATCGATGAGACCGAGCGCCAGATCGTCAAGAAGTCCGGCATCCACGCCTACACGATGCGCGACGTCGACGAGCGCGGCATGCGCGCGATCATGCAGGAGTCGATCGGGTTCGCGACCGACGGCACGGCGGGCTTCCACGTCTCGTTCGACCTCGACGGCATGGATCCGCGCGACGTGCCCGGCACCGGCACCCCGGTCAAGGGGGGCATCAGCTGGCGCGAGGCCAACCTGCTCATGGAGATGGTCAGCGACACCGGCCGGATGACCAGCCTCGAGGTCACCGAGCTCAACCCGGTCCTGGACGTCAAGAACCAGTCGGGCGAGGTCGCCGTCGACGTGATCCTGAGCGCGTTCGGCAAGCGGATCCTGTAGCGGTTCCTCCGGCCCGGGGGCAGGTCGGGTTGGCCCCGGTGGGGCGGGTTCGGTATCCTGCTCGCCCCCATGTCGCTCAACGACCTCGATATCGCACGTTCGATCCCCCTGCGTCCCCTCGGCGAAGTGGCCCGGATCATGGGCCTCGGTGAGGCCGACCTCGAGCCCTACGGCCACAACAAGGCGAAGGTCCGCCTCGACCTGCTCAAGCAGCCCGAGACGCGCAAGCCCGCGAAGTACGTGGTGGTGACGGCGATCACGCCGACCCCGCTCGGCGAGGGCAAGACCGTGCACACCGTCGGCATCAGCCAGGCGCTCAACCGGATCGGCAAGCGCACCGCGTGCGTGATCCGCCAGCCGTCGATGGGCCCGGTGTTCGGCATCAAGGGCGGCGCTGCGGGCGGCGGCTACTCGCAGGTCGTTCCGCCCGAGGAACTCAACCTGCACCTCACGGGCGACTTCCACGCCGTGACCTCGGCGCACAACCTGTGCGCGGCGTTCCTCGACGCGCACCTGTTCCACGGCAACGAGCTGGGGCTCGACCCCGAGCAGATCACCTGGCGCCGCGTCATGGACATGAACGACCGCGCGCTGCGCGAGATCGAGGTGGCGCACGGCGGCGAGAAGAACGGCACCCCGCGCAAGACCGGCTTCGACATCACTTCGGCCAGCGAGATCATGGCGATCCTGGGGCTCGCCAAGGACATCAAGGACCTGCGTGCTCGTCTGGGCGCGATCGTGGTCGGCTACACCAAGGAGGGCAAGCCCGTCACCGCCGAGGACCTCAAGGCCGCCGGCGCCATGACTGCGCTGCTCAAGGACGCCCTCAAGCCGACGCTGATGCAGACGCTCGAAGGCACGCCTGCGCTCGTGCACACCGGCCCGTTCGCCAACATCGCGCACGGCAACAGCTCGATCGTCGCCGACTACGTGGCGATGCGCAGCCTCGACTTCGTGGTCACCGAGGCCGGCTTCGGCGCCGACATGGGTGCCGAGAAGTTCTTCGACATCAAGTGCCGCGCCAGCGGACTCAAGCCCGACGCCGCGCTGCTGGTCGCCACCGTGCGCGCGCTCAAGATGCACAGCGGCCGGTTCACGATCGTCGCCGGCAAGCCGCTGCCCGAGGGCCTGCAGAAGGAGGACCTCGACGCGCTCGCCGCGGGCATCGGCAACCTGCAGAAGCAGATCGAGAACGTCAAGCTGTTCGGCATCCCCGTGGTCGTCGCGATCAACAAGTTCCCGACCGACACCGAGGCCGAGATCGCCTACGTGCGGCAGGCCGCGCTCGACGCCGGCGCCAGCGACGCGCACGTCTCGACGCTGTTCAGCGACGGCGGCAAGGGCGGCGAGGACCTCGCGCACGCCCTAGTCAAGGCCGCCGACGAGCCGAGCTCGTTCCGCTTCCTCTACCCGCTCGACGCCTCCCTCAAGGAGAAGATCGAGACCATCGCCACCAAGATCTACGGCGCCGACGGCGTCGACTACGAGCCGCTCGCCGAGAAGCAGCTGGCGATGTTCGAGGAGCGCGGCTTCGGCAAGCTGCCGATCTGCATGGCCAAGACCCAGTACTCGCTGAGCCACGACCCGGCGCTCAAGGGCCGCCCGACCGGCTTCCGCTTCGTCGTGCGCGACGCCCGCGTCGCCGTCGGCGCCGGCTTCGTCTACCCGCTCGCCGGCGCGATCATGACCATGCCGGGCCTCGGCAAGGTGCCGGGTGGCGCGCGCATGGACATCGACGAGAACGGCGACGTCGTCGGCATGCTGTAGGCGAGGGTACGGTACCGGGTACAAACCACACATCGCCGCGCCGAACCTCCCGCGCGGCGTCCCGTTGTGCCGACTCCCATGGCCCGTCCCCTGTTCGCGGTGCTGCTCTTCGCCGCGCCCCTCGCCGCACCGCTCGCCGCACAGCGCGCCCTGCTCGACGAACTGCCCGGCGACGCCGAAGCGCACTCCCGCGTCGCGGTCGCGGAGTTCGGCCCGGAACTGACCCCGCTCGACCTGCCCGGCAAGGGCCTGCCGCGCGGCGTCGCGCGCGTGGGCGACCGCCTCTGGTTGGCGCGCGGCGACGAACTGCTCTGCGTGTCGTGGCCACAGCTCGCGCTGCTGCAGCGCGTTCCCGCGCCCGCCGAACTCGTCGGTCTCGCGAGCGACGGCAAGCAGCTGTTCGGGGCCAGCGCCGACCGCGTGTTCGTAGTCGACGCGATCGCCGGCCGCGCGGTGCGCGAAGTAGAACTCGACGCCGGCCCCTGGATCGTCGCCATCGGCCACTACCGCGGTGCGCTGCACGTCGTCACCGATCGCAAGCTGCGGCGGGTGTCGTTGGAGAAGGGCACCACCGAGGTCGCCGCGGACCTGGGGGACGCCGTGCACTGGCTCGCCGCCGACGGCGACGTGTTGTACGGCGGTACACAGTCCAGCTGCGAAGTGCTGCGACGAGGCGAGGTGGCACCGGGTTGGTCGGGCACCGTGTGGTCGATGCGGATGGCGACCAGCGCGGCGACCTGGATCGACGGCCGTCTGTTGCTGCTCGGCGAGGCTGCGCCGCAGGACGGGGGGCACGCCGTCGCCGGCCTGCTCGATCCGAAGAAGTGCCTGCCCTTCGAACGGCTGCTGCTGCGTGTGGTGCGCGGCGATCAGCAGGGCGCGCTGTACTTCGAGGTCGGCCCCAAGGTGCTGGCCACCGCCGAGGCCCTCGAGCGCGAGCTGCGTCGCATCGCCAAGGACCCCGGGGCGCTGGTCCGCTACCCGGACGGGAGCCGCGCGCTGATGCCGGTCGTGATCGAGACCCTTCCCGGGGTGACGATCGCCGAACTGCGCCGCACGTGGGACCTCGCCACTGCCGCGGGGTTTGGGACCGTGGTCGCGCCCGAGCCGGAAGCCTGGGGCCGGTACGTGCTGCGCCAGCGGCGGGAGCGGGAGGAGGCGGAGGTCAAGCGACCGGGCAAGTGACGCCCGGCGCGGTGCACCTCAGCGGTCGTCGATCGTATCGACCGCGAGCTTCGCGTCGCGCAGGCCGCAGCCCGTCGCCTCGCGGTACGCCTTGATCGCGCCGATCTTGCCCTCGATCGGCAGCACGCTGCGCGCGAGTTCGATCGCCTTGGGGTCGATCGGTGCGGGTGGTGGCAGCGGCGCTTCGTCGGTGCGGCCGCGGCCGCGCAGGATCCAACCGGCGAGGAACGCGCCGGCGGCGATCGCGACGACGGCCGGTGTCTCCATGCCTACAGCGCCGCCTTGACGCGCGCGGCGACGTTCTCGGCGGTGAAGCCGAAGTGCTCGGCGAGCACCTTGTAGGGCGCGCTCGCGCCGAACGTGCTCTGGCCGATGCAGCGGTCCAGGCGGCCCGTGAACTGGCACCACATCTCGGGGCGGCCCATCTCGCAGGTGAACACCGCGGCCGTGCCGAGCACGCTCTTCTGCCACGCGGCGTCCTGCTGCAGGAACAGCTCGACGCACGGCATCGAGACGACGCGCGTCGGCACGCCGCCCGCCGCGAGCAACTTCGCGGCGTCGACGGCGAGGCTGACCTCGGCGCCGGTCGCGACGATCGTCGCCGCGGCGCCCGGCGCGTCGATCAGCACGTAGCCGCCGCGCAGGGCCTGCTGCGGGTTCCAGTCCGCGGCGTGCGGCAGCGCCGGCAGGTTCTGGCGGGTCAGCGACAGCACCACGGGGCCGTCGCGGCGCGACACGGCGTGGGTCCACGCCGCCGCGGTCTCCTTGCCGTCCGCGGGGCGGAACACGTGCATGTTGGGGATCAGCCGCAGCGTCGCCAGGTGTTCGACGGGTTGGTGGGTGGGGCCGTCCTCGCCGACCATCAGGCTGTCGTGGGTGAACACGAACGCGACCGGGATCTTCATCAGCGACGCGAGGCGCATCGGCGTGCGCATGTAGTCGGCGAACACCAGGAACGTGCTGCCCGCGGGCAGGAACCCGCTGTGCAGCGACAGACCGTTGAGCACAGCGCCCATCGCGTGTTCGCGGATGCCGTAGTGCAGCGTGCGGCCGGTGCGGTCCGCAGCGCTGAAGGAGCCGCCCTTCTTGATGCGCGTCTTGGTCGACGGGTCGAGGTCGGCGCTGCCCGAGACGAAGCCCGGCACCAGCTCGGCGAGCTTCTGCACGATGTTGCCGGACAGCGCGCGCGTCGCCGCGGGTTCGGCGCCGGCGACGGCGGCGAGCTCTTCGAGCAGGTTGGCGGGCATCTCGCGCGAACGGAACGCGCGCCAGTCGGCCGCGGTCTTGGCGTTGTTGGCGGCCCACTCGTCCATGTCGGCGTGCCACTGTCGGCGCCGCGCCTCGTTGCGCTCGCTGGCCGCGGCGAACACCTCGCGCGCGTGCGGGTCGACGAAGAAGTCCTGCGCGGGCAGGCCGAGCGCCTGCTTGGTCAGCGCGATCTCCTCGGCGCCGAGCGGCGAGCCGTGCACGTCGTGCGTGTTGGCCTTGTGCGGGCTGCCCTTGCCGATCGTCGTCTTGCAGCAGATCAGCTGCGGCTTGTCGTTGCCGGCGGTCGCGTTCTGCAGCGCCTTGCGGATCTGCTCGGGGTCGTGGCCGTCGCAGCGTTGCACCACCCAGCCCTGCGCGGCGAAGCGCGCGCCGATGTCCTCGCTGGTGGCGAGGTCGGTGTGGCCTTCGATCGTGATCGTGTTGTCGTCAAACAGGCAGACGAGGTTGCCGAGCTGCAGGTGGCCGGCCAGCGTCGCCGCCTCGTAGCTGATGCCCTCCATGAGATCGCCGTCGCCGACCGTCACGAACACGCGGCTCGCGAGCAGGTGGTTCTGGAAGCGCGCCGCCTCCATCTGCGCGGCGATCGCCATGCCGACGGCGTTGGCGAAGCCCTGGCCGAGCGGTCCGGTGGTGGTTTCGACGCCGACCGTGTCGCCGTACTCGGGGTGGCCCGGCGTCTTGCTGTGCAGCTGGCGGAACTGCTTGAGGTCGTCGAGCGACACCGGGAAGCCGGCGAGATGCAGCAGGGAGTAGAGCAGCATCGAGCCGTGGCCACCCGACAGCACGAAGCGGTCGCGCCCGGCCCACTCGGGCTCCTCGTTGCTCCAATGTAGGAACTCGGTCCACAGCACCGTGCCGACCTCGGCCATGCCCATCGGCATGCCCGGGTGGCCCGAGTTGGCCTTCTGCACGGCGTCCATGGCGAGGCCGCGGATGATGTTGGCGACGAGGGTGACGTCCGGCGTGCTGACCTGCATGGCCGACCACTGTAGCGATGGGGTGCCGGCGGCGGAACGACGCGTTGCCGCCCGTTCAGGGCAGGCGCACCCGGATCGTGCTCGTCTGCAGCGCGGTGATGTGCACGATCGCCAGGGCGAAGCCGCCGCGCTGCTGCAGTGTGTAATCCCCTGGTGAGAGGATGGGGGAAAGCCAGGTGGTCGGGTCTTCGTTCGCAGTCAGCTGTGCGGTCTCGAAGCCCCTGCGTCTCAGCTGCAGTGGTTCGGCCAGCGCTAGACCGATGCGGCCCTGGAATTCGACACGAGATCGGCCACCGTGTTCGACGGTCCAGTCTTCGGTCGAGCCCGACGACTCGACGGTGACGTGCCGCCAGTTGGATACGAGGAAGGCATCGGGTGTGGAGCCGTCGCTCGGCGCGGACATGACGATCCGGTAGGTGCCGATCGGCAGGTCGACGACGAACGGTCGGGTGGGGTCGCTGCGGCGCAGGTGTTCGGTGCGCGGTGGACCCGGTGAGGATTGCGAATGGAACTCGAGCGTCATGGCGAGCACGGGCAAGCGGCTCCGTGTCGCGATCGTCAGCGGCGCCTCGTCGGTCGTCGACACTTCGACGAAGATCGGGTCGGGCTGCTCCGGCGTCAGGTGCACCCTGACCGGAGTGCCGCCGAAGGCCTGCACGGTGACCGTATGCGGCATGTCGTCGAGCAGCAGCTGGCAGCGGCCGCGAGCATCGGTCGACGTGGAGTAGGTCCTGGGGTGCATCGGGACGTCCACCTGGGCGCCGGGCACCGGGACGCCACGTCGCCGCGCAGTGAGGGTGCGCAGCGACCCCTTCAAGGTGAGTGTGCACGACGCGGGCGCGGCGACCTCGGTCTCGGGCGACGCGAAGCACGAGAGGAGCGAGTCGTGCAGGGCCCTTGGCCGCAGCTGCACGCGCACCCCGGCAGGCAGGCGGAGCACGGTCGTGCCGCGTTCGAGGCGCAGGTCGGACGGCACGATGGCGCAGCGATCGAGCGACCAGACCTGCGCCCGGTACGCGGAGCGTGTCGGCAGTTCCTGGTGGTCCTCGGGATACCCGACGGACAGCTGGGCCGCCTCGATGGGCACGCCGGCGGGCATCACGACCGTGACGGTGACCGGGCTCGGCGCGGGCAGACGATGTTCGGGCACCTGGGTTGGTTGGCCGTAGCCCGCGCGCACCGAGACTGCGAGGGGCAACAGGTCGGTGCGGGGTTGCCCCGTGTCCATGATGGCGCCGTTCTCGAGCTGCAGCCGCATGCCGCTCAATTGGGCGGGTTCCATCGGCAGCGCGAGCAGCACCAGCTCGCCCTCGGCCGGCGCGCGCAGCGTGTAGTGGCCGTCGCTGTCGGTGTTGCAGCAGGCCAACATGGGGCCCTGCGGCAGGCCCTGAAGCGCGAAGTAGGCGCAGACCTGGGCTGCGGGGATGCCGATGCCCGAGTCATCGACGACGCGGCCCATGAGTTTCGCGATGGCCTTGACCGGTACGGCGAGCGGGTCGTGTCGCCGCAGCACCTCGGCGTCGAAGCGCGCGCCCTGGCAGTCGTAGTACGGGTCGCTGGCAGACGCGCCCAGGCGCAGGTCGAGCACCCTGGCCTGGCGCACCCAGCCCGGAAGTTCGAACGAGAACGCGCCCGTGGGGTCGGCGACTGCCAGCACCTCCTGCTCAAGCCAGGCGTCGTCGACCCTGCCCTTGGCCCGGATCTCGATCCGGGGCTGCCAGCGGATGCCATCGACGAGGCCGACGAGCTGGCCGCGCAGCGCCACGGGTGCGGGCGCTTCCGGCGGCGGTGGCGCCTGTCGGAGGGTGGCGGTGTCGCGCACGGCGGCGTTCGTATCCGCGGCAGTGGCGGGGGCACCGATGGTGGTGTCGGTCGCGGCCGGAATCGGCACGTCGCCCCACGGCGCCCTACACAGCAGCACTGTCGCCGCGGCGAGCGCCGCGCAGCCGATCTTGAGCATCGTCGTCATCAGCGATCCGTCAGCGGCGGACGTTACCACGACCGCTTCGCCGCCTGGGATGAGCTCCCGCCTGGTGCTGCAGGGACCCGGAACCTCGACCCCGGGTGCCGGCGGCGGAACGACGCGTTGCCGCCCGTTCAGGGCAGGCGCACCCGGATCGTGACCGTCTCGAGCGCGGTGATGTGCACCTCGGCCAAGACGAGGCCGCCGTGCTGCCGCAGGGTGTAGTCCCCTGGTGAGAGGATCGGCGAAAGCCAGGCGCGGGGTTCCTCCGGATCCAACCTCACGAACGTCGCGGCGTAGCCGGGTCGCTCCAGCTGCAGTGGTGTCCCCAGCAGCGTCTCGACGCGGCCTTGGAGCTCGATGCGGCAGCGGCCGCCGTGCTCGACGGTCCAGTTCTCGGTCCAACCCGTGGCGCGGACCGTGACCTCGCGCCAATTGGGCACGAGGAACGCGTCGCGTGTGGCGTCGTTCTTCGGCGCGGACATCGCGATGCGATACCTGCCGGGAGGCAGGTCGACGACGAACGGCTGGGTCGGGTCGCTGCGGCGAAGGTCTTCGGTGCGCTCCGGTTCCAAGAAGGTCTGAGTGCCGATCCGGAGGGTCATCGCGAGCACGGGCAGCGGGCCCCGCGTTGCGATGGTCAGGGGCACGGTGACAGCCGCCGGCAGGTTGACGAAGGTGGGGTCGGACTGCTGCGGTCCCATGGTCACTGTGACCGGATCGGTGCCGATGGCTTGCACCGTGATCGAGACTGGAGATGGCCCCATCAACACCTGGCAGCGCCCCTCAGCATCGGTCTTCGAGCGGTATCGCATCTCATCGACGACCGTGCGGACCGGCACGCCCGCCAGGGGGACGCCCCCCTGCAGCACGACCAGGGTGCGCGGTGATCCGGTGAAGGTGAGCGTGCACGACGCCGGGGCCACGACCTCGGTAGCGGGCTCGACGCAGCACGAGAGCACCGCCGTGTGCAAGGCCATGGGCCGCAGCTGCACGCGCACACCGGCCGGCACGCGCAGCGTCTGTTCCGAGGGTTCGAGCTGAGGCCAGGCGGACACCATCGCGCAGCGGTCCAAGGACCAGACCACCAGGCGCTGCATGCTCTGGATGTTCAGTTCTCGTGGCTTCTCCGGGAACCTCACGGACAGCCGCGCCGCCTCCGCGGGCAGGCCCGCGGGGAGCGCAATGGTGACCTTCACCTGACTCGCGGGCGGCAGCCGGTGCTCGGGGGCGGCGTCCGGTCGACCGAAGCGGGTGCGCGCCAACACCCCGATCGGCAACAGGTCCGTGCGCGGCTTGCCGGCATCCATGATGGCGCCGTTCTCGAGCTGCAGCCGCATGCCGCTCAACTGGGCGGGTTCCATCGGCAGCGCGATCAGCGCCAGGTCGCCCTCGGCGGGCGTGCGCAGCGTGTAGTAGCCGGCGCCGTCGGTGTTGCACTGCGCCAGCACGGCACCATTCGGCAGCGCGTCGGCGGCGCGGTAGGCGCAGACGCGGGCCGCGGGAACGCCCATGCCGGACTCGTCGACGACGCGCCCGGTGAGCTGCGCGATCACGGTCACCGGCACGAACAGCGGTTTGCGTACCAGCATCGCGTCTTTGTCGAAGCGCGCGCCTTCGCAGTCGTAGTTGGGGTCGCTGCGGCGCGGACCCACCTGCAGTTCGAGGGTCGTGGCCTCTCGCGCCCAACCGGGCAGCTCGAACGAGAATGCGCCGGTGGGCTCGGCGACGGCGACCGCCTCGTGTTCCTGCCAGCCATCGTCGACCTTGCCTTTGGCCCGGATCACGAGGGGGGGCTGCCAGCGCATGCCGTCGACGAGGCCGACGAGCTCGGCCGTGAGCGCCATCGCGGCCGGCCGAGCGGGCAGGGTCTGCGCGTGTCGCTCGGCGGGCGCGCCGCGCACAGCGGGATCGTGCACCGCACTGCTCGTCACCGTGGTTGCGGGAGCATCCGCGACGACCTCGGCGGTGATCGGAATCGGCACGTCGACCCACGGTGACCACCACAGCAGCGCCGCCGCCGCGGCGAGCGCCGCACAGCCGATCTTGAGCATCGTCGTCATCAGCAGCCCTCCGGCGATTGCCGCCGCCGCGACGGCCTCGCCGCCCGTTCCACCAGTTCCCGTCAGCAGCGCGAACGCCCGCCGTTGCCGCGCGTCGCTGCGCTCGAGTTCGTGCCGCAGGCGTTCGCGCGCGCGGCGCAGATGCGCGCGCACCGCGTCGGCCGAGATCCCGCTCTGCGCGGCGAGGTCAGCCACGGGCGCGTCCTCGAAGTAGTGGCGCAGCACGAGGCCGCGCTGCGGTTCGGGCAGCTGCAGCACGAGGTCGACGAGCCGTCGGTGTGCCTCGGTGCGTAGCACGGCGTCGGCAGCGGCCTCGGAGTGTCTCGCGACTGCGTCTTCGGCAACGGCCTGTTCGCGGTGGCAACGGCGCATCGCGGCGCGGCGATGCATGCCGAGCGTGTTGCGAAGCAGCTGCGCGAGCCAGCCGCGCAGGTTGTGGCGGTGGGGCGGAGGGTGGCGCAGCGCCTGCGTGAAGACCGTCTGCACCGAGTCCTCGGCGGTGTGTTCGTCGCGGCACAGGCGACGCGCGAGCCGGCCGACCCACTCACGGTGGTGCAGCAACTCGTTGGGCTCGAACGGCGCGGGGCGGGACACTGCCGTGCAGAATGCCGCCGCCGCCTGCGCCGGTCGCGGATTCTCGCGCGCCGGGGCGTTCCGGAACCCGACCCAGGCGGCTAGCCTGCGGCCCTTGCCGACCTCCCGCCTGATCCCGCTGGGCGCCAGCAACGTCGCGCGCGGCTGCCTGGCGCTGACCGACGCGGCGCGCGCCGCCGCCGGGGGACCGGTCGAAGTGCACGCGGCGCTCGGGCGCGGTCGGTCGTTCGGCATCGACAGCCGGCTGCTGATCCGGCAGCTGGGCGGCATCGAGGCTTCGCCGATCTGGGCGCATCTCGACGCGGCGCCGGCGCTCCCGACGAACGCGCTCGTCATGGACGTCGGCAACGACCTGTTCTACGGCGTCGAGGTGCCGCAGATCCTCGCGTGGGTCGACGTCGCGCTGCAGCGACTGACCGCGCACGCGGCCCGCGTCACGCTGGTCGGCATCCCGCTGGCGAGCCTGCGCCGCCTGTCGCCGGCGCTGTTCGCGGTGTTCCGGCACGTGCTGGTGCCCAGCTGTCGCCTGTCGTTGCGCGATGGCCTGGTGCAGGCCGAGCAGCTGCACCACGGGTTGCAGCAGCTCGCGGAACGCCACGGCGCGACGTTCGTGACGCCGCAGGACGACTGGTACGGGCTCGACCCGATCCACATCCGCCGCCGCCACTGGGACGCCGCCGCGCGGACCCTGCTGGGCGTTCCCGCCGACACCGACGCGGGGGCGCCGCCCCTGGACCGCTGGTCGCGCCGCCTCTCGTTCTTCTTCGCCGCGCCGGCGCAGCGCCGGTGGCCCTTTTGGACCCAGCGCCACAGCCAGCCCGCACGCACCTTCCCCGACGGCAGCACGATCTCCTTGTGGTGAGCGCGCGAGGGTACGGTACCCGGTCCAAACCACACACGCGCGTAGCGCGTGTGTGGTTTGGACCGGGTACCGTACGCACACCGTGAACCCTGACGAAGACGAAGAGGCGCGGCGGCCGATCGCCGAGAGTTGTGGCATCTACCGGCTGCACGAGCGGCACGTGGACGCGCTGCAGGTGCTGGCCAGCGACGCGGCGGTGGCGGCGACGACGCGCATCCCGCATCCGTATCCCGCCGACGGCGCGCGCGTGTTCTTCGAGTTGATGCAGCGTGAGCGCGAGGCCGGAACGGCGCACGTGTTCGCGATCGAGGAGGACGGGCGGTTCGTGGGGCTGTGCGGCTTCCACGGCATCGTCGCGGGCCGCGCGGAGCTGGGGTTCTGGGTCGGGCGGCCGTTCTGGGGGCGCGGCATCGGCGCGCACGCGGCGGCGGCGGCGCTGCGGGTGGGCTTCGACTACCTGCGGCTCGAGCAGGTCTGGGCGGAGGCGTTGGCGGACAACGTCGGTTCGCGGCGCATCCTCGAACGGCTCGGCATGCGCCGCACGGGTGAACGCGCGCACGGCTCGGAACGCTGGCCCGCCGCGGTGCCGCTGGTGCGTTACGAGATCGATCGCGCCGGCTTCGCGGGTGCGACGAACGGCCCATCCGGGTAACACTGTCGGCGATGCGCTCGCCCTGCTGGTCGTTCTCCTTGGCTTCGATGTTGTTGTTGGCGGGAGCGTGCCAGGGGCCCGCCGAGAGCCGGACCACCGAGTCCAGCGAGGCCATCGCCCTGCCGGTCGGCAAGCTCGTGCGGGTGCCGTTCGAGGTCGATCTGGGCGGTTGGACGTCGCGCGCCGAACTGCTGCACCCGCCGGCCGACGGCCCCTTCGGCCCCGGCCCGTATCCGGTGGTGCTGCTGATCCACGGCAACGGGCCGCACGACATGGACTGCACGCTGCCGGGCCCCGGCGGCAAGGTCGCGCTGTTCGCCGAGATCGCCGAAGCGCTCGCGGCGCGCGGCCTGGCGGTGGTTCGCTACGACAAGCGCTTCGTCAAGGGGCCGGGCCGGTTCGACGCGCGCTTCTGGCGCGGGCAGTCGACGCTGCAGTTCACCGAGGACGCGGCGACCGTGCTCGACGCGGCGCGGTCGCTGCCGCAGTGCATGGGGCAGCGGTCGATCCTCTACGGCTGGAGCGAAGGCACCGCGGTCGCGGCGGCGCTGGCGGCGCGGCGCGACGACGTGGTGGCGCTGGTGCTGCAGGGGCCGGTCGGCCTGCCCTATCGCGAGATGGTGCGCAGCTGGATCGAAGAGGTCGGCGTGCCCTACGCGCAGGGGCCCGACGGCGGGCCGGTGACGGCCAAGAAGCTCACCGCGGCGCAGCGCGGCCCTGGCGGCGCGGTCGCCAAGCTCGGCGCGTCCCTGCTCTGCGAACCCGCTGCCTTCGGCGCGCCGCTCGCGGTCAGCTCGCGCATCGACCGCAACGGCGACGGCGAGCTCGATCCCGCGACCGAGATCGCGCCCGCGATCGACGCGATCGTCGACTACTGCTTCTCGCCGACGGGCAACTGCTACATCTACGCGGAGGGGCGCACCGTACCGCCGGCGACGGCGCAGGCCGGCGCGCTGCGCATGCCAGTGCTGATCCTGCAGGGCGAGAACGACGCGAGTACACCGCTGCGCAGCGGGGAAGCGCTCGCGGCGGCGCTGGCCGCGGCCGGCAACGCCGAAGTGACGCTGCGCCGCCTGCCCGGGTTGGGCCACACGCTGGGGCCCGCGGCCTCGCGCCAGGACGACTGCGGCCGCGCTCCGGACCCGGCGGTCCTGCGGGAGATGGCGGGCTGGGTGGCGCAGCGGGCGCACTGATGCACTGACGCGCCGCTTACCCATGGGCCCAGGGGACCCGCTACCATCGCTGCGATGCGCACCGCCAACGTCGTCCGATGGCTCGTCGCGGTCCCGCTGCTGGCCGGGTGCCTCGCGGCGCAGCCGGTGTTCGGCGGGCGCGGCGTCCCGCCGGCTCCCAAACCCGTGCCCGAACGCGCCGAACTCGACAAGGCGCGGCAGGGTGCGTTCGACGCGCTGGTCGCCCAGCTGCTGCAGATGTCGGGAGGCAACGTCTGGGCGGCGCAGAGCCACCTGCAACAGGCCGCGTGGCGCAGCGAGGAAACCGCGGTGCGCTACCTGCTGCTCGAAGAGGCCGTGCGGGTCGCCGAGCGCGCCGGCGCGGCCGACATCGCGATCTCCGGTGTCTGGCAGCTCGCGTCGGAGTTCGAGATCGACATCGACGAGTACTCGCTGGCGATGTTGCGGCGCATGTCGCTGGCTCCGGGGGAGAACGCTGCGGGCACGGCCGCGGTGTCGGCGTGGAACGCGGCGTTCTGGCGCGTCGGCGGCGTCGACTCCGACGCGCTGCTGCGTTACCACGACGTCGCGATCCGCGCCGCGCTGGCCTGCGGCCGCGCCGATCTGCACACCTACCTCAACGAACGGCTCGCCTGGCTGCGAACCTGGCAGACGTGGCACGCGCGCCTGGTCGCCCGGTTCGACGGTCTGCAACAGGAGCGGCAGCTGCAGGCGCTGGGCGCGCTCGTGCACGGCAACGGCGACGTGCTGCGGGTGCAGGTCGGCATGCTCGCGCCGTTCCTGAAGTCGCCGCCCGCCGAGTTCGCCGACGCGTCGTTCCGGGCGGGCACGCTCGGGGAGCTCGGGGCCGAGCGCCTGTTCGCGTTGCGTGAGCACGCGGCGGACGCGGTGATCGCCGAGGCGCTGCTGCGCGCGGCCAAGGCGGCGTTGACGCGCGGTTGGGCCGATCTGGACGCGACCGCCAAGGCGCAGCGCGCCGGACTGGCGGCCGCGTGGACCGAGCAGCTGGCCACCGCGCGCGGCGTGCACAACCTGCGCTTCCGCCACGAGCACGACCGCGAGCAACTGCTCTACGCGCACGGCGAGTGGCGGGTCGAGCACGGGCTGTTGCTCGGCCAGGCGGTCGGCGAGAACAACTTCGCGACGCTGCGCTACGCGTTCTCCAACACCCGTACGGTGGTGATCCGCGGCGGCATCCGCAGCGAGGCGGGGCTCAACTTCCGCTGCAAGGTCGGCAACATCAACCTGCTGCTCAACTGGGAGGTCGCGCCCGAGAACCACCTGTGGCGCGACGGCCAGCGTCACGCCAAGGGGCCGCGCGCGCTGGTCGCCGGCAAGGAGAGCACGATCGTGCTGGTGCAGGACGAAGGCGACGTGCACGTGCTGATCGACGGCGTCGAGTGGTGGACGGTGCCCGGGCTGCTGGGTGGCACGGTCTCGGTCTATCCGGCGCTCGGCAGCGAGATCTTCGTCAGGGAGATCCTCGTCGACGGCGACGTCGACGGCCTCGTCGATGGGCCGCGCGGGGAGATGATGTGAACGGGCGTGCGCGGCGCGGTGCGGGACCTCAGTGGCCCGCGCCCTCGCGCACCGCGTTGACGTTCCAGGTCGGCACCGCGATCTCGACGACGCCGCCTTCGGGCGCGCGCAGCAGCTTCGCCTGGCAGCCCAGCCGCGAGTCGAGGCCGACGTCGCGCGCCTCGTCGAGCTGGTCGAGCTCGTCCTCGCTGGCCTCGCTGAAGGCGGCGGCGCCCTGCTTGATCTTGACGTGGCAGGTCGAGCAGGCGCAGACGCCGCCGCAGGCGTGGTCGAGCGGCAGGCCCTGGGCCATCGCCGCCTCGAGGATCGTCTCGCCGACGGCCAACGTGAACTCGCGGTCGTCGCCGCGCACAGCCAAACGCACCTTGCTCATCGGGTCGTCTCTTCGCGCAGCGCCTTGGTCACGGCCGAGCTGATCACGTCGTCGGCGATCGTCGCGGTCACCTTGGTCAGTTCGTCGCAACCGTGCTTGAGGGCGGCCGCGTCGGCGTTCGCCGCGAGCAGTCTGGCCAGCGCCTTGAGCGCCTTCTGCACGGCGTAGGTCTGGTCGGGCGGCAGCTCGGACATCGCCAGCGCCTTCTCGGTGCCGCGCACCATCGCCTCGGCCTTGTTGCGCAGGTCGATCTGCTCGCGCGCGACGTAGTCGCTCTGCGCGTTCTCGATCGAGTCGAGCATCATGCGCCGCACCTCGTCGCGGGTCAGGCCGAACGACGGCACGACCTGGATGCCGGCCTCGACGCCGGTGCGCTGCTCGCGGGCGGTGACGCGCAACACACCGTCGGCGTCGACCAGGAACGTCACCGCGATGCGCGGCAGGCCGGCTGGCAGCGGCGGGATGCCGCGCAGCTTGAAGTGGCCGAGCCGGCGGCAGTCCTGGGCGAGCTCCCGTTCGCCCTGGTAGATGGTCAGGTCGACCGCGGTCTGTTCGTCGACGCCGGTCGAGAACTCCTCGGTGACACTGGTCGGGATCGTGCTGTTGCGCAGGATCAGCTTCTGCACGGCGCCGCCGAGCGTCTCGATGCCGAGCGACAGCGGGATCACGTCGAGCAGCAGCAGCGAGCGGTCGTTGCCGGCGAGCACGTCGGCCTGCACCGCGGCGCCGAGCGCGACGGCCAGGTCGGGGTCGACGTCGGTGCGCGGCTCCTTGCCGAGCAGCTGCGCCAGGCGCTTGCGCACCATCGGCACGCGCGTGCTGCCGCCGACGAGCACGGTGTCGTCGATGTCGGCGACGCGCAGCCCGGCGTCCTTGATCACGCGCTGCACGCAGTCGAGCGTGCGCTGCACCAGCGGCGAGATCGCGCCTTCGAACTCGGCGCGGGTCACGGTGAGATCGACCTGGCCGCGGTCGCCGAGGTCCAGCTGCAGGGTTGCGGAGCCGGCGTCGCTGAGACGCACCTTGAGGCCTTCGGCCGCGCCGCGCACGGCCTGCAGCACGTAGGGGTCTTCCTTGGCGGCGGCCGCGGCGCGCCTGGGCAAGAGGGCCAGGATGCGCTGCACCAGCAGCGCGTCGAAGTCGTCGCCGCCCAGGTGGGTGTCGCCGGCGGTGGCGAGCACGCGGAACACGCCGCCCTCGATGCGCAGGATCGACACGTCGAAGGTGCCGCCGCCGAGGTCGTAGACGAGCACCGTGCCGTCCTTGCTGCCGTCGATGCCGTAGGCGAGCGCGGCCGCGGTCGGCTCGTTGAGGATGCGCAGGCACGACAGGCCGGCGAGACTGGCGGCGTCCTTGGTCGCCTGGCGCTGGGCGTCGTCGAACCACGCCGGCACGGTGACCACGGCGTCGTGCACGAGCTGGCCGGTGGCCTGCTCGGCGACGGCCTTGACCTGGCCGAGCACCATCGCCGAGATCGCCTCGGGCGAGTAGTCGCGGTCGTCGATGCGCACGCGCGGCAGGTCGCGTTCGCCGGCCACGACCGGGTACGGCAGGCCCGCGGCGTCGCCGGCGGCTTCGCTGGCCGAACGGCCGATCAGGCGCTTGATCGAGAAGATGGTGCGGTCGGGGAACTGCAGCCGCAGCGCCTTGGCCGCCTCGCCGACGATGGTGCGGCCGTCGGGGTGCAGGCAGACGACCGACGGGATCAGCGCCTCGCCCTGCTGGTTGCGCAGCACGTGCGGGGTCTTGCCGGCGCGGACTGCGACCAGGCTGTTGGTTGTGCCCAGGTCGATGCCGACGACGAGTCGCGGCGCGGCGGGAGGGGGAGTGGGAGACGTCACGACTTGGCCTGCAGGTCCGCGAGGGCCTTGCGATGGTAGTGGGAGGCGTGCAGCGTGCGCGCCGCGGCGTCGAGGTCGCCGGCGTCGAGGTCGGCGCGCAGCTGTTGCCAATCGCCCTCGAGCGCCTGGTCGAGGCGGGACTGCAGCGGCGCCAGCGCGTCGTCGCGCGCGAACGCGACCTCCTCGGCGAGCTCGAGGGCGTCGGCGAGGAACATCGGGTCGAGCTTCTTGTTGCGGTCGAGCACGCCGGGCGCCTTGGCTTCGAGCAGCGCCTTGGCGCGCTGCCAGGGGTCGCGCAGCACCTTCCAGGCGTCGTTGATCTCGGCCGAGCGCTGCAGCACCGCGACGCAGTCGGCGGTGTTGGCGGCGCGGTTGAGGTCGGGGTGGCACTCGCGCGACAGCTCGAGGTAACGGCGCTCGAGGGCGCGCGCATCGAGGTCGAGGGACTTGGCCACGCCGAACACCGTGAACGGGTCGGGTGCGGGAACGTGGATCACGCCGGGATGGCCGCTCAGGCGGAGAAGGAGGTGCCGCAGCCGCAGGTGCCGGTGGCCTGGGGGTTCTTGAACACGAAGCCGCGGTCGAGCAGGCCGTCGTTGAAGTCCAGCGTGGTGCCGCCCATGAAGAACTCGCTCTTCTTGTCGACGACGAGGTGCACGCCGTGCTGCTCGAAGGTCAGGTCGAACTCGGTCGGGCCGTTCTGGTCGAAGTCGAGCACGTAGGTGAAGCCCGAGCAGCCGCCGCCCTTGGCGCCGATGCGCACCCAGGTGGTGCCGTCGAACTTCTGCTCGGCGATCACGCGCAGGATCTCCTTGGCGGCGCGCTCGGTGAGGTGCACGCCGCGGCCCGGCTTGGGGGCCGCCGCCGGAGTCGCCGCGGGGTTCTGATCCGTGCTCTTGGTCTCGCTCATGGCATCCTGCTCACTTGGTCTCTGCGGCGGCGCCCTTGGCGGCCGCCTGCTTCTTGCGCCAGTCCTCGATCGCCGCCTTGATCGCGTCCTCGGCGAGCACCGAGCAGTGGATCTTGACCGGCGGCAGCGACAGCTCCTCGACGATCTGCGTGTTCTTGATCTCGGCGGCGGCGTCGACCGTGGTGCCCTTGAGCCATTCGGTCGCCAGCGACGACGAGGCGATCGCCGAGCCGCAGCCGTAGGTCTTGAATTTGGCGTCGACGATGCTGCCGTGGTCGTCGACCTTGATCTGCAGCTTCATCACGTCGCCGCACTCGGGGGCGCCGACCACGCCGGTGCCGACGTTGGGGTCGTCCTTGTCGAGCGAGCCGACGTTGCGCGGGTTCTGGTAGTGGTCGAGTACCTTGTCGCTGTAGGCCATCTGTGGTCTCCGTGTTCGTGTTCTGTGGCGTGTCGGGACTGGTGCACTCGGACTAGTGCATCGTCCACTTCACCTGGCTGAGGTCGACACCCTCCTGGACCATTTCCCAGAGCGGTGACATCTCACGCAGGCGGGTGACCTCGGCGATCAGGCGATCGGCGGCGAAGTCGACTTCTTGTTCGGTGGTGA
Source organism: Planctomycetota bacterium (assembly GCA_020638655.1). Taxonomy (GTDB): domain Bacteria; phylum Planctomycetota; class UBA1135; order UBA1135; family UBA2386; genus JACKIC01. The sequence continues at coordinate 436,439 of JACKIC010000002.1, forward strand.
AGCGGCCCAGCGAGAAGCGGATCGAGCTGTGGGCGAGCTCGTCGCCGAGCCCCAGTCCCTTGAGCACGTAGCTGGGCTCGAGGCTCGCCGAGGTGCAGGCCGAACCCGACGACACCGCGATCTCCTTGATGCCCATGATCAAGGACTCGCCCTCGACGTAGGGGAACGAGATGTTGGTCAGGTGCGGCAGGCGGGCCTGCGGGTCGCCGTTGAGCACGGCGTCGGGCAGGGCCTTCATGATGCGTTGTTCGAGGCGGTCGCGCAGCGCCATCAGCTTGGGCACCTCGGTCGCCATCTCCTCGCGGCAGATGCGCGCGGCCTCGCCCATGCCGACGATGCCCGTGACGTTGAGCGTGCCCGAGCGCATGCCGCGCTCGTGGCCGCCGCCGTCCATCTGCGAGGTCAGGCGCACGCGCGGGTTCTTGCGGCGCACGTAGAGCGCGCCGACGCCCTTGGGGCCGTACATCTTGTGCGCCGAGATCGACAGCAGGTCGACGTGCTGCGCCTCGACGTCGAGCGGGATCTTGCCGGCGGCCTGGGTCGCGTCGGTGTGGAACAGAGTGCCCTTCTGCTTGCAGATGGCGCCGATCTCGGCGAGCGGGTGCAGCGTGCCGATCTCGTTGTTGGCGGCCATCAGCGACACCAGGATGGTGCGGTCGGTGATCGCGTCGCGGAGCTGATCGAGGTCGACGTGACCCTTGCGGTCGACGGGCAGCCACGTCACTTCGTAGCCTTGCGTCTCGAGGTGCTTCATCGGGTCCAGCACGGCCTTGTGCTCGGTGATCGCGGTGATCAGGTGGTTGCCCTTCTCGCGATACATCTGCGCGGTGCCCTTGATCGCGAGGTTGTTGGCCTCGGTCGAGCCGCTGGTCCAGAGGATCTCCTTGGGGTGCGCGCCGAGCAGTTGCGCGACCTGCGAGCGCGCCTCCTCGACGGCGGCTTCGGCGGTCCAGCCGAACGCGTGGCTGCGACTGGCGGCGTTGCCGAACGTCTCGGTGAAGAACGGCAGCATGCGCTGCACGACCCGCGGGTCGCAGGGCGTCGTGGCGCTGTAGTCGAGGTAGATGGGGGTCTTCATCGGGTGGTACTCTTGACGGCGGCGAGGTCCGCAGCGGGGGTGAGGCTGCACAGCTCGTCGAGGCGGATCTCGCGGAACAGGCGCGTCATGCGTTCGTGCACGACGTGCATCGGGCGCTTGCTCGGGCAGAAGGAGTAGAGCGAACAGCCTTGCTCGGCTTCGCCGTTCGTCGCGGCGGCGGCGGGCGCGGACGCGTTGGCCAGGGCCAGCAGGCCGCCCGGCGCGCTGTCGTGGTCGTCGTTGTCGTCGCCGCAGTCGTCGCCGGCGGCTTCACCGCGGTGGGCGATGCACTCGACCAGCGTGAACTTGCCCTCGACGACCTCGAGGATGTCGTGCAGTGACACGTCGCGCGGCGCCTTCACCAGGCGGTAGCCGCCCTTGAGGCCGCGCACCGAATCGAGCACGCCGTGTTTGGCGAAGTCCTTGAGCAGGTTGGCGACGACCGACTTGTTGAGGCCGGCGCGGCGCGCGATCTCGTGCGCGCTGACCACGGTGTCCGCCGCCGGGCCGCCGGGGTACGCGCCCTCGCGGGCGATCGCGCCCAGCAGGAACACGGCGTAGTCGGCCTTCTTGGAGATGCGCAGCATGCGGAATGTGGTGCCCCGGGACTTGCCCCGCGGGCCGAGCAAACTAGACCCGGTTTGGGGCTCATTCAACCATCGGGTGAAAAAAGCCCCGGATGGAGGCACATTCTACCTTCGCCGTCCGCGCCCGACCGACCGCCAGCCCATGACCGAGCCCGACCTGACCGCACAACTCCTTGCCAACGGCCCGTTCGCGCGCGAGGGGGCGCCCTACTCGCTGGTCACCGTCGCCGGCCCGGACGCCGGCGAGTTCCTGCAGCGGCTGTGCAGCCAGGACGTCCTGGGGCTCGGCGAAGGCGCCGCGGCGCCGGCTGCGTTCCTCGACGCCAAAGGCAAGGTCCTGGTGACCTGCCTCGTGCAGCAGATCGCGGGCAGCTACTGGCTCGAGACCCAGGCGACGCAGGGGCCGCGGCTGCTCGAACTGCTCGAGCGTTACCACTTCACCGAGAAGCTCACGATCGCCGTGCCGCCGCAGCCCGACCGGTGCGCGGAGTGGATCGGGGCCGCGGACGAAGCGACGCCGCCGACGGGCGACGCGGTGCGGTTCGAGTTCACGCGGCACGGCGTGACGTTCGTGCGGGCGCACGCCGCGGCGCCGGCCGGGGTCGCGCTGCCCGGCGCGGCGCTGACCGAAGAACGCGCCGAGGCGCTGCGCATGGCCGCGGGGCTGGTGCGCGTCGGCGTCGAGACCGAGGCCAACACGCTGGCGCTCGAGGCGGCGCTCGACGACCACTGCTCGACCACGAAGGGCTGCTACACGGGCCAGGAGATCGTCGCGCGCATCCACACCTACGGCCACGTCAACCGGCGGCTGTGCCTGCTGCGGCTGCCGATGGGCGAAGCGATCACGGCGCCGGCGCCGCTGCACGAGCTCGAGGACGAGCTGGCGGTGGGGCGCGTGTTGCACGCGGTCGCCGTTCCCGAGCTGGCGCTGCGCGTCGGGCTGGGTTACCTGCCCAAGGACTTCCAGGCGCCCGGCACCGAGCTGGCGCTCGAAGGCGGCGTGCGCGTGCGCATCGAGGCGTGGAACGGCTGAGTTTGGCGGTGACCCGTCCGGCTACTTGCCCGCGTAGGCGATGACGACGTAGGCCATGTCGCCCAGCGCCGTCACGGCGAGCTCTTCGCCCGCGGCGACGAGCAGCGCCGTGTCCTGCGCGACGTCGAGCACCTGCTCGCCGCCGCGCACCTGTGCGGTGCCGCGCGGCCGCACGAACAGCAGCACCTCGTCGGCCAGCGGTCGTCCGGGGATCGCGCGCAGGTCGAGGCTCGCGCCCGCGGGCAGCACGGCTTCGTCGAGCGACAGCGTCGCGGCCTTGTAGTCGGGCGCGAACACGCGCTCGACGGTGACGTCCCCGACCGGCAGTCGCTGCATGCGGCGCGGCGGCAGCGACTCGGCCGACGTCGGGAAGGTCTCGGCGGGGCGCCACTCGCCGGTGCCGGGATCGAACGCCTTGCCGCTGCCGGCGAGCGGCAGCAGCGGCTTGCGGCTCAGCGCGGCGCGACCCTCGGGCTCGGGTTCGGCGGCCGGCTGGCGCGCCGCGACCACCAGGATCTCGCCGTCGCCGTGGTGCGCGCCGAACTCGGTGCGCGGCGGCAGGAACACGGCCATCGGCCGCCCCTCGAACTCGGTGGTGCGCGCGCCGCGCGCGGGCCACGCGGTGCCGCCGCCGACGAGGTCGAACGTGCCGCGCAGCAGCACCGCGGCGCTCTCGGCGTCACCGGTGACGTAGCGGGCCTCGCCGCGCGGGCGCCACAGGCGCAGCTCGGTGAACCAGCGGCCGCCGACCGCGAAGGTGGTGCGGTCGCCGTCGTCGTGCGCGGCCAGCGCGTTCATCGACCGCCCCTTCCGGACGGGCTACTGCCGGCCGGGGCGCCGCCGGCGCTCCGGGGCTCGAGGTGCAGGTTGTCGAGGATCTGCCGCTTGAGGTCGTCGGCGGCGCGTTCGCGCAGGCGCGCCAGCAGCGCGGCGTCGTCGAGGTCGGGTTCGACGTCGAGCACCTTGATCAGATAGCAGCCGTCCTCGCCCCCGAGCGGCTCGCTGACCTCGCCCTTGGCCAGCGCGAACGCGGCCTGCAGCACCAGCTCGGGCAGGTCGCCGTCGCGGCGGTTGTGCCAGCCGGCGTCGCCGCCGCGCTGCTTGCTCAGGGGTTCTTCGCTCGTGATGCGCGCGACGAGGTCGAAGGGGTCCTTGGCGAGGCGGGCCCGCGCGGCCTGCAGCTGCGCCATCGCGGCCGGGAAGTCGTTGGGCACGAGCGCGTTCGGCGTCTGCAGCGCGCGCACGAAGATCATGCCGATCTGCCGGCGCGGACCGACGCGCTCGAGCACCTCGTCGCGGTGCTCGAGCAGCTGCTGCTGCAGCTCGGCGTCGGGGTGCAGCCTGGCGGCCAGCAGCGGCAGCAGCACCTGGGCGCGGAACACGCGCAGTTCGCGCAGCGACTGCAGGGTGAAGCCCTGCGACTTGATCAGCTGCTCGAAGCCCACGCCGCTCAGGCGCGGGTCGCGCGCGGCTTCGCTGCGGCGCGTCTGGATGGCGCGGTCGAGGTCGTCCGTGGTCAGCTGCAGGCCCTGCTCGCGGGCCATCGCCTCGATCGTCTGCAGGTAGGCGACCTGCTGCACGAAGCGCTGCTGCTCGGTCTCGTCGCAGGTCTGCAGCAAGAGGCGGCCGAGCTCGTCGAGCGCCACGGGCTGGTCGTCCACGCGGCAGGCGACGCCCGCGGGCAGCTTGTCGGGGTCGACCTCGATCTTGGCCCGGCGCCGCTCCTCGGACAGCCAAAGCTTGAGCATGTCGCCGCTGACGTGTTCGTTCTTGCCGAGCGCGAGCTCGGCGCGCACCAGCCGCTCCTGGGCGATCTGCACGGCGAACACCTCGAACAGCTGCTGTTCGGTGCTGTTGCGCACCGCGGCGAACTCCTCGGGCTTCTTGCCCGCCGCGCGCAGCTTGCCGGCGAGGTCGTTCCAGAAGGCCTTCACCTCGGCCTGCGTCGGCATCAGGCCCTTGGCCTTGGCGGCGCGGCGGGTCAGCGTGCTGTCGACCAGCACCTCGACGGCCTGCCGGCCCTCGTCGCGGCGGCGCAGGTGGAACGCCATCTCGAGCGCGACGTCGGTGCGGGTCACGTAGGCGTCGCGCCCCTCGAGTTGGAACTGGGCCAGCACCTCGCCCGGGTCCTGCTGCGGGGCGGCAGGGGCGAGGAGCAGGCAGGTCAGCAGCGGGAGCGGGTTCATGCGGGCCGCGCACGATACCAGACCGCGCACCTCAGCCGAACCGGCCCTCGATGTAGTCGGCGGTCTCCTGCTGCTTGGGTGCGACGAACATCTCCTCGGTCGCGGAGTGCTCGACGACGCGGCCCATCAGCATGAAGACACACTCGTCGCTGGCGCGGCGCGCCTGCGCCATGTTGTGCGTCACGATCAGGATCGAGTACTTGCCGCGCAGCGTCCAGATCAGGTCCTCGACCGCGGCCGTGGCCTCGGGGTCGAGCGCCGAGCAGGGCTCGTCCATGAGCAGCACCGACGGCTTGGTCGGCAGCAGCCGGGCGATGCAGAGCTTCTGCTGCTCCTCGAGGGACAGGCCGGTGGCCTTGTGGTCGAGGCGGTCCTTGACGCGATCCCACAGCAGGACCTGCCGCAGGGCCTCTTCGACCAGGGCGTCGCCATCGGCCTTGTTGACGCGTTTGCCGCTGTGCAGCCGGTGTCCGAACAGGACGTTGTCGCGGATCGACAGCGGCAGCGGGTTGGGGCGCTGGAACACCATGCCGACGTGGCGGCGCACCTGGATCGCGCTGACCTGTTCGCCGTAGACGTCCTGGCCGAGCACCTTGATCGTGCCCGTGGTCGAGACGTAGCCGAGCCGCTCGTTGATGCGGTTGCAGCTGCGCAGGAACGTCGACTTGCCGCAGCCCGACGGGCCGATCAGCGCGGTGACGATGCCGGCGCGCACCTGCAGGTCGACTTCGAACAGGGCCTGGAAGGTGCCGTACCACAGGTTGAGGCTCTGCGCCTCGATGGCGAGGTGCTCAGCCAAAACGACCTCCGAGGTAGTCGATCGTCTGCTGCTGGGTCGCGTTGCTGAACAGCGCCTCGGTGGCGTCGAGCTCGACGCAGCGGCCGCCGAGGAAGAAGGCGGTGCGGTCCGCGAGGCGGCGCGCCTGCTGCACCAGGTTGGTGACCAGCACGATGGTGAGCTCGTTGCGCAGCTCCTTGAGCACCTCCTCGATGCGCATGGTGGTGACCGGGTCGACGGCGATCGAGAACTCGTCGAGCAGCAGCAGGTCGGGCTCCTGCGACAGCGCGCGCGCGATCGTCAGCCGCTGCTGCTGGCCGCCGCTGAGCAGCGAGCCGAGGCTGGTGAGGCGGTCCTTGACCTCGTCCCAGAGCGCCGCGCGGGTCAGGCAGCGCTCGACGATCTGGTCGAGTTCGGCGCGCCGCCGCACGCCGCGCAGCCGCGGCGACAGGGCGACGTTGTCGTAGATCGACAGCGGCAGGCCGACGGGCAGCGGGAACACGACGCCGATGCGCCGCCGCAGCGCGTAGAGGTTGCGCACCGTCGCGACGTCGCGGCCGGCGAAGCAGATCTGGCCGCCGACGCGCATGCCCGGCACGAAGTCGTCCATGCGGTTGATGGCGCGCAGGAACGAGGTCTTGCCGGCGTTGGCCGGGCCGATGATGCCGAAGATCTCGTGCTGGCGGATGTCGAACGAGACGCCCGACAGCGCCGCCTTGTCGCCGTAGTGGATCGACAGGTCGCGCACCTCGAGCAGCGGCGGGATGACGGGGTCGGTCACCACTTCTTCCTCCCGCGCAGACGCATGCGCAGGGCGATCGCCGCGGCATTCATCGCCAGGACCACGCCGATCAGCGTCAGCGCCACGGCGAACGGCACGTGCCGCGGCACGTCGTTGACCTGGGTGGAGACGTTGAACAGGTGCAGCGACAGCGCCATGGTCTTGTCGAACACGCCGCTGGGGTAGAGCGCGCGCAGGAACACCGCGCCCGTGAACATGATCGGCGCGGTCTCGCCGACGGCGCGCGACACGACCAGGATCAGGCCCGTGAGGATGCCGCTGCCGGAGTTGGGCAGCACCACCTTCCAGATCGTCTGCCAGCGCGTCGCGCCCATGTTCCAGCAGGCCTCGCGGAACGCCTTGGGCACCGCCTGCAGCGACTCGCGCGTGGCGACGATCACCACCGGCAGCGTCATCACCGCCAGCGTGCAGCTGGCCGCGAGGATCGACTTGCCGAACTGCATGAAGTGCACGAACGCGCCCACGCCGAACAGGGCGTGCACGATCGACGGCACGCCGGCCAGGTTGACGATGGCGACGTTGATCGCCCGGGTCAGCCAGTTGTCCTTCGCGTACTCGGACAGGTAGATCGCCGCGGCGACGCCGAGCGGCAGCGCGAACAGCAGCGCGCCGGCGGTGAGCCACACGGTGCCGACCAGCGCCGGCGCGATGCCGCCGGCGGCGCCGTTCTGGCGCGGCTTGTCGAGGAAGAACTCGAGCGACAGGCCGGGGGCGCCCTCGACGATCAGGACGACGATGGTGGCGACCGCGGGGATCAGCAGCAGCAGCGTGATCGTCAGGAACAACAGCCGCACCAGCTGCTGCACCGAGTTGTTGCGCTGCTCCAGCGGCGTGCTGGAGAAGCCGTCGAAGGAGCTCATGCGCGCCTCCGACCGCCGCGCACGATCCAGTCCGCGGTGAGGTTGATGACGAAGGTGATCAGGAACAGCAGCAGGCCGAGCACGAACAGCACCTGGTAGTGGTCGCTGCCCTTGGCGGCTTCGCCGAGTTCGGCGGCGATCGTGGCGGTGATCGTCGCCGCGGAGTCGAACACGCTGTGCGGGATCATCAGCCGGTGGCCGCTGGCCATCAGCACGGCGATGGTCTCGCCGAAGGCGCGGCCGATGCCGAGCAGCACTGCCGCCGACAGGCCGGGGCGGGCGTGCGGCAGCACCACGCGGTAGATCACCTGCCAGCGCGTCGCGCCCATCGCCTCGGCGGCCTCGCGGTAGGTGTCGGGCACCGCCTTGAGCGCGTCCTCGGCGATCGTGGTGATGATCGGCGCCGCCATCAGGCCGAGGATGACGCCGGCGTTGAGCACGTTGAGGCCGATCTGCACGTCGAACACGTGCTGGATGATGGGCTTCATCACGTGCAGGCCGATCACGCCCCAGACCACCGACGGGATCGCGGCGAGCAGCTCGATGAAGATCTTCAGCCACTCGCGCTGCTTGCCGCGCGCGAACTCGGCGACGTACACCGCGGCGCCGAAGGCCAGCGGCGCGGAGACCAGCATCGCCACGACCGTGATCCAGGCCGTGCCCGCGATCAGCGGCAGCGCGCCGTAGCGCGGCGGTTCGACCGTGGGCTCCCAGTGGGTTCCGAACAGGAACTCGCTCCAGGACAGGCGGTGGATCGCGAAGTCCAGGCCCTGCGTGCCGATGAACACGAAGATCGCGGCGATGAACAGGATCGCCGACATGCCGCCGACGAAGACCGCGGCGCGCGCGCCGAAATCGAACCACCAGGCGCGGTCGCGCCGGTCGAGGCTCTTGGCCTCGGCGGCGCGCGGTCCGGTGACGCCCGGGGTGCTGCTGACAGGTGGTCGGCTCACGTTCAGCTCGCCTGTTCCCCGCGCAGGGTCTCCATGAGCTCGCGCACGCGCGGCGCCAGCTCGCGGTAGAGCGTCTCCGGGTCGTCGCCGGCGCCGAGCTTCCAGACGAGCACGGTCGTGTGGAAGGGCACCTTGCCCAGGCGCTCGCGGGCCTCGGGCGAGAACGCGACCACGAACTGGTAGTCGTCGAGCTGTTCGACCAACGAGATCAACGGCGTCGGCCAGGCGTTGTCCAGGTCCACGCCGACGGTCGGCGCGAACTTGCGGAAGCGCGGATCGATCTCCTCGCCGGGCGCCCAGCCGCAGCTGCGGTAGCGGCCGCTCTGCGGGAAGACCTTGCGCGTGAAGTGCTCGGCGAGCTGGCTGAGCCCGTCGTTGCGCTCGTCGACGAACAGGATGTTGAACGTCTTCTCGCCCTTGGTCTTGCCGGTGGTGACGAAGATCGTCTCCTCGCAGATGTTCTTGGCCTGGTGGATCACGCGCTCGAGGCGGTTGAACGTCGCCATCAGGCTGAACAGATCGTTGACCGGGCGGCTGTGCGTCTCGCCCTCCTTGACCAGGTCGGCGAAGACGCGGTCGAAGTAGCGCGAGAACTTGGTCGCCGCGGTCAGCGTCGACTGCGCCAGCGCCAGGTCGCGCGTGTTGAAGCTGCGCAGCGCCTCGGTGAGCCAGCGGCGCGCGTGCTCGCTCATCATCTCCATGTCGCGGCTGACGACCGCGGGCGGCTCGGTCGACAGCTGTTCGGTCGTGCGGGAGATGGTTGCGGCGTAGTCGCCGATGCGCTCGAGGGCGATGCTCAGGCGCAGCACCGCGGAGACGTAGCGCAGGTGGCCGGCGCTCGGCAGGTGCCGCGCCACGAACGCGTGGCAGAGGCGGTCGAGCTCGCGGGTCTGACGGTTGATGGTGTAATCGCCGAGGACCGTGGTCGCCGCGAGGTCCTTGTCGATCTTCTTGACCGACTGCACCGCGTCGTCGAGGGCGCTGACGATGGCCGTGCCGATGATGCCGACGAGGTCGCGGATCCAGGCGAGGTCCTTCTGCAGGCGTTCTTCGTAGTGGGAGGGCACGGGCGGGGCCTCGGAGCGGAGCGGGTGCGGTGGGGAGGGGTGTCTGGGCGCGCGCGGGATCGGACCTGCGCAGCGGCGGGTCAGAGCTTGCGCAGCGGGGGATAGTGCTTGGACATCAGCACGCGCTGGCCGTCGTCGCTCTTGATCCAGTCGAGGTAGTGCTTCACGGCGCCGAGGGGTTCGCCGATCGTGTACATCATCAGCGGTCGCGCGATCGGGTAGGTGCCGTCGAGCACCGTGTCGATCGAGGGCGTGACCGGCTGGCCGCTCTTGCCGACGATCGGCACGATGCGCACCTTGTCCGACGCGTAGGCGAGGCCGCTGTAGCCGATCGCGCTCTTGGTCTTGGCGCAGAAGTCGACGACGTCCTTGCTGCCGTTGAGGTTGTTGCACTCCGGCTTGAAGCGCCCCGACTCGCCGCCGAGCACCGCCTCGCGGAAGTACTCGTAGGTGCCGCTGTTGTTCTGGCGGCTGACCAGCGCGATCGGGTCGGCGTTCGGGTCGCCGAGGTCGACGCCGAGCTCGGACCACTTCGAGATCTTGCCGCCGGCGCCGAACATGTCGGCGAGCTGCTGCAGGGTCAGCGACGCGATCGGGTTGTCCTTGTGCACGTAGAGCGCGATGCCGTCGTAGCCGACGTGGTGACGCACCGGGTTGTGGCCGTGCGCCTTGGCGTCGGCGACCTCCTTCTCCTTCATGTCGCGGCTGCAGTTGGCGATGTCGACGTCGCCGCTGATCAGCGCCGCGATGCCCGTGCCCGAGCCGCCGCCGGAGACCGAGACCACGACCTCGCCGTGGGCGTGGTGGTAGGCCTCGGCCCAGGCGCCGGCGACCTCCAGCATGGTGTCCGAACCCAGGTTCTGGATCTCGGTGGTGTTCGAGTTGCCGCAGGCGGTGAGCAGCGAGAGGCCGAGGGCGAGGATCGGCAGGCGGGGGATCGTCACGGGGGGAGCTCCTGTTTCGTCGTGGGCCCGTTTTGGGCGGCAGCACGCTAGGAGATGACGGTCCGAATGTTAAGAAATCAATGCGGCGAAGCGTGGGCCCTTTGGGCCGCCGCCAGGGGCGGCAGGCCGTCCTCGCCGGGCACCTCGCCGGGCGGGCGGTGGCGGAACCGCCGGCTCTGCCAGAACCACTGCTCGGGCGCCTCGACGATCGCCTGCGACAGGCCGCGGTTGACCCGGCTCATGATCGCGACCAGGTCGGCCTCGCGGTCGCCGGTCGGCGCGTGGTGGATCACGTCGTAGACGCGCAGGCGGTAGCGCATCGGGCCGGTGCGTAACACTGCCAGCACCGCGATCGGCGCGCCGGTCAACAGGTGCAGCACGGCCGGGGTCGCCACCGTGCGCGAGTCGGTGCCCAGGAACGGCGCGACCACCGAGCTGTGTTTGCCGCCGCCGTCGCCGAGGATGCCGATCACCTTCCTCTCCGCGAGCAGGCGCTTGAGTGTGAACATCACCTTCTTGCGCGCGACCACGGTCTGGCCGGTGCGTGTGCGCAGCCGTTCGATCAGGCGGTCGAGCGCCGGCAGCGGGCTGGGCCGGAACACCGAGGTGATCGGCATGCCCAGCAACCCGGCGACGGTGCCGGCGACGTCCCAGACGCCGACGTGACCGGTCGCGCAGATCAGCCCCTTGTCCTCGGCGAACGCGGTCTGCAGCGCCGGGTACTCCTCGAGGTCGCAGTGCGCGCGCACGTTCTCGGGCGACAGCCGCGTCATGCGGCAGAAGTCGACGAGGATCCAGGCGATGTGCTGCGACCAGCGCCACAGGTGACCGGGCGGACGATGCACGCCGAGCGGCGTGCCGTCGCGGAAGGCGATGCGCACGTTGCGCCAGTAGCCGCTGCTGCGGCGGCCGCGGCGGTCGCGCAGGCTCCAGTAGAGCCACCACGGCACGGCCAGAAGGGTGCCGAGCGCGTAGGCGAGCCACGTCGGCAGCGCCGCGATGGTGGCGATCACGCCGGCGAGCAGACCGACGGCGAGGCGCTGCCAGAGCGGCTCGCGGCGCGTCCGGGCCGGCCGGGGGTCGTCGTCTTCGTCGTCACTCATGCGGGCAGCGGTGCGCGGGCCGACCCCTGCGGGTCTTCCTCGGTGCGCTCCGGTTTGCGCAACAAACACAAGCACCCCAGGCCGATCAACAACTGCACGCTCTGCGCCAGCATGCCGGCCTGCGACCCCCAGGCGTCGGCGACCTGGGCATACACCACGCTGCCGATCACCGACAGCTTGACGGTGATGCCGTAGAGCCCGAAGTACTGGCCGACGCGGTCGGCCGGGGCGAGCAGCAGCACGAGCTTGCGCCCCGCGGTCCAGATGCCCGCGAGCCCGAACGCGCCGAGCATGACCAGGCTCGCGAAGTAGCCGAGCGGGTCGCGGCCCGCGAACCACGAACCGCCGACCAGCGCGCCGAGCAGCGCCACCGCGCTGACGCGCATCACGCCGAGCGGCCGGCGGTCGGTGAAGGCGCCGAGCACGCAGCCGAACACCAGCGCCAGCAAGTTCAGGCCGAGTCCCATCACCTGCAGGAAGCCGTCCAGGCCGTCCTGACCGGCGAACTGCTTGCCGAACAGCAGCAGCGTGCCGGCCTGGCTGGCTGGTCGGAACGTGTCGAGCGTGAAGTCCGCGAAGTAGAGCACCGCCGTGTTGAGCACGTCGACGAGGCAGAAGTTGCCCACCAGGAACAACAGCAGCTGCCGGTCCCCGGGCAGCTCACGCAGCGTGCGGCCGAGCGAGGTCATCGCCTCGCGCACCACCACGCGCGCCGGCGCGGTGGTCTGCCGCCGCGGGTTCTTCACCAGCAGCATGCAGGGCAGCGCGAACGCCAGGAACGTCGCGCCGGCGAGCCAGAACTTGACGTTGCTGTCGAAGTGCGTTCCCACCAGCGTCACCAGCACGAGGATCGTGCCCAGGTAGCCGACGCCGACGCCGATGCCGCTGACGAAGCCGCTGCGCGCCGACGTCGCCACCGCGGGCAGCAGCGAGTTGTAGAACAGCAGGCCGAGGTTGTAGGTCAGGTTGGCGACGCCGAAGCACAGCAGCATCCAGAAGCTGCCGAAGTCCGCGCCGATGCCGCACATCGCGGCGATGCAGACCAGCGTCGCGATCGTGAGGTAGCGGTGGGCGCGCCCCGTGTGGTCGGCGATCGCGCCGCAGATCGGCACCAGCACGGCGGCGATCACCATCGAGGCGAAGTTGGCCCAGCCGACGCCCGAGAGTTTGTCGTCGAGCACCTGCCTTGCGTACGGCGTGAACAGGAACGTCACCATCGCCGCGTAGACGGTGTTGGCGAGGTCGTACAACACCCACGCGGCGGTGCGGACCCTCGAGGTGCCAGGCGCGGGCGGCGGCTTCACGCGCGCAGTGTGCCGCGGAGTCGTGGGGGCGCCACGTCCGAGTTGCCACAAAACGAGACGAGGCCGCCACCCGGATCGGGTGACGGCCTCGTGGGGGCTGCCCTGAGCGGGACGGCGGCGCGAACGCCGCCGTCGATCAGAAGGGTCGGCTCACTGACCGATGACGGCTTCGATCGCCTGGCTCGAGCCGATCGGGATGATCGCCGGCACCAGCGGGTCGTAGTCGACCACCTGGGCGACGATCGAGACGCCGATGAAGGCCGAGTTCGCCGGCAGCGGGAAGGTCCAGCTGGCGTTGCCGCTCTGGTCGGCGAAGCCGACGCTCGACGACACGATCGGCAGCACGTAGGCCTGCACGGTCGCGGGTGCGTTCGGGATCGGGTAGCCGAACGGGAACGACGAGAAGCCGATCACGATGCCCGAGAAGGCCGCGTTCGGGGCGCCCGCGGGCACCAGGCCCGTCGCGCCGATCGCCCAGCCGGTCGTGCCGACGATCGGCAGGCCGTCGCTGTAGATCGTCGGCGTGCCGGAGGTCGTCGGCGACGGCGTGCCGAGGAACGTCACCTGCGTCGACGGGATGTGCACGTCGAACAGATCGAACACCGGCGGGTGGCAGCCGGCCAGGCCGTTGGTGTTGTAGAGCAGCGCTTCGCGGTAGGTGACGTAGGCGCCGCCCAGGGTCATCGTGCTGGTCGTGGCGACGAAGCGCTGGCCGTCGTCGAAGCCGAAGTTGCCGCCGAAGTTGGCGACCACGGTGTCGCCCTGCACGTGCAGGCGGATGCGCTGCCAGCCGTCGTTGACGCCGGTGACGATGTCGATCGGGCCGGCGACCACGGTCGCGCCGATCGGGTCGGTGTCCGAGGCGCCGCTGCAGTCGAGCAGGTAGAGCTGGCTGCTGGTCGGGGTGCGGAAGTGCGCCCAGCACAGGCCGGTCAGCTGGTGGTAGCGCGTGCCGACGCCCTGCGAGATCGTGTTGAAGTAGCCGCCGATGTCCGGGGGGTTGCCGTTGGGGGCCACCGTGCCGCGCACGCCGACCGCCCACCATTCGCCGTCACCGACGTTGTAGGTGTCGAGGATCACCGCGGGCGCCGACGGCGAGTACGGCGTGGGGTTGAAGGGCACCATCATGCCTTCGAAGTAGGCGTAGGTCTCGACGACGATGTCCTGGGTCAGCTGGGTCTCGAGGTAGACGGAGTTGCCGCCGCCGCTCGGGTCCCACATCGACATCGCCAGGCCCCCCTGCGGCGAGGCCGGCTTGGGCTGCGGGTTCTGCGGCGTGGCCTGCGTCGGGTCGACGAACTTGGGCATCACCCAGCCGGCCGACCAGCCCGGCACGTCGGTGCCGGCCGCGCCCTGATCGAAGACGTCGAAGTAGGGCAGCTGGCCGAGCGGCGTATTGCTGGCGCCGGGGGTCGGCAGACCCATGCGGAAGTCGGTCTCGTTGATGTCGTTGTCCCAGCCGTCGAACAGGCGCTGCGCCGACGACGACGGGCCGTTGTTGCACGACAGGTCGCCGTAGAAGCCGCGGCCTTCGAGCGTCCACGGCGGCAGGAAGCCGGTGTGGCCGCCGACCTCGTAGATGATCGCGTCGATCAGGTTCGGCGGCGTGGCCGCGTCCCACAGCTCGACCGTGTCGTAGGAGCCGTTCTCGAGGCCGTTGGCGGGCATCACCTGGCTGACGCCGGGCACCGCCACGGGCACCAGCAGGGCGTTGCCGATCAGGTAGAACGCGCCGGGCTGCAGGATCGTGCCGGGCACGACGATGTGCGTCGGCACACCGCCGGCGCCCGAGCCGCCGTAGCCGGGGCTGCTGTCGTCGTTGCACTGGATCTGCCAGCCGCTGATGTCGACGGGCGCGCCGCTGCGGTTGTAGAGCTCGACGAACTCCCAGTCGTCGGTGCCCGAGTCGTCGTAGACGAATTCGTTGATGACCACCGGCGCCGGTGAGGTGCCGGGACCTTGGGGGGCGAACGCGGTCGCCGCGAGGAGGAGGTTGAGCATGGCTGTCGTGATGGGTGCGAGAAAGTGGACCCGCGGAGTGCGCCGGGCGAAACGCCGCGAATGCGAGGCGCGAACGATCGCCGCTCGCCGATCGGCGCGCAAGCGCGTGGCGCTGGTTCATCATTGCGCGCCGAAGTAATGTGCGTGTTTGCGGCGTGGCGCGGCCAGCGCGCTGCTCTACAACCTCTCCTGCATGACGGATCCCAATCTGCCGGTCACCGTGCGTTGCTTCGCCGCGGTGCGCGAGGCGCTCGGCGCCGACGAACTCAAGCTCGAGGTCGAGCCGGGCACCACGGTCGAAGGTCTGCGCCAGCTGCTGATCGAATTGGCGCCGACGCTGGCGCGGCTGCCCGTGGCCTTCGCGGTCAACCGCGACTACGCGCGCGGCGAGACACGCCTTTCCGCCGGCGACGAGGTGGCGCTGATCCCGCCGATCAGCGGCGGCTCGGGCAGCCGCGACCTGTATCGCTTCGACCTCGTCGATGGCGCGATCGACCCGCGCGCGCTCGAGGCCGAGTGCCGCACCGACGCCGACGGCGCGGTGCTGACGTTCGCGGGCACCACCCGCGACCACAACGACGGCGCCGCGGTGGTGACGCTGCGCTACGAGGCCTACCCCGAGATGGCGCAGAAGGTCATGTGCACGATCTTCGAAGAGGCGATCAAGCGCTTCCCGATCACGCGCGCCAGGGTCGTGCATCGGCTCGGCGAGGTGCCCGTCGGCGAGGCGTCGGTGGTGGTGGTCGTGGCCTCGCCGCACCGCGCGCCGGCCTTCGACGCGTGCCGCTTCCTGATGGACCGGCTCAAGAACGAGGTGCCGATCTGGAAGCAGGAGCAGCTGCGTTCGGGAGACACCGTGCGCTGGGTCGGCGACCTGCCCAAGCCGGCGCGCTGACGGGCCTCGTCGGATGCGGCGCGACGTGGTGCGCGCGACGGCCCGGCGCTACAACGGCACGCTCATGAAGATCCGCCACGTCCCTGCCGCGACCGCCGGTCGCGGCGATCTCGTCTTCGTCCTCGTCGCCGATGGTGCGCTCGCCGCCGGCGCCAACCTGCAGGCCGCCGTCGCCGCCGCCAAGGCGACCGGCGACCTGCACACCGGCTTCCGCAAGCGCTCGCTGTTCCACCAGCCCAAGGGCAGCAGGTGCAAGCGCCTGGGCTTCGTGGGCCTCGGCAAGGCCAAGGACGTGACCAGCGAGCGGCTGCGCCGCACCGCCGCGCTCGCGTTGGCCGCGGCGCGCGACGCGGGCGTCGGGGCGTTCGAGCTGGTGGTCGACAAGGCCGCGTTCGGGGACGTGCCGCCGGCGGTCGCGGGGCACGCCATCGCCGAGGGCTTGTCGCTCGGCGCCTACCGCTACGACGCGCCGCGGCAGAAGAAGGCCGAGCCGAAGAAGCCGGCGCAGGTGGGGGTCGCGGGACTGTCGCTGACCAAGGCCGAGGGCGCGGCGTTCGCGCGCGGCCTCGACGACGGCGCGGTGTTCGCGGCCGCGACCGCGTTCGCGCGCGACCTCGAGAACATGCCGTCCAACCTCTGCACGCCGACGCACCTCGCCAAGGAGGCGAAGAAGCTGACGCGGCCGCGGCTGAAGGTGAAGGTGCTCGACAAGCCGGCGATGAGCAAGCTCGGCATGGGCGCGCTGCTCGGCGTCGCCAAGGGCAGCACCGAGCCGCCGAAGTTCCTGGTGTTCGAGTACAGGGTGCCCGGCGCCAAGGAGAACGTCTGCGTCATCGGCAAGGGGCTGACCTTCGACACCGGCGGCATCAGCATCAAGCCGTCGGGCAAGATGGACGAGATGCGCTACGACATGTGCGGCGGCGGCGCCGTGATGGGGCTGTTCCACGCCTTGGCGCACGGCGCGCTCGGCAGCCACAAGCCGAAGTGCAACATCATCGGCCTGATCGCCGCCACCGAGAACATGCCCGGCCCCGACGCGCAGAAGCCCGGTGACGTGGTGCGCGCGATGGACGGGCACACCATCGAGGTGCTCAACACCGACGCCGAGGGCCGTCTCGTGCTCGCCGACGCGATCTGCTACGCGAAGAAGTTCTACGCGCCCAAGCAGATGGTCGACCTGGCGACGCTGACCGGCGCCGTGGTGGTCGCGCTCGGCCACGAGTGCGCCGGCATCATGGGCAACGACCAGAAGCTGATCGACGCGCTGATGGCCGCGGGCTGCTCCGCCGACGAGCCGCTGTGGCAGCTGCCGCTGTGGGACTGCCACCGCGACCAGATGAAGAGCAAGTTCGCCGACCTCGCCAACATCAACTCGCCCGGGCACGGCAACGGTTCGACCGCCGGCGGCGCGTTCCTGTCGTACTTCGCGGGCGACACCGCGTGGGCGCACATGGACATCGCCGGCGCCGCCTACGGCGCGTTGGCCAAGGACTACTACACTTCGGGCGCGACCGGCACCGCGGTGCGCACCCTGCTGCACTGGGTGCGCTCGCTGTAGCGCGCCGCGGCGCCGCCCCTCCCAGTCGCTGACCACGCCCTCTCCCGCCATGACCGACCGCATCGTCCCGCCCAAGGTCCACGTCGCGCGCCGCGCGCACGTGCGTTCGTTCGAGCACTACCAACGCATCTACGACGAGTCGCTGGCCGACCCGTCGGGGTTCTGGCGGCGGCAGGCGCAGCGCGTCACCTGGTTCCACGGCTTCGAGCAGGCCTGTCACCAGGACTTCCGCAAGGCCGAGGTCGCGTGGTTCCTCGGCGGCAAGCTCAACGCCAGCTACAACTGCGTCGACCGCCACGTGGTCGAGCGCGGCGAGCAGACCGCCGTGTTGTGGGTCGGCGACGAGCCCGGCGTCTACGAGCACATCACCTACCGGCAGCTGCACGAACAGGTCGGCCGGTTCGCGAACGTGCTCAAGGCGCACGGCGTCCGGAAGGGGGACCGCGTCTGCATCTACCTGCCGATGATCCCCGAGGCCGTCTACGCGATGCTCGCCTGCGCGCGCATCGGCGCGGTGCACAGCGTGGTGTTCGCGGGGTTCTCGGCCGAGTCGCTGCGCGACCGCATCGTCGACGCCGACTGCCGCGTCGTGCTGACCGCCAACGAAGGCCTGCGCGGCGGCAAGACGATCCCGCTCAAGCAGACCGTCGACGCGGCGATCGAGGACGTGCCCGTGCGCGCCGTGATCGTCGCGCGGCGCACCGACACCGAGGTGCCGATGCAGGCGGGGCGGGACCTGTGGCTGCACGACGAGATGGCGCGGCAACGCGCCTACTGCCCGGTGGAGTGGATGGACAGCGAGGATCCGCTGTTCGTGCTCTACACCTCGGGCTCGACCGGCAAGCCCAAGGGGCAGGTGCACACCACCGGCGGCTACCTGGTCTACGCGTCGTACACGCACCAGATCGTGTTCGACTGGCACCCGGGCGACGTGCACTTCTGCGCGGCCGACGTCGGCTGGATCACCGGCCACAGCTACATCGTCTACGGGCCGCTGTGCAACGGCGCGACCACGGTGGTGTTCGAGTCGACGCCGGTCTACCCCGACGCGAGCCGCTACTGGCAGGTCATCGACGACATCCAGGCGTCGATCTTCTACACCGCGCCGACGGCGCTGCGCGCGCTGCTGCGCTTCGGCGACGAGCCGGTGAAGAAGTACAGGCGCGACAGCCTGCGCGTGCTCGGCTCGGTCGGCGAGCCGATCAACCCCGAGGTCTGGCAGTGGTACCACGACGTCGTCGGCGAGGGCCGCTGCGCGGTCGTCGACACGTGGTGGCAGACCGAGACGGGCGGCATCCTGATCTCGGCGCTGCCCGGCGCCACGCCGTGCAAGCCCGGCTCGGCGACGTTCCCGCTGCCCGGCGTGCGGCCCGTGCTCGTCGACGAGCAGGGCAACGAGCTGCCCGGCAACGACCAGAGCGGCAACCTGTGCCTGGTGGGCAGCTGGCCGGGGCAGGCGCGCACGATCTACGGCGACCACGAGCGCTTCAGGCAGACCTACTTCGCGATGTATCCGGGCAAGTACTTCACCGGCGACGGCTGCCGTCGCGACGAGGACGGTTACTACTGGATCACCGGTCGCGTCGACGACGTGCTCAACTGCAGCGGCCACCGCCTGGGCACCGCCGAGGTGGAGAGCGCCCTGGTCGCGCACGAGTTCTGCGCCGAGGCCGCGGTGGTGGGGTTCCCGCACGACGTCAAGGGACAGGGCATCTACGCCTACGTGATCGCCGGCAAGGCGGCCGACGGCGTGCCCGCCGACGAGGTCGAGGCCGTGCTCAAGCAGCAGGTGCGCAAGGTGATCGGCCCGATCGCCACGCCCGACCACGTGCACGTCGTGCCCGGTCTGCCGAAGACGCGCAGCGGCAAGATCATGCGCCGCATCCTGCGCAAGATCGCGGAGGGCAACTACGACCAGCTCGGCGACATCACCACGCTGGCCGAACCGCAGGTCGTGGAGCAGATCGTCGCCGGGCACCGCGCGCGCTGCTGAGGTGGCCGGCCCGGCGACGTCGCGTCATTGGGATGCGACGACGGCGAACTCGAGCCCCAGGCTCGGCGTGCCCGCGATCATGCCGGCCTGGTAGTGGATCGGCACCGACAGCAGCAGCGGGCTCGTCGGGATCGCCGCCGGCAGGTCGCTGCGACCGGCGGCGTCGAGCACGCCGAAGCGCAGCGTCACCGTCGTCGCCGGGTCGAGCGTGTAGAGCCCGGCGACGCCCGGGAAGCTGACGCCCGCGCTCGAGCCGAGGGCGGCGAAGCTGCCGAAGAAGACGTTCGGGGCGCCGCGCACGCTGCTGAGCACGTTGCTGCCGAGCAGCCGGTTGCCGTCGATCCAGAAGGTCGGGCCGACCGTGTCGCGCAGCGAGACGTTGTCGATGTTGATGCGCGGGCTCGTCGCCGTCGCCACGAACTGGCGTTCGGTGGAGACGCGCAGGGTCACGTTGCCGCTCGCCGCGGGCACGTAGACGCCGGCCAGCTGCGCGCGCTTGATCTCGCCGGGGTTGAACGGGCCGAAGTCGTGGCGCCCGATCAGCACGCTGTTGATCTCGACGAAGACCGAGCCGATGTCGGCGTTGGCCGTGGTCGGGTTGCCCGGTCGTGCGCCGCTGACGTCGCAACGGAACTCGTAGGTCAGGCCCTGGACCACGAAGATCGTCTGCTCGATCCAGTTGGGGGCGAACGGCCCCGGCAGCGCCTGGCCGCCGGCGTTGACGCCGTACGAGTCGCTGGCGCCCTGGCCGGTCGTGTCCCAGCCGGCCTCCCAGCCCGCGTTCACGCTGAAGCCGCCGCCGCTGGTCCACGACGCGAGCGAGCCCGTGAAGCTGCCGTTGACGACCCACTCGGTGCCCTGCGCGAGCAGCGGGGTCGCCGTCAGGAGGGCGCCGCGCAACACCAGGTGCACCAGGGACTTCATTGCTTGCGCCACTCGATCGCCAGGGGTTCCTGCACGTAGTCGTTGCCGACCGACTTCAGCACGCGGAAGAACGGTCGCGAGCCGTAGTCGCCGGCGGTGAAGAAGAGGTGCACGACGTTGTCGAAGCCCACGAGGTAGGGCGACGGGTCGAAGTTGGATCGGCCATTGCTCGAGTCGGGCGGCACCATGTCCACGTACAGCGGCGTGACGCCCTGGTAACGCAACATGTCGAGCATCGCCGCGATCAGGAAGCGCTGCTCGTCGATCAGCGGGAAGCGGTCGTGCAGGCGGTAGATGTTGTCGAACGCCATGCGGGCCACCGGGCGCGGCGCGCCGGCGGCGTGGCCACCCTGGCACAGGCGCACCAGGTCCCAGGTGAACTTGCCGGGGGCGATGAACTCCGGGTGCAGGTAGACGACCCGGAAGTCCTCGGCGAACTGCCCCTCGGGGGTGAGGCAGACGTCGCGCAGCACCGGTTCGCGCAGGCAGATGCGTCGGATCGCGTCGCGGTCCTCGCGCGTCGACACGAACAGCACGCGCTCGCCGGCGCGCAGGCCCGCGGCGAGGAAACGCAGCGCCAGGAAGGTCGAGCGGATGCCGGGCTCGGCCAGCAGCACCGTCGAACTGCACGACGACGGCCCCGAGTCGCGCAGGAAGGCCCGGTCCAGGTCGGGATGGCCGAGCTGGATCGCGGCCTCGCCGCGCGCCGGCACCTTGAACTGCGCCTGGTCGCGCGCCATCGACAGCTGCGCCGCGACCGAGGGGTAGATGTGCAGCCCCGGGCCGCGTTCGTTGCGCGCGCCGAGGTAGACGTCGCGCGTGATGCCGCGGCCGGCGATCGAGAAGTGGTGCACGCCGCGGTAGTAGTACTGGTGGCGCGCCTTGGTGATCTCGATCGCGCGCGCCTTGAAGTCGGTCGCCTCTTCGCGGAACGACAGGTGCACCATCAGGTCGGTGGAGAACTCCTCCGCCGACGGCAGGCGCAGGTCGCGCGGGTGCGCCTCCTCGATCACGAAGATGCCGTGGATCCTGTTCTCGAGCAGGCGCCGGCGCGTCTCGAGCAGCGCCGTACGCTTCTCGAAGTACTCGAGGTCGGTCAGCAGCAGGCCGACGTTGTCGACGACGACCATGTGCACCGGCGCGGCGCGGCCGTGGTTCTCGATCTCGGCGAGGATCCAGTCGATGTCGACGGTGGTGCCGCGCGCGCTCTTCTGTTGCAGCGAGGCCGGCCGCGCCTGCGTCAGCACCAGCCGGCTCGTGCCCTCGCCGCTGCCGGTCTCGAGCACGAGCCGCCCGGGTACCTCGCGCGGCAGCACGCGGATCTCGGCGCCGGTGCCGAACCAGTCGAAGTCGGCGTCGAGCTTCTTCTCGATGCTCTCGGGCGAGTGTTCGACCGAGTAGTAGAGGAACGTCGAACCGTCGCGGCTGGCCAGCCAGGCGCGCACGATCATCTCGAGCGCGAGCAGCGTCTTGCCGGTGCCGGGGCCGCCGGCCAGGCACAAGAACACCGCGGCGTCGTCGGGGTAGCGGATGCCGCCGCCGAGGATGCCGTCGAGGCCGTCGATGCGGGTCCTGAGGGTCGCGAACGTCACCGCGCCAAGCTACTGCGCGGGTCGGGCCGAGGCCACGATGGACGTCGATGGAAGCCTGGGCCAAGATGCGCAGGTGCTGCCCGAACCGACCGATTTCTGCCGACTCTGGCTGTTGCGCCATCCAGAACTCGACTCCGCCCACGCCGAATGCGCGATCGGCGACGGCCCCGCCGACCTGAGCCGCCGCGGCCGCGCCCAGGTCCTGCACTGGCTCGAACTGCTCAAGCCCGTGGAGCTCGCTGCCGTGTTCGCCAGTCCGCAGCCGCAGTGCCACGGCCCGGCGCGCGCGTTGGCCGAAGCCCGGCAGCTCGAGGCGCTGGCCGAGTCGCGGCTGCGCGACCAGGCGATGGGGCGCTGGCAGAGCCGCGCCTGGCGCGACGTGATGCGTGACGAAGAGGCCGCGGTGCGCACCTTCTTCTCGGAGTTCGGCGAGGCGCGCCCGCCCGGCGGCGAGAGCCTCGGCGACGCGGTCGAGCGCGCGCTCGGGTGGTGGGCCGACATGCGGCCCCAGCTGCTCGGCAAGGCCGCCGCGTTGGTGTTGCCGGGCTCGCTGATCGGCGGCCTGGTGGTGGCGATGCTCGGCTTGCGCCTGTCGCGCGGCGTCGCCTTCCAGTTGCCGCACGGCGGCGTCGGCGCGCTCGACGTGTTCGAGAACGGCGCGCGCGTCAGCTGCTGGAACCTCGGCGCGCTCGGGGGCTGAGCGCACGCGTATGGGGCGCTTCGAGCGGTTCCTGTCGCTCTGGGTCGGGCTCGCGATCTGCGTCGGCGTGCTCCTGGGGCGGCTCGCGCCCGGGGCCGTCACCGAGGTGGCCCGATGGGAGTTCGCGCGCATCAACCTGCTGGTCGCGGTGCTGATCTGGGTGATGATCTACCCGATGATGCTCGCGATCGAACCGCGCTGCATCGCCGCGGTCGGGCGCCGGCCCAAGGGGCTGCTGCTGACCTTGACCGTGAACTGGCTGATCAAGCCGTTCACGATGGCGGCGCTCGGCGTGTTGTTCTTCCGCGTGCTGTTCGTCGATCTGTTGCCGGCGGCGGACGCGACCCAGTATCTCGCCGGTCTGATCCTGCTCGGCGTCGCGCCGTGCACGGCGATGGTGTTCGTCTGGAGCCAGCTCACCTCGGGGGACCCGGCCTACACCTTGGTGCAGGTGACCGTGAACGACCTGATCCTGGTGGTCGCGTTCGCGCCGCTCGCCGCCCTGTTGCTCGGCGTCGGCGAGGTCCAGGTGCCCTGGAGCACACTGCTGGTTTCCGTGGTGCTGTTCGTGGTGGTGCCGCTGGTCGCCGGCTTGTCGACGCGGGCCCGCTTGATGGCGCGGTCCGGGGCCGGTTCCGGGGCTGGAGCCGAGGCAGTGAACAGGCTGGCCGCCGCCCTCAAGCCGTGGTCGATCGCCGGTCTGCTGCTCACGGTCGTGCTGCTGTTCGCGTTCCAGGCCGAGACGCTGCTGGCCCAGCCCCAACGCGTCGCCCTGATCGCCGCGCCGCTGCTGCTGCAGAGCTACGGCATCTTCGCGCTGGCCTACCTCGCCGCCCGTTGGCTGCGCCTTCCGCACGCGATCGCGGCGCCCGCCGCGCTGATCGGCACCTCGAACTTCTTCGAACTCGCGGTGGCGGTCGCGATCGGCCTGTTCGGGCTGTCCTCGGGCGCCGCCCTCGCGACCGTCGTCGGCGTGCTGATCGAGGTGCCCGTGATGTTGTCGCTGGTGTGGTTCTGCAACCGCACGCGCCGCTGGTTCCCAGCCGCTTGAACCGTCGCTACTCGCTGGCCAACCGTTCGCGCTGCTGGCCCAGTCGCCAGCGCAGCACCGTCAACAGCGCCACCGCGACCGCGAACAGTCCGAGCACCAATCCCCACCACAGCCCCGCGGGCCCGACGTCCAGGCCGTAGCCGAGCCAGACTCCGAGCGGCAGACCGAGCACCCAGAAGCCGACGAAGTTGGCGAGCAGCGGCGAGCGCAGATCGCCGAGGCCACGCAGGCAGCCGATCGAGACCACCTGCAGGCCGTCGCCGATCTGGAACACGCCGGCGATCGGGATCAGCGCGGCGGCGATCGCGATCACGGGCGGGTGGTCGCTCAGCGAGCCCGCGAGCCGTTCGGGCAGCAGCAGGAACAGCAGCATGAAGCCGCTCATCACCGTGACCGCCGCCACCAGCGCCGCCTTGCAGGCGCGGCCCACCGCGGCGGGGTCGCCGCGGCCGACGGCCCAGCCGACGCGCACCGACGCGGCGATGCCGAGGCCGAGCGGCACCATGAAGCTCAGCGACGCGAGCTGCAGTGCGATCTGATGGCCCGCGAGACGCGGACCCTGGCCGCCGACCTCACCGGCGAGCGCGTCGAGGTGGCCGATGCACAGCGCCGTCGCCGCGAACACGCCGATCTCGAGCACGAACTGCGCGCCGATCGGCATGCCCAGGCAGAACAACTTCCACAGCGGCCGCAGCGCGAAGGCCTCGGCGCGCAGCTGCGGATCGCGCAGCGCGCGCAGCGGCGGCAGCAGGTCGCCGCGCGCGAACCACAGCAGGCCGAGGAACATGAGCCAGCGACACGCGACCGTCGCGATCGCCGCGCCGGTGGCGCCGAGCTCCGGCATGCCGAACTCGCCGAAGATCAGCAGCCAGTCGAGCAGCGCGTTGAGCACGTTGCCGGCGGCGATCGTCCACAGCTGTGGCGCCAGCCGCGCGTGCGCCGACAGGTGGCTGCGCAGCACCGAGTACCACAAGAACGGCAACACGCCGAGCGCCTGCAGGCGCGCATAGCCGGCGGCGGTGGGGATCAGTTCGGCGGGTTGCCCGGCGAGCTCGAGCCACAGCCCCGCGGGCAACAGCAAGAGGGCGGTGGGGACCGACAGCAGCAGGCCGAGCAGCGCGCCCCGCCCCAGCAGCCGCGGCACCGCGCGCCGGTCGCGCGCGCCGACCGCCTGCGACAGCAGGGGGTCGAGCGCGGTGACCACCCCCATGCAGAACACCAGGGTCACCCAGGCGATGGTGTTGCCCAGGGCCATCGCGGGCAGCGAGGCCTGGTCGTGCCGGCCGAGCATCGCCACGTCGGTGAAGTTCAATGCGGTGGTGCCGAACTGCACCAGGGCGATCGGCGCGCCGAGCCGCAGCAGCTGGCGCAACTCGTCGAAGAACGAGCGGCTCGGCGTCTGGCTGGGGTCGTGGGCGGCGTCCATGGGGGCCGAGCACTGTTCCGCTGACCGCCGGCGATGCAAGCGCGGCGCGCCGTCAAAGCCGTTGGCGGCTCGGCGCATCGCCTGAGTGGCCTTCCGTGGGGCCGGGGATCGGCCGGGAGCGGGGTCTTGGGCGCTGGGGAAATCGGGAGAGTGCGCGGTCGCCGCGGTGCCATTGGCGGTTGCGGTGTGGACAAGTTCTGGAGAGTGCCGATCTTGTGGAGAAAGGGGTGGAGAGTCCCGGTCCGGTCGGGGCGGAGGTGATGTCCGACCGCACCAAAGCCAGCAGTCCCCTCTGCTGTCGATGTTCGGTATTTGTTAGCGTGTCGCGATGGGCCGCCGCATCCTGCACGTCGACATCGATGCCTTCCTCGCGTCGCTCGAGCAGATCCGCGACCCGACCCTGGTCGGCAAGCCCGTGGTGGTCGGCACCGGCGTGGTCGCGTCGCGGTCGTACGAGGCCAAGGCCCGCGGCGTGCAGACCGCGATGGCGCTCGCCGAGGCGAAACGGCGCTGCCCAGAGTTGATCGTCTGCGACGGCGACGCCCGGCTCGCCGAGCGCTACCGGCAGCGCGTCGCCGAGGTCCTGCGGCGGTTCTCGCCCGTGGTCGAGGTCTGCTCGCTCGACGACTTCTACGCCGACCTGACCGGGGTGCCGCTGCGCATCGAGCAGGCGCTCGCCGACCCGACCGTGGCGCCCGGCGAGGCCTCGCTGCGGGCGCTGTGCGAGCAGGTGCGCGCGGCGGTGCGCGCCGAGACCGGGCTGTCGGTGGCGCAGGGACTCGGCGCGACGCGCACCGTGGCGCGCATGGCGACGACGCGCGCCAAACCCGGCGGCATCTGCGAGGTGATGCCCGGCGAGGAGAGCGACTTCCTGGCCGGCTTCCCGGTCGAGGTGCTGCCCGGCGTCGGCCACCGCACCGCGGGCATGCTGCAGCAGGTCGGCGTCACCACGGTCGCCGAACTGCGGGCGCTCGATCGCGAACTGCTGCGGCAGAGCTTCGGCGCGCGCGGCGACGACCTGTGGTTGCGCTGCCGCGGCCTCGACGAGACGCCGGTGAAGCTCACTCCGACGCTGCAGAGCATCTCGCGAGAGAGCTCGTTCGAGCCGCGGCACGACGCCGGCTCGCAGGAGCGCGCGTTCCTGCGCGGCATGCTCGCCTACCTGCTCGACCGCGCCGCCGCCGAATTGCGCACGCAGCGGCTGCTGGCGCGCACCGTGGTGGTGCGCGTGCGCCACGTCGATGGCGTGCAGGGCGAGAAGGCGCGCTCGTTGCGCGAGGCGACCGACCGCACCGACGTCTGCATGGCGCTCGCCGGCGAACTGCTCGACGAGCTGTTGACGCGGCGCGTCCTGGTGCGGCTGGTCGGCGTCACGCTGCGTTCGCTGAGCGCGGTCTCCGCGGCGCAGGGCCTGCTGTTCGGCGGCGAAGACCAGGCGAGGAAGAAGCTGTTCGCCGCGGTCGACGCGGTGCGCGCGCGCCACGGCTTCGGCTCGCTCGTGGTCGGCGAAGCCGCGGAGCTGCTCGGCAAGCTGCCGCAGGGCCGCCACGGTTTCCGGTTGCGCACGCCGTCGTTGACGAAGTGAGTGGTGTCGGCGCTACGCTTCGCCAGCCTCGCTCCGGCCGATCCGGCCCTGCTCGCCATGCACAGAACCATCCGATCGTTCGCTCTCGCGGCGCTCTGCACGTTGACGAGCCTGCCTGCACAGAATGCGGCGGCCCAGGACCCGGCGCGCGAGCGCCACGACGGCGTGCCGCGCGGCACGGTGACCGAGGGCGTTTGGCGCAGTGAGGTCTTCGCCGGCACGATCCGCCAGTACTGGGTCTACGTACCCGCCCAGTACGACGGCGTGGCGCCCGCGGCGGTGATGGTGTTCCAGGACGGCCACGCCTACGTCGCCGAGAACGGCGATTTCCGCGTGCCGATCGTGTTCGACAACCTGATCGCGGCCGGCGAGATGCCCGTGACCGTCGGCGTCTTCGTCAACCCGGGGCACGTCAGCGAGAAGCTGCCCGACAAGCCGGGCTGGGCGGGCAAGCCGAACAACCGCAGCTTCGAGTACGACCGGCTCAGCGACCAGTACGTGCGCTTCTTGAACGACGAATTGCTGCCCGAGGTCGGGCGCACGGTGAAGCTCACGCAGGACCCGCGGAATCGCGCGATCTGCGGCATCAGCTCGGGCGGCATCTGCGCGTTCACGGCGGCGTGGCAACGCCCCGACGTGTTCACCAAGGTGCTCAGCCACGTCGGCAGCTTCACCGACATCGCGCACGGCGCGTCGCGGCTCGAGGGTGGGCACAACTACCCGTCGCTGATCCGCAAGACCAAGCAGCTCGACAAGGTGGTCAAGCCGCTGCGCGTGTTCCTGCAGGACGGCAGCCACGACCTCGACAACGAGCACGGCAACTGGTTCCTGGCCAACCAGCAGATGGCGGCGGCGCTGCGCTGGGCCGGCTACGACTACAAGGCCGAGTGGGGCGAAGGCGGCCACGACGGCAAACACGGCGGCGCGATCCTGCCCGACAGCCTGCGCTGGCTGTGGCGCGATTGGCGCGAACAGGAGGGACGATGAACATGCGATTCACGATCGGCTTCGGACTGCTGCTGCTCACCGGCTGCGCCACGGGCGCGCCTGCCGATTCCGGCCCGGCGCTCGACGTGCCGGTCTTCGCCGCAGACGATGCGCGCGTCGGCACCGCGGGTTTCGTCGGCCAGACGCTGCGCGTGCACCGCGAACAGGACGGCGTGCGTTACACGCTGATGCTGTTCCGCGTCGGTGACACGTGGACGCTGGGGGCGATGGTCAAGGGCGACTTCGCGGGTGAGGTGCGCTGGACGATCGACGGCCGCGGGCTGCGCATTCCGTTCACGACGAGCGCGCCCGCAGGCAAGAGCCAGGTCTACGCCGAACCGGGCGGCGCGAAGGTCGCCACGGCCGAGAACGCGAGCTTCCGCGGCACGGCGTGGACCAACGTCGAGATGCCGGCCGGCTGCATGCGCGACGGCAGTCACGTGCAGCTGCAGTTCGTGCCGGCGAACGGCGCTGCGATCGACTTGCCCGAGGCGGGCGGCGGCTACACGGTGCACCAGGTCGCGCGCTGACGCGGGTCCATCATGGCCAGTGACAAGAAGCCCGGTGTGCTCGCCCGTGCGCGGTTCCGCCGCCAGCCGGCGCCGGTGCAGTTCGCGTTCGGCGACCGCATCGACTTCGTCAACGGTGCGCACTGGGACGAGGTCACGGCGCACCGCGGGTCACTGCTGCGCCGCGACTACTTCCGCGCGCTCGAGACCGCGCTGCCCGACAACCTCGACGTGCGCTACGCGCTGCTCTACCAAGCGCAGCGGCCGGTCGCGGCGCTGGCGATGCAGCTCGTCGAGGTGGCGGGTGCGCGCCTTTCCAAGGCGCCCGACGAGCCGCGCAAGGGGCTGCGCGGGCTGGCGGCGCGCGGCGCGGCGGAGCTCGGCAAGCGGCTCAACCCGCGCGTGCTCGTGGTCGGCAACCTGTTGACCTACGGCAGCCACGGCATCGCGATCCGGCCCGGCTGCGAACAGGACCCCGCGATCTGGCACGGCATCGGCGAGGCGGCGTATCGCGTGCGCCGCGCCGAGAAGCACGGCGGCAGCGCCGACTTCGTGCTGGTCAAGGACCTCTGCGCGCGCGAACTGCAGCACAGCGGCCTGCTGCGCGACCTCGGCTACCGGCCCGTGGAGACCGAGCCCAACATGGTGCTGTCGGTGCGCGACGGCTGGAGCAGCCACGACGACTACCTCGGCGCGCTCGTCGGCAAGTACCGCAAGAACGTGCGCAGTCGGGTGCTCGCGCCGATCGAGGCGGCGGGCGTGCAGCGGGTGGCCATCGACGACGTCGCCGCGGTCGCGCCGCGACTGCACGAGCTCTACCTGGCCGTGCACGAGAACGCCGCGGTGCGGCCGGTGACGCTCGGCGCCGACTACTGGCCCGCGCTCGCGCGCGGCGCCGCCGGCCGCGTGCGCTTCGGCGCGCTGCGCCGCGGCGAGGCGCTGCTGGGGTTCGTGGTGACGCTGCGCGACGACGACGACACCGCGATCGCCTACCACATCGGCTTCGACCGGCAGGCCGCGCAGGAGCTGCCGCTGTACCTGCGGCTGCTGCACTGCTCGATCGCCGACGCGATCGAGATGGGGGCGCGGCGCGTGTCGTTCGGGCGCACGGCGCTCGAGCCCAAGGCGATGCTCGGCGCCAAACCCGAGCCGCTGCACGTCTGGGTGCGACACCGGCAGCCCGTGCTCAACAAGCTGATGCGCGGTCTGCTGGGCCGCGTGCACCACGACGAGGCGCCGGTGCGCAACCCGTTCCCCGATGACGGGCAGTGACGGTGACTCAGCCGGTGACCCTCAGCCCGTGACGACGTCGAGCCAGGTCTGCGCCATCAGCGCCGCGCCCGCGGCCGACGGGTGCACACCGTCCTTGGCCCAGTGCTCGGGCGGTGCGTAGGCGATCGCCGCGTCGAACATCGCCTGGAACGGCACCCAGCGCGCGCGGTGGCGGTCGGCGACGTCGCGTGCCGCGGCGCGATAGTGGTCGAACTCGGGGAACCACGAGTCGTCGATCGCGCCGCAGCGCAGCACGAACGGTTCGCAGATCACCAGGCGCACGTCGGGCAGCGCCGCGCGCGTGCGCGTCAGCAGCGCGTCGTAGTCGCGCGCGTAGGTCGCGACGGTGCCGTCGTACTTGCCGTTCTTGGTGTGCCAGATGTCGTTGACGCCGATCAGGATGCTCAGCAGGTCGGGCTTCAGCTCGAGGCAGTCCTGCTGCCAGCGGTCGGCGAGCTGGAACACCTTGTTACCGCTGATGCCGCGGTTCCACACCTGCAGCTGCTCGGCTGGGTGGCCGACGAGCAGGCCCGCGGCGGCGAACCACGCGTAGCCGCCGCCGAGCGCGGCCTGCGCGTTGGCCTCGGCGGCGCGCTCGCGGCTGCGGCCCGCGTCGGTGATCGAGTCACCCTGGAACAACACCCGGTCGCCGGCGCGCAGCAGACCGGCGCCGGGGCCGGGGCTGCCCTGCGCTGCGGGGGAGGCGCAGGCGGCGAGGCCGAGGCCGCCGGCCGTGGCCAGGGACGCGCCGAGGAAGTCACGGCGAGAGGGGGTTTGGTCGTCGCGCATCGGCCGCAGGATAGCTGCGCGGGGCCCAGCGAAGAACGGCTCATCCCGATCCGATGGGCCCCTCGCGCGGCAGGCGCGGTAGCATGCGGCCTGCGCGGGTCACGGCGATCCGCGCCTCGCCACCTCGAGGAGCCTGCCATGCATCGTCGTGTTCCTGCCGTCGGCGCCCTGTGCGCCGTTCTCTCCGCCCCGCTCGTCGCCCAGAACTGGGTGCAGCTGTTCCCGAACACCTCGCCGCCCGGGGTCGCCGGTCACGGCATGGCGTACGACTTCGTGAACGACCGCACGGTGTCGTTCGGCGGCGGCACCGCCGCCGGCCGCGTCAGCGACACCTGGTTGTTCGACGGCGTCGACTGGAGCCAGGCGACGCCGGCGACCTCGCCGCCGCCGCGCGCCGCCCACCCGCTGGCCTACGACCTGGGCCGCGGGCGCGTGGTCCTGTTCGGCGGCATCGGCGTCGGCACCGGCGTGCTCAACGACACGTGGGAGTGGGACGGCGTCACCTGGACGCAGATGACGCCCGCGACCGTGCCGCCGGCGCGCCGGTCCATGCCTCTCGTCTACCACCCCGGGCGCGGCACCTGCGTGATGCACGGCGGCTACGGCACGGCGACGCTGAACGACACCTGGGAGTGGAACGGCGTCGACTGGGTGCAGATCGTCACCGCGAACTACCCGACGCCGCTGCGCTACGCCACCGACATGGCCTACGACCCGGTCGGCAACGGCCTGGTGCTGTTCAGCGGCTACCCGGGCAGCACCCAGGACACCTGGTACTTCGACAACGTCGACTGGACCCAGCGCGTGACGACCAACGTGCCGCCGGGGCGCTACGACCACACGATGGTCACCGACCCGATCCGCAACCGCGTGGTGCTGTTCGGCGGTCAGGGCGCGGCCGACACGTGGGAGTTCGACGGCACCGATTGGAGCCCGAGCCCCGCGACGACGCTGCCGCCGGCGCGCGCCGACGACTACATGGTCTACGACTGGGTGCGCGGTCAGGTGGTGATGTTCGGCGGCTCGTCGCGCGACGACACCTGGGCCTACCAGACGCCGGCGCAGCCCGGTTTCGCCGCGGCGATCCCGTACGGCGAAGGCTGCCTCGACGAGGCCTCGGCGTCGGTCTACGAGCTGTTCGCGGCGAACAGCTTCGATCTGTCGAACACGACGCTGCAGTTCCTGCCGACCAACAACGGCTACGCGGTGCTGCAAGTGCCGCCGCAGTGGTTCACGCCGGTCGCGCCGAGCCTGGGGCTCACCGACGACTCGGTTTCCGCGGCGCTGCCGCTGGGCTTCACGCTCAACTATCCGGGCGGCAGCACCACCGACGTCTACGCGAGCAGCAACGGCTTCGTGCGCGCGCAGCCCGGCGGCAACAGCGAGTGCTGCAACGGCGACGCCGCGCTGCTGCTCGCCGGCCTGCCGCGATGGGCGGGCGTGTGGTGCGACCTCAACCCGAGCGCGGGCGGCACGACGCACTTCGACACCGACCCCGCCAACGGCGCTGCCTACGTGACGTTCCTCAACGTGCCCGAGTACGGGCAGACGGGCACGCAGACGTTCCAGGTGGCGTTCTTCAGCTCGGGCATCGTCGAGCTGCGCTTCCAGAACTGCGCCGCGTCCAACCACACGGTGCTGACCGGGTGGAGCCCGGGCGGCGGTGTCGGCGACCCCGGCTCGATCGACCTGTCCGCGATCACCGCGCCGATCATCACCTCGCCCGACAAGGTCGCCCTGCGCCACCGCAGCGACCTGCGGCCCGTGCTCGGCAACACCCTGTCGCTGTCCACCTCGCCGCTGCCCGCGGGCACGATCCTCACCGCGACGCTGTTCGGACTCGCCGAGTTCAACCCGGGCATCGACCTGACCCCGCTGGGCATGCCGGGCTGCTACCAGTTCGCCTCGATCGACGCGACGCAGATCGCGCTGCCCGTCGGCAACGTCGCCAGCACGAACTTCAACGTGCCGAACCTCGCGGGGCTCGCCGGCGTGGAGATCAAGTCGCAGGGCGTGTCGCTGGTGCCGGGCATCAACGTCACGGGCGCCGTCACCTCGAACGGCCTGAAGATGACGATCGACGCCAACTGACGCCGCATAGCCGTCCGGGCCGGCGCAGCAGCGCTGGCCCGGCGGACCGCGCGCGCGGGCGCGGCAAGACGAGAAGCCGCCTGCAGGTCCTCGCATTCGCGCCGCCGAGCCGACATTCTGCGACCATGTCCCGACTCGACTACAAGCAGGCCGGGGTCGACTACGCCAAGATCGACCCGCTCAAGATCCTCGCCCAGCAGGCGGCCGCGTCCACCGCGGGCAACCTGCAGCGCCACGGTCTCACCGAGATCGCGGCGTCGCGCGGGGAGTCGGCCTACGTCGTGGACTGTGGCGAGTTCCTGCTGGCGTCGATCACCGAGTGCCTGGGCACCAAGGCGCTGGTCGCCGACGCGATGCGCAAGGTCACCGGCAAGACCTACTACGACCTGATCGCGCAGGACACGCTGGCGATGGCGATCAACGACCTGATCACGGTCGGCGCGACGCCGGTGTCGGTGCACGCCTACTGGGCGACCGGGGGCAGCGCGTGGTTCGAGGACGAGCAGCGCGCGCGCGACCTGGTCGCCGGATGGAAGGCCGCCTGCGACGCGTGCGGCGTCGCCTGGGGCGGCGGCGAGACCCCGGCGCTGACTGGCGTCGTGCACGACGACCGCATCGACCTGGCTTCGTCGTGTGTCGGGCTGGTCCGACCCAAGACCCGCCTGACGCTCGGCGACGAACTGGCGCCCGGCGACGCGATCGTGCTGCTCGGTTCGAGCGGCATCCACGCCAACGGCGTCTCGCTGGCGCGCAAGCTCGCCGAGCGGTTGCCCGAGGGCTACGCGACGAAGCTGGCCGACGGCAGTCTCTACGGCGAGGCGCTGCTGGTGCCGACGACGTTGTATTCGCCGGTGACCGAGGCGCTGTTCGCCGAGGGCATCGTGCCGCACTACGCCGCCAACGTGACCGGCCACGGCTGGCGCAAGCTGATGCGGCACGCGGCGACGCTGACGTATCGCTTCCACACCCTGCCCCACGTGCCCGAGGTGTTGCGGTTCCTCGCGGCGCAGACCGGCGACGACGCGCGCGAGGCGTACGGCAACCTGAACATGGGGGCCGGCTTCGCCCTCTACGTCGGCAAGGCCGACGCCGCGCGCACCGTCGAGGTCGCGAAGAGCGTCGGCGTGCCGGCGTGGGTGGCCGGCGCGGTCGAGGCCGGCCCCAAGCAGGTGGTGATCGAACCCCTGCAGCTGACCTTCGGCGACGGCGACCTGCACGTGCGCGCCTGAGCGCCTGAGCGACGGCGATCAGTTCTCGCGGAGTGTCGGCGCGGCCGGCTCGGCGGGCGCGCAGGTTCCGTACTCGGGTTGCTGGGCCAGGTCGAGCACGCGCTCGACGAGCCGCACGCGTTCCTGCATCGACAGCGACTGCACGGGCACGTAGGGCACGTCGAACATCTCGAGCAGCAGCTTGACCATGCCGTCGATGCGCACGACCTCTTCCCACTCGAGCCCGGCGCGCACGCCGTCGGCGACGACCAGCTCGCGGTGCGGGCGCAGGAAGAACACCACGCCCTGTCGCACCCACTGCATGTAGTCGGCGAAGCGGCTGTCGCGGAACAGCCTGGCCAGCGCGGTCGAGTGGTGGGCGGCGTAGGCGAGGTTGCAGAAGGCGCGATCGCTGACGAACGGGCCCTCGACCTGGTGCTCGGCGGCGATCTGTCGCTCGAAGACCTCGGTCTGGTAGCGGTTCACGAGTGCGATGTCGGTGCGCAGCGAGTCGAGGTTCTCCTCCATCTCGGCGAGCACGCCGCGCGCGACCTCGGCGATCATCGGCAGGTGGTAGCGGTCGCGGATCCAGCGGGCGAGGGTGGTCTTGCCGGTGGCATGGGCGCCGACGAGGTAGACGCGGAGCGGGGCGTTGCCGGCACGGCGCTGGGTGACCATCGGCGCACAGTAGGGGGCCGCCCGTCCGGAGCAAGTTCGCGCCCGGCCGCGGTCGGCGGAAGTGCGACATGGGCTCGACCGCGGCTGCGGGGTCGCGCAGACTCTGTTCGGTCTCCCCGGGCTCATGCGCGCTTCGTTCCCCCGTTTCCGCAAGGTCCTGCTCGCCGTCGTGATCTTCGTCGTGGCGCTCGAGCTGGTGCTGCAGCTCGCCGCGTTCGTGGTCAGCGCGTCGCGTCCGGCGCCGGCGGTGGTCGACGGACCGTCGGTCGTATGCCTGGGGGACAGCTACACGGCGGGCATCGGCGCGACCTCGGTCGAACACAGCTACCCGGCGGTGCTGCAGGGCCTGCTGCGCAGCCGCGGGCACACGCAGCTCACGGTCGTCAACGGCGGCTGCCCGGGGCAGGACAGCGCGTTCCTGATCCGGCAGGTGCCAGCGCTGCTGCACTCGCGGCCCCAGGTGCTGTGCGTGCTGATGGCGTTCAACGACACCTGGTCGCGGCCAGCGCCGGTCGCGTCCGCCGAGCTCGAAGCCCGGGCGCGCGATGCGGCGACGCTGGACTACGGCTTCGAATGGCGCTGGCGCACGGGCCGGCTGCTGGCGTTGTGCCTGCGCTTCGCGGCCAACTCGTGGCATCGCACCAGCGACGAGATGGCATCGGCGCCGCCCGCGCCGGACGGCCCCGATGCCTTGCGCGCCACCGACGCCGGCTTCGCGATGTTGGCCGAGCTCGATCTGGTGCGCGCAGACGAACCGCCGCCGACGTTCGCGCCGCCGCCCGCGCCGGCGGTCCAGCAGCGGGTCGCGGTGATCGAACGGCAGCTGTTCTCGGGACGCGGCACCGAGGTGTTGGCGTTGGCGCACGCGCTCGCCGAAGAGCACCCGGACGTGCCGGCGGTGCAGAAGACCGTGGCCGTCGCGGCGCACCTGGCCGGTGACGCGGCGCGGTGCCAGACTGCGCTCGGCGCGCTGCAGGCGCTGGCCGCGGCGCAGCCCGACGCCGGCGGCGAGAACCTCGTGGTCGCGCTGATGGCCACCGCGCGGCCGCAGCAGGCGATCTCTGCGGCGCGCGCGCACCTGCAGGCGCAGCCGCGGTCGGGCGCCGCCGCGATGGTGCTGCAGGACGCGTGTTTCCAGCTCGGGCTGCTCGACGAGTTCCGCGCGGCCGCGCCGCTGTGTCTGCGCCTGTCGGGGCGATTGTTCCCGGCGCAGTCGGCGATGATCGTGCGGCACCTGGCGACGGCGTGCGCCGCCGCGGATCCCGCGCGCGCCGCGCGGCTGCTGGTCGCCGGCACGCTGCTCGACGGCAACATCAACCTCTCGCGGGTGCCGCTCGGCGCGATGCGCGAGGCCGTGACCTGGGCGCAGTGCGAGGCCGCCGTCACCGCGGCGCAGGCGGCGCCGCCGGAGGTGCGCGAAGCCCTGCGCAAGGCGCTGCGCGCGGTCTACGACGAAGGCCGCGACGCCGCGCCGTGGGCTGCGACGCTCGAGCAGCACCTGCTCGAGATCGGGCGGTTGTGCCGCGAGCGCGGCGTGGCCTTGGTCGTGCTCGGCTATCCGTTTCCGCATCCCGAGCTCGAGCGCGTGCAGCGCGAGGCGGCCGGCCGCCTCGGCGTGCCGTTCGTGCCGCTGCGCGAGCGCTTCGACGAGGAGTTGCGCACGCGGCCGCGCGAAGACCTGTTCGTGCGCAACGGGCACTGCAGCGACGCCGGCTACGAGCTCGTCGGCGAGGTCGTCGCGCAGGTGATCGAACCCCTCCTGCGCAGGTGACTGCGGCTCACTCGAGCGGGGAGCTCTCGCCCGCGTCGTGCGCCTTCTGCAGCGCCATGCGCGCGCGTTCGGCGACCGACGGCTCGGTGAACACGCGCTCCACGAACGGTTGCGGCGCGCGCAGCGTCTGCACCAGCAGGTCGGCCAGCAGGCCGGCGGGGGCTGAGTCCGGCAGCGGCAGCGGTTGTTCGAGGCGGGCCGAGGTCGCCGAACGCAACTGCGCGGCGAGTTGTTCTCCTTCGTCTTCGTCGACGTCGATCTCGACGAACGGCTGGCAACGCACCTGGCGGTAGTCGCGGTCGCTCGCCACCTCCTCGATGTGCACGCGGGCCAGGCCGAGGATCCACAGGTTGTAGCGGCCGTCCTCGAGCTTCTCGTGGCGCAGGATCTCGCCGAAGCCGGCGACCGGCAACAGCGCGGGGACGTGGTCCTTGGTCTCGCGCTCGCCGACCAGCACGGTGCCGACGCAGAAGCGGCCCGGGCCGTCGAGCAGGTCCTCGACCATCTGCCGGTAGCGCGGTTCGAAGATGTGGAACGGCAGCACCTGGTGTGGGAACAGGAACACACCAGGCAGCGGGAAGATCGGGACCGGAGTTGTCGGCAGCTGCACAGCCACGGTTGGTCCAGACCATAACATGCGACAAGACCTGGCGGCAGGTTGTTGCGCGCGGCTGGTCGGCGCGCTGCACTGCCACCTTCGCCAAGCACCGATACCATGCCCAAATTCCTGTTGATCCTGCGCGGAGATCCCGATGTCTGGCAACACCGCGACGCCGCCCAGATGCAGGAGCTGGTCGAGTGCTTCGAGGCGTGGGCCGGCAGGCTGATGGCCGAGCGCCGCTTCCTCGACGGCAAGAAGCTCGCCGACGGCGACGGCCGCGTGATCGCGCGCGACGCTTCCGGCGTCAAGGTCAGCGACGGCCCGTACGGCGAGACCAAGGAGCTGGTCGGCGGCTTCCATCTGATCGAAGCCGACAGCTACGAGCACGCCGTCGAACTGTGCCAGGACCACCCCGAGCTGACGATCGGCGGCACCGTCGAGATCCGGCGCCTGGATCCGATGGGCAGCTGATCCGCTGGCCGGGCGCGGCTCAGCGCACGCGCCGCCGCGCCGCCGCGGCGTGACCGGGCAGGCCTTCCAGCTCGGCGAGATGGGCTGCGTCGGCGGCGAGCGGACCCGCGCCGTCACCGAGTTCGAGCCAGGTGCGCACGCGCAGGAAGTGGAACACGGACAACCCGCCCGAGAACCGCGCCGCGCCGCCGGTGGGCAGCACGTGGTTGGGGCCGGCGCCGTAGTCGCCGAGGACCTCGGCGCCGGCGCGGCCGAAGAACAGCGCGCCGTAGTGGCCCAGGCGGTGCGCGAGCGCCGCCGGATCGCGCACCGCGAGCTGCAGGTGTTCGGGCGCGAGGCGGTCGCAGACGGCGAGCAGTTCCTGCGCATCGCGGCACAACACGGCGCCGCCGCCGCGCAACGCGATCCGCGCGGTCGCCCTGGTCGGCAACCGGTCGAGCTGGGCCCGCAGTTCGGCGTCGACGGCGTCGAGGACCGCGGCCTCCTCGCTGAGCAGCCACGGCCGCGCGTGGTCGTCGTGTTCAGCCTGGGCCAGCAGGTCTGCGGCGACGTCGCCGGGGTCGCACGAACCGTCGGCGACGACGCACAGTTCGCTGGGGCCGGCGGGAAGATCGACCGCGACGCGGCCCTGGACGAGCTGCTTGGCCGCGGTGACGAAGCGGTTGCCGGGGCCGACCACGATGTCGCAGGCCGGCTGCCCGTCGATGCCGAACGCGAGCGCGGCGATCGCCTGGGCGCCGCCCGCGACCAGCAAGCCGTCGACGCCGGCGACGTGCGCGGCGCCGAGCACGATCGCGGCGGGCCGCGGGCAGGCCGCGTACACCTGCGCGCAACCGGCGGTGCGAGCCGTCACCGCGGTCATCAGCAACGAGCTCGGCAACACCGCGCGGCCGCCAGGGGCGTAACAGCCGGCGCGCTGCAGCGGCGCGAGGCGCTGGCAGGCGCGGCCGCCGGGCACCGGCAGGTCGAACTCGGTCAGGGAGGCGCGCTGTGCGCGCGCGAACACCGCGATGCGCGCCGCGGTGCGCTGCAGCAGCTCGCGGTCGGCGGTCGGCAGCCCGGCGAAGGCCCGGGCGAGCACGGCGGGCGGCAGCAGCAGCGGCGCGTTCTGCGGCAGGCCATCGAGGCGCGCGGCGTGCTCGCGCACGGCGGCCACGCCGCGCGTCGCGACGTCGTCGACGATCTGCTGCGCGACCGCGAGCGTCCGCGGGTCGAGCGGGGAGCCCGCGGCGGCGCGGACCTCGGACGGGTGCATCCGGGGCAGCGGGCTCATCGGGCTTCCTCGGCCGATTCGTCCTGCTTGGCGAGTCCGGGACGTCGACGCACGCGGCGCGCGCGGCGGTCGAGCTCGGCCTCGACCTCGGCCAGCGACGCGCCGGCGCGCTGTAGCGCGACCATGGTGAAGTAGGTGAGGTCGGCGGCTTCGGCGACGACGTGCGCGCGCGAACGCGCGGCGGCGAGCTCGCCGGCCTCCTCACGCAGCTTGCTGGCGAGCCACGACGGGTCGGCGAGCAGCTTGCGTGTGTAGCTGCTCGTGTCCTGCCCCGCGGCGGCGGTGGCGAGCCGCCGGGTCAGCGCGGTCAGGCCGCCGCCGTCGCCCCAACAGGTCCACGTGTCGCGGTGACAGAAGCCCGCGCCGTGTTGGCGCACGACGAACCGCAGGGCGTCGCGGTCGCAGTCGAGGTCGACGCGCAGCAGTTCCTGGTGGTTGCCCGAGCTCTCGCCCTTGCGCCACAGGCCGCGCCGGCGCGAGTGGTAGATGCCCCGCCCTTCGCGCAGCGCCCGCGCCAGGCTCTCGGCGTCGGACCAACACAGGCCGAGCGCGGCGCCGCGTTCGTCGCAGACCACCGTCGGCCACGGTTGCTCCACCGGCAGCATCGCCACCAGCGCGTCGGCTTCGTGGAATACCTCGCGATAGAGCGCCATGCCGACCTGGGCCTGGCAGCCCAGGCGATCGAGTTCGGCGACGTCCTGCGGCGTGGCCACGCCGCCGGCGATCACGAGTTCGGCGTCGCCGGCGGCCGCGCGCAGGCTGCGCACGGCGTCGAGATCCAGCCCAGCGAGCTGACCCTCGCGTTCGACGAACGTGACCAGGAAGCCGCTCACGAACGGCCGCAGCTCGGCGATGCGGTCGTGCACCGTGCGGCCGGTGCGCGTGCGCCAGCCGTCGACGACGACCTCGCCGTGCACGGCGTCGAGCGCCGCGACGACGCGGTCCTTGGGCAGCTGGCGAAGCAGCGCGGGTTGCGCCATCGTGCCGAGCACGACCTTGGTCGCGCCGGCGTCGAGCCAGGCGAGCGCTGCGTCGACGTCGCGGATGCCGCCACCGACGCGGATCGGCGCGGCGGCGCACATCTCGCGGATCAGGGCGCGGTGGTCGCCGCGGCCCAGCGCGGCGTCGAGGTCGACGACGGCGACTTCGCCGACGCGCGCGAAACGCTGCAGCCAGGGCCAGGGATCGCCGGCGTCGAGCACGAGGTCGCGGCCGGAACGCAGCTGCACGGCGCAGCCGCCTTGCAGGTCGATGGAGGGCAGGATCATGGTCGGATGGCCAGGTCGGAGGCGGAGAGTTGTCGCTTGAGTTCGGCGACGGTGGTGCGGCCGTCGTGCAGCATCGACGCCACGAGCACGGCGTCGGCGCCGGCGCGCAGCGCCGCGGCGAGGTGTTCGGTGGTGCGCGCGCCGCCCGAGGCGATCACCGGCACCGAGGTCGCCGCGCGCGCGGCGGCGAGCAGCGGCAGCTCGTAGCCGTCGCCGGTGCCGTCGCGGTCCATGCTGGTCAGCAGGATCTCACCGGCGCCGCGTTCGCCGCCCTCGCGCGCCCACGCGACCGCGTCGCGCGGGGTGCCGGTGCGGCCGGCGTGGGTGTGCACGACGTAGTGGCCTTCGCACGCGCGCGCGTCGATCGCCAACACCACCGCCTGGCTGCCGAACCGCGCCGCCATCGCGGTCAGCAGGTCGGGGGCGGCGACGGCGGCCGAGTTCACGGCGACCTTGTCGGCGCCGGCCTCGAGCAGCGCGGCTGCGTCGTCGGCGCAGCGCACGCCGCCGCCGACGCACAGCGGGATGCCGAGCGTTGCCCGGATCGCCCGGATCGTGTCGAGCCGGTGCCCACGTCCTTGCACGGTGGCCGAGACGTCGAGCACGACGAGTTCGTCGGCGCCCTGCTGCTGGTAGCGCGCGGCCAGCTCGGCGGGATCGCCGCAGTCGCGCAGCGCCTGGAACCGCACGCCCTTGACGACGCGGCCGGCGTCGGTGTCGAGGCACGGGATGATGCGGCTGGTCAGCACGCGACCTCCGCGGCGGCGCGTTGCAGCCAGCGGCGCAGCAGCGCCTCGCCGTAGCCGGCCGAGAGCTCGGGGTGGAACTGGCACAGCAGCACCGCGCCGCGCTCGAGCGCCGCGACGTAGGTGCCGCCGTGTTCGGCGGTGGCGACGGCCCAGCCCGCGGGCGGTTCGCACAGCCGGAACGAGTTGGCGAAGTAGGCGTGCCCCGGTTCGAGCAGCGTCGTATCGCCCGCGCAGGCGACGTCGTTCCAGCCCATCTGCGGGCAGCGCACCGCGCTCGGGAAGCGCGTGACGCGGCCGGGCACCGCGCCGAGTCCGGGAGTCTGCGGGGCCTCGTCGCTGCCTTCACAACACAGCTGCATGCCCAGGCAGATGCCCAGGGTCGCCCGGCCGTCGCGCAACCGCTGTCGCAGCGGCGCCGCGAGACCGCGCGCGTCGAGCGCGGCGCGCGCCTCGCCGAAGTGGCCGACGCCCGGCAGCAGCACGGCCGCAGCGTCCGCCACGTCCTGTGGTTGCCGCGCCGCGACCAGCGCGCAGCCCAGGCGCGCGAACGCGGCGCGCACCGAAGCGAGGTTGGCGACGCCGGTCGGTACGACGGTCAGGTCGTTCACAGCGTCCCCTTGGTGCTCGGCACGCCGTCGCCGCCGCGCGCCCACGCCTGGCGCAGCGCCACGGCGAGCGCCTTGAACGCCGCCTCGGCGCGGTGGTGGTCGTTGTCGCCGCGCAGCGCGTCGAGGTGCAGGCACAGTCGCGCGTGGGTCGCGAACGTCGCCAGCGCGTGCGGCACGTTCTCGAGGCTGAGCCCGCCGATCGCCTCGCGGCGCCACGGCAGGTCGACCACCGCGAACGGGCGTCCGGACAGGTCGACGACGGCCCGCACCAGCGCCTCGTCGAGCGGCGCGTAGGCGTGCCCGAAGCGGCGGATGCCGGCGCGGTCGCCGAGTGCGGCGTCGACACACTGGCCGAGCACGATCGCGCAGTCTTCGACCGAGTGGTGGTCGTCGACGTGCAGGTCGCCGGCGCAGCGCAGCTGCAGGTCGAGGCCGCCGTGGCGCGCGAGCGCGGTGAGCAGGTGGTCGAGGAACGGCACGCCGGTGTCGACGGTGGCGTCGCCGAGGCCGTCGAGGCCGAGCGTGCAGTGCACATCGGTCTCGCGCGTCGTGCGGCGCAGGGTGGCGGTGCGTCGGGTCATCGCGCGTCGGCTCCGGGCAGGGCCGCGCAGAGGCGGCGGAAGGCCTCGGCGTCGCCGGGGCAGGTGATGCGCACCGCGCGCGCGAGGAACTCGTCGTCGGGCGCGAAGGTGCGGATCTGGATGCCGCGCTGGCGCAGCGTCGCCGCCAGCGCTTCGACCTGCTCGCGGCGGTCGGCGCGCGCGAACACGAAGTTCGCCGCGGGCGGCGACACCGCGAAGCCGCGGCGGCGCAGTTCGAGGGCGAGCAGTTCGCGTTCGCGCCGCACGGCCGCGATCGCATCGCCGTCGGGGCCGGTCTGCAGGGCGAGTAACGCCAGCGCCAGCGACGGCGCCGCGACCGGGAACGGGCTGCCGCACACCGTCAGCGCCGCGATCACTTCGGCGGCGCCCATGGCATAGCCGACGCGCAGTCCCGCGAGGCCGAAGCCCTTCGAGAAGGTGCGCACCACCAGCACGTTGGGCAGCGCCAGCAGCGCCGCGGTGGGGTCGTCGTCGGCGAACTCGACGTAGGCGAGGTCGGCGACGACCAGCGTCTGCGGCAGCGCTGCCGCGATCGCGACGAGTTCGGCCGCGCCGATCACCAGCCCCGTGGGGTTGTTGGGCGTGGTCAGGAACAGCACCGTCGGCCGTCCGTCGAGTTGCGTGCGCGCCAGCAGCGCCGCGGTCGGCAGCGCGCCGTCGTGCCACGGCACCCACGCGAGTTCCGCGCCCGCGAGCTGGCCGTAGCGCGGCAACATCGGAAAGCACGGCGACGGCGCGCACAGCCGACGGCCCGGCGCCAGGAACGCGCGACAGATGCGATCGAGCAGCTCGTCGGCGCCGGTGCCGATCGCGACCTGTTCCTCGCCCACCCCGAAGCGAGCCGCCAGCGCGAGTCGCAGTGCGCGATCGTTGGGGTAGCTGCGCAGCGCCTCGACCTCGGTCGGGGCGCTCGCGAAGCGCCGGGCGTTGGCCGCGGGGCCCTCGTTGCTGTCGAGCCACAGGTCGATGTGGGCGTCGTCCTGCGGGCGCGTGTAGGCGCGCGTCGGCAGGCCGTCGCGGGGGCGTGGGCCGTCGGTGGAGGAGTCGTTCATGGCAGAAGCTGGGAGACGGTGGAGACGACGAGGTCGCGCGCGCCGAGCTCGCGCAGGCGCAGCAGCAGGGAGGGTAGCTCGCGGCGCGGCACCGCGGCGCGCACCGCGTAGCCGCTGCCGCCGTGCAGGGGGGAGACCGTGGGGTTCTGCATCGCGGGCAGCGCCTCGATGACCGCGGTGAGGTGCGCCGCGTCGACGTTGACGTCGAGCATCGCGCGCAGCCGGGCGTCGAGCACCGAGCGCAGCAGCTGCACGAACTCGTCGACGCGCCGGCGCCGCGCGGGGTCGTCGAGGCTGCGCGGGTTGGCGTACAGCCGCGTCGAGCTGCGCAGGAGTTCGTCGACGATCGAGAGGCCGTTGGCCGCGAGGGTGTCCCCGGTCGCGGTGTTGTCGACGATCACGTCGGCGTCGTCGGGCGGGAACGCCTCGGTCGCGCCGTAGGAACGTACGAACGCCGCCTCGTGACCGCACCGCCGCAGCCAGTCGCGGGTGAGCACCTCGTACTCCGAGGCGACCACGAACCGGCGGCGCGGCAGCGCGCCGCTTTCGATGACCGCGGCGGGGGCGGCGGCGACGATGCGCACCGGGTCCAGGCCCGTGTCGAGCAGTTCGACCAGGGGGAAGCCGAGTTCCCGCACCCAGTCGGCGCCGGCGAAGCCGAGGTCGCGGCTGCCCTGGTGCAGCATCTCGACCACGTTCTGCGGCTTGAGCAACTTGCAGTCGAAGTCGGTGTTGGCGACGCGCGGGCGGTAGTCGCGCTGGCCCAGGCGCACCGGCATGCCGGCGTCGGCGAGCAGCTGCAGCAGGTTGTGCTGCATGCG
Organism: Planctomycetota bacterium; assembly: GCA_020638655.1. GTDB lineage: Bacteria > Planctomycetota > UBA1135 > UBA1135 > UBA2386 > JACKIC01. Next base: position 479,609 of record JACKIC010000002.1, read on the forward strand.
GCCCTTGGGCAGCGCCAGGCGCAGGGGGCGGTTCGGAGCGGGGTCGGTCATCGGATCACACAGGCAGGCAGGGGGAGGCTGGGCAGGCGGGCCGCCGTTCGCGCCGTTGCGTGTGCCGAGTAGGGCCCACAAACGCGCGACGCCGGCGCATGGCCGGCGTCGGGTGAGGGGCGCGTGCTGTCGTCGGGTCTAACCCCGCGCGCGAACCTTCACCGACCGGCCATCGCCGCGGCGATGGTGGGGATGATGGAGGGCGGGGTGATGATGCACGCGATGCATGCCGCGGAACGTAGCCCGCGCGCGGTGGTCGTCAAGTTTGCCCGGGGGAATTGGGCTGCCCGTGGCTTTGGGCTGCCCGGTGGATTCGCGTGCCGCGACTTGCGCGGACGGTCCCGACCTCAGCGCTGGTAGACCTCGGCGTTGCCGCCGCCGCCGACCACCAGCACCGTGCCGTCGGGCAGGTTGACCGCCAGCGGGAACAGCCGCGGCGCGGCCATCGATCCGGTCGCCGTGATCGTGTTCTGGCCGAGCACGTCGGCGGTCGCCGTCGCGCCGAACACGAAGGTCTGCGTCTGCGCGTCGATCGCCAACTGGAAGCCGCCCGCCATCAGCGCGCCGCCGTTCGGCAGCGCCGCCAACGCCGCGCCGGCGCGGCCTTCCTGCATGCCGTTCACGGTCGCGAACGTGCCGAAGTTGAGGATGCCGGGCGTGTAGACCTGGCAGTCGGTGCGCGTGTTGATGATCAGGTCCTGGATGTTGAGCGTCGTCAGGAACTGCGTGAAATCGATGTTGATGCCGCCGCAGAGCAGCACCTTGCCGTTGTCGAGGGCGACCGCGCTGTGCAGGAAGCGGCCGCCGCCGAACGTCGACGGGAAGCCGAAGCTGTTGTTGCTCGGGTTGAAGCGGTAGGCCGTCGCCGACACCGTTGGGATGTTGAGGAACGGGATCAGCGTGATGCCGCCCGCGATCAGCACGTTGCCGTTGGTCAGCGTCGTCGACGTGTGCATCGCGCGCGCCTCGAGCATGTTCGGGCCCGGGGAGAACGTGTCGGTCGCCGGGTCGAACAGTTCGGTCGAGACCAGGATGCCCGTGAACAGGGACAGCGGGTTGCTGAGGTTGAGCGCCGACGAGCCGCCCGTGACCAGCACCTTGCCGTTGCCGAGCAGCGACGCGCCGTGGCCGGCGCGCGCCGTGCCCATCGCCAGGGTGGTCGTGGTCTGCGTCGCCGGGTCGTAGACGGCCGCCGCCGCCGTCGGCTGGCCGGTCAGCAGGTCCAGGCCGCCCGTGAACAACACGCGACCGTCCGCGAGGGTCGTGGTCTGCGACAACAGGCCGACGCCGAACGTCGCGCCCGCCGCGCTCCAATCCTCGGTGCGCGTGCGCAGCGTCTGCGCCACCGGACCCGAGCCGCCGACGAACAGCAGCTCGTTGTCGGCGCCCGCGACCACGCCGCCGCCGGAGATCGGCACGGCCGGTTGGCTGCGCAGCGGCGCGAACGTGCCCGCGGCCTGCGGGGTGATGCGGACCAGATTCGAGACGCTCCAGGTGCTGCCGTAGGCGACTGCCTGCAGTGACAAAGTCAGGCTGGCGAGCGCCGGGTCGTTGGGGATCACCGCCGAGGCGCTGGCCGCGCCGCTCGCGTCGGTGACGCCGCTGAAGCCGGGCAGGTTGAACGAGAGGCTGGCGTAGATGTCGCGGATGTCGAGCGTCACGCCGAGCGCGGGCAGGTAGGTGCTCTGCTCCTGGTAGTCGAGCAGGATCGCGTAGAACTCGCCGGGGTTGCCCGCGAGCTGCATCGTGGTGGTTCCGCCGAGAGCGCCGCCGACCTTGTCGAGGTCGAGGTTCTGGGCGAGGGCCGGGGCGACGCAGGCCAGGGTGGTGGTGAGCAGGGGGAGAGCGCGGGCGCGTGACATCATGGGTGAGGTGGGTGGGCGACGGCCTACATCCGCGGGGCGTGAACGGGGGCCATCACGCAAGTTCGCGATCGGTAGCAGTATGGGGCCGGATTGCCGCCGAGGCAGCCGCGGGGGACGTGGACTTGCCTGCGGTGGGCCGCAATGTCGGGCGCGGCGGCCAGTACCAGACTGATTCCTTCCGTGGCGTACGGGCCCGGGACCGTCACAACTTCCTTGTTGGCAGCCACCATGGCACCGGTGCTCCGGCGTACGCCACGGAAGGAATCAGTTCCCTAACGCGCCTTCCACTTGGCGAGCAGGTCCTTCTCCCGCTCGGCCGTCATGCCCGCCCGCCACGGCCCGTCACCGCGCTCGTTCTTCACCCACTCGGCGGTGTCGCGGATGGTCTCGGCGATCGGCCGGTACTTCGCGCCCGCGGCGATCGCCTTGGCGTTGCTGGTGTGACCGTTCTTCGCCTTGGGCGTCCAGCAGCCCATCTCCTGCCAGCTGCTGACGCCGTTGTCCTCGAGGAACTTGTCGTCGACCCAGGTGAAGGTGCAGCTGTGGTTGCGCGTGCCCTTGCCGGTGTGCAGGAACTCCTCGACGGAGATCCGGCCGTCGAAGCCGACCGCGTTGAACGGACCGGTGATCTTCTGCTCACACAGGTGCACGAGCCACGCGCCGAGGTCGCGCACGTCGATGAACTGCAGGTCGTTGTCGGGATCGCCGGGCGCGAGGCACTCGCCGCCGCGGTCGAAGCGTGCGGGCCAGTACGAGAATCGATCGGAGTAGTCGCCGGGGCCGACGATGTAGCCGGGGCGCACCAGGGTGGCGGCGCCCGGGAACGCGGCGGCGGCGGCGTCTTCGCAGTGGCGCTTGAGGCCGCCGTAGTTCTCGAACTCCTTGCCCATGTCCTGCACGTACTTGTCCTGCAGGCTCAGCAGCGGGCTGTCCTCGTCGACCGGCGACGCGTCCTTCTCGAGGCTCGCGTAGACCGACATCGAGCTCACGTAGACGTACTGTCCGACGTTGCCGCCGAGCACCTTGCAGACGTCCTCGACCTCGCCGGTGAAGTAACCGCTGGTGTCGAGCACGCAGTCCCACTTGCGGTTCTCGAGCGCCGACAGGTCCTGCGCGGGATCGTTGGCGCGGCCGGGGCGCGGTCGGCGGCGCTGGCCGTGCAGCTGTTCGAGCTCCTTGAACAGGCCCGGGTTGGTGCGGCCGCGGTTGAACAGCGTCACGGTGTGACCGGCGGCGACGGCGGCGCGCACGAAGTGGGGGCCGAGGAAACCGGTGCCGCCGAGCACCAGGATCTTCTTGGGCTCGCGGCGGCGGGGTTGCAGGTGGCCGACCAACGGCAGCGCGGCGACGGCGCCGGCCGAGGTCTGCAGGAAGGAACGGCGGGTGGGGCGGAGGTCGGGCATGGCGCGATGCTACGGGGCAGTCCTGAGGGCGGTGAGAACAGGGGCAGAATGCCGAGCCGTCTGCCCCTACACTCCCGCGCCCCGATGACGGCTCCGAAATATCACCTCACCAGCTACGGCTGCCAGATGAACAAGCTCGACAGCGAGCTGGTGGAGAGCAAGTTGCGGCAGCTCGGCTACGTCGCGGCCCCGGCCGAGGCCGACGCCGACGTGGTGCTGCTCAACACCTGTTCCGTGCGCCAGCATGCCGAGGACCGGGTCTGGTCCAAGCTGGGCAAGTTGCGCATTCGCAAACGCACCGACCCGGGCCTGGTGGTCGGCGTGCTCGGCTGCATGGCCCAGGAGCACAAGCGGTACCTGCTGGCGCGCATGCCGCACGTCGACCTCGTGGTCGGGCCGTCGGCGTTCGGCGACATCGACCGCACGGTCGAGCAGGCGCGGCGCAAGAACGGCGAGCTCGCGGCCGAGCGCGAACCGGCGCGCACCAAACACGAGGTGCAGGGCGCGGGCGTGGTGCAGGTCGACCACGGCGTCAGCGGCGACACCATCGTGCGCGACGTGCGGGTGCGACCGCACCGCTCGCAGGCGTTCGTGTCGATCATGCGCGGCTGCAACATGCCGTGCACCTACTGCATCGTGCCGACGACGCGCGGCGAGGAGATCTCGCGGCCGGTCGCCGACATCGTCGAGGAAGCGCAGCGCCTGTGCGACGACGGGGTCACCGAGATCACCCTGCTCGGTCAGACCGTGAACGCCTACGGCCGCGACCTGCCCGGCAAGCCGACGTTGGCGCTGCTGCTGCGCGCGCTGCACGAGATCCCGGCGCTGCGGCGGCTGGCGTTCATCACCTCGCACCCCAACTTCCTGGGGCCCGACCTGATCACGGCGCTCGCCGAGCTGCCGAAGGTGGCGCGCTACCTGCACCTGCCGGTGCAGTCGGGCAGCAACCGCGTGCTCAAGACGATGCGCCGCGGCTACACCGTCGAGCGGTATCTGGCACGCGTCGAGCAGCTGCTCGCCGCCGCGCCGGACTTCGAGCTGCACAGCGACTTCATCGTCGGCTACCCGGGCGAGACCGAGGCCGACTTCGAGGAGTCGGTGGCGCTGCTGCGGCGCGTCGACTTCGCGCAGAGCTACGTGTTCAAGTACTCGCCGCGGCCCGGCACGGTCGCCGCCGAGCTGCCGGACGATGTGCCCGAGGCCGAGAAGGAACGGCGCAACCAGGTGCTGCTCGCGGCGCAGGAAGAGCTGACCCTGCGGCGCAACGTCGCGCACGTCGGCCAGACGGTCGAGGTGCTCGTCGAGGGCGCCAGCAAGGTCGCGGGTCGGCTGTCGGGCCGCACCGTGCACCACCGGCTGGTGCACTTCGCCAGCGACGACCTGTCCCTGGTCGGCCAGTACGTGCCGGTCAGGGTCACCGAGGCGCTGGCACACTCGCTGGTCGGCGATCAGCTGCACGACAGTGAAGGACAGTTCGGCAGCCGCGACGAAGGCGCGCGCGTGCACGAGGAGTCGCACCAGTGAACCACGACGACCTGATGAACGAGGCGATCGCGCTGGCGCAGCGCGGCCGCGGCGAGGTGGAACCGAACCCGCGGGTCGGCTGCATGCTGTTGCAGAACGGCGAGGTCGTCGCGCGCGGCTGGCACGAGTTCTTCGGCGGCCGCCACGCCGAGGCGATGGCGCTCGACGCGGCGCGCGCAGCGGGTGCGAAGCCCGACACTGCGATCGTCACGCTCGAGCCGTGCTCGACGGCCAAGGGCCAGGACGGCAAGAAGACGCCGCCGTGCGCGCAGGCGCTGGTCGCCGCGGGCATCAAGACGGTGGTGATCGGTACGCTCGATCCCGACCCGCGGCACCGCCGCCGCGGCATCGAGGTGCTCGAGCAGGCCGGCATCGAGGTGGTGGACGGCGTGCTCGCTTCGCAGTGCGACGCGATCAACGTGCCGTTCCGCAAGGCGCTCAAGCTGCAGCGGCCGTGGACGCTGTGCAAGTGGGCGATGACCCTCGACGGCAAGACGGCGGCGCCGACCGGCGAGGCGCGTTGGATCTCGGGGCCCGAGGCGCGGCGCCGCACGCACGAGCTGCGTGCGCGCTGCTGCGCGGTGATGGTCGGGTTCCGCACGGCGCAGATCGACGACCCCGAACTGACCGTGCGCCACGTCGAGGGCAAACAACCGATCCGCATCGTGGTCGACCCGCTCGGCGAGATCGACGACGACAGCAACCTGGTGCGCACGGCGCGCACGGCGCCGACCTGGCTGCTGGCCAGCGAGGACGTCGATCCGCGGCGCAGCGGGCACCTGTCGGACCTCGGCGTGCAGGTCGTGCACGTGCCGACCGCCGAGGGGCCGCGCCGTCTGAACCTCGGCCGCGCGTTCAACGAGCTGCACCGCCGCGGGCTGCGCCGCGTGCTGGTCGAGGGCGGCGGCGGGCTGGTCGCGCAGATGTTCGCGTGGCACTGCGTCGATCAGGTCCTGGCGTTCATCGCGCCCAAGATCATCGGCGGCAAGTTCGCGCCGACGCCCGTCGCGGGCGAGGGGCGGCCGTTCATGGCCGAGGCCTGGCGCCTGCACGACGTCAAGTACGAGGCCTGCGAGGACGACCTCGCGGTGTCCGGATTCGTCGAGTAGACCGCGGTTCTGCTGCCGTCCCCGTCACTCGGCGAGGCGCGCGGCGTCCCGGCGGCCGTCGCGCAGCCCCTGGTAGTAGGGTCCGAGGAAGCGCACGCTGCGCTGCAGGAGCACGCCGAGGGTCGGCTTGACGACAGCGGCGAGCAGGCCCTGCACGACGCGCTGCGCGCTCGACAGGCGTTTGGCCGCGAACACCGCCTTGCTGCGCGCCAGCCAGTAGACCTGGCCCGCGGTCAGCGCGCCGAGAACGGGCGCCTCGCTCTGCCAGCAGCCGCCGCCGCGGTGGTGCGCCACGGCGCGCGGGTCGACCCACAGGCTGCGGCCGCGCGCCCGCACTTCGCAGCACAGGTCGAGGTCCTCGACATAGAGGAAGAAGCGTTCGTCGAAGCGCAGGCCGGCGCGCAGCAGGTCGGCCGCGAGCAACATCAGGGCGCCGGTGACGAACGTGGTCGCGAACGGTGTGTCGCCGGCCGGCGCCGCGCAGTGCAGTCGCGACAGGGTCAGCGGGCGGTAGCGGCCGTTGGCGAACTGCACCGCGCCGCCGTCGGCGTCGCGCACGGTCCCGCCGACGATGCCGGCATCCGGATGGGCGGCCGCGGTGGCGCACAGGTGCTGCACCATGCCCTCGGTGGCGCGCGCGTCGGGGTTGAGCAGCAGCACGTGCGCGGCGCGCGGGCACTCGGCGAGCACGGCGTCGAAGCCCGCGTTGCAGCCCGCGCCGAAGCCGCGGTTGTGGCCGGTGACCAGCAGCGCCGCCGCGCCGCGGGCGCCGTCGCCCTCGATCGGTTCGAGCAGCGCCGGCTGGGGCGCGACCCGCGCGTCGTTGTCGACGACGAGCACGGGCACTCCGGGGGCGTGCTGGTGCAGCGAGCGCACACAGGCGAGCGTCTGGTCCGCGTCGCGATAGTGCACGACGACGGCGACGCAGGTGGCGGTGGCGGCGCGTTCGCACCACCCTGCCGAACGGCGCAGGGGCGGCCCGGTCTGCTCCGCGGGCCTCGTTCGCACGCTGGTCGCGCTGCTCATGCTGCCCTTGGCATCGACCGTTCGGGGGTCGCAACTGCAGCGCGGCGCGCTGGATCCGGGGCGCCCGACCTGCCTACACTGCGCCGCCTGCGATGATCGACTTCCTCCACGTCGGCATGCCCAAGGCGGCGAGCACCTGGCTGCAGGAGGCCTTCTTCGCGCACCACCCGCAGCTGGCGGTGTTGGGCACCGTGGCGGGCGCTGGCGACGTGCACCACCGGTTCCGCCAGGAGGTGCGGCGGCTCGTGCGCGGCGGCGACCTCAGCGCCGACGTGCCGGCGTTTCAGCGCGCGATCGAGGCTCTCGCGCGCGAACGGCAGGGGCAGCGGCGGGCCGCGGGGCACGTCGCCGAGGTGCTCGGCGTGTCGAGCGAGATCCTCGCCGGCGACTGGCCGACCGGGCGCAACACGCGCTTCCTGGCCGAGGCGCTGGCGCGCTGCTGGCCGGACGCCAAGGTGGTGCTGGTGCTGCGCGATCAGCGGCGGCTGCTCGAGTCGAGCCACCAGGAATACGTGCGGCAGGGCGGCACGCAGGGGCTCGGCGCGTTCGTGTTCGGCCCGGGCGTGAGCCGCGGCACCGTGCACGACGACGAGCTGCGCCGCACGCACGTGGTCGAGTACGCGAAGCTGGCCCCCAAGGTGTCGCTCTACCAGCAGTGCTTCGGTCGCGAGCGCGTGCACGTGACCTGCATCGAGCAGCTCGTCGCCGATCCGGCGGCGTTCGTCGCCGGCCTCGCCGCGTTCCTGGGCATCGCGCCGACGGCGCCGCCCGAGCAGCGCACCAACCCGCAGCTGTCGCCCGCGGCGCTGGCCGTGCTGCGTCGCTGCAACCACGTGTTCTCGACCGACCATCACCCGCGCTACGGCTGGATGCCGGTCAACGCGCTGCTGACGGCGTTCGCGGCGCAGCGCCTTGGAGCGGCGCGTGCGAGTGAGAACCCGTATTGGCTGCCGCACGTGGTCAGCGCGCACGCGCAGCGGCGGCTGGCCGAAGGCTGGCTGCCGGTGCTCGACCGGTGGCTGCTGCGCCACGTGCCGAAGCGGCCGGCGCGGCTCACGCAGTTGCCCGAAGCGCTGCGCACGTTCCTCGACCAGGTGTTCCGCGACGACACCGCGGCCCTGCAGCCGCTGGTCGGCTTCGATCCCGCCGCGCATGGTTACCCGGCGCCGACGCAGTAAGGTGACGCCGATGACGCAACGAGCAGGTGGTGGGCGGGTGGTGATCGTCGGCGCCGGCGGTCACGGTCGCGACACGCTCGACGTGTTCCGTGCCGAGAACGCCACAGCGCCGGGCCGCTGGGACGTGCTGGGTTTCGTCTCCGAGGTCGAAAGCGATCACGGCCGCGACGTCGCGGGCCTGCCGGTGCTCGGCGGCTGGCAGTGGTTCGCGACGCAGGATCCCGCGGCGCTGCCGCTGGTGGTGTGCGCCGTGGGGGCCCCCTCGCTGCGGCGGCGGCTGGTCGGGGAGGCCACGCGCCTGGGGCTGTCGTTCGCGAGCGTCGTGCACCCGGCCGCGGTGGTGCCGGGCGAGGCTGCGGTCGGTGTCGGCGCGATCGTATCGGCGGGTGCGGTGACGACGAGTTCGATGCGCCTGGGCGATCACGTGATCGTCAACCTCGGCTGCACGATCGCGCACGACGCCGTGCTCGGCGACTTCGTGACGCTCGCGCCCGGGGTGCACATCAGCGGCCACGTGCAGATCGGCGGCGGCTGCGACCTGGGCACCGGCGCGGTGGTGTTGCCCAAGGTCAAGATCGGCGAAGGCACGATCGTCGGCGCGGGCGCGGTGGTGACGCGCGACCTGCCGGCGAACGTGACCGCGGTCGGGGTGCCGGCGCGCGTGATCAAGACGCGCGTCCTGGGCACCTGAGGTCGCTTCAGACGCCGACCAGCGGCGGCTCGGCTGCAGCGGGTGCGGCGGGCGCCGCGGTTTCGGGGCGCGGCGCAGCCATCCACCACGGCCGCTTGTCGACGACCTCGCGCCGCTCTTCGTAGTGGCGCGTGACCACGCGGTCGACGAAGCCCATCGCCGCGCCCGCGCGCGCGAACCGCGACCACAGGTTCCAGTCGCCGGGTTCGTCGATGCGCCACGCGTCGAGGTCGTGGCGGATCGCGGCGATGCGGCGGTGGTAGAACACCGCCGAGTGGCAGATGCTGCCGCGTTGCAGCGCGGGACCGCCCTGGCGAGTCCAGGTGCCGTCCGCCTGCTCCGACTCGGCGATGCCCCAGGCGAAGTCGAGGTCGCGCTGTAGGCACTCGCGCAGCAGCACCTCGACGTGATCGGGCGCGAACTCGTCGTCGTCGTCGAGCGGCGCGATCCACTCGCCGCGCGCGAGTTCGACGCCGTGGTTCATCGGCGTGCTGCCGGCGACCATCCAGCGCAGCTCGGCGTCGGCCGGGTAGCGGCCGCGCTCGGGCAGGTTGACGAACCGGATGCGCGGGTCCTGCACCGACCGCACGGCGGCGGCGGTGGCCTCGTCGCAGCAGTCACCGACGACGACGATCTCGAGGTTGTCGTAGGTCTGCGCGATCGCCGAGGCGAGCGCGCGCTCGGCGACGAGGCGACCGCGGTTGTAGGTGGCGATGCGCACGGTGACGAGCGGGCGCTGTTCGAACGGCGTATTGATGCGCGGCGCGGTCGCCAGTTCTCGCTGCACGGCGTTGCACTGGGCGCGTTGGCGACGCAGCACCGCGAAGCCGCCGCGGCGCCAGCGTTTCCACAGCAGCCGCAGGCTCGAACGTTTGCGCACCGAGAGGTCCAGGGCGACGGCGCACAGGGCCAGGGTCGCGGCGACGCCGAGCAGCAGCGTTGCCGTGGCGCCCAGGCGCAGTGAAGAGGTCGACCACAGCAGCAGCAGCGCGGTCGCGGCGGTGATCGCGCCGCCCACCGCGTAGCCTGCGAGCGAGGGGCGCACCCACTGCGCCCAGGACAGGTCGAGCCGGCGCAGCGCCAGCAGCGGGAACAGCACCCAGTTCGACAGCAGGATCGTCGCCAGCGAGCCGATCGCAGGGCCCGCGGGCAGGCCGCCGAGCGCGAGCGCGACGCTGAGCGCGACGTTCACGGGCAGGGCGATCGCGGTGGTGACGTAGAGCACGCGGTGCTGCGCGGCGGCGATGGTCAGGGACGACAACACGTGGGTCGGCGTGTTGACCACCCAGAGCAGCGCGTAGAGCGTCAGCACCTGCACCGCGAGCGGCGGCACGCTGCCGACCCACAGGGTCAGGATCGGCGCCGCGCAGAGCACGCACACGCCGAAGCCCGCGGCCGAGAGGGTGCAGCCCAAGAACAGCGTCGCGGCGAGGCAGTCGGCGCGCCGCCCGCCGCGCGCGGTGACGAAGCGCGGGAACGCGGCGCCCATCACGGCGAACAGCAGGCCGGCGCACGCCGCGGCGAAGCGCGAGCCCAACGAGTAGTGACCCGCGGGGCCTTCGCCGAACACCGCGCCGACCAGCGGCACGTCGGCCATCTGGCCCAGCCACGCGCCCGCCGTGGATACCCAGATCGGCAGCGCGAAGGCGGTCACCGCGCGCAGCTCGGGGTGCGCGGCGCCGGCGCCGTCGGGGCGGTCGAACAGACGCTGCCGGCGCATCCAGACGAACAGCGCGGCCTGCACCAACAGGCGCGAGACCAGCAGCGCGAACGCAGCGCCCGCCAGGCCGTGCGAATCGATGGTCGACCACAGCAGCAGGATGCCCAGCGCGCTCTGCGCGATCGTGGCGGCGGCGACGGCGTCGAAGCGTTCGCGGCCGCGCAGCACGGCGAACAGCGGCGCGCCGAGCGTCGCGGCGGCGGCCTCGAGCGCGGTCAGGAAGGTGATCAGGCTGGCGGTGTCGGCGGCTTGCCCCGTGACGCCGAGCAGAGCGCCGGGCGCGCCCGCGGCCAGCGCGCCGACGAGGATCGCCAGGGCGGCGGCGCCGACGTGCACGCGCAGGGCGGCGCGCAGGCGCGCCCACGCGTCGGCGCCGCCGGCCGCCAGCAACGCGGCGTCGCGGCTGACCGAGAACGCGAGGCCCCCGTCGAGCAGCAGCAGGATGCCGCGCAGGGCCACGACGGTGGCCCACAGGCCGTAGGCGTTCTCGCCCAGGCGGCGGAAGATCAGCGCGGTGACGACGAACGGCGCCACCGTCGCGGCCAGCCAGGCGACGCTGTTGCCGAGCGCCTTGCGGGCCATGCTGTGCTTCATCGGCGCGACGAGACGCCCGCCGTGGTCTGCGCGGCGGCGCGCACCACGCCGCAGATCTCTTCGATCGTCTGGTCGGCGAGCTCGGCGTAGAGCGGCACGCACAGGATGTGGTCGAACAGATGGTCGGTCGCCGGCAGCGCCTCGTCGGCGAACGCGAAGAACGCGTCCATGCGGTGGCAGGGCCGGAAGTAGAGCTTGGTCTGGATGTCGCGCGCGGCCAGCGCGGTGCGGGCCCGTTCGCGCGCGTCGTGGTCGTCGAACACGAGCGCGAGGTCCTTGAAAGTGCTGCGGTCCTCGGCGCGCACGTGCTGGAAGCGCACCTCGGGCACGTCCGCGAGCAGCTCGCGGTAACGCGCGATCTGCGTGTCGCGGTGCGCGAGCACGTTGTCGATGGTCGGCAGCGTCAGCGTGCCGAGCGCGGCGTGCAGCTCGGACATCTTGCCGTTCATGCCGGCGAACTGGCTGTTGTAGTCGTGCTGGAAGCCGTAGGCGCGCGCGTACTCGACGCGGCGCAGGAAGCGTTCGTCGCGCGAGGTGACCAGGCCGCCCTCGGCGCAGGTCACGGGTTTGGTGCCCGACAGGCTGAACACCTCGACGTCGCCGAGGCCTCCGACCGGCGTGTCGCCGCGCCGCGAGCCGTAGCCGTGCGCGGCGTCGAACAGCAGTCTGGCGTCGTTGGCCTTCGCCAGGGCGCCGAGGCGGTCGGCGTCACACGGGTTGCCGAACACGTGCGTGGCGACGATCAGGCTCGGACCGCACCGGTCGACCGCCGCGGCGGCCGCGTCGGGATCCATGCAGAAGGTCTGCGGGTCGACGTCGACGAACACCGGGATCAGGTCGTTCCAGAGCACCGCGTTGATCGTCGAGTTGAACGTGAACGACGGCACCAGGCAGGTCGTGCCCGCGGGCAGGTCGAGGCACGAGATCGCGCAGCACAGGCCGACGTCGCCACTGCTCGTGGTGCGCGCGCCGACCTGCAGCTGGCGGCTGGCGATCTGTTCGAGCTGCTGCGAGAAGGTGCCGAAGTTCGACAGCATGCGCGTCGACCAGATCTGCTCGAGCAGCTTCACGTAGTCCTGCAGGGGAGGCAGCTGGGGGCGCGTGATCGGGATCATGGGTGGTCCTGCCGCGGGTTGCGGGCTTCGAAGATCAACTTGCTGTCGGCGCGGGTCTCGAGCCCGGCGAGGTCGTAGTGCGCGCTGCGACCGAGGTCGCAGCGGCGGATGTCGGTGAAGCCGGCGAGGCGCAGCCGGTGTTCGAGCTCTTCGGCGTCGTAGAGGTGCTGATGCCCCCAGCCGCGCATCGCCTGGTTGAGCATGCGCGCGGGGGTGTCGATCCACTCGTGGCCCGGCCACTGCACCCAGTCCTGATCGCGCCAGTCACCGGCGTAGCTGTCGACGAGCGCGGCGAGGTCCGGCGTCGCGACGCGCAGCACGCCGTCCGGGGCGAGCACGCGGCGGCATTCGCGCAGCAGGTGCTGGCCCTGTTCGCACGACAGGTGCTCGATCAGGTGCTCGGAGTAGATGCGCAGGACGCTGCGATCGGCGATCGGCAGGCGGCCGCCGAGGTCGAGGCGCACGTCGGGCGTGCCGTCGAGGTCGACGTTGGTCCAGCCCGGCAGCGGCGCGTTGCCGCTGCCCAGGCACAGGCGCGTCGTGCCGCGCAGGCGCGGCGCGGCGAGCGTGCGCAGCCACGCGGCGCGCAGTCGCACGAGGCCTTCGCCGAGGCGTTGCCACACGAGGCGCGTGCCCAGGCGCGCGTAGCGCCGCAGCGACTGCAGCGCGGTCCGCGCCGGCGGGCAGGCCTGGCGGAGCGGCGTCGGGGTCGCGGTCGGAATGGCGTCCAGGGTCAGCACAGCGCGGATGGGGCCACCGGGCCCTTCTCATGGGGGCAACGGGTGACTCATCGGCAGGCCGGGGGCGGGGCCTGAGCAAAACCGGCGCGCGCGGGGGCGGCCTCGCGGCCGCAAGCCAGGGTCAGCGCCGACGTTCGCAGAGCCGCCGCAGGTCCGGCTGCACGCTCTGCAGGTTGGCGCGCGCGCCGTCGGTCACGACCTGCACCGGGCCGGCGCCGAAGGGGTCGGGCACGTCGATGGTCCGGCCCTGGTGGAACTGCACCGCGCCGCGGAGCAGCTGCAGCGCGGTCAGCGCCTTGGTGTGGATGTCGAGGGTCGCGACGAGGTCCACGTGGGCCAGGCTGCCGGCCTGCTGGCGCCCGAACGACGCGGCGAGCCCCGAGAGCATCGTGATCCGATCGGCGTGGGAAGTGCCGGGCAGCCGCAGGCTCGGTTCGACGCGTTGCCACTGCTGCAGCTGGGCCTGGGCGGCGAGCCGCGCGTAGCCGCGCGGCGAGAAGCCGGCGACCCAGGTTTGCCAGTAGCTGCGCACACCGATGTCCTCGGCCCGCACGGTCTCGGCTTCTTCGAGGAACAGGATCGTGTGAGCGAGTTCGCGTTCGATCCAATCGCCCTCGGGGGGCCAGCAGGCCAGGATGCGGCTCAGCACGGTGTCGAGGTGCTCGAGGTCGATGGGTTCGGCGGCCCGCAGCAGCGGGTCGTCGATCGCGGTCGCGACCTCCTGCAGCATCAGGCCGCCCAAGAGGCGTTCGATGCCGATGCCCGCGGTTGCCAGGTCGGCGGCGGCGACCAGGCCGTCGAGCAGCACGGCGAAGGCCGCGCGCGGCTCGACGGCGGCGCGGTTGCCCGCGGTGCCGCGCAGCGCGCGGAACACATCGCGGAATTCGAGAAGGTCGTCGAGCGGCTTGCAGTCCGGGCCGACGCGACGCGAGCCGATGGCGAAGTTCTCGGTGTGATGCGCCGCGCGGCGCAGCGCGGCGACGGCGTCGGCTGCGGCGGTGACCTGCTCGGTGGACAGCGCGAAGGGTTCGGCGTCGGCGTGGTCACTCAACTCCTGGCGAAGGTCACTGGGCCAGGACCTGGCCAGCCGCAGCGCCTCCGCGAACTCCTCGCGCGCGTCGCCGGGCAGCAGCGGAGCGCTGACCACGGGGCACCCGTCCTGGGACCACCGGCGCTCCTGGGCGCGGGCCCAGTCCACGGCTGCCCGCCACTGCGGATCGTCGCGCGCCAGCCAGCTGGCGACGAACATCACCACCACGATCGGCAACACCAGGAACAACAGACCGCGGCGGCGTCGCAGCAGGTACTCGGCGGTCGGGTCCACGGCAGCCTCCGACGGCGCGGCGCGCCCGACCTTCCCGCCGGCCTGCCGGGGCGCGTTCACTTCGCCAGGATGGTGGCCGTGCCGGTGACCATGCTGCGACCGACCGGCGTCACCGCGACGCGCGAGATCCCGGCCGGCAGCGCCGCCGAACCGACGTTGGCGCCGACCACGGCGTGCGTGCGCCACCGGCCCCCGGCCTCGATCTGCACGGCGACGAACAGCACGTCGCGACCGCTTCGCCAGGTCACCGTGTCGCCCTGCAGTTGCGCCGCCAGCGCCGCAGGCGACTCGTTGCCGAGCCACGGCGACGCCGGCGCCACCGCCGGCTCGCGGTACAGCTCGCGCCGCAGCACGCCGCCGACGTTGGGCGCGTCGGTGCGCAGCGCCTTGAAGCTGAAGTGCACCTCGCCGTGCGTGGCCTTCTCGTTGCGGATCAGCGCGATCTGGTCGGCGAGCTCCGTCGGTCGCGTCGGCGGCTTCTGCTGCAGCGCGCGCCCCGGGTTGATGCCCGGCCAGACGTGGCGCCGGCGCGTGTTCTGCGCGTGCCAGTACGACAGCAGCGCCGCGAAGCTCTGCGGCTTCTGGTCGATCGGCCAGTAGAGCTGCGGCGACAGGTAGTCGACCCAGCCCTGCTGCAGCCACTTCGGCACGTCGGCGTAGAGCTGCGCGAACTGGTCGATGCCGGCCTGGATGCC
Organism: Planctomycetota bacterium; assembly: GCA_020638655.1. GTDB lineage: Bacteria > Planctomycetota > UBA1135 > UBA1135 > UBA2386 > JACKIC01. The sequence continues at coordinate 494,644 of JACKIC010000002.1, forward strand.
CTTGGGCACGCCGGGACGCGCGATGCCGAACGGGCTGATGCCGACCTGCACCCAGGACTTGGTGCGGTGGACCTCGTCGTACATGCGCTGCACGAAGCGGTCGATGTTCTGCCGGCGCCAGTCGCCGCGGTCGAGCTTGCCGCCGGCGCGGCGATAGCGGCCGAAGGTGTCGTCGTCGGGGAAGTCCTGCTTGCCCTCGGGATACGGATAGAAGTAGTCGTCGATGTGCACGCCGTCGACGTCGTAGCGGCGCACCACGTCGACGATCACCTGCAGCGACCAGTCCGCGGCGCGGCTGTTGCCCGGGTCCATCCAGTCGAACGAGCCGTACTGGACGCACGCGCCGGGCTCGCGGCGCCGGAAGCTCTCGGCGGCGGGCTTCGACTTGCCCGCGGGGTGCGAGACGCGGTACGGATTGAACCACGCGTGCAGCTGCAGGCCGCGCTCGTGGCAGCGTTCGATCACGTGGGCCAGCGGATCCCACTTCGGGTTCGGCACCTTGCCCTGTGCGCCGGTCAGCCACTCCGACCAAGGCTCGAGCGACGACTCGTAGAACGCGTCGCCGGCGGGCCGCACCTGGAACACCAGCGCGTTGAGCCCGACCTGCACCGCGCGATCGACGATCGCGTCGAGCTCGGCGCGCGCCTGATCGGTCGGCAGCCCCTTGCGGCTCGGCCAGTCGATGTTGTCGACGGTGGCGACCCACGCGGCGCGGAACTCGCGCAGCAGCGGCGGCGGGTCCGTCGCGACCCCGCTCTGCCGCGGCGCCTCGACCGGCGCCTGGACCGCCGTCGCCCCGGCGGTGGGCTGCGGGGTGACCGGCGCTACCTCGGCGCGGCGCCCTTCGGGCTTTGGCAGCGGATGGGGCGTCGGCAGGCACGCGGCCGCCGCGACGGCGATCCCGCAGACCGTGATTGTCTTGGCGAGTCTCATCGTGCGTACGGTACCGGGTACAAACCACACACCGCGCGACTTTTCCGCGACCTTCAGCGCACCCGATGCACGCTCGCCGACCGTTCCTGGGCGTCCGGTCGTGCGCCCGCGATGCACCGGTATGGCGCTCCGCCGGGGTGGCCACAAAGGCTTGGGGGTCCGCTTCGGAAGGGCCTACCATCCCGCCGTCCCGCGACCGCCCAGCGGTCGCTTCTTTCGCACGATCGAATCATGAACAAGATGCTCGTCGCGGGGGCCGTGGCCCTCTCGTTCGCCGCCTGCAGCAAGGAGTCTGCGGCGGCGCCTTCCACCCCGCCTGCCGAGAAGCCGGCAGCGGGCGCGCCGGTCGCCAACGCCGCGACCGCCCAGCTCGACCTGGGCCAGTCGATTTGAGGGGGATGTGTCGCCACCGTGCGTGGCGCCCTCGAGAAGTTCGACGGAGTGGTCGGGGTCAACATCCAGCAGGGGGACTCGAGCGAGTTCTCGGTCGATTACGACCCGGCGAAGCTCACGCCGCAGCAGATCGTCGACAAGCTGCACGCGGCCGGCGAGGAGAAGACCACGCTGAAGATGTGAGCTGCGTGTGCACGCGGGTCGGGGAAAGGTTCCCGGCCCGTGCTGTGTGATGCGAGTGTTGTGGCGTCTCGCTAAGGTGGCCCGCCCGTCGTTTGCCAATTCTCGGCACGCGTCACGTAGCGACCATGATGCCTTCGCCACACGCCCTCGCCCGTTGGCTGCTCTGTACCGTCGCGGCTGCCGCGACGTCGAGCGCGGACCTCTTCGCCCAGGCAGAACGCCCGCCCGAGGCCGTCGCGCTGGCGATCGGCATGCAGCAGCGCGGTCTGCACGAAGAAGCCGCGCGCTACTTCGGCGAGTTTCTCGCCAAGAACAAGAGCGGCCCGTTCGTCGCCGAGGCGCAGTACCGGCTCGGCGTCAGCCAGGTCGAACTCGGCCGCGGCGACGCGGCGATCGTCTCCTTCACCGCCGCGTTGAAGGGGGCCGGCAAGGACTTCGTGCTCCGGCCCGAGTGTCGCTACCGGCTCGGCAACCAGCTGCAGGCGGCGAAGAAGTTCGCGGCGGCCGCCGCGCAGTTCGAGGCGCTGCGCGGCGAGGTCGGAGCGGATCACTACCTGCTCGCCGCCGCGGCCTACGCGGAGGGCGAATGCCGCCGCGACGCCGGCGAGGACAAGAAGGCCGTGGTGGCGTTCGCTGCCGCCGCCGCGGCCGCCAAGGGCGAGCAGGCGGCGTACGCGTTCCCGGCGCTCTACCAGCAGGGCTTCGGCGAACTGCGCCAGCAGCGTTACGAGGCGGCCGCGATCGCGTTCGCCCAGGCTGCCCCCGCGGCGCCCGACGACAACTCGCGCGGCGAGTGCTGGTTCCTGTGCGGCGACGCGGCGCTGCGCATCCCCGATCTCGACGCGGCGCAGCAGGCGTTCGAGCGCGCCGTCGCCAAACCCGGCGACTTCGTCGACGACGCCTGGCACGGCATGGGGTTCGTCGCGATCCGGCGCGGCGACGGCGCGGCGGCGCGCCGCTGCTTCGCGCACGTCACCGACGAGCACCCCGACTCGCCGCTGCTGGCCAGCGCGCGGCTCGAGATCGCGCGCGCGTGGTATCGCGACGGCGAGCAGGCCAAGGCGCTGGCCATGTTGCAGAAGTTGCTGGCGAGCAACCCTGGCGAGGACCTCGGCCGCCAGGCGCGCGAACTGCAGGGGCTGTGCGCGCTCGCCGGCGGCGACGCCGCCGCTGCGGTCGCCGACCTCGAGAAGGCGCTCGCGGCGGCCTCGGCCGCCGATCGACCGCGCCTGTCGGTCGCGGTGGGCGAGGCCTACGCCAATCTGCAGCAGTGGGACAAGGCGCTCGCCGCCTACCAGCAGGTGCCCGAAGGCGCTCCCGTCGACCTGCGCGGCGACGCGCTCTACGGCGCGTGCTTCGCGCTGCACGCGCTCGGCCGCTTCGCGGAGTCGAGCGAACGCGCCGGCCAGCTGCTGAAGCTGCAGCCGCGGCATCGGCTCGCCGACGAGGCCGAGTTCGCGGTCGCCGAGAACCTGTTCGCGCTGCAGCGCTACGAAGAGGCCGAGAAGGCCTACGTGGGCTTCGGCAGCCAGCAACAGCGCAGCGCCGAGCTGCGCAGCAAGGCCGCGTTCAAGGGCGCCTGGTGCCGTTACCTGCGCGGCGACAAGAAGGCCGCGGCGGCGCAATTCGCCGCGGTGAGCAAGCAGCAGTCGCCGTTCGCCGAGGAGGCTCTGGCGATGCAGGCCCTGGCGCTCGGCGAGGCCGGTGACGACGACGCGGCGCTGGCGACCGCCGACCAGTATCTGGCGCGCTACCCACAAGGCGCGTTCGTAGATCGTTCGCAGCGCGTCGCCGCGCGTGTACTCAAGCAGCGCGGCGACCTCGCCGGCGCGCGCCAGCGCCTGGCCCGCGCCACCGCCGCGGCCAGCAAGCAGCGCGACTTCGACGCCGGCGCCGACCGCCTCGAGCAGGCCGACCTGGCGCTGCAGCAGGGCGACTTCGCGGCGGCCGACCAGCTGTATGCGCAGCTCACCGAGCGCAAGGACGTGGTCGGCGCGCGCGCCTGCACGGGCCGCGCCTGGTGCGCGTTCGAGCTCGGCGACGACGCCGCCTGCGGCAAGTGGCTCGGCGCCGCCGAGCAGCACCCCGCGCTCGGCGACGAGGCCGCGGCGGCGCTCGACCTGCGGATCGCGCTGCTGCACCGCCAGCAGGACTGGAAGGCCGCGACTGCGGCAGCCCAGCGGTTCGTCGAGCGCTTCCCGCAGCACCCGCGCGCAGCGCAGAACCGCTACGCGCTCGGCGTCGCCCAGGCGCGCGGCGGCGACCCCAAGGCGGCGCGCAAGACGCTCGCCGACCTGGCCAAGAGCGGTGGGCATCCGCGCGCCGACCTGGTGGCCTACGAGCTCGCCTGGGCGTGCCGTCGCGACGGCGACGAGGCCGCCGCGCTGGCCGCGTTCGCGCAGGTCGTCGCGACCAGCAAGGACGTCGACCTCGCCGGTGAGGCGCGGCTGCACCTGGGCACCGCGGCGCTGGCCAAGAACGACCTGGCGGCCGCACGCACGCAGCTCGGCGCGGTGCAGGGGCGGCACCGGGGGCGCGCGCTCTACCAGCTGGCCTTCGCCGAGTTCGACGGCGGCAAGCAGGACCGCAAGCGGTTGCAGGCGGCGCGCGACCTCTGCGCGCAGGTCGCGGCGATCGAGGGCGAAGAGCTCGCGCCCGAGGCGCTCTACCTCGGCGCCGAGAGCTGCCTGTCGCTCGAGGACCGGCGCGGCGCGGCCGAGCGGCTGACGGCGCTGCTGAAGCAGGCGCCGCAGCACGAGCGCGCGCCGCGTGCCCGGCTGCTGCTCGGCGAATGCGCGGTCGCGCTCGGCGACGGCGACGCCGCGGTCGCGCCGCTCGAGCAGTTCCTGCGCGACAAGCCCGACAAGGCGCTGGCCGCGCGTGCGCAGCTCGCGCTCGGGCGGGCGCGGCTGCTGCGCGGCGAACACGACCGCGCCGAACAGGCGCTGGGCGCGGCGATCGACCTCGACGACGGCCCGGTGGCCGCCGAGGCGCAGTTCCGGATCGGCGAGGCGCGCCACGCGCACGGTGACCGCGCCGGCGCGATCGACGCGTTCGTCAAGCTGCCGATCCTCTACGCGCAGGCCGAGTGGGTGCGCCGCGGGCTGCTGCAGGCCGGGCTCACCTACCTCGAGCTCGGGCAGCGCGACAAGGCGGCGCGGGTGCTCGAGGAACTCGTCGCGAAGTATCCGAACAGCGAGGAAGCCGCGGCCGCCCAGAAACACCTGCGCGACGGTTGATCGATCCGGTGCCAACGATGGACAAGCTCATGCTCACGAACCTGCCGCAGGAACCGAACGTGCTCGGCACGATCGGTGAGTTCTTCGCCGACGGTGGCCTGTTGATGTGGCCGATCCTCGGCTGCTCGGTCGTCGTCGTCGGCATTGCCATCGAGCGTTACCTGAGCCTGCGGCAGGGGCGGTTGCTGCCGCGGGTCGTGGTCGACGCGGTCGAACAGGTCGTGCACGGCCACGCCGAGGTCATCGCGCCGGGCATCCTCGAGGCGCAGGCCCCGGCCGCGCGCGTGCTGGCCGCGGGGCTGCGGCGGCGCGGGTTCCTGCTGGCCGACATCGAGAAGGCCATGGAGGACCAGCTCGACAAGGAGGCGGCGGCGCTGCGCGCCAACGTGCGCGGCATCACGCTGATGGTCGCGGTGGCGCCGCTGCTCGGGCTGCTCGGCACGGTGCTGGGCATCGCCGACGCGTTCGCGGTGGTCGAGCGCACGGGCCTCGGCAAGGCCGAGAGCAGCGAGGCGCTGGCGGCGGGCATCAAGGTCGCCCTCTACACGACGATCTTCGGGCTCGGCGTGGCGATCCCGGCGACCCTGCTGGCCGCGCACCTGCAGACCAGGGTGCGGCGGCTGTGCGGCGCGATCGGCGACGCGGTGGCGCCGGCGATCGAACCGCTGGCGCGGCTCGGGCAGAAGATCGCGCAGCGCCAGCAGGACGAGGACACCCATGCGGCATGACGGCGGCGAGGAGGAGCGCGACGAAGGCATCAACCTGATGCCGTTGATCGACGTGGTGTTCCTGCTGCTGATCTTCTTCCTGGCGGCGACGACGTTCGCGCGCGAGGAGGTCGAGCTCGACCTGCGCTTGCCCGAGGCCAAGAGCGGCACCGCGAGCGCCCCGGCCAAGCCTCTGGTCGTCAACCTGCTCGCCGACGGGCGCATCTCGGTCGACGGCCGCGACGTCACCATGGAGGCGCTGCGGCAGAAGCTCGCCGCCGCGGGCGGCCGCAACCAGGACCAGTCGGTGCTGGTGCGCGGCGATCGCGACGCGCAGTTCGGCATCGGCCTGCAGGTGCTCGACGCCTGCCGGCTCGCGAAGATCACCAAGGTCGACTTCGCCGCGCTGCCGGCGAGCAAGAACTGACGCGACATGGCGATCCGGGAGGGCACACGACGGTGGCTGCTGCGCCTTGCGTGGGCGGGGTTGATCGCGTCGTTGTCGCTGTGGCTCGGCCTGTGGCTGGGACGGCCGCTCTACTACACCGACGGTGTGCAGCAGCTGCGCGCCGACGAGCTGCAGGCCGACGGCATGTTGCGCTGGTCGCCGCCCGAGGTGGTCGCCGAGCTGCCCGGCAGGGTCAGCGGCCGCGTCGCGCAGCTGCCCGACGGCCGGCTCTGCTACGGCCGGCTGCAGCCCGACGGCACCAGCGACCTGGTGGTGTTCGATCCGCGCCTGCCGCAGAACGCGCCCGAGCCCGCCTACGGCCTGAACAGCGCGCACAACGAACTCGCCCCGGCGCTCGGTCCGGACGGCGTGCTCTACTTCGCCTCGGACCGTCCGGGCGGCTTCGGCGGCTACGACCTCTACGCCAGCCGGCTGGAGCGCGGCGGGTTCGCGCCGCCGGTGCCGCTGGCCGCGATCAACACCGCGCGCGACGAGACCGATCCGGCGCCGTCGCCGGACGGCAGCACGCTGGTGTTCGTGCGCATCGACGAGGAGCAACGCGGCCCGGACGACGGCCGGCTGTTCCGGTTCGCGCTCGGCGGCGAACTCGACGCGGTGCCCTTGTTCGAGGAGCCCCTGGGGCAGCGGCAGGCGCGGCGCGCCGATCGCGACCCGGCGTTCAGCGCCGACGGCGCAGAGCTGTGGTTCGTGCGCAAGGCGTTGGGTGAGCCGGCGCAACTGTTGCGTGTCAGCGTGCACCAGGGCCAGTGGGACCGGGTGCGTCCGGCGAACGCGCACTGGGGCCTCGGCGCCGTGCGCGCGCCGTCGCCGAGCGCCGACGGGCTGCATCTCTACGTGCTGCAACCCGGTCGCGGCGAAGACGCCAGTGACCTGTGGTACGTGTCGACCGCGAGCGAAGTGCACCCGTTCTGGCTCGGCCAGCGCTGGCTCGAGTGGCTGTTGCTCGGCGTCGCGCTGACCTGCCTCTTGCTGCTCGTGCTGCTGTATCTGGGGCGGCGCTGGACCGCGCTGGACCTGTTGGTGCAGTGCCTGCTGCTGTCGCTGCTCTTGCACCTGCTGTTGTTCTTGTGGCTGATGGGGGTCGAGATCACCGGCGCCCTGCTGCCGGGCGACGATGCCGGCGCCGGGCTCGAGGTGTCGATCGTCACCAGCAGCAGCGCCGCCGGTGGCGGTGGCGCGGACGGTCAGGTGCAGCAGGACCTCGCCGCGATGGTGCGGTTCGAGGGGCGTGAGAACGCCATCGCCGCGGCTGCGCCGGGCGCCGCGCTCGAGAAGGCCAACGCCTCCGAGGCGCTCTCGGGGCCCGAGGCCGAACTGCGCGAGGCGTCCTCGGCGGGCGGCAGTGAAGTCGCTGCGCCGGCGACCAGCATGCAGGACGCGGCGGCGGCGGCATCCTTGCGCGACGGGGCCGCAGTGCAGCAGGCCGTCGATGCCGCGCCACTGCCGACGGTCGCGTCCTCTGCGGACGCTGCCGCCGCGGCTGCGTCGCCAGAACGGGCGCGCGCCGGAGCGAGTGAGGCCGGCATCGTCGTCCAAGCGCCAGGCGCCAACCTCGCCGCGGCGGCGTTCTCGGGCTCGGGCGCCCTGGCCGCGAGCGCGCCATCGCCGGCGGTGCCCTCGGCTCGGTCGGTGGCCGTCGCGCAGTCGGCGGTCAGCGACGCCGCGCCCATGCGCGCGCCACCCGGCGCCGAGCGCGCCGACGAGGCGCCCGCGGCCCTGCCGGTGACGGCCGCCGCGCTGCCCGCGACAGGGCCCGCTGCCGCGGCGAGCACCGCGCCCGCGGCGCCGCGCGCCCAGCGCAGCGAAGTGGCGGCTGGCGGCGCCGAGGAAGTGCTCGTCGCGCGGCCCGGGTCGGCGCTCGCCGGACCCAGCGGCTCGACGAGCACCGCGCCTGCCGCGGCGTTGCCGGCTGCGCCCGCGCCGGTCGCGCGCGCCGCCGTGCCCGCACCCGGCAAGCTGCGCGACGACGCGTCGATCGCGGCAGCTGCCCCCGCGTCCCCAGGCCGCGGCGGCCGACGCCGCGACGCCGATCGCGAGCGCCGCGTTGCCGACCCTGCAGGCCGGCGCTGCCAACGCCGCGGTCGCGGCGCGCGCGGCGCCGCGCGCCGAAGTCCGCGAACCCGCCGCGCCGCTGCAGGCGCCGAGCCTGATGGCCGCCGCTGGTGCGGCGCGCCGCGAAGCCGAGCGCGCGGTTCCCGCGCCGACGACGGCGCCGCGCCGCAACGGACCGCCGCGGCCGCTGGCCGCGCTGCGCGATGCCGCCGCACCGCAGGCTGCGAGCCGACCGAGCGCCGCTGCGGCGCCAGCGGCCGCCCACGTCGCCGAGGTCGGGGCGCTGCCCGCGCTGGCAGGGCCCGCCGCCGCGGTGTTGGCGCCGCCCGAGCGCGCGCCGCGTCGTCGCGGCTGGGCATCGCAGCCGCTGCGGCGCCGGCGCCGCCGGGTTCCCTGTGGTCGCGCACGCCGCTCGAGCCGCTGGTGGTGGCCGCGGAGCTGCGCGAACACAACGCCTACAGCAACCGCTTCGGACCGGCCAAGGCAGCGGCGATCGAGCAGTTCGGCGGCAGCGCCGACACCGAACGCGCCGTGCGCGACGGTCTGCGTTACCTGGCCAGCATCCAGAACCGCGACGGGTCGTGGGGGGATCGGCGCCGCTTCGACGACAAGTACGGGCTCGTCTACGTCGGCAAGTCGGCGCTGTGTGTGCTCGCGTTCCTGGGCGCCGGCCACACGCCGACCTCGAACACCGAGCACAGCCAGGTGGTGCGGCGCGCGCTCGATCACCTGCTGGCGCTGCAGGACGCCGACGACGGCGCCTTCGGGCCCAGCAGCTGCTACGGCCACGGCATTGCCACCTACGCGATCGCCGAGTGTTACGGGCTCACCAAGGACCCCGCGCTGCGCCGTCCGCTCGAGAACGCGCTGGTCTGGCTGCTCGCGCACCAGGGGCCGCGCAAGGACCGCAAGAACCGCGGCGGCTGGGGCTACTTCTCGCCGGGGTTGCAGGCCGAGGACAGCTACGCGCGCATCTCGGTCACCGCGTGGATGGTGATGGCGCTCGAGTCGGCCCGGATGTCGGGCATCGAACTGCCGACCGAGGTGTTGCCGCGCGCGCGGGAGTACCTCGAGCTCTCGTTCGATCAGCCCAATGGCTGGTTCCGCTACAACCAGAACCCGAGCCGCCTGCGCTCGCAGTGGCCGACGCTGCCGGCGAGCACGCCGGCGGGGGCCTTCTGCCTGATGCTGCTCGGCGTCGAGGCGGACGACCCCCGGGTCGTCGCCGCGGTCGACTACACGGTCGAGCGCCGGCCGCAGCGCTACAAGAAGTACCGCGACGACGACTTCGTGCTCGGCGGCCAGGGCAACGTCTACTTCTGGTACTACGGCTCGCTGGCCTGCTTCCTGCGCGGCGGCGAAGCCTGGGAGCGCTGGAACGAACGCCTCAAGACGGTGCTGCCGGCCGCGCAGGCGGAAGACGGCTCGTTCCCGCCGATCGACACCTATGCCGACTATGCCGGCGATTCGGCCACGGATCGCAGCTACACGACGGCGATGTGCGTGCTGAGCCTGGAGGTCTACTACCGCTACTTCACGCCGCTGCTGGTGGGGCGCTGACGGCCGCTCCGGCCCGCGAGGGGTGCGAAACACGGGGCCGATCGCTACGTTCTTCCGCCCGATGAGCAAGGCGATGAATCCCGTGTTCAAGACGTTGGTGCTGACCATGGCCGGCACCATCCTCGTCTACTACGGCGTGGGCGCGATCCTGGCCAACGAGTGGGTCGTCGAGACCTCGCGCAGCGTCACCGCGCCGCCGGCGAAGGTCGCCGCCGTGCTCGGCGACTTCGCCACCTGGAAGGACTGGTCGCAGATGGACGCCAACCTCGGCCCCGAGACGCAACGCGAGGTGTCGGGCGCGCCGGGAACGGTCGGTCACGCGATCACCTGGCGCGGCGGGCAGGGCCTGGCGCGACTGCAGCTCGTCGAGGTCACGCCGGCTTCGATCCGCTACGAGTTCACGCGGCAGTTGCCCGGCGAACAGGAGCTGCTGCTCAGCGGCCGCGGCCAGGTGTCCTGGGTGGCCGAGGGCACCGGCAGCAAGGTGACCTGGCGCGACGAGGGCAAGTGGGACAGCATGCCGGGCCGCTGGATCGGCTGGTTCGGCGCGTTGCAGGAGCGCATGCGCCAGATCCAGAACAGCAGTCTCGAAGGGCTCGAGCGCGCGGCCGCCCGATGAGCTGAAGGGCCTCAGCGGATCGTGATCGGCACCTCGCTCGGCGCCGGGTCGACGTCCACCGGGGCGCCGTCGCGCGCCGCGATGCGCGCCTCGAGCAGCCGCAGCGTGTGTGTACCGCGTTGTCGCGGCGCGGTCGTCACCAGCTGCAGCCGGAACAGCGAGCCCGACGGCAGCGCCGCCGCGTTGCTGTTGCGCGCGTCCCCGACGAGCACCTTGTAGCGGTCGCCGCTCAGCTTGCCGTCGAGGGTGACGACCGGCTGTGCGGCCTGCAGCGCCGCGCCGGCTGCGACCGTCACTCCGGCCGGCAGCTCGATCACCACCTCGGCGAGCGCCGCACCGCTGTCGGTGCTCGCCTGCAGTTCGACCACGAGCTGCGCCATGTCGACCCCGGCGGCGAATTCGACCGCCGGCGCGGTCAGGCGCGCCGGCAGCGTCGCCGGCGGGGTGCCGCCACCGCCGCCACCGCCGCACGCCGCGACCAGCACGGCTGCCAGACCCGCTGCAGGGATTCGCATCGGCGGCACGTTATCCGATCGCGGCCCGGCGGGAAGGGCTCGCGCTGCGTCGCCCGATCGCCGACGATCGCCGGCCGATGCGTGCCTTCAGGCTGTCGACCTCCCTGCACCCGGTGATGGCGGGTCTGTTCGTGACGGCCCTGTCCGCGGCAGTTCTGTCGGCAACGGTCGGCATGGCAAGATGCCAGGACCCGGTGCCCGCGCCATCCTCCCAAGACCCCGCCCGCAACGAGCTCGACCGCGAGACCTCGCCCTATCTGCGGCTGCACAAGGACAACCCCGTGCACTGGCAGCCGTGGGGCGAGGCGGCCTTCGCGCGCGCCAAGCGTGAGAACAAGCCCGTGTTCCTGTCGGTCGGCTACGCGGCGTGCCACTGGTGCCACGTGATGGCCAAGGAGAGCTTCGAGGACGCCAAGGTCGCGGCCTTCCTCAACGAGCACTTCGTCTGCATCAAGGTCGACCGCGAGGAGCGGCCCGACGTCGACGAGATCTACATGGTCGCGGTGCAGGCGATGGGGCAGCAGGGCGGCTGGCCGCTGTCGGTGTGGATGACGCCCGACAAGAAGCCGTTCTTCGGCGGCACCTACTTCCCGCCCGAGGACCGCTACGGCCGCGCGGGGTTCCTGCGCGTGCTGCAACACCTCGCCAAGGCGTGGAAGGAGCAGCGCGAGGACCTCGAGAAGGGCGCCGACGAGCTCGCCGCACACCTGCAGAAGGTGCTGGCGCCGGTCGCGCCGGCCGGGGAGCCGACGGCGAAGCTGCTCGAGAAGCTGGTGCCGATGTCGGAAGAGCGCTTCGACGGCGACTTCGGCGGCTTCGGCAGCGCGCCGCAGTTCGCGCCCAAGTTCCCCAACGCCAGCGAACTCGCCGCCCTGCTGCGCACGACCGACGCGCACGCGCTGCAGATGGTCACCAAGACCCTCGACGCGATGCGCCGGGGCGGCATCTACGACCAGCTCGGCGGCGGCTTCCACCGCTACAGCACCGACCGGCGGTGGCTGGTGCCGCACTTCGAGAAGATGCTCTACGACAACGCGCAGCTCGCCGAGCTCTACCTCGAGGCGTTCCTGCGCACCGAGAACGGCGACTACGCGGCCGTCGCGCGGCAGACGCTCGACTACATGTTGCGGGAGATGCAGGCCGACAACGGCGGCTTCTACGCGACCCAGGACGCGCAGAGCGAAGGCGTCGAGGGCAAGTACTTCGTCTGGAGCATGGCCGAGCTGCAGGCCGTGCTCGGCGACGACGCGCCGTTCGCCGCGACGTGCTATGGCGTGACCGCGGCCGGCAACTGGGAGGGCCAGAACGTGCTGCACCTCGCCGGACCGGTCGCGGCCGCCGACGCGGCGCGGCTCGAGTCCGCGCGCACGCGGCTGCTGGCCGCGCGCGAGCAGCGCGTGCACCCGGCGACCGACGACAAGATCCTGACCGCGTGGAACGGCCTGGCGATCGCGGCTTGTGCGCGCGGCTACGCCGTGCTCGGCGACGCGCGTTACCTCGCGGCGGCGCGGCGCGCGGCGACCTTCGTGCTCACCGAGCTCGTGAAGGACGGGCGTTGCCGGCGCGGCTGGCACTCGGGCAAGGCGCCGCTCGACGGCTACCTCGAGGACCAGGCGATGTTCGCCGACGCGCTGCTGCAGTTGTTCGAGGTCGACAGCGACCCGCGTTGGCTCGAAGCGGCGCGCCAGCTGCTCGCGGCGATGGTGCGCGACTTCGGCGCCGAGGACGGCGGCTTCTACTTCACGGCGCGCGATCACGAGGCGCTGATCGCGCGCAGCAAGACCCCGACCGAGTCCTCGCTGCCGTCCGGCGCGGCGATGGCGACGATGGCGCTGCTGCGCGGCGGGCTGCTGCTCGGCGACCAGGAACTCTACGACCGCGCCGTCGCCTGCCTGCGCGCCAACCACGACCTGCTGCAGCGCGCGCCCGCGCACCTCGCGTCGCTGGTCGCCGCGCTGCAGTTCCACCTCGCCGATCCGCGCGAAGTCGTGATCGCCGGGGAGCCCGGCGATCCGCGCACGCAGGCGCTGCTGCAGGCGGCGTGGCGGCGCTTCCCGCGCGTCGCCGTGACCACGCTCGTGCACGCCGGCAACCAGGAGGCGCTGGCCCGGCTGTCACCCGTGTTCGTCGGCAAGGTCCCCGTGGACGGTGCGCCGGCGGCCTACGTCTGCCGCCGCGGCGTCTGCGCGGCGCCGGTCTCGGATCCGCAGCGCCTGCTGCAGGACTGACGATGGCCGCCGACTTCCGCGACATCCTCGACGGCCGCCGTCCGGTGCACGTGATCGCCGAGGACGATCAGCACCTCGCGTTCCTCGCCGAGCGCCCCGCGCGGCCGGGTCACGTCGTCGTGATCACCCGGCAGGTGGCGGATTCGGTGTTCGACCTGGACGAAGCGGCGCACGCGGCGCTGTGGGCGTTCGTGCACACGCAGGGCCAACTGCTGCGCGAACGGTTGCCGTGCGCGCGGGTCTGCGTCTCGGTGATCGGCTGGGCGGTGCGCCACGCGCACGTGCACCTGTTACCGACCGACGCGCCGGGGCAAGTGCCGGGCCTCGACGGCGAGCCGCTGCCGGCGGCGGAGATGGCGGCGCTCGCGGCGCGGCTGCGGGGCGAACCGTGACCGCGACCGCGGCGGCGGGCAGGTCAGCGGCGTCGTTCGCCGGCGAACGCGTCCTCGCCCTGATCGGTGTGCAGGTAGTCGGCGAAGGCGCGCACGAACCAGTCGAGTTCGTCGGCGATCTCGGTCGACAGGTCGATCCGGCGCTGCGCCGCACCGATGCGGCGGCCCAGGTCGGCGAACGGCGGCAGCGCCAGCAGGAACGCCGGGAAGTCGGGGTCGGTGACCGCCGGCTCGGCCAGGCGCGACAGCCGATCGAGCCACTCGGCTTGTTCGACGGCGTGCAGGGTCGCGAGGTCGCGGCGTTCGGCGAGCGGCAGGACGCGGGGGTCGGCCAGGAATTCGTAGGTGTCCAATGCAGGGCCTCGGGCTGGAGTGCCGTTGCTGATCGGCCGTTCGCATCGGAATCTTGAGCCCATGACGTCTTTCCCGCTGCCCACCCTGCCGCTGGTCCACGACGACCCCGAGGCGCTGGCGTTGGCGGCGGCCGCGGGCGTGCACGGCGTCTACGTCGCCAACGCGCTGCACCGCGCCGAGGGCGCGGGGCTGCTGTTGCAGCAGCGCGGCGCCGCCGCGGGGCTGTGTTGGTTCGGCGCGCGCGGCAACCTCGTGGTTATCGCGCCCGACCTCGACCCCGCGGCTGTCGCCGCGGCGATCCAGGTCTCGCGCCTGCCGTTCCGGCTGGCGATGGGCCCGGCCGGCGTCGTCGACGCGCTGGCGCAGCTGTGCACGCGGCCGCCGCTGGTGCTGCGGGACCAGTGTTACTACCGGGCGACCCCGGCCGACGCGGCGCCGGACCTCATCAGCGACGCCGTGCGCCCGGCGCAGCGCGGCGACCGCGACCGGCTCGCGCAGGCGACGCTGCTGCTCAACCAGAGCGATCTCAACATCGACCCGCGCCGCGTCGACCGGCGCTGGCTGCGCGACACCATCGACGAGCGCATCGCCGACGGCAGCACGCGCGTGCTCGGCGACGTCGGCGCGTTCTCGGGCAAGCTCGACTTCGGCAGCGAGGGCCCCGCCGGTCAGGTGATCGAAGGCGTGTTCACGTTCCCCCAGGTGCGCGGCCAGGGCACGGCGGGAAGGCTGGTCGCGTCGTGCATCGCGGCGGCGGGGCAGCCCGTGTGCCTGCACGTCGGCGAGCACAACCAGCCCGCGCGCCGCGCCTACGAACGCGCCGGCATGACCGCGGTCGACCGCTGCCGGCTGCTGCTGATCGGATGAGCGCGCCCGGTCAGCGGAACGCGTAGGCGAGCTCGGGTCCGAGCAGCGGGTGCTGCGCGCGCTGGCGCAGGCGGATGCGCAGCATCTCGCTGCGCAGCGCGGCGAGCAGCTGGTCGCTCTCCTGTTGGCGCCCCATGCTGGTCAGGCTGCGCGCCAGCAGCATCTTGGTCAGCGGCGAGTCGCTCATGCGCGCCGCGCGCGCCAGCGCCGTGTACTGGTCGCCGAGCTCGCCGCGGCGCTCGTGACACAGCGCCTGCAGCAGCAGGGCGAAGACGCTCTCGCCGCCGCGGCTGAGCTGGCGCTCGACCGCCTCGGCGCGCTGGTTGGTCTCGGCGACGGTGACGACGCCGCTCAGGAACGAGATCGCGTCGGCGAGCGCGGTGCCCGGCCGCTGCTGCTGCAGCGCGGCGAGGATCGGCGGCAGCGCGCGCGCGCCACCCAGGCGCACCAGTACGACACCGGCCTCGGCGAACTCACCGACGCGCTCGTCGAGCGCCGACGGGTGGCTGACGAGCCACGTGAAGTCCTGGCGCAGCAACTCCACCGCGGCGGCGTCATCGCCGCGCAGCAGGGCGTGGGCGGCCTGCATGCGCCGCAGGTCGTGCAGCTGCAGCGAGTCGCGTTCGAGCAGCTCGGTGGCGAGGTCGGCGAGCACCTGCTGCAGGCGCTCGTGTTGCCCGGCGCCGTAGAGCGCGATGCTGCGCGGCACGATCAGCGACGCCGGTGGCAGGCGCAGCGCGGCGGTCTCGAACTCGGCGACCGCCGCGGCGTGTTCGCCGAGCGCGAGCTGGGTCCAGCCCAGGTGGTAGTGGCCCAGCGGATGATCCGGCTCGAGCGCGACGAACGCCTGCAGGTGCGGCCGCGCGGCGGCGAACTCGCCGAGGAAGTTCTCGGCCAGGCCCATGGTCAGCAGGGCCTCGGGGTCGTGCGGCCGTTCGCGGTGGAACACGCGGCCCAGATCGCGCAGCTGGCGGTCGCGTTCGGGGGCGTTCTCGGGCCGCTGCGAGGCGCGCGCCAGCAGCAGGGTGCGGGCGATGCGGTGTTGCCGGTGCGGCGCGAGCCGCGTCGAGAAGCCCAGCGCCTCCTGGGCGATGCGCTCGGCGATGCCGGGATGGCCGCGCAGCAGCTCGGCTTCGGCCAGGCCGTCCAGCACGTAGGGGCTGCCGCCGTCGCGCGCGCGGCAGCGCGTGAACAGGCGGAACGCCGACTCGATCGCGCCGTCGTGCAGGAGGCGGTGCGCGTCGGCCGCCGCGTCGACGAAGCTCGGGTCGCGGCCGACGCAGGCCGCGGTGGGCACGGGCGTCGTGGTGACCTCGCCGAGCGCTTCGCGCGCGGTGCGGGCCAGACGATCGATCGCCGCGGCCAGGTCGCCGTCGGCGGCGGTGTCGCCGCCGATCGGCACGGTCTGGCCGTGCGCGTCGACGAGCAGGGCCGCGAGCCGCTGGCTGGTGGGGTCGGCGGAGAGGCGCAGGCGGTCGCGGCCGGGCGCGCCGCCGGCGTCCTCGAGCACGACGAACTGCACCGACTGGCGCAGCGCTTCGTGCCAGAGCACCGCGGCGGCGCGCCACGGCAGCTCGTCGGGCAGCCCGGTGCACTCGGTGACCAGCACGGCGCCGGGGTCGAGCGCGCGCACGACCGCGACCTCGGGCCGGGGCTGCTCGGGGACCGGGGTGGGGCCGGTGGCGCAGCCGCCGAGGGCCAGGCCCATGGCCAGGAGAGGGTATCGCACGCCGTGCAGCATCCCGCGGCGGTGCCCCGTGCTCAACGACCGTGGCTCAATGCCGAGGGCCGATCGTGCCGATGTCATGGGCGCATGAAGTCCGCCAACCGTCTGGTCCGCAGGGCCGTCCTGTGGTTCGTGGCTGCCGCTCCGCTCGTCGCCCAGCAGGGACAGCAGGGGGGGCAGCAGGGCGCGCCGCAGCAACCTGCCGGCGCCGGGGCCACCGCGCAGCCGGCCGGCCCGTCACCCAAGGTCGACGCGGACTCGCGGCGCGGTTCGATCAGCCCGGTGAAGTTCGACGGCAGCGGCTATCCGGTGGTGCCCGGCGGGCCCGCCGGGCGGCCGGCGTTCCTCGAGCGGATCACGCGCCCGGCGACCGCGCCGGCACCCGCGCCGGCACCTGCGGGTGAGACCAGCAACGCGGGCGTCACGAGCCGCGCCGGCGACGGGGCGTCGACCAGCGACGATCGCGGCCGCGCGCCGGCTCTGGCATCGGGCATGGAGTTCGGCTCGCCGCTGCTCGACATCTACCAGCGCGTTCGCGCGCCCGGCGCGTTCAAGGCGCTGGGCGGCCGCACGGTGTGGTGGCGCCTGACGGTGTTCGGCGAGCAGGGCGAGATCATCGGCCGGCGCGAGGTCACGCACGTCGTCGACTGCGCGTTCGCCGAGCGCGACCGCCTCGAGTTCGAGGACGGGCGCGTCTACGGCCGCTCGGGGCCCGTGGTCTACGCCGAGCGTCAGGGCATGGCCTGGCCGACGCTGAACGACAGCGCCGCCGAGGAGTTGGCGCTGTTCGGGCTGCAGTGGCGCATGCCGTGGTGTTTCGCCGACGGCATCACCTTCGCGGTGGTCGGTCGCGACAAGCTCAACCGCGGCGGCGAGGGCTTCGCGCGCGTCGTCGTCGAACGGCGTCCGGCGGCGGCCTTCGACACGGTCGGCCCCGAGCTCGATCCGAAGCCGCGCGATCACTTCGAGCTGCTCTACGACCCGGCCTCGGGGCTGCCGCGCGAGTTCGTGCACCGCTTCGCCAACAGCCTGCAGACGCGGCGCATGTTGCTCGAGGACTGGCGGGAGGTCGACGGTGTGCAGCTGCCGTTCCGGCGGCTCTACGTCGACGAGTCGGGGCGGCAGACCACGATGCTCGAGATCCTGCGCGTCGAGGCGACCGCGGTCAGCGAGCGCGCCTTCCGCCTGCTCTGATCGCGGCGGTCATCTGAGCGCCGCGGCGCTCACTCGAACTTCGCGCCGGCGGCGATCCAGGCGCGCAGCGTCGCCAGTTCTTCGGCCGTCGGCTGCGGCTTGCCCTCGGGAGGCATGTGGTCGTCGTCGTCGAGCGGCAGCTCACAGCGCTGCACCAGCGGGCTCTCGTCGGGCTTGCCGGCGACGAACACCGGGCCGTTGTCGCCGCCCGCGCGGATGCCGTCGACGGTGGTGAGCAGCAGCTCGCCCTTCTGCTTGTCCTCGTTGTGGCACTTGGTGCAGGTGCGCTCGAGGATCGGCACGATCTGCGCGGCGTAGGTCGGAACGGTGTCCGCGGGCGCGGTGGAGGGCTCCGCAGGGTGTTCGGGCTGCGCCGGCTTCTCGGGAGCCGCGGTCTTGGCGGCGAGCGGCTTGAACAGGAAGTCGGCGCCGTGCGTGAGGTTGCCGCCCAGGTGTCCGGCCGGGATCATCACGCCGCACGCCAGCACCAGCACGACGCGGAAGGCGCGCCGGTCGGCGAGCAGGGCGAGGATCGCCGCCAGCACGCACAGCCCGCCGAGGGTCAGGCCCAGCAGCTTGTGCTGGCCGACGGTGTCCCCGCTGTAGCCGTCCTCGCCGGCGAGCACGAGCCCCGACGCGGCGGCCGCGGCGGCGCTCAGCGCGCACAACCAGGCCACGGCGAGGATCGCGCCGCGCGGCGGTTCCTTGCGCAGCAGCAGCGCGCCGAACTCGAGCAACAGCAGTGCCGGCAGCAGGCCCAGCGGTGAGTGCAGCAGCACCGGGTGGGCGCGCCCGAACACTTCGAGCCACGGCGAGGGATCGGACGCGGCGTCCGAGAACAACATCGAGACCGGCATGTGCATCAGGCGAGCAGTTCGTGCACCACGCGTCCAGAGACATCCGTGAGGCGGAACTCCCGGCCCTGGTGGCGGAACACCAGCCGTTCGTGGTCGAAGCCGAGCACGTGTAGCAGGGTCGCGTGCAGGTCGTGCACCGACACCGGGTCGCGCACGATGTTGTAGCCGAAGTCGCAGGTCTCGCCGTGCACGTGGCCGCGGCGCACGCCGCCGCCGGCCATCCAGACCGAGAAGCAGCGCGGGTGGTGGTCGCGGCCGTAGTTGTCGTGGCTGAGCCCGCCCTGGCTGTAGACCGTGCGGCCGAATTCGCCGCCCCAGGTCACCAGCGTCTCGTCGAGCATGCCGCGGCGGCGCAGGTCGGTGATCAGCCCCGCGATCGGCCGGTCGACGGCGACGCACTGCTTGCGCATCTCCGACGGCAGGTTGCCGTGCTGGTCCCAGCCGCGCATGTAGAGCTGCACGAAGCGCACGCCGCGCTCGACCAGGCGCCGCGCCAGCAGGCAGCTGTGCGCGAACGTGCCGGGCTTGCGCGCCTCCTCGCCGTAGAGCAGGTAGGTGCTCTCGCTCTCGTTGCTGACGTCGGTGAGCTCGGGCACCGACATCTGCATGCGGTAGGCCATCTCCTGCTGCAGCAACCGCGCCTGGATCTCGGGGTCCATGACGCGCCGCGACTCCTGCTCGGCGAACGCCGCGACGAGGTCGAGCATCTGCCGGCGGTCGGCGCGCGAGACGCCGTTCGGGTCGCGCAGGAACAACACCGGATCGCCGCTGCTGCGCAGCTTGCAGCCCTGGTGCTGGCTGGGCAGGAAACCGCTGCCCCAGAAGCGCGCCGCGAGCGCCTGCATGTTGCCGAAGCCCTGCGTGATCATCACCACGAAGGTCGGCAGGTCGTGGTTGCCGCTGCCCAGCCCGTAGCTGGCCCACGCGCCGAAGCTCGGCCGGCCCGGCTGCTGGTGGCCCGTCTGCACGAAGGTGATCGCCGGCTCGTGGTTGATGGCCTCGGTGTGCATGCTGCGCACCACGCACAGCTCCTCGGCGACCGTGCCCAGGTACGGCATCAACTCGCTGATGTGCACGCCGTCGCCGCCGTTGTCCCACTTCTTGAACGCGAACATCGACGGCGCGACCGGGAAGCGCTTCTGCCCCGAGGTCATGCCGGTCAGGCGCTGGCCGTCGCGCACCGAGTCGGGCAGGTCCTGGTCGTAGAGCTTCTGCAGGCCCGGCTTGTAGTCGAACAGGTCGAGGTGGCTCGGGCCGCCCTCCATGTGCAGCGAGATCACCGACCTCGCGCGCGGCGCGAAGTGGGGGCCGCTCGCCTCGCCTTCGTGCGGTGTCGACGGCGCGGGCGGCGCCGACGGCTGCGGCCCGCCGCTGGCGAGCGCCATCGCGCCCAGGGCGCCGGAGACCGAGGCGGTCGATCGCGCGAAGAAGCGGCGGCGCGTCCACAGCCGGTGCAGTTCGGGCGGCAGGTTCATGGCGTCAATCGATGTAGAGGGTGGCGTCGAGGTTGAGGAACGCGTTGGCGACGAGGGTGTAGGCGGCGAGCTCGGCGGGGTCGATCTCCTCGGGGCGCGGGTGCTCGCCGACCGCGAGCAGCGCCTCGGCGTCGCGCGGCGCGGCGGCGTAGCGCTTGCGCAGGCCGGTCAGGGTGTCGCGCGCGCGCTGCAGGCCGGCGGCGTCCATGGCGTGGCCGGTGCAGCGCAGGAACATGCTCTGCAGGCGCGCTGTCGGCTCGGCGACCTCGGCGAGCGTGCGCTGCGCCAGGGTGCGCGCGGCCTCGACGAACTGCTCGTCGTTCCACAGCACCAGCGCCTGCAGCGGCGTATTGGTGGTGAGGCGCCGCACCGTGCAGAACTCGCGCGTCGGCGCGTCGAAGGTCAACAGGCTCGGCGGCGGGCAGGCGCGCTTCCAGTAGGTGTAGAGGCTGCGGCGCCACAGCTCGTCGCCGTTGCCGCGCGTGAAGGTGCGCGTGTTGGACTGCACCATCGCGACCTCGCGCCACAGGCCCTCGGGCTGGTACGGCTTGACGCTCGGACCGCCGACGCGCTCGATCAGCAGGCCGGCGACGTAGAGCGCCTGATCGCGCAGCGCCTCGGCGCCGAGGCGCCGGCGCGGGAAGCGCGCCAGCAGCCGGTTGTCGGGGTCGCGCTCGCGCGCCGCGGGGTCGACGCGGCTGTCCTGCCGGAAGGTGTCGCTGAGCACCAGTTGGCGCAGGATCGCGCGCTGGCGGAAGCCGTTCTCGCGCAGCTCGACCGCGAGCCAGTCGAGCAGCTCGGGGTGGCTGGGCCACTCACCCTGGCGGCCGAAGTCCTCGCTGGTGCGCACGATGCCGGTGCCAAACACGAACTCCCACAGCCGGTTGGCGGCGACGCGCAGCAGCAGCGGGTCGCGCTCGGAGACCAGCCACTGCGCCAGGCCCAGGCGGTTGTGGGGCGCGCCGGCCGGCAGCGCGCCGAACATCAGCGGCAGCTCGGAGGCGACGGGGCGGTCCTTGTCGGGCTTGTCGTACTCGCCGCGCTGCAGCACGTAGGTCTGCCGCGGTTTCATCGCCTGCCGCATCACCATCGTCTGCGGCATGCTCGCGGTCACGGTCGCGAGCTCGGTCTCCAGGCGCGCGACCGCGTCGACGCGCTCGCGGTAACCCGGTGAGTGGAACTGTCGCCAGGCGCCGTCGCGCCGCGCGGCGAGCGCTGCGTCGAAGCTCTGCTGCGGCAGCAGCGCCAGCCACGTGTCGCCCGGCAGCTCGCCGTCGCGGGGCTCGCGGCGCAGGTAGCAGCCGCCGATGCCGCCGGTGTTGACGACGCCGAGCACGAGCACGCCTTCGCCGCGCGCGTGCTCGACCTCGACCCGATCCTGATCGGCGCCGACGGCGCGATCGACGCGGCGTTCGGCGACCTGCTTGCCGTCGACGAACAGGCGGAAGCCGTCGTCGCTGCCGAGCGCCATGCGCAGCTTGCGCGCGGTCGGCGCGAACACGCGCTGGCCGACGTAGGTGGCGTTGCTGCCCTGCGGCAGCTTGGCGAACGGCGTGCCTTCGCGGATGTCCTCTTCGAAGCGCCAGGCGAGCTCCTGCCAGCGTGCCTGCGGGTCGATGCGCGTCGCTTCGCCCGGGCCGTGCGCGGCGGTGTAGAGCCGCGCGCGGTCTTCGTCGGCGAACGGCCCGGCGACGTAGAAGCCGCTGCGCGCGAGCGGCAGCCGGTCGAGCAGTTCGGGCGCGGCGGGGCTGGCGTGCAGCCGCACGCGGCCGAACACGTGCTGCGGGTAGACCGAGTCGTAGACCAGCGTGATGCGCAGCTCGTCGCCCTTGGCGGCGAACGGCTGATCGGCGACGAACAGCGCGCGGCGCGGGCCGGCTTCGAAGCCGTGCGCGTTGACGGCCCAGCCGCGGCCGTCGTCGGCGAGCGCGTTGACGACCGCGAAGTCGCCGTTCTGTTGCTCGATGTCGGCGGCGACCCAGAGCAGCGGCACGCGGCGCCAGGCATCCCCGTCGCGCACCTCGACGCGCAGCGCGCTGAGCACGGCGTTGCCGTTGGGGGCGCGGCCGACCTTGCCCTCGGGCAGGCTTGGGTCGGCGAGCGCCTCGAGGCTGATCAGCCGCAGGTCGTCGGCCTCGCTGCGGCACAACAGCACCTGGTGGTCGGTCGGCGGGTTCGCTCCGCTCGCCAGCACCGAGCCGTCGTCCTGCAGGGTCAGGGTCGCGCCCCGCGTCGAGGTCGCGCTCGTCGGCACCAGCGCGCGCCAGTCGAGCTGGCTCTGCTGCAGGAGGTCGGCGAAGAAGGCGCCGCGCTGCGCGGCTTCGCCGGGCACCTCGGTCTGCAGTTCGGCGCGCGCGGCGGCCAGCTCCTGCTCGACGCGGGCGCGCTGCTGCTCGATCTGCGGCGACGGCACCTCGATCGCCGGCTCGAGCGCGCGGTTGGGGTCCTTGGACTGCGAGTAGAGGCCGGGTTCGTCGTTGCTGTTGAAGAACGAGAACAGCCGGTAGAAGTCCTCCTGCCGGATCGGGTCGTACTTGTGGTCGTGGCAGCGCGCGCAGCCGAGCGTGAGGCCGAGGAACACGCTGCCCAGCGTCGCGGTGCGCTCGGCGGCATACTCGACGCGGTACTCCTCGTCGATCGCGCCGCCCTCGTCGGTGGTGACGTGGTTGCGCAGGAAGCCCGTGGCGACCTGCTGGCTCACGGTCGCGTTCGGCAGCAGGTCGCCGGCCAGCTGTTCGACCACGAACTGGTCGAACGGCATGTCGTCGCGCAGCGCAGTGATCAGCCAGTCGCGCCACGGCCAGATCTGTCGGCCGGCGTCCATGTGGATGCCGCTGGTGTCGGCGTAGCGCGCCGCGTCGAGCCACGGCGTCGCCAGGTGCTCGGCGTGGCGGGTGCGGTACGGTTCTTCGTCGAGCAGCCGATCGACGAGGCGTTCGTAGGCGTCGGGGCGCGCGTCGTCGAGGAACGCGAGCAGCTCCTCGGGCGTCGGCGGCAGCCCGGTCAGCACCAGGAACAGGCGCCGCGCGAGGGTGGCGCGATCGGCGGGGGGATTGGCGGTGAGCCCGGCGCGGCGCCGGTCGCGCTGCACGAAGTAGTCGATCGCGTTGCCCGCGTCCGCCGGCACTTCGGCGCGCACCGGCGCCACGAAACTCCAGTGCTCCTCGTAGGGCGCGCCCGCGGCGATCCAGCGCCGCACCAGTTCGATCTCGTCCGGGCGGAAGGTCGGCTTGCCGCTCTCGGGCGGCGGCATGCGCTCCTCGGGGTCGGGGTGGGCGATGCGCGCCAGCAGCAGGCTCTTGGCCGGGTCGCCCGGCACGATCGCCGCGCCTTCGTCGCGCGCGGCCAGCGCGGCGTCGCGCTCGTCGAGGCGCAGGTCGGCCTTGCGCGTACCAGCGTCGGGGCCGTGGCAGCGGAAGCAGCGGTCGCTGAGCAACGGCCGGATGTCGCGGCCGTAACGCACGTCGTCGGGCTGCTGCGCCGGCAGCGGCAGGAGCAGCGCGTTCATGACCAACAGCAGCAGGAGTCCGCTCGCGGCGGACCGGAGGTGGCGTGGTGGCAGCGGCATGGCGACGAGGGGGCGAATCATCGCACCCGGGGCCACATCTGTCACGGCGGGGATGCGGTTGGCGGCCGCCTTCTCGCGCTCAGCGCCTGAGCATGGGGAACTGCACCGGGCTGTCGTCGCCGGGCGTGAAGCGCACCACGCCCTTGGCCTCGTAACCATTGGTGCCCCGGGCCATCACCTCGTAGTCGCCGGGAGCCATGCAGGCCAGGAACTCGGCGGTGCGGGCTGCGGCGACCACCTGCCCCGCGTACCAGCTCATCGGCTCGTTCTTGCGGCGCAGGAGCAGCGACACGAAGCCGCGAGCCTCCTCCGGCACATCGATCTGGATGCGGCGCTCGACGCCGACGTCGAGCACGATCTTGCGTTCGACCTCGACGCCCGGGCGCACCTCGACCTCGAACGAGGCTCCCGCGACGCCGGGGCCCTGCACCTGTAGCCGGTGTTTGCCCGCGGGCACGTCGTCGACGCGATAGACGCCGCCCGAGTAGGTGCCCACCAGCCGCTGTTCCTTGGTGATCACGCTCACGACGAGCGCGGCGGGCGGCTGGCCGTCGGGACCGACGACGGTGCCGCTGAGCGCGCCGGCGGCGCGCAGGGTCAGTTCGCCGAGGTCGGTCGTCTCGCCGGCGAGCACCGCTACGCCCTGGCGCGACCACGCGGCGTGACCGGGCATGCGGATCAGGACGTCGAGCGTGCCCGGCGGCACGTGATCGATCCGGAACCTGCCGTCCGCGTCGGCGGTGGCGCTCACGAATTCGCGGAACTCGTGGTGCCACAGCTCCACCGCGGCGCGGCCCTCGACCAGCTTCTCGGAGACGGCGCGGCCGGTCAGCGCGCTGCGCCGCGCGTTGGTGTCGACCACGAGGCGGACCCGCTCGCGGCTCGGCGACAGGCCCGGGAACCGCGCGTAGGCGAAGGCGGACAGCGCCGTGTCCGGCGCGTGCACGAAAGCGTCGGCCGGTGCCGGGTCCAGGCACGGCAGGTCGGCGTTGCCGTCGACGCCGGTGCGCACGTTGACGGTGCGGCCGCCGGCCCAGGCGAGACGCACGTTCCAGCCGACCATCGGCGTGCCCGCGGTGTCGACCAGCAGGACCGCGACGTACTCGGAGCCGTCGCCGTCGCCGAGCACCGCGTTCCAGTAGGTCTCGCGATCGGGCTGCGCCTCGAAGACCTTGGCGATCGAGACGCCGGCGTGTTCGGCGGTGCACGCGACCTGGCCCGGCGCCAACGTCTCGAACAGGAAGGTGCCGTCCGCGGCGCTGCGTACCCGGCGCGGCTCGAACGTGCCCGGGCAGTGCGCCGAGACCGAGGCGTTCGCGATCGGCTGACCGGTCGGTGAGGTGACCACGCCGCGCAGCCGGCACGGCCGCGGCAGGACGATGCGCAGGTCGAGGCGCTGGTCGGCGGTGGCCTCGACCAGCCCCTTGGCCGGCCCGCAACCGGCGGCGATCGCGGCCCAGGCCAGTTGCCCGGGATGCAGGCGATCGGCGGTGAACATGCCGTTCTCGTCCGCGAACACGAAGCGCGGCAGCGCCAGCGGCCCGTGCGGTCCCTTGCTCTGTGGCCGCAGCTCGATCTTGGCGCCACCCGCGGGCCGGCCGTCGGCATCGACGACCGTGCCGCCGACCGAGGCGCTGTTGCCGATCAGGCGCAGGACCAGGTCGAGGCTCTCGGGCGCGGCTGCGGACGCTTTGGCCGACAGCAGCACCATCTCCGGCTCGGCGGGGCCGAACCGCGGGTGGGATGCGCCGATCATGCCGCCGCGCGTCAGCGGGATCGCGAAGCGGCCGTCGTGGTCGCTGCGGCCGATGCGCATCGTGGGGGACAGGCCGCTCTCGCGCGCGACCCAGGCCACGAACTCGATGTCGGCGTCGACGATCGGGTTGTTGCCGACGTCGAGCACGCGGCCGCGCACCCACACGCGCGGCTGGACCACGAGCCGCAGCGGCTCCTCCTGACTGGCCAGCGCGCGCCCGGCGACGCGGCCGCCCAGGGCACTGGTCGCCAGCACCGCGGCGCCGTCGCCGCCCGGGATCGTGAACCGGGCCCGGCCGGTCTCGTCGGTGCGCGCCGCGAATGTGGCCGCCGCTGCTCGGGGAGCCTCGCCCGCCGCCTCCTCCCGCACGATCAGGTCGACCTCGCAGCCGGTCACGGACTCTTCCTTGCCGGCAGCATCGCGCCAGACCACCAGCACCGTGGCGCTGGCGTCGCGCGCCGGCGCCGCAGCGTCGGCGCTGCCGTCGGCGATTGGTTGCCGCTGCACCGCTTCGGTCGGGTTCGGCCCGGGATCGACCGTGCTGCCCGCGTCGGCGGGGCTCGCGGCACCCGGCGTCCCGAGCCCCGATGCGCGCAGGGCGACCTGGTCGTCTTGCGGCGGCAGCGGCGTGTTGCGCGTGCCCCAGCAGCACCAGGCGAGCAGCGCTGCCAGCGCGGTCAGGAGGCCGAGGATCAACAGGCGGGATTGCACTGGAAGTCCAACTACGCGCGCCAGATGTGCGTGCGGCTCAGATTCTGGCGCCCTTTCCCCATTCGGCAAGGAAGCGGCGGCGCTGGCCGCGGTTGGGCAGGCGTTCGGCGACGGCGCGCACCAGGGACCTGGCCATGGCCGGCCGGTCGAGCCGCGCCAGGACGCGCAGGTGCAGTGGCAGCGCCAGGTCCGCGTCTTCGAGCAGCGCCTCGAGCGCCTCGACCGCGGCGTCGGGCAACACCTTGCTCTCGCCGTGTTCGGCGAGCAGGAAGTTCACGCGCACCGACGGCAGGTCGAGTGCCTCGATGCGTTCCGCCAGATCCGGGTCGACGGCGCCCAACCTCGCCAGGTAGGTCCGGGCCATGCCCTCGCCGAGCGAATCGCCGCCGGCGACGGCGAGCTCGTTGGCCAGTTCGAACAAGGTGCGCGCCTCGTCGTCGCGGCGGCGCCAGAACATGCGCTCGCCGAGATAGAGGGCCGCGCGGCCGCCGTAGGACGGCAGCGACAGGCGCCGCGCCTCGTCGAGGGCCAGGCGCAGGTCCTGGGTGGCGTCTTCGTCGCCGAGCGCCGCGCGCATCTGGCCGCGGTAGAGGTGCAGACGCATCTGCACGCGCGGGTAGCGCAGCGCCTGCGCCTCGCGCTCGACCAGCTGCAGCGTGCGCGTGGCGGTGGTGAAGTGGTGACCGAGCGCCTGGATGCGCGCGAGGTCGATGTGCAGGTGGCAGCGCAGGTCCACCGCCGCCGCGGGCAACCGCAGCAGGGCGGCCTGCAGGTGGCGCTGGCCTTCGACGACCTGGCCGAGATAGAGCAGGATGCGGCCGTGCAGTCCGTGGGCCTGCGCGGCCGCGGCGTCGGCGCCGGCGTCGTGGCGCTGCGCGAGGTCGTCGTGCACCGCCTCGAGCAGCAGCTGCGCGGCGAGCAGGTGGCCGCGGTCGAGCTCGCCGTTGGCGAGGTGGGTGCGGGCCAGCGCCGAGGTGGTGACGTCACCCAGGCTCTTCGCCATCGCCTCGGCCTGGCGCAGCGCCTTGGCCGCGGCCTCGTGCTGGCCGAGGTTGCCGCGCGCGCGGCCGGACAGCAGCAGATAGTGCAGTCGCAGGCGATCGTGGGCGGGGTCGTGGGGCACGTGCTCGAAGTGCACCGCGAGGCGCCCGAGGATGCGCTGCGTGGTGCGCTGCGAACCCGCGCGCACGCGGTCGTCGAGCGCCTCGAGCAGCGGCGAGAGACAGCCCTCGTGGTCTTGCGCCATCGATCGGTGCATGCCGACCACGAGCGGTCCGTGGCCGCGGCGCTCGAGCAGTTGCGCGGCGCGCAGGTGCAGCTGGCGGCGTTCCTCGGCCGGCAGGTTGCGCAACAGCACTCTCTTGAAGTCCGGGTGCCGGAACGACACCTCGCCGCCCTGGGCCCGGACGATGCGACCGCGGAACAGCGACAGGGTCTCGAGCACGGTCAACTGCGGCGCGTCGACGAGGGCCGCGAGGTCGTCGAGGCTGCAACGCTCGCCGAGGATCGCGGCCGCGGACAGCACGGCGCGCTGGCGCGGCTCGAAGCGCTCGACGCGTTCCTGGAAGCGCGCGACGTGGCCCGGCGCGGGCCGCGCCTCGGCGCCGGGCTCGAGGTCGTGGTAGTCGCCGGGGCGCCCGCGCAGCTTGCCTTCGTGCTGCAGGTGATCGAGCGCTTCGAGAAGGTTGCCGGGCACGCCGCTGAGCACCTGATGGGCGTCGAGCAGGAAGGCGTCGGCGACCGGCTCGCGGAACAGGGCGCGGCCGAACTCGAGGAACTCGTGCTCGGCGAGGCCGGCCAGCTCCAGTCGCCGCGTGTGCTCGATCTGGATGCCGTCGACGCCCGCGACGAGCAGCAGCAGCATGTGTTTGCCCGAGCGGCTGGCGACCAGGCGCTGCAGCACGAGCCCGCCGCTGGTGTCGAGGCGGTCGGCGTGGTCGACGCGCAGCACCAGGACGCGGCCCTCGCGCGGCAGGCTCAGCAGGGCCGACGCGAGGCGGTCGGCGCGCACCTCGGCGCGCTCCGTGCTGCGTCCGAAGGCGACCGCGACCAGCGCGGCGGCCGCCGGCTCGTCGAGCTGCAGCAGATCTCGCGCGGCGTGTATCGCGCGTTCTTCGCTGCGCGGCGAGCTCGGGTCGTCGCCGCGCAGCAGCAGATCGCTGACCGCGCTCGCGAACGGTTCGCCGTGGCCGAAGCGGGTGTCGGCCTCGCCGCCAAGGCACAGCGGCGGATCGGCGCGCTCGAGCCATCCGGCCATGACCTCGTCACAGAGTCGGCGCCGGCCGCTGCCGTCCGGGCCGCTGACGATCACGATCGAGCCCCGCCCGTCGCCGGCGCGCGCGAACTGCTCGTCGCAGAGCCGCCGCTCCTCGTCGCGGCCGAAGAACGGCGTCTCGGCGGGGCGGCGCATACGCAGCAGGCGGCGCTGGCTGGCGAGCACCGGCGCGCGCGCTTCGTGGCGGCGCCAGTACTCGGAGTGTTCGCCCTGTTCGAGGATGCGCTGCACCTCGGCGGCGTCGCGCGGGCGTTGGCCTGGGTCCTTCTGCAGCAGATCCTGCAGCAGCTGTTCGAGCAGCGGCGAGATCCGGGCGCGCAGGTGCGACGGCGGCGGCGGCGCCGTGTGCAGGTGCGCGTGCAGCATCTCGTCGGCGTCCTGCGCGTGCGCGAACGGATGGCGGCCGGTGGCGACCTCGTAGAGCACCGCGCCGAGCGCGTAGAGGTCGCTGCGCGGCGACGCGGGCTGGCCGCGCAGGATCTCGGGCGCGCTGTAGGCGACGCTGCCGAACAGTCCCGCGGAGCTGCGCCCGCCGCTGCCGCCGCTGCCCGCACTGCCGCGGCCGACGGCGTCCTTGTCGAACGGCCGCACCAGGCCGAGGTCGACGATCTTGAGCGCGCCGGCTTCGGTGAGGATCAGGTTCTCGGGTTTGACGTCGCGGTGCACGAGGCCGCGGCGATGCAGCGCGAACAGCCCGCCCGCGGCGTCGGCGCCGATGCGGCGCACGAGGTCCTCGACCGGCGGGCCCGACCGCGCGACGAGGTCGCGCAGGGTCGTGCCGAGCACCAGCTCCATGACCAGGTAGGTGACCTGCAGGCCGAGCACCTCGAGGGTCTCGACGCCGAGGATCGCGGCGAGGTTGGGGTGTCGCAGAGTGCGGCCGAGGGTGCCCTCGGCGAGCAGGCGGTCGCGCGCGCGCTCGTCGGCGAGCAGGTCCTTGCGCAGGAACTTCACCGCGACCTCGGCGCCCACCGGCAGTTCGTCGTACTCGGTCGTCAGGCGGGCGCGGTAGACGGTGCTCGACGAGCCGCTGCCGAGCTCCTGCAGCAGCTGGAAGTGGCCGCCCAGGTGGCTGGGCAGCAGGCCGCCGCCGGCCGCGTGGCCGCCGCCGGTGCCCGGCGCGTCGTCGTCTTCACCGGCCATGCTCACGGGCCGTTTGTAGCGCGCGTCGGTCCCGGTTCCAGGTGCGGTGATCGCGCTGGACTCCGCAGCGTCGAGTCGCGACGCTGGTCGGCCGAATGGTGATCCGCCTGCACAACTCGCTGACCCGGCAGCTCGAAGAACTGCGCCCGCTGCGGCCCGGCACGGTGACGATGTACCACTGCGGACCGACGGTCTACAGCTCGCCGCACATCGGCAACTTCCGCAGCTTCCTGTTCGCCGACGTGCTGCGCCGCTTCGTCGAGGACCAGGGGCTGGCGGTGACGCAGGTGATGAACATCACCGACGTCGGCCACCTGACGCTCGACGACATCGAGGGCGGCGAGGACAAGATGGAAGCGGCGTCGAAGAAGACCGGCAAGACCGCCTGGCAGATCGCCGAGCAGTACATCGAGGAATTCCGGCTCTGCCAGCAGCAGCTGCGCGTGCGCCTGCCGCACCACATGCCGCGCGCCACCGAGTTCATCGCGCAGATGGGGGTGATCATCGACGACCTGCTGGCCAAGGACGTCGCCTATCAGGTGAACGGCAGCGTCTACTTCGCGATCGAGAAGTTCCCGGCTTACGGCAAGCTGTCCGGCAAGGTCATCGACGAACTCGAGGAGGGCGCGCGCGTCGCGGTCAACGACGAGAAGCACGACCCGCGCGACTTCGCCCTGTGGAAGGTCGACGCCAAGCACCAGATGCAGTGGGACGCGCCGTTCCGCGGCGGCAGCCGGGGCTTCCCCGGCTGGCACATCGAGTGCTCGGCGATGTCGACGCACTACCTCGGCGAGCAGCTCGACATCCACACCGGTGGTGAGGACAACATGTTCCCGCACCACGAGTGCGAGATCGCGCAGACCGAGGCGCACACCGGCAAGCGCTTCGTGTCGATCTGGATGCATGCGCGTCACCTGCTCGTCGACGGCAAGAAGATGAGCAAGAGCCTCGGCAACTTCTTCACCGTCGCCGACATCCTCGGCAAGGGCTACACCGGCCTCGAACTGCGCTACGCGCTGATCCGGGTGCAGTACCGGCAATCGTTGAACTTCACCCTCGCCGGCCTCGACGAGGCACGCGCCGCGATCGCCCGCGTGCAGCAGTGCCGGCGGCGTCTGGTGCGGCTGCGCGACGGTCTCGAGCGCGCCGGTGGCGACAGCCTCGGTGAGGCGGTGACC
Organism: Planctomycetota bacterium; assembly: GCA_020638655.1. Taxonomy (GTDB): domain Bacteria; phylum Planctomycetota; class UBA1135; order UBA1135; family UBA2386; genus JACKIC01. The sequence goes on from JACKIC010000002.1 coordinate 525,038, forward strand.
AGCGCGAACGAGGCGTTCACGGCCGCGATGAGCGACGACCTCAACGTCAGCGAGGCGCTCGCCGCGGTGGCGGCGCTGGTTGCCGCGAGTAACAAGGCGACGCCTTTGCGCGACGACGCGACGGCGGCGCTGGCGGCGTTCGCGCGGTTCGAGGACGTGCTGGGTTGCTTCGGCGACGAGCCGGCCGCCGTGGACGAGGCGCCGGCCGAACTGCGCCAGCTGCTCGGCCAGCGCAATGCCGCGAAGAAGCAGAAGGACTGGGCGGCCGCGGACCGCATCCGCGACGAGATCGCCGCGGCTGGGTGGAAGATCGTCGACGCCCCGACCGGAGCCCGGCTCGAGAAGGCGTGATCGGTCGGACCGGACGGCGGGCCCCGTCGTAAGATGGGCGTCCGCCGCAACTCGAGCCCGCCCGCGGGCGAATTCGACCAGACCATGAGATCCGACCGAGCCGCGACCCTGTTCACCCTGCTGTTCCTGCTGGTGGCCTGTTCCTGTTCTCCCGCCGAGAAGCCGGACCCGGCGGCTGGCGCGGCTTCACATTCGGGCGCGGAGCGGGTTGTTTCGGCTGGCGAGGTGGCCGAGAAGCGGGGTTCGAAGGAGCCCGAAGCCGACCCGATGACCTCCGACCACTCCGCTGCCAACCAGAATCCCGCTGCCAACCAAAACCCCGCTGCCAACGAAGGCGCCGCCGCCAAGGACGGCGCGCGCAAGTCGCCGGCCTACAACGAGCTGACCGCCGAGGAGCAGCGCGTGATCCTGCACAAGGGCACCGAGCGGCCGTGGACCGGGGAGTACACGACCCACAAGGACGCCGGCACCTACATCTGCCGCCAGTGCAACGCGCCGCTCTACCGCTCGACCGACAAGTTCGACAGCCACTGCGGCTGGCCGAGCTTCGACGACGAGCTGCCGGGCGCGGTCGATCGCCACATCGACAGCGACGGCTACCGCATCGAGATCGTCTGCGCGAACTGCGGCGGGCACCTCGGACACGTGTTCGAGGGCGAGCGCTTCACGGCGAAGAACACGCGGCACTGCGTCAACTCGGTGTCGATCAAGTTCGTCCCGGCCGACAAGGAGTTGCCGGCGAAGATCTTGCGCAAGTGAACTGATTCCTTCCGTGGTGCACATGCCCAGGTGAGCCGCGAACGCCGGCCCCGCATCGTCACCGAAGGGGTCAGGCGACCATGCGAGTGCGCACCGTCTGCGCGCCGCTCTTGCTCATCGGGTGGATGCTCCGATCGCCCCAGTCCTGCCGCCAGGCCAACACCTCTGCGGCGTCGAGGTTGCGCGGCGCGAGGCCGAGCAGTTTGGCCGGGGTCTCGTCCTCCATGTCATGGTTGAAGCGCCGCCGCACGAAGTTGCGGTAGACGGCGAACAGTTGCGCGTGGTCGAGCAGGCGCATCGCGCACTTGGTGACCAGCCAGGACTTGCGCCGCAGCCGGCCGCAGTTGTCGCGCGACATCGCCAGCGTCACGTTGATTGGGAACAACGGGTTGTGCCTGTCGCGCACCCGACGGCTCGAGGTCGTCTCGTGCGTCAGGCGGTCGCCGAAGATGCGCCTGGCGAGGGTCGCGTAGCTCGACTTCTTGTCCGTCTGCAGCAGGAGATCGCCCGCGGGGCACTTCGCCGCCAGCACTCGCAGCACCCGCTCGGTGCACGCGCGGCTCTGGTCCTGGCGCCGACCGTTCTTGGCCTCCTCCTGGTCCTGCAGCACCCGCCGCCGCGTGCCGGGCCGAGCGAGTCGCCGGATCGAGCCGACGTCGGCGGCGACCACGAACCAGGTCTCGCGATCGATCACGACGGGCATCGTCAGCGGGCGAATCGAGGCGCCTTCGTAGGTCTCCTCCTCGTCCATCACGAAGACGCGACTGCTCGGAAGCAGAGGGCACAGGTTGTCGCGCAGCAGCGCGAGTGTGCGCCCCATCTTGGCCAGCTTCTGCTGCGGGCATCGCACGCCCGATCGCAGCAATCGGCTGCATTGCCTCAGGCCGACGCCGCTGCTCAGCAGCAAGAACAGGCTCTCGTTGAGCTCTGGCCGGTGGTCCCGGTAGTCGTGCCGGAACGTCTGCCGCGAGAAGCTGCGGTTACAGGACTTGCAGTGGTAGCGGGGGATGGGCGCGGCGCGGCACTTGGGCCAGTAGCTGCCGCGGCGGCGGTAGAAACGGGGCTGCGGATCGGTGTGCCTTGGGCAATCAGCGTTGGGGCAGCGTGGCGGTTTGAACGAGGGCATCGACTTCTCCTGCCGGGCGCGATGTGCCGGCAGGTGTGTGGATGCCCGACCTCAACTATTGGCGAGGTACGCCACGGAAGGAATCAGTTCCCGTAAGCAGCGACGCGGCGCGATTGACACCGCTCGCGCGCCCCGGTCCGCTTCCGGCCATGAACGCGACCGCGGTTTCGATCTTCTCGTTGTTCGCCACCTTGGCGGCGGGTCTGTCCGGTCAGGACGGCCCGCTCGGGGCGCCCGCACCGGCGCTCGCGATCGACAAGTGCGTGACCGGCAAGGCCCCGACGGAGTTCGCTGCGGGCCAGGTCTACCTGGTCGAGTTCTGGGGCGCCGCGCCGTCGTTCGGCATCGACCGACGCCGCGAGTTCGAGCGGCTCGCCAAGGGCCACGAGGGCAAGCTGCAGGTGGTCGGGCTCATGCACGGCACCGAGTCGTTCGGCTACGACGAGGTCAAGTCGCACTACGAGGAGTTCGGCAAGGACATCGCGTTCTGCATCGGCTGGGACGAGGGCGCGAGGCTGCACGGGGCGTGGCCGATCGCGGCCGACGACGAGCCGCCGGTCGCGTTCCTCGTCGATCAGAAGGGGCGCCTGGTGTGGACCGGCGGGTTCGCGTTCCTGCCGCTGGTGCTGCCTGCGGTGCTCGCGGGTGACGTCGATCCGGCGGCTCTGGCCAAGCAGACCAAGGAGCTCGAGCAGAAGCTCGTCGCCGTCTATCTGGCCGCGGGCTTCAAGCCCGAGAAGGCGATCGAACTGCTCGACGCGCTGCTCGAGGCGCACCCGTTCCTCGCCGAGTCGATCCTGCCCGACGTGTTCGGTACGATGCTCGAAGAAGGGCACCGCGACGTGGCGATGAAGCTCGCCAAGCGCGTCTGCGACGTCGCCATCACCAGCGAGGACGCCGAACTGCTCAACGGGCTGGCCTGGGTGATCGTCGATCCCGAGGTCGAGACCGAGGAGCGCGATCTCGCGCTCGCCGAGCGCGCGGCCAAGAAGGCCGTCGAGCTGACCAAGGAGAAGGACGCCAACGTGCTCGACACGATGGCCCGCGTCTGCTGCGCCAAGAAGGACTACGCCGGCGCGGTGAGCTGGCAGAAGAAGGCCATCGCGCTGGTCGAAGACGACGAGGACGAGGAGATCCGCGACGCCCTGCGCGCGACGCTCGCCGAATACGAAGCGCTCGCGGGCAAGAAGTGAGCTGGCAGGAGCAGACCGTCCCGATCGGCGAGGCCGAAGCCGGGCAGCGCCTCGATCGGCTGCTGCGCAAGCTGCTGCGCGACCTGCCGCTGTCGGCGATCTTCCGCCACCTACGCAGCGGCGGCATCCGCGTCGACGGCAAGAAGGCGGACGGGTCGCTGCGCCTCGTCGCTGGCATGACCTTGCAGCTGCGTCTACCCGCCGAGGACCTCGCCGGGCTCCACGCCGCGCCGCCACCGCCGCCGCGTTCGGGGCCGCCGGGTGCCTGGCCGCGCGAGCTCGAGCCGCGCATCGTGTTCCGCGACGACGACGTGCTCGTCGTCGACAAGCCCGCCGGCCTGGCTGCCCAGCCGGGCGCGGGGCTGCAGGGGCGCAACCTCGTCGACTGGCTCGAACACCAGGGTCTCGGCGCGCGCAGCGCGACGTTCCAGCCGGCGCCCGCGCACCGCCTCGACCTCGGCACCTCGGGCCTCATCGCCATCGGCCTGTCGCCGCTCGGCGCCCGCGGCCTCGCCGCGGCGTTCCGCGACGACCAGGTCGAGAAGGTCTACCTCGCCGTCGTGCACGGCGTGCCCGAGCCCGAGCGCGGCAGCATCGATGCGCCGCTGCGCGTGCGCGACGAGGCGGGGCCGCGCGACGTCAAGGTGGTCGTCGATCCCGCCGGCCAGCCGGCGCGCACCGACTACGAGGTCATGGGTCGCGGCCCGGGCGTCGCGCTGCTACGCCTCGTGCTGCACACCGGCCGCACGCATCAGATCCGCGCCCACCTGCGCCACCTCGGCCACCCGATCGTCGGCGACCGCCGCTACGGTTCGAGCCGCGACCTCGGCCGCCGCTTCCTGCTGCACGCCGCCGAGCTGACCTTCCCGCACCCGCGCACCGGCCAGTCCCAGCACTGCCGCAGCCGCCAGCCCCGCGACTTCGCCGCGCACCTCGGCTGAGGGTACGGTACCGGGTACGAACCACACACCGGACCACAACCTGTCGGCGGCGGAGCTGCCGACAGGTTGTGGTTTGTACCCGGTTCGGTACCCTCGCGCGCACCCATGGGCAGGCCTATCGGCGCCGAACGTCAGCGGCTTCTCGAAGATGCGCGGCGCGATGCCAACTGGCAGCGGTGGGGGCCGTACCTGGCCGAGCGGCAGTGGGGCACGGTGCGCGAGGACTACAGCGCGACGGGCGACTGCTGGAACTACCTGCCGCACGAGCACGCGCGCAGCCGCGCCTATCGCTGGGGCGAGGACGGGCTGCTCGGCTTCACCGACCGCGAATGCCGGCTGTGCTTCTCGTTCGCGCTGTGGAACGGCCGCGACCCGATCCTCAAGGAGCGCCTGTTCGGCCTGACCGGTCCCGAGGGCAACCACGGCGAGGACGTCAAGGAGGAGTACTTCTACCTCGACGCGGTGCCGACCTCGGCGTGGTGGCGCACGCTCTACAAGTATCCGCAGGTGGAGTTCCCGTACGCGCGGCTGCGCGACGAGAACCGGCGGCGCGGCCGCGCTGAGCGCGAGTTCGAGCTCGCGGACGCCGGGGCCTTCGCCGAGGACCGCTTCTTCGACGTGCAGGCGACGTTCGCCAAGAGCTCGCCCGACGACGTGCTGATCGAACTCGTGGTGCACAACCGCGGCCCGGCGCCGGCGCCGCTGCACGTGCTGCCGCAGCTGTGGTTCCGCAACACCTGGTCGTGGGGCCGGCAAGGCGAGGGCTACTGGCCGCGCGGCGCGATCGAGGCGCTCGCGGCGCCGGACGGCGAGCGGCGCGTGGTCGCGCGCGGCGCGGACCTGCCGCCGTTCGAACTGGTGCTCGAAGAACCCGCGGCGGGAGCGCTGCGCGGCCTGCTCGCCACCGAGAACGAGACCAACACGCGGCGGCTGTTCGGCACCGGCGAGAAGGCGTTCGCGAAGGACGCGTTCCACGACGCGGTGGTGCACGGGGACGCCGGCGCGGTCGATCCGCGGCTGCGCGGCAGCAAGCTCGCGTTCCACTGCGAGTTCACGGTGCCGGCGGGCGGCGAGGTGCGGCTGCGCCTGCGGCTGCGGCCGCTCGCGCTGCACCACGAGCCGGCCTTCGGCGCGCCGTTCGACGAGGTGCTGGCGCAGCGCGCCGCCGACGCGCAGGAGTTCTACGACGAGGTGCTCACGCACGTGCCCGACGCCGAAGGGCGGTCGATCGCGCGGCAGGCGTACGCCGGGCTGCTGACCAGCCGGCAGTTCTATCACTACGACGTGCGCACCTGGCTGGCCGGTGACCCGGCGCAGCCGCCGCCGCCGCCCGAACGGCGCCGCGGGCGCAACAGCGACTTCCAGCACCTCTACAACCGCGACGTGCTGTCGATGCCGGACAAGTGGGAGTACCCCTGGTTCGCCGCGTGGGACCTCGCCTTCCACATGATCCCGTACGCGCGGCTCGATCCCGAGTTCGCCAAGCGCCAGCTGCTGCTGCTGATGCGCGAGTGGTACATGGCGCCGAGCGGGCAGATCCCCGCCTACGAGTTCGCGTTCGACGACGTCAACCCGCCGGTGCACGCCTGGGCCTGTTGGCGCGTCTACAAGATGACCGGGCCGCGCGGCCGGCGCGACCGCGCGTTCCTGGCGCGCGCCTTCCACAAGCTGCTGCTCAACTTCACGTGGTGGGTCAACCGCAAGGACGTCTCCGGCAAGCACGTGTTCGGCGGCGGTTTCCTCGGGCTCGACAACATCGGCGTGTTCGACCGCAGCCAGCCGTTGCCGACCGGCGGCATCCTCGAGCAGGCCGACGGCACCGCCTGGATGGCGTTCTACTGCGCGACGATGCTGAGCATGGCGCTCGAGCTGGCCGCCGAGGATGACACCTACGAAGACGTCGCCAGCAAGTTCTTCGAGCACTTCGTCGCGATCACGCACGCGATGAACACGCTGGGCGGCACGGGGCTCTGGGACGAACAGGACGGCTTCTACTACGACCAGATCACTTTCGAGCAGCGCGTCGAGCGGCTGCGCATCCGCTCGCTCGTCGGGCTGGTGCCGCTGTGCGCGGTGGAGATCCTGCCGCAGTCGACCATCGACAAGCTGCCGGGCTTCGCGCGGCGCATGCGCTGGTTCATGGCCAACGAGAAGGAACTCGCCGGCCGGGTCACCTTCACGTTGGGCGCCGAGCCGATGGCGCTGCTGGCGGTGCCGTCGAAGGAGCAGCTGCTGCGCGTGCTCACGCGCGTGCTCGACGAGACCGAGTTCCTGTCGCCGCACGGCATCCGGTCGTTGTCGGCGGTGCACCGCGATCAGCCGTTCGTGCTGCGCGTCGGCGCCGACGAACACCGCGTCGACTACGCGCCGGCCGAGAGCACCACGACGATGTTCGGCGGCAACAGCAACTGGCGCGGGCCGGTGTGGTTCCCCGTCAACTACCTGCTGATCGAGGCGATCGAGCGCTACGGGCGCTTCTACGGCGAGGAGCTGCGCGTCGAGTGCCCGCGCGGTTCGGGGCGCATGGCGACGCTGCAGCAGGTCGCGGACGAGCTGCGGCAACGGCTCGCGGCGCTGTTCCGGCCGCGCGCCGACGGCTCGTTGCCGTTCGCAGGCGAAGACCGGCGCTTCGCCGACCACCCGCACTGGCGCGGGCTCTACTGGTTCCACGAGTACTTCGACGGCGACACCGGGCGCGGCTGCGGCGCCGCGCACCAGACCGGCTGGACGGCGCTCGTGACGCAGTGCTTCGCCGACGGGGCGTGACTCAGCGGCCGCGCCGCGGCGGGCCCGGGTTCGTGGGGCCGTTCTGGCGGCCGGTGTTCTGGGGGCCGCGCTGCGCGCGCTGCTCGGTCTGCTGCCGCGCGCGTTCGATCGCGGCGCGCTGTTGCTCGTCGACCTGCTGGATCGCGGCGAGCACCTTCTCGGCGTCGAGCGGGATGCGCACGGTGTCGGCGCCGCCGACGCGCAGCATGTGGTTGCCCAGCGGCACCGACGCCTGCGGCGAGCGCGGGCTGTCGGTCGCGTGCACGCGCAGCACGACCTCGTATTCCCCGGACAGCGCCAAGGGCACCTGCACGGTGTCGCTGCCCTCGAGCCACGCGCCGCTGCTCTTGCCGAGCTCCCAGCGCGGGAACGCGAAGCGCTCACCCGAGCGCTGGTCGAGTCCGGACAGCGACTCGGGGAAGCCCGTGGCGCCGGTCAGGATCGTCGATACGCGCACCAGTCGTTGCGGTCCGCACAGCTGGCGCGCGCCGGGCAGCGTCAGCACCGCGGGCAGTTGCTGCTGCAGCATGATGCTGTGGTCGCCGGGCGGCAGCGTCACGACGGTCGGCGGGCACCCGGGCGCGAACGCCACGAACTCGAGCAGCGACTGCGCGGTGACGACCTCGGCGCGGCCGCGCTGGAAACGGAAGCCGGCCGAGCCCGGCGAACCGTCGGCACGCAGGAAGCGCGTCAGCAGCGGCGTGTTCACGTTCATACGCTGGCCGGCGCCGTCGACGGCCTGCAGGCGATAGCGGAAGATCGACTGACGCAGGTCGATCAGGGCGAGGCGCCCGTCGCGGTTGGTGCCCGGCGACACGTAGATGCCGCTGAGCTCGAGCATCGGATCGGGCAGGTTGCGCATGCGCACCGCGACGTCGTAGTTGCCGGCGCGCAGCGGCTGCACCACGAAGCGGCCGCCGCGGGCGCGGCCGAGCTGCACGCGCTGGGCCTGGCGGCGGCGGGTGCGTTCGTCGAGCGACGGATCGGCGGGCTGCACGGTCAGTTCGCACATGCCGTCGCCGACCCAGCCGGGCAGCAGCACGCGGCCGACGAGCACGCCGTTGCGATCGATGGTGATGCGCACCGGCCGGCCCGGCGGCGGCAGCGGCGTCGCTGCGCCGAAGTGCTGGCCGGTGTCGGCGAACAGGCGCAGGTTGCCGAAGGGACTGTCGCCGAACAGCGCGAACCTGCCGTCCTCGCCCGTGCGCGCGGTCCACCCGGGGACCGTGCGCCACGACTCCTTGCCGTCCTCGAGGCGCTGGGCCTGCAGCTGCACGGTGGCGCCTTCGACGGGCGCGCCGAGGTCGTCGACGACCATGCCGTTGGCGAGCGGCGGCAGCGGGGTGAACACCAGGTCGCCGAGCTCGCGGCGTTCGCCCTGGACCAGCGGTGCGATCGGCACACGCACGCCGTAGACGACGCTGCGATCCGCGTCGCGCCGCGTCCACCGGAACTCGGCCTGGTCCTGCGTCGTGCCGCCGCGCGCCTGGGCGACCAGGTCGAAGCGGCCGTCGTCGATGGTCTCGACGAACAGCTCGCCGAGCGCGCTGCCTTCGCGCCACAGGATCAGCGAGACCTTCTGGGTCGCGATCGGCTCGCCGTCGTCGAGCCGGCAGCGGCCGGCGAGCACGGCGCGGTCGTCGGGCAGGCGCAGCTCGACGCGCCGGCTCTCGCCGACGTGCTCGGGGCCCGTGGCCGACAGCGACGGCATGCGCCCCGCGTACGGGAAGCGCGCGCTGATGCGCACCGGGGTCTGGACCGGCACGTTGGCGAACACCACGGGCGCGCCGCTGGCCGGCTTGTCCTCACGCAGCGCGGTCTCGAAGCGCGGCACCGGCAGCGGCGGTCCCTCCGGCTTGGACAGCGTGTCCTGGGCCTGTGGCGGGTCGGGCACCAGCCACACCTGCGCCGGCGACAGCAGCGGGGTGCCGCGCTGGTCGGCGAGCTGCACCTCGACCTTGCCGAGCCACGGCGCGACCAGCGCGATCGCCTCCTTGGGCGCCGGGCGACCTTCGAAGGGCGCGCCGACCGGCGTCGCCGCGGGCAGTCGCAGCAGCGCCGCGAACGTCTCCACCTGCTTGTTGCGCGGCGGCGGCCGCAGGATCTGGAAGTGCGGCAGCAGGGCGCGGCCGCGCGCGTCGGTGGTGGTGCGGAACAGCTGTTCGCTGCGCTGGTCCTTCCACTGGTGCGCGAAGGTCACCGGCACCCCGGGCGCGGGCGCGCCGTCGGGCCAGGTCACGACCACGGCGACCCGTTCGTCGGTCTGCAGCGCCAGCGTGGTCGGCCGCCGCGTCGAGCGGGCCTGACCGAAGGCGAACTCGTCGCCGAGGGCCGCGCTGACCAGCCACGGCGCGCGCGTCGGCGGCAGGGTCACGGCGCCGGTCGCGTCGGTGACGAGGCGCTGGCCGACGCGTTCGGGCCACGCGGCCTGCGGGATCTGCTCGGCGTCGGGCAGGCGGCGGCGGGCCTCGGCTTCACTGATGAAGTAGACGGTGGCTTCGGCGACCGGCAGCGGCGGCTGGCCGCGCACCACCTGCACGCGGGGGCCGACCTCGGGATCGAGCTCGTCCACGGCCTCGCGTTGCTCGCCGTCCGCCTGATCGTCGGCGATCGCCGCATCCCGCTCGCCGTCCGCGGCGTCGGCTGTCGCGATCGTGGCCACCTCCGCCTCGCCGTCGAGGCTCGCGTCCGCTGTCACCGGATCCTCCTGCGGCAGCAGGGGGGGCGGCGCGTCGCCGCGCCACCACACGAACGACGCCCCCAGGGCCAGCAAGCTCACGACGCACAGGCTCGTGAAGACCAGCAGCAGGGAACGCATGGGCAGGGTTTGTACGGCAGACGGCGGTGGTTGCGAAGCGGCGGCGCGTCCCAACGGCGTCACTTGACCCGGGTTCCCGCGGGTCCGGAGGTCAGGTCCGCGGCGCGCGAATGCCGATGAGATGGGGGATCGGCCGCCGCCGCGATTGCCAGGATCCGAATCGGACCTACGATGCGGCGACGATGCGCTTTGCGAAGCAAACCTCTGTCATGACCGCGCCCCCGAAGACCAACCCGACGCGCCTGTTGGCGTGGCTGTGGCTGTCGTGCCTGACGCTGGCGCTGACGAGCTGCAGCAACTTCGAGGAGAAGCAGTTGCGCGAGCTGCTGCACGAGAAGGGGTTCGGCGCCCGGGCGCAGGGCGTCGCCACGCGCGAGAACTACGTCGGCGGTCTGGACTGGGTGCAGTTCATGCTCGGGCAGAACGACGTCCTGCAGGCCGGCGCCGAGCGGCTCGCCGAGCTGACCGTGGCCCAGCCCGTCGGCATCGACGGCACGATCTTCATCCCGTACGTCGGCCCGGTCTACGTGCTCGGCAAGACCGAGCTCGATCTCAGCGCCTTCATCAAGGCGCAGCTGCGCACGGTGCTGACGTTCGAGCCGGACATCCAGGCGCGCATCGTGCGCACGCAGAAGTTCTTCTACGCGATCGGCGAGGTGCGCCGCGGCAAGGGGCGCGTGCTGCTCGAGCCCGACATGACGCTGATCGACGCGATGTTCACGGTCGGCTGGACCAACCTCGCCAACCTGGGCCGCGTCTACCTGATCCGGCCAGACGCCGAGAACCCGCTGGTCGTCGACGTCAACTTCCGCGAGATGGTGACCACGGGCTACACCGCCGCGAACCTGCGAATGCGCGAGCGCGACATCGTCTACATCCCGCCGACGTTCCTCGGCCTGCTGGCGCGCCTGCTCGAACGCATCCTCGAGCCCGTCGGCCTGGCGGTGCGCACGATGCTCGGCATCGCGTCGGCGCAGTCGGCCTACGACTACCTGACGGGCCGCACCGACTTCTTCTACACCCCGTACCGGTTCTGATGACGGCAGCGCCAACACAGCTCTCGGTGAGCGCATCGATGCCCGGGACCGCACCGGGCGGGGGCGCGCGGTGACCCAGCTCGATCTGCCGCAGATCTCACTGCAGCGCTACGTCGAGCTGCTCAAGCGGCGGCGCTGGCAGGTGGTGCCCGCGTCGCTGCTCGGCCTGTTGCTCGGCGGCCTGATCGCCTTCTTCATCCCGCGCTACTACGTCGCCAATACGCAGCTGTGGCACGAGATGGCGCCCGGGCAGTCGGTGCGCAGCAAGGAGGACCCGTTCCGGTCCATCGTCGAGTCGGCGAAGCTGACGCTGCCGCTCGCGGTCGACGAGACGGTCGAGACCCTGGGGTGGCCCGAGGCGATGGTCACCGACCCGTTCGTGCGCAGCGAGAACGTGCGCGCGATCCGCGACCGCCTGAGCATCAACGACAGCAACCAGCGGCCGGACCGCGACTACGCCCAGATCAGCGTCACCTACAAGGACCTCGACGGCGACCGCTGCGCGGCGCTGCTCAACACGCTGGTGACGACCTGGATCGATCAGCGGCTGGCGCAGTACCGGCAGCAGGCGGAGCAGGAGCGCGGCTACGCGGCCGAAGCCTTCGCGCAAGCCGACAAGGCCTACGAGGAGCTGCTCGACAGCAAGCGGTACCTCGAGCAGGAGTACGGCCTCGACCCGCAGACCGACGCGCTCGGGCAGCGGCAGCTGCAGCGCGAACGCGCCGCGGCCCACAAGGCGCTCGTCGATCGGCTGGCCCAACGGCGCATCGACGTGGCCACGGCCGAGAAGCAGCTCGCGAAGCTGCGCAACGAGCTCGATCTCACCGACAAGAGGCGGCCGATCACGCCGGGCGCGCCCGTCGGTGGCACCGACCTCGAGAAGACCGTCCGGGCCGTGATCACGCTCAAGCAGTTCGACCTGGTGCGTCAACGCGAGACGATGCGCAACTTCCAGGACTGGACGCCGAGCTACAAGAACGCCGAGAAGCGCATTGCCGAGCTCGAGGCCGAGCTCGCGCTGCTCGGCGTCACGGGCGACGCCGCGGACGGCACCGAGCCCAATCCGCGCTACGCGGAGCTCGAGCAGGAGATCCGCAAGCTCGAGGGTGAGCTGCTCGCGATGCAGACCGAGTGCGAGATGCTCGAGAAGCGGGTCGCGGAGGACGCCGCGCGGCTCGTCCGTCAAGCGGAGGGCTACGCGCTCTACCAGAAGAGGCTTTCGTCGCTCGAGGACGTCAAGAAGAAGCGCGACGAGTCCAGCGAGACCCTCGCCGCCAAGGACGCGGCGCTCGGGCAGCTGCAGAACAAGCGCACGATCCGGCAGCTCGGCAAGGCCAACCCGCCGCCGCGCCCGACCGACCCGAACATCCTGATCGTGGCCCTGATCGGCTGCGTGCTGGGGCTCGGCTTCGCGATCGGCCTGATCCTGCTGCTCGACGTGCTGCAGGGCTCCTACAAGACCATCGACGAGGTCGAGCGCGGTCTGGCCGTGCCGGTGCTCGGCGGCATGAGTCACCTCGAGACGGTCGAGCAGCAAGAGCGCACGCAGCGTGGGCGCCGCCGCGTGACGCTGTTCGCGGCGGCCTTCCTGTGCCTGTGTGTGGTCGTGGTCACGGTCTTCTACGTCGACCCGACGCGGTTGCCGTCGAGCGTGCGCGACCTGCTGGCGATGCTGCTCGGTGACTGACCTTGCGCGACCTGCTCGTGTTCGCGGTGGTGATGCTGATGCTGCCGGGCAGCTTCAGGAAGCCGTTCCTGGGGCTGCTGCTGTTCAGTTGGCTCGCCTACATGCGGCCGCAGGACCTGTGCTGGGGCTTCGCGCGCACGATGCGCTTGTCGTTCTTCGTCGGCCTGGCGATGGTGCTCGGCTGGTGGGCCAACGAAGGTGGCCGGCGGCGCTTCACCTACTGGGACGTGCGCACCAAGGCGATGGTCGTGCTGGCGATGTTCATCACCGTCAGCTACGCGTTCGCCGAGATCCACGACGAGTACACCAACAAGTACTTCGCCGAGTACCTCAAGATCATCCTCGTGGCGCTGTTCACGGCCGGGCAGGTCGACTCGCCCGCGCGCTTCCGCGTGATGCTGTGGACGATCGCCTTGTGCCTGGGCTTCTTCGGCATCAAGGGCGGCGTGTTCGGCGTGCTCGGCGGCGGCCGGCAGATCCTGCGCGGGCCGGGCGGCATGCTCGAGGACAACAACGACTTCGCGCTCGCCCTGGTGATGAACGTGCCGCTGCTCTGGTACATGGGCGTCAGCGAGCGGGCCATGCCGCTGATCCGGCGCGGTACCCAGATCGCCGTGTTCCTGACGGTGATCACCGTCGTGCTCACGCACAGCCGCGGCGCGTTCCTGGCGCTGACGGCGACGTCGCTGTGGATGGCGTGGCGCTCGGGCCAGCTGTTCAAGGCGTTCGGCTTCCTGGCCGTACTGGCGCTGCTGTTCCCGCTGGTGGCGCCGCAGGACGTGCTCGAGCGGCTGTCGACGATCGGCAACACCCAGGAGAGTTCGACGAACTCGCGCCTGGTCGCGTGGGGGATCGCGTTCCGCATGATCGAGGCCCACCCGGTGCTCGGCGTCGGCATGCGCAACTTCAAGCCGCGCTACTTCGAGTTCTCGGGTGAGACGCCGGGGCCTGACTCGATCGCCCACGTGGCGCACAACAGTTATCTGCAGATCTGGGCCGAGAGCGGCACGCCCGCGTTCTTGGTCTACATGCTGCTGCTGGTCTCGGTGTTCTTCGCCTGCCGCAAGGTCTTCGCGATCGGCCGGGCGCGGCCCGACCTGCGCTGGGCGATGGACTACGCGCGCATGATGGAAGCCACGACCGTCGCCTTCCTGGTCGGCGCGTTCTTCCTCAATCGCGGCCACTTCGACCTGATCTACCATTGGGTGGCGCTGGTCACGAGCCTGCTCGCGGTGGCGGTGGTGGCCTATCGCCGCGCGCCGACGGCGAACGCGACCGGCGGCGCCGGCGATGCCGTCGTGGCGGTGCCCGCGGCCGCGGCGACGCCCGGTGGGCGACGCATCACCGTGCGCTGGCGCGATCGCTTCGGCGGTCCGGCCGGCACCGAGGTGGTCACCGAAGGCGCGGCGCCGCGACCGACCTGGGAGCGCCACCGCTGATGTGCGGCATCGCCGGGCTGTTCGCCTTCGACGCGGCGCGCGCCGTCGACGCCGAGGTGGCGCGGCGCATGGCACTGCGCATCGCGCACCGCGGGCCCGACGGTCACGGCGTGCGCGCTGGCCGCGGCTACGCGCTCGCGCATCGCCGTCTGGCGATCGTCGACCTCGCCGGCGGCGCGCAGCCGATGGCGCTGCCCGACGAGCGGCTGTGGGTGACCTTCAACGGCGAGATCTACAACTACGAAGAGCTGCGCGCCGAGCTGCGCGCGGGCGGCGCCGAGTTCCGGACCAACAGCGACACCGAGGTGCTGCTGCACGGGTATCGACGCTGGGGCACGGGGCTCGCGGCGCGGCTGCGCGGCATGTTCGCGCTGGTGATCGTCGACGAGGACCGGCACGAGCTCTACGCCGCGCGCGACCGGCTCGGCAAGAAGCCGCTGCACTACGCCGTGCACGACGGTCTGTTCGCGTTCGCCAGCGAGCTCAAGGCGCTGCACGAGCTCGGCATCGACCGTCGGCTGTCGCCGCAGGCCGTGGCCCGGTTCTTCGCGCTGCGCTACGTGCCCGAACCCGACTGCATCTTCGCCGCGGTGCAGAAGCTGCCGCCGGCGCACTGGTGCCTGGTCAAGGACGGCGCGGTGCGTGCGCAGCGCTACTGGCAGCTCACGTTCGCCGAGGACCTGGTGTCGTCGCGGCAGGAGCACGAACGGCGCGTGCTGGCCACGTTCGACGAGGCCGTGCGCATCCGGCTCATGGGTGAGGTGCCGCTGGCGCCGTTCCTGTCGGGCGGCATCGACAGCTACGCGGTGGTCGACTCGATGCACCGCACGCTGGGCCGGTCGGTGCAGGCCTGCACGATCGGGTTCGCCGACCCGCGCTTCGACGAGCGGCCCGCGGCGCGGTTGTCGGCTGCGGCCTGCGACGCGCAGCTGTTCGAGGCCGAGTTGCGGCCCGAAGACCTGCTCGACCTCGCCTGGTTCGACGACACCTACGACGAGCCGTTCAGCGACAGCAGCGCGGTGCCGACCTACCACGTCTGCCGGCTGGCGCGGCAGCGCGTCACCGTGGCGCTGTCGGGCGACGGCGGCGACGAGGGCTTCGCCGGCTACCGGCGCTACCTGTTCGACGTGCACGAGCACCGGCTGCGGCGGCTGCTGCCGGCGCCGCTGTGGCGCGCGCTGGGGGCGGTGTATCCCAAGGCCGACTGGCTGCCGCGCGCGCTGCGCGCCAAACGCACACTGCAGAACCTCGGCTCGCCGCCGGCCGTCGCCTACGCCCGCTCGGTCAGCGCGCACCTGCCCGAAGAGGTGTTCGGCGTGCTGCGGCCCGAGCACCACGCCGCCGCCGGCGATCCGCACCAGCCGCTGATCGACGCCTACGACGCCGCCGGCGACCTGTCGCCGCTGCATCGCATGGTCAGCACCGACCTCGCGACGTGGTTGCCGGGCGACATCCTGGTCAAAGCCGACCGCGCGTCGATGGCGGTTTCGCTCGAGGTGCGCTGCCCGTTCCTCGACCACGTGCTGCTCGAACAGGCGGCGCGGGTGCCGGTCGCCTGGCAGCTCGAGGGCGGCCGCACCAAGGCGTTCCTGCGCGGCGCCCTGCGCGCGCGGCTCGACGCAGCGGCGCTGGCGCGCAAGAAGCAGGGCTTCTCGGTGCCGCTGCGGGCGTGGTGCCAGGGCGCCGTCGGCGACGCGGTGCAGGCGGCGTTGGGCGACGGGGCGCTCGGCGAGTGGGTCGATCCGGCAGTGGTCGGCAAGCTGCTGGCGCGGCATCGGCAGGGCGTCGCCGACCATGGCGAGATGCTCTGGGCGGTGCTGGTGTTCGCGCGCTTCCTGCGCAGGTGGTGCGCGTGAAGCGCATCGTCACCTTCACCAACCTGTTCCCGTCGTCGGTGATGCCGACGCACGGCCTGTTCGTCTACGAACGCATGCGCCGCGTCGCCGCTGCCGCCGGCGTGGCCTGGAGCGTGGTCGCCCCGGTGCCGCGCGTGTGGGCGCCGCTGCGCCGCGGCGTCTACCGGCAGTGGCAGGCCGTGCCCGAACGCGAGACCTGGTCGCAGGTCGACGTCTGGCATCCTCGCTACCGGCACTGGCCGGGTCTGTCGGTGCGGCGGCAGGCCGCGGCGATGGCGGCGGGGGCGCGCGCGGCGGTGAGAGAACTCGCGGCGCAGGGACCGATCGTGCTCGACGCGCACTACCTGTGGCCCGACGGCGTCGCCGCGGCACAGCTCGCCGCGGAGCTCGGCGTGCCGTTCACGCTGACCGCGCGCGGCTCGGACCTCAACGTGCTCGCGCAGGACCCCGAGCTGGCGCGGCGCATCGCCGCCGCTGCCCAGCGCGCCGCGGCGTGCGCGGCCGTGAGCCG
Source organism: Planctomycetota bacterium (assembly GCA_020638655.1). Classification (GTDB taxonomy): domain Bacteria; phylum Planctomycetota; class UBA1135; order UBA1135; family UBA2386; genus JACKIC01. The sequence continues at coordinate 541,522 of JACKIC010000002.1, forward strand.
CGACCTCGGCGACAAGTTCGCGTTCGTCGCCAGGCTGCCGCGCGAACGCATCTACGATGCGCGCAACGGCGTCGACCTCGAGCGCTTCGCGCCCGGGGACGGCGCCGCGGCGCGGCGTGCGCTGGGTTTGCCCGCGCAGGGCCGCCTGCTGCTCGGGGTCGGCCGCCTGGTCGTCGGCAAGGGCTTCGCGGTGGCGGCGCGTGCGCTGGCGCAGCTGCCCGAGGACGTGCGCCTCGTTCTGGTCGGCGACGGCCCGCAGCGCGCGGCGATCGAGGCCGCCGCGCCCGCCGGGCGCGTCGTATTCCTCGGCAACCGGGGCCCCGACGAGGTGGCGATGGCCTACCGCGCCGCCGACCTGCTGGTCCTGCCCAGCGAGCGCGAGGGCTGGCCGAACGTGGTCACCGAGGCGCTGGCCAGCGGCCTGCGTGTGTTGGCGACGCCCGTCGGCGGCATCCCGGAGATCCTCGCTCTGCCCGCGGAAGGCGACCTCGGGCGCGGCGCGCTGGTGCCCGTCGGCGACGTCGATGCGTTCGCCGCCGCGGCGCGCCGGCTGCTCGAGGCGCCCGCCGATCGCGAAGCGGTGCGCGCGTTCGCCGAACAATACGGGTGGCGCCAGCCCGTCGAGCTGCTGGCCGCGGTGTTCCGGCGCCTGTTGGGGGAGGCCGCATGAGCGAATCGCGCCGCATCCTCTACCACCACCGCATCCGCGCCGACGACGGTCAGGCGGTGCACGTGCGCGAGCTGATCGGCGCCTTGCGCGCCGCGGGACACGAGGTGCTCGAGTGCGCGTTGGTGCCCAAGACCGGCGCCGCCCTCGGAGCATTGCCCGCGCCGCCGTCGACGAAGAAGCAGACGAAGAAGCAGACGAAGAAGCACCTGTGGCAGCGGCTGGCACTGCCGCGCACCGCCGTCGAGGTGCTCGAGGTGCTCTACAACGGCAAGGGCGCGCGCGATGCTGCGCGCCGCCGCGCGCACGTTCCGGCCCGACTTCGTCTACGAACGCCACGCGCTGCACTGCCGCGCCGGCCTCGACGTCGCCCGCGAGCTCGGCGTGCCGCTGCTGCTCGAGGTCAACAGTCCGATGGTCGCCGAGATGCGGCAACTCGGCCTGCTGCGCCTGCCGCGCCGCGCCGCCGCGACCGAACGCGAGGTGCTCGGCGGCGCCGATGCGGTGTTGCCCGTCACCGCGGTGCTCGGCGAGTTGCTGGTCGCGGCCGGCGCGCGCGGCGCGACCGGCTGCACGTGATCGGCAACGGCGCGGACCTGGCGCGCTACGACGCCGCGCGCGCGCGCTGCGGCGCCGGCCGTGCGCGGCGCGTGGCAACTCCCCGACGGCGCCTTCGCGTTGACGTTCGTCGGCTACATGCGCCCTGGCACCGGCTCGACCTCGTGCTCGAGGTGATGCAGCGACCGGGGTTCGAGTTGCTGTGCCTGGTGCTGATCGGCCAGGGGCCGGCGCTGGCGCTGCTGCTGGCGGCCGCGGCCGCCGCCGCCTGGCGCGCGCGTGCGGTCGCTCGGCGTGGTGCCGGCGCCGTTGTTGCCGAGCCACGTGCTCGCCGCCGACGCGGCCCTGGTGCCGGCGATCAACGCCTACGCGTCGCCGCTGAAGCTGTTCGACTCGCTCGCGGCGGGGGTGCCGACGCTGGCGCCGGACCAGCCCAACCTGCGCGAGAACGTGCAACACGGTGAGAACGGGCTCCTGTTCGCCAAGGACAGCGCCGACGGCCTCGCCGAGCAGCTCGGCCGGCTGCTCGCCGACCGCGGGTTCGCGCGCCGACTCGGGCAGGCCGGGCGCGACAGCCTGCTCGCCAACGGTTGGACCTGGGCCGGCAACGCGGCGCGGGTCGTGCAGGTGTTCGAACAACTGGTAGAAGGGGGGCGCGCGTGAAGGCCTTCCTGTTCGTGTTCCTGCCGCTGCTGCTCGCCTACGCCACGGCGCTGCAGTGGTGCGTCGACCGCTGGAACGCGCCGACGCAATACTACGAACACTGCTGGCTGGTGCCGCTGGTCGCCGCGGTGGTGATCTGGATCCGGCGGCGCGACTGGCTGACGCGACCGGCCGGCGTCGATCTGGGCGGCCTGTGGTTGCTGGTGCCGGCGCTGCTGATGCACCTCGTCGGTGCCGCGCTGATGATCGACTCGCTGTCGGCGAGCAGCCTGGTGCTCGCGATCCCGGGCGCGGCGTGGCTGGCGCTGGGCCGCCAACGGCTGCGCGGTTTGTGGCCGGTGTTGTGGCTGTCGCTGTTCTTGGTGCCGACGCCGATCGTGGTCGAGGGCTGGTTGGCCTTCTACCTCAAGGAGCTCGCCGTCGGCGGCGGGGCGGGGCTGGCCAACCTGCTGGGCGCGGACCTCGAACGGCGCGGCGCGGACCTGCTGCTGCGCGGCACGGGTGCGTCTCTCTACGTCGCCGACGCCTGCGGCGGCCTGCGGTCGCTCTTGGCGATGGCGACGATCGCGTGGTGCGTGGCGTTCTTCATGGGGCCGGTGCACTGGCTGCGGCGCGTGACGCTGCTCGTCTGCGCGGTGCCGATCGCGGTGTTCGCCAACGTCGTGCGCATCGCCGGCATCTGCCTGTTCGCGCGCTGGTTCGGCGTGCCGTTCGCCGAGGGCTTCGGCCACACGCTGGCCAACGTGCTCGAGTGGGTCGCCGACGTCGCGGTGTTGTTGACCCTCGACCGGGTGCTGAGCCGTCGCCTGCACGGCGCGCCGGCGCCGACATCGACGCCGGTCGCGCCGGTGACCGCCCGCTCACTCGGCCGCCAGGGCGCTTGGCTCTACGCGGTCGCGGTGCCGCTGTTGTGGCTGTCGCTGTACCGGCCCGCGGGCAGCGAGGTGCAGCGCGCCGCGCAGTTGCCCGAGGTCGTCGCCGGCTACACGCTGATCGCGCGCACGCCTGCGCAGGAGGCGAAGTTTCAGCAGAACCTGCCGCGCTGGCGCGAGCTGCTCGGCACCGGCGACTTCGTGTACCGCTCCTACGCGACCGCGCGCGGCGACTTCATCAGCCTCGTGGCGCTGTTCCACGACACCAACTGGAAGAGCGTGCACGCGCCGCGCATCTGCATCGAGGGCAGCAACATGGACATCGAGCGCGACGACGTGGTCGACGCGCTGTGGCTCGGCGAGCCGACCACCGTCAGCCGGATCGTCGCCAGGCGCCGCAGCGACGGGCGCCGCTTCCTCACCTACAGCCTGTTCGGCACGCGCAGCTGGTCGTCGGGTCGCTACGAGGACTTCGCGCTGCACCACATGCCGCTCGCCCTGCTGCGCCAGAACGAGTCGGGTTTCCTGCTGCGCGTCGAGACGCCGCTCGGCGACGGCGAGGCACTGACCGCGGCGGAGCAGCGCTGCGCGGCGTTCCTGACCGCGCTGCTGCCGGCCAGCCGGGAGCAGCTGCGATGAGCGTCGCGCACGCGTTGTCGGTGGACGTCGAGGACTGGTTCCAGGTGCTCAACATGGCGCACCTGATCGACCGCGCGCAGTGGCAGCAGCTCGAGCTGCGCTGCATGGACTCGACGAAGCGCCTGCTCGACCTGTTCGCGCGGCGGGACGCCAAGGCGACCTTCTTCTTCCTCGGCTGGATCGCCGAGCGCCTGCCCGACCTGGTGCGCGAGGTGCACGCCGCGGGGCACGAGATCGGCAGCCACGGCTACGACCACCGGGTGCTGCCCGACCTCGGCCGCGAGGGCTTTCGTGACGACCTCGAACGCACCGCCGCGGTGCTCGAGGGCCTGGTCGGGGAGCGGCCGCGGGCGTTCCGCGCCTGCACGTGGTCGATCGGCGCACGCACGCCGTGGGCGATCGACGAGCTGCTCGCCGCCGGCATCGAGCTCGACAGTTCGATTCAGCCCGTGCGCCACCCCGACTACGGCGTGCCCGGCGCGCCGACGACGCCGTATCTGCTGCGCGGCGAGCGCGGCGAGCTGCTGGAGTTCCCGCCGCTGACCTGGGACGTGTTCGGCCGGCACCTGCCGGTCGGCGGCGGCGGTTACCTGCGCCTGTTGCCGCTGTGGTTCCTGCGCCGCGGTTTTGCGCAGAAGGAACGACTGGGCGTGCCGGGGTGCCTGTATCTGCATCCGTGGGAGGTCGATCCCGAACAGCCGCGCCAGCAGCTCGGCGGCCTGCGCGGCTTCCGGCACTACGTCAACCTGCGTCGCACCGAGGCCAAGCTCGATCGGCTGCTGCGCGACTACCGGTTCGTGGGGCTCGGCGCGGCGCTCGCCGAGCGCGGCGCGAGCTGGCGCGCGAGGCTGCCCGCGTTCTTGGCCAGCGAGCTGCTCGGGTAGTCGGTCTCGAGCGCGGCGAGGATCGCGGCGGCGCGCACCGCTCCCTGGGGGTCGTTGCCCTGCAGTTCGGCCAGTGCCAGCGCCACCAGCTGCAGGCCGTCGTCGCGCTTGGGGCTGCGCCGCAGGAGGGGCAGCGCCTGATTGGCGTTGCCGGCGCGCAGCAGGGCGAAGCCGGTGGCGAACATGCCTTCGGGCGAGTTGCGCACCTCGGCCGGCAGCGACACGAGGTCGACGGCGTCGGCGGCCTGCAGGTCGAAGGATCGGGCCGCGAGCACGGTGAATTGCAGGCGCGTGGGGGCGTCGACGCCGTTGGTGAGCACGTTGCGCAGCTCCTGCACCGGCGCGTTGCTGGACTCGCCGCGGCGCAGCAGGGTCGTGCGCGCGACCCAGAGCTGCAGGCAGGTCGGGTTGTGCGCGAGCGCCGCGGCGACGGCGGTCAGCGCCGCGTCGGAGCCGACGAGAGCGGTGAGCCGCCGCACCGTGGCGGTGACGGTCGGGTCGGCGGTCGCCGCCGCCGCGGCGAGCTCCAGGTGGCCGGCCAGCAGTTCGCGCGTGCGCTCGGTGCCGAGCGCGCGGTCCGGCAGGTTCGGTGCCTGATCGAGCACGAAGTGCACGAGGCTGCCGCGCGGGCCGTGCTGCGCGATCGCGCGCAGCGCGGCGTCGTAGAACAGCGCCGCGAGCTTGGTGTCGGTCGCCAGCACGGTCCGGGCCAGCGCGACCTGCCGGTCGAGCGCGACGGGGATCTGCTGCGTCGTCAGGCTCGGCGACAGCCGCTCGAGGATCCACCAGGCGGCCTGCGCATTGCCGCGCGCGGCGACCCGCTCGGCGGTCTCGAGCGTGGCCCCGGTCTCGATGGGCAGGGCGACCCACATGTCGGTGGCGAGGCGCTCGGCGAGGTCGCGGTGGCCGGCTTGTTCGACCGTCTGCGCCGCGAAGCGCATCGCGAACGCCGTCGCCGCGGGACAGTTGGTCAGCTGGCCCTTGGCGACTGCCTGGCGCACGGCTTCGGCGAGCGGCGCGGGCACCGGATAGCTCGGATCCAGCGTCGCGCGCGCGACCTCGCCGAGCAGCAGGGCGTCGTCCTTGCCGGTCTCCGTCGCGAACAGCTCGCTGTGGATCGGCGCGGCGGCGGACGCCTGGCCCGCGCCGAGCAGCACCTGCGACTGCAGCAGACGCAGGCAACGCGAGTCCGGCGCGGCGGCGACCAGCGCTTCGGCCTGCGGCACCGCCGTGGCCACCAGCTCGGGGGTATCACACAGCGCCATGACCTCGAACAGGCTGTCGAGCAGCGGCGCGGCCTGCAGGTCGAGGTCGGCGGCCGAGGGCAGCCCCAGGGCGGCGACGGCGATGTGCCCGAGCAGGTCCGTGTGGTCGTGCTCGAGGCGCTGGCGCGCCAGGATCTCGGCGGGGCTGCGCGGCGTGCGTTGGCCGAAGCGCAGCGCGAGGCCGAGATCGGTGGGCGTCTGCAGCAGCGCGTAGACCTGGGCGGCGCGTTGGCTGCGCCCGTCGGCGAGGCAGAGGCGTGCCAGGGGTTCGACCGCGGCGCCGCCGTCTTCGAACGCGAGCGCCGCGGTGAAGTGTTGCTCGGCGAGGCGCAGTTGACCGGCGCGCAGCGCGAGGTCGCCGGCCATGGCGAAGGCCGCGCCGGAGCGGCTGTCGGGGCCGCCGCTCGCGAGGCCGGCGGAGAGCAGCGCCAGCGCGGTGCCGGGTCGGTCTTCGCCGAGACGGGTCGCGGTCGCGACGACGGCGTCCGCGGCCGCCGCGACGCGCAGGCCGTAGTCGGCGAGGTCGCGTTCGGTGGCCGCGGCCAGCGCCGCGTCCTCGGCCAACGGCGGTGCGGTGAGGCGCGTCAACACGGCCGTGGCGAGCTCGTGCACCTGCTGCGCCGTGCGTTCGCCGGGGGCGTGGCGCAGCGGTTCGAGCAGTTGGTCGGCGGCCGCCCGGTCCCCGACGGCGGCGAACACGGCGGCGCACAGCGGGCCGAGGTCGGGGTCTTCGGCGACGAAGCGCAGCGCCTTGCGCGCGAACGGTTCGGCCTGGGCCAGGGCCGTGGCCGGCACGCTGCGCAGCGTGGCTGCGGCGAGCACGGCGTTGGGCGGCAGCGTCGCCAGGGCCGGGATCACGACGTCGTTGGCCGGCAGGCCGGCGCCGCGGCGCGCCTGGAGCAGGAAGTACAGCGTCTGCGGATCGTGGTCGCCGCGCAGCAGCAGCTTGTCGAGGCTGGTGACCGCGGCCAGCGGTCGTCCGGCGAGCAGTTCGGCGCGGGCCTCGAGCACGCGCGGGCGCCGCGACCAGACGAAGCGGTCGACGGCGGCGCGGGCGCACGCGAGCGCAACGGGCGCGAGCCGGGGGTCGTTCTCGGCCAGGGCGGCCTCGGCGCAGAGCAGATAGCCGAGCGGGTCGCTGGTCTCGGGCAGCGGGTCCTTGCGGCGCAGGCACTGCGCGAGCAGGCCCGGACCGTCCTGGTCGCTGTCGCGGTACTGCGCGCGCGCCACGGCGAGCCGGCGCTCGAGCACGGCTTCTTCGAACGGAGCCAGATCGAGGGCCTTGGCCATCGTCGCTGCGGCGGCGGGCAGGCGGTCGCAGCGCAGCTGGTAATCGGCCAGCGCGAGCAGCGGTTGCAGTTCGCCGGGGCGGGCTTCGGTCCACTCCTGGTGCACCGCGATCACCTCGTCGAGCGGCGCGGCGCGGCGCTGCAGCAGGTCGATGCGCAGCGGCATGATCACCGGCAGCAGGTCGACCTGGCCGACCGGCACGCCGGTGCGCAGCGCCAGGATCGCCGCGTAGCGCATCGCGTCCTCGGCGCCGTCGCGGTTGCCGTTGAGGTTCTGCACCAGGCCGCCCGTGAACGCCTGGGCCAGCGGCACGGCGGCGCCCGCCTGGCTCAACTCGTAGGTCTCCTTGGCGAAGCGGCGCAGCGCCGCGGTGTTGCCGAGGCGGTGCGCGGCGAGCGTGCGCGCCAGCAGGAAGTCGTTGAGCCCGGTCGCGAACTGCTTGTTCTCGAGCAGCGCCGCGACCGCCGCCGGAGGCAGCCAGCGGTCCGCGGTCGCGAGCGCGGCGACGTACTGTTCGCGTCGCACCAGCGCCCAGGTCGCGAACGACCCTGCCTCGATCACGTACTGATGGTCGAAGCGGCGCCGGTAGGCCTCACAGAAGAGCAGCAGGTCGTCGGTGCGTTCCGCCTGGTCGAGCGAGAGGCACAGCGCGCGGAACGCGGCCACGGGCTCGCCATCGGCCTCGAGGCTGGCGCGAAAACGCGCCAGGCAGTCCTGGATCCGGCCGCGCAGGTTGATGAGGTCCTTCTGCAGCGTCGGCCACGATGCGAGCAGCTGCGAGTTGTTGCGGTAGATGGCGCCCAGCGCGGCGAGGGCCAGCGGGATGCGTTCGTCGCCGTCCGGCCGGTACAGGTAGGACAGCAGGTCGGCGCGCGCGGCGGCCTCGTCGCGGCGTCCGGCGGCGCGGCGGATCGTGTCCCGGACGCGGCGCAGCTCCTCCTGGTAGAGCGTCTGCGCCGCTTCGCCGGCGAGCTCGAGGGCGCGGCCGTCGCCGGGGTGGTCGACGAGGTAGGCCTCGGCGAGCTGCAGGGCCCGCTGCCCCTGGCCGACGACCGCGAGCAGGCGGATGTGGTCGAGGCGCAGCGCCTCGGCGCCGTCGGCCTTCTCGGCGAGCAGCTGTTCGAGGTCCTCGAGCGCGCCCGGGTTGTTGCCGAGCTTGCGGTAGGCCTCGTAGCGGCGGCGCCACAGGCGGTGCCGCAGGGCCCGGTCGGCGCGCAGGCTGGGGCCGCGCCAGGCGAGGTTGAGGTCGGCGACGACGCCGAGGTAGTCGCCGCGCGCGAACAGCTTGTCGGCGCGGTCGAGGGCCCGCTCGGGACCGCCGAGCAGCACGATGTAGCCCACCGTCAGCAAGAGAACGAGCAGGACGGCTGCAGCGAGGACCTGGAGACTCTTGCGCAACATGAAGGATTGACCGGCGCAGCGACTATAGCGACGAGGGGGTGGGCTTGGCGATCAGCGGATGCCGTACTTGCGCAGCTTGTGGAACAGGGTGCTGCGGTTGATGCCGAGCACCCTGGCCGCCTTCTCGCGGTTGCCGTCGCAGTGCGCCAGCGCGCGCTCGATGATGCGCCGCTCGGGACCGGCCAGCGCCTCCTTGAGCGGCAGGATCGGGCCGTCGCCGAGGCCGTCGTCCGTCGCCGCCGCGGTCGCCGCCGCGGCGACGACCGCTTTCGGCAGGTCGCGCAGGTCGACCTCGGGGCTCTCGCCGAGCACCACGGCGCGTTCGACGAAGTTCTCGAGCTGGCGCACGTTGCCGGGCCACGGCGAGTCGACCAGCGCCTGCAGGGCGCGGTCGGTGAAGTGCATCGCCGGCTTGCCGTGTTCGCGGGCGAAGCGGCGCAGGAAGTGCTCGGCGAGGTTGGCGATGTCGGTGCGGCGCTCGCGCAGCGGCGGCATCTCGATCGCGACCACGTTGATGCGGTAGTAGAGGTCCTCGCGGAACTCGCCGCTGGCCACCGCCTGCTCGAGGTCCTTGTTGGTGGCCAGCACGATGCGCACGTCGACGCCGACGGTCTTGGTGTCGCCGACGCGCTCGATCACGCGGTCCTGCAGCACCCGCAGCAGCTTGATCTGGAACGCCGGCGAGCTGGTGCCGATCTCGTCGAGGAAGATCGTGCCGCCGCTCGCCGCCTCGAACTTGCCGACCTTGTCGCGCACCGCGCCCGTGAACGCGCCCTTGGTGTGGCCGAACAGCTCCGACTCGAGCAGCGTCTCGGGCAGCGCGCCGCAGTTGACCTCGACGAACGGCCCGTGGCGGCGCGAGCTCAGCGAGTGCAGCGAGCGCGCCAGCAGCGTCTTGCCGGTGCCCGACTCGCCGGTGATCAGCACCGTCGTGCGGGTGTCGGCGACGGTCTTCACGGTCTTGAAGATCGACTGCATGCGCGGGTCGGTGCCGACCACGTTGTCGAGCCGCACGCGGTCGTCGAGGGCGTCGCGCAGCGCGTGGTTCTCCTTGCGCAGGGCGGCCTTCTCGAGCGCCCGGTCGATCGCCACCAGCACCTGGTCGGGGGCGAACGGCTTGCCCAGGAAGTCGGCCGCGCCGTGCCGCATGGCCTGCACCGCGTCCTGCACCGAACCGAACGCCGACAGCAGCACCACCGCCGTGTCGGGGTGCACGTGCTGGATCTCCTCGAGCAGCTTGATGCCGCCGCCGCCCGGCAACTGCAGGTCGGCCAGCACCAGGTCGACCTCGCCGTCGGCGATCGGCAGCATCGCTGCGGCCAGGTCGGTGGCCGCGTCGAAGTCGAAGCCGCGTTCGCCGAGCAGCCGGGACAGGTCGCTCTGCGTGCGGGGATCGGGGTCGGCGAGCAGGATCTTGGGCATCGGACTACCGTCGGCGCGATCGGACACTGTCGCGGATCTGCGACGGTCGGTTCATCGGCCGGGCAGGGCGGCCGCCTGAACCCGCGCCTGCTCTTGCGGTTTTGGCCGCGAACCGTGACCGTGCCCGCCCATGCGCCTGTCGCGTCCAGCTCCGCCGCCGCCACCCGCCGTCGCCCCGGGCGCGACGGTCGCCGGCGTGCTCGCCGAAGTGCGTCGCTTCGAGGTCCGGACCAGCCGGTTCGTGACCGACGTGCTGGCCGGCGGCTACCGCTCGACCTTCCGCGGCGCCGGCGTCGAGTTCAGCGAGGTTCGCGAATACGTCGAGGGCGACGACCCGCGCCAGGTCGACTGGAACGTGACCGCGCGCCTGGGCCGGCCGTTCATCAAGCGCTTCGTCGAGGAGCGCGAGCTGACCATGGTGTTCGCGCTCGACCTGTCGGCGTCGATGGCGACCGGGATCGGCGCCTGGTCGTTGCGCGAGGCCGCGGCGCGGTTCTGCGCCTGCCTGGGCCTGGCGGCGATCGACAACCACGACCGCGTCGGCCTGATCGCGGGCAGCTCGGCGTGCTCGCGCTTCGTGCTGCCGCGCAAGGGCGCCGGCCACGTGCTGCGGGTGGTGCAGGACTGCCTGTTCGCGCAGGGGCGCGATCGCGGCACCGACTTGGCCAACCTGCTGGGTGAGACCGCACGGCGGTTGCGGCGGCGCGCCGTGGTGATCCTGCTGTCGGACTTCGTCGGCGAACTGCCCGAGCGCGTGCTGTCGGTGTGCGGCCGGCGCCACGACCTGGTCGCCGTGCACCTGCTGCCGCCCGAGCTGACCGCGCCGCCGCCCGAGTTGCTCGACGTCGTCGACCCCGAGACGGGGCGCCGCACCCGAGTCGACTTCGCGTTCGCGCCGGCGCGCGCCGCGTTCGCCGCGGGCGTGCAGCGCTGGCGCCACGAGCTGGCCGAGAAGCTGCGCCGCTGCAACGTCGACCGCATCGACCTGCAGCTGCCGATGCAGCCCGACCTGACGGCGATCGTCAATCCGCTGCTGCGCTTCTTCCATCGCCGCGAGCTGCGGCAGGTGCGGCGTTGAAGGGGGGCGGGATCGCGCTCGTGCTGTGGGTGGTGGCCGCGGCGGCGCCGCTGGCGTGCGCCCAGGAACCGATCGAACTGGTCGTGCCCGCCGACCAGACACTGCGCTTCGGTGAGCCGTTCGAGGTGTCGGTGCGCTTGTCGGCGGCGCTGCGCGAGGCGGCGTTCGACCCCGCCTGGCTGCAGCCGCTGCTCGTCGAGCAGTCGGCGCCCGGCGGTGCCGACGCGGCGGGCGGAACGCTGTGGCAGTGCCGCGTGCGCGCGTTCGCGGTCGGCGAGGTGGCGATCGGGCGCGCGCTCGACGTGACGGTGCCCCCGGGACGCGCCGTCCGTGCGCAGTTGCTACCGGTGACGTTGCGCGTCGCCTCGGTGCTGCCCGACCCGCCCGGCGACTACGAATGGCCCGGCGACGTGCGCGAGCTGCGGCGCGGCTCGTGGTGGCCGTACGCGCTGGTGGCGCTCGCGGTGGCGATGGGCGGGGCCCTGGCGCTGCGCGGCCGGCGCGCGGTTCCGGTCGCCGCGCCAGCGCCGCCGCCACCGGTACCCGCGCACGAACCGGTGCTCGCGGGGCTGGCGGCGCTCGGCGACGAACTCGACGATCTGGCCTTCCACACCGAGTTGGTGTCGCTGCTGCGCGGCTATCTGGCGCGGCGCTACGACCTTCACGCCGACGTGCGCACCAGTGAGGAGCTGTGGCAGCACCACCGGGCCGGCGGCGCTGAGCTGCTGCGCGACTGCCTGTGGCGCTGCGACCTCGTCAAGTTCGCCTGCATCGCGCCGCCGCGCGACGAACGTGAGCGCGCCCGGCAGGCGGCGATCGGGTTCGTGCGACACACCGCGTCGACGACGGAGGCGGCGTGAACGACTTCGGCTTCGCATTCGCCGACCCGGCGTGGTTCGGGCTCGTCGTCCTGTTGCCGCTGGTGGTGTGGGCGCGGTGGCGCGCGCGCCCCGGCCTGCCCGGCGTCGACCCGCTGGCGCCGGCGGGCCTCGGCGAGGCCCTGCCGCGGTCGTGGCGCCAGCGCCTGCTGTGGTTGCCGCCGTCCTGCCTGGGGCTGGGCCTCGTGTGCCTCGTGGCCGCGTTGGCGCGTCCGACCCAGCGCCTGCCGCTGCCGCCCGAACGGCTCGGCGTCGACCTGCTGCTGTGCGTCGACATCAGCTCGTCGATGGCCGCGACGGACCTCGGCGACGCCGAGCCGCGGCTCGCTGCGGCGCGGCGCTTCGCCGCGAGCTTCGGCCAGGGGCGTCCCGCCGACCGCCTGGGCTGCGTGCGCTTCGCGCGCTTCGCCGACCTGATCTGCCCGCCGACGCTCGACCACGCCGCGTTCGCGACGCTGCTCGAACGGCTGCAGCTGGTGCCCGCCGACGGTCCCGAGGACGCGACCGGCATCGGCGCGGCGCTGGCCCTCGCCGCCGAGGTGCTGCAGCGGTCGACGAGCAAGAGCAAGGTGATCGTGCTGCTGACCGACGGCGAGGAGAACCTGGCGACGACCGCGTCGCCGCAGGAGATCGCGCCGCTGCACGCCGCGCAGTGGTGCAAGCAGCTCGGCGTGCGCGTGCACACGGTGGTGGTCGGCAAGGGCAGTCCGCAGCCCGACGGCAGCTTCCTGCCGCTCGACCTGACCACCGTGCAGCAGGTTTCGGCGACGACCGGCGGGCGCTGCTACACGGCGCCCGACACGGCGACGCTGGCCGCGGTGCAGGGCGCCATCGAGGCGCTCGAGAAGGTGCCGTTCGCCGAGCCGCGCGTGCTGGTGCGCGAGTGGTTCGCGCTGCCGCTGTGGCTGGGCCTGGTGCTGGGCTGGCTGGGCCGCTGGCTCGGCCAGCGCCGCCTGGAGGTGCTGACGTGACCGGTCTGGACTGGTTACCGCCGGCGAGCTGGCCGCTGGTGCTGCTGGTGCCGCTGCTGGCGTGGATGGCCGTGCGCGGCGAACGCCGGCGTCGCGAACGGCAGCAGGCGGCGTTCGGCCGGCGCACCGCCGCGGTGCTCGGCCGCCCCGCGTTCGTGCGGGCCCGCGCGGTGTGCGGTTGGCTCGGGGCGCTGTGTTGCGCGATCGCGCTGCTGCAGCCGCTCGCGGGCGCACCGCCCGGGGCGCCGGCGCGCCCCGAGGTGGTGCTGTGCCTGGACCTGTCGCGCTCGATGCTGGCGCGCGACCTGCGGCCCGACCGGTTGCGCGCCGCTCAGGCCGACATCCGCGCGCTCGCCGACGCGGCGCTGCCGGCGCGGGTGGGGCTGGTCGCGTTCGCGGGCACCGCCGAGTGGATCGCGCCGCGCACCGACGATCTGCAGTCGCTCGCCGTGCTCGCCGCTGGTCTCGACCCGAGCCGGCTCGCGCGCGGCGGCACCGATCTGGCCGCGGCGATCGACACGGCGCTTTCGGCGTTCGCGCGCGGCGGCGGCGGCGAACACGCGGGCATCGTGCTGCTCACCGACGGCGAGGACTTCGCCGACGGCGCGCTGGCCGCGGTGCAGCGCGCGGTGGCCGCGGGGGTCAGCGTGTCGACGCTCGCCTACGGCAGCGACGGCGGCAGCAAGATCGTGGTCGAGGGCGACGACGGCGAGGTGTTCCTGCAGGACGGCAGCGGCGCCGACGTGATCAGCGTGCCCGATCGCGCGGCGCTGGCGGCGCTGGCCGCCGCCGGCGGCGGCACCTTCGCCAATGGCGACGGCCAGGGCGCCCTGCTGCGCGTGTTCACCGACCTGTTGTTGCCGCGCGCGCAGCGCGCCGCGCACCGCGACCCGACGCGGCAGCCACCGCACGTGTTCCAGTGGCCCTTGCTGCTCGGCGTGCTGCTCAGCATGCTGGCGCTCGCCCTGCCCGAACGACGCCGATGAAGATCCTCGCTGCGATGCTGACTTGCGCGGTGCTGCCCCAGGCGGCCGGCGGCGATGCGTTCGCGGCGGCGCTGGCCGACTATCGCGCGCAGCGCTACGAAGCCGCACTGGCCGGGTTCACCGCCGAGCTGCAGGCCGCCGGGGAGGGCGCCAGCCCCGAGCTGCGCTGCGACGCGGCGCTGGCTGCGCTGCGCATGCGCCGGCCCGGTGACGCCGAAGCCGCGGCGCGGCCGCTGCTCGAGCACAACGCGGCCGACGAACGTGCCTGGGGCGAGTTCCTGCTCGGGCAGGCGGCGATGCAGCGCGCCGAGGTCGCCGCCGCCGCGGCGCGCCTGCCCGACGCCGAGCCGATGGCCTGGCAGGCGGCCGTGAGCAGCGCCGAGCGCGCGTTCGCGCACTGGTGCCGCGCGGCGCAGCGACCGGGCGGGTGGCACGAGGCGCAGCGCAACGCCGAGCGCGCGCTGCACGCGCTGGACGAGCTGCGCCGGCAGCGCGACGCCGCGCAACCGACCAAGAAGAAGGACGACGCGCCGCCGCCGCCCGCGCCGACCGATCAGCAGCCACTCGAGGAGCAGCTGCCCGATCTGACGGTGCCGCCGCTGTCGCCGGCGCAGCTCCAGGAGCTGGCGCAGAAGCTGGCGCGCAAGGAGAAGGAGAAGCGCACTACGCGCATCGCCGCGCAGCGCGGGCAGGCCGTCGCCGGGGAGCGGGACTGGTGAGGCCATTGGTCGTGTTCGCGGCGGCGCTGGCAGCGCTGCGCGCGCAGGCGCCGGCCCCGGCGTTCGTCGAGGTCGTGCCCGAGCGGGCGACGGTCTACGTCGAGCAGCCGCTGCACGGCGTGCTGCGCGTCGGCTACGACGTCGCGTTCTTCCGCGAGCGGGGCATCGATCTGTTCGCGCAGCGCTTCGACCTGCCGTTCGGCGTGCGCGCACCTTGGGTCGAGGACGACGCGGCGCACGCCCTGTCGTGGCCGGCGCCCGACGGTGAACCGCTGCGGCGCGGCGTGGTCGGCGCCGGCGTGCGCCAGTTCGCGACGGTCGGCGAACGGCGCGACGGCGAGCGCGTCTACGCGGTGCTCGAGGCGCCGTTCGTCTGGATGCCGCTGACCGTGGACGCGCCGCCGGGCGCGCCGGTCGAGCTGCGCTACGCGTTCGCGAGCGCCTTCACCGAGGACTTCCTGCGCGGTCGGCAGCCCGTCGACAAGCAGGAGGCGACGGTGCGCAGCGAGGTGCCCGCGTGGACGGTGCGCGCGCTGCCGGTCGAGGGGCGGCCCGAGACCTTCTGCGGCGCGGTGGGCCGGTTCGAGCTGCGCGCCACCGTTTCGGCGCCTCGCGTCGAGGTCGGTCAGGGCTTCACCGCGACCCTGACGATCACGGGCGACGGCAACCTGCAGCGCTTCGCGGCGCCGCCGCTGCCGGAACTGGCGGGGTTCCACGTGCAGGGCGTCGTCGAACGTCGCGCCGCCGCGGGGCGCGAGTTCGTGTTCGACCTGTTGCCGCTGCGCGCGGGCGTCGAGGCCTTGCCGCCGCTGCCGTTCTGCGCCTTCGATCCCGCGGCGGAGCGCTACGTCGTCTCGCACACGGCGCCGGTGCCGCTGACCGTGGTGCCCGCCGCCGACGTCACCGCCCTGCCGGACCGCGTGCGTGACCTGATCGCGCGCGAGGCCGAGTTGCACCGCGCCCGGAACGCGCTGCCCGCCTGGGTCTGGCTGCTGGCCGGCATCGCTTTGCTGGCCTTCGTGCCCGGTTGGTTGGCGCTGCGTCGCCGCGGCGCGCGGCGCGCCGCGCTGCAGGCGGCCTTGCGCAGCCTCCAGGACTCGGCGTCGGGCGACGCACCGGCGCGCCTCGCGGCCTTCGAACGTGTGTGTGCCCTCGTCGTCGGTCGGGACGCGTTCGGTCCCGAGGTCTGGCAGGCGCTTGCCGGCTCCGGCGCCGATGCCACCGCGGTGGCGGCGGCGCGGCAGGTGCACGGCCAGCTCGCCGACGCGGTCTACGGCGGCGTGCCGCCGCCCGCGACCGAGGTGTGCGCCGCGGCTCAGCAGCTGGTGTCGGCGCCGCGCTGATCCGCCGACCTACCAGCGCGCGCTCAGGACCTCGTCGAGGCGCGCTGCGCTCGCGTCGTGGCCGAAACCCGTCGCCAGGGTGGCGAGCACGTCGGCCATGGTATGGAGCGTGCAGAACAGCACGAACGTGACCAGGGTCAGCAGGGTCGCGAGGACGAGCAGCTGCCGCAGGGTGTCGGGACGGGTCGGTTCGGGGTTCCTCATGACCCCTGTGCTGGCGCCGGATGCCGCGGCATTTGGCCAAGGAGGCGCACGAACTTCGCGGCGCGAGTGGTGCGGGGAGAGGGACTCGAACCCTCACGACCGTTGCCGGCCCGCGGCTTTTAAGGCCGCTGCGTCTGCCATTTCGCCACCCCCGCGCGGGCGGTGATTCTGCGGAGGGTCGCCACAAAACGCCAAGACGATTGTGGGCACCCGCGGCCCGCGCGTCACCGCTGCCGTTCGCCGGGCTGCGGCGACGTGGGCACGGCGGCGCCCACGTCCTGGCGGAACCGCTGGCGGGCGACACCGAGCGGCTTGCTGTCCTGGGTCTGCGTGAACACCAGACCGACGAGTCGGCGCGACGGATCGCACCACGCGAACGTGCCGTCGCTGCCGCTGTGCGCGAACGACCCGTCGGCGGCGATCGCCCAGCCGAAGCCGTAGTGGTGTCCGTCGATGTGCGGGATCTGGTCGCGCGTCGCCGCGCGCACGCTGTCGGCAGCCAGCAGCTGCCGGTCGCCGGCGCGCCCGGCGTCGACGAACAGCCGCGCGAACCTGGCGAAGTCGGCGGTGGTGGCGATCATGCCGCCCGAGCCGCGCACGAACGGCACCGTCGGCTTGCCGTGCGGACGCCACGCGACGCGCCAGCCCGCGTCCTGCTTCGCGACGACCACCGCCATGCGGTCGTTGTCGGCCAGCGACTCGTGGTGGCAGGTCTGGGTCATGCCGAGCGGTTCGTAGAAGCGCTCGCGGCAGTAGTCGGCGAAGGGTTTGCCGCTGACGACCTCGACCAGCGCGGCGAGCAGGTTGTAGCCCGGGTTGCTGTACGAGTAGGTCGTGCCCGGCGCGACTGCCGGCCCGACCTCGCCGAAGCGCGCGCATTCGAGCACGAGGCTCGGCGCGTCGGGGTGAGCTTCGCTCTTGGTCAGGAGCGGCCGCAGGAACAGCGTGTCGATGCGCAGGCCGCTCGAGTGCGTCAGCAGCTGGCGCACCGTGATCTTCGCGGCGTCGTCGTGCGCGAAGGTCGGGAACCAGCGCGCGATCGGATCGTCGAGCCCGACCTTGCCCTGCTCGACGAGCGTCAGCACTGCCGCCGCGGTCACGGCCTTGGTGTTGGACGCCAGGCGGAACAGCGTGTCCTTCTGCATCGGCAGCTTCTTGGCGACGTCGCGATGCCCGAACGCCTCGTGCACCAGCACCTCGTCGCCGCGCGCGACCATCACGACCATGCCGAGCACGTCGCCGTCGTCGACGACGCGGCGCAGCTCCTGCACGGCGCGCTGCAGCGCGTCGGAACCGGCGGCGGTCGGGGTCGCCTGCGCGATGCAGGGCGGGAGCAGGGCGAGGAGGGCGGTCAGCGGGCGCAGCATGCCGGGCATGCTAGCCCGGCGGCGCAGTTCCGCGGCTCAGCTGGGCAGCGCGAAGCCCAGCTTCTGCAGCTTCTCGAACAGCACGGCCTTGCGGATCGGCTTGGCCAGGTAGTCGTCGCACATCGCGTCGTAGGCCGCGGTGACGTTCTTGACGTCGTCGAGCGCGGTGGTCATCAGCACCTTGGCCGCGAGCTCCTTGTCCGTCTGCTCGCCTTCGTAGGTGCGCATCTCCTTGAGCACCTGCAGGCCGTCGATGCCCGGCATCATCATGTCCAGGGTGACCAGGTCGAACGGGGTGCCGGCCTGCGCGGCCTGGCGGTAGGTGCTGAGCCCGGCATGGCCATCGGGGGCCGCGGTCACCTCTCCGAACGGCTCGAGGAAACGCGTGAGCACGGTGCGGCTGACGAAGTCGTCTTCGATGACCAGGATGCGCATGCAACCGGCATCGGCAGCGCGGGGGGGTGGCCTTGACTCCGGCGCTGGGCGCAGGGGAAGTCCCTGTGGGAATGCCCCAAGGCAGCTGACCAGCGCAGCGGCGTTCCCGTGGCCAGCGCAGCGGCGTGCCTGGCGGGCCGGCTCGAAGCCGGCGGGAGTGGTGGAGGTCCCGGGCGGAATCGAACCGCCGTAGACGGATTTGCAATCCGTTGCCTAACCACTTGGCTACGGGACCACAGTGGGGCGAACAAGCTAGCGTCCTGCCGGCGCGGATCAAGCGGCTGCAGCAGGTCCTGGCGATGGCGGTCGGCGACAAGATGCGGGCGCCGCGGCGGTCGCGACCGTATGCTGCCCGGTCCGCGCGGGGCCTTCCCGCGCCTCGCCCCTGACCCCATCCGCTAGTGAAGACCAAGAAGAACATCCACTTCGAGTTCAGCCAGGACCTCGTCCGCGAACCCCTGCTCTACAAGATCAACCGCTCGTTCGACGTCGTCGTCAACATCCGCGGTGCCTCGGTCACGGCCGACGGCGGGTTCATCGCGCTCGAACTCGAGGGTGAGGAGGCGGAGGTGGAGCGCGTGCTCGAATACCTGCGTGGCCAGGGCGTGCGCCTGGGCGAGGGCCTCGGGAGCCAGGAACGGTGACCGCAGGGGGCTACCTGGCGTGGCCCGCGGGCGCCGTGTGGCCCGCCGGGATTCTCGCGGCGCTGGTGCTCGCGGCCGGTGGGGGTGGCTCGGCGGCGGTTCGACCTGACGTCGCGGCGCCGCACGACCTGATCGCCCAGGGCCGGGCCGGGGTCGTCGTCAGCGCCGAGCCGCACGCGACGCGCGTCGGGCTGCGGGTGCTCGCCGACGGCGGCAACGCGGTCGACGCCGCGGTCGCGGTGGCGCTGACCCTGGCGGTCACGCATCCGCAGGCCGGCAACCTCGGCGGCGGCGGCTTCCTGGTGATCCGCATGGCCGACGGCCGCACCGCGACCATCGACTTTCGCGAGCGCGCGCCGGGCAGCGCCAAGGCCGACATGTATCTGCGGGCCGACGGCAGCGTCGACACCGACAAGGTCCAGTACGGGGCCAGCGCCGCGGGCGTGCCGGGCAGCCCCGCGGGGCTGCTCCACGCGCTCGAGAAGTTCGGCAGCGCGCCGCTGTCCAAGCTGGCGGCGCCGGCGATCCTGCTGGCGCGCGAGGGTTTCGCCGTCGACATGTTCCTGGCCGGCGCGTTGGCCGCTGAACGCAAGGTGCTGGCGCGCTTCCCGTCGACGCGCAAGGTGTTCTTCAAGGACGACCGGCCGCTGCAGCAGGGAGAGGTGCTGGTGCAGCAGGACCTCGCCGGGACGCTCGAGCGCCTCGCCGGCGGCGGGCTGCAGGGCTTCTACGGCGGCAAGACTGCCGAGCTGATCGTCGCCCAGATGCAGCGGGACGGCGGCTTCGTCAGCGCCGAGGACCTCGCCGCCTACGCCCCGCGCGAACGGCCGCCGCTGCGCGGCAGCTACCGCGGCTACGAG
Source organism: Planctomycetota bacterium (assembly GCA_020638655.1). Taxonomy (GTDB): domain Bacteria; phylum Planctomycetota; class UBA1135; order UBA1135; family UBA2386; genus JACKIC01. The sequence goes on from JACKIC010000002.1 coordinate 560,668, forward strand.
GTCATCGGCATGCCGCCGCCGTCGTCGGGCGGCGTCGCTGTGCTGCAGATGCTGAACATGCTCGAGCCCTACGACCTGCGGGCGATGGGCTACGGCAGCAGTGACTACTTCCAGTTGCTGACCGAGGTGATGCGGCGCGCCTACGCCGACCGCTCGCGCTGGCTCGGCGACCCGGACTTCTACGCGGTGCCGCTCGAGGGCCTGGTCAGCAAGGACTACGCCAAGAAGCTCGCTGCCGGCATCTCGCTCGAGCACAAGAGCGAGGTCGCGCCCGGCAAGCCGCCGGGCGCCAAGGAGAGCGACGACACGCTGCACTTCTCGATCGTCGACAAGCTCGGCAACGCCGTGGCGTGCACGACGACGATCAACTCGACGTTCGGTTCGGGCTGCGTGGTCGAGGGCGCGGGCTTCCTGCTCAACAACGAGATGGACGACTTCTCGGCGAAGCCGGGGGTGCCCAACCAGTTCGGCCTCGTCGGCGGCGTCGCCAACGCGATCGAGCCCGGCAAGCGCATGCTGTCGTCGATGACGCCGACGATCGTCTGCAAGGACGGCCAGGTGCGCTTCGTGCTGGGGGCGCCGGGCGGCGGCCGCATCATCACTGCGGTGCTGCAGGTGCTGCTCAACCGCATCGACCACGGCATGGACCTCGAGGACGCGGTGCGCGCGCCGCGCATCCATCACCAGTGGCTGCCCGACCTGATCACCTGGGAGCCGTTCTCGCTGCCGGCCGACGTGCGCAAGGCGCTCGCCGCCAAGGGGCACGAGTTCGCCAAGCGACCGCGCGGCATCGCCCAGGTGATGGCGATCGAGGTGACCGAAGACGGCACGCGCATCGGCGTCGCCGATCATCGCAGCGGCGGCTCGGCCGGCGCCAACTGAACCCTGCACCCATGGCTCATCCGCTCCGCATCGCCCCGTCGCTGCTCGCCGCCGATTTCGCGCACCTGGCCGACGAGATCCGTTCGGTCGAGGCGGCCGGCGCCGACTGGCTGCACCTCGACGTCATGGACGGTCACTTCGTGCCCAACCTGACGTTCGGTCCGCCGGTCGTGGCGGCGATGAATCGCGTCGCGACGCTGCCGCTCGACGTGCACCTGATGATCACCGACCCGTGGCAGTACGCCGACGCGTTCCTCGACGCGGGCGCCGACCTGCTGACGTTCCACGTCGAGGTCGAGGAGGGCGGCGACGTCGCCGCGCTGCTGCGCCACATCCGCGCGCGCGGCGCCAAGGCGGGCCTGTCGGTGCAGCCCGACACGCCGGTCGAACGCCTCGCGCCGTACGTCGCCGAGCTCGACCTGGTGCTGGTGATGAGCGTGTTCGCGGGCTTCGGCGGGCAGAAGTTCATGCCCGAGGTGCTGCCCAAGGTCGGCCGCCTGCGCGAGCTCGGCTTCGCCGGCGAGGTGTCGATGGACGGCGGCATCGGCCCGGGCACGATCGCGCAGAGCCGCGCCGCCGGCACCAACGTCTTCGTCGCCGGCACCGCCGTGTTCGGCGCCGCCGATCGCACCTCGCGCATCGCCGAGCTGCGTGAGCACGCCGCCGCGGGCGCCAGCGCCTGACGGATGCTGGCCCGCGCTCGCGCCCTTCGTTACTTTCTGTCCCCTTCGCCACCCTCACCACGACCCTCAGGATTGGAACACGACATGGCCTGGACGCGCTTCGGCAAGAAGAAGGACATGCCCGGCGGGCTGTGGATCAAGTGCGAGAGCTGCGGCGCGATGCTGTTCCGCAAGGAGTTCGAGCAGCGCCACCGGGTCTGCGCGACCTGCGGCTACCACTTCACGCTGCCGGCGCGCGATCGCATCGCGCTGACCGCCGACGAGGGCACGTTCGCCGAGATGTGGCCCGAGCTGTGCGCCTACGACGTGCTCGAGTTCAACGACCGCGTGCCCTACGGCGAGAAGCTGGTCGCGACGCGCAAGAAGACCGGCGAGAACGACGCCATGGTCACGGGCACCTGCACGATCAAGGGCATCCCGTGCGCCCTGGGTGTGATGAACTTCACCTTCCTCGGCGGCTCGATGGGCATGGTGGTGGGCGAGAAGATCGCCCTGCTGTGTGAGCACGCGGCCGAGAAGGGCTTGCCGGTGGTGCTGTTCGCCTGCTCGGGCGGCGCGCGCATGCACGAAGGCGCGGTGTCGCTGATGCAGATGGCCAAGACCTGCGGCGCGCTGACGCGCCTGCACCGCGCCGGCGTGGTCTCGATCTCGGTGATGACGCACCCGACCACGGGCGGCGTCACCGCGTCGTTCGCGTCGGTCTGCGACCTGCTGCTCGCCGAACCCGGCGCGCTGATCGGCTTCGCGGGCCCGCGCGTGATCGCGACGACGATCAAGAAGGAGCTGCCCAAGGGCTTCCAGCGCTCCGAGTTCCTGCTCGAGAAGGGCCAGATCGACCGCATCGTCGCGCGCGCGCAGATGCGCGACGAACTGGCGCGCCTGCTCGCCTACGCCACGGGCCGGGACCCGGTCGCGGCGTTCAAGCCGGCGCCGGTGCCTGCCGACGCGGCCGAGCCGGTCGCCGTCGCCGCCGAAGCGGCCGGCAAGAAGCCCAAGAAGAAGGCCAAGAAGGACGGCTGATCCGTGCAGCCCGAGAAGGCGCCGCCGAAGAAGCCGATGCGCCCGGTGCCGCGCGGCTGCGCCGCGGGTTTCTTCCGCGGGCGCTACAAGGTGCGACCCGAGGACTTCGTCGTCGAGGAGCTGCCGGCCTACGAACCGTCGGGCAGCGGCGACCACGTCTGGCTGTGGGTCGAGAAGCGCGGCTGGTCGACGATGGACCTGCTGCACGACCTCGCGGCGCGGCTGGGCCGCGACGAGCGTGAGTTCGGCATCGCCGGCCTCAAGGACGCGCAGGCCGTCAGCCGGCAGTGGATCAGCCTCGAGCACGCCGACGTCGCCGCGTGCGAAGGGCTGGCCGGCGACGGCTGGCAGGTGCAGCGCGTCACGCGCCACGGCAACAAGCTGCGCATGGGCCACCTGCGCGGCAACCGGTTCGTGGTGACGCTGCGCGGCACCGCGCCCGGGGATCTCGACAAGGCGACCGCCAACCTCGGCGAGCTGGCGCGCCGCGGGGTGCCCAACTACTTCGGCGAGCAACGCTTCGGCAAGCGCGGCGCCAACCTCGGCAAGGGCCTCGAGGTGCTGCGCGGCAACGCGCGGCAGTACGCGGCGCGCATGCCCCGGCGCGTGTTCGGCCTGGTGCTGTCGGCGGTGCAGAGCGAGGTGTTCAACCGCGTCGTCGCCGCGCGCCTGCAGACGCTCGACCAGCTGCTGGTCGGCGACATCGCGTTCCTGCACCGCAACGGCGCGAGCTTCGCCGTCGAGGACGTCGCCGCCGAACAGGCGCGGGTCGCGGCGTTCGAGCTCTCGCCGACGGGGCCGATGCCGGGTCCCGAGATGCCGCTGCCCACCGGTGAGGTCGCGGCCATCGAGGCCGCGGCGCTCGCCGCCCTCGACCTGCAGCCCGAGGCCTTCGCGAAGCTGCCGTTCCGGCTGGCGCGCGGCGAACGGCGCCCGCTGCGGGTGCCGCTCGGCGACCCGGCGGCGGCGGTCGTCGACGGCGGCCTGCAGCTGACGTTCGGCTTGCCGCGCGGCGCCTACGCGACCAGCGTGCTGCGCGAACTGCTCGAGGACACGATCTGGTTCGGGCGCGACTGAGGTCCGCCGCGGCCCGTGGCCCGGCTCACTTCTTGGTGCGCTTCGCGGCGGTCTTGGCCGCGGCGAACTGCCACGCGTCGGTCAGCAACTCGCGCAGCAGCTGCTGATCGGCCGCGGCGAGTTCGACCAAGGTGCATCCCTGCCGGCCCCACGCGCCGTTCGCCGGGCGCAGCGCCGCTTCGCCGCGCGCCAGCAGCTCCTGCTGCCGGGGTGGCGGCAGGATCACCATGCCGACGGTCTCGCCCGGTTGCAGCGACGCGAACACGCGGCCTTCGTGACGGAAGTCGGGGTGCCCATGGTGCGCGCCTTCCTCGGTGTCCGGCAGCGCGAGCGCCAGCCGACGGAAGGTCGCGGCGCGCGCGGCCACCTCAGTCCTCGGTGCCCGGGAACGCGTGGCAGACGTAGGTCGGGTCGTGGAACTGCCCGGTGACGTCCTGCAGCGTGTAGGTGCTGCGGTGGTCGATGGTGGTGAAGTCGCAGCAGTGCAGCACGCGGTCCAGGCACGCGGGGCTCATCTGCCACCAGTTGCACTGGTTCCACTCGCCGACGAACTTCGCGATCGGCTCCTTGGCGTCGGGCATCGTCGTCGAGATCGAGACGATCAGCCGGCCGTCCGGCTTGCAGCAGTCGCGCATGCGTTGGATACCGAGGATCGGGTCGCGCACGTGCATCAGCATCGCGCCGCTGAACACCAGGTCGAAGGTGCCGAGCTCGGCGGCCGACAGCTCGTAGATCGCCTTCCAGATGCGCTTGACGCGCGTGCTGCCGTAGGCCTCGCCGACGACGGTGAAGCCGTCGCGCATCACCTCGCGTTCGACCGTCTCCTTCTCGGAGCTCGGGCGCCGCTCGAGGCCGCGGCGGTACCGCGGCGTCCAGTCGTGCGCGTCCCAGCTCGGTAGCTCGACCGCGACCACCTCGGCGGCGCCGCGGCGCTCGAACTCGTAGGCGAAGAAACCGGTGCTGGCGCCGACGTCGAGCACCCGCATGCCGTCCATGCGCTCGGGAAAGTTGTAGTGCGCCAGGTAGTCCGTCATCCGGAAGTGCCCGGGCGTCTCGACACCGTCGCCGAGGTCGATGCGGTGGTACCAGCTCTCGATCTGCTGGACCTTGTTGCGGAGCTCTTCGATCTGGGCGGCAGTGCGTGACATGGCGGGCGGGCAGGATAGCGGCGGGTCGGGTGGTGATCGACCGTGCGCCGGCAAAGGGCTCAGTCGTCGCCGCCTTCATCGGCCAGGGCGTCGGCCAGTCCGGAGCTGCGTTGTGGCCAATGGCGCAGACCGGCCGCGAGCAGCGCCGGGTCGGCGCAGACGATCGCGCGGCGGCGCGCGCGCGTGACCCCGGTGTAGACCAGCGAGGCCTGCCACAGCGGGCCAGCGACCGATGGCATCGCGAGCAGGACCTCGTCGAACTCGCTGCCCTGCGCCTTGTGCACGGTCATCGCCCAGGCGGTCTCGTGCGGCGGCAGGCGCAGCAGGGAGACCTCGCGGTGGCCGTCCGCGGTCGGGAAGACGACGCAGCGGCGACCCTCGACCTCGGCGACGACGCCGAGGTCGCCGTTCCAGATCTGGCTCTGATGGTCGTTGGCCGTGACCAGGATCGGGCGGCCGAGGTAGTAGGGCTCTTCGACGCGGTGGCCGTGCTCGCGCAGCAGCAGCTCGATGCGCCGGTTCCACGCCTCGGCGCCCGTCGGGCCCAGGCGCGTCGCCGTGAGCACGCGGCAGCGCGACAGGTGGTCGAGGGCGGCCCCTGCGCCGTCGGCCGCGGCGGCCGCCAGCAGGTCGGGCGCGATCGCCGCGAGCGCCGCGTCGGCCTGCGGCTGCAGCTGCAGGTCGGGGTGCTGCGCGGCGAACGCGGCCATCGCCGCGTCGGCGTCGCGGTGGGCCAGCGCCTGCGCGAACGTCGCGATGCCGGGCTGGGCGGCGAAGCGGTGGTTGGTGCGCAGCGCGATCACGGCGTCCGCGATCGGCGGCGCGCCCGAGTGCACGGGCAGGTCCATGCCGGTGGCCGCCGCGACGTAGGCCGCGAGCCCGGCGCCGACCCCGCGTTCGGGCTCGGCGACGCGGCACAGGTCGCCGAGCACCTGGCCCGCGGCGACGGCCGCGAGCTGATCGCGGTCGCCGACCAGCAGCAGCCGCGCGTCGGGGCGCAGCGCGTCGAACAGCTGGGCCAGCAGGGCCGGGTCGACCATCGACACCTCGTCGACGACGACGACGTCGTAGGGCAGCGACTGGTCCTTGCCGAACCGGAACGCGTCGTCGAGCGGCAGGTAGCCGAGCAGGCGGTGCAGGGTGCGCGTATGGATGTCGCCCATCGCGGCCTGCAGCTGCGGCTGGTCGGCGGCGCGCGCGCGCAGCGCTTCGCCGAGGCGCGAGGCGGCCTTGCCGGTCGGCGCCGCGAGGGCGACCGACAGCTCGGGTTGCAGCTGCAGCAGCACCGCGAGCAGGCGCGCCACCGTCGTGGTCTTGCCGGTGCCCGGGCCGCCCGTGAGCACCGCGAAGCGGCGCGCCGCGCCGGCGGCGATGGCCGCGAGCTGCCAGTCGTTCCTGTCGTCCTGCGGCAGCCAGTGCAGCGCCTCGAGCGCGTCCCGCAGCGCGGTCGCGGGCACCAGCGGCGCGCTTTCGAGCCGCGCGCGCAGCTGGGTGATGATGCGCAGTTCGTCGCGGTGGTGCCGCAGCAGGTAGAGCCGGCCGCGGCTGTCGAGCACCAGCGGGCGGGGCGCGAGCGGCGCTGGCCCGCTGCTGCACACGCCGGACGCGAGCAGCTGCTCGGTCCAGTGCGGGGCGTCGGGGAAGGGCGCCGTGGCGGGATCCAGCGCGCGGCCCTGCCATGCGTCGAGTTCGACGCACACGTGGCCCGCCTCGTGCTCGCGGTACAGCAGCCGCACCGTGTCGCGCACCAGCGCATCGGCCGTCTCGGCGTGCGCGGCGAGCAGCCCGCCGATGCGGTCGCCGAGCGTCTTCGGCGCGGGTTGTGGCGCGTTCACTTGCGCCCTCCCGCCCAGCGGTCCATCTCCTCGATCAGGCGCAGCGGCACCCGGTCGTGGAGCATGCCGGAGGTGGCGCCCGGCGCGACGCCGCGCAGGAACGCGTAGCAGACGCCGCCCATGTGCCGTTCGTAGTCGTAGTCGGGTAGCCGCGCGTGCAGCTGGCGGTGCAGGGCGAGCACGTAGAGGTGGTACTGCAGCACGTAGTCGCTGTCGACCATCGCCGCGGCGAGCTGCTCTTCGCCGTAGTCGCTGCGGCGGTTGCCGAGGTGGTTGGACTTCCAGTCGAGCACCCAGTGCCGGCCGTCGTGCGTGGTCAGCAGGTCGACGAAGCCGGTCAGGTAGCCGCGCAGGTGGCGCTGCTGCAGGTTGCGCAGGCGCACGGCGTAGCGGCGCGCGAGGGGACTGCCGTGCGCCGCGAACGCGGCGGCCAGCGCGCGCAGGTCGCTGCCGGGGGTCGGCACCGTGAACTTCCACTCGACCGCGCGCGGCCCGCGCCACAGCTCGCGCAGCGTCGGTCCGTCGTCGTGCACCCGCGCCGCGGCGAGGTCGCGCAGGTTCGCGAGCACGTCGGCGACGGGATCGATCGGCCCCTGGTGCGCAGTGGGCTCGAGCAGGCCGTACTCGACCAGCGTGTCGCGCACGAGCTGCGTCGTCGCCGACTCGGGCAGGGCCTCGAGGTCGGCGCGCTCGAGCAGGGCGTGCAGGCACAGGCCGGCGCGCGCGCCGCGGGCGAACGCGAAGATGCCCTCGGGCATCGACTCGGTTTCGGTGGCCTCTTCGCGCGTCGGCGGGTCGGCGACGTCGGGTGTCGGATCGATCGCGTGGGAGCCGGCGATCAAGGAAGAGAAGCTGTGCAGCGCGCGCGCCTGCACCGGGCGCGGGGGCGGGAGCGGTGGCTGCAGTGTCGGGGGTGTGGCCGGGGCGACTGGCAGCGGCTGCGGTTCCTCGCCAACCTCCACTACGGACATGCCAGCGGGCGCGGCCAGCTTCGCGAGATGGTCACGCAGGTCCGGCAGCGCCTTCTTGGCCGCCTGCGTCCAGCTGCCGAACGCCGTCGGGTTCGCCTCCAGGTCCAGGTCCGCGGGGCGCGGTAGGAGCAGCCAGGCCAGCGCGCTGCTGAAGGTGCCGCCGAAGTTGCTGCCGAGGTGGCCGACGTGCACGTAACAGCGGCGCCGCGCGCGCGTGAGGGCGACATAACAAAGCCGTAGGTCTTCGGCGATCCTGTTGACTTCGGCAGCGTCCTTGTCTTCACCCGCGAGGCCGAACGACAGGCGTCGGCCGTCCGGTCCCGGAACGATGTCTTCGCCGCGTGACCTTCTGCTGTCCCAGAGGAACGGGCAGAACACGACCTCGTACTCGAGCCCCTTGCTGCCGTGCACGGTGAGGATCTGCGCGGCGTCCTCGTCGCTCTCCAGGCGCAGCTCACGCAGCTGGTAGTCGATCTCTTCTTTGTGCCGCCGCTCGTGCTGCAGCCACTCGAGCAGGCCTTCGGGCGACAGGCGGCGGCCGTGTTCCGCTTGGTGCAGCAGCTCGAACAGCTGCAGGAAATTGGTCAGCGAACGTTCGCCGCCGCGGCGCGTCAGCAGGCGTGCGACTGCGCCGAGCTCGTCGAGCAGTTGTTCGGCCATGACCACGAAGCCGCTGCGGATCCACAGGCGGCGCCAGGACATCAGGCGCTGCAACTCCCGGTCGAAGGCCATGTCGTCGGCGTGGCTGGCCGACAGCCACGCGGCGTCCTTGCCCCACAGCCGCGTGCTCATCGCCGCGCGGGCGCGGTGCAGGTCACCGGGCTGCAGGATCGCGCGCAGCACACGTTCGAGCTCGGTCAGCTCCTCGGTGTCGAAGATGTCGCCGGCCTTGCCGATCGCCGAGGCGATACCGGCGGCGCGCAGTTCGTCCTGGATACGCACCGCCTGGCGGTTGGTGCGGGTCAGCACGGCGATGTCCCGAGGCCGCAGGCGGCGACCGTCGAGACGCACGTGTTCGGCGAGCAGGCGCGAGATCTCGGCGGCCACGTCGCGCGCGATGCGATCCTCGGCGTCGGGCTTGGCGAGCAGGGTCGTGCCCGTGGGGGGCAACAGTCGCCAGCAGAACGCGCCGAGGTCGTCGCCCAGCAGCCGCAACGTGCCGGGGGCCGCGTTGGCCCGCGCCGCTGGCATTTCGATACCCGCCTGCACGAACGCGCGCGGCTGACCGAACAGGTGCGACACCGCGTGCACCAGTTCGGGCGCGCTGCGGTAGTTGGTGCCCAGCGTGCGCCGGTCCGAGGCATCGTCGCTGGCGGCCAGATAGGTCTGCAGGTCGGCGCCGCGGAAGCCGTAGATCGCCTGCTTGGGGTCGCCGATCAAGAACAGCGGCCGTTGATCGAAACACTGCGCGAAGATCTCGTACTGCAGCGAGTCGGTGTCCTGGAACTCGTCGATCAGCGCCACCGTGTAGCGTTCGCGCAGCGCGGCGAGCAGCACCGGGCGCCGCGCTGGATCGCGCAGCGCGTCGTGGGTGCGCTGCAGGAGGTCGTCGAACGACAGCACGTGCTCGCGCTGCTTCTCCTGCAGCAGGCGCCGGTCCATCTCGCGCAGCAGCTCGGCGCGCAGGTGTTCAGTGGCGGCGTTGGCGGCGGCCGCCAGCTCGTCGAGGGTCGTGAAGAAAGGGTGCGGGATCGGCTTGCAGCGCCTGAAAAGCCTGTCCTTCAGCTCGCGCGGCGACAGGCATATCAGCTGCGGTAGGGCGCGTTGCGGGTCCTCCTGCAGCAGGCGACGCAGTCGCTCGACGTGGTGCTCGGGCGGCCCGACGAAGAGCGACTCGCCCTTCTTCCACTCGAGGTTGACCAGGCAGACCGCGCAGTCGTCGTCGAACAGCCCTGCCGCGGCGTTGGCAAGTCCCGGCATGGCCGCGAGGAAGGGGGCCGCATCGGCCGGATCGGGCTCGAACGACACGTCCGGATAACGTCGCCACAGCCGGTACAGCTTGACGAGGGTGTCTGGGGTCAGCTTGGTGTGGTGCAGCACGGCGCTGAGCGCGCCGGCGGCGGCCTCGTAGCGGCAGCGCAGCACGTCGGCGGCGACTCGGTGCAGGAGCGGCAGCGGGTCGGTCAGGAAGTCGAGCTGGAACGGCTGTCGGCTCTCGAATGCCGACTCGTCGAGCAGGCGCTTGCAGAAGCCGTGGATCGTGGCGATCGGCGCACGGTCGAAGTCGTCGAGCGCAGCGCGCAGCCGCGCCTCGGCGCCGTCCCGCCGCGCCAGGGCGGTGAAGAACTCGTCGTCGCTGCCGCCCTCGACGACACGCAGCACCCGCTCCAGCCCGGCCCGCAGGCGGGTCTTGAGCTCTTCGGTGGCGGCGATCGTGAACGTCACCACCAGCGCCTGCTCGAGCTTGTCGATCTTGCCCTCGAGCAGCAGGCGCAGCAGCAAGCCGACCAGAGTGTAGGTCTTGCCGGTGCCAGCGCTGGCCTCGAGCAGCGTGGTGCCGCCGTCGAGCGGGGCGGTGCGCAGGTCGAACGCACGGAGCGCGGTCACGCTGGATCCTCCTTGGCGAGCGGCAGGAACGGGCCCCAGATCGCCTCGGCCCATCGGGCGAATCCGTCGAGTTGCAACGCGTCGTGGCCGCGCATCGCCAGGGCCACCGCCTCGTCTTCGCTGTCGCTCGTCGGGAAGTCGCTGGTGTCGGGCAGCCACTTCTTCCTGGCGGCACGCAGGGCCGTCGCCGCGTCGTCGTTGTCGTGGAGCCGTTCGGCGTATTCGTACGAGCTCTTCTCGAAGAACGGCAGGGGCGCGTGCGCACCCTGTCGGTAACCCGCGAGCAGCACCTCGAGATGGGCCAGCGCTCGCGGTGGGTCCAGTTCGGGCAGGTGCAGGGTGTAGTCCTTGGCGAGTATGAGGCTGCGCGCGGGCAGCTCCGTCCGACCCTGACCACGCGCCGCCGCCAGCAGCAGGTGGCGCAGCCAACCGCGCAGGCGGTCCTTGGGCTTGAGCTTGGCGATGCGCGCGGCGACGGCGAAGTCGGCGGCCAGGCCGTCGAGGTCGCCGTGCAGCGTGACCGCGCCGACCTGGACGCGCACGGTGCGCCGGCGACCCATGTCGAGGCCGTCGACGCGCAGCAGGAAGGCCTCGGTCTCGGCGTCGACGTCGGCGAACGCGAACACGCCGTGGCCTCCGACCGGCAACAGCCCCGTGGCCCGGGCCGCGGCCAGCGGATCGCGCGGCGGTGGGTCACCGCGCTGTGCGGCGCGCACGGCGCTGTCCTGCAGCCGCCAGCGATCGAGGTGGTCGACGGCGAACGGTTCCGTGTCGAGGTCGTCGTCGTCGTCGCGGCGCACGCGCAGCCGCAGCACGTGCTGCAGGTAGAACCGGCACGGGTGCTTCCAGAACTCCAGCAGGCGATCGAAGGGAAGCTCGTGCTGCAACAGTTCGGCCGGCGGCGTGACGGGAGCCGCCGCGAACGGGGGCTCGTCGACCAATTCGTGGTGAGCAGGCGCGCCAGCGGCGCGCGCATACGTGAACAGCCGCGGGTCGTCGCCGGTGCGGTAGCGGTGGCTCCACGACTGCAGCGGGTGGCGCACCAGCACGTGATCGCGCGGCGGCTGCGCGTCCGGGCTGTCGCAGGTGCGGTCGACGTGGTCCAGCAGCTCCGCCAGCACCACGGAAGGCGCGCACGGGCTGTCGTCCTTCTGCGAGCGACCGACGAAGCAGATGTGCAACCGCTCGCGCGCGGCGAGCAGGGCCTCGAGGAACAGCTGGCGATCGTCGAGGCGCACGCTGCGGTCGCCGGGGCGGCGTTGGCGCGCCATCAGGTCGAACGGTTGCGGCTGGTCGCGGCGCGGGAAACCCTGGTCGGACATGCCGCACAAGAACAGGTGGCGCACGGGCACGGTGCGCATCGGCTGCATCGCCGCGACGGTGACGCGGCCGGTCAGGAAGCCGCGACCCGCGGCCGACTGGCGCAGGTTCTGGCGCAGCCAGTCGCGCAGGACGATCGGCGACCACGGCTCGTCGACGCGCGCCTGCTCGGCCAGGCTGCGCAGATCGGCGGTGGCGCGCTGCAGCCGCTGCGACGCCTGTTCGTCCTCGGCCGAGTCCGGGGCGTAGAGCGCCGCGAGCAACGCGTCCAGCAGATCGGCCCACGCGTTGGGCGGGTGGTTGCGCTGCAGCCTGGGCAGGTGGTCGAACAGCGTGTCCACGAAGTTGAGGAAGCGCTGCAGCAGATCGTCGCGGCCGCTGGTCGCGTCGGCTGCCGGCAGGCGGCCGAGCACCAGGGTGTCGAGCGGGCCGGTGGCGGCGCCGATCAGCAAGCGCTCGAGGCCCTGGCGCCACGAGTTCTCCTCGAACGCCGGCATCTTGAACTGCCGCGCGCGCGCCTCGCCGTCCTGGCCCCAGCGGATGCTGGCGCGTTCGCACCAGTGCCGCAGTGTCGGCAGTTCGTTGGCGAACAGACGGAAACGCCGCAGCAGCGCCGGCAGCTCGCACAGGTGCAGCACGTCGAACACCATCAGCCGGTCCATCGCCAGCTCGAGCACCGCGAGCAGCGAGGCGCACAGCGGTAACTCGCTGGCGGGGTCGCGGTCCGCGACCTGGAACGGCAGGTGCTCCTGCACCGGGCCGAACACCGCCTCGGCGTAGGGGGCGTAGACGGTGATGTCGGGCACGAGCACCAGCACCTCGTGTGGCTCCAGCGACGGATCCTCGGCGAAGGCGGCGAGGATCTGGTCGCGCACCACCTCGAGCTCGCGCTGCGGCGAGTGGCAGTCGTGCACGCGCAGCGACGCGTCGTCCGTGCGCAACGCCCAGCGCGCGCCCGCGTCGCCGCGGTCGAACACGGCGGCGATGTCACGTTGCACGCAGGCGAGCAGGCTCGGCGCCGGCTCCTCGGGGTCCGGCGGTGGCGCCAGGTCGTTCCTGGTGAAGGGCACCGACGCGTGCTCTTCGAGTTCGAGCAGCTGGTCGGCGAACTCGCGCGCCAGCGTGCCGAACCGGCCGAGCAGCGCATTGGCGCCCTCGTGTTGCCTGGGGCGGACGTCGCCGAAGTAGTGCGGCGTCGGTTGCGGCACGAACAGGTGCACCGGCACGTGTGCGGCGATGCGCTGCAGCATCTCGAGGAACGCGGGCGGCAGCGACACGGCGCCGAACACGGCGACGCGCGGCGGCAGGCAGGCGCGGGCCCGTTCGGGATCGGCGAGCAGGTCGCGCAGCGCGTCGAGGCGGTGCGCCGCGGCCTGGCCGTCACCGACCGGTGCGCTTTCCTCGGCGAGCTCGGGGAACAGCAGCGGCGTGTGCTCGTCGCGGCGCGCGCGGCGACGCTTGCCCTTGTCGGGTTCGGGCGCCGTCAGCCCCGCGTCGCGCAGCAGCGCGCGCCAGAGCGCGGCCTGCCACGGCCCGTGTGGGCCCTGGTCGGCCAGGTCGGCGCCGCGCCCGGCTGCGGCCAACAGGTCGCCGCGGTACAGCTGGTAGTCGTCGAACGCCGCGGCGAGGTGGGCGGCGAGCTGGAAGCGCTTGCGGCCGTCGGGATCGCCTTCGCAGTAGCCGGCCGCCGGGCCGAGCTGGCCCGCGAGCGCGGGATCCCCGAGCAGGCGGAACAGGCGCAGGTGCAGCACGTCGCGCGCGAACGGATCGGCGGCCAGCCGCCGCGCCGCGCCCGACAGGCCGCCGAGGAACGCGCCGGGGAACGGGAAGCGCAGCCCGGCGGCGATGCCGTGCGCCTCGGCGAGCTGCAGTTCGAGCCAGCGCGCGAGGCCCTGCGTCGGCACGACGATCGTTTCGGTGTCGAGCGGCGCCAGCGGCGCGGTGCGCAGCGCGTGGGCCAGGGACGCTGCGAGGTCCTCGAGCCGGTAGCTGGTGTGCAGGACGATCCCCGGGGTCACCGCGACAGGCTAGCGGCGCCCGCGCAGGGAGTCACGCGCGAGGCAACGGCGCTCAATGCGGATGGCCGCAGCAGTCGTCGCCCTTCGGCGGCGCGAGCGGCGCGGACGCGACCGGCACGAACTGCGCGTCGCCGTGATCGTGCCCGTGATCGTGGTGGTGATGATGATGGTGGTGGTCGTGGTCGTCGCCGCAACAGCCGGCCGTGTGGCCGTGGCCGAGGTTGGCCGGCGATTCGAACAGGCGCTCGAGGAACGGGCGCACGCCCTGGCGCAGCAGCGACAGCAGGAACACCAGTCCCAGCGCGCCGAGCGCGAGCCACGCGAGCGTGCCGGGTTCGTGGGCAAGGTCGGACAGCGACGGCACGACGGGACTCGGCACCAACCAGTTCGCCAGGTAGCCGAGGGCGACTGCGCCAATCCACATGGCGACGGCGAACACGAATGCGGTGCGGCCGCCGTGCAGCCTGGCGAGCACGCCGAACGTGGTGACGTTGGTCGCCGGACCGGTGAGCAGGAACGCCAGCACGGCGCCGGGCGACAGGCCCTGCACGAGCAGCATCGCGGCGAGCGGCGTGCTGCCCGTGGCGCAGACGTAGATCGGCAGGCCGAGCAGCGCGGCGACGGGCACGTCGAGGCCGGGCGGCAGCCCCGCGATCCAGTCGCGGTCGACGTAGGGCATCAGCATCGCCGACAGCACCAGGCCGGCGAGGATCCACGTCGCGGTGTTGTCGACGGCGGGCCCGAAGCCGAACTGCACCGCGGTGCGCAGTCGCGCGCCGAGGCCGGTGGGCGTGTCCTCGGGCAGCGCGCCGACCGGCGAGTCGGGAGCCGCACCGCGCGCCTTGCTCCACATGCCGACCAGCGTGCCGACACCGAGCGCCAGCACCGCGGCCATGCCGACGCGCACCAGCGCCACCTCGCCGCCCATGAGCTGCCACGTGAGCGCCACGGCGGCGAGTTCGAGTTCGGGCGTCGCCACCAGGAACGCGATCGCCGCGGTGATCGCGGTGCCCTGGCGGATCAGTTCGCGGTAGATCGGCACCACGCCGCACGAGCACACGGGCAGCGGCAGGCCGACGGCGACGCCGCGCAGCGCCTGCATCAGCACGGGGCCCTTGGTCATGCGGCGCAGCCAATTGGCCGGCAGGAACGCGTGGCACAGGCCGACCAGCAGGAACGCGAGCAGCAGCGCCGGCGCCGATTCGAGCGCGAGCCGCAGGAACACGTCGAGCGGCGCGTGTTTGGCCTGCTCGGGGAAGTGGTCGTGGATCACGATCCACAGCACGACCGCGGCGATCGCGGCGCCGCCGACCGAGGCGATGCGGAAGCGGCCCTGTTCGCGCGGCGCGGGGATGTGGGAGTGCAGCACGACGTGCAACAGCGAGCCCACTAGCAGGCCCTGTAGCAGCGCGAGGCCGCCTTGCGAGGTCTCGTCGAGCAGGTTGCCGCCGAGCGTGTAGCCGAAGATGGTGGCGCCGACGCTCGTCAGCGTGATCAGGATCGCCGGCAGGAAGCCGAGCGTGCGCGGCACGATCCACCAGATGCCGACGCCCTCGGGGATGCGGTGCAGGATGATCGCCCAGGCGGTGACCTCGTGCAGGTGGTCGTGGTCGCCGTGGTGTTCGATGTGGCTGCCGTCGGTGAGGAACAGCCCGTCGAGGCACGCGTGCGCGGCGATGCCGAGGATCGCGAGCCACAGCACCGTGCGCCGCAGGTTGGGATCGCCGCGGTGCAACTGCCGTTCGGCGAGCATCGGCAACAGGAACCCGGCGAGCGCCAGCGGCAGCACCAGCCAGCCGCCCTGTTCGGCGGACTCGGGCAACAGGTGCAGCAGCGCGAAGCCGGCGATCGTCAGCAGGCAGAAGCTGTCGAGCACGACCGTCGACCACGCGTGGCGCCGCGCCAGCCAGACCAGCAGCGGGCCGAGCGCGAGCGCCAGGAAACTCAGGGCCAGGTACACCGGGCCATCTTGTGCCTTCGCGGGGCCGACTGCAAATGTCGCCGTGACGCCCAGGCCTTGCGGTCGCGCCGTCCGTGCCCTACACCCGGCGCCGTCGTGAAGTCCGTCCGTCGCTCCGCCGCATCCGTCGTCCGCCGCCCGGCCTTGGGTTGCTGGCTCGCGGTCGCGGCGTTGCTGCTGCGGCTGTTGTTGCCGGGACTGCACGACCACGGGGCGCACGCGCACGGCCACGCCCATGCGCACGCAGGTCCGGCGGTCGCCTGCTCGTGTGGACACCATCACGCGCAGGCGCCGCGCGGCGCCGACCGCAAGGATGTGCCCGACGCCGGCGAGGTCGAACACGAAGCGTGCGGCGGGTGCCTGGCGTGTGAGCTCGAGCAGTTCGCGCCGATCGTGGACGTCGGCGCGCCGACGTTCGCGCCGCTGGGATTCGCCTGCGTCGGGACCCTGCGCTGCCCCCAAGGTCCGTTGGTCATCGCGCAGGAACAGGGAACGCAGCACGCGCGCGCGCCGCCTCTGGCCGGCGACTGCATGCGTCGGTCCTGAGCGAGGCGTCCGCCGGCAACGACCCGCGGCGACCGCGCCGCGCCATGACCGTGGCCCGTGGTCTCGCCAGTGGTCGTGCCCCTTCCGATGATCGATTCTTCCGTGGCCCCCGAAGTGGGGGCTCCCTCGGCGCTGCACGCGCCGTTCGCCGTGCCGCGCGCGGCCGTCGAACGCGCGCGGTCCGTCGCCCGCCGGCTCGCCGGCTGCGACCACGTCGCCGACGACATCCTGCAGGACGCCCTGATCGCGGCGTGGCAGCTGGCCGCGCCGCCACCGGCGCCGGGCGCCTGGCTGCTGCGCGCCGTGGTGTTGCGGTGCCGCCAGGCGCACCGCGCCGCGCGTCGCCGGCGACAACACGAACACAACGCGGGCTGTCACCTGCATCGCGGCTGCGACAACCCGCTGCACCACGCGGTCGCGCACGAGCTGGGGGACCGGCTCGCGCAGGCGCTGTCGCGACTGCCCGCCGAGCAACAGCAGGCCTTCGAACTCTACGTCGACACGGGCCTCGACTACGCGGGCGTCGCTGCCGCGCTCGCGGTGCCGCTCGGCACGGTGCGGTCGCGCCTGCACCGCGCGCGGCTGGCGCTGCTCGCCAACGTCGGCGCGGGCGGGAGCGCCTGAATACGCAGATCTCCGGAACTCGCGCTGCGCCGCCGGCACCCTGTCGGCAACGCCATGACCAGAACGAAGCTCCTCGCCGTCGTGCCGCTGCTGTGCCCAGGTTCGTTCCTGTTCGCCCAGCAAGCCATCCAGCAGCCCGCCCAGCAGCCCGCCGAGGACGCCGCGCGGCGGGCCGCGCTCGAGCGCGCCGTTGCCGAGCTTCCCACGGGGCCCACGGCGGTCGGCGCGCTGCAGGGCAGCGCCGCGCCGACCGCGCCGACGCTGCGCCTCGTCGACCTGAGCCTGGACCTGATGACCGCCGCGGGGTGGTCGAGCGAACCCGACGACGTGCTCGCGGACCTGCAGGGCGGCGGACACGACCCCAAGAAGCGCGGATTCACGCTGCAGCAGGCCGAGCTGTCGATGGTCGGCGCCGTCGACCCGTACTTCACGGGTCACCTGCACCTGGTCGCGCTGCTCGATCCCGACGAGGGCGAGACCAACGTCGAGCTCGAGGAGGCCTACCTGCGCTCGCTCGCGTTGCCCGGCGGGTTGCAGCTCAAGGCCGGCACCTACCTCACCGAGTTCGGCCGCATCAACGACCGCCACCCGCACCAGTGGGACTTCCAGGACCAGCCCGTGATCCATACGCGCGTGTTCGGCGCCGACGGCATGCGCGGCCCCGGCGCGCGCCTCTCGTGGCTGCTGCCCACCGAGCACTACGTCGAGGTGATTGCGGGCGTGCAGAACGCCAACGGCGAGACGATGACGAGCTTCCTCGCCAACGACGAGGTCTACGAAGAGCGACCGATCGGCGGCCGCGCGTTCGTCGAACGTCCGACGCGCAGCGCCGCGGACCTCGTCTACACGGGCCGCGCGATGACGACGTTCGCGCTCGGCGACGACGAGAACCTCGACCTCGGCGCCTCGGCCGTGTTCGGGCCCAACGCCACCGGCGAGGGGGCCGACACGATGATTTACGGTGCTGACTTCGCGTTCGTGTGGCGCCCCGAGCACGGCGAGCGCGGCTGGCCGTTCCTGAAGGTGCAGGGCGAGTACGTCGCGCGCGCGTTCGACGCCGCGGCGCAGGTCGACGACACAGACCCGATGGCCCCCGTGACCGTGCCCGGCGCGACGCTGCGCGACCAGGGCTGTTACCTGCAGGGACTCTATGGCTTCACGCCGGGCTGGACGCTGGGCCTGCGGCTCGACTGGGCCGGCGGCAGCGGCGACAGCTACCTGCGCGACAGCCAGCAGTTCGGCCGCGAGCTGGACCCGTACCGCAGCGACCGCGTGCGACTCACGCCGATGCTCGCCTACCACCCGTCGGAGTTCTCGCGCATCCGTCTGCAATACGACTACGACCACGCCGACGACCTCGACCGCGACGCGCATTCGGTGTGGCTCGGCTTCGAGATCCTGATCGGCGCGCATCCGCCCCACTCCTACTGAATCACCGGCGACCATGAACATGCTCCGCGTCATCGTCCGTGTCTCTTCGCTGCTGCTCGCCTGGGCGCCGCTCGCCGCACAACACGAGGTGGTCGCCACCACGGGCGACGTGGCCGCGTTGTGCCGCGCGGTCGGCGGCGACGCGATCTCGGTCACGTGCCTGTCGCGCGCAGGCGAGGACCCTCACTTCGTCGCCGCGCGGCCGAGCATGACGCGCACCCTGGCGGGCGCCGAACTGCTGGTCGAGACGGGGCGCGAGCTCGAGATCGGTTGGCTGCCCGTGCTCGTGCAGCAGTGCCGCAACGCCGTCGTGCAGCCGGGGGCGGTCGGGCGCTTCGTCGCCGCCGACCACGTGCCTGCGCTCGGCGTGCCGAGCGGCACCGTCGACCGGCGCGACGGGGACGTGCACGCGGGTGGCAACCCGCACTTCCTGCTCGACCCGCTGTGCGGCCTGCTCGTCGCCCGCGCGCTGCGCGAGCGCTTCGCGACCCTGTGGCCCAGCGAGGCCGAGGCCTACACCGCGCGATTGGACACCTTCGAGCGGCAGCTCGCGGTGGCGATGGTCGGCGAGAAGGTCGCGACGCGCTACGGGAACGACGCCGAGAAGCTGGCGCGCCTGTTCGCGGCCGGCAAGCTGCCGGCACTGCTGAAGGCGCAGGGGGATCTCGAGGACTTCGGCGGCTGGTTCGCGGCTATGAACCCGCTGCGCGGTGCGCGCGTGGTCGCCGAGCACGATCTGTGGCCCTACTTCGCTGAGCGCTTCGGTGTGTCGGTGATCGGCTTCTTCGAACCCAAGCCCGGCGTCGCACCCACGGCGCGCCACCTCGCCGACCTCGTCGAACGCATGCGGCACGACCACGTCGCGGCGATCCTGTCGGTCCCGTACTTCTCGCCGCGTCACGCGGCGGCGATGGCCGAGCGCACCGGGGCGCGCATCGCGTCGATGGAGCATCAGCCCGGCGCGCGTGGTTCGACCGGGGACTACTTGGCGTTCGTGGACTGGAACGTGCGCGCGGTGGTCGGCGCGTTGAGCCCGCCGGAGGGCAGGCGTTGAGCGAAGCCTCCGAGCTGCTCGTCGCCGAACGTCTCGTCGTCGGCCGCGGCGCGCCGCTGTTGGGGCCCGTCGACCTGCGCGTCTGCGCGGGCGAGAGCTGGTTCGTGGTCGGTCCGAACGGCAGCGGCAAGACCACCCTCTTGCACACGCTGGTCGGGTTGCTGCGCCCGCTGGGCGGCGAGCTGCGCCTCGGCGAGTGCGTGCGCGATCGCCGCCACCTCGGCTTCGTGCCACAAGAGCCGGCCGCCGCCGCGGCGCTGCCGTGCAGCGTGCAGGAGTTCGTCGCCCTGGGCTGCCACACGCCCCCGGGCGCGGCGACGCGCGACGCCGTTTCCGCGGGGCTCGAGGCGATGGGGGTCACCGCGCTGCGCTACCGCGACGTGCGCGCGCTGTCCCTGGGGCAGCGGCGCCGCGTCGCGATCGCGCGCGCGCTGGCGCGGGCGCCGGCGCTGCTGCTGCTCGACGAACCCACCGCCAACCTCGACACGGCCGCCGCCGACCGGCTCGTCGGCGACCTGCAGGGTCTGTGTGATGCCGGCACGGGCCTCGTGCACGTGAGCCACGACCTGGTCATGACCCGCGCCCACGCGAGCCACATCGCCTGCGTCGCCCACGGGGCGGTGACGGCAGGGGCCGCGTCGGCGATGGCGGGTCGCCTCGACGCGCTGGTGGAGGCGCAGGGTTGATGGATTCGTCGACCTTCGCGCTGTTCTTCGACGTCGTGTTGACGGGCACGCTACTGAGCCTGCTGCTGCCGCTGCTCGGCGCGGCGCTGCTGCTGCGGCGCGAACTGTTCCTCGGCGCCGCGGTGGCCCAGACGGGCAGCCTGGGCATCGCCGCGTGGATCGCCGCGGGGCTCGGCGACGGCGCGGGCTCGCTCGGGGCCGGGATGGGCGCCGCGATCGCCGCCGGCGTGATCGGCATGCGCTCGGGGACGCCGCGCGGCGGCGGGCTGCAGGCCGGCGCCGCATGGCTGTTTCTGCTGGGCGGCAGCGGCGCGATGCTGCTGTTGGCGGACGCCCCGCACGGTATGCAGGCGATCGAACAGCTGCAGCTGTCGTCGTTGCTCGGCGCGACGCGCGGCGACGTCTGGGTCGCGGGAGTGGGGCTGGTGGCGGTGCTCGCGGCCTTGTTGCTGCGCGGCCGCGTCCTGCTGCTCTGGGCGCTGGATCCCGCCACCGCCACCGTGCACGGTCACCCCGTTCGCACGCTCGATGCGCTGGCCGGCGCGACGATCGGCGCGGCGCTCGGTTTCTCGATCCACGCGACCGGGTTGCCGTTCACGTTCGGCGCCACGGTGTTGCCGGTGCTGGCCGCGCGCGAGCTCGTCGGCACGCTGCGCGGGGTGTTGGTGATGGCGCCGTTGCTCGGCGCGGGTGCGTTCGTGACCGCGTGGTGGTGGGCGGACCGGGCCGACCTGCCGCCGGGCCAGTGCGCGGTGGTGCTGCTGGCGGGTGCGGTTGCGGTGGCGCGGCTGGCGGCGCGGCTGCGAAGCCGGCCGCGGTGACGGCGGCTGCTACAGCGCCGCGGCAGCCGTCGCCGCGCCGAGCGCCGCGCGGGTCTTGGCGGCGCTGCTCGCGGCCTTGGTGTGTGCTTCGACCTTGGCGAGCATGCGCGCGGCGCGGTCGCGGATCGCGTCGAAGCGGCGCGCGGCGAGGTCCTCGGGAACGAACAGCGACGCGACGAAGCCGAGGCCGAACGCGCCGGCGTCGAGCCACGCGCCGATGTTGTCCTCGGTGACGCCGCTGGTCGGGAACACCTTGAGGAACGGCATCGGCCCGCGCAGTGCCTTGAGGTACTCGGCGCCGTTCGCGGGGCCGGGGAACAGCTTGATCAGGTCGGCGCCGGCGCGGTGCGCGTGCATCATCTCGGTCGGCGTGAACGTGCCCGGCACCGAGACGAGTTCGTGCTGACGGCAGAAGCTGATCAGCTGCGGGTCGACCACGGGGGAGACCAGGAAGCGCGCGCCCGCACCCATCGCGTCCTTGGCGTCTTCGAGCGACAGCACGGTGCCGGCGCCGACGACGAGGTCCTGCCGCTCGCTGAGCGCGGCGATGTGGTCGAGGCAGTCGGGCGTGGTCATCGTCACCTCGACGATGCGGATGCCGCCGTCGATCGCAGCCTGCAGCGCCGGGGCGACGACGGCGGCGTCGTCGCTGCGCAGGATCGCGGAGCAGCGGTACTGGGCGAACGCCGCGAGGGTGGCAGCGCGGGGAGAGACCATGGCAGTTTCCTCCGGGGGCATCGCGGCCGCGACCGGGTCCGCGGTCGCGGCGACGATGGTCGTGGGTGGCAGAGAGCGAGGTCGGGGGGCCGACGGACCGGCAGTTAGCTTAGGAGTGTGGCGGCCGGAAGCGAGAGGTTGCTCAGCGCTCCTTGTCGAGCTGGAGCACGACCGTCTTGCTGTTGCCGTTGCCGGCACCTGGGTGCACGGCCACGGTGATCCCGACCAGCTCGCCGGCCTTGTCGAGCACGGCGCCGGGGCGCTCGACCCGGACGAAGCGACGCTCGGTGCCGTCGGCGAAGCGCAGCGTGCGGTGGACCGCCGTCGGGTGCGCGGTGTCCTGCCACACGAGGCCGTCGACCGACCGGAACAGGCCGATCGCCCCGTCGGCGTCGACATAGCTCCGGCGCTGGTTGCGGAAGGTCTGCGTCACCAGCGCGTAGTAACAGCGGCGCCCCGGATCGAACCAGACATCGGGGTCCTCGCTCGCGAACCCGGTGTCGAACACGTCGGGATGCCACGTGAACGGGCCCGTGGGCGCGCTCGCCAGCGCCATGCCGTAGCGATGCTGGGGTGAGCCCGGCGCGTCGCCCTTGACCATCATCAGGAACGAGCCGTCGTAGCGCTGCACGACGGTCGGGTTGACGGCGACGTTGGTGATCGGGCCGCCGGGGCCGAGCAGCGGCGCGTCGAGTCGTCGCCACGGCCCGTCGAGCGAGTCGGCGACGGCGACACCGGTGCGCTGGCTGTTGCGCACGCGCATCCAGTTCGGCCCGCCGCTGCTGCGGTCGGTGTCGAGCCCCGCCTCGTTCTGGTCGCTGATGTAGTAGAGGTAGAAGTGGCCATCGAAGCGGCGCACGCGCGGGTTGTGCACACTGAGCTGATCCCAGTGGCCGGCGCCGCGGCCGGCGAGCGCGGTGTCGACGTGTCGCCACGGACCGTCGAGGCGGTCGGCGACGGCGTGCGCGATCTCGCTGCGCCAAAGCCAGTCCTTGAACGAGTCGGGCTGGTGGCCGGGGTCGGCGGCGCTGGGCCAGCGCGAATAGAACATGTGCCAGGTGCCGTCCTCGGCCTGCAGCAGCGACGCGCCCCAGTGGTGCCACGCGGGGTCCTCGAACACGGCGCCGGCCGCCAGCGGCGCGAGCCGCGCGGCGAGGTCCGGGTCGCGGTGTGGGAAGTAGGTGTCGACGATCCACGGCGGCTGCCAGCGGTCGGGCGGGAAGCGCTTGCCGGTGAGGTCGATGGTCGCGGGCCGCACCTTCGCGGCCGTCCACGGCAGGTCGTCGCCGAGCGCGCGCTGGGCCGCCTGCAGCCGGTCGCGCAGGTCGTCTTCGACGGCCTTCGCCGCGGGCGTGCCGGCCAGGTCGTGCAGCTCGTCGGGGTCGTTCTTCACGTCGAACAGCAACTCGCGGTCGATCTGCGGCAGGCGGATCAGCTTGTGGTCGCCGCGGCGCAGCGCGCGCTGCGTGCCGGCGTAGGCGAACGACAGCTGCTCGCGGCCGGGGCCGGAACCCTGCACCAGCGGCTGCAGCGGCACGCCGTCGAGGTTCGCCGGCGGCGCCGCCCCGGCGGCGGCGAGGATCGTCGGCATCAGGTCGAACAGGTAACACAGCCCCTCGCGGCGCTGGCCCGCGGGCACGCCGGGGCCGGCGAGGATCACCGGCGAGCGCATCGAGTGTTCGTAGAGGCTCTGCTTGCCGAGCAGCCCGTGGCTGCCGAGCGCGAGGCCGTGGTCGGCGGCGAACACGACCAGCGTATCGTCGGTCAGGCCGAGCTCGTCGAGCGTCCGCAGGATGCGCGCGATCTGCGCGTCGAGGTGCGCGACCAGCGCGCGGTAGTCGGTCAGCTGCCGCTGCAGCAGCGCCGGGTCCCGCGGCCAGCCGAGCAGGTTCTCGTCGCGCACGGTCATCGTCGCGGCGCCGAGGTCGAGGCCGTGCTGGCCGCGGAAGTTCTTCGGCAGCGCCGGCGGCGGCAGATCGCGCAGCTTGTCGAGCCACTGCGGCGGCGGATCGCGCGGGTCGTGCGGCGCGGTGAACGCGACGTAGGCGAAGAACGGGCGATCCGCGGGCCGCTGGCGCAGGAACTCGATCGCGGCGTCGGCGAACAGCTCGCTCGAGTGCCGGTCGCCGGTGCGCACGTCGGTCACCGCGCCGGCTTGCAGATCGCACAGCGGCACGTGGAAGTGGTCGCACATGCCGCCGCGGAACACCGCGCGCGCGTCGGGGAAGGCGCGGCGCAGCGACTTCTCGCCGTTGTGCCACTTGCCGGTCATGAAGGTCTGGTAGCCGTGGGCGCGCAGCAGCTCGGGCAGCGTGGTGCAGCCGGCGAGGTCGTCGGGTACGGCGTGCAGCTGGCGACCGCTCATCAGCATCGCGCGCGATGCGACGCAGACGGCGCCGTGCCGCGAGCCCATGCAGTAGGCCGAGGTCAGCGCCGTGCCGCGTGCGGCCAGCGCGTCGAGCGTCTTCGTCGGCACGTCCACACCGCCGAAGGCACCGACGACGTCGGCGCGCAGGTCGTCGGCGAACAGCAGCAGCACGTTCGGCGCGTGCGTCTGGGCGCGAAGCGTTCCCAGCCAGCAGCAGACGAGCAGCAGCGCGCGCAGCGCGTGGCCGATCATCGCTCGAGCCTCGGCGCGCTGTGGCCCTGCTGCCGCAGCTTGGTGAGCAGCGCGGCGAGCTCGGTGCAGACCTCGGGGTGCTCGGCGGCGAGGTTGTGTCGCTGGCCCGGGTCGGCGCGCAGGTCGTAGAGCGCGACCGGCTGGTCGCTCGGCCCGTAACCCTCCTGGGCGCGGAACCACGCCGGTGGCTCGCGGTGGCCACCGTCGGGCGCGTCGAGGTAGAGCCAGTCGCCCTGGCGCAGGCCGTACTTGGTCTTGTAGGTGTTGTGCACGAGGAACTCGCGCACGTGATCGCTCTCACCGCGCCACAGCGGCAGCTGGTCGAACGAGTCCTCGGCGGCGCCGTCGGGCACCGCGGCGCCGACCACCGCCGCGATCGTCGCGAACAGGTCGACCTGGCCGAGCAGCGCGTCGCTGACCGCGCCGGGCGCGACGTTGCCGGGCCAGCGCACCAGGAACGGCACGCGGTGGCCGCCTTCCCAGACGTCGCGCTTGAGGCCGCGCAACTCGCCCATGCTGCGGTGATCGAAGCGCCGCACGCGTTCCCACGCGTAGGCCTCGGGGCCGTTGTCGGAGCTGAACACGACGAGGGTGTCGGCGGCGAGGCCGTTCGCCTCGAGCGCCGCGAGCACGGCGCCGACGGTGGCGTCGGTCTGGTGCACGTAGTCGCCGTACGGTCCCGCTGCGGTGCTGCCCACGAACTCCGCGCTCGGCACGATCGGCGCGTGCGGCGAGGTGAACGGCATGTAGAGGAAGAACGGCTGCTCGGCGCCGCGTTGCTGCTGCAGCCAGCGCACCGCGTGCGCGGTCAGCGTCGGCATCACCTCGTCGAGGCGCCAGCCCGCGGCCATCGGCCCCGGGCGTCCCTCGGCGCTGCCTTCGGCCGGCTTGGGGTCCGGCGCGAACGGCACCGTCGGCGGCCGCAGCACCCGGTCGTTCTCGATCCAGGTGTACGGCGGGAAGTTGGGCACGTCGTCGCCGAAGTAGTGGTCGAAGCCGTGGGCGCACGGGCCGTCGGGGATCGGCGCGCTCCAGTCGAACGCGTCGGGGGCGTAGCCGAGGTTGACATTGCCGCGCTCCTGGGGCGTCGCACCCTGCCGCTTGATGGCGTTCCAGTCCCAGCCCAGATGCCACTTGCCGATGCATGCGGTGCGGTAGCCGCGCTGGCGCAGCAGGTCGGCGATCGTCGCGCGGCCCGGGGCGAACACGGACGGGCCGAACGAGTTGACGATGTCGTGGAAGTCGCGCCAGTGGTGCCGGCCGGTCAGCAGCGAATAGCGGCTCGGGGTGCAGATACCCGACGAGCTGTGCGCGTCGAGGCAGCGCAGGCCTTCGCTCGCGAGGCGATCGAGGTTGGGCGTGGGGATCTTGCTCTGCGGGTTGTAGCAGCTCAGGTCGCCGTAGCCGAGGTCGTCGGCGTAGAGCACGACGATGTTGGGCAGGCGCTGCGGCGCGGGCGTCGGACCCGCGTTGCAGCAGGCGAGCAGCAGGAAGAACAGGCGGGTGAGCGGGCGCAACGGGCGACGCGGCATGGTCCGCACCTTACCGCGGCCGGCGCGGTGCCCGCGCGCTCAATCGGGTTCGCGCAGCGCGACACCGACGCGCCACGGGCCCGTGGCCAGCGCGTGTGCGAAGGCGGCGTCGAGGTCGGCCAGCGGAAAGCGCACCTGCACGAGTTCGGCGAACGGGTAGGTGCGGTGGTGGGCCTCGGTGAACTGCACCGCGCGCACCAGGTCGCCCGTGTCGTAGTTGTGCAGGCCGCGGATCGTCAGCAGGCGCCGCACGACCTGCTCGGCGTCGACGGGCACCGGCGGCTGCGGCAGCACTGCGCCGACCCAGACCGCGGTACCCCCGACCTCGAGGGCGCGCAGGCCCGCACGCATCGCCGCCGGGGCGCCGCTGCAGTCGATCGCGACCTCGTAACGCTGCTCGGGGTCGACCGCGGTGCGCGCGCACGCCGCGCCGAAGGGCAGCGCGCGTTCGCAGCGCGACGGCGACGGGTCGACGACCGCGATGTGCGCGGCGCCGGCCGCGTGGGCCTGCGCCGCGACCGCCAGGCCGAGCGCGCCGGCGCCCAGCACCAGGACCCGGCCCTGCGACAGGTCGCCGGCGAGGCGCAGGGCGCCCGCCGCCGTCGCGATCGCGCAGTTGATCATCGCCGCCGCCTCGTCGGGCACGTGGTCCGCGACGCGCGCGACGTGGGAGTGGCGGCGCAGCACCGTGAATTCGCCGAAGCCGCCGTGGAAGCCGCTGTCGGCGGTGAGTCGTTCGTGGCCGTATTTGAACAGGTTCTCGGCCTTCTGCGGCATGCCGCGGCGGCTGCGCGGATCGTCAGGATCGTTCGCGAACACCGCCCAGGTGATGCGGTCGCCGACGCGCAGCGGCGCGCCGCGCACGTCGCGCTCGGGCGCGTGCGGACCCCGCGCCGCGAGCGTGCCGACGACCTCGTGACCGAGGATCGTCGGGCAGCGTTCGTGGCGCCGGCCGCTGTAGGTGTGCAGGTCGCTGCCGCACAGGGTCGCGAAGTCGTTGCGCACGAGCAGTTCGCCGCGCTGTAGCGCGGGCAGGGGCGCGGTGCGCAGCTCGTGCGGGACGCCGGCGCCCGAGAACACCGCGACGCGGCCGGAGATCGGCGGGAGAGCATCCATGGTCCGCGCGATCGTGGCGCCGGGGATGAAGATTGCTGCGCGACGCCGGCCAAGGCCCTGCCGTTCAGCCGCCGGCGTCGCCTGCGTCGCGTCCGAGCGGGTGGGCGAGGTCGTAGACGTCGCGCAGGCGGCCGATCGACACGTGGGTGTAGATCTCGGTGGTCACCAGGCGCGCGTGGCCGAGCAGTTCCTGCACGGTGCGCAGGTCGGCGCCGCGGTCGAGCAGGTGCGTGGCGAACGAATGGCGCAGGCCGTGCGGGGTCAGCGGCGCGTCGAGCCCGGCGCGCTTCGCGGCGCTGGCGACGGTCTCGAACACCCAGCGGGCGCTGAGGCGGCGGCCGAAGCGGTTCAGCCACAGCGCGCCCGAGTCGGTGCGCCGCGCCTGCTGCAGCAGCAGCTTGCGCTGCGGCAGCCACGCGGCGATCGCGCGCTGCGCCGGCGCGCCGAGCAGCGCGACGCGTTCCTTGCTGCCCTTGCCGAACACGCGCACCACCCCTTCGTCGAGGTCGAGGTCGGCGAGCTTCATCGTCGCGCACTCCGAGACGCGGCAGCCGGTCGAGTAGAGCGTCTCGAGGATCGCGCGGTCGCGGTCGCCCTGCGGCGACTCGTCGAACTGCTGGCCGAGCAGCAGGTCGACCTCCTTGGGCTGCAGGAACCGCGGCATCTTGCGCGCGGCCTTGGGACCCTTGAGCAGACGCGCGGGATCGGAGGTGGTGTGCCCTTCGCGCTGCAGCCACGCGAACAGGCCGCGCAGGCTGGCGAGTTTGCGCTGCACGGAGGTCGGCACCAGGCCCTGTTCCTCGAGCTCGACGAGGTAGCGGCGCAGGTCGAAGCGCGTCGTCGCGGTCAGCTGCTTGCCGTGCCCGGCGAGCCAGGTCCCGAAGTCGCGCAGGTCGCCGCCGTAGGCGCGCAGCGTCGCCGCGCTCTTCTGCCGCTGGTCCGAGAGGACCGTCAGGTAGTCTTCGACCGTCGCCGCCACGTTGCCGCCGAGCGTAGTCGCTGGCACACTTCCGCGCCGCTGCGAACTGCCATGCCCTACCTCGGTGAAGTGAGCGCGCTGCTCACGGCCATGTGCTGGACCGTCAGCAGCGCCACGTTCGCGGTGTCCAGCAGGCGCGCGGGCGCCTCGGCGACCAACCACTTCCGGCTGTGGCTGGCGCTGCCGGTGTTGTGGCTGCTCGTGTGGGTGACGACCGGGCGGCCCTGGCCTGGCGAGCTCGGCGCGGCGCGCACCGGGTTGCTCGTCGCGTCGGGCGTGATCGGCCTGGTGCTCGGCGACCTCGGCTACTTCGTCGCGCTGGCGCGGATCGGGCCGCGGGTCGCGTCGGTGCTGATGACGACGTGGCCGGCGTTCGCGCTGCTGTTCGGACTGTTCCTCGGCGAGTGGCCCGACGCGGGCATGCTGCTCGGCGTGTCGCTGACGGTGTGCGGCGTGCTGTTGGTGTTGCTGCGCAGCCGCGAAACCTCGAACTGGAACCCCGACCTCACGCGCCGGCAGTGGGCGTGGGGCGTCGCCGGCGCGCTGCTCGGCGCGGTGGGGCAGGCGCTCGGCGCGATCCTGGCGCGGCGCGCGATGGCCGCCGGGCCGGACCTGCCGCTCGGCGGCGCGCCGCTCGACGCGACCCTGGTGCGCATGGCGGCGGGGGTGTTCGGGGCGCAGATCGTCGCGCTGGTGCAACGGCGGCCGTTCGACGGCCTCGCCGTGCTGCGCGACCGGCGGGCGCTCGCGGGCGCCCTGTGCGGAACCGCGTTCGGGCCGGTGCTGGGCATCTGGTTGTCGATGGTCGCGATGCACCACGCGCGCGAGGTCGGCGTCGCGTCGGCGCTGATCGCGACCACGCCGCTGTTCATGATGCCGGTCGCGTGGAGGTTCTACCGGGCGCGCATCGGCGCGCTGGGGCTGATCGGCACGCTGCTGGCCGTCGGCGGCGTGGCCGTGCTGTTCCTTCGCTGACCGTTCACGCGCCGAACGTGTGGCGGCGGCTGGCGAAGTCGGCGACGCGGCCCGCGCTGCAGTGCACGCCATCGGCCGCCAGCGCGCGGCGATGGCGCGCCGCGGCGGCGCCGTCGCGGGGCAGCTGGCCGCCGGCAGCGACGACGCGCCACCACGGCACGTCGCTGTCATCGGGCAACGCCGCGAGCGCCCAGCCGACCTGGCGCGCGACGTTCTTGCTGCCGAGCGCTGCGGCGACGTCGCCGTAGGTGGTCACGCTCCCGGCCGGGACCTGCCGCACCAGCGTGTGCACCTGGTTGTGGAAGCCGGGCCCGACGATGCGCTGCGGGCCGTGGCGTTCGGGTGAGTAGGGCATCGGCGGGGCGGCGCGTGTGTGGTTCGTACCCGGTACCGTACACTCACAGCGCGGCGAGCAGCTGCTGCAGGCGCGCGAGCGGGTGGTCGCCCATGTGGCCGATGCGGAAGGCCTTGCCCTTGAGGTCGCCGTAGCCCTTGTCGAGCTTGAAGCCCGCGGCCGCGGCCTTCTTGGCGAGCGCCTCGACGTCGCCGCCGCGCGCGTCGATGCAGCTGACGGTGGGAGAGCGCATGGTGGCGTCGGCGACGAACGGCGCGAAGCCGGCGCGTTCGGCCCAGGCCAGCGTCGTCTCCCGCATCGCCAGGTGGCGCGCCTGGCGCCCTTCGAGGGTCTCGGCGGCCACGCGCTGCAGCTGTCGCTGCAGGGCGTAGACGAGCGGCACACACGGCGTGGCGATGGTCTTGCCGGCGTTGGTGTCCTTGACCGAACGCGTGAAGTCGAGCAGGTAGCCGCGCTCCTCGACGGTCGCGGCGCGCGCCATGGCGCGCTCGCTGAGCGCGTAGACGCACAGGCCCGGCGGCAGCGCCAGACACTTCTGCGTGCCCGCGAACGCGAAGTCGAGGCCCCAGTCGTCGAAGCGCAGCTCGGCCCCCGCGAGGCTGGTGACGACGTCGACGCAGACCAGCGCCTCGGGCTGGCACTCGCGCACGCCGGCGGCGAGCTGCTGCAGCGGTTCGAGCACGCCGGTCGAGGTCTCGTTGTGGGTGATCATCACCGCGGCGACGGGGGGACCCTGCTGCAGCCGGGCGCGCAGCGCGGCGGGGTCGTGGCCCTGGCCCAGCGGCACGGTCATCGCCTCGGCGTCGCGTCCGCACAGCTTGGCGATCTTCTGCCAGCGTTCGCTGAACGCGCCGCAGACGAGGTGCAGCGTGCGGCCGCCGCGCGGCACCAGGTTGCGGATGCCGGCCTCCATCAACGCGGTCGCCGCGCAGGTCTCGAACGCGGCGTGCTGCGCGGTCGCGAACAGCATGTGCAGCTGCTGGCAGACGTCCTGCACGACGGTGACGAACTTGGGGTCGCGGTGGCCCAGCAGCGGCATCGACATGATCTGGCGCAGCTCGGCGTCGACTTCGGTGGGGCCGGGGATGAACAGCACGGGGTGGTCGGACATTGGCTGGTCGGACATTGGCAGTGCGGACATTGCAGGTCGGAGATGGCGGAGGGGTCCTTTCGGCTCAGGCGGGCAGCAAACTGCAGAACTGCGGGTGCGCGGCGAGCTGCGCGCGCTCGCCTTCGGTCAGCACGTGCGGCAGCACGGCGGCGAGGCGCGGCGCGGTGACCGAGACCTCGGCGCGCTGCATCACCGCGGGGCGCGCGACCACGCCGCCGAAGCCGATGAACAGGTCCGCCGTGCCCTGGGTCTCGAGGTCGGTGACGCCGTCGCCGACGAAAGCCAGCGGCCGGTGGTCGGCGGGCAGCGAGCGCAGCAATTCCACCTTGCCCTGGTTGCGCCACAGCAGCGAGCTGCGGTCGAAGTCGCGGTAGTTGCCGGCGGCGTCGAACTGCAGCGGCACGGCGTGCACGTGCGCGGCGTCGATGCCGAGGAACTGCGCGAACGCGCGCACCGGCACGAGCAACCCGCCGCTGACCACGCCGACGACCTTGCCCAGGGAGCGCAGCGCCGCGACCACGTCCTTGGCGTCGGGCAGCGCGCGCTCGACGTAGAGCGCGCCGACGTGCTGCAGCTGGCGCTCGTTGGGGGCCAGGCGCGACAACCGCCGGTCGTAGACCTCGGCGAGCGGCAGGTCGCCGTTCATCGCGGCGTCGGTCAGCGCCGCGATCTCCGCGCGGAACGCGGGGTCGACGTCGCGCAGGAGTTCGTCGACGCCCTCCATCGCGGAGAGCGTCGAGTCGCAGTCGAAGTAGATCGCGGCGAACGGTGGCGGCACGCCGCCCACGATAGCGGCGCGGCCGCGGCGATCTACTTCACCGCGCGCAGCGCGTCGAGGCGCGCCATGGCGCGCTGCAGCTGCACTTGCGCGCGCAGCTTGTCGCCGGTGTCCTTCAGGGCCCCGAGGTCGTGTTCGTAGCGAGCCACCTCGCTCTCGGTCGCGGCGATCTCGCCGTCGAGCAGCCGCATCACGATCGCGAGCTTACGCTGCTGGCTGTCGAGGCGGATCTTGGCGCGGCGCAGCTCGCCGTTGGTCGCAAAGCCCTTCTCGGCGCGCGCGCTCATCTCGGCGAGGTCGGCCTCCTGGATCTCCACCTCGGTGCGCAGGTCGATGCAGCGTGAGGTCAGGTCGGCGATCGCGTCGACGGTCGACGTCGATGCCGCGGGCTGCGGGGTGAGCGCGGACTGGGGCACCATGGCGACGTCGACCGCCTGGCTCGGCAGGCCGTCGGCGCCCGCGGTGAACATGCGGTTGAGGATCGGGACGTCGCGCAGCACCGGCACGCTGGCGGCAGGTTCCTGGGTGGGCGGTTGGGAATCCGGCGCTGGGTCGGTGGCGGGCTGGGGCTGGTCGCGCGAGATGGTTCCGGCCGGGATGCCACGGTAGGTTTCGATCGAATGCGCGGGGACCTCGGCGACCGGCGCGGCCTTGCTTCCGAACCCTGCGCCGGTGACCGGAGAGCCGAAGGGCTCGGCGCTGCCAGGGGCCGCATCGCTGCGCCTCTGCAGGGCTTCGTGGAGCATCCTGTTGAGGCGTGCGACTTCCTGGTCGTTGTCGGCAGCCTTCTCGGCGGCGGTGGCGCGCTGGAGGTCGCGGACCATGCGCTCGATGTCTTGCCGAGAGGCTTCGTGGACGTTGGCCTGCGGGAAGCCGCCGAAGGTACTGACCCCCGGCGCCGGCATCGACGCCTTCAGCTCCGCGGTGGCCCGGTCGTTCTCCCGCTGCCAACGTTGCTTCGCCCGGTCGACTACGTCGCGCTCAACGGCGTCGGGCGACTCGGCGGGCACGCGGTCGGCGCGCACCTTGTCGAGCATCGCGCGCAGCGAGTCGAGCTCGGCGCGCAGCGTCGCGATCTCGTCCTGGAGCCTGGCGTTCTCCTTGCGCAGCGTGCGACCCTGCGGGTCCTGCGCGGTGGCGGGCACGCCGAACACGCCGGCGGCGCCGAGGGTGAGCGCGAGCATCACGCCGGCCTGGGCGAGTTTGCCGGCGCGGGACGAACGGGAGTGCAAACGACCTTCACGTTGCAGCAGCATCTGGATCCTCCGGAAGAAGTCGGACGGCTTGTGGAACACGGCGACGGTGCCGGCGACGCGCGGGGTGCGCAGGTCGCCGTCGGCGAGGGTGAGCAGGGCGCGCGCATAGGCCGTGGGGGCCTGGGCCGCGGCGGCGTCGTCGGCGCGCAGTTCGCCGAGGAAGCGCAGGTCGCGCGCCAGCAGCCACAGCAGCGGGTGCGGCCACAGCGGCACGGTGAGCAGCGCCAGCAGCAGCTG
The DNA here is from genome assembly GCA_020638655.1 of Planctomycetota bacterium. Taxonomy (GTDB): domain Bacteria; phylum Planctomycetota; class UBA1135; order UBA1135; family UBA2386; genus JACKIC01. The sequence goes on from JACKIC010000002.1 coordinate 592,967, forward strand.
GACCAGCGGGTCGCGGTGGCGCAGGTGCGCGGCTTCGTGCTGCAGCACGGCGGCGAGCTGTTGTTCGTGGCCGGGTGTCAGCAGCGCGGCGGGCACGACGATCAGCGGCCGCACGAATGCGCAGCAGAACGGCCGCACGTCGCCGGGCAGCACGCGGATGCGGGCGCGGCGCGGCAGGTGAAGGCCGGCGAGCAGGTGCCGCGGCGCTGGGCGCGAGCCGCGCAGTAGCACGAACAGGCGCAGCAGCCCGAGGCCCGCGCGCAGCAGCACCAGCGCGGCGCCGAGCAGGTAGACGAAGGCGAGCAGCGCGCCGACGGACACGGTGGTCGGCGGCGGGGCCGGCGTCGTGGTTGCCGGGGCGCGCGCGTCTTCGGCCAGCAGATGGTCGAGCTGCGCCTGCAGCAGCAGGATGCGCGCCGCCGGGTCGGCTTCGGTCGGCGCCATCGCGGTCGATGGCGCGGGGCGCGGCGACGAGACCGCTGCGGACGCGGTCGCCGGCGTGTTCGTCGGTGTTGCTTCGGGCCACGACCAGCGCGGCATCGGCGAGACGGCTGCCAGCAGGAACAGCAGCGTCGCGAGCGCGGTCCAGACGCCGAGGCGGTGGCGGTCGACGAGCGAGCGGTGCAGCCGCATCGCCAGCCAGCCGGCGCCGAGCACCAACGTGCTGCCGAGCAGCACGGTCGGGCCGTGGTGGGGCAGCCAGTCGGTCGTCAGCCAGGAACTCATGCGCCACCCCGCTTCTGTTCGGCCGCGGCGAGCAGTTCGCGCAGGCGGGCGAGCTCGGCGGCGGTGGGCTTCTTGGCGGCGAACGCGCTGGCGACGAGCTGGTCGAGCGCGCCGTCGAACACGGTGTCGAGCAGCCCCGTCAGCAGGCTCTTCTTGGTGCGCTCGCCGGTGGCGGTGGCGCGGTAGACGAACGAGCGGCCCTCGGTGCGGTGGGTGACCAGGCCCTTGCCCTCCATCAGCCGCAGGAAGGCCTGCACGGTGTTCTGCACGATCGGCACCTCGCCGCGCAGCGTCTCGTAGACCTCGCGCACCGTGGCCTCGCCGCGCTCCCAGAGCACCTTGAGGATCAGCAGTTCGCGGTCGGTGGGTTCGGGCGGGTTGGGCATCGCGCTACGGTAGCCGGATCGGCCACTCAATGCCCAAAGCTTAAAAGATTAAGCGTGGAACGCAAGGGCCGCTGGCAGGGAACGATTGCCGGGCGTCGGTCACCCGCTGGCGACGGCTCAGAGCACGACGCGCACCGCGCGGATCGCGGGGTGGGCGCCGACCTTGGCGACGAGGTCCTGGTCGGGCGCGCCGTCGAGGTTGAGCACGCCGAGCGCCGGCGCCTGGTCGGCGCCGTCCTTCTTGGCCGCCGCACCGATCTGCATGCGCGTGATGTTGATGCCGGCGTTGCCGAGCATCGTGCCCAGGTGCCCGACGACGCCGGGGCGGTCGTCGTGGAAGGTCACGAGCATCGGGCCTTCGGGGATCGCGTCGAGCACGTAGTCGTCGAGCTCGACGAGGCGGCCGTGGCGCTGGCCGAGCACCGTGCCCGAAGCGAAGTGGCGCTTGCCGCCGAGCAGCGCCTCGACGCGCAGCAGCACCATGAAGTCGCGCTTGAGCGAGCTGGTCTCGCAGTGCACGCGGATGTTGCGGTCCTTGGCGACCTGTTCAGCGTTGACGGGCGTCAGCATGCCGTTGACCGATGGCCGCAGCGCGCCGAGCAGCGTGGCGACGGTCAGCGAGCGATTGGCCGAGGCCGGGATGCCGCCCTGCAGCGTGAGGCGCAGCGACTCGAGCGGGCCGTCGAACGTCTGCACGAGCAGGCTCGCGAGGTTGCGCGCGAGGTCGAGGTAGGGGCCGACCTGCGCGGCGTCGGCCGGAGCGAGGCGCGGCACGTTGACGCCGTTGAGCACGACGCCCTTCTGCACCGCGAGCGCGACCTGGCGCGCCATCTCGATCGACACGTTGCGCTTGGCCTCGTGGGTGCTGGCGCCGAGGTGTGGCGTCATCACCAGGTTGGGCGCGGCGCGCAGCGGGCTGTCCGCCGGCAGCGGTTCTTCGGCGAACACGTCGAGCGCAGCGCCGGCGAGGTGGCCCTGCGCGAGCGCATCGCACAGCCCAGGTTCGTCGATGATGCCGCCGCGCGCGGCGCAGATCAGGCGCGCGCCCTTCTTCATTGCCAGCAGCCGCTCGCGCGACAGCAGGTTCTTGGTCTCGTCCGAGAACGGCACGTGCACGCTGACGAAGTCGCTGGTCGCGAGCAACTCGTCGAGGTCGAGCATGCGCACCCCGTCGGGAGCGTTCTTCTGGGTGACGAACGGGTCGTAGGCCGCGATCGTCATGCCGAAGCCGCGCGCGCGTTCGCCGACGACGCGGCCGATGCGGCCCAGGCCGACGATGCCGAGCTGCTTGCCGAACAGCTCGACGCCCGTGAACTTGCTCTTCTCCCACTTGCCGGCCCGCACCGAGGCGTCGGCCGCCGGGATGCAGCGCGCCAGGCTCAGCAGCAGCGACATCGCGTGCTCGCCGGTGGTCACCGCGCCCGCCTCGGGAGTGTTCATCACGACGATGCCGCGCGCGGTCGCGGCCGGCACGTCGATGTTGTCGACGCCGATGCCGGCGCGGCCGATCAGCGCCAGGTCGTCGGCGAGCTCGAGGCTGCGCGCCGTCACCTGCGTCGCCGAACGCACGACGAGCGCCTGGTAGCCGGGCAGCGTCGCCCGCAGGGAGTCCTCGTCCATGCCCTTCTTGACCGTCACCTCGCCGGCTGCGCGCAGCAGCTGCAGTCCTTCCTCGGCGAGCTCGTCCGCAACCAGGATCTTCGTCATCCGCGCAGGGTATCGTCGCCGGCGCCGGATGGAATGTAGTGCCGCCTCAGCGCGCGCCGTGTCCGCTCAGGATCACCGCCACAGTGCGCACGATGATGTTGAGGTCGAACAGGAAGCTCATGTTCTTGAGGTAGTAGAGGTCGTAGCGCAGCTTCTCGCGCGCGTCGTCGACCGAGGCGCCGTAGGGGTGGCAGACCTGCGCCCAGCCCGTGAGGCCCGGCTTGACCGTGTGCCGCAGCACGTAGAACGGGATCTCCTGGCGCAGCTGCTCGACGAAGTGCGGGCGCTCGGGGCGCGGGCCGACGAACGACATCTGGCCGCGCAGGATGTTGAGGAACTGCGGGATCTCGTCGATGCGCGTCAGCCGCAGGATCTTGCCGACCGGGGTGACGCGGCTGTCGTTCTTCTGCGCCCACACCGGCCCGGACTCCTTCTCGGCGTCCGAGCGCATGGTGCGGAACTTGATCAGCCGGAACAGCTCGCCGTCCTCGCCGACGCGCTCCTGCGTGAAGAAGATCGGTCCGCGGCTGGTCAGCTTGATCAGCACCGCGGTGACCAGGCAGATCGGCAGCGACAGCAGCAGGCCCAGGGTCGACGCCAGGATGTCGAGCACGCGCTTCATCGACAGCGTCAGCGGGTCCTTGGCGAAGCCGCGGCCGTAGATCAGGTAGCTCGGCCGCATGCTCTCGACCGCGAGCTTGCCGGTGAGCCGCTCGTACATCGACTCGCGCTCCTCGATCAGCACGCCGTCCATGCGGCACTCGAGCAGGCGTTCGACCGGCACGCGACCGCGGCGCTCGCGCAGCGCCACGACGACGCGACTGATGCCCTGCTCGCGGCACAGCGTGCGCAGGCACTCGAGCTCGCCGAGCAGCGGCGGGTCGCCGTCGCGCCGCTCGACGGGCGGCTGGCCGGGCTCTTCGACCATGCCGACGATCTCGTAGCCGGCCATCGGGTTGTCGACGACCATGCGGGCGATGTGCAGCGCCTCGGGCGAGCTGCCGAGCACCACGAGCCGTTCGCCGAAGCGCCACTTGTAGAAGAACCAGTGGAACGCGTGCCGGAACAGGTAGACGGCCAGGAAGCACAGGCCGAGCAGCACGATCAGCTTCCACGTCTCGCCGCGGACCTCCGCGAGGCCCGGGAAGAAGAACAGCGACGGCAGCGCCAGCACCAGGAAGGCCAGCATCACCAGCGCGTAGCCGCACGAGTGCACCAGGCGGTTGCCGAGCTCGGCGCGGTTCTGCGAGGTCTTCCAGTCGTAGAGGTCGCTGTAGCTCAGCGCCGCCTGGCAGATCACGGCGATGGTGACGCAGGTGAGCACGCCGCGCAGCAGCTCGCGCGAGGGGGTGAACAGGTCGAAGGCCCTGGTGGCCAGCGGGGGCATGCTGGTGCCGAGCAGCAGCAGCGCCGTGATCAGCAGGGTCTCGCTGAGCATCAGCATCACCTTGCGGCGCGGGATGATCTGCTCGGTGAGGGGCGGCATGAAGAGGCGGTGGAGACGGCAGCTGGCAGCCGATGGCTTCGGCGGGAACAGGGCGCGGACTAGAGCCGGCGCGGCATGCGCGATGCCACCGCTACTCCAGGAAACGGCCTGGAAGGATTGGAAATGCAGAATGTGTGGAGGTTCGGTCCAGCGGATCGCGACGACGTCGATACGCAGGGAGCGAGGCCTCGGATGCAACAGCGGCGCGAGCTGCACCAGCGCACGGGAAAGTCGCTGAATCCGTTCGGCATCGACGAGGTGTTCGGGGCTCGGGTGGTCGGCGCGGGCCTTGACCTCGACCGCGGCCCAGTCGCGGCCGCGACGGATCAGCAGGTCGATCTCGCCGGCGCGGGTGCGCAGGTTGCGCGCCTCCACGCGGTGGCCGGCCCGCTGCAGGGCCGCCGCGGCGAGGGCCTCGCCGCGCTGTCCCGACCGCAGCGCGAGCGGTGCGCGCCGGGGTGGTTCGGGTTCACTTGGCGGGCGGCTGGGTCCCCGCGGCGTCACCACGGTCGACCCGCCCGATCGCGGCGCGATCGAAGGTCATCTTGGTGTTGTCGACGACCAGGGTGACCGTGCGCTCGTCGAGCCGGTGGATCACACCGTGCAGGCCGCCGGTGGTGACGACCTTGTCGCCGGCCTTGATGGTGCTGAGCATCGCCTGGGTCTCCTTGCGGCGCTTGTTCTCGGGGCGCAGCACCATGAAGTACATCACGGCCAGGAACAGGCCGATCGGCATCAACATGCTCGGGTCGACGCAGCCGTTGGCGGGCCCCGCGGGCTTGGCCGGGTCGGCGACGCCGGCCTGGCCGGGGTTGCCCGGGTTGGCCGGGTCGGCCGCGCCATGAGGGGCGACCGGCGAGTCCGGCGCCGTCTTCGGCTCCTGGGTCGAGAACGCGGCGGTCGAGAACGGAACGAAGAAGATCGTCGTGGCTGGCATCGGCACCGGGGGGCTGGCGAACCGGATGGCTCGGCAGAAGGGGCGAGCAGCATAGGCAGGTGGCCCGACGATGTCCCGCCTGCCGTGTCGGATCCGAGGCGGGAATTGCGGCGCGGGGTCGCGGCGGCCTAACCTGCAGCCCGATGCGAGTACTGGCGGCGATGTCCGGTGGAGTCGACAGCAGCGTGGCGGCCTTGCTGCTGCAGCGGCAGGGGTTCGACGTGGTCGGGGTGTTCATGCGCAACGGCGTGGCCGGCAAGTCCGCCCAGGAGAAGTCCTGCTGCTCGGCCTCGGATGCGCGCGACGCCGGCGTCGTCGCCGAACGGCTCGGCATGCCGTTCTACGCGGTCGACTACCAGGAGGAGTTCGCGGCGCTGATGGACCACTTCGCAGCGGAGTACCGGCGCGGGCGCACGCCGAACCCCTGTGTGCTGTGCAACCAGCAGCTCAAATTCGGGCATCTTTTTCGGATCGCGGCGGACGTCGGCGCCGACTGCGTCGCCACCGGGCACTACGCGCGCATCGTCGCTGGCGAGCTGCGCACCGCGCGCGACGCCAACAAGGACCAGACCTACTACCTGTTCGGCGTCGATCGGCCGGCGCTGGCGCGCACGCTGTTCCCGCTCGGCGACCTCGACAAGCAGCAGGTCCGGCAGATCGCTGCCGAGGCCGGGCTGGTCACCGCCGCCAAGCCCGAGTCGATGGACATCTGCTTCGTCACCAGCGGCGACTACCGCGACATCGTGCGGTCGCGCGGCGGCGGCGGCCGGGCCGGCCGGTTCGTCGACGCGGGCGGCCGCGAGGTCGGCCGCCACGACGGCATCGACGGCTTCACCGTGGGCCAGCGCAAGGGGCTGCCGGCGCTGGGCACACCGCACTACGTGACCGCCATCGATCCCGAGTCCGGCGACGTGACCCTGGCGCCGCGCGACGGCCTGGACCGGCAGAAGGCGTTCGTGCTCGGCACGCACTGGCTCGTCGACGCGCCCGCGGCCGGGCAGCCCGTCGCGGCGCACGTCAAGGTGCGGGCCCGGCACGAGCCGGCGGCGGCGACGGTGGTCGCCGACGGGCGCGGCGGCGCCACGATCGAGTTCGACCAGCCGGTGGCGGCGATCACGCCGGGCCAGGCCGCGGTGTTCTACGACGGCGAACGCGTGCTCGGCGGCGGCTGGCTCGAGGCCTGAGCGCCGCGCCGGCGGTCACTTCAGACGCTGTCCTTGAGCGTCGTTCCGGGCCGGAACCCAACCGTGCGCGAGGCCTTGATCTGGATCGGCTCGTTGGTCTGCGGGTTGCGCCCCATGCGCGCCTTGCGGTTCTTCACCGCGAAGGTGCCGAAACCCACGATCTGGACCTCCTTGTCCTTCTTGAGCCCCCGCTGGATCGACGCGATCAGCGCGTTGACGGCGCGTTCGGCGTGCGCCTTGGAGCACTCGGTGCCCAGCTGCTTCTGCACTTCCTCGATCAAGTCGGCCTTGTTCATCTCGAGCTCCTGTGGTGTGTCCGCTGTGGCCTCAACCGCCCTTCGGTCGAGTGGGGAGGCGACTCTACGCCCGTGGCGCCGGCCGTGCCAAGGGCGAGTCCCGGCCCGCGTCGGGAGCGCTCGCCGGACAGGGAGTTGCAGATCCTGCTCAAGCCGCTGGCCGGGGGCTGCCGATGACACGGAGGCAATGGGCGCCCGGCGCCCGCACCCCCGAGAACTCCAGAGGAAAGTCATGAGGATCGCGGCCACCTTTGCCAGCGTGTTGTTCGCCTTCGCGGCGTGTTCTTCCAGCGCTCCGACCAAGTCGGAGGAAGATCCGTTCATCCAGCCCAACAGCTTGATGGCGGGGGAGATCACCTCGCGCGTCCAGCAGATCCCGTTCCAGCACCGCGAAGAGCTCGTGCAGAACCTGATCTGGTTGACCGACGCCGGTGAGCAGGTCATCCCCGCCGTGCTCGATGGCCTCAAGCATCAGAACGCCAAGGTGCGCAGCTCGTGCGCCTGGGTGCTCGGCCGCCTGCACGACCGCCGCACCATCCCGGCGCTGCGCTCGATCGCCAACGACAGCGAGGCCAGCGTGCGCACCGAAGTGGCGCGCACCCTCGTGCTGCTCGGCGACCTGCAGTCGTGCCCGACCCTCATCGAGGGCCTGGACAGCGACAAGCGCGAGGTCCGCTACATGTGCCACGAGGCGCTGAAGGTCGCCACGGGTCACGACTTCGGCTACGACCACCTGAACACCAGCAAGCGCGACATGCAGACCGCGGTGCTGCGTTGGCGCCAGTGGTGGGGCGAGTACTCGGGCGACACGTTCTTCGCCCAGAAGTACCAGCAGCAGAACGGCCTCGAGGCCGTGCCGGCCGCGCCCTCGGGCGAGACCAAGCCGACCACCGGCAACCAGCCGATGCCGAGCACGACGCCGAAGACGACCGGCAACGGTGACAACGGCGGTTCGGGCGATCAGGGCGGCAACCGCTGAGCGGGGCCGTCAACACGATCGCGCGCTGGAATCGGGCGGCGACGCCTTGACGCGTTGCCATGTCGGGCCAGGGGGTTAGACTGCGGTCGACCCCCTGGCTCACGTACGACCCCTTTCCCCAGCAAACATGCGTCGATCCCAATCCGGCTTCACCCTGATCGAACTGCTGATCGTCATCAGCATCATCGGCCTGCTCGCGGCCGTGCTCCTGCCGAACATCCTCGGCGCGCAGGAGACCGCGAACGTCGCCGCGGACCAGGCGAACCTGCGCCGGCACCGCGAGTGGTTCCTGACCTACGAGACCCAGCTCAAGCACCTGCCCAACGAGGCCGGGAGCAAGTTCGTGCTGGCGACCTGGACCACCGGGATCTTCGACCACACGGTCGAGAACCTCGACTACTTCTTCACGCCGGGCTCGCGCGAGGACGACGCGATGTACCACAGCTTCCGGGCGATGATGCAGAAGAACGAGAACCCGTTCCCCAACATCAACGAGGTCGACTCCTCGTGCACGCACTACGCGGGCCGCAGCAAGAAGGACATGCAGACCCGCAAGCTCAGCGCCAACGAGGCCTGGATGGCCAACGACAACGAGGGGGTCTGGCGCCTCACCAACGGCACCGTCAACATCCTCATGAACGGCGGCGTGGTGCGCAGCTACAGCTATCCCGAGCTCGTCGAGAAGTACGGCCTGCCGCCGCTCGACAAGACCCAGCCGATCTCGACCTGGGGTCCGAACTCGCCGATCGAAGAGTGCCAGAAGCTCGACATCTGAGATGGGATGGCTGGTGAGGGGGTCTGGCGCGGCCGTCGCCTGTTGCCGCGCCGCGCGCCGGGACTAGCAGCGTTCGCCCCTCTACCCGCGCCGCCCCAGGCGGCGCTCTGCGAACGCGAAGGAGCTGCCATGCGCAGGAACTCCGGTTTCACCCTGATCGAGTTGATGATCGTGATCTCGATCATCGGGTTGCTGACGGCGGCGCTGCTGCCGCGCATCCGAGACTCGCAGGTGATGGCCTACATCACCTCGGACTGCGCCAACCTGCAATGGCAGCACGGCACGCTGGTGACCTACAAGAACAAGGTCGGCTGGCTGCCTGGCCAGGACGGTCACCGCTTCGTGCTCGCGCCGTGGGTCGAGGGCATCGTCGAGCACACCGAGGAGAACTTCGACCGCTACTTCACCCCGGGCCGGCGCGAGAACGATGCGACCTGGATCTCGCTGCGGCCCAGCGTGCAGCGCGGCGTCGACCCGTGGCCGTCGTTGGCTGGCGTCACTTCGGCCGACACGAGCTACGCGGGGCGCAGCAAGGCACACATGACGTCGCGCGAAGCGGGCGGCAACGAGGCCTGGCTCGCCGACGACAACGAGGGCGGGTGTTCGCACGCCGACGGCACCGTCAACGTGCTGTTCTACGGCGGCACGGTGCGCACCTACAGCTACCCGCAGCAGGTCAGCTTGTTCGCGGCGCCGCCGTTCGACGCCGCCGAGTCGGTCGCGATGACCGGCAGCGGCGCGCTGATCCCGTTCTGCAGGAAGCTGAATCTATAGCGCCCAATCCGTGGCGATCAGAAGAAGCCGATCACCGGCACCGCCAGCGATACCGTGCCGGTGGTGCCCGCGACGTTGGTGCTGTTGACGACGCGACTCGTCGGCACCGGCAGCGGGCCCGCGGGCGGCGTCATCAGCGCCGACGCGTCGCTGAACGCGAGCGCGCCGGTGCCGAGGTCGATCGTGCCGGCCTGGCACCACAGGCGGAAACCGGGCGGCAGCACCGGCAGGCCGGCGAACGATCCGTCGTAGCTGCCGGTCGCGGTGACTGCGCCGGGCATCGCGAGCAGCAGCTCCGCCGAGCTGTAGACGGTGCATGCCGGTGCCGTCGGCCACGGCTGCCCGACGAGCTGCGTGCCGAGCGCGACGAAGGCGCGCACCAGCCCCGAGCCGGGGTCCGGCACGCCGTCGCGCACGGCGACGTCGAGGTCCATCTGCGCGCCGCGGTGCCACAGCACCAGGCTCGCGTTGCTGTCGCGGTTGGAACCGGGCGCGGCGCAGCCCTGGGCGAGCCGGAAGCCCGGCTGCTCGGCGCGGCCGTCGAGGTAGTTCTCGTGCGCGTCGAGGTACAGGGACACGTTCTGGTTGCTGGCCGTGGCGGTCTGGTTGGCGAAGACCTCGACCTCGAGGCACAGGGTGCCGCCCTGCGCAGGCGTCACGAACGGCACGGCCCACGGGATCAACAGTTCGAAGCTCGGCGCCGGGTCGAGCGCCGGGCGGTCGGTGGGGGGCAACACCACCCAGGTGCGCGGCAGCACGACGACCGGGTTGGGGCCGCGGTTCTGCGCGAACGTGGGGGAGGCGTTGGCCGGCAGGGTGCTCGTCACCGACGCGGTGACCTGCACCTCGACGGCGAGGCCATCGATGCGGCCGCGCACGCCGATCGCGTCGCGGCGATAGCCGTGACCGGTGATCACGGCGTTGCCCGGCACGTCCGCGTGCAGGGTCTGCATGCGGCAGCTGGCGCGGCCGAGCGGGAAGCTCGTATAGGAACTGCCCTCGAGGTTCAGGCGGTCGCCGGGCGAGACCAGCACGCCGCCCTGCGCGAGCAGGTCGGGCGCGCAGGCCAGAGAGAGCAACAACAGGGAGGAAATGGTCGAACGGTGGTAGTGGGTCATCTTCAGCGTGGCGTCGACGGCGCACCCGCGGCGTCGACGGCACCTGCTGGGGGCGCACGGGCTCAACTTCCGGCGCAAAAAATCCGGGCAGCTTGGGTTGGCCCCGCGCGACCGGCTCGCTAATCTCCTCGCCCCAGTTCGGCCTCACTCCCGAGCGGTGTGGATGAACGACCAGCCCCGGCAAAGCCCAAACAACTCGCGCGCCCTCGGCGCCGGGATGACCTTGGCGGTGTCGGTGGGGTTGTTCGCCTACGGCGGTCTGTGGCTCGACACGCGGTTCGGCACCAAACCCTGGTTGCTGCTGCTGTGCGTCGGCTTCGGCATCGTCGGCGGCATGCTGCACCTCATCCGGGTCCTGGCGCCCGAGCTGCTGCCGTTCGGCAAACGCCCGCGCGGTTGACCTCGTCCGCCCTCGTCGTCCGTCTCCTCGTCGCCCGATGACCTCGACCGTGTCCCTGCCACAGACCACGATCCCAGCTTCGCCCGGGCTTGCGCTCGGCCGTGCGCTGCTGACCGTGGTGGGGGTGCTCGGCGCGCTGTTCGTCGCGACGTGGCTCAGCGGGGCGGTCGCCGCCGAGAACCTGCCCTGGGTCGGTTACGGCGTCGCGCTGGCCCTGGTCGGCGGCGCGCTGGCCCTGCTGGTGCACCGCCGCATCTTCGATCGGCGCGCCACCGCGCACCTGGGCAACGATCCGCGCCTGCTGTCGATGCGCCTGCAGGGCCTGCTCGGCCTCGGCTTCGGCATCAAGGTGGCGCTGGTGCTGGTCGCGGTGTTCGTGCTGCGCGGCAACGACGTGAAATTCCCGCAGCTGGCCGCCTTTGCCGTCGCGTTCGCGGCGGCGTCGCTGGTGGCGCAGCTGACCCTGGCGAACGCCCTGGTGCGCAGCGCCTCGAACTCCTCCCGATCGTCCTCCTCGTGATCATGCAGACGAAGCCCGATCGCCGCTACCTGTCGTTCTTCGGCGCGCTGCTGCTGGCGGTCGCCGCGGTGCTGTTCGCGTCGTCGGGCAGCCTGGTCGCGCAGAACGAGAACGCCCAGCACGAGAATGCGCCGTCGCACGAGACGGCCGGCCAGCAAGAGCCCGGCGGGCACGGGCATCCCGTGCTCGAGGAATTCGAGAAGCTGCACACGCTCGAGATGGAGAGCAAGGTCTTCTTCACCAAGACCTTCTCGCACAGCGTGCCGTACGTGATCTTCGAGCCGAAGGTCTCGCCGAGCGACGACGTCAACCATCTGTTCCGCATCTACAACGTGCAGCCGTGGCAGTGGATCTCGCTGGGCCTGATGCTCGCGATCTTCCTGCCGGTGGTGTGGAGCTTCGGCCGCCCGACCGGCAAGGCGACGCGCATCATGCGCGGCTGGTGCCTGTGGGTGCGCGACGAGATGGTCTACCGGGTGATGGGCAAGGAAGAGGGACGCGCCTTCGTGCCGTTCTTCCTGTTCCTGTTCTTCTTCCTGGTGTTCCAGAACGTCATCGGCCTGATCCCGAGCGTCGGCCACCACTTCCCGCTGTCGATCTACACCGCGACCGGCACGCCCTACGTGACCGGCGCGTTCGCGTTGATCACCTTCGCGATGATGCTGTTCTTCGGCATGAAGAAGAACGGCGCCTTCGGCTACTGGAAGGGCCTGATCCCGCACGGGCTGCCCGTGATCCTGCTGCCGATGATGGTCGTTATCGAACTCGTCGGTCTGCTGGTCAAGCCGTTCGCGTTGATGGTGCGTCTGTTCGCCAACATGCTCGCCGGCCACCTGGTCGTCGGCGCGGCGCTCAGCCTGATCTTCCTGTTCACCAAGCTGCAGGGCGGCGCGATCACGAGCTACCTGACGGCGCTGCCGTGCGCCGGCATGGCGATCTTCATCTACACGATCGAAGCGTTCGTCACGCTGCTGCAGGCCTACATCTTCACGTTCCTGAGCATCACCTTCATCCATCAGGCGATGCACCAGGAGCACTGATTCCTACCCGCTTTTTCGAACCCCTTCTGTCAGTCACGGAGAACCCCATGCTTGCTTTCATTCAGGATGCAGTCAACGTCGCCGCGGCCTCGAACATCGGCCCGGGCATCGGCGCCGGTTTCGCCGCTGGTCTCGCCGCGATCGGCGCGGGCCTCGGCATCGGCCGCATCGGTGGCTCGGCTGGTGAGGGCATCGCCCGTCAGCCCGAAGCCGCGGACGCCATCAAGGGCAACGCGCTGCTGCTCGCGGCGTTCGTCGAAGGTGTCGCGCTGTTCGCCGCGGTCATCGGCCTGCTGCTGGCCTTCAAGTAGTCGCCACCAGCCCGCTGCGGTCACCGCGCCGACCTTCGGTCGTGCGCGGCAGCCGTCCGTGAGCTCAGTTTCGTCCTGTTCGCTGCGTCCTTCTGACGTGTCCTCCCTGAGAGGTTCCGCGTGATCTCCTCAACGACCACACTCGTCGCCACGTTGCTCTCCGAAGGCGGAGACCGGCCGCTCGGCTCCTTGCTCGACTATGCCCCCGGCATGGTCATCTGGACGCTGATCGCCTTCTTCCTCGCCTTGCCGGTGATGTGGAAGTTCGTCTACGGCCCGATCACCAAGGCGCTCGAGGACCGCGACCGCAAGGTCGAGGATTCGATCGCCGCGGCCGAGGTCGCCCAGAAGCAGGCCGAGGCGCAGATGGCGCAGGCCAAGGCCGAGCTCGACGCCGCGCAGGCCAACGCCAAGCGCATGGTCGAGGAGGCGATGGCGCGCGCCGAGCGCCAGGCCGCCGAGGCCGTGCGCGCGGCCGACGAGAAGGCCAAGGCCGAGCTGCAGAAGGCGCGCGAGACGATCGCCGCCGAGAAGCGCCAGGCCCTGCAGGAGATCCGGCAGGAGGTCGTGCACCTGACGATCGCCGCGACCGGTCAGCTGCTGCAGCAGAAGATCGACGACCAGCAGAACCGCCAGCTCGTCGAGAAGTTCGTCGCGGACGCGGGCAGCAGGAGCCACGGATGACCCTGCTGGCCAAACGCTACGCCGAAGCGCTGCACGCGCTCGCCAAGGCCCAGGGGGCGACCGACGCGGTCGCCGCCGGCGCCCAGGCGATGCACGACGCGCTGGCGACGCCGGCCGCGAAGGACGTCCTGCTCAGCCCGGACCTGTCGCGCGAGCAGCGCGCGGCGATGCTCGGCAAGCTCGCGACCGGTTGCCACCAGCTGCTGCAGAACCTCGTCGGCGTGCTCGTGCAGCGGCACCGCGTCGAGGTCCTGTTCGACCTGTATCCCGCGCTGCGGGAGCTGATCATGGCCGAGCGCGGCGAGGTCGAAGGCGTCGTCGAGACGCCGCGCGCCCTCGGCGAAGACGACATGACCGCGCTCGGTGCGCTCGCCGAGCGGCTCAGCGGCAAGAAGGTGTCGTTGACGCAGCAGCACCGCCCCGAGGTCCTCGGCGGCGTGCGGTTGCGCATCGGCAACGTGCTCTACGACGGCTCCATGCAGGCGGCGCTCACCGACCTCGAGCACAAGCTGCTGCAGGCCTCGATCTGATTCCCAGCGTCCGCCGCGTCCGCGGTCGGCGATCTTCCAAGACAACACGACATACATCTGCGCGGGCGGCCCGATGCCGGCCGGCGCAGGCCAGCCAATCTCCTCGAGTCACGAATCATGGATCTCAAACCATCCGAAGTCGCCAGCGTCCTCAAGGCCGAGATCGAGGGCTTCCAGGGCGGAATGCACAAGTCCAACGTCGGCACGGTGCTCACGGTCGGTGACGGCGTCGCCCGCGTGCACGGTCTCGACGACTGCATGATGAGCGAGTTGCTCGACTTCGGGAACGGCGTGCAAGGCGTGGCGCTGAACCTCGAAGAGGACAACGTCGGCTGCGTGCTGCTCGGCAGCGACAGCAAGGTCAAGGAAGGCGACCAGGTGCGCACCACGGGCCGCATCATCTCGGTGCCCACGGGCCTGCAGATGTGCGGTCGCGTCGTCGACGCCCTCGGCCGCGCGGTCGACGGCAAGGGTGACATCCCGGTCGGCCCGGACGACCTGCGCCCGATCGAAGGCCGTTCGCCGACCGTGCCCGAGCGTGAGCCCGTCAAGCAGCCGCTGCAGACCGGCATCAAGGGCGTCGACTCGATGATCCCGATCGGCCGCGGTCAGCGCGAGCTGATCATCGGCGACCGCCAGACCGGCAAGACGGCGCTGATCATCGACACCTTCATCAACCAGAAGCTCACCGGCGGCGGCGACCCGAACAACCCCGAGCAGGTGATCTGCATCTACGTCGCGGTCGGCCAGAAGCAGTCGACCGTGAAGGCGGTCGTCGAGAAGCTCGAGCAGTACGGCGCGATGCCCTACACGATCGTGGTGTCGGCGCCGGCATCGTCCGAGGCCTCGATGCAGTTCTTGAGCTGCTACGCGGGCGCCTCGATGGGCGAGCGGCTGCGCGACGAAGGCCGCCACGTCGTGATCGCCTACGACGACCTCTACAAGCAGGCGCTGGCCTATCGCCAGGTCATGCTGCTGCTGCGTCGTCCGCCGGGCCGCGAGGCGTTCCCGGGCGACGTGTTCAACCTGCACAGCCGCCTGCTCGAGCGCGCGGCGAAGCTCTCCAAGGCCAAGGGCGGCGGTTCGATGACCGCGCTGCCGGTGGTGGAGACGCAGGAAGGTGACGTGTCGGCGTACATCCCGACCAACGTGATCTCGATCACCGACGGCCAGATCTTCCTCGAATCGTCGCTGTTCAACGCCGGCCAGCGCCCGGCCGTGAACGCGGGCATCTCGGTGTCGCGCGTCGGTGGCTCGGCGCAGATCCCGGCGATGAAGAAGATCGCGGGCGGCCTGCGCATCCAGCTGGCGCAGTTCCGCGAGCTCGCGGCGTTCGCGCAGTTCGGCAGCGACCTCGACAAGGCGACGCAGCAGGCGATCACGCGCGGCCAGCGCATGACCGAGCTGCTCAAGCAGCCCGAGTTCGAGCCGGTGCCGGTCGAGGAGCAGGTCGTGGTGCTCTACGCCGGTTCGTCCGGCGCGCTCGACGAGGTGCCGCTCAACCGCGTCGCCGAGTTCGAGAAGAAGTACCTGGCGCACCTGCGCGCCAACCACGCCGACGTGCTCGCCAGCATCCGCAACGACAAGAAGTGGACGGACGACCTGCAGAAGCAGTGCGACCAGCTCTGCGCGGCCTTCAAGAAGGAATTCCTGGCCTGATGACAGGAGCCCTCGGCGCCGCCGAGGGCTGACCCGCACCGCACCCCCCGACACCGATCATGGCAAACCTCAAGGAACTCCGCGGCCGCATCAAGTCCGTGGCCAGCATCGCGCAGATCACCCGCGCGATGGAGATGGTCGCGTCGATGAAGCTGCGCAAGGTGCAGGCGAAGGCGCAGAGCTTCCACCCGTACACCGAGGAGATCCGCTACATGATCGAGCGCATCTCCGGCAAGGTCGCCAGCGAGGGCGACGTGCCGCTGTTCACGCGCCGCGAGGTGCAGACCGTCGGCATCCTGGTGATCACGTCGGACCGCGGGCTGTGCGGCTCGTACAACTCCAACCTGCTGTTCGGCCTCAAGCGTTACGCCGACGAGCTGATCGCGGCGGGCAAGAAGGTCAAGTTCTGGTGCTACGGCCGCAAGGGTTACGCCTGGCTGACGCGCCGCGGCTTCGAGGTCGAGCGCTTCTTCGTCGAGCCGCCGCTCGACCGCGCCGACTTCACGGCCGCGAAGATGATCGGCCAGGCGCTGGTCGAGGCCTTCACCGACGGCACCATCGACGAGGCGAAGCTCTACTACACGCGCTTCGTGTCGATGATCAAGTTCGCGCCCACCAACGAGGGCTTCCTGCCGATCTCGACGATCGAAGTCGGCAAGGGCGCCGGTGATTCGAGCTACGACCTCGACTTCCTGCTCGAGCCGGACGCGGCGGCGGTGTTCAACCGCCTGATGCCGCGCTACCTCGAGACGGTCGTCTTCGACGCCATGCTGCAGTCGCTGACCAGTGAGCACGCGAGTCGCCGCATGGCGATGAAGGGCGCCACCGACGCGGCCGTGCGCATGAACAAGGGCCTCAAGAAGATCTACAACCGCGCTCGCCAGGAGAACATCACCAAGGAGCTGCTCGACATCGTCGGCGGCGCCAGTGCTGTCAGCTGAGTAGAGCAACCAGGCGGCCGGCGACTCCGGCCAACGCAGAACCACGACGCATTCGAGAA
The DNA here is from genome assembly GCA_020638655.1 of Planctomycetota bacterium. Taxonomy (GTDB): domain Bacteria; phylum Planctomycetota; class UBA1135; order UBA1135; family UBA2386; genus JACKIC01. The sequence continues at coordinate 609,479 of JACKIC010000002.1, forward strand.
CGAGGAAACAAGACGTGACGACCGCCACCAAGACGGAAGGAAAGATCCTGCAGGTGTTCGGCCCCGTGGTGGACGTGCAGTTCCCCGAGGGCCACATGCCCAACCTCTACAACGCCATCACCGTCGTCGACGCCGCGCGCGGCATCGACCTGGTGCTCGAGGTGTCCCAGCAGCTGGGCAACTCGGTGGCGCGCTGCGTCTCGATGTCGACGACGGACGGCATGTCCCGCGGCATGTCGGCCAGCGATACGGGCGCACCGATCTCGGTGCCCGTCGGTGAGGCCACCCGCGGCCGCCTGTTCGACGTGCTCGGCCGCGCCCTCGAGGTCGGCGTCGCGCACCCGCGCACCGGCGAGCCGATGCCGGCCGTCAAGGCCAAGGGCACGCTGCCGATCCACCGCGCTGCGCCGACCTTCGACGAGCAGCAGGCGATCAGCGAGGTGTTCGAGACCGGCATCAAGGTCGTCGACCTGCTGTGCCCGTTCGCCAAGGGCGGCAAGATCGGCCTGTTCGGCGGCGCGGGCGTCGGCAAGACCGTGCTGATCCAGGAACTGATCCGCATCACCGCGGTGGAGAAGGGCGGCTTCTCGGTGTTCTGCGGCGTCGGCGAGCGCACCCGCGAGGGCAACGACCTCTGGCTCGAGATGGCCGAGGCCGAATACACCGACGCGCAGGGCCAGAAGGCCTCGGTGCTCGACAACGCGGTGCTCGTGTTCGGCCAGATGAACGAGCCCCCGGGCGCGCGTCTGCGCGTGGCGCTGACCGGCCTGACGATGGCGGAGTACTTCCGCGATCAGGAAGGCAAGGACGTGCTGCTGTTCGTCGACAACGTGTTCCGCTTCGTGCAGGCCGGTTCGGAGGTGTCCGCACTGCTCGGCCGTCTGCCGAGCGCCGTGGGTTACCAGCCGACGATGGCCTCGGAGATGGGCGCGCTGCAGGAGCGCATCACCTCGACCAAGAAGGGCTCGGTGACCTCGATGCAGGCCGTGTACGTGCCTGCGGACGACATCACCGACCCGGCGCCGGTCGCGACCTTCGCGCACCTGGACTCGACCATCATCCTCGAGCGTCAGATCGCCGAGCTGGGCATCTACCCGGCCGTCGACCCGCTCAAGTCGACCAGCAAGATGCTCAGCCCGAGCGTCGTCGGCGAGGAGCACTACAAGGTCGCGCGCGAAGTGCAGCGCACCCTGCAGCGCTACCAGGACCTGCGCGACATCATCGCGATCCTGGGCGTCGAAGAGCTCAGCGAAGAGGACAAGCTGGTCGTCGGCCGCGCCCGCCGCATCCAGCGCTTCCTGTCGCAGCCGTTCTTCGTCGCCGAGGCGTTCACCGGCGCGCCCGGCAAGTTCGTCAAGCGCGAGGACACCGTGCGCTCCTTCAAGGAGATCCTCGAGGGCAAGCACGACAACCTGCCCGAGTCCGCGTTCTACATGTGCGGCTCCATCGAGGAAGCCGTCGCCCGCGGCAACAAGTGATCGGAGCTGCATCCGCCGTAACCCCTAGAGACATGGCCGAACTCCACCTGCGCATCGTCACTCCCGACCGCACCATCGTCGACCGCAAGGTCGCCGGGGTGCGCTTCGCGGGCATCGACGGCAGCTACGGCATCCTGCCGCACCACGCGCCGCTGATGACCGCGATCGCGCAGGCCGGCACGGTGCAGATCACCGAGCTCGACGGCAAGGAGATCGACCTGTTCGCCAGCGACGGCTTCGCCCAGGTGCAGAACAACGTGCTGACCCTGGTCTGCGAGGCCGGTGAGTTCGCGCACGAGATCGACCTCGAGCGCGTCAAGGCGGCCGAGCAGAAGGCCCGCGAGAAGCTCGCCGGGTTGGACCGCCTGAGCACCGAGTTCGTCAAGGCCGAGGCGGCGCTGCGCAAGGCGCTGGCGCGCGAGATGCTGGCCCGCAAGGGCTCCGGCAGCACCACGCTGAGCTGAGTCGGGCGGCCCGGGGCATGAACCCGCGGCGCCGCCGATCCGGACCTGGCCATGGGCCTTTCGGGCCGCGGCAACGCACGCGCGCCGCCTGCGTTGCGCCGAGAACCTCGCCGCGGGTGGCTCCCCGGCGGCTGGTGGCTACACTTCTCGCGCCCTTGTGGGGCGCCAATCCATCATGAAGCTGACTCTCCTCACCGCAGTTCTCCTCGGCGCCGCGGTCGCCGACGCCCCGCGTCTTCTGGCCCAGGATCCCGGCGCTCAGGGCGGCATCCCCGACTGCAAGGAGATGAAGACGACCGACTCCGGCCTGCAGTACGGCGTGCTGCAGAAGGGGCGCGACGAGGCGAGCCCCGCCGCCAACGACGTGGTCGAAGTGCACTACACGGGCTGGCTCACCGACGGCACCAAGTTCGACAGCTCGCGCAGCGGCAAGCCCGCGACCTTCCCGGTCAACGGCGTGATCAAGGGCTGGACCGAGGGGCTGCAGCTGATGACGCCGGGCGCGCGCTTCAAGCTCGTGATCCCCGGTGACCTCGCCTACGGCGCGAGCGGCCGGCCGCCGAAGATCCCCGGCAACGCGACGCTGGTGTTCGAGGTCGAGCTGCTCAAGGTCAAGCACATGCCGACCATGCCCAAGGGCAACCCCGACGCGCAGAAGTCGACGGCCTCGGGCGCGAAGTTCGAGATCACGGCCAAGGGCAACGGCGAGAAGGTCAAGCCGGGCCAGGGCCTGAAGATGCGCTACGCGATCTTCCGCCCGACGGGCGAGCTGCTCGACTGCACCGAGCGCAACAACGACTTCCACATCGCCGGCACGCTCGAGTCGCTCCCGTACCCGTGGCTCGGCGAACTCGCGGCGGAGCTCGAGATCGGCGGCACGCTGCGCGCCGAGGTGCCGCAGAAGCTCTACCCCAATCCCCGCGCCGACACGGTCTGGGAGCTGCAGCTCGTCGGCGTCAGCGACGTGCCGCAGTTCCGCAAGTGCGATCCCGCCAAGCTCAAGACCACCGGCAGCGGCCTTATCTACGAGGTCATCGAGCAGGGCACCGGCGCGTCGCCGACGGCGGCCGACACCGTGACCGCGCACTACACCGGCTGGCTGCTCGAGAACGGCAAGATGTTCGACAGCTCGCACGCGCGCGGCGAACCGACCGAGTTCCCGCTCGGCGGCGTGATCAAGGGCTGGACCGAAGGCCTGCAGCTGATGCAGGTCGGCGGCAAGTACCTGTTCACGATCCCCGCCAGCCTCGGCTACGGCGAGCGCGGCGCGCCGCCGACGATCCCCGCGAACGCGACGCTGGTGTTCCTGGTCGAGCTGGTCTCGATCAAGGGCAACGAGAAGAAGTAGCCGCTGCGCCGAGCTGTGTTCCCGCTGCGCCGAGCTGGCCGCACCCGGCCATCACGGTGCGGCCCTTGGTGATGCGCCGGCGCACGGGCACGCCGCGGTCGCGCAGCCAGCCGACGAAACGCACGACCTCGTGTTCGTCCGGCGCGCGCGTGATCGGCGCGCTGCCGGGGTTGTACGGGATCACGTGCAGCAGCAGGCGGCCGAGCGGCGCGCAGAACGCGGCGATGCGGTCGGCGTCGGCGGGCGTGTCGTTGATGCCCGGCAGCAGGCACCAGTGGATGCCGAGCGCGAGGTTCGCGCGCTGCCGGAAGTCGCGCAGCGCCTGTTGGATCTCGGCCAGCGCGTAACGCACCGAGTTCGGCATGATCGCGGCGCGCTGGCGGTCGTCGGCCGCGTTCAGGCTCAGCGACAGGTTGAGCCGCTTTTGGCCGAGCTGCCGCAGCGCCGCGATGCCGGGCACGTGCCCGACGGTGCACACGGTCAGCCGGTCGTGCGCGTAGCCCAGGCCCGCGCGGTCGGTGAGCACCGCCATCGCCTGCAGCAGGTGCTCGAGATTGTCGAGCGGTTCGCCCATGCCCTGGAACACGATCGTGTCGGGGCGCTGCACGCGGTGCTGCACGGTGACCTGGCCGACGATCTCGCCCGCGGTCAGGTTGCGGCGCAGCCCCATCCGCCCGGTCTCGCAGAAGGTGCACGCGCGCGCGCAGCCGGCCTGGGTCGAGACGCACAGGCTGCTGCGGCCGCGGCCCATCGGCAGGTGCACGCTCTCGACGGTGAGGCCGTCGTGCAGACGCAGCAGCCGCTTGCGCACCTCGCCGCCGGCGACGGGCTCGACCACCTCGTCGACGGTCCGGGGCAGCTGCAGCTGCGCGAGCGCGCGCCACCCGGCGCACGCCGCCTCGCCGAGCCCCAGGGCCTGCGGGTCGAACGCGCCGTCGCGGGTGGCGGAGCGGTGGATCGCCGCGGCGACCCCGGCGCCCTTGGCGACCTTGAAGTGGGCCACGGCGGCGTCGCGCAGCTGGTCGGTGGTGGCGGCGAGCAGGTCCAAGCGGCGGCATGGTATCGGCTGCGGCGCAACACCGCGAGCGCGACGGATTCCTGAAAGTTTGCATCACAAAGTGAATGCGCGGCGGGCGTCGGCAGGACAGGATGCCGCCTCATGACTCCGCCGTCCGAGAGCGTCGCCGTCGACCACGAACCCGTGCTCACCGCGCGCGGCGTGTTCCGCTTCCGCGAAGCCGAAGGCCAGCAGGTGCCGACGGTGCGCGACGTCAGCCTGCAGCTCGCGCCGCGCGAGTTCCTGACGATCATGGGGCCGTCGGGGTCGGGCAAGTCGACCCTGCTGCACATCCTCGCCGGGCTCGAGCGCCCGTCCGCCGGCGACGTCACCGTCGCCGGTGTCGACCTCGGCGCCGGCGACGAGGAGCACCGCGCGGCGGTGCGGCGCAGCAAGATCGGCTTCATCTTCCAGTTCTTCCACCTGCTGCCGGACCTGTCGGTGGTCGAGAACGTGACCCTGCCGCTGCGCATCCTCGGTCAGAACCCGCGCCGGCACGAGGGGCGGGTGGCCAGCCTGCTCGATCTGCTCGGCGTCGCCGGGCTGCGCGACCGCCGGCCTGCGAACCTGTCGGGCGGCGAGATGCAGCGCGTCTCGATCGCGCGCGCGTTGGTGACCCAGCCGCCGCTGCTGCTCGCCGACGAGCCGACCGGCAACCTGTCGAGCAAGGCCGGCGAGGAGGTCATCGGCCTGCTGCGCTCGGTGCGCGATCAACTCGGCACCGCGATCCTGCTGGTGACCCACAACCCGCGCGACGCGGCCGCTGCCGATCGCGTCGCCTTCCTGCACGACGGCGCCCTGCGCGCCGATGCCGAACTCACCGGGGGACCCTTCGATGTCGCTGACGTCTTTCGTCGTCTGCAGGAACTGGGCATCTAATCGCCTGCGTCTGCTGCTGACCGTCGTCGGCATCGCGCTCGGCGTGGCGATCGTCGTGGCCATCTACGTGATGGACCACAACACCATCCAGAGTCAGCTGCAGGCGCAGGACCCGCAGCGCGGCCGCGTCGACCTCGAGGTCGCGCCGGTCGCCGCGGGCGCGGCGCCCGACGCGGTGATGAGCCAGTTGCGCGGGCATCAGGGCGTGCAGGACGTCGCCGTCTGGCGTCAGGCGCGCGGCCTGCTGCGCGCCGGCGACAAGCAGCTCGACGTCGGCGCGTTCGGCCTGGGGCCGCTGCCGGCGGGGCCGTTCGCGCACTACGTCGTGCACCACGGGCGCGACCTGCAGGCCGGCGACGACGCGCCGGGCGGCGCGATCCTGCTCGGCAGCGAGGCGGCGCGCCTGCTCGGCGTCGACGCCGGCGACCGGGTGCAGCTCGGCGAGGCGCTGCGCAGCGTGCGCGTCGAGTGCAAGGACGGCAAGCTGGTGCCGATCGAGGCGCCGGCGGGGGAGCAGCTGTTCTCGACCGAGGTCACGGTCGCCGGGGTGCTCACCAACGACCGCCTCGGCCGCCGCTTCGACGGCCAGATGCTGGTCTGCGGCGTCGAACTGGCCCGCCGGCTGCTGCCGCAGGGCGGCGACTTCTTCCACGTGTTGCGCGCGCCGGGCGCCGACCTCGATCGCCTGCGGCGCGAGCTGCGCAGCGACTTCACCGTCACCGACATGCGCGGCGCGCTGATCGGCGAAGGCGCCGACGAACGCGCCTTCCGCAACGGCCTCAAGGTGCTCGGCGGGCTGGCGCTGCTGCTCGGCATGTACGTGGTGTTCCAGACGCTCTCGCACGCGCTGGTGGCGCGCGTGCGGCAGCTCGGCCTGCTGCGCTGCCTGGGAACGGGCAGCGGCGCGATCACGCGCATCTTCCTGGCCGACGCGCTGGCGCTCGGCGCGCTCGGCAGCGCGCTCGGCGTCGGCCTGGGGCTGGGCCTGGCGCTGCTGCTGCGCCACTACCGCGTCAGCTCGCTGGGGCTCGGCAAGGCCTGGATGACGTTCGAGGTGCCGTGGTTCCCGGTGTTGTGGACCGCAGCGCTCGGTGTGCTGTTCACCCTGGCCGGCGCGATGTTCCCGCTGGTGCGCGCCCGTCAGGTGCCCGCGCTCGACATCCTGCGCGCGCGCGGCGTCGCGCCCGGCAAGGGCGACGGCATCGATCTGCTGCGCGGCGTCAACCTGTGGATGTTCGGGCTGCTCGTGCTGGCGCTGCCGCTCGCCTACCTGGCGATGACGCCGCTCGCCGCCGAAGAGGGCAGCGAGACGCGCATGGTGCTGCTGCAGCTCGCCGGCCTGTTGGGCCTGTTCGGCAGCGTGCTGTTGCTGGCGCCGTGGCTGGTGGCGTGGTTCGGGCGCGCCCTGCTGTGGCCGTGCCGGCTGGTGGCGCCGATGTCGGGCTGGCTCGTCGACAAGGTGCTGCAGCGCAACCCGGGCCGCGTCGCCGCCGCGGTGTGCGGTTTGTCGGCCGTGCTGTTGGCTTTGCTGGGGCTCAAGTCGCTGACCTACTCGCTGCGCGCCGAGGTGGACCAGTTCGCGGCGGCGGCGCTCGACGAGCGCCTGTTCCTGCGCACCGGCGCCGTGACCGCCGAGCGGGCGCGCCAGCTCGCGGCGGTGCCCGGGGTGCTCGGCGTGGACCTCAGTGAGGGTGAGGTGCGCAGCGGCGGCTTCGTGCTGCGCGGCATGGCGACCGAAGCGCTGGCCAGCGACTGGGGCGCGCTCGCCGGCGAGCCCGACCTGGTGCGGCGCTACGCCGACGATCGGGTGCGCACCCTGGTGGTCAGCCGCCGCCTCGCCAAGGCCCGCCGGTGGCGCGTCGGGGACCTGGTGCCGCTGCTCGACCGCAACCAGGTGCCGGTCGCCTACCAGGTCCTGCACATCAGCGACGCCTCGGGCTTCGACGGCGACGAACGGGCCTTCGCGGTGACCTCGCCGACCTGGCTGCACCGCGACTTCTGCATCGTCGACGAGTGCGTCGAGCACGCCGCGCTGCGCATGGCGCGCGGCGCCGATCCGAGCGCGATCACCGCCGCGGCGCGGGCGACGATCCCCTACGTGCCGACCAGCAAGACCGGCGACGGCATCCACGCCTACCTGCGGCGCGACGTCGATCGGGACTTCGTGCTGTTCGACCTGCTGTTGCTGCTGATGCTGGTGCTGGCCGGCGTCGGGTTGCTGAACGGCATGACGATCGCCGCGTTGGGGCGCATGCGTGAACTCGGCGTGCTGCGCGCGCTGGGCCTGTCGCGGTCGGCGCTGCGCGGCTCGTTCCTGCTCGAGGGCGCGATCGTTGCGGCGATGTCGTCGCTGCTGACGATCGGTCTGTCGGTGCCGATGGCCTACGTGCTCGTGCTCGGCATGAACCAGGTGGCCGCGCTCGATGCGCCCGTGCGCCTGCCGTACGAGTGGTTCGTGGTCGTGCCGCTCGCGGCCCTGCTGACCGGCGTGCTCGCCGCGGCGGTTCCGGCGCGGCGGGCGCTGCAGCAGAGCCCCAGCGAGTCGGTGCGCTACGAGTGAGGGCCGACCTTCAGCGCGCGCCGAACGTCGAGCGCACCGCGTTGGTGGTCGTGCCGCCGAGCGGGTTGCCGTAGGCGGGGTCGAGCACCAGCGCCTGGTTGAAGTAGGTGAAGCCGCGCAGCCAGGCCGCGGTCGGCAGCGGGAACGGGAAGGTCGTCGACAGCCCGTTGTGTAGCGCGACGAAGGCGTCGTCGGCCGACATCCACAGCTCGCAGCCGGGCAGGCCGTAGGGGTCGAGCAGCTGCGGCAGCGGTTGGTTGTTCCAGGTCTGGTCGGTGAAACCGAAGATGACCAGGGCCAGGCCGGGCGTCTGCGGCAGGCCGTCGAGCTGCAGGCGGTAGACGTCGCCGAGCCACGGTCGGGAGCCGGCCTGCGCGGCCATCACCGCCGCGCCGAGCGGCTGGCTGCACGCCATGCCGAACGGGCTGGAGCTGGCGACGAACTCGGCCGCGAACCGTTGGCTGTCGCCGAGGTCGTGCGTGAGGTCGCTGCCGCCGAACAAGAGGGTGCCTTCGCTGGCGGTGTGGTGGTCGAGCACCGCGTCGACGCGCGCGGTCGGCGGCGCGGCGGTCGGCACCGCGCGCCAGTCGCTGCCGTTCCACTCCCAGGTGTCGCGCCGCGCGGCGAAGGTGTCGTCGAGGCCGCCGAACAGCAGCACGCGGTCCCGCTCGGCCGCGTAGGTGGCCTTGGCATAGGCGCGCGGCGGCGGCGAGTTCGGAGGTTGGGCGGCGGTCCAGCCGGTGCCGTCGAACAGCCAGGTGTCGCCGAGCACCTGTTGCAGGTCGCGGCCGCCGAACAGCACGACGCGGTGGCGCAGTCCGTCGAGCGCGAGCGCGTGGCCGAAGCGGGGGCCGGGCCCGGGGCCGAAGGTCTGTTGCCAGCCGCCGAGGGCCCAGCGCCAGGTGTCGCCGAGCGGCACGTAGGCGGCGTCGACGCCGCCGAACAGCAGCAGCCCGCCGCCGGGCGCCGCGACCAGGGCGTGCGCGGCGCGGTTGGCGGGGCCGGCGGCGGGGAACAGCTGGCTCCAGGCGGTGCCGTTCCACTCCCACACGTCGCCGAGGGTCTGCGTGCCCGCGAGGCCGCCGAACAGCAGCGTCGTGCCTCGTCCCTGGTCGAAGGCGAGGGCGTGTTGCTGCCGCGCTGACGGGCCACCGGTGGCGCGCGCGGTCCAGGTGCTGCCGTCCCACTCCCAGGTGTCGCCGAGGTCGGTGCCGCCGCCCGTGGTGCCGCCGAACAGGACGTTGCGCGCGCGTTGCGGATCGTACGCGGAGGCCGCGGCGCGGCGCGGCGCCGGCGCGGCGCTCGGCTGCGTCGGCGACCACTGGCCGGCGGAGAAGGCGTGCGTATCGCCGAGCGGCTGGCCGTCGCTGGTGCGCCCGAACGCCACCGTGGGTTGTTGGCGCTGCGGATCGAAGCCGCCGGCCGCTGCGGCGCGCGGCGGCAGGCCCTGGGCGCCTGGCAGCGGTTGCCAACCCACGCCCTGCCAGGACCAGGTGTCGCCGCGCACGCCGATCGGATCGGCGCCCCCGGTGAGCAGCAGCCCGCTGCTGGTGCCGTCGGCGATCAGGGTCGCTTCGGCGCGCGGCGATGGTGAGGGGCCGGCGGTCATCGGCATCCAGTTGGCGCCGCTCCACACGTGGGTGTCGCCGAACCAGGTCGCGCCGGCCCTGCCGCCGAACAGCAGCGGCGGCCCGCCCGCGGCGGCAGCCATCGCGCACCAGACGCGCGGGGCTGGCGAGGTGGCGGGGAAACGCTGCGTCCAGGACGTGCCGTTCCAGGTCCAGGTGTCGCCGAGGGGCGTCAGCAGCCGCTGGCCGCCGAACAGGACGACCTCGCCGCTGGCGGCGTCGAAGGCCATGCCGTGGCCGCGGCGCGGTGGCGGCACGACCGCCGGGGTCGCCAGGCTCCAGTCGGTGCCGTCGAACCGCCACGTGTCGCGCAGCTCGCTGGCGCCGCCGCGTCCGCCGAACAGCAGCACTTCCTGCCGCGCGGCGTCGAACACCATCGCGGCCTCGGCGCGCGCCGGTGGCGCGGTCGTGGGCTGCAGCCGCCGCCACAGGCCCTGGTCGAGCAGCCAGGTGTCGCGGCGCACCGCCGCGCCGTCGTCGCCGCCGAACGCAACCAGCGTCTGGTGCACGGGGTCGGCCGCGATGGCACACGCCGCGCGTGCCGTCAGCAGGGGGAGCTCGTGCCAGTCGCTCTGGGCGACCGCCATCGGCGCGAGCGCGAGCGCGGCGGCGACCAGGGGGACGCCGGTTGCCGGCCCCGCGAGGTCGGGCGCGGCGGCGGGGTTGGCGGACGAGGGCACGCCGCCTCTACCTTCGTTTCCTCTGCTGGTCACCGACTCTCCATGACAGGGTTGGGATCGGCTCGGGCGCACGCCTTCCTGGACCTGATCGTGGCCTGCGGATAGGTATTGCCGGCGTGTCCGAGACCCCCAAGTCGCAGCGTTCTTCCTGGCAGCGTACCCACACGTGCGGTGACCTCACCAGTGCCAACCAGGACCAGGAAGTGGTCCTCAACGGCTGGATCGAGAACCACCGCCACCACGGGCAGCTGATCTTCGTCGACCTCCGGGATCGCTACGGCGTCACGCAGATCGTCGTCGATCAGGAGGCGGCCGGCATGGCCGACGGGCTGTTCGAGCTGGTGCGTCGACTCGGTCAGGAAGACGTGCTGTCGGTGCGCGGCCGGGTCCGCGCCCGCGGCCAGAACGTCAACAAGAACCGCTCGACCGGCGAGATCGAGGTGCTGGCGCTCGCGGTGACCGTGTTCAGCGAGGCCGAGCCGCCGCCGTTCGAAGTGCTCGACGCGGCCGAGGCCAACGAGGAGCTGCGCATGCAGTATCGCTACCTCGACCTGCGCCGCCGGCCGCTGCAGGAGGCGCTGGTGAAGCGCGCGCGCTTCGTCACCGCGATCCGCAACTACCTCCAGGACCAGCGCTTCGTCGACATCGAGACGCCGATCCTGACGAAGAGCTCGCCCGAGGGCGCGCGCGACTACCTGGTGCCGAGCCGCGTGCACCCGGGCAAGTTCTACGCGCTGCCGCAGAGCCCGCAGATCTGGAAGCAGCTGTGCATGGTCGCGGGCCTGGACCGCTACTACCAGATCGCGCGCTGCTTCCGCGACGAGGACCTGCGCGCCGACCGGCAACCCGAGTTCACGCAGATCGACCTCGAGATGTCGTTCGTCGAGGAGCACGACGTGCTCGACCTCGTCGAGGGCATGGTCGTGCATGGCATGCGCGAGGGCTTCGGCGTCGAGCTGCCGCAGCCGTTCCCGCGCTTCGACTTCGAGCAGGCGATGGCGCTCTACGGCAGCGACAAGCCCGACCTGCGCTTTGAGATGCTGCTGATCGACTGCACCGAGCTCGCCAGGAAGAGCGCGTTCAAGGTGTTCTCGGGCGCGGTCGAGGCCGGCGGCATCGTCAAGGGGCTGTGCGCGAAGGGCGCGGCCGAGAAGTACTCGCGCAAGGGCATCGACGAACTCACCGCGTTCGTGCAGCAGTTCGGCGCCAAGGGGCTGGCCTGGGCCAAGATCACCGACAAGGGCGTCGAGGGCTCGATCGCCAAGTTCTACGAAGGCGACGCCGGCGCGGAGCTGATCGCGCACATGGGCGCGGCGCCCGGCGACCTGCTGCTGTTCGGCGCCGACCAGCCCAAGGTGGTGCACAAGGCGCTCGGCGAGGTGCGCCTCAAGCTCGGCACGGCGCTTGGGCTGCGCGACCCCAAGCAGTTCCGCTGCTGCTGGGTGCTGAACTTCCCGATGTTCGAGTGGAACGAGGACAAGCAGCGCTGGCAGTTCGCGCACAACCCGTTCAGCGCGCCCGTCGACTGGGACGTGCAGGACTTCACCGCCGAGCCCGCCAGGCACCGCAGCCGCGCCTACGACTTCGTGATGAACGGCTGGGAACTCGGCAGCGGCTCGATCCGCATCCACCGGCCCGCCCTGCAGGCCAAGGTGTTCGACTTCCTCGGCATCACGCCCGAGCAGCAGCGCGCCAACTTCGGCTACGTGCTCGACGCCTACAAGTACGGCGCGCCGCCGCACGGCGGCATCGCGCTCGGCGTCGACCGCTTCGTGGCGCTGGCGCTGGGCCGCGAGGGCATCCGCGACGTGATCGCGTTCCCGAAGACCTCGACGGCCTTCGACCTGCTCAGCGAGGCGCCGAGTCTGGTCAGCGACGAGCAGCTGCGCGAGCTGCAGATCCTGAGCACGGCGCCCAAGGCCGAGGACGCGGCCGACTCGTAGGCACAAGCAACCGGCGTTGTCATGGGCGCCCCGCCCGCTGGGCTGCGGCGAAGCGGCCCTGTGTGGTGCCGGCGTGGTAGGCTGCTGCACGCGGATCCGCCGCGCCGTTGAGGTACCCGATGCTGCGACCCCTGCTCCTGCTGTTGCCCGCGCTGCTGACCGGCGCGCTCTGTGCCCAGGCTCCTGCTGCCAACGAGGCCGGCAAGGTCGTGGTGGTGGTGAAGAGCCATTCGCCCGTGTTCCGGCACGTCGGCGCGCGCGCGCACCGCTACGTGATCCCGGCCGATCGGCAGGTCGGCGGCGAGGCGGCGGCGCGGCGCGCGCACCAGCAGCGCCCCGCGGCGAGCCTGCGGCACCTCAAGGGCCGCTGAGGCGGCTCACCAGGTCGTCGACAGTCCGACCGAGAAGATCCACTCGAACGAGTCGCCGCCGTTGAACTGTTCGGTCGTATCACCGAGCAGCAGCGCGTGCAGGCCGACCGAGAGATCCCACGGGCCGAAGCGGCTCGGCACCATCTCGAGTGGGGTGGTGAGGTCGACGCCGAGGTCGAAGAAGCCGAAGAACGTGTCGCTGCCGCCGGCGTCCTCGTAGTAGCCCGACAGGCTCATGCCGATCGCCACCGGCATGGTCATGGTCCAGTCGAGGCTACCGGTCTGGCCCAGCTTGAAGGTCGGCTCGATGCCGATCTGGGCGTAGATGCCCTTGTCGTTGCCGCCGTCGGCCTGGCCCTTGGTCTCGAAGCCGAGCACGAAGGCGGGCTGCAGGCCGCCGACGTCCTGCAGCCACATCTCGGAGTCGTCGTAGGCGAGCGAGAAGGTGATCTCCTCGGTGACGGTGCCGTTCTGGGGCGCGCCGTACCACGAGTAGGTGCCGCTCGCGCTCCACTTGTCATTGAGCTGGGTGGCGACGCCGAGGTAGAGATCCGACTCGAACCACGCGCTGTTGCCACCGGCGATGCCGGTGGGGCCGGTGTGGAACGAGCTCCAGGTGCCGAGCACGAGGTCGAACGACGGCGTCGAGTCGGCGGCGGCGGTCAGCGGATAGACCAGCTCGAGGTGCGGCTGCGCGATCAGCCCCTGGTTCTCGTACTGGATGCCGCGGAAGTAGTAGGCGGTCGGGAAGTCGACGCCGAACGAACCGCTGCTGCGGCGTTCGCCGTCCTCGGTCGTCGAGGCCGCCTCGGAGGTGCGGCTCGTGCCGGTGAAGGTGGCGTAGCGCGGGCCTTGCGCGACGAGGGTGGACAGTGGCAGCAGGCACGAGCAGGCGAACAGGACCGGGTGGTTCATGGCTTCGTCGGGGGAACGGGGAGCCGGCGGGGCGCGATGAGGGCGCGCGACGCCCGGCAAGGCCGGTGTCATCGGCCGGATCGCCGCGCAGCTTGAGCGGCGGGGGGTGTCTGGCGGCTGGCGCAGCCGGGTCGACGAGCCGGCGACTTACCGTGCGCTGACAGAACGCCCGGGGTGGGGGGGCATACTGACGACCACACCACCACGGCTGCCACGATGTCACGGACCCCGCCCCTGCCTGTGAGCCTGTTGCTGCTGCTCGCTGCAACTGCACCCGCGCAGGCAACCGACGACCTGCTCGCCCAGGCAATGGGGGGCGATCGAGCTGCCGCGGTCTCGGCGCTCGCCGAGCTGCAGACGCGGACCGTCGATCAGGAGCTGCTGTGTCTGTGCATCGACGCCTTGTCCGAGCCGCGCATCTGCGGCGAGGAGGAACGGGCGCACTGCGCACGCGTGCGCACGTCTCTCGTCGAGCTGCTGCGCCACGAACATCCCACGCGCGCAGTCGTGGGCTACGCCCCCGAACTGCTCGCCGGACTGCCGCGGCCAGAGCGCGTGAGTTTGCTGCGGTGGCTCTTGTCCGTCGGGGAGAAGGCTCGCGACGTGTGGGTGCTCTGTCTGTCGGGGAAGGACTGCGAGCCGGCGTTCGAAGTCCTGACCGCAGCCCCCTCGCTGCCTTTGGAACTGCTGGGCGACGTCGGGGCGTTCGTGTGGCATCCGGACGAGACCCGCAGTCGACTCGCGAGCGGCGTGCTCCTCGCGCACGGCGGAGAAGCGGCCCTGTCGAAGGCGCGCGCGGCTGGCGATCCGTGGGCGAAGGTCGCGCAGATGTCCGCGTTCGACGCCGCCCTCGACGCAACCTTGCCGTGGTTCCTGCGGGTCCAGGCGCTCGGTGGGCTCAGCACTCCGCCCGAGCCGCACGTGCCGCGCCCGAACAGGGAGGATCGCACGTACATGTACGTCGGTGTCGCGCGGGTGTGGCCGCTGCTGACCGACGACGATGTGTCGATCGCCGCGGCGACGACCGCGGCGTTCGCCCGCTGCACGCGCTACTGGAACAGCGGCGCCGCCCAGGTCGCGAATGCGGAGCGGTTGCATGCCGCGTATGCAGACTGTCCGGCCGCGACGCGACCGTTCGTGGGCGACCTCATCCGTCAGTCGATGGGCCGTTCTCAGGTGCCCGACGCATCGATCCGCGAGTGGCCGCGTCTGCACCTGCTCGGACAGGACTGGAACCGCCGCGGCGCCGGCGTGTTGCTGTCCGCCTCGATGTGGTCCGAGGCCCCGCTGCGCGCCATGGGGCTGCCTTGGTATCCGACCGAAGAAGAACGCGTCGCGGTCGCACCCGTGCTCGAACGGCTCTACCGGATCACGGGCGGTCGCGACGACCGGTTGCGAAGACACCTGATGGCGACCGCCGAGGGGCGGGCGTTCGTGCTGCAGCAGCGAGGGTCACTCGATCTTGTCGATTGGCTGAACGCCGCCGCGAGCGCAGGTGACGATCTTCGCTTGCACCTCGACCTCGTCATGGAAACCTGGTCGACTGCGGCCGCGCTGACCACGGCCGAGGACGCGACGCGTCGCCTGATGGGGCCGCTGATGGCCCTGCCGTGGCACGAACAAGGGGACGAACTGACCGAGATCGCGGCGCGGGTGCAGGCGGTCTGGGGCGGCGCCGACGCGGACGAACGCCAGCAGTTGGTCGCCGTGGTGGCCGCGATGGGGACGCACGCCGCGTTCGCCGCCGACGAACTCGCCACCCGATTGACGGGCGCGCCGAGCCATCTGCAGTCGCGTTTCGCGGACACCCTGATCGCGCTCGGTCGCGGCGACGAGGTCGTCGCCTGGTTGCACAGCCTGGACAACCCACCGCTGCCGGCCGGCAACGAACGCTACCGGCGCCTGGTGAGCCAGGACCTGGCGCGCCGCCTGCACGCTCCGGAGGACACCCCGGGGCTCTGGCAGGCTGCGCAGCGGTGGGGAAGCCAGCTCGAGTTCGACGATCGCAGCCGCATCGTGCGTCGCGCGTTGTCGCAGTTGACCGAGCAGAACTACCACCAGCAGTACTTGCGTGTGTCCCTGCAGGGCCCGGTCGACGACGCGACGCACGCCGCGTTCGCCGCGTTCTTCGAGGCGCACGCCACCAGCGCGGGAGCGCCGCGCGACGACTTCGCGGAGGCCGTGGCCCACGCGATCTTCCAGTCGATGCCCGGGGCCGTGCTGACGGCGATCGAACGGGGGCAGATCGAAGGCAGCTGGTTGCCCAACCTCAGGCCCCTCGACAAGGCGATGGCCAATCGAATTGCGCCGCAGGCGTTGCGCCTGCTCGGCGGCCCCCGGGCCGGGCGTTCGCAGGGGTTCGCGAGCACGCTCGGCCAGATCCTGGCGATGGCCGACGAGATCGACCTGGGTCCGCTCGCGCGGCAACTCGACGACCCCTTGCTCGTCGACCAGACCTTGTTCGCGATGGCGAGGCTCGGTCCGCGGTGCGCGTTCGCCACCGACGCGATCGGCCGGATGGCGATGGACGGCAGGCACGGCCTGGCAGCGCCGGCGGCGCTGCTGGCAATGGGCGCCCCGGCCGCGCAGTGGCTGGCCCAGCGCGCCGGTGACGACGAGCGCGCGCTGGAGCTGATGCTCCGCGGTCTGCAGGGTCGCGACGATGCCATCGTCGCGCCGACCGCGATGGCTCTCATGCAGCTCGAGCCGCTGCCTGCGCACGCGCGGGAGGCCATCGCCTCGCTGCGCCCGGATCGCACCGGGGCAGGCACCTGGAACCTGCTCGTGTTGCTGCAGCTTCGTTGTCTGGACCCGCCGCCCGACACCGCCATCGCCTCGATTCCGTATCTCGACTCCGCCTCGCTGCGGCGCCACGCAGCGCGCGCGATCGCCGGGCAGCGCACGCCTCTGGCTCTGGGCGTGCTGCGGCACCTGACCGCGGACCGCGATCCGGGCGTGCGCGAAGCCGCCGAGGCAGCGATGGCGACGTCGCGTTAGCGGGGTGTGACCGCAGGGTATTGCGGACGCCTAGAGCCGGAACGCCTGGTCCGTCGGCCGGCAGACGCGCTTGAAGTGCAGCGGCCGCCGCAGGCCGTTGCCGTGCGCATCGGCGGGCTTGGTGCGCGCCATCCACTCCTCGAACACGGCCATGGACTTCGCCGTGTCGACGAACACGTCGCCGTAGCGGTCGCCGGCCTCGGCCTTGGTCACGGTGACCTTCTGGTGCCAGCAGTGCATGCCGCTGATCGGGTCGGGCTGCACCGGGAACGTCATGTTCTGGTGCACGCCGCCGCTCGTCCACCAGACCTTGCCGGCATCCTTGTCGGGGCTCGCGAACTTGCCGACGGGCTTGGTGCGCCGCATCAGGTACGCGGTGTCCGAGGTCTTGCGCAGATCGACGTCGTGCAGCTGCCAGTGGTTGCCCGAGACCTGGTCACCGTGCACGGTCCAGCGGCCCATGTGGTGGCTGCAGGCGATCACGCCGGGGCGCACGCCCTCGGTCACCCAGACCGCGTTGACGTAGTAGCCCGTGCGCGTCGCGACGCGCAGCAGTTCGCCCATCTGCACGCCCAGCCGCGCCGCGTCGCTCGGGTGCATCCACACCGGGTTGGTGTTGGACAGCTCGGTGAGCCACTTGCTGTTCGCCGAGCGCGTGTGGATCATCGTCGGCAGGCGGAACGTCGACACGAGCACCATCTCGCCGGCCTGCCGGTCGAGCCTGGCCTCGTCGATGTGACTGGGGATGTAGGCCGGCGTCGCGTAGTCGGCCCAGCCCCAGTCGACCATCGTCGGTGAGTGGATCTCGAGCTTCTTGGTCGGCGTCGGGAAGCCCGCGCAGGCCTTGCCGCCGGCGAGCACGCCGACGGTCTTGCCGTCCTTGCGCACCACGCCTTCTTCGTGGTCGACCTCGTACTCACCGCTCGGCAGCGGCGTCTCGTGGGTCTTGTAGACCTGGTCCGCCACCAGGAACGCGCCGTGGCGGCGCATGTACTCGAGCGGTGTCTGGCCTTCGGCCTTCGCGGCCGCGGGCAGCCCGGGCACCTCGTTCTCGAAGATCCACTGGTAGTACTCGTCGATGGTGATGCGCTCACCGGGACGGTAGGGGGACTCGAAGTGCTTGCGGATGCCGAGCTCGCCGTCGGGGTCGACGTGCCACGACAGCGCGATCCAGAACTCGTCCTCCTCCCAGACCTCGCCCGGGTTGACCTCGTAGGTCCAGGTGAACTGCTTGCCCTGCCGCTGCGCCAACACGCGGTGCACCGGCTGGCGGAAGCCGAGCCACGTCGCCGCGTGGGTCTCCTGCGACATCAGGTCGTGGCGCTCGGTGGAGTGACCCATCGGCAGCACGAAGTCGGCCCAGCGCGCGGTCTCGTTCCAGGTCGGCGACAGCACGGCGTGGCAACCGACGAGGTCCTCGTTCTGCAGCGCTTCGATCCAGACCGCGCCGTCCGGGTTGGTCCAGATCGGGTTGTAGACGCGCGTGAAGTAGGTGTCGATGCGGCCGCGGCCGCTGAGCAGCAGGTGCGGCAACAGGAAGCTGAGTTCGTGGTGCGCGAGCGGCCACTCGCGCGGGTAGAGCAGTTCGTTCCAGACGTCCTGCGGCCGCGGCTTGTTGTAGGGCGTCGGCACGAACTTGTTGGTGCCGGCGGGCGCGGTGCCGCCGAGCGAGCCGACCGCGCCGACCAGCACCGAGACGAACTGCAGGTTGCGCGCGACCAGCCAGCCGCCTTCGTTGCCCGAGGCGCTGTTGCGCCAGACGTGCGAGGCGAACGCGCTGCCGGCCTTGCCGATCTCGCGGCCGACCTCCTCGATCAGCGCGGGCTCGAGCCCGCAGACCTCGCCGACGTGCTGCGGCGTCGCGAACGCGTAGTCCGCGGCGAGGCCCTGCTGGAACGCGGCGAACTCGACCGGCCGGCCCTTGGCGCGCTGGTAGCCCTGCCAGTCGACCCACGTCTGCACGAACTTCCAGTCGACGAGCCCGTCGCGCAGCAGCACGTGCGCGAAGCCGAGCAGCATCATCGCCTCGGTGCCCGGGCGCGGCGCCAGCCAGTAGTCCGACATGCTCGCGGTGTTGGACAGCCGGATGTCGCAGACGGCGAGTTTGCCGCCCTTCATCTTGCCGTCGATGATGCGCTGCGCGTGCGGGTTGAAGTAGTGGCCGGTCTCGAGGTGGCTGCTGATCAGCAGCGTGAACTTCGCGTGCTCGTAGTCGGGCGACGGGCGGTCGTAGCCGCTCCACAGCGTGTAGCCCAGGCGCGCGGCGCCGCTGCAGACGTTGGTGTGCGAGTTGTGGCCGTCGACGCCCCACGCCTGCAGCACGCGCTCGACGTAGCCGTCGTGGCCGGGGCGGCCGACGTGGTACATGACCTCGGTCTTGCGCCCTTCGACGATCGCCTTGCGGATGCGGGCGCCGAGCGTCTGCAGCACCTCGTCCCAGCTGACGCGTTCGAAGCGGCCGCTGCCGCGCTCGCCGACGCGCTTCATCGGGTAGAGGATGCGCTCTGGGTCGTGCACCTGGTTGAGCGTCGCCGGGCCCTTGGCGCAGTTGCGACCGCGCGAGCCAGGGTGGTACGGGTTGCCCTCGAGCTTGCGGATCTTGCCGTCGGCCTGGTCGACGTAGGCGACGAGCCCGCACGCCGCTTCGCAGTTGAAGCAGATCGTCGGCACCAGGGAGAACTTGCGGGCGATGCGCTTGGGCCACGCGCGGGCATCCAGTTCTTCCCAGTCGTCCCAGCGGTCGGGCGGCGGGAAGTTCTCCAGCGGAGTGGTGCGCAGCGTGCTGTGGTCCATGCGGGGCGTGAAGGTACGCGGCCCGGTTGTCGATTTCACGCGCGCCGATAGGCTCGGTCCCCGTGAAAACGCTCTTCCTGATCGGCGCCTTGCTGCTGGTCCCGGCGACGCTCCTCGCGCAGGGCGGTGCGCGGGAGCCGCACGTGGCGATCGTGCGCGCGGCGGACGGCGGGCTCGTCGCCGGCGCCGAGGTGACGTTCGTGGCCACCGACGGCACCGGCCGCGCGCAGGACGACGACGTCGTGCGCGCGCGCAGCAATCAACAGGGCCGCGCGCGCGTCGACCTGCTGGGCGGCCGCGACTACCTGGCGTTCGCCGCGTTGGCTGTCGAGGGTGGCGCGTACCTGTCCCAGGGCGTGCCGCGCGCCGCGACCACGACCGAACTGGAACTCGAGGGCGGGACGCCGCGGCCCGCAGCGTGGCGCCTGCAGGGGCTGCAGGCGTGGCGCGAGAAGGGCCCCATCGAGGTCGAACTCGAACCGTTCGGCTGCGCGGCGCTCGCGCAGCGCGTGCCCGTGGGCGAGGACGGCACCTTCCGGGTCACGCCCGTGGTCTCGCACTATCTGCAGGCCCGCGTCTTCGCAGCGGGTCGCGTCGTGCACGCCGACCAGGTCTTCAGCCGCGACTCGGTGACGCTGCCGCCGCCGCGCGAGGTGTCGTGCCTGGTCGTCGACGACGCCGGCAAACCCGTCGCCGGCGTCGAGCTGGTGCGCATCGCGAACGGTTGGCACCGGCACGAGGGCGCCTTCCCGGGCGGACCGACGGCGCGCCGCTGGCACGTCGGCACGACCGACGCCGAGGGCCGCGCCACGCTGCTGCTCGCGTTGGCAAAGGACCCGTTCGAGGGCGTCGACGACTTCCCGGGCGTGGTCTTCGCCGCGAGCAAGGACGGTTTCGCCGAGACCTGGTCGGGCTTCACCTCGGTGCCGTTCTGCGACCGGAAATCGGTCGTGGCCAAGGACCTCGAGGGCACGCTTCGTTTCTCGCTGAAGGCCGCTCCGACCGCGAAGGTGGCGGTGCAGTCGCGCGGCGAGGCGCCCGGCTACCTGCTGGCGCGTGTCGAGAACACGGTGCCCGACGGCAACAGCGCCAACAACTGCGCGCGCGACCTGATCGGGTATGCGGTCGACGCCGAGGGCCACTTCGCGATGCGTTCGTTCGCCGAAGGCGGCGAGGTCAAGGCCGTGATCGTGCCGGGCACGCGGCCGCCGCTCGAGGACGGGGATCCGTTCGCGCGGCTCGCGCATCCGCGCGCGATGGTCGTGCCGCCGACGGTGCTCGACGCCGCCGGCGGCGTCGACCTGCGGTCGCTGCAGGCGCTGCGCCTGCAGCTGATCGACGCGGGCGGCGGACCGGCGCGCGGCGCCGCGCTCGTCTGTTCACCGCTGTGCGGCGACCACTACGTGCCCGCCGAGGACGCGATGCGCGCCACCGCCGACGCCGCCGGGCGCGTCGTGTTGCCCGTGCTGCCCGGCAAGTGGCTGTTGTTCGCGCTGCTCGACGGCGCCTTCGCGCGCCTCGAACTGGACGTCGCGGCCGGTCTGCCGGTGCAGACGCTGAAGCTCGAGCTGCTGCCGAGTTCGACCGTGCACATCACGGACGGTACCGACCCGGTGGTGGGCGCGAGGCTGGACGGCACGGGCGGCTCGTGGTCGTCGTGCGAAGACCCCGCGGAGTCGTTCGTCACCGACATGGCGCACCACGTCAACGACTGGCTGTTGTCGAAGGTGCGCACCGACGAACAGGGCAACGCGACGATCCGCATCCTCACCGCCGAGCGCGTCGAGACGCGCTTCTGCGCGCGCCTGGGCAACAAGAAGAGCGTCGAGCACAAGCTCGCCGAAGGCGAGCACTTCGAATTCGTGCTCCGCTGAGGCGCGCCGGCGCCAGTTCGGCGCCGCTCCCTCGGCGAATCTCAGTGCAGCGGGCCGTGCTTGAGCGCCATGTGCTCCTGCAGCCGCTCGTAGTTGCTCTTCTCGCGATGCTTGTAGAGGCGGTGCATGGCCGACAGCACGTCGCTGCGCGAGACGATGCCCAGCAGCGTGCACCTGCGGTCGACGACCGGCAGCCAGCGCACGGCGTGGTCGCGGAACACCATCGCCAGTTCGTAGAGGTCCGCCTGCCCGTCGACGACCGCGAACTCGCGGCGCATGTGCTGGGCCACGGTCCCGGGCGGGTCGTCCTCGTAGTGCGCCGCGGCGATCGCCGTGAGGGCGTCGCGTTCGCTGAACACGCCGACGATCTTGCCGTCGTCGACGACGGGCGCGCCGGAGAAGCCGCGCTGCAGCAGTTCACGAATGGCGTCGAGCACGAGTTGGTTCGACGCGAGCGCGAACACCTGCTTCTGCATGGTCTGGGCGGCAGTGAGCATGGTTCGATTCGAGTCCATGCGCCGCAGGTTACGGCTTACCGTCGTCTGCCGGCAGCCCCCCTGATGCGTAGCCGAGCAGGATCCGGGTGGCATCGACGACCCGCGCGAGCCGCGTCACGCACGGATCGCAGCTGCTGCCGCAGCACCAGCGCCAGCTGGAGTCGGGCTCGGCGACGTGCCGCGTGACGAACGCAAGGTAGCTCTCGTCCACACCTTCGGCGCGCAGCAGCTCGAGGACGCGGGGCTGGAGGTCTGGCGGGAGCGACATGTCGCGGCCATCGAAGCCGCCGCGCCGCCGAGCGCAAGGCTCGCTCGCCTGCAGCGAGGGGCCGCGGGCCGGCCCGGCCCATGGGAAGGGGATGTCGGCCGATGCGGCGGCTGCGGTAAGAATCGGACTTCCGGCGACGGCGGCGACCGCTGCGGTGTCCCTTGCCGCGTGACCCAGATGCCCTCCGAACCGTCCCCGCTCGCGCCGCTGCTCGCCAACGCCGACTTCCTGCGGCGGCTGGCCTCGCAACTCGCGGGGCCCCAAGCCGGCGACGATCTCGCGCAGGACAGCTGGGTCGCGGCGCTGCGCTCGCGCGCCGCGCCGGTGCACGAGCCGCGCGGGCTGTGGCGCACGATCGCCACCAACCTGTGGCGCAACACGACGCGCAACGAGCGCCGCCGGGTGCGGCGCGAGGCCGCGGTCGCACCGCCCGAGGACGAGCCGAGCGTGGCCTCGATCGCGGCCCAGGAGGAGACGCGGCGTTGCGTCGTCGCCGCCGTGCTCGAGCTGCCGTCGCCGCTGCGGCAGGTCGTGTTGTTGCACTTCTACGAAGGGCTGGCCTCACCCGAGATCGGCCAGCGGCTCGGCTTGTCGCCGAGTGGGGTGCGCACGCGCATGCAGGCGGCGATCGCGCAACTGCGGCTGCGTCTCGACGACGAGCACGGCGGCGTTCGGCAGGCGTGGGCGGCGCCGCTGCTCGCGTGGCAGCGCTTCGGCACGGCGGGGGATGTCGTGGCGACGGCGACGGCGACGGCGACGGTGGCTGGCGGCGCGGCGAACGGCGCCTGGCGCGTCGCGATTGCGCTGTGCGCCGTGCTCGGCGCCGTGTTGTGGTGGCAGCTGCGCGAGCGCGCCACGCCCGAACCGGCGGCGGCGCAGACCGCGGACGCCGGCGGCGGTTCCTCGGCGTGGTTGGCTTCGTCACCCGGCCAAGGCGGGGACGAACGAACGGCCGCGGCGCCGCCGCAGGCCGTCGCCGCCGCGATCGATTACACCGGCGCGGTGCCGACGGGGCAG
This sequence comes from Planctomycetota bacterium, assembly GCA_020638655.1. Lineage (GTDB taxonomy): Bacteria > Planctomycetota > UBA1135 > UBA1135 > UBA2386 > JACKIC01. The sequence continues at coordinate 632,248 of JACKIC010000002.1, forward strand.
CTCGCCGGTGCCGTGGTCGACTACGACACCGGGCAGCCGATCGAAGGGGCCGCGATCACCGTGCGCGGCGTCGCCGGTGGCACCTCCGCGGTCGTGCCGTTCGACGTCCCGGCGACCGGCGAGCGCAGCGCCCGCACGGACGCCGTGGGGCAGTTCCGCGTCGCCCCGCTGCGCGCCGGCCTCTACGAGGTCTGCGCCGAACTCGACGACGGCCACAGCGCGCGCGACCGCGTCGCGGTCGGCGCCGGGGACGCGCGGCTCGAGCTGTTCGTGCGCGAGCGGCCGCAGCTCGGCGCGATCGCGGTGAAGGTGCTCGACGCGCAGGGGCGCGGCGTCGGCGACGCCGAGGTGGAGTTGCACCTCGTGTGCACGCGGCGCGGCGCGATCGGGTTCGGTGGCGTCGCGCCGATCGTCGGCCGCAGCGACGTGACCGGGTGCTTCGCGATGCGCGATCCCGAGCGCCTCGAGCACGTCTTCGAAGGACTCGTGGTCGCGCGTTGTGCCGACGGCCGCGTCGGCTGCAAGGCGATCAGTCGCCCCGAGCACCGCGGCGTGAACCCCTACGTCGCCGTCGTCGTCGCCGCACCCGGCCACATCGCGGGGCGCCTCGCGGGCGTCGCGGGGCGCGACCTCGCCGCGGCGCGGGTCGTCGCGCAGGCGCTGTGGACCTACGACCACGTGCGGCCGGACGCCGTCGAGTTCGAGGTCGCGGTGGCGGCGGACGGCGCGTTCGCGATCGAACTGCCCGCGGGGCGCTACCACCTCGCCGTGCGCGGGGTGGCCGGCATGCTCCGCGAGCTCGCTGCACCCGTCGACAACTGGCAGTTCCTTCCGGTCGTCGAGGTCGCTGCGGGTGAGACCGCCGACGTGGAGCTGATGATGGTCGAGGCCGCCGCGGTGCGCGGCGTGGTGCGCGATGCCGAGGACCGCACGGTCGCCGGCGCCATCGTCGAACTGCGTTGGCGCACGGAGCCGGGCACCAGGTACTGGCATCCGGCGCAACACGGCGACAGCGACGACGGCATCGCCGAGCCGTACACGGAGGCCCGCGCGACCACCGACGCGGCGGGTCGCTACGAGCTGTTCGTGCGTCCCGGCCTGTGGGACCTCGCCGTCGCGGCACCGGGGCACTCGATCGACGTGCAGCCGGCGGTGCAGGTCGACGCGAAGGGGCGCGAGCTCGAGCATCGGCTCACCGTGGACGGGGCGCTGCGCGGCCGCAGCAGCGTCGGTGCGCTCGCGCTGCAACCAGAGCACGGGGGCGTCGTGCAATCGCTGAGCACCAACCACGGCTGGTTCGGCCTGCGCGGCCTGTCGCCCGGCCGGTGGCAGGTGGGAACCGTCTCCTCGGGTCGGCTGATGCCGATCACGACCGTGGCGATCGCCGCGGGCGCGGCGACGTTCGTCGACCTCGACGAGCTGTCGCGCACGTGGGTGCGCGGCGCGATCACCTACGACGGCGCACCCGTGGCCGGACTCGAGGTCCGCGCCAGCGGTTCGGTGGGGGTCGTGACGACGGGGGCCGACGGCAGTTTCGCAGTGCGATACCTGCGCGACGGGCGCGACGCGCTGACGATCGCGCATCGCGGCCTCATGGTGCAGCGCGTGGACCTGTCGGGGCGCGGCGACGGCGACATCGATCTGGGGCCGATCGAACTGCAGGGCCGGCGTCTGCAGGTGCGCGGCGTCGACCAGAACGGCGCGCCGGTCGCGGCGCTGCTCGAGGTCATGAACGCCGACGGCGACAGCTCGCGCGTGCAGCGGCGCTGCGAGCTCGGCGTGCTCGACGCGCAGTGGGTGCCCAGGTCCGCCTGGAGCCTGTGGGCGCGCGCGCGGTTCGCGGACGGCGCCGAGGCCGAGCGCCGCGTGCGCGACGACGAGCAAGTGGTGGAGCTCGTGCATCGCCCGGCGGGAACGCTGCGCGTGCGCGTGCTCGACGCCGACGGGGCGCCGCGCGCCGGCGCGGTCCTGGCGATCGAGGCGTGGGGCCAGGACGGGCCGGCGCCGCGCGACGGCGCGACCTTCCACGGTCGCCGCGATCGTGGCGCTGGGCGCTGGACCAAGACCACCGACCCGGCCGGCGTGTTCGAGCTGCGCGGGGTGACGGCCGGTGCCGCGCTGGTCTACTTCTACGGGCCGTGGGGGCAGTTCGGCTACGACCGCCGCGCGACCGGCCCCGCGCAGGCGCCGCCGGTCGAGGTGGTCGTCGACGTGGTGGTCGGGCAGCCGACGGCGATCGACCTCGTGCTGCCGCGCTGAGAACACGAAAAACCGCGGCGGCCGGCGACGGTGGCCGCGTCGGTGGTGTCTCGTTCGGCACCCCCCTGGACCCCGGCGCCCGCCGCCACCCTGAGAAGAACCGCCATGACCCTCGCCACCTTGTTGTGCCTCGCGGCCTCGCTGTCGCCGCAGGGGCCCGTCGACGTCGAAGTGACACCCGCGGGCAAGCCGGCCGTGACCGCCAGCTGGCGCGTGCCCAAGATCGTCGTCGACACCGACTTCGGCAGTGCCACGGTCGATCCCGACAAGCTCGAACAGATCCTGTTCGGCGACCCCGACGTGGTCGTCGCCGCCGGCACCGAGCTGCGCGGCAAGGTCAAGCTCGGCACCGTCGAGGCCAAGGTCGACGGCAAGACGCAGCGCTTCGCCACGCGCGAGCTCGAGTCGCTCGTGGTGCTGCGCGAGGGCAGCGGCGGCAAGGCCTCGTTCGCGGGCGCCTGGATGACGTCGTTCGGGCCCGCCGAGCTGCAGCAGCGCGGGCTGACCGTCACCGGCACCTACGGCTTCGACAGCAAGGGCAAGATCGAAGGCAAGCTCGACAAGGGCGCGCTCGAGTTCACCTACCGCGACAGCAACAGTTCGGGCTCCGGGCGGTGGGAGCTGCTGCCCGAGGACGGCGCCTTCACGGGCAACTACGACGACAACAAGGGCTTCTGGGGCGGCTACCGCCGCGTCGCGACCGCGGCGCCGGCAAAGCCCGGCGAGATCACGAGCGGCCAGACCGACGCCGGCATGCGGTACCACGTGCACTGGCCCAAGGACTACAAGGCCGGCGCGAAGATGCCCGCGATCTGCATCCTGCACGGCTCCAACATGGACGGGCTCGCCTACGTCAACACGATCGCGGTGTCGTGGCCCAAGCTCGCCGAGCGGTACCTGATCGTCGGCTTCGACGGCGAACGCCTGAGCCAGGCCAGCAAGGCCGGCGCGCTGCGCTTCAACTACACCTACGTCAACTTCGGCGGGCCCGAGGTCGGGCCGGCGTGGGCGCATCGGCAGAGCCCGGCGCTGGTCGCCGACTCGCTGCAGCAGCTCGGCAAGGACCTGTCGATCACGCGCTGGTTCCTCGGCGGGCACAGCCAGGGCGGGTTCCTGAGCTACGCGATGCTGATGTTCTATCCCGAGCTGCTGGCCGGCGCGTTCCCGATGAGCTGCAACCTGCTGGTGCAGTGTGAGCCTGGCAACTTCGACGCGGCGGCGCAGGCCAAACAGCACCGCGTGCCGGTCGCGGTGATGCACGGCGAACGCGACCAGGTCGTCGACTACGAGAGCGGCGTCTACTGCAACCTGCGCATGATCGACGGCGACTTCCCGTTCGTGCGCTTCTTCCACCCCGACAAGATCGGCCACCAGTTCGGGCTCATGCCCGTCGACGAGGCGATCGCGTGGCTCGACGCCGCGAGCAGCGACGAACCCGAGCGGCTGGTCGCGTTCGCGGAGAAGCAGGCCGAAGACATGTGGTGGCGCGACGTCGGCGCGACGCTGACGCGGCTGCGGGAGCTGCGGGCGCCCGCGTCGCTGTCGTCACGCATCGACGCGGTCGCGGCGAAGCTCGAGAAGGCGGCCGCCGAGGAGGCCGGCAAGCTGCGCGCGGCGATCGAGAAGGACGGCAGCGGCAAGTGGATCGACGAATGGCTCGAGTGGCGCACCGAGTACGCCACGTCACGGGCCGCGGAGCCGGCCGTGGCCGCCTACGCCGCGCTGCGCAAGAAGCAGGAGAAGCGCGGCGACGAGCTGTTCGGCGAGTGGCGCGGATCGGAGAAGAAGGACCGCGCGACGGCGTTCGACAAGATCGCGGCCGAGGCGTTCGCGACGCGGTGGTATCCCGCGGTCAAGCTGTGGACGAAGTGACCGCGGCCCGAGTCGGCGCGGGCCGGGCTCACGACAGCGGCGGCAGCTGCCCGGCCTGCACGTAGGCGCGTTCGTAGAGATACAGCCCGCACCAGCCGCCGACGGCGCACAGCGCCAGCGCCGCGGGGTGGCCGACGCCGCCCTGCACCAGCAGCATCGCCAGCAGCGCCGTCGCGGTCGTCGTCGCCAACCCAGTGTGGAACGCCGACAGCCGGCTGCCGGTCCACGCGGGCACCGTCGGCAGCAGGGCCGCGGCCATCTTCGCGTTGTGGGTGTGATGCTTGCCGAAGCGCTCCATGAGGCCCAGCAGGTGGTGCACCAGCGCCAGCACCACCACGGCGACCGCGAGCTTGCGATCGGGCGCGAACGCGAGCATCGCCGCGCCGCCGACCATCAGCGCCTGCACCAGCAGGTGCGGCAGCAGCACACGCGTGTTCTGCCACAGGTCGCGGCCCTCACACTGCGCGAACAGGAACGCCGTGTAGGCCGCGGCCAGTGAGCCGCCGACGAGGTTGGTCCAGCGCAGGCCGTCGGCGAGGCCGTGCAGGCCGAAGAAGCGTGCCGCCAGGATCGCGGTGCTCAGCCCGCCGAACGCCATCAGCACCCAGGCGCCCTTGACCAGCCAGCTGCGCGTGTTGGGGCGCAGCACGATCGACAGGAACTGCTTGGGGCGCTTGAGGTCGGCGACGAGCAGCACGTTGGTCACGGCCAGGAACACCAGCGCGAACAGCTCGGGCAGGTAGTCGCGCACGAAGCCCTGCGCGCTCGGCATGAACGCCACGAACGGCGCCCACAGCGCCGCGCCGGCGGCGATGCCCTTGGTCACCAGGTAGGCGTTGACCTTCCAGCCCCAGTGCACCTTGTGGTCGGTGTTGAGCGTCACCCGGGCGTCGCTGCGCTGCAGGCGCTCGACGTCGGGCGCCGGCAGCGCCGGCTTGGGCAGGCGCCGGTCGCTCCACAGGTACATGTCGTCTTCGCGGGCGGTGCCCGGCTCCAGCGCGGCGGCGTGCGCGCCCAGGTAGAAGACGTTCGGGCCGGTGTTCTGTTCGGGGCGCCGCACCGTCGCGCCCGGCACCTCGGCGAGCAGCTTGCTGACGGGGCTGTGCGGATCGTGCAGGTCGCCGCTGATGATCGCGGTCTCGGGGCAGACGATCTCGCAGGCCGGCTTGAGCCCCTGCTCGACGCGGTGCGCGCAGAAGTGGCACTTCTCGGCGCCGCCGGTCTCCTCGTTGAGGTGCAGGGCGTCGTAGGGGCAGGCCTGCATGCAGGCCTTGCAGCCGATGCAGATGTCCTTGGCCAGGTCGACGATGCCGTCGGGGCGCTTGTCGAGGGCGGTGACCGGGCAGATCGTCACGCAGGGCGCCGCCGTGCACTGGTTGCAGCGCAGCACCGCAAAGTGCCGCCGCACCGTCGGGAACTCGCCGACGTCGGTGTACTTGACCCAGGTGCGGAAGTCCCCCAGGGGCACCTCGTTCTCGCTCTTGCAGGCGACCGTGCAGGCGTGGCAGCCGATGCATCGGCGCTGGTCGAGGACGAAGGCGTATTGCATGGGCCCGCGCAGGATAACGATGGCCTGGGCAGGTGCCAGCACGAGCCGTCGCGACCCTGGCCGGGGATTGGCCGTTCGGGCCTTGCGCAAATCCAAGGACTCTGGGATCGTTCCGCCCCGACAGCGACCTTCCCGGGGCGCGCTCCGCCCGATCTGCGCCAATGCAGGCCGGCCGGGGGCTCCCAATCGGGCTCCGCTCTAACGACACCGGCAGCGTTCGCCCTTTCGCCGCCCGTGCGCCTGTAAACGAGAAAAGGGTTACGAAGATCGTCAGACAGACAGAGTCAGATTCGATGGGTACGAGACTGTACGTAGGCAACCTTTCTTTCCAGACCACCGAAGACGTGCTCCGTGATGCCTTCGGGGCAGACGGGCGCACCGTCACCGATTGCAAGATCATGCTCGAGCGCGACACCGGTCGCTCGCGCGGGTTCGCGTTCGTCGAGATGGCGAACGATGCGGACGCGCAAGCTGCGATCGCCGCGATGAACGGCTTCGACCTCGATGGCCGCTCGCTGCGCGTCAACGAGGCCCAGCCGCGCGCGGAAGGCGGCGGTGGCGGCGGCGGCCGTAGCTTCGGCGGCGGCGGCGGTGGCCGCGGCGGCTTCGGCGGCGGTGGTGGTGGTCGCGGCGGCTACGGTGGCGGCGGCGGCGGTGGCCGCGGCGGCTACGGCGGTGGCGGCGGCGGCGGTGGCCGCGGCGGCTACGGTGGTGGCGGCGGCGGTGGCCGCGGTGGCTACGGTGGTGGTGGTGGCGGCGGTGGCCGCGGCCGCGGTGGGCGTCGCAACGACGACGACTACGGTGGCGGCGGTGGCGGCGGTGGCGGCGACGAGTGGTAGTGAGGCAGGCGCGCGCCGTCCGGTGCGTGCCGCTCTGACTTCCTGGTTGCCTGCTGAGGCCTGAGCCTCACCAGCCTTCCGGTCGGACTCCGCTTTGCCGGTGTCCCAGGCCGGGTTTCCGGGCCCGTGTGCAGTTCGCTGCGCCGGGCTCGTGCTCCGTACGCGTCGAGCCCCTCAGAGGCCGCACGGAACTGCTGGCTTCGATGCGGTTGGCTCCAGTCGGCCGAAGGCGCATCGCCCGCGACCGCAGCGAAACCAGCAGTCCACACCTGAATCGCTGAGCCGCGCGTCAGGAACGCCGAGCCGCGAGGACATCAGTCGGGCCGCGGCTGCTTGATCCGCCTGCCATGCTTCTCGGCCACCCCTCGCGGCGTGCCGGCGCCAGTTGTTCTGCCTCGCCGGCGTCAGGAACGCCGAGCCGCGAGGACCCAGCCAGGTCGGGGCGCGGCTGTTCAACTCGCCGTGGCCGCGTCTCGCCCACCCCTCGCGGCGTGCCGGCGCCAGATCCCTCGAATCGCCGGCGTCAGGAACGCCGAGCCGCGAGGACATCACTGCATCGGGATGTTGCCCTTGTCGACGAGCAGGGTCAGGCCCATGCCGATCGCGAGCAGGATGAAGAACACCAGGATGCCGATGCCGATGGCGAAGCCGCCAGCGGCGGGGGCGAGTTCCTTGGGGTCGATCGGGAACGGCTTGGACGATTCGCTCATGGTTCGGGGCAGCAGGTTAGCGCGGCGGGTTCTGATCGGCAAACGGTCGTTGTGGGCCCAGGATTTCGCGGCTCACTTGCCCGCCGGGTGGAAACCGAGCAGGTCGTCGAGGGTGCGCTGCGCGACGGCGTGGTAACGCGGGCGCGCCTTGGTGTAGATCGCGGTGGCGCGGGCCTTGCCGTCCTCGGCGCGCAGCAGGGCCTGGTAGAGCGGCGTCAGGAACTTGCGCCGGCCGACAGTCATCAGGAACAGGTCCAGGCGCCGGTCGACGGCCCGGTAGCCGTGGTCGATGGCGAGCTCGAGCCACTTGGCGAGGATCTCGCTGTTGCCGCTGCGCGTGAAGGCGAAGGCCTGGTCGAGGGCCGCGAGCTGTTCGGGGCTGGGGTCCTTCAGTTCGCCGAGGAAGCGCAGCCACTGCTGGGTGACCCAGCCCTTGGTGTCGAGTGAAGCCGGCGCGGCGCCGCCCTGCAGCGCGGCGACGACGGCGTCGACCTGCGCGAACAGGGCGCTGTCCGGGACCGGCGCGTCGCCCGGCAAGCCGCCGGCCTCGACCCACCTGGGCACATCGATCTGCGCGGCGCGTTGCGGGTCCCCGCGCAGCAGCTCCTGGTCCAGGAAGGCCAGGAAGTCGGCCGTGGTCAGACTGCGGAACGCGTGCTGGTCGAACCACGCGCGCAAGAACGCATCCATGCGCGCGCGGCCGAAGACCTGCTCGAGGCGGCGCAGGAACGCGGCGCCCTTCTCGTAGGGCACCTGGGTCATGCCGTCGTCGGGGTTGCGGCCGGCGAGGTCGATGTGCAGGCGCTGGTCGGCGTCGGGCAGCGTCGCCAGCTCTTCGCGCAGTCCCTGCACGCCGAGCACGATCTCCATCGCCGAGCGGTCCTTGCCGTAGACGTGCTCCATGATCCGGTTCTCGAGGTAGACGGTGAAACCCTCGTTGAGCCAGAAGTCGCGCCAGGTGGCGTTGGTGACCAGGTTGCCCGACCAGGAGTGCGCGAGCTCGTGCGCGATCAGCGCGACCAGCGACTTGTCGCCGGCGAGGATCGTCGGCGTGGCGAAGGTCAGGCACGGGTTCTCCATGCCGCCGAACGGAAAGCTCGGCGGCAGCACGAGCACGTCGTAGCGCCCCCAGCGATAGGGGCCGAACAGCTCCTCGCAGGCGGCGATCATCGACTCGGTGTCGGCGAACTCCGCGGCCGCGCGGTCGATCGTGGCGGGCTCGGCCCAGATGGCGCAGCGCGGGCTGATGTCGCGCGAGGTGAGGTCGCCGCAGGCCAGGGCGATCAGGTAGCTCGGCACCGGCTTGGTCATCTGGAAGCACCCGACCGGGCCGTCCCAGCTGCGCACGTCGGCGCTCATGACCGGCACCAGCCCGGCCGGCGCGGTGATCTTCGCGCTCCAGGTGCAGCGCACCGCGGGGGAGTCCTGCAACGGGATCCAGCTGCGGGTCAGGATGGCCTGGCCCTGGGTGAACAGGAACGGCCTGGTGCCGCCGTTGGTCTGCTCGGGCGCGAGCCACTGCATGGCCTCCGCCGTGGGCGCGGTCGCGTAGTGGATGGTCACGCAGTCGATCCCGGGGGGCAGGTGGATCGTCAGCGCGCGCCCCAGGTGGGGATCCTCCTCGCCGAGCAGGACCGGCACGCTGGCGTTGTCGACCTCGATGCAGTCGATCTGCAGCCCGTCGGTGTCCAGCACCAGGGGCGCGTCCGGATCGATGCGTTCGAGCATCAGCGTCACCCGGCCGCGGGCGACGTGGGCGTCGAAGTCGAGGGTGAGGTCGAGGTCGAGATGCTGCACACGCACCTGGTCGGGGCGCGCGAAGCTGTGGACGTCGTGTACGGGCATGGGCGCGGCGGGGGGCGGCGGCGCCGCGCAGGCCCAGAGCAGCCCGAACGGCAGGATCGAGAGCATCGAACGCATGCCATCGGTTGTAGCCGCGGACGGCGGGCATCGCACGCCCGCGGTGTGCCGCCTTTCGCGCGAGCGGCCTCGCTCAGAACCGAAGCCGCGCCTCTCGGGCGCAGCGAGGTCCTGAGCCTGTCTGCGCAAGCGGCCTCGCTCAGAAGCGCAGCGGGTCGGTGTAGCTGACGAACAGGCGCGGGCCGAACGAGACGGTGCCGGCGGCGCAGTCGATCGGGAAGCCGAGCAGCGCGGTCAGGTTCGGGATGCCGCCCGGGATCGTGAACGTCGCGTCACCGCTCGCCGAGACGCCGGCGAAGGTGGTGTAGGCGCTCGCGAACAGCAACTGGAACCAGATGTCGTTCTGCAGGCCGACGAAGAAGCCGTCGGTGTTGCCCGCGACCGCGTGGCCCGGGATGGTGCCGCCGCCCGAGATCATCAGGAAGCCGTAGTTGCTGCTCTCGCTGGGGTCGAGCTTGTTCATCTCGATCACGCCGCCCACGAGCAGCGGGCTGCGCAGGACCGGGTACTTGCCGCCGGTATAGAAGCAGTGGTTGGTGGCGTTGCTGTTGCCCAGGCGCTCGTCGACGTAGACGAGGCCGTAGTCACCGTTGAGGCTGACGGCGCAGTAGACGTCGTCGATGTCGATCACGCCCGAGGGCGTGCTGCAGCTGCCCATGGTGGTGAACTGCGAGGCGGTCACGGTGAGGCCCGCGTCGTGGCTGAGCGCGATGCCGCCCTCTTCCTGGCCGCTGCACTGCTCCCAGACCGCGCAGATCACCTTGCGGTTGACGTCGACGTCGTAGAGCGTCGAGGCCAGGCCGTTGAGCAGGTGGTGCGAACCGATGTTGGCGATGAAGTCGTTGCCGCCGTTGCGGTCCACGGCCAAACGCGCGTAGTTGCTGTTGGTCGGGGCAAGCCGGTCGTCGCGGTAGAGGATCGCGATCACGCCGCCTTCGACGGCGACCTTGAAACCGTCGACGTCGTTGTCACCGAGGCCCGAGCCGTTGCTCGGCCCGTTCGGGATGTCGCTGCACATCACGCCGCGTTGACTCCAGGTGACGGTGTTGTTGTTGAGGTCGAGGTCGCCGCGGTCCATCCAGACGTCGTCCTGGTCGACGCGCGAGTCCTCCATGAAGGTGTAGGCGTAGAGACCGTCGACGCACGCGAACGGCTGGCGCGCGTCGGCCCAGGTCAGCGGCGCGGTGAACTGCGTGTGGTTGAACGGCGCCGAGAAGGTGGCGCCGCCGTCGAACGAGGTGACCGAGTAGACCTGGTTCTGGCCGGCCATGACCGGGTCGCTGTCGTCCTTCCAGCAGATGTGCACGACGTTGTCCTGCGCGTCGACGCAGGGGTTGTCGACGTCGAAGGTGCCGTCGGCGAAGGTGGTGATGTCGACGCTCGGCAGCTGCACGCCGAAGACGCCGCCGGTGAAGCCCATGCGCGTGTAGGCGAAGTTCTCGTTGCCGGTGGCGCTGGCCGCGTAGTCCCACTCGTAGGTCATGTGCAGGCCGGTGCTGGTCGCGGCGCCGCGGTGTTCGTCGACGTCGTAGCGCGTGCTGCCGATGCCGGGGGTGGCGAGCACGGGCGCGCTCCAGGTCTGGCCCTGGTCGTTCGAGCCGACGACGTAGACGCTCTGGCCGCCGCCGACGAGGTCGTCGCGGTTGGTGACCAGGCTCATGTAGACGTCGTCCGCGTAGCAGTAGAGATTGAGTTCGTTGCCGCCGGTGCCGAGGTCTTCGCCGCCGGCCGTGTTGCAGGTGTAGATCGTGACCGCGGGTTCGAAGTTGCGGCCGCCGTCGGTCGAACGGCGGAACTGGATCACGATGTTGCCGCCGATCAGGTCGGCGTAGGCGACGTACATCAGCCGCGAGGTCGCGACCAGGCCGCCGGAGCGGTCGCTGAGCGCCTGCTTGGGCGACGCGACCTTGAACATGGTGAACCCGGCGTCGAGGTTGTTGTTGGCGACGTTGTTGTGCACGCCGGCGACGGTGCTGAGCTGCAGGTCGGCGCGCGGCAGGTTGCTGTTGCTTTGCGCGAGCAACGGCAGGGACGAGAGCAGGAGGGTGGAGATGGTGAGGTGCTTCATGAGACTGTTGGGCCCTTGGAAAGGAAGGGCGACACCAGACCCTGCCGTGATGAAACCTCGGCCAACGGCGGAGGAAGTCCTCGCCGTACGAGTCACACGAACCTTCACCTGGGCTTGGTTCGGCGCACATCGCGCCGCAGCGCGGCCTAACATTCTGCCGACGTTCCTGTGCCAGCCATGACCTCCAACTCCAAGAGCATGCGACCGGGTCGCCTGGCGAGCGCTGCCGCGGTGCTGCTCGTGATGTTGGCGGGCCTGGGATGCTGGTTGTCACGCCACGACGATCCAGCGCCCGCGCCGCTACCGGCCGGGCAGATCGGCGCGTCCCCGCGTGGTGCTGCGGGAGAAGTCGTCGCGCGCGGAGTCGCTGGTGATCCAGCGGCCGCCGCGGCGCTCGAGCGCGCCGCGGCGCCAACGGGCGCCCCGGCAGAGCCGGTGGTCGACGGGTTGCGCGGGACGGTGAGGGTCGCGGTGTACCGCTGGCCGGCGCAACCGATCGAGGGGGCTCGGGTCGTGATCCCGCCCGTGCGTGGCGTCACCGACGCGGCGGGCGAGGTCCTGTTGCAGGTCGACCCCGGCTACCACCGCGTGTTGGTCGATCAGGTGCCCGAGGGTTTGCGCGGTCCCTGGGCGGACTGGCTTCGGGAGGTCGGTGACGACCCCGATGGTCTCTGCTGCCACCACGTCCAGGTCGAGGTTGGCGAGGAGGTGCGGCATGCGGTGCGCCTGTTCGCGCCGTGCCAGCTGCAGGGCTTCGTGGTCGACGTGCACGGCGCGCCGGTGGTCGGTCGGGAAGTCGTGTTGAGGCCGGTGGCCGCGGCGTTGCGGCGACAGTTGCTCTCCGAGCGCACCGATGGGGCGGGGATGTTCGCGTTCGCCGACCTGCTGCCGGCAGAATACGACGTGGTGGTGACGCGTTCCGAAGGCGTCGCCGCGCCGATGCCGCGCCGCGTGCGGCCGCCTGAAGGGAGCGTGACCGTGTTGCCACCAATCTCCCTTGGCAGTGGCACGGGGGCGCTGCGAGGCCGGGCCTGCGGCGATCGCGGCGAGCCGCTCGTCGGCGTGCCGGTGACGGTCTGGGCGGCGCCCGGATCGTTGGCCGGCACAGAGCAGTCGTCGCGGCCCGAGGAGGCCCTTCACGAGGTGCTGACCGACGCGCGCGGCGACTTCGTGTGTGAGAGACTGCAGGCGGGCTCGGTGGTGGTGCAGGTGCACCGAACCTGGGCCGCAGGTCCCGACGCTCGGCAGTTGCTCGAGCCGATCGCCGCCGTGCCCGTGGAGGTCCGCGATGGCCAATGCGCTGAGCTGGGCCCGCTCGTCGGACGCCTGGCGCGGCCATTCGAGCTGAGCGTGCAACACGTCCCCTCGGACTGTCGGGTGTTCGTGGTCGCAGAGTCGCGCCGCAATCAGGGGCAGCAAGCCTGGCAGGAACTGAGGGTGCGCTCCCGTTTCGGAGCCCCCGCCGACCATCCCTGGTTCTGTGCCACGCCGCACGAGCCGGTCTGGGTCCTGGTCACCAGAGGGGATGCGCCGGCCTGGCAGCGGCGTGTGGTGCCGGTCGAGAACGAATCGCGGGTCGTCGCGGCCCGGCTGCCCTGAGAGGGATCGGCGACGGATGACGGCTCCACCGGGTGCAGCCGAGGGCCCCCCGAGGCCGATAGCCGTTGCCACGGGAGGGCGCCCCCAATAGCCTTCTCGCCCCGTGGCGCGCCTCGCGCCGCATCCTTTCCGCCACAGAGCGAACCCAAGGAGTCCGTACCCAGTGCAAGAGTTGTCCAAGAGGATTCATGGCCGGCAGATTTGATCGGCGTCCGCCGTCGCAGGATCGCGGTCCCCGCATCAACCACCAGATTCGCATCCGTCAGGTGCGCGTCATCGACGAGGACAACAAGCAGCTCGGCATCTTGGAGACCGCCGACGCCCTCGCGCTGGCGATGCAGAAGGGATTCGACCTCGTCGAGATCGCACCGAACCAGCGGCCGCCCGTGTGCCGCATCATGGACTTCGGCAAGTTCAAGTACGAGGAGAAGAAGAAGGAGCAGGCCAGCCGCCGCAAGCAGCACCAGGTGCAGGTCAAGGAGCTGCGCGTGCGCCCCGCGACCGGCGACCACGACCTCGAGGTCAAGGTCAAGAAGGCCCAGGAGTTCCTCGCCGACGGCGACAAGGTGCTGGTCTGCTGTCTGTTCCGCGGCCGCCAGATGGCGCACAAGGAAGTCGGCGAGCAGGTGATCGGCGAAGTCGTCAAGCGGCTCTCCGACATCGCCAAGGTCGAGGCCCCGATCCGCATGGAAGGGCGCCGCATGGTGCTGCTGCTGAGCAAGAAGTAGCGCCGCGACCCCGGACCCGCGAGACTCACGACAACCACCCAGGCAGATCCGCCGGCCCGGGGGCGGCGGTGCCTCGGCGCACCGCGCACCCGCCGGCTCATGGCAAGGCAGGCATGCAAGCGCCCGATTTCGAAGAAGTGTTCGGCCTCAACGCGGCCTACGCGGAGAAGGTCTACGCCGACTACCTGAGCGCGCCCGAGTCGGTGCCGGCCGAGTGGCGGCAGTGGTTCGACACGGCGCTGCCGGTCGAGCAGCGCGCCGTCGCGGCGCCGCGGCCTGCGGCAGCGGCTGCCGCCAACGGCGCGGCCGCGCCCGCGACCGCTCCCGGCGCGGACGAAGAACTGCAGGCGCTGACGGGCGTCGCCGGCAAGATCGTGCGCAACATGGCCGAGAGCCTCGGCGTGCCGACCGCGACGTCGACGCGCGAGGTGCCGGTCAAGGTGCTCGAGGAGAACCGCCACACGATCAACCGCCACCAGCAGGGTCTCTACCTGCCCAAGGTCAGCTTCACGCACCTGATCGGCTGGGCGATGGTGCAGGCGATGCTCAAGGTGCCGGCGATGGCCGGTGTCTACGAAGAACGCGACGGCAAGCCGTTCCGGCGCGCCTCGCGCAGCCTGCAGCTCGGCATCGCCGTCGACCTGCCGGGCAAGGACGGCCGCCGCAGCCTCGTGGTGCCCAACATCAAGGACTGCGGCTCGCTGACGTTCGCGGAGTACTTCGCCGCGTTCAACGCGCAGATCGACAAGTCGCGCAAGGGCAAGCTGACGCCCGACGACTTCGCCGGCACCACCTGCACGCTGACCAACCCCGGCACGATCGGCACGGTCAGCTCGCTGCCGCGGCTGATGACCGGGCAGAGCTTCATCCTCGCCACCGGGGCGATCACGGTGCCCGCCGCGTTCCAGGGCGCCGCGCCCGAGACGCTGACCGAGCTCGGCGTGTCGCGCGCGATGATGCTCAGCAGCACCTACGACCACCGCGTCATCCAGGGCGCCGAGTCGGGCCAGTTCCTCGACTGGATGCACAAGTTCCTGCTCGGCGAGGAGGGCTTCTACGACGCGATCTTCCGCTCGCTTAAGGTCCCGTACCGCCCGGTGCGCAACAGCCTCGACCGGCGACCGCCGCTCGGCAGCGGCCTGCGCGAGGCCGAGAACCTCGAGCGCGCCGCGGGCCTGATGACCTACATCCGCAGCTACCGGGTGCGCGGCCACGTGCTCGCCAACCTCGACCCGCTCAGCTACGAGCCGGCCGACTGGCCCGAGCTCGACATCGGCACCTACGGCCTGACCCTGTGGGACAAGGAGCGCACCTTCTACAGCGACGGCGTCACCGGCAAGCCGTTCGCGACGCTGCGTGAGATCCAGGAGACGCTGCACCTCACCTACTGCCGCCACGTCGGCGCCGAGTTCATGCACATCGCCGACCTCGAGCGGCGCCACTGGCTGCGCACGCGCATGGAGGGCAACCGCAACGAGGAACAGCTCGGCCGCGAGGCGCAGCTGCAGATCCTCGACAAGCTGGTCGAGGCCGAGGCGTTCGAGCAGTTCCTGCACACGCGCTTCGTCGGCCACAAGCGCTTCAGCCTCGAGGGCGGCGACACGCTGATCCCGGTGCTCGCCGCGCTGTTCGACCGCGCCGCCGAGTTCGGCGTGCAACGCACGGTGCTCGGCATGGCGCACCGCGGCCGCCTCAACGTGCTCGCGCACGTGATGGGCAAGCCGCTGACGAAGATCTTCGGCGAGTTCGAGGGGTACCTCGATCCGTCGATGACGCAGGGCTCGGGCGACGTGAAGTACCACCTCGGCGCCTCGGCGACGTTCCCCACGGCGAACGGCGCGCCGATGACGGTCGAACTGGCCTGCAACCCGAGCCACCTCGAGGCGGTCGACCCCGTCGTCGAGGGCATGGCGCGCGCCCGCCAGGAGCAGACGCCGCACGAGCGCAAGGGCCACGCGTGGAAGGAGGTGTTGCCGGTGCTGGTGCACGGCGACGCCGCGTTCGCGGGCCAGGGCGTGGTGCACGAGACGCTGCAGATGTCGGAGCTGCACGGCTACCGCACCGGCGGCACCGTGCACATCGTGGTCAACAACCAGATCGGCTACACCACGTCGCCGGCCGACTCGCGCAGCACGCCGTTCTGCTCGGACGTCGCCAAGGGCATCCAGGCGCCGGTGTTCCACGTCAACGGCGACGACCCGTTGGCCGCGGTGCGCATGATCCGGCTGGCGATGGAGTACCGCAGCACGTTCCACAGCGACGTGGTGCTCGACATCGTCTGCTACCGCCGCCACGGCCACAACGAAGGCGACGAGCCGAGCTACACCCAGCCGCTGCTCTACCGGCAGATCGAGGCGCACCCGACGGTGCGCAAGACCTACCAGGACTACCTGCTGCGCGCGGGCGTGCTCAAGGAAGAGGAACTGGCGGCCTACGACGACAAGGTGCAGCAGCGCCTGCGGCAGTCGCTCGACGAGGTGCGCGCCACCGAGCCGCCGCCCGTGGTGCTGCCGCAGGAGGAACCGGACGCGGAGTGGGCGCCGGCGGTGCCCGAGGTGCCGCTCGAGCAGCTGCGCGCCTGGAACGAGCAGCTGCTGACGTGGCCCGCGGACTTCCACGCGCATCCCAAGGGCAAGGGCGTGTTGCAGCGCCGCGCCGAGATGCTCGCCGGCAAGCTGCCGGTCGACTTCGCCACCGCCGAGTCGATGGCGTTCTCGAGCCTGGTCACCGGCGGCGTGCCGGTGCGCCTCGCCGGCCAGGACAGCGGCCGCGGCACGTTCAGCCAGCGCCACGCGGCGCTCTACGACGCGGAGAACGGCGACCGCTACGTGCCGCTCAATCACCTCGCCGAAGGACAGGCGCCGTTCGTCGTCGTCGACTCGCTGCTCAGCGAGGAGGCGGCGCTCGGCTTCGAGTACGGCTACAGCTGCGCGATGCCCGAGGGGCTGACGCTCTGGGAGGCGCAGTTCGGCGACTTCGTCAACGGCGCGCAGATCCAGATCGACCAGTTCCTCGCCGCCGGCGAGGCCAAGTGGAACCAGCAGAGCGGCCTCGTGCTGCTGCTGCCGCACGGCTACGACGGCCAGGGGCCCGAACACAGCTCGGCGCGCCTCGAGCGCTTCCTGCAGCTGTGCGCCGAGAACAACCTGCGCGTCGCCAACCCGTCGTGCGCGGCGAGCTACTTCCACCTGCTGCGCGCGCAGGCGATCGACGCCGACAAGAAGCCGCTGGTGGTGATGACGCCCAAGAGCTTGCTGCGCATGAAGGAGGCGGGGTCGGCGCCCGAGGAGCTCGCCGCGGGCGGCTTCCAGCCGGTGCTCGACGATCCGCGGCTCGCGGGGGGTGATGCCGGGGCCGTGCGCCGCGTGGTGTGCTGCTCGGGCAAGGTCTACTACGACCTGCTCGCGGCCGTCGGCGCGGACCAGAGCATCGCCCTGGTGCGCTGCGAGTTGCTGTATCCGTGGCCGGCCTCGCCGATGGCGGCGCTGCGCGCGCGCTACGGCAAGGCCGAATTCGTGTGGTGCCAGGAAGAACCCGCGAACATGGGGGCTTGGACCTTCGTGCGCGATCGGTTCGACTGGGCGGCCCGCGCGATGCGCCCTGCGGCGGCCAGCCCGGCCACCGGCTCGCTGGTCCGGCACAAGGCCGAACAGGCGGCCCTGGTCGACAAGGCGCTGGGGCGCGCGCCGGCGTAGTCGGCCGCGCGTCGTCCTCCTTCGTCCACTGCCAGCACAGGTCTGTCGCCATGCAACACGGGCTCTCCCTCGCCGTCACCATCCTGCTCACGGCGACCTCGGGGGTGGCCCTGTGGCCGCAGCCCGTCCACGCGGCCGGCGGCGCCGAGGCGGTCGCGGCGGCGGCCAGTGCGTTCCTGGGCAAACTCTCGCCCGAGCAGCGGCAGCTGGCGCAGCGCGCGCTCGACGACGCCGAACGCACCTCGTGGAACTTCGTGCCGGGCCGCTACGCGGGCATCGAGCTCGGGGCGCTCGACGCGGCGCAGGACACCGCGGCGCGCGCGCTGCTCGCGTCGATGCTGTCGACGGCGGGCTTCGCCAAGGTCACTGCGATCACCAGACTCGAAGACGTGCTGCGCGCGATCGAGTCGGCCGGCGGTCACGACGCCAGCCACCGGGACCCGGGCCGCTACGCGCTGCTGGTCTGCGGCGAGCCCGCCGCCGCCGGGACCTTCATGGTGCGCTTCCAGGGCCATCACGTCTCGCTGCAGGTCAGCGTGCACGAAGGCGCCGTGGTCAGCTGCTCGCCGCGCTTCCTGGGCACCAACCCCGCCGAGGTCCCGTCGGGCGAGCGCCGTGGCCAGCGCGTGCTCGGCGCCGAGGAGGACCTCGCGCGCGCCTTCCTGCTGATGCTCGACGAGGCGCAGCTGCAGCGCGCCGTGATCGCCGCGACCGCGCCGGCCGATGTGCTGCTCGGCCCCGGCCAGGCGCCGGCGAAGCTCGGCGCGCGCCGCGGCGTCGCCTGGAAGGACCTCGACGACGGCCAACGCGCCGTGCTGTGGCGCCTCGTCGAGGAATTCGCGCATGTGCTGCGCAGCGACGTCGCCGACGGCGAGCTGGCCCGCATCAAGTCGCGCGACCTCGACGAGCTGTCGTTCGCGTGGGCCGGCGGCCGCGAGCGGGGTCAGGGCCACTACTACCGCATCCACGGCACCTTCTTCGCCGTCGAGTACGACAACACCCAGAACGGGGCCAACCACGTGCACACCGTCTGGCGCGACTTCGAGCACGACTTCGGCGGCGACCTGCTGCGCAAGCACCTGCGCGAGCAGCACGGGCGGTGAGTGTACGGAACCGGGTACAAACCACACAGGCTCGGCCGCGGAGCGGCCGAGCCTGTGTGGTTTGTACCCGGTTCGGTACGCACGTGAACCACGCGGGCGGGCACGCGTTGAGGCGGCGCGAGGTGAACCCATGAGCCACTCCGACGCTGCGGACTTCGAAGCGAAGTCCGACATGACGCCGATGATCGACGTCGTGTTCTTGATGATCATCTTCTTCATCTGCATCGACTTCAAAGTGCTCGAAGCGAAGCTGCCGGCGTACCTGCCCAAGGACGTCGGCGGTGGGCCGAGCTACGTCGAGCCGCGCGAACAGCTGGTCGTCGACGTGCACTGCGTCGCCAGCGGCGACAAGGTGTTCTCGGGCTCGGCTGGCGGGTCGGGTCGCGCGCCGCGCTACCGGCTGCAGGGCCGCGAGCTGCGCTGGGCGGTGGGGCCGCGGCCGATCGGCGACGTGCCGACGCTGCACGCCGAGTTGAAGCGCATCGCCGCCGACCCGGGCATGCTGCAGTCGGACGTCCGGACCGGCGCGCGAGTGCTGCCCCCGGTCGTGGTCGTGGGGCACGCGGGGGCCTGTTACGACGACATCGCGCGAACTGCCGATGCGGTGGCGGCCGCGGGCTTCGGCGAGGTGACGTTCGGCTACGACCCGGGCCGTCGCTGAACGACTGCGGGCGGGCCGCGGGCGCGCGCTGTGTGGTTTGTACCCGGTACCGTACCCTCAGCGCTGAGCGAACGCGGCGGCCGCGGCGATGGCGGCGGCGAGGTGCGCTTCGGCCGAATGACCGCTGCGCTTGCGCGGTGCGAGCGAGTGGTCGCCGTCGGCGAACCAGCGCACCGTGATGGCGGCGGACAGGGGGTAGGCATCGACCTCGGCGCGCGTGCCGAAGGGGTCGCGCGCGCCCTGCAGGATCAGGGTCGGCGTGCGCAGCGCCTCGAGGTGCGCGGTGCGCAGCTGCTCGGGTTTGCGCGGCGGGTGGAACGGGTAGCCGAACACCACCACCGCGGCGGCGCCGAGCTCGTCGGCCAGCGTCGTCGCGACGCGACCGCCCATCGACTTGCCCATCAGCACGACGCGACCCGGGCCGCAGCTGGCGACGACCTCGCGCATGCAGTCGCGCAGCACGGGCAGGCGATCGGGCGCGCGGCGGTGACCGGCGCGCGAATCGCGCTGGTAGGGGAACTCGAAGCGCACGACGCGCAGGCCGGCGTCCGCGAGGCCCGCGGCGACGGCGGCGAGGAACGGGTGCTCCATGCCGGCGCCGGCGCCGTGCGCGAGCACGACGGTGGCGGCCGCGTTCTCGGGCCCGTCCCAGAGCAGGTGCAGCGGCGGCGTCATCGGGGCCGCCGTTCGCGCAGCAGGAAGGTGAACGTGCCCTTGGCGACGCGGCGCCCGCCCTGGAACAGCTCGCTCTCGCAGACCGCGACGGTGCTGCCGACGCGCAGCGGCGTCGCCACCGCGCGCAGCGGGCCATCCGCGACGCTCGCGCCGGCGAGGAACTGCATCGCGCAGCCGGTGCCGGTCATCGCGCGGTCCGCGGGCAGGTAGGGCCACAGCAGGTAGACCGCGGCCATGTCGGCGAGCGCGGTCAGGATGCCGCCCTGCACGACCCCTTCTTCCTGCAGGAACTCGTCGCGCACGGGCAGCGACAGCTCGACGCGCTCGCGGCTGGCGTCGACGAGCTCGATGCCGAGGAAGCGGTTGCACGGTGTCCGCGCGAATACGGCGGCGGGGTCCATGTCAGCGACCCTCCGTCGCGCCGTCGCCGGCGAGCGGCGCCGAGAACACGCAGTGTTCGCGCACGATCTGCCCGCCGATCAGGTGTCGCTGAACGATCTGCTCGAGCACCTCGGTGGTGCAGCCGCCGTACCACGTGCCTTCGGGGTAGACGACGGCGATCGGCCCGCCGCTGCACAGCCGCAGGCAGTTCGCCTTGGTGCGCTGCACGCCGCCGTGCTCGGACAGGCCGAGCTCCTTGAGGCGACGCTTGAGGAAGTCCCACGCCGCGAGGCCCGCCTCCTTGTCGCAGCACTTGGGGTTGCTCTGGTCGCAGCACAGGAAGATGTGCCGCCGGGCCACGGGCAGGCCGAGGCTGTGCACCAACTGCTGTTGCGCGTCGCGCGGGTCGTCCGATGCCATGCCGCAACGATCGCGCGCCGGGCGGGCGAGCGCCAGCCTCGACGTCGGCTCGGACATCGGCGCGCGGAGACTTGCACCCGACGATGCGGTGCCGTTCGCTAGTCGCCCCATGGCTCCCTCGCCGTTCCGCCACGTCCTGCCCGCCATCACCACCCCGTTCACTGCCGACGACGCCGTCGACCACGACTTCCTCGGCAAGCACGCGCGCTGGCAGCTCGACCAGGGCTGCTCGGGCATCATCCCGCTCGGTTCGCTCGGTGAGGGCGCGACGCTCGACGAGGGCGAGAAGGTGGCGATCCTGAAGACGCTGGTCGCGGCGGCGGGGGACCACCCGGTGCTACCGGGCATCGCCGCGCTGAGCACGCGCCAGGCGGTGCGGCTCGCCCAGGCGGCCGCCGACGCGGGCTGTCGCGGGCTGATGGTGCTGCCGGCCTACGTGCACAAGGGCGGCATGCACGAGGCGCGGGCGCACCTCGACGCGGTGCTGCGCGCGACCGACCTGCCCTGCATGCTCTACAACAACCCGCCGGCCTACGGCGTCGACTTCACGCCGCCGTTCATCGCCGACCTGGCTGCGGCGCACGCCAACCTGGTCGCGGTCAAGGAGTCGAGCGGCGACGCGCGGCGGGTCACGGCGGTCAAGGCGCTGGTCGGCGACCGGCTCGCGGTGCTCGTCGGCATGGACGACATGCTCTGCGAAGGGGTCGCCGCCGGCGCGACGGGCTGGGTCGCGGGGCTCGTCAACGCGTTCCCGGCCGAGTCGGTGCGGTTGTTCGAACTGGCGCGCGACGGCCAGCACGCCGCGGCGCGCGCGCTCTACCGGTGGTTCCTGCCGCTGCTGCGGCTCGACACGGTGCCCGAGTTCGTGCAACTCATCAAGCTGGTGCAGCAGGAGGTCGGCCAGGGCAACGAACGCGTGCGCCTGCCGCGGCTGCCGGCCTCGGGCGCGCTGCGCGAACAGGCGCTGATGGTGATCCGCGAGGCGCTCGCGGCGATGCCGGAGGCGGCGCAGTGAGCGCCGCGGCGGCGGGGCTGCGCGGCGAGCACTTCCTCGCCGGCGCAGCCGAGACCGAGGGCGGCGAGACCTTCACGGCGATCGATCCGCACAGCGGCAAGGCGATCGGACCGAGCTACGCCGAAGCCACGGCGGCGCAGGTCGAGCGCGCCTGCGCCGCCGCCGCGGCCGCGAAGCTGCCGCTGCTGGCCACGGCGCCGGCGCAGCGCGCGGCGCTGCTGCGGCGCATCGCCGACGGGTTGCTCGAGCTCGGCGACGAACTGTTGACCTGCTACTGCGCCGAGACCGCGCTGCCCAAGGGTCGTGCCGAGGCCGAGCGCGGCCGCACCGTCGGCCAGCTGCGTCTCTACGCCGATCTCGTCGAGGCGGGCTCGTGGGTCGACGCGCGCATCGATCGCGCCGACCAGCAGCGCCAGCCGATGCCGAAGCCGGACCTGCGCCGCATGCTGGTCGGCATCGGCCCGGTGGTGGTGTTCGGCGCCAGCAACTTTCCGCTGGCCTACTCGGTCGCCGGCGGCGACACCGCCTCGGCGCTCGCGGCCGGCTGCCCGGTGATCGTCAAGGGCCACCCTGCGCACCCGGGCACCAGCGAGCTGGTCGGTCGCGTCATCCACGACGCGGTGCGCGCGCTCGGCCTGCCCGCGGGAACGTTCTCGCTGCTGCACGGCCGTTCGCACGAGGTCGGCACGCTGCTGGTGCAGCATCCGGCGATCGCGGCGGTCGGGTTCACCGGCTCGCACCGCGGCGGGCGGGCGCTGTTCGACCTCGCGGCGGCGCGCCCCGAGCCGATCCCGGTGTTCGCCGAGATGGGCTCGATGAACCCCGTGCTGATCCTGCCGCGCGCGATGGCGGCGCGCGGCGCGCAGATCGCCGCGCAGCTCGCGGCCTCGGCGCTGCTGGCCGGCGGCCAGTTCTGCACCAGCCCCGGCATGGTGCTGTGGCAGCGCGGCGCGGGCGACGAGGCGTTCGTCGCGACGCTGACGGAGCAACTCGGCGGCGCCGCCGCCGCGCCGACCGTGCACCCGTCGATCAAGAGCGGCTACGACGCTGCGTTCGCCGAGCTCGGCAAGCTGCCCGTCGAGGTCACCGCCCGCGGCGCGGTCGGCGACGGCGCGACCGCGGTGTGCCTGACGCTGCTGTCGGCCTCGGCGGCGGCGGTGGTGGCCAACCCGCGGTTGCGCACCGAGATCTATGGGCCGGCGGTGCTGACCGTCGGCTGCGGGCAGCGCGCCGAGCTGCTGCAGCTGGCGGGTTCGCTGCACGGCCACCTCACCGCCACCGTGCACGGCGACGGCGACGACTTCGCCGAGTTCGCGGACGTGATCGAGGTGCTGCGCAGCAAGGTCGGCCGGCTGCTCGCCAACGGCGTGCCGACCGGCGTCGAGGTCTGCGGCGCGATGGTGCACGGCGGTCCCTACCCGGCGGCGACCGACGCGCGCTTCTCGGCGGTCGGGCCGACCGCGATCTTGCGCTGGGCGCGGCCGGTGTGCTGGCAGGACTGGCCGCACGAGCTGCTGCCGGCCGAGTTGCAGGATCACAATCCGCTCGGGATCCGGCGCACGATCGACGGCGTCGTGTCCTAGAGGCCGCGGCATGTCCGCCGCCGAACCTCCGACCGCGCTCGAACGGCGCAGCGCTGCGCTGGCGACCTGGTCGACCGCGCGCCTGTTGCGGTCGTGGCCGCGCGAACCGCTGTGGCAGCGCCGGATCGCCGAGCTGCTGCTGTTCGCGCGCGCCGAAGAGCTCGACGCCGCGGCGTGGCGGCGCCTCCAGGGCCTGATGGCGAGCGGCCGCATCGACGAGCACGTGGTGTTCTTCGTGCGGTGCCGCGGCGCGGTGTGGCAGCGGGACCTGCCGACGCTGCTCGAGCTGTTCCCGGCCGGGTGTGAGTATCCCGACTGGATCCGGGCGGCGGGAGACCTCGCGCTCGCCAACGCGCACGTGCTCGAGCGCTGGGAGGCGCTGCTGCGCGGCCGTCACTACGCGAGCCTGTCCGCCAGCCGGCGTGAGGTCGTGCTCTCGCTCGGCAAGCTCGGCGCGGTGGTCGGGCCCTACGCGGCCGAGCTGTGCGCGAAGTACTACGTGGGCGACGCGGCCGACGAGGCGCTGCGCGCGTGGACGATCGCTCGGTGCACGACCCCGGCGACCGGGTGGGTCGCATGCGGTGCTTGCAGGCACGGCGTGGTGGTCGAGCACCGCCGTGGCTGGTGGCGCGCGGCGCGCGACTTCACGGTCTGCGCGATCTGCGGCGGTCGTCCGTGGCTGCCGCGCGGCGTCCGAGCCTGATGCGGGAAGGGCCCCCGCGGTATCGTCGCGGCATGCGGACCAAGGCGCTGCTGTGGTTGCTGTTGAGCGGACTGGCCGGCTGCACCAGCCTGTGGACGCAGCGAGATCATCAGGCGGTCGCCTGGAGCGACGGGGACGAGGCCCGCATCGATGTCTGGCTGCGGCAGGGCTCGAGTGACGTCGGCGTGCCGTGGCTGACCCTTGCCGACGTGGTCGCGACGCCGGTGATCTGGGTCGCGGAGGTGCAGTTCGGCGTCTTCGCCGCGCTGAGCGACGACGCGCGCATCGAATGGGGGCCGCTCGGCTTCCTCGCGAGCCTGTTGCCGTGCATCACGTGCGTGCCGCTCGACAACAAACCGTACGCGTGGTTGCACCTGTCGAGCGCGTTGCACCTCGGCCCCGAGGATCGCGCCGAGCTCGCCGGACTCGGCGAGGGCGCCGGGGTCGAGTGGCTCGCGGCGCGGTACGTGGCGCAGTTCCCCGAGGACGCCGGGGCCGCCGACCGCGTGCGCAAGTGGGTCAGCGGCGTGTCGCTGGCCGAGCCGGCTCGCAAGTGATCGGGCTCGCCGCGGCGGTCCATGCGCCGCGGCGACCGGCCTTGCCTACGAGCAGCCGCTCGTCGAGCCGCAGCTCACGCACTTCAGGCAGGTGCCGTTGCGCACCAGGGTGAAGGCGCCGCAGCCGCCGCACGGGTCGCCCTCGTAGCCCTTGAGGCGGGCCTCGGCGACCTTCATGCGGGTCTGGCGCTGCTCGAGCGTGACCATCGTCGTGGTGGTCGTCGTGCTCGACTCGGCGCGCTGCAACACGGCGTTCTTGACGATGCCGCCGCCGACGGGGCCGCCGCCACCATTGCCGCCACCGTCCCCGTCGTGGCCGCGCAGGATGCCGCGGCTGTGCGGGTGCAGGTGCTCGTTCTGGTGCACGTCGCGCGGCGCTTCCTCGCCGTCGTAGATCGTCTCGGAGACGACCTCTTCGTCGGTGAACTCCGGGCTCTCGTCCTTCTTGCCCATGGTCGTGCTCGACAGGTCCTCGAGCTGCACCTGGGCCAGCTCCTGGCGATCCAGGTAGCTGATCGCCAACTCGCGGAACACGTAGTCGATCACCGAGGTGACCATCTTGATCTGGTCGTGGCCCTGCACCGGCCCGTTGGGCTCGAAGCGCGTGAACACGAACGCGTCGGCGAACTCGTCGAGCGGCACGCCGTGCTGCAGGCCGAGCGACACTGCGATCGCGAAGCAGTTCATCAGGCTGCGGAACGCGGCGCCTTCCTTGTGCATGTCGAGGAAGATCTCGCCGAGCGAGCCGTCCTCGTACTCACCGGTGCGCAGGTAGATCTTGTGGCCGCCGACGACGGCCTTCTGCGTGTAGCCGGCGCGGCGGTGCGGCAGGCGGCGGCGCTTGGCGATGTAGCGGTGCACGACCCGTTCGGTGATGCGCGCGGCCATCTTCTGCACGCTGCTGGTGGCGGTCAGCGACAGGCCGCCCTCAGCCTCGTCGCTGTCGTCGATCGACGAGTTCAGCGGCTGGCTGAGTTTGCTGCCGTCGCGGTAGAGCGCCACCGCCTTGAGCATCGACTGCCAGCCGATCTGGTAGACGTGCTTGACGTTCTCCAGGGTGGCGTCGTTGGGCATGTTGATGGTCTTGCTGATCGCGCCGCTGATGAACGGCTGCACGCCGGCCATCATGTGGATGTGCGCCTCGTAGGGGATGTAGCGGCGGCCCTTGCGGCCGCAGCGGTTGGCGCAGTCGAACACCGGCAGGTGCGAGTCCTTGAGGTGCGGCGCGCCCTCGACGGTCATCGTGCCGCAGACGTAGTCGTTGGCGGCGAGCACGTCGGCTTTGGAGAAGCCGAGGTGCTTGAGCATGTCGAAGCTCCAGTCGCCGAGCTGCGCGTCGGACAAGCCGAGCTTCTGCTTGCAGAAGTCCTCGCCGAGCGTGCCCTTGTTGAACGCGAAGCTGATGTCGAAGGCGCTCTCGAGCGCCTTCTCGAGCTTCTTGATCGCGGCGTCGTCGAAACCGCGCTTGGCCAACGTCTCGTGGTTGATCGCCGGCGCGCCGGCGAGGGTCTTGCGGCCGACGACGTAGGCCAGGATGTCGTCGATCTGGTTGCGCTGGTAGCCGAGCTTCTCGAGCGCCGGGGCCAGGCTCTGGTTGGCGATCTTGAAGTAGCCGCCGCCGGCGAGCTTCTTGAACTTGACCAGCGCGAAGTCCGGCTCGACACCCGTGGTGTCGCAGTCCATCAGCAGGCCGATCGTGCCGGTCGGCGCGATGCAGGTGGTCTGCGCGTTGCGGTAGCCGTGCTTCTCGCCGAGCGCCAGGGCCCGGTCCCAGGACTCGCGCGCGGCCTCGAGCAGCTTGCCCGGGCAGAGCTTGGGATCGATGCCGACCGGGGTGACCGACAGGCCCTCGTATTCCGAGGCGGTGGCGTGGTAGGCGGCGCGGCGGTGATTGCGGATCACGCGCAGCATGTCCTCGCGGTTGTGCTCGTAGCGCGGGAAGGCGCCGAGCTCCTTGGCCATCTCGGCCGAGGTCGCGTAGGACTCGCCGCACATGATCGCGCTGATCGCGCCGGCGATCGCGTAGGCCTTGGGCGAGGCGTAGGGGATGCCCAGGCGCATCAGGATCGTGCCGAGGTTGGCGAAGCCGAGGCCGAGCGTGCGGTAGTCGTAGCTGCGCTGCGCGATCTCCTGGCTCGGGAAGCTGGCCATCAGCACGCTGATCTCCAGCACCATGGTCCAGATGCGGCAGGCGTGCTGGAAGCTCTCGACGTCGAACGAGCCGTCGGCGTTGAGGAACTTGACCAGGTTGATCGACGCCAGGTTGCAGGCCGTGTCGTCGAGGAACATGTACTCCGAGCACGGGTTGCTCGCGTTGATGCGCCCGTCCTTCGGGCACGTGTGCCACTCGTTGATGGTGGTGTCGTACTGCACGCCCGGGTCGGCGCAGGCCCAGGCCGCGTAGGCGACCTTGTCCCACAGGCCGCGGGCGTCGACTTCCTTGGCGACGGCGCGGTCGGTGCGCCGGATCAGGCGCCACTTGCCGCCCTCGTCGACGGCGCGGAAGAACTCGTTCGGCACGCGCACCGAGTTGTTGGAGTTCTGGCCCGCGACGGTCGCGTAGGCCTCACCGTCCCAGTCGGTGTTGTACTCGGTGATGTCGACGGCCTGGAAGCCCTGCTCGCCGAGCTGCAGCGCGCGGTGCAGGTAGTTGTCGGGCACGCCGGCGGTGCGGGCCGCGGCCAGCGCGGCGCGCAGCGCGTCGTTGTCGCGCGGCTTGATCACCGGGTGCGTGTTGCCGTGCTCGTCGGTGACGTGCACGCTGTTGATCACGGCGTTGAGGTGGCGCTTGATCAGCTTGCTGCCGGTGACCAGCGCGGCGACCTTCTGCTCCTCGTTGACCTTCCACGACACGAACGTCTCGATGTCCGGGTGGTCGAGGTCCAGGCAGACCATCTTGGCGGCGCGGCGCGTGGTGCCGCCCGACTTGATCGCGCCCGCGGCGCGGTCGCCGATGCGCAGGAAGCTCATCAGGCCCGAGCTCTTGCCGCCGCCGGACAGCGGCTCGTTCTCGCCGCGCAGCGCCGAGAAGTTGCTGCCGGTGCCGGAGCCGTACTTGAACAGGCGCGCCTCGCGCGTCCACAGGTCCATGATGCCGCCGTCCGACACCAGGTCGTCGGTCACCGACTGGATGAAGCAGGCGTGCGGCTGCGGGCGCTCGTAGGCGCTCTTGCTCTTGTGCAGCTTGTGCGGACCGCCGGCGCCGTCGCCCTCGACGAACCAGTGGCCCTGCGCGGGGCCGGTGATGCCGTAGGCGTAGTGCAGGCCGGTGTTGAACCACTGCGGCGAGTTGGGCGCGGCGTGCTGCGCGGCGAGCATGTGCGACAGCTCGTCCTGGAACGCCTGCGCGTCGTCGGAGCTGTCGAAGTAGCCGTACTGCTCACCCCAGCTGCGCCAGCAGCCGGACAGGCGGCGGAACACCTGGCGGGCGTCGCGTTCGCCGCCGAGCACCGGGTTGCCGGCGTCGTCGAGCATCGGCTTGCCGGGGTTGCCCTGCTCGTCGGTGGTCAGCTGCGGCACGCCCGCCTTGCGGAAGTACTTCTGCGCGAGGATGTCCACCGCCACCTGACTCCAGTGGGCGGGGACGTCGATGTCCTTGGCTTCGAACACCAGCGACCCGTTGGGGTTGCGGATCTCCGAGTTGCGCTTGACGAACGGGATGCCTTCGTAGGCCGACTTGCCCTTGACCGTGAACCGCCGAGTAACCTTCACGCGACTACCTCCAGACACCCGCTTGTCGCGGGCGCGAGAGTTCGCCGAGTCGGCACACGAACCTCGCCGTCGTCAGCAGCGACGGGCGGTGGGTGTGGGGACCGGCGGAACAGCTCGCGACCGACGACGGGGGCGCCGAAACGCTGATGAGACGAAACGCTGAGACGAGGTTGGTCCGACGCGGCGTGGGGCGACGTCATCGCGAGATGCGGGGCGCTGGGACACCCTGGGCCGTTGCCTGCCCACGGCTTCCGCGCGCGCCTGACTGCATGCACGGGGGGCCGCCTGCATCTCGATCCGAAACCGCCCGAAACCTGGTCGGACGACCCGCACCCCCGACCGAGGGGTTCGAGCCCCACACCGGCAGTCCGAACTGGTCCTCGGCGAGCGCCAAGGACAGCAGTTTGGGGCTGCCGCCGTAGGGGGCCACTATCTATTGCGTTCCGCCGGTGTCTGCAAGCATGCCCGCACGAAAACAGTTTCGGACGAGACCGGCCGCGTCGCGGTGGCGAGAGCTAGCCCTTCGCAAATGGGGCGCTCACAAGTGGGGCGCGGCAGAGGGAGTCAGCCACCCGCAGCGCTGGCCACGGCCTCGACGAGGCGCTGCCGATCGCGGTCGCCGAGCGGCGCGCCCGGGGCGATGCGCACCGTTCCCGACGCCTGCGTGCCCAGGTGCTGGTGCAGCCAGGGGGCGCAGTGGTGGCCGCTGCGCACGTGAATGCGCGCCGCGTCGAGCACCAGGCCGAGCTCGGCCGGGTCGGCGTCGGCGAGCGTCAGGCTGAGCACGGGGGTGCGCGGTCCGGGCGGCGGTCGCAGCAGCTGCACGCCTGGCAGTTGGCCGAGCGCGTCGGCGAGGCGCTCGACTTCCTCGAGGCAGGCCGCGAGCCGCGGCGGCGCCGGGTGCGCGTCTGCCCAGCGCAGCGCCGCCGCCAGCCCGAAGATCGCCGGGGTGTTGGGGGTGCCGGCCTCGAACGCCGTCGGCCAGGCCTCGGGGTGCCGTTCGAGCGCCTGGCTGCTGCCGGTGCCGCCCTGCTTCTGCGGCGCGAGCGCGACCCCGGGGCGGGCGATCACGAAGCCCAGGCCCGGCGGCCCGAGCAGCGCCTTGTGGGCGCTGCCGACGACCACGTCGGCGCCGACGTCCACCGGCAACCAGCCGGCGGTCTGGCTGACGTCGAGCACGCTGGTGCAGCCCGCGGCGCGCGCGGCGGCGGCGAACGCCGCGGCATCGAACACCGCGCCGGTGACGTTGCTGGCGTGCGTGAACACCAGCACGTCGGGGCGATGACGGGCGATGGCGGCCGCCATACCGGTTGCCGCGAGGCCGCCGTCGGGGTCCGGCGGCAGGACCTCGAGCGAGAGGCCCAATGGGGCGCGCAAGGCGGCCAGCGGCCGCACGACGGAGCTGTGCTCGAACGCGGTCGTGAGCACGCGGTGTCCCGGGCGCAGCAGCGCCCGCAGGGTCAGGTTGAGGCCCTCGGTGGCGCCCGAGACGAATGCGACGCGGTCGCCGCCGAGCCCGCAGAGCGCGCCGAGGCCGCGTCGGGCCGCCGCGACCTCGGCGCGGGCGACCTGGCAACGTTCGCCGTCGCCGCGTTCGGCGCTGACGCCGACCTGTTCGTACCAGCGCCGCATCGCGTCGAGCACGACCTGGGGTTTGGGCCAGCTGGTCGCGGCGTGGTCGAGGTAGAGCAGGTCGTCGTCGCTCACGACGCACCGCCGTGGGCGCCGACCCAGCGATCGAACAGGGCCCGGGCCCGCAGAGGGTCCTGCACGCCGAACACCAGCGTGCGGCCGCCGGGGAAGACGCTGAAGCGGCAGCCGTCGGCAGCGAACCGCAGCAGGTGCGCGGTGCGTCGCAGGTCGTCGACCGCGCCGTCGAGGCGCGCGGCCAGGGCCGCAAGGTCGATGGGGGCGCGCGACCCCGGATCGATCTGCACGGCGTCGCGGCCGCACAGCGTGACGGCTTCGGTGGGTGCGGCCAGCAGCGCCGGGAACCTCTCGCGGCGGCAGACCGGGCAGTCGGGCGCCGGTCGGTCGGCGACCTGCTGCAGCAGGTACTGGCCGCGCCAGACGTCGCAGGTGAACACGCCGCGCGTCGGCGCAGCGCCCACCAGCAGCTTGAGCGCTTCGGCGACTTGGAACGCGGTGACCGCGGCGATCGCGGGCTGCAGGATGCCGACCGTCTCGCAGTTGCCGACGTCGGCCCCCTGCGGCGCCTCGGGCCACAGGCAGCGCAGGCAAGGGCCGCCGGCGGGCACGACCATCGCCGCGCCCTCGCTGCCGACGGCGCCCGCATAGATCCACGGCACACCCTGCTCGGCGCACCAGTCGTTGAGCAGGTAGCGGGTCGGGAAGTTGTCGGTGCCGTCGAGCACCAGGTCGGGGCGCGCCGGCAGGTTGCGCAGGAAGTCCAGCGAGCAGTCGGCGACGTGCGGCACGACGCGGCAGGCGCTGTTGGCGCCGCCGAGCGCGGCGGCGGCGGCGATCGCCTTGGGCACGCCGGCGATCGCGTCGGCCTCCGAGAACAGCACCTGACGTTGCAGGTTGCTGAGCTCGACGATGTCGCGGTCGACGAGCCAGACGGTGCCGACGCCGGCTCGCACCAGCGCCTGGGCGCTGTGGCTGCCGAGCGCGCCGCAGCCGACGATCAGGACGGTCGCAGAGGCGAGCCGTCGTTGGCCGGTTTCGCCGACGCCGTGCACGCGCATCTGCCGGCTGTAGCGGCCGAGCGGGTCGCGAGGTGGGTCGCGCAGTGGGTCGCCGGTGGTCACCGGATGGGTGGTCACCGGACGGGGGCCACGGGGACTGCCGGGCCTACGCGAAGTAGTCGGCGTTGGTCTTGGTGAACTGCTTCCATTCCTCGGGCAGGTCTTCTTCGGCGAAGATCGCCGTCACCGGGCACGCGTCGACGCACAGCGTGCAGTCGATGCAGTCGGACGGGTTGATGTAGAGCTGCGGCGAGTCGTCCTTGCCGTGGATGCAGTCGACGGGGCAGACGTCGACGCAGGCCTTGTCCTTGACGTCGATACAGGGTTGAGCGATGACGTGCGTCATGGGGGCGACGGTTTATGGTCTGACGCGCCCGGCTGCAAGTACGCTGCGGGTTCCGCGCGCGGATCCCTGCGGCCGCCCGGCGCGCCCCGCGGCGACGACTCGTGCAATGCTCGCATGGGCGACGTAGCCTGCCGGCTCGCCGGCCCCTCACCACAGTCACGCAGTGCGCGTCGCGATCGTCAGCTACTACGCCCCCCCGGAACCCGCCGTCGCGTCGCACCGCGTGCTGCGCCTGTCGCGCACCCTGTTGGCCCACGGACACGAGGTGCACTGGGTCACCCTCGCCGCCGCGCAGCTGCTGGCCCGCGACGACACGCTCGCGGCGGCCACGCCGGCGGCGGTGGTGCGCCACGAGCTGGGCGGGCCGACCCTGGCGTCGCGTCCGGCCGCGCGCAACCTGCCCGAGAAGCTGCTGCGCACGTTGACCCACAAGCTGCCCGGGTGGCTGGCGCTGCCCGACAAGCACGTCGAGTGGGCCTGGCGGCTGCGGCGCGAGCTGCCGGCCCTGGCGCGGCGCGAGGGCTTCGACGCGGTGCTGCTGACCTGCGGCCCGCACGGGCAGATCCTGGCGATCCCGGCGCTGCGGCGCGCGTGTCCGCGGCTGCGCATCCTCGTCGACTACCGCGACCTGCTCAGCGGCAACGCCTGGACCCGTACGGGCGGCGAACGGGTGCGGCAGCGGCTGCTGCAGCGCGAACGCGCGGCGCTCCGGCTCGCCGACCAGCTGTTCGTCAACACCAGCGAGGCGCTGCGCGAGTTCGAGCAGACGTTCGTGCCGCCGCCGTGCCCGGTGCAGCTGATGCGCAACGCGGCGGACTACGCGCTGGCCGACGAACTCGCCGACGAACTCGCGGCGCGCGGCGGCCGCCCGACCCCGCGCGACGGCATCCACCTGGGGTTCTTCGGCACGATCTTCCCGCGACGCCGGCTGCGGCCGGTGCTCGACGCGCTGGCGTTGCTCGACGCCGCGGCCCTGCGGCAGGTGACCGTGCACGTCTACTGCGACGCGCGCGATTCGAAGCGGCTGCTCGAAGAGGACCTCCCGCAGGTCCCCGCCGCGGTGCGCGAGCGCGTGATGCGGCACGACCCGGTGCCGTTCGCGACCGCGCTGCAGGCGATGCGCGAGATGACCGCGCTGTTGCTCGTGAACGGCAGCGAGCCCGAGGACGCGATCTTCGTACCCGGCAAGCTCTACGACTACCTGATGGCGCGTCGGCCGGTGCTGTTCGTCGGCAACCCCGGCGACGCCTGGCAGATCGTGGCCGACACCTCGGGTCCCGGACACTGCTTCACCTACGCGGAGACCGCCGAGCTGGCCGGAAGCATCGCGGCGCTGGCGCCGCGGCCCGGCGACCTGGCACCGGCGCGGCAGTACGACGCGGCGACGAGCTTCGCGCCCTTGCTCACCTGCCTGGAAGCTGGTCGGGATCCGGGCGCGGCGCGTTAGTCGGCGCTGCGCGCCCGCCACCAGCCTTCGAGCACGTCGACGATGCGCGCGGCGGTCTTGCCGTCCCACAGCGCCGGCACCGGCTGCGACCCAGGCGCCTTCTGCAGCGCCTCGAGGGCCAGCGCGACGATCGTGCCCGGGTCGGTGCCGGCGAGCACGTTGCTGCCCTGGCTGATGGTGATCGGCCGCTCGGTGTTCTCGCGGATCGTCAGGCACGGGATGCGGTGCCAGGTGGTCTCCTCCTGCAGCCCGCCCGAATCGGTGAGCACCAGGCGGCTGCCCGCCACGAGCGCCATGAAGTCGAGGTAGCCGAGCGGATCGAGCAGGTGCAGGCCCTCCGTGCCGCCGCCCGATTGCAGCCGTTCGCGCGTGCGCGGGTGGCACGGGAAGACCAGCGGCAGCGTCTTGGCGATCTCGCGCAGGGCGCCGAGGATGCCGGTCAGCGTGGCGGGTTCGTCGACGTTCGACGGCCGGTGCAGCGTGACCACGCCGTAGGTGCCGGCCGAGAGGCCGAGCCGCTGCAGGATGTCCGAGCCGCGGGCCGCCTGCAGGTGGTCGACCAGCGAGTCGATCATGATGTTGCCGACGTGGAAGATGCGCGCGTCGGGCACGCCTTCGGCGCGCAGGTTGTCGTCGGCGTCGGGCGAGGGGGTCAGCAACAGGTCGGCGAGGCAGTCGGTGACGAGGCGGTTGATCTCCTCGGGCATCGTGCGATCGCGG
Source organism: Planctomycetota bacterium (assembly GCA_020638655.1). Classification (GTDB taxonomy): domain Bacteria; phylum Planctomycetota; class UBA1135; order UBA1135; family UBA2386; genus JACKIC01. The sequence goes on from JACKIC010000002.1 coordinate 665,517, forward strand.
CTGCGCAGGCCCGCCTCGACGTGCGCCACGGGAACGCCGAGCTTGCTGCTGACGAGCGTGCAGGCGAGCGTGGAGTTGACGTCGCCGACGACGACCACGACGTCGGGCCGTTCCTGCAGCAGCACGGGTTCGAACGCGGCCATCACCTTGGCGGTCTGCTGCGCGTGCGAACCGGAGCCGACGCCGAGGTGATGGTCGGGTGTCGGCAGGCCGAGGTCGCGGAAGAACGCGTCCGACATGTTGGCGTCGTAGTGCTGGCCGGTGTGCACCAGCACCGACTCGTGGCCGCGGCGCGACAGGCAGCGCAGCAGCGGCGCGACCTTCATGAAGTTGGGGCGCGCGCCGACGATCGAGAGGACTTTCATGACTGCGGGAGGACCGGTCCGTGCATGTCTATCACGACACCATCGGCAATCCAGCCCGCGAACCGGAGCCCGGGGCCCGCGGCGCTACTCCGAGGTGCTGGCGACCAGCCCCAGCTTGCGCCGCACCCGCTGCTTCTCTTCGCGGGTCGTGCCCAGCAGCACGCCGACCAGGAGCGCCGGTGCCGTCACCACGGTCGCCTTGAGGATCAGGCTCGGCCAGCCGCTCACCGGCAGCAGGTCGGTGACGCCCCACGACACCGCGCCCATGGTGGCGAGCACCATCAGGCCGCCCGGCGCGGCGCGCACCACGAATTGGCGCAGCGACAGCTCGAGCGTGTGGGCGAGGAAACGCGGCTGCAGGATCAGCTGCGTGCCCGCGATCGGGATCAGCGTGCCCAGCGCCACGCCGAGCAGGCCGAACGGCTTGATCAGGATCAGGCTCAGCACCAGGTTGCTGACCGCCTCGAGCATCGACAGCCTGGCGAGGAAACGCACCTTGCGCATGCCGAACAGCACCTGCTTGCCGCAGGTCATCATCGCGCGCAGCAGCGTGGCGCCGGCGAGCACGGCCATGATCGTCGCGCTGGACGTGTACTTCTCACCGGAGACCTTCCCGGGATCGATCCACACCGACAGGAAGTCGTGGCCGAGGAAGATCAACCCGCCGCCGATCAAGCCGGCCAGCAGGAAGATGTTCTTGCTGCCGGAGACCCACAGTCGCCGCAGAGCGGGGCGATCCCCGCTGGCGTCACACGCCGTCGCGTAGGGCGTCAGCGTCCACGCCACGGCATTGATGATCATCATGAAGTAGGTGATGCAGGCGCCGCCGACCGAGTAGTAGGTGACGGCGTCGATGTCCGGCATCATGATGCCGATCACCAGCAGATCGGTGGAGAGCACGATCTGGTCGGCGATGTTGATCAGGAAGTTGTAGACCGAGAAGCTGGTCAGCTCGCGCATCGAGTCGCGGTTGCACCAGCGCGGCGACAGGGACAGGCCGGGCAGCAGCCGGAACGCGATCCAGCACCGCAGCAGCCAAGCGATCGTTTGCGTCGACGCGGTGACGATGGCGATCCCGATCAGCCCGTGGCCCTCCGCCAGCACCCAGTAGGCGAGCGCGAGGTTGAGCAGCCGTTCGCCGATGCCGACGAGGTTGGCGATGTCGAAGCGCTGGCGCGCATAGGTTGCGCTCCCGAGCACGCCGAAGGGGAAGGACAGGGCCACCGCGGTGCCCATGACCACGATCGCCAGGCGCGCTTCGGGGACCTCGGACGGCGCCAGCGTGAACAACGCCGGCGCGAGCCACGCGATCAGGGCGCTCAGCAGCAACAGCAACACGGCGATCGGCAGCGTCATCGCGACGGCCGTGGACATGGTGCGGTTGACGCCGCCGATGTCCTGGTTGGTCCAGTAGCGGGTCACGTACTGACCGACCGCTGAGCGGATGCCGAGGTCGAGGATGCCGTAGTACCCGGTGAGCGAGACGACTAGGCTCCAGATGGCGTAGCTGTCGTCACCCAGCGTATGGATGACGAACGGCGTCATCAGCAACGCGGCGCCGATCGCGACCACATAGCCAACTGCGTTGCTCGCGATGTTGCGCGAGATGGTGGTCAGCGGGCCCATGGCGTTCCCCGCTCGGTGGGGCGGCCGGGACCGCGGGTATCGCTGCACATTGGCGACTCGACCAGCACCTACATCACCTTGCTCTGGGCCCACATCGCTGCCGCGAGCAGGATCCAACCGTGATGGTAGGGGCGCGACTCGGGGCAGACATGCCCCCCCCGGAACGCGCGCCGGTCCTCGGTCCCGGTCCACGCGACGCGTCCCAGCCGCAGCAGTTCGCCGCTGCCCAGGCCTAGCGCGGCGGTCGTCGCGGGGTCGTCGCGCTGCACCGCGCGCCAGACCATGCCGCCGTCGTCGTCGAGCAGCTCGACATCGGGGCGCTCGTCGCGCCGGTCGAACCACGCGAGGCTGCGTTCGATCGAGGCGTCGTAGCGGCGCGGCTGGCCGCTGGCCAGTGCGGTCGCGAGCAGCATCATCGGGCCCATCGCGTCCTGGTGCACCGTGTAGACCGGGTAGCGCAGGGCCGGCACCGCGCGGCCGACCTGGTAGATCCACCACCATTGTCCGGTCGGGCCCTGCAGGCTCGCGACGCGGTCGGCGCAGCGCTCGGCGGCGCGTTGCCAGCCGGCGTCGCCGCCCGCGGCCGTGAGCGCCGCCAACGCCATCGTCGGATAGACCTGGGAGGCGAAGCTGCCGAGGTGCGTCTCGCGGCGCGTGCGGAACACGTTCTTGCGGCGCACGCGCCGGGAGAACGAGAACAGCCCGGTGGTGGGGTCCTGGTTGCGCACCAGCACCGCCGCGACGTCGTCGGCGAACGCTGCGATCCCGGGCAGGCCGGCGGCGCGGCCCGCGGCGAGGCCGCGCAGCAGGAAGCCCGTCTCCATGCTGGCGCAGTCCGAGCGGCTGGCGAACACCTCGTCGCGGCGCTGCAGCAGGGCCGCAGCCGTGGCTTCGGCGCGCGCGTCGCCACGCAGCAGCTGGGCCCACAGGATCAGGCCCTGGTCGCCCGCGGAGGGCGACGGCCAGGACGCCAGGCCGTCGTAGAGCGTGTCGAGCGCGAGCGCCGGCGGCGCGCCGTGGCGCCGCCAATGCTCGATCCCGATCAAGGCCATCGCCGTGTAGCGTTCGGAGCGACCGTCGAGCGCGACCTGTCCGCCCGGTCGCTGCAGGGCGCGGTGACACAGCGCGCGGCCGCCGTCGACGACGAGGCGCGGCAGGCCGCGGCTGGCGATCTCGACGAGGCGCGCGAAGGCGCCGTCGATGGCGTTCTCCGCCGAAGTGGAGAGCAGGGTCACGCGGCCTTCTCCGCCACGGGACCGCCGCCGAACCACCGCGCCACCTTCTGGCCCAGTCGCCGCCACGCCGCGCCGACCGTCGCCAGCCACGGCCCCAGATCATCGAGTGCGAACACGGCGCCGCGCACCGGCGGGCGGATCGACCACAGCCACGCCAGCAGGCCGAGCTCGCCGCGGCGGCGGTAGTAGGCGGCCGCCTGCGTATCCCAGCTCCAGTAGACCCAACGGCGCGCGCGGCGAGGGCGCCGGACCGCGGGCGCGGGCAGCTCGGCGAGATCGCAGTAGGCGACCCAGGCGAGCGGCACGCCGTTGTGGTCGGCGACGCCGTTCTGCCAGTCGGGGCGGCAGACCGTGGGTTCGATCATGTAGTAGACGCCGTCGCGGGGGTCGCGCTTGTACTCGAGCGAACACAGGCCGTGCATGCCGACCGCGGCGAAGAACTGGCGCGCGGCGTCGTCGAGCGCCGGCACGTCGACGGGCTCGCTCGCCGAGGTGCCGCCGCAGTGCGGCTGCCACTGGCGCAGTTTGCGACCGCTGAACACGGCGTCGGTGTGGCCGCCGTGCTTGCAGTAGAGCAACGTGAAGTAGATCTCGTCGTCGCCGCCGGGCACGAACTGCTGCACCACGACCTCGGCGCCGGTGCCTTCGACGCGCGTCCACAGGTCGCGCAGCTCGTCGCGGCTGCCGAGCACATAGGCCTTGCGCAGCCCCGCGGCCTGCCACGCCTCGTCCTTGCTGGTCGGCTTGAGGATGCAGGGATACGAGGTCTCGGCGGCGGCCTTGTCGAAGTCGGCGCGGCCTCGCACGTGCCACGTGCGCGGCACGGCGACGCCGAGCCGCTCGGCGACGGCGCGCATGCGTTCCTTGTCGAGCAGCTCGTGCACCACGTCGGGGGCCGGCATCGCGATGCGGAACCACCGGCGCAGCTCGTCGAGATGATCGGCGACCAGGCCCACGGACTCGTCGGTGATCGGGATCAGCACCGGGCGTTCGGCGAACGACGGCCCCTTGGCGCGCAGCAGCGTGAGCAGGTCCTCGGCGCGATCGCCGCGAGGCCAGCGCTGCTGCAGGTAGCGGCTGCGCAGCTCGAAGCTCGCCTCGTCGCCGTGGATGCCGATCACCGGCACGCCGTGGCGGCCCAGCGCGCGCGCCACGCCGAGACCGTTGAGGTTCAGGGCGGTGACGATGGCGGGGAGAGGCGGACGAGCGGGCATCAGAAGGGGCGCACGAAGCTACGGAAGAGAACCCCGAACGTCAGCAGCAAAGAGGGAGACGTGCGCCCCGTTCCGCACGCGCGCGCCGGTCGAGGCAGCCGCGGATCGCGAGACGCCGACGCCATCGGCGCAACCGACGCACCGCGGCCTGGCCGCGACAGTCGGGGATCGGGACATCCTGAAGGCGCGACGATGGTGGCCCGGCGCCGCATCGGCGAAGATCGGGGCCATGCGCCGTCTGCTGCCCCTGCTCCTGCTGCTCAACCCGGTCGCCGCGCAGCGCGCCGAGGTGATCCTGCAGAACCTGACCGGGTTCGCGCGCCGGGAGGTCGCGGCGGTGGTGGTGCCGTTCGCGCAGGGCGCGGTGAAGGCGACGCCGAGGCTGCACGCCGAGGGGCTGGCGACCGCCTGGCAGCCGTTCGGAGCGCGTTGGCCGGACGGGTCGCTGCGGCAGGCGCTGTGCCTGTTCGAGGTCGACGTCGGCCCGCTGCAGGAGCTGCGGGTGCCGCTGGCCGAGGGGACCGGGCCGCAGCTGCCCGAGGACGCGCTGCCGATGCCGACCGGCAAGATCGAGTTCGTGGCGCGCGTCGGCGGCCGCAGCGTTCGCGCCGAGCCGGTGCGCGTCGAGGACCTCGAGGACAACCCCATGCGCCGCGTCGAGCTGCGCCGCGCCCGCCTCGGTGACACGGGGCTCGTGGTCGAGTTGCGCGTCACCGCCGCGCGCGAGCAGCCGCACGCCTACGTCGACCTCGGCGTGTTCTTCAGCGACCCGCGCACCCCGGCCATGCAGCTCGCCGTCGACGAGCTTGTCGTCGAGACCGAAGGCGTCGCACTGTTTTGCTACCACGCCGCGGCGCTCGCCATCAAGCAGGAGCTGTCCGCGCGCGGCAGCCGTGTCGTGCTGCTGCACGACGCGGTGGTCGGCGACGGCCAGGGGCTGCGCCGCACCGGCGCGTTGGTGCCGCCGCTCGCCGCGGACGGCAGCCGCCGCGACGACACCAAGAAGGCCGCCAGCCTCGCGCCGTTGCTGGGCGCCAGCGACTGGCGCGGCAGCGGCGCGTTCGGCGCGTTCGGGGTCGTGCCCGAGTTGCCGCCGTGGCTGCAGGACGACAAGCTGCGCGAGCACCTCGCATTCCGGCACCGCGCGTACGTCAACGCGCCGCGCAACGACGACCCGTTCGCGCGCGGCCCGCTCGGGTTGGCCAAGGACGCGAGCCAGACCGGCGACCAGTACGACTTCGGCGTCGTCAAGCTGTCGGTGGTCGCGGCCAGCGGTCTGCCGAGCCTGCTGTTCGAAGCCGAGGCGTCGGCCCTGCAGGAGGCCTGTCGGCCAGTGCACTTCTTCGAGGTCGACGGCAGCCCCGTCGAGCCGGCGAAGCACCCGCAGTGGATCGTGTGGTCGGGCCGCACGCACTGGCACGACGGCGTGTCGCCGGACCGCCTCGGCAAGCCCGTGCCCGCGCCGCGCTTCGACAGCCACGGCTGGACCGGCAAGGACCGCCAGCACTGGAGCAGCAACCACCTCGGCGCGTTCGCCCTGCTGACCGGCAGCCACTGGGCGCGCGCCGAACTGGCCAACGAGGCGCGGTTGTATCTGTCGGGGCAGACCATCGACCCGCAGAAGTCGACCTCGGGTCCCGGCGCGCCGCGCGGCGCGGGCCGTACCCTGCTCGCGGCGTCGTGGGCCTATCTCACGACCGGTGACGCTGCGCTGCTCGAGCGCATCAACGCGCGCATCGACAAGGTGCACCTGCCGAGCTGGTCGTGCCTCGATGTGCCGCAGGAGCGCGTGCGACCGTTCGCGGTGTGCAAGCCCGATCCCCGGCTGCTCGCCGGCAAGTGCGCCTACTGGAACCCGTGGCAGGATGCGCTCGCGGCGGTCGGCTTCGGCGCGGCCTACAAGATCACCGGCAACGAGAACGCGCGCCTGCTCGCAGAGCAGCTCGCGCTCAACGTCGTCGTGCACGGCTGGCGCGTCGATTCCGGCCGGTGCATGGTCGCGCTGGCGATGCGCTGGCACGATGGCGACCCGATCCCAGTCGAGAAGTTCGACGATCCCGAGGAAGTCGAGTGGCCCAAGAGCAGCGGCTTCGCCGAGTGGGCCCTGCCCGCCGTCGAGATCGCCCGGATCGCCGCGCTCGCGACCGGCGACCGCGCCGTCGTCGAACGCGCCACCGAGATCCAGCGCCGCGTGCGCGCGGGACGCCATCGGCCGGGCATGGGTTCGCCCGAGTTCGGCGGCATGGACAGGCTCGGTGATTGGGACGCGGTGCGCTGGACGGACTATTGAGGCGCGGTTGCTCTCTCACCGCCAGGTGACGATGCGCGCGGTGCCTTCCTGGCCGATCAGCGCGCGGCGCGCCGATCGGGAGATGTCGAGCAGGAGCGCGTAGCCGTCGCCCAAGGGCAGGTGCGCCGAGACCTCGGCTGCGCCGCTCGGCCAGAGCACCAGCCGCCAGCCGCGATGAGCTCCCGCCTGCACGCCGAGGAGGGTGTCGTCGTCGATCCAGGCGAGCTCGCGGATGCCCGTGGGGCCGCGCTGCACCTTGGCCGTGCTCGCCTCCACGACCAACGCGTCCTGCCACGTGGCGACGGCGAGGCGTTTGCGATCGGGACTGACCGCGAACGCGATCGCGCCTTCGATCGGCAGCGTGCGCAGCACCGTCTTGCCGTCGTCCTTCAGGAACTGCAGTTCGTGCAGGCTGGCCGCGACCCAGCGCGTCTCGCCACCTTCGACGGGCAGGGGCAAACCGTTCATGCGCGGCTGCGGCGACGGTAGCTGCTGCTCGACGTCGACCGGCGCGCGGTAGGTCTGCGTCAACCAGCGGCCGCTCTGCCGCGGCGGGCCCTGCAGCTCGGCGCTGCCGAGATCGAACGTCAGGCTGCGCACCGGTTCGGGCGCGGCGCCGCGGCGCGGGCGCCACCAGGTGACCTGGTCGCGGCCGTGTGCCCAGACGAGCTCGGGACCGTCGTCGTAGGCCAGCAGGGTGCCCGGTTGCGGCAGGCCCTCGACGGAGCACGGCGCGCCGTCCGCCGCCGCGAAGCCGCGCAGCGCGCCGCGGTGCCCCGCCAGGAACACGAACTCGCCGTCGCCAGCGAGCTGTCCCTCGTGCATGTTCTGGAACCGGACCGGGGACTCGAAGCTGCGCACGACCTGGTTGCCGATGCCGATGTCGATGCGACCGTCGTCGCCGCGCGCCCAGCGTTCGCCGTCCGGGTGCAGGGCGAGCACTCCGTGGTCGGGTCCGAGCGCGAGGGTTCCGCCGTCGCGCGTGAGCAGCTTCCAGCCATCGGTCTGGCACACCGCGACCCGCGCGCCGTCGGCGGCGCAGACCAGCACGTCGCCGACGAAGCGTTGCGTGTTGCCCCACAGATGCAGGTCTCGCCCCGCGAGCCACCACGGTTCGGCGACGCCCGGCGGCCACGCCAGGCCCTGGACGGCGCCGGGGTCGTGCGGGATCTCGCGCAGCTCGCGTCCCGTGGCGAGGTCGAACACCAGCAGCTGGCAGCGGTGGGTCGTGCCGACGACCAGTTGTTCTCCATTCGGTGACACCGCGACGCGGCCAGCCGGGCTGCCGGCAGGCATGCCTATCGTGGCGACGGTGCGCAGCGTGTCGCCGTCGAGGCGGTGCACGGTGCCGTTCGTATCGATGCCGAGCAGGTCCGTGGTGCCAGGCACGAAGACCCCGTGGCAGAACACCGCTTCGCGCGCGGCGAGCACGGTGCCGTCGTTGGCGTCGACCCGCTGCGTGCCGGTGCGGGTGGTGAAGACGAGGCGCTGCCCATCGGCGGACCAGGCGATGTTGCCGACCGTGTCGACGAGGTTGCCGGGCGTCGCGGCCTGACGCAGCACCCGCGGGGCCCGTGGTTCGGCGGACGCGCTCGGGTCGAGCACCACGAGGTCGCCGATCATGCCGCCGACCGCGAGTTGGTCCCCGGCGGGGGACCACGCCAGGGCCGTGACGAAGCCGCCGGTCAGGTGCAGGTCGCGCTCGACCTGCAATCGCTGCTGGGCGGGCGCGGCGATCGACAGCGACACCAGGACCGCGAGCGCGAACAGCGTGGGGGCCTGCGTCATGGCGGCACGGCGACCGTCGCGCATGCGAACTCCGGAGTGAGCGTGATGGTGGAGCTTGATGCCAGTCCGTCGCGACCCGGGCATGCGTGCGAGAGCAGGTTGGTGCGCTCGCGGGGCTGGAGGGTCGAGTACGGGCTCGGTTGGCCGGAAAGGGCTGGGAGTTCGGGACTGTGGGAGCGTCAGGTCGGCTTCGCAACGCTGGGCGTGACCGCGCACGGCTTCACCTGACGTCGCGAAAGTTGCGGCAACGTGCGGCATCCAGTGTTGGTGCCGCGGTCGAGGTCCGGCAACTCGGGTTTGCCGAGGTGTCTTCGGTGATACGGATCTACAGATCGGCCAACAGCCGGCGCAGCGGGTCGATGAGTGTGGGCACCTTCGTGGTCGCCGCATCCCAGACGATGTCGAGATCGACCTCGAAGTAGGTGTGCGCCAACACGTCCCGCATCCCGGCGATCTTGCGCCAATCGATCTCGGTCGCACGACGTCGCGTGTCCTCAGGCACACGCTTAGCTGCCTAGCCCAGGACTTCCAGGTTGCGGATCACGGCGCCGATCGTGCGGGGGGCGTTCGCGAACGCGCTGCGGTCCATGCTGGCCACGTAACCCGAGAGACGTCGCGCCGCCTCGAGCATGTCCTCGAGGTAGAGGCCGATGTCACGCGGCACGGATCGCCTCGCGCAGGATCTGCTCGCGCACCCGCGGCTTCAGCGTCTCCACCAGGACCAGGTCCACTCGTCGCCCCAGCAGGTCCTCGAGTCGCAGCTTGAGGTCCATGTAGCGATCGAAGGTGTGCCTGTCGAGGTCAACCAGGAGGTCGACGTCGCTATCCGCTGTCGCTTCATCGCGGGCGAAGGAGCCGAACAGCGCGAGCGTGCGTGCGCCCAGGTCGTGGAGCTCCCGGGAGCTCGTGGACAATCGATCGAGAACTGCCTGGCGGTCCAACATGCTCTGGTGAGTCTAGCCAGCGCGGCAGACGGCCGCGAATCTGCACGTGGCATTCGCAGGCCTCGCGCCTTCGATCGGCGGTGTCGTCGGGATTGCCTCTGGCTCTTCCCGTGGCGGTTCATGCCCGTGCCGTACTGAACGCTAGCAACGATGAGCGGTCGGCACACGTTCGCTGCTCGCGCCAGTCGTCGTGGTGGTCTCGATTTCGAACCTCGCCGTGCTCGAGGCGGCGCCTGACAGTGAGGGCAACCTTCCGAGGCCACCGGCTGGCCGGGCTCGTGCTCAACGTCGGCGATCAGCGCGGCTTGCGCTCACCGCCGCGGACTTCGAGGGAATGGTGCGAGAGCAGGGACTTGAACCCTGAAGGGCTTGCGCCCGCAGGTACCTAAAACCTGTGCGTCTGCCAATTCCGCCACTCTCGCGCGGGCCGGCAGGGTAGCGCACCGGTCGCGGTGGGCAAGGGAAGTTCCCATGGGCCGCACGGCGCACGCGGCCTCATTCTGGAACTGCTTCAGCCGTGTTGTTCAGCCGCGAGAAAACGCCGTCGATGCAGGAGGCGGTGTGCGTAGAGGCGCGCCAGGGATACTGAATGTCGAACCAACTGGGCCAAGCATCTCCTCATCCGGCGCACCATCCTGCGCGCCATCCTGCTCCTCATCGTCCTGCGGCGCGCCGCAGCGGTGTGCCGGCAACGGCTTGTGACCATCGTCCTACGGGGCTGCTCGCGTCCGGCGCGCTGTTGCTGCTGTCGGCGTGCGGTGCGGGCGGCGGCGATCTCGGCAACACCGGCGGCGGCGGCGGTGGTGCGGGCCCCGGCGGGACCGGCAATCCGCTCGACGTGGTGCTCGAATTCGCGGTCGAGAACCGCAGCTCGTTGCCGCGCACCGAAACGGTGCGCGCGTCGGTGCCGTTCCCCGAGGGTGGTTACGCGAGCCTCGACAACCTCGTGGTCAGCGGCGAACAGACCGCGTGGCTGCCGCTGCAGGTCTGGCCCGACGGCACGGTCAAGCTCGCGCAGGCGCAGTTCACGACCGACCTGCTCGCGGGGCAGACCAAGAGCTACACGGTCGCGCGCGACGAGGCGGCGCTGCAGGGCGCCTTCGTGCGCAACGAATGGGTCGATCATTTCGCCGGCGGGCTCGAGATCGGCGCCGAGGTGCAGGACACGTTCTCGGTTCCCTACCGCGGTTTCGCGACGGGCGCGGGCGAGGTGCTGCAGTCGACGCCGCTGGTGCAGACGACGCGCCATCGCACCTACCACACGGCCAGCTCGGGCGGCATCGGCCGCGACTACCTGGCGTCGACGTTCTACGTGACCGAGTTCCGCGACGCGCCGTTCGTGGTCGTCGACTGGATCCTCGGTAACGACTACCAGGGCCTCGACAACATCCCGGTCGGCAACAACGACCCGAACCTGCGCCCGCTCGGCACGGTCGATGTGCGCCGCGCGATGTTCTTGTGCAAGGGCGCCACGGCTGTCGAGCCGTACCGCCCGGTGCAGGAAGAGATCTCGACGCCGACCTCGGTCGGCGGCGGCTACGTGGGCGCGCAGGTGCTGCAGGACACGTTCCTGGCCGACGCGCAGACGCGGCGGTATCGCTTCCTGCTGCGCTTCGAACCGTCGGGCGCGGCGCAGCCGGACCTCGATCGCTGGCGCAACACCGCGGTCGGCATGCTCGACGAGCCGCTGTACGCGCTCGCGTCGCAGCGCACCTGGGAAGAGACCGCCGCGGCGGGGTTGATCGGCGGCCCGATGCGCGGCCCCGACGACGCGGCGACGCGCGCGGCGCACGACTTCGGCAGCTGGGAGGGCACCAACCACTTCGGCGCGTGGGGTTCTCGCGGCGACCCGCAGCAGACGCAGACGACCGGCACGCCGCGCAACCATCCGCTGAGCCCCGAGCTGGCGCACGCGATTCAGGGTGCCTACCCGAAGATGCTGATCGAGCTCGAGCAGAAGGCGTGGGCGCAGGCGATGCGTCCGTACCACCTGTTCGGCCTCTCGGTCGGCGCCGAACAGGACCTGCTGCTGTGGAGCGGCAAGCCGCACTCGGTCTCGCACGAGCAGCTCGGGCGCGGCGGGTTCGCGAACAACGACCCGTACGCGGCCTACCGCACGCTGTCGGTCGGGCAGAGCGCGGCGCACGGCTGGACGCCGTACGACACCGAGCACTGGTCCAACGACCTGCTGTTCGACTACTGGACGATCAGCGGCGACGCGTGGGCGCAGGAGGAGCTGCGCCTGCTCGGCGAAACGCTCAAGGCGGTGATGCGCATCCGCACCTACGCCACGGCCAACATGCAGGCTGCGCGCGCCGAGGGCTGGTGCATGCAGGGCTTCGCGCAGAGTTATCAGGCCACCGGTGACGCCTCGCTCAAGGAATACGCGATGCGGCGCGTCGCCGAGGTCGTCGACGTGCAGCGCAACGTGAGCCATCCGAGCAAGGCGCTCAAGTTCCAGGCGAACTACCCGAGCACCACGTTCCCGATGAACCACGAGTACTACATGCCGTGGCAACACGGCGCGGTGCTGTTCGGTTATCTGGGCGCCTACCGGTGCTTCCAGGACCCGCTGATGCTGCAGATCGCCGAGGACGTGGTCGACTGCGTCGAGTACGCCTGGGTCGTCAATTACCAGGACCCGGTGCTCGGTCACGTCGACCAGGGCCTGCGCTACTACGTGCCGATCAGCTACAACGGCACGCCGATCCCGGCCAACTACTGGGACAACACCGCCGGCATCGGCGTGCGCTTCGGCAGCAACCCGGTCGGCGGCGTGCACACGTTCCTGACCACGGGGCTGCACCTGCTGGCGACGATGACCCACGACAACGGGGTGCGCGCGCGCGCCGAGATGTACGGTGGGTATCTGCTCGGCGGCGTCGACGACGACGGCCGCTGGAACAAGTGGCTCTACTGCCTGCCGCGCGCCTATCAGCCCTGATCGGGAGCGGCGCTCCACCGCACGCTGCGGCCGCAACTGCAGGCGTACTCACCGGGCGGCACCTTGCCGCCCTCGGCCCTGGCGACCCGTTCGCCGCACGCGCAGACCAGCCCGACGAGGCGCGCCGGATTGCCGAGCACGAGGCCGTGGGCGGGCACGTCGGCGGTGACGACGCTGCCCATGCCGACCATGCAGAACGCGCCGAGCAGCAGGCCCGGGCCGATCGTGCAGTTGGCGCCGATGGTCGCGCCCTCGTGCACGGTGGTGCGCAGGGTGTGTTCGTCGGGCGCGCTCGAGCGCAGCTCGCGCAGGTCGGGGTCGGCCGCGCGAGGGAACACGTCGTTGGTGAACACCGTGTGCGCCGCCACCATGACGCCGCGGTGCAACGTCACGCCGGCGCACAGGTAGACCGCCGCGTTGAGCTTGCAGAGGTCGCCGACGACCACGTCGTAGGCGATGTAGGTCTTCTCGCCGACGATGCAGTTCGCGCCGATCCGCGCGCCGGCGCGGATGTGCACGTGGTCCCAGACGCGCGTCCCGGCGCCGACCGTCGCGCCGGCCTCGACGAGGGCGGTTGGGTGGACCTGGGCGCTGGCGCGAGGGTCGTTCATGGGGAAGGCACGTCGAGCCAGCGCTCGGCTTCGGCCGAACGATACGCGCAATCGATGACCGACACCGAGGCGAGCGCGTCTTCGTCGTCGATCACGGGATGGCCACCGCCTGCGACCGCGCGGGCGAAGTCCTCGAGCTGGGCCGCGAACGCCGCGATCTTGTCGTAACCCCTGCCGAACACGGTCCAGTCGGCCTCGCCGCGGCGCTTGTAGCGCGACTGCTGCCAGCCGATCTCGATCGTGCCCTCGTTGCCGTGCAGGCGCACGTAGGCGCTGGTCTCCTTGAACAGGCTCCACGACAGGTCGACGACGCCGAGCGCGCCGCTGCGGCTCGTGAACAGCAGCCGCGCGGTGTCCTCGACGGGCACGTCCTGCACGCGCCGGCCGAACTGCGCCTGCACGCGCGCGATCGGCCCCAGCAGGTAGCGCGCGACGTCGACCGAGTGGCAACCGTTGTCGATCAGCACGCCGCCGCCGCTGTGCGCGGGGTCGGCGTTCCAGCGGCCGGTCATCGCGACGAACGCGCAGAACACGTTCTCGTAGAGCACGACGTCGCCGCACAGGCCCTGCTGCAGCAGCTCGTGCGCCTTCTGCACGTCGGCCGTGTAGCGGAACTTGCTGCCGAGCATCAGGCGGCGGTCGCGGCTGCGCGCGACCGACAGCATGCGCTGCGCGGCGGCGACGGTCGGCGCCAGCGGCTTCTCGCACAGCACGTGCAGGCCGGCCTCGAGCAGCTGTGTGGTCAGCGCCTCGTGCGTGTCGGGCGGGGTCAACACCAGCGCCGCGAGGCAGCGCGGTCCGTGCGCGAGCAGCTGTCCGACGTCGGCGAAGGCGGGCACGCCGTTCGCCTCGGCGACGGTGCGCCGCGCGCCTTCGTCGCGATCGACCGCGGCGGCCAGGCGCAGCCCCGGCACGCGCTCGAGCGCCGACAGGTAGGCGCGCGAGATCGCGCCGCAGCCGACGAGGACCAGGGCTGCCGGTTCCGCGGGGTGCTCAGCCACGGGTCAACTCCGCGTGGCGCTGCCGGATGGCCGCGGCGACGCGGTCGATGTGCTGCGGTAGGTAGCGCTCGTTGATCGGCAACACCAGCACCCGATCGAGCGCCTCGGCCGTACCGACCAGCTCCGCTGCGGCGGGCCAGGGGTTGTCGCCCTGACCGCGCGGATTGTGCAACAGGGGCATCGAGGTCACCGCGAAGCGCCGCCAGTCGCGGAACAGCTCGCAGGCGAACGCGGGCTTCTGCACGTAGCGCGGCGCGCAGGCGATGCCCTGCTCCTGCAGGCCCTTGCCGAGCGCCACCGCGCCGCCTGCGACCACCGCGGGGTCGACGTCGATCGCGAACTTCCAGAACACGTGCGCGCCGCCCTCGGGATCGCGCGGCAGGTCGAGCCCGGGCAGGCCCTCGAGCTGCGCGCGAAGCGCGGCAGCGACCCGGCGGCGGGCGTCGATCACGGCGTCGAGCTTGCCGAGCTGCGCGACCAGCACCGCACCCTGCAGCTCGGTGAGCCGGTAGTTGAGCGCCGGGAAGTAGTGGTCGGGGCGCGGGTCGCCGTAGCCCCAGGCCTTGTTGACGAACAGGAACACGCGGCGCGCCAGCGCCTCGTCGTCGGTGGTGACCACGCCGCCCTCGCCGCAGGTGATGTGTTTGCCCTGCTGCAGCGAGAACGCGGCGATGCGGCCCCAGGTGCCGACCTTGCGGCCGCGGGTGGTGGCACCGAACGCCTGCGCGCAGTCCTCGATCACGGCGATGCCGCGGTCGTTCGCGAACTGGGTGATCGCGTCGAGCTCCGCGGGCAGTCCGAACAGGTGGGTGACGACGATCGCACGGGTGCGCTCGGTGCACTGCGCCGCGATGGTCGCTGCGGTGACGTTCTTGCTGCGCGGGTCGACGTCGGCGAACACGGGCACGCCGCCCTGGTAGAGGATCGGCGTGAGCGCGCCCATGTCGGTGATCGGCGTGGTCACGACCTCGTCGCCGGGCTGCAGGTCGATTGCCGCGAGCGCGGCGTGCACGGCGGCCGAGCCGTTGGCGCAGGCGATCGCGTGCTTGCTGCCCTGCCAGGCAGCGAAGCGGCGCTCGAACTCGGCGACGAACGTGCCGCGCGTCGAGTTCAGCGTGCCGCTGCGGATCGCGAGGGCCGCGAGCGCGACCTCGTCCTCGCCGAGCGTGCGGCCGGTGTGGTCGCCGTCGCTGGGCAGCGCGGTCGACTTCGCAGGCGCGGCCTTCGAGCCCGTGGCCGTGGGCGCGGCGCACGCAGACAGCGCCTGCGGCAATGCCAACATCGCATCGGCGTACGGCGAATGCGCCGGCGCGCGGCGCAGCGCCGCAGCGAGCGCGACGGCGAGATCGGCATCGGGTCCGACCAACGTGCTGGCGCCGGCGAGCACCGTCTCCGGCCGCGCCGTCGCCGCACGCAGCAGGATGCACGGCACACCGGCGACCGCGGCGAGCTCCTGGTGACCGGCGCTGTCGGTGATCAGCACGCGCGCGTCGAGCGCGGCGTGCAGCTGTTCGAGCGGCGTGAACGCGGCGAGCTGCAGCGGGCCGGGCAACGCCAGGTGGTGGGCCTTCAGCGCGGGGCCGAGTACGGTGGCCGAAGCGCGCGCGCCGAGGCCGGCGCCGGCGCTGGCGTCGACGACGCGCTGCAGCAGGCGCGCCAGCGCGGCCGCATCGGCGACCGAAGCGCGATGTTCGAGCGCGAGCCACACCGTCGGGGCGGCGGGCGCCGGCCGTTCGGCGAGGCGGGCCAGCGCCGCGGGCAGCAGGCTGCCGACCACGTGGATGCGCGCGGCGTCACAGCCTTCGCGGCGCAGTTCCTGCAGCTGCACGTCGCTGCTGCAGAGCCAGGAGTTTGCGAGGTGATCGGTGAGGCGACGTTCGTCGTCCTCGCCCGGCGCGTGCGAGCGCTGGCCGGCGTTCCAGCGCACCACGGTCGCGCCGGCGTGCCGAGCGCGCAGCGCGAACTGCTGGCTCGCCTGGCCGTGGCCGGCGAGCAGCACGACACCGCCTTGGCCGGGCGACGGCGGGGTGTCGACGGCGTGCCGAGGTAGGCCGAGCGATACCGCGGCGTCGAGCTCGGCCGGTTCGCCCAACCAGACGTGGCGCACGCGCAGCCCGCCGAGCTCGGTCCGCGCGGTCAGCGGCGCGAGCTCGAAGGCGTCGCTGCACGACGCGATGGCGACGAGGAGTTCGCTCAAGGCAGGCTCTAGCCCGGGCCGGGGCGCTGGTTGAAGCGCACCGCGACGATGCTCAGCAGGTCGTTGATCGACTTCTCGACGCGGTTCACGGCGGCGATGTTGTCGAGCACGATCGCCTTCTTGCTGGTGGCGGGCTGGAAGATCAGGCGGCCGCTGCGCATCAGCAGGTACTCGGCGACGTCGTAGATCTCCTTGTTCATCTCCAGGCCTTCGGTCGACCAGCGCTGGATGTCGCCGAGGTAGCCGTGGTGGTGCAGGATCTCGCGCGCGTTGACCTCGTAGTAGTTGAAGCGCGTGTTGATCCAGACGATCGCCAGCAGCACGCCGAGGCCCGCGCTCAGGAAGCCGTAGAAGCCCGTGTTCATCTGGATGTCGATCGAGCCGAACACCCGGCCCAGGAAGCTGGTCAGCTCCCACTTGTTGTCGGCCCAGGCGATCAGCAGGATCACCGCGATCGCGCCGATCACCAGGGTGATCGACTTGATGCGCGAGAAGTCGAAGGAGAACACCAGCAGGTTGAGCAGCAACACCGTCATGAAGGTGTTGCCCAGGGTGGTCGGGTTGACCCAGCCGAGCCACGACAGCAGGAAGAAGATCGAGCTCAGCACGAAGGTCGGGTAGAGGAACACGACCTTCGGCCAGGGCCGGATGATCACGCTCTCGGCGGGGCCGACGTCGACGGGGGTGGTGGCCGGGGTGCTCGGGGTGGGTTCGTTGGCGCTCATCGGCGGATCCGGAAGTGGGGGTGGGCGGCGAGGGGTGGCCGCTGCGAGTTGCCCGCCGGACGATTGTGGTCAGGCGCGGCAGGCATTGCCAGCGTCGGGGACGGCGACGTCCCCGTGCGCAACCGTGGGCGAAGGGTGCCCGCCGCCTGTTGCGGCGCCGCGGGAAACCTCGCGGGTTCCGGTCGGCTCAGGCGTAGGCCTCGACCGGCGGACAGGCGCAGACGAGGTTGCGGTCGCCGTGCACGTCGTTGACGCGCGCGATGCTCGGCCAGAACTTGTGGTCCTTGGTCCACGGCGCGGGGAACGCGGCGCGCTCGCGCGAGTAGGCGTGGCGCCACTCGGCGGCGGTGACCGCTTCGGCGGTGTGCGGCGCGTTCTTGAGCAGGTTGTCGACCTTGTCGGCCTTGCCCTCCTCGATCTCGCGGATCTCCTGGCGGATCGCGATCAGCGCGTCGCAGAAGCGGTCGAGCTCGGCCTTCGACTCGCTCTCGGTCGGCTCGATCATCATCGTGCCGGCGACCGGGAAGCTGATCGTCGGCGCGTGGAAGCCGTAGTCCATGAGGCGCTTGGCGATGTCGCCGACCTCGACGCCGCTGGTCGCCTTGAGCTGTCGCACGTCGACGATGCACTCGTGCGCGACCATGCCGTTCTGGCCCGTGTAGAGCACCGGGAAGTGCCCTTCGAGGCGCCTGGCGACGTAGTTGGCGGCGGCGATCGCCACCTGCGTGGCGCGGCGCAGGCCGTCCGGGCCCATCATCGCGATGTAGGCGTAGCTGATCGTCAGGATCGACGCCGAACCCCACGGCGCGGCGCTGATCGGCCCGATCGCGTGCTTGCCGCCGTCGACCGGGTTGCACGGGATCACCGGGTGGCCGGGCAGGAACGGCGCGAGGTGCGCCTTGCAGCAGATCGGGCCCATGCCCGGGCCGCCGCCGCCGTGCGGGATGCAGAACGTCTTGTGCAGGTTGAGGTGGCAGACGTCGGCGCCGAGGTCGCCCGGGCGCAGCAGGCCGACCTGGGCGTTCATGTTGGCGCCGTCCATGTAGACCTGGCCGCCGTGGTCGTGCACGAGCTTGCAGATCTTCTGGATCGCTTCCTCGAACACGCCGTGCGTCGACGGGTAGGTGACCATCAGCGCGGCGAGGTGGTCGCCGTGCTCGGTGGCCTTCTTGGCGAGGTCCGCGAGGTCGATGTTGCCGTCGTCGTCGCAGGCGACGACGACGACCTTCATGCCGCACATCGACGCGGTCGCCGGGTTGGTGCCGTGCGCGCTGCTCGGGATCAGGCAGACGTTGCGCTGCTCCTGGCCGCGGCTGCGGTGGTAGGCGCGGATCACCGACAGGCCCGAATACTCACCCTGCGAGCCGGCGTTGGGCTGCAGCGAGCAGCCGTCGAAGCCGGTGATGTCGCAGAGCCACTTCGACAGGTTGTCGAACATCGTCGCGTAGCCCTTGGCCTGCGAGACCGGCGCGAACGGGTGCAGGTTGCCGAAGCCCGCCATCGACACCGGATACATCTCGGTGGTCGCGTTGAGCTTCATCGTGCACGAGCCCAGCGGGATCATCGACGTCGTCAGCGACAGGTCCTTCTGCTGCAGACGGTGGATGTAGCGCAGCAGCTCGTGTTCGGCGCGGTAGGCGTGGAAGGTCGGGTGCGTCAGGTAGGCGCTGGTGCGCGCCAGCGCGCCGAGCGGCTGCGCGGCGGTCTTGGTGAGCAGCTTGTCGGCCGCGCCGCCGAACGCGGCCAGCACGTCGCCGAGGTCCGCGGCCTCGACGGTCTCGTCGAGGCTGACGCCGACCCAGCCGTCGCCGTAGTCGCGCAGGTTGATGCCGCGCTGCAGCGCCGCGGCGACCGCCTTGGCGGCGCCGTCCTTGGGCTTGACGCGCACGGTGTCGAAGCGCAGCCCGCCCTGGACCTCGTGGCCCAGCGCCTGCAGGCTCGCGGCGAGGCAGTCGGCCTGCGTGCGCACGCGCTCGGCGATCGCGCGCAGCCCCTCGGGGCCGTGGTAGACCGCATACATGCTGGCCATCACGGCGAGCAGCACCTGCGCGGTGCAGATGTTCGAGGTCGCCTTCTCGCGGCGGATATGCTGTTCGCGCGTGCCGAGCGCGAGGCGCAGCGCCGGCTTGCCGGTGGCGTCGATGGTGAGGCCGACGATGCGGCCCGGCAGCTGCCGCTGGAACGACTTCTTCGCCGCCATGTAGGCCGCGTGCGGGCCGCCGTAGCCGAGCGGCACGCCGAAGCGCTGCGAGCTGCCGAGCGCGACGTCCGCGCCCATCTCACCGGGCGACTTGAGCACGGTGAGCGCCAGCAGGTCGGCGGCGACCGCGGCGAGGGCGTCGGCGGCGTGCGCCTTGGCGATCGTCGCCGACAGGTCCTCGACCGTGCCGTCGGTGCCCGGATACTGCAGCAGCACGCCGAAGTGGTGCGCGCCGAAGTTCGCGGTGCGATGGTCGCCGACCTCGACGTCGATGCCGAGCGGCTCCGCGCGCTGCTGCACCACCGCGATCGTCTGCGGGTGGCAGTTGCGGTCGACGAAGAAGGTGTTGGCCTCGGCCTTGCCGCCGACGCGGTGGCACAGGGTCATCGCCTCGGCCGCGGCGGTGGCTTCGTCGAGCAGCGAGCTGTTGGCGACCTCGAGGCCGGTGAGGTCGAGCACCATCGTCTGGTAGTTGAGCAGCGCCTCCATGCGGCCCTGCGAGATCTCGGCCTGGTAGGGCGTGTACTGCGTGTACCAGCCCGGGTTCTCGAGGATGTTGCGCTGGATCACCGCGGGGGTGAACGTGCCGTGGTAGCCCATGCCCAGATAGCTGCGCAGCACCTGGTTCTGCGCGGCGAGCGCGGTCAGCTCGGCCAGCGCCTGTCGCTCGGTCTTGGCCGCGGGCGTGGCCAGCTCGCCGTGCCAGCGGATGCTCGCCGGGATCGCCTTGTCGCAGAGGTCGTCGAGCGAGCTGCAGCCCAGGGTCTGCAGCATCGCCTGCAGTTCGCCGTCGCGGGGACCGAGGTGACGGCTCTCGAAGTTGTCGTGGCGGGGGAACGCGGAAGGGGAGTGGGCCATGAGGTGGGCGTGGCCCGGAAACGGGGCCACAGTGGGGCGAAGGTTATAGAGCCCGCCGCCTTCGGGTTGAAGGGGCGCGCCCCGCAGACCTGCCGGCCAGGCGGCCGCAGCAGCGGCCCCGGGACCTTCGGACCGCAAGCCGCCGGCCAGGGCGGGCGGTGGCGGCAGGTCGTAGGGGAATCCGCGAGGTCCAAATGGCGGGGAAACCCTTGCGCGGTCCGGCGGCGCAGGTCGATGAGCCCGGGGGGAGAGCCGCACGGAGTGCACGGAATCGCGAGCAGCGCCTGCTTGGGGGCATTGGGGGTCGCTGCAGCGATCGGCCTGGGCGGTTTGCTGTACTCGCTCGAAGGACGCGGCGTGCGCGCCGAACTCGCGCACGACCTGGCCATGGACGTCGGCCTCTACGAACAGGCCCTGGTGCGCATCGAGGACCGGCTCGCGGCGACGCAGGCGATGTTCCGCCAGTCGCAGTCGGTCGACGGCGACGAGTTCATGATGTTCGCGATGGGCATGCAGGAGCGGCAGCCCTGGATCCGTGCGATCGAGTGGTTGCCGAGCGTGCCGCCGGGCGACCTCGACGACCACGAGCGCATCGGCCGACAGCGTCACGGCGGTGACTACCACGTGTTCCCGCTGCCTGACGATGCGGGCGCGGCGACGTTCCTGAGCCCAGTGCTGTTCCTGTTCCCGCACGAGGGCAACGAGGCCCGGCTCGGGCGCGACGAGAACGCCGACCCGGTGCGGGCGCGCATGCTGCGCACGGCGACAGCCACTGGGCGCCCCACGGCCTGCGGCCCGCTGGCCGACGAGGGGGACGCGAGCCCGCGGGTCTACGAGTTGGCGCTGCCCGCCCAGAACAGCGGCGTCTCCGGGCACGTGGTCTTCGTCGTCGACCTCGCGCAGCTGCTGCGGGAGGTGCTGGGGCGCGTTGCCGACCGCGGCATCCATCTGGGCCTGTTCGACGCTGGCTGGTCCGAGGCCGAGCCGGTGGCGCTCTGGCGCAGCCGGGAAGCTCCCGACGACAACCTGGTCCCGGCACAGCTGCTTTCGGGGCCCTACGTCGGCGAGGTGTACTTCGGCGACCGCGTCCTGCGCATGGCCAGCCTGCCCGGGTCCTCGTGCGCGCCGGCGAGGCGCAGCTGGGCCCCGTACCTGGCCGGCCTGTTCGTGCTCCTGCTCACGGGTCTGGGCCTGCGCTGGCTCGGGCGCAGCCGTCGTCTTGCGCGGGCGATCGAAGCCGAGGTGCAGCTGCGCACCCGCGAACTCGAGCAGGCGAACCACAAGCTCGGGGCCAGCGAGGCCAAGGCGCGCTCGTTCTTCGAGCTGGGTCTGGTGGGGCTCGCCGAGCTCGACGCGACAGGTGCCATCCGCGCCTGCAACGAACAGTTCGCCGCGATGCTGGGGCGCTCGATGGAAGGCCTCACGGGGGCGTCGTATCCGGGCCTCGTGGTCGGGGACGGCGGCCGGGCCATCGCCGACGCGCTGAGCGAACTGGTCAGCGGCGCCGCCGCGCGCCACACGGCGATGGTGGAGTTACAGGGGGCGCACGGACGGCCGGTGCCGGTCTCGATCGGCGTGCGCCCGAGCTTCGGTCCCGACTGCGGCCTCGAGCAGCTCCTCTTGGTGCAGGTCGACATGAGCGAGATCATGCTGCTGATGCGCGAGCTGCGGCAGGCCAAGCTGCTCGCCGACGCGGCCAACCAGGCGAAGAGCGAGTTCCTGGCCAACATGAGCCACGAGATCCGCACGCCGATGACCGCGATCCTCGGCTACACCGAGCTGTTGCGCGACCGCCTCGTCGAGCCCGAAGTCGCCGACGCGGTCGCGGTGATCGAGCGCAACGGCCAGCACCTGCTCGTGGTGCTCAACGACATCCTCGACCTGTCCAAGATCGAAGCCGGACGCCTGGAGTTCGCGCCCGCGGACTTCGCGCTGGCGCCGATGCTGCTCGACGCGGTCGCGCTGCTGCGCTCGCGCGCCGAGGCCAAGGGGCTGCAGCTCGAGGTGGTGGCCGAGGGGCCGATCCCGCGCACCGTGCGCACCGACGCCACACGCCTGCGGCAGATCCTCGTCAACCTGGTCGGCAACGCCGTGAAGTTCACCGAGCGTGGCGGCGTCCGGGTGGCTGTTTCGGTCGCGCGCCCCGACAGCGACCGGCCGCGCCTGCGCTGCCGCGTCGTCGACAGCGGCATCGGCATGAGCGCCGCGCAGCTCGACGAGCTGTTCCAGCCGTTCTCGCAGGTCGACTCGAGCATGAGCCGCCGCTTCGGCGGCACGGGCCTCGGGCTGGCCATCTCCAAGCGCTTGGCGAAGATGCTCGGTGGCGACATCACCGTGGTGTCGACGCCCGGCGAGGGAACGACGTTCCAGGTCGAGATCGATCCAGGGTCGCTGGCCGGGGCGCAGTGGTGCGACTCGATCGAGGCGGCTCGCGACGAGGCGGGCCGGAAGCCGTCGGTCCAACCGGCGGCGCAGGTCGCGGGCCCGGCGCGCGTCCTGGTCGTCGAAGACGGCCGCGACAACCAGCGCCTGCTGCGCGCGTTCCTGCGCAAGGCGGGCTACGCGGTCGACCTGGCCGAAGACGGGTCGCAGGGATGTGCTGCGATCGCCTCGGCGATCGCGGCGGACCGGCCCTACGACGCCGTGATCATGGACATGCAGATGCCGGTCATGGACGGCTACACCGCCACGCGCGAGCTGCGGCAGCGCGGCGTGCAGGTGCCGATCATCGCCTGTACGGCCCACGCGATGGCCGAGGATCGCGAGCGCTGCCTCTCGGCCGGCTGTTCGGACTACGTCACCAAACCGATCGACCGAGAGGTGCTGCTGGCGCGTCTCGCCGCTGCGCTGGACGCGGCGGCGGCGTCCTGACGCCGCCGCCTGCGCTCAGCGTTGCACCACCGTCTCGGTGCCGTCGCGCCAGCGCACCTTCGCGCGCCTGGCACCTTCGGGCCAGACCAGCGTCATCGACTGCGACAGGTAGCCGGAGCCCGCCGCCAGCTCGGCGACCTGTTGGCCGCCGCCGTCGAGCTCGAAGACGACGCGGGCGCCGCAGCGCGCGGCCAGTCGCGTGCCGGCGGGCAGATCGACGGTGCGGCCGCGCCGGAAGGCGCGCATCGGCCCGTCGTTGCAGGAGAACAGGTAGTTCGCGGTGCCGCCCGCGCCGCGCGCCACCGTCAGTGCCTTGCGATCGCCGAGGAAGCAGAGGCCGTGTTCGCTCGGCGGCACCACCTCGAGGCCGTCCTTGCCGGCGCGCAGCACGAGCCCCGTGCCGCCGTCGTGGCGACCGGTCTCGGGCTCGGGCGCGTAGCTGTCGTCGGCGCAGAGCAGCAGGTCGCCGCTCACGACCATGCCGAAGATCGGTGCGAGCTGGGCGCGGCGCGGCAGTTCTTCGACGGTGAAGTGGCCCTTGCCGTCGTTGCGCAACAGGCAGCTGGCCATGGTCGTGGCGACCAGTTCGCCGCACTGCTGCAGCTTCTGGTCGGTGTAGATCTGGCTCAGCGTCGATTTCGCGAACTGCTGGTAGGTCTCGAACTTGGTCGCCAGGAACGGCATCGCCTGGCTGCTGCAGCTGCGGCCGCGGACCGGCAGCAGGCGGTCGCCCTCGTACTTGGCTTCGACGAGGTCGCGCGTGCCGTTGTCGTCGAAGTCGCCGAAGTAGAGGCGCGCGGGGTGTTCGGGGGTCGCCTTGTACTTGGTGTTGAGGCCCTGGTTGCCGGCCACGTAGTCGAGATCGCCGTCGCGGTCGACGTCCCACGCCACCAGGCTGTTCCACCAGCCGCGATGCGCCGCGAGCCCGGCCGCCTCGGTACCGTCGACGAACTTGCCGCCGTCGTTGACCAGCAGGCGCACCGGCTGCCAGTGCGCGGCCAGCAACAGGTCGAGATCGCCGTCGCCGTCGGCGTCGGTGAACAGTGCGCTGGTCACCATTCCGGCCGTCGCCAGCGCCGGCGCCACGGTCTCGGTCACGTCGTTGAAGTGGCCGCCATCGTTGCGGTAGAGGTGGCTCGACGGCGCGTCGGGGAACATGCCGGGCACGAGGCGGCCGGCGACGAACAGGTCGAGGTCGCCGTCGCCGTCGAAGTCCGCGGTCGCGGCGTGGCCCGACGACTCGAACACCTTGGGCAGCACGCCATCGTCGCGCACGAACTTGCCCTTGCCGTCGTTGCGATAGATGCGGTCGCGCAGCGCCGGGTCGCCCTGCGGGACCTCGGCGCCGCCGCTGGCGACGAACAGGTCGAGGTCGCCGTCGCCGTCGTAGTCGAGCCACAGCGCCGCGAGGTCTTCGCAGTTCGCGTCCTGCTGCCACGGGCCCGGCTGTTCGCGCCAGCCGCTGCCGTCGGCGAAGAACAAGGCGCCGGCCTGGCCGTGGGCACCACCGACGAACACGTCGTCCTGACCGTCGCCGTCGACGTCGGCGCAGGCGAGGCCCGGGCCCAGGCGCGAAACCGCGGCCGGCAGCAGCGGCTGCGCGACGTACTCGTCGAAGGCGTTCTCGCGGTGCTCGAACGTGGGGGCGCCCGCCGCCTCGAAGGTGCACGCCGCCGGCGCCGGCGGCGGCGCCTTCGTCGGCGCGCCCGCGGGCTCGGTGATCACCAGACGCTGGTCGGCGGCGATGTCGGTGAGCTCCTGAACGTGGCCGCTCGGCCAGCGCACGCGCAGCGACGCGACCTTGTCGGCCGCGCCCAGCCCGAAGTGCACCTCGGGGTTCTGCCCCGACAGGTAGCCGCGCGACAGCCAGTTCTCGCGCAAGAGGCGCCGGCCATCGGCGAGCGTGGCCTCGACGCGCGCGCCGATGCCGAAGCGGTTGCTGACCTGGCCGCGCAGCGCGACCACCAGCGCGTGCCCGTCGGTGCCGCGGTTCTCGTAGACCGCCGCGGTGTCGTTGAAGTTGCCGACGACCACGTCGAGGTCGCCGTCGCCGTCGAGGTCGACGAGCGCCGCGCCGTGGCTGACCGCCTCGAGGTCCAGGCCCCAGTCGCCGCCGGTCTTGGCGAACTGCAGGTCGCCCGTGTTGCGCAGCGCGAGGTTCTTCTCGGGCACCTTGCGCACGTTCTGGATCAGGTCGATCGCCGCCTGCTGCCGCTGCTCGGCCCACAGCTTCTTGACGCGCAGGTCGAGGTCGGGGTCCATGTCGAAACGCGCGATGCCGTTGGTCGCGAACAGGTCCAGGCGCCCGTCGTCGTCGAGGTCGCCGAACAGCACGCTCCAGGTCCAGTCGGTGCTCGAGGCCTTGGCCAGGATGCCGGCCTCCTGGAACGGTCCCGCGCCGGTGTTGAGCAGCAGCGCGTTGCGCATGTACTGCGGCGGCCGCGCGCCGATCAGGAAGTCGCGCTGGCGGTTCATGTCGCCCATCAGCACCTTCGCCTTCTCGTGCGTGGTCATGCTCATGTCGGCGACCAGGAAGTCGAGGCGCCCGTCGCCGTCGATGTCGCCGGCGTCGCTGCCCATGCCGTAGTAGGCCGTGTGCGGCAGTACCTCGGCGGTGACGTCGCGGAACGTGCCGTCGCCCTGGTTGTGGTAGAGCGTGTCGGGCGATTCGAGGTCGTTGGCCACGTAGAGGTCGGGGTGGCCGTCGGCGTCGTAGTCCCACCAGGTCGCCGACAGCCCCATGCCGTACTTGTCGGCGCCGGCGCCGATGCCGCTGTCGGCGGTCACGTCGACGAAGCGCCCGTCGACCTGGCGCAGCAGCCGGTCCGGCTCGCCGGTCATGAACGCCTTGCCGCCGAACACCAGGAAGTGCTCGCGCAGCTCCGCCGGCAGGTCGGACGACCAGCGCAGCTTGCCTTCGTTCTCGAGCCGGTGCACGAGGTCCCACTGCTGCAGGCTCGGCACCATTGCCGCCACCGGCCGCCGCGTATCCTTGGGCGGCTTCATGCCGGACAGCACCTCGGGGGTCAGCGGCCAGCCGGTGTGCAGCGCGCGGTTGGTGAGCAGGTAGAGATCGAGCTTGCCGTCGCCGTCGTAGTCGGCGAACGCGGCCATCATCGACGCCGCGGCGATGTCGAGGCCGAAGCGCGCGCCCTGTTCCTCGAACGTGCCGTCGCCGCGGTTGACGTAGAGCAGGTTCTTGGCCTCGAGGTTGCAGACGTAGAGGTCGAGGTC
>JACKIC010000003.1 GCA_020638655.1 Planctomycetota bacterium
CGGCAGCGAGCGCGTCGAAGTCCTCCGAGGTCGGCGGCTGGTCCGCGGTGGCCGGCACCGCGCGCAGGCGTCCCTCGAGGTACTCGCGGACGGCGTCGGCCTCGCCGCACCGGGCGAGCGCGAACAGGTCCTGGACGTCGTGCTGTCGCCAATGGGCCAGCAGTTCGGCGTCGAGGTGGGTGTCGCCCATGCGCAGCAGCAGGTCGAGCGCGGGCCCGGCCTGCGCGGGGTCCTTCGACTTGCCCCACTCGACGAGTCGATCGACGAAGTCGACGTAAGGGCACACCTCGAGGGCCTCGACGGCGCTCTTCGCGAGGTTGGCGGGAGTGACCGTGGCCCAGTAGGCGGTCATCAGCGCTTCGCTGCGCGCGGCGGGGAACTCGACGACGAGTTGGTGCAGGCGGTCGTGGTCGAGCTTGCCGCCGAACAGTTCGAACGCGCGCATCAGGGACGCCGACAGGCCGGCGCGCGGCCGGTACGGGGCGCGCAGCTCCCGGCTCGCGTCGGCGAGTCGGGCGATGGCGTCGAGGCCCTTCTCCGCGTCGGCGCCAAACGCTTCGGCGACCCACGGCAGCCACACGCCGTCGAAGTCGAATTCGAGCGCGGCGGCGAGCGCCTCGGCGTCGGTCGTGGCCAGTTCGCGCAGCGCTTCGAAGTCGCCGAGCGCGGCCAGCACGAGCGGCTCGGGGGCCGCCTCGGGCGGATCCTCGAGCAGCCGGCGCAGGTGCTCGTCGGGGCCGATGTGGCACAGCGCCCGCACCGCGATGTAGACGCCCGCCGGATCGGGGCTGCCGAGCAGCGCGGCCAGCAGCAGCCGGTCTTCGGCGGCGGGCGCCTCGTCCTCTGCCCAGCGCATCAGGTACGGGGCGAACGGCGTGCCCTTGCCCGGCGGGCGCTGCAAGAACACGCGCTCGAGCACCGCGCGCAGCAACGGCGACCAGCCTGGCCGCGCGGCCGGCAGGGAGTAGGTGCGCGGCACGAGGCGCGGGTTGCGGCTGCGGTCGTACTGATCGACGATGCGATCCGAGTCGGGCCCCGGCGACTCGAGCAGCGCGCGACCGATCTCCTCGCGGTGCTGGTCCGTGTAGGTCGCGAGGTTGTTGAGGTTGCCCCACGCCTCCTTCCTCACGAACGGGTCCTCGTGGTGCGTGAGTAGGCAGAGCGCGGGGATGTGCTCCGGCCGCATGCTGCGGTGCAGGTCGCTCAAGAAGAAGTAGCGGATCTCGGCGAACCAGCACTTCGGCTCGTGCAGCAGCCGCGCCACGTCCTGCGTCGACACGATGTGCTTGAACGTGTCCCAGTCCCAGATCGGATCCTCGTCGAAGACGTGTGGCCACACGACCTGCAGCCACCGGTCGATGTCGGCGATGTCGAGGTGGCTCTCCGGCAGCTGGCCGGCGGCCGCGTATGCCGCGTCGAGGTCGTCGGCCCACAGCGCCGCGTGCAGCAGTTGCTCATAGGCGTGATCCCTGGGTTCCTGCCACGCGGGGAGATCCTCCTTGGGCTGCCGATGACGCGCCCAGCGGGTGAACACGGCGAGCGGCTCGCCGCCCATGCGCTGGCGCAGCGTCGCCGCAGCCGGTTCGGAGAGGGTGCGCCGGCTCGCGGGACCGGTCTTGTGGGGGGCGGCCTGGGCCGGCAGCGAGTGGAGCAGCAGGGCTGCCGCCAGCGCGGCGAGGCGCAGGGTCGAGGCCAACTTGCGGTACATGCCCAGAGCCTAAGGCAGGAGCCCGCGCGATGGTCGGTTCCTGTGCGGGCGCGCGGTGCCCCGGCTGCACGGTCGCCCGGTTTCGCCCGGCGGCATCCCGTCGCGGCTGCGTTCGGTATTCGGGGCGCTGCCGCTGCAGTGGGCATGAACGCCGCTCCAGCCATCGCTCCTCGTCCCGCCAGGCTCCGCTTCCTACCGGCCCTGCTGCTCGCCCTCGCGGCGCCGCTCGCGGCCCAGACCTGCGAGGTGCGCGCGTCCTATCGCATCGCCACCGGGGTCAACAACTCCCCGTCCACGAACGTGCACTTCGACTCGGGCTGGCAGCAGGTCGCCCCGCTGCACACCGCGCACACGAGCACGAACTCGAACAACCTCGGTTGCAACACCTACGGCACGGTCGCCGCGACCGCCGACTTCGGCTGGCTGTCGTGCCGCGGCAACGCGGTCGGCAACAACTCGCAGGGCAACGGCGTGTTCCTGTGGATCGACGAGTACATCGGCGGCGAACCCAAGGCCCGCTACCGCGACAACGTGACGATCACCTCGCCGACCCTGCCCAACGGCACGCCCGTGCAATTGCAGCTCAGCGTCGACCTCGCCGGTTTCGCGTTCGTGCAGGACCCCAATCCCCTGGTCACCTACGCGGCCGAGATCCTCGTGTGGGGCAGTGGTTGGCCCGTGGCGCGCGTGCAGGATCAGGTGGGCAGCGCGTCGATGGTCGTGGCGACGACGGTGGGCACGACGCTCACGATCGAGGGCAAGCTGTTCGCCACGCTGGACGCGCGCGCGATCCAGGGCGGCACGCCGATGACGTCGTCGATCTCGTTCGACCTGCGCGCGCGCACCGGCATCGCGGTGCTCACGCCGGGCGCCGACTACACGACGTGCTCGGGCCGGCGCCAGGACCCGCAGGGGGCGACCGTGCAGAACCTCGGCGGCGGCTGCGGCGCGGCCTCGCCGCTGCTGACGGCCACCGTGCCGCAGCTCGGCCAGACGATCCCGCTGACGCTGTCGGGCGCGCCCGCGAACGTGCTCGTGGTGCTCGGCGCGTCGTTCGGCGCTCCGGTCGCGACGCAGATCGGGTCGTGCCAGAGCCTCTTGAACCTGCCCGCCGCGATCATGGTGCCGTCGGGTGCGACCAACGGCGCCGGGTCCTGGACGACGCCGCTCGGCCTGCCTTCGGCGCCCGCGTTCCTCGGGCTCGAGCTGGTCACGCAGACGCTGCTGCTGCAGGCCGGCGGGCCGCTGCTCGGCGTGGCGACGCTCAGCAATGCGCTCGACTTCCGCCTCGGGACGTGAGTGGCGTAGGATCCGTCGCCATGGTCTACGTCGACGGTTTCCTGCTGGTCGTCCCCAACAAACAACTCCCCGCCTACAAGGCACTGGCCAAGAAGGCCGGCAAGGTGTGGATGGAGCACGGCGCGCTCGAGTATCGCGAGTGCCTCGGGGACGACCTGACGACGCCTTGCGGGCCGCCGTTCGACAAGCTCACGGGCGCGAAGCGCGGCGACCACGTGGTGTTCTCGTGGATCGTCTACCGCAGCAAGGCGCACCGGGACCGCGTCAACCGCAAGGTGATGGCCGACCCGCGCTTCGCGAAGATGCTGACCGGCAAGATGCCGTTCGACATGGCGCGCATGTCGCACGGCGGCTTCCGCTCGATGGTCGACCTGTAGGAGGTGGCGCCCCAGCGCCCGGCGGGTTGACGGGGCGGTGGGGCACGGGGATCGTCTTGGGCTCTGGTCGAGGTGGTCTTGCACCTTGCCTCGACTTCCGCCCCTCGAGAGGAGTCTCCCTTGTCCACCGAGTGCGAGCCACAGCCTCAATCTGCCGATCTGGGCCGGGTTGCTCGGCATCAGCCTCTACCTGCAGGCCTGGGCGCCCGCGCCCGGACAGAACTCGGTCGGGATCATCGCCAGCAACGGCGTCGAGTGGGTGATCGGCAACGGTTGGCGCCATGAACCGCCGCGACTTCGTGCGCATCACGGGTGGGGTGCTCGCCGCGCTGCACGCGCGCGGCGTCGGCCCCTGCGCCGCGGCGCCGCGGCGGACCGACCCGGATCTGCTCGCCGCGGGGCTCACCGCGATGGCGCGCGCCTCCGGCTGGTTCGAGGCGCACTGGGGCGCGGCGCTGCTGGCGGGCCACTACCTGGTTCTGGATCCCGCGCTCGACGCGGCGACGGCACGCGCGATCCGCGACGAACTCGACCTGGTGCTCGTGCATCGCGCCGATCAGGTGCGGCCGTTCCCGGCCGCCGCGGCGGATCCGCGGGCGGTCGAGCAGGTGGCGCGTTCACTGGCCCCGGCCCTCACCGGCGGCCTGCGCGCGCACGGTCACGCCGCGATCTACACCGCCCTCGCGCTGCGGGCCCTGCGGGATGCGCCGCACCTCGCGATCGCCGCGATCACCGATCGGCTCGTGGGTTGGAACCGCACGATCGCCCGCAAGGTGCCGACCGCGCCGCGCGCCGAACCGGCGCCGCGGCCGCGCGAGCAGCTCGCGGCGAGGACGCTCTCGCGGTTGCGCGACTTCGCGCCGCTGGTCGGCCTCCCTCGCCTGCCGCGCCCCAACTTCACGCACTGGGTCACGCACACCGAGGCCCTGCTGCGGCTGGCGGCGCTGGGCCACGTCGAGCTCGCCGAACTCGGCCAGCCCGGTCTGCAGGCGCACCTCGAATACGAAGTGCCGGACGTCGGCGACTCGATCGCGGTCGATCGCGCGGCGGTGTCGTTCGCGAACATGCTCGCGCCGGACTACTGGCGCGACGAGTCCCACCGGGCCGCGTGGCATCGCTCCTGGAACGAACGGGACAGCCGCAACGGCGACTGGATCGCTTCGGGTCACCTGTTCAAGCTGCTCTACGCGTTCACCGACCTGGCGCGAGCCGTCGACGATCGCGAGCTGGTCGAGCGCAGCGCCGTGGTGCTGTTCGAGCGCTACTTCGATCCCGAGGTCGGCGGCGGCTGATCGTCCGAACCGATGCGGCGCCCGGGCATGCCGGGGTCAGCGAGGAGGGCCGACCCGTCCGTGCGCCTCGGCATCGACGACGAGCCTCAGCACCAGCAGACCCGAGAACAACGCCAGCAGGCCGCCGCCGGTGGCGACATGGCCGTCGAGCAGCGGCACGAGCGCGAACAGGCCCATCGACAGCGCCAGCCATCGCCGCCAATGAGGATCTGCGGGGTCGGCGCCGGAATGGTCAGGACCCGCATGATGGTCGCGTTCGGGCGGAGGCGCAGGATCTGCGCCGAGATGGTCATGGCCGACGGAAGGGATGGTGTTGGTCTTCATCACGATGCCTCACCCAGCAATTCGCCAAGGTGACGCGCCGCGCGTGCGTCATCCACCGGCGGTCGGCTCCGCCGCCGGCGGATCGCGAGGGGCACGGCCCCATGGCGTGCGGCGTTGGCGCGCGCGCCTCGGTTCGGGACGCCCTCGCAGAACGACTCAAGGTCGGCCGCCGCGGCGCTTGGTCAATTGCCGATCATCATCGCCATCGCGTCGGAGAACGACGCGCCCAGGCCGTTGAGGCCGGGGTCGAGCGGCAGCGCCTGCTGGTAGAACAGCTGGCCCAGGTAGGCGGGGTCGGCGGGGATCGTCAGCGACCACGCGACCGTGTTGCCGCCGCCGACCAGGAACACCGCGGCTTCGGAGCTGACGCGGCCGAAGCAGCCAGGCGCACCGAACGACGTCGCGTCGAGCGGCAGCGGCCCGAACAGCGAGACCGTGTTGCTGAAGCCGAACAGCACGAACGCGGCCGACAGCGGCAGCGCGTCGATCGTCACCGTCATCGTCGTGCCGATGCTCGGCGCGGCGTTCGGCGTGAGGCTGCTGATGCCCATCGAGCCCGGACAACCGGCGCCGAAGAAGCCGTAACCCGCGGTCGCGGCGCCGCCCAGCGTGTCGTAGTGCAGCGTGCCGCTCCACGAACGCGACGCGGTCAGCGTGGTGTTGAACACGCCGGACTTGGCGCCGCCCGCCACGACCGTCAGGTCGGCGTTGCCCGTGTTGACGGCGCCGATGCGGTAGGCGATGCCCGCGCCGATCATGTGGACCGCGACGCCGTAGTTGCCCTGCGCGAGGTAGATCGGCCGGTCGAGCGTCATCGTGATCGGCACCGGCGAGCCCGAGTTGCCACCCGCGTAGGCGCCAGTGCCCGTTGCCGCGAGCCGCCACGCGGCGGCGTTGCTGTGCGTCGTGGGCGACGTCGTGCAGCAGCCGAGGTCGGTCACGTAGACCTGGCACTGCAGCGGTGCGCCGAGCGGCACCGTGCCGTCGGTGTAGGGGCAGTTCGTCAGCGCGCACACCGTGATGCCCGCCGGGTTGAGCACTGTCACGTCGAACAGGTTGCCCGAGCCGGAGCCGAAGAAGCCCGATCCCGCGGTCAGCTGCGTCGTCAGCGAGTTGGGCGCGAGCGAGATGCCGACGGTCTTGCTGGCCGCCGGCCCGCAGGCGCGGCTCGCGGTGAGCGTGACCTGGTACGCGGCGCAGGCCGCCGGTGCGGGCCAGACGGGGTTCTGCAGCGTCGAGTCGACCACGCTGTCGCCGTCGAAGTCCCAGGCCCACGCGGTCGGCGTCGGCGTCGACGCGTCGGTGAAGGACACGAGGTTGCCGGGCTGGATCACGTAGGTGAAGTCCGCGGCGACCTGGTCGGTGACGACGAAGCTCGTCTTGGTCGTCGACACCAGGCCGTGCAGCCCGTCGAGCACCGTCAACGTCACGTCGTAGCTGCCGCAGCTCGCGTAGTTGAACGTCGGGTTCTGCAGCGTCGAGTCGACCACGCTGTCGCCGTCGAAGTCCCACTGGTAGAGCACGATGCCGTTGGGGTCGTCGGTGACCGAGCGATCGGCGAACTGCACCGCGAGCGGCGTCGCGCCCGTCGTCGAGGTCGTCGCCACGAAGTTGGGCCACAGCCCGGTCGCGGGTTCGTAGACGAGCTCGAACACAGGGCTGTAGTTGAACGTCGGCGAGAAGTTGGCGTTGCCGGTCGGCGACGTCGGCGCGCCCGTTCCCGAGATCCAGACGCGGCTCGACAGCGCCGCGGGCGTCGCGCCCGGTCCGACGTGGTCGACGGCGCCCGGCGCCGCGCCGGTCCAGCCCGCGTTGACGACGAACTCGATCAGCAGGTCGCCGCCGAGCGTGGGGTCGTAGACGAACGGCGTGGTCAGCGCGATGTCGACGTAGTTGGCCTGCGGGGCGCTGCCGCCCGTGAAGGGCGACACCGTGACGGGGCCGTTGAACACGTTCGTGAGGTCGGGGCCGTGGTTGTTGGCGAACGTGTTGGTGATCGACAGGTAGTCGAACAGGCACGTCGACATGTCGATGACGACGCTGGGGTAGGTGCCGCCGTTCGAGCTGTTGGCGATCGCGTCGGGGCGGTAGCGCAGGCCCGTGATGCGGATCGGCCCGCTCATGCCGGGCCCCGTGAACAGCGAGCTGTCGTGGCAGAACTGCACGCGGCCGCCGTTGGCGCCGGCGCTCCAGGGCAGCACGAAGTTGGAGTTGCCTTCGGCGGTGGCGTAAGCGGCGTCGGGGAACGTCGCCGCGAACTGGGCCAGACAGGCGCTGGCGGTGGTGAGTACGCAGCCGAGATGCAGTAGCGAGTGTGGCATCGGGGTCTCCGGGGTTGGGACTCGCAGTGGAGTCGGAGTGGGGGTCGCGGCACGGTAGCGGGCGTCCGCCGATGCGAGGTCCCACCGACGTAACCAATGCGTCTCGTCGGTCGATCGACGATCGCTCAGCGCGGCAGCGCCGCCAGCTTCTCGCGCGCGCGCTGGGCGCCGCGGTGCTCGGGCTCACCGGCTGCGGCGAACCCGTCGACGACCTTGGTCCACTCGACCTTGGCGCCGGCGAAGTCCCCGGTCGCGGCGAGCGCGTCGCCGAGCAGTTCGTGGTAGCCGAGCATGCGCCATGTCTCGAGGTCGAGCACCTTCGCTGCGTCGAGCACGAGGCGCACCTGGGTCAGCGCTTCGTCGCTGCGGCCCGCCTGCAGCAGCGTGCGCGCGAGGTTGTAGCGGTCGGCGACGACGTGGCGGTGGCCTTCGCCCCACAGCTGGGTGTCGATCGCCATCGCCTCCCGCAGCGGCTCGATCGCGCCCGGCGCGTCGCCGCCGTCGCGCGTCGCCACGCCGAGGTTGTAGAGGGCCTGGGCCAGGTAGTCGGTCGGTTTGCCGAACGCTTCGCGAAACACTTCGGCCGCCTCGCGGAAGGCCGCGGCTGCGGCGCGGTCGTCGGTGGCCTCCTGGTGGGCGCGGCCGAGCTTGAGCAGCGCGTGGCCGAGTTGCTCGCCGCCCGCGGCGCGTCGCAGGTCGACGATCGCCTGCGCCTCGGCGATCGCGGCGGCGTGGTCGCGCTTGCGGAACAGCACGTCGACGAGCTGCAGGCGGCCGTTCAGCGTCCATTCGTGGTCCGGGCCCAGGCGCCGCTGCAGGTCGGCGCAGGCCTTGCGGACCAGCGCCTCGGCCTCGTCGATGCGGCCCAGGCGCAGCGGGCACTGCGACATGTCGAGCCGCACGCGCGACGTGTAGGGGTGGTCGTCGCCGAACACCGCAGCCGTCGCGGGCAACAGCTCGACGTAGACCGCCTCGGCCTGCTGCCACTCGCTGCCGAGCGTGAGCATCCACGCGAGGTCCTGGCGCGACGTCAAGGTGTCGGGGTGCTCGCGACCGAACACGCGGTCCTGCGTCGCGATCGTGTCCCTGAGCAGATGTTGGCCTTCGCGGATCTCGCCGTGCGCGGCGAGGTCGACCGCGAGCTGGCTCGCGGCGCTCAACGTGCGCGCGTCTTCGGCGCCGAGCACACGCCGCATGTCGGCGACGACCGCGCGCATCTCGTCGAGGCTCTGCTGCTGCGCGCCGTCGTCCCAGCGCGCGGCGGCCAGCGCGGCGCGGTGTTCGAGCGTGTCGGGGTCGTCGGCGCCGAGGGCGTCGAGGCTGGCGCCGACGACGGTCTCGCCGAGTTCGACGGCTTCGCGGGCGCGGTCCAGTTCGGTCAGCACGCGCACCATGTGGCCGCGCACGCGCAGCGCGAGGCGGTCGTTCGCGCCGGAGAGCAGTTCGAGGGCGCGCGTGGTCGCCTGTTCGGCCTCGTTGGGCAGGCCGAGCGCGCGGTAGCTCGAGCCGACGGCGTCGAGCACATCGGCGGCCACGCGCGGGCGTCCGGCGAACGCGCGCTCGGCGTGGCGCACGGCGGGACCGAGCACGTCGACGACGCGCACGTCGCGGCCGAGGCGGTCGGGCGCGGGCGACATCAGCAGGTCGCGCAGCAGGAAGCGGTTGATGCCCTCGGCGCGGCCGAGCGCCTCGCGCGCCTCGTTGCGCTGCCACAGTGCCGCGGACAGGCCGGCGATCAGCGCGACGAAGGCGAGCGCGGCGGCGCCGACGGCGGCGCGGTTGCGCGCGACGAAGCGGCGCCAACGGTACCACCGGCTCGGCGGCTGCGCGACGATCGGCTCCTTGCGCAGGAAGCGGCGCAGGTCGGCGGCGAGCTCGGCGGCAGCCGCGTAACGCTGTTCTTTGTCCTTGGCGAGCGCCTTGTGCGCGATCGCCGCGACGTCGGCGGGCGCACGCGGCGCGGCGTGGCGCAGCGGCACCGGCTCGTCCTCGAGCACCTTGCGCACCGCGCTGTGCAGCGGCAGCCGCGACAACTCGAGCGGCGGCCGGTCCGCGACGAGTTCGTAGAGCATCACGCCGAGCGAGTAGACGTCGGTGCGCACGTCGATCGCGTCGGGGTTGGCGGCGGCCTGCTCGGGGCTCATGTACTGCAGCGTGCCGACGATCGTGCCGGCGTGCGTCTGCAGCGTCTGCGACTGCAGCTCGGCATCGGCGGTGCGCGCGATGCCGAAGTCGAGCACCTTGGGCCGGCCGTCGTCGCCGACCAGCACGTTGGCGGGCTTGAGGTCGCGGTGCACGACGCCGCGCTGGTGCGCGTGCTGCACGGCGTCGGCGACCTTGGCGAGCAGCTCGAGGCGCGCGGCGAGCGGCAGGTCGCGGTTGCGGCACCAGTCGGTCAGCGGCTGGCCGTCGACGAGCTCCATCGCGAACCACGGCTGCGTGCCGCGACCGACGTCGCTGGTGCCGGCCTGGAAGATGCGCGCGATGCCGGGGTGTTCGAGCCGGCCGAGCACCTCGCTCTCGAACTCGAACCGCCGCAGCTGCTGCGGCGTCACGAAGCCCGGGTGCAGCACCTTGAGCGCGACGCGCCGGCGCGGCCGTTGTTGTTCGGCTTCGTAGACCGCGCCCATGCTGCCCTCGCCGAGGCGGCGCAGCACCGTGAACTCGCCGAGCTTGCCGAGCATCTCGGGCGCGGCCGCGCCCGCGATCAGGTCCGCGACGGGAGATGTGCCGAGGAAGTCGGGGCGCTCGGTCTCGCTGGCGAGCATCTGCAGCACCTCGTCGATCAGCGTCGCGTCGTCGGCTGCGGCGCCGCGCACGAACGCCTCGCGCTCGCCGGCGGGGCGGTCCAGCGCGTCGAGGAACAGCGCCTTGCGCCGCGCGTGCCGCGCCGCGCTCACGGCGCGTTCCCGCCCGCGTTCAGCCGTTGCGCGAGCCACGCGCGCGCCGCGCGCCATTCGCGTTCGGCGGTCGCGAGCGAGATCGACAGCGCCGCCGCGACCTCGTCCATCGACAGGCCGCTGAAGAACCGCAGTTCGACGACGCGCGCCTCGCGCGGATCGAGTTCGGCGAGCTCGGTGAGCGCCGCGTCGAGATCGAGCACGTCGACCTCCATGTCGGCTGCCGCGGCGAGCGCTTCGTCGAGGGTCACGGGCGCCTGGCCGCCGCCGCGCTTGTCGGCGAGGCGCGCCCGCGCGAAGTCGACGCACAGCTGGCGCATCGCGCGGGCCGCGAGCGCGAAGAAGTGCTCGCGATCGTTGACGGCCGCGCCGCGGTCGCCGAGCAGCTTGAGGTAGACCTCGTGCACCAGCGCGGTCGGCTGCAGGTCCTCGGGGCGGCGGGCCCGGCGCAGGTGGCTCGCCGCCAGCGCGCGCAGCTCGGCGTAGACCACCGGGACCGCTGCGGCGGCCAGCCCGTCGTCCGCGCTCCTGGGGTCGCGCAGGTAGAGGGTCAGGGCCGGATCGGGGGGGGTGCCGGTCATGGGCGGAGGGCGGCGGGCCGCGAGGGCGTGGATTCTGACGCAATGCGTGAGGGGCGACAGGACCGAATTCCGTGGACCAGGGAGAACGGTGACCGAGCGCCGGCCGCCGCCATCCAAAGGAACCAGCCATGAATACGCAAAACACTGCCAAGAAGATGCTTGTGGTCGCCATGACGGCTGCCGCCGGGCTCTGCCAGCAACCCGCTCCCCAGGTGGTCGCCGCGCGCGCCGCCGGCTTCGCCGCGGTCGCCGCCACCCAGAACCCGCTGCTCGAACTGCGCCTCGCCGGGCGCGAGACGACCCGCCTGGAGCTGCGCGGCGGCACGCCGGGCGCCCCGGCCCAGATCGTGCTGGGTCGCCAGCGCGACGCCTCGCCGGCGGGCGGCAGCGGCTTCTTCGACGGCTTCGGCTGCTTCTCGGTCGAGGTGAACCTCGCCGCCTACGCGGGCGGCACGTTCGTCGGTCAGGGCTTCGCAGTCGCGCCGGCGCTCGACGGCAGCCTGCAGCTGTTCGCGAGCAACGGCCTCGAGGTCGAGGTGCCCGCCGCCGCGCCGGCCGCGCCGGTCGCCGACTTCTCGCTGCTGCGCATCGAGCTCGATCCGCGCCACGGCGACGCCGCGGTGCAGAACA
Source organism: Planctomycetota bacterium (assembly GCA_020638655.1). Taxonomy (GTDB): domain Bacteria; phylum Planctomycetota; class UBA1135; order UBA1135; family UBA2386; genus JACKIC01. The sequence goes on from JACKIC010000003.1 coordinate 11,433, forward strand.
TCCGCGCCGGCGACTTCGTCGGCACGCTCGGCGTGCTGCTGAACTCGTCCGGCGACACGCTGCTCGCCAAGGTGCAGGGCAAGGTCATGGTGCTGGTGCCGAGCACTCCGGTGCAGGTCGGCGGCTCGGTCGGCTATTCGGCGCAGATCTCGCGCGACGGCGACGACTACCTGGTCAGAATCGGCGCCGAGGTCGCGGCCCTGTGCGGCGTCAAGGCCGCGAAGGGCGTCGGTGTCGAAGGCGGCGTGTCGCTCGGCGCGGACCAGATCCACCGCTTCGCGTCGCCGGCCGAGGTCGCCCGCGGCCTGTTCGGCCTGGCGCTGCAGCAGGCCCTGCCGAACGTGATGCGCGCGGCCAGCGACGAGAACCTCGCCAAGGTGCGTCAGCTGCGCGCCCGCGTCGCCAACCTGTTTGCGGCCCTCGAGGCGCTGCGCGCGCGTCGCGTCTGCCGCCTGCCCGCGCTCGAGCGCGCGCTCGACGCGGCGCTCGGCGCGGCCCGCATGGCCTACCTGCGCGCCCGCCGCGTCGGCGACTTCTTCGAAGGTCTCGCGAGCAAGCTCGTCGCGGAAGCCGAGTTCGTGCGTGATCACGTCGACGGCACCGAGGTGCGCATCGCGTCGACCGGCGAGGTCAGCCTCGAGATCGGCGGCAAGAAGCTCGGCGACACCATCGGCGCGGAGCTCGGCGGCAAGCTCAGCGGCGGCTACCAGCTGACGGTGCGCACGTTCCAGGGCTACTGCGAAGAGGCGACGCGCGTCGAACTGACGGCCTCGCACGCGATCGCGGCGTCGTTCGCGGCGGGCGTCAAGCTCGGCGACCTCACGGACGGCAACAGCGCGGCGCTCGGCCGCGGCATCGAGGTGTCGATGAAGGTGACGCGCGGCGTGCAGCAGGTGTGGGAGCGCCGTCACGGCGCGCTCGAGGCGGCGGGCACCTCGATCGTGATCGTTCGGGAGCTCGGTCTGCCCGGCTTCGGCCGCCAGACGACGTTCACGTTCGACGCGCTGCAGCTCGCCGGTCAGGGCCTGTCGGCGGTGACCGCCGCGATCGATCGCGACGCGGGCGCCACGCTCGGCGCGCTCGCCGGCATCGAGGTCGCGGTGTCCGTGCAGGACCGCCGCATCGCGGCGCTCGAGCCCGAGTTCGGCGTCGAGAACACCGGCGTGACCGCGATGGTCGGCGGCGAGTTCTCGTGGGCGGATTGCGGCCCCGAGCGCAGCACCGTGTGGAGCCTGTCGCAGGTGGTCGAGCGCCTCGCCGACGTCGAAGCGCGCGCCACCGAGGTCGCGGAGTTCGCGCGGCAGGCCGTGCAGCTGGCGCAGCAGAACTGATCGCGCCGCAGATGCGGCGCCGACGCGCTTCACCGCCGCAGCTCCGCGGCCTCGAGCGCAAGCCCTTCTCGCTTCGCCCGCTGCGCGATCGTTTGCGCGTAGGCGCGCGTCGGCGCGGCGTTGCGCGGGCCGCGCGCCTGCACGATCGCCGGCCAGCGCGAAGTCTGGCTGCGGCGGTTCGATCACGATCGGGCCGTCGGGGCCTTCGGCCTCGGTGCGCTGCAGACGAACGCCGTGCACGAAGTCCACGATCGTACTGACATCGAGCGGATCGAGCGCGTCCTGCACGCGCACGAAGAACAGCGCCACCGTTCGCCAGCGGGGCCTGGCCCGCGGCGGTGGCGCCGATGGCAAGTCCGGCCGCGAGGAGAAGGCGCGGGCGGACGGGGGTTGGTCATGCCCCAGGCAGCGGCGAACGGTGCAGGGACCGCATGCGGGACTGGGGGCGCATGCAGGTGGTGGGCCGGTCGTCGGGGCCCTGCCATCGAGACTTCAGGCGACGTCCCTGGCCTTGCGACAGCACCCATGCGGTGCAGCTTCCGCAGGCCGCGCTGCGTCAGCGCAAGCTGGGTTGACGTATCGGCGAGACCGCGGGAACGTAGGCACACGCAGCAACCGCAGCTCGTATCACCGATCCGCGTGCCGATGTACCCGAGAGCAAGACAGCAGGCCGGATCCAGACTCCTCGTGATCTGGGGGGCGTTCCTGGTGGTGGCGGGCTTCGCAACGAACCAGTGGGTGCTCTCCTGCTGGTCCGAGGTGCAGTCGTCTCCATCGTGGTTGCAGGTCGTGAGCTGGACCCTGTTGGGTATCGGTGCCACGACGATCCTCCTCAGGCGGCGGCCGATCGTTCAGAAGCTCAGCGTGGCGATGTTCGCGGCCTGCGTCGTGAGCCCGCCGGTCGCGGAATTGGCGCTCCGGATCTCCTTGAAGGTCGAGTCTTCTCCGACCCGCAACGCGAACCTCTACGCGGACTACTACTCCGAGGACGACTACTGGATCCTGCACCTGCGGTGGTTTCCACCTTGGGTGCCGAGCCCTGCCCGCGTCCACCCGGAGCTCGGCTGGTCCCAGGCCAACGTCACCGCCGAGAATCCTCTGGGGCTCTACCAGAAGACGATCGATCGCATGCGTGATCCTCGTCCGCAGGTGGCGTTCTACGGTGACTCCTACGTGGCCGGGTCCGCCCCGGAGCCCGATCACATCCCTGCCTGGATCGAACAGCAACTCGAGGACACGGTCGTGCTCGACCTCGGCGTCCATGGGTATGGCACGGACCAGATCGGGATGATGTTCCAGCGCACGCACGCCTCGTTGCACCACCCCTTGGTGGTGATCGGTGTGATGTTGTGGGACATCGATCGGGCCATCCTCTCGGTACGGACCGGAAAGAAGCCGCGCCTCGTTTTCGGTGAGCGCGGCAATGTGACCGTTACCGGCGTGCCGATCGAACGTGACCAGCACGAGTTCTTCGCTTCTGGTCCGTTGAGTTTCTCCAGCTACGTGCTCGCGCTCGTTCGCACGCGGGTGCGGAAGCTCGTCGGTCAAGAACCCAAGTGTGGAGAGAAGAAGGCGCTGAACAGGTCGATCCTCGAAGCGGAGGTGGGCCTCGCCAGGGCCAATGACCTCGATTTGGTCTACGTGATCTTCTATCCACCGGCTGCGCTGCGCGGCACAGACTGGCGCGAGGAGTGGTTGAAGGACGAGTTGAATCGCCTGGGGGTGCCGTTCGTCGACACGAAGCCGCTGCTCCTCGAGCACTGCAAGAAGACCGGTGCGACGGTGGACACGCTCTACGTCCAGGCAGACGGACACCACAACGCCGCGGCGAACCACGTGATCGGCGACGGCGTCGCTGCGTACCTGCGCGGTCGTGGCGTGCGCTGAGCTTGCGCCTGCAGGGGGCGGTTGCAGGAGAGCCTGGTGCTCCGAGGGCTGACCAGTCCTGTCGACCGCATCGAGGTCGATCGTTGCGGTCGAACTCAGGCTCGATAGGCGGTGGGAATGCGGCGGCAGGTTGACGAGACGACGAATCGCCATGATCCTCCCGCGACAGTGGCCGGTCCTCCGTGCCGCAACTCGAGCTTCCTACCCCAAGAGCGGAGCGTGAGGAGATGAAGTCACAGCGGATCAACGCCGGTCTGTGTGTCGGTGGTGCCGACTCGTCGTTCGGTGAACTCCCCAGCCAGAGCACCGAACGACGGGAGTTCCTCGATGGGCTTGGATACCGCGAGGCTTGTTGTGTCCACCATTGCGGCGGGAACATGATGCGGACGCCGTACAGTCTCGCGGGATTGCTGGGTGCGTCCTTTCACGACGCGCTCCATGGCCTGACGCAGCCGGTTTACGAGATGCCGGTTCAAGCCCTTGCCGAGCGCATCCAGATCATCTTCGGGGCGCTCGGTGAAGCGCTCGCAAGGGCCGAGGCGGGCGATCTCGATTGGATCGGTCTCGACGCGTTGCTGGGGGGGGTGCGCCGTTTCAACGATGAGCAGTCGGGCGCTGACCGGGCGGTGGGTGTCCTGCTCTGTCTGGTCGAGCCGGCACCGAGTGTGATCGTCGAGGCGCCGCTGCGTCGCTCCCTCGAACGGTGCGGAGTCGGGGTCGCCTTCGAAGACCTCTGGTTCAGGTTCACAAGGCTGCACATCGCAGCGATGCGACGGGTGGTGCGGCGCTATTGCGTCGGACCAGGTGCCGTGGTCGCGGCGATCGAGATCGTCAGCGAACCGGACTGCACCTGGTTGCCCGACGAGAACCGGATCGAGCGCGCATTGCGGCCGGATTGCGATCCACTCAACAAGTACGTGACCGAACGGCACCTTGCGCAGATCCCCGACCGGACTGCCGTGTCCAGGCCATTCCGCAAGGACGATCATGGGGGCTATCGGGAGCAGGAGATCGACTGGGGCAGGTTCAAGCTGTCCGACGCGCCTGAGGTGGCGTTGCTGGACTATCCATGGGGTGCGAAGTTCGACAAGTACGTCGCCTGCTGTGCGGACCTGCTCGATCACGCGTCGTTCGCGGCGCGCGACGAGGCGGAACGCGGGCGAGCAGCGGTGCGGATCGTGTCTGGTGCCGTGGCCAACAACCTCGACTATCTGATCCGGCTCCATCGCCAGAACGAGAACGTGTTCAGGAGCTTCGACGGGATCGGCCTGCGTCCATACCACTGGCCGCGCCACGACATGCACGACCAGCAATTCGTGTCGTCCGTGACGACTTCTGGATGGCAGGGGGCCACTCCGCGCCGGTTTGCAAGCGACTACTGCAACCGCTTCGACTTCCTCGCAGAGATCGCTGCCCTGTGTAAACGGAAGACGCCGAAGGACAGCTTCGGCCTGGCCGGGAAGACGCTCTGGCTGACCGAGTTCGGTGTGCCGACCAAGGGCGCCGGGACGCATGTCGGCGCCGGCACCCGACAGTTGCGCAATCTGTTCGTCTACCGGCGCGGTGAAGCACCGCCGAGCGGCGTCCATGCGATCGTCTGGGAAGACAAGTGGGATCGATTCCTCGAGCAGGTCACGCCCCAGTTCCTGGCCGACAACTGCGTGGAGACCATGTTGCTCCATTCGATGCGGCCAACCTGCTCGGGGGACACTGGCGACGATGGACGCAGCGACTTCGCCTTGTTCGAAGCCGACTGCGAGACGCCGCGAATGGAGCGCGCGACGTTCCGTCGTCTGCTGGCGCGCCTCGGGGAACTGACTGGTCGCATGCCCGACGTCGACTGGTTTGCGCAGCAGACGCGGGTGAACGGCATTGCCGGGCAGCGGACGGGCGCGCCGCTCAGCGACTGGACTGCCGTGGACCCGTCGTGGATCCCCGAAGCTCCCGGCATGACCCAGATCGATGAGCTCCGATACCTCTATTGGGCCTGCGCCAGCACGTTCGAGGGTCGTGGTCGGGTGGTCGAGTTGGGCTCGTTCCTCGGCCGCACGACCGCAGCGCTCGCGGCGGGCCTTGCCGCCTCCGCACACCCCGATGTGCGCGTCGTGTCGATCGACAGCCACATCTGGGACCCGTGGACGTTCGAGCACTACGGCGAGTTCGCGATCGCCTGTCTGTCGCCCGACCAGCGTCGCCGACTGCCCGCGGAGGCCATCTCGCCGTCGGCGGGTGGGAGCTTCCGGCCGTTGTTCGACATCTATACGGAGGCCGTCCAGCGCAACGTCGAGGGGTTGTCGTTGAACCTTGACGACTGCGATTGGACCGGTGAATCGATCGAGATCTTGTTCGTCGATGCGGCGAAGTCCTGGGCGACGCTCGACAACATCGTCGAGCAGTTCTTCCCGTGCCTGGTCGACGGGGCGACGGTGATCCACCAGGACTACAAGCACTTCTTCACTTATTGGTTGCACCCGGTGACCGAGCGCATGATCGAGGACGGACTGCTGACCCCGACGGTGGACGTGCGCGGCACATCGACTCAGGGCTACCTCTACCGCAAGCCGGAGAAGCTCGACTTGGGGCGCTACCTGCGGGCGGCTTTCGAGACCGACGAGGTCGATCGTCTGCTCGAACGGTCGCGCAGCCGATATGCGCTGCCCGAAGCGATCACCGTCGCTGGCGCACAAGTGCATCACTACTTGGACACCGGCCGGCGGGCGGATGCCGCCCGGCTGTTCGCGGCCACGATCACGGCGGGCGGGTTCCGCGACGACTACGGCCTGACCGACCTGTTCTCCTTGATGGCCGATCGGTTCGAGCCACTCTGGGATCGGGTGGTCGCAGGTCGGCGCAGCCGCGTTCGGCGGGTCGGCAACAGCGGGGTCGTGCTCGAGGTGGAGCGCGTCGGCAAGCAGGGTGTGGTCGAACTCACCATGGAGTCAGAGCCCGGCGCGTCGTTCGTCGTCCATGTCGGCCCGCACGAGGATGCGGCCGGATCGGGGGCATGTGCGGCGCCGATTTCGGTTCGGGTGGCCGTGGCAGGCGGTCGGGCGCCATCTTTCGAGCGCGAGCTGGCGGTTGCCGCCGGAGTGCTCTGTCCGGTAGCCGCACCGCTGCACGGCGGGCGGGCCACGGTGCGCATCGAGGCCTCGGCACCGATCCTGTTGCGGGCGCCGATGATTCTTCGGCCCGTGGGATGAGCCGCCGCCTTCGCCGGTTCGGCTGTTCGAAGTCGTCCGCGGGTTTGGACACCGAAGCCGCAGCTACGATACTCACCGCGTGACACCACTCGTCTCCGTCTGCGTGCCCACCTACAACGGCGGGCGCTACCTCGGCGAGAGCCTGGACAGCATCCTGCAGCAGGGGGTCCGGGACCTCGAGATCATCGTTGGGGACGATGCCTCGACCGACGACAGCGCCGCGGTGGCGGAGGCGCGTCGGGACCCGCGGCTGCGGCTGCTGCGCTTCGGCGAGCGGGCGGGTCTTGCGGGCAACTGGAGCCGGACGGTCGCCGGGGCGCGCGGCCGGTACGTCGCGCTGGTCGGTCAGGACGACCGTGTGGAGCCCTTCTGGGCGGAGCGGCTCGTGGGGCTGCTGGAGGCGCACCCGCAGGCGGATCTGGCCTTCGGGCGCCGCAGCTTCGTGTTCACCGACGAGCACAGCCGTTCACTGCTCGGGGATTTCTTCGAGCGCGTCTATCCCGCCATCCTCGAACCGTTCTACTCGAGCATCGGGACCGTCATCACGCCGGACGAGATGGTCGGGGCGGCGATGCGGAACTGCTTCGAGATAAACCTCGTCGGCGAGCCGAGCTTCGTGATGTTCCGCCGCGACCACGCCGCGGTTCGTGCGGGCTTCGACGCCAACATGTGGCAGATGGTCGACTGGGAGTACTTCACGCGGTTCTTCGTGGACCGCCCGATCCTGCATTGCGCCGATCGGCTCGGGACCTACCGGATCCATGCTGGCGGCGCCTCGGTCGACAGCATGCAGCAGCGCCGACACCACGAGGAATACCACTACCTGCTCGGCGTGGTGCTGCGTCGCTTCGCTGCGCTGCTGGACCATGAACAGACGGCGCGACTGCAGCAGCGGCGGCAGGAGATCCGGTCGGCCTGAACCGCGCCGCGACGGCCCGGCGCCATGGGGCGTGCCGCGCTGCGCGGGATGCGCCGAGATCGATCAGGTTTCTGCGTCGGAGTCGACGATGTAGTGTCGATGCCGTGCCCGCGCACGGGGTTCGCGCTTTTGCGGCCGCGCGCGCGGTTGCTACTCTGCTGCCTGTCCGATCTGCCCGCGGCTCCTTTCGATGATCAACCCCTACGAGCCTGACTTCGCGAACACGCCCGTCTCCCCTCTGCGGGCGAAGTTCGGCTATGCACCCGCCGGGTCGGTGACGGCACCGGCGGTGTCCATCCTGACCCCGTTCTACAACGCCGGCGAACACTTCGCGGCCACGGCCCGGTCCGTGATGCAGCAGTCGCTGCAGAACTTCGAGTGGCTGATCGTCAACGATCGCTCCACCGACCCCGAGTCGCTGCGCGTGCTCGACGAGTACCGCAACGCCGACCCGCGTATCCGCGTCATCGACTGCGAGGTCAATGGGGGGCCGAGCCGGGCGCGCAACATCGGCTACGCGGCGGCGCGCACGCCGTACATCGTTCAGATCGACGCCGACGACCTGCTCGAGCCGACGGCCGCGGAGAAGTGGCTCTGGTTCCTCGAGACCCACCCGGAGGTCGCCTTCGTCAAGGGCTATTCGCTCGGCTTCGACGCGGAACAGTACCTGTGGACGCGCGGCTTCCACTGCGACGAACAGTTCCTGCAGGAGAACCCGGTCCAGCCCAACAGCCTGATCCGCAAGCAGGCCCACGCCGACGCGGGCGGCTACGACGAGAACAACCGCGAGGGTCTCGAGGATTGGGACTTCTGGCTGCGCATGGCGAGCGCGGGCCACTGGGGCACGACGGTCCCCGAATACCTCGATTGGTACCGTCGGCGCGCGACCCACAGCGACCGGTGGGACAACTGGGACAGCGGTTCGCGCCAGGAGGAGTTCAAGAAGCAGCTCGCGGTCCGCTTCGCCCCGCTCTACCGCGGCGCCTTCCCGAAGATTGCGCCCAGGTATCCGGGGCAATACGACGATGTCCCGAACGAGTTGCCGTTTGCGAATCCGCTGGCCAAGGAGAGGCCGCGGCTGCTGCTGATCGTGCCGTGGATGACCATGGGCGGGTCCGACAAGTTCGCGCTCGACCTCGTCCGGCAGCTCGGCGCCAGGGGCTGGGAGGTGACGATCGCCACGACGCGCGAGGGCGACAACAACTGGCTGCACGAGTTCGCGCGCTGCACGCCGGACGTGTTCGTGGTCCCCAACTACGTGCCCGCGACCGACTGCCCGCGCTTCCTTCGCTACCTGATCGAGTCGCGGCGGCCCGACGCCGTGCTGATGTCGCACAGCCTGCTGGGCTACCAGCTGTTGCCCTACCTGCGCTCGCACCATCCCGAGATGGCGTTCCTCGACTACTGCCACATCGAGGAGCACGCGTGGAAGAACGGCGGCTATCCCCGCTTCGGTGTCGGCTACCAGGAGCTGCTCGACCTCAACGTCGTGTCGAGCGAGCACCTGTTGCGATGGATGGTCGATCGCGGTGCCGACCCGGAACGCATCGAAGTCTGTTACACGGGCGTTGACACGCAGGTCTGGAAGCCAGACTCGGCGGCGCGACGGTCCTTCAGGGGGCGCTACGACATCCCCGAGGACGCGGTCGTGATCCTCTTCGCCGGGCGCCTGCATCCGCAGAAGCAGCCGATGGTGCTCGCCAGGACGCTCGTCGCCCTCGCGCAGCGCGGCCTGTCGTTTCACGCCGTGATCGCCGGCGACGGGGAGTACCGGGACCAGATCGCTGCCGAGATCGCGCGCGCGCCGGACGCCTGGCGCATCCGCATGATCGGTGCGATCTCCACCGACGCCATGAAGGATGCGATGGCCGCCGCGGACATCTTCTTCCTGCCATCGCTGTGGGAGGGGATCGCGCTGAGCCTCTACGAGGCCTTGTCTTGCGGTGTGGCCTTCGTGGGCGCGGCGGTCGGCGGGCAGCGGGAGCTGGTCGCCGAGGGCACGGGCTTCCTGATCGAGCGCAGCGACGAGGAGACCGAGATCCGTCGATACACGGAGCTGCTCGGGCAGCTGATCTCGGATCCCGAACTGCGGCGCCGGATGGCGAGCGCGGCCCGCGAGCACGCCCGGTCGTTCAGCCTCGATGCCATGGCCGACAAGATGATCGCTTGCGTGGATCGGGCCCGCGAGCTGGCCGCGCAGTCTCCCCGGCCGCGCGTCGGCAAGGGGCTCGGTCTGGAGACGGCGGTCCAGGCGATCGAGCACCGCAGGACGGAAGCCCTGGCCGACAGCCTGTGGCACCAACGCAGCGTTGTAGCCGGTCGACCGGAGAGTGCGGGGTCGCCGCCGCTCAACGGTCGACGACCGTCCTTCGGCAAGAGGGTCGTCAGCCGCTTGAAGAGGATGGTCGCGAAGCGCCTGAGGAAGGGTACGTGACCGCGATCGGTAACGACGACAGCATCGCAGCGCACGGCGAGGGGGTCCGGCCTCCTCGGGTCTCGGTGATCATCCCTGCATACAACCACGAACTGTACGTGGGGGAGGCCATCGAGTCGGTCCTGAACCAGTCCTGGACCGACCTCGAACTCATCATCATCGACGATGGCTCGAGCGACGCAACGGATGCGCGGATCCGCGTCTACGACGACCCGCGCATCCACTACACGACGCAGGTCAATATCGGCGCCGCCCCGACGATCAATCTTGGCATCGCTCGTGCTCGCGGCGAATTCATCAACATCCTCAACTCCGACGACGTCTACGCGCCCGATCGCATCGAGAAGCTCGTCGCGGCGTTCGACCGGGACGAGGCGCTGGACGCACAGGTCACGCACCTGGAGTTCATCGACGGTGACGGCCGGCGCATCGGCATCCGGGAGTGCCCCGGCCACGTGTGGAGGGAGAAGGCGGCGGTCCCGTCCTTCGCAGATGCGGACGAGCTCGTCCTGCATCTGCTCGCCGGCAACTTCGCCTGCACGACCTCGAACATCGCGTGTCGGAGGCGCGTGTTCGACGCGATCGGGGCCTTCGTCGACCTGCGCTATCTGCACGACTACGAGTTCCTTCTGCGGCTGTGCTATCGGCGCAAGGTCCGCGTCCTGCCCGAGGTCCTCGTCAAGTACCGCATTCACCCGCAGAACACGATCAAGGAGAACGAGGGGCAGACCGACTTCGAGTTCGGCACGGTGTTGGCGACCTTCCTGCTCGAGAACGACCTGACGCGGTTCTGTCCAGGCGAGGATCCCGAACTGACCGCGTTGAAGTTCTTCAACACCCTCACGACCCGCAGCGCCGCGCGGCTGCTGATCACGAGCCTCGTGCTGGGGCATCACCGCGTGCTCGACAGCGATGCCCTGCACGCCCTGGCGGAGACCAAGCAGGGGGAGCTGCGCGCCGCCTGCGTCGCCTATTCGAGTGGCTACGTGGACACCTGGGCCTCGGCCCAGGAGGGGTGGCAGGCCTGGCGCAAGGCCAACGCGCGCGTCGAGGAGCTCGAGGCCGAACTCGCGGATCGGGTTGCCGCAGGCGACGCGAAGGTGATGGAACTCCTCGAGGAGAACAAGCGGGTGTTCGGTGAGTCGCAGGAGGTGCGGGCGAAGAGCGATCGGGTCCTCCAGGAGATGCAGGAGCTGCGGACCGAGAACGAGCGGGTCTTTCGTGAGTCGCAGGAGCTGCGGACCGAGAGCGAGCGGGTCTTCCGTGAATCGCAGGAGCTGCGGTCCGAGAACGAGCGGGTCTTCCGTGAGTCGCAAGAGCTGCGGGCCGAGAACGAGCGGGTCTTCCGTGAGTCGCAAGAGCTGCGGGCCGAGAACGAACGGGTCTTCCGTGAGTCGCAGGAGCTGCGGGCCGAGAACGAACGGGTCTTCCGTGAGTCGCAGGAGCTGAAGGTCGAGAACGAGCGGGTCTTCCGCGAATCGCAGGAGCTGAAGGTCGAGAACGAGCGGGTCTTCCGCGAATCGCAGGAGTTGCGTGCCGAGAACGAGCGGGTCACGAGCGAGTCTCAAGCGCTCCGGGCCGAGAACGAACGAGTCGTGAGCGAGTCGCAGTCGCTGGCAAGCGAGCACGAGTCTCGCCTCGAAGCCGCGAGGGCCGAAGTGCGTGCGCTCAGCGACGAGCTGGCTGCAGCAAGGGACGAGCTGGCCGCGGTGCGCGGTGAGCTGCAGCGCATCTGGGCGTCGTATTCGTGGCGGATCGCCCGGGCCCTCACGTGGCCTCTGCGCCTATTGTCGGCCCGGTCCGACGGGTCGGCCTGACGTGGTCGTGGACCTCAGCGTCTTGATCAGCGTGCGGGGGTCGCTGCGCGGCTCCCATCCGGCACTCCGCTCCGTCTTCCGATCGATCGAGGACGCGCGGCAGCGCGGCGCGCGAACGACCGAACTCCTGCTCCTGATCTCGTCGGGACGTCCCGCTGCCGAGATCGCTGCCGAGACCGAATACCTGCGTGAGCACTTCGGAGATGGGGCACGGCTCTTCGTCTGCAGCGCCACCGACCGCGGTCAGCAGTGGCGCGAGGGCGCGCAGGCGGCGTCCGGGCGACTCGTGTGCCTGTTGGACAGCCGCGACTACGTCGGCACGACGTGGTTCGAGGCGGCCTGGTGCTGCGCGGAACGGGCCGGCGCCGCGGCTGTGCTGCATCCCGCCTTCGTGCTCGAGTTCGGCGACCTACAGCGGTTGCGTCGGCACCGGTCCTCGACGGATCCGGAGTTTCGATGGGACGACCTGCTGGTCGGGCCTGCGTGGCATTCGCTGCTGGTGGCGCCGCGCGAGGTCCTGCTGCGTCACCCCTTCGGGCCAACCGATTCGCGTGACGGCTTCGGGGCCGGGGACTGGGACTTCGCCTGCGCGACCCTCGCTGCCGGGGTTCAGCATCTCGTGGTGCCCGACACGGTGTGTTTCGTGCGGCGCACGCATCAGGTCGATGGCGAGCCCAGAGGCGGCGAGCGGATCGCGCGACCGTCGCCGCTGTTCGACGTCGAACCCGAGCAGGCGCGAGCCGCGCCGAGGTCGCCCGCGCGCAAGGGTAGGCTGGTGGGCCGGCTCTTCGGGTGGCTCTACCGCTGCGTGAAGTCGGTCGCGCTGCGCCATCCGCGCTGGAATCGCCTCGGCGTGCAGATCGCGGACGCGTTCCGCGACTTCTTCGGCGCCGGCGCCAAGGCCCAGGGTGTCTTGCCGGCCTGGCTCGTCGACGACTGGCGCCGCATCCACGAGGTCGAGCCCGAGCTGTTCCCGGGGGAGGCCGACCTGCGTGCGCTGCATCTCGAGGAGGCCACGCCGTCGAACATCGCCCCGATCTACCGCGCCCTGAGGGGGAAGATCGGTCCGGGTGTGAGCCACGTGCTGCTCGTGCCGTGGATCCGCCAGGGCGGCGCGGACCTCACCGCCCTCAACTACGTGCGGGCGCTCGCCGAACTGGGCACGCCGGGTCGTATCGTCCTGGTCTGCACCGAGGACTCCGCTTCGGTTTGGCGGGACCGCGTCCCGCCGCAGGTGCAGCTCGTCGAGCGACCGACCCAAGGGCTCTCGCCGGCCGAGTCCGAGATGCTGCTGGCGCGGCTCCTGCTCCAGATGCACCCGCGCGTGATCCACAACGTCAACTCGCGGCTCGCCTGGCAGGTGTTCACGCGGTTCGGGGCCGCGCTCAGGCAGGAGTCGCTGCTCTTCGGCTCGACCTTCTGCACGGACATCGAGGAATCCGGTCGAGCCGTCGGCTACCCGGTGACCCACCTGCGCCACAGCTTCCAGCATCTGAGCGCTGCCTTCACCGATTGCGCAGCTCACGCCGAGGAGTTCGTACAGCGCTTCGCGTTCGATCGGGCCAGGTTGCTCGTGCACTACCAGCCGGTGCCGCACGGGCTCGATCACCAGCCACCGACGTCGCGTCCCGCGGCCGGGGCGGGCCCGCTGCAGGTGCTCTGGGCGGGTCGGATCGACCGACAGAAGCGCCCCGACATCCTCGCGGCGATCGCGCGAGCTTGCGGCGACGTCGCCGTGCAGTTCCACGTCTATGGCAGCGCGGTCCTCGACTCCGGTCACCATGCGCAGTTGTCCGACATCCCCAACCTGACCGTGCACGGCAGCTACGACGGTTTCGCTTCGTTGCCGCTCGAGCGGTTCGACCTCTACCTGTACACGTCGGAGTGGGATGGGCTGCCCAACGTGATGATGGAGTCAGCCGCCGTGGGCCTGCCGATCCTCGCGCCCGCGGTCGGCGGGATCCCGGAGATCGTGCGCGACGGGGAGACGGGTTTCCTGGTCCCGTCGTTCGACGACGTCGCGGCCTACGCGAGTCGGATCGCGTCGATCGCGCGGGACCGCGGCCAACTCGTGGCGATCGCGGCGCGCGCGCGCGAGCTCGTCGTGGAGCGTCACTCGTGGCCCGCCTTCCTGCGCCGCGTGCGTGATGTCCCGGGCTACCTCCAATAGGATTCTGCGACGACCCCGATGAGTATGCCATCGCCAGATCCCCGCCTGCCGGAGTCCGACGACGCGCGGCGCCTCCGGGAACTCACCGAGCAGATGTTCGGGTTCCTCGACCAGCTCGCCGAGTGCCGCTCCTGGAACGAGCACCTGCGCCAGCAGCTCGACGCGGCGAGGGCCGAACTCGAGGTCATGCGTTCCAGCCAGGCGGGAGCGCCGGACGGCAAGCCCGAAGATCGATGAGGCTGCTCTACGTCGTCCACCAGTTCTTGCCGCACCACGTCACCGGGACCGAGCAGTACGTGCGCTCGATGGCCCGTGCCATGCAGGCGCTCGGACACCAGGTGACGGTGTTGTCCTACGAGCCCGTGCTGCCGCGCGTGGCTGCGGGCCGGACGTACGTGGAGCAGGACGAGGTCGTGGACGGGATCGAGGTCCGTCGCGTCGGTCTGCACCTCGACCTCTCGCCGAACATCACGCTCGCCGACTACCACAACCCGATGGGTTCGCGGTTCGTGCGCAGACTGCTGGACACACGCTCGTTCGACGTCGCCCACGTGTTCCATCTGCGCTTCCTCGGCGTCGAGGTCCTGAACGAACTTCGCCTCGCGGGGCTGCCCGTCGCGGTCAACCTGATGGACTTCTGGTATCTGTGCCCGAACTTCATCCTGCTGCGCTCGGACGGCGCCCTGTGCGATGGGCCGCCGCAGAACGGGCTGGGCTGCATCAGCTGCGAGAACCCACAGCTCGCCGGCGAACTCGCGTGGCTCGGGCTCGATGGTGAGATCGCTCGGTTGAGTCCAAACCTGCCGCGGCCCGTCGACCAAAGGACGACCGTCACGAGCCGCGCCCGCGCCTATGTGGGGCGCAAGGACCACTTGCTCGCCGCGCTGGCTGGTGCGGACGCCGTCGTTGCGCCGTCGAAGTTCCTCCGCCGGATGTTCGAGGCGAACGGTTTCCCTGCCGGCATCATTCGTCACGTGCCGTACGGCATCGATCCGGACCGCTTCGGCTGCGACCACGGCTCGCGTCAGGCGGCGCCCGGGTCGCCGTTGCGCATCGGCTACGTCGGCTCCATCACACCCCACAAGGGGCTTCACGTGTTGATCCCCGCCGTGCGGGCGTTGGGCCGAGACGGCTGGCAGTTGCACGTGCACGGCATGCTCGACACGCATCCCTCCTACACGGCACGACTGCAGGAGCTCGCCGCCGGTGATCCGCGGATCACGTTCCACGGCGCCTTCGCGCCGACCGAGCTCGGCAGGGTGCTGGCGGGCCTCGACCTCGTCGTCGTGCCGTCGCTGTGGTACGAGAACACCCCGTTCAGTGTCCTCGAGGCGCGCGCGATGGGAGTGCCGGTCGTCGCCTCGGACCTCGGGGGGATCTCCGAGGTGATCGTGCCAGGGCAGGATGGATTCCTCTTCCGGGCCGGTGACCAAGACGCGCTGGCCGGGGTGCTGGGCGGCATCCTCGACGATCCCGAGCAGCTACGGGCGATGACGTGTGGCGGCGGACGCACGCTCGCGGACAACGCTGCCGAGTTCGTCGCTCTCTACGCCGAGCTCCTGTCGTCCTGGTGAGCCTGTCGTCCTGGTGAGGTTGTTTCGCGCCTACCGTTCGAGCGCCGTGATCACGTACTCCTCGTACTTCGTGCCCGCGAAGAAGCTCTTGAGTTCCTCGGCGTTCTCGATGACTTCGCGCGGCGGTGGGGTCACCTTGCGCAGCGGGGCTGGGCCGAAGGGCTTGGCTTGCACTCCCAGCAGGTTGGCGATCGCCTCACCGTAGGTGTTGGAGATGAACTCGCCGTCCATCATCTCCTCGTACTGGATCTCGACCGCGCGGTCGTGGCCCTCGAGAAATCGGCGGAAGCGAGCGGTGTTCCGCAGACTCCTCTCCATCTCTGCCTGCATCCACCCGCAGTCGATGCGGACCGTCGTGTGGGGTGGCTCGGAGGCGCTGTCGTGGATGTGGACATGGTAGGCATTGCGCTGCTCCGCGTAGCGCATCGACAGGGCTTGCTCGAAGACGTTGCGGCGCCAGAGGTGGAGGATGGCGTAGCCTCGCTCGATCATCAGGCCGAGCAGGTTGGGGCGCTCTTCTTCGTTGTGCCAGTACGTGTTGAGGTGATGCCAGGAGTTGTACTTCACGTCAAGCAATGGGACCTGGGTGTCCGCAAGCGCGTAGATGCGCTTCATGTACTCGTCGAACAGTGTGCGCCGGTACTGCTCATCCGGGAGGTACTTCACCTCGGCGTCGCATTCGAAGCGCTGCAGGAAGTTGAAGTAGTTGTAGTCGCGGTCGCGTTCAGCGTCGTGGAACACCTCGCCGAAGGACTGGATCTCCGGCGACGTGCCCAGGGACCAGACGAAGACGGTGGTTCCGCTGCGTTGCTGACCGACGACGACGGCGCACGTGCGGCTTTCGGGAGACATCCCGCGACTTCTAGCTGAGTCGCGACGTCGACGCCAACTCATTATTCGGCGAGCTCCGCTACTCCAGATGCTCATGACGAATAGGCCCAGTACCTGCCGGGTATTCGTCATCGCGGCGCGACGCAGTCGCGCGTTGCCATCGGAGAATCCGTCTTTGCCGGGGGCGACAGAGGGGCCTGCTACCGGGCTGTTGCACTGCGAAGCGCGGCAGGTGCTGCGGTCCGTGAACCTGACCGGCGGGTCTTGTGTCGCGGTTTCTCGACTCGCTCGGGCGACGCGGAAGCAATAGGATTCGCGCGATGCGGATCACGAAGCACGCAGGTTTTTGCGCGGGCGGACCGGACTGGCCCTACTCAGAACTCCAGGGCCTCGACTACCCCAAGAAGATGGAGTTCCTGGAGAGCCTGGGTCACCGGCAAGCAGCATGCGTCTCGAACGCGGGCGGCAACTACCTCCGCACCCTGTTCATGACTGCCACGATCCTGGGCAGAGCAGAGTTCCACGACAAGATCCACGGGTTCAAGAAGCCTCCCTATGAGTTTGGCTGGCACGAGTACCAGCAGCACATTCGACAGATCGTTGAGGCGCTGAAGGAGGCGAACGAGCGCGTCGACGCGAACAGGGACCTCGACTGGACCCGCATGGATGCGTATTTCGCGGGGGTCAAGAAGTTCAATGCCGAGAACGGACCCGACCGGGCGGTCCAGGTCCTCCTGTGCCTCGTCGAGGTCCCTCCGCGGATGATCATCGAGAAGCCGCTCCACCTCGATGCGCCGAGCTTCATGGACATCTGGCACCTCTACAACCAAGTGCACATCAAGGTGATGCGTGCGGTTGTCAAGCGCTACTGCGTGCCACCGGACTCGTGCGTGCGGGCGATCGAGGTCATCAACGAGCCCGACTACAACTGGATCCCCGATGAGTGCCGGATCGAGCTGTCGCTGCGTCCGCACGCCGCCCCCATGTGGAAGTACATCACCGAACTCCACATGCCGCAGATGCCAAGGCATGCCGAGCACAACCACACGTTCACGACCGACGGTGGCGGTGTGCACTTCGCCTATGAGTTGGATCCGAGCCTGATCAAGGTGAGGACCCCCGAGCCCGTTCCGGTGCTCGACTTCCCGTGGGGCGCGAAGTTCGACAAGTACGTCGCGTGCCTCGCGGATCTGCACGAGCACCTGTCGTTCGCCGCGAAGGACGAGGCTGCCAAGGCAAACGTGCCGCTCACGGTTGTCTCCGGCGCCGTGACGAACAACAACCTCGACTACCTGATCCGGATGCACCGGGCGAGGCCGAACGTGTTCCGGTTCGTCGATGCGATCGGGCTGCACCCGTACCACTGGCCCGCGCACAGCATGCACGACATGGACTTCGTCTCCCGCAAGGAGACCGCGGGCTGGACCAAGAGCGATCCACAGGAGTTCTGTCACGCGTATCACAAGCGCTACGACTTCCTCAAGGAGATCGCCGCGCTCACCAAGATGAAGAACGAGGCGCGGAGCCATGGCATGGCGGGGAAGAAGCTCTGGCTGACGGAGTTCGGCATCCCCACCAAGAAGTGCGCGCACGCGAACGCCGGCCTCGCTGGCTACGTCAACCTCTTCATCTATCAGCGCGGAGAGAAGATCCCCGAGCCGATCAGCGCGATCGTGTGGGAGGACAAGTGGGATCGGTTCTTCGAACAGTCGAGCGCCGAATGGATGGCAGCCAACAACATCGAGAACATCCTCTACTACACGATGCGTGGCGGCGGCATCGGCGAGTCGACCGACGAAGAGCACAGCAACTTCACCCTCTTCGACCTCGATTGCCGCACGACGCGGATGGAGCGGGCGACGTTCCAGAGAATGGCTGATCACATCTCCGGGGTCACCGGGCGTAGTGCGGACCTCGGCTACTTCGACTTCGTCCGCAAGTAGTCAGCGGCTCGAGGCGGTGCAGCGGCCACGCCGTCAGAACGGCAGGTGATGGAAGATGCGCGCCCGCAGGCCGTGGTCGTCCTCAGCCTGCAGCGCGAAGACCCGGCGCGACATCCACTGTGCGAGGTCGAACGAAGCCTCGAAGCCGGCCTGCTGCGACGCGTTCGGGAAGTGGTCGAGCAGGTCGGGTCGTTCCGCGCCGGTGATGGTCGCCAGGGGAACCTCCTGGTGGTCGACGAAGGCGCGCAGGCGCCGCACCGCGCGGCCATCGACCTGCGAGAACGCCCAGCCCCAGAACTTGACGAGGTCGCCCTGCTGCACCATGCCATCGACGAACACGCGCGGCAGCGACAGATCGGCGTCGGTGATCGTCGCCATCGAAGCCGGGCCGACGACGTAGACGTCCTGATGGCCGTTCGCGGCGCGCGCCAGCGATGCCACGAGCTTGCGACCTGGCAGCAGTTCCTGCACGAGGCGTTCGACGTGGGCCATGGTCACGTAAGCGCTGCCATAGGTCTGCACGTCGAGGGAGCGCGACTCGCTGCTTGGCACGAACGCGAAGTCGCCGGCGAAGTGTCCGTCGAACAGGTGGGGGCCGTGGGTGGTGAACAGCAGCAACCCGTCGTCGCGCAGCGCGGCAGCGAGCTTGATCAGCCAGCTGCGGAACAACGGTTCGGGCAGGTGGCTGAACAGCGAGTTGCAGGTGATGAGGTCGTGCGGGCCGCCGAGGTCGAGGCCGTCGGGCTCGGCCTTGGACACCACGCCGTGAACGCCGAACTCCTCGGTCTGGAAGCGCACGGCATCGGCGTAGATGTCGCTCACGGTGACGCGCGTCGCCGGCAGGTCGTCGAGCAGGAAGCGGACCACGCGGCCGTAGCCGGAGGCGAAATCGAGCAGCGAGTCGACCTGCTCGAGCTGCCGCCCGAGGCGGCGCACGACCTCGTGGATCATCGCGTAGACCGCGAAGCCGGTCTGCATGTACTCGCAGAACAGCGCTTCCTCGGGCCGCCCCAAGGTGCGCAGATGCAGGCGCATCTCGTCCTCGGGGTGGATCACCAGGCTCTTGGGCATGACGGCACCCACCGTATCGGCTTTGCCGTGGCGATTCCTGGCGCGATCCCGCGAAGTAGCGAGCGCTAGCGGGTTCCTGTGTTCGTGTTCTTGGGGCGAATCGAGTCGGGCCGGGTCGCTGCCGCGTTCGGAGATGGTGGATCGGCTGCGCGCGGCCGATGTGCTGGTCCTGCCCTCGCGGCTCGAGAACTGGTCGGATGCCGGCGCCGGGGTAATGTCGGCGCCGATGTCCGACCGCTGCCCCGCGCCCGTCTATCGCGCCGTCACCTACGCGCACGTCGCCGACGTCGACGCCGCGCTCGCGTTCTACGGCCTGCTCGGTTTCGCGCCGGGCCACGTGCTGCGCACCGCGACCGGGCGCGCCTTCTGGGCCTCGGCCGGTTCGACCGGCGGTCGCCCCGGTCTGGCCGAGCTGTTCTTCGCGTGCGCGAGCGGCCCGGTGAAGGCCGAGGAACAGGCCGTGCTCTTCTACCTCTACAGCGCCGACGTCGCGGCGCTGCGCGCGCACCTGCTCGCGAGCGGCGTGCACGACGGCGGGGTCTACTCCGGTCAGGCTGGACCCGGGGACGGCCGTCGCGTCGCGTTCGAGATCTACCACCCCAGGCACATGGAGTGCGGTGAGCTGCGGGTCGTCGATCCCGACGGCTACGTCGTGCTGATCGGGCAGCTCGAGTAGGGGCGGCGCCGGATTTTCACGAATCCGATCGGTGCGGCCGGCGGCTTCCTGCGCGGGTCCTGGTGGCCGGGCGAATCGCGCCCGGGCGACCTTCGACCCCAGACCCGCCATGACCGAGACGAACTTCGTGAACCTCCCGCCCCAACGCAACCTGCGAACGCTGGCCGCCGCGGCCGGCGGCGCGCTGCTCGGCCTGTTGGCCACCGCCTGCTCGGGAGGCGGCGGCGGCGGTACGGGCACGGTCACGCCCCCGCTCGACCAGGGCTCGTACACGATCGACGAGTTCACGCCGCCGCCGCCCAGGCCCGCGGGCTTCCAGCCGCTGGGCCACGACGGGTTCCAGGCGCTGTCGCGCGACGAGCTGTTCGTGATCGCGCCGACCGCCGACGCCGAGGGGCGCATCGCGCGGCTGCAGGACGACCCGGCCGCGTCTCAGACGCAGTTCGACCTGGTCGCGCTGTTCGCGGGCGAAGGCCCGATTCATGCCTCGGCCTTCGGGCAGCTCGACGCCGACGCCGACGACGAGATGGTCGTGGCCACGGTCGACGCCTCGGAGACGCGCATCGACCTGCACGTCGTGCAGCGCGCTCCCGGCGGGGGACCGCTGATGCGCACCTGGTTCCGTTCGCTGCCGGCGAAGCCGTGGAACTTCGAGGACGTGCGCGTCGTGCTCGCCGACGTCGACGGCGACTTCCGCGACGAGGTGCTGGTTGCGGCGCGCGCGAACTCCTACGGCAACGCCACCGACGGCGGCGCGGTGTGGGTGCTCGACGATCCCGAGGCGGGGCCGGAGCTGCTGCTCGAGTACGACCGCAACGCGCGCCACATCAGCATCGATCCGCTGCCGGTCGACGTCGACGGCGACGGCGTGTTCGAGGTCGCGATCGGCCTGGGCGGCGACGCCACCGACGACGGCCGCTACGCGGTGCGGCTGTACGACTACGACGCGGCGAGCAGGACCATGGTGAACGTGCACGGCTGGAAGTACCTGTGGTCCTCGAGCGTGTTCGACTCGAGCCGCGCGGTCGCCGGCGACTTCGACGGAGACGGCGACACCGACCTCGCCCTGATCGGCACGCGCAGCCAGTCCGGGCAGCGCATCGTCGACATGCGGCTGCACGAGTTCGTCGACACCGGCACCGCGCAGTCCTGGCCGGAGTTCGCCCAGTTCTCCTCCATCGACGTCAGCGGTCCGTCGGGCTTCGGCTACGGCGACTACGCCGCGACCGCGCTGCACGTGGCCCGCGGCGGCGACGACCTCGTGGTCGGACAGTTCGGCGGCAGCGACTACACCTGCGACCGCATGCACTACGACCGCGGCACGGGGACCTGGAACCCGTTCGGCCTCGCCTTCACCAACGTCTACGCCGACCAGACGATTTCGCTGTGCGCGACCGACATCGACGCCGACGGCTACGAGGAGCTGCAGATCGCGCTGCTCGCCTATCCGAGCAGCGGCGCGCGCCTGGACCTCGCGACCTTCGACTACGAGACCCACACGATGGCGTGGCAGCCGTCGATCGCGCTCGGCAACGGCGGCGCCAACTCGCGTTTCCGTCTGCCGCTGCTCGCCGCAGGCGACTTCGACGCCGACGGCCTGGCCGTGCAGTTCACCGGCCGCACCGAGCTCAAGCTCGGCGACCCGGTGCCGCTGGTCGTGCTCGGCGCGCCGCCGACCAAGGACGGCATCTCGCAGAACTACGACAACACCGAGAGCGCCTACTCCACCGGCACCACGCAGGGGCAGACCATCGGCGTCTCGACCTACAGCTCGATCACGACCTCGGCCTCGGCGGGCGCCACGCTGTTCGGCGTGCTCGGCGTCGAAGGGCGGGCGTCGTTCGAGCGGGGCATCGAACGCACCCACACCGATACGCGTCAGGAGACGGTCGTGCGCGGTTACCGCGGCTCCTTCGACAAGGACGTGATCGTGTTCCAGGGCACGCTCTACGAGACCTACGAGTACGTGATCGTCGGCGCGCCCGACCCGTCGCTGCTCGGCACCTTGCTGACGCTCGATCTGCCGGTGGGGGCCAACACCTACAAGTGGACGGTCGCCTACTACAACGACCGCGTCGCGGCCGAGGACCGCATCGGCACCGATCTGCTGACGCACACGCCCGGCGACGTCGCCAGCTATCCGACCCGCGGCGAACTCGACGCGCTGATCGGCAGCGACCAGCACTGGGACATGCCGGGCAGCCGTCCGGTGGGCCAGGGCACCGCGAGCGACTTCGAGTCGGTCTCGTTCGAGACCGTGCACGCGACCGAGCAGCAGCGCACGATCAGCCGCAGCTACGGTGGCGGCGCGAGCTTCGGGGTCAGCGTCTCGGTCGACGCGACCACGGCGGAGGGCTCGACGCACGGCGTGTTCTACGGCAGCGAGACGAGCTTCGAGGCCAGCGTCGGCGACATCGCGGACATCGGCGATTACACGCGCTGGAACTACAGCTGGGGGTTCGCGATCCAGACCGTCGGGCGCAACGGTGGGCCGGGCAACCCGACCTACGGCAGCCGCAAGCACTCCTTCCAGTACCTGCGCTTCTGGGTCGACCCGCAGGGTTCGGCGTACTGAGGCGATGAACCGCGGCCCGTGGCGGTGGAGTCGACGGCCCTGGCGCCAGCCGCTAGCATCCCCGATCACGATGGCCGGCCCGAAGGACGACGGCGCTCGCGGTCACGAGGCGGACGAGCAGCGGCCGGCAGCCGACACGGGCTCGGCCCTGGTCGACCTCGCCTACCGCGAGCTGCGCGACCTCGCCGGCGCGTTCTTGTCCCGCGAGCGGGCCAACCACACGCTGGCGCCGACCGCGCTCGTGCACGAGGCGTGGCTGCGGCTCGCCGGTCAGGACCGCGTGTCGTGGGAGAGTCGCGAGCACTTCCTCGCGATCGCCGCGATCGCCATGCGGCGCGTGCTCATCGACCACGCCCGCGCGCGCCGCGCGGGGCGGCGCGGCGGCGGCGAAGCCATCGAGCCGCTCGCGACCGAGATCGCCGCGTCGTTGCGCAAGGAAGGCGTCAGCGTGCACACCAGGATCGACCTGCTGACGCTCGACGAAGGCCTCGATCGCCTGCGCGAACGCAGCGAACGCGCCAGCCGCATCGTCGAGCTGCGCTTCTTCGGCGGCCTGACCGAGCAGGAGATCAGTCTGGTGCTGGGCGTCGCGCGATCGACGGTGACGCTCGAGTGGAAGGCGGCGCGCGCCTGGTTGTCCTCGTGGATGGGGAAGGACGCGCCGTGACCGACGGCGCCTTCGCCCGCGCGGCCGAGCTGTTCGCCGAGCTGCAGGACCTCGACGTCACGGCGGCGGCGGCGCGTCTGTCGGCCGAGTCCGACGCCGAGGTGCGCGAGCTGGTGCAGCAGATGCTCGACGGCGCGCGCGCGCCGCTGCCGGCGCTGACCGAGGGGCTGCCGGGATTGCGCGAGCTCGTCGACGATGCGTTCGAGGGTGAGCGGCGCGCCGCGAGCACGGGAGGAACGCCGCCGGGCGGCGACGAGGCCGAGCCGGACTTCGCGCTCGCCGCGGGTCCCTATCGCGTCGAAGGTGTGCTCGGGCGCGGCGGCATGGGGATCGTGTACCGCGGCCGCGACGAGTCGATCGGTCGCGCCGTGGCGATCAAGGTGCTGCGCGGCGGGACGCGCGAGCAGCTCACCGCGCACCTGCGCTTCGTCGAGGAGGCCCAGGTCGCCGGCCAGCTCGAGCACCCGGGCATCGTGCCGATCCATCACCTCGGCCGCGACGACCACGGGCGACCGTTCTTCGTGATGAAGTTGATCGAGGGCCGCACCCTCGCCGAACTGCTCGCCGGGCGGCAAGGGCCGCGCCACGACCAGGGGCGCTTCCTCGGTCAACTGCTGCGCGTCTGCCAGACGGTGGCCTACGCGCACGCGCGCGGCGTGATCCACCGCGACCTCAAGCCCGCCAACGTGATGGTGGGGGCGTTCGGCGAGGTGCAGGTCCTCGACTGGGGCCTCGCCAAGGTCCTGGGCGCGGCGTCGGCGGCAGAGTCCGAACCGGCGGCGGGCGCGGCCGGCGACGGCGCTGCACCTTCGACCGGAGCCCCGACCGGGGCGCGTCCGACCGATCGCCCGACGACCGCGCGCAGCACGGGCACCGATGGTGCCTCGCTGGACGGCACGGTGATGGGCACGCCCGGCTACATGCCGCCCGAACAGGCGCTCGGTGCGGTCGCCGACCTCGATCGGCGCGCCGACGTGTTCGCGCTCGGCGCGATCCTCTGCGAGATCCTCACCGGCCAGCCGCCGTTCCCGGGTGGGCGTCGGCAGGCGTGGCAGGCGACGCGCGACCGCGCGCTCGCGCCGGCGTTCGACCGGCTCGCCCGGTGCGGCGCCGATCCCGCGCTCGTCACGATCGCCCGGCGCTGCCTCTCGGCCGATCGCGAAGAGCGCCCCGTCGATGCCGGCGACCTCGCCGCCGCGATCGAGCGCACGCTCGGCGCCGCCGAACAGCGGGCCCACGACGCGATGCTCGAGGCCGAGCGCGCGACGGCGCGCGCGGCGTCCGAGCGACTGGCCCGCCGTCGCACCGTCTGGTTGTCGGGCGTGTCGGCGCTGTTCCTCGTCGGGCTGATCGCCGTGCTGCTGTGGCATTCGTTCGAACGCGACCGCGCGATCGCAGGGCGCAGCGCCGAGGTCGAGAACGCGCTCGAGGTCGCGAGCGAGCGTCTGGATCGCGCCGGCCGCGCCGACGTCGAGGATCTGGAACCGTGGCGCAGCACCGCCGTCGCGCTCGAGGCCGCCGAGCGCATCGCCAATCCGGGGCCCGACGACATCGCGCCGGAGCCGGCCGTGCGCGAACGCCTCGCGGCGTTCCGGGCGCGCTTCGACGCCGCGGCCGCGGGGGCGCGCGAGGCCGCCGATCGCGCCGCCGCCGACCGCGCCGTGGTGCAGCGCCTCGAGCAGATCCGCGCCCCGACCGGCGACGGCGTCGATCCCTTCGACTTCCCGCGGATGCGGACCGCCCTCGAGGAGTTGTTCGCCGAGCTCGGCCTGCCGGTCGACGACTACGACAACACCGCGGCGGCGCTGCGCGGCCACCGCCTCGGCGGGGCGCTCGGACCGGCCCTCGATCAGTGGGCGCTGCTCAACCAGGTCCGTTCGGGCCTGCCCGACGAGGAGCGGGGCAGGGCTACGGCGCGCCTGCTCTGGCTCGCGTCGATGGCCGATCCCGATCCGCAGCGCGAGGCGATCCGCCGCGCGGCGCGCGAGCGCGACACCGGCAAGCTGCGCGAGATCGCCGCAACTGCTGTCGAGCAGCTGCCGCCCCAGTCGGTGATCCTGTTGGCGGGCATGCTGCGCATCCTCGGTGAGCTCGACGCGTCCGTCGACTTGCTGCGCCGCGCCGCCGGCCGCCACAGCTCGGACTTCTGGTTGTCGTTCCACACCGCGATCGCGTTGCGCGCGCAGGCTGCCCGCAGCGGCAAGAAGGCCTTTCCCCTGCTGCTCGAGTCGCTGAGCTTC
This sequence comes from Planctomycetota bacterium, assembly GCA_020638655.1. Classification (GTDB taxonomy): domain Bacteria; phylum Planctomycetota; class UBA1135; order UBA1135; family UBA2386; genus JACKIC01. The sequence goes on from JACKIC010000003.1 coordinate 36,768, forward strand.
CTGCGGGCGGCGGTCGCGGCGCGTCCCGAAAGCGCCGAGGCGCGGCACCTCATCGGGCAGACGCTCGAACAGGTCGGTCGCCGGGACCTGGCCCGCGACGAATTCGCCGAGCTCGTGCGCCGCGCGCCGCAGGACGGGCATGCGCTCACGCACCTGGGCAACGCCATCTTCGACTTCGAGGGTCCGGCCGCCGCGTTGCCCTACCTGCAGCGCGCCGCCGCGCTCTCGCCCGACGACACGTACTGCCTCGTCAACTGCGCGCGTGCCCTGGTCGCGACCGGCGACGTCTGGGCGGCGCTGCCCCTCAACCGCCGCGCCTGGGAGCTCGATCCGACGGCCGACCACGCGACGCGCTACGCCAACGCCCTCGGCGCCACGGGCGACGAGGCCGGGCAGTTGGCGATGCGCGAGCAGGTGCTGGCCCAGACCCCCGACGACTACGTCGAGCTCTACAACACCGCGACGTCGTACTCGGGCATCGGTGAGTTCGAACGCGCCGAGGGCATGCTGCGGCGCTGCATCGAGCTCGTCGGCGACGGCCTGCCACAGGCCCACTGCAACCTCGCGTCGACGCTGCTCAAGCGCGGGCGGTTCGAGGCGGCCCTCGCTGCGTACCGCGACTGCCACCGGCTGGGCAGCGCCAAGCCGGGCTGGCAGGACCCCAGCGCCGAATGGGTGGCGCGGGCCGAGCGCGCGGTCGCCTTCGCGCGCGCGCTCGGCGACGCCGACGACGCGGCGGCGGCGCAGGCGCTCGAGCCGAGCGTCGAGCGCGCCGAGTTCGCGGCGTTCCTCGGTCGGCACGCGCTCGCCACGCGCTGGAACGAGTCCCTGTACGCCGCCCTCGCCCCGGCGCAGTGGCCGCGCGAGCACGTGGACCTCGCCGCCCGCGCCGCCGTGCGCACGGCCGCCGCGGCCACCGATCCTGGGGCCGCGGATCACGCCGCGCAGCTGGCGCTCGCCTGGCTAGGCACCCTGCAGGACCTGCTGATGGCCGACTTCCGCGCCCGGCCGCGCGACGAGGCCGGGCCCGTGCGCTCGTGGCTGGGGGCGTGGCATCAGCACGCCGACCTCGCGTGGCTGCGCGACATCGACGCGCTGCCGGAGGCGTTGCGGGAACAGGTCCGCGGGTTCTGGGCGCGCCTCGACCGCGACCTCGCCGAGATCGTCACCGCGATGCAGCGCTGAGGCGCAGGTCGCGCGGCCGCCAGATCAGAACAGCGGCATCAGGATCGGCGCCGGGCGCATGTCGCCGTCGGTGCGCCCGGTGGGCAGCGGCACGCCGAAGTCGTCGACGCGCACGCCCTGCGCGTTGGGGAAGCCGCGCCAGCCGAGGAACCGCTGCTTCTCGGCACCCATCAGCAGGTTGCCGTTGCGCACCAGCAGGATGCCGTCGTCGAGATAGGTGTTGGTGCCGTCGGCGTTGTTGCCGAACGGCGTCAGCAGCTGGATCACGCCCATGCCGCCGAAGCCGCCCAGGGGCGCGCTGTCGTAGGTGTTGCCGTAGGACGCGGGATTGGGCTGGCCGTTCGCCGGGTACTTGCGCTGCACGGCCGGCGTGCCGAACGAGCCGGTCCGGCAGATGCCGCCGTCGGCCGACAGCACGAAGTCGTAGTCGTTGTTGGCGTAGGTCTCGCCCTTGACGAACAGGCCGATCGCCGTCGCGCTCGCGAGCACGAGCATGCCGCCCGAGCCGCCGCCACCGCCGCCGCCCTTGTTGCACGAGCCCGCCTGTTCGCCGCCGCCGCCGTTGCCGCCGTTCGCGGTGATGCGGCCGGTCGGGCCGACCACGATCGGTCCATGCGCGGCAACGACCACACAGCCGCCGCCGCCGCCACCGCCGCCGCCGGACTGGTCGTTGGCGAACAGCGGATCGTTGACCGAGCAGCTGAAGTTGTACGACATGTCGCCGCCGCCGCCGCCGCCCTGGCCGCCCTGGAAGAACGACAGCTCGCCGCGGATCGCCTGACCGAGGTGCACGTTGACCGCGGTGCCGAGGAAGTCGTTGTCGGCGCGGCTGTCGACGAACGGCGTGAGCCCGGCGCTGCCGCCGAGCAGCGACCGGTTCGGCGTGCCCGAGGCCCCGAGGCCGCCCTGCCCGCCGAGGCCGAGCTGCTGCTGGAACGACGTGCCGCTGCCGCTCTGCGTCAGATAGAAGGGATCGCCGACGGTGCCGAAGGCGCCGCCGCCACCGCCCGAGCCGCGCTCGAGTCCCGCGAGGCACGCGATGCGGCCGCCGCCGCCGCCCACGGGCAGGCCGAACGGATCGAGTCCCATCCCGCCGAACACGTCCCGCTGCGTGCTGCTCGGCGTGCCGTCACCACCGCGCCCGCCGCCGGGACCGCCGAGGCCACCCGACACGGGGAAGTTGGCCGTGTTCAACGTCATCACCATCGCGCCGTCGGAGCCGTCGACGCACAGCTCGCCGTCGACGCGGAAGTGACCCGTGACGATCCAGATCATCGGGTTGGGGCCGACGCCGCGCACCCGGGTGCCCTGCGGGATGTCGACGTTGCGGAACTGGAAGATGCCGCCCGTGACGTTGAGCACAGGTCCCTGCACCGTCTGCACCTGCGTGAAGCCGGTGTCGAGCACGACCTCGGCGCCGGTCGGTGCGAAGTCGAACTGCGCGCGCGGCGCGGCGACGAGCAGCAGGGACGCGGAAGTGAAGAGAGCGAAGCAGAGGGGGGAGTTCGCCATGAGAGTGTGGTGGCCTCGAGGGGTGGCCTGGGAACGACGGGCCCGGGGATAGCCAGGGTCAAGATCGCAGTAACATACGCCCTTCGTCTGGCCCGCCGCGCTTCCGCAGCACTTCGTGTCTCCCTCCATCCCCAATCTGATCGTGCGCCGCGCCGAGGTCGGGGATGCCGCGGCGATCGCGGCGTGTTTCACCGAGTCGGTGCACGGTCTGGCGCGCGAACACTACGACGAACGGCAGCGCGCCGCGTGGGCACCGCCGGCGCCGGACCCGGCCGAGTGGGCGCAGAAGTTCGAGGGGCGCACCGTGCTCGTCGCGGTCGTGGACCAGGTCGTGCGCGCCTTCCTCGTCTATTCGGACGATGGGCACATCGGCTGGCTCTACACCGCGCCGCAGGCCGCGCGCCGCGGTCTCGCCGCGCGCCTCCATGCCCGCGCCGAACACGCGCTGCGCGGGCTCGGCCGGGTGCGCCTGTTCACGGAGGCGAGCCTCGTCGCGCAGCCGTTCTTCACGCGCCTCGGCTATCGCATCGTCACGCGCGAATCGGTCGAACGGCGCGGCGTGTCCCTCGACCGCTTCCGCATGGAGAAGCGACTCGACGCCGATTCGCCGCGACCCTGATCGCGGCCCGGCGGCTGGTCGTGGCCTCACTTCTCCTCGCGCGGCTCGGGCGCGCCGTAGCGGCCCTCGAGCTCCTTCTGCAAGGCGGCGCGCGCGGCGTCGCAGTCCTTGCGCAGCGTGCCCAGGCGCGGCGCCTTGCCGTCCGCGAGGCTCTCCATGATCAGCGCCTGCGCCAGTTTGCCGGCGACGAAGCCGTCGGCCTGATCGCGCGCCAGCATCTCGCCGCCGAGCATGATGCCGGTGATCGTCTTGCGGTCCGGGCTCGTGGCGACGCCGCTGATCGACAGTTCGCCCCAGAGCTTCTGGTTGACGTTCTCGTCCTTGGGCAGCGCCCCGGGGAACACGTAGAGCTGCGCGATCAGGCCCTTCTTGGCCATCAGCCGCGCACCGTCGGCCTTGCCCTTGCAGAAGGCGACGAGGTCCTTGTCCTTGGTCGCCGCCGCGAGCGTGCGCGCGGCCGGCGCGCGCCGGGCGATCGCCTCGACCACGCCGGCGTACTTCTTGTCCGCGAGCATGGTCTCGAGTTCCTTGGCGTCGAGCGGGAACGTCTTCGCGAACGTCTCCTCGGAGAACGCGGCGAGATCGAAGTCGGTCGGCCCGCCGTCGGCGAGCTGCTGCAGCGCCTGCTGCCGTTGCGCCTCGTTGCTCCAACTCTTGATGCAGCGTCGCAGCGTCTCGGCCCCGTCGACCTTCTTGCCGCTGCTCTTGTTCGGCGCCGTCGTGTCGCCTTCGTCGGTGACGGTCTTCGGTGTGCAGTGACTCAGGGCCCATGCCTGCAGGTCGAAGCCCGACGCCGCCTTCTCGGTCAGCCGCTCGAGCGCCTGACGCTGGCCGTCCTTGCTGCCGCCCAGGCTGTCGAGCCAGGTGTTCAGCAGCGACGCGGGGCCGGCCTCGAGCCCCAGCGCCTTCTCGACCGCGGCCTCGGCGTCGTAGGGGGAGCCGATGTGCGCGATCTTGCCTTCCTTGTCGATCAGGATCGTCTTCGGCCAGCCGCGCACGCCGTAGGCGGTGATCGTGTTCTTGGCGAGGTCGGAACCGACCGGCATCGTGTACCCGTTCGACTGCAGGAACGGCTCCATCTTCGCGATCGGTTCGTAGGAGATGGCGAGCACGGTCAGGCCGCGCTCGCGGTAGCGGTCGTGCAGCTTCTGGATGCCGGGCATCGCGCGAACGCAGGGTCCGCACCACGTGCCCCAGAACTCGATCATCACCACGCGTCCGGCGAGTGACTCGAGGGTCGGCGCGTCGCCTTCCCAGTTGAGCCAACCGTCGGCCGTGATCGCCGGCGCCGGTGCCCCGACGCTCAATCCTTGGCCGATCGCGATCGAGGGAGCGAGAACGAACGCCGCGAGGCAGACGCAGGAACGCATCGACATGACCAACTCCTTCTTGCGGACTCTCGTCGCGCGCGGCGTAGCAATCCATGCCATTGGCACCGCACGCTCGGCGGCGACGATGCGTCGGTCGCCGCTAGCCGTCAAGGTGGGGTCAGTCGTCGCGCCGGCTGCACCGGCTGGGGCGGGACACCAAATCCGCGAGATGCTGCACGAGTCCACGCCGGATCTCGGTCTCGGACTCGACGATCGCCGCAGATTCGTCGATCTGCGCCGCGTCCACGGCCAGCCGCTCGAGGAACGCTTCGAGCTGGTGGTCGGCGCACGGATCTCCTTCAGGTGACGGGTATTCGAGGCCCGCGTCGTGTGCGCGGACGAACTCGCAGAACTCGTGCAGGAACACGCGCACCATTATCAGGAGGCGCCTTGGATCGGTGGGGTAGGGCAGCATCGATTCGTCTCCACCCGTGCATCCGTCTTCGCCGGTTGCGGCCCATCACGGCGGCGCCCTCTTTCGGGTTGATGCAAGCGACTGACACAGTCGACCGGGGCGTGTCCTTGCCCTGGCGGCGAGTGCGGCGTCCCATGCCACGGTCCCGATCTCTCCCCACGTCCCGATCGCGCCTGCGTGGCCGAGGAGCTCTGCCCATGCGATGGTCTTGGTTGTGTCCGCTGTTCTGCTGCCTCGCCGCGACGGCGCAGGCGCCCACCAAGAAGGCTGCCCCCGAGCCCGACACCAAGTCGAAGGCCGCGCCGCGGCGCTTCACCGAGTTCCCCGTGCCGGAGCCCGAGGCGCTCGACGTCGATCGCGCGACCAAGGACGGCATCGCGGCGATGCTGTTGCTGCAGGAGGGTGAGGACGGCGACCAATGGCCCTACGAAGGGGTCTACCGCGAGGATCGTGGTCTCTTGCCGGTCGGCTACCGCGTCGGCGGCACGTCGATCGCGTGCCTGGGCCTGATCGCCGCGCCCGGCTATCGCACCGACGCGGCGCGCCAGGCGGCGGTGGCGCGCGGCCTCGCGTTCGTGCTGAAGACCCTCGACGCGCCGCGCATGGCGGTGGAGTTCCAGGGTACCTACGACGTGCGCGGCTGGGGCCACATCTACGCGCTCGAACTGCTGCTGCATCTGCAGGACGCGGGGCTCGTGCCGGCGGAGCAGCGCGAGCTGGTCGAGGCCAAGGCGAAGTGGCTCGTCGGCGCGCTGTGCGACTCGGCGATCCCCGTGACCGGCGGTTGGAACTACTCGCGTCCGCGCGGCTACAAGAGCCCGCAGAACCGCGCGTCGACGTTCATGACGGCGCCCGCGCTGCAGGCGCTGTTCCACGCCAGGGCGCGTGGCCACGACGTGCTCGACGCGGTCGTGACCCAGGCCCTCGACGCGCTCGATCGCGCGCGCGCCATGCCCGGTGGCTACGCCTACGGCGCGCCGGCCGAGAGCCAGGCCGAGGTCGAGGAAGCGCAGCTGTCGATGATGGACAAGACGCCGAGCTCGGCCGCGCGCGCCACCGTCTGCGAGACCACGCTGCTGCTCGCCGGCCGCGGCGACATGGAGCGGCTCGAGGCGGCGATCGACCGCTTCTTCGCGCACTGGGACGACCTCGCGGTGCGCAAGAGCCAGACCGGCACGCACATCAAGCCGTACGGCATCGCCCCGTACTACTTCCTGTTCGGCCACCTCTACGTCGCGCAGGCGATCGAGCAGCTGCCCGACGCGGAGAAGCGGGCGAAGCTGCGCGCGCAGCTGCGGCAGTTCCTGGCGCGGTCGCGCGAGGAGGACGGCAGCTGGAACGACCGTCAGTTCGGCCGTTCGGGCGGCTACGGCACGGCGCTGGCCCTGATGGTGATGCACATGGCGCACCTGCCCAAGCCCGCGAGCTGGAGTGCGTCCGAGGCGAAGTGAGTCGTCGCCTTCGCGGCGACCCGAGGCGGCGGGTCGACCCCGCCGCGCCGGGTGCGACAACACTTCGGTCAGAGGCCGACGACTGCCGCGGCGGCGTCCGACATCACCGCGCCGAGCGGGTTGACCGCGTCGAACACCAGCGCCTGCGTGAAGTAGGTCAGACCGATCAGGTAGGGCTGGTTGGGCGTCGAAGCCTGCATCGAGGCGGTGCCGGCGGCGCCGACGATGAAGATCGAGACGTCGGTGCTGACGCGACCGAAGCAGCCTGGCGCGCCGTAGGCGCTCAGGTCGACCGGCAGCGGGCCGAAGGCCGACACCGTGTTGCTCAGGCCGAGGATCGCGAAGGCGAAGTACGGCGCCGGCAGGTTGCCGAACGAGATCGTCGCGGTCTGACCCAGGCGCGGCGGTGCCGAGGCGGTGTTCGTCGCGATGCCCACGGAGCCCGGGCAGCCGGCCCCGATCGTCGAGTACGACGCGGTCATGCCATCTTCTTCGTGAGCGCCGATGCTCACGGGCGGCGTGCGCGGGGCCTGGAAGAAGTCGGTGAGCACGGGGATCAGGAACGTGCCGGCCTGTGCGCACGGCGAGCTCGGCTGCAGGGTCAGGTCGGCCGGCGTCGCGCCCGGCGCGACGAACTGCGGGTCCGCGGCGATCGAATTGACGTCGAAGCCGAGGCCCTGCCACGACGCGAACGTCTGCGCCGCGCTGGCCCAGACCGGCACGTAGGTCGTCGCGTTGCTCCACAGGCAGTTGTAGTCCATCAGCGCCGGCCGGGCCGTGCCCGAGCACCACATGTTGTTGCCCGTCGCGCTCGGGTAGTCGTCGTAGAAGATGTTGTTGACGACTTCGGTGCCGGCCGCGGTCGAGTACCAGCGCAGCGTGCAGAACTGGCTGCCCGCGTTGGCCGGGTGGAAGCTGTAGACCGAGTTGTGCCAGATCTTCAGGTTCGTGCACGAGGTGCCGGCACGGAGGCCGTAGTTCGACGTGCCGCTGATGAAGTTGTTCACCAGGGTGAAGTTGGTGCCGTCCATGCGCATGGTCCAGAAGCCGCCGCCGGTGATGCGGCAGCGTTCGACGGTGGTGCCGTCGTTGCCGGCCTGCGCGTAGAGCGCTTCGTAGCCGCCGCCGAAGCTCATGTCCTCGAAGCGGCAGTTCGAGCCGCCGATCAGGTTGAACAGCGCCTGACCCGAGGTGGCGACGGTGGCGTGGAAGTCACAGCCGGTGAACACGCAGTCGGTGGTGCCGGCGTTGATCACGAACGGGCTCGGCGTCGCGGCGAACGTGCCGTTGAAGCCGCGGAAGGTGACCGATGCGCAGCCGTTCAGCGTCAGCAGCGTCTGGGCGCCGCCGATCGTGATCGGGCCCAGCGCGTCGAACAACACCGGGTTGGCCGCGCCTTGGCCGGCGAACGAGTTGATGGTCCACGGGCCGCTGGTGTCGTTGGCCGTGACGAGGAACGTCACCGGGCCGGTGACGCCCGTGCCGTTGAGCGCGGTGACCGCGGCGGCGATGTCGGGGAAGTTGCCGCCGACGCCGATGGCGTACGTGCCGGAGAGTTGGGCGGGCAGCGCAGCGGCGATACCGAGCAGGGTCCCGAGATGCAGGGAGAGCTGGAGCTTCATGAGTTGATGATCAGAGGGGTTGGCAGGGTCGTATCGGATGAGCCGGTGACGTTGCGAGTGTCGGCGCATGCACGCAAGCCCTGCTGCGGGGTGGCGATGCAATTGGGACAAGGTCGAACCTGCCCGCGCGCGCGGGTCGGATCGTCACTTTCGCTCCGCAGTGGTGGCGTCCGTTTTTTCGTGGGGCGACTCGCCGGCTTGCTTCGGCGCGGCGGCGCGATAGGAAACGCAGCCGATGTCCCGCGTCCTCGTCGCGCTGATGCTCGCCGGAGCGATGCTCACCGGCGCGCTGTCGGCCCAGGCGCCGCTGCCGGAGCGGTACCGCGAGGCCGGCGTGATCCGCTGGGGGGCGGACGCGGAGGGCGGCGCGCCCTTCGTCTATCTCGACGCCGGGCAACCGGCCCGCGGTGAGGTCGGCTTCGAGGTCGACCTCGCCAAGGCGCTCGGCGAACTGCTCGGCGTGGAGTTCCGCCGCGTGCAGGCGCCCTACGAGAACCTCGTGCAGGTGCTCGACCGCGGCGACTGCGACGTGGTCTTGAACGGCTTCGAGCCGACGCCGGCGCGGCGCGATCTGGTGCGCTTCAGCAGGCCCTACTACATCTTCCAGCAGCAGCTCTCGGTGGGGCCGCAGGTGCGCGACGTGCGTTCGCTGGCGGACCTCGTCGGCCGGCGCGTCGGGGTGTTGGGGCAGTCGCGCAGTCACGAGTTGCTGCGGGCGCAGCCCGGCCTGGAGGTGGTTGTCTACGAGAGCAACGTGACCGCCTACGAGGATGTCGTCAACGGCCGCAACGCCGCGTCCCTCGCCGACCTGCCGATCGCGCGCGCCATGCGGCCGCTGTTCCCGCAGCTCGTCGACGTCGGCGAGCCGTTCGACGCGTTCTACTACTGCATGGCCGTGCGCCGCGGCGAACCGGACCTGCAGCGCGCGCTCGACGCGGCGCTCGGCGAGCTGCTGGCCAACGGCAGCCTCGAACGCATCTACCGCGCCTGGGACCTGTGGGTTCCCGCCGAGGCGCGGCTCGGCGATGCCGAGGTAGCCTCGGCGTTCGCCGACGACGGGGTGCGCGCGGCCGGCGCGATCGACTGGGGCATGGCGCTGCCGCTGCTGGGCCTCGGGGCCCTGCGCACGCTGGGCATCTCCGTCGCCGCGTTCGTGTTCGCGGTGGTGCTGGGCCTGGTGGTCGCGCTGCTGCGGTTGCACGGGCCGCGGCCGCTGCGATGGTGCGCCGTCGCCTACGTCGAACTGCTGCGCGGCACGCCGATCCTCGTGCAGCTGCTGCTGCTCTACTACGGACTCGGTCAGATCGAAGGCATGCAGCTGACGGCGATGCAGGCCGGCGTGCTCGGCCTGGGGCTCAACTACGCGGCCTACGAGGCCGAGATCTACCGCGGCGCGCTGTCGGCGATCCCCCGCGCGCAGCGCGAGGCCGCGATGGCGCTCGGCCTGACCACGGCGCAATCGCTGCGCCAGGTGGTCGTGCCGCAGGCGCTGCGGCTGTCGCTGGCGCCGTCGACCAACGACTTCATCGCGCTGTTCAAGGACTCGTCGATCGTGATGGTGATCACGGTCGTCGAACTGACCAAGCAGTACCAGATGCTCGCCAACGTGACCGGGCGCTTCATCGTGCTCGGCCTGGTGACGTCGGGCTTCTACCTGTTGATGAGCCTGCCGCTGGCCTACGCCGCGCGGCGCTTCGAGCAGAAGCTCGATCGGGACGGCGCATGACCGAGGTTGGGCATGACCGAGGATTGGGCATGATCGAACTGCGTGGACTGGGCAAGCGGTTCGGCGAGCGGGTCCTGTTCGAGGGCCTCGACCTGGACCTCGTGCCCGGCAGGACGACCGTGATCATGGGCCGCAGCGGCAGCGGCAAGAGCACCCTGCTGCGCATGATCAACCAGCTCGAGCGGCACGACGCGGGGGTGGTGCGCCTGTCGCCGATCGAGATCCCTGCCGGTCTGCCGCACGCCGAGTGGAGCCGCCGCGCCACCGCGCTGCGGCGCCGCACCGGCATGGTGTTCCAGGGATACCAGCTGTTCGGGCACCTCAACGTGCTCGACAACGTCACGCTGGCGCCGCGCATCGTGCAGCGCGTGCCGCGTGCGGCCGCCGAACAGCAGGCGCGCTCGCTGCTCGAACTGGTCGGCATGGCGCAGGCGGTGACGCGCTTCCCGGCGCGGTTGTCGGGCGGCGAAGCGCAGCGCGTCGCGATCGCGCGGGCGTTGGCCACGCAGCCGGAGGTGCTGTTGCTCGACGAACCGACCTCGGCGCTCGATCCCGGCAGCACGGCCGACGTGGTCCGGGTGATCGGGGACCTCAAGGCGCGGGGCTTCACGCTGGCGATGGTCACGCACGATCCGGTGCTGGGGCACCAGCTCGCCGACGAGCTGATCGAACTGGACTGACGGCGCGGCCGCACGTCGCGTCGCACGGCCGGAGCTCCGTCGTGGCGAACGCTGCGGCGAGCGGCTTCACTGGCGCCATGCGCATGTCCACGCCGGCCCTCGTCCTGGCCCTTTCCCTCGGCGGCTGCAGCTCGTTGCCGCAGGCACCCAAGGTCGCGGAACTCGCGCCGCACCCGTTCGGGGAGCAGCACCCCAGGCTCGACGGCTGGGCGACGGGTAGGTGGTGGGAGCCCGACACGAAGGCTGCCGCGGCAGTGCCGTTCCCGCTGCGGGTGCCGCGCCAGGAGGTGATCGCGTTCGCGCTCTACACGGTGGATCTGCGCGCGCCGGCCGGCGCGGTGCTCAAGCTCACCGCGCAGCTGTTCCCACTGTTGCCGGGCGAGGACCTGGTGGCGCGGCTCGAACTCGAACAGGGCGGCGCCTGGCGCGAGGTCGCGCGGGCCGAAGTGCAGTATCCGGGCTGGGACGTGCACTTCCGCGTCGATGGGTGGGACGCGAGCCGCGATTGCCGCTACCGCGTGCGCCACGGCGAGGCGGCGAGCTTCGTCGGAACGGTGCGCAAGGATCCCCGCGACAAGCCGCAGCTCGAGGTAGCGGTGTTGTCCTGCAACAGCTCGCGCACGACGGGGCCGCGCGACGAACTCGTGCAGGGCCTGCGCGCCGCCGACCCGGACCTGCTGTTCTTCGCCGGCGATCAAACCTACCGGCACACCGAGCACACCACCGGCTGGATCGAGTTCGGGCTGCAGTTCCGCGACGTGATCCGCGATCGGCCGACGATCACGATCCCCGACGACCACGACGTCGGCCATCCCAACGTCTGGGGCGAGGGCGGCGTGCGCGCGAAGCGGGCCGACGGCGCCGACGGCGGCTACTTCCTGCCGGCGGCCTACGTCAACATGGTGCAACGCCAGCAGACCTGGCACCTGCCCGACCCCGTCGATCCGCAACCGGTCGCGCAGGGCATCACCGTCTACTTCACCAACCTGCTGCTGGGCGGCGTCGACTTCGCGATCCTCGAGGATCGAAAGTGGAAGACCGGCCCGTTCGGCACGATCCCCAAGCTCGGGCCGCGCCCCGACCACATCACGGATCCCGGCTACGACCGCGCGGCGATCGACCTGCCCGGCTTGCAGCTGCTCGGCGAACGGCAGATGGCCTGGCTGGCGCGCTGGGCCGACGACAAGGGGGGCGTGCGCGCCAAGTGTGTGCTGTCGCAGACGGCATTCTGCGGCGCGGTGCACATGCACGGCGGCCCCAAGGCGCGTCTGCTCGCCGACCTCGACTGCAACGGCTGGCCGCAGTCGCAGCGCAACGCGGCGTTGCGGCTGGTGCAGCGCGCCGGGGCGATCCATCTGTGCGGCGACCAGCACCTCGCGGTCGTGGTCCGACACGGCATCGACGCGTTCGGCGACGGCCCGTGGGCGTTCACGTGTCCGGCGCTCGTCAACACCATCTACGGGCGCTGGTGGCACCCCGAGGACGAGAAGGCGGGGCCGAACCCAGTGCCGGGCAGCCCGCTGCCGTGGACCGGGGACTACCTCGACGGGCTCGGCAACCGCATCTCGATGGTCGCCTACGCCAACCCGGAGGACATCAACGACGAACGGCGCCGCGGCGACGGCTACGGCATCGCGCGCTACGACTTCGCTGCCGACACGATCACGTTCGAGTGCTGGCCGCGGTTCGAGGTGCGCGACGGGCGCGGCGCGCCGCAGCAGTATCCCGGATGGCCGGTGGTCGTGCCGCTCGGGAAGTGAGCGGGCGGCGTGGTGCAGGCCGTCGTGGGGAGGCCGCGCGGGCAGCTAGCGAAGGGGGAGATGGTGGTGGAATCGCGGTCGTCGCGCCGCCGCGCGCCGTTGCGTATGACTGTGCGCATGCGTGCGCTCCCGACCTTCCTGGCGTCCCTCACCCTCACCACCCTGTGCGCCCAGGCGCCGCCGCCGCTCGCCGAGAAGATCGTGCACGAGGGCCTCGAGAACAGCCAGGTGATGGCGTTCCAGGACGTGTTGTGCCACGACTTCGGCAGCCGCCTGACGGGCTCGGTCGCGTTCGACCGCGCCGCCCATTGGGCGCGCGACGAGTTCGCGGCGATGGGCCTCGACGCGCGGCTCGAACCCTGGGGCGAGTGGCAGGTCAGCTGGGATCGTGAGCAGTGGATGGGGCGGGTGGTGGAGCCCGTCGGCCTCGAGCTGCAAGTGGCCAGCCCGGCCTGGACCGGGAGCACGCGCGGCATCGCGCGCGGCTCGTTGGTGCGCATGCCGAAGACCGCCGAAGAGCTCGCGGCGCTGCAGGCGCGCGCCGCGCAGGACCCGGCCCTGTGGGTGTGGGGCGCGATGTCGCGGCAGGCCGGTGACGCCGCCGTGCGCGATGGCGTGCAGGCCCTGCTCGACGAGGGCAAGCTGCTCGGCATCGCGCAGTCGGCGACGAGCACGCGCTGGAACGACAAGAATTGGGAGAACCAGATCCGCGTGTTCGGCGACAGCCGGCGCGCGCAGCGCCCCTACGAGGAGCGGCCGCGCTGGGCGAACGCGGTGGTGCGCGACGACCAGAGCGCGCAGCTCGAGGAGCTGCTCGGCGGCGACAAGCCGGTCGTCGTCGAGTTCGAGCTGCGCAACCGCTGGCGTCCCGGGCCGGTGACGCTCTACAACGTCGTCGCCGACCTGAAGGGCACGACCGATCCCGAGGACATGGTGATCGTCTGCGCGCACCTCGACAGCTGGCATCAGGCCACCGGCGCGACCGACAACGGCACCGGCACCTGCTCGACGCTCGAGGCCGCCCGCATCCTGACCGCCGCCGGCGCCCGGCCCAGGCGCACGATCCGCTTCATCCTGTGGGGCGGGGAAGAGCAGGGGCTGCTCGGTTCGCGTCAGTACGTCGTGCAGCACCGCACGCAGATGCACCACGTGTCCGCCGTGTTCAATCACGACAGCGGCACCAACTGGGCGCAATCGCTGGGTATCGCCGAGTCGCAGCTCGCCGACTTCACCGCGGTCGTGCAGCCGATCCTCGATCGCATGCAGGCGCCGCAGACGGGCTTCGAGGGGCCCGTGTTCGCGCTGCGCGCCAGCAAGGTCGTGCAGCCTGCCGGCGGCGGCAGCGACAACGCCAGCTTCGCCGCGGTCGGCGTGCCGGCCTACGGTTGGGGCATGAAGGGGGAGGTCCCCTATGCGCGCGGCTGGCACTCGCAGTGGGACACGATCTCGATCGTCGTGCCGCAGTATCAACGGCAGACCGCGACCGTCGCCGCGCTGGTCGCGTTCGGCGTCGCCGACCTCGACCACAACCTCTCGCGCGACGGGGTCGAACGGGCTCAGCCCGGTGGCCTGGTCAACGCACAGCTGATCGTAGAGACCTGGCTCGGCGTCGAGCTCGACGGGCTCACGATCACCTCCGTGGCCAACGGTGGCCTGGCGGTCGGCGCCGGTCTGCAGAAGGGCGACCGGCTGCTCGCGGCCGGGGCGACGGCGATCGACGATCTGCCGGGGTTCCTCGCCGCGTTGCGTGCCCTCGCGGGCGACGGCAAGCCGCTCGCCGTGACGGTGCAGCGCGGGGATGGCCCCGTCGAGGTCGTGCTCGGCGGCAAGTGAAGAGACTGATTCCTTCCGTGGTGCAAGGTCCGTCGACGGGTGCCGTCGTTGCGCCACAGGGGAAGTTGATGCGGTCCTGCGGTGCTGTCTCTTGACGTCCGCCGTGCGCCTTTGGCGCCCGACCGCATCCTAGGTGGTGTCGTGTTGCCTTTCGCCTGGGCGACCCGCCAAGAATTGTTGCCCTACCACAGAACCCGGCCCGGGCGTGCGCGCGTCCTAGGCTCCCCAACCAGGCTGCCCGGCGGTCCCCTCTTTGCCGTAAGCCATGGATTGTACCGAAGTTGCCTTCGCCATCGGCGGGGGTCGACAGTCTTGCTTCGGCAATCCAACCTGGGTGGCGTTCCCTTCTCCCCTCTTTCTTCCACTGGAATCGAACATGCAGAAGTTCTCCATCGCAGTTGCTCTGCTCAGCTTTGCGGCCGCAGCCGCCGCGCAGAACCCGAATTGCAACGGCGCACCCCCCGCGGGGTCGCTGCAGACGCTCGACCCGTTCACCATCAACTACTACACGGGCACGGGCACCACGAGCCTGAACATGTTCATGGACGTCGACGTGCAGACGCCGATCACCATCAACAGCATCGACACGTTCACCTACGACCAGGGCGCCGGTAACCCCGTCGTGGTCAGCCAGCTCGGCAACACGGCGACGGTCAACATCTGGATGTGCCCCGTGACGCGCGTGGGCAACGAAGGTCTGGTCCCCGACCCCGCGGCGCCGACCCCCTCCCCCTGGGTCCAGCTCGGCTCGGGCACGATCACGGTGACGGCCTACCCGGCGACTTCGCCGGTCGTCTTCGCCACGCCGGTCGCGATGCCTCAGGGTGTCTACGGCCTGTGCATCGAGATGGAGGCCGTGCAGGCGCCGCAGACCAACGCGGCCGGTCTCCACACCCTGATCGCGACCCCGCCGGTCGCCGGTCCGACCGTCGCCCAGGACTCGTTCCTGACGATCACCAACCAGGGCGTGCAGGTCACCGGTTGGCGTGACGCCGTGGGCAACTGGGTTGCCTCCGCCGGCGCCGCCGCGGTCTACGACGTCAACTGCCGTCTGAACTACACCCCGGACCCGAGCGCGGGCCTGTGGACCACCCTGGGTGAAGGCTGCTACTTCCGCCCGCAGGGCTTCTACGAGGACTTCCCGACCAGCGCCGCTGGCCCGGATCTCCAGAACACCTCGATGCAGTGGATCCCGCTCGGCGCCAACTACCTGGTCGTCGCCGGTGCCGCCACGCCGATCACCCAGCCGACCAGCACCTCGTTGACGGCCTCGGCGCCGAACTCGGCTTCGTCGACCGACCCCGTGACCGCGGCGCTGACCTGGGACGACGCGCTGTCGGCCCCGATCACCCTGCCCTTCAGCTTCCCCTTCCCGGGCGGCAGCACCAACGACATCACCATCAGCTCGAACGGCTGCATCTACCTCGCTGCCGTCGTCGACAACAGCTACGGCGTCTGTGGTGCGGCCTACGGCGGCCTCGGCGGCTGGCAGGGCAACGCGCCGCGCATCGCGCCGTTCTACGGTGACATGGACGCCGATCCGGCCACCGGCGGCGGCTCGATCCACTACGACGTCGACCCGGCCAACCAGTTCGTGACCATCACCTGGTACCAGGTGCCGGAGTGGCCCGCCGTGCCGGGCTTCAACAACAACATCGAGCTGCGCCTGTGGGCCACCGGCCAGGTCGACATCAACTACGGCATGCTGACCAACCAGAACACCTACAGCAACAACGCCCTGGTCGGCTTCGCCGAAGGCCTCGGCAAGCGTCTGCCTGCCGCGCAGGACCTGTCGGCCTCGATGCCGTTCCAGAGCGGTGACGGCGCGATCCCGCCGATCCTCGGCATGGACGCCCGCCCGGTGATCGGCACCGCCCCGAACATCGTCACCACCAACATCACGCCCGGCACCATCGGCCAGGTCCTGATCGCGGGTCTCACCGGCCTCAACACGCCGACCGACCTCGGGCCGTTCGGCATGCCTGGCTGCAGCCAGTACATCAACCCGTTCGCGACGCTGTTCAACGTGCTGACCCCGAGCAACACGTTCGAGCAGGTCTTCACGATCCCGAACAACCCCGCCTTCCAGAACGTGCAGTTCTTCTTCCAGGCGGCGCCGCTGACGAGCGGTCTGAACTCGGCCGGCATCCTCACCTCGAACGGTGTCTGCGCCAAGATCGGTCTGTGATCTGACCGTGTGACTCACCGCGCGCTGCACCTGCAGCGCGTCGGTGTGAGCGATGAGGCCGGCACCCCCAGGGTGCCGGCCTCGTTGCATTCTGGGGCAGCGTCGTGCCCAGTCGCTGCGGTCGGTCGCCCCGCGAAAACCCCCGCGGGCCGGTGTATCTTGCGCAAGACGAATCACTGCCGCAGCCGATGCGAGTCGTAGAGGGTCGACGGACTGGCCGCGCCGTGATCGGTGTCCCCTGCGCCCCGTTGATCGAGTCCTCATGCGTGCGAAGACGGTCGAGTCCGTGCGGGATCGCGTCGCGTTCCACTGGTTCTGGGTGTCCGCGGTGTTCCTCGCGCTGTGCTACGGCGTGGTCGCGGGGATCCTGCAGCTCTTTCCCTATGGGATCTTCGCGAGCGCACTGCAGGGCTACACGCAGCTGCGCGGCGGTCCGGAGGCCAACGACACCAACTGGTACTACAAACAGGTGCGCAAGCCGGGCCCGCCGCCGATCACCAACACCGGGCGCGCGCAGCCGGGCCTCAACCTCGTCACCGAGATCCGCGGGGACGCGCTCGAGGTCAAGGTGATGGATCTCGACGGCAACGCGGTGCACCGCTGGGCCGTCGACTGGTTTGCGATCTGGCCCGACGCCAGCCACGTGCCCGAGCGGCTGCGGCCGAGGGCGCGGCCGGGCACACACATCGACGGCGCGGCTCTGCTCGAGAACGGCGATCTGGTGTTCAACTTCGAGCACCTGGGGCTGGTGCGCCTCGATCGCGACGGGGCGGTGGTCTGGCGCCTGCCGTACCAGACGCACCACTCGGTGTGGCGCGGCGACGACGGCAATCTGTGGGTGTGCGGGCAGAAGGAGCGGCTGCAGCCGCTGCCCGGTTTCCCCAACCTCATCCCGCCGTTCGTCGAGGACACGGTGCTCGTCGTCAGCCCCGCGGGCAAGATCGTAGGCGAATGGTCCGTGCCCGAGCTGCTGCGTGCCAATGGCCGGCAAGGGCTGCTGTGTCTGGCCAGCCAGGACAACTTCTCGACGGCCAGCTCCGGCGACATCACGCACCTGAACCACGTCGAGCCGTTCCCCGCGGCGATGAAGCCCGGGTTCTTCGGGCCCGGCGACGTGCTGGTCTCGCTGCGCAACATCAACACGGTGTTCGTCTTCGACAGCAAGACCGGGGTGATGAAGTTCGCGTGCACGGGGCTGTTCGTGCGGCAGCACGACCCGCACTTCGTCGACGGGGACACCTTCTCCGTGTTCGACAACAACAACCTCGCGCCCGCCGCCGCGGACCACCCGCAGAGCCGCATCGTGCTGGTGTCGGCGCCGTCCCAGGCGGTGCGCACCTACTTCTCGGGTTCGGCGAACCACCCGTTCTTCACGCCGATCCTTGGCCGCCACCAGTGGCTCGCGAACGGCAACCTGTTGATCACCGACTCCTGTGGCGGTCGCGCCTTCGAACTCGATCGCAACCTGCAGGTCGTCTGGTGGTATCTCAACTACGTCGAAGAGGGCGTCGTCGGCGCAATCGAGCAGGTCGAGAGGATCTCGGGGGACTACGCCTCGCGCTATCGGCGCCACTGATCGGCACCGCGGACCGGCGCCGTGGCGCGTGTTTGTGCTTGCGGCGCGACGGCGCGACTCGATAGTCGTGCGCCGTGAACTTCCGGCATGTCGCCCGCATCCTCGCCGGCTTCGTCGCCTTCTTCAGCGTGGTGCAGCTGGTGCCGCTCGCGCTGGCGCTGCGCGAGGAATCGGCTGAAGCGGTCTCTTCGCAGCAGGGGTTCTTCGCCGGCATCGTCACCGGCGCCGCCGTCGCCGCGGTGTTGTTCGCGCTCGGCCGCCGGGCGCGCGGCGAACTCTTCCGGCGCGAGACGTTGCTGATCGCCGGGGTCGCGTGGCTGGCCGCCGGCGTCATCGGCGCGGTGCCGTTCTTCGGGTCGGGGTTGCTGCGCGACCCCGCCGACGCGCTGTTCGAGTCGGTCAGTGGCCTCACGACGTGCGGCGGCACGGTGCTCGGATGCGCCGGCAACCCCGCGCCCGAGGCGACCCCACCGAGCCTGCTGTTGTGGCGCGCGATGCTGCAGTGGTTGGGGGGCATCGGCATCGTCCTGGCCTTCGTCGCGTTGATGCCGTCGATGGGCAGGGCGGGCAAGAACCTGCTGATGGCCGAGTCCGTCGGCGTGAGCTCCGAAGGTTACCAGCCGCGCATCCGGACGCGGGCCCACGGTATCGCGCTGGTCTACGTCGGCCTCACGGCGCTCTGCGCGGTTGCCCTGGTGTTCTTCGGGGGCATGAGTTGGTTCGACGCGATCTGCCACGCGTTCACGTGCCTGGCCACCGGCGGCTTCTCGACGCGTACCAACGTCGCCCTGTTCGACAGCCTCGGCGTCGAGATCGTGCTGACGACCTTCATGTTCATCGGTGGCTGCAGCTTCACGGTCATGGCCGGCGTCGCGCGCGACGGCTGGACCGGGCTGCGCGGCATGCTGCGCTCGGGTGAGTTCCGGATCTACACGCTGTTCACGGCGGGCGCGATCCTGCTGGTGGGCATCGACCTGATGCGCCGCGGCGCGGGGCTGGGCGCGGCGCTGCGCGAATCGTCGTTCAACGTCGTCAGCATGCTGAGCTGCTGCGGCTACGCGACCGCGGACTTCCACGTCTGGCCGCCGCTGTCGTTGATCGTGATCGTGACCTGTTCGATGGTCGGCGGTTGCTCGGGCTCCGCGGCCGGCGGCCTCAAGCAGGTCCGCCTGCTCGTCTGCTTGAAGCTGCTGGGCCACACGGTGCGGCGCTTCGTGCAGCCCAACCTCGTCGAGCGCATCAAGCTCGACGAAGAGGTGTTGCAGGCGTCGACGCTGTCGACGGTGTTGTCGGTCGTGCTGCTGTGGATGTTGACGATCCTGCTGGGCAGCATGGTGCTGGCGCTCGACCAGCGGCTCAGCTTCGTCGGCTGCATCTCGGCCAGCGCCAGCATGCTCGGCGGTTGCGGCCCGGCGCTGGCGGCCGTGCATCCGGACATGCTGCTGCAGCCGCTGCCCACGTTGGGCGTCGGCGTCGACGTCGTCGGCCCCAACATCGGTCCGTTCGGCGGCTACGGCGACCTGTCGAACCTCAGCAAGCTGGCGATGTGCCTGCAGATGGTGCTCGGCCGCCTCGAGCTGCTGCCGATCCTGGCCCTGTTCGCGCCGCGCTTCTGGCAGCGGTGACAGGGACTGCTGGCTTTGGTGGGGTTGGCATTCGGAAGTCGGCGCAGCTTCCGCCCCCATCGAAGCCAGCAGTTCCCTCTGGCCGCGCATGGCTGCAAATGCGCAAGGCCGTCATGTCGTCCGGGCTCCCGGGCGCGAGGGTGGACCGCCGCCGCTGGTGCGTCGGCGCAGCCGCTCTAGCCTAGCCGGCTCACCCAGCCCCCGAGCCCGCCATGCCGCACCTGATCCGCCAGCTCTCCCTGCCCTTCGCCGCCTTCCTGTTCGCGACGTGTCTGCCTGCACAGGGTCCCTTGGGCACGATCACCGGCACCGTGCCCCAGGGCCAACTCGGCACCTGCCTGCGCGAGGTCGGTGACGTCGACGGTGACGGCGTGCGTGACTTCGCGGCGAGCGAGCCGGGCAGCAACAGCAACACGGCCGGCGCGGTGCGGCTCTACTCGGGCGCGACGCGCAACCTGCTGCAGACCTTCCAGGGCGTGCTGGCCACCGGCATGTGGGGACTGGGCAGCAAGGACGTCTGCGTCGTCGGCGACGTCAACGGCGACGGCACCACCGACTTCGCGGCAGGCTACGTCAACCGCGGCCTGCTCGACGTGTTCTCGGGCGCGACCGGGGCCCGGCTCTACCGCATGGGCCCGACCTTGGAGTACTTCCAGTACGCGTGTTGCGTCGGGGACCGTGACGCCGACGGGCGCGACGACTTCGCGGCGCTGGTCTACGTCAACAGCACCGTGCAGCTGTGGACCATCAAGGGCAACACGGGTACGCAGTTGTCGGTCATCGACGCGCAACCGCAGGAAGGGTTGCTGCGCGCCGTCGGCGACCTCGACGGCGATGGCAGCGACGAGTTCGTGCGCGTCGGCTACGGCACCTGCGACGTCTACCGCATGAACCCGCCGGCGCGGCTGCGGCGCATCACCTTGGGGAGCAACGCGGGCGACATCGGCTTCGCCGATTGGAACGGTGACGGGCGCCAGGACCTCGTGGTGCAGTACGACGTCAACCAGCAACCCTGCGTCCAGGTCTTCAACCTCTTCACCGGCGCGCAGCTGCGCAGCTACACGCTGACCGGCGTGCTCGCCAACTCGACGCCGCAGGGCATGGCGGTGCTCGGCGACTGTGATCAGGACGGCACGCCGGACTTCGCCCTGCGCGTGAGCGCGGATCCGATCAACGCCGGCACCGCGCACGTCGCGATCTTCTCGGGGGCTTCGGGGCTACGCATCGGCGACTGGCCCGGTTCGCCGCAGTTTCCGGCGACCGGCATCCTGCAGGGCCTCGGCGACGTCAACGGCGACGCCTTCCCGGACTTCGTGATGGCGTCGCCCAGCTACCAGTCGGGCGGCGGCCTGCAGGTGGTCTCGGCGCGCACCTTCGCGACCATGGCCGTCAAGCCCGTGAACTGCTACGCGGGGCCGTTCCCGCCGCAGCTCGGCATGACGCGGCCGGTGCTCGGCGCCGTCTGCACGATCGCGGGACGCGACGCGCCGGCCGGCACCCCGTGCTTCCTGGTGTTGAGCCCGATGCCGGCGGTGGCGACCAACCTCGGCGCGCCCGGCTGCGACGCGTGGTTCTGGATCGGCGCCGGCGCGCTGCTCGGGCAGCCCACGGCACGTCCCGACTGGAGCCTGCAGGTGCCCGTGCCCAACGTGCGGCAGCTCGTCGGCCTGGAGATCGCCCTGCAGGCCTACTACGTCGGCACCGCGTCGCCGCTCGGCTACGACCTCACCAACGGCCTGTGGGCGCGGCTCGGCTACTGAAAGACGCGCCGCCTCACCGCGCTGGCCGGAACAGCAGCTCGACGTCGGGGTCGATCTGCAGATCGGTGACCTCACCGGGCACGGGCACGTGCACCTTGGCCGCGTCGATGCGCACGCGCCGCTCGACGCGTTCGCCCGCGCCGTCTCGCCATCGCAGCCGCAGCCAGAACGTGTAGGGCTCGCCCTTCTGCACCTGTTCGACGTCGATGCCGCCCGCGTTGACGTCGGCGCGCAGCTCGGGACAGCCGACCCGGTCCAGCCACTGCGCGAAGAACCAGCCGAGGTCCTGGCCGCTGGACTCGCCGACGGCGGCGACGAAGTCGGTGGTCAGCACCGAGGTGCCACGAAAGCGCACGAAGTAGGCCCGCAGCGCCTTCCAGAACGCCTCGTCGCCGAGCTCGCCGCGCAGCATGTGCAGCACCCAGGCGCCCTTGGGGTAGGTGTTGGAGTTGAGCGCGGCGTCGGGATGCGCGAAGTGGTCGTCGCGGATCGTCTTGGTGCGGCCCTCGAAGCTCGTCGCCCAGCGCTGTCGCATCGCCTGCATGCTCTGTTGCAGCGTCGGGCCGCCGGCCTGCGCGTGCAGCCACGGCCCGAAGTAGCTCGCGAAGCCCTCGCTGAGCCAGACCTCGCGCCACTGCGAGTAGCCGACGCTGTCGCCGAACCACATGTGCACGAGCTCGTGGGCCAGCGTGCCCACGCCGCGGGCGGGGTCGTCGAACAGGTTCTCGGCCAGCTGCACGTTGCCGGGCGCCTCGAAGCCGCCCCAGCGCGTCGGGCACTGCACGGTGGTGTACTTGCCGTAGGCGTAGGGGCCGAACGTCTGCTCCATCTGGCGCAGCCACGCCGCGTCGTGCACCAGCGCGACCTTGGCCTTGTCGACGTCGCGGCGGTAGACGAAGTGGTCGACGATGCGCGGGTCGCCGTCCTCGTGCACGCGCGCCAGCGGGCCGACGACGATCGCGAACATGTAGGGTGGGATCTCGGCGGTGCCGGCGAGGTCCAGCGCGCGGTAGCCGCGCGGCACCTCGGCGACCTCGTCCTGCGGCTGCGGTACGCCGAAGCCGACGGCTTCCTCTGCTTCGGGATAGACCAGGTGCAGCGTGAACCGGGCACGATCGGCGGGGTGGTCTTCGCACGGCAACCAGCCGCGCGCGCGGATCGAGTAATGGTCCGTGAACGCCATCGGCTCGCCGTAGCGGTTGTCGCGGAAGTAGAAGCCGTCGATCGGCTTGCCCTGCATGGTGCCGCGGAACTGCACCTTCTCGCCCTTCGCCGCCGGCTGCGGCAGGGTCAGGGTGACGTGGTCGTCCTGCCACTCCGCGGGCAGCGGGGCGCCGGCCAGATCGGTGAACTGCACGCGCCACGCGTCGGAGTGCTGCGCGTCGAGGCGGATGGTGGTCAGCGGCTCGACCGCCGCGAACGTGTAGAGCACCGTGCCCTGCAGTTCCTTCCGCTGCATGTCGACGGTGAGCCGGATCGCGTATTCCAGCGCGTCTTGCGCCGGCTGGTCGGGGAACCGCAGCGTCGACGGTTCCTGCGGTTGTTGGAGGAGCAGGACCGCGGTCGTGAGCAGGTACAACATGGGGTCAGGTCGGCGGTGGAACGACGATACCTCGATCGGCGCCGTGCGCGTTCCAGACCGAACGGCCCAACACCAGGAGCAGCGCGAGCCAGCCGAGGGCCGTGAGCGCGTCGTAGAGCCCGGTCGCGTAGGTGAAGCGCACCACGTTGTCGCCGGCGTGCACGGGCACGGCGCGGAACACGAAGTTGGCGCAGCGCACCGCGACGGGGCGGCCGTCGACCTCGGCGCGCCAGTCGGGGGCCCAGCGGTCGGTGACCAGGAGCCAGCCGGCGCGCGGCGCGCGACAGGCGAATTCGAGCACGTCGGGTCGGTACTGCTTCACCGTCACCGCGGCCGGTTCGCACGCCGGCAGCTCGGTGATGTCGACGGTCGCGGAGCTCGCGGCCTCGGCGTGGTGCGTCACCTCGGCGGTGTCGTGCAGCACCAGTGGCGCCACCCCGAGCAAGGTCGTGCGCACCAGCAGCGCCGCGAACTGCGTGTCGCTCCACGGCACCTGCGGCGGCGCGTCGTGGAACCAGAAGCGGTGCGTGCCCAGGGCCATGGCCGCGAGCTCGGGGTGCCGCTGCAGCACGGTGTGGAAGCGGTTCTCCTGGGTGGTGTAGCCGCCGAGCACGGGCTGCTTGGTGACCAGCTGCGCGTTGCACAAGAAACGTTCACCGGGCGCCCAAGGCGCGCGCGGCACCAGCACACCGCCCGGCGCGAGGTCGAACGACGCCGAGCGGGCGGCGTCGAGGTCGCGCGCCTGCGCGAGCGCGCCGCTGTCGTCGTGGCAGATCGTTCGGGCGTTGAGCGTGCGCGTGGCGCCGGCGTCGAGCAGCGCGAGTGCGACGAAGCCGGCGGGGATCCAGCGGCGGCGCCGGGCGGGTTCGCTGCCCGCCAGCAACACCACGAGCACCGCGGCTGCGCCCCAGAACAGCACGGCGAACGCGCCGGTGGCCCAGAGCAGCGGCCGGAAGTTCCAGGTGGTCGCGACGCAGTGGTAGGCGATCGTGGCGACGGCGAGCACCACGAGGCCGAGCGCGGCCCACAGCAGTGGGCGGCGCGGTGCGCGTCCGTCGCTCGCGAGCAGCGCCGCGACGTCGCGACTGCCGAGCAGGGCGAGGTGCGCGACGGCGAGCACGAAGAAGCTGCGGAACAGGGTGCTCTGTCGGAAGTAGCGCGTCGGCGGCAGCAGGTCGTACAGCCAGCCGCGCAGCGGCAGGTGGCCGCCGAGCGCCATGCACACGCCGAGGATCGCCAGCAGCAGCAGCACGATGCGGCGTCGGCTGCGCGGCCGCAGCGCGAAGCCGGCCACTGCGAGCAGCAGCACGCCGACGCCGAGGTAGACGCTGACCGAGCTCGCGTCCGTCGTCGGCCACAGCCCGGCGCGGTCCTTCGCCTTCAGCGCCGCGAGCGTCGGCGTCGCCAGCGTCGCCAGTGCGCCTGGTTCGAGCGCGTTCTCGGCGACGGCGATCTCGCGCGGCAGCGCGCCGACGCGGTCGTGGTAGCCGGCGCCGGCGCGAAAGAACGACACGTAGGTCGCGGCCATCACCACCAGACCGACGGCGACGAGCGCGCCGAGGCTACGCGTGTACGTCGCGAACGCGCTGCGCGCGTTGTCGCCGAGCGGCCGGCCGAGGGCGAAGATCGCCAGGTAGATGCCGCTGGCGATGGTCAGCCCCGGATAGCCGCCGCAGGCCGACAATCCCCACAGCGCGCCGGCTTCGACGGCGGGCCAGGTGCGGCGCGTGCGCAGCGCGACGTCGAGGCGCCACACCACGAATGGCCACAGCGACAGCGACCACAGCCACGACGGGTGCTCGGCGTGGCCCGTGTAGAGGCCCGACAACACGAAGCCCAGCGCGGTCGCGAAGCCGCCCCAGACCGGCGCGCCGAGCGCGCGCGCGAGGCACAGGATCCCGACGCCGCCGAGCCACCAGACGAACAGCCACCAGCAGACGAACCCCAGCAGCGAACTGCCGAGCAGCCAGCCGGCGAGCACGTGGGGCAGCGACAGGGCGCCGACCTGCGGCTCGGCGAACAGCGGCGCGCCGGCGTGGGTCCACGGATCCCACGAGATCAGTTCGCCGGCGCGGGCGGCGTCGGCGATCAGCGCGAAGAACGGCCGGAACTGGTTCGCGGCGTCCCACAGCGGCACCTCGGTGCCGAGCAGCAGG
This sequence comes from Planctomycetota bacterium, assembly GCA_020638655.1. Taxonomy (GTDB): domain Bacteria; phylum Planctomycetota; class UBA1135; order UBA1135; family UBA2386; genus JACKIC01. Next base: position 61,828 of record JACKIC010000003.1, read on the forward strand.
CCGCGGTTGAGCACCACCAAGACGCCGGCGAGCGCGACCGCGGCGAGGCACCAGCGACGGGAACTGGCGGGCGCGGAAGGAAGGTGTGGATCCGTCAAGGTGTGTCCTGGGGCGACACTGTTTCATGCGCGGCATCGCCCGTCAACGTCGCCGCGCGCGGCTGCAGAGCTAGGATGGCGCGACCATGCGTCGCATCGATCTCGTCGCGGTGTTGCTGGCCGGGCTCGGCGTCGCGCTCGCGGCACAGGCGTGGTTCGCCGGCAGCCTGTTCCGGTACGTCCTGGCGGGCGCGGTCGCGGGCGGTGGGTTGTGCCTGCCGCTGTTGGTCATCCTGGTGCTGCGCGACCGCGGGCGCCGATTGCTGCGCCGGATCACCCTGGCGTTGCTGCCGCTGCTCGCGGTCCTCGTGGTGCTGGAGATCGGCTTGCGGGTGTTCGGCCGCGCCGTGCCGCCGCCCGCCGTGCTGGTCGCCGACGCGCGCCTGGGCCACGTCGTCCAGCCCGGCACCGGCGAGAGCGACGCGTGGGGCTTTCGCAACGCGGCGGTGCCCGAACGTGCCGACGCGCTGTTCATCGGCGACTCGCAGACGTGGGGCTTCTTCGTCGAACGCGAACAGGCCTATCCGGCGGTGTTCGCGGCCCAGACGGGCATGGCCTGCTACCAGATGGCGAACGGCGGCTACGGGCCGGTGCGGTACCGCGAACTGGTGCGCCGCGGTCTGCAGCTGCGCCCCAAGCTGGTCGTGGTCGGCTTCTACTTCGGCAACGACCTGTGGGACGCGTACGACGGCGCGGGCCTCGTGGGGGCCGAAGACCTGCGCGATCCGCGCCGCAAGTACGAAGCGCCGCGACCCCCCGAACCCGGCGGCAAGGCGAGCCCCAACTGGACCATGGCCAGCGTGGATCTGCTGCTCGAGCGCAGCCGTCTGATCGGTTGGATCGGCGACACCGTCAAGGCGCCGCTGCGCGGTCAGGCCAGTCTCCTCGACGCGCAGGCCGGCGCCGTGCCGTTCACCGAGGCGCCGGTGGCCACCATGCTGCTGCCGGACTACCGGCGTCCCGCGCTCGATCTGGGCAACGAGGGCATCGCCGACAGCCTGCGCATCGCCGAGAAGTGCCTGCGCGACATCGCCGCCGACTGCCGCGCGGCCGGCGCGCGCTGCCTGCTGCTCGCGATCCCGACCAAGGAGTACTGCTACGCCGAGTGGTTGCGCGGGCGCGGCGCGGCGATGTCGGTCCTGGCCGGGCTCTACGACGCCGAGACCGCGGTGCGCAACAGGCTGCTGGCGAGCGCCGCCGCCGCGCAGCTCGAGCTCGTCGATCTCGCGCCGACCTGCATCGACGCGCTCGCCGCGGGCACCCCGATCTGGGCCGGCAACGGCGACGGCCACCTGATGGTGAACGGGCACCGCGCCGCCGCGCAGGCGATCGCCGCCGCCTGGTCGGCGCGGTGACGCGGGAAGGAACCGCGCTCCGCGCCGTCAGTGCCGTCACCAGAATCGCCATGCTCCGCCCACTCCTCGCCCTGCAGTTCCTGCTGCTCGCCGCCCTTCCGGCGCAGCGACATCTGCTCGATACGTTGCCCCAGGAGGCCGAGGCCCGCGAGCTGTGCGGCTTCGCGGGGCGCATGGAGCCGTACGACCTGCCGGGCAAGGGCCCGATCCGCGGCCTGACCACGATCGGGTCGGGCGCGCGGCGGGTGGTCTGGCTGCTGCGCGGCGACGAGTTGCTGCGCATGGCGTGGCCGTCGCTGCGCCTCGAATACCGCGTCGAGGTCCAGCCCGGATGGCGCGGGCTCTGCGACGACGGTCGCCTGCTCTACACGTTGGGTGATGGTGAGGTGGTCGTGCTGGACCCGGTGGCCGGCAGGCCAGTGCAGACCCGGCCCCTCGCCGCCGCGCCGCCGCGTCCATCGGCGCTCGGCTGGCACACCGGGGCGTTGTTCGTGGCCAGCGGCAGGGACGTGCGTCGGTCCGACGCGCCGCCGACCGAAGCCGACGGGCAAGCCGACGCGGGCGTCGGGTCGAAGTTCGCCGCGGTGCTGCGGCCCACGCGCGACCCGGTGCAGTGGCTGAGCGGCGACGGCCTGCAGCTGTGGGCGGCGAGCCGCGCCGAACTGCGGCCGATCGACGCGGACGCGGCCGCGATCTGGGCCGGGGGACGCTGGCCGGTGCGCTTCGATGGGGGGGCTGCCGTCTGGATCGACGGTCAGCTCCTGCTCGCCGCCGAATACCGGGACGCGCGACAGCAGCCGCACGTGCTGTGCGGTCTGTGGGCCGCGGCGGCGTTGCCCGCTGCGCACGGCATCACCGTGCGGGTGTCGCGCGACGCCTCGGGGCAACACTGGCAGGTCGGGGAGACGAACTGCCGGAGCCTGCGGCAGCTGCGCGCACCGCTGGCGCGCTGCGCCAGCGATCTGCGCGCGCGCGTCCTCGCTGCGGACGGCGGTCAGCGGCTGCCGCCGGTCGTGCTCGAGGCGGGCCCCCGAGCGACGGTTCGCGAACTCGCCGAGACCTGGGACCTGGTCGAGTCGGTCGGCTTCAGCGAGATCTCGAGCCCTGCGCAGGAGGCGTGGGCGCGCGATCGCATCGCCTGGGCGCGCAAGGGGCTGCAGCCCGTGGTCAAGTGATGGCGGCGCCGCCGGCGACCGTCGCTGCGCCGGTCGTGAACCGAATGTGTCACGGGTGCTCCGGCCAGTGGCAGGAAGCCGGGACGTTGGGTGTCATCCAGCACCCCAATTCCACGGATCCGATCATGAAGTACTCACTGCTCGCCACGCTGCTGCTCTCCGCCTCCGTCGTCTCGGCCCCGCTGTTCGCCCAGGAAACCGGCGAGAAGCCCGCCAACCGTCGCGGCTCGCCACTCGGCAACGAGATGAAGACGGTCGAGAAGGCCATCGAAGCCGTCTCGGACTTCCTCAAGAAGCCCGAGGGCGATGCGCCGATCGCCGAGGTCGTGGCCGCCCAGGAAGCCCTGCACAAGGCCAAGCAGGAGAAGCCGCGGTTGACCGCGCGCCAACCCGAGGACAAGCAGGACAAGTTCGTCACCGCCTACAAGGTCGAGATCAACAAGGCCGTGCGCGCGACCCTGGACCTCGAGGACGCGCTGGTGCAGAAGGACTGGAAGGCCGCGGCCAAGGCCGTCGACGCGCTCGAGAAGCTCGAGAAGGAAGGCCACAAGGAGTTCAAGGGGCGCCGCGGCGGCGCGCCCGGCGGTCAGCGCGGTGAAGGTGGCGAGGGTCGCGGCGGTGAAGGCCGCGGCGGCGAAGCGTCGACCGGCAAGGGCGGCGGCAAGTAGTCGCTCCTGTCACCGGGTTCGTCGGGCGCGAGGCTGACCCTGCCGGCACCTTGCGCCCGCCCCGCCCGTCGTTTCGTATCTGGCAACAGCCAGATGGACGCGCAGCGGTCGCAACCAGGACTTCCGGGCGGGTGGCGCGTCGCGGAACAGCTCAAGCATGACGTGTTCGGACGCGTCGAACTGCTGGTCGGACCGGCCGGTCGTTGCGTTCGGCGCGTCGCCTGCGGTAACGGCTGGCCGCTGACCCGCCTGATCGCGCGCCTGCTGCAGCGCCGGGAGCGGCGCGCGCTGGTCGTGCTCGCCGGCTGTGCGGCCGTGCCGCAGCTGCTGGCAGGTGACTGCGCGGGCGCCGGCGAACTGCTGCGCACCTGGTGCGACGGCGAGCCGCTCTGGTCGGTGCGGGAGCTTCGCCAGGACTTCTTCGACCGGCTGCGGGAGGTCGTCATCGCCGTGCACGCGCGGCAGGTCTGCCACAACGACCTGCACAAGGAGAACAACATCCTGGTGGGGCCGGACGGGCACCCGCGCCTCGTCGACTTCCAGCTCGCCAGCGTGCATCCGCGCGGCGGCGCGCGGTTCCGCCGCCGCTGCGCCGAGGACCTGCGCCACGTCGAGAAGCACCGGCGACGCTACGAACCGGAGCAGCCTGTGCGCGCGCCGGCGCCGCGCAGCCTCGCCGCGCGGCTGTGGCGTCGCTGCGTCAAGCCGATCTACAACGTGGTGACGCGGCGCATCCTGCGGCTGCAGCGCGGCGAGCCGCGCCGGCCGCCCGATGCGCCGCTGCCGGTGCGCACCCCGCCGCGCGACTGACGCGGGGGTTCCTTGTGCCATCGCCCGACTTCAGCGCTTCGCCTTCGCGCGGCGCGGCGCTTGCTTGCGCTGCCGCGCGCGCGACGACCACTGCTGCCGCATGAAGCGCAGCCCGTCGGCGGCCAGCTGCTCCTCGCTGACGAACATCTTGCGCCAGATCTTGGTCGCGGCGGCGAGCGCCGGCAGCGACTGGCCGAAGGCCTCGATCGTGAGCCAGCCGTCGTAGCCGATCCGGTGCAGCGCGTCGAAGGTCGTGGCCCAGTCGACGTGGCCCTGGCCCGGCGTCGAGCGGTCGTTCTCGGAGACGTGCACGTGCACCATGACGTCGGCGCAGCCCTCGATCGCCGCGCCGAGATCCTTCTCCTCGATGTTGGCGTGGAACGTGTCGTACATCATCCGGCAGCTCGGATGGTCGACGTCGCGCACGTAGCGCGCCGCGTCGGCGGCGCAGTTGAGCAGGTAGATCTCGAAGCGGTTGAGGAACTCGAGCGCCAGCGTCACGCCGAGGCTGCCGGCGTGCTCGGCCACCTGGCGCATGCCGTCGACGCTGCGCCGCCACTCGGCGGCGGTGGGGCCCTTGCCGCTGAAGTGGCCGAGCGCGGCGTAGTAGGGGCCCGCGAGCAGCCGCGCGCCGGCGGCCCGGCAGCAGTCGAGCGCGCGCTTGCTGCGTTCGACGCCGAGCTGTCGCTTCGCCTTGTCGGCGCTCGTCGGGTCGTCCTCGGCGGTGCGCACGGTGACGCCGGTGCATTCCAGGCCCATGTCGGCGAGGCGCCGGCCGAGCTTGCCGTAGCGCTTCTCGTCGAGGCGGAAGATCGGCAGCTCGACGCCATCGAAGCCGAGCTTCGCGAGGTTCTCGAGCACCGGCAGGAACGACTCCTTCGTCGGGTCGTCGGTCCACAGCAGCAGGTTCATGCCGTACTTCATGGCGCGCCATCGTGTCGGGCGGAGGTCCTGGCCGCGAGCTTTTCCGGGCGTGCTTGGCGCGCTGTCGGCACGGTGGCACGATGGCGCCCCGCTGCCCGCCGCAGCGCTCGCCGCGTCCCCCCGCCGCCGCTCCGCCCATGACCACGACGCCCCTCCGCGCCTGCGCGTTCCTCTCGGCCCTGGTGACCTTGTCGATCGGCTGTCTCGCCCAGGCGCCGGCGGTGCCCGAGGACGGCTTCGTGCCGATCTTCAACGGCGTGGACCTGTCGGGCTGGGACGCCGACCCGACCTTCTGGTCGGTGCAGGACGGCGCGATCACCGGCGCCTGCTCGCCCGAGAAGCAGCCCAAGCACAACACGTTCTGCATCTGGAAGGACGGCGAGCTCGACGACTTCGAACTGCGGGTCAAGTTCCGCATCGACGGCGGCAACTCGGGCATCCAGTTCCGCAGCCAGGCCCGCGAGGACTGGATCGTCGCCGGCTACCAGGCCGACATGGACGGGCGCAACGAGTGGACCGGGGCCAACTACGAAGAGCGCGGCCGCGGCCTGCTGGCGCGCTGCGGCGAACGCACGGTGATCGGCGCCGACGGCAAGGTGCAGGTCGTCGGTCAGGTCGGCGACAAGGCGCAGATCCTCGCCGCGATCCGCCAGGGCGACTGGAACGAGTACCACATCACCGCGGTCGGCAACCACGTCACGCAGCGCGTCAACGGCGTGGTCACCTGCGAGTTCACCGACGAGCAGGAGGGCAAGCGCGCGATGCAGGGTGTGCTGGCGCTGCAGATGCACGCCGGCGTGCGGCAGTTCACGGTGCAGTTCAAGGACGTGTGGCTCAAGCGGCTGCCGCTCAGTGACGGCCGCAAGAAGATCGTGGTGGTCGCCGGCAACAACAGCCACGGTCCCGGCGAGCACGAGTTCGAGGCCGGCGTCTACTGCCTCGTGCGCTGCCTTCACAAGGTGCCCGGGATCGTCGCCGCCGACTACTACCACGGCTGGCCGAGCGACCCGACCGCGTTCGACAACGCCGACGCGATCGTCAGCTACGCCGACGGCGGCGGCGGCCACCCGTTCGTGCAGAAGGACCACCTGCAGGTCCTCGAGGCGCTGATCGCCAAGGGCGTCGGCGTCGGCTTCTGCCACTACGCGGTCGAGGTGCCCAAGGAACGCGGCGGCCAGGACTTCTTGAACTGGATCGGCGGTTACTACGAGAGCGGCTACTCGGCGAATCCGATCTGGGACGCGCGCTTCGCGACGTTGCCCGAGCACGCGGTGACGCGCGGCGTGAAGCCGTTCAGCACGCGCGACGAGTGGTACTTCAACATGCGGTGGCGCGACGGGGAGCAGGGGGTCGTGCCGATCCTGCAGGACACGCCGTCCGACGAGACGCGCAAGCGGCCCTACTCGGGCTGCGGTCCCTACGCGCACATCATCAACGCCGCGGGCCGCAACGAGACCGTCATGTGGGTGGTCGACAACCCGGGCAGGAACCGCGGCTTCGGCTTCACCGGCGGCCACTACCACAAGAACTGGGCGAACGACAACCAGCGCAAGCTCGTGCTCAACGCGATGCTGTGGCTCGCGCGCGCCGAGGTGCCCGCGGGAGGCGTCGAGTCCGCGCCGACCGACGACGAACTCAACAGCCGCCTGCGCAGCCGCGTCGCGGCGGCGAAGCGCGCCGCCGCCGTGCCGGCGGCGATCGCCGGCGCCAAGCCCAAGTTCGCGAGCGCGGTGGTGACCAAGGGTTCGGTGCCGATCGACGTCGACATCGCCGGCGCCAAGGAGCTCTACCTCGTGGTCGGCGACGGCGGCAACGGCAACTCGTGCGACTGGGCCGACTGGATCGATCCCGTGCTGGTCGGCAAGGACGGCGAGACGCCGCTCACCGCCCTGTCGTGGACGAGCGCCAAGGCCGAGTGGGGCGAGGTGCGCGTCGGCAAGAACGCCGGCGGCGGCGCGATGAAGGTCGGCGGCGAGGCCGTCGGCGGCATCGGCGCGCACGCGCACTCGGTGATCGCCTACGACGTCGCGGGCAAGGGCTTCACGCGGTTCCGCGCGCGCGGCGGCGTCGACAACGGCGGCACCGACCAGGGCGGCGCGACCTCGGTGCAGTTCTTCGTGTTCACCGAGCAGCCGCCCAAGCGCGTCGGCATGTCCGCGGGCAACCGCGGCAAGCCGGCCGAGGAGTCGGTGGCGGCGATGACGGTCGCGCCGGGCTGCGAAGCGCAGCTGTGGGCCAGCGAGCCGATGCTCAGCAACCCGACCGACATCGACGTCGACGCCAAGGGGCGCGTCTGGGTCTGCGAGGGCATGAACTACCGCCGCTGGCAGAACCTGCGGCCCGAAGGCGACCGCATCCTGGTGCTCGAGGACACCGACAACGACGGCCGCGCCGACAAGTCGCGCGTCTTCTACCAGGGACCCGAGATCAACGCCGCGCTCGGCATCTGCGTGCTCGGCGACAAGGTCGTGGTGTCGTGCTCGCCGAACGTCTACGTGTTCACCGACAACGGCGAGGGCAAACCGCCGACCAAGGAGCTCGTGCTCACCGGCATCAGCGGTGAGCAGCACGACCACGGCATGCACGCGTTCGTGTTCGGTCCGGACGGCAAGCTCTACGGCAACTGTGGAAACGAGGGCCGGCAGCTGCTCGACAAGGACGGCAACCCGGTCGTCGACAAGGACGGCCATGCGATCGCGGCCGATGGCCATCCCTACCGCCAGGGCATGGTGTTCCGGTGCGACCCCGACTTCACCAACTTCGAGACGCTGGGCCACAACTTCCGCAACAACTACGAGGTCGCGGTCGACTCGTTCGGCACGCTCTGGCAGTCGGACAACGACGACGACGGCAATCGCAGCGTGCGCATCAACTACGTGATGGAGCACGGCAACTTCGGCTACACCGACGAGATGACCGGCGCGGGCTGGCGCGAGAAGCGCACCAACCTCGAGACCGCGATCCCGGCGCGCCACTGGCACCAGAACGACCCGGGCGTGGTGCCCAATCTGCTGGTCACGGGCGGCGGTTCGCCGACCGGCATCCTGGTCTACGAGGGCGCGCTGCTGCCCGAGGTGTTCCGCGGCCAACTGCTGCACTGCGACGCGGGCCCCAACGTGGTGCGTTCGTACGGCGTCGCCCCCGACGGCGCTGGCTATCGCGCCGAGGTCACCGACCTGATCACGTCGCAGGATCGCTGGTTCCGGCCGTCCGATTGCGCGGTGGCGCCCGACGGCGCGGTGTTCGTCGCCGACTGGTTCGACCCTGGCGTCGGCGGCCACCAGATGGGCGACCACGACCCCGAGGACATCGGCGGCCGCATCTACCGCGTCGCGCCGCCGCGCAATCAGCCCGACGTGCCGCGGCTCGACCTGCGCAGCGCCGCGGGCGCGATCGCGGCGCTGTCGTCGCCCAACCTCGCGCGGCGCTACCTCGGCTGGCAGGTGCTGCACGACATGGGCGAGAAGGCCGAGGCGGCGCTCGGTGAGCTCTGGAACGCCGGCGATGTGCGGTTGCGGGCTCGCGCGCTGCACCTGCTCGCGCGTATCCCGGATCGCGCGCAAAAGTACGTCGACGCCGCGATCGGCGACGGCGATGCCGACCTGCGCATCACCGGTCTGCGGCTCGCCCTCGAACTGGGCCTGGACCCGGTGCCGCTGGTCACCCGGCTGCTCGCCGACCCGTCGGCGCAGGTGCGCCGTCAGTGCGCGCTGAGCCTGCGCGGTATCGACAGCGAGCCGGCCGCGAAGCTGTGGGCGAAGCTCGCGGCGAAACACACCGGCGAGGACCGCTGGTACCTCGAGGCGCTCGGCATCGGCGCGCAGGGCCACGAGGACGCGTGCTTTTCGGCGTGGCGCGCCGAAGTCGGCGACGGCTGGAACACCGCGGGCGGCCGCGACATCGTCTGGCGGTCGCGTTCGGACCAGGCGCTCGACCTGCTGGTCGCGATCCTCAAGGACGAGAAGACGCCCGAGGCCGAACAGGCGCGTTACCTGCGCGCGTTCGACTTCCACTCCGGCCCCGCCAAGACCGCGGCGCTCAAGCGCCTGTTCGATTGAGCATGAACCACCGATCTGCGCGCGGCCGGATGGTCGTGAATCTGGCGCTGGCGGCGCTCTGGTGCGGCGCGTGTTCGCGCGACGAGGCCGCTGCGCCGGCTGTGTCCGCGCCGGAGGTCGTGCCGACCCCGGCGCCCGAGGTCGTCACCGAGCCGCCGCCTCCGCCGCCGCAGCAAGACCCTGCGCCGCCCGCTCCGGTCGATCCCGCCGCGGCGCGCAAGGCGAAGATGTACGCGGAGGTCGTGCTGCGTCTGCGCGGCACCGATCTGACGGCCGACCCCGACACCAGGTCGATGGTCGACAAGGCGCTGCTCGCCAACCGCGGCACGGCGACGTTCGTCGAGATCTGTGAGGCGTTCGCACTCACCGACCGCGACGGCGAACTGCTGCAGCTCGCGATCGCGCACCCGAACGACGCGGCGGGCGCCCAGGCGATGCGGCTCGTGCTCGACCACGGCGGCCTCGCCGCCGTGACCGACGCGCTCGCCGGCGTGGACGCTGCCGCGGTCGCGGCCGCGCTCGGCAACGCCAACGACCAGCGCGTGCTGCCGCTGCTCACCGCGATCGTCACCGACCCGGCGCGCGACGCGGGGCTGCGGCAGGCGGCCGTGCGCGCCGTCGGTCGCTTCGAGGCCGGCGCGATGTCGCTGCTGTCGTTGTGCGAAGGCCAGACGATGCCCGCCGACACCCGCGGCGTCGCGGTCGCCGTGCTCAACAGCGCGCCGTGGGACACCGTTCGCGCCGAGGTGCGCCGCCTGCTGCCGCCGCCTTCGGCCGCTGACAAACAGCTGCCGCCGATCCCCGAGCTCGCCCAGCTGTCGGGCGACGTCGCGCGCGGCGAGAAGGTGTTCGGCGCGCTGTGCATCACCTGCCATCAGGTGGGGGGCAAGGGCGTCGACTACGGGCCCGATCTGTCGGCGATCGGCGACAAGCTCGGCAAGGACGGGCTCTACCTCGCCGTGCTCTACCCCGACGCCGGCGTCGAGTTCAACTACGAGACCACGCTGCTCACGATGCGCGACGGCAACTCGGCGATCGGCATCGTCGTCAGCGACACGCCCGACGAAGTCGCGATCAAGGCGATCGGCGGCACGGTCACGAAGTATCGCACCGCCGACATCGAGAAGCGCAGCAAGCAGGCGAGCTCGTCGATGCCGAGCAACCTGCAGGCGAGCCTGCGGCAGCAGGACCTCGTCGATCTGGTCGAGTTCCTGGCGGGACTGCGCGGCAAGTGAGGCGGCGGAGCACGGCCCGTTGCGCCGCGCTCCGCTGCCGCCGCTGGCTCTTGTGACGGCTCAGTTGCCGAGCACCATGCCGACCGGGTTGGTCGACATCAGGCCGCGCGGTCCGCCGAAGAACAGGCCTTGCGCATAGAACTGCACGCCGTCGAAGGCGGGCAGCGGCGGGATCGGGAACGGCAGCGAGCCGTTGCCCTGCGAGTCCAGCACCATCAGTTGCGTCACTTCGTTGCTGCACTCCCACGGGCAGCCGCCCATCGCCGGCACGAAGGTGCCGAGGTCGACCGGCAGGGCGATCGGGCCCGCGTTGTTCCGGTTCAGGCCCAGGGCCATGAAGCCGACCGTGTTGGGCACCGACGTGGTGACGTCGAGGCTGTAGAGCAGGTTGCCGATCGCCGGCGTGCTCGCGGTGCTCATCGCGGCGTCGCAGCCGATCCCGAAGTTGCTCGAGCCGGCGCTGTTGGCGTTGGCCCAGACCAGGATCTCGGCCGGCGTGGCCGCGCGCGTCAGGAAGCGGAACTCGTCGATGTCGTAGATGCTCGGCGCGGAGGTCGCGTTCTGGCGGCCGATCGTGAACGTCGGGCCCGAGATGTTCGGCAGGCCGGCGAGCGCGGTGGACGGCTCGGCGACGCCGTTGACGTAGTAGGTCGCCGTCATCGCCGTCGTGTCGACCACGAACGCGACGTGCACCCAGCCCGCGGTCGCCATCTGGTAGATGTTGGCGACCGTGCGGTAGTAGGCGGTGCCGCCGGCGTTGCCGACCGTGAGCAGGATGCTGCTGCCGCTGTAGATGCGGAACGAACCCGACACCGGGATGCCGGCGACGTAGGTGAGGCCCGGGCCTGGCGAACCGCGCAGGTTGTTGAGCCACATCGCCCACGTGTAGTCGCCCGTCACCGACGGCGCCCAGCCGGTGTCGACGACGTTGGCCTCGTACGGCGACACTGCGATGCCGCTGGTGAGCGCGTCACCGAAACGGCCGGGAACGAACGACGCGGTCGGTGCCGTCGTCAGCGTGTTGGTGATCGGACCCTCACCGGGTGCCGGCGAGTTGAAGGCGTAGTTGAGGGCCTTCTGGCCGCCGCCTTCGAACTTGTAGTAGAGGACTTCGTTCTGCGCGCAGAGCGAAGCAGCGAGACCGAGCGAGAGCAGACAGTGGATGCGCATCATGGCTCCTTGTCGATAGGTGTGCGAAACAGGGGGAGCGGGATCGTCGGCGTGTTCACGAAGACGGTCAAGGTGGGGGCGCAGCGAGGTTCTTCGCGCGGCGCGCTCGTCGTACCGACGCTGTCCCAGTCGCGTAACGGTTGCCGGCTCCCGAAGCACTCGCGGTTCAGAGCCGGGGCGTCGATCTGCTCGAGTTCCTGGCGAGATGGTGCGCCCGGTGAGCGCCGCGGCGCGCCGTGCCATGCAGGTCGGTGGGCCATGCGATAGAGTCCCGCCGCGATGGAAGAGAAGCGCTGGGTCGTTGCCGGGCTGCTGTTGGCCGGTCTCCTGGGCGGGGCGTTCTGGCTCTTTTCGCGTCACGAACCGGGCGTCGTCGCACCGCCGACGAACGCGTCGTCGCAGGCACCGCAAGCGGGCGCGGAGGTCGCCACCGCGGATGCCGCGGCGACGACTGTGCCCGCGGGCAAGGAGACCGTCATCGACGAGCCAGCCCGCACCGCCGTGGCCGCGCCCGAATCCGCGCGCAAGACGGCGATCCTGCGCGGTCGTTGTGTCGATGGTGACGGCGGTCCGCTCGCTGGTTGCACGGTGCGGCTGCACGGCTGGGGCGCGAACCAAGAACGCACCGACGCGTGGCTGCTCGATCACGGCAGCGCGCCGCAGTGGGAAGACCCGGACAAGGTGGTCACGGGTGCGGACGGGCGCTTCGAACTCACGTTCTGGCCGCCGCCGCCGTTCCAGTTCTCGCTCGACGTGACGCGCGACGGCTGCGTTGCCATGAACGGGCGGTGGCTCGCGCTGGAGGAAGGTTCGACCACGGACGTCGGCGACGTGGTCATGGCGATCGGGGCGCAGGTCAGCGGGCGGGTGGTGGACACGGACGGAGTACCGCAGGCCAAGGCCTACGTGACCATCAGGCGGATAGGTGATCCTCGTCATGGCGCGGCGTTCGGCGCGATGCAGGCGCGGTGGAGTTCGCAGGCCTTCTCCGCAGCCGACGGCTCGTTCCGAACGCATGGCTGGCTGGTGCCCGGTGACTATCAGGTCGGCGTGCAGGAGCGTTCGCTCGCCAAGGAGCTCGAGTTCGAGTTGTCCGCGCAGCGACCGGTCGAAGACCTCGTGGTCGTGGTCAAGGCGGCGAAGGAAGTACTTACGATCTCGGGCCGCGTCGTCGACGAGACCGGGCAGCCCGTGCAGGGTGTTCGTGTGACGGTGAGCCTGCCATCGAGGGTGCACGTGTCCGGCGGCGACACGCGGCGCGATGGGACCTTCAGACTGCAGTTGCCCGAAGGTGGCGATTCTTCGCCCGTGGGGCTGGTCGTCTGGGCCACGGACTACGAAACCGACGCCGAGCCGCGCGTGGTGCCGTGGGGCAGCGAGGACGTCGAGTTTCAGATCACGCGCGGCGCGACGCTGACGGTGCGCATCGCGGATCAGGCGGGTGCCCCGGTCGAGACCTACAGCGTGCGGCTGATTCCGCGCAACCGGGGCCGCTTCAGCTCGGACGACACGAAGGTGCGCGCGCAGGGTCGCCACGACAACGGCACCGTCGCGATCGAGGGGTGCACGCGCGGCGATTGGTTGTTGATGGTCGACTTTCCCTCGGCCTCGGGCCTGGAGTCGTTGTTCGAGTCGCTGCAGCAGACCGCCAACGTCGCGCGTCGGGTTGATCTTCGCGTGGGTGCGTCGGTACAGCGGTCCTTGCGGGTGCTCGGCGCGGGCGGCGCTCCGATCGCGGGCAGCAAGGTGCAACTCTGGGAGACCTTCGGCTCGCCGATGACCGAGAAGCGCATGGCGATGTCCCGTGAGCAGTGGCTCGGGAACCTGGGCAGCCATCGCCCCCTGGTGTTGTTCGAAGGTGTGACGGATGCCAGTGGACGCGTCTCGCTGCAGGGGCCGGCAGATCGCGGACTCGGTCTTTGCCTGCTCGGGCCGGGCCACCTGCCGCTGCAGCGGGATGGCATCCGGCTCGACGTCGCCGAAGAGTTGGTGATCGAAGTCAGCGCCGGCGCGCGGCTCGTCGGCAAGGTGACGCCGCCCGAGGTGCTGGCCGAACTGCGGCGCCTCGCGAAGATCGCCGACGGCGAGCCGTGGTCGGCTTCGTTTCGACCGCGCCTGCGGCTGCGGGGTCAGGACAAGGGGCTCTACCCGTCGCCTGGCACCAAGGACGATGACATGAAGAGCCTGTTCCTGAACGACGACGGCAGCTTCGATGCGACCGGCCTGCCCGCGGGTGCGTGGCAGATCGAACTGACCTACTACGAGGTGATGGGCAACGTGGGAACGGGCAAGGGCATCGTCGGCGCGAGCGCGACCCTGATCGATGGTCAGACGACGACGCTGGACCTGGACCTTGCAGGTCTGCTGCCGGGAACGATCGAGGGGCTGGTGCTGCACAACGGCGAGCCGTTGGTCGACGCCGTCGTGACGCTCCAGAACGAGGGGCAGTGGATCAACCTGAAGACCGACGCCGCGGGCCGCTTCACGAACACCTGCCGCTCGGGGGAATACTCCCTGCTGGTGCAGCGACCGAGCAACGGCCGGATGATGCCGATGCTGCGCTGCGCGACGCCCGTGCAGGTCGTGCGTGGTCAGACGACGCAGCAGACGTTCGCGTGTGCGTCGGGCAAGGTGGTGTTCACCGTGCTCGATCCCGATGGCGCGCCGGTCGCCGGTGCGCCGCTGTTCTTGCGCCCGGGCAATGAGCAGCTGCCGGTGACCGACGAGCACGGCAAGGTCGAGGTCGAGGTGACCGCGGAGAACGTGACCGTGCAGACACTGCCGCAGCGGCTGATCGACAACGACGCCAGGTTCCAGTGGATGCGCGAGGCCGCCAAGGCCGGCAACCGGGATCCCCTCGCCTCGCTGTGGCTGACCGTAGGTACGCTCGCGATCGTGCAGGGCCAGGCCAACACACTCACGATCCGGCTGCCGGCCGAGTGGCGGCAGTAGCCGGCCGCGGCGGACGACCCCGCAACTTCGGGTGAACAAACACGGAACCGGCCCGCGCCGCCGCCGTTGGCCGGGCGCCCTTCCTGCCGCGCCGCTCCTCGATGACCCGACCTCGCCTGCTCGCCGCCCTCGGCATCGCCCTGCTCTCGTTCGTGCTCTGGCTGCTGCTGCGCAGCGAACCGGCCCCCGAGCCGCAGCGACTGCCGGCCGAAGAGGAGGCTGCCGCGCCGACTGCCCCGCCGGTCCATGTCGAAGACAGCGTCCCGGCCGCCGTCGAGCGGCAGGCCCCGCCGACTCCGTCAGATCAGCGCGCTGCGCCTGGCCCATCGGCGCCGGTGACCGGCCTCCGCGGGGTCGTCCAGGAGGAGGGCGGCCCGAGCCTGCCCGACATCCTGGTCGAACTGCTCGACGCCCATGGCGCCACCGTGCAGGCGACGACGACCGATGCCGAAGGCAGGTTCGCGTTCGACCAGCTGGCGCCGGACGCGGCGACGATCGCGACCCGCCCCGCGCCGGCCGGTCTGCCGCGCATCGGGCACGGCATGCCGCGATCGCGCGGCCCGGGCCCCGGCGGCCCGGGCCCCGGCGGGGCAGCTTCTTCGACGATCCGCCTGTGGCGGCCGCCGTCCGGCGCGATCACCGGCATCGTCGTCGGCGACCGCGGCGAGCCCGTCGCCGGCGCGACCGTCGGCACCGATCGCCCCTACGTGTCGCTCGGCATGGTGCGCTGGAAGGTGCTCGAAGGCGAAGAGCCGCGCATGTCCGCGAGCGCGACTACCGCGGCCGACGGTCGCTTCGAGTTGCCGTTCTGCCGGCACGGTCAGCACCTGTTGCGTGCGCGACTCGGCGAACAGTCCGGCTCGGTCAAGGTCGACGCCGACGCCGCGGGCGTCGTGATCCGCCTCGGCACGCACCTTGGCGGCGCGGTGGTGCTCGCCGGCCAGCTCACGGATCGCATCACCGGCGCGCCGATCGCCGGCGCCCGGATCTGGATCCAGCGCGTGCGGCGCGCCGAGCACGGCTCGTCGGCGATCGGCGTCGCCAGGGTCGCCACCGACCTGCAGGGGCGCTACGAGGTGCAGGGCCTCGAGGCCGGCCTCTACGGGCTGCAAACGATGCCCGACGGCTACGCGCCCGCGGCCGCAGAAGGCGAGTTCGCGGACGGCAACCACGTGCTCGACCTGACGGCGCTGCCGGCGCGCCAGGTCCGCGTGCGGGTCGTGCTGCCCGACGGTCGGCCGGTCAAGGGTGCGCAGGTGCGGGTGCGCGACGCCGCCGGCGGCACGGTGCAGGTCCCCGCACTCATGGACATGCTCGGCGACGGGGTTCGCACCGATGCCGAAGGCGTCGCCAGGTTGCGGCGCATGCCGGCCGCGGTGCTGACGCTGTCGGCGGCGTGCGCCGATTTCACCGCGGCCGGACGAATCGAGCTCGATCTGCGGCAGGGGGCGCCGGAGGAGGTCACGATCGAACTGCCGAGCGCGGTCGCCTCGTTCGCCCGCCAGCACTTCTTCAAATTGCTCGACGTGCACGGCAAGCCGGCCGTCATCGAAGGCACGGTCGTCGCGAGCGCGTTCGACGGCGAGCAGCTGCTGTCGCGCGTCGAAGGCCGCTGGCGCGACGGCAGGTTCTACCTGGGTAACGACCAGCAGTACGACTTCGCCGAGCCGATCGTCGCCGTCGGCGCGAGCGCCGGCGCCTGCCGCATCGAGATCGCTGCACCCGGCTATCAGGTCGAGACGCTGACGCTCGAACCCGGTGCGCAGAGCCCGACCAAGGTCACGTTGCGGCGGTGACGCCAGGCGCGCGGCGGCGCCCGCGCCCGTCAGAACAGCGGCAGCCCGAACGCGTCCGACACCGACGCGGAATTCACAGCGCGTTGAGCAGCAGTTCGAGGCCGTTGGACGTGACCACTCCGTTCGGCGTGACGTTGCCGGGGTGGAACGACAGGCCCTGCACCTGGATCAGCACACCGGCGAGGTTCGGGTCGTTGGGAATGGTGAACGGACGGACGACCGGATTGGTCGGGCTCACGGTCGGTTCGATCGCGTCGAGCGAGCAGTATTGGAAGCACCCAGGCATGCCGATCGGGGTCAGGTCGATCGCAGGAGTCAGTCGCGAGAGGCCATAGACGTGGGCCGCCAGGATGCTGCCGGTCCGGAGCCCTTCGAGTGAGAGATGGATCGTCTGGCCCAGGATCGGGCGGCTCGCGGAGAGCATGCCGAGTGCGGGCACGTCGGCCGCGGGCAAGAGACGCGTCGACAGCTGCGACAGATCCGTGTTGCCGGGGTTGCTGCTGCCCATGCCCGGACTCCAGCCGACCGTCCCGTCGGCAGGCGAGCAGGCGCCGTAGCGGAGCTCCATGGTGCCAGTGGCGTCGAAGTAGAACTGGAAGGTGCTCGTGAAGGGGTTGGGCCACTCCATGACCTGATCGAAGGTCACGGTTGCGGTGCCCGCGACCGGATCCGACTCGAACGTGAGCGTCCCGCCCTGTGCGGGATACAGGTACCCGGCCTTGCCTGCGATCACCGGTCCGGAGTTGAAGAAGGAGGTCAGGTACGGATCGGTGTTGGGCACCAGATGCACGAAGCCGCGAGGCGAGAGGTACAGGGTGCTCGTCGAACCGCCCGGGTACGGGAACGACCAGCCCAATGGGCACGGGATCACCGTCGAGTTGTTGAAGCCCGACAGCGGCGGCGCCGTCGGAGGGACGATGGGAGCCGTTCCGCGCGTGACCAGGAAACCGGCGCCGGTGTTGGTGAACCGCAGGCTCTGGTTGGAGAGATCGAAGGGGTTCTGATTCTGGAGGAAGTCCTCTGCGATGGAGGCGAGTTCGGTGCCACAGCCTTGGCCGTAGCGGGTCCGGTGGGCCACGAGGGTCTGGTCGAGCGCGTAGTCGTGGTTGTCGATCGAGGCGAACACCGCGTTGGTCGACATCGCGATCTCCACACGCGCGATGCCGGCGCCGCTCTGCCAACCGACGAAGGCCGTCGGCGTTGCCGCCGAGGAGATCGCGATCGGTACCGTGCCGAGTACTGCGCCCGCAGCGTCCTTGAAGGTCGCCGTCCCCGTCACGGGCTGGATCACCAAGGCCCATACATCGACTCCCATGGCCGAGACCGGGACCGGGTAGTCGATGCGGATCGTCCCGCCAGTCTGGAACGCCCTGCCGATCGAATTGCCGCTCGGACCGTAGCCAGGCGGGAACCAGGCGAGCCCGCCGCTGGTCACCAGGTACCGGGCGCCGAACTCCACGAGGCCAGGCCCCTGCCACCCGGAGAACGACCCCAACACGGACTCGTAGTCGAGCGTGAGTCCGTTGTAGCTGGTGATCGCGGTTCCCGTGACGAACCCTTCGAAGCCCTCGTGGGTCGAGTTGGGACCCAGGATGCCGAGCAGCGTTGCGCGGTCCGGAATGCTCTGGGCGAGCAGGGGCGCGGACGCGAGCGCGGCGACCGCCACGGCGAGGGTGGAGTGGACAATGCGATTCATGATGGCTTGGTGTCGCACTAGCCCACGGAAGTTGGCCAGTCACCTCGGATCGACATCCGGTGCCGGCGGCCCGCGGTCAGAACAGCGGCAGCCCGAACGCGTCCGACACCGTCATCCCGTTCGGTCCCTGCGGGTCGAGCGTGAGCCACTGGCCGAACAGCGTCGTGCCCGCGAAACCAGGCGGGATCGCGAACGAGTACTGGTTGATGCCGTCGCCGGGTCCGGTGCCCGAGGTCAGCTGCGGCATCGACGCGAAGATCAGGTTCGGCGTCATGCCGAGGTAGACGTTCTGGCCGAGCAGCACCGTGGGCGTGGTGTTGGCGAACAGGTCCCAGACCAGGAACTGAAAGCTCCCGCCGGGCACGCGGTCGACGCCGACGGTGTAGGCGGTGTTGCCGGCGTAGGCGGGCAGCACCGCGACGCTGCCCGGCACGAAGCCGCCGCTGCCGGTCGTGCCGACGCCGAACACGGTGGGGGTGTTCGCACCCTCGGACCACAAACGTGGCCGGTCGAACGGCGGCAGCTCGCCGGCGACGCGCGGATCGGTCATCGTGTTCAGGAACGCGACGATGTCGAGCTTGTCCTGCGCCGACAGCTGCCCGGGGATGTTGATCACGAGCGGGTCGAACGTGAACTGGCCGCCGAGCGCGTAGAAGTCGACGACGTTGGTCAGCGTGTTGCGGCTGCCGTTGTGGAAGAACGGCGCGCGCAGCGCGACGTTGCGCAGTCCCGGCACCTTGAACTTGCCCATGTCGACGGGGTTGCTGGTGACGGTTGCGCGGCCCGGATCCTCGACGCCGGGACGCACGCCGACGTTGTGGAAGTCGTGCAGCACGGGACCGGTGATGAGCACGCCCGGGTTGACGTCGGTGTGACAGGTCGCGCACAAACCGCGGAACTTGGTCAGGCCGCGGTTCTCCTGCACCGTCAGCGTGCCCTGGTTGACGAGGCTCAGATCGAACGGCGACTGATCGCTGATCAGCGTGCGTTCGTAGCTGGCGATCGCGAAGATGATGCGCGTCGGCGTGACGCCCGGCGAGCCGTAGACCTGCTGGAACAGCGACGCGTAGGTGTGGCCCTGCACGAACGTCTGCAGCGGCGCGGGCAGCTGGTCGGCGAGCGCGAGCGGCGTGCAGTTGGCGAGGTCGGCGGCGATCGCGGTCCAGCTGCGGCCGATGTGGCTCATCTCGCCCTCGCTGAGCGGCGGCGCCGCGATCTGGCTCTCGAGCGCGCCGCCGCTCGGCAGCACGACGCTGTTGGTGACCGGGTCGCGGAACACATCGCCGGCGCGCCCGTCCCAGAACAGTTCGATCGCGTAGGCGGCGTTGATCGGCGACGGCGCCTTGCGCGGCGTGACCTGTGGGCGGATGCCGAAGATCGCGTCGCGCACGAAGTGGCCCTGCGCGTCGTGGCGCACCACGCCCGGGCTGCCGCGGCTGTCGTCGACCGTGCCGAACGAGCCGTCGTAGCCGGGGTGCAGCGAGGCGGCGGTGCGCGGGTCGCCACCGCCGTGCGCAAACACGTGGCACGTGCCGCACGCGACCGTGCGCGACGACGACAGCTGCTCGTCCCAGAACAGCGCCTTGCCGAGCAGCGCCTTCGCGGCGGTCAGCGGGTTGCCGGCCGGCACTGGCGGGGCCGGCAGGATCTGGGCCTGGGCCAGCGAGCCGAGCGACGCGGTGGCGGTGGCGAGGGCGAGGAAGGGGCGGCAGGGAACGGACACGGGCTCGTCGGGAGAAGGCGGGGCGCCTGACAAGACTACCGGATGAGCCGCGGCGCGGGCGCCGCAGTCGGGTTCCGGCGGCGCGCGGGCGATGACATCGGGCCCCGGGGCCGCGCGAAGACCGCGAAGGACTATCGCTGCGGCGCCGGAGCCGCGACGATCGGGCGCCTTCCGCACCGCTCCACCCAACACGAGGCCACCATGCGCACCATCGCCTGCTCGCTGCTCCCGCTGATCGCCGGCGCCGTCTCCGCCCAGGACACCGGCGTCAGCTTCGTCAACGGCGTCGACGCCTTCCTCGAGCTGCCGTACAGCGCGCAGTTCATCCCGCAGTCGGGCTTCACGGTCGAGGCGTGGGTGACCTACGACGACTCGACGATCCTCAGCAACAGCGGCAACCGCTATCCGACGATCGCGCGCCAACACGTCTCGGGCGGCGGCAACGAGGCGTGGTTCCTGCGCGTCAACGCGGGCGGCAACAACACGCTGCAGCTGCGCTTCCGCGCCTCGACGACGGGCGGCAACATCATCGTCAACTACAACTTCTCGCCGGGGCAGTTCGCGACCTGGACGCACGTCGCGGCGACGGCGGACGCGACCGCCGTGACGCTCTACGTCAACGGCGCCACGGTCGCGTCCCTGCCGGGAAACGGCCTGCCGCTGCGCGACATGGGCGGCGAGCTGCGCGTGGGCAAGGGCGCGACGCTGGCCGGCGGCGTCGCCAACGAGGTCTGGAACGGCGACATCGACGAGCTGCGCATCTGGCCGTTCGCGCGCACCGCGGCCGAGATCCAGGCGAGCATGAACGAGAAGCTGCAGGCGGTGCCCGGGCTCGTCGCGACGTGGAACTTCGACAACACGCTCGTCGACACCTCGACCGGCAACGTGCTCGTGGCCAACGGCGCGGTGGGGTTCACGGCCAACACGCTGATGCTGGGCACGCCGAGCGCCGGCACGGCGCTCGGCGCGTCGTCCGCGGGTTGCCTCGGCGACATCCTGCTGTCGCCGACCGGCGCGCCGACCTCGGGCAACGCGGCCTTCGGGGTCGCCGGCTCGCGCCTGCCGGCCAGCGCGTTCGCGTTCTTCGCGACCGCGTTCGCGGCGGCGCCGGCGCCGCTGCCGATCGCGGGCATCGACTACTGGCTCGATCCGGGCTCGACGATCGCGGTCTTCACCCAGGCCGACGCGCTGGGCCTCGTGCGCTTCGCCCTGCCGATGCCGGCGAGCGGCTTCACGGGCGTCAACCTGGCCTTCCAGGTCGCGGCGCTCGATGCCTGTGGTTCGCAGGGCCTGACCGCGTCGAACGCGATGGCGATCACGATCCAGTAGGTGGCTCGCTATACTGCGCGGCGCAAGGCGGCTGTCGCCGCCGTGTGAGTTCCTTGACGTCGCGAGGTCCCATGCGAACGCCCCTGCTCGTGTCCTTCGTGTTGTCCTCCGGTCTGCTCGCGCAATCGCCGCTGCAGACCAACCTGACCCCGATCAACCAGGGCAACCTGGGCGGCGGTCTCTACTTCGACATGGACGTGCACAGCACGGTGTCGATCACGCGCATCGAGTCGTGGGCCGGCACGCTCGGCACGACGGCGGGTCAGGCCGAGCTCGAACTGTGGCTCGGGCCGACCAGCTACGTCGGCAACCTCGGCGGTCCGGGCATGTGGAGCCACGTGGCGACGGCGACCGCCACCGGCTACCTCGGCAACGCGACGAACCAGCTGCTGCAGTTCGACTTCGCCACGCCGGTCGCGCTCGGTCCCGGCAGCTACGGCGTCGCGCTGCGTTCGCAGTCGGTGGCCACGCCGACGTCGGTCGAGTGGAACCACGCCTACACCAACGGGCTCAGCTGCACCGGCACGGGCCCGGGAACGTGCACCAACACACTGTTCTCGACGCTCGAGCTGACCGTGCGCGGCGGCGCGGCCCAGAACACCTTCTTCGCCGGCCCCATCTTCCAGCCGCGCATGTGGGCCGGCAGCCTGCACTACACCAGCGGCGGCGCGGCGTTGACGCTCGCGTCGTGGCAGGGCTTCGGCACCGGCTGCGCCTCGAGCAGCGGTCTGCCGACGCTGGCACCCGTGAGCCGCCCCGTGCTCGGCCAGTCGTTCGCCGTCGACGTCGCCCAGGCGCCCGTCGGCACGATCGGCTTCTCGGTCTACGGCCTGTCGAACACGGCGTGGTACTACGTGCTGCTGCCGCTCGACCTCGGCTACATCGGCATGCCCGGGTGTCGCCAGTACATCGACATCGTCGCCACGACCAGCTTCGGCCCCGGCGCGCCCGCGCTGCAGATCACGGGTCTGGTGCCCAACGCGAGCGCGCTGACGGGGCTGCCGTTCTTCCTGCAGGCGGTGCTCGTCGATCCGGCGCCGATGCCCGGCAACCTCGTGGGCATGGTCACGACCAACGCGCTGGCCGGCGTGGTCGGACTCTGATTCCAGGCGCGTGCGTACGGTACCGGGTACACACCACACATCGCCGGCCGCCCTCGCGGAACTCTTGTCGACGGGGCCCCCTTCGACGGTCACACTGGCGCGCCATGCCGGACCCTGCCGCCCGCCGCGATGCCTCGATCCTGCGGGTGGCCACCCTCGCCTACCTGCTGCTGGTCGGGCTGATGTCTTGGTGTCAGCGCGGCTACTGCAATGCGGACTTCGTCGCCTACGTGACGATCGCGCGCGCGCCCCTCGAACACGTCGGGGGGTACTGGTCGCCGCTGTATTCGTGGCTGATGACACCGCTGCTCTGGATGGGCGTCGGCGACCTGGTGGCCGGCCGGCTCGTGCTGGTCATTGCCGGGGTCGGCTATCTGTTCGCCGTGCATGCGCTGGCGCGGCAGTTGGCGCCAGAGCGCGGGGCGGCGCGGTCGGCGGTGCTGGTGGCGGCGCAGGTGGTGGCCGTCACACAAGCGGGGCTGTGGGCGACGCACCTGCTGGGGCCGGACCTCGTGGCCGCAGCGCTGATGTTGGCTGCACTCGCGATGATGATCGCGACGCCGTGGTCGGCGACGCGCGCGGTCGCGGTCGGCGCGATCTTCGGTCTGGCCTACTTCGGCAAGGCGTTCATGCTGCCGTTCGCGGCCCTGGTCACGCCGGTGCTGCTGTGGTTGCGCCGATCGATGCACGCACCGGGCGCGCCGGCGGTGCGCTGGTGGCGCGACTGCGCGCTGGTGCTGCTGGGGCTGACCATCGTCGCGGGGCCCTGGATCGCGGTGCTGTCGGTGAAGTACGGCGGGTTCACGTTCTCGACTGCGGGGGCCGCCAACCACGCCAACCTGGGGCCGCACGCGCGCGGTCTCGACCTGCTCTGGAATCCGCTGCTCGAGGCGAACTACATCCTCGAGCCGCACTTCGGGCCGGACTGGTCGCCGTTCGCCTCGCTGCGGAACTTCGGCCACCAGGTGTTCCTCGTGGCGTTCAACGTGTGGAAGGCGCTGGGGCAGATCGTGGGCTACGTCGTGTTGCTGGCCGTCGCCATCGTCTGGCGACGCGCCTGCGTGCGCCGCGGCGCGGTGCCGCCGCTCGCCGCGATCGAACGGGCGCGACTGCGGCAGTGTCTGCTGGCGAGTGCGATCTACCTCCTGGGCTACTCCGCGGTCGACATCGAACGGCGCTATCACGTGCCGATGCTGGCGCCGCTGTTGGCCGTCGCGGCGCTGAGCCTCTTGGCGCCATGCCTGCCGAGCGCGCGGTGGTCGATGGCGCGGACTCTCGGCGCCGCGGTGCTGTCGATGGTGCCGTTCGCGGGGCAGGAGATCCGGCTGCTGTGGGTCACCTGCGACCGCCACCCGCAGTCGTGGAACGTCGAAGGGCCGCGCGCAGATGTCCGGGCGCTGCGCGATGCGGGTTGGGACGGCGCGGCGTTCGCGGCCAGTGATTGGCACCGGGGTCTCGCCGTGGCCTACGTGAGCGGCGCGCTCGGCGCGTACCTCGGCCGTCCGCTGGCGCCGACGCCGGCGGAACGCGGGCACCAGTTGCGCCGCGCGGGAGCGCGCTACTTCGTGCAGTTCGCCCCCGGCGCCGGCGAGGCGGAGGCGTGCCTGGACCCCGCGTGGCGACCGGCGCCGTCGTCGCGCCGATCCGGTGTGCAGGTGCTGATCGACACGCGCGGCGTCGAGCCCGCTGCGAACTCCGGCCCCGAGGCGTTCCGGGGCCGCTGAGGTCAGGAGCCGGCCGGTGGCTGCCGCAGCGCGAAACTCGCCGACAAGAAGGTGCACCGACCGTCGGCCGCGAGCAGCTCGCCGCTGCCGGCGCCGCTCACCAGCAGCGCGTCGCCCGACCCCAGGACCCCGCCGAACAGGATCGCCGTGCCGGTCAGCGCCAGCAGCAGGTGCTGTTCGCCGGCCGGCAGCGCCACATGGTGCTGCTCCCCTTCGCGGATGGTGTGCACCGCGGCGTTCGCCGCGGCGCGGGCGCGGCAGACCATCACGTTGAGGTCTTCGGTGGGGCCGTCCAGCAGGCGCGCCGACACGCGGCGTTCGCCGGCGAAGTCGAGGCGCTGCAGCGGTCGGTCGAGGCGGACCAGCTCGCCGTCCAGGTCCAGATCCATGCCGGCGCCGCGCAGCAGCCACAGGCTGCGGTCGATGCCCGGCAGCGCCGAGAACGGTCCGTCCGCCGCGACCCCGGCGACGCTCACGCGCCACGCGAAGCCCGTGCCGAGCCCGCCGTCCGGCGGCGCGATCGCGACCTGCCGCGTGCTGCCGCCGCCGTTGCGCCACGGCACGACGCGCTGCTCGTGCCGGCGGATCCAGGTCAGCTGCGCGGGGTCGCCCATGGCGCGCGACTGCGGCGGTCAGTTGTCGCCTTCGACCAGGCGCACGATGTAGCCGCCCGAACGCTCGGCGCGCTCGAGCTCGATCAGGTTCTGCGCCTCGGCCTCCTCGAGCAGGTCGTTGAACGAGCGGAAGCCGTAGAACGCCTCGTTGAAGCCCGGCTTGCGGCGCTTGAGCGCCTGTTTGACCATCGAGCCCCAGATCTTGCCCTCCTCGCCGCGCTCGCTGACCAGCGCGTCGATCGTCTCCAGGATCAGGTCGAGCGCCTCCTCGGTGCGGTTCTCGGCGGCGCGCTTGCCGCTGTCGGCTGCGGGCGTCTTGCTCGCCTTGCGCCGGGGCTGCGGGTGCTTGCCCTTGGGTTTCTCGCGCACCAGGTCGTCGTAGAAGATGAACTCGTCGCAGTTGGCGGTCAGCAGGTCGCTGGTCGAGTTCTTGACGCCGACGCCGATCACGGTCTTCGCGTTCTCACGCAGCTTGCTGACCAGCGGCGAGAAGTCCGAGTCGCCGCTGATGATCACGAAGGTGTCGACGTGCGGCTTGGTATGGCAGAAGTCGAGCGCGTCGACGACGAGCCGGATGTCGGCCGAGTTCTTGCCCGACATGCGCACGTGAGGGATCTCGATCAGCTCGAACGCGGCCTCGTGCATCGCGCCCTTCCAGCTCTTGTAGCGCTCCCAGTCGCAGTAGGCCTTCTTGACCACGATGCTGCCCTTGAGCAGCAGCCGGTCGAGAACCTTGCCGATGTCGAACTTGGCGAACTTCGAATCGGCGACGCCGAGGGCGACGTTCTCGAAGTCGCAGAACACGGCGATGTTGGTGATCTCGGGACGAGCGCTCATGGGCGCAAGAGTTGCCGCCCGAGCCGCTCTTGGCCACGACAATCGCCGGTTCTGCCGTCGACCTGCGTTCGGGGGCGCCGGACTTCAGTCGGTCCAGATCGAGAGCAGCAGCGCCTGCATGCTGGCGAAGGCGCGGCGCGCGCTGCGCTCGTTGTAGCGCGCGCCGTCGCTGGCCGCGGTCGGATCGGTGAAGCTGTGCACGGTGCCGCTGAACTGCAGCAGCTGCCAGTCGACGTCGGTCTTCGCCATCGCCGCGATGAACTGCTGCACGTCCTGTTGCGGCACGTAGGGATCGTCGGCGCCGTGACAGACCAGCACCTTGGCCTTGGTCTTGCCGGCGTCCTCGGCGAGGGTCGGCGAGGCCAGGTCGCCGTGGAAGGAGATGATCGCGGCGACGTCGGCGCCCGATCGACCGAGTTCCAGCACCGTGCCGCCGCCGAAGCAGAAGCCGATCGCGGCGACCCGGGTGGGGTCGAGCCCGAGCGACGCGCCCTCGGCGCGGAACACTTCGAGCGCCTTGTTGGCCCGGGCCCGCATCATCTTGCGGTCGCCGCGCACGAGCGTGGCGGCTGCGCCGGCCTGCTCGGCGTTGCTCGGCCGCGTGTCCACCCCGTACATGTCGACCATCATCACCTCGTAGCCGTCGATCGCGACGTGCTTGGCCTTCTCGAGCGAGGTGGCGGTCGGCCCCATCCAGTTGGGCACCATCAGGATGCCGGGCAGCTTCGTCTTGGCCTCGCGGTGGTAGACGATGGTGCTCTCGAAGGTCGTGCCGCCGAGCTCGTAGCGCACGGTCTTGGTCGCGAGTCGATCCATGTCGGGGGCGGCTTGCTGGGCGTCGTTCTGGGAGCACGCGGCGGCGCACAGGGCCGCCGCGACGAGACAGGAAGCGAGGGTCTTGCCGATCATGGCGCCCACGATAGGCCGCCGCGCGACGCGACAACAGGCCGGCCGCCGCAGCGCGGGGCTTTGGGTTCGAAGTGACGTCGGCGGAACCGTAGACTTCGCGCCTTCCGCCCCGCGCCAACGGCAGAAGGTACGCCGCGTTCGGGTGCCGGCAAGTCATGTCCGAACAAGGCGTCACTGCTCACAAGACGGGCGGCCTGGGCCAGCTCGCGGCCACCGCCATCTGCGGCAACGACATCACCTCGTCGTGCCTCTATGTCTCGGCGATCGCGATCGTCTACGCCGGCCGCTGGGCGCCGGTCTGCCTGCTGATGGTCGCGGGCACGCTGTTCCTGTTCCGGCGCATCTACGGCGAGGTGGTCGGAGCGCTGCCGCTGAACGGCGGCGCCTACAACGCCCTGCTCAACACCACGAGCAAGTTCCGCGCGTCGCTGGCGGCCTGCCTGACGATCCTGTCGTACATGGCGACGGCGGTGATCTCCTCGAACGAGGCGATGCACTACCTCAAGGACCTCGTGCCCGGGCTGCCGGTGATCGGGGCGACGATCGGCCTCTTGGCCCTGTTCATGGTGCTGACGATCATCGGCATCAGCGAGTCGGCGGTGGTCGCGATCGTGATCTTCGCCGTGCACCTGCTGTCGATGGGCCTCCTGCTGGTGGTCGGCCTCGTGGCGCTGTTCTGGATCGGGCCGCAGGTGCTGTGGGAGAACCTGGCCACGCCGGCGCCGAACGGCTTCGGCACGGCGCTGTTCTTCGGCTTCGCCGCGGCGATGCTCGGGGTGTCGGGCTTCGAGTCGTCGGCCAACTTCGTCGAGGAGCAACGCGAGGGTGTGTTCCCCAAGACCCTGCGCAACATGTGGCTGGCGGTGACCGTGCTCAACCCGGGCATGGCGATGCTGGCCCTGGCGCTGGTGCCGCTGGGGCAGATCGGCGAGCACGAGAACAACCTGCTGTCGCACATGGGCCATCTGTCGGGCGGCGGCTGGCTGGCCTCGATCATCAGCATCGACGCGGTGCTGGTGCTGTCGGGCGCGACCTTGACCAGCTACGTCGGCGTCACTGGCCTGGTGCAGCGCATGACGTTGGACCGCTGCCTGCCGCAGTTCCTGCTGCGCACGACGCGCCGCGGCACGCATCACCGCATCGTCATCGCGTTCTTCGCGCTGGCCGTGTCGGTGCTGATGATCACCCGCGGCGAACTGAAGTCGCTCGCGGCGGTCTACACGCTGTCGTTCCTGTCGGTGATGCTGCTGTTCGCGATCGGCAACGTGTTGCTCAAGGTGCGGCGCGCGCGGCTGCCGCGCCCGGAGCGGGCCAGCTGGCTGACGGTGTTCGCCGCGATCGCCGCGACCGGGCTCGCGCTGATCGGCAACGCCCGGCTCAACGAGGAGTACCTGGTCGTGTTCCTCGACTACCTGGTGCCGACGGTGCTGGTCGTGATGATCATGCTGATGCGGCTCGAGCTGCTGCGTCTGGTGGTGTTCTTCGTCGACGAGGTGCGGCGCAAGATGCGGCTCGAGAGCCGCGAAGCGATCGAGGAGAAGGACTTCTCCAAGGCCGTGCGTCGGATCTCGTTCGGTCGCCGCGCGGCGGCCGCGAACCGCTACCTGCACGACCTGATGCACCGCATCGCCGACCAACAGCTGGTGTTCTTCACGCGCGGCGACAACCTGCCCAACCTCAACCAGGCGATGCTCTACATCCGCGACAACGAGCACACCAACAACGTCAAGGTGGTGACCGTCGTCCCGAAGAAGGAGGACGTGTCGCCCGTGCTCGAGCGGCACATCAAGTTCCTGGACGAGGCCTACCCGGAGATGACGATCGAGTTCGTCGTGATCGAGGGCTGCTTCTCACCGCAGTTGATCGAGCACCTCGCCAAGGAGTGGGACATCCCGCGCAACCTGATGTTCATCGGCTCGCCCGGCGACCACTTCATGTACGGCCTCGCCAACCTCGGTGGCGTGCGCCTGATCATCTAGGCCGCGGCCGGCGCTCAATCGAACGCGCCGGCGTGGCGGTAGGTGAAGAAGATGCGCACGAATTCGCGCAGCTGGGCCTCGTTGGTGCCGTCGAACGAGAGCAGCAGCACGTGCTCGGCGATCTGCTCGGCGGCGGACCGGCGTTCGGCGGCGGGCGGCGCCTTGTCGCCGCGCCGCTGCGGGCCGCCGAGGTTCAGCGACACGGCGGTGCCGCCGCCGGCCGCGGCGATCTCCTTGAACGTCGGCAACGCGAAGGGGCTGGTGGCGATCGCCGAGGTGATGAACGGGCGCAGCTCCTTGCTCTTCCCGCCGGTCACGGGCCCCTTCGACGTCGTGAACGGGTGCTCGTAGGCCTGTTTGACCACCCGCAGCAGCTCCGCCTTGGTCTCGGGGTGCGGTGGCGCGTCGCCGACGATCAGCAGCATGCGGTTGGCGTCCTTGTCCCACTTCGTCCTGCGATCGAGCGCCACCTCGACGCCCTTCTCGACGCGCTCGGGCGCGTCGCCGCCGCCGCTGGCGGTCAGCTTGCCGAGGCGCTCCTTGACCTTCTTGTGGTCGCGCGTCAGCGGCTCGAGCAGGCGCGCGCCGTCGCCCATGTCGCCGAAGTCCTTGTAGTGCACGAGGCCGAGCTCGAGCTTGGGGGTGATGCCGGCGAGCAGCGCGGAGACGTCGTCGATCGCGTCGCGCGCCGCGTCGATCGCACGCTGCATGCTGCCCGTGGTGTCGATCACGAACACCACCTGCAGTCCGGCGTCGCGCAGGTCGAAGGCGCGCTCGATGACCTTCTGGGTCGAGGTGCCGCCCGTGGGGGCACCCTCGATCGGCGTCCACGTCGCCGGCCGCCAGTCGTCCTGGGCGTCGCGCCACCAGCGTTGCCACTCGGTCCTGCCGCTGCAGGTCGCGGCGGGCGCGAGGCGGTGCAGCAACAGTTCGAGCCGGGTGCGCACGAGCTCGTTCTTGCTGCGCAGGGCGTCGATCAGGGCCGCGATCGTCTCGGGCGTGGCCATCGCCGCGATCACGCGATCGTCGGCGGCCAGCAGGGTCTCGATCGCGAACGGCGGCAGGCGGTCGTCCTTGTCGGCGAGCGCGGCGCGCACGATCGACAGCCCGTCGGGGTGCCAGTCGGTGCCCAGCGACAGCAACAGAATGGCGCGCATCGCCCAGTGCCCGGCGTTCTCGTAGCTGTAGACGATGCGGCCGGTCGCGGCCTGGCCGAGCGCGGGCGGCTTCTCGGGTGCTGCGGGTCGTCCGCCGGCGCCGGGACGCTGGGCCGCGGCGGGCGTCAGCAGCAGCCCACAGGTGAGCAGGCTGGCGAACAGGGATCTGGTCATCGTGGCGGCGGGGGGCAGACAACACACCGTAGCTGTGGGGGGCGCTCCGGCAACCGTCGCTGTCGCCCGGTTCTCGCGGGTGGAGGTCAAAACCGCAGTACCAACGAGATCTCGGTGCGGTCCGGGTCGAGCACGGGTTCGACGCTGAGGCCGTGCACGCCGAACAGCCCGGGGTGCTCCGCCGTGCCGTAGTGCGCGTCGTAGACGACGTTGGTGCAGAGCACGCCGAGGAACGCGCCGAAGGCGACGTCGGTGGGCCAGTGGCGGTTCGCCTCCATGCGGTCGATGCCGACGTAGGCCGCGGGCGCGTAGGCGAGGTAGCTGAGGTCGGCGATCCAGCCGTCGTTGCAGTCGGCGATGCGACGCTGCAGGAAGGTCGCCATCGAGAACGCGAACGAGGTGTGGCCGGACGGGAACGAGTCGTTGCCGTCGCCGCCGGGGCGATCGCGCCGCACGGTGTGTTTGAGCAGCTCGGTGAGGCCGTCGGTCAGGATGAAGGACTCGAGCAGGACCTCGGTGGCGTGGCCGCCGTCGCCGCCGATCCACTCGCCGATTCCGGTACCGACCGCGAGCACACCGAGCCCGACCGCGACGCCGTCGCCGTTCGTGGTGCTGCCATGGGTGAACGACTGGTCCTCGTTGAGGTCCTGTTGCAGCTGGTGGTCGAACGGCGCCGCGACCGCGGTCGCGGTCAGCAGGCCGAGTTCGATCGCGAGCTGGTCCGGTCGGTCGAGCTGACCGCGCAGCGCCGCGCCCCAGGCGGCCGGGTCGAAGTGCCCGCCCGGCTCCGTCGCCGCGCAGCCGGCGACGAGCAGCAGCAGGCCCGTCGCGGCGGCGCGCCGGGCGATGCGGGCCATCACCGGATCGACTCCGAGAAGGGCCACGCGGGCAGCCCCGCGCCGTTGCCGAGCGAGCAGTCGGGCACGGCGGCCCAGCCGTAGCGCACGTGGGTGGGGGACGGCACGGCCGCGCAGCGCAGCAGCACCGCGTCGCCGTCGAGGCGCGCGCTCGCGCCGTGGAACACGCCGTCGGCGCCGGCCAGTTCGAAGCCGCGCGGCGGTCCGTCGCTGACCAGGCCGCCATCGGCATTGTCGAAGACGACGCGCACCGCGTCGCCCTGCTGCGTGATCCGGCGCGGGCGCGGGCCGTCGGCGACGATCTGCTCGCCGTAGTGGTCGCGCAGCGCCTGCAGCGCCAGCCGCAGGCCGACGGCCTGCTTGTTCTTGGGGTGGATGTCCCTGGCTTCGCCGACGTCGAGCGTCACCACCATGCCGGTGTGCGGCAGCCGCAGCGCCGCGGCCTGGGCGTCGCGCAGACGCGGCGCGGCCAGCTCGTCGCGGTCGTAGTCGAACGGCGCGATCTGCACGAAGTAGAACGGCAGCGGCCGTTGGAAGGCGGCCCGCCAGTCCTCGATCATCGCCGGGAACAGCCGCGCGTACTGCTCGGCGCGGCCGCGGTTGGACTCGCCCTGGTACCAGATCGCGCCCGTGAACGGGAACGGCACCAGCGGCGCGATCATCGCGTTGTAGAGCACGGCGGGGCGGTTGGGCCCGTTGTCGTCGCGCGGCCACTTCGGCAGCTCCCGCATCGTCGGACCGGTGAATCGCTGCCACGCGCCGTCCAGCGCGACGCGCGGCGCGCCGTCGTCGCCGCGCAGCTGCAGGTCGGCGGCGGCGCCGGAGAAGCCGCCTTCGCCGCCGGTGTCGACGACGCGCACCAGCAGCGCCACGCTGTCCTTGCCCGCGGTCAGCGCCGCGGGCACGCGGTAGTGGCGCGGCGTCGACCAGACGCCGTCGCGCTCCATGCCGTCGACCCGCGCGCCGTTGCACCACACCGTGTCCATGTCGTCGATCGTGCCGAGGTCGAGCCACAGCTCCTTGCCGCGCAGCGCCGCCGGCAGCGCGACGGTGTGCCGGTAGAACGCAACGCCGTCGAAGTCGCCGAGCCCCGAGCGCGACCACAGGTCCGGCATCTGCACGGAGGTGGCCGCGACGTCGGCGGGTGCGTCGGGCACGGCCTTCCAGAACGCCGCGCGGCGTGAGGCGACGGTGGTTGCCGCTGTGCCGGGTCGGGTCGCGGCGAGCGCCGCTTCGAACTCGGGGAACCCGCGCAGCCCCTGCGCGCTGGTCCATGCCTCGCAGACCGTGCCGCCCCACGACGACACCACCAGCCCGATCGGGCCCTTGCCGCGGGCCAGCAGCTCGCGGCCGAAGAAGTAGGCGCTGGCCGAGAAGGTCGCGACCGTCGCCGGCGAGCAGACCTGCCACTGGCCCTCGACGTCGTCGAGCGGCACCCCGCTGGTCGTGCGTTCGACCGTGAACATGCGCAGCTGCGGGTGGTCGGCCGTCGCGATCTCCTCTTCGAAGTCGAGCACGCCGCCGCGCCAGCCGCCGTGCTCGCCGACCGGCATCTCCATGTTGCTCTGACCCGAGGCGAGCCAGACGTCGCCGATCAGGACGTCGCGCAGCACGGTGGTGAGCGGTGCGCCGGGGCCCGGGGTGCAGCGCAGCGTGACCTCGACCGGGCCGCCGCGCTCCGGTGTCTTCAAGGTCACCTGCCAGCGACCGTCGGCCGGCGTGATCGTGTGGGCGCGCTCGCCCCACGAACCCTGCACCTCGACCGCCGCGCCCGCCGGGCCGAACCCCGAGATCGGTACCGCGGTCAGTGGCGGCAGCACCATGTGGTCGCCGAACAGATGTTTGGGACGGAACGCCTTGGGCTGGTCCTGGCCGCACAGGCCACCGACCAGCAAGCACAGCAGCAGCGGGGTGCGCATGAGCGGGGCAGCGTAGGGCCCGGCCGCGGTCGGGGCTACCTGCCGCCGCCCGTCGCGGTCCGCAGGCGCGCCAGCTTCTGTTCGTAGTCGGCGATCATGCGGGTTCCCCACGCGGCGCCGCCGGCGGTGCGCGCGACGTCGCCGCGCAGCCCGTCGAGGCCGACGACGAAGCCGTTGACGTCGGCGGTGGCCTCGCAGTGCTCCATGATCACGAACCACAAGCCGCGGCTCACCCGCGGGCTCGGCCGCGTGCCGCCGCGCAGCATCTTCAGGAACTGCTCGCCGAGCCGGCGCCGCGCCTCGAGGTCGTTGTGGACCGCTGCCAGCTGTTCGCCGATGCGCAGGTCGAGCAGCAGCGCGTCGAGGCGCGCGCGTTCGTCCGCGCTCTCGTCGCGCAGGGCTTCGCGGCGCTTCTCGGCCGCTTCGCGCGGCAGCTGCCGTTCTTCGAGTTGCGCGATCAACAGCTCCGCGGCGGCGCGGGGGTCACCGCGCTGCGCCGCCTCGCGCCAGGCCAGCAGCTGGCGCGCGCGCCGTTCGTACTGCGCGAACTGCGCGAGCGAGTGCTCCGACGGCGGGATCTGCAGGATCACCTCGCCGCTCTCGTCGAAGAAGGCGATGCCGGGCAGGCCGCTGACGCCCTTCTGTTTGGCGAGCCCGCGGTGCCGGGCGGCTTTCGCCTCGGACTCGGGGTGGCAGAACAGCACCAGCTCGGCGGCGAACTTCGCGAAGCCAGGATCGGAGAGCGGACCCGCCTCCGTGAGCTTGCACGGCGTTCAATGGTTGACCGTCGTGAAGTAGCCGAACAGCAGGCGGTGCTGCTCCCCGGCGGCAGCGAGCGCCTCGTCCCAGTCCGTGTGCCACGGCGCGCGCTGCAGGAACGGCGACGCGAGCTTCGCGGCGAGCAACTCGTCCTGCGACGGCGGTGTCTGCGTCTGCGCGGCGGCGAAGGCCGCTGCGAGCGCGATCGACAGGATCCCGGAGACGGTGGTCTGCACGTCAGCGCTCCTTGGCATTCCCCTGCTTTTCCTGCACCTGCACGCGCAGCGGATCCTTCTCACCGGCGAGGTCGAAGCTCTGCACGACCTGGTTGTCGCGCTTGACCTGCAGCTGTCCCGAGCGCGTGCGAATCCAGTACTCGACGCGGTCTCCCGCGCGCCACGTCGCCCGGCAGCCGATCTTCTGGCCGGCACCGAAGCGCACGGGCACCATGTTGCCGATGCCGTAGGGCCACTGCTCGTCTTCGGGAGCGAACTCGACCTGGCACTCGGCGCGCGCGCTGGCCGCGTCCGCGGCGCCGAGTTCGAGTCCGACGCACACCGCATCGCCGGCCAGCGTCATCGGCGGGACCGGGTTCGACGCGTCGACCTCCTGCCATTCGAGCGGCACCCCGGTGACGATGTCGAGCAGCATCACGTGCACGCTGCGCCGCGGCGCGCACACCTGGAAGCTGCGGTCGGGGCCCAGCATCGTGAGCGGGCCGCTGAGGCGGAACCCGCCGACGAAGGAGTTCTCCCGCTCCTGCCAGGCGACGGACACTGCGAGGCGCTGCCACGGCACGGGGCCGGCGACCTTGCCGGTGATCGGTGCGAGGGGCGGGCAGGCGAACACCGCGACGTCCTTGTCGGCCTTCGTGCCGCTCCAGATGCCGCGCGGCAGCTTCAGGCGCGGGCCGCTGCGCGGCGGGCCGGCCACGAGCAGCTGCACCTCGTAGTCCTTGGGGTGCAGATCGGGCAGCGTGAAGGTGCCGTCGGCCGCGACCGGCACGGCGCCGTCGAACTCGTTGGCCCACGCGCTGCTCGACATGTTGGGGCGATGCCAGTGCACACGCACCTGGGCGCCGAGCGGCACGGTCCCCTCGAAGCGGCCGCGCAGCGTGACGTTCTCGGGGAC
Source organism: Planctomycetota bacterium (assembly GCA_020638655.1). Taxonomy (GTDB): domain Bacteria; phylum Planctomycetota; class UBA1135; order UBA1135; family UBA2386; genus JACKIC01. Next base: position 95,980 of record JACKIC010000003.1, read on the forward strand.
CTTCAGGTCGACGTCGGTCTTGGTCTCGCCCTCGCGTACCTCGATCATCTGTGGCATCACGTCGATGCGACCCGGCGCGCTGACGAACAGGTCGCACTTTCCCGGCGCCACGCCGCGCAGTTCGTAGCGCCCCTGCGCGTCGGTGCGCGCCGAGGTCGGCGCGCCGCACAGGCTCGAGACGCTGCGGAAGCCGATCTCGTAGTGGCGTCGTTCGGTCTCGGAGATGCGCTGCGTCGGGATCACCTCCGCGCCGGCGATCGGCTCGCCGCTGGTCGCGGACAGCACGCGGCCGCGGATCACCGCCTCCTTGGGCAGCGTGACGACCACGGGGTCGCCTTCGAGCGCCGCAGCGCCGATCTGCACGCGGCCCAGGCCGTGACCTTCGGCGATCACGAAGACGAGGCCGGTGTCGTAGCCCGACGACTGGATCCTGCCGCTCAGCGACACCTCTTCGCCGTCGGCCGTGCCGCGCCAGGCGTCTCTGGCCTTGTTCGCGAGCAGCATCGCGTCGCAGCGATACTCCATCTGGTTGCCGGGCATCCATGCGACCAACGCCTTGAAGCCCGCGATCGGTGCGCCCGCGGCGTCCTTGGCGATCACGCGCAGGGTGCGGTTGTCCTTCTCCTTGGGCGCGGCGAGGAGCAGTTGCAGCGGCGACTGGGTCTTGGTGAGGTCGGCGGAGGCGGACAGGTAGATGCCATCGACGCGCTTGCTGGCGCGCAGGGTGTCGGCGCCGCGGTCGCGCGGAGAGAACGAGAACGAGCCGTCCGGCCCGGTGCGGCCGGCGTTGACGTAGTCGAAGCGGATCAGCGCGTCGGCGACGCCTTCGCCGTTGTCGGCGACCACGCGTCCGTGCCACACCGGCGCCGCGATCAGGTCGACGTCGAGCGGCGTGCCGATGCCGACCGGTTTCACGACCTCGTCGAAGTAGCCGGGGCACGAGACCCGCACCGTGCCCGCGGACTGCACCATGCCGGGCAGCCGGAAGATGCCGCGCGCGTCGCTGCGCGCGCGGGTTTTGCACGAGAGGCGGCCTGCGGCGTCGCGGTTGGCGAGGAACCCCTGCTCGTCGAGCAGGTCACTGGCCTCGATCGTGGCGTTCGCGATCGGGGCGCCGTCGGCGCCGCGCACGCGGCCGGCCATGCTCGAGCCGGGGGCCAGCGCGCACGCGCCCAGGTCGAGCTTGGAGTCGATCCTGGTCGGCAAGGGGCAGGTCATCGTCGCCCAGCGACCGCCGCCGACCAACAGGTGCCGGTCGCCGTCGCGCGGCGCAGTCACCACGACGCGAAAGCGCCCGTCGCGATCGGTCTCGACCGTCGCGCCGGCGAGCGCCGCGGCGACGTCGTGGTCGTCGCCGGCCAGCTCGGTCACGCGCACGCCGGCGACGGGTCGTTGCTCGCCGTCGATCGCGATCCCGGTGACCTCGATCGTCACCGTCGCCGGCGGATCCTGCGGTGCGAGGCTGGTCAGCCAGGCCAGCGTGGTGAGCAGCGGCGTCAGCATGCCGTGCCGCGGCTCACTGGTTGCGCGCGCGGCTGCGGCCGACGGTCGGCCAGGTCCAGCCCCAGATCTCGCTCGAGTCCGCTTCGGCCGCGGTGATCGTCTTGACCATCTCCTTGGCCTCCTTGTTCTCCGGATCGAACGCGATCACCTTCTGCGCCCACTCCATCGCGTTCTTGTAGTCGCTGCGCACGCACAGCATGTTCGCGGCGTGCAGCGCCGCGGCGATGCCCTGGTTGTGGATCTGCTGGGTGATCGGCGCGGCCGCGGTGGCGAGCTCGGTGTCGTCGGGATTGGCGCCGATCAGCTTGCCGAGCTCCTGGTAGGCCTTCTTGAAGTGGCCGATGGCGCTCTCGCAGAGGTTCTTCGACGCGGTCGTGCTGCCCGACTTGCGGATCGCGCTGCTGTAGTCCTTCTCGCCGCGCTCGACCTCCTTGACGATCGCCTGCAGCTTCTTGTCGTTGCTGGCGCGCACCTTGGCGTCGAGCTTGGCCTGGCGGTCGTCCTCCTTCTTCTGCTTGGCGGCGTGCTCGAGGCCCTCGACCGAGGCCGCGATCGCGTCGAGTTGCTCTTCGGTGCGCTGGTCGGCGAGGCGCGTGGTCAGCAGCTTGAGACAGTCCTTGGCGAGCGGCGTGTCCTGGTCGGCGACGGCGTCGGCGATCATCTTCTCGAGCGCGCCGGCGGCCCACTTTCGGACCTCGCCGCGCTTGGCCTCGAAGTCCGCGTCACCCTTGACGCTGTCGAGCGCCGCGCGCGCCTCCTTGCCGGCGGGGTTGAGCAGCCCCAGCTCGGCGGCCTTGCGCGCCATTGCGAAGTGCGACGCGAAGTCGGTGGGCGGCTTGTCGGCCATCAGCACCGCGAACACCCCCGACGACTCGAACTCGTCGAGGTCGTGGGTGACCGTCATCGTGCCGCCGAGCACCGAGGTGGCGATCTTCACCTTGCTGCCCGAGAGGCCGCGGAACTTGCCGGAGATGACCTCGCCGCCCTTGGTCTTGAGGTAGAGCGACTGCTCCTTGGTGGCGGTCGCGTCCTCCTGGGCGAAGGCCGCGCTGGAGGTCAGCATGAGGGCGAGAGTCAGGGACAGACCGAGGATCTTGTTCATGGCGAGTTGGGCCAAGGGTTGGCCGGGGTCCTTCAGGCCCCGAACGATCCCGTCTGGCGCGCGTCCCCGCAAGCACCTGCCGCCCTCGGGGCGCGTTTCGGGCCTCGGCCGCCGTCAGTTGCGCAGGCGGAACACCACGGTCTGGCGGCTCGCGCGAAGGTCCGGAGCGTCCCCGGCCGCGGCCGGGAAGCGCCAGGTGCGCAGCTGCGCGAGCGCGGCGTCGTCCAGCAGGGAGCTGCCCGACGAGTCGAGCAGGCGCGTCTCGGTCACGGCGCCGCCGCGGTCGATGTCGAGGCCGACCACGACGGTGCCCTCGATGCCGCGTCGCCACGCGACCCACGGGTAGCGCGGCGGCTGGTTCTCACCGGGAAGCGGCGACGGCTGCACGCTGGTGACCTCCTCGGCGGAGCTGACCACCTGCTGCTGGGCCGCGGCCGGCGGTGGGGGCGGCGTCGCGGCGCGCACCGGCGCGAGCCACGCCGCGGCGGAGAACTGCGCGTCGGCGAGGTCGGGCTGCGGGCGCTCGGTCTCGGCCTGCGGCGCGGGTTCGATCGGCGGGGCCGGCGCGGCGCAGCACGTGAGCTCGGCCGGCGAGGGCTCGCTGACCACGGGCGGCACCGGCAGCGGCGGTTGCTCGCTCGGGGCGAGCGGGGCGTCCAGCGTCACGGTCGCCGTCAGCGGCGCCGCGTGGGCGCTGCGCCATTCCGCCGAGGTGAGCTGGTGCCAGGTGCCGAGCGTCGCCGCCGCGATGCAGACGCCGTGCAGGACCGTGGAGCCGACGAGGCTGCGCATGCGCAACCCTCGGTTCACGGTCGAGATCGGCGGCGTCTTCATCGTGTGCATCTTCGGCCGCTGGCGCGCGCGGCGCCAGGGCATCGGGGGGCGGGGCTCAGAACTCCCAGCCGAACAGCAGGGTCAGTTTCGCCTCGGGCGAATCGTCGGTGACCCCGAACAGGGGCGCGACGTCGATGTGGGCGTTGGGCACCGGGCGGAACTGGAAGCTCGGTCCGATCAGCACTTCGGTGGCGAAGTCGCCGCGGTCGGTCTTGTCGTCGATCCACGCGGCCTTGACCTCGGCGCCGACCGAGAAACGCTGATCGACGAGGGTCTTGCTGAGGCCGCCGGTGATCTCGTAGCCGTTCTCCTGCAGGCCGCCGGTCTCGTGCTCGAACACGAGGTTGGCGCCCCAGTGCCAGCTCTCGCCGGCCTCGCCGCCGAACAGTAGCTTGCCCTCGACGTGGTCGGGGGCGTTGTTGATCGCGGCCCATTCGAGGTAGATCGTCGGGTTGCCCCAGATCTCGTCCCAGTCGGCCAGCGCGTGGCGGATCTCGAACTTCTGCTCGTCGATCGCCATCGCGCCCTCGTTGCCGTCCTGGTGCGCGACCAGGTAGAGGTCGATCTGGAAGCGGTTGGGCAGACCGAACTCGAACTCGTACTGGGTCTTGGTCTCGGTCGAGCCGCCGTCCTTGGAGGTCTCGGGGATCAGCCAGTACTCGAACTCGGCGGTGCCTTCGGGGCGCACGTAGACGCGGGTCTCGGCGAAGCGGCGGTGCGAGGTCCACTCGGGCTGCTGGTAGGAGCCGATGCGGTCCTCCTCGCGCAGGTTGGAGACGCGCGTGCCTTCGACGACGACCGGCGGGTTCTGCGGGTTGCTTTCCGGCGCGCGTTGCTTGTCGGCCGGGTTGACGATCTGCGCCGCGAGCGGCAGCGACAGCGTCAGCAGGGAGAGCGGGAGGTGGTAGTTGCGGTTCATGGTGTGAGGGGTGGCGCGGTGTGAGGGGTGGCGCGCCGTCGGCGCGCGGGCGCGCAACGGGGTCGGTGCGGCCGGGGTTCAACGTTTCTGCCGACGGGGCGGGCGGCCGTCAAGCACGCGTCGCGGCGGCGGCGCTGCGCAGTGCCAACACGGCCTGGTCGAGCACCGTCGCCGGCAGGCCGCGCTCGATCAGGACCAGGTTGACGCCGCGCAGGTGCGCGGGCGGCGCGGCCAGTCGCCGGGGCGGCGACACCGCCGGGCCGGCGCTCTGCAGTGCGAAGACCGCGCCGCTGTCGCGGCACTCGGCGAGCCCCTTGATGCGCAGCAGTCGCGCGCCGTCGAACTGCGTCACGAGCCGCAGCCACAGGCGCAGCGGTTCGATCGACGCGGCGGCGGGCAGCGCGACCGTGTGGCTGCGGAATTCCGAGCCGTGGTCGCCGTGGTGCAGCCACAGCCGCGTCGCGGCGGGATCGCGCAGGCGGGCCAGCGGCGCCGGTGCCCACAGCCAGGCTGGGTCCGCGGCGGCGGTGAGCTCGTCGCCGAGACGCTGCGCGCAGCCCGGCGCGGCGGCGTCGAGCAGCGCGCGGGCGGCGGTCAGGCGCGCTTCGGGCATCGCCGCGGTGTGCGTGAGCACGAGGCGGTCGGCGAACTCGAGCTGGCGCCGCGCCTCCGGCTGCGCGGCCAGCAGTTCCTCGATGCGGCCGGCGTCGACGACCGCGATCACGCCCGCGAGCTCGAAGGTGCGGCCGCAGGCAGGGTGGGTCGACAGGGCGTGCAGGATCGGCGCCGGATCGGCTGCGCCGCTGGTCTCGAGCACGATGCGTGTCGGTCTCCGCGCGAGCAGGCGGTCGACCGCGGCCAGCAGATCGCCGCGCAGCTCGCAGCACAGGCAGCCCGAGGTCAGGGCCAGCACCTCGTCGTCGGCGCGTTCGAGCAGGTGGCGGTCGACGTCGAGGTCGCCGACCTCGTTGACGAGCGCCGCGATGCGCTCGCCATTCGATGCTTGCAGCAAGGACCGCAACAGCGTTGTCTTGCCGGCGCCGAGGAACCCCGTCAGCACGTGCAGCGGGATCATCGGCGACCTCGCCGCCACGGCCTCGTGCGACGGAGCATGTCTTGAGCTATCGCCACCTGATCGATGTTCACGTCCACCTGAACAACTACCACGAGTCGACGCGGCGCCCAACCACCGAGCACGTCCAGGACCTGTTCGACAAGATGGACGAGATCGGCGTCGCGCACGCGGTGGTGATCACCTCCTACAAGGTCGACATGGACCGGCCGAGCATCGAGGAGGTGGTGTCGCTGCTCACCGACAACCCGCGCATCACCCTGGTCGAGGGGTTGCGCTGGCGCGGCGAGGTGCGCAGCGACCTGTTCTCGCTCGAAGAACGCATCCGCGACGGCATCGTCAAGGGCATCAAGCTCTACCCGGGCTACGACCACTACCCGATCAACGACCCGTCGCTCGAGACGGTGTTCCGGATCGCGGCGAAGTACCAGGTGCCGGTGATGATCCACACCGGCGACACCTACGCGAAGACGGCGAAGGTGCGCATGGCGCATCCGCTGCTCGTCGACGACATCGCCGTCGACTATCCCGACGTGCAGTTCGTGATGTGTCACCTCGGCAATCCGTGGTTCCAGGACGCCGCCGAGGTGCTCTACAAGAACGACAACGTCTACGCCGACATCAGCGGGCTCACGCTCGGCGAGTTCACCTACGAGTTCGAGCGATACGTCGCGATGCGGCTCAAGGAGATGATCACCTACATGGGCAACCCCGGCAAACAGCTCATGTACGGATCGGACTGGCCGCTGGTGCGCATGAAGCCGTACGTGAAGCTGCTCAACGAGCTCGACTTCGACCAGGAGCAGCTCGAGAACGTCGCGTGGCGCACCGCGGCGCGCCTGTTCCGCATCGACGAGTCCAGGCTCGGCGGCGGCGCGGATTCGGCGGGCGGGGACGGAGGTTCGCCCGCGCGAGGGTAAGGTCACGCCAAGGCAAGCAGATGTTCTTCCTCGACAGCGCCGGCTTCTTCTCCCTGGTGAGCCTGTTCATCCAGTGCGTCACGGCCTGGGTGTTCGTCGGCTTCCTGTCGAGCCTGCGCCCCGATCGCGCCGTGTGGTTGCGGCGGTGGCGCGCCGCGTTCGTCGGCCTGGGCCTGGCGCTCACGGCGATGTCGCTGCGGTTCCTGTTGGCGCACTACCACGTCGCCGACGTGCAGTGGGTCGCCGAAGGTGCGCCGCTGACCCGGGCGCTCTACGCGATCTACGTGGGCGGCAAGTTCGTGTTCCTCGCGGGCCTGGTCGGCGGCATCGCCGCGCTGTGCGGGCGCCGTGTGCCCTGGGGAGATCGAGGCTGGCTGCCGGCCGTCGTCGGCGGCGTGGTCGGCGCCGCGCTGCCTTCCAGCTCGGCCTGTCTGCTGGCCCAGTCGCTGCCGATGGCCGCCGGCCTGGGCATCGGCGCGCTGTGGCTGCGGGCGCGGCCGCAGGAGCCGCGGGACTTCGGCAGGCGCATGGTCGCGGCGGTCGCGGCGATCTGGGCGGGCTGCTGGTTCGTCTACGGCTTGTGCGTCCTGCGGGTGGGGCTGGTCGTGCCAGCCGATCATTGGCTGTGGAGCGCGCCCCTGCGCATCAACCCGGTGATCGACCTGACCATGCAGGTGCTGCTCGGCATGGGGCTGGTGATGATCGTGATGCAGGAGGTGCAGCGCAGCACGATCGCCGCGTTGCGCGAGCGGGATCGCCTGCGCGAACAGGTGCAGCGCGACGAGAAGATGCGCGCGCTGAGCACGCTGGTCGGCGGCGTCGCGCACGAGATCAACAACCCGCTCACCGCGATCCTCGGCTATTCCGACGAGCTCGACGCGCAGGACCCGGAGGTGCGCGCCGAGGCGGCGCAGGTCGTGCGCGAGCAGGCCGACCGTTGCCGCCACATCGTGCAGCGGCTGTCGCAGCTCGGCAGCCAGGTGCCGCTCGCTCCCGAGGAGGTCGCGGTCGCGGCCCTCGTCGATCGCGTCGCGCGGGGGTTCCAGCCGCAGTTCGCGCAGGCCGGGGTCGAGCTGCACCAGCACGCGATCGGCGGTGACGCGGCGGTGCGCGTCGATCCCACCGCGCTCGAGCAGGTGCTGACCAACCTGATCGCCAACGCGCTGCAGGTGTCGCCGCGCGGCGGCAGGGTCGAACTGCTGGTGCGTGTGTCGGAGGAGCACCTGTCGCTGATCGTCGAAGACCAGGGCCCCGGCGTGCCGGCGCCGCAGCGCGCGAGCATCTTCGAGCCGTTCTGGACCACCAAGGCGGTCGGGCAGGGCACGGGGCTCGGGCTCGCGGTCGCGCGGGCGTTGGTGCAGGCGCACGGCGGCGCGATCGAGGTGGGGGAGGCGTCGGGCGGCGGCGCCGCGTTCGAGGTGCGGTTGCCGCGTTCGACGAACCGAATTGCCGAGCCCGAGGCGCGGACGAGTGCGCCAGTCGGCGATCGCGACGACCTGCCTGCCTGCATCCTGCCCACTGCTGGTCGGCGGCTCTTGGTGATCGACGACGAACCGTTCGTGCGCGCCGTCGTCGAGCGACACGCTCGGGGGCTGGGTTGGTCGGTCCGGGAGGCGGCCAGCGCCGAGGAGGCGCTGCAGCTGCTCGACGGCGGCGCCTTCTTCGACGCGATCGTCTGCGACCTGCGCATGCCGGGTATCGGCGGCATCGGCCTGCACGACCGCCTCGCGGCGACCGCGCCCCAGACGCTGCGCCGGGTCGTGTTCGTGACCGGCGACCTGACTTCGGCCGAGACGGCGGCGTTCGCGGCGCGGTGCGCGGCCCCGATCGTCGCCAAGCCGTTCGTGTGCGCCGAGCTGTTCGACCAGCTGGTCGCTTCGTCAGGCGACCTCGCCCCGGGCGTCGGGGTGAGACCCGCCGGGGGCCGTTCGGGCAGCCCGGCGGGCGCGTGAACTGGCGGCCCGGATCCGGTCAGGTCGACTTGACCGGGATCTTGGTCGTCGGCTTGGGCTGCAGCTTGCCGACCCTGACCTCGAGCATCCCGTTGTGGAACGTGGCGACGACGCCTTCGCCGTCGGTGCGCACCTCACCGGGGAGATCGAAGCGGCGCTCGAACATGCCGTAGCTCGACTCGACGCGGTGGAACTGCTTGTCCTTGGTCTCCTTCTCCTGCTTGCGCTCGCCGGTGACGACGAGCTGGTTGCCGTTGAGGCGGACGTCGACCTCCTTCTCGTTCATGCCCGGCAACTCCATGCTCACGACCCACTCCTTGTCGGTTTCGGCGATGTTCGCCACCGGCAGGAACCGGGTCTCGAGGCGGTTGTCGGCGTGGGTGCCGTTGTCGAAGAACTCACGCATCCACTGGTCGAACGGGTTCGTCTCCGTGAGGCCGAGATTGCGTCGGCGGAACGGAGTCAGCATCTTCATGGCGACCTCCTGGTTGTTGCGGATGGACGTCGGCACGGGGTTCCGCGACCGACATGAGCATCATCGGCTGCGCGCGGCGCCGCTTGCAGGGGCCACTGTGGGCAACCCGACGCCGCAGAGGAGGTCGCGCAGGGGCCGCAGTGGGCATCGATGCGCGCCGCCAATACGATCTCGCGCGGTCGCGTCACCACGTCGGTGACGCGCGACCGTCGTCCCGCTGCCCGCCATGAAACTGCTCCTCCTCGCCGCTCTCTCGCTGTCCTCGGTCGCCGCCCTGCACGTCGCGCAGGATCCGCAGGATGCGCCCAAGCCGCTGCCGCAGCACAGCCTGCTCGTCAAGCACGTCGGTGTCTGGGACGCCGCCGTCGTCACCCACATGCCCGACGGCAACGACCAGCTCGGCAAGGGCACGATGACGACGCGCAAGCTCGCGGGCTTCCACACCATCGACGACTACGAGAGCGAGTTCATGGGCGCGCCGTTCGTCGGCCACGGCACCAACAGCTACTGCCCCGTGCGCAAGAAGTTCCTGTCGACGTGGATCGACTCGATGACCGGCGCGCCGTTGCTGCTGCTCGGCGACTATGACGAGAAGACCAAGGAGCTGACGATGGTCGGTGAGGCCTTCGGTCAGAGCGGCAAGCTCGAGCCGTGCCGCACGGTGACGAAGTTCGTCGACGACGACCACTTCCAATGGACGTTCTTCGGCCGTGGACCCGACGGCAAGGAGATGGAGGTCATGCGCATCGAGTACACGCGGCGCAAGTGACGGTGTCGCACGGCGCCGCGGTCGCCGTCACGGCTCGACCGTGAGCACCGTCAGCCCGCCGCTGGCGACCGAGAACGCCCGCGAGCGCAGGCCGTCCTGCGTGCGCCAGAGCAGCACGTGGTCGCCGCCGGCGAGCAGCAGATCGCCGTCCTTGCCGCGGCGATAGGTTTCCTGCACGTCGAGCTCGGGCAATCGCCGGCAGAAGGCGTGTTCGTACTGCAATGGCGACTTGTTGCCCAGAGCGGTCTGCACGCGCACGCGCCCGGGCAGCGGCAGCGGCACCGGGCCGAGGTCCCACAGGCCGCGGCCGTCGAGGTCGATCGTGCCGCAGTCGACCCAGCCGAGGATCGGCGCGCCGACCTCGACGCGGTAGGGGCCCGCGGGCAGTCCTTCGAGTTCGAACGCCTCGTCGCGGCCGCTCGGGCGCAGCGCCGCGGTGCGGCCGGTCAGCAGCTGGGTGACGCGGGTCTCAACCTGCGCCCATTCGCAACCGACGGGCAACACCGGCCGCAGCCGCAGCCGCGCGCGCGTCGGATTGTCGGCGGCGAACGCGAACGCAACGGGCGCGGCGTCGGGCAGCGCCGCCGCCCCGAACAACACCGGCAGGCGCGTGTCGTTGCCCTTGGGCCAGAGCAGGCATTGGCCGATGCCCGGCGCGCCCGGGAACACGAACGTGCCGTCGTCGCGCACGGTGGTCACGTCGGCCCAGTCGCGCTCGGCGCGCTCGAACTCGACGCGCCAGCCGGCGAGCACGCCGCCGGCCTCGTCGCGGGCGCTGCCGCGCACGACGCTCGTCGCGCTCAACTCGGCGCTCCACGACACGACTTCATTGGCGATGGTCACCACCGTGGCGCGTGCCTCACCCTCGTCGCCGCCGCCGGCGCGCAGCTCGATCGGGCCGGGCGCGCAGGCTTCGAGCAGGAACCTGCCGCTGGGATTGGTCATCGTGCGCCTGCGCACGGCGCCGTCGGCCGCCAGCCAGACGACCGGCACCTCGCCGACCAGCTTGCCACGCGCGTCGCGCACCGTGCCCGAGACCCTCGCGGTCTCGGTGCGGCGCCGCTGCTCGCGTTCGGCGGTGACCTGCGCGCTGCGTTCGACCAGCTGGGCGCGGCGCTGGACCTGCGCGTCGCCGATGTCGTTGGCCCGCAGGTCCCAGAAGCTCGCCGCGGGGTGCAGCGCCACCTGCATGTCGCCGCAGCGCGCCAGCGTCGAGTAGTCGGAGATGCGGCTGTCGTCGTGGCAGTTGCTGCACTGGAAGTCGCGGAACAGGAACTGCGTGCGGCCGCAGAGCACGTCGAGGTCGTCGCGCTTGCGCATGCGGCCGTAGCGCACGCGCCGCGTGTCCTCGCGCAGCTGCTTCTCCGAGCGTTCGCGGATCCGATCGAGCGCCGCTTCGTCGGGTTGCCGTCCGCGGACCACCAGGGTCAACGACATCGACTGGCTCGACTCGAAGCGCAGCAGCTGCGTCGGCTGCAGCTCCCCCCAACTCATCGTGGTGAGGTGCAGCTGCATGCCGTGCAGGCGGCCGCGCCAGCGCAGGTGCGCACGGCCGTGGGCGTCGGTCGGCTGCGGCCACAGGGAGAAGCCGCACAGCGGCGGCGCCGCGAACACCAGGGCGTCGGCGACCGGCAGACCGAACTCGTCGACGAGCCGCAGGTCGAGCTCGAACGCGAACGGGTGGTCGAGGTCCGCGTCGGGGGGCGGCGCGGCGGGTTCGCCGATCAGGTCGGTGCGCTCCGGTGTGACCTCGGCGAGTTCGATCGGCGCGGACACCGGGGTCGCGGCGGTCCTGTCGGGTTCGCGCTCGCCGGCATCGACCGGCGGCAGCGTGTCGCCGCGCGGCCAGAACCAGGCGAGGATCGCGGCCAGCGCGAGCAGCGTGGCGGCGAGGGGGGCGATGCGCGGCTGGGCCCGGTCCATGTCGTGGGCAAGATAGCGGCTCGCGACCTGCCCGGGGCAAAGTCGGGGCTCGCTGGTGCACGCCGATGGCGTCGCCTAGCCTGTCGCGATGCGATCCCACTCACCGTGCCGACCCTGCTGCTCGCCCTGGCGGCGTGCGCCGGCGAGGCCCAGAAGGCGCCCGCGGGCGCGCTGACCCTGACCTACTTCACGATTCCCAACTGAATGCTGTGCTCGAAGATCGAGCCCATGGTCCATGGGCTCGCCGAGGACTACGCCGGCAAGATGACGTTCGTGGTGCGCGACTACAAGGAGGGCGACAGCCCGGCGCGCATCACCCGCTACGGTCTCGATGTGCACGGCATGGTCATCACCGATGGCGCCGACGAGGTGCAGTGGTCGGAGTCGGGCCACAAGCAGACGCGCGACGGCGTGAAGGCCGCGATCGACAAACTCTTGGGCGGCTGAGCCGGGGCGCGGGCCGCCGCGCGCGCGTCACTTCGCGCCGACGGCCGCGATGAACTGGTCGAGGAACGACAGGTCGTTGCCCGAGCAGCCCTGCCATTCGAAGCCGACGTCGTAGCCGCCCTTGGCCAGCTGGGTGACGCGGCGCACGGTGGCGTGCAGGCGCAGGATCTCCTCGCCGAGGCCGATGCGCAGGATCACGTTCTCGCCCTTGGTGGGCGGCTGCGTGGTGCGCAGACCGATGCCGCTGCGCGACACGTCGAGCACGACGGTGAACGCCTGGTTGTTGCGGGTCAGGACGTCGGTCGTCTCGATGGTGGCGTACGTCTGCAGCGGCACCCGGACGGCTTGGCGGCGGCTCTTCTTTCCACTCATCGCAGTAGGGGATCGTCCCGGGTGGGGTGGTGCCTTGATCGGGGAATTCCGGAAACGGGGCGGGCTGCCGTGCGGTCGGGCTGCTGCGCGTCCCGGAACGAGACCGGCGATGAAGATCTGGACAGCGCGGCCGGCGTGGCGGATCCGTCGGCCCGGTGCGCCGCCAGATTCCGCGAGCAGCCGCGCCGGTTTCCGGCGCGGTCGGCCGCGCGCCAGGCCAGCGAAGGCGCTACGCGACGCGACGCGTCGCCGGTCGCAGCGACAACTTCGGCACATCACCGGCCACGATGCGCCGTTGGCACGTTCTGGCGCGCCGCGCCGAGCAGTTCTTGACCGTCCCCCGGCCGTGGTCACGATCCATGGCTTCTCGCCCCCGTCCTCGCCAAGACTCATGACGCCACCCGCCACGACTCCGCTCAAGTACCTCGACAAGGCCCTCGGCGTGCTGCGCAACCTCGGCCTGATCAAGTCCGAGCCGCAGGCCGCGCCGATCGTCGCGCTGATCGATCGCATCGCCCACCTCGAGCCCGACCAGGCCGCTGCGATCGCCCGCACGCTGTCGCAGGCGTCGCTGTTCAACGAGGTCGTGCGCGAGCAGATCCAGGCGATGCAGATCGGCGAGCGGTATCGCGGCATCACCGGCGCGTTCGACTCGATCCGCGACGACGCCAGGCGCATGGTCGACCAGATGGCCGACAACAAGATCGACACCTTCGAGCGCCTCTCGAACATCTGGATGAAGGTGACGCGCGGCGACATCCCGTCCCGCTTCGCCAAGATCAAGACGACCTACCTCGACGTCGCCAAGGACACCAAGGACCAGATCCAGCGCGAGCAGACGATCCTCGAGGCCTACCGCGACTTCCGCACGGCGCTCAAGGAGGCGCAGGTGCTCGGCTTCGAACTGCTCAAGCGCGCCGAGGCCGCGCTCGAGAAGAAGAAGGCCACGCTGCAGGGCGCGGCCGCCGCGCTCGAGCAGTACAAGGGCGACGACCAGGCCGAACGCGCCAAGTTCGAGCTGGCCCGCGACCTCGCGCTGCAGGCGCTGCAGGACGAGGACAAGCGTTTCCAGATCGCCAAGGACCTGGCCGAGAACCTGTCGATCGCCTACTCGACCACCGAGGTGGTGATGGCGCGCATCGCCCAGATCACCGACGCCAAGGAGCGCGTCTACTCGCAGTCGGTGACCTTCTTCGGCACCAACGAGACCGTGTTCACGGCGCTGTCGGCGTCGTTCACGGGCCTGCACGGCCTGCACGAGAGCACGCAGACGCTCGAGGCGATGAAGCAGGGCATCAACAAGAGCCTCGAGACGCTGGGCGAGGTCGGCACCGAGATCCAGGAAGCGGCGCTGCGCGCCGGCTACGGGCCGACGATCAAGGCCGAGTCGGTCGCCAAGCTCGTCGACGCGGTGGTCTCCTACCAGGAGCGCTCCTACCAGATCATCGACGAGATGCGCGAGCTCAGCACGCGCAACGAGCAGGAGCTCACCGCGGCGACCGAGGCGGGCAAGCGGCGCATGGTGGCGCTGCAGGACCGCGTGGCGGCATTGCCGGCGCCGCGATGAGCGAGATCACCGCGGCGCGCGACGCCGAGGTCGCGAGCGAGCCCGTGGCCCTCGACCGGGTCATGCTGGCGATGGACGTCGTCGACACGCTGCGTCACCAGCAGGCGCTGGTCGACGCCGAGCTCAACGACGACCGTCGTCGGCAGCAGTTCGTCGCCCGCGTGCAGGCGATCTACCGCTCGCAGGGCATCGAGGTCGAGGAGTCGGTGATCCACGAGGGCGTGCGCGCCCTCGAGGAGAACCGTTTCGTCTACACGCCGCCGGCGCGCACCTGGTCGGTGCGGCTGGCCGAGGTCTACGTCGAACGCGGCAAGTGGGCCCGGCGCGCCGCGCTCGTGCTGCTGCTCGTCGGCGCGATCTGGGCCGCGTTCGCGGTCCCCGCGCACTTCCAGCGGCGCAGCCAGATCGACCGCTTCGCCGCGCAGGTCGACCGGCTGGTCGCCGTCGCCGAGGCCCGGACGCGACAGGCGGACGACCTCATCAGTCAGGTTCAGCGCGCGCACCAGGAGGGTGAGGCGACCGTGGAGCAGCGGCTGCTCGGCGAGGCGGCGGGCGCGCTGGTCCGCGGCCGCGAACGGGCGGTGGCGATCGGCGCCGAGCTGACGCCGCGGCCGGACGCCGAGACCTACCCCGAAGAACGCGCGGCGTGGGACGCGCGCCTCGACACCTTCTCGACGCAGCTCGAACAGGTCGGCGGCGACCTCGGCACGGCGCGCGGTCTGATCGCAGCGGTGCAACACCTGCGCGAGCTCGGCACGCGCCTGGCCGTGGCGATGCGGCGGTTGCACGGCCTGGAGCTCTCCGGGCCCGAGCAGGCGCAGGTCGACGCGCTGCAGCGCGACGTGCTGGCGGCGATGGACAAGGGCGACGGCAAGGCCGGCGAGCGCGCGCTGCAGCAGCTCGACGCGCGCATCTCCGAGATCCTCGCGGCGCGACAGCGCCAGGCCGATCTGCGGGCCGCGTTCGCGGGCCTGGCGACGGCGCTCGACGGCGTCGACGTCGAGGCCGGTGCGAAAGCCGAGATGGTGCAGCTGCAGACTTCGGTCGAGCAGGCGATGGCCGCGGGCGACTGGGACCGCGCCGGGCAGCAGATCGCCGCCCTGCGCGCGCTCGTCGCCGAACTCGACCAGAGCTACGAGCTGCGCATCGTCTCGCGGCCCAACGACCAGAGCGGCGTGTGGCGCTACGAGGCCTCCGACCGCAGCAAGCGCAACTACTACATCGTGGTCGAGGCGATCGGCGGCGACGGGCGGCCGCTGACCCTGCCCGTGACCAATGAGGAGACGCAGCAGACGCGCAAGGTGCGGCGCTTCGCGATCCGCGTGCCGCAGAGCGTCTACGAGCAGGTCAAGGCCGACAAGCTCGACAACGGCCTGGTCGACGACGTCGTGTTCGGCAGCAAGCGCCGCGGCGCGCGCGAGCCGGAGTATCGCTTTCCCGTGGCCGGTGGCCGCATCACGGAGTGGTGACCATGCTGGACGGAAGAGACGTCGCCAGGCAGATCTCGAGCCGCCTCGCCGCGGCCGACGAGACGGTGTCGCGCCTGGGCTCGCAGCTGCAGTCGCTGCGCGGGGACCTCGAGGGGGTGCGCGCCCGCGAGGCGCGCGCCATCGGCGAACTGGCCAGGGTGCGGCTCGGCGAGCTCGCCGCCAACCGCGTCGCCGGCGGCCTGGACGCCGCCGACCGGCAGGCGCTCGAACTGCTCGAGGCCCGCGACCGCGAAGCGGCGCGGCTGCAGCAGGCGATCGAAGACGGCGCCCGTCGGCTCGCGGAGCTGAGCAACCAGCACACCGCCTTGGCGCAGGCCCGCAACGCCGCCGCCGGCGCGCGCGACGCCCAGGTGGCGGCGACGATGCAGCGCCTCGCAGAGGTCGAGGCCTACCGCGTGCAGCGCGCCCACGTCGAGTTCTGCGTCGCCCAGGCCCAGAACGCCGACGAGAAGGCCGACCAGGCCGAGGCCGATCGCGACCGCAAGCGCCGGCCTTACGACGCCGACAAGCTGTTCACCTACCTGTGGCGGCGGCGCTACCGCTTCCCGGAGTACCGCGCGATCCCGCTGCTGCGCATGCTCGACGGGTGGGTGGCGCGCCTGTGCGGCTACGACGCCGCGCACCGCGACTACGGCATGTTGCTGGCGATCCCCGAGCGCCTGCGCGCGCACGCGGACGCCCTGGCGAAGACGGCGGCTGCCGAGGCCGACAAGCAGACGGCGATGGAGACCGAGGCACTGCGCGAAGACGGCGTGCCGCAGCTCGACGAGGCGCTGCAGCAGGCGCAGCGACAGGTCGACGACTGCGAAGCACAGCTCGGCGCGGCCGAGCGCGGGCAGGAGAACCTGTTCGTCGCCCAGGCCGAGATCGCCGCGGGCGGTGACGCGCACTCGCGGCGCGCCGCCAGCGCGCTCGACGCGCAGCTGGCCAGCGAGGACGTGGAGACGCTGCGCGCGGACGCGGCGCGCACCGCGACCGAGGCCGACGACGTGCTCGTGCGCGAGATCACCCAGCTGCGTCGGCGCGCCGAACAGCTGCGCGCCGAACTCGGCGCCGTCGAGGCGTCACATCAGCAGGCGATGAACGTGCGCGGCAACGTGCAGGACCTGTCGAGCCGCTTCCGGCGCGAGGGCTTCGACGACAACGACGCGCTGTTCGACGGGCTCGACGTGGCGTGGCTGCTCGGGCGGCTGCTGTCGGGGGCGATGCGCAGCCACGACGCGTGGTCGGTGGTGCGCGGCAAGCAGCGCTGGCGGCCGTCGAACTCTGGTTCGATCTTCGGCAGCGGCGGCCTCGGCGGCGGCGGCGTGAAGATCGGCGGCATCAAAATCGGCGGCGGCGGCTTCGGCGGCGGTGGGGGCTTCGGCGGGGGCGGTTTCCGTTCGGGCGGCGGCTTCGGCGGCGGCGGCGGCTTCCGCACCGGCGGCGGCTTCTGAAGCCGCCGGCGCGCCTCAGTTGACGTTCACGGCGAGCGCATTCGTCGCCACCGCGCCGCCCTGGTTGGCCCCGGGGGTCAGCAGTAGCGCGCCGAAGTGCAGCGTGAACGCGCCGAAGCCCGGCGGGATCGCCAGCTGCAGCGCGGCGTTGCCCGACGGATCGGTGACCGCGAGGTTGCTCGACAGCGGCGTGAGGAACACCGCGCAGTCGGGCATGCCGAGCACGCCGAGGTCGAACGGCGGCACCAGGCAGTCGAAGCCGGCGAACACAACGCCGGGCGTGTTCGTCGGGGCGTCGGTGATGCGGAACGAGAAGTTGGTCCCGGTCTGCGGCACCGTGTCACTCGCCAACCGCGGCAGCTGCGGCAGGTTGCCCTGGCACGCGAGGCCCCACTCGACGGTGCGCGCGGCGGAGGCCAGGCGCATGAAGTCGACATAGCCGGCGGCGCGGCTGGTCGGTGTGCCGCTGAAGACGACCATCGGGCCGCTGTGCACGGCTTCGGCGCGCAACCCGTCGACCTGCTTGAAGGTGTCGTCTTCGCTGCTGGTCAAGAGCGGCACGCCGGGCGTGGTCGCGGGGTCGGGGATCACCACGGCGCCGCCCGACGGGCCCGGGGTCAGGATGCGCGCGTAGAGGTTCTGGTAGTTCTCGCTCGCGCGCGCGAACACCGCGTAGACGGCGCCGTTCTCGGCGCGCGCCAGCGTGTAGTGTTGGAACGTGGTGTTGCCGGCCGTCAGCGACGGATCGGACTCGACCAGCGAGATCGTCCAGGTGCTGTAGTTGTTGCTCGGCGAGGCGAACGCGACCTCGAGGGCGCCGCCGGCCGGATTGGGCGAGCCGACCGAGTAGAGGATGTAGAGGTTGCCGGCGTCGTCGGTCGCGATGTGGCTGCTGTTGGTCGAACGCATGTTGGCCTGGTTGGTGCCGTAGAGCGGCACGTCGCTGGCCGTGACGTATTGCAGCGTCGTCGCGTCGAACGCGCGATAACGGATCCCGTAGAGCCCACCGTTGGTGCGGAAGCTCATGTGGAACACCTCGCCGATGGCCTGCGCGCTGGCGAGCATGCCGTAGGTGTCGGTGTTGCAGCGGTACGGACCCTGGAAGGCCGCGTCGCCGCGGCGCTTCACCATGATCCCGCCCGACCACGGGGCCAGCCCGCTCATCGTCGGCGTGCTGTTGGTGTTGTAGGTGATGCCGATCGTGCCGCCGGTCGTGACCGAGATGTCGTTGGGATAGAACTGGTTCGTCGATGCCGTGCCGGTGAGCAGCTGATCGGGCTGGCCGACCCACGTCAGCGTGCTGGTGTCGAACGCTTGGTAGAAGAGGTGCGAGTACGAGCCGCCGTTGGTGGCGTGCCAGGTCACGTGCAGCAGGTCGCAGCTGCGGTCGGCGACCACGGCGCCGCGGCCGTCTCCGGGGGTCGGCGTGTCGGCGACCGGTGACCAGGTCGCGCCCTGATCGGTCGAGATGTAGAGCGTCAGCGTGGTGCCGGCCTGGGTGCCCGAGCCGTCGAGTTCGCGCACCAGGCACCACAGCGCGCCGCTGGGTTGCGCGGCGAGGCTGCGCGTCCAACTGCTCGACAGGCGCACCGTTGCCGGCGAGACGCCGGCGCGCACGGTGCCGACCTGGGCGAAGACGGGACCACAGAGCAGCGCACAGGCGGAAAGCGCGACGGTGGGGATTCGGAGCGTGGGCATGGTTCTCCTTGGTGGTGGGCGGGCCAGGTGCGGCGAGCGTAGGCCGCGCGGCCGTCCGTGCCCGATCCTGCGCCGATCGGGCGTGTACCAAGGATGCCTCGGCAACGGGCCGGCGCTGGCCGTGGGCCTACCATCCCGGCCTCCCCGATTCGTCTCGGACACACCATGCGTATCACCTCGACCTCGTGCCTCGTCGGCCTCTGCCTCTCCCTGTCCTTGTCTTCGCTGTCGGCGCAGACGGGCGTCACCACGCTCTACGCCGGCGGCAACAGCCTGAACTCGCCCGGTTCGGTGATGTTCGACGCCACGGTGCTCAACCCCGATGGCCTCGTCGTCACCAGCTTCGACATCAACTGCGAGAACACGCGAAACGGGCCGATCGGCTCGGTGTTCCAGATCGACATCTACATCACGGCGCTCGGCGGCACCTACGTCGGCAACGAAGGCAATCCGGCGGTCTGGACCAAGGTCGCCGAGGGCACCGGGGTCTCGGGCGCCATCTCCACGCCGACGCCGGTCGACACCAGCGACTTCTTCCTGCCGCAAGGCCGCTTCGGCATGGCGATCAACTTCGTGATCCCGACCGGCGCCCTGGGCACCGCGTTCGCCTACACCAACGGCACCGGGCTCAACCAGTCCTACGCCGACGCCAACCTGCAGCTCGATCTGGGCTCCTCGGGCAGCGGCATCTTCAGCCCAACGGTCTACACGCCGCGCGTCTTCAACGGCACGGTCTACTACGAGGCGGGCACCAACGCCGCCTACGGACCGTACGGCACGGGCTGCGACGGCGGCGCGCCACAGGGTGTGCCGGTGCTGCGCCCGAGTGTCGCCAACCCGCGGCCCGTGCTCGGCGCGATCTGGGAACAGGACCTCACCAACCTCTCGGCGACGCCGGGGCTCGGCATCATGGTGTTCGGTCTCTCGACGCAGACCTGGGGCCCTTGGCAGCTGCCGCTCGATCTGGGCATGTTCGGCATGCCGGGTTGCCTCACCTACCTGCCGCCCGACGCGAGCGTGTTCTTCGTGCACCTCGGCGGCAGCCACACCTACCTGACCGGGTTCCCCAACAACCAGGCGTTCGCGGGCCTCGCCCTCGGCACCCAGGCGGTGATGCTCGATGCGGCCGCGACCAACGCGGTCGGCGCGACGGTCACCAACCTGTGCGCGGGGCGCGTCGGCAACTGAGCACCGCCTACCCGCGTCGCGAAGCGGCGGCGGTGCTGCGCCGCCGCTGCGCGCAGCACGCGAGGATCAGGCCGCTGCCGACGAGCAGCAGCGTGCCCGGCTCGGGAACGGGCGAGGTACCGACGAGATCCTGCGGCTCGGCGCCGATGCGCGCGGTCGCGTCCAGGCCGTGGTCCTCGTAGTCGGAGGGCTTCTCGAGCACGACTGCGCCGGCGCCCGCGGTGACGAGCCGGTAACGCGCGGCGAGTCGCATCGCCTCGTCGTCCTTGCCCATGCCGCGGCTGCGGCGCGCTGCGGTCGCGGCCCAGAGCCGCGCGAGCTGGTCGTCGACGATCGCCGCGTCGGCCGGCGCGACGTCGGCGCGTTCGCAGACGCGCAGGAATGCGCCGGTGCCGCCGAAGGCGTCGCAGGAGACGCCGCGCTGCGCTGCCGCGGCGAGTGCGCGCAGACCGTCGGTGCCGGCCCGACCCGGCGCGAGGTCGAGCAGCCAGGGAGCGACCGCGGCGTCGTCGCGCACGCGGTTGGGCCCATCGTGCAAGGCCACGGCGAAGATCGGCTGGTCGTTGTCCGCTGGCGGCCGGGGCCGGTCGTCGACCATCGCGCAGGCGCCGTGCAGCCAGAAGACGCGGCGGCCCTCCTGCGCGGCGAGTTGGCGCGCGCGCAGCAGCGCGGCGCGCGCATCGACCCCACCGGGCCCGGCCTCGCCGGTGAGCCAGGCGCGCAGCGCGGCGTCGTCGGCGCGGCCGCTGCGCTCGGCGTAGCCGTCGCCGTGCACCACCAGCACGTTGCACACGGTCGCCGCCGCGAACGCGTCGAGCACGGTCGCGAGGTCGGGCACACGCTGCAGCACGGTGGTCGAGGCCTCGACCACCAGCACGGCTGCGGTCAGCGGCCGTGGCGGCGGCGCCGGCAGCAGGTGCTGCACCACCAGGCCGTCGGCGTCGGTCGAGACCGCCTTGGTCGCGCCGCGCGGCACGGCGATCGGCAGCGCCAGGTGCGCGTCGTCCAGGGTCTTGCGGAACGGTTCTGGCAGGCCGTCGATCACGACCTCGTGACCCTCGCGCGGCGCGGGCGCGTCGCTGCTGACGCGCGGCAGCAGCAGCTCGTTGCCGTCCTTGCCCAGCCGCAGCGGCACGGTGCAGCGCACGCGCGCGCGCATCGGTGGCCCCGTCTCTTCGAGCGGGAACAGCCGCAGCCGCAGGTGGCCGGGGCTCAGTTCGCGCAGCAGCGCGGGGTCGCGCGCCTTGGCGGTCACCGCTTCATAGGCGCGCTGGACGCGTTCCTGCGCGGCGAAGGCCGCGGGCCGCTCGACGTCGCCGATCCACAGCGACAGGCCGCTCGCCACGGCGCCCGTGGGCAGCTGCAGCTCGAAGATGCCCTCGGTGGGCCGCTGCCGCTTGCCGGACGCCGTCACCAGCCAGTCGACGCGCGCCACGGCGGCGTCCCGGTCGACCTGGACCTCGAACCGCGACCCTCGCCAGACGGTCTGCGTCCAGCGGCGGCGCGCCGACTCGTATTCGCGCTGCTCCCAGGCGCCCGGCAGTTCGCGCCAGTCGATGCCGTGCGCCCGATACATCGCCAGTTGCGCTGCCTCGGCGCTGACCGCAGCGCGTTCGAAGTAGTCCAAGAACCACCAGCGGGTGTGGGGTCGGCCGAGCACGAGCAGGGGAAGGCGATAGTCGACGAGGTCGATCCCGTTCTGGCACGCCACCAGCTGCGGCGCGATCGGCGCGCGCCGCACTGCCTGCGCCAGCCGCTCGATCTCGGCGCCGTCGCGGCTGCCCTCGCGCATCGCCAAGGCCAGTTGCTGCAGCGCGCGCGGGTGGAGGCTGGTCTCGGGGTTGCCCCAGACGGCCCACACCACGGGCAGCACGGCGGCGCCGCCGGCCAGGAGCAGGAGCCGGGCCTGTGAACGTCCGGCGGCGCGCCAGTCGGACACGAGCTTGGGCCACAGACGAATCAGCCCGAGCAGGCACCAGTAGGGGGCCATCGCGAGCACGCCGAGGCCGGCGAAGAAGATCGCGACGATGATCAAGTCGGCCGCCGCCAGTTCGACCAGCGCGTAGAGCAGCGACGTGCCGGTGACGAAGCCCGTCGCCGCGGCGCGCAGCGAGAGGTGCCTCGGTGCGTGCCAGGCCCCGGCCTGCAGCAGCAGGTTGGCAGTGACGGCGAGGAAGGCGACGACGCGGTGGGCGGTGCTCGGAAACAACAGGTGGAACTGGCTGAGCGCGCCGGTGACCAGCTCGGCGATCAGGCCGACGAACGGCAGCACGCCGAACACGATGATCGCGCAGCCGGCGGCGATCCGCGGGTCAGGAGGCGCTGGCTGGCTTGGACTTTGCATCGCAAAGAGATGAGAGCTGGCTCCTCGAGGGCTGGCAAGCCCCGCACGATGCGGCGGGCCGTGCTGGGGCTGCGCGGCGCCGGGTCACGGCGCGCGCAGTTCGATCGTGAGCTGCGTCGCCGGGCTGTCGGGGGTCCAGCCCGGTCCGTCGCCGAGCGCGGTCGGTCGCCCGGCGGCGATCGGTCCCAGCCACGGGAACGTCGCGACGGTGGCGTCGCCGAGCTGCAGGGTCGCCGGCGGCGAACTGCTGTGTTGGTGGATGCGCAGCGGGCCCTGCGTGGCCACCAACCAGCAGCCGTCGAGCACCGGCGCGGGCCCCGCGTCGCTGGCTGCGGCGCGCCACCAGAGGCCCGCGCGTCGCCCGCCGACGACGGGGTTGGTCATAGCTGCGCTCTCGGAGATCTCGACCTCGTGATCGACGACGATGCTGCGTTCTTCGCCGACGAATGCCTGGGCCGTTCGGTCGAACAGCACCGGCTGGTGGATCGCGGCGATCGTCCGGTCGCCGCTGCGCAGCTCGCAACGCAGTTCGCGCGTCGTCGCGCAGGCGGACAGCAGCTGATCGACGAGCGCCGCACAGCGGTCGACGAGCTTGGTGTCCCCTGCGACGATCGCCGTGCCGGCGTGGACCTCGACCGCGGCTCCGGTCGCCTCGCCGAGCAACATACGCAGCGGTTCCTCCTGCATGCGGGGTCCGCGCGGTCCGCGCGCGTCGAGCGGTGAGCCGTCGTCGCCAGGCACGTCGAAGACGCGCGGCAGGCCGAGCACCAGGGGCGCTGCGGTCAGTGCGCTGACCGCGAGCCGGCCGCCGTCGTTGCCGCGCGGCGGCGCCGGTGCCGCGAAGGCGGCGCGCACCACGAGCAGGAAGTCGGCGGGGCCGCGCCCGTCCATGCGACCGCTGACCAGCAGCGCGCCGCCGCTGTCGACGCTGCCAGCGAACGTCAGGTAGGCGGTGCGGTGCCGGGGCAGGTTCACCGTCGGCTGGCCGTTGGGGCCGGTGGCGAGTTCCGTGGTCGCGACGTGCTCGCTGAGCAGCCAGTCTCCTTCGAGCAGCAGCCGGTCGCCGGGCAGCGCGTGCACCGCCAGGCCAACTTTGACGCCTTCGAACGCCGCATCGACCTTGGGATCGCTGATGCGCGAGGACTGCGCGACCTCGACGTCGACGTCGCGCACGATGCCGAGCCAGTGCTCGCGGCCGAGGAAGACCTGGCCGCCGCCGCGGGTCACGGTGCGGGCGTGCCACCGCGGCGTGGCCGAGGCGAGCAGTTGCTGCAGCTGCGCAGGGCTGGCGACGCAGTCCGGCAACGGCCCCGATGGCAGCGGCAGGTGCCAGGCTTCGACGAGGATCGGTCGCGCCACGTCGGCGAGCAGGCGTTCGAGTTCGTCGCGGCAGGCGATCACGGCGGTGTCGGCGCCGCGCAGGACGACGGAGGGCGTGTTGGTCCGTTGCCCGCCGCCGCCCTCGTCCGCGAGGATTACGTCGACGGCGAGCTCGCCGCGTTCGATCGCGGCCGCGTGGTGCGCACGCAGCACGTCGACGGGCCACAGGCGCTGCGTCGGCTCGCGCCCGGCACCCGGCGATCGGGGCGAGTTCGAGGAGTCGCTCGGCAGCGCGCTGGCCGCGCCCACGGTGCCGAGCTGCTGGTCGGGGCTCGCGAACGGCGCCAGCGAGCGTTGCAGCACCATCGGCCGCTGGGCGGACAGCGCGGCGGTGGGGGCGAGGACGAGGGACAGGCCGATGACGACACGGAGCATCGGCGCAGCATAGCCCTGAGGGCGCGCGCGAGGCGCAGGTGTGGTGGCGGCGCGAAAGACCGCGGTGCGCGGTCGCGATCGGGCGCCCTCGCGCTCCAATGCTCGCGATGCGCCTTGCCCGAGTCCTGCTCTGTCTGCTGCTGGCGACGGCCTGTGCCGCGCCGTCGCCATTGGCGTCCGCCGACGATTCGGTCGCGCGCCACCTGCACGGCCACAACGACTATCTGCAGCCGGTGCCGCTGCGCCGCGCGATCGAACTCGGCCTCGGCAGCGTCGAGGCCGACGTCTTCCTCGACGGCGGCGAGCTGCGCGTCGGGCACGAGACCTGGCAGCTGCGTGCGGGGCGCACGCTGCGGTCGATGTACCTCGACCCCCTGCGCGAACTCGTCGCGTCGAGCCCCGAGGCGTTCGCCGTCAGCGGGCCGCCGTTCGTGCTGCTCGTCGACATCAAGAAGGACGGCGCGGCGGTCTACGCCGAGCTGCGCCGCGAGTTGGCGCAGTTCGAGGGCATGCTGACCCGCTTCGTCGACGGTCAGGTGCGGCGCGGTGCGGTCACGGTGATCCTCTCGGGGGATCGTCCCCGAGCCCTCGTCGCCGCCGATCGCGATCGGCTGTGCGCGCTCGACGGCCGCCTCGGCGACCTCGCCGGCGACCCGCCCATCGACCTCGTGCCGTGGATCAGCGACAGCTGGTCGCGGGTGAGCGACTGGACCGGCAGCGACGAACTGTTGCCCGAAGAGCGCACGAGGATCGCGACGCTTGTCGCACAGGCGCATGCCCAGGGGCGCGAGCTGCGCTTCTGGGGCGCGCCGGACCGCGTCGAGGCGTGGCGGGCCCTGTACGAACTCGGCGTCGATCGCATCGGCACCGACCGGCCGCGGCAGGCGCTGGCCGCGCTGCGCGGGTTGCCGGCGGCGCGCTAGGCGGTCACGCCGGCGACGACGCCTGCTTGAGCAGCGACTGGATCGCTTCGACGCGCCCGAGCGCGATCAGTACGTCGCCGGCGCCGATCTTGTCGTTCGGCGAAGGCGGCACCAGCAGATCGCCGTTGTTGCGGCGGATGCCGACGACCATCACGCCTCGCTCGCGCAGCCCGGAGCGCGCCAGGCTCAGACCGACGTAGGGGGCGCGTTCGTCGACCGCCACCTCGGCGAGGTCCATCGACTTGCCCGGCGCGGTGACCACGGCGAAGAAGTCCTCGACCTGCGGGTTGGCCATCAGCTGCGCCATCTTCGCGGCGCCGGTGGCGTACATGCTGATCACGCGGTCGGCGCCGGCGCGGCGCAGCTTCTCGGCGTCCTTGTCGGTGGTCGCGCGCGACAGGATCTGCAGGTCCTTGTGCAGCAGGCGCGCCGACATCACCACGTAGAGGTTGGCGGCGTCGCTGGGCAGCGTGCAGGCGATGCCGCGCGCCCGATCGATGCGCGCCGCGGCGAGCGTGGCGTCGTCGGTGGCGTCGCCGATCACCAGCGGCCAGTTCTTCTCGCCGCAGACGATCGCCACGTCGGGGTCCGACTCGACGATCACGAACGGCATGCCGCGCGATGCCAGTTGCTCACAGAGGCTGCGGCCGAACCGGCCGAAGCCACAGACGATGAAGTGGTCTTGCATCTTCTTGAGGGTGGCCACCATCTTGCTGCGGCCGAGCCACTGGCCGAGCTGCGCCTTGACGACGACCTCGCCGAGGCTGACGACGCTGTGCATGAACACGCCCAGGCCCGCCACGAGGTAGAAGATCGTGAACAGGCGGCCGCCCTGGCTCAGCGGGTGGGTCTCGCCGTAGCCGACCGTGGTCAGCGTGATCACGGCCATGTAGAGCGAGTCGAGCAGGCCCCAGCCCTCGATCAGCATGAAGCCCGCCGTGCCGCAACCCGTGAGTGCGACGAGGGCGATGGCGATGCGCAGGAACTGGGACATCGTGCTCCGGTGCCCTAGAGCATGCCGCGGGCGCCCCCGCGGATCACCCGTGCTGCGCCGAACCGGGCCCGCCTACTTCAGCAGGGCCAGCAGCTCCCGCAGCGTGGTGCCGGCTTCGACGGGATGACGCAGCGGGTGGCGGTCGATGATCCGGTAGCGGTTGCGGCGTCCGATCCGCTCGACCTGCAGATACCCACCGGCCGCCAGCTCGCCGACGATGCGCTGCACGGCGCGTTCGGTGATCTCCACTCGTTCGGCGACATCACGAAGGCGCAGCTCCGGGTCCCGGGCCAACAACACCAGCACGTGGGCGTGGTTGGTGAAGAAGGTCCAGGGGGCGGTCGTGGGGGGCTCGGTCTTCTTGGCCAAGTCGAACATGCTAGCACCTCTGAAGATCTCGGAAACACGAATTGTAAATCGTGTATCGGATTGCGTAGAACGTCGCGCCCATGGACTTCTCCCACCTGCTGAGCAATCTGCAAAACCCCCCGATCCTCTTCTTCGGCCTGGGCGTCCTCGCCGCCCTGGTCAGGTCCCCGCTCGAGATCCCCGCCCCGGTCTCCAAACTGCTCGCCCTCTACCTGCTCTGGGCGATCGGCTTCAAGGGCGGCGTGGAGCTCGCCCACGGCGGACTGGGCGGCACCGTGCTGCCGGCCCTCGGCGCGGCGGTCCTGCTCGCGGCGCTCGCGCCGCTGCCGGTCTTCGCCCTGGCTCGGCGGCGCCTGTCGGTGCACGACGCGACGGCGCTGGCTGCGGCCTACGGGTCGATCAGCGCGGTCACCTTCCTGACCGCCTGCGCGGGACTCGAACGTCAGGGCATCGGCTACGGCGGCCACATGGTCGCGGCGATGGCCCTGATGGAGTCCCCGGCGATCGTGGTCGCGGTGCTGCTCAGGCAGCGGCTGCTGGCGCGCCAGGGGTCGGACGCCGCGCCGACCAGCACCAAGGCGCTGCTGCACGACGCCCTGCTCAACGGTCCCGTCGTGCTGCTGCTCGGCAGCCTGATCATCGGGGCCCTGTGCGGCGACAGCGGCTATCAGGCGATGAAGCCGCTCTGCAAGGACGCCTTCCCCGGGGTCTTGGTCTTCTTCCTGCTCGATCTGGGGGTGCTCGCCGGCGGCCGCATGCGGCAGCTCGCGGCGCACGCGCGCTTCCTGCTGCCGTTCGGCGTGATCGTGCCGCTGCTGCAGGTGACCGTGGCGCTGCCGCTGGCGGCGCTGATCGGCATGTCCGTCGGCGACGCGACCCTGCTCGCGGTGCTGGCTGCGAGCGCCAGCTACATCGCCGTGCCGGCGGCGATGCGCCTCGCGGTCCCCGAAGCCGAGGCTTCGGTCTACGTCGGGGCCGCACTCGGCATCACCTTCCCGTTCAACATCGTGATCGGCCTGCCCGTCTATCAGGCCGCCGCAACTTGGATCCTGACCTGAACGTCGCGGCCGCGCGGTCCTCGACCCTCAGTCCTGCCGTCGCGCCGCGGCGATGCGGATCCCCAGGGACTCCCGGTGCCAGGCGGTGTCGGTCGCGAACGTGAAGCGGAACATCTCGATCCGGACCTGCCGCGGCGGCACGTCGCCGAACGGGGTCGCGGCGAACAGCCGCAGCACCGTCGGCTCGGCCTCGAGCAGCCGCCGCTGCAGCGCGCGCAGCCATTCGTCTTCGCTGGGCGGACAGAAGCCGGCGAACCACAGCTTGAAGCCCAG
Organism: Planctomycetota bacterium; assembly: GCA_020638655.1. Lineage (GTDB taxonomy): Bacteria > Planctomycetota > UBA1135 > UBA1135 > UBA2386 > JACKIC01. The sequence continues at coordinate 123,363 of JACKIC010000003.1, forward strand.
GTAGTCGTGATACGGCGCGAAGCTGCGCGGCACGCGGTCGACCCGGGCGGGCGCGCCGAGCGGTTCGTAGTCGCGCCAGTTCTCTCCGTCGTCGCTGCCCTGCACGACGAGGCCCAAGCGCTGGTCCGGCATCAGGCAGAACATCGTGTAGCACGACGCGATGCGCAGCGGCTGCAGGGCGCGTTCCGCGGGCGCCAGGAACGGCGCGAGACGCGCCACGGAGGTGGACAGCAGCGTCGCGGTCGGGCCGATGGTGGCGAACAGCACCAGCCCGGCGAAGCCCGCGGCGGCGACGCGGCGCGGCGCGCTCGCGACGGCTGGCCAGGGCGCCTCGAGCTGCGGGCGCCAGCGCGCCGGCAGCAGGCGCAGCAGCGCGGCGTCGTCCCAGAGCATCAGCAAGAGGCCGATGGTCAGCAGGTTGAAGCCGCGGATGTTGCAGACGATCTGGATGCCGACCATCAACGCGATGCACGCCGCCGCGGCGAAGCGGCGCGGCCGGCCCGGCAGCAGGAACAAGAACGGGCACAGCAGCTCGCAGACGAGCGTGAACACACACATCGCCTGCAGGCACCACGTCGGCAGCGACGCGAACACGGCGGCGGCGGCGGTGGGGTGCGGCATCGTCAGCAGGAAGTCGCCGATCGCCGACAGGTCGCGCCACGGCTCGTGGAAGACGACCTTGGTCAGGCCGGGGCCGAGCAGCAGGCGAAGCAGCAGCCAGATCACGAGCCAGCGCTTCCAGGTGGCGAGCTCGCTGCGCGCGCGCCACAGCCACAGCGATCCGGGCGCGATCGCGATGCCCAGGAAGACCACCTCGCACTGCAGGTCGTCGTAGGGGTAGTTGAACCAGCGCACGGTGCCGCCTTCGAGCGCGCGGAACGACAGCCAGGCGACGTAGGCGACGACGCAGGCCGCGCGCGGCGCGAGGCCGATCGTCAGCGAGATCGCCGCGGCGAGGCCGAGCCCGGCGACGAAGGTGATGAACCAGTCCGCCTCACAGAGCCAGAACAGCGACGGCGCCGCGAGCGGCGCGCGGTCGCCGCAGTTGCGCCGCCATCCGTCGAGCACGTCGTGCAGCGGGGTGATACCGCGACTGCCGATCAGACCGGGCGCCTGGTGCACGAGGGCCAGGAAGCCCGCCGACAGGCAGATGCCGAGCAGCAGCAGGAAGGCGGCCCTGCCGATGCGGTAGGTTGAGGGGCTGTCGAGCGGGGCCGGCATCGCGAGCGTGGTCCACCTTGTAGCAGGTGCCGGCGCGTCGGGGGCGGTGCCCGGAGGTCATCCCACCAGCGGTTGCCGTCGCCAGTAAGTCAGCGAGCGCCAGCACCATTCGAGCGGACCGCAACGGAAGCGGCGTTGCCACAGCACGCTGAAGGCCACCTGCACGAGCGACACCGCGAGCACGCACCACATCGTCTGGCTGCGCGACAGGGTGCCGTACCAGCCCAGGCCCCAGCCGAAGAACAGCGCCGTGCACAGCAGCGTCTGAAGCACGTAGTTGCTGAACGCCATGCGACCGACGGCAGCGAGCGCACCGGTGAGCCATCGCAGCGCCCCGGCGCGCACCATCAGGATCAGCGCGCTGGCCCAGCCCAGCCCGCCGAGCAGGCGGCAGAAGGCGTAGCTGGCGTCCTTGTAGAACAGCAGCTCGATGGCGCCGCGCGACCAGTCCGTGGCCGCCCAGGCGTTGGCCAGCAGGAACGAGACCGTGGTCGCGACCGCGCCGCCCGCGATCGCCGCGACGTGCACCCACGTCGGTGACGCGGCGGTGAAGTAGCCCAGGCGCGCGAGGCCCATGCCGAGCAGCAGCATGCCGATCACGTCCCAGAAGAAGTACTGGTAGACGTAGACCGACTGGAAGCTGTGGTTGTGGTCCCAGCGGAACCGGGCGACGTCGAGCCAGCTGCCGCGGATCGCGCCGAGCTCCTCGTCGTTGGCGTCGGCGGGCGCTGCCTTCAGCCTCCGTTCCCAGCGCGCGGCGCCGGCCTCGACCGCCGCCGGCAGGGGCTGCGCCTCGGCGCCCAGCGTCGCCGCGGTGGCGGCCTGCGCGCGCTGTTCGGCGGCCGCCGCGTACTTGCGGTACTCGATCGGCACGAACGCGGCCAGCGCCAGCAGCCCGGCGATCACGTGGGTGCGCGGCCGCAGGTCGCGCAGGCCGACGGCGAGCACGCCGAGCAGGCCGTAGATGTACAGGATGTCGCCGGTCCACTGCAGCACGAAGCGGTGCACGATGCCGAACGGGATCAACCACAGGCAGCGCCGCAGCAGCAGGTCGGCGGCCAGCGCGCCGCGTCCCGTCGCCCGCAGGCGGTCGCTGAGCAGCACCATGCCCGCGCCGAACAGCAGCGAGAACAGCGCCCGCATGCGCCCGTCGAACAGCGCCTCCTGCACCAGCCAGGTCCACAGGTCGGCGCCGTCGTGGCCGCCCGCCGCGGTCGGGTTGCCGTAGGCGCGCATCGGCAGGCCGAACTCGACGATGTTCATCACCAGGATGCCGAGCACGGCCAGGCCGCGCACGGTGTCGATGGCGGCGATGCGTTCGGCGGGGGGGATCGGGGCGGCGTCGGTCATCGGCGACGTCTACGCGCCTGGGCGCTCCCCGGTAAGTCCTCGGCCCGGCATTCCCGGGGCGTGCGCCGGGGCACGTCGGTGTGGTTTGTGGGGGGCGCCGCGGGAACAATGTCCATCATGAAGAAGCTCCTGCGCAATCTCCTCCCCGCCCTCCTCGTGCTCGGCGCCTGCGCCTCCAACCACGGCAGCGAGGGCGCCGCCATGGCCATGAACAAGACCTGCCCGGTGTCGGGCGAGGCGCTCGAGGCGGACAGCCCCACCGTCGACTTCCACGGCGCCACGATCGCGTTCTGCTGCAAGAACTGCCTCGCCAAGTTCGAGAAGATGGACGAGGCCGCCAAGCAGGCCGCGGTCGACAAGGTCACCAAGTAGTCCCCAGCGGCCTGCGGCCGGCGCCTACAGCCGCTCGCCGCAGCGACGGCAGTACCGCGCGTCGTCGGCGTGGTCCTCGAGACCGCAGCCGGCGCAGCTCTGCGTCGAGACCGGCGTCTTCGCCGGTCGCCGCGTCAGCTCGGCGGTGACGATGCCCGTCGGCACGGCCAGGATGCCGTAGCCCAGCAGCATCACGAACGACGCCAGCGTCTGGCCGAACACGGTCTGGGGCGCGATGTCGCCGTAGCCGACCGTCGTCAGTGTGACGATCGCCCAGTAGACGCCGCGCGGGATGCTGGTGAAGCCGTGCTCGGGGCCCTCGACGACGTGCATCACCGAGCCGATGCAGATCACCAGGCACACCACGGTCAGCAGGAAGACCACGATCTTCGGCAGGCTGGCGCGCAGCGCCGCACGCAGCACGCTCGCCTCACCGAGGAAGTGCACGAGCTTGAGCACGCGGAACACGCGCACCAGGCGCAGCACGCGGATCGTGCTCAGGCCCTGGGTGCCGGCCAGGAACAGCGCCAGGTAGGCGGGCAGGATCGAGATCAGGTCGACGATGCCGAAGAAGCTGAAGGCGTAGGCGACCGGGCGCCGCACGCAGTAGAGGCGCAGCAGGTACTCGCAGGTGAACAGCGCCGTGAACGCCCACTCGATCGTGCGCAGCAGCGGGCCGTGGGCGGCGTTGATGTCGGGCACGCTCTCGAGGCTGATCGCCGCGACGCTGCCGAGGATCAGCAGCAGCAGGACGACGTCGAAGGCCTTGCCGGCCGGCGTGTCGGCCTCGAAGACGATCTCGTGCAGGCGGTGGCGCAGGTTCGTCACGCGTGCAGCAGAACGGTGCGGCGGGGCGCTGGCAACGGCGACCTCGGCTGGTTCACGGGACGAACAGCAGGTTCAGCAGGAGTTCGACCACGAACCAGCCTCCCCCGAGCTCCGTCGACCCCATCATCTGTTCGCGTTCGCCGTGGTCGAGCCAGACACCGCCGCACTCGGGGCAGATGTCGACGGTGACGCCGCGGTGCTTCACGTCGCGCAGCCGCGCTCCGTCGGTGGGGCAGGTGCGGGGCGCGTCCGGGTCGGCCGCAGCCACCTTCGGGGTGCGGCCGATCGCCGCCTGAACGATGGCGCCAGGCAGCCAGATCCCGCGGCAGGTCTCGCAGCTGGCGCCCTCGATCGAGTTCTCGATCAGCGGCCGAAGGGTGTCGTGGCCGTCGGGGCAGCGGGGCATCGGCTCGGATTCGGGGCACAGAGGTGACTATTCGCGCGAGGCCGCGCCGCGGTGGCGGGCCTGGCGGTCGGCGCCGGCTGCGCCCCGGCGGCGGCTGCGGTCCGTCGGGCGTTCGCCGCGCACGAAGGGGCGCAGGAACTCCGGCCAGTCGTGGCGCGCGCAGCGGTCGTAGTCGGCCGCCATCGCCGCGCCGACCGCCGCGGCCGCGTGTCCGCGTTCGTCGACGAGCCAGCGCCACAGCAGCGCGGCGAGGCGCGGCAGCGCGATGCCGGCGGTGGCGCGGGTCTCGGCGTGCAGCCAGTCGGCGAAGCTCGCGAAGGCGGCATGGGCCGAGCGGCCCGCGAGCAGCAGCGGCAGCGTCTCCTTCCAGTTGCCCGAGTTGGCGACGACGTCCCAGTAGCGGGCGAAGCGCTTCATGCGCTGCATCGTCGCGAACGGCACCGCGTCGGTCGCCAGCACCTCGTACGGCGCGTCCTCGGCGTAGCGCATGCCGAAGGTCTGGTCGTGGCGCACGATCGGCGTGCCGCGCAGGCGCTTGAGGATGCCGACCTGGATCTCGTGCGGCGCGCACGAGAGCAGTTCGTCGAAGCCGCGCGCGAACGTCGCCTCGTCCTCGCCGGGCAGACCGACGATGAGGTCCGCGTGCACGTGGGCGCCGGTGCGCTCGTGCAGCCAGCGCAGGTTCTCGTGCAGCCTGGCACGGTCCTGACGCCGCGAGATGCGCAGGCCGGTGGCGTCGTCGAGCGTCTGCACGCCGACCTCGAACTGCAGCACGCCTGGCGGGAACGCGGCGATCGCGTCCTTGAGCTTGTCGGGCAGCCGGTCGGGGATCAGCTCGAAGTGCAGGAACATGCCGTCCTCCAGCCGCTCGCGGAAGAAGTCGAGGATCGCGACCGCGACGTCGATGCCGAGGTTGAAGGTGCGGTCGACGAACTTGAAGTGGCGCAGGCCGCGGTCGAGCAGGCGCTGCATCTGCGCGAGGAACGACTGCAGCGGCGCCTTGCGCACGGGCACCTCGAGCGCCGACAGGCAGAACTCGCACGTGAACGGGCAGCCGCGCGAGCTCTCGACGTAGACGACGCGGTGCGCGAGGTCGCGGTCGGTGTACTCGTCGTAGGGCCACGCCAGCTGCTCGAGGTGCGGCAGCGGCGCGTCGATCACGCGCGGCACGTCCGTGTCGGCGGCGAGCAGTCGCCGGCACAACGCGGCGAAGGCCAGGTCGGCCTCGCCGCGCACGACGTGGTCGGCGACCGCGGCGATCGCCTGCCGTTCGGTCTCGTGGCTGACTTCGGGGCCGCCGACGACGAGCCGCAGTTCGGGCCGCACGGCCTTGAGGATGCGCGCCAGCTGCAGTGCCGGGCCGGCGTTCCATACGTAGACGCCGAGCCCGACGATCTTCGGCTGCGCGGCGAGGATCGCTTCGGCGACGTCGTTGGGCCGCTGGCCGATCTCGAACTCGAGGATCGCGCTCTGCTCGCGCAGCTCGCCGAGGTTGGCGCGCAGCGACCGCAGCCCGAACGACGCGTGGATCCACTTGGCGTTCTGGGTGGCGAGCACGATCGCGGGCATCGCCGCATCGTCGCCGGCCGCGCGACAAAAGGAATGGCTCAGTTGCCCGTCGTCGGGTCGCTGTCGATCCAGTCGGCCAGCAGCTGGGCGCCGGCGTCGTGCACCAGGTTGCTGCCCAGCGGCGGCATGCCATAGGCGTCGCGCCGGGTGATGCGCAGCCACAGGTCGCTCTGGGCGTGGGCGCCGGCCACGGCGCGTTGGCCGCTGCCGCCGGGCACCGCGGTGGTCGCGCCGACGCCGAACAGCTGCATCGCGGTCGCGGCGACGCCGAAGCGCAGGTCGAGGTCGACCGAGGTCGGCCCCAGCGGCAGGTGGCAGTTCGCGCAGTTGACCGCCAGCCAGGCGCGGGCGCGGTCGTCGAGCGGTGCCGCCGCGTCGAGCGGGTCGACGTAGGCCGGGTGCTGTTCGTGCGCGCCGATGTCGGTCGTGAACAGCTGCAGGTGGCTCCAGGTGCGCAGTTGGTTGTCGGTGCGCACGGGGAAGTCGAAGTCGCGGTTGAGCTGGCGCGTGCGCACACCGAGCACGTGACCGGCCGCGCTCGTATGGCACTGCAGGCATTCGGCGCGCGCCGGGAAGCGCCATGTCTGCGACCGGCTGCCGCCCAGGCCGTCGTCGACCGCGAACGTCACCTGATCGCCGACGTCGCCGACCAGGTCGGCGTCCGTGCCCGCGCCGTTCCAGCGGTAGGTGAAACCGACCCAGCCCGACTCCTGTCGCAGCAGGACGCGGGTCTCGAGCCGCAGCGTCACCCCCGGCGCGGTCTCGATCTCGAAGTGCTTCACGAGCGCCGTGCCGACCGCGAACGTCCACGCCGCGGTCGCGTCGAAACCGATGCGCGAGCTGCCGGGCAGGGCCAGCCAGCGGCGCTTGCGCGCGTCGTCCGACCACAGCGGCGCGTTGACGTCGTACTCGATCACGCCGGGAGCCGGCCGCAACATCGCGGTGTCCGCGAACAGCCCGGTCGCCGACAGCGTCGTCGGGATCGCGGTCACGGGGCCGCCGCCCGCGTCGGCGAGCAGCTTGCGGATGCGGCCGTCGAAGCAGCACACGTACAGCTCTCCGGCCTCGTCCTCGCCGAACGACGCCGGGCTCGTCACCGAAGCGATCTGCGTGTTGGACACGGTCTGGTCGCCGTCGTGCACGAGGGCCCAGACGCGCCCGCTGGTGAAGTCGGTGTAGACGTAGGCGCCGACCAGCGCCGGCACCGCGCTGCCGCGATAGACGTAGCCGCCGGTGATGCTGCGGCCCTGGTAGTGGTGGTAGGTCTGCACCGGCTGCACGAACGCCGTGGGCGGCAGCGCGCCGGGGTTGCGGTTGGACAATTCGCCCTCGTAGACGGGCCAGCCGTAGTTGCCGCCGCGCGTGATCAGGTCGACCTCCTCGACTTCGTCCTGACCGACGTCGCCGACCCAGAGCTGGCCCGTGACGCGGTCGAAGCTCATGCGCCACGGGTTGCGCAGCCCGTAGGCCCAGATCTCGGGGCGTTCGCCGTTGCTGCCGCCGACGAACGGGTTGTCGCCGGGCACGCTGCCGTCGTCGTTCAGGCGCAGGATGTTGCCCAGCAACGTCTGCAGGTTCTGGGCATTGTCGAGCGGGTCGTTGGCGCTGCCGCCGTCGCCACACGCGACGTAGAGCTTGCCGTCGGGGCCGAACGCGAGCGCGCCCGAGTTGTGGTTGCCGAACGGTTCTTCGACCTCGAGCAGGATCGTCTCGCTGGCCGGGTCGGCGACGTTGGCGTCGCCCGGCGAGATCGAGAAGCGCGACAGGATCGAGCGGCGCGGGTTGCCCGCGGTGTAGTAGACGTAGAGCCAGCCCGTGGTCGCGTAGTCGGGATGGAACGCGAAGCCGAGCAGGCCCTCCTCACCGCCGTACTGCACCTGGCCGCGCAGGTCGAGCAGCATCGTCGCGCTGGTGACGAACGGGTCGTTGGCGAAGATCTGGATGCGGCCCGACTGGTCGCCGACGACGACGCGGTCGCTGCCGTCGGGCGGCGCGACCAGGAACACCGGGCGGTCGAACAGCAGGGCCGGGAACGCTTCGGTCCACTGCACCGGGATCGGCGTCGGCAAGCCGGTCGGCAGCGGCAGCGGCGCGACCTCGGTGCGCGCGGCGATGCCGTAGTCCGAGCCCGGGCCCGAAGAACCCGAACAACCGGCGAGCAGCGCGGCGAGCGCGGCGCCGGCGATCCTCGAGGCGGCGGCCATGGCGAGGCCCAGGCTATCGTCGGCGCGGCGCGCGGTGGGTGCGCCGACGGGAGGCGGGGCGCGCCATGGCCCGTGGCAGCGGCGCTCGTTCGTCGTCCCGATGCGGGATCCGGCTACAGTGCGCCGCACTGCATGTCGCGCCGCACCGTGATCTCGGGCTCGCTGACCCTGCTGCTCGCCCTCGTCGTGTGGTGGCTGGCCGACGCGATGGTGTCGACGCCGCCGCCTGGCGATGCCGGCAACAGCCGGGAGGAAGCCCGGGCCGCGCAGGCGTCGTCGGCGGAGGCTGCGCAGCCGTTGCCGAGTGCCTCGGTTCAAAGCGCCACCGACCGCGAGGCCGTCACGGTCTTCGATGCGTCGGCGCCCGACATCGTCTGGAGCGACGTGCGCATCGTCGACGGCGCGAGCGGTGTCGCGGTCGCCGACGCGGAGGTCGGCTGCCTGGACGGCGCGGCGTGGGAGCGCCTGATGGCGATGCCGGCCGCCGAGCGCGAGGCGCTGCTCGGCGACACATGGCGTTGTGTCGCCGAGTTCGGGCGCAGTGTGCGCAGCGATGACGCCGGTCGGGCGCGCGTGCGGCTCGACCGCTCCGTCACGGTGCACGCGCGTCACGCGGGGAGCTACGGCCGGCTCGTCGTCGTGCGGGACACCGACGTTCCGCCAGGTGGCCACCAGCTCGAGCTGTGGCCCGAGCGCGGCATGCAGGTGGTCGTGCGCGACGCCTCGGGGCAGCCGGCGGTTGCTGTTCCCCTGGTCGTGACGATGCACGCGGCGAGCGGCGAGGCGCTCGGCGACTACGGCCTGTGGCCGGCGCCGCAGACGCACGCGCCGGACGGCGTCGCGCGGTTCGAGCACATGCAGGGGTGGCGTCCATCCGACGAACTCGCCGCCCCGATCGCCGCGTGGCGCGTCGGCGTCGCGCTGCCGGGATTGCGCGAGGTGGCGGCGACTTTCGACCCGGCAGCGCCGCCGCCGGCGCCGATCGTGCTGCAGTTGCCGCCCGCGGGAGAGGTGGTCGCGCGCGTCGTGATGCAGGGGCGCGTCGTGCACCTCTCGCACGGGTTCACGCTCGGACTCGATGAGCCGGAGCGGGGCGGCGCGACCCGCACGCGCGAGGCGATCGCCGATGCGGCCGGCGCCGCCCATTTCGAGCAGGTGCCGGTCCACGGGCGTTTCCGCGTCGCGGCGTATCTCGGCGGTTGGATCAGCCGCGTCGTCGACGGGCCGCGCGAGCCGGGGCAGATCGTCGCCGTCGACATCGAGGTCGATCCGGCCGATCACGTGCTGATCGGACGGTTGCTCGACCCGGATGGGGTCGCGCTCACGAAGGCCTCGGTCACGATGCAGTTCGACCTCGGCGGGGCGAGCGCCCGCTGCAACTTCGTCACCGACGCCGGGGGCCGCTTCGCGTGGCGGTTCCGCGACCTGCCGCACGATCCCGTCGACCTGTCGCGGGCCGACCTGCGCGTCGACGTCGGGGACCGGCCGCCGCTGCGCGCCGTCGTGCCGCCGCGGCGGCTCGGGCGCGGCGTCAACGACGTCGGCGAGCTGCGCACGGAGCAGGTCGAGGTCGTGGTCACCGGCACCTGGCGGGGCCTCGATCGCCTGGACCGCAGCGAGGTCCGTTTGCAGGTCGAACGCTTCGCGGCGGGCGAGGACGGTGCCGCGACGTCGTGGTGGCCCGTCGGTGGCCTCACGCCGCGGCTGTTTGCCGATGGACGTTTCGCGGTCTACGGCAGTGTCGAGCCGGCGCGCTTGCGGCTGCGTGCGTTGGCCCGATCGTTCCTGCCGATCGCGCCGATCGAGTTCGCGCCGGGTTGCGACGACCTGCACTTGGCGTTCGTGCGCGGCGCGAGCCTGGCCGCCTACGTGCGCCTGCCCGATCCCATGGCCCCCGGCTTGTTCGCCACGCTGACGCCGGTCGACGTGCCGCAGCCGCTCGCCGCCGACGAGGGCCACCGCCTGCGCGCCGAGCCGATCAGCGGGCCGGAGGGAACGCGCCGGCTGCCGTGGTTTGCGATTCCGCCCGGGCGCTACCGCCTCGACATCCGGCTGCTGGCCGAGGATCAGCCGGTGGCGACGATCGACGACGTCGAGGTACCCCAGCGCGCAGGCGGTGACCCGCGCCTGCGCGAGATCGACCTGCGCGACCGCATCCACATCGTCACGCTGCACGATGCGTCCTGGTCGCACCCGCTGGTGTTCCCCGAGGGGCCAGAGGCCGCCGCGGAGCTGCGCGGCTACGAGATCCAGCGCGGCGAGCTGGCGCTGCCGACGTTGCGCGAGGCGCCCGACGTGCTCGTGGTCTGCCAGGGATACCAGCCGGTGCAGCTGCGCGGCGTGCGCGATCGGGTCGAGGTGAAGCTCGAACCGTGGCCGCTCGTCGAACTGCGCTTCGCAGGCCTCGTCGCGGTGCCCGGCGTGACGCTGCGCGCCGCGCTCGTGCCGCTCGAGGATGCCGACCCGCGGCGCTACCGGGTCGCGGGCAGGAGCGGCGCCATGGCCGAGTTCTTCCGGGCCGCGCCGGCGAGCGTGCCGGTGGAGGACGGGCGCGCCGCGTTGCCGATCGGGGTCGGGCCGCATCGGCTGACGCTGAGTCTGCAGATCCCCGGCTGGCTCGAGTCGGTCGACCTGCCGCACGGGCTGCCGGTGCCGGTGGCGGGCCCAGGCACGATCGAGGTGCCCGTCGACCCGGGCGCGATCCGCGCCGCGATCGAACGGCTGGGCAGTGGCACCGGCAGCAGTGGCACCGGCGGCAGCACCACCGGCGGCCATCGCTGAGGCCTCAGCCCTGTTCTCGGGCCCGCCTACCCTCTTTGGGGCATGCAACCTCGCCGCGGGCCTGCGGACACTGGGCCCCATGAAGACCGTGCTCGAACCGTTCCGGATCAAGGCGATCGAGCCGTTCCGGATCACCTCCGTCGAAGAACGCACGCGCATCCTCGATGCTGCGCACCACAACGTGTTCCTGGTGCGGGCCGAGGACGTGATGATCGATCTGCTCACCGACTCGGGCACCGGCGCGATGTCGGCGCAGCAGTGGTCCGCGATGATGACCGGCGACGAGAGCTACGCGGGCAGCCGGTCCTTCTACGACCTCGAGGGCGTCGTGCACAAGCTGACCGGCTATCGCCACGTGTTCCCGGTGCACCAGGGGCGCGCCGCCGAGCGCATCCTGTTCAGCAGCGTGCTCTCGCCGGGGCAGTCGGTGCCCAACAACGCGCACTTCGACACCACGCGCGCCAACATCGAGTTCCTCGGCGCCGCGGCGCTCGACTTCGTGCACCCGAGCGCGCGCGATCTGAGCGCCGACGTGCCGTGGAAGGGCGACATCGACCTCGACGAGCTGTCGTCGTGGCTCGAGGCGCAGCCGCCCGGCAGCGTGCCGATCGGCATGCTGACGATCACCAACAACCGCACCGGCGGTCAGCCGGTGTCGATGCAGAACCTGCGCGCGGTCAGCTCGCTCTACCGCCGCCACGGCATCCCGTTCTTCCTCGACGCTGCGCGCTTCGCCGAGAACGCCTGGTGGATCCACCGCCTGGATCCCGAGTGGCACGACAAGACCCTGCACGACGTCGCGCGGGCGATGTTCGGCCTCGCCGACGGCTGCATGATCTCGGCCAAGAAGGACGGCCTGGTCAACATCGGCGGTCTGCTCTGCTGCAACGACGACGCACTCGCCGCGAAGATCCGCAACCTGCTGATCCTCACCGAGGGCTTCCCGACCTACGGCGGGCTCGCCGGCCGCGACCTCGCGGCGCTCGCGCAGGGGCTGCGCGAGGTGCTCGACTACGACTACCTGCACTACCGCGAGGCGAGCGCGCAGTACCTGGCCGACCGGCTCGGCGCCATCGGCGTGCCGATCGTGCGGCCGTTCGCGCTGCACGCCGTCTACGTCGACGCGCGCGCGATGCTGCCGCACATCCCGCCCGAGGAACTGCCCGGGCAGGCCCTGGTCTGCGAGCTGTATCGCCGCGGCGGCATCCGCGCGGTCGAGATCGGCACCTTGATGTTCGGGCGCAAGGACCCGGTCACCGGCGAGCCCGTCGTCGCCGAACACGACCTCGTGCGCCTGTGCCTGCCGCGGCGCGTCTACACGCAGAGCCACGTCGACTGGGTGGTCGAGGCGTTCGCCGAGATGATGCGCGAGACCGAGCACGCCCGGGGCTACGAGATCCTCGAGGAGGCGCCGTTCCTGCGCGCCTTCACCGCCAGGTTGCGGCCGGTGAGCCGGCAGGCCGCGGTCGCGCACCGCTGAGCGTGGCGCCCAGGTGGCCCGGGCCTACCAGAAGCCGACGACCCAGGAGATGCGGCCGTCGGCCGCGAGCCGCATGACGTTGGTGCCCTTGCCGCGCGAGGCCCCGCCGGCGTCGCTCGCGGTCCACTCGACCAGGACGGAACCCTGGCAGTGTTTCACGTCGCCGTCGCGCCGCATCACGGTGCCCGGCATGTGCAGCAGGCAGGCGGCGATGTGCTGGTCGAGCTCGTCGCGGCCGGCGAGGCTCGCGTAGCGGTCCTGCATGACGACGTCGTCGGTGCAGCACGCCAGCAGCAGGGCGCTGCGTGCTTCGGCGTCGGACTCGTGCCACGCGGCGAACCACTCGTCGATGGTCGCCTCGCAGCCGGCGTGCTGCTCGTCGCCGACGACGTTGGCGAACTGCGAGAGCTGGAAGCGCCAGCCGGGCACGTGCTGGTCGCGCGCCTGTTCGTCGGCCAGCTCGTGGCGCAGGGACAGGCGGGTGCCGCGCGCGTGGTCCTCGAGCTCGATCGTCACCAGCGAGCCGCCGATCGCGATCGGTTTGGCCGGGTCCTCGTAGCCGTAGGTGAACGCGACCGCGCGGTCGGTCTCGAGGCGCGTGAACTCGCCGCGCGCGACGACCTGGTTGGGGTAGACGATGCACACCGCGCCGCCGACGCGGGCGTCGACGGTCGAGCCGGGGCCCCACCAGCGCGCGAACCGTTCGGAGTCGGTGAAGTAGCGGAACACCAGTTCGCGCGGGGCGGCGATGACGAGGGTCCGGGTGAGCAGATGGGAGTGTCTGGTCATGGGGATGCGGGGTGGTCGGGGGCGGGGCCGCGGCGCGCGGCCTCGAGTTCGGCTGCGAGCGTGAGCCGGTAGAGGGCGTCGTCCCAGCTCGCCTGCAGCCAGCGGCGGAACGGTCCGAGCGCGGCGCGGCGCGCGCGGTAGAGGCGGCGGCGCCCGCGGCACTGCACGTCGACGAGCCCGGCGTCGCGCAGCCGGCGCAGCTGCTGCGAGATGGCGCCGAAGGTCACGTCGGGCAGCGCGCGGTGCAGATCGCCGGCGGCCATGGGCGCGTCCCAACACAGCCGCAGCAGTTCGCGGCGGCGCGGGCTGTGCAGGGCGTCGAGCAGCACGCTGGTCATCGAGCGACAGTAGAAACTAAAATGACGAGATGCGCAAGAGGGTGATTCGCCCGGGCGCGGGCGAGCGCGGCACGACGCCGGCGGGCGGCGCGGCAGGGGAAGTGGCTGTGCGCGCCCGTACCCGAGCCCGACTCGATAGACTCGGGCGCGGCGTCCTCCCGGGCGCCGCGTTCTCGCTACCACCGATTCCCACCACACTCATGAGAAGCATCCTTCTGCCGGCCATCCTGCTCGGCCTCACCGTCCCCGCGTTCGCCCAGACCGTCGCCTCCTACACGCTGTACGGCGAAGGCTGCAACGGCGCCGCCTCGAACAACTGCCTGAGCCTCAACGACGTCAATCCGGTGTTCACGCTGGCCTCGCTGCCGAACGAGTACGCCTACCCCGTGATCAACACGACTGGAATCCCGATCCAGATCGTCGGCTTCGAGATCTACACGCAGACCAACACCTCGCAGACGGAGACCGTCAACACCGGCCTGCTCTACGACAACTCGGGCCCGACCGCGACGGTGCACACGTCGCCGGCCGCCACCAACGTCGCCAACGGCACGATCACCGTCGATGCGTCGCCCAACTGGTATTCGACCTCGGTCTACCCGCCGATCACGATCCCCGCGGGTGGCGCGTTCTGGTTCCACGTCGACGCGTACTCGAAGGTCGCGCCACCGCAGCACTCGACCACCGGCGGCGTCCCCGGGCCGACGAACAACTACTATCGACGTCCCAGCAACAACATGGTCTGGACGAACTCGGTGTCGGTGGCGCGGCAGATCTTCCGCATCCACTGCAAGCCGGCGACGCCCACCGTGCCCTCGCTGGCCGCCACGGGCGCGCCGCAGCTCGGCACCAACTTCTCGCTGCAGGTCAGCGGCGGCACGCCGAACCTGCCCGCGTTCGTGATCTACGCGTTCGACAACACGCAGTGGTTGACCCTGCCGACGCCGGTCGACCTGGCGCTGTTCGGCGCGCCCAACTGCTTCAACCAGACCAGCAACGACTTCGTCTCGCTGTTGCTGCTCGACGCGGCGGGACAGGGCACGACCCTGCCGCTGGCGATCCCCAGCGCGCCCGCCTTCAACGGCCTCACCTGGTACAACCAGGCCGCGGCGCTCACGCCGGGCGTCAACGCGATCGACCTGTTGGTGACCAACGCGGGAACCGCGGTGGTCGGCAACTGAACGCCGCCTAGGATGGCCGCATGCGTGCACTCGCCTGCGGCCTGCTGTCGTTCGTCTGTCCGTCCGTGGTCCTGTTCGCGCAGCAGGACCTGCGTGAGCGCATCGAGCTGTTCTCGGCCGACCTGGCCGACTTGAACCGCCGCTACGACGTGCCGCTGTCGGGTGAGCGCGTCGACCACCTGCGGGCGCGGCTGCAGCAAGAACAGCGGCAGCTGGCGGCGCTCGACTTCGACGCGCTGGCGCACGACGCGCGCATCGACTGGCTGCTGCTCGACCAGCACGTGCGCACGTTGCTGCAGCGCCTCGACGAGGAGCAGCGCCGCGACGCCGCGGTCGCCGACCTGTTGCCGTTCGCGGCCGCGATCGTGCGCTTCGGGGAGGCGCACCGGCGCATGGAGGCCGACGACCCAGAGGCCGCCGCCGCGACCGTCGTACAGATCGCCGCGGCGTGCAGCGGCGAGGCCACGGCGCGGCTCGGCGAGATCGCCGCGGCCGACGGCGGCACGCAGCGGCTGTTGCGCGCCGCCGACCGCACCGCCGACCTGCGCCGCACGCTCGATCGCTGGTTCCGGTTCCGCGACGGCTACGACCCGCTGTTCTCCTGGTGGGTGCGCGCGCCGTTCGAGACGGCCGCCAAGGCCCTGCTCGACTACGAACAGGCGCTGCGCCGCGCGGTCGGCAGCCAGGCCGGTGACAGCTCGCTGGTCGGCGCGCCGATCGGTGAGGCGGCGCTGCTGCGCGCGCTGCAGCACGAGTGGATCCCGTACTCGCCGGCGGAGCTGGTCGCGATCGCCGAGCGCGAGTTCGCGTGGTGCGACGCGGAGATGGCGAAGGCGAGCGCCGAGATGGGCAACGGCGACGACTGGCGCGCCGCGCTCGAGAAGGTCAAGGGCCTGCACCGCGCGCCCGGCGAGCAGCCGCAGCTGATCAAGGAGCTGGCGCACGAGGCGATCGCATTCCTCGAACAGCGCGACCTGATCACCATCCCCGAGCTGGCCAAGGACTGCTGGCGCATGCGCATGATGAGCCCGGCCGCGCAGCGCGTGAACCCGTTCTTCCTCGGCGGCGAGACGATCTTGGTCTCGTTCCCGACCGACGCGATGGCGCACATCGAGAAGCTGCAGAGCCTGCGCAGCAACAACGAGCACTTCTGCCGCGCCACCGTGCACCACGAGCTGATCCCCGGGCACTGGCTGCAGCAGTACTCGCAGGCCCGCTATCGCACCTATCGCGCGCCGTTCGACACGCCGTTCTGGATCGAGGGTTGGGCGCTCTACTGGGAGATGCGGCTCTACGGCATGGGGTTCGCGAAGAGCGCCGAGGACCGCGTCGGCATGCTCTATTGGCGCAAGCACCGCTGCGCGCGCATCGTGTTCTCGCTCAACTTCCACCTCGGCCGCTGGACGGGACCCGAGTGCGTGAAGTACCTGATCGACCGCGTCGGTCACGAGCCCGCGGCGGCCGAGGGCGAGGTGCGGCGGTCGGTCAGCGGCGGCTACGGTCCCCTGTACCAGGCGGCCTACATGCTCGGCGGTCTGCAGATCCGCGCGCTGCACGACGAACTGGTCGTGCCGGGGTCGAAGTGGACCGAGCGCGCCTTCCACGACGCGGTGCTGCGGCAGAACGCGATGCCGATCGCGGTGCTGCGCGCGGCGCTGCAGGGCGAGCTGCCGCCGCGGCAGCTGCCGGTGTGGCGCTTCGCGGACTGAGCCCTAGACTCCGGCGCCCCGTCACCCGGAAGAACCGCCCTCACCGCCCCGATGTCGAACGAGTCCCCTGACGACTTCCCCGCCTTCGCGCGCGCCGTGCGCAAACGCCACGCCGAAGGCCGCGCCGATGCCGGCCCGCACCCCGAGTATCCGTTCTGCCTGCAGGACGGCGACGGCAGGCGTTACGACGCGATGGCGCAGGCACGCGGCACGCTCAAGGGGCTGTTCGCGATCCTGCTCGGCATCGCCGCGGCGATCACGGCGATCTTCACCTTCGGGGTGGTGCTGTGGGTGCTCGCGGGCCTGTTCGTGATCAGCCTGCTGCTGTGGCTGCTGCACGACAGGACCTTGCGCCGGCTCGGTGAGGAATGGCGCCGGCAGGCCGAGGCCTATCCCGCGGCGCTGGTGATGGTCAACAGCAGCGCGATGCAGCCCGGCCGTTCGATCGTGCCCGGCTCGATGCTGGTCGACTTCGGCGACCGCCCCGACGTCGAGCGGCTCGAGCGCGCCGCGCACCGCGTGTTCGAACTGACCGAGCAGGAGCACGTGCCGGCCGCGCACGCGCCGCTGCGCGACTGGCTGGTCACCGAGATGCAGCGCGCCCGCTTCGGTCGCCTGCACCTGCCCGCCTCGCTCGCCGGCTCCGACGACTGCTGGCTCGTGAGCCTGCGTTTCGACCGGAACATGATGCCGCAGGGCTTCGTCGACCGTTCGTTGTGGTTCGTGGCGGCCCGCCGTGACCGCGATGAGTCGTGTGAGATCGCGCCGTCGCGCTACTGGGCCGGCGAAACCGGCTGAGCGTCGCGCCGACGCCGCATCCTGCTATCGTCGTCGCACGTTGAACGAGCCCACCGCCAAGCGCTTCGCCGGCAAGGTCGCCATGGTCACCGGCGGCGGCTGGAACATCGGTCGCGCGATCGCCGTGCGCCTGGCCGCCGAGGGCGCCAAGGTGGTCGTGGCGGCGCGCCGGGCGGCCCTGCTCGACGAGACCGTGGCGCGCATCACCGCGGCGGGGGGCGCGGCGCTCGCAGTGGTGGCCGACGTCACCGTCGCCGCGGACATGGAACGTGCCGCGCGGCAGGCCGAGGACGCGTTCGGGCCGGTCGACTGCTGCGCGGCGATCGCCGGCGGCAGCGGCGCGCACCAGCCGATCGACCGCGTCGATCCGGCGGAGTGGGCGCGCGTCGTGCAGGTCAACCTGATCGGCGCGTTCCACACGATCCGCGCGGTGTTGCCGCGCATGCGCGAGCGGCGCGCGGGCACCCTCTTGACCTGCAGCGGCGGCGGCAGCTGGTTCCCGATGCTCGGCGAGTACTACACCGCCTACGCCGCGGCCAAGGCCGGCATCTGTCGGCTCACCGACCAGCTCGCCGTCGAGCTGCTCGACGCCGGCATCCGCGTGAACTGCCTGCAGCCGGGCATGGTCTGGCACGAGGAGCGCGAACGCGCGGTCGCTGCCGAGGAGCAACGCACGGGCGTGCCGCACCCGCAGCGCGCCCAGAACCGCCCGCCCGAGCGCGCCGCGGAGCTCGCCGCGTTCCTGCTCGCCGACGAGAGCGCGCCGCTGACCGGCCGCATCGCCTCGGTCGACGAGAACTGGTGGCGCGATCCGCAGCAGGTGCAGGCCGTCGCGCAGACCCATCACGCGTATTGCCTGCGGCGCATCGACCACCTGTGAACCGCCGAAGGAGCCGAGCATGACCGAACCGATCGCAACCGTCGTCCGCATCGCCTCGACTCCCGAGCAGGCGAAGATCTTCGTGGCGATGCTGCAGGCCGAGGGCATCCCCGCGACCGTCGAGGGCGATTCGCTCGCCGACGAGGTCGCCGTCAGCCGGCGGCTCATGAACCTCGGCGGCACCAAGGTGATGGTGCCGTCCGCGAGCCTCGAGCGCGCCAAGGAGATCCTCGACATCGGCGCGATCGACGCTGCCGAGCTCGAGGCCCAGGCGCTCGCCGCGGACCCCGACGCCGCGGTGGTGGCCCCTCGGGCGGCGACCGTCGCGCCGACCATCGCGTCGACCGTCGCGGCGCCGCGCCGAACGCCCTGGCTGCTGATCGGCTGCGCCGGCGCCGCGGTGCTGTTCCTGGGCTTGTGGCTCAGCGAGGTCGACGCGCGCGCCGACATGCGCAACCCGAGCATCCGCTACGAGCCGCTGCGCGAAGGCCTGCGCGAGGTGCGCCGCTCGGACGGCAAGGTGATCGCCGACTACTTCGACGAGGACCGCGACGGCAGCTACGAGCGGGTGGTGGTCTACGCCGAAGGCGGCGAGCAGCTGCTCAGCATCGACTCCGACCACGATCTCCGCTACGAGCGCTACACCGAGAATCGCGGCGGGCTGGTCTACGGCTGGGTCGACCAGGACCGCGACGGCACCTTCGACGTCTGCACGGTGACCGACGCGGACGGCAAGAAGGTGCAGGAGCTGCGCTACGTGCCCATGCGCGGCTTCGTGCTGCAGCAGTACTGAGCGGCGCGGAGGTTCTCCGTAGGGGTGGGGTGTGCGGCGCCGCGCCGCGCGCACTACACTGCCCGCCTTCCTCACCCCGCAACGGAGACCTCGAATGCAGCTTGCGACCCCGAAGCTGTGCGCCCTGGCCTGCAGCGGCCTGGCGCTTTCCATCACCGGCCTGATCGCGCAGCAGCCGTCGCAGTTCGCGACGCCCGTGCGGCTCATGGCCGGCGAGACGTTCCTCGGCGTCGATCGCCTCTACCCGTCGCCGATGTTGCACGACATGAACGGCGACGGCCTCGCCGACATCGTCGTCGGCGACCTGCGCGGCCGCATCACCGTCGCGCTGCGCCAGCCCGGTGACGGCCCGGCGCGCTACGCCGCCGAGACCAAGCTGATGGCGCTGGACGGCAAGGAACTCGACTTCGCCAATTGGTGATGCATCGGCATGAGTCCACAGTTCGTGGACTTCAACGCTGACGGTCACCTGGACATCGTCGCCGGCATCTTCGACGGATCGCCGCACGTCGCGTTCGGCGACGGCAAGGGCTGGCAGCAGCCGGTCGGGATCCTCGACAAGGACGGCGCCCGCATCGTCATGAACGACTTCTGGAACTTCGACACCAAGAAGTGGGACGCGACGACGCGCTGTGATCCCGCGGGCGCCGCGGTGGTCACGGGCCATCTGACCTCGACCTGGGCCGCCGACTGGGACGGCGACGGCGACTTCGACCTGTTGCTCGGCGACCACAAGGGCGGTCAGGTGATGGTGCGCATCAACGAGGGCAGCAATGCGCAGCCGTCGTTCGCGACCAAGAACGTGCCGGTGCTCGCCGGCGGCAAGCCGATGGTCGTGCCGGGTACGGTTACGACGCTGCGGCTCGTCGACTGGAACGGCGACGGCGTGCAGGACCTGCTCGTCGGCAGCATGGGCGACAGCTACGGCAACCGGACCGGCGGCGGCGTGTTCGTCTACCTCAACGAGGGCAGCGACGCGGCGCCGAAGTTCGACGCGGCGACGACGCTGATCGAGCCCAGCGCCAAGGGCGCGGCGGCGCCGGCCCGGCCCGACTCGGGGCTCTACATGGACGTCGGCGACGTCGACGGCGACGGCGATCTCGACCTGATCGTCGGCGGCTACGCGATCTGGACGCCGCCTGCCCCCGCGCTCGATGCGGCCCAGCAGGTCCGCGTCGCGGAGCTGCAGAAGGAGCTCGCCGATCTGAACGCGGTGATGCAGGACTTCTACAAGAGCATCGAAGAGGCCACCAAGGGGCTCGACGAGGCGGCCGCGACGGCCAAACGTGCGGAGCTGCTCAAGGAGCGCAACCAGGTGTTCCAGGAGATGAGCAAGAAGCGCGCGGCGGTGCAGCGTGAACTCGAGCCCCTGACCCCCGGTCAGAAGCGCAAGTCGTTCACGTGGCTCTACGAGAACCTGGGCAAGGGCGCGGTCGACGCCAGCGCGCGTCGTTAGGAGTCGGCGCGGGGCCGGCAGATCAGCCGGTCCAGCGCCAG
The DNA here is from genome assembly GCA_020638655.1 of Planctomycetota bacterium. Lineage (GTDB taxonomy): Bacteria > Planctomycetota > UBA1135 > UBA1135 > UBA2386 > JACKIC01. The sequence continues at coordinate 143,559 of JACKIC010000003.1, forward strand.
CGCCAGGACCGCGCCCAGCGCGTAGGCCACCAGGTCGGCCCACTGAAAACCCTGGCCGAGCAGCAGCGCGCCGACGCGGGTCGAGCGCAGGGCGGCGAGCCAGGCCCAGTCGAGCAGCTGGCTGACCTCGACCAGCGCCGACAGGCCCCACGCGAGCACCGCCAGCGCGAGCGGCCGTGCCGCGGGCTGCGCGCAGGCGAGCGCCCAGAACACGGCGACTGTGTAGAGCGCGTCGCCGGTGTGCTCCGCGAACCAGCCCGGCAGCGGAAACGCCCGCGACAGCAGCCCCAACGCGATGGTCGCGCCCAGGGCGAGGAGGTACGGCAGCCGCGCGGTCATCGCGTCGAGACTCTCGAGCGGTCGATGTCGAACTCGAGCACCGGATCGAAGTAGATCTCGGTCACCGCGTGCAGGGTGCGTCGCGCGCGCAGCTGCTGGCGGTTGCGCGGCGGCTCGCGCAGGTCGAGCAGGATCAGGTCGATGAGCTGCCTGCCCTGCTCGTCGACGCTGGGGCGCCACGATTGCAGGAACGGCGCGACCTCCGGGCCGAGGTGGTGCAGCGCGTGGGCCGCCATCAACGCATCGCCGCTGACGTCGTTGTCCTGCAGGTGGGTGATGAGCTCGCGCACCAGCACCGCGAGGTTGTCGGTGTCGCCGTCGCAGGCCAGCAGGAACGCGGCCAGCCAGCGCTGCTGCGGGTCACCGCTCCACAGGGCGCGCCGCAGCGCCGGTCTGGTGCCCTGGCGGTGGTGGTAGAGATACCGCGTCGCGTCGGGCGAGGTCCGGCTGATCAGCGTGCGGTGCAACTCCTGGTCGACGCGGGAGTGCAGGGACTCGACGCTCACCTCGAGCAGCCGCGGCGTCGGGCGAATCGTCATCTGCCGGAGCAGGTGCGCCGCGAGTTGTCGTTGCTGCAGGTCGAGGGAGGCCAGCGCTTCGTGCAGCAACGGCGCGGCGTCGGGGTCGCGCAGGCTGCGCATCGCGGCGAGGGCGTTGCCGGCGATATGGTCGTTGGCCAGGTCGCGGATCTTCTGCTGATGCCGGCGCCGTTGCTCCGGGGTCGGCGGCGCGAGCTCCGCGGGCGGGTCCGTGGCGGGGTCCACGGTCTCGAGGATGCGCAGCAAGGGGCCGGCATCCGAGTCGACGATGCCGATCGAGGTTCTGGAGTCGTCTTCCGGAGCGGCCGGCTCCGGATTCTGGCTCACGTCGAGCGGAACCGCGGCAGCGGTCGTGCGCAGGAGCAACACGACGCCGGTGCAGGCCAGCGCCATGAGGACGGTCATCACGATCCCGCGCCCCGCCAGCATGGCGGAATCCTAGGCATCACTTCGCCCGATCCAAGGGCCGCCGACGAGGGGGAGTCGTCCTTGGCAGGGACGGCCGGGCGAGTCCTCGCGGTGCGCTCCGCGGCTCGGATGGCGTTCGTGAGACATCGTAGGAAGATGTCGAGGGCTCGGCGCCGATGGGGGTGTGGGGGATTGGGGTCGGCCCTCGCCGAGTCCGACCAGAGGGCCGGGGTCCGTGCGCTCGTTCCGCCCCCGCTGATTCGCAAGCAGATTGCGGGCAGCCCGAGAGTTGTGGCGGCGCCGCAGTATGTTCTTCCCACCCATGGTCGAGAGTGTCGTCGACAGGTTCGAAGCGGTGGTCGCGGCACACGCCGACCGACCGGCGCTGACGTTCCGCCGCGGGCCGACCTGGCAGTCCCTGACCTACGGCCGGTTGCGCGAGCGGGCCGCAGCCATCGCCGAGCAGCTGCGCAGCGCCGGGGTGCAGGCGGGCGACGCGGTCGTCGTCGTGGCGCGTCGGCACCCGGACACGATCGCGACCTTCCTCGCGGCCCTGCGTCTGGGCGGCTACTACGTGCCCGTCGATCCGCGCGATCCGCCGGCGCGGCGGCAGTTGGTCTTCGACGCCGTGCGCGCCGAAGTCCTCGTCGAGCCGTCGCCAGATGAGGGCCCGCAAGGGGATGTGGAGCAGGGGCCGCGGATGTCGCGGCGGCAGTTCGGAGGAGTTCGCCAGCCGGGGCGGCCCGAGTCCGGGAACGCGGCCGCAGAGCAGCCGGTCTACGTGATGTTCACGTCGGGATCGACGGGGCGACCGAAGGGGGTGGTCGTGCCGCACCGCGCGATCGTGCGGCTCGTCACCGGGCAGGACTACCTGCGTTTCGACCACGGGCGCGTCTTCCTGCAGTCGATCCCGCTCGCCTTCGACGCCTCGGGGCTCGAGATCTACGGTGCCCTGTTGCACGGCGGCAACCTGGTGCTGTTCCCGACGGACATGCTGCCGAGCCCGGCGGGGCTGCGCGAGGTCGTCGCCGCGCAGCGCGTCACCACGGCCTGCTTCACCGCGCCTCTGTTCCACGCGCTGGTGGACGGTGACGTCACCTGCATGCGCGGACTCGAAGAGATCGTCGTCGGCGGCGAGCGCCTGAGCGTGCCGCACGTCCGGCGGGCGCTCGAGGCGCTGCCAGGAACGCAGCTCGTCAACGGCTACGGCCCCACCGAGAACGGCGTGCAGTCGACCAGCTATCGCATCCCGTCCACGCTGCCTGCGGCGGCGCGCGTGCCGATCGGTGTGCCGCTGCGCGGCACCGAGGTGATCGTCGTCGACGAGCAGTTGCGCGAACAGCCGGTCGGCGTGCCCGGTGAGCTGGTCGTCCTCGGCGATGGCCTGGCGCTGGGTTACCTCGACGAGTCGCCCGCGCGGGGTTCGGCCTTCGTGACCTTGGAGCGGCGCGGGCAGCGGCAGCGCGCCTACCGCACCGGCGACCGCGGCGTGCAGCTCGCGGACGGCAACTTCGACTTCCTCGGGCGCATCGATCGACAGGTGAAGATCCAGGGACACCGCGCCGAGCCCGAAGAGGTCGAGCGGGTGTTCGCCGGTCTCGACGGCGTGACGGCGTGCCGCGTGGTGGTGGCTCAGGATCCCGCCGGCGTCGCGCGTCTGGTCGCCTACGTGGTGCTGGCCGCGGGCGCGGAGCTCGCGGCGGTGTCGGCAGCGGCGGCGGCCCAGTTGCCGTCGTTCCTCGTGCCCGGTCAAGTCGTCGTGTTGACGGCCCTGCCACTGGGCAACAACGGCAAGGTCGACGACGCGGCGCTGCCCTCGCCGTGGGCGGCAGCGGCGGCGAAGGTCGAGGCTGCCGTGCCATCCGCTCCCGCAACGACGCCGGCGGCGCTGCGACGCGCCGTCCAGGCGGCCTGGCGCGAAGTCCTCGGCCGGGATCCGGCCGGCGCCGCAGGCTTCTTCGAGGCCGGCGGACGCTCGCTCGACGCCGTGCGCCTGCACGAGCAACTCGAACGCGCGAGCGGTCGCGCGCTCGAGCCGACGTTCGTCTACGAGTTCCCGACGCTGCAGCGTCAGGTGGAGGCGCTGACCAAGATGGTCGAGGGAGGGTCGTGAGCTCTGCCGACGAGTCGTTGCCCCCGCACGCGATCGCCGTGGTCGGGTTCGCCGGGCGGTTCCCCGGCGCGCCGGACGCGGAGTCGTTGTTCGCCAACCTCTGCGCGGGACGCGAAGGCGTGACGTTCTTCCGCGACGAAGACCTCGATCCGTCGATCGCCGCGGCGGTGCGCAACGCCCCCGACTACCGCAAGGCGCGCGGCATCCTCGCCGACTACGACTGCTTCGACGCCGACTTCTTCGGCATCCTGGCGTCCGAGGCCGAGGTCATGGATCCGCAGCATCGCCTGCTGCTCGAACTGTCGTGGGCCGCGCTCGAGCGCAGCGGGCATCGGCCGACCGACTGCGGCGGTCGCACCGGTGTCTACCTCGGCGCGCAGTGGAGCCACTACCTGCGGCACAACGTCTCGACCCGCGCCGACGTGCTCGAACGCTTCGGCGAGGGCAACGTCACGCTCGCGAACGAGCAGGACTTCCTGGCGACCAGGGTGTCCTACCGGCTCGGACTGCGCGGCCCGAGCTTCACCGTCACCACGGCGTGCTCGACGTCGTTGGTCGCGATCGCGCAGGCCGCCCGGGCGTTGCTCGACGGCGACTGCGACCTCGCGCTCGCGGGCGGGGCATCGATCGTCGTGCCGGTGCGCTCCGGCTACCGCTACGAGCCCGGCAGCATGCTGTCGGCCGACGGCCACTGCCGCCCGTTCGACCGCGCCGCCGCGGGCACGACCTTCGGCGACGGCGCCGGGGTGGTGGTGCTGCGGCGCCTCGCCGACGCCATGGCCGACGGCGACCCGATCCACGCGGTGATGCGCGGCTTCGCGGTCAACAACGACGGCGACGACAAGGTCAGCTTCACGGCGCCGAGCATCTCGGGGCAGACCGCCGTGCTGAGCGCCGCCCTCGGGCACGCGCAGGTCGATCCGCTCTCGGTCGGCTACGTCGAGGCCCACGGCACCGCGACGCCGATGGGGGACCCGATCGAGTTCGCCGCGCTGACGCGCGCCTATCGCGGGCTCGAGCCGGGGGCTCCGCCGTGTGTGATCGGTTCGGTGAAGAGCTCGGTGGGGCACCTCGTGCACGCGGCGGGCGTCGCGGGCTTCCTCAACGCGACCTTCGCGGTGCGCGACGGTGTGCTGCCGCCGACGCTGCACTTCCAGGAACCCAATCCCCGGCTGCAGCTCGAACGCACGCGCTTCCGCGTCGCGCCGCAACCGCAGCCGTGGAACGTCGGCGCCGGTCCTCGGCGCGCGGCGGTGAGCTCGTTCGGGGTCGGTGGCACCAACGCCCACGTCGTGCTCGAGGAGCCGCCGCCACAGCCGGCGCCGTCGGCCGACAGCGGCCCGCAGTGGCTGCGCCTCTCGGCGCGCACGCCGGCGGCGCTGCAGCGGCGCATCGACGACCTGCGGACCTACCTGGAACAGGCGGGCGTCGAGGTGCGGCTCGCGGACGTGGCGCACACGCTGGACGTCGGCCGCGTGCCGATGCGCCACCGCGCCGCGGTGCGCGCCGACTCGGTCGAGGATGCCCTGCGCGCGATGGCCGATCCGCGGCGCCTGCGTCGCGGTGAGGCGACGGAGGTCCGGGACGTCGTGCTGCAGTTCCCCGGGCACGGCGTGCAGCGCATCGGCATGGCCAGGTGGTTGCACGCGGAGTTCCCGGCGAGCCGCGAGCGCATCGAGGCCGGCATCGCGCACGTGCTGCGCAGCGGCGGGCCCGATCTGCGCGCGGTGTTGCTCGGCGGTGCACCGGCCGCGGCGCTCGACGACGTGCTGCTGGCGCACCCGGCCCTGTTCGTCTGCGAGTGTGCGCTCGCCGACGCGCTCGCGGCGCTCGGGCTGCGGCCCGCGGCGGTGCTGGGTTGCAGTCTCGGCGAGTTCGCGGCCGCGACGGTCGCCGGTGTGGTGTCGTTCGAGGACGCGCTCACCGCGGTCGTGGCCAGCGGTCGGGCGATCCTGGCGACGGCGCCGGGATCGATGTTCACGGCGTACTGCAGCGAGGACGAGGCGCGCGCGCTGGCCGGGGACGCGGCCATCGCCGCGGTCTACGACGACGACGCCGTCGTGTTGTCCGGCGAGGCACAGGCGGTGGCCGAGGCGCGACAGCGCTGCGAGAGAGCGGGCGTGCGCACCGCGCCGCTGCGCGCCGATCGCGGCTTCCACTCACCGCTCATGGCATCGGCGGTGGCCGAGCTGGAGCGCGTGTTCGCCGCCCTGACCTGGCGGGCGCCGGGTCTGCCGATGTTCTCGGCGGCCGTCGGCGGCGCGTTGTCTGCCGAATCGGCGCAATCGCCGCGCCACTGGGCCGGCATCCTGAGCGCGCCGGTTCGCTATCGGGATGCGCTCACCGCGCTCGGTGAGCAGGTGGCGCACGTGCTGGTCGAGACGGGGCCGGGGGTGAGCCTCACCGCGGTCGCGTTGCAGCGCCGCGCGGGGGCCGTGCCGGTGGCGGCGATGCCCGGGTCGGGCGCCGATGCCATGACGGTCGCCGACCTGCGCGCCGTCATCGCGCACTGCTGGGCGAATGGCGTCGAAGAGGCCGCGTCCGTCCAGGTGCCACCTTCGCCGCGGCGCCTGTCGTTGCCGAGCTATCCGTTCGCGCGCACGCGGCACTGGCTGCAGCCGGGAACGGTCGTCGCTGCCGGATCGCCAGCCGGTGCGGACGCTGCGGAGGACCTGCAACGTGCCGACGCCGGCGCGCGGTTGGCGGCGATCCTCGAAGGGGCCACGGGCATGTCCGTGCCGTTGACCGAGGACCGGCACTGGGCGGAGCTCGGCTTCGACTCCCTGGTGACGACGCAGGTCGCGATCGGCGTGCGGCGGCAGTTCTCGGTCGAGCTGGGTTTCCGCGATCTGATGGAGCGGCTGACGTCGCCGCAGGTGCTGTTGGCCTGGCTCGAGGACGTGGCCCCGGCGGTCGAGGCGCCGGCGCCCGCGGCGCCGACCTCCGCCGCGGCCACCTCGCCCTCCGCGTCCGCTTCGGCGGCTGCGCCGCGGCCGAGCCCCGGCGCCCGCATCGAGCGCACGGTGTCGGACCGCTACAAGACGACGCCCGAGCAGCAGCAGTTCCTGGCGCGCTTCTGCGCCGACTACGCGCAGCGCACCGCGCGTTCGAAGGCGTTCGCGCAGGAGCACCGCCGCCAGCTCGCCGATCCGCGCACGGTGACCGGGTTCCACCCGTCGTGGAAGGAGATCGTCTACCCGATCGTCACCGAGCGCTCGCGCGGCTCGCGGCTGTGGGATCTCGACGGCAACGAGTACATCGACCTGCTGAACGGTTTCGGCAGCATCCTGTTCGGTCACTCGCCCGACTTCCTCACCGAGGCGGTGCGCGCCCAGCTCGAGCGCGGCATCGAGATCGGGCCGCAGTCGGCGCTCGCCGGCGAGGTCGCCCGCCTGTTCTGCGACCTGACGGGCAATGAACGCGTGGGCTTCGCGAACACCGGGTCCGAGGCCGTGACGGCGGCGCTGCGCATCGCGCGCACGGTCACGGGGCGCGACAAGGTCGTGATGTTCGAGGGGTCCTATCACGGCATCTTCGACGAGGTCCTGGCGCGGCCCGGGTTCGGCGGCGGGGTGTCCCCGGCATCGCCCGGGGTGCCGCAGTCGCACGTCGGCGAGATGGTCGTGCTGCCCTACGGCGAGCCGGCCAGTCTCGCGGCGATCGAGGGCATGGCCGGGCAGCTGGCCGCGGTGCTGGTCGAACCGGTGCAGGGGCGCAATCCCAACCTGCAGCCTCGCGAGTTCCTGCAGCGGTTGCGCGAGATCACCAAGGCCAACGGGTGCGCGTTGATTTTCGATGAGGTGGTCACCGGTTTCCGCGCACACCCAGGCGGCATCCAGGCTCTGTTCGGCATCGACGCCGACATCGCCCTGTATGGAAAGGTCGTCGCCGGGGGACACCCGATCGGCCTGGTCGCCGGCAAGGCGCGCTACCTCGACGCCCTCGACGGCGGTCACTGGAGCTTCGGCGACGACAGCGTGCCCGAGGTCGGGGTCACGTTCTTCGCCGGGACGTTCGTGCGCCACCCGATCGCCCTGGCCGCGGCGCGCGCGACGCTGCAGCGCATCGCCGAGGAAGGGCCGGGGCTGCAGGAAGCGCTGGCCGCGCGCACGGCCGGGATGATCGCGCAGCTCCAGGAGTGCCTGCTGCAGAGCGGCGTGGGGATCAGCGTCGGCACCTTCCGCTCCGCCTTCTACTTGTCGGTGAAGTCCGATGAGCCTTGGGGTAGCTTGCTGTTCGCAATGCTGCGCCACCGGGGAATCCACATCTGGGAGCAGTTCCCGTGCTTCCTGACCACGAGCCACACCGACGACGATGTGGCCGTGTTCGTGCGCCACTTCCGCGACAGCATCGCCGAACTGCAGCGCGTCGGTCTGCTGACACCGGCCCCGGCGCGTCCGCGCGCGGCGGTGGATCGGCCGCCGCTCGCCGGTGCGCGGTTGGGGCAGCGCGCCGACGGCACCCTGGCCTGGTTCGTCCCGGACCCCGGGCGTCCCGGCCGATACCGCGAAGTCGCGGACGCGGAGTTGCCTTGACCGCAGCCGAAGACCCCGTGGTGCCCGAACACGATCCCTTTCGTTTCGGTGCGATCGCGCAGGTGGTGCCGACCACCGATGCGCAGCGCGAGGTGCTCGCGGCGGCGGCGCTCGGCGATCTCGCCAACTGCGCCTACAACGAGGCGGTCTCGATCCGCCTGACCGGTGCTCTCGATGCGACCCTCGTCGAGCGCGCGCTCGCGGCGCTCGTCGATCGCCACGACGCCTTGCGCGCGTCGTTCACGCCGCAGCTCGACGCGATGTGCATCCGCGCCGAGGTCGCGGTGCCGCTGCAGCGCAGCGACCTCACGGCGCTCGAGCCGAAGGCGCGCGAGCTGGCGGTGCAGGCGGCGCGGCGCGAATGCGTCAGCACGCCGTTCGCGCTGGTGCAGGGCCCGCTGCTCCGCGCGCACTGGTTGCAGCTCGGTGCCGATTCGGCCGAGCTGCTGCTGGTGGCGCATCACGCCGTCTGCGACGGCTGGTCCTACCACGTGCTGCTGCGCGACCTCGAGCAGCTGTGTGGGGCGTCGGGTGGCGCGCCGGCGACGCCGGCGCCGTCGTTCGCGGAATTCGCCGTCGAGCGCGCCGCCGGCGCAGGGCGGGCGCACGGCGGCTACTGGCTGCGCAAGTTCTCGACCACGCCGCCGCCGCTCGACCTGCCCCTGGATCGCCCCAGAGGCCCCCAGCGCGCGTTCGCGGCCGAGCGCGTCGAGCGACTGCTCTCGCCGCAGGTGCGGCTGCCCGCGCTCGCCAGCGCGCTGCGCGTCAGCCCGGTGACCGTGGTGGTCGCCGGCGTGGCGGCGCTGCTGCACCGGCTCACCGGCAACGAGGACCTCGTCCTGGGCATGCCGGTCGCGCGTCAGGCGCTCGAGGACCGCGGCGGCCTGGTCGGGCACTGCGTGCAGCTGCTGCCCGTGCGGCTCGGCGTCGACGGGGACACGCCGTTCGCGGCGCTCGCGGCCGCCGCGCAGAAGGAGGTGCTCGACGCCACCGAACACTACGACTTCACCTTCGGCAGCCTGGTGCAGGCGCTGCGACGCTCCGGCGACGCCGGGCGCGTGCCGCTGATCCCCGTGCTGGTCAACATCGACCAGCCCGCCGAGGAGCTGCAGATCGGCGCGGCGCGCGGCGCGGTGGCGACGGTGCCGCGCGTGGCCGAGAGCTTCGAGGTGTTCTTGAACGTCGTGCCGCAGGCGGGCGGCTTCCTGCTCGAGGCGACGTTCCAGTCGGAGCTGTTCGACGCGGCGAGCGTGTCGACCTGGCTCGCGGCCCTCGAGCAACTGCTGATCGGCGCCGCCGCCGCGCCGCAGGCCGCGATCGGATCGCTGGCGCTGCAATCCGCGGAGGATGTCGAGCAGGGCGCGGTCGGCGCTGCAGTGCCGCTGCGGTTCACGCACTGGTTGCAGGCTCTGCAGCAGGTGGTTGCCAGCAGTCCCGACGCGGCAGCCGTGCGCGACGATCAGGGAGTGCTGAGCTACGCCGCGCTGTGGCAGCGCATCACCGCGCTCGCGGCCGACCTGCGCCGGCGCGGCGTCGGGCGGGGCGACGTCGTCGGCCTGTGTGTCGGGCGGTCGCGTTCGCTGGTCGTCGCGATGGCGGCGGTGCACGCCTGCGGCGCGGCCCATCTCCCGCTCGATCCGTCGTTCCCGATCGCGCGGCTGCGGCAGCTGCGCGAAGACTCGGGTGCGGCGCTGGTCGTCGTGGACGCGGAGGGAGCGGCGCTCGGCCTGGGTGCCGAGTGCCTCGACCTCGACGCGGTCGCCGCGGACCGGGCGACGGGGGAGGCGATGCCGGAGGCGCCGCCGAACGGCGACGACGCCGCCTACCTGATCTACACCTCGGGCTCCACCGGCGTGCCCAAGGGCGTGAAGGTCTCGCACCGCTCGTTGGCCAACCTGCTGGCCGGCGTCGCCGTCGCGCCCGGCTTCTCCGCGGCCGACACGTTGCTGGCCGTCACCACGATGTCGTTCGACATCTCGCTGCTCGAGCTGCTGTTGCCGCTCACGGTCGGCGGCTGCGTCGCCGTGGCGCCGCGCGCCGAGGTCGAGGATCCGCAGAAGCTCGCCGCGCTGTTGCTCCGGCACCGCGCGACCGTGATGCAGGCCACGCCGGCGACCTGGCGCATGCTCGTCGACGACGGCTGGAGCGGCGCCGCCGATCTGGTCGCGTTCTGTGGCGGCGAGCGCCTGCCCGTGGAGCTGGCGCGCAGCCTGCTGCCGCGCGTGCGCGCGCTGTGGAACCTCTACGGACCGACGGAGACGACCGTGTGGTCGACGGTGGCGCAGGTCCTCGACGCGGACGCGGCGCCCGGCATCGGCCGCCCCCTGCAGAACAGCTCGGTGTTCGTGCTCGACGGTCGCGGCGGCGTCCTGCCGCGCGGTGTGCCCGGCGAGCTGTGCATCGGCGGCGAAGGCGTCGCGATCGGCTACCACGAGCGGGAGGAACTGACGGCGGAGCGCTTCTTCGTGCATCCCATCCTGGGGCGCCTGTATCGGACCGGTGACCGGGGGCGTGTGCGCCCGGACGGGACGCTCGAGTGCTTCGGGCGCGTCGATCAGCAGGTGAAGGTGCGGGGCTATCGCATCGAGCTCGGCGAGATCGAGGCCGCGCTGCGCAGCTGTGCGGATGTGGTGGAGGCGGTCGTGGTCGTGCAGGGTGATGACGCGCAGGCCGCCCGCCTCGTCGGGTTCGTGGTCACGTCGTCCGGCGCGTTGCCCGACGGTTGGCGCGAGCAGCTGCAGCGCACCCTGCCGGTCTACATGGTGCCGCACCAATTGGCGTTGCTGGCTGCGCTGCCCCGCCTGCCCAACGGCAAACTCGATCGGCGCGCCTTGCCGACGCTGACCGCCACGACCCAGGATGCCGCGTCGTTCGTCGAACCCGCGACGCCCGAAGAGCGGCTGGTTGCGACCGAGATGGCGGCCGTGCTGGGCGTCGAGCGCGTGGGGGCGACCGAGGACTTCTTCGCCGCGGGAGGGCACTCGCTGCTCGCGGCGCAGCTGGTGGTGCGCCTCAACCGCGCGTCGGCGGGTGACCTCACGATGCGTGCGGTGTTCGAGGCGCCGACGCCGCGCGCCCTCGCCGCGCGGCTCGGCACCGAGACCGGGGACCGGCTGCCGCGGGTGGTGCGGCGCGCGCGGCGGGACGTGGCTCCCGCCACGCTCGTGCAGGAGCGCATGTGGCATCTCGAGCAGATGGCCACCGGTCGCAACGGCTACAACCTGCCCTCGGCGCACCGGCTTCGCGGCCCGCTCGACGAAGCCGTGCTGCTGGCGGCGCTGCAGGAGATCGTCAACCGGCAAGCCGCCCTGCGCACCACCTTCGAGCGGCGCGACGGCGCGGTCTGGCAGGTCGTGCACGAACACCTGCGCCTGCAGTGCCCGCCGCTCGAGGATCTGTCCGAGCTGCCGCCCGCGGAGCGGCAGCGCCGGCTCGAGGCACGGCTCGACGAGTTGGCCGCGGAGTCGTTCGACCTGGGGCGCCTGCCGCTGTTCCGGCTGCAGTTGTTCCGCCTCGCCGCCGACGAGCACGTGTTCTTCTTCATGCCGCACCACGTCATCTGGGACGGTTGGTCCTTCGACCTGCTGTACCAGGAGATCGACGCGCTGTACGCCGCGTTCGCGGCCGGGCAGCCGTCGCCGCTGCCGGCGCTGACCATCGAGATGGGGGACATCGCGCAGTGGCAGCGCGATCGGCAGGCGTCGCCTGCCGCGGCGCAGCGCGTGCGCATCGTCCGCGAGCGGCTGGAGCGCTTCGGTCCGGTGCGGCCCCTGCCCGTCGACCACGGCCGCAGGCCCGGCATGTCGGGGCGCGGCGCGTGCGAGTGGCTCAACCTGTCTGCCGACGTCGCCCGCGCCCTGCACGAGTTCGCCGGCGCGCGCGGCCTGACGCTGTTCCACACCTCGCTCGCGATCTACGCCGTGCTGCTGCACGAGTATTCGCAGCAGTCCCGCGTGCTGTTGGCGACGCCGGTCCGCGGCCGCAACACGCCGGAGCAGGAAGCGGTCATGGGCTGCTGCAATACGCTGGTGCCCGTGCCGCTCGACGTCGGCGCGCAGGCCAGCTTCGACAGCCTGGCCCGCGCGGTGCGGGCGACGGTGCTCGAAGGCCTGGCCACCGCGGACGTCACGCTCGAACAGCTCGGCGGCGCCGGGGCGCGCCGGGGCTCGGTGCTCTACCAGGCGCTGTTCTCGTTCCAGGACGTGCGCGGGCGCCGCACCTGCTGGGGGCCGCTGGAGCACGAGATGATCCCGCTGTTCCAGCGCGGCGCGACCGAGGACCTCGGCCTGTGGTTCGTGGAGCGCGAGAACGGACTCGACGGCGTGCTCACCTACAACGCGGACACGCTGGACGGCGCGACGGTGCGCCGCCTTCGCGATCGATTCACCGAACTCGCCTCGGCCCTGGTGGCGGCGCCGCAGGAGTCGTTCGTCGGGCTGCTGCACGAAGTCGCTGCCGTCGCCGCGGAGTCCGAGCCGCAGTCCGAGCCGGAGCCGGACCGGTCGGCACCCGCTGTGACCGAACCCGCCGCCGACGCGCCGGCGGCGCCGCTGCCGCAGGCCGAGGACTTCGAGCTGATCCTGACGCGGATCTGGCGCGAGATCCTCGGCGTGCCTGAGGTCGGGCTGCACGACGACTTCTTCGAACTCGGCGGCAACTCCCTGACCGCGATCCGGTGCGTCGATCGCTTCGAAGCGGCGACGGGCCTGATGATCGATCTCGGCGAGGTGTTCCGCTCGCCGACGGTGGCGCAGCTGGCTGCATCGCTGGCGTCGCGTTCGCAGCGCTCGGGGCCGATGTTGATCCCGCTGCAGGAGCGCGGCGACGAGCCGCCGCTGTTCTGCCTGTTGGGCATCCAGATCTACCGCCACCTGGCCCACGGTCTGGGTGAGCGCCAGCCCGTCTTCGGCGTCTACGTGCCCGAGGAGCAGGGCATGGTCGAGGGGCTGCCGGGTTCCCGCTCGTCGTCGGTGTCCATCGATCGGCTCGCCGACGCCTATGTCGAGGTGATCCGCAGCAGTCACCCGAGCGGGCCCTACCGCCTGGCGGGGCTCTCGTTCGGCGGCGTGGTGGCGCTCGAGGTGGCCCGGCGTCTGGTCGCGCTCGGCGACGCAGTCGATCGTGTGGTGCTGCTCGACACGATCTTGCCCCAGAGCTTCCGGCGCCGCTGGTGGCACGTGCCGGCGCGCTCGTGGCTGCGGTCGCTGCGCGCCGCCGCCCGGAGCTTCGCGGGGCTGGTCACGAGGCGCAACGGCAGCGAAGACTCCGCGGGCAGGCCGCGGCACGACCACGCGTTCCGCAGCGTGCAGGCGGCGATGCAGCGTGAGGTGCTCCGGTGGCAGGCCTCGTTCGTACCGCCGCCCTGTCCGGTCCTGTTGCTGCGGGCGCGAGACAACTGGTGGGGACGCGGCTACGTCGCGCTGCCCGACTACGGTTGGGGCGGCATCATCGGCCCTTCGCTGCAGGTGCAGTCGATCCCGGGCGACCACCTGGGCATCCTGCTGACGCCGGATCTGGGCGATCTGGCGCGCGCCGTGACCGCGTTCCTGGCGTGAGCCGAACGCCGTGGCCCCGGTGCCGTGGCCGGGACTGATTCCTTCCGTGGTGCACTTGCGTCGGTTCGACGCGGCGACTGGACTTACGACCGGTATCGGGGTTCCAGGGCGGCGGTTTGCCGCGTACGCCACGGAAGGAATCAGTGCTGTGTGGATGCTCTCGACCGCACGAGTCCGGTCGGGGGGGCGGTTCTCCTGTTCGCCGAACCTCCATAACATGACGCGCTCGCATTCTCGCCACGCCATTCGAATCAAGCCATGCAACGCCTACTGTTCGTACTCTCTCTCAGCGGTGCCTGCTTCGCCCAGGCACCATCGGTGGTCTCCACTTCGCCGTCAGCATTCGGGATCACGGGGCCGTTCGACCCGATCGAGGTGCTGTTCGCCGCGCCCATCGACCCGCTGACGGTGACGCCGCACAGCTTCGCGGTGTTCGGCCACTGGACCGGTGTGGTGCCGGGAACCCTCAGCGTCGACGCATCCAATACGCGGATCACGTTCCAGCCGACGCGGCCGATCTTCGTCGGCGACGCCGTGCACGTCGATCTCGCGGCGTCGATCGCCGCGCCCGGTGGGCTGGGCCTGCCCGGCGGACATCACTTCGAGTTTCTGGTGCGCACCGCGCCGGGCAGCGGCGTGTTCCAGTCGACCCAGACGATCTCGTTCCGCCTGCCCAACGAGGGCCAGATCTCGACCTACGGCATCCACGCCGGTGACGTCGACCGCGACGGCGCGCCCGACATCACCGCGATCAACGAGTACTCGCACGACCTGCGCACCTTCCACAGCGACGGGTGCATGACCTTCGGGCCGATGGTCCAGGTCGCCGACGGTCAGAACTGGCCGAGCCCGCACGAGAGCGCCGACTTCAACCGCGACGGTTGGATGGATCTGGTCACGGGCGATTACGCGTTCGGCAACGTCTCGGTGTTCATGAACGACGGCGCGGGCAACTACACGGCTCCGATCACCCTGGTGGGCGGCAACTACGTGCGCAGCGTCGGCGCCGGCGACCTCGACGGCGACGGCTACCCCGACGTGGTGGCGGGCAACGGCGGCACGACCCTGGTCTGGCTGAACAACGGCTCGGGCGGCTTCCTGCCGCCGGTGCTCTACTCCGGGCCCAACGGCAGCGCCGAGCTCAACCTCGTCGACGCCAACGAGGACGGCCACCTCGACATCGTGTCGTGCAACCTCGTACCTGGCCAGACGTGGGTGATGCTGGGCAACGGCGACGGCACGTTCACCGGCAACGCGACGCTGACGAACATCGGCGGGGCGCCGTTCGCCAGCGCGGCCGGCGACCTGAACGGCGACGGCCACGTCGACCTCGCCTACTGCTGCCACAACCCCGATTCGTTCACGTGGATGCTCGGCGACGGCGCCGGCGGCTTCGTGCTCGGTGGCTCGATGGCCGCCGGTGGCGGCCCGACCTCGGTGCATCTGGGCGATCTCGAGGGCGACGGCGATCTCGACGCCGTCATCTCGCACTACTACTCGGGCGACTTCTACGTCTACCTCAACAACGGGCAGGGCAGCTTCGCGGCTCCCTACATCCTGCCCGCGGTGTCCGCGGCCGCGTGCACCACGCTCGCCGACTTCGATCGCGACGGCGACCTGGACATCATGGTGGCCGACGAGAACGCGGACGTCGGCATCCTCTACTCGCAGCAGAGCCTGCCCGTGCCGGGCATCCAGCCGTCCGACTGTGACGCGACGCTGCGAATCGACCAGCGCGCCGACGGCGCCGGCTTCGGCGGCCGGCCGGCGGTGCCCGTGCACATCGGCAACCAGATGGCGCTGTCGGTGTCCGGACCGCCCAACGCGTTGACGCTGCTGGCGGTGGGCTTCCCGTCGACGGTGAGCGTGCAGCTCGCGCACCTCGGGTTGATGAGCTTCGATCAGACCCTGCCGCTGGCCATCATGCAGGTCACGCTGCTCGATCCGAACGGCGAGTTCAACCGGCCGTACTCGTTGCCGCTGTGGGTGCCGTCCGGCTTCGTCATGTGCCTGCAGGCGGGCGTGCTGTCGCCGACGCGCGAACTGTTGACCAACCCGATGCAGTTCGTCATGGTTCCGTGACCGGTGCCGCGACCGGCACCGGGGTGCGCCGCCGGCACCGGCGCGGCGTCCTAGTCGCGTTGTCGGCGCTGCTGCTGATCATGGTCGCTTCTGCAAGCCTGGCTGGCAGCGGATTGCTCGCCGACTCCTACCGCGTGCGCGCCGCCGACGACCGGCGCGTGCCGCTCGCCGTGCTCGGGGACTCGGACAGTCACGGCTACCGCGACAGCCTGGCGTTCCCTCCGGGTTCCGCGGCGCGCGGCGGCCGGTACCGCCAGGCCGCGGCGCAGTGGACCGAGGTCCTGGACGAGCTCGCCGGCGATCGGGTGGACTGCGGCGACTTCGGCATCTGGGGCGGGCGGCAGAGCGTCGTGCGGGCGCTCGAGGCGATCGGCTGCGAGCGCCGGGCCCCGCGCAAGCAGGACCACCAGTTCAACCTGGCCTTCAGCGGCGCGCGCTGCGCGGACCTGCTGCGGGGCCCGCGGCGGCAGGTGCCGCGGCTGTTGACGCTGATGGCGGAAGAACCGGCGCGGTGGCGCGGCGGCGTGGTCGTGATCCGGATCGGCATCGTCGACCTGGGCGGAGAACCGCAGCTCGATCGGATGGCGACCGACCCCGACGACGCGGAACTCGCGGCGACCGTCGCGAGCTGCATCGCGGACATCACCGCCGCGCGCGCGGCGATCCGGGCGGCGCACCCGCAGACCCGGGTCGTGCTCGTCGGCCTGTTCGACAACGCCGAGGTGCCGTCGTTCCAGGAGCGCTGGCGCACGCGGCTGGCGACCAGCAACCGGCGCGCCGTGCTCGACCGCTTCGACGGCGCGCTGCGGGCGCTCGCGGCGGCGGATTCGCTCACGGCCTTCTTCGACGATCGCGCGTGGTTCGCGGCGCGGTGGGGCGGTCGCGACGACGACGGTGTGCCCGCGTATCGCGCCGTGCAACTGGCCGGCCTGCGGGTCGAGCACGGCGCCGGCGACGAGCCGACGCACACCGCGTTGGCCGACGGTCACGCCGGACTGGTCGTGAACGCGGTGTGGGCCCAGTCGCTGTCGCGGTTGTTGGCCGAGGAGCTGCAGCTGCCGGTGCGGCCGATCACGGACGCCGAGGTCGAGACCTTCGTGCGTGGGCGCTACCCTGCTGCACGCTGACCCGCATGACCTTCGACACAGCCCACCGCCTGATCGATCGATTCGCCGACCTGCCCGGACTGCGCGGCTGGCGGCGCCGGCGCTACGAGTTGCGCTTCCAGGGGCGGCTCGGGCACGCCTTCTGGGGCGTGCACCCGACGTTCGCGGCGGCGGCGGCGGCGGTGCCCGCGGGGTTGCCTGGCGACTACGACAACGACGAGGCCGCGGGGCTGTACGTCGAGCGGGTGCAGGTCGACGACCACGATCGCGCGCCGCTGTTCTGGCTGCTCGAGGCGCTGGTGAGGGGCGCGCGCCGGATCTGCGATCTCGGCGGCAGCACCGGCATCAAGTACTACGCCTTCGCGCCGCTGCTGAAGCCGGCCGCGGCCGTGAACTGGCACGTGATCGAGGTCCCGGCTGCGGCGGCGCTCGGCGCGCGCCTCGCCGCGCAGCACGGCGTCGGCGACCAACTCACCTTCGGCAGCGACCGGGCAGCGGCCTCGGGTTGCGACGTCCTGTTCCTCTCCGGCGCGCTGCAGTACCTGCCGCAATCGCTCGGGCAGATCCTCGCCGCGCTGACCGAGAAGCCGCGGCGCGTGCTCGTCAACACCACGCCGATCCACCCGCACCGCTCCTACTTCACGCTCAACAACATCGGCGCCGCGTGCTGTCCGTATCGGGTCACGGCGCGCGGCGAATTCGTCGACGAGGTGGTCGCGCAGGGCTACGCGCTGCGCGACGAGTGGCGGAACATCGGCAAGTGCCTCGAGCTGCCGTTCGATCGGGACCTCTCGATCGAGCACTACTCCGGCTTCTGCTTCGAGCGGCAGGGTTGACCGCGTCCGCGGATCCGCGCCGCTGATTCGATCCTGCGGCCTCGGCCCGCTACAACGGCGCGCCGGATGCCGCCCGTGCCCACCCGCTTCGTCGTGCCGTTCGCGATCGGTCTCTTGTGCCTGGTCTGGAGCAGCACGTGGTACGGGATCCGCATCTGCCTGCTCGAACAGCCGCCGCTGACATCGGCCGCGGTGCGGTTCCTGGTCGCGGGACTGGCGATGGCTGCGGTCGCGCCGCGGCTGCGCGCGCGAGAGGACGCGCCCGCGCCGCCGGCGTGGCTGTGGCTCACGGCCGGTGCGCTGAGCTTCGCGGGTTCGTACGGGATCCTCTATCACGCCGAGCAGTTCGTGCCGTCGGGCATCGCGGCGGTGTTGTGGGGCATCTTCCCGCTGCTGATGGCGGTCAGCGGCCTGCTGTTCCTCGGCGAGCGGCTCGGGTTGCGCAAGCTGCTCGGCATGCTGATCGCCTTCGGGGGCATCGTCACGGTGTTCGGCGGCGGGCTCGGCGGTATCGACGCCGGCAACGTGCACTACGCGCTGGTGCTGCTGCTGAGCCCGGTGGTGTCGGCAGTCGGCACGACCTTGATCAAGAAGTTCGGCAGCGGCACCAGCTCGGTGGTGCTCAACCGCAACGGCATGCTGGTCGGTTCGGTGTGGCTCGGCATCGCGGCGTTCGTGCTCGAAGACCCGCTGGCGGCGACCTGGAGCCTGCGCGGCGTGTTGGCGCTGACCTACCTGGCCCTGTTCGGCACGGCGCTGACCTTCGGCATCTACTTCTGGCTGCTGCGCACCACGCCGGCGTCGCGGCTGGCCCTGATCACCTACGTGACGCCGGTCCTGGCGATGGCGCTCGGCGCTGCGGTCGGCGACGGTGACATGGACAAGAACGCGTGGGCCGGTACGGCGGCCGTCGTGTTCGGCATCGGGCTCGTGGTCAGCAAGGGCCGTGCGGCCAACGCCCCGGCGCCGGCCCGCTAGACTGGGCGGCCCCCCGCGTCCTCGAATCCAGGAGTCGTGCGTGTCCCCGTCGCGCCCCTTCCGCGCCCCGATGCTCGGGGCCGCGCTCGTGTTCTCGTCCCTGATCGCGCCCGCTGCCGCCCAGGGAGACCTGATCGGCTTCGGCTCGCAGCGCTTCGACAGCCGGCTCGACGACGCCACCGACTACGTCGAGGTCGCCTGCGGCGACGGCCACGTGATCGCGCGGCGCCAGAGCGGCGAGGTCGTCGCGTTCGGCAGCAACAGCTTCGGTCAGTGCAACGTGCCGGCGCTGCCCCAGGGCATCAGCTGGGTCGAGCTGCGCGCCGGGGACCGGCACACGTTGTTGCGGCGTTCGGACGGCCAGGTGGTCGCGTTCGGGCGCAACACGCACGGACAGTGCAACGTGCCGGCGCTGCCGGTCGGCGTCGTCTACTCGCAGGTCGACGGCGGCGGCCTGCACTCGGTGGCGCTGCGCAGCGACGGGCTCGCGGTGGCGTTCGGGGACAACGCCTACGGGCAGTGCAACGTGCCGGCGCTGCCGTCCGGAGTCACCTACGTCGAAGCTGCGGCCGGCGAACGTCACACGGTGCTGCGGCGCTCGGACGGCGTCGTGCTCGCGTTCGGCGAGAACCTCTACGGTCAGTGCAACGTCGTCGCGCCGCCGCCCGGCTTGACCTACACCAAGGTCGACGCCGGGGTCTACCACACGATCTGCGTGCGGTCGGACGGCGCGATCGTCGGCTGGGGCGACAACTTCTTCGCGGTGCTCAACATCCTGCCGTTGCCGCCGGGGCTCAGCTACGTCGACGTCGTCGCGGGGCGTGGACAGAGCGTGGCGATGCGCTCGGACGGCTCCGTGGTCGCGTGGGGCTACAACTACTTCCACGAGTGTGACGTGCCGGCGTTGCCGCCGGGGCTCGTCTACGTGCAGATCGCGGCCGGCGAGTACCAGTCGATGGCGCGCCGCTCCGACGGCCGCATGATCCGCTGGGGCTACAACTACTACAGCCAGCTCGGCGCGCCGGCGCTGCCCGCGGGGCTCGCCTACACGAAGGTCTCGGCCGGCGGCGGCAACACGCTGGCTCTGCGCTCGGACGGCGAGGTGATCGCCTGGGGCGACAACTACCAGGGGCAGAGCGCGCCGGTGCCGCTGCCGCCGGGGCTGACCTACGTCGACGTCGACGCGGGCTACGCGCACATGGTGGCGCTGCGTTCCGACGGCAGCGCGGTGGGCTGGGGCTACAACTTCAGCTACCAGGCGACGCCGCCGCCGTTGCCGCCGGGCCTCACCTACACCAAGGTCGTCGCCGGCGGTGAGCACTCGCTGGGGCTGCGCTCGGACGGCTCGTTGATCGGGTGGGGTTTCAACGGGTTCGGCCCGACGACCATCCCGACGCTGCCGGCGGGCACGACCTGGCGCGACATCGACGCGGGTGGCGAGCACTCGCTGGCGCTGTTGTCGGACGGCTCGGTGCTGGCGTGGGGGCGCAACCTCGAAGGGCAGTGCAACGTGCCGGCGCTGCCGCTGCCCGTGCTGCAGATCGCCGCGGGCATCGGTCACAGCGCCGTGCGACTCGCCGACGGTTCGCTGCGCGTCTGGGGCTGGAACGCGTTCGGGCAGTGCAACGTGCCGCCGCTGCCCGCGGGCGTGACATTCGTCGACGTGATCGCGGGGGGCAACCACACCGTGGCGCGGCGCTCGGACGGCCAGGTCGTGGCCTGGGGACGCAACCTGGAATCGCAGGTCGACGTGCCGGACCTGCCGGCTGGCGTCGGCTTCACCGAGGTGACCTGCGGCTACGACCACACGGTGGGACGGCTCGGCGCGGTCAGCCGGTGCGTGGTGTTCGGCGCGGGCTGCGCCGGTTCGGGGCCCGCGCCGCGCCTCGTGCCCGAAGACACGCCGCGGCTGGGGCGCGACTTCGCGCTGCGGTTGTTCGACCTGCCCGCCAATGCCGCGCTGCTCTGTGCCGGCTTCAGCGACACCCAGGCCGCGGCCGGGCCGCTGCCCCTGGCGATGGCGCCCTACGGCATGCCGGGCTGCCAGTTGCACTGCAGCATCGAGGCGGTGACCTTCGTGGCCGGCACCGGCGGCGCGGCCCGCTCGGTGTTCGCCGTGCCGGGCAACCAGGCCCTGATCGGGCTGCGCTTCTTCCAGCAGGCCATGGTGTTCGACCCGGGCGCCGGCAACGGGCTGGCGGCCGTGATGTCCGATGCCATCGCCGCGACCGTGGGGGGCTGACCGGCCACCTTTCCTTCGCGGCCGGCCCGGGTAGGCTTCTGCCCATGCTCAAGACCCTCGCTGTCCTGGTTCTGTCGTTCGGGCTGGCTGGTTGTGGTGGCTCGGCCGATGCCGCGGCCGTGGATTCCGGCGCCAAGTCCGACGCCGTGCTCGCGGCGCCTGCCGAAGGTGGCGGCGGCTGCTGTGGCGGTTGCGCCGACGAAGGCGCCGCGCCGGCCGGCGAGGCCTGCTGCGCGGGCGAGGCGAAGGGCGGCGGCTGCTGCAGCGAAGGGCTGGTCGTGCCGCCCGCCGAGGCCAAGAAGGCCGACGGCAAGAACTGATCGGGAAGAACGGATCGCGGCGCGTCGCGGCGTGTCGCGTCACTCAGTGTCGAGCGGCCGCTTCGCGAGTTTGCGCAGCGCCGCGCGCAGCTTCTTGTGGGCGTCGAGGCGCCGCACGTAGTCCGACTCGCGCGGGCCGCCCTTGGCGCGCGCGACCTCGGCCAGGTCCTGTAGTTCGCCCGCGCTCCAGTCGCTGACGCCGGGCAGGCACAGGATCAGCGGGCTCCAGCGCTGCCAGGCGCGCCGCTCGTCCTTGGACCAGCGCGTCCAGTCGCGCGCGCCGCAGAGCTCGGCGGCCTCGTCGGCGCAGACCTCGAGGCCGCGCTCGCGGTCGGCGCCGAAGCGCCGCGCCAGCAGGTCGGTAACGGCGACGCCGAGGTTGGCGATCGGGAACACGCCGACGACGTCGTCGCGCGTCTTGCCCGTCGACCAGTAGACGTTGTGCTCGGCGAGCTGCTGCAGCGTCGCGATCGAGGTGCGGTGGCCGGGCTTCTTGCGCATCTTCGCGAGCTCGCGTTCCATCGCCTTCAGGACCTGCGGGTCGCGCGCCCGGAAACCGAGCTTCTGGTAGAACCACCACGCGCCCGACTGCAGGCCCTCGTCGTTGCCGCCGCCGCCCAGCTGATACGGGTAGATCGCGAAGGTGTCCGAGCCGTAGAGCTGCTGGGTCACCGCCAGCGCGCGGCCGTAGACGTGGCCGGCTTCGCCGCCGCGCCACGTGTCGAAGACGTTGTAGGCGACCTCGCTGCTGCCGAACAGGCCGCTGGTCAGCACGTAGCCGATCGGGACGCCGTTCTTGAGCGTCAGGTAGGCGTAGACGCCCTCGACGAGCAGTCGCCGATCGGGCCGCATGCCGACGACGGCGAACTCGAGCCCGTCCCCGCACTCGAACAGGCGCACGTCGCGCGGATCGCCGTAGGCGAACGCGTCGAGGTCGCGGTGGCGCACCACCATGGCGTCGCGGGCCAGCGCGATGACGCGCGCGCCGTTCTTGTCGTTGAGTTCGACCTCGCGGGCACGGAACTTCACCGCCTGCTTCAGGTCGGGACGCGCGCGCTGCAGCGGCTCGACCTGGTAGTGCACGGGGCGGCCGTGCAGCAGCGCCCGCGATCGCGACGGCGCGCCGATCCGCGGCAGCAGGTCGAACTCGAAGTCGAGCTCCTCGAGGAAGGTCTCGCGCTCCTGCTCGGTGCGGCCGAGCCGCGCGCAGCGTTCGATCACGAAGTCCGCATCGGTCGTGCTCGGGCCGGCGAGGCGCCGGATCCACTCCTGCACGCTCCACTCGACCTCGTCGAGGCCGGGGGTCTCGGGCCACGTGGCCAGCAGCGCCAGCCGCTGCGCCAGTAGCTCCTCCTTCTCGAAGCTGTCCCAGACGATCTCGAGCGCGCCGGGCAGGCGCCGCGACAGCCAGATCGCGGTCGTCGCGAAGAACGCGAAGCGCGTCGTCGTGCCGGCGATGCCCGTGTCGCGCAGCGCCTCGCGGTGCGCGAGCAGGTCGTCGCGCGAGTCGAACCGGTCGAGGCACTCGACGACCTTGTCCAGCAGCGCGGCGTGGTCGGGGTAGGCGCGCAGGTGGCACAGCACCTCGTGCAGGCGCTGCACGTCGTCGGCCGAGCGCAGGCGGCTGTGTTCGAGGAGGCGCAGCAGCTCGAACTTGCGGTCGCCGGAGCCGTCGCCGAAGTGGGAGGCGAGCTGCTCGAGCTCGGCGAGCAGCTTCTTCGAGGAGTCGCGGGTCGCGGACGTCTTGTTGACCTTGGCCACGGCGCGACCCTAGCAGCCGGGCCGTCGCGCCGCCATGCGTCGATGGGTGTAGGCCCCTGGAAGTGGAACGGGGCCGCGGCTGCCGGTGGCGGCCGCGACCCCGTTCGGCGCCCGTGGACCGCGGAGGTCCCGGGCAAGCTTGCGCACGCGATCAGTTGCCGATCAGCATGCCGGTGGCGTCCGACATCACCGCGCCGGCCGCGTTGGCCGCGAAGTCGATGACGATCGCC
Organism: Planctomycetota bacterium; assembly: GCA_020638655.1. Classification (GTDB taxonomy): domain Bacteria; phylum Planctomycetota; class UBA1135; order UBA1135; family UBA2386; genus JACKIC01. The sequence goes on from JACKIC010000003.1 coordinate 166,603, forward strand.
TGGTTGAAGAACTGCTGGCCCGAGAATGCCGGGTTGTTCGGGATGCTGAAGTTCCACACGACCTGGTTGTTGACGCCGGTCAGGAACAGCGGCGCCTCGGTGGAGACGCGCAGGAAGCAACCCGCAGCGCCGAGTGAGGTCAGGTCGAGCGGCAGCGGGCCGAACAGCGACGTCGAGTTGCCGTAGCCGGTGACCATGATCGCGTTCGACAGGGGCAGGTTGTCGACGGTGATGCTCAGGTTGGTGCCGACGAGCGGCGCGCCGCTCGGCGTCAGCGCCGAGACCTGGCCCAGCGAGTTGGCGCAGCCGGTGCCGGCGAAGCCGATGCTCGCGGCGCCGTCATCGCTCCACGTCGAGTAGTGGAACGCGCCGTTGAAGACGCGCGGCGAGTTGGCGCCGGTGCCGAACAGGTTGTACTTGCCGAGGCCGCCGGCGACCGTCGGGTTGGGGCTGATCACCATGTTGGCGTCCGCGAACGGCCCCCAGTTGGCGGCCGAGCCGGTCGTGTAGCAAACACCCGCGCTGCCGGTCTGGAACGTCATCATCACCGCGAGGCTGAAGTTGCCCTGGGGCAGGTAGGCGGTGGTGTTGAGCGGCACGAACGTCAGCTGCGAGGTGGTGGTGGTGCCACCGACCGAGGTCGCCGTGCCGGTGCCGATCAGGCGCCAGGCGCTGGGCACCTGGTGACGCACGACGCCGCCGACGAGGTCGAGGTAGCTGCCGTCCGAGGCGTACAGGTCCATCGTGAACGGACCGCTGTAGTTGTAGGGACGGCAGGTCACGCCGCAGATCTTGACGCCGTCGGGGTTGGTCACCTGCACGTCGAAGATGTTGCCGGCCGAGGCGCCGGTCGTGCCGTTGCCGCCCGAGTTGGCCGCGGCCAGCGTGCTCGGGGTGAGCACGATCGTATCCGTGGCAGTCGACGGGGCGCCGCACAGGCGGCTGGCCGTCAGCGTCACGTTCGCGGCGGTGCAGGTCGAGGCGTAGAAGTGCGCCGGGTTCTGCGTGGTGTCGTCGATGACGCTGTCACCGTCGAAGTCCCAGGCCCAGCTGGTCGGCGTCGGCACCGAGGTGTCGGTGAACAGCACGACGCCCGGCGCGAGCAGCGAGTAGGTGAAGCTCGCGGCCACCGCGTCGGTGTTGATGTAGGCCGTGCGCGTGATCGTGTTCGGCGCGTGCGACGCGTCGACGACCGTCAGCGTGACGTCGTAGGAGCCGCAGTTGGGGTAGACGAACGTCGGGTTCTGCAGCGTGCTGTCGATGACGCTGTCGCCGTCGAAGTCCCAGGCCCAGCCGAGCACGCCGGCGGGGTCGCTGCTGTAGGAGTTGTCGCTGAAGTTGACGGACAGCGGCGAGGCGCCTCCTTGGACGTCGCTGCTGAACCCGGCGTAGAGGCCCTGCGCGGGCACATAGGTCACCTCGACGACGATGCCGTGGTTCGTCGTGGTGCCGTTGGGGGTCGGGTAGAGCGAACTCGAGAAGACGCGGCTCGACAGGGCCGTGGCCGTGCCGTCGATGTCCATGCTCGTCAGTGTGCCGCCCGAGAAGTTCGTGCCCCCCGGGAAGTCGGTGTCGATGGCGAGGTCGCCGGCGGCCGGGTCGTAGAGGAACGGCGTCGTGAAGGTCACGCCGACGTGCCAGGGGCCGGGCACACCCGTGCCGTTGCCGGTGCCGGGCAGGACGGTGACAGGGCCGTTGTAGCAAACGGTGAGGTCAGGGCCGTGGTTGGCTGCGAACGACGCGCTCGTCACCGCGGCCTGATCGACCGCGGCGGTCGACAGGCTGACCGTGCCCTGCGCGTAGGTGCCGCCGGTCCACGACGCGGTGCTGTCGTTGGCGCGCCAGCGCAGGCCCTGGATCAGGATCGGATAGTTGATCGACGCGGCGGTGAAGTTGGAGCTGTCGTAGCAGGCCAGGATCTTGAGGCCGGTCCAACCGGAGGCCGTGGTGCCCCAGGGGAAGGCGTTCGACGTGCTGCCGGCGGCGTTGGCCATGCCGACGGGAAGGACCGTGGTGAGCTGCGCGGTCGCGACGCTGGCGAGCGCGGCGACGGCGAGGAGGGTGCGTTGCATGCGGATTCTCTCGAAGGGGGGGGCAGGGGTGCCGCACGGAACCTCCCGTTTGGCGAAATAGACTAGCGCGACCATCCGCCTCTCCCGGCACGAGTCGCGAGTTCTCTTCCAGTCCGCGTGAGGACCCTTCGTTCGCACCGGCGCAACCGTTCGGTGGCGGGCCATGCCATCGGGCGCTTCGTCTCGACAGGCCACGGGTGACGTCGCCGCGATCGTCCCGAAACGAGAACGGGGCCGCTCCCCGAGTCGAGGAACGGCCCCTTCGTGCCGACCGATCAGCGGCCGGCAGATCGCATTCCGATCGAGATCAGTTGCCGATCAGCATGCCGGTGGCGTCCGACATCACCGCGCCGGCCGAGTTGGCCGCGAAGTCGATGACGATCGCCTGGTTGTAGAACTGCTGGCCCGAGAACGCCGGGTTGTTCGGGATGTTGAAGTTCCAGACGATCTGGTTGTTGGCGCCGGCGACGAACAGCACCGCCTCGGTCGAGACGCGCAGGAAGCAGTCCGGCGCACCGATCGAGGTGAGATCGAGCGGCAGCGGGCCGAACAGCGACGTCGTGTTGCCGTAGCCGGTGCACATGATCGCGTTCGACAGCGGCAGGTTGTCGGCCGTCAGCGTCAGGGTCGAGCCGACGGTCGGGTTGCCGCTCGGCGTCAGCGCCGAGACCTGGCCCAGCGAGTTGGCGCAGCCGGTGCCCGCGAAGCCGATGCCCGCGGCGCCGTCGTCGCTCCACGTCGAGTAGTGGAACCCGCCGTTGAAGACGCGCGGCGAGTTGGCGCCGGTGCCGAACAGGTTGTACTTGCCGAGGCCACCAGCCACGGTCGGGTTGGGGCTGATCACCATGTTGGCGTCCGCGAACGGACCCCAGTTGGCGGCCGAGCCGGTCGTGTAGCAGACGCCGGCGCTGCCGGTCTGGAACGTCATCATCACCGCGAGGCTGAAGTTGCCCTGCGGCAGGTAGGCGTTGCTGGTCAGCGGCACGAAGGTCAGCTGCGAGGTGGTGGTGGTGCCACCGACCGAGGTCGCGGTGCCGGTGCCGATCAGGCGCCAGGCGCTGGGCACCTGGTGACGCACGACGCCGCCGACGAGGTCGAGGTAGCTGCCGTCCGAGGCGTACAGGTCCATCGTGAACGGACCCGCGTAGTTGTAGGGACGGCAGGTCACGCCACAGATGTTGACGCCGTCGGGGTTGATCACCTGCACGTCGAAGATGTTGCCGGCAGAGGCGCCGGTCGTGCCGTTGCCGCCCGCGTTGGCCGCGGCCAGCGTGCTCGGCGAGATCACGATCGCCTGGGTCGCGGTCGACGGGGCGCCGCACAGGCGGTTGGCCGTCAGGGTGACGGTCGCGCCGGTGCAGGCCGCCGCGTAGAAGTGCGCGGGGTTCTGCGTGGTGTCGTCGATGACGTTGTCACCGTCGAAGTCCCAGGCCCAGCTGGTCGGCGTCGGCACCGAGGTGTCGGTGAACTGCATCACGCCCGGCGCGATCAGCGCGTAGGTGAAGCTCGCGGCCACCGCGTCGGTGTTGATGTAGGCCGTGCGCGTCAGCGTGCTCGGCGAGTGCGAGGCGTCGACGACCGTCAGCGTGACGTCGTACGTGCCGCAGTTCTGGTAGACGAACGTCGGGTTCTGCAGCGTGCTGTCGACGACGCTGTCGCCGTCGAAGTCCCAGGCCCAGCCGAGCACGCCGGCGGGGTCGCTGCTGAAGGAGTTGTCGGTGAAGTTGACGGTCAGCGGCGAGGCGCCGCCCTGGACGTCGCTGCCGAAGCCCGCGTAGAGGCCCTGGGCCGGCACGTAGGTCACTTCGACCACGACGCCGTGGCTGGTGCCGATGGTGCCCGTCGTGTTCGGGTAGACCGTGGTGCTGCTGTTGTAGATGCGACTCGCCAGCGCGCCCGTCGACTGCACGTCGAGCTGCAGGCCGGGGTTGCCCGTGATCGGGCTGGTCGCCGGAGGCGGGATGTGGCTGAAGATGACCAGGTCGTTGCCGCTGGTCGGGTCGTAGAGGAAGTTGCTGGTCAGCGGCACGTCGACGGCCCAGATGCCGGGGGTCGAGGCCGTGACCGGCAGGACCGTGACCGGACCCGAGTAGACCTGCGTGAGGTCGGGGCCCATGTTCGAGGCGAACGTCGTCGACGGCGTCAGCGCGTCGACCGTCGCCGTCGCCATGTCGACCGTGCACGAGCTGTACGTGCCGCCCGCCGAGGTCGCGCCGCCGTTGGCGCGGTAACGCAGACCTTGGATGATGATCGGGAAGTTCACGCCTTGCAGCGTGAAGTCGGTGCTGTCGTAGATCGTCTGGATCTCGAGCGAGCCCGTCGTGCCGCGGCCCCACGGGAACGCATTGCTGCTGTTGCCCTCGGTGGTGGCGGTGCCGTTCGGGATGACGACTGTGAATTGTGCGGTCGCGGCGCTGGCCAGCGCGACGATGGCGAGGAGTGAGCGTTGCATCTAGATGCTGCCTGGTTTGGGTTGGTGCCTTCGGGAACTCCCCGATGGGCGCGCAGAAGCTAGCGAGCGGCGCGAATTGCGGTAGTGGCTCCCCGGCCCGTTTCGCGGGGTCAGCCACTCTTGGTGCAACTCGCGGTCGATGCTCCCGGGCGCATCTCCCAGGCGCGGTCGATCGGCGTGTTCAGTCGCCTTCGATCTTGACGACGCGGTAGCCGCCCTTGCTGCGGAAGTAGACGAGCAGCAGCAGGTAGATCACGGCCATCGTGCCCGGGATCCACGCGTCGGCGCGCAGGGTGCGGCGGTCGCCGACGATGCTCGCCTCGTAGACCGCGCGTTCGGCCGGCGTCAACTTGTCGATGGCACCGGCGGGATCCTGACCGGCCTCGGCGAGGTCGGCGCGCGCCGCGTTGAGCTTCTCGGTGATCGCGCCGAACTGCTTGCCGTCGATGCCGTGGGCCTCTTCGAAGATCGTGAACTTGCTCGCCGTCTCCGCCTTGTATTCGGCGTAGGCGGCGGGGTTCTTGGCCTGCAGTTCCTCACCGGCGAAACGGTCCTTGGCGTAGCCGAGGCCCGGGCCGCCGAGCAGGCCGCCCGACATCATGCCGATGCCGCCCATGATCGAGATCGCGACCGCGCCCGTGCGCGGGAAGCGGTCGGAGGCGACGGCCAGCATCGTCGGCCAGAAGAACGTCTTGCCGACCGCGTAGATCGCCAGGGCGATGATCGCCATCGCGAAGGTCTCGATCGTGCTCGACAGATACAACCCGGCGCAGGCCAGCGCGGCGCAGCAGCACAGCAGGCCGACCGGCGAGAGCTTGAGCGTGCGCTCGATCCAGTGCGCGCAGAAGCGCAGGCCGAACATGATCAGCGAGGTCCAGATGAACAGGAACTTGCCCTGCTCGGAGCTGAACAGGTTGCCGGTGATGTTCTGGATCCAGCCGTCGGTGCCGAGCTCGACGGCGCCGACCAGCGCGTGCGTGACGAACAGCACGAACAGCACGAGCGAGCCGAGCGACCACTTCGTCACGAAGCCCACGGCGAGCAGCAGCGCGCCGGCGATCGCATAGGAGACGCCGGTGGGCAGGCCGACCGCGCCGGAGAAGAACAGGAAGAGCAGGTAGCAGATCACCAGGGCGCCGAGCAGGCCGACGTCGTGGAACATGTCGGCGAGCTTCATGCCCTTCGCCGAGGCTTCGCTCTTGGGCATGTGCTGGCCCAGGAACATCGCGCCGTAGCCGACGGTCGCCACCAGGAACAGCGTCAGCTGGATCTTCCAGTGCACGTGGTAGAGGTCGTCGAGCACCCAGCCGATCGCGGCGCCGAGCACGAGGCCGAGCGGCCACGAGGCGTGCAGGATGTTGAGGTAGTGGGTGCGGCGGTGCGGGAAGAGCGTCGCGACGAGCGGGTTGGCGACGGCCTCGAGCGTGCCGTTCGCGAAGGCGAACAGGAACATGCCCCAGTAGAGCATCGAGTAGGCGCTCTCACCGCCAGCGAGCAGCGTGACCACCGCCGAGAGGAAGTGCATCAGGAACGCGGCGATGACCAGCTTGCCGTAGCCGATGCGGTCGGCGATCACGCCGCCGATGATGATGCCGAAGCAGAAGCCGGTCAGGCCGCTGCCCGTGATCTCGCCGATCTGCGCACCCGTGAAGCCGAACTCGGCGCTCCAGTTGTCGAGGATGCCGCCGCGGATCGAGAAGCCGATGCCGGTGGCGAGGATGGCGACGAAGCCCGCCCAGAGCAGGCGGGATGCGTTGGGAGCGGTGGCGTTGGCGTCTTGCATGGGACGAGCGGAGCGGGGAGAGCGGTGAGGGCGGGGAGAGGGAGAGGCAGGCGGCTCAGAGCGTGAACGCGGGCAGCTTGATCAGCTTGCCGCCGTTCAGCGCCGACTCGTGCGCGCACAGGCCGACGCACGTCCAGTTCGCGGACTGCTTCGCGTTGGGGAACGGCTGGCGCTTCTCGACGAGCGCCATCGCGAACTCGTGCGCGAGGTGCGGGTGGCTGCCGCCGTGGCCGCTGCCCTGCGTGAACGACAGGTGCGTCTTCTTGCTGGTGTCGTAGACACCCTTGGTCGTGTACTTCGCGATGCTCTTGGGCAGGCGCCTGGCGAAGTCGGGCGTCTTGATCAGCTTGGGGATCTTCGGCTCGGGCTTCTTGGCCGTGTGCATCACGAGCGGCTGGTGTTCGATCAGCGGCCACTCGACCGACTGCTTGCTGCCGTAGACGTCGATGCTCTCGCGGTACTGGCGCGCGGTGTCGAACAGCGAGCGGATGATGCGCGCGCTGACGTCGCTGCCCTTGAACGCGACGTGCGCGGTCTCGACCGCGAACGGGCTGCCGTAGTGCTTCTGCAGCGCCTTGCGGATCGTGCCCGAGCCGAAGCACGACACGTACTCGGCGGGCTTGCCGATCAGGCCGGCGACGGGGCCGACGCAGTGCGTCGCGTACCACATCGGCGGCAGGCCCGGCCAGTAGTTGGGCCAGCCGTCCATGTCCTGCTGGTGGCTCGCCTGCACGAACTGCAGCTTGCCGAGGTCGCCGTCGTCGAGCAGCTGCTTCATGAACAGGTACTCCCGCGCGTAGACGACCGTCTCCATCATCATGTAGGTGAGGCCGGTCTTGGCGACGAGGTCGACGATGCGCTTGCAGTCGGCGATGTTGGTCGCCATCGGCACCGTGCAGGCGACGTGTTTGCCGGCCTTGAGCGCGGCGATCGACATCGCAGCGTGGTCGGGGATCGGCGTGTTGATGTGCACGGCGTGCACGTCGGGGTCGCGCAGCAGCTCGGTGTAGCTGCGGTAGCGCTTCTGCACGCCGAAGTAGTCACCGACCGCGTCGAGCTTCTTCTTGTCGCGCTGGCAGATCGCGTAGCACGCGGTGTGGGGGTGCTTCTGCCAGATCGGGATGAACTCGGCGCCGAAACCGAGGCCGATCACGGCCACGTTGATGGGCTGCTGCATGAACCTTCCTGCGAAGAGCGTGGGAGGGCGTGCGCGGGCACGCCCGGGCGAGTTGCAGGAGTGCAGCGGCGGCGCCGCGGCGAGTCAACGCCGAACCTCCGCGGTGGCGCAGAACGGCGCCCGGCTCAGTCCCAGCGCAGCGGGCTCTTGCGCGCGGCCGCGGGCTCGTCCTCGGCGGGTTCGGGGCGCGGCGCGGCGGGCTGCCGCTCCTCTTCGAGGCGGTCCGGGGTCAGCTCGAGCAGGATCGAGCGCGCGGCGCAGCAGCTGACGTCGCTGAGGTCGAGCAGCTGCTCCTCCTCGGCCGCGACGCCGTCGCCGTCGGCGGGGTCGAGCAGCTCCACGACCGGGCGCTGCGGGTCCTGGCTCTGGGACCGGACGACCGCGATCGCGCCGTCGTCGAGCTTGACGTGCTGGCCGATCGGGAAGATGCCGTTGATCTGCACGAAGCGGTTCAGCAGCCGCTGGTCGAGCTTGTCGCCCATCGCGATCATCACGCGGTAGGCGCGGATCGGGGACATCGGCCGCTTGTAGGGGCGGGCCGCCGTCAGGGCCTCGTAGATGTCGCAGATCTTGACGATGCTGGTGACCATCGTCGTCTCGTGCTCGTGCAGGGTGCGCGGGTAGCCGGTGCCGCCCGGGCCCCGGTGGTGACCAAAGGCCGCGGCGATCGCGAGCGGATCCGAGTCGGCGTGGTCGAGCAGGCACTCGGCGCCCAGCGGCGCGTGGGTGTCCATGACGCGCCGCTCCTCGGCGCTCAGTGCGTTCTGCGAGTGCAGCAGCTCGAACGGGATCAGCGACTTGCCGACGTCGTGCAGCAGCGCGGCGGTGCCGATGCGGATCAGCAGCTCGCGGTCGTCGGTGAGCTCGCGCGCGAAGTTCATCGCCAGCACCGCGACCCGCACCGAGTGGCCGAACGTGAACGCGTCGTACTGGTCCTGGCGCGCGAGGCCGAGCACCGGCGCGTCCTTGCTCTCGAGTTGGGCCAGCACCTGTTCGGCGTGGGCCTGCACCGGCGCGAAGTCGATGCGCCCGCCGCGGCACACCGACACGGTGACGCTCTGCAGCAGGTCGACGACCGTCTGGTAGAACTGCACGCCGACGCGCATGCGCCCCGCCTTGGCGTTGCGTTCGGCGCCGGCCAGGCCGTCGTCGTACGGGGGCAGCAGGCGCAGGTTGCGGCACTGCTTGGCGACCAGCTGGGTGTTGAGCCAGGTGTAGTCCTTGCCCGGCTGCGGCTTGCTGCCGATGCCCGTGAGCAGCTCCTCGAGCTCGGTCGCGCTGGCCCCGTCCCACAGCTCGAGCCCGCCCGATCCCCATTGCTCGAGGCACTGGACCAGCCGCGCCGCGCCGATGCTCGCGCCCATCAGCGGCCGCTGGTCGAACACCACGAGCCCGTCGGCCACGCCCAGGCACACCGGGTTGTTGCGCGACTCCTCGACCAGCTCGTGCAGGCGCTGCAGCACCGCCTGCACGGCGTCGCGCACGCGCGGATGGCTGCTGGCGTAGATCTTGGCGTTGACCAGGCAGACGACGAGCTCGTCGACGAGCTGGGTCGCCTGCGTCGTGACGTTCGTCTTGGCAACGGTGCTCACCGCGACCCTCCGCTCTCGATGGTGATCAGGGTCTCCGCCGCGACGCGCCGCACGGCGCGGGCCGCGCTGGAGAACTGGGTGAAGCGGCCGCGGCGCGAGAGTTCGAGCAGCAGCTGCTCGGTGTCGGGCGACGGCACGTGGCGCAGGTTGGCGATGGCCTCGACCAGGGTCGCCGTCGGCAACTCCTCGAGACCCGCCAGCACGTAGGCGCGCAGCGTCTCCTCGCTGAGGGTGCGCATGGTCGCATCGAAGCGGCCCTTGATCGCGGCCTCGAACAACGCCCGCAGGTAGCCGCGCGGCACGACCTCGGCGGGTTGCAGGCAGCTCAGGATCGCGCGCTCGGGGCTCGGCAGGTCGAGGCGGGACGTGTAGGCCACGACGCGCGCCAGGCACGTGTCCGGGCATTGCTCGGCGATCGCGGGCATCAGATGCAGCGCCACCTTGCCGCCCAACCGCAGCAGCGCCTCGACGACCTCCTCGGACTTCAGCACGCCGATCTGCTCGGCGGTCTCGGCGCCGCCGATCGCCAGCATCGGCGCCAGCGCCTCGAGCCCGCGGCGGAACTGGTCGATGTCGGGCTGTCGCGACATCAGCACCTTGGCAGCGATCGGCAGGGAGTGCGGGAAGCAGCGGGTCACGAAGTCGGCGTCGACGTAGCCGTAGTTGCGCACCGTCTCGGCCTGGCCGGCTTCGACCATCATCGCGATCAGCTGCGAGCGCAGCCGCTCGGGGATCGCGTTCGGCGTGCCCGGCTCCTGCAGGTAGGCGGCGATGCAGGCGAGCAGGCCGAGGTCCATGGTGCGCAGCTGCGCGACGATGTGGGCCCGGGCGGCGGCGCGCACCTCCTCGCGTTCGGTGTTGACGAAGGTGTGCAGGAAGATGCCGAACAGCTCGCGCGTGATCTTGGTCGCCGTCGCCTGCAGCTCGGTGGCGACCGGCAGGCGAACCTTGCGGCCGTCGGGCAGGGTCGCGAGCTCGCGCGTGAGCTCCTCGAGGCTCGCCTGGATGGCCTCGTCGCCGGGGCGGCCGCTGGGCAGGTTGTGGCGCACCGGCAGCTCGGGCGCCTCGGTCTGGAAGTACTTGCGCGCGACGCGCAGGGCGGTGCGCAGCAGGTCGCCTTCGTCGAGCCGCTCGCCGTCGCGCAGCGCGTTGGGCAGTTCGCGTTCGAGCGCCGCCAGGATCTCGACGATCTTCTCGGCTGCGACTTCGGGGTGGGCCGCGATCTCGGCGGGCAGCAGGTCGGCGATCGCCGCGAACAGGTCGAGCTCGTGGCCCATCTCGCCGGCGTGGCCGCAGGCGCCCTGCAGCGAGCTCATGCGTTCTTCGAGCCGCGTATCCCTGGCCAGGTGTTCGAGCACGGCGACGCGGCGCTTCTGCGCCGTCGCGTCCAGCGGTCCGAGGTTGCCCGCGCCGGCATCGGGGCCGCCCTGCCCCGTCTCACCGAACTCGCCGTCGGTCTCGCGGAACGTGCCGCTGAACACCAGGTCGTGCGCGCGGATGCGCGGGTGGGCGTCGGGCCACAGCGTGCGGAACGCCACGCCGGTGCGCGTGCGCGCCTGGTTGAGGGTCAGCGCGAACTCGACGATGTCCTGCGGCGTGCACGTCGGCTCGAAGGTGAAGCCGCGCAGGCCGGCGTCGCGCAGGCGGTTGAGCAGCCACGTCGCCTGGCCGTCCTCGGCGGGCAGGCGCAGGCTGTCGACCCACAGCTCGTCGCCGCGCTGGCCGATGGTCGTGGCGCGACGCTCTTCGAGCCCGGTGGCGAGTCGGCCGACGAAGTCCGCCGCGGCTGCGGTGACGCGCGGATGTTCGGGCGGGTAGATCGCGACGTTGCGCAGCGCGAGCGCCAGAGCGGTAGCTGTCGCGGCGGCCTCTCGATGGTCGCCGGTCAGGGTCACTTGGCGCTTTGGGTTCTCCCTACCCACAGGCGAGCTATCGGTCCGTCTCGCGGGGCATCTGGCGCCCATCCGCAGAAATCGGATTTCTGTTCAAGTCCGACCGGGCGGCCGCTTGCTCCGCGCACGCCTGCCTCCGGACGTCGCCTCGGTTCACGTCGGAAACTGGAGTCCGAGACGGCGCGGGGAAACCCCTACGAACCCCGCCTTTCCATGGCCGTCACTTGCCGTCGGCGGGTGCGGCGACGCGGATCCAGGTCGCCACGATCGCGGGCGTTTCCGGCAACGCATCGCCGTCCTTCTCGACGCCGCAGGCTTCGATCGCCTTGAGCACCTCGAGTCCTTCGACCACCTGACCGTAGACGGTGTGCTTGCCGTCCAGATGCGGCGTCGGCACGAAGGTCAGGAAGAACTGGGAGCCGTCGGTGTTCGGCGCGCCCGAGTTGGCGGCGCTCAGCGTGCCGGCGGCCTCGTGCTTGCGCGGCTTGTCGAATTCGCCGTCGAGCGTGTAGCCGGCGTTGCCCGCGGTGCTGTTCAGGGGGCTGCCGCCCTGGGCCATGAAGCCCTTGAGGATGCGCGGGAACTGCAGCCCGTCGTAGAAGCCGGTGCGCGCCAGGTAGATCGCGCTCGCGACGTGCTTGGGCGCCGTGTCGGGGAACAGGCGCACGACCAGCACGCCCTTCGTCGTCTGCACGTGCCAGAAGTAATCGCGCTCGGCCGTGAACTCGAGCTCGGGCGGCGCCGGCAGCGCGGTCTTCCAGTCGGCGCGTTTGGTGCTGACCTTCTTCTTGGCGAACTTGTCGATCGTCACGATCGCCTTGTCCTTGGCCGTGACGGGGTCGTCCTTGGCGGGCTTGAGGCTCGCGACCTTCTCGCCCTTCTCGTCCTTCTGGGCCTTGGGCGGCTTGTCGTCCTTCGGCCTCTTGCCCTGCGCCGCGATCGGGGCAGCGGCGGCGAACAGGACGGCGAGCGCGGCGGCGAGGCGGATCGGTGTGCTCATGGCGGCGACATCCTAGCTGTCGGGCCGGGGCATCGTCAGCAAGTGAGACGCCGCACTTCCGCCTCGCGGGCGAGGTGGCTCAGAAGCCGTCGACCTGCAGGCCGTTCGTCGTCTCGACGGCGCGGCCGCGGCGGTTGAAGTCGATCGTGGCGGCCTGCAGGTGCACGGTGAACGGCACCGTCGACGGCAGGCGCAGGCCGAAGCTGGCGTTGCCCCGGCCGTCGGTGATGGTCGCCTCGGTGCCGCGCGGATCGACGAGCAGCATGCAGTTCGTGCCCGGCAGCGGCTGCGGGACCGCCGCCAGGCTGCCCAGGACCAGGACGGTGACGGTGTTGGGCGAGGCGTGCGCCACGCGCAGGCGCAACCCAGCGCCGAGCGGCGTGTTGACGACCTGCCCGTGCAAGGTGCCGCCGCAGCGCACACCGAACGGGGTCACCGTGTAGGTCTGGGCGAAGGCGGGCGCGCAGAGCAGCGCGGCGCAGAGGAGTTTGCTGAGCATGGGAACCTCGACTGGTCCAGGTCAGGCGGACGCGAGGCGCACGATAGTCGAAAGCGGGGGTGGGGCAACGTCGCAGGATTGTCGCGGCAGCGGACTTCCGAGGCTGGTCCGCGCGGCGGTGATGGGGCAGCATCTGGCCGCCCACAGGGTTCCATGCCCACTGATTCCTTCCGTGTTGCTCTGCGAGACCTCGCTTCGGCCCGGGGTCTCGACGTTGCCCCGACCGTCGCGGACGCCTGCGCCGACACGGGTTGGGACCTGACCGACAGCGGCTGCCTGGTTGGGCGGGACGAGCCCTGGCTGCTCGCCGGCCTGCGCGCCGCGGCCGGTGACCCCGACCCGGTCGCGCGGGCGCGGGCGGCGATCGCGGGGGTCGCCGGCAACGACGCGCCGGTGGCCCTGTTCGCGAACGAGGCGGCGGCGGCCCTGCGACTCGCCGCGGTGTCTGGGCCGGGGGCGTTGCTGGTCGTCGACGAGGCCCTCGGCGGGACCGGCGCCAGCGAGGTGGCGCGCTGTACGTTCGCGCAGGTGACGGCCGAGCGCCTCGGCGGTGTCGGAATGCTCGTAGTCGAGCCGACCGTGGCCGCCGCCGACCTGACGCGAGTGCTCGAGGTGGCCGCGGCGGCGGGCGTGAGCGTCGTCTTCGACGAGCGCCGCACTGCGTGTCGGGCCGCGGCGGCGAGCGTCGCCGCGGCGCGCGTCGCGGCCGGAGGGCGCGGTCCCGACATGGTGCTGTTCGGGCGTTCGCTGGCGGCGGGTTTGCCGTTCGCCGCGATCGTCGGGGACGCCGACGCGACCGGGATCGACGCGGTGACGGCGGGCGTCGTCGCGGTGATCGCCGAGCAGATGCTGCGCGCGCCGGTCGCCGCCGAGCTCGAACGCACGGCCGCCGAGATCGTCGCCGCGGTCGACGCCGCGGCGGCGCGCGAGGAGCTGCGCATCGCATGGTCGGGCCCCGCGGCGATGCCGAGCCTCTCGTTCGCCGATCAGGACAGCGCCGAGGGCGTGCTGATCCTGCATCACTTCGGCCTCGAGCTCGCCGCGGCCGGCTGCACCAGCGCGGGGCCGCTGCTGCTGCCACCGGCGCTGCGCCGCGGCGGCGCGGCGCCGGTGCTCGGCATGTTCACGCACGCCGTGGCGCGCGTGCGCACGCTGCTGATCGAATACAACTCGTACCTGTCGGGCGGCATCCCGTTCGTGTTTCCGGGCGGCGACCCGGTGCTGTGCGCGCGCGGCGCGACGCGCTACCGGTACCCCAGGCTCGCCGAGGTCGACGTCGACGCGCGCGAAGACGGCATCCGCATCCACTTCGCCGCCGGCGAACTCGGCGCGGTGACCTCGTCGGGTTTCTACGTGCCGACGCGACTCGTGGGCGACGTCGACGTCGCGATCCGCTACGTCGTGCCGCAGTTCTCCGCGGGGCCGGACGCGACGTGCCTGGGGCTGTTCCTGCAGAACGAGGCGTCGACGGCGCGCTACTACGCGCAGCTGATGAGCACCAGCGACGCGCCGGCCGCGCGCAGCGTCGCGCTCGGCCATGCCGGCGCCGTGATCGGGCGGCGGCCGGTGTCCGGGGACACGGGTTGGTTGCGGCTGCTGCGCCGCGGCGGCGAGGTGATCGCCTTCTTCCGTGCCGACACGCAGGCGCCTTGGCAGGAGCTGGGCCGCGTTCCGGCGACCGCCGACGAGCTCGTGGTCGGCGCCAAGATCTGGTCCAAGCAGCGCACCGACGGCCTGATCGGCGACCTGTTCGACCTGTCGATCGACGCGGCGCTGGCGGCCGATCAGCCGCCGGTGTTGGAGAGTCGCCCCGATCCGAGGGTCGAAGCCAGGAAGCGGTAGGCGACGGGCGTCACGACGAGGCTCAGCACCAGGCTGAGCAGCTGGCCGCCGATCACCACGACCGAGATCGCCTTGCGTTCTTCGGCGCCGGGGCCCGAGCCGAGCGCCAGCGGGATCATGCCGGCGACGAACGCGAGCGTGGTCATCAGGATCGGCCGCAGCCGGTCGCGGCTGCCCTGGATCACCGCTTCGTCGAGCGGCATGCCGGCGCGCAACAGCTGGTTGCTGTGGTCGATCTGCAGGATCGAGTTCTTCTTGACCATGCCGAACAGCACCAGCACGCCGAGCGCCGAGTAGAGGTTCAGCGACTCGCCGGCGAGCAGCAGCGACAGCAGCGCGAACGGCGCCGCGAGCGGCAGCGCGAGCAGGATCACGACCGGCTGCAGCGCGCTCTCGAACTGCGCTGCGAGGATCATGTACATGAACAGCACGGACAGCAGGAAGGCGATGATGAACTCGTCGAACGTCTTCTCGAGCTCGCGGGCGCGGCCGGCGACCGCGGTGCTGTATTCGGGCCCCATGCCGAGCTTCGCCGCGGCATCGCGCAGCGCGGCGGTGCGGTCGGCGAGCGCGTAGCCGGCGGCGACCGAGCCGCGCAGGCTGTTCTGGCGCTGGCGGTCGAGGCGGTCGATGCGCGACGGGCTGAACGCGGGCACGATCTCGACGAGGTTGTCGAGGCGCACCGGCGGGCCGCTGCGGCGCGGCACCATCAGGCGCCCGAACTCGCCGACGTCGGCGCGGTCGACCTGTCGCAGCCGCAGGCGCACGTCGTATTCCTCGTCGAGCGACGGGTCGCGGAAGCGGCTGACCTGGCGGTCGCCGCCGACCATCAGGCGCAGCGCGAAGGCCACGTCCTCGATGTCGACACCGAGTTCTGCGGCGCGCGCGCGATCGACCTGTACGCGCAGCTCGGGTTGGGTCAGGCGCAGCGTGGTGTCGAGGTCGTCCATGCCGCCGAGCTCGCGCGCCATCTCCTTCATGCGCTGGCCGAGCTGGTCGAGGGTCACGAGGTCGGGGCCGCGGATCGCGAAGTCGATGTCGAAGTAGCCGCCGCCCGTGAAGCTGCGCTGGTTGCGCACCGAACAGCGCAGGTCCGGGAACTTGCGCAGCCGCCGCCGGATCTCGCTCATCACGTCGCGCTGCGTGTAGTTGCCGCGGAACGCCGCGAGCGGTTCGCCGGCGAGCGTGCAGTCGAGCAGGCGGCCGACCGAGAAGCGGCGCTGCTCGTGCGGTTCGATGCGCACGTAGAGCGAGCCGCTGCTGACGCCGCCGAGGAAGCCGCCGCCGGACTGCGCGAGGATCGTGGTCACGCCGCGCACCTGACGCACTTCGGCCTCGACGGCGCGCACGGCCTGGTCCATCGCCTCGTAGCCGACCTGGTCGGGGCCGCTGATGCGCACGTCGAACTCGCCTTCGTCGACGTCGGACGGGATGTAGTCCTGGCGCACGTGTTCGTAGATCGGCACCGTCGAACCCGCGACCGCGACGGCGACCAGCAGGGTCAGCCAGGGGTGCCGCAGGGCCTTGCGCAGCAGCCAGACGTAGGCGCGTTCGGAGATGCCCGCGTGCTGGCCGTGCATCGCGGTCATCGAGTCGCTGCGCAGCCAGCGCGCGCTCAGCATCGGCGTCAGCGAGAACGACACCACCAGACTGACGAGCACCGCGGCTGCGGCGGTGATGCCGAACTGGAACAGGAAGCGGCCGCTGATGCTCGACATGAACGAGACCGGCACGAAGATCACGACCAGGCTGAACGTCGTCGCCAGCACCGCGAGGCCGATCTCCTTGGTCGCGCCGCGCGCGGCCGCGAACGGCGTCATGCCCTTCTCGGTGGCCCAGCGGTGGATGTTCTCGAGCACGACGATCGCGTCGTCGATGACCACGCCGACCATCAGCACCAGGGCCAGCATCGTGACGCTGTTGAGCGTGAAGCCCAGCGCCCACATCAGCCCGAACGTGGTGATCACCGAGGCCGGGATCGCCAGCGCGGCGATCACCGTCGCGCGCCAGCTGCGCAGGAACATCAGCACCAC
Source organism: Planctomycetota bacterium (assembly GCA_020638655.1). Taxonomy (GTDB): domain Bacteria; phylum Planctomycetota; class UBA1135; order UBA1135; family UBA2386; genus JACKIC01. Next base: position 182,945 of record JACKIC010000003.1, read on the forward strand.
GAGCGACGCGAAGATCGAGCCGATCACGAGGTGCAGCTCGATCTCGTGCAGCGCCGCGTGGATGTAGCGCGACTGGTCGCGGATCACCTCGAGGCGCAGGTCCGACGGCAGCTCGAGGCGCAGCCGTTCGATCGCCTCCTTGCAGCGGTCGATGACGGCGACGGTGTTCTCGCCCGACTGGCGGCGGATGTCGAGCTGCACGCACGGCACCCCGTCGAGGCGCGTCGCCGAGCGCGGCTCCTCGGTGCCGTCCTCGGCGCGGCCGATGTCGCCGATGCGCACGCCGACGCCGTCGCGCGTCTCGATCACGAGGTCGTCGAAGCGGCGCGGGTCGTAGATGCGGCCCATGGTGCGCAGCACGATCTCGCGGTCGGCGGTGCTGACGTTGCCGCCCGGCGTGTCGCTGTTCTGCCGCACCAGGGCTTCGCGCACCTTGGTGATCGGCAGCCCGTAGGCGGCGAGGCGGTCGGCATCGAGCCAGATGTTGATCGTGCGCTCGCGGCCGCCGTCGATGCGCACCTCGCCGACGCCGCCCTCGCGTTCGAGGCGCCGCTTGATGCGCTTGTCGGCGAACTCGGTGAGCTCGCGCAGGGGGCGGTTGCCCGACAGCGCCAGGGTCAGGATCGGCGAGCTGTCGCTGTCGAACTTGGATACGACCGGCGGCTCGATGTCGCGCGGCAGGCGCCGCGCCGCGACGGCGACGCGGTCGCGCACGTCCTGCGCGGCGAGGTCGATGTCGCGCGACAGGTCGAACGTGGCGATCACGAACGAGCTGCCGGTGCTCGAGATCGAGCGCAGCTCGTTGATGCCGGCCACCGAGTTGAGGGCCTCCTCGATCGGCTGCGAGACCGTGACCTCGACCTCCTCGGGCGAGGCGCCGGGCAGCGTCGCGCGCACCGACACGGTCGGCTGGTCGATCGACGGGAAGCGGTCGACGGACAGCTTGTTGAAGCCGACGGCGCCGACGACGGTCATCGCCAGCACGAGCATGCAGGCGAAGACGGGGCGGTTGATGCAGATCTCGGCGAGCTTCTGCATCTCAGCGGCTCTCGACGCGCACGGCGTCTCCGTTGACGAGGTTGCCCGGTGCGGCCACGACCGAGTCGCCCGCGGCGACGCCGGCGAGCACCTCGACGCGGCCGTCGAGGCGCCGGCCGAGCGTCACCAGGTGCTCCACGGCCTTGCCCTCGGCGACCGTGAACAGGCGGTCGACGCCCGCGAACGAGGCCACTGCCTCGATCGGCACCGCGACCGCGGGTTCGGCGGCGGCGACGACGATCGCGGCCCGGCAGAAGGCGCCGGGCAGCAGCTTGTGGTCCTGGTTGTCGACGGCGGCTTCGACCAGCAGCGTGCGGTTGACGCGGTCGATGCCGGAGCCCAGCCGCGTGACCTTGCCGGAGAACGACTCGCTCGAGCCGTCGACGGTGAACTCGACCTCGTGCCCGAGCCGCACCTCGACTGCCTGGCGTTCGGGCACCTCCATGCGCAACCGCAGCGGATCGACGCGCAGCAGGGTGACCACCGGCGAGCCCGCGGTCAGATACTGGCCGACCGCGGTGTGCCGCGTCGCGACCCGCCCCGGCCACGGCGCGCGGATCTCGGCGTCGAGCAGGCGCTTGTCGGCGATCGCGAGCTGCTGGCGCTTGACCTCGAGTTCGGCCAGCCACGTGCGCGCCTGGTCGCGGGCGCGTTGCACGCGGCTCTGCGCCACCGCGAGGGCGGCGTTGGCGGCGTCGAGTTCGGCCGGCGGCTTGAGCTGCTTCTGCACCAGCTCGAGCGTGCGGCCCTGCTGCAGCCGGGCGTCGGCGAGCACGGCCTCGGCCTCGCGGACCGCGGCCACGGTGCCGAGGTCGAGTTCCTGCCCCTCGGCGGTCTGCAGGCCGAGCTGGGCGCGCGCCTGATCGAGCTCCGCGGCGGCGCGGGCCCGGTCGAGTTCGAAGTCGCGGCGGTCGAGCGCGGCCAGCAGGTCGCCGGCGCCGACGTCGTCGCCGAGGTCGACGCGCAGGTCGACGAGGCGGCCGGTCACCTGGAAGCCGAGCACCAGCTCGTCGAGCGCCAGCAGGGTGCCGTGCACCTGCACGCGGCGCGCCAGCTCGACGCGCTCGACCTGGACCAGCGAAACGGCCCGTGCCGCGGGCGGTGTGCGCGCGGCGGCCTTGGTGTCCCCGCCGCCGCAGGCGGCGAGCAGCAGGGACACGGCGATGAGGCGGGGGTGGTGGGGCATCGGGGTCGGATGGTAACAGGCGACCTGTTCGCGACATGCACCGAGCTGGCTGCGGGGCGCCACGATCGCGCAACAGTTCGGTCGCGCCGGCGGCCGCGCGGCCCTGGTGGTATGGTGCCGCCCCATGCTGCTACGAACTGTCCTGGCCGGGAGCCTCGTCCTGGCCGCGGTCGTCGCCCAGGCGCCGCCTGGCTTCAAGACCTACGAGAACAAGCTCTCCGAACTGGTCTTCTACTACCCCGTCGTCTACCAGGAGGTGCCGGTCCCGCCGACCGAGCAGACCCTGGTCGCGCGCTACGTGCTCAAGGACAAGCCGCGCGAGCTCAAGAAGGTCGACGACCGCGTCTACAAGGCCGTCGAGCCGCAGCTCTACTTCTACAATTTCGAACTGCCGCAGGCGGTCACCGGCGCGCGCCCCGCGGACACCGCGGAGGACGGCAAGCCGACGACCGTGCGCGAGGCGATGGAGGCGAGCAGCCGGGTGTCGTCGTGGGAGGAGTTCGCCAAGCGGTTCGCCAACTGGCACCTGCAGGAGGACGCCAAGAACCCCGGCAACTTCGACATGGTGTTCGAGGGCCGGTGGCAGATCCCCGACGCCAAGCCGGTCGGCCGGCTGGTCAAGCTGCAGGAAGGCAACGTCATCTACGGCGCGTACGGCTTCGCCCTGAGCCCCTACCAGAAGGTCTTCGACCGCCACTTCGACAAGCTCGCCAAGGGCATCGAGCTCGGCGACGGCGCCGACGACGCCAGCGAGCGCGCCAGCGAGCGCATCGACCGCATCTACGCGAGCGGCGAGTACAGCGCGGTCGAGCTGCGCAAGAAGGCGCGCGTCGAGATGGCGCGCGGCTGGAAGGCGTACGACACGCCCAACTACCTGATCGTGCACCACTCGAAGAACGATGGCCTGATCAAGCGCATCGGCCGGGACATCGAGGCGATGCGCTCGCTCTACATGGAGCTGTTCCCGCCGACCAAGCCGGTCGACGCGGTCAGCATCGTGCGCGTCTGCCGCACCAAGGAGGAGTACGCCCAGTACGGCGGCCCGCCCGGCTCCGGCGGCTATTGGCACCCGGGCAACGAGGAGCTCGTCTTCTACGACTACTCGTACACGATGAAGACGCTCGACGACGACGAGCGCAAGGCGATGGGCAAGCGCAAGCTCACCGACGACGACTCGCTGCTCGTGCTCTACCACGAGGCCTTCCACCAGTACATCTTCTACGCGGTCGGCGAGTTCGCGCCGCACGACTGGTTCAACGAGGGCTACGGCGACTACTTCTCGGGCACCGACATCGGCAAGTCGTCGGGCAAGGTGCAGGGCATCGACCCGAGCCCCTGGCGCATCCACCTCGCCAAGGACATGTGCGAGTACGGCGAGGGCTTCGTGCCGCTCAAGGAGATCCTCAACGCCGAGCGCGCCGTGTTCTACAACCGCGCGCGCATCGGCTTCTTCTACGCCGGCGCGTGGTCGTTCATCTACTTCCTCAAGCAGTGCCCGGAGGTGCAGTCGCACCCCAAGTGGGCCGCGCTGCTGCAGACCTACTTCGACACCGCCAAGGCCGCGTACGCCGAAGAGCTGGCCAAGCTCGGCGAGAACCCCGACCTGAGCAAGAAGCAGGTCGCGCAGTTCATGGCCCGCAAGGCGGCGCTCAAGGCCGCGCTCGACGGCGTCGACCTCGACGAACTCGAGAAGGCGTGGAAGAAGTACGTCGTCGAGATGAAGGACCCGTGGCCGTCGCAGCGCAAGAAGCACAAGTAGGGCCACCGACAACCCCTGGAACCCCATGCACCTGCACCGCACCTTCGCCGCTCTCCCGTTGCTCGCGCTCGCGCTGCCCGCGCAGTCGATCCTCTCCAGCCACCTCGTGAGCCTCGACCGCTCACCGCTGCCGCTGATGCGCGCGGCGGCGGACACCGACGGCGACGGGGTCGCCGACTTCCTGAGCTACGTGCGCATCGAGATCTCCCCCGGCGTGAGCGGCTACGAGGTCGTGCTGGCGTCGGGCGCCAGCGCGGCGCCGCTGCACACGTTCACGGCCAACGACTTCTCGGAGGTCAGGGACTGCGTCGGCTTCGGCGACGCCGATCTCGATGGCCGCGGTGACGTTGCCGTGGTGACGATCGGCTCGTTGTACGTCTACTCGGGAGCGACCGGCAACCAACTCTACGTTCTGCCGGCGGGGTCGGGCTTCCAGTACCGGGGGATCACGGCGATCGGGGACTGGAACGGTGACGGCCGCGCCGACGTCGCCGTGGTGCTCTACGGCAACGGCACCAACGTGGTGCGTCTGTTGCAGGGCCAGAGCGGCAATCTGCTGGCGACGTCGGCGCCGATCCAGAACAACAACGCCGACGCCGAGATCCGCGCGATCGGCGACATCGACAACGACGGCCGTCAGGACGTGGTCGTCACCACGCGTCGCTACGACACGCACGTCTTGCAGACCAACCCGATGCTCGAGGTGCGAACGCTGGGGCTCACCGGCAGCGACAGTCGTCACCTTCGCGTCGCCGACCTCGACGGCGACGGCATCGCCGAGCTCCTGCTGCATCGCGATGGCAATGCGGGCAACGGCACGCTCGGGCGCGTCGAGGTCGTCGACGCGATGACCGGCAATCTGCGACTCACGCTGCGCGCGCAGCAGCCGTTCGAGACCGGCATGGGCGTGGACGTCGCGCCGGTCGGGGATCTCGATCACGATGGCATGGTCGATCTCGCCGTGATCGTGACGGCTGCCAACGGCCCGATGCTGCGCGCGTCGTCCGGGCGGACGGGCGCGCGGCTGTGGGGCTTTGGCGACTCTCCCTACGTGCACGTGGGCAGCGCGCTGTGCGCGCTCGGCGACGTCGACGCCGACGGCTACGGCGACTTCGCGGTCGCCGCGACGGTAATGCTCGGTCGCGAAGGTTGGTGGGTGACGTCGGGCAAGGTGCTCGCCGACGTCACCGTGCAGACCGGTGCCTGCGGCGCGGGGCCGATCCTGCCGCGCAACCTCATGTCGCGGCCGATCCTCGGCCAGCCCGTGACGATCCTGGGCTTCGACGGGCCCGCCAACACCAACGGGTTGTTGCTGTTCAGCCTGCGTCCGAGCGCGCCGACCTACCTCGGCGCGAGTTCGTGCTTCGCCTGGTTCGCCTACGGCAACGCCTCGGTGCTGCAGGTGCTGACGGGGCCGCAGTGGAGCTTCACCGTGGGTCTGCCGCTGGTGCCGCAGCTCGCGGGACTCGAGGTTGCCGTGCAGAGCTACTACGCCCCGACCGCAGGGCCGCTCGGCTACGACCTCGGCAACGGCATCTGGGCGCGATTCGGGTACCAGTAGTCCGACGCGGCGACCGTCTCTGCGATCGCCTTCGATCACCCGCAGCATGGCGGCCGCCGCGGATCACTGGATCCAGACGTCGAGGCCGCTGGTCGCCGAGAACCCCGTGCTGCTGCCCGGCGAGAAGTAGCCGGCCTGGAAGTAGAGGTGCAGGTCGCCGAACGCGGCCACGGGCGGCACCGCGAACGGCACCACGAGGCGGCCCTGGGCGTCGAGGCGGTGCGAGATCGACACCGTCATGTTGGTCAGCACGTCGACGCCGGCGATCTGCCAGTTGGCCGGGAACGTGCCCATCGCGAACGCGCCGAGCGCGTTCGGTTCGCCTTGCACGGTCATCGTGAAGGTCTGGCCGAGGCGCGCGCAGCCGACCGCGGTCAGCGTCGGCGTGAGGCTCGCGCCGGGCGTGGCCCGACCGTAGCTCGTGATCGTGCCGCAGGTCGCGCCCAGGCGCATCGCGACGAGGCTGCCGTTGCCGCCCGTGAACAGGAAGTCGCCGCTGATCGGGTCGATCGCGCCGCCGCCGTTGGAGCCCAGGCCGGTCAGCACCATCTGGCGCGTGTTCGGCAGCGGGTCGCCGTTGCCGTCGGTCCGGTAGGCGGTGATGCCGGCGTTCCACTCGCAGACCATCACGCAGTCGCCGAGCAGCGGCGCGGTGACGGGCGGGTAGAGGATGCCTTCGGGCCCGCCCTGGATCTGCACGGGCGGCGCGCTGATCGTCGGCGCGAACGTGCCGTTGCCGTCCGGCGTCAGGACGACGTCGTACCACTCGCTGTTGGCGTAGTTGGCGAGCTTGAAGCGGCCGGCGCCGGCGCGGCCCGCCGGGACGAACGCGCAGGTTCCGACCGAGACGCTGACGCCGAGCGGGTGCAGGTCGTCGACGCGGTCGGCGACGCTGCTCGCGGGCTTGACCTGGCCGAGCCGGTTGGCGCCGTACCACGTGAACAGCAGCACCCCGCCCGGGCCGACCGCGAGGCCGCCGTCGTTGCCGCCGACCGTGGCGCGCGTCGTGGTCGCGCCGAAACCGGCGATCCGGCCGGCCGCGTCGCGCACCAGCGGCACCGCGGCGATGCGGCCGCTGCCGTAGGCCGAGACCAGCAGCGTATTGGCGTCGCCGGGGGCGAAGCAGATGCCCCCGTAGTCGTAGACCTGCGGCATCTGGCCGAGGTCGACGGCCTGGTAGTAGGTGTTGAAGGGGGGCAGCACCGACTGCGCGGGCGCCGCGGCCGACAGGCCGAGAAGGGACGGGAGCAGGAACTTGTGCATTGGCCCCCCCAGCAGTGCCAGCGCGGCTCCCGTGTCACACTCGTGCGTACGGTACCGGGTACAAACCACACACCTGCTGCGGCGCAGCCGCAGCAGGTGTGGTGGTTATGCACCCGCATGCGCCTCAGCGCCGGCGGCGATTGCGGCGGCGGGGCCGCCGCTGCCGGCGTCGCTGCCGCCGACCCCATGCCGGTGCCGGTGCCTTGGCGCCGAAGCCTTGGTTTGCCGGGCCACGGTTCGCGGGGGCCACGGTTCGGCATGCGCTCGCGGCGCTCCTCTTCGGTCCACGGGCGGCGCTGCTCGGGGTCGACGGCGTTGGGCATCGCCGGCCGGCCGCGGCGCTTGGGGCGGCGCGGGTCGGTGGTGCCCCTGCCGCCGCCCGGGCCAGGGCGCTGGCCGCCCGACGACTGCCGCGGGTGCTGCTGCGGGCGCGGCTTGTGCGGCGCGGGTGCCGGCCGCGGCCGTTCTTCGCCGCCGTTCTCGCTGGCGACCAGCTCGCGCTCAGGGGCCCGGCCGTGCGCGCCGGGCACCGGGGTGCGGCGCGGCCGCTGCGCCGGCTTGCCCGTCGCCACGTCGGCCTCGGAGCGCTTGCTGGCGCCGGCGACCGGGATCTTCTTGCGGATCAGCTTCTCGATGTCGCGCAGGTACTCGTGCTCACCCTCGTCGCAGAACGAGATCGCGATGCCGTCACTGCCGGCGCGCGCGGTGCGGCCGATGCGGTGCACGTAGCTCTCGGGGATGTTCGGCAGGTCGAAGTTGATCACGTGGCTGATCTCCTTGACGTCGATGCCGCGCGCGGCGATGTCGGTGGCGACGAGCGCGTGGCACTTGCCGGCGCGGAACGCCTCGAGTGCGCGTTCGCGCGCGCCCTGCGACTTGTCGCCGTGGATCGCGTGGGCCTCGACGCCGCCCTTGTCGAGGTGGCGGGCGACGCGGTCGGCGCCGTGCTTGGTGCGCGTGAACACCAGCGTGCGCACGAACGCGGGGTCCTGCAGCAGCTGCAGCAGCAGGTCGCGCTTCTTCGCCTTCTGCACGAAGTAGACGCTCTGCTCGATGCGGTCGGCGGTCGCCGCCGGCGGCGTGACTTCGACGCGCAGCGGGTCCTTGAGGTACTTCTTCGACAGCGCGGTGATGTCCTCGGGCATCGTCGCGCTGAACAGCAGCGACTGCCGGTCCTCGGGCACGCGCGCGAGGATGCGCTTGACGTCGGGCAGGAAACCCATGTCGAGCATGCGGTCGGCCTCGTCGAGCACGAGGATCTCGACGTCCGAGAGGTCGCAGTGGTTCTGGTTGATCAGGTCGAGCAGGCGGCCCGGCGTGGCGACCAGGATGTCGACGCCGCGGCGCAGCGCCTGCACCTGCGGCGTCTGGCCGACGCCGCCGAACACGATCGCGACCTTGATCGGCAGGTTGCGGCCGTAGGCCTCGCAGGACTCGGCGATCTGCGACGCCAGCTCGCGCGTCGGCGCGAGCACGAGCGCGCGCGGCATGCGCGACCTGGGGCGGTGACCGGAGGCCACCAGCAGGTCGAGCATCGGCAGCGAGAACGCGGCGGTCTTGCCGGTGCCGGTCTGGGCGATGCCCAGCAGGTCGCGGCCCTGCAGGAGGTGGGGGATGCTGCGGGCCTGGATCGGGGTGGGGGTGGCGTAGTTGCGGGCGCGCAGCGCGAGCAGAACGGGCTCGGACAGGCCGAGGGAGGCAAAATCGGTGGCAGTCATGAAACGAGGACCCGGCCTCGGCGGTATGCCGCTCCTTGGCGGTGGCGCCGCGAACATCGAATCAGGCGGGTCAGGCCAGCCGAATGTGCCGACAGAGGTCGGCGCTCCCTTTGGGCTGCAACAGCAGTCGGACGGCGCTAGTGGGCGAACAGGATAGCGACGGCAGCGGCAATGGGAAGCCCCGACGGGGCGCGGCCGACGAAGTAGGGCCGCAATGGGCTCGATCGCGGCGCCACGGCGCGTTCCGCGTCGTCACGTTCCCAGCGAGCGCGCCAGCCGCAGCCCCGTGAACTGCCAGCGCTTCTCGGGCTGGAAGAAGTTGCGGTAGGTGGGCCGGAAGTGCTCGCGCGGCGTCGCTACCGAGCCGCCGCGCAGGACGTTCTGGCCGCTCATGAACTTGCCGTTGTACTCGCCGAGCGCGCCTTCCAGCGGGCGGTAGCCCGGATAGGGCAGATACGCGGACGAGGTCCACTCCCAGGCGTCGCCGTACATCTGCCGCAGCCCCTCGGCGTCGTCGGGCGCCGCGCGCACGTGCAGGACCTGGTCGCCGAACAGGTTCGCGGCCGCGAGCGCCTCGCCCTGGTCGAGCTGCGCCGCGGCGTGCTCCCACTCGAACTCGGTCGGAAGGCGCGCCCCGGCCCAGCGCGCGAAGGCGTCGCTCTCGAAGCCGCTGACGTGCACGACGGGCGCGTCGGGCTCGAGCGGCGCGCGGCCGTGCAGGGTCGTCTCGCTCCAGCCGTCGCCGTCGCGTTCCCAATAGAGCGGCGCATACCAGCCCAGGCGCTGCACGGCGCTCCAGCCGTCGGACAGCCACAGCTCGGCGCGCGCGTAGCCGCCGTCCTCGACGAACTGCAGGTACTCGGCGTTGGTCACCAGCCGGTCGGCGAGGTCGAACGGCTCGAGCCAGACGCGGTGGCGCGGGGTCTCGTTGTCGAAGCCGAAGCCGGCGCCGTCGTGGCCGATCTCGACCAGCCCGCCGTCGAAGCGTCGCCACCGCGCGGCGCCGCGGTGCGTCGCGATCCCGGCCGCGCCGCGCGCGGCGGGCTCGGGCGCCGGTCGGTACGCGGGGCGCTCGGGATTGCTGGCCAGGATGTGCTTGATGTCGGTCACGAGCAGCTCTTGGTGCTGTTGTTCGTGCTGCAGGCCGAGCTCGACGATCGCGGCGACCTTGGCCGGCAGGCCGGCGGCGAGCAGCTCGTGCATCTGCTCGTCGACGGCGCGGCGGTACTCGTGCACCCGCGCCAGCGTCGGCCGCGACAGCGCGCCGCGTGCGGCGCGTTCGGCGCGCGGCCCGACGGCTTCGTAGTAGGAGTTGAACAGGAAGCCGAAGTGCGGGTCGAACGGCCGGTGGTTCGCGGCGTTCGGCGCGAGCACGAAGGTCTCGAAGAACCAGGTGGTGTGCGCGAGGTGCCACTTCGGCGGCGAGACGTCGTCGATGGTCTGGACGACGTGGTCTTCGACGCACAGGGGCGCGGTGATCGCTTCGGTTCGCCGCCGCACCTGCTGGTAACGCGACGCGTCCACGACGGTGGTGTCGGTCGGGGGGCGCATCGGCGCAGGATGGGCCACGACCCGGGGTGGTTCAACCGTTCGCGCCGAACCTCACTTCTTCGCGCCCGCGCGAGCCGGGGCGAAACGGCGGATGCACGCGCCCGCGACCGCGTCGCAGGCGGCGCCGGCCTCACCTTGGTTGCACGTGACGAGCACCCCGAACTTCGCTTCGGGGGCCAGCCACGCGACGCAGTACCACATGGTGTTGCTGCCCGAATGCGAGAGGATCGGGCCCTTGGCCCAGGGGCGGGTGGTGACGCCCCAGCCCAGCGCGTAGTCGGCGCCTTCGGGCGGCGTGTGCAGCTCGCGCAGGCGTTCGGCCGTGACCAGCGGCTCGTCGCCGGCGACGACGCCCAGGTGCAGCGCCGCGAACTTCGCCCAGTCGGCCAGCGTGCAGTGCACGGTGCCCGCGGGGCCCAGCGCCGGCGGGTTGTCACCGAAGATCGGCACGGGGCCCTTGGGTCCGGGGCGGTGCCCCCACGGCTGCGAGGTGTCGTCCTTGCTGCCCGGCGGACCGAAACCGGCGCTGCGCATGCCCAGCGGCGTGAACAGCTGGCGCTGCATCAGCTCCTCCCAGCTCGCGTCGGCGGCGCGCTCGGCGATCGCGCCGGCGATCATGTAGCTCGCGTTGGAGTAGAGGTAGCGCTCGCCGAGCGGCGCCTCGGGAGCGATGCCGAGCATCGCCGTCGCGACCTCGCGACGCGCCTCGCGCGTCGTGCCCTCGTAGCGGAACAGTTCGCGCCACAGCGGCTGCGGCGGGCCGCCGGGCAGGCCGGCGCGGTGCGTGAGCAGGTGCCGCACGGTGATCGCGCGCGCGTGTTCGTCGAACTTGCCGGCGAGGTCGGGCAGGCCGGCGGCGACGGTCGTCGACCACTGCAGCTTGCCGGCGTCGACCTGCTGTGCGAGCAGCGTCGCGGTCATCGCCTTGGTGCAGGAGCCGAGGTGCCACAGGTCGTCCGTGGTGACCTTCTCTTCGTGGCCCTGGCGGCGCACGCCGGTGACGCCGAGCGCGACGACGGCGCCGTCGCGGATCACGGCGGCGCCGAGCGCGGGCACGCCATGCTCGGCGCGGATCGGCTCGAGCAGTGCGGCGAGGTCGGCGCGTTCCTGGGCGCAGAGCGCGCCCGAGAGCGCGGCGAAGGTGGCGAGGAGGTGGCTGGCGCGCATCGCCGCAAAGCTATCACCGCCAGCCTGGCGCGTCAGCGTCGGCTCACAGGCCGATCGTCATCAGCGCCGCGTCCGACGTCGCGATCGCGTCGTAGTTGCAGCCGACGAAGCCGCACTGGGTGTGCAGCATGAGCCACTGCGCATAGACGTTGACGCCGATCAGCCACGTCGCGTTCGGGATCACGAAGTCGTAGTGGTCCTGGTACTGCGGCAGCACCGGATCGACCGGCATCGGGATCATCACATCGGCGGAGATCAGGCCCATGCAGCCGGCCGGCTGCTGCGGCAGGATCGACTGCGGGATCGGGAACACCGACTGGTTGAAGCCCAGGCCGATCTGCGGCCAGGCGATCTGCTGCGCGAAGTTGTGGGTGTGGTTGGGGCCCGAGTAGGTGATGGTGCAGGTCGTGCCGAGTTGCGGCAGGCCCTGGTTGCCGATCGCCAACGTCTGGTTGTCGAAGGTGCAGCCGGCGCCGAACGGGGTGAACGACGCGTTCTGGGCGAGCGCCGCGGTGGTGGTCGCGGCGGAGAGGAACAGGGTGGTGAAGAGCTTGTGCATTGGGGTTTCCAGGGACGTGCAGTAGCCGGCCGGGACGAACTTTCTACGCAGGCGGGAAACTGTCCCGGCGACGGCCACCAGTTTCAGCTCGGGGCAAGGTCGTGTCGATGGGGACGACAGCGCGGCGTCCGACCGTCGCGAAAACCCCCGAACGCGAGCCCCACGATGAGAACCGCGACGCTGTCCCTGCTGCCCCTGCTGTTCGTCGCCTGCCAGTCGCCGATGCCCGCAGCGCCGCGCTCTGCTGCGGCTGCCGTCGAGGCCGCCCTGCGGGGCACCGTATCCGCCGAGAACGCCGTCGCGGACGTGCCCGAGGCCGCGGTGCGCGCCGTCGACCCCGAAGTCGCCGCGCTGCTCAAGGCGACCTTGCGCGACTACTCGGTGCGGCGCCGCGTCGCGCTCGAGAATCTCGCCAACGTGCACACCACGGGCTACAAGCGGCGCGTCGTCGCGATCGCGCCGCGCGCGGCGCTTGGCAGCCAGGGCACTCCGGTCCCGGTACCCGCGAGCGCCGATGCCTGCCCGGTGTTCAGCAACGGCGCGTTGTTCGTCACCGAGCGCATGCTCGACCTGGCCATCGAGGGCGACGGGTTCTTCGCCGTGGTGCTGTGCGACGGCAGCACCGGCTACACGCGCGACGGGCGCCTGCACGTCGACCGCGGCGGCAAACTCACCACGACCGACGGGTGTGTGCTGCTGCCCGAGATCACGGTGCCTGGCGATGCGCTCGAGATCTCGATCGACCCGAGTGGCCGGGTCAGCGGCCGCACCGCGGGCAGTCCGGACACCTCGACGGGCTTCGGCCAACTGACCCTTGCGCTCTTCGTCAACCCCGAGGGCCTGCTGCCTCGCTTCGGGCGCTGGCTGCAGACCGACAACTCCGGCCCGCCGTGCACCGGCGCACCTGGCACGATCGGGCTCGGGATGCTCAAGCAGGGCTGCCTCGAGGGTTCCAACGTGCAGTTCGGCGAAGAGATGATCGAACTGCAGGCCCTCGAGCGGCAGTACCAGGTGCTCACCGAGGTGATGCAGAAGTTCGGCCTGATCGCGCCCTGAGCAGCGCCGCGGTTGTGGGCTCGTCGTCGGCTGGCGATGATGCGCCGCGATGGCCACCCTGCGAATCCGCGAACGGCTGCGCGCGGCGAAGCCCGGCAAGATCCTGCTCGAGCTGGTGATCGTATTCGTCGGCGTCTACGCCGCGTTCGTGCTCAACAACTACCAGGCAGAGCGCCAGGCGGCGCGCAGCCGGGGGCACGTGATCGAACTGCTGCGCGTCGGTCTCGACCGCTACGAGAAGCTGTTCGCCGGCTTCGTGCTGCGCCACGACAACACCAACCCGCAGTTCCGCGCCGCGCTCGACCGCGGCGAACTGCCCGCGTTCGGCGACGACTTCTATCCGGCGCCGCAGTATCCGATCGAGATGATCGACCACGTCGTGACCCAGGAGAGCTACGGCGTGTTCTCGGTAGACGTCTACGTGCCCCTGATCGCCTTCCAGAACGCCTTGCGCCGGCTGATGTACGTCGAGGAGAAGCTCGTCGAGCTGTCGACCGCGAGCGAGCCGCTGCCGCCAGCGGACCACCCCGACCACTCGTGGGTGCGGGCGCGCCAGGAGCAGCGCGCAGAGCGCTACTACCGGTATCTCGAGATCCGCCGGCGCACCAGCCAGGAACTGGCCGAGCGCGCCAAGGCCATCGGCGAGCAGCTCGACGCGCTGGCGAAGTGAGCTGCGGGCGCGGTCAGTTGCCGCTGGCCGGCAGCTCGGCGAGCTCGCGTTCGGTCTTGGCCGCCGCGTCTTCGTCGCCGGCCTGGCGATACAGCTCGATCAACGCGCGGCAGGCGGCTTCGACGCGGCCGCGGTTGCGCGCGGTGCGGCGGGAATCGAAGGCGAGCCGGTAACCGTCCACCACGCCGCGCTGCGCGGCTGCCGCCGCTGTCGGGGTGCCGAACTCGCGCTCGGTCGCGACCAGGAGCCCCAGCGTATTGCTGCGCATCACCGCGACCATCGGCGAGTTCGGGTCGTTGCGGTTGGAGCCGCTCGCCAGCGCCGCGGCGACGCCGTCGCGCGCGCGCTGCGCCATGCGATCGCGCCACGCGGCGTCGTCCTTGGCCGCGCGCGCGCCCTCGAGGGCCAGGCGGGCGACCATCTCCTTGCCGATCCAGTCGAAGTCCGGGTCCTCGCCGAGCTCGAGGTAGTGCTGCATGCCGTCGAACGCGGTCTGGAACCGCTTGCCGGCGAGGTCGATGCGCACGCCGAGTTCGGCGAGCTCGCGGCGCTTGTTGAGGATCTGGCCGTTCGCCGGCAGCTTCGGCGCCAGTTCCTGGTGCAGTTGTGCCGCTGCGGCGACCAGCGCCGCGGCCTGCTCGTGCTCGCCGAGCTGCAGCAGGCTGCGGGCGAGGTTCTCGCGCACGTCGACGACGCGCGCGCCGATCCAGACCGAGTCCGGCTGCCGCGCGTAGAGCTGTTCGTATCTCTGCAGCGACTCGCGCTGCGCGGCGGCGGCGTCGGCCGGACGCTGCTGCAGCGCGCGCACGTCGCCGCGCATGCGCGCGGCTTCGGCGAGCAGCTCGTCCCAGCGCTGCGTCGCGGTGCTGGTGTTGTTCTTCGCCAGCTCGTCGGCGCGGGCCAGGGCGCGTTCAGCGTCGCTCCAGTCGACCTGCATGCCGTAGCGCGCCCGCATCGTGTCGTGGTGGGCGAGGTCGATCACGGCGCGCAGCAGCTGCTCGCGATAGTCGGTGGCCTCGGGGTGCTCGGCGAGCAGCTGGTCGTAGAGCGGCAACGCCTCGAGCAGCCCGGCGCGCGCCGCGTCCATCTTGCCGAGCCGTTCCTGCGCGAGCGCCGTGTTGACGAGCACGACGCCCAGGCCGTAGCGGTGGGCGGGCACGGCGGGGAAGTCGTGCGTGAGCGCGCGCCGCGCGGCGATCGCCGGGGCCAGCTCGTCGACGACGCGCGCGAACTGCTCGGTGCGGTACCAGACGCCGGCGATCTCGACCATCGAGCTCAGGTAACGCGCCTGCTCGAGCGGGTCGGGGTCGCGTTCGAGCTCGGCCTTGGTCAGGCCGTGCAGCTGCTCGGCCGCCGCGATCGCCGCCGCGGGGTCGCCGATCTCGACCAGGAACTGGGCGTGTCTCGCCAGGACCCCGAACGCCTCGGCGAGCAGCGCGCGGTGTTCGGCGGGCGCGGCCAGCACCGGCTCGAGCAGGGCCACGGCCCGCTCGAACAGCGCGCGCGCGGCCGTCGCGTCGTCGCCGCGGCGGTGCATCGCGACGCGGCCGTAGATGCGGGCGCCGAGCAGGCGCTGGCTCGGCGTCGGCGCGCCGGCCGCGAGCAGCGTCTGCGCGCCGCGGAAGGCCTCGTCGAGCCGGGCCTCGCACGCGGCGACGGGCTTGCCCAGCGACTCCATCCACAGCGCCTGCGAGAAGGCCAGGTCGACGTCGAGCTGGTGCACCTCGGTGCGTTCCTGCTGCGACGCGGGCAGCGCGGTGAGGATCTTGCGCGCCTCGACCAGGCTGTTGATTGCCGGTTCGAACTCGCCGAGCTGGGCCTGCACGTTGCCGAGGCCGGCGAGCGCACGCGCGGTGCGCAGCTGCAGGCGGCGGCCGCCCGACGCGGCGGCGAGCCGGCGGTGCAGCGCCAGCGCCTCGCCGAGCAGCTCGCGCCGCACCTCCTCCATGCGCGGCACGATGTCGAGCCGGTCCTCGCCGGCCTTGACCATGCGCTCGACGGCCTCGAGCGCGACGTCGAGGCTGGCCTCGGACTCCTTGGCCTTGGCCATGGCCTCGGAGTAGAAGCCCAGGCTGGTCACCAGGCCGAGCAGCAGCGCCAGCACCACCGCCGCGAACGAGCCGGCCTCGATGCGGTTGCGGCGCACGAACTTGCGCCAGCGGTACCAGGCGGTGCGCGGGCCCGCGCTGATCGGGTCGTTGCGCAGGTGGCCGCGCAGGTCGGCGGCGAGGTCCGCGGCCATGCCGTAGCGGCGGTTGCGGTCCTTCTCGATCGCCTTCTGCACGATCCAGTCGAGCTCGCCGCGCAGGCCGCGCGCCAGCGCCGCGGGGCTGCTGCGCCGCCGCCGCGCGCGCTCGTCGCAGCCGGCGCTGCCGTCGTCGGCGATCGCGCTCGGCGGCGGCGGCTCTTCGTCGCGCAGGATGCGCAGCAGCTCGCCAGGGCCGGCGCGGCGCAGCCGCTCGGAGGGGAACGGCAGGCGGCCGGTGAGCAACTCGTAGAGCACCACGCCGAGCGCGTGAACGTCGGTGCGCGTATCGACGTCGATCTCGTTGGCGGCCTGCTCGGGGCTCATGTACTCCGGGGTTCCGACCAGCTTGCCGTGGCCGGTGTAGAGCGTGACGTCGAGCAGGCGCGGGCCCAGCGACTTGGCGACGCCGAAGTCGATCACGGTCGGCCACGGCTTGCCGTCGCGGTCGCCGACCAGGATGTTCGAGGGCTTGAGGTCGCGGTGCAGGATGCCCTTCTGGTGCGCGGCGTGCACCGCGTCGCCGACCAGGGCGAGCAGCTCGAGGCGCTGCTCGATGCCGAGCGCACGTTCGTCGCAGTAGCGCGTGATCGGCTGACCCGCGACGTAGTCCATGCACAGGTACGGACGGCCGTCGGGCGTGGTGCCGGCGTCGAGCACGCGCGCGACGTTGGGGTGATCGAGCAGCGCCAGCGCCTGTCGTTCGACGGCGAAGCGCGCCAGCACCTCGCGCGAGTCCATGCCGGGGCGGATCACCTTGATCGCGACCTGCCGGCGCATCGGCTGCTCCTGCACGGCGAGGTAGACCGAACCGACGGCGCCGCTGCCCAGGCGTCGCAGCACGCGGTACTGCCCGATCTGCACCGGGTCCGGCATCGGCGGCGCGAGCAGGCCGGCGTCGCGCAGGGCGAGCAGTTGCGCGCGCGCCTCGGTGGCGAGCACGGGGTTGGCGGCGAGCAGCCCTTCGACCGCGCTCTCACCTTCTTGTTCGAAGGCGAGGATGCAGCGGGTGACGAGGCTGGAGAGGTCGTCGCGATCCGAGGGCGGGGTCAGATCGTGAGGCATGGCTGACGCGCCATGGTAAGCGCCTCGGGGCGAACTTGCCGGCCCCTCGCCGCGCTCCCGGGTCACGGCTGTACCCGGCCCAACTTCGCCGCCAGCCGGGCGAGCCCCCGCGCCGCGAGGCTGCGCACCGCTGCCTCGGAGACGCCCATCTGACTGGCGATCTGCGCGTACGAGATGCCGCCGATGCGGCTCAGCAGGACCACCTCCCGCTGGTTGTCGGGCAGCTCGTGCACCGCCTGCTCGACCCGGTCCAGTTCTTCGCGGGCGCCGGCGTTGCGCGAGGGCGTGATCATCTGCGCGAAGCTGGTCAGCAGCTCGCGCGCCTCGGCTTCGCTCGGCAGGTTCACCTCGCGCGCCGGGTCGCGCATCGCCATCTTGTGGTAGCGATAGCGGTCGACGACCTTGCGCGAGGCCTGCAGGAACAGGAAGGCCCGGAACGACTCCTCGTTGGGGAAGTGCAGCCGGGGCTGGTCGAGCAGCACCTCGCGGCAGACCGACTGGGCGAGGTCGCTGATCGATTCGCGGGCGGCGAGCGCGCCGCCGACGCGCGCCCGCAGGTAGGCGACCAGCGCCGGCAGGTTGCGCGCGAACAGCTGCTCGAGGGCCGCATCGGGCTCGGGTCGCGGGTCGCGGTCGGGGCTGGGGCTGTCGCCTGGTTGGCTCACGTGGTCCTGGTTGGTGGGGTGCGCGGCGGGAGTATCGCCGAAACGGGCCGGGAATGGCGGGGCGCCTGCTCGCGCCACCTCGGGGCAGCGAGTTGCGGTGCGCCGGCGTTCGCGCATTCTGCGGAATCGTCCGGGTCGGATGCGCGTCGGTGGGGGCCTCAAGATCCGGTGGAAAGGTGAATACCCTGGGCGCGCCCCCGAGACTGAGGAACATGCCCTTGCCTGCCACCGCCCGGACCGCCGTGCCATCGGCCCCTTTGCCGCTGGCGCCGTCGATCGAGCGTCAGGCGCGCGGCGTCTGGCGCTACCTGCGCATGCAGGGCGCGGCGCCGGGTGAGGCCGACGACCTCGTGCAGGAGGCGTTCGTCGTGGCGCTGCAGAAGGGCGCGCTGCGGCTCGAGCCCGCCGCCGCGTTCACGTTCCTGCGGCGCACCGCACGGTTCCTGTTCCTGCGCCGGCGGCAGGGCGGACTCGAGGCGAACCTGCTGGCCGACGCGGTCGACGAGCTGTGGCAGCGCGACTGCGAGGCCGACGGCGGCGACGGCATGCTCGACGCGCTGCGCCGCTGCCTGTCGCGGCTGACCGGCCGCGCGCGCCGCGCGGTCGAACTCAGCTACGGCCTCGTGGGCCACGACCCGGCGAGTCGCGACGACGTCGCCGCGGCGCTCGGCCTGCAGCCCAACGGCGTCAAGACCCTGATGCAGCGCGCGCGGCAGCAGCTGCGCGTGTGCATCGAAGCCCGACCTGTGGAGGACCGATCATGAACCCCGATCAACGCCTGCGCCAACGCGCTCTCGACCTGCAGCTCGACGCCCTGCTCGGCGAGGCCGCCGGGGTGTTGCCTGCTCCCGACCTGACCGAGCGCCTGCGCGCCGCGGTGCTGGCCCACGCGCGTCCCGCGCCGTCGCGCCACCTGCTGCTCGCGGCCGCGCTGCTCGCGCTCGCCGTGGTCGGCACGCTGTCGTGGTGGCGCAACGCCGAACGCGCCGCGTTCGTGCCGGTGCAGGACCCGCCGCCGGCGTCGCAGGACCCGGTGGCCAAGGACGCGCCCGTCCAGGACCCGACGCCCAAGCCGCTGCCCAAGCGGTGGGTCACGGTGATCACCGACTACTCCGACAACCACGTCCAGGTCGTCGACCAGGACGGCAAGGTGGTGCGCGAGCTCGGCGAGATCTACGGCGCGTGGGACGCCGAGCTCCTGCCCAACGGCAACCTGCTGGTCACCGAGTTCTCGGTGAGCCGGGTCCGCGAGATCAACCCGAACGGCAACACCGTGTGGGACTTCGAGAACCTCAAGAACCCCTACGTCGCCCAGCGTCTGCCCGACGGCAACACGCTGATCGCCGACACCTTCGGCGGCCGGGTGATCGAGGTCTCACCCGAGGGGGAGATCGTCTGGGAGTACCTCGGCACGCGACCGTTCGACGCCGAGCGGCTGCCCAACGGCAATACGCTGATCGCCGACGTGATCGACGACCGCGTCATCGAGGTCGACAAGGACGGCAAGACCGTCTGGCAGCTGCGCGGGGTGCCGAGCGTGCACGACGCCGACCGTCTGCCCAACGGCAATACGCTGGTGACCCTGCGCCACGCGCACGCGGTGCGGGAGTACGACAAGGACGGCAAGATCGTCTGGGAGCTCACCGGGCTGAGCAGCCCCAGCGACGCCGACCGCCTGCCGAACGGCAATACGCTCGTCGCCGAGAACACCGTGGTCCGCGAGTTCTCCCCCGACAAGAAGGTCGTGTGGAAGTGGAACGCGACGTGGGCGGTCGAGGCGAACCGCTACTACTTCGCCGATGCGCCAGAGAAGAAGGGCGACAAGAAGGACGACGTCGGGCGCAAGAAGTGACGCTCAGCGCGCGGGCTTCATCAGCACGTCGGCGCGCAGCAGGTGCGGCCCGAAGCGCAGTTGCAGCTCGCCGCGGTCGCGCTGGGCGCGATCGACGGTGAGTTCGAACTGCAGGCGGCTCGCGGCGACGGGCGCCTGCTCGTGCCGCAGCGGCACGACGAGGCCGCCGCTGGTCTTGCCGGCTTCGTAGGCATCGAGGCGCTGCCGCCGCACCTGCTGCGCATCGAGCAACACGAGCTCGGGGCCGCGCTCGGCGAGGTGCTGCAGGACGACGTAGTAGAGGCCGATCGGCACCTCGGTGCCGCCGATCACGAGGTCGATGTTGGTGTCGAGCGTGGTCCAGAAGTTCTCGCCGCAGCGCCAGCGGCTCTTCGCGGGCGCGTTCAGGAACTTCTCGTAGGCCGGGTTCCAGCGCGGCTGGCCGTGGTCGATGTGCACCTGGCCCGCGGAGTCGAGACCGAACCAGTAGAAGATACGTGTGGCGCCGCGCGCGCTGGTCTCGGGGTAGGGCGTCTGTTCGCTCGGCACCGGCCCCGCGACCATGCCGCCGCCCGACGGCCGCGCGTCGCTGAAGAACACCAGCAGGTCGAGGTCTTCGGTGATGTCGTGGAAGTGGTGCGCCGCACCCGCCGCGACGAACACCACGTCGCCTGCGACCACGTCGCGCGTGGTGCCGTCGGCGGTGAACTTCGCCGCGCCGCGCAACACCTGGTAGACCTCGTCGCGGTCGTGCGGCTGTTGGCCGTCGGTGCCGCCCTTGGGCAGCCGGTAGCGGCCCAGCGACAGCGTCGGCCGCGACAGCAGCGGCAGCCACGTCCTGGCCTGGTCGAGGCGGGGTTGCAGCTCGTGGGCCAGCAGCCACTCGACGGCGGCCGGCGGCTTGTTCTGGGCGTGGGCGATCGCGGTGACGAACAGGGCGGCGAGCGAGGTGCCTCTCATCCTGCGCACGCTATCCCGCCGGCGGCGCTGCCCGTTCGATCGGGGAACAACTCCCCGGCGCCGCGGCGACGACGGCGGTACCTGCGGCCGGCCTGCGCAGCGCGCGCACGATCAGCACCAGGCCGAGCACGACGGCGCCGCCCAGCGCGAGCGCAGCGAGCAGCAGGCCGCCCAGGAACTGGCCGAGCGCATCGCCTAGACCTTCGAAGACTCTCTCGAAGGACGAGCGCATGTCGTTGGGCAGCACCAGCCACCACCAACAGAACAGGTTGGTCCAGATCCAGGCGGCGAGGAAGATCAGGCATTGCCACAGCAGGTCCCACACGGCGGCGCGATCGTAGCCGGCAAGCCGCGTGGCCGTCGCGTCAGGCGATCGCGCGCTGCAGGTTGGCCCGCGCCAGCGGCTCGAGGGCCGCGCCGAACGGCGTGAAGAACAGCCGCGGTCGTTGCAGCATCGCCGCGAAGAAGGCGCGGCGGCCGGCGGCGAAGTCGGCGTCGGCGACGTGCGCGTACTCGCGCCGGATCGCCTGCGTGTTCGCCTCGAACTCGGGCCACGGCGCCGCCAGGGACATCAGGTCGAGGTCGAGCACCGGCGCCGAGTCGGGGCTGGTCGGCTCGTGGCGCGCCGTGTCGAGCACGATGCGACCGACGCGTTCGATCTCGGTGCGCGGCCAGCCCGCGGCGGTCAGTTGCGCGTCGGCCAGCGCGGCGCTGTCCGCCTCGTTGGTCTTGCTGGTCGCGTCGTAGATCGCGTCGTGGAACCAGACCGCCATCGTCTGCGCGTCGTCGAGCGGGAACACGCGGCCCGTGTGCAGCATCGCGGCGATGTGCGGCAGCGTGTGGTAGTGGCGGTGCGGTTCGGCGTAGCGCCGCGTGAGGTCGAGCAGCAGGTCCGTGGTCACGCGGGCAAGATAACGCGGACTTGTGTCGCCGCAGCAGGCGCTGCACGATGCCCGCGCCGATGGCCGATCCCCTGTTGTTCCTGCGCCGCGTCTGCCTGATCGAAGCGGTCTCCTACCTGCTGCTGTGCTTCGTCGCGATGCCGCTCAAGTACTTCTGGGACATGCCGCTCGCGGTGCGGGTCATGGGCATGATCCACGGCGTGCTGTTCCTGTTGATGATCTGGTTCCTGCTGCGCGCCCGCATCGAGAAGAACTGGCCGCCGCGGCGCCTGTGGCTCGTGTTCGGCGCGTCGTTCGTCTGGTTCTGGCCGTTCTTCCTCGACCGCCACGTGCGGCAGTGGATCGCCGAGACGCCGGCCGGCTGACCCGGCTCGCCGCTACCCACAACGAGTGGTCGGCATGGGCTCAATGGCGCACCGCGCCGCGGCCGCGGGGCCCATATCGTGCTGGTCATGGGCACCAGATCGTTCGTGGTTGCGTCCATGGTCCTGTGGTGTGCGACCTGTACCGCTCCGACGCCGCCGAAGGGGATCGAACCGGAGGACCCCGGCGCGCGCCTCTACCTGCGCCATTGCGCGATCTGTCACGGCGCCGCCGGCGACGCCGACACCGTGATCTGCGAGCTGCTGCTGCCGCGGCCCAACCCGTTCCGGCAGGGCCTGTTCAAGCTGGTCAGTACGACCAACGGCATGCCGACCGAGGACGATCTCGTCACGACGCTGCGCCGCGGCATGCCCGGCTCGACGATGATGTCGTGGGACTGGATGGGGGAGCCTGACCTGCGTGCGCTGGCTCGCTACGTGCGGGGCCTCGCGATCCGCGGTCGCGCCGAGTCGATCCACCAGACCGCCGCCGTCACCGGCCGCCGGCTCGACCTGACCCAGGCGACGGCGATCGCCGAGCGGGAGCTGCTGCCGGGGCCGACGGTCGCCATCGGCCAGACGATCCCGCCGACGGCCGCGACGCTGGCGCAGGGCGAACAGCTGTTCCTGCGCCACTGCGCGGCGTGCCACGGCGAGGACGGGCGCGGCTTGCCGCAGACGCGCGACCTGCCGACCGACGGCACCTGGCTGTGGCCGCGGGACTTCACGGCGGGCTATCTGCGCGGCGATGCCAGCCACGCGGCGCTCGCCAGCCGCATCCTCGCCGGCATGCCCGGTGCGCACATGCCCAATACGCGCCTCGCGGTCGCCGAGACCGAGGCGCTGGTCGCCTACGTGCAGAGCCTGATCCCCGAGGAGGCCGACCGGCGGCACGTGCAGTGGCGGCGCTCGTTGCGCGTCGCGCGGGTCGAGCGCCTGCCGCAGGACGACGCCGGCTTCGCCAAGGTCGACGCGGTGCGGCTGCCGCTGACGCCCCTGTGGTGGCGCCAGGGCGCCGTCGACGAGGTCTGGTTGCGCGCGGTGCACGACGGCGCCGAGCTCGCGGTGCAGCTGCAGTGGGCCGACGCGACCGAAGACGACCGCGCCGTTCCGGGGCGCGCGCTCGGCGACGGCGTCGCCGTGCAGTTCACCCACGAGCCCGACCCGCCGCTGTTCGCGATGGGCAGCCACGACCAGCCCGTCAACGTCTGGCGCTGGCACGCGTTCGACCCGCGCGAGACGGCCGGTATCACCGACCTGCTCGACGACACCCTGCACGCGCGGCTCGACTCCGGTCTCGGCCTGCGCACCGTGCCGCGCGTCGAATCGACGTCCTTCCACGGCCTGGACTCGGTCGCCGAGGCCGCCGGCGGCGGTCTGCCGCTCTCGGCGAAGGCGCGCTGGGCCGACGGTCGCTGGACCGTGACCTTCCGCCGCGCGCTCGCGGCGCGTTCGCCTCGCGAGGTCGACCTCACGTCCGCGCAGCTGGTGCTGTTCGCCGTCGCCGTCTGGGACGGCACCCACGACGCCCACGCCGGTTCGAAGGCGATCACCACCTGGCACTCCGCGGAGCTGGCGCGCTGAACCGCGCCCGCTCCTTCTCGCACCATCAACCACCTCTCCGACCATGATCCACGAACTCAGTGGCGACCTGCTGCTCAGCAGGGCCGATCTGATCGTCCACGGCGTCGCTCCGCACGACGACTTCAAGCACGGCCTGGCGCTCGCGCTGCGCGAGAAGTTCCCGGCGATGTACAAGGACTTCCGCCACTTCTGCCATCAGCAGAACCCCAAGCCCGGCACGGCGTGGCTGTGGGCGGGCGTCGACCACCGCGGCGAGGCCGTGCGCATCGCGGCGTTGTTCACGCAGGAGCCGCCCGATCACCCTGGTGGTCGCCCGGGCAAGGCGCAGACCGGCTACGTCAACCAGGCCCTGCACACGCTGCGCAAGCTGATCACCGACGAGAAGGTCACCAGCGTCGCGCTGCCGCGGCTGGCCACGGGGGTCGGCGGGCTCGACTGGCAACACGTCGAGCCGCTGGTGCGCGCGCAGCTGGGTTCGCTCGACGTGCCGATCTGCGTCTACACCGAGTTCAAGCCCGGCTTCGGCGCCACCGAACCGCTCGCCGCGACGGCGCCGTGAGCGGCGCCTGAACATGCTGCGCCGACGCGGGGGCACCGATACGCTCTGTCGACCGTGCCCAAGGAACTCTGCATCGCCACCGATCTGTCGCCCGCCGGTGCGCCGGCGGTTCAACTGGGGCTCGACTGGGCCAGGCGCCTGCGCGCCCGCGTGCTGCTCTTGCACGTCGTGCACGACCCCGAGCTGACCCCGGCGCTGGCCAACGACGTGCCCGGTGAGGTCGCCGCGGCGCGCGCGCAGCTCGAGCAGCTCGCCGCGACCGTCGCGGGAACCGAGTGCCGCGTCGAGGTCCGCACCGCCGAGGACGTCGCGGCGGCGATCGTGAAGCTCGCGGCGCACGCCGACTACCTGTTCGTCGGTTCGCGCGGGCGTTCCGGCATCGAGCGGCTGGCGCTGGGCTCGGTGGCGACGGCGGTGCTGCGCCACAGCACCGTGCCCGTGGTCTGCGTGCCGGCCGGCGACTAGGACAGCAGCCAGCGCACGCCGGCGCCCGGTTTCTGCTGGCGACGCCGGGCCGGGTCGAGCTGCGGCACCCCGTCGATGCTCTGCAGGATGTCGTCGTTGACGCGGCCGTCGAGGTAGTAGCTGTGTTCGAGGAAGCCGCCGACGAGGTCGCTGCAGTCGACCTGCTGCACCTTGTCCGGCAGCACCGCCGCGCGCGCCGCGCCGTAGCTGCCGAGCCGCTCGGGGTTGCCTTTGGTGTAGTCCGAGACGTGCAGCGCGACGTCGCCGGTGTTGTGGTAGACGGTCACCTGGCGCGCCAGCTGGTGCAGGTCGGCCATCGGCTGATCGGGTTCGAACACGTCGGCGTCGACGTCGGGGGCGCACAGGAAGATCTGCTCGAACAGGCGCGGCAGCACCGTGCCGGGCGTGAAGTCGCGCATGCGCTCGAGGGCGTTCTGCAGCACGTAGTTGCCCATCGAGTGGCAGAGCAGGTGCAGGTCCTGTGGGCAGGCCTTGCCGCCCGCGCGGTCGGCCAGCGCCGCCAGGTGGTCGCGCAGCTTGAGCAGCCCGCGCGCGAACGCGTAGCCCGAGCCCTTGGCCTCGGTGCGATCGGACTTGTAGCTGACGAACGGCAGCGCCAGGCCGTCCGAGGGCCAGGTGAACAACACCACGGCGGTCTGCTGCTTGGGGTCGCCGACGCCGTCGCGGTTGAGCATCAGCTGCAGCGCGAGGGCCGAGCCGACGGCCTCCTCCCAGCTGACGTTGAAGCCGTGCACGTAGACCAGCGCGTCGCAGCGGCGCAGCATGTCCTTCTGCAGGTCGGCGAACATCGCCTTGCTGCCGAGTCTGGCCTTCTTCTGGGTGGTGTCGGCGCGCCGCGGGTCGAGGGTCTCCTCGTAGGCGTCGATGCGCGCCTTCTTGGCGGCGGTCGCCAGCAGGGACGACAGGGCCTCGCCGTCACCGGGGCCGAAGCCGGTGTCCTTGGCGAGGCAGCGCTCGACGTCGGCGTCGGGGACCTCGAGCTCGAGCCAGCCGAAGCGCAGGTTCTCCATGCCGTCGGCGGAGAAGGATCGCCCGTAGCGGGTCGGGTGCCAGCGGTCCTTGCCCTCGTGGCGACGATTGGTCGCGAAGTAGAGTCCCAGTTCCATGCCCGCGAGCATGGCGAGGCGCCGGCGCGCGCGCCAGCGCGCCGCGTGCAATCGTGCGGCGTGCAATCGTCGCGGCGCGGCGGGTAGCCTTCCGCGCCCGATGCGCAAGCAGTCGTCCCGGCCCGTCGTCGTCGTCTCGTGTGAGCACGCCTCGCCGCGCGTGCCCGCGCCGCTGCGGGGGCTCGGCCTGCCCGCGGACGTGTTGCGTTCGCACCGCGCGTTCGACGTCGGCGCGCTGCCGGTCGCGCGCCGGCTCGCGGCGGCCTGCGGCGTCGGGCTCGTCGCCGGCACGTGGTCGCGGCTGGTCGCCGACCTCAACCGCAGCGCGCACCACCCCGCCGTGATCGCGCGGCGCGTCGACGGGCGCGCGGTGCCGGGCAACCGGCTGTCGGCGGCCGAGCGCAGCGCCCGCCTCTCGCAGTACTGGCAGCCCTACCGCGACGAGGTCGAACGCCGCGTCGCGCGCGCGTCGCGCGACGGCTTCTGCGTGCACTTCAGCGTGCACTCGTTCGTCGAACGCCTCGGCGGTGTCGAGCGCCGCAACGACATCGGCCTGCTGTTCGACCCGCACCGGCCGCGCGAGCGCGCGGTCGCGACGCTGCTGCGCGAGCGGCTCGTGCAGGCCGGCTGGAGCGTGCGCTTCAACTTCCCGTACTTCGGCAACACCGACGGCCTGACGTCGTTCTTGCGCGCGCGGCACCGCGCCGCCGACTACCTGGGCTTCGAGGTCGAACTCAACCAGCGGGTCGCGCGCACCGCGGACGGGCAGCGGCGCCTCGCGCGCGATCTGGTCGCCGCGGTGCGGGCCTACCTTTCCGGGTGCATGCGCACCACGGCTTCGACGTAGGCCGACGGCTCGGCGGCGAGGCGGAAGGTGCGCGGCAGGTAGCCGTCGACGGTCAGCGTCATGACGCCGAGGCCGGGACCGACCTGCAGCCGCAGGACCCCGGCGGACGACAGCGACGAGATGCTGCGGCTGCCCGGCAGGCCGACGGTCACCCGGCCTGCGGCGAGGGGCGCCGCGGTCTGGGCGTCGACGAACGTGAGGTCGAGGGTGGTGCGGGCGTGCGGGCCGGGCACGTCGAGCGAGGTGCGCGGCACCCGTTCGCCGTGCTTCTGCTGGGAGAGCGGCGGCGGCGACGCGACGGCCTGGGGCTGCAGGCGCACGACCACCTTGGTCACGGGGCTGTCGGCGCCGGGCGACATGCAGGTGGTGGTGCCGACCAGCGCCATCGCCGGGGAGTCGTCCGGACCCAGCGCCAGCACCCGCAGTTCGTGGTCGACGCCGGGCTCGGCGACGAACCACGTGCCTTCGCGAGACCAGCCGCGGGTTGTGCGGCGCAGCACGACGAGGTCGATCGTGTCGACGACGCTGCCGTCGGGTCGCGTCGCCTCGACGGCGAAGCCGGACAGCCCCTGCAGCGTGAGCACCAGGGTCGTGTCGTCGCGGTGCACGGGCACCTCGAGCGGCGCGCTGCGGCCCGTCCTGAACCGGCCGACGACGTCCGCGTCCGCGTAGTTGCCCGAGGCGCGCAGCACCGCGCGATCGGCCGGCGCCAGCGTGAACGTGAACGTGCCGTCGTCCCTCGCACATTCGCGCCGGAACACGGCCAGCGGTGTGCCGAGCGCGCCGTGCCCGTCGCGGTCGTCTTCGACGACGACCTGCACGTCGGCGCCCGCGACGCCGCGTCCCGCGGGATCGACGACGCGTCCGCGCAACAGCACGCCGCGATCGAGCGCCAGCGTCACGGCGCCGGTCTGTGCCGGCTCGACCTCGACGCTGCGTTCGAGGAAACCGGGGCTGCTCGCGCGCACCCGCGCGGCGCTCGGTTCTTCGTCGGGCACGGACATGCCGGTCACCGCGAAGGCGCCCTGGGCGTCGGCGTAGGTGCCGAAGTGCTCGAACGGCTGCGAGGTCGTCTGGCAGACGACGAGCGCGTGGGGGATCGGCGCGCCCGAGGCGCGTTCGACGACGAAGCCGCGCACGCATCGTCCCAGCTCGACCTCGAGGTCGAGTTCGTGCACGGGGCCGCGCGGCGCGAGCCCGAGCTGCCGGGTCGTCGGCAGGAAGGCGTCGAGCCAGAGGTCGTGGCCCTGGCCCCGCACCTCGATCGCGTCGAGGGGTTCGACGAGCACCTCGGCCACGAAGCTCGCACCGGGCACCTCCAGGCGGTAGCTGCCGTCCGCGGCGATCGCGGTCTCCACAGCCTGCGTAGCGGGCAGGTCGTCGCGCGCGACGCCAGCCAGTGAGCTCGCCGCGATGTGGCGCCTGGCGCAATCGACCACCTCGACGGTGATCTTGCCACCGCGCACGGGCCGGCCGTCTTCGCCGGTCCGGACCACGCCGCGCAACACCACCCGGTCGGAGGCCGCGGCGGCCGCGGCGTCGGCGGCGAGTTCGCGGCCCTGCGCCGCCTCGTCGGGGGGCTCGGCTGTCGGCGCCGCGGTGTCCGCGGCGGCAGAGGTGGCCGGGTCGGTCCGCTGCTCCGAGAGCGGCGCCGGCGCGCTGGGGCCGTCGCGCCACAGCGCGGCGGCGCCGAACGCGAGGGCCGCGAGCAGGGCGATCGTTCCGGCGACGGTGCGGGCGCGCATCGCGGCAGTCTAGCCGTGGGCGCCAAGAGCGGGCCGCTGGACTACGCTTGGCGCGTGCGACGTCTCGTGCACTGGTTCGGCTGGTTGCTGCTCGGCGTGTTCTCGGGCGCGGCCCTCGGCATGCTCGTGGTGGGCGTGTTCAACGAGCACACGCGCGGCGCCGGCAACCTCGACGTCTTCGCGGTGCTCGGCGGCGTCGGCGCGGGCCTGGCCGCAGGAGTCTGGGGCGCCAGGTGGCACTGGCGTTGCGCGCAGGGGCGCAGCCGGCTCGTGCGCGCCGCGGCCGCGACGGGCCTGCTGGGCCTCGTCGTGATCGGCGTCGCGTTGGTCATCAAGCGCTCCCCGAGCCACCCGCGGCCCGCCGGCCACGCCGTGCCGGTGCCCGACGATCTCGAACTGGTCATGCTCACGACGGCGCTGGTGACGATCGTCGTCGGCGCCGGCTTGTGGTTGATCGGCTGGTCGGCGGGGTCCGCGCCGCGGCGCGGGCGCTGATCCCTCAGGGCACGAACACCGGCTCCTCGCCGGGCACGAGGCAGTCCGCGAGGCGCGCGGACAGCGCGCGCAGCGCGACCTTGTCGGGGCGTTCGCCGACGGCCTTCAGCATGCGCCGCGCCAGCGGTCCCTGGTCGAGGATCACCTCGAGCGGCCTCACCAGCGCGGCGTCGACCGCGCCGGCGTCGGGCAACACGGCGGCGGCGAGGTGGCGCCAGACCTGCTGCAGGTCGGTCGCCTTCGCCGGCATGCCGACCGCGCGCAGCAGCGCCGGGTCGCTGATCGCGGTGCGTTCGGCGTCGCGCGTCGCCGCGCGGAACTGCGCCGCGAGCGCTTCGGTGGGCAGCGCCGCGAGCTCGTCGAGCGAGGCCCAGCGTTCTTCGTAGAGCGCCTTGACCGCCTCGACCACGAGCGCCGCGATCGCGAAGTCGCAGAACGGGGACTCCTGGCAGTCGAGCACGCGGATCTCGAGCGCGTCGCGGAAGAACTTCGGCACCACGCCGCGCGAGTTGAGCCACTCCTCCTGCAGCAGGCCGTCCGGGTCGAACGGCGCGATGTCGCTCCAGATCGGCTTCAGGATCGTGTCGTAGTACTCCTGCCGGCTGCGCGCCGGCTCGGGCACGACCATGCCGGCGATGCGCGGCACGCGCGCCTGGTTGTGCCGGTAGGTCTCGAGGCGATGGTCGAGGAAGCCCGTGAACGCGCCCTCGCAGAACGGCGACGCCGCGCTCAGCGCGGGCAGCAGCGGCAGCAGCGCGCGCGCGGCGAGGTGCAGGCGTTCGAACTCCTGGTCGTTCGCGAACGGCAGGTTGAGGTGGCAACTCTGCAGGTTCGACCAGCCGTGGCCGCGGCAGTCGAAGATGCGGTCGTAGGCCGCGTAGATCTCACCCGAGTCGTGCGGCCAGCGCTTGAACTCGTCCGGTCGGAACAGCGGGTGCATGCCGCCCGGCATCAGCCTGCAGCCGAGCTTCGCCAACAGGCCGTCGGCGAACGCCGCCGAGCGCGCGAACTCGCCGGCGCCGCCGCGCAGCGGCGCGGGGCCGGTGTTCTTGAGCTCGAGCACGTGCAGGGCCAGCTCGTTGGACCAGGTCACGGCGCCGTCCTCGAAGTCGCCGGTCAGCTTGCCAGCGGCGCGCGTGAGCAGTTCGTCGACGATCGGCTGCACGGTGAGCGTGCTGCGGTCGACGACCATGTACTCGATCTCGATGCCGAAGGCCTCGAAGGCGCGCAGCGTCACTGGTTCCACCCCGCGCTGCGGTTGACGACGCGCGCCATGAAGGTGCGCATGATGCGCAGGTAGAGTTCGTCGCCGAGCACCGCGTCCTCGAAGCCGGCGTCGATGTTGGGGTTGTCGTTGACCTCGATCATGTAGACCTTGCCGCCGACCTCCTTGAGGTCGACGCCGTAGAGGCCGCGGCCGATGTGGTTGGCGGCCTTGAGCGCGGTCTTGACGACGCGCGTCGGCGCCTGCTCGATCGGCAGCGTCTCGGCGCGGCCGAAGTCGGTGTCGCCGCCGGCCTCGCGCTTCATGATCTGCCAGTGCCCGTCGGCCATGTAGTAGCGGCACGCGTAGAGCGGCACGCCGTCGAGCACGCCGACGCGCCAGTCGAACTCGGTCGGCACGAAGCCCTGCGCGATCACCAGGTCGCTGCGCTTGAGCATCTCCTCGACGCGCTGCTCGAGCTGCTCGGGATCGCGCACCAGGTTGACGCCGGCCGAGAAGGCGCTGTCGGGCTCCTTGAGCACGCACGGCAGGCCGAGGCGCGCCTCGAGCTGGCCGACGTTGCCGCGGTGCACGATCATCGTGTTCGGCGTCAGGATCGCCTGCTGGTCGGCGAGCTCGGCGAGATAGACCTTGTTCGAGCAGCGCAGGATCGACACTGGATCGTCGATCACCGGGATGCCGAGCGCCTTGGCGCGGCATGCGAAGCGGTAGGTGTAGTGGTTGACCGACGTGGTGGTGCGGATGAACAGCGCGTCGAACTCGGCGAGGCGGCTGTAGTCGGCCTGTTGTACGAACTCGACGTTGAAGCCGACCTCGTTGCCCGCCTTGACGAACTTCTGCAGCGCGCGCTTGTTGGACGGCGAGTCCGTGGTCTCGTGGTCGACCAGGATCGCGAGGTCGTAGGGCAGGCTGGCGGGCTTGCGGCTGCGCAGATGCGGCTTGGCCAGGTAGGCGACCGTGACGTCGCGCACGAAGTCCATGTGGGCGGCCGGGATGTCCTCGTGGGCGAGCGGCTTGAGCGCGTCGAGCCGCCAGCGGCGGGTCTTCTCGATGCGGCTGAAGCTCGCCTGCATGAACGGGCACGGGAACATCTGGAACAGGGCGCCCGCGAGCTTGTTGTGCCGTTCGGCGAGGTTGCGGCCGAAGTAGACGCTGAGCGTGAACTCGTCGCTGGTGATGCCGTGCAGCGACTTCTCGATCAGCTCCTGCACGTCGCTGCCGGCGATCGACGCGACCGCCTGCGACTTCATGTTCTGGATCGTCTCGTTGCTCGGCAGCGGCCGGTGGTCGCGCGCGTCGGCGAGCAGCGACACGTAGTAGCCGATCTTCTGATAGGCGAGCGAACGGCACAGGTTGACCACACGCACCCGCTCGAGCGTCGAGTAGGACGGGTGCGTCAGGTAGACGCGGGCGGCCACGACTTCGACGTTGGCCTGGGGGAACGACCACTCCTTGGGGTCGTTGACGACGACGAGATGGCGCATGGGGGATTCAGTCGGGTGCTTTGCTGGCGCGGTCCTTGGGCTCGATCACGAGCATGCTGGCGTCGTGGGTGAGCACCCCGAGCATGATCGCGCCGATGGCGCGGTCCAGCGAGACCTCGTAGTGCTGGCCCGGGGCCAGGGGGTTCTCCTCGAACGGGTCGGCGACCAGCACCGTGCGTGTGCCCGAGTGGTAGCCGCACAGCAGCACGAAGTGCCCCTGCGGTTCGCCGCGGATGTCGTCGTCGTCGTCGTTCTCGCCGTACTCGCGCGGGTGGCGGTAGAGATACGTCGAGCTGAGCCCGGTCAGGATCGGCACGCCGCGGCGCAGGTGGCGGCGCACGAAGCTCGCGGTGAGGTCGGTGAAGCGCAGGCGGCCGCCGAGGTCGAGGAAACGCAGGTAGGCCTCGGTCAACTGCGCGAGCATCGGGCGCTCTGCGCCCTTGAACTCGGCCTGTTGCCGCAGCTTGTCGGCGATGTCGACCCCTTCTTCGAACCACGTCGGGTCGAACAGGCGGATGTTGTAGGTGTGGATCGTGGCGCGGTAGCCGCGGCGCAGGGCGTCGTTGGCGAGGTACACGTCCGCAGTGCCGCCCGACGGGGTCTTCGGCACGGCCGCGACCAGCTCCTCGAGCGGTACTGCGTTCCCGTAGTAGCGATAGACGGCATGCAGACACGTCGGTCCGCACGTGACGTCGTCCGGTTGTGGCTGGATGTCGAGCTGGAGGCTGGCAAGTTCTGCCGCACGATCGGGCCGGTCGGCCATGGGTGGCGAATGCTAGGGCAAAGCCGACGCCGACGCCAATTGACCAAGACCGCGTGAAGATCCGGCTTCTCAGCCGGGTTGCGTAGAGCCTCGCGGCGCCGCGACGGGCAGCCTCGTGACCTTCCGAACGCCACGACGATGTCCAAAACCTTCGAACCCGAACGCCTGCGCGGCCTGCTCGCCGCCGTGCAGGGGCTGCTGCAGGAGATGCGGAGCGCAGCGGCGCGACGCGCCGCAGCGGTCGACGCCGTGCCGCACGACTTCCGCGCGTCGGCCAGCAACCTGATCCACTACCTGACGGTGCGCGCCCACGACCTGCGGCCGCTGCAGCGTGAACTCGCCGCGCTGAGCCTGTCGTCGCTCGGTCGCATGGAGGGGCACGCGCTGGGCACGCTGGCCGGGGTCGAGCGCGCGCTGCAGGCGCTGGTCGGCGACGCGCCCGCGGCGGACCCGGCGGCGGACTGCCCGAGCGGGGCCCAGGCCGCGGACCTGCTGGCGGCGCGCAGCGCGCACCTGCTGGGGGGCAGGCCGCGCAACCGGCCGGCGCGCATCATGGTCACCCTGCCCGGCGACGCCGGCCGCGACCCCGACCTGCTGCGGCGGTTGCTCGATGCCGGCATGGACCTGGTGCGCATCAACCTCGCGCACGACGACGCCTCGACCTGGTCGGAGATGGTGCGCGCGCTGCGCGGCGCCGAGGCCCAGACCGGGCGGCGGTGCCGGATCTTCGTCGACCTGCCCGGGCCCAAGCTGCGCACCGGCGCGGTCGAGCCGGGGCCGCGGGTGCTGCGCGTGCGGCCGCAGCGGGACATCTTCGGCCGCACGATCGAGCCGGCGACGCTGACCCTCGTCGAGCCGGGGTGTGGTGCCGCGGTCGTCGGCCCGCAGGTGCCGCTGCGCGACGGCGTCGATCTGCGTGTCGCCGTCGGGGACCAGTTCGTGATCGTGGACGCGCGCGGCCGGCGCCGCACGTTCGAGGTGACCGCGAGCCGCGACGGCGCGTTCGAGTGCCGCGGTTCACGCACCGCCTACCTGACCTCGGGTTGCGAGGTCGTGCTGCGCCGCGGCGGCGAGCGGCTGTGGCGCGGCTGGCTCGGGGAACTGCCGGCGCTACCCGGGGCGATCGGGCTGGCCGTCGGGGACCTGCTCGTGCTCACGAAGGCGCAGGTGCCGGGGCGACCGGCGCGGCCGGACGCCGCCGGGGCGGCGCCGGCGCACGTGCCGTGCACCCTACCCGAGGTGTTCTCCGCCGCGCGGCCGGGTCAGCGCGTGTTGTTCGACGACGGCAAGATCGGAGCCCGCATCGAGGCGTGCAGCGCCGACGAGATCGCGGTGCGGATCCTCGAGACGCCGCCCGGCGGCGCCAGGCTGCGCGCCGGCAAGGGCATCAACCTGCCCGACACGGACCTGCGGCTGTGTGCCCTGACGCCGCAGGACCGGCAGTGCCTCGACTGGGTGGCCGCGAACGCCGACGTCGTCGGCATGTCGTTCGTGCAGCGCCCCGAAGACGTCGTCGCCCTGCACGAGGAGCTCGAACGGCGCGGGCGCGGCGACATGGGCATCGTGCTCAAGATCGAGACGCGCCTGTCGTTCGAGCGCCTGCCCGAGCTGTTGCTGACGGGGCTGCGCAGCCCGCCGCTCGGCGTGATGGTGGCGCGCGGCGACCTCGCCGTCGAGGTCGGCTTCGCGCGCCTCGCCGAGGTGCAGGAGGAGATCCTGTGGCTCTGTGAGGCCGCGCACGTGCCGGTGATCTGGGCCACGCAGGTGCTCGACTCGATGGCGCGCACCGGCACGCCGTCGCGCGCCGAGGTCACCGACGCGGCGATGAGCGTGCGCGCCGAGTGCGTCATGCTCAACAAGGGGCCCTACGTCGCCGAGACGGTGCGCTTCCTCGCCGGCGTGCTCGAACGCATGCAGGCGCACCACGCCAAGAAGAGCTCGATGCTGCGCAGCTTGCACGTGGCCGGTCCGCGGCCCGAGGTGACGATCCCGGCAGCGCAGACGCCTGGGGCCTAGTAGTAGAACAGGTAGAGATACAGCTGCGCGATCAGCAGCGTCATCAGCGTCACCGGCACGCCCATCAGCATGAACTTGAGGAAGCTGATGCGCTTGCCCGACCGCTCGAGCACGCCGAGCACGACCACGTTCGCGGAAGCCCCGATCGGCGTGGCGTTGCCGCCCAGGCAGGCGCCGAGCGCCAGCGACCACCACACCGGCATCATCACGGGCTGGTGCAGGGTGGCGAGCGGCAGGCTGGCGGAGTCGGCGACGCCGCCGTGGAACACGCTGTTGGCCATGTCGAGCACCAGCGGGTTCATCGTCGCGACGTAGGGGATGTTGTCGACCACCGCGGACAGCAGGCCCGACGCCCACAGCAGCGTGGTCGCGGTCGCCTGCATGCCCTGCTGCGTGGGGGCCGTCGCCGAGACGATCGCGCGCGAGACGTCGTGCACCACGCCGACCTTGACGATGCCGCCGACGACGATGAACAGGCCGATGAAGAAGAAGATCGTCGGCCACTCGACGTCGGCGAGCACCTTGTGCGGGTTGCCCTTGGCCAGCAGCAGGATGGTGGCGGCGCCGAACAGCGCGATGGTCGCTGGTTCGAGGTGCAGCGTGCCGTGCAGGGTGAAGCCGACCAGCGTCAGCAGCAGCACGCCGACGGCCTTCTTCGCCAGGGCCGGATCCTTGATCATGCGGCGCTCGTCCATGCCGAGCACGCGCTGGCGGCGCTCTTCGGTGACGTGCAGCCGCTTGCGGAAGAGCAAGAACAGCGCGCCGATCAACGCCGCCATCATCACGATCACGACGGGTCCGAGCGCGAGCAGGAAGTCCATGAAGTCGAGCCCCGCGCGCGAGCCGATGACGATGTTCGGCGGGTCGCCGATCAGGGTCGCGGCGCCGCCGATGTTCGAGGCCATCGCCTCGACGAGCAGGAACGGCACCGGGTCGATGTCGAGCTCGTCGGCGATCAGCAGCGTCACCGGCGCGATCAGCAGCACCGTGGTGACGTTGTCGAGCAGCGCCGAAGCGAGCGCGGTCAGGCTCACGAACAGCAGCATGATCCGGATCGGGCGGCCCTGCGCCGCCTTGGCGGCGCGGATCGCCGCCCACTCGAACAGCCCGGTCCTGGACAGCACGTTGACCAGGATCATCATCGAGATCAGCAGGAAGATGACGTTGTGGTCGATGCCGACGTGCGGCGAGTGGAACGCCTCCTCCTGGGTGACGATCTGCAGCACCAGCATCATGCTGGCGCCGAACAGCGCCGCCTTGGTCTTGTGCACCTTCTCCGACACGATCGCGGCGAACGTGGCGAGGAAGATGGCGGTCGCGGTCCAGTAGGTGGTCGACGTGACCGCTTCCGCGGTTTCGGCGAGGGCGGACATCTGGGTTCCTTCGGTCAGGCGCCGGCGATGCGCGCGGCGGCGGCGAGGACGCTGCGCCGGGTCACGGCGCCCACGAAGCGGCCGTTGTCGATCACCGGCAGCGTCTTGCGCGACTTGTTGGCGAAGAGGGCGACGGCCTGCATCAGGGGCTCGTCGGGTGACATGGCGTCGATCTCCCGCGACATCACCGAGGCGACGGGGGTGTTCTTGAACTTGGCGAAGATCTCCTCGAAGTAGCTCTCGTGCAGGGCCGTGACCAGGCTGCCGGTCATGCCGACGTAGAGCGGCACGAGGCGGTGGAACACGTCCTCGACCGAGACCATGCCCACCAACCGGTCGCCGTCGACCACGGACGCCGTCGTCTGGTTGCCGTTCAGGACACCGAGGATGAACTGGAGCAGCGTCGTCTCGGGACCGACGGTGAACGGGTTGGGGATCATTGCCTCGCGGGCACGCATGCTTGGCCTCCGGAGATACGCCCCTTGTCCCCTGGGGGATGGCCCGGCGATATACGCACCTCGGCCTAGGGCGGGGCCTCTGGATGCGCACCTGTTCCCGGTGCCTACTTGCCGGCGTCCTTCGCGGGCGCCGGGGGCACGAACACCTCGACGAGGTCGACCTTGCGGTGCAGGTCGCCGAACGTCGCCATCAGCGTGAACGACGCGCCGCCCTTGGGCTCGCTGCTGCCGCGCTGCACGGCCTCGAAGCCGCGGTTCAGCACCATGAACTCGAGGTGCTCGGCCGCCGGGTCGTCGTAGGACTTCGCGGGCAGGTGGATGAGTTCGGGGATGCCGCGCGCGGCGAGGTCCTTCTTGACCGCTTCGACCTTGGCGGGGTCGGGTTGCTGGCCGCGGCGCGGCCGCAGCGCCAGCATCTCGGTGGGCGTCAGCTGCAGCTCGGTGAACTCGCCGCTGTCGGCGCGCAGCACGTCGAGTTTGTACTTGCCGACCGGGATCGTGACCTCGCCGCACTGCAGCGGCATGCCGACCTCGAGGCTCGCGAAGCCCATGTGCCAGGTGCGGCCGTTCGGCAGCGTCTTCACCTGCTCGGCGTTGTAGGGCACGGTGAACCACGTCACCTTGGTGGTGCCGCCGGCGCCCTGCATGGCGATCGCCTTGGGCACGTGCGGGTGCGGCATCAGGAACGGGACGAAGAACGGCAGCAGGGTCAGCGGGTTGATCATGGCGAGATGTCCGGGGCGGGGCGGGGGAGTCGGGATCGTCGCCGGTCGGGGCGCCGGGCGCCAACGTGCCCCGCGCGCTGCGGCCGATTAGGCTCTGCGCCGTGTCGAAGTCAGCGCGTTGGTCGTCGTCGCCGAGCCTCATCGCGATCGTCCTGTGCGGTCTGGCCGGCTGCCGTGCCGCGCCGACGTGGGGCGACGTCGGGGTCGCCGCCGCCGCGCAGCCGTCGGCCCTCGGCGCCGACACGGTGCTCTACTTCGCGCTGCCCGGCCGCGAGCTCAGCGATCGCATGGAGCAGGGCAGCCTGGTCGCGCCACCGGTGCTCATGGCGCTGCGCCGCGGCGGCTTCGAATCGCGGCGCGTCGACGGCTTCGCGGGGCGCGAGCTGTACGCGCAGTGGGTGGGGGCCGGCGAGGGCATGGGCATCGTCGTGCTCGACGCGCAGGGTGAGGTGCTGGCGACGCGGCCCGGACCGCAGGACCCGCCCGAGCTCGCCGCCTACCTCGATCTGATCGCGGCGCGCCGCGGGCCGATCGCGGCCGCGCGCGCGGCGGTGCGCGCGGCGCCCGACGACCCGCAGGCGGCGCTGCAACTCGGCGTGATGCTGCTCGAACTGGGCTGCCGTCGCGAGCCCGAGGCGCTGCTCGAGCGCGCCTACGCGGCCGGTCTCGAAGCGGCGGCGGTGCGCCTCGCGCATCTGTGCGCCCTCGACGGCGACCTGCAGCCGGCCCGGTTCTGGTTGGCGCGTGCCGCGCCTTCACCGGCGACTTCGGTCACCCAGGGCTACGTGCTCTACAAGGAGCGTCGCCACGGCGAAGCGGCGCAGGTGTTGCGCGAGGCCATCGGCGCCGGCGGCCTCGGGGCCGATCTGCCGCGCGCGCAGCTGTTCCTGGGGAAGGCGCTTCACGAGAACCTGCGCGACCAGGAAGCTGTGCCGGTGCTCGAGGCGGTGGTCCGGGACTGGCCCGATACGACCTTCGCAGGCGCCGCCCTGCACACCCTGCAGCACATCCGCAACCCCGTCCACGGCCACACGCACTGACCACCATGTCACCCCGCATCTGCCTCGCGTCCCTCCTGCTGTTCGCCGTCACCGCGCCGGGCCAGGAGCCGCCGCCCGCCCAGCCCGTGCCCGCCGAGCTCGTGCCCAAGCCGGCCGGACCGGTGATCGTCGGCACCGGCGCGCACCGCTACGAATGGCAGGCGGAGTGGGGCCACTACGAAGACGGCAAGGACCTGGGCAACACCCACGGCTGCCTGGCCGTCGACAAGGCCGGGCGCGTGTTGGCGAACACCGACACCGAGGCCGCGGTCGTCGCCTTCGGTGCCGACGGCAAGGTGGTGGCGTCGTGGGGCAAGGAGTTCCGCGGCGGCATGCACGGCATGTGCCTGCGCGAGGAGGGGGGGCAGGAGTTCCTCTACCTGGCACACACGGGCCGTCACGAGGCGGTCAAGACGACCCTCGACGGCAAGGTGCTCTGGACCATCGGCTGGCCGCAGGGCGCCGGCATCTACGAGAACGAAGACCAGTACAAGCCGACGGCGATCGCCGTCGCGCCCGACGGCGCGCTGTTCGTCGCCGACGGCTACGGCAAGTCGTGGGTGCACCTGTACGACGCCGACCGCAAGTACGTGAAGTCGATCGGCGGCCCCGGCAGCGAACCGGGCAAGTTCAAGACCCCGCACGGCCTGTGGCTAGACACGCGCGGCGAGGTGCCGCTGCTGCTGGTCGCCGACCGCGAGAACCACCGCCTGCAGTGGTTCACGATGGCCGGCGAATACGTGCGCAAGTGCGACGAGGGCCTCGAGCGGCCTTGCAACGTCTGGCCGCTCGCCGACGGCGGGCTCGCGGTCGCCGACCTCAAGGGCCGGGTCACGATCCTCGACAACAAGGACAAGGTCGTCTGCCACCTGGGTGACACCGCGGACGCCAACCTCAAGGCGACCAACGGTGTCGGCAAGGAGCACTGGCGCGCCGGCACGTTCTTCTCGCCGCACTCGGTGTGCGCGGACAAGGCCGGCAATCTCTACGTGATGGACTGGAACCGCTTCGGTCGCATCACCAGGCTGAAGAAGCTCTAGCCGCGGCTACTCGCCGCCGCCGCCGCCGCCAGCACCACCGCCGCCAGCACCGCCGCCGCCGGCACCGCCACGCCCGCCACCTGCTCCGCCACCGCCACCGCCACCGCCACCGCCGCGACCCCAGCGGGGCTCGCCGACGCGTTGGGCCGAGGCGCTGCGCTCGGGCAGGCGCACCTTGTCGAGCAGCTCCTTCTCCTTGTCGAGCAGCTTCTTCTCCTCGTCGTCGAGCTTGGCGATGTCCTTCTCGATCGCCTTCTTCTTGTTCTCGTCGGCCTTGGCCAGCTTCTCCTGTTCGGCCTTGCGCTCGTTGAGCACCTTCTCGAGGTCCTTGACGAAGCCGCCGTATTGCTTGGCGTAGGCGGCCAGCGACGGCTTGATCAGGCCGGCGGCGCTCTTCTCGAGCGCCTTGCTCAGGCTCGTCGAAGAGGCCTTGTAGCCGGCCATCGACACCTCGGTCGGCTTGCTCTCTTCGTCGAAGACCACGAACAGCGGCGCCTTCTTGGCGTACTGCTTGGCCAGCGCCTCTTCCTTGGCGAGGTCGATGCGGCCGCAGTGGAAGCAGCGCAGCTCGATGCCGATCTCGTCACTGGCGAAGACCTGCTGCTCGAAGCGGCTGCGCACGTCCTCGTCGTCCTTGCTGTCGTAGAGGTAGAGGACCGTCAGTTGCTTCGCGCTCTTGGCGGCGCGCACCAGCTCGACGGTGTCGAGGTCGGCGACCTTGTCGCCATCCGTCTCCGGTCCCTTGACGTCGGTGAAGAACGCGCCGACGCGGTTGGTGATCTCCTCGGCGCGGCGCCAGCGGCCGCGGCCGCCTTGGGCGAGACAGTCGACAGCGAGAAGGGACAGCGCGAACGTCGCGACGGCACAGGGGAACAGACGCATGGAACAGCCTCGAAGGCGCCGCCGTGGGGCGGGTGGGCGCCGGGGCAGAAGTATCGGGTCCGCGGCCCGATTTGCCGCCATGCGGCGGTGCACCAGATTGGTATCGCCCTCAGGCCTTCACGAACCGCAGGCAGTAGTTCTCCTTCAGGAACGGGGTCGGCTCCCGGGCGGCCAGCCGGAAGCCGGCGGCCTCGACCTCGGCCTGGACCTGGTCCATGCCGGCGCGCACGTGGTCGAGGATCCACGGGCGGCTGACGCCGGGTTCGCGGACGAAGTCGACGATCACCAGCTGGCCACCGGGGCGCAGGGCGCGATGCAGCGATGCCAACGTCGATTGCGGGTATTCGAAGTGGTGGTAGGTGTCGCACACGAACACGACGTCGACGCTGGCCTCCGGCAGCTCGGCGCTGCGCTCGGTGCAGCGCACCGCGATCACGTTGCCCAGGCCGCGCTGGCCGGCGCCCGCCCCGATGTGCTCGACGAAACGCTCGGCGATGTCGACGGCGTAGACGCGGCCGCGGTCGCCGACCTTGCCGGCGAACATCCAGGTGAACAGGCCCGTGCCCGCCCCGACGTCGGCGACGGCCGTGCCTTCGCCCAGGGGCACGAGGCCGGCGATCTGCGCGCGGTGCGCGAACACCTCGCGGCTCTCCACCTCGAAGCGCTGCTCGTACTTGGCGACGTCGAGCTGAGGATCGAGGAAGTCGGCGTTGATGCCGGGCTTGACGCTCTGTTCAGGCGGTGCGCCCTGGCAGGCGGGCAGGGCGATGAGCAGGCAGGCGACGAGGCGGCGACGGAGCGACATCGGCGCATCTTGGCACGTCCCGACGCCGTTGCCTAGATTGCGCGCATGGTACGTCGCACGAGCGCGTGGTGGCTGATCCTCGGGCTGACGATTGCCGGTTGCGCGGCCAACGCCGCGCAGCGCTCGTCCGCGGCGTTCATCGACCTCGTCGGCGACTACCGCGGCGTGCTGCAGATCCAGGGCGGGTCGTCGCCGCGCGAAGTTGCGATGGGGCTGCTGGTCGAGCCGATCGCGGGGCAGCCGGACCTTCTGCGCTGGCAACTGGAATACGGCGAGCACGACCGGCGGGACTACGTGCTCTGCATCGACGATCGCGCCGAAGGCCGCTGCCGCATCGACGAACGCAACGGCATCGAGCTGCACGCCACGTTCCTCGCGGGGGAGCTGGTCGCCGTGTTCGCGACCGGCGGGCAGACGATCGTCACGCGCTATCGGCTGGTGCCGGCCGGGATCGAGTTCTCGCTCGAGGCCTTCGCCGCCGACCAGGCGCAGGCGACCGGGCAGGAGGTCACGACGTTTGCGCGGGTGGCGCGGCAGCGGGCGCTGCTGCGGCGTCGTTGAGCGCCTGCTCCTTGTGCTTGCGCGCCTCGAGGCGTCGGTGCAGGTCCGGCAGGTCGGCCCAGTGCATGCCCGGGAAGTCGTGGTGTTCGCCGTGGAAGCCGATGTTGAACATCGTGCGGTTGAAGAACGGCGTCAGGAAGTCGTTCGAGTGCTGCGCCTTGGGGTTGGCCGGATAGGCGCCGCACCCGGCGTGTTGCACCCACATGCCGCGGTTCAGCGTCATGCAGTTGGCGAACCAGTGCGGCACCACCCACAGAGCCAGCGCCATCTGCCAGTCGATCCAGAACGGGATCGAGTAGATCAGCGCGAACCAGAACAGGTCGCCGAAGGCGCGGCGCTTGTCGAAGCGGCCGTAGCGGATGTCCTTGGCGAAGTGCCACGCCGTGCGCCACGGCCAGTGCTTGAGCTGGTAGCTCATGCTCGGCTCGTGGTTGCCGTTCGCGTCCTTGATCGGCACGGTCCAGTCGGGCTCGCCCAGCAGGTGCACGTGGTGCACGTCGACGTGCAGATAGGCCCACCACTGGCATGGCCAGCCGCCGACCGGGGTCCAGAAGCGCGCGAACCAGCGGCTCAGCAGCTTGCTCTTGAAGATGCGCCGGTGGGTGTGGTTGTGGAAGTTGACGCCGACGTCGATGCCGCTGATCCAGCCGAGCAGCGGCGCGGCCGCGCCGACGAACACGAGCTTCTCGAGCAGCGTGTCCAGGCCCGAGACCTCAGGGTGCAGCCACAGCCAGAAGGCGACCGCGTAGGCGGCGACCACGGCCAGGTGATAGAGCACGCAGTGCAGGTCTTCGGGGCGGGCCAGCAGCCAGGTTCGGCGCCGCGTGTCGTCGATCGTCGCGCTGGTCATCTCTCGTTGGTGGGTCAGACGATGCGGCTCTGCAGCTTCCACCACACGAAGGCGAGCACCGCGAAGCCGTAGGCGCCAAGGAGCGCGGTGCTCAGCAACAGCAGTACCGCCACGATCGGCAACAACGAACGCATCACCAGCTCCTTCGCGGTGCGCGAGGGCGGTGGCGGGTAGGTGGGCGAGGACATGCGCGGGCGAGGTTCGGCCCGCGCGGCGTTCGCGTCAAGTGGCCAAGGCGCGAAGGTCTGGCGCCCGGCGGGCGTTCCGCCGGGCGAGGCCGTCGAAGGGCCGTCGTTGCCGTCGGCGGTCCGACGCCGGCGTCACTCCGCGACGGCGATCGGGTCGCTGCCGCGGGCCGGGCGACCGAGCGGCAGCAGCTTGGGCACGCGGCGCTGGTATTCGCGGTAGGCGTTGCCGTGCAGGCCGACGAGGTCGCGCTCCTCGATGAACAGCGCGAGCACGATGTAGACCGTGTAGGTCGCCGCGAACACGAGGCGCGACGCAGTCATCGTCGGCGCGGCCCAGAAGGCCAGCAGGAACCCGAACATCAGCGGGTGCCGCACGAAGCGGTAGAGGCTGCGTTCCTGGAACGGCTTCTGCGTGTAGGGCTGGCCGCGGAACGCGAGCCAGGTCTGGCGCAGGCCGAACAGGTCGAAGTGGTCGATCAGGAAGGTGCTCAGCAGGACGATGCCCCAGCCCAGGAAGCCGACGCCGAGCACGGTGCTGGCGAGCGGCTCGGGCAGCGACCAGAGCACGGTGTCGATCGGCCGCCAGCACCAGAACATGGTCGCGAAGATCGCGCAGGTGACGAGCATGAAGATCGTGCGCTCGATCGGCTCGGGCACGATCGTGGTCCACCAGCGCTTGAAGGCGGGGCGCGCCATGATCGTGTGTTGCACGCCGAACAGGCCGATCAGCGCGACGTCGATCAGCACCGCGGCCAGCGGGTCACCGACCGTGCCGCCGCCGTCGACGGTGATCGGCACGATCAGCCCGCTGACGAAGCCGATCAGGTAGAGGAAGGTGGCGAAGAAGATGGCGTAGCCGGTGACGCCGAACAGCAAGGTGAGCAAACGACTCATGGACGGGATCTCGTGGTTGATTGGGTTCGCCCCCAACGGCGCAGGATCACCTCCGCGCCGGCCACGAAACCGTCGTCACGCGCTCGATTCGCCGTGCAGCCGCTGCCACAGGAAGGCGCGCGCGAACGCCCACTCGCGCCGGATCGTGCGCTCGGAGCTGCCGAGCACGTTCGCGACCTCGGCCTCGCCGAGCCCCGCGTAGAAGCGCAGGCGCACGACCTCGGCGCCGCGCTCGCTGACCGCCGCCAGGGCCTCGATCGCCTCGTCGAGCTCGAGCAGCTCCTCGAGCGAGGCAGTGGCGGCGACCTCGACGAGGTCGAGCGGCAGGGCCTTCTTGCCGCCGCCGCGCTTCTGGGCGCCGCGTCGCCGCGCGTGGTCGATCAACACCCGGCGCATCGACTCGGCCGCGGCGGCGTAGAAGCGCGCGGGTTCGTCGCGCAGCTCCTGCATCTGGGTCTGCAGCGCCAGCCAGACCTCGTGCACGAGGGCCGTCGGCTGCAGCGTGTGGCCGGTGCGTTCGCCGGCGAGCTGGCGCGAGGCCATGCCGCGCAGGCGTTCGTAGACGGTGGCGAGCAGGTTGTCGTCGGTGGGCGAACTCATCGGTCCTTGTCGGCGGTCTGTGTGGCGGCGCGGACGCGCTGCAGGGTGGCGCGCGCGCGCTCGAGCTTGTCGGGGGCCGGGCAGCGCTCGAGCAGCGCCACGCCGGTCTCGGCGAGGGACAGCGCGGCCGCGGTGTCGCCGCTCGCGAAGCGGCACTCGGCGAGCAGGCTGGCGGCTTCGCCGAGCGGCCATTCACCGGCCAGGTGCTCGCTGCAGAACTCGTGTACGGCTTCGATCAGCGGCGTCGCGGCCGCGGCGTCGCCGGCGTCGAGGTACTCGCGGCCGGCGCGGATGCGGGCCGCCTGCACGCGCTGCGGGTGCTCGTCGGGCATCCGGTCGAGCAGTTCGGCGCACGCGGCGTCGGCGTCCGCGGCGCGGCGCGGGTCGCCCGCGGCGCGCGCGGCCGCGCCGATGCCGCTGTGGCTGGCCAGCAGATCGCGCAGGCGATCCGGACGGTACTTGGTGCGCAGCGCGAGCGCCTGTTCGTGCAGCGCGATCGCGCCGCGCGGATCGCCCTGCGCGGCGCGCATCAGAGCGAGGTTCTGCAGGCAGTCGGCGACCGGCGGCTTGGTCTCACCGCCGAGCTCGAGGTGCAGTTCGTAGGCGCGGCGGTAGAACGACTCGGCTTCTTGCGGCTGGCGGAGCCCGAACAGCGCGACGCCGAGGTTCTGCAACGCCGCCGCGTAGGCGTGGCGATGCGTCGCGTCGTTGTGCTCGTAGATCGCGAGCGCGGCGCGCAGCTCGTCGGCGGCGCGCTGAT
This sequence comes from Planctomycetota bacterium, assembly GCA_020638655.1. Taxonomy (GTDB): domain Bacteria; phylum Planctomycetota; class UBA1135; order UBA1135; family UBA2386; genus JACKIC01. The sequence continues at coordinate 226,989 of JACKIC010000003.1, forward strand.
GGTCGTCGCGGCTCAGCGCGATCCGGGCGCGGTCGGCGTGACCGGTCGCGAGGTCGAGGTGCTGTTCGGGCAGGGTCGCGACGCGGATCGCCTGGGCGCGTTCGTAGAGCTCGGCCGCGGCGTCGAGCCGGCGCCGCCGCAGCTCGAGGTCGCCGAGCAGCGACAGTGTGCGGGCCACTTCGGGGTGGTTCTCGCCGAACACCTGCTGCTGGATGCGCAGCGCTTCGGTCGCGGGCTCGGCGGCCAGTTCGATCTCGCCGAGGTTGCGGTAGGTGTCGGCGACGTTGGTCTGGCTGACCGCGACCAGCAGGTGGTCCTTGCCGTGCGTCGCCAGTCGCAGCTCGCGCGAGGTCAGGTAGTGGCGCAGGGCCGCCACGTAGTCGCCGCGCGACGAGGTCGCGGCGCCGAGCAGGTCGAAGGCCGCGGCGCGATTCTCGCGAACGTCGCGCTTGTCGCCGCCGGCCACCGCGGCGTCGAGCTCGCGCAGCGCCTCGCGCGCGAGCCGCTCTTCGTCGTCGGGGTCGCCCTGCAGGCGGCGCATGTCCGCCTTGGACAGCAGCAGCGAGACGCGTTGGTCCCGATCCTCGGGGGCCGTCGCCGCCGCGAGCAGCTCGTCGATGACCTGCTCGGCCGCGGCGAACCGGCCCTGCTGGCGCAGCAGGTACGACCACTCGTGCAGCACCTGATGGTGGTGGGGACCGGTGCCGTCGCCGGTGCGGCGCTCGAGTTCGACGGCCTGCTGCAGGTGCGTCTCGGCCTGCTCGAGCTGGCCGAGGTTGCGGTAGGCGCCGCCGATGGTGAGGTGCAGGTCGCGCGCGACGATCGGGTCGGTGCCGAACCAGGCGTCCATGCCGCTGGCGAAGTCGTCGAGCAGTTGGCGCACCTTGTAGTCGGGGCCCTTCTGCAGCGTCGGGTCGGCGGTCAGCAGCAGCTGTTGCATCGCCTGCAGGGTGCGCTGCTGGCGCGCGCTCTGGGCGCGGGACTCGGCGAGCGCCGCTGCGGTCGAGATCACGCCCGCAACGAGTAGCCCGACGAAGACCAGCGACGCCGCGACCGCGAGCCGGTGCCGCGCCACGAAGCAGCGCAGGTGGTAGAGCGGGGTCGGCGGGCCGGCCTCGACCGGGCGGGCGTCGAGGAAGCGGCCGAGGTCCTCGGCGAGGGCGTTGGGGGTGGGGTAGCGGCGCGCCGGGTCCTTGGCGATCGCGCGCAGCACGATCCAGTCGAGCTCGTCGCGCAGCTGGCGCGCCCAGCGCCGCGCGTCGGCGCCGGCCAGCGGGCAGCAGCGCGCGTCGACCCGCGCGCTCGGCCGCGCCGCGTGCTCGGTGCGGATGCGTTCGAGCAGCCCCGTGAACGTGCCGCTGTGCCCGTCGCCGCGCTCGAACGGGCGCTTGCCGACGAGCAGCTCGTAGAGCACGACGCCGAGGCTGTAGACGTCGGCGCGCGCGTCGATGTCGCGGTCGCCGGCGGTCTGCTCGGGCGCCATGTACTCGAGCGTGCCGAGCGGTTGGCCGAGCTGCGTCAGCGTCGGCTCGGCGTTGTCGTCGGCGTCGCCGTCCGGGTTCATCGCCTTGGCGATGCCGAAGTCGATCACCTTGGGCGCCGGCCGGCCGTGTTCGTCGTCGGCGACCATGACGTTGGCCGGCTTGAGGTCGCGGTGCACGACGCCCTTGTGGTGCGCGTGCTGCACCGCCACGCAGACCTGCCGGAACAGCGCGACGCGCTCGTCGATGCCGAGGCCACGTTCGCGGCAGTAGCGCGTGATCGGCAGGCCCTGCACGAGCTCCATCACGAAGTAGGGGCGGCCGCTCGGCGTCGTGCCGCCGTCGAACACCGCGGCGATGTGCGGGTGCTGCATGCGCGCCAGCGCCTGGCGTTCCTGCTCGAAGCGCGCGATCACGCGGCTGGTGTCCATGCCCAGCTTGATCACCTTGAGCGCGACGTCGCGGCGCAGCGGCTGGTGCTGCTCGGCGCGGAACACGACGCCGAAGCCGCCCTCGCCGATGCGCTCCTGCAGGGTGTAGCGGTCGATCTGCGTGCCGGGCGCCTCCTCACTGCGCGCGTCGCCCTCGACCAGGAAGCCCGAGGCCTGGGCCAACGCCTGCAGCAGCCCCTGGACCTCGCCGCGCAGCTGCTCGTCGCCGCTGCACGCGTCCGCGAGGAACGCGCCGCGCTCGGCCTCTGGCAGGTCGATGGCGGCGTCGAACAGCTGCTTCACTCGTTCGGCGCGGGACGGCATGGATGGCGGGGTGGGCTGGCCCGACAGCCTAGGCGAAAGAACCGCCCGGGGCCGGCCACGGAATCTGCGCGATTGTCGGCGGCGGCGCGGCGGGGCGCCAACCCGCGACGCCGTGGCCGGGTCGGCGGCGCGATTGCGCCTTGGCGGGGCCGGCCCATCCACCATCACCTCGCGCCACCGGGTCGGCGTGGCGCGTCCGAGCTCCCGCACATGAATCCTCTCTTCGCCATCCGTTGTTCCGCGCTCCTGCTCGCCGCCGCCGCGGCGGCCCAGGAGGCCATGCCCGCCGTCGCCGGCGGCGTGTTCCCGACCACCATCAACGCCATGCCCGGCGACGTCGACGGCGGCGCCGGCCTGTGGGCCGCGGGCGCCACCTACAAGGTGTCGCTGCACGAGGGCTTCACCTTCTATCCCGTGCTCGGCCCCGCGCACGCGCACAACCTGCCGCTGCGCTGGACGGACACCGAGGTCCGCTTCGGCGAGCAGCCGGTCGCGCTCGTGCGCGGCGACGCACCGCGGGTGCGTGGCCGTCGCTGTGAATTCGACCTCGGCGGCGTCGTCGAGGCCTACGACGTGCGTGCCGAAGGCGTCGAGCAGACGTTCACGATCCAGCAGCGCCCGGCTGCGCCCGGCGACCTCGTCGTGATGGGCCGCGTCAGCACGCCGCTCGTCGCCGCCGCGGTCAACGATCGACACGCCGCGGTCCGCTTCTGCGACCAGACCGGCGCGCCGATCCTCGACTACGGCGCGGCCACGGCGATCGACGCCGTCGGTAGGCGCTGGCCGATGACGACCACCTGGAACGGCACCACGATGCAGCTGCGTCTGCCCGCCGCCCAGGTCGCCGCGGCGACGTTCCCGCTGCTCGTCGATCCGCTGACGACGACGCTGCCCCTCGACGCGGGCGGCCCCGGCGCCGGCGCGGTCCGCGACGTCGCGGTGCATCGCAGCAGCCGCGGCGGGGCGCACACCCTGCTGACCGTCTACTCGCGCACCAGCGCGGCGAACGACGTCGACTTCTTCGCGGTGCTCGGCAACGACGGCCAGGGCAACCAGGTGCCGGTCTACACCGACCTGTCGACCACCTGGTCGACCCAGCACGGCGCGGTCACCTTCGTCGGCGCGGCGCAGAAGTGGCTGATCGCCTTCGAGCGTGAGTTCGCGAGCAACGCCGGCATCCGCTGCGTCGCCGTGCCCGAGACCGCCACCGCGCCGGTCTACGCGGTGTCGTCCGTGCCGCAGCCGAGCGGCTACAACTGTTCGCGTCGCCCCGACGTCGGCGGCACGGTCGCCAGCTCGACGAGCGGCACGCGCGCGCTGATCGCCTTCCAGAGCGACATCACCAACACCAAGCAGGACACCGACCACACCGAGGCCTTCGCCTGCACCATCGACCTCGGGCAGGGCAACCTGCCGATCGGCACGCCGTTCGTCGTCGGTTCGTCGGTGGGCACGCGCTACGACCGCCACGCGGTGTCGGTGACGCGCGAGTCGCTCGGCGGCAACAGCTCGTGGCTCGTCGCCTACCAGCAGTTCGATCGCAACAACGCCAACGCCAGCTGGCGCGTCGGGGTCGTACGCGTCACGCCGACCGGCTCGCGCTACGGGCCGAACATCGCGTTCCTGCCCGCGGGCAAGCACGCGCTGACGCCGCACATCGCCGGCCTCGACGGCCGCTACCTGCTGGTGCACTCGTGGCGCACCGGCAGCGGCACCGCCACCGCGCAGGACTTCGGCACCTCGGTCGACTGCATGCGCATCGACTGGAGCGACACAGCCACCAACCCGACGTTCCGCCCCGCGCGCACCGTCGACCTCGGCTTCTCGTGGGACTACCGCGTCGGCGACGTCGCGATCGACACCGAGAGCCGCTCGCACTGGGCGTTCGTGGTCGAGAAGCAGATCGTGATCGGCCAGCCCGCGCTCGGCATCGTGCGCGTCGGCGGCAGCGGCGGCACCGTCGAGGAAGACGACCTCTACCGGAGCAGCACGCGCCCCGGCTACGCCCCCGCGCTGTGCTTCGACGAGGACCACGACCAGTTCGACGCCGCGTTCGCGGTCGACACCCCGACGCCGGGCGTCTACGCCCGCAGCCTCTCCTACCCGAGCGAGGCGCGCAGCCTCACCTACGGCATCTCGTGCGGCGGCAACATCGCCACCAACCACGTGCCGCGCTGCGGCGACGACCTGTTCGCGATCACGCTCGACAGCGGTGTGCCGCAGCAGGGCGCGCTGATCGCGCTGTCGTTCGCGCCGGCGCAGGTGTCGCTGGGCTTCGCCGGCATGCCCGGCTGCACGCTGCTCGTCGACGCGGGCGGTCCCTACCTGGGCTCGTACTTCACGCTGACGCGGCTCGACGGCACCGCCGAGTTCCCGATCGTGCTCAGCGACTGGCCGCCGTTGCCGATCGACTTCCACGCGCAGTGGTTCGTGCTGCAGCCGAACGCCAACAGCGCGGGGCTGGTGGCGACGCGCGGCATCGAAGTGCACGTGCGCTGAGCCGCAGCGCGCCGGCCGGGACTCAGCGCCCGGCCTTGTCGAGCAGCTGCAGCGCCTGGTCGGCGAACCAGCCGACCGTCGGTTCGCCGGCGAAGCCCGGCACCACGCGCGGGTCGTCGCGCAGCGCCTGCAGGTGCACGCGCGCGTCGGCCCAACCCAGATAGCCCAGCGCGTCGCACGCGAACGCCGCGCGCGCGGGATCCGCGTCGGTGAGCTGGTCGACGAGCAGCGGCGCCACCGCGATCCCGCCGTCGAGGTCCTGCAGCAGGATGCCGAAGAACACGCCGCCGACTGCCAGCAGGTCGGGGTCGTGCGCGCCCAGCAGTTCGACCAACGCCGGCAGCGCCCGCATGTCGCGCAGCTTGTCGGTCGCCGACGGCGGCGCGGTCTGCCCGGGTTCGAGGATGCGCACCGAGCTCTTGATCTCGGTGCGTCGTTCGCGCAGCAGTTCGCGCACGCGGTCGAGCCGGGCCGAGGTCTGCGTCGACCGTGGCGGTGGGGAGGGCGTCTGGGGCGGGGGCTGCGGCGGGTTCGTCTCGGGCGGGTTCTGCGCCGGCGGCACGATCGGTCCGGGCGCCACCGGGTGCGTGCCCGCGCAGGCGGCGAGGCAGAAGGTCAAGAGCAGCACCGTGACGGAGCAGCGACGCATGGCCGTCATGCTACGTGCAGCACGACCTTGCGTCGCGAGCCGCGCCGGCGGTGTTCCCATAGATAGATGCCTTGCCAGGTGCCGAGCGCCAGCCGGCCACCGAGGATCGGGATCGACAGGTGCGTCTGGGTCAGCGCCGCGCGCACGTGCGCCGGCATGTCGTCGGGCCCTTCGGTCGCGTGGGTCCACAGCGGGTCGCCTTCGGGCACCAGCCGTCGCAGGAACGCCTCGAGATCGCGCAACACCGACGGATCGGCGTTCTCCTGGATCAGCAGGCTCGCCGACGTGTGCTGCACGAACAGTGTGCACAGCCCCTCGTCGACCCCGGCGTCGCGCACCACTCGCGCGACCAGGTCGGTGAACTCGAACAGGCCGCGGCCCGAAGTCTCGATGGCGAGGGTGCTGATCATGTGCGTACGGTACCGGGTGCAAACCACACAGGCCGGCCGCGCAGCGGCCGGCCTGTGTGGTATGCACCGCACGGCACACTCAAGTGACCACCGTCCTAGGCCGATAGGACGGTCGTGAACGTCCGCGTCGATCCGAACAGCCTGGTGCCGCCGAGCCAACAGCTCGTCGCGGCCGTGCTCGACGCGATCGCATCGGGCGAACTGCACCCCGGCGACAAGCTGCCGTCGGTGCGCGGGCTCGCGGGGCAGGCGCTGGTCAACCCCAACACGGTGACCAAGGCCTACCGCGACCTCGAGCACCTCGGCGCGACCGAGGGGCGCAACGGGTCGGGTGTCTACGTGACGGCGGCCGGGCCCGACGTGGCGCGCGCGATCCGCCTGGCCGAGACGCTCGATGCGTTCCGGTCGGCGGCCGCGTTCGCGCTGCGCGCCGGCCACGACGACGAGGTGCTGCGCGGTGTGCTCGCGCAGGCGGGGGAAACGAAGGGAGAACGGAGCAAGGCATGAACACGGTCCTGAACGTCAGCGGTCTGCACGTCGGCTTCCGCAGGAAGCAGGTGTTGCGAGGTCTGGATCTGTCGCTGCACGACGGCGCGGTGACGGTGCTGCTCGGCCAGAACGGCTCGGGCAAGAGCACCCTGCTGCGCGTGCTGCTCGGCGTGCTGCGGCCGCGAGCGGGCGAGGTGCGCATCTTCGGCAAGGACCCCCTGCGCGCGCACCGCGAGGTGCTGCAGCGCATCGGCTACGTGCCTGACGTGCCCGACTGCTACCCGTGGATGACGAGCCAGGACCTGTTCGCGTTCCTGAGGCCGCAGTATCCGACCTGGAACGCCGCGCTCTGCGCCGAGCTGTGCGAACGGCTCGACGTGCCCGCGCGAACCAAGGTCAAGGCGATGTCGCGCGGCCAGGGCATGAAGCTCATGCTGACCGCGGCGCTCGCGCCCGAACCGGACCTGCTGCTGCTCGACGAACCGTTCGCGGGCCTCGATCCGCTCGTCAAGGAAGAGGTGCTGCTCGGCATCGTCGAGGCGCTCAAGGAAGGCGAACGCACGGTGCTGTGTGCGACGCACGAGCTCGACATCGCGGCGCGCATCGCTGATCGCGTCGCGGTGCTGCAGGACGGGGTCATCGCGCAACACGGTTCGCTTGCCGAGGTGCTCGGCCAGGAGGAACCCGTGCAGGTGCCGAGCGGTCTGCACCGCGTGCTCGCGCAGGCGGCGAAGCGCGAGGTGGCGGCGGTATGAACCTCGTGCTGACGTACTGCCACAAGGAGTGGCGCGCGCAGCGCGGTTTGCTGATCGCCTACACGGTGCTCGTGTTCGCGTGTCTGTGCATCGGCTTCCTGCTCGTGCCCGAACACTGGTGGCTCGAGGACGGGCGCGGCGCGCTGGCGCTGTCGTGGTTCGTCGCGGCCGGCGTGATCGGTGTCGTCGCGTTCGTGACCCCGGCGCTGGTGCGTTCGGAGTACGCGGCCAAGGACGACCAGTTCGTGCGGCGGCTGCCCGGCGCGCTGCTGCCGGCGTTCGGCGGCAAGGTGCTGTTCCTGTTGCTGGCGACCGCGGCGCTGCCGCTGCTCGGGTTGCTCGTCGGCGAGGTGTTCCTCGACGCCACGGGCCAGTCGTGGGCCGACATGTGGGGCACGCGCTGGAGCATGGTCGAGGAGTTCGAGATCTTCCTGCGGCTGCCGTGGACCGTGTCCGCCTGTGCCGCGGCGCTGCTGCTGACCTCGTGGGTGTGGGCCGTCGGCACGTGGATGCCGTCGGGGCGCATGGCGATCGGCGGCGCGGCGCTGTTCACGCTGTCGGTCGGCGTCGTGCTGTTCGCGGTGCGGCGGCAATGCCCCGGCATCGAGGCCGGGCTGCCGCAGGCGCCGTGGCTCGTCGCGCTGGTCACCTCGGGGCTGGTGGTCGCGGGTGCTTCGTGGGTTCGCGGCCGCCGCGGCGGCGGCGCCCTGCGTTCGGCGGGCGTCGGCATGTTGTCGTGTGGGGTCCTGTTCGCGGGTCCGGGCATCTGGCTCGGCGAGCGTGCACACAGCTACCTGCGGCCCGACCTCGACACGATCCAGGTGACGAGCGTGCTGGGGATCACCGCCGATCACCGCTTCGCGCTGGCCCACGGGGCGGCGTCGACCGACTGGCACGGCGTGCCGTTGCGCGTCGACCTGCAGACCGGGCGCGCCGAGCAGCTCGGCGATTGGACGATGATGTTCTCGGCGGACTTCTTCGGTGAGGGCGACTGGTACTGGCCCGGCGTCGGCCGCCGCCGCTGGCGCACGGCGGGCGAAGACCTCGCTGCGCAGCGCATGTTCGATCTGCAGACCGGCGCGTTCGCGGCGCTCGACTACGACGCCAAGGCGAAGCTCCCGCGCCTGACCGACGACCTGCGCAAGGACCTGCGCGCCGAGCGCGCGGCGACCGCGGACCTGCGCGCTCCCGGCGGGCAGGCGGTGTGGACCGAGGGGGCCTCGGTGGTGTTCGCCGAAACCGACGGCACGACCACGACGATGCCGCTGCCGGGCAGCGGCGCGAACCCCCGCGGCGCGTGTGGCCACGGGGTGCGCCTGTCGAACGGCCGGCTGTTCGACCTCACGCATCGCAAGCTGCTCGACCTGCGCGGCAAGTGGTACGGGTTCGCGGTGCGTGGCCTCTGGGTGCTGCGCACGAACCTCAAGGGCGGCGCCTGGCAACAGCTCGACGTGGCCACGAACGCGACCGTCGAACTGCCGGAACTCGCCGGTTGTGGCCTTCGCGGTCTGTTCGACGACGAGCATCTGCTGTGTGTGCGGAGACCGCAGGATGGCGATCCGCGCTCCGAACTGCTGCTCTACCGACCCGCGGATCGCTCGCTCGTATCGCTCGCGACGGTTCCCGACGACACCTGCGAGGCCGTGCTCGCCGAGCGGTGGCGCTGGGGCTCGCTGCTGCCGCGCGACCCCGCGGGTCGCATCTGGCTGCACGGTCGAGACAGCGCGCGGGGCTGCGTCGTGATCGCGCCCGACCGGTCGGTGCAGCGACGCGAGGTGCCGTTGCCGAGGGACGTGGTGAACAACCTGATCACCTGGACGGGCACGAACCGCGCGCTGGTGATGCTCGGTTGGCGCATCGTCGAGATGGATCTGCAGACCGACGCGCAGACCGTGCTGTTCCCCAAGGAGAAGCCGTGAACCTCGCGCTCACCTACTGCTACAAGGAGTGGCACGCGCAGCGCGGCACGCTGCTGGCCTACACGCTGCTCGTGTTCGCGTGCCTGGGCATCGGTCTGTCGATCACGCCCGCGCACTACTGGCCGGAGGAAGGCGACGGGGTGCTCGCGCTGTCGTGGTTCGTCGCGGTCGGTGTGATCGGCGTCGTTGCGTTCGTCGCGCCAGCGTTGGTGCGCGCCGAATTCCACCACGCGGGCGACCAGTTCGTGCGGCGGCTGCCCGGCGCGCTGGGGCCGTCGTTCGCGGGCAAGCTGCTGTTCCTCGCGCTCGCGACGCTGGCGCTGCCGCTGCTCGGCCTCGCCGTCGGCGAGGTCTTCGTGAAGCTGAACGGGCACGGCTGGGACGACCTGTTCCGCTGGGACTGGACCGGCGAAGTCACTGTCGCGCCGCTGCTCGTGCCGACGCTGTGCGGCGCAGCGCTGCTGCTGGTGCCGTGGGTGTGGGCGATCGCGACGTGGATGCCGTCGGCGCGCATGGCGCTCGGCGGCACCGCACTGTTCGTGCTGCTGCTCGGACTGGGTGCGTTCGCGGTGTTGCGCCTGTGCCCCAACCTCGGGCCGACGCTCGAGTGGTCGTCGTGGCTGTGGCTCGTCGCGCCGCTCGGTTTGCTCGTGGCTGCGGTGTCGTGGTGCGCGCGGCGCGGCGGTGGCGCGTTGCGTTCGGCGCGGCGCGGGCTCGCGGCCGCGGCGATCGGGCTGCTGCCGCCGTCGGCGTGGCTCGCGCAGGAAGCCTGGGTGTACCACCACCCGGACCTGCAGCAACTTCACAACCTGACGGTGCTCGCAGTGTCAACTGACGGAACGCGCGCGTTGGCGCGCGGCGCGGCGCGCTACGACTTCTCGCCGGTGTCGTTGGCGATCGATCTGCGCACGGGAGAGGCGCAGCAACTGACGGGGATCGACACCTACCTGACCAACGACTATCCGCGCGGGTTCTGGAACGGTCGTCAGGCGCGCTTCTGGCTCGCCTACGAACGCAGCAGCGAACAGTTGTCGCGCTGCTACGACCTCGACACGGGGTCCTGGCGACCTCTGAGCTTCGATCCGCGCAGCGGGGATCCGGTCCTTCCCCCGGAACTGCGTGCAGACGCCCGGGACGCCGTGCGCTCGCATTCGCCGCTGCACTCCGCGGAGGGCCGACTGGTCTGGCTCGAGGGCCGAGACCTCTGCCGCCAGGAAGAAGACGGCAGCGTGGTGCGGCAGTCCCTGCCCGTGCGCAGGGTCGGCTTTCCGAGTTATCCGATCGGCCACGGCATCCGGATCGTGTTCCAGAACGACTACTACGACTTCCGCGGACGACTCGTGCTCTCGGGCGAGGGCACGTCGGTGTGGGTGGTCGGGGACAGGCTGCTGTTCTTGCCACCCAAGGGGCCGAAGGGAGAGTGGCAGCAAAAGGTCTTCGGCGGCGAAGCCGAGCCGTGCGCCGCGCTCGCGGGATGCAAGGTGTTCGGCCTGTTCGACGACACCCGCGTGCTGTGCGCGCGCTTCCGCCACGGGCAGTGGACGCACCTGTTCTTGTATCGACCTGCGGACGGCCACATCGACGAACTGCGCGTGCCTGACGGCGTGCAGAGCCAGCTGTTGACGCACGAGAGCCCATGCCGTCGCGAGGGTTCGCTGCTGGCTCGCGATCCCGCCGGCGGTCTGTGGCTGTGTGCGCACGCCAAGGACGGTGAGACCTTCCTGCGCATCGACACTGCGTCGCTCGAGGTCACGCGCGTGCTCGAACACCGCCGCGGCGACGGTTCCTACTACCGACTGCTCGGCTGGCCCGACGCGCATCACGTGCTCGTCAGCCAAGACCAGCGGATCCTGCGCTTGCACCTGGCGACGGGCGAACGCAGCGTGCTCTTTCCCAAGGAATTGCGATGAACCTCGTGCTCACCTGGTGCGGCAAGGAGTGGCGCGCGCAGCGCCCCGTGCTGCTCGGCTACACCCTGCTCGTGTTCGCGTGCCTGTGCCTCGGTCTGTCGCTGGCGCCCAAACGCGCGTGGTTCGGCGAGGGCTTCGGCGTGCACGCGCTGTCGTGGTTCGTCACCGCCGGCATCCTCGGCGTGGTCGCGTTCGTCGCGCCGGCGCTCGTGCGCGCCGAGCAGAACGGCAGGGACGATCAGTTCGCGCGGCGCCTGCCCGGCGCGCTGTGGCCCGCGTTCGGCGGCAAGCTGCTGTTCCTGGTGCTGGCGACGCTGGCGCTGCCGCTGCTCGGGCTGGCCGTCGGCGAACTGTTCCTGCTGGCGTGGGGTCAGGATTGGCACGGGCTGGTCTGGGAGACCGACGCCGGGATCCGGATCCAGTGGCCGGCCGAGGTCGTCGGCGCGGCGGGGGCGCTGCTGCTGGTGCCGTGGATCTGGGCCGTTGGCACGTGGCTGCCTTCGGGCCGCATGGCGCTCGGCGGCACCGCGTTGCTCACGCTACTGGTCGGCGTCTGTGTGACTGCGGTGCTGCGTCAGTATCCGAAGATCGAGGCCGGAATCGCGTGGCAATGGCTGCTGTGGTTCGTGCCGGTGCTTGGCCTGGCGGTCGCCGCGATCTCGTGGAGCCTGGGCCGCCGTGGCGGTGGCGCGCTGCGGTCGGCGCGTCTGGGGCTCGCGGCCGCGGCGTGTGGCCTGGTGCCGCCGTCGTTGTGGCTCGCGGACCGGGCCGCGAGCTACCGGCACCCCGACCCCGCGCGGCTCGTCAAGCTCGACGTGCAAGGCCTGAGCCCCGACGCTCGCTACGTGCTCGCGCGCGGCGCCGAGAACGCCGAGTGGTACGGCGCCAACTTCCGCATCGACCTGCAGACCGGCGCCGCCGAGGAGGTCTCGAGCTTCGATCGCGCGTTCACCGGCGAGCTGCTGCGGCCAGACTTCTGGGCATTCAACGGCACCAGCCGGTTCTGGCGCGGCTACGGCGAGCAGGGCCGCGATCAGCTCGTGCTCGATCTGCGCACGATGACCACGACGCCCGTCGACTACGACCGGCAGGCTCACGCGCCGGCGCTGCCCGCGGACCTGCGGGAGCAGGTGCTCGCCGAACGGCGTGAGCACACGCCGCTGCGTGCGCCGGATGGGCAGCGCGTCTGGCTCGAGCAGACGACGCTGTGCTACGAGGAGTCCGATGGCTCGGTGACGCGGCAAGAAGTCCCCGAGCTGGCCGATGCGCTGCTGATGCCGCGCGGCCACGGCATCGCGCTGCTCGGCGCGAAGAACCGCATGTTCGACCTGACGCAGCGGCGGCTGCTGCCCGAGGTGATGGCGCGCGGCAGCGGCTACCTCGTGCGCGGCGCATTCGTGTGCTCGTCGGATCGCGAGAAGTGGCTGCAGTGGAGTCAGCGCGATCCCGGCGGCGAATCGCAGTTGCTCACGCAACTCAACCCGTGCAGCGTGCTCGGTCTGTTCGACGACGACCACCTGCTGGTCGCGAGCCGGCCGTCTGGCCAGGGCGCCAGCGGCAGGCTGTTCCTGTATCGACCTGCGGATCGCGTCGTGACCGAGCTGACGTTGCCTGGCGATCTGCCTGCCGGGTGCACGCTCGACAACGGCGCCCCGGCATACGTGCGCAGCTCGCTGCTGCCGCGCGATCCTGGCGGCGGCGTCTGGGTCGTCGCGCGCCGCGCCACGGATCTCACGTTCCTGCGACTCGACGCGGCGACGCGAGAAGTGACCCGCGTGCTTGCCTGCGGCACCGACGAGGCTTCGTGTTTCCAGATGCTGGCCTGGCCCGACGCGAACAGCGCGCTCGTGCGGCGAGGCGCGCAGATCCTGGAGCTCGATTGGCGGAGCGGCGCAAGCCAGGTGTTGTTCCCGCGGCGGTGAGTGGGGCGGGAAAGCGGCTAGGATGTTCCGCCTCGCTGATCCCCTTCGACGCACCACCCGATGATCCAACCCCGTCGTTCGTTCTTCCCCGCGCTCTTTCTCTGCACCGGCGCGCTCGTCGCGCAGACCCCGACCGTGCGCGTCGCGCTGTGCGGCGCCGCCGGCGCCAGCACCGGCTGCCAGTGGCTCAACGTGCAGACGATCCTGCAGGCGTCGAACGCCTTCGCGACGGTCGACATCATCGACGTGACCGCCGCTGGCGGCGGCACGCCCACGCTGAACCAGCTGCTCGGCTACGACGCGCTGCTGTGCTGGACCAATACGACGCCCGCCGACAACGTCGCCTGGGGCAACGTGCTCGCGGACTACGTCGACGCGGGCGGCGGCGTGGTCGTCGCCGTGTTCGCCAACAGCTCGACGACGACGGGCCGCAACATCGACGGCCGCTGGCAGAACGGCTACGAGGTCGTGCTCGACCGCTCCGGCAACGGCAGCGGCAGCGGGGACACGCTCGGCACGGTGCACGTGCCGACGCACCCGGCGATGGCAGGTGTGACCGCGTTCCAGGGCGGCACGACGGGCTCTCGGCCCAACGGCACGGCGCTCGAGGTCGGCTCGACGCTGATCGCCGAGTGGAGCAACGGCAAGGTGCTGGTCGCGCAGGGCTCGCGCCCCAACCGCATCGACCTCGGCTTCTATCCGCCGCCGGCGAGCTGCACCCAGTCGGGCTGGGTGACCGGCGGCGACCTGCTGATGGTCAACTCGCTGCTCGCCGTGGCCAACACCGCGGTCTACCAGTCCTACGGCACGGGCTGCGCGACGTCGGCCGGTGTGCCGAGCTTCACCGCGCAGGCCGGCTTCCCCAAGCCGACGGTCGGCGGTGTGCTCATCGCCGATCTCGGCGTGTTGCCGGTGGGTGTCGCCCTGGTCAGTCTGGGCTTCTCCAACCAGTTCAGCGGTCCGACGCCGCTGCCGTTCGACCTCGCGCCGTTCGGCGCACCGGGCTGCAGCCTGGTCGCCGATCCCGCGGTCACGCAGGTCGCGATCGGGGCGCCGACGGCGACCTGGGCGCTGGTGATCCCGAACGACAACAACTTCATCGGCGTCACCTTCTTCCAGCAGGCCGTGGTGCTCGACCCCGCCGCCAACGCGGGCGGCTTCGCGGTCACGAGCGGCATGACGATCAAGGTCGGCACCTGAGGGGGCGCTGCCGGGCGCAGCGACCTGCGGTAGCATGCTGCGCCACCCCTCGCGTTCGCAGCCACCCTCATGAAGCCATCGCTCGCCGCCTTCGTCTCCGCCTGTACCCTCACCGTCGGCGCTCCGCTCGCCGCCCAGAACTTCACCTACGCCAACTTCGGCAACGTCAGCACGCTGGCGCTGCTCGGCAACGCGGCGCAGAACGGCACGGCGCTGCGGCTCACGGCCAACAGCAGCAACCAGACCGGCTGGGCCTGGCACCGCACGGCGATGCCGGTGCTGGCCGGCTTCGATACGACGTTCACGTTCCGGATCACGCCGCCGCCCGTCGGCGTCAAGGCCGAGGGCATGGCGTTCGTGCTGCACGACGACCCCGCGGGCATCGCGACGACGGGCGGCACGGTCTGGGGCATCGGCTACGGTAACGGCGCCAACAGCGCGGTCGGCATCCGCAACTCGATCGCGCTCGAGCTCGACACCTACCAGGACCTCAACCTCGGCGACACCAGCGCCAACGAGCTGACGATCCACACGCGCGGCAGCAGCGGCAACAGCGAGAGCGAGAGCGCCTCGATCGGCCGCAACACGCCGGCCCAGAACCTCGCCGACGGCCAGCTGCACCAGCTGCGGCTGCGCTACGTGCCGGGCACGATCGAGGTCTACGTCGACGGCGCGGCGACGCCTGCGATCTCGCGGCCCTACAGCCTCGTGACCGGCGGCACCTACCTGAACAACCAGGGCGCGCCGGCGCCGAACCTCGTGAACGGCACCGCGTGGCTCGGCTTCTGCGCGGCGACCGGCGCGGGCACGCTGACCGAACAGGTCGAGATCGTCGACTGGACCTGGAGCTCGTCGCCGCTGCGCGACCCGTGTTACGCCGGCAGTCTCGGCGAGGACCTGCTCAAGGTCCAAGGCAGCAGCGGCGGGCCGCTGCGCGAGGTCACGCTGGCGACGTACCAGTCGTTCACGATCGGCATGGACGCGCCCGTGAACATGAGCACCCCGGCGCCCTTCGTGCTGCTGCTGACGCCGCTGCCGCAGCCGGGCGCGCCGGGCACCAACCTGGGCTTCGGCAACGCCTGCATGCCGATGCTGCCGCTGGCGCCGAGTGTGTTCGTGCTCGCCGACAACTTCGGCTGGCTGCCTGCGTGGCTGCCGTCGTCGCCCGCGCCGTCGGGCATCGCGCTGCCCGTGGGGCTGGTGACGGTGCCGATCGACGTGACGCTGCAGGCCGTGATCCTGTCGTCGGCCAGCTCGTTCCAGCTCGGCCTCACCAACGCCATCGACGTGCACTTCGAGCATGCGCCGCCGCCGCAGGTGCAGAGCATCGCGCCGGCCAGTGCGGCGGTGGGGCAGCCGATCACCATCGGCGGCGTCGGCTTCCTGCCCGGCGCGACGCTGACGGTGGGCGGCAACCCCGTGACGCCGAGCTCGGTGACCCCGACCGCTGTGGTGTTCCCGTACCCCGCGGGTTTGCCCTGCGCGTCGCAGTTCACGCTGCGCAACCCCGACGGTCAGACGGCCAGCGGCCCGCTCAACCCGACGCCGGTGGTGAACTCGACCGCGCTCAACTCCGGGCCGGCGGCCGGCAACGCGCTGTTCTTCGTGATCGGCAGCGGGTTCGCGCCGGGCACCACGGTGACCATCGGCGGCAACCCGGCGATCGTCTCGTCGACGACCATCTCGGCCCTGTCGCTGCGCACCCCGCCGGGTGCCGTCGGGCCGGCGACGGTCGTGATCACCACGCCGGGCGGCTGCACGGTGACGACGACCTACACCTACCAGTGAGGGGTGGTGTGCGTACCGAACCGGGTACAAACCACACAGGGCCGGCTGCGTAGCGGCCGGCCCTGTGTGGTTTGTACCCGGTACCGTACGCACGCGGCCGGGCGAGGAATCGGCCGTTCGTCGCGGGCGGGCTGCCGTAACTGCGGGTGACCCCCGCAGACCCCTGTCCGGAACTCGCGATGAAACAACCAGACCCAGCCCGCGCGCGTGAAGAACGGTCGCGCGGGGTGTCCCGCCGCGGTGCCCTGCGCGCGTTCGGCGCGATCGGTGCCGCCGGGCTCGCCGCGTGCAGCGGCGGCGCCGGCGGCGCTTCGAACTCGACCTCGGGAGGCAGCTCACAGACGCCCGAGAGCAACGCCGCGCTCGGCTCGCTGACGCTGTCGGCGGGCACGCTGAGCCCGACCTTCGCCTCGGAGGTGACCAGCTACGGCGCGAACTTCGCGAACGTCACGAGCGAGATCACGATCGTTGCGACCGCGGACGCGGCCGGTGCGTCGCTCGCCGTGAACGGCGCGCCTGCGGCCTCGGGCGCGGGCGCGACCGTCGCGCTCGTGGTTGGCGCCAACGTGGTCACGATCGTCGTGACTGCGGCCGACGGCGTCACCACCCGCACCTACACGGTCGTGATCACCCGCGCGAGCTCGACGTGCACGATCGTGCCCAGCGAGACCCAGGGACCCTATCCGCTGCTGACGGTGCTCGCCGACCCGGCGATCGTGCGCAGCGACATCACCGCCGGCAAGGCGGGTGTACCGATGACCCTGGTCCTGTCGCTCGTCGATGTCAACAGCGGCTGTGCGCCGATCGCGGGCGCCGCGGTCTACATCTGGCACTGCGACAAGGACGGCGCCTACAGCGGCTATTCGAGCGGCCAGAACGGTTCCCACGCGGGCGAGACCTTCCTGCGCGGCGTGCAGGTCACCAACCAGGCCGGGCAGGTGCAGTTCACGACGATCTACCCTGGCTGGTACACAGGCCGCATCACGCACGTGCACTTCCAGGTCTACCTGCAGAACAACACGGGCACGACGGCGCAGGCCACGTCGCAGATCGCCTTCCCGCAGGGCATCACGCAGGAGGTCTACGCGAGCAGCCTCTACGCGGCGCGCGGTCAGAACACCTCGGTGACGAGCTTCGCGACGGACAACGTGTTCCAGGACGGCGTCGACTTCCAGCTGGCGACCGTGACCGGCAGCGTGGCCGCCGGATTCACGGCGGCGCTGACGGTCGGCGTCGCCGTGTGACGCGGTGCGACAACTCCTGCTGCTGTTGATCCTCGCCTGCGTCACGGGGATCGGGTGTCTCGTGTTGGCGCCGTTTGCCCATGACCCGATGCCTGCGCCCGCTGCGCCGGTCGCGAGCGAAGTGCACGAGGCGCCGATGGCCGTGGGCGGCGCCGCCCTGCGTCGGCAGGGCGTCGGGGCATCCGCCGAGCTGCGCGGCCGTTGCATCACTGCGCGCGGTCCGTGCTGCGGTTGCCTCGTGCGCGTCGCCGCCGATTCGCTGGCGGTCCAGGCGGGCGCCGACGGCGGGTTCGTGCTGCCCGTGCCGACACCGCCGGAAGGACGTCGGTGCGACCTCGAGATCCTCGCGCGGGGGTTCGCGACGGTCGAACTCGCAGTGGCGGTCACGATCGGCGACGTCGTCGACCTCGGCGACGTGTGCGTGCCCGACGGCCTCGACCTCAGGCTGCTGGTGGTCGACGACGAAGGGCTGCCGGTGGCTGGCAGGTTCGAGCTGTGTCGTACGGCTCGCGGTGACGAGGGCGCGGTTCGCGCGCGCACGCGCTTCGTGGTCACGAGTGACGCGAACGGCCGCGCGACGGTGTCGGGTCTGCTGGACGGCGCCACGTGGTCGTTGCGTTGCCTGGATCCTATCCTCACCGTGATCCAGCCGTGCGGCGCGTGGTCGTTGGTCGGCCGCGGCGGCAACGCCACGATCGAGGTGCGCGCGGCGCGCGTCGCCGCCGACGCGATGCTGACCGGGACCGTGCTCGACGACATCGGCGCGCCCGTGGCCGGCGCGACGGTGCATGCCCTCACGGCTGCGGACGCCATCGTCGCCACCGCCACCTGCGACGAGGACGGCGCGTTCGTGCTCGTGCGTCCCGCGGCGGTCCCCGACGAGGTGCAGCTGGCGGTGCCCGATGTCACGGGCTTCGAGCGCTACCGCGACGCACGGCTGCTGCGTTGGGGTTCGTTCGGCTGGCGCCTGTGGCTGCGGCGCGCCGCGGCGCGCGCGTTCGTGGTCGTCGCGGCCGATTCGGGGGCGCCCGTCGAGCGGTTCGTGTTGTGTTGGACGGTGGCGGCTGCCGGTCCGGCCGGTCCGCGGCAGGGGCGATCGGGACCCGGGCCACACCCGCGAGGACTCGCGCTCGTGGGGGGCGTGCCGGCCGAGCCCGCCAGCGTCGAGGTCCTGGTCGACGAGCGCAGCGACTTCGCTGGCAGCGGCGCAATCGCGATGACGGCGGTGCCCGGGGGGCGCGCCCAGACGATCGCGCTGCGTGCCCGCCGCGATCTGCTGGTCACGGTGATCGATTCCGATGGCGCGCCGATCGCTGGTTCGCGCGTCGCGTTGCGGCGCGGGGACGAACCGTGCGGCGAGGCGGCTACCGACGACGACGGTCGCGCGAGGTTGCGCGCGGGTGGTGGCGACGAGGAACTGGTGGTGAGCGCGCGCGGGCCGCACGTGCCGATGCAGCGCACCGTGCTGCCCTGGCGCCGCGAGGTCGTGTTCGTGGTGCCGCGCGGCGCCGGTGTCACCGGCGCAGTCGAGCCGCCTGCGGTGCTCGCGGCCCTGCGCGTCGGGGCGGGTGGCGCGCTCGCGCTCGGCCTGGGGCCGCGCGTGCGCCTGCGCGCTCTGGCGCCCGTCGCGGTGGCCGATGTCGTCGTCGACGTCGCCGCTGACGGGAGCTTCGCGGTCGCGAACCTGCCCGCGGGGTTCTGGCAGCTCGAGTTCGAGGCACACACCTTCGCGCCAGGCGGCGCGCTCGTGAAGCACCGTACGGCACCCGTCGCATTGGACCTCCCGGCGGGTGGGAGCCGCGCCGTGACCGTCGACATCGCGGCGATTGCGCCGGCGGCGATCGCCGCGACCGTGACGCGGGACGGTCGGCCAGAGGCCGGTGTCGAACTGCAGCTGTTGCGGTTCCCGGACGAGCTGTCCGGAACGAGCGAACACTCGGGCCTCGGGCGCACGGACGCTTCGGGAGTGCTGCTGCTGAGCGGCCTGCCGCCTGGACGTTACCGCGTGAAGTCCGCCGTCGTCGGCGCGGCGTCGGGGACCTTCCTGCTGCAGGCGGGTGAATGCCGCAGCGCCGTCATCGAACTCGGGCGATGAGCGCACTCAGCGCTGCGTCAGCGCGCGCAGCCGCGCGGCGCGGGCCTCGTCCCCGCGGGCCTCGAACAGACGCGCGAGCGCCGCGAACGGCTCGGTGTCGCGCCGCGGCAGGTCGCGATCGCCGGGCCTGGGCCCGCAGCTCGCGCCGGGCGGCGGGCCGGGAGGGCGCGGACCGCGGTCGGCGCCGCGGCGCGCGATGTCCTCGGGGCGCAGGGTGTCGACCCAGGGGCCCAGCTCGGCGAGGGCCGCCGCGACTTCGTCGTCGTGGCCCAGTTGGGCGGCGAGCAGCGCGACGCGCGTCTGCGCGCTGCGCGCGACGAAGCCGCCGTCGCTCTGCGCGTCGACTCCTGCGACTCGCACGACCTCGCGCCAGTAGCCGATGCCCGCGGCCGCGTCCACGGTCTCGATGCGGCGCGCGGCCTTGCTGAGCACTTCGATCGCGAGGTCTCTCACGCCCGACGACGCGGGGAACTCGCGCGCGAGGTCGAGCGCGGTCGCCGCGGCCTGCTCGAGATCGTCACGATCGCCTGGCTGCAGCGCGCCGCGCGACATGCCGGCTGCGTCGGACAACACGGCGGCGAACTCCGCGCGCAGCAGCGGCGCCTTGGGCAGGCGCTGCGTGAGTGCTTCGAGGATGCTGCGCGCCTCGGCGCGCTGGGCGCGGGCATGCGTGGGGTCGGCGCCGAGCATCGCCAGGAAGCGCAGGCTGCCGGCGCGTGCGCGCAGCAGGTCGACGTCGTCGGGTCGCTGCCGCAGCAGGTCGGCGAGGATGCGTTCGGCGGCGCCGTGGTGTTCGCGGGCGCGTTCGGCCCAGCCGGTGGCGAGCTCCTTGGGACGCTCGGCGGACAGCGGCGACTCGTACCAGCCGCGACCGCCGGCGCACAGGGCGAGCAGGTCGTGGGCGCGCGCGTGCTGCCGCAGCACGTCGAAGTCGCCGCCGTCGGCGACGGCGAGCGCGAGGTCCAGTTCGCGCCGCGCCCCGTCGAAGTCGCGCGCGGCCATGCGGCAGCGGCCCAGCTCGACGCGCAGTCGCGCGTTGGCGGCGCGGTCCGCCTTCGCGACCAGCGCGAGCGCGCGCCGCAGCGCGGCCTCGGCAGCCTCGTGGTCGCCGAGGTGCAGGTGGATCACGCCGACGCGTTCGTGCGCCATCACGGTGCGCGCCGCGAGCCGCGCGTCGTGCTCGTTGCGGGCCGCGAAGCGGTCGTAGAACGTGGCCAGCTGCTGCAGCGCGGCGGCGTCCTTGGAGGACACCTCGAAGATGCGGTCGTCGAGCGTGGGGCCGGGCGCGGCGGCGCCGCCGGTCAGGCTCGCGAACACCTCCTCGAACGCCGACAGCGCGAGCTCGAGGTTGTCCTCGGCGAGCACCAGCGCGCTGCGCGTGTTGAGCGAGCCCGTGACGCCGAGCGCTGCCGCCGCGACGGCGCCGGTGCCCGCGAGCAGGGCGAGCGCGGTGACCAGGCGGTTGCGCCGGGCCCAGCGCCAGCAGCGTTCGACGGCCGAGGCGCGGCGCGCGCTCACGGGGCGGTCCTCGAGCACCGCGCGCAGGTCGGCGGCGAACGCGCCCGCGCTCTGGTAGCGGTGCGCGGGATCGGGCGCGAGGGCCTTGAGCACGACGGTCTCGAGGTCGCGCGGCACCGCGTGATTGCGCGCGCTCGGCGGCTCGATCGCCGCGGCCTCGACGCGCGGCAGCAGGTCGGTCGAGTCGCCTTCGCCGTAGGGCGGGGCGAGCGTCAGCAGTTCGTGAAGCACAAGCCCCAGCGCGAACACGTCGGCGCGCTGGTCGCCGCGGCCGCGCAGCTGTTCGGGCGCCATGTAGCGCAGGGTGCCGACGAAGTTGCCGCTGCGCGTGAGGTCGTGTTCGTCGAGCAGCCGGGCCACGCCGAAGTCCGCGATCCAAGCCGTGCCGTCGCCGTCGAGCAGCACGTTGGCGGGCTTGACGTCGCGGTGCAGCACGCCGAGGCGGTGCGCGTAGTCGAGCGCGTCGGCGAGCTGCACCGCGATGCGCACGGCGGAGCCGATCGGGTCGGCGTCGAGCCGCTTCGCGATGTTGACGGGGTGGGAACGGTGGTCCTCGGGCGGCTGCGTCAGCGCGCCGTCGCGGCGCACGGCGATCACGCGGTCCAGGCTGCAGCCGTCGATGAGCTGCATGGCGTAGAAATGCAGGTCGCCGGCGCTGTCGGTGCCGTGGATCGGCACGATGTTGGTGTGGTGCAGGCGCGCCGCCGCGCGGGCCTCGCGGTGGAAGCGGGTGATGCGCGACGAGTCGCCGAGCGTCGCGGCGTCGAGCACCTTGAGCGCGACCAGGCGCTGCAGCGTGAGGTGTTCGGCCTCGAAGACGATGCCCATGCCGCCGCGCCCGAGTTCGCGTCGCACGACGAAGTCGCCGAGCCGGTCGCCGGCCCGAACGGGGCCGCCGTGCCGGGCGCGCTCGAGCATGTCGACCGAGGCGAGCAGGCTGGCGAGCTCGGCGGACCGCGCACCGGCGCGCTGCGCGAACTGCAGCAGGTCGAGCGCTTCGCCGGCGCGGCGCCGCTGCACGTAGTCCTCGACGAGGGCGGCCAGGGACGAATCTCCGTCTTGGCTCATCGGCTCAGCCCTGGTCTCCGAGGGCCGCGCGCAGCCGCTGCAGGGCGCGCAGGTACCGGTCGCTCGCCGTCGAGGCGGGCAGTCCGAGCAGCTCGGCCGCCTCGCGGTTGCTGGCTTCCTCGAAGTGACGCAGCACGAGCAGCTCGCGGTCGATCTCGTCCATGGTCGCCAGCGCCTCGTGCACGCTCGCGGTCAGTTCGCGCCGCGCCGCGGCCGAGCTCGGCGGCGTCACGCTCGCGACGAGCCGCTGCGACAGGCTGCCCGAGCTGCCGCCCGGCAGGCCGCCGAGGGGGGACTCGCGGCCGGCGTCGCGCTTCTTGCCGAGGTGTGCGCGGTGCAGGTCGGTCAGCGTCTGCGCGAGTACCAGTCGCAGCCACACCCAGGCGGTGGTGGTGCGGCTGGCGTCGAAGGTGTCCTGCCGCTTGCCGGCCGCGAGGAAGGTCTCCTGGATCACGTCCTCGGGGTCGAGCCTGGCGAGCAGCGACGGATGCAGCCGCAGCCGCACGATCTGCTCCATGCGGGGCCGGTAGATGCCGAACGCCTCGGCGAGCGCGTCTTCGGCGCCCGCCTGCAGTCGGGCGCACAGATCGGATGGTTCGGGGGCGGCGGCCATTCGGGGGCGCACATACGCAGGGCTTGCGGAGCGGACCACCGGCGCTGTGTGCGGCCCAGCGGAATGCGCAGAATTGTCCGTTCATCGCGCGGGTGCTTTCGTCATCACTCGTCTTGGCCCCCAGTCCGAACCCTGAACCAGACGTCATGACCGAACCCGATTCCTCCGTCCCCGGCATCGACCGCCGGAACCTGCTGCGCGGCCTCGGTGCCGCGGGCGCTGCGGCGCTGGTGGCCGGCGCGGCCCCGCTGTCGGCGCGCAGCGCGGTCCGCGGCCCGTCCGCGGCGTATCCGATCCTGCCGGGCTTCGAGGCGCCGGAAGACGACGACGAGATCTCGCCGCCGCTGCCGGGTGTCGACCCCAACCCGTTCGCGTTCCCGCGTGCGCGCCGCGTGCTCAGCGAGGCCGAGGCACAGTTCGCGCGCGACATGTTGCTGCAGAGCAGCATGTGCCCGCGCAGCCCGACTGCGACCGAAGGGCCCTACTACGTGGCCAACCCGCTCGTGCGCCAGAACATCGTCGAGGACCGCGTCGGCCTGCCGACCACGATCTTCTTCCAGGTGGTGCGCGAGGCCGACTGCAGCCCGATCGTCAACGCCGCCGTCGACCTGTGGCACGCCGACCAGGCTGGCGTCTACTCGGGCTACGCCAACCAGGGCACGCAGGGGCGCGTGTTCCTGCGTGGCAGGCAATACACCAACGCGCTCGGCATCGTGCAGTTCGACACGATCTTCCCAGGGTGGTATCCGTCGCGCACCGCGCACCTGCACCTCAAGGTCTATCCGACCGCGAACACCGTGGTGACGTCGCAGGCCTACTTCGACCAGCTGCTCGGCTTCTCGGGCAGCCTGTCCGACGCCGTCTATCGCTTCCTGCCGCCCTACAGTTCGCGCGGCGCGGCCCAGACCGTCAACAGCACCGACAACCTGTTCACCCCGGACACCGTCATGGGCGCGATGCTCAATCCCAACGGTTCGCCGACCCTGTGGGCGGGCCTGCGCTTCGCGGTTGCCTGAAGCACCGGCTCCCCCGAGGAGCGCCATCGACGACTTCTTCCCGCGGGCGCAGCTGGGCCGCGTCCGCATCCCTGGCCGGTCCGCCGCAGCGTCGGCGCGAGCCCCGCGAGCCGCGAGTCATCGGTTCGCGAGGCATCGTGCGGCTGGGGCGGGCCGGCCCTCTCTTTCGGGCTGGCGGCGTCACCAGCCGGATCGCTCAGCGGTGCACGCCAGGCGCTTCCATACCGGTCTTCTCGACCCATTCGAGGTAGTTGCCGGGGTAGGCCATCGGCGCCTTGCCCTCGACGCACGGGCTGACGTCGAGCACGCGCGTGGCGAGGCCGCGCAGGAACGTGCGGTCGTGGCTCACGAACAACATCGTGCCGTCGAAGCCCGACAGCGTCTGCACGAGCATCTCCTTGGTCAGTAGGTCGAGGTGGTTGGTCGGCTCGTCGAGCACCAGGAAGTTGGGCGGATCGAACAGCATCAGTGCGAGCACCAGACGCGACTTCTCGCCGCCCGACAGGATCGCGATGCGCTTGTCCTGGTCGTCGCCCGAGAACTGGAACGCGCCGAGCAGCGCGCGCTTGGCGCCGATCGAATCGAGCGGGAACTTCTGGTCGACCTGCTGGTAGACGGTCAGCTCGGGGTCGAGCAGGTCGAGGGCCTCCTGCGCGAAGTAACCCATCTTGACGCTGCCGAGCTTGACGTTGCCGGCGTCGGGCTCGAGGTGGCCGGCGACCATCTTCAGCATCGTGGTCTTGCCCGAGCCGTTCTGGCCCATCACGCACCAACGCTCGCCGCGCTTGATCTCGAAGTCCATGCCGTCGTAGACGACCTTCTTGCCGTAGGCCTTGCTGACGCCTTGGAACTTGACGATGTCGTCGCCCGAGCGCGGCGGGGTCTTGAACGCGAACGGCACGACCTCGCGCTTCTTCGGCGGGTCGAGGCGTTCGATCTTGTCCATCTTCTTGGCGCGGCTCTGCGCCTGCGCGGCCTTGGCGACGTGCGTGCCGAAGCGGTCGATGAAGCGCTGCATCTTGGCGAGCATCGCCTGTTGGCGCTCGAACGCGGCCTCCTGCTGCGCGGCGCGGTTCTTCTGCTCGCGCTCCATGAAGTCGTAGTCGCCCGTGTAGGAGACGAACTCGCCCGAGTCGACGTCGACGATGCGGCTGACGACGCGGTTCATGAAGTCGCGGTCGTGGCAGGTCATCAGTACGGCCGACTTGGTCTGCCGCAGGAACCCCTCGAGCCACAGGATCGACTCGATGTCGAGGTGGTTGGTGGGTTCGTCGAGCAGCAGCACCTCGAAGTTGCCGAGCAGCACCTTGGCCATGCCGACGCGCATCTTCCAGCCGCCGGACAGCGCGCCGACATCGCCCTCGATCTGCGCGTCCTTGAAGCCCAGGCCGTGCAGCACCTCCTTGGCCTTGGCCTCGAGCTCGTAGCCGCCGCGGTCCTGGTACTCGGCCTGCACCTCGCCGAAGTGCGCGAGGATCTTGTCCATGTCGTCCGCCTTGTCCGGATCGCACATGTCGTTCTGCAGCCGCTCGAGCTCGTGGTGCAGTTCGCCGAGGCGGCCGCTGCCGGCGATCGCCTCGTCGAGCACCGACTGCCCGGCCATGTCGCCGACCTCCTGCTTGAAGTAGCCGATCGTCAGGCGCTTCTGGATGGTGATGTCACCGTCGTCGGGCTTCTCGTCGCCGACGATCATGCGGAACACGGTCGACTTGCCGGCGCCGTTGGGGCCGGTCAGGCCGACCTTCTCGCCGGGGTTGAGCTGGAAGGACGCGTCGACGAACAGGACCTGGTGGCCGTGTCGCTTCTGGATGCCGGTCAGGGTGATCATCGGGGGCGAACAGGATAGCGTCGCCCGCGGCGGGCGCTACTTCGGGGCGCGCCGGGCCGCCACGCGCCGCTGGCCGCGGTCGGCCGCCTCCTTCACCGTCGCGTCGTCGGTCTTCGCGAGCGACGCGTAGCCCTTCTCGGCGCCGTCCAGGTCGCCTGCGGCCAGCAGCGCGTCGGCCGCCAGCAGCTGTCGGCCCTGCGCGACCGCGCGCTGGCCGGCCTCGGTCGCCGCGATCAGCGCCACCGCGTCCTCGAGCGCCTTGCCATGGGGGTGACCCGCGAACCGCGGCGCGGCCCCGAGCAGCGGCAGGGCTGCGGCGAACCAATGCTCGGCCGCGCGTTGTTGCGCCGACCCGGCCAGCAGTCGCTCGACATGCGCGTCGAGCCGCGCGATCGTCGCCTCGGCGGCCTCCTTGGCGGTCGGCTCGAGCTTGCCGCTCTGCAGCATCGTCGTGAGCATCGCCTGGGCGCGGCCGAGCTTGTCGGCGTTCAGCAGCTGCTGCACTGGCTCGAGCTGCCCCGTGAGCGGCGCCACGAACGGACGCGCCGTACGCACCGCGTCCTCGATGGCGGCGTCGGGCAGCGTCTGGGGATGACCCGCCCAGACGATGGTGCCGTCCGGGTCGATCAGGAACGAGTGCGGCACGCCGCGCACGCCCCAGGCCTTCATCGCGCCGGGGGCGAAGCCGATCACGTGTTGGATCTCGTTCTTCGTGACGAACGGGGCGACGACGGCCTCGGCCTCGTTGATCGGGATGCCGACGATGACCAGACCACGGTCGTGGTAGTGCTCGTGCCAGGCCTTGACCTTGGGCATCACCGCGCGGCACGGGGCGCACCACGTCGCCCAGAACTCGACGAGCACGGCGGAGCCGCGCAGGTCGGCCAGTGTGGTGATCGCTGCCGGCGCGTTCAGCGTCGAGGCGAACGTGACCTCGGGGGCGGGGGCATCGACGGCGGCCTGGGCTGGCAGCGCGGCGAGCGGGAGCGAGAACGCCGCGACGGCGGCCCGGATGGCGAGTCGGGACATGTCCCGAGTATCGCAGGTCGCGGCGATCGCGGTAGCATCCCCGCCCGATGGACCCCGTCGTTCCCGACACCCCGACCGAGGCGCTCGTCGCCGCGGCGCAGCAGCAGGACCGCCCGGCGATCGAGCAGTTGCTGGTGCGCCACCTGCCGGGGCTCGAGGCGTTCGTGCGCTTGCGTATGGGCGCGGCGATGCGCGGGCTGATGACGGCGCCGGATCTGGTGCAGTCGGTGTGCCGCGAGGTGCTCGAGGACCTGACCGGCTTCGAGTTCCGCGGCGAGGCGCCGTTCCGGCACTGGCTCTACGTGCGCGCCGAGAACAAGCTGCGTGAGAAGCACCGCTTCCACCACGCCGGCAAGCGCAGCACGGACAAGGAGGTCTCGCTGCCCGACGCGAGCACGTTCCTGCCGGCCTATCGCCAGATGTGCACGCCGAGCCGCGACCTCGAGGTCAAGGAGACGATGCAGCGCGTCGAGGCGGCCTTCGACCTGTTGCCCGACGACTACCGCGAGGCGATCACGCTGCACAAGCTGTGCGGCCTCTCGCACGCCGAGATCGCCGAACGCATGGACCGCAGCGAAGGCGCGGTGCGCAACCTCGTCTACCGCGGCATCTCGCGGCTCGCGTTGCTCGTCGACGGCGGCGACACCGCGGTGGACTGACGCGCCGCGATGCGCTGCTGCAGCGCCTGGAACGCGGGCAGGTCCCGCAGGGGACCGTAGAGCTCGTCCCGGAAGGCGCTGCCCGCGCCCCAGCCGAGCTTCTCGGCGGCGAGCAGGTTCTGCATCGCCTGGTCGAGGTAGACCTGGCGGCGCTCTTCGGCGTCGTCGGGCGGCGGCTGGGTCGCCTGCAGCACGCCGGCGCAGCGCAACCACAGCCGCGCGGCGCGGCGGCGCGACACGGTCGTATCCAGGCCGGCGAGTTCGGCGGCGACCCGTTCGGTCTCCTCGCGGCGGCCGAGGTTGGCGAGCGAGGTGCCCAGCAGCGACAGGTGGTTGAGCAGGTAGTCGCTGGCCTGCCGGTAGGTCGGCAACTCGGCGAGCACCTCGCGCTGCAGTTCGGCCGCGCGCTGCAGGCGCTCGACCGCGAGGTCGTCCTGGGCCTGGTAGAAGCTGAGGCGCCCCAGGTTGTGCAGCGCCGCGGCGACGTCGCTGCGCAGCATCAGGTCGCTGGGGTGGTCCTTGGCGACCTGCTCGCGCAGTTGCAGGCACTCCTTGAGCAGCGGCACGGCGCCGTGGTCCTTCGCGTCGACGAGCAGGTTGCCGAGCGTCTCCAGCACGCGGCTGACCAGGAACGGCTGCGGCGGCCAGATACGCGCCTCGACGGGCACGCCGCGGGCCAGGGTCAGGGCCTCGTCGAGCAACGGCCGCGCTTCGTCGCGGCGCTTCTGGCGGACCAGCAGCGTCGCCAGCGCGTCCATGCGGTGCACGGCGGTCTGCACGTCGAGGGCGTCACCGGGGCGCTCGGACGCCAACCGGCGCGCCTCCGTCATCGCCTGCCGGTAACAGACCTCGGCCGCCGGCATGTCGCCCGCGGAGAAGCGCATGTCGCCGCGCAACACCGCGCACTCCACGGCCTGGCGGCGCAGGTCGAGCGAATTGCCGCCGTCGCGATGCAGTCGCTCGAGGTCGGTCTCGGCCGCGGCGAGCGCTTCGGTCGCACGCGCGGGCGCGCCGAGCTGGTCGCCGAGGCCGGCCTCGTTCAGGGCCAGGTAGATGCGCGCCTCGACCATCGGCAGCGGCACGTCCGTGCGCGTGCCGCCGAGCAGCTCGCGCCCTTCGCGCAGCGACGCCAACGCTGCCGCACCCTCGCCGTCGCGGGCCTGCAGGTCGGCGAGCCGCGCCAGGGTCTTGCCGGCGTCGACGTGCAGCCGCACGTTGTCGGGGTACTGCGGCAGAAGCTGGCGGTACATGCCGCAGGCCTCGGCCAGCGACTCGATCGCCGCGCGGCGTGCCGCCGGCACGTAGCGCAGGCGTTCTTCGCCGACGCGCACCAGCAGCGAGTAGATCGCGTTCAGCGACAGCTCCAGGTTGGCGTCGGCGCGT
This sequence comes from Planctomycetota bacterium, assembly GCA_020638655.1. Lineage (GTDB taxonomy): Bacteria > Planctomycetota > UBA1135 > UBA1135 > UBA2386 > JACKIC01. The sequence goes on from JACKIC010000003.1 coordinate 255,219, forward strand.
TCCGCGGCCCGAGCCAGCTCGAGGCCGAGGGCGCGCTCGCGCCAGGCGAACACGCCCGGCAGGGCCGCGGCGACGACCAGCGCGCAGGCGACGATCGTCGCCGCGATGCGGTGGCGCTGGCTCCAGCGCAACAGGCGCAGGCCGGCGCCGAGCCGGCGCGCGCGGATCGGCCGCCGCTGCAGGACCGCCTGCAGGTCGTCGGCGAACGCCTGCATGTCGGCGTAGCGCCGCTCGCGGTCGACGTCCATCGCGGTGCGCACGACCAACTCGAGCTCGCGCGGCAGTTCGCGGTTGTGGGCCAGGGGGCTGCGTAGGTCGCCGGCCAGCACGCGCTGCACGTCGCCGGTCGGCGGGAACGGCGGCTGCAGCGTCAGCAGCTGCCACAGGGTCGCCGCCAGCGAATAGACGTCGGTGCGTTCGTCGACGGCGTCGCCGCGCAGCTGCTCGGGCGACATGAACGCCGGCGAGCCCGGCGTATTGCCGGTGCGCGTGAACTCGCGGTTGCCGCCGACGAGCGCGACGCCGAAGTCGAGCAGCACGGTGCGGCCGTCGGTCGTGAGCATCACGTTCGACGGTTTGATGTCGCGGTGCACGATGCCGCGCAGGTGGGCGTGGCGCACGCCGAGCGCGATGTTGTGGATCAGCCGCGTGCAGGTCTGCCACCACGGGCCCTGCAGCGGGTCGGTGCCGGTCTCGCCGTCGGCGCCGATCGCGGCGCGCAGGTCGGCGCCGCGCAGCAGCGCCGGGTCCCGGCCGCGCAGCGCCGCGGTGACCTCGTGCACCGTGCGGCCGTGCAGCAGCTCCATCGCGTAGAACGGCACGCCTTCCTGTTCGCCCGACGCCAGCACCGGCACGATCGCCGGGTGCGACAGCCGCGCCACGGCTTCGATCTCGCGGCGGAAGCGTTCGCGCGCGCCTTCGAAGTAGAGCAGCTCGGGCCGCACGAGCTTGAGCGCAACGCGGCGGTTCAGCGACTGCTGTTCGGCCTCGTAGACCACGCCCATGCCGCCGCTGCCCAGGCGCCGCAGCAGCCGGAACTCGCCGAGGCGGTCGGGGAAGTCGGCGGCCGGCGGCGCGTCGCCGGCGAGCCCCATCTGCCGCGCGCGCGCCAGGCCCCGTTCGATCGCGGCGCGGTCGCCCGGATGCTTCGCCAGGAAGGCCTGCACCGCCGCGTCGCCGCCCGCGTCGTGGGCGGCGAGGGCGTCGGCGAGCAGCTCTTCGAGGCGTTCGGGGTCCCTGGGGGGCATGGGTGGCGCGGGATTCTAGCGACCGCCGGGGCCGATCACTGCTTCGCGGCGGTCGGCGCGACCGGGTGCTGCAGGTAGGCGACGATGTCGCGGGCGTCCTGGGGCGAGAACCGGAACTCGGGCATCGGCGGCAGCACCTTGCGGCCGCCCGGCAGTTCGCCGGTGCTCAGGAAGTGCTCGGCTTCCTTGGGCGCCAGGGTCGGCAGGCCGGCGATCGGCTTGCTGACCGGGGTCCATGGCATCGGCACGGTCGGCGCGAACGGCAGGGGGCTGCCCTGCAGCCACTTGTCGGCCAGGTACTGCCCCTTCTCGTCGCGCGGGCTGTGGCAGTCCTGGCACATGCCGACGCGCTCGACCAGGTAGCGGCCGTGCTCGACGTCGGCGACGTCGGCGGACGCGGCGACGCCGGCGCGCGAGCAGGCGAAGGTGACGGCGGCGATGGGCAGGAGCAGGCAGAGAGTGAACTTGACGGTCTTCATGGCAAGGGTTCCTCGAACTTGGGTTGCCCTCTGCAGGACCCGGGGCCGGCGGATGTCACAGCGACGCGTCGAGAATTCGCGCGCCTTGAGAACGGGGGCCGCGCCGCCTACACCGGTCGCCCCATGACCGCCGTCCCGACCGCCCCGGCCGAACCCGTGCCGCCGCTCCTCCCGGAAGCGGCGCTGGTGCGGGTCCGCGCGCTGGCCCGGCGGCTGTGCGGCTGCGACCACCTCGCCGCCGACGTCGTGCAGGAGGCGCTGATCGCCTGCTGGCGGCGGCCCGAGCCGCCCGCCGACGCCGTTGCCTGGCTGGCCCGCGCCGTGGTGTTGCGCTGCCGCCAGCTGCACCGGTCGCTGCGCCGCCGGCAGCATCACGAACACGGCGCCGCGTGTGAGCTGCACCGCGGCTGCGACAACCCGCTGCACCAGGCGGTCGCGCACGAACTCGGCGAACGGCTCGATGCGGCGCTGGCGGCCCTGCCGGCCGAGCAGCGCGACGCGCTCGCGCTCTACGTCGACACCGGTCTCGACTACGCCGGCATCGCCGCGCGCCTGGACCTGCCGGTCGGCACGGTGCGGTCGCGTCTGCACCGGGCCCGCGCGACGCTCGCCGCCTGCGTCTGACGAGTCGTGTCCGACGAACCGGCGCAGGTTCTCGGGCGTCGTGCGCGCTGCCGCGGCAAGATGTCGCGATGCCGTTCCTGCGCTCGCTGCTCGCGCTGCTGCTGACGACGCTGGCGGTCGCCCAGGCGCCGCGGCCCAACATCGTGCTGATCGTGGTCGACGACCTCGGTTGGCGCGACCTGGGCTGTCAGGGCAGCGACTACTTCCTGACGCCGCAGATCGACGCGCTCGCGGCCAGCGGCACGCGCTTCACCAACGCCTACGCGAACGCGCCGAACTGCGCGCCGAGCCGCGCGTGCCTGATGTCGGGGCAGTACGCGCCGCGGCACGGGGTCTACACGGTGGGCTCCTCGGCGCGCGGCCGCAGCGAGGACCGGCTGCTGCAGCCGACGCCGAACACCGAGGACCTGCGCGACGACGTCGTCACGCTGGCGGAGGCGCTGCGCGGCTGCGGCTATGCGACGGCGCACTTCGGCAAGTGGCACCTGGGCCCCGACCCGACCACGCAGGGCTTCGAGCGCAACGTCGCCGGCAACCGCGCCGGTTCGCCGCCCGGCGGGCACTTCAGCCCCTACCGCAACCCGCAGCTCGCCGACGGTCCCGAGGGGGAATATCTGACCGACCGGCTCACCGACGAGGCGATCCTGTTCCTGCGCCAGCGGCCCGCGCAGCAGCCGTTCTACCTGCAGCTGTGTCACTACGCGGTGCACACGCCGATCCAGAGCAAGCCCGAGCTGCGCGCGAAGTACCGCGACCGGCCGGGCCCCGAGCCGCGCAACGCGAGCTACGCGGCGATGGTGGAGAGCGTCGACCAGGGCGTGGGCCGGCTGCTGGCGGAGCTCGACGAGCTGCACCTGCGCGACGACACGCTCGTGGTCCTGTTCTCGGACAACGGCGGGCACGGGCCGGTGACCTCGATGGCCCCGCTGCGCGGGGCCAAGGGCATGCTCTACGAGGGCGGCATCCGCGTGCCGCTGCTGGTGTCGTGGCCCGGGCAGATACCGGCGGGCCGCAGCAGCGACGTGCCGGTGATCGGCAGCGACCTGTATCCGACGCTGCTCGCCCTGGCGGGCGGCGCGCCCGCGGCGGGGCAGGTGCTCGATGGCGTCGACCTGGGCGCGCTGTGGCGAGGCGAACCGGCGCCGCCGGCACTGCGCGAACGCCCGCTGTTCTGGCACTTCCCGGCCTATCTCGAAGCGACCGCCGCGACGCGCAACCAGGGGCCGTGGCGCACGACGCCGGCGGGCGCGATCCGACACGGACGCTACAAGCTGCTCGAGTTCTTCGAGGACGGCCGCCGCGAGCTCTACGACCTCGACACCGACGTCGGCGAGGCGAACGACCTGAGCGGCGCGCGTCCCGAGCTCGCCGCGCAGCTGCACGATGAACTCGCGCGCTGGCGGCAGCAGGTCGGGGCGCCGGTGCCGACGCAGGCCAACGCCGGCTACCGGCCGCGCCTCGTGTTTCCCCGGCGGCAGGGTGAGGGGGAGTCGGGCGCCGCGCTCGTCGCGCGACTCGCGTCCGCGCCGCTGCAGGAGCGCGAACTGCAGCTGTGGCGACAGTTCGAGGCCGGCGACGTGCCCGCGTTCCTGGGGCGACTCGTGCCGGTGACGCGCCGCGCCGAGATCGCCGGCCGGGAGCACGAGGCGACGTTCTGGGTGACGCCGGACTACTTCGGTTTCGGTCGCGATGGCGACTGGTGCCGCATGCCGATGTCCCCGCCGCTCGCGCAGGCGATCGCCGACCGGCTGGGCTGCGTGCTGCCGACGCGGTGCATGGTCGACGCGATCTGGGGCGCCGCGGCGCGCCAGCTCGAGCCGTCGCCGTTCTCGCCGCGCGAGTACGACATCGTCGCGCTGCCGCTGTTCCTCGAGCACCACCGGCGCATCGAGGCGCAGCTCGGCGACGCGACGGTCGGCGCGCTGGTCGCCGGCATCAAGAAGGACGTGGTGGTGACGCCGCGGCTCGCCGAGCAGCCGGGGCGCGTGGCGATCTACGGCTGGCACCGTCCCGGCGGCGCGGCGATCCAGCCGCTCTACACCGGTCATTCGTTCGCGCACGTCGACTACAGTCACGGCGTGCGGTTGTGCGCGCGGTGCGTGGTGCTCGACGGCACGGTGACCACGGTGGCAGCGGTGCTCGCCGACCCGGCGCTGCACGCGCTGTTGTCCGACGAAGGGCCGGTGCAGGGCGCGCGCTACCCGGGCCTGACGACCGGCGGCAAATAACTCGCGCGAGCCTGGCCGCTGCGGGCCGCGACCTGCGCCTTGGTGATGGCTGGCCGCTCCGGGCCGGCAGGACATCACCATGAACGACTCGACCGACCGCGCCGCGGCGTTCGTCGCCGAACGGCTCTACGACTCCGGCACCACGTTGTGCGGCGAGCTCGCCATCGCCCTGCGCGCCGAGCTCGGGCAGCTGCCTGCGGGCGGCGTGCTCGAGGTGGTGGCGCGGGATTCGGCGGCGATCGCGGATCTGCCGGCGTGGTGCGAGGTCACCGGGCACGAACTGCTCGGCGCCGCGCCGCCCCGCTTCTGGATCCGTCGGCGGCCCGATCCCGTCGAGCCGACCCCGACGGAAGGACTCTCATGAACAAGCGCTTCGTCGTCTCCCTCTCCCGCGCCGCGGACGATCCCGACCGCGCGACGGTCGCCTTCACCCTCGCGATGGCCGCGATCGGCTCCGAACAGGAGACGGTGGTGTTCCTGAGCAGCGACGGTGTGCACCTGGCCATCGCCGGCGCGGCCGACGACATCGCCGAGCCCGGCTTCACGCCGCTCGCCGAGCTGATGCAGAAGTTCGTCGCCGCCGGCGGGCTCATCTACGTCTGCCTGCCGTGCTTCAACAAGCGCGGGCTCGACGAGGCCAAGGTCGTGCCCGGCGCGGCGATCGTCGGCGGCCCCAAGCTCGTGGCCTTCATGGCGCCCGGGGCCTCGAGCATCAGCTACTGAGCTGGCGGGGCGGGGCCACTCGGCCGATCTGCGTAGCGCGTGTCCGGTTTCGGGATTCCCGTCGCTGCGCGTTCAGATCCGTACCACGAGTTCCGAAGCACCGGCCGCGGGGAGCGCGGTCGGCCCACAGGAGAGGAGCAGTCACATGGTCGCCACTGGCACGATTTACGAGAAGATCGGGGGCAAGCAGGCCCTCACCGCCGTCGTCGACGAGTTCTACCGCCGCGTGCTCGCGGACCAGACGCTCGCGCCGCTGTTCGCGAACACCGACATGAAGAAGCAGCGCGACCACCAGGTCGCGTTCCTCGCCTTCGCGCTCGGCGGACCCGCCGAATACAAGGGCGCGGGCATGAAGAAGGCGCACGCGGGCCGCGGCATCACCGACGCGCACTTCGGCGCCGTCGCCGGGCACCTGCACGCGACCCTGCAATGGGCCAACGTCGGTGCGACCGAGGTCGCGCAGATCATGGGCGCGGCGGCTGCGTTGCACGACGACGTCGTCAGTGCCTGAGCACGCTCGCCGGCTCAGCGCCAGCGGTCGACGGCGTCGATCAGCTCGCGCAGCGTCGGCTCGTGGTAGTCGCCGGCCTGCAGATGCTGCTGCAGGAACCGGTAGCCCGGCCGCTGCAGCTCGAACACCGCGAGGCTGAACGCGGCTTGCACGCGCAGGTCCATCGGCGTCGCGGCGTCGTTCATCAGTCGCTGCAGCTCCGGGATCGCGTCGCGATCGCCGATCGGGCCCAGCGCCCCGGCCGCGGCGCAGCGCACCTCGAAGTCCGGGTGGTGCAGCCGTTCCCGCACCAGCGGCGCGAACTGCACCGCGCGCAGCCGGCCGAGCGTGCGCACCGCTTCGGCGCGCGTCAGCTTGTCGCCGAGCAGCGCGTGCACCGCGTCGGCGAGCGGGGCGCCGACGACGCCGAGCTGGCGCGCGATCTCGAGGCCGTGGCTGCGCAGGTAGGGTTCTTCGGCCAGCAGGCACGGCCGCAGCAGTTCCAGCCCCAGCGTGCCGGCGCGCGACAGCACGAAGCGCGTGTCGTCGACGGGCCGCAGCTGGAACCCGTTGAGCGCCGCCAGGTGGCGCGCGAGGCGCACCGTGAGCAGCTCGGGTTCGGCCTTGGGGGCGGGCAGGCTGCGCACCGCGCCGGTGGTGGCCCATTCGTCGGCGAGCTCGGTGACCGCGGCGCCCAGCTGCTCCCAGCTCGGCGCTTCCCCTGGGTCCTTGCCGGCGAGGCGCAGGATCTCGATCGCGTAGACGCCGGCGTTCTGCGCCAGGTCCGGGCGCGCGAACGAGGCGACGAGTTCGGCGAGGCCGGCGCCGTTGCCCAGCCGCGCCAGCGCGCGCAGCACGGCGAGTCGCGGTTGCGGGTCGAGCTCGTACTTGAGGCGCATCAGCAGCGGCGGCAGCGACGCCTGCAGGCCGAGTTCGCCGAGCACGTCGAGCGCGCCGATGCGCACCGCGGGGTCGGCGTGCGTGAGCGCCTCCTCGAGGCCCCAGCGCGCGCTGGCCTCGTCGCGCAGCGCGGCTGCCGAACGCGCCGCGAGGCGGCGGTCGCTGTTGTCCGCGCCGAAGGCCAGTTCGCACATCTCGACGTATTGGTGCAGGTGCGTGGCGTCGGGCGCGTGCGGGCCACCGCTGGCGAGCCGTTCGAGCTCGGCCTGGTGGGGCTGCAGTGCAGGTGGCGGCGGGTCCACGAACGCGGGCGGGGCCGGTGTCTTTGACGCGGGCTTCTGGCACGCCGCGAACAGCGCGGCGAGGGCGAGGGAGAACGAGGTCGTGCGAGCGGTCACTGCAGCTCCACCTTGCGTTCGTCGAGGAGGGTGCTCTTGGGGTCGTCGTCGCCGACGAACGGCGTCAGGCGATACCACATGCGCACTTCGGCAGCGACGGCGCCGTCGGGTGCCGCCATGCGCACCTCCTTGCTCTGGCCGGCGGGCTGCTGGGTGTTCTCGCCGGGTTCGTCGCGGTAGGGCTGCCGGAAGCGCCAGGCCCGTTGCCATTCGCCCGCGGCGCCTTCCTTGTCGATGAAGCGCACCAGCAGGTCGACCGCGCGGTGCCGTTCTTCGGTCGGGAAGTTGTGGCCCGCGCCGACGTTGGTCATCGACACGAGCACGTCGCGGCCCTCGACCCGCACGCCGAGCCGGCCGGCCTTCTTGAGCATCTCGGGGTCGTGTGCGCCCGGGTAGCGGTGGGCGCGGCCCTTGCGTGTGGCGCCGCCCGCGAGCTTGCGTTCGACCTCGGGCATGTGGCAGTCGTTGCAGGTGGTGCCCGCCTGCGCGAACGTGCTCGCGCGCCACTGGTCGGTGGTCTGGTGCTGGTTGTGGCAGCTCTCGCACATCTGCACCGCGATCATCTCCTGGCTCGCGCGCGGCTTGCACGGCGCCGACGGCACGGCGTTGCGGCCGAGGATCGAGCCGTCCGCGCCCTGGTGGCAGGTGAGGCAGCTCACGCCTTCGTCGGGCTGGGTCTGCCGCGGCAGCACGCGTTGGCCGTAGCCGGTCTCGCTGACCGGTCGCGGCAGGTGGCACGCCTGGCACTCCTTGTTGCGGAAGTCGTCGGAGAGGCCGCGCACCTCGGGGTTGAGGTAGGAGATCTGGTGGTGCGAGCCGTACCACTCGTCCCACACGTCCTGGTGGCAGTCGCGGCACTCGGCCGAGGACGTGAACACGCGCACGTCTGCCGCCGCGACCGTGCCGCCGGTGCCGGCGGTGTCGTCGGCCGAGATCCAGGTGAACAGGCCGATCAGCGCGGCGAGCAGCAGCACGGCGATCAGGAGTCGGGTTCCGGTGGACATGGTTCAGAGGGATTCGGGCAACAGGCGAGGTTGGCCGCGCAGGGCGAGACGGACCTCGGCGCCGGGGCGCAAAGCGGAGTCGGCGACGACCTGCACGGTCATCGCCCCGACCTGCACGGTGGCGACGAGGCCGCCCGCGGCAGGCACGATCTGTAGGACCCGGCCGACGGCGGGGCCAGTGTCGCTGATCGCGGCGTCCGCTGGCAACACCGCGAGCTGCACGGCCGCGTCGCCGGCGCACGCGAACGCACCGAACGGCGTCTCGACCGTGCCGTCGCCGTTGCGGGTGCAGGGCAGGCAGGTCGCGCCCGCCAGGAACGAGGCCGCGAACGCCGTGCGCGGGTGCTGCAGCAGCGCGCTCGCCGCGCCTTCTTCGACCAGCTGGCCCTCGCGCAGCACGACCACGTGGTCGGCCACCGCCAGCGCCTCGTGGCGATCGTGGGTGACGAGCACCAGGGTCAGGCCGCGCTCCTCGGCGAGGCCGCGGATCAGCATCGCCAGCTCGGCGCGCAGGTGCACGTCGACCGAGTGCAGTGGCTCGTCGAGCAGCAAGAGGCGCGGCGCGCCGACCAGCGCGCGCGCCAGGGCGAGGCGCTGCCGTTCGCCGCCGGACAGCTCGCCGGGCTTGCGCCGTTCCTTGCCCTGCAGGCCGACGCGCGCCAGGGCGGCGACCGCGTCGTCCCTGGTCAGCTGCGGATCCGCGAAGCGCAGGTGCGCCGTGGCGTCGAGGTGTGGCCACAACCCGCCGTCCTGGAATACGAAGCCGACGCCGCGCGCCTGCGGCGGCGTGAGCAATACGCTGCCCTCGGTCGCGAGCTGGTCGTCGAGCCACACCTGGCCCGCGGTCGCGGTCTGCAGGCCGGCGAGCAATCGCAGCAGCGTGGTCTTGCCGCAGCCCGACGGGCCGACCAGCGCCGTGCGCGTGCCGCTCGGCAGTTCGAGCGACAGCGGGCCGAGGTGGAAGCCGCTGCCGCCGCGGGCCGGGCGCTGCAGTTCGAGGTCGGTGAAGCGGATCGAGGTCATGTCAGGAGAGGGAGTCCAGGCGCCTGCCGCGCAACAGGGTACCGAGCACGGGCGGCAGCACGGCGACCAGCAGCAGGAGCAGGGCGAGCGCGCCGCCGACGTCCTCGCCGCCGAAGTGCACGACGTTGGACAGGCGCCGCACGATCGTGTCGTTGCCGCTCGGCAACACCACCGCGGTGTCGAGTTCGCGCAGCGCCAGCACGAACAGCAGGCACGCCAGCGAGGCGAGCGCCGGCAGCAGCGGCGGCAGGTGGATGCGCAGGCCGCGCGCCAGCGGCCCGCGGTCGGCGAACAGCGCGGCCTCTTCCTGGCTCTTGGGGATGCGGCGCACGGCCGAGCTCAGCAGCAGCACGCCGAACGGCAACAGGCGCGCCGCGTAGGCGGTGACCAGGATCGCGTGGCTGTCGTAGAAGTCGAAGGTCGCGTCGTAGAGGGCGGCGACGTGGGGCCCGTTGAAGGCGTGCACGAAGCCGATCGTCAGCAGCACCGCGGGGGTCGCGAGGGGAATCACCGCGAGATGGTCCACCCAGCCGAAGCGGCGCGCGGCGAGGCGCGCCAACGGCACGGCGACGGCCAGCAGCAGCACCGTGGTCAGCAGGGCGTTGAGGATCGTGAACCACAGGTCGCCGCCGGCCTGTTCGAGCGCGTGCTGGAAGCTGCGCCGCATGATCGCGAACGAGATCGGCTCGTTCCGCTGCGTCGAGCCGGCGGCCCACAGTCCCATGATCACCACCGGCACGACGGCGCCGACGGTGAGGTAGGTCGCCGGCAGGAGCAGCGCCGGCCAGCGCCAATGGCCGAGCGGCCTGACCGGCAGCGGCGTCGCCGTGCCGTCGCTGGCGCGCGCGCGCACGCGCAGCACGATCGCCAACGCGATCGCGGCGAGCAGCAGCAGCGGCAGCGCGGCGACCACGGGGCTGGCGAGTTGATCCTCGGTGACCCCGGTCGCGCGGCGGGTCCAGCGGCGGAACACGCCTTCGGCATAGGTGTGCCAGGTTTTGCCCTTGACGGTCAGGAACTCGGGCACGCCGTGCTCCGAGATCGCGAACAGGAACGCCAGGAACGCGCCGGCGAGCAGCTCGGGCAGCGCGCCGCGCAGCAGCATGCGTTCGGCGCCGGCGCGACCGCGGCACAGCAGCGCGGCCTCGTAGGTGCGCCCGTCGATCGAGCGCAGGCCGCGGCCGGCGAGCACGGCCACGAACGGCGCGTAGCAGCAGCCGAGCAGCACCACGCAGGCCCAGAAGCCGCTGACCGTGGTGAAGTCGGCGAACCCCATCGCCACCAGGATCGGCGGCACCGCCAGCGGCGCGACGCCGAGCGGCGCGAGCCAGCGACCGCCGGGCAGGTCGGTGCGGTGCGTCAGCCACGCGTGGCCGCCGCCGAGCAGCACCGCGACGGCCGCGGCGCCGAGGCCGAGCTCGACCGAGTTGAGCAACTCGGCGCGGTCCTGTTCACTCGCCAGGATCGTCGCGTAGCGCGCCAGCGAGAAGCTGCCGTCGACGGACAGCGTCGGCAGCACCATCGCCAGTAGCGGCGCGGCGACGAACAGCGCCGCGAACAGCAGCGCCAATGCGAGCGGCAGGCGCGCGAGCAGGCGTTCGGTCGGGCTGCCGTGGGGCGAGGGCATGGCGGGGGACGGCGACCGAGGGCTCAGAAGCGGCTGGCGAACGCGGCGCTCATCTTGTCGAGGTTGGCGGCGGTGCCGGCGATGTCCCAGGCCATCGCGCGGAATGCGCCGACGCCGAGGATCGTCGCGTCGTTGGGGCCCTGGACGCCGGCGCGCAGCGGGATCTGCGCGGACTTCGCCGCGGCGAGCAGCGCCTCGGTGTTCTCCGCGAGCAGGAAGTCGATCAGGCGCCTGGCGTCGTCGGGGTGCGGGCAGTCCTTCACCATCGCCACCGAGTTGGGGATCAGCATCGTGCCGAAACCGCCTTCACCCTGGTCGGGAAACACCACGCCGACGCGGTGTCCCTTGGTGACGGCGACGTGGTAGTCGTCGGTGTCGGTGAAGGCCCAGGCCAGCTTGCCTTCGGCGACCTGCCTCATCGTCGCGCCGTTGCTCTGCAGCAGCGCGACGTCGTTGGCGAACAGGCCGTCGACGAACTTGCCGAAGCGCTCCTCGCCGAGCAGCAGGCTGAGCGCCGTGAAGTGGGTCAGGGTGGTGCCAGTCAGCGGCCGGGCGACGCCGCAGCGCCCCTTCCACTTCGGATCGACGAGGTCCATCGTGCCCTTGGGCCATTCGCCCGGATCGGGCAGAAGGTCCTTGTTGACGATCAGGACCCGGGCGCGCGCCGCGAAGCCGGCCCACAGGCCCTGCGGGTCCTTCCACTGGCTCGGGATCGCCGCGGCGCTCGGCGAGACGTAGGCCTGCAGCAGCCCGTTCTGGGCGAGGCGCACGGTCTGCGCGAGCTCGTTGTTCCAGAACACGTCGCAGCGCGGCCGGGCCGCCTCTTCGACGATTGCGCTGACCAGGCCGACCGTCTTGCTGGCCTCGGTGTCGAAGCGGGTCTTGACCGAGAGCCCGGTCTGCTGCTCGAAGCGGCGCACGATCGCTTCGCTGTGCTCCTGGTCGAGGGCGACGTAGAGGCTGACCTGCGCGCTCCCCCCACAAGCGGTCAACAGCAACAGGGAGGAGAGGCAGCAGGTAGCGAGGGAGCGCATGGGGTTCTGGGTGGGGGAGAGGGAGCTGCCCTTTCAGCAACAGGTGTACCCGCGACGTACCGGTGCCGGCAGGCCGCCGGCCCAGGGACCGCAGCCGCCGTCGGAGTTGATGGTGTCACCTGGATGTGACGCTGTTTCGATCGCCCCACGCCACGCTCTGCGCGGGCGACGCATTTTTGCGCCGCGCCGCGGCCGCGCCGGGGCCAGAATGACGCCAACGCTGCCGGAGCCCTCATGAAGTACCTCGTCCGTCTGTTCGCCCCGTTCTTCGCCGCCGCGGGTCTTTGTGCGCAGCACGAGGCGCCCGACACCTTCGGGCATTCTCGCCACGGCGAGGCCTTCGACGAAGGGCCGCGCCAGGCGGCCTACCTGATGGACGGCATCTCCGATCAGGTTCACATGCCGGTCGCGGGGCTGAGCAAGGAGGCGCAGGCGTTCTTCGATCAAGGGCTCTGCCAGCTGCACGGCTTCTGGTACTTCGAGTCCGAGCGCAGCTTCCGCCAGGTCGCCAAGCTGCAGCCGGAGTGCGCGATGGCCTACTGGGGCATGGCGATGGCGAACGTCGAGAGCCCCGAGCGCGCCGCGGGCTTCGTCGCCAACGCGGTGCGGCGCAGCGCCGGCGTGCCGCGCTACGAGCAGCTGTGGGTCGATGCGCTGGCGAGCTACTACCAGATCGACGAGGCCGCGACCAAGGAGCTGCGGTCGGGCGATCCCGAGCGCGTCAAGGCCGCGGTCGCCGCGCTGGTCGGCAAGGCCAAGGAGCGCACCGGCAAGGAGAAGGAGAAGCTCGACAAGCAGTTGCTCAAGGACTTCGGCACCGTCGTCTACGAGTTCCCGGAAGACACCGAGGCCAAGGCGCTGCTCGCCGTGCAGATCTGGCTCGCCTACGAGTGGGGCGGCGGCATCCCGATCACCTCGCACACGGCGATCGACTCGCTGCTGAGCCAGGTGTTCGCCGCGGCGCCGCGGCACCCCGCGCATCACTATCGCGTGCACCTGTGGGATCAGGAGGACGCCAAGCGCGCGCTGCAGTCGGCGGCGGCGCTCGGCGACAGCGCCCCGGGCATCGCCCACCAGTGGCACATGGCCGGGCACATCTACGCCAAGCTCAACCGCCACGCCGAGGCGAGCTGGCAGCAGGCGGCGAGCGGGCGCGTCGATCACGCGCACATGCAGCGCGACGGCGTGATGCCGTTCCTGATCCACAACTACGGCCACAACCAGGAATGGCTGAGCCGCAGCCTGTCGCTGCAGGGGCGCGTCGACGAGGCGATCGCGACGGCCAAGAACCTGGTCGAGCTGCCGCGGCACCCGAAGTGGAACCGCCTCGAGGAACGTGGCGACATCGCCAACTACGGCCGCCTGCGCCTGGCGACGATCTGCGAGGACCACGATCTGTGGCAGACCGCGTTCGACCTGCAGCGCGATGGCTACCTCGAGCCCGGCGAGGACGTCGACGGCGAGGTGGTGCGGCTCGGCTTGCTCGGCCGCGCGGCGTTCAGGCTGGGTCGGTTCGATACCGCCGAGCGCCTGGTCACCGAAGTCCAGGCGCTGCTGCCGCGCGCGCGGTTGGCGCGCGCGCAGGCGATCGACAAGGCCGAAGACGAGGCGCTGGCGGCGGGCAAGGACCGCAAGAAGACCGACGAAGCCCTCGACGAGGCGCGGCGCCGCAGCACCGACGACGTGCGCGCGGTGCGCGATCTGCTGGCCGAGCTCGACGCCGAGCGGCAGCTGGCCAACGGTCAGGCAAAGGAAGCCGCGGCTGCGTTCGCCAAGATCGACCGCTTCCCCGAGACCCTGCTCGCCGACGCGTATCTCGCCGCCGGCGACGCCAAGGCCGCGATCAACGCGCTCGAGGCCGAGGTGAAGAAGCGCCCCAACCGCATGCCGACGCTCGGCCGGCTCGTCCTGGCCTATCGGGCCGCCAACGACCCCGACAACGCCGGCAAGCTGCGCGAGCGCGAAGCCGAACTGGCGACCATGCACGGCGCCAGCGGCCCGCTGGCGCGCCGCCTCGGCATGCCGGCGCCCCGCGCCGTGACCGTCGCCGACTTCGCGCCGGACTTCGGCACGCGCCCCGAGCTCAGTACCCTGGGGCCTGCGGACTGGAGCCCGATGCCCGCCGTCGGCTTCGATCTGCCCGTCGCCGGCGGCGGCCGCCGCACCCTCGCCGGGCAACGCGGCAAGCCGACGCTGGTCGTGTTCTACCTGGGTTTCGGCTGCCTGCACTGCATCGAGCAGCTGCAGGCCCTGGGCCCCAAGGCCGGGGCGTTCGCCGCGGCGGGCATCGACATCCTCGCGATCGGCTCGGACACCGCCGCCAAGGCCGCCGAGTCACTCGCCGCGCTGTCGCCCGAAGAGCGCTTCCCGTTCCCGCTGCTCGCCGATCCGCAGCTCGCCGCGTTCAAGGCCTGGCGCTGCTACGACGACTTCGAGGAGATGCCGCTGCACGGCACCTTCCTCGTCGACGCTGCCGGCAAGGTGCGCTGGCAGGACATCTCCTACGAGCCGTTCACGCAGCTCGACTGGCTGCTCACCGAGAGCCGTCGCCTGCTGGCGCTGCCGGCGCCGGGTGGTGCCGGCGCCAAGTAGCAGGGCGTGCGTACGGTACCGGGTACAAACCACACAGACGTGTGGTTTGTACTGCACGCACGTACGCTCCTCACTCCGGCAGCACGCGGAACCGTTCCACCGCCGCGCGTTCGAGCGCTTCGCGGTGCTCGGGGTGCGCGATCGAGATCAGCGCCCGGGCGCGCTGGCGCAGGTTCTTGCCGCGCAGGAACACGGCGCCGTACTCGGTGACGACCCAGTGCACGTGGGCGCGGGTGGTGACGACGCCGGCGCCGGGCTTGAGCATCGGCGCGATCCGTGAGATGCCCTTGCCGGTCACCGACGGCATCGCGATCACGGGCTTGCCGCCCGCCGAGATCGCCGCGCCGCGCAGGAAGTCCATCTGGCCGCCGACGCCCGAGTACATCTTGGTGCCGATCGAGTCGGCGCAGACCTGACCGGTCAGGTCGATCTCGATGGCGCTGTTGATGGCGACGACCTTGGGGTTGCGGCGGATCACGTTGGGATCGTTGACGTAGCCGATGTCGAGCATCGCCACGGCCGGGTTGTCGTCCATGAAGTCGTAGAGGCGCTGGGTGCCCATCGCGAAGCCCGCCACGATCTTGCCGGGGTGCACGGCCTTGCGGCGGCCGTTGACGACGCCGCGTTCGACCAGCGGCAGGATGCCGTCCGAGAACATCTCCGAATGGATGCCGAGGTCCTTGTGGTCGCCGAGCTCGGCGAGCACGGCGTCGGGGATCGAGCCGATGCCCATCTGCAGGGTCGAGCCGTCCTCGACCAGGCCGGCGATGTGGCGCCCGATCGCGAGTTCGACGGCGGAGAGTTCGCCGGGCGTGTGCTGCGGCAGCGGTTCGTCGACGGCGACCGTCGCCGCGAAGCGCGAGCTGTGCACGAGGCCGTCGCCGTGCGAACGCGGCATGCGCGGATTGACCTGCGCGATCACGATCGTCGCGCACTCGACCGCGGCGCGCGCGATGTCGACCGAGACGCCGAGCGAGCAGTAGCCGTGGGCGTCGGGCGGGGAGACGTGCACCAGGGCGACGTCGATCGGCAGGATGCCCTGGCGGAACATCGCCGGCATCTCGCTGAGGAACGCCGGGATGTAGTCGGCGTTGCCGGCCTCGACGGCCTGCCGCACGTTGGCGCCGAGGAACAGCGCGTTGGTGCGGAAGCTCTGCGCGAGTTCGGGTGACGCGCAGGGCGCTTCGCCCTCGGTGTGCAGGTGCATCAGTTCGACCCCCTGCAGCTCCTCGTGCCGCGCCGCCAGGGCGCGCAGCAGGACCGTGGGGGTGGCGGCGCCGCCGTGGGCGAAGACACGTTGGTGGGAACGGACGAGCTGCAGGGCGGCGGCGGCGGAGGTGTGCGACATCGGCCCCTAGGAGTATCACCCGATGGACCCCGATGCCGCAGTGAGTTGCTACGCTCATCGGCCCAGGAGGTCGCGCATGCATTCCTTCACGTTGTCCTTGGCTCTCGTTGGCTGTGCCAGCTGGCTCGCGGCGCAGGCGGAGCCTGCTCCGCCCTTCGACCTCGACGCCGCGTTCGCGGCGGCGCGACCGCCGCTCGCCGAGGCGCGTTGGACGCTCGTGCCCTGGCGCCACTCGCTGACCGACGCGCTCGCCGAGGCCAAGGCGAACAACAAGCCCGTCTACCTGTTCGTCAACGACGGCGACGTCGAGTCGGGCCGATGTTGAGCGGGCGGCGTCGCCGTGAGGGCAGGTCTGCTCTCCGATGCCCGCGTCGTCGCGATCCTGCGTGAACTGTTCGTGCCGGTGCACGTCACGGCGCTCAACACCCTGCACTGCATGCGCGACCCGCGCGACGAGGCGCTGTTGCGCGCCGCGATCCGCAAGGACACCGACGACTTCGACGGCGGCGAGCGCGAGGCGTTCCTGTTGCCCGACGGCACGATGCTGCCCGTGTTCCTGAGCCTGCACGGCCGCGACATGAACGAGTGGGAGGAGCGGGCGAGCCACTACACCGCGGAAGGGCGCCGCGCCGAGAACGCCGTGGTCGAGTTCCGGCACCGCGGCGCCGACGCCCTGCGGCGCGTGCACGGCGAGCTGCCCGAGGCCTGGCGGCAGCTGTGGGATCTCGATCACCCGGCGGTGCGCGACGTGCTCGCGGCGTCGCCGCAGTGGCCCGCGCCCGCCGCCGGGGCGGCCGGATTGCGGGTCTTCTCGCGCAACAGCTACCGCATGTACGACGACCTGCACGGCGCCGAGGTGGTGACGCTGACGGCGGCCGATCTGCGCGAATGGACGGCGCCGCTGCGTGAGGTCGGCGCGCGCGCCGCGATGCCGCGCGCAGCGTTCGTGGCGACGGCGCGGGCGATGGTGCCGCGCGGCATGGTCGACACCGAACTCGCCGACGGATCGATCGAGGGCGAGCTCGTGCTCGTGGTCGAAGAGCTCGGCCCCAAGGGCGTGCGCGGCCGTGTCGAGGGCCGCTTCGCGCTCGAGCCCAAGTCCAAGGAGGAGGTCGGCAAGCGCCTCAACGCGGCCTGCCTGTTCGAGTCGAGGGGGCGGCTGCGCGGCCGGTTCGAACTCGACGCAGCCGGTCGCCTCCGAGTCCTGCGCGCCGCCGCGGTTGGCGTCGAGTTCGCGTGGTTGCCGGGCTACTCGACCCGGGACGACGAGTTCGAGCCGTGGCACCGGGTCGCGCTCGAGTGGGTCGAGCGGCCGCTGTAGGCCGTCACGGCACCGCGAACTGTCGCAGCGCGACCTCGTCTGCCGTCGGGCCCAGCGAATACAGCACCAGCGGCCCGACCTCGCGGCGCGCCAGCTGCAGGCCGCTGCCGGCCGGCAGCACGACGCCGGGATCCTGCGCGCGCGGCAGCACGCAGATGCAGCTCGTGGTGCCGGCGCGTTCGGTCAGCAGGATCATCGCGCCGCCGTCGGGACCGCTGCAGTAGCAGCCGATCACGTCGACGCCGCTGCTGGCGGCGACCTCGAGGGCCGTGGCGAAGCGTTCGCGGCAGCGGCTCGGCAGGTCGAAGCCCGGCTCGCAGCAGTTGTGGGTGAAGCCGTGTTGCTGCGCGTCGGCGTAGGCGGTGGCCCACAGCTGGCCGAGCGCGGCGCCGTCGTGGCCCTGCGGGCCGCGACGCGGCCGTTCGAGCAGCATCGCCACGACCAACAGCGCGGCGGCGATGGCCAGCAGCCACGGCCAGAACGGCCGCGGCTCGGGCCGTGGCCGCGCGGCGCCGATCGCGCGCGCGGCGACGTCGCGGAACGCCGCTTCACGCGGCGGCGCGAAGGCCGCGCGCAGTCGTTCGTCGAGGTGGAGGTCGCGGGGTTCTTCGGTCATGGCGTCCTCACGTCGGTCGGAGCGCTGGACAGGGTCTCGGCGAGGGCGAGGCGTGCGCGGCGGGCGTGGCTCGCGGCGGTGTTCTCGGGGATCTCGAGCATGGCGCCGATCTCGGCGAAGGTGTGTCCGGACACGACGTGCAACAACAGGCTGGCGCGCTGGGTGGCCGGCAGCTCGCGCAGCGCGGCGGTGATCTCGTCGCCGCAGTCCAGGCTCGCGAGGTCGCTGCCGTCGAAGTGCGCCGCAGGCAACGGCGCGCTAGGCTGCAGTTCGTCGGGCGCGACGCTGAGCGGCCGTTTGCGGCGCCGCTCGTTGGCCCCGAGGTGGCGGGCGATCTGCGACAGCCAGGCGCGCGCATCGCTGCCCGGCGCAAACCGGTCGCGACGCTGCCAGGCCAACGCCGCGGTCTCCTGCACGAGGTCCATGGCGTTCTCCCGACCGACCCACGCGGCGGCGAGCACCCACAACGTGCGCCCGTGTCGGGCGAACGCGGCGGTGAACTCGTCAGCCGAGAGGCCGGTCAGGGACACGTCGGCGCAGCCTAGCGCCTAGCGCGCGCAGCCGGAACCGACGGTGCAGCAGCCCGGCTCGCAGCACGGCTCGTCGCAGCAGGGGATCGGGCAGCACCCGGGCGGGCACGGGTCGCACGGCGCCTCGCAGCAGGGCTGATCGCAGCACGACGGCGCGCAGCAGCCGGCGTTGGCAGGGGTGGCAGGGCCGCCGGCGAAGGCGACCAGCACGAACGAAAGCACGGATTGGAACAGGGTCTGCATCGGTAACTCCTTTGGTCGTGCCACCGATGTCGGCGCGGGCCGCGTTCCGTGCAGGGCAGGCCGCATTTTTGTGAATAGGATCCGGCAGCCCGGGTGACTCTGCCCCGTGAGGACTTTGCAGCCCCCGCCCACGAACTCCAGCCGCCAGCGCGACCTGCGCCTCTCGACCTGGCGATACCTGCGGGCGCTCGGCGCCGGCGCGGACGAGGCCGACGACCTGGTCCAGGAGGTCATGCTCGTGGCGCTGGGCGGCGTGCCCGACGATCCGGACCGCGCCGCGGCGTTCCTGCGCGGCGTCGCGCGCAACCATTGGCTGCGCAGCCGGCGCTGGTGGCGGCGTCGCCGCGAACGTGAGATCGCGGCGGCGGTCGACGAGTTGTGGATGGCGACCGCGGCCGACGACGACGGGCACGGCCTGCTGACGCGCCTCGACGCGTGTCTGGACAAGCTCGAACGCCGCGCGCGCAACGCGCTCGAACGACACTACCGCGACGGCGTCGCTTGGGACGAAGTCGCTGTCGAGCTGGGGCTGCGGCCGAACGGGATCAAGACCCTCGCGCAGCGCGCCCGCCAGGCGCTGCGCACCTGCATCGAACGGAGCGACGCATGAACCCTGTGCACGTGAAGGAAATCGCCGCCCAGCGGCAACTCGATTGGCTGCTCGGCGAGCGGCTCGGGCGCGGGCCCGCGGCGGCGGCGACGCCCGTTGCTGCGCGCCATCCACTGCTCGTCGCTGCGCTCGTCGCGCTCGCGCTGGGGGCCGCGTTCGGCGTCGGCATGTTGAGCCGGGATCCGGGGGACGGTGGGGGCGAGCCGGTTCCGGCGCAGGTCGAGCAGATCGAGTGGTACGAAGCGCACGGCCCGGCCGCCGCGGCCGCGATCCCGACCGACGTCGTCAACCTGCGCTGCTTCGACTTCGACGACGATGCCGTGGCGAAACTCGCGGGGCTGCGGTCGCTCGAGCGGCTCGACCTCAGCGGCATGGACGTCAACAGCAAGGGATACTCGGTGTCGTTGCCGATCACCGACGAGGGCGTGCGGCATCTCGGCGGGTTCACGAAGTTGCGCTGGCTGTCGCTCGAGCAGTGCCACGCGGTCACGGGCGCGACCCTGACCGTGCTCGAAGGCCTGCCGCAGCTCGAGCACCTCGACCTGACCTTCACCGACGTGCGGTCGGCGGCGATCGAACGGCTGCCGCGGTTGCCCGTCCTGCGCGAGTTGTCGCTGTCGTACTGCATGGCCTTCCACGGCCGGTCGTTGGCCGAGGTCGCCAAGATCCCCGGGTTGCGGCGGCTCGAGCTGCGGGGTTGCGTGACGCTCGCAGCGGGGGATGTCGCGAAGCTCGGGGCGCTGCGCGAACTGCGCCACCTCGACCTGCGCGACTGCCAGGGGCGCTTCCGGGGGCAGACGATGTCGATGGGCGACGAGCCTGCGGACCGGCCCAAGCAGGACGGCATCGGCCTGACCGACGCGGCGATCGCCGCGCTCACCGACCTGCCGCTGCAGACGCTCCTGCTCGGCGGGTGCGAGGCGCTGACGGACGCGGTGGGGCCGTCGCTGGCGGAGTTCGGCAAGCTCCGTGAGCTGGACCTCGGCGGCCTGCCGAAGGTGACGACGGCGGTGCTGGCGGGCCTGCCGCGCGAACTGCAGGCGCTGTCGTTGGACGGGGACTTCGAGCTCCGCAAGGAAGGGCTGGAGGTGCTGCGCGAGTTCCGGGCGCTGCGCGAGCTGGGTCTGCGCGGCGTGAAGGCGATCGACGACGCGGCGCTGGCCGCGCTGCTCGAGGCCGTGCCGCTGCGCACGATCCGGCTCGGCGGGGTGCAAGTCCGCGAGCTCCGGCCGAGCCCGCGGGCGCCGATCCGGCCGAGCCTGACGGCTGGTGCCGCGGACGTCCTGGCGCAACATCCGAGCCTGGAGTCGATCGAGCTCGGCTACACCGACTGGGTCGACGCAGCGGTGCTCACCAGGCTTGCCGCGCTGCCGGCGCTCGCGGAACTGGGACTCTCGGAGAGCCAGGGCGTGGCGGACGGGGCCCTCGGGGCGCTGGCGAAGAGCGCTTCGTTGCGCCGCCTGACTCTCGTGGGCTGCCGAGCCCTTTCGATCGAGGATCTCGCCGCGTGCGCAGGGGCGCCGCTGACCGAACTCAACCTGCGCGCGACGCGCCTGCCGGAAGCGGGGGTGCGCGAGCTGGCGCCGAAGTTCCCGGGCTGCACCATCGTGCTGTCCGACGGCCAGCGGCTGACCGTGCCGCGCTGACCGGCGGGTATCCTGCGCGGCATCGTGAACGTGCCGCACGACGTCACCGCGCGCCGGCCTGGCGAGACCCTCTCGCAGTGGCACTCCCGTCACCGCCCGCACGCCGCGGAGGTCGCCTGGTTGCAGGTCGGGTTGCTGCACGTGACCGTGTGCTTCGTCGGTCCGGTGCTGCTGCTCGCCTGGGTGCAGCCCGTGATGCTGTTCGACCCCGGATCGCTGATCGCCGCCTTCGCCCTCGGCATCTGGAACCTGCTGATGCTCGCCCCCGGGATGCTCGTGGCGCTGTCGTGCGACCTGGGCCCGTTCCGGTGGGTGCGGGGCGCCTGGGCGCTCGGGTCCCTGGGGTTGGCGGTGACGTTCCTGCCCTTCCTCGCGATCTGCGGCGAGGTGATGCTGATCGGGCCGGTGCTGGTGTGGCCCGCGGTGGTGTTCGTGATGGCGCGTCCCTGGCGGCGCTACCAACGGCCGGTCCGGACCTGAGTCGGCCGGCCGGTCGCTGCGGTGCCATGGGCTGGTCCGACACTGCGGCACCGCCCTGCCCAGATCTTCTACTTGACTATATTGCCGAATGGCGATATAGTCTGTGCATGCTTCCCATCCACACCCGCCGTGGGCTGGCCATCGCCCTGCTGGCCAGCCTGGCCCCGCTCGCTGCCCAGGACGCCGAACGGCAGACGCACAGCGACGACGCCAGCAAGCCGCAGGTCTCGTTCCAGGTGACCGAACCGAGTCACCAGTTGCTCCAGTACCAGCTCGGCTGCCTGTCGCTGCTGAGCTACGTGGTCGTCAGTGACGGCCAGGCCGCGGTGATCGATCCGCAGCGCGACGTCGACCAGTATCTCGACGCGATCGCGGCCCGCGGCGCCAAGCTGCGCTACGTGGTGCTGACGCATCCGCACGCCGACTTCGTCGCCGGACACACCGAACTCGCGCAGCGCACGGGCGCCGAGATCCTCATCAGTGCCAAGGCCGGCGCGAAGTTCGCGCATCACGCGATGCAGGACGGCGAGTTGGTGCAGCTCGGCAAGGTGCAGCTGCAGATGTGGGACACGCCCGGGCACACGCCCAACGCGGCGACGTTCTTGCTGCAGGTGCAGGGGGAGGCGGGGCCGCGCTACGCGTTCACCGGGGACACGCTGTTCATCGGCGGCATCGGTCGCCCCGACCTGCTCGACGTGCCGCCGGCCGAACTCGCCGCGCAGAGCTTCACGTCGATCCAGCGCCTCAAGACCCTGCCCGACAGCACGCTGGTGCTGCCCGCGCACGGCGCCGGCTCGCTGTGCGGTGCGCACCTGAGCGCGGCGACGACCTCGACGATCGGCGAGGAGAAGGCGACGAACCCCTACCTGTTGCTGAACAGCCGCGCGTCGTTCATCGCCAAGGTGCTCAGCCACCAGCCCGTGGCGCCGCAGTACTTCGCGTTCAACGTCGCGCTCAACCTGCAGGGGCCGCCGCTCGTCGACCGCGGCGCGGACTTGCCGCCGCGCGCCGACCTCGCCGCGGTGAAGCCGGACGCATGGATCGTCGATCTGCGCAACCAGACCCACTACAGCGAGGCCCACATCCGCGGCGCGATCAACGTCGCCCTGCGCGGGCGCCTGGACACCTGGACCGGCATCGTCGTTCCGTTCGACGCGCCCGTGCTGCTCGTCGGCAGCGAAGCCGAGGTGCGTGAGGGCACCTTCCGGCTGCGGCGCATCGGCTTCGACCACCTCGCCGGTTGGCTCGGCGACGACGTCGACGCCTGGCGCAAGGCCGGGCTGCCCGTCGTGACCAGCTCGCTGATCGAACCCAAGGACCTCTACGCGAAGATGCAGAAGGGCGAGGAGCCGATCGTCATCGACGTGCGCACCGCCGACGAGTACGAGGACGTGCGCATCGGCGAGATCGGCAACATCGCGGTCACCGACAGCGCCCGCTTCGGCAAGGTGCTCGCCAAGGACCAGCCGGTGGTGATGCTGTGCAACTCCGCCTACCGCTCGAGCATGGCCGTCGGCCTCGCCGAGAGGCAGGGCTTCACCGCGGTCGGCTCGCTCGACGGCGGCCTCGACGCGTGGCTCAGCGCGGGCCTGCCCACGATCGGTCGGCTGGCGCAGGGCGCGGCGATCCGCCTGCCGCAGGTCGTCACCGCCGAAGCCGTGGCCAACGCCGCGGCGGGGCAGTGGACCCTGTTCGACGTCCGGGCCGCGTGGCAGTGGAACGACTGGCACGTGCCCGGCGCGGTGAACGTGGCGCTCGACGAGCTCGTCGACACGGCCACGGCCGCGCCGGCCGGCGCGAAGATCGTGCTGCTGAGCAAGGACGGCGACCAGGCGTTCGCCGCGGCCGGCGCGCTGCTCGCCGAACACCCCGGCCTCGACGTCTACGTGCTGCGCGGCGGCGTCGCCGCCTACTACCGCGACGTGGTGTTGCGCGCCGCGTCTTCGCTGCCGGGATCGGCTCCCGCGATGCCGTCGCCGACCCCGGCGACCACCAACAATCCCGTGATCAAGAAGCGCAGCGTCGGCTGCTGAGAGGACCACCAGATGTCACCCAGACCCTATTGGAATCCGTACCTCGCGGGCGTCGGCCTCGGCCTCACGCTCGCGATCGCCTACCTCGTGCTGGGCACGGGGCTCGGCGCCTCCGGCGCGATCACACGCACGGCCACCACGGCCCTGCACGCGGTCGCCCCGGCCACCGTGGAGGCCAACGCCACCATGGGCGGCTACTACGAAGGCGGCGGCAGCCCGCTGCACAACTACCTCGTGTGGATGTTCGCCGGCGTGCTCGCCGGTGGCTTCCTGTCGGCCGCGGCGGCCAGCCGGGTGCGCGTTCAGGTCGAGCGCGGCCCGCGCATCTCCGCGGGCGGTCGCATCGCCCTGACGCTGCTCGGCGGCGCGCTCGCCGGGCTCGGCGCGCGCTTCGCCGGCGGTTGCACGTCGGGGTTGGCGCTGTCGGGCGGAGCGATGCTCCAGGCCGGCGCGATGGTGTTCGTGATGACCACGTTCGGCGCGGCCTTCGGGCTCGCGCCCCTGCTCAAGAGGGCCTGGCGATGAATCACCTGCTCGCACAAGGAATGCTCGACGCCCCGCTGGGGCTGCTGTTGTCGCTGGCGATCGGCGGCCTGTTCGGCTTCTGGCTCGAACGCGCCGGCTTCGGCAGCAGCCGCAAGCTGACGGCGATCTTCTACTTCGAGGACTTCGCGGTGCTCAAGGTGATGTTCGCGGCGATGGCCACGGCGGCGCTCGTGCTGTCCGGTCTCGCGGCGCTGGGCAAGGTCGATCTGCACAGCATGTTCGTGCCGCCGACCGTGCTGTGGCCGCAGGCCGTCGGCGGTCTGGTGTTCGGCGCCGGCTTCCTGATCGGCGGCTGGTGCCCGGGCACCGCCGCGGTCGGGCTCGCCAGTGGCCGTCTCGACGCGCTCACCTTCCTGGGTGGCGCGGGTCTGGGCAGTCTCGCCTACGCCTTCATGGCGCCGGGGCTGCAGGGTTTCCTCGTCGCAGGCGACTGCGGCGATTGTGTGCTCACGGATCTCGTGGGCATCAGTCCGCTGGTCGGGGCGATGGTGCTCCTGGCGATCGCGCTCGGCGCGTTCGTCGTGGCGGAGAAGGTCGAAGCGATGCAACGGAGGACGTCATGAAGGACTCGAACAACAATCAGGTGATCGCGCTCGGCGCGATGGTGCTGCTGCTCGCGGCGGCGTTGATGGTCGGTGGTGGCGGCACGAGCGGTGGCGGAGCTGCGAGCTCGAACGAACGCCTCGCGGCGGTCGAGACCGGCGGCGACCACATCGGCTCGAGCGAGTTGGCGACCAGGATCCTGGCCGGCGGTCAGGGCATGCTGCTCGTCGACGTGCGGCCCGCGGACGAGTACGCCGCGTTCCACCTGCCGCGCGCCGTCAACATGACCGTGCCCACGGTGACCGCGGATGCGATGCTGCCGCAGCTGCGCCAGCAGGAGCTGGTGGTGCTCTACTCGAACGGGCCGGCGCACCCCGCACAGGCCTGGGTCGAGCTGACGCGCAAGGGCCTGACCAACGTGCGCGTGCTCGATGGGGGCCTGGAGCAGTTCCGCGCCGAGGTGCTGACGCCGGTCTCGCTGCGCGAGGGCGGTGACGAGGTCGCGGCCAAGGAGGACGCCGCGCGCATGGCCCTGGTGCGGGCCTTCTTCCTGCACCCGGTCGCCGCGGGCACGAAGCTGCACTGGTCGAAGGACCCGGCCGAGCTGGCGGCGCCGACGGTGGTGTCGCCGAGTTGGTTGGCCGAGCGGCTGGGCAAGGTCGCGGTGCTCGACGCCCGCGCCAGCGGCAGCGAGTACTCCGCCCTGCACGTGCCGGGCGCGGTGTTCTTCCCGGTCAAGCCGCTGCGCAAGGAGCACGGCAGCAACG
This sequence comes from Planctomycetota bacterium, assembly GCA_020638655.1. GTDB lineage: Bacteria > Planctomycetota > UBA1135 > UBA1135 > UBA2386 > JACKIC01. The sequence goes on from JACKIC010000003.1 coordinate 280,271, forward strand.
GGCCGCTGTTCCTCGAGGAGCCGGCGGTGATCGCCGACGCGCTCGGCAAGGCCGGCGTCGGCAACGACACGCCGGTCGTGATCTACGCCGAGGAGAAGATGCAGGACGCGACGCTCGCAGCGCTCGCCATGATGCACGTCGGTCACCGCAAGCTCGCGATCCTCGAGGGCGGTCTGCTGCGTTGGGCCGCCGAGCAGCGGCCGCTCGTGGCGGCGGTGCCGAGCCCCGCGCCGGTCGCCTACGCGCCGCGCGCCGGCGCCGATAACTTCACCATCGACGCGACGGAGCTGCACGCCAGCCTCGCCAAGGGCATGCAGGTCCTCGACGTGCGCCCCGCCGACTTCTTCCGCGGCGAGAAGTCCACGGAGGCTCGCCCCGGCCACATCCCCGGCGCCAAGAACCGGCTCTACAAGCAGGACCTCGTGCGCACCGACGACGGCCAGTACTGGCGCGCCCCGGACGAACTGGCGCGGGAATACGCGGCCCTCGGGCTGGTCAAGGACGCCCCGCTGACGGTCTCGTGCCGCACCGGGCACACCGCCAGCGAGTCGTTCTTCGTGCTGCGCTACCTGCTCGGCTACGACAACGTGCGTTGGTACAACGGCTCGTGGACCGACTGGGCCGAGCGCAAGGAACTGCCCGCCGCGATGGGGGACGGTCAGTGACGCGGCCGGCGAAGAAGTCGCCCGAGCGGATGTCGCCGGCGCTGTTGCAGGGGGTCGCCGAGCAGTTCAAGGCGCTCGGCGAGCCCTCGCGGCTGCTGTTGATGAATCTGCTGTTCGACGGCGAACGCACGGTCGGCGAGCTGGTCGCGTTGTCCGGTCTGTCGCAGGCGAACGTGAGCAAGCAGCTCGGCGTGCTGTTCCGCACCGGCTGGGTGCTGCGCGACAAGCTGGGCCTCAATGTGCTCTACCGCCTGGCCGACGACCGCACCTTCACGCTGTGCGAGCTGATGTGCAACCGCGTCCGTGAGCAGGCGACGGCGGCGGCCGACCGCCTGCGCTGAGCTCAGACCCGGAACTGACCGACGAGTTCGTCGAGCCGCTGCGCCGACTGCGTCAGTGCCGCCGCCGACGACCGCGCCGAGCTCGCGTCTTCGCGCGAGCTCTCGGCGACCTGCGCGAGGCTGTCGAGTTCGCTGGCGATCGAGCCGCTCGACTGCGAGATCTGCGTGAAGGAGTCGGCGAAGTCCTGCGTCACCGCGCTCTGCTCTTCGACCGCGGACGCGTTGCTGTTGGTGGCCATCTCGATGTTGGAGATGACCTGCTTGATCTCGCTGATCGACCGCACCGAGTTGTCGACGCGGCTCAGGAACTTGTCGACGCGGTCGCCGATCTCGGTCGTCGCCTTGCTGGTCTCGATGGCGAGCGTCTTGACGCGCTCGGCGACCACCGCGAAGCCGGCGCCGGCGTCGCCGGCCCGGGCGGCCTCGACGCTGGCGTTCAGCGCCAGCAGGTTGGTCTGCCGCGCGATCGTCTCGATCACGTCGAGCATGCGGCGGATCTCGCCGCTCTCCTTGCCCATCGCGTCGACCTCGTTCCAGGTCGATTCGACCAGGCGCACGCCGGCCGAGCTGGTCTCGGCGGAGCGCTGGCTGTTCTCGGCGATCTCGCGGATGCTGGCGCTGAGCTGCGTGGTCGAACCCGCCGCCACGTCGGTGATCTCGCGCACGCGGTTGGCGGCGTTGCCGGCGGCGTCGACGCGCTGGCTCAGCGTCGACGAGTTGTTGGCGAGGCCGTTGCTGACCACGTCGACCTGCTCGGCCGCGGTGCTGACCTCGCTGGCCGTCGCCCGGATCTTCTGCACCATCTCGGCCAGCCCGTCGAGGAACTGGTTGAACGCCTTGGCCAGGGCGGTGATCTCGCCGCCGCCGTGGGTGCTGAGGCGCTTGGTGAGGTCGCCGCCGCCGCCGGCGACCTGCGCCATGGCGCGCTGCACGCGCACCAGCGGGCCGACGACCGAGGTGATGATGACGAAGCCGAACAGCACCAGCACCGCGATGCTGACGCCGAGGTAGTAGGTGAAACTCGAGTCCGCGGCTGCGGCGGCGGCCCCGGCCTCCGAGGCGGCGGCAGTCACGCTGGCCGTGCACTTGTCGCTGACCTCGTCGAGGCTCGTGCGCACCGCCAGCGCGGCGTCCTGGCCGGCGCTCATCGACAGGTCGATGGCGTCGCGCCGCGCCGCGGGCGTGTCCTCGGCGAGGATCTCGACGACCTCCTTGGTGGTCTTCTCCCACTCGGCGAACGTGCCCTCGAAGGTCGCCCCGGCGACCGCACCGGGCACGAGCCGCTGCAGTTCCTGCCACGCGGCCCTCGCGGCGTCGACGCTCTCTTGGTGTTCGGCGACCAGCGCCTTGGCGCTCGGCGTCGACATGCTCTGGAACATCAGGCTGCGCTCGGCGACGACCGCGCGCAGGAACGACTGGCGCAGCAGGCCCAGCTGCGAGCTGGCCGGCAGCTGCTCGCGCGCCATCGTCTGGAACGCCCCGTTGATGCCGTGCGTGGTGCCCAGCAGCATGGTGCCGAGCCAGGCGGTGACGGCGATGGCCATGCCGAGCAGCAGGGCGAGGCGCAGGCGCACCGTGGCGCGAGCGCGCAGCCATTCGATCGGGAGAAGACGTGCGAGCGTGCTCATGGACTGGGATCCTGCGGCGATGCGTTCGGGGCGAGGGCTGTGTTCCCGCGGACCTCGCCCCGGTCTACGTCACTTGCCAGGGGCCGGCTTGGGCTGGGCGAGCTGCGTGAGGTTCAGGCCGACGACGAGCACGCCGATCGGGGTCTTCTTCTCCTTGTCGGCGGTGTCGAACACCGGCACCGAGATCTGCACGGCGTAGGTCTGGCTCGACTCGTCGAACTCCGGCTCACCCTGCCACGCGGTCTTCTTGGTGAAGGGCGTGGTGAACTTGCCGCTCTTGTCGTGCAGGTAGCTGCTGGTCTTCTCGAGGAACGCGACCTTCTCGCCCTTGGCGGCGTTGAGGAACGCCTCGCTGGCGATGCCGTTGGTCGCCTTGGCCTTGGCCTGCAGCGCCTTGGCGGCGTCGTTGGTCTGGAACACGGTGACCTCCTCCGAGCGGCGGCGCAGCGTCTTCCACTTCTTGTTGTCCATGCCCGCGATCGGCCCCTTCTTGTTCTGGTCGATCACCGCAGCGACGACCTTCGCGTCGGCGGCCCAGGTGGCGATCTCCTTCTTGTAGGAGTCGATCTGCGTCTGGATCTCCGGCGTGATCTCGAACTTCTTCTCGCCCTCTTGGGCAGCGAGCGGGGCGGAAACGGCGAGCGCCAGGAACAGCGAACGGAATGCGAGCGACATGGTGGTTCTCCTCTAGGTTGTCAGATTCGGACATCGGAGCCGGTGGCGCCGGTTCTTGAGTGAAGAGGAGAATGTGCCGAGGGACGGTTGCGGTGGAGCAGGGGCGCGACATGGCAAGGCGGGTGGTAGCGTGTCAGGGCAATCCCTACCGAAGGAGCTGCCATGGACATGCCTCGACCGACCGCTGCGCACCACCGTCTCGATCGCCTCGCCGGAGTGTGGCGCGGCAAGGAGACCATGCATCCCTCGCCTTGGGACCCGCAGGGCGGCGTCGCCGACGGCGAGTCGCGGGTGCGCATGGGGCTCGGCGGCTTCGCGGCGATCGTCGACTACCGGCAGACGCGGAACGGCGAACTGACCTTCGAGGGACATGGCGTCTACACCGTCGACCCGAAGACCGAGGACGTCGTGCTGCATTGGTTCGACAGCATGGGCCAGGGCGCCGAGCTGTTTCGCGGCGTCTGGGAGGGAGAACGCCTCTCCCTGACGAGCCAGGGGGCGATGGGTGGGGCGCGACTCTGCTACGACTATTCCGTCGCCGGGCGCCTGCAGTCGCGCATGGAGATGTGCATGGACGGCGAGGAATGGCGCGTGCTGTTCGACTGCGAATACGAGCGCGTCACGGAGACCTGAGCGCCGCGCGGCGTCAGCGCGCTCTGGGCGCGACGACGAGGTGCTGGACGCGGTATCGGACCGGGCCCTTCTGCGCGACGTCGCCGACGGCGCGCAGCGAATCGAGCAGCGGCGCGGCGTAGTCGGCGACGCGGTAGACGACGTGCAGGTCGGCAGTGAAGGCCGGGTCCTCGAGCCGCGCGCGCGCCTGCACGGGATCGACGAGGCGCTGCTCGAGGTCCGGCAGCGCGCGCAGGTAGTGTTGCAGGGGCGCTCGGGAGAACGGCTCCGGCGACCCGGTCACGGAGACGAGCAGGTCGCCGGGGCGCAGCGCGGCGAGAGCCTCCGCGCAGGCGCTGCGGTAGTCCTCGCGCAGGTTCTCCTGGCGCAGCAGCAGGCAGGCGGCGAGCGTCGCGGCTGGCAGCGCGTAACCCAGCAGATGCAGGCGCGCGGGCAGTCGACTCAGGCCGCTCGCGACGGCCATCGCGCACCAGGGCGCCGCGGCGATCAGGTAGTTGGGGGCGAAGTTCGCCGGTGCGACCAGGGCCATCGCCAGCGCCAGCGCGATCGGCGTGGCCATGAGGGTGAGCAGGGTGCGGTCGAGCCGCTGTCGGCGCAGCCCGCACAGGCAGGACAGCAGGCCGAGGCCGATCAGACCCGCCGCGTTGTAGACCAGGAACGTAGGCAGCGAGCTCAGCTGGATCAGCAGCAACCGCACCGGCAGTCGCGCCAGCTCGGTAGCGCTGAGCCGCGACTGGAAGGCCCACGGCGTCGCCAGCTGGTCGGGGATCACCTGCCACATCCACGGCAGCCACAGCAGCGCGCCGATCGCGGCGGCCGCCACCGTCAGGCCGCGTGTTCCGCGCGGCGTGCGCCGCACGAGCGTCAGCGCCGCGATCTGGGCGGTGACCGCGCCGCCGAAGTAGTGGCTGCCCAGGCCCAGGAACGTCCCGACGCACACGAGCATCGCGCCGGTCGACTTGCGCCCGGCCTCGACGCGGGCGAAGCCCGATACCGCCACGACGGTCGCCAGTTCGACGAACGCGTACATACGGACCTCCTGGCCGTGCCAGATCGCGAACGCCGAGGTCGCCTGCAGCGCGGTGGCGACGAGGGCGGCGCGGGGCGCGAGCCACCTGCGGGCGATGCTCGCGAACAGGGCCAGCGTGACGCAGCTGATCAGCGCGGGCAGCAGGCGCAGGGCGAAGTCGTCCTCGCCGAACCACTGGATCCAGAGCCGGAAGGCCAGGAACGTCAGCGGCGGGTGCCGGTCGCCGTGCAACGCAGCGATCGGGTCCGTCGCCGTGGCGACGTGGATCGTGGCGCACTCGTCGTACCACAACGAGTGCACGGTCAGACCGAGCAGGCGCAACAGGCAGCCGAGCGCGACGAGGAGCCAGAGCGGCGAACGCACCCGCGCATCGAAGCCCAAGCGCGCAGGTCGTGCCAGCGTCGAGCCCGGGCGAGGAACGGCGGGGTGGCGGCCGCCGCAGCGCCGGGGTATGCGTGGCGCCTGTCGCTCCTTCTCCGGGCGGCCACGATCCACTCCGCGTGCCAACCGATCCGTGAAGGTGACCTTGTTGACCGTCTCGCACCGCCAGCCGGCCTGGGTCGTGGACGGCTGCGCGGACTACGAGCGACGGCTGCCGCGCGAGTGGGCCTTCCGCGTGGTCGAGATCAAGCCCGCGGCGCGCACCGGCAACGCGGCCGTCGATCGCGTGCGCGGGGCGGAGGCCGAGCGACTGCAAGCGGCGTTGCCCAAGGCGTGCCGCACGATTGCGCTCGACGAGCGCGGCGAGTCGTGGCCGACCGAGCGGTTCGCCGAGCGCGTGCGCACCTGGCAGGGCGAAGCGCGGGACCTGGCCTTCGTGATCGGTGGGCCCGACGGGCTCGATCCCGCGTTCCTGTCGCGCGCCGAGACGCGGCTGTCGCTCTCGCCGTTCACGATGCCGCACGGCCTGGTCCGGATCGTGATGGTCGAACAGCTCTACCGGGTCGCCACGCTGCTCGCGGGGCATCCCTATCACCGCTCGTGAGGAAGGAGCAGCGAGCGTTCGTCGTCGACGTGGTCGGCCAGTGGCTCACGTCGGGGCAGTCGCCCCGCGACGCGATGGCGGCGCGGGCGGAGATCCGGCGCCTGCCCGCCGCGTCTCGGGCCGAAGTCGCGCGCGTCGCGGCGCAGGTGATCGCGCAGCAGCGCTGGCTGTCGTTCGCGAGAAACGAGGCCGTGCTGCAGTCGCCGTCGCCGCGGGTCGCGGCCGAGCGCCTGCTCGAGGCGCACCACCAATTGGCCGGCGACGCGGCCGCTCTCGCGGATGCCCGGGCGCGGTGCGCTGCCATCGCGGACCCGATCGTGCGCCTCGCGACGCGTCGCTCGCTGCCCGACTGGCTCGCCGGCGAGTTCGTCGCGTGCCACGGTGACGGCGCCGACGGACTGCTGCAGGCCCTGGGCGAGCCCGCGGCCCGTACCGTGCGCGCGAACCTGCTGCGGGTGCCGTCGCGCGAGCATCTGGCGGCGCGCCTCGTTGCGCTCGGCATCGAGACCGAACCCGGTAGACACGCGCCGTGGGCGCTGCACGTGCGCGGCGAGCAGGATCTGTTCGACACCGCGGCGTACCGCGACGGGGCCTTCGAGCAGCAGGACGAGGCGAGCCAGCTGGCGGCGCTGGTGGCGGCGCCACCGCCGGGTGGTCGGGTGCTCGACCTGTGCGCCGGCAGCGGCGGCAAGACGCTGGCGCTGGCGGCGATGTTGGCGAACAAGGGGCAGGTGCTCGCCACCGACGTCAGCGAGCGCCGCCTCGACGCGCTGCGCACCCGGCTCGCGCGGGCGGGTGCGGACAACGTCCAGGTCCGTGCGCTGTCGGGCACGGACCTGCCGCGCGAGGTCGCGGCGTTCGCGGCGCGCGCCGACCGGATCCTCGTCGACGCGCCCTGCTCGGGCACCGGCTCGTGGCGGCGGCGGCCCGAGGCCCGCTGGGCCGTCGATCCCGCGGGGTTGGCGGCGCTGCAGGCGACCCAGGACGGGTTGCTGGACGCCGCCGCGGCGTGTCTGCGGCCGGGGGCGCGCCTGGTCTACGCCACCTGTTCGGTGTTGCGCGGCGAGAACGAGGCCCGGATCGAGGCGCTGCGGCGTCGCTCCCCGGAACTCGAGCTCGTGCGGGTGGCCGAGGTGCTGGGTGGGAGCTGCGCGGCGCCGATCGCCGATCCCACCGGGACCTTCCTGCAGCTGCGGCCGGATCGGCACGGCTGCGACGGCTTCTTCGCGGCGATCCTGCGCCGGCCTCGCCCACGAGGACTCAGGGAAACACCTGACGTGGGCCGATGATCGGCCAATGTCAGCGTCCGGGTTTCCCGACGAGAAGGACCACGCCACGGCTGCCGGCGCCCATGCGCGCCTGCGCGAGCTCCGGCGCGTCAGGTCGCGCCTGGAGCTGGCCGCCGCGGTCGCCTTCGCGACCGCGGCGCTCGCCGCGATCGTCGCCGGACTGAGTCCGTGGTGGCTCGTCGCCGCGTCGCTGGCCTGCGGCGGCGTCGCCTGGTGGTCGCGACGCGACGTCGCCCGCGCCGCGTTCAGCGCGATCGAGGCGCTCGAGTCCGAGCGGCGCGCGGCCGTGTTCGCGGCGACCTCGAAGGCGCAGTTCCTGGCGAACATGAGCCACGAGATCCGCACGCCCATGAACGGCGTGCTCGGCATGGCCGAACTGCTGGTGCGCACGCCGTTGGACAGCGAGCAGGCGCAGATGGCATCGACGATCCAGGCTTCGGCCGAGGCGCTGTTGGCCGTGCTCAACGACATCCTCGACTACAGCAAGATCGAGGCCGGCAAGCTCCAGCTCGAGGACGTCGACTTCGACGTCTGGCAACTGGTCGACGAGTGCGCGGGCCTGCTGAACGCCGCTGCCGCGCAGAAGGGGGTCGAGATGTTGACCTTCACCGACCCGAGGTTGGCGCGCCAACTGGTCGGCGACGTCGCCCGTCTCCGGCAGATCGTGCTCAACTTCCTCGGCAATGCGGTGAAGTTCACGCTCGAAGGTGAGGTCGTGCTGTCGGCGGAGCTCGTCGCCGAAGACGAGCGGTCGCAGACCGTGCGCATCGCGGTGCGCGACACGGGTGTCGGCATCGACCGCAAGGTCCTCGAGCAGCTGTTCCAGCCGTTCGCGCAGGCCGACGCCTCGACCACGCGGCGGTTCGGCGGCACCGGCCTGGGGCTGACCATCTGTCGTCGCCTCGCCGAGCTCATGGGCGGGGAGATCCTGGTCGAGAGTCGCGCCGGCGTCGGCTCGGAGTTCGCGGTCCAGCTCGTGCTGACGAAGGGCGAGGGGCAGGGGCAGGCGCCGGAACCGTCGCCGAAGATCGACTTCAGCGAGCACGCCGTGCTGATCGTCGACGACAACGAGACCAACCGTCAGCTCATGCAGATGCAGCTGGCACCGGTGCCGATCGGGTTGGACGTCGCCGACAACGCCGTCGGGGCGATCCAGGCCCTGCGGCTCGCGGCGGCGCGGGGCCGACCGTTCACGATGGCGATCCTCGACATGGCGATGCCCGGTATCGACGGCATGCAGCTGGCGGAGGCGATCCGCAACGACGCCGCCATCCCGGCGTTGTCGATCGCGATCGCGAGCTCGCTGGGACTGAGCCCGAGCGCCGAGGCGCTCGAGCGCATCGATGTCTTCCGCTGGCTCAACAAGCCCCTGTCGGCGCGGCGGCTGCTGCAGGTGATCGGCGACATGGCCCGGCTGCAGCGTCACGCGCCGCTCCGCAGCGGGGCAGACGGTGCGGGCGTCGGCGGCGCTGCCGACGCCATCGTCGGGATGAAGGTGCTGGTCGCCGAGGACAACGAGATCAACCGCCGCGTGCTCGCGGGCATGCTGCGGCGCCTGGGTTGCGAGGTCGTGTTCGCCGTCGATGGGGTCGAGGTCGTGCGCCTGGCGGCGGCAGATGCCTACGACGTCGTGTTGATGGACTGTCAGATGCCCGAGCTCGACGGCTTCGGCGCCACGCGGCAGATCCGGGCGCAGGGCCAGGAGATGCCGATCGTCGCGCTCACGGCCAACGTCCTGCAGAGCGATCGCGATGCCTGCATGGAGGCCGGCATGGACGACTTCCTCGGCAAGCCGGTGAAGCTCGACGTGCTGCGCGCGACCTTGTCGCGATGGCGCCGCGGTCGCGCCATCGGCGTCGCGGCTGCTCAGAGATCGTAGAAGCGCAGGTCTTCGCCCGTGACCTGCTTGGTCCAGGCGTAGATCTGGCCCGCGTGCCCCGAGAAGTGCTCGAGCACGTGCAGCACCGCGGAGAGACCGGTCTCGGAGTAGCCCTGGATCCGACGCGGTTGCAGCAGTTCCGCGGCGTCGAGCCGGTCGACGACGGCGCAGGCCTGGTCGACCACCTCGGCGAGCCGCGCGCACAGGGCGGGGCCGCCGTCGCCGCCGCTGGCCGCGAACTCCGCCGGGCGATCGCGGGCGTCGGTCGCGTCGCCGAGGCCGGCCAGGATCCACTGCGTGGTGTTGCCGCACAGGTGCAGCAGCAGGTTGCCGACCGAGTTGCAGTTCGGCGCGGGTCGTCGCCAGACGGCGTCTTCGCCGAGGTCCGCGACGCAGCGCGTGATGCGCGGCACGTATTCACCCTGCAGGCGCCGGCGGAACTCGCGCGCGATGCCGAGGCGCAAGCGGTTGGCGCGGTCGTCGGCGTCGGTCATCACGCCCTCAGGCGACTTCGTCGCGGTTGTCGCGCTGGCTGGTCTTCTCGAAACCGGACGGTGCGGGCGGCGCGGCGCGGCCGTCGCGCAGCCGCGCGAGCTCCTGTTCGAGCAGGGCGAGGCGTTGGCCGAGGGTGCGGTGGCGGTGGGTGAGGCGGCTCAGGCGCACCGAGAACTGCAGGACCAGCGCGAGCAGGAATACGAACGCGCCGAAGAACAGGGTCGAGACCGTGCTCGCGGCGCCGATCCAGTGGCTGATCGAGACCAGGATCTCCTGCTTCCAGGCGAGCAGCAGCAGGCACAGCGCCGTGCCGATCCAGACCCAGGAGTATTCCTCGCGCAGCTTGCGCCGGCGCACCAGTTCGACCACGAACACGAGCACGAAGGTGGCCAGGCCGACCGCGACCATGCGCTGGCGGTCGTGTAGCGGCTCGAGCTCGAGCGCCGTCCGCGCCGCGGCGCCGATCGACATCGCCGCGTCCTGGACCGCGGCAGCGAGCAGGGCGCAGGCGGTCACGTCGTCCTCGCCACGGTGTCGCGCTGCCGCAGCGGCGACGGGCGTCGCACCGGCAGCAGCAGCAGGGTCAGCAGCATCTTGTAGCCGTAGTAGGCGATGCGCGCGCCCCGGTGCATCGACAGCCCGCCGCGGCGGGAGTGCATGCGCACCGGCACCTCGACGAGCTTCATGCCCGAACGGGCATGTTCGATCAGCACGTCGGTGTCGGGGTAGTCCTCGGGGAAGCCGTCGCTGACGAGTCGGCCGAGCGCGCGTCCCGACAGGCCCTGGAAGCCGCTGGTCGGGTCGGTGATGCGCATGCCCGTGAACCGGGTCGCGATCCAGGCGAACAGGGCGGTGCCGACGCGCCGCGACAGCGTCGAGGCGGGCGGTTCTCCCTCGAGATAACGCGAGCCCAGCACCACGTCGGCGCCGTCGTCGAGCGCCGCGATCAGGTTCGGCAACATCGCGGCCTCGTGCTGGCCGTCGGCGTCCATCTGCAGCACGCGGTCGAAGCCGTTGCGGAAGGCGTAGCAGTAGCCCGTGTGCAGGGAGACGCCGTAGCCGAGGTTGTAGGGGTGGCTCACGACCGTCGCGCCGGCCACCCGGGCCTCCTGTGCGGTCGCGTCGTCGCTGCCGTCGTCGACCACCACGACCTCGAGCCCGAGCCGGAGCTCCCGGTCGAGCTGCAGCGCCTGCCGGACCACGTCGCCGACGCGACCGGCTTCACAGTAGGCAGGGATGACGAGGGCGGTACGGGAAGGCACGGTGGTTGGCGGATGACCCCGGCGGAGGCTACGGCAGGGGTGGCGGCGAGGGCCAGCGCAAAGTCACCGCGACGGCGCCCGATGGGTCAGGGCGGCGTCACCTTCGTCACCAACGTGACCTCGACCAGGTCGACGCGCAGCTCGGTCTGGGGGCCGTCGGCGATTTCGCCGACCACGGTGATGCGCACCTGGCGTTCGCGGGTCACGTGGCGCAGGCTCGACGTGCGGAAGGTCATGGTCTGCGCGGTCGTATCGCCCGGCGCGACCTCTACCGCGGTGTCGAAGCGTTCGTCGACAGGGTTGTAGATCGACATGCGCAGCGCCGTGTCGCCGCCGGTGCGCAGCACGCGCGCCACCGCGCGCACACGCAGCTCGAGCACGTCTTCGGGGTCGGCGACCGGCAGGTCGAAGCGCACGTTGATGCCGCCCACCTCGTGGAAGTCGTTGGTCGCCGTGAGCACCCGGAACTCCAGGCCGTCTTCGTCGGCGATGTCGTTGCGGGAGCCGAAGGCGGAGGTGCCGAACGCGAGCTGCAACTGCGCCTTGGTGACGTCCAGCAGCTCGGGCGGGTTGGCCGCGGGGGCCGCGGTCAGGGCGGGCAGGATGTCCAGGCCCTCGAGCTGCCAGCGTTCGTCGGGCCAGAGCAGCGTCGGTTCGCCGCTGCCGATCGGCAGGCTGGCCAGGCGCAGGGACGCGCGGCCGGCGAGGGGCTCGGCGAGACCGAAGAACAGTCGGTCCATGGTCGGCGCGAAGCGCGGCAGGTCGATCGCGCCCACGGTCGCGAAGCGCGGCGTGACCACCGTGCTGGCGACGTCGACCAGGCACAGAGTCGTCGTGCTGGCGCCCAGTTGGCGCACGAACGCGATGGTGCCGCCGTCGGGCGAGAAGCTCGGCGCGAAGTCGCCGGTGTCCAGGCCGGTGCCCGGCCCGCCGTCGGTGAGCGGCATCACGCCCGTGCCGTTCGCCTCGGCCAGGTAGAGGCGGTGCTTGCCCTGCGCGTCGCGGCGCGAGAACACGATCCGGTTGCTGGCCCGGCTCCAATCCGGCTGACCGTCGCGTTCGCCGGCCGGCGCAGCGAGGAACAGGCGCGCATCGCTGCCGTCCGGAGCGACCAGCCACAGCGCCGTCGCGCCGTTGCGTTCGGAGACGAACAGGATCTGCGAGCCGTCGGGCGACCAGCACGGCTGGTGGTCGCGGTCGTTGTTGGCGGTGAGCCGCAGTTCGGCGCGCGAGCCGTCGATCACCGCCACGTACAGCTCGTCGCTGTCGGGGTTGCCACCGCTGCGCTCGCGCGCGAACACCACCGTGTTGCCGTCCGGGTGCAGGCGCGCGTCGCGTTCGGTGCCGCTGCGGTCGGCGATGCGGCTCGTGCCGAGGTTCTGCGCCGAGCGCAGGGCGATCTCGGCGAAGCTCGACGGGCTGTCGACGCGCGCGCGGCAGGCGAGCAGTTCCGGCGGCACGTTGTTGTTGCCGATCGGATTGCTGCTGGTGCCGCTGCTGCAGGCCGCGGCGACCAGGGCGACGAGGAACAGGATCCCGCCGCGGCGGATGGTGGTGGGGCAGAACACGGGGGCATGCTCCCCGCGCGTCGTCGCCGAGGCAACGGGCGCCCGCAGTTCGCTTGACGGCCCGCCGCACGACCGCGATCGTCCTCGCGCCGTGCTGGTCACCGACTTCGACTTCGAACTGCCCGACGAGCTCATCGCCAAGGCGCCCGCCGAGCCGCGCGACAGCTCCCGATTGCTGCACCTCGATCGCGCCACCGGGGCCGTGTCGCACCACCGCTTCACCGACCTGCCCGGGTTCCTGCGGTCCGGCGACCTGCTGGTGCTCAACGACACCCGCGTGCGGCCCTGGCGGCTGCGCGGCCGTCGCGCCTCGGGTGGCGCGGTCGAGTGCCTGCTGCTGGCGGTGGACGGCGAGGTCGCCGAGGGCTTCGTCAAGCCGTCGAAGAAGCTGCGGCCCGGCGACGTCGTGCCGATGGAGGAAGGTGCGCTCGAGCTGACCCTGCTCGAGTCGCTCGGCGGCGGCCGCTGGCGTCTGCAGCTGCGCGCCATGGACGGGGACGTCGCCGCCACCCTGGAGCGTTGCGGCCGCGCGCCGCTGCCGCCCTACATCACCCGCGACGGCCACGAGGACGTGCAGCAGGATCGGGAGCGTTACCAGACGGTGTTCGCGCGCGCCGAGGGCGCGGTCGCCGCGCCGACCGCGGGGCTGCACTTCACGCCCGAGCTGCTGGCGAAGATCGCGGCCCTCGGCGTGCAGACCGCGTTCGTGACCCTGCACGTCGGCGAAGGCACGTTCGCGCCGCTGCGCACCGACGTCGTCGAAGAGCACCGCATGCACGAAGAGCGCTACGAGCTGCCGGACGCGACCGCGACGGCGGTGCGGCTGGCCCGCGAACGCGGCGGGCGCGTGATCGCCGTGGGCACGACCGCCGCGCGCACGCTCGAGTCGTGCGCGACCGACGAGCGCCGCGTGGTCGCCGGCAGCGGCAGCACCGCGCTGTTCCTGTATCCGGGTCGGCCCCTGCGCGTCGTCGACGTGTTGCTCACCAACTTCCATCTGCCGCAGTCGACGCTGCTGATGCTGGTGTCGGCGTTCGCGGGACGCGAGGTGGTGCTCGCCGCGTATCGCGAGGCTGTGCGCGAGCGCTACCGGTTCTTCTCGTTCGGCGACGCGATGCTGATCGCGTGATCGAGCGGATCGCCGCGGTCGCTCACAGCAGGCGGCGCAGCGCCGCCGCGGCAGCAGCGGGATCCTCCGCGCCGAGGATCGCGCCGCTGACCGCGATACGGTGCACGCCGAGCTCGCGCAGGGCCGTCAGGTTGCCCGCGTCGATGCCGCCGATCGCGAACAGGGGGACCGGGCACGCGGCGACGGCGGCGGCGATTTCCGCCGCCGACTTGCCCGTGGTGTAGCCCTTGGTGGTGGTGGGGTGGCACGGGCCGAAGCCCACGTAGTCGGCGCCCGCCGCGACGGCCGCGGCGATCTGGGCTGGATCGTGGGTGCTGACGCCGAGCCACCTGCTGCCGAGCCGCCGTCTGGCCTCGGCCGCGGGCAGGTCGTCCTGGCCGACGTGCGCGCCGCTGGCGCCGCACCGCACTGCCAGGTCGACGTCGTCGTTGACGATCACGGGCGTGTGGTGCTCGCGGCAGAGTTGCAGGCAGCGCCCGAGCTGTTCGTCGCCGCGCCCCTTGGTGCGCCACTGCACCAGGTCGACCCCGGCGGCCAGCCCGGTCGCGAGCGTCTCCCAGGGATCGTGGCGACAGGCGGCCGGGTCGAACAGCAGGCAGAGGTGGCGTTCGGCCAGGGGCATCCGCGGCAGCATATCGGGTCGAAGTGGCGCGCCGCGACCGGTCGGCGTAGCGTCCGTGCCATCGCGTGGACGGATTCCTCGTCAACCTGCTGTTGTTCGTCTGCGGCCAGCTCGCCGCGTGGCACTACCTGCGCACGGGGCGCCTCGCCGTCGGCTTCGGCGCGACGGTCCTGCTCTGGGGGCTGCTCGACGCGTGGTTGGTGGCGCACTACGCCTACCGCCTCGACGGGCCGCCGTGGTCGTGGCTGCTCGTTGGCTTCCAGGCCACCGCGGTGGCGACGGTCGCAACGCTGGGGTTCGGTCTGTGGCGGCGCCGTTGGTCGAAGACCGCGCGCGAACGTACGCGCTGGTTCGGGCAGGGCCTCGCCGAGTACCTGCGCGGCGACCTGGTCGCGGCGGTCGCGACGTTCCGCAGGCTGCTGCGGTGCGACCCGTGGGACGCCGCCGCGTGGCTGGCCCTCGGCAACGTGCTGCGCTGCCAGGGCAACCTGCGCAAGGCACGCGCGTGCTACCGCAACGCCCTGCGGGTGGACCGCGAAGGGGTCTACCGCGATCATGCGCGCCTGCAGCTGGCGCGCGCGGCCGAGCCTGCCCGAAGCCGCGCCGCGGCCGGTTGATCGGCCGATCGGAGTCGGTTGGTCCGGTCGCGGAATCCGGTGGGCGACGACGTCGGAGAGACGTTGCTGCGACCTCCCCGAGACAACTAGACCCCGGTTCCCTGTATGACTCCATCGAACCAAGTCCGCGCGCTGCTCGCGTTCGCCGCCAGCAGCGCCATGGCCCTCTGCCAGACCGGTCTGCCTTCGCAGCCGGTACCGCCGCAGAACCCGATCACCCCGGCGAAGGCGATCCTCGGCAAGCTGCTGTTCTGGGAAGAGCAGATGTCGAGCAACAACCGCGTCGCCTGTGGCACCTGCCACACCTTCGCCGCCGGCGGCGGCGACCTGCGCCGCGCCACCAACCCGGGCGCCGACGGCATCACGCCCTCGCCCGACGACACCTTCGGCTCGCCCGGCATCGTGCGCAGCGATGCCAACAACCGCTACCTGCCCGACGCCGAATTCGGCCTGGGCGCGCAGGTGACCCGCCGCGCCTCGCCGAGCTTCCTGATGGCGGCGTGGTTCCCGGAGCTGTTCTGGGACGGACGCGCGGCGGGCGCGTTCGTCGACCCGGACACCAACCAGGTCGTGATCCCGGTCGGCGGTGCGCTCGAGAGCCAGTCGCTGGTGCCCCTGCTCGCGGGGGACGAGATGGCGCACGACGCGCGCACCTTCGCGCAGGCGACCAGCAAGCTCGGCAGCGTCTCGCCGATGGCGCTCGCCACGAACCTGCCGCCCGACATGGCGGCCGCGATCGCGGGCGGCGAGACCTACGCGGACCTGTTCACGGCTGCGTTCGGCACGCCCGACATCACCGCGCAGCGCATCGCCTTCGCGCTCGCGACCTACCAGCGCACCCTGGTCGCCGATCAGACCCCCTGGGACCGCTTCCAGCTGGGGCAACAGAACGCGATGACGCCGCAGCAGATCAACGGCATGAACGTGTTCAACGGCCCCGGCCGCTGCAACCTGTGCCACACCCCGGGTCTGTTCAGTGATCGCCAGTTTCACAACCTGGGGCTGCGACCGATCAACGAGGACAACGGGCGCCAGGCGGTCACCAACAACTTCGCCGACCGCGGCCGGTTCAAGACCCCGAGCCTGCGCAACGTCGGGCTGCGGCGCAGCCTGATGCACACCGGCCAGTTCACGAACGTGCCGCAGGTGTTCACCTTCTACCTCAACGGCGGTGGCCCGAACCTCAACAACAAGGACCCCCTGCTGCTGCCGCTGAACGGCCCGCCGCCGCAGGGCGTGCCGCCGCCCGCGGCCAACGACCTGATCAACTTCGTCACCAATGCGCTCACCGATCCGCGCGTCGCGGCCGGCCAGTTCCCGTTCGATCGGCCCGTGTTGGCCGGCGACCGTGTGCCGGCGAACGGCTTCCTCTACGGCACGGGTTCGGTCGGCAGTGGCAACCGGCTGCCGCAGATCCTCGCCGAGGTGCCGGCCAACGTCGGCAACGGCGACTTCAAGCTCGGCGTCGGCGCGGCGCGCGGCGGCGCGCTCGCGACCCTCGCCGTGTCGCTGTTCCCTGCAGCGACCACGATCCAGGGCGTGAACGTGCACGTCGATGTGTTCGTCAGCCCGGCGCTGTTCTGGACCACGCTCGGCGGCGCCGCGGGATTGCCCGGGCAGGGCTACGGCACGGTGCAGTTCGCGCTGCCGCCCGAGCCGCTGCTGCGCGGCATCACGCTCTACTCGCAGTGGTTCGTGTGGGACGCCGGGGTGCCGGTCGGGCTCGCCAGCAGCCGCGCCGCCGAGGTTCGCCTGTTCTGAAGCGGTTGACCCGGCGTCGCCCTCGCGGCTGCCGTAGGTGAAAACGCGACCGGCGCAGCGATCCCTCGCTGCGCCGGTCGCGTTTTCTGACAACCAATCGCGGGCGATCAGTTGATGTTCAGCGAGAGGCCGCCCGAGGCGAGCGCGCCGAGGGTCGTCAGGCCGGCGCCGGGCGCGTAGACGACCGACTGGGCCTGGATCGAGAAGCCGGGGTAGTTCGGCACGGTGAAGTTGATCGAGCCGGTCGAGCCGGCCGGGAAGAACAGCAGCGTGGCCGCGCCTTCGTTGTAGCGGAAGCAGCCGTCCATGCCGATGCTGCTCAGCGAGATGCCCGGGTTGTACTGGGTGAAGCCCAGCAGCACGGCGCCGAACGGCGAGCCGGCCGGGATGTTGGCGGTGTCGAGCGAGATCGTGGTCGCCGCGATCGGGGGGTTGTTGCAGGAGATCTCGAGCGGCAGGTTCTCGACGGCGTGCAGCGTGAGGGTCGCCGGCACGGCGGTCGTCAGGTCGACGCTGCCCGGATCGCTGGAGGCGCCCGCCGGCGAGAAGCCGACGATCCAACCCTCGCCGCCGGTCCAGCCGCTGATGCTGACCGTGTCCATGCTGCCGAAGACGAAGTCGACGTTGCCGGTGGTCAGGTCGAACTGCAGCTGGAAGGTGCTCGGGGTCGTGCCCGGCGCCGTGCCGACGTAGCCGATCACGTTGAGCCAGGTGACGTAGGCGACGTTGCCGACCTCTTCGAACCACACGTCACCACCGCCCGTCGGGCCGGGGATCATGTCGCGCCAGACGGCCCAGGTCGCGTTGGCCCAGTTGAGGAACTCCGCGGGGGTCGGGGTGTAGTCGTACTGCGCGTTGTTGCTCGCGGTCGAGATGTGGCCGTTGGAGCAGACGTTCAGCGACATCGTGGTGCCGCCCGGGTACGAGAGGGCCGACGACAGGTTGACCGTCGTTTCGGCGTCGTCGCCGAGACCGAGGTTGGTCGCGGTCGCCGACGGGGCGACGAACGCGCTGGTGCTCGGCAGCAGGATGTAGTCGCCGGCCGCGTAGAGCAGCGTGAACGCCGTGTTCGACAGGTCGATCGACGGCGTGGTCGTGAAGTGCTCGTAGAACGAGTTGAAGGTGCCGACGCAGCCGACGCCGTAGCTCACGGCCGTCGCGCAGTTGGTGTTCTCGGTGACGATGAAGCCGCCGTTGCCGTCGGGCAGCCAGTCGTAGGTGCGATCGGCGTAGGCGATCGGGCCGGCGCCGGTCTCGTGCAGCGTCGGGTTACCGCTGGTCAGCAGCGGCAGGGTCGCGAAGCTCACCGGGTTGGCCGCGGCGGCGTTGCCCTGGGTCGCGCCGATCAGCCAGGGCTCGGACGCGCCGAGCTGACCGAGGTTGGCGCCGTAGTGGACGCGGATCTGGCCGCCGTCGATCAGCATCAGCTGGAAGCTGCACGGCGTCGTGTTGGTGTTGTAGTCGAGCACGTTGTCCCACGTGATCACCGCGTAGGCGGGGTCGGTGGCCGTCGCCGGCACGGCGCGGAACCAGACGTCGCCGCTGCCCGGGATGCCCGGCTCGAGGTCGATCCAGAAGGGGCGGATGCTCGCGAACGCGCGGCCCAGCATCGTCGCGGCCGAGACGTTCCAGTTGGCGATGCCGCCGGTCGCGCCGAGCGTGATGTAGCCGTTGTCACAGACCTGGATGTCCGTGTAGCCGACGTTGTTGTAGGTGAACGTGAAGCCGAGCGCCTGAGCGGTCGACATCGTCTCGTCGGTGATGCCGAGGTTCGTACCGAGGTTCGTCGTCGAGCACGGGATCTGGGCGACCGCGGCGGACGCGGCCAGCACCAGGGAGACAGCAGGGATCAGTTTCTGCACTGGATGGGACTCCGGGTTGGTAGGGCAGGGAGATGGGGGCCTTTACGGCCGCATGAAGCAAACCACGCAGGAGCCGATTGCACCAATCCGGACGACGGGAGTCTCCAGTTTCTGGTGCGCTGGCGACCGCGAGACGTCCAGTACATGGGCGCTGCAGGAAGTTTCCTTTCTGCGCGCCGCATCCGGTTTCGTTTCAGGACAATTCGAATGCGCTGCGGTAGCTGCCGTGCGTCTGCAGGTGCTCGACGAGCTGCAGCAGGTCGCGGTGGCTGGCCAGCGTGGCGCTGTCGCCGATCACGGTCAGGTGGCGCCGGGCGCGGGTCATGGCGACGTTGAGGCGGCGCATCTCGGCCAGGAAGCCGACCTCGCCGCGGTCGTTGCTGCGCACCAGGGAGACGATCACGGCCTCCTTCTCGCGGCCCTGCAGGCCGTCGACGCTGCCGATCTCGAGTTCGGGCTGGTGCTCGAGGCGTCGTCGCAGCAGTTGCACCTGCGCGTTGTAGGGCGTCACCACGGCGACTTCACCGGGAGCGACGCCGGCGGCGAGCAGGTCGTCGACGATCTTCGCGACCAGTTCGGCTTCGCCAGGGTTGGCCTTCGAGCCTTCGTCGTCGCCGTGGGTCTCTTCGAAGCCCGTGCCCGCGGTGTCGACGAAGCACAGCGGCTGGCTGGTCCACTCGGTGGTGTTCACGGCCCGCAGATCGGTGAGCAGGTGTTCGCGCACGCTGGCGTCCGCCTGCAGGCGCCCTGCGTAGAAGCGCTCCGCCGAGAACGCCATGATCGCTTCGTGCATGCGGTACTGGACCGTCAGCATGCGCGTGGTCGCGGCGGCGTTCGGCGCCTCGGCGAGGCGCTCGAACAGGGTCCGCGCCAGGCCGCGCCGGCTCGCCTCGGCGCTGTGGATCGTCGGCGGCAGCTGGCAGTGGTCGCCGGCCAGCACGACGCGGTCGGCGCGCTGCAGCGGGATCCAGCAGGCGGCCTCCAGTGCCTGAGCGGCCTCGTCGACGACCAGCCGATCGAAGCGAGTCTCGGCGAGCAGGCCGTCGGCGGCACCCACCAGGGTCGCCAACACGACCTCGGCGCCGTCGACGATGCCGCGCGTGACCGCCTGTTCGAGCTGGCGCTGTTCGCGGCGCAGCTGGCGCACCTGATCCCGCGCGGCGAACCGGTCGGCGCGCGACTTCGCGCGGTGCAACTGCCGCAGCGAAGTGTCCAGTTCGCGGCGCACGTCGCGCAGCAGCTTCTGCTCGGGTGCGCGGTCGACCTGCGCAGCCAGCGAGTGTTCGACGACGGCCTCCATGACGCGCGCCGGATGCCCGAGGCGGACGATGCGGACCCCGGCGCGGGCCAGTCGCTCGGCGAGGTTGTCGACGGCGATGTTGCTCGGCGCGCAGGCCAGGACGCGCTCGCCGCGCGCCACCGCCTGACGGATCAGCTCGACCACGGCGGTGGTCTTGCCGGTGCCAGGGGGGCCGTGGATCAGCGCCACGTGTGCAGCGCGCAGGGCGTTGTCGACGGCGTCGCGTTGGGACGCGTCGAGCCCCGGGTCGAACCACGCATGATCCGCTATCGTCGCGCGATCGTCGCGCTCGGGCTCGCGTTCGCCGAACAGCACCTGCAGCAGCTTCGCCTCGGCGCCCTTGCGGTCGGCGAGCAGCCCCCCCAGGGCCTGGTGCAGGCGGCGGTAGGTCACGTCGCTGGCGACGCGGTCGAGCCGCACCAGCGGCGGCAGTTCGGCGTCCTCGTCGTCGAGGGCGATCGTCAACTGCTCGGCGCGCACGCGCACGACCACTGCGGTCGTGATCGGCGCCTCGTCGCGGCTGCCGCGCACGGCGATCAGGTCGCCCGGACCCAGGCGATGCGCCGGGAACGACGGTTCCCGGCTGGGACGCAGCACGGCGTGCACGCGGCCGCCGAAGCCCGGCTCGAGGTCGACGACCTCGAGGCGCAGCAGGGTGTCGCCGCGGGCGACCAGTTCGGCGTCGCTGCGCGTGTGCAGCGACTGCTCGGCGGCGGCGATCTCCGCCTGCCGCTCGAGGTCGAGCAGCTGTCGTTGCTCGGCGACGAACCGCTGCAGCGCGTTGGTGCCGCGGTCCATCACCGGACTCCGCCGCGGCTCATTCGCCGATGGTCTCGCTGATCGTCTTCGCCTGCAGGAACTGCAGCAGGTAGTCGGGGCCGCCGGCCTTGCTGTCGGTGCCCGACATGTTGAAGCCGCCGAACGGATGCGCGCCGACGAGCGCGCCGGTGCACTTGCGGTTGAGATAGAAGTTGCCGACGTGGAAGCGGCGGCGCGCCTCTTCCTTGTGCGCCTCGTTGGTCGAGAACAGCGCGCCGGTCAGGCCGTACTCGGTGTTGTTGGCGACCTCGAGTCCGGCCGCGAAGTCCTCGACCTTCAGCACCGCGAGCACCGGGCCGAAGATCTCCTCGAGCGAGATCCTGGCGGTGGGGGCGACGTCGGCGAAGACGGTCGGCTGCACGTAGTTGCCGCTCGACGGCCCGGCCGCGCCGCCGATCAGCAGCTTGCCCTCCTTCTTGCCGATCTCGATGTATTCGAGCGTCTTGCGCTTGGCGGCGCCGTCGACCATCGGGCCGAAGGTGTTGCGTTGCAGGCTCGGGTGGCCCATCCCGATCGCCTCGACCTTGGGCAGCAGGCGCGCGAGGAACTCGTCGTAGACGTCCTGGTGCACGATCGCGCGGCTGCACGCGGAGCACTTCTGCCCCTGATAGCCGAACGCCGAGGCGACGACCGCGTCGACGGCCTTGTCGAGGTCGCACTGCGCGTCGACGAGGATGCTGTCCTTGCCGCCCATCTCGGCGACCAGGCGTTTCATCCAGAGCTGGCCCTTCTGCGTCTTCGCCGACTGCTCGAAGATCCACAGGCCGACGTCGCGGCTGCCCGTGAAGGAGATGAAGCGCGTGAGCTTGTGCTCGACCATCGCGCCGCCGACCTCCGAGCCCGGGCCGGTGACGAAGTTCAACACGTTCTTGGGCAGGCCGCACTCGTGCATGAGCTCGACCCACATCGCGGCGACTCCGGGCGACTGGCTGGCCGGCTTGAGCACCACGGTGTTGCCCGCGAGCAGGGCGGCCGCGGTCATGCCCGCCATGATCGCCAGCGGGAAGTTCCACGGCGGGATCACGGCGCCGACGCCGAGCGGGATGTAGATCATCTGATTGCGCTCACCGGCCACCGGTGTGACCGGCTGCGGCTGCGCCATGCGCAACATCTGACCCGCGTAGTAGTCGAGGAAGTCGATCGCCTCGGCGGTGTCGCCGTCGGCCTCGACCCAGGACTTGCCGACCTCGTAGCAGAGCATCGCCGAGAACAGGTGCTTGCGCTCGCGCAGCAGGGCGGCGGCGCGGAAGAAGATCTGCACGCGGCTCTCGGCGTCCGTCGCGGCCCAGTCGGGGAAGGCCGCGTGTGCCTTCTCGACCGCGATGCCGGCGTCCGCGGCGGTCATCTTCTGGAACCTGCCGATGCGCCGGGTCAGCTCGCCTGGATCGAAGGTCTCGAAGGTCTGCTCCGCGGTGACCTGCTCGCCGCCGATCCAGCAGCTCCAGGTGCGGTCGAGGTAGTCCTTCTCGATGGTCTTGAGGGCCGCCTGGAAGGCGGCTTGTTCCTCGGGGCGGGAGAAGTCGGTGAACGGCTCGTTCCGGAATTCTGGCAGCTGCACGGCGGGCTCCTGCGCCACGATCGGCGCCTTGACGGGGCAAACAGGATGTGGAGGCCGGCCTGTCGGTGCAAGTCGGGATCGGGGCGAACCCGCTTCCAGGTCGCCGCTGCGCTGCCGGGAAGGGGGTGGGGGGGCGGCGCGCTGCCGGGCGCGCTCAGGACCGCGGGGGGACGGAGCCGGGGGGGGCTCCGCCGCCAGGTCCCGCCGGGCGGGCGTGGGCTCGGGTGGGAGAACCCGAGCCGGCGCGCGATCACGACGCCTGCCACTTGTGGCGCTGCACGTGGTCCTGGAACTGCGCGCCGTCGTCGCGGTTGAACAGACGCACGCGGCCGCCGCAGTCGATGCAGTAGCTGTGGTTCACGCTCATCATGAACCGCACGTAGGTCTGGCACTGATCGCACCACTTGCGCTCGTTGTAGAATTCGCAGTTCGAGAGGGACTCCGAGGCTTGATGGCGGTTGTTCACGAACGGCAGAGAGCAAACGGCTTGCCAGGTGATTCGGGGTGGCGTGTGAGCTGCCCGAGATCCCCATGGGAAGGGGACGTCCTGCGGCGCACGTGGCCGCGGTGAGGTCGCGAGGCGCAGGTCCGCCGTCCTGGCGATGCGACGGTCCCGGTCGGCGGAGTCGTCGGATCGGGCCTCGAAGCGGCGGTGTCACCGGGTCGGCGCCGGGGGCGTCGGCCGGGCGCGACCGTCGGCCTGCCGCGACGCCGCGTCAGGGCCCGGCGTCGAGCGCGGCGCGCAGCTCCCGCAAGACCGCGACGTCCTGCTCGGTCCGCAGCGCGGCGTCGAGCGCCGGGTGCCCGGGCGCGATCTTGCCGATGGCCCAGGCGGCGTGGCCGCGCACCACGGGGTCCTCGTCCGAGAGCGCGTCGCGCAGCTGCGGCAGCGCGGACTCCTGGCGGCGATTGCCGAGCGCGATCGCCGCGTTGCGGCGCAGACCCGAGCGCGTGGCGCGACGCATCGCCGTGCCGACGAACTCGTTCGTGTAGCGGGCTTCGTCGAGTTGCAGGAAGTCGATCAGGGTCCAGCTCGTCACCGCGGCGTGCGGCTGTAGTTCCACGGGGCGGGCCGCGCCTTCGACGAGCCGCCGCGGGCTGTGCCTGGTGAACGGACAGACCTCGAGGCAGACGTCGCAGCCGAACAGCCAGTCGCCCTGCTTGTCGCGCAGTTCGGCGGCGGCGAAGCCGCGGTGCTCGATCGTCGTGTAGCTCAGGCAGCGCCGCGCATCGACTTCGAACGGCGCCACGATCGCGTCGGTCGGGCATGCGTCGATGCATGCCGTGCAGGTGCCGCACGACCCTGGGGCGGGCGCGTCGGGCGGCAGGTCCATGCCGGTGAGCAGTTCGGCGAGCTGCAGGTAGGGGCCGTGCGTCGGTGAGATCACCATCGCGCTCTTGGCCACGAAGCCGATCCCGGCGCGCGCGGCGAGCGCGCGCTCGAGCACCGGCACCGCGTCGGTGCCGCCGTTCATGGAACCGTAGGGGACCCCTTCTGCTTCGAGTCGCTGGCGCAGCTTGAACACCCGTTCGCGCAGCCAGCGGTGGTAGTCGCGGCCGGTGGCGTAGCGGGCGATGCGCGCCCCGTCGGCGAGCTGACCGGGCGGGCCGCCGTAGTCGACGGCGAGCGCGATCGCCGAGCGGACTCCCGGGCGCCAGCGCGTCGGGTCGAGGGTGCGATCGAGGTTGTCCTCGAGGTAGCGCATCTCGCCGTGGCGGCCGAGTTCGAGCCAGCGCATCAGGTGGGCGCCGTGCTCACCGGGGTCGGCCGGGCCGAACCGCACCAGGTCGAAGCCGACGTCGTGGGCGATCGCGCGGATGGTGTCGGCGGGAACGGGCGGCGATCGCATCGTCGGCCGAACCATAGCCGCGGCGCGCGGCCAGTGGCAGCGCGGCTCAAGGCCAGGCGGGGGAACTGCCGATGCCGTGGGCGAAACGGGACTGGGCCGCGGGGCTCGGCCCGGACCAACTGGAGCGAACATGACCGACGCCGACACCGAAGTGCCGACCACCGCGGTTGGCGACTACGTCCTGCCCAAGCCGCCGCGCGGCGGCGAGGTGCCGCTGACGATCGCCGCCACGAGCAGCGCCAGCGCCAGCCTGCGCCGCGCCGAGGCGGCGCGGCAACTCGGTGCCCGTTCGCTCGCGCTGGTCGAGTGCCAGCAGCAGTTCCTGGCGGAAGTCCGGGAGCGGCTCGAAGGCCTGGACATCGCCATCGCCGAGGACTCCCGCGCGCGGCTCAAGGGGGCGGTGCGGGCGACGGTGGAGGTGCTCGACTGGTGCGACGCGGTGCAGCGGGACCTGCAGCGAGAGACCCAGTTCGCGTGCCAGGGCTGGCTGCCTCACGACCTCGCGTCGTTCTGCGCCGAGCTCGCCGCGGCCCAGACCGGAGGTCAGGTGCTGGTCGCCGGCACGACCGCCACGGCGTGGTGGGGGGACGGCGCCGTGCTCGCGACGCTCCTCGCGGCAGGCATCGAGCTCGTGCGCGAACGGACCTCCGGCCAGGGCGCGGTGCTGCTCGAGGTCGCCGACGCGGAAGGCGTGCACACCGTGCGGATCGCCAGCAGCGCCGACGCCGTCGAGGACGTCGATCCGGCCTCTGCAACCCGGTTCCGCGCCCTCGCCGATCGCCTCGGAGCAGCGGTGATGCCCGACCGCCTCGGGGTCGCGGCTCCTGGCATGGTCGTGCGGTTGCCTGCAAGTGCCGCCGAGTGAGTCGCTTGGGCGGTAGCTGAAGACCCGGTGCCGCCGGCTGGACGGCCGCGGATCCGGAGTTACTTCCCTGATACGAGCGTCTATGGCATGCTACGCACACGGAGGGTCCCCCTCCGGAGTCTTGCCATGGACCACGCGACTGCATCCCCGGTGGAGATCGGCGCGCTCAAAGAGCGCCTGCTGATCCTCTGGGAGCAGACAGGGGACG
Organism: Planctomycetota bacterium; assembly: GCA_020638655.1. GTDB lineage: Bacteria > Planctomycetota > UBA1135 > UBA1135 > UBA2386 > JACKIC01. Next base: position 305,312 of record JACKIC010000003.1, read on the forward strand.
ATTCGCTGCGGGCCCTCGCGGTCGGCGATGCGCCGTTCCCGGGCGCCGTGATCGAGACCGACCAGCAGTTCTACGACTGGACCAGCACCGCGTTGATGAACTGCTATCGCAACACCGGCGAGTCCGCCGTGTTCGCGCTGCTGTTCGAGCTCAACCGCAGCTGGTTCCTGCAGGCCATCACCGCGCGGCTGCGTCGCTGTGGCTACCACGTCGATCCGCAGGACGTGTTGCAGGAGGTGTTCCTCAACATCTACCGCTATCCGCATCGGTTCCACCCCGACCGCGCCGACGCGTTCCGCGGCTGGGGACATCGCATCGCCCGCAACACGTTGCTCAAGTTCCTCAAGGGACAGAGCCGGCTGGCGCAGTTCCGCGAGCTCGACGAGGAAGTCATCCAACCCGAGGACATCCGCATGCGTCGCCCCGATCGCGCGGCGATCGAGGCGGAGAGCGCGGTGGTGGTCAACCACGCCTACCTGATCTACCTGCAGCTGTACCTGCTGCACTTCGCCCGGTTGTCCGGCAAGGAGCGGCGCGCGCTCACGCTGGTCGAGGTCGAGGGCGTCTCCTACCGCGACGCCGCTGCCGACCTCGGCATCCGCCTCGAGAACCTGAAGATGGTCATCTTCCGCGGTCGTCGGAAGATCTTCCGCGGCATGGCGCAGTCGCTGCTCCAATTCGAGCCCGGTCAGGCTGACGGCCCGCACGAGGCGGCGCGTCAGGTGGCCGGAGATGCCCTGCGAATGGGGCTGCGGCCCCATCCGGACGATTGTCGCAAATTGGTGAGCCGGAAGACCGCAGACGCCCGCATGGGTGACTTCGGCAGCGCTGAACACTAGTCGCCGACCATGGCCACTCCGCCTTCTGCCGATCGCGGCAACGACCCATGCCTGCAGATCCAGGTGGACCTGTCGGCGATGCTCGACGGAGAGCTGGACCCTGCGTCCGTCCGGCGCGTGATGGTGCACTCCGACGTCTGCGCGGGCTGCCGATCCTTCCTGCGCGGCATTCGCGACCAGGTGCGCATGCACCGCAGCCTCGCAGCTCTCGGCGAGGGACTCGAGCCGGTCCCGGCAGGCGGAGGTTCGGAGGAGCCGGCCGAGCGCGCCGAGCAGTTGCGCCGCAAGCTCACCGAGAACCGCCGCAAGCTGTCTCGCATCCTCTACGAGCTCGGCCGCGGCTTCGTCTTGATGGGGCTGTCCCCCGACTTCTCGCGCGAGGTCGCCAAGGAGCCCGTGCCGGTGCCCGACATGGCGCAGCGGGGCCGCAACCTGCTCGACGAGGTCTCCCGGTCACCCGAAGGCGGTGAACACGACTGGGTCCTGGCCAAGGAACTGCTCGACGGTCAGCTGCGCACTCCCGACGAGAACCTCGCCAAGGGGCAGCGGCTGCTCAGCGAGTGCCTGGCGCTCGACGAGCGTAAGCACGAGGCGCGCATCTACCTGGGCCTGGCCCATTACGTGCGTGGGCAGCGCAGCCTGGCGCGCAAGCAATTCACCCTGGTGCTGGCTTCGACGCAGGACCGGCAGACCCGCGCCTACGCGTTGCTGAACCTCGGCAACATCCACCTCGACGAGGGGGACAACGACGGTGCCGTGCAGCTGCTGCTGCAGTTGATCGAGAGCGGCGTCGTCGAGGAGCAGCCGCGCCTGTCGATGAGCTACTTCAACCTCGGCCTGGCCTACGGCATGCAGGGGCGCTTCTCGGAGTGCCTGCACTGGTTCCGGCGGCTCCACGACGAGATGCCCCACAAGCGCGCGGCGGTTTCCCGCGAGCTCGAGCGGCGGCGGCAGTTCGTGCACCTGGTCCGCAACCACCCGGAGGCGCGGCTCGTGGCCGAGAGCTTCCCTGCCTGGTTCGCCGCGGTGGACTGCTGAGGTCCTGGCACTGTCTCCATGTTGTCCCGACCCATGTTGCCCTGGAGCGAATTCTGGCTGGACGGCAGGGTTGGGGGGTGCCATTCGCGGGCGCAAGGCGCTAGTCTTTCCGCCGTTGCCCCTCCGGCCGGTTGGCCGTGCACTCTTCCCACGCGATGAAAGCCCTCCTTCATTGTCTGCTCGCGCTGCTCGCGGCCCTGGCCGTCGCGTTGCCGAGTCCTGGAAGTGAAGGTGGCGAGAACGCTGGCGGAACAGGTGTCTGGATCCTGCCGTTCTGCTCGCAGATCAACACGGAGTCGCAGGAAGAGCCTTCGTCGCTGCAGGCGCGGCTGACGATCCCCGTCGCGGACCTCAACCGCGACATCAGGATGCAGCTCTCGTCGCAGATGGGGCAGTCGGTCGCCACGTGCGTCGACGAGTTGACCGGATGCCCGACGAGTCTGGTCGTCGTCGGTCGGACCGTGACGGTGCCGTCGCAGATCCTGCGCTCGCTGTCGCAAGCCCATGTCTGCGCCACGATCCTCGTGGTCGATGCGTCGAGCTGCGGCTATCGCATCACCGTGCAGGTCGATCAGGCGACGGGCGCGATCAATCTGCTGGTCTACTGACAGCCGGTCTACTGACTGCCGGTCTACTGAGGCCCGAGCGGATCACCCGGTAGCGCCCACCTGAGTTGGAGCCGACGGCCGCGGCTCCACGGCGACGAGCGAGTCGTGCCCACGTTCATGTCTCGGGGCGGCCGCAGGCCGAATGAGACCTACTGGCCGGTGGGCTTCATGGCCCGCAACATGAGCATGCGCTCGGGCACGTTGGTGCACATCGCGTCGACACCCATCGCCGCGCCCCCCAGATAGCCGGCGTCGTCGTCGGTGGTGTAGGTGCACACCGCGAGGCCGGCGGCGTGCGCCGCGCGCACCTGCTCGACGCGCAGCGCGTCCAGGCGCCAGTGCACCATGCCGGCGCCGCAGCGCCGGGCCTCGGCGATGGCCGCGTCGTCCAGCGAGTCGTGGCGCGGGATCGGGCCGAGCACTGCCAGGGCGTTCCGGGGCTCGAGTTCGTGGCATGCCGCGACGAACGTCCAGTCGAACGACTGCACGATCGAACGTTCGGCGCGGCCCAGCCGCCGCAGCGCCTCGACGTAGCTCGCGGGTTCGCCACCCTTGTGTTCGATCAGCGCGATGCCGTGTTCGCCGATCGCGGTGAGCACTTCGTCCAGGGTGGGGATCCGCGCCGCGGCGAACGCCGGCCTGAACCAGCTGCCTGCGTCGAGCCGGCCCAGTTCGGCGTAGTCGATCTGGGCCACCAGCGCCCCGGGGCCGATCTTCTCGCTGGCGTCGGTGGTGCGGTCGAGGCTGACGTCGTGGCAGCACACGAGCACCCCGTCGCGCGTCTGCTGCACGTCGAACTCCTGCATCACGACGCCCAGTGCGGCGGCGGCGGCGAACGCCGGGACCGTGTTCTCGGGATGCGAGCAGCTGGCGCCGCGGTGGGCGACGACGACCGGGCCGGCCGCGGCGAGGGCGCGCAGTTCGTCGAACAGCTGGTGGGACGGGGCGGTGTCGTGCTCCATACTCGCGCTCATGTCGCCTGAGTTCTATCGCCTGTTGCACGTCATCGGCGTGCTGATGTTGTTCCTGGGGCTGGGGGGCGTGCTCGCGGGTACGCGCGACGGCGGCAAGACGCCGCCGCTGTACCTGGCCCTGCACGGCATCGGCCTCTTGGTGATGCTCATCGCCGGCATCGGCTATGCCCACAAGAGCGGTATCGGCTTCCCTAGCTGGGTGATCGCCAAGATCGGCTGCTGGGTCCTGCTCGCCGCCTTGCCGACGTTGGTGAAGAAGGGGCTGCTGATCCGGCCCGCCGCGATCGCGCTGGTGATCGCGGTCGGCGCCGCCGCGGTCTGGCTCGCCCAGAGCAAGCCGTTCTGATTCGCGCGGATCGCCTCATGCCGTTCGAACCTCCCGACGTGCTGCTGCTCGGGCCCGGCCCGTCGCCGACCAGCGAGGCCGTGCGCCGGGCGCAGGCAGCGCCATTGCTCGGGCACCTCGACCCGAGCTTCCTCGGTCTCCTGGACCAGGTGCAGCAGCAACTGCGAGCGCTGTTCGGCACGCAGAACCGGTTCACGTTGCCGATCGCCGGCACCGGCACCGCCGGCATGGAGGCCGTGGTCGCCAACTGCGTCGAGCCGGGGGATCGGGTCGTCGTCGGTGTGCACGGCGTCTTCGGTCAGCGCATGGCCGAGGCGCTGCGGCGGACCGGCGCGCAGGTCGTCGAGGTGCGCGCCGACTTCGGCGCCAGCCTCGATCCCGCGGCGATCGCCGCTGCCGTGGCCGCTGCGCCGACGGCGGCGCTCGCCGTGGTACATGCCGAAACCAGCACCGGAGTGCTCACCGATCTCGAGCCGCTGGCCGCGATCGCGCGTTCGGCGGGCGCCCTGTTCCTGCTCGATTGCGTGACCAGCCTCGCCGGGATGCCGCTCGAGTTGGATCGCCTCGGGGTCGATGCGGCGTTCTCGGGCACACAGAAGTGTCTCTCGGCGCCGCCCGGGCTGTCCCCGGTGACGCTGTCCGAGCGCGCGCTGGCGAAGTCCGCGGCGCGCGCCCAGCGGCCGCCGTTCTACTTCGACGCGGCCTTGTTGACGGGCTATTTCGGCGCCGACCGCGCCTACCACCACACCGCGCCCGTCAGCATGATCTACGCGCTGGCCGCGGCGCTCGACGAAGTCGCGGCCGAGGGATTGCCGTCGCGGGCCGACCGCCATCGCCGCGTCGCCGCGTCGCTGCGCGCGGGGCTGCCGCACCTGGGCCTGCAGGCTCTGGTGCCGGCGGCGCAGGCGACGCCGATGCTGACCACGATCTGCTACCCCGCGGGTGTCGACGACAAGGCGTTCCGCGCCCGGCTGCGTCAGCATCACGGCATCGAGGTCGGCGGCGGGCTCGGGACGCTCGCCGGGAAGGTGTTCCGCGTCGGCCTGATGGGGCACGGCGCGCGGCTGGAGAACGTCACCACGGCCCTCGGGGCGTTCGGTCTCGCGATCGAGCAGCAGGGTCGCGAGGTCGACACGGAGGGCGCGATCCGCGCCGCCCTCGTCGCCCACGACGGCTGATGGCCAGAAAACCCTCGCCCGGTGGTGCGGCGGCCGGCAGCATCCAGCGGTCGCCATGAACGAAGCCTCGATCCGCGCCACCTTCGCCGACAGTCTGCAGACCAAGCAGCGGTTCCTCGACGCTTGCGTGCCCAGCCTGCAGCAGCTCTGCGAAGTGGCGATCCGCGTGTTGCGCGGCGGCGGCAAGCTGCTGTTCTGCGGCAACGGCGGCAGTTCGTGTGACGCCGCCCACGCGGCAGGCGAGCTGGTCGGCTGGTTCGAAGCCAAGCAGCGCCGCGCCTACGCGGCGATCGCGCTCGGGCACCAGGTGCCGACCCTGACCGCGATCGGCAACGACGCCGGCTACGAGCACGTCTTCGCGCGCGAGGTCGAGGCGATCGGGCGCCCCGGCGACCTGCTGATCGGCTTCACCACGTCGGGCGGCAGCAAGAACGTCGTCAAGGCGCTGCAGAAGGCGCGTGAGCAGGGGATCGGCACGGCGGTGCTCTGCGGCGAGAAGCGGGGCGCCGCGCTCGAACACGCCGACGTCGTGGTGCAGGTGCCTTCGGCCAACACCGCGCGCATCCAGGAGTGTCACCTGGTCTGCGTGCACGTGCTCTGCGGTGCCGTCGAAGCGGCGCTCGGCGCCTGAGCGCGGCCTCGCTCCTGCCCGGTGTGGCCTACTGGCCCTTCTTCTCGACGAAGCGCCAGCTCGAGCACCAGACGTCGTCGAAGCCCGGCACGAGCGGCATCGGCCCGTTCGGGTGCACCAGGCTGATCGTGGCGCCCGCCGCGCGCCGCAGCAGCTCGCTCGGCAGCTCGCTGCTCAGCGGCGGCGCCAGCGGCGTCTCGCCGAGCGCCGGCTTGGTCACCAGCATCGACCGGTCGGGCATCACCGAGTTCGACCAGCGGCGCAGCTTGGGCAGGATGGCCTCGAGCTCGGGCAGCGGCTGCAGCGCGGCGATCACCACGACCGTGCTCGTGCCCTGGACCTGGCTGCGCGTGGTCCAGGCAAGTTCCTTGGTCTCGGACTTCTCGGTCTCGGTCTTGCCCGGCAGCGTCGCCATGCCGGTGGGCAGCGGCTGCGCCAGGTCGCTCTTGAGGTCGGCAGATGGCCAGAGCAGCAGGGTGCCGTCGACGATGCTGTGGCTGAACACGTAGACGTAGGTCGGCGCGATCGCCGTGAACGCCAGGCGGAACGGCGACTCGGCCGGCAGCTCGTCGTAGTTCTTCGCCTGCTTGATCTCGGTGCCGGTGCCGACGCGCCACGTGCAGGCCGGGGCGTCGGCGCTGGCCTGCCGCTGCCAGAAGTAGCCGGCGATGGCGAGCGCCGCCGCGACGGGGAGTAGCCGACGGGTCAGGGACTTCTTGGGTGCGGCCATGGGTGCCTTCGCGTGCGTTGGACTACTGGCGGTGCACCATCTGCGGGTTTGCCTGGTCGGTGGGCATGACCACGATGGTGTCGAGGTTGACGTGCGCCGGGCGGTTGGCGGCGAACGCGACGCACTCAGCGACGTCCTCGGCGGTCAGCGGCCTCGTGCCGGTGTAGACCTTCGCAGCGCGCTCGGCGTCGCCGCGGAAGCGCACCAGCGAGAACTCGGTGTCGACCATGCCCGGGTCGACGCTGGTGACGCGGATGTTGCTGCCCAGCGTCTCCATGCGGATGGCTTCGCAGATCGGCTGCAGCGCGCGCTTGCTGCCGCAGTAGACGCCGCCGCCGACGTAGGCCTTGTGGCCCGCGATCGAGCCGATCACGACGACGTGGCCGGTCTTGCGCGCGATCATCTGCGGCAGCACCCGGCGCGTGACTTCGAGCAGGCCGAGCACGTTGGTCTCGATCATCTCGCGCCACGCCTCGCCGGTGCCCTCGGCGATCTTCTCGACGTCGCGGGCCAGGCCGGCGTTGTTGACCAACACGTCGATCGGCCCGTTGGCGGCGACCGCCGCGGCGACGAACCGTTCCACGCTGCCCGCGTCGGTGACGTCCAGTTGGTGGCAGAACGCGTCCGGCACGACCTCGGCGAGGCGCTCGACGCGTCGGGCGCCGAGCGACAGGCGATCTCCGTTGGCGTGGAAGGCGCGGGCGCAGGCTGCTCCGATGCCGGAGCTGGCGCCGGTGACGACGACGTGGCGGCTCATGTCCGGACGATAGGAACTGCCGCCGCGGGCTACCACAGTGCGAGCAGGATCTGTCGCACCTGCTCGAGCAGCGTCAGCGCGGCGATTGCGATGATCACGCGGCGCACCGCGGCGCTGCCCTTGGCGACGCTCCAGTGGCTCGCCGAGTAGCTGCCCAACCCCGCGCCGACCGCGAGCGCGATCGCGGGGATCCAGGCGATGCTGTCGGCGGCGACGAAGGTGGCGGCGCTGGCCAGCGAGCTGGTGATCACGACGGTGCTCTTGGCCATGTTGACGGCGACCAGGTCGCGGTCGTAGGCCTTGGCCAGCACCAGCGTGGCGACGAGACCCGTGCCGACCTGCACGAAGCCCATGTGCAGGCCGATCACGAAGCAGCCGAGCGCGCCGAGCCAGGCCGCGCGCGGCGCCGCAGAGGTGTCGGTGCGGCCCCGCACCTGCTGCAGCAGCAGCGCCACCAGCATCAGCGCGAGGTAGCTGCGGAACACCAGGTCCGGCAGGTCGAGCGCCAGCCGGCTGCCGAGCAGCGCGCCCGGAACGGCGAGCAGTCCCTGGCCCCAGGCGCGCAGCGGCGGCCGCCGGCCGGCCCGCCAGAATCCCAGGAACGCGAACGTGCCGATCGCCACCGCGGCGATGCGCGAACTGGGATTGGCCGCCGACAACGGCAGGCCCCAGACGTGCTCGAAGGCCAACAGGCCGAGCACGCCGGCGCCGCCGGCGACGTTGTTGATCGCGCCCATCGCGATGCCGGCGACGACCGTGACCGCGATGGCGAGTTCGTGCACGTGTTGCCTGCTCGGCTCAGCCCAGCAGGTCCTTGACCATGTCGCGCTCTTCGCAGAGCTCCTTCCAGGTGATCGCGGCCTTCTGCTTGCTGAAGTCGTTCATCGCCAGGCCGGGCACGATCTGCCAGTTGCCCTTGCCGTCGGTGGTGCACGGGAAGCCGCTGATGATGCCCTCGGGCGTGCCGTAGCTGCCGTCGCTGATCACGCACAGGGCTGCGGGATCGTCCGCGGTGGTCACGGTGTAGAGCGAGCGGGCGTGGTCGACCGCGGCCTGCGCGGCCGACAGCGCCGAGGACTTGCCGCGCGCCTCGATGATCGCCTTGCCCCGCTCCTGCACGGTCTTCATGAAGGGGCCCTGCAGCCAGGCGTCGTCGTTGATGGCCTGCGCCGCGGGCTTGCCGTCGATCGTCGCGTGGTGCCAGTCGGGGTACTGGGTGTTGCTGTGGTTGCCCCAGATGATCACGTTCTTGACCGTCGACCAGTGCTTGCCGGCGCGCAGCGCGAGCTGCGACTTGGCGCGGTTCTGGTCGAGGCGGGTCATCGCCGAGAAGCGCGCCGCGGGCACGCCCTTGGCGTTGTGCATCGCGATCAGGCAGTTGGTGTTGCACGGGTTGCCGACCACGACGACGCGCACGTCGGGGCCGGCGGCCTCGCCGATGGCGCGACCCTGGCCGATGAAGATCTTGCCGTTCTCCTGCAGCAGGTCCTTGCGCTCCATGCCCGGGCCGCGCGGCTTGCTGCCGACCAGCAGGCACAGGTCCGCGTCCTTGAAGGCGACCTTGGGGTCGTCCGAGCAGGTGACTTCGGTCAGCAGCGGGAACGCGCAATCCTCGAGCTCCATGCGCACGCCGCCGAGGGCCGGCAACACCGGGGTGACCTCGAGGAGCTGCAGGGCGACCTTGACGTTCGGGCCGAAGATGCCGCCACTGGCGATCATCGGCAGCAGGGAATAACCGATCTGACCGGCGGCGCCGGTCACCGCGACACGCTTCACAGTGCTCATCGGGGCGATTGCACCCAAACGACGGTTGCCGTTCCAGAGGCTGGACTCAGATCCGTGTCACCGCGATCCGGCCGGCGCGGCGGCCGCCGGGTCAGCCACTCGCGTCGTCACCCAGCGCGACGATCCGGCGACTGACCACCGGGTCGAGCTCCTCGGCGTGCACGCGGGCGAACTCGTCGTGCCGCAGGAAGATGTCGCAGGCGACGCGGTCCGTGAACGCCGAGAACAGGACCAGGTTGAAGCCGCCGCTCTCGGGGGCGAGGTTGTGCGTGACCACGAAGTGCTCGACGCCGGGCAGGGTCTCGACCAGGGACTGCAGGGACTCCCGGGCGGCGCGCACCTGACCCAGGGCAACCCCGGGCCGCAGTGCGTAGAGGATCGTGCAGTGGAACATCGGTCGCCAGCATGCTGGCGGTTGCTTCCCCGCGGCGCAATCTCGCGCCGGATTCCCGGGCGCGGGCGCCCGCCGTGGGGCGCCCGCACGCTCCGGTCACGCGCCCTTGGCGCGGACCCGCAGCGGCCGTCGTTGGTCTTCTTCTTCGCCGACCGGGTGGCCGTGGCAGACCGAGTCTTCGCCTTCCTGCCAGCAGAAGACGACCGTGCCGTTCGTCGTCGTGCTGCGCGGACCCAGGCGGTTCTGGCCCGGGATGTGGATCGTCAGCGGATCGGTGCGCAGGACCGTCATGCCGAGCTCTTCGAACTCGGCGCGGCAGTGCCTGATCGCGTCGTCGTGTTCCCAGATCCGGGCGTCCAGCTCCGCCAGCTCGCCGCGCAGCCCCTCGGGGGTCTGCGCCTTCTCGAGCAGTTCGCGCCGGCGGCGCAGGGCGCGCCGATCGATCCGTCGCTCCACCAGCTCTGCCGCGATCGCCCGGATCAGGGGCAGCGCCAGGTTGGCTTCGGCCAGGGTGTAGGTGCGCTTCATGGTCTTCCTTCTGTTGCCATGAGCCGCCGCCCACCTGTCGTCCCGGATCTTGCGGGCGGTCGAAGTTTGCAGCGACTCGTGGCACTTGTAGTGTGACGGCCGACAGCGGTTACCAAGCGGGCCGCCGACAAAAGCATGACCGAACGAGATGTGATGGAATTCGACGTCGTGATCGTCGGCGGGGGACCCGCCGGCCTGTGCACGGCGATCCACCTGGCGCAGTCCGTCGAGCGGCACAACGCCGAGGTCGAACGGACCGGGGCGGGCGAGAAGCTCAGCCCCGAAATCTGCCTGATCGAAAAGGCCGCGGAGATCGGCGCCCACTCGATCTCGGGCGCCGTGCTCGATCCCAAGGCCCTGGACGCGCTGCTGCCCGAATGGCGCACGATGCAGCCCAAGGCCCCGGTCGAGGCGGAAGTGCACGAGGACTATGCCCTGTGGCTGACGGAGAAGGGGGGCATGAAGTTCCCGATCACGCCGCCGCCGTTGCGCAACCACGGCAACTTCGTGGTCTCCCTGAACAAGCTGGTGCGTTGGCTCGGCGAGATCGCCGAGCAGAAGGGCATCCAGATCTTCCCCGGCTTCCCGGGCGCGGTCCTGCAGCGCGACGGCGACAAGGTCACCGGCGTGCAGCTCGCCGACTCGGGCCTGGACAAGAACGGCGAGAAGAAGGGCAACTACGAACCCGGCGGCATCCTCGCCGCCAAGCTCGTGGTCCTGGCCGAAGGCAGCCGCGGCTCGATGACCAAGCAGCTGGTCGCCGACCTCGGCCTGCAGGGCAAGAACCCGCAGGTCTACGGCATCGGCGTCAAGGAGGTCTGGGAGGTGCCCAAGGGCCAGTGCCCGCCGGGCCTGGTCGTGCACACCATGGGCTACCCGCTCGACAGCCAGACCTTCGGCGGCGGCTGGGTCTACGGCATGGGCGAGACCGAGGACGGCAAGAACATGGTCTCGGTCGGGCTCGTCGTCGGCCTGGACTACCAGGATCCCACGATGGACGCGCACCGGCAGCTGCAGCGCATGAAACTGCACCCCAAGGTCGCCCCGTTCCTGCGCGGCGGCAAGCTGCTCAACTACGGCGCCAAGTCGCTGCCCGAGGGCGGGCTCTACTCGATGCCCCGGCACCACGGCGACGGCTTCGTGATCGTCGGCGACAGCGCCGGCCTGATGAACAGCATGCGCCTCAAGGGCATCCACCTGGCCATGCGCAGCGGCATGCTCGCCGCCGAGGCCGCGCTCGCCTGCCTGCGCAGCGGCGACTTCTCGGCCAAGGGCACCGCGCACTACGCCGAGGCGCTGCAGAAGGACTGGGTGCACGACGAGCTGTGGAAGTGCCGCAACTTCCATCAGGGCTTCCACAAGGGCCGGCTCGCGGGCCTGGTCAACGCCGGCTTCGCGCAGCTGTTCGGCGGCAAGGGCACGCTCTGGTCCGACGAACTGAAGAGCAACGCCGGTCACACCTACATGAAGAAGGTGGTGGACTACTTCGGCGGCAAGGGCAAGCCCGAGGTCGAGAAGCTGCCCGAGGACGGCACGCTGACCTTCGACAAGCTGACCTCGGTCTACAGCTCGGGCACGATGCACGAGGAGGATCAGCCGTGCCACCTGGTGGTCACCGAGCCCGACCTGTGCTCGACGCGCTGCGTCGAGGAGTTCGGCAATCCGTGCCAGCACTTCTGTCCCGCGGCGGTCTACGAGATGGAGGAGAAGCCCGGGCGCAAGCACGGCGTCGACCTCAAGATCAACGCCAGCAACTGCGTGCATTGCAAGACCTGCGACATCATGGACCCCTACCAGGTGATCAACTGGGTGACGCCCGAGGGCGGCGGCGGTCCGAACTACCAGAACCTCTAGGCCGGGCTTCGGGAGCCCTCGGGGTTCCATGAGACGCAAAACGCCGACGGCCGCAGCACTCGTGCTGCGGCCGTCGGCGTTTCGGCTCGGTGTCGCACCAGCGAGCTGGCGCGACGCCTCGCTGCGTCATCTCAGAGGATGTCGAGGACCAGCTTGATGCCGTTGGCGGTCAGCGCGCCGACCGCGTTGGCGCCGGCCGACAGGGCCGCGCCCTGCGTCTTGATCTCGACGCCGGCGAACGCCGGGTTGTTCGGGATCGAGAACGGCGAGCTGCCGGTGTTGCCGGAGGCGATCCAGATCAGCGTCGCGTCGATCGACACGTACTGGTAGCAGCTCGGCATGCCGATCGAGGTCAGGTCGATGCCGGGGTTGTACTCGGTCAGGCCGAGCAGGGTCGCGCCGACGGCCGTGTTGGCCGGCAGGTTGGTGGTCTCGAGCGTGATCGAGGTGCCGATCACCGGGCGATCGCTCGCGTCGTGCACGATCGGGGTGATGTCGTTGGCGCCGGTGACGAACGCCGGCGTCGCCGACAGATCGATCGAACCCGGATCGAGGTTGGCCGTGCCCGGGCTCCAGCCCGTGCCGCCCGCCGTCATCGCCATCGTGCCGAAGCGCAGCTCGACGGTGCCGGTCGAGTCGAACGCGTACTGGAACGTGTTCAGGTCCGTGGTCGAGCCGTAGTCCGGCACGCCGTCGAACGTGATGTAGGCCGTGCCCGTGACCGGGTCGGTGTCGAAGTAGACCGAGCCCAGCGAGCTCGGGTTGAGGTCGCGCCACTTGGCGGACCAGCACGGACCGTTGGTCAGGAACTGGCTCAGGTTGAACGAGCAGCAGCCGCTCAGGGTGTTGGCGGTGGCGTTGACGAAGCCGTTGCTCGAGATCCACAGGTCGGTGGTCGTGCCGCCCGGGTAGGGCAGGGTCCAGCCGAGCGGGAACTGCAGCACCTGGTCGTCACCGATCGTGACCGGGGTCGACGTCGGCACGTAGAGCGGGGTTGTGCCCGCGATCACGGCGTAGCCGGTGCCGATGAACTGCATCGCCAGGCTCGTGTTCGACAGGTCGAATGCGGAGTGGCTCTCGTAGAACGAGGCGTATTCCTGGTTGCAGCCCGTGCCGAAGCTGAGCTTCTGCGCGAAGCCGGCGGGCGACTGGATGTAGACGTCGGCGCGCCCCATCGAGCCCGTGACGCCGCCGAAGGCCGGGAACGGGCCGGGGCCGGTCATGCTCGGACCCTGGCAGCCGGCGCGATAGATCGTCGTCGGGTTGCCGAGGATGCTGGTCTGGAACGTGCCGCCGCCGCTGCCGTACGACTTGGTCAGGTTCGGGCTGACCGCGACGTCGCTGCAACCGCCGTGGATGATGACTTCGTCACCCTGGTTGATCAGGACGTTGCAGGCCACCGGCGCATTCGCCGGCACGTTCTGGGCGATGAACAGCTGCGTCGTGTTCATGATCGTCCCGTTGGGGGCGCTCGGGAACAGGGCGACCTCGACGCACTGATCGGGCAGCGACGTCTCGTTGTAGACCTGGATGCCCGTGATCACGAACGTCGTCGGGGCGGTGAACGAGAAACCGCGCGAGTCCGTGTAGGTGTAGGAGCTGGAGAACGGCGGCATCGGCATCTGGGCGATGGCGGTGCTGGCCACGGTGCCGGCCAGTGCGAGGCCGAGGAGAGTTGCGTTGAGGCGCATTCTAGTGCAGGTGGTTGTTACAGGGACGAAGTGGCGAGGTGATCTCGCTGTCGGGCTGAGACGAGGTGGCCCGGGTCGTTGGTTCCCCTCAATCCGGCTCTTTGGGGCGCGTTTGGTACACAGTTCTTGGCCCCCGTAATGCAACCGGCCGCAGCACGGATGCTGCGGCCGGCTTCGCACGGGGCGCGCGCGACGCGAGTTTGCCTCGCGCCGGCGCCTCGCAGCGATCGGGTCAGTTGACGTCGAGCGACAGCTTGACGCCGTTCGAGCTCAGCGCGCCGAGCGCGTTGACGCCCGGGACCAGGGCGACACCCTGGGTCTTGATCTCGACGCCGGCGAAGGCCGGGTTGTTGGGGATCGAGAAGTTGGTGCTGCCGACGCCACCCGCCGGGACCCACACCTGCGAGGCGTCGATCGAGACGTACTGGTAGCAGCCCGGCATGCCGATCGACGACAGGTCCAGGCCCGGGTTGATCTCGGTCAGGCCGAACAGGGTAGCGCCGACGAGGCCGGCGGCCGGGACGTTCGTGGTGTCGAGCGTGAACGCGGTGCCGATGACCGGGCGCGCGCTGGCGTCGTGACGGATCGGGGTGACGTCGTTGGCGCCGGTGATGATCACGGCCGCGGCCGAGATGTCCATCGAACCCGGGTCGAGGTTGGCCGCGCCCGGGCTCCAGCCCGTGCCGCCGGCGGTCGGGGCGACCGCGCCGAAGCGCAGTTCGACCGCGCCCGTCGAATCGAACGCGTACTGGAACGTGTTCGCATTCGAGGCGCCGTAGTCGGGCACCGAGTCGAAGGTGATGTAGGCCGTGCCCGTGGACGGGTCGGTGTCGAAGTAGACCGAGCCGCCGGCGCTCGGGTTGAGGTCGCGCCACTTGGCCGCCCAGACCGGGCCATTGCTCAGGAACTGGGTCAGGTTGAACGAGCAGCAGCCGTTCAGCGTGTTGACGGTGGCGTTGATGAAGCCGTTGCTCGAGATCCACAGGTCGGTGGTGGTGCCGCCCGGGAAGGGCAGGGTCCAGCCGAGTGAGAACTGCAGCACCTGGTCGTCACCCATCGTGACCGGGGTCGACGTCGGCACGTAGAGCGGCGTCGTGCCCGGGATGCCCACGTAGCCGGTGCCGATGAACTGCATCGCCAGGCTCGTGTTCGACAGGTCGAACGCGGTGTGGTTCTCGTAGAACGAGGCGTACTCGTTGTTGCAGCCGCCGCCGAAGCTGATCTTCTGGGCGTAGTTGCCGCCGGACGAGACGTAGACGTCGCAGCGCGAGATGTTGTAGGGCGACTCCTGCCAGACGGGCTGGTTGCCGCCGGTCGAGGCGATCGAGAACTGCGTGCCGAAGCGCGTCAGGGTGATCGGCTGACCGAGCACGGTCTCGGTGAACGGTCCGGGCGTGATCGAATACGAGTTGTACATCGTCGGCCCGCCGATCGCGCTCGTGCAGCCGCAGAGGATGCCGACGTACTGGCCGGGCACGATCGGCACGGCCATCGGGATCTGGCCGGGGGTCGGCGTGTTGTTGTTGTAGAACAGCTGCGTGCCGACCATCGTGCCCGGGTAGGCGGGCGGCGGGGCGTTGCCGAGGTCGATGACCTCGACGCACTGGTAGGGCTGCGAGGCTTCGTTGTAGACCTCGATGCCGACGATCGTGAAGCCGATCGGGGCCTGGAACCAGAAGCCGCGGGTGGCATTCGCGGTGTAGGTGTTGGAGAAGGCCGGTTGGCTGATGACGCCCGTCTGGGCGAAGGCTGCGCCGGTCAAGACCAGACCGGCCAGGATTGCATGGGTGCGCATGGATTGGATCCGAGGGAGAGAGAGATGAGTGGACGGAGACGAAACCGGCCCACGAGGCATCTGACGTTCCATTCCCTGCTCCCGGTTCCCTTGCGCCGCGTTGGCGGCCCGACGCAAGAGATGGCGGCGACCGCCGGGCGTCTCCCCGGGGAGCTGCCACGTCCCCGCCGCACGACACGGCGTTCTCTCCGACGCCGGTGGCCGCCGCCACGAACAGGGGCCGCTGCCCCCCCGATTCGTGCGCCGGGCCCGCCGAAAACTCAGCGCAGCGCCTGCAGCCTGGTCCGGTGCGCCAGGACCTCGACCGCCGCGGTCGATCCCGTGCCGCGCACGAGCGCTGCGCCGAGGTCGTTGCGCTCGGCGTCGGTCAGGCCCATCGGATCCGCCACCAGGTCGACCAGCTCGTGCGGCGACTCGAGGTGCAGCAGGTGGCTGCCGAGCAGGCTCTGCACGCGCCGCAGCCCGGCGTTGCGCAGGACGTCGCTCAGCGCGTCGTCGCCCGGGCCGCACAGGCACTGCAGGCGCGCCTCGGCGATGCCCAACTCGAGCGCGGCGACCCGCAGCAGCGGCAACATGTCGGGCGCGGGCAGGTCGATCGCGAGCCGGCCGCCGGGACGAAGGTTGCGCCGCGGCAGCTCGCCGTAGGCGCCGAGCGGCAGGTCGGGGCGGGTGGTCACGGCACACAAGAGGGCGTCGAACGCGCCGAACCGCTCGGTGCCGGTCAGCTGGTGCGCGAAGATCTCGACGTGCGGCAGGCCCAGTTCGGCGATCGCTTCGGCGACGACCCGGTCGGGTTGGACCACGGTGAGGGCGCCGTTCTTGCCGACCAGGGTCGCCAGCGCGCGCACCTGCCGCGGGTCGGTGTAGACCGCCAAAACCCGATCCTGGCGGCGCAGGTCGAGCAGGTCGACCGCGTCCTGGAACCAGGGTTGGCCTGGCACGAACGTCATGGCGGCAGCGTAGCTGCACGGCGGGTCGCCGCCACCATGGGCTGCGCGCATTGCGGTGCGTGCGCCCACCGTCGCAACCGCTACGCTCGCGCGCGAACGTGCGCATCGACCCGCGAGAACTGCACCGCGCGCGCCTGGACCTGCTGGTGGTCGGCGCCGGCATCCACGGCGCCGCGATCGCGCGCGAGGCCGCGCTGCGCGGCCTGCAGGTCGCCCTCGTCGAGGCGCGCGACGTCGCCGCGGGCACCAGCTCACGCAGCTCGCGGCTCGTGCACGGCGGCCTGCGTTACCTGCGCCAGGGCAACTTCGCGCTGGTGCGCGACGCCCTGCACGAGCGCGAACGGCTGCTGCGCCTGTGCCCGCACCTGGTGCGCTCACAGCCGATGCTGATGCCGTTCTTCGCCGGGGATCGCACGCCGCGCTGCCTGATGCGGCTCGGCACGTTCCTCTACGGGCGTCTGGCCGGACGCAGCACCCTGCCGCGCGCGCGGACCCTGACCGCCGACGAGGCCGTCGCGGCGTTCCCGGGGCTGCGTTGCCGCGGGTTGCGTTCGGGGCTCGAGTTCTTCGACGCGGTCACCGAAGACGCCCGGCTGACCCTCGCCAACGCGGCATCGGCGGTGGCCGCCGGTGCCCGGCTTGCCACGCACTGCGAGGTCGTCGGCGTGCGCGACGACCGCGTGGTGCTGCGCGACGCGATCGCGCGGGCGGAGGTCGAAGTCGCGGCGCGCCACGTGATCAACGCCACCGGACCGCGCGTCGACGGCCTGCGCCGGTGCCTGGGCGTCGACGGCGCGCCGTTGGTGCGCCTGTCGCGCGGCAGCCACCTGGTGCTGCCGCCGCGCCCCGGCGAGTTGGCGCTGGCTGCGTTCCTGCCCGACGAGCGCATCCAGTTCGTGATCCCGCACCAGGACGGCACCCTGGTCGGCACCACCGAGGTCGACGACGACCTCGACGGCGACGAGACCGGGCCGCCGGCCGCGGACCTCGACTACCTGCTCGCCGCGCTGCGGCACCTGCTCGAGGCCGCGCCGCCGCGCCGCGAGGTCGCGTTCGGCTACGCGGGATGGCGCGCGCTGCCGGCGCGCCGCGGTCCGGCCGGTGCGCTGCACCGCGAGGGTTTCGTGGTCGACGAGCGCTGGTCGGGCGGCGTCCTGCACTCGGTCGTCGGCGGCAAGCTGACCACGCATCGGTCGTTCGCCGAACGCGCCGTGGACGCGCTGTTCGGAAAGGTCGCGGTGCCGCCGACGCGCGACTTGCCGCTGCCGGGCGGCGACGGTCCGCGCGACGTTGGCGATTCGCTCTGGTGGCGCCACGGCAGCGTCGCGCTCGGTCTGCATTCGCAGATCGCCGCCGCGCCCGAGCTCGGCGAACGCCTGTGCCCGCACCGTCCGTTCCTGGTCGTCGAACTGCTGCACGCGCTGCAGGTCGAGGGCGCCGTGACCTTCGCCGACGCGATGCTGCGGCGGCTGGTGCACTCGCAGGGACCGTGTCTGCAGCCGGCCTGCCTGCGCCGCGCCCACGAGCGCTTCCTGACGGCCTGCGTCTGGCCGGTCGACGGCGACGCCGAGGCCGCGATCGCCGCGCTCCGCGCCGAGGTCGATGTCATGATCGGCGAGCTGCCGGCGTGGCGCGCGGCGGCGGGCGAGTAAGGTCGTGCCGATGCTGCGCCTCCACGAAGAACTGCCGGACCTGACCGGGTGTCTGCGCTGGCTCGATCGGCCGGCGCTGCCGCTGCCGGGCGGCGTGCGCGACCAGGCCGTCGCGCTGCTGTTCTGGCGGCTCGGTTGTGTGCACAGCCGGCTCGCGCTCGACGTGCTCGCCGACCTGGTGCAGCGCTTCGCCGGTCGGCCGTTCGCGGCGATCGCGGTGCACGTGCCCGTCGCTGCGGCGGAGCGCGACGACGCGCGCGTGCAGCGCGCCGTCGGCGATCGTCCCGTCAACGTCGCCATCGACGCGCAGCGCCGCGCCTGCCGGGCGCTCGGCCTGCGCGGGCTGCCGCACGTGGTGCTGCTCGACGCGCGCGGTCGCGTGCAGTTCTCGGGCGTCGGCGAACCCGATCCCGAGCGCCTGGCCAACGCGGTCTCGCTCCTGCTGCGCACCTTCGAAGGCGATGGTCTCGCGCCCGGCGTGCCGCTGGCGGCGCCGCGATCGCCAGGCGCCGCGGCGCCGCGGCTGCGACCGTCGGGGCTGGTCGCCGCCGAGGAGGGGGTGTGGCTCGCCGCGGCGGGGCACCACCGCCTCTACTGCGTCGCACCCGACGGCGCCGTGCGACGCACGATCGGTTCGGGTCACCGCGGCCGCGCCGACGGCCCGGCCCTGGTGGCCAGCTTCGTCGAGCCGGGTGGTTTGGCGCTGCGCGGCGACGAAGTCCTGGTTGCCGACCCGGTCGCGCACAGCTTGCGGGCGGTCGATCGCCGCGACGGCCGCGTCGAGACCTGGTGCGGCAACGGCGCGCGCAGCACCGATCGGCAGGGCGGCGGCTATGGCCTGGACCAGGGCCTGGCTGCGCCGGGCGCGCTCGCCGTGCACGACGGGGTGGTCTACCTGAGCCAGGCGGGCACGCACCAACTCTGGCAGGTGGACCGCCAGACCGGCGCGGCGTCGGCGTGGCTCGGCGCCCGGGAACGCACGCTGCGCGACGGTCACGACGAGGCGACCTTTGCCGAGCCTCTGGGGCTGTGCGCCAGCAACGAAGCGCTGTTCGTCGCCGACGCCGGTTTCGGGGCGGTGCGCCAGATCGACCTCGGCCACACGTTCGTGCGCACGATCGCCCAGGGTCTGCAGCGTCCCGCTGCCGTCGCGCTCGCTGCCGAGGAGTTGTTCGTCGCCGACGCCTGGCGGCCCGCGGTGCTGCGCGGCGACCCCGGTGGCGCGCTGCAGCCGTGGCTGGATGCGAGCCACGGCCTGATCGAACCGGTGGCGCTGGCCGTCGTCGGCGAGGACATCTGGGTGGCGGACGCCGGCGCCGACGCGATCTTCGTCGTGTCGCTGCTCGGCGCGCCCGCGCCGCGGCGGCTGGTGCTGACCGGCGCGCCGTCGCTGCCCGAGCCGCTGTCATCGGTGGCGCGCGCCATGTCCTGCGAACCCGTGGAGCTGCTCGAGTTCAGCGACGTGACCTTGTGTCTGCGGCCGCGGTTGCCCGAGGCGGAGCAGTTCGACGCGAGCCTGCCGTGCACGGTGCACGTCGGCGACGAAGGGCGCGGCATGCTGGCCTGCGACGTGCACCACGCGACGGCGCCCATCGACGAGCACCTCGAGGTGCTCGTGCCGATCGCCGAGCGCGGCGAGGGGGCGCTGCGCATCCGCGTCGAGCTGACCAGCCGCGGCCTGGTCACGGGCCTGCCGACGCCGCGCAGCTTCGACTTCCTGGTGCCGGTGCGGGTCACGACCACCGGCGAGCAACGCGCCGAGATCGTGCCGTCAGCGTGACGCCGCGGGCAGCACGGCGGTGCACGCGCCGTCGTCACCGAGCAGCGTGAACGCCGCGCGCCGGCCGACGGCGATCGCGCCGAGGTCTTCGGCGCCCGCGAGCTGCGCCGGGTTGGTGGCGGCGATCCGCGCCAGGGTCCACGGACCCGCGTCGGGCACCAGCCGCAGGAAGTTGCGCGCCGCGTGCGCCATCGTCAGCGCCGAGCCGGCGAGGTTGCCGGCGTCGTCGCGCACCACGCCGTCGCGGCTGGTGACGCGCATGCCCGACAGGGTGTATTCGCCGTCCGGCATGCCGGCGGCGCCCACCGCGTCGGTCACGAGCACGAGGCGGTCGGGCCCCAGGATCCTGAACGCGTTGCGCACCATCACCGGGTGCACGTGCACGCCGTCGACGATCAGCGGACAGCGCAGGCGCGGCTCGTCGAGCGCCAGGCCGGCGACGCCGACGTCGCGGTGGTGCAGCGGGCCCATCACGTTGAACAGGTGGGTGACCGCCGCGGCGCCCGCGTCGACGCAGGCGGCAAAACCGTCGCTGCGGTCGCAGTGGCCGAGCGCGCAGGTGACCCCGGCCGCGGTGAGCCGCGCGATCGCCGCCGGCGCCAGCGGCAGCGCGTTGCCGATCGTCAGCAGGCGCAACTGGCCGCGCGCCGCGGCCAGCAGCTGATCGATCCGTTCGGGCGTCGGCTCGACGAAGCAGCGCGCGTCGTGGGCGCCCGGCGCGACCAGGAACGGGCCCTCGAGGTGCAGGCCCAGCGGCGTCGCGCCGGCGCCCGAGTAGCCCTCGATCCAAGCCGCCACGCGCGCCACCTGGTCGAGCAGCGTGTCCCAGGGCGCCGTGATCAGGGTCGGCAGGAAGCCGACGGCGCCGCCGGCGAGCGCCGCCGCGGCCACCGCGTCGAGCGCCGCGGGCGTGGCCTCGTCGACGCTGCGGCCGCCCATGCCGTTGACCTGCAGGTCGACGAAGCCCGGCAGCAGCGTGCCGCGCAGGCGCACCGCGTTGGGTCCGGCGGCGACCTGATCGATGGCGACGATGCGCCCGTCGACGGCGGCGACGCGCGCGCCGCTGAGCACCGTGGCCGGAAGCACCACCCGATCGACGATCCACTCGCTGGCGATCACGTCGGAACGCTAGCGCGCGGCACGAACCTGCGCACCGGCAGCGTCGCGAATCAGCGGTGCGGAAGTGCTCGCGTGTCGTGCTCCGCCGCGTAGCATCAGCCGCCGCATGGGCCGGATCTGGAATGCCTCGGTGGTCGTCGTGGTGGCGGGTTGTATCGCCGGTCTGTTGATCGGCAGCCTGGGCATGCCGCTCGCCGACGCGGGCATCCGCACCGATCCCTATCGCCTGCTGCGTTCCGACGCCGAGCCGTACCCGCTGACGCCGGCGAAGTGGTTGCTCGAACCGCACCGCTACGGCGACTTCGACCTCTACGCGACGCTCGAGCTCGGCGAGCACACGGCCGTGGACGTGCTGCTGCGGCAGGTCGAGCCGCGCATCGTCGACGACCAGCTGTTGCCGTTCCACGGCCGCTTCAGCGTGCTGCGGTTGTCGACCGACGGCGCCGGGCCGGCCTGGCTGAGCCGCGGCGAGGCGCTGTTCGGCGACCGCATGGTCGGGCATCGACTCGAGCCAGGCATGCCGGCGACGCTGTGGATCCAGGGGCGCGGCCGCATGCTGCGCGCGAACGTCGCCGGCAGCTGGCTGCCGTGGCACGAGGCCGACGACGAGTACGGCATGCTGACGTTGATCGCGCGCGGTGGCGACGCCGTGCTGCGCAACCTCGTGATCGAGCCCGTGCCGATGGCGAACGCCTGGCTGCACTCGGGCTGGACGTGGTTGGGCGTCGGGCTGGTCATCGGCGCGCTGATCGCCGCCGCGGGGGCGCTCGCGAGCAGCCCCCCCTGGCGCTTCGCCCTCGCGGGCGCGGTGCTGCTCATCGGGGTCGCCTGGGCCTGCCACCGCGCCACCCTGCCGCCGCTCGCGCTCGCCGATCCGGGCGCCCAGGCCGCGCTGTTCGCGGCGTGGGCACTGCTCGCCGGCGCCGCGGTCGCGTTCCCGACGCGGTGGCGGTCGCAGACGGCGCCCGTCGTGGTGATCGCGGTGTTGTTGTCGGTGGCGGCGCTGCTCGACAACGGCGCGCTGCGGCGGTTGCGTTGCGAAGCGCCCGCCGAGGAGCGCCAGCTCGACGCCGTCTTCGGCCCCAAGGCCGGCAATACGATCGCCGAGTCGCTGGCGCAGCGCGTGCGCGGGCCGTTCGCGGTGCACGGGCTGCATCCGGAGGCGCGCTGCGTGTTCCTGCTCGGCGGGCAGCTGCTCTACGACCGCAGCAGCCCCGAGAACCACCTCGAGCCGCTGGTGATGGGGCGGTTGCGCGGCGGCCTCGGCGAGCGCCTCGACGTGCTCTGCCTGCCGACCGCCGACGGCTACTCGCAGCAGCAGTGGCGGATGTTCACGACCTTCTTCCGCGACTACCACCCGGCGGCGATCGTGTTCGGGGTGCCCAGCGACGAGGCCGCGCGCGATCCGCGCACCGGCGCGCCGCGGTCGTCGCCCGAGAAGTTGCGGGAGACCCTCGCCGAGGTGCGTCGCTACACGCAGGAGCACGGCATCTTCCTGGTGCTGCTCGCCGAACAGGGCCTGTCCCGCAACATGTTCGGGGTGGTGCAGGAACAGCGGAGCGCCGGCGTGCCGATGGTGCTCGCCACCGCGACCGATGCGCCGGCCGAGATCGCGACCAAGCTGGCGGCCGAGCTGGTCCCGGCGCTGCGGCGATGACCATGTCGCCGTCCCTCGCCGAGTTGGTCGCCCGCTACGCCGCCGACTACGGCATCCCCGGCGACGGCGCCGCCGAGCTGCGCCGCGAGGTCATGGTCCTGTTCGCCGCAGGTGCGCTGACCGCACCGGCCGACAAGGTCGTGGCAGCCGAGATCCTCGTCGACAGCGACCAGCTGGCGCAGGTCGACGCGGCACAGTCGCTGGCGCTCGCGGCGATGGCGCAGGACCGCCGCGGTCGCCTGCTGGCCGCGACCGCCTACGACCGCCTGCGGCGCCTGCGCGGCCAGCCGCAGAAGTTCGGCACCCAGGTCGACGAGGACGGTGAAGTCGCGGCGCTGTGGCCCGTCGATCCGGCGACCACGGACAGCGAGCGCGCCAAGTGGGACGTGCCACCGCTCGCCGAGTTGCGGCAGCGGCTGCAGTAGGATGCCGGCGTGAACTTCGGCCTCGTCTTCGCCCTGCTCGGCCTCGCCGCCCTGCTCTGGTACGGGTTGCGCGGCATGGAGCGGCTCGTGCAGATGCGCCGCGCCCAGGAGCCCGGCAGCACTTGAGGCACCTCGGCCCGGGCCCGTGCGGCCCGCCCCGACGAGACCCCGGACGCGCCGCGCAACTTCGGCCCGGGGCGCAGCTGGTTGGTGGTGCCCAGTGACGACCCGCAGGCGCTGGTGCGCCAGTTGGCGCTGCGCACGGTGCTGCCCGCGAACTGGCGCGCGGGCCTCGACGAGGTGCAGCAGCAGGGCGTGTTCGTGACGCCGCCGGTCGGGGGCCGCGTGTTCGCCGTCGGCGCCGACCTCGGGCTGCGCGCGAGCGGTGACGCCGAACGACTCGCGGTGCTGCTCGAGCGGCTCAGCTCGACCTTCGGCCACGCGATGTGGTTCACGACCGACGACGTCGCCGAGGTGCACGGCTGGATGTCCGCGACGCGCGGGCAGCTCGAGCGCGGTTATGCGTTCGCGGGCGATGCCGGCCACGTCTTCTGGCACGGCGACGTCACCGACGCCGAGCGAGAGCTCGGCTGCTTCGTCGACGACCCGCGCGACACGTCCGACGACGAGGTCAAGTGGTGGCCCGACACGCGGGTGGTCTGCGCCGTGGCTTCGGCCTGGGGGCTCGATCCTGGCAGGATCGAAGGGGCCGCGGCGCCGGCGGTCGGCTACTGCGGTCGCCTGTAGTCAGCGGGCAGGGCTGGCCGCGACGCCGGGTGAGGTCACCGCCGGCCGCAGCTCGTCGAGGTGCTGCTGCGCCGCCGCGAGCTCGCCCGCCGACAACGTCCGCCGCAGCTGCTGCAGCCGCGCGCCCGCGTCCGTCGCGCCATGCTCCGCGGCGAGTTCGAGCCACGCGGCCGCCGCGCCGCGGTCCGCGGCGATGCCATCGCCGCGCAGCAACAGCAGCGCGAGGTTCTGCTGCGCCGGCGCGAAGCCCTGCCGTGCGGCGTGTTCGAGCATCGCCGCGGCCCCGGCCGCGTCGCGATCGGGGCCGTCGACGCGCAGCTTCTCGACCGCGAGCCGCGTCGCTGCGGCGAGTGCGATCCACTGCCGGGCGACTACCTGATCGGCGACGCGGCCGGCTGCGGCCTGCTCGAGCAGACGCGCGGCCCGCTCGGGCGCGGTGCTCGGCAGCAGCGCGATCGCGATCTGCGCGCCGCGGTGGCCGTTGCTCGCGGCGTCCTCCAGCAGCCGTGCCGATTCGTGTGCGTCGGCCGCGGGCGCCTCGCCGCGGGCCTGCATCAGACCGAGGTTGCCCGATGCGTCGGCGTGCCCGTGGCCCGCCGCGCGCGCGAACCAGAACGCGGCGAGCTCCGTCGACCGCGCCACACCGTCGCCGCGGTAGTGCAGCAGGCCGAGGTTGTTCTGCGCCAACGCATGGTCCTGCGCCGCCGCGAGGCGATACCACTTCGCCGCCGTCGCCGCGTCGCGTTCGACGCCGCGCCCCTCGTCGTAGGCGACGCCGAGCAGGAACTGCGCCTGCGCGTCACCCGCCTCGGCGAGCGGCGACCACAGCTCGACGGCGGCGGCGCAATCACCGCGTTCGTAGGCCGACAGGCCCTGGTGCAGGGCGGTCTGGCAGGCGCTGACGAGCAGCGCGGTGAGGAGCAGCAGGCTCGAGCGGAGCACGGAGGTGGCGGCGCACATGGCGCTGCCATCGGCAGTTGCCCCGCGTCCGCCTTGAGCGGGCGCGACCCGCCGGCCCCCGCAAATGGTGACGCCCGGCTCTTTTGGCGCGTCGGCCGCGGCGTCTACACGGTTCCTTCACCGAACGTGCGCGCCGCTGTCGCCTTTCGCGACGGTCAGCGCGCCGTGCGCAGCACCGGCTCGGGGTTCAGCTCGAGCTGGAAGTTGCGGAAGCGGACCTCGGTCGGCCCGCCGCTGTGCACCTGCAGCCCGATCACGCCGCGCTTGCCGCCCTTGGCGTCGGTGATGTCGACCGTGCGGATGCCGTTGAGCGCGAGCTGCACGCGGTCGCCGACGGCCAGCACCTCGTAGGTGTTCCACTCGCCGGGCTTCTCGGCGGCGGCGGCCGCCTTCTGCAGGATGGCGCGGCCGCCTTCCTCGTAGAGCAGGCCCCACCAACCCTTGCCCATGTCGGCCTGGTAGCCGTGCATCTCGCCGCCCTCGGCCGGTTCGCTGCGGAACTGGATGCCCGAGTTTGCGGTCTCCGCCGGGGTCAGCTTGCACTCGACCACGAGCCGGAAGTTCGAGAGCCGCAGCTCGCTGATCGCGAAGTTGTTGGTCTTGAGGCCGGTGGCGGTGCTGCCGATCAGCTCGCCGTCCTCGACGCGCCAGATCTTGGGGTCGGCCTGCCAGCCGCCGAGGCTCTGGCCGTCGAAGAAGCTGCCGAGGTTCTCGGGCGACGCGTCGAGCGGCGCCTGGTGATCGCTCTGCAGGTACGCGATCAGGTCGCGCGCCTGTTCGGGCTGCAGCATCAGCAGCTGCCCGGGCGGCATCAGCGACATCTTCGAGTACTCGATCGCGGGCTGCTCCTTGGTGTCGGGCGCGAGCTCGTCGCGGCGCAGCGTGCTGGTGCCCGCCAGCGTCTTGAGCGTCAGCGTGGTCTTGGTCTCCTTGACGATGTTGCCGGTCAACAGGCGCCCGTCGCGCAGCCGCACCGACACCATCTGGTAGTCCTTGCCGACCTCCGCGCTCGGATCGACGATGTTGGCCAGCAGGTAGTCGAGGTCGCGGCGGTTGCTGCCGGTGAGGTCCGGGCCGATCACGCCGCCGACGCCGTAGAGCGTGTGGCACGCCTGGCAGGTGCGCGCGAAGATCGCGCGGCCGGCGCTCGGGTCGGCGGTGGCCAGGAACTCGGCCGTGAGCAGCTTCTTGTGCCGCGCGATCTCGGCCGCGGCGGTCTCGCTCGGCGGCGTGCTGCGGCCCCAGGCGCGCTGCAGCAGCTGTTCGACCTCGTTGTCGCCGAGCGCCTGCAGCTGGCGGCGCAACGACGCCGCGTCGAGCAGCTGCTTGCTGACCTTCTCGGCCAGCACCGCGTCGAGGAACGCGCGCGCCGACGCCGGCCGGCCGGCCAACGTGTTCAGCGCGATCTCGCGGTCGGTCGGCTCGAGCTGCGGCAGTACCTTCAGGATGCCGCTCGTCGCCTCGGGGATGTCGTAGGCCGCGAGCCCGGCGAGCGCGGCGCGACGCACGGCCGCGTCGTCGAGCAGCGTGGCGAGCAGCGGGCCGGTCGGTTCGTCGCGCAGCCGCACCAGCGCCTCGAGCGCGGCGAGGCGCTTCTTGGTCGGTGCCCGCGGGTCGGCGAGCCGCTCGCGGAACACGGGCGCCAGCGTGCCGTCGCCGAACGCGAGCGCGACGTCGGCGGCGCGTTCGCGCACGTTGGCGTCGGCGGTGTTGAGCAGGGTCTTGCCCAGCTTGCTCCAGCCGGCCGGCGCGGTGAGGTCCGGGCGCTCGCGCTGGGCCTCGACCATCGCGCCGAGGATCTCGGCGCGCTGGCGGCCTTCGCCCTGCAGCTGCGTGACCAGCAGCGCGCGGGTGGTGTCGTCGGCGAGCGCGGCGCGGCGCCACATCAGCCGGCGCACGGTCTGCACCTTGGCGTCGTGGGTGAGCTGCAGGAAGCGCGCCGCGTCCTGTTCGGCCAGCGGCTCGACGCCGTACCAGAGCAGCGTCGGCAGGTTCTGGTCGGCCTCGTCCTGGCCGTGGCCGAGCAGCGCCGCGGCGAGCTGCCAGCGGGGTTCGCCGTGCATGCGCTGCAGGGCAGAGGCGAGCTCGAGCCGCGTCGACGGCGAAGGTTCGTTGGCCGCCAGCGCCGGCAGCGCCGCGATCACGGAGGGGAAACGGTCGGCGCGTTCACACGCCAGCCGCACGGCCCAGCCGCGCAGGTCCTCCGACTTGTGCTGCAGCAGCGCGGTCAGGTCGGCGGCGGTGAGTTCGCCGGTGGCGTGCAGCGCCCACAGCGCGTGCAGGTTGACCAGCGCGTCGTCGCCGCGGTGCAGCAGCGTGCGCAGCGTCGTCACGGCTTCTTGCGCGACCTTGCCGCGCTCGCCGAGCAGGCGGCGCGCGTGGCCGACGACGAAGTCGTTGCGGCTCGCGGCGAGCTGCGCCAGTTCGTTGTCGCCGAGACCGTCGAGCGCGACCGTCGCGGTGCGCACGTCGCCGTAGCGCAACCGGTAGAGGCGGCCGTTGGTGCGGTCCCAGATGGTCGGGTTGTTGCGGTGGCAGGCGTTCTTGTCGTACCAGTCGATGAAGAACACCTCGCCGTTCGCGCCCTGCCGCAGCGCCACGCCGCGGAACCACGGGTCGTTGGCGCGCACCAGGTCGGGCGCGTGGCTGCCGACGTAGCCCGAGCCCTTGCGCACCAGCTGGTCGTGGTTGATGCGGTTGCCGTGGATGTTGGCGAACAGGACCGCGTTGCGGAACTCGGCCGGGAACGTGTCGCCCTTGTAGAGCAGGGTGCCGCAGTGGGCGTGGCCGCCGCCGGCCGCGTCGGTCGCCGGATCCATGACCGGGCGGTTGCGGCCGTTCCACCACGCGTGGTCACTGGTCTTGCCGGCGTAGTGCTTGTGGTCGGCGATGGTGTGCAGCTCGAGCCACGGGTAGGCGTCGAAGTGGCTGCCGCCCTGCCGCTGGCTGCGGCTGCCGGGCACCATGTGCCAGAGGTGGTCGATCACGCAGCAGGCCAGGAACGCCTGGCCGCGGTCGTCGAAGTCGACGCCCCACGGGTTGCTGGTGCCCCACGCGAACACCTCGAAGGTGCGGTCCTTGGGGTGGAAGCGCCAGACGCCGCAGTTGAGCCCCACGCGCTGGTCGTCGGGCGTGCCGGGCGCGCCGACCTTGCTGTGCGTGAACACGCCGTGCGTGCCGTAGAGCCAGCCGTCGGGGCCCCAGATGAACGAGTTCAGCGTCTCGTGCGTGTCCTCCATGCCGAACCCGTCGAGCACCACCTCGGGCGGCCCGTCGGGCACGAGGTCGCGATCGGCGTCGGGGATGAAGAACAGCTGCGGCGCGGCGCCGACCCAGACGCCGCCGTGACCGACCGCGAAGCCGCTGATCAGGTCGAACTTGTCGTAGAAGACGGTGCGCTTCTCGTAGCTGCCGTCGCCGTCCTGGTCCTCGAACACGAGCAGCGTGTCGTGCGCGCGCTCTTCGCCGACCTTGCCCGGGTAGCTGTAGGCCTCGGCGACCCACAGGCGGCTGCGTTCGTCGACCCACAGCGCGACGGGCTGGTGCAGGTCGGGCTCGGCGGCGATCAGGTCGACGTGGAAGCCGGGCAGCGTTGTCATCGCCGCGGCGGCCTCCTGCGGCGTCTTGCCGGTGACCTGCTCGGCGACGTTGCCGCGCACGGCTTCGTCGTGGAACACGAACTCGTCGAAGTTGAGGTGGCCCCAGTGGCCGGTCGCCTCGTCGACGAGCCGGATGCGGATCTTCTTGCCGACCTGCGCGGTCAGGTCGACGAGCACTTCCTGCAGCTTCTCGTGTTCGTCGCCGTGCGCCTTGCACAGAACGTTGTCTTCGGCGTCGAGGATCTCGACGCGCGTCTTGTCGCTGCCGCCGCCGCTGACCAGGAACGTCGCCCACGGCTTGGTGACCGCGAACGGCGCCGAGGTGAGCGTGCCGGTGGCGTCGTCGCCGAGCAGCTCGTAGCCGCCGATCCAGTACTCGCCGACGTGGCCGCTGGTCATGTCGTCGCGCCGCGCCCTGACCAGGTCGCCGCGCACCGGTTGGCCGCCGAACGCGGCGCCGACCGCGGTCCACCCGCGCAGCGTGCCCGACTCGAAGGTCAGGTCGGGCTGGGCCTTGATCGGGTCCTGGGCGACCGGCGTCTTGCCGTCGCCCTGCCGCAACACGAACGTGCCGCGCTTGTTGGCGACGACGACGTCGGCGCGGCCGTCGCCGTTGACGTCACCGGCAGCGACCTGGGTGCCGACGCCCGACTCGTCGTCGAGCACCGCCACTTCGAAGCGCGCACCCTTCGCGTCGCGGCGCAGCAGCAGTCCGAGCAGGCACGCGGGGTCGTTGCGATCCTCCTGTCCCGCCGCCTTGCCGGGGCCGTGCGACCACCAGCGCTTGCCGGTGACGACGTCGAGCAGGCCGTCGCCGTCGAGGTCGCACAGACACAGGGCGTGCAGCTCGCTGACGTTGCCCGGCATGCGTTCGGTCGGCAGCACCTCGTGCGTCACGAACGTGCCGTCCGCCTGCTGTTGGAACCACGCGAGGCCGTAGCCGTGTGCGGCGTAGCTGCTGACCACGTCGTTGCGACCGTCGCCGTCGACGTCGTAGACGAGCATCTGCGCGCCGCCGTAGGCCGGGCTGAACGGGACCGCGTGGAACTTCCACTCGGGGTCGCCGTCGAGCGACGCGGGCTGTTCGAGCCAGCCCGATTTGTTGAGGATGTCGACGCGCCCGTCGCCGTTGACGTCGCCCGCGCCGAGGCCGTGCGTGAACTTGGGGCCCGCGCCCTTGGCGAACGTGGTGCGGAACGTCCACGGTTGCCGCGGGTCGGCGCCGGCCTGCAACCAGCCCATGCGGTCCTGGTTCTGGCAGACGAGGTCGGGGCGGCCGTCGCCGTCTACGTCGACGAAGATCGGCGACTCGTTGTCGACGCCGTGGAACACGGTGTGCCGCGGCCAGCGGTCCTTGTCGCCCGTGTTCTCGAACCAGAACGCGTCCTCACCGGGGAAACCGACGCCGAAGATGTCCTGGTCGCCGTCGCCGTCGAGGTCGTGCACCCACGCGAAGAAGTTGTCCGAGTAGTGCAGCGGGTGGAACACCTTCTCGGGGTAGAGCTCGTGGCGCGTCGTGAACTGCGGGCCTTCGTACCAGTAGGGGCCCGCGACCACGTCGTTGTCGCCGTCGCCGTCCAGGTCGCCGATGCCAGCGCCCTCACAGAAGAAGCGCGTCGACAGCGTCTGGCGGCCGAACGGCAGTGGGTGCGTGACCGGAACCTCGGCAGGTCCCTGGGGCAAGAGCAGCAGGAGGGTGGTGGTGAGCATGGGGGAGCGGGTCGTGGACGAGAGTGCGAGCGGCAAACCATACCGACGCGGCCGTCCGGGCGGCGCACAGACCTGCTCCGATGGGACAAGGCTGCGACAAGGCCCGAACCCGCTGCGGCGGGCCGTCCGTATGCTCGCCCGTCCGACTCCTACCCAGAGCTGCCCTCCCATGCGAAATCGCCTCGTCCTCTCGGTGGTCGCGAGCGTCGTCCTGCACGCCGCGGCCCTCGCCCAAGCCCCGCGTCCCCTGACCCACGACGACTACGACCGCTGGCAGTCGCTGCGCGGCACCACCTACAGCCAGGACGGCAGCTGGGTGGCGTTCCAGATCGAACCCGCGTTCGGCGACGGCGTGCTCGAGATCCGCGAGGCGGCGGGCGACAAGGTCTACCGGCAGCCGCTCGCGAGCGGCGCGCGCTTCACGGCCGACGGCCGCTACGTGGTGTTCACGATCGGCAAGTCCAAGGTCGAGGAGCGCGACAAGAAGATCGCCGACCTGCGCAAGAAGGCCGCCGAGAAGAAGGCGGAGAAGAACGGGGAGAAGCCCGCCGAGAAGGCCGCGCCCGAGCGGTCGGCCGCAGCCGAGGCGCGCGCGCCCCAGGCGGTTTCGCCGGACGCGGTCGACGCGGCGGTGCGGGCGGCCCCGGCGGGCGCGGGCCCGGCGCCGGTGCGCCCGGCGAAGGCGGCGACTCCTCGCGCGATCGCGGCGAGGTCGCGGTGCTCGAACTCGCCACGGGCAACATCGAGAAGCTCGGCAAGATCAAGGGCTTCACGGCCAGCGACGACCTGCCGGTGCTGCTCTACCAGCTCGACAAGCCCGAGCCCAAGAAGGGCGAGGCCAAGGAGGCGGGCGCCAAGGAGGAAGGCAAGGAGAACGAGGGCAAGGAGCCCGGCGGCAAGGAACCGGGTGGCAAGGAGCCCGAGAAGGGCGAGAAGGGCGAAGGCGAGTCGGCCGAGAAGGCGGAGCCTGCCGAGAAGCCTGTGGCCGAGAAGGCCGAGAAGAAGCCCGCCGCGAAGGTCGACCCGCTCGAGAAGAAGCGCCCCGAGGGCACCGAGCTGGTGCTGCGCGATCTGACCACGGGCAAGGAGCGCCGCTTCGCCGACGTCGTCGCCTACGGGCTGACGCGCGACGGCAAGAAGCTGTGGTTGCACACCTCGGCGAAGAAGCTCGCCGAAGGCGCGAGCTACGGCCTGTTCGTGATGACGATGCCCGACGGTGAGCTGCGCCAGGTCCACGACGGCGCGGTGCACATCGGCAACGTGACGTTCGATCGCGACGAGAAGGTCCTGGCGTTCACGAGCGACAAGGAGGACTTCGCCGCCGACAAGCCCAAGAGCGACCTCTACCTGTGGGAAGGCGGCGAGGGGCCTGCGCGGCGCGTCGCCTACGAGGGCGCGGCCGGCGTGCCCGCCGGCTTCCACGTGACCGGGCGCCCGTCGTTCTCACGCGACGGCTCGGTGCTCGACTTCGACGTCGTCGCCGCCGATGCCGAGGAGCCGCTGCCGATCCTGCCCGAGGACAAGGTGACCCTGGACCTGTGGCACTACCAGGACGGGCTGCTGCAGACGATGCAGCAGAAGCGCGGCAGCAGTGCCCGCAACCGCGCCCGCACCGCGGTCTACCACCGCGACCAGAACCGCATCGTCGTGCTCGGCGACGACCGCGTCGAGTCGCTGCGCTTCGTCGGTCCCGACGGCTCGCGCATGATCGGCACCGACGGTGAGGAGTACGAGAAGGAGATCCAGTGGGACGGCCGCTACAGCGACGTCTGGCTGGTCAACACGATCGACGGCTCGCGCACCAAGGTGCTCGAGAAGTACCGCGGCAACGTCAGCAACTCGCCGGGCGGCCGCTACCTCGTGTGGTTCGGCGACGATTACCACTGGTGGAGCTACGACATCGCCTCGGGCGAGCGCCGCGACCTCACCGGTCACCTGCAGGTCGCGTTCCACCGCGACGACGACGACCACCCGGCGCCCGATTCGGCGCACGGCCTCGCGGGCTGGACCGAAGGCGACGCGTTCGTGCTGCTCTACGACCAGTTCGACCTGTGGAAGGTCTCGCCCGCGACCGGCGAGGCGACCTGCGTGACCGACGGCTACGGCCGCGCCAACAACATGCAGCTGCGCATCCAGCGCCTGCCGAGCAAGGAGGATCGCGAGTACACCGAGGACGACCTGCTGCTCGCGGCGGTCGACTTCGACACCATGGCCGAGGGCCTGTTCAGCGACTCGCTGGTCGCCGCCGGCAAGCCGCACCGCCTCTACTACGCCGACAAGAACGTCAGCGGCGTGACCCGCCCGGTCGCCAGCACGCGGTTCTTCTTCAACCAGGGCACGTTCGCCGAGTATCCGGACCTGTGGACCGCGAACGCGGACTTCACCCAGCTGCGCAAGCTCAGCGACGCCAACCCGCAGCAGAAGGAGTACCGCTGGGGCAACAGCGAGCTCGTCAGCTGGATCGACGCCGACGGCGAGACGCGCAAGGGCGTGTTGATCAAGCCCGACGGCTTCGACCCCAAGAAGCAGTACCCGATGATGGTCTACTTCTACGAGCGGCTGTCGCAGAACCTGCACAACTACGTGACGCCGGCGGCGGGCACCTCGCCGAACGCGGCCTACTACGTCAGCAACGGCTACCTGTGGTTCATGCCCGACATCCAGTACGAGATCGGCTACCCGGGCGCGTCGTGCGTCAAGTGCGTGGTCTCGGGCGTGCAGAGCCTGATCGCCAAGGGCTTCGTCGACCCCAAGGCGGTCGGCGCCGCGGGTCACAGCTGGGGCGGCTACCAGACCGCGTTCCTGGTGACGCGCACGCACATCTTCAAGGCCGTCGAGTCGGGCGCGCCGGTCAGCAACATGCTCTCGGCCTACGGTGGCATCCGCTACGGCACCGGCATGTCGCGGCAGTTCCAGTACGAGCAGACGCAGTCGCGCATCGGCGGCACGCCGTGGGAATACCCGCTGCGCTACTGGGAGAACTCGCCGATCCATTTTGCCGACAAGGTGCAGACGCCCGTGTTGATCCTGCACAACGACAACGACGGCGCGGTGCCGTGGACGCAGGGCATCGAGTACTTCGTCGCGCTCAAGCGCCTGGGCAAGGAGGCCTACCTGTTCAACTACAACGGCGAGGACCACGGCCTGCGCAACAAGGCGAACATGAAGGACTGGACGCGGCGCATGAGCGAGTACTTCGACCACCACCTCAAGGGTGCGCCGGCGCCCAAGTGGATGAGCGAAGGCGTGCCCTACGCCGATCGCGAGCTCGAGAAGCTGCCCTACGCGCAGAGCTACATCGACGCCTACGTCAAGCCCGCGCCGCCCGAGGCCGTCGAGGCCAGCGCCGGCAAGGAGGCGGGCAAGGGTGAGAAGGCGGCCGAAGGCGGTGACGCTGCCGGCGCCGGGCCCAACGCGAGCGGCCAGAACGGTGGCCAGAACGGTGGCCAGAGCGGTGAAGGTCGCCGTCAGCCCCGCGGCGAAGGGCAGCGCACCGGCCGCCGTCGCGCCGCCGAGGCGCCGGCGCTCAAGGTCAAGATCGGCGAAGCCGTGCCGGACTTCGCCTGCGCCGACGAGGCCGGCAAGGTGCACAAGCCCGCCGACTACCGCGGCAAGAAGCTGCTGATCTGGTTCTACCCCAAGGCCGACACCCCCGGCTGCACCACCGAGGCCTGCGGTCTGCGCGACGAGTTCGCGGCCTTCAACGGCCGCGACGTGGCGATCCTCGGCGTGTCGTTCGACAACGCCGCCGACAACGCCGCGTTCCGCAGCAAGCACTCGCTGCCGTTCCCGCTGCTGTGCGACACCGACCGCGCCGTGGGCGTGCTGTTCGGCGCCGCCGACGACGCCTCGGCGGCGATGGCCCGCCGCATCGCCGTGCTCGTCGACGCCGACGGCAAGGTCGAGCAGGTGTGGCCGCGCGTCGACCCGCGCAACTTCGCGACGACGGTGCTGACGAGCCTGCCGCAGTAGGGCAGGCGCATGCGGGCCGGAGGTTCCCTCTCGGGTCGGAGGATCGTTGGTCCCGCGGCTTCGGCGGTGCTGGCGGTTTGCGCATTTTCGTGGATGGCAGCCCATCACGAAGCGCCTCGACCGTCGCCGCCGGACTCCGCTGCAGAGAGTCTCGAGAGGGCACCCGATGCGACGCGGGACGCCATGCTCCATGGCGAAGTGGTCGAGGCCCTGCGTCAGGAGGCAGCCCCCTCGGGGGCGGGAGCCGAGGTCGAGGCCCACGGTCTTTCCCTCTCCACGGAGAGCGGCGAGAGGCGTCGATTGACACCGGCGGAGAAGGCGAAGGCGCTCCGGTTGGTGGGCCGTCTGCTGAGCGCTGCCGATGCGCCGTTCGCCTTGGAGGGCAAGGGGGAGTGGGAGCAGGTCGTGCACGTCGCGCAGAAGCTCAAGGACAGGGCCTTGCTGTCCGCCGTGGAGCGCGTGATCGACGAGGGCGGTTGTTTCCTGTCGAAGGGTGTCGACGGGAGCCTGCGCAACGGCGATGGCTGGCAGTACTGGAACGTCGACTTCCCGATGCGCGAAGGGGAGCGGCGATGGATGCAGACCCTGATCGTGCCCATCGACCTGGCCAGATTCCCGGACGTAGCCGATCGCAGGGTTCGCCTTGCGGCGATCCGCGACCAGCAGCGTGCCGACGAGGTGCTCGTTTGGAACTGCAGGCCCTTCGAAGAGCGTCGCGAGCTCGTCGAGCAGGCGCGGCGGGCTCGTGAGGAGTGCTCGGTCGTGGAGGGGCAGATGTCGTCGGTCGGCGATTCCGAAGCCAAGGCACGGCTCGGCCTGCGGCAACGTGAGCTGCTCACGATCATGTCGCGGGTGCCGAGGAAGTGCGATCCACAGACGCTCGAGGCGAGTCCGTAGCCGTCATGGCAGACCGCTACGGGCGCAGCGACACCGTGAGATCGGGCGAACCGTCATCAATGACTCGCCGCACGCGCCGCGAGCCGCAGCAACACCACCGCAGCCGGCAACACCGGCAGCTCCTCGTAGACAACCGAACGCGCGACGCGCGCGGCGATCAGCCCGCGTCCTCGGCGCCGGATCTCCTTGAGCTCCTCGGGGCGCAGCTGCGAGGACCATTTCACCTCGACGAGTTGCAGTTCGCGTCGCTCGTAGAAGGCGACGTCGATCTCGCCATCGGCCTTGATGTAGAAGCCTTCGCCGATGCGGGCGACGTGCGCGGCGAAGACCCCTTCGAGGTCACGCTGTAGTCGAGCGTCACTGGCCAGCTGATCGTCTTCGCCGAGCCAGGACAGTGCTGCGCGGTGGATGAACGGATCCGCGAAGTAGACCTTTCGCGCCTTCTTCGGCGCTGGACGGCCGGTGTGCTCGACGAGCGCCGGGACGATCTGCAACACGTCCATGCGCTCGAGGATCGTGAGGTAGTCGGCGACCGTCTTCGGGCTGTCGATCGACAGTTCTTTGGCGAACGCGTTCCAAGTCACTTGCGACGACTGGCGCCGGTGGATCCCCGTCAGCACCTCGCGCAGGTAGCGTTCGCTGCGGTCGAGCCGCAGCACGTCGCCGCGGATCCAGTCCGCGTACGTGCGGAACGTCGCCGTGGTGATCTCGCCGGTGCGAGCCAGGTCGTTGATCGCGGGCAGGAACCCACCGGTGAGGTGGTAGTCGCGCAGCTCCGCCTCCAGGCCTGCCACGAACGGCGACTCCACGACGGCCGCCGCGAGCGGTTCGCCGGAGCAGTGTCGTAGCTCG
This sequence comes from Planctomycetota bacterium, assembly GCA_020638655.1. Classification (GTDB taxonomy): domain Bacteria; phylum Planctomycetota; class UBA1135; order UBA1135; family UBA2386; genus JACKIC01. The sequence continues at coordinate 340,780 of JACKIC010000003.1, forward strand.
GTGGGATCGACGCGGCCGCGCAGGCCGCAGAACTCGAGGAAGGAGAGCGGTCGCAGGTGGAAGTCGACGACCTCGGCGGGGCCGCGGCGCCCGGGCAGTCGCTTGAGGCTGTCTTCGATCAGCATGCGATCCGATCCAGTCGCCAAGAGGAAACAGGTGTCGAGCTGGCCGGCATCGGCGAGGAACTTGACGACCCGGTCCCAACCCTCGACATAGGTGACTTCGTCGAGCAGCAGCCAGCACCGCTCGCGCGCAGGGCACAACTCGGCCAGGAGGTCGGTGAGCACACGGCGCAGGTCTTCTGCGTCGACGAACGGCTCGCAGGTCACGTAGGCCAACCGCTCCGGCGCAGCGCCGGATGCGAGGCGGTCTGCGAGGAACTGCTTGCACAAGGTGCTCTTGCCTACTTGCCGCCCGCCGACGAGGGTGTAGATGCCGGGGGTGTCGTGGGGTATCGCGTCGAGCAGAGCCGGCCGGAAGACGAGGGGCTGGCTGCGCATTCGCACCAACGTCGGATCGCGCTGCTCGAAAGAGGCAGCTCCCTGCCAGTGCAGGTTGTGCGGGAGAAGGCGGGGATCGGTGGGCGCCATGGCAGGTGACTATCGGAGGATGCGCAAATTTGGGTAGTGATCATTACTTATTTTCGGATCGACCGGTCAGCCTACGTGAAGTAGGTTGGAAGCAGTTTGTAGTAAATGACTTAAGGATCTTGTGGCCCAAGGTGCTGCCCGTTGGCGGATCGTTCCACACCCCGTTCGCCTTCGCTGCACACCATGTCGCGCCGATCCAGGTTTGCGGCGATCAACCTTGGTTGCTGCCAAGGTGGTGCTGCCACTCCTGCGTGTGCGGTTCGCCGCCGGCTGCCGCTACCAGGGGCATGAGCCAGATCCTCCTCCTCGCCCCTGCCGCCGCCGCGCTCCTCGTCGTGCTCGCCCCGGCCCAGTCCCTGGGCCTGCGCACGCACTACCGCCTGGCCTCGGCGGTGCTGAGCCAGCCCTCTTCGACCAACTATCTCAACCACGACTCGGGGTGGGTCAGCGGGCCGGCGCTGCTGAGCGCCGACGCGAACGGCAACCAGTTCGGCGGGTGCTTCGCCAACGGCCTCTGCAACGTCTTCGCGTCCTATGGCGAACTGCGCGTGCTGGCCACCGGCAACGCCAGCTCGTGCGCGAGCGGCGGCATGGCCTTGGCGTTCGACGAGTGGAGCGGCGGCATGCCCAAGGCGCAGTTCCTCGACGTGCTGACAGTGCAGTCCGCGACGCTGCCGAACGGCACCCCGGTGCAGGTCGACCTCGCGATGGACTTCACCGGCAACGCGGGCGCCACGGGAACGAGCCCGTACGCCACGATCTGGGCGCGGCTGCTGGTCGGCGGTGGTCCCGTGCTGTCGGCCAGCGCGCCGGGCTACACCAGCGCGGTCGTCTCGACGACGGTGGGCGCCACGCTGTTCCTCAACGGCCAGCTTCGGGTCACCCTCGGCGACAACGCGCTGGCGGGCGGCTCCAGCTACTTCGCGGACCTGCGCGCCCAGTACGCGATCTCGACGACGACACCGGGCGTGACGCTCGCCGCGATGTCCGGTGGGAGCTACGGCAGCCTGGTCGCGCGCGCGGTCCCGTTCGGCTCGGGCTGCGGCGCCGCGCCGCCGGCGCTGGGCGCGACCCCGCCACAACTCGGCACGGCGTGCGCGCTCAACGTGAGCGGTGCACCGGCGGGCGCGCCGGTGCTGCTCGGCCTCTGCATCGGCGGCGTGACCCCGTCGCCGTCCGGTGCGTGCACGCTGTACATCGACCCGGTCGCGAGCGTGATCAGTTTCGCTGGCGTCGCGTCGCCGACCGGACAGCTGGCCAGCACGCTGGCGATCCCGCCGATCCCGCAGTTCGCCGGACTCTGGCTCACCTCGCAGGCCGCACCGCTCGTCACCAACGGACCGTTCCTCGGCGCCGCGGAGCTCAGCAACGGCGTCATCTTGACCCTCGGGTGGTGATGACGGGCCGGGCTCGTCGCGAGACTGGGGGGCTGCCCGGTGCTGGCACCCTGGCACCCGCGCGCTAGCCTTCGGCGCGAAGATGCCGCGTCGATCCGTGTTCTGGGCGATCGCCCTCGTCGCCACGCTGGCCGGGGGCGTGCACGCGTGGTCGCTGCGCTGGACCTGCGACGACGCCTACATCTCGTTGCGCTACGCCGAGCACTTCGTGCAGGGACACGGGCTGGTGTTCAACCTCGATCCGGCCGAGGCGCCCGTCGAGGGCTACACCAACTTCGCGTGGACGATGCTGCTCGCCACCGGCTACACGATCGGCATCACCGGCGACGCGATCGAGACCTGGGCGGCGGCGTGGGGGGTGCTGTTCCACGCCGGCACCGTGCTGCTGCTCGCGGCGCTCGCGTGGCGGGTCACCGGCGGCCGCGCGCGCGCGCCGATCGCGGCGTGCGGCTACGCGGCGCTGCACCACGGCGCGTCGCTGGCGCCCGCGGGGCTCGAGACGGCGATGTTCGTGCTGCTGACGCTGGCGCTGCTGCGTTTCGCGCTGTTCCTCAAGTGCGCGCGCGAGGCGTGGCTGGCGGGCTTCGTCGGCGTGCTGCTGGCGATGACGCGGCCCGATGGTGGTCTTTTGGTCGCGATCGTGGGGCTGTTCGTGCTGTGCGACGCGCGCCGGCGCGGCTCGTGGCGGCTGCTGCTCGGCTACTGCGCCCCGTTCGCCGCCGTGTTCGTGCCGTACCTGCTGTGGCGCCACGCGTACTACGGCTACTGGGTGCCCAACACGTTCTACGCCAAGTCGGCCAACGATCCATATCCGGGGCAGGGGCTGCGCTACGTGTGGGAGTTCGGCAAGTGTTACTGGGCGCTGCTGCCGGCGCTGGTGGTGCCGTTCGCCTACGCGATCAAGAAGCCCGATCTGCTCGCGGGTGTGTCGCCGTTCCTGGGCCGCCGTCCGTTCGTCGCGGTGCTAGCGTTCGTGCTGCCGTACCTCGCGTTCGTGATCTGGGTCGGCGGCGACTTCATGTTCGCTCGCTTCCTGCTGCCGATCGTGCCGGTGTTGTTGCTGGCGCTGGACCTCGCCGCCAACCGCTGGAGCCGGACTGCGTGGCAGCCCGCGCTGGCTGTCGCGCTCGCGATCGCGCTGCTGCTGCGCGTGCAGCCGACCTGGCTCGACGACTACGCCAACCCGCACGGCTTCTCCGACAACCGCGCGATCTCGGTGGCGCCGATCGCGCCCGGGGTGCCGATGACCCGCATCGAGGCGATGCGCCTCGCGGGCCACTATCTGCACGACGTCTTCGCGGGGCTGCCGGTGCGCATCGGCATCGCCGGCAGCCACGCCAACCTCGCGCACCGCAGCGAGGTGCCCGTCGCGGTCGAGTGCGCGTCGGGGCTCACCGACGCCTACATCGCGCACCTGCCGCTGACGCACCGCGGCACCACCGGCCACGAGCGCGGCTATGGCGGCTACCTCGACTACCTCGTGAAGGAGCGCAAGCTGCACTTCATGTTCGAACTGTCGTTCCACACCGGGGAGATCACCGACCGGTGGCGCGACATCGTCTTCCCGACGATCCCGGCGCGCCTGGTGACCTACGACCGACAGCTGCTCGCCGAGCTCAGGCGGCGCGATCCGAACATCCGCTGCGTCGACTTCGAGGCGGTGCTCGACGACTACCTGGCGAACCTGCAGACCAAGGACCGGCCGCAGGTCGCGGCCGACTTCGAGGCGTTCAAGGCGTTCTACTTCGACGTCAACGACGACGCCGCGCGGCGCGCGCGGTTCGAGGCGTTCCTGCGATGATCGGCACCTTGTCGCCGCGCCAGACGCGCGTCGTGGTCACCGCGCTGGCCGCCGTGTTCGCGATGGCGTTCGCCGCGCAGCGCGCCTGGGTCTGCGACGACGCGTTCATCTCGTTCCGCTACGCCGAGAACTTCGCGCACGGCGACGGCCTCGTCTACAACGTCGGCGAACGCGTCGAGGGCTACTCCAACTTCTCGTGGACGCTGCTGTGCGCGCTCGCGATCCGCTGCGGCCTCGACCCCGTGGGGTTTGCGCAGGTGCTCGGCGTGTTGTGCTACGGCGCGCTGGTTGTGGTGACCATGCGCGTCGGCGAACGGCTGGCGCCGGCCACCGCCGGCAAGGTCGCCTTCCTGCCGCTCGCCGCGATCGGCGTGGCGCTGCACCAGCACCTGCAGGACTTCGCAACGTGCGGGCTCGAGACGCTGCTGTTCGTGTTGCTGGCGACGCTGCTGGTCGGCGCGCTCGCCGTCGCCGAACGGCCGGCGCAGTTCGCGGTGGCCAGCGGCATCGCCGTGCTCGCGGCGCTGACCCGGCCCGACGGCGCGCTGCTCGGCGGGATCGCGGGCGCCTGGGCGCTGTGGTGCAGCTGGCGGCGGCGGTCGGCGGCGCCGGCCGTCGCGTTCGCGCTGCCCGGCGTGCTGTTGTTCGTGCCGTTCCTGATCTGGCGCCTGGTCTACTACGGCGACCTGCTGCCCAACACCTTCTACGCCAAGTCGGCCGGCGACCCGTATCCGGGGCAGGGCTGGTTCTACCTGCAGCTGTTCTTCAACGGCTACTGGGTGCTGTGGCCGGCGCTGCTGTTGATGCCGGTGCTGCTCGCTCTCGCGCGTCGCCTGGGCAAGGCGGTGCTGCTGCCGCTGTTCGTGCTGCCGTACCTCGCGTTCGTGGTGTGGGTCGGCGGCGACTTCATGTTCGCGCGCTTCTGCCTGCCGGTCGTGCCACTGCTCTACCTCGGGCTCGAGGTCCTGGTGCGTCGGTGGTGTCGCCCGAACGCGCAGTGGGTGGCGCTCGTCGCGGTGGCCGTGGCGACGTTCTGCTGGCACGAACGCGACGATCTCCTGCACATGGGCGAGACGGTGCGCGGCGTCGCCGACGAACGCGCGCAGTATCCGCCGACGCGCGTGCAGGGGCTGCGGCACGTCGGTCGGCGGCTCGGTCAGGTGCTCGCGGGAACCCCGGCGCGCGTGGCGTTCTCGGGTACCCAGGCGATGCTCGTCTACGAGGCGAAGTTCGCCTACGCGCTCGAGGCGGTCACCGGGCTCACCGACCGCTTCCTCGCGCACCAGGTGCTCGCCAAGCGCGGCCAGCCCGGGCACGAGAAGGGCATCTTCTCGAGCCCCGAGGCGACGAACTACGCGCTGCAGACCCAACGCGTGCACCTGCTGCTCGTCGACCACCCGCCGATGACCAGCGTCTACCCGTGGCTCGAGGTCGAGCTGTTCGGCATGGCGGCGACGCTGGTGCGCTGGGACCGCGAGGTGATGGCGCCGCTGCTGCGCACGCCGGGCGTGCGCATCGTCGATCTCGAGCAGCACCTCGACGACTACCTGGCGCACCTCGACGAGAAGGCGCCGGCGCAGGTGCGCGCCGACTTCGGCGCGTTCGAGCTGGTCTACTTCCGCTGGAACCAGGACGCGCCGCGGCGCGACCGGTTCGTGCAGTGGCTGGCGAAGCACTGAGCGGCGCCGAACCGTGCGGCAGCGCCGCCGCGGAGCCGACTCAGCGCCGCGACGACACGGCGATCACGCCGGCGAGCAGCAGGGACGCGATGCCGAGGATGCCGACCAACGGGATCGGGTCGAGCCGCTCCCCGAGCAGGCTGCCGTGCGCGTCGGGCGCGGCCTCGGCGTGCTCACCCGGGTGGGTGGGCGCGGCGTGGGCGTCGTGCCCTTCGTGCCCGTCGTGGTGCGGGTCCGTCGCGCCGTGCGCCTCGTGCGCTTCGGGCGCGTCGTGCTTCGCCGGGGCCTCGTGCCCTTCGCGGTGGTCGTCGGTCGCCGGTGCTGCGTCGTGGTGTGCTTCGGCCGCGGGTTGGGGCGGGGTCGCGATCTGCACGTCGTGGTCGGCCCAGTCGAGCGGGGGCGCGCCCGCGTCGTGACCCGCGGCGTGTTCCGCGTCGTGCTTGGGTTCGGTCGCTTCGTGACCGGCGTCGTGCGCGGCCTCGGGTTCGTGATCGTCCCGGGCGTGCCCACCCTGGGGCGGCGCGGTTTCGCCCATCGGCGCCGCTGCCGGCATCTCGGCCGGGGTGCTCGGCTCCTTGAGCCAGGTCAGGTCGCCCGAGCCGACGTCGTAGACCGAGGCCAGGACGGCGAAGCGTCCCTGGCTCTCGAGCTGGCGCAGCACCGCGCTGCGGGCGCGCGCCTCGGCGACGGTGCGCAGGACGTTGCCGCGGACGGCCAGGTCGACGACCTGCTCGCCGCGCGCGCCGGTGCCGCGGGCCTTCTCGACCGAGGGCTCGAGGCGGGTCAGCAGCGAGCGCATGCTCGGCGTCAGGTCCTCGCGGCTGCCCTGTCCCGCGGCGAGGTCGGCGGCCGCGGTGATCGCGCCGCAGCGCGTGTGGCCCATGACCACCAGCAGCGAGGTGCCCGTGTGCATCGCCGCATACTCGATGCTCGCGAGCACGTCCTCGTTGAGCGTGTTGCCGGCGACCCGGATCACGAACAGCTCGCCGAGGCCGGCGTCGAACAGGTGCTCGGGCGCCACGCGCGAGTCGGCGCAGGTCAGCACGATCGCCAGCGGCCGCTGGCCGAGCGTGAGCGCTTCGCGGCGCGGCGCCGACAGGTCGCCGGCCGGCAGGCCGTCACCGAGGAAGCGGCGGTGGCCCGCCTGCAGCAGCCGCAGGGCCACGTGCGGCGGCATGCCCATCGGCACGACGTGCACCGGCGGCATGGTCTGGGCCGTGGGCGCGGGCGGCAGCGGGCGCGGCGACAGCCACTCGACCTCGCCGCTGCCCAGGTGGTAGCGCGCGGGCACCATCCGGAACTTGCCGGTCTGCGAGTAGCGGCGCAGCAGCGAGCTGCGGCGCAGGCACTCGCCGACCGAGAGGTGTACGTTCTCCTCCTCGCAGGCGTCGCGCAGCTCCTTGCCGCCGAGCTCGCGCGCGCGGGCGCGCCGCACGGCCGGCTCGATCTGCTCGAGCAGGTGCTGCATCGCCGGGCTCGGGCCAGCGGCGGCGTGGTCGTGCTCGAGGGTCTGGACCTGGTCGATCGTGGCGCCGACCGCGCCGCAGTCCTCGTGGCCCAGGACCACGCACAGCGGCGCCTGCAGGTGCTCGACCGCATACTCGATGCTGGCGATCACCTCGGGGTCGGCGACGTTGCCGGCGACGCGGATCACGAACAGTTCGCCAAGCCCCGCGTTGAAAAGGTGTTCGGGCGGCACGCGGCTGTCGGCGCAGGTCACGACCACGGCGAACGGCGCCTGGCCGCGGGCGAGCGTGCGGCGCACGCCCTCGCCGAGCGGCTGCGGCACCGACTTGCCCTCGGCGAAGCGGCGGTTGCCTTCCTGCAGGGCGCGCAGGGCCTCGTCGGGCGTCTTCTGCGCGAGGAGGGAGCCGGCCAGGAGGCCGGCGGCGGCGAGGCAGAGGCCAACGAGGCCCGGGCGTGAGGTGTGTTGCATCGGTGCGCGTCCCTGATGTCGAATCGATCGACGACATCGGCCGCGGCTGTCCCGCGGCTGCACAGCGTGCGGGTCCGGGCCATGCCATGGTCGTGGGCGGGGGCCCACTTCGGGCCCATCCGGCTGCCCAGGAGGCGCCGCCCATTGACCCGGCCGCCGGCGCCGCTAACCTCTTCGCGCTTCATTCCCGGGCGAACGGTCCGGGGTTCCCCGTCGCGCGCGGCAGCGTCCGGGGGCTGCACGCGCCGCACGGCACGTCGACGACGTGCGAACCAACATGTCCGCCCCGAGCCCAACGAACCCCGCCATGTCCGACAAGAAGGAGTCGAAGGACGTCCAGACGATCCGCACCTACCGCAACTTCGGTGTGATCGCCCACATCGACGCCGGCAAGACCACGTTCAGCGAACGCATCCTGTTCATCACCGGCAAGAGCCACAAGGTCGGTGAGGTGCACGAGGGTGCGGCGACGATGGACTACATGGAGGAGGAGCGGAAGCGCGGCATCACGATCACCTCGGCGGCGACCACGTGCTACTGGCGCGAGCACCGCATGAGCCTGATCGACACCCCCGGACACGTGGACTTCACGGCCGAGGTGGAGCGCTCGCTGCGCGTGCTCGACGGCGCCGTCGGCGTGTTCTGCGCGGTGGCCGGTGTGCAGCCGCAGTCGGAGACGGTGTGGCGCCAGGCCAACCGCTACAAGGTGCCGCGCATCGCGTTCGTCAACAAGATGGACCGCACCGGCGCGGACTTCTACAAGGCGATCGAGTCGATGCGCACCCGCCTGCACGCCAACCCCGTGCCGCTGGTCATGCCGATCGGCAAGGAGAAGGGCTTCAAGGGGGTCGTCGACCTCATCAACATGAAGGCCTGCACCTGGGACGAGGACGACAACGCGCGCGAGATGGAGGTCGGTGACATCCCGGCCGACCTGCTCGACGAAGCGAAGAAGCGCCGCGAGCAGATGGTCGAGGCGGTCGCCGAGTGCCACGACGACGTGCTCGAGAAGTTCGTCGAAGGCGAAGAGGTCACGATCGCCGAGATCATGATGGCGGTCCGCAAGGGCACGCTCGACCTCAAGATCACGCCGGTGTTCTGCGGCTCGGCCTTCAAGGACAAGGGCGTGCAGAACGTGCTCGACGCGATCGTCGACTTCCTGCCCAGCCCGCTGGACGTGCCGCCGATCGAGGGCTTCAACCCCGAGAACGACGACAAGGTCATCCGGCCGCTGCTGCCCGATCAGCCGTTCGCCGGCCTGGTCTTCAAGACCATCAGCGACCCCAACGGCGACCTCACCTTCATGCGCATCTACACGGGCGTCATGAACCAGGGTGAGAAGTACTACAACGCCCGCACGCGGCGCTTCGAGCGCATCGGCCGCCTGATGCGCATGCACGCGATCCAGCGCGAGCCGATCGACACCGCCGGCGCCGGCGACATCGTCGCCGTGGTGGGCATCAAGGAGGCGATCACGGGCGACACGATGTCGACCAAGGATCACCCGGTGATCTACGAGGCGATGGCCTTCCCGGAGACCGTCATCAGCATGGCGATCGAGCCCAAGTCGGGCGGCGACCGCGACAAGCTGTCGGCGATCATCGGCAAGCTGGTGCGCGAGGACCCGACGTTCAAGGCCCGCACCGACGAGCAGACCGGCCAGATGGTCATCTCGGGCATGGGTGAGCTGCACCTCGAGGTGAAGTGCAACATCATCCAGAACGACCACAAGATCGGCGTCATCGTCGGTCGTCCGAAGGTCGCCTACAAGATGACCCTGAAGGGCCCCAAGCAGGTCGAAGCCCGCCACATCAAGCAGTCGGGTGGTTCGGGTCAGTTCGCCGTGGCGCGCGTGAAGTTCAACCCGGATCCGACGATCGAGGGCGACTTCGAGTTCATCGACGCCATCAAGGGCGGCTCGGTGCCGCGTGAGTACATCCCGGCGGTCGAGGCCGGCATCGAGTCGGCGATCAAGGGCGGCGGCCGCATCGGCTTCCCCTACGTGAAGATCACCGCCGAGCTCTACGACGGTCAGAGCCACGACGTCGACTCGAGCGCGATGGCGTTCGAGGCGGCCGGCGTGCTCGCGTTCCGTCTCGCCGCCGAAGGCAACTCGCAGCTGCTCGAGCCGATCATGAAGATCGAGATCGAGGCGCCCGAGGAGAAGACCGGCGACGTCATCGGCGACCTCAGCAGCCGCCGCGGCATCGTCGAGGAGATGGTCGCCAAGCCGGGCGGCATCTCGGCGGTGACCGGCAAGGTGCCGCTCGCGGAGATGTTCCAGTACTCGACGACGCTGCGTTCGCTGACGCAGGGTCGCGGCACCTACACGATGGAGCCCGCCTCCTACGAGCCGGTGCCGCCGAACATCGCCGAGAAAGTGCTGGCCGAAGTCGTGAAGCCGTGACGCCGGCCGCGGTGTGGGGGCGCTGCCTCGACGGGGCGGCGTCCCCAACCGCCAGCAGTTCCGCCGCCAGCAGTTCAGCCGCCCAGCAGCTGCACGCCCTCGTGGGCGACCGCGAGCAGCACGCACGGCAGGCCATCGGGCGACGGCGCGCCGACGGGGCCATGGATCGAGCCGTCTTCGTAGTGCAGGAAGGTGCCCGCGCGGTGCTCGCCGCGCTCGTCGCGGTAGCCGCCCTGCAGCACGACCACGTCCTCGGCTGCGCGGTGCTTGTGGGCGGGGTAGCCGCAGCCCGGCTCCATGCGAATCAGGGCGACGACCCTCCCCGTGCGGCGGTCGCTGGCATAGAAGTGCACCGCCACCCCCGGATACCGCGTCTGTCGCCAGGGCACGTCGGCGAAGGGTTCTCTAGACATCGTGAGGTCGCATGAGTGACGTTGCAGGCGAGAGCTGGTCGATCTCGATCGACAAGGATTACCTGAAGTTCAGTTCGGCGCACTTCCTGATCTTCCCGGACGGGTCCGCCGAGCGGCTGCACGGCCACAACTACCGCGTCTTCGTCGATCTGCACTGCGGCCTCGATCGCCACGGCCTGGTCGTGAACTTCAAGGAGATCAAGCCGCTGGTGCGGCAGCTCTGCGACGAGCTCGACGAGTATGTGCTGATCCCGGGCGAGCACCACGAGCTGACCGCGACGCGCAGCGGCGACTCCTACGAGATCCGCTACCGCGAACGCCGCTACCTGATCCCGGCCGACGAGGTGCTGGTCCTGCCGATCAGCAACACCAGCGCCGAGAACCTCGCCGCCTGGCTGGGGCGCACGCTGCGGGAGCGCATGCGGAGCGCCTGGCCCGGGCTGCAGGTGCGCAGCCTGTCGGTCGGCGTCGAAGAGACCCGCGGTCAGCGCGGGACGTGGACACTGCGGGAATAGACGCCGCGGGAATAGACGCCGCGGGAATGACCGCGCCGCGAAGGTTCGGGGCTCAGCCGTCGAGTTCGCCCGACGAACCGGTCTGCCGGTAGCCGTGCAGCCAACGCGCCGGGCCCGTGCCCGTGTTCCGCACCGTGTGCTTGCAGCCGGCCGGCACCAGCAGCTGGTCGCCGGCCTGCAGCCGGATCGCGCGGCCCTGCATCTCGATCATGCACTCGCCCTCGAGCAGCAGCACCATCTCGTCGACGTCGTGCAGGAAGTCGTGCCAGACCTGCCCTGGGGCGTCGACCCAGACATCGCAGGTGAAGCCCTGCTCTGCCCAGGCTCTCCCCACGGCCTGACGATCGATCTTCTCGGTGTGCATGCTTCGTCCCTCCCAGGAGTCGCCTTGTGTGGATGGCAGCCCGCCCTCGCGGCCGACTGCGATACGCCGGATCGAACCATGCGGTGCCCAGGAGGCGAAGGTCTCGTCTCGCCGGACCGCAAGCGCCGGGGGCTTGCAGGAGGTCAGAAGGGTGGATCAAGCGCGTCCCGACCGGCGGATGGTCTTGGTGGTGACCGGCCGATACACGCTGGGGCGGACTATACGACGGAGTCGTGGCGGTAACCCGCCACAAATCTTGGTCATACCTGTCTGGGGCCGGATCGGCCGCGCCACTCGATCGCTTCCGGCGGGGCCGCTGGGCCCGCCACTTCTCCGGGGGTGACCCCCCGGAGGAAAACGAGCCTGCCCTCGAGACCTGCGTTAGATGAGCGCGAGACGTGCTGGCCAACTCGCTGTCTGGCCAACCGCACCTCGGGCTTTCACCCTGGAACAGACCCCTCTGATTCGCGGTGCCATCTCGGCGTCCGAAATGCTCACTGACACGGATCTCGAGGACAGGAAGGGTCCCGAAGGGAGGCATGGTCCCAACGGAACGCACCTTCGACGATCCCCTTCGGCGGGTGGGTTCCCTTGTGGTCGCCCATTTTTCGGCGGGAAGTTCTGTCGGGCGTCAGCCGCCGCCTGGATCAGCGCAGCTGCAGCGGCGCCCGGTCGCCGCTGCGGGCGACTTCCCGGATGTGCCCGTGCACCTGCATGGCTCGCGCGATGCACTGGTCGCTGTTGTGGTACTCGTAGCGGCCGAAGCGGCCGAAGGTGATGTAACCACTTTCGTCGAACCACTTCCGCACGCGGCCAATGCGGTCTTCGAACGCCAGGTCCTGATCGATGTAGGCGTATTCGTTGTCGCAGGCCTCGGCCAGTACGACGTGCTCGGGGCGCAGGATGCCGGCCTTGCCGAGCGCCGCGACCACGCCCTGTATCCAATTTGCATCGGGCCGCAACTCACCCCGGTGGGTCACCTCGGCGAGGAACGAGCCGTGGCCGGCCGGCGCGTTGTGGGGCGAGTAGTTGCTGAAGTAGGTGACCCGGTTGGTCGGCCCCTGATCGGCGAACGGCAGGTAGATCCAGCTCAGCGGGGGCAGCGGTTCGTCGAGCTTGACGCCGATCATCAGGTTGACGAGGGAGATCGGGCGCAGCGCGCGGATGTCGGCGCGGACCTCGTCGGGGATCTCGGCGATCGCGGCCTCGATCTGCGGCAGGGGCACCGTGTTGACCACCAGGTCGAAGGCCTCGCCGTTGACCGCGAAACCGTCGCCGCGGCGCTCGACGCGTTCGACCGCGACACCGCACTGCAGGCGGAAGCCGCCGCCGTCGACGGTGCCGCGCACCATCGCCTCGAAGCCGCCGTGCTTGGGGAACCAGAACACCGACTGGTGGGTGTAGCCCTCGGTGTCGATGCCGATCGCCGACTTGAGGATGTCCTCGATCGGCGCCTCGGGCACGCGGCCCGCGACCCAGCCGCTGGCCATCTGCCGCAGGTCGCACTTCCAGATCTTCTCGTTGTACGGAACCATGAAGTGGCGCGCGAAGCCGTCGCCCATGCGCCACTGGATCCAGTCGCCGAAGTTGGCCGGGCACGGCGCGCCGCCCTTGCGGGCCGCGTAGGCCTCCACGTAGCCGGCCACGCAGTCGACGATCGCCTCCTTGGTCAGGTGGCCGACGCCGTTCTCGAACGGATAGGGCACCCAGCGGTCGTGCCAGCGGATCTTGGTGTTGCGCACGGTGCGCACCGTGCCGGCTTCGCCGCCGCAGCGCGCGATCTGCCAGTCGAGCACCTGCTGGTTCTTCGAGAAGACGATGTGGCCGCCGGCCTCGTCGAAGGTGAAGTCGCCGTAGCGGCGGCTCTTGCACAGCCCGCCGGCGCGCTCGGATTTCTCGAGCACGAGCACGTCGTGACCGTCGGCGGCCAGCATGCGGGCCAGGGCGGCACCGGAGATGCCGCCGCCCAGGATGGCGATCTTCAAACGAGTGGCTCCGTCGAGGCGATCACGGCCGGGCAGTCTATCCCGGTGATCCTGCGGCTTGCCAGAATCGTCACCGCGCACATGCGTCGCGACGACGTTGTGCCGATGATGCCGCGCCCTTGCCGATGCCGACTTCTTCCGCCGATGAGACCATCCACAGCGCCAGCCCGCGCGAGGGGCTCGCGGTCGTCGCGCTCGCGCTCGCTGCGTTCTCGCTGAACCTGAACACCAACGTGCTCGGCGCGCTGTTGCCGTTCGTGCGCGAAGACCTCGGCCTCGAGGACGGGGCTGGTAAGGTCCTGGTAGCTGCGGCCGCCGCCGGGTCGGCGCTGGGCGCGCTCGCAGTCGGGCCGCTCGCCGCCGCCTGGGGTCGGCGCCGCATGCTGGTGGTGGGGTTGTCGCTGTTCACGGCGGCGAGCGTCGCGCACCTGTGGGCGGCGTCGTTCTTCTGGTTCGCGCTGCTGCGCGGGGTGTCGGGCGTGGCCGTGGGGGTCGCCTACGCGGCGGCGTCGGCGCTCGTCGCCGAGGTCGTGCCGTACGAACGGCGCGGCGGCGCGCTCGGTCGCTTCACCGCGGGCATGTTCCTGGCGATCCCGATCGGCATGCCCTTGTCGGTGGTACTGGCCAACCACGGGGCCTGGCGCGGCATCTTCCTGGTGCAGGCGGCGATCGGTGGCCTGGCCTGCTGGTGGTCGCTGCGGGCGGTGCCGGTGACCGCGGCCGTCGAGCAGCGCGGCTCGACGCGCGCCGTGTTGCGCAACGGACCGGCGATGGCCGCGTTGCTGGCGACGCTGCTGCACGTGGGCTCGTTCTTCACCACGGTGCAGCTGGCGACCTCGTGGCTCGACGACACCGGCCGCGTCGCCAAGGAGGACCAGATCTGGGTCTGGGTGGCGCTCGGCACGTGTTCGGTGTTGGGCAGCGCGCTGCTCGGCCGCGCCGCCGATCGCTACGGCAAGCGCGCCTTCGTGCTCGCCACCTCGGTGGTCCTGGTGCTCTGCTTCGGGCTGCTCGCGCGCGAACCCGAGGCGCTGCCGCTGGCGGCCGTCGGCGTGCTGCTCGCGGTCGTGGCGGCGGCGCGCACCGGGCCGCTGCAGGCGCTGGTCTCCGGGTTGGTGCCCGCGCACGAACTCGGCGCGCTGATGGGGATGCGCGGGTTCGCGATGCAGATGGGGGTCGCGGGCTTCGCCCTGGCGGCCGTGCCGATCGGTGCGCAGGCGGGCTTCTCGGGCGTCCTCTGGTTCGCCGCGGCCTGCCAGGTGCTGTCGTATCTGGCGATCCGCGTCGGCGTGCGGAGGGCGCGCTAGAGGTGCGCTGGTTCCTCGGTCTCTTGTCGGTCGGCGCCGCGGCGCCGTGGTCGCCGGCGCAGGAACCGCTGCTCGCGCTCGCGCCGCAGATCTACGTCGAGCCGCTCGCGGCGCTGCTGCCGTCGGTGCTCGATCGGCCGGTGCAGGTCGCGGCGATCGAGGCGGCGGCGCCCGACGCAGCGGCGGCGCTGTGGCTGGTCGACGAATGGACGCTGATGCGCGATGCGGCGGCGGCGAAGGCGGCGACGGCGCAGGACGGGCAGCTGTTCCTGCCGTTCGCGGTCGACCACGTGCTCGTCGCGGACGAGAGCCTCGGCCCGCGGCGCAGCTGGACCTGGCAGGACCTCGCGCTCGCTCCAGAGCTGCACGATCGGCTGGCCCTCGTCGATCCGGCGGCCGACGGCGGTGCGTGGGCGGCGATGCTGCGAGCCGAGCTGCAGCGCGGCGGTTCTCGCGGCGACGTGCTGGCGCTGTGGACCACCCTCGACGCGCGCGCCGGCCGGCTGTTCGGAGGCCACGCCGCGGCCGGTGAAGCGTTGGCCGCGGGTCGTGTACTCGGCTGGGTCGCCCCGCGCGGCTACGCCCTGCGGTGGCCGGCGCCCGCCGGCCGCGACCTGGTCCGGCACGAGATCGCCGCTTCCCGCGTTCGTCTCGGCGTGCTCGTGCGGCCCGCTGCCGACGCCGCGTGGCGGGGGCTGCTCGCCGGGCTCGGCGACGAAGCCCTGCGCGACATCGCCAGGGCCGCGGGTGTCGACCTCGCCGCGCCCGGTGTGCCGGCGCTGCCTGCCGATCTCGCCGCGGACCTGTCCGCGGCGTTCGACGCCCAGGTGCGCGGCCGCGGCCGGGGCGTCGAGGACCTGGCCGACTGGATCGACCTCGCGTTCGCGGTCGGCTCACTCGCGCTGTTGCTGTTCGTGTGGCGGCGCTTGCGGCGGGCGGAGCCAGGGAATGTCTCCTCGTAGGTTGGCGCCGTTGCCACGGTCTCGTAGAGGCTGCGCTGGTCGCGCCCTTTTTCGCCCGTGTCTCGCCCGATGAAGCCAACCAAGCTGCCGTTCCTCGCCGTCCTCGCCTTCGCCGCCGCCTGCGCCTCACCGAACCGCGCCTACCTCGTCGACCTCGGCGACACCGTGGTCAGCTCCCGCACCGCGGACAACGGCGACAAGGAGACCTTCGTCGTCACCAGGGGCAGCGGCGGCGATGCCGAGTTGCGCCGGGTGGTCGAGTCGGCGCGCAGCCGGCCGATGCTCGGCGTGCGCACGGTCGAGCTCGACAAGGACGCCGCGCAGGAGCGCGGCGTCAAGCCGTACTCGGGCCTGCTGGTGAAGTCGGTGACCAGGGACGGCGGCGCCGCGGAGGCCGGCATCGTCGCCGGTGACGTGCTGCTCGCGGCGGACGAGCAGGAACTCGTCTACCAGGCGCAGCTGACGAAGCTGGCCGGTTCCCTGGCGCCGGATCAGCAGGTGCGCATCGCACTGCTGCGCGGTCAGGATCGCATCGAGCGCACCGTGCGCGTCACCGCGAGCCCCGTCGAGCCGTCGCGCGTGGAGCACGTGATCCCGCTGACCGAGTCGAGCTACACCGTCGGGCCGTACGCCGGCGTGCGGCTGCTCGGCGTGCCCGAACCCTACAACCGCGAGCTGTTCGGCGACGGCAACGGCGTGGTGATCAGCCGCGTCGAGCTCGGTTCGCCGGCCTGGGTCGCCGGGCTGCGCGACGGCGATCTGGTCGAGTCGATCGACGGCGGGCCGGTGCCGCCGCTCGAGGACCTGGCGCACCTGATCGCCGAGCGCGGCGAGCAGCGCGGCGAGATGCAGTGGCAGGTGACGCGCGGCCGCGGCAAGAGCTTCGCGACGACCTTCTCGCTCTACGACTACCGCGACGGCAGCGACGTGCACGTGCCGCTGCTGCTGAACATCGACGACGGTGTCGCCTACGACCGGTGGGCGGTCGGACCGTTCGGTCTGGTGATGAGCAGTCGCACGAGCTACGTCTCGCCGACCCCGACCCGGCAGGCCGAGACCCGCAACGAGTTCAGCGCGCTGCTGGGGCTGTTCTGCGTCGACTCCGGGCCGCGCGACACCTCGGTGCGCCTGCTCTGGATCATCCGCTTCGACACCTGAGCGACGCCCGCCTTCACCGCTGGCAGCCCGCGCACCAGTAGGTGCTGCGGCCGCCGTCGGTGGTGCGGCGGATGGTGGCGCCGCAGCGCCGGCAGGCCTCGCCGCCGCGCTCGTAGACCGCCAGCTCGCGCGCGAAGAAGCCGGCGTCCTCGGCGACGCCGACGTAGTCGCGGAACGAGGTGCCGCCGGCCGCGATCGCCGCCTGCAGCACCTCCTTGACCGCGAGGGCCAGCGCGTCGCACTCGCGGCGGGTCAGCGATCCCGCGGCGCGCCGCGGCCGCACCCCGGCGCGCCAGCAGGCCTCGCTCGCGTAGATGTTGCCGACGCCGACGACCACGGCGGCGTTCATGAGCAGGATCTTGACCGCGACCTTGCGCTTGCGCGTCGCCGCGAACAGGAAGGCGCCGTCGAAGCCGGGCTCGAGCGGCTCGACGCCCAGGCGCTCGAGCAGCGGGTGCTGCGCCAGCGTCGCCGCGGCGGCGACGTCGAGCGCGCCGAAGCGCCGCGGGTCCACGAAGCGCAGCAGCCGGTCGCCGAAGTCGATGCGCCAGTGTTCGTGGCGACGGAACTCGGGCGGCGCCGCGCGCGGCCGCTTCACGTCGACGAACAGCCGGCCGGTCATGCCCAGGTGCACGAGCAGCACGGGCGCGGCCGCGCCGTCGAAGTGCAGCTGCAGATACTTCGACCGCCGGTCCACCTTCCGGCAGGTGTGGCCGGCCAGCGCCTCGACCGCGGCGACCGGGATCGGCCAGCGCAGGTCGCCGCGGCGCAGCTCGACGGCCCGCACGCGGCGCCCGACGACGTGGGGGCGCACGCCGCGGCACACGGTTTCGACTTCGGGCAGCTCGGGCAAGGCGGTGGTGGGGGGATCGGAGTATCGGGTGCGATGCGGCGCCCGGGCCGCTAGCATGCCGCGCCGATTTCGGCCTTCTAACCCTCAGTTGCCAATGCCCTCCGTCCCGCCGGTCGCCGGCCTGCACCACATCGGTATCGCCGTGACCTCCCTCGACGAGGCCCTGCCCCGCTGGACCGGTTTCGGCCTGGTCCTGCAGTCGATCGAGGAGGTGCCGACCGAGCAGGTGCGGGTCGCGGTGCTGCTCGCCGGCACGACCCGGATCGAGCTGCTCGAACCGACCGGCCCCGACTCGCCGATCGCTCAGTTCCTGGGTAAGCGCGGGCCCGGCATCCACCACCTCGCCTTCGGCGTGGGGGACTGTCAGGTGCAGATGGACGCCCTGGCCGCGGCCGGCGCGCCGCTGCTCGGCAGCGCACCCCGGCCCGGCGCGCACGACTGCAAGGTCGCGTTCGTGCACCCCAGGCACCTGCTCGGCGTGCTCGCCGAACTCGTCGAGGACCCACACGCCACGGATCACAACCCATGACCGACCCGATCGAAAAGCTCTCCGAGCTGCGCGACCGCTCGCTGCTCGGCGGCGGCCAAGACCGCATCGACGCCCAACACGCCAAGGGCAAGCTGACCGCGCGCGAGCGCATCGACCTGCTGGTCGACGCCGGCACCTTCACCGAGATCGACCGCTTCGTGACGCACCGCTGCCGCGACTTCGGCATGGACGCGGAGAAGAACCAGATCCTCGGCGACGGCGTGGTCACCGGCAGCGCGCGCATCGACGGCCGCCCGGTCTACCTCTACTCGCAGGACTTCACGGTGTTCGGCGGCAGTCTGTCGGAGACCCACGCCGCCAAGATCTGCAAGATCATGGACCTGGCCGTGAAGATGGGCGTGCCCGTCGTCGGCCTCAACGACTCGGGCGGCGCGCGCATCCAGGAAGGTGTCGTGTCGCTCGGCGGCTACGCCGACATCTTCCTGCGCAACACGATGGCCAGCGGCGTGGTGCCGCAGCTCAGCGCCATCATGGGGCCCTGCGCCGGCGGCGCGGTCTACAGCCCGGCGATCACCGACTTCATCCTCATGGTGGAGGGTACGAGCTTCATGCACATCACCGGGCCCGACGTGGTCAAGACGGTGACGCACGAGGACACCACCAGCGAGGACCTCGGCGGCGCGCGCGTGCACAGCGAGGTCTCCGGCGTGGCTCACTTCACCGCGCCGGACGACGGGGCCTGCCTGCTGCAGCTGCGCGAGCTGCTGTCCTACCTGCCGCTCAACAACGGCGAGGACCCGCCGTTCAAAGCCACCGAGGACGACCCCAACCGCATGGACGAGTCGCTCGACACGATCGTGCCGGCGGCCAGCGACCAGCCCTACGAGATGCGGCAGGTGGTCAAGAAGATCGTCGACGACGGCAAGTTCTTCGAGGTGCACGCGCGCTTCGCCAAGAACATCGTCGTCGGCTTCGCGCGCCTCGGCGGGCGCGTGGTGGGCATCGTCGGCAACCAGCCGGCCTACCTCGCCGGCGTGCTCGACATCAAGGCGAGCCTCAAGGGGGCGCGCTTCATCCGCTTCTGCGACGCGTTCAACATCCCGCTGGTGACCTTCGAGGACGTGCCGGGCTTCCTGCCGGGCACCGACCAGGAGTGGGGCGGCATCATCACGCACGGCGCCAAGCTGCTCTACGCCTATTGCGAGGCCACCGTGCCCAAGATCACGGTGATCACGCGCAAGGCCTACGGCGGCGCCTACGACGTGATGAACAGCAAGCACATCCGCGCCGACCTCAACCTCGCGTGGCCGTCGGCCGAGATCGCGGTGATGGGGGCGGAGGGCGCGGCCAAGATCGTGTTCCGGCGTGAGATCGCCGCGGCCAAGGACCCCGCGGCCGAGGAGAAGCGCCTCGTCGCCGACTACAAGGCCAAGTTCGCCAACCCCTACCAGGCGGCGGCGCGCGGCTACATCGACGACGTGATCGAGCCGCGCCGCACCCGGCCGATGCTGATCCAGGCGCTCGAACTGCTGCGCAGCAAGCGCGACAGCAACCCGCCCAAGAAGCACGGCAACATCCCGCTCTGAGCGGCCGCGCCGCCCCTCACAGCTCGATCGTGCGTCCTTCGCGGGCCGCGCGATCCGCCGCGAGCACGATGCGCAGGCTGTTGACGGCGTCGGCGAGGTGGTCCGCGAGGTCCACGTCCTCGCGGATCGCCCGCAGCAGGAACTGCTGCTCGCGCAGGCACAGGCCGTCGTGGTCGGGTTCGTCGGTGGTGTCGAGCCACTCGTCCGCGCGCACGAACTGGTCGGCCGCGTCCCGGTCCTGCCAATGCACGCGCAGGGTGTTGGTCTTGGTGTGCGAATCGACGTCGGCGCTGCCCTGCTGGCGCTCGCCCTGGCGGTCGACGATCGACACGCAGCCCTTGGGGCCGACCACGTCCTTCACGAAGTAGGCGACCTCGCTCATCATCGGACCCCAGCCGGCCTCGTACCAGCCGACCGAGCCGTCCTCGAACGTGACCTGCAGCTGGCCGTAGTTGTACATGCCGGGCTGCAGCTCGTCGGACAGGCGCGCCTGGATGGCGCTGACGCGCACCGGCCGGCTGCGCGTCATCTGGCACATCACGTCGACGTAGTGCACGCCGCAGTCGACGATCGGCGACATCGAGTTCATCAGCGCCTTGTGCGTCGCCCAGTCCTTGCCGCGGCTCTGCTGGTTGAGGTTCATGCGCATCACCAGCGGCTTGCCGAGGGTTTGCGCGACCTCGATGAACTTCTGCCAGGCCGGGTGCACGCGCAGGATGTAGCCGACGACGACCTTGCGGCCGTGCTCGCGCGCCAGGTCGACGATCTGCTGCGCCTCTTCGACGGACTCCGCCAGCGGCTTCTCGACGAACAGGTGCGAGCCGCCGCGCAGCGCGGTGCGCGCGATCGCGGCGTGGGTGTCCGGATAGGTGTTGATGGACACGACGTCGGGGCGCGTCGCCGCATAGGCGGCCTCGAAGTCGGCGAAGGTGGCGGCGCCGCCGAGCTCGGCCGCGAGTCGGTCGCGCGAGGCCGCGCCGCGGCTGACCAGGCCGACGATCTCGAAGTCGTCGCGCAGGTGGTGGTAGGCGCGGGCGTGCGAGGTGCCCATGTTGCCGCAGCCGACGACGAGGACGCGTTGTCGAGTCATGCGCACGTTCTAGCGCCGCCCCGCCCGCAGCCCAACTGCGTTCGTCAGGTCGTCGATCGCGGCGCCGATCGCAGGATCAGGAACCCGACCACGCCGGTCAGGAACGACGCGATCAGGATCGCCACCTTGGAGGCCTCGAACGCCTGCGGCATGCCCGCGAACGCCAGGCCGTCGATGAACAGCGACATGGTGAAGCCGATGCCGGCCAGCCAGGCGACGCCGTGCACGTGGCGCCAGCTCGCGCCTTCGGGCAGCGACGCGCCGAACAGGCGCACCGCCAGCCAGGCGGCGAGCATCACGCCGATCGGCTTGCCGAGCGTGAGGCCCACGAAGACGCCCTGGGCGGCGGCGTGCGCCGGTGCGGTCACCAGCCCCTCGGTGATGTTCACGCCGGCGTTGGCCAGCGCGAACACGGGCACGACGAAGTGGGCCACGAACGGGTGCAGGCCGTGCACCATGCGCTGCAGCGGCGCCTGCACCGCCATCGCGTGCTGCTGCAGTTCGTGCACGACGACCAGCTGGGCGTTGTTGGTGCGCGGCGTCGGATCCATGGCGTGGTCGAACTGCTCGAGCAGGTTGCGGCCGCGCTGCGAGAACTCGCGCTCGTCGAGCTTGCGCCGCGCCGGCACCGTCAGGGCCAGCGCGACGCCGGCGATCGTGGCGTGCACGCCGGACTGCAGGAAGGTCGCCCAGATCAGCAGGCCGAACACGACGTAGGGCCAGGTGCGGCGCACGCCGAGGCGGTTGGCGACGTAGGACGCGACCAGCACCAGCGCGCCGAGGCCCAGGAAGACCCACGAGATCTGCTCGGTGTAGAACACCGCGATCACGAGCACGGCGCCGAGGTCGTCGGCGATCGCCAGCGTGGCCAGGAACACCTTGATGCTGGGCGGCACGCGGTCGCCGAGCAGCGCCAGCACGCCGAGCGCGAACGCGATGTCGGTCGCCATCGGGATGCCCCAGCCGTTGGCCGCGGAGGGATCGTCGCCGAGCGCGACGACGGCCCAGAACAGCGCCGCGGGCACGAGCATGCCGCCGATCGCCGCGGCCACGGGCAGGGCCGCCTGGCGCACCGACTGCAACTGCCCGTCGAGGACCTCGTGCTTGATCTCGAGGCCGACGAAGAAGAAGAACAGCACCATCAGCCCGTCGTTGATCCAGTGGGCGACGGACTTGGCGAGGGTGTGTTCGCCGAGCGAGACTGCGAAGTCGACGTGCCAGAGGTGGTCCCAGGTAGCCGCCCACGGCGAGTTGGCGAGGCCGATCGCGAGGATCGCGCAGGCGACCAGCAGGATGCCTGGGAACGCGTCGGAACGGACCATGCGCACCAGCGGGGACAGCCTGGCGTCGGTGGGTGGGGCGAGAGCCATGGCGGCGAAGGTAGGACGCCGGCCGGACGGATTCATGCAGAGTCCGCCCGCGCGTGTTCGTTGCTTCATCGCCGCCGGCGGCTACCCTTTTCGCCCTCCCTTCGCATGCCGCACTTCCGACGCATCCTGGTGGCCAATCGCGGCGAGATCGCCCTGCGCGTGATCCGCACCGCCCAGGAGATGGGCATCGAGACCGTGGCCGTGTTCTCCGACGCCGACCGCAACGCGCTGCACGTGCGGCGGGCGAGCTGCGCGGTGCACCTGGGAGGCAGCCGCCCGGCCGAGAGCTACCTCGACATCGACAAGGTGATCGGCGCGGCGGTGGCGACCGGCTGCGACGCGCTGCACCCGGGCTACGGCTTCCTCAGCGAGAAGGCCGCCGCCGCTGAGGCCTGCCGGGCCGCCGGCATCGAGTGGCTGGGCCCGCCCCCCGACGCGATCGTGGCGATGGGCGACAAGGTGCAGGCGCGCAAGATCGCGATGCTGGCCGGGGTGCCGCTGGTGCCGGGCCTGCAGGAGGACGTCGATGCGGATCGGCTGGTCGCGGCGGCGCGCGAGGTCGGCTACCCGGTGATGCTCAAGGCTGCCGCCGGCGGCGGCGGCAAGGGCATCCGCATCGTGCGCGAGGAGAAGCAGCTGGTCGAGGCGTTCGAGCTGGCCCGCGCCGAGGCGCGCGGCGCGTTCGGCGACGACCGCGTCTATCTCGAGAAGTTCGTCACCCGGCCGCGCCACGTCGAGATCCAGATCATGGCCGACAAGCACGGCAACGTCGTGCACTACGGCGAGCGCGAGTGCTCGGTGCAGCGCCGCCACCAGAAGCTCGTCGAGGAGTCGCCGTGCGTGGCGCTGACGCCCGCGCTGCGCGAGCGCATGGGCGCGGCGGCGTGTGACCTCGCGCGCGCCGTCGGCTACGTCGGCGCCGGCACGGTCGAGTTCCTCTACTCGGCGGGCGAGTTCTACTTCCTCGAGATGAACACGCGGCTGCAGGTCGAGCACCCGGTCACCGAGATGCGCTACGGCGTCGACCTCGTGCGCGAGCAGATCCGCGTCGCCGCCGGCGAGGAGCTCGCGCCGGTCGCCGAGCCGCGCGGCCACGCGATCGAGGTGCGCGTCAACGCCGAGGACCCCAACACCTACTTCCCGTCGCTGGGCCGCTTGTCGCGCATGAGCCTGCCCGGCGGTCCGGGCGTGCGCCTCGACAGCGCGATGTTCCGCGGCCTCGAGGTCACGCCCTACTACGACAGCATGCTCGCCAAGCTGATCGTGCACGGCGAGGACCGCGCGCAGGCCATCGCGCGCTGCGAACGGGCGATCCGCGAGCTGCGCATCGTCGGTGTCTCGACCGCGATGCCGGTCGCGCTGCGGGTGCTGCACAACGCCGAGTTCCGCGCCGGTGACTACGACACCGGCATCCTCGAACGCATCGACCGGTCGCTCACCCCCGAGCGCCGCGAGTTGGCGATGCTGGCCGCGGTGGCGGCGCGCTTCCTGGTCGCGGAACGCGCCGGCGCGAAGTCCGCGGACGGCGACGGCGACGCCCGGCAACGGGTGCCGGTCTGGTCGATGCTCGGCCGCGGCGAACGCCTGTGGAGGAACCGCTCGTGAAGTACTTCGCCGAACTGGATGGTGAGCAGCGTGAGTTCGTCGTCGAACGCCGCGCCGGCAAGCTGTGGGTGACCACCGGCGACCGCACCTTCGAGCTCGACCTCTCCCTGGTCGGCGACGGCGCGACCTTCTCGCTGCTCGTCGACGGCCACAGCTACGACGTGGTCGCGGATGTCGAGCGCGACCAGGTGACCTTGCAGATGGTCGGGGAGCGCTTCGCGGTGCGCGTCGAGGACGAGCGCGAGCGCGCCGCGCACGCCGTCGCCGGCAACAAGGTGGGCGGCAAGCGCGAGCTGCGCGCGGCGATGCCCGGCATCGTCGTCGACCTCAAGGTCGGCGAGGGGGACGCGGTGGAGGAGGGGCAGACCCTCGTCGTGCTGGAGGCGATGAAGATGCAGAACCCGCTGCTGGCCGAGGGGCCGGGCAAGGTCGTGCGGTTGTGCTGCAAGAAGGGCGAGGCGGTCGCGGCGGGCGCGTTGCTGCTCGAGATCGAGTAGCCGCGTCGACCTTCAGGCGAGCGGTCGCGCCGCGAGCCGCAGCTGCATCGTGTGCGACGCGCCGACGGGCAGGACCACCGCGTGCTCACGCACGTTGGCGGACTCGATGCAGACGAAGGTGCGCCAGTCGTCCGGCGCCATCTGCGCGAGCCGGGCGGTCTTCGCCGGCCACGGGTTCCAGACGATCGCCGAGCGCGCGTTCGTGGTCGCGAGGACGAGCTCCTTGCGCAGCGCCGGCGCGCGCAGCGTGATCGTGTCGGGCACGCCCTGGAAGATGCGGTCGGTCTCGGCGCGAAAGCGCAGCGGCGCGCCGCGGTCCCAGGCCGCTTCGGGCGCGGCGGCGTGTTCGCTGCACGGCACGTGTTCGAGGCCGTGCACGCTGGCCTCGTGCACGTCGCCCACGGCGAAGTAGGTGTGCAGGGCCTGCTCGAAGCGGATCGGCGCGGCGCCGCGGTTGTGCACGGTCCAGATCAGGTGCAGTTCGGGGTCGAGCAGCACTTCCAGCCGCATGCCGACGGCGTGGGGCCAGCCCGGATCACCGGTGTGTTCGACCTGCAGCGCGACCCCGTCGCGGGGCTGGTCCGCGGCGGGTTGCCAGTCGAGGTTGCGGGCGAAGCCGTGCGCGGGGTGGCCGCCGTCCGGATGGTCCCCGTCCGGATGGTCCCCGAACCATGGGAACACCAGCGGCACGCCGCCGCGCACCGGCTTGCCCGGCGCGAACGTGGCGTGGCTCGCCTGCCACAGCAGTTCTTCGCCGGCGCGGCGCCAGGACAGCACCTGCGCGCCCAGGTGGGCGACCAGGACCTCGTCGTCGCCGCGACGCAGGCGCACCGCCGGGCGCCCGCCGGCGTCGACGGTCGGCTGTGCAGTCGTGCCGGCGGAACCGGCCGTGGCGCAGGCGCGGCACACGCACGCCTTGCCGACCGCGTCGGCGGGGATCCTGGCCAGCACCTCGGCGCCGATCGCGGTGCTCGTGCACCAGCACGGAACGGGCGTGTCGGGCGAGCCGGCCTGCGCCATCGCGCAGGCGTTGTCGCCGCCGCACAGCGGGCAGACCTTCGGATCGACGGGCGCGGACATCGCGGCAGCGTAGCCGCCGCCGGCCGTCAGCCCTTCATCTGCTTGAGCTTGGCGATCGCACCGAGCACGTTCTTGCCCGAGCTGCTGCGCGCGCCGGTCTGGTAGCCGGAGGCGGCGCCGCCGCCAGCGGCCGGGGCGCTCCGGCGGGCGCGGGGGTCGCGGCGGGCGCGGCGGTCTGCGTCGGCGCGGTTGCGGCCGGCGCGCTCGGCGCCGCGGGAGCGGCGGCCGCCGGGGCGGCGACGCGCGCGCCGTTGCGCACGGCGCTCTGGATCTGGTGCACGACCGTGGCCACGCCGGCGACCTCGCGGTGGATCTCCTTGACGGAGCTCTCCAGGCCGCCGAGGTTGCCCTCGCGCAGCTGGCCGATGCCCTCGAGCAGCCGCGACGCGGCCGTGTCCAAGGCCTTCTGCAGCTGGGTCGCCACGGCGTTGACCTTCTCGCCGCGCAGCAGCTGCTGCATCTCTTCGTGCGCGCGCTTGGCGGCGTCCTCGAGACGCACCAGGCTGCGACGGACCTCGGTGTCCTCGAGGCGTTGCGCGAGCGCCTGCACGGCGACCTCGATGCGGCCGGACTGCTGCTGCAGCGGCTCGATCGAGACCTCCTTGCCCGGGTTCTTGGCCAGCTGGTCGATCGCCGCGGTCGTCTTCTGGACGGAGCTCAGCACCTGCTTCACGCCTTCGGTGAGCGCGGTGTTGTCGGGCACCGCGGCCTGGACCTGCGCGATCGCGGCGCGGGTCTCGGTGCCGTTGCCTTCGATCGTCGTGCGCAGCTGACCGAGGGCGCCTGCCAGCTCGGTGGTCTGGCCCGCGATCTCCATCAGCGGCTTGCCGTACATCTTGATCGCCTTGGTCAGGTTGTTCACCTTCTCGTCCTGACGCTGGAGCAGCAGCAGCACGTGCTGCAGTTCTTCGCCCGCGGCCGGCGCGCGCTCTTCGTGGGCGCGCTGCGCCTCGACCAGCTGCTGCACGTCGGCGCGCAGCGCGGCCGTGTCCGCCGCCGAGCCGCTGCCGATGCGATGCTCGATGCTGGCGACGTGACGTCGCATCAGGCCGACGCCGAGCATCACCGCGCCGATGGTCAGCAGCGTGCCCGGCTGCAGGCCGTAGGCCGCCAGGCCCACCGCCGCGCCGCTGGCGCCGAGGCCGACGCCGCCGAGCATGCACACGACGCCGGCGAGCATCGCCAGCGCGCTGCCGCCGCCCGAAGAACCCGAGTCGGCGCGGGACCCGGCGCGCTCGGCGCGGAACGGGGTCGCCTGGGCGTCCTGTTCGGGCTCGTAGTCGTCGCCGTCGTCGTAGTGCTCGTCCTCGGCGAAGGCGTGCTCGCCGTCATGGTCGGCCGCCTCGTGCTCGCCGAGAGCAGCCTCCGGATCGCTGCCGAGCAGCTCCTCGAGCCCCTCGGTGGCTTCGGTCACTTCGTTGAGGAAGTCGGGCAGCGTGTCGGCTGCGTCTTGGGTTTGGGCCTTGTTCTTCATCGGCTGGCTCGGATTCACCTCCTGGATCGGCAGGCGGGGGCCAACAGATGAAGCGCGCGTGTTGCAATGTGCGGCACCGTCCCTGAAAACCTCGTGCCATCGGATGAGCCGCAAACTCAAGGGTATCGCTGCAGCGCCTGGCGTCGCGATCGCGCCGATCGTGCACTTCCACACCACGCTCGACCACATCCCGACCTGGCAGGTCGGGCCGGACGGCGTGCAGGCCGAGGTTAGCCGCCTTGGGGCCGCGATCGACGAGGTCACGGCGGGGCTGCACTCCCTGCAGCAGGAGCTCTCCAGCGCGATCGCCAAGCAGGACGTGCGCATCTACGACGCACAGATGGCGATCCTGCACGACCCGACCTTCAAGCGTGACGTCGAGAACGAGATCGCCGCCCACGGCGTCAACCTCGAGGTGGCGCTGCAGCGGGTGATCGCACGCTACGAGGGCGTGTTCGCGGCGATGGACAGCCCGGCGATGCGCGAGCGCGCCGCCGACCTGCGCGACATCGGCCGTCAGCTGGTGGTCGCGTTGGTCGCGACGGAGCGCACCAAGTACACGGCGGACGGGCGCGACTACCTGTTCGCTGCGGAGGAGTTCCTGCCGAGCGACGCCGGCCTGCTCGACCGCGAGCACATCCGCGGCATCGTCACGGCGCACGGCGGCAAGTACTCGCACGGCGCGATCCTGGCGCGTTCGCTGGGCATCCCGTCGGTGGTCGGCATCGAGGAGATCATGCTGACCACGTCGACCGGCGCGCTGGCGATCGTCGACGGCGACGCTGGCATCGTGGTGCTCGAGCCGACCCAGGAGGACCTCGACCACTACGAGCGCCAGCTGCGCGAGCAGCGCGACATCGAGCGCCGCGTCGCCGAGGTGCGCCTGCAGTCCTCGGTGACGCCCGACGGCACCCACGTGCGGCTGTGCGCCAACGTCGAGGGTGTCCGCGAGCTCGATTCGCTCGAGACCGGCACGATCGCGGGCATCGGCCTGTTCCGCACCGAGTTCGCGTTCATGGAGCGCCGGCAGTTCCCGACGGAGGAAGAGCAGGTGGCGATGTATCGGCGCGCGATGCAGGGAGCGGGCGGCAAGCCCGTGACCTTCCGCACGCTCGACGTCGGCGGCGACAAGCCGCTCGGCTACTTCCGCATGCCCGAGGAACGCAACCCGGTGCTCGGCTGGCGCGGCATCCGTCTGTGTCTTGACTGGCCCGACATCCTCTACACGCAGATCCGCGCGATCCTGCGGGCCAGCGCGCTCGGGCACGCCCGCGTGCTGCTGCCGATGGTCACCAGTCGCAGCGAGGTCGTGCGCTGCCGCGAGGTGCTCGACCAGCTCGTGCAGGACCTGCGCGACACGGGCGTCGCGCACGACGCGGAGATCGAGCTGGGCGTCATGGTGGAGGTGCCCGCCCTGGTGCACGTGCTCGAGGACCTGTTGCCGATCGTGGACTTCGTCTCGGTCGGCACCAACGACCTGGTGCAGTACCTCCTGGCCGTCGATCGCGACAACCAACGCGTCGCCAAGATGTACGACCCGTTCCACCCGGGGGTCCTCCGCGTGCTGCAGCAGATCGCCGCGTCGGCCGCGGCCGCCGGCAAGCCGGCGTCGGTCTGCGGCGAGATCGCCGGTGACCACTGGTTCACGCCGCTGCTGGTCGGGCTCGGCTATCGCGAGCTGTCGATGGCTCCGGTGTTCCTGCCGCGCGTCAAGCTGATGCTGCGCAGCTTCACGGCGGACGAATGTCGCGACCTCGCCGCGCGGGCCGTGCTGATGAAGTCGACCCGCGAGGTGCGGCGCCTCGTGCAGGAGGAGATCCAGGTGCGCTGGGAGCGCTTCCTGACCGGCTCGGCCGAGGTGGATGCGTGACCGACCGCGGCCTGCGCCGGGGCAATTGGTCCGTCACCGAGCTCGAGCGGTTGCGGCAGCTGCTGCCCCGTCGCGGCGTCGTCGACACCGCCCGGCTGCTGCGGCGTTCGCCGGAGAGCACGGCGCGCAAGGCCCTGGTCCTGCTGCGGCAGCCGCCTCGGCGCGGCTCCTGGACCGACAGCGACGACACGCGCCTGCGTGAGGCCTGGGGGGCGGTCGAGCCGCGCCTGCTCGGTCCGTTGCTCGGCCGGTCCGTGGCCGAGGTGCAGCGTCGCGTGGCCGACCTGCGCCGGGCGCCCAACGACGGGGTCTGGACGCGCGCCGAACTGCAGCGCCTGAAGGACTTCTACGGCACCCGCTCCGACGAGGACCTCGAGGTCGTGGTCGGTCGGCCGCGCAGCGAGATCGCGCGGGTCGCGGCCCAGCACTGTCTGGCCAAGGACAAGCGGTTCGTGGCGCAGCGTCAGTCCGAACCGGCCGGCAGCGCGCCGGCGCCGTCCGGTCGCCGCATGCCGCGTTGGACCGAGGCCGAGATCACCGAGCTGCGGCGCATCTACGCCGACCTCGACAATCTGGAGGTGGCGCGCACGCTGGGCCGGACCGTGACCAGCGTCGCCAACAAGGCCAACCAGCTGGGGCTGCGCAAGAGCCCGACGATCCTGGCCCAGATCGGGCGTGCGAACGTCGCCCAGCGCTACGCCGACCTCGCCACCGACCGCGCGCGGGGGAGCGCCGCGGGCCGCGGCGGCTCCGCGGCGGCGCCGGATCAGGCCGCGCAGCAGGCCGCGTCCCAGTAGCCGCGCCGACCCCGGCGGCGGCGGCCGGCGCAGCCGCTCCCGGCCCTTGGCATCGGGGGCAGGTCCGCCCGGGTGAGAAAAGCGGGGGCGCCCTCAATTTCCGCCGGCAACGGGTCGATGAACTGCCGGCGCCTACAGCGGAACCGGGCGCGCGAACCATCGAGGTAAGCCATGGAAATCGTTGGGAAGAAGAGCCAAGGCCTTTCTGTTACGGCCCTCAAGGACGACAAGACCGTCATCATTTCGTTCAACGACCGCAGCCTGAACTTCTACGTGACGGATGCCCTCAAGGAGTCGCTGAAGGAGACGATCAACGGCAAGATCGAAGAGGGCTTCCAGCACTTCGTGCTGAACCTCGACAACGTCAAGATCATCGACTCCTGCGGCGTGGGCCTGATCATCGTGGCGAACAACGTCACGTCGAGCCGCAGCGCGAAGCTCTACCTGAGCAACATCAAGCCGTTCATCATCAAGATCTTCGAGATCATGCGCATCAGCAAGCACCTCGCGATCTACGACCGCGAGGACGATGCGCTCTCGGCGATCAAGAGCGTCAAGTAGACGCCTTGTCCGCCAGTGGCAGCAGGCGCCGCGGGTCCGCAGCGGCGTCGCGTACGGCATTGTTGTTCCGCGCCGGTGAGTGATGGCGAAGATCGCGAGCATCCTGATCGTCGACCCCGTCCCTGCGACGCAGGCTCGTTACCTCGAGTTGCTCGAGCCCGGCGAGCACGAGGTCGTGGTCGCGGACACCTCGTCCCAGGCGACCGCCCATCTCGGCGCGACGTGCGTCGACTTCGTGCTCGTCGCCGACTGCCTCGGCGCCGGTGAGCTGGCCCTGCTGTCGCAGAGCGCGCTGGAGCGCGGCGCCACGCTGGTGCTGGGCTGCGGGTCGACGCCGACGATCGACTCCTACCGCCTGGCGATGGAGCTGGGTTGTCACGACCTGCTGCCGCTCGAGGGCACGCCGGCGGCGGCCGCGGCGACCCTGGCGCGCGCCCGCGTGCGTCGTGACGAGGCCACCAAGGTCCGCGAGGAGATCCGTCGCCTCGAGTTCCAGTCGGACGAGCTGCGGCAGCGCTGCGCGCAGCAGGCGGCGCGGTTCAGTGAATCCCAGGAGACCTTCTTCCTCGACCTGTCCCGAATGATGACCATCATCACGAACATCATGGACGGCATCGTGTTCGTCGACCGTGCCGGCAACGTCACGCTCCTGAACCCGGTGGCCGAGGATCTGCTCGGCGTGAAGTCCTTCGTCGCCCTGGGCAAGCCGATCGCGGCGATGCAGGGCCGTGCCGAGCTGATCGGCGCGCTCGGCGCCGATCATGGCCGGCTCGAGAACCACAAGGAGGTCACGCAGACGGTCGAGGTGCACCACAGCGAGCAGGACCTGCTCTACATCAAGTGCATCACCAGCCGCGTGCTCGACTACCGCGGGCAGCCGGCCGGCGCGCTGTCGGTGCTCAAGGACGTCACCGCCGAGTTCAAGACCGACCAGCTCAAGAACCAGTACCTGTCGATCGTCGCGCACGAGCTGCGCACGCCGCTGACCGGCATCAAGACGTTCTCGACCATGATGGTCAAGGGCGCGCTGGGGGCCCTCTCCGAGCCGCAGCAGCGTGTCTGCGAGAGCATCCGCGAGCAGTCGGTGCGCCTCGAGCACCAGATCGACAAGCTGATCAACCTGGGCAACCTCGAGTCGGCCGACTACGGTCAGGACCGCGAGGTCTTCAGTGTCGCGGAGTTCACCAACGGGCTGATGGCGCCGTTCGAGCAGCCGGCACGCGACCGGCGCATCGACCTGCAGCTGCACGTCGACGAGACGGACCTGGGCATCTACGGCGACCGTTCGGACCTGCGCCGGGCCTGCCAGGCCCTGATCGAGAACGCGGTCAAGTTCGCCCCGGACGAGGGCCACGTCGCCGTTCGCATCGAGGTCACGGCCTCGGGTGAGCTGGTCTTCGGGGTCAAGGACGACGGCATCGGCATCGACCCGCGTTACCAGCGGCGGGTGTTCGAGAAGTTCTTCCAGGTCGAAGACCCCCTCACCCGGCACCACGGCGGCGCCGGTCTGGGCCTGTTCGTCGCCCGGGGAATCGTGGAAGCGCACGGAAGTCGGATCAAGATCTCCAGCCAACTGGGTCAGGGAGCCGATTTCTCCTTTGCGCTGCCGGTCTACCAACCGTCCGCCGAGACCGCCGAGGTCTAGCGCACACCGCGGAGAGATTCGTCATGCAACGGACCGTACTGATCATCGAAGACGAGAAGCTCATCATCGTCAGCACCCAGATGGTGTTGGAGGCGGCCGGCTTCAAAGTCGAGTCCGCCACCAACGGCGAGGATGGCATCACCAAGGCCAAGGGGCAGACCCCTGACCTGATCCTGCTCGACATCATGATGCCGGGCATCGACGGGTGGGAGACGCTCACGCGCCTCAAGCGGGACACCGCGACGGCGCACATCCCGGTGGTGATCTTCACTGCCCGCGAGCACGCGCGCGGTCACCAGAAGAGCACCGACATGGGCGCGGCGGACTACTTCCGCAAGCCCTTCGAGCCGGACGAGCTGATCGATCTGGTCGAGAAGCACATCGGTCAGCAGGCCTG
This sequence comes from Planctomycetota bacterium, assembly GCA_020638655.1. Taxonomy (GTDB): domain Bacteria; phylum Planctomycetota; class UBA1135; order UBA1135; family UBA2386; genus JACKIC01. The sequence goes on from JACKIC010000003.1 coordinate 372,609, forward strand.
ATCTGGCCGGCTCCGGCCGGCGGCCAACGATGGGCGGTGACGCGAGCAATCGGCGGTGTATCGCGGCGCTCTGGACCCTCGTCGAGACCGCAGCCGGTCGCGCCCCTACGGACCTCGGCGACGTCGCCGCGGCCGCGAGCGCGACCCTCGCCCAGGCGATGGGCGACGAGAGCTATCTGATCGTGCACGAGAACTGCGGCGCGATCTTCGTGGACGGCCACCTGATCCCGCTGGCGGTCGACGTGTTCGCGGCGGCCAAGGGGCTCGCCGAGCGCATGCAGGCGCACGGCGTCGGTGAGATCCTGTTCGACCGGCACGTCGACGCGGCCGACCTGGCGCATTGGGCCAGCGGCTTCGCGGCCGCTGCCGAAGGCACGCCGGGGCCGACGGGGGAGGCGCGCATCCACGTCGGCGTGCGCGGCGCCTCCTCCGAGCCGGTGATGACGCTGGGGCGTCAGCGCGCCGCGACCGAGGTCGGGGACTCCCGCCTGCGCGCGGTCTACCTCGAGAACCAGCTGATGGCGGTGGTCGACGAGCGCCGCATCGCGCCGGGCATCGCCCGCTGCGTGCTGCACGGAGTCGTCGAGAGCCTGCTGCTCCTGCCCGGTGGCCTCGAGCCGCTGACGCTGCTGCAGGGTGAGCCGAAGGCGCTGCGGCAGGCGCTGCACGTCGCGATCGTCGCCGTGCACCTCGCGCGCCTCGCCGGCTGGCCGGAGAGCCGGCTCGGCGAGCTGGGCGCGGTGGCGCTGCTGCACGATGTCGGTGCCTTGCTCGATCCGGCCAGGCCCGGCGAGGCCGGCATGGCCTGGCTGCTCGAGCGCGGCACCGAGGACTTCTGGCTGCGCTGCGCGTTCGTGTCCGCGAGTTGGCGCCAGCAGGCCGAGGAGGGGGCGGGCGAGTGGGCGGACCTGCTGACCCTCGACCTGGTGCGCCTCGCGGTGCGGCACTGGTTGGGGCGCGAGTGCGCTCCGGTCGAGGACCCGGAGCTCGACGCCCTGGCGCGCGCCGGTGCGGCGACGCTGGGCGCGGCGTCGGGCCAACCCTGAGCGGTCGGCCCGCGTTGCCTCACTCGTGGCGCAGCGCCTCGACCGGGTCCATGTTGGCGGCCCGCCAGGCGGGGTAGATGCCGAACACGACGCCGACCGCGGCGGAGATGCCGAACGCGAGCAGCACGTGCGGCACCAGGATGATGGTCTTCTGCGCGAACCACGCCTCGATGCCGATCGGCACCAGCATGCCCAGCAGCACGCCGACCACGCCGCCGAGCGCCGACAGCACGCCGGCTTCGACCAGGAACTGCTGGATGATGTGCTTGCGCTTGGCGCCCAGCGCGCGGCGGATGCCGATCTCGCGCGTGCGTTCGGTGACGGTCGCGAGCATCACGTTCATGATGCCGATGCCGCCGACGAGCAGGCTGATCGACGCGATCACCGCCAGCACGATGTTGAACATGCGCTTGCTCGCCTCTTCCTGCTTGAGCAGTTCGAGCGGCACGGTGATCTCGACGTCGTTCTGCTGCTTGTGCGCCTCGAGCAGCAGGTCGCGCATGATGTGCGCGGCGCTCTCGACCTCCTCGGAGGTCTCCAGCTTGACCTTGACCTCGTTGAGCTCGATGCGTTCGCGCTTGAACGAGCCGCCCGACGACGTCGACACCTCCTCGCCGAAGCGCCGGCGCGACGTCGACATCGGGATGAACATGCACTCGTCGTAGGTCGTGCCGGCCGGGCCCGCGGCGCGGCCCTGGTACTCGAGCACGCCGACGACGACGTAGCGGTCGTCGTTGCCGGTCAGGATCGTCTGACCGAGCGGGTTCTCGAGCGGGAACAGGGTGTTGGCGAGGCTCGCGCCGATCACGCAGGTGTTGCTCAGGGTCTGGTCGTCGACCTCGCTGAGCCAGCGCCCCTCGCTGATGTGCATGTTGGTGACTTCGATGAAGTCGGTCTCGGTGCCGACCACGATCGTGGTGCGGAAGTACTCGCCGCGCATCAGCGGCCGCTGCACTTCGCGCACGCGCACGACCTTGGCCTTGGGCAGGGCCGACTGCACGAGGTCGGCCTCGCTGTAGAGCAGGCCGTAGGCCATCGCCGAGAACGCGCTCTGGCTGCTGCTCTGCTGCGTGTCCGGCGGCTTGACGCTGCGCGCCAGGATGTTGGTCACGCCCATGTCGCGGAAGCGGTCGAGGGCTTCCTTGCTGGCGCCCTCGCCGACCGCGAGCATCGCGATCACCGAGGCCACGCCGAACAGGATGCCGGCGGTCGTGAGGCAGCTGCGCAGCTTGTGCAGCATCAGGCTCTTGAGCCCGAGCTTGACGGTGCGCATGTTGTCGCGGATCAAGACGCACCTCCGCCGGTCTGGGCCAGTCGGTTGTCGACGAGTTGTTCGACCTCGCCGTCCTTGAGCCACAGCGTCTTGTCGGCGCGCAGCGCGACGTTCTCGTTGTGGGTGACGATCACGATCGTGACGCCCTCGGCGCGCAGCTCGTCGAGCAGCGCGAGGATCTCGAGCTCGGTGTTGCTGTCGAGGTTGCCGGTGGCCTCGTCGGCCAGCAGGAACAGCGGGTCGTTCATGAGCGCGCGCGCGATCGCGACGCGCTGCTGCTGGCCGCCCGAGAGCTCGAGCGGGCGGTGGTCGAGGCGGCCGCCGAGACCGACGCGGCGCGCCAGGTGTTCGGCCTTGGCGCGCGACTCGGGGCCGACGCGGTTCTGGTAGAACAGCGGCACCTCGAGGTTCTCGAGCACGGTCAGCTGCGGGATCAGGTTGAACGACTGGAAGATGAAGCCGATCTCGCGTCCGCGCACGTCGGACAGCGCGTCGTCGTCCAGCTGGCTCACGTCGCGGCCGCCGACCAGGTATTGCCCGGACGTGGGGCGGTCCAGGCAGCCGAGCAGGTTGAGCATCGTGCTCTTGCCCGAGCCCGAACGGCCCATGATCGCGAGGTAATCGCCCTGACGGACCTGCATCGACACGCCGTTGAGCGCGCGCACGACGTTGGTGCCCATCATGTAGTGACGGTGCACGTCGACGAACTCGGCGATGACCTTGCGGTCATCGGACATCGGTGATTGGGTCATCGTTCGCCTGGTCCGCTCAGCCGCCGCGGTTCTGGTTGCCGCCGCCGGGGCCGCCGCCTTGGGGATCTCCGCCCTGGCCTCGGTTGCCGCGGTTGCCGCGGTTGCCCATCGCCGAGCGCATCAGGGTGCGCAGCTGGTCCGCGTGGGTCTGGGCGGTCTCCAGGTCGCTGCCGTCCAGACTCGTCTTGATGCCGGCGAGGCAGTCCTCCATCTGCTTGGCGACGTCCTCGCCGGCGCTGGTGCGGAAGCGATCGACCATGGACTGCATGCCCTCGAGGCGGCCCTTGTAGGCCTCGAGCTCCTCGGCCGTCATCTCGGCGAACTTCTTGTTGTTCATGCCGCCGCCCTGCCGGCCTTGTCGGCCGCCGGGACCATTGCCGCCAGGGCCATTGCCGCCAGGGCCATTGCCGCCAGGGCCATTGCCGTCGGGAGCGTTGCCGCCAGGACCATTGCCGCCAGGACCATTGCCGCCAGGACCATTGCCGCCAGGACCATTGCCGCCAGGGCCATTGCCTCCGGGGCCCCGCGCACCGGGCTGCGGCCCATCCGAACCACCCAGGCGCGCGGCCTGGTTCCCGGCGCCGCTCGTGGCCGACGCTTCGGCAGGGGTGCCCTCCGGCAGCGCGGGCTGCTCGAAGCGCGGGTCCGCGACGCCGCCCGGAGGCGTGCGGTAGACGATGTCGCCCACGTCCACACCTTCGAGGATCTGCACCTTCTCCTGGTTGTGTTCGCCGACGACGACCTTGACGGCTTCGGGGCCCTTGCCGGTGTGCTTCCAGATGTAGTTGACCGAGCGGTCGCGGCGCACCGACTGCTGCGGCACCGCGATCACGTCGGGCACCGTGTCGATGGTGATCGCAGCCGCCGCCGCCATGCGCGAACGCAGCCGGCTGTCGTTGTTCTCGCCGTCGAGCTCGACGACGGTCGTGTAGACCTTCTTGTCGTTGCCCATCCAGCTGCTCGACGAGTCCGCGACCGGCGCGACGCGCACGACGCGACCGGGCAGGATCTCGTTCGGGAACGCCTCGACGCTGACGAAGGCCCGCTGGCCGACGGCGACCTTGTCGATCTGCGCCTCCTGCACCTTGACGATGCAGCGCATCTTGGTGTTGTCGGGCAGCACGATGATCTCCTGCCGCTCGCGCACGCTGACGCCCTCGCGCACGGCCTCGCCGCCGCGGCGGTCGCGGTCGACGCGCGCGTAGACGACCAGGCCCGGCGTCGGGGCGTAGACGATCGCGTTCTCGATCTGCTTGTTGAAGTTGGCGAGGCGCTCGGCGGCGACGTCGAGTTCCTGCTTCTTGGCATCGACGTCGAACGAGGACTTCTTGCGCTCGGCGTCGTTGCTGGCCTCGACGCGCTGCATCTCGAGCTGCGCGTTCTCGTAGTCCTGCGCGGCCTTGATCCGCTCGACCGGCAGGTCGTAGTTGATCAGCTGATCGAGGCGGTTCCAGGCGAGGGTCACCTGGGAGATCTGGCTCTGGTAGGCCAGCTCGTCGCCCTCGAGCTCGTTGCGCGTGATGAACTGCTTGCTGGCGAGGCGGCGGCTGTAGGCCACCTTGTCCCCCTTGATGCTGAGGTCGGCCATCGCCAGGCGGATCTTGTCGGCCTGGTCGAGGATGCGGTTGGCCATGTCGCCCATGTCGCGCTTGAGCGGGTCGCCGCCGCCCGGCACCTGCAACAGTTGCAGCGTCTTGTCGACGAGGTTGGCGAAGGTGCGGGGATCGACCGCGGCGACCTTGACGGTCCGCGGCGCGCCCTCCTCCTCCTGCAGCGCGGCGTCGACCGGCGCGGCGGTCACGGGCTTCTCGCTGACCAGCTCGCGCAGGCGCTTGAGCATGTCGCCGTTGGTGCCTTCGTTGGCCTTGTCACCGGTGGCGCCGAGCAGCTTCTCGAGCTCCATCTCGGCGATGCGCAGCTGCGAGGCGGCCGAATTGAGCTTGGTCGTGAGTTCCTTCTCGAGGATGTCGGCGGCCGTGCGCGCCTGTTCCCACGCGTTGCGCGCCTTCTCGACCGTGATCTTCTGGTTGGCGCGCTTCTCGACGATCTCGCTGACGTCGAGCTCGAACAGCTTCTCGCCGACCTTGACGTTGCTGCCTTCCGGGATCAGGTAGAGGATCGTCGCCTGGCCTTCGACCTGCGAGCGCACGCTGGTCTCGCGCACGGCCTGCAGTTCGCCGGCCTCCTTGACCGTGATCGGCAGGTCTTCGCGCGACACCTTGTAGAAGTTGGGGTCGCTGGTGACGGGCGCGGCCTTCTCGCCGCAGGCGGCGGTCATCGCTGCCACGGCCAGCAGCAGGGGAATGGAGCAGGAGCCGCGGCGGGGGGGCAGCAGGCGCGAGAGACACTTGGGGTCGGTAGTCATGCGATCACTCCCCGGTCTTGAGCTGCGGCATGGGCAGCGCCGGGTCGAAACGGAGGCCTTCGTGCTCGAGGTCGATCGCCTCGAGGTCGTTCATCAGTTGCAGCTTCGCGACGTGGTAGTCGACGATCGCCGCCGTGAGTTGGAGCTGGGCGCTGATCAGCGCGTCCTGGGCGTCGAGCTTCTCGAACGCCTCGACGCGGCCGGCGGCGTAGAGGTCGGTGTTGGCCTCGACGCGCTGCTCGGCGAGCTGGACCGCCATCGTCTGGATGCGGTAGGTGTCGATCGCGCTCTGGATGTTGCGCAGCGAGCTGCGCACGTCGGCGGTGATCTGGTCCTCGCTCTGCTCGCGGTTGCGCACCGCGAGGTCGAACGAGATCAGCGCCGAGCGGTAGGCGTTGCGCTCGACGAGCTTGTCGAGCGCCAGGTCGAGCTCGAAGCCCGCCGACCAGTTGACGCGCGACCAGTCGAGGTTGAGGTCCTTGCCGGACTCCGAGGGCACGTTGAGCGCCGCGGTGAAGTCCAGCGACATGTCGAGGGCGTCCTCGCTGACCAGGATGCGCCGGCCCGCGTCCTCGACGGAATCGACGACCGTCTGGAAGTCGTAGCGCCGCTGCAGCGCCAGGGCGACGGCCGTCGACTCCTCGAGGTCGATGTTCTCGACGCCGAGCGCGGTCAGCCGCTTGAGCTCGTCGGGGTCCAGTTCGACCTGGGCGTTGATCGGCAGGCCGAGCGTGAGTTTGAACCGGTCCATGGCCGACTCGAGGCGGTTCTTGGCCTCGACGCGGCTGACGTCCGCCGAGTACTCGCTCTGCTTGGCGCGGCCGAGGTCGGTCACGGTCTTGCGGCCGGCCTTGTAGAGTTCCTCGATCTGCTCGCGCGAGGTGCTCAGGCTGCGGTAGTTCGCCTCGACGTTGACCAGGTCGGTCATCTGGCGCACGACGTTCCAGTACTCGCTGACCACCGAGATCGAGAAGTCGGCGCGGAAGCGCTCGAAGTCCCGGACCGAGTAGACGACCTCGCGTTCGGCCTGGGTCAGCGGTTCGCGCACGATGCGCTGGCCGGCGCCGCTGAGCAGGGGCTGGGTCAGCGTCAGGTTCAGGATCGAACCGCCGTCGAAGCGGCCGCCGTGGATCAGCGACCGCATGAAGGTGTTGAAGAAGCTCGCGACGATGCGCGTGCCGGCGACGGTGTTGACCGAAGCCGACAGGTTGTTGCTGAGGTCGGCGTCCGCGGTGTCGTCGGCCTGGCCCGAGACCTCACCCGAGGCGACGTCCGAGAAGCGCAGCGCGAAGTTGTGCTGTTCGCGGGTCAGGCTCAGCGCGGCGAGGTAGAGCGACTCCTTCTGGCGCTGGAACTCGCGGCTGTTCTCGGCGGCCACGTCGAGGGCCTGGAACAGGTCGAGGTGCACCGGCTCCTTGCTGTTGAGCAGCCGGTTGCGCAGCGTGTCGATCGGGCGATCGAGCTTGTGGGTGGTCGGCGCGCCGGTCACCTGCTCGGTGACCTTGGCGAGGATGCCGTAGACCTGCTCGTCAGCGGAGTCGCGGCTGGTGGAGGGGGACCAGCAGCCGGTCAGCAGGGTGACGGCGGACAGGACGGGGACGATGGCTCGGGGGGACACGCGGGGGGGCAGGCAGAGGGTCGCAGACGAGGGCTTCTGGCGTTCGATGTGACGTTCGGTGTAGACGCAGACCCGTATTTTTTCTCCCCCGCGGAAAGACTGTTACTACCATAGGACGCGTGGCGGTTGCTGGATACGAAGCCCGAGGGTCGGCGAGGGCGTGGTCTCCATCTTGATCACCGCGGGCCCCACCCGCGAGTACCTCGACGACGTGCGCTACCTGAGCAATGGCAGCTCGGGGCGCATGGGGTGCGCCCTGGCCGCGGCCGCGTTGGCATCGGGCCATGCGGCGACGATGGTGCTCGGGCCCGTCGACGTGCCGCCGCCGGACGGCGCCGAAGTGCGCGCCGTGGTTTCGGCGCTGGAGATGCAAGCCGCGGCGGAGCGTGCATTCGCAACCGCAGACGTGGTGCTGGCGGCCGCGGCCGTCGCCGACTGGCGCCCGGCGCAGCGGCAGCAGGGCAAACCGGCTCGCGCCGCGGGCTCCTGGCAGCTCGAACTCGTGCCCAACCCCGACATCGTCGCCGGCCTCGCCGCGCGCAAGGGCGGCCGCGTCGTCGCCGGCTTCGCGCTCGAATCGACCGCTGCGGGGCTGCCCGCGGCGATCGCGCGCGGTCGCGAGAAGCTGGTCCGCAAGGGATTGGACCTCGTCGTCGTCAACCTGCACGACGCGATCGGCAGCGACGACAGCGAAGTGGTGCTCTGTTTTGCCGACGGGCGCGATGAAGCGCTGCCCCGGCAGGACAAGTCGGCGACCGCGGCGCGCATCGTCGCGGCCGCGGTGGATCTGTGGCAGCAGCAGCGACCGAAGGCAGCAGACGCGTGATCGAGGCGACATCGTGAGCAAGGCATCAACCGTGGAATCCGAACCGAAGTCGCGCAAGCGGGGCACCCGCTTCGTGCCCCTCGAAGACGTGCCTGGCCCGGGCCTGTCCCAGCGCTCGCGCGAGGTCGTCGCCCTGGCGCTCTGCGGCGCGGCGCTCTACGCGATGTTGTGCCTGGCGACGTTCCGGCTCGCCGAGCTCGACGCGCCGGTGCCGACCGGCGGCATGCAGAACCTCGGCGGCGCCGTCGGCTACTACCTCGCCCACGGCTTCGCGCGCACCCTGGGCCTTGCGGGCTGGATCCCGTGGTTGCTGCTGCTCGGCGGCGCGATGGCGCTGTTCCTCGGTCGCTGCGTCAACCGTCTGGTCATCAAGGTGCTGGGCGCGGTGGTGTTCTCGGCCATGCTGGCGATCCTGTTCGCGGGCGCCGACGGCCGCGCCGGCGTGCGTGAGATCACGCCGTGGGGCGCGGGTGGCGTCTTCGGCGCGTTCCTGTCGCCGCGGCTCGAAGCCGCGTTCGGCGGCACCGGCCGCCTGTTGCTGGTGGGCTTCGGCTCGCTGGTCTCCTTCCTGCTCGCGACCGAGTGGATGTTCTCGCAGCTGTTGTTGCGCGCCGTCGCTGCGCTCGAGGTGTTGTGGCGACGCCTGCGTCGCGAACCGCAGGCGCTCGCCGCCGGCGCCGACGTCGGCGGTGACGTCGCCGCGCTGTTGGACGAGCCGGAGGAAGCGGCGCCGCGGCGCTCCCGCCGCAGTCGGCGCAAGGACCTGCAGGCCGCCGTCCCGGACGCGGATGCGGCCGTCGGCGACGGAGACGAGGACGACGAGGCGGGCGCCGAGGACGAGGACGCGGGCGCGCCGCCGCGGCGCCGCCGCCGCCGGGGCAAGGCTGCTGCCGAGGCCGCGGACGCGGACGAGGCCGAGGCCGAGGGGGCGCAGGACGACCCGGAAAGTGACGAGGATGGCGAGGAGGCCGGGGCCACCGATGCGGAGGCCGCCTCGGCCGACGACGCCGCGACCGACGAAGCCGAAGACAAGGAAGGAGCTGCGGCCGCGCCGCCGGTGACGCGGGTGCCGATCGTCGTCCGTCCGCGTCCCAAGCCCAAACCGCGGCCGCGCAAGGCGGCCCAGTCCACCCTGCCGTTCGACGAGGCCTATCCGTTCCCGCCGGTCGAACTGTTCCAGGAGTCGTTGCAGAACGACGTCACCGAGACCTCCGAGGTGCTGCAGCGCGGCGGCGAGGCGATCGTCAGCAAGCTCGCCAACTTCAACATGAAGTGCGAGATCGTCGCCGCCTCGGTCGGGCCGGCGGTGACGCAGTACGAGATCCGCCTCGAGGAGGGCATCCGCGTCAACAAGCTGCAGGGCTTCGAACTCGACCTCGCGGCGGCGCTCAAGGCGGTGTCGGTGCGCGTCGTCGCGCCGATCCCGGGCAAGGACACGATCGGCATCGAGGTGCCCAACGGCTCGCGCCAGAAGGTGTTCATGCGCGATCTGCTCGAGCAGTTCGGGCGCAGCGAGGACCGGGCGATTCCCCTGTTCCTGGGCAAGGACGTGGCCGGCAACCCGATCGTCGAGGACCTGGCGCGCATGCCGCACCTGCTGATCGCGGGCACCACGGGCTCGGGCAAGTCGGTCTGCATCAACACGATCCTGCTGTCGATCCTGATGACGCGCACGCCGCGGCAGGTGCAGCTGATCCTGGTCGACCCGAAGATGGTCGAGCTGCAGGCCTACAAGCAGGTCCCGCACCTGTGCTGCGACGTCGTCACCAACATGAAGAAGGCGCCGGCGGTGCTGCAGTGGGCCGTCGACGAGATGGAGAACCGCTACGCGATGCTGTCGGCCGCGGGCGTCAACCACATCAAGAACTACAACCGCCTCGGCGAGCAGGAGCTCAAGAAGCGCCTGCAGCGCGATCCGCCGCCCGACCGCATCCACCTGCCGTACATCGTGATCGTCATCGACGAGTTCGCCGATCTGATGAACGTGGCGCAGAACGAGGTCGAGGAGTCGATCCAGCGCCTGGCGCAGAAGTCGCGCGCGGTCGGCATGCACGTGATCCTCGCGACGCAGCGGCCGAGCAGCGACGTGATCACGGGCATCATCAAGGCCAACCTGCCGTGCCAGGTCGCGTTCAAGGTCAACCGCAAGATCGACTCGCGCGTGATCCTCGACAGCAACGGCGCCGAGAAGCTGCTCGGCCACGGCGACATGCTCTACATGCCGCCCGGCGGCGCGGCGCTGATCCGCGCCCAGGGCACGTTCGTCGCCGACGACGAGCAGCAGTCGGTGGTGCGCTTCCTCGAGGAGCACGGCCAGCGGCCGAGCTTCAACCCGGCGCTGGTGCAGACCCAGACCAGCTCGCGCTCTTCGGGCGCGAGCCGCGACGAGCTGTATCCCAAGGCCGTCGAGGTGATCCTCGGCCAGCAGCGCGGCTCGGCGACGCTGATCCAGCGCGCGCTCGGCGTCGGCTACACGCGGGCCACGCGCCTGCTCGAGCTCATGGAGGAGGACGGGCTGGTCGGTGCGTTCGTGGGCGCCAAGGCGCGCGAGGTGCTGATGACGCTCGAGGAATACCAGCAGCGCGAGCTGCTGCTCGAAGAGGAGCTCGCGGCGATCGACGCCGGTGAGGACGCCTTCGATGCCGACGCGCCCGAGGACGACGCCGCGGAAGCGGTCGAGGGGGACGCCGAAGGCGACGCGGCCGCGGGCGAGGACGAGGATTCGCCGGCGCCGGTCGAGGACCCGGCCTGATCGGGATCGGGCTCGGCGTCTCCTGCCGCTCCGGCACCCCTTGCGGTCACGCAGGTTGCTTGCCGCTGTCGCTTGTAGGTCGGTCGCGACCTCGTTAGAGTCCGCCCGAGCGTCCGATGTGACCGGACGCTTGGGACCGACGCCCGTGGAGGGGCCATGACCGTGAATCTGCTGGGCCAGCAAGAGAGCGATAGTTCGTCGCGCACCGTCGCCGAGCGGCTGATGCCGCTGCTGCCGATCGGGCTGGCGATGTTCACGTTGTCGGCGCTGCTCTACTACCACCTGCGGCACGACGCCCTCGACGTGCAGTCGCCGCTGCAGCTGCTCGTCGCCTGGGTCTACCGCAGCTTCGGGTTCGCGCCGTCGTTCCTCGGCTTCCTGCTGCTGCTGACCTGGGGCTCGATCTGGTTCGTCACCGGCGCCTGTGAGCGGCCGCTGGCGCGCCTCTCGCGCCTGTTCGCGATGGTGGTCATGCTCGGCGTGTTCTTGAACCTCGGCGACGGCGGGGTCAGCCCGGCGTTCCACAAGGGTGAACTGGGCGCGTGGCTGGGCGGCGTGCTGGTGGCGACCATCGGCTACTACCCGAGCCTGATCGCGGTCTGGGCGATCACCGTGGCCGCGCTGCTATTGGCGACGGACTTCTTCTTCCGCGACGCCTTCGAGAAGCTGCGCGAGGGCGCTCGCCACGAAGTGGGCGTCGAGTCCGAGGTCACCGATCACCTCAAGGGCCTCGCGGCCAGCGCCGCGACCTCGGCTTCGAGGGGCGCCGTCGTCACCGGTGCCGTCAGCACGGATTCCGCGCGCATCGCGTCGGCGACGGCCGCGGAGGAGCTCGACGACGAGGTGGTGCCCGAGGCTTTCGTCGGCGCCGATGCCGACGAGGTCGAGGTGCAGCCGGAGGTCGAGGACGTCGAGGCGCAGCTGCCGCCGTCGCGGCCGTCGCGCCGGGTCTCCTACTTCGAGCGTCGCCGCGGTTCGCCGCCGCTCGACGAGGAGGACGGTGGTTGGGTGCCGCGGGCGCCCGAGAACCAGGACATCGACAACCCCGAGATCGAGTCCGATGCGGCGTTGGCCGAGGCCGCTGCGACCGGCGAAGACGGGCCCGTCGAGGGTTCCCTGGCCGAGAACGAGGAGTTCCTCGTCATCGACGAGCAGGCCGAGGACGAGACCGAGGGTCGGGATCCCGGGGTGCCGCGCTCGCTCGCCGCGGACTGGTTCCCCGAGGCGCGTGCGGAAGACCGTGCGGAACAAGAAGACCGTGCGGAACAAGCCGACGAGGCCGATTCCGACGAGGAAGATGCCGACGACGCCGAGGACGTACGGGGCGAAGCGGACGACGTCACCGCGAAGGCCGAGGAGGCTGCGTCCCTCACCGAGGAATTCGAGCCGCCGGTGGCCCTGCCGCTGCCCGAATCCCTCGAGGTGGCAGCGTCGGAGGACGACGAGGAGCTGGACGAGGAAGAGCTCGCCGACGAGGACCTGGTCGATGAGGATCTGGTCGGCGAACCGCTGAGCGAAGACGAGTCGGCATACGCCGAGGCCGAGGCCGAGGCCGAGGACGCCGAGGCCGAGGACGTCGAGTCCGAGGACGTCGAAGCCGACGAAGTGATCGCGCGATCCGACGAGGATCGCGACGCGGAAGGTGGGGACCGGGAGATGGTTGCGCGTGGCGAGCCCACGGTTTCGATCCCGCGCCCGCAGACCCCGCCGCAGGTTCCGGCCCGCCAGCAGCGCCTGTTCGGCGAGCAGCTCGATGCCGCCCTGGTCGAAGATGCGACCCAGCTCGTGCTCGAGTCGCGCCGCGCGAGCGCGGCGATGCTGCAGCGCAAGCTCCGGGTCGACTTCGACACCGCGCGGCAGCTGCTGGCCGAATTGGCCAGGCTCGGGATCCTCGAGCTCGACGAGGACGCTGTGCAGGGTCGTCTGCTGCGCTGAGCGGGTCGCCTGCTGGGCTGGGCGCGGTTTCTCCCCAGGACTCCACGCAAACTCACAGGCACTCCACCAGCTCGCGTCTTGCGCGGGCGATGCCGGCGGCTACAGAGGTAGGGCGCGTTCCATGGTCGACTTCCGGCAGACGTTCGATGGGCGAGGTGTGCCCCAGAATCTCGAGGCAGAGCGCTCCGTGCTGGGGGCGTTGCTGCTGCACTCCGACGCCGTCGCCGACGTGACGTTCCTCAAGGCCGAGGACTTCTACCTGCCGCGGCACCAGCTGATCTTCGAGTCGATCATCGAGACCTTCAACCGCAAGAACGCCACCGACCCGATCGCGGTCGGCGAGCAGTTGCAGCGCGCGGGTCGGTTCGACGAGGTGGGGGGGCATCCGCAGCTGCTCGACCTGATGGAGAGCGTGGTCACGGCCGCGGGTGTCCTGCACCACGCCGAGATCGTGCGTGAGAAGGCGATCAGCCGGCGCCTGCTCGAGACCTGTCTCGACGTCGCCCGGCGCGCCTACCAGAACGAGGAGGAGGCCAAGGCCCTGCTCGACGAGGCGGAGCGGCAGATCTTCGAGATCTCCCGCATGGACAAGACCGGCGAGGCGATCAGCATCAGCGACGTGCTGCAGTCGACCTTCGAGCGCATCGACCGCCTGCGCGAGCGCGAGGGCCGCCTCACCGGCCTGGGCACCGACTACTACGACTTCGACGACATGACCGGCGGCCTGCAGCCCGGCGAGTTGATCATCGTCGCGGCGCGTCCCTCGATGGGCAAGACGAGCTTCGCGCTCAACCTGACCGAGCGCGTCGCCAACCACAAGGCTGCGGTGGCGTTCTTTTCGCTCGAAATGTCGAGCCAGCAGGTCATCCAGAACATGCTCTGCTGCCGCTCGCAGATCGACGGCCAGGCGATGCGCAAGGGCCGCATCACCGACCAGCAGTACCGGCGGCTGCAGGAAGAGGCGGCGCGGCTCTACGAGGTGCCGATCTACGTCGACGACACGCCTGGCCTGTCGATCACCCAGCTGCGCGCCAAGTGCCGGCGTCTCAAGCAGAAGCACGGCATCGACATGGTCGTGGTCGACTACCTGCAGCTGATGTCGGCGGGCGGTCGCGTCGAGAGCCGCCAGCAGGAGATCTCGACGATTTCGCGCGGGCTCAAGGGCATCGCGCGCGAGCTGTCGGTGCCGGTGATCGCGCTGTCGCAGCTCAACCGCGACGTCGAGAACCGCGACGACCACCGCCCGCGCATGAGCGACCTGCGCGAGTCGGGTGCGATCGAGCAGGACGCGGACGTGATCATCCTGCTGCACCGCGACGAGTACTTCAAACCCACCGAGCAGAACGCCGGTCTCGCCCAGATCATCATCGCCAAGCAGCGCAACGGCCCGACCGGCGAGGTCGTGCTGCGCTTCTTCCGCGAGTACATGCGCTTCGAGAACTTCACGCGCCGCGCCGAGCCGATGCAGTGACGCGGAGCGAGTCGTGACCATCTTCCGCGCGGCTGCAACAGGCTGACGCACAACCGAAGGCCGATGCAGTGAGCCAACCATCGTGAACAAGCAGGTCGCAGCCTTGGTGCTGTGCCAGCTCGCTGCGGCGGCCGCGGTGCTGCGTGCCCAGGAGAAGCCGCCCCCGGGGCAGGAGCCGGCGCCCCAGGTGCCCGGCGCCCGCGTCGACACGCAGGGTGACGTGCTGATCGACGATGCGGTGCGCGCGCTCGAGAAGCGCACGGTGCGCTCGATCCAGTTCGCCCGGGCGGAGGGGCGCGGCGACCCCAAGATGCTCGACGAGGCCGCCAGCGAGCCGCTGGTGCGCAGCCTGATGACCCGCGTCGGGCAGCCGTTCGAGGCGCGCAAGGTCACCAACGACTGCACCAACCTGTGGGAGGAGCGCCGGCTCGTGGTCAGCGCCTACGTGCTCGCCGTCGACGCCGACGTGCAGATCACCTACGTCGTCGAACAGGAGGTCGAGGTCTACAGCTCGATCGACTTCAAGGGGCTCGACAAGCTCGACCGGCGCACCGTCAACGACCTGCTCGGCATCGACGTCGGTCGGCAGGTCACCGCCACCGAGGCGCGGGCGATGCGCAAGGTGCTGCTGGCGCGCTACGCGCGCGACGGCTTCCCGTTCGCCAGCATCGACTTGGTGGAACAGCCGGTGGCGGCGCCGCCTTCGGGCGTCGTGCCCGGCGCGCGCGCGGACAAGTCGCTGCAGTTCCGCGTCGACGAGGGGCCGCGCGTCACCGTGCGCTCGCTCGAGTTCTTCGGCAACCACTCGTTCCCGGGTGAGCCGCCGCTGGGCTTCCTCGGCGCCGCCGACTACCTGGCGCGCGACGCGCGCATCCAGAGCGATCCGGCGTGGGGGCTCGTGAGCGGTGGTTACTACAGCCGCGAGATCCTCGACGAGGACCTCGACCGGCTGCGGCTGTTCTACCGCAGCCGCGGCTTTCTCGACGCCACGGTCGACGTCGCGGACGTGCGCTACAGCGACGACCGCACCAAGGTGGACATCAAACTCGTCATCGACGAGGGCGTTCGCTACAAGATCAAGTCGGTGCGCATCGAGCACCTCGACGAGTTCGGCGCGCCGATCACGGGCGCGCCGCTCTACTCTCCCGAGGAGATCGCCAAGGAGCTCAAGGTGCAGCCCGGCGAGTTCTACGACTTCGGGCGGCTGCAGCGGGACTGGCTGGCGATCCAGGAGTTCTACGGCCAGCGCGGTCACCCGCCGTCGTCCTTCCCAGGCATGACCGAGGTGCCCAGGCCTTGCCGCGTGCTGTGGCCGGCCAAGGAGAACTACGCCGAGGGCGCCGAGGTGGAGGTCACCTTCCAGGTCATCGAGGGTCTGCCCAAGCGGCTCCAGGACGTGGTGATCCGCGGCAACCGCTTCACGCGCGATCCGGTGATCCGGCGCCGCGTGCGCGTGCTGCCGGGCGAACGCATCGACATGCGCGAGGTGCAGCGCTCGCTGCGCAACCTCGAGCAGACCCGCTACTTCCAGGACCCGGTGACGCTGCGCGGGCCGCGCATGCAGCTCGAGAAGGTCGACGGCGGCTCGGAGGAGTTCGTCAACCTGGGCATCGACCTCGCCGACGCGCCGACCGGCGAGCTGCGGTGGGGCGTGGGCATCAGCACCGGCCAGGGCGCGCAGGCGTCGCTGACGTTCAACAAGCGCAACTTCGACCTGTGGGACCCGCCCAGCACCTGGAACCCCGCCGACGCGATCGGCGAGGTGCTCGACAACGAGGCATTCCACGGCGGCGGCCAGACCTTCGCGATGCTGCTCGCCCCCGGCAGCAAGTACAGCCAGTTCCGCGTCAGCTGGACCGAGCCCGACATCTTCAACGAGCACTTCGACACCCACGAACTGCGCGTCGCCGGCGAGCGCCTGATTCGTCGGCTGCCCGATGGCTACACCAGCGACACCCTGCAGGGTGAGGTCGGCCTGTCGCGCTACTTCACCGACGAGTTCAACGTCGGCGTGTCGCTGCGCGAATCGTCGGTGACGATCAAGGACCTGGCCCCGGACGCGACCTCGATCGCCTACGACGCCGAAGGGCTGACGGAGCTGCGCGGCATCCGCCTGGGGGCGCGTTACCGCGACTTCGACGACTACCGGCGGCCGACCAAGGGCTTCGAGGCCGGGCTCTCGGTCGAGATGATCGGCGGCTTCCTCGGCGGCGAGGAGGACATGGTCAAGTTCGACCATTCGATGCACATCTACCTGCCGATCCGCGAGAACGAGATGGGGCACCGCACCGTGCTGCACCTCGAGCACCGCTTCGGCCTGGGTGACCCGTTCGGCCAGAGCGACGACGTGTTCCTGACCGAGCGCTTCTACATGGGCGGCGCCAACCTGCGCGGCTTCGACTACCGCCGCGCCGGGCCGAGCCAGTTCGGGCGGCCGTTCGGCGGCGAGGCCATCTATACCGCGACGGCGGAGGTCTATGTGCCGCTCGTCGCGACGCGGCTCGACGGCGAGGTGCGCGACCGCGAACTGCTGCGCGGCGTGGTGTTCACCGACATCGGCCTGCTCGGCCTGTCGATCGACGATCCGACCTTCCGCGAGCTGCGCGGCAGCTGGGGCGTGGGCCTGCGCATCGAGGTCCCGGTGCTGGAGCTGCCGATCGCGCTCGACGTGGGCTGGCCGTGGGCGTACGAAGAGACCGACGACCGTCGTCAGTTCTACTTCTCGATCGCCCGTTGAGTCAGGTGAGCACCGACAGCACCGGTTCCCAGCCGCCGTTCACGCGCCTGTCGCGCGAGGTCCTCGTCGGCAACGCCTGGCACCGCTATTGCCGCGACCGCTACGTGCAGGTCGACGGCAGCGAGGGGGTCTACTACTACGTCGACATGCCGGGTTCGTGTGCCTCGATCCCGGTGTTCGCCGACGGCAGCACGGTGCTGCTGCGCGTGCGCCGCTATCTGCTCGGCGCCGACCTGTGGGAGTTCCCGATCGGCGGCATGCAGCCCGGCGAGGATCCGCTCGCGGTGGCCCAGAAGGAGCTGCGTGAGGAGGCCGGGCTGCAGGCTGCCGACTGGCAGCCGCTCGGGCGCTTCGCGCCGTACAAGGGTGTGTCCAACGAACTCTGCCACTACTGGCTGGCGCGCCAGCTCACCGCGACGGCGCAGGAGCTCGAGCCCAGCGAGCAGATCAGCGTGCACCGCATGCCGCTGGCCGAGGCGCGCGCCCGGCTGCTCGAACAGGACCCCGGCGACGGTCAGTCGATGGTCGGCCTGTTGCTGCTCGATCGTTGGCTCGCCGCGGGGAACACGCTGTGAGCGCCGCGCCGCTGCGGGTCACGGTCTACGCGTCGTCGAGCGAACGCATCGCGCCGGCCCACGCGGTGGTCGCCGAAGCCCTGGGGCGGTGCATCGCCGAGCGCGGCTGGGACCTGGTGTGGGGCGGCGGCCGCTACGGCCTGATGGGCGCGGTCTCGCGGGGCGCGCGCGCCGCGGGTGGCCGCACGATCGGCGTGATCCTGCAGCAGTTCGTCGACAAGAACGTGCACTGCGAGCAGGCACACTCGATGCAGACCGTGCACGACATGCGCAGCCGCAAGCGCGGCCTGGACGAGTCGGGCGACGCCTACGTCGCCCTGCCGGGCGGGCTGGGCACGCTCGAGGAGTTGCTCGAGATCCTGTCGTTCAAGCAGCTCGGCCTGCACGACAAGCCGGTCGTCGTCCTCGATGCCCTTGGCTACTGGGGACCGTTGCTGGCGATGCTCGAGAAGGGCTTCGCCGAGGGCTTCATCCAGCCGCACTTCCGCGGCATCTACGAGGTCGCCGCCACGGCCGAAGAGGCCGTCGAGCGCATCGCGCAGGCGACGCGCCGGCGGCCGGCGGCCCGGACCGACGCGCCGCCGCCCGATCCCCGCGGCGGCGGGACCGGCTGATGGTCGGCGCCGAGGACCTGGCGCACGCGCGCGACGCCTTGCTGGCGGCGATGGCCGTGCTGCGGCGGCACGCCCGTACCGACGTGCCGTTCGAGCTCAAGGCGGGCGACAGCCCGGTCACGGCCGCGGACCACGAGGTCGATGCCCTGCTGCGGCAGATGCTGCCGCGCGGCGACGAGGGCTGGTTGTCCGAAGAGACCGACGACGACGCGGCGCGGCTCGACTGCGACCGGGTCTGGGTCGTCGATCCGCTCGACGGCACGCGCTCGTTCATCGCCGGGCGCCCCGACTACTCGACCTCGATCGCGCTGCTGCAGGGCGGCGAGCCGGTGCTCGGCGCGATCGGCAACCCCGCGACCGGCGTGGTCGTCGTCGGCGCCGTCGGGCTCGGCGTCACCTCCGAGGGCGACCCGGGGCTGCCGTGGCCCGCGCCGCGGCGCGGCCTGCGGCTGCTCGCCAGCCGCAGCGAGATGAGGCGCGGCGAGTGGGCGCCCTGGAGCGCGACCTGCGACCTGCTGCCGATGGGGTCCGTCGCCTACAAGCTCGCGCTGGTCGCCGCCGGTCACGCCGACGCCACCTGGACGCTGCAGCCCAAACACGAATGGGACGTCGCGGCCGGTGCGGCGCTGGTGCGCGCGGCAGGGGGCGAGGTCTGGTTGCCGCGCGGCGGCCACCTGCTGTGGAACCGTCGGCGGCCGCGGTTCCTGAGCTTCGCCGCGGCGGCACCCGGCCAGCGCGCGGTGGTCGAGGCGCTGCTGCGGAACTGATTCCTTCCGTGGCGTACATCAGGATCCTCGCCAATAGTTGAGGTCGGGCATCCACAAACCTGCCGGCACATCTCGACCGGCAGGAGAAGTCGATGCCGTCGTTCAAGCCACCGCGCTGTCCCTACGCCGATTGTCCAAGGTTCGCCGATCCGCAGCCCCGCTTCTGTCGCCGCCGTGGCAGCTACTGGCCCAAGTGCCGCGCCGCTCCGATTCCCCGTTATCACTGCAAGTCGTGTAACCGCAGCTTCTCTCGGCAGACGTTCCGGCACGACTACCGCGACCACCGGCCCGAGCTCAACGAGGGGCTGTTCCTGCTGCTGACCAGCGGCGTCGGCCTGCGGCAGTGCAGCCGACTGCTGCGATCGGGCGTGCGGTGTCCGCAGCAGAAACTGGTGAAGATGGGGCGCACGCTCGCGCTCATGCGCGACAACCTGTGTCCGAGGCTGGCGGGTGGCCGTGTCTTCGTGATGGACGAGGAGGAGACCTACGAAGGCGCCTCGATCCGGCCGCTGACAATGCCCGTGCTCATCGATCGCGAGACATGGTTCGTGGTCGCCCTCGACGTCGGATCGATCCGACGTCTCGCGCGGCGCGGCACCCGGCGGCGGATGCTGCAGGACCAGGAGGAGGCCAAGATGGGTCGCCGCCAGGATCAGAGCCGGCTGTGTACCGAGCGGGTGCTGCGCGTCTTGGCGACGAAGTGCCCCGAGGGTGAAGTCCTGTTGCAGACGGACAAGAAGTCGAGCTACGCGACGCTCGCAAGGCGCATCTTCGGCGTCCGCCTGAAGCACGAGACGACCTCGAGCCAGCGGGTGCGCGACAAGCACAACCCGTTGTTCCCCATCAACGTGACGCTGGCGATGTCACGCGACAACTGCGGCCGGCTGCGGCGCAAGTCCTGGCTGGTCACGAAGCACGCGCCGCGCCTGCTCGACCACGCGCAACTGTTCGCCGTCTACCGCAACTTCGTGCGGCGGCGCTTCAACCACGACCAGGAGAACGAGACCCCAGCCAGGTTGCTCGGCTTCTTGCCGCGCAACCTCGATGCGGCAGAGGTGCTCGCCTGGCGCCAGGACTGGGGTGACCGCAGCATTCACCCGATGAGCAAGAGCGGGGCGCAGACAGTGCGCGCACCCATGGTGGCCTGACCCCGTCAGTGACGCCGCCGGGTCAAACGCCCGCGGCGCACCGCCCATGTGCACCACGGAAGGAATCAGTTCAGTCCTTGAGCATGCGCGTGAACACGTCGCTCATGCTCAGGATGCCGATGACGTCGGTGCCGTCCAGTACTGGCATGCGGCGCACGCCGGCCATGCGCATCAGGTTGACGCAGTCGAGCAGGTTCGCCTGCTTCGGGATGCAGATCGCGGGTTTGGTCATGACGTCGCGCACCTGCAGCTGGTCGAGGACCTCGGCGGACTGGGTGCCCAGCACGTTGACGATGTCCTTGCTGGTGACCACGCCGGGCAGGTCAGAAGGGGACTCCCCGGCGACCAGCAGCGCGCGGATGCCGTGGTTGGCCATGCGCTGACCCGCGGCGCGCAGGTTCTCCTGCGGCGTGGCCCAGTGCACGGTCTTGCTCATCGCCTCGTCGGCGCGGATCTCATGCAGGTCGACGGTCATGGCAGGTATTCCTCGAGGATCTGGTGCTGGTCGCGATCGTAGCGGTAGCGGACGGCGTGGCGCGGTGCGTCGATGTGCCGCACGAGGTCGCCGAGCTGGATGCGCACGCCGACGTGCGCGACGTCCCGGATCACCACGCTGGCGTTGGCGAGCAGTTCGCGCTGGCGGGCGATCAGGCGCAGCCGTTCGGTCTCGCTGCGGTCTTCGGCGCGCACGGCGAGGCGCGTGCCCTTGCCCTTGGAGATGCGGCCGCCGGCGTTGTCGCCGCGCGTCGCGACGCGCGTGGCGCGGGCCGCCTCGCTGGTCAGCTGGGCGAGCCCGGCGCGCTCGTCGAGAAGGTCGGCGATGGCCAGCAGGGTCGCGGCGCCTTCCTTGGTGCCGGCGGCGCTGACCTCGATCGAGACCCGGGCGCGCAGTTCGCCGCCGAACGCCTGGCCGCGGCCCTCGACGAGCAGGATGCGCTCGGCGCGGGCGCGGCAGTGCGCGAGCTGGTCGCGGACCAGGATCGTGCCGCCGGCCTGCAGCTGCGCGGCCGTGGCGTGGCGACAGCTCAGGTCGACGCCCGCGGTGACCTGGCTTTCGGCGCCGAGCACGCCCTGGTCCACGTGCACGCTGCCCTGCGCCGTCACGCTGGCCGACTGCACCAACCCGTGCACCAGGACGTCGCCGCTGGCAGTCGCCGCGAAGCCATCGCAGACGTCGCCGGCGATCTCGAGCGAGCCCTCGCTGTGCAGGTTGCCGGACTCGAGGTCGACGTCGCCGCGGTGCTGGTAGAGCGGCACGACGTCGACGCTCTTGTCGTCGGCGAGGATCACGCCGCCGCGGGTGGCGACGATGTTGGTGTCGGTGAGCCGGGCCCCGGGGCCGAGGCGGAACCTCGCCGCGACCCCCGGCTTCGCCGGCAGGGTGCGACCGCGCACGTCGGTGCCCGGGGTTCCCGCGGTCGGCGCATGCACGCTGGCGATGTGCTCGCCGTCGGCGATCGGTTGCAGCAGCCGGCGCTCGTGGAAGTCGACGTGTCCGTCCTTGCAGACCTCACCGACGATCTGGCCGAGCGTGAACGCGGGATCGAGGCGGCCGTCGGCGCCGTGCTGCGGCGCGTCGCCGCGCGCGACGATGTGCTCGCCGGTCTGCGCGGGGTCGCGCAGCAGTTCGGTCAGAGCCTGCAGCGCGGCCTGGTCGAGGCCGTGCACGACGCCGGCGCGGCGCAGTTCGGCGTCGAGCTCGGCGCGCGTCGCCGCCGGGCCCGCGCTGACCTTGACCGCGGCGGAGAGTCCGTCGGCGGCGATGTTGACGACCAGCCGTGTCACGCCCCGTCATCGACCCTTGTGGGGCCCGGGCTGTGGCGCGGCGACCGGCCCCGCGCCTATCGCAGCCCGGAGACGGCCGCGGCGGCACGCTTACGCACCGGCAGCTGCACCTCGAAGTAGCGCTGATCCTTCGGCACCATCGGGCTGTTGTAGCCCATGGTGCGCAGCGGGCCACAGGCCTCGTAGGCGCAGTCGGGCGCCGCCAGGAACGTGCGCAGCCGCTCGTGCATGGCCTCGACGCGGTCGCGGCGATCATCGCCGATGGCGCCGATGCTGAGCACGGTCATGGCCTCGACCGCCACGACCTCGACCCCCTTGGCGACCTGCGCAGGCTCGATCTTCGGATCGCCGTAGAGGAAGGCCATCTGCACCGGGCGGCTGCGCTCGTCCTGCTCCTGCCAGTCCATCTGCACCGGCGCCGTCATCGCGATGCCGTTGCTCTCGATGTGGCGGAACAGGGGCCAGAAGGCGCTGAAGCTGCCGCCCCTCATCGCGGTGCGCACCATGCGGTAGGCGGGGTAGTCGCGCAGTTCGATCTCGTCGACGGTCACCGGGCCGGGAAAGCCCTCGGGCAGCTCGGCCTCGATGCGCGGGCGGAAGGCCAACGTCTCGACCACGTCGCCGAGTTCGCGGCGCAGGCGGGCCAGCGAGTCGTGCGTCGTCGCGGTGGCGTTCGCGCGCTGCAGCGCCGCGACCAGCTGCGTCTTGGCGGCCGAACCTTCGGCGAGCTGCACGGCAGCGGTCGCGGCCAGCGCGACCGTGGTCGGTTGATCCGGGCGGCTGCGCAGCACGTCGAGGAGCTGCGCGGTGGCCGCGCGACGACCGGCCTGGTCCTCGGCGCGGAACAGGCGGTCCTGAGCCGTGCCCGGGGCGGCGAGGGCGAGCGGCAGCAGGCAGGTGAACAGGGCGAGGTGGCGCATGGGCGAGCGTTCGACCCGTCGCGCGGCCCGGATGCAGCTGCCCGGATGCAGCACGCCTCGGGCGTTCACCAGATCGACAGCACGGTCAGCTCGCCGAGGTAGGGCTGGCGGCCTGTTCGCAGCATCAGCGGCTGCAGGCCGAGTTCTGCCCCGACCAGCAGCGGCGTATTGGGCAGTGCCAGCTCGAAGCGGTGCACACCCTCGCCGGGCGTCGGCAGCAGCAGGCGGGTGACCATCGTCGCCGGATCGAGCAGCAGCTCGCCGAGCCCGGGCACCGCGGTGGGGGCCGCGAGCCAGCCGAGCGCCAGCAGCGCGAAGTCGCCCGTGCCGAGCGGCACGGACATGCGTGCCGTCGCCCCGGCCGTGAGCACGCGCCGGAACGCGGGCAGCTGCGGCCAGCCCGAGACCTCGGGCAGCGGCGAGTAGCCGAGCAGGCGTGTGCTGGTCAGCAGCTGGCCGCTCTCCGAATTGGCCCGCCCGGTGGCGAACGCTTCGGGCAGCGGCGTGGTCGTCCACTCGCCGCTCTGCGCGCCGAAGCCGAAGGCGGTGCCTCCGTCGGTCGCCTGCAGGGTCGTGCGCCAGATCTGCACCACGGGCGGCGTCGCGCCGCCGGCGCGCGGCACGCTGCGCCACCGTTCGGTGCGCGTGTCGAAGGCGTGCAGGTGGGTGCCGTCGTAGGCCGCGGCGATCGCGCTGCTCGGGCTGCCGAGGCTCTGCAGCCCGGTGCCTGCCAAGGGGGCGAACGTGCCGGAGCGCGGCGCGAAAGCGAGCAATCCGGACGTCGTCTCGAACAGCGCGCCGGTGGTCGTCAGCAGGGGCTGCGTCGGCAGCACACCGCCGGGGGGCGTGTGCCATTGGCCGGTGACCGCGCTGTAGACGCGCCACTGGTTGCTGGTCGCGTCCTGGGTGATCGCGACGATGCCCGCGGCGCTCTCCAGCGTGGCGCTCGAGCTGATCGTCGCGACGGAGTTGCGCAGCGCGCTGTAGCCGAGCGCTGCGCCCGGGGTGGTGACCAGCGCGACGCTGGTGCCCGCGGTCAGCTGCGCGCCGGAGGGGCCGAGCGGCGGGCCGAAGCTGCCGCGCACCGCGGAGAACGGCACCAGCCCGAACTGCGTGTCGAGCACGCCGAAGTGATCCTGGCTGGCGACGACTGCGGTGGCGCCGAGCGGGGCGTATTCGAAGCGGCCCTGCTGGCCGCTGTAGGCCAGCATCTCGGTCGGCGAGTAGAACACGACCCAGTCGTCGTCGCGCACCATCGTCGCGCCGGCGGGCAGCAGCGCCGTCTGCCAGGTGCCCTGGTTGGCCGAGAACGCGTGCACGTAGGGTGGCGCGATCGCGATACCCACGGCACCGTCGGCGTCGAGGCTCGTCGGCGGGCCGCCGACGGGCAGGTCGTGCCACTGGCCCGAATAGGCGTCCATGCCCGACAACACGTTGCCGTCGGCGAGCAGCGCGACGTTGCGCTTGGTCGCGATGCTCGCGCCCGCGCTCACCGCGCGCGTCGACCAGGTGCCGACGAAACCGCAGAACGTGTGCAGCGCGGCGCCGTCGCGCACCAGCAGGATCTCGTCGTTGTTCTGGCTCGCCGGGTTGAGCGCGACGGCCTGGGCCGAGACGGCGAGCGGCGCGAACACGCCGCGCGTGGCCGCGAACGCCTGCCAGGTGGTGCCGTCGGCGAGCAGCAGGCAGTCGTTGGTCAAGAACTGCGTCGCGGTGGCGCTGGCGGTCGTCGCCAGCCACCGACGCGTCACCGCCGAGTAGGCGTAGACCGTGGTGCCTTCGCGGTAGACGTCGATCTTGCCCAGGCTCGTGGCCTGGTTGGGATTCACGCCGCCAGGGAAGACCAGCTCGGCCCACGTCGACGGCGCCTGCGCCGCCGCGCTCGCGGCGAAGGTCAGGGCAAACAGGACGAGTGGGTTGAGGAACGGGTGCAGGGCGCGTGGCATGGCGGGAGGCGCACGATACGGAGCGGTGCCGCAGGGGGCAGCGGCGGGCGCGCTTCTTACGTACTCGCGACAGCGCGCGCCCGCCCTTGCCACGGGCGCCGTGCGCGCGGCTCATCCTGGGACCGCCGAGCGCCGATGAGACCGGGGCCATGACCACCGCGACCTCCGACCTCTCCAGGTTGTTCGCCCGTCAGATCGACGAGAAGAAGCTCAACCTGCCCACCATGCCCGGCACCGCCGCCGAGGTGATGGAGCTGTGCCAGCTCGAGGACACCGACGCGGCCAAGCTGTCGGCGGTCATCCATCGCGACCAGACGATCGCCTCGCACGTGCTGCGCGTCGCCAACTCGGCGGCCTACGCCGGCCAGATGCCGTGCGCCTCGCTGCAGCAGGCCGTGAGCCGCCTCGGCATGCAGCTGATCACCGAGGTCGCCATGGCGGTGTCGGTGCGCGGTCGCATCTTCGGCAACAAGACCTGCGCCGAGCTGCTCGCGGCGCTGTGGAAGCACTCGGTGCTGACCGGGTTCTACACCAAGGAGATCGCGCGGCTGCGGCGCCGCAACGTCGAGATCGCGTTCCTGTGCGGGCTGCTGCACGACGTCGGCAAGGCCGTGCTGCTCGACAACGTCGATCGCGTGCTCGGCAAGAACGAGCTGACCGTGCCGGTCGGCTATCTGCTCAACGCCGTGCACGAGCAGCACGTCGAGGCCGGCGCGCTGCTCGCGAGCGAGTGGAAGCTGCCCGAGCAGATCGCCGAGGCGATCGGCCATCACCACGAGTACGTCACGGCGCCGCGCTTCGCCGACATGGCGATGACCGTCTGTCTCGCCGACCAGCTCAGCCACCTCGTCGCGCCGGGCCCGTTCGGCAAGGCCCCCGACGAAGAGGAACTCCGCGCGCACCCCGTGCTCGAGGGGCTCAACCTGTATCCCGACCAGCTCGAGGAGCTGATCAACAAGCGCGATCGCGCCCTGCTGGTCACGGAGAGCCTGCGATGAGCACTTCCGGCGAGAACGAGGCGGTCGAGCATTGGGACGTCGTCGTGATCGGCAGCGGTCCCGCTGGCCAGAAGGCCGCCGTGCAGGCCGCCAAGGCCGGCAAGAAGGTCTGCGTGATCGAGCGTGAGGTCGGCGTCGGCGGCGCGTGTGTGCACCGCGGCACGATCCCGAGCAAGACGCTGCGCGAGACGGCGGTGCACATGGCCGGGTTCCGCACCCGCCTGGGCCGCCACGTGCGCGTCGAACTGCCGCCCGATCTGCAGCTCGCGAGCCTCATGGACCGCATGCAGAAGGTGGTCGACGCGCACGTCGCCTACCAGAGCGCGCAGATGCGGCGCAACGGCATCGAGCAGATCCACGGCCGCGCTCGCTTCGTCGACGCCAACACCGTCGCGGTGGAGTCGGTCTACGGCAAGCGCCGGCTGCTCGGCGGCGAGTACGTCGTCATCGCCACCGGTTCGCGCCCGCGCACGCCGCCCGAGATCCCGATCGATCACGAGCACGTGCTCGACAGCGACTCGATCCTCAGCATGGCCTACCTGCCGAAGACGCTGACGGTGCTCGGCGCCGGCGTCATCGCCACCGAGTACGCGACCATCTTCGCGGCGCTCGGCGTGCACGTGACGATGATCGACCGCGGCCCGCGGCCGCTGTCGTTCCTCGATCCGGAGATCATCGCCAAGTTCGTCGAGGACTTCGAGGGGCACTCGGGTTGCGTGTTCGTCGGCAACGCCAAGGTCGAGAGCGTGGCGTGGAACGGCATCGACGCCGTGGTCACGCGGCTCGACAACGGCTGGGAGGTCAAGTCCGACAAGCTGCTGTGCACGCTGGGCCGCGTCGCCAACGTCGAGGGCCTGGACATCGAGGCCGCCGGCCTCGGCACCAACTCGCGCGGCCACATCCCGGTCGACGCCGACTGCCGCACCTCGGTGCCGCACATCTTCGCCGTCGGCGACGTGATCGGACCGCCCTCGCTGGCCTCGACGTCGATGGAGCAGGGCCGCCGCGCGATGCGCTGCGCGCTCGGTCTGCCGCTCGGCGCCGGCAGCGAGGTGATCCCGAGCGGCATCTACACGATTCCCGAGATCGCCTCGGTCGGCATCAGCGAGCAGGAGGCCACCGAGCGGCACGGCAGCTGCCTCGTCGGTCGCGCGCAGTTCCGCGAGCTGGCGCGCGGCCAGATCTCGAGCTCGGCCGAGGGCATGCTCAAGCTGGTGGTCGAGAACGGCTCGCTGCGCATCCTCGGCTGTCAGATCGTCGGCGAGGGCGCGACCGAGCTGATCCACCTGGCGCAGATGGCGCTGATGACCGGCTTCGACGTCGGCATGTTCGTCGAGAAGATCTTCAACTTCCCGACGCTCGCCGAGGCCTATCGCGTCGCCGCGCTCGACGTACTCGAGCAGGTCGGGCAGGGCGCGTGCTCCGTGGTGCCGGCCCCGGTCATCTGACCGGCTCGCCGCCGAACAGCTCCGCGAACCACCACAAGCCGCCGCCGCTGCGCACCAGCCGGCCTTGGCCGCGCGGCGAACGCGCCGCCAAGGCGGGCGGCGGCTCTCCGCCGAGCGCGACGGCAGGCAGGCCGGTGCGGCGCACCAGATCGCCTTCGCCGAGCAGGTGCGCCTGGCCGACGACGACGACGACCAGCGCCTGCGGGTCCGACGCCGCGAGCGCCGCGAGGCGCGACGCCATCGCCGCGTCGCGCCGCGCCAGGGGTGGCCGCGGGGTCGGCTCGAGGCCGACGAGACGCCAGCCGTGCCGCCGCGCGGTGGTGCACAGGCTGCGGTAGTACCACGGGTCGAGGTCGCGGTCGTCGAGCCACGAGCCGGCCCAGCGCTGCAGGCAACGGTCGGTCAGCTCCTGCAGGGTCAGGCGGTCGTCGAGGAAGGCGTCGACGTCGCGCTGGTCCTGCACGCCGAGCGCCTCGAGCACCAGCACCACGCGCCGCGGCGATCGGGCGAGTTGTTCGAGCAGGTTGCCGTGCAGCGCGTGCAGACGGGTGCTGCGGTGATGGTCGCCGAGCCACAGCACGCGCGCGTCATCGACAGCCGCGAGCAGTTCCTTCGGGCTGCAGGTCGCCTCGACGGTGTCGCCGACGGCGTCGTCGAACGCGCGGCGGTAGCGCGCGAGGTGTTCGGGCACCGGCTGCTGCCAGACGAATTCCGCAGGGGAACAGGACGCCGCGAGCAGCAGCCACGGCATGATGTTCGGTCGAGATTCCATGCGTGAGGCCACGAGTATGAGCAAGCGAGTCGGCGTGATCTTGTCCGGATGCGGTTTCCTCGACGGTTCGGAGGTGCACGAGGCGGTGCTGGCCCTGATGCACCTCGACCGCCACGGCGTCGAGATCGTCTGCATGGCCCCCGACGGCAACCAGGCCGACGTCGTCGACCACGTCGCCAAGAAACCAGTCGAGGGGGCGTCGCGCAGCATGCTCACCGAGGCCGCACGCATCGCCCGCGGGCGCATCCAGCCCCTCGGTGAGGTCGATCCCGCGACGCTGGACGCCGTGGTGATGCCCGGCGGCTTCGGTGCAGCCAAGAACCTGTCGAACTTCGCGGTGCGCGGCGCCGCCGGCTCGGCCAACCCCGAGGTCGCGCGCGTGCTCAAGACGATGCACGCCGCCGGCAAGCCGATCGGCGCGATCTGCATCGCCCCCGCGGTGGTGGCCCTGGTGCTCGGCAAGGAGCACCCCAGGCTGACCATCGGCAACGACGCGGGCACCGCCAAGGCGATCGAGCAGCTCGGCGCCGCGCACGTCGACTGCGCCGTCACCGACTGTGTGATCGACGCCGATCGCCGCATCGTGACCACGCCCGCCTACATGTACGACGCCCGCGTGCACGAGGTCGCCCAGGGCATCGGCAAGCTCGTCGACGCCGTCGTCGGAATGATGGGGGCCGCTTCGTGAAGCGCGCCGCCGCGGCGAAGGGGGCGCCGAAGGGGGCGCTGAAGGGCAAGAAGGCGCTGGTGACGGGCGGGGGCACCGGCATCGGCGCGGGCATCGCACTCGCGCTGGCGCAGGCCGGCGCCGACGTCGCCGTGCTCGGTCGGCGGCGCGCACCGCTGCAGAAGACCGTGTTGGCGATCGAAGCGGCGGGTCGCAAGGGTGTGGCCGTCACCGCCGACGTCACCGACCGCGCCGCGGTGGCCCGCGCCGTCGCACGCGCGGCCAAGGCGCTCGGCGGCCTCGACGCGCTGGTCAACAACGCCGGCGTCGGCGGCCCCAACGGCTGCGGCGTGCCGGGCCCCGACCGCTGGGACCAGATCGTGCGCACCAACCTCGACGGCGTCTACTTCGCCACCGCGGCGGCGCTCGCGCACGTTCCCGACGGCGGCCGCATCGTCAACATCAGCTCGGTGCTCGGCCGCTTCGGCGTGCCCGGCTACACGGCCTACTGCGCCAGCAAGCACGGCGTGATCGGGTTCGGCAAGGCGCTCGCGCTCGAACTGGCGCCGCGCCAGATCACCGTCAACACGATCTGTCCCGGCTGGGTCGACACCGAGATGGCGCACGCGGGGCTGCAGCTGATGGCCGACGGCATGGGCGTGTCGTTCGACGAGGCGCTGCGCACGGCGATGGGCAACGTGCCCCTCGGCCGCATCCTGCAGCCCGACGAGATCGGCGGCCTCGTCGTCTGGCTGTGCTCGCCGGCTGCCTGTGGCATGACCGGGCAGGCGATCAGCCACTGCGGCGGTCAGGTGATGTGGTGAGCGGCGGTCAGCGGTAGTCGACGGCGTGGGGTGCGTGGTCGACCGCGGCGGTCGGCGGCTGCCCGTCGACGAGCACCTCGACCGTGAACGCGCGCCACGCCTCGACCGCGACGAGCGCGACGCACACCAACAGCAGCGTGCGCGCGCGCGGCACGCGCGGGCAGCACGCGGCGAGTCCGATCGCGACGACGGGCACGAGCAGCGCGCCCTGGCGCGCGTAGCCGAAGAACCCGGCGACGACCACGAGCTTGGTGGCGGCGACCACGAGCCAGGGCCACAGCCACGGCTCCCGGCGCAGGCGCCACAGGCCGGCGGCGGCGGTGAGCAGCACGAGCGCCCGCCAGACCTCGGGCCACCAGCCGCTCGCGACCACCATGTCCACCGCGCGCCGTTCGCCCGACAGACCGATCGGCAGGTTGTAACCGCCGAGGCCCGGTAGCGCGCCGGCTGCGGCGTGGTGCAGTTTGGTCGCGATGCGCCCGGCGCCTGCGAGCGGATCGGCGCCGAGTTCGTGCAGGCCGAGCGCGTAGCCGTGTTCGAGCGCGTGCAGGTGGGGCGGGTAGCTCAGCGCCAGCTGGCCGCCGCGCGGCAGCACGTTGCGCAGACTTGGTGGGTAGCGTTCGTCGCCGCCGGTGAGCGGCGGCGGGCGGTCGAGCGCGGCGTTCGAGAAGCCGCCGTCTGCTTCGGGCGTGTTGGCGAGGAAGAAGTTGAGGCCGCCGTAGAGGCAGACGAACGGCGTGGGCAGCGGCTCGGGCCAGCAGCCGTAGGCCTGCACGACCACGTCGAGGTCCGGCGCGGTGACCTCGCGCGCGCCGCGCACGCGTTGGGTGTCCTGCACGAAGCCGAACACGGGACCCTGCTGGAACGCGGGCAGCGTGCGCAACCGCGCGAGCGCGTCGGCGGTCCACGGCAGGCCACCCGGCGTCGCATGGCCGGCGGGCGGCAGCGTCGGGGCGCCGGCGGTGTTGTAGTCGGCGACGAGGGCCGCGGCGTGCAACTGCCAGGGCAGCAGCGCGGCGAACGCGGCGCCGAGCGCGAGCGAGAGGCTGCGCGCGAGCTGCGGCGCGAGCTGCGGCGCGCGTTGCAGCGCGAGCACCGCGAGCAGCGCCACGAACGTCAACGTGTGTTCGGCGCGCAGCAGCACCATGGCCGCGTGCAGCAGGCCCCAGCGCAGCGCCGCAACCGCGGTAGGGGACGTGCGCAGGCGTTCTTGGTCGAACAGCGACAGCAGCAGCAGCACGAGGTAGGGGAGCTCGGAGTGCAGGCCGCTGCTCAGCAGCAGCAGCGGGGTCGCGGCGGCGCACAGCCCGCCCGTGAGCGCGGCGCGCGGTTCGCCCTGGTGGCGGCGCAGCAGCAAGAACAGCAGCGGCGCGACGGTCGCGCCGAGCGCGGCGAACAACAGGCGCAGGTGCCACGCGGTCGCCGGGTCGCCGTTCCACAGCGTCGAGACGAGCCACTGCATGCCGGGCGGGCGCAGCGGCAGGCGCAGCAGTTCGTCGGGCACGCCTTGCGCGGTCTTGGTGGCGAGCTCCTGCCAGAGCGGTGCGTCGCCCTGGAAGGCGACGTCCCAGGCCATGGCGCGATCGGGGGCGCCGAGCCAGAAGCACAGCCGCAGGGCGAGCCCGAACACGAACAGGACCAGGGCCGTGCGCACGCGCGCACCATAACGAAGCGGGGCAGCCGGGCCAAAGGCGCGGCTGCCCCACGGGTCTTTCGCGAAGATCGCCTAGGCGATCACGGCGTCTGCGTGAACAGGTTGAACCACTGGTTCGACGTGATCAGGTTGGTGTAGGTCGCGTCGAACGTGACCACCTGGCTGAACCACGTCAGGCCGACCGTGGTGTTGATCAGCGGCGCGCCGAACGACGCGGTGAAGTCGCCGCTGGCGTTGCTGACGTCGCCGAGCACGAAGTAGTTGCCGCCGACGAACACCGGGGGCACGTTCGGGATCAGCGTCGGGCCGCTGGTGTCGCCGATGGCGAGCGCGAAGATCGTCGTCGGACCCGGGGTGTGGATCGCGATGTTGATCGGCGTGGTCTGCGCGGCCTGCTCGGGCGTCATCATCAGGGTCGCTTCGAGCGGCGCCGTGTAGCGCGTGCCGAGCTCGACGTCGTCGATGTTCCAGCCGCCGAGCTGCAGGCCGCCGTCGCTCTTGAGGCGCCACTCGATCTGCACGACCGGGTTGTTGTCGGCCATCGGGATCGCGTATTCGACCGACTGCCACGAGGTGTCGACCAGGTGACCGTTCTGTGGGTTCTGCCAGACCTGGATGCCGTTGACGAACAGCGTCGCCTGGTCGTAGATGCCCTCTTCGACGGTCAGCCAGCGCTTGAAGCGCAGCGTCATGCCGGTGCGACCCGAGCAGTTGATGACCGGCGAGCGCAGGTAGTTCTCGACGTTGGCCGCGTAGGCGCCGTTCCAGTTGGTGGTGCCGATGGTGTTGCCGAGGTCGTTGCCGTAGACGTTCGTGCCCGAGTAGGCGTTCTGCGGATCGGCCCAGAACACGCTCTGGCTGGTGCCCGAGCGGCCGTTGGGGTCACCGACCTGCCAGTCGTTCTGCGCCAGCACCTGGGCGCTGGTCCAGCCGGACAGGGCGCCGTCGAAGTTCTCGCTCCAGAAGCCCACGAACGGGCCCGTGGGCGCGACGCTGACGACGTAGGAGTACTCGCCGCTCTCGGGCGAGCGCACGGTGACGTTGCTGCTGTGGTCGGCCTCGATGTGGTAGCTGATCGAGCCGCTCATGATCGCGGGCAGCACGGCTTCGTAGCCGTTGACGAAGCCGTTGGGCTTCATGTTGCGGACCTGCGGGCCGTTGCCGGCGTCGTAGTGCAACCGCACGGCGGTGATGCTGCCGCTCGTGACCGCCGCGGCGAACGCGGCGACCTTGCGCGGCACGAGTCGCGCCGAGGTGTTGCCCAGCGCCGTGTGCTGGATCGAGGCGATCTGGATCACCGGGTAGGGCATGCCCTTGGCGATCGCGGCGGCGCTCAGTTCGTTGTAGTGCGGCACGCCGTTGGCGAGGTTGCCGTCGTCGTCGTCGGCGATGAACACCTCACGCACGGCGTCGGCCTGGTTGGTGGCGTCGGCGACGATCGAGCTGATCACGATGTCGTCGGAGATCGCCACGGCCTGCGGGGTGCCGTAGGTGTTGCGCAGGTTCTGACGCAGGCGCCAGGCGAACCCCATCCAGATCTCGCCGGCGGCGTGCACCTCGGTCTGGCTGCCGTACATCTTGGTGTTGTTGCCGCTGCGCAGCGCGACGCCCTGCGTCTGGAAGCCCTGCCCGAGGTTGGGGCTGTCGACCAGATACATGCCGATGATGTCGCCCCAGCCCTCGCTGAGCCCGTCGCCGGAGGAGTTGCTGATGCCGCCGAAGCGGTCGTCGAGGCCGTGGCCCCACTCGTGGCTGATCACGGTCGAGAACGCCGTGTTCGCGCAGTTGCCGCCGGCATTGTAGAAGTTGATCGTGTTGTTCGTGTAGTACGCGTTGCACGTCGACGCGATGTTCACGCGCGGGCTGATGCCGCTGATCGTGTTCATCGCCGACTGGTTGCTCGGCACGTTCATGTCGAGGATCGAGCGCACCCATTCGTTGGTGCGGTCGACCCAGTAGGCCGTGGTCGTGTGCGCGGCCTCGTTGGTCGTCGCCGCCGCGGTCAGCAGTTGCAGCGTGGCGTTGACGCCGGGCTGCACGGTGACGCTGGCGCTCGGCGCGTTGGCGCCCGTGATCGGTGCGTAGTGCGTGCCGTCGAGCGAGGTCAGCGAGACCGTCACCGGGGCGGCGATGTCGATCGTGAACTCACCGTTCTGATCCGTGGTGCGGGTGCCGACGCCGGGCACGTTGACGACCACGCCCTGCAGCGGCGTGTTGACCAGGGCGCTGTAGGCGTCGTTGCCGGTGCGCGTCCACGCCGACACCGTGACGATCGTCGGCACCGGCAGCAGCGCCTCGCTCGGGGGGCCGGCGAGCTCGCGGCGGTTGACGCCGTGGTGCGAGTTCATGCAGTTGGGCATGCCGCACTCGTGCTTGTCGTTCTCGTAGCGCAGCACCGCGCCGGTCTGCGCGTCGACGTAGTAGCGGCCGATGGGGCCCTGGCCGTTGCGGTCGACGTTGCTGACCGGGATCTCCCAGGCCAGGAAGAACGGGGCCTCGTCGGCCGCGTTGATGTCGCCCCAGATCACCAGGCGCGGCTGCGCGACCGCCGGCTGCGGCGCGCCCGTCGGCGTGCCGGCGCGGTTCCACGCGATCGCCTCGGCGACCTGCTGCGCGACCGCGGGGTTGGTGTTGAAGTTCGCCGGGATCGGCCAGGCGCGGCTGCCCAGCATCGCGATCACGCCGCTCATGTTGATGCGCACGTCGGCGCGACCCTCGATCACGGGCAGGCCGTTGAAGAACTGGTCGAAGGTGAACGACCAGGTCCGGCCCATGCGCGCGCCGATGATCTCGCGGAACTCCGAGGTCCCCAACCCCAGCATGTCGTGGTAGGTATTCAGCGCCGCGAGTGCGTGGCGCCGCGCCTCGACGAGCGTGTTCTCGCGCCAGTCGGCGATGCGCAGGCCGGTGCCGTAGATCGCGCTGGGCGTGACCGTGGCCGGGTGCCATTGCGCGGTCCACCGGCCGCCGTTGGCCTGCTCCGCGTTCAGGAAGTCGCGGTACGCGGTCTTGGCGTGGATCGCCTTGGCCGCCGCCTGCTGTGCCGCATCCGTCCGGGACGGTTGCGTTGGTTCCTGCTGAGCTGTGGTGTGAAGGGCGAGGGAAGAGACGGCGAGCGAGAGGCTCGCGAGGGCGAACAAGCGCATGAGGGATTTGCCTTTCGGGGCTGGCGGAACGGCGCCGTGGGGAGCGGCGCACCGGTCCGGACGCAGGTCCATTCCGGAGGGCAGGCCAGGGAAGTATTGGATGATTCGACGCCCTGTCAACCGCAGAGGGTTCCGCGCGGTCTCGATCTGGGGCAGGGTTCGCAGTCATCCGCAGAGGCGTAAGCCCCTGCCCCCGCCGCGGCTCAGCCCAAGAGGTCGACGGCGCGCCGCGCGGTCTGCCCCGAGACCCGGATGCCGGTGATCTGCAGGCTGTGCAGGATGCGGTCGCGGGTGATGTTGGCGACCTCCTGGGCGACGTCGGCGTCCTCGATGCGCGACTGCGCCGCGGCCTCGTTCTCGCGGGTCACGGCCGAGTTGGCTGCCGAACGCTGCAGCGTCGACTCGGTGGCGCCGAGTTTGCTGCGCACCGACGACACCTGATCGATCGCGAGGTCGAGCTTGCTCAGCGTCTGCGGGTCGCCGACGTCGAGACCGGCCACGCCGAGCGCCTGGCTGCGCACGTCGGGCAGGTCGAGCGTCGTCTGCTGGCCCTGGCCGTCGACGATGGTGCGCGCCGCAGCGCCGCTCTGCGAACCGTCGAGCAGCGACTGCTGGTCGCCGAACCGCGCGCCCGCCGCGTTCTGGTCGATCTGCTCGGCGAGCTGGTCGTACTCGGCCTGGATCACGCCGCGGTCCTCGGCCGACAGCGTGCCGTTCTGCGCCTGCACGGTCAGCTCGCGCATGCGCGCCAGCGACTCGTGCGTATTGGCCAGCGACCCCTCGGCGGTGCGCGCCATGCTGACGCCGTCCGCGAGGTTGCGTTCACCCTGCGCCAGGCCGCGCACGCTGGCGCCGAGCCGCGCCGCGATGGCCAGCCCCGCCGCGTCGTCCGCCGCGCTGTTGATGCGCTTGTTCGTCGCCAGGCGCGCCATGCTGTTCTGCAGGCGCTGCTGCGTCTGGTGCAGGCCGCGCAGGCCCGGATTGGCGCCGCCGCCTTGGATCGAAAAGCTCATCGTGTGGTTCCTCCCGCTGTTCCCCGGGAGCTTTCGACCTCAACTGTCGCGTCCTTGAACAGGCGGTCCCGGATCGGGACGCAGCTGGGCGAGGAACGCCGCGAAGTGCTCGGGCAGCGGCGCCCGCACCGTGCGCGGCCCGCCCGCGCCGGGCGGGGTGAAGGTCAGCGCCGCGGCGTGCAGCAGGTGGTGGGGGCAGCCGGTGCTCGCGGCCCACGGCGAAGCGCCGCGCCGCAGCGCGTCGAGGTCGGCGAGATGCGCCTCGTCGCTGCGACCGTAGAGCTTGTCGCCGACCAGCGCGTGGCCGAGGTGCTCGAGGTGGGCGCGGATCTGGTGGGTGCGCCCCGTGTGTGGCGTGGCCAGCACCAGGGTGTGGTGCGCCGCGCGCAACAGCACCGCGAAGTCGGTGCTCGCGGGCTGCGCGCCGCGTCCGCCTGGGGCGACGACCGCGCGCCGCGTGCGCACGCGGCTACCCGCGGCGGGGCCGAGCGGCGCATCGACGCGCACCGCGTCCCGTTCCCATGCGCCGTGCGTCAGGGCGAGGTAGCTCTTGGTCACGGCGCGCGTCGCGAACTGCGCCTGCAGATCGGCCATCGTCGCGGCGTCCTTGGCGAGCAGCAGCGCGCCGCTGGTGTCGCGGTCGAGGCGGTGCACGCAGTGCAGTTCGGCGACGCCGACGCGCGCCGCGAGGCCGCGCAGGAAGGTGCGGCCGGTGAACGCGCTCGCAGCGTGCACGACGCTGCCGGCCGGCTTGTCGACCACCACGCAGCGTTCGTCCTCGAACAGGATCTCGACGTGCAGCTCGTCGGGCGCGGTGCGGACGGAGACGAGGTCGCCGCCGCCGACGACGTCTTGCAACTGCGCCACCGCGTCGTTGCGCCGCACGCGACCGTTCGCGATCGCGTCGCGCCACGCTGCCGCGGTCAGATACGTGAAGCGCCGCGTCAACCAGTCGAGCACGGGCGTCAGCGGTGTCGCCGTCGGTACGCGGCAACGCAACGTCGGGTTGTCCCGATCGTCTTCACATATGTCGCCGTCGCCGGTCACGCCGGCATGCTCACCGCGGCGGTGTTCCTGGCCAAGGCAACGTTGCCGAATGCGTATCGACGGGCGGCCGAATGCGCGTCGCCATGCCGCACAGGGTGGGATTGCCGGCTCCGCGCCAGCTGGCATAGTGCCGGCGATCGCCGCCGATCACCGCGCAACCGGCGCGGGTCGCGCGGCGGCAAGACCCCTGCATCCACGATGTACAAACTTCTCGCCACTTCCCTGTTCGCGGCGTCGCTCGCCGCGCAGTCCCCCGTCACCGCGGGCGTCCAGCCCAACACCACCAATTTCGTCGGCGGTCTCGTCGTCACCAACACCGCGCCGCCGCCGGTCACCGAGCTGTTCGACGTGACCGTCACCGACCCGAACGGCATCACCGTCACGCAGTTCGACTGCAACGTGAACACCAGCGCGGGCACGACCGGCATCCTCGGCGTGTGGATCACCGGGCCCAGCGGCACGCACGTCGGCAACCAGACGAACAACGCGGCCTGGACACAGGTCGCGACGCAGACGATCACGCACGCCGGCGGCCGCGTCACGTTCCAGTTGCCGACACCGTTCTTCCTCGCGGCCGGCACCTACGGCATGGCGCTGCACTACCAGGGCGCCAACCCGGTCTACACCAACCCGGCGACGCCGACGCCGCCGCTGCCGCTGACCTACAGCACCAACGAGGTCACGCTCGACATGAGCGTCTCGCGCGTGCGCGCGTCGGACCCGGTCGACCCGTTCGGCGGCACCTCGGCGGGCTTCTCGCCGCGTCACGCCAACGTCGCGATGTACTACACGGTCGGCGCGGTCTCGGTCGACTTCGGTGGCACCCCGCTGCGCGGCGCCTCGCCGCTGCCCGTGCAGTTCACGAGCTTCGCGAGCTCGGGCAACCCCGGCGGCATCCTGGCCTACGCGTGGGACCTCGACGGTGACCAGATCATCGACTCGACCGCGCAGAACCCCGTGTTCGTCTACAACCAGTGCGGCAACTACACGGTGTCGCTGACGGTCGTCGACGCGCTCGGCGCGGCCACCGCGACCAAGGTCAACTACGTGCAGACCGACATCATCGTGCCGGGCTTCACCAACGCGTTGATCGCGCCCAACACGGTGCAGTTCACCGACACGTCGTCGCCGACGCCGGCGACCTGGGCCTGGGACCTCGACGGCGACTCGGTCGTCGACTCGACGCTGCAGAACCCGATCTTCCTCTACTCCACCCCGTGCAGCGAGGTCACCGTCACGCTGACCACGACGCTCGCGTGCCAGCCCGCGGTCACGCTGACCAAGAAGGTCTCGGTCGCCTCGTCGCTCGAGACGACCTTCCAGGGCGGGCTGATCACGACCGCCACCGCGACCGGCGGCGTCAACTACATCGACGTCGACGTCACCAACCCCGACGGCATCACCGTCTGCGGCATGCACGTCAACAGCGGTGTCGCCGCCAACAACCCGCTGACCGTGAACGTCTACCAGAAGCAGGGCACCTACGTCGGCGCGGTCGAGACGGCCGCGGATTGGCGCCTCGTCGGCACCTCGGCGGTGACCTCGCTCGGCGGCGGCCAGCGCACGTTCGTGACGTTCAACCCGCCGATCTACCTGGCGCCCGGCGTCAGTGGCCTGGCCATCGAGCACGTCGGCGCGTCGCCCGTCTACACCAACATGGGCGGCACCCAGGTGTTCAGCAACGCCGACCTGACGATCACCGCGGGCCTGACCCAGGCCTCGCCGATCTTCGGCCCGGCCGCGACCTCGACGCAGTTCTCGCCGCGCATCTGGAACGGCGCGCTGCACTACTCGACGAGCACGAGCAACGCCGCGCCCGGCTACGGCTACATCGGCGCGGGTTGCGCCGGCTCGCTCGGCGTGCCCGGCAACGTCGCCAGCAGCCAGCCGACCCTCGGCGGCACCGCGGTGCTGAACGTCGACAACGTGCCGCTCAACGCGGCGTTCTTCCTGTTCGGCCTGAGCCGCACCTCGGCCGCGATCGGCGCGCTGCCGTTCGACCTCGCCCCGTTCGGCGCGGCGGGCTGCATGGCGCGCGTCTCGCCCGACGCCGTGAACGTCGTGATCGGCGCCAACAACGCCATCAGCGTCAACTTCGGCATCCCCAGCGCGACGGCGTTCGTCGGCGTGAAGTTGTTCACGCAGGCGCTGGTGCTCGATCCGTCCGCGAACGCGCTCGGCGGCGTCACCTCGGACGCGGCCGCGATGATCGTCGGCCAGTGACGACGGCGGTGGGGCGCGCCGGGCGCTTGGTCCGGCGCGCCGCTCACGAACGCGAGCAGCGCAGCGCGTAGTTCTCGAACAGGCCGAGCGCGCACTCCTCGTGCAGCTCGAACCCGGCGGCGCGCAGTTCGGCGACCACGGTGGCCTTGTCGGCGCGCACGTGCTCGAGGATGAAGTCGCGGCTCACACCGGGGATGCGCTCGAAGTCGACGACGAGCAGCTCGCCGCCCGGCCGCAGCACCTCGCGCAGGTCGAGCAGCATCTCGTGCGGGTATTCGAGGTGGTGGTAGGTGTCGCACAGCAGCGCGCGGTCGGCCGTTCCGGCGGCGAGGCCCGTGGCCTGCATGCTGCACTGTCGCGCCGCGAGGTTCGGCAGCTGCTGCGCCGCCGCGAGCTGCTGCAGCTGCGCGACGAACGCCGGCGCGGGATCGAGCGCGTAGACCGTGCCCGCCGGTCCGACGGCGCGGGCCAGCAGCTCGCTGAACACCCCGGTGCCGGCGCCCAGGTCGACGACGGTCTCGCCGGCGCGGGCGCCGAGCGCGGCGACGATCGCGTGGCGATGCAGGTAGACGTCGCGCGTATCGGCCGTGAAGCGCGCCTGCATCTGGGCCACGTCGAGGTCGGGGGCCAGGAAGTCGCGGTTGATGCCGGGGCGGATGCTCATCGTCGGCGGGGCAGGCGAAGCGTGCAGTCGCCGCGCCTCGTCGGCATCATGCAGCCCCGTGTCCTCGCCGCCAACCGATCCTTCGCCGCGTTCCCACGTCGGCATCGCGCTGACCTCGCTGGTGGTGGCCGTCGTGCTGCTCGGGGTGAAGTTCTGGGCCTACTACCTGACCGGGTCGCAGGCCGTGCTCGGCGACGCGCTCGAGTCGATCGTCAACGTGATCGCCGCGGCGTTCGCGCTGACGGTGGTGGCCTACGCCGGCCGGCCCGCGGATCGAGACCACCCGTTCGGGCACGGCAAGGTCGAGTTCTTCTCGGCGTTCCTCGAGGGCAGCCTCGTCGCAATCGCGGCCGTGCTGATCCTGTGGCAGGCGACGCTGGCCCTGTGGCACGGCGCGCGGCTCGAGCAGATCGACCTCGGCCTCGCATTGACCTTCGGCGCGGGCCTGGCCAACGGCCTGTTGGGCATGTGGCTGGTGCGCTACGGCAAGACCCATCACTCGGCCGCGATCGAGGCCGACGGTCACCACGTGCTCTCCGACTTCTGGACCAGCGTCGCGGTCGTGCTCGGGCTCGGCGCGGTGCGGCTGACCGGGCTGGCGTGGCTCGACCCGGCGGTTGCCGCGGCGATGGCGTTCTGGCTGCTCTACACCGGCTATCGCATCGTGCGCCGCGCCGCCGGCGCGCTGCTCGACGAAGAGGACCCTGCGCTGCTCCAGCAGCTGGTCGCGGTGCTCGCGCCGCGCGTGCGCGACGGCGTGATCCGCATCCATCACCTGCGCGCGATCCGCTCGGGTCGTTTCCGGCACGTCAGCGCGCACCTCGTCGTGCCCGAGTTCTGGACCGTCGAGCGTGCCCACGACGCGGCCGAGGCGCTCGCCGCGGAGGTGCTCGCCGAGATGCCCGGCGAGGGCGACATCGACTTCCACACCGACCCGTGCGAACGTGCCTATTGCGCGATGTGCGACTTCGAGCCGTGCTCGGTGCGTCGCGAGGCGTTCACCGGCGTGCGGCCGTTGACCGTCGACGAGGCGGTGTTGCCCGATCCCGAGGTGCACCCGCAGATCGTGGCGATGCGGTCGCCGCTGCGTCAGGCCTGAGGATTCGGCAGGCCGGAGTTGGCAGGCCCGATCAGAGGCGCAGCGTCTCGATCGTCGTCAGCGTCGCGCTCGCGCCCTGGCCGCCGACCAGCAACACCGTGCCGTCGGGCAGCAGCGCGCCGTTGTGGCCGCTGCGCGGCGAGGTCAGGTTGGGCAGCGGCGACCACGAGTTGTTGCTCGGGTCGAACAGCTCGACGCCGTCGATGCTCGACGGGGTCGTCAGCGTGCCCTGCGCGCCGCCGCAGACGACCACGCGGCCGTCGGCGAGCTTGGTGGCCGAGTGCAGCGCGCGCGCCGCGCTCATGTTCGCGGTCTGCCACGAGTTGGTCGCCGGGTTGTAGAGCTCGGCGCCCGAGATCGGCGCGGCGTTGGCGGCGCCCGTCAGGTTGGGCACGTTGGTGCCGCCCGTGAACAGCACGCGGCCGTCGTTCAGGGTCACCTGGTTGTACTGATGGCCGGCGCGGCCCTGGCTCATGTTCGGGCCGCTGCTCCAGGCGTTGGTGTTGGGGTTCCAGCGCTGCACGGTGGTCGTGCTCACCGCCGAGATCGGCAGCCCGAACACCACCACGACCTCGACGCCGCCCGAGACCATCACCTGGTTGTTGTTGAGCAGCGTCAGCGCGGGGGCCAGGCGGCGGCCGCCGATGCTCGGGGCGCCGCTCCACGTGCCCGTCGCCGGGTTGAAGATCTCGGCGCTGCTGAGCGTGCTCGTGATCGCGGTGACCGTGTCGACGAGGCTTGACGTGCCGCCCGCGACCATGACGCGGCCGTCGGCGAGCAGGCAGGCGGCGTGCAGCACGCGCGGCGTCGCCATGCTGCCGGTGTTGCTGAAGCTGTTGCTCACCGGGTCGTAGATCTCGCACGTCGACAGCACCGTGCCGGTGTCGTCGGCGCCGCCGATCACGAGCACGCGGCCGTCGTTGAGCCGCACCGGCAGATGCAGGGCGCGCGCCGTGCCCATCGTCGCGCCGGGGCTCACCGTCATCGTGCGGAAGTTCCAGCGCTCGCTGGTGGCCAGCCCCGTCGCCGAGGTCAGGCTGCCCGAGCCGCCGCCCGCGACGACGAAGTCGCCGGCGCCCGCGTCGTTGTCGCGATCGAAGAAGCCCGCGCCGAACGCGCGGCCGGCGAGCAGGCCGGCCGGCGCCAGCAGCCCCTGGCCGGCGATGCTGGCCTGGGTGCGCACGCTGTTGGAGATCTGGCCGATCACCGGGCCGCTGCTGTTGAGCATCAGCGTCTGCCACGAGAAGCGCAGATCGTGGTAGGCGGGGTTGGTCGGCAGGTTGAGGTTGAAGTTCGCCGCGCCGGAGCCGTTGGTGGCGTAGACGTACCACGCGCCGATCAGTTCGGTGCCGACCTGCACGCTGCGCGTCTCGCCGGGCACGTAGTTGGCGAGGTTGGTGGGCCCCGAGTTGAACGAGACCATCGCCACGCCGAGGTTGTTGGCGGGTGCGTTGGCCACCCCCAGGGTCAGCGTGCTGCCGAGCGCGCCGGCGGTGCGCTTGTCGAGGTCGAAGTCGTTCTGGGCGACGAGGATCGCGGGGAACGCGCCGAGGAGAATGGGCAAGCTGTGGCGGAGAAGCATGATGACGGCCTGTGGCGAGAAGTTGGGGGCGCAAGCCTAGCCGCTGCAGGGGATCTCGGTAACGGGGCAATGCCGCCACGGTGCCCCCAGGGTGCTGCGGGCGTGCACACCCGGGCCCCGAACCCCGCATTTGGGGCTCAAGATCCTGGCCGGGTGTCCGAGAATGAGACGGGAGGTGCCGATGCCAGACGATTCGGTGCACAGTGCAAGTCCGATCCCCGGGCTGGCCGGCTTCGGCGGGCGAGCCCCGATGCCAGCGGTCCGCGCCAAGGAGCCGATGCAGGAGCGGCCGCAGTCGCCCGCCGGCGACGAGGTGTCGCTGCGGCACGGGCGCACGCTGGGATTGCGGCTGCTGCGCGAGCGCGTGCTGGCCAAGACGCGCGAGCAGCTCGGGCTCGCCGAGCATTCGCACGGCATGACCTTCGCCGAGGTGACGCACGGCGAGCCCGTCGGTGCGTTCCTCGGCCGGCTGCTGTCGGCGCAGAACCAGCTCGCCGCGCCGCGCGCGGCGCAGTGGGCCGGCGCGCGGTTGCGCCAGGCGCTCGCCGACGCGCTGCAGGACGGTGCCGCCGAGACGCTCGAGCTGCTGGCCGCGGAAGAGGTGCCCGACGAGGCGGCGGTGACGGTGGTGGTGGAGGTGCTCGCCGAGTTCGGTCGGCGCCTCGACGCGTTGGTCAACGAGTTGCGACCAGCAGGCCCGAAGCCAGCGCAGCACTGAGCGCGTAGAGCACGAACACGAGCAGCGCGACGGGCTGCGCGGGATGGTCTCGGTAGAACGTCGTCGGCGCGCGGCGGATCGTGGCGGTGACCCACAGCGCGAGCGGCGCGGGCAAGAGGCCCAGCAGATACCACGGCGAGAAGCCCGCGAACGGCAATACGACGACGGTGGCGAAGGCCAGCGCGTAGGTCGCCGCGACGAGCCGCGCGGCGGCTTCGCGGCCCAGCCGCACGACCAGGTTGCGCTTGGCCGCGCCGACGTCGGCGCGGTAGTCGGGGAACTCGTTGGCGAGCAGGAACGCGGCCGTGCACAGACCCAGCGGCAGCGCCAGCCAGAGCACCTCCCAGCTCCATTCGCGCCGCTGCACGACGTAGGTCGCCATCGCGATCAGCGGGCCGTAGCAGAGCACGACGTCGAGTTCGCCGAAGCCGCGGTAGGCGAGACGCAGCGGCGGGCCGTGGTACGACCAGCCGAAGACCAGGCCGACCAGTCCGAGCCACAGCGCTTCGGGAGCGCGGCCGAACACGATCGCGGCGCCCAGGCCGCAGCCGACGGCGGCGAAGCCGATGGCCAGTGCCCAGGTCTGCCGCCGCGTCAGCAGCGCGTCGACCAGGACCCGCTTGCCGCCCGAGAACGCGGTGCGGTCCTCGGGCAGGACCGCGAGGTCGGTGCCCGAGTCGAAGTCGAAGACGTCGCCCCAGGCGTTCTTGGCGACCTCCATGCAGAACAGCGCGACCCCGGTGACCGCCAGCCAGCCCCAGTGCAGCGGCGCGTGCTGCGCGGCGACGCTGCCGCCGACCAGCATGCAGGCCAGCGAGGTGATGCTGATCTTCGGGTCGGCGAGGCGCCAGAAGCCCTGCCAGACATCGCCGCGCCCGCCGGATGCCGCTGCGTCGAGCTGGCCAACCATGAGCGTGAGTCTACTGTTGCTGGCCGATGTCCCGTCTCCAGGACTTGTGCGTAGGCGGCGCGCTGTTGGTGTTGACCGCGCCGCTGCAGGCCGCGATCGCGCTCGCCGTGCGCATCGACCTCGGCGCGCCGGTGCTGTTCACGCAGACGCGGCTCGGCCGCGGCGGGCGGCCGTTCACGCTGCACAAGTTCCGCACCCTGCCCGGCGGCGAGGTCGTGGCGGCGACGCGGCTCGGACGCTGGTTGCGGCGCCTGCACCTCGACGAGCTGCCGCAGCTCTGCGACGTGTTGCGCGGCGACATGGCGCTGGTCGGCCCGCGGCCCGAGGTGCCCGACAACCTCGAGGCGATCGACGCCGCGACCCGCGCGCGCCTCTGGCAGGTGCGGCCCGGGATCACCGGACCGACGCAGCTGGCGTTCGTGGCCGAGGACGACGTGCTCGCCGGGCTCGACGAATCGCTCGCGGTCTACCGGCGCGTGTTGGTGCCCGCGAAGGTGCAGCGCGACCTGCAATGGCTGACGCGGCGCACATGGTGGGGCGACCTCGGCGTGTTGCTGCGCACGCCGTTCGTGCTGTTGTCGCCGGCGGCGCGCCGCCGGTCGCGGCAGCTGGTCGCGTCGTTGCTCCGCTGACAGGCGCTGCCGGCTACCCGCCGTCGATGTGCTCGGGATCGTCGAGCACCAGGTCCTCGTCGCGCGCCTGCAGGAAACCCTCGGGCAGCGACACCTGCTGCGTGCCGCCGTCCTTGCAGCGCCGCGCGCGCAG
This sequence comes from Planctomycetota bacterium, assembly GCA_020638655.1. GTDB lineage: Bacteria > Planctomycetota > UBA1135 > UBA1135 > UBA2386 > JACKIC01. The sequence continues at coordinate 416,669 of JACKIC010000003.1, forward strand.
CGCCACTTCGGGGAACGGCAGGTCGCGCGGCAGCGCCGCGAGCAGCGCCTCCAGCTCGGCGCTGGTCTTGACCATGTGCAGCGCGGGCAGGTGGCGCTTCATGCCGGGGAAGCCCTTGAGGTACCAGCCGGTCCACTTGCGGATCTGCAGCATGCCGGTCTTCTCGCCGAAGAACCCGACCAGCAGCCGCGCGTGTTCGCGCAGGGTGTCGAGCACCTCGCCGCTGCCGGGCGGCGGCGCCGGTTCCTGGCCCGTCAACACGGCGCACAGCTCCCCGAACAGCCACGGCCGACCCAGGCAGCCGCGGCCGACGACGACGCCGTCGCAGCCCGTCTGCCGCAACATGCGCAAGGCGTCCCAGCACTCGAACACGTCGCCGTTGCCGAGCACGGGGATCGTCTTGACGTGCTGCTTGAGCGTGGCGATCGCGTTCCAGTCGGCCTCACCGGCGTAGAGCTGCGCGGCGGTGCGCGCGTGCAGCGCGACGGCCTTGGCGCCCTCGGTCTCGCCGATGTGGCCCGCGTCGAGGTAGGTCAGCAGGTCCTCGTCGATGCCCTTGCGGAACTTGATCGTCACCGGCACGTCGCCGGCGCTCTGCACGACGCTGCGCACGATCTTGGCGAGCAGGCGCGGCTTGAGCGGGATCGCCGCGCCGCCGCCGTTGCCGGTGACCTTGCGCACCGGGCAGCCGAAGTTCATGTCGATGTGGTGCACGCCCCACTCGGCGACCAGGATGCGCGTCGCCTCGGCCAGCGTCGCCGGGTTGGAGCCGTAGAGCTGGATGCTCTTGAGCCCCTGCTCGTCGGCGCCGAACGACGCCAGCTGCAGCGTGCGCGAGTGCCCTTCGATGAAGGCGCGCGCGGTGATCATCTCGCTGACGTAGAGGCAGCGGTCGTCGGAGAAGCGCCGGCACAGCGTGCGGAACGGGGCGTTGGTCACGCCCGCCATCGGCGCCAGCACGACCGGCGGGAAGACCTCGAGCGGCCCGATCTGCAGCGGCCTGACCTCGCCGGGCTCAGCGGCGGGCACGTCGCGGTTCAGTTCGCTGCGCAGCGCGGTGGAGGTCACGGCAATGGGAGAGCGGCGAATGCGGAGGGGGAAGCCAACTCGAGCGGCGGCTTGCGGCAGGGGGCCAGTTCCCAGCGGCTGCGACTTGCGGCGTCAACCGGCGGACCCGCAGCACCACCTTCGGCTCCAACTCGCCCGCTATCGCCCAGTGGGTTGCGGGCCGCCCCAGCAATCGCCAGTTTCTTCGGGCAGGCCCGAAGAAACTGGTGCCCAGGAGAGGACTTGAACCTCCATGGGATGTTACTCCCGCTAGGACCTGAACCTAGTGCGTCTGCCAATTCCGCCACCTGGGCACAAGTGGGGACGGAGGACGTTAGCGAGCGCCCGGCGACTTGCAAGAGCCCTGGCGACGATTCTGCGCCGCCGTCGACGCCGCGTTCGCTTGCGCTTTCGGGAACGATCCCGTAGCCAAGCGCGGCCATGGCCAAGCAGGGCAAGTCCAACAGCGCCGCGAAGCCCTCCGGCGGCGGCAATGCCCAGCCCGAGGTCCTGGTCGGCGAGAACCGCAAGGCGCGGTTCCGCTACGAGATCCTCGAGACCGTCGAGGCCGGGCTGGTGTTGCGCGGCACCGAGGTCAAGGTGCTGCGCCAGGGCCAGATCAGCCTCGACGAGGCCTACGCGCGCGCCGAGGTCGACAGCATCTGGCTGATCGGCGCCAACATCCCCGAGTACAGCCACGGCAACCTGCAGAACCACGAGCCCAAGCGCAAGCGCAAGTGCCTCCTGCACAAGAAGGAGCTGCGCAAGCTGCGCGCGCTGACGCAGCAGCAGGGGCTGACGCTGGTGCCGCTGCGCGTGTACTTCGGCAGCCGCGGCTTCGCCAAGGTCACGATCGGCGTCGGCAAGGGCCGCAAGACCCACGACAAGCGCGAGCACCTCAAAGCCAAGGACGCCAAGCGCGAGATCCGCGACTCGCGCTGAACGGCGCGCGGCGCGCGCGCGGCGGGCATGATGGCGGCATGAGCCAGTCGATCCTGATCCTCGCCGGCGACGACTACGAAGACCTCGAGCTGCAGTATCCGCGGCTTCGCCTGCGCGAGGCCGGCCTGCGCCCGCTGCTCGTCGGCATGACCGCCGGGGCGACGCACCGCGGCAAGCACGGCTATCCGTGCGTCACCGACCTCGGCCTCGCCGACGTCGACCCCCAGGACCACGCCGGCATCCTGCTGCCGGGCGGTTGGATGCCCGACAAGCTGCGCCGCGTGCCCGCGATCCTCGACTTCGTGCGGCACTTCGACCGCGCCGGCAAGCTGGTCGCGAGCATCTGCCACGGCGGCTGGATCGCGATCTCGGCCGGGGTGGTGAAGGGCCGCCGCTACACGGGGTCGCCAGGCATCAAGGACGACCTCGTCAACGCCGGCGCGCAGTTCGAGGACTCCGAGGTCGTCGTCGACGGGCACCACGTCTCGTCGCGCAAGCCCGACGATCTGCCGGCGTTCGTGGTGGCGATGTTGGGGGTGGTGGCGGGCTGACCGCTCACGGGCGCGGCGTCGCCACCAGGTCCTCGAGGAAGAACGCCGCGAGCTCGTGGCGTCCGGCGACCTTGGCCTTCTGGTAGATCGCGCGCGACTGCTGCCGCACGGTCGCTTCGCCGACGTTTCGCAGGCTGGCGATCTCCTTGTGGCTCATCCCCTTGAGCAGCAGCATGGCGATGTCGCGTTCGGCCGCGGTCAGCTGCCAGCGCGTCAGCTGGCGATCGATCGCGGCGCCCAGGCCCTGCAGCAGGTCCCGCGCTTCGGTGCGCCACTGTTCGGCTTCGGCGCGCGCGCGGTGCAGCGTGGCGTCGAGGGCGACGAGCGCCGAAGCCGCGCTGCGTTCGGCGCTCGCCAGGCTCTGCATGCGGCGCCAGCCCAGCCACAGTCCGCAGAGCCCCGTCAGCACGACGGCGGCCTCGAACACGACGTGGAAGAAGGTCGTGCCCTCGCCGAAGTCCGCCACCAGGTCGCCGGCGGCGAGCGCGGCGACGGCGGCGAACAGCACCACGACGGCGATCAGCACGCGGCGTTCGGATCCGCCTTCGGTGCGGTCATTTGGTCGCAAGTCCATTGCGGGTCGAGCCTATCACGCATGACGGATGGAGCGCGGTGGCTCACTGGCCGACCCTGCGCGGGCACGAGGCGTAGTGCCTCGCTGCACACCCATCCGAACCCTGGAGCCAACCGTGGACCTTCCCCTGCATCCCAAACTCGTTCACCTACCGATCGCCCTCGCCGTGCTGATGCCGTTGCTCACCGGCGGTCTGCTGCTGGCGATCTGGCGCGACTGGCTGCCCAAGAAGGCGTGGTCGATCGCCGGCATCGCCCAGCTGCTGCTGGTCGGCAGCGGCTGGCTGGCCCTGCGCAGCGGCGAGGCCGACGAGCACCGCGTCGAACGCGCCGTGCCCGAGGCGGTGCTCGAACGGCACGAGGAGGCGGGCGAGCGGTTCGTCTGGGGCGCCGTGTTCGTGCTCGCGCTGGTCGCCATGCCGTTGCTGATGGGGGGGCGTCGGCAGATGCGTGCGACTCTCGTCCTGGCCAGCGCCGGCACGCTCGGCGTGCTCTACCTCGGCTTCGACGTCGGTCAGCGCGGCGGCGAACTCGTCTACGGGCACCTCGTCGGCAACGCTGCGGCGAGCGCGTCGGCCGTCGATGTGCCGACGCCCGCCAGGCTCCGACGCAGCGACGACGACGACGATCGTTGACGCGGCTGGCGAGTCGCCGTCGCGCCGACTTCGCTGCCACACGCGCGTCGTCGAGGCCGCGCGGCGATCCGCATCGCCGGGCTTCGAAAGCGGCGTGGCGTAGACGCGGCGTGCTGCCGGGTCAGGCTGCGCGCGGCAGCGGCATGCCGGTGCAGATTGTCGCCGCGGTTCGTGCATTCCCGAGAACCGACGTCGCGGACCGCTGCGTAACGGCCGCCACGTTTTTGCGCGCGCGTGTCCGGCGTCGGTCTCTCCGATGTCCGTGCACGAGATCCCGCGCTCGAACGCATCGTCCGGCGACGGTCTCGCCGCGGCGATCGGTGTTCGGATTCCGACGGCGGCATTCCGACAGCGACATCTCGGCGGCGACAACTCGGCGGCGACAAGGAAGGGCAGATGCGGACGGCGAACTTCGTGTGGTGGTCTCTCGTGTTGATGGCAGCGCTGCCCGCGCAGCAGCTGCACGTGACGAACTTCAGCAGCACCGAGCGCTTCGAGGGCTGGATCCGGCGCGGTATCGACTGGTCGCCGGGCGCGCCGCGCGGCTCCGTGCAGGGCAACGCATTCGTCGTCGGCCGTGAACTCGGCGTCGGGGCACGCGTGCTCGACGTCCACGTCAGCCTGCAACCGTGCGCGAGCCTGACGCTCGACTTCGCGCAGCTGGACCCCAATCCTCCGGCGCTGCCGACGGGGCCGTTCGTGGTGCCGCAGCCGACGATCGGCGGCGTGCCGTTCGAGCTGCGCTCGACGAACGCGGACGGCGCGGGCCTCGACGTGCACTGGCGCACGCGCCTCGGCGACCTCGTCGTCGACCTGTGGTGCGTGCTCTATCCGGGGCAGACGTGGGCGAGCGGCGAGCTGCAGGTCACCGCGCACGGCCCGGCGCGCACCGCCATGGTGCCGCCGGGCATGGTGCTGCGCGGCGGTTTCGGCTTCGCGGCGTGCGCGCTGGGAGCGCCGAACGGCACCGAGATCATCCCGCAGGGCACGACGATCGCGGCGGGGCAGGGCTACTCGACGCTGCCGGTGCTGTTCACGAGGTTCGACGGCGACCTCGCCTCGGCGGCCGTCGCCGGGCACCTCGCGATCGGCGCCGTCGGCCTGCGCAACGTGTGGCCGCTGGGCAACCCTTCGTGGCTCAGCTCACGCGGTTCGCCGCGCTCGTGGACCGCGGCCAACTACGCGCGCACGCGCGCCAACCTGCGCGGCTGGAGCGCCGACTCGCTGGGCGTTCACGCCAACGCCAACACGTCCGGCGGCGAGGGCGACCAGGTGTTCGTCGGCGCGGAGTGCGGGCGCGGCGCGCCGAGCGCCGGCGCCGAGCTGCCCAACCTGTTCGTCGCCTACGGCTACGCGCGGCGGCCGGGCAAGTGGCGCGAGTCGAACGGCGACGGGCTGTCGCCGTCCGCGCACCAGGGGCTGGCGATGTTCGAGGCCTATCCGTTCGTGCGCGGCGGAACCCAGGAGTTGCTCGGACTCGCCGAGATCCCCGATCGCAGTGATACCCACGACTGGTGGGAGTGGCGTGAGCATTGGTTCCGCAACCGCCTGTTCGTCGCCTACCGCCTGACGGGGTCCCTGGCGCTGCAGTGGCAGATCGATCAGCTCGCGCGGCAGTACCTCTACGAACACACGATCGACCCGGGCTTCAGCACGACCCCCTACACGGGGGCGCTGCGCGGCTACGGTTGGTCTTGCCTGATGGTCTGGTGGTTGCACCATGCGCTCGAGGACCGGCAACTCGCAGCCGCCGTGCGCGATCGCTGGCGCACGCGCTGGCAGACGATCGTCGGGCCGCGCTACGCGAGCTTCGACTACTGGGACATCCGGCACGACAGCCGGCTCGGCCCCGGCATGCAGTGGCTCGCCTACCAGCAGGCCGCCGCGGTCATGTTCCTCGACATGGCCGGTCAGGTGTGCGCCGAACCGGGCGCCCGCGCCGCCGCGCTGCGCGGCGCGCTCGCGGTCGTCGATCGCGCGTTCCAGTGGGACGGGCAGCGCTGGAAGGGCTACGGCTGGGTGCAGATGACGGGCAATCAGCCGATGCAGCTGCCGCTCGGCGGCACCTTCGGCCCCGGCATCGAGTCGTGGATGGCCGGCGCCGCCGTCGTCGTCAAACGCCACCAGCCGCAGCACCAGGTCGCCAACGCGATCCTCACCCAGTTCGTCGCCGAGAACAACGTCAACGGCCAGTGGATCGCGCCCGACGTGCTGCCTGGCAATCCGCAGTAGCGGGAGCGGTCGCGAGGGGCTGCCGGTGGTCACCGTTTGCGGGTAGCCTGCGGCACTGGTCACGCTGGCAAGGAGAACACCCATGCAAGGAAGCGTTCCTTCCGTCGCTCTGACGCTCTCGCGTCACCGTGTGTCACCGACTCGTGCGTTGCGCCTCGCTGCCCTGGCGTCGATTCTGGCGGCGTCTGCCGTGGCGCAGTTGCAGTTCGAGGAACTACCGAGGACTGGAGGGGCTGGCGCCGGCGACTACACCCATGCGCTGGCGCTCGGTGACGTCGACGGCGACGGGGACCTCGACCTGGTGGTCGGCAACTCCGGCTTCCTGGGCGGCGGTCAGACGCGACTCTACTTCAACGACGGTGCGGGTCGGTTCTCGGACGAGACCGCCACCCGGCTGCCCGTGGATCACCAGATCACTCGAGCTGTCGCGCTCGGTGACGTCGACGGCGACGGCGACCTCGACCTGGTGATCGGCAACAGCCCGATCTACGGCACGGTGACCGGTCAGAACCGGCTCTACCTGAACGACGGCACGGGCACGTTCTCGGACGGCACCGCGACCCGCATGCCCGTGGATGAGGAGGCCTCGACCTCCGTCGCGCTCGGCGACGTCGACGGTGACGGCGATCTCGACCTGGTCATCGGCAACGGTGGGCAGAACCGGCTCTACCTCAATGACGGCACCGGGACGTTCTCGGACGTGACTGCGAGCCAGATGCCGGTGGACGGTGTCTGGACCTACGCGGTCGCGCTCGGTGATGTCGACCGCGACGGCGACCTGGACCTGATGCTCGGGTGCAGCGACTTCTTCCCGCAGAATCGGCTCTACCTGAACAATGGCGCGGGAACGTTCTCGCCCGCACCTGCGGGAGCGCTGCCGGTGGACTACGACCTCACGCAATCGGTGCTGCTCGACGACGTCGATGGCGACGGTGACCTCGATCTCGTGACCGGGAACAACGGCCAGAACCGTCTCTACCTGAACAGCGGCGCGGGTGTGTTCTCCGATGTCACCACGAGCCGGTTGCCCGTGGACGCCGACAACACCACCGCGCTGGCGCTCGGCGACATCGACGGCGACGGCGACCTCGACCTCGTGATCGGCAACATGCCCGTCTACCAGCAGAACACCGGCCAGACGCGCCTGTACCGGAACGACGGCACGGGCATGTTCACCGACGCGACCGCGAACCGGATGCCGGTGGACGTCGACGTGACGCGGGGAGTCGCGCTCGGCGATGTCGACGGAGACGGCGACCTAGACGTGGTGCTCGGCAACACCTCGGTCCTCGGGCAGAACCGGCTCTACGTCAACCTGCAGCGCCAACTGCACGCGCCCCTCGAGTTGCGCATCGGCCAGAACTACGTGCTCGACGCCTACCTGCGCCATCAACCGGCCGGCGCGAGTACCTTCGCGTTGCCGGTGGCGTCCTTCGCCCCCGCGAGCCTCGCGATCCCGCCGTACGGCACCCTCGGCCTCGCCCAACCGCTGATCACGCTGCCGCTGATCACGATCCCTTCGGGAACGGGCGTCGGCTCCCTCAGCCTGCTGATCCCCAACTTCCCCTGGTTGGTCGGTGTGCCGCTCTACTCACAGGCCCTGATGGTTCCGTATCCCTTCCAGGCGTCGTTCAGTGGAGTGGTGGGGGACAGGATCCAGTAGCGGGACCGGACCTGCTCAAGGGCCGCCTCGAGCAGCCGCCACTCTCCTCCCCGCGCGCGCATCTCTTCGCCCGCCGCGCTCCCACGCATAGCAGGGAATCGCCGATTGCCCTGCCTGCATCGCCGCAGGCGAAGCAGTCAGGGAATCCTGATGCCCGGCGCCTCCAGCAATTCCCCCCCGCGCTTGCGCGCGGGGGGAATGGTGGAGGCGGCGGGAATCGAACCCGCGTCCCGAGATGCTCCGTCCTGGGCCTCTACGCGCGTAGTCCGTCGTTTGGTGTCGTCTGCGGCGCTCCGACGAACAGGATCACCGCAGACCAGCCCGACTGTGTCTCGCCGCCGGTGGGCCGAGCAGCCACCGACGACCAGCCTGCTGTGTGTCGCCTCGGCCCCCCGCAGGCGAGGGGACCTCGGCGCTCGAGCCTAGTTCTTAGGCAGCGAGGGAGTAGTGCGTGTTGGCACTTGAGTTTTTCCGGTGGGATTTACGAGGTCCCCGGCCCTCGGCGCGCCACCCAGGTCGAGTCGGCATCCGGTCGAAGCCGATCGCCCCCATGTGGACCCGCGCGTTATCGGCTGGTAGGGGAAGGAGCGCAAGCACCAACAGCAATCCGAGATCGCGGTATCCTGCGCGTCCCCCTCTCCTTCGCGCCTGCCCGAGATGCCAACCACCAAGCCGATCCCGCTGCTCGTGGGCTGTCTGTCCGTGTTCGCCTGCGGCGCCGCGCGCGCCCAGGTGGACGAGGATCCCGCGCTCGCGGCGCAGGCGATCACCGAGTGGGCGAACGCCTACGCGGCCGGCCGCCTGGGTCCGCGCGGGCCGCTGCGCGGCGGCGGCGGGCCGCAGCTCGACTACGTGCGCTCGGCCAGCAAGTCCGGCTTCGTCGGCCCGGACGACTACGACCGGCTCAACCACCTCGACGTGCTGCAGAAGATCCTGTTCTTCGCCGAGAAGCACCCGTCGGCGGAGCTGGCCGAGGCGGTGCTCGGCATCGCCGGCGCCGGGCTCGACGGCGAGTTCCTCGACCCGACCTCGGTGCTGCTGCGTGAACTCGGCGTGTGGACGTTGATGCGCATGGACCATCGCGGCGCCTGGTTCGTGGTGCTGCGCACCGCCGCCGGCACGCCGCGCGACGAGAACAGCGAACCGCCCGACATCGCCCGCCGCATCGCCGCGCTGCGCCTGCTCGGGCTCAAGGGCGAGGCGGTGTTCCGGACCACGCTCGAGACCTCGCTGCACGACCCCGAGCCGCGCGTGCGCATCGCCGCGGCCGAGGCGCTCGGCCTGCAGCGTTCGCCGCAGACGCTGGCGCTGGTGCTGCAGATGTTGCCGATGGAGCGGCACCCGGTGGTCGCGCAGGCGCTGGCGCAGCTGCTGATGACCCTGCTGCACAGCAACCCCGAAGCCGTCGACATGGCGATGCGCGAGCAGGTGGTGAAGGTCGCGCTGTCGCGCTTCGGCCAGGCCGGCTGGCGCACCGACATGGAGCTGCTGGATCTCGTCGAGCAGTTCCCGCACAAGGCAGCGGTGCCGCTGCTGATCGAGGCGCTGGCCAAGGCGGCCGCGCCGCCGGACCGACTGGTCAAGGCCGTCAACGCCAAGGCGTCGCCGCGGCGCAAGCAGCGCGTGGTCGAACTGCTGCGGCGCATGACCGGCGCGCTGATCGCGCCCGAGGACCTCGCCGGGTGGCGCAAGTTCTGGAACGACGAGGGGCCGCGCCTGGTGCTGCCCGAGACGCTGGGCAAGCCCGTCGAAGGGGCGACGCGGGCCGAGTTCTTCGGCGTGCCGGTGACCGGCGGCTCGATCGGGTTCCTGATCGACACCAGCGGCAGCATGGAGCACGCCACCGCGGGCACCGCGGCGGGTGGGCCGCGCAGCAAGGACCTGACCCGGCTCGGCGCGGCCAAGGAACAGCTCGGCATCGCGGTGCAGGCGATGGACCCCGAGGCGACGTTCCTGCTGATCTCGTTCGCCGGGGACTCGCACCTGTGGACCCGCACGCCGATCAAGGCCGGCACCGGCGCGCTGCGTTCGCTGACCGAGCTGACCAGCCGCATGAAGCCGGAGGGTGGCACCAACCTCTACGCCGGTCTGGCCGCGGCGCTGCACATGCAGGAGGCGCGCTTCGGCCAGCAGACTCCCGCCGAGATCGACGAACTGTTCGTGCTCAGCGACGGCATGCCGACCACCGGCGAGGTGCGCGACCAGGAAGGGCTGCTCGAGATGGTGCGCCAGGCCAACAAGTTCGCGAAGGTGCGCATCCACACGGTGTTCACCGGCACCGGCGACGGCGCCGAGCTGTTGCGGCGCATCGCCGACGAGAACGGCGGCGTGTTCGTGCAGCGGTAGCTGCGCGCCGGTCATTCTGCCCGGCTTCGATCTCCTGGCCGGGCTCCGGCGTCTGACCAGGTGCGAGACCCCGACCCGAGGACCACGATGAACCGCCGAGCCGTTCCGCTGCTGTCCTGCCTCCTGGTCGCCTGCGTCCTGCTGGGCGCGGCGTCCACGCGACTGCCGTCGATCAAGCCGCACCCGTCGGCGTATCGCATGGCCAACGAGGCGGCGTGCATCGTCGAGGGGCGCGTCGTCGCCGAGGACACGGTCGCGGTGACCCGGCGGCACTTCGTCGCGCCCTCGGTGCAGGTGCCCGAGCGCATCACCGTGCCGGGACTTTCGGCGATGTCGCTGCGGCCGTTCGGGTTCGGCAAGCAGGAGGAGCCGATCGCGCCGGACCTCGTGCTGCTGTTCCTCGACGACGCGGGCGGCGGCCGCTTCGCGCCCCTGTACCTGCTCGAACGGACCGCGCGCGGCGTGCTGTGGCTGTGTGGCGAACAGGTCTACGGCTACCGGCAGTACATCAACCCCGGCCCCTACGAACTCGGCACCTGGGAACACGTCGCCGACGGCGAGCTCGACGGCATCGCCACGCCCACGGACGTTCGCGCCGAGATCGCCCTGGGGCTCGCCGCACGCACGAAGTGGCAGGCGACGCTGGCGATCGCAGATGCCAAGGAGCGCGCGGCAGCGGTGGCGCGGTGGTGTTCGCCGTCGACCTCGCCCGATGGCTGGCGGTGGAGCGAGCGCTGCTGGCCCGACCTGCGCCAGCAGGCGCGCGCGCTCGGTCCGCAGCTGGTGGCGCCATTGGCGCGCCTGGTCGCGACCGACGCCGATGCGAGCGCGGTCGGTTTCGCCGCGTCGCTGCTGGCCGACATGGGGGGGAAGGCCACCGTCGCCGCGCCGATGGTGATCGCGCGGCTGCGGCAGCCGGGCGCCGCGAACCGCTTCGACCTCGTGCGTGCGTTGGCGGCGCTGCGCGATCCCCGCGCGATCGACGTGCTGCGCGACAACCTCGACGCCGACGACGATTTCCTCGCCGCCGAAGTGGCGCTCGGGCTGCACCGCTGCGGCGACGCCGAGGCGGCGGACCGCGTCGCGGACCGGGTGCCGTCGCACGTCGACGGCGACCACCCCGTCGCCGGCGTGGTCGCGCTGCTCGACGCGCTGCACGAGATCGACGCCGAGCGCGCCGCCGCGCTGTTCTTCACGCGCTTCGCCGACGACCAGCAGGTCCGCTCGGCGCGCCGTTGGCTGCGCGAGCTGCCGCGCCAGCGGTAGCTTTGCGCGCCGGCGCCCGGCACGATCGCGCGCGTGTCGGCCCCGACTGCGACCCGGACCTGGCTCGGCCTCGCCGCGTTCTACGCGGCGTTGTTCGCGGTGCTGGGCGTGTTCATGCAGTACTTCCCGCTGTGGCTGCACGACGAACGCGGCCTCGACGAAGCGCAGATCGCGGTCGTGCTGTCGAGCATGACCGTGGCGCGCACGGTCGCCGGACCGCTGTGGGCGCAGCAGGTCGACCGCACCGGCCAGCCGCGGCGCGTGCTGCTGCTGCTCTGCGCGCTGAGCCTCGCCGCGTTCCTGATCTACCACTTCGCCGACTCGGTGTTCGGGCTGATGACCGCGTCGTTCGTGTTCGGCTGCTGCTACCCGCCGATGCACCCGATCACGGACGCCTTCGCGAGTGCCACGGCGCGGCGCGAAGGGTTCGCCTACGGCCGGCTGCGCATGGTCGGCTCGGTGACCTTCCTGGCGATGGTGCTCGGCGTCGGCTACTGGCTCGAACACAGCTCGTCGTCGGCGCTGTTCGGCTTGCTGCTCGTCGGCCTGGTGCTGCTGCTGGCGACGGCCGTCGGGTTGCCGAACGGGCCGCCGCCGCCGCCGCGGGTCACCGACAAGGCGCCGATGCTCGAACTGCTGCGCAGCAAGCCGTTCCTGCTGCTGATGCTCGCCGCGGCGATCGTGCAGGGCAGCCACGCGCCCTACTACAACCTGTCGACGCTGCACTGGCAGGCGCACGGCATCGCCAAGTCGACCGCCGGCGTGTTGTGGGCCGAGGGCGTGCTCGCCGAGATCGTGCTGTTCTGGTTCGCGCGCGGCTCGACCGACCGGTTGCGGCCGACGACCCTGCTGGCGCTGGGCGGCGGCGCGGCGGTGGTGCGCTGGACGGTGCTCGGCCTGACCACCGAGGTCGGCTGGTTGTTCGCGAGCAACTGGCTGCACGCGTTGACGTTCACCTGCACCTACCTGGGCTCGCTGCGCGCGCTCGATCGGCGCGTGCACCCGTCGCAGCGGGCCACGGCGCAGGGGCTGCTCGGCGCCGCGACCTCGGGCGTCGGCATGGTCGCCGGCTCGCTGCTCGGCGGCTTCCTCTACGACCGCTTCGCCGGCGGGGCCTTCTTCGCCATGGCCCTGTGGGGCTTGATCGGGATCATGCTCGCGTTGCGCCTGCGCAGACTCGCCGACAGCAACCAGATGGACGTGGACGCGAGCACCGAGAGCAGGCCCGCGTAGTGCCACCAGGGCCGGCCGCTCAGAATCTGCAGGTCGCGCACGTAGGACTGCAGCGCGGTCTCGGCGAACGGCATCGCCGGCAGCGCCGCGCCGGGGCCGGTCGGCAACACCTGCAGCACGGGCACCGCGACGGCCAGCAGGGCGACCACGGTCAGCACGTTCTTGAAGCGCAGGATGCCGATCCGGCGCCAGGTCGGCAGCAGCAGCGCGAACACCAGGAACGTCGCGGTCAGCGGCCACTCCTGACGCGGCGCGTGGGAGCCGAACGCCAGGATCAGCGGCGCACCGGCGACGGCGAACGCGAGCAACCACGGCAGCGCGGTGCGGCGCCGCAGCGGCAGTTCGAGGAAGTCGTCGAGCCCGGCGGCGCCGAGCATCGCGCAGGCCAGCAGGGTCAGCCAGAACGCCGCGCTCTGCACCGCGACCGGGATCGGCAGCTGGTCGAGCCCGAACCACTTGGGGTCGAACAGCGTCGCGGCGAACGCGGGCAGGGCGCCCAGCGCGCCGAGCGCCAGCCAGGTGAAGATGTCGGCGTGGCGTTGCCGGCGCAGGATGCCGAGCGCCGCGAACAGCAGCAGCACGGGGCCGGGCAGGCGCAGCAGCGCGGCGGTGTCGAGGCCGAGGTGGCTGGCGCGGTGCGCGGCGAGCACTTCGGCCGGCAGCGGGGTCACCGACTGGAACAGGGCGCCCGCGAACGGATCGATCAGCACGAACGAGGCCGCGGCGGTCGCCGCGAGCGCGACGGCGCCGGCGAGCTGCCAGAGCAGGCGCTTGCGCCCGTCGCGCTCCTCGCAGCGCAGCGCGTAGGCGAGGCCCGCGAAGGCCAGCACCGCAGTGATACCGCCGACGACGGTGAGGCCGGCGACGAACGGCAACGCGAGGCACGGCGCCAGCATCGGCAACCACAGCCAGCGCTGGGAGGGCCGCGAGAGGCGGTAGGTCGCTTCGAGCGCGAGCGGCGCGAGGGCCGCAGCGACCTGCTCCTTGGGCATCACCGCCATCGATACGAACCACGGCGACAGCGCGTACATCGTGCCGACCAGGAACGCCGCGTAGCGGCTGCGGCCGGACGCGCGCAGGAAGCGATAACACAGCAGCCCGCCGGTCGCCGGCGCGAGGGCGTTGATGGCGGTCGTGGTCCAGTCGATCTGGCCGAACGCCGTGACCTGCCAGCTGCCGAGCGCGAAGACCACGGCGACGAAGCACGCGATCCCGATCGCAGCGACGACACCCTCGGCACGACCGCTGCCGTAGAGGCTCACGCGGTGCGCTCCACGTGGGGTGGTCGGGGTCGGATCGGCGCGTTCACGTCGATTCTTCGACGTTGCGGTGAGCCGGGCTTGAGGCGGCTGTGCGCCCTCAGGCACCGCGGCGCAGCCGCTCGCCCGCGATCAGCAGCAGCAGCGCGAGCGCGCCGAGCCCGGCGAGCCACGTGCCTGTCGACAATCCCGGCGCGCTGTACGAAAACACCACACGGCAGGCCTGCGGCGGCACCTCGACGAGACGCTGCCAGTGGTTGCCGCGGTGCAGTGGCACCTCGCCGCCGTCGACGGTCGCGGTCCAGCCGGGCAGGAACGTGTCGGCGAGCACGAGCCACGGTTCGTCGCCGGCGTCGAGCTGCAGTTCGATGCGCGTGGGCGTGTCGACGGCGAAGTGCACGCCGCGCGGCGCCATCGGCGGACTGACGCGGCGCGCGGCCGGCGCGCCGGGGTCGGTGGCGCACACGAACACCTGCCGCTGCGGCAGCAGCGCCGCATCGGTCAGCGCGGCCAGCACCGCGGCGTCGTCGGGCAGCACCTCGAGGCCGGGCACCGCGAACGCGCGCGGCAGCGCCTTGGGCCGTTCGTAGACGAAGAACCGGCCGCGCGGGCCCTGCCACGGCGGCCCGACCGGATCGCCGAGCCCGGTCAGTTCGTGGATCGAGAGCAGGTAACGCACCCCGCACAGATCGAGGTAGGGGTGCGTGAGCAGGCCCGGCACCGCCTGCGGCAGGCTCGTCGTCAGGTGGCCACTGAACGTGTGGCGTGCGCCGAGGTCGCCGAACTGCAACTTCGTGAACAGAGTGGCGAACGGCTGCAGCGAGCGGCGATCGAAATGCGTGTAGAATTGCAGATCGCGGATGCCGGGCGCCATCAGTTCGCCGGGCGGCAGCTGGCTCGGCAGCGACTCGCCGGGGCTGGCGCGCGCGATCGTGAAGCCGCCGCCGTCGCGATGCGCCGCGGCCTGCTGGCGCAAGAACGCGTGCACGGGCGTGTCGACGTCGTGCCCTGGTTCGATGCCGCGCAGCAGCGGTGCGCCGTGCAGGAGCAGCTGCAGCGAGGCCAAGGCCAACATCACGCCGAGACACGCGCGCCGCGCCGACACCTGGGCGAACCGCGCGAAGGCGAGCAGCCCGGCGCCGAACAGCGAACACCACAGCAGCGCCTCGCGTCCCGCGGCGGCGGCGCGTTCGCCCGCGGCGACGAAGCGGTCGGGGCCCGGGGGCGCCCAATCCTGCACGTAGTTGCGCACCACGTCGTTGGTCTCCGAGACGCGCTTGGCGATCGCCTCCAGCCACTCCTCCGGGGCAGCGGCGTACCAGGCCGCGGGGCGGCCCGCGAGCCACCACAGCGCGACGCCGAGGGTCAGCATCACGCCGCCGAGCCACCACGCCGCGGGGCGCGGCGCGGCGAGCAGGCGCTGCAGGCCGAGCGCGGCGAACCACGCGAGCAGCAGCGTGCCCGGCGCGAGCCAGCGCATCGGCCAGACGTTGCCGACCAGCGGCAACCGGTAGAGCTGGTTCACGCCCGGAATGAACAGCGCGAGGCACAGCAGCAGCGCGAACGTCGCGATCGCGAAGGCGCGGTGCCGGCCGCGGCCGAAGATCGCGCCGAACACGGCCAGCGCGAGCCCGAGAGTGCCGACGAACACCGAGTACTCGGTGTAGTTGTAGTTCGGCAGCGCGCCGTTGCCGGCGTTGTCGAGGCGGTCGCAGAGCCACAGGGCCAGCGGCGACTTGCCGTACGGCAGGATGACGTCGGCGGTGGGGTGGCCGATGAGGTCGGGCAGCAGGTAGCCGAGCAGGCCGTAGGTGTCGAAGCGCGACAGCTGGTGTTGGGCCAGCGACGGCGCGGTGGTGCGCGCGCTCTCGGGGAAGAACAGCAGCGACGGCAACACCTGCGGCAGCGTCAGCAGCGCGCCGAGGCCGATCGCGAGCGCGCAGCGCGCCAGCAGCAACAGGGCCTGCCGGTCGTCGACCCGGACTGCGTGCGTGACCGTGAGCCACGCGACGAACAGGCCGGCGATCACCGTCGTGGTCGCGGCGAACGGCGGAAAGCCCGACAGCCACGGCAGCGCGAACGTCACCGCCACCGCGATCGTGGGCAGCGCGCGCAGCGTCTCGTGCCGCGTGAGGCGCAACAGCGCCCACAGCAGCATCGGCAGCCAGACGAAGCTGCCGAGCCGCATCCAGAAGAACGCGTTCGCGGCCATCGGCGCGGCGAGCTGGAACGTCGCGGCGCCGAACCACGCGGGCAGCGCGCCGATGTCGAGTTCGCGGAACAACCCGTAGGCGCCGAGCCCGGCCACCATCAGGCTGATCCACGCGAGCAACCACAGGCGCGAGCCCGGATCGTCGGCGCCCAGCGCCAGCCAGTTGGGCGGATAACAGAGCCCGAGCAGCCCGTGCGCGTGCAGCGGCGCGCCGCCGCGCGCGTGCGGGTCCCAGGTCGGCCAGCGGCCCGCGCGCAGTTCGTCGCGCGCCAGTTCGAGTTCGGGCAGGAACCACACCGGCACCTCGGTGACGTCGTGGTTGGTGCCGGCGCGCAGGTCTTCGTATTGCTGCGGCGTCAGCTGCTGGCTCGCCGGCGGGAACTCGCCGAGGTCGTACGGAACGAAGCGCCGCTGCCCGGCCGCGTGCGGCCACAGCCACAGCAGCGGCAGCAGCACCAGGGCGAGGATCGGCAGGAGGCGGCGGCGCGCGTTCATCGGCGGGAGCGGGCCAGACGGGGGAGCTGGAGACCGGCGAGCAGCAGCAGCGTCGGCAGCAGCGCCAGCAGGCTGAGTCGTTCGGGCCAGACGACCCGCGCGGCGTCGTAGCGGAACACTACCTCGTGGTCACCGGCGGGCAGGTAGACGGCGCGCAGATAGTGGTCGGCGACGTAGACGGTGGTGGCGGCGCCATCGACGGTTGCGGTCCAGCCCGCGTCGTAGGGATCGGCGAGGCGGAGGTAGCCGTCGGCCGTGTTGTGCACGGTGATCGCGACGGATTCGTCGCGGTGGCGGGTGACCTCGACCGTCGCCGGCGCGGCGTCGCCGGCTGCTGGCCGCGGCGCGTTCTCGTCCTCGAGCACGACGCGGTGCGCGACGTCGCGGTCGCGCCGCGCCAGCGCCGCGAGGCGCGCTTCGCGGTCGGGCAGCACGTCGACCTCGCGCACGAACGTCGCGCGCGGCAGCACCGTGGTGCGTTCGAGCAGCCGGAACCGGCCCACATCGGGCGGCGTGCGCTCGAGCAGCGTGTCGCTGGTGGGCACCGCCTGGTCGGTGAGCACGAAGCGGATCCCGTAGAGGTCGGCGAGCGGGTGGGACAGCGACGCCGGGTCGCGGAACGCGCCGACGCCCGCGCCGCCGAAGGTGACGCCGGGTTCGAGCGCGGTGAAGAACTGTTCGTAGCGCGCGGGCGGCAGCGGGTTGTAGCCCGCGGCGTCCTCGAGCCCCTGCGCGCCGGGCAGATTGGGCGGATAACACGCCCCGGCGCGGTGGTCGTCAGGGGCGACCAGCCGCTGGAAGCGCGCGCGCACGCCGCTCGGCTCGACCGCGGTGAGCGCCGGCACCGCGACGCTCGGCGGCGAGACCACTCGCGACTGCGGCACGGTCACGCCGAACCCCCAGCCCGCATGGAGCAGCTCGGCGATCGTCGCGCCGAGCAGCACCGCGATCCGCGCGCGTCGCCACGGTGCGAACAGCACGAACCCCGCCGCCGCGATCGCCAGCAGCGCGCGCCACGCGGTGGTCAGCAGGTGCGCGCGGTTGTCGGCCCACTGCCCGGGCTCCTTGTTGGCGTCGATGAACGCGATCGCCTGCTCGACGGTGACCGGTGGGGTGCGTTCCTGGCAGGCGACGTAGAGCTCGGCGTTGCCGCGCACGAAGCTCGCTTCGCCTTCGTGGTTGCCGAGCCAGACGAGCGCCACGATCGACATCGCGGCGGCGCCGCCGAGCAGCAGCAGGGCAGGCCAGCGGCGCCCGCCTGCCAGCAGCCGATCGGTGCCCAGCGCGCTGAGCACCACGAGCCCCATCGCGACCACGAACAAGAGGCGCCGCAGGTCGGCAGCGGCGAGGCCGGGCACGAAGCGCGCGAGGCCGAGGAACGGCTGGTCGGCGTTGGCGAAGCCCAGCGCGAGCAGCGCCGCGGCGGCAAAGAACAGCGCGATCGCGCGCGTCCGTCGTTCGCCGAACGCGAGCAGCGCCAGCGCCAGGGGCGCGGTGCCGATCGCGAACGACGTCTCGACCCAGCTCTGGAACGGGCCCTTGGTGATCGGGTGCAGGGGGTCGTGCAGCAGCACGATCTGGCTCCACGGCATGCGCGTCACGTCGCGCATCGCGTGCTGCGGATCGGGATAGAACACGTCGGCGGACCAGCTCAGCAGGTCGGGCCACAGCGCCGCGAGCGTGTGGTTCCACTCCAGGCCGTTGGCGGCCAGGAACGCCGGGTTGTAGCTCGTGTCGCGCGCCGACACCGCCGAGGCGAGCAGCACCGGCAGCATGTGCGCGCACGACAACAGGCCGCCGAGCGCGAGGCCGAAGCCGACGGGCAGCAGCGCGCGCAGCCGTTCGCGGCGCGGCGGCGCCTCGGGCAGCGGGCGCAGCGCCAGCAGCGCTGCGAAGCCGACCGTGAGGTAGCTGACCTGCAGGCTGACCACCGCGAAGCCCGACAGCCACGACAGCCCCGTCCACAGCGCCAGCCAGCCGATCCAGCGCGCGCGCGCCGCGCCGGTGACGCGTTCGCCGACCAGTGCCTGCACCGCGGTCAGCATCGGCCACAGCGACAACGCCGCCGTGAGGATCACGTTGTGATGCAGCTTGCACTGCGTCCACAGGCCGAGCACCGCGGTGACGACACCGACCAGCGCGCCTTCCTGGCCGCAGCCGATGCGCCGCAGGAAGACGTAGGCGAACCAGCCGAACAGCACCTGGTGCAGCAGGTACCACCAGCCGTACCACTGCTCGCCGGGCAGCAGCAGGAGCAGCAGGTTGATCGGTTCGTAGACCTGCGCCATCTGCGGCACGAACGGCGCGCCGCCGCCGATGTCGCGGGTCCAGCGCGGCGTCTCGCCGGCGCGCAGGCGGTCGTGCAGCACGCGGTCCCAGCACAACGACTGCAGATACTTGTCGCCGCCGCTGGTGTTGCCGCGCCGCAGGTCGTGCAGGTCGAGTTCGCCGCGCGCCTCGGCCTGGGCGCGGAACACGTCGATCTGTTCGGGCGGGTATGGCACCAGCGCGGTGCCCGGCAGCAGCGCGCCCTGCAGGAACAGCACCGAACACAGCGCCGCGAGCAGCAGGGCCACTGCGTGCTGCCTTGCCGTCGGTGCCGAGGTGCCGCTGGTCACCGCCACACGATGCAGGGCATCGTGGCGGGAAGCAACGTGGGGGGGCGCCCGCACTGCACTCTGTCATGGCGCCTGGGCCGCGCCTATCCTGCGGCGCCGATCGCATGAGCCGTTCGACTCCATCCACCGCCGCCGCCGCCGCCGATCCGGCGCCGGTGTGGTCCAACGGCGAACTGATCGTGCTGCTGGCGGTCACCGCTTTCGCCGGCGTGGTGCGCATGTGGCATCTCGAACAGTGGTCGCTGTCGCCGATCGAAGGCGAGAGTTGGGCGGCAGCGGTGTCGATGCGCGGCGACGGCTGGGAGCCCGTGTCGTCGCTGTCGAGCCGCCTGCTGCAGTTCCTGCTGACCACGGGGTTGCTGCCGTCGCACGGCGAAGGCTGGCTGCGGCTGCCGTTCGCGTTCGTCGGCATCGTCACCGTGCCCCTGCTCGCGCTGGTCGGCGAGGGGCTGGTCGGGCGCCGCGCCGCGCTGCTCGCCGCGGCCGTGCTGGCCGTGCATCCCGCGCACGTGCTGTGGAGCCAGAGCATCGGCAGCGCGGGCATCGCCTGCGCGGTCACCGTGCTCGGCGTCGGCCTGTGCCAGTGGCTGCCGCCGCGCCTGCGCTGGCTGGGTCTGGTGTCGATCGCGGCGGGGTTCGCGACCGCGCCGTGGGCCGGTGACGACGGCGCCCTGATCACGGGGTTGCGCCCGGCCCTGCTCGCGGTCGCCGCCGCGGGCGCATGGTCGTGGCGCGAGGCCGGGCGCGCCGCCGCCGGGGCCCCGCCCGAACGTCGCTTGTTGCCCTGGGTCGCCTTCGTGCCCGTGCTGCTGTTGTCGCTGCTCGGTCTGGTGTGGAACGTCGCCTGGGGCGCGGCCGCCGCGGCGCTGCCCGCGCTGGTCTGGTTCGCCGGCTACGGCCTGCGCGTCTGGACCCGTCGCCTCTACGAGGCGGTGCTGCGCTGGCAGCCCGACGCCCTGCCGTGGGCCGCGGCCGTGCCCGCCGGGTTGCTCGGTGCGCTGCTGTTCGCCGACGCCGGCATCGCGACGCTGCTGGGCGCCACCGTGCACGGTGGCCACCGCGCCGATGCACGCGGCGCCGCGGCGTTCGTGCTGCGCGCCGCGGCGACGGGCGCGAGCGAGGTGCGCGCCGGCGAGCTGCTGCCGAGCCTGGCCTACTACCTGCAATCGTCTTCCCTCGAGCTGCAATCGTATTCCCTGGGTTCGGCGCGACCGACGCCGCCGCGCGACGGCGACGCCCCCGTCGCCGGACTGCGGCTGGTGCCGCTGCCGCTCCCCGGCGTCGACGGGACGGGGGCGGTCGGCGCCGCCGCGCTGGCGCAGTTCTTCGTGCTCACCGCGGGCGAGGTGGCGGTGCGCCCCGTCGATCCGCACCTCGAACTGCTGCAGGTGTTCGCGCCGCCGCCGGGGCCGCGCGATCGCACCGTGCTGGTGTGGCGCCGGCGCTCCGAGTGAGCGCGATCAGCCGCGCGGGTGCAGGCGCCGGTGCACGGCGCGCAGGCGTTCGTGGTCGACGTGCGTGTAGACCTGGGTCGTCTGCAGCGAGCTGTGGCCGAGCATCTCCTGCACCGAGCGCAGGTCGGCGCCGCCGGCGACGAGGTGGGTCGCGAACGAGTGCCGCAGCGCGTGCGGCGAACACGCGACCTGCAGGCCCGCCGCCAGCGCCGCGGCCTTGACCACCTGATAGATGCGCACCCGATCGAGCGGCCGGCCGGTGCGCGACAGGAACAGCACGTCGCCGGGATCGACGGCGGCGCGCGCGCGCAGCTCGGGCCGGACCTCGGTCAGATAGCGCTGCACCGCCTGCAGCGCCGCGTCGGCGATCGGCACCAGGCGCTCCTTGTTGCCCTTGCCGAAGGCGCGCAGCAGCCGGTGTTCGGTCACCAGGCTGTTGGTCGAGAGGCGCACGACCTCGGTGACGCGGCAGCCGGTCGCGTAGAGCACGTGCAGCAGGGCGCGGTCGCGCACGCCGAGCGGGTGCTCGTCGCCGGACGCCGCGAGCATGCGGGCGACGGCGTTGCGGCTGAGCACCTTGGGCAGCTTGCGCTCGAGCTTGGGGCCGAGCAGGCCTTCGCCGACGTCCTCGGGCACCATGCCCTCGGCGAACAGGAAGCGCGTGAAGCCACGGATCGCGGCGGTCGCGCGCGCCACGGACGCCGGCGCGTGGGTGCGCAGCAGGGCGCTCAGGTGGCGATCGATGGCGTCGCGGTCGGGCAGCTGCTCGCGGCCGGCGAGCAGGCGGTCGAGGTCGCGGCGGTACGCCATCGCGGTGTGCGGCGAGACCTGCAGTTCGGCGCCGAGGAAGACCAGGAAGTCGGCCAGCGCGGCTTGCGGCGCGGGGTGGGATGGCATGGGGGCTTCAGCGTCGCAGCGTAGGCCAGTCCCGGATTCCCACCGCGCCGAAACCCGCGCCGAAACCGTGCGCGATGAGCCCGACCCGCCTTGACCCCCGTGGGGTCCGTCCGTAATGTCCCCGCCCACTTCCGAGGGGCCGCGACCTGCTGCCCCGTCCGAAGGCACCGGATCGCGGGGCGACCCGCGGCTGCCGAACGAACGGAACGCTGGACCCGAATCCCAGGCTGCTACCCCTAGCTGATCGCATGCCGAAGCCGACCAAGGCCGAGCTGGCCAAGTATAAAGCATTGTTGGAAATGCAGTTGTCGACGCTCAAGGGCGATGTGGGGTCGATGCGCGACGAGGCCCTCCGGGCGTCGGAGCAAGACGCTTCGGTCGACCACCTCGCGGACCAGGGCACCGACAACTACGACCAGGGCTTCATGCTCGGGCTGATCGAGAACGAAGAGGAGACGATCAAGCTGATCGTCGAGGCCCTCGATCGCATCGCCGACCGCGGCGAGTGGCCGTTCGGCGCCTGCCCGATGTGCGCCGACGAGCTCGAAGCCCAGAAGAAGGTCAAGGTCGTCAAGAAGGCCAAGGCCGGCGCCAAGGGCGCGCCCGAGGCGTGGATCCCCAAGGCCCGCCTCGAGTATCTGCCCTGGGCCCGCTACTGCGTGCGGCACCAGGAAGTCGAAGAGCGCAACCGCGAGAGCGCCTAGTGTCCCAGGAGGCTGGGTCCGCTGCGCCCGGATGGGCCGGCAAGTGGTGGTTCTGGCTGCCCTGGCCGCTGCTCGTCGTCCTGGACCTGTGGAGCAAGCACGCGGTGTTCACCTTCCTGGCGGACACCTACCCGGACATCACCGAAAACCTGCGCAAGCACACGGTGTGGGAGGGCTGGCTCAGCTTCGACCTGGTCGCGTGGGGCAATCCCGGCACGATCTGGGGGCTGTTCCAGGGCAGCACGATCCCGCTGATGGTGCTGCGTTGCTGCGCCGTGGTCGCCCTGTTCTGGTTCGCGCGCAACACCCGCCCCGCGGCGCGGCTGCAGCAGTTCGTGCTGAGCCTGGTGCTGGCCGGAGCCCTGGGCAACCTCTACGACAACTTCTTCAGGGCCGACCGGACCGTGCGCGACTTCCTGCGGTTCGAGGGCACCTGGCCCCAGCCCTGGGGCTTCCCCGCGTTCAACGTCGCCGATTCGTGCATCACCGTCGGCGCGATCACCTTGTTCCTGCTGCTCTGGCGCGAAGACGGCAAGCGCACCGAAGATCGCAAGGCCGAAGGGCCGAAGGTATCCTAGAAACCCGGCCGCGCGGTGGTGGTAGGGTCTCGCACCCGGCGTGCGTGACTGTCGCGGCCACCGGCGGCGTCCCATACTCCACGGGTTCTTGGTTCCGCAGTGCTTTTTGGTTCCGCAGTGCTTTCCACGACTCTAGGTCCCCTGTCCCTGCACAACCCGGTGCTCAGCGCCTCGGGCACCTTCGGGTCGGGCTGGGAAGGGCGCCAGTTCAGCGACCTCGGCCGCGTCGGCGGGCTGGTGTCCAAGACCGTGACGTGCAAGCCGCGCCCCGGCAACCCGCCGCCGCGCATCGTCGAGACGCCGAGCGGCATGCTCAATTCGATCGGCCTCGAGAACAAGGGCGTCGACTACTTCGTCGCCGAGACGCTGCCGCGCATGCGGCAGATCGCGGCCGACGGCAGGGCCGCACATGGCGCGGCGCCGCGGCTGGTGATCAACATCGGCGGCGAATCGATCGACGAGTTCGTGCAGCTCGCGGCGCGCTTCTCGGCCGAGGGCGTCGACGCGCTCGAGGTCAACCTGTCCTGCCCGAACGTGCAGGAGGGCAAGCTGCTGTTCTCGACCGACCCGCGCCTGACCGAGGCCGCGGTGCGCGCGGTCAAGAAGGTTGCCACGGTGCCCGTGTTCGCCAAGCTGTCGCCCAACGTCACCGACGTGGTGTCGATCGCCAAGGCCGCCGAGCAGGGCGGCGCCGACGGCGTCACCGCGATCAACACGCTGATCGGCATGAAGATCGACTGGCGCAAGGGCCGGCCGGTGATCGCGCGCGGCATCGGCGGGCTGTCGGGGCCGGCGATCCGGCCGGTCGCGGTGCGCATGGTCTACGAGATCGCCCGCGCGGTGCGCATCCCGATCCTCGCCGCGGGCGGCGCGCGCTCGGCCGAGGACGTGCTCGAGTTCGTCTGCGCCGGCGCCAGCGCGGTCGAGATCGGCACCGCGATGTTCACCGACCCGGCGCTGATGGTGACCATCGTCGACGACCTGACGCGGCTGCTCACGGCGCATCGAACGTCGATCGCGGCGCTGCGCGGCACGGCCCAGGCCGGCCAGGACGCGCGCGCCGCCGCGCCGGCCTGCAAACCCGCGGAGGCGACTCGGTGAGGCTGCCGGCGCTGACGAGCGAGATGGTGCAGCGCGCCATCGCGATCTATCAGCAACACGCCTACGGCATGGGCGGGCGCGCGCCGCGCGCGATCGAGCTGCCGCCGCAGGCCGAAGGGGAGCGACTGCTGGCGACGTTCCAGCGCGAGCAGGTCGAGACGGTGCCCGGACACCCCTGCTGTCGCTACAGCCTGCGCCTTGGCAACCGCAACTACCCGTTCATGAAGCTCCTGCTGCAGGAGCACCTGGTGCCGGGCGAGTTCTACTTCGCGGTCGACACCCACGACCAGCTCGACATCAAGGCCGACTACCCCGACTACGCCGCCTGGAACGCGCTGCGGCAGTTCAACCGCGAGCTCAAGGTGCGCATCGAAAACGGCTTCGCCGCGGCGGGGCTGGACACCTGCGCGGTCGTGCGCCGGATGCTGACCGAGAGCTGCGGCGCCGAGGTCGCGGCGCCGTGCCGCGGCCTGGCGCTGATCGTCGACGACGAGGAGGACCTCGCCGCGGCCGTCGAGGCGCTGCTGCACCGGGCCGGCTTCCGCACCGCCAAGGTGTTCGACGGCAAGGCCGGCGTGCAGGCGGCGCAAGAGCTGCGGCCCGACCTGATCCTGCTCGACTACGAACTTCCCGAACTCGACGGCCTCGAGGTGCTGGCGCAGCTGCGCGCCGACCCCACGACCCGGTCGATTCCGGTCCTCCTGAACAGCGCCGGGCGGGTTTCGCTGGCCGACATCGAGAAGGCCGACGGGTTTCTGGCCAAACCGTATCCCGAGAGCCTGCTCTGCGAGATGATCGACCGGGTCATGCGCAAGCGGCAGGTGACCCGATGAACGACACGCTGCGGGCCACCCCTGCGGGCGCCGGCGGCTGGCGCCACCGCGCCGCCGCGATGGCGACCGCGCTGGTCCTGGCCGTGCTGCTCACGGCCGCCGGCGTGCCGGCGTCGGCCTGGCAGGCCAACGCCGCGAGCCACGCGGCGCAGGCCGAGGGCGTCGCGTCGCGTCGCCCGGTGCCGCGGCTGATCGTCAGCGGCGCGTCGGCGACGAAGCTGCCGCCGCTGCAGATCGTGCAGGCGCCGCGGCCGGTGCCGCGCGCGCGCAGCATCGTTACCGGCGGCCTGCCGCCCCCGCGCGCGCCCTGAGCGGTCGGCGCCGCGCCGCGGCGTTCGCGCGTCCTGGCCACCCCTCGCGACCGGGGGCGGGCCTTCCCTTCACCGGTCGCCGGGAGCCGTCGCGCTCCCACGCACTCGCATCGCATTCCCCTTTCGTACTGTCATGAAGCTCGATATCGGTTCGATCCCGGCGCGCATCGGCAAGGCCCTGCAGGGCATGTTCGGCAGCGCCAACCAACGTTCCCTCGCCGTCTACCAGCCCATCGTCAAGGCCGTCAACGAACAGGCCGAGTGGGCCAAGGGCCTCGACCACGATCAGATCAAGGCGGCGATCGCCGGCTTCAAGGAAGAGGTCCAGGCCGGCAAGAAGTCCCTCGACGACGTGCTGCCGCAGGTGTTCGCGCTGGTGCGCGAGGCCGCGACGCGCACCCTGGGCCTGCGTCACTTCGACGTGCAGCTGATCGGCGGCGCCGTGCTGCACCAGGGCAAGATCGCCGAGATGTCGACCGGTGAGGGCAAGACCCTCGTCGCGACGCTGCCGGCCGCGCTCAACGCGCTGTCGGGCAAGGGCGTCTACGTGGTCACGGTCAACGACTACCTCGCCAAGCGCGACCGCGACTGGATGGCCCCGGTGTTCGAATACCTGGGCCTCACGGTCGGCGCGATCCAGTCGAACATGCCGCCGCAGCTGCGCCAGAAGGAATACGGCTGCGACATCACCTACGGCACCAACAACGAGTTCGGCTTCGACTACCTGCGCGACAACATGAAGTGGCGCGCCGAGGAGCAGGTGCAGAGCCGCCTCAACTACGCGATCGTCGACGAGGTCGACTCGATCCTGATCGACGAGGCGCGCACGCCGCTGATCATCTCCGGCGAGGGTGAGGGCTCGACCGAGCGTTACCTGATGGCGGACCGCGTCGCGCGGCAGCTGAAGGAGGACGAGCACTTCGAGGTCAAGCTCAAGGAGCACCAGTGCCTGCTCAACGAGGCCGGCATCGCCCGCGCCGAGAAGCTGGTGGGGGTCGAGAGCTTCTACAGCGACCCGTCGCTGATGGAGTGGCCGCACCTGATCGAGACCGCGCTGCGCGCGCACCACGTCTACGAGAAGGACAAGCACTACGTGGTCGTCACGCGCAAGGCGCACGAGGCCGCCGAACCCGAGCCCGAGATCGTCATCGTCGACGAGTTCACGGGCCGCCTGATGCCCGGTCGCCGGTGGAGCGACGGCCTGCACCAGTGCGTCGAGGCCAAGGAAGGCCTGCCGCCGCGCGAGGAGAACCGCACCCTCGCCACGATCACGCTGCAGAACTACTTCCGCATGTTCGAGAAGCTCTCGGGCATGACCGGCACGGCGATGACCGAGGCCAGCGAGTTCTCGCGCATCTACGACCTCGACGTGGTCGCGATCCCGACCAACCGGCCCAACCAGCGCGACGACCAGAACGACCAGATCTACCTCGACAGCGCCGGCAAGCTCGACGCGATCGTCGCCGAGATCCGCGATGAGCACGCCAAGGGGCGGCCGATCCTGCTCGGCACGACCTCGATCGCCAAGTCCGAGGCGATCGCGCAGAAGCTGACCGAGGCGGGCATCCCGCACAACGTGCTCAACGCCAAGCACCACGAGCGCGAGGCGGAGATCATCACCCAGGCCGGTCGCAAGGGGCAGGTCACGGTCGCGACCAACATGGCCGGCCGCGGCACCGACATCGTGCTCGGCGGCAAGGCCGAGGCGCTGTGGCGCGACGAGCTCAAGAAGCGCGGCCTGGCCGAGGACGGCGACGAGGCCAAGGCCCTGCTCACCGAGCTCGAGGCGAAGTGCAAGGCCGAGCACGACGAGATCCTGGCGCTCGGCGGCCTCTACGTGATCGGCACCGAACGCCACGAGGCGCGCCGCATCGACAACCAGCTGCGCGGCCGCTGCGGTCGCCAGGGCGACCCGGGGCAGACCAAGTTCTTCCTGTCGTTCGACGACGACCTGATGCGCATCTTCGCCCGCGACTGGGTGAAGACGATGATGGAGAAGATGGGCCTCAAGCCCGGCGAGGTCATCGACAGCCCGATGGTCACGCGCAGCATCGCCAAGACGCAGAAGAAGGTCGAGGCGCGCAACTTCGACATCCGCAAGCACCTCATCGAATACGACGAGGTGATGGACAAGCAGCGCAAGTTCATCTACTCGCAGCGCCAGGAGGCGCTCGAGTACAAGGGGCTGCGCGAGAAGATCCTCGGCATGTTCGAGGAGGTGCTCGAGCCGATCCTCGAGCGCTGCGCGGGCGACAAGGACAAGCCGATCGACTACGAGGAGCTGCGCAAGTGGCTCGCGCACCGCGCCAGCGACGCGCTCGACCTGCAGGGCCTCGAGTCGGTGTCGCGCGAGGGTCTGTTCGACTGGATCATGGAGCGCGTCGAGAAGCTGCACGAGCAGCGCGCCGAGCTCTACGGCGAGGACTGGGACGCGATCCAGCGCTTCTTGGTGATGGACACCATCGACAACAAGTGGAAGGACCACCTGTACGCGATGGAGGTGCTCAAGACCGGCATCGGCCTGCGCGGCTACGCGCAGATCGACCCCAAGAACGAGTACAAGAAGGAGGGCTTCGAGAAGTTCCAGATGCTCAAGACCGAGATCGCCGAGCACGTCACGGGCTTCGCCTACAAGCAGGAGGCGACCGATACGATCCGCGATCTCGTGACCGGCAAGCTGCAGCGCCAGGCGCCGCAACCGCAGCCACAGATGCAGATGCCGCGCACGCCCGAGGAGCTGCAGAAGCTGTTCGAGTCGCTGGTCGCGGCCGGCCGCGTGCCGCAGGAGGTGCTCGATCGCATGGCCAAGGGCGAGCGGTTCGTGCTGCGCGTCACGCCGCAGGGCCTCGAGCTCGCGCCCGCGCCGGCCAACCCCGAAGGTGGGGAAGGTGGCGCGCCGCCGGCCGAGGGCAGCGCGCCGCCGCCGCCCGCCGCACCGGCCGCGCCCGCGCCGCCGGCACC
Source organism: Planctomycetota bacterium (assembly GCA_020638655.1). Taxonomy (GTDB): domain Bacteria; phylum Planctomycetota; class UBA1135; order UBA1135; family UBA2386; genus JACKIC01. Next base: position 444,580 of record JACKIC010000003.1, read on the forward strand.
GCCGCAGCTGCCGCCCGGCCAGCGCCTCGCGCCGGCCTTCGGCCGTCCGCAGCCGCAGGCCCCGGCCGCGCGCCCGGCGGCGCCGGCCGGCGGCAAGAAGGCCGGCCGCAACGACCCGTGTCCGTGCGGGTCGGGCGTGAAGTACAAGAAGTGCTGCGCCCCGGCCTTCGACTGATGTCGGACAGCTCGCAGGCCTCCGGCGGCGAAGCGGACAGCGCGGTTTCGCCCGCGCTGCCCCTGCCGCACAGCGGCCTGCGGGGCTGGCTGACGATGGGCATCTACCAGCCGCTGTTCCTGCTGGCGCTGCTGGTCTACGGCCCCGTGCTGCTGTGGCGCTTCACCTTCAGCCGCGCCTATCGCCGCAGCCTGCGCGAACGGCTCGGCTTCGTGCCGGTGCGCAAGGGCGACGGCGAGGTGATCTGGCTGCACGGCGTCTCGGTGGGGGAGGTCAAGGCGGCGAGCAACTTCGTGCACCTGCTGCGGCAGCGTTATCCGCAGGTGCAGATCGTGGTCTCGAGCACCACGCCGAACGGCCACATCGTCGCGCGGCAGGAGTACCCCGACCTGCCGGTGATCTTCTACCCGCTCGACTTCGGTCGCGGCCCGACGCGCGCGCTCAAGCGGATCCGGCCGCGCTGCGTCCTGCTGATGGAGCTCGAGATCTGGCCGACGTTCCTCGACGCCGCGCGCCGCCTCGACATCCCGGTCGCGGTGATCAACGGCCGCATCAGCGAGCGCACCTTCAAGGGTTATCGCCTCGCGCGCGGGCTGCTGCCGCAGCTCGACCTGATCAGCACCTACTGCGTGCAGGACCGCGTCTACCAAGAACGCCTGCACGACCTCGGCGTCGCGCCGGCGCGCGTGTTCGTGACCGGCAACATGAAGTACGACAGCGTCGTGATGGGCGGGCACGAGGCCGCCGCGGCGACGCTGCGGCCGTGGCTGGCGACGCGCGGGGAGCTGGTGCTCGTCGCCGGCTCGACGCACCACGACGAAGAGCAGGCCGTGATGGCAGCGCTGGCGCAGCGCCCCGCGACCGGTCCGCGCGTGCGCCTGGTGCTGGTGCCGCGCCACCCCGAGCGCGCCGCCTCGATCTGCGAACAGGTGGTCGCCGCCGGCCTGCGTCCGGTGCGCTGGAGCGAGGTCGCCGACACCCTGCCGCAGCTGGGGCCCGACGAGGTCGTCGTCGTCGACACCATCGGGCAGCTGCAGCGTTTCTACGCCGCCTGCGACGTCGCCTTCGTCGGCGGCAGCCTGATCCCGCACGGCGGCCAGAACATGCTCGAACCCGCGGCGCAGGGCCGCGCCACGATCTTCGGGCCGCACACCACGAACTTCCGCCGCGACGTCGAACTGCTGCTCGCCGCGGACGCCGTCGTGCAGGTGCCCGACCGGGCCGCCTTCGCGCCGGCCCTGGCAGCGCTGCTGGCGGACCCCGCGCGCCGCGCCGAGCTGGGCCGCAAGGCCACGGCCGTGATCCGCGACAACCAGGGCGCCACCGAGCGCACGCTGGAGCTGGTCGCCGGGCTGTGCGGCGTCGCCGCAGGTCACCGTTGACCGTCGCGCGGCCGTTCCCTACGGTCCCGCCGCATGAAATGCCCGTGCACGAGCGGTGACGACTACGCGAGCTGCTGCGAACCGTTGATCCAAGGCCAGCGCAAGGCCCAGACGGCCGAGCAGCTGATGCGGTCGCGCTACAGCGCCTACGCGCTGGGCCACATCGACTGGATCATCGACAGCCAGTCGTCCGACGGCCGCCAGTTCGTCGACCGCCGCGCCACCGAGGAGTGGAGCAAGCGGGCCAAGTGGCACAAGCTCGAGATCCTCGAGACCAACGACGGCGGGGAAGGCGACACCGAGGGCTTCGTCGCGTTCAAGGCCTACTACACGATCGCCGGCGAGGACATCACGCACCACGAGGTCGCGAGCTTCCGCAAGGAGGACGGCGAGTGGTTCTTCGTCGACGGCATCGAGGTCAAGCCGCGCCCGTTCAAGAACACCGCCCCCAAGATCGGGCCCAACGAGCCGTGCACCTGCGGCAGCGGCAAGAAGTACAAGAAGTGCTGCGGCAAGCCGGGCGCGCCGGCGGCGCAGGCCTGACGGTCAGCGGAAGAACTGCGGCGGCAACCGCAGCGTGACCTCGGTCTTCTTGCCCGGCGCCGCGGTGAGGTCGCCGAGCGGCAGCCACGGCTCCTTCCGACCGCGCGGCAGCACGCTGGCCGCGAACGCGCCGGGTTCGAGCTCGGTCTCGATCCAGCCGTCCGCGTCGCTGCGGTGCGTGAGGCGCGCCCGGTCGCGCGCGTCGTCGCGCAGCCGGACCTCGACCCCTTCGATCGGCTCGCCGGCCTGGTCGAGGAGGCGCAGACGCACGGCGCAGGCAGTGACCGTGAACTCCTGCTGCACGCGGCCGCCCGCCGGTACGAACACCGCGTCGTCCGACCGCAGGTGCCAGATGCGCCAGTCGACCCGGTTGCGGTCGCCGCGTTCCGCCAGCACCCGAACGGTGCCCGAGCGCAGGCGCGCGCGGAAGCGGCCCTCGGCGTCGGTGCGCACGCGCGACATCGTGCGCAGCTGGCGCGTCGAGCCGGGCACGAGCCGGGCGTTCTCGAGCTGGATCTCCGCGTCGGCGACCGGCGCGCCGTTGCACCGCACGGTGCCCGTGAGCTCGCCCGGCAGCCAGTCGGCGAGGTCGACCGCGACGGTCGCCGTTGCGTCGGCGGTCACGACCACCGTCGCGACGGGCACGTTCGAACCCTTCCACACGAGCACCTGGTCGGGGAACCAGTCCCACGGCTCGAGCGTGAGCTGGTAGGTGCCCGGCGGCACATCGTCGAAGGTCACGGTGCCGTCGCCGGCGATCACGCGCGAACCATCTGCCGGCAGCACCGTGTCGAAGCGCGGCCACGCGCCGAGGCCGAGGCGGAACCCGGGCTGGTTGCGGTCGGCGAGACCCGGGGACGGGCCGTCGGCAGGCAGGCGGCAGACCTCGCGCAACAGCGCGACGAGCTGTGGCGGACCGATCTTCGCGATCGCGCGGCCGCTCGCGGGCAGGCGTACGACGAGCGGGGCGGGGTCGGTCAGCGAGACCTGATCGCGGCGGTGCTCGGCGCCGTCCACCACGACGCGCACCGTCACGGTCCCGGACGACGGACCGCGCAGCAACGCGCCGCCGGCGGAGTCCGTTTCGACGCGCTGCACGAGCGGGACCAGGTGCGGCTCCCGCGGCTGCCAGTGTTCGATGTCGACGTATTGCGGCGCGCGGGTGCCTTCCTGGGCGTCGTTGGTGAAGACCTCGACCTTCGCGCCCTCGATCGCATCGCCGCGTGCGGACTCGACGCGCAGTTGGCGCTGGCCCGCCGTGGGCACACGGATCGTGGCGCGATTCTGCTGGCCTGTCGCGACGGTCACGCGCACCGGTTCGCTGCGCCAGAGGTCCTGCCGGTGTGGCTCGGCCAGCAGCAGCAGTTCGCCGACGTCGAGTTCGTCGACGATCACGACGCCGCGCTCGTGATGGCCACCGTGCCGCAGATCGCCCTCGTTGCGGTAGGAGTTCACCACGGTGCCCGGCGCGACCCAGACGCGCACGCCGTAGTCCTCGACCGGGCGGTCGTCGGCGTCGAGGACGGTCAGTTCGACGCTCGCTGCGGACCGCAGCTGCACGCGCACGTCTCGGTCGCCGTAGCGCACGCCGCGCACGAGGTTCGGCAGGTAGCCGTCGCGTGAACAGCGCAGCTCGATCTCGTCGCCGCTCGTCTCGGGCCGGTAGAGCGTGAAGTCGCCGAGGCTGTCGGTCACCGCGGTCGTCTGGCCGCCCCAGCCGCTGCTGGCGTAGATGTCGACGCCCGCGATCGGCCGCTGCAGCGCGTCGACGACGGTGCCCGTGATCGTCTCGTCGCTGGGGCCCGCGGCGACGACGACGTCGTGCGTCCAGGTCGCGGTGGTCGGCGGGACCGTGCAGCTGGCGCCCGCGGTGATCGTTCGGCTGGCGACCGACAGGGTGTAGGTCCCGGCGACGACGGACAGCGAGGCGCTGCCGCCCGGTTCGATCGCGGGGGCCGGCGGCCAGCTGCGGAAGGTCCGCTCGGGGAAGTCGGCGCCGCCTTGGAGGCGCAGCGGCGGCGACAGCACGGGGCGGCCGCGCTCGTCGACGACACGCACCGACAGCCGGCACGGCATCGGCACCACGAGGTCGCCGAGGTCGCGGTCGCGCGCCTCCAGTTCCTGACCGACGTGCAGGTACTGCTCCAGACCAACTCGTGCGATGCGCAGGGTCAGGTTCAACGGCGACGGTTCGCACGCGAACGCGAACGTGCCGTCGGCCGCGGTCGTCGCGGTGCGGTCCTGCGGTGCGAACCCGCCGCGTCGCTGCAGCCAGTCCGAGTACTCGCCGTCGAAGTCCTTGCCGAGGCCGCCCTCGATGCGGTGGCCGCGCAGCGCGATCGACAAGCCCGCGAGCGGCGCGCCGTGTTCGTCGACGCAGCGGCCGTGCAACGTGACCGCGTCGCTGGTCGCCGCGGTGCGGTCGACCGGCGCGGGCGGGTTCGCGCCAGGCCGCTCGTGCGCGCGGACCGGATCGCCCGCCGCCACCACGACCGAGGTCGCGCCGCCGCCGTCCGACGCGCCGTCCGGCGCCACGGTCGGTGCCGTCAGGGTGCCGAAGATCCACCAGAGCGCCGCGGCCGCCGCTGCGGCGCCGCACGCGAGTTTCCCTGCAGTTCCCATGATCGCTCCCGTCGCGAGGGTGGCGCCAGCCAGCGGCAGCGCGCCGAGGTTCAAGCCGAACGCCGCGCCGAGCCGCGTCCGCCAGTCGCGTTCGTCGCCGAGTTGCTCGCGCAGCAGGCCGACGCCGCGCTGCAGCCGGCTCTTGACCGTGGCCAACGGCGCGCCGAGGCGCGCCGCGATCTCGGTCGGGGTCAGTTCCTCGAAGTAGCGCAGCTGCAGCACGTCCGCGTAGACGGCGGGCAAGGCCAGCAGCCCCGCGTGCAGCCGCGCGATCATCTCGCGGTGCTCGGCGAGGCGATGCGGGTCGTGGGGCGGTTCGGGCGCGGGTTGTCGCTGTTCGCGATCGCGCCGCCGGCGTTCGCCGCGTGAGTGCTTGCTCGCCCGGTGCCGCAGCACCGCGCCGAGCCAGGCGCCCAGCCCCGTCGGCCGCGCGGGCGGCCGCACCAGCGTCTGCAGCGCCGCGTCCTGCACGAGGTCGTCGGCGCCGTCCGCGCCAACGAGCCGCACCGCGAGCCGGCGCAGCGCGGCGGCGTGGGCGGTCAGTTCGTGTTCGAGCGGAGAGTGCATCGGCAACGACATCCTCCCCGCGGCCGGCCCCGAGGATGCACCGGTGGCCGGGATTTCCCGGGCCGGCATGGCCGCCCGTGGCGGGGGTACACTGCGGTCCCGTCCTTCGCGAACCGTTCATGGCCACCCCTCGTCATCCGTTCCTCGGTCACCTGACGCGCTCGCTGCTGCTCGTCGTCGGCACGGCCGCGGTGCTGGTCGGCGGCTTCGCGCTGATGTCGCTGGAGTTGCTGTGGATGCCGTTGCGGATGCTGCTCGTACCGCTTGTGATCTTGCTGTACTTCGCCCTGCCGCTGCTCGCCGTGCCGCTGCACTACCACTGGCAGAAGCCCGCCGAGTCGAGCGTCGTGCTCGCTTTCGTCACCGGTCTGGGGGCGTGGCTGCTGGCCCTGGCCGGTGCGGCCTGGATCAGCCTGCGCACCGTGGGCTGCTGACGAACTGCTGCCAGCCTCTCTCGTCGAACCCATGCTACCGATCATCGACCACATCCAGATCACCGTGCGGGACATGGCCGTCGCCGCGCCGTTCTACGACCGGCTGATGCCGCTGCTCGGCTTCGATCTGCAGCGCCGCGTCGAGGCGACCATCGCCGCGCACGACTTCCACGTCGTCGAGTACGTGCACCCGCAGCTGATCTTCGCGATCACCTCGCCGCGCGCCGCGTTCGCGGGCGACACCGTGCACCGGCGCAAGCCCGGCGCGCTGCACCACCTCGCGTTCCGCGCCGAATCGCGCGCCGAGGTGGACCGCATGCACGATGCCCTGGTGGAGATCGGCGCGGTGATCGTCGAGCCGCCGCGCCTCTACCCCGAACACGGCCCGAACTACTACGCCCTGTTCTTCAAGGACCTCGAAGGCATCAAGCTCGAGATCGTGCACAGCGAACCTGCGACCGCGTGAGGCCGCGGCCGTTCAGCTGCGGGGCGCCCGCCGCGCCCACGGCACCCCGACCACGAGCCACGCGCCCAGGATCTCGCTGAGTCCCGCCACCGCGAACGCGAGCACGTAGCCCGTCGACGCGTCGCCGCCGAGGTGCACGAGCGCGCCGCAGCACAGCGGGCCGCACAGGAAACCCAGCGAACCCGCGGCGTGGAACGAGGCCATCGCGGTGGTGCGCGACAGCGCCGGCGCGCGCTCGAGCAGCCACAACAGCGACGGGATGAACATCACCGCCGAGGTCACGCCGAGCACGGGCATCATCACCCAGAGCATCGGGATCGATGCCGAGCCGACGAACATCACCACCAGGCCGTAGAGCAGGCTGCCCCAGAACACGAGCTGCCGGCGCGACCAGCGTTCGGCGAGCCGGCCGAAGGGATACGACAGCAGCGCGAACGGGTAGAGGAACGCGGCCAGCATCATGCCGATGGTCGGTCGCGGCACCTGGTGCAGGCCGGCGAGCAGCAGCGGGAAACCGGTGGTGAAGAAGCCGACCGTGAAGCGGTCGACGAACGCCAGCAGCAGCGGTGCGCGCACGCCGGGCTCGCTGCGGATCGCCGCGGCGATCTCGCGCATCCCGGGCCGGCGCGCCACCGGCGCGTCGTCGGGCAACACCCACGGCGCCAGCACGGTCGCGACGAGCAGCACCGAGGAGGCGACGTGCAGGGTCAGCGTCGGGTCGTCCCGGCCGAGGATGCCGCCGATCGCCGCGCCGGTGGCGACGCCGAGCGTCAGGCCCGCGCCGACGGCGCCGAGCGCGCGTCCGCGCCGTTCGCCGGCGGCGTCGGCGACGAGGCTCATCAGCATCGTCAGCGCGGTGATGTGCACCGCGCCTTCGGCCGCGCGCAGCAGCAGGAAGGTGGTGTAGTCGAGCGGGTGCGCGAGCGCCTGCATCAGCACGGTGTCGAGCAGCAGCGCGACGATCGCGATGGCGCGCCGGCGGCCGGTGCGGTCGACGTAGAGGCCGACCAGCGGCGCAGCGATCAGCGCGCCGAGCATGTTCGCGGCCAGGAACAGCGACGCCAGGCCGTCGCCGACGCCGAAGCGGTCCATCACCAGGCCCCGCAGCACGGGCACCGGCAGCGTCTCCGGCAACATCAGCAGGAACGTCACCGCCGCCAGCAGCAGGCAGCGGCCGAGCGAGAGTCCTGCGGCGGCGTCGCTCATGGCGCGGGCAGCGCGCTCCAGCGCCCGTCCTGTTCGGCCGCGCGGCCCTCCTCCTGCAGCTTCTGCAGGCCCGCGAACAGCGAACGCGCCGCGAACGGATACAGCCGCGGGTCGGCGTCCCAGTAGACCTTGGGCAGCAGTTCCTCGAGCGTCGCGCCCTCCGGCCCGGTCTTGCCGAGCACCTCGACGAGCTTGCTCTCGCGCTGGCGGCGGTGGCGCAGGTACTGGGCGACGAGTTTGCTGCCGTCGCGCATCGCGGGGCCGTGCGCGGGATACAGCGTCGTCATCGGGCTCGCGGCGAGCCGCTCGAGGCTCTGCAGGTAGGTGGCGAGGTGGCCCTCGGGCGGGTCGATGATGATCGTGCTGATCGTCGACAGCATGTCGCCGACGAGCATCGCGCCGTAGCGCGACTCGCGGAAACACAGGTGGCCGCGGTCGTGACCGGGGGTGTGGATCGCGAGCAGTTCCCAGCCGGGGTTGCCGTCGGGGCTCTTGCCGAGCGGCACGCGCATGCCGTCGTCGAGCGCCGCTCCCGCGCGGAAGCCCGGTTCGAGGCGCGCGAGGGTCAGCGGGTGGCCACGAACGGGCAGGTCGAGCGCGGTGCTGAGCGCCACCACGCCGCCGACGTGGTCGGGGTGGTGGTGGGTGAGCAGGATGCCCTCGACCTTGCTGCCGTTGGCGGTCAGCTCGCCGAGCAGTTGCAGCAGGCGCTCCTGCTCTTCGGGATGTGGTGAGCCGGGATCGACGACCCACAGCCGCTCGTGGCCGACGACGTAGCAGTTGGTGGTGGTCGCCGGCGGCAGCGTCGGCGTGCGCAGCGGCGCGAGCACCACGCCGGGAGAGAACCGCACCTGGTGCAGGTGCCCCTTCTTGTAGCTGTTGGCGGTGGAAGCGATCTCGCGCGTGAAATGCTCGAAGTCGGCGGCGCGCGCCAGGTGTTCGAGCAGGATCACGACGGGCGGCACCAGCAGCAGGTCGCCGTTGCGCCACGAGGCCAGCGCCTGCTGCGGATACCAGAAGCGGCCCTGGGTCAGCTCGCCCGACCAGATCTCCGGGTGGGGGCCGGCGGTGCCCGCCGTGCACGACTCGATCGGCGCGTGGAAGAACACCGTGTCGTAGCGCACCGGCGCGAACGCGGGCGTCTCGATGCGACACAACTCGCGCATCGGCAGCGGCGGCACCGCGCCGGCGATGATCGAGGGCCACGGCGAGGGCGGGCGGGGGCCGTCCTTGTGTTCACGCAGCGCCTGCTCGTGCTCGAGCAGCGTCTCGCGCGCCTGGCGCAGCGACTCGCCGCGGGTGCGGGCCGTGGGCAACGTGTGCCGGATCAGGCCGAGTTCTTCGAACAACTCGCGGTGCGCGCACGCCTGCAGCGCGCCGGGTTCGTCGTCGGCGCGTTCGCGGTCCTCGTCGGCGACGACGCCGCCGGGCATCGCCCAGTAGCCGCCGAAGAAGCGCAGCTGGGGCGCGCGCTCGGCGAGGAAGACCTTACGTTCGGAACCTTCGCCCCGGGTGATCAGCAGGGCAGCAGCGGTGCGTCGGCTCATCGTGCGGCGCGGCAGGATAGCGCGGCGAGGTGACGGGGTCGACCTTCGTGATCGACGGTCGCAGCGATCGGCGCGCTCGTGCGCCTACTCTTCGGGCGGCGCGCTGCCCTGCTCGAGGCGCAGCACCGTCTCGCGCCGACCGAGCACCACCACGCGCCAGCCCTCCTGCAGCACCAGGTCCGGCGTCGCTACGACCGTCTCGTCGCGGCCGCGGTCGCGGTGCAGCGCGAGCAGCACGACCAGATCGCGGCGATCGGCCGGTGGCAGCGCGTCGATGGCCAACCCGACCCAGGTGTCCGGCAGCGGGATCGTGCGCAGCGTGTAGCCGCGCGGCAGGTTCAGCGACCCTTCTTCTCCGCCGAGCGACAATCTGGTCGTGCGGCGCTGGTCGCCGAGCACCTCGCTGCCGATCGCCGCGATCACGTCCTGGTGGCGCACGCGGCCGAGCAGGCGCATCGGCGCGCCGTGGCTGACGATCGCGATCTCGCGCAGCTCGGGGTCGTCGAACCGCGGCATCAGCGCCGCGATCGACTCGTCGGGGTAGGCGGTCACCACCGGGCGCGTGACGTCGGCCGCGATCACCACCGAGCTCAGCGTCGGGTCGTTGATGAACGACTTGACGTCCTGCAGCTCGATGCGTCCGCTGAGCCCGCCGGCGCCGTCCTGCACGTAGATGGTGTCGCCGCGGTGGCTGCCGAGCTGGCTCATCACGTCCTCGAACGACGCGGTGTCGCCGACCGTGACGCAGTCGTCGCGCTGGATGTCGCGCGCGTAGGTGCTGCGGATCGCGAGGTCCTCGAGGCCGCTCGGCACCGCGTCGCCGCGGGCCTTCATCGCCGCGGTGTAGTAGCTGTCCTCGTCGAGCATGCGCGCGGTGATGCTCGCGGCGATGCTGCACAGCATGACCGGCAGGATCAGCTCCTGGTGGCCGGTCAGCTCGAACACCAGCACCACCGCGGTCACCGGCGCGTGCATGGTCGCGGCGCACAGGCCCGCCATGCCGACGAACGCGAAGGTCGTGCGCTCGGCGACCGACACCGGCTCGAACAGCTCGAGCGCCTGCGCGAACACGCCGCCGAACGCGGCGCCGACGACGAGATTGGGCGTGAAGATGCCGCCCAGCGCGCCCGAACCGACGGTCGCGATCGTCGCCACCTGCTTCCAGATGAACAGGGTCAGGATCATCGCGAGCGGCAGACCGCCCTTGGCGACCAGGTTGACCACCTCGAAGCCGTTGCCCCAGGTCTCGGGGCGGAACAGGCCGATCACGCCGACGATCACGCCGCCGAGCGCCAGCGCCAGGGGCAGCGGCAGGCCCAGCTTCTTGAAGCCGTCCTTGCCGAGCTTGAGCACGGTGCGGAAGAAGATGCTGCCGAAGCCGCACATCACGCCGAGCAGCAGCGCCGCGAGGATCAGCCCCGGCGACAACGTCGCGACGTGCTCGGAGGCGACCTCGTAGATCGGCTTCTCGCTGAGCAGCAGCTTGCGCAGGATCGTCGCCAGCACCGACGACAGCACGATCGGCGCGAACACGTTCATCGCGAAGTTGCCGAGCACGACCTCCATCACGAAAATCGCGCCCGCGATCGGCGCGTTGTAGGAGGACGCCATGCCGGCGGCGACGCCGCAGCCGATCAGCACCGCGCGCGGCCGCGAGCCGAGCTTGGCCCAGCGCTCGAACACCGCCGCGAAGGTCGCGGCGATCTGCAGGTTGGCGCCCTCGCGGCCGATGCTGCCGCCCGAACCGATCGAGCACGCCGAGCTGATGATCTGGGTCACGCTCTCGCGCACGCGGATCGTGCCCTTGCGCAGCTGCACGAGGCCGATGAGGTCGGAGACCCCGAACGGCGGCTTCTTGCCGCGCAGCAGCAGCAGCACCAGCCCCGCGGCGAGGCCGCCGGCGGTCGGCACCAGCACGGTCTGCCAGGCGTTGAGGTTCTTGGCGACGGCTTCGGAGAAGTCCTGGTGCCCCTCGATGTCGACCCCGGTGGTGAACCACTGGATCCAGTTCAGGCCGATCTGGAACACCGAGCCGACGGCTCCACCGGCGACACCGATGGCTGCCGCGAACAGGTAGATCGCGAACGCACGCAGAGGGATGCGTCTGGCCACGGCCATCGGGGCGCGCAAGGGTGCGCTGCGGACCGGGCTTCGTCAAGCGCTGTCGGCGGTCTGGTTCGGCGCGGCCGGCGCCCATGCTGCCGCGCCATGAACACGGTCGGGTGGCTGGGCAGGCGCGGGCCGCGCCGCGGTTCACTTGACGATCGGGACCGACAGGCGCTCGGTGCTCTGGAACGAACTGCCGTCGAAGGTCCAGTCCTGGAAGTGCAGCGTCATCGGGTCGAGCCACTCGGGCAGCGCCAGCGTCCAGCTGACGGCGTTGCCGAGCTGGAAGCTCATCATGCCGAGGTAGCCCGCGCCGCCGGCCTGCACCAGGAGGCGGCAGCCCGGGGACACCGCGGGGTCGAACACGGGCAGGTCGGCGGTGGCCAGCGAGACGAGCAGGAAGTGGCCCGCGGCGGGGGCCGCGCCGGTGACGTAGACGCGGTTGAATTCGGCGCCGATCTGCTGGTTGCCGGTCCAGCTCAGGGTCGCGCTGCTGCAGCCAGTGCCGGCCCGCGACCACGGCGCGGGCGCCGCGTATTCGAGCGTGTGGCCGTAGACCGGCATGTTGTTGCCGTCGTCGACGCCGTAGGCGAACTCGAAGGTGAAGTGGTCGTTGTCGTAGACGACGGCGACGGGCGACGGCGACCTGCCGGCGGTGTAGTAGAGGATCGAGTTGGTCGGGCCTTCCGTGGCCGCGCCGGTGTAGCCGACGCGGGCGTAGTAGGCGGTCGGCACGCCCGGCGCGACGGCGCGGAAGCCGACCACGAAGTGCGAGTCGTCGTTGGTGTCGTAGGCCAGGCCCGTCGCTTCCCAGCGGCGGTCGATGTTGCTGCGCAGCACCACGGGCGCGCGGTCGCCGCTGGGCGAGGCGTTGCCGTGCCCCCAGTGGAAGCGCTCGACGAGCAGGTCCTTGCCGGCGATCAGCGTCGTCTGGTAGTTGGTCGCGGCGATGTCGGTGGTCGTGAAGGCCACGGCGTAGCGGCCGGCGCTGCCCTCGACCACGGGGCCGAGCTGGTGCTCGCCCGAGTAGGCGAGGTCGCTGTACCAGCTGTTGAGCGTCACGTTGCCCGCGTTGTCGACGCGCTTGCCGATCAGGTCCCAGTCGTCGTTGGCGATGCTGTGGTTGTAGGCCTGCAGCACGCAGACCCACGAGAACGCCGCGCCGCCCTCGGCGACCTTGTTGACCGACGGCCGTTCGCAGTCGCTGGTCGCCTCGCTGTAGACCACGAACGGCGCGCCGAACGTGCCGTTGACGGTCGTGGTGTCGAGCAGCGAGCCCATCACGACGCTGTTGATGCTGTTGGCGAAGTGGTTGCCGTTGGTGCTGTTGTCCTCGCGCTGCCACACGACCAGGGCGTCGCTGCCGGTGGCGTAGGACTCGACGCCGCCGATGTCGGGGCGCCAGTCGTTGCTGCCGGTGGGGGGCACCAGCGACGCGTAGGTGGTGGCGAGCGTCGTGTCGCCGCTGGCGTGCACGTGGCAGCGCAGCTGGCTGGTATGGGTCGTGTTGTTGACGAAGTAGCGGCGGAAGACGATCGCCCAGCGGTTGCTGCCGCCGACGAACGCGACCGACGCCGCGTCGGTGTCCCAGTTGCTGGTGACGTCGACGAACGCCTGCGGCGGGTTGAACGTCGAGTAGGTGTCGTCGGAGAGGCGTGCGAACATGTCGCGGTCGGTCGCCGAGGCGCTGCGCACGTAGGCGAACATCACGTTGTCGGTCGTGGCGACGTCGTCGCGCGCGATGTCCATCTCCTCGACCGGGATGCCGATGCCGTCGGTGACCCAGACGCGCGTCAGCAGCGGGTCGATCGTCACCGGCAGCGCGGCGCGCGCGAGCCAGGTGCCCGGCACCGTCAGCGTCACCTTGCCGTCGTGGTGCGCCGTGCTCACGGCCACCGTGTCGCCGTTCGCGTCGAAGGCCACGGCGCGGCCGTAGCCGACGATCGCGCGCCCCTGCGCGTCGGCGAACTGCAGCGCCTGCTGCGCCGCGCCGACGTTCTGGGCCCGCAGCAGCGAATCGACCGCGCCGGTGACGACGAGGTCGCCCGCGGCCGGGAGCTGGGACAGCACGAAGGTCTGCTCGAGCCCCTCGGTGCGCACGTCATAGGCTTCGGTCACGGCGCCGAAGCGGTACTCGTAGCGGTAGTCCTGCTGCACCGGCACCGCCTCGCCCGAGAGCACCTCGGTCGCGCCGACGCGCACCGAGGTGGTGCGCCACGACAGCGGCTGGTTGTGCGGGTAGTCGCGGCCCAGATACGGCACGAAGGTCATGCCGTCGTGGAACGAGACCTTGTAGCTGTCGGTCGCGGCCCAGATGCCGTAGGCGACGCCGAGGTCCGGTTCGGCAGTGTGGATCGGGGTGCGCATCGGCGGCAGCTGCGTGCCCTCCCGCGTGCTGCCGGCGTCGAGCTCGGGCTGGCCGACCGTGGGGGCCGGGCGCAGCACCGCACGGCGCGGCGCCATGGTGGTGTCCGGTGACTGCGCGGAGAGCGTCGAGGTCGACGCGAGGCAGCACGCCAGGGCGCCGCCGAAGAGGGAAACGTAGTTGCGGAGAGTGGACATGGGACCGGCTGGAGTGAAGTGGCTTCGTCGCCGCGGTGCTGCGGCAGAGGGCGCGAGGGCGCCCTTCCATCACACGTCCCGCGTCGGCGCCGACCGGACACCGGTTCCGCGGAAATCCGCGCGGCGGGTCCGCGTCGGCCATGGCGACGGGCATTCGCGCAGCGCGCCGCTACAGTCGGCCGCGCCGCCATGGATCAGCAGCCCAACAACCCCCTGCACGGGGTCACCCTCGCCGCGATGCTCGAGTTCCTGATCGAACGCATCGGCTGGGACGCGATGGCCCGCGAGGTCGACATCCGCTGCTTCACGCACGAGCCGAGCTTGACCTCGTCGCTGAAGTTCCTGCGCAAGGTGCCGTGGGCGCGGGCGAAGGTCGAGCAGCTGTATCTGCGCTGCCGGCGCCGCCTCGGCTGATGCGGAGCCCGCCGGCTCAGCGGCAGCCGTCGCCGTCGTGCGCGCCGGGCAGGCACGCGTCGGCCGCCGTGCGCACGTCGTGCGCCGCGGGGTCGGCCGGGTCGAACTCGGGCACGGCCACGTGGCGGTCGGGCATGTCGATGCCCATCACGCGCCGCACCGCGCCCTCGTGCGCCTCGCCGATGATCAGGTCGCGCGGCTGATCGGCGACCAGGTCGCCGCCGTCGGCGCCGGTCAGTAGGCGCACGCGCGGCCGTTCGACGTGCGCGGTCTGCGCGGTGACCACCGCCAGCGAGCCGTCGTCGAGCAGGACCCGCATGCCGGCCGGGAACAACCCGAGCACGCGCGTGAAGCGGCGCAGCCACTGCGGGTGGAAGTCGTGCTCGTTGCGGAACATCACCGCGTAGGCCTCGAGCGGCGACAGCGCCTGCTTGTAGGGACGCACCGCGGTCAGCGCCTCGAACACGTCGCAGACGCGCACCAGGCAGCTGATGTTGCTCGGCGCGATCGGCAGCGACGGCACCGGGTAACCCTTGCCGGTGGGCCCCATGTGGTGGCAGAACGCTGCGCCGACCGTGTACGGGTCGACGTGCGTGTGCTGCTCGAGCAGGATCTGTGCGCCCAGGCGCGGGTGCTGCTGCATCGCGTGCCACTCGTCGGGGTCGAGGCGGCCGCGCTTCCAGAGCACCTCCTGCGGCACCTTGGACTTGCCGATGTCGTGCAGCAGCGCGGCGGTGCCGATCTGCACCAGCTGCTGGCGCTGCGCGCCGAGCGAGCGCGCCACCTGCAGCGCCAGCAGCGCCACCCGCACCGAGTGACCGACGGTGAAGCGATCGACGTTGTCCTGCGTCGACAGCGACAGCAGCAGGCTCGGCTCGTCGAGGTCGCTGATCGTGCGTTCGACCAGGCTCGAGGCGGCCTCGACCGGCAGCTCGAGGTCGCGGTGGGCGAGCACGTGGCTCTGCTGCAGGCAGTCGGCGAGGTCCTGGTAGTGGTGCAGCGCGCGCCGTTCGGCCGCGTCGCCCGATGCGTGCGGCGGCGGTTCGTGGCTGCCGACGCGCACGTTGCGGATGCCGCACGCCGCCAGCGTGCGTTCGCAGTGTGCGGCCCCGAAGCAGTCGACGTTGTTGGGCAGCAGCAGCAGGTCGAACAGCCGGTTGGCCTCGTCCACGCCGAGGCCGGGCAGGAAGGCCAGCTGCGCGACGTGCCGTTCGCGGCAGCGGCGCAGCAGCGAGCGCGCCTGCAGGCTCGGTCCCAGCAGCGGCGTGCCCGCGTAGAGGATCGTGTCCTCGTCGAAGTCGAGCGCCAGCGGCATCGGCACGCCGGCGCGGTCGGCGCGGCGCAGTTCGTCGATGAGATCCCCCAGGCTCTCGAGCACGAAGCGGCTGTCGGCGGGGTGCAGCTGCCGGTTGAGCGCCGCCGCGACCAGGCCGTGGGCGAAGTCCGTCGCCGCGGCGATGGCGGATACCGGGCCCGTGCTCACGCGTCGTCGCTCCGGTTGTGGCGTTGGGCGCGCAGCTCCTCGAGGTCGCGCAGGTCGCAGACGCCGAAGTCGCGCTGCAGCAGGTCCATGGCGTGCCTCAGCTCGTCGCCCTCCGCGATGCAGCAGATGTCGCTGAGGATCGACAGGTACTCCTCCTCGAGGCCCGCTTCGAACAGCGGCGGCGTGCTCGGCGGGCCCTCGGCGACGCGGGCGGGAAGCTCGCGCAGCTCGGCCGCGCTGACCTGTTCCCGCCGCTGTTCGCAGGCTTCGCCCTCGGCGTCCGGGAAGGGATCCTTGTTGTCGCCGAGCAGCGCCATCAGCACCGCCTCGGCGGTGGCTGCGAGGTGCGTCTCGAGCGTCGGGTCGCAGGCGTCGAACATCGACGACGGCAAGCTCGAGCATCGCTTGACCTCCGTGCGGAGGTTCAGGCGCCACTGCGCGATCGCGGCCCGATAGTCGGCCGAGGTCGAGTGGGATGGTCGAGGGCCCGCGGACATCTCTGGCCGCTATCGGCCGGTGCCCGCCACCACGTGAACCTCCGCTTTCCGGTTGTTCGTTGACCGCAGCCGCGCGGTCATCACAATCCTCGCCCCCACATGCAACGCATCGCCATCGTCGCCGCGGCCCGCACGCCGATCGGCAAGTTCCTCGGCGGCCTGTCGCCGTTGTCAGCGGTCGATCTCGGCCGTCACGCCGTTGCCGCCGCCGTCGCGCGCGCCGGTGTCGAGCCGACCGCTGTCGAGAAGCTCTACATGGGGCAGGCGCGGCAACTCGGATCGGGACCGAATCCCGCGCGCCAGGTCGCGATCGCCGCGGGCCTTGGGGAAGGCTGCGTCGCGACCACGGTCAACAAGGCGTGCGGCAGCAGCCTCGAGGCGATCGATCTGGCGCGCGCGGCGATGCTGCTCGACGACCGCAAGATCGTGATCGCGGGCGGCATGGAGAGCATGACCAACATCCCGTTCCTGCTGCCGAACTTCCGCCAGGGCTTCCGCCTCGGCCACGCGCCCGTCGAGGACGGCAACTACCGCGATGGCTTCACCTGCGGCATCCTCGGCGAGCCGATGGGCATGACGGCCGAGTATCTCGCCGACGACTACGGCATCGACCGCGCCGCGCAGGACGAGTACGCGCTGTCGTCCCACCAGCGCGGTGAGGCGGCGCAGCAGGCCGGGCGCTTCTCCGAGGAGATCGCGCCCGTCGAGATCGCCGGCAAGAAGGGCACCGTGCGCATCGACACCGACGAGCACGTCCGCCCCGGCGTGACCCTCGCCGATCTGGCCAAGCTGCCGCCGGTGTTCCGCCCCAAGGTCGGCACCGTGCACGCCGGCAACAGCTCGGGCATCACCGACGGCGCCGCCGCCGTCGTGCTGATGCGCGAGGACGAAGTGCAGCGCCGCGGGGTGCAGCCGCTCGCGTGGCTCGGCGCTGCGACCAGCGCCGGCGTGTCGCCGCGCATCATGGGCATCGGCCCGGTGCCCGCCGTGCAGAAGTTGCTCGCCAAGACCGGCCGCCAGCTGGGGGACTTCGACCTCGTCGAGCTCAACGAGGCGTTCGCCGCGCAGATGCTCGCGTGCCTGCACGATCTGCCGATCGACCGCGAGCGCCTCAACGTCAACGGCGGCGCGATCGCCCTCGGCCACCCGATCGGCGCCACCGGCGCGCGTATCGTCGTCACCCTGCTGCACGAGATGCGCCGCCGCGGCAGCAAGCGCGGCCTCGCGACGCTGTGCATGAGCGGCGGCATGGGCATGGCGATGGAGTTCGAGCGCTGATCGGCGGGGGCGCTACACTGCGCGCCCGCATGTCCACATCCCGCCTCGCGCTGCTCGGCGCCCTGTTCCTGTTCTCGTTCTCGTCCGCCTGCGCCCTCGGTCGCATGGAGCAGAACGATCCCCTCGACGCTGCGGCGATCGGCGCGCTGCAGCCGGGCAAGACGACCGCGCGGGAGGTCGTCGAGGCGCTCGGCGCGCCCACCGAGGTGGTGCAGCTCGGCCGCCGCACCGCGTATCGGTACGATGCGACCACGACCAAGGGCGCGGTGTTGTTCCTCGTCGTGCTGAACTTCGCCAACGTCGACGGCCGCAGCGATCGGCTGTGGGTGTTCTTCGACGAGAACGACGTGCTCAGCCACTACGGTGCGTCGTTCGGCACGCACCGCACCCAGTACGCGATGCCGTGGGAGGACGTGCACGAGGACGGCGACAACGCCGCGCGCGACGCCGACCGCGCTGGCGTCGGCACCGCGGGGGGCGGCAAGTGAGACAGGGCGGGCATCGCCGGACCGCCATTGGCCTGGTGCTCGTCGCGACCGCCTCGTCGGGCTGCCTGAGCTACCACCGCACGCGCATCGACGAGCCGCTGCCCGACGCCGCGCTGGCCGAACTCGTGGACGGCCGCACGACGCTTGGTCAGTGCCTGCAGGTCCTGGGGGCGCCGACCGCGGTGCTCGAGTATCGCGGCGACGGCATGGCCCTGGTCTGGTCCTGGCAGGACGAGGACCAGTGGGGCCTCGAGGTCTCCCTGCCGGTCTCGGACCAGGCCAACGTCAACTTCAACCTCGACCTCGGCGCCGCCGATCGTCCTGGCGCGGTGCTCTGGTTCGGTCAGGACCTGGTGCTCGAGCGGTGGCGTCGCGGCCGCCTCGGCGAGCTGATCCCACGCCGGGTCCGGCCCGCATCGCCTGAAGAATCAGGGGGTTAGCCCCTGTTGCTCCGGCCCCGCCCGCGGTCCGGGGCAGTACGCCACCAAAGGAATCAGTCTGGTTCTGGTCCGCTTGTGGGGGGGCGTGACGCTGGGCACCATGACCCCATGCTGCCGCCTCCGTCCGAAGACCAGCAGACCCGGCTCGTCCGGCTCGGCGCGGCGCTCGAGGCGTTCTTGGCCTTCCGCGACCGGGGCGACGGCGACGAACGGGCCTTCCTGGCCGCGCACGAGGACCTGCGCGACCTGCTCGAGCCGATGTTCGCCGACGCGTCGGGCGAGGCCGACGACGAGCAAACCGACGTCGCGGGGCCGGGACCCGGGCGCACCTTCGGCGACTACCGGCTGCGCGCGGAGATCGGTCGCGGCGGCACCGGAGTGGTCTACGAAGCGGAGCAGATCTCCCTGGGCCGGCGCGTCGCGCTGAAGCTGCTGCACGGTCACCTGGCGATCTCGGCTGCGGCGATCGAACGGTTCCGCAGCGAGGCCGCGGCGGTGGCGCGCCTGCACCATCCGGGTCTGGTGCCGATCCACGAGGTCGGCGAGCACGCCGGGCACCACTTCTTCACGATGGAGTTCGTCGAGGGTCGCCCGCTCAACGAACTGGTGCGAGCCGACCGCCTCGGCATCCGGCCGGACCTGTCGCGCGTCGCCGAGTGCGCCGAACTGGTCGCGCGCATCGGCGACGTGCTGCAGCACGCGCACGACCACGGTCTGGTGCACCGCGACGTCAAGCCGCACAACGTGATGGTCGGCAGCGACGGCAGCGTGCGTCTGCTCGACTTCGGGCTGGCCAAGCACTTCGAGCCGGGCAAGCACTCCGTGACCGCCGAGTTCCTCGGCACGCCGCACTACATGAGCCCCGAGCAGCTGGCGAGCACCGGGCGCACGGGGCCGCGCAGCGACGTGTTCGCGCTGGGCATCGTGCTCTACGAGCTGCTGGCGCGGCAGCGTCCGTTCGACGGCGAGACCGCGCGCGAGGTGCTGCGCCGCATCGAGGTCTGTGAGCCGACGCCGCTGTCGCGGGTGGCGCCGCGCACGCCGCCGGACCTGGTCACCATCTGCCACAAGGCGCTGGAGGCGGCGCCGCAGGACCGCTACGAGAGCGCCGGCGCGATGGCCGACGACCTGCGCCGTTTCCTGCGCATCGAGCCGATCCTCGCCGAGCCGCCGAGCCTGTGGGTGCGGTGCAGCAAGTGGGTGCGTCGCCACCGCGTGCGCGTCGCGATCGTGGCGCTCGCGGCGACGCTGGCGATCGGCGCGCCGCTCGCGTACCTGCTGCACCAGGAGCGCACGCGCGCGGTGGTCGCCAAGGAGCGGCTGCGGCTGGTCGCGGCCGACGACCTGGCGTTTCGCGGCATCGAAGACACGTTGGCGCTGCTCGGCGACAGCCTCGCGCGCCGGCCGGGGCCGACCGCGGAGACGGCGCAGTTCGCGCGGGTCGTGTCGCTGTGCGAGTCGTACCTGGCGCTGAGCGCCGACGACCCCGGGCGCTGGCTGCGGGTCGCGGCCGCCTACCTGTCCCTGGCCGGCATCCACGAGCAGCTCGGGGAGATCGAGCCGGCCGCTGCGGCGGTCGAGCGGGGGCTGCAGATCCTCGGCAGGGTCGAGCAGGTCGGCAAGACGCCGCCGCAACTCGCGCTGCAGGGGCGGCTGCTGCGGCGGCGCATGCACCTCGGCCAGATGCAGGGGCGCGACGACGCGGCGGCATTCGAGCAGGCGATCGCGCCGTGGCAGGAACTGATGCAGCGCCCCGGCGCGGACCCGGTGGCCTCGGTCGAGTTGGCCTCGACCTTCGTGACGCGCGCCCGCGCGCTCGCCGAGCAGCCGTCGCGGCGGCCGGAGGTCGAGGACCTGCTGCGCCGCGCCAAGGCCCTGCTGCCCACCGAGGCTCCGCGCGGCGAACTCGCCGATCTGGTCGCGGTGCGCGCCGACGTCGCGCTCGGGCAGCTCGCGGTGTGGGCGGCGCGTCGCAGCGAGGCGCTGGCGACGTTCGAACGCGCGGTGGCCGCGGCCCAGCCGCGCGCGACCGACTCGCGCTTCGGCGCGGAGATGGCCATGGCGCTGGCGAGCACGGCGGAGGTACAGCAACAGCTGCGCAGGTACGACGACGCCGAGCGATCGCTGCAGCGCGCAGTCGAGGTGGTGCGGCCGCTGCTGCTGCGCTTCCCGGCGGCGGCGACGCTGCAGCGCACGCTGCTGTGGAGCGGCAGCCAGATGGCGGGGCTGCTGCTCAAACACGGCAAGAGCGCCGACGCCGAGCGCAGCCTGCGGGCCATCGCCGACGAACTGGGGGAAGGTCGTCTCGCCGAACTCGCGGTGCGCAGCGCCATGGATCGCTCGGTGGTCGCCAGCTTTCGCGTGCAGCTCGCGAACTGTCTGATGATGCAGGGTGACGGCACCGAACGCGCGGCCGAGGCGCGCGAGCTGCTGCAGAGCGGTGCGCAGCTGCTCATGGCGCTGATCGCGGAGCAGCCCGAGGACCAGGACTTCGCCGTGCGACTCGGCGGGGCGCTGAACAACCTCGCGGCGCTGTACAACCAGTCCGGCGACTTCGCGGCCGGCGCCGACTGGGCCCGGCAGGCGATCGACAAGCAGCGCGACGTGCTGGCGCGGCAGCCGGAGAATGCCCGCGCTTCGTACTTCCTCGGCATGCACCACGGTCAGCTCGCCTACAGCATGGCGCGCACCGGCGAGTTCGCGGCGGCGGTCGACGCGGGGGCGGTCGCGGTGCGGTGCGCCGGCAGCCACCTGGCGACGGTGCGCATCGCCGCCGAGGCCGCGGCGCTCGCGGCGGCGGGCACGCCGGCCGAACGGGCTGCCGAGGCGGAGGGCTACGCCGCGCGCGCGGTCGAGTGGATCGGCAGGCTCGCCCGCGGTGACGCGGCGGCGGCCCGGAGCCTGCTCGACGACCCGCGGTTCACGTTCCTGCGCACGCGCGCCGATGCGGCGCGGCTCGTGAAGGAGGTCGGACGCAGGTGACCGCCGCTCCCAGCGAGGACCTGACCCGCACGACGTTGCTGCGGCTGCACGCCGGCGACGAGGCGGCGCTGCAGCAGCTGTTGTTCGAGCACCGCGGCTGGATCGAAGCGCAGGTGCGGCGGCGGCTCGACGCGAAGCTGCGGCTCGAGGCCGACACCCAGGACTTCGTGCAGGAGGCGATGCTCGAGGTGCTGCGCGACGGGCCGCGTTTCGTGGTCGAGAGCGCGGCGTCGTTCCGGGCCCTGCTGGCGCGCATCGTCGAGAACAACGTCTTCGACCGCGTGCGCTACATGCACCGCGAACAGCGCGACCGGCGGCGGCAGCGCGACCTGGCCAGCGACTCGATCCTGATGCTCGACTCGCCGGTGCGCTCGGTGACCGAGCCGCCGCAGCGCGCCGAGCGCAGCGAGCAGATCGCGTGGATGCGCCTCGCCCTCGAACTGCTCGACCCAGACGACCGCGAGGTGGTGCGCATGCGCGAATGGGACGGGCTCACGTTCCCGCAGCTCGGCGAGCGGCTCGGCATCTCCGAGGAGGCGGCGCGCAAGCGGCACGCGCGGGCCCTGCCGAAGCTGGCGGGCAAGCTGCAGCTGCTGCAGCAGGGGCAGTGGCAGCGCACGCTCGACGGCGAACGCTGAACCGTCACACGCGTCGGGAAGGAATGCCGGAGGAACACGGCTTGCGGCTGCGGGCGCCTCCCCCCGACCCTGTCGCCCGACGAGGACACGTCATGATCGTTCGTTGCCTGCTCGTACTGCTCACTCCCGCGGTCGCCGCCGCGCAGATCGTCTACTACCCGCGGATCGAGATCACCGAGGTGCTGATCGATCCGGTCGGTGTCAACGCCGGTAGGCAGGTCGTCGAGTTCGAGGTCGGCAATGCGCCGGTCGACACGACCAGCTTCGTGTTCGTCGTCGGCAGCAGCGCGGTGCCGTTCCCGTCCTTGGTGCTGCCCGCCGGGCAGCGCCTGCGTGCGCACCTCGGCGCCAGCGGTGTCAGCTCGGTGGCTGACCTGTACTTCCCGACATGCCCGACGCTGGCCGCGGCCGACTCGATCGCGATCTACGACCAGAACGCGCTGCAGGTGCCCGCGGCGCTGGTCGACTTCGTCGCCTGGGGCAGCAGCAGCGCGCCGCTGAGCAACATCGCCGTGCTCGCCGGCCGCTGGCCGTCGACGCTGGTGTTCGCGGTGCCGCCGACGGTGGAGGGGGCGACGCTCGCCAACCGCCGCGACGCCCGCATCGCCTGGATCGGACCGGACGCGTGGTATCGCGACACCACGCCGACGCTCGGCCTGCCGAACGACCCCGGCATGACCTGGAACCTCGCGCAGGGCTGCACCTCGCCGATGTACCCGCCCGCGATCACCACCAACGACGTGCTCGACTCGGGCCCGTGGGTGGGCCAGACGCACACGCTGGTGTTCGGCAACCTGCCGTTGCCGTCGGGGCTGCTGTTCCTGGCATTCGGCGTCAACTCGCCGGGCCC
The DNA here is from genome assembly GCA_020638655.1 of Planctomycetota bacterium. Classification (GTDB taxonomy): domain Bacteria; phylum Planctomycetota; class UBA1135; order UBA1135; family UBA2386; genus JACKIC01. The sequence goes on from JACKIC010000003.1 coordinate 467,260, forward strand.
GGTCGACCTGGTTACCTTCGGGATGCCCGGTTGCTATCTGCACGTCGCGCCCGACACCATCCTGGTGGTCGGTCACGCGCTGGGTTTCGGCCAGTTCACCTACCAGATCCCTGGTGGGCAGCAGCTGGTCGGGTTCCAGTACCACGTGCAGGCACTGGTGCCCGATCCCGCGGCCGCCAATCCGGCGCACGCGCTGATGAGCAACGCCTTGATCATGCGGATCGGGTCGCGTTGAGCACCAGATCGGGGCGTCGGGAGGTTCGTCGTCTTTCGTTCGTGGGGGGGCGCTGCTAGAAAGGCCTTCCGCATTCTCCTCCGAACATGACCCGATCCCTCTTCCTCGCCCTTCTCGCCGGCTTCTCGCTCGGCCTCCCGACCCAGTCTGCCCACGCCCAGGAGATCCCGGGCATCCGCGCCACCCTGAGCACGCCGCGCTCGATCGTGGCCGCGGGCGGCGACGTCGACCTGCGGCTCATCATCGACGTCACCGCCGACACCGAGGTGCCCGGCGACCTGCTGACCGGCATCGCCCTGGACGTCAAGATCGGCGACCAGGCTGGTCCGCGCATCGACGAGAAGGGCAAGGGCGGCAAGGTCGCGCTGACGGCCGGCACCAAGATCGAGCGCACCGTCAAGGTCGCGGCGTCCCGCTTCGCGCCCAACGCCGACAGCGCCACGTTCGCGGTGGTGTCGCTGCAGTGGCGCGACCTCGCCGGCGCCAACTGCGTCTTCAAGATCGCGCCCGACAGCAGCAAGATCGACATCGACAAGCTCGACCTCAGCAAGACCGAGGTCGTCCTGGTCACCAACCACGGTGAGATGACCCTGTCGTTCCTGCCCGAGAAGGCGCCCAAGACCGTGCGCAACTTCCTCGAGCTGTGCAAGAGCGGCTTCTACGACGGCACCAAGTTCCACCGCGTGATCCGCAACTTCATGATCCAGGGCGGCGACCCGCTGACCAAGGACGACAGCAAGCAGGCGATGTGGGGCACCGGCGGCTCGGGCAAGAACGTCGACGCCGAGTTCAACGACACCCGCCACGTGCGCGGCACGCTGTCGATGGCGCGCAGCAACGACCCGAACTCGGCGAGCAGCCAGTTCTTCATCGTGCACAAGGACTCGACGCACCTCGACGAGAAGTACACCGCGTTCGGCAACCTGGTGAAGGGCGCCGACACCCTGGACAGCATCGCCAACACGATGTGCGGCGGGCCGCAGGGCAGCACGCCGCTGCAGCCGGTGATCCTGCATGCCGCGGTGATCCTGCCGGGCAAGTAGCCGGCGGGGCGGCCGCCCGCGGGCAAACAACGCTCGCGCGGCCGGTCGGTTTGCGGCAGGATGCCGCGCCACGATGGACCTCGAGCAAACCGACCCCAGCACGATCGAAGCCGCCCTCGTCACCGACAAGGGCACGATGGTCGTGACGTTCTTCCCCGAGCAGGCCCCCAAGCACGTGCGCAGCTTCCTCGAGCTCGCGCAGCAAGGGTTCTACAACGGGATCGCGTTCCACCGGATCGTGCGCAACTTCATGGTCCAGACCGGCTGCCCGAACAGCAAGCTCGGCGCGGCCGGCATGCCCGGCACCGGCGGTCCTGGCTACCGCCTGCCCGCCGAGTTCAGCGACCTGCCCCACACGCGCGGCACGCTGTCGATGGCGCGCGCGCAGGATCCCAACTCGGCGGGCTCGCAGTTCTTCATCGTGCACGGCGACCACGCCGACTTCCTCGACGGGCAGTACACGGTGTTCGGCAAGGTCGAGGAGGGCCTCGACGTGCTCGACCAGATCGCCAACCTCGAGTGCGAGTTCGGCCCCGGCGGCGAGAAGTCGACGCCGCTCGAGCGCGTCGAGATCAAGAACATCGAGCTGCGCACGCGCCAGGATCGCGGCGAGGCCGTCGGTGACGAAGAGGGCAACGAGACCGCCGAAGAGGCGTGAGGTGAGCATGACCGACCTCCAGAACGTCCTCGTCGAGCGTGAGGGGCACCTCGCGGTCGTCACCGTCAACCGGCCGAGCAAGCTCAACGCGCTCGACAACGAGACCATCACCGAGCTAGACACGGCCTTCACCGCGCTCGACGGCGACGCCGGCGTCGCCGCGATCATCGTCACGGGCGCGGGCGAGAAGGCCTTCGTCGCCGGCGCCGACATCACCGTGCTCGCCAAGCAGGGCGTGCTCGACGGCACGGCCAACTCGCGCCACGGCCAGCGCATGATGTCGCGCCTCGAGAACTGCAGCAAACCCGTGCTCGCCGCGATCAACGGCTTCGCGCTCGGCGGCGGCCTCGAACTCGCGCTCGCCTGCGACGTGCGCTTCGCGTCGAACAACGCCAAACTCGGCCTGCCCGAGGTTTCGCTCGGCATCATCCCGGGCTACGGCGGCACGCAGCGCCTCGCGCGCCTCTGCGGCAGCGGCGCGGCGTTGCAGCTGATCCTCACCGGCGACCCGGTCACGGCCGACGAGGCGATGCGCATCGGCCTCGTCAACGGCGTCTTCGAACCCGCCGAGTTGCTGGTCAAGGTCAAGGCGATCGCCCAGCGCATGGTGTCGCGCGGCCCGACCGCGCTCGCGCTCGCCAAGCAGGCGGTGCGGCGCGGTGCGGCGATGTCGATGGACGACGCGCTGGCGCTCGAAGCCGATCTGTTCGGCATGATCAGCAGCACCGCGGAGATGAAGGAAGGCATGGCGGCGTTCCTCGAGAAGCGCAAGCCGAGCTGGCTGCGCGGGTGAGCATGACGACGGGCCGCGGCAACCCGTTCGCGGCGCTGCTGGACGCGCCCCGCGGCGGTCCGGTGGCGCTGCTCGCGTCGTGCGGCGCCGGCCCGACGTGGCTCTGCACCGACGCGGTCGAGGTGCTGACGCTGCCGGCCGGCGATTGGCGCGGCGCCTGGCAGCGACTTGAGGTGTTCTTGCAGCGGCACGCGCCGCGCCGCGTCGTCGGCTGGCTCGGCTACGACCTCGGCCTGGACGTCGAGGCCTGGCCAGTGGCCATCGCCGAGGACCTGCCGGTGCCCGTGCTGCACGTCGCGGCCTACGCCACGGTGCGCGAGTTCGCGCCGGCGGCGGTGCCCGCCGCGCCGCCGGTCGCCGCGGCCTCGCAGTTCGCGGCGCACGTGCCGCGCGCCCGGTACGAACACAAGGTCGCGGCCGTGGTCGAGCACATCTGCGCCGGCGACATCTTCCAGGCCAACCTGACGCAGCCGTTCACCGCCCAGTGGCAGGGTGACCCGCGCGAGCTCTTCTGGCGCCTGTGTCAGTACAGCCCGGCGCCGTTCGCCGCCTACGTCGAGGACGGCGCGGGCACGGCGGTGCTCAGCAGTTCGCCCGAGGAGTTCCTCTGGCGCGATGGCCCGGAGGTGCGCACCCGCCCGATCAAGGGCACGCGGCCGCGCTCGGCGGACTCGACCATGGACGCGCAGCTGCTCACCGAGCTGCTCGGCAGCGAGAAGGACCTCGCCGAACTGACCATGATCGTCGACCTGCTGCGCAACGACCTCGGCAAGGTTGCGGAGACGGGCAGCGTGCAGGTCGGCAGGTTCCCCGAGCACGCGACCTTCGCGCAGGTGCACCACCTGTTCGCGACCGTGACCGCGAAGCTGCGAAAGGACGTCTCCACCGTCGACCTGCTGCGCGCGACGTTCCCCGGCGGTTCGATCACGGGGTGCCCCAAGCTGCGTTGCCTGGAGATCATCGAACAGCTCGAGGTCGCGCGCCGCGGCGTCTACACGGGTGCGATCGGCTGGTTCGGTCCCGGCGATGCGCTGCACCTGAACATCGCGATCCGCACCATGGTGCATCGGCAGGGCGTGCTGCGCGCCAACGCCGGCGGCGGGGTGACTGCGCTCAGCGACCCGCACAGCGAGTGGCGCGAGTCGCTGCACAAGCTGGCGGGAATCGAGCGGGCGTTGCAGGCCGAGGCCAGCGTGCCGTCATGACCGCATGGCTCGACGGCGAGTTCGTGGCGACCACCGCGCTGCCGAAGGCGCGCCGCGACGTGGCCTCGCCCTTCGAGACGATGGGGGCCAGCGGCGGCGAGCTGCCGCTGTGGGAGCATCATCTCGCGCGGCTCGCAGAGGCCGCACGGCGACTCGGCGTGTCGCTGCAGCCGACGCCGCGCTGGCGCGGCGTCGCCACCGAGCTGCTGCTGCAGAACGGCCACGGCGACGACGTTCTGCGGCTGTGCCTGCTGCGCGCCGCGGGCGGCGACCACGTCGTGTTCGAGACCCGGGCGCGGGGACCCGTCGGTCGCGTGCTGCTCGTGCCGACCGTGGTCGAGCGCGCGACGGAGCTGCCGCCCGGCGACCTCAAGGCGTTCCCGCGCACCTTCTACGACGCGGTGCGCCAGCAGGCGCAGGACGCCGGCGCCGACGACGGCCTCGTCGTCGGCGGCGACGGCGACGTGCTCGAGACCGCGATCGCCAACCTGTGGCTGCGCCTCGACGGCACCTGGATCACGCCGCCGCTCGACGGTCGGGTGCTGCCCGGCATCGCCCGCGGTCTGTTGCTCGAACGGGCCCGCGCGGCCGGCGTGCCGGTGGCCGAGGCGCGCTGTTCGCTCGGTGACCTGCACCGCGCCCAAGCCCTTGCCGTCAGCAACGCTGTGCACGGTCCGCGGCCGGCGCAGCTGCTCGATGGGCCGGCGGCCGCTGTCGAGATCGTCGACACCGAGCTCGGCGCGTTGTGGCGCGCGGCCACGACCGGCTGAAGTCCGAGGCCCGCAACCGTCGATAGCGCCGGCATGACGAAGTCGGCTGTATCCGTCGTGGACGCCGGGCCCACGATCGCCCGCGAACCCCGCCCGTTCCTCTACCTCGAACCCGCGCGCCTGCCGCTGCGCAGCGTCGAGATCGATTCCGGCAGCCTGGCGCGTCTCGACGACGCGGTCAGCGCGAGCATCCCGGCGCTGGTGCGCTCGCTGGTCGACTACACCATCGCCCGGCAGAACAAGAGCGCGCTGGAGCGCGGCACCTCCCAGCCGATCCAGCTGTCGGTGCTCAACCGCCGCCGCCGCGCGGCGCGTTCGTGGATCGTCGCGATCCTCGCGGGGCGCGTCGACTCGGGCACCCTGCATGCGGTGAGCAATCAGTGGATCCCGACGCTCGCCGGCACCGGCCACGACCTGCGCAAGAGCGCGCGTCCGGGCCGCGCCTTCGTCGAGTTCGTGCGCGGCGCGATCACGGCCTGCATCTTCGACGAGTTCGAGGAGAACCTCGTGCCGTCGGCCAAGGCGGTGTTCGCGGTCGAGACCGTGCTCGCCGCGCACCTGGCTGCGGTGCAGCAGGTCGCGCGCGCTGCGTTCGCGAAGTGACGCGGCGCGGCGGCGTGCCCGATCGGTGACAGCGCGTCACGCGGCGGCGACGTGTGCGCAGCGGTGAAGGCCGCGCGCGATCACACCGTGCTGCGGCCTTGTGCGTAGCCCGCTGCGGAATTCGTCACCGTCGCGGCGCAGCGCGCGCGGCGCAGCGCGGCAGGCACGAACGTTGCGCAGGGGAGCGGTGTTCCGCAACCCCACGCAACTGCCATGAGTCATTCCATCCGGCTGCCGCTCGTCCGTTCCCTGTCCTGCTCGATGCTGCTGGGCGCCGCTGCGCTCGCCCAGGTCCCCGACGGCTACATCGTCTGGGGGTCGTTCCAGGGCAGCGCCGGCAACAACGGCGTCTACTTCTCGCACCCGCGCGACACCACCGCCGCGCCGATCGCAGTCACCGGTCTGCCGGCGGCGCTCGCCTACGACCCGCTGGGGCGTCGCGGCGCCGCCTCCCTGCTGCGTCGGCCGAGCGACGGCAAGCTCCTCGTCGGCGAACGTGCGCCTGCCGGCACCAGCGTCGACGTGCACCTGCTCACCCTGCAGGCCGAGCACGTGGTGATGGCGCAGCTGTTCAGCGTCGGCACCAGCGCGGTGGTCGGCGAGATCCCGCAGATGGGGCTGCTGCCCGACGGCCGCGTCGTCGTCGCGGCCACCGACCTGCAGCCAGGCGGCCCGCTCTCGCAGTTCCTGACCGCGGGCTACAACTACGAAGGCATCGGCATCCTCGACACGGACAGCGGCGGCGTGGTGCCGGTGGCGATCTCCAACCTCAACCTGTTCCCGGGCGTGATCAACGCGCTCGCCGTGTCGCGCGACGGCCAGACCATCTACGTCGGCAACTACATCTCGGCGCTCGCGGGCGACCTGTGGGCGGTGCCGACCGCCGGTGGTGCCGCGACCATGGTGGCGTCCTTGCCGGCGGGGGCCTCGAACCTCACGGTCGATCAGGACGGCACCGTGTTGGTGACCACCTTGAACGGCCCGCCCAACCTGTTCCGGTTCGATCCTGCGACGCAGACGACCACGCCGGTGACGACCGCCTCGGGCCCGCTCAACGCGATCGGCGTCGAGCGCGCGACCGGCAACCTGTTCCTCGCGACCGCGAACGGCGGCGTGCCGGCGCGTTCGCTGCTGTGGATGGAGCCGAGCGGCGTCGAGCACAACCTGATCAGTCCCAACATGGCGACGATCTCGAGCATCGACAGCAACCCGAACCCCGAGGCCTACGGTGCCGGCACTGCCGGCGTGCGCGCCTACGACTGGCAGCTCGCACCCAATCCCGGCGGCCTTCCCGAAGTGGGCAATCTCAACTTCTCGCTGACGGTCGCCGCCAGCCAGCCCACGATCGATCCGCTGCTGTTCCTGATGAGCCTGGGTGCCTCGGCGCCGACGCCGATGTTCGGCCTCGACGTGCTCGTCGATCTGTCGGTCACGACGACGACCTTCACGACCCTCGTCGACCGCGCCACGCAGCCGTTCCCGCTGCCGGCGGTCGCCGGCCTGGTCGGCATCGAGCTGTTCGCACAGGCGTTCGTGCTCGAGACCCAGAGCAACACCCTGGCGGCGTCGCCCGGCGTGGCTTTCACGATCCTGTGAGGAGCCGACATGGACACGACAACGACACGCGTTCTGGTCGGCGTGTGGCTCGGGGTGCTCGGTGTGGCGGTGGGGGCCCAGGCCCCGGCCGCCGCGCCGGCCGCGCCAGCCCCCGCGCCGCAGGTGGCCGACGGTTGGCAGGCGCAGACGATCTATCGCGGTGACGCCGGCGTCTGGTACGCCCACATCGCCAAGGTCGTCGACGACTACGCCGCCAAGGAGATCCTCGCCGCCGACGACAAGGGCCGCTTCCTGGTGCTCAGCAACTACAGCGGCAACTGGACCGTGCGCGACTGCATCCCCGACGGCCAGTGGCTCGCGCCGTCGTTGCCCGCGGACGTCGATCCGCGCGTCGCCGGCGCCGAGCTCTACGCCGGCGGTCGCAGCGGCAGCCTGCATCAGGTGACGCTGCGCCCCCAGCCGTTCGCTCGCTACACCGTCGAGAGCCGCGAGATCGGCCACGTCGGCGAGGTGGAGTTCCACACCGTGCTCACCGGCAACCTGTCTCCGGCACCCGGTGACGAAGCGCTCGCGTTCGCGATCACCGGGCCCGTCTATCAGCTCGTGCCCGAGGGTGATGCCGGCGCGTTCGTGCTGCGCCAGGTCGCCGACGTCGGCGGGCGAGTGCGCGACGCCGTCGTCGTTCCCGGCGCCGGCGGTGCGGCCACGATCCTCGGCGTCAGCCGCCGCGGCGATCTGCTTTCGATGCGCCTGGGGCCGCGCGGTCTCGAGCACCGCGTGCTGCTGCACGAGGACAGCGGGCTCGGCCGCATCTGCCGGTCGCCGACCATGCCCGGCGTGTTCTACGTGACGCGTGACGACGGCGTTCTGCTGCGGGTGGCGCTCGGGGCCGGAGGAGCCGTCGATCGGCAGGTCGTCCTCGCCACCGAGCAAGGTTTGCGCGGCGTCGCGGCGGGGCGCTTCTTCGCCGATGGGCGCGAGAGCGTCGCCGTCTACGGCTACGGCAAGAAGGTGCAGCTCGTATCGCGGGCCGCGGGCGCGAGCTGGCAGGTGGAGGACCTCTACTGCGGCGTCCAGAAGGGGCACTGGCTCGTCGCGGGCGAACTCGACGGTCGCAACGGCACCGACGAGCTGCTCGCCACGGGCTTCGATGGCGAGATGATCGTGCTCGCGCGCGAACCCGGCTACGCGCTGCCCGGCGTGGCCGTGCCCGCGCCGGAACCGAAGGCAAAAGTCGTCGCGGGCCCCGCGGCGCCGCGCATCTGGGCGCACTTCGGCGACCAGGCCCTGACCGAACTCTCGCCGCTGCGGTACCAGGGCGGCTTCGAGACCAAGTCGTTGGTCTACGAAACGCTGGTGCAGCGCGACGCCGCGGGCCGCATCGCGCCCGGGCTCGCGACCGCGTGGCATCAGGAAGACGGCGGCAAGGCGTTCGTGTTCACGCTGCGTGAGGGGGCCACCTTCCACGATGGCGCGCCGGTGACCGCCGCTGCCGTCGCGTTGCACTTTCGTCGCTGGATCGGGCTGCCCGAACACGACTGGCTGCGCAGCAGCCGGCACATCGTCGCGGCTCGCGCCACCACCGCCGGGGAGCTGCGCATCGACCTCGATCAGCCCTGGGCGCTGTTGCCCGACCTCTGCGCCGTCAACCCGACCGCCGTGCGTGGTCAAGGTGCGCTCGACCGCGAGGGCAACTTCGTGCGCCCCGTGGGAACCGGCCCGTTCGCCTTCGTCGCCGCGCGCGAGAACGGCGCCGTGCTGCGCTTTCGGCGCGTCGCCGAAGATCGCGAGTGCTACATCGACCTGGTGCGCGGCGCCGGTGATCCCATCGACGCGTTGCTTCGCGAGGACGTCGACGCGGTCGTCGGCAGCTGGCTGGTGCCCGTGGACCCTGCGCGCGCCGCCGCGCTGCGTTCGGACCCGAGCGTGCAGGTGGGGGCGGGGCCGGGATCTTCGATGGTGTTCCTCGGCCTGCGCTGGGATCGCGGCCCGCTGCAGGCGCTGCCAGTGCGTCGCGCGGTCGCGGCGGCGATCGACCGCGCCGAACTCGTCGAGGTAGTGATGCACGGCTTCGCCGACGCCTCGACCGGCTGGGCGGCCCCTTCGATCGTGGATTGGCCGCAGGGCCAGGTGCCCAGCGCCGCAGCCGTGACCTTGGCGGCGCCGCTGTTGCTGGTCGCGGCGCCGCGCGACAGGCAGCTGGCCGACGTGCTCGCAGCGCAGTTGCAGCGCCACGGGCTGCCGTGCCGCGTCGAGCTCGCCGAAGGGAAGCCCGACGTCTGGGACCTGCGCATCGAGCGCACCCACGGCGTGCCGTACGATCCGTTCACCACGGTGGTGTCGCGCTTCTCCGCGCCGCTGTCGCACGCCAACGCGTCGCTGCCGTCGGGAGCGCCCGTCGACGCCGAGCTCGCGCAGCTGGTGGGGGCGCTCGCGGCCGCTCCTGACGAGGCGGCGCGCCCGCAGCTGTTCACGAAGATCCAGCACCGCCTCGACGAGCTGTTGCCGATCGTGCCCCTGTTCGCGCCGCAACGGATCGCGGTCGTGCGCGCCGGCCTGCCGATGCCGCGGCTGGATCACGACATGTATCGCCTCGACCCGGACTGGCTGTCCCTGATGGTTCTCGCTCGGAACTGATTCCTTCCGTGGCGTACATCGGAAACCTCGCCAATAGTTGAGGTCGGGCATCCACACATCTGCCGGCACATCATGTCCGGCAGGAGACGTCGATGCCCTCGTTCACACCGCCCCGGTGCGCCTACGCCGATTGCCCAAGGCATGCCGATCCGCAGCCTCGCTTCTGCCGCCGTCGCGGCAGCTACTGGCCCAAGTGCCGCGCCGCGCCCATCCCCCGTTACCACTGCAAGTCGTGCAACCGCAGCTTCTCGAGGCAGACGTTCCGGCACGACTACCGCGACCACCGGCCCGAGCTCAACGAGAGCCTGTTCCTGCTGCTGACCAGCGGCGTCGGCCTCAGACAGTGCAGCCGCTTGCTGCGATCGGGCGTGAGGTGTCCGCAACAGAAGCTGGCGAAGATGGGGCGGACGCTTGCGCTGCTGCGCGGCAACCTGTGTCCGAGACTTCCGGGCGGTCGCGTCTTCGTGATGGACGAAGAGGAGACCTACGAAGGCGCCTCGATCCGCCCGCTGACGATGCCCGTCGTGATCGATCGCGAGACATGGTTCGTGGTCGCTGTCGACGTCGGCTCGATCCGGCGCCTCGCGCGGCGCGGCACGCGGCGGCGGGTGCGACAGGACCAGGAGGAGGCCAGGAACGGCCGGCGCCAGGACCAGAGCCGCGCGTGCACCGAGCGGGTCCTGCGCGCCCTGGCGGCGAAGTGCTCCGCGGGCCAAGTCCTGTTGCAGACGGACAAGAAGTCGAGCTACGCGACGCTCGCCAGGCGCATCTTCGGCGACCGCCTGACGCATGAGACGACCTCGAGTCGTCGGGTGCGCGACAAACACAACCCGCTGTTTCCCATCAACGTGACGCTCGCAATGTCGCGCGACAACTGCGGCCGACTGCGACGCAAGTCCTGGCTGGTCACGAAGTCCGCGCGGCGCCTGCTCGACCACGCCCAGCTGTTCGTCGTCTACCGCAACTTCGTGCGACGGCGCTTCAACCACGACAGGGAGAACGAGACCCCGGCCAGGTTGCTCGGCCTCGTGCCGCGCAACCTCGATGCGGCTGAGGTGCTCTCGTGGCGCCAGGACTGGGGCGATCGGAGCATCCACCCGATGAGCAAGAGCGGCGCGCAGACGGTGCGCGCCCGCATGGTCGCCTGACCCCGGCAGTGATGCGGGGGCAGGCATCGGCGGTGCGCCGGCGCATGTGCACCACGGAAGGAATCAGTTCACTGGTCTCGATGGGACTTGTGGCACTGCTTGCAGGTCTTGCTGATCACATCGAAGTGCTGCTCGGCCAGCGGCAGGTCGGCGGCACGCAGGGCGGCGTCGAGCTGCTCGGCGGCGGTGATCGACTTCTTAAGCAACTCTTGGTAGTCGCCCTGGTGTTGTAGGCTCTCGGGGTCCTGTGCCAGCTGCGCGAACACGTGGGCGAGCCGCCGGGTTTCCTTGCTCGGCACGAGGTCGGGGTGGTCTTCGGGCGCCTTCCACCCCGCTTTTCGCGCCTGCTTGACGTTGTCCATCACGGCGTCGATCTCGCTCATCATCGCAACCATGCCGCTGACGACGTTGACGCTCGGGAACTTGCTGGCGTCGCAGACCAGGTCGCTGCTGGCCAACGGCCGGGCCTGCCGCACGGCCTGCCACAGTCCGGGGTAGTCCGGCGAGGTGCCCGAGACCTTCATGCGTTCCTGGGCCTGCTCGGGGGTCAGCTTGCCGGCGAGCACCATGGCGCTGCCGAGCGCCGCGGCGCTGCGGTGTTTGCCGTGGTGGCAGTGCACGTAGACCGGGCCGGGCAGGTTGGCCACGGCCTGCGCGATCTCCTTCTGGCGCGCTTCGGTCATGCCGCTGTAGGGGATCGGCAGGTGCACGTAGTGCATGCCCAGCTTCTCCGCGGTGGCGACGTCGGGAGTGGCCCCGTCGACCGATACGATCGACTTGACGCCCATCGCGGCGAGGGTCTCCATGCCTTCTTCACCCTCGGGCACGCTCCCGGAGAACATGTCGGGCGCGTAGGTGACGACGTTGTGCAGGCCCTCGAAGCCCTCGGCCTTCGCGGCGCCGATGGGCGGCGGCGAGAGGTTCGGGTGGCGGTCGCGGTGGCCTTCGAGGTCGGCGCAGCTGCTGCCGAAGAGGCCGATCGCGAGCAGGCAGGGCAGGGCGGTGTAGCGGACGGTGGGCAGAGGGGAACGGTTCATCGTGCCCGCGCATAGCAACCGGTGTGCCGGTTGCGTGGCAATCGCGACCCAGGCGCGGCGCTTCAGTCGCTTGCCGGCTCGGGCGTGCCGCCACTGCGCCCTGCGTCCCGCGCCGCCTGCGCATCACAGCCCAGTTCGCGCAGGCGCCGGTGCAGATGCCCACGCGACAGTCCCGCCTGGCGCGCCGCTTCGGTGATGCTGCCGCCGGTGTGCATCAGCAGGTTGGTGAAGTAGGCCCGGTCGAAGCGACGGCGCGCAGTGTCGTAGTCGTTACGTTCGCCGGACGTGTCGTCATCGGGACCGCGCACCTCTGCTGGCAGGTCGCCGAGGCCGAGCACGGCGCGTTGGCCGGCGAGCGCGCTCATGCGTTCGACCGTGTTCTCGAGCTCGCGCACGTTGCCGGGCCAGTCGTAGGCGCACAGCGCGCCGATCGCTTCGGGAGTCAGGGTGCGCGCCGCCTGGCCGGGCGCGGAGAGGCGCTCGAGGTTGCGGGCCAAGAGCACCGGGATGTCCTCACGGCGGTCGCGCAGCGATGGCACCTGCAGGCTGATGACGTCGAGTCGATACAGCAACTCGGCACGAAAGCGGCCCTGCTGCACGAGCGCGGGCAGGTCGCGGTTGGTCGCGGCGATCACGCGCACGTCGACGCGCACGGGGTTCTGGCTGCCAAGCGGCAGGAACTCACGCTCCTGCAAGAAGCGCTCGATCTTGGCCTGGGCGGCGAGGCTCATGTCGCCGATCTCGTCGAGGAACACGGTGCCGCGGTTGGCACGCAGCAAGAGGCCCTGCTTGGCGCGTTGCGCGCCGGTGAACGCGCCGGCTTCGTGGCCGAACAGTTCGCTCTCGACCAGGGTGTCGGGCATCGCCGCGCAGTTGAGCGCCACGAACGGCGCCGCCGCGCGCGTGCCGCTGCGGTGCAGGGCCTTGGCGACGAGGCCCTTGCCGGTGCCGGACTCGCCGGTGAGCAGCACGGTCGAATCGGAGGCGGCGAGCAGTTCGACGCGGCGCACGAGCTCGGCCATGGTGGGGCTCTCGGCGACGATGCCGACGCCGCCGGCGGTGCCTTCGAGCAGCGTGCGCAGCTGCAGGTTCTCGCGGTTGGTGGCGCTGGTGCCGAGCGCGCGGCGCAGGCGGAGCTCCAGCTCGTCGAGGCCGAACGGCTTGGTGAGGAAGTCGGCGGCGCCCAGGTGCATCGCTTCGACCGCGGTGGCGATGGTGCCGTGCGCCGTCATCATCAACACCACGGCGTCGGGGTCCGAGCTGCGGATGCGGGACAACGCGGTGATGCCGTCGACGTGCGGCATCTTGAGGTCGAGCACCGCGGCGTCGAACGCGTGTTGGCCCCACCGCTGCACCGCCTGGTCGCCGTCGCCGACCGCCTCGACGGTGTAGCCGAGCCGCGTCAGGCCGCGCTGCAGGAAGTGCCGCATGCTCTCTTCGTCGTCGGCGACGAGCAGGCGCAGCGGCGCGCTCGGGGTCTCTTCGGTCGCGTTCACGCCGCGATCCTGGCGCGCGGCGACCACAATGGCAAGGTGGCTCGTCGTCTGGGAATACGGAGATGCGGGCCCGCTGTCGCAGATCGGTGACAGCCGGCGGCGCGGGGTTACGTCGGCGTGGCGGCGGGCAGCGTCACGGTGAAGGTGGTGCCGGCGCCGACGGTCGACGCGACGTCGATGCGGCCGTGGTGCGCTGCGACGATGCCGTAGGTCACGGACAGGCCCAGGCCGGTACCCGGCTTGCCGGCGTCCTGGCCGCGCGTGGTGAAGAACGGCTCGAACACGTGCGGCAGGTGTTCGGCGGCGATGCCGCTGCCGGTGTCGGCGACGACGATCTCGACCTCTTCGCCGCGCGCACGCACGGCGATGCGCAGCTCCCCGCCCGAAGGCATCGCCTGCAGCGCGTTGAGCAACAGGTTGACCACGACCTGGTGCAGGCCGCCGCTGTCGCCGTGCACCAACAGGCCCGGCGTGAGGTCGCGCTGCACCTGCACGCCTTGCCGCCTCGCGCCCGGCTCGCAGAGCCGCAGGGCGTCCTCGACCACGAGGGCCGGATCGAGGTCTGCACGGGAGTCGATCGAACGGCGCGCGAAGCGCAGCAGCTGCTGCACGATGCCGCTGGCGCGTTCAGCGGCGCGCAGGATCACCTGCATGGTCTCGCGCCGCTCTTCGTCGCGTTCTTCCACGAGCAGCTCTTCGGTGCAGCCGCGCATGCCGCCGATCACGTTCTGGAACTCGTGGGCGATGCCGCCGGCCAGCGTGCCCAGCGCGGCGAGGCGCTCGGTGGCGGCGAGCTGGCGGTGCGAGCTCTGCAGTTCGGCGAGCGCCTGCTGCAGGTGTTCGGTCTTGCGCGCGACCTCCTGCTCGAGCGTGCTGTTGAGGCCTTGCAGGGCGGCGCGCGACTTCTGCAGCTCGGCCTGCATCTGCGCGAAGTCGCGGGTCAGGTCGCCGATCTCGCCGCCGGTCGGGGGCGGCACCTCGGCGTCGAGGTCGCCTGCCGCGACGCGCTGGGTGGCGCGGCGCAGGGCGCGCGTCGGGCGCACCACGAGCCGGCTGAGCCCGAACCACAGCACGACCAGCGAGAACAGCAGCGCCGCGGCGACCAGCGTGATGTGGGTGGTGCGCAGCTGGGCGGTGGCGGCGTCGACGAGCCGTTGCTGCTCGGTCTGCAGCGCGGCGAAGCGCGCCGTGATGTCGCGCTCGGCGCGGCGCTGCATCTCGGCGGCCAGCACCTCGACGTTGCGCTGTTGACGGGCGCCGCGCTCGCTGTCCTCGCGCTCGATCTCGCGGCGGATCGCAGCCACGTCGCCGCCCAGCGCCTCGAGGGGCAGATCGCGCAGGGTGCGCCGCCGAGCCCGGGTGCCCTGGTCGATCAGGTCGACGAGGACCTTGCTGGTGGTCTGCGTCTGCTGGTGGGCGAGCTCGTGCATCGCCGCGAAGTTGCGTTCGCGCAGCTCTCGGCCCTGGTCGCCGAGCGTGGTCGCGGTGCGCGGGGCGACGAACAGCAGGAGCACCGCCGCCAGCGCCGCCGCCGAGGTCAGCAGCGCCAGCACCAGCATGCTCGACAGACGCAGCCCGCCGCGCGGCGGTTCAGCGGCCGCCATCGTCGGGCTCCGGTTCGAGGATCTCGTCGGCGAGTGCGAGCAGCGACAGCGGCAGTTCGAAGTCCTGGCGGCGCGCGGCCGCGAGGTTGGCGACGATCAGACAGCCGCTCATGCGGTCGACGGACAGCTCGTGCGGCTGCTTGCCGCGCTGCAGGATCGACAGCGCCATCGCCGCTGCGCGACGGCCGTGCAGCGGATAGTCGGGCACCGCGCCGACGATCGCGGCGTTCGCGGCGCTGCCGCGCAGGGCGCCGGCGGCGGTGGTCACCAGCGGCACGTGTTTGCCCGCGAGCGCCCGTTGCACCAGGTCGAGGTTCTTGTAGACGGTGATGTCGATCGGGATCCAGATCGCGTCGACGTCGCGCAGCAACAGTTCGCGCACGGCGGGTTCGACCAGGTCGACGTGCGGCACCACGGCGTCGAACACCAGCACCTCGGGCGCGCCTTCCTTGGCCAGATAGGCGCGCATCGCCGCGAGCTCGGCGCGGCTGACGACGCTGTCCTTCTCCGAGCGCAGCACGCCGAGTCGGCGCAGCTTCGGCACGGCCAGCTGGAACACCGCGAGCACGCTCTCGGGGGCGATCCAGTTGCTCGCACCGCAGAGGTTGCCCTGCGTGCCGCTCCAGGTCGGCACCAGCTCGGCGGCCACGGGGTTGCTGACCGCCGCGAACACCACCGGCACGTCGCGCAGGCGCTGTTGCGCCAGCAGCGCGGCCTGCGTGCCCAGCGCGAACACCAGGTCGCATCCGGCGGCGCGCAGGTCGAGCAGCATGCGGTCGGCGAGCAGCGCGTCGCCGCCGGCGTTGCGTTCGACGTACTGCGCCTTCAGCCCGGCCTGCTCCAGACCGGCGCGGATGCCCGCGAGCGTCGCCTGGTCGTTGGGGGAGTCGTGCCAGCAGAACACGCCGAGCTTGAAGGTCTTGGCAGGTTGCTGCGCGGCGGCGCCGGCCGCGAGCGCGGCGAGCAGGCAGGCGATGGCGGACGTGCGGATCATTGGCGTGGGCGTCGCGGCTCGCGGGGAGAACTCCGTATGGCGATCGCCGGCGCGTTTCCTAGCCTATCCGCTCGCCTCATCCCAACGACCGAAGGAAGAACCGATGAAGTTCGCACTCGCCCTGCCCGCCCTGTTCGTCGTCGCCGCCTGCCACAGCACTCCGGCCGCGCCGTGCCCCGACACCCAGGCCGTCGTCACCAAGGTCGCCGCGGCGCACGGAGACGTGCTCCGCCTGACGGTGCACGCGGTGCCGCCGGGCGGCGGCGCGATGTGCGGGATCGCCAGCACTTCGCCCGAGCGCCTCGGCAGGGTCTCGGACAGCGAGGACCACCGCGCGATCGACACCGGCGAGATCGTCGTGCTCGACGAACCGGGCGCCGTCGACTACTCGGTGCCGGTGCGTCAGAAGGACGGCAAGTTCACCGCGGTGGTCGGCGTGACGCTGAAGTCGGGCGGCGACCCGGCGGCGCTCAGGGCGAGCGCCGTGGCGATTGCCGCCGAGGTCGCCGGTCAGATGAAGTGAGGCGCGCCCGCCGGCCGGGCCCGATTCATGCCGAGGCCCGGCTCGCCGCGACCCGGCTCACTGATACGTGTAGGTGCCGACGGTCGTGCAGCCCGTCGCTCCGCTGATCACGACCGGGGCCGGCCCGACCGGTCCGGGCGGCGTGTAGCCCGAGATCGAGGTCCGCGTCTGGCCGAGGATGCTCGCCGGCGGCAGGCCGCCAAAGGTCACGAGGGCCCCGTCGAGGTTGTTGCCGAGGATGTAGAACAACGCGCCGCCCGCCGCGGGGCCGCTCGAGGACATCGTCGTGATCGTCGGGGTGCCGTTCAGCGACGCGGTGGCCGTGCCGCCGCCGGGGTTGGTCAACGTGATCGAGCTGTCGCACAGCACGCCGGTCGGCATCACGAACGTCA
Source organism: Planctomycetota bacterium (assembly GCA_020638655.1). Taxonomy (GTDB): domain Bacteria; phylum Planctomycetota; class UBA1135; order UBA1135; family UBA2386; genus JACKIC01. The sequence goes on from JACKIC010000003.1 coordinate 483,955, forward strand.
GCGTCGTCGATGTCTGCGAGACGATCGGTGTCGGCACGCCTGCGACCTGCAGCTGCATGCCGAAGAAGAAGTTGGTGCCGGTGACGGTGACGATGGCGTTCGGCAGCGGCGCGCTCGGCACGATCGGGTTGATGGTCGGCGCCGGCGGCGTCTGCAGCGACAGCTCGAGGCCGCGCGAGGTCGTCACCCCGCCGCCGAGTTCGAAGTGCGCGCTCTGCGCGGTCAGCGTCAGACCCGAGAGTCCGGCGACGTTCGGGATCGCGAGGGTGAAGGGCACCGAAGGGCCGGAGGGGATGATCTGCGTGACGGTGCTGTTCAGGTCGGTAAGGAACTCGGCGCCGACCAGGGTGATGGAGCCGCGCCCGAACGAGACCAGCATCGCCGAGAGCGCGGCGCTCCCCGGGCTCGAGGTGGTCGTCATCGAGAAGATGGTGTTGCCGAGCATCGGCGCGCCGCCCGGGTTGGGCGCGAGCGCCCACTCGTAGTGGTTCTGGCCGGGGGTGGACCTGCCGTAGGTCGCCATCGTCTGGCGCACTGCGACGCCCGAGGCGCCGCCGGACACCAGGCCGAGCGGCACGAGTCCGCTGCCCTGATCCCACCGGTAGATCCGGGCCGCGCCCGAGTCGCAGAACACGATGTCGCCGCTGACGTTCTCCATCGTGATGCCGTTCATGTCGTTGACGCCGATGCTGACCGGGGTCACCGTCGCCGGGCTCTGCGTGATGTCGATGCGGAACAGCTTGCCGGCGGCGCCGACACAGCCGGCCAGGATCGTGCCGTCGCCGTCGATCGTCAGGTTGAGCACGCCCGAAGGCAGCGTCGCGACGAGCGCGGGCGTCGCCGGCGTCACGCCGTCGCCGGGCACGGGCACGCTGTAGACTTCCGACAGCGTGTTGTTCTGCCACATGCCGAAGTAGGCGATGCCGCGCTCTTCGTCGACCGCGAGCGCGTTGATGTAGCCGATCGGCAGGGCAGTCATCGGCACCGGCGTGATCGTGCCCGGTGTTCCGGGGCCACCGAGCCGCGGCCGCAGGACGCCGACCAAATGCGACATCATCGCGCCGCTGCCGAAGGCGCTGCCTCTCACGGTGAACACCACGTCGTCGCCGAGCCACGCCATCTGATCGACCCAGCCGCCGCCGCCGGGTGCCATGCCCAGGGTGTAGACGCTGTCGTTGACGACCGAGGTGCCCGAGAGCGTCAGCACGTGGATGTCGGTGTCGTAGCCCGGCAACGCGTGCTCTCCCACGATCAGGTTGCCGGTGCTGCTGTCGACCAGCACCGAAGCCGCGCCCTCGGCACCGAGCCCGGAACTGCTGCCCGTGAGGTCGGTGCCGAGCCCCGTGATGCTCGTCGCGGTGCCCGGCGCGCCAAGGTCCATCACCGACAGTCCGCCGAGCGGTGACGTGGTCTGGCCGCCCTGGAAGCGCGACGCGACGACGCCGTTGATCGGGACCTGGGCGATCGTCGTCGCGGCGAGGCCGAACGCGGCGCCCAGTGACAGCGCCGAGCGGCAGAGAGACGGGCGAGAGAGATCGAGTTGCATGGTGACTCCGAAGTGGCAGGAGGAAGGCCGGTTCGCCGACCGAGGTTCCGGGGTCATTCGTCAGGCCTCGCGATCTCCGCCATGGTTTCCGCAGAGCTCGACCACGCGGGGAACTGATTCCTTGCGTGGCGTACGCCGCGCGACTGGCGGAAAGTGACGCCGGAGAGCCCGTTCTGCGGCCCTGATTCGGCACGTGCGCCGGTGCACCACGGAAGGAATCAGTCTCGGGCGGGAGCTCGCCAGGTCGCGCTCGGAGGGCGGATCGGGCCTTCCGGCTCCGGACTCAGGAGCCCGCGGCGCGCAAAAGCACGCCGCTGAGGGCATTGTCGGTCCGGCTGGAGTCGGATCGGCGTGCACGCGTCGTGGACGCGGCGCGGCGGCGAGCAACGCGGCATGCCCCATGGGCTCGCCTCCTGCCGGGAGCGGCCTAGAATCGCGCGGGTGTCCGAAGCCTCTCCAGCCGACCGGCCGCCGATCACCCAAGCCTTGCAGCGGCTTGCGGCTGGGCATCCCGGGGCGGCCGACCAGCTGCTGCCGCTGGTCTACGACGAGCTGAGGCGGCTGGCGAGCAGCCGCCTCGTGGGGCAGGGGCCCGGGCAGACCGTCGAGGCGACGGCGCTGGTGCACGAAGCGTGGCTGCGGCTCGGCGGCGCGGACGCCGTGCATTGGGACGACCGCGCGCACTTCTTCGGCGCGGCGGCGCGGGCGATGCGTTTCATCCTGGTCGACCACGCGCGTCACCGGGCCCGGATCAAGCGCGGCGGCGATCAGAAGCACGAGCCGCTGCCGCCGGATGTCGCCGTGCCCGAAGTGGCTGGCGAGGTCGATGTCGAGGCGCTGGACCTGGCCCTCACGCGGTTCGAGGAGGAACACCCCCGGCCCGCGCGACTGGTGATGCTGCGCTACTTCGGCGGGCTGCCCATGGAGGAGATCGCGAAGCTGCTGCAGGTCTCGCTGCGCACGGCCGAGCGCGACTGGCTGTTCGCGCGCTCCTGGCTGCGGGCCCGACTCGAGGGCTGCGGCGGATGTGGGGAGTGAGTGCGACCGCGCAGGAGAGGTGATTCCGGACGGTTCACGCCACGAATTCGTGGCGGATCGGGCCGCGCGGCGGCGAATGTGCAAGCAGTGCGGGCGGCGTGGCGCGCCGGACCGTCACGGTGACCCTCGGATCCCATGCCTCTCACGCCAGAACAGAAGCGCCGCCTCTACGACCTGTTCGCCGCGGCGATGGAGCTGCCCGTCGCGGAGCGGGAGCCGTTCTGTCTCGGCCAGTGCGGCAGCGACACCGCGCTGCTGGGTCACCTGCGCGCGCTGATCGCGTCGGCGCCGCGCGCCGACGACCCGTTCCTGGCGGGCCCGGTCCTGTCCACGCCGCTGCAGCAGAACGCCACGCTGGCCCTCGTCGCCGAGCGCGCCGGCGACGAGAGCGGCGAGCGCCCGGGGGTCGTGATCGACCGCTACGAACTGCTCGAGGTGATCGGCGAGGGCGGTTTCGGCACGGTGTGGTCGGCGGCGCAGCGCGAGCCGGTACATCGCGAGGTGGCGCTCAAGGTGATCAAGCTGGGCATGGACACCAGGCAGGTGATCAGCCGGTTCGAGGTCGAGCGCCAGGCCCTCGCGCTGATGGACCACCCGAACATCGCCAAGGTGCTCGACGGCGGCGTGACGCCCTCGGGCCGGCCCTACTTCGTCATGGAGCTGGTCAAGGGCGTGCCGCTCACGGACTACTGCGCGCAGCAGGGCCTCGGCGTGACGGCGCGCCTCGAGCTGTTCCAGCAGGTCTGCCACGCCGTGCAGCACGCGCACCAGAAGGGTGTGATCCACCGCGATCTGAAGCCCTCCAACATCCTGGTCACGCGACACGGGGACGTCGCGATGCCGAAGGTGATCGACTTCGGGGTCGCCAAGGCCACCTCCGCAGAGGTCACGCAGCGCACGGCCTTCACCGAGCACGCGCAGGTGATCGGGACGCCGGAGTACATGGCGCCGGAGCAGGCCGAGCTCTCGACGCTGGACATCGACACGCGCGCCGACGTCTACAGCCTCGGCGTCCTGCTCTACGAACTGCTCACCGGCACGCGGCCGTTCGAGGCCACGGAGATTCGGCGGCAGGGCTACCTCGAGCTGCTGCGGGTGATCCGTGAGGAGGACCCGCCCAAGCCGTCGACGCGCATCGGTTCGTTCGGCACGTCGCAGACCGACGTGGTCGCAAGTCACCGGATGACGCCCAGGGCGCTGGGCAAGCGGATCCGCGGCGACCTCGATTGGATCGTGATGAAGGCGCTCGCGAAGGATCGCGCGCGGCGCTACGCCACGGCCAGCGACCTCGCGATCGACATCGGCCGTCACCTGCAGCACAAGCCGGTCGACGCCGGGCCGCCCAGCGCCGGCTACCGGTTGCGCAAGTACGTGCGTCGGCACCGCATCGGTGTGTTCGCGGGCGGGGCGGTCGCCTGCGCGCTCGTGACCGGGCTCGCCGCGGCGACGTGGGGCTACTTCGAAGCCGACGCGCAGCGGCAACGCGCCGAGAAAGCCGAGGGCGTCGCGGTCGTGGAGCGGGACGCCGCGCGAGCCGCGCAGGCCAAGGCCGAGGACGAAGAGCGCAAGGCCAAGGCCGAGGCCTCGCGCACCGCCGCGGTGATCAACCTGGTGATGGAGATGCTCGGCTCCGCGGACCCCGACAAGATCAAGGGCCGGGACTACACGGTGCGGCAGCTGCTCGACGACTTCACGCAGGGGGTGACGGGGCGCCTCGAGAGCACCCCGGGCGTCGAGGCGTCGCTGCGGCAGGTGATGGGCAACGCCTACCTTGGGCTGGGGTTGCTCGACGATGCCGAGGCCTGCTTCCAACGGGCGGTCGACTGCAGCCGGCGCGCGTACGGCGCCGAGAACGACTGGGTCGTGGCGTGCCTCACGGGGCTCGGGCAGGCCCTGGGCGAACAGGGCAAGTACCAGGAGGCGGAGACCACGTTCCGTGAGGCTCTGGCGATGGCCAGAAAGCTGCACGGCGAGGAGCACCCTGATGTCGCGGGGCTGCTCGGCGACCTGGGGCTCGACGTGCAGAAGCTCGGCCGCCTCGACGAGGCCGAGCAGCTGACCACGCAGGCGCTCGAGGCCAAGCGCCGCTTGCTCGGCGAAGGGCACGGGCGGGTCGCGTTGTCGATCGACAACCTCTCGGGGATCTACCGCGACAAGGGGCAGCTCGACAAGGCCGTCGAGCTCTCGCGCGAGGCGCTCACGCTGCGCCGCGCGGAGCTGGGGGACCGTCACCCGCAGACCCAGCTGAGCCTCAACAACCTCGGCTGTCTGTTGATCGAGGCCGGCGAGTTCGAGGAGGCGGAGACGCTGCTCACCGAGGTGCTCACGATCCGCCGCGAGAGCCTGGGCGAAGAGAGCCCGTTCGTCGCGACCAGCTACGCCAACCTGGCCTGGTGCCTGCAGCGGCGCGGTCGCGACGACGACGCGAAGGGGATGTTCCGCACCGCGCTCGCCATCTGGCGCAAGCTCCCGGACGACCCGCACCTCGCCGCCGGACTGGAGGGGCTGGCGGCGATCCTCGGCAAGCAGGGCGAGCGCGAGGAGGCGCTGAAGCTGTATCGCGAAGTGACCGCCATCAAGCGCAAGATGTTCGGCGACGACAGTTCGCTGACCGCGTTCAGCATCGCCGCGCTGGGCAACAAGCTGTACGAATTCGGCGACTTCGCCGGGGCCGAGGAGCAGCACCGGATCGCCCTGGACATGGCGAAGAGGCTGTTCGCCGACGAACCCCACTACCAGGCGACGGCGCTGCACAACCTCGCCTGCGCCGTCGCCGAGCAGGGCCGCTGGGCGGAGGGCGAGCGGCTGCACGAACAGGCGCTGGCGATCCGGCGCCAGGAATGCGGTGAGATGAGTGCCGAGGTGGCAGGCAGCCTCGGACAGCTCGCGCACTGCGTCTACAAGCAGTCGAACTTCGTCAAGGCAGAGGCGGTCCTGCGCGAGGCCGCGAAGGTCGACGCCAAGGTCTACGGCGAGGACCACCCCGAGGTCGCGGTGAGCCTGCGCTGCCTGGCCAACGCGCTCACCGAACAGCGGCGCTTCGACGAAGCCGCGCCGCTGTACACACAGGTCCTCGCGATGCTGCGCAAGCACGTCGACAAGGACGACCCTCGGATCGCGGAGGCACTGGGCGGTCAGGCCTACTGCCTGACCAAGCGCGGGGATCACGCCGGGGCCGAAGCCGCCTACCGGCAGATCCTGGAGATGAAACTCGTCTACCTCGGCAAGGTGCACTACCAGACCACGATGGCCCTGGACGGGCTCGCCGCCTGTCTGTCGGCGCAAGGTCGGCACGGCGAAGCCGCGGAGACGGAGCTGCGGTGCGCGGAGCTGTCCAAGGACCTGCCGGGCGGGCCGCGGGCCAAGGTGGCCGTGGCGAACGGTCTGAGTCTCGCGGGCGACTACTTCACCAGGGCGGATCGTCTGGTCGACGCCGAGAACACCTACCGAAAGGCCCTGCAACTCTCGCGGGCCGCATGCGGCGAGCGATCGCGCGAGACCGCGCTCGACCTCGCCGGTCTGGGCCGCGTGCTCGCGAAGCAGGGCCGGAACGCCGAGGCCGAGCCGCTGCTGATCGAGTCGTTGGAGATCCTGCGCGCCCGCGGCGGTGAGGAGACGAGCACGGCGGCGATCCTGCTGGACCTGGGCCAGGCGTTGGTCGCCCAGGACCGCTACGCGGCTGCGGAGCCGGTGTGGCGCGAGGCTGCCGAACTGTTCCGTGGCCGCGGCGATCGCGAACGCGCAGCCAACAACTTCGGCAACCTCGCCTACGCGCTCTACGCGCAGCGCAAGTTCGGCGAAGCCGCCGCGGCCCAGCGGCAGGCGCTGCAATTCAGCCGCGAGGCGCTCGGTGAGGACGACCCGCGCGTGCTCTTCTGCACCAGCCAGCTGGGCAGCTACCTCACGCTGGCGGGCGACCTCGACGGCGCCGAGGTGGCGAACCGCGCGGCCGTGGCGCTCAGCCAGAAGCTGCACGGCGAGCACAGCTCCGAGTTCGTCTCGGCGCTCGGCAGCCTCGCGACCGTCTTCGTCCGCAAGGGCAAGGCCAGTGAGGCCGAGCCGCTGCTGCGGCAGGCGCTCGCGGTCCTGGTCGAACAGCAGGGCCAGGACTCCGAGGAGGTGGCGCTGCGCCAGTCCGACCTCGCCTACGTGCTGCTGGACAAGCGTGAGTACGCCGAGGCGCGCGCGCTCGCCGAGAAGTCCCTCGTCACGGTGCGCAAGGTCAACGGCAACGTGCACATGCGGGTCTACAACCTGCTCGGCACGCTCGCCGACATCTATCGCGGCCTCGGCGCGCGCGCCGAGCTGGTCGCGGCGCTGCGCGAACGATTGGTCCTGGTCGTCGCGCTCGCGCCGCCCGGACACCCCGAGATCGACGGCGTGCGCGCGCAGCTCGGCGCCGCGCTGCTCGACGACCAGCCCGCAGAAGCCGAGTCGCTGCTGCGCGAGTGCCTCGCCGTCCGCGTGCAGCAGGCCCCCGATTCGTGGCTGCGCTACAACTGCGCCAGCATGTTGGGCGGCGCGCTGGTGCGGCAGGGCAAGTACGCCGAGGCCGAGCCGCTGCTGCTCGAGGGCTACGAGAAGATGCAGCCGCCGCCGGAGCTCGTCTCCCGCAAGAGCAACGCGCTGCTGCGCGTGATCGAGCTCTACGACGCGTGGGGCAAGACGGCGGAAGCGGCGAAGTGGCGGGCCCGTTCGGCGAGCGCTCCGTCCCCTGGCCTCGGCGCGCAGAGCGCCGAGGCAGCCGCGGGCAAGTCCGAGAAGGAAGCCGTGAAGAAGTAGGCCCTGCGCACCGCGCGCGGCGGCACCTCGCTGCTGCGAGGCTCTGGACGCCGGACCGCACAACCCCAACCATTGCGACCATGACCAGCCCAGACGCGTCCGAGCCCGGGGCCGCTGCGTTCCGCTACGTGCACTCGCCCCAGTTCCCCGCGCTGCTCGAGCAGCTGCGGCTGTCGCTGGCGGTCACGACCTATCAGGCCGGCAAGCTGATGATCGTGCGCTCGGCGGGCAACAAGCTGTCGATGCTGCTGCGGTCGTTCGAACGGCCGATGGGCCTGGCGGTCAGCGAGGACCTCGACCGCATGGTGATCGGCACGCGGCGCATGGTCTGGACGCTGCGCTCGGCGCCCGAGATCGCGCCGCAGCTCGAGCCCGTGGGGCGCCACGACGGATGCTTCGTGCCGCGGCTGGCGCACGTGACCGGCGACATGCACGGCCACGAGATCGCGGTGATCAACCGCGAGATCTGGCTCGTCAACACGCAGTTCTCGTGCCTGTGTGTGCTCGACGACGAAGGCGACTGGTCGTTCGAGCCGCAATGGAAGCCGCCGTTCATCGACCGGCTGGCCGGCGAGGACCGCTGCCACCTGAACGGCATGGCGATCGAGGACGACCGCGTGCGCTACGTCACGGCGATGGGGGAGACCAACGAGCCGCACGGCTGGCGGCCCGGCAAGACGACCGGCGGCGTGATCGTCGACGTCGCCACCAACGAGATCGTGACGCGCGGCCTGTGCATGCCGCACTCGCCGCGGGTCCACCAGGGCCAGCTCTACGTGCTCGACTCGGGGCACGGCCACCTGTGCCGCGTCGATCGCGCCAGCGGTGAGCGCACGACCGTCGCCGCGCTGCCCGGCTATGCGCGCGGGCTGGCGTTCTGCGATCGCTTCGCCTTCGTCGGGCTGTCGCTGATCCGCGAGAAGGACATCTTCGGCGGCATGCCGATCGCCGCGCAGTACGACGAGACGCAGCGCAAGTGCGGCGTATGCGTCGTCGACCTCTCCACCGGCGGCCTGGTCGCGTTCCTCTACTTCGAGGCGGGCACGGCCGAGATCTTCGACATCCAGTTGCTGCCCGGCATGCGCTGGCCCACGGTGGTCGGGTTCCAGGACGAGACCCTCGACGGCATCATGATCGCGCCGCCGGGCGCGTGGTTGCCTGGGGCGCAGCTGCCGGTGCGGCCGGCGCGGCCGGCGCCGTAGCCGCACCTGCTCGCGGCGCGGCGGTGCCATCGCGCGTCGGCGTCGGCGTGCAAGCGACATCGGGCGACCGGTCGAAGAGCGGTAGATGTCCGTGGGGAGGAGAACGATCTGCGGCGCCGCCCTCGTGGCTGCGTCGGCCGGGGTGCTAGCAGCCCAGCAGCAGCCGGTGGTCGACGGCGCACCGCGCTCGGGCGATCTCGTCGAGGCGCTTCGCCACGGTACCTTCGGCGGCCGGCTGCGGTATCGCCTCGACTATCTCGAGCAAGACGGCAAACCCGAGGACGCGCTGGCGTCGACGCTGCGCACCGAGCTGCACTACACGACGCAGGACTGGCACGGGCTGACCGCGTTCGTGGAGGTCTACGCCAACGAGAGCCTGGGCGCCGACGACTACTTCGGCATCACCAACGGCAAGAGCGGCGCCGAGTACCCGCTGATCGCGGACCCCGAGGGCGGCGGCCTCAACCGCGGCTGGTTGCGTTGGCGCGACCCGGGCGCCCGCGCCGAGGTCGTGGTCGGACGACAGTTCCTGCACTGGAACGACGGGCGCATGCTCGGCAACAGCTTCTACCGCCAGAACCAGAACACCTTCGACGCCGTCCGCGTGACGCTGCGGCCGGCCGCCGGCGTGGAGTTCGACTACGCCTGGTTGTGGCGGCACGACGACGTGTTCTTCCGTTCGTTCGGCATGGACTCGCACGTCGCGCAGCTGGCGTGGACGGTGCCCGAACGCTGCCGCCTCGCCGGCTACGCGACGTGGATCGACTACGACGCGCGCGACACCTTCGACCGCGACACCTACGGCGTGCGTCTGGGTGGGCCGTACGCCCTCGCCCAGGGCCTGGGTCTGCACTACACGCTCGAGTACGCGCACCAGAGCGATGCGGGCGACAACCCCTTCGACGTGGACGCCGACTACCTCGTCGCCGAACTAGGCGTCGCGTTCGCGGGCCAGCTCGTCTACGTCGGCTACAACGCGGTCGACGGCGTGCGCGACCCGAGCACCGCGCTGCCGTTCGACCAGCCCGCGGGCTATCCGTATCCCTTCCGCGGCGAGACCGAGCAGATGGTGGTCACCCCGGCCGCGGGCATGCAGATCGTGATGCTGCGCGCGCTCGGTCCGGTGCCCGGCGCGCCGGACTTCTCGTGGCAGCTGCACCTGCACCACTTCGCGCAGCAGGTCGGCGGGCTCGACTACGGCACCGACCTCGGCGTGCAGCTCGCCTACGCGCCGGCCGGCCGCGGCTGGTCGGTCTTCGCCAAGGCGGCGCGCTACTGGGCCGACGACGCGGCCAGCGGCGCCGTCGACACGACGCGCCTCCTGCTGGGCGCCGAGATCACCTTCTAGCGGCGTCGCCGGCCGAGACCGACGTCTGGCTGCCGGCGACATGCGCCGCCGCCGGGGCCGAGGAGTAGCCGTCCGCGCGGCGGTAGGTGGTGGCCAGTTCGGGCGAGTCCGCGACGGCATGGTCCGTTCCGGCGCACGCGGCCAGCAGCAGGAACAGGCCGAGGATCGGGATGCGGGAGCGCTTCACGGCAGAAGGATATCCCGCGAATGGGGCAGGGGCGTTCAGACCGAGAGCCGCTCGCCGCCGCAGTACGTCTCGAACCGCCCGTCGCGCGCGAACCCCAGCAGCGTCGCGCCGGCCGTGGCGCACAGATCGAAGGCCAACGCGCTCGGCGCCGACACCGAGACGATCACCGCGATGCGCACGCGCAGGCACTTGACCACGAGGTCGAAGCCGGCGCGGCCCGACAGCACCGCGACGCACGCGGGCAGGTCGGCGCCGGCGCGCGCGGCCATGCCGATCGCCTTGTCGAGCGCGTTGTGGCGGCCGACGTCCTCGCCGAAACCGCGCACCTCTCCCGCCGCGGTCGCGATCAATGCGCCGTGGCAGCCGCCGGTGGCGGCGAACAGCTGTTGGCGCCGCCGCAGCTCGGTGAGCAGCGTATCGATGCGCGCGGTCGGCAACCTGGGCACGCCGGGCAGCAGCGGCGGCGTGCCGTCGAGCACGGTCTGCGGGTCGGCGACACCGCAGACGCCGCACGAGCTGCGGATCTCGTGGGTGCGCGCGAGGCGGGCCCTGGCGAGCTCCGCGGGCGCGGTGCGCAGGTCGATCTGCAGCTCGTCGGCGCGCTGCGCCTCGGGATCGCCGGCGACGAAGCGCAGCGCGGCGACGTCGTCGGCGCGCGGCACGATGCCTTCGCCGAGCAGGAACCCGACCGCGAGGTCCTCGTCCTGGCCCGGGGTGCGCATCGTCAGCAACTGTTGGTCGTGCACTACGAGCAGCAGCGGCTCCTCACGCACCAGCTGGTCGTCGCGGCCGTCGGCGCGGCGGCGCGTCGCGGCGCCGGGGGGCACCTGCTCGGGATCTGTGGGCACGGGGCGCACTGTAGGTCGGGGCCGGGGGCGCGGCTAGCATGCGGCGCCCATGCTGCGCCTCGTCTCCCTGTTGGGCATCTTCGCCATGCTGGCGCTGTGCTTCGCCTTCTCGAAGGACCGGCGCGCGATCTCGTGGCGGCTGGTCGGCACCGGGCTGGTGCTGCAGGCGGTGCTCGGCCTCACCTTCCTCTACTGGGGCGCCGGCAACGCCGCGCTGCGCTGGTTCGCGGGCGGCGTCGACGGCTTCCTGAAGCTGTCGACGCGCGGCAGCGAGTTCGTGTTCGGCGCGCTCGCGAACGGCGGCGACGTGAGCCAGGTGTTCGGCCCCGGCAAGGGCTTCCTGTTCGCGTTCATGGTGCTGCCGACGCTGATCTTCTTCAGCAGCTTCATGGCGGTGCTCTACCACCTGGGCGTGATGCAGTTCCTGGTGCGGCAGATGGCGCGCATGATGGTGCGCCTGCTCGGCACCTCGGGCAGCGAGTCGCTGTCGGCGTGCGCCAACGTGTTCGTCGGCCAGACCGAAGCGCCGCTGCTGGTCAAGCCGTTCCTGTCCGGCATGACCAAGAGCGAGCTGCACGCGATCATGGTCGGGGGGTTCGCGACGATCGCGGGCGGCGTGTTCGCCCTCTACGTGGGCTTCGGCGTCGACGCGGGCCACTTGATGGTCGGCTCGGTGATGGCGGTGCCGGCCGGCCTGATCTGCACCAAGATGCTGTGGCCCGAGACCGAACCGAGCCAGACCATGGGCACGGTCGCGAAGATCGACGCGCCGGCCTACGGCAACGTCGTCGAGGCCGCGGCCGCGGGCGCCGGCGATGGCCTCAAGCTCGCGCTCAACGTCGGCGCGATGCTGATCGCGTTCCTGGGCCTGGTCGAGGTCGTCAACTGGCTGCTGGCGACGCCGTCGTCGCTGTTCCCCTCGGTGTTCACCTACGAGCATCCGCCGACCGTGCAGTCGATCCTCGGCGTGGTGTTCTGGCCGATCGCGGCGGTGATGGGGGTGCCGTGGCACGAGATCCCGCTGCTCGCCGAGCTGCTCGGCATGAAGATCGCCGTGACCGAACTGGTCGCCTACGGCAAGCTGGGGCCGATGATCAACGCCCACCAGGTCACGCCGCGCACCGCGATGATCGCCAGCTTCGCGCTGTGCGGCTTCGCCAACGTCGGCAGCGTCGCGATCCAGGTCGGGGGTCTCGGCGCGATGGCGCCCGAACGGCGCGGCGATCTCGCCAAACTCGGCCTGCGCGCGATGTTCGGCGGCGCGATCGCGACCTGCATGACGGCGTGCGTCGCTGGCGTGCTCGCGAGCGAGGCGCAGCCGTGAGCGCGGCCGAACGCGAGCTCGTGCTCACCGCCGCGGACCACCTGCACGGCAAGGTCGGCCCGGTGTTGTCCGGGTGCCGCCTCGGCCTGGTGCTCGGCAGCGGGCTCAAGGAGTTCGCCGCCGAACTGCAGGACCGGGTCGAGGTGCCGTTCGCCGACGTGCCCGGTTGGCCGGTGCCCAAGGTGCAGGGGCACGGCGGCGCGCTGGTACTCGGCACGGTGGCGGGCGCCAAGGTCGCGTGCCTGACCGGCCGCGTGCACCTCTACGAGGGCTGGACCCCGGGCGAGGTGGTGCGCGCGGTGCGCACGCTGCGCCACCTCGGGGTGCCGTCGTTCCTGCTGACCAACGCGGCCGGCGGCATCGGCGACGACATGGCGGCCGGCGACCTGATGCTGATCCGCGACCACCTCAACCTGACCGGCGGCTCGCCGCTGATCGGGTCGCACGAGCCCGCGTTCGGGCCACGTTTCCCCGACCAGACGCGCGTCTACTCGGCGCGGCTCGCGCAGCTGCTCGGCAGCGCCGGCGCGCGCGTGCGACCCGGCGTCTACGCGGGCCTGCTGGGCCCGTCCTACGAGACACCTGCCGAAGTCCGCATGTTGAAGACGCTCGGTGCCGATGCTGTCGGCATGAGCACCGTGCACGAGGCGATCGCCTTGAACGCGATGGGCGCCGAGGTCGCGGGGCTGTCGCTGATCACCAACCTCGCCGCCGGCATCGCCGACGCGCCGCTGTCGCACGACGAGGTCGTCGCCGCCGGCGCGCACGCCGCCGCGACGCTGACCAAGCTGGTGACCGAGTTCTGCCGCCGCCTTTCGTGATGTCGCGATGACGATCCCGGACCTCACCATCCGTCCCTACCAGCCCGGCGACGAGCACGGCATCCTGCAGACCTTCAACCTCGTGTTCCGCGAGGTCTGCGGTCCCGACTACGTCGATCGAACCCTCGAGCAGTGGCGCTGGCAGTACCTCGACAACCCCGTCGGCCAGCGCATGTCACTCGCGGTCGCGCCCGACGGCACGATCGTCTCGCAGTATGCGGGCGTGCCACTGCTGGCCGACACGCCGCACGGCGAACAGATCTTCGTGCACTGCGTCGACTCGATGACGCACCCCGACTACCGCGCGGGACTCAAGCGCCCCGGCATCTTCGTGATCACCGGGCTGCCGTTCTCGGCGCACAGCCGCAAGATCGGCGACGCGGTGTTGTACGGGTTCCCGGTCGACGTCGCGTTCCGGATCGGCTCGCGTTACCTCGAGTACCACTTCCTGCGCGTGATCGACTTCCTGATCCGCGACGTTGCGCTCGGTGTGCTCGACCCCGCACCCGGCATCGAGCTCACGCGCGTCACCGAAGTGCCGGCCGATGTCGACGATCTCTATCGCCGCGTGCGCGCCGACAAGCAGCTGCTGCTGCGTCGCGACCGTCGCTACCTCGACTGGCGCTACGTCAAGAACCCGTCGCGCGCCGACTACGAGCTGTGGACCGCGCGCCGCGGCGGGCAGCTCGCTGGGCTCATGGTGCTCAAGCCCGGCAGCGGCCTGGCGCCCGACGCCGCGACCGTCGCCGACTGGATGGTGCCCGAGGCCGACGCCGCCGCGACGTCGTCGCTGCTGCACGTCGCCACGCGCCGCGCCGCCGAAGAGGGCAAACAACGGCTGATGACCGTGTTCCCTGAGTGGTCCTCCGAGTGGCGCGCGTTCGAGCAGCACGGCTTCGTGAAGACGCCGTCGAAGAACTGGCTCGAGCGCCGACTCGTGTTCTTGATCACGGGATCGCCGCTGACCGAGGCTGGGCTGCAGGCGCAGTGGTGGTACGCGCTGGGGGACAGCGATCTGGCGTAGGGAGGAGTGGACGGTGGCGACAATGGCACGGTTGGCAGGCCAATCGAGCGCAATCCCATCGTTGCTGCTTGACAGCCTAGGGGGGGGGCGACTACTGTGGATGCATGAAGAAGGAGCGTGTCTCGCGTGTCGACGCGATCGTGACCGGGGTCGCCACAGTCTTGTTCGCGGGTATGTGTACTGCGCAGCAGGAGGGCTGTATCCCGTCGGAGTTGGGTTT
>JACKIC010000004.1 GCA_020638655.1 Planctomycetota bacterium
CGCCAGAACGTGGGCCAGTAGAGCTCGTGCTGGCCCTGCTCCGTGAACAGGTCGGCGAAGGTGAAGGAGTTGGTGGCGTAGCGATCGCGACGCGGCCGGGGCCGGCGTCGAGCGCGGGGTGGGCCTTGGCGGCGTAGACGAAGGGGCGCTCGCCGCGCGACTGCGGCGGCGTGAACAGGTCGCGCGGCGCGGACCAGGGGCCGGTGACGTCGCGCGCGCGGCGCTCGGCCACGGTCGTGGCGCCGAAGCCGCAGCTGTGCACGTGGCGCCAACCGCCTGGCACGCGATCGAGGGAGCACTCGGGGCCGGCGTCGTCGAGCACGATCGTGGGTTCGTGGCCGTTCGCGTCCTGCCAACCGGTGTCGGTCCACACCTGCATCGGCAGTGCACCGTCGGCGTCGCGGCGCAGCGGATCGATGGCAAAGCGGGCGAGGAAGCCGCAGTGGGGGCCGTTGCCGCGCGTGCCGAGCGCGACGACGTGTTCCTCGTCGCGCCACACCGCGGTGCCGATGACGCCGTCGCGCGGCCGCGCGTCGGTCGCGACCTCGCGCCAGCGCCACTGCTGCGGATCGCGATCGGGATCGTCGACGCGCACGAGGCGCCAACCTTCGATGGCGAAGCCGAGGCCTTTTCCCGGCGTGTTGCGCACACGCGTCTGGAACAGCAGCAGCGGGCCGTTCGGGAGCCGGATGCCGTGCAACGGCCAGTAGCCGATGTCGCCGTCGTCGCCGAAGAACGCCGCGGGCCTGCCGTCGTCTGCCGTCTGCCAATGGAATGCGATCGTCGCGCGCGTGGGGTCGCGGCCGCGCTGCACGGCGAGCGTGTTGCGCACCATCACCGACCGGCGCCGGTCGCGCTGCGCGTCGAGCGCGACGAACGAGTCGCCGAACAGCCACAGGATGCGGTCGCCGCCGAGGTCGACGGAGTAGACCGCGTCGCCGCCGAGCCAGCGCGGGTCGCTGTGGAACAGCGCGTCGGCGGCTGGCCACGGTTCGGGCTCGACGGCGAGGCGCGCCGGCGCGGCACACGCCGCGAGCGTCGCCCACAGCCACCACGCCGCTCGCGCCCGCATCAGCCCAGATCGGCGAGGATCTGCTGCGGGTGCGTGCGCGCGTCGACCTTCGGGTAGACCTTGGCGACGGTGCCGTCCGGCGCGACGACGACGGTGATGCGCGCGGGGTATCCGGCGCTGGCATCGGCGGCGGCGCCGTAGGCGATGCCGAGCTGCTTGTCGGTGTCGCACAGCAGCGGGAACGGGAACGCGTACTTCTCGCGGAACGCGCGATTGGCGGCGACGTCGTCGAACGACGCGCCGACCACGGTGATGTTCTTGGCGTCGAGCTGGGGCTTCAGGTCACGGAAGCCCTGGCCTTCGGCGGTTCAGCCCGGCGTGTCGGCCTTGGGGTAGAACCAGAGCACGAGGGTCTTGCCGGCGAAGTCGGCGAGGCGGCGGGTCTGGCCGGCGTCGTCGACGACGGCGAAGTCGGGCGCGGGGGAGCCGATGGGGAGCATGGTGAGCGGGGGGCTGGAAGAAGCTGCAGGCAGTGTGTTCGCCCGGACCCGGGAAGTCGCGGTGACGTCGCGTGATTCCGCGCGAGGGCCTGACGGAGGTCAGTGTGCGGCACCAGATCTCAAGACGGAAGCCTCCGGAAATCGATATCGCGAGGACCACCGAGTCTCGCGCGGGGACGACCTCCGCTGCCACCGAACCGCCCCATGAGCAGAGGTCCCATACGCCTGACCCTCGGCACGCGAGTACTGCTCGTGCTGGTCGGCGTCGTCACCGCCTCGACGGTGATCGCGGTGTCGCTGCAATACAGTTCGCTCGCGACCGAGCTGCACCAGTCGGTGCGCGCGGGTCTGCATCGCGCGGCGGTGACGGCGTCGAGCCTCGTCGACGAACGGTTGCGCAACCAGGCCGATCGCTACGGCACGGTCGCGGCTTCGGCGCAGTTCCTCAGCGAGATCGACGTCGGTAACAAGTCGGCGTTGTTGCGCGTCGCCGAGCGGGTGCGCCGCCTGCATCAGGGCGCTGCGGTCCAGTTCCTCGATGCCGATGGCCTCGAGGTCGCGGGCTCGGGGCCGGAGGACCTGCGCGTCGCCGTGCGCGCGCAGATGACCTACGCGACGCTGCCGAACACCGTCGTGTTCTCGGGGGAGGTGCCCTACGCCGTGGTCAGCTGCCCGCTGCGGGTGACGTCGCGGCGACCGCTGAGCCTGATCGCCGTCGAGGCCATCCGGCCCGAGGAGTTCGCCGCGTGGTCGCGCACCTGCCGCGCCAAGGTCACCCACGGCATCGTCGACGAGGGCGGCGAATGGTCGTTGCCGTTCCGGGCGGCGGGCACGCGCGAGCTGCGCGTCGCCGACCTGGCCGACCTGCAGGCCAGCGCGCTCGATCGTTCCCGCGCCAGCCTGCTCGCCGGCGGCACGCTCGGCCTCGCCCTCGCGCTCGGCGCGAGCCTGTTCCTGGCCCGCATCCTGGTGCGCCCGATCCGGTCGATCCAGCGCGTCACCGACCGCATCGCCGCGGGCGACACGGAGCTGCGCCTCGACGAGAGCCGCAACGACGAGGTCGGCGACGTCGCCCGTTCCTTCAACCGCATGCTCGACAACCTGCAGCGCAGCGTCGCCGAGCGCGCGCGCGTCGAGAGCCGCATCAGCCACCTGGCCTTCCGCGACAGCCTCACGGGACTCGCCAACCGCCGCCTGCTCAAGGAGCAGCTGTCGCAGGCGCTGCAGCGCTCGCGCGAGCGGCAGTCGCAGATCGCGGTGGTGTTCCTCGACGTGGATCGCTTCAAGAACATCAACGACTCGCTCGGGCACAGCGCCGGCGACACGTTGTTGCTGGGTGTCGCCTGTCGCCTGCACGCCTGCGTCGAAGCGTTCGGTTCGTTCGAGGCCGGCGACGACCGGGCGGCGCTGCTGGCGCGCCTGGGCGGCGACGAGTTCACCCTGGTGTTGACCGACGTCGAGGACCGCGAGCAGGTCACGGCGATCGCCGAGAGCATCCTGGCGACCTTCGCCACGCCGTGCGAGGTGCGCGGCCACGAGGTCGCGGTCAGCGCCAGCCTCGGCATCGCCATGGCGCCGTTCGACGGCGAGGACGTCGAGACGCTGCTGCGCCACTCGGACATGGCGATGTACTGCGCCAAGGGCCGCGGCGGCGCCGGCTACGAGTTCTACTCCGACACCATGGAGGAGATCGTCGCCAAGCGGCTCGAGCTCGAGAACAAGCTGCACCGCGCGCTCGAGAACAACGAGTTCGAGCTCTTCTACCAGCCGAAGGTGGACCTCGTGACCGGCGGTGTGACCGGCATGGAGGCGCTGCTGCGCTGGCGCGGTCGCGACGAGGTGGCCGTCTCGCCGGCCGAGTTCGTGCCGATGGCGGAGGAGACCGGGGCGATCGTCGCGATCGGCGACTGGGTGCTGCGCACGGCCATCCAGCAGTGCGTCGCCTGGCGCCGCGCCGGGCTGCCGCCGGTGCGCATGGCCGTCAACGTCTCGCCGCGGCAGCTCGAGTACCGCGACGACTTCGTCACCAAGCTGGAGGGCATGCTCGCCGAGTCGGGCCTCGACCCGTCGCTGCTCGAGCTCGAGGTCACCGAGTACTCGCTGCTCAAGCACGAGGAGACCGCGGTCGCCCTGTTCGAGCGCGTGCGGGAGCTGGGCGTGGGGCTGTCGCTCGACGACTTCGGCACCGGCTACTCGTCGCTGAGCTACCTGCGCAAGCTGCCGATCGACACGGTCAAGATCGATCGCTCGTTCATCCAGAGCACCGACGAGAACCCCGCCGACGTGGCGCTGGTCGGCGCGATCATCGCGATGGCCAAGGTGCTCGGCCTGCGCGTGATCGTCGAGGGCGTCGAGACGCAGCAGCAGCTCGATCTGGTGGAGCAGCTCGGCTGCGACGAGTTCCAGGGCTTCCTGTTCAGTCGCGCGGTCGACGCCGACGCGGCGACCGCGATCCTACTGAGCAGCGCGGTCGACAGCGGCAAGATGGCCGTGTTGCGCTGAAGGCCCGGCGACGACTCAGCGGCGGAAGCGCGGCTTGCGTCCGCGGGCCAGCGCCAGCGTCACCATCGTCGTCAGCACCGCCGCGCCCAGGCGCGCCTGGTGCTTGGGCCGCGACAGGCGCAGGTCGAGTTCGCGGCAGCGCTGCATCATCGCGTCGAGCGCCTGGTCGACGACGTAGCGGTACTGGCCGGTGAGCGCGGAGACCTTGGCGCGCAGGTCGACGCGGTTCTGCTGCAGGAACGTCGCGGCGCGCAGCGCGCGACCGCCGGCCTCCGGGTCGCTGAACAACAGCCGCAGCTCGGTGTCGTGGCGCCACGGCATCTGCACGCCGTAGTAGCCGCGCCGCCGCCGGTAGTGCTCGCGCAACGTGTAGCGCAGCTTGGGCAGCGACTCGTCGCGGTCCCGCGTGGTCACGACGGGCTTGTCGCCGCCGACCTCGTGCAGCAGGCGGTCGAGCGCCTGCAGCTTCTTGAGGGCCGGCCAGTCGGCGTAGACCTCCTGCCAGTTGCTGTGCGGCGCGAGCCACACCGAGAAGGTCTCGGCGTAGTCCTCGGCGGGGTGGCTCTGCGCGTACCACGCGCCCAGGTGCTGCACGTAGCTCTTGCTGGTGGTGTTGGCCTCGTAGGCGTCGCGGTAGGGCAGGCTGTACTTGCCGAAGGTGCGGCGCCACGCCGCGCGGCGGTGCAGGCGGTAGGCGTTGTCGAACGCGTGCGCCGTCTCGTGCCGCAGCAGCTTCATGCACCAGTCGTGGGTGCTGCCCTCGGCCTCGAACATCTGGCTGTGTTCGAGCCGCACCAGGCGCGGGTGGGCGAGGTAGAACGGCACCGCGAACCCGGTCGAGCCCTCCGGCGTGAACCAGTCGACCGACAGGTAGACGTAGGGCCGGAACACCAGGCCGGCGCGCTCGAGTTCGCCGTTCAGCTGATCGACGCGGCGCTGCAGGGCGGTGCCCTCGAGGGCCAGATCGAGGTCGCACAGGCGCACGTCGAGCAGCTCCTCGGTCGGCAGCTGTGCCCACCAGGGCTCGGCAGGTCTGCGGCTGCGCTTGGCACGTTTGGGGCGCTTGGTCACCGTCGCAGGATAGCTGCGTTCGCAGCAGTGGCCACGGTGCGCCGCCGGATAGCCTATACGGGTCCCGTTGCCGATGAATCCCGCGCTCCCTTCCGCCCCTGTGGTCCTCTACGACGGCGTCTGCGGCCTGTGCCAGGGCTGGGTGCAGTGGGTGCTCGCGCACGATCGGCGCGCGGTGTTCCGCTTCGCGGCGCTGCAGTCGAAGGTCGCCGCCGAGCTGCTGGCGGCCGTCGGCGCGACCGGGCCCCTGCCCGACAGCCTCGTGCTCGTCGACGGCGGCGCGGTGCACACCCGGTCGGGCGCGGCGCTGCGCGTGTTCGGGCGCCTGGGCCTGCCGTGGTCACTCGCGCGCCTGGGCCTCCTGGTGCCGCCGCTGCTGCGCAACTGGACCTACGACTGGATCGCGCGGCACCGCTACCGCTGGTTCGGCAAGCGGGAGCAGTGCCTGGTGCCCACGCCCGCGCAGCGCGGCCTGTTCCTCGACGCGCCCGAAGGTTGAGGGGAAGGCGGGACTGAGCGGCAGGCGTCGCGGCTCAGCGCCGCGCCGGGCCCAGCTGCTGCTGCAGTTCGACCATCGGCTGCTGGTCGACGCGCAACGTGCCGACGGTGACCTTGTCGAGGTCGGCGATCAGCGTCACGGCCGCGGAGAACGACAGACCCAGCAGCCAGTAGACGTGCGCGTTGGAGCGGCTCTTGACCCCGAACTGGTAGCCCACCGTCGCCATTGCCAGCGCGACCATCGCGATCAGTCCCAGCCAGATCGTGGTGGGGATGCGGTGCTGCAGGGCGACGATCGTGCGGCTCGTGTGCAGGTCGAAGACGTCGTTGAGCGCCGCGACGAACAGCGCCGTGATCGGCGGCGGCAGGTCGGTCCCCGGCAGCGACATCGCGAGCTTCCAGAGCTGTTCCTGCAGCTTCGTCGCCGAGGCGAGCACCTGCGCCATCGCTTCGGGGTCCTCGGGGATCGAGGCGCGCCCGGCGACGTAGCGGCGCAGCAGGTCCTTGCACTCGTCGGCGGTCGGCTGCGGCAGCAGATCGGTGCGCAGGAACGCGGTGCCGATGGCGTTGACCTCTTCGATCAGCAGGTGCTTACGTTCGTCGAAGCGCGACGACGCGCTGCCGAAGGTGAAGGCCAGCAGGAACGCGAGCAGGCCCAACACCGCGCCGACGACCGAGCCGACGGGGCCGTCCTCGGCCGCCGCAGGGCGCCGCCGCAGCTGCCACTGCGCGAGGAAGTAGCCGAGGCGGATCGAGCCAAGGACCAGGACCACGGTCGATGCGAACACTGCCCACAGCGGAAGGGAGGTCATGAGGGGGGCGGCATTGTCGCGTGCGCGGCCCGATTCACCAGCGCGGCGGCGACCCGGCCTCCGCCCGCCCCGATCAGCCGTCCCGGACCGCCTGCAGCCACCCCGTACCGAACCGCTCGTCCGGCTCCAGATAGTGCCCTTCGCTCCACTCGTTGAGCGAGGCGACGAGCACCAGCGGGTCGTCGACGCCGACCGGGGAGCGGAACGCGCGCGCCCGGCGCAGCGCGGCGGCGAAGTGCTCGGGGTGTTCGCCCGTGATCACCGGGGACCACGGATACTTGTCGGGGCGCGCGTCGCCGAAGTCCGCGCCGCGCGGCGAGGCGTCCCAGCCCGGCGCGACCGACGGCATGTAGGGCAGACCCGACGCCGCGGCGAAGTGCGCCCACTGGCCGGCGCGCAGCGTCGCGTAGGCGCGGTAGTCCTGTTCGAACGGCCCCTTCCAGTCGGGCAGCAGCACGTAGTGGGTGACGCTGTCGAAGCCGACCGCGGCGGCCAGCGGCAGCGTCTCGGCGTTGGGCTCGATCGCGGCGAGGTGCAGGTCGCGGTGGCCGTGCGCAGCGAGCCAGCGGCGCGCGGCGCCGATCGCGGCCCTGGCGCCGTCGACGCCGAGTTCGCGCACGAAGAACGTCGAGTCGAAGATCGACAGGTAGTTGCGGCCCTCGATCGTCACGTAGTTGGGGCGGCAGAAGTAGTTGTCGGCCAGCATCGCGACGAACTCGACGAAGTCGGCCTCGTCGCTGGGCACCTCGCGCGCCGGGTCGAGCACCGGCAGGTCCTGGCGCCGCACCGGCAGCACGCGCCGCGGCATGCGGTTGGCCCACATGCACGCGAACGGCATCGTGTCGCCGACCTCGCTGCCGAGGAAACCCCGGTCCAGGCCGGCCTCGAACACGCGCTTGCCGCGGCACCAGAACACCCCGAACACCAACGCGTCGACGCCGTGTTCGTGCGCGAGCCGCACGCGTCGCGCGACGGCGACCGGGTCGCGGTCGTCGTATTCGCCGAGCGCCGGGATCCGCGGCTGGTGATGGCCCGCGAAGCGCGGCCGGCAACCGCGCACGAGTTCCCACTCCGTGAAGCCCGGATGGAACGCGGCGTCGCGCTCGGCGATGGCGTGCCAGCCGGTGTAGACGTAGGCCGCCGTTCGCATCGGTGGGGCATGCTGCCCGCCGTGCATGGGGGCGTCCAGGATGCGGTCCTCAGGATGCGGTCGGCAGCAAGCTGTTTGGCCTCGAGCAAAAGCGCCGCGGGGCACGGAACCCATTCTCGTTGCTGGCCCGTCCAACAGGGTTAATCGCCCGCCCCCCGGGTTTTTCCCCAAGAACAGCCGGGCACTTCGCCCGGTAGTTGAACCCCTCTCCCCGCATAGGACCTATGCACAAGCTCATCAGTCTGGCTGCGGTTGCCATGTCTGGCGCCGCCCTTCTCGCCCAAACCCCGTCCTGCAACGGTCCGGCCCCGGCCGGTTCGCTGACCACGTTGTTCGCCGGTGGTGTCTACCTCGGCACGACCAGCGCTGCGGTCGGCTTCAACCAGATGTTCGATCTGACGTCGAACTCGGACCTCACGATCAACCAGATCGACCTGCACTTCTACGACAACGGCGCGCCCGCCACGAACCCGATCCTGACCGGCCTGACGACGACGGTTTCGTTCTGGACCTGCCCGACGACGAGCGTCGGCAACGAGGCCAACCAGGCCGTGTGGACGCAGCTCGGCACGGGCACCGTGACGATCCAGGCCAACGGCACGCACTCGCCGGCGGTGTTCACGCCGTTCCTGCTGCCCGCGGGCAGCTATGGCGCGGTGGTGCACATCGACCCCGTGCTCGACCCTGCCACCAACACGTTGGTCGGCGCGCACCCGCTCTACACCAACCCTGCCAGCACGCCCGGCACGGCGACGGTCTACAACGACCAGTACCTGACCCTGACCGCGCGCGGCTTCCAGGGCACGGCCTGGACCGGCGTGCCGGCGCTGCGCGTGATCAACACGCAGATCTACTACCAGCCGGGAGTCAACGCCGGTTACACGACCCAGTACGGCGCCGGCTGCTACGAGCGTCCGCAGACGGTCTACGAGTACCAGGTCGGCCCCGGCGGCGGCAACTTCACGACGTCGGACCTGTCCAACTCGTCGCTGACGTTCCTCAACCAGGGCAGCAGCTACCTGGTGATCCCGAGCGCGGTGTCGCTGATCCCGCCGGTCTCGGCGGCGCTGACGACGGTCGGCACGACCTTCGACGACGACATCACCGCCGCGCAGGTCCTGCCGTTCTCGTTCCCGTACCCGGGCGGCTCGACCACCCAGGTCATCATGTCGACGAACGGTCACGCGTTCCTGGGCGCGAGCCCGGCCACGTTCGGCCCGTACAACATGTCGCAGTTCTTCACCGATGTGCCGCGTCTGGCGTGCGCGTGGATGGACCTCGACCTGACCTACCAGGGCTCGATGCACTTCGACGTCGACCCGAGCAACCAGTTCGTCACGCTGACCTGGCAGAACTGCCCCGAGTGGGACCCGCTCGCCTCGATCCCGGGCCTCGGCTCGAACACCTTCCAGATCATCATGTATGCGACTGGCCAGGTGGACTACGTCTACTCGGGCAACATCACGTTCTACAACTGCCCGTTCGTGGTCGGCTTCGGTCGCGGTGACGGCACCGTCGATCCGGGCTCGATCGACATCAGCGCTTCGCTGCCGATCATCGGTGGCGACGGCAGCGTGCCGCCGGTGCTCGGCCTCGACGCGCGTCCGGTCACCGGCACGTCGATGAACTTCGTCTGCGACGGTCTGACCAACAGCACGTTCTTCGGCGTGTTCCTGCTGGGCTTCGGCTCGACCAACCCGGTGTCCCTCGCCAACTACGGCATGCCGGGCTGCTCGCAGCACGTCGCCCTGCCGGGCGTGACGCTGTTCCGTCCGGTCACCGCGGGTGCGATGACCGCGCCGCTGACGATCCCGAACTCGCCCGCCTTCAACGGCGTCAACCTGTTCGGTCAGGCCGCGCCGCTGACCAGCGGCCTGAACTCCGCGGGCCTGCTGACCTCGAACGGTCTGTGCGTGCACATCGGCACCAATTGATGCCGACCGGGTGACCTCGGTCACCCGCGTGAACCCAACTGCGAGCCGGTCGCCCCCGAGGGGGTGGCCGGCTCGCGGTGTTTTGCAGCAGTGGCCGCGCGTCGGTCCCGCGCTGAGACGTGCGCCAACCCGCGATGGCGCCGGGCGCTCGCCGCACGCTGTCGGATTCTGCAGCAATCACCGCTCAACCCGACGGGTCGACGAGGCGATACCGGCCCGGTCCCGAGTCCCGGGAGGCTTCTCATGCACAAGAGCATCGCCATCTCCGCCGTCGTCCTGTTTCTGAGCGCCGCGACCGCCGTCGGCCAGGGCCTCGTGCCGCCGGACATCCAGGTCCCGCCCGAGATCCAGCAGCCGCCCGAGGTGCAGCCGCCGCCGCCCGTCGAGGAGCCGGCCCCGGAGCCCGTGCCCGAGCCGGACCCCGTGGTCGAGCCCGACCCGCCCGCCGAGCAGCCCGCCGATGACAGCGGCGCCGGTGCCGGTGGCTGCGAGCACAAGCTCGGCAAGGCGATCAAGGCCCTGCGGGACAACGACTGCAACCGCCGCGAGATGATCCGCGAGCAGATCGAACTGCACAAACAGCGCATGCGCGCCCGCCACGAGCGGATGCGGGAGGCGGCCAAGGCCAAGGGCCACGGCCACCGCTGAGCCCGGGCTGCGCACCCTGCCGACGAGCCGGTCGCCCCGATGGGGCGGCCGGCTCGTTGCGCTTCCGGGGACCCCGTCCGCGGAACGGGCCCAGCTGGCTGTCCCGCGCGGCCCCCGTGTGGACAATGCCGCCCCGTGGATTCCCGCGACCTGTTCGAGATCCTGGTGCGCGAGCACATCGACTCGGTGCGGGCGTTCCTGCTGTCGACGCTGCGCGACGGCGTCGCCGCCGAGGACCTGTTGCAGGAGACGTTCCTGGTCGCCTGGCGCATCCTCGACCGGTACGACCGCAAGCTGCCGTTCGGGCCGTGGGTGCGCGGCATCGCCGCCAAGCTGATCCTCAACCACCGCCGCAAGCTCGGGCGCAGCCGCCTGCACTACTGCGACGACGAGGTGCTCACGCACCTCGACGACTCGTTCCACAAGTTCTCGCAGCTGTCGGGCGACACCTTCGACGACCAGCTCGACGCCCTGCGCGGCTGCCTGTCGCGCCTGACCGGGCCGCAGCTCGACGCCATCAAGCTGCACTACGAGCACGGCCTGCACTGCAAGGAGATCGCCGCGCGGCTCGGCATCGGCTTCGAAGCCGTCAAGAAACACCTTCAGCGCGGCCGCGCCCAGCTGCACCGCTGCCTCGAACACAAGATCGTCGGCGAAGGAGCCGCATGAGCGAGCACGACCCCATGCCCGAGAGCGACATCCCAGCGGAGTGGCGGCAGGCCGACGACACGCTCGCCGACGCGGCGGCCGAACACGTGCCCGCCGGCAGCCAGGGTTGGCTCGCGCAGCAGCGCTTCGTGCACGGGCTGCTGCGCGCGTTGCACACCGCCGACGCCTCGGCGCGCGAGGCGCGGCTGCAGAACCTGCTGCAGAGTATCGACGCCGAACGGGCGGCGGCGCCGCGCACCGGGCCGCGGCACTGGCTGCTCGTGGCGGCCGCGGCGCTGTTGCTCGCGACGCTGGGCGTCTACGCGGTGCTGCCGCCGCGGCTGCCCACGGCCGAAGCCGCCGTGCAGCGGGTCGTCGAGCACCTGGCGCGCGACGTCGACCTGCGTTACCAGCTGCTGTTCACGGCCACGGCCGCGGACGGCGAACAGAAGCTGCGGCACGAGTTCGATCTCGTCACGCGTCCGGGCATGCACTTCCTCGTCGACGGCAAGCTGTCGTTCGGCGCGATGCAGCTCGGCGAGTTCCGGATCGGCTGCGACGGCCAGGAGCTGTGGGCGCGCTCGGCCAACGGCGCGATGCGGCGGGCGATGCCGATCGCCGAGCGCGAGAAGCTGCTGCAGGGACTCGGCGACGTGCTCGACCTCGGCTACCTCGACGTGCACGCGCTGGTGCGGCGGCTGCCCGAGGACTTCGAGCTCAAGGTCGTCGGCAGCGAGCAGGGCGAAGGCGGCCGGCGGCTGCTGCGCATCGAGGCCAGCCGCGAACGCGGCGGCCGGCGGCCCGTGCTGCGCAGCGCCTTCCTGCTCTGCGACGAGCAGACCGGCATGGTGACGCGGCTCGAAGTGCAGGCCGCGACGGGTCGCGGCGCGCGGCGTGAGATCGCCTTCGAACTGGTCGGCGAGGAGCCTGCCGGGACGATCGACTACCGCCGACCCTGGTGAGCGGCGGACGTGCCGGTAGAGTCGCGCCGGCCCGATGACCGCGACCGATCAACCGTCCCTCACGCGGCTGCGTGAGCTGCTCCAGGACGCGACCGCGGCTCCTGCCGAGCTCGCCCGGCGCCTCGCGTCGGCGCGCAGCGCCGCGACGGGCGGGTCGCCGATCGCGGCGGAGCTGCTGGCGCGCGAGCTGTTCTGGCTCGAGCAGCAGGTCGGGCAGGCCGGCACGCCGGCGCTCGACGAGGCCCTGCACGCGACGCGCGACGCATGGCTGCGGTGGCGGCTGCAAGGGCTTCTCGCCGAGCCCGCCGACGAGCCGGCGGTGTTCTTCGACCTCGCCGAGATCGAGGGGCTGGCCGAGTGCGAGGGCGACGACGAGCTCGCCGCCAGCTGCCGCCATGCGATCGCGGGGCGCGCGCCGGTGGTCGCGACCAGCGGGCGCCTGCAGCAGGAGACCAACGAACGGTTCGCGGCGTTGGCCTCGTTGCCCGACGACGTGTCGCTGGTCCGCCACATCGCCCTGCTGCGGGCGACGAGCCGCGCGATGGCCCTGGTCGCCGAGACCGAGGCGGGCAAGGCGTGCCGCGGCCCGGGCAAGCGCCTCGCGCGCCGCGCCGACGACCGCGAGCTGGCGCTGCGGCTCGAACGGCGCCTGGGGCGCCGCGGCGTCGCGGCCGTCGAGACCACCAACTTCCTGCTGTTGTTGGTGGTCCTGATCACGCTCGTGGTGGAGTCGGTGATGGACCTGTCGCCGGCGCAGCTGTTCGTGCTGCACGCGATCGACGCGGCCGCGTGCTGCTTCTTCGTGCTCGACTTCGTGGTCGAGTTCGCGCTGCACCCGCGCCGCGGCTCGTGGTTCCTGCGCAACGTCGTCACGGACCTGCTGCCGGCGGTCCCGGCGGTGCTGTGGCTGTTCCCGACCGTGGCCCTGCCCGGCATCGCCGACGAAGCGGTGGTGCTGCGTTGGGTGCGGCTGATGCGCGTCACCTGGGCGGCGCAATACGTGCGCGCGATGCGGCCGCTGCTGCGCTCGGCGCGCCTGCTCGTGTTCCTGGTGCGCGGCATGGACGGCCTCGCGGCCCGCTTCGCGCGCATCCTCAACCGCGACTTCGTGTTCGTGCCTGCCGCGGTCGAGATCGATCGGCCGGTCGCCGACGAGGTGCGCCGCGACCTGCTGTTCGCGGTGCTGCGGCGCGAACACGACCTCGTCGCCCTGCTCGCGGTCGGCGAGCGCACCGAGGTCCTGCAGGAGCGCCTCGCGCTGGCCCGGGCCCAGCTGCAGCACGTGCCCGGCCGCGTCGTCGACCGCGCCTTCGACCTGCTGTCGCGCGACGTGCCGATCGACCGCGCGATCGAACTGCTGTGGACGCTGCAGCCGCAGGACCTGGGCCGCTGGCTGCGGCCCGCCGACATCGGCGCGCTGGATCGGGTCGTGCGCGTGGTCTCCGCACCGCCGGTGCGGTGGTTGCCGATCATCAGTCGCCTCGCGGTCACCAACGGCGCGGGCAGCCCCGAAGAACGCATCGTGCAGCTGGCGCGGCGCATCGCCGAGTGGCTCGAGTCGTGGCACTCGCGGCTGCTGTTCTACGCCGACCTGCACGGCATCGTCACCGGCCCGCAGATCCTCGACCGCATCGCCACGGCGCTGGTCAAGGCGACGCAGCGGCCGACGGTGCGGCTGCTGCTGATCGGCGGCATCCTCGCGCTGCTCGACAAGGAGCGCTTCTCCGAGCCCGTGCTGATCCTCGGCGCGATCTGCCTGGGGCTGTTCTCGCTGGGCCTGTGGCTCAAGCGCGTCGCCGGCGAGGCGTCGGAGACCTACCGTCTGACCAGCGAGGCGCACTTCCTGTCGCAGATCGAACTGGTCAAGTGCCGCTACGAGGCCGTCGATCTGCCGTTCCTGGCGCGGCGAGTGTTCCACGACGGGCCCGCGCCGCTCGCGGCGCTGCGCGCGCAGCTCGTCGGCACGCGCGCGGGCGTGCCGGCGCGGCAGGACGGTCTCGACGAGGGCTTGTGCCTCGAAGCCAACCGCGTCGCGCTGCTCTACCTGCACTTCCTCGACGGCGCGCCGCTGCACGTCAGCGACGTCAAGACCACCGAACAGCTGCTCGCCAACCAGTCGATCGACAACCTGCGCACGGAGTTCCTCGGGCACGGCCGCAAGGAGCAGAAGCTGCTGCGCAAGCTGCGGCTCGACGACGGCACGATCTTCCGCGGGCCGTTCCTGTGGTTCAGCTTCATCACCGAGAGCATCGCCGTCGAGGCCGCCAAACGCATCGCAGGCTACAACCGCTGCTGCTTGCCGCTGGCCGACCAGGCGCGCGCCGGCGACGCCGAACGCGAGCGCATGCAGCTGTGGCTGGCGTGGCGGCGCGATCCGCGCGCGGGCCGCACGATCGGCGCCAAGGCCGGCCTGCTGGTCGGGGATCACTGCGCGACGACCGAGTTCACGGCGCTCGACTTCGTCGGCGCCGACCCCGAGCGCGACCGGCACCTCGCGGCGACCTTCGGCGACGAGGTGCTCGCGGTGCTGCGCCAGGACCGGCGCAACATGGTGCGCGAGATCTTCGGCACGCGGCCCGTGCACCAGCTGCCCAAACACGAACGCAGCTTCAACCCGCTGCGCTTCTACCGCCGCCGGCTGTCGCGCGGCCGCGTGCTGCTCGCGCCGCTGCTGCTGCTGTGGCGGTTCGTGCGCTCGATCGGCTGGGTGGTGCTGCGCACGCGGCAGATCGTGCGCGAGGTGTTCGACCCCGAGCTCGCGATGGCGCGGCGCGAGGCCGGCGTCGCGCCGTTCGCGGTGGCGCTGCGCAAGATCCACCGCATGAAGGCGCCCGGCTTGCTCGAGGCGATCCGGCTGCGCCTGGGCATCGACCCCGTCTACGCGGGCGCCCCGGCCGGTTGGTCGTCGGCCGAGCCGTTCGTGGTGCCGGCGCCGCTCGACCGCGACCTCGAGTTCCTGCAGCTGCGCGAACGCGAGGCCGCGCAACTGCGCGACCAGGCGGCCGAGATCCGCCGCCGCGTCGGCGCCCTGCACGCCGCGCTCGACTGGTTGCCCGACCTGACCGAAGGCATGCACGACGCCGAACGCGCTGCCGCGGAGCTCGCCGTCACCGTCGCCTGGATCACCGACAAGGACAGCCTGCGCACGCTGCTGCTCGCCGAGCGCTGGCGCGTCGAGTGGCTGCCGCGGCTCGCCACCGAACGGCCCGGCGGCGGCTGGATCGGCGACGCCTGGCGGGCGGTCGTCGGGGTGTTCCGCGTGCACCCCGTCGACCATTGGTTGCAGCGCCACGGCCGCGACCTGCCGCGCGAGCTACGGCGGCCACTGCTGCGGGCCTATGCCGTCGACTGGCGCGGCACGCGCACCGTGCTCGACGCGTGGCGGGCGCAGCCCGCGGGGGCCTCGCCGGCCGACACGGCGATCGCGGCGATGCGGAAGATCGCCCGCCGCGGCACGGCGGTGCGGCGCGACGTGCTGTCGCTGCGCGCGGTGCAGTCCCTGGCGGTGCTCGACGTGCGCAACTACCGTGACCTGGTGTTCCAGCTCGGCGACTACGCTGCCGAGGGGGAGGACCCGACGCTGGGTTCGGCGCTGCCGGATGACCCGCAGCCCCTTGCCGCGACCTCGCCCGGGGCCTAGACGCCGCGTTCTCCGCACCCGTCCACTCTGGAGGAATCATGAAGTCACTGCTCCTGCTCCCCGCCACCGTCATCGCCCTCGCCTACGCCCACGAAGTCGCCGGGGCCGCGCCCGCCGCCGCCGGCCGCACGTTCGGCGAACACGACTGGGCGATCGACCCCGTGCACAGCTCGGTCGTGTTCCGCGTCAAGCACGCGAACGCGTCGTGGTTCCAGGGCACCTTCGACAAGATCGAAGGCACGATCACGCTCGACGCGGCCAAGCCCGAGGATGGCGCCGTGCACCTGCTGATCCCGGTCGAGAGCGTCGACACCAACGACGCCAAGCGCGACGGTCACCTCAAGGGCTCCGACTTCTTCAGCGCCAAGGAGAACCCGAACATCGAGTTCACGAGCACGAAGATCACCAAGGGCGGCGACGACGGTTACATGGTCGCCGGCAAGCTGGCGATGGCGGGCAAGGAACAGGCGGTCACGATCCCGGTCGTCAAGACCGGCGCCGGCGACTTCTTCGGTCCGCGCGAGGGATGGATGGCGACGTTCAAGATCAAGCGCTCGGAGTTCGGCATGACCTACGGTCTCGCCAAGGACGCGCTCGGCGACGAGATCGAACTGTCGATCGCGCTCGAGACCGTCAAGCCGAAGTGATCTCGTGAACGTGCAGGCGATCCTCGCTGGCGTGTTGCCGCCGCTCGCGCTCGCGCTGCTCGGCGTCAGCCGGTTCGGTGCGCGCGCGACGGGCCTCGCCGCCGCGCTCGGCGCGCTGCTCGCCTACGGTCTGCTCAAGCGGTGGCCCGCGTTGCCGCACGAGTTGTGGCGCAACGCCGACGGCACCGAATGGCTGCTGTGGTGTGTGCTCGGCGTCGCGCTGCTGACGCTGGTCGTGCGCGGTCGCCGCGGGCCGGCGTTCCTCGTTCCTGCGCTCGCGGCGGCGTGCGCTGCGGGCTCGCTGCACCTGATGCTGACCAAGGTGGCGTCGGGCTGGAGCGGCGCGACGCTCGCGCTGCACCTCGGCATCGCCGCGATCGGCGTCGGCGCGGTCGCCGCCGCCTGGCAACGCACGCTGCGCGCGGCGCCGCAGGGCATGTTCCCGCTCGTGCTCGCCACCGTCGTGCTGTCGCTCGATTCGGGCATCGCGACCCTCGGCAACAGCGCCCTGCTCGGCCAGCTCTGCGGCGCGGTGGCCGCGGCGTTCGGCGCCACCGCGGGCGCGCGGTTGTGGCGCAAGGACGCGGCGTTGCTGCCAGGCGACGCACTGTTCTTCGCGTTCGCACACGGTGCGTTCCTGCTCGCCGGCGTGCACGTCCAGTATCTGCCTTGGACCGCTGCGGTGATCGCCGGTGCCGCCCCGTTGCTGGCGCTCGCGGTGCCGCGCTCGTGGTGGTCGTCGCGGCCGCGCGTCGCGATCGCGGCGACGAGCGCGCTGGTGGTGTTGCCGCTGCTCGTGGCGATCCTGATGTTGATCGCCGAGCAGGACCAGTCCGGATATTGAACGGCGGCTACGGGCTCGCCGCGGCGCGCTCGAGGCTCGTGACCACGACGCCGGCGACGATCGACGCGCCGCCCACGAGCTGCATCGTGCCGAGCCGTTCGCCGAGCGTCAGCCAGCCGAAGAACGCCGCGAACAGCGGCTGCAGCGCGAACAGCAGGGCCAGGTGCATCGGCGGGATGCGGTGTTGCACGCGGGCCTGCACGCCGACGCCGAGCGCCGAGGCGAGCACCGCGAGGTAGCCGAGCAGCAACACCGCGGGCAGGGTCCAGTTCGCGGCGGCGTTCTCGACCAGTGAGGGCTCGAACGGCAGGCAGGCGCTGCCGACCAGCGCGACCACGACCATCTGCCAGGTGCAGAACGGCGCCGTCGGCATGCTGCTGCCGAAGTGCGACAGCAGCAGGATGTGGGCGACGTAGCTGACCGTCGCGATCAGCTGCAGGACCACGCCGAGCACGCGGTTGGGCGCGCCCGGTTCGGGCCAGCACAACAGGGCCATGCCGAACACCGCCAGCAGCAGGCCCGTAGCCGACCAGAGGCCGAAGCGCGCGCGGAAGAACAGGCAGCCGCCGATCGCGACCAGCGGCACGATCAGCCCGGCGAGGAAGCCGGCAAGCGACGCCGACGTGTACTGCATGCCGAGGGTCTGCAGGTTGTAGCCGATGGCCAGTGCGCAGCCCGCGATGAGCCCCGGGCCGAGCGCCGTGCGCCAGTCGCGGCGCGGCCCGACGAGCGCGAACGGCAACAAGCACAGCGCCGCGACCCAGAAGCGCACCGCGATCACCGTGAACGGCGGCAGCGCGCCGAGCGACGCCTTGACGACCGCGTAGCTGCCGCCCCAGATCGCGATCATCGCCGCGAGCCAGAGGTGGGGGACGAAGCGGCCGAACGTGGTGTTCATGGGTTGCAGGGGTGTATCCGGCGGTACGCCCGAATCCACCGCGTCAGCCGCGGCGCCAGACCACCGGGAAGTGCGGGCCGTCGACCACCGCGCCGAGCGGCAGCTCGGGCACGCCGCGCAGCAGCGGGCCGGGAAGCGCGACCGCGACGCCATCGGCCATGAAGTTGAGCACCACCGCGCGCCGCCAGCGGTCGCTGCGGTTGGCGTCGCTGCCGTGCAGCACGTGGCTGTGGTGGATCGTCGCCTGCCCCGCGCGCACCGGCACCGCGACCGGCTGCCACGCCGCGCCGGCCGGCAGGTGCGCGCGCACCGCCTCGATCGGCGCGTCGAACGGCACCTTCGGGAGCAGTCCCCACCGGTGGCTGCCCGGCACGAATTGCAGGCAGCCGTTGGCCTCGTCGGCGTCGTCGAGCAGCAGGTTCATCGTAATGTGCCGCGCCGGCGCCGTGCGCGTCCAGTACGAGTAGTCCTGGTGCCACGGCACCACGCCCGGGTGCTGCGGCGGCTTGCAGAACACCTGGTCGTGCCAGAAGCGCAGCGCGTCGACGCCGAGCAGCTGCGCGCAGCGCGCCGCGATGCGCGCGTCGAACACCAGTTCCCTCAGCCGCGCATGCACACGCCAGCCGCCCAGGAAGTGGCACACCACCTCGCCGGGCCGCTCGCTGTAGGCCTGTTCGACCTCGTAGAGCTGCGGCGCGAGCCGGTCGAGGTCGGCGACCACCTCGTCGACCGCCGCGCGCACCGCCGCCACCTCGTCGGCCGAAAGCACGTCGATCGGCCCGACGAAGCCGTTGCGCGCGAACGCTTCGACCTGGGGTGGGGCCAGCGGTGCAGGAGGGCGGGGAGTCATGTGGTGAGTACGTGCCGGGTGCAAACCACATCCCCGGCCGCGGGCGGCCGGGATGTGTGTTTGCACCCGCACCCACGTTTCTCGCAGATGCGACCAGCGCGGGGGTGGGCGGTCGCGTAGAAGGCGCCCGTGGTCCAACCGCTGCTGCGTTTCCTCGGCCTGCACGACGCCACGTCCGACGAGCGGCGGGCGACGCTGTGGGTGAGCGTGATGTTCTTCTGCGCGCTCTCCAGCACGTTCTTGCTGCGGCCGCTGCGCGACCAGTTCGGAGTTCACCAGGGAGTCGAGGAACTGCCCGCGCTCTACAGCCTCACGCTGCTCGCGACCGTCGTGGCGGTGCTGCCGTTCTGGTGGCTCGCCAACCGCATGCCGAGCCGGCGCTTCGTGCCGATCGTGCTGCACCTGTGCGCGGCGGCGTTCGTGCTGCTCGCGCTCGGACTGAACGTCATCGGCGACTACGACTGGAGCCGCTTGCCATGGCTCGGCGGGGTGTTCTGGGGCGGGTTCTCGGCGGTGAACGTGATCGTGCCGACGATGGTCTGGATCCACGCGGTCGAGCACTTCCACCGCGATCAGGCGCGGCGCCTGTTCGGGCTCGTCGCGGTCGGCGGCACGCTCGGCGCGGTGTTCGGTTCGTGGGCGTCGTCCTTCCTGACCGGCACGGCGCACGCGCCGCTGTGGCTCAGCGGCGCCGCCGCGGCTGCGCTGCTGGAGTTCGCGTTCCTCGCGTTCGCGCTGTCCCGCCCGGCGTGCGTCCGCATGAAGGAGGCGGGCGAACCCGGCGGGGCGGCCGCGCCGCAGGCTGCCACGGGCGGGGTGCTCGAGGGGTTCCGCGTGCTGCTGCGCGACGGCTACGCGCAGCGCATCGGCGTCTACATGATGCTGCTCGGCGTGCTGGCGACCTCGTTCTACGCGGCCCAGACCGAGCTCGTCGGCGAACAGATCAAGGCGGGCAAGGCGCAGCACCAGTGGTTGGCGAGCGCCGAGTTCTGGGGGCAGGGGCTGGTGCTCGTTCTGCAGCTGTTCTGGACCGGTCGCCTGATGAAGCGGCTGCCCGGGGCCGTGCTGCTCGTGTCCCTGCCGGTGGTCTCGGTGCTGGGGCTGGGCATCTGGTGGCTGGCGCCGACCGCGGCGGCGATCTTCTTCGTGCAGATCGGTCGGCGTGGCACGCAGTACGCGTTCGAGAAGCCCGCGCGCGAGGTGCTCTACACCCCGCTCAGCCTCGAGACGAAGCACAAGGTCAAGTTCCTGCTGGACACGTTTGCCTTCCGGCTCGGCGACCTGCTCGGCGCGGTGCTGCAGCTGCAGCTGCGCGACTGGAAGCTGACGACGGGTGGGATCGTGCTGGTGACGATCGGCGTCGCCGTCGTCTGGATCGCGCTCGGGCTCAGCCTCGGGCGGCGGCGCGCCTGGCAGCGGACCTCATAGGACGACGACGGCGGCGTGCACGCTGGCGCGCAGCGCGTTGAGCTCGGCCTCGGTGGGGACCGGCGTCATCGGCCGATAGCGACGCAGCACGATCCGGCGCAGCGTCGCATGCTCGCGCAGGAGCCCGAGCTGCTCGGGAGTCGGCATCTGCGGCACCGATACGAACAGCACCTCGAGCTTGCGGCAGGCGAGAGCGTGCTCGAACGTCGCGCGCGGATCCTCGTCGCCGATCTGCACGCGCACGCGCCGCAGCAGCGGCAGCCCCTCGAGGACCGTCCACAGCGCGTCGCTCGGCAGTGCGGACAGGCACTCGAAGCACTCGAGCGGCAGCTTCGGCACGAGGTCGCGCACCGCCGCATCGTGTTCTGCCGAGAGACCGAGGTGGAAGCCGAGACTGCGCAGCGAGCCGAGTTCGGCCAGGCCCGCGATGCCCGTCGGCGTGATTGCACCGAGCTTCGGCAGCTGCAGTTGTTGCAGCGTGCGCGGCAGCGCGGCGAGGCCGTCGTCGTCCAGATCGAAGTTCGACAGCTGCAGCGCGATCAGGTCGGGCAGGCTACGAAGCTGGCGCACCGCGTCGGCCGGCATGGGGTTCATGTCGCCGTTGAAGAAGAGGGATCGCAGCGTGCGGATCTTGGCGACGGCCGCCAACTGGGCCGTCAGGTCGCCGGGACCGCTCTGGGCGACGCCGAGCACCAACGACGTGAGCGCCGGCAGCTCGGCGAGCCGCGCGAGACCCTCGGGGTCGACCTCGTCGTAGGCGATGTTGAGGTGCTGCAGGGTCTTCAGCCCGGCCAGAGCTGCTCCGATCTTCGCGTCGATCTCGACGCTTCCGTGCGACAAGGTCAGCGCCCGCAGCAAGGGCAGCTGGCGCAGTTGGGCCAGCTGTTGCGCATCGACGATGAGCGTCAGGAACCCGAGGGAACGCAGCGATGCGCGCGCCGTGATCTCCGGCCACGGGATCGACGGCGTCTCGGGGCGACCGTGCACCAGCAGCAGCTGGCGCAGGTCTTCGCGGCGCAGCGCGGCGGAGATCGTGCCCGGTGAGGCTTCCGGGGTGCTCACGGTGATGCGCACGGTGCTGGCCGGCAGCGCCTGGACTTCCTCCGGCGATCGCACCACGACCATCGGCACGGAGAACGGCACCTCGTCCTCCCACCAGGGATTCGCCGGATCGAACGCGCCCTGCGCGGCTTCGCGCGCTTCCTCGGTGCGCAACCACGCGACGCCCGCAGCGACTGCGACGCCGAGCAGCACCAACGCGGCCGCGAGCCAGCCATGCTGTCGTCGCGGCGGTTCGGATTCACCGGCGGTGATCGCTGCGGCATCGACCTGCAGCACCTCGGCGAGTT
Organism: Planctomycetota bacterium; assembly: GCA_020638655.1. Classification (GTDB taxonomy): domain Bacteria; phylum Planctomycetota; class UBA1135; order UBA1135; family UBA2386; genus JACKIC01. Next base: position 21,394 of record JACKIC010000004.1, read on the forward strand.
CAGCCGCCAGCAGTCGCTCGCGGGCGCGCTCCTTGACCTGTTGTTCGCTCATGAACCACCTCGCAGCCGTCGTTCGACACACTCCCGCAGCGCCGCGCGCAGCCGCCGCAGCGCCGTCTTGATCCCGTCCGCCGCCATGCCGAACTCGTCGCCGAGTTCGTGGCGGCCGGCGCCGTCCTCGTAGCAGCGCTGCAGCAACTGCCGGCTGCGCTCGGGCAGCGCCTCGACGCAGCTGCGCAACGCCTCGACGCGATGGTCTCCCGACCCGTCGCCGCACTGCTCGCGCCACACCTCGTCACCGAGCTCGACCTCGCGCCGCGCTGTAGCCGAACGCCGCTGCCGCAGCAGCAGGTTCTTGGCGACGCCACGCAGGAACGAGGCCGCTGCCGCGGGACCGCGCGCGGCGTCGACCTTGTCGAGCCCGACGAGGAACACCTCCTGCAGCAGGTCGTCGATGCGGTCCGCGCCGGCCCCGAGCACGAACAGGTAGCGGCGCAGCATCGCCGTGTGCTCGTGCAGCGGTTTCGGCGGCGCGCTGGACCGCGCGACCTGGTTCGGACTCGTTCCGGTCACGAAGCAAGCTTCGCCAGCCCGGCGCCGAGAGGGTTCAGGATTCTCGCCGATCGCCGAACTCAGCCCGTGCCCACCTCGTAGCGCAGCCACCGACAATCGATCGGTCCGTTGCGCACCGGGAACCGGTTGCTCGCGCGCAGCCCCAGGAAGCGCGGCAGGTCCGGGTCGCCGCTGAGCACGTAGGCGGTCGCGCCGCGGCAGCGTTCGTGCAGGAAGTTGCCGAGGTGGCGCCAGCTCTCCTCGAGGCGCTCGACGTCCTGCTCGAGGCGCTCGCCGTAGGGCGGGTTGGTGACGACCACGCCGAGGTCGGGCGGCGGGGTGAAGTCCCTCGCGTCGCCGCGGGTCAGTTCGATCTTGCCGGTCAGGCCGGCGCCGGCGAGCGCCTTCTCGGCGATGCCCAACGCGCCCGGGTGGCGGTCGTTGCCGCGCAGCACGGGCAGGCGGTCCTGGCCCCTGGCGGCGCGCGCCTCGGCGTCGTCGTAGATCTGCTGCCACGCCGCCTGGTCGGTGTCGCGCCAGTGTTCGAACGCGAAGCTGCGGCCGAGGCCCGGCGCGCGGTCCGTGGCCAGCCACGCGGCTTCGATCAGGAACGTCGCCGAGCCGCACATCGGATCGCACAGCGGCGCGCGGCGGTCCCAGTCGGTCAGCTGCAACAGGCCCGCGGCGGTCGCCTCGTTGAGCGGGCTCTTGTGCTGGATCAGCCGGTAGCCGCGCTTGTGCAGCGGTTCGCCGCCGAGCTCGCGGTAGAGGATCGCCTCACCGCCCTGCAGCACGAGCTTGATCGGCAGGTGCGGGCGTTCGCGCGCGACGTCGGGGCGGATGCCGGTGCGGCTGCGGAACTGGTCGCAGATCGCGTCCTTGACGACGAGCACCGGGTAACGCGTGTCGTTGGCGAAGCTGTTCTTGACCGAGCCGTCGATCGCGAGCGTCTGCTTCGCGGTGATCGACTGGGACCAGTCGACGGTGCCGGCGAGGTGGTAGAGGTCGTCCTTGTCCTCGGCCCGGCCGCGCACGAGCTCTTCCTGCACGCGGATCGCGGCGCGAGCCCACAGGCACGCGGCGTAGGCGACGGGCGGCTCGGACTCGAACTGGCACGCGCCCTTGCGCTTCTCGATGTTGCCGGCGCCGAGCCGGCGCAGGTCCTCGGCGAGCACGTCTTCGAGGCCGAGCGTGCAGGCGGCGTAGTAGATGGCCAAGTCAGTTTTCCTGCGGCGCAGGGGGCGCGCCCGGTCCCGCGGCGCGCGCGAAGTCGTCGGCGAAACACGAAAGCGCGCCGAGCACGGGCGCCGCGGCCATCTCGATCAACGAGCAGAAACCCTTCTTGCGCGAGAAGTCGGCGAGCTTGGTGATCTTCTCGGCGTAGCCGGGGCCCTTGCCGGCTTGCGCGGCCTTGAGGAAGTGCACGAACTGGTTGGTCTGCATGCGGCACGGCGGGCACTGCCCACACTGCTCGCGCATGAAGAACTCGGCGATCTCGACGGTCAGCGCGACGACGTCGGTGGTCTCGTCGACGAGGCGCACGCCGCCGCAGCCCGGCGAGGTTCCCAATGGGCGCAGCGTCTCGTAGGCGATCGGCACGTCGAGGTGTTCGGCCATCAAGAAGCCGCACGACATCGCCGGCAGGATCGCGCGCAGCGTGCGGCCGTCGCGCAGGCCGCCCCCACACTCGTCGATGAGCTGGCGGTAGGTCGCGCCGAACGGCAGTTCGTAGACGCCGGGCCGCTGCACGGTGTCGGGCAGCGTGAACAGCAGCGTGCCCTTGCTCTCGGCGGTGCCGATCGCGGCGAACGCCGCGGCGCCGCGGCGCGCGATCCAGGCGACGTGCGCGAGCGTCTCGACGTTGTTGACCGTGGTCGGCTTGCCGAACAGGCCCGCCTCGCCGGGGAACGGCGGCTTCTTGCGCGGTTTGGCGGGTTTGCCCTCGATCGCGTTGAGCGCGGCCGTCTCCTCGCCGGCGACGTAGGTGGTGGGGCCGCACGCGATCTCGATCGGCATCGTCAACAGGCCCGCGTCGCCGAGTTCCTGCAGGGCGCGTTCGGCCGCGGCGCGCTGCGTATGCATGTCCTCGATCAGGTAGAGGTAGCCCTTGCTCGCGCCGGTCGCGCGACCCGCGAGCAGCAGGCCCTCGAGCACCGCGTGCGGGTGGGTGGCGACGAGATTGCGGTCCTTGTCACTGCCGGGCTCGTGTTCGCCGCCGTTGGCGACGACGAACTTCTGGTCGGCGACCGCGCCCGCGGCGAGCTGCCACTTGCGCGCGGTCGGAAACGACGCGCCGCCGCGGCCGCGCAGTTGCGCGCGCTCGATCTCACCCAGCAGCGCCGCGGGGTCGCCGTCGCGCCACTTCGCCAGGCCTTCGCCGCCGCCGCGGGCCCGGTACTCGGCGAGCGACTCGGGGCCCGTCTGGGCCCGCTCCGGCAGCAGCAACTTGGTGTCCACCCGGCGCATGGTAGGGCGGTCGCCGACGCGTTCCACAGGCAGGCGCGGGCGCCCCACAAGTGCGGCCCTTTCCGGGCCAATCGGCCACTGTGCAGACGGGCTGGCGGGGGTCGAATGCACCGCGGAGGACCAAGCCATGATGCACCACGATTCCACGCGCGCGCTCGCCTACGCCAAGGCCCGGCGCGCGGCTCGCGACTGGGTCGACATCTACCGCCCCGTCGGCAAGCTCTATCCCGCCGTCTGCCGGGAGTGTCACGCCACCGAATGGAAAGGGCGCTGGAGCTGGGATGCGCCGCTGCCGGACCTGCCGCGGGTGCTCTGCCCGGCCTGCGAACGGATCCGCGACGGCGCCGCCGCGCACGTGCTCGAGCTGACCGGGCGCTGCCGGGGCTGGTGGGACGAGGTGCGCGGCCTGATCGGCAACGTCGAGCGCGCCGAGAAGGAGCAGCATCCGCTGGAGCGGGTGATGACCCTGCAGGTGGAGGGCGACCGCGTGCTCGTCCCGACCACGGGCATGCACATCGCCAGGCGCATCGCCGCCGCGATCGTGCGCCGCTTCCGCCACGACGTGCGACTCACCTTCGGCGAGCGCTTCACCCGCATCGAGTGGGTCTGACCCGCCTCGGGACACCGCGGGGCCGAGGGCACCAGGGAGTCCCGCCCGGAACGTGGTTCTGGGCGGGCAGATCCCTATCATGCTCGGCCCCCGACCGTCGCCCCGACGACGGCGCCGCAGAGGACCTTCAATGCAATCGACCCCCATCCTTCCGTTCGCCGTCGCGCTGCTCGCCCTCGGCGCCTCGTTTCCCAGCTCGACGACCCGCCCCGACGAGGGCATGTGGCTGTTCGACGCCCTGCCGCTCAAGACGCTCAAGGAGAAGTACGACTTCGAACCGACGCAGGAGTGGATCGACCACGTGCGCCTGGGCTCGGTGCGCTTCGACACCGGCGGCTCGGGTTCGTTCGTGTCGCCCAACGGCCTGGTGATGACCAACCACCACGTCGCGCTCGAGACGATCCAGAAGGTGTCGACGCAGGAGAAGGACTTCGTCGAAGCCGGCTTCTCGGCCAAGGACTACGGCAGCGAGGTGCCCGGCACCGACCTGACGCTGCGCCAGCTGATCGAGATCAAGAACGTCACCAAGGACGTCGTGCAGGCGTCGGCCGCCGCCAAGGACGAGGCCGAGAAGGGCAGCCTGCGTCAGGCCAAGCTCGAGGAACTGGCTGCCGCGTCGACCAACGAGGAGAAGCACATCATCGCCGACCCGGTGGTGCTGTTCGACGGCAACGAGTTCCGCATCTACGTCTACCACGTCTACGACGACGTGCGCGTGGTGTTCGCGCCCGAGAAGCAGGTCGCCTTCTACGGCGGTGACCTCGACAACTTCACCTACCCGCGCTACTGCCTGGACTGCGCGTTCTTCCGCGTCTACGAGGACGGCAAGCCGATCGACTCGAGCAAGTTCTACTTCAAGTGGAACCCCGAGGGCGCCAAGGCCGACGAGCTGGTGTTCGTCTCCGGTCACCCGGGCAACACCGAGCGTCTCTTGACGCACGAGGAGATGGAGCTGCACCGCGACCTGTCGGTGCCCGCGATCGTCGATCTGCTGACGCGCCGCGCTGAGCAGATGAAGAAGGCGATGGACGCCAACAAGGACGCCGCGTTCCGCCTGCGCGACCAGTACTTCGGCGTGATGAACAGCCTCAAGGCCTACTCGGGTCACCTCGCCGGTCTGCGTGACGCCGAGATGATGGCGAAGATGAAGGCGCGCGACGAGGAGCTGATCGCCAAGGCGAACACGCCCGAGGTCAAGGCCGCGTTCGAGTTCATCGCCGGCGAGATGCAGAAGCTGCGCGACAAGTACGGCAAGGACGGCAAGGTCGACCTGCGCCAGCTGATGCCCGCGCTGCAGCAGGCCACGATGCAGACCTGCGCCGAGGCCAAGTCGACGATCAACAACGCGCGCTTCGCGGTCTACGGCACCTCGATGTATCCGGACGCGACGTTCACGCTGCGCCTCGCCTTCGGCACGGTCAAGGGTTACGAGGCCGGCACCACCGCGGTGCCGCCGAAGACGACGCTCAACGGCCTGTTCGACCGCAACTCCTCGTTCGACAACCAGCCGCCGTTCGACCTGCCGCAGCGCTGGCTCGACAAGAAGGACGAGCTGGACCTGAACACGCCGTACAACTTCGTCAGCACCATCGACATCATCGGCGGCAACTCGGGTAGCCCCGTGCTCAACCGCGACGCCGAGATCGTCGGCCTGATCTTCGACGGCAACATCGAGTCGCTGCCGGGCAACTACTGGTTCGACGAGCGCGTCAACCGCGCCGTCAGCGTGCACACCGCGGGCATGACCGAGGCGATCGCCAAGGTCTACCACGAGTACTCGCTGGTCGCCGAGCTGCTCGGCCGCTGACGGAACTGATTCCTTCCGTGGCGTACGTCAGAAGCCTCGCCAATAGTTGAGGTCGGGCATCCACACACCTGCCGGCACATCGCGCCCGGCAGGAGAAGTCGATGCCCTCGTTCAAACCGCCACGCTGCCCCAACGCTGATTGCCCAAGGCACACCGATCCGCAGCCCCGTTTCTACCGCCGCCGCGGCAGCTACTGGCCCAAGTGCCGCGCCGCGCCCATCCCCCGCTACCACTGCAAGTCCTGTAGCCGCAGCTTCTCACGGCAGACGTTCCGGCACGACTACCGGGACCACCGGCCAGAACTCAACGAGAGCCTGTTCCTGCTGCTGAGCAGCGGCGTCGGCCTGAGGCAATGCAGCCGATTGCTGCGATCGGGCGTGCGATGCCCGCAGCAGAAGCTGGCCAAGATGGGGCGCACACTCGCTCTGCTGCGCGACAACCTGTGCCCTCTGCTTCCGAGCAGTCGCGTCTTCGTGATGGACGAGGAGGAGACCTACGAAGGCGCCTCGATTCGCCCGCTGACGATGCCCGTCGTGATCGATCGCGAGACCTGGTTCGTGGTCGCCGTCGACGTCGGCTCGATCCGGCGACTTGCGCGGCGCGGCACGCGGCGGCGGGAGCTGCAGGACCAGGAGGAGGCCAAGAACGGTCGGCGCCAGGACCAGAGCCGCGCGTGCACCGAGCGGGTGCTGCGAGTGCTGGCGGCGAAGTGCCCCGCGGGCGATCTCCTGCTGCAGACGGACAAGAAGTCGAGCTACGCGACCCTCGCCAGGCGCATGTTCGGCGACCGCCTCAAGCACGAGACGACCTCGAGCCGGCGGGTGCGCGACAAGCACAACCCCTTGTTTCCCATCAACGTGACGCTGGCGATGTCGCGCGACAACTGCGGCCGGCTGCGGCGCAAGTCCTGGCTGGTCACCAAGTGCGCGCCGCGCCTGCTCGACCACGCGCAATTGTTCGCCGTCTACCGCAACTTCGTGCGGCGGCGCTTCAACCACGACCTGGAGGAAGAGACCCCGGCCAGGCTGCTCGGCCTCGTGCCGCGAAACCTCGATGCGGCAGAGGTGCTCGCGTGGCGCCAGGATTGGGGCGATCGGAGCATCCACCCGATGAGCAAGAGCGGCGCGCAGACGGTGCGCGCTCGCATGGTGGCCTGACCCCTTCGGTGACGATGCGGGCCGGCGTTCGCGGCTCACCTGGGCATGTGCACCACGGAAGGAATCAGTTCAGCCGCTGATCGCCGCGCGCAGGTGCAAGGCGTTTGCACCTGCGCGACAGGCTGCGCGTCGGCGCGGGGGCTGCGGGTGCGTGACCGGCCGAGTGCTCGTCGTGTGCCGGTGTGCCCCGGGCTACTTGCTCAGCGCACCATCGCGTCGGCGGTGACGTTGGTCAGCCGGATGTCGGTGGGCCAGTGCACGATGATCGCCTGGGCGAAGATGTCGATGCCGGCGAGCGCTGGGCTGTTGGGGGCGATCCAGGTTGTCCGTCCGACGCCAGCCGGTTGCGCGATGAAGATCGGCAGAAGCGCCGCCATCGGGTCGATGCCGAGGACGCCGTACGGCGGGAGCGGGATCGACTGGCGCGTCGTCGACAGGTAGGCGAAGGCTGTGTCGAGCGCGCTCGTGGTGGCGTATCGCGAGTAGGCGTCGACTGGGTAGGGGTGGCCCGGGCGGAGGAGGTGTGGGGCGTCGAGCTGGCGTTGCAGGTTGGTGTAGAGGTGGTTCTGACAGGTGGCTCCGGTCGCGATGTCGAGGTCGCCGTCGGCGTCGACGTCGCCGAGCGCCACCGAGTGGATGCGGTGGCTGTCGAAGGGCATCCGGGTCGCGGTGGCATCCGCGAACGTGCCGGTGCCGTTGTTGAGGTAGAGCCGGTTCTGTCCGTAGTTCCCGATCACCACGTCGAGATCGCCGTCGCCGTCGACGTCGCCGAGCGCCAGCGAGCTGGTGTCGTCGTTGATCGCTGGCATCCGGGTCGCGGTGGCATCCGAGAACGTGCCGGTGCCGTCGTTGAGGAGGAGCCGGTTCTGCCCGTGGTTGCCGATCACCAGGTCGAGGTCGCCGTCGCCGTCGAGGTCGCCGAGCGCGAGCGAGCTGCTGTCGTCGCTGACCGCGGGCATCCGGGGCGCGGTGGCGTCCGAGAAGGAGCCCGTGCCGTCGTTGAGGAGGAGCCGGTTCTGTTGCCCGCCAGGGGAGCCGGAGTTCCCGACCACCAGGTCGAGGTCGCCGTCGCCGTCGATGTCGCCGAGCGCCATTGAGCTGGTGTCGTCGCTGACCGCGGGCATCCGGGTCGCAGTGGCGTCCGAGAAGGAGCCCGTGCCGTCGTTGAGGTAGAGCCGGTTCTGTTGCCCGCCGGGGGAGTAGGAGTTCCCGATCACCAGGTCGAGGTCGCCGTCGCCGTCGACGTCGCCGAGCGCCAGCGAGTTGGTGTCGTCGATGATTGCGGGCATCCGGGTCGAGGTGGCATCCGAGAACGTGCCGGTGCCGTTGTTGAGGAGGAGCCGGTTCTGTTGCCCGCCAGGCCAGGCGCTGTTCCCGATCAGCATGTCGAGATCGCCGTCGCCGTCGACGTCGCCGAGCGCCACCGACCGCGTTCCGTCGTTGACGAGCGGCATCCGGCCCGCGGTGGCGTCCGAGAAGGTGCCGGTGCCGTCGTTGAGGAGGAGCCGGTTCTGCGGCCTACCGACGTAGGGGGAGTTCCCGAGCACCATGTCGAGGTCGCCGTCGCCGTCGATGTCGCCGAGCGCCACCGCGTTGGTGGGGTCGCAGTCAGGCGGCATCCTGGTAGCGGTGGCGTCCGAGAAGGTGCCGGTGCCGTCGTTGGTGTAGAGCCGGTTCGGTTGCCCGCCAGGAAAGCCGTATTGCCCGAGCACCAGATCGAGGTCGCCGTCGCCATCGACGTCGCCGAGTACCACCGCACTCGTCTGGGACGTCTCCGCTGGCATCCGGCTCGTCGTGGATTCGGAGAATTGGCCGGTGCCGTCGTTGATGTGCAGCCGGTTCTGCCCGAAGTTGCCGAACACCATGTCGAGATCGCCGTCGCCGTCGACGTCGCCGAGCGTCACCGACTGGGTGGCGTCGTTGGCCACCGGCATCCTGGTCGCGGTGGCGTCCGAGTAGGTGCCGGTGCCGTCGTTGACGTAGAGCCGCTGTTGCCCGTTCCCGATCAGCATGTCGAGATCGCCGTCGCCGTCGACGTCGCCGAACGCCAGCGAGCGGGTGGCGTCGTTGGCCATGGGCATGCGGCTTGCGGTGTCATCCGAGAACGTGCCGGTGCCGTCGTTGATGTAGAGCCGGTTCTGTTGTCCGACGTTCCCGATCACGATGTCGAGGTCGCCGTCACCGTCGACGTCGCCGAGCGCCAGCGCGTCGGTGCTGTCGATGTCGACCGGCAGGCGGCTCGTGGTGGCATCCGAGAACACGCCGGTGCCGTTGTTGAGGTAGAGCCGGTTCTGCGGTGTGCCGAGGTAGCCGAAGTTCCCGATCACGATGTCGAGGTCGCCGTCGCCATCGACGTCGCCGAGTGCCACTGCGACGGTGCTGTCGAAGTCCACTGGCATCTGGCTCGCTGTGGCATCCGAGAACACGCCGGTGCCGTTGTTGAGGTAGAGCCGGTTCTGCGTCGTGCCGAGGTAGCCGAAGCTCCCGAACACCAGGTCCAGGTCACCATCGCCGTCGACATCGCCGAGGGCCACCGAAGTGGTGTTGTCGTTGTCGAATGGCATCCTGTTCGCCGTCGCGTCCGAGAACGTGCCTGTCCCGTCGTTGAGGTAGAGCCGGTCTTGTTGCCCCTTGTTGCCGACCACCATGTCGAGGTCTCCGTCGCCGTCGACGTCCCCGACCGCTACCGCAAGACTCTTGTCCTGGTCTGCGGGCAGGTGCCGCTTCCCCGTCTCGGCGAACTGTAGACCCGATTGCGTCTGCGCGGGCAGCGAGGCGATCACCGCCGTCATCAAGGCAGCAGTCGACAGCAACTGCGACGAAGCGACGTGAATCGATGGGCGATGCCTGCGAGGTGCGCGGATCGTGAGCATGGGGACCACCCGAGGGGGCACGGCTGCAGGGGCGCCGCACCTGCGAGGCCAGGCGGGCGGCGCAACCTCTCGCGGCACGGTAATGCCATTGCGCTCGGCGGAGCTTGCGGAATCTCCGCGCTTGCGCGAGGTCGGAGGCCAAGGATCGGCAACGAATCGTCCGGTCAAAAGTGTTACCCAGGTCAAGGTTGCACGGGCATCCCCCGCCAATCAGTCTGCAACCACCATGGCAATCACGCCTCGCGCCGTTGCGGCCGTCCTCGGCCTGTTCGTCATCGCCAGCCCGCTGCTCGCGCAGGATCCCGAGGCCGCGCTGCAGTCGGGGCCGCCGGCCGGGGCGCCGCTGCCGGCCTGCAAGGTGTTCGCGCCGTCGGGGCCGTTCGCGGGCACCGAGTTCGATGCCGCGGCGCAGATCGGCCAGGGGCCCGGCGTGCTGCTGTTCGTGCACGAACTGACGCGCAACACCGCGCCGATGATCACCGGGCTCGACCGCCTCGCCGTGCAGTTGGCGTGGACCGGGCTGCAGGCGCACGCCGTGCGGGTCGCGCCCGATCGCACCGAGGCCGAGCTCGGCAGCAAACGCAGCTCCGAGGCGATGGGGCTGCACCGCCCGATCGTGGTCAGCGTCGACGGCGCCGAGGGACCCGGCGGCTACGCGCTCGATCGCAAGGCGACGCTGACGCTCGTGCTCGCCAACGAGGGCAAGGTGGTGCGTTCGGTGGCGTTCACCGACACGGGGCGCGCCGACCTGCAGAAGCTGCGCGGCCTGGTCGAGGAGGTCACCGGACCCGTGCCGACCGATGCGGCCGAGCTGCGCAAGATGATGGAAGCGCGGCTGACGCGCGACCCCGAGCAGCTGCGGCGGCTCGCGATCGACCTGGCCCTGCTGGTGCAGCGCGTCGACTCGGTCAACGAGGCGCGCATGCAGCGGCAGCGCGAGAATCAGCAGCGGCAGCAGCAGCGCCAACAGGGTGGGCAGGCCGAGGGGCAGATGCGGCCGAACCCGACGAAGCCGCGCGAGGGCAAGGCGCCCGAGGACGAACAGCTGCGCGACCTGCTGCGTCGCTGCATCCAGCGCGGCGCCGATTCGGCCGAGCTCGACGCCGCGTTCGCGGCGATCGAGAAGCGCATCGGCGACGACGCCGGCCTGCGCAAGCAGGGCGTGGAGATGTTCAGGCTGATGCTGAGCCTCGACTACGGCAACGACGACGCCAAGGCGCGGGCGCGCAAGTTCGTCGACCAGTACGCGGGCAAATGAAGGCCGCGCTGGTCGTCTTCGGGCTCTGCGTCGGCGGGCTGTCCTGGCAGCCCGCGCCGAGCAAGGCCTTCGACTTCCGGTACGACGTGCTGCCGTTCCTGCAGCGGCATGGTTGCGCCTCGGCCTACTGCCACGGCGGCGGCACCGGGCAGGGCGGCATGAGGCTGTCGCTGTTCGGCGGGGCGCCGCTCGACGACTACGGGCAGATCGCGGTGGCCTTCGGCGGTCGCCGCATCGACCTGCGCGAACCCGGGCAGAGCCTGCTGCTGCAGAAGGGCCTGGGCCGGCTCGACCACGGCGGTGGCCGTCGGCTGCCGCGCGACGGCGCCGCGGCGCGCGCGTTGTCGGCGTGGATCGAAGACGGCGCGCCGTGGCAACGCGACGGCGGCCGCGACCTGAGGGGTCTGCAGCTGCGTCGCGACGGCGCGCGGCTCGTCGCCGAGGCCGACTTCGACGGCGTGCCCGAAGACGTCAGCGACCGCGCGCTGTTCTCGTCGTCGGACCCGCTCGTCGTCGACGTCGACGAGGAGGGGATGCTGGCCACGAAGGGGCCGGGCATGGCCTACGCGATCGCGCGCTTCGGCAGCGCCACGGCGCGACTCGCCGTCGTCAACCGCTTCGGCGCGCCGGCGGCGGCGTCGGCCGAAGGTGAGGTCGTGCACGCGCTGGACGCGGCGTGGCGTCGCGACCTCGAGGCGCTGGGCCTTCAGCCCGTGGCTGCCGCGGCGCCCCAGCGGCTCGTGCGGCGGTTGTATCTGGATCTGATCGGCCGACCGCCGACACCCGCGGAGCTCGACCGTTTCGTTGCGCAGCCCGACGTCGAGGCCACGGTGCGCGAGCTGACGCGGCGCCCCGCGTTCGCCGCGGTCTGGGGCGCACATCTGGCAGAGTGGCTCGAGGTGCCGGCGGCGAACGTCGCGCTGCGGCATCGGCTCACCGCCGCGCTGGCGGCCGGCGAGACCCTGCGCGCCATCGCCGCGCGCGTCGCGGGCGGTGACCTGCCCACGGCGGCCGCAGCCGGCGATCCACGCGATCGCGCCGAGCTCGTGGCGCGCACGTTGCTCGGCCTGCGCATCGGCTGCGCGCGCTGTCACGACCACCCGGGGGACCGCTGGCAGCGGCGCGAGTACGAAGCGTTCAGCGCGGCGTTCGTCGCGGGCAAGGCAGGCGGCGACGGCGCGATGGTGGGGCAGGTGTTCGACGCCGACACGGGACAGCCGGTGCCGCCGCGCTGGCTGTCGCTCGACGGTGGTAGCGTCGCCGCGCAGCCCGCGAATCGCGCCACGCTCGCCGCGTTCGTGCTCGATCGCGGTCACGGGCGCCTCGCGCGGCACTTCGCCAACCGGGTGTTCGCCGAGCTGTTCGGCCGCGGCCTGGTCGAACCGCTCGACGACCATCGCCTCGGCAATCCGGCGCGCTCCGAGGCCCTGCTCGCGGCACTCGCGGCGGAGTTCGAACGCTCTGGCGGCGACCTGCCGGCGCTGCTGTTGTTCGTGGCGACGTCGCGGCTCTACGCATTGGACCTCGCGCCCGACGGCGATCCGCGCGGCGCGTGGTTCGCGGCCCGGCGGTCGCGCGCGCTGAGCAACGCGGCCTACGCGCGGGCTGTCGGCGCCGTGGTCGGCCGGGACCCCGCCGGCGATCTCGGCACCGAGCCGCTGGCGCGCGAACTGGCGCTGCGCAACGGCGACTTCCTGCGCGGGGTGCTCGACCGCGGCGGCACCACGATCGACGCGTTGTTCGAGTTCGGCGCCGCGCCGCGCGAACGCCTCGACGAGCTGTGGCGCACCGTGCTGTCGCGCGCGCCGCGGCCCGACGAGGTGGCGGAGTTCCTGCCGCTGGCGAGCGCGGACCTGGCGGCCTTCCGTGACCTGGCGATGGCGCTGCTGTCGGGTCGGGAGTTCAGGCACGAACGATGAGCCACCTCGATCGCCGTTCCTTCCTGCGCGGTCTGGGCTGCCTGCCGGCGGCGTTGCCGGCCTTCGCGCGACTCGACGCGCCGCGCCCGCCGCGGCAGCAGCGCGCGCTGATCCTCGTGTGGCTCGACGGCGGCATGTCGCACCTGGACACGTTCGACTGCAAGCCCGAGGCGCCGGTCGAGATCCGCGGCGACCTGCCGACGATGCGCGCGGCGGTCGACGGCGTGTTCGTATCGGGCCACCTGCCGCAGCTGGCCGAGCGCCTGTCGCGCTGCGCGCTGCTGCGCTCGCTGAGCCACGGCGAAGGCAACCACGATCGCGGCTCGCACCTGCTGCTGACGGGGCACCGGCCGTCGCCGGTGCTCGTGCAGCCGGCGCTCGGCGCGGTGTTCGGACACGACGACGGCGGCGCGATGCCGAGCTACGTCGCGATCCCGCAAGCCGTGCAGTACGGCGGCGCTGGGTTCCTGCCGGCGTCGCGCGGGCCCTTCCTCACCGGCGGCGATCCCGGGCGTCCGGACTTCGCCGTGCGTGACCTCGCCGATGTGCCGTCGCGGCAGCGGGTGCAGGCGCTGCGCGCGCGCCTCGACGAGCTCGATCACGACGCGGCCGGCGCCGCGGAAGCCGAGCGCGACCGGTTCGTGGCGCGCGCCGACCGGTTGTCGAAGGACCCGGCGGCGCGAAAGTGGTTCGACCTGGCCGCCGAGCCCGCGCCGATGCGGCAGCGCTACGGTCGACACCGGCTGGGGCAGTCGTGCCTGCTGGCGCGGCGGCTGGTGCAGGGCGGGGTGCGCACGGTGCTGGTCACCGACACCGGCTGGGATCACCACCAGCGCATCGACACCGCCCTGACCTACGGCTTCCCGCCCAAGCTCGCGGCGCTGGACCAGGCGCTGTCGGCGCTGTTCGACGACCTGCGCGAACAGCAACTCGACGACGAGGTCGTGGTCTGTGTGGCCAGCGAGTTCGGCCGCACGCCGCGCCTCAATCCTTCGGGCGGCCGCGACCACTGGCCGCGTGCGCACAGTGTGCTGCTCCACGGGGCGGGCATCCGGCCGGGCGTCGTCGGCGCGACCGACGCGCGCGGCGAGGAGCCGAGCGAACGGCCGATCGCGCCCGAGGACCTGTTCGCGACCCTGGTCGCGGCGCTCGGCATGGACCTCGACCTGGTGCTGCACACCGCGGATGGGCGCCCGGTGCGACTCGTCGCGCCCGGCGCGGCGCCCGTGTTCGAGGCGCTGCGCGGATGAACTGGCCCCGCGCATCGCTGCTGCTGCTCGCGGCGTGTTCGGCGCCGGCGGCGGAACGGGATCCGTCGAGCTGGTTCGCCGCCGAGGGACAGCGTGCGTTCGCGCGCGCTTCGACGGGGAGCGGGTGGGTGATCGTCGGTGGTCAGCCGGCGCGCGCCGGCCTGGGCAGCTGCTACGACGCCGCGGGGCGGCGGTTGGCGACGGTGCGGCTCGGCGACGACGTCGCCTACTGCGTCGACGTGCACGGCCCTCATGTCGCGATCGGCATGGCCGACGGTCGCGTGTTGCTGACGACCTGGCCGGAGCTCGCCGACGTGCAGCCGTGCTGGCGGCATCCCCGACCGGTGGTCGCGGTGGCCTACGCGCCCGACGGCGAACGGATCGCGAGCGCGGGCCACGACGGCATCGTGCGCGTCGGCCCGGCGACGGCGGGCGCGGCGTTCGTCTCGCTCGAGCACACCGCCGCGGCGACCTGCGTCGCGTGGTCACCCGACGGACGACAGCTCGCGTCCGGGGCACTGGATGGCAAGGTGCGGCTGCACACGCGCGAAGGGCGGCTGCTGCGCACCTGGAACCGGCTGGGCGGCGAGGTGGTGGCCGTGCGCTGGAACGGCGAAGCGCTCGAGTGTGACGTGCGCCCGACGCCGGTCGCCGAGCCCGAGCGCCGCCAGCTGCCCCGGGACTGAGCGCGGGCGGTGGCGCTGACGCCGCGGTCGCATCGGCAGATGCGCGCCCCGCTGTGCCGGGAGCCGCTCGCGGGCCGATGCCTCGGTGGTTCGGCACCGCTTCACGCATCGCATCACCCAGACATCCATTCCCATGGTCACTCGATCGACCCATCTCTCGGCCGGCTTCCTGGCGCTCGGTCTCTCCTTCGCGGCGTGCAGCGGCGGCGGCGGCACCAGCAACGCCTCACCGCGCATCACCACGATCCCGGCGCAGACGACGACCGGCGGCACGTTCACGCTGGACGTCGCCGACTACGTCAGCGACCGCGAGGGCTCGACGGTGGCCTACGCGGTGACCTCGGGCGGCGGCTCGTTCGCGGGCAGCGTCTACAGCAACGCGTTCGACACGATGGGCACCTACACGGTCGAGTTCACCGCGACCGACGGCAGCAAGACGACGAACGGGACGTTCGAGGTGCAGGTCACGGCCGCCAACCTGGTCGTGGTCAAGGAGGACAACAGCGGCCTGTTGCTGCTCGACTCGACCACCAACGCGTTCGTGCGCGTGACCGGATCGGCCCCGGCGCCGACGTTCGCCGCGGGCCTCGGTGACGGCCGCCTCGTCTACCAGCTCGGCAACCCCAAGCAGCTGTGGGTGTTCGATCCGATGACGCGCGAGGCGACGCGCCTCGCCGAGAACTCGACCGGCGACGTGACCTATCGCGCCAAGACGAGCGACGGCAAGATCGTCTACACGGATGGTTCGTCCAACGACATGGCGATCCGCTACTACAACCCGGTGACGGGCGTCACCCACGAACTCGCCCAGGGCGCGCTCAGCTCGGTGACGGTGCTCGTCAACAACGCCGACCTGGTGTTCTACGAGATCGGTGACGGTGGCCAGGCCGACATCTATTACTACGACCCGAGCGAGGACGAGTCGTACCCGGTGGCCACGAGCGCGACCGACGAGCAGCTCTACAGCGTGCTGGCCGACGGCGGCGTGGTGTTCACGCGGGTCGGCACCGGCGGCGAGCACGACCTCTACTACTTCCGCGTCGGCACCGGCCTCGTCGAGATCGGCGCGGACATCTCGGCCCTCGCGACCCGCGACAAGACCCTGTGGGGCTACTACGGCAGCAACAGCGAGGTCGTGTTCACGGCGCTGAACGGCGGCGACGACGAGCTCTACTTCTGGAAGCCGTCGACCGGCCAGACCACGGCGATCGCGACGGGCATCGACACGGAGGTCGCCGGCATCGGCGCGGGCAACGAGGTCGTCTACTACGATGTCGTCAGCGCGACCGAGAAGGACGCCTACTTCTACGACCTCGACGACGGCACGGCTGCGACCCTGCGCGACTCGACGGACATCAGCGCCGTCTCGACGATCACCGACGGGGGCAGCACGCGCTGGGCGATCATCCGCGGCAGCGGTGCCACCACCAGCATCCTCGCGGTGTCGCTGGTGAGCTCGCCGAGCACGCAGACGTACGCCGCCGGCGGCAACGTCACCGCCAACGACACGCTGGCGAACGGCGACGTCGTCGCGACCCGCGTCGACGAGACCGCCATCAACGTCTTCGACGCCTCGGCCGGCACCTGGGGCACCCCGATCACCGGCACGGGCCTGACCTTCGGCGGCGACGGCCTCGACGACGGCGACTTCGTCTACACGGTCACGGTCAGCAGCCAGGTCGACCTGTCGATGTGGGACGCCTCGGGCACGGCCTCGGTGGTGCTCAGCGACACTGCCGGCGACGACGCGTTCGCGGCGAAGACCGAAGACGGCACGATCCTGTTCACGCGCGTGGTCGGCACCAACACCAACACCGACCTGTTCGTCTGGGACGGCACCGACGAGACGCGCCTCACCGACGAGGACGCGGCCAGCCTCATGCACGATCACAGCGTGCTCGGCAAGTACAGCGGCTCGCGCTGAGACGCAGCCGGACGGCGATGTCATGGGCGATTGGCGACCACCGCCCGCGCAGGTGCGCGGGTCGGTCGTCGCGCTCCGAGAACCTTCACGTGGCTGTGCACGACTGCGTGCTATCCTTGCGGCATGCCGCATGCCTTCGGGCTGCGGCGAAGTTCACACCTCATTCGCCAGGGGCTGTGGAAGTCGCACATTTCGCGGTCGTTGCAGAATCTCCTGGCGGGCGTCGTGCGAACGCCGACACGCGCACCGTGGTCGTCCTGAGCCCCTCCTCGCCGAGGGCTTCCGTTCTGGCCCGGTGCTAGAATTCTCGCCGCCGAATCTGCGAACCGAATCTCAGCCTGACGACCATGGAGACCTCGAGCCAACTCGCGTCCCGACTGACCGCCGCCTCGCGCCGCAAGTTCTGGGACGTCTACAACTTCTTCGACTGGCCAGAGCAGTTGACCGACATGTGGTGCATGTCGCCGGAGTTGCTGTCCATCTACGGCACGCCCGCATTCGAGGCCCTCACCGAGGAGCAGCAGAAGCGCCTGAGCCTCTACGAGTGCGGCAACTTCTTCAGCCTCGTCCTGCAGGGGGAGCGCCCCTTGGTGCAGGGGCTCGTGCACCGCTACTACTCGAAGTCGTACGCGAAGGAGATCACCGAGTACCTGCATCACTTCGTCGACGAAGAGAACAAGCACATGGTGATGTTCGGCGAGTTCTGCAACCGCTACGTCGGCAAGGTCTACCCGGAGAAGAAGATCTCCCTGTCGCGCGAGTGGGCCAAGGGCGAGGAGGAGGTCGCGTTCTTCTGCAAGGTGATGGTCGTCGAGGAGCTCGGTGACTACTACAACGTGCTGATCGCTCGCGACGACCGCGTCGACCCCCTGGCGCGCGCCATCAACGCGCAGCACCACGTCGACGAGGCCCGCCACCTGGCGTTCGGGCGCAAGTTCCTGGCCGAGACCTTCGAGAAGTACTCCGCGGAATGGACCCCCGAGGTCCTCGCGGGCTTCCAGAAGTGGCTCGGTGACTACCTCCGGTCGTCGTGGGGCGACTACTACAACCCCACCATGTATCGCGACGCAGGCCTCGAAGGCGGCTACGAGCTGCGGCAGCTGGCGATGACCCACCCGGCCCCGGCAGAACATCGACGCAAGGCTTCGGCCAAGTTGGTCGATTACTTCCTGGGTGTGGGCATCCTGGCGGCTGAGCCGCAACTCTGAGCGATGCGGTGCAAATGAGTGAAACCGAGCACAGGCGGCAGCTGCGCGATTGGATCAAGAACAGATCGAGGCAGGAGGGGGCGGGGGCCATCACCGACGACACGGCGATCCTCGAAGAGGGCATCCTGTCGTCGCTCGACATCGTCGAGCTGGTCCTGTTCATCGAGAGCCTGCGCGGCAGTGATGTCGACCTCGAGTCCATCGATCCGGAGGCGTTCACGAGCGTGAACACCATCTACACGGCTTTCTTCGCGGTGAGCTGACCGGTCATGTCGACGCGGAAGACCATCGGCAGCGGGTTCCTCGCCTCGCTCGAACGTCACCCCGACCGGCCCGCGCTGCAGGTCGGCGGCGAGGTGCTCACGTATCGCGAGCTGGCAGGCCGCGCGTTCGCCATCGCGGCGGCCCTGGGCGAGGCCGCGGTCTCGGAGGGTCCCACGTTGACGGCGGTGTTCGGGCAGCGCTCGACGACGACCTTCGCGGGGATCCTCGGCGCCCTCTTCCACGGGCACGGCTACGTGCCGCTCAACCCCGCGTTCCCGATCGCGCGCACGCGCGAGATGCTCGAGCGCTCGGGCTGTCGGACGCTGGTGGTGGACGGACAGGCCGAGCGTCAGTTGCCCGAGCTGCTCGAGGGTGTGACGCGCGAGCTGTGCGTCGTGTTACCCGACAGCGAAGATGCGAGCGCCCACGCGCAGCGGTGGCCGCACCTGCGGTTCGTGACGCAGGGTGACCTGAAGCCCGCCGCCGAGTGCCTCGCGCCGCCCGTGGACCCGGGCGACGTGGACCCGGAGGGCATGGCCTATCTGCTGTTCACCTCCGGCAGCACGGGGCGCCCCAAGGGCGTGATGGTCCGGCACCGCAACGTGACCGCCTTCGTCGAAGCCATGGTCGCGCGCTACGACCTCGACGAGACCGACCGCTTCTCGCAGACCTTCGACCTGACGTTCGATCTGTCGGCCTTCGACATGTTCGTGTGCTGGGAGGTCGGCGGGTGCCTGTGCTGTCCGACGGCGGCGCAGAAGTCGCTGCCGGCGCGCTACATCCTCGACTGCAAGCTGACGGTGTGGTTCGCGGTGCCGTCGACGGCCGTGTTGATGAACCGGCTGCGCATGCTCAAGCCGGACAAGTATCCGTCGCTGCGCCTGAGCCTGTTCTGCGGCGAGGCGCTGCTCGAGGAGACGATGCGGGCCTGGCAGGAAGCCGCGCCGGCCTCGATCTGCGAGAACCTCTACGGGCCGACCGAGCTGACCATCGCCTGCACCCTCTATCGCTGGGATCCGCAGGTCTCGCCGGCGGAGTGCGAGCGCGGCGTCGTGCCGATCGGCGCCGCCTACCCGGGCATGGACGTGCTGATCGCCGACGCGAACCTGGTCGAGGTCCCGCCTGGTGAGGTGGGCGAATTGCTGATGACCGGTCCGCAGCTGACCATGGGCTACCTCGACGATCCCGAACGCACCGCGCGCGCGTTCGTGGTGCCGCCCGGCAAGCAGGTGGTCTACTACCGCACCGGCGACCTCGTGCGTCGCCCGATCGGGTCGGCGCCGCTGGTCTACCTCGGGCGCGCCGACAACCAGATCAAGATCCAGGGGTATCGCGTCGAGCTCGGCGAAGTCGAGCAGGTGTTGCGCGACGTCTCCGGCGCTGAAGTAGCCGTGGCCCTGGGCTGGCCCCGGGGCGGCGTCGTCGCCGACAGCGTCGTCTGCTTCATCGATGCCGGCCAGGTCCCGGTGGAGCAGATCCGCGCCGAGGTCGTGCGCCGGCTGCCGCCCTACCTGCAGCCGAGCAAGATCGTGGTGACCGAGAAGTGGCCCCTCAACAGCAACGGCAAGATCGATCGGGGGGCCCTCTACGAGCAGCTCGAGGACGCGCATGGGGCGCCGCGCTAGGCGTCCGGGTGTGCGCGGAAGCCGGCTGCGCCCCAGGCCGAGGCTCGCGTAGGTGGCCGACGCCCTCGAACCGGGCCGTCGGCAGACGGTCGTGTTCTTCCGCGATGACGACATGCGTCATCTGGTCGAGCCCTTGCAGGCGGTCATGCAGACCCTGCGGGAGTCCGGCGTGCCCTGCAGCTACGAGGTCGTGCCCGAAGACCTCGCCGACGAGGTCGTCGGCATGGCGCTCGAGGAGAAGGCGAAGGCGCCGACGCTGATCCACTTCCACCAGCACGGACTGCGGCACCAACACATCGTCGATGGCCAGGTGGACTTCGCAGAGTTCGGGTGGGGGAGGCCGCTTGACGATCAGCTGCGCGACATCCGCACCGGGCGCGAGCTGCTTCAGGCCAGGCTCGGCGCGGCGTTCGACGGGGACGTGTTCACGCCGCCGTGCCACAAGTACGACCTGAACACCCTGAAGGCGCTCGAGCAGACGGGGTTCTCGACGTTGTCGGCCGGCGTGCGCATCTCTCCCGCGGCGCGCGTCTACTACGGCCTCGGCCGCACGCTGCGGCGCGTCGGCTGGCTCGGCAAGCGGGTCTCCTACCACGGTCGGGCGATCCCGGGGACCGGCCTCGTGGAGCTGTCCACCTGCATCGACTTCGACCTCGCCAACGGCGCCGATCAGCCGCGCAGCCTCGACGAGTTGTGGCAGGAGTTCTGCTCGTGTCGGCAGCGGCTGGCGATCGTCGGCGTCAACCTGCACCACGCGTGCTACGTCAACCAAGGCAAGGTGGACGTGCTGCGCCGCTTCGTCGAGCGACTGGCGGGCAGTCCGGGCATCGTGTTCTCGTCGATGCGGGACATCCTCGCCGGGATGGGCGCCAGGCCGGCGAAGGCCGGCGCCTAGTACGGGCTGTCGAGCATGTCCCAGATGATCTGCTCGACGTCGGGCTCGCACTTGCCCGTCAGCCGCTGCACCGCCTCGCCCTTGCCGGCGATGTGCGCGGCGATCTCCGGCAGGTCGGCTTCGGTGACCTTGCTGTAGAAGACCTTGTCGGGATACAGCGTCACGTTGATGCCTTGTTCGCACGCCCCGAAGCACGGGTAGCGCCGGATCTTGATGCGCTCCTCGTTCGGGTCGAATTCGCGCACCAGGTCACGGAGCTTGTCGAAGATGTCGCCGCTGCCCTTCTCGGTGCAGTCGCCGCCTTCACAGACGTAGCAGAGTCGATTGGTCATGGACGGAGGTGGGGGTCAACAGGCAGCGAAGGGGCGCCCTCGGAATTCGGGTGTGTTGGTCCGCCCGCGCGAAGCGCGCGGCCGGCTACTGCTGCGTGATTCGCCCGTGTTCTTCGCTGCCGGCCGCAAAGGGGCGCCTGTGGAGTTCGGGTGTGTTGTTCCGCCCGCGCGAAGCGCGCGGCCGGCTACTGCTGCGTGATTTGCCCGTGTTCTTCGCTGCCGGCCGCAAAGGGGCGCCTGAGAGTCTCGCGAGCGAAGCTCGCGAGCCTCTCAGTGGAACTTGACGTACTCGAACTCGATCGGCTGGTTGTTCACGCCCTGCGGCGGCGGGGCGATGTAGTTGGCGAACTTGCCTGGTTCGGTCACGTGCACCATGCACGACTGCACGTAGTCGCGGTCGGCCTGGGTCGGCAGCCAGTCGGTGTGGTGCTTGGTCCAGGTCGCCTCGTCGATGATCTCGCCGGCGGGGTTGAAGCGGAAGCCCGCGTAGACGCCCTGGTGCCGGTTGAACTTGTGGTCGGGCAGCTGGATGTGCTGGTGCACCCCGAGCTTGTCGAGGTCGCGGTTCCAGCGCTCGACGATGCGCTTGCAGTCGGCGATGTAGGCGTCCAGCAGCACCGCGTTCATCGCGCGGCGCAGCGGGATGTCCTTCTTCTCGATCTTGCCGTCCTCGGTCGGCATCTCGAGCGAGTAGTTCGCGTTGAGCGCCTTGGGGTCCTTGTAGATGCCGTCGCTCTCGCGATAGCGGCCCTTGAGCCCCATGGCGAACGCCTCGGCGGCGTTGGTGCTGTCCTCACCGCCGAACAGGTCCATCGAGCCCGTGAACCAGAAGTTGACGTAGCGCTGGATCACGTCGAGCGGGATCGCGCCGACGGTGCGCGGGTCCTTGCCCTCGGCCATGATCTCGCCGGTGCGCTTGACGATGCGGCCGACGCCGTTCTCGCCCGTCTGCAGGTGGTAGGCCTCTTCGGCGAGCATGAACTGCGTCGTGCGCGCGAGCGGGTCGAAGCTCGATTCGGCGAGCGACGCGAGCTGGTACTTGCCGTCGCGGTCCATGAAGGCCGTGAAGCAGAAGAAGTCCAGCCAGTTGTTCACCGGGTAGTTGAACGCCTGCAGGATGCGCGGGTTGTCCTGGTCGCCGCTGTGGCGCTCGAGCATCGCCTCGGCCTCGTCGCGGCCGTCGGCGCCGAAGTGCGTCTGCAGCAGGTAGACCATCGCCCACAGGTGGCGGCCTTCCTCGACGTTGACCTGGAACAGCGAGCGCAGGTCGTAGAGCGACGGGCAGCAGTGGCCGAGCATGCGCTGCTGCTCGACCGATGCGGGCTCGGTGTCGCCCTGCGTGACGATCAGGCGGCGCAGACGGTTGCGGAACTCGCCGGGGACCTCGGGCCAAGCCTTCTCGCCGACGTTGTCACCGAAGTGGATCTTGCGGTCGTCGGGACCGTCGGCCAGGAAGATGCCCCAGCGGTAGTCGGGCATCTTCACGTAGTCGAAGTGCGCCCAGCCGCCCTGGCCGACGCCGATCGCCGTGCGCAGGTAGACCTGGTCCTGGTTGAAGTCGGACGGGCCCATGTTGGCCCACCAGTCGAGGAACTTCGGCTGCCACTTCTCGAGCGCCATCATCAGGCGCTTGTTCTCGCGGAGGCCGACGTTGTTCGGGATCTTGGCTTCCAGGTCGACGATGCTCATCGGATCACGTCCTTCTCCAATCGAACTTGGCGCTCTCGGGAGCGCCGTAGCGGGTCAATGCGCCTTCCTCGCCGGTGGCGTTGGGGCGCGTGAAGATCCAGTTCTGCCAGGCGCTGAGGCGGCCGAAGATCTTGCTGTCGCAGTTCTCGGCGCCGCCGAATCGCAGCGAGGCTTCCATGCCGGTCAGGGCGTCGGGTGACAGCGATACGCGCTCCTCGAGGGCGATGCGCACGTCGTCGTCCCAGTCGATCGGGTCCAGCAGGTAGGTGCACAGGCCCTGCTCGTCCGCGTCGGCCGACGCATAGCTGCCCTGCTCCTTGGCCAGCTTCGCGGCCTGCTCGGGCATCGCCAGGAAGCGGTTGTTCAGGCGGGTGAGGCCGTGGCTCATCGGCAGCAGGCCGTCGCTGAGCGGGCCGATCGTCATCTTCACGTTCTCGTCGTCGAGCAGGTAGACGCGGTCGCAGCCGATCGTCATCTCGAAGAACGCGCCGGCGGCGCACGAGCCCTCGCCGACGAGCGCGTAGGTCGAACGCGCCATCAGGTCCCAGCGGCGCAGCGTGCGCGCCATCTGCAGCAGGATCTCGTTGCACAGCCAGTGGCCGCGGTCGGCGACGAGGTCCTTCTCGACCTGCAGGATCGCCGCGGCGTCGCCGCGCGTCTGCAGCACGATCAGGCCGACCTGCTCGTGGTCGAAGCGCAGCTGCAGCAGCGCGTCGTCGAGCTCGCGGAAGCAGCGCAGCGCCCAGGCCGCGCTGCCGGCCTTCTCGTAGTCGGCGCCCGTCTTGGGCTGCGGGCCCGTCGGGCCGGTGACGGTCACGGTGGCGAGGCGCCGCGCGGCGTCGACCTCGACCTTGACGTGGGTGTAGGTGTAGGTGTCCCCGTCGCGCTGGGCGTTGATGGGCTCGAGTTCGATGCCCTTCTTGCCCTTGTCGGGCAGCGACGCGGCGAGCTCCCTGGCGCGCGCGTCGACCTTGTCGTTGAACTGCGACTTGGGCCAGATCGCGTCGACCAGGCCCCAGCCGAGCGCCTTCTTGCCGCGCATGCCCTCGGCCATCGTGCAGAACACGTCGGCCCGGTCGCGGCGCACCTTGCGCTTGTCGACGAGGCGGGTCAGGCCGCCCGTGCCGGGCAGCACGCCGAGCAGCGGCACCTCGGGCAGCGACACCGCCGAGTTGTTGTCGTTGACGAGGTGGATCTCGTCACACGCCAGCGCCAGTTCGTAGCCGCCGCCGGCGCACGCCGCGTTGATCGCGCAGATCGCCTTGAGGCCGCTGTGCTCGCTCGCGTCCTCGAGCGACAGGCGCGTCTCGTTGGTGTACTTGCAGAAGTTGACTTTGAACGGGTGCGTGCTCGCAGCCAGCATGCGGATGTTGGCGCCCGCGCAGAACGCGCGCTCCTGCGCGCTGCCGACCACCACGACCTTGACCTCGGGGTGCTCGAACCGCAGCCGCTGGATCGCGTCGGCGAGTTCGATGTCGACGCCGAGGTCGTAGCTGTTGAGCTTGAGCTCGTAGCCTTCCTTGAAGGGGTGCTCGGAGTCGACGTTCATGCGCAGCTGCGCGATGTCGCCGTCGATCTGGAGCTGCCAGTGGTGGTAGCTGCTCGGGTGGCGGTTGAAGTCGGTCATGCGGTCAGCGTCGCGAAGTTGGGCTGCGAAAAAAGGCTGAGCAGTGTCGGCCGGGGGAGGTTCGCGAGCAAGCAGCTTATCGCATGTTTCTGCCAGCCAGATGCGGCAATATAATGCACATTCGGAGTTCGTGCCGTTCGGTCCGGCCGGGAGCGACGCGCTGCACCACGCAAGGAATCAGTTCCGCTGGCACCGGGCGGTCGTAGCCTGTCCGCGTGTCCGAGGCCGCGCCCACCATCACCCTGCAGCACGCCGGTCGCCTGTGTTACGCGATGCAGCAGAGCGGGGTGCCGTGGCTGCATTCGCTCGCCGTGCACAACCCGGGCGCGACACCGCTGCACGGCCTGGCGGTCGAGATCGCGCTGCGCCCCGGCGGACTGGCCCCGCTCGTGGTGCGCGTCGACAGCCTCGCGCCCGGAGCCACGTTCTCGCTCGACCGGCTCGATCTGCGGCTCGACGCCAGCGCGCTCGCCAACCAGCTCGAGCGCGAACGGGCCGAACTGATCGCGACCGTGCGCTGCGGCGACGAGGTGCTGGCGACAGCGAGCGAGGACGTCACGCTGCTCGCCTACAACGAGTGGCCCGGCCTCGCGGTGTTGCCGCCGCTGCTGGCAGGCTTCGTCTCACCGAACCACCCGGCGATGGCGCCGCTGCTGCAGGCCGTCGCCGACCGGCTGCAGGCGGCGACCGGTTCGCGCGCGCTCGACGGCTACCACAGCGGCGAGCCGGCGCGCGCCAAGGCGATGCTCGCGGCCGTGCACGACGCGGTCGTCGCGGCGGGCATCACCTACGTCTACCCGCCGCCGAGCTTCGAACAGCAGGGGCAGAAGGTGCGCACGCCCGAGCAGGTGCTCGGCGACCGGCTCGGCACCTGCCTGGACCTGGCGTTGCTCTACGCCGGGTTGCTCGAACACGTCGGATTGCACCCGCTGCTCGTGCTGCAGCAGGGGCACGCGTTCGTCGGCGTCTGGTTGGTGCCCGGATCGACGGCCGAGGCGACGGTCGGTCCCGCCGTCGAGCTGCGCAAGCGCTGCGACCTCGGCGGGCTCGCGGTGCTCGAGACCACGCTCGCGTGCGCGGGTGCCGCGCGGCCGTTCGCGGCCGCGGCGGCCGCGGCGCGCGCGCGCACCTCGACGACGACGCGGCCTTCCAGACCGCGATCGACGTGCACGCGGCGCGGCGGCTGGGCATCACGCCGTTGCCGGTGCGCACGACGGCGTTCTCGGCGCAGGCGCCGACGCCCGCGCCGCAGCCCGCCGGTGAGCCTGCTCCTGCTGGCGCGCGTGCGACGTCTGCGCCGCCCCCGGTCGAGCCGGCGCCACCGGGCGCGCCGCCGCGCCCGAAGGACCGGCTCGAGCACTGGAAGAGCAAGCTGCTCGACCTGTCGATGTTCAATCGGCTGCTCAACTTCGTCGAGACCAAGAAGGTCGTGCCGCTCGCCGCGCACGACCTCGGCGCGCTCGAGGACCGCCTGCAGCAGCGCGGTCGCCTGCAGGTGCATGCGCGGCCGCAGCTCGGCGGCGCCGAGGATCCGCGCGACCTCGAGGTCACCAAGGAACGCACCGGCGTCGACATCACCGCCAACTACCTGGCCGACGAGCTGCAGGCCGGACGGCTGCGTTCGACGCTCGAGCCCGCCGAGCTCGACGCGCGCCTGGTCGAGATCTTCCGCCACGCGCGCACCTCGCTCGAGGAGAGCGGCGCCAACACGCTGTACCTCGCGATCGGCTTCCTGCACTGGTACGAGTCGCCGCAGTCGACCAAGGCGCGCCGCGCGCCGCTGCTGCTGCTGCCGCTCGTGGCCGAACGCTCGTCGGTGCGCGAAGGCGTGCGCTTCGTGCTCGACGACGCCGAGCCGCGGCTCAACCAGACGCTGCTGCAGCTGCTGCAGCGCGACTTCGACCTGCGGGTAGATCTGGGCGAGGAGCCGCCCGAAGACGAGCACGGCGTCGACGTCGCCGCGGTGCTCGACGCGTTCCGCGTCGCCGCGCTGGCGATGCCGCGCTGGGAGGTGGTCGCCGAGGCGTGCGTCGGCTTCTTCTCGTTCACCAAGTACCTGATGTGGCTGGACCTCGCGGCGCGCGACGACCTGCTGGCGAGTCCGGTGCTGCGCCACCTGGTGCAGACCCCGGGCGAGCGCTTCGAACAGGACCAGCCCGAGGTGCCGCGCGGTGAGCTCGACGACGTCGACCCGGCCGAGATCTTCTGCCCCAAGGACGCCGACAGCTCGCAGCTCGCGGCGGTGCTCGCCGGGGCCGCCGGGCGCACGTTCGTGCTCGAAGGTCCGCCGGGCACGGGCAAGTCGCAGACGATCACCAACCTGATCGTGCAGGCGTTGGCCAACGACAAGCGCGTGTTGTTCGTCGCCGAGAAGCGCGCCGCGCTCGAGGTCGTGCAGCGGCGCCTGCACGAGGTCGGCGTCGCACCGTTCGCGCTCGAGCTGCACTCGAGCAAGAGCGGGCCGCGCGCGGTGCACGACCAGCTGCGCCGCACGCTCGACTTCGGCGCGCGCCGCGAACCGGCCGAGTGGCGCCGCGTCGCCGAACGGCTGCAGCAGGATCGCGAGCGCCTCAACGGCTTCGTCGAGGCCCTGCACCGGCGCCGCGAACACGGCGAGTCGGTCTTCGACGCGATGGGGCGCCTCGTGCAGTTGCGGCTGGCCGGCACGGTGCCGCTGCCCGCTTTGTCGCTGACCGACGCCGCAGCGATCGAGCGGGCGCGCGCCGCGGTCACCGAGCTCCACACCGCCGCGGGCGTGCTCGGGGTGCCGGTCGACGAGCCGTGGTGGGGCGTGGAACGCGGCGAGTGGACGCCGGCGACGAGCCGCGAGGTCGAGCCGAAGATCGTGAGGCTACGCGCCGCAGCCGAAGCGCTGCAGGCGGCGGCGGACGCCTTCCGGGCGGCGCTCGTCGGCGACGCCGCGTTCGCCGGCGGCGACGTGAGCCGCGCGCAGCTCGGACCGCTGCTCGAACTCGCGGGCATGTTCACGGCGCCTTCCCTGCCGCCGGGCGGGCTGCTGCGCGCCGCCGACTGGGCGACGCTGGAACCCACGATCGCGGCCTGGGCGAAGGCCGGCGCGCGCCGCGACGAGCTCTGGCAACCTCTGGCCGAGCGCTGGCGCGCCGAGTTGCTCGACCTCGACCTCGACGCCCTGCTCGCCAGGTACCTGCACGCGCAGGGCGCATTCTTCGTGGTGCGGTGGTGGCGGCTGCGCGGGCCGCGCCGCGAACTCGCGGCGGTCGCGGTCGGCGGGCGCGTCGGCGGCGTCGCGGCGGTGCGCGCCGATCTCGAACGGGCGCGCAGCGCGCGCGACGAGCAGCGCAAGCTCGCCGACGGCGCCGCCGCCGCGCAGGTCCTCGGCGCCGCGCTCCAGGACGGCCGCGCCGACTGGCCCAAGGTGCTCGGCTGGCTGCAGTGGGTGCGCGCGGCGCGCGGCCTGTTGCTGCAGCTGGCCCCCGGGGCGCTGGCGGTGCCGCCCGAATTGCTCGCGGCCATGGCCGAACGCCTCGACGGCCTTGCGGAAGGCAGCGCGGTCCTGCCGCAGCGCATCGCCGCGCTGCAGCAGGCGCACGACGAGTTCGCCGCTGCCCGGGCCGCGATCGTGCGGTACCTGGAGCTCGACGAAGACCGGGCGTTCGCGCCGGCAGCGCGCGCGGACTTCCTCGGCGCCGTGACGGCACGCTGCGCGCGCTGGAGCGACGCGGTGCCGCGCCTGCGCGACCACTGCGCATACGTACGCGCCGCGCAGACCGCGACGGCGGCGGACCTGCAGCCGCTCGTCGACGCGCACGCCAGCGGCGCGCTCGCGACGACGGCCTTGCCGGACGTGTTCGAACGCACCTGGCGGCAGGCCTGGCTCGACGGTGTGCACGCGGCCGAGGCGGCGTTGGCGCGTTTCCGCGGCGTCGAGCACGAACGCACGATCGCCGAGTTCGCCGAGCTCGATCAGCGCGCGATGCGGCTCGCCGCCGAGGTCGCCGCGGCGCGGCTCGCGGCGCGGCTGCCGCAGGTCCGCGACACCCAGGTGGCGAGCAGCGAGCTCGGCATCCTCGAGCGCGAACTCAAGAAGCAGCGGCGCCACAAGCCGGTGCGGCGGCTGTGCGCGGAGATCCCCAACCTGCTCGGCAAGCTGGCGCCGTGCCTGCTGATGAGCCCGCTGTCGGTGGTGCAGTACCTCGGCCGCGGCGCGCTGCCGTTCGACGTCGTGGTCTTCGACGAGGCCTCGCAGATGCCGATCTGGGACGCGGTGCCGGCGATCGGTCGGGGTCGCGCCGCGGTGATCGTCGGCGACAGCCGACAGCTGCCGCCGACGAGCTTCTTCCAGCGCATCGAACAGGGCGACGAGCCGCAGCCCGACGACCTGCCCGAAGACCTCGAGAGCGTGCTCGACGAGTGCGGCGCCGCGGGCCTGCCGCGCATGCACCTGGATTGGCACTACCGCAGCCGGCACGAGTCGCTGATCGCGTTCAGCAACCACCACTACTACGACAACCGCCTGCTGACCTTCCCGGCGCCGACGCCGGCGGCCGCGGGCATGGGCGTGCGCCTGCAGCACGTCGAGGGAATCTACGACCGCGGCGGCTCGCAGCAGAACCGGATCGAGGCGGAGGCGCTGGTCGCCGAGGTGGTCGCGCACCTGACCGATCCGGCGCGGCAGCGGCGCTCGGTGGGCATCGTCACCTTCAGCCGCGCGCAGCAGCAGCTGGTCGAGGATCTGCTCGACCGCGCGCGCCGCGAACGTCCCGAGATCGAGCCGTTCTTCGCCAACGAGCACGAGCCGGTGTTCGTCAAGAACCTCGAGAACGTGCAGGGCGACGAGCGCGACACGATCCTGTTCTCGATCTGCTACGGGCCCGACGCCGCCGGCAAGCTCTACGAGAACTACGGGCCGATCAACGCGCAGGGCGGTGAGCGCCGCCTCAACGTGGCGGTGACGCGCGCGCGGCGCGAGCTCGTGGTGTTCGCGTCGATGCGCGCCGATCAGGTCGCCAACCGTTCGGCCGCGCTGGGCGCCAAACACCTGCGCGCCTTCCTCGACTATGCCGAGCGCGGCCAGGAAGCGCTGCGCGCCGCGGTCAGCGTCGACCCGCGCGCCGACGTCGAATCGCCGTTCGAAGCCGAGGTCAAGCAGGCGCTCGAACAGCGCGGCTACGAGGTGCACGCCCAGGTCGGATGCTCGGGGTATCGCATCGACCTCGCCGTGGTCGATGCGCGCGCGCCTGGCCGGTACCTGCTCGGCATCGAGTGTGACGGCGCCACCTACCACTCCGCGGCGACGGCGCGCGACCGCGACCGGCTGCGCGCCGCGGTGTTGTCGGGGCTCGGCTGGCGCCTGCACCGCATCTGGTCGACGGACTTCTGGCAGGACCCGCGCGGCGAGATCGAGCGCGCGATCGCCGCGATCGCGGCCGCCGCCGCCGCGCCGCTCGAGGCGCCGGCGGCGCAGGTCGCGGCGCCGCCGCCAGTCGAGGTGGCACCGGCCGAGGTGGCGCCGGTCGAGGTGGCACTGGCCGAGGCCGCTGCGGTCGAGGTGGCGCCCGAGGAGCTCGCGCCTGCGCCCGTCGACGCGGACGGTCCACGTCCCTACGTCGCCGCGTCGCTGCCGCCCGCCGCCAATCCCGATGCGTTCGACGCCGCCGCGGCCAGCGCCGTGCTGCAGGCGCAGCTCGCGATCGTGCTCGAAGCCGAGGCGCCGATCGTCGCCGATCGCCTCGCGCGCACGGTCGCCGATGCCTGGCAGATCTCGCGCGTCACCGAACGGGTGCGCGAGCGCATCCTCGCTGCGCTGCCGGGCGCGGCTTCGCGCGACGGCGACGTGGTGTGGGGCGGCGGGCAGACCGCCGAAGCGTTCGTGGGTTTCCGCGTGCCCGGCGAAGGTGACGGCAAGGCGCGCTCGGCCGAAGAGCTGCCCGCGGTCGAGGTCGACAACGCGATGCGCTGGTTGCTGCGGCAGCACGGCGCGCTCGCCGAGGACGACCTGGCGCGCGAGACGGCGCGCGCCTTCGGCATCCAGCGCCTGGGCTCGGTGGTGCGCGGCGTGATGACGGAGGGCATCGCGCGCCTCGAGCAGCGCGGCGAGGTGCGGCGCGACGGTGGCACCGTGCGCGGCGCGTGAACCGAGCGCCTACTTCTTCGTCGCGGCGGGTCGCCGCGCGCACGCGGCCGCGCGGGCCCACGCCGCTTCGATCGGCGCGTCGATCGCGATCGGCCAGCCGGCGTCGGGGCGCGCCTGCACCGCGGCGAACAGCGCGCGTTGCTGCGGCGACAGCGGCGCGTCGTCGGTGACCCCGGGGCCGCCCGGTCGCAGCAGCGCGTTGATCACGGTCGCCTGCCGATCCGTCATCGGCACGTGTCTCCACGGCGTCTGCAGCAGGTAGTACTTCGGTTCCTTGTCGGGGCGCGGCTCTGCGTCCAGGCGCTTTGCGGCAGGCGCCGCCTCGGCCTGCGGATCGATTGTGACCCAGACCTGCCGCGCGCAGCCCTTCTGCGTCGCGATCTCGAACAACTTGCCGAACGGCAACACCGCGGGATCGAACCAGACCTCGCTGACCTCGTGACCTTCCAGCCAGCCCGCGCGCGTCGCGATCACTCCGTCGAGGAGGCCGAACTCGGCCTCACCTTCCCAGAATCAAGCCATCGCGAACACGGCGCGTTCGAGGCCGCGCCGGCGCGCCACGGCTTCGTCGCGCAGGGCGGCGAGCCACGGCGGCACGGCGAGCTTCGCCTGCCTGCGCGCCTGCACCATGCCGTCGGCGAGCTGTGCCAACGACCATTCGTCGGCGAGGCGCGGCACCAGGTCCTTGCCGTCCGCGCCGAGCAGGCGCACCACGGGGTTGTTCCAGGCCGGTTCGCGGAATGCCTCGCGCACCTTCGCCTCGGCGTCGCCCTCGGTGTTGTTGCGGATCGCCACCGGCACGAACAGGGTCTCGGCGGCCTCGACGATCAGGGGGTGGCTCAACACGTGAGCGCCGTAGTCGCGGCAGGTGCTTCAACCGGGGACTTCCTGGAACAGCAACAGCGTCGGCAGCGACCTGGTCCGCGCCGCGGCGCGGGCCGCTTCGAAGTCGCGCGCGAAGTCGATCGCGCCGAACTCGGCTGGCCGGGCGGTGCCCGGCGCCTCTTGCTGGGCGGTGGCGGCGGGGAAGCCGGTGCCGATGGTCGCCAGGAAGAACGCGAAGACGGTGCGCATGACGCGAACGCTATCGCACCTGCGGCGCGGGCACGACCCCGGCGCCGAGTCCAGGCGCCGGGCGCGGGCGCGCAGAGGGTTGCCAGCCGGCAGATCGAGGGCATCCTTTTGCGGCAGATGCACGCCTCGCCCCTGCTGCTCGCCACGTTGTTCGTCTGCCTGGATTGCGCGCCGTCGCGGGCGCAGCAGCAGGCGGAACGCCAGGACCCCATCGCCGCGGTGTCGGAGGCGGAGCGGCGCTGCAAGAAGGGGGAGGTCGAGGAGGGCGTGCAGCTGCTGTGGCAGGCGCTCGCCGAGCTGCAGGGGCAGAGCGAACACCCCGTGCGCGGGGCCGCGATCCTCTCCGCCAACCAGCTGCTGACCCAGTACGACCCGCTCGCCGCGGCGAGGCTCGAGGCCTTCGCCAAGATCGCGCAGCTGCAGGTCGAGCTGGCCGCCGCCTACCGCAACAAGAAGTGGCTGGACACGGCCGCGCAGCGCCTCGAGATCGCGGCGCGCTTCGACGCCGCGGCGGTCGAGAAGGAGCGCGCCGCGCTCGACCGGGCGCTGGCGCGGCGCAAACCCAAGGCCGAGCCCAAGGCCAGCGAGACGCCGGCGCCCGAGGTGAAGAAGGACCCGTTCTTCGACCGCAGCCAGGCGACCCGCGTGCTCGGCACGTGGCAGGTGCTCGACGGCGATCGACTCGAATGCGCGGCGCACGACGGCGGCCAGCTGTTGTACGAGTGGATCAGCAACGTGACGCACGAGGACGGCGAGTTCCTCCTGTCGCTGCGCGGCACTGCGGCGGACAAGGCGTTCAACGCGTCGTTGAGCCTGGGCAACGCGGGCGTGGGCAACGCCTACCGGATCAGCGTCGCCACCTATCCCGGCATCGGGCAGGACGCCGTGCGCATCTGCAGCGTCAAGAACAACGTCTTCCGCGAACTCGGCGGCATCGACGCGCCGCCCAAGCTCGACGAAGCCGGCTGCCGCAATCTGCTGGTCCGGGTGCGGGGCTCGCGCGTCACGATGACGCTCGGCGACAGCCCGCCGCTCGAGATCGACGTGGGCGAGCCCGTGCGCGGCCGCGTCGGCCTGACCGTCGGCATGCGCGGGACGCCGTCGTGCGCGGTCGAGTTCCGCGGCCTGAAGATGGGGCCGTTGCCGGCCGACGCGCCGACCGACGAGGAACTGCGCGCGGCGCGACATGAGGCCCTGCAGTCCGAGGTGCTCGCGGCCGTGGATCGCGCCACGGCGCTGGTCGCGGCCAAGGACCCCGAAGCCGCGGCGACCGAGTTGCGCGCCGCGCGCTGGCGCGCGCAGGGCATGCCGGCGGGCATCCTGCGCGACAACCTGATCCAGTCGATCGAGGCCACGCTGCAGAAGACCGACCCCGTGGCCGCGCGGCGCATGAAGGTCGCCGCCGAGTGCGCTGCGGCGCTCGTCGCCGTCGCCGATCGCCACGCCGAGGCCGGCCGCGCGCGCATCGCCCGCGCGCTCGTGCTCAGCGCGATGGACTTCGACCCCGACGGTCAGGCGGCCCGGCTGCAGACGGCGGAGGCCGACGTGGCGGCCTGGAACGTCGCGCAGGCGACGGCGCGCGCGGCCGAGCTCGCGCCGCCGGCCGACGACGGCACGCTGCTGCGGGCCTGGTTCGCCGAGGGCAAGCGGCTCGACTCGCGGCAGCCGCCGTGGGTGGTCGAGGGCCCCGCGGCGCGCACCGATCAGCTGCCCGGCGGCGACCTCACGGCGCTGATGCCCAAGTCGGGCAGTCCGGCGCTGACCAAGGCCAGGGCCAGCATGCGCCTGCCGGCCGTCGGTGTGGCCGCGGGCTTCTGCTTCGACGTCGCCGGTCCGCACGACTACGCGATCGCGATGCTCGAGCGCGGCACCAAGGGGCTGGGCATGCGCGCCTATCGCTACCGCAACGGCAAGTGGGTCCAGCTCGGCAACAAGGTGGTCGCCGTCGACGCGTGGCGCCTCGACGGCTGGTTCGAGCTCGAGCTCGAGACGACAGCCGCGGGCGTCTCGGTGCGCGCCGCCGGCGCCGAGGTCAAACTCGACAAGGCGCTGTTCGGGGTCGGCGCGGGACGCTTCGGCCTGCTCGCGTTCAACAACTCGCGCGAGCCGGTGACGATCGAGCTGCGCGCGTTCGCGGTCGCGCCGTGAGCGGTGCTCAGCTGCCGGTCAGCCGCCACGGCAGGAGCTCGCCCGCGCGCATCGGTACGAGCTCGCCGTCGCCGAACGGCAGCGTCCTCGGCACCGTCCATTCCCGGCGCTCGATCGTGATCGTGCCCTCGTTGCGCGGCAACCCGTACCAGTCGGGGCCGCGGTGGCTGGCGAAGGCCTGCAGCTTGTCGAGCGCGCCGGCCTGTTCGAACGCCTCGGCGTAGAGTTCGATCGCCGTGTGCGCGGTGTAGACGCCCGCGCAGCCGCAGTCGCTCTCCTTGGCGGTGCGCGCGTGCGGCGCGCTGTCGGTGCCAAGGAAGAAGCGCGCGTCGTCGCCGGTCGCCGCGGCGAGCAGCGCCTCGCGGTGTCGTTCGCGCTTGAGCACGGGCAGGCAGTAGGCGTGGGGGCGCAGGCCGCCCTTGAAGATCGCGTTGCGGTTCCAGAGCAGGTGGTGCGCGGTGATCGTCGCGGCGACGCCTTCGCCGGCGGCCTGCACGAACTGCACCGCGTCGGCGGTGGTGACGTGCTCGAGCACGACGCGCAGCTGCGGGAACTCGCGCCGCAGCGCCGCGAGGTGCGTGTCGAGGAACACCTTCTCGCGGTCGAAGACGTCGATCTGCGGGTCGGTGACCTCGCCGTGCAGCAGCAGCGGCAGGCGGTGCTCCTCCATCGCCGCGAGCGCCGGTCGGGCGCGCTGCCAGTCGGTGACCCCGTTGTCGGAGTTGGTGGTGGCGCCCGCGGGGTAGTACTTCACGGCGACGACGAAGCCGCTGGCGGCGGCCGCCGCGATCTCGGTCGCCGGCGTGCTGTCGGTCAGATACAGCGTCATCAGCGGCATGAACGACGAGCCCGCCGGGCGCGCCGCGAGGATGCGGTCGCGGTAGGCGGCGGCCGCGGCGACCGTGGTGATCGGCGGCTTGAGGTTGGGCATCACGATCGCGCGCCCGAACTGCCGGGCGGTGTCGGGCAGCACCGCAGCCATGGCGGCGCCGTCGCGCAGATGAAGATGCCAGTCGTCGGGGCGGGTCAGCTGGAGGCGCATCGGGGCGAACAGGATAGCGCCGGGGCGGCGCGCTGTCGGCAGCGCATCGCGGCTGCGGGGCGAATCGAGGCGCCGACCGTGGTATAGGAGTCGCCCCCATGGCCAAGACCGGACTGCCGATCCTCGAGTTCGTCGCTCGCAACTACCAGAACTTCAACTCCCGCGCCCTGCGCGACGCGCTGTTCGCGTACTGGGACCACGTCGAAGCCGGCGGCAAGATGTACTGGACCCTCGCCGGCGCGATGTCGTCGGCGCAGCTGGGCATCACGCTGGCGCCGGCGATCCGCGCCGGCCTGATCCACGGCCTGTCGGTCACGGGCGCCAACCTCGAGGAGTCGCTGTTCCGTCTGGTCGCCAACAGTGGCTACAAGGACTTCCCCGACTACCGCTACCTGACCAAGCAGGACGACACCCGCATCCTCGACCAGCGCATGCGGCGCGTCACCGACACCAGCATCCCCGAGGACGAGGCGTTCCGCGCCGTCGAGAAGATCCTGGTGCCGATGTGGAAGCAGGCGAGCGCGAACGGCGAGCGCCGCTTCTGGCACGAGTACTTCTACGAGCTGGTGCAGAAGATCGGCAAGAAGCACTACCAGGGCAACCCCGACGACTGCTGGCTGCTCGCTGCGGCCAAGGCCAACCTGCCGATGGTGGTGCCGGGCCACGAGGACTCGACGTTCGGCAACATCTTCGCGTCGCACGTCAAGTTCGGCGAGTGCTCGGCGAGCATCGTCAAGTCGGGCATCGAGTACATGACGCAGCTCTACGACGACTACAAGGTGCTGTCGAAGGGCAAGGGAGTCGGCTTCTTCCAGATCGGCGGCGGCATCGCCGGCGACTTCCCGATCTGCGTGGTGCCGTCGATCAAGTACGACCTCGAGCAGCGCGTGAAGCCCTGGGCCTACTTCTGCCAGATCAGCGACTCGACGACGTCGTACGGCTCCTACTCGGGCGCGACGCCGAACGAGAAGATCACCTGGGACAAGCTCACCGAGAAGACGCCGATGTTCGTGGTCGAGTCCGACGCGACGATCGTCGCGCCGCTGGTGCTGACCGCGCTGCTCGAGTGCAAGGCGTCGCCGAAGGCGGCGGGCGCGTGCATCGCCAGGCTGCGCGCGGCGCAGAAGAAGACGCGCGCGCGCTGAGTCGGGGGCTACCGGTCGCGCAGGATGACGGCGGGGTCACCCGAGTCGCGTGGCAGCGCCGGTTTGTCCTCGCCGCTGCGGTGGTCGACGAACTCGACGACGAAGCGCACCTTGTCGAGGCCGCTGAGCGGCTCCTCGAGCAGCTTGCGCCGGGCCAGCAGCATCGCAACCGTGCGCAGTCGCGCGCGCCGCGCGGCGACCTGCGCGTTGATGGCGGCGGTGAGCGAGTCGTTGTCCGCGAAGGCCACCTGCATCGGCGCGAGCAGGGCCTCGACCTCGGCGGCGGCGACCTGACCGACGAGGTGCGTCAGCAGGCGCCCGCGCCATTCGATGCGCTCATCGACGCACACCTTCTCGGGGGACGGGCCAGACCGCGAGTGTTCGGTTCGTTTGCTGCCGACGTCGTCGAGGGGCTGGTCCGCCCCGGGCAGTCGCAGCTCGTAGTTGGTGATCGGCGGCCAGTGGCTTCCCGACGAACTCCACCCGCCGCCGCTGCCCATGCCGAAGAAGCCGGGTTCGCTGTCCACGTCGTGAACGACGCAGCACAGCTCGATGTCGGTGCCCTTGACCAGCCACGCCGCGATCCGCGGATCGGCGGCGGCGGTCAGGCGGCAGGCCGCGGCCCAGTGTGCGCGGGTCTCGATCCAGCCCAGACTCACCAGCCCGAACATGTTGTCGGCGCGGCGTCGGGGCTGCTTCTCGCACGCGAGCGCGAGGTAGAGATGGTCCGCGAGCTGCCTCTGGGGGCGCCGCAACAAGATCTCGCCGGGGGCCGCGAAGTCGAGCTGGATCAGCGCGTCGAGCAGCGCGCGCTGCACGGCCTCGATCGGCCGGTCGCCGGCGTCGTGGTCCGCGAGGGCGCGCAGCAGGTCGGGGGCGCATTCCGTGCGCCGGTGCTTGCCGACCAGGTACGCGGCGCCGGCGACCGTGGTGCTCGAGTCGCTGGTGAGCATCTGCGGCAGCAGCGGCAGCGCCCGATCGAATTCCGGCTCGCCGAGCGCCCCGTTGCGCAGGGCCTGCAGGGCCGCGCGAAGGTCCTGCGCCGCCGCGGTGGCGACGGGCAGCAGGCACGCGACGAGCAGCAGGCAGATGCGGGGCATCGGCGCACGCAACGAGGTCGGGCGCTCGCGGTTCACACGCCGAACGTTACCTTGCTGCCCAGTGAGCGTGCCCATCCCGCTGACCTTCGGCTTCTCGCCGTGCCCCAACGACACGTTCGCCTTCCATCGCGCGGTGCACGGCGGCGCAGCGGCGCACGGCCTGCAGCTGCAGCCGCACCTCGAGGACATCGAGGCACTCAACCGCCGGGCCGTCGCCGGCCCGGAGGCCTTCGACGTCACCAAGCTGTCGATCCCGGCGCTGGCGCGGGTGCTCGACCGTTACGCCGCGCTGCCGAGCGGGGCGGCGCTCGGCTTCGGCTGCGGGCCGCTGGTGGTTCGGCGTGAAGACTCGCCGCTGCGGTCGCTGCAGGACCTCGGCGACGCGCGCGTCGCGATCCCCGGCGAACACACCACCGCGTGGCTGCTGCTGCGCAGCCTCGGCCCGGCGCCGCGCGAGGTGGTGCCGATGCGCTTCGACGCGATCATGGCCGCCGTCGAGGACGGCGCCGTCGATGCCGGGCTGGTCATCCACGAGGGACGGTTCACGTACGCCGCGCGCGGTCTCGCGCAGCTCGCCGACCTCGGCGAGCTGTGGGAACAGCAGACCGGCGGGCCGCTGCCGCTGGCCGTGATCGCGGCGCGCCGCGACCTCGATGCGGCGACGTTCGCGCGCGTCGGCGCGACGTTGCGCGACTCGGTGCTCGCCGCGAGGTCCGATCCGGCGGCCAGCCGCGACTACGTGCGCGCGCACGCCCAGGAACTCGACGACGCGGTCTGCGCGCAGCACATCGCGCTCTACGTCAACGACTATTCGGTCGACCTCGGTGAGGTCGGCCGACGCGCGGTCGAAGAGCTGGTCGCGCGCGGGCGCGCCGCCGGCGTGTTGCCGCCGGGGCCGGCGGTGTTCCGGGAGGGCGCGTGATCTTCCCGCTGGTCGCGGCCCTGCTGTTCACCCTGGCCACCCTGCTGCCGCTGCTGCTGCTCGGCGGCGTGTTGCGCTGGTTGCGCGGGCCCCTCGGCGGCTTCTGGCGCCGGGTGCTCTGGCTGCACCTCGCGGCGTTCGCGCTGCACCTGTTCGTGACCTTCCCGGGGCTGCTCGGCCTGTGGGGTTCGCGCGGGCTCGGCACGCGCGGCGACGAGCGCGCCTACGCGGGCCCGCGGCTGTCGGCCGCCGGTGAGCTGCTGTTCCAGGACCGCGATACCCTGCGCGCGGAGCGCGACGGCAAGGTCGTCGTCGATCCGGCGATCGCGGCCGCGGCCGCCGCGCGCGCGCGCACGATCCCGAGCAGCGGCGGTGTGACGCTGCGCGCGTTCCGGCTCGAGGCGCGTCACGAACCGCCGGTGGCGGTGGTGGTGATGGTGCACGGGCTGTTCCGGTCGGCGCTCGAACTCGAGCGGCCCGCGGCGATGCTGCGCGATCTCGGTTGTGAGTGCTGGCTGCTCGAGCTGCGCAACCACGGCGGCAGCTCGCGCGCGCCGTTCTCGGGCGGCCTGCACGAGAGCGACGACGTCGTCGCCGCCGTGCAGTTCGTGCGCGCCCAGGCCGATCGGGCTCAGGTCCCGGTGGGGCTGTTCGGCGTCAGCCTGGGCACGATCGCGGTGGCGCTGGCGACGCCGCGCATCGAGCGGATCGCCGGACTGGTGCTCGATTCGCCGATGGAGGACCTCGGCGCGGCCGCCGACCGCATGCTGCAGTTCCACCGGCCCGACGATCGTCGTTCGTGGTTCGCGATGGTGCAGCCGTGGCGGTCCCTGGTGGTGCGCTCGCTCGAGACGTGGTCGCACTTCCGCGTCGAGGACGCCTCGCCGATCACCGTGCTCGCCACCATGCCGACCGACGTGCCGGTGCTGATCTTCGGCGGCGGCAAGGACGACCGCGCACCGCCCGACCGGGTCACCGCGTTGTTCGACCAGCTGCCGATGCCCGCGGCCGACAAGCGGCTGTGGATCCGGCCCGAGTCGGGGCACGGCGACATCTGGAAGGGTGATCCGACCGGCTACGCCGAGCGCCTGGCGTGGTGGGTCGCCAACCTGCGGCGCTGAGGCCGCCGCTACTGCGCCTCGGGCCTACTGGGCGTCGGGATCGGTGAACGGCACGAACAGGATCGCGATCGCGAACAGCACCCCGGCGACGGCGACGTACGGCATCAGGCCGCCGTTGAGCATCCAGGCGGTGATCGACAGCAGCACGCCGCCCTCGAGGATCGCCACCGGCATCAGGCGGGCCTGGAACGCCAGCAGCGGCCGCTGTTCGGGGGCGGCGGCTTCGGCGCGGCCGCTGAGCACGCTGCGCAGCACGAGCGCGCCGACGAGCGCCGCGCCGCCGACCGCGAGCGACACCGTCTCGAGGATCTCGATCCCCGGTTCGGCGAGGCCGACCCAGTCCTGCTGGCTGAGCAGCACGCCGACCACGACCGCGTAGCAGGCCATGCCCATCAGCAGCGCGATCAGGATCAGCCGCTGCGCGCCGAACGGCGGCGCAGTGCCGTTGCCGCCGCCGCCACCGAAGCCTCCCGGGACGATGATCATCGCCGGGTGAACATGCCCAGCACGTGGCCGGAGCCGACCACGAACAGGGGCTTGGCCTGGCGCTGCTCGAAACCGCAGGCGGCGGCGACGTCGCGCACGCGCTGGTTGCGCAGCACGTTCTTGCGGGTCTTGCCGAACAGCTTCACGCGCACCTCGCGCAGCAGGTTCTTGAGCGAGGTCGCCGAGAACCAGGTGACGATCACGGCCTTGCGGGCGACGCGGAACAGCTCGCGCAGGTGCTGTTCGCGCAGCTCCTGCGACTCGAGGTGGTGCGAGAGCCGGAAGCTCACCACGACGTCGACGCTCTGGTCGGGCAGCGGGATCTCGAGCGCCGAGGCGCGTACGTAGTGCCGATGGTCGTTGCCGTTGTCCTGCTGGTTGAGCGACACCATCGTGAACGACCAGTCGCCCTCTAGCAGCGTCTTGCAGCGCTCCTTGAAGAAGTCGGAGAGCCGGCCGTGGCCGCACGGCAGGTCGAGGATCGTGTCGACCGGGCCGATCTCGGCGAAGTAGCGCTCGAGCAGCGCGCGCTCGCGCTTGTCGGACAGCTTGCGGTGCAGCTTGTTGCGGTAGTCCGCCTTGTAGGCGTTGGCGCCGCGGGCGCTGTTGTAGTTCTGCAGCTTGCCCTGCTGCATCGGTGCATGCACGTCGGTCATGGTGCGTTCGCTGGCGTCGGGTTGCGTCCCAGGTAGACGTTGCGCACGGTCGAGAGCGAGCGGCGCAGATCGTTGCCCATTGTGGTACGCCGGCCCAGGGTACGCCACAGTCGTCTGGTCTGCGCGCGATCTCCGGCCGTATAGGCGAGCAGCCAGCGGCGCTGCTCGCCGGGGCTGTAGTCGCGGCAGCGGCTGGGCGAGAAGGCGGCCCGGAACAGGTCGACCGTGGCCACCTCGGTGCCCAGGATGCTGCGCGCGTAGCTGATCGCGCTGGGCACGTCGCAGACGGCCAGGCGGGCCGCGTTCGGCTCGCCGACCAGCAACATGTTGCGCGGCATCGGCGTGCTCCACAGCAGGCCGCCGGCGTGCAGCTGTCGGACCAGGGCCCCCGCGGCGGCGACGATCTTGCGGCGCAGGCGGCGGTGGCCGGCGCGGTCGTGGGTGGCGAGGAACTGCTTGAGCGGGATCGCCTCGGGCAGGTAGCGGGTCACCAGCGACGACTCGTCGACGAAGCCCAGGCGCCGGCGCTCGGACCAGCTGACCGGTTCGGTGCAGGGCACGCCGAGGCGATGCACGGCGGCGAGGTTGACGAACTCACGCGCGGCGCGGCTGGTGCGCGCGAAGGTCTGCCACCACTGCAGGCCGCGGTTGCGGTAGGTCTTGCGCACGCAGCGGCCCTGGTCGGTGTCGAACAGCTCGACGACGGCCTCGGGCGCGTCCTTGAGCAGCACCGCGGGCGCGGCCGGCGCGGGCGGTCTTGGTGGTGGTGCGTGGTGCGCCGACACGGGCGAATCAGGGTAGGCCAAGGCGCCGGCGCGCGCCACGGGCGCGGCGACTCAGCGGCGCCGCAGCTCCTGCTCGAGCGCGGTCGCCAGGTCGTGGCTCGGCCACGTCCTGCTCGGCTTCATCGTCACGAGGTTGGTGTGCATCAGCGGATGGTCGACCTTGGCTCGCGGCAGCTCGAGCCAGTCGCGCACCTCCAGCACAGCCAGCGCCTCGGCGGGATACAGCTGCAGGCCCGGGTCGTCGAAGGTGCCGCCGCGCCGCTGCGCCTCGTCGATGTGCAGGTCGAGCACCTCCGCCAGCTGCTGCGCCAGCAGCCTCGGTTCGCCGGTCCAGTGCAGCAGCACGCCTTCGTAGGGCCCCAGCCGCGCCCCAGGGCTCTGCCGCGCGCCGTGGCGCAGGGCCAGGAGGTCGCGCACGAACAGCGCCAGGTGATCGTTCTCGGTGAAGGCGCCGTCGGGCAGTTCGCGCAGCAGGTCGTAGAGCTCTTCGGCGTGCGGGTCGCGCAGGGCGAGCCCGAGCAGGGTGGTCCAGGCGGCGTGGGCCAGCGAGAACGGCAGCCGCTCGACGCGCCCGCGGCGCAGCGGCGCGGTCTGCTGGCGGGCCCGCAGCAGCAGCGAGGTCCGGCGCATCGACTGGCCGATGCGGGCCTCGTCGAAGCCCTGGCCGTCGCCGTTCAGCACGCGCACCATGCCCTGACCGAGGTGCCACGAGCCGAGCATCCAGGCGGCGACGTGCACCTGGGTGCGGCGCGCGGGCACGCCCAGGCTCTGCTCGAGCTGCGCGACCTGGTCGTCGTGCAGGAACTGCCGGTTGGCCGGGCGGTCGGCCCACTCGGTCAGGTTGCGACGCAGGGTGGTGATCGCGGTGAGCGACATCGCGGCACAAGCTAACCCTTCGTGCGGCCGGGAACGATGCGTAGACTGCGGCGCCGTGCCAATGCTGCGCTGGTTGCTCTACGGGTTGTTGCCGGCGATCGCCGCCGTGCTGGTGTTCGTCGGCGTCGGCGGACCGCGCCTCGCGGCGCTCGGCCTCGCGGCCGGGATCGCGGTGCCGTTCGGTCTGCTGACCGCCTGGCCGGCCTGGCCCTGGGAGATCGACCTGCAGGCGGGCACCGCGCTCTCGTGGTTGTTCTGGTGCGTCGCGTTCGCGGGCGTGCTCGGCACGCTGCACGACCTGCGTTGGCTGCCGAAGATGCTGACCATCCCGCTCGAGGCCGCGCTGGTGGTGATGTTGCCGTGGGTGTTGTCGGCGCCGCTGCGGCCGCGGTGGTCGTTCGAGCGCGGCCTGCTCTACCTCAGCGTCGCCTGGCTCGGGCTTGTGGTGGTGTGGTGGACGCTGCGTCGCGCGTCGGAGACCAGGCCCGGCATGCTCGTGCCCGCTGCCGGCGTGCTGTGCCTGTCGGGTGACCTGTGGCTGGTGTTGTCGCGCGACCACGACCTGTCGTGGCAGCTGCTCGCCGCCGGCATCGCGGCGCTGGCGACGGCGATGTTGGTCTCGACCTGGAAGCGGCCGTTCCAGCTGGGTTCGGGCGCCACGCTGGTAATCGTGCTGCTGCACGGCGGCATGTTGCTGGCCTGCCGCGTCTACGCCGGGTTCCCGCCCGGCGCCCTGCTGCTGGCGCTGCTGGCGCCCGTGCCGCTGTGGGTGAGCTCGCACCGCAACTTCGACGACAGCCGGCGCACCGGCGCGTGCATCGGGCTGGGCCTGTCGGCGGCGATGCTCGGCGTCGCCTGCGGCGTCCTCTGAAGGAACTGCTGGCTTTGTTGGGGGCGCAGTTCGCACGGATTTTGCGGTCAGGTGTCATGGCGGGGCGCGTGCGACCACAGAGCTGGCACCGATGTCCTTCGTGCCCCCCTTCTGTCCCTCCAACATCTGTCCGGCCCACAAGAAGCCCGAGAAGCGCTGGTTCACGCGCGAGGGCTACTACCAGCCCAAGTGCCGCACGGTGCGCGTGCCCAGGTTCCGCTGCAACCTATGCGGTCGCGGTTTCTCGCGTCAGACGTTCCGTCACGATTACCGCGATCACAAGCCGCACACGAACGCAGCCACCTACCTGCACCTCGTCAGCGGCGTCGGCCTGCGGCAGACCGGGCGGTTGGTCGGTCTCGACGTGCACAGCGTGCAAGGCAAGCTACGCAAGATGTCGCGCACGTGCCGGCGCCTGCACGCCAACCTGTGCGTCGAGCTGCGCGCGTCGGAGTTCCTGCTCGACGAAGAGGAGACCTATGAGAATTCGTCGATCCGCACGGTGACGATGCCGGTCGTCATCGAACGCAAGACGTGGTTCGTGGTGGCGGCGACCGCGGGGCCGATCCGCCGGTTGGCCAAGGCCGGGACGCGGCGACGACGCTGGCAGGAGCGCGACGAGAAGAAGCGCGGGCGCCGTCCCGACACGAGCAGGGCCTGCGTACGCAAGACGCTCGAGGACCTGCGCCGCCGACTCCCCGAGGGAGCCAAGATCCAGCTGCACAGCGACCTCAAGAGCAGCTACGCGACGCTGGCGAGGAGCGTGTTCGGCGACGCGGTCATGCATCTGCGCACGCCGGGGTGCGCCGCGCGGACCACCGCGAACCCGCTGTTCCCGATCAATACGACGCTGGCGATGACGCGCGACAACAACGGCAGGCTGCGGCGCAAGTCGTGGTTGGTGAGCAAGAAGGCCGAGCGCCTCGTCGAACAGATGCAGTTGTTCGCCTGCTACCGCAACTACGTGCGCACACGCTTCAACAGCGACGCGCCCGGCGAGACGCCGGGCAGGCTGCTCGGGCTGATCGAGCGCAACTTGCAGGCGCACGAGGTTCTCGGTTGGGCGCAGCTGTGGGGGCGACGCAGCATCCACCCCACCAGCGCCGAGGGGGACAGGACGCACGACATGGCCGCGGCGGGATGATCCTGTGGCACGCACAGGGTCCCGCCTGCGGCTCGCCGTTTCGGAGCCCACACTAAAGCCAGCAGTTCTGTGCGATCCTCAGTAGATGAGGACGCTGGTCGGCTCGCTGACCATCGTCGGGCCGGTGCTCGGGTCGAGCACCACGAACGCGTGGTTCAGCGACAGGCCGGCGAAGGCCGGGTAGTTCGGGAAGTTGAACGACGCCGAGGCCTTGCCCTGCGCGTCGAGGAACCCGAACGAGTTCGCATACATCGCCGAGTTGGCGGCGGCGAGCGAACCGTTGAACCAGAAGTCCACGTTCAGCGGGATCTGCAGCTGCTGGAACGGCAGGCCCGGGCGGGTGCCGCTCGCGGTGCCGGCGATCAGGTAGATGAAGCCGGCGTTGGCGACGCCCGCGTCGAGCTGGAACGACTGCGTGCCGCCGGTGCCCGGGATCGAGGTCGGGGTGGCCTGCATCGCGCCGATGTGGCCCTTTACGATCGCGCTCAGGCTCGAGGCCGCGGGCGTGGCGGTGAAGAACGGGCGGGTGATGAAGTCGCCGTTGTTGTTGAAGCCCAGGGTGCTGCTGTCGCCCGACGGGAACTGCAGCGGGCCGGAGATGTTGGTCACCTGCTGGGTGTTGACGTTGCTGCCGAACGACTCGTCCTGCAGCAGCTGCAGCTCGAGGCCGCGCACCGGGTCGTAGCTGTAGAGGGCGTTGTAGTTGGTGCTGTTGAGCAGCACCGTCGGCTGGAACATGATCTGACCGCGCTCGTTCATCTTCGGCGTGCCGGTGCCGTTGACGATGCCGCCGCCCGAGGTCGAGCCGATCACGCCGCCGGGCACGCCCGGGGCCGGATCGCCTTCGCGCGCGATCACGCGCACGTTGCCCGCGGTGCCGGCGAAGATCGCCGCGTCGTTGTCGCTGGTGACGTTCGCGCCGGCGACGAAGCCGACGAAGGCGACGCCGCCGTTGTCGGTGTAGCTGATGCCGGTGGTGATGGTCGCCAGGTTCTCGCCGACGGCGAGGCCCGTGATCGCGTCACCCTTGCGCACCACCATTTGCACGCCGCCGAGGCCGCCGGCGAAGATCGCGCCGTCGTTCTGGCCGGGC
This sequence comes from Planctomycetota bacterium, assembly GCA_020638655.1. Lineage (GTDB taxonomy): Bacteria > Planctomycetota > UBA1135 > UBA1135 > UBA2386 > JACKIC01. Next base: position 66,114 of record JACKIC010000004.1, read on the forward strand.
ACGGTGTCGCCGTTGGCGGTCGCCGAGTAGAAGGCCGTCTGACCCGTCTGCGAGAAGCCCTGGGCCAGCGTCGGCGAGCCCGAGTAGATCGCGCCGACGGTGCCCGGCGCTGCGTCGCCCTCGCGCATCAGGATGTTGTGCACGTTGCCCGGCAGGGTGAGCAGGATCACCTTGTCGTCGTTGGCGGTGGCGGGGTTGGTGCCGAGCGTCGTCGACAGCGTCTCGTCGTGCACGACCATGCCGGCGTCGTTGATCGCGGCGTTGAAGCCGAGCGTGGCGATCGCGACGTCGCCGTTGAGCAGCGTGTCGCCTTCGCGGATCAGGAACTGCAGGTTGCCGGGCGTGCCGATGATCCAGGCGTTGTCGTTCTCGGTGCCGTTGACGTCACCGCCGGTCAGCGCGCTCTTGAACACCGCGACGCCCTGGCCGCTGAGGGCCGACGCCTGCTGCGAGATGCTGCTGAACGAGGTGTTCAGCGTCGAGCCGCCCGACGGCGCGAGGTCGCCGCGGCGGGCGAGGATCACCAGCGCGTTGGGGGTGCCCCAGTAGATCGCGGTGCTGTTGGTGCCGGTGCCGGTGTAGACGACGCCGGGGCCGTTCAGCGAGGCGCCGAACATGATCAGGCCGCCGTAGGGGCTGATCATGTAGCTGCTCGGCAGGCCGGCGCCCGTCGGCGAGCCCGTCGAGCTGCTCGACGTGTTGAGGGTCACGCCCGGGAGCGTCAGCGACGGCTCCTGGTCACCCGCCTGCAGGAACATGTGCACGTCGCCGTTGGCGCGGCCGAAGAACATGCCGCGCTCGGTCAGCGTGCCCCCGGTGGTGTTGAGCAGGCGCGCGCGGAACAGCACGTTGCCGTCGAGGTCCATCACGGGCGTGTCGAACGGGCCCGAGCCGCCGATCGTGACGCCGGGCTGGCTGAGGATCGGGTCGTCGACCGCGGAGAGCACTTCGCCCTGGGTCGGGAGCAGGCCTTGGGCAGCGGCGTTGGCCGCGGCGAACGCGAGGAGGAGGGGGGTGAGGATACGGGTGGAGGTCATGAAGACTGCCGGGAACGCGGGAGGGGTGGTGGGGGCGTTGGCGGCGCGATGCGCCACCAAGAATGGCGATGTTTCCCGGCGCGAAGCCGGCGCTCCCCGGCCGGTTTGCGCGGATTCCTCGCCCCGCGCGCGAGGTTTCGGTGGCGACGCGACTTGGGATCGGCCGGGGCCGGTCTCGAAGCGCGACTCAGGCTTGCGCTGGACCGCGTAGCTCGCCGCCCTCAGCCCGCGCCATGCTGTGCGCGTGCAGTCGGGAGAGCAGCAGTTGGGCGGTTACCGCGCCGCACAGCGCCATCGTCATGTCCCACTGCGCGTCCCATGGGTCGCCCTGCATGCCGAGCCATTCGGGACCGGCGTCGGGATAGAAGACGAGCACCACCGCCATCTCGAGCAGTTCGTAGCTGGCGCTGAACGCCAGGCAGCAGCCGGTGACGAGCCAGAACAGCGTCTGCCGCGCGGGGATGCCGCGGCGGCGGATCAGCCACTCGCGCAGCAGGATCGCCGGCACGAAGCCCTGGAAGAAGTGCCCGATGCGATCGACCGGGTTGCGCTCGAGGCCCAGCAGGTCCATCAGCGCCTTGGGGAACGGCACCTCGGCGAAGGTGTAGCGACCGCCCAGGCACTGGATCACGAAGAACCAGGTCAGCAGCACGTACGAGAGGTCGGAGAAGCAGAACCAGTGGCGCCGCACCGCGAACACCAGCATCACGGTGCACAGCGGCAGCACTTCGAAGGCCCACGTCGGCTTGTCGCCGGCGCCCGCAAACGACCACGCCGCGACGGCGACGCAGAAGATCGCGAGGCTCGGGAACAGCCACGGGCGCGGCGGCAGGTGCGTGCCGGTCACGGGCAGGACCTCACTTCTGGTTGGCGAGGAAGGCGACGAGGTCCCGCAGCTGGCGGTGGTTCAGCGCGCCGGCCATCGGCGGCATCGCGCTGGTGCTGCTCGCCTCGCGCTTCGCGATCCGGTTCCACGCGACCTCCTGCGCTGCGCCGGTCGTGTCGACGATCGTCAGCATGCCGTCCTGATCCTTGCTGACGAAGCCGACCAGCAGCCCGCCGTCGTGCAGGTGGATCGTGGTCGAGCCGAAGCCCTCGGCGATCTTGGCGCTCGGCGCGACCAGCGACTCGAGCAGGTAGGCGCGCGGTTGCCGCTTGCCGATGCCGTCGAGCACGGGGCCGGCGTTGCCGCCGTTGCCGCCGAGCGTGTGGCAGCGCGTGCAGCGCGTCGCCTCGTTGTCGAAGAAGATCTTGCGGCCCTGCTTGGGGTCGCCGCCCTCGAGGCACGCGGCGTAGGCGCGCATCGGGTCGGCCGCGTCGCCGGCGCCTTCGAGCGCGGCCAGCAGCTCGGTGAGCTTCGGGTCGCCCTGCTTCGCGGCGGCCTCGACGAGATCGAGCTGCAGCGCGGGTTCGACCTGCTTCTGCTGCAGGCGCTCGAGCCAGGTGCGCAGCACGGCCGCCGCGGCGGGGTCCTTCATGTCGCCGAGCGCCGCGAACGCCGCCTGCCGCTCGCCGACCGGCGCGTTGTCGAGCAACGACGCGAGCACCGGCACGGCCTTGGCCGGCGCGCTGCGCGACAGCAGCGCGACGGCGCGCTTGCGCAGCGGCACCGGCGCGTCGGCGGGGATCGCCTCGACGGTCGCGACCAGCTCGGCGGCGCGCAGCGCGTCGAGCGCATCGAGGGCCGCGACGCGCGCCTCGACCTTGGCCTGCTTGTCGCCGACGAGCGCGGCGAGGTGCTGGCCGCAGCCCGCGAGCTTCAGCTCGCCGACGGCCTCGGCGGCGCGCTCGGCGACCTCGGGGTCCTGCAGCAGCTGCGGCACTGCGGCCGCGAAGCTTGCCGCGACGCGGTCGGCGCCGGGGTGGGTGCACGGGCGCCAGTTGCCGAACACGCGGTCCTGACCGTGCGGCTGCGGCCACTCGGCGAGGATCGCGATCGCCTCGACGCGCGTCTTGGTCGGGTGCGCCTTCGAGGTCGCGACGTGCACGAGCGTCTCGCCGTTCTCGACCGCGCCGAGCATGCGGTTGGCGTTGAGCGCGCGCCAGTCGATCGGTTCGAGGTCGGGGTGGTCGTCGGTTGCGAGCTGCGCCAGCGCGGGCATCGCGGCATCGATCGGCTCGCCGTAGATGCCGCGCGCAGCCTCCTGTCGCAGCGTGGCGTCCGTGTCGGTGAGGAACTCGGCGACGATCGGGTCGCGCAGGTGGATCAGCGCGAGCAGCACGCCGCGGCGCACCGCGGGACTGGGATCTGCGCGGCGGTCGTGCAGGACCTGTTGCGCACCGATGCTCGCCAGCGCGAACACCGCGGCGTGGCGCAGCACGTGGTCGCGGTCGTCGTTCTGCCGCAGCAGCTCGACCAGCTCCTTGCCGGCGTTCTTCGGCGCGTTCTCACCGAGGCGCGCCAGGGCCAGCGCCGCCTCCTTCTGCACGCGGCCGTTGCCGTCGTCGAGTGCCTTGACCAGCTGCCGGCCGGCGCTCGCGACGCGCGCGTCGCCGAGCACGCGCGCGGCCATCGCGCGCACGTCCGCGTCGCCGTCGCCGAGCAGCGCCGGGATCGGCGCCAGCGCGCCCGGGTCCTTGCGGCCGAGGATGCCCAGGCCCCAGATGCCGTGCAGGCGCGCGAGCCGCGAGTCGGGATCGCTCAGCGCCGCGGTCAACACGTCGCGCGCGTCCAGGTCGACCAGCGCGAACTGCGCCGCCTGGCGCACGCGGCGATCGGGGTGCGCGAGCAGGCTGCGCAGCTGCGTGGTCGGGCGCTTGGTGAGGTCGCTGGCGAGCAGCGCGGCGCCGTTGCGCAGCGCCATGTCGTTCGCCATCTGCGGCGTGCGCACGCGGTAGATGCGGCCCTTGCCGGTCTTGTTCCAGCCCGACACCCAGTCGGAGACGTACAGCGAGCCGTCGGGTGCGAAGTCGACGTCGGTGGCGAGGATGCTCCAGATCGGCTTCTGCACGCTGACCAGCTCGAAGCCGGCGCCCTGCCGCTGCACGCGCAGCGCGTGCACGCCGCTGTACGAACGCCCGCCGCGGAAGTCGCACAGGAAGAAGCAGTCGCGGTAGCGGTCGGGCAGGCCGACGCCGGGGTCGTAGACCAGGCCCGAGGGCCCGTCGGCGAAGTTCATGATCGGCGGCATGATCCAGGCGGGCTGGCCCGGGTGGCGCGGATGCCACATCTTCTCGCGGTTCCACGCGCCGCGGTCGGACAGCCACTGGTAGCCGATGCGCCAGCCGCTGTCGGCGCCGGGCACGATCGGCACGAAGCGCGCGCGGTCGCCGCCGTCGCTGTTGTTGTCGCCGGTGAACAGGTCGCCCCACTGGTCGAAGGCCAGCTCCTGCGGGTTGCGCAGGCCGTGATGCACGACCTCGAGATCGCTGCCGTCGAGCTCGCAGCGCAGCACCGCGCCTTCGTGCGGATAGGCGAAGGTCTTGCCCTCCTGCTCGACGTGGAAGCCGCGGTCGCCGATCGAGAAGTAGAGGCGGCGGTCGGGGCCGACGATCAGCCCGTGCAGGTCGTGGCCGATCAGCGAGGTGTGCACGCCGTAGCCGTCGTGCACGACGTGGCGCTCGTCGGCGACGCCGTCGTCGTCGGTGTCCCGCAGCCGCCACAGCTTGGGGATGTTGGTGAAGAACACGTCGTCACCGACCGGCAACACGCCCGAGCCGATGCCGTCGGCGAGGTCGGTGAAGCCGGTGGCGAACACCGTCGAGCGGTCGAGCGTGCCGTTGCGGTCGGTGTCGACCAGCATCCGCACGCGCTCGGGGAACGCGGCGTACTTGGGGATGTCCTTGCTGATGTACTTCTCGTACTTGGCGATGCGGTCGGCGACCGTCAGGCACGCGAGGTCGTCGTCCTTCCACTGCATGTAGCTGCGCGTGTCGAACACGCCGTCGTTGATGCGGAAGGTCTCGGCGACGTAGACGCGACCCTTGCCGTCGATCGAGAAGGCGACGATGTTGCAGACGTCGGGTTCGGCCGCGACGAGGTCGCAGACCAGGCCGGGCGCCAGCTCGAACGACTTGATCTGCTCCTGACCCTCGTTGCTCGCGGCCGCGATCTTCAGCGCGCCGGACGGGTCCTGGGCCGCCTGTCCGTGTTGGGCCGTGGCGAAGGTCGAGAGCGCGACGGCGGCCGTCGCGAGCGGGAAGGCGAAGGACATGGCCGCGGATGTTGGGGGGGGCGGCGCCGCCCTGCAACTCTCGGATCGGAACGATCCGGAACGGGCTCGGCTCGTTATCGTGCGGCGCATGGCCGGACTCTCTCGTCGTTCGTTCCTCGCCCTGGGCGCAGCGGCCGCTGCAGCTCGAACCGTGCCTGCCGCCGCCTGGCCGGGTTGGCCGCAGGTGGGCACCATCTGGCACGACGTCGTCGACTGGCCGATCGAGGGGCGCGCGTTCCAGGATCGCAAGGCGCCCTACGACCGGCTGCCCGCGCGCGCCGAGGGCGTGGTGCGCAAGCAGGTCTGGGACCTGTCGCGCGACAGCGCCGGCATGATGCTGCGCTTCTCGACGCACAGTCCGTTCCTGTCGGTGCGCTACCAGCTCAACCGCGCGCGGCTCGCGATGGCGCACATGCCGGCGACGGGCGCCAGCGGCTGTGATCTCTACTGCCACGACGGCAAGGGCTGGCGCTGGGTCGAGGTGACGCGGCCCGGCAAGCAGCAGGTCGAGGCCAAGCTGTTCGACGGCGCGCCGGCCGCGCCGCGCCGCTTCCAGCTCTACCTGCCGCTCTACAACGGCGTCGACAAGCTCGAGCTGGGGGTGTCCGAGGGGGCCGAGGTCACGCCGCTGCCGCCGCGCGACAGCAAGCCGATCCTCTGCTACGGCACCTCGATCATGCACGGCGCGTGCGCCTCGCGGCCCGGCATGGCGTGGCCCGCGATCGTCGGCCGCGCGCTCGACCGGCAGATGCTCAACTTCGGCTTCTCGGGCAACGGCAAGATGGAGGCCGAGGTCGCGCAGTTCCTCGTCGAACTGGACCCGGCGGTGTTCCTGATCGACTGCCTGCCCAACATGTCGCCGCAGCAGGTGGCCGAGCGCACCGTGCCGCTGGTGCGGCAGATCCGCGACAAGCGCCCCGACACGCCGATCCTGATGGTCGAGGACCGCACCTTCGCCAACGCGTGGTTCCACGGCAAGCGCGCGAGCGACCACGAGGCGCGGCGCAAGGCGCTGCGCGAGGCCGTGGCGCAGGCGCGCGGCGACGGCATCACGGGGCTGCACCTGCTCGGCGGCGCCGACCTGCTCGGCGACGACGGCGACGGCACCACCGACGGCTCGCACCCCAACGACCTGGGCATGACCCGGCAGGCCGCGAAGGTGACCGCCGCGCTGCGTGCGATCCTCGGCTGAGCCCCTCTTCTCCGACCTTGCTGCAGGACCAGCCATGAACCGCCCCGCTGCCGACGAGTACGCTCCCTACTTCCACGCCTACGTCGACCGCGTGCCGGGCGACGACCTGATCGCGCGGCTGCAGGAGCAGGGGGAAGGCACGCGGCGCCTGTTGGCCGGCCTCGACGAGGTTGCCGGCATGCATCGCTACGCCGCCGGCAAGTGGACGGTCAAGCGCGTGCTGCAGCACGTGGTCGACGGTGAGCGCATGTTCACCTACCGCGCGTTGTGCATCGCCCGCGGCGAGCAGCAGTCGCTGCCGGGCTTCGACGAGAACGCCTACGCCGAGCTCGACGGCAGCGACGCGCGCTCGCTCGCCTCGATCGTCGCCGAGTTCGCCGCCGTGCGTGCGGCCAGCATCGCGCTGTTCAGCGGCTTCGAGGACGCGGCCTGGCGCCGCCGCGGCGTCGCCAACGGCAACCCGTTCACGGTGCGGGCGCTGGCCTGGGTCGCCGCGGGCCACGAGCTGCACCACCGCACGGTGCTGCGCGAGCGCTACGGCGTCGGCTGATCGGCGTCGCGCACGCGGCGCAACTCGAACGCATCGCCGGCCTGCTGGATGCGCCAACGCCCCGTCAACACGTCGCCGGTCGCGTCGAGTATTCCTTCGTAGACGACGCGCACGTTGTCGGCCTCGACGCGCTGCACGGCATGGCCGCGATGCCAGACCTCGAAATGCTGCGTGCCCTGGTACTGTTTGAGGAAGCGCACGTCGTCGCCTTCGACCACGCCTTCGACCAGCGACGTCTCCGGGAACGACGACACGATGTCGAACTCGCCGTCGACGACCTCGTCGCCGTGCTCGTCGAAGACCTTGCGCGGGCAGGTGCCCATCGTCAGCGGGTCGAGGTCGCGCATCCAGCCCACGAACACCTCGCCGCGGTGTTCGATGTGCAGCTCGATGCCGTGCGGCCCGTCCTGTTCGTAGTGGCCGCGCCAGGTCCCGCTCAGGTTGGTCACTGCCCTTCCTCTGCGGGCGAACCGGCGGCGAGCGCGGTCACCGACAGGCCGCCGTGCCTGGTGGTGAAGACCGCCTGCAGCGGCAGGCCCGTGCGGCGCGCGAGGCGAGGGTCGTGCGCGATCATCGTCGCCGACCAGCCTGCGCCGAGCGACCGCACGCAGTTGCCGAACGTCTGGTAGAGCGGCAGCAGGCTGCGCTGCGCGCCGATCCGCACGCCGTAGGGCGGGTTGGTGACGATGCGGCCGCTCGCTGGCCCCGCCGCGGGGTCGTTCAGCCACGGCTGCGCGCGCAGCGCTGCGCAGGTGAACTCGATCGCGTCCGCGAGGCCGGCGCGCGCCGCGTTGCCGCGCGCCGATTCGATCGCCCCGGCGTCGCGGTCGCCGGCCGCGACGCGCGGCGGCTCGGTCACCTCGGGGCGCGCGCCTTCGACCCGTGCCCAGGTCGCCGCGTCGAACAGCGCCAGGTGCTGCAGCGGCGGCGGTCGCAGCCGCCCCGGCGGCAACCCGCGCAGCAGCGCCGCGGCCTCGATCGCGATCGTGCCCGAACCGCAGAACGGATCGAGCACCGCCGCGCCCGACGGCACCTGCGCGGCGCGCACCAGCGCGTGGGCGATGTCCTCACGCAGCGGCGCCTTGCCGGTGGCGAGGCGATAGCCGCGGCGGTGCAGTGGCGTGACCGAGGTGTCGAGCGAGACCGTGCAGTGGTCGTCTTCGAAGCGCACCGCGATGCGCGCCACCGGGGCGTCCGAGTCCGGCGCGTGCGCCGGCAATTCGCCGAGCGCGCCTTGGATCGAGCGTTCGACCCGCTCGGTGATCGCGCCGGTGTGGAACAGGCGCGAGCGCCGCGCGGTCGCGGTGACCTGCACGGCGACATCGTCGCGCAACCACTGCGCCCACGGCAGCGCCGCCGCCTTGCGTTCGAGTTCGCCCAGCGCGCGGCAGCGGAACTCGGCGACGCGCAGCAGCACGTGGCTGGCAGTGCCGAGCCACAGGCCGCAGCGCAGCAGCAGTTCGAGGTCGGCGTCGAAGCCCACGCCGCCGGCGGCCGGCCGCGGGTCGGCGCCGAGCTCGCGCAGTTCGGCCGCGAGCAGCGGTTCGAGGCCGGGCAGGCACGCGGCGAAGGCGGCCGACGGGGAGGACATCCCCGCACGGTAGCGAGGCCGACGGTCGGTTCCAGGCGCCGGTGGGGACTGCTGGCTTCCGTGCGGTTGCAGACTCGGGGCCCGTTTCGGCGGCGCCAGGGCCTGATTGCGCGGCCGAAGACGCCTTCCTTCTCGCCAACCGCACCAAAGCCAGCAGTTCCGTTCAGCGTCCGCGCAGCTCGCGGATCACCGTCAGCATCTCGTCGATCGAAGGCAGCTTGTGGCGCAGCTGGCCGCGTTCGGCGCCGGCCTTCTGCTCCCAGGCGTCGAGGCGCTGCCAGTCCGACCAGTCGACGACGAACACCCCGCGCTCGTGCAGCAGGGGCCCCAGGTCGTCCCGGGTCGGCTGCAGGTGACGATCGCCCTCGCGGTCGGCGAGCATCTGCTCGACGGTGGCCTTGGCGTCGGGGCTGTTGGTGCCGATCAGGCCGGTCGGCCCGCGTTTGCACCAGCCGACGACGTACTGGCCGGTGACCACTGCGCCGCCCGGTTGTTCGAGCACGCGGCCGGCGTCGTTGGGCACGATGCCCTTCTTGGGTTCGTGCGGCACGCCGGGCACGGGCAGGCCCTTGTAGCCGATCGCCTTGAACAGCAGATCGACCTGCAGGTCCTCGTATCGATCGATCGCCTTGGGGCGCGGCGTGCCGTCGTCGCCGGCGACCAGCTCCATGTGCTGGATGCGCACGCCGGACAGCCGCCCGTCCGGGCCGCGCAGCTCGACCGGCGCGACCTTGAAGCGGCAGCGCAGCTTGCGGGAGCCCTCGCCTTCGCCGCGTTCGGCCTGCTCGTGCACGAACTTGACGTTGCGCTGCTGGCTGCGTGGGGCCGACTCGAGCCACTGCTCGCTGAGCGGATCCAGCGCCGCCTCTTCGGGGGTGACCACCACGTCGGTGTCGGGCAGCTCGGCGATCTCCTCGATCTCCTTGGGCGAGAACGCGGCCTGCGCCGGGCCGCGGCGGCCGAGCAGCACGACCTCGCGCGCCTGGTTGTCGCGCAGCACGGCCAGCGCGTGCTCGGCGATGTCGGTGCCGGCGAGCCGTTCGGCCGAGCTCAGCAGCACACGCGCCACGTCCATCGCCACGTTGCCGTTGCCGACGATCGCGACGCGCCGGGCGCGGGCCAGGTCGAAGCGGTGCTGGCGGTGGTCGGGGTGGCCGTTGTACCAGCCGACGAAGTCGGTCGCGGCGTAGACGCCGTCGAGGTCCTCGTGCGGCAGCCCGAGCTTCTGGTCGCTCTCGCAGCCGAACGCGTAGACGATCTGGTGGTAGTGGTCGGCGAGGTCCGCGACCTGCACGTCGCGACCCAGCTTGACGTTGCCGAAGAAGCGGAAGCCGGGGTTGGCCGCGATCTTCTCGTAGACCTTGACCACCCCCTTGATGTTCTGGTGGTCGGGCGCGACGCCGCCGCGGACCAGCCCGTACGGGACCGGCAACCGGTCGAACATGTCGACCCGGACACCGTCACCCAGTGCCTTGAACAGCGCCTCGGTCGCATAGAACGCCGATGGCCCGGCGCCGACGACGGCGACGCGCCACGGTTGGTTTGTGGCCCCGTGCATGGCGCGCGATGATAGCGTCCGGGTTCCTCGCGTCTTGCTGCGATCGATGACTTCGGCCGACGGTTCCGTGGTGCGTTTCGGTGTCGACGACCTGCCCGAACAGCTGCAGGCGTTCGCGCAGCGGTACCCCGACGCCGTCGCCGATCGGCGCGGGCTGACGTTCGTCGCCGGCGCCGCGCGTCTGCGACCGCCGCTGCTGGCGCCGCGACCGCGCGTCGGGCAGCCGGTCGTCAGCTACCTCGAACGGCTCGCGGTCGATGCCCGCCCGGGCGATGCCGAGCGTCACCTGGTCCTGCTGCTGCGCGCCGGCGCGGCCGCGGTCGGCTACTGGGAGGGTGACGAGCTGCTCGACCACAAGGCGCTGGCGGCCTATGTGGTGCGCGGCAACGGCAAGGCCCAGCCGACCTACCTGGCCAGCCGCGGCAAGTCGCGCTACGGCTCGCGCCTGCGCCTGCAGAACTGGCGGCGCCTGCTGACCGACGTCAGCGAGCGCCTGCGGCGTTGCGAGGAGCAGTTCGGCGCTCCCGAGCGCATCTTCCTCGGCATGCCCGTGCGCCTGTTGGCCGAGCTGTGGTCCGCCGACCCAGCGCCGCCGTTCGCCCACGACGACGCGCGCGTGCAGCGGCTGCCGCTGCATGTGTTCCGCCCCGACTTCGCCGAACTGCAGCGCGTCCGGGCCTGGATGGCGACCGGCGCGCTCGAGTTGCCCGATTGATGGGCCGGTCGCAGCGCCGGGCTACTTCTTGGTCCCCTGGCGCACGAGCTCGGGGCGGTCCAGGTCGAGCTCGCGGATCCAGATGTTGCGGTAGCGCACGGGATCGCCGTGGTCCTGGAGCCGGATCGGCCCCTTGGCGGCGTGCTTCACGTATTTCGGCAACGAGCGGTGCGCCGTCGGCCCCATGTAGGCCTGGTCGTGGTGCACGAGGATGCCGTTGTGGATCACCGTGATGCGCGCCGGCTCGCGCACGGCGCCGTCGTCGGCGAAGCGCGGCGCGCGGAACACGATGTCGTAGGTCTGCCACTCGCCGGGCGGGCGGCAGGCGTTGACCAGCGGCGGAGTCTGCCCGTACAGCGCCGCGGCCTGGCCGTCGGCGTAGGTCGGGTTCTCGAACGAGTCGAGCACCTGCACCTCGTAGCGGCCGAAGAAGAAGATGCCGCTGTTGCCGCGCCCCTGGGACTCGCCCTTGGCCGGCGACGGCGTCGCCCACTCGACGTGCAGCTGGCAGTCGCCGAACTCAGCGCGCGTCTGGATGTCGCCCGTGCGATTGACCGCGGCGAAGCCGCCTTCGATGCGCCACTGGGCCTTGTCGTCGCGGCCGGTGAACGCGTCGAGGTTCTTGCCGTCGAACAACACGATGGCGTCCTTCGGCGCGGGGATCGGCGCGGCCGGCGCGGGCCCCGGGTCGACCGCCACGGGGCGCGGCCGCATCGCGTCGTGCACGTGCCAGCCGGTGGGCAGCATCGGGGTGTCGGTGTAGCCAGGCCCCGGTTGGTCCTGGGCCAGGAGGGCGGTGCTGCAGCCGAGCACCAGGGCGGCGCGAGAGAGTGGCGATGGCATGCCGTCACGATGAACGGGTGCCGCGCGGGAAACCAGAGCCTTCGAGCAGCCGGCGCGCCTTGCGGGTGATCGACGACATCGACCGGCGGAAGTCGCGGGGTTGCATGCCGCAGCTGTTGGCGGCCGCCCGGTGGCTGCGGCAGGTCAGGGCCGCGTGCAGGGCGTCCTGCTGGCGGGGGGACAGCGTCGCCTGCACGTGCTCCCGGACGAAGTCCGTGCCGCGTGCCCGGCCCTCCGTCTGCGGGCTCTCGGCATGTGCGGGCTCGCGCGCCACGGCGTGGCTGCCCGATTCGAGTGGGAGCGTGCGGCCCCAGCCTTTGCGAAGCAGCGAATACACGCAGCGGCGCGCGACCACCCGCAGCCAGGCCTCGGGGTTGTGGGGTGGCCTGCCGGCGAGGGTCGCCAGGGTGAGCTGATGGACGGCCCGTTCGCTGGCCTCGTCGGCCAGGACGCCGGAGCGGACGACGGTCGCCGCCGCGCGGCGGGCCACGGGTAGGAGTTTTGCCGGATCGTGCATGGTGCGTTCCTCGGAGCCTGGATGACAATCTGTGTGGTTGCCGACTCATACTTTTTCATGCCGGAACGTCAAGTTTCGTGTCGAAGAAGCCGATGACGCATCGGATCTTCCGTGGGTCTTTCGCGGAAGACGGGCCTCCGACAGAATGGATGCGTAGGGACGCAAGGTCCCTTCAGTGCACGACGTGAGCGAACTTCCCGAACCGATCCCATCCGAGTCGAGGCCGTCCGAACCCAGCCCGGCGCGTCCCCTCGCCAGCCACCTTTCGGGGCGCCTGCGTGAACTCCGTGCCCGGCGCGGCATGACCCAGGATCAGGTGGCCAAGCATCTGGGCTGCCACGAGTCCGCCGTGTCGCGGTGGGAGAGCGGCACGCGCTTTCCCACCGGGGAAGACCTCGTGGCGCTCGCCGACCTGTTCGAGGTCAGCACCGACGACCTGCTCGGCCGGGCCCGCCAGTATGCGTCGGCCGGCATGGCCCTCGTCGACATGCGGCTGCTCGAGCAGCTGGCCGCGACGCCGTCGACCGCGGAGTTCGACCAGATCATCGCCGCCCACGAGGAGCAGGCGATTTGGTTGCCGGTGCCCGAAGGCGCCGTGCTGGTGCCGGTGGCGGAGGCGATGCGTCTCGCGCGCAAGGTGGCGGACAAGCACAAGGCCAGCCAGTTCGCCGACCGGCTGTTCCGCCCGCGCATCTGAAGCGTCGCGGGTGTGGGGGCGCCAGCGGTGAGCGACCGGCCGGGCTGGTGATCAGGCGCGCGCGCTGAAGCGCTTGCAGACCGCCGCGGTGAACTGCGCCGTGTTCAGCGTGCCGCCGAGGTCGCGCGTGCACTCGCCGTCGCCGATCGCGCCGCGCACGGCCTCGTCGAGCATCGTGCCCAGGCCGCGGAAACCCGTGTGCGTGAGCAGCATCGCGAACGCCAGCAGCGCCGCCGAGGGGTTGCACACGCCCTTGCCGGCGATGTCGGGGGCCGTGCCGCCGGCGGGATCGAACATCGCCAGCGCGACCTCGCCGCGTTCGTCGAACGAGTAGCTCGCGCTCGCGCCCATGCCGATGCTGCCGACGATGCCGCAGGCCATGTCGGACAGGAAGTCGCCGTACTCGTTCGGCGTCACCACGACGCGGTAGGACTCGCTGTCGAGCAGCATCTTGTAGAGCAGCGCATCGAACAGCTCGCTCTTGTGGCCGACGTCGGCGAACTGCTTCTTGACCTCGAGCACGACCTCCTCGAACAGGCCGTCGGTGGCGCGCTGGATCGTGTACTTGCTGCTGCTGACGACGTCGCAGCCGAGCCGCTGCGCGAGCCGGAACGCGTAGAGCGCGGCTTCGCGCGCGGGCTTGCGCTCGATCACGCGGATCGAAACCGCGGCCTCGGTGCCGATGCGCCGGCCGGCGTCCTCGTAGGTGCCGCCGACGGCGATGCGGATGATGTGCAGGTCGACCTTGCCCTGGTGGCGCGTGCGCACGCCGGCGATCGACGCCACGGGGCGGTGGATCACCGAGAAGTTGCAGCGCTCGCGCAGCACCTTGTTGGGGCTCTCCTTCTCGGTCACCGTCGGGTACTTCATCGCCACGCGGTGCGTGGTGATCGCGGCCATCGCGGCATCGTAGCTGGCGTTGGCGTCGCGGCGACGGTTCTCGAGGGAGAGGTCGACGGGGTGGAACTCGACCGCCAGCGGCAGGGCCGTGGCGACGGTGTGCACGGACTCGGAGAGTTCGGCGGAGATGCCGTCACCGAGGAACTCGGCGACGTGCAGTTTTTCGCGGTCGGGCATTTTCGCCAACCCTTTTAGCCCGGTCGCCGCGCGGGGTCCATCGTGGTCCGCGCCGCGCGCGCGTCGATCGGCGCTGCGCATCGCCGACGGCCCCGTGGGGCCGCGGCGACGCCGCCATCACTTCTTGTCGGCGTCCGCGGCCTTCTTCTTCGGCGTCGCGGCTTCTTCGGTGGTGCGCTTGGTGGTGGTCGTCGTCTTCATCGCGATCGACATGTCGCCGCCGCCCATCGGGCTCGGCATCTCGATGTCCATCGCCATGCTGCTGGTCGACTCGACCACGAAGCCGTCGGTGCGCGAGACCTTGAGCTTGCCGGCGATCTTGCCGTTCTTGATCTTCATCTTGGCCATCATCTCGCGGGCCATGGCCATCTCCGGGCTGTCCTCCTCGCCCGCCTCGGGCGCCGGCGCCTCGGGCTTCTCGACGGTGCCCTTGGCCTCGATCTCGAAGCTCGTGTCGTCGAGCTTGGCGAGGGTCAGCTCCATCTTGTTGTTGGCCTTGGTGCGGCCCGACTTGCTGTTGTCGATGCGCGTCCACGAGCCGCCGATCGCGATCGGCTTGTCCGGCAGCACGCCGAACGCGTTCTCGACCAGCGATTCGAGCGCTTGGTCGGTCAGCGACGAGGCGAGCATCTGGCCGCCCATCTGGCCGCCCTTCTTGCGGGCCGCGTCGAGGATCTCGGTGGTGCCTTCGACCTTCTCGACCTTGCCGTAGGGGGAGACCGTGGCCTTGAACTTCTTGCCGGCCAGCGACGCCATGGCGTCACCGAGGGCGCTCATGCCGAAGCCGTCGTCCTCGGCGGGGCCGGCGGCGGAGTCGAAGGCGACCTCGCCCATCATCGGCAGCACCAGTGCGCCTTCGACGCGCAGGATGTCGACCGTCACGTCGAGCGCGCCCTTGTCGGACACGTCGGCGACGGTGATGCGCACCGTGTAGTTGACGGTGTTGCCCATGTCCATCGCCTGACCGTCCATGTCGATCGCCTGCTCCTGCTTGGTCGACTGCACGAAGTAGGCCGACGAGCCCTTCTTGGCAGTGGTGCGCAGGTCGTGTTCGGTGCCCTGGGCGGCGGCGACCGAAGCGAGGGCGAGAATGGAGAAGAGGGGGAGGGGGCGGGAGATGAGTTGGATCATGCGAGGCGCACTGTGGCCAAAGGGTGGCACAGTACGTCGGTCCCCCCGGTGCCGTCGATGTCCGAGTGGCCGAACCTGCGGCCGCACCGGCCCGCGGGTGCCCGGCCGGAAAGCCCGGGTCAGCCCGCCGGGTCGAATCGCAGGCCCAGCCCGCGCACGGTGATCAGGTGCCGCGGCGCCGTCGGGTCGGCCTCGAAGATCTTGCGCAGGCGCAGCACGACGTTGTCCAGGGTGCGCACGGTGACCGGGGCCGAACTGCCGAACAGATGCTCCACGATGGCTTTGCGCGTGACCACGGCGCCCGCGTGCCCGGCCAGCAGCTTGAGCAGCTTGGTCTCGGTCGCGGTCAGTTCGACGGTTTCGCCGGCCCGTGTCGATGCCGACATGGCCCGGAAGTCGACCCGGTTGCCCGCGAACTCGAGCACGTCGTCGCCGGCGGTGGGGGCTTTGCGGCGGCGCAGCAGGGCGTCGACGCGCAGCAGCAACTCGCGCAGGTTGAACGGCTTGGTCAGGTAGTCGTCGGCCTGCAGCTCCAGGCCGCGGATGCGGTCCTGGTCGGCCGAGCGCGCGCTGAGGATCAACACCGGGGTGGTGTCGCCGCGGGCGCGCATCTGGCGCAGCACCTCGAAGCCGTCCATGCCGGGCAGCATCACGTCGAGGATCAGCAGGTCGATGCCGCCCGCGGCCATGCGTTCGAGCGCCTTGGGCCCGGTGAACACGTGCTCGGCGTGGTAGGACTCGAGCGACAGGTTGTCGCACAGCATCTCGCCGAGGGCGCGTTCGTCTTCGGCGACCAGGATCCAGCGGCTCATGCGACACCTCTGAGGATGGGCAGCTCGACGGTCAATTGACAGCCCCGATCGCGGCCGGCGCTGGTGGCGGTGATCTTGCCGCGGTGCGCGGTCACGAGCTCGCGCGCGAGGTGCAGACCCAGGCCGGTGCCGCCGCTGGCGGTGTCGCTGCCGCGCCAGAACGCGAGGAAGGCGTGATCGAGCTCTTCTTGGTCCATGCCGCGGCCCTGGTCGGTGACGCGGATGGTCGCGACGTCGCCGTCGGAGCTCAGCGCGACGTGCACCGCGCCCCCGGCTGCCGAGTACTTGATCGCGTTGTCGAGCAGGTTGCGCAGCACCAGCTGGATCGCGACCGGGTCGCGCAGGAACGGCAGCGACTCGGGCAGCTCGGCGCGCAGCTGCACCGAACAGGCCGCGGCGTGGCCTTCCATGGCGCCCATCGCCTCGCGCACGTCGATGGCCAGGTCGCCGGCCTGTGGTTTGCCCGTGTGGCGCGTCGCGCGCAGGCCGGCCTCGGTGAGCACGTTGTCGAGTCCCAGGCGCAGGCGCTCGGCCTGCTGCAGGCCGTTGCCGAGGTAGCGGTCCATCTTCTCGGGCGGCACGCGGCCGGTGCGCAGCGAATCGAGCAGCAGCACCAGCGTCGCCAGCGGCGTCTTGAGTTCGTGCGTGGCGGCGGCGAGGAACCGGTCCTGCGTGCGGCGCGCTTCGTTCTCGCGCACGACGGCGACGCGATACAGCCAGCCCGCGGCGAGCAGCACGATCGCGAAGAACGCGCCTTCGGTGGCGAACATCCAGCGCCGCGCGCGGGCCAGCTGCTCGAGGCCGACCACGCTGTCGGCGCCGAGGGCGCGGGCCGCGCCCTCGATGTCGCCGTCCTGCAGGTGGTGCGCCGCGGTGCGCAGCTCGCCGGTGGCGACGAACGCGAACACCGCCCACCACAGCAGCAGGGCCAGGGAGAGCGCGAAGATCAGCGTGAACAGCAGGGAGGTATGCTTGCGTGGCACGTGTCGGTCACAGCGTACCGATCCGCACCGCGAACCCGAAGGGCTTGACCTCGGTCGCGATCGGCGCGTTCGCGCCCTGGTCGTTGACGACCGTGTAGGTGCCGCGCCCGAGCGGCGCCATCGAGCCCAGCGTCACCGCCAGCGCGTCGGACAGCACCACGTCGAACGGATTGGCGCCCGGCACCAGCGCGCCGAGCTGTTCGTAGACGACGAGGCCGGCCGCGACCGGGATGTTGGGTACCGCGAAGGCCGCGCCGGGCTGGCCCGCGATCAGCGAGCCGCTGGCGTCGGCGAGCACCAGCGACGTGGCGTCGACGCTGGTCAGCAGCGCGCAGTTCGTGCCGGGCAGGTTGTAGGGCAGCGGGCCGAAGGCGCCCTGCGTGTCGTCGAGGCCGAACATGACCACGACCGGCGAGTTTGCGCCGAGGTGATCGCCGGTGAGGAAGTGCGCGGCGCCGGGCGCGCGCAGGCCGGTGATGCCGATCGTCGCCGGCACCGCGCTGGCGTTGATCGCGCAGCCGGCGCCGTAGTTGACCGATTGGCCGTCGATGGGGCCGCCCGTGGTGGTCACGCCGTCGAGGAACGTGTGCGCGTAGCCGGTGAAGTTGTTGTCGGTCATCGCCATCTCGACGACGAGCCAGCCGCCGGTCGGGATCGTGATCGGCAGCGGCGCGTTGAACACGAAGTGCAGGCTGTCGTTCGACTCGCCCCACGGCTGCGGGCCCGACGCGAGCTGGTCGGGGAAGTAGGTCCACGGGCCGCTGAACACGGTCGTCAGCGGCGTGGTGAGGTTGTTGGCGAAGCGCGACTCGGGCACGGCCACGGTCGTCGTGCCGACGCGGATCTGCAGGTCGGCGATCGTGAACGGGCCAGGTGAGCCGACCGGCGGGATCGGGCCGTCGTAGCGGAACGACAACTCGGTCGCGGTGAAGGTCGCGGCGCCGACCTCGGTGGCGTCGAAGAACATCTGCAGGCGCGCGTCGTGCGCCATGAACGGCAGCAGCGAGTAGTTGGGCAGTTCGAGCGCGGGGTTGGCGGTCGCCGGCAGGGTCAGCTGGTTCTGCGCTGCGAGGCCGGCGGTCAGCGAGCAGAGGAGGATGGTGGTGCAGGTCTTCATGGTCTTGGTGGCGCGGACGCGCCTCGTTTCCTGCACGCGAATCTAGATCCGTGTCACGCGTGTGTGTCACCAGCGCGTCATTCCCCGAATCTCTTTTGGGGTGCAATTCGGGCTACACTTCGCGCCGCCGTGATCACCTCGTTCGTCATCGTCGCGTTGCACTTCGCGCCGCAGGTTCCGCCTGCACCGGTGACCGCGTTCCTCGAGCGCCACTGCGTCGAATGCCACGATGACGACGTCGCCAAGGGCGATCTGAACCTGCGCGCCGAGCCGGCCGACGTCGTCGCCCGCCTGTCGCGATGGAGTCGTCTGCGCGAACGGATCGTCGCGGGTGAGATGCCGCCTGCGGACAAGGACCGCCCCGAGGTGGACGAAAGGCGTAGCTTCGTCGCGTGGATCGACCGCACGCTGCGCGACGAGGTGCCGCGCCTGCCCGTCGATCCCGGTCGCGTGACCGTGCGGCGACTGACGCGCGCGCAGTGGCAGAACACCGTGCGCGACCTGTTCGGCGTCGCTTTCGACGCGTCGGGGTTCCCGGCCGACGACCTCGGCTACGGCTTCGACACCGTCGGCGACGCGCTGACGTTCTCGACGTTGCATCTCGAGAAGTACCTCGCCGCCGCCGGCGAGGTCGCGCGTGCGGCGGTCGACGACACCGACCCCGAACACCCGGTCGTGCGTCGCTTCGACGCCGAGGCGATGACGCAGCGCGGCGGCGCCGACGGCCGCCGCGGTGATCGTTTCGTGTTCTTGTCGAACAGCACGATCGAACAGCGGTTCGAGTTGCCGCGCGCGGGAACCTACCGCGTGCGCGTGATCGCCGGCGGCGACCAGGCCGGCGACGAGCCCGTGAAGATGGCCGTGCGCCTCGGCGACGGCGCGGCGCAGAGCTTCGAGGTCAAGACGCGGCGCATGTCGCCGTTCGAGTTCACCGCGCAGTTGCAGGGCGGCGCGCAGCGCTTGTCGATCGCGTTCCTCAACGACTACTACAAGCCCGACGACCCCGACCCCAAGCAGCGCGACCGCAACCTGATCGTCGACCTCGCCGAGGTCATCGGGCCCTGCGACGCGCAGCCGGTGCCGCCGCAGGCGCAGTGGCTCGCGACGGCGCTCGCGGGCGGCGCGGCTTCGGACGACGTGCTGCGCGAGGTCGCGCGCGCGGCACTGCCGCGGCTCTGGCGGCGCCCGGTGTCGACGCAGGAGATCGAACGTCTGGTCGCGCTCGGTTCTGCCGCCGTCGCGGACGGCGACAGCGTGCCGCAGGCTGCGCGCCTGGTGTTGCAGGCCGCGCTCGCGTCGCCGAACTTCCTGTTCCGGATCGAGGCCGGTGACGTCGCCGAGGCGGACGGCGCCGCGGCGCCGCTCGGCGGTCACGTGCTCGCGCAGCGCCTCGCCTACTTCTTGTGGGGCAGCGCGCCCGACGACCAGCTGCGGCAGCTTGCCGATCGCGGCCGCTTCACCGACCGTTCGCAGCTGCTCGACGAGGTCGGCCGCATGCTGCAGGATCCGCGCGCCGAATCGCTGGCCACCGACTTCGCGGCGCAGTGGCTCGAGCTGCGCAGCCTGCCCGAGCGATCGCCCGACCCGCGCCGGTTCGCCGACTTCGACGACGTGTTACGGCGCTCGCTGCGGCGCGAGACCGAGTTGCTGTTCTGGGCCGTGCTGCGCGAAGACCGCGACGTGCGCGACCTGATCGACTGCGACTTCACCTTCGTGGACCGGCGGCTGGCGAGCTTCTACGGCCTGCCCGCGCCGGCTGCCGACGCCGGCTTCGTGCGTGTCGTGCTCCCGCCACAGCAGCGCGAACGCGGCGGCGTGCTCGGCCACGCCAGCATGCATGTCGTCACCTCCAACCCGACGCGCACCTCGCCCGTCAAACGCGGCAAGTGGATCCTGCAGAACCTGCTGGGCCAGGCGCCGCCGCCGCCGCCGCCTGGCAACGACTCGTTCGCCAACGAGGCCGCGATCGACAGCAGCAAGACGTTCCGCGAACAGCTCGCCCAGCATCGCCAGAAGAAGAGCTGCGCCGTGTGCCATGTGCGCATGGACACGCTCGGCTTCGCCCTCGAACGGTACGACCCGATCGGCCGGTTCCACGAACGCGACAAGGACGGCGTGATCGACGCCAGCGGCGAGTTGCCCGACGGCCGCGTCATCGACGGCCTCGCGGGGCTCAAGGCGGTGTTGCGCGACGATCCGGCGTTCCTACGAACCCTTGCGCGCAAGCTGTTCGTCTACGCGATCGGGCGCGAGCCGCGGCCGATCGACCGCCTGCGCCTCGACTTCGCCGTCGACGACCTGTCGCGCCGTGGCCGCGTGACGCTGCGCGATCTCATCGAGGTGATTGTCGCCGACGTCGCGTTCACGCACCGCCGCGTCGAGGCGCCGCGGTGATGGCACGCCGGCGCCTGGGCTTTGTGGTCACGGGCCGCGTACAGGGCGTCGCCTTCCGCGCGCATTGCTGCAGCGAAGCCGAGCGGCTGCAGCTCGCGGGCTTCGTGCGCAACCGCCCCGATGGCGCCGTCGAGGGCGAGGCCGAAGGAGACGGCGCGCAGATCGCGGCGTTCTGCGAATGGCTGCACCGCGGCTCGCCGTGGTCGAAGGTCGAGCGCGTCGACGTCGGGGAACTGGCCGCGACCGGCGCGCCGCCCGGGTTCGGGGTTCTGCGATGAAACGCGTGCATTCGCCGACGCGGGGCCGTGCCTCGACGTGTGATCACGGCCTGCCGATCACACCTCGCGCTGCGTCGGAGACGACTGCGCCGAGCGCGTTGGCGCCGGGATCGAACACGAGGGCTTGGTTGTAGAACGAGAGGCCGACGAGCCCGGGCCAGTCGGGGATGGGGAACTCGAACTTCGCGTTGCCGTGCTGGCCAGTCACGAAGAAGGCTGCGTCCACGGACACATGCTGGAAGCAGCCTGGCATTGCAGGGGCGAGCGAGAGCGGTGCGGTTTGATTCCAGCCGAAGACGACGAACGCGCAGTTCTGGGGCAGGTCGAAGACGCGGACTTCCTGGGTGCCGCCGATGAAGGGGGTTTCGCGCGGCACGAGGCGGGCGGCGGGCTGGGTACCCGCACAACCGCTGGCGAACGAGACGTAGGTGCGGGTCGGGCCGACGCGAGCGGCTGTCATGATCCCGGTGGCGTCGACCTGCACGTACGATTCGCCGGCAGCGAGTGGGGGTACCCTGTCTTGTCCCACCGTGGCGTTCACCCAGACGGCGACTTCGCCGTCGGATCGCCTGCCGACGAAGTGTGAATCGCCGCAGTCGATGTCGACATAGACGACTCCGGGGGGCAAGGCGGGAATGGGGAATGGAGTGTTGAAGCCACTCCAGCCGATCGCTTGCCCGTCAGCTTTCAGGACTGCGGCGAGTGTCCTGCCAGTCGCCGCTTTCACGAACGGCGCATCGACGGTCGATGTCGGCGCACCCCCTGAAGGCCACGTCTCGACCTGCCCATCGGAGCGGAGCAGCATTGGGCGATCACTCTCGAAATCGACCTGCACGTACTGCACACCGTTCGGCAGCGGTGGCGGCGTGAACGGAGAGTTGCCGAACGAAACGACTTGCCCATCGGAACGCAGAGCGGCGGTCATGAGTGTCCCGAGTGCCGCCTGCACGTAGGTGACGCCAGCAGGCAGCGGTGGCACGGTGCAGCGTCCGTCCGGGTTGTCACCCCACATCACGAGCTGACCATCCGAGCGCAGCGCGCCGGCATGGCGCCATCCCATGTGGATCTTCTCGTAGTGCAACCCCGGTGGACACGACGGAGCGGTGATCAGCCAGGGGTAGTAGGTACCATAGCCGAGCACCTGTCCGTTGGAGGTGAGTCCGAGCAGCGGGGCGACACCGCAGGTCACGTCGGCGAAGCGCTCGTTGACTGCCGGCACGGCCAGGGGCAGTTCCCCGGACGGGCCGCCCCAGCCGATCACCGAGCCGTCGGAGAGTCGGACGAGCGAGGTGAAGTGGCTCGCATCGAGTTGTACCGCGCTCAGCCCCGGCGGAACCTGCGTAACGTTGCACTGACCGTCGGTGTTGTCGCCCCACGCCATCAGCTGACCGTCGGAGCGCAGCGCGATCGTGTGATCCTGGCCGACACCGAAGTCGACGAAGGTCACTCCCGGCGGCAGTGGCGGCAGGTTGGCCTGCCCGATCTGGTTCTGGCCCCACGAGACGATGACCCCGTCCGAGCGTTTGGCGAAGAAGTGGTAGTTGCCGGCCCAGAGGTCGATGTAGGTGGTGTTCACAGGCAGCGGCGGGATGTTCAGTTCGCCGTTGTAGTTGTAGCCCCAGCCAACGACCGTGCCGTTCGACAAGAGCGCCATCGAGCACAGCACGGCCGCCTTGTACTTGACCGCCGTCACGCCCGGGGGGAAGGGAGGCACGGTGGCTTGGACGGTGCCAAGAGGCGTAGTGCCGATGTGTTTGTGCCAACTGACCAACACGCCATCGGAGCGCAGAGCAAGGGCATGTTGGTCTCCGACGGATACGCCGACGTACTGCGTGCCAGCAGGCAGCGGTGGCACAGGGTCCAGGATGAAGTCATTGTTGTGCCAATGGACGATATTCCCATCGGACAAGAGGCCCAGGCCATCGTTCAGGCTCACAGCTACCTGCGTGAATGCGAGGCCGGGCGGTGGCTCGGGAGGCCGACAAATGCCAGTGCCACTCTCCGCGCCGTGTACGTATATGCGTCCGTCCACTCGCAATACCGCGGTCAGATACCACGCCGTGTCGATTTGTGCGGTCGGGAGTCGGTAGGCATCGGTATCTATGCAGACAGCTGACCAGGAACGCAATGCGTCCTGACCAAGAGCGCTTGCGGCAATCAGCGCGATGCTCAGGAGTGCAGCGGAGCAACGAAGGGTAGAGATGGTCATTCGCGGTGTCCTGCCCCTGCTCGCGCAGGGGCCGCTTGGTCAGATGCGCCGACACGACGCACGACAAGTCGCGTGCATGCCGGCACGTTTGATGGCTTCACTGGTAGGAAAACACGATCGCAGGCGTCGCCGCGAAAACGTCGCTGGTGCAGGCGAACGACGTCAGCGACGCAGAAACGACCTGCGCCGAGAAGGTCAAGCCACCGCTCGGCGCGGGCGGCAAGATCAGGGGGATGCGCGACGAGAGTTGCCCACCTGCAAACAGGATGGGCAGTGCCACCCCGGAGGGTACCCAGTTCTCAATGCCGGAAGGGAGGACCGCAGGCGCTGCCGGAGGTGCCGTAGGAACGCCGAACTGCACGACAGTCCCGACCCATTGCCACGATGCTGGCGGCCGATCCACGAGCAGTGAGTGCTTCGACACTTGCTGTTGCGTTTGCGGGTCCACCGGACTCGCGAACGGATGGAGTCCCTCCCAGTCGATGAGCATGCGGTGCAAGGGCGGAACCGTTCCGGAGCCGTCCAGCTGCCTCCCGAACGGGAGCAACGCGCATGTAGGGGTGGTGGATCCGGTTCGACCGGCGGGAGCCGATGGGATCGTGCCCATGAGGTGGGTTTGCTCGCCGGAGCGGTCCGTGCGTCCAACCAGATGGGGCAGCATCGTCGGCACCACGCGAACGGCGTCGACGCCGCTCAGCCAGGTGCGCGCCAGTGGTCCACCCACGACCGGAAACGCGGAAGCGACCGGCGGGTTGCCGGGGTCCGTGCTACCGACGAGATTGAGTCGGCCGCGCTCGTCCATGGTGATACCGCCACCCGCGGGTGAGCGCAGGCCGAACTCATCCCAATCCGTCACCGCTGGCGATGGTGGGCTGGTGGCCACGAACTGCCCCATGGCGGCAGGGATCTCCAGAGCCGGTGTCGGAACGGTTGCCCGACGGAGTCTCAGTAGTGCGTTGCTGGGTGTGCTGGGTGTGCCCGACACGCTGGGGGTGTCGACGAACATGGAAACCGCTTCGAGGTCCTGATTGTTCTGTGACTCCTCGGTCCAGCCGAGCACGGTGATGTGGTCGCGGAATTCGTTCCAACTGGCCACCCCACACCACCCGCTGTCGCCGGCACCTCCTTGGAACGTGCTTGCGACGAACAGCGGTCCAGGGAGCAGCTTGTCGATTGCCGTGATCAGGAACCCGTCATTGACGCCGCTGAAGGCGGTCGTCGGCAAGAGAATGGGCGAGGTCGAGTTGAACAGCAGGTTGTCGTTCGTCGAGCCGACCACTGCGATGCGGTGGAAGATGCCGTTGCCGCTGAACGAGTCGTAGGCCACGTGCACATCGCGGGCCACGGCTGCCGCCACGATCGTCTCTTGGGGATCGAGAAAGCCCGCGGTGCCGACGCTGACCGCATCCTCGAGAATGAGGTCGTTGCTCGAGGTGTTGCGGGTGTTGCTCGCGTCGAAGACCAGCATCGTCGCCACACAGTGCGTGACCGATGGCCAACTGCCGCCACCCGACACCCCAGGCGGGCCCCCGTTCGTGAACGGGAAGGCGAAGTTGCTGATCGCCGGGTTGGTCCCACGCATCGTGGCCGTGCTGCCAACGACGACGAACCGATTCTCAGGCATCTCGGCGATCCCCCACAGGCCGTCCTGTTCTCGTCCGCCGACCACCGAGTGGAACTCCTTGATGGTCGCCGTGCCTTGGACCGGGTTTGGACTGTGTGCGTTCGAGATGCGACCCACGATGCCGTCCCACTGGCCGAGGCCGTTGTCGTTCGTGCCGTCCACCTGCGTGGTTGCCGTGACATCGAAGGGCTTCAGGGGCGTTAGCGCGGTTGTCTCGTTGCTGCGCAACCCGAACGACGAGATGCCGCAATAGGTGACGACGTCGCGCATCTGTCCATCGACCTCCTCGACGCGGATGCTGACATCCGTGATCGCGCAGGCACCTTCGGGCGCCCCAGGTGTGATCGCCAGGTCCTCGAAGAAGAAGTGGTGCGTCCAGAGGTGGGTGCCGTTGCCGCGGTACACAGCGATGAAGCCGCTCGGCAGACCCCGCGGGAAGTTCGTGGCGAAAGGGCCCGGGCCTGAGAACTTCATACGCCCGCCCATCCCGTTAGGACCGTTCGTGAACTGACTGTTCGGTAGGCGACACTCGAAGGACTCGCCGCAGATCGCGATTCGCGTTTCTGCGAGGTCGAGTTCGCCTTCTTCGCCCAGGACGGGCCAGACCGACACGGCCCGGGCATTGGTCGCAGGGCGTCCGATGGCGCTGTCGCCGAGGCCCGAATCTCCGTAGAAGTAGGCTTGCCAGCGGATGGTTTGATCCTGGTTTTGGCTGGACGGGTTTGACAGATCGGGTCCCCGAGCCTGCAAGACAACGATCTGCTTCTGGCCGATGGTGGCACCGGATGCGATGCGAAAGCCGTTCTGGTTCGCCGGATCTGGCGGCAGCGCAATGCTCTCCCCCGAGAACCTCGGTTGGTCTACTAGGAATGTGGTCGTCACACCAACAGTGCCCACACAGAACGTCCACCCCTTGCCCGGCATCATGGCGCCTGTCGACTTCACGTCGGCCCAAGCCTCCGGGAGATTCGACGAAAGGCTCAGCAACGTCGTCGTTGCGTCGTGCGTCGAGAACTCCTTGAAGTACTGCGGCGGTGGCACCGGCGGAGGCGTCTGCGCGCGCACCGCGTCACCGAGGCCGATGCTCAGCGCGGCGAGAGCTGAGAGCTGAGAGCTGAGAGCTGAGAGCTGAGAGCTGCATTGCTTCCTCTTCGACTCGCGCGGCGCCGTTCACTCCGCGTCCGGCGCCTCCTCACCTGCTGAGTCGGTCGCCGTTCACTCAGGACTCTACCTTCTCGTCGCGTCGAGTTACGCCACAGCATGCCTCTGGATCAGGAACCGTCAATGCCATGGGATCGATCTTCTGCGCTCGCCTGTCGCCACTGATGACCCCGGCTGCTGCTCGCGCCGCATTGCAACGTAGCCCACACAGTGGATGCGCCGCTGTCGCAGATCCGCGACGCTGATCGCAGCCCCGAGAAACACGTGCAATCCGCGCCCGCCCCGATCTGCTGAGCAGCCCCGCGATGCGAACCCTGCTCGTCGCCATCGTCGCCGTGATCGCCTGCGCCTGCCTGTGGCGCGCGGGTCCGCGAGGGCTCGTCGGGATCGCGGCGACCGCGCTGCTGTCGCTGCTCGGCGTCGGCACGATCGTGGCGACGTTCTGGGTGCAGCCCGTGGCCCAGGCCGCGCCCGCGCATCGCCCGCTCGTGAAGCCCGCCGACGACTACGTGGGCTCATCGACGTGTCGTTCGTGCCATCCGGCCGAGCACGCGTCGTGGCACGACTCCTTCCATCGCACGATGACGCAGGTCGCGAACCGCGACACGGTGCTGGCGCGCTTCGACCGACTCGAGCGACAGGGTCGCGTGACCCTGCGCGACCTCGTCACGATCATCGTCGGCGACGTGGCGTTCACGCACCGTCGCGTCGAGCGCCGCGGATGAGCACCGCGCGCCGCATCACGTTCGTCGTCACGGGCCGCGTGCAGGGTGTGGCCTTCCGCGCGCACTGCTGCAGCGAAGCCGAGCGGCTGCAACTCTCGGGCTTCGTGCGCAACCGCCCCGATGGCGCGGTCGAGGGTGAGGCCGAAGGAGGCGGCGCGCAGATCGCGGCCTTCTGCACCTGGCTGCACCGCGGCTCGCAGTGGTCGAAGGTCGTGTGCGTCGAAGTCGAGGAACTGGCCGCGACCGGCGCGCCGCCCGGGTTCGGGGTTCTGCGATGAAACGCGTGCATTCGCCGACGCGGGGCCGTGCCTCGACGTGTGATCACGGCCTGCCGATCACACCTCGCGCTGCGTCGGAGACGACTGCGCCGAGCGCGTTGGCGCCGGGATCGAACACGAGGGCTTGGTTGTAGAACGAGAGGCCGACGAGCCCGGGCCAGTCGGGGATGGGGAACTCGAACTTCGCGTTGCCGTGCTGGCCGGTCACGAAGAAGGCTGCGTCCACGGACACATGCTGGAAGCAGCCTGGCATTGCAGGGGCGAGCGAGAGCGGTGCGGTTTGATTCCAACCGAAGACGACGAAGGCGCAGTCTTGGGGGAGGTCGAAGACCCGAACCTCCTGGGTGCCACCGATGAAGGGTGTCTCGCGCGGCACGAGGCGCGCAGGGGGTTGGGTGCCGGCGCAACCGCTGGCGAACGAGACGTAGGTGCGGGTCGGACCGACGCGAGCGGCTGTTGCATTCCCCGTGGCATCGACTTGCACGTACGACTCGCCGGCTGCCAGAGGTGGAACCCTCTCTTGCCCGAGTGGAGCGTTCACCCAGACCACGACCTCGCCGTCTGATCGCCTGCCGACGAAGTGGGTGTCGCCGCAATCGATGTCGACGTAGACGACACCAGGAGGCAAGACAGGAACCGGGAAGGGAGTGTTGAAGCCGGTCCAGCCGATCGCCTGCCCGTCGGCTCGTAGCACCGCAGCTACCGTCCTTCCCGTCGTTGCCTTCACGAACGGAGCAACGACCGGGGATGCGGGAGCACTGCCCGCAGGCCAAGTCACCACCTGCCCGTCCGACCGCAGTAGCGTTGGTCTATCACTCTCGAAGTCGATCTGCACGTAGTGCACACCGCTCGGCAGTGGCGGCGGCGTGAAGGGCGAATTACCGAAGGAGACGACCTGTCCGTCGGAACGCAACGCACAAGTCATGAGGTTGCCGAGAGCAGCCTGCACATACCTGACACCGGGAGGCAGCGGCGGAACGGTGCAGCGCCCGTCGGGGTTGTCGCCCCACATCACGAGCGCGCCGTCCGAGCGCAGCGCACCGGCATGACGCCACCCCATGTGGATCTTCTCGTAGCGCATTCCCGGCGGACACGGCGGAGCGTTGATCAGCCACGGGTAGTAGGTCCCGTAGCCGAGCACCTCGCCGTCCGACGTGAGTCCGAGCAAGGGGGCGCGCCCGCAAGTGACGTCGACGAAGCGCTCGTTTGCGGCGGGCACGGCGAGGGGCAGTTCTCCGAATGGTCCGCCCCAACCGATCACCGAACCATCCGAGAGCCGCGCGAGCGACGTGAAGTGACTCGCATCGAGTTGCACGACGCTCAGTCCTGGCGGGACCTGCGTGACGTTGCACTGGCCGTCGGTGTTGTCCCCCCACGCCATCAGCTGACCGTCGGAGCGCAGCGCGATCGTGTGATCCTGCCCGACACCGAAGTCGACGAAGGTGACTCCCGGTGGCAGCGTCGGCAGGTTGGCCTGCCCGATCTGGTTCTGCCCCCATGAGACGATGACGCCGTCCGATCTCTTGGCAAAGAAATGGTAGTTGCCCGCCCAGAGGTCGACGTAGGTCGTGTTCGCTGGCAGCGGCGGGATGTTCAACTCGCCGTAGAAGTTGTAGCCCCAGCCAACGATCGTGCCGTTGGACAAGAGCGCCATCGAGCAGAGCACGGCGGCCTTGTACTTGACGGCGTTGACTCCGGGCGGGAACGCCGGCACCGCGGCCTGCGCAGTTCCAAGTGGCATCGTGCCAATGTGCTTGTGCCAGCCGACGAGCACGCCATCGGAACGCAACGCAAGGGCGTGCTGATCACCGACCGACACTCCGACGTACCGCACGCCGGCAGGCAACGCCGGCACGGGGTCGAGAACGATGTCGTTGTTGTGCCAATGCACGAGGTCGCCGCTCGAGAGCAACCCCAAGCCATCGCTCGGGCTCACCGAAACCCGGGTGAAGACTGAGCCAGCCGGGGGTGCTGGCGGGCGACAGATGCCCAAGAAGCCGCTCTCCGAGCCATGCACGAAAATCTTGCCGTCGACGCGCAGCACTGCGGTCAAGTACCACGCCGTGTCGACTTGCACAGCCGGAAGCCGATAGGCATCGGTGTCCATGGAGAACCCAGACCAGGCTCGCAGTGCGTCCTGACCAGGAACGCTGAGAGACATCACCAAGACGCCGACCAAGCCGGAGAGGGAACTGCAGGTCGGGATGTTCATCGCTTGGTCGTTGCCTCAGCGGGTGCTGCCAATTCCGCGTCGAGTTTGTGGAGCGGTGGTCCAGCATGCGCGAGGGCTCGCGTTCGTCAATGCCACGTGGTGGCTCACCAGCAGCGCGTCGCAACGCAATCGACACGATGGGTGCACGACTGTCGCAGATCCGCGACACTGACGCGCGAGCGTGAATGTCGCGTGCATTCCGCCGCCGCCCGGATCTGCTGAACAACCCCGCGATGCAAACCCTGCTCGTCGCAATCGTCGCCCTGATCACCTGCGCCTGCCTGTGGCGCGCGGGGCCGCGCGGGCTCGTCGGGATCTCGGCGACGGCGCTGCTGTCGCTGCTCGGCGTAGGCACGATCGTGTTGACGTTCTGGGTGCAGCCGGTCGCCGAGGCTGCGCCCGTGCATCGCCCGCTCGTGAAGCCCGCCGACGACTACGTGGGCTCGGCGACGTGCCGTTCGTGCCATCCGGCGGAGCACGCGTCGTGGCACGAGTCGTTCCATCGCACGATGACGCAGGTCGCGCGCCGCGACACGGTGCTGGCGCAGTTCGAGCGGCTCGAGCTCGACTGGTTCGGCAAGCCCGTGGTGCTCGAGTGGCGCGGCGACGAACTGTGGGTGCAGTTCGAACGCGGCGGCAAGCAGCCGGGACCGGTGTTGCGGCCCATCGAGCAGCTCACCGGGTCGCACCACCTGCAGGTGCTCTGGTATTCGACCGGCAACCAGCGCGAACTCGCGCCGGTGCCGATGTGCTTCAAGATCGCCGAGGGCGTGTGGCTGCCGCTGACGACGGTGTTCGTGCTGCCGCCCGAGTTCCGCGATCCGCCCGACCCCGGCGCCTGGAATCAGAACTGCCACATGTGCCACGCGACCGGCGTGCGGCCGCGCGTCGACATCGACCGCTGCGACACCGAGGCCAGCGAGCTCGGCATCGCGTGCGAGGCGTGCCACGGCCCCGGTGAACGGCACGTCACCGCCAACCGCAACCCCGTGCGCCGCTACGTGCAGCACCTCGATGAGGGCGGGGACAAGGCGGGTGACAAGACGGTGGTGTTGCCACAGCGACTCGGCCCGGCGCGTTCGGCGCAGGTCTGCGGCCAGTGCCACTCGGTGAACATCCTGCGCAGCGCGCACTTCGACAGCTGGCGCGAACACGGCCTGGTCTATCGCCCCGGCGGCGACCTGCACGCGTCCAACCTCGTCATCGATCCCAATCATCGCTACGCCGACGAACTGCGCCGCACGCTGCAGCACAACCCGCAGTTCTTCGCGAGCGCGTTCTGGTCGGACGGCGAGGTGCGGCTGTCGGGGCGCGAGTACAACGGCCTCGTCAAGTCACCCTGTTACACGCACGGTGACGCCGACAAGCAGCTCGACTGCACCTCGTGCCACGAACTGCACGGCGCCTCGCACGGCGTCGCGGACGGCGGTGACGCGGCCGACCGCGACGCGTGGCGCGACGACCAGCTCAAGTCGGGCATGCGCGGCAACGCCGCCTGCACGCAGTGTCACGAATCGCTGCGCGACGACGCGGCGCTCGCGCAGCACACGCACCACGCGCCGGGTGGGGGTGGCAGCACCTGTTACGACTGCCACATGCCGCACACGAGCTTCGGGCTCATGAAGGCCGAGCGCAGCCATACGATCACGTCGCCGAGCGTGCAGACCGAACTGCAGACGGGGCGGCCCAACGCGTGCAACCTGTGCCATCTCGACCGCACGCTGCAGTGGACTGTCGAACGCCTGCAGGCGTGGTACGGCATCGAGCCGTCGCCGCTCGACGACGAGCAGGCGAACGTCGCCGCGGGTGCGCGCTGGCTGCTGACCGGCGACGCGGGCCAGCGCGCGGTTGCGACCTGGAGCTTCGGCTGGAAGGAAGCGCAGCGCGCCGCGGGCACCGACTGGATGTCGCCCTACCTCGCGCGCCTGCTCGACGATCCCTACTACGTGGTGCGCTTCGGCGCCGCGCGCTCGCTGCGCTCGTTGCCCGGCGGCGTGCCTGAACTCGAGGGCTTCGACTTCGTCGCCGAGGCGGACGCCGTGCGCCCGTTCGGCGAACGGATCACCGCGCGCTGGCGCGAGGGTTACCGCGGCGCGCCGCGTCCGGCGCTGCTGCTCGAAGAACGGGGGCTCGCGGTCGAAGCGTTCGCACGTCTGTATGCGCGCCGCAACGATCGGCCGGTCTACCTGGCGGAGTGAGCCGAACCGTATGCGTAGCGTCACAGTTGCCGCCTGGATGGGAATCCTGCTCCTGGAGTCCTGTGCCGGTGCACCCTCGCGCACAGAGGATCGTCTGTTGGCGCAGATCGAGCAGTTTGCGGCGCTCCCTGGTTGTCGCCTCGCCGTGCTGATGCAGGCTCGTGCACTTGCCGATTCGCGGCTCGCCGAGATCGGGTGGCAGTATCGCGACGACGAGGATCCGGTGACGCGAGTGTATGCCTGGGATCTTGCCCTGCTGAGTCCGCAGCATCGCGTCGAACGCATCCTGCAAGGGCTCGCGAGCGAGGACCACCTGATTCGCCGGCAATGTGTCGAGGCAGCCGGTGAATCGGTCGAGTCGGCTGACGAGGCCATCGACCAGGCCCTTGCCGTGCTCATGGCGGAAGAGCCGGACGGTCTCACGACGCTGGCCGCTTTCCGGAGCTACGTGCGACGCAACGGCCGTGCAGGTGCTCGACGAGTGTACGAGGTCGTGCACGCGCGCGGCGCGGGCTGGTTGCCGTACGCGGCAGCTGCGCTGGCGCTCCATCCGGATGAGCAGTTCCTCGACGTGTTTCGCGCCGCCGCCGCCGATGGCGTGTGCCAACGCGATGGTCGCCGCGGCTTGAGTCGGCTCGGGCGACTCGCCGACGAAACGTGGATCGCTGACGAGACGCGCCATGGCGAGGAGAAGTCGCTGGAGGAGTATCGCGATGCCTACGATGCCGTTGCGGCGCGGTTGACCGGCATGCGACGAGGCAGCATTGCCGAGATGATCCGCGAGGCGGCCGACGCTCGCATCGTGATCCTGTCCGAGATCCACTACGACGGGTTCGTGCGTGCCTGGGAGATCGGCATCCTGCAGCAACTCGTGCATCTGTGGGGCGGGCCAAGGCGGACCCGTCTGCTGTACGAATCGGAAACTGTGCAGGGCCCCCTGGTCGCCGCCGCGGGAGAACTGGGGTGCCGCGCCATTGCGTGCGAGCAGGGACTCGGGAGCGGCATGAACGGTGGTCCCGTGCAGGCGTGGAACCTCGAGAAGCGTGACGCCGAGGCGATCGGGTCGATCCTGGAGCATGCGGCAGATGCCGAGGTGCGGGACGTGGTCGCCTACGGCGCGCTCCACACCACCCACATTCAGGAGGCGTTGCGCGCCAGAGGGGTGCCGACCGTGCGCATCGTCCTGAGCCCTGACCCGACCATGCGCGCAGGCGCCATGCGCGTCATGGGCAGCCTGAAGACGCTCGGCAATGCGTTTCGCTACGACGACGGGACCTGGTTCGTCGATGTCTGCCCATACTCGAGGTGGGGGTGTGCGGAGTTGGACGCGAAGCTGGGGGAAGAGGGGCGTTGAGGCCGATCTGGAGGATGCTGCGATCCCGGCCCGGCCCCATTTGCGTCGCGGAGTGAGCCAGCGCTCAACGCGCCAACACCAGCAGCCCGGCAGCCGCGGACACCGTGTTGGCGAGCAGCGAGACGCCGAACGCGCGCAGCGGCCGTCCCACGGCGAGCGCGTAGGCTGCGCCCTCGACCAGCACGACGAGCACCTCGATCGTCCACCAGTCGAGCGCCCCGGTGGTGACGGCGAGCCACGCGAGCGGATGGGTGAGCAACTGCACCGCCGCTGCGATGCCGGCGGTGTGGCGGCGCTGGTCGCGCGGTGCGAACGCCGCGACGAGCGGGACCTCGATCGCGAGCGTCAGCAGGAACCCGGTGAACCAGAGTGGGTCGATCATGGCGTCACGGGCAGCTGGGCGCGCGGCGTCAGCGCGAGCAGCAGCGCGGGGAACTCGGCCCACACGTGCACGGCCGCGAGGATGCCGTAGGTCGCCTTCGATTCGCGGAAGTCCAACCCGAACGCGGCGAAGAACAGCGCGCCGAGGCCGGCGACGAGCACGAGGAACGGTGTGTCGCGCCGCGTGCGCGTGGCGTTGGGGGCGGCGCCGAGGCGCGGCAGGACGACGAGCACCGCGACGTAGTGCAGGCACTGCAGGAACGCGGCGGCGCGCAGCAGGTCGAGCGCGTTGGCGCGCGGCAGCCAGCCGGGCACGAACGCCGCGAGGCCGTCGGCGAGGCCGAGGTCGAGCTGCGCCGCGGCCGTGAGGTCGCCGGGCGTGGTCGTCATGCTCTCGAGCCCGAGCCAGTTCGCGGCGACGCCCGTCGCCAGCCACGCGGGCACGAGCACGAAGCCGAGCAGCGCGGCGGCCGTCCAGCGCGTGCGGCCCTCCTGCACGAGGTCGGGGTCGCGCAGCCGATCGGCGATCAGTCCCACCGGCGTCACGTTGTGCAGCACGGCGAGCACGAGCAGCGTGTCGAGGGGGGCGTTGGCGACGCCGTACCCGAGCGCGGTGAGCGCGAGCGTGGCCACAGCGCTGCGCAGCACACACCGGCGCGTGTCCCGCGGCAACACGCTCGCGACCAGCAACATGCCGAGCGCGAGTTCGATGGCGGCGAGCGTCGCGCCGCGCCAGTCGAGCTGGAAGGCGAGCAGCCGCGAGGTGCCGATCAGCGCGAGCAGCGCGACGACCGGGATCAGCAGCGCGCGCCAGCGGCCGTAGCGGCGTCCGACCCAACGCAGCTCGACGAGCGCGTGCGGCACCCCGAACACGGCGAGCGTTGCGGCCCAGACCGACAGCGGCCAAAGAGCACAGGCGATCGCCAGCCCGATCGCGGCGCCGCCGAGTAGCAGCGCCCGGACCGCGGCGTTCATGGCTGCGTCGTCGGCCGACGTCGCCGCGCCGCGGCCAGCAGGTAACCGAGCAGCGCCGCGCCCGCGACGGCCAGCAACACGAGCTGCAGCTGGCTGTCCCCGGTCGGGATCCAATGCGGCGTCTCCTTGCCGCGCGCGTCGAGGTAGTGCGCGGTCGGCGGCTCGGTGAACCGCACCTCGCCATCGACCTCGGCGATCGGCAGCGAGACCGTGACGCGCGCGACCTTCGAAGTCTCCGATACCCACTGCGAGAAGGAGAACGTGTGGCGCTCGTCCCACTGCGGGAACTTCAGCCGCTGCAACATCGCGCGCAGTTCGGGGCCGGCGCGTTGCGTCAACACCTCCTGCGACGGCAGGGAGTCGCCGGCGAGCGCCATCCACTCGCGTTGCTGCGCGATCGGCACCGGGAAGAGGCGAACGCCGAGGCTCCCGCTGCTCGACGCGGCGTGGCTGTGCTGCGGCTCGAGGAAGCCGATCTCGTTGGCGTACGGAGAGACCGAGCGGGCGGTGACCCAGCCGTCCCAACCCGAGAGGATCCAGACGCAGCAAGAACCCGCGACCACTTCCTGGGGCGGGATCCAGAGGTCGACGTCGCGCGGCAGCTGCGCCTCGGGGTCGTTCGGCAGCTCGATGCCCAGGCTGCGGTTGAACTCGATCACCGCAGCGGGGCTGGTGTGCCAGGTCGGCGCGACCCTGCCCATGTCCTTGACCTTCGTGGGGCGCGGGACGCGGAACGCGATCGCGTGGTGCCGCAGTAGCTCCATCAGCAGCTCCGCCGAGATGCAGTAGCCGTAG
Organism: Planctomycetota bacterium; assembly: GCA_020638655.1. GTDB lineage: Bacteria > Planctomycetota > UBA1135 > UBA1135 > UBA2386 > JACKIC01. The sequence continues at coordinate 100,672 of JACKIC010000004.1, forward strand.
GGAACCGGACGGGCGCTGCTGGGGATGCCGTTGGGTGGCGGCGCGGCGGCAGGAAGGATCAGGAGCAGCGCGAGCAGGGCTGCTGCCATGGTTCGGGCGAGTCTGTGCTGCGTGACTTGTGGCAACCGCGGCATCGTTCCACCTCCGGGCCCGCAGGATACCTCGCGGCGCGAGGTGGCCCGCCGACAAAGCATGGGCCCCGACAACAAGGTCTCGCGGTCGAGGCGTCGGCGCGCTTGTATGCACGGCCTGCGCACGCGCCCGATGACCGCACCCGACCAACTCCCCGACGACCTCGCACAGCTGCGCCGCCGCCACCTGCGCGTCGGCTGGTGGAGCCTGTTCGTGTTCGCGGCGCTCGGCGCGGTGCTCGAAGGCATGCACGGCTTCAAGGTCGATTGGTACCTGGCCGTCGGCAACGAGACGCGGCGCCTTCTGTGGCGCCTCGCGCATGCGCACGGCACGTTCCTCGCGCTCGTGCACATCGCCTTCGGCCTGTGCTGCGCGCACGCCGACCGCGCGCCGCGGCTCGCGTCGGGCTGCCTGCTCGGCGCGACCGTCGCGTTGCCGGCGGGCTTCTGGCTCGGCGGGTTCGGCGTGGTCGGCGGGGACCCTGGGCTCGGCATCGTGCTGGTGCCGTTCGGGGTGGTGCTGCTGCTGGTCGCGGCGGGCGGCATGGCGACGGCGCTGCGGCGGTAGGGGGCCATCCGCGTGAGGACCCAGCACACCTTGCCGTGCACCGGCCCGCTGCGGGCCAGCGTGATCCTGCTGCACGGCTATGCGGCCGACGCCGCGGTGCACCGCGCCGACGGGGTGGCGTTCGTGGGCGAAGGAACCGAAGTGGTGATGCCCGATGCGCCGGGCCACGGCGGCCGCGGCGACGGGCGGCTCGCTGCCATCGCGTCGCTCGATGACGAACGGCGCCGCGCAGCGATCCTCGACCTCGCGCGGCAGTGGGCCGCCGAGCTGCCGGATCTGGCGCTGCATTGCCGCCAGCGCGGCGCGCAGCGCGTCGGCGTGGTCGGCATCTCGATGGGTGGGTTCGCGGCGTTGGCCAGCCTGGCGCAGCCCTGTCCGTTCGACGCCGTCGCCGCGGTGCTCGCGGCGCCCGAGCTCGTCGACCCGCGCACCGTTGCGCCGGGGCATCCGCCGCTGCTGCTCGGCCTGGCCGGGAAGGACCGCGCCGTGCCGCCCGAGCCCGGTCGTCGTTTCGCGCGCGACTACGGCGCCGAGCTGCACGAATACGCCGAGTCCGAGCACTTCATGCGCGGCGAGGACTGGCTCGATCTGTGGGGCAGGGTGCGTGCCTTCCTGTTGCGGCACCTGGGCGGGTGAGGACCGTGGAGCGCGAGACGGGTTGACGACAGGCGCATTCGCGCTCACTCTGCTCACTCGGCTACGGGTTCCTCTGGAGCCGCTCGGATCACGTGGACTGGCCGCCTGCCCGCGGCCTCGAGGAGCCGTGATGCAAGAAGAGCCAAGACCCTGGGCGTCGTTGGTCGTTCCGGACGCCGTCGCCCGCATCCCGAACATGCTGACCCGCGAGGAGCAGCAGTACCTGATCTGGGTGACCTCTGCTCTGCGGCGCGGCTCGGGCGCCGTGGTCGATCTCGGTCCCTGGCTCGGCTGCAGCAGTGCGGCGCTCGCCGAGGGCGTTCGTCGCAGCGGCGGTGGGGTCAGGGTGCAGTCCCTGGATCTGTTCGAGTGGCGACGCGACTACATGGAAGGCTATTGCCCTGCGGACCTGCCCGAGGGCAGTGACTTCCGGCCGCTCTTCCGCGAGCAGACGGCCGCGTATTCCGACACGATCGATGCAGAGCGCATGGACTTGCTCGCCGGCACGTGGCGCGGCGGGCCGATCGAGATCCTGTTCGTCGATGCAGCGAAGTCTTGGGACCTGACGAATGCGATCCTGCGCGTCTTCGGTCCCAGTCTCGTGCCTGGTGAGAGCCTCGTCGTGCTCCAGGACTTCAAACACATGCCGACTTTCTGGCTGCCGCTGGTGTTCGACAGTCGGCCGGATCTATGGGAAGAACTGCACGACCTGGCCAGTGGAGACACCGCGACCTATCGATTGCGGGCGCCGCTCGATGCTGCTGCGGGCGCCGAGGCCGACTTCAGCAAGGACTCGTTCCGTGCCGAGCAGGTGGTCGAGATCTTCTCCAGGCGGCTCGAGCGGCCTGGCGGCAGGCGCATCGGATTGTCCTACTACCGTGCGCTGTTGACCTACGACCAGTTCGGCCGCGCCGAAGAGCTGCTCGCCAAGCTGCTGAGTGCAGCGAGTCCGCAGGAACTCGCGCGCCTCGAGAACAGCGCAAAGAAGGCCCGTTGGGCCTGGCGGGACGAAGGCCTGCAACCCCTGTGGGGCGCGATCCAGACAGGTGAGCTGGACCTCGCCGATCGGATCGCGACGGCGTTCGAGCTCGCGGAAGAGCCGCGCGGCATGGTGGCAATCGGTCGGATCGCGCAGCTGCGCGGCGATCATCGTCTGGCACTGGACTGGTTCGAACGCGCGCAGGCCGGGGGAGCGAGCATCGATCACTCGGTTGTGATGTTTCAGGCGACGAGCTGGGTCGCCACGCGGCAATTCGATGCCGCGACACGCGCGATCGTCGACCTGCTCCTGAGTGAGCCGGCGTTGCCCAAGGACCAGCGGACCTGGGCGCTGTTCATCCTGCGCGACTGCTGGAGAACCCAGCGCAATGCCGAGGTGGCACTCACATCGTGCGCTCGGCTCCTCGAACGTCATCCCGACAGTCCCGAGATCCTGGTGTTCGCGTCGATGGTGGCGCGCGAGTGTGAAAACCCTCAACGGGCTGACCAGCTGCTGGGCAGGGCGCGCGTTCTGGATCCCGGCAACGCCGAGACGAAGTGGATGTTCGAGTAGCGCTCGGGAGCCTTCGTCCCAACAGCGGCGGGCGCCGGCGTTCGCGGTGCGCTACAACTGCAGGGCCGCCGCGCCGGACACAGTGACGCCGAGTGGACTGAAGCTGCCGGCGTCGAGCACCGCCCACTGGAAGAACAGGTCCAGTCCCGTCAGCCCCGGGATCGGCGGGATCGGATACGGCATGGACACCTGCCCCAGCGGCGAGGCGACGAACGAGATCATGGCCTCGGGCGCGGCCAGGATGCGGCAGCCGCCGCCGAGGTCGTACGGGAGCGGGCCGGCGGCCGACTGCGTGCGCGACAGGCCGCCGAGCAGGATCGCGAGCGCGCCCCCGGGCACGCGCGAGAGCTCCAGGGTCAGGTTGGTCGAGCCGATCGCGACGCTGCCGGTGTTCGAGAACCGCGGGACCTGGAAGCCGGTGCCCGGGCAACCCACGCCGTAGAACGCCAGGCTCGTCGACTCGTAGGCGCCGGCGTCGGGCATCGCGTCGCGCATGCGTCCGCCGAAGTCCTCGGCGATGTAGCTCGGCGTGTTCACGGCCAGATCGCGCACGGGGCTGTTGGTCGTCGGTCGCAGGTCCGGCGGCGTGCCGAACGGGTCCTGCAGCAGCGGGCTGGTCTGCAGCGAGTTCAGGTCCTGTGTGGTCGCGGCCTGCCAGGCGGCGAGCGTCGGATAGGGCACCGACGTCGTGATCGTCGAGCCGAGGCGATTCAGGACGCCGCTCGCGGTGTCGTAGAGATTGCCGTCGGCGAGGAACGGGTTCGGTCCGAAGCCCGAGACGTTGCGCACGATCGCGCAGCCCTGCCCTCGCACCTCGAAGACGTTCCCGTAGATGCGGTTCTGCACCGGCTGGCCGCCCGAGAAGTAGCCGCCGGTCACGATGCAGCAGCCCTCGCCCGGAATGTCGACCGCGAAGGTGTTGTGCACGATGTCGTTGTTGTAGTTGGCGCTGTCGAGGCGCAGCACCGCCACCGAGCTGACCGTGTTGCTGAAGTTCATCGCCAGCGCGCCGGTGAACAGGTTGTCGTGGATGCGGTCGAGGGTGGCGCCGTTGTTCTCCATGTAGAGCGCGTGGTTGGCGCCGTTCATCGTGAACTCGTTGTGATGGATGTGCCAGCCGCCGCCGTTGGCGACGTAGATGCCGTGGCTCGTGGTCAGCACCGCCGGGGCCAGCGTGAAGCGGTTGTGGTGGATGTGCCAGCCGACCTCGTTGCCGACGTTGTCGCTGGCGATCACGGCGTCGTAGTAGACGCCCGGTGCGCTGCCCACGTGGCCCGGTCCGAACGTGCAGTCGCGGATCTCGACGTCCTCGACGTAACGCGTCGCCGAGATCGCGCGTCCCGGCGCGCCGACGAAGTCCAGGCCGTCGAAGCGCACCGCGCGGTTGTAGGCGAAGGCGACGCCGAGCAGCGCGATCGTGTCGCCGCCGCTGCCGTGCAGCATCACGCTGCCGGGTCCCTGCTGCGCCCGGAACGTGATCGTGTTCGTGGCCGAGGCGCCCGTGATCGGCGGGATCAGCGTGGACTCGGTGTAACTGCCGGGCGCGACGACGATCTCGACGGGCCCGCTGACACCGTTCGCGAACAGCGCCGCGACCGCCTGCGTGAACGTCGCGAACGCGGCCGGGTTGGACGGGTCCAGGGAGTAGCTGCCCGACATCTGAGCCGGCAGGGCCGCGGTGCAGGCGAGCAGGAACGGGCAGGTCAGTGATCGCGACATCCGGGGCTCCGGGCGGGGGACGAAGGCAGGCAACCACCCTACCCGAGCCGCTGCGCGCGCGGCAGGTCCGCTGGTGCCCTGTTACCGCATCCCGACTTGCCTGCTAGCGGCCCCAGCCGGCATCATCGCCGCACGAAGAAGTCCCCGGAGACGTCCATGAAGTCACTCGTTATCGCCGCCGCACTGACATTCGCCGCCTGTGCCAGCAGCCCCCAGGACCACGACGCGCGCGCCCAGGATCAGGCCCGGTTCGAGTTCGAGGCCGGCACGGTCCCGATCGCCGACCTGACGAAACGCTGCGGGGAGTTCCTCGGCTGGAACATCATGGTCAACCCGCAGGAGTTGCAGATGGCGACCCAGCCGGCGACCGTGACGCTCGAACGCGCGGTGCGCACCGACCGCGCGGGCTGCGAGGATCTGCTGTCGAGCCTGCTGTGGTCGAAGGGGTTCGGCATCACGCCGCTCGACACCGGGCGCGGTGTCTACGAGGTCGTCAGTCTGGCCGGGTCACGGGCCCGGGACTACGTGTCGCGCGCCGCGCACCGCACGGTCGACGAGGTGCGCGCCCGCCCCGATTCGTACTTCTGCGTGACCGTCGTCGCGCCGCTGCAACACGTCAACTCGGTGATCGCGACCAACGCGCTGCGGCCGTTCTTCGCCAGCACGGGCGGACCGGGCGGATCGATCACGCTCGGCAACGTCGGCAGCGGCAACTCCCTCGTGGTCAGCGGGCCGCAGCACACCGTCGTGGCGGTGCTGGACATGCTGCGCACGGTCGACGTGCCGTCCGAGGCCCCGGTGGCACCGGGCGCGGCCCAGCGCCTCGAGAGCCTGACGCGAGCTGTCGAGCAGCTGACGAAGCGAGTCGAGGCGCTCGAGAAGAGGGAGTGAGGCGCGGCCGGCAGGACTGTGCGCAGTCGGAGCAGGGGCGGTGACGCGTGGGCCTGGACAGGGTACAACCGGGCGCCGCGCGTAACTCCATGCAATGACGCCTGCTGGCGCAGTTCCGGGTTTTGGCGTGACAGTGGGCGACGGACGTCGTCTGTCACCGGTCAACGCCTTTTCGAACCTCAGCCCTCCTTCGCCCACCGATGAGACTCCCGCCTCTCACGCCCCTTCTCGCCATCGCCGCGGCCGCCGCGCCGGCCCTCGCTCAGGCCCCGGTTTCCCCGACACTCGTGTCCCTCCAGGTCGACGTCGACCCGCCGCCGCAGGACGACAGCCCGGACGGTGGCGAGTGGTATGACGTCTCCTCGGGCAGCCTACCGGCCGGCGTGGCCGTGAGGGAGTTCCGGATGCGCATCACGGGCACCGAGGGTGGCTGGTGCTACCCGGTGCTCTCGATCGCCCTCGCCAGTGCCTATCAATCGTCGGCACCCGATTGGCTGCGGGAGGACGGCTTCACGCAGCCGGCGGGTGCGGTGAACTGGGGGGGCTGTGTGTTCCCCGAGGGCGATTCTCCGCCGCAGGTGTGGCGCAAGCGGACCCTGCAGTTTCACGTCAGTGGTGCGCTCGGCACGGCGCCCAACACGGCCTACGTGCAGGGCTGGTGCCAACCGTTCCTGACGCAACAGGACCCGTTCGACCCGTTCGCCCTGCATGCCTCGACCCGGCTGTGGACGGCCGACGCCCCGCTGTGGCCCACGCCGCAGAAGCAGATCTGGATGGGCATCCTCGAGGACATCGCCACCGGAACGTCGACGCCGCGCATGACGGCGTTCTCGGGCGGCGCGGCGGTGCGTCAGGCGCTGCTGATGCAGAGCTGGATCCATTCGGGGAGCTTCGACGACGCGATCGACTACCTCAACTCGAGTGCGTTCAAGGTGGCGGTCTCGGAGGGGTGGTTGTTCTTGGCGGTGCAGGTCTTCGCGGCGCGGCAACCCAACCTGCCGACGTACGTCCCGTGGGACATCGACGATATGGCGCCGGATCTCGGCGACTTCGAGCCGCCGCCGAAGCTCGGCATCACTGGGCACGCCAAGTTCGCGGTCATCTGGCCGGAGCACAGCGGCGGTGGTGTGGTCCTCCCCGGTGGCCTCATCCCGGGGCAAGTGTTCGAGTTCCTCTCCAACTGGGCTACGCCACCGGTGGTCATGACGTTTCCGAAGATCGGCGGCGGCGTCACGCGCGCGTTGGCGGTCGCTGCAGCGACAGTCGATGCGCCAGGTCGGATGGTCAGCGCGGTGCCGATGGACGCCGGCTCGGGCGACGTCACCTACCAGGCCGGGCTCGATCTCTACCCGGTCAAGGTCGGTCACATCGGGCAGCAGACCGGGCAGTGACCCGGTGACCGCGGCACTCATCAGCGGCGCTCATCGCAGCATCCGTTCGATGTAGTGCAGCAACCCGACGTATCCGTCAGCTTCGTTTTCGGGCAGAAGCGGCCGCGCGGCGTCGAGAGCCTTGGTTGCGGCCTGCTTGTCGCCGTCCGCGACCGCGAGCAGCGCCGCGAGCAACCAGCCGACGGGCTGCGCCGGTTGCCCGTGGAGCAGCTGACTCGTCGGCATCGTTTCGAATGCGATGGCGAGTCGTGGCCGTACGTCGCGCACCTGCTGGCGCCAGCCCTCGGGCGCGACGTGCCTCGCCGCGGCGAGCGCCGCGTCCCGCCATGACTCATGGTTGGGTCGATCGACGGATCTGGCCGTGAGGTAGTGGCAACAGGCCTGTTGTGCGCGCTCCAGCACGACCCCGGGTGCGTTCGCGTCGAGGCGCGACAAGACCGCGTCGGCGGCGGCCATGTCGCCCGCCGCGAGCAGCGCGCGCGCCTGCAGCAGGCTGCTGGTCAGTCGATCCTCTTCGCGGTGAGCCTCTGTCGCCAGGGCTTCGGCACGCGCCGCGAACTGGCCGAGCCAGGCCTTGCCCTCGGCGTCGACGTCGTCGTACCACGGGAACCAAAACGGCGTCATTTGCGAGACGTCGAACAGCATCAGGGTGAGCCGCGACGCGTCCCGCTGCGTCGGCGTGCGTGCCATGTCGATGCTCGCCTCGATCAGCTTTCGCGCCCGCGCCGGGTCGGTATCGCGAATCGCGCGCGCCGCGAGCACCGTGACCTGGCGATCGTCGGGCCACCGTTCGCGCGCGAAGGCGAGGAGCTCGGTCGCCGGCGCGTCGAGCCAGTAGCAGGCGTCGAGGACGTAGGCGGCGTCCGCAGCCGTCCACGCCGATCGCGGATGGTCGAGCAGGAACCGGTCCAGGTGAAGCCGCGCCGAGGTGCGGTCGCCGAGCTGGATCGACTCATAGATCAACAACCGACGCACGATGCGCGGGACCTCCTTGCCGCGCAGAACGGCGCCGAGCGCCTCGACGGCCGGGCGGTGCTGCTTCTCGTTGACGAGCTGGACCGCATGCTGCAGCTTCACGCGCAGATCGGTCTCGTCGAGCCTGCGCGCGAGATCGACCTCGGCGCGCCGCTCCTCCAGCGGCCGCTGCGCCAGGCGCATCGCCAGCGCCGTGAACAGGTGGTCGACCGTCGTCTTGCCGGGCTGCAGCTGCCACGGCCCGGTCTCCTGCCAGTCGTTCTCGGCGGTCGCGATCGCGGCCAGCAGGGCGTCGCGCGCCCGGCATGCCGGCAGTTCCTCGGCGAGCGGGCGCGCCGCCGCGCAATCACCGGCGAGCGCCAGTGCCAGTGGTCGCGCCAGCGAGTATTCGAGGCGGCGACGCTCCAGAAGGTCCTCGGTGCGGATCGAATCGGCGACCGCGCGCAACCCCGTTGGATCGGCATCCTCGGGCAGGGCCTGCACCTGGTCGAGCAGGTCGTCGAGCTTCTCGTAGGTCGTCAGTCGGCGCTGCGCCGCCTGCACCTCGGGGGCGTCCGCGTCCTCGGTGAGCAACTGCGTCAGCAGCGCCCTCGCGGACGGCAGATCGTCGTTCGAGAGCGCCTGCTGCACGCGCATCACGCCGCTGTCGAGCCGCCGCGCGCGTTCGTAGACGGTCCAGCCGAGCGAGGCGCCGAGCCCGGTGGCGAGCAGCAGCGCGGCGCCGATCAGCGCCGTCGCGGTGCGGTTGCGCCGCGCGAGCTTCCAGACGCGTGTCGTCAGGCCGACGGGCCGCGACAGGATCGGCTGGCCGGCGAGGTAGCGCTCGAGGTCGAGGGCCATCTCGAGCGCCGTGTGAAAGCGCCGCTCGCGGTCCTTGTCCATGGCGCGCAGCACGATCGTGGCGAGGTCGCGCGCCACCGAAAGCGGCGGGGGATCGACCTCGAGGATCTGGTGGATGACCTTGCCCGGATGGTCGCCGAGGAACGGCGCGCGGCCGCTGAGCAGTTCGTAGAGCGTCGCGCCCAGCGAGTAGATGTCGGTGCGTGCGTCGAGCGTCGTCGTCTCGCCGCCCGACCGCAGCTGCTCGGGCGACATGTAGAGCAGCGTGCCCGACACGTGCCCGGCGGCGGTGGTGCGCGTGACGTCGTCGCCGTCGCGCGCGAGGCCGAAGTCGACGAGACACGGCGCGTCGCCGTCGAGCACGATGTTCGAAGGCTTGACGTCGCGATGGATGATGCCGGCGCGGTGCGCTTCGTGCAGCGCGCGCGCGACGGCGGCGCCGATGACGGCGACGCGTTCGGGCGCCAGCGGCGCGCCGACGGCGTCCAGGGCCGGACCCGTCAGCCACTTCATCGCGATCCAGGCGCGGTTGTCCTGTTCGCCCACGGCGTAGACCGGCACGATGCCGGGGTGCTCGAGCGCCGCCGCGACCTCGGCTTCGCGACGCAGCCGCCGCCGGGTCTTGGGGTCGTCGCCGACCTTGACGAGCTTGAGGGCGACGAGCCGGCGCAGCGTCGTCTGGCGCGCGAGCCAGACCTCGCCGACGCCGCCATGACCGATCGGCGCGATCAGTTCGTACTCGCCCAGCTGGTCCGGCGGCGGCGCGGTGTCGTCGTCGGCGCGCGGCCGCGGCGCGAACAGGTCGTCGAACGCTGCGGCGCGCCCGAGCAGGCGCACGAACTCCTCGCACAGTTCGGGGTGTTCGGCGCAGTGTTGCGCCGGGTCCGGGGTCTCGCCGGCGTCGAGGCGGACGAACCAGCTTTCGAGCAGCTCCCCGAGTCGGTCGCGTTGGTCAGGTTTCATCGAGCAGCTGGTCGAGACGCATGGTCAGCGTGGCGCGTGCGCGCGACAGCAGCATACGTAGGGCCCCCTGCGAGCGGCCCATCGCGGCCGCGATGTCGTCGTACTCACGGCGCTCGAACACGCGCATCTGCAGCACCCGGCGCTGGTCTTCGGGGAGTTCGGCGAGGGCCTTGCCCACCGCGGCGAGATGCTCGACCTGCATCGCCTCGACACTCGGGGTCGGTCCCTTGTCGGGGCCGTCGAGCGGTTGGTCGAGCTGCTCCTCCGGGGCCCGACGCTGCCGACCGTAGAAGCGCAGCCGGTCGCGCAGGTTGTTCTCCATGATGCGCATGATCCAGGCGACGAAGGACTCGGGGTCTTCGCCGCGGAACTCACCGATCGAGCGCACCACGTCGACGTAGGTCGTCTGCAGCAGGTCCGAGGTCGCCATCTTGGCGCGCAGCGGACCGCCGAGGCGGTTGGTTGCGGCGGCGCGCAACCGCGCCTGCAGCGCGCTGAGCACCCGATCGAGTGCGGGGCGGTCGCCGCGTCGCGCCTGCGCGATGTCGTCGCGGATGTCGTCGGGGGGCATGGGGGCGAATGCTAGCCCCTCGGCGGAGCGCTGCAGATCGGTGGGCCTGGGCAGGGAGGGATCATCCACCCAGCCCAGGACGCCGGCGGCGCGCCGGCGTCACGCGCTCCGATCGGAATTCTCGGCTACTCGTCGATCTCGAGCAGCAGGCGGTTGGTGATCGTGCCCAGCGAGTGGCTGCCGTCCGAGGTCAGGGCCTGGACGTAGACCTGGCGCTCGAGGCCGAGCACGGCCGGGTCGAGGGTCAGGTTCATCGTGAACACGCCGTTCGGCGGTACGGTCCCGACGCCGACCAGGTTGTTCGTGGTGATGCGCCAGTTGCCGAACGGATCGACGAACGTGTTCGGGATGATCGGGTCCTCGGCCGAGGGCAACCACAGGTAGACGAGCACCATGTCCCCGGGCAGTCCCGACATCAGCAGCGGGATCGTGGTCGAGACGCCCCCCGTGTGCACGTTGCCGAACGCGTCGGCGCCGGTCGTCACCAGGCGCACCGTGGTGCCGCCGGTGAGTTCGTCGGCCCCGATCTCGACGAGTGCTGCCGCGTTGCGGTCGAAGTCGAGCACGCGCGAGTCACCGTCGAAGTCCATGCCGACGTCGGCGCGTGCGGTGATCGTGCCGGCCGTCACGTCGATCTCGGGCAGCACGTAGCTGTTGGTGCCGGCCTCGAGCAGCGGCGAGGTCGAAGACAGATGCAGATCTCCCGAGCCCTGCGCGACGGGGGGCGAGACGAACCCCGGGGGATTGCCGAGCCCGACGACCTGCAGGACCCAGTTGGTCGCTTCGGTGGTGGTGCCGGACAGGGAGGAGGTGTCGTAGTCGGCCACGGCGCTGGTGCCCGCGTACGAAGCCGGGTTCCACATGATGTTGTTGGCGACGACGTGGTCGCCTTCCGTGCCGAGGAGCACGCCGTAGACCATCGTGCCCGAGCTGAACGGACGGCCATAGCCCTGGGTGTTGTTGACCAGGTAGGACGAGCACCACGCCAGGGCGATGCCCCACTCGGAATCGCGCACGATGTTGCACGCGATGCGCGGCCGGACGTGGTCCGCCTGGCCCGACGCGCCCCAGATCTCGATGCCGACCTCGTTGTCGTGGATGTAGTTGGCGCGGATCAGGCAGCTCGAGTCGCCGTCGTGGAAGGCGCGGATCCCGTGCCCGAAGCCCTGCGAGTCCGCGTTGTAGGCGATCTCGTTCTCTTCGATGACGTGCTGCGAGCGACGACCTGAGGCGGTGCTCAGCAGGATGCCCTTCGACGTGTTGTCGACGATCGTGCAGCGCTGGATGCGCACGCGGTCGGGGGTCGTCGCCGGGGTGCCGCCGACCATCGAGGTGTCGATCTCGATGCCGTTGAGGCCCTCGCGCAGCATCAGACCGCGGATCACCGTGTCGGGCGTGAAGCCGCAAGGCCCGCTCTGGGATCCCTTGCGGTTGACCTGGAGCACGGCGGTGTTGCCCACTCCGCGCACCGTCACGCCGGGCTCGAAGGCCTGCAGCTTGATGCCGCGCGCGGGCAGCGTGATCGGGAAGGACTCCGTGACGCCGTCGTAGAGCCCGGCGCGCACGTTGATGGTGATCGGGCTGCCCGTCGCCGACAGGCTCAGCGCCTGGGGAACCGCGAACGAGATCGAGCGCCACGGCGTCGCGAGGCTGCCGTTGCCGGTGTTGTCGTCGCCGTTGGTGGCGACGTAGTAGACGTCGCCGCACGACCAGTCGGCCTGGTTGTGCGGCACCGGCTGGATCGGCGGACGATTGGGGACCTTGATGACGGTCTGAGCGGACAAGGCGCCGAGGAGTGCGACAGCGGCGCCGAGGCCGCGCGTCACGTGCGAGAACGTGGAACGGTGGGAGGTCATTGGGTGCTCCGAGGAGCGATCCGTGCGGATCGCCGGGGTGGGTGAACTTCGAGCGCGGGGAATCCCGGTGCTCGAGACCCAAGACGTCACCGGTCGTGTCGCATCACGCCGATTCGAGGGGCCGTCGACGGGGCCGGAATCCGCGATTCTTCGTGACGCGCGCGCCGCCGGGGATTCTTCCGGGTGCGGCGGTTCGCCTTCGCAACGGCGCGCGCACTGCCGTAGAGCGTCGTCATGATCAGCCGCCTCTCCGGTCTGCTGCTCGCCCTGGTGCCCTGCCTGCAGGCGCACGCCCAGGACGGCGCTGTCCTCACGCGCACCGCGGTCGAACAGGCGATGACCCGCCACCTGACGGCGAAGCGCGAGGCCAGCGGCGTGATCGGCGTCTCCGCCGCCTGCGTGCTGCCGGACGAGTCGGTCGTGGCGGTCGCGATCGGTGCGGACGGCGCCGGGGTGCCGCTGACGACGGCGACCCGGTTGATGTCGGGCAGCATCGGCAAGACCTACTGCGCGGCCGTCGTGTTGCAGCTGGTCGCGGCGGGCAAGCTCGACCTCGACGGCAAGGTGGCCGACGTGCTCGGCGCAGAGCCGTGGTACGCGCGCATCCCCAACGCCGCGTCGATCACGCTGCGGCAGCTGCTCGACCACACGTCCGGGATCCGCGAGCACGTTTGGAACCCCGAGTTCCACGAGGCGCTGACCGCGGACCCGGACCACGCGATGACGCCGGTCGAGTGCCTGGGCTTCTGCCTCGACGACGCGCCGTTGTTCGCCGCCGGCGAGCGCTTCGCCTACGCCGACACCAACTACCTGCTCGCCGGGCTCTGCGTCGAGAAGGTCACGGGCGAGCCGTTCGCCAAGGTGCTGCGCGCGCGCGTGCTCGAGCCGCTGCAGCTCGCCGACACGCAGTGGAACGACAGCAGGAAGATGCCGGCGCTCGCCTGCGGGCTGGCCAGCGGCGTGGCGTTCACCAAGGGGCCGACCGTCGTGGACGGCGAGTACTTCGTCAACCCGGCGTTCGAGTACTGCGGCGGCGGCGTGCGCTCGACGCCGAGCGACCTGGCGCGCTGGATGCGCGCGCTGTTCGCCGGCGATGTCATACCCGCGGCGCTGCGCGCCGAGCACGTGCGCGGCGTCGCTGCGCCGCGTCACGTCTCGGGCAGCTACGGACTGGGCTGCTTCGTCGGGCCTTCGAGCCGCGGCCCCGCGATGGGCCACTCCGGCATCATGCCGGGCTTCCTGAGCTACGCGCTCTACTACCCCGAGCTGAAGGTCGCGGTCGCGGTGCAGTACCCGTGCGACGACGGCCGCAAGGTCGGCGACATGCGGCGGCTCTGCGACGAGCTCGCGGGGCTGGCCGCCGGGGTCCCCGCTGGCGAGCCGCGCGGGCGGTGAGCCGGCCGCGGCTCACTCGATCCGCGCGATGACCGCGTTGCCGAAGCCGAGGCCCGCGGCATTCCAGTGCAACGTCTGCAGGTGCAGCGCGACGCCGACGATCGCGGGTTGGGCGGGCACGGGCAGGTCGAGCTCGGCGAGGCCGGTGCCGTTGGGGATCGAGACCGGCAGGATCGCCAGCGGGTTGTCGACGAACAGCAGGCCCAGGGGGCCGGGCAGGCCGACGGCGCGCGACTGCAGGCCCACGCCCAGCAGCGCGATGTCGTTCGCGGCGCGGCCGGGCCTGGAGCTGACCTCGACGCGCAGGTTGCGGCCGGTGTGCGGCGGCAGCGGCACGATCAGCTGGCGTTCGCGGTTCCAGAGCACGCCGTGCGTCGTCACCAGGTCGAGGTCGCGGTCGCCGTCGACGTCGACCAGTTGCGTCGCCGTCGCCTGTCCGAGCGGCAGCGGCTCCATCGTGAACCCGCCGACGCCGTCGTTGCGCAGCAGGCTGTCACCGACGAGGTCGTCGTCGCCGTCGCCGTCGACGTCGCCGACCACCAGTCCGTGATGGGTGAACGCCGCGGGGATGCCGGTCTGGGTGATCTCGACGATGGTGCCGGCCTGCTCGTGGAAGATGCGCACGGGCATGGTCTCGGCGACGATCTCGGCGCGCCCGTCGCCGTCGAGGTCCGCGAAGTGCAGGCGCTGGTTCCAGGTGGGCAAGGTCACGGCAGTGAACGCGCCGCCGTTGTTGCGCAGCAGCAGAGGGGAGCCCGAGGTCGGTGACGCCAGCACGTCCGGGTCGCCGTCGCCGTCGATGTCGCCGGTGTCGAGGTAGAGGCAGAAGACGGTGGTGGCCAGCGGCACGCCGGTGCCGAAGACGCCGGTGCCGTTGTTGAGGTGCAGGACGATCCCCCCGTTCGGGGGCAGATCCTGACAGGCCAGGATGTCGAGGTCGCCGTCGCCGTCGACGTCGCAGAACGCAGTGGCCAGCGCGAACTGCGGCGCGTAGCCCGACAGCGGATCGGCGAGGAACGCGCCGGTGCCGTCGTTGCGCAGCAGTTGCGCCGCGACGATGTCGATGTCACCATCGCCGTCGCAATCTCCGAACTGAAGCGGTGAACGGGGCGTCGAGCCGATGCCCGCGAGGGTGCTCCAGCGGCTGTTGCGCTCGTTGCGCAGCGTGGTCGCGCTCGCCACCAGGTCACCGTCGCCGTCACCGTCGACATCGGCGGCGAGGCCGACGCTGCTGCCGAGCTCGGCGTCGCGCGGGCGGCGCCGCAGGTGGCCGCGGCCGTCGCCGAGCATCACCTCGGCGCCCTGTGCCGACAGGAACAGGTCGACGTCGCCGTCGCCCTCGAGGTCCGCGGCGGTCAGGAACAGGCGCGAATACGACAGGAGCTGGAAGGCGGGTTGCGCGGCGCCCGCGGCGAAGTGGCCCGTGCCGTCGTTGATCAGGGCGACGACGTCCGAGGTCGCGCTGGTCAGCGCGAGCACGTCGCGGTCGCCGTCGCCGTCGATGTCGGCGAGGGCGGTCAGGCCGCCCGACAGCTGCAGCGAGCCGGGCACGCG
Organism: Planctomycetota bacterium; assembly: GCA_020638655.1. Lineage (GTDB taxonomy): Bacteria > Planctomycetota > UBA1135 > UBA1135 > UBA2386 > JACKIC01. Next base: position 115,714 of record JACKIC010000004.1, read on the forward strand.
TCCGGGCGCGATCGCGTAGACGCCGTTCTGGTTCTCCAGGAACAGCAGGCCGGACGTGGTGTCGACGACCAGAAGGTCCGGGTCGCCGTCGCCGTCGAGGTCTGCCGCGGCCGGGCTGGCCCACGCGGTGAGGCCGGGCAGACGTTGCGCCGACTCGTCGACGAACGCGGCGCCCTGGTTGCGCAGCAGGCGCAGCCCGCCGTCGTGCACCAGCAGGTCGCTGAGTCCGTCGCCATCGACGTCGGTGACGACCACGTCGGGCTGGATCTGCGCGCCGAACTGGATGCCCGCGAGCCGCGTGCTGGTCACGTCGGTGAACACGAGGTTGCCGTCGTTGCGCAGCGCCAGCGAGCTGCTGGCCACGAAGTCGGTCCAGGCGCCGATCAGGTCGAGGTCGCCGTCGTTGTCGAAGTCGACGGCCGCGAGGAACATCCCGAAGCGGGAGCCCGCCGGGATCTGCGCGATGGTCGTGTTCTGGAACACGCCGTTCGGGCTGGTCACGAGGTCGATCGGCATGCCCGTCGTGCTGGCATACTCGAAGCAGGCCAGGTCGATGCGCCCGTCGCCGTCGAAGTCGCCGCGGGCATGGATCAGCGAGGCGTTGGCCGCTGCGATCGGGGCGCCGGCAGCGAAGCGACCGTGGTCGAGGTTGCGGTGCCACTCGATGCGCCCGTCGCCGATCGAGACCAGGTCGGGCAGGCCGTCGGCGTCGAGGTCGAAAGGCGGCAGGAACGAGCGGCTCAGGGGCAGGACGTCGGTGACGAACTGCTGGGCGGGCGCCGTTGCGGCCAGGGATACGAGCAGGACGGCGACGGCGCCGCAGCGCATCGGCAGGCGACGCGCCGGAAGGTGCGCAGAGGGCATTTGCAGATCTCCGATCTTGGGTTCGGCGGCGACCGACCGGCGCACTGTAGCGCCGAACCTGCCCCGGGTAACGGCCTTCCGCCCGCGCCGCCGCTGCCCGCTCACTTCACGATCGGCACCGCCAGCCCCTGCGAGCCGCGGAAGTAGCTGCCGTCGAAGACGACGTCCTGGAAGTAGAGCGTCATCGAGTCGAGCCACTCGGGGAAGCCGATGAACCAGTTCGCCGTGGTGCCGACGCGGAACGGCAGGATGCCCAGGTAGTTGGGCTGCCCGATGTCGACGAGCAGGCGGCAGCCGAGCGGCACGGCCGGGTCGAGGATCATGAAGTTCGACGACGCGAGCGACATGACCGCCAGGTGCAGGTCGCCGGGGTTGCCGTTGCTCGCCTGAAGCAGGTTCTGCGAGTCGCCGATGAGGCGTGACCCGCTCCAGCCGAGGGTCACGGGGCTGCAGGCTTGCCCGTAGGAGGTCACCGGAGCCGGCGTCGGGTAGGCGAGGCGCTGGGCGTAGAGCGGCTCGGCGGCACCGTCGTCGACGCCGAACGCGAAGATGTAGTCGTCGTTCTCGACGTCCATCGTGCACGCCATGCTCGTCGGCGTCTCGCCGCTGACGTAGTAGAGCAGCGCCCCCTGCGCGCCGTCGAGGGGCAGGCCGTGAGAGCCGAGCCGCGTGTAGTAGGCCGCGGGCACGCCGGGGCTGACCGCGCGGAAGCCCAGCGCCCAGTGCTCGGCGTTGAAGTTGTCGTAGGCGAGGCAGCCGGTCTCCCAGCGGCGATCGGTGTTGCTGCGGATCAGGTTGGCGGGGTGGTTGGTCGGCGAGCCGGCGCTCCACCAGTCGATGCGTTCGGTGTAGAGCTGCTTGCCGTTGATCAACGTCGTCTTGAACGGCGTCGTCGCGACGTCGGTGACCGCGTAGGACACCACGTAGCGGCCCTGGTTGCCGTCGATCACGGGGCCGAGCTTGTGCTCGAGGTTGAGGCCCGCGCGGCTGCTGACCCACAGGCCGGCGGACACCGTGCCTGCGTCGCTGGCGAACCGCGCGCCGATGTCCCAGTCGTCGTTGTTGATCGTGTTGTCGTAGGTCTGGAAGACGCAGAGCCACGAGCGGGGGTTGTTGCCGCGCATGAGCTTGTTGACGCGCGGGCGCTCGGTGTCGGAGTTGACCGGCGCGTAGATCGGGAATGCGGCGCCGATCGAGCCGTTCGCGGTGGTCAGGTCGAGCACGGCGCCGTAGACGCCGCTGTAGTCGGTGTTGGCGAAGTCGCCGGCGGTCGCGGCGTTGTCCTCGCGCTGGAACACGATCATCGCGTTGTCGCCGAGCTGGTAACCCTCGACGCCGCCGATGTCGGGGCGCCAGTCGTTGCCGTTCGCGGGCGGGCTGATGGCGCTGTAGGTCGTCGACAGCGCGGTGTCGTTCATGTCGTGCACGTGGAAGCGCAGCTGGCTGGCGCGCACGACGTTGTTGACGAAGTAGCGCCGCAGCACCAGGGCCCAGCGGTTCCGGCCGCCGACGAACGTCACCGCGGGGCGGTCGCTGTGCCACGTCGAGGTGATGTCGGTGAACACCAGCGAGCTGGTGCTGCAGTCGTCGCTGCAGAGCCGCAGCCAGATGTCGCCGTCGAGCGCCGAGGCGTTGCGCGAGTAGGCCAGCATCACGTTGGCGGGCGCGCTCTCGTGGTGGCGGCAGATGTCGACGTCACCGACGGGCGACCCGGTGCCGTTGGCGACCGTGACGCGCGTGAGCAGCGGATCGATGGTGATCGGCAGCGCGGCGCGCGCGACCCAGCTCGCGGGCACCGTCAGCGTGACCCGACCGCCTTCGTGGGCGGTGGTGACCTCGACGCGGGCGCCCGCGGCGTCGAACGCGACCGCGCGGCCGTAGCCGACCAGCGCGCGGCCCTCCGCGTCGGCGAAGGTCAGCGCCTGCGGCGCCGCGGCGACGTTCGCGACGCGCAGCGCCGTCGTGACCATGCCCGTGACCACCAGGTCGCCGGCGGCGGGACGCTGCGAGATCACGAAGGTCTGCTCGAGCCCTTCGGCGCGCACGTCGTAGGCCTCGACGACCGCGCCGGAGCGGTACTCGTAGCGGTAGTCGTCGTGGTGGTGCTCGGGCGCCGCGGCGCCGAGCAGTTCCAATTCGCCGATGCGCACCGACGTCGTGCGCCACGACAGCGGCTGGTTGTGCGGATAGTCCGCGCCGAGGTACGGCACGAAGGTCATGCCGTCGTGGAACGAGGCCTTGTAGCTGTCGCCCGCGGCCCACGTGCCGTAGGCGTTGCCGAGGTCGGCGTCGGCCGTGTGGATCGGCGTGCGCAGCGCCGCGAAGGTCGCGGCCGGGGACCGGGCGGCGGTGAGGTCACCCTGATCTGCCTGCGGCGCGGTAGACGCAGGGGCCGTTGCGGGCGGGGTTTCCCACGATTGGGCGGCGAGCGGCGAGAGGCCGGCGAGCAGGAGGCCGGAGAGGTGGAGGAGATGGGATCGGAGCATGGGCGGAGGGGGGGAAGGGACTGCGGACGAGCGCCCGCACCCTCATCCGTCCCGCGCGGACCGGAACCGGACACGGAAAACCAGGCATCCCAGGATTCCGATTGCCGGCGTCCGTCGAATCCCGGATTCCCGGTGACGCTGACCCCGCCTCACGACGAATGCGACCGATGGACGACCCGACCGCACTGTTCGACCGGTATCGCCGCAGCGGCGACATCGACGCGCTGGGTCGGGCGTTCGATCTGCTGGCGCCGCGGCTGCTGGCGATGGCCCTGCACCTGACCGGCAACGCTGCCGACGCCGAGGACGTGTTGCAGGCGACGTTCGTGGTCGCGATGCAGAAGGCCACCGTGTTCGATCCGCAGCAGCGCGTCGGCCCCTGGCTCTGCGGTGTGCTCGCCGGGGAGGCCAACAACCTGCGTCGCCGCGAGCAGCGCCGCCGCACCGAGGTGCTCGGGGACGTCGCGGTCGGGGACGCGGACGTCGTCTCCGCCGCGGAACGGCGCGAGCTGGTCGCGCGGGTGCGCACCCGCATCGACGCGCTGCCCGAAGAACAGCGTCAGGTGTTGCTGCTGCAGCTGCAGCACGGCCTGCAACCTGCCGAGATCGCCGAAGTGCTCGGCCTTGCACCTGGCACCGTGCGCATGCGGCTGCACCGCGGCCTCGACGCGCTGCGCCGAGTCCTTCCGGCCGGGCTCGTGGCGCTCGCGGTCGCCGGGAGCGCGCGCCGCGGCCTCGCGGCGGTGCGCGAGGCGGTGCTGCAGGCGGGCGCGCAACACGTGGCGGTCGCGGGCGGCGGGTTGGCCGCGACCCTGATCGGAGGAATCATGCTCAAGAAGGTGCTCGTCGCCGTCGGTGTGCTCGCCGCGGGTCTGTTGGTGTGGCGGACGTTCGCGTCCCCGGGTGAAGTCGCGGCGCCGACGCAGCGGTCCGAGGCGAGCACCCCGGTAGGTGGGCAACTCGGTGCTGCCGATGACCGGTCGTCGCCACGAGCTGCCGACGCGGCCGCGATCGTGCACGAGCCCGCGGTGCGCGAGCCCGTGGACCAGGCGCCGGGCACGCTGCAGGTGACGGTGCGCGGTCACGGGCCGTTCGGCGACGATCCGTTCATGGTCGACATCCTGGTGCCCGAGCCTGAGACGGGCCCGGTGTTGCCGGGCGTCGTCGTCGAGGTCTCGCCGGCCACCCGCGAGCGACGCGCGTACGACACACGTCACCGATCGCTGCGTGCGGCCGGGCGCGACGGTCGCTGCTCGTTCGAGGGGCTGTCGCCGGGTTCGTGGCGCGTCGAGGTCGAGTCCGGTGGCATGCTGGCGGAAGAACGCGTCGAACTGGTCCCCGGGGAATCCGCGTCGATCGAGTTGTTCGTCGAGCTGGCGGGCACGCTGCGCGGCCGCGTCGTCGACGAGGACGGCCGCGCGGTCGGCGGCGCCGAGCTGTGGATCGGCGGCAGGATGGATGCGATCACGGCGCCCCAGAAGGTGCTGCGCTGCGCTGCCACCAGCGCCGCGGACGGCAGCTTCGCGGTGCCGTTTCGGCGCCAGGAGGAATACGTCTGCGCGCGGCTGGCAGGTTTCGCCACGTCGCCCTCGTACCTGCTGCGCCAGCTCGGTGACGGTCCTGCGTTGCTCGTGCTCGGGCGGCAGACGTGCGCGGTCACCGGCGTGCTGGTCGACGACGTCGGTCGGCCGGTCGCGGACGCCCAGGTCACGATCGAGCCGATCGATGCCAGCCATCGCGATCCCCGTCGCGGCCCCGACGGCACCCTGCTCGGGCCGAGGCTCGGCGCGTGGACCCGCAGCGACGCGCGCGGCGCGTTCTCGTTCGAAGGGCTCTCTGCCGATGCGCACGCGTTGCGCGCGGTGCGGTCGCCCAACGAGGTGATCGATACGCGGCTCACGCTCGCACCCGGAGAACGCCGCGACCTGCGGTTCACGATGGCGCGGCGCAGCGTCGTGGCCGGGCGCGTGCTGCGCAGCGACGGCCGGCCCTGCACCGGCGTCTACGTGGCGCTGTGCTACGACGACCGCAGCTCGCACACCGACATCACCGACGGTGACGGTGCGTTCCGCTTCGAGGGCGTGAGTCTGCGGTCGTTCGAGCTGATCGCGCGGCGTTCGGGAAGCCAGCGCGATGCGCGCCGGTCGATGCCGGCGCCGAGCACGGACGGCGTCGAGATCGATCTGGTCTACGACGAGCTGCCGCAGCTCCGGGGGCGCGTGCGCGCGGTCAACGGCCTGATGCTCGGCAACTGGTTCGTCACCGCAGGTGACGGCGGCACGGAACGGCGCGAGCCCACCGACGCACAGGGGCGCTTCTGCATCTGCGACGTCGCGGCGGGCACGCATACGGTGCGCGTGCACCGGCTCGGCGACCAGGCCGGCAAGCCCGTCCTGACCGCGCAGATCGAGACCGATGTCGAGGCCGACCTGCGCGTGCCGCTCGACGCCATGCCGTTCGGCGAGGTGCGCGGCCGCGTCGTCGGCGCGGGTGGCGCGCCGCTCGACGGCTGGATGGCCGACATCCCGGGCGCGGGCTTCAAGGAAGGGCCGCCGCCCGGCGAGTCGACCTTTCGGTTCTCGCAGCTGCTGCCGGGTGGACACTGGCTGCGCATCGTCGCGCCGGAGTACGTGGTGCGGCAGGTGCCGGTCGACCTGCACGAAGGGGAGCAGCTGGACCTCGGGACGATCGAACTGGTGCCGTCGGGCTCGCTGCGCGTGCACTTCGAACAGGCCGACGGCTCACCGTGGCGGGCGCGCCCGCCGACGCCGTGGCTGTCGAGCGGCCCGGGGCGTTCGCTGGTCGTGCCCGACGAGGTGCGCTACACGGTCGACGGCGACGACGTCGTCGCCACCGGCATCGCCCCCGGCACCTACTCGATCCACGGCAACTTCAACGACGAGCTGTTGATGGCGCCGACCACGGTCACGGTGGCCGCTGGCGAAGAGCGCCGCGTCACCGTGCCACTGACGATCGGGCGGCGATGCACGTTCGTGCTTTCGGACCTCGCCGACGTCGCCGACTCGGACGGCAGCGTGCAGGTCGTCGTCGGCGCCGCCGCGGGCGCGGTCGTCTACGACGAGCGCGTGCGGCTCGACGAGGGGCGCGGTGCGGTCACCGTGGTCGTACCGCCCGGCGCGGTCACCGTCGAGGCACGCGCCGGCGGCGCGGTCGTCGCGCAGTGCGCGTTCGCTGGCGCGGCCGACCTCGCCAGCGGGCAGCGCGTCGCTGTGCCGCGCGTGCGGTGAAAGCAACGCGCTGCAGGATGACGCGATCCGCGACCCGGGGACGTGGGTGACCCGATGTCAGCGCTGCGAGCCGTGCGACACGGCCGTGTCCTCGGGGCCGCGCACGAGCCCGTGCACGGTCACCGTGCCCATCGCCGCAGCCGTGGCCAGCAGCACGGCGGCGAAGACGCGCCGCAGCTTCTCCTGGTCGAGGCGCCGCCCAAGCGAACCGCCCGCGAGGCTGCCGACGACGCCGACCGCGGCGAAGGTCGTGAGCACGTTCCAGTCGAGGTGCAGGTCGCGCTCCGACAGCACGTGGTGGTACTTCGCGAACCCAGTGAACGACTGCATCGCGATGATGACGAGGCTGCTGGCGACCGCGCGCTGCATCGACAGGCCGCCCAGAAGCACGAGCGCGGGCACGATCAGGAAACCGCCGCCGACACCGACGAAGCCGGTCAGCGTCCCGACCAAGAGGCCGTCGGGCACGATGCGGGTGGGCGAACGTCGCGGGCGCGCGCCATTCGCGGGCTGGATGCGCGGCGGGCGCAGCATCCAGACGCCCGCGAGCGCCATCACACCGACGAAGGTGAGCAGCTGCGCGCTGCTCGGCACCATGCCGCCGAGCACGGCGCCGAAGAACGTGCCGACCATGCCGGGCAGGCCGAACCAGACCACGTTGGCCCAGTCGACCTGACGCCGCCACGCCGCGCGCGCGCCCGACACCGCGGCGATGGCGCCGACGACGCAGAGCGCGCCGGCGCCGCGGCGTCGGCGTCGCAGTTCCTCTTCCTCACCCATGCAGTAGGAGACACACACATGACGACCCACTTCTCCGCGACAGGGATCGCGTTCTCGGCAGCGTTGGCGTTCTGCGCCGCCTGCCAATCCGCGGGCCAGGGCCCCGAGCGGGTGGCGCCGCCCAAGATGAAGATGACCACCGTGATCCCCGAGGGCGTCACGACACCGGACCGGGTGGAGACGCACCTCGGCACGCTGACGTCCTTCGACGCGGTCCCCGACAAGGCGACCACGCAGAAGATCTACGACGACCTGGATCTGCGGCGCGCCACCGAGGCCTTCCTCGCCGCGCTGCCGATCGCCTCGATGGCCGCGATGGAGAAAGGCGTGCGCTCGTTCGGCCCGCCCAACACGACGGCGCTGCTGTTCGAGAACCTGATGGACAGCAAGTCCCTCTGGCTCACGCCGAACACGGTCTCGATCTACCAGATCTGCTGGTGCGAGCTCGGGGACGAGCCCATGGTCATCGAGACGCCTCCGAAGGTGCTCGGCATCATCGACGATGCCTGGTTCCAGTACGTGACCGACTTCGGCAACGCCGGTCCCGACAAGGGCCAGGGCGGCAAGTTCCTGCTCGTGCCGCCCGGCTACGAGGGCGCGCTGCCCGAGGGCTACCACGTCGCGCGGACCAAGACCTTCGGCAACTGGGTCGTCTGGCGCGGCTTCCAGGTCGACGGCTCGACGAAGCCCGCGGTCGAGGCAACCAAGTCGATGTTCCGCATGTATCCGCTGTCGAAGAAGGACAACCCGCCACGGATGAACTTCATCAACGTGTCGGGCACCGAGCACAACACCATCCACCGGATGGACCATGGCTACTGGGCCGAGGTCAACGAGACCATCCAGGCTGAGCCGACCACCGGCATCAGTCCTGAGGTCCGCGGCCTGCTGGCCGCCATCGGCATCGAGAAGGGCAAGCCGTTCCAGCCCGACGCGCGCATGCAGCGCATCCTCACCGAGGCGGCCAAGGTGGGCGCTGTGACCGCTCAGGCGCTCGCGGCGCGTCCGCGCGACCCGCGCTTCTACGTCTATCCCGGGCAGCGCGTCTGGACCAACCCGATGCCTGGCGGCTGCTACGACTTCATGGTCGACGGCGCCATCTTCCACGACGCCCGCATCGACATGCACTTCTACGCCACGGGCATCACGCCCGCGATGGCGGCCCGGAACGTCGGCGTGGGCTCCCAGTACCTGATCGCCTACCTCGACAAGAACGGTGACGCCCTCGACGGCAGCAAGACCTACAAGATCCACCTACCGCCGAACGTGCCGGCCAAGGACTTCTGGTCGTTCACGCTCTACGACAACCAGACCCGCTCGATGCTGCAGACCGACCAGCAGTTCCCGGGCGTCGACAGCCTGCACGACGTCAAGGCGAACGCCGACGGTTCGTACGACGTCTACTTCGGGCCGACGGCCCCGCTGGGCATGGAGCACAACTGGGTCCAGACCGTGCCAGGCAAGGGCTGGAACACCATCTTCCGCCTCTACGGGCCGCTGCAGCCCTTCTACGACCAGACCTGGAAGCCGAGTGATCCGGAGTTCGTGAAGTAGCGAGCCCGGTGGTCGTCGGGCCGAGCAGCGGCGGCGGGAACCGCCGCTGCGCCCGGGTTGCTCACGAGGTTGACGCCGCGGGCTACTCGATCCTCGCGATCACCGCGTTGCCCAGCCCGAGCCCCGTCGGGGTCCAGTGCAGCGCCTGCATGTGCAGGTCGACGCCGACGATGCCCGCCACGTTCGGCACCGGCAGGTCCAGTTCGAGGATGCCGGTGCCGCTGGGAATCGCGACCAGCTGCATCGCGAGCGGCTGATCGAGGAACAGCAGGCCCAGGGGGCCCGGGATACCGACGGCGCGCGACGTCAGGCCGAGACCGAGCACGGCGAGGTCGCCGGCGGCGCGGCCCGGGCGCGAGCTGATCTCGACGCGCAGGTTCCGGCCGATGTGCGGCGCGAGCGGCAGCAGCAGCTGCCGCTCCCGGTTCCAGAGCACGGCGCGGCCGGTGATCGCCTCCAGGTCGCGGTCGCCGTCGACGTCGGCGAGGGCGATCGGGCTCGCGGACAGCCCGACCGGCACCAACGTGAAGTTGCCCGCACCGTCGTTCTGCAGGATGTCGGTACCGACGAGGTCGAGGTCGCCGTCGTTGTCGTAGTCGCCGATCGCCGCCTCGCCCGCGAACCCGGGCGGGATCACGGCGCTGGTGACGTCGACGAAGGCGCCACCCGCTTGCCGGAACACGCGCGTCGAGCCGTTGGTGACGATCAGGTCGTGGCCGGCGCCGAAGTCGGCGAACTGCATGTCGCCGATGAGCGCCGGCAGCGGGATCGAGACGAAGCCCGTCGTTGTGTTGCGCAGCAGCTGCGGCTGCCCGTAGATCAGCGCCCCGAACAGCAGGACGTCGGGCCGCCCGTCGCCGTCGCTGTCGGTCACGGTGGTGCGCAGCAGCCAGGTGCCGGTCTGCAGCGTCGGGCCCGCAGTGAAGCCGCCGGTACCGTCGTTCAGGTAGAGCCGGTGGAAAGCCGACTGCAGGATGCCCTCGCCGACGACGATGTCGAGGTCGCCGTCGAGATCGAAGTCGCCGAGCGTCGCGTCGTAGAAGCTCGCCGGCGCGTAGCCGTTGGCCGAGTCCAGGGTGAAGTTGCCGCTGCCGTCGTTGCGCCACACGCGCGCGCCGACGAGGTCCAGGTCGCCGTCGCCGTCGATGTCGCCGATCTGGTCGACGCCGCGCAGGGCGGAGGTGATCGAGGTCAGCGGCTGGCTCTGCCACTGGTCGTTGCGGTCGTTGCGCAGCCAGCCGGATCCGCCGATCAGGTCGAGGTCGCCGTCGCCGTCGAGGTCGGCGGCGATCCACGCGGAGTTCGGGGCGGGCAGCGTCGTGCTCGACGGGCGCGGCGCCAGGTGGGCGCGACCATCGTTGTGGAGCACCAGGAGGTCGCCGTAGAGCAGGAGCACGTCGAGGTCGCCGTCCCCTTCGACGTCGACCGCGGCGAGTTTGCGCGGGGTCCGATACCGCTCGTACATGCTCCCCTGTCCGGGCACGGCGGTGAAGTTGCCCGCGCCGTCGTTGCCGAGCACGTGCAGCTCGGGGCCCTGGTCGTAGACCGCGGCGTCGAGGTCGCCGTCGCCGTCGAGGTCGGCGAACATCGGCGTGCCCTGCAGCGTCGGCAGGCTACCGGCGCCGGCCGCCGTGAACACGCCGGCCTGATTGATCAGCAGCTGCATCGGAGCGAAGTAGCTGTTGATCAACAGGTCGACGTCGCCGTCGCCGTCGACGTCCCCGGCGACGCCCTCGCCGCTCGGTGCGCTGCCAGGCAGGCGCGTGGCGGTCTCGTCGACGAACCCCGTGCCGGTGTTGCGCAGCAGGTTCACGTTGGACGGGTTGAACAGCAGGTCGGGCCGGCCGTCGCCGTCGGCGTCGAGAACGATCGGTGCACGCTGGCCGAGCAGGAACATGCCGCCGAACCACTGCGCCGTGACGTTCGTGAAGGTGCCGCCGCCGTCGTTGCGCAGCGCGGAGTTGGCGCTCGCCGGCGGCGCCGTCGTGCCGGCGATGAGGTCGAGGTCGCCGTCGCCGTCGAGATCGAGCGCATCGACGTAGGACGGGTAGTTCGAGACCGCCGGCAGCTGTCCGATCGTGGTGACCGTGAAGGTGAGGTTGGCGGACTGCTCGATCAGGAACACCGTGATCGACGAGTTGCCGATCGACCCGGGTTCGAGCACCACGAAGTCGACGTCGCCGTCGTTGTCGTGGTCGAACGCCTTGAAGACGGGGTCGAAGGTGCCGCTGGCGAGCGTCGCGTAGGGCGCGAAGCGGCCGAGGCCGAGGTTGCGGTGCCAGCCCAGCTGCCCGGGCTCGAACGCGATCAGGTCGGCGAGACCGTCGCCGTCGACGTCGACCGCGCCGCCGAGGGCGCGGCTGTCGGGCACGGACTCGTCGACGAATTGTCGGACCGGCGCTTGGGCCAGGGACGAAGCGCAGAGGGCGCAGGTGATCGCCGCGGCGATCACGGGGGAGAGGGCAGGCATCGGGTTCTCCGTTTCGGGGCGGGGGGCCAGCGGTCTAGCCGCACGAACCGGAGCGGTAACTCGCGGCACCGCCGCCGGTGGACCGGCGGCGGTGCCGTCAGCGCGGCGTCGGGCCGCGAGCCCTCACCAGACCAGCAGACCGGTCACGTTGGTGAACCCGGTGCTGGTGGCGCCGATGTGCACACCCTGCATGAAGAACTCGAGTCCGGCGAACGCGGGGGCGTTCGGGATCGGGAACGGGATGCTGGTGTTGCCGACGCCTGACAGGTTGACCGGCAGGATCAGGGCCGGGTCGAGGGTGAACTCCCCGGTGATGGCGGGGTTGGTGTAGCCGGAGCCCGAGGCGACCAGGCCGAAGCCGAACGCCATCAGCCAGAACGTGCTGGGCGGCGTGGTCACGTCGATGGTCGGCGTGTTGCCGACCTGCGTGATGCCGGTCGTCTGCGCGTGGAAGCTGCTGTTCGACAGGGGGTCGCGGGCGTTGGTCGCCTGCAGCACCTCGGCGTAGTTGACTTCGCCGTCACCGTCGTCGTCGGCGAACGGGGCCACGACCAGCGCGTACTCGTACGGAGTGCTCAGCGACGACTGCGTGCCGATGCCGTCGAAGCTGCCGTAGCTCAGCACGCCGGGGACCTCGATCGCGCCGGTGGCCGGGTCGATGCGGCGCACCTCGCACGGCGGGCCGACGCCCGAGAAGGTCAGGCGCTGCGTCGCCCACAGCTTGCCGGAAAGGTCGAAGGCGAGGCCGAGCACGCTGCTGGGCGTCTGCGTATAGGTCGACAGGACGTTGCCGTTGCTCGCATCGATCTCGAGCAGCGTGCCGCCGCTGTTGCCGGTCCACAGGTTGCCGTTGGGCGCGACCACGAGCTGCGACAGGCCGGTGCCCGGCGGCAGGTACATGTTCAGCGTGTTGCCGTTCTCGTCGAGCTCGAACAGGTGGGACGGGCCGTCGCCCACGACCCAGATGTGGCTCGGCTGCAGCAGGCCGCGGAAGTCGGCCACGACGCGGACGGGCAGGAACGTCGACGGTGCGCCGACCAGCTGGTAGTTGGTGACGGCGCCCAGCGCGTCGATGCGGGACACCGACGCCGGGTTGGTGCGGTGCGCGATCCACTTGTTGCCGGCGGTGTCGATCGCGATGCCGAGCGGCGCGGCGGCGTTGAGCGTGTAGGTCTGGATCAGCGTGCCGGTGGCGTCGTAGTTGGCGACCACGGTGCCGGCGGTCATCCACGCAGTGCCCTGGGCGTCGAAGGCGATGCTGAACGGGTTGCCCGGGGCGACGACCGGAGTGATCGAGCGCGTGACCGGGTCGACGATGTCGAACGTTCCCTGGATGAAACGAACGACCCAGATCTTGCCGTCCGGGGCGACGTGCGCGCTGCGCAGCGAGGTGCCCATGTCGATGCGGTCGCGGATCGAGCCCCACGGGGACACTTCCATGATGTCCATCGAGGCGCGGTTGGCGATCCAGTAGGTCTCCTGCGCGGTGACGGAGGTGGTGACGGTCAGGGCTGCGACGGCCAACAGCGAGAGTGAGTGCTTCATGAGTTGCAGGGTTGGGGTCCTTTGGTGAATCGGGGGGTCGCGGGAGGTTAGGAGTTCCGGCGCCGGGCGCGAGGGCACTCGGTCGGTGGGACGGATTCCTTGCGAACGGTTGCGCAGCGGTCGCGGCGTCGGCCGAAGATCTGCTGGCTCTGCGCTTGTCCGTATCGCTCGTGCCCAATCGATGAGCTACCTCGAGCAGGCATACGCCGAGGACTCACAGTGGCTCGGCTGGCTCGGCCACGACCGCATCTTCGAGCCGCTGCGCGGCTCGTCGTGCTTCGGCGGGCGAGCCTGATGCGGCGGCGCCGGGGATCGTGTTGGAGACGCCGCAGCGGGCTGGCTGCCGCGACTCGCCCCGCGTTGCGGCGGCGACCCGGCGACTCCTGAGCTGGACTGCCCGCCCTCGGCGGGCGGCGCAGCTCAGTGCTTCTTGGGCGCCTGGAAGATGTGCACGGCCATGTTGTGCACGGCTTCGGCGGCTTCCATCATCGCCTCGGGCAGCGTCGGGTGCGCGTGGATCGTCTGCGCGAGGTCGTTCACCGTCGCGCCCATCTCGATCGCCAGCGCCGCCTCGGCGACGAGCTCGGTGACCTCGGGGCCAATCATGTGCACGCCGAGCAGCTTGTCGGTCTTGGCATCGCCGACGACCTTGACCCAGCCGTCGGTCTCGTTGAGCGACATCGCGCGGCCCGAGGCGCCGAACGGGAACTTGCCCTCGACGGGATCGAAGCCCGCGGCCTTGGCCTCCTCGACGGACAGGCCGACCGAGGCGATCTCGGGGTCGGTGAAGATCACCGCCGGGATGCACGCGGGGTCGTAGGCCGCGCCCTTGTCGCCGGCGATCGCCGCGGCGGCGATCAGGCCCTCGTGCGAACCCTTGTGCGCGAGCATCGGCTGGCCGGCGACGTCGCCGATCGCGTAGATGCCGGGCACGTTGGTCATGCGCTTGTGATCGACGCCGACGAAGCCGCGGTCGTCGACCTTGACGCCGATCGCCTCGAGGCCCAGGCCCTTGCCGCTCGGGCGGCGACCGACGCACGACAGCACCACGTCGCACTCGAACGTCTCGGCCTTGCCTTCGACCTCGGCGGTGACCTGCAGGCCGCCCTTGACCTTCTTGAAGCCCGTCGCCTTGGCCTTGAGCACGACGTCGATCTTCTTCTTCTTGAGCGAGCGACCCATCTCCTTGGACAGCTCGGCTTCCATGCCGGGCAGCACGCGGTCCATGAACTCGAGCACGCGCACCTCGGTGCCGAGCTTGTGGTAGACGAGGCCCAGCTCGAGGCCGATGTAGCCGCCGCCGATCACGATCATGCGCTTGGGCAGCTGCTTGGGCGCGAGCGCGTCGGTCGACGACCAGACGCTCTGCCCGTCGAACGCGAACCCGGGCACCTCGATCGGCGTGCTGCCGACCGCGACCACGATGTTCTTGGCCTCGATGGTCTTCTTGCCGTCCTTGGCGGTGACCTCGACCTTGTTCTTGGCGACGAACTTCGCGTCGCCCATCACCACGTCGACCTTGTGGTTCTTGAGCAGGCCGCCGACGCCGCTGGTCAGCTTGTTGACGATGCCGGCCTTCCAGCCGACCAGCGCCGGCAGGTCGAGCCCCTCGAACTTCGCCTTGATGCCCATCAGGTCGGCGTGCTGGATCTTGTGCACCAGCTTGCTGGCGGCGATCAGCGCCTTGCTCGGGATGCAGCCGACGTTGAGGCAGACGCCACCGAGGCTCTCCTTCTCGACGACGGCGGTCTTGAGGCCGAGCTGGGCACACCGGATGGCACAGACGTAGCCGGCGGGGCCGGCACCGATCACGAGGACGTCGTAGGTCATGGTTGGGGGCGAACAGGATACGCCGCGGGGCCGGTCATTCCAGGGTGGGGACGTGCGGTGGCACGGGATGAGTGGCTTTCGGGGTCCCGCTATGGGCGTCCATGGCGTTCTGAGACGATCCCGCCGGCGTGGACCGTGAGCTGTTGCAGTACGACTTCACCTGTTGTTTCGGCTACGTCGTCGTCGCCGACCTGGCGCACGTCCTTGCCAGGCGGGGCGATCCGGAGCGTTGGCTCGAGGACGAGTGGGAAGCTACGTCGGGCAGATCCTACTTCTGGCGGGCGGGCATCGCCGGGACGTTCCGAGTGGTCGTCTCGAACCAACCCCCGAAGCCCCATGAGGTCTGGGGCTCGGAGTCGATCGAACGGCGTCGCGAATTGGAGGTGCCCTCAGGGCGGCTCGTGATCGGCGGCTACGACCAACTGGCGTACGGCGAGGAGGAGTCCCTGATCGGTCTGTCTCTCGAGCCCGGGAAGTACTCGCTGGACGTGTGGCAGGGAATGGAGGAGGAGTGGTGGGAGAGGTCGGTGTTCGAGGAGCTCGCCGGTGTCGAGGAGATGGCGGCAATGGAGCAGGCCGACTGGTGGTCGCGACGAGCCTTGTGGTTCGCGCTCGCCGCGACGATCTACCTCACGATCTGTGACCGCCTCGGGTGGAGTGGTCTGGGTGGAGTACTCCTCGGTGCTGGGATCGGCGCCGCGACGTTCACCTGGTTGCGCGTGACCATGACGCCGCGATGGAAGGCCATGCGAGCCCTGCGCAAGGAGGCTCGTTGCCGCATCGAAGGCTCACCCCTGCCACCCAGTCTGCTGATCTCGTTGTCCGCGGCGGGCCGAGGGTACTGAACCGGGTACAGACCACACAGAGGACCTGGGGCGCGTGGCGAGGCCTTCCGTCGCGGCTACTTGCCGGCTTGGGGTTCCGCGTAGGTGCGGATCTTGAGCTGTTTGTGGATCGCGGCGGCGTGGGCGGTCAGCGCCGCGTCGATCGCCGCGTAGTCCATGCCCAGCAGCTCTTCGAACGAGCTCTTGCGCAGGCCGCCGTTCTGGCGTTCGGCGACGAGCAGATCGAAGACCGTGGCGCGGCGCTTGCCGCCGTCGCCGTGCATCAGCCAGTGCACGACCAGCGCCGCCTGCGGATACCCGGCCTCGTAGGCGTCCCACTCCTGGTCCCCGATGTGCGCGAACTGCGCCATCGGCATCAGCTGACCGTTCGCGGCGGCCTCGATCGCCGTCGCCAGGTCGTCGTCGACGACGGTGCCGAACTCGTGCTCGCGCCCGTCGTCGCTGGTCACGAGGCTCTCGAGGTAGACGCACAGCCCTTCCTCGACCCAACGCAACGGCTTGTCGTCGGCCGGGCCGCGCCACGCGGCCTTGAGCCGCAGGTCGATCAGCTGGTGCGCGCCTTCGTGGAAGAAGGTCTCGAACAGCAGGGTCGTGTCCCCGGCGTAGAAGTCGTGGTCGTAGTAGAAGTGGCCGGTCTTGGTGGTGGGGGAGTAGTAGCCGAGCACCTGCGAGGAATCGGGCGGCTCCTCGCCCTGCAGGCGCAGCACGTTCTCGTAGTCGACCACCGACCCGAACAGGTACACGCTCAGCGGTTTGGTGACGTTGCGCAGCGGCTGCTTGTTGTCGCGCATGAACTCGTCCCACGCGTCGTGCAGATCCTCGCAGGCCTGCGCGAACGCGAACACGGTGGCGTGCGGCGCGTTGGTGACGAAGCGGTAGTGGCGCGTCTGCAGTCCCCACGCGTCGGACCAGAACTCGAGTTCCTTCTTGAGGTCCGACCGCTCGAGGAAACGACCGGACAGCTTCTTCAGCGCGCTGCGCGCCGCCTGCTTGTCCTCCTTGGGCAGCGCGCCGTAGTTGAAGATCGTGTCGTAGTCGAGCTTCTGCAGCGCCTTGCGCGCCGTCGCGTTGTCGGGGTCGATGCGGTAGGCGCGCGCCAGCAGGGTCTCGCCGAGCGCGGCCTCGTCGCCGGCGAGGCCCTCTTCGCCCAGGGCTGCGAGCTCCGCCGCGAGCGGCGCCAGGGTCTTCTCGAGCTGCTTGCGGAACGCGCGGCCGCTCTTCGCGACCGCCTCGCGATAGGTGCGCAGGTAGGCCTCGCCGGTCATCGCCTTGATCGCGGCGAGGCGCTGCGCGAGCGCGTGCTGGGGCTGGCTCTCGACGACCTGCCGCGCCAGCATCGAGGCCTCGCGCAGCAGGCCGCGTTCGAACGCGTCCTCGGCCGCGGCGGCGCGCGCCTCGAGCAGGCGGGCCTCGACCGGCGCCGCGCGCTCGGCGAGGGTCTGCTGGGCGAGCACGGCTGTGGTCAGGTGGGCGACGACCGCCAGCGCGCGGACGAGGTTGGCGAGGGTGCTCGGCATGGCGGGGATGGTAGCGGCAGCCGGTCCCTCAGGAGTTGATCGCTGGCCAACTGCCGGCGCGGCGTGCAGCGGAATTCGATGTTTGCCCGGGAACGATTCGCGCCCGGGCGGTGTCCTTGCCGTGTCGATGGACCCTGATCCGATGGCCCACCTGCAGGCGAACGCCGCCTTCGTGCACCGGCTGGCGAGCGCCTTGTACGGCGAATGCGGCGCAGATCTGGCACAGGATGCCCTGCTGCGGTCGGTGCAGGCCCCGCCGCGAGGCTGCGGACTGGGTTCGTATTGGCGGACGATCGTCGGCCGCCTGGCGGCGAATGCGAGTCGCGCGGAACGTCGGCGCCGGGCGCATCACGAGGCGCGCACCGCGGCGTTGGGCGGCGAGGACATCGTCTCGCTGTCACCTGCCGAGGTGCTCGAGCGGGAAGAGACCCGTCGTCGTGTTCTGGATGCGGTGCTCGCGCTCGAGGAGCCATTTCGCCAGGTCGTGCTGCTGCGTTTCTACGAAGGACTGACCGACCAGCAGGTCGCGGGGCGTCTGGGGATCCCGGTCGGCACGGTGCGTTCCCGTCAGCACCGCGCGCTCGCGCGTCTTCGCGAGTCCTTCGATCCGCGGCGCGGCGGCGAGGCGCTGCTCTGGATGACGCCGAGGACGTTGCGTGACGCTGTGCCGACGGGGGCAACCGTGGGAGTCGTGCTCATGAAGAAGGTGTGTCTGCTGGCCGCGTTGCTGCTCCTCGTCGTGCTGGCCATGGTGTTCCGTACGCGGACTCCGATCCTCGAGATGAGCGACGAGGCCA
Source organism: Planctomycetota bacterium (assembly GCA_020638655.1). GTDB lineage: Bacteria > Planctomycetota > UBA1135 > UBA1135 > UBA2386 > JACKIC01. The sequence goes on from JACKIC010000004.1 coordinate 133,650, forward strand.
CTGCGCCGAACTCCACAGCGGTGGTGGCCGAGCCGCTCGGCCCCGCGCCCATCGCGGCGGTGCCACAGCGCCTCGACGCCATCCCCGGTGTGGTGGTCCGGGTGGTCGATCTCGCCGGAAACGCGGTGGCAGACGCCGAGGTGTTCCTCGGCCCCGACCTGGCGCCGTGGTTGGCGACGGACAGCGTGCTGAGCCTGGGCCGTACTGCCGGTGACGGTTGTGCGCAGGTCGATGCCGCCCTGTTCGCCGGGGTCGAGACTGCGGGCCTCGCTCTGCACGCTTCACGGACTGGCTATCGCATTGGCCGGATCGCACCGACCGTGGTCGCTGCGAAGCTGGCCAACGGAGCTGCCCTCGAGGTCGTACTCGAGCGTGGACATCGACAGTTCTTCTCGCTGCGTACGCGCAGCGGTGCGCCGGTTGTGGGGCGGGCCGTCGTCCTGGCGCGTACCGAAGGCCTCGACGCCTTCCTCGACGCCGCGGCTGGTCGCGCCGGCGCGACCTTCGAGGCAGTGCATCGCGCCGTGTCCGATCAGGACGGTCGGGTGACGTTCGAAGGCCTCGAGCCGGCGACGTACACGTTCCGCGTCGGTGTCGACAACAGCCTTGGCGTCGTGTCGGGAAGGCGCGCTTCGGAAGGGGTGGCTGTGCCCGGTCCACCCGTGGAACTGGTGTTCGATCAGGTCCTGGCTGGTGGCATCGTCGTGCGCGGCGACGAGGTCGTCACATACAGAGTTGAGTACTACCCGCGACAGCAGGGCTCCAGCTTTGCGCAGTCGCACGAGTCGCTGTTGGCAATGCTGCGCGCAGCCAGTCCAGGGGCGAATCTCACCGATGGCTGTGCCTGGATCGGGTTCCCGCACGAGCGTCTGCTCGAACCGGTCGTGTCTTGGCGCCTGCTGCTGGCGCGCACCGGATGGCACGAAGGCAAGACGCGCCTCCTGCCACTCGCGAACGGCTTCGAGCCCGAGATCTTGACGATCCCTGCTGAGACACCGGATGCACCGACTGGTGAGGTGCGGCTCGAATGGCCGGCGAGTCTGCCTGCGCTGCCGCTCTTGTTGCGCGACGTGCCGCGACGTTCGATCCGCGTCGTCGTTCCGACCGGGCAGGTCGCAAGGCTCCCCGCCGGCCGGTACGAGGTCGTCGCGAATCTCGGCGGCAATCCCGACCTGTTGGCAGGCCCGCGCATCGAGATCGTTGCGGGTGAGCAGGTCGCTGTGCCCCTGACGCTCCCCGAGGATGTCGCGCTTGCCGTGGTGCGCGCCAGGTATCCGTCCGGCCGCCGTGTCGAGCGAGCCACGCTGCGGTGGGGCCAATACGACCGGAGTGGCTTCTTCCACATGCGCGGCGCGGGCGGAGGGATCGTGCTGCTGCCCGTCGGAACGGTCGACCTCGTGCTGACCACGTTTGGTTGCAAGGACGTGCCGGTTCGCGTCGAGATGCTCCACGATCGCGTCAACACGATCGAGTTGACGGTCGTCGGTGGCTGATCGCCGCGTCCGTCACCAGCTGGCTTGCCGCGCGTTCACGGTCGCAACGCTCGTCAGCTCCAACTGAGATCGTGTTTCCTCACCGGCAGGTCGCGCACACGCTTGCCGACGGCGGCGAAGATCGCGTTGCAGATCGCCGGCGCGATCGGCGGCGTGCCGGTCTCGCCCACACCGGCTGGCGGCGCGCTGCTCGCGAGCAGGTAGGTGCGCACCTCGCGCGGCGCCTCGGGCAGGCGCGGCACCGGGTAGTCGTGGTAGTTGGATTGCACCACGGCGCCGTTCGCGAACGTGATCTCGCCGAGCATCGCGATCGCGGTGCCGAACGTCGCCGCGCCTTCGAGCTGCGCGCGCACGCGGTCGGGGTTGACGAGCGTGCCGGCGTCGATCGCGACGTCGACGCGCGGGATGCGCACCGTGCCGTCTCGACCCACGTCGACCTCGACGATCACCGCGACGTAGCCCAGGAAGCTGCGGTGCGCGGCGAGGCCCAGGCCGCGGCCGCGCGGCAGCTTGCGGCGTCCGTTCCAGTCGCCCTTGGTGGTGACCTCGCGCAGCACGCCGAGCAGGCGGCCGGTGTCCACGGGGTAGTCGGCGAGCGGAGCGCCCTGGTTGGGGAAGTCGGTGCCGGCCATGTCGACGTGGCGCGGCGCACCGATCAGCGCCTGCAGGAACTCGACGGGATCCTTGCCGGCCATCGCCGCCAGCTCGTCGACGAACGAACATTCGGCGAAGGCGTGGTGCACGTGGTGCACCGAGCGCATCCAGCCGATGCGCGTCGGCGCGCGCGCCGGCCCGGTCTCGAGCCGCAGGTCGGCGATCGGATACGGCAACTCGGTGAAGCCGAGGCCGAGCTCGCCCGCCGAGGGCATCGCCGCCTCGTCACGCGGATCGAAGGTGGTGCCGATGGGAGGGAACACGGTGCGACCGAGCCACGCCGTCGGCTTGCCGTCGGCGTCGAGGCCCGCCTCGATGCGCACGGCTGCGGCCGAGTGGTAGTAGTCGAAGCGCGTGTCGTCCTCGCGCGACCACTGCACCCGCACGGGCTTGCCGAGCTGCTTGGCCAGCAGGGCCGCCTCGACGCAGTAGTCGGGCTTGGACTTGCGGCCGAAACCGCCGCCGAGCAGCGTCACGTGCACCTCGACCTGCTCGGGCTTGCGGCCGATCGCGCCCGCCACCATCTGCTGCACACCCTGCGGGTTCTGCGTCGGCGTCCAGACGCGGCACGCCGTGTCGGTGACCTCGGCGACCGCGACCATCGGCTCCATCTGCGCGTGGGCCAGGAACGGCACCGTGTAGGTCGCTTCGTGGCGCTTCTTCGCCGCGCCGAGCGCCTTGCCGGCATCGCCCACCGCGCGCACCAGCTTGCCCGCCACGGTCGTCTTCTGCCGCAGGTCGGCGTAGAACGCGTCGGTCGAGAAGCTCGCGGCGGCGCCGCCGTCCCACTTCACGGCCAGCGCGTCGCGGCCGCGGAACGCCGCCCACGTGTTGCGCGCGATCACCGCGATGCCGCCGAGCGCCTGGAACGCGGGTGCTCCCTCGAACGCCGGCAACTCGACGACGTCGAGCACGCCGGACACCTTGCGCGCGGCCGCGGCGTCGAACGACTCGATCTTGCCGCCCAGCACCGGCACGCGCCAGATCGCGGCGAACACCATGCCGTCGGGGCGCACGTCGGCGCCGAACGTCGCGCGGCCGGTGGTGATGTCGGTCGCATCGTAGAAGCGCACCGTCTCCTTGCCGACGAAACGCAGCTCTTCGGGCTTGCGAAAGCGCAGCTGCTCGTCGCTCGGCAGCGAAAGGCCGCGCGCCGTGGCGACCAGTTCGCCGAAGCCCAGCTTCTTGCCGCCCGGGCCGTGCACGGCGTGTTCGCGCGCAATGCACTCCTTGGCGTCGACGCCCCACTGCTTCGCTGCGGCCTGCTCGAGCAACCAGCGCGCGCCGGCGCCGGCCTTGCGCATCGTCTCGTAGAAGCCGCGCACGCTCCACGAGCCGTCGGTGTTCTGGTCGCCGTAGGCGGCGTTGCCGAACGCCTGCTCGATCTTCACGCGTTCCCAGTCACAACCGAGCTCGTCGGCGACGACCATCGGCAGGCTGGTGCGGATGCCGGTGCCCATCTCCGAGCGGTGTGCCCAGATGCGCACCGCGCCGTCGGGTGCGATCGCCAGCCACAGCGACGGCTGCAGTGTTTCGTCGAGGGCTGCCTCTGCGGCGAGCGAAGGCCGCGCGCCGGCGACGCCGAAGCGCGCGCCGACCAGCAGCGCGGCGCCCGTGCCGAACGCACGCAGCAGCGAACGCCGGTCGATGCCCGGCACGTCGGCGGCGCTCACTTGTCACCTCCGGCCGCGCGCAGGATCGCCTGACGGATGCGCGGATAGGTGCCGCAGCGGCACAGGTTGCCGGCCATCGCGGTCTCGATCGCCGCGTCGTCGGGCTTGGGTTCGTTCGCCAGCAGCGCGCTCGCCGCCATGATCTGTCCGGCCTGGCAGTAGCCGCACTGCGGCACGCACAGGTCCTGCCACGCGCGCTGCACCGGGTGCGAGCCGTCGGCCGAGAGACCTTCGATGGTCGTCACCGGCCCGGGCACGGCCATCACCGGCAGCTGGCACGAACGCATCGCTGCGCCGCCGATGTGCACGGTGCACGCGCCGCACTGGCCCATGCCGCAGCCGTACTTGGTGCCGGTCAGCTGCAGTTCGTCGCGCAACACCCACAGCAGTGGGGTCATCGGGTCGAGGTCGCCGAGGTCGCGCTGCACGCCGTTCACTTCGATCTTCATGAAGGATCTCCGCGGTTGCTGGTGTGGCCATCGTGGCCGTCGCGCGGACTATGGCGCGCCGAGGGCTGCGGCGTGAAGTCCGCTCGTCGAAATCGGGGACGTTCACCGTGGGCTGGGGCGTCGGGAGATGATCAGGAGTCTTCGCCTCCTGGTCTTCGGCAGCCTCCACGGCGACCGCCTATGCTGCCCGGATGAGGTTTCTCGTCGCCGTGCTGCTGCCGGTGGTCGCCGCTGCGCAGGATCTGGTCCCCGACGCGGCGCAACTCACGCACGTGCGCGCTCGGCTCGCCGCCCTGCCCGAGGACCATCGCGCGATCGTCGTCGCCGTCGTCGCCGGCCACGAACCCGTGATCCTCTGTCGTGGCAGTTGCGAGGACGGATCGCCGGTCACCGACGAGACGCTGGTGCCGGCGGGAAGGCTCGCGCGCCTGCTGATCGCCGACGCGCTGCACGTCAAACACGGGGGCGATCTCACGGCGAGCAGTGGTGTGAAGGTCGGTTCGCTCGAACCGACGCTGATGCAGCTGGTCGGCGGCATGCAGGAGGTGCCCGACTACTGGGACTGGCGGGCCGATTCGAAGGCGCTGACCGCCGCGGACATCCTCGCGTGCAGCGCGACCGTCTCGCGCTGCGGTTTCGAACCGGAGTGCAATCGGGCGGGCATGGCCGAGCTGATGCTGCTCGAGCCCGCCTGTCTCGACGCGCGCGTGCCGACGTGGCCTGCGTTCCTGCGCGTGACGCTGAGTCCGCGAGTGGGAGGCCTCGATCCCGTGGACGCCGGGTCGCTGCCCGAAGCGGGCACGCGTTCTCCCGCGGTGCTCACCGAGATCGCGCGACACGCGAAACCGGCCCCGATGCGCCTGCTGCTCCGCGCGCAGGACCTCGCGAACTGGTGGAGTTGGCGAACGCGCGAGGCGATCCCGGTGCCGGATGGTGCGCGGTCGGGCTACAGCGGGAAGTTGGACCGCCGAGGTGGCGTGGCGAGATGGACCTTCGAGGACTTTTGGAACACGCCCGTGAAGACGCTGGGTGCCGTCTATCCAGACCAGCGCTGCGCGTTGCTCTGCATCCTGATCGAGTCCGAGCGCCGAGGCCCGAACCTCGACGACGACCTCATGGAGGCCTTCGAGACCGATCTCTGGGGCCAACTCGAGCCCGAGGTGTTGCTCGGCGTGGGAGGGCGATTGGTTGGCCTCGGCAATGCCCGCCCGCTCAGTGCGTGGATGGGGCATGTGTGGAAGACCGCAGAGGGGGCGGCGCACCCGTGCGAGATCGAGGTCACCGAGGCCACCCACAACGGCCTTTCCATCACTTTCGAGGGCGTGAGGATGTCGTCGTCGCAGGCGCTGGCGCGAGGTGGCGCGATGCGCATCGTGGTTTCGCAGCGCAACATGCGCGGCGGCGTCCTCTGGATGACCCCGACGCCGGGCAGCAGCGGGCTCGGTTCGATGACCGCGGTGCTGCATTGGTGGGATTCGCAGCACCGCGCTCCCTACGTGCTCGAGTTGGTGGAGAAGGACGGGAACTGACTCCCGCCGTGGCTCGCGGAACTGATCGGCTGAGTGTGGAAAGAGCGGCCGAAGGTCGAGCGTCTGCGAGCGGGCGCAGGGTCTCGTTGACACGCGACCGACGAGCCCCTACGCAACGCCTCCATGGGCAAGCTGCGCGTCAACGCCTTCGCGGTCTCTCTCGACGGTTTCGGCGCCGGTCCCGAGCAGAGCCTGAACGACCCTCTCGGTAAGAACGGCACCGACCTCATGCAGTGGTTCTTCCCGACCGCCACGTTCCAGCGCATGCACGGCGGTGGCGACCAGGGCACGACCGGGGTGGACGACGACTTCGCCAAGAGCAGCTTCGACAACCTCGGTGCCTGGATCCTCGGGCGCAACATGTTCGGCCCGGTCCGCGGCCCGTGGCCCGACGAGAACTGGCGCGGGTGGTGGGGCGAGAATCCGCCCTATCACGTGCCGGTGTTCGTGCTCACGCATCACGCGCGCGAGCCGCTCGTGATGGAGGGGGGCACGACCTTCCACTTCGTGACCGGCGGGGCCGACGAGGCCCTGCGTCGGGCTCGCGAGGCGGCAGGCGCGCGCGACGTGCGCGTGGGTGGCGGCCCGGCGACCATCCGCCAATACCTCGAGGCGCGGTTGATCGACGAGATGCACATGGCCGTTTCGCCGACGATGTTGGGGCGCGGCGAGCCGGTGTTCGCGGGGCTGGATCTGCGGGCCCTGGGTTACAAGGTCGTCCGGCACGTGCCTGGTGAAGGCGCCTTGCACATCGTCGTCGCCCGGGCCTGAGGCCGCGGCGCTGCGGGAGTTCTCGCGTCCGCGGGGCTGGCAAGATGCCCAGCCCGAGGAATCGCGGGCCCGCGGCCTCGGTGCGTCGCTACGCTCGCGACCGATGAACTCCTCAGCCTCGTTGGCCTCGGTCGCCCAGCGCGCGAGCCGCCTCGGCAGATGGGCCGGCATCGGCGTCGTCGCCTGGAGCGTCGGCCTGTCGCTGTGCCGGTCCAGCTTCGACCCGGTGATGTACTGGAGCCTGCTGCTCTTCGGCGGCTTGTTGATCGCTTCCTTCCCCGGCTGGTTCCTCGGCCAGAAGGTTCGCCGCGCGGTGATGGAAGAACAGTCGGGCGCGGATTCGTCCCGAGACTGAGCCGTCCGGCGGCGGCCCGATCCGGGCTCAGCGCTTGCGGTGGTCCGGCGCGGCGAGCTGCAGTTCGACCTCGGGCAAGGCCGCGGCGGGGTCGCAATCGACCGAGGCCTTCGCCTGCTCGGTGCCGAAGGTGGCGCGCAGCTGGACGGTCCCGGTGATCGGCAGCAGCGCGCGGCGGAAGCGGCCTGCGGCGTCCGAGCCCACGGCGCCCTCACGAGCGAGCAGGCTCGACACCAGCGGCAGGGGCAGCTCGTGCTCGCGCGGTTCCGCCGTGCCGGTGACCGCGACCTGCGCGTAGATGTCCGCGCCGGCGACCGGTTCGCCGTTCCCGTCGCGTACGATCCCGGTCAGTTCCGGTCGCGCGATCAGTTGCACCCGCAGCCGCCGCGTCGAACCGTCGTCGCGCAACATGCCCCAGCCCTGCGGCGTCACGGCGACCAGCAGCGGGGGCTGTTCCTGCGCGGCTTGGCCGAGGTCCGGGATCAGCACACGGCCGAGTCGATCGGCGCGCGCGGCGAAGAGCTCCTGCACGCGACCGCGCGGCTGCAGCGCCGCGGCGACGACCGTCGCGCCCGTCGCCGGGGTGCCCGCCACGGACACGACCTGCACGGCGCGGCAGGACTCGGGCAACAGCGGATCGACGCCGCCCAGCAGCGCGGCCTTGGCGTCGGGCAACCGGAACGAACGCGGCGGCGCGGCGCCGACTGCGGTCTCGAGCTCGCTGCGCAGCGCGTCGGACAGCTGCACCCAGGCCTGTTCGAGCTTCGCGTCGGACGGCAGCAGCGGCCGTTCGACGCGGCCCGCGTCGCACTGCAGCAGCGCCGGCGAGAACGGCATGCCGCCGCCGCCCCCCTTGCCTACGCGCCAGACGGTCGCGACGGGCCCCGTGTAGGGTTGTCCGCCGAGCTGTAGCTGCAGCGCGACGTCGCCGGCGCCCGGCAGTTCGAACACCAGGCCCTCGCCCGGGCCGACCTGCTTGCCGGCGCACATGCCGTGCCCCTGCTTCGAAGCCAGCGCGAACAGCCCGGCGAGCCCGTCCGCGGGCATCGGCAGGCGCACCTGCACCCATCCCGCGGCGTTGCTGACCCCGACCTGCGGCCACAGGTTGCGGAACCGCTGCGCGAACGGCACCGTCGCGCTCTGCGTGTACCAGTAGTTGCGCAGGTGCCGCTGGATCATCGCGCCCGCGAGCGGCGCGCCGTGTGCGTCGACGACCGCCATGCGCACCTCGGCGAGCGGCGGCAGCCGCCGTTCCTTGGCGTCGTCGGGCGCGATCGCCCACACCAGCCGACCGGTGCGGTCGAGGATCTCGACGATGCGCACCTCCATCGGCGGCAGGCTCGGCAGCTCGAGCACGCCGTCGCGCAGCGGCACGTCGACGAAGTCGAGGTTGGCGCTGCCGACCAGCGCGCGGAACGACAGCGGCGCGAGCTCCTGCCACGCGGGCAGACCGACCAGCGGGATCTGCGCGGGGCCCGTTCCCGGCGCAGCGCGAAGCTCGACGAAGCCGCCGTCGGCGACCGCCTCGGCGACGGTGGTGGCGCCGGTCGGCCAGCTGGCCCAGACCGAATACTCACGGCCGGCGAGCAGTTCACCGCGGAACACGCCGTTCTCGTCGCAGCGCAGCTCGCGTCGATCGACGTCGTCGCTCTGCAGGTCGGCGGGCAGACCGCGATGCATGCAGCGCACCATCGCCGCCGCCACCGGCGCGCCGGCAGCGTCGAGCACCCGTCCCGAGATCCGCACGACCTTGGGAGCCTGCGCCGCGAGCGGGACCGCCAGCAGGAGCAGCAACGAGATCGACGAGATCTGCATCTGCGGCATGGTAGTGCGATGCGCGGCGGGCGCGACCTTCGCCGCGGGCGTCGAAGGTGGGCAGGCGGGCCCAGGCCGACGGGTATAACGTCGCCGATGCAGCCGGCAGCGAACTCCGAGGGCGCGGAACGCACCATCGTGGAGCCCGCGCACCGCGACGTCTGGTTCTGGGCGACCGTGCTCATCCTGCTGGCCGGTGTCGTGCTGCGCGTCGTGCCGGAGCTGTTCGAGATCCCTGCCGTGATCCACGACGCCGTGGGCTACCGGGACTCGGCGCGCCACCTGGTCGAGAACGACTGGGACTACGTCAACACGTTCCGCGAGCCGCTCCTGCCGCTGCTCCTCGCGCTCACCCACACCTTCCTCGGGGACGATCTCGTCACCCACCTGCGTGTGCTCGGTTTGCTCAGCGCCTTGGCGATGGTGCTGGGAGTCCGTCTGTGGCACCGGTCGACGCCGCGGCGCGTGCCCTGGGTGCCACCGCTGCTCGCCCTGCTGCTCGCCGTCGACGGAGATCAGCTGGAGTGGGTGGTCCAGCTCTCCACCCTCGCGCCGCACTCGCTTCTGTTCACGGCTGCGGTCGCCTGCCTCGTCGTCAGCGTGTCGACCGGGTCCCGGGCCTGGGCGGCCGGCGCGGGTGTCTGTCTGGGGCTCGCAGGGCTCTCGCGCGCGTCCTGGGTCGCCATGGCGCTGCCGGCCGCCGCGCTGTCGCTGCTCGGCCCAAAGGCCGGTCGGCGCGGTCGTGCCGCGGCCGTGCTGCTGACCGCCGCCATCCTGTTCGCGCCGCTGCCGATCTACAACCAGCTGCGCCACGGCTGCTTCGCGCCCAGCTCGGCCAGCGGCGTGCACGTCTTCACCCGCACCTGGCACCTCGCCCCCGAGGGACAGGCCTCACCACAGCTGCGCGCCCTGGCGCGCCGGTTCGCCGCGGATTACCCCGAACTGGACGGCGATGTGCTTTCGGAAGCGGTCAAGTGGGACGTGCTGGCGGAGCTGCAGCGGCAGGGCGTCGACGACTGGGAGATCGATCGGCGCTTCCGCGCGGTGTCGCACGAGAACGTGCTGCGCCATCCCGGTGAGTACCTGAAGGAGTCGATCGCGATGGGGGTCAGGTCCCTGGGCATGTACGACTTCACCTGGTACGGCGGCGCATGGGCAGCGGCGATGAAGCGCCCGCTCGGCGAGGCCATCGCACAGGTCGATCTGTTGTCGATCTTCGTCAAGGTCACCTTCCGGATCCTGCTGCCCCTCGGCGCGGTCATCGCTCTGCTCGGTGGATTCTTGCTGGCACTGCGCCGGCGACAGGCAGCGGTGGCCGTGCTGCTCGGCATGGCGGGCTCGGTGGTGCTGCTGCTGGCGCTCGCCGCCCCGTCGACGGGGGTGCGGCGCTACCGCGCCGAGATCGCCAGCGTGCTGTTGCCCGCCATCGCCGTCGGTGCGGTGACGTGCCTCGCGCGGCGGTCGGGCGGAGCACGGGTCGAGGCGGGGGAACCGCGGTGAGAGGGGACTGCTGGCTTCGATGGGGCGCCCCCATCGAAGCCAGCAGTCCCGTTTGGTTCAGCGGATCGCGCGCGCGGCGCGCACCGCGGCGTCGGCCTGCAACAGGCCGTTGCCGTAGGTCGTGTCCCACCCCGCATCGCCGAGGTCCTTCGCGCTCTGCTCGAGCACTTCCTTGACCCGCCACACGGGCAGCTCCGGGCATACCGACAGCACGAGGGCGGCGACGCCGGCGGCGTGCGGGCCGGAGAACGAGTTGCCCTGCGGACCCAGGATCAGGCCGGCGCCGCGGTCGTCGCTCCAGACGACCTCGACCTTGCGGCCCGGCATCGTGCGCCAGTGCCACAGCGGGAACCCGGCGGCGCAGCCCGCGACGTCCGGCTTGTGCAGCGGCGCGTCGGCCGGGTAGTCGCCGAAGAACGGTACGTCGGCCCACGTGCAGGGGCCGCGGCTGCTGAACGGCGGGGCTGCGCCGTTCTTGCCGATGCCGCTCGCCGTGATCACGCACGGGATGTCCTTGGGCAGCGCGATCTGCCGCCCCTCGGGCTGCGTCTTGGCGAAGTTGCCGGCGCCGCCGACGGCGACGACGCCGCACGCGGCCAGGTGTTCGTGCGCGGTGCGGAACACGCCGCGGTAGCTGCCGAGTTCGCGCCCGATCCACATGTAGCTCATCGACAGCACGTCGGCGCCCATCGTCGCCGCGTACTCGTAGGCCCGCAGCGAACCCATGCCGCGCAGCACCATCAGCTGCGCACGCGGCGCGACCCCGGTGACCGTGCGCGGCTCGCCCCACGGCCGCCCGGCGACGATGCCGCCGCACATCGAGCCGTGTGAATGCGGGCCGTCGCCGACGGCGAAGCGCGTATCGCCGTCGAAGTCCCAGCCGAACAGGTCGTCGACGAGGCCGTTGCCGTCGTCGTCCTTGCCGTTCGGTTGCTCACCCGGGTTGCGCCACAGCGCCTGCGCCAGCGGTTCGGTCACGATCAGGCCGCTGTCGAGCAGCGCGACGACGACCCCCTTGCCGGTCGCGCCGTCGCGCCACGCGGCGTCGGCGCGGACCGCCTGCAGGTTCCACGGCACGGTGAGCCCGTCGGTTTCGAAGTCGCCCTCGTCGCCGCGCGCGGCCAACATCGCGAGCGCCTGCTTCTCGTCCTCGGCGCGCTGCGCGAGCCAGGGCTGTGGCCGCTGCATGGTGGCGTGTTGCGGGCGGCCTGGCTCCGTCTGCAGATGCACGTAGGCGACGCCGGGCAGCCGCCGCAGCCGCTCGACGGCCGCGGCCGTCGCGTCCGCCGCGAAGCCGTTGACGATCCAGAACCGTTGGGTCCCGCGCAGCTCACCCTTCTTCTCGAGTGCCTCGATCGCGTCGCGAACGGCGCCCCAGCTGCCGTCGGCGCGGCGGTGCAGGTCGGCGAGCGTCTCCTTGCGCAGCTGCGACCGCGGCGTGGTCGCGTGGTCCTTGCAGAAGACCTCGAACGCGCCGCCCTTCGCGAAGCGCTGGTCCTGCATGCGCACGAACACGGGCTGCGGCCTCTTGCCGGCCAGCAGCGCCTCGTCGCAGGGCGCCGGTTCCTGAGCCGGGGCGGAGGCGAGCAGGCAGGCGAACGACGAGAGCAGGGCGGGCGCGCGCATGGGCCGCACTCTATCCATCCGCGGGTCGCGCCGTTCACGACACGGCGAGTTCGCGAGGCACGCGTTCGACAGCTCGAGACCCGGCGAGATGTTCTGCCGATCGTGTGCGAGGTAGCCTGACGACCTGCCGATGACGGCGTTTCGTCGTCGGCGACACGAGTCCAGGTGAGAGAACGACCAGGTATGGGAATCTCCAAGAGGGCCTGCACGGCCATGTTGGCGGCCTTGGCCGCGACCGCCTGCAGCGTGCCGCCCGAGGCGCGGCCGGCCCGGCCCAACATCGTCTTCGTGATGATCGACGACCTGGGTTGGATGGACATCCACCCGCAGGGCAACGAGTTGTTCGTCACGCCCAACCTCGACCGGCTCGCGGCGCAGGGGACGCGCTACACCGACTTCTACGCCGCTGCCCCCGTGTGTTCGCCGACGCGGGCGGCCTGCATCACCGGCCTCGCGCCGGCGCGCCTGCAGGTCACCAACCACATCCCCGACCGCTGGAGCTTCTACGACGCGCCCGCGGCGCGCGGCGGCAAGCCCGAGGATCGCCGCGGTCGGCCGTGGGGCCCGGCGCGCTCGCGCGACCGGCTCGACGCGCGTTGCGCGACGATCGCGCAGCGACTGCGCGGCGCCGGCTACCACACGGGCTTCGTCGGCAAGTGGCACCTGGCCGGTGCGGACTGGAACACCACCGACACCTCGCTGTTCCCCGAGAGCTTCGGCTTCGACGTGAACGTCGCCGGCAACGCGATGGGGGGACCCGGCACGTTCTTCGCGCCGTTCCGGCTGCCGAACTACGACAAGGGGCAGCCCGGCGAGTACCTGACCGATCGGCTCGCGGCGGACGCGGTCGACTACATCGCTTCGGTCGCCGACACCGGCAGACCGTTCTTCCTGTGCCTTTGGACCTACGCGGTGCACTACCCGATCGAGGCGCCGCCGGATCTCGTCGCGCGCTACAGCTCGGCCGCCGAGCCCGACATGCCGACGCGTTACCGGGCGATGGTCGAAGGCATGGACCGCGCGGTGGGCCGCGTGCTGAAGGCACTCGACGAGCTGCACCTGACCGAGCAGACGTTGGTCGTGTTCACCTCGGACAACGGCCAGATGCCCGGTGCGTCGGTCGCGGACCCGCTGCGCGCCGGTAAGGGTTACCTCTACGAGGGCGGCATCCGCGTGCCGCTGATCGTGCGCTGGCCGGGCCACGTTGCCGCCGGCGCCGTCGACGGAACCCCGGCGATCTCGATGGACTTCGCTCCGACGTTCCTCGACGCCGCGGGCATCGACTACGGCCGCGACGAGTTCGACGGCGAGAGTCTGCTCGGGCCGCGCGACCGCGAGGCCATCTACTTCCACTACCCGCACTACGCCTACCACGGCGACAACGCGATGGCCTCGGCGGTGCGCGCGGGTCGCTACAAGTACATCCACCACTACGACGACGACGCGCACGAGCTCTTCGACCTCGGGGCCGACATCGGTGAGCAGCACAACCTGATCGCCGAGGACCCTGCGCGCGGCAAGCAGCTGCGCGACATGCTCATGGGCTGGCTCGAAGCCACCGGCGCCGAGCGGCCGCGACCCTACGTCGCGATCCCCGCCGACGAGCTGCCGGGAACCAAGCGCCGCGCTCCGAACTGAGTCAGCCGCGATCAGCCGCGGTATTCGTCCAGGACCTGCCGCATCAGCGCGATGTCCGATTCGAAGGTCTCGGGCAGCAGCGGCCCGAAGCTGAACCGGAAGAACGACTCGTACGGCGACCGGTAGGCGGGGTCCTTGCGGTGCGGGCGGGCCATGTCGCAGTCGAAGCCCTTGAGGATCGCGGCGCCGCGCTTGAACAACCGGCGGTTGAACTCGTCGGCGTTGAGGCCGTCGGGCAGCTCCATCCAGTGGTAGAAGCCGCCGTCGCCGGTGTAGACCCGCAGGCCCATCTGCGCGAAGGCCTCGCCGTAGCGCGCCCGCTGCATGCCGTAGTGCTTCTCGACCGCCTCGCGGGCCTGCGCGACGCGGGCCGGTTCGAGCAGCTTGACGGCGTAGAGCTGCGAGGGATGGCTCACGCCACCCATGCCGAAGCTCGAGTAGTTGGCCATCGTCTCGATGTTCTTCCTGCTGGCGACGACCCAGCCGATGCGGATGCCGGGGGACTGCAGCCCCTTGGTGCAGGCGCCGGCGAGGAAGACGTTGCTGTTGTCGAGGTCCTTGACGTACTGGATGCCGCTGACGCCCTTCGACGCGTGGAACATCTCGTAGGCCTCGTCCAGCAGGATGCCGTTCTTGGGCTGCTCGGCCATGGCCATGAGCTCTTCGAGCTCGGCGCCGCATCGCGTGTGCCCGGTCGGGTTGCCAGGATTCGAGATGATCGGCAGCAGGTGCGTCTTGTCGTTGAGGCCGGCGCGATCGAAGTACGCGGCGTTCGGCGGGTGGAAGCCGTTCTCCTTGGTGAACGGGACGACGCGCCAGTTGCTGCCGGTCTGCGTCATGATGTCGAGGTAGGCGGGCCACTCGACGTTGCCGATGCGGACCTCGACGTGCTTCTTCAAGAACGCCAGGATCGTGTAGATCCCGGGGCGGCCGCCCGCGAAGACCATCACGTTCTCGGGCGCGATCTTGCAGCCGTAGAAGCTGTTGTAGTGGTTGGCGATCGCTTCGCGCAGCAGCGGGTGGCCCCAGGCCTTGGGGTAGAAGCGGTCCTCCCAGGTCACGTCGACGCTGTCGGGCAGCGCCGGGCCGCCGGCGAGCTGCGTCGTCAGCGGAAAGCCCTGGGACCACGGGTGCGTGCCTTCGCTGCCCATGAACGCGCCGAAGCTGTCGCGGAACGCATAGAGGGTCTCGTAGATGCCCATCGGTGGGCAATCGTCGGACAGGAAGGAGTCGCGCTGCATTGGGGGTGGGGCGGGTGGGGTCGTGATCCGGCTGCGTCGGGCCGCGGCGGGATCCTAGCTGTTGGATGGGGGCGGTCGAGTTTCCTCGGGGCGATCGGGCGTGGCCGTCAGATCCGCCGCACGCGCCAGCGCCGCAGCTCGAGCGGCAGCGAGTGGTCCTGGAACCCGATCGTGCCGGACCGCGGGCGGTCGGCGATCTTCGCGTGGTCGAGCGCCATCGTGTGCACGAGCTTGCCGTTGAGGGTGACGAGCACCTGGCCGTCCTCGCACAGCACGTGCATGTGGTTCCACTCGCCGGGGCCGCGCGACGCGTTCGAGCTCGGCGGTCCGCCGGGGATGATGCCGCCCGAATCGTGGTCGGTGAGGTCGACCTTGTCGGGCACCGTCGCGAACAGCTGCACCTCGACGCCGGTCGCGACCGGCGTCGCCACGTCGCCGACGTGGAAGTAGAAGCCGCTGTTGCCGTTCGCCTGCAGCCGGTAGTCGAACTCCGCCTCGAAGTCGCCGTAGTCGCCCTCGAGCCACAGGTAGTGGTCGTAGCGCTGCCAGCCGGTCTCGCCCTCGCGCGGCGTGAGCTGGGCCGTGCCGTCGGCGAGCGTCCAGTTGCCCTTGGTCGTGCAGTGTTCGGTCAGGGCCTTGCCCGCGAGCGGCTCGAGCCAGGGGCCCGGGGCGTCGAGTTCGAGGATCTCGACGCGCCGGAACTGCACCGGATGACTCTCCGACTGCAGCGAGATCGTGCCGCGGTGCAGCATCTTGTCGCGGCCGTAGGCGAGCAGCTTCTTGGCGTCGCCGTCGCGCGGGTCGAGCTGGGGTGCGTCGTAGCTGAGCACGGTGTCGCCGCCGACCAGGTGGCGGATGGTGTCGCCGCGCACCTCGGCCTCGACCGTCACCCAACCGTCGCCGCGGAAGGTCGCGGAGGTCGAGTTGAGCACGTGCGGCAGATACAGCTTGCCGTCGCGCACGACGTTGGTGCCCGGCGTGCAGAGGTTGGCCGTCGGACGCTCTCCCTTCTCCGCGCCGCCGAGCAGCTGCACCTCGATCGACACCGGGAAGTCCTGATCCTTGCCCATCGTCGCGACGGGCTGGCCGTGGATCATCATCCCGCTGTTGCGCCACGCCCACCCAGGGCCGCCCCGCATCTGCTCGCCCGTGAAGCGGTATTCGACGCGCAGCCGGTAGTTGGAGAACTCCTTGGCGTGGAACAGGTGCCCGAAGCGGCCCTGGAACTCGCCGTCGTAGCCGTCGTAGGCGACCGTCAGCAGACCGTCGACGACGCGGAAGGTGTCGGCGAAGTTGTCGCCGGCGTCGTGGCCGACGATCTTCGGCGTCCAGCCCGAGAGGTCGCGGCCGTTGAACAACGGGGTCCAGGTCCGGGCGCGCGGCGCTTCGGTGTCCTGGGCGCGCGCGGCGCCGCCGAGGCCGAGGACGACGAGTCCGATCGTCGACAGGATCGCGAGTCGTGAGGGAACGACGGGAACGGTCAGCGGGACGGTCATGACGGGACCGTAACCGATGGCATGCTGCCGACCGACGGGAAGCTGCCGCTAGGATGCGGCGATGCGCGCGCTGCTCTGTTCGGTGCTCTTCGCCGCCGCGGTCCTCGCCCAGTCGCCCGAGCGACCCAACGTCGTGCTGATCGTCTCGGACGACCAGGGCTGGGGCGACTTCGGCTTCATGGGCAGCGACACGATCCGGACGCCGGCCCTCGACGCGCTCGCCGCGGACGGGCTCGTCTTCCCGCGCGGCTACGTCCCGACGGCGCTCTGCCGGCCGAGCCTGGCGACGCTGGTCACCGGCCGCTACCCGCACGAGCATCGCATCACCGGCAACGATCCGCCGCGCGGCACCGATCGCGCCCGGATGCTCACGCACATCGACGCTGCGCAGACCCTGCCGAAGCTGCTGGGGCGCGCCGGCTACCGCAGCATGCAGACCGGCAAGTGGTGGGAAGGCGCCTACGGGCGCGGCGGCTTCGACGCGGGCATGACCCACGGCGACCCGGCGCGCGGCGGCCGGCACGGCGACGTCGGGCTGACGATCGGCCGCGACACGATGCAGCCCGCGTTCGAGTTCATCGATGCGTGCCAGGCCGCGAAGGCGCCGTTCTTCCTCTGGTACGCGCCGCTGTTGCCGCACTCGCCGCACAACCCGCCCGAGCGGCTGCTGGCGCAGTATCGGCGCGAGGGTGTGCCCGCGGAGGTCGCGAAGTACCGCGCGATGTGCGCCTGGTTCGACGAGACCTGCGGGCAGCTGCTCGGCCATCTGCGCGAGCGCGGCATCGAGGACGACACGCTCGTGATCCTGGTGACCGACAACGGCTGGGTCCAACGGCCCGACGCGCCGGGCTTCGCCGCGCGCAGCAAACGCAGCCCCTACGACGGCGGCGTGCGCACGCCGATCGTGCTGCGCTGGCCCGGGCACATCGCGGCCGAGCGGCGCGACGTGCCCGTGAGCTCGATCGACATCCCCGCGACGATCCTCGCGGCGTGCGGCGTCGACGCGCCGGCGGCGTGGCCCGGCGTCGACCTGCGGCGCGCCGACGCGGCGCGCGGGCCGATCTTCGGCGAGGCCTTCACGCACGACGTCGTCGACCTCGCCGATCCGGGCAAGAGCCTGCTGTCGCGCTGGGTGCTGCGCGATCCCTACAAGCTGCTCGTGCACACCGACCCGGCGCGGGCCAACGAGCTCTACGACGTGCGCGCCGATCCGGCGGAAGAACACCCGCTGCGCGACCCCGTGATCGAGCGCGAACTGCGTGGGGCTCTCGACCGGTGGTGGCCTGACGCGGCGTCGCCGGTCGCCACCCAGGACGCGGCCGCGCGGCGCCCGCCCAACGTCGTCGTCGTGTTCACCGACGACCAGGGTTACGGCGACCTGTCGTGTTACGGGCACCCGACGATCCGCACGCCGCACCTCGACGCGTTGGCGGCGCGCGGCACCAAGCTGACGCAGTTCTACGTCGCCGCCCCGGTCTGTTCGCCGTCGCGCGCCGCGCTGCTCACTGGCTGTTATCCCAAGCGCGTCTCGATGCACGAGCACGTCGTCTTCCCGCAGTACGACTACGGCCTGCACACCGACGAGGTCACGATCGCCGACTTGCTGAAGACGAAGGGTTACGCGACCGGGTGCTTCGGCAAGTGGCATCTCGGCCACCGACCGGGGCTGCTTCCGCTCGACCAGGGCTTCGACCGGTACGCGGGCTTGCCCTACTCGAACGACATGTCGCAGTTCCACCGCAAGCCGGACAACAACTACGCGTACCGGCTGCCGTGGCTCGAGGACGGCGCGGTCGCCGAGTGGGAGCCCGACCAGCACCTGTTGACACGGCGCACGACCGACGCGGCCGTGCAGTTCGTCGAGGCGCACCGCGCGCAGCCGTTCTTCTGCTACGTGCCGTACTCGATGCCGCACATCCCCATCTACGCCTCGCCGGAGTTCGCCGGCAGGAGCCAGCGCGGCCTCTACGGTGACGTGATCGAGGAGATCGACGACGGCGTCGGCCGGATCGTCGCCACCATCGATCGGCTCGGATTGCGCGAGGACACGTTGATCGTGTTCACCTCCGACAACGGACCGTGGTTGCCGTTCAAGGAGAACGGGGGGTCGGCGGGGCTGCTGCGCGGCGGCAAGGGCAGCAACTGGGAGGGCGGGCAGCGCGAGCCGTGCATCGTGAGCTGGCCGGGCACGATCCCGGAGGGCGCCGTCTGCCGCGAGGTCGCGACCAGTATGGACCTGTTGCCGACCATCGCCGCGCTGGTCGGCGCCGACCTGCCTGCGCAGCGCCCGATCGACGGTCACGACATCGGCGCGCTGCTGCGCGGCGAGCCGGGCGCCGTGTCCCCGACGGCGCAGTTCCTCTACTACACGAGCAAGGGTGAGCTCGCCGGCATCCGTCGCGGGCCGTGGAAGCTGCTGTTCGGGCAGGGGCTGTTCCAGCTCGAGCAGGACGTGTCCGAGCAGTGGGATCGGGCCGAGGCGCACCCCGACCTCGTCGCCGAACTGACCGAGCTCGCGCGCCGTCTCGACGCCGGCATCACGGCGGAGATGCGGCCCGTGCGCACGGTCGACGCGGTGCTGTTCGATCCGCGCAAGCCGTGAGCTACTTGCCCTTCTTCTGCAAGTAGGCCGCGCGGTAGGGATAGTCGTCGAACGGCGCCGCGGCGTCGCCGAAGCGCGGGTCGCCCGTCTCGCGGAGGTAGGTGACGAGTCGTTCGCGCAGGGCGGCGACGCGAGCGGCCTGTTCGGGGTCGGCCGCGAGGTCGTGGATCTGGTCGTGGTCGTTGCGGCAGTCGTAGAGCTCGACGGCGGGCCGCTTCGCGAAGCAGAGCCGATAGGCCGCCGCGAAGGCCGGGTCCTCGCGCCGTTGCACGAGCAGCGCCTTGGTCGGACCGGCGTCGCAGTCGGCGAAGGACCCCATCGGGTGCGTCGCTCCGCTGGGCACGCCGGCTGGCCAGCGCTCGGGGTCGAGGTTGAGGATCAGCAGCCAGTCGGCGGTGCGCAGCGCGCGCGACGGATAGCCCTGCAGCGACGGCGCGGCCTGCGCCGGGGTGTGCCGTTCGCGACCGTAGACGACGAAGTCGCGGCGCAGCGCGGCCTGTTCGCCGCGCAGCAGCGGCAGCAGGTTCTCGCCGGTCATCACGGCGGGCGCCTGCAGCCCGGCAGCGGCGAGGAAGGTCGGGGCGAGGTCGGTCAGCGAGACGAGGTCGGGGACCTTGCGCCCCGGGTTCGCGACGCGCCCCCAGCGCATCGCCAGCGGCACGCGCGTGCCGTGGTCGTAGAGGTTGCCCTTGCAGCGCGGGAACGGCATGCCGTGGTCGCCGGTCATCACCACCAGGGTGTCGTCGAGCAGGTCCTGCGCGGCGAGCAGATCGAGCGCCTCGCCGACCTCGCGGTCCCAGCGCTGCACCTCGAAGTAGTAGTCGGCGAGATCGCCGCGCACGTCGTCGTGATCGGGCAGGAACGCGGGCACCTCGATCTTGCCGACGTCGATGCCGCTCTCGCGGCCGCTGTTCCGGCGGTAGCCGCGGTGCGGGTCGCTGGTGCCGAACCAGAAGCAGAACGGCCGCTTGGGATCGCGCCGCTGCAGGAAGGCGGCGAGCGTGCCGTTCGGTCCGCACGGGTCCTGTTCGTAGCCACCGGCCTTGAAGTCGCCCGGGCCCCACGCCTTGCGCCAGTGCCCGACCTCGTAGCCGGCTTCGCGCAGCACGGAGACGAAGGTCGGCTGGCGCACGTCCAGCGTGCTGTGCAGGTTGGCGCCCTCGCCGAGGCGATGGAACTGCTGGCCGGTGAGGATCGCGTTGCGGCTCGCGGTGCACGACGGGCAGGCGACGAAGGCGCGTTCGAACATCAGGCCTTCGCGGGCCAGGCGATCGAAGGTCGGCGTCGCGACGACGGTGTCGCCGAGCGCGCCGGCGTGTGGCCAGCCCCAGTCGTCGGCGAGCGCGAACAGGATGTTCGGCCGTTTCGGGGTCGCTTCTTCCTGCGCGCGCAGCGTCGGCAGCATCAGCGCCGACAGCAAGGCGATCGTGAGCAGGAGCAGGCGAGACGGTGATGCGGCCGACGTCGTGCGCTCGGAGTTCATCGGTGCGGCCCCGCTAGCGCTTCTTGGCGATCTTCAGCTTGTCGAGCTTGGCCCGCGTCTTGATCGACTCCTCGCTGCGCGTCAGGGACTTGCTGATCGCCTGCAGGCTCATGCCCTTGGCGACCAGCTGGTGCAGCTTGGCGATCTCGGTCGGGGTCCAGGGCTGGCGGTGGCGTTCGAAGCGTTCGGTCATGGTCTGCGTCCGGCTGGGAGGTCGAGGTCGTCGTGGTGGATGCGTGCGCCGCATGCTAGTGGGCCGGCAGGCCGCGCGCATGCATCCGTCGCCGCGCACCGGCGAACTGCCGCGCGTGTCCTTCGCCCGAGAACTGCGCGCCCGGAACCCGCGACGCCTGACCGGCCGCCGCTGGCTATACGTTCCCTACGACCAGCTGCACGACGGCGTTGGCCCGCTCGCGCACGAACCGGCCGCGGAGCTGGGCATCGTGTTGGTCGAGAGCCGGGCCAAGGCGCGCCGGCGGCCCTATCACCGGCAGAAGCTCGCGCTGGTGCTGACCAACATGCGCCACTTCGCGCTCGAGCAGGCCGAGCGCGGCGTCGCCGTGCGCTACGTCGCCGGTGACGTCGGTTACGCCGACGCGCTGGCGCCGCTCGCGCGCGAACTCGGCGCGCTGCGCGTGCCGCGGCCCGCCGAGCGGGAGCTGCGCGCGGAGCTGGCGCCGCTGTTCGCCAGCGGCGCGCTCGTCGAGGTCCCGCACGAGGGCTGGTTGAGCACCGCCGCGGACTTCGCCGCACTGGGGCCGCCGCCGTGGCGCATGGACGCGTTCTATCGCGGCGTGCGCCGGCGCACCGGGGTGTTGATGCGCGCGGGCAAGCCCGTCGGGGGCAAGTTCAGCTTCGACGCCGAGAACCGCAAGCCGTGGCGGGGCACCCCCGCGGCGCCGGACGAGCCGACCTTCGCCGTCGACGCGGTGACGCGCGAGGTCTGTGACCTCGTGCTGCGCGACTTCGCCGAGCACCCCGGTGAGCTGCGTCCGGAGCACCTGCCGGCGACGCGCGCCGACGCCGAGCAGCTCTGGGATCGGGCGCTGCGCGAGTGCCTGCCGCACTTCGGGCCGTTCGAGGACGCGATGTCGACGCGTTCCAGCGGCCTGTTCCATACGCGCGTCTCGCCGCTGCTGAACCTGCACCGCCTGCTGCCTGCGCGGGTCGTCGAGGACGTGCTCGCCGCGGAGCTGCCGCTCGCCAGCGTGGAGGGCTTCGTGCGGCAGGTGCTCGGCTGGCGCGAGTTCGTGCGGCACGTGCACGAGGCGACCGACGGCCTGCGGACCGTGGGCAGCGAGCGGCTCGACACCGATGTCCTGGACGCCGCCATGGACCTGCCGCCGGCGTTCTGGGGCACCGCCTCGGGGCTCGCGTGTCTCGACCGCGTCGTCGCCGACGTCTGGCGCGAGGGCTACAGCCATCACATCACGCGGCTGATGGTGCTCGGCAACCTCGCGACCCTGCTCGGCGTCTCGCCGCGGCAGCTCGCCGACTGGTTCTGGGTCGCCTACGTCGACGCGTTCGACTGGGTCGTCGAGCCGAACGTGCTGGCGATGGCCACCTACGCCGTCGGCGACCTGATGACGACCAAACCGTACGTCGCCGGCAGCGCCTACCTGAACCGCATGGGCGACCATTGCCGCAGCTGCGCGTTCGATCCGAAGACCACGTGCCCGGTGACGCGCCTCTACTGGAACTTCCTGGCGGAACACCGCGATCGCCTCGACGGCAACCCGCGCCTGGCGATGCCGCTGCGCAGCCTCGACAAGCGCGCGGCGGGGGAGCGCACCCGCGACGCCGCCGTCGCCGCGCGGGTGCGCGCCGCGCTGGCCCGCGGCGAGCTCGTCGCGCCGGGTGACTGACGGCGTCGGGCGATTGCCGTCGCGGTCTTTGTGGGATCGCGGCACACCGGTATCGTCCGACCCTTCGCCGCTCCGCTGTCGCTCTCGAGGTGTCTCTGGCCCGCATCTTCAATCCGCTGACCGCCTTCGTCGCGGCCTGCATCTTCCTCGCGATGGTCTACGGGTTCGCGGCCTCGCACTTCGGCTGGTTCCCGAGTCGGCTGCTGACGCCCGCGCTCGACTACGCCTTCTGGTCGCTGCAGTCGGTGGATACGCACCGCCTCTACGGGGCGCGCTACGACTTCAGCGGCGCGCGCAGCTACGACGAGGACGGCAAGGTCGTCGCGGTCTCCGACGAGGAGAACAACCGCGAGGTCACGTTGCTGACGAGCTACTTCGCGACCGCGGCGGGGCCGCGGCCCGGCGTGCGCGTCGTCGATCGCCGCGGCGAGGTGCTGCACGAGTGGTTCTTCGACGCGGCCGCGCTCTGGCCGACGCCGCGCCCCGATCCGATGGCCGTCGCCGACCCGTTCCAGGAGTACGCGCACGGCACCTACCTGTTCGAGAACGGCGACGTCCTGATCAACGTCGAGTACCACGGACTGGTGCGGATGAACTCGCGCGGCGACGTGATCTGGAAGTGTGATCGCCGCACGCACCACTCGGTCCACCGCGACGAGGACGGCAACTTCTGGGTGCCGGTGCTCAGCTACGCCGACGACCTGCAGACCGTGGTGACGAAGTACCGGGGGCTGTGGCCGCCGGTCAACGTCGAGGGCGCGCTGAAGCTCTCCGCCGACGGCGAGATCCTCGAAGAACACGACTTCATGGCGGCGCTGTTCGCGACCGAACACAAGGCACTGCTGTGGACGACCGGCCCCAACGCCCTCGCGCGCAAGGGGGACCTGGTGCACCAGAACAACGTCGAGCCGCTGCCGAAGTCGATGGCCGACCAGTACCCGCTGTTCGCCGCCGGCGATCTCGTGGTGTCGCTGTGCTTCCTCAACACGGTGTTCGTCTACGACCCTGGCAAGCGCGCGATCAAGTGGCTGCAGACGGGACCGTTCGTGCGGCAGCACGACCCGGACTTCATCGGCGACGGTTGGATCAGCGTCTTCGACAACCGCTGGGACGACTCACCGGGGGGGCAGCTCCTCGGCGGCAGTCGCCTGTTGGCAGTGCAGCCGCACACCGGCGCGCAGAAGGTTCTCTATGCGGGATCGACGACCGGCGGCGGGCTGCGGCGGCCGTTCTACACGAGCCTCGGCGGCAAGGCTCAGCACCTTGCCAACGGCCGTTGGCTGCTGACCGAAACGACCGGCGGGCGCGTGTTCGAGGTCGACGAGCAGGGCCGCATCCGTTGGGAGTGGGTGCAGGAGCCCGAGCGCAAAGGTATGATCTGCGAGGTGCTCGAGGGCACCCGCTACGCGATCCCGCGCGAGCGCGTGCTGGCCTGGCCGAAGCGCTGAGCCACGAGACGGACCCATGATCTACGGCACCGGAATCGGCATCTGCACCCTGGCCTACCTGGGACCCGGCGGCCTGCTCGGCTCGATCGGCGCGTTCCTCGCCTTGGTCGGCGCGCTGCTCCTCGCCTTCCTGGGCCTGCTGTGGTACCCGCTGAAGCGCCTGCTCGCGGCGATGCGCAAGCCGCGCAGCGCCCCGCCCGAATCCGCCGAGGACCGCGGCGCGTGACCTGGATCGCCGCGGCCTTCCTGGTCGTCTCGTTCCTGGTGATCCTGCAGCTGTTGCGAGTGCCGGCGCGGGTCGCCGAGATCAGCAGCGTCAGCCGGTCGGCGCTGCGCACCGTGCGGGATCCCGCGCTCAGTGACGCCGACAAGGAGAAGGCGATGCGCGCCGGCTCGCTGCGGCTGTTCGTCCTGTTCGCGATCATCGCGCTGGCGACGCTCGCGGCGCTCGCGGCCCCGGCCGCGGTCGTGGGCCTGGCCGCGGCGGCCGGCCTCGTCGACTTCGAAGCCGTGCTCGCCTGCACGCTGTCGTGGCAGATCCTGCTGGGTGCGACGGTCGTCGGTGTGATCGTGATGCGGGCCATGCCGCGGCGGCAACCGTGAACTTCGAGAACCGCTACGGCCTGTTGGAGCGCATGCTGCATCGGTTCGCGTTCGCGACCCGGACCGCGCAGCTCGGCGTCGCCGACCTCGAGCGGCGCATGTTCGCGCGCGATCTCGCGGGCATCGACGCCGCCGCGCCGGTGCTGATCACTGCGCTGCCGCGCGCGGGCACGACGATCCTGCTCGAGATGTTGGCGGCCGCGCCGAGCTTCGCGTCGCACACCTACCGCGACATGCCGTTCGTGTTGTGCCCGCTGCTGTGGAGCCGGTTCACGGCCGCGTTCCGCCGCGCCGACACGCCGCGCGAACGCGCGCACGGCGACGGCATCGAGATCTCGATCGACAGCCCCGAGGCGTTCGAGGAGATGCTGTGGATGGCCTTCTTCGCCGGCCACTTCCGCGGCGACACGCTGCCTGTCTGGACGGACTGCGCGCGACCGGACTTCGTGGAGTTCTTCGCCATGCACCGTCGCAAGGTGGTCGCGCTGCGGCGCCGCCACAAGCCGGGCGCCACGCGTTACGTCAGCAAGAACAACCTCGACATCGCGCGCATCCCGGCGCTGTGGCGGGCGGTGCCCGACGCGCACGTCGTCGTCCTGGTCCGCGACCCCCTGCAGCAGGTGGAGTCGCTGCACCGCCAGCACCTGCGGTTCCTCGAGCTGCACGCGCGCGATCCGTTCGCGCGGCGCTACATGGCCGGCATCGGCCACTTCGACTTCGGCGCCAACCTCAAGCCGATCGACTTCGGCGGGTGGTACGCCGGGCGCACGACCAAGGACGCGACCGAGATCGGCTTCTGGCTCGAGTACTGGATCGCGGCCTACCGGCACGTGCTGCGGCACGCCGATCACGAGCGCCTGCACGTCGTCGGCTTCGAGCGGTTGTGCGGCGACGCCGATCTGGGGCCCCTCGCGCGGTGCCTGGGCGTCGACCTCGCCGAGCTCGAGGCGCAGCGCGGTCGCCTCGGTTCGCCGCGCGAGCACCCCGTCGACACGTCGCGCCTGCGCGTGGCCGTCGTCGACGAGGCGCGGCAGCTGCACCGCGCGCTGGTGCAGCGATCGGTCGTCTGATCGGCGCCGCCCGCGCGGCCTGTCCCGGCTACGCCTCGGCCTGGAACGGATAGCGCCAGTCGCGCGGCGGCACGAACGTCTCCTTGATCGTGCGCGCCGAGCACCAGCGCAGCAGGTTCAGCTTGCTGCCGGCCTTGTCGTTGGTTCCCGAGGCGCGGCCGCCGCCGAACGGCTGCTGGCCGACGACGGCGCCGGTCGGCTTGTCGTTGATGTAGAAGTTGCCGGCCGCGTGCTCGAGCCGCGCCGCCATGCGCACCGCGGCGTAGCGGTCCTGGGCGAAGATCGCGCCGGTCAGCGCGTAGGCCGACGCCGTGTCGCACTGCACGAGCGTCTCGTCGAGCTTGTCGTCGTCGTAGACGAAGATCGTCAGCACGGGGCCGAAGATCTCCTCGCACATCGACTTGAAGTGCGGGTTGGTGGTGGTGATCACGGTGGGCTGCACGAAGTAGCCCTCGCGGCTGTCGCACTCGCCGCCGACCAGGATCTCGGCGTCGCTGGCGCCCTTGGCGTGTTCGATGTAGGCGGAGATCGTCTTGAACGCGCCTTCGTCGATGACGGCGTTGACGAAGTTCGAGAAGTCGCGCGGGTCGCCCATCTTGACCTGCTCGAGCGCGGCGACGAGGCCGTCGCGCACCTGCTTCCAGATCGACTTGGGGATGTAGGCGCGGCTCGCGGCCGAGCACTTCTGGCCCTGGTATTCGAACGCGCCGCGCACCAGCGCCACGACCAGCGCCTGCACGTCGGCGGACGCGTGCGCGAAGACGAAGTCCTTGCCGCCCGTCTCGCCGACGATGCGCGGGTAGGCCTTGTAGGAGTGGATGTTGGCGCCGATCGCCTTCCACATGCCCTGGAACACCGCCGTCGAGCCGGTGAAGTGCACACCCGCGAGGTCCGGGTGCGCGATCGCCGGGTCGCCGATCTTGCGGCCCGAGCCCGGTACGAAGTTGACGACGCCGGCCGGCAGGCCGGCCTCCTCGAGCAGCTTCATGATCCAGTAGCCCGACAGCACCGACGACGACGCCGGCTTCCAGATCGACGTCGTGCCCATCAGGGCCGGCGCGGTCGGCAGGTTGCCCGCGATCGAGGTGAAGTTGAACGGCGTCACCGCGAACACGAAGCCCTCGAGGCCGCGCTGCTCGACGCGGTTCCAGCAGCCGGGTGAGCTTTCCGGCTGGTCGGCGTAGATCTGCCGCATGTAGTGCGCGTTGAAGCGCCAGAAGTCGATCAGCTCGCAGGCCGAGTCGATCTCGGCCTGGAACACGTTCTTGCTCTGGCCGAGCATCGTCGCGGCGTTGATGCGGTCGCGCCACGGACCGGCGAGCAGGTCGGCGGCCTTGAGCAGGATCGAGGCGCGGTGTTCCCACGGCATCGCCTGCCAGTCTTTCTCGGCGGCCTTGGCGGCCTTGGCGGCGGCCTCGACGGCGGCGCCGTCGCCCTGGTGGAAGGTGCCGAGCACGTGTGCGTGGTCGTGCGGCATCACGGCCTTGGCGGTGTTGCCGTTGCGCACCTCTTTGCCGCCGATGATCATCGGCATGTCGAGCGTCTCGCCGGCCATGCGGGCCAGTTCGGCTTTCAGCGACTTGCGCGCGGCGCTGCCCGGCTCGTACTGGCGGACCGGTTCGTTCTTGGGGACGGGGACTTCGAAGCTGGCGTTGGACACTGGCGGGACTCCTGCGGGTTCCCGCGGATCCTAGTGGGCCGTCCGCCGCGTCGCCGCTTGTTTCGTCTTCGCTGTTGCCAGGTCACGGCTCTCGTACGACTCTTCGTTCTCGCATGCACACTCTGCCCTGGACCGCTCCGCCCGGCATCGCCGGCCTGATCTTCGACTGCGACGGAACGCTCGCCGACACCATGCCGACGCACTACCTGGCCTGGCAGGCGATGCTCGGCCCGTACGGCATCCCGTTCCCCGAGCCGCGCTTCTACGCGATGGGCGGCATCCCGACCGAGCGCATCATCCGCGCGCTCGCCGCCGACGCGGGCGTCGCCGTCACGGACGTCGAGGCGATGGTGCTGGAGAAGGAGCGACTGTTCCTGCAGCACCTCGACGCGCTGGCGCCGATCGTGCCCGTGGTCGCCGTCGCCGCCGCGTATCGCGGCAAGCTGGCGATGGCGGTCGCCAGCGGCGGCTACCGCGACGTCGTCGCCAGCACGCTCGAGCGCCTGCAGCTGCGCGACTGGTTCGCGGCGCTGGTCACGGCCGAGGACACGACGCGGCACAAGCCGGAGCCGGACGTGTTCCTCGAGGCCGCGCGGCGCCTCGGTGTCGAGGCGAGCGCCTGCGCCGTGTTCGAGGACACCGACATCGGCCTGCAGGCTGCGCGCCGCGCCGGGATGTTGGCGGTCGACGTGCGGCCGTGGGGCAAGGTGTGAGGGGGTGAGGGCGGTCGACCCGCTGCGCCGAAACGGGGTGCGCGCTTGACGGGTAGCCGCAGGCGGAGGATGGTCCTGGGGTCGGTGCCGCGTGATGGCGCTGTCCCGTCCGACACGTCCTCGCGCAACTCTCGCCAGATCCCGGTGTGCCCCATTGCAGATTCCCGAAGGTGACGATGCCCCGGGGGCCACGGCACGAGAGCGCGACGTCGCGCTCGCGCGCGGCGTGCTGGCGACCGACCGCGACGCGCTCGATGCGTTCACGGTCCGGATGCGGTGTATCCCGCGCTTCCTTGCCGCGCTCAACGCGCGCTCGACGCCCCGGCTCGATCACCAGCAGCTCGAGGACCTCGTGCAGGACGCGCTCGCGACGATCTGGCGGCGCCTCGGCGACTACCGCGGCGATGCGGCCCTCGAGACGTGGGTGTTCCGCATCTGCGATTTCCAGTTCCGCAACGTGCGGCGCCGCGAGGCCAGGCGGCGCACGCTGTCGCTGGCCGAGGTGCCCGAGCAGGGCGCGGACGCCAGTGAGCAGGAACTCGCGATCGAAGTCGACGCCCTGCACCACGCCATCGACGGGCTGCCGGAGGTCGAGGCCGACATCGTGCGCCGGCGCCACTTCGAGGGGCTGACGTTCGAGGCGATCGGCGCCCGCATGGGCGTCTCCCCCAACACGGTCAAAACACGCTACTACAGAGGTCTGGAAACTCTGCGGCAGCGCTATCGTCGCGACACCAACCCGCAATGAGTCGTCCGCTCAGCGAAGATGAGGAGGTCCTGCTGGCCGAGGTGCTGGCCGGCGGGCGCCCGGCCGACGACCCGGCAGTTCTGGCGGTCGCGGCCGAGAATCCGACGTTCGGGGACCGGTTGGCAGAGCTGCGAGAGTTGGTGGGGGCGCTGGACGCGGCCGGTGCCCGCGAGCGGGAGCTGCTCACCGCCGCCGCCGACGAGCCCGGGGACCCGGCGCTCGACGACCTCGTCGCCTGGACCGTGGCCCGCCTGGCTGGCGGGGCGGACGCCGGCGCGGCCGGGCCGGCCGCGCCCCGTCAAGAAAGGGCCTGGCCGGTGGTGGCTCGCCCTCGCTGCGGCCGCAGTGATCACCGTCCTGTGGGGGATCTTCCGGGAACCGGGCCGGGCCCCGGTGGACGAGGATCGTCAGCAGCTCAGCGGCAAGAAACTCGAGCTCGAAGCTCCCGTGGAGGACAGCGAAGGCATCGATCTCCGCTGGCGCTGCAGCGAACCCAACGCAACCTTCGAAGTGTTGCTCTACGATCCGGCGGTCGGGGAGCACGTCGCCCTCGCCGAGGCCGAGGAGCTGAACACGACGAGATGGTACATCGACGCGAAGGTCGCCCGGACGCTGCCGCCGAACACGATCTGGCGGGTCACGATGCGGGTGGGCGGACGCAGGGTCTCCGAAGAGCGCGCGTTGCGCTGATCGTCGCGCTGCTGCTCGCGCTGCCGGTCGCGGCGATCGTCGCGCGGATCCTCGCGCCGCCGGTCGCGGCGGCGCCCGACCAGGATGAGGCCCAGCTGGAGCGCGAGAGCGTGGCCTACGGACACGTCGTCGCTGGCGACGGGCTGATGGCCGGCGCCGATGCGGACCACGCCGCTGCGCGTCGCGAGTTCGAGGCCGTGGTCGCCTTGCCCCGCACCGGCTACCACGCGTTCGCGCACGCGCGCCTGGCCGCCCTGTCCCGCTACGAGGGGCGCCCCTGGGAGGGGCTGCGGCACGTCCGCCTCGCGATCGAGTGTGGGGCCGAGGACGACGACAGCGCCCGACCGCTCGTGCACTTCGAGGACGTGCGCTGCCATCTCGAGCTCGGCCTGGGCGATCGCGTGGCCGACGCGGCGGCGGCCCTGCTGGCCGAGAATCCACCGGGTTCGCCGATGTACGGCGACGCGCTGCTGGCGATGCTCGACACCTGCCTCGCCCTGGACGACTGGCGCCGCGTCCAGCGCCTCGCGCGCGGCGCGTTGCAGGATACCTCGCCGCAGGCCCTCGACCCGTCGACCCAGGCGAAGGTCCGGTTGCGATCGCTCATAGCCGCGCGCGAGCTGGCGCCGGCTGCCGAGGACCTCGCCCGCGTCGCGGCCGAACTCGAAGCGGCGGCCGCCACGATCGCCGACGCCCGGATCGCCCGCGCCGCCACGATCCTGGCGGCCGACGCGCGACTCGACGCCGGTGAGTTCGCCGAAGTGGAGCGCATCCTCGCCGGGCTCTCCGCCGACGACGCCGGGGATCCGCGTCAGGAGGGGCACGTGCTGGCCCTGCGGGCGCGCGTCGCGCGCTCGCGCAGCGCCGACCGGCCGACCCTCGACCGTCTGCGCCTGCAGCTCGAGGCCGTGCACGAGCGGTGGCTGTCGGCGCTGGCCACGATGCCGATGCGCAGCAGCGGCTACGGTCTGTTCAACGATCGCGCGACCTTCGAGACGCTCGCGACCCTGGCGTGGCTCGATGCCCTGGTGCTCGAGCCCGACGCGGCAGCGGAGGCGATCCTGTGGCGCACCGAGGAGTTTGCGTCGCTGGGGACCCTGAGTCGGCGCCTGGGCGGCAAGGCCGCCGCCTTCACCGATCTGCTCGACCTGCGCCCCGAGCGCGGGGGGGTGCTGTCGATCACGCTTGGGCCGCACACCGCGACGCTGGTGCTCGTGGACCAGCAGACGAGCGTGCACGAGGTCGAGCTCGACGTGACGTTCTGGCGCGACGCGGTGTCGCTGTTGCGCGCGGTCGACGAGGGCCCCAGGCGCGGCCAGGACGTCGATTTCGTGCGCGGGCTGGCGACCCGCGTCGCGGCGCGGCTGTTGCCCGACGCGGTGCGCGCGCGCCTGGCGAACTGGCGCAGCCTGGTCCTGATCGGGAGCGAACAGGCGGCGGCGATGGTGCAGGCGATGCCATGGCAGGACAGCTGGCTGTGCCTGCGCATGGCGATCACGCACGCGCCTTCGGTGTCGCTGGCGACGGCGCTGCGGCAGAGGTCGCAGGCTCGCGCCGGGGCGGACGCCGCGACCGATCTCTGCGTCTTCGCCGATCCGAAGCTCGGCACCGCGACCTGCCGTCGCTGGGGGGTCGAGCCGCTGCGTGTCGAACCAGGGCGCCTGGCGAGCCTGTCCGCCGCGTTTCCCCGCGAGCGGGTGGTCTCCTTCGTCGGCGACCAGGCGACCGCCGCCGCGTTCGCCGATCCCCGCGTGAAGGCCGCGCGGTTGCTGTGCATCCTCGGCCACGGCACGCAGGACTTCGAGCTCGAGCGATCCGCGTGCCTGCTGGTGGCCGGAAGCGACCCCGCCGCCGCGGCGCTCGACAGCGTCGCGATCGAGCGCTTCGAGGTTCCGCCGATCGTGCTGCTCGGGGTGTGTGAGGCCGCCGCCGGACCGGAGCGTCGCGGCGACGACGGCGCCCAGCACCTCGGTGGCGCGTTCCTGAGCGCCGGCGCGAACTGTGTGGTGCTGGCGCCGGGGCGACTGGCGCTGGGCGCGACCCGCGAACTGCTCTCGGCGGGCCTGCGTCACTGGCGCGGCGGCGCGTCGATGGCCGAGGCCGTGCGCCTCGCGCGCGTCGAGGTCGCGGCGAGCGCCGAACGCGCGCACCCGTACTACTTCGCCGGGTTGCGCGTGTTCGGCAGCGACGCGGCCAGCCCGGGCAGGTGAACCCAGGATCAGCGCTTGGGGCGCGGCGTCCAACCCGGCGGGGGCGGAGGCAGCTTCCCGACCGGCGTCGAGCGGCTGATGATCACGTGCCCGGGCAGGCCGCCGCCGGGTCCTTGGTAGGTCGCAATGACGCTATCGAAGCTCGCCTCGCCGGCGACCAGGACCACCCCACCCGACATCAGCACCGGCCGCACCATCATGACGAAGCCGTCGTAGGTGCCCAGCAGCGCCTGGGTGTCCATCGCGTAGCTCAGCTGGTGCGTGGTCTGATACGGCATCGGCGCCGGCGACAGGTAGGGCGTCGTGACGAGTTGGCCGTTCTGCGTCGCCCAGATGGTGACCTCCGTCATCGTTCCGGCCACACCCGGGACGCTGAACTGGATCGTGTCCTGGGGACACGGGTCCGGGACCGAAACGGGCATCCACTGCTGCGCCCGATAGTAGAACTTCGGCTGCAGCAGCACATGGTGCACGCCCGAGCCTGTGTTGTCCGGTACTACCGCGACGAGGTCGCAGTCCCCGTCCACGTCGATGTCGGCGACGGCCACCGCGCTCTCGGCCACGGCGCTCGACCCGGCTGCCGAGACCGCGACCTGATAACCGCTCGAGCCGTCGTGCACGAACGTGTAGTTGGGGAACTGGGCGAGCACCGTCACCGTGCTGTTGTTCGCGAACGTCAGGTAGAGCGCGTCGTGGTTGTCGGTGGCCAGCGCCTTGCAGCCGGCGATCGCGGCGTACGGGTTGGGCGTCGGCAGCGTCACCGTATCGGTCGACGTCGCGACATTGTTCGGGGTGCTCGCGTCGCGATAGAGGAGCAGGACGGGGCTGCTGTTGAGCCAGGCGAGCGTCTCGGCGGAAGGTCCCGTGCCCGCGCCGAAGGGGATGATGCGGGCCAGGTCGTTGATGCCCGTGGGAGGGGCAGTGAACGCCTCGATCACGTTCGGCGTGGTGCTGCCCTGCGAGTAGATGCTCAAGCTCGCATCGGAGAGCACGGCGAGCTCGGACACCCCGTCGCCGTTCCAGTCGATGCACTCGATGTCGGACGCGACGGCATCTCCCGGGAAGGTGACCGAGTCGTAGGTGCCGCCCTGATCGGTCAGGACCGTGATGTTGCCGTCGCGGCTGACGCCGAAGATCACCGCGGGATTCCGCGGATGCGCGGCGATGCGGGTCGCCGCGCTCCAGCTGTTCAGGAGATTGATGGTGACGTTCCCGGTGTCGTCGATGAACCACTCCATCAGCCCCGTGGGCGTGGCCAGCGCCAGCGAATCCCGCTTGAGGTTGACGCCGGTCGGGTCGCCGCGACCCTTGAGCACGGCGAAGTCGATCACCGCGAGCGAGCCGGCGCCGGGCAGCGGCCCCGCATGCTGGTGGAGGCCGGGCGCGGCGATGAGGATCATCTGGCCGCCCTTGAGGGTGACCACGTCAGGTGTGTTGTGGCCGGTCAGGGACGCCGGGAGTGTTCGGGTGACCGAGCCGCTCGGCGGGTTGTTCCAGCTGGTCGACTCGACATTGAGGAAAGGGCCGCTGAAGGGCGCCTGACCCAGCTGGTTGGCGCCGAGTAGGGGGAAGCCCTGTGCGGCAGCCGTAGCAGTGCACAGGAGGAACGAGAGTCTTGCGAGATGGTGCATGGGATCGGTACGCGGGCGAGATTCCTGACCGGTTGGTGTCGTGACCGGCCGCGGAGTTCGGCAATTCTGCAAAGTTCCGCAGGCAGGGGAAGAGGTGTTGTCGGCAGAGCCGGTCGCCCTGCCGCGCACTCAGGGGAGGGTGATCGTCGCCCCGTCGCTGCCCAGATGCACCGCGCGGTGCGTCACCGCGCCGCCTTCGTTCGTGATGGTCGCGCGGTAGTCGCCCGCGGGCAGCTCGACGTTCGTGTCGACGCGTCCGGACAGGTCGCGGCGCCAGACGAGCGCCCCGCCTGGGCCCTCGATGCTCACGTCCAGCGGCAGCACGAGCTGGCGCTCGCTCACCAGGTGCAGGTTGGCGCCGCGCACGCAGTCGAAGCGCAGTACCTGCCCCTCGACGGCCGCCGTGTCGATCGTGCGCACGACCACGCCGTCCTTGGAGCGGGCGACCGCGGCGTAGCGTCCGGGGTGCAGCAGCACGGTGCTGCGCCGGCCGTTCTGCGGACTCACGAAGGTGTCG
This sequence comes from Planctomycetota bacterium, assembly GCA_020638655.1. Taxonomy (GTDB): domain Bacteria; phylum Planctomycetota; class UBA1135; order UBA1135; family UBA2386; genus JACKIC01. Next base: position 167,130 of record JACKIC010000004.1, read on the forward strand.
TCCATGCGTTGGCCGGGGCGCGCCGGTCCGTCGAGCAGGTACAGGTAGACGCCGCCGCCGTCGCCGAAGCCGTCGAAGTCGATGTCGAACTTCGCGTAGGCGCGCACCGTGACGTCGCCGAGGTCGAGGTCGGCGCCCGCGGCCACGTCGATCTCGAGCGGCGGCCCGCCTCCGGTCCCGGTGCGCACCCCGAGGCGCGCGCGGCCGGGCGTCACGCGTTCGATCACGAAACGGCCGTCGGCACCGGTCTTCGCCTTGGGGTTGTAGCTCGAGCCGAGGTTGACCATCGCCCCCTCGATGGGCGTCCCCGCTTCGTCGACGACGCGCAGCCGCACCGTCGCGGTGCGCGCGACCAGGTCTTCGGCGCGCACCGTGAAGGTCAGCTCGGGCGTGCCCGGCGCCACCTGTTGCTGCGCCACGAGCGCGCTGCCCAGCACCAGCGCGACCTGGACTGGGCGGTCGGGAGCCAGGGTCAAGACGCCGACCGCGGACTTGGGCAGGGTCTTCCCGCCGAACGGTTCCGCGGCGCGGAACACGCCGATGCCGGCGTTCTGGTTGACGCCGGCCGGCAGGTCGCCGGCCAGCGGAGTCGACAGCGCGAGCGCAATCAGCGACTGGCCGAACGCGAGCCTCGGCAGGTCCTTGCTTGCGGCCTGCGTGAGCGGCGCGCCGTCCGGGGTCACGGCGTGCACCATGAGGCGCCAGCGCGCGTCGAGGACGACGTCGAGCCGCGTGGTCGGCGCGACGACCTCGATGTCGCGGGCCAACGGCAACTGGTCGTCGAATCGCGACGTGAGCCGGTAGGTGCCCGGCGCGAGCCCGGCGAACGCGAACGCGCTGGTGCCGCCGCGCAGTCCGGTCGAGCCGACGTTCTTGGTGCCCTGGTTGAGCCACAGATAACCCTCGACCGGTTCGCCTTCGGCGCTGCGCACCGTTCCGTAGAGCACGGCCGTGCTCGCGGTGGCGGCGGTGTCGGCGCGGTTCGTGGGGGCGGTCTGCGTCGGCGCCTGAGGCATCTCCCCGGAGGTGGTCGCGGGCCCGGGAGCGGGCTTCGCGTCCTGGTCCGTATCGTGGCTCGCCGCGAGCGCGGCGGTTGGAGGCGGTGGCTCGCGGCGCCACCAGGCGATCGCCAGCGCGGCGACGGCGACTCCGAGGGCGACGGCCGTGACCCGCAGGCCGACCACGATCGAGTTGGCTTCGGTCATGGGATCTCCAGGGTGATCGCCTGCGCGCCCAAACGCAGCGTGCCGGTCTTCAGCAGCGCGTGGTTCTGGTCGCGCACCTCGTAGGAGTACTCGCCAGGCGGCATGGTGACTGCGGCCTGCCAGCTCCGGTGCATCAGGTGCACCGCGGTCACGGGCCGCCGCTTCGCGTCGAACAGCATCACGTCGAACGTGCGCGCGGGGTCCTTGGGCCAGACGAAGTTGCACCTCGCCGGTTCGACCATGCGCATCACGATCGGCTCGGTCGGTGGGTTCTCGAACACGCCGCGGGCGATCTTCTGGATGCCGTTGCTCCCCGAGGCCGCTGCGATCGCGATCAGGCCGCGGCCCAGGCCCGAGATCGAGAAGCTGCCGTCGGCTTCGCTGCGCGCGTGCATGTTGGTCGCGAATGGCATCACGGTGCCGAGCTGATCGAGCTTGGCCCACGTGATGTCGGCACCGCCGACCGGCTTGCCGTCGGCGTCGACCAGGGTGCCCTCCAGCTTCACCGCGGGGCCCAGCCGCACGTCGCCGAGGTCGAGCTTCTCGCCGACGTCGATCTGCACGGTGCGGCTCCACGCCTCGTGGTCCTTGGCGGAGATGCGGCAGCGCAGGTAGCCGGGGGACAGCTTCTCGACGGTGACGCGGCCGTCGGCGCCCGTCTTCGCCCCGCCGCCCATCCGGTTCGACGTGCTCAGCCCGACGCTCGCGCCTTCGATGGGCAGGCCGGTCTCGGCGTCGAGCACCCGCACGGTCGCCGATCCCGCGAGCGCCAGGATTGCGTCCAGGTCGAGCACGAACGTCACCTCGGACTGCCCGGGCTGCACGACTTGCTGTGTGAGCACGAGGTGGCGCTGCAGCAGGGCGACGTGGGCGGGCGGCGTCTCGCCGAGGTGCAGGGTGCCGGCGAAGCCGTCGCGCGGGTTCATCTCCTTGTCGTACCTGGAGTCGCCGACGAACAGCGCGCCGGAGTCGGTCGGCGCGAACCGTTCGGGGAACGGCTGGGCCTGCGCGGCCACCTGCAGGTCGGCGAACTGGTAGCCCGTCGCCTTGTTCAGCGCCGTCGAACCATCGGCGCCGTCGGCGGTGACGATGCGGACCTTGATCGGGAAGGTGCGCTGCAGCACGAAGTCGTGGTGCTGCACGGCCGCGTCGCCGAGTTCGACCTCGACGGTGCTCTCCTTCACGCCGGTGCCGCGCAGGATGACCGACCACGTGCCGGGGGACATCCCGACCAACGCGAATCCGCCCCGGTTCACGTCGCCGTAGACCTGCTTGCCGTCGAGCTTGGCGCTGATCGAAGCGTCGTCGACCGCGCTGCCGTCGGTCCAGCGCACCGCGCCGGTCAGCAGGATCCCGACCGGGTCGTCCGGGCTCCACGGGGTCACCGCCTCTTCGCGCATCGCGGCCGGCGCGGCCTGCTGCGCGGCTACTTGCTGCTGCGGCGCTTCGACCTGCCCGGTGGCCGCATGCGCGGCGGCGTCGGGCGCCGCAGCGGCGTCCGGAGGTGGCGGGGCGACGAGCGCGGCGGGTGCGGCGAACACCTGCATGGCGAGCAGCACCACCGCGACCATCTCGAGGGCGCAGAGCGCCAGCAACCGTGGGATCATCGGCCTCCTTCGACTCGCCGCGGCCCGATGCAGGCCGGGGGAGCGCAGGATGGTCCCGGAGCGCGCGGCTGCGGTCAACCCGGGTCGCCGGCCCGTTGCGCGCAGAACGTGGACGGTGCCGCTACCAGCTGGTCCGCAGCGTGCGCGCCACGTGTTGCGCGAGCGCTGGCGGCACGCCGAGGTCCTTCGCCAGTCGGTCCCAGCCCGCGAACGCGGCGAGCACCTCGTCGAGCACGATCGACTCCCGCCGCCGCGGCAGGCCCGCGTAGTCGGCGAGGTGCGCGAGGTCGTCCTTGGTGAAGTCGCGGGTCTTGCCGTGGATGCTGAGCTGGTGCTGGCTCGTGAACGGGCTGCCCTCGGCGTGGCACAGGTCGTATGCCGGCGTGAGGTCCCAGTTGCCGCGCCGATCCATCACGAACGCGAAGTTCTTGACGTGGTCGTCCTGGTTGCAGCCGACCAGGTTGAACACGACGCGCCGGAACTGTTGTTCCATCGCCGCCGGCGGCACGCGCAGCTGCTTCATGGTCAAGAACAGCTGCTCGTAGGAGTGCAGCCCGGTCTCGTAGTAGTCGAAGTGGGCGAGCGCCGCGAACGTCTGCACGAAGCGCTTGCCGCCGCGTTCGTCGCGATCGAAGCGGCGCGTCATGAAGTGGCTGCGGCCGTTCTCCTGCAGCAGTCGGCACTCGGTCATCTCGATGCCGCACGCGGCCGCGATCCGCGAGTAGCCGTACTCGAGCAGCCCGTAGCCCTTGGGGTCGGCGATGCCCCAGTCGCCGTTGAAGGCGACGCCGTCGAACTTGATCAGCCAGGGTTCGAAACCCGCCGGCAGCTGGGTCTGACCCGAGCGCACCTCGTTGGTGCGCGGGTCGAACGCGATCACCGCCTTGGCGCGCGCGCCGCCCGCCGAGGTGCCGACGCTGAGGATGTCGAGCAGCGCCTGCTCGCCGTGTTCGGCGTCGAGGTGGGCCTGCAGCCTGCTCTTCTCCGCGAACGCGATCGAGGCCAGCTCGACGAGCTCGGCGATCTCGAGGTGGCGGTCGGCCAGGTCGGTCGCGCCCGTCGACGGCTCGAACTCGAGCGCGCCCATGCCGCGCGTGCCGGTGTAGCAGAGGCGGTCGACCGCGTGGAACTGGTCGGGTGTGCGGCCGGTGCGCGCCAGCCAGACGTCGATCAGGCGGTTGCCGTACTTGTCGGGCAGGCTGTCGGCGAGCATGCCGGGCAGCCCGTGGAACGCGCGCGGGTCGAGCTCGCGGAACTGGTAGATGCGCCGCGGTTTCGCGGGCATCTGCAGCGGCGCCACCTCGATGCCGGCCGCGGCGAACGCCGGGTCGTACTCGAAGCGGGCGAAGCGCTCGCCATGGTCCATCGACACGTAGCCGATCGGCGTGCCCCACAGCTTGACCGTCGCGGTCGTCACGGCCGTTCGTCTCCCCAGCGGAAGCCGGCGCCGGGTCCGCGATCGCCGTCGCTGCCCGAGGGGCCGGGTTTGGTGGCGCGCTTGCGGCGACCCTTCACCTCGGCGAGGGGCGAGCGGAAGTTCTCGGGCAGCAGGCCATCGACGGTGGCCTCCATCTGCAGCGCGAGCAGGAGGCGCAGCCACGAGCCGAGCTTGCTGTCCTTGCCGTCCTCGATGCGGCGCAGGGTCGCGACGCCGATGCCCGCGGCCGCCGCGAGGCTCTCCTGCGACAGCCCCTGCTGCTTGCGCACGTTGGCGAGGCGTTGGCCGAGTTCGCGCAGGATCGTGCCCGTGGGGGTCAGTTGGTCGATTCGCATGAGATCGCGAGTGATCGAAAAGTGTAGAAAGCGGGCCAATACCGATCACTTGTAATCGGAATTGTGCCCGTCTGCTACTGAGAAGATCATATCATGAGCGATCGGAATCCTGCCAAGATCGACAAGAATCGATCATGCGTGATCGCAATCAGTCCGCCGGCAGGGGGCGGCAGACGGGTCAGCGGTCTTGCGCGCAGGTGACGATCTCGCCGTCTTCCTGCTGCAGCACGATCGTCGGCGCGCCGTCCGCGGCCCGGACCATCTGCAGCGGGGTGCCCTGCTGCAGCCGACCCGCCCATCCGAACTGGGCGGCGACCACACCCGAGTCCCGGTCGTGCGTCGGATCCCACCGGTAGGTGCGCAGCGACTGCCGCAGCTGTCCCCCGGCGTAGATCGACAGCGGCGTGGTCAGGTGCACCGCGCCGCGGTCGTCGCGCCAGACCACGAACCCGGGTTCCACGAGGATCCCCGGCAGGTCCTGTCGCGAACTCGTCCAGGTTCCCTCGCGGTCGCGCACGCACAGGCGGACCGGGGCGCGCCGCATCGCAGTCGGCTGCTGGCGGACGAATGCGAGCAGGCTGCCGTCGGCCTCGGCGCACTCGACGTCGGTGCCGCCGACGGCGCCGAGCGGCTGGCCGCGAACCTCGACGAACCGCGGCATGGGGTGGGTGCGCAGGCGCTGGCCCTGCTGCTCGACTTCGCGCGGTCGCATGTCGCCGAGGGCGACCTCGCCGAGCACGACCTGCGGCGCGCCGCGCCACGCGAACGCGACCTGCGCGGTCAGCGCGGCGCGATCCCAGCAAACGACCTTGGCGAAGTCCGGTCCCTGGCTGAGCTCCGCCCCCGAGTCCCGATCCTTCCAGGCGATCTGGCGCAGCACCGCCTGGCCGACGAGCACGAACTCCGCGTCGGCGCCATCGCGCACGAACGCGAACACCGTCGCTTCGCTGCTCGCGTTGCTCGTATCCATCGCGACTAGGATCTCGTGCGGCGACATCGCGCGCGCGGTGAACGGGCCCGGCACGGAGATCAGGAACGCGGCGCGCTTCGACGTCGCGCCGCCCTCGTCGCGACGCTGCAGCTGCAGGCGGCTGTGCGCGTCGAACGCCAACTCGATGCGATCGCCGACGGTCGGCATGACGACCACCGCCGCGGTGCTGCGCGGCGGATCCTGCGACCACTGGAGCTGCGCGGTCAGCCGATCGATCCCGCTGTCTTGCGCGGCGAGCGCGCAGGTGAGGCCGAGAAGGCCCGCAAGCGTCGGGGCGTGCATCATCGGGCGGTCGTTGCGGTCGTTCGTGTGGTGGGGGACGAGCATAGGTGCGCAGCCTGCGTCAGGTAACCGGCGTTGTCCCCCAGGTGGGCCCCTTACGCGGTGCTTACGTAACGGCGGACCGGGGCGCGGCTATTGGTGAGCACCCATCCAGGACCCGACCCATCCGATCCGGCTTCCGAGGAAGACATGAAGAACCGCGCGCTCCCGCTCCTGTGCCTGCTCTTGGCCGGCACCTGCCCGCCGCCGCAGGACGGTGTCACCTGGCAGACCTCGATCGAGGCCGCGACGCGGCTCGCCGCGCGCGAGGGCAAGGGCGTGCTGGTGCTGCAGCTGTTCGGCCGCTTCGACGAGACGCTCTGTTGAACGAACGCCCGCACCCTGAGAACCGTGCTGTTCTCGGACCCCAAGATCCAGGCGCTGCTGCGTGACGAGCTGGTGCCGTGCTGGCAGTCGGTGCACGAGACCGCGAAGGTCGAGATCACCTTCGCCGACGGCAAGAAGCTCGAGCGCACGCTGGGCGGCAACACGGTGATCTACGTCTGCACGGCCCAGGGGCGCGTCGTCGACGCGTTTCCCGGGGTCTACACGCCGGACGACTTCCTCGCCGAGGCGGGGCCGGCGCTCGCCGCGGTCCGGGGCGGGGTCGAACCCTCGCCGTTGACGTGGCAGCAGCTGCACGGCGCGGCCCCCGCGGAGCGAGCGGGGCTGCCCGGTCTGACGCCGAACGGCGCGGGCATGGCGTCGCTGCTCAGCACCATCAGCAAAGGCGTGGTCGAGAGCCCGCCGCGCCTGGCGATGCCGATCGTTCCGCCACAGGCCGCGACGACCGACCTCAGCAAGTACGCGATGAGCAGCCGCGACGTGGTTCGGCTCACGGTTCCCGAGGCCGCGAACGCGTCGCCGGCCGACATCGGCCAGCGCGTCGTCGCCTTCGACTCCGCGCAGAACCGCCGGCTCGTGCGTCCCCAGGTGCACGCGCTGCTGGCGCGGACCGGGATCGGGTGCGTCCCCGTCTTGCTGCAGCACGAGATCTTCGAGGGCATCCTGCACGTCTCGCTGAGCGATCCCTACTTCGGCTACGGCGACGTGCTCGTGCCGGGCACGGCGGGCATCGGACGCTGAGACGCGGTGCGCGGGAAGCTGATCCAGAACAGCGCCGCGCCGTCGCGCCGTGTGCATCAGCGCGAGCCGACCCGCAGGTCGAGGCCGTTGCTGGCGATCACTCCCGCGGCGTTGCTGCCCGGCGACAACACCAGCGCCTGCTGGTAGAGCTGCAGGCCGATCATCGCCGTGCTGTTGGGGATCGACAGGTCCCAGGTCGCGCGGCCGTTGTTGGCGATGCGCAGGTCACTGACCAGCGGCGCGACGTACTGGCTGCAGCCGGGCATGCCGACCGCGGCGAGGCTGTTGGCCGTGGCCGCGAAGCCCGTCGCGAAGAACACCGGCACGCTGCCCTGCGGCACCCGCTGCACCTCGCTGGTGTAGGTCTCGCCGATCCAGGGATAGGAGAACAGGCGGTTGTCGAGCTTGGGCACGCCGGCCGAGCCCGAACAGCCGGTGCCGTAGCGCGCGGTGGTGGTCGGGAACTGCGAACCGAACGCCCACAGATCGGTGGTGGGGCTGCCGCTGTTGGTGACGCCGCCGAACATGACCAGGCGATGGCCCGGTTCGTCGAAGGCCATCGAGTGTTTGCTGCGCGCGCTCGGGCAGGCCTCGACGCGCAGCGACCAGTTCTGACCGTTCCACTCCCAGGGGTAGTCGTTGGCGAGCTCGCCGCCGTGCACGATCACGCGGCCGCGTTCGAGGTCGGCCGCGATCGCGCCGCCGATGCGCGGCGGCGGCGCCGAAGCGGGCTGCGCCTGCTGCCACTGGTGGATCTGTCCGTCGTAGAGCCAGGTGTCGTTGTAGAGGATGTCCTGCGGACCGGAGACGGCGCTCTGCAGCGCGCCGCCGTGCAGCAGCACCTTGCCGTTGACCGCGTCGAAGGCCATCAGGTTCCACGCGCGCGGGCTCGGGCCGTTGGCCTGTGGCGGAATCTGACTCCACGAACCACCCGAGCACTCCCAGGTGTCCTGCGGATAGCCGCCGGGGAAGCCGGGCACCACGCCGCCGAACATGACGATCGTCATGTGGATCGGGTCGTAGGCCATGGCGTGGTTGCGTCGCGCGCTGGGGCCGCTCGGGCCCGGCTGCCACTGGTTGCCGTCGTAGAGCCAGGTGTCACCGCGCAGGCCGCTGCCGATCGTGAAGCCACCGAACAGGACGAGCAGGTTGCGCCGCACGTCGTAGGCCATGGCAGCGCCTTCGCGGGCCGGCGGCAGGGGGCCCGGCATCGGCGTCCACGTGTTGCCCTGCAGCAGCCACGCGTCCTGGAGAAAGCCCGCGTTGGGCTGGATCACCGGCGGCCGGCCCGAGAACAGCACCACGGGCCCGTCCTCGCCCAGGCTGGCCATCGCCGCTTCGTAGCGCGGCGGCGGCGAGGTCGGCGGATAGAGCAGGCTCCAGGTGGCCTGGGCGGTTGCGGTCGAGCAGACCAGGGTGGCGAGGGCGAGGCGCGACGTCGGATGCATGTCGGGCATGGCGACGAAACGGGCCCGATCTGGCCATCGGATCGTGCGCCGGTCGACGGGCCCCGGCGCCGCCGGTGCGGTCGGAAACTGCCAGGTGGTCGAATACCCTGGCGCCGCTGGCGGGATGTAGATGCGTGTCCCACGCCATCGCCAGCATCCCGCCCCAGCGCATGCCCGTCCCGATCGACCTCGCCGCCCTCGTCCGTCGCCACCAGGCCGGCCTGTGGCGGTATCTGCGCGCGCTCGGGGCGCCGGAAGACCTCGCCGAGGACCTGATGCAGGACACGTTCCTCGTCGCGATGGACCGGCTGGGCGAGGACCGCGGCGACGCGGCGGCGGCGGCGTTCCTGCGGCGCACGGCCAGGCACCTGCTGCTGCGGCGGCGGCGCGACCTGGGCCGGCGCGAGGCGATCCTGATCGACCTCGCCGACGCTGCGTGGCGGCGCGACTGCGGCGAAGACGACGGCGAACTGTGGCTCGCGTCGCTGCGTGCCTGTCTCGACCGGCTCGAGGGGCGCGCGCGCGAGGTCGTGCAGCGCTTCTACGGCGAAGGCCAGGACCGCGCCGCAGTGGCCGCGGCGATGGGCATGAAGGCGAACGGCGTCAAGACGCTGCTGCAGCGCGTGCGCGCGGCGCTGCGCGGCTGCATCGAGCAGCGCATCGGAGGTGCAGCATGAACGGTTCCGATCGACACGCGGAAGAACTCGACGCGCGGCGGCTCGACTGGGCGCTGCGTGAGGTCGTGGGTGGGCGGCGGGCGCCCGACGTGACGGCGGCGGTGCTGGCGCGCGCCGCTGCCGGGGACCGCGGCGTTACCGAGCCGCTGGAGCCGCATGCGGGAACGTCGCGCGGCCGGTGGCTGTTGCTCGCGGCGGTGTTCGTGCTGGGGCTCGCGACGGCGTTCGGCGTGGGGTGGTTGCGGCAGCACGACGGGGCCGACGACCGGCGCGAGGCGCAGGGCGATTTGGTCAGGATCGTCACCAGGGCCGCCGCGATCGCGTCGCTGCCCGCGGCCAGCAAGGCCGTCGAAGTGCACAACCTCGACGACGCGGCGGTGGCCGCGCTCGTGGCGCGCTGCCCGGACCTCGAGCACCTCTGCGTGTTCGCGAGCACGGCGACGGCGCGGCCCGCCTCGGTTGGCGACCGCGCGGTCTCGATCACCGACGATGCGCTGGTCGCGATCGGCTCGCTGCGGCACCTGCGGCGGCTCGAGCTCGTCGGCGTGCAGCACGTCACCGGCGCCAAGCTGCGCGAACTCGAGCGCCTGCCGCTGCTCGAACACCTCGCGCTGACCTTCCTCGACCTCGACGACGACAGCCTGCAGGTCCTGCCGCGGTTGCCGTCCCTGCGCGAACTCGACCTCGAGAGCAACCAGGGCTTCGGCGCGCGCGGCCTCGAGGCGATCGGTGCGTGCCCGGGTCTGCGCGTTCTGTCGCTGGCCGGATCGGGGCCGCTGCGCGACGACTGGTTCGCACCGCTCGCGCGGCTCACCAGACTCGAATCCCTGAACCTGCAGGCCATCGGCCTCTCGCGCCGGCTGCTGTTCGCCGAGGGCATGCCCGCGCCGCGCACGCCGGAGTTCGGGGAACGCGGTATCGGCGTCGCCGCGCTGCAGCCGTGGCCCGCGCTGCGGCACCTGTCGCTGGCCAACACCCTGAACATCGAGTCGTCGGTCGGCGCCAGGCTGGCGCGCGACTGTCCCGCGCTGCAGAACGTCGTGCTCGACGTCTGTCTGCAGATCGACGACGGCACCGTCGCCGACCTGCTGTCGCTGCCGCAGCTGCGTTCGCTGAGTGTGCGCGGCTGCCCCGAGGTCACCGCGGCGTCGATACCGCGCCTCGTCACGGCCACACCGCTGCGCGAGGTCCACCTCGGCAAGGCGCCCTGGCTGACGCTCGAGCACGCCGGGCGGCTCGCGCGCGCGGGCAAGCGGGTCACCTGCGAACGTCCCGACGACCCTGCGTTCGAGGCGGCGTTGGCCGCGCTGACGCCGGTCTCCGTCGATCGCGTGTTGCGCGGTCGGGTGATGCGCGACGGCCGCCCCGTGATCGGCATGGTCGCGGCGCTGTATGCGCCGCTGGAACGTTCGAACGGCGTGCAGGTGCGTGTCACCGCGGCGCTCGCCACGGCGGTCGCGGGCGACGACGGGCGCTTCGTGCTCACGGCCGCCGTGCCCCCAGGCGAATACGAGCTGCGTCTCGAGGACCATCGTCCGTCGCCGCTCGCCGGCAGCCAGCCGGCCTGGGTGGCGCGTCGCGCGGTGACCATTCGCGATGGCGAAACCGTGCCGGATCTGGACTTCGTCCTGCGTTGAACGGTGTCGTCGGCGGTGATCCGGCCAGCGCGTCGGGAGACTTGCCGCGCGAGCAGGCGATGTAGGCTGGCCACCCCCTGATCGGGCGACGTAGGATTGGGCGTGGGCATGGCGCTCGAACCCGCCGCCCGCCTCAAGGAGTCCGATCATGAAGCCCCAGTCCCGTACCCTGCTCGTCCTCGCCCTCGCACTGCCGCCGCTGTTCGCGCAAGAATCTGCGCCGGACGCCGCGCCGCAGATGCCCAGCCCCAAGACCGCCGAACACGATGCGCTGCTGCCGCTGGCCGGCAACTGGACGACGCACTCGAAGATGGCGGCGATGCCCGGGGTGCCGGGCATGGAGGAGGCCAGCGAGTGGAACGGCTTCGAGACCGCCGAGCTCGTCTGCAACGGCCTGTGGCTCAAGGTCACCGGCGACAACAAGTGCAAGGACAAGTCGTGCTCGGGCATCTGGATGCTCGGCTACGACCCGTTCGCCAAGCGCTACAAGTGCGTGTTCGCGTCCGACACCGACGACGCGCCGGGCGTCGTCGACGCCGTGCGCGACGCCGCGAAGAACACCTGGACGTTCACGGGCGACTCGCCGATGGGCAAGTTCAAGAGCGTGTTCGTCGTCAGCGACAAGGACACCACGGTCGAGACGATCTACTCGATCACCGACGACGGCACCGAGCACGAGGTGATGCGCACCGAGCGCAAGCGGCACAGCGGCGCCGTTCCCAAGCCCGCGTCGGCGACCAAGGGCGCGGGCCTGCCGGCCGACGCGCCCGCGGCGCTGGCCGCGCTCGTGCAGGACTGCGGCACGTGGGACGCCCAGATGAAGATGGTCATGCCGGGCGCGCCGACGATGGAGTCCAAGTGCAAGGAGGTCGTGCGCCCGATCTGCGGCGGCAAGTGGACCTGGACGGACTACACCGGCACGGTCATGGGCATGCCCTTCGAAGGGCACGCGCTGACCGGCTGGGACGCGACCAAGCAGAGGGTCGTCAGCTACTGGGTCGACTCGATGTCGGCGCCGCTGATGCAGACCGAAGGCGTCTACGACGCGGCCAAGCGCTCGTTCGCGCTGAAGGGCTCGTGCTACGACGAGGGCGGCCAGGTCGTGCCGGTGACGCAGGTCGTCAAGTGCCCGAGCGACACCGAGCGCGAGCTGCGCATGACGTTCGGTGAGGGCGAAGGCCAGCACGTGATGACGATCCAGTACACGCGCGTCGGCAAGTGATGCGCGGCGGCGGGTGCCTTGGTGCCAGGGGAGGCCTGGTCCTACCAGGGCACCCGCACGAACATCGGCCCGCACTTGCCCAGGTCCTTCAGGTGCCAGAGGACCTTGCCGTCCGCGGCGAACAGGAGCAGCCCGCTGGCGCCCGAGACCACGGTGCGCCCGTCGCGCAGGCGCACGACGTCGTTGGCGATGCCCTGGACCTTGAACACCTCGCGCGCCTTGCCGTCGGCGTCGACCTCGAACACCTGGCCGCTGTGGGCGCTGACCATCGTGTGGCCGTTCGGCAGCGGGAACACGCCGCAGCACGGCGTCGGCAGGACCACCGAGTTCAGCACCTCGCCGTCCAGTGAGAGCGTCGTCAGGCTCGGCGGCTTGCGCGTCACGGCGAGCACCTGATCGAACAGGCGCAGCGAGCGGAACGAGTCGTTCTTCTTCGACCAGATCACCGCGTTGTCGGCGCCGCGCCGGGCCAGCACGCCGTCGCCTTCCCAGTTGGTCGTGACGCGACTGCCGTCGTCGAGCGGCTGGAAGGAGGTCATGCTGTGCACGACCTTGTCGCTGTTCTTGACCGTGCCGTCCCAGTCGCAGAGCACCACCGCGCCCTGATCGAAGCTGATCGCGCCGAACCGGTCGCCGGGCATCGGCCACACGCCCCAGGGACCCTTGCAGGCGGCGCGCCGCACGATCTTGCCGTCGAAGTCGACCTGTGCGACCTCGTCCTTCTCGTTGAGCGAGAGCAGGATGCACGGCGGGCCTTCGATGCGCGCGATCGCCGCGGCCAGCTCGCTGCGCCAGGGCTCCGCGGCCTTGTCCATGGCGCGGTGCAGCACGGGGGCCGCGGGCGCGGCCTCGCCACCGAGTTGCAGCAGCACGCGCAGGGCCGGCGCGGCGCCGTCGCCGCCACGCGCGACCGCAGCGGCGAGCATCGGCACCGCCGGCGGGCCTTCGCGCCAGAGGGCGAACATCGCGGCGCTGCGCCGGGCGGGATCGGCGAGCGCGAGCAGGTGGCGTTCGATCGCGGTGCGCGGCTCCCTGGGAGCCTGTTCCTGCGCCGCGGCAACGGCGGCGAGGAGCACGAACGCGGGTGCGGCGGCGAGTCGCATGGCGACCATTGTGCCGCGGACGGGCGACGCGTGCGCGTCCGATCGGCGGGTCATCTGCCCATGCGCCAGCGCGGCCGCGCCTCGCCGAGGCGGGCGCGCATCGCGGCCGCGACACCGCGCAGGGCCTGCGTGTCGGCGCCGTCGGGAGGTGCGTTGGCGCCGAGCAATTCGGCGGCTTCACGCAGGGCCTCGGCGACGCCGTCGCGGCGCTCGCGTTCGAGGTTGCGTTCGGCCCAGATCGTGTCGGCCTGGGCCAACGCCACCTTGTCCTCGTCGGTGACCAGGCGGTCCTTCACCCGCCGCAGCAGCGCGATCGAGGTCCGCAGGTAGCCGTCGCCCTCGGTGTTGGGCAGCCCCATGAGCATGCGGATGGGCTTGCCGGCCGCGTCGACCGTCTCGCGCATCTCTCGGTACGAGTTGCGGCCGTCGGCGCGCAGCGCCTCGCGCAGCTGGCTGTCGGCGAGCGCCACGGCGTAGAACGCGGTGTCGGGCGCCACCGCGTCGAGGCGCGTCAGCAGCTGCATGGGGTCGACGTCGCTCGGCCCCGTGGCGCGCCACTCGCCGATCTTGTCGACGAGGTCGAGCACGTCGTAGCCGATGCCGTCGGTCGCGCCCGCGAGCTCGCTGTGCTTCGTCACCGCCTCGACGAGGCAGTCGGCGCCCGCCTGGCGGTGACCGGCGCGCACCTCGGCGAGGCCTGCCCCGAGCCAGCACATCGCCGCGTAGTGCGTGCAGCTGCCGGCGTAATCGGGGCGCGCGGCGGCGGCCGCGGCGAAACGTTCGCGCGCGGTGGTGTAGGCGGTGACGGCGTCGGCCATGCGCTCGCCGCGGCGGCAGTCCTCGGCGCGCAGCATCCACGCGTAGCCCCCGAACCACAGCGAGGCGCCGCGTTCGGGGTGGTCCTCGCCGAGGGTCTTGGTGAGCTTCTCGGTGATCTCGTCGGCGGTCTTCGCGACGAGGTCGGCGCGGCCGCCGGCCCAGAGTGCCTGGTTGAGGCACTGGCGGATCGAGCTGCCAGCGGGCACGCGCAGCGCGCCCACGCTCGCCGTGGCGAACTGCGCGCGCCACAGCCCGAACGCGCCGTGCGACGACGAGAAGCTGGTCCAGTCGTTGTCGTCGGCGAACGGACTCAGCGCGACCAGGCCGAGTGCCCGCAGCGCTTCGGCCATGCAGACCGCGGCGCCGGCCGGGTCCGTCGCGAGCTGCTGACCGTGGCGGTTCATGCAGCCGTCGCCGAGCCAGCGCAGCGCCTCGACGGTGGCGGCGTCGGTGAGCGCCTGCTCGGGCTCCAGTTCGGCCAGCGTCTTGCCGCTCGCCGCGCGCAGCGCCGCGCGCGCGAACTCGATCTCGGCCGCGAACTCGCTGCGGTAGTAGGCGCAGCGCGCGCGTTCGATCCACCAGTCGGCGCGCCCGGGCTGCTGATCGAGCACCTTGGCGTAGTTGTTCTCGGCGTCGGCGAGCAGCAGCGCGACGTCCCTGCCCCCCGACTCGACGCGGCGGCGTGCGAGGTCGAGCGAGGCCTTGGCGAAGCCTGCGCGCAGCACGACGTTGTCGCGCTCCTTGCTCAGGGCACGGTCGAGCGTGTCCAGGTCGGCCTCGAGCGCCTCCGCGGTCGGCATCTCCACCGTGAACGGATCCGGCGTGGGCGCCTCGCCGGTGGCCTGCAGGGACATGACTGCGCTCTCGAACTCGACGTAGGGCCGCTGAGCGCCGAGCGCCGTCTCGATCGCCGCTGCCGTGGGCGCGCCGAACGCCAGGGAGAGCGCCCGCGTGCCGTCGACGCACCCGATCGCATGGCAGGCGAGCAGGTAGGAACGGGTCGCGGGACTCTCGCCGTCGACCTGCGCGAGCAGCGGCAGCCATGCGGCGCCGGCATCGCGGCGCGCACCAGCGGGATCGATCGTCTCGATCTGCTCACGCAACACCGTCGCCATCGGCACGCCGAGCCGCAGGCGCTTCACGGTCGCCACGAACCGCTGCTGCAGCGCGTTCGAGAGCCTCGGCGCCTTCACCGCGATCAGCCGCAGCGCGTCGATCGAGCCCGCGTCGCCGTCCTCGGCGAGCGCCTCGAGCGCGGCGCCCAGTTCGGCCTCGTCGTTGGTGGTCGCGATCGCCCGTTCGAGCAGCGCGCGGCCGCGGTCCGAGCGTTGGTTGGCGAGTTCTTTCCAGCCCGAAACGCGCAGCGGCACCGGCGGCGGCACCTTCTTGGCGGTCTCGATCACCGCGCGGTCGATGTCCTGCAGGTCGAAGCTCAGCGACAGGTCCCAGCCCTTCTTGCCGTCGGGCGAGATCACCGCGTGGCGCGGCGCCACGCGTTCGCCGTCGGCGAGCAGCGACTGGAACATCGCCGGCTCGTTGACGATGTGTTCACCGCAGGTGCAGCAGCCCAGGCGCGGGCACGGGATGCGGTTGCCCTGGTCGTCGAAGTCGCGCGGGTTGTGGCGGAACAGGCTCGCGACGACGCAGATGTAGCTGCGGCTCGCAGCCACGAACTTGGGGTCGCGGTACTCCTCGTGCACGATGCGGTCGCTGGCGCTCTCACCGTCCATGTTGACGGCGAGCAGCACGGGCCGGTGCGTGGTCAGGCTCAGGGCGAGCGCGTCGTCGAGGCTGCGTTCCCAGTGGATCTGGTGGGCGTCGTCGACGGCGGCGCCGCTCGGGTCGACCGCGCCGCCGGGTGGGAGCATCGCGTCGCCGCCACCCAGGGACTGGCAGCCGAACAGATACAGGCAGGCGAACAGGGACGGAACGGAGCGCGGCAGTCGTGGCATGTGGTCCTCGGTGGCGACCGGAGGATCGCGCCAACCTTAGCAGGCGCCGGCCGAGTTGCACGGGGGGCCGCGAGCCCCGGGGGGCGTCGGAAAATCTGCAACCAGGGTGTGATGTGGCGACGATCGGCGGCGAATCATGGCCGACCCGATGGACGTCCCCCGTTTCACCGACCTGCTGCGCCGGCACGCCGGGCTGATCCACAAGATCGCCTACGCCTACTGCCGGGACAACACCGACCGCGAGGACGTGGTGCAGGAGGTGGCGGTGCAGCTGTGGCGGTGCCGGGACCGGTACGACCCGGCCTTCGCCGAGACGACCTGGATCTACCGGATCGCGCTCAACGTGGCGATCTCGTTCCACCGGCGCGAACGACGGCACCGCGCGCGCCGTTCGGCGGGCGACGTGCACGCGATCACGATCGCGGCCGGCGCCGACGAGCCGAGCGAGGCGGTGCAGGAGCTGCTGCGCTGCATCGACGACCTCGGACCGCTCGACAAGGCGCTCGTGCTGTTGCATCTCGACGGCAACCAGCACGCGGCGATCGGGGAGGTGCTCGGCATCTCGGTGTCCAACGTGGGCACGAAGCTGGGGCGCATCAAGGAAAGGCTGCGCGAGGCCCTGGAGGGCGCGCGCGAACGACGACAGGAGCAGGACGATGCAACTCGATGATCTGCAGAAGGTGTGGACCGCGCACGGCGCGGCGCTCGAGCGGTCGCTGGCGATCGACGAACGATTGCTGCGCGAGCTGCTGCTCGGCAAGGTGCAGCGCGCGATGCGACCGCACCTGCTGTGGCGTGCTCTCGAGGTCGCGCTGGCGCTGGTGTTCGTGGTGGTCGCCGCGCCGCTGCTGGTCGCCAACCTGGAGTCGCCGCGCTACCTGCTCGCGATCGGCGCGCTGCTGGTCTACCTCGTGGTGTTCGTCGCCAACGGCGTGCGCTCGCTGCACGCCGGCGCGCGGCTCGACCTCGGCGCGCCCGTGACCGAGATGCAGCGGGATCTGCGGCAGCTGCAGTTCGCCGAGTTCCGCGCGCTCGAGTGGGCGCTGTTCGGCGGCGTGGTGGTGTGGCTGCCGGCGTTGCTCGCGCTGTTCGAGGCGGTGACCGGCGTGCCGGCCCTGGCGCGCGTCGACCTCGCCTGGCTGCTCGGCAACCTCGCCTTCGGCGCGGTTGTGCTCGCGGCCGGGCGCTGGTGGTCGCGGCGCTTCGTGCGCGCCGAGGCGCTGCGGCCCTGGGCGCGGCGGCTCGTCGACGCGGTGTCCGGCCGCGGCCTGCAGACGGCGGCGCGACAACTCGACGAACTGGCCAGGTTCGAACGGCAGCCGTGACGGGCGCGCAGTAGGCTGCGCGCGCCATGCAACACCTCTCGCTCGCGCTCTTGTTGGGGGCCGCGTTCGCGGCGCAGTCGCCCGCACAAGAACAGGTCTACGTCCCCGGGCGCGGCGCCGACTGGCAGACCGTCGCGCACGCCGCCGCCGGCTTCGACGAAGAGCGCTTGGGCGCGGCGATCGCGTTCGCCAAGGAGCACTTCGCCGCGGACGGCGGCTTCGACCCGTCGCGCGAGCCGTACGGCACGACCATCGGCCCGACCAAGCCGCCCTCGGGCATGAACGGCCTGATCGTGATCGGCGGGCGCATCGCCGCCGAGTGGGGCGACACCGAGGAGGTCGACATGACCTTCAGCGTCACCAAGACCTACCTGTCGACGGTCGCCGGGCTCGCCGTCGACGACGGGCTGATCGCCGACGTGCACGACGCCGTGCGCGGCTACGTTCCCGACGGCAGCTTCGACGTCGCACACAACCGGCCGATCACGTGGCACCAGCTGCTCAACCAGACCAGCGGCTGGGAAGGCACGCTGTGGGGCAAGCCCGACTGGGCCGATCGCTACAAGGGCGAGCGGCGGCCTTCCGAGGCGCCCGGCGAGCACTGGCGCTACAACGACGTGCGGGTCAACCAGCTCGCGCTGGCGCTGCTGCACGTGTGGCGCGAGCCGCTGCCGCGCGTGCTCAAGCAGCGCATCATGGACCCGATCGGCTGCTCGCCGAAGTGGCGCTGGTACGGCTACGAGAACTCGTTCGTGACCATCGACGGGCTGTCGATGCAGTCGGTCAGCGGCGGCGGCCACTGGGGCGGCGGCATGTTCATCAACAGCCGCGACCACGCGCGGTTCGGCCTGCTGATGCTGCGCGGCGGCCGGTGGGGCGATCGCCAGCTGATCTCCGGGACCTGGCTCGAACGCGCGCGGAAGCCGACCCCGCAGAACCCCGTCTACGGCTACATGAACTGGTTCTTGAACACCGAGCAGAAGAAGCAGTTCCGCTCGGCGCCGGTCGGCGACGTCTTCTTCCTGGGCGCCGGCAGCAACGTGATCTGGCTGTGTCCGTCGCGCGACATGGTGGTCGTGGTGCGCTGGATCCAGGGCGGGTCGGTCGACGCCTTCCTCGGCAAGGTCATGGGGGCGTTCGCATGAGCGGTCTCGCGGTGCGCGGTGTCCTCTCCCTGTTGCTGCTGTGCGTCGGCGCCGCCGGGCTGGTCGCGCAGAACACACGCGAGGCGATCGCCGCGGACTTCGAGAAGCGCCGCGACAAGGTGCTCGCCGAGGCCGGACAGCGCCATCTGCGTCTGGGCTCGTGGGCGCGCGAAGCCGGCCTCGTGCCGCAGGCGACCGCGCAGTTCCTGCGCGCGGTGGAGGTCAGCCGCGGCAAGAACCCCGGCGCGCAGACCGTGCTCGCCTACATGCGCGGACTCGGCGACGCGTTCTGGAACGTCCGGCGCAAGCGCATCCCCAAGGCGACGCTGGCCGAGTTCGACAAGCGGGCCGCCGCCAACGAGGCGAAGACGCGCAAGGACCACCTCGACCTCGCCACGCGCGCGATCGCGAGCAAGCTGGTCGAGCAGGCCAAGGAGCACTACCGCAGCGTGCTCGAGCTCGGCGGCGAGCTGCAGTGCGACGACAAGGGTGTCTGGCGGATCGAGGGCAAGCGCATCGACGAGGAGCTCGGCCAGTGGCTGAGCGATCAGTCGGCGACCGACAAACAGGGCCGCAAGGTGTTCGAGGCCGCGGGCGCGGCGGCGCCGCGCCTCGAAGGGCTCACCGTGCACGAGGACGAGCTGCTGCAGGTGCGCACCGACCTGCCCGGCGACGCCGCCGCCCGGTTGCACGCGCTCGGCAGCGCGCTGCTGCCGCACCTGCGCGAACGGCTCGAAGGCGCGCCGACGCGGCGGTTGGTGCTGACGGTGTTCGCCAAACGCGACGACTACGTCGCCTACCTGACCGCGCGCGGCATGGCCAACCACGCGGTGGCCTCGGGTCTCGCCGACGGCGGCACCTTCCAGACGCTGGTCAGCGCGCAGCGGGTCTCGGGCGAGATGCTCGGCGATCCGGAACTGCAGGCGCTCGTGCTGCACGAGCTCTCGCACCTCTACTTCTTCGGGGTCGCGCCGGCCGGCATGCCGGAGTGGTACTCGGAGGGCTTCGCCGAGTCGTTCGGCGCGCAGGGCACGTTCACGTGGGACGGCACGACGCTGACCGTCGGCGGCAAGCTGCCGGCCGAGCGCCTCGTCGCCGACCGGCCCAACATGCTGCCGCTGCGCCTGCTGTTCGACGCGCGCGCGCTGATCCTGCTCGGCACGGACCG
The DNA here is from genome assembly GCA_020638655.1 of Planctomycetota bacterium. Classification (GTDB taxonomy): domain Bacteria; phylum Planctomycetota; class UBA1135; order UBA1135; family UBA2386; genus JACKIC01. The sequence continues at coordinate 186,609 of JACKIC010000004.1, forward strand.
CGCCAAGGCCAACGCCTACTACACGCAGTGTTGGGCGCTGCACCGGTTCCTGCGCGAGGACGACTGCCCGTGGCGCGACCGCTTCGCGTTCTTCGAGGCCAAGTGCCGCGGCCAGGTGCTCGGCGCGCCGCAGGAGGGGCGGTCGGTGCCCGATCCGGCGCCCGCTGGCGCGCAGTTCCTGCAGCTGTTCGGCGAGGACCTCGATCGCCTGGAAGCGGCCTTCACCGAGTGGCTGGGCAAGCAGTAGGGTCTGGGCCCGCATGCTGCTCGCCCTCGCCACCCGCAGCGACCTGCCCGACTGGGAGGTCGACGATCGCCACCTGCACGCCGCGCTCGCTGCGCGCGGCGTGCCGTTCGAGCGGCCGGTCTGGGACGATCCCGCGGTCGACTGGTCGAAGTTCGCGGCGGTGCTGATCCGCACCACGTGGGACTATCAGGACAAGCTGTCGGCGTTCCTCACCTGGGTCGATCGTGTCGCCGCCGCGACGCGCCTGGCGAACCCGGCGTCCGTGGTGCGCTGGAACACGCACAAGCACTACCTGCGCGAACTGCAGCAGCACGGCGTGCCGCTGGCGCCGACGCACTGGCTCGACCGCGGCAGCCGCGTCGACGTGGCCGCACGCCTCGCCGAGCTGCGCTGCGACGAGGGTTTCCTCAAGCCGTGCGTCGGCGCGACCGCGCGTGAAACGCTGCGCTTCGGCAGCGACGCGGTGGGGATCGCCGCGGCCCAGGCGCACGTCGACCGCCTGCTGCCGGCCGAGGACCTGATGCTGCAGCCGTTCCTGCGCGCCGTGACCGAGCGCGGCGAGTGGTCGGCGATCTTCGTCGACGGCCGCGTCACGCACTGCGTGCGCAAGGTGCCGGTGCCCGGGGACTATCGTGTGCAGGACGACTTCGGCGCGCACGACGAGCCGTACGAGCCGACCCCTGCCGAACGCGATGCCGCCGAACGCGCGATGCAGGCGGCGACCGGGCTGCTGGGCACGGACCTGCTCTACGGCCGCACCGACTGGTTGTGGCAGGACGACGGCAGCTGCGTGCTCACCGAACTCGAACTCGTCGAGCCGTCGCTGTTCTTCCGGCACGGTGCGCACGCGGCGGCGGCGCTCGCCGACGCGTGGCTGGCGCGCATGTCCCGCTAGCGCATCTTGCCGAAGTCCTTGTCGCCGGGCTCCATCTCGAGGTCGGCGACGCCGAACTCGAGCTTCCAGAAGCCGATCTCGGGCGCGCACAGCGTCTGCAGCAGGCGGCGCACGTCGCGCCACTCGCACCACTTGTCGGCGCAGACGAGTACCGGCACGTCGATGACCTCGGCGGCATCCGGCCCACGCTTGCGCAGCTTCTCGGCCTTCTGCATCTGCGCGCGGATCTCGAGCAGTTCGTTCTTCAAGGTGGTGAGGTCGTCCGGCTCGCCGGCGCGCCAGCGGAACAGCGTGCGGCCGTCGCGCACGACGGTGCCGTCCTGTCGCACGTGGAAGACCGGGCGCCCGGCCGCCGGCGCGTCGTCGGGTTCGTTGAAGACGGCGCGCGGCACGATCAGCGCGCCGCCCTCGAGCACGGGCACCTCGACCGACTTGGGGACGACGTAGCACCCGTCGAAGCCGAGCAGGCGCCAGTCGGGAAAGCCGGCTTCGTTGGCGACGTCGAAGCAGGTCAGCAGCTCGGCCCAGCACACGCCGGCGTCGGGCTCGATCACGATCGGCAGCAGCTCCTTGTGGCCCGGCTGGTCGGGGCTCTCGCGAAGGGACGCGGGGTCCTTGGCGATCCGGGCGAGCGCACGCCGCGCGCTCGCCGACGCCGCGAACGTGTTGCCGCCGAACTGCCACTCGATCACGCGGTCGGTCCAGCGGCGGGAACCCGTCTCCTTGTCGTTCGCGTCGAGGCGCGCGACCGGCTTGCCGGCCACCTTCGTCGTCATCACGACGCGCAGCGTGTCGGGCGCGTCCTGCCTTGTTTGTTGTGCCGCCACGAGGGCCGCCGTGGCGAGGACTGCGAACAGGGATCGTGGTGCGTGCATGGGCGCGGACTCCGATCGGCACCATACCCGCTGTCGCGGCGAGACGGTCAGCGATAGGGCGTGCGCGCGGCGAAGTGCGCGGCGATGGCTTCGGCGACCAGCCGGGCGCCGTTCTCGTTGAAGTGCACGTCGTCGACGAACGCCGCGGTGTCCTTGGGCAGTCGGTCGGTGAGGTCGACCAACTCGAGGTCCAGCTCGCGCGCGATGGCCCGGGTCACCGCGTTGTACTGTTCGAGGCCGTCGATCATCGCGGCCGGCACGTAGTAGCCGTACGGCGCTTCGCCGAACAACAGCAGGTCTGCGAGTTCCTTGGGCATGTCCTCCTGCCACAGGAACGGTTGCGTGACCAGGACCACGCGCGCACCGCCGCGGCGCGCGACGGTCGCGAGCGCCTCGAGGTTGGCGCGGAACTCGGCGAGCGCGGCCGTGAGCGGCGGCAGCTCCGTTAGCGGCGGGGCCTGCTGGCGGTGCAGACGGCGGTCGACCATGAACAGGCCGCAGCGGTCCTGCACGATCTCCGCGGGCGGCTTGTCGGTCGCGCTGGCGCGGCGCCAGCGCTGCACCAGGCGCACGACGGCGAGGTCCTGCCACGCGCGGGCGTCGGCGTCGCGCCGCGGATGGTCGCGGAACGCGCGCTCCATGAGGCTCTGCTGCACGATCGGCGACTGCATCGCGGCCGCGTCGTAGTCGTCCCCCTGCTCGAGGCGCAGCATGAAGTCGTTGATGCCGGCGAGCACCACCACGGCGTCGGGTTGCTCCTGCGGCACCAGGTGGCGCGCCGTGAGCAGGTGTTCGCGCGACGTGTGGCCGCTGACACCCGCGTTGCCGACCCAGGTGGGGCGGCCGCGCGCGGCCAGCGCGACCTCGAGCCGGTTCGCCCAGGTCTCCTCCTGGTCGAGGTACAGGCACTCCGTGGTGCTGCCGCCGATCGTGAGGATGCGGTAGTCGCCGTCCGCGGGGTCGCGCCCGCGCAGCCCGTGGCGGTTGATGGCGAAGCGCTTCTCGCCCGAGATCCCTGGCATGACCCCTTCCGCCGGTTGGAAGCGGGCGCGCATGCCCGGTGGCCAGACGCAGTAGAGATCGGCGGGCGGCAGCAGCGCCGCGGTCAGCGCGTCGACGCCGGCCAACGCCAGCGTCATGCTCCAGCCGACGGCGAGCAGCGGCAGCAGGCGGCGGCGCGACAGGCGCCCGGCGCCGGCGCCACCCAGCAGTCCGCCGAGCACCGCGAGGTGCAGCAGCAGATGCCAGCGCGCCCACTTCGGCGGCGGACCCGCGGTCAGCGCGTCGGTGCCCGCGAAGCCGAGCAGGAACGGGCGCGGGCCGGGCGCGAGCCGCAGGGCGACGCCGTCGTCGGTCGGCTGCACCTCGCCGTCGCCGGTGCGCACCACGTCGCGCACCGCGGCCCCCGGCCACGCGCGTATCGCCCGCGCGCCTTCGACTCTCACGCCCTGCAGCACCGGCGGCTGGTCGGCGCCCTTCGCGAAGGCCTTGGCCTGCACGCGACAGGCGAGCCCCTGCGCCAGCGCGTGGGCCGGGACCACGGCCCACGTGACCGGCGCGCCGCGCGGCGGCAGCGTCACGGTGAAGCGCTCCGCGCGCGCCGCGAACAGGTCGATGCGGCGCACCTCGCCGTTCCAACGCAACTCGACCTCGCCCGAGTGGTCGTGGCGCCGGAACGTCAGTTCGACGGGGCCCTCGAGCGTGCCCTGCCAACGCAGCAGGTTGGGTTGTTCGCGGCCCGCCGTCACCCACGTGCGTTCGCGCTGCTCCCACCCCTGCCCCGCCTCGAAGCCCGGCGCGGGCAGGTTGTGGTCGAGCAGCCAGACCTCCTTGCCCTGCGCGCGCGGGTCGTGCCCGCCCGTCGCCCGCAGCTCGAGTGTCCCGGGTTCGCGTTCGCCGCGCGCGCCGACCCCGGCTTCGAGCGCTTCGCCCCAGACCAGCTCGATCGCCGCCGGCGAGACGTGTTCGCGCCACTGCAGGGTCAGTAGCGTGCGCTCACCGAAGAAGGGCGGCAGGAACAGCCACGCGGCGGCGGCCGCGAGCACGGCGCCCAGCGCGGCCGCCGGCCAGCGGATCGCCGGCCACCGCGCCGCGGCGCGCAGCGCGACGGTCCAGAGCAGTGCCGCCGCGGCGCCGCCGCCGATGGCCAGCGGCCAATCGCAGGTCGCGATCAGCACGTGCACGCATGCGAGCACCGCCGCCGCGGTGGCCGTGAGCTTGGCGAGCGCGGAGGAGGCGGGGGGCCGTGGCACTGGCGGCGATGATGGGCAGCGCCGACGTCGCACTCAAGGACGGGCTGCGATCCGCCAATCCGCGGCGATGCTGGAAGCACGCCGCGGGCTCCCGTAGCCTTCCGCGCGCGAACCTCGGCCCCGCGCGGCGCGCACGCTGCGCATGTCCTCGAACCTCTCTTGTCGCGACCACCGTCTCTGCACGCCGTCATGAGCTCGCTGGCCCACGAGAGGAGCGGATGTCGCTGATGCCGAGGCCTGCTGCGCGCCTCGTGGCGGTGGTCCTGCTGGTGATCCTCTTGGCCGGCGCGGTGCTCACCGGCGTCGGGCTCGCGGGGCTCGATCCGGCGCGGTCCGGCATGGCGTCGCACATTCGCCTGTTCGCCAAGGCCGGCGGGTTGGTGTTGCTGGTGGTGCTGGTCGCGGCGCGCTGGCACCGGCTGTCGGCCCTGTCGGCCGGCGCGCTGCTCGCCGCGGCCGGCGCTGCGGCCGCTGGCCAATTCGGCGCGCTGCTCGCGGTGCTGAGCCTGGGCGTGGCTTCGGTGGCCGCGGGGCGATGGGTGCTCGGCCGCCGCGGGGAGTTGGCCACGGACCTCGACTGCCTGCTGGTCGGGCTGACCCTCTACGGCACGCTGATCGGCCTGCTCGTGCATCTGCCGGTGAACTACCCCGGCGTCTACGTCGCGCTGCTCGCGCTGCCCGTGTGGCGGCGCTGGTCGGACGTGCGGGCGTGCGTGGGCCGGGTCCGAGAGCGCCTCGCGGCGCCGCGCACGGGCGGTGGCGCCGCGCTCCTGCTGTCAGCGGCGATCGCGGCGATCGGGCTCGTGCACCTCGTCGTCGCGCTGATGCCCGAACGGGGCCACGACGCGCTGGTGACACACCTGCTGCTGCCCGCGCGCATCGCGTGGGACCACGTCTGGGCCTTCGACGTGGACACCTACGTCTGGGCGGTGATGCCGCTGCTCGGCGACTGGCTCTACACGATCGGCTACGTGCTCGGCGGCGAGGCCGGCGCGCGATTGGTCAACCTCGGCTGCATCTTCGTGCTCTGCCGGTTGGTCTTCGACGTCACCCTGTGGATCGGCGGCGGCCGCGACGGCGCCCTGTGGGCGGTGCTGCTGCTGCTCGTGACGCCGCTGACGCTGCGCGAGAGCAGCACGTTGTTCATCGAGTCGGTGTGGTCGTGCCTGGTCGTCGGCGGCGCCCTGGCCCTGCTGCGGCTGCTCGCCGAGCCCGCCCAGGCGCCGCTGCAGCTGCGCCTGGGCGGCGTGCTGCTCGGCGGCGCCCTGGCCACCAAGGCCGTCACCTTCGTCACCCTGCCGGGACTGGCGCTGCTCCTGGTCGTGGGCTGGCGCCGCTGGATCGGCAACGGCCTGCGCTCCGGCCTGCTCTGGGGCGGCGTCGCGTTCCTCGCGATCGGCAGCCTGCCCTACGTGCGCGCCTACGCGATGACCGGCAACCCGGTGTTCCCGTTCTTCAACGGCGTGTTCCGCTCGCCGCACTACCCGCCGGAGAACTTCTCGCCGCCGGCGATCTTCGAGAAGGGCATGACCTGGGACGTGCTGCACCGCATCACCTTCGAGTCGCCCAAGTTCCTCGAGGCCTACCCCGGCGCGGCCGGCTTCCAGTGGCTGCTGCTGGTCGCGCCCGCGCTGGTCGTGTTCGTGCTCGTCTGGCACCGACGGGCGCTGGCGGTGATCTTCGTCGCCGCCGCGGCCGCGTATCTGTGCTTCCGACAGACCGCCTATCTGCGCTACGTGTTCCCGAGCTTCGCCCTGTTCAGCGCCGTCGTCGGCGTGTTGATCGACGGGCTGCTGCCGCGCCGCCGCGCCGCGTCGATCGCCGTGCTCGTGGCCGCGCTGACCGCGGTCGCGCTGAACCTGCGCTACTTCACCACGGCCGGCTTCAACCACCAGTACGACTTCAAGGTGCTGACCAGCGACGCCGCGCGGCAGGACTATCTGGCGCAGACGCTGCCGCTGCGGTCGGCGGTCGCCCTCGTCAACGAGCTCAACGTGAGCAGCAGTCCCGTGGCGTTCTTCAGCGCGGCGATGGCGACCGGCCTGCACGCCGACGGGCTGTTCCCCAACTGGTACAACCACAAGTTCCAGTCGGCGGTCACCCAGGCCAGGACGGGCGAGGCCCTGGGCGCCATGCTCGCCGGGCGGCAGGTGCGCTACCTCGTGCTCGCCGACAGCTGGAGCGACGCGGCGGCGCGTGCGCGGGTGCGCGAGGTCGGCCGCGAGGTGCGCCGCATCGGCGACGTGTCCGTGCTGGAGTTGGACCCCCGGTTCCGGTACCAGACGGAGATGCTCACGTCGCCCGACCTGTCCGCCGCCGCCGCCACCTCGGCCGAGGGCTGGCGGGTGGACGATGGGGTCGCGGTCGCCGCGGGTGTCGGCGCGACCCTGGCGGACGCCGCCGGCGTGTCGCAGCGCGTGCCCGTGACCGCCGGTCGCGAGTACCTGCTCACGGCGACGGCGCGGCCCGCCGCCGGCCCGGCCAAGGCCCGCCTGCGCGTGCTGTGGCTCGATGCGCGCAATCGCTGGGTCAACCAGTGGATCGAGACCTTCGACTGCGTCGACGGACCGGTCACGCATCGCATGGAGGTCGTCGCGCCGCCCGGCGCGGTGGTGGCCGAGGTGTTCACCTACGGTCTCGGCGCGGCGCCGGTGATCGTCTCCGCAATGTCCTTCAGGAACTGAGTCCTTCGGGAACTGACACCGCATGGAGCGCGCAGCAGAAGGTCGCATCGGGGTGGTCATTCCGGCCTACAAGGTCACGCGGCACGTGCTCGGCGTGATCGCGTCGATCCCGCCCGAGGTGCACGCCATCGTCGTCGTCGACGACGCCTGCCCCGAGGGCTCTGGGGCGCTGGTCGAGCGCGAATGTCGCGACCCGCGCGTGACGGTCGCGCGCCACGAGCGCAACCAGGGCGTCGGCGGCGCGGTGATGACGGGCTACCTGATGGCGATCGCCGCCGAGTGCGACGTGCTCGTCAAGATCGACGGCGACGGTCAGATGGACCCGTCGCGCATCGCCGACTTCGTGCGGCCGATCCTCTCCGGCGAGGCCGACTACACCAAGGGCAACCGCTTCTTCGATCTCGAGGAGATCCGGGCGATGCCGCGCGTGCGCCTGTTCGGCAACGCGGTGCTGTCGTTCATGACCAAGCTGTCGTCGGGCTACTGGGACCTGTTCGATCCGACCAACGGCTACACCGCGATCCACGCGCGCGTCGCGCGACACCTGCCGTTCTCGAGCATCAGCAACCGCTACTTCTTCGAGACCGACATGCTGTTCCGGCTCAACACGCTGCGCGCGGTCGTCGTCGACATCCCGATGGACGCGCACTACGGCGACGAGGTCAGCAACCTCAGGGTGCGGCGCATCGTCGGCGAGTTCCTGCTCAAGCACGTGCGCAACTTCGCCAAGCGCGTCTTCTACAACTACTACCTGCGCGACATGTCGCTGGCGTCGGTCGAGTTGCCGGTCGGCGTGCTGCTGTTCGGCTTCGGCGTGACGTTCGGCGGCTGGCACTGGTTCCTGGCGCTGCGCTCGAGTCTGCCGACGCCCGTCGGCACGGTCATGCTCGCGGCCCTGACCTCGCTGATGGGCATGCAGCTGATCCTCGCCTTCCTCGCCAACGACATCGCCTCGGTGCCACGTCGGCCCGTGCACGGGCGCCTGCCGGCGCCGCGCCAACGATGAGCGCCGCCGCGCTGTTCCTGTTCGCGCACCAGGACGACGAGTTCGGGGTGTTCGCGGAGATCGAACGCCGCGCGCGGGAAGGTGAGGTGACGTGCGCCTACTTCACCGACGGCGCCGCCGCGGGGGACCCCGCACGGCGCGACGCCGAATCGCTCGCGGTGCTGCGGCGCCTGGGCGTCGCGGCCGAACGTGTGCACTTCTTCGGCGTGAAGCACGGCATCGCCGACGGCCGCCTGTGTGAGAGCCTGCCGACCGTCGCCGCGCGGGTGGCCGCCCTGCTCGACGAATTGCCGGCCGACGCGCGCGTGTTCGTCTCGGCGTGGGAAGGCGGCCACCAGGACCACGACGGCCTGCACGCCGTCACCGCGACGCTGCTGCACGAGCGCGGCCGCATCGCGCAGCTGCGGCAGTTCCCGCTCTACAACGCCGCGCGCTGCGTCGGCCCGTTCTTCCGCGTGCTGTCGCCGCTGGCCGAGAACGGGCCGGTCGAAGGCCTGCGCCTCTCTTGGGGCGAACGCCTGCGGCAGCTGCGGCACTGCTGGCGATACCCGTCGCAGTGGCGCACGTGGCTCGGGCTGTTCCCGTTCGTGCTGCTGCACATGCTGCTGCGCGGGCGGCAGTCGCTGCAGGCCGTGGACCCGGCGCGGCTCGCGCAGCGACCGCACGCCGGGCGCCTGTTCTACGAGCGCCGCGGCCTGTCCAGCTGGCAGCGCATGCAGGAGCAGCTCGCCGCGTTGCGCGGCGGGCGATAGCTCACTCGCGCGTCGCGTTGCGCAGGGTCAGCAGCGCCATCGCCGTGCCGTAGCTGCGGCCCAGCTCGTGGCTGTCGAGGAAGCTGCCGTCCATCTCCGGGATCTGCTGCAGCAGCGCGACGAACTTCTGCCACTGCGCCGGCTGCTCTTCGGCCGGCAGCAGCCGCGCGGTCTCGCTGGCGTGGAACACCGCGTGGAAGAAGAAGAAGCCGCCGAGTTCGCCGTCGCTGTGGAAGTCGTTGCGACGCACGCCCTCGAGGTGCGACATGTTGTCCCAGAAGGTCAGCAGCGCGAAGCGCACCTTGTCGAGGTCGCTGCGGCCGACCTGGAACAGCGTGCCCTCGCAGACCGGCATGCGGCCCGAGGCGTCCTTGAGGCCGGTGGGGTTGCGATCGCCGGCCGCGCCGCCGTAGCTGTAGGTGCCCGTCTTGAAGCGCGCGCTGAGCAGCGCCGCCGCGGCCTTGTCGGTGACCTCGGTCGGCACCGTCGCGCCCGCCGCCTTGGCCGCGAGCACCTCCTGCAGCACCGCGCCGGTCGCGAACGCGTTCTCGTACTCGTGCGCCCAGAACCCGCTCGGCTTCTGCCGCGCGGCGGCTGCCTCGACGATCTCGTTCATGCGCTGCACGAGTGCTTCGCGCGCCGCGCCGTCGCTGCCGTTGGCGCGCCGCGCCAGGTACATGAGGCGGTAGGCGTCCGAGTAGCAGTCCTCGTTGGCGCCGCGGTTGAGCCGCTTGGGGTCGAGGATGAAGGCCTCGCCGCGGTCGAGCGCGCGGTCGATGCGCGCCTGCAGGTCGGGGAAGACGTTGCGGTGTTCCCACAGCGCCGCCATCGCGATCGAGGTGATCGCCACCCAGACGTTCGGCGTGATCTCGCTGTTGGGCCAGTAGGCGTAACGCGCGTCGGTGAAGCCGCCGTCGTCGCGCTGCTGCGCGAGCAGGAACTCCACCGCGCCGCGCGCCATCGCCGTCGCCGACAGCCGCTCGCCCTGCCATTCCGTGTCCTTGGGCAGGCCCTCGTAGGCGGCGTCGGGCAGATAGGTCAGCGCCTCGAAGCCCGTGAACGCCGCGCCGAGCGGCCGGTCGTCCGGGCCCAGCGTGGTGTTGGCGCGCGCGCGGCGGCCGAACAGCGTGTCGGGGAACTTCTGCGCGACCAGCGTGAAGCGGCGCCACGCGCCGATCTCGTCGCCGAGCCGCAGCGCGTTGAGGCCGTACCAGTAACCTGCCTCACCGGCGCGGTCGCACGCCATGCGCCACGCCTTCTCGAGGTCTGCCTGCGCGTCGAGCAGCTGCCCCTGCATCGCCAGCAGCAGGCCGCGTTCGCACAGCGCGTCGCCGAGCGCCTGCTGCGCTTTCGGGTTGGGGCGCGCGCGGCGGTTGCCCGACTCGGGCGCCGGCGGAGTCGCGGCGGCGAGTGCCTTGTCGACGCTGGCCAACGCCTCATCGGGCATGCGCAGCAGCCGCTGCAACCGCGCGACCTTCAGCCACGCGAACGCGTCCTTGCCTTCGGCCTTGAGCGCCATCGCCAGCGCCTCGCGCCAGCGGCCGACCTGCCGCAGTCCCTCGACCGTGTCCGCCGTCAGCTGCACGTGGTTCTGTTCGAGCACGCGCACGCACAGGTCCGCGAACCACTGGCCGTGGAACGTGCGGATGCGTTCGACGAAGTGCACGACCTTGCCGTCGCCGTCGAGGAACACCACCGCCGGCTCGACGAACGCGAGCGGCCGCAGCCCGTAGCGGTCGCTGAGCCCCTGGTCCATCACGCAGCGCAGCGGCACGAACGCGTGCGTCGCGAGCTCGCTGACGTCGGGATCCGCGAACAGCACCTGACGCGCGTAGACGTCGAGCACCGGCGCCCGGTACATCTGCCGGCCGCCGAGCGTCTTCTCCTGGATGCGGTGCACGTACCAGAGCACCAGCTTGCCCTCGGCCTTGGCCTTGGCGCAGGCCTGATCGACCAGCGCGCCGCGGTCGACCGTGACCTTCACTGGATTGGGATCCCGTTCGTAGTAGTCCTGCCCGTCGGTCAGCCACGGGATGTGGTCGGCGAGCCCGAGCGTCGCCGCAGGTGCGGCGGGGGCGGCCGGGGCGTCGGTGGCCTGGGCGAAGGCGAGTGAGGTGACGAACGCGAACGACAGCAGTGAACGGCGCATGGCGATCTCCCTTGGCAGAGGCGCGACCTTACCCGCGCGTGCGTACGGTACCGGGTACAAACCACACATCCCTGGCCGCGGAGCGGCCAGGGATGTGTGGTTTGTACCCGGTTCGGTACGCACACCCCGCTACCTTGCGCACGATGAGCAGACTCCTCGCCTCGGTTCGGTTCGCGGCTCTGATGCTGGTCGTGCAGACGGCGCTCGCCCAGGCGCCCGCCTGGGTCGAGAAGGTCGACGCCGCGGTCGCCGCGCGGCTCGCGCAGCCGGGCGCCGTCGGCTTCTCGGTGGCCGTCGCGCAGGACGGGGCGGTGCTGCTCGAGAAGGGTTACGGCCGCGCCGAGTGTGAGTTCGACGTCCCGGCGAACGCGGCGACGTCGTTCCGGATCGGCTCGATCACAAAGCAGTTCACCGCCGCGCTGGTCATGCGCGCGGTCGCGGCGGGCAAGGTCGCGCTCGACGACGACCTGTCCAAGTTCGTACCGGAGTTCCCGCTGCAGGGCAAGAAGGTCACGATCCACCGGCTGCTCGATCACTCGAGCGGCATCCCGAGCTACACCGACGTCGGTCCCGAGTGGCAGAAGCAGTGGCCGCTCGAGCTCACGCACGAACAGTTGCTCGCGCTCGTCGCCGGCAAGCCGTTCGACTTCGAGCCGGGCACGGACTGGCACTACAACAACACCGGCTACTACCTGCTCGGCATGGTGCTCGAGAAGGTGCACGGCAAGAGCTACGCCGAGGTCGTGCAGGACGAGATCGCGACGCCGCTGGGGCTCTCGCGAACGCGCTACGACAGCAACAAGGACCTGATCCCCAACCGCGCGCAGGGCTACGACGTCGTCGGCGGCAAGCTCGCCAACGACGACCTCCTGGGCATGAACCAGCCCGGCGCGGCCGGCGGCCTGATCGCCTCGGCCGGCGACCTGGTGCGTTGGTCGATGGCGCTCGCGGGCGGCAAGGTCGTCAGCAAGGAGGCCTACGCGCAGATGACGACGCCGCTGGTGCTGCCCGGCGGCCGCGACACCGGCTACGGCTTCGGCCTGATGCGCGGCGAGGTGCTCGGCATGCCGGCGATCCAGCACGGCGGCGGCATCCACGGCTTCAACTCGATGTTGATGTTCTTCCCCGAGCGCGCCCTGCACGTCGCGGTGATCAGCAACTGCGACCGCGCCAGCAGCGACAAGCTCGCCAAGGGGATCGCGCGCGCCGTGCTCGGCGTGCCCGAGTTCGTCGCCAAGGACCTGCCCGTGCCGGCCGAGCTGCGCACTGCCTGCGCGGGCGACTACGACTTCAAGGATGTCGGTCTGGTGCTGAGCATCACCGTCGACGGCGAGAAGCTGCGCGGGCAGGGCAAGGCCGATGGCCAGCAGCCGTTCGCGATGCTGTTCCAGGGCGGGCGCGAGTTCCGCGCCGCGTTCGACCACGAGGTGCGCCTGGTGTTCGGCGAAGACGGCAAGGCCCTCGTGCTGCACCAGGGTGGCGGGGTGTTCACCGGTAGGCGCGTCGGCGACTGAGAGCGCCGCCGCCGCGGCGTTCACCACGGCAGCGTGAGTGTGCGGTCGACGTTCTCGCGCGTCACGACGAGGGTGTCGCGGTATTGCCGTTCGCCGCTCGTGAACGTCAGCGCATACGTGCCCGGCGCGAGATACCCGTCGAAGTGCGTGTCGCCGCTGCGGCTGCCGCGCTGCCACGGCGCCGGCAGGATGCGCAGCGTGCCCATCTGCTCGTCGAGGCGTTCGACCGCGAGCACGCCGTCGCCCATCGCTCCCGAGCGGTCGTGGGCGCGCAAGCGGACGTAGGCCCGATAGCGTACGTGCAGGTCGATCGGCGTCACCGCGCCGGCCGGGATGTCGACTTCGATCGGATCCGTCGCGTCGACCGGCAGGTAGCGCAGGATCTTCTCGCCGCACTCCTCGTCGCGCAGCGCGATGCGGAAACGACCCGCCTGCAGGTCGTCGAAGCGCAGCACCTTGGGCCGCGGCGTGTCACGCAGTTCGCGGATGTTGCTCGGCACGACCGGCGTATCGCTGCTCAGGTCCGTGACCACCGCCGACATCGCGGCCGAGATCTCGACCGGTGCGTCGACGTCGTCGAGCAGCCGCAGGTCGAACGCGCCGACGGGTGTGAGCTGTGCGTCGAGGTGCCGGCGCGGGTTCAGCGCGTCGAGTTCGATGCCGTCCTGGAAGACCTCGAAGCCGCGCGCCGAGACGGTCAGCGAGTGGTTCATCGGATCGAGATCCTCGAAGTGCGCGATCCCGGCCGCGTCCGTGGTCGTCAGCAGCTCGTGCATGCCGTAGCGCAGCGCAACGTTCGCGCCGGCCACCGGTAGCGCGGTCGAGGCCGTCAGCGCCCGGACCGTGATCGCGCCGGTCGGCAGGGTCAGCGCCACGAACACCGACGCGTCGGTGACCTCGGCGTCCTGCACCAGGGCGGCCGCGAGCGGTGGGTGACGGTGGCCGCGGTACGGGAACGTGGTCAGCTCCTCTTCGGTGACGCCGACGAAAGGGACTGCGAGACGATGACTGCCCGGCGCGACCTCGAACGCCCAGCGCCCCTGCGCGTCGGTGGTGGTCTGCCGCACCAGCTGCACTTCGGCGAACAACTGCACCGTGCGTCCCGGCGCCGGGCCGCCGAGGCGCGTCAGCGTGCCGTGCAGCAGCAGCGGTTCGTTGCGCAATGGCTCGCGCTGCACCGGCGCCGTCACGTCTGCGGTGAGCGGCGGCGCCGCGCCGACCACGGGCGTCGCCCCGGCTGGCGCGGCGGCCGGTGCGCTCGGCGTGACCGCGAGCTCGGGCTCCCGTGGCCACAGCCACCAGCACAGCGACGCCAGCAGCAGCGCGCCGAGCAGCGACAAGGGGGTCCAGTGGCGGGTCATGTGCGTACGGTACCGGGTACAAACCACACATCCCCGGCCGCGGAGCGGCCGGGGATGTGTGGTTTGTACCCGGTACCGTACGCCCGGCGAGCGGCGATGGGGTGCGGGTGGCTAGGCTTGGGGCACGTGGGGCAACGGCCCACGCGGAGAGACCCCATGCCGACCGCGATGCTCAGCCTTCTGCAGAACAACGACAGCACCCTCTACAACTTCCTCTCCTGGATGGTCGTGGGCGGCGTCGCCGGCTGGCTCGCCGGCAAGGTCGTCAAGGGTCGCGGCCAGGGTGTGGTCGCCAACATCGTCATCGGCATCATCGGTGCGGTGCTCGGCGGCTGGCTGCTCGGGGTGCTCGGCTTCAACTCCGACGGCGGGCTGGTGCCGACGCTGATCACCGCGTTCGTCGGCGCGGTCGTGTTGCTCGTGCTGCTGGGGCAGACGGGCAAGAAGAAGTAGCCGCGCGCGTCACCGCCCTTCGACCAGGCGCCGCAGCTCGGCGACGAGCTGGCGCGCCTTGGCGTCGTCGGGCAGCAGGCCGGCGCCGATCTCGGCGTGCTGCAGCGCCGCGCGAGGGTCACCGTGGTCGCGCAGGGCCAGCGCGAGGTTCAGCTGGCCAGGGGGGAAGCGCGGGTCGAGCAGCACGGCGGTGCGCAGGTGCAGGATCGCGTCCTCGAGCTTGCGCGCTTGCCAAAGGCCATAACCTTCCGCGGTCTCGTGTTGTGCCAGTTCGGGCCGTTCGGCGCCGGCGAGGCCGAGCAGGCGGCGGGCGTCGTCACCGCGGCCGGCGGCGAGCGCCGCGCGGCCGGCCTGGTAGCAGCTGGTCACGAGGTTGACGCGGGCGCGCGGGTGGTCGGGCACCAGGGCGAGGGCGCGTTCGAAGGCCGTGACCGAACCGTCGTGGTCGCCGGCGTCGCCCAGCGCGGTGCCGAGCGTGACCAGCGCCTCGGCCGAACGAGGGCAGCTCGCGGCGAGGCGCCGCGCCTCGTCGATGGAGTCGCGGTCGGCGCGGCCGTGCGAAGTCGTCCACAGGATCGCGACGGGCACCAGCAGCAGCAGCCAGATCAGGGCGTGGCGGGTGACCAGCGGTGCGGCCTGGGCCTCGCGGCCCGCGTCGATGCCGAGGCTCTGCCGGGTCGTCACCTCGCGCACCTTCCACAGAAAGCCGTCGTAGTAGAAGTGCAGCAGCGTCGACGCGGTGACGAGCGCCGTGGCGATCGAGATCGCGGTCGGCGAGGTCACCCAGTGCTCGGCGAGCGGGCCCAGCCCGCCGTAGGCGAACACCATCGCGACGTAGAGACCGACGAGGCCCCAGCTGCGCCGGAACACGAACCGCGTGAACCCGCCGACGTCCGGGTCGCGATCGACGCGG
The DNA here is from genome assembly GCA_020638655.1 of Planctomycetota bacterium. GTDB lineage: Bacteria > Planctomycetota > UBA1135 > UBA1135 > UBA2386 > JACKIC01. The sequence goes on from JACKIC010000004.1 coordinate 201,710, forward strand.
CCGCGGTTGAACAGCCAGACGATCGACAGGTACTGCACGTCGTGGAAGATCTCGAACAGGATCAGGCCGATCAGGATGTCGGCGACCGCGACGTTCGCGTACCACCACCAGCCGAAGCTCGTCGCCAGCAGCAGCAGCTTGAGCGGATTGACGCGTCGTCCGGCGCGCTGCAGCGCCAGCAGGTTGGCGGCGTAGCCGAGGGTCACCGCGATCAGCGTCGCGATCACGCCGACGCGCAGCGCGGCCACGGCATCCGCGCCGGGCGCGGCGAAGCCGAACTCGCCCGCCATGCGCAGCAGGTAGAACAGGCGCGTGTCGGCGACCACCACGCCGGCGACGAACCACGTCGCGCACAGGCCGAAGTCCCAGCGCGCGACGCGCGGGCCGAACGAGCCGACCTTGGCGTCGTAGATGCGCGCGAACCCGTAGGTCTGCATCCAGCCGTGCCAGACGCCCCACAGGTAGGCGATCAGCAACATGCCGCTCGAGCCGCGCAGCGCGAAGGCGACGCAGAGGGTCACGAGGATCACGGGTGCGACCACGAACCGCGTGCGGTAGCGGCGGAACAGAGCCCGGTCGCCGTAGGCGCGCAGCATTCCCGGCAGGTGGTGGCCCATCGCGCCGAACGCCATCACCGCGGTGCTGATCGCCGCGCTCGCGAAGCGCTGTTGCAACAGCAGGATCGCGGGCAGGATCAGCACCGGCGTGCACAGGAACAGCAGCAGGTCCTGGGCCGGACCGACGATCCAGCGCGCCGTCGCCGGCGCATTCGTGGGGGCTTGCGTGGTCGTGGTCATGTGACGGAGACGCGTCGCCGCGTCCGGTCGGCTCAGCCGCAGGTGTTGCGCAGCACGCCGAGTCCGTCGATCTCGACCTCGACCACGTCACCGGCGCGCAGATACACCGGGGGCTTGCGGGCGAAGCCGACGCCGGGGGGCGTGCCCGTGGCGATCACATCGCCGGGCATCAGCGTGATGTCCTCGCTGAGGAACTCGATCAGCGCCGGGATGTCGAACACGAGCTGGTTGGTGCTCGAGTCCTGCATGGTCTTGCCGTTGAGGCGCAGGCGGATGCCGAGCGCGTGCGGATCGGCGATCTCGTCGGCGGTGGCGACGAACTCGCCGAACGGCGCGAACGTGTCGCACGACTTGCCGCGCTGCCACTGGCCGTCGGCGAACTGGAAGTCGCGCGCCGAGACGTCGTGGAAGTTGCAGTAGCCGAGCACGTGGGCCATCGCGTCGGCCTTCTTCACCTTGCTGGCGCGGCGGCCGATGACGACGCCGAGCTCGGCTTCGTAGTCGGTCTGCGTGCTGCCCTTCGGGATCCGGATCGTGCCGCCGGGCGCGAGTACGCAGGTGTCGAACTTGCTGAACAGCAGCGGCCGCTCGGGCAGCTTCGCGCCCTGCTCTTCGGCGTGGTCGCGGTAGTTGAGGCCGATGCAGAGGATCTTGCGGGGGTGCGGCACGGGCGCGTGCAGCGTCACCTCGCCGCGCGCGAGCACGGCGCCGGCGGTGCGCAGCCGGTCGAGTTCGGCGGCGTTCGCAGCGAGCTGCATCGCGGCGGGCAGGAACGCGCCGCCGAGGTCGTAGGCGTCGTGCTCGCATCCGAGCGCGGGCAGGGCGCAGGCAGGGTGCAGCAGGTCGAGGACCGAGTCGGCGGCGATCAGCGCGCCCGGGCGCGCGGCGGCCGAAGAGGTGGAGAAGGCGACGAGTTTCACAGCGTGTCGAGGATCAGGACGATCAGTTGCTTGGGCCCGTGCACGCCGACGACGAGCTCGAGCTCGATGTCCGCGGTGCGCGACGGGCCGGTGATGAAGGTGATGGCGCGCGCGCGCGGCGGGCCGCCGGACGGCGACAGGTGGGCGAACGCGTCGACCAGCGAACCCACCAGACGCGAACGGGGCAAGAGCGCGATGTGTACCTTGGGCAGAAGGCTCACGAGTCGGTGTTGCTCCCGGCCGGATTCGAGCACCAGCGTGCCGGTCTCGGCGATGCCCAGCTGCGCGGTGGTGAGCCCGATGTCGGCGGCGAGCAGCTGCTCGCGCGGCGCGTCGTGTGGCAGCCGCGTGCCGCCCCCGGGCAGGGCCGCGAGCACCGTCGTCACCTCGGGCGCGTCGCTGCCGGCGAGCACGGTCGCGTCGAGCTCCTCGATCAGTTCCTGCACGCGCGCTGTCGCGGCGGGCAGGTCGGCGACCGTTTCGCAGCGGCCGAAGACGCGCGTGAGGACTGCGGTGAAGCGTTCGGCGAGGTCCGCGCTCACGGCTCGCTCCGGAAGGTGCTGCGGAACGGTCGCGGCGCGGCCTTCGGCAGCTCGCGCGAGCTGCGCCATGCCGCGAGCGGCGGCGCGATGCGGGCCACGAACGGCAACTTCTGCCCAATGCGCGCGATCGCGGTCGCGAGCCGGTAGCGGCGCGGGCCCGCCATCGACCACGCCCACAGGCGCCAGCCGAGCCGTTCGAACCAGCTCGACTGTTTGCCGGGCTGCATCGCGCGCTGGCGAAGTTCGAGCAGCAGCGTCGGGATGTCGATCTTGACCGGGCAGACGTCCTTGCACGCGCCGCACAGGCTCGACGCGAACGGCAGCTTCGCGGCGCGTTCGCCGCCGTGCAGCTGCGGCGACAGGATCGCGCCGATCGGGCCGGGATAGACCGAGCCGTAGGCGTGGCCGCCGACCGACTGGTAGACGGGGCACGCGTTGAGGCACGCGCCGCAGCGGATGCATGCGAGCGTCTGCCGCATGACCGGGTCCGCGGCGATCTTCGACCGGCCGTTGTCGAGCAGCACGATGTGCAGTTCGCGCGGGCCTTCGCCGCCGACGGGATCGGGGCCCGTGAGCAGGCTCTGGTAGCTCGTGAGATGTTGGCCCGTGCCCGAGCGCGGCAGCAGCTTGAGGAACACGGCGAGGTCGGCGAAGCGCGGGATCACCTTCTCGATGCCCATCACCGCGACGTGCACCTTGGGCAACGTCGTCGTCATGCGCGCGTTGCCCTCGTTCTCGAGGACCAGGATCGTGCCGGTCTCGGCGACGCCGAAGTTGACGCCGCTGATGCCGAGGTCGGCGGCGGCGAAGTGCGCGCGCAGCCGGTCGCGCGCGTGCGCGGCGAGCACCTGCGGATCGCTCGACGGGGGGATGCCGAGCTTGTCGACGAACAGCTGGCCGATCGCTTCGCGGGTCTTGTGGATCGCCGGCACGATGATGTGCGACGGGGTCTCGCCGGCGAGCTGGATGATCCATTCGCCGAGGTCGGTCTCGACGGGTTCGGCGCCGTCCGCGGCGAGCGCTGCGTTGAGGTGGATCTCCTCGGTCGCCATGCTCTTGCTCTTGACCAGGCGCTTGGCGGAGTTGGCTGCCGCGATCTGCCGGACGATCGCGCACGCCGCCGCTGCGTCTGCGGCGCGGTGCACCGCGGCGCCCGCAGCCGTCGCCGCCGCAGCGAACTTCTCGACGTGGCCGTGCAGGTCGTCGAGGACCTCAGCCTTGATCGCACGCGCCTGTTCGCGCAGCTGCTGCCAGTCGGGCACCGCGTCGATCGCCGCCGCGCGCCGCTGCGCGAACAGGTCCGTCGCCGAACGCAGGGCCGTGCGCAGCGTGCGGTCGGTCAGCGCCTCGCGCGCGTTGCTCGGGAACTGCTCGGGTGCGTGGGGATTCATCGCAGGCAGTGGGGGTCAGCGGCTCGCGAGGATCTCGGCGAGGTGCAGCGCGCGCACGTTCCTGCCTTCGCGCTGCAGGCGGCCGCGCAGCTGCATCAGGCACGAGCTGTCGATCGAGCTGATCACCTCGACGTCGCCGCCGAGCGCCGACAGCTTGTGGTCGAGCATCGCCGTCGACAGCTCGGGGAACTTGACGCTGAACGTGCCGCCGAAGCCGCAACAGGCGTCGGCGGTGCGCAGGTCGACGAGCGTGAGTCCGTGCACGGCGCCGAGCAGCGCGCGCGGCTCGCTGCTGACGCCGAGCTCGCGCAGGCCGTGGCAGGCGTCGTGCCAGGCGACGCGGTGTGCGAAGCGCGCGCCGAGGTCGGTGACCTGCAGTTCTCGCACCAAGAACGTGGACAGCTCGAAGGTGCGATGGGCGAGCGCGGTGACGCGCCGCTGCAGTTCGGGATCGTCGCGGAACAGTTCGGGGAAACGGTGCACCATCGCCGTGCACGAGCCCGACGGCACGACGACCGTCTCGGCGCCTTCGAACACTTCGAGGAAGTGCTTCGCGACGGTGCGCGCGTCGCCGCCGAAGCCCGAGTTGAACGCCGGTTGGCCGCAGCACGTCTGCCGCGGATCGAACTCCACCTTGCAGCCCGCGCGTTCGAGCACGGCGACGGTCGCGTGCAGCACCTCGGGCCAGAACTGGTCGGCGAGGCACGTGGCGAACAGCGAGACCTTGCGCGTCACGCGAGCACCGCCAGTCCCTTGACGTAGCCGGGTTCGTGCTGGTCGCCGCCGAACGCGCGCGGCACCTCGGCGAGGCCGCGGTAGGTGTGCGTCAGCAGCGCATCGACGCGCACGGTGCCGGCCTCGAGTAGGCGCAGCGCCTGGCGATACACGGCCGGTCGCAGGTCGTCGTCGAAGCCGCCCGATGCGCCGACCGAGGTCACCAGTGTCGCCTCGCGCCACTGCAGCGGGTTGAGCAGTTCGAGCGACGCGCCGCCGTGGCCGATGCCGTAGAGCAGCACCGTCGCCTGCTTGCGGATCAGTCCGGGCAAGGCGTCGAACACCGGCCCGTTGCCGGTCGCCTCGACGAGATACTCGGCGCGGCGGCCGCCCGACGCGTCGAGCACCGCGGCCTCGAGGTCGGCGGGTGCGACCGCCGTGGCGCCCAGCGCGGCGGCGAGTGCGCGCTTGTGCGGGCTCGGATCGCTGACGAGCAGCGCACCGTCGTAGCCGAGCTGGTGCCGCAGCACCTGCACGAACAACAGCCCCGCGGGCCCGGCGCCGACGATCACCGCCGTGCGCACCGGCGACGCCGCATCGCCGAACCGATAGCGCGTGTGCGCGCGTTGGCCGAAGTCCGTGCAGTGCAGCACGCAGGCCAGCGGTTCGGTCATCGCCGCAGCCGTCATCGCCAGGTCGGTGTCGATGCGCACCGCGTTGCGCGCGGGCACCACGAGCTGCTCGGCGAAGCCGCCCGGCAACCCCGTGATGCCGTGTTCGGTGTAGTGCTCACACTGGTGCGAATGCCCGGTCGCGCAGTACTCGCAGGCGACCGCGCGGCGTTCGCTGTGGCAGTTGCGTCCCTGGTCGATCACGACGCGATCGCCGGGCGCGAGGTCCCGCACGGCGTCGCCGCGGTCGAGCACCGTGCCGACGATCTCGTGGCCGAGGATCTGCGGCGCCACCTCGAGCGGGATCGGCCGCCCGCGCGCGTCGAGGTGGAAGTTGGACTCGCCCGAGAAGATGTGGAAGTCGGTGCCGCACACGCCCACCACGTCGGGGCGCACCCGCACGTCGTGCGGGCCCAGCGTCGGCACCGCGACGTCCACCAGTTCGATGCGCCGCGGCGCGACCAGGGCGGCGGCGCGCATTCGGGTGGGGGACGAGGGCATCCGAGGATGCTAGCGGGTCCCATCTCCCGAACCGAGCCGCCACTCCCGCCGAGCGTACGGTACCGGGTACAAACCACACACGCGCTGCAGTGCGCGCCCGCCGATTGTCGATGCCCGGGCAGAGGTTGATCGTGCAGCGCCCGCTCGGAGTCCTGGTCGTCGTCGCGCTCGTTGCGGTGGCCTTGCTGTTCGGGAACCTGCCGTTCGGGAACGTGCTGCCCGCTGCGGCACCGCCGCCTGCGAGCGACGTGGGGCGGACCACGGCCGCGACCGGGCTGCTCGATCTCGCCACGCCCGCCTGTGTCGCCGAGGCGGCGCTCAGCCGCGTGGCGGTCGTCGCGGCGCCTGAGCCGGAGTCCCGTGACGAGCCCGCATCCGCGCTCACGTTCCGCATGACGGGTGCGCCGCCCGAAGATCTGCACGGCGTCGCGTTCGTGCGTCGCAAGGACGGCAGCACGACCGAGGTGGCGTTCGAGAACGGCAGCTTCGTCGCGTCGAACCGCGCCACGCTGGACGGCGTCTCGTTGCGCGCGCCGGGCTTCGCGATCGCGTGGCCGCGGCTCGGGACCGACGCGCATGTGATCGAGGTGCCGATGCGACGCGCCGGCGAGATCCGCGTGCGGCTGGTCGATACGCAGGGTCGGCCGTTGGCGCACCGCTGGATCGGGATGATGTGTCAGGGCCAGACCGAAGCGTCGCCGCCGGGCGTCGGCTATCAGGCCAACCCGCGCGCAGTCACCGACGATGACGGCATCGCCATGCTCGAGAACGCGGTGCCAGGAACGCACGACGTCTTCGCCGTGCGCGTCGCCGAGTGGCAGCCGGTCCAGGTGCATGGCCTCGCGGTCCATGCCGGCGCGGTCACCGACTGCGAACTCGTCGCCGAGGCTGTGCCACAGTCGCTCTACGGCGGCTTCCGCTTTCCACGCAGCGCGGCTCCGAGTTTGAAGGGCTTCGCCAACGACGTGAGCAGCCACATCTTCGCGTGCCGCGACGGTCGCCAGTACATGCTCGCATTCCTTGGCGACGAGGTGCGCTGCATCGTGAAGGGCATGCCCGGCGACCTCGTGACCGGCAGTATCGTGCCGATCGACTACACCGGCGGAGGGAAGCAGCTCCCCCCAGTCTCGACACCGATCACGGTCACCGTCGGCGCGGTCCTCGACTGGCACCCGATCTGGGTGCGCTGACCGCAGTCGGCCCCGCTGTCCGCCGTCCGCGGATTCTGCAGAGTTGGTGCGGCAGCGGAACCGAACGCGGAGTTCGCCGTTCCGCGCGCGGTTTGTGGCCGCCGACCTCGCGCACCGTCCCGCTCTCGGGAGCCAGTCATGAAACACGTGCCCGTCCTCGGGCTGCTCACCCTCGCAGCCGTTCCCCTGCTCACGATCGTCAGCCCCGCGGGGCTGGAAGAACCTGGCTGCGTCGCGCACTGGCGCTTCACCAACGGGGTCAAGGGCGTCGCCTCCGGCCAGGACCAGGTGATGTTCGACGTGTCCGGTCACGACCAGAACGGGCTCGCGGTCGGTGGCCCCGTCTTCCAGCGCGTCGAGAGCGATCGCTTCGGCCTGGGCCTGCAGTTCACCGACGATCGGCAGCGCGTTTTCGTGCCCGACGACGCGGCCTTCGCGCTGACCGACAGCCTGACGCTCGAAGCCTGGGTGCGGGTCGACAGCTACATCGCGTCGCCGTCGCGGCTCGGCTACATCGTCTTCCGCGGCGACGACCGCCCGGGCTTCGACCCGTGGTTCCTCGGCGTGCGCGACAGCGGCCAACTCGTGTTCCTGATCGCCGACGAACTCAACCACAACGCCGCGGTCGTCTCGCCCGAACCGCTGCCGCTCGGTCGCCTGATCCACGTCGCCGGCACATTCGACGGCAGCAGCGGTCAGCTGCAACTGTTCGTCGACGGCGAACGGGTTGCGAGCTCGGACACGTCGCTGCGGCCGGCCGGCGTGCTCGGCGGCCCCGGCGCGGGCATCGGCATCGGCAACGTGCAGTCGGGCGGCGATCAGGGGTTTCGTGGCCTGATCGGTGAGGTGCGGGTCTGCGGCGCAGCGCTGCCGCCGGAGCGGTTCCTGATCGGGCGGCGCGCCGTGCGGTGACCTCGGGCACTTTGGTGCGTTCGGGCGCCGGGCGGCTGTCGCCGCGCGAGGATGGGTGTACACCTGTGGCGATGAACACCCGCCTGCGCGGCCTGGCGTTGATCCTGGCGTCGTCGGCGAGCGCCGTCGCCCAGTCCGAAGAACGGACCCCGCCGCCGCCCGATCCGCCGCGCCGCATCTCCAAGGAAGCCTGCGAGGCGCACCTCGCCGCTATGAAGGAACGCATCCCCGCGGGCTTCCATGCCGTGCTCGAGCCGCCGTTCGTCGTGCTCGGCGACGGCGGCGAAGCGCGCGTGAAGGGTTTTGCGACCAGGACCGTGCGCTGGGCCGTGACGATGCTGCGCAAGGACTTCTTCGCCGACGACCCCGACAAGGTGCTCGAGGTGTGGCTGTTCGCGGGCAAGGACAGCTACCGCAAACACACGCGGCAGCTGTTCGGCGAGCAGCCCTTCACGCCGTTCGGCTACTACTCGTCGCGCCACGGCGCGCTGATCATGAACATCGACACCGGCGGCGGCACGCTCGTGCACGAGATCGTGCATCCGTACGTCGAGGCCAACGTCGCGGGCTGCCCGGCGTGGATCAACGAGGGGCTCGGGTCGCTGTTCGAACAGTCGAAAGAGCGCGAAGGCCACATCGTCGGCCTGACCAACTGGCGCCTCGACGACCTGCAACGCGCGATCGGCGCGGACGAGGCGGTCACGATCACCGACCTCGTCGCGACCAACGACGCGCAGTTCTACGGCGACAACTCCGGGCTGAACTACGCGACCGCGCGCTACCTGCTGTACTGGCTGCAGGAGCACGGCAAGCTGCGCGGGTTCTGGAAGGACTGGCTGGCGACGCGCAAGCAGGACCCCACGGGGGCCGCCGCACTGAAGCGCGCGCTCGGCGCGGACGACCTCGCGGCGTTCCAGGAGACGTGGCAGGCGTGGGTGGCGAAGCTCGAGCGCGATTGAGGGCGCGGCTACTTGGCCTGCGGCAGCGTCAGGTGCCCGTCCAAGTCCAAGACTTGCTCCTCCTCGGCATCGAGCGCGTCGATCCAGAACACCCGGATCTGCGGCGTGAGGCCTTCGGCCTCTGCCGCGGTGATCAACTTCGCCTGCAAGCAGTCAGCCACGAGCGCGCGGTGCATCTGCAGGATCCTCGTGCGCTCCTGCTGCTCACGCGTGCGCAGCGCCTCGAGTCCGGCCCATTCGACGTCGATGCATGGCATCAAGTCGAACGACGCTTCTGCGGGTCGCTTGTCGAGCATCCGCCGCATCCAAGACGTGCGCGCGGCGATGTACTCGTCGCTCATCATGTCCCTGGTCGCGCAGGGCGCCCAGCTCGTCTGGTGGCGGGAGCCCGGCGACAGGCCGTACATCACGCAGGGCGGAAACCCGGTGGGCGGAATGAGTCGGGAGCACGCGTAGCTGAGGCTCCTACCTCTGCCCTCCGCAGTCGCCGCCTTGCCCTGGTCCCAAACCGTCATCACGACCCAGAGTTCCTCACGCAACAACTCGAACGCGAAGCCCGGCGCCTTGGCGTCGGCGAGCTCCCGGCCGCATTCCAGATGCACGGTGTTGCACCGTCCACAGTGACGGTAGGCCTCGAGCAGGACCGGGAGGTTTCGCCGGGCCTGCGGCAGCGCCAGCACGAGCGCCGAGTTCTGCGTGATGCCGGTGGCGAACGGCAGCAGCTCTTCGCTTGGCACCTTGGCGTCGCTCTGGATCAAAGCGTCGAGCAGTGCCAGGGCGAGGTACGGACGGCCCTTGCCCATGGTGCGCAGCTGTTGGCGCAGGTCGTCCACGCAATCGACGAGCCGGAACTCGGCGGCCGTGTGGGCGGCCCAGGCGACGGTCGCCGGATCGTCGCTCTGCAGCCGTGGGCGCACCTCCTCGGCGATCCTGGCGCGCAGCGCGCGCAGCTGCTGTGCAGGCGTCTCGGCCTCCTGCGCGACGAGCAGGCCACCGATGCACGCGGCCCCGATCGTGATGAGGATCCGGACGGCAGTGACGTGCGCAGCCATCACAGCGACACCGACTGCTCGGCCCAGAACTGGAACTCGCGGTGCTTGTGCTCCTCGGCCTTGGCGAGCACCTCGCCGCTGGCCACCGCGATCACGTGGTCGAACACGCGCTGGCCGACCTGTTCGATCGTCTCGGTGCCATCGACGATGGTGCCGGCCGACAGGTCGAGGTCGCGCGACAGCCGTTCGAACACCGCGGTGTTCGACGCGAGTTTGACGACGGGGGCGATCGCGTTGCCGATGGTCGTGCCGCGGCCGGTGGTGAACACGACCACCTGCGCGCCGGCGCCGATCAGGCCGGGCGTCGACTCCTGGTCGTAGCCGGGGCCCTGCATCAGGTGCAGGCCGCGGCCCGCCGGCGGTTGCGCGTAGGGCGTGCAGCCCTCGACGCGCGTGCTGCCGGCCTTGGCCATTGCGCCGAGCGACTTGATGGTGATGTTGAGCAGGCCGCCCTTGATGTTGCCGGGGCTCGGGTTGTCGTCGAGCTTGGTGCCGAACTTGGCGGCGTAGTCCTTGTACCAGTCGACGTAGGCGAACACCTCGCGCGCGGTGTCGAGGTCCTTGGCGCGCGCCGCGAACAGGTGTTCGCCGCCGCAGAACTCGGGCACCTCGGTGATCATCACGGTGCCGCCGTTCTTCACCAGCAGGTCGGCGGCGTGGCCGAGCGCGGGGTTGGCCGAGATGCCCGAGAAGCCGTCGCTGCCGCCGCACTTGACGCCGAGCGACAGGTGTTCGACCGAGACCGCGCTGCGCGTCGCCTGGTTGGCCACGGGCAGCATCTCGCCGATGATCTGCAGCCCCCGTTCGATCGCTGCCTGCGTGCCACCCTCGTCCTGGATGCCGAGCCACTCGATCGGCTTGGCGGTGGTGAGCCCGCCGCGCTTCTTGAGGTACTTGTCGACCAGCGTCAGGTTGGTCTTCTCGCAGCCCAGGTCCATGAACAACACGGCGCCGACGTTGGGGTGGTCGGCGTAGTTGGCGAGCGTGCGCAGCATCACCTCGAGGTTGCTGCCGTCGCTGCAGCCGCAGCCCTTGTTGTGCGGCAGGGCGACGACGCCGTCGACGTTGGGGAACAGCGCGCGCTTGTAGAGCGTGTACTCGGCGATCGTCGCGATCTGCTGCGCCTCGTGGCTCGAGCACATGCTGGTCGGCACGATCAGCACGAAGTTGCGTGTGCCGACGCGGCCGTTCTCGCGCACGAAACCCGAGAAGGTGCGGCGTTGCTCGGGCGGCAGCACGGCAGTGGGCGGGTTGTTCAGCGCCGCCGGCAGCTCGCGCACGACGACCGTCTCGTCGGCCATGTTGTCGTGGCTGATCGGATCGCCGGCGCCGATGCCCTTCGAGCGGCCGATCGGCTGCGCGTACTGCAGCACCCACTGCCCCTGCGGGATGGCTCGCACCGCGAAGCGATGACCCGGGGTCACCGCGCCGGTCAGCGTGACGCAGTCGCCGCTCGGCATCAGCACGACGTTGCCGGCGTGCAGCTCGTTCTTGACGATGGCGACGTTGTCGGCGGCGGCGACCTGGACGGCACATTGCGCCAACGGGCGCGGGGCGGAAGGCGTGGACATCGGCCGAGGATCCTACCTTGCGATCGCCGCGGACGAGCTATGCTGCGGCCCCCTTCGACCCTGGAGAAGAGAGCATGAGCACGTCGTCCGACCCCGCCCCGTCCCCGGAGCCAGAGCCGGGCCAGGAACCGCTCCCCGCAGCCAGCGTGCGTCGCAGCCGCGGCCGCGGCCACCACGCCGCCGCGGCGCGCCGCAAGAGCACCGTCAACGCCGCGAAGTGGGTGCTGATCGTCGCCGTGCTGCAGGTGTTGTTCGGCCTGGTGATGGGCTTCAACACCGCGAAGGAAGCCGACCAGGCGATGCAGAACCTCGCCACCATGGAGGACGACGACACGCTCGAGATCGAGGGCGAGGAGATGACCGTCGCGGAGACGCGCAAGCTCGTGCAGCGCGAGAAGCTGCAGGCGTTCGTGTTCCCGATCGGGCTCGGCGTGGTGTTCCTGGCGCTGTGGTTCTGGGCCCGCGTCTCGCCGTTGCCCGCGCTGAGTTCTGCGCTGGTCCTGTTCGTATCGGTGCACCTGCTCGAGGCCGTCGTCGATCCGACGTCGCTGGCGCGCGGCATCATCCTCAAGGTGTTCGTGATCGGCGGCCTGATCAAGGGCATCAAGAGCGCGCTCGAGCAGCGCGCCATCGACGCGCACGCCGAGGCCGAGCCCGCCGAATGAGCGAGGTCGGCAGGGCCGTCCGGCAGAATCCGCTGCACGAACCGTGGCGCCGGTTCGTACCGGTGCTGTGGCTGATGGCCCTGCTCACGGGCTCTTCGATCGTCGGCGCGATCTACCTGCGGGTCAGCGGCGACGAGAGCCCCTGGTTCGAGGTGGCCGTGACGGCCTTCGACGCCCTCGTGATCGTCGCCTTCGCGCTGCGCGAGCGCGCCCTCGTGCGTGCGGCGCTGTCCTTCGATCGCGTCACCGGACGCGGTTGGCTCTACTGCCTCGCGGTCTTCGGCGTGATGGTCGTGGTCGTCGAGGTCTACTTCTGGCTCGGCCAGTTCCTCTTCGACATGATCGACATGCTCGAGTCGTACCGGGCCGCCGGCTGGCCGCCGTGGAGCGCGGTCGTGCTGATCGTGCTGTGCCCGGCGTTCTTCGAGGAACTGGCCTTTCGCGGCTTCCTGCTCGAGCGACTGCAACCGCTGATGGGGCGCCGCGACGCGCTACTGCTGCAGGCGGCGCTGTTCTCGATCCTGCACCTGTCACCAGCGATCCTGCCGAGCCACTTCTGCATCGGCCTGGGGCTCGGCCTGATGCGGCAACGCACCGGCAGCCTGGTCCCCGGCATGTTCGCCCACGGCCTGTGGAACCTGATCGTGCTCGTCGAGGAGGGACTGCTGACGGGCTGGTGAGCCGGCGCCGCCTTGCCTCACGCCCCGGAGCGCCGCACCTCGAAGCGCGTCAGCAGCGGCGTCGCGGTCGCCGCGTCGATGCGCAGGCGCAGGCGCGGCGCGGTCGTGACGGCGACGCGATGGATGTGTTTGTGGCCGATGCACGTGCCGGTGGCGATCGGGGTCCAGGTGTCCGTCCCGGTGCGGGCCTCGACGGAATAGCTGCGTACGCGCTCGCCGAACTCGATGTCCTCCTGCAGCACGATCACGTCGAACGGCGCGGCGTCCGGGACCTCGAGCGTGAGCTCGCGGCCGCGTCCCGAGGTCGTCGCGACCATCGCGCCGAGCGCGCGCGCGACGGCGCGACCCATCTGTGCCATGCGTTCGAAGTCGGCGTCGGGCACGAGGCCGCGGCGGTCCGGCGTCGCGCCGAGGATCAGCGTCGCGTTGTTGCCGACGGACCCGAAGTACATCTCCACGAGGCGCTCGACGGGGTAGAGCTTGTGCTCGTCGCCTGGCTCCCAGAACCACTCGTGGTTGCGCAGCGGCGCGTCGGCCATCGCGGGGCACCAGTCGCGACCGTTCGGGTCGCCGTGGCGCAGCAGTTCCATCTTCGCGGCGTTCCAGGTCTGCGTGCGCACGGCGGGGAGGTCGACGGTCGCCCAGCACGGGTCGCCGACGGTGCCGGACTCGGTGCCGCCCCAGCGCGCGTCGGCACGCTCGTCGCTGTGGTAGTAGAGGCAGTCGGGTTGGTGGGCGGCGAAGATCGGCAGCACGTCGGGGCCGCCGTCGCGCGGCGCCAGCACGCCGCCGTCGAACCACAGCTCGAACAGCGGTCCGTAGCGCGAGCAGACCTCCCCGACCTCGCGCTCGATCAGCTGGTTGTAGGCTCGCTGGGCGGGCTCACCGCCTTGCTGCACGCGGAAGTCGAGCACCTGCAGGTGCGCGTTCCAGCGGGCGCCGAGGTAGATGCCGGGCGCGATGCCGTGGCGTCGGCACGACGCCACGAAGTCGCCGACGAGGTCGCCGCGGCCGCCGCGCCACGGCGTGTTCTTCACCGACCACGGATTGCAGTCCGAGGGCCAGAGCCGAAAGCCCGTCTCGTGCGAGGCGGTGAGGATCGCAAAGCGCGCGCCGGCCGCCTGCGCCGCCGCGAGCCACTGATCGGTGTCGAGCGCGCGCGGATCGAAGATCGAGAGGTCGGCGATCGGCGCCCGACGATTCTGCGCCTGCACGTAGCGCGTGTCGTCGAACAGGTGCAGGTCGTAGTGGAACACGACGCCGAGCTCGGCGCGCTGCCACGCGAGCTGCGGCGGGCGCGGGCACGGCAGCCCGGGAACGAGCAGGTCGCGGTCGGAGCCGAGGCCGGTGCAGGAGGCGGCGGCGCCCGCTGCCGCGGTGAACAGGAAGTCGCGGCGGTTCATCGCCGGTGGTCCTCGCGCGGGTGGATCAGGTGGTTCATGGCGGTGTCGTGTCTCGCGCGTGCTCCGCGGGCCGTGGTCGTCGGACGAACGCTACCGATACCGGGCGCGCCGCGCCTCAGCTCCTGCTAGGCTCCGCGCAGATGGCTGAATTCCGCCTCTCACCGCTCGGCGAGAACGTCGTGGATCTCGCGGACCTGCAGGTGCGCGTTCGGCACCGCGTCATCGCGGCCTGCAGGGACGAGGGACCGTTCGGGCTGTTCACCGACCCGCCGTTCGCATCGATCGGGGCGATGATGTTCGTGCTGCGCTGCGACCTCGCGACGATCGTGCTCTGGGTCGCGGCGGTGGTCGCAGTGGTGTTCTCGCCCGTGACCGCGCTCGTGCTCGCCGCGCTCGGCGCCGCTGCGTTCGTGGCGCGGTGGGTCGTGTACCTGTGGCGCGTCGCGCCGGTGCGGCGGCGGTTCGCCGAGTGCCGGGTGCTGCCGGCGGTCGTGGTGCAGGCCTACGACGGGGGCTGGTTGCCGCCCGATGAGGATCCGGGCACGCCCCGGTTCACGGGAGTCGTCGTGTTCAGCTTCGACGAGTCGGTCACCATCGCGCGCCTGCGCAGCCTCGGCAAGCAGTGCTTCGCGGCCAAGACCGGTCCTGACGACGGGCCGCTGGCGGCCCTCAAGCGCATGCTGCTCGTCGGGGACAGTGCCTTCGTGCACGGTACCTTTCGTCTGCCTCTGTCACTCGCGGGCAACGACCGCACCTACGCGACGCCGATCATGTTCCACCGCGACAACGACCTGGCGGACGGCTACCTGAGCACCGCGGCGCAGCTGATCCTCGCGCACCCCCGCGCACCGGAGCACGTGTGTCCGGTGCCGCGGTCGCTCTGGGACTCGCTGCGCAGCCGCGAGCTGCTCAGCGGATAGAACGGCTACTGGCCCGCCGCGAGCGGGGAGGCGGTCGACACCTGCTTGCTCTTGCTGTCGAAGCGGTGCACGCGACCGAGCCAGTCACCGCCGAAGACGACCTCGCCGCTGGCGCCGAACGCCACCGAATACAGCCACTCGCCGAGCGCCTTCGAGGTCGCGACGGGTTTGCCGGCGGAGGTCAGCACGTCGAGGCAGCCGTCCTGGCCCGCGCTCGCCAGGGTGTCCGCGGGGCCGAAGGCGACGGCCGTGGCCTCACCGCGATGGGCGTTCCGCTTCCACAGCTCCTTGCCGGCGAGGATGTCGAAGCCGCGCACCGAGCCGTCGGCGCAGGCCGCGGCCAGCAGCCTGCCGCCCGAGGCGAACGCCAGGCCGTTCACGGCGCCGGCGCTGCAGGGCAGGGTCGAGCCCAGCCGCCCGCCGTCGACCTCCCACAGCTGGATGGCGCCGGCGCGGTCGCCGGCGGCGAGCAGCTTGCCGTCGGGCGAGAACTGCAGGCTGAGCACGTAGTCGTCGTGTGCGCCCGCGAACAGTTCTTCGCCGTCGCGCTGTCGCAGCACCCGCGCGCGCTTGCCCGCGCCGCCGAGCGCCACCAGGCCGCGTCCGGCGTGCGCGGCCACGGCCAGCGGAACGTCGCGTTCCGCGCCGAAGGCGCCGAGCTGACGCCCGGTGCGCACGTCGTAGACCAGCGCGATGCCAGTGCGGCCGGGCTCGCCGCAGCCGACCACGAGCTGGCTGCCGTCGGCGGTGAAGTTGACGCATTCGATCGCCGGCTGCGGACACGGCAGCGCGCCGAACGGCTCGAACTGGGCGTCGAACAGCAGCACCTGCTGCAGTCCGGGCATGGCGATCAGGTCCGCGACCGGGCTGCGCGCGAGGCTCTTGACCGCGGCCGGGCGCACGCCGGTGTGCAGCGGCAGCGGCGGCAGGTTCTCGGGCAACACCGCCGGCGCGGCCGCCATCGGCGCGGCTTGCGGCTCGGCCTTGTTGGCCGCGGCCTGCGCCCGCACGAACGCCCGCGCGCTGGCCTCGTCCTCGCAGGCGCCCTGCTCGATCCAGGTGCGCAGCAGCTGCAGCTCGTCGGCCGGCAGCGGGTCGTCGCCCTTGGGCATGAACGGTCGCTCCTGCTGCGAGACCATCAACCACAGCCGGCTGTGTTCGGGGTCGCCGGGCACCAGCGTGCGTCCCGAGCCGCCGCCGGCGCGGATCGCCGCGAACGTCGTGACGTCGAGGCCGCCCTTCTTCTCGCCCGGCTCGTGGCAGCTCGAGCACTGATCCTGCAGCAGCCGCTCGACGCGTCCGCGCCAGAAGACCAGCGGCTCGCTGGCCGCGGCGTCCGCGACCATCGCCGCCGGCGCCGCTGCAGGCGGGGCCATGTCCTTGGCCTGCTTCTCGACCTTGGGCTCGGTCTTCGGTTCGGTCTTCTCCTTGGCCTTGTCGTCGGTCTTGGCCTCGGCCTTCGCAGGCGCCGCGGGCTTGGCCGCGGGTTTCGCCGGCGCCGGTTCGGCCGGCGGCGCTCCGAGCAGCTTCTGCAGTTGTTCGAGCCGCACGATCTCGGCGCGCACCGCGGCGGCCGCCTCGTCCGCGGCCTTCGCCTGCTGTTGCAGTCGTGCCGCCTGCGCCCGCAGGTCGGCCGCCTGCTTGTCCGCGGCCTTCGCCTGCTGTTCGAGCGCCGCCTTGCGTTCGGCCCAGGCGGCGGCGTCGAGCTTGCCGATCTGTCGCAGCAGGTCGTGCAGGCGTTCGCCCGGCTTGGGCGCCGGCGCCGGTTCCTTGGCCGTCTCCTGGGCTGGGACGACGGTCGCCAGCACGGTGGCCAGCAGCGAGATCACGAGGAGTCGGCAGCGCATGGTCAGTGTTGGAACAGGAACTCTTTGCTGTTGAGCACGGCCCAGTAGACGTCCTGCCACGCCGCGAGCTGCGCCTTGGCGTCCGTCGCGGCGTGCACGGCGCCGAGCATCGCCTCCTGCTCGGCGGGGCTCGGTTTGCGGCTCAGGGCCAGCTGGAACAGCTCGTCGAGCATGGCCGCGGGATCCTGTTTGTCGGCGAGCGCGCGCCGCAGCCGCCCGTCGGGCGCGGCGATCTTCTGCGTGATCGTCTCGCCGTTGATCAGGTGCAGCGTCTGCCCGAGCGTCGGCTCGGCGCGGCGGTCGCACGTGCACGAACCCTCGCGCTCCGGTCGGCCGAACAGGTCCAGGAAGCGCAGGCCGGTGCGGCCCGAAGCGATCTCGGTCGCGCTGCCGCCGAGCGGCACGCCGGGCAGCCGCGTCGCCACGCCGGTGACGCGATCGATGGCGTCGAGCAGCGGTTCGGCCGCGAGCCGGCGCACGTTGGCGCTCGCGAACAGCGCCGCAGGAGTCGGCTCGCGACTCGCGGCCAGCTGGTAGGTGCGGCTGTTGCAGATCGCCGTGACCACGGGCCGCACGTCGAAGCGGTTCTCGACCAGTAGATCGGCGAGCTGCTGCAGCAGCTCGGGGTGCGAAGGCGGATTGCTGACGCGCACGTCGTCGGGCGGCTCGACCAGACCGCGACCGAGCAGCGACGACCACAAGCGGTTGACGACGTTGCGCGCGAACGCGGGGTCGCCGATCAGCCAGTCGGCGAGCACGGCGCGCCGATCGGCGCCGGCGGGGATCTCGGCGGCGCCGCCGCCCAGGAAGCGCGGGTTCGCGATCTGGTTGTCGCGCTTGTTGCGCACGTCGCCGCGGCCGCGGTTCCACAGCACCCACTCCTGGCCGTCCTCGCCGCGCTTGCGGGCCAGCTGGCCGAAGAACGCGGCGAAGCCGTAGTAGTCGTCCATCGTCCAGTTCTCGAACGGATGGTTGTGGCACTGCGCGCACTGCATGCGCACACCGAGCAGCGTCTGCGCGGTGTGTTCGGCCAACAGGTTCGGCTGGTCCGCCGCGAGCCAGTAGTTCGCCGGCGGCGACGCGAACGACGCGCCGTCGCTGGTCAGCATCTCGCGCACGACCTGGTCGAACGGCCGGTGCGCGACGAACTGCTCGCGCAGCCACGCGGCGAACCGCGCCGCGCCCTTGGTCTCCATGCGGCGGCTGTCGACGCGCAGCACCTCGGCCCACGCCATCGCCTGCACCTGCGCGAACTCGGGCCGCTCGAGCAGCGCTGCGATCCAGCGCGCGCGCTTGTCCGCGGCGGTGTCGGCGACGAAGGCGGCGGCGGCGGCCGGGTCCGGCAGCTGGCCGGTGAGGTCGAGGCTGACGCGGCGCACGAACTGCTCGTCGCTGCAGACCTCGGCGGGCACCACCCGGGCCCGCTGCAGCTTGTCGTGGATCGCGCGGTCGACGAGGTTCGTCGCCGGCGCCAGCGGCCACGAGAACGGCGTGTCCTCGGTGAGCACCAGCACCTGCGCCGTCACCGCCAGACCGCCGAAACGCGCCAGCAGCGCCGCTTCGCCGGCGGCCTGCGCCTGCGCGTCGCCGCCCTTGTCGACCGTGACCGCGCCGTCGTTGCCGGAGCTCCACAGCGTCAGGTCGGTGACGTCGCGATCGCTGCCGTCGGCGTAGCGGGCCAGCACCTGCAGCGAGAGGTGGGAGCCGGCGGTCAGCACGGCGTTCGTCGGCATGACCTCGATGCCGCGCAGCGCCGGCGCGGACTGCCGGTCGTCGGGCGCGCCGGCGCCGATCCACTCGCGCAGGATGCCGCGCATCGGGCCGTCGGCCGCGAGCTTGCGGCCGCCCTTGTGCGGCACGAGGCCGCCGCCCTTCTGCAGGATCAGGCTCAGCTCGGGCTGGGCGGGGTCGATGCGCCGTCCGCGCAGCTGCCGCGTCAGCGCGAAGTGATCGTGTGCCGGATCGAAGGCGAACAGCGACAGGCCGAAACCGTTCTTGCCGGCTGCGGCGCCGTGGCAGCTGCCCGCGTTGCAGCCCGAGCGCGTCAGGATCGGCAGCACCTCGTTGGTGAAGCTGATCGGCGGCGTCTGCTCGGGGTGCTCGACGCGCACCGCGACGCGCGCGCTCAGGTCGTCGAGCGTGGCGGTCAGCACGGCGTCGCCGCGGACGTTGGCGCTCAGCCGCGGAGCGGGTTCGAGCTGCAGCGTCGCCGCGTCTCCGTCGAGCTGCCAGCGCGCGCGGGCCGTGACGTCGAAGGTGACGCCGCTCTTGGTGACGGCGGTCACGGAGAGGCGCTGCTGATCGCGCGCCGAGTCGAGCTGGACCCGCGGCGGATACATGTGCAGCGAAGTGAACTGCTGCGCGCCGGCCGCGCCGAGCAGCGCGGACAGGCTCACCAGAGTCGGTGTGATGCGGTTCATCGCGCGACCTCCGCGGCGGTCGTGGGGGGGGTGACCAGCGGCGCGTCGATGCGCAGCTCGCCGCCGGAGAACCGGTGCACCAGGGTGCCGTGTTCGCCGGGCACCAGCAGCTCGAGTACGACGCCGCGGTGGCGGCCGCGGGCCGCGTCGGCGGCGACCGTGAGGTCGAACGTCACCTCGGTGGCGTCGGCGGCGACGTCGAGCGTTGGCGCGGTGACGCCGCGCGGCAGGGCCAGCAGCCGCGCCTGGTACGGAGCGACCAGCGTCGAACCGGGTGTCAGGCCGACGCGCAGCGACGCCGGCTTGCCCTGCTCGGTGCGCGCCTTGCCCAGTTCGCCGCGCACCAGCGGCGCGATGATCGTCACCGCGAGGTGCGGCAGGGCCAGCTGCTGGTAGCCGCCGTCGACGCGCGTGCTGGCGACGAGCGCGCACGGGAACGTGCCGAGCGGCGCGTTCGCCGAGGCTTCGAGCGTCAGCGTCGCCTTGTCCGCGCGCGTCGAGCAGGTGGCCTGCCCGGCGCTGAGTCCCGGGGGCGTGTACAGCGCCCTCACGCGGACCGAACCCGAGAAGCCGTCGGCGTGCGTCAGTTCGAGCGGTAGTTGCAGCGGCGCGCCGCGCACGATCGGCACGGTCGGCGCCGCGACCTGCACCGCGAACTGCGCCGGGTCGGTGACCGCGATCGGCAGCTCGCGCAAGGTCGTCTGCAGCTGCGCGAAGTTGTTGCGCCCCACGACCAGCGCGATGGCCTGCGCGAAGTCCACCGCCGCCGGCGCGTCGCCCGCCGTGTCGAACTGCAGCATCGCGCCGCAGATCGGCGCGTCGGCCGCGGCGCGCAGCAGCAGCGGCATCAGGTTGCTGCCGGGAGCGCGCGCCCCGAACTCGGCGGTGACCCCGGGCGGCAGGCCGCGCACCACCAGCGCGGCGGCGGCGTCGAGGTCGGTCGCCTTGAGCAGGGCGGCGCCGGCGCCGCCGCGCGGGATCATCACGATCGGCTCGTCCTGACGGCCGACGACCATCGAGAGCTGCGCCGCGCGCACACGCGGGCTGATCTCGAGGCGGAAGAAGTGCTCCGCCGAGCCGGCGCCGAGCAGGTCGCTGACCACGGCAAGGTAGTCGCCGTCGGCGGGCGGGTCGAAGCGCAGCGCGCTGTCCGCGGAGTTGGCGTCGTCGTTGGTGGTCAGGTAGCGGCCCGCGGCGGTGCGGATCGTGAGCACCGGATCCAGCGGCGAGCGCAGCTGGCGCGCGACCACGCGCAACTCGAGTGGTTTGCCCTTCTTCGCCGCGAACCGGAACGTCGCGCGCGCACCGGGTGTCGCGAGCACGCCGTGCGCTGCGCCCGGCACCGCGCACGGGCTTGCGCCGTCGTCACCGGCGGCGCCGGTGCAGTTGGGCGGGCCGCCGACGCTGAGCCAGATCGGCGTCGGGGCGACCTGGCCCTGCACCTCGGGGAACCAGGCGTAGAGGTCCTCGCCGTCGTCGGGCAGCTGCACCGTCGCGCGGGTGCCGGCCGGCACGTCGCCGAGCAGTTCGACCTGCAGCGTCTCGCCCGGTTGCCCGCCGCACGGCACGGCGCCGGTCGGTCGCGGCACCTGGCCCAGGTGCAGGCGGTAGGGGCTCACGGTGGTGTCGCCGGGCACCGCGGCCCGCACCCGGACCTCGCAGCGCGTCGCCGCGGCGACCTGGAAGTGCAGCCACGGGTCCTTGCGCCCCAGCGCCGTGTCGTCCGCCTGCGCGAGCACGCGCCCGTCCGCGTCGACCACCTCGAGGCAGAGGTCGGTCGCGCGGCCGAGCCGCATCGACTCGATCTCGCACACGATGTCGACGTCGGCGGGCACGTCGATCAGGAAGCGGTCCTCCTGTTCGGCGCGCAGCTCGCCGTTCACGGTCGTGCCGAGCGCCACCACCTGCGGCGTCTTGCTGCTCTGCTGCTCCCGTTCCTCGGGCAGCGCGCCGACAGTGAACATGAGCAGGTTCGACAGGCCGGCGGCGGTGCGCAGCCGCAACGGATGCGCGCCGAGCGGGCAGTCGGCGTCGAGCCGCAGCGTGACGCTGCAGCGGTCGGTCTTCTCGCCCGCCGCACAGTTCGTCACGGTGATGCCCGACCCGGTGAGCAGCAGCCCCTGCAGGTCGCCGAGGTAGCGGCCCCGGAACTGCACCGTGACCTCGGTGCCGCGCTGGCCGCCGCACGGCACCATCGCGTCGATTCGCGGCGCGGCGGGCGGGTCGCCCGGCGAGGCCGACAGCGTCGCGGCCAGCAGGCCCGCGAGCAGGGCGTTCACGCCAACACCTCGGTGAGCACGCGACCGTCGCGCACCAGGTTGATCGGTCGTCCGCCCGGGGCCATCAGCTTCTTCTCGACGTCGATGCCGAGCGTCGCGAACACCGTCGCGGCGAGGTCGGCGGGGTGCACGGGTTCACTCGCCGGCTCGGCGCCGTTGGCGTCGCTGCTGCCGAACACGAGACCGCGCTTGCAGCCGCCGCCGGCGAGCACCACGCTGAACACGCGCGGCCAGTGGTCGCGGCCGCCGTCGCCGTTCAGGCGCGGGGTGCGGCCGAACTCCGACGTCACCATCACCAGCGTGCGGTCGAGCTGGCCCAGCTCGTCGAGTTCGCCGACCAACGCGGCGAGCGCCTGATCGAGCTCGGCGAGGCGCGGCGGCAGCGCCGAGTTGATGCCGGTGTGGTGGTCGTAGCCACCGCTGCCGACGACGGCGTAGCGCACGCCGCCCTGCACCAGGCGCCGCGCCAGCAGGCAGCCCATGCCGAGCGAGTGTTTGCCGTAACGGTCCTTGGTCCCCGCCGGCTCCGCGGCGATTTCGAACGCGGCGCGCGCGGTGGGGGACTCGATCATCGCCCAGGCCTGCTCGTAGTACTCCTTGACCGCGACCACAGCGTCGGCGTGCACGGCGCCGGTGAAGCCGGCGTCCATCGCCGCGAGCAGGTCCTTGCGGCGCTGCCGTCGCGCCGCGTCGACGTCCTTGCCGGCAGCGAGGTCCTGCACCTTGAAGTTGCTCGCCGCCGGGTTGCCGCCGACCGCGAACGGCGCGAACGCCGTGCTCAGGTAACCCGTGCCGAGCCAGCGGTTCTGCGCCGACGGGATGCAGACGTAGGGCGGCAGGTCGTTGCGGCCGCCGAGCTCGTGGGAGACGACGGCGCCGAGGCTCGGATAGATCACCGCGGGGCTCGGCTGGTAGCCGGTCAGCACGCTGTGCTGGCCGCGGTCGTGGTCGGCTTCGGTGTGTGCGAACGAGCGCAACAGCACCAGCCGGTCGGCGACCGCGGCGGTGCGCGGCAGCAGCGCGCTGAGCGGTTCGCCGTCGAGCTTGGAGCGCACCGTCCCGAACGGGCCGCGCACCTCGATCGGCGCGTCGGGCTTGGGGTCGAAGCTGTCGATGTGGCTGAGGCCACCCTCGAGGTGGATGTGGATCACCGCGTCGGCGCGCGGCGGCAGGCGCCCGAAGCGCGGCGCGCCGGCGCTGGCGGGCAGCGGCAGCCCGAAGGCGCCGAAGCCGAAGGTCGCGAGGGTGCTCTGCCGAAGGAAGTCGCGGCGGCTCTGGTCGTGCATGGGCGGTCTGAGCTCGGGGACGTGGCCGCGACAGCATAAGCAGCTGGTCACGTCGTTGGGCACGGGCGTCGAAAGTCCCGGAGCCGGCGGCGGACATCGGAATGGGCCTACGCAGAGGTTGCCGCGGTGATGGGGCGTGCGGCTCATGGCCACCCCAGTCGGTGCGCCTATCTTGTCATTGCGGTCGCGCGTCGTGGCCGGACTCGGGTCCCGAGCCGCATCCGCGGCGCGCGCCGCCGGAGTCGGTCATGCGCAATCACTCGCTCCCCTCGTGGACGCTGCTGGGCGGTGGGGTCGCCTCGCTCGCGCTCCTGTGCTCGCAGCCCTTCCTGGTCCCGACGGATCTGCAGTTGCCCGGCACCCAGCCGCTGCAGGTCGGCACCCTGCAGGCGGCCTCGACCTGTGACAACTGCCACGGTGGCTTCGATCTCGTGTCGGAGCCGGCGCGGCCCTGGCGCGGCAGCATGATGTCGCAGGCCGGCCGCGATCCGCTGTTCTGGGCGACGATGGCCGTGGCCGAGCAGGACTTCCCGCAGAGCGGCGACCTCTGCCTGCGGTGCCACGCACCGCGCGGCTGGATCGAGGGGCGCTCGACGCCGACCGACGGCTCGGGGCTCGCCGCCGGCGACGCCGACGGGGTCGAATGCGCGATCTGCCACCAGCTCACCAACCCGGACGACTCCGAACACCTCGGCGTGCAGGTCGCGCCCTACGTCGCCAACGACGGCGCCGCGCCGCCCGAGGGTTACTACGGCAGCGGCATGATGGTCCTGGCCGGCGGCAGCACGCGCTACGGTCCCTATGCGCAGACCTCGTCGATGCACACGTCGGTCGCCTCGCGCTTCCATCGCGATCCGAAGATCTGCGGCACCTGCCACGACGTCTCCAATCCCGCGGTCGGCGATCTCGCCCACAATCACGGCGCGCCGCTGCCGCTGCCCCCGGGCACCTACAGCGGCATCCCCAACGCGCCGGTCGCCACGAAGGCCGCGTTCAACAACCCGCCGTATCGCTACGGCGTCACCGAGCGCACGTTCAGCGAACATCAGGCGAGCGCCCTGGCGAGCCTGCGGGTGCGCGACTACCCGACGCTGCCGCCCGAACTGCAGCGCGGCATCCTCGAGCGTGCGCGCGATCAAGCCCTGCTCGCCGGCCGGCAAGGCGACTACGCCGACGGCACGACCAGGTACTTCTCCTGTCAGGCCTGTCACATGATCCCGGTGGTCGGCAAGGGCGCGCGGCAGAACTTCGTGGCCGTGCGCCCGGACCTGCCGACCCACGACCTGACCGGCGGCAACACGTGGGTGCCGCGGCTGATCCGATGGGCCGACTCCCAGAACGTGTTGCGCCTCGGCGGCGGCCTCGACGCCGTGCAGCTCGCCGCGCTCGACGCCGGGGTGCTGCGCGCGCGCGCCAATCTGCGCCTGGCCGCGGCGCTCGACGTGCACGGTGACGTCCTGCACGTCGTCAACCTGACCGGACACAAGCTGATCAGCGGCTATCCCGAAGGTCGGCGCATGTGGTTGCGCATCCGCTGGCGCGATCGTCAGGGCAACGTCGTGCGCGTCGACGGCGACTACGGGCCGCTCGCGGCGCAGGTGCGCGGCGTGCCGGCCACCGTCGAGACGCTGCTCGATCCCCACGACCCCAACCTGCGCCTCTACGAGGCCGATCACGGCATCACCCAGCAATGGGCCCAACAGCTGTTGGGGCTCGGCTGGTCGCCGAACCTGCCGGTCGACTACGACCGCGTCACCGGGGCGGTCACGCTCACGCTCGGTCAGATCGCCGCGCAGCCCGCCGGCACCGCCAGCCACTCGTTCCACTTCGTGCTCAACAACACGCTGCTGCGCGACACCCGGATCCCGCCGTACGGCATGGACTACGACGTCGCGCTGCAGCGCAACATCCTGCCGGTGCCCGCGACCGCCTACGGCAATCCGGGACCGGCGGGAACCTATCGCCACTGGGACGAGGTGCAGTTGCAGCCGCCGGCCGGGGCGCCGCGCGCCGAGATCGAGCTGCTCTACCAGACCACGAGCTGGGAATACGTGCAGTTCCTGCTGCTGCAGAACAACCAGCTGAGCCCGTTCCTGGGCAGTGCCGGCCAGGACCTCTACGACGGTTGGCGGGCCACCGGGATGTCGCCCCCCGAGGTCATGAACACCGCGCGCTGGTGCGATCTGCCGGGCACGGCGGAGGACTTCGAGCTGCGGAGCGGCATCGGCGGCGCACCGCTCGACCTCGAGTGCGCCAAGCAGGTCGACGCGGGGCAGACGATCCACATGGAGCTCACGAGCCCGACGGGCACCATGACCGGCCAGCTCGTCGCGTTCGCGTTCGAGTTCTACGCCGACTCCGGCGCGATGCCGAACCCGACGTTGCCTGGTCTGCAGCTCGACCGTGTCGACGGTCACCTGCTCGTGCCCGGCCTGCCGGGCAATGGCGCCACGATGAGCGTGACCATTCCGGCGGGCTTCGGCGGCCTGGTGCTGCGTTGCCAGGGCATCGCCATCTCGACGCTGGCGCAGAACGGCTCCTACGCGGCGAGCGCCGCACACGACTTCATCCTGCGTTGAACGGCGCGCCGGATCCGGCGCGCCGTCGGCGCCGGGGGCCGGGGCTACTGCAGCGGCGGCAGCGCGTAGTGCTGCCGGTAGAAGTTGATGACAGAGGTCGACAGGTACTCGCGCGTGAAGTTGGCGCGGTCGCGCTGCAGCAGCCGGTTGGCCCAGTCGTCGACGGTGCTGCCGAACCAGCCGATCGCCTGCAGGTAGGCGCCGATCGACGTGGTCGTCGGCCCCAGGTTCTGCTGGTTTCCCGAGAACGAGAGCCCGGTGAAGCTCGAGGTGTTCGAGGCGCTCCAGCTGATCACGCCGCTCAGCAGGTTGTCGGTGAAGGCCGTGTTGTGCACGCCGATGTTCGTGCCCGTCGCCGTGCTGTTGATCGGCACCAGCGAGAGGTTCGTCTGGCCGCTGCCGTCCTGATCCTGCAGCAGCAGGTTGGAGCGCACCGTGCCCGAGTACGTGTTGCCCAGATACAGCACCTGGGTGACGGTGTTGAGCGCGAGGTTCTCCTCCATCTGCACCGGCACGCCGCCGGGCGTGGGCGTCACGCCCCAGGCCTGGCCGATGTTGGTGCCGTTCTGCGTCTTTGCGCACACGTTGCGCGAGAACTCGCCGCCGGCGCGCTGCATGATCCCGTCCGGCGTCTTGATCACGATGTTGCCGCGCGTCGTTACGTTGGTCGCGGTGGCCCCGATGTAGGCCGTGTGCGAGAACTGCGAGTTGGCGTAGTTGCCGAGCCCGGGGATGTCCGGCGACATCACCTTGTAGAACACGTTGTCCTCGAGCAGGAAGGTCTGGGCGCTGCTGAGGACCCCCGAGGAGTGGGGGCTGCCGATCGCGAAGATGTGGTCGAAGATGCAGCGTCGCACCGAGATGTCGGCTGCGTCGGTCTCGCAGATCAGGCCGAACGTGAAGCCGCTGATGCGGCAGTTCTCGAGCAGGATCTGTGAGAACGGCCGCCCGGTGCCTTGCCACTGCGCCGCGATGAGGTGGACGCCGTTGATGTTCTGCGTGGTCGTCGCCGAGTTCGCGATGCGGTTCGCCGCCGACAGATAGACGTCGGTGATCGCGACGCGACGGATCGTCGCCGACGACTGGTATCCCGGGGTGATCGCGATGTAGCCGCCCTGGCTCAGCAGGACCGGGCGGGGCAGGTTGTCGTCGCCGTAGGCGCCCAGACGCATCCAGCCGTTGCCGGTGGCGGGCCCCGACTTGTTCCACTGCAGCGTCGAGCTGAGCGCGAACGAGTCGCCACGCTTGAGCAGCAGCCAATCCGCCTGCCCGTCGCGCAGCAGGGCGAACCCGCCGGCCAACGTGCGACGTGGCGCGGTCACCGTGCCGCTGGCCGAATCGTTGCCCGAGGCGCTGACGTGGATGATGCGGGCGCCGGGCTCGGGCACGAAGTCGGTCCAGCCGTCGACCAGCGTGGTGTTGGGCTGAACCATCAATTCGCAGAGCTGCGAGAAGGTGGCCCCGTTGACCTGTGCAGTCAGCGTGAAGTCGAACTCGCCGGCTTGCGTGGGGATGCCGCTGATCGTGTTCGGCTGCGGTTGCGCGGCCGCGCTCAGGCTGAGCCCGGGCGGCAGGGCGCCGGCCGTGAGCGTCCAGGCGACGTTGATGCCGAGGTTGATGCTGCCGGCGGCGGGGACGTCGACGAGGTAGGCTTCGCCGACCTGTGCGTCGGGAAGGGTCGTCGCGGCCGCGACGTCTTCGAACGTCTCCGATTGCGGCGTCGGCGCAGAAGCTGGAACCAGCGTGTTTGGCTGCGGCGTTGCGTGGGAGCAGCCGGCCGAGGTGAACAAGATCGCAGAGAGGGAGAGGGCGATGCCGGGAGCTGTCTTCATGGAGGCATGACAGACCCGTCGCCTGAACCCCGGTGGGGAACCCAAGCGTGCTTACCAGTGGTGTGGCGGCGGGTGCGAGTCGAGGTTGGCGGGCTGCGCCACACTTCGTGTGGAGCTGCAGGGTTCACCGGTTGGTTCGCGGTTCGAGAACCGCGGTGGTTCGGCTACCTGTTGGGGCCCAATACGTACGACCCGCGTTCCGCGGCTTGTCGGACTCCAAAAAATCGAGTGCGCGACGAGTTGATCCAGACCACACCATGGGATGTTCCGCGCCGGGAGTCCGATTCGTCATGCGGCGCGCCATTCGCGTGTCCGCGTCATCGGCGAAGGGGCACAGCAACCGCCCACTCCGCCGCATGGAACTGCTGGCTTCGATGCGGTTGCGGGCGGATGCGCCTTCGGCCGATCCGAGGCAACCGCATCGAAGCCAGCAGTTCCCGGTGGTAGCGACACGTCTCCTGCAGGGCGTATTGCGCCGGCGGGGATATGGATGCGCGACCCGATCCACCGCGTCGGTGACGCCGGCTGCTTGCGCGTGGTCTCGTGAGGCAGCATGCTCGCCCGACCACGTCTCCGGAGTCGCCATGCCCGATTCACCCCGACGTCCGTTGCGGAAGCGCCTGCTGCTCACCGCGACGGCGCTGTTCTCCAGCGTCCTGATCGCCGAACTGGCGGTGCGGGTCCTGATGCCGCAGCCGACGACCTGGTTGCAGATCTACCACCGCCATCCGCGCCTGCCGCAGTATTCCCTGGAGCCCAACGCGTCAGCGCTGGTCGAGACCGCCGAGACGAAGTGGCGCATCTTCGTCGACGAGCACGGCCGACGGTGGGCACCGACGAAGGCGAAGGGGACTCCGCGGGACGCGTCTGCCTCGCTAGGCGCGGGGTCGTCGCCGGTCCTGTGGTTGGGCGACTCGTTCACGTTCGGCCATGGCGTGGACTACGAACTGTCCTGGGTCGGGCTGCTCGAAGCAGACCCGGGCGCTCACCACGCGCACGTCAACACGGGCGTCCCTGGCTACGGTCCGACGCAGTATCGCGCCGTGCTCGACGACGAACTCGAGAATGGCCTGCGGCCCGCGGCGGTCGTCGTCGCGACCTTCCTCGGCAACGACTTCCAGGACACCATCTGGGAGAAGGACGTGCCCGTCGAGAACGGCATCATCGGGGATGCCGGCGGGCTCAAGAGTTGGTTCAAGCGAACCTTCCACGTGTGTCGGCTGGCGTCGCGCGTCTACCACCAGATCAAGGAAGGCCAGCCCCAGGAGGTGAGCGCGTCGGACGAGATGGCCGATCCCGCCAACTGGCGCAGCGGGCAGCTGGCCGAGGCCGAGCAGCGCTATCGCGACGAGTTCCGGCGCATCGCGGCGCGCTGCAGCGAGCGCGGCGTCCCGGTCTTCGGTCTGATCCTGGCCTCGCCGAAGATGGTGGCGAAGGTCAAGGAGATGGGCATGCCGACGACCTTGGATGTCGCGGACGAGCGCGCTCCCATCGTCCATGCGCGGAAGATCTTCGATGAGCTGGGGATCCGCGTGATCGACACGACCCCCGCCCTGGCGGCGCGCGATGCCGCGGAAGTGTTCTTGCCCCTCGACGGACACCTGACGCCCGAGGGGCACCGCATCGTTCGCGGGCTGCTGCAGGAGATCCCCGAGATCAACTGAGTTCGCGCCGCGGAGCTCTGCGGCCGGTTCGCGGGCGGTCGCGCGTCGGCACTAGGTCGCCGGTGCCGCTGTCTTCTCGAGCACGAACGTCAGGTTGCTGTGCCGCCAAGGCAGGCGGCCGAAGGAGAGCGCGCTGACGATGCGGGTGATCGCGGTGATGCACCGCTGCCGCAGTCCGCGCTCGACCAGATAGGGCGCGAGCCCGCGCTCCTCGCGCAGCGTGAATCCGTTCGCCTTGCACCACTCCTGGATGCCCTTGCGGCTCACGACCTTGTCGTAGTAGGTCGGGTAGGGGCCGTACCCGGGTTCGCCGGAGTGCGGGCGACGCAGGATGTGTCGGTGGTAGAAGACGTGGAACCAGAACGGCGTCAGGTTCGTGAGGAAGCCGAAGACGGAGTCGCGGTCGGGGATCTTGAGGATGATCAACCCTCCCGGCACGAGCCAGTTCTTGAAGTTCTGCAGGACGTGCTCCGCGTTCTCGATGTGCTCGAGGACGAAGGAGTTGTAGACGACGTCGAACTTGCGGTCGCCGAGGTCGACCTGGCGCAGGTCGGCGACGACCGCCTCGTCGAGGTCCTTGATGACCTCCACGCGATAACGCATCGCTTCGGGATCGAGGTCGACGCCGGTGATCCGGTACTTGATCCCTTCGAGGTTCAGGGGCCAGTGCTGGCCGCAGCCCGCCTCGAGGATCCGGAGCTCGTGCTCGCCGTCGAAGGCCCGCTTCACGTAGCCTTCGATCAGGTCGTCTTCGTCCTTGTAGTGCTTGAGGAGCTCGAGCTTCGTCATCTGCAATTCCCGTCCGCACCCTTCAGAACCGACTGGCCCAGACGCCTTTGGATGGTCGAAGAGTAGCGCATGATGGTGACGTCGCCCGCAAAATGCAGCACTGCGTCTCATCCCGAAAGCGCTCGCCGATCCGCGTCGCCGACGGCGACCGTTCCGCCCATGCCAATGGTGAATGGCGGCGGCGCTGTCGAAGCGCATCTGGGTTGTCGCCAGGCCCGAGGTCGAGCCGATAAGGTGCCAAAGTAGGCCCGCGTGCAACGGGGCCGACTCGCGCCCCGAGCCCGCCCGGGCCCGTGGCGCGTTCGCCCAACGCCTTGAACTCGTCAAGCTCGTCCACCCTGATCGTCGGCGCCGGCATCGCCGGGCTCAGCCTGACCCTGGCGCTGCTGCGTCAGGGCCGTTCCGTGCTGTTGGCCGATCGTCGGCCCGGTGCCGGAGCGGAGGGCGTGGGCATCCTGCTCACGGGCAACGCGGCGCAGGCGCTGGCGGAGCTGGGCCTCGGCGCCGCCGCTGCCGCGGCCGCGGAGCGGGTCGCTGCGGTGGACTACTGCGACCGGGACGGGCAGCGCCTGTTCGAGCTCGACCTCGAGGCGCGACCCGGGTGGGGCACCTTCCTCTGCATGCACCGGCACACGCTGCAGCAGCTGTTACTCGCGGCCGTGGGGACCGAGCACGTGCGTTGGGGGGCGAAGATCGTCGACCTCGAAGAGGCCCCAGACGACGTGATGGTGCGCTGGGACGACGGCACCACCAGCAGGCACGCCTTGGTGGTCGGCGCCGACGGCGTGCACTCCGACCTGCGGCGAAGGTTGTTCGGCGAGGTGAAGACCGGGCTGCCGGGGCTGGCGGGTTGGCGCTTCCTGGCCAGGTGCCCCGCAGGGCTCCAGCGTCCCCAATACATGCTCGGGAACGGGTGCACGTTGCTGCTGCACCCGCTGCCCGGCGGCGATCTCTACTGCGGGGCGGGGCCTGCCGACACCGCGCTGCTGGTGGGCGGTGAGCCCCTGGAGCAGCTGCGGCGTGTTTTCGGCGACTTCGGTGGCTTCGCGCCGGCGGTGCTGGCGCAGCTCTCCGCTGACACACCCCTGCTGGACACCACCTACCACTGCGTGCAGATCCCGAGTTGGAGGAGTCGGCGATGTGTGCTCGTCGGCGACGCCGCGCACGCCTGCCCGCCGACGCTGAGTCAGGGCGGTGCCATGGCGTTGGAAGACGGGCTGGTCCTCGCCCGTCACCTGGCGACCGAGCCGCACGTGCCGACGGCGCTCGCCGGCTTCGAGGAGCAGCGCCGACCGCGGGTGTCGCAGGCCCTGTCGGCGTCGCTCGATCGCATGTTCGCCAACAGGCTCGCCAGCGAGCACTTCATCGAGGTGCGCAACACGATCCTTCGCGCCGTCGGCGCCGAGCAACTCGCGGCGGCATGGGGACCGCTGATGGCCGACGAGGCGCGGCGATGAGGCTGCTCGCCACAGCTCGATCCCGTGCACTCCGTGCTCCTCGGCGACGCGCGACAGTGCCGATCCGCGCCTCGACCCGATAGATTGGCACCGACAGGTGGACTCCGCGTCATGCATACAGCCAAGAGCCAGACACGCCTCGTCTTCGTCCAATACGGCGATTTCGCGGATGCCTTCGAGCGCTTCTCGTCCGGGGGTCGGGAGAACTACTACGGCCAGCGCTACACCGTGGACCACGTGGGGGTCCTGGCCGAGCGCCACGAGGCGGTAAGCGTCATCCACTTCAGCGGCGACGCGCCCCTGCGGACGCTGTCGAACGGGGTGCGGGCGATGGGCGTGGATCTGTATCCTCCCGGCCTGTCGCCGCGAGACACCGACCTGATCGGCGCCGTGCAGGCGCTGCAGCCGACGCACCTGGTGGTCGCGGCGCCGATCCCGCGGTTGATCCGCTGGGGCATCGACCGAGGGCTGCAGGTCCTGCCGCTGTTCGCCGACAGCTTTCGGGCCGCCGGCTGGCGACAGCGCCTGCGCAACTGGCGGCTGCAGCGCCTGCTCAACGACCGGCGGATTCGCTGGGTGGCGAACCACAACATCGCGGCGTCGCTCGATCTCGAACGCATCGGTGTTCGGCCGGGCAAGATCCTGCCGTTCGATTGGCCGGCGCTGATCTCTCCCGCCCAGTATGAAGCGAAGGTTGCGCCGCAGGGCGCCGGGTTTCGTCTCGTCTATGTGGGGCAGCTGACCTTCGCGAAGGGGGTCGGCGATCTGTTGCAGGGGTTCGCAGCGCTGCCGCGCGCCGCGGGCTTTCGCCTGACCTTGATCGGCAGCGGGCCCGAGGAGGCGAAGCTGCGAGAACTGGCCGCGTCGCTGGGGATCTCCGAGCGAACCGACTTCGCCGGCAAGATCAGCCACGACGACGTGCTCGCCGCGATGCGGGATCACGACGCGGTCATCGTGCCCAGCCGCCACGAGTATCCCGAGGGTCTGCCGATGACGATCTACGAGGCGCTCTGCACGCGGACCCCGGTGCTCGCCTCGGACCACCCGATGTTCATGCTGCGGCTCGTCGGTGACGAGAACTGCGTGCTCTTCCCGGCCTCGTCGCCGCAGGCGCTGGCAGCAGCCGTGTTGCGGCTGCGCAGCTCACCCGCGCTCTACGAGCGCCTTTCGAAGAACTCGGCGAACGCCGAGGCGGACTACCTGTGTCCCCTCAAGTGGCACGTGCTCTTGGACCTGTGGCTCGAGGGTGGGCCGGCCAGCGAGGCGCAGTTGGCCGAGTTCTGCCTCGCCGCCAGCCGCCCGCGCGCGGCCGCCGAAGTGCGCCCCGCGTGAACTGCTGGCTTTGATGGGGGTGCACTCTGGCCGGATTTTCCGGCCAGGTGTCACGGGAGGGCGGATCCTGCCACAGAGCTGGCACCGATGGATTTCGTGCCCCCCTTCTGTCCCTCCAGCATCTGCTCGGCCCACGAGAAGCCCGGCAGGAGTTGGTTCACGCGCGATGGCTACTACCGGCCCAAGTGCCGCCGCTTGCCCGTGCCCAGGTTCCGCTGTCGGGTGTGCGGCCGCGGCTTCTCGCGTCAGACATTCCGCCATGACTACGGCGATCACAAGCCGCACACGAACGCCGCCACCTACCTGCACCTGGTGAGCGGTGTCGGTCTGCGGCAGACGGCGCGGTTGGTCGGCCTCGACGTGCACAGCGTGCAAGGCAAGTTGCGCAAGATGGCGCGCACGTGCCGGCGCCTGCACGACAACCTCTGCGTCGAGCTGCGGGCAACCGAGTACCTGCTCGACGAAGAGGAGACCTACGAGAACGCGTCGATCCGCACGGTGACGATGCCGGTCGTGATCGAACGAGAGACGTGGTTCGTGGTGGCGACGACCGCGGGGCCGATCCGGCGGTTGGCCAAGGCCGGGTCACGCCGGCGACGCTGGCAGGAGCGCGACGAGAAGAAGAACGGCCGCCGCCCCGACGCGAGCCGAGCCTGCGTGCGCGGGGCGCTCGAGGACCTGCGCAAGCGACTTCCGGAGGGGGCTCGGATCCAGCTGCACAGCGACCTCAAGAGCAGCTACGCGACGTTGGCGAAGAGCGTGTTCGGCGACGCGGTCACGCACCTGCGCACACCGGGCCGCGCCGCGCGAACCACGGCCAACCCGCTGTTCCCGATCAATACGACGCTGGCGATGACGCGCGACAACAACGGCAGGCTGCGGCGCAAGTCGTGGCTTGTGTCCAAGAAGGCCGCGCGCCTCGTCGAGCAGATGCAGTTGTTCGCCTGCTATCGCAACTACGTGCGCACGCGCTTCAACCGCGACTTGCCAGGAGAGACGCCGGGGCGGCTGCTCGGGCTGATCGAGCGCAACCTGCAGGCGCACGAGGTCCTCGCCTGGTCGCAGCGGTGGGGGCGACGCAGCATCCACCCGACCAGCGTCGACGGGAGCAGGACCCACGACATGGTCGCGGCGGCCTGAGGCGCGGTCGTCACGCCGCCCTTGGCCCCTCCCTCGGCCACCCCTCCTCGGCGCGCCGTCGCCCCCATCGAAGCCAGCAGTTCCTCAGAACTGCGTCATCACGCAATCGGTGCGGAACATGCCCTCGATGGGGTCCAGCCCGATCGCCTGGAATTGCAGCTGCAACCCGGTCAGCAGGCCCGGCACCAACTGGTAGACCCGGGTCAGCCCCGGATTGCCGGTGCTGCCGGCGCCCGAGAGACTGACGCTGCCGAAGATGCCCAGTCCGTCCTCGATGACGATCGTGAACGGGCTCGCGGGATTCGTGCAGATGGTGCCGAATGGTGAGTTCCACGGCGCGCCGCCCGGCAGCGCGACCATCACCACGAACGGGACCTGGGTCGGAATCGACGCGGACGTGTTGGTGATCGTGACGACCGCGAGGCTGCTGGTGTGCGCCACCGAGATCTTGCGGGAGAACAGCGTGAACGTGGCCCTGCCCAGGGTGCCGGATGCGGTCGCGGTCACGGTG
Organism: Planctomycetota bacterium; assembly: GCA_020638655.1. Taxonomy (GTDB): domain Bacteria; phylum Planctomycetota; class UBA1135; order UBA1135; family UBA2386; genus JACKIC01. The sequence continues at coordinate 235,734 of JACKIC010000004.1, forward strand.
ATCTGACCTCCCGCGACGTTCGCATCGACGAACATGCGCGCCTCGCCGAGCGAGTCGGTGAGCACCGGTCCCGGGGTGACCAGGGTGCCCGGGCCGAAGATCGAGAAGTCGACCGGTACGCCGACCTGCGGCGATCCCAGGCCGTCGCTCACGCGGACGACGAGCGGCTGCGTGAACGGGTCGCCAGCAGTGCTCACCTGGCCGGTTCCCGCTTGCGCGGTGATCAGGTTGGCCGGCACGGACGGCCGGATGCGTTGGAACACGCCGGTCCACCAGGGGATGTCGGCGGTCATGTAGAGGGCTCCGTCGGGTCCCTGGCGCATCGCGGTCACCCGCGAGAACGAGTCGCCCCAGTCGGTGGCGTTGGGCTGCCCGGAGACCGGCGGCGTCGGCGTCCAGCCGCTGCTGCCGAAGTCCATGCACCGGATCCAGGCCAGCACGTGATCGAGGTAGAACACGCGCCCTTCGTAGGCTGGCCCGAAGTCGTAGATGCCGCCGCGATTGCGGTAGCGAGGGCCCTGGATCAAGACGATCCAGCCGGCGCTGTGGTCGCCGATGCCGATCGGGCTCTCGAGGCCGGGCGGCGCCGAGCCGGCGCACGGCGTCCACCACGCCGGCGGCACCAGGGGCGCATTGCCTTCCATCCAGGGCCAGCCGTAGTTGCGCAGCGGCAGGGTGCCCGCGCTGTGCAGATACTCGTCGACCTCTTCGGCGTCGGCGGCGCCGACGTCGCCGATGTAGAGGTTGCCCGTCAGGCTGTCGATCTCGACCCGGAACGGGTTGCGCAGCCCGTAGGCGACGACGAGCTGGCTCAGATCGTTGTTGCCGCTGAGGGGGTTGTTGCCGGGGTTGAGGAGGGCGTAGGGCGGCGCCGTCAGGTTCGGCCCGAGCGGGATGTTGGCGACATCCATGCGCAGGATGCATCCGCGACCCGACCCGGGCGTCTGCGCGTCGCAATGTTCCTGGTCGTCGCCGATGCCCAGCAGGAGCATGCCGTCGGGGGCGAAGCGCAGCGCGCCGCCGTTGTGGAACTCCGACAGATGGGGAATCGCGTCGACGACGACGCAGCGGCTCGCCGGGTCCAGCGCGAGGTTGGTGCTCGCAGGATTCGACAGATCGCCGAGGACCGCGAAACGATCGAGGTGCAGCAGCGAGTCGAGGGTGCTCGAGTAGTAGACGTAGATGTGGCCGGTCTGCGCGAACTGCGGATCCGCCTCGATGCCGAGCAGGCCCCGCTCGTGGCCGGTCAGCACCGAAGGCACGACGCCGATCTGGACCGCGGGACCACCCGCATAGACGTGGATCTCCCCATCCTGATTGGCGATCAGCGCGCGACCGTCCGGCAGGAACGTGAAGTCGAGCGGATGGGGCAGACCGGTCTGCACCAGGGTGTCGACCTGGAAACCATTCGGCACGCTCTGCCCCGGAAGCAACGTCGCCAGCAGGGCGGCGAGGGGGAGGGTCACTGTCAGGAACTTGCCGGTCATGGGGTCGGTTCGGGCGGAGCGGGGCAGGACCTTACGTGTCGCTTCCGCATAGGGGGTCGGAAAGTATGCCATCTTCGAGCAGCGCCGGCCTCCGTGTTGATTGCGTCGTGGCGTATCGAAGCGGGCCGATTCGCGGCCCTGGTCGAAGCGGATCTGCGGGGGGCCGCCGAACGCGAAATCGGAGCACACGAGTGTCGGGCGCGGAGAGTAGGTCTCGTGAACTGATGATCAAGGCGGCCGGACTGGGCGGGCCCCGGGCGTTCGGGTGCGTGATCGAGGCCCTTCGGTGTGCGTAGTTCGCGCGGCGAACGGGACCGGTTTCAGTCGTTGCGGCGCAGCAGCCAGAGCACGCCGGTGACCGGGCCCGTCAGCAGTTCGACCTCGTCGGCCTGGCGCGCAGCGTAGTCGCGCAGCAGCGCGGCCAGCCCTGGGTTCTGGGCAGCCAGCTCCTCGGCGCGCGCCGTGATCCGCCGGGTCATCGCCCGGTATTCGGCAGCGGTTTCGGGCCCGTCGATGACCTGCTCGGCCAGCAGCGTGTCGCCGTGCGCGGCCAGCAGCCGGTGCGACGTGGCGCGGTCGAGGCAGTCGACGCCCTCGCGGTCCCCGGGGGAGGCGTCGTCGTTCAGGAACGCGTCGTCGATCAGGATCAGGCCGCCCGGGCGCACGCACGCGCGCAGCGCCGCGACGGTGTCCTGCAGGTCGCCGAGCACGTCGCCGAGCGCCAGCATCGAGACGACGTCGTAGTCGCGGGCGGCGCCGACCGCGGCGCGCAGGTCGCCGATCTCGAAGGTGCACCGCGGCGTCGCGTCGGCGCGGGCGGCGGCTGCCCGTGCGTGGTCGACGAACGCCGGCATCGCGTCGATGCCGTGCACGTGGGCCCCGAGCTCGTGCGCGACCGCGATGGCGACCGCGCCCTTGCCGCAGCCGAGGTCGAGCACGCGCGACCTGGGGCCGACGCCGGCGTCGCGCAGCAGCGGCAGCACCTCGCGGACGCGCGCGCCGATCTCGTCGAGGTCGGCGAGCAGGTGCGGCAGCGCGTCGATCAGTTCGGCGGGCGCGTCGAGGGTGCGGGCGACGAGTGCGGCGAGGTCGTGATCCACTGTTCGCTCCTGGGAGCCTCCGCCTCAGGCGTCGTCCAGCGGCGGCAGCTGCGGCGCGCTGACGCGGCGGCGGCGTTCGGTGAGCGCCTCGAGGAATGCCAACAGGTCCTTCTTCTCGCCGGCCGTCAGTCCGAGCTTCTGCAACAGGGGCGACTTGGTCGGGAACATGGGGTCCTGTGCCTGCTCGGGGCTGGGCACCAGCGTCGCCATGCCGGCGTCGTACATGTTGACGATGCCCGGCAGGTCGAACAGCCCGTTGTGCATGTAGGGCGCGGTGCGTGCGACGTTGCGCAGGCTCGGCGTCTTGAAGCGGCCGACGTCGGCGGGGTCCCTGGTCACCGCGTGGCGGCCGAGGTCCTGCCGCTTGCGACCGTAGTAGGACAGCCCGAGGTCGTGGAACCCGCCGTCGGTGAGCAGCGGCCCGTGGTGGCAGTTGGCGCAGCGCGCCTTGGTGCGGAACAGGTGCAGGCCGCGCACCTGGGCGTCGGACAGCGCGGCGCGGTCGCCGGCGAGGAACCGGTCGAAGTCACTGCTGCCGTCACTGGCCTGCGCGCGCTCGAACGTCGCCAGCGCCGCCAGGGCGCGCGGCAGCGTCGGCTCCTCGTCGCCGAAGGCCGCCGCGAACATCGCGCGGTAGCCCCTGCTCGACCGCAGCTTGGCCACCAGCGCCTCGCCCGAGGTCGCCATCTCCCTGCCGTTCTCGAACACCGCGAGCGCCTGGTCTTCGAGCGACGCGGCGCGGCCGTCCCAGAAGAAGCTGCGGCCGTGTGCCGAATTGAGGATCGAGGGGGCGTTGCGCGCCAGCGCGAGGGCACCGTGACCGAGGCTCGTGGGGCGTCCGTCGCTCCACCCCAGGTTGCTGTCGTGGCAGCTCGCGCAGGCCATCTGGCCGGTGCCGCTGAGCCGGCCGTCGAAGAACAGCGCGTGACCGAGCGCCTGCTTCTGCTTCGACCAGGGGTTTGCGGGCGGATAGGTGGGTGCCGGCGCGCGGCCGAGCTCCACGAACGCCACCCCCGGGTCGATGGTGGCGGCGGGCCACGCCGCGGGGGGCTGGCTGTAGGCGGCGCGCAGCGTCGCGGCCGCGGCGTCGTCGGGTGGCTCGACGACGGCCGTGGCACAGCACGCGAGCAGGCCGAGGAGGAGTGGGAGTGATCGTGCGAGCGGGTGCATGGAGTGGCTCACCGTTTCCGTTCGTTCTCGGCTCCGGTCCGGGGCGCTGCTGCGCAGCGCGTGGGGATGGATCAGTTGGTCGGCAGGTCGCTGACGTCGAGCCGGCCCGCGTCGCGCAGCTCCACGAAGCGCCGCACGGTGGCGCGGATGCCGGCGTCGAGCGCCGTGTGCGGCAGGCCGGGGTAGGCGGCGTGGATCGCGCGGCCGTCGAGCTGCGGCGGGATCGGCAGATGCGGTCCCGCGGCCGTGATCAGCCCCTTGGCGTCGGGGTGGGCGCGTTCGATCGCAGCGACGATCGCGGCGGTGTCGACGGTGTCGCCGTGCAGGTTGTAGACGAACGCGCCGTCGGGGCCGTTGGCCGGCGCCGCGTCGGCGCAGGCCACGAACATCGCGGCGGTGTCGGCGACGTAGTTGAAGTCGGTGCTGCCGGTGAAGCCGATCTGGAACGGCTTGCCGAGCACCGCAGCCTTCATCGCCGTGGTCGGTCCCGAGGTCATGCCGCGGTCGCGGCCGACGCCGTAGACGGTCAGCGGCCGCAGGCCGACGCTGGGCAGCTTCTTGTCGAGCCAGTAGACGCGGGCGGTGCCCTCGTTGGCGCGCTTGTAGACGCCGTAGTGCGTCACCGGCTCGCAGGCCGCGGTCTCGTCGGGCGCGACGTCGTCGTCCTCGCCCGGGCCGAACACCGCCGCCGAGCTCGCGTAGCAGATGCGCTGCACGCCCGCGGCGAGCGCGGCTTCGAACATGTGGATCGTGCCGAGCACGTTGACCCTGGCGCCGAGCGCGGGGTCCTGGCGGCAGAACGGCACCTGCAGGCCCGCGAGATGCACGATCGCCTTCGCCTTGCTGGCTTCGACCGCGCGCCTGGTCGCGTCCAGGTCGGTGATGTCGCCGTGCACGAACTGCACGCGCTCGAATTCGTCGTCGTCGAGCAGGTCGCGGATGCGCCGCGCGTCGGTGCCCAGGTCGAAGACGATCGGCGTGTCGCCGCGGTGCACGAGGTGACGGACGACCCAGGCGCCGATGCAGCCGAGCGCGCCCGTGACGAGGTAGTGGTTGCTCATGTCAGGTTGTAGATGCGGGCGGCGTTGCCGCCGAACAGGTCGGCGCGCGCGGCGGCGGGCAGGTTGGACTCGGCCCACGCGGCGATCAGGTCGTGCACCGCGGCGTAGTCGTCGGCCGCGAGCAGGCACACGGGCCAGTCGCTGCCGAACAGCAAGCGATCTGGGCCGAACGCGTCGAGCACGGTGTCGAGGAAGAAGCGGAAGTCGTCCGCGCGCCAGCCGCGCCACTTCGCCTCGGTGACGAGTCCCGAGACCTTGCAGGCGACGTGCGGCTGGCGGGCCAGTTCGCGTACGGCGGTGGCCCAGGGCTGGCGCACGTCGCGGGCGATGTCGGGTTTCGCCAGGTGGTCGAGCACGAACGTGTTCTCGGGCAGCGCCGCGCAGAAGCGGATCGCGTGCGTGAGGTGGCGCGGGTGGATCAACACGTCGTAGACCAGGTCGTGCGCGGCGAGCGCGGCGACGCCGCGCTGGAAGTCGGCGCGCAGCAGGAACGCGTCGTCGGGTTCGTCCTGCACGAGGTGGCGCAGGCCGCGGAGCTTCGGTCGCTGCGCGAGCGCCGCGACCGCGTCGGCGGCGTCGGGGGCGCACAGGTCGGCCCAGCCGACGACGCCGCGCACCAACGGGCTGGTCGCGGCCAGTTCGAGCAGGAACTCGTTCTCGCGCGCGTCGGGGCGCGCCTGCACGGCGATGCAGCCGTCGATCCCGGAGCCGGCGAGCGCCGGCGCGAGGTCGGCGGGCAGGTAGTCGCGCGCCAGCACCTGCATGTTCGTGCCGATCCACGGGAACTCGGCCGGCGAGTAGCGCCAGAAGTGCTGGTGGGCGTCGATCCGCACGCGGCGGATTGTGGAGGCTGGCTCCCCACTCGCAAGCAGCTATCTTGGCGCCGCCCACTCACGCCATGCTGCGCCCGCTCTTCGCCGTCCTTCTCGCCCTGCTCGCCGTCGCGTGTGGGGACCCCAGCGCCGCCGCCGGCGCCTCCGGCAAGCCGCGGGTCGCGGTGATCCCCAAGGGCACCACGCACGTGTTCTGGAAGGCGGTCGAGGCCGGCGCGCGCGTCGGCGCCGAGAGCACGGGGCTCGAGGTGGTCTGGAAGGGGCCGCTCAAGGAGGACGACCGCAACCAGCAGATCCAGCTCGTGCAACAGTTCGTCAGCGAGGGGGTCGCCGGTATCGCGCTGGCCCCGCTCGATCACGTCGCGCTCGCGCCCGTGGTCGCGTCGGCGAGGCAGAAGGGCATCCCGGTGGTGATCTTCGATTCGGCGCTCGACGGCACGCCGGGCAAGGATTTCGACTGTTTCGTCGCGACCGACAACCGCAAGAGCGGCGAGATGGCTGGCCACTACCTGGTCAAGCTGCTCGGCGACGCACCCGCCGACAAGGTGCGCAAGGTCGTGCTGCTGCGGTATCAGGCCGGCTCGGCGTCGACGACGGAACGCGAGGCCGGCTTCCTCGACGTGGTGCGCGCCGCCGGGCTCGAGGTCACGGTCGACAACCGCCACGCGGGCGCGTCCATCGGCGAGGCCAAATCCGAAGCGCTCAAGCTCGTCGACGAGCTGCGCGCGGCCGACGGCGTGTTCTGCCCCAACGAGTCGGTGACCGCGGGCATGCTGCTCGCGCTCGAACAACTGCAGCTCGTGGGCAAGCTCAAGTTCGTCGGCTTCGACAGCTCGCCCCAGCTCGTCAAGGGTCTGAAGGACGGCAGCATCGACGGCCTGATCCTGCAGGATCCGCGGCGCATGGGCGACCTCTCGGTGCAGCAGCTCGCCGCGCGGATCGCCGGCAAGCCCGTCGAGACCGTGATCGACACCGGCGCCGCGCTGGTGACGAAGGCCAACATGCACGAACCCAAGATCGCGCGCCTGCTCGAATGACGGCAGCGCCGCTCCTGTCGGTGTCGGGGTTGTGCAAGCGCTTCGGGCCGACGTTGGCGCTGGCCGGCGTCGACCTGCAGGTGCGCGCGGGCGAGGTGCACGCGCTGGTCGGCGAGAACGGAGCCGGCAAGTCGACGCTGCTCAAGGTGCTCGCCGGGGTGCACACGGCCGACGACGGGGAGGTGCTGCTCGACGGGCTGCCGTTCGCGCCGGCGGACCCGGCCGCGGCACGCGATGCGGGCCTCGCGATCATCCATCAGGAACTCGCCCTCGCGCCGCACCTGACAGTCGCCGAGAACCTGTTCCTGGGCCGCGAGCCGCGGCGCGGCCCGTTCGTCGACCGTCGCCGCCTGCGCGAACTGGCCACCGCGGCGCTGGCGCAGGTAGGGCGCGGGCAGCTCGATCCGGACACTGCGGTCGGCGCGCTGCCGCCCGCCGACCGCCAGCTCGTCGAGATCGCGCGCGCGCTGTCGGGCGACGTGCGCCTGCTGATCCTCGACGAGCCGACCTCGAGCCTGGCGCGCGCCGACGTCGAGCCGCTGCTGCAGCGACTGCGCGAACTGGCCGCGCGCGGCGTCGCCGTCGTCTACGTCTCGCACGTGTTCGAGGAGCTGTTCGCGGTCGCCGACCGCTTCACCGTGTTGCGCGACGGCGCCACCGTCACCAGCGGCGCGATCGCCGACACCGACCACGACCGCCTGGTCGCGGCGATGGTCGGACGCAGCGTCACCGACCTGTATCCGCGCAGCCGTGCGACGCCGGGCGCGGTCGTGCTCGAACTCGAGGACGTCGCCGGAGTGCGGTTGCCGCGGCGCGCCACGTTGCAGCTGCGCGCCGGTGAGGTGCTCGGCATCGCCGGCCTGATCGGCGCGGGCCGCACCGAGCTGCTGCGCGCGGTGTTCGGGCTCGACCCCGTCGTCGCCGGTCGCGTGCGCGTCGCCGCGTTCGAAGGCGCTGCGCCGCCGGCGGCTCGCTGGCGCCAGGGCGTCGGCATGCTCAGCGAGGACCGCAAGGCCGAGGGGCTGATGCTGGCGCGTTCGTCGGCCGAGAACGTCTGGCTGCCGGTGCTCGCGCAGAAGGCGCGCGGCGGCTTCGTGGCGCCGAGGCGGCTCGAACAGGACGCGATGCCGTGGTTGCAGCGACTCGCGGTGCGCTGCGCGGGCGGTTCGCAGGCGGTCGGCGAGCTGTCGGGTGGCAACCAGCAGAAGGTCGCGCTGGCGCGGCTGCTGGCGACGGGCTGCGAGGTGCTGTTGCTCGACGAGCCGACGCGCGGCGTCGATGTCGGCGCCAAGGCCGAGATCTACGCGGCGATCGACGAACTCGCGCACCGCCACGGCACCGCCGTGCTGGTCGTGTCCAGCTACCTGCCCGAACTGCTCGGCATCGCCGACCGCATCGCGGTCGTCTGCCGCGGCGAGGTGCTGCCGGCGCGGCCGGTCGGCGAGTGCGACGAGCACGCGTTGCTCGCCGCGATGACCACCGGCGCGCTCACGGGGGAAGGCGCATGAATCCTGCTCGCCTGCTGCGCGCGATGGGGCCGTCGCTCGGCCTGTTCGTCACCTGGTTGCTGTTCGCGGTGCTCGCCGGCGGCAAGTTCACGAGTTGGAGCAACACCGAGTTGATGTTGTTGCAGACGGCCGTGGTCGGCACCGCGGCGGTCGGCGCGACGTGGATCATCGTCAGCGGCGGCATCGACCTGTCGGTCGGCTCGAACATCGCCCTGTGCACGATGGCCGGCGCCGGCGTGCTGCAGGCCGGCGGCGGCTTGTGGCTGGCGCTCGTGGCGACGATCGCGACGGGCACGTTGGTCGGCTGGCTGATCGGCGCGCTGGTCGTCGGCGCGTTGCCGCGTGTGCTCGTGACTCTGGGGTGCGGCGGCGGCGTGTTCTTGGTGGCACACGGCCTGGGCGCCTGGGCGTGGCCGCTCGGCGTGCTCGCCGGCGCCGTCGCCTGGCTGTCGAGCCGGCGCCTGTCGTGGAAGTTGCCGCTGTCGCCGTTCATCGTCACGCTCGGTCTGTGGGGCACGCTGCGCGGTCTCGCCAAGGGGCTCGGCGACAACCAGCCGATCTACTTCGAACGCAACGACACGCTGGCCGGGTTGATGGTCACCGGCGGCGTGCTGCCCGCGGGGGTCTGGATCCTGCTCGCGGTCGCCGCGATCGCCGCGGTGCTGCTGCGCCGCTCGGTGTTCGGCCGTCGCGTCGTCGCGATCGGCAGCAGCCGGCAGACCGCGCGGCTGTGTGGCGTCGATGTGCCGCGCACCGAGATGGGGGTCTACCTGCTCGGCTGCACCTGCGCCGGCATCGCCGCGGTGCTGCAGCTGTCGTACCTGTCGATGGGCGACTCGACCACCGCTCAGGGCTACGAACTCAAGACGATCGCCGCGGCGGTGATCGGCGGCGCGTCCCTGGCCGGCGGCGAGGGTTCGATCGGCGGCACCCTGCTCGGGGCCCTGATCATGACCGTGGTCGACAACGGCTGCACCAAGCTGGGCCTCGACAACTGGGTCCAGGAGGTCGTCACCGGCGGCATCATCGTCGGCGCCGTGGCGCTCGACCGTCTTCGCCTGGCGCGCCGGTAGGAGTCGCGCGGGGCTTGACCCGCAGAGCCCGGGCGATAACTTTCCGTTGCAAAGCGATTCTGCCTGCCGCCGATGCCCATGGAACTGCGCGACGCCATCGACCAGATCTCCGCGATCAAGACGCACCTCGCCGCCGCCGAGCGGTTGCGCGGCCTGCGCGCGGTGCCCGTCGCGTTCTCCGGCCTGCTGGCGCTGCTCGCCGCGGCGGCGCAGTCGCTGTGGGTCGGCGACCCGCTCGCCGCGCCGCACAGCTATCTGGTGCTGTGGGTCGGCGCCGCAGCGATCAGCGCCCTGGCCGCAGGCATCGAACTGACTGCGCGCATCCGGCGTTCGCCGTCGCGGTTGTCGGTCGAGAACGCGCTGCTGGCGCTGCGCCAGTTCGCGCCGGCGCTGTTCGTCGGCGCCGCGGTGACCGCGGCGGTGGTGGTGCAGCTGCCCGAGCAGTTGTGGATCCTGCCCGGTCTGTGGCAGTTGGTGTTCGCGCTCGGCGTGCTCGCTGCGCACCGCCTGCTGCCGGGGCCGGTGTTCGCGATCGGTTGCCTGTACCTCGTCACCGGCTCGACCTGCCTGGGGTTGGGGTCGGCCGCGTTGTCGCCGCTGGCCATGGGCATGCCGTTCGCCGTCGGTCAGCTGTCGCTCGCAGGCATCCTGTGGTGGCATCAGGAGCGCCCGGTGCGCGGAGGGCTGCGATGAGCGCCAAGAAGACCCGCGACGCCACCGGGCGCTACGCCTACGACGGCCTCGAGCGCGTCATGCACGAGAAGGCTCGGCTCGGCATCCTGACCTCGCTCGCTGCCAAGGCCGAAGGACTGGTGTTCACCGACCTCAAGGAGCTGTGCCAGCTCACCGACGGCAACCTGAGCCGGCACCTGGCGGTGCTGCAGGACGCCGGCATCGTCGAGATCTGGAAGGGCGGCAAGGGGCGGCGGCCGCAGACGTTGTGCCGCCTCACCGACGACGGCCGCAAGCGCTTCCTCGACTACGTCAGCGTGCTCGAGGCCGTGGTCGCCGACGCGGCCGACGCTGCGCGTGCCGGCAAGGCGCGCCGCCGCGCCGATCCCGAGGGGTTCTCGCCGGCGTGAGCCCGAGCCGACGCCGCCCGGGCGGGCGCGCGCCATTCAACTTTGCAATGCCAAGTGGACGATGGAGAAAGTGATGATCGTGCTGCGCGCCGCGGAGATGGGCATGTGTTTCGGGGTCCGTGACGCCCTCGCGCTGCTCGATCGGGTGTCGGAACCGTCCGAGGTCACGATCCACGGCGAGCTCGTGCACAACCCGCTGGTGCTGCGCCAGCTGGCGAGACGCGGCTTCCGCAGCGAGCCCGAGGTCGGGCGCGCGCTGCCCGACACTCCCGCGGTGCTGGTGACCGCGCACGGCGTCAGCGACCGCGAACGGGCCCGGATCGCCGCCGCCGGCAAGCGGCTGATCGACACCACCTGTCCGCTCGTGCGCAAGGCGCACGACGCGGCGCGCGAGCTGGCAGCCGAAGGTCGACGCCTCGTGGTGCTCGGCAAGCCCGGGCACGTCGAGGTCGAGGGGCTCGTCGGGGATCATCCCGGGGCGGTGGTGGTCGAGTCGGCCGCGGACGTGCGCGGCTTCGGCGCGTCCCGGCTCGGTGTGATGTGTCAGACCACCCTGCCCGAGCAGCGCGCGGCCGACCTGTTGGCCCGCGTCGTCGCCGCCAACCCGGCTGCCGACGTGCGCTTCGTCGACACGATCTGCGCGCCGACCAAGGCCCGCCAGCGGGCGCTGGCCGAGCTGCTCGACCGCGTCGAGCTGCTGGTCGTGGTCGGCGGACGCAACTCCAACAACACCCGCAAGCTGGCCGCCACCGCCGCCGCCCGCGGGGTGCCGGCGATGCACGTCGAAGGGGCCGACGACCTCGATTTCGAGGTCCTGCGCGGTCACGCGGTGGTCGGGTTGACCGCGGGAACCTCGACCCTGCCGGCGACGGTCGATGCGGTCGAAGCCGCGATCCGGGCCTTCGCGGCGGCGGAGAAGGTGTCGTAAGGCGCTTCCTGACAGGGTGTTCTCGAGGTCGGTGAAGCGCCGTCGCGGCGTCCGGGAGGGGTCGGTGTCGCCGGGTCTTCGACGGAGAAGATTCGAACAAGATCGCGGTTAAGAGCCGCCGTGAATTCGGGTTCTGGTGAGCGAGGTAAGCCGTGCTCGCAATCCCATCCCCCGATGTCTTGCTCAACCTGTTCGCCAGCGCAGCCCAGGCGCTCGGCCTGCTGGCGCTCATGCTCGGCGGCGGCGCGTTCGTTCGCCGCCGCAACGCGGTGCCCGGCCCTGGTCAGTTGCAGCAGACGCCGGCGTGGCGCCGCTACGTGACGCTCTCGCTGCTGGTCGCGGTCAGCGTCGCCTTCCTGCTCTACCACCTGCGAGTCGTCGACGCGACCAACCAGCGCCTCGGCACCAACCTGACCCGCCGCTCGACCGAGGCGCAGAAGGGCGTCGGTGACACGTCGCTCAAGACGCTGTCCTTCAGCGCCCAGGTCCAGCACCCGCGCGGCGTCAGCACCGAACAGCTGCAGCAGTGGATCGACCGCGGCGATCGCCTCACCCTGATCGACGTGCGCGAGCCCGAGGAGATCGAGATGGGCGGCATCGCCGGCACCGTCGCGCGTCGTTATCCCGACCTGCAGGCGGACCCGGGCCTGGTGCGGCAGGCGGTCGACACGGTGGTCCTGCTCTGCGAATCCGGCAACCGCAGCTCCGAGCTGTGCAACTGGTTCTTCGAGCAGGGGCTGACGACGCACTTCCTGATCGGCGGCTACGAGAAGTGGGTCGCCGAGTATCGCCCGATGACGGGGCAGCGCAGCGAAGGCAGCGAGATCCGGGCGACGCCCGACTACCCGCAGAAGAACCTGCTGCTGGACACGCCCGACGTGATCGCGCTGTTCACCAAGCAGGGTGCGCAGTTCGTCGACGTGCGTTATCCCGAGGACTTCGCGCTCGAACATCTGCCCGGCGCGATCAACGTGCCGCTGCGCAAGATGCGCGAGGCCGAGGTCGAGGCGGCGCTGCGCGATCTGCCGGCGCGCCCGATCGTGGCCGTCTGCTACGACAAGCGCAGCTCGTTCTACGCGCAGATCCTCGGCCTGCGCCTGCATCGCCTGGGTGGCGACTTCCGCGGCCGCTACACCGTGCCGCACGAGTTCGCGCTGCCGGTCGCGCAGGCCGAGTACGTCGCACGTTGGCAGGCCGACCGCGCCGGTGACACGCTGTGGGGCCGTACCAAGGCGCAGGCCGGCGCGATCGTCCTGTGGCTAGTCGACCGCTGCGGTCTGTTGGGCGCCGTGGTGCTGTTCGCGCTGCTGCTGCGCCTCGCGATGTTGCCGTTCAGCTTGCTCGCCGAGCGCGACCAGTTCGCCCAGCGCCAGCTCGCGCCGCGGCTCGCGGTGCTCAAGGAGCGCTGGCAACACGACCCGCTGGTGCTGCGCCGCGAATCGATGGCGGCGCTGACCGAAGCCGGCGTCTCGCCGCTGCGCAACCTCGTTGGTGCACTGCTGCAGCTGGTGCTGTTCACCGCCGCGTTCGCCGGCGTCGACGCCGCGGCGGCCAGCGGCGCCGCGTCGCCGTGGTGGCTGGACCTGTCGCAGGCCGACCGTTCGGGCATCGTGCCCGTGGCCTTCGCGGCCGTGATGTTCTGGTTCGTGCGGCTGCAGCAGCAGCGCCGCACCTGGCTCGTGCCGGCGCTGTTCGTCGGCGTGGTCACCGCGCTCGTCTGGCAGTGCCGCGCCGGCGTGCAGCTCTACCTCGCGGTCAGCATCGCCCTGATGGGCCTGCAGACCGTGCTGCAGCGCCGTTGGCTGGCGCGCCGCCACGGGCGACGCGAGCCGCGTCCGGCGCCTCGCCGCCTGGTGCCCCTGGCGCAGGCCGGTGATCATCCGGACCTCGGCAACAAGGCCGTGCGCCTGGGCAAGCTGCTGCAGGCGGGCATGCCCGTGCCGCAGGGCTTCGCGGTGCCGTGGGGCGTCTCGCCGACGACCGAGGAGCTGCTGGCGGCGTGCCGCCGCGCCGGGATCCGCACCGCCGCGGTGCGCAGTTCGGCCGAAGGCGAGGACGGCGCCGAGGGCAGCATGGCCGGCATGTTCCTGTCCGAGCTCGACGTGGCCCCCGCGCAGCTGCAGGACGCGATCGCGCGGGTGCGCGCGTCCTACGGCGGCCGCCCGGGCGGCGTCGTGGTGCAGGCCTTCCGCCCAGCCGACCACGCCGGTGTGTTGTTCACCGTCGATCCGGCGCACGGCGGACGCATGCTCGCGGAGATGGTCGCCGGCTGCGGTGACGCGCTGGTCTCGGGCCGCGCGACGCCGCGCAGCTTCCGCTTCGGTCGCGTCAGCGGCCGCCCGGCCCAGCCCGAGGCGCCGCCGATGCCGCTCGCGCAGCTGCTCGAACTGGGCCGCGCCGCCGAGCGCCTGTTCGGCCGTCCCCAGGACATCGAGTGGGTGCATGTCGCCGGTGGCTTCGAGCTGGTGCAGTCGCGCGACATCACGCGCCTGCCCGACGGCAGCCGCGGCAAGCCGGCGGCGATCGAGAGCGAGCGCCGTCGCCTGCTCGACATGGTCGCGACCGCGCCCGTCGACGAGGCCGTGCTCGTGCAGAGTGAGATCAGCGCGCTGCTGCCGACCCCGACTGCCTACAGCCTCGACCTGTTCGAGTCGTTGTGGGCCGCCGGCGGCAGCGTCGACCGCGCCGCCCGCGCCACGGGTTTCACCTACGAGGTCCGCGTCGACGCCGCGCCGCTGGTACTGACCGCGTTCGGCCGCAGCTACGTCGATCGTCGTCAGTGGCAGCAGCGCTGCAGCAAGCAGCTCGGCGCGATGGCCAGCTTCCGCATGGCCGCGGCCGGCAAGTCGATCGAGGAAGACTGGCGCGCCGGCCAGCCCGCGCAGCTCCAGCGCCTGCTGCTGCTCGAGGCCGTCGACGCACGTCGCCTCGGCGACGCCGATCTGCTGCAGCTCGCCGCCGACGTGCGCCGCACCTTCGTCGAGGAGACCTACGTGCGCGCCGAGACCATCAACATGGCCGCCGAGTACTTCGTCGGCGCCGCCCGCAGCCGCGCCCAACGCGCCGGCCTCGACGCCGCGGTCGTGCTCGCCGATCACACCGGCACCGTCGTCAGCCGCGCCTTCTCGATCCTCGGCGAGGACCGGGCGCGCGAAGACCGCGTGCACGACTTCCTCGCCGCGTTCGGACATCGCGCCGCGCACGACTTCGAGCTCTCCGAGGCGCGGTACGGCGAGGACTCGGGCAAGGTGTTCGCGATGCTGTCGCGTCGCGGCGGCCGGCACGACGCCGCCCGAGAGACCTCGCTGCAGACGCTGCCCAAGGTGCTGCAGGTCGCGATCGAGCGCGCCCGGCGCTTCCAGGTACTCAAGGAAGAGGCCAAGCACGAGGCGATGCGTGACCTCGCGGTGCTGCGGCGCCTGCTGCTGCAGATCGGCGAGCGCTTCGAGCTCGGAGCCGGCGTCTTCGATCTGTTGCCCGAGGAGGTCGCAGGCCTCGCCGACCCCGCGCGTCGCGAGGCGGCGCGGCAGAAGGCCGAGGCGCGCGCCGCGCGTCGCCGTCGTCTGCTCGAGGTCGAGCTGCCTGGTGACCTGTCGGTGGCGGCGCTCGAACAGCTCGGGGACGCGGCGGCCGTGGCCACGGTCGCGACCGGGGAGTTGGCCGGCGCCTACGTCGCCGGCAGCCGCGAGGTCGTCGGGCGCGTGCGCGTGCTGCGCAGCGTCGACGAACTGCACACGGTCGTGCCCGGCGAGATCCTGGTGGCGCGCTTCACCGACCCGTGCTGGCTGTCCGCGTTCGAGCTGGCCGGCGGCCTGATCACCGAGGTCGGCGGCTGGTTGTCGCACGCGGCGATCCAGGCGCGCGAACAGGACCTGCCGACGATCGTCGGCGTGCCCGGCGCGTGCGGCGCGCTGCGCACCGGCGAGTTGGTGCGGCTGCGGCACGACGGCGTCATCGAACGGGTCGCCGAGCGTCGCCAGCCGCGGCGCAGCGTCGATCTGCCAGCCACCCTGGTGCTCGGCGAGACCCGGTGCAGCATCCGCCTGACCGACGTCGGTCCTGGCGGCGCGGGCATCCTGGTCGCGAATCCCGCCGCCCTTCCGGAGGGCACGTTCCGCCTCGAGGTCGGCCAGGAGGTCGTCGAAAGCGCCGTGGCATGGCGTAATTGCACCCGCGCGGGGATCCGGTTCTCGGCCGTTCCCGCCGCACTCCGAAACCCGGAGACGAAGGCGGAAGTTCGTTGATGTGAGGCGCGCGGATTGTCGATAGGCGCGACATGTGCCGTCCCCTCGCGACCCTCATCCTGGCTGGCCTGACGATCGCATCGGTCGCCGATGCGCAGGCGCCGTTGCACGTGTCGTTCGGGATCTACTCGTTCAAGCGACCCGTCGACGTCTACAAGCAGTTCCGGCCAGCGACGGACGCGTTGGCCGAGAAGCTCAGCATCTATCTGGGCAAGCCGGCAACGATCGACATCATCGTCACCAAGACCTACGAGGAGTGCCTCGAGGACTTCGTCGAGGGCAAGATCGACATCGTGCGCTTCGGGCCAGCCTCGTACGTGCTGGCCAAGCAGAGCGAACCGCGCATCCAGATCCTCGCGGCCGAGCGTGAGGACGCGCGCGGCGCGGGGCTGATCGTCGTGCGCGACGACAGTCCGTATCGCAAGCTCTCCGACCTCGTCGGCAAGCGCTTCGCGTTCGGCGACGAGCAGTCGACCATCGGGCGCTACCTGTCGCAGGCCGAACTCGCCAAGGCAGGGATCACCGCCAAGGACCTCGCGGCGCACAGCTTCCTCGAGCGCCACGACATCGTCTTCAAGGTGGTGGAGCTCGGCGACTACGACGCCGGCGCCCTGCACGTCGGCACCTTCAAGGACCTCAACGCCAAGGCCAGTGACAAGCTGCGGGTCCTGCATTCGTTCGACAACGTCGCCAAGCCGTGGCTGGCGCGGGCGGAGCTCGAGCCGCACCTGGTCGATGCGCTGCGCAAGGCCCTGCTCGCGGTCGACGACGCCAAGGCGCTCAAGGCCCTCAAGGTGCCGGGCTTCGAACTGGCGAGCGACAGCGACTACGACCTCGTCCGCGAAGGCATGAAGTTGTCGGAGCAGTTCAAGCCGACCGTCAAGGCCGAGCCTGCGCCTCAACCAGAGCCGAGCCCCGCGCCGGGCAAGGGCCGGTGAAGTGAGCCACAGCGGGAGCGCCCGGCTCTCGGTGGGCTCCGTCGACTGGCGGGGCGGCATCGCCGTTCGTCTGCTGGCGATCCTGTTGGTCGTGACCTTCGCGCTGACGCTGATCGCCAGCGCCTACGAGTATCGGAAGGAGGCCGAGTCGATGACCGACCACCTCTACTCGTTCGCGCATTCGATGGCGCGGCAGGGCGCGCTGGCCTGTCCCGACCTCGTGATGACCAGCGACGAGCTGGCGCTCAAGCCCTACGTCGACGACTTCGTCATCGGCGAGCGCTTCGTCGTGCTCGCGGCGGTGGTGCGCAGCCGGGACGGCAAGGTGTTGGCGTGCAGTCCCCCCGGCGGCCTAGACCATCTGGACCCTGCGACGAAGATGTTCGAGGACTCGATCCTGATCGAGCGCGAGGGCGACGAGATCGGCACCTTCCGACTCGGCGTGACTCTGGAGCCGCTGCAGGCCGAGCTGCGCGCCAAGTGGTCGCGCATGCTGCTGCGCACCAGCATCGGCTTCGTGCTCGCCGCAGCCTTGTTCTGGCTGGCGCTGCGCCGCCTCGTGCTGCTGCCCCTGCAGCGCCTCGACCAGGAGGCCGACCGGCTCGGTCGCGGCGAGCTCTACGAGCCCGTGCGCGACGTGGGCTCGACCGAGTTGGGCCGGCTGGGCCGCACGCTGGACAAGATGCGCAGCAACCTGCTGCAGAACCATCGTTCCCTGGCCGCGCAGAACCAGCGCCTGCTCGACCTCGATCGCCTGAAGACGCAGTTCCTGACCAACGTCAGCCATGAGATGCGCACGCCGTTGACGAGCGTCCTGGGCGGTATCGAACTGCTCGCCGACGCGACCGACGAGCATGCGCGCCGCGAGACGACCTGCACCGTGCAACGCAACGGTGAGCAACTGCTCGAGCTCGTCGACCGCCTGCTCGACCTCGCCAAGCTGCAGGACGGCAACCTGTTGATCGCGCCGCGCGCGTGCCGGATCGACCGCGTCGTGCTCGACGTCGCCGAGCGTTTCCGGACGGCGGCTGCGGCGAAGGGCCTCGAGTTGCGCGTGGACTGCAGCGCGGTCGCCGACAGTGAGGTGATGGCCGACCCGGCGCGGGTGCGGCAGGTGCTGGCAGCGCTGACCGACAACGCGGTCAAGTTCACCGAGCGGGGCTCCGTCGAACTGACTGCGCGCTGGCGCGAGACCAAAGCGGGTCGCAGGTTCGTGGTGGTCGTCGCGGACACGGGCCCGGGGATCCCGGAGAGCTTCCTGCCGCGGCTGTTCGAGCCGTTCAGCCAGGCCGATGGATCGCTGACGCGCGCGCACGGCGGCACGGGCCTGGGGCTGTCGATGGCGCAGCGCATCGCCGAGTGCATGGACGGCAGCGTCGCGGTCGAGAACCGGCCCGGCGGTGGCGTGACGGCGACCGCGACGTTCGCGGTCGGTGCCGTCGACGCGGACGCCGCGGCGGCCGAAGGTGTGGTCGACCCGAGCCCGGCTGAGGCCGACGCCGCCGAACCGTCTTCGCCGAACGCGGCCAGACCGCGCATCCTGGTGGTCGACGACGCCGCCGACAACCAACGGCTGCTGCGCGCCTTCTTGATCAAGGCGGGGTACGAGGTCGAGCTGGCGAACAACGGCCAGGAGGCTGTGGCCGCCGTCGATGCGGGCCGCTTCGACCTGGTCTTCATGGACCTGCAGATGCCGGTGATGGACGGCGTCAGCGCGATCCGCGAGCTGCGCGACCGCAAACACACCCTGCCGATCATCGCCCTGACGGCGCACGCGATGGCCCAGGACGAGCAGGGTTGCCTCGACGCGGGCGCCAGCGGCTACGAGACCAAGCCGATCTCCGGCAAGCGTCTCGTCGAAGTCGTCAAGAAGCACCTCGCCGTCGACGTCGGCTGAGCCGCGCGGCAGGTCTCGACTGCTGGCTTCGATGCGGTTGCCGGCGAAGCGCCGTCGACCGATCCGGGCCAACCGCATCGAAGCCAGCAGTTCCCGGCGGGTCCTCCCGAAACGGGACGTCGAAGAGGTGCCGATGCCATCGCGCGCGCGATGCCGCGGTGCGAAGCGGCGCGCTCCAGGCTGATCAAGGGCTCGGCACTTCGATCCGATTTCGGGGGCTCACCGGTGATTTTGCCGGAGGGGGACCTCGATGAATCGATGGATGTTGCGGCAGCTCGCTGCCGCTGGCTTGGCGTTCGTGTTCGCGACAGGGCTGTCGGCGCAGAAGCTCACGGTCGGGCCCACGGGCATGATCCCGGCGGGATCCGCAGTGACGCTCGAGTACTCGGACCCCAGCAAGGCGGGCCAGGACATCGTCATCGAGGTTAGCGGTGGGTTCCCGACGCCGAGCATCGAGAAGGTGACGATCCACCTCGATGCCGCGGGCAAGGGCCGGGCCACATGGAACGCCAACGGCGCGTGGCTCACGGCGGGCTTCAACGCGCCCGGCTGCAACGAGATCGTCAGGATGATCCAGCGCTGATCCGGCGCGGATTCAGCGGGCCAGCGCCTGCTGCAGGAAGGTGACGAAGATCTGTCGTTGCTGTTCGGCTTCCTCGCCCCTCAGGTGCGCATAGGACATGGCCTGTGCGCCGACCCGGAGGTGGCCTCCGATCACTTCGATCGCCGCGAGGCGACGCTGGGGCGACTGGTGGTCGTCTCCTGCGATGGGCGCCGCGGCTCGAATGTCGCCGGCGACCTGCTCGGGGCGCGCGACCACCGGGGCTGCGACGGCTTCGCGGGCGTAACGGAGCTGTTCGTTGGCCGCCGCGCGCAGCGGCGCCTCGGGGTCGTCGGTCAGCTTGGTGAGCGCCTTGATCGCGTAGTCACACTCGTTGACCAGCAACGTCATCGCGCTGAGCCTGGTGTGGTCTTCGTTCTCGGGCTCGACGCAGATCGCTACGGCCTCGCCGAAGCTCATGTTCAGGATGCTGTGCACGCGCTCGGTCCACAGGCCGCGGGCGAACCAGGCCACCGACGGCAGCGCCACGACTGCCAGCGCCGCCACGAGCAGCATCCGGCGCACGTGCCGCCGTGCCGAGGTTAGCGGCACGACGGGCGCCGCGCGGGTGGCTGCGACAGCAGCCGCCACCATCGCGTCGATGTTCGCGGCCGGCAGCGGCGCGGCCTCGTCGAGTTCGGCGAGCTCCCGCTCAGCTGCTGCCAGCTGCGCGGCGTCGGGTTCCAGGGACTCGAGCAGCGCGGCCCAGTCCTGGTCGAGATCGTGATCTTGGGGGTTCATGCAGAGTCGAAACCCGCAACCTTGATGTTGGGGTCGGTGCCGAGGTCGTGGCCGCGCGCCCGCAGGGCGGAGATCAGGGACTTGCGGCCCTTCTGTCGCGACACGTAGATGGAGTTGGCGGAGGTGCCGTGCAGCGCGGCGAGGTCGGCTGCGGGTACTGCGTCGCCGGCGTCGAGGTCGGCCTCGAGGATGGCGCGTTGCAGGGGCGGGAGCTTGGCGATGCACGACCGCAGGTCGGCGATCAGGCGTTCACGTTCTGCGGGGGGCTTGGACGCCGCGCCGCTCCGGAAGACGTGTTGGTCGAGATCGGGAGTCGGCGACGAGCGCAAGCGGCGGCGCTGTTCGAGCACTCGGAGCGCGCAGTTGCGGGCGATCACACTGGCCCAGGCGCGCAGGGTGCCCTTGGTCGGGTCGAACCGTGGCGCAGCTTTCCAGATGCGCACGGTCATGGCGCTCATGGCTTCTTCGATCTCGTGATCGTCCAACACTCTGGCGAAGTCCTTGCGGAGGCGAGCCGCGATGATCCCGCTGTGGTCCAGCAACAGTTGTCGCAGCCCGTCCGGGTCCCCTCGGCGCAACATCTCGACCGTGCCGCTGTCGCGGTCCGGTCGAGGGTCGGGGGGGGTCGGATGGGCGGCGCTCACTGGTAGTACCCGGGGATCTTAACCAGCTCTCACCGGATGCTGCCCAGGACCCTGAAGGGGCCTTGCGAGCGGAGCTTGGGGCTCCCGTGGACCTACCTGCCGCCGTCGTCGCTCTTCTTCTCGCCCGATTTCGCCGCGTCCTTGGCGGCCTCCGCGGCCACCTTGGCGGCCTGGGTCAGCTCGACGGCGTTCTTGCCCTGCAGGGCGAGACCCACGAACTGCAGCGACGCGGCGACGTTGTCGCGCATGGTCGGGCTGCTCCAGGCGTGCCCGCCGCCCTCGACCTTGCGGAAGACGTGCAGCAGGCCCTTCCCGGTCATCGCCTGGTCGAGCTTCTCGTTGGGTTCGCAGAAGCCGTAGTCGTCGTCCGTGCCGGCGTCGAAGTAGACCTGCAGGCCCGCGAAGTCCTCGCTCTTCTTGGTGGCGACGAGGCCTAGCGGCATCTGCGCTGCCCACTTGGCCTTGTCGATCGGCGTGCCGAACTCCTTCTCGAGGCCGCCGCGCAGCGCGCGCAGCACCACGGTCTCGGTCATGCCGCCGAGTTCTTCGGGGTCGGCCGGCAGGATCGCGGCCGAGTGCACCGCGACCGCACCGAACGTCTGCGGGTGGCGCATCGCGATCTTCAGCGCGCCGAAGCCGCCGGCGCTCACGCCCATCACGGCGCGTTCGCTGCGCTTGTCGGAGAGGTGGTACTTCTGCTGCAGCTGGGTCAGCAGGTCGCCGACGATCAGGTCCTCGATGTCGCCGGCGGCCTCGCCGTTCATGTAGGTCGTGCGCGGCCGGCGCCCCGGCGCCTTGAACACCACGAGCGCGCACTCGGGGATCTTGCCCTCGCCGCGCAGGCGATCGAGCACCTCGGCGCCGCCCCGGCCCTGGAAGTCGTAGGGGCCGCCGAAACCCGGCAGCCACAGGATCCACGGGTACTGCCGGTCCTTGTTGGTGTCGTCGCCGTGACCCTTGGGCAGGTAGGCGAAGTAGCCGGCGCCCTCCTGGCGCAGCTTGTCGCTCTGCAGCGTCCCTTCTTCGAAGGTGAAGTGCTGCAGCTTGGGGGGCTCGGGCTGGCGACGGCCGCGGCCGCCCTGCGCCGGCAGGAGCGCGGGCAGGGCTGCGAACAGCAGGACGAAGGCGGTGACGGAAGGTCGGTTCGGCATCGTGTTCCTCGGTGGGTGGGGCGCGGATTCTCGATGGCGCCATTCGGACAGGCAATGCGCGACGCGCGGCGCCGGCGGCAAGGACAAGGCTGTTACCTCGAGCCGGCGGCGGCGAGGTCTCGGTAGAGCTGCTCGAGCGCGTCGACCACGCGACCGAGGGCGAAGCGCTCTTCGGCCATGCGGCGGGCGCGGTCGCCGCAGCCACGGCGACGTTCGGGATCGCGCAGCAGGTCGGTGAGGGCCGCGGCGATGCTCGGCGGCGACGCGGCGCAGATCGCGCCGGCGTCGTACTCGGCGACCTGCGGCAGGTGGCAGGCGTCGCTGAGCAGCAGGGGCAACCCCGCGGCGGCGGCCTCGATCGCGGCGTTGGGCAGACCTTCGCTGTGCGACGTCAGCGCGAACAGGTCCGCGGCGGCGAGGACCTCGCCCCTGGCCGTCGCGTCGACGCCGCCGTGGATGTGCACGCGGTGCTGCAGGCCGAGCGCCTGCACCTGGCGACGCACGGCGGGGCCGGCGCCTTCGTCCGGGCCGACCACCGCGAGGTGCACCTCGCCCGGTCCGCGCAGCAGCGGCGCGGCGGCGTCGATCAGCAGATCCAGGCCCTTGACGGCGTGTAGACGGCCGAAGAACAGCACGACGACGGCGTCTTGCGGCAGGCCCAGGCGTTCGCGGCCGCGGCGGCGCTGCGCTGCGGTCGGCGGGTCGGCCAGTGCGACGCCGTTGGGGATCACGTGCACGCGTTCGCGCGCGGCGCCCTGGTCGAAGAGCGCGGTGGCCTCGTGCTCGGTGACCGCCTGGATCGCGGCGGCTCCGCGCAGCACGCGGCGTTCGCAGCAGCCCAGGAACACGCGTTTCTGCATCGCCTTGAGCCGCAGCCGCACCGGATCGAGGGCGCCCTCGGCGTTGTAGACGAACGGCACCCGCGCCGCGGCGGCGTGTCGGGCGAGCGCCGGGCCCCACAGCGACAGGCCGACGTTCACGCTGGCGACGTCGGCGTTCGTCAACGCCTCGCGCAACGCGCGCACGGCGGGCCGCGGCGGCGCGTAGGGCGGTCTCGTGCCCCAGCCGCGCGCGCGGGCGAAGAAGGTGCGCACGCCGTCGCGGTCGTGCCAGGTGTCGCGCGGCACGTCGTCGGGCAGGCCCAGGTCGCTGCTCAGCAGCTGCACTTCGTGGCCGCGCGCGAGCAGTTCGCGGTGCACGCGCTGCGCCTGGGCCACGGGGCCGCCGAAGGCCTCGCCGAAGAACGGCAACACCCGCACGATGCACAGGCGCGCGGTCACCGTCGGCCCTCCAGCGGGGTCTGCCGCAGCGTCGTGCGCAGGAACCCGCGCGTGACCCAGCGCGCCGGCGTGTGCAGCAGGAGCCGTTCGCCGAGCGCGCGCAGGTGGTCGCCGAACGTGAACTCGCCGCGCCAGTAGTCGCGCTTGACCGCCAGCGTGTCGCGCAGCGTGGCGCGCAGCCGCTGTGCCTTGTTGGCGGCGCCGTGCACGCGGTAGCGGAGCACCACCTCGGCCAGGTTCGCGAAGCGGTGCCCCGCGCGCAGCATGCGCGACCACAGCTCGTAGTCCTCGCACGCGCCCTCGCCGTAGTCGCGGTAGCCGCCGACGGCGTCGAAGGCGGTGCGGCGCAGCATCACCGCGGGCTGCGCGATCGCGTTGTGGCGGCGCATCGTGCGCAGGATCGTCTCGTGTTCGGTCGGGTAGCTGCGGTAGCCGAGCCGGTGGCCGGCTTCGTCGATCACTTCGAGGGCGCCGCCGAGCACGTCGACCTGCGGGTGCGCCGCCAAGAACCCGGTCTGGCGCTGCAGCCGGTCGGGCGCACACTCGTCGTCGGCGTCGAGGATCGCGACCAGGGCGCCGCGGCTGGCGGCGACCGCGGCGTTGCGACCGGCGGCCAGCGTGTCGAGCGCGGGCAGCTGCACGTGCTGCACGCGCGGCAGCCCGGTCGCCGCGAGCACTTCGGCGACGTTGCCGTGCGGCGGGCTCTCGACGACGACCCACTCGAAGTCGGTGAAGGTCTGCGCCGCGACGCTGCGGGCCGTCGCCGCGAACAGCGCCGGATCGGCGTTGCGCACCTTGGTGACGATGCTGACGGCGGGCGCTGTGGGGTGGGGCGACACGGGGCTGCGACTCAGTGCGGTTGGGATGCGGCGCAGAGGCGGTGCCAGCACGCCGCGCTGAACAGCCACGCCGCGCCGGTGGCGTGGTCGAGCAGGCGCGGCAGCGTCGAGCGCAGGTGGTGCTGCAGGTCTTCGATCGGCGACAGGAGGAACGCCGCGATCCACACCGCGACGAACAGCAGCATGGCGACGCCGAGCACGCGTCGGGCCTTGTCGTTCGGCAGGCGCCGCGTCAGCAGCCACAGGCACGGCGGCAGCAGCCAGGTGAGGCCGAAGGCGCCGCGCCACAGCGCGAACTCACCGAAGCCGGCGAGCACCGCCGGCAGGCGTTCGAGGCGGGACCACAGGCGCGACGGCGCGTTCAGGTAGGCGCCGAAGCTGCCGGCGACGTCGCCGACGCACGCGGCGAGCAGCGGCCCGACCACGAGCAGCAGCGCGACCATCAACAGACCGAGGCGCGTGCGCAGCCGCGCATCACCGGCGCGTCGCACGAGCCACCGGTCGCTGCCGAGCACGGCGGCGCCCAGCACGGCACAGCCGATCAGGAGCAGCGGCAGGGCCCGCTCGGTACCGTTCGTGGCGAGGTCGTGCTGCAGCGACAACTGCAGCGTCGCCGCCGCGAGCCAGCCGACCGTGGCCGCGCGCAGCATGCCGCCGTCGCCGACCAGCCACACCGCCGCGACGAAGGCGCCGCCGTAGGGCAGGCCCTCGGGCTTGGTGAGCACGGCCAGGAACAGGCCGAGCGCGAGCCAGATGCGGTCCCCGGCGATCACGCCCGCGGCGGCGACGGTGATGCAGGCGCACAGCAGGCCGTCGGCGTAGCCGCTGTCGAAGCCGCCGCTCGTCGGGTTGACGAGGTTGGGGGTCAGCGCGAACGCGAGCGTCGCGCCGAGGGCGATCCGTTCGTCGCCGGTGCGCCGCAGCAGCGCGAGGCCCAGCGCGGCGACCGCGATCGCGAACGCGAGCACGAACACGAGCCGGCCGGCGCCGGTGCTGCGTTCGATGGTCGCGATCAGCACTGGTTGCAGCAGCGGGTAGTCGCGGCTGTGGCAGAACACGTTCGTGTCGCGGAAGTACGGCTGCTCGAGCGTCGGTGCGTCGGCGAGACGCTGGGCCTTGGCGTCCCAGGCGACGGCGCCGTCCCAGTGTCGCGACGCGGTCGCGAGCGAACCGTAGGCGAGCGCCGCGACGAGCACCGCGAGGGTCGCGGCGGCGGCGATCCGGGCGCGCGGCGGCGCGGATCTGCTTGCCGGCGGCAGGGTCGTCCGTCGCGGCACCAGCACCGCGACGACGGCACACGCGGGCAGCAGCCAGTCGGGCACCGCGACGTGGGCGAGCAGGCAACCGATCGCTCCGGCGCCGAACATGGCGAGCGTCAGCAGCAGCGCGAACAGCGCGCGATCGAACCAGCGCGACATCGTCAGCGCACCTCGACGGTGATGCCGTCCGGGCTGCCGATCAGGAGCACGCGGCCGCGGCGTCCGCCGTGTTCGGCGATCGCCAACGGCAGGCCCGCGTAGTCCTGGGCGCCTGGCGGACACGCGCCGATGGGGATCACGAGGCGCGGCGCGATCAGGCTCGGCGCGAACTCGAGCGCGCCCTTCGGATCGCCGGTCCACAGCACCACACAATGCTCGGGTGTGTGTTCACGCACCCATTGCAGCGCCTCGGCGCCGCCCATGCCGTTGTTCTCGAGCAGATAGCGGGTGGGTCCCTGCTCGCGATAGGCGCGCACGTCGCCGATTCGGCGCGACAGCACTTTTCCGGGCACGCGCGCCAGTCCCCAGCCGATGTGGATCAGCGCCAGCACGAGCACCACGGAGGTGGCGCCGACTCGCTTCATGTGCGCGGCTCCGTCGCGGCCAGGAAGTCGCTGACGATCGCGGCGATGCGCTCGGCGGCGCGGCCGTCGCCGTACGGGTTGACGACGTTGGCCATCGCGGCGTACGCGGCGGGGTCGTCGAGCAGTTCGGTCGCGGCCGCGACGATCGCGCGCCGGTCGGTGCCGACGAGGCGCGCGGCGCCGGCCTGCACGCCCTCGGGGCGCTCGGTGGTCGAGCGCAGCACCAGCACCGGCTTGCCCAGCGACGGCGCTTCTTCCTGCACGCCGCCGGAGTCGGTGAGGATCAGGTCGCAGGCACGCATCGCCGCGACCATCGCCGGATAGTCGAGCGGGTCGACGAGCTGGATCGAGGGGTGTCCCGCCAGCACGCGGTGCGCGACGTCGCGGACGTTGGGGTTGGGGTGCACCGGATAGAGCATCTGCACGTCCGGCCGATCGGCGAGCTCGCGCAGCGCCGCACAGACGTGCTCGAACGGCTGGCCGAAGTTCTCGCGGCGGTGGGCCGTGACCAGCACCAGGCGCTTGCCGGGCGCGGGCCGAAACGGCGCCGGGTCGACGCGTTCGGCAGCCCACAACAGCGCGTCGATGACGGTGTTGCCGGTGGTGTGCACCGCCGCCGGATCGGTGCCTTCGCGCAGCAGGTTGTCGCGCGACGTGTCGGTGGGCGCGAAGTGCAGGCGCGCCATGCGGCCGACGAGCACGCGGTTCATCTCCTCGGGGAACGGGTTGGCCGTGTCGCCGGTGCGCAGGCCGGCCTCGACGTGCCCGAACGGGATGCGCCGGTAGAAACACGCGAGCGCGGTGACCATCACCGTGGTGGTGTCGCCCTGCGCGAGCACGAGCGCGGGTTGTTCAGCGGCCAGCACCGGGTCGAGCGCGGCGATCATGCGCGCGGTCAGGTCGGCGAGCGACTGGTCGGGCCGCATCAGGTCGAGGTCGCGGTCGGGCGTGATCGCGAAGAACTCGTGGATCTGGTCGAGCAGGTGGCGGTGCTGCGCCGTCGCCAGCACGCGCGTCGTCAGGTGGGGGTGACGCTGCAGCGCGTGCACGACGGGGGCCAGCTTGACCGCTTCGGGCCTGGTGCCGACGACGACGAGGACTGCGGGCTTGGCCGACATGGAGCGGCGCTACTTTGCGGGCGCGGCGCAGTCAGGGCAACTGCGCGTTGGCGGAGCGCCGCAGATGCGCGCGGACGCCCGCGACGGTGCCGCCCTGCAGCAGCCAGCGCGCCAGATGCACGCACGAACGGGACAGATCGGCGCCGGGTGGCAGCCACACCAGCGTGCCCGGGTCGGCGCCGCATTCGGCCTCGGCGCGCGCCAGCGCGGCCGGGTCGCTCGCCAGCCAGGCTCGGACGTGCGCGGCCTCCGCGGGGGCGGGGGTTGGGCCGGGCCCGTCGATCACGGCCAAGAACAACTCGCCGCGCGCGGCGGCTGCAGCCGCGCCGCGGCCGTCACCGATCACCGCATCCGCGGTGCCGTCGTCGGACACCGTGACGCCATCCGCCGCGGCCAGGGGCCCGGCCACGGCAGCGTCGGTGCAGCGCACGCGCAGCGCGGCCGGGCTCGCCGGCGTCGGCACGACCCGTCCGGTCGCCTGCGCGGTGTCGTCGCTCGCGAAGAACGTGCGGTCGGCGCGGTGGCGCAGGGCCAGTTCGAGGCGTTCGCCCGCGGCCGCGGCGACGAACGCGGTGCGGGTGAACACCGCCAGGCGCGCGCCGATCGCTGCGTCGTCGCCCAGCGCGATGCAGCGGCCGCGGTGCAGGTGTCGGCCGTGACGCCAGACGTCGGCGACCGAGCCGAAGTGCGCGGCGACCATGGTCGACGGCGGCAATGCCTCGAGGTCGAGCTCGGCGAGCCGGGCGGCTGCGCAGACGATCAGCGCGTCTTGCGGTGCCGGCAGGCTGCCGGGTCGCAGCTCGTCGACCGGCACGTGTCCGGCCGCCGCACGCACCCAAGACAGGCACTCACCGTCGGCGAGGATGCGGCACGGCGCGGCGAACCACGCGGCGCGCCGCCGTTCGCGCTGCAGCAGCGCCACGGCGAGCTCGCGCAGCCGCAGTTCGCGCGATCTGGCGGTGAGCGTGTTGTCGTGCACGCGGTAGCGGTAGAGCACCTCGCGCGTGCCCAGGTGCGACAGGCCCAGCAGGCGATCGAGCCGCAGCCAGTAGTCGTAGTCCTCGAGGCCGAGCACCGGGCTGTAGTCGCCGAGCAGCCGGCCGGCCCGGCCGCGGTACAGGAAGCACCCGCCGACGAAGTTGTCGGCGACGCGGTGCAGGTCGTCGACGCGGCGGTCGACGCGCACGATCGCGCGATCGTCGCGGTCGGTGCGGTCGAGGATGCGGAAGTCGCCGTCGCGCAGCGGTTCGCCGCGGTCGTCGATCAGCTCGTAGTCGGCGAACACCATCGCCTGCTCGGGACGCTCACGCAGGAACGCGATCAGCCGTTCGAGCTGCTGCGGGTGCATCAGGTTGTCGGCCGAGGTCCACGTGCAGAACTCGCCGGTCGCGCACTCGAACGCCGACGACAGCGCCTTGGGCAGCCCCTGGTTGGATTGTCGCAGGTGCCGCAGCCGGCGGTCGTCGCGGAACGGCGCCAGCGCCGCGGCGACGTCGTCGCGGCTGCCGTCGTCGAGCACGATCAGCTCGAGGTCGGCGTGGGTCTGGGCCAGCACGCTCGCGACCGCGTCGCCGAGCAGCGCCGCCTGGTCGTAGACCGGCAGGATCACGCTGACGTGGCCGGCGCGTTCGACGCCGGGCTCCGGCCCGGTGAAGCGCAGATCGGCGACGCCGCGGAAGCGCCGTAGCCGGCCGCCGCGCCACCCGGCCGGCAGCGTGCGCCACAGCGTGCGGCCGATCGCGCGCAGCAGGGGCCCCGGGCCCTCGGCCGCCTTGGCCACGACCGCCCTGCCGATCCGCAGCCAGCGCGGCGGTGCGGCGCGGTTCGGTGGCGGCTGCGGACGGCTCGACATGCGGTGCGGCACCATCGCAGTCGAGGCGACGGGGTGCAACCGTGCCCGCGCGATTGCGGCGCATTGGCGTGTGCCGGGGCCTTTCGTTATCGTGCTCGCCCCGATGTCGAGCTTCTGCAGCGTCCCCATTCCACGTCAGCAGGTGGTTTCGTGAGCAAGCTGCTGATCGCGCATCACCACGGCTTCAAGTGCGCGGGTTGCACGGTGGTGCACCTGCTCAATCGCAACTGGCCCGAGCAGGTGCTGCACGTCGAGCACCGCGTCGTCGACCGGCGCATCCACTGTGATCAGGTGCGGCCGCACCTCGACGGCGGGAACTACGCCGGGCTGACCAGCCACCTGTTGGCGATGCCCGCGCGCGGTGAGGAGATCGCGCACGTGCACTTCGGCCTGTTGCGCGATCCGATCGATCGGCTGGTCTCCGCCTACAACTTCGTGCCCGAGGAGCGGCGCGGCGGCAGCTTCCGCGCGTTCGTAGCGGCCAACCGCCACCACGCCTGCGAGTACCACGTGCGTCACCTCGGCGTGCAGGCGCGCGCTGGGCAGGGCGCGACCGGGTGGAACAGCGATCCCGAGGCCGTGCGGCTCGGCGAACCCCACGTTCTGCTCGGGCTCGTGGAGCGCTTCGAGGACACGATGTTCCTGCTCGAGCGCCGCGTCGCGGCAGCCGGTGGCGTCTTCGACGGCAGCGTCGGCGGCCGGCACAACGTCGGCAAGGGTGAGGCTCTGCCCATCGACGAGGATCTCGTGCAGGAGTTGCGTGAGCTCAACGCCGCCGACTACCGGCTGCGCGACGCCATCGACGCTGCGCTGGATCGTGAGTTGGCGCTGGTCGACCCGGACGGCGACGGGCGTGCCGAGTACCGGGTCCGGTGTGAGGCGCGCGCTGGCGTCGCCGAGCCCTACCTGGGCATGATGCCGCCGACGTGGACCTACCTGGAGGACTGAGGTCCGTCAGTCGGCACCGACGTCGCAGTCGAGCCCGAGCAGTCCGAAGACCTTCTTCGGGTTCGAGGTCTGCAGGTTCAGCGCGTTCGGCACGAGGTGGCAGAGGTGGGTCTGGCCCGCCTCGTCGAGCGTCGCCGCGGTCAACGTGATCGCGTAGCTGCCCGGCGCGAGCGCGGGCATCGTGAACGCGAAGCGCACCGCGAAGCGCTGCCCGCGCGGCGGCACCTGCAGACGCACGTCGTTGACCAGGGTGTTGCTGCCGGTGATCGCGATGCCGCGCACGTTGCTCAGCGAGAAGCCGACCAGCAGCGGGTCTCCGCCTGGGTCCATGCGTTCGTTCTCCAGCATCAGCCGCAGTTCGCAGCGGCTGCCGGCGGTCAGGTGATCGACCCGCGTGCCGTGTTCGTCGAACAGCTCCGCGGTCACGAACGCGCACTCGCGCGAGCCGAGGTCGTCGTCGCCGCGCACCTTGCCGTCGCCGGCGACGGCGCCGCGACGCACACCGTGGAACAGGTGGTTGAGGTAGTCGTCGACGACGGTGTTGGGATCGCCGCACTGCTCGAGTTTGCCGGCCTCGATCCAGGCGACCCGGTTGCACATGTGCTTCATCGACGCCGCGTCGTGCGACACGTACAGGATCGCGACGCCCTGTTCCTGCATCTGCTTGAAGCGATACATGCACTTGTGACGGAAACGCGCGTCGCCGACCGCGAGCGCCTCGTCGACGATGAACACCTCGGGGTCGAGGTTGGCGTAGACCGAGAACGACAGGCGGGCGTACATGCCCTTGGAGTAGGTCTTGACCGGGCGGTCGAGGAATTCGCCGATGTCCGCGAACGTCTCGATCGCCGGCATACGTTCGTTCATCTCCTCGCGGTCCATGCCGAGGATCGAACCGGCCAGGTAGACGTTCTCGCGGCCGGTGAAGTCCTGATGGAAACCGCTGCCGAGCTCGAGCAGCGCGGTGATGCGGCCGTGGCGCTGCACCTCCCCGGTGGTCGGTTTGAGTGTGCCCGCGATCATCTGCAGCAACGTCGACTTGCCGGCGCCGTTGCGACCGACGATGCCCAGGGTCTCGCCGCGATGGACCTGCAGATCGACGTCGCGCAGCGCCCAGAACTCGCGGTAGTAGCGCGTTCCTTCGCGCGCCAAGAACTGCTTGAGGCGGTCGCGCGGGTGCGCGTAGACGTGATAACACTTGCTCAGCGCCGTGGTCGTGAGCACCGGTTCGCCGGCCTTGTTCCCCGAAGGGTCGCGGCCCGAGGTTTCGGCGGGTTCAGAGGACATCGGCGAAGCCGTCCTGGGTGCGGCGGAAGAAGGCGTGGCCCAGAGCGAGCGCGAGCAGCGTGCCGAGCATCAGCGCGGTGAGTGGTAGGGGGCCGGGGCCGCCCGACCCGTGCAGCGCCGCGCGGGCCGCTTCGGTGGCGATCGCCAGCGGGTTCAGCAGGACAAGGCTCCGGAAAAACTCGCTCTCGATCCGGTCGAGGGGCCAGACGATCGGCGTCAGGTAGAACAGGAACTGCACCGCGACGCGCACGACCTCGTTGGTGTCGCGCACGTAGACACCGAGCGATGCGAGCACGAGGCTCACCGCGAGGCCGAGCAGCAGCACGGGCACCAGCAGCAGCGGCAGCGCGATGGTGGTCCAGGCCGGCGCGCCGACGAACGCGGTGTGCAGGCACAGCAGCAACACCAGCGAGGCGCCGGCGTGCAGGGCGGCCGATGCGACCAGGGGCCACGGCAGCAGGTCGAGCGGGAACACGACCTTGGTGACGTAGTTGGGCCGCGACAGCACCAGCCGCGACGCGCGTGTCACCGACTCGCTGAACGCGTTGAAGAAGATCAGGCCCGTGAACAGGTTGCTCACGAACTCCATGCCGTTCGCCTGCTTGAAGATGACGCCGAACACGAGCGAGAACACGGCGAGGCTCGCCAGCGGCTGCAGCACGATCCAGCCCAGCCCCAGCATCGACCCGCTGAAGGCGCCCTGGATCTCGCGCACCGACAGCTCGCGCAGCACTGCGCGCCGCCGCCAGGCGGACAGGAACGGCGCCAGCAGGAACGCGAGGAGCGAGGCCAAGGGGTTCATCCTGCCTGGGCGCTGCCGCCGTCGCGCGCGCGCTGCCGGTACGAGTGGCGCTGCCAGGGGCCCCACTTCGACTCGTAGTAGGCCTTGTTGCGCTCGAACAGGCGCTTGCGCTCGCCCTGGTCGATCTTGTCGAACGACGCCGACAGCTCGTGGTGCACGAACACGTCCTCGGCGCAGACGATGCGGCGGCCGAGGGCGCGCACACGCTGGCAGTAGTCGTCGTCCTCGAAGAAGCCGGTGCCGAAGTTGGTGTCGAGGCCGCCGACCTGCTCGTAGACGTCGCGCGGGATGGCGACGCAGAAGAAGGCCAGCACGGGGATGTCGAAGGTCTGGCCGGCGGCCTTGCCGGTGAGCATCGCCTGCTCTTGCTGCATCGCGACGAGGTCCTGGTAGGCGGTCGCGACGCGCGCCTCGTTGCCGATGTTGTTGGTGACCGGGCCGATCAGGCCGATGTCCGGATTCGCGCGCAGGTGCCGGTGCAGCGTGCGCGCCCAGCCCGGCGTGACGACGATGTCGTTGTTGAGGATGACCAGCAACTCGGCGCGCCGTGCCGCGCCGGCCTCGAGGCCCTGGTTGCAGGCCGCGCCGAAGCCGCGGTTCTCGGCGTTGCGGATCACGCGCACGCGCGCGTCGGCCTCGATCTCGTCGAGGAACGCCGATGTCTCGTCGGTGGACGCGTTGTCGACCACGATCACCTCGAGCAAGGCGGCGGCGGGGTCGTCGAGCAGCGAACGCACGCAGCGCCGCGTCAGGTCGACGCTGTTCCACGCGACCACGACGGCGCAGACCCTGGGGCGGGGCGCGTTCTCGATCGCGGTGGTCAGCGCAGTGGCGCGGTGCTGCCACGACTGCTGCTGCGCGAACGCGACGCGGGCCTCGCGCCGCTCGGGGTCGTCTGCGTCCGCGAGGGCCGCGGCGATCTGGTGCACGAACGTCGTCGGGCAGCTGCCGATGCGTACGAACGGCGCCAGGTGCGTGTTCATCAGCTCCGGCATCGGCGTCGCGACCACCGGCTTGCCCGCCGCGAGCGCCTCGTAGGCCTTCACGGGGTTGGTGGCCAGCGTCAGCTCGTCGATGACGAAGGGGATGAACAGCACATCCATCGCCGCGACGTGCGGCGGCAGGTTGGCGTACGGGACCTCGCCCGTGAAGCGCACGTTGTCGAGGTCGTCGAGGCGTTCGCGCACCGACGCGGTGTCGTCGCCGACGAGCAGGAAGTCGCAGTGCGGCAGCGAGGTGGCGGCGTGGCGCACGAGGCCGACGTCGAACCACTCGGCCATCGCGCCGAAGTAGCCGATCACCGGCCGCCGACCGGCCGGGGCTGCGGCGGTGGCGTCGGCGAAGTGGGCCGGATCGCACGCGTTGCGGACCATCGAGACGTGCCGGTGCTGTTCGGCCATCGCCGTCTGCAGCAGGTCGCTGGTGACGATCACGGCGTCCGCGGCGGCGACCAGGCGCCGTTCGTCGTCGGGCAGCCGCGAGCCGGCCTGCGCGAAGCCGTGGTGGTTGTCCATGCAGTCGTAGACCAGCGTGGTGCGCGGCATGGCGGCGGCGACGTCGACCCAGCCCGGGTGGTCGACGAGCGCGACGTTCGGGCCGATCGCGACGTCGTGCAGCAACTCCCGCATGCTGGCGAGCAGGTGCCGCGTGACGTCCTCTTCGGGAGCGCCGGCGTAGATCGACACGCGCTCGGGCGCGTGCAGCCGCACCTCGTAGAGCGGCAGCTGCTCGTCGATGCGGGCGATGCGGTAGCCGGGGGCGCGGGCGTCGACGAAGCTGGGTGTGACGTAGAACAGGCGGTGGCCGCGTCTGGCGAGCTCGAGCGCCAGCTGTTGGGGGCGCTGGATCCGGAAGTCCCAGCCGATCACGCCGAACACCACGACGTCGGGCAGGGTGGCGTGACCGGGCTCGATCGTGGGCGCGGCGGCGGTCTTGCCGGGCGTGCGCCAGCGGCGCGCCTCCACGAACTCGGCGTACTCTCGCGTGTTGCCGAGCAGGGGCCGAAGCACGGTGAAGAACGCGGTCTTGAGCGGCCAGACGGCGCGAGCCGGGATCAGATGGCGCACCGACCACTGGGCTGCGCCGATCAGGACTCGTCGGGTCACGGCGAGTGTGGCCGACGCGAGCCGGCCCGCGCCGCGCAGCGGCGCCGAGACGCGCCACGACAGGCTGCTGCGCAGCAGCTGCAGCTGCTCGTTCAGTTGATTGCTCTGCAGGCTCAGCGCGCGGGCGATGCCGTCGAGTTCGGCCCGTCGGGCCTCGCTGCGCTTGCGGGCCTTGCTCTCGCTCGCCAGCTCGCGGCGCAGGTCGCCGACCTGCAGCGCCATGGCGTCGGCGTGGCCCGCGACCTCGGCGTCGACCCAGGCCCGGAACTGCATCCACGCCTGCTCGGCCTCGCGGCGCAGCGCGGCGTCGTCGGCGCCGAGTGGCAGCGCGACCGGGCCGCGGCGATCGGCGACGAGCAGGTGGCGATAGACGGGAGCCAGGTGGTCGAAGCGCAGCAGTTCGTCGGCGAACCGGTCGCCGATGCGCTGCAGCAGCGGGCGATGGGCCGGCTCGTCGAGCAGCACGACGTGCAGGCTCAGCAGATCGTCGAGCCACGGCGCGTGGCCGTTGCCCATGGTCGTCACCGACAGGCCCGCGGCGGCGAGCGCGGCCTGCGTCTGCGCCATGTTCGGCAGCCCGTGCTGCTGGTGTTCGGCGAGCCACGGGTAGTCCTGGCCCTTCTTGGCGCGGTAGGTGAGCTGTACCTGTGCGTCGGTCTGCTGCGCCTGACCGGCGTCGAGGAACGGCGCGGACACGACCACGCCGCAGCGGCTGGCGCGCACCATGCGCGCGAGGAACGCGTCGCGCTGGTCCGCGGGCACGTGCTCGAGTACGTCGACGCAGACGACCGCGTCGAAGCTGCCCGGCGCGACCGCGTCGTCGTCGAATGGGCGGCCGATGACCCCCTCGTCGTCGCGGCCGGCGAGCAGCGGATCGATGAACGTCACGCGGTGGTCGGGCAGATACTGTCGCAACAGCGTGAGCGCGCCCGAGCCGACGTCCAGCACGGTGCCGCCGCCCGGCAGCATCGCCTGCACCGCCTGGGCCATGCTCGCGTAGCGGCTGGCCTGGTCGAACAGGACGCCCTTGGGCGCGGCGCCGACGGTCTTCGCAGCGGTACCGCGGGCGGCGTTCTCGGTGCTCTCGGCTTCCACTGCGTTGGTGACGGCGACGGGCGAAATGGGGCGCAACGCGGGTGCGCGGCTGCGGGGGGATCAGGTTCCCCGCCCCATCGGCGAGGGTCAATAGACGAATGGCGCGGAATCGCCGCGGCTGCCCGCGCTTGCGGTGCGGGGCAGCGATCGCGCGGTCCGTGGCCTGTTCAGAGCCGCGACAGACGGAACGTTCGCACGTCGCGCCCCGTCGAGACCACCAGGGTGCGCCGATCGGCGCACAGGCGGACCTGTTGCACGGGCAGTCCGACGTCGATGGTCTGCACCGGTACGAGCCGGTCGGCGTCCCAGACCTGCAGCCCGTCCCTGCCGAGCGCGATGGCGTAGCGCTCGTCGAGGTAGCGCCACCAGCGGATGGGGGCGGTGGCCTCGTGCAGCAGCGCGAACGTGACCGCGTCGCGAATCCGCACCGTGTTCTGCGGCGAGCGCAGGCCGAAGAGCTCGGCGGTCGTGAACGCGTAGAAGAGGCGCCGGCCGTCGGGCGAGAAGTCGACCGTATCCACGGATCGGCCGGCTTCGCGGAACAGCTCCCTGCCCGCGGCGTCGGTGACGAGCAGCAGCCCGTCTTCCCCTTCGACACCCGAAGTGGCGCCGACGGCCCACCTGCCGTCCGTCGCCAGCGCCGTGTCGTCGATCCACTTCTGCGAGTAGAGGGGCTCGGGCGCGCGCGTGAACTCGCCGGTCGCGGGGTCGAACAGTTGGCCGCCCAGCCGCCCCAGGAGCAGCTGCCCGTTCGCGGCGACGTCGACGGAAGGCGTGTGCCACGACCACGGGGCTTCGCGCGTCGCGGTGACGACCGAGTTGCCGGTGCGCCCGTCGACGATGCGGAGGTTGTCCTTGCCGAGCACCACGAGCTCGGCGCCCGATCGGCCGGTGCCGACGGCGGCGCAGTCGGCGAGTCGCTGCGGCGGCAGGCCGTCGAGCGACACCAGATACCCCGATCCGTTCGGCGCCGACCAATAGGGGCCCCGGCTACAAACGGCCAGCGCCGTGCCGTCGGGGCTCACGGCGATCTCCCCGGCTATCGCGTTGTGGCCCGGCAACTCGACGGGCGCGGCGTCGCCGCGGTAGAGCAGGTTGTCGCCGCTCTGCGTGGCCACGAACAAGGCGCTGTGTTCCGTGTCGAGCGCCGCCGCCGAGACCGCCGCGGACAGGTGCAGTTCGCGCTGCCAGGTGTCGTTCGCGCTGGCCCACACGACGTTGCCCTCGCCGTCTCCGGCGACGAAGTGCTCACCGTCGGCGGACAGGGCGACCGCGCACAATTCGCGGTCGAGGCGCGTGGTCCGACCGTCGCGCCGCAGCTCCCCCTTGTTGCTGAAGCTGACGAAGCCGCCGGCGGCGCGACCGAGCCGCGCGCAGCGCTGGTCGTTCCCGTGCTTGAACAGTCGCTCCCTGGGCACCTGCCCGGATGGGGCGGCGCGCCAGATCTGCCCGACGTTGTCGCCGACGAACAGCGTCTGATCGTCGGCTGCGAACACCATGGCGTGGATCGGATACGTGAACTCGAGCCGCGGATGGGCGAACTCGTAGTGCTCGGTCTCGACGAGCTGCACGGAGTCGCCTTCCGCGTAGGCCATCAGCCGGCCGTCGGTGCTCCAGCACACGGTGTGCGGACCGGTGTTCCGGCGATGCGCCAGTTCGACGCCCGTGGCGACATCGTGCACCGTGAGGTGTGCGCCCGTCGCGGCGATCCGCCTGCCGTCGGGCGAGAACGCGATGGTGCCGAGCAGGCCGCCGGGCCAGCACTGCCAGTGCACGGCCCCGGTCCGCACGTCGAGCAGCATCAGGTCGCCGGCCGCGCCGCCGGTCGCCAGCAGCGTGCCGTCCGGCGAGAACGCGGCCGCCGTGGTGACGCCACCCGGCAGCGTGATCACCGCGTCGGGCACGCAGCGCACGACGTCGTGCAGTTGCGCGACGTCGGCCCGCACCAGCAGCAGCAGCGCCGGCAGCGCGATCAGGAGGTGCCGCATGGCGCCACGATAGCGCCGGCGCCGACCGGCGTAACTACAGCGGGAACGCGCCCTCGTTGACACCGCGCCCTTCGAGCGCGAGCACCTCACCGAGCTGCTCCTTGAGCTGCGGCGTGACCTGCGCATAGACGTCGGTGATCAGCGTCTCGTCGGCGGGCGCGCCGTGGGCCTCGGCGGCGGCGATCGCGTCGTTGACGCGCTGCGCGATGTCGTCCTTGAACGCCGCCTCCTTGGCGTCGCTCCACAGGCCGCGCTTGACCAGGTACTTGCGGAACCGGTCGACCGGGTCCTTCTTCTCCCAGACCTTCACCTCGGCGTCGTCGCGGTACTTGGTCGGGTCGTCGCTCGAGCTGTGGCCCAGGCGGCGATAGGTCACGGCTTCGATGAACGTCGGGCCGTCACCGGCCCGCGCGCGTTCGGCCGCGGCCTTGGTCACCGAGTAGACCGCGAGCACGTCGTTGCCATCGACGCGCACGTAGGGCATGCCGTAGGCCTTGCCCTTCTGCGCGATCGTCTCGCTGGCGCTCTGCTTGCTGATCGGCACCGAGATCGCCCACTGGTTGTTCTGGCAGAACAGCACGCACGGGCTCTCGAACACGGCGGCGAAGTTCATGCCGCAGTGGAAGTCGTTGGCGCTGGTCGCGCCGTCGCCCATGTAGCCGAGCACGACGACGTCGTCGCCCTTGATGCGCGCCGCCATCGCCGCGCCGACGGCGTGGCTGATCTGCGTGCCGATCACCGACGACATGCCGTAGTAGTTGCCTTCCTTGAAGGTGTAGTGGCACGGCATCTGGCGGCCCTTGCAGCGGTCGGCGCCGTTGCCGATCAGTTGGTTGATCGCCTCGGTCAGCGACAGGCCGCGCATCATCGCCGCGGCGCCTTCGCGCAGCGCCGGGAAGATCCAGTCGCGCGGCTGCAGCGCCGCGATCGAGCCGACGGTCGCCGCCTCCTGACCGAGGATCGGCCCGTAGAAGCCGATGCGCCCCTGCCGCTGCAGCATCAGCATGCGGCGGTCGAACTCGCGCACCTGCACCATCTGCTCGTAGAGGAACAGCAGCGTCTTGGTGTCGAGGCCCGGGTCCTTGCCCTTGGCGATCGTGCCGTCGTCCTCGAGCAGGCGCACGAGGCCGGCGTTGCCCTGCACGGGCCTGGCCGGCGCGGCCTTCTTCGGAGCGGGCTTCTTCGGGGCGGCCTTCGGGGCGACCTTGGGGGCCGGCTTGCCCGCCGCCTTGCGGGCGGCAGCGGGCTTCGATTTCGCGGCCGCCTTGGCGGCGGGCTTGGCGGGCTTCTTCTTGACCATCTTCGCGGGGCTCATCGGGCGGCCTTTGCTCAGGCCAGCAGCATGCGGTAGGGCTGCTCGAGGCAATCCTTGATCACGTTCATCCAGCGCGCGCCGGTGGCGCCGTCGACGATGCGGTGGTCGATCGAGACCGACAGGTACATCTTCTTGCCGATCACGATCTGGCCGTTCTTGACGACCGGCGTCTCCTTGATCGCGTGCACGCCGAGGATCGCGACCTCGGGGAAGTTGATCACGGGCGTCGCGAACAGGCCGCCGATGTTGCCGGCGTTGGTGATCGTGAAGGTGCCGCCGGTGAGGTCGTCGACCGTGACCTTGCCCTCGCGCGTGCGCGCCGCGAGGTCCTGCAGGTCCTTGGCGAGCTCGCCGACCGACTTGCGGTCGACGTCCTTGATCACCGGCACGATCAGGCCGTTGTCGGTGTCGGTGGCGATGCCGAAGTTGAAGTACTTCTTCACCACCAGCTCCTGCGTCACCTCGTCGAGCGACGCGTTCATCATCGGGAACTCGCGCATCGCGATGACGATGGCCTTCATGATGAACGGCAGGTAGGTGACGTTGACGCCCTTGTCGGCGAAGGCCTTCTTGGCGTCGCCGCGGATCTTCGCCAGGTCGGTGACGTCGATGTCGTCGACGTAGGTGAAGTGCGTGGCGGTGTACTTCGACCGCGTCATCGCCTCGGCGATCTTGCGGCGCAGGCCACGGAACGGCACGCGCTCCTCGGTGCGGCCGGCAGGCGCGGGCGGGATCGCGATCGGCGTGAAGCGCGCCGCGCCGGTGCCGGCGGTCGCGGCGACGGCCGCGGCGGGGCGGCCGCCGGCAGCGAGGTCGTCGTTGGTGATGCGGCCGCGCGGGCCGGTCGGCTGCACCTGGTTCAGGTCGATGCCGAGTTCGCGGGCGCGGCGGCGCGTCGCGGGCGCGGCGAGCACCTTGCCCGGGCTCGACTGCACGAACGCGACCGCGGCGGCCGGTGCCGGCGCGGGCGCGGCGGGCTTGGGCGCGGCGGCCGGGATCGCGACGGGCTTGGCCGCGGCGGGCGCGGGCGCGGCCGGCGCGGGCGCGGCGGGTGCCGCCGCGGGCGCGGGTGCCGCGGCCTCGCCGCCGGCGGCGCCGGCGTCGATCACCGCGATGACGCTGCCCACCGGCACCACGTCACCTTCCTTGCAGCGCAGTTCGGCGATGACGCCGGTGAAGGGCACCGTGATCGTCACGGTGGCCTTGTCGGTCATCACCTCGACGAACTCGTCCTCTTCCTTGACCGCCTGGCCGGCCTTGACCTTCCAGCTGACGATCTCGCCTTCGGCGATGCCTTCGCCGATGTCCGGGAGTTTGAATTCCTTCTTTGCCATGTTCGTGATTCGTGGGGGATTCGGTGTCGGGGGGCGAGCCGGCGGCGCGCGATGGCCGCCGTTTGCTCACCAGACGAAGGTCTTCTCGATGCCGGCGAGCACGCGCTTGCCGTCGGGCATGTAGAGGTGTTCGAGGGTGTAGGGGAACGGCGTGTCGAAGCCGGCGACGCGCACGATCGGGCCTTCGAGGTACTCGATGCACTTCTCGGCGATCAGGGCCGACAGCTCGGCGCCGTAGCCGCAGGTCTTGGGCGCCTCGTAGACGACGACGCAGCGGCCGGTCTTCTTGACCGACTCGAGCACCGTGGCCTCGTCGAGCGGCACCAGCGTGCGCAGGTCGACGATCTCGACGCTGCGGCCCATCGCCTCGGCCTCCTTGGCGGCCTGCTCGCACACGGGCACCATCGCGCCGTAGCACAGCAGCGTCACGTCGGTGCCCTCGCGGGCGATGCGCGCCTTGCCGATCGGCACCACGTGCTCGCCGAGCGGCACCTCACCCTTGGCGTGGCGGTAGAGCGCCTTGGGCTCGAGGAACATCACCGGGTCCTCGTCGCGGATCGCGCTGATCAAGAGGCCCTTGGCGTCGGCCGGCGTGCTCGGGATCACGACCTTGAGGCCCGGGGTGTGGCAGAAGTAGGCCTCGCTCGACTGGCTGTGGTAGTGGCCGCCGCGAATGCCGCCGCCGTACGGCGAGCGGATCACCATCGGGCACGTGTACTCGCCGCCGCTGCGGTAGCGCATCTTCGCGGCTTCGCTGACGATCTGGTCGAACGCCGGGTAGATGAAGTCGAGGAACTGGATCTCGGTGATCGGGCGCATGCCATAGACGGCCATGCCGACGCCCGCGCCGATGATGCCGCACTCGGACAGCGGCGTGTCGAAGCAGCGCTGCTCGCCGAACTCGTCCTGCAGGCCCATCGTGGTGCCGAACACGCCGCCCTTCTTGCCGACGTCCTCGCCGAACACGACGACGCGGTCGTCGTTGCGCATCTCGGTGCGCATCGCGTCCGTGATCGCCTCGAGCAGCGTCATCACCTTGGTGCCGGGCGTGGCTTCGCCGGTCTTCGCTTGGGTTGCAGTCATGGCAGGTCTCGCAAAGTGGTGCGCCGTGCGCGGCGCGGATGTTTGTCCGGTTGGCTGTGCCGTCGGCGCCGCGTCGGGCGCCGCCCTCACAGCAGGAAGATCACAGCGGGAAGAAGCCGACCTCGGCGCCGACGCCGCCCTTCTCCATCAGGTCGTGAAGCTGCTGGCGCTGCTCCTTGAGCTGGGGCGTGAGGTTCATGTAGACGTCGTCGAACAGCGTCTCGGGGCCCGGGTTCGGCAGCGCCTCGGCCGCCTTGACCGCCGCGGCGATCTCGGCCTTGGCGCCCTCGACGCACTCGGTCTCGAACGCCTCGTTCCAGAGCTTCTTGTGCTTGAGGTACTGCTGGAAGCGCGCGATCGGGTCCTTCTTCTTCCAGGCCTCGAACTCCTTGGCGTCGCGGTAGCGCGCGGCGTCGTCCGAGCTGCTGTGCGAGGCGATGCGGTAGGTGACGGTCTCGACGAGCGTCGGGCCCTCGCCGCGGCGCGCGCGCTCGACCGCCTCCTTGCAGACGCGGTAGACGGCGAGGATGTCGTTGCCGTCGACGCGCACGCCGGGCATGCCGTAGGCCTCGGCCTTGATCGCCATCGACTCGCTGGCGGTCTGCTTGCCGCTCGGCACCGAGATCGCCCAGCCGTTGTTCTCGCAGATGAACACCACCGGCGCCTTGTAGACGGCGGCGAAGTTGAGGCCGGTGTGGAAGTCGTTGCTGCTGGTGCCGCCGTCGCCGCAGAAGGTCATGAACACCGTGTCGTCGCCGCGGATCTTCGCGGCCATGCCGGCGCCCGCGGCCTGCGTCAGCTGCGTGCCGATCGGCGAGCTGATCGAGACGAAGTTGGCCTCGCGGAAGCTGTAGTGCACCGGCATCTGCCGGCCCTTGCTGGTGTCGCCCGAGTTGCCGAACCACTCGCTGACGACCTTCTGCAGCGGGATCTCGCGCAGCAGCAGGATGCCGGGCTGGCGGTAGGCGGGGAACAGCCAGTCGCTGTCGGCGAGCGCGAACGCGGCGCCGAGGTGCGACGCCTCCTGGCCCGTCGACTGCAGGTAGAAGCCGATGCGTCCCTGGCGCTGCAGCGCCAGGCCGCGGTCGTCGAGCTGCCGCGTCGCGACCATCAGCCGGTACAGCTTCTTGAGCTGTTCGGCGGACAGGTTGGGGTCCTTGCCCTTCTGGGCCTTGCCGTCCTTGTCGAGGATCGAGACGAGTTCGAGGGTCATGGGTGGTTCGACTCCAACGGGGTCGTGTCGGTCGTGGCCGCGCGCGCGGCGTCGAGCGCGCGACGCTGCCGCAGCATGCCGGCGATGTAGAACTCCGCCGCCTTGTAGCTCGAGCGGACCAGCGGTCCGGAGGCGACGTAGAGGAAGCCCTTCTTGAGCGCGCGCTGCTCGAGCGCGGCGAACCGCGCCGGCGTGACGTGCTCCTTGACGGGCAGGTGCTTGATCGTCGGCCGCAGATACTGGCCGAACGTGACCACGTCGACGCCGTACTCACGCAGGTCGTCCATCGCCTGGTCGACCTCGCGCTCGGTCTCGCCGAGGCCGAGCATCAAGGACGACTTGGTGACGATGTCGGGCTGCAGCTGCTTGGCGGTGCGCAGCGTCTGCAGCGACCGCACGTAGCCGCAGCGGTGGTCGCGCACGCGCGGCGTGAGGCGCAGCACCGTCTCGATGTTGTGCGCGTAGACGTCGGGTTTGCCGGCGAGCACGCGCGCGATCATCTGTTCGGTCGTGAACTCGTCGTTGGCGAGCCAGTCGCCGACCAGCGCCTCGACCAGCATCTCGGGGTTGCGGCGCTTGATCGCGGCGATCGTCTGCGCGACGTGGTCGGCGCCGCCGTCGGGCAGGTCGTCGCGGTCGACCATCGTCAGCACCACGTACTTGAGGCCCATCGCCACGCACGATTCGGCGACCTTCTCGGGCTCGTCGGCGTCGACCGGCGTGCCCTGGCTGTGCGTCTTGACCGCGCAGAACCGGCAGCCGCGCGTGCAGGTGTCGCCGAGCACCATGAACGTCGCCGTGCCGCCAGCCCAGCACTCGCCCATGTTCGGGCAGCGGGCCTCTTCGCAGACCGTGTGCAGCCCCCGGTCGCGCAGCACCTTCTCGAGCCGGGCGACGGTCGGGCCCTGCGGCAGCGGCACCTTGAGCCAGTCGGGCTTGGTGCCTGGAGTGATGCGCTT
The DNA here is from genome assembly GCA_020638655.1 of Planctomycetota bacterium. Taxonomy (GTDB): domain Bacteria; phylum Planctomycetota; class UBA1135; order UBA1135; family UBA2386; genus JACKIC01. The sequence continues at coordinate 278,290 of JACKIC010000004.1, forward strand.
GTGGGGGATCGAGGACATGGCGCTTGGAGAACGGCGCGCGGGGTCTGGCCCGGGTTCGCGGCAGCGACCGGCGAGGAGGCGGGCAAGATAGGGATCGACGCCGCCGATGGCCAATTAGATACCTTGGAGTATCCAACCGGCCTGGCGCGGCGACGGGCGCCGTTCGGAACCCGCGGGTCCGCCTGCCCCGGCCCCCAGAACAGCCGGTGCATGGTATGTAAAGCTATTCATCGTAATCGGTAACGAATCGATTGGACGCCCGGCCCAGGAGTTCGGTCAGCGGCAGCAGGCGCTGCGTCGGCCGCTTCGCTGACTCGCGGGCCGGCCGCCGCCGCCGCGGCTTGCGGGTGCTCAGCTGCTGGAACTCGACCTGCCGGTAGCTCGGCACGAAGTAACCCTGGAAGGTCGGCACGTCGGCGAGCTGCAGGGTCGCGGGGCGGCCGAGCACCGGGTGTTCGCGCGGCATGCGGATCTCGTCGGCGCAGTAGACGCGGCGCTCGATCGGGAACGGCACCCGCGGCAGCCGGCAGGCGGTCATGGTGCCCGCGGCGCGGCTGGCGGCTTCGGCGTCTTCGACGGTGACGCCGGGGAAGTAGATGCGGCTGCCGAAGCCGACCGAGATCGCGCCGGCGTCGGCGCCGTAGAGCCCGTGCAGCTGCCCGAGCCCCTGCACCGCCGCGACGATGCCGACGCGGCGCGAGCGCAGCGTGTTCAGGTAGACCGGCATGCGCGGCAGCGCGCCGATCGCCGATGCGAACTCGTCGATGACCACCGACACCGGAAAGCGCAGCCGGCCGTCGCGGCGCGCGTCGGCCGCGGCGATGGCGCGGTCGAGCAGCTGCTGCACGAGCAGGTTGAGGATCGGTCGGTAGCGGTCGATGCGCGCTTCGCTCGCCTGGATCACCAGCACGCCCGGCGTGCGGAACAGCCGGTCGAGGTCGAGCTCGTCGCGGGACAGCACCTCACACAGCTGTGGGTCGTGCAGGGCCAGGAGCCGCATGCCCGTGTCGGCGAGGCAGGTCTCGGCGTTGTGGCTGCCGCTTTCGAGGAAGGCCGCGAAACGCCGCGCGCCGTGGTTGCGCAGCCAGATCAGCAGTTCGGGCCGCGGCAGCTGCACGATCTCGAGCACGCGCGGCAGCGTCGCGGTCTCGCACGGATCGTGCGACAGACCGACCAGCACGTCGGTGATCAACTCGATCGAGATGTTGCGCCAGAACGGGCTGTCGTTCGAGCTGCGGTTCTCGCTGGCCATCACCAGCGAGGTCGCGATCGCCAGCGCCTCGTCGCGGCGCAGGTCGGGCCGCACCGGGTTCCAGCCGAGTCCCGCGTCGGCGTCGCCGAGGTTCAGCAACCAGGTGCCCCTGCGCCGGCCGTGGCGCGCGGCGAGTTGGCGGATGGTGTGGTACTGGTCGCCCTTGGGGTCGAACACCACCACGGTTCGTCGGGCGTCGGCGAGCAGGCTCGAGATCAGCGGCAGCACCACCTGCGTGGTCTTGCCCGCGCCGGGCGGGCCGATCAGCAGCAGGTGCCGGTCGAGCAGGTGTTGACCGAGCAGCAGTCGTCCCGGCAGCAGCAGGTTGCGCGGCGCGTGGTCGTGCGCGAAGAGGCCCCAGAACTCGGGCATCGCGATCTCGTGGGGGCGCAGCCCGACGCGCGAGTCGCGGCGGCCCTGCATGGTCACGACGCGGCTCAGTTCGCGGCGCCGCAGGCGGCATGAGGCCCCGAACAGCGCGTGGTCGCTCGCGCCGACGAACGGCGGCAGGAACTCGTGGTCGGTGAGGAATCCGTAGTCGAAGCCCAGGTGGCTGGGGATCTCCACGGCGGGCTGCGGCGTGGTCTTGGGAAGGAGCGAATCGCGCGGAGGTTCGCGGTCGGGCAGTTCTTGGTCGATCATCGGCGTGGTCGAGGCGAGGTGTCGTGCATGGATGCCCAACGCAGTTCCCCCGGCGAGACGACCGGGGTACGGATCCCTCCCCTGCAGCCACGTGGCTGTCGATGACGAGTTGCTCGCGCGGTCGTGAGGCGCGAGCGCGGCGACGAGGTGGGAGCCACGCTGGGTGTGGCGGCGGCTCGCCTCGCCCTCTAGCAAACCGCGAACGCGATGTGCAAGTGGGCGCGCGGCGTCGGTGCTCGCGCGGGCGGGTCTCGCGGTCGCAAGTGCGCGGTGAAGTGTTGAGGACAACTGTTCGCGCGCCGCGCCGTTGCGGCGCTGCGCGGCGGTGCCTCGCGCGCGCGGCGGCGCACTTACGAAGGTCGCAGTCCGCGGTCGAAATCGCGCGATCTTCGCGCGGTGAGAGGCCCCGGATCGCACCGCAGCTGCCTCGATCCGCGCGCGTTCGCGACGACCCCCAACTTGTTGTGGTGCCCGCGGTCGGTGCCGTTCAGAACGTGCCCGTGATCGCCACCGTGAACGCCGGTTGGTTCGCGCCGTAGGTCGCGGCCTGCACCGACAGCGTCGTGCCGATCGGCAGTCCGTGCGGCGCGGTGAAGGACATCGTCTGCAGTCCGGGCGGGCACGACAGGCACGGCGTGGTCTGCGTCAAGAGGCCGAACATCACCGTGACCACGGGTGCATCGAGGATCAGGCCGTTGCCGAGCGGCGGGATCGGGATGCACTGGTTGGCTCCCGTCGAGGCGAACAGGCCGAACAGCGCCTGCTGGTCGCCCCAGATCGTCAGCGTGATCGTGTCGCCCGAGACCGCGGCGACCGGCAGGTTGGTGCAACTCGGCACGAAACTGCGCGTCGAGGCGCCGAGCGTTCCGGTCCAGGAGAGGCCCGGGCCGGCGAACTGCGCGGGCGCGGCGGTGACCAGGCCCGTGATCATGAGCAGCGTCGCGGTGATGCGGTGGTGCATGGTGGTCTCCTCGGTCGTGGGGGCAGGACCGCCGAGTCTACCGCGCGAGCTCGTCGAGCCGGCGCAGCTCGCAACCTGACGGCAGGTCGGCGGCGAGTTCGGGCACATCGCGCCAGCGGCGCAACTCGGGACACAGCGGCAGGCGGCGTGGCGCGGCGGCATAGCTGGGCCCGAGGTCGTCGACGACGACCTCGGTGATGCGCGGACACAGGCGCGCCGCGAGCAGCGCGACGACGCCGGCTTCGCCGAGTCCGACGAGGCGTACCGGTCCTCCGCCGGGCAAGCTCGCGCAGACGATCGCCGTGTCGAGCGCGGCCTGGTAACCCTCGCCGCGGCCCAGCAGGATGCCGTTGCGTTGCCACGCCGAACGGAAGCGCGCCCATTCGCCGTAGGGGCGCGGATCGACGAGCACGGCGTTGTCGAGCTTCGCGAGCCAGGGAGGAGCATCGGCGAGCAGCGCCGCGCCGCCGCGCGGATCGACGACGACGGTGTAGGGGCCGAGACCCAGGTTCCTCTTGCGAAGAGGGATCGGCACGCCGTCGTTGCCGGGTAGGTACGCGCCGAGCCAGTCGACGGAACAGGGCAGCGACATCGTTCGTGGCGCGACGTACAGGTCGAGCCCGGGCGCCAGTGCGGCGAGCGTCGCGACGCGCGGTCGGCGCGCCAGATACTCGCGCGCCATCGCGCCGGGGTCGAGCGTCGCGTTGGGCCGCGCGGCCAGCAGTGGCTGGAGCTCGGCGGCGGCGAACACCTGCTCCTTCCAGCTCACTGCGTCATAGCTCGGCACGTGCCCGAGCTCGTCGAAACGAAAGAAGCAGGACTGCAGGAAGTCGTACACCTCCTCGCGCATCGGTCGGTCGTAGTTGTGCCCTTCGTCGGCGAAGCGCGAGCGCGGCCCTTGCCCACCCAGGCGCGCCCAGTGCGCGGTCAGCTCGGGCAGACCCTGCTGCGGGAAGTTGTGCGTCCAGTCGCCGCTGACGCTGCCGAACATCGCCGGGTTCGGCGCGAACACCGCGCACATCTCGGGCACGTCGGTGCCGGCGGCGAGGCGCGGCGTGTGATTACAGCCGCAGTGTGCCCCGGTGTCGGAGACGATCTCGTAGAGGTAGCAGGCCATCACCATCGGCGCGGCGACGGCGAGGCGTTCCTCGAGCGCCATCAGGTAGTAGGTCTGCTGGCCGCCGCCGCTCGCGCCGGTGACACCGACGCGCTGCGGATCGACGTCGTCGCGCGCGAGCAGCAGGTCGAGCGCGCGCTGGTTGTGCCAGGTCATCGCGCCGACGCTGTTGACGCCCGTGGCGACGTCCTCGACGTGCACCGAATCGACCGCGAGCGTGACCCAACCGAACCTCGCGAATGCCGAGCAACGCGCCTGTACGACCGGGTGGATGGCGCCGTTCTGCCAGTGGCCGTGCGGGCACAACATCGCGGGATGCCTGCCCGCGATCGCAGGATCCGGCGACCACAGCCAACCGGTGGCCCGCTGCCCGGGAAAGCCGATCCACGAGATGCGCTGCAGCCGCACGCCGTCGCGCACGACTTCGCCGTGCACCTGCACGTCGAGCGGCGCCGCGGCCGGCGGCGGCGACAGGCCGAGCGCGTCGGCGACGTGCGCGCGCACGGCCGCGCGGCGCCTTGGCCAGTCGGCGGCGCTGCGTTCGGCGAGGCTCGGCGTCGACCGCGGCAGCGCCCGGTCGCGCAGGCCCGCGAGCGCCTGCTCGCGTTCGGCGAGGCTCAGCACCGGCGCGAACTGCGCGAGCAGCTCGGCGTGGTTCGTGCTGCGCACCAGGTGCACTTCGTCGAGGTCGCCGGCGAACGGTTGGTGCGCGCCGATGTTGTCGCCGAGCCGCAACTGCGCGGCCGGCGCGGCGCCGTGGCCGAGTTCGGCGTGCGTCTGCAGCGTGCCGTCGACGAACAGGACCGCGCCGTTGGTGGTGGGGTCGTAGGCGACCTCGAGCTCGTGCCATGCGCCGTCGTCGACGCGCACCTGCGACGAGAGCCGCACCGAGGTCCACGACCAAGCCTCGAACGAGATCCTGCCTGGCTGGCGGCCGAGCACCAGCGAGATGCCGACCGCCTCGCCGTCGCGCGCCATCAGCGGCGTGCAGAAGTCCCCCCGAGAGGTGCGCAGCCGGCAGCGCAGCGTGAACGGCTGCCGCGAGTCGATCGGGCACGGGCCGGCGTCGATATGGGCGCGGTCGCCGTCGAAGCGCGCGGCGTTGCCGACGGCGCCGTCGGCGATGCTCACCGCGTCGCGCCAGCTGTCGTCGCGCTGTTCCAGCGTCAGGTGCAGCTCGGGCGGCGGTTCCGTTCCTTGGGGCAGGGAAAACGCGGCGGCGGCGCAGATCCACGCGATGGACAGCATGGCGACACGATAGCAGGGGGCTAGGATGCGCGCGGACCTTCACCCTCGACACCGCCCACCGACCTTCATGAAGCGCTTGCTGCACCAGGTGAAGACCTACGTGTTCCCGCCCAAGTCCGAGGCGGAGCTGCCCGAGGCCCCGGTGCTCGCGCCGGCCGACTGGCAACTCGCGATCGACCGGCTGCAGCAGTGGTCGACCAAGTACGGTCACGCGCCGTGTCTGCCGGGGCGGTGCAACGTCTGCGGCGAGGCCTCCGCGTTCTTCTGCAAGGACCAGGCGCTGGCGCGAGAGTCCTACACCTGCGGGGCCTGTGGCACGACGAGTCGCTACCGGGCGCTGGCCCACGGGGTGCTGCGCTGGTTCGCCGAGGAGCTCGGCGTGCGTGCGGAGTCGCTCGCGGGACTGCGCGAACACAAGTTGCCGCGGCCCGTGCGCGTCTACGACGCGCAGTTGCCGTTCTACTACAACACCTGCAGCTACCCGCTGCCCGACCTGCTCGCCGCAGTCGAGGGCGTGCAGGTGCAGTGCTCGCGCTTCCGCGGCGCCGATCCGCTCGGCGCGCCGATCGAGGGGCGCGAGCAGGTGGTCAACCCCGCGGCGAGCAACCAGAACCTCGAGCGCCTGACCTTCGCCGACTCGAGCTTCGACCTGGTGATCACCAGCGACGTGATGGAGCACGTGCGGCTCGACGCGCTGGCGCACGCCGAGATCCGCCGCGTGCTCGCGCCGGGCGGGGCCTACCTGTTCACCGTGCCGCACTCGCGCGCGATGGCCGCGACGACGCACCGCGTGGTGGTGCGCGACCCGCTCGATCCGAGCCAGGACGACTTCGTGATGGAGCGTGAGTATCACGGCGACACCAACGACCCGGAGAACGCGGCGCTGTCGTTCCGGGTCTACGGCACCGACCTCGACGACACGCTGCGCGACCTGGGATTGCAGGTCGACTACACGTTCTTCCCGTTCGGCGGCGTTGGCGTGGCCAACGGCGTCGTCAACACCGAGCTGTTCTACTGCAAGCTGCCGGCATGACCCTGACCGACCCCGACCTCGCCGCGCGCCTCTCGTTCGCCGCGCAGATCGCCGCCGAGGCCGGCCGCCGGTTGTTCGCGCTGCGCGCGAGCGGGCGCTGGACCGACGAGAAGGTGCTCGGCGACGTCGGTGACCAGGCGGCGGACGGTTACCTGCAGGGCTACGTGCGCGGTCGCTACCCGCTCGACGCGCTGCTCTCCGAGGAGACCAAGGATTCGGCGGCGCGGCTCGGCGTCGACAACTGCTGGATCGTCGACCCGCTCGACGGCACCAAGGAGTATCGGTCCGGGCGCCACGACTGGGCCGTGCACGTGGGTTTCGCCGTCGGCGGTGCGCCGGCGCTCGGCGCCGTGGCGCTGCCGGCCATCTACCGGGTGCTCGCGGGCTGCTGCGTGCCGGGCCAGGAACACGTCGCGCTGACCGGCTCCGGCGGCGACTGGCCGGATCGGCTCGCCGCCGCCGCTGGCGGTGACGGGCCGCTGCGCCTGGCGGTGAGCCGCAGCCACACCCCCGACTGGGTGCAGGAGTTCGCGCGGCAGCTGGGCGGCGCCGAGTTCGTGCCGTCGGGCAGCGTCGGCTTCAAGGTCGCGCTGCTGCTCCTCGGCAAGGCCGACGCCTACGTGCACAAGCCGGGGCTCAAGGAATGGGACACCTGCGCGCCCGAGGCGATCGCCCGGGCCGCCGGCTGGGCGGTGTGCCGCATCGACGGCAGCGCGCAGCGCTACAACCAGGCGAATCCGCGCAACGACGAGATCGTCGTGTGCCGGCCGGCGATTCGGGCGCGCGTGCTCGAGGTGCTCGCGGGCTGCGCGCCGCGGTGAGCACCGCGGGCGCTGCTGGCCGTGGTCATGCAGCCATGCCATCGGCGCTTGCGCGCCGTCCGCGGTGATTCGCTTCGCGACCAAAGTCCGCGGGGCGTCGCGATCGATGAAGTGGCCGGCTGTCGCTGGTCAACCCGCGGCGATTCCCTAACCTGCTGATCGCCGCAAGCCGGCCCGCCAAGACCGATGACCCTCGTCCGCCACTACGACGCCGCTGCTGTCCGGCGCGGCATGTTGAGCTACGTGCTGCCCATGTTCGGCTATCCCGGGCTGGTCTGGCGCAATCGCTACATGATCCAGAACTTCCTGCGGCGGGAGTTGCTGGGGCGGTTCCACGGCTCGTTCCTCGGGGTCTGGTGGATCCTGGCGCAGCCGCTGTTCCAGTTCACGGTCTACTACTTCGTGTTCGGCGTGCTGTTCGCGCAGGGCCGCGGCGGCAACGCTGGCGACGCCCCCTACGCAGTCTATCTGTTCTCGGGCGTGATCCTGTTCCACTCGCTGGTCGAAGCGACCACTCAGTCGTGCAGCGTCGTGGTGGCGAACGGCAACCTGGTCAAGAAGGTGGCGTTCCCATCGGAGTTGCTGGTGCTGCCGGTGGTGCTGAGTTCGCTGGTGCTCTATCTCGTCGGCGCAGCGGTCTGCGTCGTCGCCGGCGTGTGGCTCGACGTGCTGCACCCCGGTTTGCTGCTGCTCGCGTTGCCGTTGGTGCTGCTCATCCAGCTGGTCTATTCGACCGGCCTGGGCCTGTTGCTGGCCAATCTCGACGTCTTCGTGCGCGACACCTCCCAGCTGTGGCGAGTCCTGACCATGGCCTGGATGTTCCTGACGCCGGTGTTCTGGGAGCCGAAGAACTTCCTCGGCCTGTTCGGCGAGCACGAATGGGTCGGGCATCTGCTCTTCAACCTGAACTCGGCATACCCGCTGCTGATGGCGCAACGCATCCTGATCGGTCTCGACGATCCATTGATCGGGCCGCAGCTCGGGGACTTCTGGACCCACGTCGGGGTCGCGTCGCTGTGGGCTGCGATCGTCTTGGTGCTCGGCTACACGTCGTTCGTGAGCCGCAAGCACAAGTACGCCGACTTGATCTGACCGGGTTTCCGGCGCCGGCGCTCGCGGTCAGGGCTTCGTCGGCTCGATCACCCAGTGGTGGTCCTGGAGGAACAGGCCGAGGTCCTTGGTGCGGTTCTGCACGATCAGGCTGTCGGAGGCGGGGCGCTCCTGGAAGCGGTGCACCCCGTCTTCGTCGAACAGATAGAGCACGATCGTGAACTTGCCGGACAGCAGCCGGATGCAGTCCAGATGCAAGGTGACGTAGCCCTCGTCGAAGTCGATCGACTTGCCGTCGAAGTGGGTCGCGTGGGTGAAGCACTCGGTGCCGTCGTTGCGGCGCGCGCCGATCGCCAGGTTCAGTCGTTCGCGCTTCTTGCCGTTACGCAGGTGTACGCGGATCGCGCAGTCTTCGCCGGGGGCGAAGACGTTGCGCGGCTGCATCGTGGCGGCATCGACGATCACGCCCTCGAGGATGCGCGGCATGTCCTCCGGCGGCGTCTTCTGCGGTGTCGCCGCCTTGTCCGCTGGCGCCTGTTCTTCGATGTTGGCGGCGTCGTTCTCGTGGCTCGCGTATTCGTTGGTGACCGTGATCGAGTCGGCGATCAGCTCGGCCCGGCCGTAGTTCATCCAGATCGCGCGTTCGCAGATCTGCCGCACGTCGTAGAGCGAGTGCGAGCAGAAGAAGATCGACTTGCCCTGCTTCTTGTAGGCCCAGATCCGGTCGACGCACTTGCGCCGGAAGTTCATGTCGCCGACGGCCAGGATCTCGTCGATGATCAGCAGGTCGGGTTCGGTGGCGATCGCGACGCTGAAGCCCAGGCGCGCCTGCATACCCGAGGAGTACGTGCGCAGCGGCGCGTGGATGAATTCGCCGAGCTCGCTGAACTCGACGATCTCCTGGTACTTCTTCTGCGCCTGCTTGCGCGAGAAGCCCATCATCGCCGCGTTCATGAAGATGTTCTCGCGCCCGGTGAAGCTCTGGTGGAAGCCCGCGCCGAGCTCGAGCAGGCTGGTGATGCGGCCGTTGACCGAGTAGCTGCCGGTGGTGGGGTAGGTCGTGCCGCTGAGGATCTTGAGCAGCGTCGACTTGCCGGCGCCGTTCGAGCCGATCAGCCCCATGCACTCGCCGCGCTTGACGTCGAAGGAGACGTCGCGCAGCGCGTTGACCTCCTTGTGCATCTTCTTGCCCTTGTTCCAGGGCAGCTTCTCGAAGATGCGGTTGTACGGGTTGCCGTAGATGCGGTAGGTCTTGCCCAGGTTCTTGGCTTCGATGACGGCTTCCATCAGCGCACCAGCTTGCGATTCCTCAGGAACGTGACCACCTGGTCGATGTTTGCAGCCACTGGCTGCGCGGCGGTGTCGAGGCGCAGGTCGGGGGCCTTGGGCGCCTCGTAGGGCGCGTCGACGCCGGTGACGTTGGCGATCTCGCCGGCGCGGGCGCGGGCGTAGAGTCCGTCCTGATCGCGCTCCTCGCATGTGGCGAGCGGCGCGTCGCAGAACACCTCGAAGAAGTTGGGGCTGTCGACCAGCTTCTTGGCCTCCTGGCGCTCGAAGGCCATCGGCGACACCAGCGCGACGATGGTGCTGACGCCCTGCGACAGGTTCAGGCGCGCCAGCTCGGCGGCGCGGCGCTGGTTCTCCCAGCGGTCGGCGCCGCTGAAGCCCAGGTCGCGGTTCAGGCCCAGGCGCAGGATCTCGCCGTCGATCACCTGCACGTGGTGCTGCTGGTCGAACAGCACCTTCTCGAGGCCGTAGGCGAGCGACGACTTGCCGGCGCGCGGCAGGCCCGTGATCCACAGCACGAACGGCTCCTGGCCCAGGCGCGCCTTGCGGTCTTCGGGCGTGATCTGGCGCTTGCCGTGCAGGCGCACGTTGCTGCCGGCGTCGGCGCTGGTGCCGCGGCGGCTGATCGCGTCCTTGGCGATCTTGCGCTCGACGACCATGCCGGCGCCGACCGTGGCGTTGGTGAGGCGGTCGATCAGGATGAACGAGCCGGTGCCGCGGTTCTTGGAGTAGGCGTCGGCGGCCAGCGGGCGCGCGCATTCGAGGCGGATGCGGCCCACCTCGTTCATCACCAGCTCCGGCGCGGGTTCGCGGTGCAGGGAGCCGACGTTGATGCGGTAGCGCAGGTCGGTCACCGTCGCCGCGGTCTGCGCCGTGGTGTGCTTGATCAGATAGCGGCTGCCGGCGCGCAGGGGCGCGCCGTCGAACCAGACGACCATCGCCTCGATCGCGTTGGCGAGGTCCGGGGCGTTGTTGGGCGCGACGATGGTGTCGCCGCGGCTGATGTCGATCTCGTCGGTGAGCGTGACCGTCACAGCCATGGGCGCGAACGCCTCCTGCAGCGGGCCGTCGAAGGTGACGATCGACTTCACCTTGCTCTGCTTGCCGGAGGGCAGCACGGCGATCTGGTCGCCGACGCGGATCACGCCGGAGGCCAGGGTGCCTGCGTAGCCGCGGAAGTTCAGGTCCGGCCGCACCACGTTCTGCACCGGCAGGCGCAGGTCGACGAGGTTGCGGTCGCTGGCGAGGTGCACGTTCTCGAGGTGGTCGAGCAGCGGCGCGCCCTGGAACCATGGCATCTGATCGCTGCGGCGCACCACGTTGTCGCCCTTGAGTGCCGACATCGGGATGAAGTGGATGTCGCGCACGTTGAGGCGCGCGGCAAACTCGCTGTAGGCCGAGCGGATCTCCTCGAAGCGGTCCTCGCTCCAGTCGACGAGGTCCATCTTGTTGATGGCGACGACGAAGTGCTGGATGCCGAGCAGCGAGCAGATGAACGAATGGCGGTGCGTCTGTTCGAGCACGCCGTGGCGCGCGTCGATCAGGATCACGGCGAGGTCGCAGTTCGACGCGCCGGTCGCCATGTTGCGCGTGTACTGCACGTGCCCCGGCGTGTCGGCGATCACGAACTTGCGCTTGTCGGTCGCGAAGTAGCGGTAGGCGACGTCGATGGTGATGCCCTGCTCGCGCTCGGCCTGCAGGCCGTCGACGAGCAGCGCCAGGTCGAGGTCGTCGCCGGTCGTGCCGAAGCGGTCCGAGGCCTTCTGGGTGGCGGCGAGCACGTCGTCGAACACCATCTGCGAGTCGTAGAGCAGGCGCCCGATCAGCGTCGACTTGCCGTCGTCGACGCTGCCGCAGGTGAGCAACCGGAGCATCTCGCGGTTGCCGTAGCGCGCGAGGTAGCCCTCGATACCCTGCTCGTCGATCTCCTCGGCGTAGGACATCAGAAGTAGCCCTCGCGCTTCTTGTCCTCCATCGAGCCGCCCTCGTCGAAGTCGATCACGCGGCCCTGTCGTTCGCTGTCTCGGCTGCGCAGCATCTCCTCGATGATCTTGGGCACGGTGTCGGCGGTGGACTCGATCGCGCCGGTCAGCGGGTAGCAGCCGAGCGTGCGGAAACGGACCATCTTCATCTGTGGCTGCTCGCCGGGTTCGAGCGGCATGCGGTCGTCGTCGACCATGATCAGCGTGCCGTTGCGGCGCACCACGGGCCGCTCCTTGGCGAAGTAGAGCGGCACCATCGGCAGGTTCTCGCGGTGCACGTAGAGCCAGACATCGAGCTCGGTCCAATTGCTGAGTGGGAACACCCGGATCGACTCGCCCTTGTTGACGCGGCAGTTGAACAGGTTCCAGAGCTCGGGCCGCTGGTTCTTCGGGTCCCACTGATGGAAGCGATCGCGGAAGCTGAAGATGCGTTCCTTGGCGCGGCTCTTCTCCTCGTCGCGGCGCGCGCCGCCGAACGCGGCGTCGTACTGGCCGGCGTTGAGCGCCTGCTTGAGCGCCTCGGTCTTCATCACGTGGGTGTGCTTCTGGGTGCCGTGCGTGAACGGGCCGATGCCCTGGGCGACACCCTCCTGGTTGATCCACTCCTCGAAGTCGAGATCGAGTTCCTTCACCAGCCGGTCGCGGAACTCGATCATCTCGCGGAACTTCCAGGTGGTGTTGACGTGCAGCACCTTGAACGGGATGCGCGCCGGCGCGAACGCCTTCTGGGCCAGACGCAGCATCACGCCGGAGTCCTTGCCGATCGAGTAGAGCATCACCGGCCGTTCGAACTCGGCCGCGACCTCGCGCATGATGTGGATGCTCTCCTGCTCGAGCTGCTGCAGGTGGCTCAGGGCGTACTTGTTCATTGCGGGTCGGAGGGCGTGAACAGGCCGCGCGCGGCGAGCAGGTCGTGCACCGCGGCGACCGAGGCCGGCAGGTCCTGGTCGCCGGTGCGCAGGTGCAGGTCGGGCTTCTCGGGCGCTTCGTAGGGCGCGGAGATGCCCGTGAACTCGGCGATCTGGCCCGCGCGCGCCTTCTTGTAGAGGCCCTTGGGGTCGCGCGCCTCGCAGACCGCCAGCGGCGCGTCGACGAAGACCTCGACGAAGTCCGCGCCGACGATGCGGCGCACCTGCTCGCGGTCGGCGCGGTAGGGCGAGATGAACGAGGTCAGCACCAGCACGCCGGCGTCGGCGAGCAGCGCCGCGACGTGGCCGACGCGGCGGATGTTCTCGGTGCGGTCGGCCGCGCCGAAGCCGAGGTCGGCGCACAGGCCGTGGCGCACGTTGTCGCCGTCGAGCACGTAGGTCAGACGGCCGGCGGCGGCCAGACGCTCCTCGAGGTTGTGGGCCACGGTGGACTTGCCGGAGCCCGACAGGCCCGTGAACCAGACCACGGCGCCGCGCTGTCCGAGCAGCCGCTCGCGGTCGCCCCGGGTGATCGCGCCGGCGTGGCGCGTGATGTTGCGGGGGTGGTCGGTCATCGGCGGTCGGCGGCGAACAGGGTCGCGGTGGCGTCTTGGGCTGTCAATCGTCTTCCTCCGGCGCGCCGCCTGACCGCGGACGGGAAGTCGTCATCGCATGGCTGGGACAGCCGGCAAGCCGCGGTGCGAAGGCGGTCTCGGCCGCGCCGGTCCGCGATCAGGTGCGGCCGGAGTCAGTTCGGGCCAACCGCGCGTGAGCGGTCGATGAAGCTCACGCACTTCGCTCCCGCAGGCCATGCCGTGGTGGCCCGCGTCGACGCCATGCGCTAGAACCTTCGCCTCGTTCTGCGCCGCGCAGCGCGGCGGTAGCCCGGCTGGCCGGCCCCTTCGTGGGAATCGGTCTTCGCCTTCGCCCGCGGCCCGTCCCGTGCCGATGGTGCAAGGAGGTCGCGGCCCGCCGCCGACCCCCGCCAGCTCCAGCCACCTCACTCGACCAACCTCAGCATTCGGCCATGAAGATCGCCGTCGTCGGCACTGGATATGTAGGCCTCGTCACGGGCTCTTGCCTTGCAGACGTCGGCATGGACGTGACCTGCGTCGACGTCAACGCCGAGAAGATCGCCAACCTCAAGAAGGGGGTCCTGCCGATCTACGAGCCGGGCCTCGAGGACATCGTCGAGCGCAACGTGGCCGCCGGCCGCCTGCACTTCACGACCGACCTCGCCGAGGCCGTCGTCGCTGCCGAGGCGGCGTTCATCGCGGTCGGCACGCCGCCCGGCGAGGACGGCAGCGCCGACCTGCGCTACGTGCTCGCGGTCGCCAAGGAGATCGGCGAGCGCATGACCGACTACCTGGTCGTCATCACCAAGAGCACCGTGCCCGTGGGCACTGCCGAGAAGGTGCGGCGCGAACTCGCCGCGGCGCTGCAGGCGCGCGGCGCCGACATCCCCTACGACGTCGCCAGCAACCCCGAGTTCCTCAAGGAGGGCGCGGCGATCGAGGACTTCATGAAGCCCGACCGCATCGTCTGCGGCGTGCAGAGCGCGCGCGCCCAGGAAGTGCTGACGCGCCTCTACAAGCCGTTCACGCTCAACGGTCACCCGGTCTACTTCATGGACGTGCCGTCGGCCGAGATGACCAAGTATGCGGCCAACGCGATGCTCGCCACGAAGATCAGCTTCATGAACGACATCGCCAACCTCTGCGAGGTGCTCGGCGCCGACGTCAACATGGTGCGCAAGGGCATCGGCAGCGACGCGCGTATCGGCAACCGCTTCATCTACCCGGGCATCGGCTACGGTGGCAGCTGCTTCCCCAAGGACGTCAAGGCGCTGGTGCGCACCGGCGCCGAGAACGGCTACGCGCTGCGCATCCTGCAGTCGGTCGAGGACGTCAACGAGGACCAGAAGCACGTCATGGTCCGCAAGGTCAAGAAGCAGTTCGGCGACGACCTGCGCGGCAAGCACTTCGCGATGTGGGGGCTGAGCTTCAAGCCGGAGACCAACGACATGCGCGAGGCGCCGGCGCTGGTCATCTGCGAGGAGTTGCTGGCCGCGGGCGCGACCGTGGCGGCATACGACCCGGTCGCGATGGAGGAGAGCAAGCACATGATCGGCGACCGCATCGCCTACGCCAAGGACGCCTACGCGGCGCTGCCGGGCGCCGACGCGCTGCTGCTCGTCACCGAGTGGCGCGAGTTCCGCGTGCCCGACTGGAACAAGGTCGGCAAGCTGCTCAAGCAGAAGGTCGTCATCGACGGCCGCAACATCTACAGCGGCCCCGAGCTGCGCCAGATGGGGTTCGCCTACGCCGGCATCGGCGTCCAATAGCCGCAATCAGCAACACCGCACATGCCTCGCATCCTCATCACCGGCGCGGCCGGGTTCCTCGGCTCGCACCTGTGCGACCGGTTCATCGCCGAGGGCTACGAAGTCGTCGGCATGGACAACCTGATCACGGGTGACCTGCGCAACCTCGAGCACCTGTTCCCGAAGAAGGAGTTCACGTTCCATCACAAGGACGTCAGCAACTTCGTGCACGTCTCGGGGCCGCTCGACTACATCCTGCACTTCGCCTCGCCGGCGAGCCCGATCGACTACCTGAAGATCCCGATCCAGACGCTCAAGGTCGGCTCGCTCGGCACGCACAACTGCCTGGGTCTGGCCAAGGCCAAGAACGCGCGCATCCTGGTCGCTTCGACCTCCGAGGTCTACGGCGATCCCGCGGTGCACCCGCAGACCGAGGAGTACTGGGGCAACGTCAACCCGGTAGGGCCGCGCGGCGTCTACGACGAGGCCAAGCGCTTCCAGGAGGCCATGACCATGGCCTACCACACCTACCACGGCGTGCAGACGCGCATCATCCGCATCTTCAACACCTACGGCCCGCGCATGCGGCTCAACGACGGGCGCGTGCTACCCGCATTCATCGGCCAGGCGCTGCGCGGCGAGGATTTGACGGTTTTCGGTGATGGCAGCCAGACCCGCTCGTTCTGCTACGTCGACGACCTCGTCGAGGGCATCTACCGCCTGCTGCTCAGCGACTATCCGTATCCGGTCAACATCGGCAACCCCGACGAGATCACGATCCTGCAGTTCGCCGAGGAGATCATCAAGCTGACAGGTACCACGCAGAAGATCATTCGCAAGCCCCTGCCCAAGGACGACCCGACGCAGCGCCGCCCCGACATCACCAAGGCCAAGAAGATCCTCGGCTGGGAGCCCAAGGTGTCGCGCGCCGAGGGTCTGAAGATCACCTACGAGGCGTTCAAGAAGCTGCCCAAGGAGGTGCTCTACAAGCAGGAGCACCGCGACTTCGAGGGTTACGTGCGCAAGTGAGCGCCAGTCGGCAATGGCTACGGCAATGAAGAAGGTCCTCGTCACCGGCGGTCTGGGTTTCATCGGTTCGCACACCGCCGTCGAACTGCTCGGCCGCGGCTACGAGGCCGTGATCGCCGACAACCTCAGCAATACGCGCGCCGCCGTACTGGACGGCATCGAGGCGATCGCTGGCGTCAGGCCGTCGTGGGTAGACGTGGATCTCGCCGACCCGACGGCGTGCCGCGCGTTCCTGGCCCGCCACGGCGACCTCGCCGGCATCATCCACTTCGCCGCGCACAAGGCCGTCGGCGAGTCGGTGCAGAAGCCGCTGCAGTACTACCTGAACAACCTGGGCTCGCTGGCCCTGTTGCTCGAGCACGTCGCCGCACACCCCGCGTGCGGCTTCATCTTCAGCTCGTCGTGCACCGTCTACGGCCAGGCCGACGAGCTGCCGATCCGCGAGGACGCGCCGATCAAGCCCGCGGAGTCGCCCTACGGCAACACCAAGCAGGTCGGCGAGGAGGTGCTGCGCGACGCCGCGCGCGCCCACGATTTCAAGGCGATCGCGCTGCGCTACTTCAACCCGATCGGCGCGCACCCCAGCGCCCGCATCGGCGAGCTGCCGCTCGGCGTGCCGCAGAACCTGGTGCCGTTCATCACCCAGAGCGCCGCCGGCCTGCGCGGCCCGCTCAAGGTGTTCGGCAACGACTACCCGACGCGCGACGGCACCTGCGTACGCGACTACATCCACGTCGTCGACGTCGCGCTGGCCCACATCTACGCGCTCGAGCGCCTGCTCGACGGCGCCACCGCCGCGCCCGTCGAGGTGTTCAACCTCGGCACCGGCACCGGCTCGACCGTGCTCGAGGTGATCGCCGCGTTCGAGCGGGCGACGGGCAAGAGGCTCGCCTACGACTTCGCACCGCGGCGGCCCGGCGACGTGATCGCGGCCTATGCCGACACCGCCAAGGCCAGCCGCGAGTTGGGTTGGAAGGCAGAGCGGTCGCTCGAGCAGTCGATGGGCGACGCATGGCGCTGGCAAGAGGCGCTCGGTGCCGACGAAGGGGTTTGACTGCCGTGCGTATCGCGATCCTGTCCTACGAGTACCCGCCCGACACGGGCTACGGTGGCATCGGCACCTACAGCTACTACCAGGCGCGCGCGCTGGCAAAGCTCGGTCACGACGTGCATGTCTTCGCCGGCGCGACGCGGGACGGCGTCTGGCATTCCGAGCACGAGGGGGTCAAGGTCACCCGAATCAAGCGCGAGGGCTGGCTCGATCGTCTGCTCGGAGATGCGAAGAAGATGCGCGCCTGGTGGTTCCAGAACCGCGTGACGACGGCCTACAACGCCTACCGCGTGTTGCAGCGAGAGCACGACAGGAAGCCGTTCGACTTCGTCGAGGCGCCCGAGTGCGGCGCCGACGCGATGGTGGCGAGTTCGTTCATGCGGGTGCCGATGGCGATCAAGTTCCACTCTCCGGCACGCCTGATCATGAACATCTATGACGTGCCGAAGATGGATCGCGAGCTGACCTCGTTTGCGGAACAGCTCGGCATCAACCAGGTCGAGGTGCTGACCTCTTGCAGCCGGTTCCTTGCCGATGAGGTCGCGACGAAGATGGGCGAGCAGAAGCCGATCCACGTCGTTCCCAATGGTATCGACGTGCCCTTGTTCGATCGCGATGAGGGCATCGACGTGCACGAACGCTTCGGACTGCCCCGCGACAAGCAGTTGATCTTCTTCGCCAACCGCATGGAGGAGCGCAAGGGTGTGCACATCCTCAAGGCGATGGTCGAGCAGACACTGGCGGAGTATCCGCAGATCGCGTTCGTCTTCGCCGGTCGCGACCTCTTCGGCTGGATGGAGAAGCGGATCCTGCCTTGGGTCAAGGATCACGGTCTGCAGGACCGGTTCTTCTACCTCGGCCACCTCGACCTTCCGTCGGTGCGCGCATGTCTCAAGGCGAGCAGTATCTTCCTGATCCCGAGCCTGTGGGAGAACTGTCCCTACTCCTGCATCGAAGCGATGACCGCGGGTCTCGCGATCGTGTCGTCGGATTGCGGCGGCATGCCCGAGCTGATCGAGGATCGGCGCACCGGATTGCTGGCGAGGAACGGTGATCCCGCGTCGTTCGTGGCTGCGCTCAGGGAGATGATCGAGGACGACGGGCTGCGTGAGCGGTGCGGCGCTGCGGCACGAGTCGAAGTCGAGACGCGGCTCACCGACATCGCGATCGCGCAGCGCTCGATCGATATCTACCAGGGCTGGATCGACGGGCAGCCGGTGGCGACCGAAACGCAGCGCGACCGTATCGAGCGTTACCTCGCCACCCGGGCGAGCGGTGACGACGTCGGCGCGCTCAAGGCCAAGATCTCCTCGCTGGAGCTGGATCTCGCGGAGTTGAAGACTCGGCCGGAGTGGCGCTGGGGCGCGGCATTGCGCAAGTTCACGACCCTCGGACGCCGTCGAAAGTGAGTCTTTCCATGGCTCGTCTCCGAGAGAGTTCCCGTCGGCACCGGATGGCCATGGTGGCCACCCATGACCACCCTTGGTCGGTGAGGGCGGACGATGCCGCTGAACTCAGGCGCCTGGCAGGGGCCGTCGATGCTGACGCGCAGACTCTCTACTCGAGCGTGCCCGACCCGAGGCTGATCGACAACGATCTCCGGCCGTTGGTCGGCACGGGAGTCCTCGTGCCCAGGCTGCCGGGTGGGGGAGCGGGCGATGCAGAGCACTTCGAGCGCAGTAGCCCCTCGGTCTACCGTCAGGTGGTCGAGGATGCGGCGATCGACCTCGGTCTCACGGTGGAAGAATGCGTCGCTTCCGAGCACTTCCAGACCGCATGCAGCTACGCCCGTTGGATGCAGGCATGGGGTTGCGATCTGGTGTTCGCCCACGGGGTCGGGAATCACGCTTTCATTGCGTGGGTGGCCGCTCGATTGCTCGGGGTTGCCTGTGCTCTTCGGCTCGGCCGAGCATGGCAGTGTGACGAGTTGTCCTTCGTGGTTCCTCGCGTCCTCGATCTACCGCTCTCGAGGCTGATCATCCAGGATGATCACGTTGCGCCGATGATGCGGTGTCACGGAGAGAGCGTGCAAGACCGGGTCGTCGCCTGGGACGGAGTTGGCGACATCGCGGTTTCGGCGACAGGATCACGGATCCGATGTCCATCCCCATCCTTTCATTCGTGAGAATCTGCTTCGTCAGCAAGGAGTGCGCCGGACTCCGTGGTGGGGGCATCGGCACCTACATCGCAGAGGCCGGTAAGGCCCTTCGAGCGCATGGCCACGAGGCGTGGCTGATCACCTACGCGGAGGAGTCCGACCGCGCTGCCTTGGCCACCTTGCCGTTCGATCGGGTTCTGGTTGCAGGGGACGGCGTGTCGGCTGCGGCGCGCAAGTACCTGTTCCATGCCCAGCCGCACTACGGCTACTCCTACCTCGTCCATCAGACTCTGCAGGCAATCGGCGAGAAGTTCGACTACATCGAGTTCGCCGACTACGAGGCCGAGGGGCTCGTCGCGTTTCAGGAGCAGCGTCTGTTCGGTACCTACGGCGACACTGTGCTGGGGTTGATGCTGCACTCCCCGACGTGGGAGTGCTTTGCATACGGCGGGCAAGCGCACCTGGCGAACCTGCACATTCGCGAGACCTGCAATATCGAGGAGGAGGCGATTCGTATCGCGCCGATGATCAACAGCTCGTCCCAGTGGCTGCGCGATCAGACGCTCGGCCGGCTGGGTCTCGAACGTGACGTCGCCGTCATCCGCTACCCGATGGCGCTCGACACGGCGGCCCCGCGCCCGGTTGCGCCCCGATCCTCGCTGGCAGAGCTCGACATCCTGTGCCACGTGCGCATCGAGCCTGGGAAGGGGGTCGAGGAACTGCTCGATGCGTTTCGCGAGTTGCCAGAGTGTCGGCTGCGCCTGATCGGCGGTGACGTTCCCTACTCTCCCTTGGGGAAGTCGTTCCGCGACCATGTCATGCGGCGGGCCCCGGCGAACGTCGAGTTCTTGGAGCCGATGCCGCGTCCGCACCTGCTCGAACTCATCGCTCACGCGGACGTTTGTGTGTTTCCCTCACGCTTCGAGAACTTGCCCAACACCTGCATCGAGGCAATGGCCGCCGGTCGAGTCGTCATTGGCAGCCACCACGGGGGCATGGATGAGATGCTCGAAGACGGTGTCTCGGGATTCCTTGTCGATGGGCGCTCGAGTCGCGACATCGTTCGCGTCTTCCGGCAAGACCTGCAGCGATCTCTCGGGCGTCTCGGCGAGATCGGCGCCGCAGCTGCCCGGAGGAGCCGCGAGTTCTCCGATCAGCGACGCTACTGCGAGGCGGTGCAATCTCGCCTCCGCAACTTCCTCGCCAACCGCGTCTCGCGCGAAGAGATCGATCGAGAGGCTCACAAGGTCTCGGTGGTCATTCCATTCTACAAGGACCGGGCCACGGTCGACGAGGCTGTGGACTCTGCGTGTGGCCAGACGCACCGGAACCTCGAGATCCTCATCGTCAATGATGGTTCTCCGCTCGCGGATGCCGCGGAGATCCTGGCGCGGCAACGTGCAAAAGACCCGCGCATTCGGATCCTGGACAAACCCAATGGCGGGCTCGGCTCGGCGAGAAACCACGGGATCGACAATGCTACCGGCGAGTTCCTGTTGTTCTGCGACGCGGACAACGTGCTGCGCCCGGACTACGCCGCCGTTGGTGTCGACGTGCTGGTCAGGCATCCTGATTCGCACTTCGTCACCCCGCACGCGCGCTTCTTCGAGCACAACTCGGGGCGTGAGATCGGGGTGTACAACGCGCTGCCGTTCGATCGAAGTGCAGGCCTGCTGATCAACCGGTTCGGCGATGCCGGCGCGTTCTTTCGCCGTGAGGTGTTCACCGATCACGGGTTGAGATACGACGAGGTCCTGATCAGCTACGAAGATTGGGCGCTCTGGATGGACCTCGCCGCGCGCGGTCTGGGTGGAGAGCGCGTGCCGCGTGAACTGTACGACTATCGCGTGCGCCCGGACTCGATGATGCAGGTGAATGGCCTCCCCAATCATCCGGCATTGCTCGGGTGGTTGATCCAGAACCACTTTCCGGGGGCGACGCAGCAGGAGCGCGACATCCTGACCACCATCTTCCAGGTTGCCGGGCAGTCGATCGCGCGGGTCACCTTCGGCCACCCTGACGGCAGCCCGATTCGCACGCCCGAGGCGAGGTCGGATGCCCGCTCGGGAGCTGCCACCGGGTTGTCGGCTGCGGTCGAGGCCCCGCCGCAAGGCGTCGCTGAGGCATGGGCCAGTCATTGCCCGCCCCCGGCGTATCCGCTGCGCTACAAGTGTGTCGACGAGCTCTCGCGCCTGTCGCGGAAGGTGCCGGGCCTGAATGCGCTGATGCGCGCCACGCTCGGCGCCGTCTTCAAGCTCGGCCGGGTCTTCAAGCGCCGCTGAGTCAGACTGGCGCGCCGCGGTACGTTCGGGTGAACGAGTCGTAGTTCCGTCCGATCTCGCTCGGCGCACGTACCTGCAATCGGGCGAACCATTGCTCGGTGCCCGAGTGGCAGTCCGGGAAGAACTGATGGATGACGGAGAGCAGACGCATGGGTTGGCGGAGCTGGAGGCTACTCGCGACCCGGCCGCGGCACGAGTCTCGGCTGGCGCCGCGCGACCTGCATCGGCAACATCCTCCTCCGTGCGCATCTCCCTGGTCATCCCCACCTGGAACGCCGGCCCCCTGCTCGACGACGTGCTCGCCGGCATCGCCGCGCTGCGCGGCACGACCTTCGACGAGCTGCTGGCGATCGACAGCGGCTCCACCGACGGCACGATCGAGCGGCTGCAGCGGGCGGGCTTCCGCGTGGTGTCGATCCCGCAGCGCGAGTTCGACCACGGCAGCACCCGCGACCGCGGCATCGCCGCGACGAGCGGCGACGTGGTCGTGCTGATGGTGCAGGACGCGACGCCGCAGGGCAGCGACTGGCTGGCGAAGATGGTGGCTCCGTTCGAGGACCCGGACGTGGCCGGGGTGTGGTGCCGGCAGATCCCCAGACCCGGCTGCCAGCCGGTGCTCGACCGGCGCATCCGCGGCTGGCCCGGGTGGGGTGACGGCGTGACCAAGAAGCAGCTGCCGGCGGGCAAGAAGCTCGACGAGCTGCAGCCGTTCGAGCAGCTGTTCCTCTGCGCGTTCGACAACGTCGCGTCGGCGGTGCGGCGTTCGGTGTGGCAGCGGTTCCCGCTGGGGCCGCGCCGTTTCGGCGAGGACATCCACTTCGGCAAGCGCGTCATCGACGCGGGGCTGGCGCTCGCGCACCAGGGCGGCGCCTGCGTGATGCACAGCCACGACCGGTCGGCCTGGAGCGAGGGCAAGCGCACGTTCTGCGACCACCGCAACCTGCGCGGCCTGTTCGGGCTGGTCGGGATCCCGACATACCGGGCGGTGCGCGCGGGCATCCCGGACGCGACGCGGGAGCACGTCGACTACGTCAAGAGCCTGGGGCTGCCGCCCGAGCAGGAAGGGCCGGCGCTGCAGTGGACGCGCGACTACGTGAAGTGGCAGGTCTGGGGGCAGTACCTGGGCGCGAAGGCCGGCGCGAACCCGCGCGGGCTCGCCGGGGCGTTCTTCCGCTGGCTCGGCAAGCGGCTCGAACGCGGCATCGGCTAGGCTCCGGGGGCCCGCTCGCGCAGCTCGGTGTTCTCGGCGAAGAACTTGTCGAGGCTGGCGCGCAGCCGGCGCAACTCCTCGTGCACGGCGGGATCGCTACTGCTCGGTGCCGGTGAAGTACGACGGCGGGAACTGGTGGACGACGAGCGTGATCCTCACGGTGCCTAGGTGAACCTCGTGCGCAGCAGGGTGCGCAGGGTGGCGCTGACCAGGCCGCGGTGGTGCATGCGCTTGTATCGGTCGGCGCTGACGACGCAGCGCAGCAGCCGGTAGGGCAACTTGCGGAGCTGGTGCAGGCGGCCGCGGTGGATGCGCTCGAACAGCCCTTCGGAACGGCCCTGCCAGTAGCAACGCCGCGCGAACCACTCCGGCGTCAGGCGGTCGCCCCGGATCAGGTGGTCGACGTCGGCGCCCGGCACCCAGAGCACGTCGTGGCCCGACCGTTCGACGCGGTGGCACATCTCGATGTCGCCGTAGCTCAGCAGCAGCGCGCCCTTGCGGTCCAGGCAGTCGAGGAACGGTCCGCAGGTCGCGAAGGCCTCGCGCCGGAACGCCATGTTGGCGCCGCGCGGGTAGTCGTCGAAGTGCAGGGTCTCGATCCGGTCGCCGCGCCGGAAGTCGCTGAGGAACACCTGCAGGCGCGCATCGACCCAGTCCGGCGCCGGGGTGGTGAAGCGCGACACGATGCCGCCGCCGACGGCCCAGGCGCGCGGGTGATCGTCGAAGGCCTGCACGAGCGTGCGCAGCCAGTGCGACGGCGCGACTGCGTCGTCGTCGAGAAACGCCAGCACCGCCGCGCGCGCCGCGCGGATGCCGGCGTTGCGGGCGTTGTCGAGGCCGAGCGCCGGTTCGTGCACGTAGCGGACCTTGGTCGGGTGCCGCGCTGCCCACGCGCGCAGCCCCGCGGCGTTCTCGGGGGAGGAGCAGTTGTCGACGATCACGACCTCGTAGTCGTCGAGGTCCTGGGCCAGCAGCGCCTCGATGGTGGCGTCGATCGCCGGACCTCGGTCCTTGGTCGGCAGGATCACGGAAGCGCGCATGGTCTCGGCCATTCCGTGCAGGTCGGACATGCCCACGGAATGACCGCGCATGCTAGCTGTGGCCGCAGACATGCCCATCGCCGATCCTCGATTCCCGCGCGGGTGTCGTCGATGCCGCCATGGCAGCGGCGGCTCGGGGTGCGGGTCGATGGAGGTCAGTCCGAACTGGCGGCTTGCCGATGACCTCGGACACGCCCAACTGGGCGGAGCCTCCCGAAGATGATCTCGGCGCCGCTACCACCTGACGAGGAACAACGGCTCGCGGCCCTGCGTCGCTACTCGATCCTCGACACGCTGCCCGAGCAGGCCTACGACGACATCGTGCAGATCGCGGCGCAGATCTGCGAGGCGCCGATCGCGCTGGTGAGCCTGGTCGACGCCGGCCGGCAGTGGTTCAAGGCGCGGCTCGGACTCGAGGTCGCCCAGACTCCGCGGGACGTCGCCTTCTGCGCCCACGCGATCCTCGATCGGGGCTTGTTCGTCGTTCCCGACGCGCGCGCCGACGCCCGCTTCGCGGGCAATCCGCTGGTCGCCGGCGACGGCGACGTGCGTTTCTACGCCGGCGCCCCGTTGGTGTCGCCCGACGGATTCGCGCTCGGCACGCTGTGCGTCGTCGACCGTCGGGTCAGGGACCTCAGCGAGGCGCAGCGTATCGCTCTCGAAGCGCTGGGGCGGCAGGTCGTCTGTCACCTCGAAGCGCGGCTGCAGTTCTGTCAGCGCGAAGCCCTGGTGCAGGACCTGCTCGAGTCGCGTGAGCGACACGAACTCGTCGTGCGCTGCAGCCGCGACGGCATCTGGGACGTCGACCGGGCGCGCAACACGGCCTTCTGCTCGGCGCGCGCCCGCGAGGTCCTGGACGTCGACCCCGCCGACGTGCGGGCGCCGTTGTTCGACTGGATCGAGCGCGTGCACGTCGACGACGCAGCCGACGTGGCCGACACGATCGCGGCGGCGCTGCGGGCGCGGGAGCCCTACGACGTCGAGTTCCGCTGGCGGCTCCGCGACGGCGGTTACCGCTGGATCCAGGTGCGCGCCGCGGCGATCCAGTTGGCTGACGGTCGGGTGACCCGCATCGCCGGTTCGGTCGCCGACGTCAGCGGCCGTCGCCGCGCCGACGAGTCGCTGCGGCGCATGAGCCAACTGCTGCAGACCGCGCAGGAGATGGCGATGGTCGGCGGCTTCGAGATCGACCTGCGCACCCAGCAGCTGTCGTGGTCGGACGAGGTCTACCGCATCCACGAGACAACGCCGGAGGAGTACACGCCGACGGTCGAGTCGGCGATCGCGTTCTACTCGCCGGAGTCGCTGCGCGTCGTGCAGGCGGCGGTCGACGAGGCGATGGCGACGGGCCGCCCCTACGCGTTCGAGCTGGAGCTGATCACCGCCAAGGGCCGCAAGATCTGGGTCGCTTCCAACGGCGCGGCGGTGTTCGAGGAGGGCGCGCCGGTGCGCATCGTCGGCGCTTTCCAGGACATCACCGAACGGCGCCGCGTCGCCGACGAACTGCGCGCCGCGAAGGAAGCCGCCGAGGCTGCGAGCCGCGCCAAGAGCGCGTTCCTGGCGACGATGAGCCACGAGATCCGCACGCCCATGAACGGCGTGCTGGGCTACGCCAGCCTGCTGCAGGAAACGCCGCTGCAGGAGCAGCAGCGCGAGTACCTGGCGGTGATCGAGCGGTCGGGGCAGTCGCTGCTGCGCATCATCGACGACATCCTCGACTACGCGAAGATCGAGGCAGGGCACCTGCAGCTCGAACGCATCGAGCTGGACCCGCGACAACTCGTCGCCGAGGCGGTGCAGCTGCTCGAGCCGCGGGCGGCGGAGAAGGGGCTGCGCCTGTCGGTGCACAGCGAAGAGGGAGTGCCCGAGCTGCTGATCGGCGACCCTTGGCGCCTGCAGCAGATCCTGGTCAACCTGCTCGGCAACGCTGTGAAGTTCACCGCCGAGGGCGGCGTCGAGGTCGGCGTGAGGTGGGGGGCGGGACAATTGCGCGTCGCGGTGCGCGACTCGGGTATCGGCATCTCGGCCGAGCAGCAGGCCCTGCTGTTCCAGGAGTTCTCGCAGGCCGACTCGTCGACGCGGCGCCGGTTCGGCGGCACCGGGCTCGGACTGGCGATCAGCCTGCGGCTGGTCCAGTCGATGGGCGGCACGATCGGCGTCGACAGCGAGCCGGGGCGCGGCGCGACCTTCTGGTTCGAGGTTCCGCTACAGGTCGCGTCGGCCGCGTCCGAGCACCCGACGACCGGCGTTCCGCCGGTCGCACCCAGCGACGCGCCCGCGGCCACGACGGCGCGCGCGCGCGTGCTGCTCGTCGAGGACAACGACGTCAATCGTCACCTGGCGACGAAGTTCCTGGCGAGCCTCGCCTGTGAGGTCGAGGTCGCCGAGAACGGCGTCGAGGCGGTCGAGAAGGCGCGCAGCGGCGACTTCGAGCTGATCCTGATGGATTGCCTGATGCCGGAGATGGACGGCTACGAGGCCACGCGGGTGATCCGCCAGCAGGAGGCTGCCGGCCGGCGGCGCGTGCCGATCGTGGCGCTGACCGCCAACGCCCTGACCAGCGATCGTCAGGACTGCTTCGCCGCGGGAATGGACGACTATCTGGCCAAGCCGTTCCGCAAGGCGGATCTCGAGCGGGTCGTGCAGCGCTGGGCGCGGCGTCGCACGTGACGCGCGGCGACGGTCACTTGCCGGCGAAGAAGTCCGGGCAGATGCCGATGTCGCGAAACACCCAGTAGAGGATCACGACCACCATCGTGATCATGATCAGCAGGCCCGTGCCCTCCTGGCGCAGGAAGTGGCGGCGATGGCGGTGGCGCATCGGCCCCGGCGGCAGGTTGCGGCGCGCGCTGGCGTAGACCGGGAACACCGGGCCTTCAGCCGGATCGGGCTTGTTCGGAAGTTGACCGCGCTGCTCACTCATCGCTTCGTGCTCGTGGCCAGGATGCCGGTGGGTTCACCACCACCCGATGTCCCAGCCGATCGCGTAGACGACCGGGAAGATCAGCAGCACGAAGAGGAACGCCCGACCGGTCCATTCCTGGCGACGCAGGTGGGCGACGTCGACATGGCGGTTGGGTCCGATCGGGGCGAGTTCGTAATCGGCGCCGCGGCGCACCGGCGCGCGGGGGCTGGTCTCGAACGGTCCCGGGCGATGGGGTTCGTAAGGGTTGTAGACCATGCGGGCACTGTAGCCGCTACCGAGCGGGACGTGTCGCAATCAACCGGCGTGCCGTTCGCCGCACGAGTAACAGTGGGTCGCAGGAGCCGTCGCATCGGGGTCCTTGAGCAGGTGCAGCGGCAGGCGCAGGACCTGATCGCAGCGGCGGCAGACCTTGGCTTCGGCGCACGGCGTGCCGCACTTGGGGCAGTATCGGGCGGCCGGGCCGCAGGCCTCGCCACAAGCGATGCAGTGCTCGGCGTCGGCGTCCGGCGCGAGCAGGTGCAGGCGGTCGTCGCGCTGTTGCCGTAGCGCCGCGGTGGCCTCGCGCAACCCCTGCTGCGACTGCTCGAGGCGCGAAGAGAGGCTCGTCGCGAGGGACGTGGCGGCGGTGCGCGCCGCGTTGCGCTCGAGGCGGGTGGCAGCGGCGCGCATGGTGTCGTGGCGCGTCACCATCAGCTCGTGACCGTCGAGCGCCCGACAGACCGAGGTGACGCGATGGTCGACCCAGTCGCGCAGGGCGGCGTGTTCGACCGGGTCCTGCAGGGCCAGCAGCGCGCGCGCCTCGGCGACCGCCGCACGGGCGGCGATCGCGATCGGGGCCAGCGACGTGACCAGGGCCGCGAGCTTCGCGTCGCGTTCGCCTCGCCACCGCTCCTGGCCGCCGGCGAGGCGCGGGTAGGTCAGCGTCGTGAAGGCGATGACCACGCAGAGCATGCCGAGATAGACGTAGGCGCGCAGCTCCCCGCCGTAGACGCCGTTGACCACGAGGCCCGTCGTCAGCAGCGCGAGCGGCAAGGCCGAAGTGATCGCGAAGCGCGGCCCGGCGATCGTGGCGACGTGCAGCGCCAGCAGCGGGTAGGACACCGCGGCGGCCAGCAGCACGGCGAGCCAGGCGTCGACGGCGTGCGCACCGAGCACCGCGAAGACGACGAAGAACAGCGAGTAGGTGACGCCGAGCAGCAGGAAGTGGCCGAGCCGGAACGCGTCGAGGCGGCCCGGGTGGTGCAGCTCGACCATGTACCAGAAGCCCGTGCCGAACAGCAGCACGGCGACGCCCGCGAGCCGCAGCAACAGCGCCACGGGCGAGAGTTCGTCCGGTGGGCCGCTCGCGCCCTCGCGCAGGGAGGCGCTGGCCCCGATCACGCTCGAGACCAGGCCGCTGCCGACGAAGGCGAGGAACGAGAAGATGATCACGGCGACGACCAGCTCGACCAGGGTGAAGCCGGCGTCGCCCCGTCCGCGCAGGCGTGCCATGGCGGGCTTCGACGGGGGTCGGAGCCCGCGCATTCCGCGGATGGTGGCTACTTGCCCAGCAGCTTGTCGAGCGCGGCGTCGACGTAGGTCGGGCCGTCGGCCGGCTGCCACTCCTCGCCGCGGCGCAGGCCGGGGTCACCCTCGAACACGACGATGCCCTTGCCATCGAGCAACAGCACGCGCGGCATGCCGAAGAAGCCCGCCTTGAGGAAGAACGCCTCGTAGGTCGCGCCGAGCTGGTCGATCGCGATCGTCGCGCCGGGCAGCGGGTGCTCGCCGAGATAGGCCTTCAGGTCGGGCGCGGTGGTGCCCGGGTCGCAGAGCACGATCGTCGCCAGGCCCTTGGCCGCGGTGCGTTCGAGGGTGTGCCGCAGCCAGCTCGTGCACGGGATCACGCGGTCCTGCGCGGGCGCCCAGAACACGAGCATCACCGGCCGGCCGCGCAGCGCGCCGAGCTTGACCGCGTCGCCCTGCACGAACTGCAGCTCGCCGAGCTCGGGCGGCTGAAAACCGCTGAACGTGCCCGGCGTGCGCTTGCTGGGATCGCTGAGCACCTTCTGCATCGCGATCTCGCGCTCGATGCGCGCGGCCGGGTCGAACGGGTCGCGGCCGAGGATGCGCACGTTGCGGAACTGCGCCTCGCCCGGCCCGCAGAGCAGACCGAATGCGCCGCGCACCACGGCGGGATCGGGGAAGTCGAGCGAGCGCACGTAGAGGCCGTCGTAGTAGACGTCGAGCTGGTTGCCGGTGACGTCGATGCGCAGTTCGTGCCAGTTGCCGCCGACGGGGATGCTGCGGTGGTCGTGCACCTCCCAGTCGCCGCCGCGGTTGCTGCTGATGTCGAGGAAGCCCTTGGGGTGCAGCAGCACGGCGTGGTACCGCTGGTCGCCCTTGCGGCCGAAGCACAGGCCGGCGAGCTCACCCTTCCACTGGCCGGGCTTGGTCGGGTCCTCGGGGATCTGGATCTCCGCCGACAGCGAGAAGTCCGCGTCGAAGGTCACGTCGGCGGTCAGCTCGCGCGTGACCATGCGTTCGCCTTCGCGCGTCACCGCGGCGCGCAGCAGCTTGCCGTAGGCCTGGAACGACTCCTCGCCGCCCGACCAGCCGTGCAGGCTGCGCTCGTCGTAGGCGACGCGCCAGCGCGCCAGGCTCTTGCCGGTGCGCGCCGCGAGCTCGGCGTAGTAGGCCATCGCCTCGGGCACCGAGTAGCTCGCCGTCATGCGTCGAGCGATCTCGAGCGCCATCGTCGGCAACTCGCGCGCCTCGTAGCTCTTCGCCAGCGCCAGGCCCTTCTCGGCCAGCGTCTGCTTCATCTTGCGGTAACGCTGCACGAGCGGGTCGAGGCTGTTGATCTTCTTCTCGGCCTGGTCGTAGCGCGGGTCGTCGGTCGTGCCCTTGGCCTGCATCGCGCGGCGGAACTCGCGCAACCGCGCCGCCGCCTCGCTACGCCGCTTCTTGTCCTTCTCGAGCACGCTCGCGAGCTGCCACAGCACCTCGCCGTCGGCGGGGGCGCGCTCGCGCGCCTCCTCGAGGAACTCGAGCGCGAGGTCCTTCTCGCCGCGTTCGAGCGCCGCCTTGGCCCACTGCATCAGCTCGTCGCCGGGGTCGACCTTGCCGGTCTCGATGTCGCGCAGCCGCAGGATCCAGTCCTTCCAGATCGGGTCGAGCTCGGCGAGCGTCTTGACCGGAGACAGCTTGGAGCCCGCGAGCACGATCTCCTCGAAGTTGGCGATCGCATCCTTGGGCCGGCCGCGCTTGAACGACGTGTAGAACGTGTGCAGCGCGTCGCGGTAGACCGTGCGCCCGTCGGCCGCGCGGTAGTTGTAGAGGAAGTAGACGACGCCCCAGGTCGGCGCGTACCACGGCGGGCCCCACTGGTATTCGCCGGCGACGACCATCGCGAACGGCGGCGCGCGGTCGGGGTCGGTGAACTTGCCGTCGCCCGCCGGCTTGGCCTCGTCGGTCGTCTGCATCCAGCCGCGGTCCATGCGGCCCGCGAGCGGGAACAGGCGGCCCGGTGGCACGCGGTTCCACTTCACCTGGCCGTTGCTGAGGATCACGCAGCCTTCGAAGAACGACGCGTAGGCCTCGTTGAGCCAGCCCGGCACCATCGGCCCGGTCAGGCTCACGAACTGGTGCGCGGCCTCGTGGAACAGCGTGCCGTACATCGCGCGCACCGACTCCTTGCCGCTGACGCCGCCGGCGTAGGTCTCGACCGCGCTGCCGATGAAGTGCCCCGCGCTCCACTCGACCGGGTTCTGGCCGAGCTTGAGGTACTCGTCGCGGTTCTTGAAGATGCGGATCTCGATCTTCGGCGTGTTGCCCCCGTCCTCCATGAAGTGGAAGAAGCGGCGGTAGAACAGGTTCATCTGCTCCATCGCGATGCGCGACGTCTTCAGCACGAGGAAGCCCGCGTTGGTGCGGTAGCGGTAGTTGTCGCTCTCGTCGGTGTAGGCCTTGTCCCAGTCCGTGTGCTCGCGGTCCATCGCGACGAGTTCTTCCTCGGCCATGCCGCCCGTCGGGTCCGTGCCGCCGTAGACGTCCTCGACCGCGACCTCGCGCCCGCCCTTGGTGCGGATCTGGTTGATCGCGGTGAGCCCCTCGGGGTGGTCGGGCGCGACCGCGAGCAGGTGCTGGTAGATGTCGAGCGCACCGAGCAGGTCCTTCTTGCTGCGATACTGCTTGCCGAGGTCGAGCAGCCCTTTCACGTACTCGTCCTGCAGCTTCTCCCAGCTCGTCGCCTCGCTGTCGATCGGCGCGAGCGTCTCGTGCACGGCCTTGCGTTCGGGCGGGTTCTTGCCGCGGTTGCGGGAGTCGAACACGTCGAGCCAGCGGTGCAGCGAGTGCACCGCGGTGTCGAGGTCGGCCTGCTGCTGGCTGATCTGCGCGAGCAGCTGCAGCGCCGCGAGGCTGTTGCGGTCGCGCTCGAGCGCGCGCTCGGTCGCGGCGCGCGCGCCCACGAGGTCGCCCTCACCGAGCTTGCCCTTGGCCTCGGCGAGGTAGGTGGCGACGAAGCCGGGGGGCG
Source organism: Planctomycetota bacterium (assembly GCA_020638655.1). Lineage (GTDB taxonomy): Bacteria > Planctomycetota > UBA1135 > UBA1135 > UBA2386 > JACKIC01. The sequence goes on from JACKIC010000004.1 coordinate 309,066, forward strand.
GATCCTGTTGCGGCGGCATGGCGGCTCCGCGTGCGAACGGGCACAGCAGCGCTGCGGCGAGTGCGAACAGGTGGAGGCCCCGCGGGCTTCGTGGGTGCGGAAAGGTCATGTCGGGCATCGGGTGGCGGGCGGCGAGCGGCGGTCATTCTGCCGTACAGCGGGGCGCGGTGTAACCGCGGGGGCGTCGCAGGGCACAACGAGGTCGTGCGCGCGCTTGCGCTGGCAACAGGCCGCGGCAGGGAGGTTCAGCGCCTTTTCCTCGCTCGCACTTGGTTGAAGCTTCTGCCGGGGCACCTAAGCTCACCGGGCGCGCGTTCGCGCCGCCCGAAGCCGCCGAGCGCGGTGTCGGTTCGTCAACCCAACGTCCCAACGACCGGATCATGCTCAAGCACGTTCTCGCCCTGCTGTTGCCGATTCTCGGCATCTCCGCCACCCTGACCGCCCAAAACCAGCCGCCGGCTGTCGACTCCTGCAACTGGCAAGTCCACGACCAAAACGGCCCGATCCAGTACGAGATCATCGTCATTCTCGCCTACACCGACGCGCTCGGGATCAAGTACTACGTCACCGGCGTCAAGGACCAGACCAACAACGAAATCGTTTCCAACGGCTACATCGTCGAGTTCCCGGGCAACACCCGCGTGCTGAGTGCCTACAGCGGCGACAGCCAGATGTGGATGGAGTGGCACTGGAACGTCAACCACTACGACAAGGTCGGCGGTACCGCGGCGATTCGCTCGTACTACCCGATGCGATAGACCCGGCGGCTGCCGCCGCATCGGCGCGGCGCAGCATGGAACACTTCCCCGGCGCCGAACGCGGCGGTGCCAAACGCCATCTCGCCGAGGCGCTGCAACGTTCGCAGCTGCCGCGGTGATCTGGCGTGATCCGGCAACGAACTGGGAAGAAGGGCCGGACCGCGTCACTCTCAAGCACCATGCGCTCGCCGACCCTTGCCCTGCTCGCCGCCTTGACCGCGACGGTCAGCCCGATCTCCGCCCAGGAACCGGACGACCTGCCGACGGAACGCGTCGAGATCATCCCGCCGGGCGGACTCGTCGACCTCGACAGCGGCGCGGTGTTGCCGGTGGCGAAGCTGCGCGTGTTCGAGGCGGACCTGCGGTTCGACCGCGACGGCGGCGGCTTTTTCCTGCAGGCGCTGCGCGGTGCGCAGCTCGCGAAGGCCGACAGCGAGGCGCCGGATCCCGATGCATGGTCCACCGAACGCGTGCGCATCACGAGCCGGAGCACGAACGGGCTCCTGTTGTTCGTGAAAACGGACCGCGGGGTGGCGCGCGTGTCGCTCGCGGTGTCCGACCCGTACAGCACCGCGTCGGCGGTGCTGCGATGGGTCGTCGTGCCGCCGGCGGATCCGGTCTTCCTGCCGCCGCCGACGGGACTCGAGAGCCGCTGGCAGGACGGCAAGCTGCACGTGCACTGGGACGGCGACGCGCCGCGATGGCTCGTCGAGGTGCGCGGCGCGCGCACCGACAAACACACGGTGCAGGGACGCTCGATCGCGCTGGCCGATCTCGATCCGAACGGCAACTACCGGATCCGCGTGCGCGGCCTCGTCGGCGCGGCGGTGTCGCTGCCCGCCGATGTCGTGCAGCACGGTCCGCGCCAGCCGGCCGTTCGCAAGGTCACCGAGTTCCCGGGGCGTTGGTACGACGTCAACGGCGGCCTGCGTCTGTCGACCGGCGAAGCCGGGATCGAGGATGCCGAGGTCGTGTTCTACCTCTACGGCGTCTACGTGCCCGGCGGCGGTGTGCAGAAGCTCGGTGCGGGCGAAGGCGTCTATCGTGCGATGCATTCGCTGCCAGCCGGCCCCTATCCGCCGAGCTACGGGCGTCTCGACGTAGGCGACGTGCTTGCGATCGAGCTGCCCGACGGCCGCTGCGGCAAGCTCTGGCTCGAGGCCATCGATGGCGACGATCTGCGCAACGGAATGCGCGTGCACAGCGTCTTCCTGCCGGACGGGCGCCGCGCCATGCAGCCCCCGATCACGGCGGCGACGTCCGCCGTCGAGAACGGCGCCGTCGTGCTGCGCTGGCAGGCCGCTGCCGACGCCGAGAACTACCGCGTGGCCGTGAACGGCAGCGCCCCGATCGTCACGAAGGAGACGACCGTGCGGCTCGCCGATCTGCCGCGCGACGCCGTGCACTCGATCGACGTGACCGCCGTGTCACGCGGCGGCGACGTCGCCGAGCCCGTGACCGTCCGTGTGCACACGTTCGGTCCCGAAGCGGTCCACGGGACCGCGGTGCTGCAGGCACGGAACGGCGGCGTCGTGTTCGCCACGGGTGCGACGGTGGCCAAGGGTCAGCCGTGCGACCTCGCGCTCGTCGGCGGCGCCGGCGGCTCGGCGTTCCTGAGCTTCGAAGCCGCGGCAGGAGCGCAGGCGGCCACGACGTCGGCGTTCGGCGACTTCCGTGGCATCGGCGAGCCCGGCAAGGGCACGCGGGTGGACAGCGACGTGCGCGATGCGAAGAGCGATCACTTCTACGTGCACACGGCGGACGGCGGCCGTGCGAGCGTGCGGATCGTCGAGCGCGGCTGGCCGGACACGAAGATCGAGTTCGTCTGGCTGCCCGGACGAAGGTGATCGCCACCTGAGGCGCCCGGCACCATCACGCGCCCGAGGAACAACACCGCTCCGCTCTTCACGTCGCGGATCAGGAACACGAACGGCCGGTCCGTGCTTGGGACTTCCTACGCGCCGGTGCCAGGCACGAAAGCAACGGACCGGGCACCGCTCCGCCGTCGTCCGCTACGGGCGCCGTGACTGCGCCGCCATCATCGCGAGCGCCACGTTCTGCACCTTGGTGATTGCCTGCCGCAGCGTGCCGAGGTCGATGGCGATGTCGACGTCGCGCCCGTCCTGCCGCACCGACACGTCGGTCAGCACCTTCCGCACCGCCGGCGCCGCGGCGCGACCCCACTCGGCGAGCTGATCGCGCCATCCCTGCGCGAACGCCGCCACCCGGGTGCTGCCCTGCACGAAGCGCAGCGTGACCGACAGGTTCAGCCGCTCGTCGGAGTCGGCGCCGAGACGGAGACGCCCCGCTTCGATGTCGGCCGCGGCATCCTTGCCCGGCCCCGTGAGCAGGAAGAACGCGTCGTCGAACGGCATTCGGCTCCGCCCGTGCAGGCTGCAGATCACCGCCTGCATGAGGATGCCGTTCCCGGGCACGAGCGGCAGCAGGTCGGAATGGGGAACGCCGCCGGCGCGCTCACCGCGCAGCACCGGCTCGAGCAGGTCGTGACCGCCGACGACGACGATCGAGGAGCTCGGCCAGATCGCCGTCGGGCGCGACGTCGGCCCCTCGGTGACCTGCACCGCGTCGAAGCGGCCGATGTGCACGCGCGCGCAGCCCGCCGGCACCTCCGCGGGCGGATGCAGGTCGCGGCCCTCGGCGACGCTGACCTCGCGGTTGGTGGGTCGCGAGCCCGACCAGTCGAACACCATGGCGGTGCGCGTCCGATCGATCTGGTCCAGCTCCGAGAAGTAGCTGCCGCCGATCGCCGACAGGAAGTCGTCCATGCCCGGCAGCCGTTCGAGCTCGTCGAGCAGCCCGAGCTCGCGCATCGCCGCGTAGTCGGCGAACAGCTCGCACTCGTAGTTTGGCGGCAGGAACGCGGTCGCGCCCGCGAAGCTCGCGGGCCGCGACCCGGGCGGGGATCCGGGGCCGGCGGCGGCGAGGCGGCTCGGATCCCTCGGACCGCTCGTGCCCGGCGGCGCCGCGCATCCGGCCACCAGCGCGAGCACCACCCACCAGGACCTCGTCGACATCGGCGACCATGCTAGCCCCGGACCGGCGCCGGTGCGGCGGCGCGGGCACGAAGCTGTGGTCTTCCTCCTGGCACAGGATTGCAGCCGCACCCGAACCACGCGGACGGTCTGACCAGACCCTCGCAGGAACGGCGAGAAGTGTCACCCATGTGCCGGGTTGCACAGGTTTCAGGCCCCCGCTTGGATTTCCTACGCGCGCTCGCGGTTGCCCGCTGGCCCCCGCCCGCGCGTAGTCGCACGCGCCAGCAAACGACTCGAGATCAGGATGAAGCGACTCACACGGAAGCTCTGGAAGACGGTCAAGTGGACGCTGCTCGTCGTCGTCGGACTCGTGACGCTGACGGTCGCGATCCTCGCCGTAACCGGTGTGCCGAACCTGGGGCAGGTCGTCACCAGGAACGTGCCGCGCGTCAGTTGGTCGAACCTGATGGACATGCTTGGCATCGTCCCCGAACCCCAAGCACTCCTGATCCACGGCTTCGGCAAGGACGGCGCCCTGGAGTTCGTCCACGGCGCTGGGCCCCTGATGAAGTACGACGCGACGACGGGCGAGGTGATCGCAACCACGAGGACGCTGCCCTTCGCCGTGGACATCCAGCCGGTTCCGGGCAGCGACGACTTCTTGTTCTTGCAGGATCGGTCCACGGACGAGCGATACGATCTGATGCTCCAGCGCACCTCGACCGGCGCGGCGGAGACGTTGCTCTCGACCGGCTACGGCGTCTACCAATACCGGGTCGCGCCCGACGGCTCGCTCGTGGTGGCCTACGTCATCGACCTCGAGACACACCGGCACACGCTCTACCGGGTCGACCTCGAAGGCGACCGCACCCCCAAGGCGCTTTGCTCTTTCGGCGGCCACCTGTCGATACAGGCGTTCGACTCCGGCCTGCGGCACGCGTTCGGGCTCCACACCGAGGACGACAAGACCGCGCGCCTGCTGCGCATCGACCTCGCCGACGGCACGCACGAGGTGGTCTTCGCCGAGGAACGCGAGGGCGAGTTCTACCACGGCAACGACCCGGCCTGGTTGTTCCTGCGGACGCGGTTCGTACTCGGCAAGGACGACGAGCTTGCCTTCTACGCCAGGACTGGCGAAGCCGAGGACGAGCGCGAGTTCGTCTGTCTCTGGGAACGGAACCTGCGCACCGGTGAGAGCCGGCGCCTGTCACCGCCGCAGAACGCCGACGTCTGCCAGTTCTGCGTCTCGCACGACGAGCGCCATGTCGTCTACGTGATGGTCGAGAAAGGTCATCCCGCCCTGCACGTGTTCGACCGGCGCGAGGGTCGCGACCACGTCGTCTACGACGACCGCGGCGACGTGATCGCCCATCAATGGGTGTTCAAGATCGTGGCCGACCCGGCGAAGAACGTGGCCTACTTCGTGACCGCCTCGACCTCGCTGAGTGGCACGCGCCTGATGTCCGTCGACCTGCAGACGCGAGAGGTGGCCACCATCGTGGACCGGCGCGCCGCCACGTCGACGTCGCCTGCCATCGTGACGACCGAGTTCGAGTACCCGACCTCCGCCCCTGCGATCGGCGTCATGCAAGGTATCCACACCTACAAGCTCTCGCCGGCCACAACGGGTCCCCAGAAGCACGGTGTGGTCATCCTCTTCCACGGCGGCCCCGACACTTCGCTGGCGCCGCTGTACGCGGCGACCAACCCGCTCGTCGGTCACATTCTGTCGCGCGGCAATATCGTCCTGATCCCGAACTACAGGGGCTCGTGGGGCTACGGCACGACCTTCGAACGCGCCGACGACGGCCGCAACCGCGAATCACAGATCGAAGACGTCGGCGCGCTGCTCGAGTGGATCGAGCAGCAGCCCGACCTCGACGGCGAGCGCATCGCGGTCTATGGCGAGTCATGGGGCGGCTACTTCGTCACGCAGTCGCTGATCCGCTACCCGGAGGCCTTCGTCGGCGGCTTGAGCCTCGTCGGCGTGACCGGCCTGAAGGCGGTCGCGCAGACGCGCTTCTTCTGCGGCTGGGAGCGCGAGATCGGCGATCTCTCGGCCCCCGGGATGGCCGAGTTCCTCGACTCGATCTCGCCGTGCAACAACTCGGAGAAGATCGTGCGGCCGCTCTACATGTTCGTCGGCGGGCAAGACCCTCGGGTCGTGCCCGGTCCAAGCCGGCAGATGGCGACGGCGATGGAGCAGGCCGGTCAGGAGATCTGGTATGTCGAGATCCCGTACGCCGGGCATGGCATCCAGGGCGCCTCACCGCAGGACCTCCTCTACACCGCGACGACGATGATGGAGTTCCTCGACCGGTTGGGCATGTAGCCAGCGGCGGCCCGGCGAGAGGCGGTGGAGGAAGGGCGGTTCGACCGCGGTGGTGATGTCACCGCAGGTCTTCTTCGAGCCCTGGTGGCGCTGGTCCCGGCGGCGCTGCCGCTGGGCGGACAGGATCCTGCGGAACGTCGCGCCGCCGTTGTCACGGACGAGCACGCCGTTCTGTGTGTGACTCTCGTTCCCGTCCGAGTCGTGCATGAAGCGCAGCACCGGCGTCGGCGCCCCGGTGAGGTCGACGGACCAGTCGGCGGTGTTGAGGTTGTAGACGCCGTCTTCGGTGAGTTGACTGCGGTGACGCTGCAGCGATGATCCGCCCATGGACTCGGACGCCATCGAACGCGAGGTCCGGCGGCTTGCCCCTTGGTACTACCGCTGGGACCTGCGCGGCGTGCGCACCGACTCTACGCCGCCCTGCGACGATCAGGGGCACCGACAGGTGGCGTGCCCCCCGATCCGCGACGGCTTCTGGCGGGGAAAGACCGTGCTCGATGTCGCGTGCAACGAAGGCGCCTACGGCATTGGCGCGCTGGGCCACGGCGCCGCGTCGCTCGTCGGCTTCGACAGCCGCGCAGCGAACGTCGAGAAGGCGCGCTTCGTCGCCGAGGTGCTCGGCCACGCGGACGCCATGTTCGACCAGCACACGTGCGACTCGTGGATCGCCGCGTACCCCGATCGTACGTTCGACGTCGTGATGCTGTGCGGCATCCTCTACCATCTGCGCGACCCCGCGCGCACGATCGCGGACTACTGCACCATCGCGCGCGAGTGGGTCTTCGTCACGTGCTGCGTGCACGGCGACGAACAAGACGGCTACACGTGGACGAGCGAGACCGAGAACGTCGCCGCGAGCGACGGCGCGCTGGACTCGCTGATGCCGAACAACGCGAACACCCTCGTCACCGAGTTCGGCAAGCACGGCTTCGTTCCCGTGCACGTCGAGGAGGTGTGCAAGGCGAACTTCTGGGACGGGGCGAGTCTGCTGTTGAGACGCTGCACCGACCTCGGCGCGAGCTGGGAGGAACTCGGCGGCGAACACCCCGAGGTCCAAGTGCATCTGGCCCCGGGCCTGCGCGCCGACGGCGTGGGCGAGGTGCACATGGCGTTCGTGCACCGCACGCCGCGCACGCGTGAGGTGACGGTCCGCGTTCGCGTGCTCGCAGGAGACGGCGAGGAGCACGCCGCGACCGAGGAGGTCGTCTCCCTGCCGGCGCGCTGCGTCGATCCTTCGATGCCCGCGAGCACCTCCGTCTATCGCGCGACGCCGTTGCCCGCGTCCGTGAGCCGACCCGCGACCATCGAGGCCCGCGTGTTCGACGGCAGTCGCGAGATCGGCGGCGCGCGGATCCGGCTCGCGTAGCCAGCGTCTACGCCCGCGCCGAGCGGCACGAGGACCCGGCCTCGAAGCCGCCGCTCGGCGTCGGCGAGGAATCGCTGACTCGCCGGAGTCGCGCAAGCCCTCGACGACCGGGGCGGCAACCAGGGACTGGCAGCCGGATTCGTCCCTTGTCAATGGTGCTGCAGTGGGTTGCGATCGCAGCCGCGCTCTGTCCTGATAGGATCCCCGGACAGCACCCTCGCTGTTCGGGTCGCCGGCGCAGCTTGGCAGCCAGGAGCATTTCGATGGATAGTGGCGAACAGCCGAAGAGCAGCCGGCAGGCGGACGGTCCGCTGTTCTTCATGCACATCCCGAAGACCGCAGGGACTTCGATCTACCATCTGCTCGCTCGGCACTTCCGTGCGGAAGACGTGCACCCGATCCCGCTGCCGGGGCCGGTCGACGGTGGGATCGGTGGGTTGCCGACCTGTGCATTCGAGGGTCTGCACGCGGCGCAGGTGGCCTTCGATCCAGTGCGCGCGAGCAGTTTCCGGCTCGTGCTCGGTCACTACGACGGCGGGATCTGGGAGCGCATGCCCTCGCTGGTGACGTTCACGTTCCTGCGCGAGCCAGCGGCGCGCGTGATCTCGGCCTACCGGCACGCCGCGCGCTCGAAGGACTCGTGGTCGCGGGATCTGCACGACCTGATCGCCGGCGGCGTGACGATCCGCGGCATGTTCGACAATCCTGACGTCGTTGCCGAGGTGCGTCGCAGCCAGGGCGAGCAGATTGCCGGCTATCGGTGGTCGCAGCCGCCGCAGTCGATCGACGACGAGCCCTTGCTCGCACTGGCCCTGGAACGTCTGGATCGAATGGTGCTCGTCTGCCTCACCGAGCGGTTCGAAGCGTCGCTGCTCCTGCTGATGAACCATCTGCGGAAGGCGATGACCGACGACGTGCCGCGGCAGAACGTTGCTCCGGAAGAGTCGTTGTCGGGCGACGTGGACGAAACTCTGCTGCGCGACATCCGCAGCGTGTGCTGGGTGGACTGCAGGTTGTATCAGGCTGGTGTGGAGCGGTTCGAACGCGACTGGCGGCAACTGATGATCGACCTGTTCGGCGAGCGCGACCCGGCCGTCGCGCCCGGCAGCGACTGCGATCCGCATGTGCTCGACCGGGCACGCCAACGGCTGAACCGAATGTACGGCAGTTGATGGTGAACAGCGATCCGCGCGAGGGAGCCGCGCCCACTCGTGGTCCTGACCTGCATGCGGATGGTCTCAGAACCGGAGTCGCGCCACTCGGGCGCGACGAGGACCTGAGCAAGTCCGCCCGTTGATCGGCGGAACCCACTGGCTGGAATCCCACGTCAGGGTCTGTTGACCTTGGGCGGCAGCCACGACTGAGAACAGCAAGGGTAGGAGGGAGGTGGGGCGAGGCCGACACCGCGGGATCTGGCTTCGAAGGGGCGCATCGGGGGCTCCAGTGCGTGGTCGTGGATCGGTGAGTACGAACACGCCGGCGGCGCACGCCTCGCCGTCTCCGGCATGTCCGCAGGAGCCTCCCGGGTTTCAGAATCCCGACACGGTTCGCTCCCACGACGTAGGCGCCATGCTCACCCGACTGTCACGCGTCACCCCGAGGTTCTTGCTCGCCCTCCTGTGACTGCCAGCCAGCCGACGACTCGGGCCGCGGCGTGGTGGCCATCCTCGAGCCCTCCAACTGCCGCGTTGTACGGATCGACTGAGACCGACCGGTGGCTCAGTGCCCGGCCCCGGTGCGGTTCGGGCTGCCGAGACGCAGGGTCGAGAGCGGGTTGAGGACGTCGTATTCGACGACCTGCCACCAAGTCGGGTTGCTCGCGCCGCCGTAGATCAGGTAGTGCATGACGTTCGCTTCGTAGCCCGAGCTGAAGGTCCAACTCGGCGTGTTGAGCGCGCCGAGCCAGATCGGGTTGGCCAGCCACTGGTCGCCGAACGGCAGCTGGACCGGTGACGACAGCGTCGCCGGCGCGAAGAACAGCATGTAGACCGGGTTCGCGAGCGGCGCGGCGTTCTCGATCGTGAAGTTCGCGTAGGAGTAGGTCGGAGACTGCGGGTCGATGAAGCAGAGGTTCGGGACCAGCTGGGGTCCGCTGACGCGGCGCAACTCGGCCTCCCACAGCCGGCCGATTGACCCTGGGTTGTGGGCCTGCGTCGTCAGGCTCAGCGTGTGGTTGCCGGCCGGTAGATCGACGACCCACTGCGCGACGTCGCGGGTGTTCTGAACGTCGCCCTGGCGCCAGAGGCCAGCGCCGACACCGGGGATCGTCCAACTCCAGTCCTGGTACGAGGACGGCGCCACCACGAAGTAGCCGTCGAGCCACAGCAGGTGCGGGCCGGCCTGCGGCACGGCGAACGGGATGTCGACCGTGATCTGGTAGGGCGGGTTGGGGGACCACAGCCCCTGGAACACGATCGGGTCGGTTCCGCTCACGGTGACGGCAGCCGGGTTGGCGGTGACGACCCACGCGGTCTGCGGCGGCATCAGGTTGGGTGCCTGCTGCGCGGCGAGGCTCGCGGCGGTCAGGAGAGAGAAGGCCAGGGCGAGCGCGCGAGGAGATCCTGCTTCCATCGCCGCAGCCTACGCCGCGTGTTTCGTCTTGTCAGCCGGGTCAGCGACGTCCGTAGCGGCCGCCGTTCTCGGCCGCGGGCTTCTTTCGGATCCACGCTGCCCGGCTGACGGCCACTGCGCTGCGCCTCGCGCCGGGGCGATACGTGCTGCGGGCTTCGGCCGCCGGCCGGGAGGTCGCCGAGCTGGAATTCACCGTCGGCGAGTCGAGCGGCCTGCCGATCCGGTTCGCGCCGCGCTGACGCGGGCTCCGTGTGGCCTCTCGCAGAATCTTCCCCGACCGCTCACATGCTTCCCGGCGCGGGTGCGGGTTGGCTCATGGTCTCACCAAACCAGAGGACCAACCACGATGAGTCTTTCGTCTCGCAAGTTCCTGCCGTTCGTCTCCCTCAGCTTCGTCTACTGCCTGTCGTTCGTGTCGCCGAGCGTGCAGCCGCCGCTACCGCCGCAGTCGCTCGAGATCCTGCTGACCAACGACGACGGCTACAACACGCCCGGAATCCAGACGCTGCGCAACGCGCTGATCGCCGCCGGCCACCACGTCGTGCTCGTCGCGCCCAGCAGCAACCGCAGTGGCAGCAGCGCCTCGCTGACCCTCGGCGCGGTGGGCGTGCAGCAGATCGCGCCGGACATCTACGCCGTCGACGGCAGCCCGGCCACGACCGTGCTGCTCGGCGCCGCCAACTTCTTCCCGCAGGGCGGGCCGGACCTGGTGATCTCGGGGCCGAACGAAGGCGCAAACATCGGCCCGGCGACCGCGATCTCGGGCACCGTCGGCGCGGCGACGATCGCGACGAGCCCGATCGGTCCGCGGGTCCCGGCGATCGCGATCAGCGCCGACCTGGTCAACCCCAACGACCCGGGTGCGAGCGAGAACATCGCCCTCTACAACCGGGAGAGCGACTTCGTGGTGCGCCTGATCCAGCGCCTCTGCACCACCGCCTGCGGCGGCCACCTGCTGCCGGAAGGTCTGGCGCTCAACGTCAACTATCCGTCGGTCGCGCCGCAGCAGCTCGCGGGCGTCAAGGTCTGCGTGCAGGGGCGGGTGTCCAACTTCCAGCTCACCTACAACCAGGTGGCGCCTGGTATCTACGCTCCCAGCGGGGCGCCGGTGCAGAACCCCGGCGACGACGTCAACCGCTCCGACGTGACCGCCTACGGCCAGGGCTACGTCACGGTGGTGCCGATCGACGGGGATCTCACCGCCGCGGTCGGCCAGACCTTCGTGATCGGCGCGCGCCTGCACCACCTCAACCCGTGATCGGGTTGTGGTGTGGTGCCGTCATCGGCGCTTCGCGGCGCTGGCGGGAAACGAAGTGTGGCGGCCACAGCTCGCTCGAAGATCGACGCGAAGCAGATGGACCGTCCGCTCACGGTGCGTAGGCCCCGAGTGCCACTGTGAGCGTGACGCCGTGCAGTGCCGCGATTGCGAGGTTGGACAGCACCACGGGGTGCCGCCACGAACCTACGGTCCAGGGGGTCATCACCTTGTAGAGAACCTGCATCAGCAGCAGACCTACTGCCCAGCGCGGGTCCCCGCACCCGAGCAGCCCCGCGGACAGCACGAGGATCGCAGCATAGGTCGCGAGCAGGATGCCGCGCGCCGGGTGTCGCGGTCCGTACGCGTCCTCGCACCAGCGCGCTCCGAGCAGGAGACCCAGCACGACGGGCAGCAGCACGACCACGTTGACCCACAGCGAGACGATCACCATGCGCCGGGGTTCGTCCGGCGACGCGCCCGGATGCAGGCGGGCCGTTGGCTGCTGACGATCGTCCTCGAGAGCACGGACCGCGAGGGCTGCGGTCACCTGCCGATCACGCCGGTCGCGGCATCCGAGAGCACGGCGTTGAGGGAGTTGCCGGCTGCAAGATCTGGCACCAGCGCTTGCTGGTGGTACCGGGCACCGACCAGGGTCGAGGTGTTGGGGATCGACAGTTGGAAGGTCGCGACGTGGTTGACGCCGACCACCACCGACAGGATCTCGGGGTCGACGAACACGTGACAGCCCAGCATGCCGAGCCAGGCGAGGTCGTGCGGCAGTGCGCCGAACACCGGTGACCAGGTGGTGCTGGATCCTGTGCAGAGGACCGCCATGTGCAGGGGCAGGTCGCGCACGGATACCAGGAGTTCGGCGCCGACCCGCGGGGTGTCGCGCGGAATCAGTCGCGAAGCCGGCAGGCTGCCGGGGCAGCCCGGCGCGAAGGTCACGTAGGTGGAGGTCGGGCCGACGCGAGCCACGGCGTCTTTCACTTGCATGTACGAGGTACCCGAAGGTGGCTGCTGCAGCGGGTAGTAGTTCACATACGCCAACTGCTCGATCCCGCCGTCGCTGCGTCTGGCCATGCCCTCGGAGACGCCGACGTAGGTGACCCCATAGGGAAGTGGCGGCACTCCGTGGCTTCCCGACGTGCGTCCCCAGAGGAACACCGAGCCATCGGCGAGAAGGGCCGTGCAGAGATCGAAGCGCGCGGCGATCTGCACACACCCGATCTGCGCCACCTGCCATGGCACGGAGCACTGGCCGTACGAGTTGTCGCCCCAGACCACCACGTCGCCGTCGCTCCGGCGCGCCATCGAGACGGCGCCGCTGGCGGCCACCTCGACGAATGTCACGTTCGGCGGCAGCGACGGAACGAGGCACTCGCCGTGGCTGTTGTCGCCCCAGGCGATCACCTGCCCGTCCGAGCGGCGCGCGAGGACGTGCCTGTTGCCCATGGCCAGTTCGACGTAGGTGACGTTGTTGGGCAGCTGCGGAACGGTCAGGAACAATGGGTCGTTGCCCCAGGTCACGATGGCCCCATCACTGCGGCGCGCGGCATATGGCTCGATCTCGACGTAACCGACCCCCGGAGGCAGGGCGGGTACGTCGCAGGCGCCGTAGCTGTTGTCGCCCCAGGCAGTGACCGTGCCGTCACCGAGGAGCGCGAGCCAGTGACTGTAGCCGCAAGCGACATCGACGTAGTCGAGGCCAGCGGGCGGCGATGGAGCATTGCACTGGCTCCGGCTGTTGTCGCCCCATGCCACGACCTTGCCGTCGCTGCGGCGGGCCGCGCTGTGCTGCCATTCGTTCCAAGGGATGGGAGGCGTACCACCGGCGGCGACCTCGACATAGGTCACACCCTGGGGCAAGGACGGCACGTTGCACTGCCCGTAGCTGTTGTCGCCGAAGGCCAGGACGGCACCGTCGCTGCGCAACGCCAGCGTGTGACGCGCAGCGGCCGAGACCTGCAGGTAGTGCATGCCGGGCGGCAACGCCGGCGCGTTGCACTGTCCCCAGTAGTTGTTGCCCCACAGCACGAGCTGACCATCGCTGCGCACTGCCGCGGCGTGGAAGTAGCCAGCGCTGATGCTCGAGTAGGTCAGGCCCGTCGGCAGTGACGGGACCACGCCCTGGTTCGGCGGCAGTCCCCAGGTCACCACGCTGCCGTCACTGAGGCGGCCCATGCCGTAGGCCGGCTGGAAGGCGGAGCTGGCCGAGACCTCCACGTAGCTCCGACCAGGGGGTGGTGCAGGCACATTGCACTGGCCGAAGTCGTTGCGTCCGCAGCCGACGGCAAGGCCATCGCTGCGCACCGCGAGCAGGAAGTCATAGCCGACGGCAATCTGGGTGAAGGTGACGCCACGCGGTGGCCGCGGCGGCTGGAGGTTTGGGGTGGTGGACACCGAACCGTCGGCGAGGAGCATCGCGATGCCAGACAGCCCGACCGCCACCTGCGCGCAATTCCGGGGGGTCGGATTCGTCCTTCCCCAGATCTGCACGGAGCCACTGCTCTTCAGGACCGCGGTCATGCCGTGCGCAGCGGCGATCTGGACGGCGTCGGTCTCGTCGTTCCATCGGCTGTCGAAACTTCCGAACGGATCCCGGACCGACGACTGGGCTCGGAGCCCGCCTGTCGCCAGCCACAGGCTGGCGATTGCGAGGATGATGGGGGGATTCGACATGGGCATTCTCGCTCGGGGGGTGTGCACCAAGCCCTCCGCGACAAGTTGCATTCGACTCTCTCGGGCCCCATCGTCCCGACCGGCAGCTGAATCTTGCCCCGAGATGTGGGCGAGCAGAGAGAGCCAAGAGGGCTTCGGTGCGCATCATCCCTGATTGGCACTGCCGTCAGCCACCGCCAATTCCCAGACATCCACCTTCTCCTGGGTCCGTCTTTGCCGCGGTTTCGCTCTGCGCGTGAGCTCCCCGTTGCCCACGCCCACCGGCGTGTGCGGCGCCGTCACCAGCTGCCGATCGTCTGCGACAGTCCCTGCGTCCACGCCGCGAGACCGCCGTTGCCGCCCGGATCGAGCACGAAGAACTGGTGGTAGAGCTGCAGGCCGTAGAGCGCGCCGTTCGGTGGCAGCGCCAGCGTCACCGAGGCGCGGCCGGCAGAATCCGTGAGCCGGAACTGCGTCGGTGCGCCGATGGGGTCGACCCAGACGTGGATCCCTTGCACGAACTGCAGCGTGGAGGCGAAGTTGGTCATCAACACCGCGCGCCACGTTGTCACACTCGATCGCAGGAAACCGCGCAGCCGGTGATCCACGACACGTCACGTCAGAGCCCGAGCGCGACGATGCCCAGTCCCGACAGGGCGATCACACCGCCGGCCATTGCGTGGCTCCAGCGCTCGAGGGGGCCCAGGCGCAGGCGCGAGACGCCGGCATGCAGCAGCCCGGTCGCGATCAGCATCGTCGCGATCGTCGCGACGGCGAACACGCCGCCGACCAGCGCGGCGAGGCCCCACCGCCCTTCGCTCGCGGGGGTCACGAACAGCGGCAGCAGCGGCTCGCAGGGGCCGAGCACGAAGACCAGGAACAGCGCCCAGAAAGTCACGTTCGGTCCCTGCTCGGCGTGGCGATGCGACGGCGTGAGCAGGTGGTGATGGTGGTGGTGGTGGACGGTGCCTTCCTCGTGGATGTGCACGTCTTCGCCGTGCTGGTGCACCTCGAAGCCGTGCCGGCTGCGCACCGCGCGTCGCCAACCCCAGAGCCCGTAGGCTGCACCCAGTGCGACGAGCGCCCAGCCCGAAGCGCTGCCGCGCAGGAGCTCGAGCGCCTCGACGCTGCCGATCGCCATCCCGACGCCGATGCCGACGCTGCCGAGCACGATCGACGAACCGACGTGCCCGATGCCGCACAGCAGCGTCACGAACAGGATGCGCGCCATGCTCCACTTGCGGGCGCGGCCGATCATCACGAACGGCAGGTAGTGGTCGGGGCCGAGCGCCGTGTGCAGGACGGCGAGCGTGACGGCGGCGATCAGGAGTTCCCAGCTCAGGGCGTCCATCGACATGACCTCAGCAGATGCGCGGCAGTTCCGCCCCCGACAGCAGGTCCAGTGGGCGATCTCCGCCGAGCGCGGTGTGCAGCACGACCGGGGCCTTGTCGCCGCGTCGGGCCTCGACGGTTCCGATGATCGCGGCTGCGCGACCCAGCGGGTGGCTCCTCAGGGCCGCGACCAGTCGGTCGGCGTGGGCCGCGGCGACCCAGAACAGCACGCGTCCCTCGCACGCGAGATACAGCGGATCGAGTCCGAGCAGCTCGGTGACGCCGGTGGTCTCTTCGTGCACCGGAACGGCGTCCTCCTCGAGCACGATCCGGACACCGGCGCGCGCCGCGACCTCGTTGCAGACGGTCGCCAGGCCACCGCGCGTGGGGTCGTGCGCGACCCTGATGTCGGCGCCGCACGCGAACGCCGTCGCGACGAGCTCGCCGAGCGGTGCGCAGTCGGAGCGCAGATGGCGGAGCTGCACGCCGTGGCGACTGGCCATGATGGTGGCCCCGTGATCGCCGAGGGTGCCGCTGGCGACGACGGCGTCGCCTGGTTGCACGCGTAGGTCACCGAGTTCGCGGCCGGACGGCACGACGCCGAGACCCGTGGTCACCGCGAACACGCGGTCGCCCTTGCCGCGCGGAACGACCTTGGTGTCACCGGCGACGAGCTGCACCTTGGCTTCGGCGGCCGCGCGCGCGGCCCCGGCCGTGACCTGTTGCAGCAGCGCGTGTCCGCAGCCCTCCTCGAGGATCAGCGCCCACGTCAGCCACAGCGGGCGCGCGCCCGCGACCGCGAGGTCGTTGACGGTGCCGCACACGGAGAGGTAGCCGAGGTCGCCGCCGGGGAACACGGGCGGGTCGACGACGAAGCCGTCGGTCGTCAGCGCTGGCCGTCCCGGAGGCAGTGCGGGCAACACCGCCGCGTCCGACATCGTGCGCAGGTGCTCGTTGTCGAGCGCGGGCAGGAACGTGCTGCGCACGAGTTCGCCGGTCAGCCGGCCGCCCGCGCCGTGGGCCAGCAGGATGCGATCTTCGGCGTTCACGTCGCCACCGCCTGGCGCGCGTGGCGTTCGTGGCGATACCAGGCAGCGCAGGTGCCCTCGCTCGAGACCATGCACGCGCCGATCGGGTGTTCGGGCACGCAGCCGCGGTCGAACAGCGGACACGCGGGTGGCTCGATGACGCCCTTGAGGACCTCGCCGCAGCGGCAGCCCTTGGGCTCCACGGACGTCGGCAGGTCGACGGGCAGCCGCGCGGCGTCGCGATGCGCCCATTCCTCGCGCAGCACGAGGCCGGAGCCGGGGATCGCACCGAGCCCGCGCCAGCGCGTGTCTGCCGGCGCGAAGAAACGCGCGATGAGCTCCTGCGCGCGGCGGTTGCCGGCCGCCGACACGACGCGCGGGTAGCGGTTCTCGATGACGGCTTCGCCCTGCACGAGCTGGCGGATCAGGGCGAGCAGGGCGAGCTGGACGTCGACCGGCGTGAACCCGGCGATGACGCCGGGCACGCCGTAGTCCGCGGTCAGGAACGCGTAGGCGTCGCTGCCGAGGATCACCGACACGTGCCCCGGCAGCAGGAAGCCGTCGACGCGCACCTCCGGGTCCTGCACGAGCGCGCGCAGCGGCGGTTCGATGACCTTGCTGCCGCACAGCAGCAGGAAGTTCCCCACGCCGAGCTCCTCGGCCTCGGCGAGCGCGGCGGCCATCGTCGGCACCGTGGTCTCGAAGCCGACGGCGAGGAATACGACGCGGCGGTCGCGGTTCTCGGCGGCGAGCGCGAGGGCGTCCCGCGGCGAGTAGACGACGCGCACGTCGGCGCCTTCGGCGACGGCCCGTTCGAGGCTCCGGCGCCGGCTCGCCGGCACGCGCATCAGGTCGCCGAAGGTCGCGATCGTCACGTCGTCGCGGGCCGCGAGCGCGAGCGCGTGGTCCAGGTAGTCGACCGGCGTCACGCACACCGGGCAGCCGGGTCCCGAGATCAGCCGCACGTTCGGCGGCAAGATCCGCCGCAGGCCCGCCGCGGCGATCGCGTGCGTGTGTGTGCCGCAGACCTCCATGAACGTCACCGGCCGCGGCAGGCGCGCGGCGATCGCGTCGATGCGGCGCCGCAGGCGCTGCACGTGGCGCGGATCGGACCATGCATCGGTGCGCTTCACGATGCCTCCTCGGCCGCGATGGCCTCGTCGAACAGCGCCAGCGTCTTCGCCGCTTCCTCGGCGTCGACGGTGCCGATCGCATAACCCGCGTGTACGAGCACGTGGTCGCCGATCGCGGCTTCGGGGCAGAGCACGAGGCTCACCTGGCGTCGTACGCCGCGGAGTTCGGCGGTGCCGTCGAACTCACGGCGCGAGACGAGCTGCATCGGGATGGCGAGGCACATGACTACTCCGGAGCGGTGGTCGTCGGGGAAGGGAGTTCGCGGGGTTCGAGGCCGCGCGCCGACGCGAGCGCGGCGAGCGCAGCCTGGCCGAAGGCGAGGCCGCCGTCCCCGGGCGGCAGCTCGCGGGCGCGCAGCGTCGTGACGCCGCGGGCGGCGAGGCCCAGCACGAGGTCGGCGGTGAGCAGGCGGTTGGCGAAGCAACCGCCGCCGAGGGCGATACGCCGGCAGTGCGGCGGCAGGACGCGGCACGTGAGTTCGACGGCGAGCGCGGCGTAGGTCGCGAGGAGCCCGCGCGCGACCGCGGCCGCGGCTTCGCCGTCGAGGAGGCGGTGCGCCGCTGCAACGAGCAGCGCCGTGTGCGGCAGTTCGCGCGAGTCCGGATCGAGCACCGGTTCGGGCCAGGGTCGCGCGGCCGTGCTCGCGGCGGCGAGCGCTTCGAGCCGCATGGCGGCCTCACCTTCGAACCGGTTCACGGCAGCGAGACCGAGCAGCGCGCCGGCGGCCTCGAACAGACGGCCCGCGCCTGTGGCGAGCGGCCAGCGTCCGTGATCGCACACCTCCGCGACGTTGCGCAGGTGCTGCGCCGGGACGATTGCCGCGAGGGGCAGGCGGCACAGCCAGTCGTCGTGTCCCGTGTTCACGAGCGCCGCGACGGCGATCCGCCACGGCTCGCGCACGGCCTGTTCACCGCCGACGAGCGGCATCGCGGTTCCGTGCGCGAGGCGTCGCCAGCGCAGCTCGCCGTCGAGTTCGAGCCACTCCGCGCCCCACGCGGTGCCATCGGTGCCGAACCCGGTGCCGTCGAGCACGAGCGCGAATTCGCGATGGCCGGGCTCGAGCGGCAGCGCGCCGTTCTCGGCGAGCACGGCGGCGGCGTGGGCGAGGTGATGTTGAACGCGCAGCACGCGACCGCCGCGGGCGCGGGCCAGCTCGTCGGCGAGCCAGGTGCTCGCGTAGTCGGGGTGCAGGTCGGCGACGACGAGCCGCGGCGTCACGGCGAGGAACTCCTCGAGCCCGGTCGCGACCTCGCGCAGGAACGCGCGCGCCGCCTCGTTGTCGAGGTCGCCGACGTGCTGCGACGGATGCGCGGCCTCGTCGACGGCGACGCAGGCGGTGACCTGCAGGTGCCCGCCGAGCGCGAGGATCGGTTCGCGCGCGGTCACCGGCAGCGCCAGCGCGGCCGGCGCGTAGCCGCGCGAGCGGCGGATCACGCACGGCGCCGCGGGGTCCGGCATCGTGCGTACGACGCTGTCGTCGACGCGGCGCACGATCGTGCGGTCGTGCATCAGGAAGACGTCGGCGATGTCGGCGAGTCGCGCGCGGGCGTCGTCGTCGTCGATGCAGATCGGCTCCTCGCTGCGATTGCCCGACGTCATCACGAGGACGTCGTAGTCGGCACCGTCGAAGAGCGCTTCGTGCAGGGGCGTGGTCGGCAGCATGACGCCGAGGTCGAGCACGCCCGCGGTGACCGCCGGCGCGATCCCGTGGTCGGGCCGCTGCGGTGCGAGCACGATCGGGCCGCGTGCCGAAGCGAGCAGCGCCTCGTCCTCGGCGCGCAGCACCGCGAGCCGACCGGCTGCCGGGAGGTCGCGCGCCATGACGGCCAGCGGCTTGCCCGCGCGGCGCTTGCGCAGACGCAGGCGGGCGACCGCGTCGCCGTCGTCGGCGCGGCACGCCAACTGGAAACCGCCGATGCCCTTGAGCGCGACGATGGCGCCTGCCGCCAGGGCCCAGCGGGCCTGCGCGATCGCCGCTGCGCCTTCGAATCTGTTGCCGCCCGCGGCGTCGCTGCACCACACGCGCGGGCCGCACTCCGGGCAGCAGATCGGCTCGGCGTGGAAGCGCCGGTCGCGGGGGGCCGCGTATTCGCGGGCGCACGCCGGGCAGAGCGGGAACGAGGCCATCGACGTCCGGCTGCGGTCGTAGGGCAGCGTGCGCACGATCGTGTAGCGCGGTCCGCAGTCGGTGCACGTCGCGAACGGGTGCCGGTGGCGGCGGTCCTGCGGGTCGGCGAACTCGCGGCGGCAGTTGGCGCACAGCGCGAGGTCGGGCGGCACGATCGCGCGTCCGCGGCGACCGGGCGCCGAGTCGGCGACGACGAAGTCACGGTGGCCGTCACAGGCGGCGTCCTCGACGGTGAGCTCGACGAGGCGCGCCCGCGGCGGCAGCGCCCCCTGCAGCTGCGCCTCGAAGTCCGTGACGGCGCGCGCTGCGCCTTCTACCTCGATGGTGACGCCGTCAGCGTCGTTGCGCACGAAGCCGCCGAGGCCGTGGTCGACGGCGAGCCGGTAGACCGCGGGCCGGAAGCCGACGCCTTGCACGACGCCGCGGCAACGCAGTCGGCGCCGGATCGTCGGGCTCAGCGACATGGCGTGGTCCCGCTCGCTGCCGCGAGCATCGCCGCGAGGATTTCGGTCGCGGCCCGGACCGCCGTCGGCACGGCAGCTGCGACCTGGGGCGACAGACCGATGCCCGTGCGCGTGGACGCCGGTTCGATGCCGAGGACCTCGACCCGCGCCGGGAGGTCGCCGAGCAATGCCGCCGTCGCCAGGAGCTCGCCAGCGTTGGCGCCGTGCGCGGAATCGCCGCGCGGCGGCGCGCACCGCAGCGGTTCGCGCAGGTGGTGCACGGTGCCCGGCGCGGCGCCCAGACGTACGGCGTCGAGGAGCAGCACGGCTTCGCGCCCTGCCAGCGCCGCGCCGAGCGCGATGCCCTGGGTGCCACCGTCGACGAATTCGACGCGCGCGTCGTCGCCCGCGGCCTCGACACCGCGCAGCAGTTCGATGCCGATGCCGTCGTCCTCGAGCAACAGGTTGCCGAAGGCGAGCACGAGCACCGGTGCCGGTGATCCGTCAGTCTTCGTCATGGCTGCCGGGCTTCTCGTCCGCGGGGTAGAACTTGCGGCCCGAGATCATCGACGAGATCAGGCCGTTGCGTTGCTGCGTGCCGTCGAGCACCACGATGTAGACGTGCACGATCGCGAACACGAGGAACAGCCACGCGACCAGGTGGTGCCACATGTGCGTGCGCAAGCCGCCGCCGAGCATCGGGATCACCCAACCGCACAGCGAGTCCCAGAAGCCGTCGGGGTTCGATTGCCCGAACAGCGCGAGGCCGGTGAGGATCATCACCCAGCCGCCGATCACCGGCACGAGCGTGTACGCCAGCCCGGCGAGCGCGTTGTGGCCCATGTGCACGTGCCCGAAATCGAGGCGCAGGTAGTCCCAGGTCTGGCGCACGAGGTTGCGCCACCAGCGCGCGCGCCACACGTAGGGGAAGCCGGAGCGCGCGTAGCGGTTGCCGAGCCAGAACCAGCAGATGCGCCAGAAGAAGCCCACCGTGAACACCGCGGCGGCGATGAAGTGCGTCATGCGCACGTAGCCCATCGTCTGGTTGCCGTAGGCTTCGCCGGCGGGCGAGAAGATCGGGTCGGAGATGTAGAGCCC
The DNA here is from genome assembly GCA_020638655.1 of Planctomycetota bacterium. Classification (GTDB taxonomy): domain Bacteria; phylum Planctomycetota; class UBA1135; order UBA1135; family UBA2386; genus JACKIC01. Next base: position 330,171 of record JACKIC010000004.1, read on the forward strand.
GGTGAGGAACAGGACGACGAACGCCAGCGCGTTGAGCCAGTGGAACAGCCGGATCGGCCATTGCCAAACGAGCTCCTGCTTGAAGATGGGCTCCGCCGGGGCGGCGGCGTAGGGAGCGGTGATCTGCGACACGGGACACCTCCTAGCCGATCTCGACGACCGCGAGTTCGCGGCCGTCGGGACCGTAGACATGGGACGCGCACGCGAGACACGGGTCGAAGCTGTGGATCGTGCGCAGGATCTCGACCGGCTTCTGCGGGTCGGCCATCGGCGTGCCGATCAGGGCCGATTCGTAGGCGCCGCGCCGGCCCTGCGCGTCCTTCGGTGACGCGTTCCACGTCGTCGGCACGACACACTGGTAGTTGGCGATCTTGCCGTCCTGGATGTGGATCCAGTGGCCGAGCGCGCCGCGCGGCGCCTCGGTGAAGCCGAAGCCCTTGCAGTCCTTCGGCCAGGTCGCGGGTTCCCACCTGATGGTGTCCGCGGTGTTGTTGTCGCCGCCCTTCAGCGCCTCGATCAGCCGGTCGTACTCGTCCTGCAGCCAGCCGACCGCGAGCTGGGATTCGAGCCCGCGCGCCGCCGTGCGGCCGAGCGTCGAGAACAGCGCCGTCGCCGGTACCCCGAGCTTGCCCAGCGCGCCGTCGACGACGGCCTTGAAGTCGGCGCGCCCGCTGGCGTAGCCGACGAGCATGCGCGCGAGCGGGCCGACCTCGACCGGGTTGCCCTTCCACCGCGGCGTCTTGAGCCACGAATAGGCGCCGTTCTCGTCGAGGTGTTCGTACGGCGGCTTCGGCCCGGTGTAGTGCGCCTCGGTGTGGCCTTCCCACGGGTGCAGCGCGGCCTTGCCCTCGGGATAGCGGTACCACGACCGGCCGACCTCCTCGAGGATCTCGTCGCCGTGCGTGGGGTCGACCGGCAGGACCTCGCCGAGGTTCTTGTGCAGGATCGCGCCGCGCGGGAAGCGGAAGTGCGCCGGGTCGCCGATGCCGTTCTGCGGCACGTCGCCGTAGCACATGTAGCTGCCGAGCCCCTCGCCGATCGCGGCCCAGTCCTTGTAGAACGACGCGATCGCGAGCAGGTCGGGCACGTAGAGCTGTTCGACGATGTCGCGCGCCTCGAGGATCTTGGCGCGCACGAGCTCGAGCCGCTCGATGTTGATCGCGTTGTCGCTCTGCAGGTCGATCGAGCACGGCATGCCGCCGACCAGGTAGTTCGGATGCGGGTTCTTGCCGCCGAACACCGTGTGGATCTTGATCAGCTCCTTCTGCCACTTGAGCGCCTCGAGGTAGTGCGCGACGGCCATCAGATTGGCCTCGGGCGGCAGCTTGTAGGCAGGGTGGCCCCAGTAGGCGTTGGCGAAGAGGCCGAGCTGACCCGACTCGACGAACTTCTTGAGCGTGGCCGCGGTGTCGCGGAAGTACCCCTCGCTGCTCTTCGGCCAGTGCGGCGACACCTGTTGCGCGAGCGTCGCGGTCGCCGCCGGATCGGCGGACAGGGCGCTCACGACGTCGACCCAGTCGAGCGCGTGCAGATGGTAGAAGTGGATCACGTGGTCCTGGACCATCTGCGTCAGGAACATGATGTTGCGCACGATCTCGGCGACCTTCGGCACGGTGATGCCGACGGCGTTCTCGACGCTGCGCACCGACGCCAGCGCGTGCACGGTCGTGCAGACGCCGCAGATGCGCTCGGCGAACGCCCATGCGTCGCGAGGATCGCGGCCCTTGAGGATGACCTCGATGCCGCGCCACATCGTGCCCGACGACAAGGCCTCGTGGACCTTGTTGTCGCTGTCGAGCATCGCCTCGACGCGCAGGTGACCTTCGATCCGGGTGACGGGATCGACGACGACTCGCGTTGCCATGGGATCAGGCCTCCTTCGCCTTGTTCTCGGTTGCCGCGGCACGGCCGCGTTTGATCGCGAGGGCCGCGAGGTGCGCGGCGATGCCGACACCGGCCGCGGCGGTCAGGGCGATGCCGACCTTCTGCGGTGTCGCCTCGATGCCGGGCAGCGGCGTCTTGGCGAGGCGCGAGTAGAAGGGGCCGTCGTCCCAGAAGTTCTCCTCGCTGCAGCCGATGCAACCGTGGCCGGAGCCGATCGGCCACGACACGCCGCCGTTCCACTTGAACGTCGCGCACGAGTTGTAGGTCGTCGGGCCGCGACAGCCCATCTTGTAGAGGCACCAGCCCTTGCGCGCGCCGTCGTCGTCCCAGCTCTCGACGAACTGACCGGCGTCGAAGAACGATCGCCGCAGGCATTTGTCGTGCAGGCGCTGCTTGTAGAACATCTTCGGCCTGCCGACGCGGTCGAGCTCGGGCAGGCGGCCGAACGTGAGCACGTAGGTCAGCACGCCCGTCATCACCTCGGCGATCGGTGGGCAACCCGGCACCTTGACGATCGGCTTGCCGGTGATGCACTCGTGCACCGGCCTGGCGCCGGTCGGGTTGGGCGCCGCCGCCTGCACGCAGCCGTTGCACGCGCAGGAGCCCCAGGCGATGACGAACTTCGCGTGTTCGGCGGTCTCGCGCAACACGTCGAGGAACGTCTCGCCCGCGACCGTGCAGTAGACACCACCGTCCTTGGTCGGCGCGTTGCCCTCGACGGCGAGCACATACTCGGTCTCGCCGCGTTTGGCCTGCTCGATCAGGTCCTTGCGGATCTGCTCGACCTGGTGCCCGGCGGCCGCCTGCAGGGTGTCGTCGTAGTCGAGCGAGATCATGTTGAGCACGACGTCCTGCGCGATCGGGTGCGAGCTGCGGATGAACGACTCGCTGCAGCACGTGCACTCGAGCCCGTGCAGCCAGATCACGGGCAGGCGCGGCTTCGTCTCGAGCGCCTCGACGACGGCGGGCACCTGCTGGGCCTCCAATCCCAGCGATGCTGCGGTGATCGCGCAGAAGCTCAGGAAGTCGCGGCGAGACACCCCGTGCCGCGAGAGGATGTCGTAGGTCGTGAGACCCGGAGAGGACAGCAGGCTGTCAGCCATGACGAACTCCCGATGTGGCGGTTTGAGCCGAACAAGGAAATGGTCCGGCCCTCTGCGAACGACGCCATGCCCACAGGCCCCCCGATCCCGCGGGTAGATGGGCGTAGGGCTACAGTGGGGCGATCGCGCGCAAAGCGGCCGCCGCCGCGGTCTTGCGCAGGGCGTCGGGATCTCCGGTCGCCGCCTCGAGGGCGTCGTCGCGCGGCACGCTGCCGAGCACGGTTGCGCCGAACTCTGCGGCCAGCGCCGCGGTGCCGCTCTCGCCGACCTGCATGTTCTCGAGCAGGCCGAGCACGGGCGCGCCGCGTTCCTTCAGCAGGCGCAGGGTGCGGCGCACGGTCTCGCGCACGACGGTCGACGGGGTCGTCACCACGAGGTACTCGCACCTGGGCACGAACCGCATCGCGTCGAGCGCCGTGTCGCCGAGGCCGGGCGGCATGTCGAGCACGAGCAGGTCGAGCTCGCCCCAGCGCGTGATCGCGAGCAGCTCGAGGACCGCGTTGGTCAGCGCGTCGCCGCGCAGCGGGGCCGGCGTGCTGCCGGCGAACAGCGCGAGCGACATCAGCCCGACCCCGGCGTGCATCGCCGGGTCGATGCCGAACTCCTCGTCGGGGAAGCCCGTGGGCGCGCCGAGGATCACGTGGTCGGTCGGGCTCGTGAGATCGAGGTCGAAGAGGCCCGTGCGCAGGCCGCGGTCGGCGGCTGCCAGCGCGAGCAGGCACGCGATCGTGCTCTTGCCGATGCCGCCCTTGCCGCCCGTCACGGCCACGATGCGGCGCACGCCGGCGAGGCGCGTGTCGATCACGGCGAGGCGCGGGTCGATCATTCGTCGCGCTCTCCCTCGATGCGGCCGATGGTCACGCCGCGCCCTTCGAGGATGTCGAAGTCGGGGCTCTGGCAACGCGGGCAGCGCAGATAGGAGTGGGCGAGTTCGGGCACGAAGTGGATCGCCTCGGCGCCGTGGGCGTCCGCCTCCGCACCGACCTCGGGACCGTATTCGGCGCCGCACGGCCGACAGCGGCAGCGCACCGGGACGAGCGAGAGCGCGAACTCGACCGCGGCGAACCGAGCGTCGTCCGGCGGCCGCACCGTGTCGAGGGCCCGCGCGAAGGTGTGCTCGTCGATGCTCTGCAGCGCACCGACGCGGACCTCGACCCTGAGCACCCGCGCGAGGCGTTCGTCGGCCGCGGTCTTGCGCACTGCGGCGATCACGGCGTCGGCGAGGGCATACTCGTGCATGGGGGGGATACGATGGGCGGGCGAACGTTGTTCTACAGATTGTTCATGGACTCGCCCAGCGCCGCGACGCCGCGTTCGGCGGGTTCGACCTCGGCGCGCATGGCTCAGCGCCCGAACTGGCCGACGCCGAACGCGCGTCCCATCGGTGAGTCGGGCGCGGGCACGAACGAGAGCTGGCGTTCGGACTTGTAGCCGTGCGTCACGGGGCCGGCCTTGGTCGTGAACTTGGCTTCGCTGCGCAGCCCGGCGTCGACGACCTTGCCGTCCTTGAATTGCAGGTAGCCGCCGCCCTTCAGGCTCGGCGAGGTGCTGACGCTCGAGATGATCGGGATCTCGCCCTTGGCCTTGGGGCCGGCGTAGACGGTCGTCGAACCGTCGAAGCCGAAGCTCGCCTCGACGGACAGGGTCAGGAAGTTGACGAAGATCGGCGCCTCGACCTCGACCGAGACGCCCTCGCACGAAGCCTCGACGCCGATCGGTCCCATGCTGACGCCGAGGCTGTGCTTCCTGTCCTCCTCGTCGCAGTCCGGCAGGTCGTCGTCCTCGCCCTCGTCCTGTTCGCCGGCCTTGCCGATCTTCGTGCACTCGTCCGCGTAGGTCGCGAGCTTGGCCCACTTCCAGACCATCAGGAAGTGGCCGTAGCGGTAGTTGCGCCGGACGTGCCTGATGTAGGTGTCGAGGTAGGCGCGGAACGCCGGGTCCGAGACCGACGCGCCGAGCGCGGTCGCGTACTGGTGCCAGAGCCGGAAGACGCGGCGCTCCGCGGTCGCGAGGTTCGCTGCGTGGCGCGCGAAGTCGGCCATCTCCTGCAGCACCGCGGCCTTGAGCTCAGGGCAGAACTTCGCCGGCTCGTGCTGGCCGCGCGCGACGATCCGGTTGATCCTCTCGACGAGCGGCGCGCCCGCGCGTTCCTCGGCGGCCGCGTACTCGTCGCTGGCTTTCTCGGCGGCGCGGCGCAGGGCCTGCAGCTCCGGCAGGCGCGCGCGGTCCTCGGCGAGGATGTCGTCGAGCGCGTTGTGCCATTCCCACATCGGGCTGTCGGGTGGCACCGCCTCCTTCCACTGCACGCTGCGTCGCTGCAGCTGCTCCGAGAGCGTCTGCAGCTCCTGTTGCCACGCCGGCTGGATCCTCTCGAACCACTCGGCCCAGGCCATGCTGGCCTCGAGGCCGGAGGGCAGCGTCGGCACGGGCAGCTTGCCGGGCACGCCGCGCGACATGTCGATGAACTCCTCGACGACGAGCTCGACGACGTCGTCCTCGCCCTCGGGCGGCAGCATGCAGATCGCCTGGCGGCCGGTGCCGCAGCCGCGGTGCATCATGCCGCCGCCGCGCCGGAAGCTGCCGCTGAGGAACATCTGGCGCGCGGGGTTGCCGAGCTTGTGCTCGAGCAGCGCGAGCAGCAGCGCGGCCTCGCCGAAGAACGGCTCGGCGGCGGCGATCGGCCGCAGCAGCGCAGCCGCGGCCTCGAAACTGCCCAGGCGCGTGAGGCAGAAGGCCTCGAGGTAGGCGAGCATCGCGCCCGACGACACGGGGCCCGTGCTCTCGAAGATCTTGCCGCCCTTGCGCAGGTCGCGCAGCAGCGCCGTCGCCTCGTTGATCGCGCCGCCGCGCGCGAGCAGCGCGGCGAGGTCGAACCGGACGCGCAGGTCGCCGGGCCAGCGTTCGTGGGCGACGTAGAGGCTCAGCAGCGCGTGGGCCGGCTTGTCCTGGAGCAATGCGAAGGCGGCGCACTGCTGCATCGTGTCGGCGTCGGGCAGCGAGCGGTCCTCACGCAGGAAGCGCACGGCCGCCGCGTTGCGTTCGAGCTGCAGCATGGCGCGCACGCGCTGCATCGCGGTGGCGACGTCGAGCTCCAGCGGCGCGACTCCGCCGAGCAGCCCGCGGTTCGCGGCGACGAACTCCTCCAGCTGCTCGTCGACCGCGATCTCGTCCGCGTCGCGCAGCGTGCGGACCACCGTGCGCGGCGCGTCCCAGTCGATGCCCTCGCTCGGGTCAGGCGGCAGCGGCGTCGGTTCGGGTGGGAGAGCGGCGTTCGCCTCGGCGCCAGGCGCGGCGTTGCCGTCGACCGGGCCGAAGGCGAGCGACATCTGGATCATCATCAGCCCCGAGATCGCCAGCTCGGCGCCGACGTCGTCCTTGGCCTCGAGCACCAGCACGTCGAGGCCGCCCTTCGGCGCCCACGCGCCGACGAGCACCCAGCCGCCGCCCGGCAGCCGCGCGCTGCGCACGAATCCCTTCGTGCCGTCGGCGAGCTCCGGCTCCTCGTCGACTGCGTCCTCGGTCGGCTTGCGTGTCCCGAGCGTCGTGCCCCACAGGCGTTCGACCTCCTTCTTGGGGGAGTCGGTCGTCTTGCGGCCCGGGCGGAAGGTGAACGTCGCGCCGGGGCCGGGCACCTCGGGCAGCAGCCCGACCGTCAGCGCCTCCTTCGTCTCACCCTTCTTGCGCAGGAACGCGGGGAGCTCGAACCGCCAATTGGAGTACTGGACCTTCTCCTGCGCGGGCAGCGGCGCTGCCAGCAGGACCAAGACGATCGACAACCAGCGCATGGCCGGGGACACTAGGCGCCGCGTTCGGGCGCGTCCATTCGCCCAACTGCCACCCCCTTTGCCCACGGTGGATCATGAGCCCAGGCCTTCGTCGCGGGTGCTTGTCGCTGCTGCTGACTGCGGGAACGCTCGCTGCCCAGGACACCCGGATCGCGGACTGGCTGTTCACGCTGCCCGAGACGATGTCGGTCGCCAGCGTGCTCGACGGGCGCGCCCGCCTCGCGTTCCGCTTCACGCCCGACAACATGTCGGCCACCGTGCTGGTCGCGGACTCGGCCGATCTGGGCGGGGACGATCCGAAGGCGACGTTCGCGGCCTGGGCGAAGCAGGGGCGCGAGGCCCTCTCCCGTCAGTGTGGCATCACCGGCGCCGGCGAGGTCGCCGAGTCGCGCACACCGGGCGACTACGAACAGATCCACTGGGTCGCCAGCTATCACGACCACCGCAGTGTCGAGTGGTTCGCGATCTTGACGTGCCTGCGCAGCGGGCGTCGCGCCGGCGCGATGATCCTGCTCAGCAACGACAGCACGCGCCTGCCGCAGGCCGCCGCCGCGCTCGACGAACTGCTTGCAGGCGCGACGTTCCTGAGTTGCCGGCCTGCGGACGCGGGCAAGCCCTGGCTCACGATCGAGATCGATCCGACGTCGACCCCGTCGTTCCTGTGGGATCCGCCGCCGAAGCTGCCCGAGGGCGACAGCGAACTGTTCGGGATCTGGGCCGCGACGGGGCTCGGCGCGGCCGGCGACCTGCGCGAGGGCAGCACCACCGCGCGCTTCGGCTACACCTACTACACGTTCTTCAAGAACGGGCGCGTGCTGCGCGATCTGCCGCCCGAAGGCCTGCTGAGCTTCAAGCAGCGGTTCTGGGCGCAGCACTTCGTCGGGCGCTTCGGCCGTTACGAGGTGCGCGACGACGCGGTCCTGCTCACGTTCCCGCAGCCGGGCAAGGCATCGGTGCGCGAGACCCTGCAGCGGCGCGGCGCCGATCTGGCGCGCGGCGAGACCACGCTCACCAACGTGCTCTGCGACGAGGCCGTGCTCGAGGGCACCTTCCTGCGCGCGGAGTGGCGCCAGCTCGGTGCGTACTACGACAAGGGCATCACGTTCGCGCCGGACGGGCACTTCTCCGACCTCGGCATCAACTCGACCGTCAACATCGGCTGGTGGCTCGGCGGCGACTGCACGATGCGCGACCCGACCGCCAAACCCGGCAAGGGCACCTGGCGCGTCAAGAGCAACACTCTCGAACTCCTCTACGAGGACGGCCGCCGCCGCCGCTTCGGCTTTCACCTCTACGGCGACGAGTCGAAGGACAAGCCCAAGGCGATCGTGCTCAACGGCAACGTCCTCGTGCGCCGCGAGTAGCCGGGTCCGCAGCGGGTGCGCTGCGAACCGCTACGGCAACGCGCCGACGAGTCGCATGGCGCTGCGCTGCGCGAGCCAGATCGCGCGCAGCGCCAGCGCGACGAGCAGCAGCGCCGCGAGCGGGGCGCGCTCGGCGATCAGCCGTGCCAGGGTGCCGACGGCAGGGAGCCCGACGCCGCGGTCGAGGAGCACGAGGCTGGCCTCGGCCTCCTTGCCCAGCACCGACCGCCCTGCGAGCAGGCGCCCGATCAGGCTCGTGTCGAAGCCGTGCCGCAAGAACGCCCGGACCTCGCGCAGCGGCAGATCCTCGGGGGCACCGACGAGCTGCATCAGCTCGACCGCGTGCGAGGTGCTGCGGATGTCCGCGTGCTGGCCGTTCTCGGGGAATGTGCAGAATCCGCCCGGCGTCGAGAACCACGCCGCGGTGCGCGGCGACACCCAATGGCGTCGCAGCAGCTCGTGCGCTTGCGGCGCTTGCGCGGCGAGCAGATCGTCGCGGCCCAGCCGCGCCAGCCAGCGCGCGCAGAACAGGGCCTGTTCGAGCTGGTCGCCGCGCGCGTCGGGAGCGGGCCACGCCGCGACGGCGCGGCGGGCGAGGTGGTCGCGCTGGGCCGCCGTCGGTTCCCTGGCGACCAGCGCACAGTCGAGCAGGTAGCCCCTGTAGACGCCGATGTCGAGCGGACGGGAGTCCGACAGGAGGTCGTCGACGTCGCGACCAGCGTCGCGCATGGCCAGGCGGCGCAGGTCGTCGTCGCCGAGCAGCCCGAGCGCGACCGCAGTCGACCACACGGTGGGGTGCACGGGGTCCTGCGACCTGGAGGTCGGTGTCGTCGCGAGCGCCGCGACGAGGCGTTCGTGCACGGCCTGTAGGTCGACCGGAGCGGCGCCGGCGGCTTGCAGGGCCTGCCCCATGACGCCGGCAGACGACCAGTTGGACAGTTCTTCTGGGTGCAGATACAGCGTCTGCAGGTGATGGCGGGTGCGCGCCAGCGCGTCGGACGGCAGCTGCAGCACGAGGCCGCCCAGCGGAAGCACGACGCAGAGGGCGAAGGCCATGAACGGGTCGGCCTTCCGGGCGAGTCCCCAGGAGAGCGCGAAGGTGACGACCAGGCCGAGCTCGAGGATCCAGCCCACGCCGGCGTTTCCCAGCAACGAGTCGCCGGAGAACAGCATGGGGCCGGGCCAGAACACGCAGCCGAACAGCGCCACGATCTGCGTCAGGAACATCGTCCGCGCGACCTGCTGCGGGTCGACGACGCCGGCGCGCGCACTCTGGCCGATGTGCCAGATCAGCGCCATCATCGAGATCAACAGCCCGATCGTGACGGCGTCCTGCGCGATGCCGCCGCCGATCGCCGCGATCACCATGAGCCCGATCGCGAGCAGGGATTCCAGCGCGATCAGTCGGTTCGGGAAGTCGGTGTGCGTGCGTCGTTCTGCCGGGGAGAGCGGCGGCGCGTCGCGGTGTCGGCTGGGGTCGACCCGGCGGAAGCCGCGCGCGAAGGTCGCGACGACGCCGACCAGCAGCAGGAAGGGCAGGGACAGGATCGCCGCCCACGACTTGCCGATGCCGCCGCCCGAGGAGATGCCGGGCACCACGCTCGCGGCGCGGTCGAGCAGCGTGCGCAGGCCGGACGTCGTGTGCACCGGCGCCGCGGCGGTTCCGTCGGACTCGTCGTCGTCGTCGAAGCGCGGCCGCGCCAGGCGCTCGGCGACGCCGGCGGCGAAACGCGCTGCGTCGGGTCGGCGCGCGGCGAACAGCGCGCGCAGATCCTCGTCGCGGACCATGGTGTCGGAGTGCTTGGGATCTGGTGCGGTCATCGCGAACCTCCCGCCGTCGCGGCGAGCAATCGGTCGGCCTTCTCGCGCAGCGCGCGGCGGGCCTGGTGGAGACGACCCTCGACAGCCTTCTCGGTGAGCATCAGCAGCGCCGCCACTTCGCGCGTGCTGGCCTCGTCGAGGTAGAACATGCGCAACACCATCTGCTGGTCGGTGCGCAGCAACGCGAACGCCGCGCGCAGCACGTCGAGGCGCTCGTCGGGGTGCTCGGGGGACGGCGCCACCGCGGCGTCTTCGTGCAGCGGCTCGAGACGCAGGCGGCGCGCCGACCGCTGTCTGCTGCGGTGCAGGTTGGCGGCGATGCCACGCAGCCACGGCCCGACGACCCTGCTGTCCGCCATGCTGCCGCGCAGCCGTTCGCGGCCGAGCCACGCCTCGGCGAACGTGTCCATCGCGAGCTCCTCGGCTTCACCCCAGTCCGCGCCCCAGGAGGCCAGCAGGCCGGTCAGCGGGCCGCGGAAGCGGGCGATCCACTGATCGAGCACGGGGTCCAGGTGGGCGGTCATGTGCAGGGGATTGTCCGTCGGGGCCGTTTCCCCTCATCGATTTTCGAGAGTCCGGTGTCCACCTTGATGGGTATGGTCGCCGCACCCCATCTCATGACCGAGCACCGCATCTTCGGAATGCCCTTCGCCAGCGTGTATCCGGCCTACGTGAACAAGGCCGAGCGCAAGGGCCGCACCCGCGACGAGGTCGACCGCGTCATCTGCTGGCTCACCGGCTACGACGAGGCGGGGCTGCAGCGCCAGCTCGCGCAGAAGGTCGACATGCGCACGTTCTTCGACGCGGCCCCGGCGCTGCACCCCAACCGCGCGAAGATCACCGGCGTCGTGTGCGGGGTGCGGGTCGAGGCGGTCGAGGACCCGCTGATGCGGACGATCCGCCAGCTCGACAAGCTCGTCGACGAGCTGGCCAAGGGCAAGTTGATGGAGAAGGTGCTGCGCGCCTGAGCGCGGCCTGGATCTGCGGCGGCCGCCGCCGTCGGCTATCCTGTGGCGCTCGCCGATGACACACACACGTAGCCTCCGCCATCTCGTCCCGATCGTCGTCGCGTTCGCGGGCGCCCTCGCTGCGCAGGATCCCGCGCAGGGCCTCGCTGCGGCGCGGGAGCGCATCCGCGCCGAGGTCGCCGGCTTGGGCAAGGACCACGCCTGGGCAGGCAGCTACTACCGTGGCGACGGCACTGGCGTGAACATCGCCGTCGACCTCGCCCCGAAGGCGGGATTCGCGTTCGCCTGGAGCGGTTGCCTGGGGGTCTACGACCGGAACTTCGGCACCGTGCAGGAGAAGGACGGCTCGCTCGTGCTGACCTTCGCGTTGCCGAGCCAGTTCAAGGGCCCTGCTGGCCTGGCTTCGACGCTGGTCCCGGTCGCCTGGGGGGAGCGGCACTACCTCGTCGCCAGCGACGCGATGCAGGCGTTCGCCAACGAGGTCAACGGTGGTATGGAGCCGCGCAGGGGTGTGCACGGCTTCACCCTGCTGCGCCGAGGCGACGAGGCGAAGAAGGCGGAGGGCAAGCCGAAGCTGCCGAAGGAGTTCGCGGACCTGCTGCTGGACGCGCCGATCCAAGGCATGATCGTCGCCGTGCGCGACTCGCGCGTGGAGAAGGGTGAGGTGCTGACCCGGCGCTTCTCGACCGCCGTGATCGACCGCGGCACGGAGCACGGCGTGCGCGTAGGCATGCGACTCTACGTGACCGGCGCGCGGCGCCCGTCCACGACCATCCTCGTGAAGAAGGTCGAGGCGCAGACCGCGCTGGTCGCGATCGAGGTCCTCGGCGGCGACGAGGACAAGGCGCCGACCGAGGGCTGGACGTGGTCGACGCGTGCGCCGTGGGCGAAGTGACCGGCGGCCTTCGTCTCGACCGCGTCGTGTGACGGCGTTGATCGCGGATGGCTGGCCGCGATCGGCTCCCGCCAGAAAGCTGAACCCTCTGCGGGCGTTCCTGGCGATGCTGCGTGCGTGACAGGATCGGGCAGCACCCAGACGGCGGATCCGGCGCCGCTGCTCCAGCAGCACGCCGCGATGCTGAGCCGCTACCTCTACGTGCTCGGCGCGCGCGTCGACCGCGTCGACGACCTCGTGCAGGAGGTGTTCGTGCTCGTGCTGCAGAAGGGTTTCGAGGACCGCGGCCCGGCCGCGGCCGGCGCGTTCCTGCGCGGCGTCGCCAAGAACATGCTGCTGCGTGAGCGGCGTTCGCGCGCGGCGCGGCGCGAGGTCGAGCTCGCCGACGAGACCTGGCGCGTGCAGTGCGGCGACGCCGGCGACGACGACCATCGCATCGAGGCGCTGCGGCAGTGTGTCGACGGCTTGCCGGCCAAGGGGCGCGACCTGCTGCAGCGCTGCTACGGCGACGGCGCCGGTCGCGCCGCGCTCGGTGCCGAGTTCGGCATGGTGGCGGACGGGGTCAAGACCGCGCTGCGGCGGCTGCGCGCGGGGCTGCGCGCGTGTGTCGAACGGCGCTTGCGAGGTGAAGCATGAACGCACAGGTCGTGGCGGAGCGCGCGCGCGAGCGCATGTTGTCGGCGGAGATCGCCGCGGTGCTGCAGGTCGAGCTGGCGTCGGTCGACGCGGTGGGCGTCACGGCGCCGCGCCGTCGTTCCGCATGGCTCGCTGCCGCGGTGGTGGTGCTCGGCACCGCGATCGCCTGCGGGGTGGCGTGGCTGCAGCAACGCGACGCGCGGCTCGCGCAGGAACCCGAACCGCAGCCGAGCTCGAGGGAATGGCTCGGCAAGCAGCCCCAGGACGCGGAAGTTCCGCCGCTGCCGTCGCTCCTGCTGTCTTCGTTGTTCGTCTCGTCGGTCGTCGAACCCGTCGTATTGCCCGGCGAAGGGCCGATCCGCGGCCTCGCGCACGTGGACGGACTCGTCTGGCTGGCGCGCGGCGACGCGCTGCTGGCGTTCGATCCTGCCTCCGGCAAGGTCGTTCGGCAGCGGTCGCTGCCCGCTGGGCTGCTCGGCCTGGCTGCAGACGAGCGTTTCCTCTACGTGCTCGAGAAGGACGCCGTGACGCTGTTCGATCCGCTCGCGCTCGAGCCGATGCGGAGCCTGCCGCTGCCCGAGCACGAGGCCGACGGCCCCGCGCGCGCGATCTGCTGCCGCGGCGATCAGGTCTGTGTCGCGTTCGGCAGACGCATCGTCGCGATCGACCGACGTTCGGGCGAAGTGCACGAGCTGCCGCCCGGCCCGACGGGAATGCAGTGGCTGGCATGCGACGGCAAGGCGCTGTGGGGCGGCGAAGAGCGCAGGATCGTCAAGCTGGCCGACGCCGGCGGTGCTCGGCCGATGGAGGCGATGGACTTGCCGAGGACGATGACGGTGCAGCGCGGTGCCGGCGTGTTCGTCGGCGATCAGTTGCTCGGCGCGTTCGATTTCACCGACGGTGCTGGCGCGCCGCAGCACGTCGCCGGCTACGTGCGGCTCGACGCGATGATTGCCGCCCCCGAAGAGTGCCTGTCGATCAAGATCCACGCGGACCAACAGGGCGTGAAGTACGAGGTCGGCCCCAAGCCGATCAGGCAACTCGCACGCGTGCAGCTCGAGCTGCAGCGCATCGTGCAGGACCCGCGCAGCATGATCCCTGGCCCAAACGGCAAACGCGTGCTGATCCCGATCGTGTTGCAGGCCTACCCCGGCGTGCGGGTCGAGGACCTCGCCGCGGCCTGGGACGTCGCGCTCGCCGTCGGCTTCGAGCAGGTCTACTGCCCGCAGGTCGAGGTGGCCCGCCGTCGCGCGGCCTCCGCGAAAGGCAAGTGATCAGATCCGCGTCGGCGGCTCGCGCGTGACGTTGACGAAGCGAGTCCCGTCGAAACAGAACACCCCCGAAGTGCTGCCCACCCAGATCCGGCCCCGCCGGTCCTCGCCGAGGCCGATGACGCCGCCCTCACCGAGGCCGTGCCCGGTAGACAGGTAGTCGAAGCGCTGGCCGTCGTAGCGATAGACCCCGCCGCCCGGGCTGGCTCGCCCGAACCAGATCGCGCCGGTGCGGTCGACGAGGATGCCGAGGAAGCGCCCCCAGCCGTTGTGTTCGCTGAACGTGTCGTTGCGCAGGTGCGTCGAGAACCGTTCGCCGTCGTAGTGGCTGACGCCGCCGTCCGACGTGCCGAACCAGAAGTCGCCGCGCGGTCCCTGCACGATGCGGCAGACGTGGTTGCTGCACAGACCGTCCGCGGTCGTGAACGCGCGCTGCGTCTCACCGTCCCATCGCACCGCGCCGACGCCGTCGGTGCCGAACCAGAGCGCGCCGTCGCGGTCCTCGAACACGCAGTAGACCATGTCCGGCGTGAACTCCGCCCGGTGCGCAGTCGCCTGCGCCGTCAGCGGGAAGCGACGGAACCGCGCGCCTTCGAGGCGAAACACCCCGCCCAGGGAGGCGATCCACAGATCGCCGCGGCGATCGCGGTGCACGTCCCACAGGTCGAGATGGCCGCCGTGCGCGCCGAGACCGCCGGCGGCGACACCGTCCGCATAGTCGAGCAGACTCGAGAACGACGCCCCGTCGTAGCGGCAGAGACCGCCGCCGGTCGCGAACCACAGCGCGCCGTCGGCATCGACCAGGATGTCGCGAATCGTGTCGCTCGGCAGGCCCTGTGCGGTGGTGAACGCGACGAAGTTGCGCCCGTCGTAGCGCATGGCGCCGTCGAACGCCGTGGGGAACCAGAGCGCTCCCTGCGAGTCCTCGACCGGCCCCGATGGGTATTCGCTGACCTGCAGGGCAGGGGCCGCGTCGGTTCCGCCGACGCATGCGCTCAGACACGATCCGATCGACATCACGACGAACGCCAGACGACCTCGCATGCTGCGACCGTAGCGACTGCCGCGCCCGCCCGGGTAAGCCCTCGGTAAGTGCCGTGTCCTCATGGGAGTGCTCGACCGCTGCCGCGAACTCACCGCAGCCCGGCGAACTCGCTCGCCGGCACCGTCGCGAACACGATCCGCCGGTAACCGTCCGCCTCGTAGAGGCAGCCGACGCCACCATCCACCAGCGCGACGAGGCACGAGTAGGCGCTGCTGCCCGCACACAACACGCGGCTCCACGGCCAGGTCGCGCCGTCGTCGACGGACAGCCGCAACGTCAGGTTCTCCCGTCGCGCGGCGCTCGCCGGATTCGTGAACGCGACCAGTCCCGCGCGCTCGTCATCGGGCCACCGGATGCGACGGATGCTCGCCTGGCAGATCGGTTCGATGCGCACGGCGTCGAACCGCTGCGCCGCGAACGTCTCGCCGCCATCCGAACTGATGCACACCTGCCGCGCCTTGTGGGCGCGGTCGTAGTTGCGCATGTCGAGCAGCAGGCTGCCGTCGGCGCGTTCGACGACCTCGCATTCGTTGACCTGGTCGCGCGGCGACGACCCGCCGCGCCGCCAGGTCGCGCCGTGGTCGTCCGATACGATCACGTGCGAGAAGTAGCGTTTGCTGCCGGCCTCGATGTGGTCGCACGGGATCACCAGGCGCCCCGCGTGCGGACCGGGCCGCTCGAGCTGGATGCCGGCACCCGGCCCGGTCGCATACCAGGTCCAGTCCGCCGCCTTGACGTCGGCGGTGATGTCCCGCGGCTGCGACCAGGTGCGTCCGTCGTCGCGGCTCGTCAGCACGAACACCGTGCGGGTGCCGACGGCGGTTCCGGTGATGATGGCAGGTTCCTTGTCGCGGCCGAGGTTGTGCGTCGCGAGCAGGTGGATCGCGCCGTCGGTGCGGTCGACGACCGCGCACGGGTTGCCGCATGTCTCCGCCCCGTCGTCCCAGACCACCGCCAGTTCGCTCCACGTGCTGCCGCCGTCGCTCGACCGCCGCGTCACGAGGTCGATGTCTCCCGCGTCGCCGGCGCCGCCCTTGCGCCCCTCGGCGAACGCGACGAGATCACCGTTCGCCGCGACGACGATCGCGGGGATGCGGAACGTGTGGTAGCCGCCGGTGCCGCTCGCGAACACCACCGACTCGATCACTCCCGGTTCGGGCGGGAGGACCTGCGACGCCGACGGCATGCCGATCAGCACGGCCTGCAGCCGTTCACGCGCCGCCTGCGCGGCGACCTCGGCGGTATCCAGGGCGATCGGATGCTGCTCCTCGGGATCCGTCTGCACGTCGAACAGACGACCGTCGCCGTAGAGCTTGAACCGGACGTCGCGCGCGAACCGCGAGCGTGGGAAACCCTCGCGCTCCGGCCGCGCGTTGCTGTAGCAGAACAGCGAGTCGCGCGCCGAGCCCGGCGCGCCGCGCAGCTGGGATACGAACGACCGGCCGTCGAGTGGGGGTGCCGGGGGCACCGCCGCGCCCGCGACCTCACACAAAGTCGGGAAGAAGTCGGTGAAGCCGACCAGCGCGTCGCTCGTGCGCGCCGACGGCACCGTCCCGGGCCACCACGCGTACAGCGGCACGTGCGTGCCCCGCTCGTTCGCCTGTCCCTTGCCACCGGCCACGTCCTCGCCGTTGCAGCGCGACGTGATCCCTGCGTCCGTGCCGTTGTCGCCAGCGAACAGGATCAGCGTGCGGCCCCTGCCGCCGTTCTCGTCGACGGCCGACACGATCCGGCCGACGAGTTCGTCCATCTTCGCCATCATCGCCGCGAAGCGGTGTTGCCGGCCGGCCGCGCCCGCGGGCCCCGGCGCCGTGCCGGGCGGCGCCTCGAACGGCGCGTGCACGAGCGCCATCGGGTAGTAGAGCAGGTAGGGCCGGTGCGCGCGGCGCTGGCGCCGGATGAAGTCGATGGCGTGATCGGTGAACAGGTCCGGGCCGTAGCGCCCCTTGGTGCCCGCGAGATCCTCGCCGTTCTGCACGAGCAGGGGATCGCCGTAGCGCGACCCGATCCGGTCGACCTGCCACAGCAGGTGTTCGTCGAAGCCCGCGGCCGCCGGCGTTGTGCCGGCACCGGGGCCGAGCCGTTCTTGTTGCGAGCCGTACAGCTGCCACTTGCCGACGACGCAGGTCGCGTAGCCAGCGCGCTGCAGCACCTGCGCGAACGTCGTCGAACCCGGCGGCAGGATGCCGAACGACGTGTAGTTGCGGATGTTGGAGAGCCCGGTCATCAACTCGACGCGGGTCGGCGTGCACAGCGGCTGCGAGTAGCAGTGCCGGAAGCGCGTGCCGGCGGCCGCGAGTGCGTCGAGGTGCGGCGTGGCGTGGTCCTGCCCGCCGTAGGGGGCGAACGCCTCGACGCCGACGTCGTCGGCGAGGATCAGCACGATGTCCGGGCGATCGGGTTCGCCTTCCTGCGCCGGCAACGACACGAGCGACGACAGGGCGAACAACAGCGTGGCGCGGAGCATGGCGCCGCAGAAGCTAGCGCATCGCGCGCCGCGCGGCACCGTTCCGTAGGGTGGCGCTAGAAGCGGCGCAGCTCGGCTTCCAGTTGCTGCAGGACCCGGTCGACCCTGGTACTGAGGAAGTCGTAGTCCTCGAGCACGAGCGAATGATGCACCGCGAGCAGCGCGAACCAGTTCTCGAGCAGTCGGTCGCCGTGCCAGCTGGCCACGCGTTCGAGCGCTGCCGGGCCCATCGGAGCGTCGGGGTTGCCGGCCGAGTAGCCGATGTCGCCCATGCCGATCTTGGTCGCGAACACCTCCGAGGACTGGAAGCGGATGACCTGCTCGAGCAGCTGGTGTTCGGACACCCGCAGGTCCTCGAGGCCGCCGTAGAGGTCGGCGATCTGCAGCTTGAGCTCCTGGCTCTGCAGCTGATCGACCTCGCCCGCGCTGACGATCGTCGCCCACGCGCCGTCCGGGGCCGAATAGACCTCGTAGCTCATCGCGGTCGAGGCCTTGTGCAGGGCCTGGCGCCCGAGCTCTTTGAGCTTGTCCTGCGCGAGCGCCATGACCAGCGCCAGGCTCTCGTCGTGGCCCTGCCGCGCGGCCGCGATCGACGCGTCGAGGCGCGTGCGCGCGATCCGGAAGTCCCGCTGCAGCGCCTGGAGGTGCTCTCCTTCGGACTGCGTCGCGAGCCTCGAGGCCCACCACGCGTTCACGGCCAGGGCCAGCAGGATGCTGGTGACGATGGTGGTGCCCTGCACGAAGACCGCGCGCCAGGCGATGCGAGGCATGGAAGGCATCGCGGAACTCTACCGGGGGCCGGACGTGCGGTCCCTGCCTGGGTATTCTCCGCGGCACATGAAGGCGAGCAGGCGGATCGTCGCGGCGGGCGCCTTCGCCGGGCTCGGGGTCCTCGCATGGCTGTCGGGGCTCGTGCCGATGGGGCGCCCCCTCGAGCAACAGTCGACGCGCGAGGTGTTCGCGGTCGCGGCACGCGACAGCTGGTCCGAGCAGTGGACGGCCTCCGAGGCGACGGAGGTGCTGTTGCACCGACCGATCGGCGAACTGGTCGACGGAGCGCAGCTCTACACTCACTCTGGCAGCGCGGGGGAGCGAAGGGGGGCAGTGAAGGTGGTTGGCACGTTGGCGCTGCACTCGCGCGATGATCCGCAGCGCCGTTCCACGTTCCTGAACATGCTGTGGGAAACGATCGACGACGCGGACGAGGTGGTCCGGGCGACCGCGGCGTTTACCCTCGCCTTCGTCGGAGTCGACGAGTCCATGGATCGGCATCGCCTCGCCGAGAAGGTCGTGGCGCTGCTGCGGTCGGCGGATCCCGAGGCGCGGCGCTGCGCCTTGTTGGCCTCGCTGCAGGTCGGCGACGAATTCGACGAGGCCACGGTGCATCGGCTGTGCGATCAACTCGGGACCGAGACGGATCCTGGTCTCTGCTACCTGTTGGCAGCCAACCTCGGCAAGGTGATGGTCGCGAGGTCCCGCGCGGTCGACGCGCTGATCCCGGGCCTGGCAAGCGAGTACGACGCCGTTCGCGCCGCGGCGGCCGGGTCGCTGGGGGAGTTGGGTGCGGTCGCGCGAGTCGGGCGCCCCGAGCTGCGCGAACTCGCGGACGATTCCGCGCAGCCAGTCGACGTTCGCCGCGCCGCCGTGCAGGCGCTCGCCCAGATGGCCGTCGCGGGTCAGGACGCCGAACAGGATCTGCGCCTGCTGCTCGATTGTCGGCACCTGTTCGTCGACTTGGATCGCACGGCCTGGTTCGGCCTGCTCGGCAAGGTCGGTGCGCTCGTGCCCGACAGCGAGGCGGGTCGGGCTGCGCGTGCGATCCTCGAAGGGGAGATGACGGCGGAGGAAGGCGAGTTCGAGGCCGTCGCGGCGTCTTCCCTGGTGTGCATCGCGGTTGCGGCGCGCGATGTCGAACTCGCCAGGCGGAGCGGCGCCGTCGTCGGCTCCATGTTCGACTGGCTCGAGAACGATCTTGCCGTGCATCCGTTCGGTCTGGGCGTCGTCGAGGCGATGGTCGCCCTGTCGCGCTGGCCCGAGATGGAAGTCGACGCCACTCGCATCCGCTCCTACCTGGAGCGCGTCGGGTGCAGACATGCTTTCGAACGCCGCTGGCGCGACCGGCAGCTCGCCCTGCTCCGGCAGTGAGCCGCCGCAGCAGTAGGCAGTGACGGGCTATTTGCCCGCAGAACCGACCCCTTGCCCTCCGGCGACGTAGACGTGCCGTTCCCGCCTTTGGAGGTCGCGTGCACAAGATCACTTCGCTGCTGCTCGTCGTGACGGCGCTGACGAACGCCGTCCGTTCCCAGTCTCCTGCTGCCGAAGCCGAGGCCGCGTTCCGCGCCCGCGACTGGCAGCGCGCCGCCACTCTCTACGCCGATCTGGCAGCGCGCGACCCCGGCATCGAGAACTGCTATCGCCTCGGCTATTGCCTGCACACGCTCGGCCGCCTCGACGAGGCGCTGCCGTGGCACGAGCGCGCTGCCGCACAGGCCGAGTCCGACCCCAGGCTCGGCGCGACCGCCAGCTACAACATCGCCTGCGTGCACGCCCTGAAAGGGCGGACCGACGAAGCCTTCGTCGCGCTTCGGCGCGCCGCCGAGCGCGGCTTCCGACGCGTCGTGCAGCTGCAGCGCGACCCGGACCTCACCGCGCTGCGCCAGGATGCGCGCTTCCAGACGCTGGTCGCCGAGATCGAGGACATGGCCGACCTGGTGCTCGTGGTCGTGCACGACGGCGTCGAGACGCTGGACTTCGCCGGCCCGGTCGAGGTCTTCACCTCGGCGCGCGACGCGTTCGGCAACCCCGCCTATCGCGTGCGGTTCGTCGCGCCGAGCAAGGACGCGGTTAGGCCGCAACACTGGCGCACCGCGCTGCAGCCCGACTTCGGCATCGCCGACTGCCCGCAGCCGAAGGTGCTGGTGGTGCCGGGTGGTGACACGGGCGTGCTCGACGAGGACCCGGCGTTCGTCGCCTGGCTCGCGCGCACGGCGCCCGGGTGCACCCACGTGCTGTCGGTCTGCACGGGGGCCTACGCGCTGGCCAAGGCCGGGCTGCTCGAGGGGCATCGCGCGACGACCCACCACGGCTCGCGGGCCGTCCTGGCGCGCCAGTATCCGAACGTCGAGGTCGTCGATGCCAAGGTCGTCGACGAAGGTCGGGTGATCACCGCCGCCGGGGTGTCGTCGGGCATCGACGGCGCGCTCGTCGTCGTGCAGCGCCAGCTCGGCGAACCGCGCGCCACCGAGGTCGCGCGCTACATGGAATACGACTGGCAGCCGTTGCCGGCGCGTGCGCGCGCCGCAGACTGGCAAGCCCGGGAAGCCGCTGCCGAACCGCTCTACCAACGCGCCCTCGCGGCCGCCGCGGGTCCGCGCGAACAGGCCCTGCTCGCGATCGAACGTGCGATCGCCGCGGGCGCGTGCCCGGCGCGCACGCTGCAGGAAGCTGCGTTCCAGCCGCTGCGCCCCGAGCGGCGCTTCCGCGAGGCGCTGCAGGCGGCCGCATGGGGCAGCTCGACGCTGTTGGTGCTCGACGACGAGCCGGGCACGCGATTGGCGATCACCGGGACGATCGTCGACGCGGCCGGCGCGCCCGTTGCCGGCGCGTTGCTCTACCTGTGGCACACCGATGCTTCGGGCACCTACGCCGTGGACTCGATGGACGAACAGAACCCGCGCCTCTACGGCTTCGTGCGCAGCGACGAGCGCGGCACGTTCTCGCTGCGCACGATCCGTCCTGCGGCCTACCGCGGTCAGGAGGGTGGCATCGAGCAACACATCCATGGCCTGGTCACCACCGCCGACGGTCGCCGCTACGTCGCCCGCCTCGGCTTCACCGACGACCCGTTCTGGAAGGACCGCGAGGCGCCCGACTGGGTCGCGGGTGTGACGACCGATGCCGACTCGGTGCAGCACGTGCCGTGGCGCATCCGTCTCGACGAACGCGCGCGCCGCTGACCGGTCGCGATCTCACATGCCCGGGCGCACACAGACGCCGTTGCTGACCAGGATGCCCGCCGCGTTGCCCGCGTTGGGCGTGAGCGTCGCGGCCTGCAGGTGCAGCGTGAGCCCGAGCACCGCGGTCGGGATCGGCAGGGTCCAGCGCATCTCGGTGTTGTTCGGGTTGGCGAGGAACGCACAGAACAACACGGCGCCGAAGTCGAAGTGGGCCTGGCAACCGGTCAGCCCGAACTGCGCGAGGGACACGGGGGCGCCGGCGTCGTCGGTGGCCACGGTGACGAACCCGCCGAACGGGGTCGCCGTCGCCGGGTCGAGGTCGGCGACCACCGCATCGATCGTCGTGCCGAGCACGGGGCGCGCCGACAGCGCCAGCGAGGGTGGGGTCGCGTAACAGCCGGGGCCGGTGACGGTCCAGATCGCCGTCGCCATTGCCGGCGTGTAGTCGATGCCGAGGTTGATCGAGTCGATCGGAAAGGACGGCGTCGGGTTGGGCACGAGCGCGCCGTTCGCATCGACCGAGAACCAGCCGTCCTGGACGATGCGGTCGTTGCGGATCGTCAGCAGGTCGTCGTTCGTGATCGCGCCCGTGTTCGGCGCGAAGCCGATCGTGGACAAACGCCCGGGGTTCTGCAGGACCAACGGCGTGCCGGTGTAGTTCGTCGGCAGGATCTCGAGGCACACGCCGTACTGGCCCGCCGGCAGCGTGAAGGTCGCGGGGTTGCCGAGGGCGTCCTTGAAGTTGCGGATCGGGCTCGTGCCCGGCCACGCGACCACCGTCAGTTCGCCGCGGATGTCGGGTTGGCCGCTCGCCGGCGCCGCGACTCCCCAGCCCGCGGGCGAGGCATTGTTTCCGGTCCACGTGCCCGGGATCAGGTAGACGCGGACCTCGGCGATGTTGCCGACCTGGTCGGGCACGATCGGGCTGCCGACGCCTTGATTGTAGGTCGTCATCCACAGCTCGTGGACCGTCACGGGCGCCTGCACGTCGAGGTCGAAGAGCATCTGCAGGCTGAAGTCGTAGTTCCAACCGTAGAAGAACGAGGCCTGCCAGGGATCGTACGTGCGCAGCAGGCGGGGGGAGGACCCACAGCCCTGGGCGGGCGCGATGAGGGCCGAGGCGAGGCAGGCCGCGAGCGCGGCGACAGCGTGACGCATGCTAGGTTCTCCGGTCGGTGCGGCGAGGTCGTTGCGGAGACGTGCCCCGCGGGTGTCGGGCCGTGCCCGAGGAGCATCATGCCGCCGAATCGCGAGCGGTGCAGCCCCGGGGCGGCAGCTCCCCCGACCCGCACCGGATATACAACGAGCGATGAACCCGCACTGCCTGGTGGCGATGGCGCTCGCCCTCTTCGTGACCCTCGATCGAGCATCGGCGCAGACCGACGTGCGGGCCGCGTTGAACGGTGAGTGGGTCTACGTCGAGGACCGCACCGAGGGCCGTGCCCTGGAGCGGCTCGGACCCCCGATGAGCACGACGTTCTCTCTGCGCAGCGAGGAAGATGCGGTCATCCTGGTGCGCGGCCACGGCTCGGGTCATCGCGACGTCCGCGTCGCGCTCGACGGCTCGATCACGGAGGTGGGCGACGGCAAGAAGACCGCGCGCTACCGCGGTGCGTGGAAGGACGGGGCGTTCACGTACGAGGTCGACTTCGTGCGCGAGCCCGGCAGCGCGCCCGATGGACTGATCCGGCGGGAGCTGCGTCCGACGGCCGACGGTCTGGTGGTGACGGCGACGTCGGGTTCGCCTGCGTCGTCCGCATCGATCGCGATCTACCGCCATGCAGAGGACATCGAACTGCCGGCGCCGGCCAAGGCGACGATCGGCGACCTGGAGTGGCTCGCTGGCGCGTGGGTCGGGACGCGGAGCTCGGGGTCGTCGATCGAAGAGCGTTGGAGCCCGCCGCTCGGCGGCGCGATGCTCGGCACGTCGCGCACGGTGTCGCGCGGCCGGATGTCCGCCTTCGAGTTCCTGCGCGTCGTCGAGCGTGATGGCGGCCTGGTCTACGTCGCGCAGCCCGGCGGCGCGACGGCGACCGAGTTCGTGCTCACCGAGCTGACCGGCTCGCGCGCCGTGTTCGACAACCCGCGTCACAGCTACCCCAAGCGCATCGTCTACGAGCGCTCGTCGGCGGGGGAGCTGTGCGCGACGATCGGCTTCACCAAGGGCGGCACCCCGCGCCGCTTCGAGTTCAAGCGCGAAGGCGGCTAGCCATGAGGTCGCGCCGCGGCAACTCAGCGCCGGGCGCGCAGCGCGAGCCGCAGTGGCGCAACGGTGCCTTCGGCAGGCACGGTGCAGGTGGCGTCGCCGCGACTGCCTCTCGAGCCGAGCACGCGGAACTCGTAGTCGCCGGCCGGCAGCCGCACGCTCGTCGCCAGTCTGCCGTCGCGCTGCGTGATCACGTTGCCGCACCAGCGCAGCGCGCCGCCTGCGCCGTGCACGAGCACCTGCACCATGCCGAACGCGAACACCGACGGGTCGGGTTCGATCGTCAGCGGCACGTCGCGACACTCGGCCAGGGTCACGCGACACTCCGCGGTGCCGCCCGGCTGCAGCGTGACGACGGTGGCCGCGGTGGCATGCCTCGAATTGACGATCAGCGTCCAGGTCCCCGGCGGCGCCACGACCTCGAGTTCGCCGTTGCTGAGCTCCGGTGGATTGACCACACACGACTGACCGCTGGCGTCGACCAGTTCGATCCAGCCCGTGCTCGCGGGCGCTCCGTTCGCGAGGTCCACGTGCACACGCAGCCTGGTCGGGGTCGGCAGGACGACGTCGCCGAGGTCTCGACTCTCGTGTGCGCCGAGGTGCAGCGGCGGCAGTGGCAGCAGCATCTCGGCGGCGAAGATCGACAACTCGTAGCTGCCGGGCCGCATCGACTCGATGCGGGCGATCCCCGTGGCCTGGTCCTGCTGCAGGCCGAAGGAGACGTTCTCACCGATCGGCCTGCACAGGACCCTGCACGCCCTCGCCCGGCCCTCCTGGTCGATCACGCGCATTCGCAGCGAGGCGGTGGGCAGGTCGTCTTCGACGAGCTGCACCGTGACCTCGTCCTGACCCGGGGGCACTGCGACCTTGTGCACGTCGGCGATGTTCTGGCGCACGGTGAGGATCTGCACGCGGTCCGGCGCGACGTCGGTGAACACGAAGCGCCCCTCGTCGTCGACCCTGCAGTCCGAACGGCCGCCGCCAGCCATCCAGGACTCGAGGCCGACGTAGACGCGCCGCATCGGCTGCCCGCTCGGGTCGAGCACGACGCCGCGCACGGTGCGTGTCGCCGCGAGCACCGGGTCCCACGTCGCCGTCAGACCCGCGGTCAGCACCACCTTGGCCTCGACCTTGAGGTCGCCGCCGCGGTCCGCCGCCGCCGCCTTCACCACCTCGACCTTCACCTCGCCCGCGCCGAGGTCGTTGAAGCGATAGCCGCCATCCGCCCCGCTGCGGGTGCTCGCGCCGAGGAAATCGTGGGTCGCCCCGATCTGCAGGGCCGCGCCCGCGACCGGTTCGCCGCTGCCGTCGCGCACCACTCCCTGAAGCGACGCGGGCTCCGGCAGCTGCAGTTCGACCCTGGCGAGCGCGCCGGCCTGCACATCCACGCCGCTCACGAGCGGGCCGTGGCCGACCGCCCAGGCCTGCAGTTCGGTCGGGCCCGGCGGCACGTCGAGCCGCGCGAAGTTGCCCTCTGCGTCGGTGACCACCGCGAAGCCGCGCGGCTCGTGCTCGTCGTTCATGCCGCGCACCCCGGGCGCCTGCAGCGCCGACTGCGACCCGACGAACACGCGCGCGCCGGCGATCGGTCGACGTTCTGCGTCGACGACGCGGCCGCGCACGCTGCCGGCGGCGCCGCGCAGCTGCAGCGTGAACTCGAAGTCGCGCCGCCACTCGGTGGTACCGATCCGCGCATGGAAGCCGTGCCAGTACGAAGCGACGAAGCCGTCCTTGCGCGCGCCGATGTACTGGTTGTCGCCCGCCGGCACCGAGAAGCGCCCCGCGGCGTCGCTCTGCGCCACCACGTAGCCGCGGAACCAGTTGATCTCTTCGGACAGCCAGATGTCGGCGCCCGCCACCGGCCGGTCGAACTCGTCGACGACGACGCCGCGCACCGTCGCGACGTGGCTGGCGGGCAGGCGCAATTCGCAGGTCTTCCCGGCGACGATGCTCGCGGTGAGCGTGGTGCGCGACGCACTCTCGATCACGTACTCGCCGGGCTGCAGGTCGTCGAAACGGCACTGCCCCGCGGCGTCGGACACGCAGAGCACTTCCTGGCGCGCGGCGTTGCCCAGCAGCGGCCACACCGCGACACCGACGCCGGCGGCCACCGACTCGTCCTTCTGCCAGTAGACCTGCACGAGCAACGCGCCCGTCGTGGCCCGTGCCGCAGCCTCGACGTGCACCTCGGTGCGCTGCACAGGGACCGTCGCTGCGACCACCTCACGCACCGGCGCACCGGCCTCACTCGTCGCCGCCGCGGACGTCGCCGGCACGGGGCCGCCGACGTCTTCGCGCAGCCACAGGGCCGCGGCTCCAGCCACCAACAACACCAACACTGCGGCGAGCGCCGCGGCCTTCTTGCCCATGGTCAGAGTCCCGGTCAGGGTCCACGTCGTCACCGCGGCCGCGCCCGTCGGCGTCGCGAGCTCTGCGCCGCGCAGCACCGCCGCACGAACGCCCGCCAGCACCACCTGCTCGGGCAGGGCGAGCGGCACGAAGCCAAGGGCGAAGCCCTCCGGCAGCTTCTTGCGCAGCAGCTCGAGCGCGCGCACGAGTTGCGTGCGCACGGTGCCGCCCGGCCGCTGCAGCCGCGCGGCGATCTCCTTGGCGTTCATGCCCTGCTGCAGGTGCAGCCGCAGCACGTCGCGATAGGGCTCACCGAGCTCCTCGCCGATGGCGCTCACCGTCGCGTCGAGTTCGTGCGCCGCGACCTCGGCCGCGGGGTCGTGCACCGGCTGCGGCGGAGCCGCGGCGAGCTTGCGTTCGCGCTCGCGTCGCAGATGCCGCGCCTCGATCGCGAGCAGACCCATGAGCCACGGCAGCACCGCGGCGCCGACCTCGAACTGCGCGCGCTTCTCGATCGCGCAGAGGAACGTGCGCTGCAGCAGGTCCTCGGCGTCGACGCGGTTGCCCGCGAGCCACACCGCCACGTGCAGCAACTCGCGCGCAGTGCCGTCGAACACCTCGCCGAGCGCGGCGGGTTCGCCGGTGCGGCAGAAGTGCGCGAAGCGCGCGTCGAGGTCGGGGCGGCGGGCCATGCGCACGTTCCTCCCCCGGGCGGGTCCCGCGTGCTACAGGCAGATCGAGAAAAGCGGGATTCGGCCCCACGACGCGTCCGGGGCGCGGCCGCGGGTCGACTCCGGTAGACTGCCAGCCGCTCCGGAGCCCGCCACCATGCCCAAGACGACCCGCCGCGCACTGTCCCTGATGTTCGGCGCGACCTTGTTCGCGCCCGCCGCCATTGCCCAGGACGCACCCGACTTCGCCGCGCCCGTGCGCCTCATGGCCGGCGACAAGTTCCTGGGCCACCGGCGCGGGTTCCCGTCGCCCGTCTTCCACGACATCGACGGCGACGGCTTGCGCGACCTCGTGATCGGCGACCTGCCCGGGCGCCTGACCGTCGCGCGGCGTCTGCCCGGCGACGGCCCCGCCCGGTTCGGTCCGGAGACGAAGCTGCTCGGTGCCGACGGCAAGAACCTCGACTTCGCCAATTGGTGATGCATCGGCATGAGTCCACAGTTCGTGGACTTCGACGCGGACGGCAAGCTCGACATCGTCGCCGGCATCTTCGACGGCAGCCCGCACCTGTCGCGCGGTACGGACAAGGGGTTCGGGGCGCCCGAGCAGATCCTCGACCGTGACGGTCGGCGCATCGTGCTCGACCAGTTCTGGAACTTCGACACCAAGAAGTGGGACCGGGCCACGCGCAAGGCGGGCGAACCGCTGCAGCTCGGCGGCGGGCACGCCACGTCGGCGATCGCGTGGGACTGGGACGGCGACGGCGACCTCGACCTGCTGCTCGGTGACCACGCCAGCGACCACGTCTACCTGCGCCGCAACGAAGGCACCGCGCAGGTGCCGGCATTCGGCAAGGACAACGAAGAGCTGCAGGCCGGCGGCGCTCCGTTGCTCGTTCCCGGCACCGTGGCGACCCTGCGCGTGCTCGACTGGAACGGCGACGGCAAGCCCGACCTGCTCGCCAGCGGCATGGGCGACGCCTTCCAGGACGGTCCGGGCGGCGGCGTCTACGTGTTCTTGAACACCGGCGACGCGACCACGGTGCTCGGCGCGCCGATCACGCTGGTGCCGCGCAGCACCAAGAGCGACGACCAGCCGACGCGGCCCGACGCCGGTCTCTACGCGGACGCCTTCGACCTCGACGGGGACGGCGACCTCGACCTCGTCGTCGGCGGCTATTCGCACTGGACGCCCAAGGGCGCGGCGCTCGACGAGGCGCAGCAGCAGCGCGTGGCGGTGCTGCAGGTCGCGATCGCCACCCAGGAGGCCAGGCTGCAGCAATTGCAGGCCGAGGTCGTGGCGGCCCACGACAAGGCTCGCGTCGGCCTCGACGAGGAGCAGGCCAACAAGAAGTACTCCGAGCTCTACAAGGCCCGGCAACCCGAGCGCAGCGAGATCCAGAAGCAGCTGCAGGCCGGCAAGGCCGAGCTCGACTCCCTGGTACCCGCGGTGCGGCGCGAATCGTTCGTGTGGTACTACGAGAACCTCGCCGGGCGCACGGCTCGCTGACGTCGTGTCGTCCGCCGGTTCGGGTCGCAGGCCGTGGTCTGCGGCAGCAGAACGCCGCGGAAGAAGCCTGCAGGCATGCCGTCCTACGCGCCGCATGCGATCGATCCGGTTCCTGGTCGGCTTCTTCCTGTTCGGCATGGCAGTGGCGCGGGCGCAGGAGCCGCCTGCCAGCCCCGCGGCACCGAAAGAGACCGCCGCGCCGCTGGTGCTGTTCGACTTCGAGGCACGGGACGCGAGCCGGCACTTTCGCGCCGTCACCAAATCGGCGATCGGGCCGCGTCCGGCGCCCGCGCTGATCGATGGCGCGGCGGCGATGGCGCCGCTGCCCGGCGGAACCGCGCTGCGTATCCAGGGCTTTGCGAGGACGTTCGTCTACGCGGTCGACGGGCACGTGCCGGCCGACCTGCGGCCCTATTCCGAACTGCGCCTCTGGGTTCACCGCTCGGCCGACGAGGTCGCCCGCCATGCGACCACCGAGGTGGAGCTGCAGTTCGTCGAGGAAGAAGGCGTGCGCTACTGGCGCAAGGTCGTGCTCGACCAGACTGGGTGGCAGGCCATCCAGCTGCCGCTGCGCTGGTTCTCGCCGGCCGGCGGTCGGCTGCCGCGCTGGGACCGCATCCGCACGTTCGGCATCTACTTCCGCGGTCCGGGGGAGGTGCTGCTCGACGGCATCGCGCTGGTGCCGGGCACCGGTCCGTTCCTCGAGCCCGAACGGGACCTGCGAACACTCGCATTCGGCGCCGACGCGCCGGTCGTGCGGATCGACAGGGAACACAGCTGGCTGATGTCCGACGTGCAGGGTCACGACGGCGAACTGCGGGAGCTCGCCGACGAGTTGGCAGGTCTGCAGCGGCGGGTTCTGACCGACTTCGCGCTGCCGCTCCCGATGCAGCCGGCGGGGATCCTCGTGTTCGCGAAGGACGCCACCTACCGCGCGTTCCCGCCGCGCCTGGCCGAGCAACTCGCCCGCAACGCGGGCGCGCCCCGCAGCGACGGCTACACGTTGCTCGGCATCGCGACGAGCAGCGCCGACGCCGAGCTCGGTCTGCGTCGGCCGGTGTTGGTGCACGAGTTCGTGCACTCGGTGCTCGAGCAGAGCGCCCGGCTCGGCGCGGGTCCCGATTGGTTCCACGAGGGGGTCGCCGCCTACTACCAGAACGAGCTGCGCCCGCAGGCAGGTCTCGCCGAACTGATCGCGCACGACTACGTCGACACCGTTCCCAAGGTGCGGCCGATCGACGTCGCCGGGCCGAAGGCGCGGTTCGGGGGGCAGTACATCCTCGGCCTGACGATGGTCGCGACGCTGTTGTCCGAGCCGTACCGCGCCAAGGTCCCGGCCCTCGTCACCGCGTTCCAGGCCGCGAAGTCGACGGCGCTCGGTCCCCAACTGGGCCCCGTGCTGCAGACGGATTGGGAGGGGTTCGAGGCCCAGTGGGCCAGGACGTGCGAACGCCTGGCCGGGCGCTGAGGCGCCTTGCGGTGACGCCGCCGGAGCAGCTGCAACCGCTCGCGCGCTGTTAGGTCGTTCGGCTCGGCCCGCTGTGTAGCATGCGCCCGGGCGTCGGCGCAGCTCCCGGACATCAGGACCTCCCGCGGCGACCAGCGCCACCTCTCTCCTCGACCATGACTTCGTCCGATACGCCGAACGACGGCAAGCGTCCCTCGTCCGCCCGCCACGACAGCATCCTGCAGGAGTTCGAGCAGCGGATCGGCGCGCGGGCGCGCGTCGTCCTGCACGACCTCGAGAGTTCGCCTGGACCGACACGCACGGACGGCGGGGGGGAGGCGGGCGCGGGCGCGAAGGCTGCCGGCCGCTACGAGGTGCTCGACCTGCTCGGGCAGGGCGGCGTCGGTGCGGTGCACCGCGGGCGCGACGCCGACCTCGGCCGCGAGGTCGCGATGAAGTTCCTGCACGACCAGTACCGGGATCGGCCGGACGTCCTGCATCGCTTCGTCGAGGAGGCGCAGATCGGCGGGCAGCTGCAGCACCCGGGGATCGTGCCCGTCTACGAGCTCGGCATGGTCGACGGTCGCCCGTTCTTCGCCATGAAGATGATCCAGGGCGTGACGATGGCCAGCCGGCTCGACGCGCGCGAATCGCCCGAGAGTGAGCGCGGCTCGCTGCTGGCGATCTTCGAGCAGATCTGTCAGACGGTGGCCTACGCCCACGCGCGCGGCGTCGTGCACCGCGACCTCAAGCCGGCGAACGTGATGATCGGCAGCTTCGGCGAGGTCCAGGTCGTCGATTGGGGCATGGGCAAGGTGCTGCCGCGCGACGACGACGCGCCGCGCAACGAACCCGCGGCGAAAGACGGCGCCGTGCCCCAGGCCGGCGCCGTCGAGACGGTCCGCACGCAGGGCCACGGCTCGCAGTCGCTGGTCGGCTCGGTGATGGGCACGCCCGCCTACATGCCCCGGGAGCAGGCGCTCGGCGACGTCGAGGCCATGGATCGCCGCTCCGACGTGTTCGCGCTCGGCGCCATCCTGTGCGAGATCCTGACCGGATTGCCGCCGTACATCGGCACGCCGCAGGAGATGCTGATGATGGCGGCGCGCGGCGACCTCGAGGCGGCGCACGGCCGGCTGCGCAGCTGCCGCGCCGATCCCGAGCTCGTGTCGCTGGCGCTCGCGTGCCTGCAGGCGGAGCCGGGTGCGCGTCCGGCGAACGCGCGCGCCGTCGCGGATGCCGTGCACGCCTACCTGGCCGGCAGCGAGGCGCGGGCGCGCGACGCGACCTTGCGGGCGATGACCCTCAAGCGCACGCAGAAATACGGCATCGCCCTGACGGGCGTGATCGCGGTCGGCCTGGGCGTGTCGGTGTGGTTCTGGCGCGACGCCGACGAGCAGCGGGACGCGGCGCAGAAGGCCGCGGTCGCCGCGGACGATGCGCGTACCCTCGAGCAGGCGGCGCGCGAGCAGGCCGAGACCAACCTCGCCAACTTCAACCGCCTGTCCCAGTTCGTGCGGCTCGAGGCGGCGAAATCGAGCGCGGCGGACCTGTTCCCTGCGTGGCCCGAGCAGATCGCCGCGATGCGCGAGTGGCAGGAGAAGCAGGCCCGACCGCTGCGCGAGGCCCTGCCGGGGCTCAAGGACACCCTGCAGCAGCTCGAGCATCGGGCCCTGCCCGAGCAGGCCGCGGGCGTCGCCAAGGCACCGCAGCTGGCGGCGCAGCGGGCCGAGCGCGCCGCCGAACTCGCGCGCATGACCGCGAAGCTCGCGTGCTGGCGCAAGGCCGCGGCGGTGCGCGCGGGCGAAGCCAAGGTGGAAGAGGTCGATCTCACCGGCGGGCAGCTGCCGGACAGCACCCTCGAACTCAACAAGCTCGCGTGGTCGTTGGTCCGACCCGACCGCGAAGACTACGGTCGCGAGGCCGAGGGGCTGATGATCGCGCGGCGGGCGCTGGCCAGGACGGAGGATGGCGATCTCCTGCGCTCGACGGTGCTCGACACGCTCGCCTGGGCGTGCGTGGCGGTCGGCCTCGACGACGAGGCGATCGCGCACAGCGAGGCGGCGCTCGCCGGCGCTCCCGAGGCCGAGCGCGGGGCCTACCAAGGAATGCTCAATCGGGTGCGTGAGCAGGTCCGGAACTTCCAGATCGCGGGGTTCGCCGGCGTGGTCGACGACCTCGCCAGGAACACCGAGGAGCTGCGCCGCGAGGTCGAGCGGCGCGCCACCTGGGCGTTCGACGACGACGGTGACACCTTCCTGCACGGCACGCTGGAGCGGCTCATCGCCGACGTGCAGGCGTTCTTGGGCGACGAAGTCGTGGACGTCGATCGGCGGCTGTCCTGGGCGGAACGGGTGCGCGAGCTCACGATCACGCGCCACGCCGCGCGCTGGCAGGAGGCGCGCGAGGCGATCGCCAAGGCCGACGGCACGACGGCGAGCACGCTCTACGCCGCGGTGCCGATCGACCTGCAACCGCAGATGGGGCTGATCCCGCTCGGCATGAATCCCACCACGAAGCTCTGGGAGTTCTACCACCTGCGTTCGGCGTGGGACCCGGCCGAGCACGCCGACCCCGCGGACGTCGAGATCCCGCAGTACCGGGGCAAGGCGCAGTTCGACATGAACGGCCGCGGCCTCGTCTTCGTGCTGCTGCCCGGCGGCACCTTCGACATGGGCGCGCAGGACGAGGACCCCGCGCTGCCGAACTACGACCCGAAAGCGGACCAGGACGAGATGCCCGTCACCGAGGTCACGCTGGACCCGTTCTTCCTGTCGAAGTACGAGATGACCCAGGGGCAATGGGCGCGGCTGACCAACGGCGAATGGCCGAGCTGGTACATCGTCGGCAACGGCTACACGGGCATCCCGGTGGTGATCATGGACAGTCACCCGGTCGAACAAGTCGACTGGGCGATGTGCGCGGAGCTGATGCGGCGACACGCCATGGTCCTGCCGACCGAGGCGCAGTGGGAATACGGCTGCCGGGCCGGAACGCAGTGGCCGTGGTCGACGGGGCCCGAGCTCGCCAGCCTCGAGGGCTACTGCAACGTGCTCGATCAGACCGGCAGCAAGGTGGAGCCGGTCTGGGTCGGCGGTGAGGCGTGGGACGACGGCTACAAGGGACCGTCACCGGTCGGCACCTACCTGCCCAATCCCTTCGGCTTCTACGACATGCACGGCAACATGTGGGAGTGGTGTCAGGATTGGTTCGGGCGCTACACCGAGCCGGCGCGCGCGGGTGACGGCCTGCGCGAGCCGGAGTTCTACGAGATCATCCGCGGCAGTCGCGGCGGCGGGCATCAGTCGACCGGCGCCGAGGCGCGCTCCGCCTTCCGCGCCTATCGCGCGCCGAACACGCAGGTGCAGAACCAGAGCCTGCGGCCCGCGCGGCGGTTGATGCGATAGCGCCCGACGCGACGCGCCCGGAACGACCGCGGGCCCGGCGGATCGTGGATCCGCCGGGCCCGCGGCCCGCATCCACCGGCCCAGCGGCCGGCGGCTGCGATCGTGACTACGGGAGCGTGGTGCCGACGACGCCGCGCACGCCGTTCGTGAACGTCAGCCCACCCGGTTGACTGGCGTCGAAGTTGGCCCAGTAGCTGTAGAGCTTCAGGCCCGCGAAGGCCGGGTTGTTGGGGATCGACACGTTGTGGAAGGCGTAGCCCGAGGTGTTGGTCACCCGGAACACCGACGCCGCCGCGTCGTTCCAGCCGATGCAGTTCGTGAAGCCGAACGACGTCAGGCTGGTCGCCGTCCTGGTCAGGCCGATGATGACGACCGCGCCGCTGCTCGGCACCGCATCGTGGATGTGCAGCTGATACGTCGCGCCCGTCACCGTCGAGCCCACCGTGTCGGCGCGAGCCGGCCCGCACGACGTGCCGAAGTAGCCGGAGTTGGCGCACTCGAACTCGGCGCGCATCTTGAGGCCGCCCGAGGAGCCGAGCGTGCCGGTCGTCGGCTGCGACGCGAAGGGCCAGCCGTAGGCGTAGAGGCGCTGCTGACCGCTCGAGTGGAACCCGCCGGAGGAGCCCGTGCTCATGTGGTTGCCGCGCGAGAAGATCTCGACCACGACGTCGGATACGCCGTTGTAGGCGAACGGCGTCTCGAGGCCGATCTCGTTCCAGCTGTTGGCGACCAGGTGCCAGACGTGGTCGACCTCGGTGAGCACCGTGGTGCCGCCGCTGATGTTGGTCGAGAACGTCGTCGACAACGAGTAGTTCGCCGGCTTGTGGGCCATCCGGATCGTCAGCACGCGGTTGATGTGCCGCCCGGTGACGGTCGGCGCGAACGCGAGCCCCGTGATGTTGCCCGCAGGGCCGAGGTCGGAGGCGCGCAGCACGGTCTGGTAGATCTGGTTGTGCCAGGTGGCGTTGTCGCGCTGGTAGCGCAGGCTGATGTTGCCGGTGCGCGGCGTGAACAGCGAGCCGCTGAACGTCCCGGTCGAAGCCGAGCCGAGGTTCACGGTCACGTCCGCGTTGCTGTAGGTGTTGCTGCCGTTCGTGTAGCGGTGCAGGAAGTTGCGGGCGACGACGGCGACGCCGATCGTGGAGCCCTGGGCCATGTAGAGGCCCGAGTTGAAGTCGATCTGGCTCTGGTTGCCCTGGCCTGCCGACACGCCGATGCCGGCGGTGCGGGCGGTCCAGCCTGCCGAGCTCAGCTCGTTGCCGGCGTAGGTCGAGTTACGCGTGTAGATGTCGCAGTACAGGTCCTGGCCGATCGCCGCGGTCGTGTTGACGTCGAGGCCGTGCAGGTAGATGTCCGTCGACGGCACGATGTCGAAGTAGATGACCGGCGGCACGCCGTTGTTGTCCGCGAACGTCGACGTCAGCGTGCTCGGCGAGGAGGTGCCGAACGGGATCACGTTGGCGTTGCCGCTCGTCGGGTCGTCGTCGGGGACGTAGCGCGCGCAGCCCTCGAAGCAGGCCGCGCGGTAGCGGATCCCGTTCCATTGGCTGATCTGCGCGTTGGAGACCAGGTCGACCTCCGAGGGGATGTTGCGCACGCCCGTGCCCACCGACGGCCACATCAGCGCAGTGCTGACGGCCAGGTGCGCGGAGCTCGCGTTGAGCGGGATCGCCGAGCCGGGGAAGGGCCGCGGGGACGTGACGTCGACGTCGTTGTCGCCGCGCTCGGCCTGGAACGCCGTGTTGGCGCTGCTCAGGCCCAGCGAGTGGCCGATCTCGTGCAGACAGACGCCGAACAGGTCGGTGTTGCCGACCGCGCCGCCCGATGCGCCGCTCCACCTGGACTGGTCGATCATCGAGCCACCGCCGTAGTTGCCGGTGTTCTGCGTGAACGTGCTCCACTCGGAGTCGTCACACGGCGTGGGGTCGAGGTACCAGTTGCTCGAGCCGTCGTTGTCGAACACGATCGTCCCGGCGGTTTCGCGGTTGGGCGTGCCGCTCTGGGAGTTGAGCGTGTGGGCCGCGAGCGTGCTGCCCGACTGCGGGCCCCATTGGTAGGTCAGCGTCAGCGTGTGCGGCGAGGAGAGGACGAGCGTGCGCTCCCACCAGTCACAGGCCGCGTTGAAGATGTTGGTCAGGTTGCCGGAGCCCGTGGCCGACGGCTGCGTGCCGCCGCCATTGACGCGGATGATGGTCAGCTGGGCAGTGGCCGAGGAGACCGGGATCGTGACGGCTGCCAACGTGGTCAGCAGGCCGACACACAGGGGGTTCTTGAGGGCGTTCATGATCAGCGCGCCTCCAGGATGTCGGCGAGTTCGACCGCCGGCGGGAAGACGAGCTTGCCACCGGCGTTCAGCACGATGGTCACCGTGGCGCGGAGGCCGGGACGGCTACCGTCGAAGGTGATGGTGCGGCCGCCGTATTCGTTGCCGACGTCGTTGCTGAGGTTGCCCAGGAAGCGGGGCGCGATGCGCTCCCGCATGTCCTTGGGCCAGCCGATCTGCTCGAGGTAGCCGTGCCAACCCTGCAGCGCGAGGTTGCGCGGATCGTCGGCCCTGGGTGCCTCCTGCTTGACGGGCTCCTGCCCGGCGGCGGTCTGGGTGTTGGTCGCAGCGGCCGAAAGCCCGAGGATGGAGATGGTGAGCGCCAGTTTCCCGGCGAGACGGAGTGGTTGAACGTGCATGGTCACTAGCGAGGCTCCTAGCTTGTTGCGGCTTGCGGACCCGGGAGCACGGTCAGGGAGTCGTGCATGGGAACACCGGATTCGCGGCCTGCATGAGGGTCAGCGATCCGCGGGGGGGAAGGCGAACGGAGTTTCGCGCTTTTCTTCCCTGGCCCGGCGACCGGGCCGGGCGTCGCGGGCCGGGCCGAGCGGATCAGGGCCGGGTGCGGGGGACCCGGGCCGTCTTGCGCATGGAACGGGGGGGTGATCGCCTGTGGTCGGAGTCCGAGATTCGTTCTACCGCCAATCCGCCGCCACAATCTTGGTGCCTCTTCTGAGGGCACTAGGCACTGCCTACTTTTGCCCGGGAGCTTTAGACCGGTCACCCTAACGGTTCTTTCCACCGTCCCTTGGAGTCCCTCATGAAGACCCTTCTCTCGCTATCCCTGGCTGCCGTCTGCGTCGGGTCGTTGGCTGCTCAGTCCAACAACGACGTCGGATTCACGCGCGGCTGGAACACGTCCTACACCACTCGCGCCGGCGCCAACAACATCGAGGCGGACGTGCTGCTCCACTTCGACTCGCGCGACTACCAGGACTTCATCCTGGACCCCGCGGATCCCACCGGCTCGAACTACCTGGTCAAGGCGATCCGCTTCGTCATCCAGGACCAGATCGGCAACACCCCCGAGATGTACTCCATCGCCGGGTATCACGAGGACCCGCTGAATCCGGAGTTCCCCGACGCGGCCGCACCGTGGTTCCGCACCGGCCTGGTGAGTCTGCCTGCTTCCACGGTGACCACGCCGGTGGCCTGGAACGTCACGGTGACGCTGCCGGCGACGGTGATGGCGGCGCCCAAGGGCGACAAGTGGTTCGGTATCGGGCTGTCGGTGCCGACCGGTACGACCTGGCCGACGGACGGCGTCTCGGTGCATGCGGCCTACGACCGCTCGCTGACCTCGACGGTGACCGTGAACTCCGACGTCGCCGGACCCGGCATCGCGTCGGCGGCCAACGGCGGTCAGTACACCTGCTACATGCCGACTCCCGGTGGCGTGCCGACCGGGCCGGCCACCTACCCGGCCGGCAATCCCGGTAGTCGCATCCACCTCAACCTCGAGTTGATCGCCGATGTGGCCGGCGGCGTCTGCGTGACCCAGACCAACCAGACCACGTATCCGGCGAGCAACCCGGTCGGCACCACGACGCTGCCGTTGGGTGGCACGACGAACTTCTTCTCGGGGCTGCATCCGGACGTCTACGACGCCAACCTGCAACCGACGCCGCGAGCCGACGACATCGGCTTCGTCGTCTCCGACAACAGCTCTCCGATCATGCCGGCGTTCTTGATGGTGGCGTTCGGCCCGAGTCCGATCGGCAGCCTGCCGCTGAACGTGATCGCGCCGAGCACGGCGCACCCGGGCACCAAGGGCAACGTCTGCATCGACTTCACGACGGCCGTGACGTTCTTCGGCCTGACCGACGCCGCGGGTGTCTACCAGCAGATGCTGACGCTGTCGCCCAGCGCGCGGCAGATCATCCAGAGCCTGAGCCTGCCGAACCAGCCGTTCGACATCTGGTACCAGGGCTTCGTGCTCAATCTCGCCTCGGGCACCGGTCCGACCCTCGAAGTGCACGCCACCGGCTGCGGCGTCCAGCACCTGTGATCAGGCGCTCGGCATGACCAGATCGAGTTCGCTGCTGCCGGGCGTGGTTCTGTTGGCCGCGGGCGTCGCGGCGTGGCTGTGGTGGCCGCGCGGCGATGCGCCGCGGTTGGACGATCCGGCCGCGCCCGCCCCCGTCGCGGCGCACGTCCCGGAGGCGCCCGCCCCCGCGGTGGGCGCGGTCGCGCCGAGCCAGCCCGTCGTCGAACGTCCAGCTGCGCCGACTGCCAAGGTCGGCGTCATGAAGTTCCCGGACGGTTCGAAGGTCGCTGCGCTCAACGGCGTCACCGCCGACGTGGACCTGGTCTGGAACGACCGTCCCTACTCGCCGATCAAGGAGAAGATCGTCGATCGCGGTTGGGAGTGGTACGTGCACGAGGACGGCAGCCACTCGACGGTGCGCATGGTGGAGGTGAACGGCGTGCTGGCGCCGATCGGTCTCGTCGCGAGCCCGACGGAGACGCTGCCGGTGCTCGACGAACTCGACGAGCAGCTCCGGCAGCAGTTGCCGCAGCGCCGCTAGCGGTCGGTGCCATCGCGGTTGCGCCACCGTCGCTCTAGCAGGCGCACGCTCGCGGACACACTGGTTACACGCCTCCGGCTTGCAGGCTGACCAGATGGCGGGACGCTTGCCAGCCCCACCACAGTGCCATGAACACGACCTGCTCGCTGCTCCTCTCGACCCTGCTCGCCTCCTCCCTGATCTCGGGACACGCCGCCGCCCAAGGGGCCGAGTGGGTGACCAACGGATCCTTCACCGGGACCCTCGCACCCTGGACGCTCGGCGGCGCCTACAGCGTCAACCCGGGCCTCGAATCCGGCTGGGACACGACGGGCTTCGGCGTCAGTGACTGCTACGGCGTCAACGCCGGCGGTCAGGTCACGCCGGCGCCGTACCCGCCCAATTGGGTCGAGCAGCAGATCCTCGTGATCCAGGGCCTGACCTACGAGTTCCGCTGCGACGCGAGCGGCTCGCGTCCGGGCGCGCCGACCGTCGGCAACGCGGACATCGGCACGGTCTACGTCGAGGTCGACAACGTCGAAGTCGCCCGTCACGCCTTCGGCAGCTACGTCGCCAGCCCCACGGGCACGATCAAGCGGGCGCAGCTGTGCGGTCGCTTCACGCCGACCACGACCGGCCAGGTGACGCTGCGCATCTACACCGAACGCCGCTTCCTCGGCGGCGCCGCCAATCCGCGCATGAACATCGACAACGTCTCGGTCATCGACGTCAGCGGGCCGACCTACTGGGTCGCGGGCAATCGTCAGATCGGCGGCAGCGTCACGCACAGCGTGCGCGGCACGCCGAACGCGTTGTTCGGCACGGTGGTGGCGTTGGGCGAGAACCTCACCGGCATCCCGTTCCCGGGGGTCACGGGGCTGTTCCTGCTCGATCCCCTGTCCGCGGTGACCCTGCAGATCGGGGTGCTCGATGCTGCCGGCGAGAGCGACACTCCGATGACGCTCCCGAACAACCAGCTGTTCACGACCATCCCGCTCTACCACCAGGCCGGCATGATCGACCTGGCGCCGAGCCTGGGCCTGCACTTCGGCATCTTCGCGACGCCGTGACCTCCGGCTGAGCGGACCGACTTCACGGGCAGGGCGGCCGTCGATTGCGCCTCGCGGCGCGCGGCCATACCGTCCGCCCATCGCATGAGGATCTGCCTTTGCAGCATCGAGGTCGCCGGGTTTCGCGGCGGCGGCATCGGCACCTACGTGGTCGAGGCGGGTCGGGCGCTGACCGGAGCCGGACACGAGGTCTGGCTGCTGACCACCGATCCGGGGCCCGGCCGGCGCGAGGAGCTGCAGCGGCACCCGGCGTTCACGAAGGTGTTGTTCGTCGCGGACGCCGCCGCGGACTGGCGCGGCGGCTGTCTGCGCGCCGACGAGGCCTACCGGCACGCCGCGCAGGTGCACGAAGCGCTGCAGGCGTGCGGCCAGCAGTTCGACTACATCGAGTTCCCCGACTACGGCGCCGAGGGATACGTGGCGCTGCGCGAGGCGGCGGCGAGCGGTGCCTACGGCAAGACCGTGCTCGGCGTGACCCTGCACTCGCCGACCTGGGAGATCTACGGCTACAACCAGCAGCTGCACCTGATGAAGACCGGGCAGCGCGAGCTGTGCGCGCTCGAGGACGACGCGATCCGCGCCGCGCCGCTGTTGTGCAGCCCGTCGATCCGGTTGCTCGAACTGGTCACCGCGCGCCTGGGGCTGCCGGCGGACCGCGGCCACATCGTGCGGTATCCGATGGTGTTGCCGGACCGATCGCCGGCGCCGCCGGCGCCGCGCGGCGCGCTGACGGACGTGCGCATGCTCTACTTCGGGCGCATCGAGCCGCGCAAGGGCGTGCACCGGCTGATCGAGGCGTTTGCGGCGGTGCCCGAGGCCTCGATCGAACTGATCGGTCGCGACGCGACCTACTCGCCGTACGGCGGCAGCTACCTCGAGTGGTTGGCGCCGCGGCTGCCCGACAACGTCAAGGTGTTGCCGCCGATGCCGCGTGAGCAGCTGCTGCAGCGCATCGCCGAAGTCGACGTCTGTGTGTTGCCGTCGGTCTGGGACAACTGGCCGAACGCGTGCATCGAGGCGATGGCCGCGGGGCGGGTCGTCATCGGCGGTCGCGACGGCGGCATGGGCGAGATGATCGAGCACGGCCGCTCGGGGTTCCTCGTCGATGGCGACGACCCGGCCGACATCGCCAGGGTGCTGCGCGACGAGCTCGGTGGCGCGCTCGATCGTCTCGACCAGATCGGCGCGGCGGCCGCGGCGCGGATCCGCGAGCTCAGCGCCCCTTCGCGCTACGTCGCGAGCCTCGAGCGGCTGGTCGAGGCGTCGCGGGGCGGGCCGGCGCGCGCCGCTGGCCGCGCGCCGACGGTCTCCGCGGTCGTGACGGGCGCCGTCGACCGGCCCGAGCTGGTCGCCGCCACCGTGGCCGCGCTGCGCGCGCAGACCTCGCCGGTCGTCGAGATCCTCGTGATCGGGGCCGAGCGGTCGCGCGACGAGGGCGAGGTGCGCTTCGTCGGCGTGCCCGGCGGCGCCAACGAGGCGCGCAACTGCGGCCTGGACCTGGCGGGCGGTGACGCGGTGCTGTTCCTCGACGCCGGGGATCGGCCGGCCGCCACGTGCGTGGCGGCGTGCTGCGAGGCGCTCGCGCTGGACCCGGACCTGGCCGGCGTCGTGCCCGACGCGCGACGGCACGACCCGGGCTCGCCGTTCGACCAACAGGTGCTCAACACGCTGCCGTTCGAATGGTCACTGTGCTTGTCGCGGCCGGGCGCGCCGGAGATCGTCGGCATGTTCCGGGTCGCGCCGCTGCGCGCGCGAGGCGTGCGCTTCGACCCGCTGCTCGACCTCGTGGCGGCGCGGGCGATCCGCATGGACTGCGCGGCGGCCGGCCTCGCGGTCGCGAGCCTGCCGCGGGTCCTGATCGAGCATCGCGTGGCCGACGGCGCCGCGGGCCACCGTCCCTGGGAACATCACGTCGCGCAGCTCGGCCAGCTCGTCGACCGGCACCTGCCGTCGGCCGCTTCGGCCGCGGTCTCCGCCGACGACCGGCGCCGCCTGCTGCTGGCCGTGGTGCAGGCGTGGGGCCCCGGCGCGATGTTGTCGCCGTTCGGCGAGGTCATGCACCGGCTCGACGCGGTGTTGATGCAGAAGACCCCGCGTCTGGCCCGCTGGCTGCGCCGGCTGGCTGCCAGGGCCCTTTCGCGGCACGGTCGCCGCAAGGCGCGGCGCTCCGGCTTCTCGGGGGCGTGAGGGCGGCCTACCGCACGAACACGCCGCCGTTCGTGCCGACGAACGCGTGGCTGCTGGTGTGCAGCACGGCGCGGCTCGCCGACGGCCGCAGCCCGGTGTTGATCTTGACCCAGACGTCGCCGCGGTCGCTGCTGAAGTAGACGCCGGGGAAGCGGCCGTCGTCGGCGTCACCGGGGCTGACCGCGTAGACGACGCCGCTGCTGCCCGGCGAGCAGGCGATGTCCAGGATGGTGTCGGCGTTCATGCCGTTGTTGCGCCGCGTCCAGCTCGCGCCGCCGTTGCTCGAGCGGTAGACGCTGTCGTTGACGGTGCCGACGTAGAGCGTGGTCGGCGTGATCGGGTCGATGCTGATGCAGTTGAGCACCGGGTCGTTGAGGTTGTTGTTGGCGCCGGTCCAGCTGCTGCCGCCGTCGATCGAGACGTAGACGCCGCCGCGCGTCGCCGCGTAGACGGTGCCCGTGGCCGTGGGGTGCGTGGCGACGTCGCGCACCGACAGGTTGCCGAGGCCGGTGTTGGCCGCGGCCCAGTTGTCGCCGCCGTCGGTCGAGACGAACACGCCGCCGGCGTCGGTCGCCGCGTAGAGCGTCATCGGCGCGACCGCGTCGATGGCGAGCGCGTGCACGACGAGGTCGGCGAGGCCGGTGTTGACCGCGGTCCAGGTCGCGCCCGCGTCCAGCGAACGGAACACGCCGCCGCCGTTGCTGGCCGCGTAGACGGTGTTCGTGACGGTCGGCGACACCGCGACCCCGTAGAGCTCGAGCGTGGTGACGCCGCTGTTGCGCGGCACCCACGTGACGCCGGCGTCGGTGCTGACGAACGCGCCTGCGCTGGTGGCGGCCCACAGCGTCGTCGCCAGTTGCGGCGCGACCGCGAGGTCGTGCACGGTGGCGCCCGCGAGCCCGTCGCTGCGCGCGCTCCAGCTGGCGGCCGAATCGGTCGACACGAACACGCCGGCGCCGCCGGTGCTGGCGACCAGGCGGGTGTTGTCGGCGGGGTGCACGAGCAGCGCCTGGACGTCGTCGAAGCCGATGCCGACCGCGGCCGCCGACCAGGTGCCGGCGCCGTCGGTGCTCTTGTAGATGCCGCTGCCCTCCAGCGCCGCGTAGATCGTGGTCGTCGACACGGGATCGATCGTCAGGTCCTGCACCTGGTGCAGGCTGGGGATGCCGGTCTTCGCCGAGCTCCAGACGCTGCCCCCGTCGGTGGTCTTCCAGACGCCGCCCGCGGGGGTGCCGGCGTAGACCGTCAGCGGATCGAACGGATCGACGGCGAGGGCTTCGCAGTCGCTGGGGCCGCCGCCGGTCGCGCTCCACGAGCTCGTGCCGTTGGTGGTGACGAACACGCCGGCTGGCGTGCCCGCGTAGAGCACGTCGCCGTTGTTGGGCGCGATCGCCAGCGCGTAGACGTTCTGGTTGGTCAGGCCCGACACGCGGCGCGACCAGCTGCTCGCGCTGTTGGTCGAGCGGTAGACGCCGCCGCCGACGGTGCCGGCGAAGAGCGTCGACGGCGCGGCGGGGTCGAACACGAGCGACGTGACGTCGAGGTCCGACAGGCCCGAGTTGGCCGCCGACCAGCTGCCGCCGCCGTTGGTGCTCACGTAGACGCCGCCGCGCCACAGGCCCGCGTAGACGGTCGTCGGCGTGACGGGGTCGACGGCGAGCGCCGCCACCGCGGCGTAGCCGCCGAGCGGTTCGACCACCGCGTCGGGCAGGCCCGAGGAGGTCGCGGTCCAGGTCGCGCCCTGATCGGTGCTCTTGAACACGCCGCCGCTGGCCGTGCCAGCATAGAGCGCGCTGGCGCCGTCGCTGGCGACGCTGAGCACGACGCCGCCTTCGATGCCGTTCGACGCGGCTTGCCAGTCGCTGCTGCCGCCTCCGCCGCCGCCGCCGCAGGCGGTGAACGTGATCAGCGTGAGCAGGGAAACGGATGCGCGGGTGGACGGCTGCTTCATGACGACTCCGGCGAGGGATGTCTTGTTGCGGACGAGGTCCTATCGGCGTTTCGTCCCGCAAGGAGCCAGTGGGGTGGCGGCGGGTCCAGGCATGAGACGCGCGGCCGGGGCGGCGCGGCGGAACCCGCGATGGCGGGGGAGTCCGTGGCGGCGGCGGCGGGGATGTGCTTGGCTGTGGTGGTGGCCGTTGCACCGAGTGAAGAGTCGAGCGAAGAGATGTCGGCGCCCCTGGCGTGCTTCACCGTCGACTCGACCCACCGCGAGCGCGTCGTGGCGACGTTGCGCGCGCAGCGCCTGCCCGTGCTCCGTACCGCGCGCGCGGTCGGCACGGTCGTGGGGCCGGTCCTCGTGTTCGGCCTGCTCTACCTGCTGCTCTGGGCAGCCTTCTCGGTGGCGTTCCCGGATCGTTCCATCGCCCTGCTCGCCGCGTTGCCGGTGCTCGTCGTGGCGGCGTTCGGGGACTGGCGGCGCTTCGAGGTGATCTCGCGGCGCGGTCGCAGGCTCCGCGCGATGCGCCGGCTCGAGCGAATCTATGGGACCGGTCCGGTGCCCTTCCGCGTCGAGCTGCACCCGGACTTCCTGCTGTTCGTCGCGGGTCGGCAACAGGGGCGCGTGCCGTGGTCCAAGGTTCGTGAGGTCCGGTGCGACGGGCACGACCTCACGATCTGCAGCGACCGACACCTCGGAATGGTGGCGGAACGGGGGTTCGCGACGCGCGCCGAGGCCGAGGCGTTCCACGCTCTCGTCGAGCGGCTGGTCGTCGCCGCCGGGCGCGGGGACGCGCTGCGTCCGGTCGGTGAGGACCAGCCGCGCGAAGCAGCGCGCGGCGACGGCGGGTGCTCCTTCGCGCGGCGATGGCAACGGCTGGCGGCGACCCTCGTCTCGGCAGGGTGCACCGCCGTGCTGCTGCACACCCTGCTCGCCGACCCGCGCTTCGCGCGGCCTGCGATCCACACGGTCATGATCACGTGGTCGGCCAGCGCCCTGGTCGCGGTGATCGTCTGGTATCGCTTCGGATCCCACCGAATCCGCGCCCGCGCCTGAACGGGACCCGGGCCATGCCGCTGCGCCATCGCCCGCGTCACCGTGTTCGTGTCGTCGCCGCGACGTGCCGGCGGCTGCTCACCCTGCAGGCCTACTTTCCGCTGTTCGCGGCTGATCCGCTGACTGCGTTCAGCTGCGCCCGATCTTCAGGCCGTCGAGGATCCGACGCATCACGGCCCACTCGTAGGCGAACCGCACGACCACGCCCTTGTCGTCGAGCAGGTAGTAGAACGGCGTGCGCGGGGTGCGGTAGGCCGACTCGAACGGGTTGCCGATCTTCGCTTCGTCGTAGCAGTGTGGCCAGTCGATGCCGCGCGCCTTCAGCTGCTCGGTGACCGCTGCGACGCCGTCCTTGTTGCGGAACGTGACCACGCCGATCGTGCGCAGCCCCTTGCGCGCGGCGACGTCGGCCTTGACGGCGTCGAAGTCGGCAGGCATCTGCGTCGACCAGTAGATCGCCAGCGTGTGGGGGCACGGGCTCGTATCGCTGCGCACCTCGCCGCTGCCCAGGATGTCGTCGAACGCGAGGTCGAGCGGCTTGCCGATGCGGTCGAGCTGCCCGGCGAAGCCCTTGGCGTCCGCGCTGATCCACTTGTCGTCGGGCCACGACTTCTGCACCTGGGTGACGAGCTCGCGGCACGCCTGCGGCGGGATGTCGCGGGTGCGCAGCAGCTCCATGATCGCGAGGCCGGCGCCCGTCGATTTCGGATCGACCTCGAGCAGCGCCTGGATCGCGCGCAGGCACGCGGGCGGCGCCGCGTCGGTCGCGAGCAGCCCGCGGGTCCGCGCCAGCAGCGCCTCGCGGCGCAGGTCGTCGCGCAGGGCCTCGTTCTTCAGGAACGCGTCCGCCTCGGTGAGCACGTCGGCGGGCAGCTGCAGCGAGTTGATCATCAGCGCCCAGCGCTTGCCGATCAGGTCCGCCATGCGCGCGTTGTCAGGATCGAGCTCGAACAGGTCGTTGGCGAGCTCGCACTTGCGGCGCGCGATCTCGCGGACCTCGGCACGGAACCTGGCAGCGCCTTCGGGGCTCGCGTCGCGGCTCATCGACGGGAAACTCAGCCGGTCGAATTCGCGCAGGATGTCGGCGGCGGTGCGGGTCTGGGCGTGCAGGCACGGGACCAGGAGGGAT
The DNA here is from genome assembly GCA_020638655.1 of Planctomycetota bacterium. Classification (GTDB taxonomy): domain Bacteria; phylum Planctomycetota; class UBA1135; order UBA1135; family UBA2386; genus JACKIC01. The sequence continues at coordinate 375,167 of JACKIC010000004.1, forward strand.
ATCGGGAGCAGCAGCGCGGCGACCGTCGTGCGAAGGATGTGCATGTGGATACTCGCGGCGGAGGAGGGGGGTCTACGTCACCGTCGCGGCGGCGGTGAGTCGTCGCGGGCCGAACCGGGCAGGAATGTTGCCAGGGTGGCGCGCCGGTCTGCATCATGCGCGGCATGCTCACCCTGGTCGCCGCGGCGTTCGTCACATCCTCGTCCGGAGTCCTGCCACAGGACCCGCCGTCCGCGGCGACCACGGTCGTGCGCGCCGCTGCCTACGTCGATGTCGATCAGGGCAGGCGCATCGAGCCGTGCGTGCTGGTGCTGCGCGAAGGCCGCATCGTCGACGTCAACCCCGAGGCGACGCCCGCCGGCGCGCAGGTCGTGGAGCTGCCCGGGATCACGCTCGTGCCCGGGCTCATCGACTGCCACGTGCACCTCACCTACGACGTCGATCCGGGGTTCACGTTGCGGCGCGTGCAGGAGACCGCCGTCGACGAGGCGCTGCGCGGCGCGGGCAACGCGTGGCGCACGTTGTCGGCCGGCTTCACCACGGTCCGCAACCTCGGTTCCCACGGGTTCTCCGACGTGGCGTTGATGCGCGCGATCGACCGCGGCTTCGTGCCGGGACCGCGCATCGTGCCCGCAGCCCACGCTCTGGGCATCACCGGTGGTCACGCCGACCAGACCGGGTTCGCGCCCGGCGTGCTCGAAGGTGGACCCGAGCAAGGCATCGCCGACGGCGTCGACCAGTGCATCGCGGCCGTGCGCTATCAGGTCAAGCACGGCGCCAAGGTGATCAAGATCTGTGCGACGGCCGGCGTGTTGTCGTTCGAAGACGCGGTGGGAGCGCAGCAGTTCTCCGACGAGGAGATGCGGGCGATCGTCGCCGAGGCCGGGCGCCACGGTCTCAAGGTGGCCGCGCACGCGCACGGCACCGCCGGCATCCTCGCCGCCGTTCGCGCCGGCGTCGCGTCGATCGAACACGGCTCGATGCTCAGCGACGAGATCTTCGCCGAGATGAAGCAGCGCGGTACCTTCCTGGTGCCGACCAGCTACATCGCCGAGGCGCTGCCGATCGCGGAGTTGCCGCCGCAGCTGCAGCGCAAGGCGCGCCTGGTGATCCCGCTGGCCCGCGCCAGCCTGGTCAAGGCGATCGCGGCCGGCGTGCCGATCGCGTTCGGCACCGACGCGGCCGTCATCCCGCACGGCGACAACGCGCACGAGTTCGCGATCTACGTGAAGTGCGGCATGACGCCCGCCGCGGCGATCCGCACCGCCACCGTCAACGCCGCCGCGCTGCTGGGCACCGACGACCGCGGCCGCATCGCGGTCGGCAAGCTCGCCGACCTGGTCGGCGTCGCCGGCGATCCGCTGCAGGACGTGACCCTGCTCGAGCGCGTGACCTTCGTGATGAAGGACGGCGAGGTCGTCCGGCAGGACTGAGAGCCGCACTGCGTGCGTACGGTACCGGGTACGAACGACACAGCGTGTGTGGTTTGTACCCGGTACCGTACGCACACGGGCCGGGGGGTCACTTGCCCAGTTCGGCGGGGGTCCACATCTGCGTGCGATCGGCGGTGGCGGCGCGCACCTTCTTCACGGTGGCGGCGTCGACGGGGGCGGCGTCGTTCTGCCAGCGCTGCCGCACGTAGGTGAGCACGTCGGCGATCTCGGCGTCGCTGAGTGTCGGGCCGAGCGGGGCCATGACGTTCATGAACTGCTTGCCGTCGACGGTGACGGGGCCGAACAGGCCGTGCAGGACGATCTTGATCGGCAGCTCGGGGTCGCCGGTCAGCCAGCTGGAGCCGTCGAGGTGGGGGAACACCATCGGCGCGCCGCGACCGTCGACGCCGTGGCAGGCGATGCAGGTGCGCGCGTAGACGGCGGCGCCGCGTTCGTGCACGGCGGCGTCGACGGCGAACTTTCGCGCGGGTGCGGCGGCCGCGCCTGTCTTCACCGGCTGCCAGGCGGCGAGCTCGGTGAGCGCGCCCTGCAGCGTCGCGCCGCTGCCGAGCGCGACCAGCGACACGTCGTCGAACCAGGCCGTGCCGGTGGCGCCGCCGTAGCCGCCGAACAGGCAGTGCACGACGATCTCCTGCTGGTCGCCCGAGTCGAACTCGACGGCGACCTCGGTCCAGTCGCTGGTGCCGCGCACGCCCTTGGTGCGCTGGCCGCCGTGGACGTTGAGCATCGCGCCGGGGCTGCCGCGCACGCCGCGCAGGTCCTCGGTGCGGATCCAGCCGCTGAGCCGGTAGCGGGTGCTGCGCTGCACCGGGACGGTCGCGGCGATGCCGCAGTCCGAAGCGCGCTCGGTCGACACGCGCAGGCTCGACCTGTCGGTGCGGCCGCGGTCGTCCGCGCCGAACTGCACGGTGCCCGCGCGCGCGCCGCTGTAGACGCGCAGGTCGGTCCACTCGCGCACCGCGTCGCCGTCGCGGGCGGCGAACGTCGGGTTCGGCAGCAGGTTGACGGGTTCGGCCTCGGTCACCTGCATCAGTCCGGCGGCCTTGGCCGCGGCGAGCACGGCGCTGGCCTGGGCGCGCGCGGCGAGCTGCCAGCACTCGCGCAGGGTGCGGTCGTCGAACAGGCGCGGCTGGTCCTCGTGGGCGAGCCGCAGCAGCGCCGCGGCGAGGTCGGGCACGAGCGCCGCGCGCGACAGGCCGACCAGGACCATCGCCAGCTCGCGGCCCGTGGCGACGATGTGGCCTTCGCGCACGAACGCGTCCTGCAGCTGCGCCGGGTCGGCGCGGTCGATGGCGCGGCGGCGCAGCGCCGGCGAAGGCGCGCGCAGGGCCGCTTCGAGCACCGCGGGTTGCAGGGCGCCGAGCAGCGCCAGCGTGTCGAGCGCGTGTGGCGCGGCGACGCCGCCGGCAGCGACGAGCTGCGTCAGCGACGGCGCGACGTCGGTCCGGGCGCCTTCGACCAGCAGCCGCTGCGCGTCGAGGCGGACGGTCAGGTCGTCGCTGCCGAGCCCGGCGAGCAGCGAGGCGGGTGCGGCCGGGTCGAGTCGCTTCGTCGTCGGCGCCGTGCCCACCGGCGCGACCTTGTAGATGCGGCCGTGCTGCTTGTCGCGCAGCGGCGTCTCGTAGGCGTTGCCGCGCCCGGTCTTGGCGTCGACGCCGGCCGAGTTGCGGCTCGGCGTCGGGTTGTGCTGCACGATGAGGTTGTACCAGTCGCAGATCCACACCGCGCCGTCGGGGCCGACCTCGGCGCAGACCGGCGCCGACCACGCGTCGGCGGAGGCGTAGAGGTTGTTGGGCAGCTGCACGGCGCGGAAGTCGGCGCCTTCGCGTTGCATCTCGAACTGGCCGACGAGCTTGCCGGTCGGCTCGCAGACGAACGCGATCTTGTTCTGCCACGCCGCCGGGAAACGCCGCGCGGTGTAGAGCGCGTGGCCGGCGCCGGCGGTGTAGCGGTCGAACTGGTCGACCTGGCGGATGTCCATCGACATCGGGAAGAACAGCGGGTTGTCGTCGGCGCGCGGCACCGCCGCGGTCTGCATGCCGAACGCCTGCCGCAGCGCGTCGGGGAAGGTGAAGAACCAGCTCGGGTTGCCGTTCGCGGTGCTGCCGACGATGTCGAACTCCTCGGTGAAGCCCAGCCCCCAGGTGTTGTTGGTCGTGTGCTGCAGGAACTCGAGCTTGCTGCCGTCCGGCAGGAAACGCAGCAGCCCCTGCGCGAACTCGTGCCGCTGGCCGCCGACCTCGCCGGCGAAGCCCGAGTAGCCGATCGTCGCGTAGATCCAGCCGTCCGCGCCGTAGCGCAGGTTGGACACGCAGGCGTGCGTGTCGCCCATGTGGAAGCCCGTGAACAGCACCTTCCTCACGTCGGCGCGGTCGTCGCCGTCGGTGTCGGCGAGGAACAGCATGTCGGGGCCGTTGGTGCAGATCACACCGCCGTTCGCGAACACCAGCGAGGTCGGGATCGACAGGCCCTCGGCGAAGCGCGTGAAGCGGTCGGCGGCGCCGTCGCCGTCGGTGTCCTCGCAGATGGTGATGCGGTCGTGGCCGAGGTCGCCGCGGTGCAGGTTGTTGGGGTAGTCGATCGTCTCGATCACGAAGGCGCGGCCGCGGTGGTCCCAGGAGACGAAGATCGGGTCGACGATGTCCGGCTCGCTGGCGAACAGCTGCAGCTGCATGCCGATCGGTACCTGCGCGAGCTTCATCGATTCGCGCGGCGACAGCGGCTTCTGCGCGACGGTGATCTCCTTGCGTTCGCGGTAGCCGGGCAGCGACACCGTCTCGGTCTGCAGCGTGGGCAGCTGCAGCGCGGCCAGCGCCGCGCGCGGTCCGTCGCCGACGGCCCAGTAGATCGCGTTGCGCAGCAGCGCCTGGAACTCGGGCAGGTCCCAGACCCGGTGGTCGTGGCCGCTCGCGGTGTAGAACACGCGGCCCTCACCCTGCTGCCGCGTCCAGCTCCAGGGCTCGCCGTCGCGCACCTGCAGGATCGTGCGGTCGTCGCCGTGCTGGTCGTGCACGTAGGTCTCGTCCCACGCGCGGTAACCCGCCAGGTCCTTCAGGATCGGGTGCTGGGGCAGCACGTTCTCGACCGTGAACTCCTCGCCGCCGTGCGTCGAGAAGCGCGCGCCGACCAGCTTGACGAACTGCGGTGAACCGCCGAAGCACGCCGAGGCGCAGTGCACCGGCACGAAGCCGCCGCCGCCGTCGACGTAGGCGAGCAGCGCGACGAGCTGCTCACGCGGCATCGGCGCGTTCTGCGCCCAGTTGCCGTACATGAGCACGGCGTCGAAGGCGGCGAGCCGCTCCTTGCGGAACGCGTGTGCCGGGTCCTCGTCGTAGGTGAGGTCGATGCCTGCGGTGCCGAGCGCCTTCTTGAGCACGCGGTAGCGCGTGATCGGGTCGTGGTGCGGGCCGTTGGCGGTCGGGGCGCCGAAGAACATCACCTGCAGGCGCCGCGGGGCGGTCGCCGCGCCTTGCTGCGCGGTGAGCGCGGCACACAGATCGAGCGGGGCGGTCGCGAGCAGCAGCGACCAGAGGAGGCGGAGCAGGGCTTTGGACACGGGCTTGGTGGGGCGGTGTGGTCGTCGGGGCCAGATTGAAGCAGCAGACGCCGGCGCGCTCTGCCAGGCTTGTAGGTTTGCGAGTCGGATGTGTAGATTTGCGACATGACGGACGTCGGTGACCGCTCCGCGTGGCTGGCGCGCATGGCGCCGGGCCAGTTCCGTCACCTGTTCGACCACCTGGCCGGAACGCTGTTCTTCGCCAAGGATCGCCAGTTGCACCTGGTGATGGGCAACCTCGCGTTCGTGCGGCGCTGCGGCCTGCAGCACGAAGCGCAGCTCGTCGGGCTCCGCGACGAGATGATCTTTCCGCCGCGCCTCGCGGCCAAGTATCGGCGCGACGACCTGCGGGTGCTCGCCGAGGGCAAACCGCTGCTGGGGCTGATCGAGCTGTTCCCGAGCGCCGCGGGGCGGCCGGAGTGGTTCGTGACCGACAAGCTGCCGCTGCTCGACCGGGACGGCGCGGTCTGCGGGCTGTGCGGCATCGTGCGCAGCTACGAGGAGCAGCGCGCCGCGATCGCGCCCTACCTCGAGCTCGCGGCCGTCGCCGACCACCTCAAGCAGAACTACCGCGAGCCGCTCGACGTGGCGCGCCTGGCGCGCATGGCCGGGCTGTCGGTGCGGCAGTTCGAGCGCAAGTTCCGCAGCACCTTCCAGACCACGCCGCGCGGCTACCTGATGCAGATGCGCGTGATCCGCGCCTGCGAGCTGCTGCAGGGCTCGAGCCTGCCGATCACGGAGATCGCGCTCGCCGCGGGCTTCTACGACCACAGCGACTTCGCGCGGCACTTCCGCAAGCAGATGGGGCTGTCGGCGAGCGCCTACCGGCGCTCCGCGGCCAACCCGTCGGGCGGCTGACCCGACTCGGGCTGTTCGCGCTTGCCTTGGCCCGGCCACTGCGGCCACAGTGCGCCGATGACGTCCGAGAACCCGCAGGCCGCCGCCTTGGATCCCCGTCTCGCTGCCATCCGCAACTTCGAGGGCAAGTATCCGCGGCAGCTGTGGTGGCTGTTCCTGTCGGAGATGTGGGAGCGCTTCTGCTTCTACGGCATGCGCGGCGTGCTCACGGTGTTCATGGTCAAGAAGCTGCTGATGGCCGAGGACACGGCCAACCTGCAGTACGGCGCGATCCAGGCGTTCGTCTACACGATGACCTTCGTCGGCGGCTTCTTCGCCGACAAGGTGCTCGGCTTCCGCAAGTCGATCGGCTGGGGCGGTCTGCTGATGGTGGTCGGCAGCTTCACCGTCGCCGGCGGCCTGATGTTCAGCGACGCGCCCAAGGACCTGTTCTTCCTCGGCACGAGCATCTCGATCGTCGGCACCGGCTTCTTCAAACCGAACATCTCGGGCGTCGTCGGCCTGCTCTACCACGACGGCGACAAGCGCCGCGACGCGGGCTTCGGCCTGTTCTACTCGGGCATCAACCTCGGCGCCGCGCTCGGCGGTTACCTGTGCGTGACCCTCGGCGAGAACTACGGCTGGCAGTGGGCCTTCGCCAGCGCCGGCTTCGCGATGATGGCGGGTGTGATCGTGTTCGGTCTGACCGCGCACACGCTCGGTCCGCTCGGCTTCTCACCGCTGGTTCCCGAGGGCACCGTCGCGACGCCGGCGGCGCGCAACAAGATCCTCGGGGTCTACATCGGCTCGTTGCTGTCGATCCCGCTGATCCTGCTGCTCGTCAGCAAGAGCGAGTTGACCGACCGCTTCATGTACACGGTCGGCCCGCTGGCGCTGATCTACTTCTTCTACGACATGCGCACGTGCACCCGGATCGAGGTGCAGAAGCTGATGGCGGCGCTCGTGTTCATCGTCTTCTCGATCTTCTTCTGGGCGTTCTTCGAGCAGAGCGGCGGCTCGCTGGCGCTGGTCGCGACGAACAACGTGACGTCGGGCTCCCTGATGGGCGGCGTCGAGGTGACCGGCATCCAGGTCAACAACACGGCCAATTCGCTGTTCGTGATCTTCTTCAGCCCGCTGCTCGGCCTGCTTTGGATGTGGATGAAGAAGGCGGAGCCCAACACCGTGGTGAAGTTCGGGCTGGGCTTCCTGTTCCTGGGCGGCGCGTTCGCGGTGTTCCACAGCCTGATCGGCTTCGCCGACGAGAGCGGCAAGACGTCGCTGCTGATCTTCACCATGGCCTACCTGGTGATGACGATCGGCGAACTGTGCCTGTCGCCGATCGGCCTCTCGGCGATGACCCGCCTCGCGCCCAAGCGCATGTTCGGACTGATCATGGGGCTGTGGTTCCTGGCCAGCGCCTACGGCCAGTACCTCGCGGGTGTGCTCGGCGCCGGCATGGCGAGCGTCGACGAGAACGCGCCGCCGCTGCAACGCCTGCAGGGTTACACCGACGGTTACTGGCAGCTGGCGATCTACGCCGTCATCTGCGGCGTGGTCATGATCGCGATCTCGCCCTTCGTGCGTAAGTTGATGCACGACGAGAAGTAGCGGAGCCCGGTCGGGGCGGGGCCAGGCCGCCCCGAAATCCTCTGCAGCCGCGGGAGCGAGTTCGGGCTCCGCTCGTCGTCGCGCCCGCGTCCCGGCCGCCCCGCGCGTCGCGGCGGCGGTGCGATGGCGCACCCTGAACCCCAGAGCAGAGCCATGTTCATCGGTCGTGTTTGTGCCCTTGCGGTCTGCGCGGCCCTCGCCGCCCCCGCGTTCGCCCAGAAGCCAGCCCACCCCAAGCCGTCCGCCAAGCCGGCGGCGAGCGCCCCGGCCGCCAAGCCGCACTCGTTCGCCGTCGTCAAGGACGGGGACGCCCTGCAGGTGCTGGACAAGGCCGACGTGGCCACCAGGCAGAAGGCTCTGGACGCCGAATACGCGGCGGCGATGAAGCGCTTCGAGGAGGCCAAGAAGGCCGCCGAGGCGGCCAAGCAACCGTTCGCCGAGAAGACGCCGCAGAAGCCGCACCTCGCGGTCGTGGCGTCGTTCCCATCGAAGACTGCTGCCGAGGCGGCGATGAAGAAGATGGAGGACGAGCAGGCCAAGAAGGAGAAGGGCAAGGGCGACGCCGAGCACGGCAAGCCCGCGCCGCAGAAGAAGGGCTGAGGCTGCCGGTCGCCCCGCGCGGCCCTTCCGGCGCTAACCTTCCGGCATGCGATCGACGGGTCGGACCTCGCGGTGGTATCCGCTGCAGTGGCTGCTGGCCGTGCCCGCCCTGCTCGTCCATGGCGGGTTCTTCGCGATGGCGCTGCTGTGGGTGCTCACCGAGAGCAGCCCACTGCGGCAGCTGCAGAACCCTCTCTGCTGGGGCTCGTTCGCCGGTGTCGGTGTCGCGGTAGCGGCGCTGCCCGCGGTCGATCGTCGCCTGCGCGGCAGCGCGGCCCGCTGGCTGGCGGCGCCGTTCCTGATCACCTTCGCGGTGTTCGTCGCATCCGCCGGGGAGGTCATCGGGCGCGTCGGCCCTTGGTACCAGGTCGCCCTGGTCGATACCGGGCTCTGTGGTCTCCTGGTCGCGCGGTATCTCGTCGCGCCTGGCGGGGAGGTCGTCTAGCGCGCCCATGCGAACGAGACCATTGCGCCTGTTGCCTGCCCTCGCTGCGGCGCTGTCGTTGCTCGTGACTTCCGGTTGCTCGGTGTTCACGACGATGTACGAGACGCCGGGACCCAAGCCGCACGTGCGGCCGCTGCCGGTCGAGGGCACGGGGCTGTTCGACTACAAGGGCGTGCTGCACTGCCACGGCTACCTGTCGCACGACAGCGACGGCACGATCGAGGAGATCGTCGCGGCGGCGCGCAACGCGCACGTCGACTTCGTCGGCATGACCGACCACCAGACCGACGCGTCGATCCGCGACGGGCAGCGCGGTGTGGTCGACGGCGTCCTCTTCCTCGTCGGCTGCGAGCAGCGGTCGCCGCAGGGCACGGTGCTGGCGCTCGGTCTGCGCGAGCCGATCAAGCGCTGGCAGCACGCGGGGCTGCTCGCCAAGGACGCTGCCGCGCAGGGCGGCGTCGCGTTCTTGTGCCACGCCGAGAGCTGGAAGGACTGGGACGTCGCCGGCATGACCGGCGTCGAGATCGTCAATCTGCACGCCGGCGCCAACGCCAGGCCCAAGGCCGGCACGCTGTTCACCGCGCTGCTGATGCCGCTGCGGCAGTTGTTCGAGCACCTGTGTTATCGCGACGCCGAGATCTTCCGCAACTGGGACCGGCAGCTGGCCGCGCGCCACCCGTTCACGCCGATCGGCGGCGACGACGCGCACGCCAACATCAGCGCGCTGGTCAGCACGATCGGCACCTACGACGAGGTGTTCCTGACCCTGAGCACGCACGTGCTCGCGCCCGAACTCAGCGAGGAGACCGTGCTCGAGGCGCTGCGGCTGGGCCGCACCTACGTCGCGTTCGACATCTTCGGCGAGGGCTGCGGCTTCGACTTCCGCGCCGTCGACGCGCAGGGCGTACACGTCGTCGGCTCGACCGTGCCCGCGTCGCCGGAACTGCAGCTGCGTGTGGCGGTGCCGAGCGAGGGGCACATCCAGCTGCGTCGCGATGGCGAGGTCGTGCGTGAAGTGGTGGGCCGCGAGGCGGTCGTCGACGACCCCGAACCCGGCGTGTGGCGCGTCGAGGTGCACACCGCGGCGGGTTCGCCGTGGTTGTTCTCGAGCTCGATCAAGGTCACCGCGGGGTCGTGATCACTCAGATCGATGCGGTTTCGCCGCGGCGCGCCGCTACCGTGCGCCGATGACCAAGATCACCGTCAACAACAACGGCCCGCTGCGCATCGAAGGCGAGTTCCACATCGCCGACGCCGCGGGCAAGGACTTCGGCCTCGCCGGCCGCACCGTCATCTCGCTGTGCCGCTGCGGCCTGTCCGAGAACAAGCCGTTCTGCGACGGCCAGCACGCGCGCCAGGGTTGGCAGTCGACGTGCGAAGCGCGCGAGCTGCCGCCGCCCAAGCCCAAGGCCTGAGGCGCGGTCCGCCGTGACTCAACTGGCCGGCGGGTTCCACCACACGTCCCCCTTGCCGGCGATCGCCGCCGCGGCTTCGGCGCGGATCGCCGCGAGCTGACCGGGCGACAGCGGCGCGAACGTGCGCGCCGCGGCCCACGCTGCGTCCTGCTCGTTGGGGAACGACAGCCCGAGCAGGGCCACGTCGGGGTCGATGGTCAGCGTGTAGTGCACACACTGCTGCACGGTCAGGGTCGGCAGCGTCGGCGTCGTCGCGCCGCCACCCGAGCTGGTCTTGCCGCGCGGTCGCGCCGCCAGCGGCTGCTGGTAGCCGATCGTGTCGCCGAGCAGCTTGCCGGCGCCGAACGTCTTGAAGCACACCGTGCCGACGCCGCGGGCCCTGGCCAGCGGCAGGACCTCGGTCTCGTAGCGGCGGTCGACGAACGGGCCGATCGGGAACATCACGACGTCGCACGCGCCGCTCTCGATCGCGACCCGCAGGACGTCCGGGTGGTGGCTGCTGAGGCCGCGGAAGCGCAGCTGCCCGGCCGCCGCGGCCGCGCGCAGCTGGTCGAAGCCGCCGCCGGGCGCGAGCAACTGCTGCAGGTCCTCGAGCCGGCTGCAGGCGTGGAACGCGAACAGGTCGACCTGTTCGAGCTGCAGCCGCCGCAGGCTGGCTTCGATCTGCGGCGCGACGGGTCGGTCGAGGTGGTCGATCTTGTCGATCACGAACACGCCGTCGCGGCGCCCGCACAGGGCCGCGCCGACGATCTCCTCGCTGTAGCCGTCTTCGTATCCCGGAGCGGTGTCGACGAGGTTGAGCCCCTGGTCGAGCGCGCGCCGCAGCGTGTCGACGCAGGTGGCGAGCGGCAGCTGGCGGTCGGCGAGGTCGCCGATGCCCAGGCGCGTGGCGACGAAGCCGGTGCGGCCGAGTTCGCGGCGGGGCGAGAAGGTCATCGTGCGCGGCAATCTATCGCGCGATGCGCTGCACCGTCGCAGAATTGCCGGCGGCTCGTGCTGGCACCGGCGCGCAACATGGCTACACCAGTGCGCCCGTGAGCGAGGCAGACACAGCACCGATCGACCGCGACGCCGCGATCACCAACACGCTCGAGCGCTGGTTCGGCTTCTCGACGCTGCGGCCCTTGCAGCGCGAGGCCATCGACGCGGCGCTCGACGGCGCCGACGCGCTGGTGGTGCTGCCGACCGGCGGCGGCAAGTCGCTGTGTTACCAGCTGCCGCCGCTGCTGCAGGATCGCCTGACCGTGGTCGTCTCGCCGCTGATCGCGCTGATGCAGGACCAGGTCGACGGCCTGCGTCTGCAGGGCGTGCCGGCTGCCGCCGCGCACTCCAACCTCGACGCCGACGCGCGCGCCGAGCTGCGTTCGCTCGCCGCGTCGGGCGAACTGCGGCTCTTGTTCGTGGCGCCCGAGCGGCTGTTCCAGGAGCCCTTCCTGCGCTGGCTGCGCGGTCAGGACGTGGCCGCGATCGCGATCGACGAGGCGCACTGCATCAGCCAGTGGGGGCACGACTTCCGGCCCGAGTACCGGCGGCTCGCCGAGCTGCGCGCGATGTTCCCGCAGGTGCCGTTCCACGCCTACACCGCGACGGCGACGCCGCGCGTGCAGGAGGACATCCTGACCCAGCTGCAGCTGCGCGAGCCCCGGGTGCTGGTCGGCACCTTCGACCGGCCCGAACTCAACTACCGCGTGCTGCCGCGCCAGGACCTCGTCACGCAGGTCGCCGAGGCGATCGGCCGCCACCCCGACGCCGCGGCGATCGTCTACTGCATCGCGCGCAAGGACACCGAGTCGCTCGCGACCGAACTGCGCCGCCGCGGCGTCGACGCGGTCGCCTACCACGCGGGCCTGTCGGCCGCCGAACGCACCAAGATCAGCGCCGACTTCCGCGCCGAGCGTGTGCACGTCGTCGTCGCCACCGTGGCGTTCGGCATGGGCATCGACCGCAGCGACGTGCGGCTGGTGGTGCACGCGGCGATGCCCAAGAGCATCGAACACTACCAGCAGGAGACGGGCCGCGGCGGCCGCGACGGGCTGCCGGCCGAGTGCCTGCTGCTCTACTCGGCCGCCGACGCCGCGAAGTGGCGCATGCTGACGCAGCGCCGCGGCGACGAGGGCGGCGCCGACCCGGAGGCGGTGCAGGCGCAGCTGGCGCTGCTGCAGCAGATGCAGCGCTTCGCGGGGCGCGCCCGGTGCCGCCACCGCGCCCTCAGCGAGTACTTCGGGCAGGCCTACACCGAGGACAACTGCGGCGCGTGCGACGTCTGCCGCAACGAACTCGAGCAGGTGCCCGGCGGCCACGAGATCGCGCAGAAGATCCTGTCGGCGGTGGCGCGCACCGGCCAGCGCTACGGCGGCAGCTACGTGATCGAGGTGCTGCGCGGCAGCCGCAACGAGAAGGTGCTACAGCGCGGGCACGACCAGCTGCCGACGTTCGGGCTGCTCAAGGGCGTGCCGGCGATGCAACTCGGCAACTACATCGACCAGCTGATCGACCTCGACCTGCTGGTGCGCAGCGACGGCGAGTATCCGATCCTGATGCTCGGTTCCGACGCGCGCGCTGCGCTCGTGGGGGAGCAGCAGGTGGTGCTGCTGGCGCCGAAGGCCGGGCTCGAGGCGCGCGCCCGTCGGCGCCGCGGCCAGGGCGGCGCGGCCGAGACGCGCGACCTCGAGCCCGCCGAGCGCGAACTGTTCGACGTGCTGCGCGGGGTGCGCCGCGAGATCGCCAGCGAGCTCGGCGTGCCGCCGTACGTGGTGTTCGGCGACGCGACGCTCGAGGAGCTGGCGCAGGTGCGGCCGTCGTCGACCGAGGGGCTGTTGGCCGTCAAGGGCGTCGGCCAGAAGAAGCTCGACGCGTTCGGCGAGCAGTTCCTCGCCGCGATCGCCGCGCATTGCGAAGGGGCGGGGCTGGCGCTCGACGCCGGCGCCGGCAGCCGCCCGCGGCCCGCGGCGCCGGCCGCGCCCAGACCGGTAGTGATCGGCGGCTCGGCCGACAGCAAGCCGGTCAGCGCCGCGTCGGCGAGTTCGCTCGCGCGCGCGACCGCCGAGGCGCTGTTCGAGCAGGGCCGCACGGTCGCCGAGGTCGCCGTCGGGATCGGCCGAGCCGAGAGTACGACGGCGCAGTACTTGTCCGAATGGATCGCGCGGCGGCGGCCTCAGAGCATCGAACCGTGGGTCGCCGTCGAGGTGCAGCAGCGCGTCGCCGCGGTGCTGGATGCCGCCGAGGGCGGCCGCCTCAAGCCCGTGTTCGAAGCGCTGGGCGGCGCCGTCGACTACGAGACGATCCGACTGGTCGCCGCGCATCGGGCGGCGCTCGATGCGCCGGGCGAAGAAGCGGCGCAGGAGTAGCGCGGCTCAGCGCAACGCGTCGGCTTGCGCGTTCGCGCCCAGCGCACGCAGCTCGTTCGCGAGCGAGGCGCGGACGTCGCCGATCGACAGCCCCGCCCGTTCGCACAGCGTGGCCGCGCGCGCCACGACCCGCTCCGGCGGCGTCTTCTGCAGCAGGCCCCCAGCCGCCTTGGCGAAGCCGCGGCGCACCTGCTCGAACGACGGCATGCGCCGCAGCAGCTCCGCGGACAGTTCGACCGCGCGTTCGTATCGCTGCATGCCGAGCAGGGCGTCGATGGCGCGCAGGCGCGTCTCGAACGCGTCGGGCGTGCGCTGCAGCACCCACTCCGCCTGTTGCAGGCACTCGGGCCATCGCTGCAGGGCCGCGAGCGTCGACGCCAGGGTCGCGCGGCCGTCGTAGTAGTCCGGGTCCAGCTCGACGGCGCGCTGCACCAGCGGCAACGCGTCGGCGGCGCGGCCCTGCTGCAGGTGCAGCGCGGCGAGGTTGCGCAGGTTGCTCGCGTAGTCGGCCTTGATCGCGTGGGCCGCCTCGTAGTAGCGGCGCGCCGCGTCGAGGTCGTTGCGCCGGTGGGCGACGGCGCCCAGGTTGGCGAGCGACTCGTAGCTGCGCGGATCGATTGCCAGGGCCCGCTCGCTGAACTGCACCGTCGCCTCGAGGTCGCCGCCGGCGAACGCGTTGCCGCCCAGGTTGACGAGCGCGACCACCGACCGCGGATTGCAGCGCAGCGTCGCCTGCCACAGCGTCACCTCGTCGCGGTAGTGGGGCAGCTGCCGCGCGGTGAGCACGAGCAGCGCCGTCGCCACGGCGCCGCCGAGCGCCGTCGGTGCGCGCGCCGGCCACGAGCGCGGCACGCAGCGCACCAGCAGCGCCGCCGCGGCCGCGATCATCGCGACGCTGGCGTGATACTGGAAGTGATCGGCGACGAACGAGAAGCGGAACGGGTACACGTCGAAGAAGCCGATGGCGGGTACCAGCGTGCCGCCGAACAGCAGCATGGCCGCCAGCGGGCCGCGGCCGATGCGGCGCCGCTGCCACCACGCCAGCAGCGGCGCCGCGACGGCGGTCAGCACGAACGACCACTGCAGGAGGCTGCCGGTGTCGAGCTGCCAGCGCGGGTAGTTGAAGCACAGCGGCCACGGCCACAGCAGCGAACCGAGGTAGAACCAGACGGCGCGGCCGGCGATCAGCAGGCGCTGCAGCGGTTCGAGGTGCAACGCCGCGGCGGCGCCGACGTGCGTCGCCTCGAGGTGCACGGTGAACCAGCCGAGCGCGGCGCCGAGCACGAACCACGGCGCCGTCGCGCGCAGCTCGCGCGCCCCGATGCGCCCGTGCCGCCACCACAGCACCACCAGCAGCGCCGCGGGCAGCGACGCGGCCACCGTCTTGCTCAGCAGGGCGGCGACGAACCACGCCGTCGCGCGCCACCAGCCGCGCGGAGCGAGCCCCTCGTGCCAGCGCAGGAACGCGCGCGCCGCGAGCAGGTAGCAGAGCAGCGACAGCACGTTCTTGCGTTCGGTCACCCAGGCCACCGACTCGACGTGCACGGGATGCACCGCGAACCACAGCGCGCCGAGCAGCGCGCCCGGGACGGCCAGTCGCGAGAGCACGCGCCAGAGCACCACGGCCGAGCCCGCGTGCAGCAGCACGTTGACCACGTGATAGCCGAGCGGGTCCGTGCCCCAGAGCCGATACTCGAGCCAGAAGGTCGTGTGGACGAGCGGGTAGTACTGCGGCAGCGAGGTCGGCTCGAACCAGATGCGCCACAGGCCCGGCAAGGTGCGCAGCACCGGGTTCTGGGTGACGTAGTCGTCGTCGTCCCAGACGAAGCCGCAGCCGGTGACTCCGGCGTAGGCGACCAGGACCGCGACCACGAGCAGGGCCGCGCCGAGCCAGCGGGTGTGGCGCACGGTCACGAGCGTAGCGATGGCGGCGGTGAGGGCCACGTTCGCCTGTGCCGAGGTTGCCGAACGACCCGCGCCGCGGGACGCTCACCGGGCCATGCAGCACATCGTCGCCATCGATCAGGGCACCACCGGCAGCACCGTGCTGGTCCTCGACGAGGTCCTGCAGGTGCGGGGCCGGGGCTATCGCGAGTTTGCGCAGCACTACCCGCAGCCGGGTCTCGTCGAGCACGATCCCGAACAGATCTGGCAGTCCGTGCTCGGCGCGCTCGGCGATGCGCTGGCGCAGGCGGCGGTGCCCGCGGCACAGCTCGCGGCGATCGGCATCACCAACCAGCGTGAGACGACGCTGCTGTGGGAGCGCGCCGGCGGCGCCGCTGCGCATCCGGCGATCGTCTGGCAGGATCGTCGCACCGCGGCGTCCTGCGCGGCGATGACCGCGGCGGGCCACGCCGAGCGTGTGCGGCAGCTGACCGGCCTGCCGATCGACCCGTACTTCTCGGCGACGAAGATCGCGTGGATGCTCGATCGGGCCGGCCTGCGGGCCCGCGCCGAACGCGGCGAGCTGGCGTTCGGCACCGTCGACGCGTTCCTGCTGCAGCGGCTCACCGGCGGCGCCGCGCACGTGACCGACGTCACCAACGCCAGCCGCACGCTGCTGTTCGACATCCATGCGCTGGCGTGGTCGGACGAACTGCTGCAGCGGTTCGCGGTGCCGGTCGCGGTGTTGCCGACGGTCGCGCCGTCGGCGGGCGAGTTCGGCCACACGCGCGGCGTACCGGGCTTGCCCGACGGTCTGCCGATCACGGGTGTGGCCGGCGATCAGCAGGCGGCGCTGTTCGGGCAGGCGTGCTTCGCGCCGGGCGACGCCAAGTGCACCTACGGCACGGGCGCGTTCCTGCTGATGCAGACCGGCGACGTCGCGGTGCCGTCGACACGCGGGATGATCACCACGGTCGCGTGGCAGATCCCCGGCGAGCGGGCCTACGCGCTCGAGGGCGCGGCGTTCGTCGCGGGTGCCGCGGTGCAGTGGCTGCGCGATGGCCTGGGCATCATCCGCAGCGCCGACGAGATCGAAGCCCTCGCGCGCAGCGTGCCCGACTCGGGAGGCGTCGTGGTGGTGCCCGCGTTCGCGGGGCTGGGCGCGCCGCACTGGCGCGCCGAGGCGCGCGGCCTCGTCACCGGCCTGACACGCGGCACCACGCGCGCGCACCTGGCCCGCGCGACGCTCGAGGGCATCGCCCTGCAGAACGTCGACATCCTGCGTGCGATGGAGCAGGACAGCGGCCGCGAGCTGCACGTGCTCAAGGTCGACGGCGGCGCCGCGGCCAACGACCTGCTGATGCAGTTCCAGTGCGACGTGCTCGGCGTGCCGCTGAGCCGGCCCGCGCTGCTCGAGACGACGGCGCTCGGCGCGGCGATGCTCGCGGGGCTGGGCGTGGGGCTGTGGTCGTCGAAGGCCGAACTCGCCGCGGCGTGGCGCGAGCAGCGCCGGTTCCGGCCGGCGATGGCGGCGGCCGAGGTGCAGGCGCACCTCGAGCGCTGGCGCCTCGCGGTCGGCAAGGCATGAGCCGCCCTGCCCGGACCCGTCAGTACCGGGTCACCACGACCTGGTAGGGACCGTAGAGGCCGGTGCTGTCGTCGAGGATCACCTCGAGCGGGTAGTCGCCTTCGCGGATCTCGATGGTCGGGAACGCGAACTCGGTCGTGTCCGCGTCGATCTGCAGGGTGCGCCGCACGTTGCCGATCGACATCCGCGCGCGCGCCGGGCCCTTCGGCTCGCGCAGCAGCACCTTGATCTCGTAGACGTGGTCGTTGGTGAAGTGCAGCAGCCACCGGCCGCGGTCACCCCAGCCGTTGCCGTGCACCGGGCGCCAGTCCTGCCGCGTCAGCGTCGTGACCGGCTCGTGATCGGTGCCGATCACGATACGCGGCGGGTCGTAGTTGTCGGGGCGTGTCGCGGACACGTCGTCGAACCACTTGTCGTACGCATCGTGCATCGTGGTGACGACCTCGGGGAACTGCGCCGCCACGTCGTTCTGCTCGCCGGGGTCGGTGGTGAGATCGAACAGCTGCCAGGGGGTGTCCTCAGCGGGTTGCTCGCGGCCGAAGCCGGTCGCGTGCACGAGCTTGTAGCGCGCGCCTCGCACGGCGGCGTTGTGGCCGCGCACGGGGCGATCGCCGCGGTGGGCCTGGGTCACCAGCAAACGCTCGGGCCACGACAGCGGCGCGCCCTCGAGCACCGGGCGCAGGCTGCGTCCGTCGAGCTTCACGTCCTCGGGCGCCGCGACCCCGGCGAGGTCGAGCACCGTCGGCAACACGTCGATGTGCATGCCGACCTCGGTGTCGACCGCGCCGGGCCGCAGGCGGCCGGGCCAGCGCACGAACAGCGGCGAACGCACGCCGCCCTCGAACACCTCGCCCTTGCGGCCGCGCAGCCCCGCGTTGGCGCGGGCCTGCTGCGGGCCGTTGTCGTGCAGATATACGACGATGGTGTCGTCGGCGAGGCCGAGCTCCTCGACCGCGCCGAGCAGTCGGCCGACGTTCTGGTCGATGTTCTCGATCATCGCGAACACGCGCGCGGTCGCGTCGCGCGTCGCGTTGCCGTCCGGCAACACCGCCGACAGATCGCGCGTCCGATACTTCTCGTAGAGCGCGCGCGGCACGTCGGCGAGCGGCGTGTGCGGCGTGTTGGTCGGCACGTAGAGGAAGAACGGCTGGTTCTTGTTGTCGCGCACGAACTCGATCGCGGCGTCGAAGAACACGTCGGTGCAGTAGCCCTTGGTCTGGACCTGCTTGCCGTTGCGGAACAGGATCGCGTCGGTGTAGCGGCCGTTGTTCTCGCGCGGTTCGGAGGGCTGCGCGAGTCCGCCGCCGCGCAGCACCAGCGCCTGGTCGAAGCCCTGGTCGCAGGCGCGCATCGGGTAGCAGTCACCGAGGTGCCACTTGCCGAAGATGCCGGTGCGATAACCCGCGTCGTGCAAGACCTCGGCCATCGTGACCTCGTCGGGGTCCATCATCGCGCGGCCGATGTAGGTGTCGATCGCGCGCGTGCGGTAGGCGTAGCGGCCGGTCATCAGCGACGCGCGGGTCGGTGTGCAGACCGGGCTGACGTAGAAGTTCGCGAGGCGCGCGCTCTGCTCCGCGAGCCGGTCGATGTTGGGGGTCTCGAGCACCGGGTTGCCCAGGCAGCCGAGGTCGCCCATGCCCTGATCGTCGGTCATGATCACGATCACGTTCGGGTGCCGCTTGCCGCCCGGGGCGTTGGAGGTGGCGCAGCTCGCGACCAACGGTAGGAATACGAGCGGGCAGAGCGCGGCGAGACGGAGCATGGCGCGCATGGTAGTGCGCGCGCGCGAACGGCGACCCTTTTCCCGCAGGCTTCCGCCGACTACACCCAGGCCCCGCATGCAGGCCCTGACCGAGTTCCTGATCAGACACGGCTACCTGGTCGTGTTCCTCTGGGTGCTCGGCGTGCAGGCCGGGCTGCCGCTCCCGGCCGTGCCGCTGCTGCTCGCAGCTGGCGCCCTCGCCGGGCAGGACCTGCTGAACCTGAACGCCGTGCTCGGCCTCTCGTTGGTTGCGTCGTTGCTCAGCGACGCGGCCTGGTTCGTGCTCGGCAGGTATCACGGCGTGCGTGTGCTCGCGACCTTGTGCCGCATCTCGCTCGAGCCCGACTCGTGCGTGCGACGCACCGAACGCATGTTCGCCGGACGCGGCGCGCTGTCGCTGCTGTTCGCCAAGTTCGTGCCGGGGCTCGGCACGATGGCGCCGCCGATGGCCGGCCTGACGCGCATGCCGTTCGGTCGCTTCGTGCTGCTCGACGGCATCGGCGCGCTGCTCTGGACGGCGGCGTTCGTGCTGCCCGGCTACATGTTCAGCGGCGAGATCGAGCGCCTCGCCGACAACGCGGCGCTCACGGGTGGCTGGTTGCTCGGCATCTTCTGCGCCGTCGTCGTGCTCTGGATCGCGGTGCGGGCGCTGCAACGACGCGCGTTCCTGCGCGGGCTGCGGACCGCGCGCATCGAACCGGTCGAGGTGCATCGGCTGCGCCAGGACGGTGAACCGCTGGTGATCGTCGATCTGCGCCACGCCATCGACGCGGATGCCGATCCGTACACCCTGCCCGACGCGCTGCGCCTCGACGCCGACGAGATCGAACGGCGCCACCACGAGATCCCGCGCGATCGCGACGTGGTGCTGTTCTGTACTTGACCCAATGAAGCGACCAGCGCCCGGGTGGCGCTGCTCCTGCACAAGCGCGGCATCAAGCGCGTGCGGCCGTTGCTGGGCGGTCTGGCGGCGTGGCGCGACGCGGGCCTGCCGCTGCAGCCTTTGGTGCGCTCACCCTCGTCATGAGCGGTGCGCTTCGTCGCCGAACTGCAGCAGCAGGGCATGGTCGACACCGTCGGTGACCACGGTCAACGGGTTCTCGGCGACGACGAGGAAGCGCTCGGCCGCGTCGCTCCAGTCGGCGGCGAAGTGGTGCACCACCGACCAGCTGGCGCCGTGGTCGTGTGAGCGCATCAGCAACGCGCGTTTGCCGGCGCGCGCCGCGGGCAGGTCGCCGTCCATCGACAGCAGCGCGACGAGGCTGTGGTCGCGCAGTACCTCGATCTGGCGCACCTGCAGGTCGAACTCCTCGGGCAGTTGTCGCAACTCGGGCGTCGCGGGTGCTTCACCAGCGCGGGGTGCGGCGATGCGCACGAGGCCGTTGCCGTGCTCGAGGTCGGTGCCGAAGTGTGTCCAACCCGGGGTCGAGGCGATCGCCGTGAAGCCCGACCACGGGGCCAGCCAGCGGCGCCAGCGCGGTCGGCGCAGGTCGGCGACGATCGTCGCGCGCTCGATGCCGAGGTCGCCCGTGGTGACCAGCACCTGGCCGAGCTGCGGTGAGATCGCGACCGCGTGCACGTGCCGCGCGGGCGGCAGCGGGTCGAGTTGCGTGAACGAACGGCCGCCGTCGCGGCTGCGGTGCACGATCGCGCAGCGCAGCCCGGGCGCGACGCCGTATTCACCGACCCAGATCACACCGTCGTCGCCGACCGCGAGGCCGGCGGTGCGCACGCTGGCGCGTTCGTCGGAGAGTCGCAGGGGGATCACGGGCGCGAGAGGGGTGACCTCGGTGTCGATGCGCAACACGGCGCCGCCGCCCTCGAACGAAGCCAGCAGCACGCCGCGTCGCACGAACTGCAGCAGGCAGCCGCGCCGGCCCGACGGATCGAGCTGCAGCACCGGCGTCGCCGCAGCGCGCGCGTGCGGGGCGCGGCAGAGCCAGCCGGCGCGCAGGATCCACAGGCTGCCGTTGCGGTGGTCGAAGGCGGTGGCGTCGCGCGGCCCGGGCAACGCTTCGACCCGCGTTGCCGCCGGCGCGAGCGTCACCGCCGCCGCGATGCGGTGATGCGGCGGCGGCGCGGTGGCGGCGGCGCGCGACGGGTGCTCGCGGCGGTCGTTGCGTTCGATGCGGCGGTTGTCGATCCAGCGGCGCGTGCTGCGCAGCGCCTGCTGCAGCCGCGGCAGGGGGCGCGCCGGCAGGTGCGGCGCCAGTTCGCAGCCGCTGCAGAACACCGTGCCCTGCCGGTCGTAGTGGGCGCGGCGCAGGTTGCGCAGCGGGGCGCCGTTCCAGATCTCGAACGCGCTGTCGCGGTGCACGTCGCCGAGCCGGTAGTCGGTCGGCTTGCAGCACGGGTAGACCTCTCCCGTGAACATCAGCGTGAAGGTCTGCGTCAGGAAGCTGCAGATGCCGTGGCCGTCGAGCGGGTCCGGCACCTTGCTGCGCACCGGCCGGATCCAGAGCGGGGCGCGGCCGAAGCCCGAGGACACCAGGCTGACGCCGGCCGCGCGCGCGGCTGCTTCGGCGGCGTCGAGGTGCCGTTCGATCTCCTCGGCGGAGAAATGCCGGGTCACGTCCTCGTGCCAGGTCGGCATCACGTCGTGCTGCAGGCGCTGCAACACCACGCCGTCGGCGCCGTGCCGCGCGGCGAAGTGGATCAGCTCGGGAAGGTGCGGCAGCGTCGACGCCATCACCACCGCGCTCAGCGAGAACAGCATGCCGTCCGGGTTGGCGCGGCGCAGTTCGGCGACCATCGCCAGCCTGGCGGCCAGCTTGTCGAACGACGCGCCGACGCGGATGCGTTCGTAGATCTCCGGCACCACGCAGTCGACCGAGACGTTGAGGTGGTCGAGCGCCGGCTGCATCGCCAGGAACTTCTCGCGCGTCATCAGCAGCCCGTTGGTGGTCACGTCCAGGCGCGTCGCGTGCCGCAGCACCCGTTCCAGCAGCACCTCGAAGCCGACGCCCATCGGCTCGCCGCCGGCGCTGGTGAGGTTGGCCTTGAGCGCGGTCGGCAGCAGCTCGTCGGCGACCAGGCGCAGCAGGTCGTCGTCGAGCGCGTGCGTTCCCTGACCCAGATGTCGCGGGCACATCACGCACCGCAAGTTGCAGATGTCGGTGTTGTGGAACGTGACGATCTCGGGCAGCGCGCGCAGCACCTCGCGCCGCGCCGCGATCTCGGCGCGGAGCAGCCGGCTGTTCTCGAGCTTGATCACGGCGTTGGGATCGCCGGTTCGTGCGGAGACGACGAAGTGGGGGTGCATGGCCGGGCCCAGCAGGGCAGAGCGCGGATCGTAGCAGGGCACCGTCAGGCGTGGCGGAGGCGCGGCCGCGGCGTCGGTCAGGCGCACGAGGTGTTCCGGGGGAAGTGACGCCGCAGTGACGGGTAAGCTGCGCCGCCATGAGCCGCCGCCGCGCCCTGCGTCTTCCCCTGCTGCTGGGTATCGCCTGCGCGCTCACCCTCGCGGCGCCTGTGGTGTCGCAGGACAAGCCGAACGTCGTCATCTTCCTCGCCGACGACCTGGGCTACGGCGACCTCGGCTGCTACGGACACCCGATCCTCGAGACGCCGAACCTCGACGCGTTCGCCGCTGCCGGCGTGCGCCTCACCGACTGCCACGCCGCGGGCACCGTCTGTTCGCCTTCGCGCGCCGGTCTTCTGACCGGGCGCACGCCCTACCGGCTCGGCTTCTACACCATCGCCGGCCCCGAGCGTTCCCACCTGCGTGCGCAGGAGGTGACCCTGGCCACGCTGCTCAAGGCGCAGGGATACGACACCTGCTTCGTCGGCAAGTGGCACCTCGGTGACCTCGATCCGGCGTCGGGGCAGCCGGGCCCCGGGGAGCACGGCTTCGATCACTGGTTCGCGACGCAGGTCAACGCGTTCGACGGACCCGACCACCCGGGCAAGTTCGTGCGCAACGGCGTCAAGGTCGGCCCGGTCGACGCGTGGTACTGCGACGCGATCGTCGCGGAGGCGGTCGGCTGGATGAAGGCGCGCCCCGACCAGAAGCGGCCGTTCTTCCTGCTGGTCTGCTCGCACGAACCGCACACGCCGATCCGACCGCCGCAGGCCTATTCGGACCGGTATGCCGACGCCGCCGTGGCCGAACTCGAGAAGACGATGCCCTACGGGCAGGTGCACCGACCCCTGCAGCGGGCGATCCGCGACAACGCCAAGTACTACTACGGCACGGTCACGCAGCTCGACGACGCGTTCGGGCGGCTGATGAAGGGCCTCGACGACCAGGGGCATCGCGACGACAGCCTGGTGATCTTCACGAGCGACAACGGCCCGGAGACTCCGGTCACCGTCGAGGAGTCGGGCAACCAGTGGCAGGATCCGATCCGCGATCGCTGCTTCGGCACACCGGGACCGTTCCGCGGCATGAAGCGCTTCGTGTACGAAGGTGGCCACCGCGTGCCGGGCATCGTGCGCTGGCCGGGACACATCCCCGCGGGGTCGCTGTCGGGCCAGCTGATCAACGGCACCGACTGGTTGCCGACGATCTGCGCGGTCACCGGCGCGGCGCTGCCGCAGGACCGCGTGATCGACGGCATCGATGCCATGCCCGGGTTGTCGGGCCAGCCGCTCGTGCGGCCGACGCCGGCGTGCTGGATGTTCCCGGTCGGATACGACTACCGGTATCTGCCGAGCATGGCGATGCGCGACGGCGACCACGTGATGATCGGCTGGTTCGAGCCCAAGCGGCGCGAGCAGGGCAACTCGGCGTGGGTCCGGTCGACGCAGCTGACGCGGTTCGTGCTCTACGACCTCGCCGTCGACATCGCCGAACGCCACGAGCTCAACGACGCCGAGCCCGAGGTGTTCGCGCGCCTGCGCGAGCGCATGATCGCGCACTGGCGCGAGGTGCAGGCCGAGGCTCCGGACTGGCCGGCGCTCGGCAAGAAGTAGCGCGGCGGGGGTGTGTGGTTTGTACCCGGTTCCGTACGCACACGACCGCGGCGTTGCGCTGCCCAGGGCCGCCCGCCACACTGGTCGCCCCGATGAGCGAGACGCGCGCCAGCCAGCCCTACCCCGATGCCCCAGCCCAGGCCAGCTTCCCGGCGATCGAGCAGGAGATGCTCGCCCGGTGGCAGGAGCGCGGCACGTTCCGGCGGTCGGTCGAGCAGCGCGCGGCGGGCGACAACGAGTACGTATTCTACGACGGGCCGCCGTTCGCCAACGGGCTGCCGCACTACGGGCACCTGCTGACGGGCTTCGTCAAGGACGTGGTGCCGCGTTACCAGACGATGCGCGGGCGTCGCGTCGAGCGGCGCTTCGGCTGGGACTGCCACGGGCTGCCGGCCGAGATGGAGGCCGAGAAGGAACTGAAGATCAGCGGCCACGAGGCGGTGCTGGGGCTCGGGCTCGCGAAGTACAACGACGCGTGCCGCCGCAGCGTGCAGAAGTACACGCAGGAGTGGCGCAACTACGTCACGCGGCAGGCGCGCTGGGTCGACTTCGACCACGACTACAAGACCATGGACCTCTCCTACATGGAGAGCGTCATGTGGGCGTTCAAGACGCTGCACGACAAGGGCCTGGTCTACGAGGGGCAGCGCGTGATGGCCTACTCGTGGGCGCTGCAGACGCCGGTCAGCAACTTCGAGACGCGCATCGACGATGCGACGCGGCCGCGACAGGACCCGGCAGTCACGGTGGCGTTTGCGCTGCACGCCAGGGAAGGCGATCCGGGGCCGCTGCAGATCCTCGCGTGGACGACGACGCCGTGGACGCTGCCGAGCAACCTCGCGCTCGCGGTCGGGCCCGAACTCGACTACTCGATCGTCGGCAAGGACGGCGTCTTCTACGTGCTCGGCGCGGCGACGCTGCCCGCGCTCGCCAAGGAGCTCAAGGGCTTCGAGACGGTCGGCACGCTCAAGGGCAAGGACCTCGTCGGCCGCACCTACGAACCGATGTTCCCCTACTTCGCGGGGCACGCCAACTCGTTCCGCGTGCTCGCCGCGGACTTCGTCGACACGGCCGAGGGCACGGGCGTGGTGCACATGGCGCCGGGCTTCGGTGAGGACGACCAGAAGGTCTGCGAGGCGAACGGCATCGAGCTGGTCTGCCCGGTCGACGAGCGCGGTGAATACACCGCCGAGGTGCCCGAGTGGCAGGGCATGCTCGTGTTCGACGCCAACAAGGAGATCATCAAGGTGCTCAAGGACCGCGGCGTGCTGCTCAAGCACGCGACGATCGAGCACAACTATCCGCACTGCTGGCGCACGCGCGAACCGCTGATCTACAAGGCGATCCCGGGCGCGTGGTTCGTCAAGGTCACCGAGATCAAGGAGCGCATGCAGGCGCACAACCGCACGATCCGGTGGATCCCCGAGCACATCCGCGACGGGCAGTTCGGCAAGTGGCTCGAGAACGCGCGCGACTGGTCGATCTCGCGCAACCGCTTCTGGGGTTCGCCGATCCCGGTGTGGAAGAGCGACGATCCCAGGTTCCCGCGCGTCGACGTCTACGGCTCGCTCGCCGAGTTGCAGCGCGACTTCGGCGTCGAGGTGACCGACCTGCACCGGCCGTTCATCGACGAGTTGACGCGGCCCAACCCCGACGATCCGAGCGGCAAGGCGACGATGCGGCGTGTGCCCGAGGTGCTCGACTGCTGGTTCGAGTCGGGCTCGATGCCGTTCGCGCAGGTGCACTACCCGTTCGAGAACAAGGAGTGGTTCGAGGACCACTTCCCGGCCGACTTCATCGTCGAGTACGTCGCGCAGACGCGCGGTTGGTTCTACACGCTCGTGGTGCTGGCCACGGCGCTGTTCGACAAGCCGCCGTTCGAGAACGTGATCTGCCACGGCGTGGTGCTCGACGAGCACGGGCAGAAGCTCAGCAAGTCGCTGCGCAACTACCCCGACCCGGTCGAGATGTTCGAGAAGGTCGGCGCCGACGCGCTGCGCTGGTTCTTGATGAGCTCGCCGATCCTGCGCGGCGGCGACCTGCAGATCGCCAAGGACGGCAAGCAGATCACCGAGGTCGTGCGGTTGGTGCTCAACCCGATCTGGAACGCCTACTACTTCTTCACCCTCTACGCCAACACCGACGGCGTGACGGCGAAGCTGCGCACCGACCAGCAGGGTGTGCTCGATCGCTACGCGCTGGCCAAGACGCGCGCGATGGTCGAAGGCGTGCAGCAGCGCATGGACACCTACGACCTCGCCGGCAGCTGCCAGGTCGTGAAGGAGTACCTCGACGCGCTCAACAACTGGTACATCCGCCGCAGCCGGCCGCGCTTCTGGGGCGAGACCGACGCGAGCGACCGCCAGGACGCGTACGACACGCTCTACACGTGTCTCGTGACGCTGTGCAAGGCGGCGGCGCCGCTGCTGCCGCTGCTGACCGAGAAGGTCTACCTCGGGCTCACGGGTGAGGAGTCGGTGCACCTCGCCGACTGGCCCGACGTCGCTGCGTTCCCGGCCGACGCAGCGCTGGTGCGCGAGATGGACCGCGTGCGCGACGCGTGCTCGGTCGGGTTGTCGCTGCGCGAGGCGGCCAAGCTGCGCACGCGCCTGCCGCTGCCCAAGGTCACGCTCGCGGGCGCCGACGCCGCCGCGATGCGGCCGTTCGTGCACCTGTTGCAGGACGAACTCAACGTCAAGGCGATCGACTTCGCCGACGATCTCGCGGCGTTCGGCTCGTTCCGCCTGCAGATCGACGCCAAGGCGCTCGGCCCCAAGCTCGGCCCCAAGATGAAGGACGTGCTCGCGGCGACGCGCAGCGGTGATTGGCGACGCGATGGAGACGTCGTGCACGCGGCCGGTGTGCAGCTCGAGGCGGGTGACTACGTGCTGCAACTCGTGCCCAAGCCGGGCATGACGGCCGCCGCGCTGTCGAGCAACGACGTCGTGCTCGTGCTCGACACCGCGGTCACCCCCGAGCTCGAACAGGAAGGCCTGCGCAACGACTTCGTGCGTCTCGTGCAGCAGGCGCGCAAGGATGCGGGCCTGCACGTCAGCGACCGCATCGCCCTGTGGTGCGAAACCGACGACGCGACCGCATCCGTGCTGCGCGATCACGCCGCCTACGTCCAGGAGCAGGTGCTCGCGACGCAGTTCACGTTCGGCGTGGCGCCCGCGGGCGCCTTCGCCGCCGAGGGCAAGGTCGGCGGCGGCGAGAGCGTCAGGATCGCAGTCGCGAAGTCCTGATTGCTCCCGCCGCCTCTCGCGGCTCGCCTACAGCAGGTCGAGCGTCAGCTTCATGCCGTTCGACGACTGCGCGCCCAGCGTGTTGGCGCCGGGCACCAGCGCGACACCCTGCGTCTTGAGCTCGACGCCGGCGAAGGCCGGGTTGTTGGGCAGGCTGAACGGCGTGCTGCCCACGCCCTGCACCGGGAACCAGATCTGCGACGCGTCGATCGTCACGAACTGGAAGCAGCCCGGCATGCCCAGCCCGGTGAGGTCGAGGCCGGGGTTGATCTCGGTGAGGCCGAACAGGGTCGCGCCGAGGGCGCAGTTCGCCGGCACGTTGGTGGTCTCGAGCGCGATGTTCGTGCCGATGACCGGGCGGGCCGTGGCGTCGTGGCGCAGGGCCAGCAGCTCGGCGTGCGGCACGAGGAACGTCGCGGGCGCGGCCGTCGAGAGGTCGACGGCGGGGGTGCTGCTCGAGGAGGGGCCGCCCGGCGAGTAGCCGACGACCCAGCCTTCACCGCCAGCCCAGCCGCTGATGCTGACCGTGTCCATGCTCTGGAACACGAAGTCGACGTTGCCGGTGGCGATCTCGAACTGCAGCTGGAACGTGCTCGGCGTCGTGCCCGGTGCGGTGCCGACGTAGCCGACGACGTTGAGCCACGTGATGTAGGCGACGCCGCCGATCTCTTCGAACCAGACGTCACCGCCGCCCGTCGGGCCCGGGATCATGTCGCGCCAGACCGCCCACGTGGCGTTGGCCCAGTTGAGCAGTTCGCCCGGCGTCGGCGTGTAGTCGAACGCCGCGCCGTTGGACGCGGTGGAGATGTGGCCGTTCGAGCAGACGTTGAGCGAGGTGATCGGGCCGCCCGGATGGGGCATCGGCGCCGAAAGCGTGACCGTGGCCTCGGAGTCGTCGGTCAGGCCGAGGTTGGTCGCGGTCGCCGACGGCGCCACGAACGCGGCCGTGCTCGACAGGGTCAGGTAACCCTGGCCCAGGTTGAGCATGCGGAACGCGCTGTTCGACAGGTCGATCGACGGCGTGGTCAGGAAGTGCTCGTAGTACGAGTTGTAGGTGTCGTAGCAGCCCGTGCCGTAGAGCAGCTTGCTGGCGTAGCCGCCGGCCGCGCCGATGTAGACCTCGACGCGCGCGAGCGAGCCCGCGGCTTCGTCGGAGACGGGCTGGTTGCCGCCGTTGCTGGCGATGCCCGACTGCGTCAACAGGCGCGTCAGGGTCACGGGCTGGCCCAGGATGCTGCTCGCGAACGGACCTGCGGGCGTCGCGTACGAGTTGTAGGAGTTCGCCGAGGACGGCGTGTCGTTGCACGCGCCGAGGATGCCGATGTAGTCGCCGGGCGCGACCGGGATCGCGCAGTTGATGAGCGTGCCGGCAGGCGTGGTGTTGTCGTAGAACAGCTGCGTGCCGACGACGGTGCCCGGATACGCGGGCGGGGCCGCGCCGAGGTTGATGACCTCGACGACCTGGTTGGGCTGCAGGGCTTCGTTGGGCACCATCAGGCCGGTGATCACGAAGCCGACCGGCGCCTGGAACCAGAAGCCGCGCGTCAGGGTCGACGTGAACGTGCTGCCGAACGCGGGAATGGGGAGCTGCTGGGCGAGCGCAGGGGCCGCCAGCACGCACCCGAGGAGCAGGGATGCGATGCGCATGGTTGGTAGGAAGAGAGAGGGTTGGGACGAGCACGCCGAGGGGGCGCCCGGCGCACGTGGGCAGGAGTTGCCCACATCCGCGAACTGGAGCCGTTCGCGCGGACTTGGCCACTGGGGACGAGGTCGAGTTCGTGTAACTCGATTGTCCGGATCGGATGCGCGCCGACGTGCGGTCGGCCGTGTGGTCAGCGGCGCGGCCGGTCGAGCATCTCGGCGGTGGCGCGGCGCGCCTCTTCGCTCAGCGGCTGCTTGACCAGTTCGACGTAGATCTGCTCGACCGCGCGCGGCGTGCGCAGGATCTCTTCGTTGGCCACGCCGTTCGCGGCCAGCTGCCTGCCGAGGTCGGTCGGATGGAAGTCCATGCGCGCCAGCCGGAAGTTGTGCGTGCGCCAGCCGAGGTACCAGCTCCAGTTGGTGTAGTACTCGAAGCTGCGCTCATTGAACGCGCGCACGTGCGTCGGGTCGCACCACGCGCCCAGCGACAGTTCGTAGGGCACCGCGACCTTGAGCACGCCGCCCGGCTTGAGCCAGTGCAGCAGCGTGCGCATCGCGGTCGTCAGCTCGCGGATGTGCTCGAGCACGTCCTGGGCGATGATCTCGTCGAAGATGCTCTCGCCGAGCACCAGCTCGCCGAAGCGTTCGGTCTGCACGACCAGCTGGCCGTCCTCGGGCAGCGGCTGGTTGAGGTCCCACAGCAGGTCGGGTCGCCACAGCGGGTCGACGTCGAGGTTGAGCCACTGCGGCTGCCACTTCTTGCCGCTGCCGACGTGCAGGGTGGTCGGGACGGCGAGGTGGGTGGGGGTGGGGATCTCGACCTGGAGGGCCATTGCCATGGGGACATCGGCGCGGAGGGGGGCGCAGCTTGATGCGAGGGTGCTGTTCCTCGCGGCTGTTGGTCGGCAATGTCCGTGGCTGTCGCAGATCGATGACGCCCGTCGTCGGGCGGGAACCACTGTCGGACCGCCAGCCGGGCGCCGCGTAGGTGCTGGTCTTGGCATGCAGGTTGCCTTGCCAGGCGACCATGAACCCGCTCCGCCAAGACTCTCTCCGCGCGCTGGCGTACGGCGTCGCCCCCGTTCTGGCCCTGCTCGCCGCTGCGGACCGGGCGCACGCGCAGTGCGCGACGGCCCATCAGGCGGGGCGGCCTCAGCCGGGGCTCGCGAACGGGGCCCTGGGCAGCGTGCTCTGGGATGCCGATGGCCCCGGCCCAGGTCCAGCGCGCCTGACGGTCTTCGGTGATGTCGTCAGGTCTTGGGACGACGTGAGCCAGAGTTGGAGCGCACTTCCCTCGCCTTCTTCGCTTCCCGTGGTCACCGGTGCGAGGAAGATGGCCACAACCGCTGACGGTTCGCTCTACGTCGCGGGCCTGTTCCTCGGGTCGCCCGCCATCGACTACCTGTTGCGCTGGGACGGCGCGACGTGGAGCGGGCCGGGCGGAACGATCACCGGCATGGTGAGGGACATAGTTACGACGTCCGGCGGTGACCTGCTGATCGTCGGCAACAATCTGCTCGTGCCGGGCTCCACGGCGACTGGGCTGGCGCGGTGGGATGGCGCCACCTGGACGTCGTTTGCCGGGACGAACTACCTGCAGGCGATCCTCGAGCTCCCCAACGGCGACCTCGTGGTCGGCGGCGGCTTCCAGTCGATCGGGGGGATCGCAGCCAACCGGGTCGCGCGCTGGGACGGCACGAACTGGTCGCCGCTCGGGACCGGGCTCGACGGGAGCGTCGGCTGTCTGTTGCGAATGACCAACGGGGACCTCATCGCTGCCGGCATGTGGACGTCGGTAGCCGGGGCCAGCAGCCAGAACCTCGCGCGCTGGGACGGCACCTCGTGGCAGCCGCTCGGCCCCGGCGTCGAGGGCACGATCGAAGACCTCGCCGAGGACCGCAACGGCAACCTCCTGGTCACCGGCCGCCTGGTGTCCGCGGGCGCCCTGCCCTACCTGGGTCACACCGTGCGTTGGGACGGCAGCAGCTGGCAGCGCATGACGTTTGGGACCACGGATCATGGCTACACCATCACCGAGTTGCCCGGCGGCGACCTCGCGATCGGCGGGGCGTTCGCCAACGCCGCGCAGGCCAGGGTCAACAGCATCGCGCGCTGGGACGGCGCCGCCTGGCACGCGTTCGGTGGCGGGGTCAACGCGCCGGTTCGTGCGATGACCAGGACCGCGAGCGGCGCCGTGCTCGCCGCGGGCGACTTCACGGTGATCGAAGGCACCGAGGCGTGTGGCGTCGCGGCCACCGTCGACGGCACGAACTGGACGGCTCTGGGAACGGGACTCGTGGGTGCGGTGCACGCGGTGCTCGCGCTGCAAAGCGGCGACGTGATCGCCGCGGGCGACCTCGTGCTGGCCGGCAGCAGCAGCGCCGCGCGGATCGCGCGCTGGGACGGCCTCGCGTGGAGCTCCCTCGGACCAGGGATCGACGGCACCGTATACGCGCTCGCGGTGCTGCCCAACGGGGACATCGTTGCGGGCGGTGACTTCTTCCACGCGGGTGGCGTGCCGGCCCAGGCGTTGGCGCGCTGGAACGGCGCGGCATGGTCGGCCCTGGGGGGCGGCGTCAGCGGTGTGGTCACCGCGCTGCGCGGTGCTCGACAACGGCGACCTCTTGGTGGGCGGTTCGTTCGGCGTCGCCGGCAGCGTCCTAGCCAACAACATCGCGCGCTGGGACGGCGCGGCGTGGTCGCCGCTCGGCGCTGGCACCGACAGCTGGGTCTACGCGCTGACGCAGCAGGGCGACGGCAGCGTGCTCGCGGGGGGAGCGTTCGCGACCGCGGGTGGTCAGGCGACCGGGTCGGTCGCGCGTTGGCACGGCAGCACGTGGAGCCCGCTCGGCCAGCCTGGTCCGAACGTCCTGCCCTACCCGGTACGCACCATCGCCGTGCATCCGGGCGGTGACGTGTTCGTCGGCGGACTGCCGGGGTGGTTGACTCCGATCGGCGCCAGCATCCTGCGATGGGACGGTGTGACGTGGACGGCCGCGGCCTACACCCAACGCGACACGCGCGCGATGGCCTTCGTCGGCGAGGTGCTGGTCGAGGGCGGGTTGTCGGGGTTGCCCAATCGCCTGGACATCGCGCTCCTGGGCCGGATCGAGAGCACGTGCCCGGCGGCGTCTACCTCGATCGCCACGAACTGTGTCGGCGGCGCGGGTCCACTCACCGCGACCGCCGACGAACTGCCGTGGCTCGGCGCCACGTTCCGGGCCTCGACCAACGGGTTCGCGATCGGAGCTCTCGGCGTCGCCGTGGTCGGCCTGACCTCGCCGAACACGCCGCTGTCGGCCCTGCATCCGTCGGGTCTTCCCGGCTGTGCGCTGCTCGCCAGCGGTGAGGCGACGACGCTCGTCGTGCCGACGGCCGGTCGCGCCAGCGTGCAGTTCGTGATCCCGCGCGACACGGCGCTGGTCGGCGTGCAGTTCTTCCATCAGATGCTGCAGGCGGAGTTCGTCGGCGGCGCGATGCAGTCGCTGAGCAGTTCGAACGCGCTGCATTTGACCGTCGGCGTGTTCTAGTGTCGGGCGTGACCCCGACCCCCGACCATCCCCACGCGACCCCCGACCAGCTGCGCCGTTACCTCGCCCGCGTCGGCCTCGCCGAGGCCGCCACCGGCGACGCCACCGCGGCGCAGCTCGCCGCGCTGCACGAGGCCCACCTGCGCGCGATCCCGTTCGAGAACCTCGAGATCCACCTGGGCCGGCCGATGCGCCTCGAACCCGAAGCGCTGTTCGCGGACCTCGCGGACCGGCGGCGCGGCGGCTACTGCTTTCAGATGAACGAGCTGTTCGCGCTCGTCGCGGCGGCCCTCGGCTACGGCGTCGAACGCTTCGCCGCACGCGTGCGGTTCGGCAACCCGATGCCGATGCCGCCGCGCTCGCACCAGTGCCTGCGCATCACGGCCGCCGACGGCAGCCGCTGGTTCTGTGACGTGGGCTTCGGCGGCGCCAGCCCGATCCGCCCCTTGCCCTGGAGCTTCGACGAGCCGGTCGACCAGCAGCTCGCCGGCTACGTGCTGACGCGCGGCGCGGCCGGCGAGGTCGTGGTGCGCACGCGGCTGCACGGCGGCGACTGGCAGGACATGATCGTGTTCACCGAAGAGGTGCAGCAGCCGATCGACTTCCGCTACGCGAACTTCGCGCTCTCGCACATGCCCGACTCCAAGTTCGTCGTCAGCCGCATCGCCTCGCGCCTCGTCGTCGGCGCGCGGCTCAACTTCCAGGACGGAGTGCTGCGGCGCATCACCGCCACCGACGTCACCGTCGAGCAGCTCACGCCCGCGGCCGAGGAGCACGCGCTGCGCGGACTGTTCGGGCTCGAGCTGCCCGACGCGCTGCCGTGGCTCGCCGAGCGCTGAACGCGCGCTACTTGCCGCCGGTCATCTTGGCGCCGTCGGCGTGCACGCCGAGCACGCTGCGCCCCGACGGGTCGGCGTTGTTGCGGAACGACGCGTCCCACTCGAGCGCGGTCGGCGTCGAGCACGCGATGCTCATGCCTTCGGGAACGCAGCGCGCCGCCGCCTCGCCCGGATACCACGACTCGAAGATCGCGCGGTAGACGTACTCTTCCTTGGTCTTGGGCGGCTGCACCGGGAAGCGCGCCGCGGCGCGCGCGAGCTGTTCGTCGCTGACCTCCTGCGCGGCGCGGGCCTTGAGCGTGCCGATCCACGAGTAGCCGACGCCGTCGCTGAACTGCTCCTTCTGCCGCCACGCGATCTCCGCGGGCAACAGGTCGGCGAACGCCTCGCGCAGCACGTGCTTCTCGATGCGCCGCTGCGCCTCGGGCACGTCCGGGCCGGTGCGGCACATCTTGTGCGCGGCGTCGAAGCCCATCGCCACGTCGATGAAACGCAGGTCGAGGAACGGCACGCGCGCCTCGACGCCGTAGGCCGCCATCGCCTTGTTGGCGCGCAGGCAGTCGAACAGGTGCAGCTTGTCGAGCTTGCGCACGGTCTCGGCGTGGAACGCCTCGGCGTTCGGCGCCTTGTGGAAGTAGAGGTAGCCGCCGAACAGCTCGTCGCTGCCTTCGCCGCTGAGCACCATCTTGACGCCCATCGAGCGGATGCGCCGCGCCAGCAGCATCATCGGCGTCGCCGCGCGCACCGTGGTCACGTCGTAGGTCTCGAGCTGGCGGATCACCTCGCGCAGCGCGTCGACGCCCTCGTCGATCGTGAACGTGAACTCGTGGTGCACGGTGCCCAGGTGCTTGGCGCAGCGCTGCGCCGCGGCGAGGTCCGGGGAGCCGGCGAGGCCGATCGCGAACGAATGCACGCGCGGCCACCACGCCAGGCTGTGGTCGCCGTCGTCGACGCGGCGGTTGGCGTGGCGCACGACCAGCGCGGCGAGGATCGACGAGTCGAGGCCGCCGCTGAGCAGCACGCCGTACGGCACGTCGCCCATCAACTGGCGGTGCACGGCGGCGTCGAGCTCGCTGCGCAAGCTCGCGGGACGGCACGGCCCGCCGCGCACGTTCTCGTAGTCGCGCCACGCGGGCTTGTAGTAGGGCACGGGGCGCTCGGTCGAACCGTCCCACCAGTGACCCGGCGGGAACTCCTCGAAGTTGGGGCAGACGCCGTGCAGCGCCTTGAGCTCCGACGCGACCCAGGTGCGGCCCTGTTCGTCGACGCCCCAGTAGAGCGGGATCACGCCGATCGGATCGCGCGCGATCACGGTGCGGCCCGTCTGTCGGTCGTGCAGCACGAACGCGAAGATGCCGTTGAGCCGCGCCACCGCCGCGGGTCCGTGGCGCGCGACCAGCGGCGTCACGACCTCGCAGTCGGAGTTGGTGGTCCAGCCGAACGGCTCCTTGGCGTCGAGCTCGGCGCGCAGTTCGCGGTGGTTGTAGATCTCGCCGTTGACGGCCAGCGCGTAGCGCCCGTCCGGAGACACCAGCGGCTGCGCGCCGCCGAGCACGTCGACGATCGCGAGGCGTTCGTGCACGAGCAGCGCGGTGTCACACGCGAACACGCCCGACCAGTCAGGGCCGCGGTGGCGCATGGCGCGTGAGCGTTCGACGGCGAGGGGGCGCAGCGAGGTGGCGTCGCCGGCGGCGAGCCCGAGGATGGCGAGGATCGAACACATGCAGTGCGGTTGCGGCGGGCGCGGACGGCCCGACGTCCGACCAGGATCGGGAATCCGCGGGGTTTGTCACGATCGAATCCAGCCGATCCCGCCGCCCGCGAACCCGCGGGTTCCTGCTCGCCCGGCTCCGTCCCGGCAGCTAGAAGGGCGGTCATGCCAATCCCCGAACTGATGGCCGGCTGGCAGCGCTTCCGCACCGGCCGCTTCGAGCAGCAGCGGGAACTGATGGAGCGCATCGCCCGCGAAGGCCAGCGCCCCAACGTCCTGATGATCGCGTGCTGCGACTCGCGCGTCGATCCGGCGATCGTCTTCGACTGCGACCCGGGCTCGCTGTTCGTGGTCCGCAACGTGGCCAACCTGGTGCCGCCGTGCGAGGGCGCGGGCTCCTACCACGGCACCAGCGCGGGCGTCGAGTTCGCGGTCTCGGTGCTCGGCGTGCAGCACGTCGTGGTGCTCGGCCACAGCCGCTGCGGCGGCATCGCCAGCCTGCTGGCGGGGCCGCCGGCGACCGAGGAGCCGATGCGGTTCGTGGCGCAGTGGCTCGAGATCGCCCAGGAGGCGCGCACCGCCGCGCTCACGCCCCCGGGCCTGGACGCGATCGAGCGCGCCAACCTCTGCGAGCGGCTCGCGATCCGGTTGTCGCTGCGCAACCTCGAGACGTTCCCGGCGGTGCGCAGCCGGATCGAACGCGGCCAGTTGCACCTGCATGGTTGGCACTACGACCTGCACGGGGGCATGCTCACCGTGCTCGATGCGGCGACCCAGCGCTTCGTGCCGGTGGAGGGGTGACCGGGGGCGGAACCCCCGCACAACTTCGCTTCCCGTCGCTCCGCCTCGTTGCTATGGTGTCGCCGGATTCGCACTGCTGAGCCGGTCAGCTCCAGTCGGTCCGCTGTCGGTCTGCTGAGGAAACAGGTCATGGTCACTTCGTTCTTGGTTCGTTCGGCACAGTGGGGCGCCCTCGCCACCGCCTGCCTGTTCTCGGCCGCCTGCCAGGTGGTCGAACCCGCGATGGTCGACTCGACCCTCGCCCCGACCCCGGCGCTCGCCGCGACGCGGCCCGCCGACGTGGCGGTGCTCGCCGTCGAGGACGGGACCCCGGACGCCGCGGCTTCCCGGCACCTGATGTTCTTGCGCCAGGAACTGATGCGGCAGCTGCCCGACCGGCTCTATTCGCCGGTGACGGCGTTCACGATCGACTCGGCCCTGGCCAGCAAGGTCGCGCCGCGCGACGCCTCGGCGAAGAACACCGAGTCGATCCTGGCCCCCGCGGTGCTGCGCACCTACGTGGGCCACTGCGGCGAGGACGCCGTGCTCGCCGTGCGCGTCGATCGTTGGGACGAGTCGCGCTTGTTGATCGACAAGCGCCTGCGCTTCGAGCTGCAGGCGGCGCTGATGTCCAACAAGGGTGAGCAGCTGTGGAGCGGCACCCTGCGCGGCGAGATCAAGGCCGGCGGCGCCGGCGCCGCGCCGCGCGACAAGGACGGCATGGCCCGCAGCTGCGCGACCCTCGCGGTCGGCGAACTGCTGCAGCGGTTGCCGCAGCGCAATCTCTGAGCCGGCGACCTCTGCGAAGGGGGAGCGGCGGGGTCAGTTGCCGATGCGACACCTGCCGCCGTTGCTGACCGTGACGCCGGCGGCGTTCGCCGCGGGGTCCCACGCCAGCGCCTGCACGTAGAACTCGACGCCGAGCAGACCGGGCGCGGGCGGCAAGGGCAGGTACCACGTCGCCGCGTGGTTGTTGCCGAGCAGCAGCACGTTCACGTCGGGTGAGACCAGCAGGTCGCAGCCCGGCATTCCGAACGGCTGCAGCGAGAGCGGCAGCGGCTGGGTGCCGGCGAGCGTGCGCGAGAAGCCCGCGGCCAGGATCGCGACCGACTGCGGCAGGTTGTCGAGGTCGACGGTCGCGACGCCGCCGGGTTGGGGCACCGAGGCGGCGCCGGGTTGCAGCGATGGCACACCGAGGCTGCCGGCGCAGCCGCTGCCGAACGTGTCCTGCAGCGCCGCGGACGCGAGGGTCCAGGTGCCGCCGGGATAGCCGCCGGTGCCGATGCCGCCGAACAGGACCAGCTCGCGGCGCAGCAGGTCATAGGTGACGGCGTGGCCGCTGCGGCCGGTGGGCAGCGTCGCGGTCGACAGCTGCTGCCAGTTCGTGCCGTCGAACGTCCAGGTCTCGAACGCGCCGCCGTTGGCGTTGGGGTGCGCGAGCACGACGCGGCCCTGGATGGGGTCCCACGCGCACGCGGAGAACCGCCGCGCGGGCGGCGACACCGCGGGCTGTTGCTGCGACCACGTGGTGCCGTTCCAGCTCCACGTGTCGGCCAGCATGGTGGTCGCGTTGGGCGAACCGCCGAACAGCACGACGTCCGAGCCGGCGTCCGACATCGCCGGCGCGAAGCGCGCCGATGGCGTCTGCGCGGGGTTCTCCTGCAGCCAATTGGTGCCGTCCCAGGTCCACGTGTCGCCGCGCACGGTGTTGGTCAGCTGGCCGTCGACGCCGCCGAACAGGACCACGCGCTGCGAGGCTCCGTGCCAGGCCATGCCGGCGAAGTCGCGGCGCGGCGGTCGGTTCGCGGGCTGCGCCTGCGTCCACGTGCCGTTCCAGATCCAGGTGTCGTCCAGCGCGGGACCCGACTGCGGAGCGCCGCCGAACAACACGACCTCGTTGCGCGCCACATCGAACACCATGCTGTGGCCGCTGCGCGCGCTCGGCGCCGGCGCGGGCTGCGCGACGTCCCAGCGGCGTCCGTCCCAGAGCCAGGTGTTGCCGTGGATGCCCGCGAGTGAGAACCCGCCGAACAGGACTGCTTCGGCGCGCACCGGATCGAAGGCCATCGCCGCGTAGGTGCGTCCGGCGGGCAGGCTCGCCGGAACGACCTGCGACCAGTCGACGCCGTCGTACTCCCAGATGCCGTCGCCGAGATCGTCGAGGAACAGCGTGAGGCGACCGCGCGTGCGGTCGAACAGCAGCTCGGGGTTGTTCGCGTTGCTCGTGACCACGCCAGACTGCAGGCCGAACGGCGGCGGCTGGTGCGCGGTGTTGACGGCGGTCCAGTTCGCGCCGTCCCATTCCCACGTGTCGTCGTACTCGGCGTAGGGCGGCGTCGCCGAGATCCCGCCGCGCAGGACCACGCGCTGGCGCAACGGGTCGTAGGCCATCACGTGCTGCTCGCGCGGCGGCGGCGAGGTCGTCGGTGTGCGCTGCGTCCACGTCGCGCCGTCCCATTCCCACGTGTCGCCGTAGTTGCCGAACAGCACGTCACTGCCACCGAACAGGATGGTGCGGCCGCGCGCGGCGTCGAACGCGAGCGCGTGCCCGAATCGCGGCGGCGGCACCGCGCCGCCCTGGAACGTCGTCCACGCCGTGCCGTCCCACTCCGCGGTGTGCAGTGGATGACCGAGGCCGCTCCACACGACGATGCGACCGCGCACCGAGTCGAAGGCCGTCGGCATCGTGCCGCCGAGCAGGAAGTTGGGCGCCGCGGCCAGGCGCCAGTGCACGCCGTCCCAGATCCCGGTGCCGCCCGCGAACGGGAACAGCACCAGCTCGCCGCGCTGCTCGTCGGTCGCCAGGAACAGGAACGGCGAGGCGTTGGCGAGCGGGCCCGCGACCGGCGCGCCGACGTGGCGCTGCCACGCGTCGCCGACCCATTCCCACAGGTGTGGGGCGTTCGCCGTGAAGCCGCCGAAGCGCAGCGGTCGCCCCGTGAAGGGGTGCAGTGCCATGTTGCCGTGGCGGCTCGCGAACGGTTGCCGCAGCGTCCAGTCGAGCGCCGGCTGCTGCGCCGCGAGGGTCACCGAGAGGGTCAGGAACGCGGCGCCGAGTCGTGCAGGCATGGGGGGCTTTGAGGGTGTCGGTGGGAGCCGTTCGGCTCGGGGAGGGCGGCGACCCGGGGCGCGCGGAGGACAACAATCATGCCGGCGCCGGCGACACGGTGGCGGCGCGGCGTCCGGATCGTGCTTTGCCCGGCCGCGTGTCACGCGCGCGAAACGTCGAGCCACCCCGGTCAGCCCAGATGCGGTCGCCCCATCGCGTGGGCATCGAACTGGCCCCAGCCGGCGCCGTGGTCGTAGGTCGACGCATTGCCGGGGTGCACCCGGTGTTCGCCGTAGCACAAGAGGCGCAGGATCTCGGGCGGCCGCAGGTGCCAGCTGGCCCAGGCCAGCGGCGTCTCGCCGCGGGCGTCGCGCGCCGCGCGGTTCGCGCCGGCGTCGAGCAGCTGCTTCACGGCGGTAGCGCTGCCGAACGCCGCCGCGCGGTGCAGCGGCGTTTCGCCGCGCGTGCGGCAGTCGCGCATGAAGGCCCCCGTCGGCGCGTCGGGCGCGGCCTTCGCGCCGGGGTCCGCGCCGTGCGCGAGCAGCACTGCGACGACGTGGTCGTAGATCGGCCGGTTGGCCTTGCACAGCGCCGCGTGCAGCGCGGTCTCGCCCGTCACCGGATCGACGGCCCGCGCATTGGCGCCGTTCTCGAGCAGGTACTGGCACAGCTGCCAGTGACCGTGGAACGCCGCGCCGCGCAGCCCGAGATCGTCGCCGAGCGAGGTCAGCGCCGCGCCGGCGTCGAGCAGGGCGCGCACCGCGGTGACGTCACCGTGGTAGGCGCACCACGCGAGCAGCGACACGCCGCCGGCGTCGGTGGCCGCGGCATCGCCGCCGGTGGAGAGGTGGGGGAGCACGAGGTCGGTGCGGCCGTCGGCGATGCGATCGAACATGGGAGCCTCCGCGGCGCACGATAGCCGCGGCGTTTTCCCGCGTATCCTGAACCCTTTGCCGGCGTCGCCCGGATCGATCGACATGACCCCGCAGCAAGCGCCTGTCGGTGAGCCCTCGCGGCTGCCCTGCCAGCAGGCCGAGCGGCTGTGGGCGGAGCACGGCCGCATGGTGCGGCGGTATCTGCGCGTGCTCGGCGCAGCCGGGCCGGACCTCGACGACCTGCTGCAGGAGACCTTCGTCGTGTTGCTCGACAAGCCGTTCGAGGAGCGCGGCGCGGCGCCGGCGGCGGTGTTCTTGCGCCGCACGGCGAGGTTCTTGTTCCTGCGCCGCAACCGCGGGCTGTTGCCGCAGGTCGAAGCCGCCGACGCGGTCTGGGATCGGCGCTGCGGCGACGACGACGGCGATGGCTACCTGGCCGCGTTGCGCGCCTGTGTCGACGCACTGCCCGCGCGTTCGCGGCGGCTCGTCGAACTCGGCTACGAGGACGAACTCGGGCGCGCGGCGATCGGTCGTGAGCTCGGTCTGCGCACCGATGGCGTCAAGACCGCGCTGCGCCGCCTGCGCGAGATGTTGCGCACCTGTGTAGAGAAGCGGATCGCGGACGAACGGAGGTCGGAACGATGAACCGGGACCAGCTCGAAGAAGCGGCGGAACAGCGATGGTTCGAGGTGATGCTCGACGAGGTGCGCGCGGATCGTCGTGGCGCGACGGCGGCGCCGCCGCGCGCGATGCCGTGGCTCGCGGCCGCGATCCTGTTGCTTGGCCTCGCCGCGGTGGTCGGCGTGTTCGTGAGCACGCGCACGGGCAACTCGCAGGCTGCGCCGCAGGAGCCGCGGCCGTTGCCCGCGCCCGTGCCAGTGCGTGGGAGCGAAGCGCTGCAAGCGCTCGACCCTCGCACCGAGAACGTGTTGTTGCAGTTCGACGCCGCCGAGGGGCTGCCGCCGTTCGATCATCTGCCGTACCTGCGCGCGCTGTCGCTGGAGTCCGATCCGGGCGCGCCGCCGTCGTCGCCTGCTCCGTCGCTGCAGCCGCTGGCCGCGTGCCCGCGGCTCGAGCAGGTCGCGATCCGGCGCTTCGGCGGCTCCTGTGGTGCCGCGGCGCTGCGGCCGCTGATGGAGCTGCCCAACCTGCGCTCGCTGACGCTCGTCGGTTGCGACAAGCGCCTCACCGTCGATGTCGTCGAGGTGCTGAGCAAGCTGGCGCTGCGGTCGTTGTCGCTGCAGGACGCCGAACTCCATCCCGCGGGCTTCGCGGCGCTCGATGGGTTGCCGCTGCTGCAGCGCATCGAACTGCGACACTGTGGGGGACTGGGCAAGTGCGATCTGCGGGTGCTTTGCCGGCTCAGGGAACTGCGCGGGTTGTCGCTACGCGATCAGGCATTCCCTGAGGTCCTTCGATTCGCAGTCACTACCGGGCAGATGGTCACGATCACGATCTGCCGCCTGCCCGCAACGGCAAGATCGAGTCCGCCATCGACCCACGATGGGTGTCAGGTCTCGCCAAAGCGCTGAGACAACTGATCGAACTCGACCTGTCGGGGTCGCGGATCGACGACGACGTGCTGGCTGCCCTGCCGGCACGGCCTGCGGAACTCCGAATCGTCGATGCCCTGGGCTATGGGGCGGGGGGGTCGCCGCCGTGCTCGCCCTGCCGAACCTCGAGTCGCTGGCGGTCGGGGACACGCGGCCTGGGATTGTCGGCAGGGCAGCTGGCGCCGACGCCTCCCTGGCTTCCGCTCCTCGGATGCAAGAAGCTGAAATCACTGGAGTTGCAGTGGCCGCTGACCTCGGAGATCGTGGCTGCGCTCGCGGCCTGCAGAACTGCGCGACCCTCGAGCCAGGGCTGCGCTACCGCTTCCAATTCGCCTTCCAGCTGACGGGGGATGGTCGGACCGAGCCCGCGGTGCCGGTCGTTCCCGACCTCTCGCCCCTGGGCCGACTGCCGAAGCTCGAAGTGGTGAAGCTGACCGCCCCGGCACCCGACCTGCGCGACGCGCTTCGTAGGGCGGTCCGGCCCGGGGTGCGCATCGAGCCCTGACCGAACCCGGGCTTGCTCCGACCCGTCCGACTCGCTACCTTCCTGGGCTTTTTCATACCCCCAGCCCCCCAGTGGGCCGACCGCGCAACCCGGAAACCCTGTTCTGGAGCGTTGGTTCTGACGATAGCAATGAGGACTCAGGGATGACCATCGCCCGCGAAACGAAGACCCAGATCATCAGCGAGAACAAGCGTCACGAGAAGGACAGCGGCTCGCCCGAAGTGCAGATCGCCGTCCTGACTGCCGAGATCAAGGATCTCACCGCGCACATGCAGCGGCACCCCAAGGACTACCACAGCCGCCGCGGCCTGCTGCAGAAGGTCAACCGCCGCAACAAGCTCTCGACCTACATGCGTCGAGTGGCTCCGCAGCAATACGCTGCGCTCGCCGCCAAGCTCGGCCTGCGCAAGTGAACCGTTACTCGTGAAGCGACCGCCCGGGTGAAGACCCCCGGTCGCTTCGACCATGCCAACCAAGAGGATCGTCTACCCAAGATGAGTTCGGCGCGGTGACATGCACCGCGCCCGGTCTGCAGCGGACGTCTCCGCCGCGGGCCACGACAGGTGGTTCCGTTCCTGCCGTCGCCGCGACTATCGGCGAACCCGTGAAGGGAAGTGCGCAGGCAGCCGCGATGGCTGATCCACCCCCTGAGCGCCACGACGGCGCACATCGAAACCATGCGTCGCCCCGCCAAGACCGGGTGACGCGAACGCCGGCGCGCTGCGAGGCAGCCGACCGGTGGGCGGAATCTCCGCCAAGGCGCCCAACCGCGCGGGCCCCCGTAGGGGCAGCGGCCAGGCGTTCACCAAGCAAAGCAAGCAAGAGAATCACAGACTGATGGCAAGCAAGAAGAAGGCGGAAGACTCCCCGGCGCGCAGCGCCAAGACCCCCCGCAAACCCGCTGCTCCGCGCGCGCGCAAGGCCGCCGCGAGCAAGGCCAGCGACGACAAGAAGTCGCCCGCGAGCAAGAGCAAGAGCAGTGGCCGCCCGGCCGCGGCGACGTCCGCGGCGACCGGCCGCGTGATCGTCGAGCGCGAGATCGGCGGACGCACGCTCACCCTGGAGACCGGCCGCATGGCCAAGCTCTCCGACGGCGCCGTGGTGGCGCGCTACGGCGACACGATGGTGCTCGCCTGCGTCAACAGCGGCAAGGCACCCGAAGGCATCGACTTCTTCCCGCTCACGGTCGACTACCGTGAGAAGACCTCGGCCGCGGGCATGATCCCGGGCGGGTTCTTCAAGCGCGAAGGCCGGCCGACGACCAAGGAGATCCTCGCCTGCCGCATCATCGACCGGTCGATCCGGCCGATGTTCCCGGACGGCTTCCGCCGCGAGGTGCAGGTGCTGTCGCAGGTGCTGTCGACCGATCGCGAGAACGATCCCGACGTCGTCGCCGCGATCGCGTCGTTCGCCGCGCTGGCGCTGAGCACGGTGCCGCACGGCACGACGCTCGGCATGGTGCGCATCGGCCTCGTCGACGACAAGCTGCAGGTCAACCCGCTCTGGTCGACGATCCAGAGCCCCGAGAACAAGCTCAACCTCACGGTGGCCGGCTCGGACGAGGCCGTGGTCATGGTCGAAGCCGGCGCCAAGGAAGTCGCCGAGGAGATCATGCTCGAGGCGCTGCAGCTCGCGCACAAGGTCGTGCGTGAGATCGTGGCGATGATCGAGGAACTCGCCGCCAAGGCCGGCAAGCCGAAGATGGAGTTCACGCCGCCGCAGCGCGACGCCAAGCTCGTCGCGGCGATCGAGGACCAGTTCGGTGCGCTGCTGCGCTCGGCGCCGATCACCCCCGGCACCAAGCAGGTGCGCAGCGCCGCGATCAAGGCCGCCAAGGAGCAGGCCTGCGGCGCCTTCCCGGCGCCCGCGGGTTCGACCGAGGCGCAGACCAAGGTCTGGAACTCGACCGTCGCCGAGATCGTCGGCGGCATCGTCAAGAAGGGCGAGCGCGAGTCGATCCTCAAGGGCAAGCGCGCCGACGGCCGCGACACCCAGACGATCCGCCCGATCACCATCGAGGTCGGCGTGCTGCCGCGCGTGCACGGCTCGGTGCTGTTCACCCGCGGTGAGACGCAGTCGCTCGGCATCATCACGCTGGGCGGCACCGACGATCAGCAGATCATCGACGGCCTGATGCCGGAGCCGCGCAAGCGCTTCCTGCTGCACTACAACTTCCCGCCCTACTCGGTGGGTGAGGTCAAGCGCATGATGGCGCCCGGTCGCCGCGAGATCGGTCACGGCGCGCTCGCCGAGCGCGGCCTCGAGCCGGTGCTGCCGACGAAGGAAGAGTTCCCCTACACGATCCGCGTCAACAGCGAGATCCTCGAGTCGAACGGCAGCTCGTCGATGGCGACGGTCTGCGCGGGCACCCTGGGCATGATGGACGCCGGCGTGCCGATCAAGCAGCCGTGCGCCGGCATCGCCATGGGCCTGGTCATGGAGGGCAAGAAGTACGCGGTGCTCTCCGACATCCTCGGCAGCGAGGACGCCTGCGGCGACATGGACTTCAAGGTCGTCGGCACCGGCCGCGGCATCACCGCGCTGCAGATGGACATCAAGTGTGATGGCCTGACGCGCGAGATCCTCGCCGAGGCGCTCGAGCAGGCCCGTCAAGGTCGCCTGCACATCCTGCGCGAGATGCTCAAGGCGCTGCGCGCGCCGCGCGAGCAGCTGAGCCCCAACGCGCCGCGTCTGGAGTCGATCCAGGTGCCCAGCGAGAAGATCGGCCTGATCATCGGCCCGGGCGGCAAGAACATCCGCGCCATGCAGGAGCAGTTCGAGTGCAAGATCGCGATCGAGGACGGCGGCATGTGCACCGTCACCGGCGTGAACAGCGAGAAGGTGCTGGCCTGCATCAACCACCTCAAGTCGATGACCGCCGAGATCGAGCTCGGCGCCACCTACGAGGGCCGCGTCACCGCGATCAAGGAGTTCGGCGCGTTCGTCGAGATCCTGCCGGGCCAGGAAGGCCTGGTGCACGTCAGCGAGCTGTCCGACGAGTTCATCCGCGCGGTGACCGACGTCGTGCGCATCGGTGACGTGATCAAGGTCAAGGTGATCGCGATCGACGACTTCGGCAAGGTCAAGCTGAGCCGCAAGGCGCTGCTGACCCCGGGCGCGGGCGCCAGCGCGGCGGCCGCTCCGGCTGCCGCCGAAGCCGGCGACGAGCAGGCCGAGCGTCGGCCGCGCCACGACCGCGGGCCGCGCCGCGACGACCGCGAGGAGCGCGGTGGCCGCGACCGCGAGTTCGACCGTCCGGCGCGCGAACCGCGGGAGCACCGCGAGCCGCGCGAACATCGGGAACATCGCGAGCCGCGGGAACACCGCGAGCCGCGGGAACACCGCGAACCGCGGGAGCACCGCGAGCCGCGGGAACACCGCGAACCGCGGGAGCACCGCGAGCCGCGCGGTGAGTACCGCGGCGGTCGCGACCGCGACCGCGAGCCGCAGGGCTTCGACGACCGCGGCGGCCGTCGCGAGCGCGACGACCGTCCGGCGCGCGAGGATCGCCCGATGCGCGAGGATCGCCCGATGCGCGAGGAGCGTGGTCATCGCGGCGACCGCCCGATGCGCGACGACCGTCCGGCCCGCGAGGACCGTCCGGCCCGCGAGGACCGTCCGATGCGCGAAGAGCGTGGTCACCGCGGTGACCGTCCGATGCGCGACGATCGCCCGATGCGCGACGATCGCCCGGCGCGCGACGATCGCCCGATGCGTGAGGACCGTGGCCCGCGCGGCGACCGTCCGATGCGTGAGGATCGGCCGGCCCGCGAGGATCGTCCGATGCGCGACGACCGCGGACCGCGTTCGGAGCGGCCTGCGCGCGAGGAGCGTGCTC
The DNA here is from genome assembly GCA_020638655.1 of Planctomycetota bacterium. Taxonomy (GTDB): domain Bacteria; phylum Planctomycetota; class UBA1135; order UBA1135; family UBA2386; genus JACKIC01. The sequence continues at coordinate 420,146 of JACKIC010000004.1, forward strand.
CCCGCGAAGGTCGCCCGGCTCGTGACGACCGCCCGGCCCGAGAGGACCGCCCGGCTCGTGAAGACCGCCCCGCCCGCGAGGATCGCCCGGCCCGCAGCGAGCGGCCCGACCGCCACGAGCGCGGTGGCAGGGGCAGTTCGCGCATGCCGATGGCCGAGTTCGAGGACGACGCGCCGCCCGCGGCGCCGGCCGGCTTCGACGACATCGGTGAGCTCGAGCCGATCGAGAACCTGCTCGGTGACGAGCGTCGCCCCAGCGGTGGCCGCGAGGGCGGTGATCGCGAGCGCGGCCGTCGTCGCCGTCGCTGAGCCCGACGGTCGGGCGGATCCGCGGGTGGCGAACGCCATCCGCGGTTCCTAGGAAGGCGGGTCGCGGCTACCATGCCGCGCCATGCCCGGTTCCTTCCCCGTCGCCCGCTGGCTGGCAGCGCTGCTGTGGCTGCTCGTGGCGAACCTGCCCGGGCAGCAGCCGACTCCGCAATTGGTCATCGGTCGGCTGAGCCCCCAGATCGACGGAGAGCTCGGCGAGTGGGCTGCGCAGCAGGGTCGCATCCGCCTCGATGATGCGGCGCAATTGATTGAAGGGAAGGAGTTTTGGGCTGACTTCCGGGACCTGTCGGCCGAGTTCCTGCTGGCCGCGGACACCAACCACCTCTACATCGCCGGCCTGGTCCGCGACGACCAGATCCCGCGTGACCAAAACCAGGTCGGTGGCGAATTCTTCGACCGGATCGAGTTCTACATCGGTCCGGGCGAGAGCGACACGTTTCGTGCCGACGGGGTGCGCTTCCACCTGATGCCGTGGAGCCGCTTGCGCCCGTGGACCTGGGTCGACAACGGCGCCGCGAGCGGCCGGCAGGGCGGCAGTCAGATGACCGGGGTCCGGGTCGCGACCAAGCGGCTCGACGAGGTCTCCTACCAGTTCGAGATCGCCCTGCCGTTCCATCACTTCCCGGGGCTGGTGCCCGGCGCGCCGCGGCTGGGCTTCAACGTCGCCCTGCGCGACTACGACCCCGCCGACGACCACAAGGCGGTGGCGATGTCCTGGGGCGCGCTGGATCCGCTCGCGCCCAAGGGTCTGGGGTCGCTGGTGCTGCCGCGGCCGGGGCCGTTGGTGTCGCTGCGCGGCGGCACGCCGCTGCTGTCCAGCGAGCTGATCGAGGACCTGCCGTTCTTCCTGGTGCCGCTGGCGACGGTCATCGCCCTGGTGTTGGTGCTGCGCGGCTGGACCAAGGTGCGGCAGCGCGCCCACTGGCTGCGCTCGGTGCTGCTCGGCTGCGGCTGCGTGCTGTTCGCGCTCGGGCTGTGGTTGCCCAACCTGCTCGGCGACATGCGCGTCGCAGAACAGCGCAAGCGGCTCGACGGCGCCCTGGCGACGATCCAGGACGCGCTCGGCAAGTTCGAGCAGGGCACCCTGGCGAGCTACCGCGGCGCGAGCCGCGACCGCGCCCTGATGGACCTGATGGCCGGCAAGGCGATCGCGCGGCAGCGCTACACGACCTACCGGACCCTGGCGGAACTTGCGCCCGACCAGTTCGGGCCCGGCGTGCGCACCTTCGACGACCTGCCGGTGCGCTCGTACTCGCTGCCGCTGCTGCCCGAGCGGCCCGAGTCGTTCCAGTTCGATCCGCCGCTGCAGGGCACGCGCCTGTTCCTGGTGATCGGTCGGCCGTTCGTGTCGTCGTTCGAGGAACGCAACATGCCGTCGCCGCGGCTGAGGTTGAGTCTCGACTACGGGCTGGGTGAGCAGCAGTCGCGCGACGTGGTGCTCAGCGGGCCGTTCTACGACGGCACGATGCTCGGCAACGACGTCGACCAGGCGTGCCTGGTGCCGCTGGCGCTCGAAGGCGGGTTGCGTTCGCTGAGCGTGGTGCCCGAGCGCGACACCGAGCTGCGGCTCGTCGGCATCTCGCTCGAAGGCGCGCGGCCGGGCACGATCGAGCCACTGCTGCTCGGTACGCCGTCGCTCGGCGGCGTGCTCACCGATCTGCGCGGCGCCTACCCGACCGACGCCGGCATCGAACTCGCACCCGGCGCCACCGCCAAGGTGTCGATCCCGCCGGCCGGCGAGCCGTTCCAGAAGGTCTGGTTCTTCTACCGCGCCATCTACCCGGACATGGCGGCGGCGTCGCCCGGCACGTCGGTCGCCGAGCTGGTGCTGCACTTCGCGGGCGACGTGCCCGCGCGCACGATCGTGCTCGACCACCAGGTGAGCATGTTCTACGAGCTCGCGGTGCACAACACGCGCGACGACCCGCCCGAGGAGTCGCCCGCGTCGATCGCGCTGACCTGGGTCGACAAGAACCAGGAGAAGCACATCAACCTGGTCTACCCCGTGCTCGACCTGCCGGCGGGCGCCGAGCTGACCTCGATCGAGTTCCGCAACCTGGCGACGTATCGCATGCGGTTCCGGTCGGTGGTGTTCGGCAACGAACGCGTCGCCGCGCCGCAGGACCCGGTCGACTCGCCGCTGGTGCGCGAGGGCCAGGAGCGGCGCCTGCGCAAGGACGTGCTCGACCGCCTGCGCGACACGGCGCTGCTGATCTATCGCGGCGGGCGGCTCAGCGATGCGACGCTGCCGGCCGATCAGCGGCAGGACTACCTGCAGCTGCCGCGCGCGGCGCAGGACGTCGCCGTGACCGCCAAGGAGGACGTGCTCGCCAACGGCAGTCGCCGCGTCACCTTGTTCGCGCCGCTGCAGGGTGACGGTTGGGACGGCGCCGTGCTCGGTGTCTCGGGCACCGACGAGGCCTGGGACGCCAAGCGGCAGCTCGACGCGCGCATCGGCCTGTTGCTGTGCCTGGTGGGCACGCCGCTGCTGCTGGTCCTGCTCAGTGAGCTGCTCGCCGCGGCCGCGAACCTGCGCTTTCGCCTGATGACGGTGATGTCGCTGGCGTCGCTGGCGCCGCTCGGGCTGCTGTCGCTCGTGCTCGTGCAGGTGCTCGAGACGGGCCACGCCAAGGACGTGCAGGAGAGCATGCTGGCGACCGTGCGCAGCTCCGTGCAGCAGCTCGACGGCGAGAAGGAGAAGGTGCGCAGCTCGGCGCGGCAGTGGCTGCAAGGGCTCGCGCAACTCGCGGTCGGCAGGCTCGAGCGCGTGCAGGAAGCGGGGTTCGCCAAGGCCGTGCCGTCGGTGCGCAGCGAGCTGCAGAAGCTGCTCGCGGGTCAGTTGCCGCCCGAGTGGCGCGGCGGCTTCCTGCGCCTGGAGTGGCAGCCGTCGCTCGGGGCGCAGACCGCCGAGCCGCTGGTGCTCGTCGCCGGCGAGCCGCGCATGGCCAACATCGAGACGCCCGCGCGCCTGGACCCCGGGCTGTTCTTCCAGTGGGGCTCGCTGCTGCTCGGCGTGCGCGCCGAACAGTCGTTCCGCGGCGGCACGATGAGCCTCACCGCGGCGCGGCCGCTCGACGGCGACCTGCTCGGCTCGCTGGCGCCCGGCCAGTCGCTGCTGCTGACCGATACGCGCGGCTATCCGCTCGCGGTCAGCTCGGGGCTGCCCGAGGCGGGCTGGCTGCTGGCGCACGCGATGGACCCGCCGGTGATGAGCGAGCGGGAGCGCGTGCTCGCGACGGCGCTCGAGACGCGCAGCCCGGTTGTCGACCGCCTGCCCGCCGACGCCGGCAACTACGTGTTCGGCAGCGAGGTGCTGCGCGACCTGCAGGACACCCCGCGCGGCCTGCTGGTGGTGGCGCAGCCAGACCAGCGCGCCTCGCTCGACCTCGCGATCGGCCGCATCCCGGTGCGCGCCTTCTTCCTGCTGGTCGCCGGCTCGCTGGTCGTGCTCGCCGCGTTCTTGTCGTTCGTGGTCAGCAGCCGCATCAGCCGCCCGGTCGAACGCCTCGAGGAAGGCACCCTGGCGCTGTCCAAGGGCCAGCTCGAGACCCGTGTCACGGTGGAGGAGGGCGGGCAGATCGGCCGCCTGACGCGCCGCTTCAACCAGATGGCCGCGGACCTCGAAGGGCGCGTGCAGGACCTGCAGGCCCTCAACCGCGCCATGCACGAGCTCTCGGCCAACGACGACGAGGCGACGATCGTGTCGCTGTTGAGCCGCTTCTGTTCGGGCCACACCGCCGCGGACTCGGTGCGCATCGCCCTGCTCGACCAGCACGCGATGGGGCTGTTCGTGCACGGCGGCGGCGAGCCCGTGCACCTGCCGCTGCCGAACGGCTCGGCGCTGCTCGCGCCGCTGGCCGGCGTGTTCTCGTGCAGCAGCGCGCGCGGTGCGCTGCCGCCGCCGTGGAACTCGGTGTTGCCGCGGGCGCGCTCGTTGCTCGGCCTGCCGATCACGTTCGCGGGCCGCGTGCGCGGCGTCGTGCTGCTCGGCTTCGAGCGGCTCGAACCGCTCGAGGTCGACCTCGAACTGCTCGGCACGGTGGTGTCGCAGGCGTCGATCGCGCTCGAGCGTTCGCAGCTGCACCGCCTCGCCGTGCAGGACCCGGTCACGGGCTGCTTCACGCCCGACTACTTCCGCCAGCGCGCGGTCGACGAGGTCTCGCTCGCGCAGCAGAACGGCCAGCCGCTGGCAATGGTGGCGATCGAGCTCGGCGACGGCGAAAGCCGGCCTCGCGGCCTGCGCCGGTTCGCGGGCATCGTGCAGCGGGAGCTGCCCGCGAGCGCCGTGGTCTGTCACGCGGGCGCCGGTCGTTTCGAGGTCCTGCTGCCCGGCGCGAACCGGGCCGCCGGGGAGCTGGCGATCGAGGCCGTGCTGCGCACCTGGAGCGACCTGGTGCAGCGCCTGCCCGAGAACGAGGTCGAGGAGCAGGCGCCGCGCGGCGTGGTGGTGCAGTTCCCCGACGAGGCGCCGTCGACGGAGTTCCTGTTCGACGCGACGCGCGCGCGGCTCGAGGCTTTGCGCACGCCGTTCGCGTCGGCGATGGAGTCGGACGAGAGCCTCGAACGCGCCGGCGTCACCGCGATCAGTCCGGCGATGCGCGAGGTCTACGGCACGCTGCGGCGCGTCGCGCCGACCGACCTGCCGATCCTGCTCGAGGGTGAGACCGGCGTCGGCAAGGAGGTGCTCACCAACCTCGTGCACCGCTGGAGTCGGCGCGCCGGTGGGCCGCTGATCAAGGTGCACTGCGCGGCGCTGTCCGAGACCCTGCTCGCCAGCGAGCTGTTCGGTCACGAGAAGGGCGCGTTCACGGGCGCCGACCGGCGCAAGATCGGCCGCTTCGAGCAGGCGGACGGCGGCACGCTGTTCCTCGACGAGGTCGGCGACATCCCGCTCGACGTGCAGGTCAAGCTGCTGCGCGTGCTGCAGGAGCACGAGATCGACCGCGTCGGCGGCACCGACCCCGTGCGCGTCGATGTGCGCGTGATCGCCGCCACCAACCGCGACATCAGCCGCATGGTCGCCGACGGGGCGTTCCGCGAGGACCTCTACTACCGGTTGCAGGGCATGGTGGTGCGGGTGCCGCCGCTGCGCGAGCGCAAGCAGGAGCTCGCCGGCCTGATCGAGCACTTCCGGCGCGAGCTCGTCGACGCGGGGCAGAGCAACGTGCGCGCGCTGTCGCCCGAAGCGATGGACGAGCTCTACCGGCGCGAGTGGCCGGGCAACATCCGCGAGCTGCGCAACACCGTGCTGCGCGCCATGGTGCTGGCGCGGGGGGACGTGGTCTCCCGCCGCGACGTGCTCACGGCGCTCGGCGGCATGGCGGCGGCGCCGGCGGTGGAGTTCGGCGTCGCCGATGTCGGCCAGCGGCGCCCGGCGGGGCGGCGCGCGATCCCCGCGGATCCGGTCGAGGAACCAGCCGGGCCCGACGACCTGGACGAGGAGTCGGTGCAGGGGGTGGAGCCCGTCGTGGTGCTGCCGGCGCTGCCGCCCTCGGGCCCGCCCGTGCCGGCCGGCGGAGAGGCTCAGGCCGAGCGCTTGCGCCAGGCGCTGCAGTTCGCCCACGACCGCGGCAGCCTCACCACCCAGGACCACATGGAGCTGGCCAAGGTCTCGCACCGCACCGCCTTGCGCGACCTGCAGACGCTCGTCGGTCAGGGGCTGCTCGAGCGGGTTGGCAGCCGGCGCGGGGCGTTTTATCGGCCATCCGCCCCGGAGGCCGCCCCCTGACCAGTTTCTGGCTGGCATGCCAATTTCCGCCATGGCACTGGGGCATCGTTTGCCAATTTAATTATCCTTCACACAAGTGGCGATGCACGAGTTGGTTGCATCGCTTGGCGGAAAACGGCCAATTGAATGGTCCGAGGTTTGCCTTCCGGTGCGCGCCTCGCGGCGGCCATGGAGGGCATGGTTACCGCGTCCCAACCGGAAGCCATGAAGTCCATCGTCCACAATCTGGTCCGAGTCGGCGCGATGTCGCTGCTCCTCGTCGTTGCTGCCACCGCCCAGGTCAAGCTCAAGAGAGGGGCGGTGGTCTACACCGGCAGCGCCACCAACACCTCGGCCCCGGCGACGATCGACGAGACCAAGGTGCGCGAGGCGACCGAGGAGTGGAAGAAGATGCAGTCCGAGGGCATCGACCCCGATTCTGCGCAGGGCAAGCAGTTGCTCGGCAAGATGAAGACCCGCATCCGCGAGGCGGTCAAGAGCGTCGCCACCGACGAGAGCCGCGACCTGGTCGTGCGCAAGGACGACATCAGCGACGACAAGGGCAAGGAAGTCGTCGACCTGACCGACAAGGTCATCGACAAGCTCGACGCCTGATCCTGCGATCGTCCACGGGCCTGCCCTCGGGCCCTCGTTTCGTTTTCGCCCCGCCAGACTCGTGATTCCATCGCGGCTGCCGGCAGCGCACAATCCGTGATCGTGCCACTCCCTCCTCTCGCGATGCGCCCTCGGCGACCGCGGTCGTTGTCACGCTTCAGCCTCATGCTGGTGAGCGGCATCGCCGTCGCCGCCTGCGTCAGCGGCCCGCAGAAGCGGGTGGATCCCCTGGTGCTGGACGCCGAGGTCGCCGCTGGTTCGGCGGGTCGTTCGGGCGCCGCCCTCGGGCCGTTGGCCTGGGGCCTCGGTGGTGGGTTTCGCGAGGCCTCAGCCGAGCTCGCGCCGGCCGGCAGCGGGCAGGGTCAGGATCCCCAGGAGACCCCCGAGCAGCGCAATGCGAGGCTGCGCACCCAGTTCGGCAGCACCGTGCTGATCGGCACCGACGGCCGGCTGACCAAGCAGTACTTCATGGCCGGGGAGCTCGGTACCACGTTCCTCAAGCTGATCCAGGAGATCGCTGACACGCCGTTGCCGGCTGGTCGCACGACGCCCGTGCCGCCGCCCGGCACCAAGATCGGCGGCGCGCAGTCGAAGAGCATCCTGGGCCGCATGCTGCAGGGGCAGGAGATCGAGGTCACCTACATGCCCGACTTCGAGATCCTCGACGGCGCCACGATCGTCGACGTGCAGCCGAACAAGCCCGCCGTGACCGGCGCGCCGCTGACGAGCCCGTCGGGGGCGCCGACCGTCGCGCTGGTGCTGATCACGGCCCAGCCGGCTGCGCTCGCGGCGTTCGAGGCCTCGCTCGACCTGTTCTACTCGAGCATCCCGCAGATCGAGATCACCGTGCAGGTGATCGAGTACCAGACCAACGACGCGCTGGCCTTCGGCGTGTCGCCGATCGACGCCAACACGCCGATCCTCAACAACCTGAGCAGCAACCAGCTGGTGCGCTCGTACACCTCGGCGTTCCCGCTGCGGCAGCCCGTGGTCGGCGCGTCACCGGTGACCGACATCGGCCTGTTCACGCTCGGCGGCATCCACCAGAGCTGGGAACTCAACATGGTGCTCGAGGCGCTCGAGGCCAACAACCTCGCCGACATCCAGAGTTCGCCCAAGCTCGTGGTGCGCAACGGCGGCATCGCCTCGATCTCGACCGTGACGCAGGTGCCGTTCCCCAAGGCGAAGATCTCGCAGCTGGGCAGCAACGTCGCCACCGACATCGCCTTCCTGCCCGTCGGCGTGAAGATGAACATCATCCCGACGCTCGCCGGCACCGACTCGGTGATCCTGCAGATCTACGCCGACGTCTCGGCGATCACGGGTTTTGCCGACACCGACCCCGTGGTGACGCCGATCACCAGCCAGCGCACCGCGGTGACCACGGTCTACCTCAAGGACGACCACACGCTGGTGATCGGCGGGCTGACCTCGGAGTCGAAGTTCGAGAGCGAGACCAAGGTGCCGATCCTCGGCGACATCCCGATCCTGGGCTTCCTGTTCCGGTCGACGAGCACGACCCGGTCGAAGACCACGGTGGAGTTCCTGATCCGGCCGCGCATCGTCACCGACCGCGGCGACCCGCGGTCGTCGATGGGGCTCTGAGCGCGCGCCCCTGGGACTGGGGGGGAAGAACCGGATACGCTGCCCGTCCCAAGCCCGGTTGCTCCGCTCCGGCCGAGGTCCGATCCAGCATGTCCGCCCCAAACCGCTCTCCCAGCCCGAGTCGTGACTCCTGCCCGGCGCCGGCCGCCGAGCGCGGCGTGGCGCTGGTGCTGACCCTGATCTTCTCGATCCTGCTCTACATCCTGGTGGCCGAACTGGTGGTGTCGTCGCGCATGGTGCGCTCGACCGGCGAGAACGACGCGCTGCTGGCGCGCATGCGCAACCTGATGGTCTACCAGCTCGGCGACGTCGAGCAGGGGCTGGTCGACGATCTCGCCGGGCAGATGGACCAGGGCGGCGGCAGCGGCGGGCTCGGCAGCGCCCTCGGCGGGGCGGCTCCGGGCGGCGCGGGCGGTGGGGAGGAGGCGGCGCCCGAGGAGGACCCGTCGACGAAGTGCGACAGCAGCCGCGACTCGTGGTTCCAGCCGGTGGGCAACGCCGACGAGGACATCACCACCTACGTGTGGGTCGAGGACGAGAACCGCAAGTTCAACCTGCTGTCGCTGTGGAGCTACGACGAGGAGTTCGCCGAGTTCTCGCGCGACCGGCTCGTGCGGCTGCTGGACTCGCTGCGCGAGGACACCGAGTTCGACCTCTCGACCGGCGACGCCGAACGCATCGCGATGGAGATCAAGGACTGGGCCAAGCGCCCCGATCTCGACGCGATCCCGCGGCCCAAGCTGAAGTCCGACGACGAGAAGCGCCGCGACATCACGCTGCCGATGCACCTCGACGAGCTGATGCTGTTGCCGTCGATCAAGGAGGACCTGTTCTACGACAAGGTGCTCGACGGCAAGGTCTATCTGGGGCTCGAGTCGGTGCTGACGATCTGGACCAGCCTCGTCACCGATCCCGGCGACCCCGAGAAGGTCGCGCGGCAGCAGGCGAAGCAGGCGATCAACGAGTCCGCCCAATCGGGCGGCAGCGGCCAGGGCAATGGTGGCCAGGGCAGTGGCGGCCAGGGCAGCGGCTCGACGCCGTCGGCAGGCACCGGCAAGCAGGGCGGGGGACTGGCCTCGCCGGCCGAGAACGAGCCGCCGCCGCAGCCCGAGGGGCTCGGCATCCACGTCAACGTCAACACCGCGACGCGCCCGGTGCTGCGCGCCCTGTTCCCGCCCGACAAGATCCCGGACCGGGTGATCGACGCGATCATCCGCTACCGCAACGAGGTCGACGAGGAGGAGCAGGCCAAGCTCGAAGAAGAAGGGCAGAGCACCGACGTGACCGACTTCGGCGACCTGCAGCTCGGCAGCGACCAGAAGTACAAGTTCTTCGAGACCGTCGACGATCTCGAGAAGGTCGAGGACTTCGCCAACCTGCCGGACCCGCAGGTCAAGGCGGACTTCCAGGCGGCGCTGACGACCAAGTCGGACGTGTTCACGATCCACCTCGCGTCGCTGTACAAGCGCAACGAGGAGAACCGCGTCTACGTGCTGCGTCGGGCCCGCTCCGTGGTGCTGCGCGTCGACGACAACGGCACCGGCGCGATCGTGCCGCTGGTGCCGTTCGAGGAGCGCACGGGACTGCGCGTGCAGCCGGTCGACCTGCAGGAAGAGCGGGCCGCCGAGCGCTCGCTGATCTACGCCAACATGGATCAGTTCTCGCAGGAGGAGCGGGCCTGGAACCCGTTCCTGATCGACTTCTACCTGCCCAAGCACATGCGCGACGAGTTCTACCAGCCGCGCTGAGCGGCCCACGCTGCGATGCCGCGCACGCCGGACCCCAACCTGCGCGAGCGGCTGATCGCGGCCGCCACGGTCGAGTTCGCCGCGGCGGGCTTCGCCGGTGCCACGCTCGACGGCATCGCCGCGCGCGCCGGCGTCACCAAGGGCGGCGTCTACTTCCATTTCGCGGGCAAGGAGGAGCTGTTCTTCGCCGTGCTCGACCACTGGCGCGAACGCCGCCGCCGCACCCTGCAGCTGCCTGCGCCCGGCGCCGGCGGCGCGGCCACCGCGCTGCGCGCGTTCCTGGCCAACTACCTGGCGTTCCACTTCCGCGAGCCCGAGGCCACGCACCTCTTGCGCGTGCTCGCGACCGAGCTGCGCGGCCGCTTCACCGCGCGCCTGCGCGAGGACGACCGCCAGGAGCTGCGTTGGCTGCGCGCGTGCGTGCGCGAACTGCTCGTGCAGGGCATGCGCGACGGCACCCTGGTCGCCGACGATCCGGCGCAGACCGCGTTCGTGCTCGCTGCGTCGGTGACCGGCGTGCTCGAACAATGGCACGCCTCGCCCGCGGACGTGGAAGCACATTGTCAGGAGGAAGAACTGGCGCGCGTGCTCGTGGCCCGATACGCCACCGGGGCCGCCGGCAGCGAAGGTGTCGTGCCGGCCGACTTCGACTTCCGTGACCTCCCCGACGTCTGAATCGCAGCCGCCACCGCGACGCGCCGAACGCGCGCTGCCGGTCGTCGTCGCGATCGTCGTCGCGGCGTTCCTCGCGGTGCTCGGCTGGCGCACGGCGGGCCGCGTTGCGACGGCCGCGGCGGCCGCGGCACGCGGCTGCAGTGAAACGCCCGAGGCGCGCATCCTGCGCACCGCGGGCATCCCGGCGAGCCTCGTGCAGGCGATCCACGAGGCGCTGCCCGAGGACGGGCGCCTGGTGCTCTACAGCCCCTACGGCGGCCAGGAGTTCGTGCTCGACGCCGCCGATCCGCGCGGCGAGTGGGCGCGGCAGCTGCGCGGCATGTGGGGAAGGCTCAAGAACCTGCTCTACCCGCGGCCGCGCGACGTGCGACCGGCCTACGACCCTGGCGAGCTGCAGGCGCTGGTCGAACCGGGTCTGGTCGGGCGGCTGCTGGTGCTCGACGGCACGCAGGGAACGGCGCCGCTGACGGTCGGTGGCGACTACGAACTGATCCGCGAGGAGCTGCTCGGCGCCGTGCGCATGCGGCTGTGGCGGCTGCGGAGGACGCCGTGAGCGCGCTGTTCGCGACGTTGACGCCGGCGCTCGGCGTGCTCGGCATGCGCGCGCTGGGGCTGCGGTGGCGCGACGACCGGCTGGGCTTCTGCGCGTGGGCGTGGCTGCTCGGCTGTCTGTTGCTCGGGCTCGGCGTGCAGCTGGCGCTCGAACTGCATCTGCCGCCGGGGTGGTGGTGGACCGCGCCGCTCGTGCTCGCGGGGCTCGTCGGGCTGCTCGGCAGTCGCGTCACTGCTGCGTCGCCACTGGCATCTCCGTCGCACACGATCGGCCGCGGCTACACCGTGTTCGTCTTGCTCGGCGTCGCGCTCGCGCTGCTGTTCGTCGCCGCCGGCATGGACCGGCCGTGCATCGAAGGCGACGAGGGCAACATCTGGTCGCTCAAGGCCAAGTCGCTGCTCGTCGACTGGCCCGCGCAGTTCGCGGCGACGCAGGTCTACAACCTGCACCCGGACTACCCGCAGCTGAACCCGCTGCTGCAGGCGTGGGTCTACGCGTGGACCGGCGCGCCGGACTTCGTGCAGTTCGAGAACCGCTGGCCCGTGCAGTTGTGCAACGTCGCGCTTTTCGTCGCCGTCGCGAGCGCCCTGCGCCGCCGCCTGCCGCCGTGGCCCGCCGCTGCGCTCGCCGCGCTGGTGCTGCTGGAGCCCGAGTTCCAGTCGCTGTGCCGCACGGCCTACGCCGACGGCATGGTCGCGCTCGGCGTCGTCGTCGCGCTCGACGGCCTGCAGCGCTGGCGAGAGCACGGCGACCGGCGCTTCGCGTGGCTCGGCGCGTTCGGCCTCGCGTTCGCCCTGTGGTCGAAGAACGAGACCATGCTCTACCTCGTCGCGGCGGGCGGCGCGGCGCTGCTGACGCGGCTGTGGGTGCCGTCGCTGGCGGGCGGCTTCTCGCGGCGCAACCTGCGGCTGCTGCTGCCCGCCGTGTTCGTCGCCGGCTACTCGATGCTGTGGAACCGCCGCTTCGGCATGCGCAGCGACCTGTTCGGCAACAACCCGACCGGCAAGTCGATGTTCGCGCTGATGGCCGAGCAGTGGCCAGAGCGCGTGCCGGCGCTGTGCGGCGAGGCGCTGCGGCTGTTCGTCGACGTCGGCCACGCGCACGTCGTCTTCGCCCTGCTGCTGCTCGGCGCGGTGCTCGCGCCGCGCGCGGCGCTGCGCTCGGCGATGGCCCTGCCGGTGCTCACGCTCGGCGCTTCGTTCGTCGGTCTGCACGTCGTCTACGTCGGCAGCTTCCTGCCGCTGCGCTTCCACCTCGACACGTCCTACACGCGCGTCCTGTTCCAGCTGCTGCCCGCGGCGGTCGTGTTGCTGGGCTGTCTGCTTGCCGAAGTTGTCGCGGCGCGTCCGACCGGGCACACTGCGTCCCGCCCGTGAAGACCTCGCCGCTGCCACCGCTGCCTGCCGACTTCCTGCTCAGCGTCGTCATGCCCGTCTACAACGAGCAGGCGACGCTGCGCGACATCGTCGCCAAGGTGCTCGCCGTGCCCGTGCGCAAGGAGCTCGTGCTCGTCGACGACGGCAGCAAGGACAGCAGCCGGCAGATCCTCGCCGAGCTCGCCGCGGCGCATCCCGAGGTGCGCGTGTTCGAGCACGACAAGAACCGCGGCAAGGGCGCGGCGCTGCGCACCGGCTTCGAACAGGCGCGCGGCGAGGTCGTGGTGGTGCAGGACGCCGACCTCGAATACGACCCGCGCGACTACCCGGTGCTGCTCGAGCCGATCGTGCGCGGTGACGCCGACGTCGTGTTCGGCTCGCGCTACCTCGTCGACAGCCGCGACCCGGGCCGCGAGCGCGACCACTTCTATCACTACCTCGGCAACCGCGTGCTGACGTTCGTCAGCAACCTGTTCACGGGCCTCAACCTCACCGACATGGAGACCTGCTACAAGTGTTTCCGGCGCGAGGTGCTGCAGGGGCTGTCGATCGACAGCCGGCGGTTCACGGTCGAGCCCGAGTTCACGGCCAAGATCGCCAAGCGGCCCGTGCGCATCTGGGAGGTGCCGATCCGGTATCAGGGGCGGAAGTACAGCGAGGGCAAGAAGATCACCTGGCGCGACGGTGTTGCGGCGATCTGGGCGATCGTGAAGTATCGGTTCGTGGGGTGAGCGGCGGCGCGAGAGGGGGGGCTCGCTTTGGATCGCCGGTTGATGTCAGCTGGTCCGCGGTTGTGGCCGGATCGAACTCGGGTCGGGAAATCGCCATGAAGGTCTCACTCCCTGTGCTTTGCCTGGCTCTCTCGGGCCTCCCCGCTGCCGCGCAGCAGCTGCCATCCTCCATTCGCTCGTGGGGCATCGTCGGGTTCGATACCGAAGGCCGACAAGGTCAGGTCACGCATCTGTGCTGCGCAAATCTGGTCACCGGAGTGTTGCGCGCAGATGGTCGGGTGTTCGTGAACGGCTCAGGGCGCTACCCCTGTGACGTTCCGTTGCCGCAGGCGGGCCTGTTCTTCACCGCGTTCGACGTCGACGCCAACTACGGCATCGGCTTGTTGAACAACGGCGACGTCGTCACTTGGGGCGGGCAGCACGGGACCTGGCCCATACCTGTATTGCCTTCGGGTACGGCCTACGTGGATGTCAAAGCAGGTGGAGGTTTCTATCTGGCGCTGCGCTCCGATGGTACGGCAACGACCTGGGGCATCCTGCCGTACTTCCTGCATCTCGTGCCGCTCCTGCCGCCGGGCACGCAATACGTGCGGATAGAGACTGGGCAGATTCACGCGTTGGCGTTGCGCAGCGATGGCCAGATCGCGGCGTGGGGCGCCAACACGACTGGCCAAACGCAGGTGCCTTCCCTGCCAGCGGGAATGACCTACGTGGACGTCGCCGCTGCAGAATGGCACTCGCTGGCGATCCGGTCCGATGGAATGGTGGTCGCGTGGGGCGAGAACACGGACGGGCAGTGCAACGTGCCAGCGCTGCCACCAGGAACCAGCTATGTGAAGGTCGCCGGCGGGCAGTATCACAGCATTGCGTTGCGCTCGGACGGCGCAGTGGTCACGTGGGGAGGCAACCTGTGGGGGCAGTGCAATGTGCCTGCGCTACCCGTCGGTGTTCCCGTCGTCGAGGTCGCTGCCGGGGACACTCACAGCGCTGTGCTGCTTGCGGATGGACGCGTCGTGACGTGGGGTGACAACAACTGGACCCAGAGTTTCCTGCCGTTTCTATCTGTGGCTCAACGGTGGGCGCAGATTGCGAGGGGCGAGTACCACACCCTTGGCTTGACCAGTTCGGGAGAGGTCCATGCCTGGGGCCGTGACCTCTATGGAGAGACGAGTGTTCCCCAGTTGCCTGTGGGCCAAGTCTATACGAGTGTCGCTGCTGCCGCCGTCACCAGTGCTGCGCTGCGATCAGATGGCGAACTTCTGATCTGGGGATCCAACTATGCGGGGCAGACATCGGTTCCGCCGCTTCCCAGTGGCGTGACCTACACGGGGGTTGCCCTCTCCTTGTCTCACTCCGTCGCGCTCCGTTCCGATGGCCAGGTCGTCGCCTTCGGCTCGAACAACTACGGGCAGTGCAACATCCCTCCGCTCCCTCCGGGTCTTCGCTACACGCAGGTCGAAGCCGAATACCTGAAGACCTGCCTGTTGCGCTCGGACGGGGTCATCCTCTGCTTGGGGCAGTCCAGCAGTGGGCAGCTCAACGTTCCGCAGTTGCCGCCCGGCGAACATTGGGTCGAGGTGTGCGCGAGCGACTTCCGCAACCTCGGTCGAACGAATCGCGGCCGAGTCTTGGCATGGGGCTACGACGCGAACCAGTTGCCTGCGATCCCTGCCGGCAAGACCTGCGTCGAACTCGCGGGAGGGAGCTATCACTCGACGCTTCGTCTGTCGGACGGGACGGTGATGGTCTTCGGCAACGATGACGGCCAAGAACGCATCCCGCCGCTCGTTCCCGGCACCTCGTACGTCGAGGTCTCCGGTTGCTTTCAGGACGTCTGTGCCCGCGTCGGCCCGACGAGCACCTACGTGACCACAGCCCCCGGCTGCGCAGGCACCCTGCCTGCCGCCCGCCTCGTGCCGATGGACACCCCGCGCATCGACGCCACGCTCGAGGTCAACGTGGTCGGCCTGCCGAACGACTTCGCGATGATGGTGTTCGGCTGGCAGGCCACGGCGCCGCAGCCGCTCGCGTCAATCGGCCTACCCGGCTGTTTCCGTCACGTCGCCATCGACGCGGCCGTGGCGATCCTCGGGCAGGACCAGTGGGCGACGTTCCGGCTGCCGATCCCCAACTGGCCCGCGCTGGTGGGGCTGCACTTCCACAACCAGGCGGTGGTCTTCGATCCGGGCGCGAATGCGGCCGGGGCCGTGGTTTCCGAAGCTGCCGAAGGCGTGATCGGGCACTGGTGAAGAGCAGCCGGCGCGACGGGGTCACGGGATCTGGGCGATCGCGAAGTACCGCTTCGTTGGCTCAACTCCTACGCACTATGGCACGAGCCGCATGACGTTGGCGTGACGTAGGGTGTGGCGGTCGCCCTTCCCCCGGGCGCCAGTCTCTCGCCTGGAGGTTTCATGCCCTCTCGTTCTGTGCCGTCCCCGCGCGGGGTCTCGAATCCGCTGTCGTTGGCCGCCGCAGTGCTCGCACTGACCGCGCCCCTCCTCGCGCAAGGCCCGCCGCGCCTGCTGGGCTGGAACGACCTCGGCATGCACTGCATGGACGGCGACATGTCGATCTTCTCGATCCTGCCGCCGTACAACACCTTCCACGCCCAGTTGCTGCGCAACGGGCAACTGGTCAACGGCGCGGGCTACACGGTCACCTACGAAGCCGTCGCCGATCCGAGCGGCTCGATCAACAAGACCTCGATCGGCAAGACCGACTTCTGGCAGCACGTGCAGGCGCTGTTCGGCGTGTCGCCGCCGCCCGATCAGGGCCTCACCGGCTTCCGCATGCCGGGCCTGGCGAACACGCCGCAGAACATGCCGTTCCACAGCGGCCTGTCGGACTACGTCGCCGAGGGCGTGCCGGTCACGCCCTACGACGACAACGGCGCGATGAAGCCCTACCCGCTGATGCGCCTCGTCGCGCGCAACAGCAGCGGCCAGCAGATCGCATCGACCGACATCGTCGTGCCGGTCTCGGCCGAGATGGCCTGCGTGCAGTGCCACGGCTCGGGCGGCAACCCCGCGGCGCGGCCGACCAACGGTTGGGCCTACGCGGCGCCCGCGGTCGACGACCGCATCAACATCCTGCAACTGCACGACGACCGGCACGGCGGTGACCCCGTCTACACGGCAGCGCTCGCCGCGGTCGGTTACTCGGCGCTCGGCCTGCGCGACACCGCGGTCAACCAGAACCACTCGGTGCTGTGCGCCAACTGCCACGGCAGCGCGGCGCTCGGCGCGGCGGGTCAGCCCGGCGTGTCGGCGATGACCAGCGCGATGCACACGCTGCACGGCAACGCGCGCCTGCCCGACGGCCGGCGGCTCGACGACGTGCAGACACGCGCGTCGTGCTACACGTGCCACCCGGGCGCCGCGACGCGCTGCCTGCGCGGGGCGATGGGCAAGGCGATCGGTGCCGACGGCGAGGCGATGATGTCGTGTCAGGACTGCCACGGCAGCATGAGCGAGGTCGGTGCGACGACCCGCCAGGGCTGGCTCGAAGAGCCGACCTGCCAGAGCTGTCACACCGGCGACGCGGTCGTCAACGCGGGCGCGATCCGCTTCACCAACGTGTTCGACGTGCCGGGGCACCCGCGCACGACCAACAACCAGCTGTTCGCGACGACGCCCGATGCGCCCGCCGCGGGCCTGTCGCTGTATCGCTTCTCGACGGGACACGGCGACCTCGAGTGCTCGGCGTGCCACGGCTCGCCGCACGCGGTCTGGCCGTCGTCGGAGAACAACGACAACCTGCAGTCGATCGCCGCGCAGGGCCACCTGGGCACGATCGTCGAGTGCGGCACCTGCCACTCGGGCCTGCAGGACAACGAATACCAGGGGCCGCACGGCATGCACCCGACCGGCGCGACCTGGGTGCACAACCACCAGGACATCGCCGAGAACCAGGGCACCGCGAGCTGCCGCGGTTGCCACGGCACCAACTACCGCGGCACGCCGCTGTCGCGCTCGCACGACGACCGCACGTTGAGCACGCAGTTCGGCACCAAGAACTTCTGGCGCGGCTACGAAGTGGGTTGCTACGACTGCCACAACGGGCCCAACAGCGACAACCCGTCGCAGAACACGCCGCCGACCGTCGCGAGCAGCACGCAGACGACGCCGACCGACGTGCCGCTGACGATGACGCTGACCGCGACCGACCCCAACCCCGACACGCTGACGCTGCGCATCGTCTCGCAGCCCAAGCACGGCGCGGTGGCGTTCGACGGCACCACCGCGGTCTACCGCGCGTGGGACGACTACGTCGGTCCCGACTCGTTCACCTACGCGGCGGCCGACGGCCGCAGCAACAGCAACCTCGGCACCGTGCAGATCACGGTCGGGCCGCGCGCGTGCGCCGGGTCGTGGACGACGTTCGGCTACGGCTGCCCGTTGCCCGACGGCAGCGTGCCGTCGCTGCGGCTGGACGGCTGCCCGGTCGGTGGCCAGCAGGTCGACGTCGTGCTCGAGAACGGGCCGAGCACGGGCTTCGGTGTGCTCGCGGTCGGCTTCGGCCGCGGTTTCGGTGAGTTCGGCAACGACGGCTGCACGCTGCGCGTCGGCCTCGTGATCGGCACCACCCCGCTGCTCTCGCTGAGCGGCGGCAGCGCGACGCACCAGATCACCGTGCCGGCCAACTTCGGCGCGTTCGACGCGACGATCCAGGGCTTCTGCCTGGACGCCGCCGCGCCGCGCGGCTTCGTGGCCACGCCGGGTCTCGAGGTGCTGTTCCGCTGATTCGGGTCGCGCGCCGCCGGCATCGGCGGCGCGCCGCGCTCTAGAACACCGCGCCGACGGTCAACATCACGCCCGTGAAGGTGCTGTCGTAGGCGAGCACCGACAGGCCGCCCTTGGTGTCGCTCTCGGACATGCTGTGGCCGCGGGCGACGAACGACAGCCCGAGTTCGATCGCGTCGATGCGCACGCGCGTGCCGAGCTCGGCGCCGTAGAACACGGTGGTCGAGTCGTAGTCGTTGGCGAGCGCGTCGCTGTCGATGCGCGTCAGGCCTGCGCCGAGGCTCAGGCCGCCGGTCAGCGACCAGCTCACGCGTTCGCCGCGCGACAAGAACACCTCCGGGGCGATCTCCGTCAGCAGCGCGACCGAGGCGAAGTCGGTGTCCTGGTCGGTCACCTGGTCCTCGAGGTGGTGGTTGTGCAGCAGGAGGCCGCCGCGCAGCGGCATCGCGAAGTCCTCGTCGCCGAGCCGGTACGACAGGTGCGCGAACAGCGACGCGGTCGAACCCTCGGTCGAGTTGAAGCCGGCGTCGTTGAACAGGTCGTCCTTGCTGGTCCAGGCCTCGTAGCGCACGCCGCCGCCGAGACCGGACTTGCCGAACGCCTCGAAGCCCAGGCGGAACGCTCCCGCGCTGGTGTCGCCGTCGAGGTTGGAGCCGTCGGTGTCGTGGTCGAGCGTGCCGGCGCCGAGGCCGAGTTCGATGCGCACCTTCGGCAGCGTCTGGGGTTCGTTCTGGGCCAGGAGCGGGCCGGCGAGGGCCGAGAGGGTCGCGAGGATGTGCAGCGTGTTCATGTCAGGCCTGCAGATAGTGCCCCGGGATCGGCAGCAGCTGGCCCAGGGCGTTGCGAGAGTCGACCACGAGGCGGGCGTGGTTGGCCACGAGCTGCCAGTCGATCGCCTTGTGGTTGGTGACGATCAGCACGCAGTCGGCGTCGCGCAGGGCCTCCTGCGTGAGCTCGACCGAGTGCATGTGGTATTCGCGGTACTTGCGCATGCCGGCGAACAGCGGCACGTGCGGGTCGTGGTAGCTGACGTCGGCGCCGTGCTCGAACAGCAGCTTGATGATCTCGGCGGCCGGGGTCTCGCGCACGTCGTCGACGTCGGGCTTGTAGGCGAGGCCGAGCACCAACACCTTGCTGCCGCGCAGCGGCTTGCCGAGCTCGTTGAGGCCGTCGATCGTGCGCTCGATCACGTAGTGCGGCATCGCGTTGTTGATCTGCCCGGCGAGCTCGATGAAGCGCGTGTGGTGGCCGAACTCCTTGGCCTTCCAGGTGAGGTAGAACGGATCGATCGGGATGCAGTGCCCGCCGAGCCCGGGCCCGGGATAGAAGGCCTGGAAGCCGAACGGCTTGGTCGCGGCTGCGTCGACGACCTTCCAGATGTCGATGCCCATCGCCGCGAGCACCGGCTTGAGTTCGTTGACGAGCGCGATGTTGACGCAGCGGTAGATGTTCTCGAGCAGCTTGGCCGCCTCGGCGATCTCGGCGTTGTCGACGGGCACGACCTTCTGGATCGCCGCCGCGTAGAGCTGCGCCGCGAGGCTGCCGCTGGTCTCGTCGATGCCGCCGACCAGCTTGGGGATCGTCTGCGTGTCGTGGTCCTTGCGGCCCGGGTCCTCGCGCTCGGGGCTGAACGCGACGAAGTAGTCGACACCGGCCTCGAGCCCGCTCTTCGCCAGGATCGGCAGGCAGTCGCCGCGCGTCGTGCCCGGATAGGTGGTCGACTCGAGCGAGATCAGCTGCCCCTTGCGCAACACCTCGGCGACCATCTCGGTCGACCGGACGATGTAGCTCATGTCGGGCTCGCCGTGGCGGCCCAGTGGCGTCGGCACGCACAGGATGATCGCGTCGGCGCGCGCCAGATCGGCGGAGTCGCTGGTCGCCGTGAACTTCTCGGAGCGCGCGAGCTCCTGCACGAAGTCCTCGCCGAGGTGCTTCAGGTACGACTCGCCGCGCTGCAGCATCTCGATCTTCTGCGGGTCGATGTCGAAGCCGATGACCGGGAAGCCGGCCTTGAAGAACGCGCGCAGCAGCGGCAGACCGACGTAGCCGAGCCCGATCACGCCGACGACGGCGTCGCGGCTGTCGATGCGGGCGCGGAGGGTGGCGGCGGGGGAGGAGGCTCGAGTCATGGGGGAAGCGATAGGCGTAGCCGAGCGGGAGGCGCGGGGCCAGCGCAGTGGGGCGGATGGGTCACTTATCGGCCCAGGCGCGCAACTTCGTGAGATCGGGCAGCTTGGGGATGATCCAGAGTTCGTCGTGGAAGGTGACGACGATGTGCGCCGCGGCGAGTTGGGTGGCCAGGGCGTAGCGGAATTCGGCGTTTCGGTTCACGCCGGAGCCGGGCGCAGGGATCCGGAACAGGGCGCCTTCGAGCGCCTGCAGGGCGCGCAGGCTGGCGCGGTGGGCTCCCTCGCTGTCGCGCTTCTTCGCGCAGATCGAGGCCAGCGCCGTGGCCAGGGTCACCCGTGCGCACGCGTACGGCTCGCTCTGCAGGGCCTCATCGATCGCCTGCCGGAGGTCTGGATCGTCAGGGCTCATCTGGCCGAGCAGGGCCAGGAAGGGGGCCGGGGATCGCTGCCGCGTGGGGCTGCCGTCGCGCTGGCAGAAGATGCGCCAACCCGCTCCGTCGGGCACCTGCCCTGCGGCGGCCGCCATGACCCACAGGGCGTGCTCGGTGCGCGCGTGGCCTGGTTCACCCGGTTGTTTGCGCGCCGCCACGAACTTCGCCCGTGCCTGCCGCCCCAGGGTCCTGATCCGATCGGGAGCGGTCGCCTGCACGGCCTGCATCCACAGGGCGACTCCCTGCAGGTAGGCACCATCTCGAGGATCCGCGCCTGCTGCCAGCGCGTCGGCGATCGCGGCTTCGAGCGCGTCCGAGAGGATCGTGGAGTCGTCGGTGGCCGCGAACGAGAGCAGCGCCGCGGCGCGCTCGAGTTGTAGCCCGGCGAGACCGCGCAGCGGTTCGGGCAGCGGCGCCAGCAGCGCCTTTCGCGCCGCGGCGCGATCTCGCGACCCGCTCGCCGCGGCGAACACCAACCGCGCGAACTGCGGCACGTCCGGCTGCTGATCGCGCAGCACCAACGCCTCGGGCAGCAAGTCGCGCATCGCGCTCTCGGCCCAGGGTTCGCTGAACGCGAGGTTGTCGCGCAGCCAGCGGAAGAACGAGGCTTCGATCGAGTCGTCGTCGGCGATCGCCTTGTCGTAGTCCTGCAACTGACGGGAGACGACGGCCTTGACGTCCGCATCGATCTCCTTGTCCGCGAGGATCGGCGAGAGGCGCAGGACGAACATCAGCGTTGCGTAGAGCGCATCCTTGCCGGGCAGCGTCTTGGCGCGGTCGAGCAGGGCCAGCGCCTGCTGCGGCTGGCCGCGGCGCCACACCTCGCTGGCGGCGACCGCGAACGGCAGCGCATCGGCGGCACCCGCGTCGATCCACTGTCTGGCGTGCGCGAGCGCGGCCTCGGGGTCGATCAGCTGCAGCCGGCGCAGCCGCTGCCGCGCGGCGCCCTCCTCGCCGGCAGGCGGCTCAGGTATCGCCGCCAGGCGGCGCAGCCGATTGCCGAATTGCAGAGCCGCTTCCTGATCGTGGGCATCGATGCGATCCCGATGTGTCTGCCACCACTGCTGGGCGTTCGCGAGCGCGCGCTGCGCCCGTTCGGGCTGCGCGCGGCGCAACCACTCCTCTGCCAGCCTCAGGTGTTGGGTTGCCCCCGCATCGGGTCCGAGTCGGTCGATCAGACGCTCGAGGTCGTCGTCCGAGAGCGCCGTGCGCGTTTCGCGCCAGTGCAGCGCCTCTGTGGCTGCCTCGAGGCTGTCCCCATGCTGCTGCAGCAGCTTTGCCAGCAGCGCGAGCCGTCTCGTCTGTGCGGGTTCGTCATTGATCGCGGCGTCGGTCTCCCGTGACCTCAGAGTCTGCAGCACGTTCTCCCGGTGCCAGAGCTGGGCGCAGCGATCGCAGGAGAGGATCTCGTCGACGAGCGCCGCGGGGGGTCGGGGCTCGTCGTCGCTGCGGGCGAGGATCGCGACCGCCGCGAGGATCCAGGCGTTGGATTCGGGCTCGGCGCGCTCGAGCGCCAGCCGCAGGCTGGCGGGCGTCGCGTCGCCGAATGCTTCGGCGGCGGCTTCTCGGTAGTTCGCGGGGATCTTCGCGTAGACCTCGGGACAGTCACCAGGATCGATGCTCTTACCGAGGGCAGGCAGGTCGAGCGGCGCCTGCGCCAGCAGCGTCGCGTGCAGCAGGAGGGCGGCGATCCAGGCGGGAGAACGCATGCGCGACATCCTATCGCCGAGGGCCTAGAGTCCGCGCGCACAGCCGTGAAGCTCCTGTTCACCATCCTCACCGTTGTCGGCATCGCCACGCTGCTGTCGCTGTGGCACTCCGACGCGTTCGGCGAGAACGGCGGCTGGCTGTTCTGGCTCGGCGTCGTCGCGATCGCGTCGCTGGTGCTGCCGGCGGTCTTCCTGCCGATCGTGATCGTGCGACTCGCGCCCGATCACTTCGTCGCCTCCACGCACGAGCTCAACGAGCGGCGCACGGGGGGCGGCTGGGTGCTGTTCGTGCTGCGCAACGTGCTCGGCGTGTTGCTGTTCGTCGCCGGCGTCGCGCTGCTGTTCCTGCCCGGGCAGGGTCTGCTGACGATGCTGATCGGCCTGTTGATCGTCGACCTGCCCGGCAAACGCGCCATCGAACTGCGGCTGGTGCGGCGGCCCGCGATCCTCGGCGAGCTCAACGCCCTGCGCGCGCGCTACGGCAAGCCGCCGTTCGTGATCGACGGCGATGGCGCGGGGTGATCGCGGCGATGCGCGTCTTCTACTCGGACCCGTTCACGTTCCCGCTGCCGCCCGAGCACCGCTTCCCGCTCGAGAAGTACCGTCTGCTGCGCGAACGCGTCGCGAGCTGGCCCGCGTCGACCGGCGTCGAGCTGGTGCTGGCGCCGCGCGCGCTGCGCGAGGAACTGCTGCTCGTGCACACCGAGGAGTATGTGAACGCGTTCTGCGGCGGCGAACTCGACGAGCTCGCGATGCGCCGCATCGGCTTTCCGTGGAGCCCTGAGCTGGTCGAACGCTCGCTGCGCAGCTGCGGCGGCACCCTCGCCGCCGCGCGCGCGGCGCTGCGCGACGGCGCCGCGGCCTATCTCGCCGGCGGCACCCACCACGCGCGCGCCGACCGCGGCGCGGGCTACTGCGTGTTCAACGACTGCGCGGCGGCTGCCCGCGTCGTGCAGCGCGAGGGCGGGATCGAACGCGTGCTCATCGTCGACACCGACGTGCACCAGGGCGACGGCACTGCCGCGATCTTCGCGGGCGACGACAGCGTGTTCACCTTCTCGATCCACGGCGCGCAGAACTTCCCCGCCGAGAAGGCCGTGAGCGACCTCGACGTCGCGCTGCCGACGGGGACCGGCGACGACGACTACCTGCGCGCCCTGACCGCCGGGCTCGGCGAGGCGCTCGAACGCTGCCGCCCGCAGTTCGTGTTCCTGCTGAGCGGCGCCGATCCGTTCGCCGGCGATCGCCTGGGCACGCTGGCGCTGACCAAGGACGGCCTCGCGCAGCGCGACCGCCTGGTGCTCGATGCGACCCGGGGGCGAGGGGTGCCCGCCGTGACCGTGATGGGCGGCGGCTACGGCCGCGTGATCGAGGACACCGTCGACGTCTACGAAGCCACCGTGCGCGCCGCCGTGACCCAGGGCTGAGGGTACGGTACCGGGTACAAACCACACCCTGGCGGCCGCGAAGCGGCCGACTGGGTGTGGTTTGTACCCGGTACCGTACGCACACTCTGCCACCTGTCATGCTGCTCGACGACGTGCACATCGTGTTGCTGCGCCCGCGCTGGGCCAGCAATCTGGGCTCGGTCGCGCGCGCGATGAAGAACTTCGGGCTGCGGCGGCTGACGATCGTCGATTCGTGCATCGGTTCGTGGGTCGACGCGTGGCGCATGGCGGTGCACGCCGCCGACGTGCTGCATGCGGCGGTGCAGACCGACGACCTCGCGGCGGCGCTCGCGCCGGCGCGGTGGGTGGTCGGCACCAGCAACGATCCGCCCGCGGGCGCGCAGGTGCTGACGCCGCGCGAGGTCGCCGAACTGGCGCGTGAGCGCGGCGCGCCGACGCTGCTGTTCGGCGGCGAGATCAACGGCCTGGACCCGGCCGAGCTGCTGCGCTGCCACGCGGTGTCGTGCATCCCGACGGCGCCCGAGCAGTCGTCGCTCAACCTCGCCCAGGCGGTGTGCGTGTTCGCGGCGGAGCTGTTCGCGGCGCACGGCGCCTCGTCGCCGCCGCCGGGGACCGCTGCGCCGACGGCCGACACCGCGATGCTGCAGCGGCTCGAGGTCGCGCTGCGCGAGCTGCTCGAGTCGTCCGCCTGGGCCGGGGCGAGCCGCCCCAAGAACGCGATCGCGGCCCTGATGCAGCCCTTCTACCGCGCGAACCTCACCGACGCGGAGGTGCGCGCCTGGCTGGTGGCGCTCAACAAGGCGGGGCAGCGCTGACCGCGGGCGCGCGTGTGTTGTTTGTACCCGGTACCGTACGCACACTGCCGGGATGAAGGTCTGGTTCTTGGCGGTGGTGGCGTCGGTGGCGTCGGCGGTGGCTCAGGCCGCGCCGCCCAACGTGCTGGTGATCTACGCGGACGACATCGGCTACGGCGACGTGGGGTGCTACGGCGCGACGGCGGTCAAGACGCCCAACATCGACCGGCTGGCGGCGGCGGGGCTGCGGTTCACGGACGCGCACAGCGCGGCGGCGACGTGCACGCCGTCGCGCTACTCGCTGCTGACGGGTGAGTACGCGTTCCGCAAGAAGGGCACGGGCGTGCTGCCGGGCAACGCGAAGATGATCATCGAGCCGGGGCGCACGACGCTGGCGACGATCCTGCAGCGCGCGGGTTATCGCACCGGCGTGATCGGCAAGTGGCATCTCGGGCTCGGCGCGGGCGATCTCGACTGGAACGGCGACATCGCGCCGGGGCCGCTCGAGGTCGGCTTCGACGAGTGCATGCTGCTGCCGGCGACGGGCGACCGTGTGCCGTGCGTCTACGTCGAAGGGCGGCGCGTGGTCGGACTCGATCCGCAGGACCCGATGGCGGTGGCCTACGGCAAGCGCATCGACGAACGGCCGATCGGGCGCGAGGTACCGGACACGCTGAAGATGCGCTGGGACTTCGGCCACGACATGACGATCGTCAACGGCATCAGCCGCATCGGTTACATGACCGGCGGCGGCAATGCGCTCTGGGTCGACGAGGACATGGCCGACGTGTTCGTGACGCGCGCCAAGAAGTTCCTGCGCGATCACGCGAAGCGTCCGTTTTGCCTCTACTTCGCGACGCACGACATCCACGTGCCGCGCGTGCCCAACCGGCGCTTCGTCGGCAAGACCGAGATGGGGCCGCGCGGCGACGCGATCGTGCAGCTCGACTGGTGCGTCGGCGAACTGCTCGACGAGCTCGACGCGCTGCACCTCGCCGAGAACACGTTGGTGATCTTCACGAGCGACAACGGCCCGGTGGTCAACGACGGCTACCGCGACCAGTCCGAGGAGGAGCTCGGCGAGCACCGTCCCGCGGGGCCGTGGCGCGGCGGCAAGTACAGCGCGTTCGAGGGCGGCACGCGGGTGCCGTTCGTGGTGCGCTGGCCCGGCCGCGTCGCGCCCGGTGAATCGGCGGCGCTCGTGGGGCAGGTCGACTTCTGCGCGACGCTGGCCAAGATCGCCGGCGTCGAGCTCGCGGACGGTGACGCGCCCGACAGCCTCGACCAGAGCGCCGCGTGGTTCGGCAAGGACCGGCGCGGGCGCGACCACCTGATCGAACAGGCGGGCGCGCTGTCGCTGCGGCAGGGAGCCTTCAAGTTCATCGAAGCGAACAAGCGCGGCGCGTTCGACAAGCAGACCAAGACCGAACTCGGCAACGCGCCGCAGGTGCAGCTCTACGACGTCGGTGAGGACCCCGGCGAGACGCGCAATCTGGCGGGTGAGCAGGCCGAGCGCGCCGCGGCGATGGCGGCGCGGCTCGAGGCGCTGCGCGCGGCGGGGCGGTCGCGCTGACTGCCCGTCTCAGTCGGCCAGCAGCACCCAGGTCAATTCGTGCTTGTTGTGGTGCAGATGCACCACGCGCGAACCTTCGATCGCCGCGAACGCGTGCGCGGCCTCGTGCTCGTCCTCGCCCTGGAACTTGATCGTGCAGACGAAGTTGCGGGCGAGCCCCGCCGCGCGCCAGCGTTCGACGAGCGCGAGCAGGCGCCGTGGGTAGCAGATCACGTCGCTGCACAGCCAGTCGACGGGGCCGATCGTCTCCGGGTCGATGCCGAACGCGCTCTCGTTACGCACGGTGACGCCGGGCAGCGCCGCGATGCGCGGCTCGAGCGGCGCCTTGTCGACGGCGATCACCTCGGCCCCCAGGCGCTGCAGCGCCCAGGTCCAGCCGCCCGGCGACGCGCCGAGGTCGAGGCAGCGTTCGCCCGGTTGGGGCCAGCGGCCGGCGCCCAGCAGGGCTTCCCAGAGCTTGCGATAGGCGCGGCTCGGCGGGCCGTCGTGGTCCTCGACGAACGCCACCTCGCCGTTCTGGAACGGCGACGAGCAGCGCGGGCTGGCGAGCATCAGCCCGGGTTCCCACAGCGTCCACGAACCCATCGGCGCGCTCGGCAGGGCCGCGGGGAACGTGAGCGGCTTGGGCCGCAGCGGCGGCAACTTGCCCTCGATCAGCGCCGCGCGGCGATGGTGACCGACCGCGTAGAGTGCCCAGTTGCGCTGCATCGAGCGCAGCCACCGGTTGCCGTCGTTGATCGATTCGATCTCGCGTCGCTGCAGGTCGTGCCAGGTGTTGGCCGCCCACCAGCCCGCCTCGGCGCGCGGTGCGCGCGCCAGGACCAGCCGTTCGCGCACGGCGACCACGTCGCCTTCGAGCGCTGCGAGCAGCGGGTCGAGCAGGCCGTCGGCCGCGAGGTAGGCGACGGTCGCGGTCGAGAGGTCGGGAGCGGGGGGCACGCGGCCGCGAGCCTACCGCCCGCGGCGTCGCGAGGCCCGTGGCATCAGGTGCCGATGCGGATGCGCAGACCGTTGCTGAAGACCACGCCGACGCTGTTGCTGCCCGGCGCGATGACCCAACCCTGCGCGAAGATCTGGAAGCCGACGAAGCCGACGCCGTTGGGGATCGGGATCGAGACGTTGGCGCTGCCGCCGGCCAGCGCGAACGGCATCGCCGACAGCAGGCTCGCGTCCATGACCAGCCAGCAGCCGGGCATGCCCTGGGAGTCCAGCGGGTAGGGCAGCACGAACTGGCCGAAGTGGGCGCTCGAGGTCCCGACCGCGGCGAATGCGAGCACGCTGCCGGTGGGCAGTGTGGTCATCGCGAGGTCGAGGTTCTGGCCGATCGCCGGCTGGCTGGTCGCCCCGAGCGTGGGGCCGCACGAGGTCCCGTAGGCCGCCGCGGTCCCAACCGTGCCCGAGCCGACGTGGATGCGCAGGTTGTCGATGGCCCAGGACTCGTCGTTGAGCGGTTGAATGCCGGGCCCTTCGATCACGAACGCGACCGTCAGCGACGCGCCGCTGTGCGCGATCGAGGCGAAGAACGGGTCGCCGCCGAGGTAGTAGGCGCTGTCGGTGTAGTAGCCGCCCGGCCCGGAGAAGCCCAGGTCGGCGTGGCGCGCGAGTTCGACGCCGGGCGGCGACACGTAGGTCTGGATCTGTGAGCTGATCGCGTTGGCGAACGCCTCGCGGAACACCGTCTGCGAGTCGACGTCGACGCGGAAGTAGTCGCCCTGCGGGTAGGCGCCCGCGCCGTCGAGCGAGTCGATCGCCGCGAACAGGAAGTCGAGGTGCACGACGTTGTGCGGCGGCAGGTTGGTCAGGGTCAGCGTGACCGTGTTGCCGGTCTCGCTGCGCAGGAACGAGCCGCCGAACTGGTCGCCGGTCGGGCCCAGGCCGGCGTAACCCTGCACACCGGTCAGGGTCGCCGTTCCGGCGCTGATCTCGGCGGGCATGCCGCTCTCGAAGTCGGTGCTGAAGACGGTCTGGGCGGGGATCGCCGCCGCGGCGAGTAGGGTGCAGAGGAGGGTTCGCATGGGATCGTCGGGTGCCGCCCGGGCACTGCGTTCCAAAGCGGCGCTCTGCGGGGAGCAGAACAGGATTTTCCCGGCGGGTCTCTGGCGAGGCGCCCCCGAAACGACCGACGCCCGCCCGTGCAGGGCACGGGCGGGCGTCGGTGCGGCGTTGTCGCCGGTGTCAGCGGCCGATCACAGCGCGCCGATCGTCAGCGCCAGGCCGTTGGTGCTGCTCAGCGAGACCAGCTGGAACTGGGCGTTGAGCTGCAGCTGCATGACCTGCATGTTGAGGCCGATGCCGGCGAACGCCGGGCTGGCGGGCAGCGCGACCGACATGCTCGCGGCGCCACCGACCGGGAACAGCAGCAGGCTCACGTCCGGGGTGACCTCGGCCGTGCAGCCGACCATGCCGGCCGGGTGCAGCGCCACGAGCGGCAGCGACTGGGTGCCGAAGCCGATCACGCCGAAGCCGATGCCGTTGCCGGCGAAGCCCGTGGCGGTCGCGGTGACGGTGCGGCCGGTCCACGGCAGCTCGTCGGCAGCGAGGCTCAGGCCGTTGCAGCCGGCGCCGAGCACGTTCGCGGCGGCGACGGGGCTGGCCTGGTACTCGTAGACGTTGTAGGTCGGGCGCGCGCCGGACTTGGTCGCGTCCTGACCGACGGCCTTGTAGATCTTGCCGACCGACGGGATGAAGCCCGCCGCGTAGCGGCTGATGCGGCCGATCTCGAGGTCCGTGTTGTTGTAGGGCGTGGTGCCGCCGAGCGGGCTGGCGTAGAGCGTCCAGCTGTTGGTCAGGCAGTCGAACTCGCTCGTGTAGTTGGTCGGCGAGCCGTTGTAGGTCGTCGTGCCGTAAACGTAGATCGAGTTGTTCGCGGTGTTGGCGGCGATGCCCTGACCGCCCTGCATCACGACGCGCTTGCGGATCGGGTCGTAGACGGCCTGGTTGGCCATCGCGCTGGCCGGGAAGGTGCCGACGCCGGTGGCCCAGTCGTAGTCCGACAGCAGCGCCCAGTCGGTGCCGTCCCACTTCCACGCGTCGAGGTGACGGTAGAGCTCGGGGTAGACGGTGTTGGAGGTGTCTTCACCGCCGACCATGATGACGTCGTTGAACTCGGGGTTGGTGCGCGTCATCAGGCTCGCCATGCGGCGCGCCGGCGGCACGTGGCCCGGGCTGAACTGGATCCAGTTGCCGCCGAGGAACAGCCAGGTCTCCGAGTTGGCTGCGGGCGTGCCGAGATCGCCGCCGAACAGCAGCATGCCGCCGAGCGTCGGCTCGAAGGTCATCGCGGCCCAGCGACGCGGCGCCGGGCTGCCGGCGGCCGGGGTCACGTCGGTCCAGGTGTTGGTCGCGGGGTCGTATTCCCAGGTGTCGTTCAGCAGCGTGTTGGCCGGCAGCGTGCCGCCCGAGCGCGTGTCGCCGCCG
Source organism: Planctomycetota bacterium (assembly GCA_020638655.1). GTDB lineage: Bacteria > Planctomycetota > UBA1135 > UBA1135 > UBA2386 > JACKIC01. The sequence continues at coordinate 449,689 of JACKIC010000004.1, forward strand.
AACACCACCAGCTTGCTGGTGAGCGGGTTCCAGGCCACCGAGCAGCGACCGCGCTGGTGCGGGGCCGGGGCGGTGGTGCCGTCGTTGACCAGCGTGAAGCCGCCCGAGACCGGGTCGAAGGCCCACAGGTCGTTGTAGGTCGCAGCCGTGTTGTTGTCGGCGCAGCCGCCGAACACGTAGAGCTTGTCGTTGCTCGCGGCGCCGGGGGTGTCGGCGCGGTTGGTGGTGCCCAGCGAGGTGGTGCCGGAGGCGACCACCGAGGCCCAGGCGGCGCGCGGTGCGACGCGTTCGACGAGCGTGGGGGCGGGGAGCGGGTTGAACTGCGCGAGCGCCGGGGCGGCGAGCGCAGGGAGGACGAAGAAGACGGTGGAGCGCATGATGGTTGGGATGAGAAGGGGGTGGGCCCGCGGCGGAGCCGTGTCAGCCAAGAGGCGACGTTTGCTCCGAGCCGGCCAACAAGAAACTGGCCGGTCCTGTCCTCCCATCCGCGCGGCGTGCCCCGCAGCCATCATTTCCCGGGCGCCCGGACCGCGTTATGGCGCGCCGCCCGCCGCCCCCGCTCAGGGCAGGAACTTGCTCGGGTCCTTGAGCTTGCGCGGCAGGTACTCGTCGATCACGAAGTTGAGCCCCCACTTGGCCAGGGCCTGCTGCTCGGCGCGGACGCCCATCTTCAGCATCTGCTCGATCGCCTTCTGCCACTCCTTGTGGGCCTTGAAGAACGGGTCGTTCTTGAGCGCGTCCTTGGCGCGCTTGACGTCGACGTCCTTGAGCGGGTGCGTCGCGTCCTCGAGCTCGAACTCGAGGATGTCCTGCGGCGTGACGCCGAGGTAGCGCGCCTGCGGCACGCAGAAGAACTGGTTGAGGTGCACCGCGTTGCCCGAGCCGACCTTGAGCGTGCGGTAGATGTTGCTGATCCCGTAGGGGTCGCAGTCGTTGAAGCAGTAGACCGGCAGTTTCTTGTCGTCGGCGAGCTTGCGGATGAAGCGCCGCGTCGCGCGTGTCGGCACGCCGCCGGTGCCGATGATGATGCAGTTCTCGCTGCGCCACCACTTGTGTTCGTGCAGGCGCGCGAACATACCGCCGGTCTCGATCACCAGGACGAACTTGGCCTTGGTCTCGAACTTGAAGTGCTCGACCGACGCGGGGATCGAGTACGAGCCGCTGCCGAAGCGCGTGCAGTCGATGCGCTCCTCGGCGCCGGTCTCGCGGTCGCGGTCGATCACGACGAGGTCGCCGGCGACGTTGCCGCCGTGCTCCTCGGGCCGGAAGCGCAGCTGCTCGCGCGTCACGCCCTCGAGGCTGAACAGCGCCTCGATGTCGTCCATCACCGTGTCCGACTCGGGCTGCTCGGTGAACTTCGCCTCGCCCCAGTTCTTCGACACGTAGTACGCTTCACGCTTGGTGGCGAAGTCGTCGCCTTCGACCATCTCCTTGCTCAAGGACATCAGCTTGAGCGTCTGCGCGAAGGTCTTGACGGTGTTGACCGTCAGCGTGCGCTCGATGCGCCCGCGGCCCATCTTGAAGCCGCCCTTCTTGTCGTAGTTGGCGTTGCGCAGCGAGCGCTCGGGGAACTTGAGCTCCGGCTTGTCGAGCTTGGAGATCTTGCCGTAGACGTTCTGGGCGCACTCGACGATGCCCTTGACGGTGAGCTTGTCGAGCTCGGTCATCGGCTTCTTGCGCTCGGCCTTGGGCTTCTGGGGCTTGCTGTTCTTCTTGGCTGCCATGGCGGTGGGGGTGGTCGCTCTGCGTGGGGGTGTGTTCGGGGCCGCGGCGGGGTCGCGCTACAGCTTGCGGCTCTTCTCGAGCACGGTGGTCAGGTTCTCGGTCGCGGTCGCGGTCGCCTTGTCGTCGAGCACCAGGATCTCCTTGAGCGCCTCGACCACGTGCGGGATGTACATCGTGATGTAGTTGCGCTTCTTGAACTCGCTGGCGAGCTTCTTGCCCTTGCGCACGTGGGTGCCGAGCTTGCGGCCGCTGTCCATCAGCGCGAGCCGCAGCTCCTCGAGGATCTCGTCGTAGCTGGCGATCGCCTCCTTGGACTCGCTCGTGAACGGCACCCAGACCGACGCGATGTGCACGAAGATCACCATCGGGCCGATCGGCAGCGCGCCGCGCGGCTGCTGCAGGCCGTAGTTCTTCCAGTTGGTGTTGATCACCGCCTTGCTGATCGCGCACGCGGACTGCTGGAACACCAGCGGCACGCGGTTGGCGAAGCGGATCAGGCGCACCGGGTCGTCGGCGTTGCCCATCAGCAGTTCCTGGTTCTTGGGGCCCGTCGAGACCTCGACGATCTTGCCGGCGTCGGTGATCTGCAGCGTGTCGCCGGGCTTGCCGTAGGCGATGCCGACCTCGATCGCGAACGGGTGGCCGCGGTAGACCACGGGCTTGCGCGACGTCGCCACGTAGAAGTCGGCTTCGACCTCCTTCTTGAGGCCGGCGATGATCAGCTGCTCGCCGATCGGCGCGATGCACGACAGCGGCGGCGACATGATCTTGGTCTTGTCGATCGCGCCCTTGAGCCGCTGCACCGTGGCGGTGTCCAGGCGCCGCGGGTTGGACTCGGGCTTGACGTCGGCCTTGGCGCAGATCTCCTTGGCGACGCCGGGGCCGACGCGCGAGAAGTCCTGCTGCAGGAAGGCGCTCACCGTGCGGTTGTCGCTCTCCTGGATCATCTTCAGCAGGATGCCGAGCTCGACGCCGTGCGGGTGCGGCTTGATCTCCTCGACCTCCTTGGGCAGCTCCTTGGTGCCGCGCACGTACTCGGTGACGTTGCCGTCCGGGTCGGTGAAGGTGAGGTTGACGTGCGGGTTGGCCACCGCCATCAGCTTGAGGAACTCCTCGACGCTGCGCTGGCCGCGGCGGTACTCGCCCTCCATGTCGATCTGGACCGAGGTGCCGTGGTCCTTGTCCCACTCGATCACGCGGTCCTTCGCCTCGGGGCGGTTCTTGGCGGTGTCGATGCGGATCTCGAACTCGAGCGGGATCGCGCGCTTGCCGGCCTTGCTGCGCACGATCACCGGGCGGCCGGTGGTGAGCAGGCCGTACATGCCCGCGGCGCTGATGCCGATGCCCTGTTGGCCGCGGCTCTGCCGCAGCCGGTGGAACTTGCTGCCGTAGAGCAACCGGCCGAAGACGTTGGGCACCTGCGCCTTGACGATGCCGGGGCCGTTGTCCTCGACGATCATCGTGTACTGCTTGTCGGTGTCGCCGAGCTTGCGGATCGTCACCTTGATGTCGGGCAGGATGCGCGCCTCCTCGCAGGCGTCGAGGCTGTTGTCGACCGCCTCCTTGACCGCCGTCAGCAGGGCCTTGCGCGGGCTGTCGAAGCCGAGCAGGTGGCGGTTCTTGGTGAAGAACTCGCTGACCGAGATCTCGCGCTGGCGCTTGGCCATCGACTCGGCGTTCTCGCTCTTGGGGGCGCGCTCCTTGGGCGCCTTTTCTTTCGCGTCGCTCATCTTCTCGTCGGGGTCGGCGAACAGGTCTTGCTGGCCGGTGGTGTCGTTCATCTGGTCGTGCGGATCGAAGGTGGTGCGGGTCAGCCGCGGCGCAACTGCGGAGCTACTCGGCGGTCGCGGAGGGGGAGGTGGTGACGAACTTCGGGTCGGGTTCGGTGGCGAGGCCGGCCGCGCGACACTCGGCCCAGAAGCGGGCCAGGCCGCGGCGGTCGTCGTCGTCGAGGTCGTAGTGGGCCGCGCCGTGGGTGCCGTCGACGGCACCCATCGCCCTGCCGTGTTCGCGCGCGGCGCGCAGCGCCGGCAGCACGTCGCGCGGATCGCAGCCGGGGCGCAGCAGCCAGACCGCGAACACGAACGGCAGGCCGGTCCAGCCGACCCATTGCCGGCCCATGTCCCAGACCTGCCGTTCGCCGGCGGCGGCGGCCAGGCCGTGGTCGCCGATCAGCAGCACCAGGTCGTGCGGCAGCTCGTCGGGCGAGGTGGTGGGTTGGATCGTGGCGAAGGTGACGTCGGCGGCGACGTCGGCCGCGTGCGGCCCCGCGAGCAGCAGGCGCAGCAGCGCGACGCTGGTTGCCGAGCTGCTGTCGAGGCCGACCGTGCGGATCGGTTCGCCCGGGCGGCGGAAGGCGCGCACCGAGCGGATCTCGTGCTTACAGGCGATGCCGAGGTCGCGGACCACGGTGTAACCCGGCGCGCGCACGGCTTCGACCGAGGACACCAGCGCGGCCTCCAGTTCGTTCCGACGCAATCGCGCGATGAGTTCGGTCGGGTGCGCGCGGCAGAGTTCTACGGTGGAGTCGGACTCCAGGCGCGCAACGAGGGGCGCGCCGACGCCGTAGGGAACTCCGCCGATCCTTGCTCGCACAATGCCTTCCGGGCCCTGACCAACCCGGTCGGCGGATCCTACACTTCGCCCCTGATGTCGGAAGCACAAACCCCTCGTCGCCGCGGCGCCCTCAGAAGCGCGGTCGCGCTGCTGCCCCTGGTGCTCGTCGCCGGCTACTTCGGCGTGCGCGCGTGGATCCGCGGCCACGTCGACGACCTGATCCAGCACGCTGTCGGGCAGCCGCTTCCGGATTTCCGTCTCACCGATACGGACGGCAAGGTGTGGACCAGGGCCGACCTGCTCGGCAAGCGCGCCGTGCTGCACTTCTTCCGCTCGCGCTGCGGCTCCTGCGACGTCGAAGCGCCGGCGATGCGCGACCTCGAGCAGCGCCTGCGCGACGACACCGTCATGCTGCACGTGATGACCGACCAGGTCCTCGGCTTCTCGCCCGAGGAGACCGCCAAGACCCTCGCGCACAAGCAGTTCACGCGCCCCGTGCTGATGGCCGACGCCGCCTTCGTCGACGCCTTCCACCACGTGCGCTGGTCGCAGGTGACGCCCGTGACCTACGTCGCGGACCCCACCGGCACCATCACCTACGGCCTGCGCGGCATGCAGACCGTCGCCAGCGTCACCGCGGCCTGTGCATGCTGAACCGGGTGCAACCACAGGGGCGGCCGCGAAGCGGCCGCCCTGTTGTTGCACTGTTCCATGCATATCACTTCGCGGGGGCAGGGCGTCGAGCTGTTCCTTGGCCTGGGCGGCGAGCTTGGGGTTGGGGTCGGCGGCCAGGGTCTGCAGCCGTTCGCGAACGGTGGCCAGCGCGGCGGTGTCGGGCGGGTGAGCGCCTGCAGCACCTCGGCGAGCAGGCCGAGCGCGTCGGGGCTGCGCGGCGCGACCGCGCAACCGCGTTCGGCGGCGTCGCGGGCGAGGTCGAGCAGACCCAGCTCGAGGGCGGTGCGGCCGACGTTGTAGTGCGGGATCAGGTCCCTGGGCGCGGTCTCGGCGGCGAGCGCGTAGGCGATCAGCGCCTGCTGCTTCTTGCCGGCTTCGCGCAGGGCGTTGCCGAGGTGGGCGCGCGCCGCGGTGTAGCTCGGGTCGGTGGCCACCGCGAGTCTGAACTCCACGACCGCCTCGGCGCTCTTGTCCTCGGCGCGCAGCAGGTTGCCGAGGTTGTAGTGGGCGATCGCGTAGTCGGGGCGCAGTTCGATCGCCTTCTGCAAGGCGGCGCGGGCCGGCTCGATCTCGCCGAGGCTGCGCAGGGTGATGCCGAGGTTGTTCCACGCCTTGTGGTGGCGCGGATCGGCGGCGACGGCGTCCCGGAACGCCGCGACGGCGCCGCGTTGGTCCTTCTTCTTGCGCAGGAGCAGGCCGAGGTTGTTGTGGGCGCGCGCGTGCTGCGGATTGAGCGCGACGCAGCGCCGGTAGGCGGCGATCGCCGCGTCGACGTGATCGAGCTCCTCGTGCGCGAGCCCGAGGTTGAACAGGTCTGCGGCCTGCACGTCCTTCTCCGTCGCGGCCTCTTCGAGCAGCGGCAGGGCGCGCTTGGGTTCGGTCTCGGCGAGCCGGTTCGCGCGCGCCCGCTGCACGCTCTTCGAGTCGGGGAAGTGATGGGCCAGCGCCGCCTCGATCGCCGTCACCGTGGCGAGGTCGTCGGCCGCCGCCGCCGCCTGCATCCACAGGATCAGCACCATCGCGCGCGGCGTCCCGTACTGCAGCGAAGCGCGCGCGAGGCCGTTCGCAGCGTGGCGGGCCAGGTTGCGGTCGTCGTCGCGCCGCGCGCGGGCGACGGCTTCGATGCCCTGCACGAACAGCTCGAGCGGGTCGGCGTCGATCGCGGCTTCGGTCTGGGGGATCTGCTTGCCGAGCGCCCACGCGCGCACCGCGGGCGACAGGTCCGGCACGGTGTCGAGCAGCGCGTTCGCCTCGGCCTCGCGACCCGCGCGGTCGAGGCAGTAACAACGCACCACGGCGACTTCGCGATCGCCGGCCGTGGTGGGGATGGTGTCGAGTTCGCGCTGCGCGGTCACCACGTCGTCTTCGTGGATGGCCAGGAACGCGGCCGCGAGCGCTTCTTCTCGCAGTTGCGCCGCCGCCGTCGCGTCGGCCGCGGCGATCTTGGGCGCGTTCGCCCACGCGTAGCCGATCGCGCCGGCTGCGAGCGGCGTCAGCACCAGCAGCACCGCCGCGGTCGCCGCACGCCACGGCTCGCGGCGCGCCCAGCGCACCACGCGTTCGCCCGTGGTCGGGTGTCGCGCGCTCACCGGCGCGCCGTTCTGCAGCGCGCGCAGATCGGCGAGCAGCGCCGCGGCACCCTGATAACGCTGCGTCGGCGACTTCTGCAGCGCGTGCGCGACGACCGCGGCGAGGTCGGCGCCGGCCTCGCGCGCGCGCGTGCGCACATCCGCGACCTCGTCGGTGAGGATGCTCTTGAGCGTCGCGGCCGCGGTCGCGCGGCTGAACGGTCGCGTCGCGGTCAGCAGTTCGTAGAGCAACACGCCGAGCGACCAGACGTCGCTGCGCGCGTCGACCTTCTCGCCCTGCGCCTGCTCCGGCGAGGCGTAGTCCAGGGTGCCGAGGAAGCTGCCGTCGGTGGTGACGCTCGGCAGCGCGGCGTCGCTGGCGAGGCCGAAGTCGGTGAGTACCGCGCTGCCGTCGTCGCGCACGATCACGTTCGCGGGCTTGACGTCGCGGTGCACGAGGCCGGCGGCGTGCGCGTGTTGCAGCGCGTCGGCGACCTGCGCGACCAGGTCGATCGCGGCGCGCGGCGAGCGATGCTGATCGGCGCAGCGGTGCAGCGGTTCGCCGTCGATCAGCTCCATCGCGAACCAATGCCGGCCGTCGTCGCAGCCGAAGCCGAAGACCTCGACGATTCCGGGGTGCCGCAGCCGCGCGACCGCGGCGGCCTCGCGGCGGAAGCGCGCCACCGATGCGGGTTCGGCCACGAGCGCCGGCGCCAGCACCTTGAGCGCGACGCGCCGGTCGAGCGAGCGTTGCCAGGCCTCGTAGACGACGCCCATGCCGCCCCGGCCCAGTTCGCGCACGATGCGGAAGTCACCGAGCGTGGCGTCGTCGTCGAGCGCGGCGGTCGCGGGGGCGGCCGGCGCCAGCATCGGCTCGAGCAGCTCGCGCAGGTCGGCGTGTTCGGCGAGCAGCGCCTCGTCCGCGCCGCCCGCGTCGACGTGGTCGAGGAACAGCTCGAGGGCGCGTTCGAGCCGCGCGTGCGATTGTTCCCGCGGGTCGCTCATCGCGGCTCCTCGCCGGGCAGCTGCCCCAAACGCAGCTGCCGCAACACCTGCGCGAGGCGGCCGACCGCGCGGTTCCAGCGCATGCGCACCGCGTCGGCGGTCATGCCGATCTCGGCGCCGATGTCGACGAACGATCGGTCCTCGTAGTCGCGCGCGACGATCACCTTGCGTTCCTCGGGCGTGAGCAGTTCGAGCGCGAGCCGCACCCAGGCGCGTGTCTCGTCGCGGTCGGCGCGGCGGCTCGGCGTGCTGCTCGCCACCATGCCCGAGGGCAGGTCCAGCACGCTGCCCTCGGGCAGCGGCGCCTGCCGCGCGAGGTCGCGGCGCTTGGCGCGGAACCAGTCGTTCTTGTCGCGCAGCGTGTTCTCGATCACGCGCGCGAGCAGGTTGCGCAGCTGCCGTTCGTCCTGGACCACGAAGCGCGGCCCGTCGCGCAGGAAGTCGAGCAGTGCGTCGTGCAGGTAGTCGTCGACCTCGCCCCGGTTGCGCAACATCGGCCCGAGCCGCCGGTCGAGGTGTTCGCGCAACCACGGCAGCTGCCCGCGGATCAGTTCGGCCAACGCCGCGGCGTCGCCGCCGTGCCAGCGCTGCAGCAGGCCGTGGATCGAGCCGGGTTCCATCGCAGGTCCCCGATTGCAGGGGCGCCGCGCCCGTCTGTCAAAGGCCGTGCATGTCATCCCCCCACCAGCGGCAGTCGTGTGCGTACCGAACCGGGTACAAACCACACAGGGCTGGCCGCTCCGCGGCCAGCCCTGTGTGGTGACGCACCCTTGCGCGGTGGGTCACTTCCCGGCGCCGCCCGCCGCACCGATCAGCGCCGTCCGAGGGGCACCGTAGGTCGCGACGAGGGCTGCATGTCCCAGGGCCTGGAGGAGCGTCGCGAGCTCGCCGGGCGCCTGGACCTCCCGCTGTGCCTGCCGGTAGATGCGGCGCGCCGACTCCGCGGAGCAGCCGAGGTTCGTGCCGATCGCGGCGAACGTGAGTCCGGCGAGATTGCGAAGCAGTACGACGTGCATTGTCCGTGCGACTTCGCTTCTGGGGGCTCCGGGCGCCGCGCACATCACCGTGCGAATCGCCATGGCCGACGCCAAGGCGGTGCAGGGCCGCGTGCCATCGGCGAGGTGTGCCTTGTGGCGCAGCCAGGCGAGCACGGCGGGCCCCCCGCCGCCCAGCAGCGCGTCGATCGGATCGGGTTCGCCGTCGGGCCGCCGCAGCCGCCGTTCGACCAGTTGCGCTGCAGAAGCGGACCTGCCGCGCGGGAAGGCGTCGAGGTAGCGCGCGCCGTCGAACGCCTCGAGCCCGAGCCGTGCGCGCGCTTCCTCGTGCACCCAGTCGCGGCACAGCCACTCTGGGCCGCCGCCGCCGACGTAGTCCCGGCAGCTGCCGAACACGTGGTCCTGGGGGCGTTTCACCAGCCCGGCTCGCACCGCGTTGGCGTCGATGTAGCCGACGAGCACGGCGCGATAGGCGTGAGAGTCGACCAGGTGCGCGCGGAACCTGCCCCGCAGCAACGGCCCATCGCGGCGGCGCGAACGGTTGAAGTGGCGAACGTAGCCCAGCTGCAGGTGGTGCATGGCGTCGGACAGCCGGCCGATGGGGCTGCGCACCAGCGCGTGGAAGTGCGTGTGCAGCACCGTGAAGGCATGCACCTCGATCCAGCCGCGATCCGCCGCCTGACCGATCCGTTCCAGGAAGCCCGCGAAGTCGACGCGGTTCTCGAACAGGGTCCGGCGCGCCACGGCGCGGTTCATGATGTGGAACCAGTCCCCGGGTTGGTCTCGACGCTTCGTTCTCGCCACGGTCACCTCCGCCTCCCAGTCGCGGGTGGGGGGGGAGGCCGGTGGAACCGTGTCCGTGAGGGGCGGGCAGGGCCTGGGAAGCCGGCCGACGAAGGCGGTGGCGCAGCGGTGGGTTGTGGTTTGTACCCGGTACCGTACCCTCACGGCCCGATGTACGACCCTGAACTGATCCGTCCGTTTCGCGAAGAACTGACCCGTATCGGCGCCAAGGAGCTGCTGACGGCGCCCGAGGTGGATGCCTGGCTGGCCGAAGGCGGCAGCGGGCTGCTGGTGATCAATTCGGTCTGCGGCTGCGCGGCGGGAAGCGCCCGGCCGGGCGTCGGCATCGCGATGCAGCACCCGACGCGGCCGGAGCGGTTCGCGACGGTGTTCGCGGGGCAGGACAAGGAGGCGACGGCGCAGGCGCGCGCCCACTTCGCCGACGTGCCGCCGTCGAGTCCGTCGATCGCGCTGGTGGTGGACGGCAAGCTCGTCGACTTCCTGCCGCGCCACCGCATCGAGCGGCGCATGCCCCAGGAGATCGCTCAGGACCTCGTCGCGATGTTCGAGAAGCACCTGGCGGCGAACTGAGCCGTCCTGCCTTGGGCCGCCCATGAGAAGGGGGGCTCGGTGACGCCCGAGCCGCGGATTGCGGTCCGGAAGTTGGTGGTGCGTTGCTTCGGCAACCTCCGATGCGGCGAGGGGTAGACTTCCCCGTCCCATGTTCGCCACCCGCCAGCCGTCTTGCGGATCGCCGAGTCGTCGCTGCACCGCCTCGAGGCGGGCGGTGGCCGCCTTGTTGGCCGTGGCCGCGCTGACGCTGCCGAGCAGCTGCGGCGCGGGTCTGGTCACCGGCATCGCCGCCGGCAACGGCAGCAGCTCGACGCCCGAGAGCCGCCCGCCCGAGCTGAGCCTGGTCGCGATCCTGCCGCTCGTTCCCGCCGAGAACACGTCGCGCGTCGTCGTCGTGGCCAACGCGAAGATCGCGCCGGGCGCGCGCCTGCGCGTGCGCATCGAAGCGGCCGGAGAGGGGGTCGATCAACTGCAGCCGACCGCGGCCGGTCAGGGCGGTTCGACGTCGATCACGTTCGTCGTCGAGACGGGACCGATCCGCACCGCCGTCGGCAGGAACGACCAGGACGTCGCGGGCACGCTCAGCGTGATCGTCGACGACGTCTCGATCGCGTCCGCGGCGATCGTGCTGGCGCGTCAGCCCGCGGCCGCGCTCGACCTCGCACCAGGGGAATCCCTGTTCGTGTCGCCCTTCGGTCAGCGCGTCGGCGTGCTCGTCGACGGGCTGCGCAGCACCGAGGCCGCGGGGGTGCAGCTGTTCGTGCGCACCGCGGACCCGTCGCGGCCGGCGCTCGTCGGTGAGGAGCCTCCGACCGTGACCCGGCTGTGCACGGAGCTGCAGTTGTCGCCCGGGCCCATCGCGGGCGTGCAGGAAGTCAGCGCCGTGGTGCCCGGCAACACCTTCCCGGTCGCGGCCGAGTTGTTCGTGCGGGATGCGCTGGCCGGCGAGTCGACCGTCGCCGTCGGCGCCTACTACCGCCCCGACGTCGCGCTGGTGTTGCCGAGCCAGGGGCCCACGACCGGCGGCAGCCTGGTCACGCTGGTCGGCAACGCGCTGGCGCCGTACGACTTCACCGTCACCGGTGTGTTGCCGCCGCTGCAGTTCGACGCGGTGTCGCTGTCGTTCGCCAAGGGTGGGCGGGTCGTCGACCTCGACCCGCAGGACTTCCGCACCAGTGAGTCGAGCCGCGATCGCCTGGTGTTCACGATGCCGGCGTCGCCGGACGGTCGCCCCGGGGTCGTCGACGTGGTGCTGCGGGTCGATCTCGGCGGCGCGACGGCGCAGGTCACCGTCAGCAAGTTCCTCTACGCCAACCCGCAGCCGTTCTTCGGCCCGCGCGGCACGACGCTCGAGCGGCTGCCGGTCGCGGTGTCGCCGATCGCGCTCGACGACGCGCCGGGCGTCGACGACGCCCCGGACTTCGCAGCGCTCTACGACGAGGGTGGCGTCGCCTTCCTGCAGCTGCTGCTGGCGCAGGAGAACGGGATGTTCACGCGCTTCGGGGCGCCGCGGCAGATCGCCAACCACGAGGTCGCCGCCGAACTCGGGCCGCGCGACCTGTGCACGGGGGACTTCGACGGCGACCACGTGCCCGACATGTTCCTGGTCAACTTCGGCGCCGCCACGGCCGTGCATCACCTGGTGCTCGGTCAGGCCAAGCCGGCGCCGCCGCTCGGCGCGGTGCACCGCTTCGTCGCCAACGCCGGCACCTGGCGGTGCCGGGCCGCGGACTTCGACGGCGACGGCCTCACCGACGTGCTGCTGGTGCCCGGCGTCGGCGCGCCGACCGGCCTGCAGCCCGAGGTCTGGCTGAGTCGACCGCTCGGCGTCGGTCAGCCCGCGTTCGCGCCGCCGGTGGTCGTGCCGGTGCGCACGTTCGCCTACGAGGCCATCGACCTCGAGGACCTCGACGGAGACGGCTTCCTCGACGTCGCCTTCGTCAGCGGGACGACCCTGCAGCTCGACGTCGCGTTCGGGCTCGGCGACGGCTCGTTCGGCGCGGTGGTCAACGTCGACTTCTCGTTCGCGGGCTACACCCCCGACGCCAACTCGCCCGCGGTCGGCCTGCACGGCTGCCGCGACGGCGCCCAACAATCGCTCGCCGTCGTGCTCGCGGGTCTCGAGTCCAACCCGATCGCCACGGGCCCGACCCGGCCGACGGTCGCGGTGCTGCACCAGACCACGCCGCGCACGTTCGCCGCACCGACCGCCGCCGACGTCGAGGTGATCCCGACCGAGCCGCTGGCGCTGAGCCTCACCGCCGATCTCGACCAGGCCAACACGCTGGAGATGGCGCTCGCGGTGCGCGGCGACCCGCAGTTCGTCTCGCTCGGTCTCTTGCGCTACGGCACGACGCGGTTCTCGCCGATTCCCGGCGGCATCGAGCTCGGCGCCGAGTCGCCGCGCCAGATCCGCGCGCTGCACTTCGACCGGGCCTTTCCGGCGACGCCGCAGAGCGCCGAGGCCAAGGCGGTGTTCGTCGTGCACGAGAGCGACATCGACGGGACCCGCGAGCGGCGCCTGTCGACGCGTCTGCTCTACGCCGATGCCAGCACGGGCCAGCTGACGCTGTTGCCGCCGGACGCCGGCGCGCAGATCGGTGCGCCGATCCAGGGCATCGCCTCGGGCAACTTCCACGCGATCAGCGTCGCGGGCGGCGGTTCGGTGCGCGATCTGGCCCTGGCCCGCGACGGCCAGATCGAACTACTCGAGAACGACGGTTTCGGCGGCTTCCCCCGGCCGAGCACGCGCCTCGCCTGGTCGGGGCTGCTGCCGACGTCCGTGCAGCTGCTGCCCAGCTCGTTGCCCGAGATCGAGTCGCTCGTGTTCGCCAACGAGGATTCGCGCCTGGGGCTCTGGCGGCACAACCCCACGGGCGGGTCGTCGCAGACGCCGACGCTGACCACCACGGAGCTGCGCCTCGCGAGCGCCGCGCCGGCGCTGCGCTCGATCGACCTCACCGGCCGCACCCAGATCGTGCGCGGCGACGTGGACGGCGACGGGGTCGCGGACCTCGTGGTGCTGCTCTGCTTCGACCTGCCGCAGCAGACGGAGGGCAGCGCGCTGATCGCGCTGCTGCGCGGCAAAGCCGCGCCGGCGTCGAACGAGTTCCCGTTCTTCGTGCCCACCGAACTCACCGCGGTGCACGGCAACGCCAGTTCGCTGGCGCTCGGCGACTTCGCGATGGGCGATGCAGGGCAGCCGGTGCGCCTCGAGCTCGCCGTCGCCGTGCCGCGCGGCTCCGGCGGCGCCGCGCTCGACGGCAACCACGTGCGCTTCTTCCGCTACGTCGGCGGCGCGACGCCGGCCGGTGACCACTTCGTCGCCAGCGCGCGCGCGGGCGGACCGCAGGTGCTGCTGGCCGGCAGCGGGCCGACGCGCGTCGTCGCCGCCGACTTCGACCGCGACCAGCTCGTCGACCTGTTGGTCGCCGCCGCCGACGACAGCAGCCTGCGCCTGTTCCGCAACGTCGCGGAGCCGGGCACCGGCGAGGAGGTCGCCGTCGGCGCGTTCCTCGAGAGCCTGGGCTCGCCGCGCGCCCTGGCCCCGGGGGAGCCGCGCGCCCTGCGGCTCGGCGACGTCAACGGCGACGGCAGCCTCGACGCGGTGGCCGCCGTCGAGTGGGTCGATGGCCTGGGTGTGCGCAGCACGTCGTTGCTGTTCTACCTGAGCACGGGCGCCGGTGAGTTCGGCACCTCGACGTTCGTGTCGCCGACGCGCGTCGGCGACCGCGACGCGCACCTGTCGCTGGACCTCGGCGACTGGAACCGCGACGGCGTGCTCGACCTGTTCCTGGGCTGGGACACGGCGGGTCCGAGCGACCGCAACGTGCGCGTGCTGTTCGGCGGCACGCGGTAGCCGGAGCGCGCGGGGCCAGGCCTCAGGCGAGGGCCGCGTCGAGGGACGCGGCGTCGAGCAGCTGGCGCGCCCAGCGATCGAGGGTTGCCATGTCGGCTTCCGCGACGCGCGCGGTGACGCGTTCGGGCAGCGTGCCGAAGCGCGTCTGCAGCAGGATCGTGAGCATCTCGACGCGCGCCTGCCGCATGCCTTCGGCCTTGCCTTCGGCCTTGCCTTCGGCCTTGCCTTCGGCTTTGCCGAGCTCCTGCCCGCGCTTCATGCCCTGCTCGATCAATTGCTCGGCGATCGTCTTGCCCATGGGAGTAGCTTCTTCGTGGATCAGTGCGGCTGCGGCGGCGAGGCGCTCGGGGGGCACCTCGAGCTGCCAGGCCAGATAGGAGAGTAGCGCCAGCAGGGTCGTCTTGCCGCGGGGGTGCTGCCAGAGTTCCTGCCACAGGTCGCGCCATCGCCGCACGAACTCGGCGGGGTCCCGTTCGGTCGAGCCGCGCACGAACTGCAACAGCAGCAGGGTCAGCCGCGCCTGCAGCGACAGGTCGCGCGCCCGCAGCTCGCTGGCGCTGGTGTCGGCGAGGTCGTCGAGCAGGAAGTGCAGGCTCGGTTGCAGCGGCGCCAGCGCCTTGGCCGCAGCCGGCGGCAGGCCGTCGAGCTCGACGAGCTCGAGCACGCTGCGCGGTTGGCGCCAGGCCGTCTCGCCGTGGTGCACCACGATCGGCACCAGCGGCGGCAGCCACTTGCGCTGCGGATGAGTAGCGAGGTGCGCCTGCCATGCGCAGAGCGCGTAGCGCAGCAGCTGGTAGGCGGTGAAGCGCTCCGCGCGGCTCTTGTGCTCGAGCAGCAGGTAGAGCAGCAGCGGCGCGCCCGCCGCGTTCGCGGTGAACAGCAGGTCGGCGTGGTGCCCGCGCAGGTCCTCGTCGACCCACGACCCGGGCACCAGCTGCAGCGACGACCAGTCGATCGCGCGCGCCAGCGGCCCGGGCAGGATCCCGCCCAGCAGCGAGGCCGCGTTCGCGGGATCGCCGAAGGTGTGGGTGAACAGGTGGTCGTGGCCGAACTGCATCGTGGCTCTGCCTCCCAGTGCGCGGAGGGGGGGCATCCAGGCGACTTCTTGCTCTGGGGCGCGCCGCGCGGTCCAGTCTCGCCCGATGAAGTCCTCGCCCCGCTCGCAGGCCGGCGCCGCCGGCACTCTCCAGGTCCTCAACGTCGCGATGGTCGGCCACGCCTTCATGGGCCGCGCGCACAGCAACGCCTACCGCCAGGTCAATCACTTCTTCGACCTGCCGCTGCAGGTCGTGCCCGCGGTGGTCGTCGGCCGCGACCTCGCGCGCGCCGGGGAGGCGGCGCAGAAGTTCGGCTTCGCCGAGGCGACGACGGACCTCGACGCGGTGCTCGCCGACCCCGACATCCACGTGATCGACGTCGCCACGCCCAACGACAGCCACTTCCCGATCGCGATGGCCGCCCTTCGCGCCAAGAAGCACGTGCTCTGCGAGAAGCCGCTGGCGATGACCCTCGAGCAGACCAAGGAGATGGCGGCGCTCGCGAAGAAGAACAAGGTGCGCGTCGCCCTGTGGCACAACTACCGCCGCGCGCCGGCGACGATGCTCGCGGCGCAGATGATCGCGCGCGGCGACATCGGTGCGGTGCGGCAGGTGCGCGCGGTCTACCTGCAGGACTGGCTCAGCTCGGCGGACATGCCGGCGAGCTGGCGCACCAGCAAGAAGGCCTGCGGCAGCGGCGCGCACGGCGACCTCAACGCGCACCTGATCGACCTGACGCGCGCGCTGACCGGGCTGGAGTTCGACGCCGTCTGCGGCGTGCAGCAGACGTTCACCAAGGAGCGACCGACCGGCAAGGGCAAGCAGAAGGCCAAGGTCGACGTCGACGACGCGTTCTGCTTCCTGGCGAAGTTCAAGGCCAAGGGCAAGGGCAGCAGCGCGATCGGCACCTACGAGGCGACGCGCGTCGCGCCCGGCCGCAAGAACTACAACTGCATCGAGATCTCGGGCGAGAAGGGCGCGATCCGCTGGAACCTCGAGCGCATGAACGAGCTCGAGGTGTTCTCGTTCGCCGACCCGGCCGATGGTCAGGGCTTCCGCACCGTGATGTGCATGGACGGCGTGCACCCGTACGCCGCCAACTGGTGGCCGGACGGGCACATCGTCGGCTACGAGCACACCTTCGTGCACCACGTCGCCGACTTCGTCACCGCGCTGGCCGGCAAGCAGCCGTTCCACCCGGACTTCGACGACGGCGTCGCGGTGCAGGCCGTGCTCGAGGCGTCGCTCGCGTCGGTCAAGAAGGGCGGCTGGGTGAAGGTCGCGCGCTGATCGCGTCCCCGGCAGGCGCGCATCGCGCTACTCTGTGGCCGTGGACTACCTGGTGCACTCCGAAGGCGTCGCGCCGCACGGGCACGAGACCTTCCGCAGCCCATGGATGATGGGGCCGCGGCTCGACTACAAGCCGATGATGCCGGTCACCGACCCGCAGAACCGGATCGCGTTCGGGTGCGTCACCCTGGCGGTGGCCTGGGCCGTGATCTACGGCGTCGAAGACGTGGGCAACGGCCGGCACTGGTTCGCGGGCATGGCCGCGTTCGCGGTGGGCATGATCGTCTCGGGCGTGCGCCAGATCCGGCACGACCGGCGCGTCCGGCGCCTCATGGATCGCGCGCGCGGCGAGTGGAGCGAGTTGCTGGTCGGGGCCGCGGTGGCGAAGGGCGACGGCGAGGGCATCCCGCGCTTCCTGGTGCGGCGCGGCTATCGCGAGTACTTCGTGCGCCGGTGGATCGCGGACCGGCTCACCGGCGAGCTCGAGCACGTGGCCGGCGAGCCGCCCGCGTGAGAGTTGCCGAGCCGGCTTGTTCTGTGGCCTCGCCCCGGCGACCATCTCGCGCCTCGACCACGGAGCACGCCCATGATGAAAGGACCCGGCATCTTCCTCGCGCAGTTCATGTCGGACAGCGCCCCGCACAACCGCTTCGACTCCGCCTGCAAGTGGGCGGGGGAGCTCGACTACGTCGGGGTGCAGGTGCCGTCGTGGGACGCGCGCTGCATGGACCTGGCCAAGGCCGCCGAGAGCGTCGAGTACTGCCGCGACCTGCAGGCGACGGCCGATCGCGCCGGCGTCGAGATCAGCGAGCTGAGCACCCACCTGCAGGGGCAGCTGGTCGCGGTGCACCCTGCCTACGCGTCGATGTTCCAGGGCTTCGCGCCGGCCGGCGTGAACACGCCCGAGGCGATGTGCCGCTACGGCACCGAGCAGGTCAAGCTGTGCCTGAAGGCCAGCAAGAACCTCGGCCTCGACGCGATGCCGACGTTCAGCGGCGCGCTGATGTGGCACACGATGTATCCGTGGCCGCAGCGCCCGGCGGGCCTGGTCGAGGAGGGCTTCAAGGAGTTGGCGAAGCGCTGGCGGCCGATCCTCGACTACGCCGACGAATGCGGCATCGACTGCGCGTTCGAGGTGCACCCCGGCGAGGATCTGCACGACGGTGCCAGCTACGAGATGTTCCTCGACCACGTCGATCAGCACCCGCGCGCGTGTCTGCTCTACGACCCGTCGCACTTCGTGCTGCAGCAGCTCGACTATCTGGAGTACATCGAGCTCTACCACGAGCGCATCAAGTGCTTCCACGTCAAGGACGCCGAGTTCCGGCCGAACGGCCGCGTCGGTGTCTACGGCGGCTACCAGGGCTGGCAGAACCGCGCCGGGCGCTTTCGTTCGACGGGTGACGGCGACGTCGATTTCACCGGCATCTTCACCCTGCTCACCAAGCACAACTACCACGGTTGGGCGACGATCGAGTGGGAGTGCTGCTTCAAGGACAGCGAGCAGGGCGCGGTCGAAGGCGCGCCGTTCATCGCCTCGCACATGATCCAGCCGCCGGCGCGTGCGTTCGACGACTTCGCGGGCGGCAAGGTCGACAAGGTCGCGATCCGGCGCGCGCTGGGGCTGGAGTAGCGCCGCCGGCGGCGTGCGACCCCATCGAAGCCAGCAGTTCCCGCTCACTGCAGTCGACGCACCGGGCGCAGGCCCAGGTCCGCGCTGCGCGTCTGCGGCGCGCGGCCGGCCCGTGACGAGCTGCGCATCGCCAGCAGCTCCTGCGCGAAGGTACCGCCGCGCACGGCGACCTCGCCGTCGACCTGGGGCGCGCCGAGCTCGCGTCGCCCGTCGTGGGCGCGCAGCTTGCCGACGCCGTAGCCGACCTTGGCGTCGCGACACCATTCGGCGACGTTGCCGTGCATGTCGAACAGCCCGAACGCGTTCGCGGCGAGGCTGCCGACGGGGGCCGGCTGCTCACCCTGGTGCGCGTGGCCCGCGGCGCGGCCGGCGTGTTCGCCCCAGGACCACGGCGTCGTGCTGCCCGCGCGACAGGCGTATTCCCACTGCGCCTCGGTCGGCAGGTCGAGGCCGTAGCGGCCCAGCACTTCGGTTGCCTCGGCCCAGCTCATGCCCGTCGCCGGCAGCGTGGCGCGCGCCGCCTCGAGCGCCGTGCCCGACAGCCGCGCCCACTGGCCGACGGTGAGCTCGGTCTTGGCGATCAGGAACGCGTCGAGCCACAGCGATTCGCCGCCGAGCTCGTCGTCGGCGGCGGCCGGGTCGTACTGCGGCAGACCCGGTTCGTCGCGCGAGGCACCCAAGCGCACCGCGCCCGGCGGCAACAGCACCAGGATCATGCCGTGATCGTCGGGCAGGGAGTTTGCGTCGGGCACGCCGGCGCCGCGCGGGTGGCTGGCGAGGTCCAGGAACTCGGCGAGCCTGGTGACGGGGTCGATCCCCAGCGGCACCAGGCCCGCCTGCGGCGACAGGCTCATGCCGCCGTAGGCGCGGCTGGCCGCCGCGCCGTCGCTGGTCTTGACCGCGGCGGCGATCTGCAGCCAGCGCTCCTGGTCGCGCTGTCCGGCGAGGTCCTGTTGCAGTTGGCGGAGATCCGCGACGCGCGCGGCCGGGCCGGCCGTGAAGAACTGCTCCAGCTCGGCGGTGAGGCGCGTCAGCGCCGTGAACAGGTGCTGGTCGGTGGCATCCGGGAAGCCGCCCTGCGCGGACTGCCGCTGGCGCATGTCGGTGAGCTTGACGCGCATCTTCGCGAGCTCCTCGCGCAGCGGGTCGCCGTGGTCTGCGCGCCAGCGCTCGTAGGCGTCGCGGTTGTCGGGCCACGGCGGCGGCAGCGCGGCGGCGGCGAGCGTCGCGGCCCGCAGCCGCTCCTCGTTGGCGAGCAGGCGGAAGCCGTCGTCGACCCTGCTCTTGAGGGCCTCGGTGAGTTGCCGGTTGCTGGTGTTCGCCCGATTGGCGGCGTCCAGGGCCAGCGCCAGCACCACGGTCGCGGTGGCCAGCGCCGTGCCCGCGATCGCCGTCGCGATCGATGCGGCGCGGTTGCGGCGCACGAACTTCACGAACCGGTGCAGCCGCGACGGCGAGGCCACCAGCACCGGCTCGTGCCGCAGGTGCCGGCGCAGGTCGTTGGCGAACTCGGCGACCGTCGAGTAACGCTCCAAGGCGTCCTTGGCGAGAGCCTTGCCGAGGATCGCGTCGAGGTCGCCGCGGATCGCCTTGGCCTGCGGCGCCGGCGCGAGGTCGCTGGCGAGCGGCGGTCGATACTCGGCGATCACCCTGGCCATGCCGGCGATGCCCTGCGCACGCAGCACGACGCCGGGGATCGGCAGCAGCCCGGTCAACAGCTCGTAGAGCTGTACTCCCAGTGAATAGATGTCGGTGCGCGTGTCGACCTCGGCGACGCGGCCCGCCGCCTGTTCGGGGCTCATGTACTCGGGCGTGCCGAGCAGGGTGCCGCGCAGGGTCTCGGCGCCGCCGAGCAGCAGCGGATCGCTGAGCGACTTGGCGATGCCGAAGTCGATGATCTTCGGCCGTGGCCGCTCGTCGACCGTGGCGACGAGCACGTTGTTGGCGGAGAGGTCGCGGTGCACCACGGCCTTCTGGTGGGCGTGCTGCACCGCGTCGAGCACGTCGAGGAACAGGGTCAGGCGGGCGCGCAGCGACAGGTCGCGCTGCCGGCAGTACTGGGTGAGGGTCGGCCCCTCGACCAGCTCCATGACGAAGAACGGACGGCCCTCGGGCGTGCTGCCGGCGTCGAGCAGCCGCGCGATGCCGGGGTGATCCATGCGGTTGAGGGCCTCGCGTTCACCCGTGAACCGCGCCAGGATCTCGCGGGAGTCCATGCCGGGGTTGAGCACCTTGATCGCGACTGGACGCCGGATCGGGCGCTGCTGCTCGGCGCGATAGACGGTGCCGAAGCCGCCGCGGCCGATCACCGCGAGCAGCTGGTAGTCGCCGAGCGGCCTCGGGAACTCGCCCGCGACGGGGCCGGCCTGGCGGGTCCCGGTCTCGTCCTCGGGCACGGTCACGCCTGCCTGCCGCAGCCAGGAACGGATCGCGCCCGCGTGTGCGGCGTTGGCCCGCAGCAGCGAGGCCAGGGCCGGCGCCCGCGCGTGCTCGTCGCCGTCGAGGATCTCGAGCACGGCGGCTTCGAGGTCTTCGGGCAGGTGGCGCGGATCGTGGCTGGAGCCCATCGCGCGGCCATCATGCGCGCTGGCGCCGGGCGCGCCAGCGTGCATCGGTTCAGGAGTCCGTCGCGTGCTGGGGTGATTCGCCGGCGAGCCGCTCGAGGTCGGGCGGTGCCTCGCCGAGCAGTTCGCTCAGCGAGAGCAATGTTCGGTCCCACAGCGTCGGGTCGCCGGCGCGCCGGGCGGCGAGCGCGTCGCGCGCCAGGTCGCGCAGCAGGCTGCGCCGGCGCTCGGCGGGGTCACCGGCGGTCCAGGCGTGCAGCGCGTCACAGAGCGGTTCGCGGCGCAGCGGCTTGGTCAGGTAGTCGTCCATGCCCGCCTGAAAGCAGCGCAGCCGGTCGCCGGCCATCGCGCTGGCGGTGAGCGCGATGATCGGCACGGGGTTGCTGACGCCGGCGCCGCGATCCCGTTCGCGCCACCGCCGGGTGGCCTCATAGCCGTCCATCTCGGGCATCTGGCAGTCCATCAGCACCGCCGCGAAGCGCTCGGGCTGCGCGGTGGCGAGCGCCTCACGCCCGTTGCTCGCGATCGTCACCGACCAGCCGGCGCGCTCGAGCACCGCCTGCACGACCTTCTGGTTGACGGGGTGGTCCTCGACGACGAGCACCTCGCCGCGCAGGCCGGGCACCGCGGTCGCCGCCTCGGCTCTGGCGTGCGCCGGAGACTCGGCGCCGGTGAGCCGCGCGATCAGGTGCCGATCGAGGATGGGGCTCGAAAGTCGACGGGCAGCGGTCGCGCGCCCCTGCGTCGGGCGGTCGAGGGTCAGCTGCGCGGGGCCGTCCGCGCCGACGGCGAGCCCGTTCGGGTGTTCGTGGTGCAGGAAACACAGCACCGCGCCCTCGCGGCGCGCCCACCCGATCGCCTCGTCGCCGAGCGCGAAGGCGCGCGCGCGGGCGCCGCGGCGGGTCAGGGACTCGGTCAGCAGGCGGCCCGTCAGCGCGGAGCGGGTCACGATCGCCACGGCCGGCAGCAACGGATCGGCGGCGGCGGGACCGACGCGCTGCAGCGGCACTTCGCACCAGAACACCGAGCCGACGCCTGGGGCGCTGCGCACTCCGATGGTGCCGCCCATTCCCGTGACGATGTGCCGGCAGATCGCGAGGCCGAGTCCGGTGCCGCTGCTGCGGCGCGAGGTCGAGCTGTCGGCCTGCTCGAAGGGTTCGAAGATGCGTTCGTGCACCTCCTGCACGATGCCGATGCCCGTGTCGAGCACCTCGATGCGCAGCCTCACCGCGCCAGCCGCTTCTTCGACCGACGACAGGCAGGCCCAGACCTCGCCGCGCTCGGTGAACTTGATCGCGTTGCCGAGCAGGTTGAGCAGCACCTGCCGCAGCCGCTGCGGATCGCCGCGCAGCGCGCCCTCGAGCCGCGGGTCGACCGTCGCGCCGAACACGAGGCCGGCGGTCGCCGCGCGCGCCGCGAGGATCTGCATCGCCTCGTCGACGACGGAGCCGAGCTGGAACACCACGCTGTCGAGTTCGAAATGGCCAGCTTCGAACTTGGAGATGTCGAGGATGTCCCCGAGCTGGGCGAGCAGCGCCTCGCCGGACAGCCGCAGCGTGCGCACGAGCTCGAGCTGGGTGGCATCGAGCGGCGTGTCGAGCAGGAGTTCGCCGACGCTGAGGATGCCGTTGAGGGGCGTGCGCAGCTCGTGGCTGATGTTGGCGATGAACTCGCTCTTGGCGCGGGCGGCGCGCTGCGCGTCGCGCTGGCGCAGCTCGAACTGTTCGGTGGCGCCGGCCAGGTCCCGGGTGCGCTCGACGAGCAGCTGCTGCACGTCGAGCAGCATCCTGCCCTGTGCCTCGACCTCACACAGGATCGGGTCGAAGCCGGTGCGGCTGGGCCGTTCGACCGCGGCGCGCAGCACGGGCGCGAGCAGGTCCGTCGGCGCCGCGATCAGCGGTGGGTCGCCGAGGTGTGCGGCGAGCACCTTCGCCGGACGCAGCTCGAACACGGCGCGGAAGTACGGGCGCGACATCAGTTCGTGGAAGCGCGCCGGGGTCAACAGTACGACGCCCCCGGCGCCGCAGTCGATCACCACGCCCAGGGCGTGCGGGTGCGTCGCGAAGACGTGCTCGATGATCTTGGCCGGCTGGTCGCCCGACAGCTCGAGGGCGGGTTGCGCGAGGTGCAGCACGCTGGCGAGCGTCTCACCAGAGTCCCCGCGCAGGCTCGCGTCCGGTGCGACGTCGTGCTGATCCATGCCTGCGATGGGCATCGGAAGCTTCGTCGGGCCGCTTGAGCACCGGGGCGGTCCGGCGCGATGAACTTTCGGCCAAGACGACGCGCTTGCCCGGGAGGTGCGGCTCGCCTCGAATCGCGCCGATGTCCGAGGCTCGCTTCGTTCCGTTCACCGACCGTTACCAGCCCGCGCTGCCGCCCGAGGAGGCGGCGGCGGCGTTGTTCGAGATCCTGCGCCGTCGCCGCAGCGTGCGCATGTTCGACGACCGGCCGGTGTCACGGCAGACGATCGAGTGGCTGGTGCGTTGTGCGCACACTGCGCCGAGCGGCGCCAACAAGCAGCCCTGGCGGTTCGTGTGCGTGCAGGACCCTGCGGTCAAGGCGCGCATCCGCGCCGGCGCCGAGGCCGAGGAGCGCGAGTTCTACGCGCGCCGCGCCAACGAGCAGTGGCTGGCCGACCTCGCGCCGCTGGGCACCGACGAGCACAAGGAGTTCCTGACCACGGCGCCGTGGCTGGTGGTGGTGTTCCAGCTCACGCACCTCGACGACGGCAGCCAGGTCTACTACCTCAAGGAGTCGGTGGGGCTGGCGTGCGGGCTGTTCCTGGCCGCGGCACAGCACGCCGGACTGGCGACGCTGACGCACACGCCGAGCCCGATGGCGTTCCTCAACGAAGTGCTCGGCCGCCCCAAGCACGAGCGGCCGTTCCTGCTGATCCCCGTCGGCTACGCCAGCGCCGACTGTGAGGTGCCGGCGATGGCGATCGGGCGGCGGCCGCTCGACGAGGTCATGGTCGTGATCTGAGCCGCCGGCGAGGCGCGATCAGAACTGTGCCGCTTCGATCGCGCGGCAGCGCTCGCGCGTCCACAGGCCGTACAGGGCCAGGCCCGCGAGGCACAGCAGCACCAGGAAGCGGGCGCGCTGCGAGCCGTCGTCGGCGACGACGCGGCGGCGCGATCCCGGCAGGAGGCCGTCGACGTCGATGGAGCGCAGGTTGCGGTCGTCGCTGCGTGCGATCGCGGCGCGGGTGCGCTGGCGGTCGAGCGGCGTGGCGCGTTCGAACAGCGAACGGACCGCGTCGCATGCGGCCAGGGACGCGAGCGGACCGTCGGCGGTCGCGGCGGCGACGATGCGCGGCAGCGCCGTCGTGTCGCCGCGGCGCACCAGCGCGTCGATGGCCACCAGGCGCTGCAGGTCGTCGCCGTGCAGCAGCGCGCGCAGCGCCTCGTCGGCGGTGTGGGCGGGAGCGCGGACCAGCTGCCTGGTCGCCTCCTCGCGGTCGCCGTCCCGCGCTGTGTAGGCGCGCAGCGGCAGCTGGTCGATCGGCGCCGCGGCACCCGCCGCGGCCAGCTGCACCAGCACCGTCGGCAGCAGCAGGCCACCGGCGCTGCGGCCGCGCACGCGCAGGTGCGTCTGGGTTCGCCAAGCGGTCCAGGTCACATCACCGCAGGCGGCCGCGCCCAGGTGCAGCAGGTTGGCGCGCGGGTCGCCGTCGGGGGCGCCCGTCGTCAGATGGCCGATCAACACGCCGAGGTCGAGCGTGCGTGGGGTCTGGGTCACGTCGGCCTGCAGCCGGCGCAGCAGCTCCTGCCACGGGGCCGGCACGGTGACCGAGAGCGGCAGGTACCAGTCCTCGGTGCCGTCCGCGGCGCACTCCCACAGGGCCTCCTGGCCGTCGCCGAAGGTCACCGAGCCGGCGAGCGCGGCGCCCGCGGGCAGCGGTGTCGCGCTGACACCCAGGCGCAGCCCGTCGGCGTCCAGGTGCACGGCGAGGTTCTGGCCGCGTCCGAGGGCGGCGGGCCAGTCGGGGCGCTGCCGCAGGCAGGTGCCGACGAGCCAGGCGAGGCCGCCGGCAGCGTCGCCGGCGAGCTCCGTGGCGCAGACGGCGCGCAGCACCGGGGCCGTCGGCTGTTGGGCGCCAATGCCGACGCCCAGGACCGCGAGCAGCGCGAAGGTCTTCGCCGCCCGATCAGCGGTAGCTGCCGGCATCCTCGTAGACCTGTTCGTCGTAGCCGGCCTCGGCGTCCTCGTAGTACTCGGCGCCTTCTTCGTACGCCTCGTCGTAGTAGTCGTCCGAAGGCGCCGCGAGCGCGGCGGCGGCCGCGGCGGCCTCCTCGTGCTCCTGCTTGCGACGCCGACGGCGCACCATGACCACGGCGAGGAACAGCACCAGCACCAGGCCGCCGGCGCCGCCGCCGTAGACCATGCGCTCGTTGTCGTCGAGGCCCTTCCAGGTCGCGACGGTCTTGGCCCACAGCGCCTGCGCGTTGGCCATGGCGCGCTCGTACTCGTCGCCCTTGGGCTGGTCCTGGTCGCGGCGCAGGTAGGACAGCGTCGACTCGATCAGCGGTCGCAATTCGGGGCCTTCGGTGCCCAGGCGCTTCTCGAGCGCCGGCACGGCGCTCGTGGAGTTGAGCTCGGCGAGGCGGTCGATCGCGTAGCGGCGCAGCAACAGCGCGCTGTGGTCGAGCGCCGCGAGCAGCAGGGTGGTCTCCTGTTCGCGCGGGAACTGCGGCGACACGCCCTGCCAGTAGAACGCCAGCGCCTGGCCGACGCCCTTCTGGGTGGCGTCGCGCAGCGTGGTCGTCGCCGGCAGCAGCTCCTCCTTCGCGCCCAGATCGTGCAGCGCGACCAGCGCGGCCTGCACGTCGCTCGTGTCCTCAGCCTGGGCCAGGGTGTTGCGCGAGCGCTGCAGGAACGCGAGCAGCGGCTCCTTGGCGGCCGGCTTGCGCAGGCGGCCGAGCAGCTGGGCGCCGGCCACGCGCACGCGTTGGTCGGCGTCGTCGAGCGCATCGACGGCGGTCTCGAGCGAGCCCGGCGACGCGGCGGTCACCAGCGCCGCCATCGCCAGCAGGCGGATCTCGGCGTCGGTGGACTCGTGCGCGAGGTCCTGCAGCGGCTGCAGCTTCTCCTTCTTGGCGTGCTTGCCGAGCAGCCACGCGGCGCGGCGCGCGACGGCGTCGTCGCCGCAGCGGGCCAGGCGGGTCAGCTCGGCGATGTCGGCCGTGTTGCCAGCGGCTTCGACGGCGTGCAGGTCGCGGCGCGCCGCTTCGTCCTTGCCGTGCGTCGCCTCGTCGGCGGTGGTCTCCTCCGGCGTGGTGCTGGCGACGATCTCGGTCGGCGTGCCCTGCAGGTTCGACAGGGTCATGCCGGTCTCGGTGCGGCGCAGGAACGTGCTCTGCCCCGAGGCCCGTTCGACCGCGAGGTGGGTGGTGTTCTCGGGCGCCGCCGCGAGCGCGGCGGTGACCATCGCCGCCGGCGTGTTGCTGCCGCCCTGCTGCTGCAGCGCCTGGAAGGTCATCTCACCCTCGGCGATGCACAACCAGTCGCCGACCATGCCGATGACCGTGGTGGCGCCGAACGGATCTTCGATGCACTGCACCGTGGTGCCCGCGAACTCGCGCTGGCTGACCTGCTGGCCGAGGTCGGCGAGCAGCGCTTCGACGCCGTGGGCCCAGGCCGCCTTGTTGCGGACGCCGATGGCCACGGCCTTGCCGGAGGGCAGCTGCATCGTGGCGATGCGGCCGCTGCAGCTGTCGAGCAGGTCGGCGCCGACGTCGAGGCCGTGCTTCTTGCCCCAGGATTCCATGGTCTCGCGCGCCATCGCGCCGGTCTCGGCGTCGACCGCCGCGACCACCGCGACGCCGGCCCGGATCACCGCGCCGAGGTCGATGGTCGACAGACCGAAGGCGGTGGCGGCTTCGGGCACGATCGCGGCCAGCGTCTGGTCGAAACGGATCGACGTGCCGCCGAGCGCGGCGAGCAGCCCGCCGAGTCGGGGCGCGTGGATCGTGCCGCACAGGCGCATGCCGCCCTCGCCGCGCGAGGCGCCGACCAGCGCGCGGTCGATCTTGTCGAGTTCGAGCGCGGCGGCGATGCGGCCGAGGTCGATGCCCTTGGCCGCGGCGTGCGCGCGCAGCTCGGTGAACAGCTGCGCGGGGCGCGCGAACACCTGCACCTGCGGTGCCGCGGTGCCGCACTCGGCGAGCGTGTCCTGATAGTCCGAAGCGTGTTCCAGGGACTGTTCCTGGTCGCCCTGGGTGGCGGCGATCGTCCACGACAGCGTCTCGCGCGCCGTGGTGAGGATCAGATACTCGCCGAAGATGCCGCCCACGAAGGTGCTCTCACCCTCGCCGAACTCGCGGCAGTCGACCGAGTCGACGCGCGTGGTGTGACCCTGCGCCTGCAGCGCGGCATGCAGCCGCTCGGCGCTGGTCGGGCAGCGGCCGACCAGGGTGATCGAGGGAACACCGGTGGCGCTCCAGCCGTGCAGGGCGACGGCGACACCGCCGCGCTGCAGATCGGCGGCGTCCTGCGTGGACAGGCCGTGGGCCGCCAGTTCCGCGTCGAGCATCGTCGTGAAGTGCTCCAGGGAACCCGACGGATCGCTCGCCAGCACGCGACGCAGGCCGTCGGCGTCGAAGTGACCCTCGGGATCGGGCGACATCATCACGGCGACCGCGCAGTGCGCAGGCAACCACGACGCGGGATGAACGACCGCCTGCGGCGCCGCGACCGAATCGGTCGACGGTCCCTGCGGCAAGAACGACGACACCAGACAAATCGTGAGCAGTCCCATGGGCTTCCTCCGGCCAGCTCTCATCGGCTGGTGGGCCGCGGTGGCTACAGGGACTTCCCACATCAAGACGTCGTCCGGTATGTCTCGATAGACGGGAAGTGGGAGAGCCCCTCAGATCGCAACCCGATGCAGGCCCCAGGGCCGCCGCCGCCAGCCCGCGCGAACGGTTGGTGTCGGGCCGTGCCTTCCTGGCGGCTGCCGTGCTCTTCGGGTTGGTCGTCGCGGCCGGCGCGGCGGTGTGGAGCGCCGCGGCCATCGCGGCCGGAGCCGCCTTGGCGGCGGGGTTCGAGAACAGGCGCGCACGCCGCGAAACGGCCGCGACGCTGCGCATCCAGCGCACCGCGGCGACTCGCGAGGACGAGCGTGGCGCCGAGGTCCATCGGCTCACGCTGGAGCTCGCCTACGAGCGTTCGCGGTCGGTGCTCGAGGCGCTGCAGGAAGGGGTCGTGGTCATCGACGTCGGCGGCGAGGTGGTGATGGCGAACCCCGCGGCGCAGAGCGCCATGCCGGGGGTCGAAGGCCGTATCGAAGGGCAGCTGCTGTGGGACCTGTTGCCCGACGAGCTCGCGCGTCGTGCGCGCTCGGCGTGGGCCCTCCTAGGGGAAAACCAGCAGGCCGGCAGCCAGCTCGAGCCCGTCCGCTACCTGTCGATCCCGGCTGGGTCGAGGATTTTCGACCTGACCGCGGTCCGGGTGAAGTCGGCGCGCACCGGTCAGGACTTCGGTTTCGCCTTCCTGCTGATCGACTGCACGCGATCGCACGAGCTGCAACAGCTCAAGGACCGGTTCCTGTCCAGCGTCTCGCACGAGCTGCGCACGCCGCTGACCAACATCTGCGCCTTCGCCGAGATCCTCGGCACGATGCTGCCCGGCGAGAGCATGGAGTGGCCCGAGTTCGTGCGTGTGATCCACGAGGAGAGCGTGCAGCTGAGCCGGCTCGTCGACGCGATGTTCGACTATCTGCAGCTCGAGGGCGGCGAGGCGATCCTGCGCGACGAACGCGTCGACGGCGCCGCGGTGGTGCGTGAAGTCGCGGCCACGGCCCAGCCGGGCGCGGCCGCGCGGCGCATCGATCTGGTCTGTGCGGCGCCCGGTGCTGCCGCCGAGCTGGTCGTCGACGCGAGCCGCCTGCGGCAGCTCTGCAGCCACCTGGTCGACAACGCCGTCAAGTTCACGCCGGACGGCGGTCGCGTGCGGGTCGAGGTGCGGGTCGCCGACGGCTCCTGGCAGCTGGCCGTCGAGGACTCGGGGCCGGGTATTCCCGAGGCGGAGCGCCGTCAGGTGTTCGAGAAGTTCCATCAGCTGCCCGACCTGTTGACCGACAAGCCCTCGGGCACCGGACTCGGACTGGCGACCTGCGCCGCGATCGCCAACCGGTACCAGGGCACGATCGCCTGCGGCGACTCGGCGCTCGGTGGGGCCCGCTTCGTGGTGCGTCTGCCGACGCGCGTCGAGGTGCCGCTCGCCGGCGCCGCCTCGGTCTGACGGCACAATCCTCGCGTGCGCTTGCCAGCGGCGGAACGCCGCCGAGAATGGCGCCGCCGATGTGCCCGTCTCCGCCACCCGCTCCGCGTCGCCGCTGGCCTTGGACCCTGCTGGTGGTGGTGGCGTGTTCGCTGGTCGGATGCGCACCGGCGGCCGCCGCGCCCCACCCGATCGTCGTGTTCGCCGCGGCGTCCCTGACCGCGCCGTTCCAGGCGCTCGCCGCCGCGTTCGAACAGGCGGTCCCCGGCAGCGCCGTCGAACTGCACTTCGCCGGCACGCCGAGCCTGTTGGTGCAGCTGCGCGAAGGGGCGCCCGCGGACGTGTTCGCGGCGGCCGACGAGAACAACATGCAGCGCGCCGCGGCCGCGGACCTGCTGGTCGGCGCGGCGCAGGTGTTCGCCAGCAATCACCTCGCGATCGTCGTGACGGCCGGCAATCCGCAGCGCATCACCGGGCTCGAAGACCTCGCGCGCGACGGCCTGCGCGTGGCGCTGTGCGGCCCCGAGGTCCCGGCGGGCAGCTACGCGCGGCAGGCGCTCGCCAAGGCCGGGGTCGAGGTGCGGTCGCTGTCCGACGAGCCCAGCGTCACGGCGCTCGTCGCCAAGGTGCGATTGGGCGAGCTGGACGCGGGCATCGTCTATGCGACCGACGTCACCGATGTCGCGGAGGTGGCCGGGGTGGCGGTGCCGGAAGCCTTCGACGTGCGCGCGCGTTACCCGATCGCCGTCGCCGCTGCGGGCCTGCAGCGCGACGGCGGCGCGCGTTTCGTCGCGTTCGTGCTGTCGCCGGCGGGCCGGGCGATCCTGCGTGACTTCGGGTTCGGTGCGCCGTGAGGAGCCGCCAACCCGCGTTGTTGTGGCTGCCCGCGAGCCTGGGCGCGCTGTTCTTCGTGCTGCCGCTGCTCGGCCTGTTGCTGCGCGCGCCGTGGGCCGAGTTCGTTGGCGAACTGCTGTCGCCACCAGTGCTGCAGGCGCTGTGGTTGTCGGTGCGCTGCGCGGCGCTCGCGACGCTGCTGACGTTCGTGTTCGGGCTGCCGCTGGCGGTGTGGCTGGCGACCGCCGCCGGACCGTCGCGGACCGCGGTGCGCGTGCTGGTGACGCTGCCGATGGTGTTGCCGCCCGTGGTCGGCGGCGTCGCGCTGCTGCTGGCCTACGGTCGTCGCGGCCTGTTCGGGCAGTGGCTCGACGCCTGGTTCGGGCTGGTGTTGCCGTTCTCACCGGTCGGCGTGGTGCTGGCCGCGACCTACGTGGCGATGCCGTTCTTCGTGCTCACCGTCGAAGCCGGGCTGCGCTCGTTCGACCACCGCTACGCCGACGCGGCGGCCTCGCTGGGCGCCGGTCCGTGGCGCGTGTTCACGCGCGTCACCCTGCCGATGATCGCGCCGTCGTTGGGCGCCGGCCTCGTCGTCGCCTTCGCGCGCGCTCTCGGTGAGTTCGGCGCCACGATCACCTTCGCCGGCAACCTGGCCGGAGAAACGCGCACGATGCCGCTCGCCGTCTACCAGGCGCTGCAGACCGATCCGCAGGGCGCGATCGTGCTCAGCGTGCTGCTGGTGATGGTCGCGGCGCTGCTCCTGTTCCTGCTCCGGCGCCACTGGTTGAGGGTCGCATGAGCCTGTCCGCCGATTTCAGCGCCGCGGCCGGGAGCTTCGAACTCGCCGCGCGGCTGCAGGTGGGCGGCGGTGAGACCGTGGCGCTGGTCGGCCCCAACGGCGCCGGCAAGACCTCGGTGCTGCGCGCGGTCGCCGGCCTGCTGCCGATCCGCGCCGGCGTGATCCGCTTCGACGAGCAGGTGCTCGACGACGGCAGTCCTGCGGGTTTCGTGCCGCCCGAAGCGCGCGGCGTCGGCTTCGTCTTCCAGCAGCCGCTGCTGTTCCCGCACCTGTCGGTGATGGGCAACGTCGCGTTCGGCCTCGTGGCCCGCGGCATGGCCAGGCGCGCCGCGAACGCCCACGCCGCCGGCTGGCTCGACCGCGTCGGTCTGGCCGATCGCGCCCGCGCCATGCCCGGCGAACTGTCCGGTGGTCAGGCCCAGCGCGTCGCGCTCGCACGCGCCCTGGCGACCACGCCGCGCATCCTGCTGCTCGACGAGCCGCTCGCCGCCGCCGACGCCACGGCGCGCCTCGAACTGCGTCGGGAGCTGCGCAGCCAGCTGCAGCAGTTCGCCGGCGTGCGCCTGCTCGTCGCCCACGACGCCGTCGACGCGTTCGCGCTCGCCGACCGCATCGTCGTCGTCGAGCAGGGGCGCGTCGTGCAGGCCGGCACCGTCGCCGAGATCTGCGGCAGCCCGCGGTCGCGCTACGTCGCCGACCTCGTCGGCCTCAACTGCTTCTCGGGCACCGCCCGCGACGGCGTCATCGAACTGCCCAACGGCGCCAGGCTGGTCGCGTCCGGTGCGCGCGACGGGGCGGTGTTCGCCACCGTGCACCCGCACGCGATCTCGCTGTTCCGCGAGCGGCCGTCGGGTTCGCCGCGCAACGTCTGGCGGGCGCCGGTGCTCGGCATCGAGCCGGCGCTCGACTGCCAGCGCGTGCGGCTCGGCGGGGAGGTGCCCCTGGTCGCCGAGGTCACGGCGCGCGCGGTCAGCGAGCTGCAGCTGGCGACCGGCGGGGAGGTCTGGGTCGCGCTCAAGGCGACCGAAGTGCGCGTGCAGGCCGGCTGATCGCCGGCGACCGCGGGCCCCCGCATGCGGCGCGGGAGGCGCTCAGATCTTCTTGATGTGCGCCGAGACCAGCTTGGTCATCTCGAACATCGTGACCGTCTCCTTGCCGCCGAACACCGGCTTGAGGGCCGCATCGGCGTGGATGTTGGTCTTGACCTTCTGGTCCTGCAGGCCGTTCTTCTTGATGTAGTCCCACAGCCGCTTGGTGATCTCGCTGCGCGGGATCGGGTCGCTGCCGACCACGACGGCGAGCAGCGCGTCCGGCTGGACGGGCTTCATCAGGGCGGGGTTGGCCTTCTTCTTCTTCTCGGGCTCTTGGCTGGTCATCGGTGGTTGTTCGGTGGGGGCTTGGCGCCGGACGTTCGTCGGCGCGTGGCGGGGGCACCAACTGCGGTGCGTCGCCCAAGGGATGATGGCGGGCGGGGGGCTGGTCGCAAGGCGCAGGGCGGATCTTCGGCAGAAAGGTCGGGGGTGGGGCGACCGCGAGACGGGGCTTGACGCGGCCCGATGGTCGTCAATTGCGCGGCGGGGCATCGGGTCGAGGGGATCGTCGGTGTGAGCGGTCCGGACCTGAGCCGCCGACCGTTCCTGCGCACACGCCAGCCTCGCTGCGGGCTCTTCGCGCAACCGACCAGGCCGCGCTGGACCGCCCCCGCGACGAAGAGGAAGCTTGCCGTGACTTCTTCGCGCCCATGCTGCGTCGCATCAACGAGTACCTCGGTCCCGATCTCGACCCGCGCGTGCCGGGAGGCGCGCCGCGGTGAACGCGCCGACGGCGATCCGGCTCGAGAGCGTCGGGCGCACGTTCGTGGGCGCCCACGGGCAGCCGGTCACGGCGCTGGCGGGGCTGGACCTCGAGATCGCGGTCGGGCAGACGGTCGCGCTGCTCGGTCCGAGCGGCTGCGGCAAGACGACGACGCTGCGCCTGATCAACCGCCTGATCGAGCCGACGTCCGGGCGGGTCCTCGTCGGTGGTCGCGACGCCGCGAGCATCGACCCGATCGAACTGCGTCGCGGCATGGGCTACGTGATCCAGAGCGGCGGGCTGTTCCCGCACATGGACGTGAGCGCCAACATCGGCCTGTTGTGCGAGCTCGAAGGTCACGAGCGCGCGCGCATCGACGCCCGCGTCGACGAGCTGCTCGAGCTGGTCCGCCTGGACCCGGCGTCGTACCGGCACCGCTACCCCGGCGAGCTGTCGGGCGGCCAGCGGCAACGCGTCGGCGTCGCGCGCGCGCTCGCGCTCGATCCGCCGGTGCTGCTCATGGACGAACCGTTCGGCGCCCTCGACCCGATCACGCGCGGCGAGCTGCAGCGCGACTTCAAGGCGCTCGAGGCGCTCGTCGACAAGACGATCGTGCTGGTCACGCACGACCTCGACGAGGCGTTCCTGCTCGCCGACCGGATCGCGGTGTTGCGCCGCGGCGAACTGCTGCAGTTCGCGACCCCGCAGGAGTTGATCGACCGACCGGCGGATCCGTGGCTCGCGCGCTTCGTCGCGGGCAGCCGCATCGCCGCGGGGGGCAGCGATGCGTGAGCTGCTCGCAGCGGCGTTCGCGGCGTTGTCGGTCGTCGCATTGCCCGGCCAGTCGAGTTCGGCGCCGGCGGCGCAGCGCTTCGTGGTCGCCAGCAAGAACTTCACCGAGTCGGCGATCCTCGCCGAGATGATCGCGCTGACCGTCGCCGAACACACCGCGCTGCAGGTCGAACACAAGACCGGCCTCGGCGGCACGATGATCTGCTTCGAGGCGCTGCGACAGGGCGACATCGATTGTTATCCGGACTACACGGGCACCGGCTGGGCGATCGTGCTCAAGGAGCCTGCGAAGATCTCCGACCCGCTGCGCGCCTTCACACACGTGCAGCGTCGCTACCGCGAGCTCTACGACATCGAGTGGATGGCGCCGTTCGGGCTGCAGAACAGCTACGCGCTGGCGATGCGCGAGGCGCAGGCCGATGCGCTCGGCGTGGTCACGATCTCGGATCTCGTGGCGCACGCGCCGGAGCTGCGCGCGGCGTTCAGCATCGAGTTCCACGACCGCGAGGACGGCTGGGCCGGGCTGCGCGCGCACTACGGGCTGCGCTTCGCCGAGGTGCGGCCGATGGAGCACGGTCTGGCCTACGAGGCGCTGGCCGGCGAGGTCGTCGACGTGATCGACGCCTACACGACCGACGGCAAGCTGCCGCGTTACCACCTGCGCACGCTGCGCGACGACAGGGGCTTCTTCCCGCCGTACCACGCCGCGCCGCTCGTGCGCGGCGAGGTGCTGCGTGCCCACCCCGAGCTGCGCACGGCGCTCGGCCGGCTCGCCTACGTGCTCGACGATGCGACCATGACCGGCCTCAACTACGAGGTCGAGGAGAAGGGGCGCATGGTCCGCGACGTGGCGCGCGAGTTCCTGCAGAGCCGCGACGTGCTCGGCCCGGGCGGCGTCTCCCGCCCGGAGGTCACGCGCAGCGCGCTGCTGCCGTTCTTGTGGGATCGCCGGTGGCAGACGCTGTGGCTGATCGGCGAACATCTCTACCTGAGCCTGCTCGCGGTCCTGCTGGCCGCGGCGTTCGCGGTGCCGCTCGGCATCGCGATCCGCGACCGCCGCTTCGCCGAACGCCTCGCGCTCGGTGCCGCCGGCGTGGTGCAGACGATCCCGAGCCTCGCGCTGTTGATGTTCCTGATCGCGATCCCGGGCTTCGGCCTGTCGGAGCGCTCGGCGATCTTCGCGCTGTTCCTCTACGCGCTGCTGCCGATCCTGCGCAACACCGTCACTGGTCTGCGCGGCGTCGACCCGGTGCTGGTCGACGCGGCGACCGGGATCGGGCTGACCCCGGCGCAGATCCTGCGGCGCGTGCAGCTGCCGCTGGCCGTGCCGACGATCATGGCCGGCGTGCGCACCGCCACCGTGATCGGTATCGGCGTCGCCACGCTCGCGGCGTTCATCGGCGCCGGCGGCCTCGGCGGCCCGATCGTGCAGGGCCTCTACCTCAACGACGTCAACCTGATCCTCGCCGGCGCGATCCCGGCGGCGCTGCTCGCGCTGCTCGCCGATCGCGCGCTGGGGTTCGTCGAGCGGCGGCTCGCGCCCAAGGGCTGAGCCTCGCCGCTTCTCAGTCGGCCCGCATGCGGTTGCGGTCGACGCTGGTGAAGCCGCCGAGCACCGGGCCGCTGGTCCGCACGCCGATGCCCTGCACGGCGAAGCGCAGTCCCTCGAGCGACGGCCACGACGGCAGCGAGAAGGTCGCCGACTGGCCGGTCAGCAGCAGCGCCGGCGCCAGCGAGGCGTTCGGGAAGCCGATCAGCGCGACGCCGAAGCCGGGCACCAGCTGACCCGTGGGCGGGTTGAGGCTGACCAGGAAGCCGCCGATGCCCGGCGGGCCCTGCAGCGTGAAGCTCATCGTCGTGCCGAGCACGGGGGCGCCGACGACGGCCATCGCGAACGGCGCGAGCTCGTGCGCGCCCATGTCGGGCAGCAGGCTGCCCGTCAGCGCGTGGTCCTGCAGTCGCGAGGTCTCGTCGATGTCCTTCTGCACCGACACCGCCGTCGCGAGGTCCGCGGCGTCGAGGCAGGGTGAGCTCGGCAGCAGGCGCAGGTCGCCGCCAGCCGGGTTGGCGAACTGCGGGTCCAGCGCGATGTTGCCGGTCACGCCGGCGAAGTCGCCGCAGCTGGCGGCGACGTCCGCGGCGCCGAGGCCGGCGAAGTTGCCGCCGGTGTTGTTCCAGGAGATCGAGTTCAGGACCTGGCCGACCCAGGCGCCGGTGCGGCTGATGCCGGCGCCGCCGCAGGCGGTCACCGTGGCGTGCCGGACCGCGAAGGTCGCGTTGCCCAGCTGGATGCCGTCGCCGGCGGCGGCGAACACGACGGCGTTGTCGAGGTGCCCCGCGATCCGGTCGATCTTCAGACCGACGCTGCCGGAGCGATCGACGCGCACGCCGTGCAGCTCGACCAGGCTCGACGCGCATTGCAGCGCGTTGCCGGCGCGGCCGGCGAAGCGCACGATCGCGTTCTCGATACGGCCGCTGGACTGCGTCGAACCGCCGCCGAACCAGAGGTTCTCCCAGTCGCCGGGGGCCGGTGAGGTCGCGTTGCCGTCGCCGTTGGAGTCGCCGCCATAGGTGTCGTCGAGCACCGACGTCAGCACGACGGGCTGCCGGGCGGTGCCGAGGATCTCGAGTTGTCCGCCGCTGTTGACCTGGATGGTCGAGGCGAACCGGTTGCTCCACTTGACGATCACGCCGGCCTCGAGGGTCAGGCTGCCGCCGCCCTGGATCGGGATGCGGTTGCCGACCTCGAGCACGTCGCCGGGATACATGCCCGGCACGATCGTGATCGCGGTCGTGACGTTGTCCGAGAGCACTCGGAACGCGTCGCCGCCGGCGTTGTTGATCGCGGAGTTGCCCGAGCAGGCCGCGACCTCCGTCAGCGACATGTCCCGCGCCGAACGCCCGCCGTTGTCGCGGATCGAGCAGCCGCGCAGGCTCGCCGGCGGGTTCGCCGTGTTGCCGAACGACAGGCCGTCTCCTGCCGACTGCTCCACGGTGCACGCCTCGAACGCCGCCGAGGAGCCGTGCAGGCGGATCGCCGGATAGGCGCCGTAGCCGCCGAAACGCATCAGGGCGTGGTGGAAGGTCGAGGTGTCGCCGGGCTGCAGCTCGAGGCCGGTCCAGTCGCCCGGCTGCGGCGTCGTCGTGTTGCCGTCGTTCTGCGTGTCGCCGCCGTGCGCGTCGTCCCGGATCGAGGTGAGGACCACGGGTGCCAGCGACGTGCCTTGCGCGTCGATCGTGCCGCCGGCCGAGGTCAGCGACGTGTATTGGCTGCCGAACTTGACGACCGTACCCGCCGGGAGCGTCAGCGTGAGTCCGGTGGGCACCCGCGGCGCGTTCACGCTGTTGGTGTCGATCACGAACACGCCGTTGCCGTTGATCGTGTGCAGCGGATCCAGGGTCAGGTTGGCGGTCAGCTGGCCAGCGTTGCGGATGCGCGCGTAGTCGCCACCGGCGCAGAACTGGGCCGTGTTGTTCTGGAATTGCATGATGTGGTCGAGGTGCAGGCCGTCGACGGGGATGCCCGCGAGGTACTCGAACGTGCACCATTCGATCGTCGCGGTGGCCGCGTCGACGATGCCGCTGGCGGCGCCCTGGTCGACGAGGCAGTGCCGCAGCACCGAGGGCTGGTTGTGCAGCAGCAGTGTCGCCCCGCTCGCCGAGCCGCCGAAGCGGATCCGGCAGTGCTCGAGGTGCGCGGTGCCGCCGACATCGATGTTGCTCCAGTCGCCGGGCAACGGGACCGTGATCGCGCCGTTGCCGTTCGAGTCGCCGCCGACCGAGTCGTCGTGGATCGAGGAGATCTCGATGCGGTTCTGGGCCGTGCCGATCGCCAGCAGGGTCCCGCCGACGGCGAAGGCGCCGCCTACCTTGAGGACCACCCCGGGCTGGACCGTCAATGTCTGCCCGGCCGGGACGCTGATGCCGCCCCAGCCCTGGCCGCTGACGATGTGGTAGACGTTCCCGGTCAGCAGCGGCCCGCCGTTGCCGTCGTAGACCTGGCCGTTGAGCAGGATCGGGCTCTGGCCGGCCGCCGCGACCGACAGCAGGCAGAGGGCGAGGCCGCGCGCCGCGAGCAGCGCGCGGGCGCAAGGAGAGGGGGAAGTCGGGGCGTCGTGGCACATGGGAGGTCTCCTGGGGTTGGTCTTTCCCTTCCGGTCGCAATCGGGCGCCCGGATGTGCCACGCAGTTGTGGATTCTCGCCTGCGATTCCGGGGGG
>JACKIC010000005.1 GCA_020638655.1 Planctomycetota bacterium
TGATGCTGTCCGCCAAGGGGAGGCCAGAGAGCTGATCGACGCATGCGCCCCTTGCAGACCAGGCCAGTAGCCTGATGATCGCGGTCCAACTAGGCGCAGCAGCTGACGAGCCGGAACGCCGAGGGCGAGGAAACCCGACGCGGAGGAAGACCAAGGGCAAGGAGCCCAGTCGCACGGCTCGCAGCTGAGCGCCACAGACGTTAGCCGGACAGCACCG
Organism: Planctomycetota bacterium; assembly: GCA_020638655.1. Classification (GTDB taxonomy): domain Bacteria; phylum Planctomycetota; class UBA1135; order UBA1135; family UBA2386; genus JACKIC01. The sequence goes on from JACKIC010000005.1 coordinate 218, forward strand.
TGGGTCTCGTCAAGTGGATCATCGTGTCCTTGCGCATCCCTGGCACGTGGGTCGACCAATCGGCTTGCGTCGAGCGTGCATTGGAGGTGGCTTCGGTCCGCGCAGGTGATTGCCAGGCGGCAAGCTCGATGGATCTGCTCAAGGCCGTGCTCGAGATTCAGGACGCAGGCATTCGTCGACTCCTCGTCACTCTTGGATGCGACCCTCAAGCCCTGCTTCAGCAGGCCAGTGGCTTGCAGCAAAGCGGGCGCCGCGCAGACAAGTCATGCCTTGCGGTGATTCGGGACGCGTATCGCGTCGTCCCGGCGACGGCGATCCACTTGGTGACCACTGACGGGTTCATCGTCAACCGAAAGCAGGTCCTGCATTCCTGCCACCTCATCGCTGGGTTTTCCCGCCACCGGCGATCAGATGCCTCCTTGCTACTGCGCCAACATGGCGTTGGCCTTGAGAGAGCGCCTGACCTTGCGGCTGCATGGAGCACCTTCCATGATGCCGGCTAACAAGACGCAGCAGGCGACGAGGCGCGCGGAAAGCAACCGAGGTTCAAGAGCAACCGACCGCGCGCCTCGCGCCTGAGCGTCAAAGACGTTGGCTGCACCGAGGACCTGATCGATGTGGACCCATCCCAGCAGCGCGATAGCAGCCTTCTGTGCATGCGTCGTGATTACATTTGGCGGCAGCACTCGGTGGAGCGAGAGCCTCGGCGCAGAGTGGTCGACCAACAACCACTCCCTGGCACTCTTGGCCGCTGGCGTTGCGTTGTTGCTGACCCTTCGTCGCATGCGCGCTCTTCGGCAGGAAATCGCTGATCTCCGCGGCGAGTTGCGGGCAGCCAACACGACGCAGCAGCCGACGAGCGCCCCAAGCGGCGCTCGCGGCTGAGCGTCAAAGACGTTGGCTGGACGCGGTGTGTGTCGTCATGCGGTGAGTCATGTCGAGGTGCTAGCTGATCCAGGATGCTGCTACGCAGGGAGAGAGCCTGATCGCGTCATCGGGCGACGACCGGTTCTTGCTGTTCACGCTGGTCTCGGTTGTCTGTGTGGGCCTCGTCATCGTGGGGCGGCATCTACTCGACCGACAGATCCGTCTCGAGGCTCGTTCGAGACGTTCCCGATGACGTCCTCCTCAGGGGCTTGCGTCGTGGGTCGGATGCGCGAGCATGAGCGCCAGCCAACAAGACGCAGCAAGCGACGAGGCGCGCGGAAAGCAACCGAGGTTCAAGAGCAACCGACCACGCGCCTCGCGCCTGAGCGTCAAAGACGTTGGCCAGACATGCGCGCGCAGTTTCAACTCCTGATGCTCTTCGCGTCTGCATGCGCGACCTACCCAGACCCTCCGACGGTGGCGGACGACGTCCCTGGCTCACTCATTCCAGAGATGCGGCGCCTCGGACAAGTTGACTGTCCCGTCCCTCCCACCGGACCCAAGGCCGTGGCCATCTTTCTTTCGGACACTGCTTGGTACGAGGGATGGTTCGGGACCGTTGTGGGTGCGGATCGCAGCGTCTTGGCAGTTCGGATGAGAGGGTCCAGCGACTGGTCCTCTGCCGTGCAGCACTTGGTGTTGTCGGTCTCCAGAGGTCAGTTGGACTCCGGCTTCAAGGGCAACGCGGTTGTGGTCGGCACGATCGCTGACCTTCTCATCTGCCGGTTCTTCCCAGACCCCTTGCAGTCATGTGATGAACCAGCGCTTGGCGATGAGGTTGTGCTTCAGCACGCCATGTCGCGCTACATGCAAGACTCGAGACACGACGGTATCCGGTGAGTGTGTAGAATGCTGGCCAACACGGCGCAGGAGCCGACGAGCGCCCAGAGGCGCTCGCGGCTCAGCGTCAAAGACGTTGGGCGGACGGGCATGGCTGAGGTGGCGCAGCGCAAACCAATCCTCGTAGTCCTGGCGTTCAACGCCGCCCTTCTGCTTGCCCTGCTCTCGGCGTTGCTGAGCATCACGGACTACGTTCCCGATGTTGAGCGGTCAGGCCTGTTGTGGGCATGCGGTTTCGCCACCTCATCAGTGGGTTTGGCCTGCTGCAGCTTGCCGCGGATGCCTCGCGGGCTGCGGTGCCTTGCCGCGGCGGTCATGGGGCTGGCTGCACTCGCCGGGCTCTACTCCACCAGTCGGCTTCTCGGGTAGACTCGCCGCCCAACTAGGCGCAGCAGCTGACGAGCCGGGACGCTGAGGGCGAGGAAGCCCAACGCAGAGGAAGACCAAGGGCAAGGAGCCCAGTCGCACGGCTCGCAGCTGAGCGCCACAGACGTTGGGCAGATCATGACTGAGCCGTCGACGGAGCACCGACCAACATCATCGACGCCGCAGCAGCTGATGGTGGGTGTGTCGGTAGCGCTGTGGCTGGTCGCGGGCGCGTTCGTCGGCGTCATCGCGTGCTGGGTAGTGGCGCTCTCCGACATCTTTCCGATCGTCGATCCAGACGATGGCCCAGCCAGGGTCCCCGTGGGCGAGCACGTCTATGCCGGAATCCTGGTCGGTGGAGTCATCCTCGGGCTTGTTGCCTGCTTCAGCTTGCGGCCCCGGTGGCTCCGAGAAGACCACCGTTGACGGCATGGTAGACTGCCCAACAAGCCGCAGGAGCCGGCGAGCGCCGCAGCGGCGCTCGCGGCTCAGCGGCAGAGACGTTGGGCATGCAGGAGTCCCGGAGAATGGTCGAAGCGCACAGAACCAAGCAGGACGCGCAACCGTTCGTGGGACTCGTTGAGGCGACCGCCTCGGGGATTCTCGCGCTCTACCATCCCGAGAGCCTGCGACTTGTCCATGTCGACAACTGGTTCGGCCCAAAGTGGCTTAGCTTCTCCGCCAAGGTGGCGGGAGGAGTCGCGATCTGGATGGATGAGGAGCACTTGACGCTCCCGCCCTTCGTCCCCGGGCGCATCCTGACTGAGCAGTGCTGGGTGTTGGATCGACCCTCTGTCTATCGGCCCGTCGAGTCTCCCCAGAGCATTCACGTCTCTCAGTGCGGCGGCGCAAACCTGAGTCGGCTTGCGTCGAGAGAGGCTCCTGGTCAGGCCATCGTCTGGTATTCGGGCAACACTGTCTCAAACCAACGGGGAGCGATCATGGCCTACGTCCCGGCGCGAGATGCCTACCGCACGTGGTATGTGGAGCTTGATGGAGGGAAGTCATGGGGCATGTCCAAGACCAGAGGGACATCGAGAGATGACTTCGAGGCACTGCTGGCTGGCAAGGCCGTGTAGGCTGATGCCCAACCAGCCGCAGGAGCCGGCGAGCGTTGCAGCGGCGCTCGCTGCTCAGCGGCAGAGACGTTGGGCATACCGATCCGGGAGAGCAGTCGAGTCATGCGGTTCCTTGATGCCATCCGAGACCACGGGGTCGAGACGCTCCAGGTCTACCTGTCCGAGACGGAGGCGCGACGGTTGCGATCGGCTCTCGATGCGCTCCTCAAGGCTCCAGAGGATTGGACGCACGAGCACGTCTTTGCTGAGGACGGATCGCGCGAGATGTCGTTGTCGATTGTTACGCCGCGCAAGCTGGGGGATCTTGCTCGCTACTCGGAGATCGAGAGGCGCGTCCTCACCGAAGACTAGCCCGAATACTGACTCAACTTGGTAGGATGCCCAACAAGCGACAGCAGCTGTCGAGCGGCACGCCAGTGGGCGAGGAACCCCAAAGGCGTAGGAAGGCCAAGGACGAGGAAGCCCGGCCGCCCTCTCGCAGCTGAGTCGCATCTACGCTGGCGAGGTAGTGTCACAGTGCTGTGGGACATCGCAAGGTGGATGATGGCTGCCCCGTTGGGGCTGCTCGCCATCAGGGCGGCAGTCTTCAACTCGTGTGTGCTGTGGCGTCAGGGCATCAGGCGGGAACATTCTCCGTCAGCAATCCCCTGCGCGGGCTTCTTCTTCGGTCTGCCGTTCTTGCTGCTATGTCCTTGGGGCGCGTTAGGGATGCTCGTGAGCCTGGCTACGGCAGCTGTGGATGCCCTGTTCATGTTGCTCGTGATAGTTGAGGCCTTCTGGGAGTGATGCGTTACGCTCGCCAACCAGTCGCTGGAGCCCGCGAGCCGCGGAACGCCGGGGCCAAGGAAGCCCCTCGCACGCGGCTCGCAGCTGAGCGCCACAGACGTTGGCCAGAACATGCTCACCGATCGTGCCAACATCATGCTGGATGCCTGGCGCGCAGAGCTTGTCACAGACGCCGAGATCCGTTCGTGGGCGGAGTCGGAGATGATGGCTATCTCCGATGCCGGGGAGATGCCGACCTGGCTCCTGGATCTTGTCACGCACGGACCGGGCAGCGTGGTCGAGCAGGGGCATGACTGGCGACGCACCGCGGAGTTTGGCGTCGAGTTCGCGTTTGCTTCCGCGCGTGTCGACCTCGCGGATCGTGGTGGTGTTGTGCGTTTCGCTCGTTGGCTCGCCGGCGCCTCGCTTGGCGAGGATCTCGATCTGCCCGAGGTCGTGTTGGGTTACCAAGTTGATCACTACCTGGACCAAGGAGATGTCGATCTGGCTGTCCAGTGCGTTCGTGAGGGCTTGCCCGGGATCCTGTCCAGCCGTCGCGATTTGCTACGCAAGGCGGTTGGGTTAGTCTGGCCAACAAGCGGCAGCAGCTGACGAGCCGGAGGCCGCACGGGCGAGCAACCCAGCGGCGCACGAGCACCAAGGGCGATGAAGCCCCTCGACCGGCTCGCAGCTGAGTCGCACAGACGTTGGGTGGGCAGATTCTCGATGGACCTTGAGCAAGAGTTGCTCGATAGCGTCGTGCGGAAGTCGCCGGACTTCGCGGAGGCCCTGGACGCGTTCGTTGGCCAGCAGTTGGCCGAGGTCGGCTACTCCGCTCGCCCTACTGACGGGGTGCTGCTGTCGTGGCAGGAGCTTCAGGATGATGGAGCCTTTGCCTTCGGCGTGGTCGTGATGATCGATGACCAAGTGGTCGAGCCGCTTCGAGTTCAGCTCGGGTTGAATCCGGCTCGCACCGGCTTCGCCTCGGGACTTGTGCAGTTCGGAAGACGGAGCACCGGTGCCTCAGCCTACGACAGCGATGGGCATCATCGGATGGCACGCCAGATCTTGGGCAACCGGAGTCTTGAGTTCCCCTGGAGGGAGCAGTTCCATCGCAGTTCAGGAGGGTGGCGTCGACTGCCACCCAACAAGACATAGGAGCCGGCGAGCGCCGCAGCGGCGCTCGCGGCTCAGCGTCAAAGACGTTGGGCAGACCCGGGAGTCTCATGAACCGACAAGACCTGGAATTTGTGGGCGTGCGCCTTCTTGGCCTGTACTTCACGGTTCAGGGCGTCGCATCGTTGCCGGGGATGCTGGCCCCAGGATTTGGGACGCACTGGTCCTTCTTCCTTCCGCCCGTCTTGTACCTTCTGGCGGGTCTGCTTCTGGCGATCGGCACCAGTCGTGTTCTTGGCTGGCTGGCGATCGAGGCCCGTCTCGCTAGGCTGGCCAACAAGCCGGCGAGCCGCGAACAACGCACCCGCGAGAGCTGAAGCCCTCGCAGGCGCTCGCGGCTCAGCGTCACAGACGCTGGGCAGTCGCGCACACTGGCCACATGAGCATTCCTAGGACGTCCGCGGCTCTCGTAGGTCTAGTCGCTCTCTGCAGCTGTGGTGCCGAGAAGTCTGAGCCCTCTCCTGTGGGCAGGCTTGCTGGCGATCTAGAACCCACCCATCACACGCCTGCCTACCAAGCCCAACTGCGCCAGGTGTTGATGGAGAGGGCGCCCGAATTCTGCGATCTTCAGTTCCTCGTCATGCCTTCGTTCGGGCCGGAGACCCTCCTCTCGATCTACCGAGTCGACCGCGGGTACGAGGCGCAGGTCCTCACGCCCAAGCAGCAGGTCTACGCGTTCGAGGGAAGAGTGAGTGAGATCGAGTGCACGGAGGCCAAGAAGAGCCTGCCGGTCAAGACTGCAGAGAGACTCTGCGGAGCTTGGAAGCAGATGCTCCTTCGGACGAGGGACACTGTGTCCCCTCCCCGCGTGCTTGATGGTGTTGGCTACGCTTTCATTCGATACGAGCGAGGGCTCGGACACTTGAGCGGCGAATCGAGCAACCCTGAGCAAGGCACGCGACCCTACGTGCTTGCCGAGATCGGGGAGGCCGTCGTTGACTACGTCCAAGCGGAATCGGCTTTGGAGCAGGCTTTCGTGACCACGATGGCGAAGTCCCTCGACCAACTCGAAGCGTCCCTGCAGACCAAGTAGGCGTGACGCCTGGGAGACACCGCCCGGGTTGGTTACGCTGCCCAACCCAGCCGCAGGAGCCGGCGAGCGCCGCAGCGACGCTCGCGGCTCAGCGTCAAAGACGTTGTGCAGACCAGCCGTGTGATGCCGCGCTCGATTCACGACAACTACGTGCTGGGCTACTCAGTCAACCATCCGGGGCGGTCGATCGTGGTCCGGACAGAGAAGCGCCAGAGTGGTCAGCCGCTTGAGCGGACCGACATTCGCTTCGAGGGAGTGCTCGGGTACCACTTCCGAGACAGCCTGGGCGGCATCCTGACGGACGTGTATCCATGCGATCTCGAGTCGCTGATGAGGGACTCCTCCTTCTCGCTCTTGTTCAAGGGGTGGGCGGACTGGGCTTGGCCATTCCAGGGATGCGATGGCGATCCCGTTGCGCATGCCAGGGCTGCCGGCGCGATCGCCTACTGCGTAGACTCCGCCATCGGCTTCGATGGATTCGTCGTCTGTCAGTCGATGACCATCGAGGCTGCACAACACGGCGCAGCAGCCGACGATCGCCCCCAAGCGGGCGATCGCGGCTGAGCGCCAAAGACGTTGGCCAGGCACACGGTCTCCATGCAATCGGTCCGCATCGAGTTTTCTTTGAAGAAGCCGGTGGACGCCTCCGAGTTCACCGAGTTGGAGGACCACTTGGCAACTGCACTTCGTGTCGCCAAGGCCGGGCATGTGGATGGCAACGAGGTCGGGAATCGCTCATGGACGATCTTCATGTACGGCAAGAGCGCGGACGCACTGTTCGCCGCGATTCGACCCGTGCTGAAGTCGTGTTCAGGATCGGAGGGTGCGACGGTCACAAAGCAGTTTGGCGGACCCAACGCGGAAGAGCGGACCCGCGTCCTTTGGAGGGGCCGGTTCCGGATCACGCAGCGAACTCGGAAGCCGGGACGGCGCCCCCGAGTTGGTGACGTTCTGGAGTTCGACTGCAAAGGCGGCGTGGGGCGAGCGCAGGCCATCCACAAGGAGACCGAGGGGCAGATGAATGGCTTCTGGGTTGTCCGCGTGTTTCGTCACGTGCGCCCGCACGACAAGCATCCGAGCCGAGAGGAAGAGCTGTGCCGCACCTGGGTGGTCCTCGGGCCGTGCGTGGCGGCTGGGCTGATGCGCATCGTCGAGAGTTGCGAGCTTCCTCGCCGCCGCCGCCTACCACGGTTAGCGCTCGTCAACCCGGCGTTGATCCGCAGCGCAGTTGAGCTCGACTGCTCTGTCGATGGCGAGGAGATCTGGGAGCGCATGGGGTAGCATGCTGGTTAACTTGCCGCAGGAGGCCGACGAGCGCCCAGAGGCGCTCGTCGCTGAGCGGCTCAACCGTTGGACATGCTGGATTCGGAGGCGCAGTAGCTTCGATGGGGTTCCGCAAGCACGCCACTCTCAAGTGCCACACGTGCAAGTCGCGGCGTGCCTTGGGCGGCTGCAAGAAGACGCACGGGACGAGTGCTGCTGAGAAGAGCGGGTGGAGGTTCACCAAGATGCAGGCGGGGGCCTATGCGTGGCTGTGCCCACCCTGTGCTCGCAAGTTCCCCAAGCAGTCATCTGGATCCGCATGACATTCGGTTGCAGGTGTCCATCACGACGCAGGAGCTGACGAGCCGCGATGACGCAACAAGCGAGGCAAGAGCCCTCGACACGCGGCTCGCAGCTCAGCGTCAAAGACGATGCCGCCGCGTACCCCACCTACTGCACGCAGGAGCCGACGAGCGCCGAGAGGCGCTCGCGGCTCAGCGTGATAGACGTTAGACGCACCATGCCCGTGCCAGCCGATGACCGAGGCCCCGACTTGGCTGTCGGCTGCTTTCGCCTGTGGGTGCTGGGGCGGCAGTTCGACCAAGCAGAGGACTATTGGGACGGCAACTGGCTGGACGTCGCGGCCGAGGCCAGCGCAGCGGGCGCCAGCGTTCGCACCTCAGGCCCCTTGGTGCACCTGCCAGAGTTGGAGCGCTTCGAGCTCGAGTGTCGGAGACTTCACGAGACTCTCGAGGGCCAAGCCGAGCTGCGCTGCATGGAGCCCAACATCCGTCTCAGGCTGCAGAGCAAGGGGCTCGGCCACCTTCGCTGCGAGGTCTGCATCACGCCGGACCACATGACCCAGCGACACGAGTTCATCGAGGAGTTGGACCAGACGCACTTGCCTGCGATCATTCACGCCATTCAGGACGTCCTGCGCAGGCTTCCCGTTCGGAGTCGACCGTCGGAGGGCGTCTAACTCGACGCAGCAGCCGACCGGAGCCCCAAGCGGCGCCGGCGGCCTAGCGTCCAAGACGTTGGCCGGACCAGATCGCGTGGTCGACTTCCAGACGATGTCGAAGCAAGACGTTCGCGCACTCGCTGACGAGCTGACCTCTGGGGCAGCGCATGTCGTAGAGAGAGCTGTGCGCTTCATCTGCGCGGAAACCGAAGGCCTATGGCACGGCCGGGGCCGCGCGATGATGTGCCGGAGGCTCAAGCACCTCAACCTGCCGCGAGCACCTCGTGAGCGGCTCCTCCAGGTCATCCTCGACCGACTGGCGTCTGGGCATTTTTCTGAGCAGTTTCGCGACCAACTCCGTTTGGCACTCCACTTCGATAGCGAGAAGACGTTCGCCACCGCTCGTAGTGCCGTCGACAGCCGCAAGGAACACGTGCGACGCTATGCGAGATGGATCTTGTCCCACCTTCCAGCGAGGTAGCATGCCGGCTAACCTGCCTCAGGGGCCGGCGAACGCCGCAGCGACGCTCGCGGCTCAGCGTCAAAGACGTTGGGCTGGCCCGTCCCAGCTGATGTCGCCGTGAGTAGCCATGCGACCTCCCTTGTTTTGCGGGCTTTGGGGCTTGGTGCCGATCGCGATTGCGCTGGTGGTTTGGTACGTGCGGCAACAGAGCGATGACTCGTCTGATGAGGATGGCGCGTAGTGCAGGAGAGGTGTGACCGCAGCCAGAGCCGGAGCAGGGGAGCAGTTGACGCCTTGGTGCCTTCGAGGCATAGATGGTAGCCCAACAAGCCGCAGCAGCTGACGAGCGGAACGCCGGGGGCGAGGAACCCCATGGCGTAGGAAGACCAGGGCCAAGGAAGCCAGTCGCCCGCTCGCGGCTCAGCGGCAGAGACGTTGGACCGACCGGTAGCGTAGGATGAGGATCAAGCAGATCGGCCTTCCATCGAACCACCGTTTCGCCTGTTCCCGTCGCCAGGTCAAAGCTGCGTTCGCTCCGGGTGCTCTCGACTGGGTCTCGTTCGGCGATCCAATTCGCACCTTCATGTTCGATCACCGAGCTTCCCGCATCCCCCAGCTCTCGGGCTTCGTCGTTGCATCGGCATCAGTCAACCGTGATGAGAGTGCTTACCTGTGCCTCTTCCCTATCAGCCGCTCTTCCTACCCGGACACGGCGGCTAGCGACTTCTCGGCACGCGTCCTGCCCTCGATGGCAAGGTGGATCATGGAGTTGCACTCAAGACCATCCACTGCAGTTGTCGGCGTCGAACAGTCTGTTGTCGAGTGGACTGGTGCCACACATGAGGTCCACAAGTTGACCTTCTTGTGATAGAAGGCAAGCCAACATGGCGCAGGAGCCGGCGAGCGCCCCTGAGGCGCTCGCAGCAGAGCGCCACAGACGTTGGGCGAGCCTCCCCATGACGGCATCCAAGAGCAGCGCGGCGCGGACGGTGTCATGGTGGGCTTCATGGGGCTGTATCCCGGTGTGCCTCATGACGCTGATGCCCTATTGGATCTTCAAAGTTCTGGAGACCCCATCCATGATGACACCCTACGAAGAGCGCATAAGTGGTGTCCGGGCTGCGATGGGCTACGCTGGATTTGCCGTTGTGCTGGCGCTTGTGATCTGGCGTCGGGCTTCGACCATCAGTCGCCTCATCATCGGCGTGTGCGTGCCCGCAAGCCTGTACACCTTGTTCGTTGCGAGCTGGCAGGTGCTCTATGCTGGGCTTCGGTGATGAGCTGCCGCCCAACAAGCCCATGCAAGCGACGCTCGACGCGTTCCAGCAGTCGAGGCAGGAGAGCAACTGAGGTTCGAAAGCAACCAAGGCAGCTCACGCTCTCGACCGCGACGCTCGCGCCTCATGGACGAAGACGTCAGGCGGGCCGATGACCGGTTGTTGCATGGCTTGTGAGCCCCTGAATCTGGAGTGGCAGATTCGATCGCCGGGGGAGCTGGCAAAGGCAATTCGTGTTGCGCAAGACAACCTTCGAGACGGGACTCTGCTCGAAGTCGCAACTGGGTCGTCACCGTCGATAACGACGATGGCGCCCGATGGCCCGTGGGAGGACTACCTACACTGCGAGTTTCGTTGCAGTTTCTGTGGCGCTCTCTACCTGCTTGCTGTCGAGACGTATCATGGCAGTGGCGGTTCTTGGTCCCCACTGAGGACCACCTAGCCAGGCGGAGCAACTGCCGAGCCGGAACGCCGAGGGCGAAGAAGCCCAACGCGGAGGAAGACCAAGGGCGAGGACCCCAGTCGCAAGGCTCGCAGTTGAGCGCCACAGACGTTCACCAGACCGTCAAGCTACGCCGCTTCCCGAGACGCCAAATCGTCATGGGGTCATCCCCGTCAGTCATGCTGGGGCGATCGACAACCATCCGCTCACTCAGCACCTTGCCGACGTCTGGAGACATCCCGAGGAATGATCCACGGCTGACAACCCAACCACGATGTGCTTGATGCTCTACATCGCGACCGACCGCCCCCTCGGGCCCGTGGTATCAGACCGGCTGACCATCGAAGAGGTGGAACAGCCGCTGCTCGATGAACTGCGGTCGATCTTCTCCAAGCCTTCGGTCCGCTTCGTAGGGGTCGAAGGCGGGTGCAGCTGCGACTTCCGCCACGTGCTCGCCGACGCGCCGTTCGACTACTTCGACGGGATGTTCGATCACGAGGATCCCGAGCGCCGCGATCGTTCCGATGCGGTCGCACGCGAACTCTTGGCGATCATCCAGGCACCGCTGCAGAACGGCGGCTCCGTCGAGCTCTACCCCACGTGGGCCGGCGAGCGGCTGAGCATGCCCAAGGGCTCGCACACCATGAGCGCCTCCGAAGTCCGCCCGGAGCGCTTCTTCTTCGCCGAAGACCACCTCTACACGGTGCTGCCGTGACCCGAGACGATGCCCACAGGGCCGCGGACGCGGCAGTCCTCGACTCGGTTCGGCGGGCCTTCTCGACCTATCGACGACCCGAGCACTTCACGGACCGGGACCACTGCTCGGAGTGCGCGGAGCACGACGACGTGCTGCGCACGCGGGATCTCGAGACCTTGAGTGTCGGCGACGTCGGCAACCCGGGCTGGGACCCCATCTGCTTCGCGACCGATGCGGCCTTCGGCTACTACTTCCCGGCGCTCGCCCGACTCGCGCTCGACGAGCCGACGAAGGAATTCGGCTGGTACGGCGATCAGCTCCTGTTCCACCTGTGCCACGATGGGAGCGACAACCGACGCCTCGCGGCATGCACGGCAGAGCAGCGCCGGGCCGTCGCGGACCTGCTTCGCCACCTGTCGGACACGCGGGGCCATCTCGGGGAGAAGGAGGAACTCCTCGACGCGGTCCGGCTGTGGTCAGATGAGACCATCGCGTGACGTGTGCATCTCGCAACGAGACCTCACATCGCCCAGTCCGGCTGCCGCCCAAGCACTCGTACTCTGCAGACGCGTGATGTTCCGCATCAGACCAAGAGACCTGACGCCGACCGGGTGGTTGCTCGCGGTGCTGGCCATGGCCCTCGGGGTCCTCGCGAGCGTTCCGGTCGCGCTGTGGGCGCGGGTAGCAGTCGGCCGCGACCTGTTCCGCATCTTGCCCGAGGTCGTTGCGGGGCTGCTCGGCCTGCCGGGCATCCTCCTCGCGATGCTCACGTTCCACTACGGCGGACGCATCCTCCAGCGCGCTGGCATCCGCGTATTGCGCCCCCAAGCCGACGAGTCACAGCCGATGCTCGCGCGGGAGCCGGCGCCCCAGACGAGAGCAGAGCCAGTGGACCTCACCTTCGGAGACAACGTTCGCGTGCGGACGACCGCCGAGACCGAGGCCGCCGGTGTCGCCGGCAGGTTCGGGCAGGTCTACGGCATGACCACCCCCTCGCTCTTCCACGTCGAGATCCTCGGCACCCCCGAGCAGGACCACGCGATCAACGTGCATCTCGCGGACCTCGACGAGGCACGCTGGTTCGCGCCGCACCTGCTCGAGTTCGTCGACCACGGCGCCGGCACCGAGATCCGTTTGGGCGGGATCGACAAGCGGTGGGTACGCGCCGCGAACGGCGAGTGGATCGAGGAATCCCTGGCCACGCCGAAGCGGCCGTGGTGGCGCTTCTGGTGAGGGGACGAGCGCGAAGGCGGCAGCGGCCCGTGCGTCGAATGGCTGGGGGGGATGTCGACGACCCAGGGCGATCTGCGTAGGCTCCTGGCTCGCGGCAGGAGTCCAGGAACACGCGAGACGTCGGGCGATCCCATATCCCATGACGACAATTCCCGATCCCTCCGAAGGCACCAGGCACCGACAGTCCCAGAGCCTGATGGCGTTCGGTTTCTTCGCTGCCGCAGCCTGTTTCTTCGTCGCCGCGGCACGCATGGAGGTTCAGCGGCCCGGGCTGATCGCGGTCGGCGGCCTCAACTTCATGTTGGCCTGTGCCGCCCTCCTCCGTCGCCGCAGATTCGCGGCCCATCGCGGCGCGACGCCGGACGATCGCATCCGAGAGGACGCGCAGCGCTGAGCGCTGCAGCAGCCGACGTCCGCACACGGCAACGACATGAGAGCCGCCTGGTACGAGACGCAAGGCCCAGCGGACGCGGTGCTCGTGGTCGGCGAGATGCCGGATCCGATGCCCGGCCCCGGAGAGGTCCGGATCCGCGTTCATGCGTCGGGCATCAATCCGGGCGACGTCAAGAAGCGCAGCGACGCGTTCGGTGTCGGCATGCCCTTCGAACGCGTCGTCCCCCACAGCGACGGCAGCGGGATCATCGACGCCGTCGGTGCGGGGGGTCTCCACAGCGCGCATCGGACAGCGCGTCTGGTGCTTCGGCGCGCAGAGCTACCGGCCGTTCGGCACCGCGGCGGAGTTCGTCGTGGTCCCCGAGACGAACGTCGGCAGACTCCCCGACCGCATCGACCACGCCCAGGGCGCCTGCCTCGGCATTCCGGGCATCACGGGACACCGCGCCGTGCACGCCGGCGGCGACCCCGCAGGCAAGTCCGTGTTGGTCCAGGGCGGCGCGGGCGCCGTCGGGGTCGCGGCGATCGCGATCGCGCGCTTCAGTGGCGCGCGCGCGATCGCGACGGTGCGGTCCAGCGCGCAGGAGGTCGTGGCGCAACTAGCGGGCGCAGACGTGGTGATCCGCACCGCGGACCTCTCCGCCGATGAGATCGTCGCGCGGATCCTCGCAGTCATTCCCGATGGCGCGGACCACGTCGTCGAGGTGGCCTTCGACGCGAACATCGCCGTCGACGAGCAGGTGCTCCGGCAGGGCGGCTCGATCGCGGCGTATGCGACGCACGCTCCGCAACCGGCGATCCCGTTCTGGCCGCTGGTGTTCAAGAACGTGCAGGTCAACTTCCTCGGCAGCGACGACTTCACGCCGACACAGAAGGCGCAGGCGGCGCTCGACCTGACGGCCGCGCTCGAAGGCGGCTGGACGGGCTACCCGATCGCCCACCGGTTCGCGCTCGAGGATGTGGCGTTGGCCCACCTCGCGGTCGAAGGCGGAAGCCCCGGCGGTCGCGTGATCCTCGAACTCGCGGCCGAAGCCGACGACGAGTCGCGCACCGTCCCCCACCCCGCCCGGTAGCGGCAGCGCACGACATGGAAGCACTTCTCGGCCTCTTGCTCGGCGCAGTCGGCGGAGTCCTCGTGCTCGCCCTGCTGGGGGCCGCGATCTACTTCGTGATCGATCCGCGCGGCACGGAGCCCGCCGCCGCGCGCCGCGGGTCGGCCATTCGGGGCCGGACCATGATCGGGTTCGGATTGCTGATCCTCCTGAGCAGCAGCTACTTCTGGATCCGGCTGCTGTTCCCGTCCTTCTGGTGGGAGTGGCTGCGCTCGCCGCGGAGCATGCCGGTCGAGCCGTGGCAGGTGTGCGCCGTCGCCGCTGGCTGGGCGGCGTCCGGCATCTGGATGATCGTGCTAGGTCGACGCGTCAGGCACCGCCGGCAAGAACCTCCGCGGGCCGGAAGCTAAGATCCCGCCCCGCGCCAGGAGCCGATTGCCGGCCCATCGGCGCCTGCAATCAGATCAAGGAGGAACGACATGCCGAAGTTCGTGATTGAGCGTGAGATCCCCGGCGTTGGCAGCCTCTCGGCGAAGGAGCTGCAGGCCATCTCGCAGAAGTCGTGCGGCGTGCTGCACGAGATGGGCCCCCAGGTGCAATGGGTGCAGAGCTACGTGACCGACGACAAGATCTACTGCATGTACATCGCCCCGGACGAGGCCGCCGTACGCAAGCACGCCGAACTGGGCGGCTTCCCCGCGAACTCGGTGTCGGCGGTCCGCTGCGTGATCGACCCGACGACTGCCGAGTGAACGAATGAAACGAGTCACCGGCATCGGCGGCATCTTCTTCCACGCGCGCGACCCCGCCGCGCTGTGCGCCTGGTACGAGAAGCACCTCGGCATCGACGTGCAGGCATGGGGCGGCGCGGCGTTCTCCTGGACGGACGACGCCGGCAACCCCACGCGCGGCACGACGATCTGGTCGGTCAGCCCCGCCGGCGGCGACCACTTCGCGCCGAGCAGCTCGACTTTCATGATCAACTACCGCGTCGAAGACCTCTCCGCGCTGCTGCAGGCGCTGCGCGACGAAGGCTGCAACGTCCTCCAAAAGACGGACGACTCCGAGTTCGGCAAGTTCGGCTGGGTCATCGACCCAGAAGGCAACAAGGTCGAACTCTGGCAGCCACCGGCCGGGCAATAGGCGGACCCGCGCAACCCACGCCCTCCCCGAGGGATCGCCGCTTGCGAGCGCGGGGCGCGACAGCGCCTCGCTCTCGCAATGCCCGGACCCTGTCGGGCTCGCCAGCTTCGCGCTCCGCGCGAAAGCTGGCACGCCCGCCAGGGATCGAACCTGGGACCGCCGCTTTAGAAAAGCGATGCTCTATCCGACTGAGCTACGGGCGCCTTCGCGGCGCAGCTTAGCAAGCGTCGCGCAGCGCCGCTATTCGTCGCCCGCAGAGTCGCCGTCGACCTCGCCGTCGTCGACAACGCCTTCGACCCAGCCGGGCGGCGGCTGGGTGCGATAGCGGTCGTGGATCCACAGGTACTGTTCGGGCGCGAGGCGGATCAGCTCCTCGACGCGGCGGTTGATCTCGCAAACGGCCTGATAGAGGTCGCGCCGGCGGTCCCCGGTGCGGGTCAGCCGGAACGGCGCAGGCAACACCATGCGGAAGCGGAAGCCGCTGCCGACGCGCAGCACGGCGCCGACGGCCATCGGGTAGTCGTGGCGCAGGGCCAGGCTCGCGGCCGCGCGTTCGCAGCTGGCGATGCGGCCGAAGAACGGCGCGAACACGCCGCGCAGGCGCTGGTTCTGGTCGACGACCTGCAGACCGACCGCGCCCTGCTCGAGCGCGCGCGAGAGGCCGCGGATGCCGCCGCGGCGAGGATGGATGACGAGGCCGCAGCGCGCCCGGTTGGCCGCGATCCAGCGCTGCAGCAGCGGGTTCTTGGAGACGCGCGCGACGCCGTGGCCGCCGCCGAACGCCTGCGCCATCGCAGCCGCGGCGATCTCCCAGCTGCCCAGGTGCGGGGTCACGGCCAAGAACGGCGGTTTCGCAGCGAGCCCCGCCGCACCGCCCTCGTGATCGACGACCTCGTGCAGGTCGCCGCCGCGCGCCAACAGCCGCGTCAGTCGCGCCATGTCGAGCGGCACCTTGAACAGGTTGCCGGTCGCGGCGCTGCCGATGCGCCGCAGCTCGGCGTCGCTGCGCTCGGGGAACGCCTGGCGCAAGAACGTCATCGCGTAGCGCCGCCGGCGGCGGTCGACGACGAAGAACAGCCGCCCGAGCAGCATCGCCAGGCCGTAGCCGAACCACTGCGGCACGCGCGCGGCCAGCGAGATCGCGGTGACCGCGGCGACGTGCACGACGCGATCGACGAAGCGCACCTTCACAGCAGCAGCTCCGCAGCCGGCGGCTCGAGGCCGAGGAAGCGCAGCGCGACGCGCAGCACCTGGCGCGGCAGCTCGGCGTCGCCGAGGCGCGCGTCGTCCTTGGCGGTGGTCAACAGCACGGCGTCGGCAGCGCGCGCGGCGGCGGCGGCGCGCTGCAGTTCGTCCGCGGTGAAGCGGTGGTGATCGCGGTAACGCAGTTCGTTCACGACCTCGGCGCCGAGCCCCGCGCAGGTGGCGCGGAAGCTCTGCGGGCGCGCGATCGCCGACAGCAGCACGACCCTGCGCCCGCGCAGCGAGCTCAGCGGCAGGACCGCGTCGTCGGGCCGCGAGACCAGGTCGGCCGGCGCGTGATCCGTCGCGTAGACCGGCAGCGCCGGCTGGTGCGCGATCTCGCGCAGCCGCCGCACGCGCTGCTCGATCGCCTGCGCATCGAGCCCGCCGGCACGCGTCAGCAACAAGAGGCCGGCACGGCGCAGCCCCGAACGGAACTCGCGCAGATCGCCGGCTGGCAGGCACTGACCGTTGCCGAACGGCAAGGTCGCGTCGAGGCAGACCAGGTCGAGATCGCGGCGCAGCCGCCGGTGCTGGAAGCCGTCGTCGAGGATCACGAAGTCGGCGCCCTTGGCGACGAGCCGGCGTCCGGCGGCGACGCGGTCGGGGTCCTGTTCCTGCAGCAGCCACGGCAGCTGGCGCTGCAGCATCGTCCCTTCGTCGTTGAGCGCCGCGCCCGGCGCGCGTCCGTAGCCGCGCGCGAGCACCCCGGGCCGACGTCCCGCGGCCTTCGCGAGGCCCGCCAGCCACGCAACGGTCGGCGTCTTGCCGGTGCCGCCGACCGTGAGGTTGCCGATCGAGACGACGGGCACGTCCAGCGCGTAGCGCTTCTTGATGCCGGCGTCGAAGCACCAGTTGCGCACCGCCGCGACACCGCCGTAGAGCAGGCCGAGCGGCCAGAGCGCCTGCCGCATCGCGTCGGCGGCGCCGCTCACGCGCCGGCCAGTGCCGCGATCTCGTCGGCGGTCGTCGCCGCTTGCGTCTGCACGCCGTCGACGCCCTTGCCCGCGGCGATGCGCTTGACCATGTTCACGAGCGTCGGCTTGGGGCCGCACTCGACGAAGTCGCGCACGCCGGCGTCGAGCATGCCGTGCACGGTCTGCAGCCACAGCACCGAGCCCGCGAACTGCCGCTGCAACGCGGAGCGCGCCGCGGCCGCGGTCGTCACGGGCGACGCGTCGACGTTGCACCAGATCGGGAACGCCGGGTCGTTCATCGCAGTCTCGTCGAGCACCTTGGCGAACTCGGCGCCGGCGCCCTGCAGCAGCGAGCAGTGGAACGGCACGCTGACGTTGAGCTTGAGCGCCTTGCGCGGCGGGGCCAGGGAAACGATCTGATCCATCGCGGCGATCGCGCCGGAGACGACGATCTGTTCGGGCTCGTTGACGTTGGCGATCTCGCAGACGCCGGCGTCGACCTGCTCCACCAGCGCCTGCACCTCGTCGAGGCCCATCTTGCGCAGCACGACCATGCCGCCGGTGCCGACCGGCACCGCGGTCTGCATGAACTGCGCGCGGCGGCGCACCAGCCGCACCGCGTCGGCGAACGCGAACGTGCCGGCGGCGACGTGGGCGCTGTATTCACCGAGGCTGTGGCCGGCGGCGAGGCCGGGCGTGAGACCCAGCGCGCGGAAGGCGGCGACCGCGACGGTCAACGTCGCCGGCTGGGTGTTCTCGGTGAGGCCGAGCTGCTCCTCGGGGCCCTCGACGCAGAGGCTGAGCAGCGGCTCGCCGAGCGCCGCCTCGGCCTCGGCGAAGGTCTCGCGAGCGATCGGAAACCGCTCGACGAGGTCCTTGCCCATGCCGACGAACTGGGAACCCTGTCCCGTGAAAAGGAAGGCGCGCTTCATGGTGGGCCGGGCATTCTCGGCACCACCTGCGGCCAGTCAACGGCGGATTGCCCGCCGCGACGATCAGCGCTTGCTGCGGCGACCCCGGGTCTTGCCCGAGCCGGTGCCGGTGCTGCCAGCGTCCTCACCTTCCTCGTTGGTGTCCTTGGTGGCGCTGCCGTCGACGCCGAAGTGCTTGCAGGCCTTCAGCCACAGGTCGAACTTCTCGACGAACGCCTTCTCCTTGTCGCTCGGGTTGGCGCCGACCACGGCCTTGCGGCGCGAGATCTCGTCGCGGCGTTCCTTGTTCCAACCGCCCGCCGGCGGGTAGTCCTGCAGCAGCTGGAAGTAGGTGCGCTGCAGCTCGACGTTGGCGTCTTCCTTCTCCTTGGCGTCGGCCTCGCCTTCCTTGGCGCCGGTCTTGGCTTCCTTGGTCTTGGGCTGCTCGACCGCGGGCTGGCCAGCCGGCTGACCGGCGGGCTGCCCCATCGCGGGCGCCTGCCCCATCACCGGCGCGCCGGTCTCGCCGGCGGGCGCGCTCGGCGCCGCTTCGCTCTGCTTGCCCGGCGCTTCCTTGCGCGCGTCGGCCAGCTGCTTCTGCTCCTTCATGCGCAGCTCGAGCTCGATCTCGTCGAGCTGCTTCTGCGTCAGCCGCTGCATCACCTCGTACTGCGCCACGTCCTCGAACGGCAGGAACACGTAGTTGCGGCGCCCGCCCGAGTACCACAGGCGGATGCCCGCGCCGCGCTCCTTGACGCTGGCGTCGACGAAGCGCAGTCCGTCGACGCGCTCGACGAAGCGGCCGTCCTTGACGACGCCCTCCATCTTGTTGCCGTTGCGCAGGCGCAGGCTGACGCGCACGTGCGTGATCACCTGCTTGCCGGCGGCGATCTTGTCGCGCATCGACTGGGCGCGGCGGTCGACGCGCTGCTCCTCACTGACCGGCTTCTCGCTGACCGGCCCCTTCTGCTCCTGCGCCGGCGGCTTCTTCTGGTCTCCGGTCGGCGGCGTGACGTCGGGCTGCTGGGCCCGGATGCCCGTGGCGAGGGCAAGAGCGCCGAGAACGTGCAGGGTGAAGCGGTTCATGCCGGTCCTATCGACCGTCGGTCGGGTCGATCTTCTGCCCAGCTGCCCCATTGTGGGACTGGCGGCCCAAGACGCCGCGGGCGCCGGCCGATAGAGCCCCGAGGTCACCACCACGACCGACGGGACACGAGCATGGGAACAAACGACTTGCGCAGGCCGACGGGCCGGGACGACGAACGGGGAATGGCCCTGATCATGGCCATCCTGTTCACCATCCTGGTGGTCGGCATCGTCACCACCGGCACGCTGATCCTGCGCGGTCACCAGACCAAGACCAACGTCAGCTTCATCGCCAAGGGCCAGGCGGTGCAGTTCGCGCGCTCGGGTCTGATCGAGGCGCTCGGCTGGTTCCGCAAGCAGACCAGCCAACCCGTGCTGAGCTTCGCGCCGCAGCTCGACACCGGCGTCGTGCCGCCCGTGCTCGACACGATCGATCCCGACATCGGCCTGGTCCGCGAGTTCTCGATCGAGAACACGATCTGGGGCCGCTACGAAGTCTGGAAGGAGTGGGCCGGCGACCCCGACCCGACGCGGCTCGCGTTCCGCGAGCAGATGCAGGCCAGCGACATCTCGTCGCTGCGCGGCAACCTCACCGACGGCTCGGTGTGGCGCATCCGCTGCATCGGCTACGTCTACAAGCTGGTCGACCCGAACGTGCGCTTCGACGTCGCGCCCAATCACGTGCTCGGCAAGGAGATCGCCGAGTGCGAAGCGCGGCGCCTGGCCCTGCAGCCGCCCGGCCAGGCGGCGCTGTGCGCGACCAACGGCAGCGACGTGACGATCGGCACGCGCGGCCGCGTGATCGGCGGCGCCACCGCCGCGGGCATCTACTACGAGAGCGGCACGGGCACCGCGTCGGTGTCGGGCACCGGTTCCTCGCTGACCGGCACGCCGACGCAGGCCGCGGCGGTCGACTACGACGCGAGCTTCGACTACGTGTTCGGCGTGTCGGTCGAGGAGCTCACCGCGATGGCCGACTACGTGGTCGACGCGGCCGTGGACTTCCCGAGCCCGGTGCCGGTCGACACCGTGGTGATGTGCAACACCGGCATCACCTTCACCGCGAGCAAGCCGCTGTCGGGCACCGGCGTGGTGGTCTGCCTCGGTGACACCACGGTGTCCCCGGGCAGCAACTCGAGTTTCTCGGGTCTGCTCTACGTCGACGGCAACCTGACGCTGCGCGAGCCGTGCGAGATCCAGGGCGCCGTCGTCGTCACCGGCACCGTCACGGTGCTCGGCGACAGCGACTACGCGACGATCACCTACGACGACGCGATCCTGCAGCGCCTGCGCCAGGAGCTCGGCACCTACCGGCTGTCGAGCGCGATCGCGCGGCCGCTCAGTTCGGATCGCTGACCGCGGCGGCCCGCAGCGGCGCCGCGCCGCGCCGCGCGGCCAGCAGCAGCACCTCGAACTCGACCTCGGGGTCGCTCGGGTGACGGGCGATCGCGGCGAGGATGCCGCCGCCGACGCCGAACGGCGGCAGCGAGGTGCCGACGACGAGCTCGGCGACCAGCGCCGGCGCGTCGTTGACGAACAGGTCGATCGGCACGCGCCAGACGGCGCCGTGCGGCATCTCGGAGATCGGCGGCACGGTCTCGGTCGCGCGCAGGAAGCGCGGCTGCACGACCACCGACACGCCCAGGTTGCCGATCACCGACAGCAGCGAAGGCCGCTGCACGACCTGCCACAGGATCGGCGACAGCAGCGGGTCGTTGCGCACCGTGTCGAGCAGCGCCATCGCGCTGACCACGGCCTCGGCCAGCAGCCGCGCGTCGACACCCTCGTAGAAGCCCTGTCCCGCCTCCGCCTCGGGGTGGTCTTCGCGGTAGGCGCGCACCTGCTCACACGCCGGCGCGAAGCCGCGCGCCAGGAAGTCGCGCGGCATCTGCGGCCGCGAACCTCCCAGCACGTTGCCGTCGGCGTCGGCGACCGTCGCCGTGACGCGGCTCAGCGCCGACTCGAAGCGCTGCAGCCCGCCGTTGACCTGCAGATCCCAGCGCAGCGGCGCGCCGCCGGCGTCGACCTCGTCGAGGTGCAGGCGCAGCAGCCAGCGCTGCTGCTGGTCGCCGCGACGCAGCCGCAGCCCGTAGAGCACGGTGTCGCCGGGCACCCATTCGGACGCGAACGTGAACGGCGAGAAGCCGTCGAGCAGGCGCGCCGCGCCGGGGAACTCGGCCGCCGTCAGGCTGGCCGGCCCGGGCGCGAGGTTCACGTTCGGCGCGCCCGCGCATGCCGAGACCAGCAAGAGGCCGAGCGCGCTGGCGCTGCGGCGACTCACTTGCCGGCTTCCTTGTCCTTGCCTTCCTTCGCCTCCCCTTCCTTGGCCTTCGCCGCGGCGAGGCGCTTGCGGCGTTCGACGTGCAGCTGAGGCTCCTGCTTGTGGAAGACCACCTCGACCGCGGTCTCGGGCGGCGGCAGCAGGTCGGTGATCCACCAGTTCTGATCGTCGCGCGCGCGCTCGTGCACCATCGTGCCGAGGTGGTTGTCCGGCGACAGGTAGCAGACCGACACGAAGTTGCCCTCGAAGTCGGCGACGAAGACCTCCGGCTCGTTCTTGTAGAGCTGCGCCATGCGGCCGCCGAGGTAGACCCAGCTGCAGTCGGTCGCCGGCTTGCCGGTCGTGCGGTCGAGCAGCAGGTCCTCGACGCAGTACTCCTTCGTCTTGCCCTGGGCGTCCTTCCAGCGCACGGTCATCCAGAACGGCTTGCCCTGCGGCGGCGTGACGATCAGCGGATCGACGCCCTTCTCGATCTCCTCGAGCGTCGGCGGCGGGTCCTTCTCGACGTAGTTGGCGTTCTTGCCCTGCTCGAGGCCGAGCATCAGCATCGCGGCGTTGAGCACGCTGGCCTTGCTGGGCGTCCAGAACATCGCCTCGTGGCGCTTGCCGCGGCGGTGCACGAGCAGGTACTCGATCGGATCGGGCGGGTCGTTGACGACCGCCTTGATCGTCAGGGTCTGGGCCTTGCCGTCGAGCTTGATGCCCTCCTTCTCGAACTGTGCCATCACTTCGGCCAGGACCTTCTTCGCGGCTTCGGCCTCGGGGTCCTGCTTGTCCGGCTGCTGGGTGACGGGCTGCTGCGGCGGCGAGACCGGTCGCGCCGGCTCCTGCTGGCACGCGACGAGACCTGCGAACAGGACGACGGCGGAAATGAACTTCATCGGCTGGACTCCATCAGGGGATCGATCTTGTCGAGAGTAGCCCGGTCGTGACCGGCGAGGTCACGGGCGCGGGCCAGATACTGCTTGCGGACGGACACGTCGCGCTGCGCCTGGGCCTCGAACCAGTGCGGGGCGGCGGCGAGGGCCGCCCACGGGTCGACGCCGGCGGCCGGATCGCGCTCGCCGAGGAACAGGCGCGCGTCGCGGCGGCTGTCGGCGTAGCGCAGCAGGTGCTCGATGGCGATCCGCGCGGCGGCTGCGGCATCCGCCGGGCGCCCCTCTTCGGCGCGCCGCTGCATCGCGAACCACGCCGCCGGGCCGGCGCCGACGTCTCCAGGCAGCTCGTCGAAGCAGCCGCAGGTGGCCATGCCGACGGCGCGCTGCACGGACCGGTCGGCTTCCAGGCTGCGCCAGAGCACCACCAGACCCTGCCGCGCCAGCAGCTGCCGCTGCGGGTGCGCGCGCCAGGTCGTCATCACCGCGTCGAACGCGGCCTGCACGGCGACGGCGTCGGCGCCGCGCAGCGCCTGCGCGATCGCGGCCACGAACGGAAACCCGTGGCTGCCGTCGGGCCAGCGCTCGGCGCGTTCGCGTTCGGCCTCGGGCTCGGCCAGCGGCGCCAGCAGCACCAACTCGGCGAGCAGCTGCAGGTCGGCCGCCGACTTCGGCTCGCCCATCGTCGCCACGATCTCGTAGCGCATCGAATCGAGGTCGTCGGACCACTGCCCCGACGTGATCGCCGCGCGCAGCTCGGCGACCAGCGCGGCGCGGTGGCCGCCGGCGCACAGCGCGCGCAGCGCGATCTCCTGCGCCTCGAACCCGTCCATGGTCGAACGCACGTCAACCCACAGCGGCACCAGCTCCGGCGCGGGGCAGCGCGCGGCCCACGCCAGCAGCTCGGCGGCGAGCGCCTCGTCCGCCTGCCGCGCCGCGGCGATCAGCGACCGCGCCAGGTCGACGTCGAGCGGCTCGTCGAGCGCCGTGCAGCGCCGCACGAACGACGGCGACAGCTGCGGGCTCTGCGCGACGAGCTGCGCGAGCTGCGCGCGCTCGCCGAGCGTCACCAGCGCCAGCCGCACCGCCGCGAGCTGCAGGTCGCGCGCCTTCTCGTCCACGCCGTCGGGCGCCGCTGCGCGCAGCTCACCGAGCAGCAGTTCGCGCACCTCGGGCTCGCGCCGCCGCGACAGCACCTGCGCCAGCGCCGAGAAGTCCGGGTGGGTGCGCAGCAGCGGCCACGCCGCGAGCAGGTCCTTGGGGGTCGCGCGCAGCGCGATGACGATCGCGGCGCGTTCGCACCACAGGCCCGCGACGCAGCCGGCCTCCTCGATCGGCGCCAGCAGCGTGCGCAGCAGTTCGGGCTCGAGCGTCGGGCGGCGCCCGAGCGCGACCAGCGCCGCGGTCGAGATCTCCGGCGTGCTCAGCAGCCAGTCGCGCAATCGCGTCGCCGGGATGCTCTCGACGGCGACGTCGAGCAGGCGGCGCAGCGGCGAGCGCTGCGCGTCGGCGGAGTCGTCGACCCAGTCGAGCACACGCTCGTCGGCGACCTGCGCCTTGGCCAACGTCTCGAACGCCGCGCGGCGCAACTCGGGCGACGCCTGTTCGTCGGTGAGCACGGCGATCACGCGCTCGATACGCGCGGGCCGGTCGAGCAGCGGCGCGGCGCGCTGCAGCCACAGGCGCTCGAGCGGCACCTCGCCGTCGAGGGCCGCGGCGGCGCGTTCTTCGTAGACCCGCGGCGCGTAGTCGATCACGTACTGGCAGATCTCGCTGGCTGGCGCCGGCGGCAGGGTCACGGCCAGCGACAGCAGCCGCGCGCGCCCCTTGTCGGACAAGCGGTCGAACCACGGCACCACGGCGCCGACCTCGACCTTGCCCTGCAACAACAGGCCGTGCACCTTGGCGACCAGCGCGTCGGCGACCAGCGAGGGCAACACCGCGAACGCCGCGTGACAGCCGTCGTCGGCCGCGCCACCGACCAGGGTCTCGAGCACCACGCCAGCCTCGGCCAAGGTCAGCGGCCTGCCGCGCACCGCCAGCCACAGGCATCGGCGATCGCCGGTGACACGCTCGTCGGCCAGCTCGTGTTCGGCGAGCGGCACGAACGCCGAACGCGGCGCGAGCGCCAGCTCGCGCGCCAGCGGCAGCGCCGCGGCGGGGTCCTGCTGCAGCGCCTCGAGCAGCTGGGCCGGGATCTGCGTCCACTCGTGGCGCACGATCGCCGCCACCGAATCGGCGACCTCGGCGCTCGCACCGCCCAGCGCCGCCACCACGGTCGCGACGTCGAGCGCGCCGGCGTCCTGCAGCCGCGACAGCGCCGCGCAGCGCAGCTCCGGCAGGCGGTCTGCCTGCAGCGCGTCCTTCCGAAGCTGCTGCACCTGCTGCTCGTCGAGCTGTGGCGCGGGCGTCGGCACCTGCGCGGCGAGCGACGCGGCGAGCAGCAGCGCGGCGGTGTTCGCAACCTTGCTCATCGCAGTTCCTCGGCGATCGCCGCTGGCAGGTCGCTGGCGATCATCCCGCGCTGCGACAGCCGCGCCGCGACCCGATCACCGGCGCGACCGTGCACGGCCGCGCCGAGGCACGCCGCGTCGAACGGTGAGAGTCCCTGGGCCAGCAGCGCGCCGATCAGCCCGGCGAGCACGTCGCCCGAACCGCCCGTCGCCATGCCGGGGTTGCCGCTGCGGTTGTGGAAGGAGCGCAGCCCGTCGCCGACCAGCGTGCCCGCGCCCTTGAGCACGACGACCGCGCCGCTGCGTTCGCACAGCGCCGCGAGCGCCGCGGGGCGATCGCGCTGCACGGCCGCGGCCGTGGTGCCCAGCAGGCGCGCCGCCTCGCCGGGGTGTGGCGTCAGCACCAGGCGCCGCCGCGTCGCCGGCGCTCGACGCAGCGGCGCGAGCACGTTGAGCGCGTCGGCGTCGAGCACGGCCGGTGCCTGCCCGCCGGCCAGCACCGCGCGCAGCAGGGTCTTCGTCGCCGCGCCCTGGCCGAGCCCGGGCCCCACCACCACCGCGTCCGCGCCGCGCAGCGCGGTCGTGAACGGAGCCCCCGCGCGCGCCACGGTGGTTGCGCACGGCACCGCCAGCGGCAGCAGCGGCAACAGCGCCTTGGGCAAGGCCACCTGCACCAGCCCCGCGCCCGCGCGCAGCGCGCTGGTCGCGCACAGGATCGCCGCGCCGAGCATCGTCTCGCTGCCCGCGACGACGAGCACGGTGCCGTAGTCACCCTTGTGGCCGTCCGCCGCGCGCTGCGGCAGCTTCGGCAGCTGGCGCACGCGCTTCATGCGGGCCACTCCATGGTGCAACGCACCTCGCCGACGGGTCGCCGCTGCGTGTTCTCGATCGGCACCCGCCAGAACGACCGCAGCGCCGCGGGCACCTGTTCGCCGCCGAAGGCGCCGAGCCAGCGCAGGGTGTCGACCACCACCGGCTCGTAGCCGCGCTGGCTGCCGTCGTCGATCTTGACTGCGATGCCGACCGCCCCGGGGCACCGCCGCCGCGCCGGGTCGGGCGCGAGCGCCACCGCGAACACCCCTTCGGCGCCGTTCTTGGGGAAGCAGCGCCCCGGCAGTTGTTGCACGAGCGAAGTACAGAGCAGACCCTCGCCCTGGAGCAGGACCGGCTGCTCTGCGACCGCGTCGAGGACCGTGCGACATGCCGCCGCCCGAACGGGGGGCAGCCCCGCGGGGTTCGCCAGCTGCGCAAATGCCCGGGCCAGCGCCGCGAGCGGCAGCCAGAACGTCGGCGCACCGCAACCGTCGAGGCCGACCTCCGGCGGCACCGGCAGCCCGGCCATCGCCGCGACCACCGCACGCACCTCCTGCTGCGCGCGGCACTCGGGGTCCAGGTAGGCGTCGAGGTCGTCGCCGCAGGCCTGGGCCAGGCACAGGAACCCGGTGTGCTTGCCGCTGCAGTTGTTGTGCACCTTGCGCGGCCGCTCGCCGGCCGCGAGCAGCGCCAACCGGCTGGCCTTGTCGAACGGCGCGTGCGGGCCGCAGCCGAGCCGGTCTTCGTCGAGCCCCGCGCGCGCCAGGAACGAGCGCACCGCGGCGAGGTGCACGGGCGCGCCGACGTGGCTGGCGCACATCACCGCGATCTCGGCCGCAGGCATCGCCAACTGCCGGTGCAGGCCGCGCTCGAGGAACGGCAGCGCCTGCAGCGGCTTGGTCGCCGAGCGCGCGTAGATCGGCCGCCCGACGTCACCGCGCGCGACCAGCAGTTCGCCGTCGTGCACCACCGCCAGGGCGCCGCGGTGCCACGACTCGGTCCGGCCGCTGCGCGTGGCTTCGGCCAGGATCGGGCTGGAGTTCGGGTCGGCCGCGGTCATGGGTGACAGGTTATACGGTGTGGACGACGACGAGGCTCGCGCCGCGCGGTCCGCCCGGCTACAACGCCCAGCGTCCGCGCATGGAACTCGTCGAAGTCGAACTGGCCCGCGTCGTCATCCACCAGAAGGGTGACCAGCAGTACATCCACCTGCGCGAACGGCACGGCGACCGCGGCTTTCCGATCGTGATCGGCTTCAACGAGGTCGAGGAGATCAACCGCAAGCTGTGCGGCGTCAAGCCGCCGCGACCGCTGACCCACGACCTGATCGGCCGCATCCTCGGCGCGCTCGACCACCGCCTGTCGCGCGTGATCATCAACGAGCTGCGCGAAGGCACCTTCTTCGCCAACCTCGTGCTGCTGCCGAGCGACAACCCGCAGGGCCCCGAACACACCGTCGACTGCCGGCCGTCCGACGCGATCGCGCTGGCGGTGCAGACCGGCGCGCCGATCCTGGTCGCGCGCGAAGTGTTCGAGGCGGTCGCCAACGATTGAGCCGGCACGTTGAGCCGGACCGCGGCGCGCGCTAGCGTGCGCCCCCTCGGCACGGCGCACGGCGCCAGCTGGTCTCCCGCGGAGGGATGGCAGAGTGGCCGAATGCGGCGGTTTTGAAAACCGCTGTCGGTGCAAGCCGACCGGGGGTTCGAATCCCTCTCCCTCCGCCACTTCATCGCCCGACGCCGGGCGCGCCGGGCGGTCGCAGCGTCAGCACGAGATCGGTCTGGCCCGCGAGCACGTCGTCGGCCTTGGTCTGCACCTCCCAGACGGTCGCGTCGTGCGCCCCGACGGTGCCCACGAACGACGCCGGCACCTCGATGCGGAACCGCCCCTCGTCGTCGGTCGCGTGCAGCGCCGAGCTGCCGCGCTCATTGCCGCGCTGCCGCACCCAGATGCGCGCCTTGATGCCCTTGCCGGCCGCGTCGAGCACCTGGCCGCCGAGGAACGCTGCCGGCTCGAGCACGAGCCGAATGCCGGTGGTGCCCGCGCGTACGCTCAGCATGGGCGCCAACACCCATCCCGACGGCGGGCTGAACATCGTGATCACGAATTGGCCCGCATCCAGGCCTTCGAAGGTGAAGGCTCCGCCCGGTCGCACGCGCGCCGAGAAGGACTCGCCGCTCTCCATGGTGGCCGTGAGGTGCATCTGCGCGCCCTCGTCACCGACGGCGCGACCGTCGGCGTAGGCGATCGTTCCCGCGATCGAGAGGCCGCGCGGCACGACGACCTCGACGTCACGCGTGATCTCACCATCGCGCACGTGAACCCCCTGCGCGATGTTCTCGGACCGATTCGGGAGCCGTATTCCGATCGTGTAGGAGCCTGCGCTCACGCCCGTGAAGCGAAAGGTGCCGTTCGTGTCGGTGCGCCCGCTGCGCCCCTGGAACTGGCTGACCTCGAGCCCCCGCGACCGGTCCGGACACCACGCCTGCGCGTCGCCGTTGGCGCCGCGCAGGCCGACCGTGAGCCCGGCGAGGGCGTTGCCCGCGTCGTCCACGACGCGCCCCTCGACACCGCCGGCGGCGCGCAGCACGACGTCGCCGAGGTTCAGCCGTTCGCCGCTCGGGAGCTGGCGCGGCAACAGGTAGGTGCGCGTGCCGAGGCCTTCGCCGCGCGCGTAGAACGAGTAGTGCAGCTCGGGCCGCAGCCCCAGCGCGACGAAGCGCCCGTCCTTGCCGACCTCGGCGCGCAGCCAGTCGCAGCCCTGCATGCCGGGCCCTTCCGCGAAGTTGGCCGCGATCGCCACGTACGCGGTCGTGACCGGCGCGCCGGCCGCGTCGACGAGGCGCCCGACGACCTCGCCGCCGCGCTCCAGCGCGAACTCGAGCGGCTCGTCGAGCTTGCCGGTCGCGTTGCGGAACGCCGACGCGTAGCCGACCGCCTGCGCCTGGATGCAGACGAAGCCGTCGTCCTCGACGCCGCGCAGCACGAAGGTGCCGTCGACCCCCGTTCGCGCGACGCGCTGGAACGTCCACGAGTCCGACACCTCGGCGTCGACGATCGGCGCGCCCGTGGTCTTCTCGATCACGCGCCCGCGCACGGCCTTGCCGGGATCGAGGTCGATCTCTGCACGGTGCACGCCGCCCGCGACGAGCTCCAGGCGCTGCCACGATTCGCTGTAGTCGGGCGACTTCACCTGCACGAACACGATCGCGGGCTGCAGCCCCGTGAACCGGAACGTGCCGCCCGCGGCGGTGCGTCCCTGCGCCAGCGCGACGCTCTCGCCTTCGATCGCGATCCGGACCGGCGCGTCGGCGAGGCCGACGCCCGCGGCGCGCACCACGCCTTCGACCGTGGCGCCGCGCGTCAGCTCCACCACGACCTCCGTGCCGCCACACAGATGCGTCCTGGTCACCGGCGCGAAGCCAGCGGCCTGCACGTACAGCTGATGCTGCCGCGCGCGCGGCACGGCGAAGCGGAAGGTCCCGTCGGCGGCGCTGCGGGTCTTGCCGATCTCGGTGACGCGCTTGCCGTAGTCCAGGTCGAGGTTCCAGAACTCGTCGGCGTCGCGGTGCCGCAGCGCGACCTCGGCGCCCGCGACCGGCGCGCCGCTGGCGGCGACGATCACCCGGCCCCAGAGCTCTTCGGGCGAGGGTTGGGGCGCAGCTTGCGTCGCCGCACCGTCGACTTCCGTCGGTTCGGCGGCGCTGCGCTGCGGCGCGTCGACCGCCTTCGTCACCGCGCCCGCTTCGGTCTGCGCTGCGGCATCCGCGGTCGGCGCGACCACGGGCTCGAGCGCGGGCTGCAGCGTGCGCGGCGCCCACCACAGGCCCATCGCGAGCAGCACGACGAGCAATACGAGGGCGACGGTCAGTTGGCGCATGCTTCCTCCGGAGCGACGCAGCCTAGCTGCTCACGAAGATCACCGATACCCCGCGCGGCGCAACGCGTGGACGATCCGCGCCCACGGGCCCGAGCATCGGGTGCGGTTCCGCATCACGCGCCGTAGCGCGCACCACACAGTGCGCTACCGCACGACCACGTCTGCCGACCGCGGGCCGCGAGCATCGCCCCCGCGCACACGACGAGTCGCGTTGGGCACAGGGCTTGCACGGGTCGCGGTATGGAACACCGACCCGCCGCCTTCGGGCGACGACGACCAGCGCATCACCGTCCGGCGAGGGGCCTCGATCTCGTGGCAACCGGACGGGCAGCCGTGCCCGCGACAGGGACGAAAGGGAACGGACACGGCCATCCCATCTGCGTCGTCGGTCGCCTGGCGGCGGCGGGTCATTTCACCTGCGCGGGCGCGCGGCCGTGTTCGCCTTCGATCGCTACTTGCGGCCGTAGAATTCGCGCCACTCCCCGGTGCGAAGGTCGACGCTGTTCGGCACCGCGGCGCGATCCATGCCCGCGGCATCGCGAATGCGCTTGAGCTCGAGTCGGCGCTCCATGCGCTGCTGAGGCGGTCCAACACCTGGCACCATGCGCCACATGCTCGCACGCGCCAGAGCCCCGGCTATGCTCGTGCCCGTGACCCGATTCCCGGTCGACCCAGCAACCCCGTTGTCACCAGCCGAGA
Organism: Planctomycetota bacterium; assembly: GCA_020638655.1. GTDB lineage: Bacteria > Planctomycetota > UBA1135 > UBA1135 > UBA2386 > JACKIC01. The sequence goes on from JACKIC010000005.1 coordinate 30,485, forward strand.
AGCTCAGGCTATCCCTGCAGATGTTCGAGTATGGCTGCCAATTGATGCGCGAGAACCTGCGCCGGAGATTCCCCGAACTGGACACCGAAGCGCTGGAGCAGGCCCTTCAAGCCTGGCTACGAGATCGCCCCGAAACCGCCTCTTGCGAGGGCCCACTGCGCCCGGGTACCTGGCCACGAGGCGTCCATGGGGATTGAGGAACTGCTGCGATAGGCACCGAACCTAGTCACGGCGCCTGGTCACGGCGCCATCACGGCACGAGCCGATACCCCACGCCGTGCACCGTCTGCAGCCACGCCGGCGCCGACGGATCGGCTTCGATCTTCTTGCGCAGCTGGAACACGTGCGTATCCACCGTGCGCGTCGTCGGCGTGGCATCGTAGCCCCAGACGGCGCGCAGCAGGTCGTCGCGCGAACACGCCTGGCCGCGGTGGCGCAAGAGGTGCGCCAGCAGTTCGGCTTCTTTGGGCAGCAAGCGGAACGTCTGCCCGTCCCGGCGCACTTCGTGGCCCGCGAGATCGACCTCGGCGTCGCCGAGCAACACGGCACTCGCAGGCTGCTCGGTGCGGCGCTGCACGGCGACGATGCGCGCGGCGAGCTCGTGCACGCTGAACGGCTTGGTGACGTAGTCGTCGGCGCCGACGGACAGGCCGAGCACGCGCTGGTCGACCTCGCCGCGCGCGGTCAGCACGATCACGGGCGTGCGGTCGCCCGCGCGCCGCAGCGTGCGCAACACGTCGAGGCCCTCGCCGTCGGGCAGGCGCAGGTCGAGCAGCACCATGTGGAAGCGCTGCGCGGCCAGGGCGTCCTGCGCCGCACGCACGCCGCCTGCCGCGGTGACGAGCCACTCGCGCGCGGTGAAGAAGTCGACGAGGCTCTCGCGGATGCTGGCGTCGTCCTCGACCACGAGCAGCTGGTTCACGAAGCGGCCTCCCCAGGCGACGCGAGCGGCAGCGACAGCGTGAACACCGCGCCGCCGCCGTCGCGCTCGCGCACGTCGACCGCGCCGCCGTGCGCGCGCGCCGCCGCGGCGACGAGCGCGAGGCCCAGGCCGCTGCCGGGCGTCGCCGAGGTCGCCGCGTCGCCGCGCACGAACGGTTCGAACACGGTCTGCCGCTGGGCCGGAGCCACGCCGGGGCCGCGGTCACCGACCTCGACGACGAGCCGCTGACCGTCGGCGAACGCGCGCACCGCCACGGTCGAACCGGGCGGCGCGTACTTCGCGGCTTTCTCGAGCAGGTGGCGCAGCGCGCGCGCGAGCACGTCGACGTCGACGTCGAGCGCGGGCAGCTGCCGCGGCGCGTCGACCGAGAGCTGCTGGCCGACGAGGCGCAGCGCGGGCCGGCCGCTGCGCAGGCCGCGCGCGAGCAGCGCGCGCGCCGGCACGATCCGGCGCTGCAGCGGCGCGCCTTTCTCGAGCCGGCCGAAGTCGAGGATGCGTTCGACCTGGTCCGAGAGCCGCAGCACGTCGGCATGCAGCGCGTGCAGGTAGTGCGACACGCGCCCCTGGGGAACGTCCCCCGCCGCGAGCATCTCGGCCTTGAGCGACAGCGCCGCGAGCGGCGTGCGCAGTTCGTGCGAGACGATGTCGACGAAGTCGGCGCGCAATCGCACGAGGGCGTGTTCGCGGCGCGTCATGCGCCACACGAACAGGTTGCCGAGCAACAACGTCGCGGCGGCGAGCACGTAGCAGGCCAGCGCCGAGTAGCCGAGCAGCGAACTCGACGGCAAGCCCTTGGCACGAACGCTCCACTCGCCGCCGAACGGCCCTGCCGCGAGCACGACGCCGCCGCGCGACGAACCGTAGCCCAACGTGAGGTCGTCGTGGCGCTCGGCGACCGCCGCACGGGCGGCTTCGACGCAGCGCGACACCCCCGCTGGCGCCACCACGGTCGCGACGTCCGCATTCGCCACGATCACGCTGCCGTTCGGCCCCGCGCTGACGCCGGAAGCGACGGGCAACCGCGCGTGCGTAACCGCGATCGCTGCGGCCGCGCGCAGCGCGGCGAGCCGTTCGTCCTGCGCGAGCTCCGGCAACGCCGCAACCATCGCCTCGACGAGCGTCGGCATCGCCGCAGCCGGCGCCGCCTGCGCCGCACGCAGCAGTCCGTCGACGACGGCCGCGTCGGGTGCCACGTGCTCAGCCTGCGCCCACTCGACTTCGAGCAGCGCGGCGAGCAGCGCGAACGGCAGGTTGCCGCAGCGCGCCTCACCCAGGCGCAGGGTCGCGGCGGCCAGCAGATCGTGCGCGGCGCGCCGGTCCTGCGACCACAGCGCGCGGGCCTCGAGCAGGCAACCTTCGGGCGACAGCAGGCCGGCGAGGCGGGCCCGCATGAAGTACGGCATGGCGCCCGCGGCGTCCCCGGCCGCGAAACGCGCGCCGGCCTCGCGCTCTTCGGCGCCCGTCGAAGGCGGCGCGATCGGCCCATCGCGGAACGGCCCCACCACGAGCCGCTGCGCGTCGAGCTGCAGCTGCACCGGGGCACCGCGATCGGCGGTGATCAGCGCTTCCTCGCTGGCCTGCCGCCACTGCCGCTGCACCTCCTCGGCGCGCTGCACCTCGGCCGCCTGCGCGCGGTGCAGGGGGCCGCCGTACTGCACCCAGAGGCCGACGCCGACGAACACCGCGGGCACCGCGAGCGTGGCGACGAACCAGGGGCCGATGCGCGAGCGAACCATGGCAGGCGGGCATCCTAGGCGAGCCCGGCCCGCCCAGGTCATGGGGTTGTCAAACCTCCCGAGTTCGTCCCGCGAGTTCACACCGCCATGACAACGCCGAGGCCCCGATCGCCGTCCATGTGCACATGGCAACGAACCCGTTCTTGGGCGCGGCACTCGCCGCGCTGTTCTCGCTGGGGCTGACGGCTCAGGATGGCAAGTCGTTCGAGCAGCACATGGCCGCGGCCAAGTTCGCGCAGACGCGCGGCGACTACGCCACGGCGCTCAAGGAGCTGCGCGCGGCCCAGGCGATCGCGCCGGCCGACCAGCGCGAGCAGCTGCAGCGCACGGTCAAGGACCTCGCCGACTCGATGGGCGTCGATGTCGCGCGCGCCCCCAAGGCCGGCGATCCCGTGCAGCGACTGATCGCGGTGCTCGACACCGGCAGCCGCGCCGACGCCGCGGTGAACTCGGCCTACGACCAGCTCAGCTACCTCGGGGCCCTGGTCGTGCCACCGCTGCTCGACGCCGTACCAACCTTCGGTCCGTTCGGCCTGCGCAACGCGCTGCAGCTGCTCGCCGTGCACGACGACGTGCGCATCGCCGAGGTGCTGGCACGGCGCCTCGACAACGCCGACCCCGCGGTCACGGCCGCGATCGCGAACTTCCTCGACGACGCACAGCCGCGCGTCGCGGTGCCGCTGGCGGTCAAGGTGGCGACGATCAGCAAGAACCCGGCGGAACTGCTGCAGGCGCTGCGCGAACTGGTCGACAACGACCGCGAGAACCCGGCGGCGCGCGCCGCCGCCACTGCGTTGTCGGCGAGCGAGTCGCCCAAGGTGCTCTCGGAGCTGTTCGATGCGGTCGCCGGCTGCAACACCGGGTGGACCACCGACGTGATCGGCCGGTTGCGGCAGCGCGGCGACGACAAGACGCGAGCGTTCGCGACCTTCAGTTGGCTCAAGCGGCAGGCAGACCTGAGCCAGGACCGCGCGCTGGAGGCACTGAAACACGCCCCAACCGGCTCGGTCTGCTGGCTCGCCGCGCACTTCGCCGTGCTCGACCCGACCTGGAACCGGGTGGCTCTGCTCGCGCTGCGCAGTTCGGTAGGCGAGGACGTGCGCATCTTCAGCCCGGTCAGTTTCGGCGGCTTCGGCCGCGTGGCGTGGGGCGATCTGCGCGACGAGGCGGGCACAGCGATGCTCGCTGTGCCGAGGAACGGCGGCCGCAGCGAAAGCCTCTGCGAACTGGGCTGCGCGATCATCGAGGCCGGGTGGAAGGTCCCGGAGGGCAGCGAACTCAGCCTGGTCGAGATGCTCGAGCGGCGCGGCGGCGAAGCGTGGCAGCTGCTACTGAGCGCGCTGCCCGACGACGGCGAGGTGCGCGCGATCACGCTGTGGCGCACGCTGTCGCGCGATCAGCAGGAGCAGCTGGCCTTCGCCGCCAAGGACCGACCGTGGCACCGGCTCATCGCCGACCACCTGCTCGCCGCCGAACAGCAGATACAGGTTTCGCCGAAGCTCCTCGATCGCGACTGGACTGGCGTGCCAGCGCCAGTCTGCACGGCCCTGGCCAAGCTCGCGACGCGCTGGCCGACGCCGCCCGTCGGCTGGTCGGGGTGGCAGTCGTCGCTGGTCGCCGCCTGGGCGCGCACTCCACAGATGCCCGCCGAAGTGATCCTGCCGCTGATCGCGGGCGGGGACACCACCGCGTGGCGCACACTCAACGGGCGCGACCCCGAAGCCGCACTCGCGTGGCTGCGCACGTCGACGAGCCGCAAGGCCGTCGACCCGCTCAGTGCCATCGAACTGCTGCGCCGCTTCGGCATCGACCAGGACGTGCCCATCGGCATCTGGGCCGCGCATCAACTCGCCGGACAGCCGCCCAACGGCCTGTACGAGTTCTTCGCCGACCACGGCCGCGGCAACCTCGACGTGATCGCGCTCGGCAAGCTGCCGGTGTCCACACACACGAACCTGACGGGCTTCTGCGTACAGGTCGCGAAGCAGGCGGCACAAGGAGCGCGCATCGACGACCTCGAAGATCTGCTCGAGATGGCGCCCGACCTCGGCAGCGAAGCCGCAGACGCCGCGCTGCACGCGCTGCGCACGCAGGTCCGGCCGAACGACACCAAGCTGCTGCTCAACGCGCTCGAAGCGACGTTCACGCGCCCCGACCCGGCGCGCAACTCGGGACCGGCGCCGTTCGACGGCATGGGTCTGGCCGTGCGCTATCTCGGCATGCTCGAAGTCGCGGCCAATCCCGCGGCGCTGCCGCGGCTGCGGGAAATGCTGAGCCGCGATGGCGGCAAGAACCTGCGCGAGCACATCGCACTGACGTGCCTTCGCATCGGCGGCGACAACAAGCGCGCGATGCTCGCCGATTTCCTGAAGTCCGACGACGCCGGGATCGTCGCCGCCGCGCTGACCGCGCCCGAACTCGGCGACGACAAGGCCCTGCGTGAAGCCGGAGTCGCGGCGATGCTGCGCCTCGGCGAACAGATGCACGGCCTCAGCCTCGAATGGCGCACCGAGGATCGCGAACGCGCCGCGCAGGCGGTCGTCAACGACGCGCGGTTCCCGCAGTTCGGAGTCCATCTGTCCCAGTGGGCAATTCGCGAACTCGGCAGCCGCAAGGACACCACGTTCTTGAAGGAACTCGAGAAGGCGACCAGGCACGGCGACGTGAGCGTGCGCTGCATCGCGGCGACAGCTCTGGGCAGCACGTTCTCACGTGAGGCGGCCCCGATCCTGCTCGAACTGCTCAAGGACGACACGAGCGATGTGCAGAAGGCCGCACAAGCCGCCCTCGACCGCATCGCCAACTACCTCGAAGAACGCAAGAAGTGGGAAGAGCGCCTGAAGTGAGGCGCGGCCGCGACGGCGATCGCCGCGCGATCCAAGGCGCCCCACCTCACGCATCGGCGATCCGGAAAGCGCGCGCCATGCGCTGCTGGGAAGCCTTGCTGATGCCATGCTCGCCGGCGACGCGGCGCCAGGTCCGCACCGCGGCCACGACCTCGGCAGCGACCTCGCGCGCTCTGCCGGCGGACAGGCGAAACCAGGGCGCCACGCCGAGCACGAGATCGAGGTCCTGGGCGTTGCCGTTCTCGGAGACATTGAGCGTCAGCCCATCGCCATCAGGGTTGGGGTTGATGTCATAGGCGGGCGCGAGCACGAAGCCGGCAGCCTCGAGCAGGAAGCCATGGTTGCGCAGGTGGTCGTCCGTGTTCGACACGCACACGTAGAACACGATGCGACGCCAGAGCTGCTCGAGATCGTCCGCCACCTTTGCTCCGTGCTGCAACAGCACCTCGGCGAGGTCCAGATAGCTGGCGCCGTCGTGACCCTCGGTGCCATCGCTGCGATCGGTCATCGTCATCGCCGATACGAAGTGCCTGCGGCCACCGGCATCGGGACGATCGAATCGTCGACTGAGGTAGGTGTGGTATCCGCTGGCACCAGCGCCGCGGCCGGTGAACCGCTCGAGTCGTGCCGCAGGGACGGCGACGCCGGCGGCGCCTGCGAGTTCGCGTACGACCATCTCCCACGCGCCGACGTCTTCGCGATCGGCACGACTGGGGAACTTCGCGATCCACAGGCGATCACGTTCGTCGCGCACGCTCGCCTTGGGGCGCGCGCCGCCGAGCGATCCACCAGGCGACACGAGCAGACGCAACCAGCGAGCGTATTCCGCGTCCTGCTCGACGTCGTCGCGTTCGAGCTGCAGACTCGCGTGCTGCAATTCGCACAACGATGTCCACGGCGGCGACGCGAGCCGATCGTCGTCGTCCAAGAAGCGGTCGCCCACGCGATACCGCAGCCCGCCGATGCGATGCGAATCGTGCACACCGAGCAGGTAGTCGGATTCGAGCAGCGGGCGTTCGTCGCGCCCCTCGTCGCGGGCGCGCAGCGCCTCGCGCCGCCGCATCAACAGACGCCCCCAACGATCTGGAGCCGAGTCGAGGAACATGCCGAACTGGGCGCGGCCCGTGGGCGGATACTGCGGCCCCCGATACAGCTGCAAGGCGGGATCCAGGGTGAAGCGCTGGGCAGCGAGCCAGGCGTCGTCGTACTCGAACGCGAACACCTCCTTGCCGCGCGCGGGTGCCGCCGACAGTTCCCCCACACGGCGTGCGCCATCGAGGCCGACCCAGTCGGCGAACACATCGATCCGGCGAAGGGCGCTCACGACGACTCCGGCGCAGGCCCGCCCGCCCGATCCGACCTGCGGCGGCGCGGCGCGCGATTGCGCGTCTCGAGTCCCGCGTCCTGCAGCCTGCGCCCGAGTTCGTCGTCGCGCGCAACCAACGCGAGATCGGCGACGAGGCCCAGACTGTGCAGCACGTTGGCGACCGCGCCCAAGGTCACGCCGGAAGAGCCCTTCTCGATCGAACGCAACGTCGTCCGGGACATGCCGGCGCGCTCCGCGACCAGCGCCGCCGCAAAGCCCCGGCGCAACCGGGCCATCTTGATGTTCGCCCCCAGTTCGCGCAGGACACGTTGGGCGGCCGGCAGGAGTTTGGAGGACGGCTTGGGCATGACGGACAATATTCTATCCCTTATCGGCATTGTATGGGCCGAATATTGGCCATTTCGATACTGCCGCTCACCCGGGCTCGACCCAGCGCAGCCCCGGCAACCCGTCGAGGCTGCGGCCGTTCTTGTCGCGCTGATACTGCTCGATCCCGGCGGCGCCCTTCTTCTCGCCCCACGCGCCCATCTGGGCCCGCTCGCCGACGTAGTCCATGAGCGGCACGCCGTAGCCGCAGGCGTCGGCGACGCGCGCGACGTCCAGTTCGAGGATCGCGCGCAGCGCCGCGTCGGGCAGCGGCTCGAAGTGCGCGCGCAGCGCCGCGAACCCGTCGTCGGCGGGCTCGACCACGCGGCCGGTGCCGTGCAGCCGCAGGATCTTGGGCGGCCCCTCGAACGCGCAGACCATCAGGCACAGCCGGCCGTTCTCCCGCAGGTGCGCGATCGTCTCGACGCCGCTGCCGACGAAGTCGAGCCAGGCGACGCGCGTCGGCGACAGCACGCGCAGCGAGTCGAGGCCCTTGGGGGAACAGTTGACGTATCCGCCGGGCCCGGCGGGTGCCGTGGCGACGAAGAACACCTTCTGCGCGAGAAGGAACTCGACCTGGCGGTCGTCGAGCGCGGTGCTGGCCTTGCCCATGGGGCGGGAGCTATCCGCCGCGGCGGTGCCGATCGCAAGGCTGCTCGCAGCTTTCCGTCAGCAAGCAGTTGCACAACCAGAGCGGCGCGGCTTTACTGCCTCGCCGTCCACCGGAGAGGTGGCAGAGTGGCCGATTGCGTCACCTTGCTAAGGTGATGTACCGGTAACGGTACCGGGGGTTCGAATCCCCCCCTCTCCGCCAGTTTCCCCCCGGGTCCCCGGACCCGCGCGGGGAGATTGGGCACGCCCAGTCCCCGACCGGTCGAGCACCGACCGGCCGGTCGACCGACACCCGAACGAAGCTCTTGCGAACGGCACCCGGACGGCACCTGGCAGACGCGGCGCAGCGCCGCGTGCCCCGCCGTCGGCTCGCCGCCGCGATCGCGCTCGCGGCCGGCGCCTGCACCGGACCGCATACGACGATCCACAACCCCGAAGGCCACCGGGTGTTCGTCGACGGCCGCGAACTCGACCGCACGTCGTTGCCGTTCCGCTACTACGGGACGAGCCGGTGGGACGCACAACCGCGCGACCTCGGCCAGCCGCGCCCGGTGGAGACCCCGCCGGAGGCCGAGCCGGCACCGCCACCGCAGGCGCCGCAGCTGCAGGCGTTCGACATCCACGGCTGGCAGCCGAGCATGTGGCTGCCGTCCGACGCCGAGCTCGTGCCCGCGCCGCCGCCGCGCCGCGTGCCGCTGGGCGCGACGCGGCCCGATTGGGATCTGCAGCCCGCGAGCCAGGCGATCGAGCTGCCGCCGCCGGTCAGCCCGTGGCTGTTCCCGCTCGACTTCCCGCTCGAGCTGCTGGGTTGGGCGCTGGGAGGACAGGACGACTTCACCACCACGGTCGAGCTGCCGGCAACGCCCGTGGAGGAACGTCCCAGCGCGGAGTTCCGGCCGGTAGAGTTGGACCGCGTCGCCGAGCGCGCCCGCCAGGCACGCGCGTCGCGCTGACCGCGCCATGCCCTCCACTCCCACCTTCGATCCCGCCCTGCCGGGTCCCGGCACGCGCGTCCTGGTGCACGGACTCGGCCGTTTCGGCGGCGGTCAGCAGGCCATCCGGCATCTGTGGCGGCGGGGCTGCGCGGTGACGGTCGCCGATCGCAGCGCCGGTGCCGACCACCTCGCCACGCAGAAGGCGCTGCGCGACCTGCACGGCGTCGACTGGCAGCTCGGGCGCGAGGACGAGGGCCTGCTCGACGGGATCGACGTGCTGGTGGTCAACCCGGCGGTGCCCGACAGCCACCCGCTGCTGCTCGCGGCGCGGGCGCGCGGCGTCGCGACCACCCAGGAAGTCGACCTGTTCCTCGCCGCCTACCCGGGTCGGGTCGTGGCGGTGACGGGCACCAACGGCAAGTCGACGACGGCGACCCTGCTGCACGCGGCGCTGCAGCGCGCCGGCCACGACGCCCTGCTCGGCGGCAACATCGGCCGCAGCCTGCTCGCCGACGAGGGCCTCTGGCGCGACGACCAGGTCGCGGTGCTCGAGATCTCGAGCTTCCAGCTCGAGCGGCTCGACGCGCGGCGCCGCGTGCTCGGCGCGGTGTTCACGCGGGTCACGCGCGACCACATCGACCGCCACGGCACCCTCGCCGCCTACCACGCCGCCAAGGCGCGCCTGGCGATGATCGCCGAGCAGTTCGTGATCCACGGCGCCGCCGATCCCGTCGCCAGCGAATTCCCGAGCGCTGCGCAGCGGCGACTCACGTTCGCCGACGCGCCGCCGGCGCCCGGCAGCGGCGGCCTGCTCGACGACTTCCTCGCGCTGCGTACCGACACCGGCCCGGCGGAGCTGCTCGTGCACCGCGACGCGCTGCGCATGCTCGGCGACTTCCAGGTCGAGAACGCGCTCGCCGCGGGCCTCGCCGCGCGCCTGCTCGGCGCGGCGCCCCACGTGATCGGCATGGCGCTCGCAACCGCCGCGCCGCTGCCCTTCCGTCTGCAGTTGGTCGCGGTGACCGGCGGCGTGCGCGTCTACGACAACGGCGTCTCCACCGAGGTGCAGTCGACCGTCGCCGCGCTGCAGACGCTGGCCCGCCGCGTCGAACAGGGTCGGCGCATCCACTGGCTCGGCGGCGGCAAGAGCAAGGACGGCGACTACGCCGCGGTCGCCGAAGCCGTGCGGCCGTTCGTGACCAGCGCGCACCTGTTCGGCGACGCCGCGACGCCGCTCGGGGCGCTGCTGCAGCCGACGTTGCCCACCACCGTGAACGCCACGCTCGCCGAAGCGCTCGCCGCGGCGTTCGCCGCCGCTGCACCCGGCGATGCCGTGCTGTTCAGCCCGGCCTTCGCCTCCTTCGATCGCTACCCGAACTTCCGCGCCCGCGCGCAGGAGTTCCACGCCTGGCTGGCGTCCTCGCGTGCGCAGGCGGCGCTGAGCGGCTAGAGTCGTCAGACCTCGATGCAGTACTGCACGGCTTGTCAGAAGGCCATCGCCACGATCGTCATCATGGACGTCAGCGACGGCTCGGTCACCGGTTCCCAGCACCTGTGTGCGGCGTGCGCCGAACAGATGGGTGTGGTGCAGCCCAAGTCGCCGAAGTTCTCGGCGGAGATGCTCGAAGACCTGCTCGGCGGTTTCGACAAGGCCAAGAGCAGCGCCGGCAAGCGGCAGCGCGCCGAGTCCTGCCCCGGCTGCGGCATGACTCCCGCCGAGTTCCGCACCAAGGGCCGCCTGGGCTGCCCGCGCTGCTACGAGGTCTTCCGCGACGAGCTGCTGCCGCTGCTGCAGCGCATCCACGAAGCGCAGACCCACCGCGGCCGGCTGCCCGCCTGCCGCCCGGCCACCGAACCGGCCGAGGCCCGGGCCAGGACCGCGCGCGACGACGAGGCGCTGGCCGAGCTGCGCCGCCGCCTCGAGGAGGCCGTGCGCAACGAGCGCTACGAGGAGGCCGCGCAGCTGCGCGACGCCCTGCGCCGCGCCGAGCGCGGCGAGGAGGCTGCGTCGTGAGCAAGTCCCGCCGCGGCGATCGCGGAGACCAGCAGCCCGAGTTCCACGCCGGCGCCTGGCTGGCCGGCACCGGCCCCGACAACGACATCGCCGTCTGCACGCGGGCGCGGCTGGCGCGCAACCTGCGCGGCTTCCCGTTCTCGCCGTGCCTCGACGAGGCGCGCGCCGCCGAGCTCTACGAGTTCGCGGTCGAGCAGCTGCAGCAGCCCGGCATGCCCGAGAAGCTCGGCATCCTCGAGCTCGACTCCGTCGACGACCTCGAGCGTTCGGTGCTGGTCGAGCGACACCTGATCAGCCGCGACCTGGTGGCCGCCAAGCGCCGCCGCGGCGTCGCCTTCGACACCGCCGAGAGCGTCGCGATCATGATCAACGAGGAGGACCACCTGCGCATGCAGGTGTTCGCGCCGGGGCTGCAGACCGAGGCGGTCTGGCGGCGCGCCGAGCGCCTCGACGACGCGGTGATGCAGCGCCTGCCGGTCGCGTGGTCCGAGGAGTTCGGCTTCCTGACCTCGTGCCCGACCAACACCGGCACCGGCCTGCGCCTGTCGGTGATGGTGCACCTGCCCGGCCTGGTCTGGTCCGACGAGATCGACAAGGCCACCAACGTCGCGCAGAAGATCCACCTCGCGGTGCGCGGCCTCTACGGCGAAGGCAGCCGCGCGCTCGGCGACTTCTACCAGGTCAGCAACCAGATCACGCTTGGCCGCGAGGAGTCGCAGATCCTCGCCGACGTGCAGCTGGCCGTCGGCCGCATCGTGCAGTGGGAACGCGAGGTGCGCGGCGCGCTGCAGCGCGGCGCCGCCCGCGTGCGCACCCTCGATCGGGTGCACCGCGCGCTCGGCACGCTCGAGCGGGCCCAGATCCTCACCAGCGAGGAGGCCATGGGCTGCCTGTCCGCGACCCGCTTCGGCATCGAGACCAAGCTGCTGTCGGGCTTCACCATCAACCAGGTCAACAAGGCCCTGCTGCTCTGCCAGCCGGGCCACCTGCAGCGCCACACGCGCGAGCGGCTCCTGCCCGAGGAACGCGACCAGCGCCGCGCGCAGTTGCTGCGCGAAGTGCTCGGGCTGGGATGACCGTCCGGGGTGCCCCCGAGACTGTCGAACAACCCCACATTCCACCCTCGTCGCGGGTTTTCCCCAAGCCGATGCGGCTACGCCCCTTGACCCGTGCGACGGGAAAAAAGATGCCCCGATGCTTCGGTGGCGTCCTGGATCTACATCTGGTGTAAATCCTATACCCGCGGCAACCGATCTAAGGATCTAGTCAGCAGATATCGCCACCGGGCGCACCCCGCCACCGGAGTCACCGCACCATGTTCGATCGCTTCACCGACCGCGCCAAGAAGGTCATGAGCTTCGCCCGCCAGGAGGCGATGAAGTTCAACCACGAGTACATCGGCACCGAGCACATCCTGCTGGGCCTGGTCCAGGAGGGCAGCGGCGTGGCCGCCAACGTGCTCAAGAACATGAGCATCGACCTGGAGAAGATCCGGCACGAGGTCGAGAAGATCGTCAAGACCGGCCCGTCGATGGTCACCATGGGCCAGCTGCCGTTCACGCCGCGCGCCAAGAAGGTGCTCGAGCTGTCGATGGAAGAGGCCTCCCAGCTCAGCCACAACTACATCGGCACCGAGCACTTGCTGCTCGGCCTGATCCGTGAGAACGAGGGCATCGCCGCACAGGTCCTGATGAACCTGGGCGTCAAGCTCGACGAAGTCCGCGAAGAGGTCCTCGAGTTCCTCGGCGCGTCCGAGAACAACGAGGAGGAAGAGGGTTCGAGCGGCGAGTCGATGGGCAGCGGCCCGCGCGAGTCGAGCTCGGGCGGCAGCTCCCCCTCCGGCAACACCAAGAGCAAGACCCCGGCGCTCGACTCGTTCGGCCGCGACCTCACCGACCTCGCCCGCGAGGGCAAGCTCGACCCGGTGATCGGCCGCGACCAGGAGATCGAACGCGTGATCCAGATCCTGTCGCGCCGCACCAAGAACAACCCGGTGCTGCTCGGCGAGGCCGGTGTCGGCAAGACCGCGATCGTCGAAGGGCTCGCGCAGCGCGTCGTCAAGGGCACCGTGCCCGAGATCCTGCGCCGCAAGCGCCTCGTCGTGCTCGACCTCGCGATGATGGTCGCGGGCACCAAGTACCGCGGCCAGTTCGAGGAGCGCATCAAGGCGGTGATGACCGAGGTGCGCCGCGCCAAGGACGTGATGCTGTTCATCGACGAGCTGCACACGCTGGTCGGCGCCGGCGGCGCCGAGGGCGCGATCGACGCCAGCAACGTGCTCAAGCCGGCGCTGTCGCGCGGCGAGGTGCAGTGCATCGGCGCCACGACGCTCGACGAGTACCGCAAGTACATCGAGAAGGACGGCGCGCTCGAGCGCCGCTTCCAGACCGTCAACGTCGAGCCGCCCACGCCCGAGCAGGCGTTCGAGATCCTCAAGGGCCTGCGCGACAAGTACGAGGCGCACCACCGCGTGCAGTACACCGACGGCGCGCTGCAGGCGGCCGTCGACCTCAGCACCCGCTACATCACCGGCCGCTTCCTCCCGGACAAGGCGATCGACGTGATCGACGAGGCCGGCGCGCGCATCCGCATCAAGTCGATGACGGCGCCGCCCGACCTGCGTGAGATGGACGTCGAGATCACCCGCCTCAACAAGGAGAAGGAGGAGGCCGTCGCCGGCCAGGACTTCGAACGCGCCGCGGACCTGCGCGACCAGGCGTTCAAGCTCGGCAAGAAGAAGGAAGAGATCCAGAAGGAGTGGCGCGAGCGCGAGTCGTCGCGCGAGTCGGGCGGCGTCGTCGACGAGGACGTGATCGCCGAGACCGTGTCGAAGATGACCGGCATCCCGCTCAACCGCCTGGACCAGGCCGAGGCCGAGCGCCTGCTCAAGATGGAGCAGGAGCTGGGCAAGGACGTGATCAACCAGGAGCCCGCGATCCACGCGATCGCCAAGGCCGTGCGCCGCACGCGCGCGGGCCTCAAGGACCCGAACCGGCCGATGGGCTGCTTCGTGTTCCTCGGCCCGTCGGGCGTCGGCAAGACCTGGCTGTCCAAGTGCCTCGCCAAGTTCATGTTCGGCAGCGAGGAAGCGATCATCCAGATCGACATGTCCGAGTACATGGAGAAGTACAACGCCTCGCGACTGGTCGGCGCGCCCCCCGGGTACGTCGGCTACGAGGAAGGCGGCCAGCTCACCGAGAAGGTGCGTCGGCGCCCGTACTCCGTGGTCCTGCTCGACGAGATCGAGAAGGCGCACCCGGACATCTTCAACATGCTGCTGCAGATCATGGAGGAAGGCCGCCTGACCGACTCGTTCGGCCGGCACATCGACTTCCGCAACGTGATCATGATCATGACGTCGAACATCGGCGCCAACCTGATCAAGAACAGCACCGGCCTGGGCTTCGGCAAGTCGGGCAAGGAGTCCGGCGCCGACAAGATGCGCGAACTGATCCAGGGTGAGGTGGAGCGCCACTTCCGCCCCGAGTTCATCAACCGCCTCGACGAGATCGTGGTGTTCAACCAGCTCACCCGCGACGACATGCAGCGCATCGTCGAGAACGAGCTGCGCAAGGTGAACAAGCGCCTGGTGCAGAAGGGCCACAAGCTCGATGTCGACCAGTCGGTGATCGACTGGATGATCGAGAAGTCCTTCCACGAGGACTTCGGCGCCCGCCCGCTCAAGCGCGGCATCGAGAAGCACCTCGAGGACCCGCTCTCCGAGCAGATCCTGCGCGGCGCGCTCGACACGCCGTATCACATCCGCGCGACGGTGCGCGACGGCGAGATCGTGTTCGACCTCGAGGCGCTCGAGGCAGAGCCCGCGGCCGAAGCCACGCCCGAAGCCGCCAAGAAGGGCGACGACGACCAGGCCGACGAGAGCTGAGCCGAGGTCGAGAACCCGGCAGCTGACAGCTGCCGGCACCGACAGGAAACGGGGGGCGCCTGCCCCCCGTTTGCACACCTGCGGGGGTGCAAACCTACCTGATGCTCGCCCTGGCCGAGGGTTTCGGCCCCGCGCCGATCGCGGCGCTGCTCGACCCCGACCTCGACCCGGCCGCGACGATCGCGGCCCCACCGTCGGTGCCCGACGTGCCGCCGCGCGTGGCGCGGCGCCTGCGCCACCCCGGACTCGCGGCGCAGGCCTTCGCGCTGCAGTTCGCCGCCGCGCGCCACGGCCTGCAGCTGCTGACGCCCGACGACGCTCGCTACCCGGAGCGCTGGCGCGCCATGCCGGTGCGCCCGCTCGCCCTGTTCGTGCGCGGTGACGTCGCGGCCCTCGCGCGGCGGCCGGCGGCGACGCTCGTGGGCAGCCGCACCCCGACGCCCTACGGCGCCGAGGCCGCGCAGGCGATCGCGGTGTCGCTGGCGCGGGCCGGGGTGACCCTTTGGAGCGGCCTGGCGCGCGGCATCGACGGCGCGGCCCACCGCGCCAGCGTGGCGGCCGGCGCGCCGACGGTCGCCGTGCTCGCCGGCGGCCTGGACCGCATCTATCCGCCGGAGCACGAGGCGCTCGCCGAAGAGATCGTGGCAGGCGGCGGATGCCTCTTGAGCGAGCTGCCGCCGGGGCACCGCGCCTTGCGCGGCCACTTCCCGCGCCGCAACCGGCTGCTCGCCGCCGGCACCGGGGCCACGATCGTGGTCGAAGCCAGCCTCACCTCAGGCGCGCTGCAGACCGCGCGCCTCGCCGCCGAAGCGGGCGCCGACGTCTACGCGCTGCCCGGCCCCTGGCGCAGCGAGCGCAGCCAGGGCTGCCACCGCCTGCTCAACGAGGGCGCCAGCGTGGTCGAGAGCCCCGAGATGCTGCTGCGCGACCTCGGCGTCGCGGCGGCCAACTCGGCCGGCGCCGCGCGCCAGCTCGCCCGGTGCGCAGATCAGGAAGCGATCGTGCGGCAGCTTCGCGCGGGGCCGCGGCCCAGCGACGTGGTGCAGCGCGAGTGCGGATTGCCGCGCGACGAGTTCCTGCGGACGCTGTTCGCGCTCGAGGCCGACGGCGCGGTGGCCCGGCTGCCCGGCGACCTGCTGGCGCTCGGCGCGCGCCGCTGAACCCCTCGTCAGAACCCGATGAACAACAGCTCGAGCAGCAGCATCACGGCCACCAGACACGCCGACCAGACGGCCCAGCGCACGGTCCGCTGCACCGCGCCGCGGATGGTCGCCGCCGCGGTGCTGTGGTGCTGACCGACCACGACCAGCGCGATCAGGAACAGGACCGGCAGATAGATCACGACGCGCAGCAACAGGCTCATGCCGACACCTCCGCCGCGACCGCGGCAGGCAGCGGCAGGGCCGATCGCTCGGCCACCGTGTACGCATCGACCATCACCACGAGGTTCATCAGCCCGGCCACCGTGGTCAGCACCACGCCCATCGGCAGATCGAGCGGCTCGCTGTCCATGGGCCAGGGACCGGTGACCAGCGCGGCGAACAACGAGCCGCCGCCGAACAGGTTCTGCCCGATCCACCACACCGAGGCGTTGGCGCGGTCGACGGCGTGGCCGCCCGAGGCGATCAGCCCGATCGCGAACACGAGCAGTACGGCGATGCCCATCAGCACCCCCTTGTCCTTCTGCCCCGCCTTGGCGTGGCCGAGCCCCGGCACGAGCCAGGACAGCGCCGCGCACAGCGCCGGGTTGGCGACCGGCTTGGGGGTGTTCTCGTCGCCGTCGCGGCGCAGCCGCAGCTCCCAGTGCCCCGCCGCCGACCAGAACGCCGCGAGCATGCCCGACGCGCCCGTGAGCCACGCCGCGAGGTGCTCGAAGGCCTGCGGCAGGCGCGTGATCCGTTCGCCGGTCGGCGTGCCGTCCCAGGCCATGAGCGCGCCGAGCGCGTTGGCCGGGAAGTTGAGGATCTCGGGGAACGACGGCAACAGGCCGAAGTGGGCCGGCAGGCTCCACGTGCTGCCGCCCGTGGTCTCGACCAACGCCCAGTAGAACAAGCGGTCGCCGACGATGATCCAGCCGAGGAAGAACAGCGCCGTGCAGCTGGCGAAGGCGACCAGCGCGCGCTGCTTCTGGCCCAGCTGGAACTGCAGCAGGCCAGGCACGAAGCCCGTCAGGAACGGGCCCAAGCCAAGGCCCCTGGCGGCGAGGTTCTGATTCGGGGTCGACATGCGCGCGAAGGAGGATAGCGGCGGGCCCGCTCAGGTCGAGCCTCGGTCCCCGCCGGCGCGCGCCCACAGCGCCGCGAGCCATTCGGGCCACGGCAGCTCGGCCAGCGGCAGCAGCAGGTGGCCGGCCCGGGGCACGACCTGCAGGGTGGCGTCGGGCAGGCCCGCCAGCAGCTGCCGCGCGCACGGCACGGCCGGCACGATGCGGTCCTGATCGGCCGCGAACAGCGCCACCGGGCAGATCACCTCGCCGAGTCGCGGCACCAGATCCAGGCGCTGCAGCATGCGCAGGCGCGCCCGGTAGGCCGCGTCGAACGACGTGCGCTTGGCGGCCAGGGCCGCGGCGAGCTCGGGCGTCCAGCGCGGCCCGAGCAGCTTGCGGATGCCGACGCGGCGGCGGAACCAGGCGTAGAAGCGGTCGCCGACCAGACCCGACGCCAGCCGCGTCAGCCGCAGCCGCCCGCGGCGCGGGTAGCGCGCGAAGCCGTTGACCAGCGCGAGGCCGGCGACCTGCGCGGGCGCCAGCAGCGCCGTCTGCAGCGCCACCGCGACGCCGAACGACTCGGCGAGCAGCACCGCGCGCCCGACGCTGTTGGCCTCGAGCACCTGCAGCACCGAAGCCGCGAGCCCCGGGTAGTCGTCGTCGCCGCCACCTACCCACCGCAGGCGCAGCACGCGGAACGCCGGCCGCAGCCGCTGCACGCAATGCAGGGCCATCGCCGACGTGCCGCCGATACCCGGGAGGAACACGATCGGCGGCCCCGCGCCGCCGTCGTCGACGAGCTCGGCGCGCACGCGCCCTACTTGGCGAGGTCCGCCGGGAACACCACCGACCGCGGCAGCGTGTGGCGGCGATCGCTGCCCGGCGCGCCGACCAGCCCCTTCTCGCCGTGCTCGGCCAGCCGCAGCTCGAAGCACCACGGCTCGTGCCGGAACACCAGCGAGTGCAGCGTGCCGAACGCGTGGCCGCCGCCGCGCTGCACCGACCCCAGCATCTGCCAGGCCTCTTCGATCGACACCTTGTGATCGCCGTCGCCCAGGCACGCGTCGATACCGGCGCGAACCTTCTTGGCGCGGTCGCGGCTGTCCCGGCTGGCGCCGCGACCGTCCTGGCGCGACTGGAAGTGGTTGGTGACCACGCACGGCGACGCCGGCAGCGGCGCGCGCACGCACTTCTTCGCGTCGGTCTCGAACAGCGCCAGCGGCGGCGCGTCCGCGGGCGGCGCGGGCAGCACGATGCGCGTCAGGTAGCCGGCCGGCGGACTCGTGTAGCCGAGCAGGTCCTGCACCTTGGCGAAGCCGGCGTCGGGATCGGCCGGCGCGAACGCCCGCAGGGCCAGCTGCGCGGCCACGGCCGTCGGCCACGACTCGGGCTCGGGCGTGCGCGTGATCTTGCCCGTGCCGACGTGCAGGAACGCCGCCACGCCGTCGCTGCTGACCGCGGTGACGCTGCCGACGAAGCCGGGCCAGCTCACCGACGCGACCGCGCGGCCGCCGGGCAGGTGTTGCACCAGCAGCACCGTGCTGTCGAGCATGTGGTCGCCCGTGAACGGCCAGTCGAAGTTGCGGCCGGTGAGCACGCCGCCGCCCACCACCTGATCTCCCCAGACGGTGAAGCCGCTGCAGCCCATCAGCCCGAACACGTCGAGGGCGTTCGCGACCAGCAGGTCGTCGAGGTCGAACTCGCGGTCGAGCTCGGGCATCGCGCGCGAGACGCCCGCGGCGACGAGGCCCGCGTAGACGGCCTCGATCTCGGTGCGCACGTCGTCGGGATAGGTCACGACGCGGCCGAGCGCGGCGCGCGCCTGCTTCAGCAACCCCGGCATGCGCGAGAACCGCGTCGAGAACTCGGCCGTGAGCACCGCGGCGATGTCCTTGCCGAGCAGGAAGCCGTGCGCGTAGCCCCGTTCCTGGTCGGTGCCCCAGACGTGCACGACGCGCAGCCCCTCGTGGGTGTCGATGCGCCCGTGCACCGCCTGCTGCGCGAGCAGCGGCAGCAGGCCGAGGAGGAACGCGGAGCCGCGGGTCGCGAGGAGGCGCATGCCAGCACTGTGCCGGCAGCGCCGCCGCGCGCCAAGGGGCGCCCCCCGGGCGATCACCACGCCTCGGGGCCGCCCGCGGCGCGGATCACTTCGCGTTGCGGTAGATGTCCTGCACGCTCTTCAGCAGCTGCAGCGCCTCGGCTTTGGGGCGCTGGAACGCGTTGCGGCCCATGATCGAGCCGAACGCGCCGCCGTCGGCGAGGCCCTGGATCTCGGCCAGCACCGCCTCGGTGCCCTTGGCCTCACCGCCGGAGAAGATCACGATGCGCCGGCCGCCGAACGCGGCGTCGACGACGTGACGGGTGCGCTCGGCGAGCGTGCCGATGGCGATCTTCTCGGCCTCGTAGACCTTCTTGGCCGCGCCCTGTTCGAGGTGATCGGTCGGCGGCTTGACCTTGATGATGTGCGCGCCGAGTTGGGCGGCGATCTGCGCGGCGTAGGCGCAGACGTCGATCGCGGTCTCACCCTGCTTGCTGAGCGCGCTGCCGCGCGGGTAGCTCCAGACGACGACCGCGAGGCCGGCCTCCTTGGCCTCCTCGGCGATCTCGCGCAGCTCCATGTACATCTCGTTGCGGTCGCTCGAGCCCGGGTAGATCGTGAAGCCGATCGCGGCGCAGCCCAGGCGCAGGGCGTCCTGAACCGAGCCCGTCACGGCCGGCTTGGGGTCGGCGTTGCTGTAGAGCGAGTCGCTGTTGTTGAGCTTGAGGATCAGCGGGATGCGACCGGCGTACTTGCGGGCGCCGGCCTCGAGGAAGCCGAGCGGCGCCGCGTAGGCGTTGCAGCCGGCGTCGATCGCCAGCTGGAAGTGGTAGTGCGGGTCGTAGCCGGCCGCGTTCTTCGCGAACGAGCGTGCCGGGCCGTGCTCGAAGCCCTGGTCGACGGGCAGGATCACGAACTTGCCGGTGCCGGCGAGGTTGCCGGTGTCCATCATCCAGCGCAGGTTCTTGAGGACGCCGGGGTGGTCGGATTCGTACCAGCTGAGGATCTCGTCGACGCGGGAGGACATGGCTCTTCGGGGGGAACTCGGGAGAGGAAACGACGGGCGGACGCGCCGCGGTGGCGCACCGACCGGGAAATGGGCCGGCGATTGTGGGCGGCCCCCGCAGCGATGCAAGCCTCGGGGCACGGAACCCGTCCCCCCCACGCGCGGGGCATGTGGCCCGTACGCCGCGCGGCGGGTGCCCCCATGGACCCCCGCCGCGCGGCAACTGCCGACGCCATCGCGCCGGCACGAGCGCCCGACCTACTTGATGCGCAGGTCGCGCGACGAGCTGCCGGTCGTGAACTCCCAGACGAACACCAGCGGATCGGCGGTGCCGATCTGCAGGTGCACGCGCACCTGGTAGGCCTTGCCCTTGTCCAGGGCTTCCTTGGGCAGGCAGAAGACGACGTCGCGCAGGTCCATCTTCTTGTTGAGCGGGACCTTCGGGGTGTGCACCCAGATCGGCACCGGCTCGGGCTTGCAGCGTTCGGTCCAAGCCTTCCAGACGGCGCCGTCACCCTTGGGGTGCACGAAGTGCTGCGTCGGCGGCCGGCCGCCCTTGCGCGACTCGAACAGCTCGATGCTCGAGTCGACGATCTGGATCGCGAGCTCACGCTGCAGCTGCAGGCTGATCGGGTAGCCGCACTTGGTGACGTCCTGCTGGTCCTCGGGCTGATCGGCCAGCGGGTTGGGGCTCTCCGGCGCCGGGAAGCTCGTCGGGATGCCGTCCGATCCGGGCGGCGGCCAGACCAGGAAGCGCGGCGCGGTGCCGGGGTCGTAGGGCTCCTCGAGCGAGTGCATGTCGAGCACCGCGACCGACCAGTCGTTCTCGTAGACGAACGAGTAGCCCAGGCGCTTGATGTTGTGCTCGAGCATCGGGAAGCGGTGGTAGGGCGTGCCCATCCACAGATCGACCGTGTCCTTGGCGAAGTCGGCGCCGCGCGAGCCCTTGCCCGTGACGATGTTGCCGCCGCCGGCGAGCTGCCCGCGCCGCGTGAAGTCCTCGTGCGCCGGATCCTCTTCGTGGATCTCGGGGCCGGGCTTCTCCATCAGGTCGGGGTGGTTGGAGACGTAGTGCGCG
This sequence comes from Planctomycetota bacterium, assembly GCA_020638655.1. Lineage (GTDB taxonomy): Bacteria > Planctomycetota > UBA1135 > UBA1135 > UBA2386 > JACKIC01. Next base: position 51,478 of record JACKIC010000005.1, read on the forward strand.
TGCGCGTCACAGCCGAACGAGGCCTCCGCGTCGAGCTCGCACTCGGGCAGGCCCGACAGCGTGCCCTCGGTCATCTTGCCGCCGTCGGCCCAGGTGAAGGCGATCTGCTGGCCGCGGATGAAGTTGATGCGCTCGATCGCGGCGAGCTCCTCCTTGTTGGGCCGCTCGGGCAGCAGCGGCGGACCGTAGCCGGTGCCGAACGCCACGCCCGAGTCGCCGCGCGCCCACTCGCGCCACTCGGCGTCGATGGCCTCGGTCGACTTGCCGATCACCTTGACGACGATCGCCTCGATGTCCTCGAGCGTCGGCACCTTCTTGTCGGCGTCGGGCAACGCGAGGTACAGCTCGAGCCACTTGTCGGGATAGGCCGCGACCACCCAGGTCATGAAGCTCCACGACTTCAGGCGGCAGTCGTTGCGGAAGCGCGACAGCTTCTCGCGCGGCACCTGCGCCAGCGGCCAGTCCTGGTTCGAGGTCGCCTGGTCGCGCACGGTGCGCAGCCACCAGTTGGTGCCCTGCGGCAACTGCAGCGCGTCGTCGCCCTGCGTGCCCTCGGGCAGCGCGCCCCAGCGCGAGATCGAGGTCGCCTTGAGGTACCACGTCATCGCGTGGATCAGGCCCTGACCGATGCCGTCGTTGCGCCCCTGGGTCAGCCCCATGAAGAACACGTAGGCGATCATCGTGTCGTGGATGCTCTTCGGCGAACCGCCGATGTGCACCGACGCGGCGCCTTCCTTGGCGCGCCACTCGGTGTTGGCGAAGCGCATCGCCGCCTCGACGTTGGGCTGACCGGCCCAGATGTTCGGGTTGGCCTTGAGCAGCTCCTCGCGCTCGCGGCCCGTGAACAGGAAGCCGTACCAGGCGAAGGTGCGCGACGCGCGCTCGACGAACTGCAGCTTCTTGGCGTTGTTCTCGCCGAGCAGGTAGACGCCGAACTCCAGCGCGCGCTCGCCCCAGATCACCGCGTCGTTGGCGTTCTCCTGGATGCCGCGGGTCCAGACCGTGAAGTGCTCGGACTTGGCGCCGAAGATGTTGATGTCCGGCTTGCGCATGAAGTCGGGCACGTTCGCCTGCAGGTTCTGCAGCTCGATCGGCATCTGGTCCTGCGGCAGCTCGGTGACCGCATAGTCCTTCTTGCGCGCGAGCTCGACCGCCTTGAGCTCGATCTGCTTCATCCGCGCCGCGTAGGTGATCTGCGCCTCGGTGCCGAAGAAGCCCGGCCCTTCCTTGTAGCCGAGCGCGATGTTGGCCTCGCGGTCGTTGGCGTTGTAGTAGACCGCCTTCTCGAGGTGGTAGTTGGCCTTCTGCTCGTCGCCCGCGGCCTTGTACTTGAGCCCCAGGTCGCGGTGCAGCTGCCCCAGCTTGACGGCGGTCTTGTACCACTCGTCGGTGACCTTGAAGCGGCCCTCGTAGTTGGCCTTGTCCTTCCACTTGGTGCGCTTCTCGGGCGGCAGCTGCGTCCACTCGCCGCGCTCCTTGCGCCAGCCGAGCTCGCGCCGGGCCGCGGCGTTGTCCGGGTCGTAGGCCAGGATCAGGTCGTAGGCCTGCTTGGCGCGCTGCCCGACCTTGGCCGACTTGGCGGTGTTGGCAAACGAGTTGAGCGTGCTGACCGTCTTGCGGATCAGGTCCTGCTCGGCCTTGGCCAGGTCGGCCTGCGCGTGCGCGGTGCGCGCGCCGAGCAGGGTGGCGGCGGCGAGCCAGAAGAGCAATACGAGTCGTTTGGTTGAGGTCATCAGCTGGCGATTCGGTGCCATTGGGGGCGGAAGATTCTAGGCAGAAGGCCGGGGCGAGGCACGCACGGAGGGCCCCGATCGTCGCGGGACCGGGGGTGTACGGCGCCGCGTCAACGCATCTGCAGGTAGGTCCCTCCCGAGTCGGTCGCCAGCCACTCGAGGATCTCGAGACTGCTGCCGATCGCCACGGTGTGGATCTTGACCTTGCGGTGGGCGTTCCAGAACGCGACGTCCTGCCGGATCTTGTGCGGATCGATCACCGCGCCGTTGGTCGGCTCGCCGTCGGAGAGCACGAACACGGTGTCGACGTCGGGGTCGGCGAACACCTCCTGCAGCGTGTCGTAGAGGTTGGTGGCGCCGCTGGCACCGAGCCGCTCGACCCAGGTCTTGGCGGCCTGCCGGCTCGGCGCGCTGTTGTCGCCGATGCCCTCCTTCTGCCAACGGGCGACGCCGCTGCTGAACGCGAACACGTTGAACAGCGCGCCGTCGTCGAGGCCGTCGATGGCCGCGAGCAGTTCCTCCTTGGCGACGTCGATGCGCGCCGCGCCGCGCTTGCCGACGTAGCGACCGTACATCGACTCCATCATCGAGCCGGAGACGTCGATCACGAAGATCACCCGACTCGACTGCACCTGGATGCCGAAGAACTTCGCCTCCTTGCGGTTGCTGGTGCGCTGCGCGAGCCGAGCCTGCTCGCGGCGCGCGCGGGCCGCGTCGAGCTCCTTCTCGGTGGCGACCGTGAACTTGTCGCCGGCGTCCCGCCACCACGCCTGCCACTTCGCCGCGTCCTCCTCGAACGGCTGCGCGGTCAGCTCGAACAGGTGGTCGGCGATGCGCCGGGCCAGCCGCGCGCTCTCGACCGCGAGCCGGTCGATGAGCTGCGGCACGACCTTGGGGTCGCGGCAGGCCGCGGCCGCGTCGATCGCGGCGAGGCGCGTCGACCAGTCGGCGTGTGCGAACGCTGCGAACAGCGCCGGCAGGTGCTCCTTGGCCCGGATCGCGCCGATCTGCTCGATCGCGGCGTTGCGCACGTCGGCATCGGCGTTCGTCGCCAGCTCGCCGAGCTCCTTGGTCCAGGCCGCGGTCGGCCCCTCGATCGCGGCGATCGCGTCGATCGCGATGCGCCGGTCGCCGGGCTTCTTGCCGCTCTCGAGCATGCTGCGCAACGTCGGCAACGAATCGCGGTCGCGGCGCGCGGCCAGCGCCACGCCCGCGGCGCGGCGCACCTCGAGGTCGGCGTCGCCCAGCGACTTGCGCACCTGCGCGATCACCTTGGCGTCGTCGCTGCGCATCGTCGCCAGCAGCGCGAACACCTTCTCGTGCGGCTTGCCCTTGCCGACCAGCTTGCTGAGCTTCTTGTCGGTGGCCGGATCGCGCAGGTTGGCCAACAGCTTGGCCATCTCCTGGCGCAGGTCGTCCTGGGTCACGTCGCGCTTCTTGGCCAGGTCGAGGAAGGTGCCGGCGACCTTGGCGCCCTGCCGGTCGGCGAGGATGCGCGCGGCGGCGACGCGGTCGGCACCCGGGAAGTCGACGCGCGACAACACCCACGCCGCCATCTCCTCGGTCTTCGCCGAGCTGCGGCGCGCCAGTTCGTCGAGCGCCTTGCGCCGGATGCGCGGCTCGGGCTCGCGGCGCAGCGTCTCGACCAGTTCGTCGTCGCCGAGCTGCGGCAACAGCCCGGTGAACGCCAGCAGCCGGATGCTGTGCAGTTCGAGCGGGGCGATCTTGCCGTCGGCGCTCTTGCGCTGCTCGAGCTTGGGGTTCCACAGGGTGCGGTAGAACTCGACGTCCTCGGCGCCGCCGAGCCGCAGGTGCTCACGCAGCGCCGGTTCGCGCACCGCGTCCATCGCCTCGGAGGCGACGATCTGCCGCAGGAAGTGCTTGCCGAAGCGCGACGAGCGGCCGAGCGCCACGATCGCGGTCTGCGCCAGCTCGCCGTTGCCGCCGTCGGCGGCGATGCTCGCGATCTTCGCCATCGCCGGCTGCTCGGCCTCGTCGGCGTCGACGAAGCGCGCCAGCGCGTCGAGCACCAAGCCGCGCATGCGCAGGCTGGCCATCGCGTCGAACGCCTGCACCAGCCCCTCGGCGGCGCGCCGGTCGCGGGTCACGGCGATCTTGTCGATCAGCGCCGGATCGGCCTCGTCCTTGTAGCGCAGCAGCTCGGCGACCTGGGCGGCGACGTCGTCCTGGGCCCTGGCGAGCGTCGGACACAACAGACAGAGGAGCAGCAGGGCGACGGTTCTCACCGGCGCAGTCTATTACCGCGCGGGGCGTTGGCGAACGGCGCGCGGCAGAAGTCCCGACCGTGCGCCCCGGGAGGCCAAGCAGCCCTAGAGCCCCAGGTGCAGGTGCAGCCCGGTGCTGAGGTCGCCGACCCCGAACATCGGCCCGGCGGCCCCCAGCAGGAAGGTCTGCGCCGTCAGTTCCGCGCCGACGATCGAAGGGATCGGCGGCAGCACCACGCCGTGGCTCCACGCACCCGTGCCCGACGTCGCGCCGGCGAAGTAGGCGAAGGCGACGGTCAGGTCGACCGCGACCGTGCAGCCGCCGAGCGGCGCCTGCACCGGCGGGCCGAAGTTGACGGCGAAGAACACCGGCGCGTTGGCGCGCGCCGCCGACAGCGCGAACTGGGTCGTCGTGCCGACCACGGGGGCGGTCGCCGTCAGCACCGGCACCGGCCCGGTCGCGCAGCCGGGGCCGCCGCTCTGGGTCCCGGCCAACGGCAGCGTCGCCAGGTAGACGCCGCGGCCGTGCGTCACGCACAGCAGCTCGCGGTCGTTCTTCCAGACCAGCTGGTCGATGCAGACGTTCTCGGGGCCGCCCGCGATCGGCGACCAGCTGGCGCCGCCGTCGGTGCTGTGGAACAGGCCCAGGTCGGTGGCGGCGAACAACAGGCCGGTCAACCGCGGGTGCATCAGCACCCAGCTGACCGGCAGGTCCGGCAGCGCGCCGGTGCCGGTGCCCGAGATCGACGACCAGGTCGTGCCGCCGTCGAGCGTCTGCCACAGGTTGTCCGGCGTGTAACCCATGAAGCTCAGGATCACGCGCTGATGGTTGCCTGGATCGATCGCGATGCTGCTGACCCAGCGGTCGGGCAGCACGCCGCCGGCGCCGTCGATCAGCGTCCACGCCGGCGCCGGCAAGGTGCCGTTCAGCGTGCGGTAGGCCTCGCCGTCGTTGTGCCCCACCCAGACGATGTCGGCGTTGCCGAGCGCGACCTGCGCGGCCGAGTGGTTGCACGGCGCGTTGTCCTGGAAGTGCGAGTTGGCCGGCCCCGAGGCCGTCGTGCAGGTGCGCGGCGCCTTGACCTGCACCCAGGACGGCGGCGAACCCGTGCGCACGTTGTCGGTGCGCCACAGCGAGCGGCCGCAGGCGTACATGCGATCCGGCTGGTTGGGGTCGAGCAGGAAGTACGGGATGAAGTTGAAGCCGATGTCGCCCGTGGTCGCGCCGCGGATGTCGCTCCAGTTGACGCCGCCGTTGCTGCTGCGCTGCAGCCCCAGGCGCTGGTAGCCGCCGTAGAGGTAGTTGGCGTTGCTCGGGTCGGCCGCGCAGAAGCCGCCGTCGCCGCCGATCACGTTGTAGACCCAGGCGCTCGGGCTGCCCGTGAAGCGGCTCGTGCCGTTGTCCTGCGCGCCCGCGACCATCACGCCGCTGGGGCTCATCGCCGCGCCGTAGAACTGCGTCACGCCGAGGCCGTTGTTGAGCGCCGACCACGAGCCGCTCTGCCAGTCGGCGCGCGTGTGCAGGCCGCCGTCGTTGCCGGTGTAGATGCGCTTGTTGGTCACGCCGTCGAAGCCGGGGTGCTCGACGATCACCTGGTAGTCGGGATGCGCGCCCGACGAGATCTGCGTCGCCGAGGCGCCGGCGTTGGTGCTGCGGTAGATCTGCACGCCGCCGTAGACGAGGTTGTTGTCGTTGGTCGGGTCGACCCACAGGCAGTTGTTGTAGAGCGAGTAGGTCGCGATGCTCGCGCCGCTGCGCTGCGCCCAGGTCTGGCCACCGTCGAGCGACCGCCAGACGTGCACCACCCAGTTGTGGTCGCTGACGGTGGCGAACACGGTGCTGGGCGCGCTGCGCGCGTAGGCGAGTTCGACGCGGGTCGCGGTGGCGTGGATCGGGCCGCCGCTCCAGGTGACGCCGCCGTCCGCAGTCCACAGCGCTTCTCCGTCGGCACCGCCCGCGACGGCGCGCTGCGGGTCGGTCGGGTGGAAGTCGAGGTCGAGCGTGCGCGTCGTGGTGCGCTGGCTCCACGTCTGCCCGCCGTCGACGCTGCGCCAGATGCCGCTGCCGGTCGCGGCCAGCATGACCAGGGGATTGCCGGGCGCGAAGGCCAGCCGGTTGACGAAGTACCACGCCGGCGTCGCGGTGCTCGGGATGCGCGTCCACGTCACACCCGCGTCGAATGACTCGAACAGGCCCGCGCCGCGCAGGATCGCGGTGTTGCTGCTGCCGGCGTCCGCGTCGAAGAAGCCCTCGCCCGAGCCGAAGTAGAGGTGGTTGCCGTTGCCCGGATCGAGCGCCATGCAGCCGCAGCCGAGCATCGTCAGCATGCCGTTGCGCGGCTGCCAGCTGGCGCCCGCCGTATCGCTGTACCAGACGCCGCCGCCGGCCGAGCCCACCCACATGCGCTGCGTGTTGGCGGGGTCGATCAGCACCGCGCGCAACCGCCCGCCGACGTTGCCCGGGCCGAGCCAGCTCCATTGCACCGGCGCGCCGAGGTCGTCGACCATCGACATCTGCTCCTTGCGCTGCCAGGCCGACACCAAGGCGTCGTGCGGCACACCCGCCGCGCCACCGCGGCGCGCCTGGGCGCGCTGGTAGATGCCGTTGGGATGTTCGCGCTCCTCGCCGCGATCCTCCACCGAGACCGTGCAACCGACGACGACGAGAGCGAGCGGGAGAGCGAACACGCGGCGCATGGCAGACTCCTCGAAAGAGAGGCGCCCGAGCATACGCAGGGCGACGCCGTCCCGCCGCGCCGGACGCCTCGGAGGCCCCCGAAGCGCACCGCGAAGGCGAGGATCTGGGTCTCCTGCGTCGCGGAGCGACGCGATGTGACGGACAGTGCTTGCGTGTCGACGATGGACGCCGACCGCGCTCGTCGCCAAACTCTTCACGTCTGGCTCACGATCGCAGCCACCCGCCCCGATGACCGCCGAGTCGATCTACCTGTCCCTGGTGCTGCTGGCGGCGCTGGTGTCGTTCTATCTGCAGCGCCTGCGGCCCGACGTGACCGCGCTGCTGGTGATGCTGTCGCTGCTGGTGCCGTGGCGGTCCGTTGACGCTGGGCTGACCTCGATCCTGACCCCGACGCAGGCGTTCCACGGTTTCGGCAGCCCGGCGCTGATCATGGTCGCGTCGATGTTCGTGCTGTCGGCGGCGATGGTGCGCACCGGCGCGGCGCAGCTGCTCGGCGGCCGGCTGCTGGCGCGCGGCGCGAGCAGCGAGCTGCGCTTCCAGCTGACCGTGCTGACGCTGGTGACGGCGTTCAGCGCGGTGATCAACGACACCACCACCGTGCTCGTGTGGATGCCGCCCGTGATGGCGATCTGCCGCGAACGCGGCTATTCACCGTCACGCATCCTGATGCTGCTCGCGTTCGCGTCGCTGCTCGGCGGCCAGTGGACCCTGATCGGCACGCGCAGCAACATCATCCTGTCCGACTACCTGCGCGACCGCAGCGGCGAGGGGCTGAGTTTCTTCGCGTTCACGCCGGTGGCGCTGTGCGTGTTCGCGGCGTGCGTGTTGTGGTTCGTGCTCGTCGGCCGCCGCCTGCTGCCCGCGGCCAGCGACCGGCCGACGCTCGAGAGCCGCTACGAGGTCGCCGAGTTCCTCACCGAGACGATGGCGCAGCCCGGCTCGGACATCGTCGGCAAGACCCTCGCCGAGCTCGACCTGCCCGCGCGCGACGTGACCGTGCTGCAGGTGATCCGCGGCAAGCAGTTCCTGCCGCCCAACCCGATGGTGCGCATCCAGCCCGGCGACGTGCTGGTGATCCAGGGCCGCGTCACCGCGATCACCGACGTGCTGCGCGCGCCCGGCCTGAGCGTCAAGGAAGAGCTCAAGATCGACGACAAGACGCTGCGCAGCGCCGACCTGCGCATGGTCGAGGCGATCCTGCCGCCGGACAGCGACCTGCTGCGCCAGAGCCTGCGCGACGTCGACTTCCACCACCGCTACGGCATCAGCCCGCTGGCGATCAGCCGCGCCGGCCGTTCGATCCGCGAACGGCCGCTCGCCGAGCCGCTGCGCAGCGGCGACTCGCTGCTGTTCGTCGGCCACGAGGCGGAACTCGATCGCCTCAAGAAGTACAACCGCGAACTGCTGGTGCTCGAGTCGCAGCCGGTGTCGACCGCCGCGCGCGGCCGGGCCTACGCGGTGATCGCGCTGATGGCGGCGATGGTGCTGGTCGGCGCCACCGGCCTGTTGTCACCCGCGGTCGCGATCCCGGCAGCGGCGCTGATCGCGGTGCTGACGAAGCTCGTCGGCATGAGCGGCGCCTACGCCGCGATCGACCTGCAGTCGTTGGTGATCGTCGGCGCGATGATCCCCTTCGGCACCGCGCTGCAGACCACGGGCACCGCGCAGTGGGTCGCGACCCAGCTGTCCGAGAGCTTCGCCGGCAGTTCCCCGCAGCTGCTGCTGATGGCGATCCTGCTGCTCGCGGTGCTGCTGACCCAGCTGATCGAGAACGCGGCCGTCGCCGTGATCCTCGCCCCGCTCGCCTACGAGCTCGCCGTCACCAGCGGCTGCCACCCCGAGCCGTTCCTGCTCGGCGTCGCGATCTGCGTGTCGTCGGCGTTCGTGACGCCCGTCGCGCACGAGTCGACGATCCTGGTGATGGGCCCGGGTCGTTACCGGTTCCGCGACTACACGCTGCTCGGCGCGCCGTTCGCGCTGCTGACCTGGCTGGTCACCGCCGCGGTGCTGCCGCTGTTCTGGCCGCTGCGCGGCTGAGCTCATCGCCCGAATTCCTGTCCGACCCGCGGCGCCAACGGCGCCAAGTCCCTATCGGCACCGGTACCGCCCCCACCCCCAGGAACCCGCCCATGCTCCGCACGACCATCCTGCTGCTCCTCGCGATGCTCTCCGCCTGCGCCGGCGGCCCGGCCGCTCCGACCCTCGCGCAATACCACGGCCCCGTGGGGCGCCCCGACGAGCTCGCCGGCGGCGTGCGCATGATCCCGATCGAGACCCCCAAGGGCACCTTCCAGGTCTGGACCCGGCGCACCGGCAACAACCCGACCCTCAAGGTGCTGCTGCTGCACGGCGGCCCTGGCATGACCTGCGAGTACCTCGAGGCGATGGACAGCTGGCTGCCCGGCGCCGGCGTCGAGTACTACCACTACGACCAGCTCGGTTCGTTCCGCAGCGAGCAGCCGAACGAACCCGAGCTGTGGGAGATCCCGCGCTTCGTCGAGGAGGTCGAACAGGTGCGCCAGGCGCTCGGCCTCGACCGCGAGAACTTCGTGTTGTACGGGCACTCGTGGGGCGGGATCCTCGCGGTCGAGTACGCGCTCGAGTACCAGCAGCATCTCAAGGGGCTCGTCGTCTCCGACATGATGATGAGCATCCCGAAGTACAACGAGTACGCGCGCAACGTGCTGATGCCGAAGATGGACCAGGGCGCGTTGAAGGAGATCCTGGCGATGGAGGCGACGCACGACACGGAGAACCCGCGCTACATGGAGCTGCTGATGACGCAGCACTACACGCACCACGTCCTGCGTTTGCCGCCCGAGCAGTGGCCCAACGGTGTGATGCGCGCGATGATGCACGTCAACCACGACATCTACGTGTCGATGCAGGGCCCGAGCGAGCTCGGCGCCAGCGGCAAGCTCGAGCACTGGGACCGCACCGCGGACCTCGGCAAGATCGCGGTGCCGACGCTCGTCATCGGCGCGCAGCACGACACGATGGACCCGGCACACATGAAGTGGGTCGCGTCGGCGGTGCAGCGCGGACGCTTCCACTACTGCGCGAACGGCAGCCACCTCGCGATGTACGACGACCAGGCGGTGTACTTCCGCGGCCTGCTGGACTTCCTGCGTGACCTCGATGCCGGCCGCCTGTAGGCAGGGTCACTGCGGCGCGCGCCCGGCCTCGAAGTCGGCGAACGCCGCTGCCTCGTCGCGCGGGAACACCGCCTGCGGCGGCACTACCGCGTCGTAGGCCGCGAACCGCCGCGCCACGGCGGCCGGGTCGCTCTCGACGAGGGCCGCCAGCGCCCGGTCGCCGCGCACGAGCCGCTGCAGGCGCAGCTTGCGCACCAGCAGGCGCGAGAGGCGCAGGCCGTCGGCGCTGGCCGCGCGCAGCCAGCGGCGCTCGTCGTCCGACAGCCGGCAATCGTCGCGCGACACCTCGGCGGCGAGGAACGCCGCGGGGTCGGGGTCACGCAGCGCGCGCAGCAGCAGGCGTTGCAGGTCGGCTAACACAGCATGCTCCTCGCGCGCTCGAAGTCGGCGGCGAACTGCCGCCCCGCGGCCGCGTCCATCGCGTCGGGGAACCACTCGCAGACCACCGCACGCAGGTTGCCTGCGCGCTGCAGCGCGCGCGGCAGCACCGCCCAGACCTCGTCGGGCACCGCGCCGTCGTGCGAGTCGAGGCGCATGCGGCCGCCGTCCGACGCGAAGCCCGAGTCGCTGTCGCTGCCGCCGCTCAGGTGGATCTCGACGACGCGATCCCACGGCAACCGGTCGAGCCACGCCGGCAGGTCCACCGCGACGTTGCGACAGAACGCGAAGGCGTTGTGCAGGTCGAGCAGCAGGTGGGCATCGGCCTCGCGGCAGATCGCGGCGAACAACTCGCACTGCGCGAACGGGTCACCGAGGCAGAACAGGTCGGCGTTGTTCTCGAACAGCACCGTCTCGTGCACGGAGCGCAGCTCGCGCAGCGACGCGGAGACGGTCGCGACGGCCTCGTCGGTGAAGGGCAGCGGCAGCGGCCACGCGACGTGCATGCCGCCGGCGTCGGCGAAACCCAGGTGCTCGCTGATCCACTGCATGTCGAACGCGTCCCGGTCGCGGCGCAGCGCCGCGAGCCAACGGTCGCGCCGCGCGGGACGTTCGGCGGCGCCGATCGACGCGAGCACGCCGTGGCCGACGACGGGCCTGCCGACGCGCGCCGTGAACGCGCGCAGCCGCTCGTGCTGCGGCGTGGGCGCGCAGTCGCTGCCCCACAGCGTCTCGGGCGTGACCTCGAACAGCTCGGCGCGCTCTTCGAGCAGCGCGCGGTTGTGTTGCCAGAACACGTCCTCGGGCTGCAGCGCCACCCCGACCAGCGGCCGCGGACTCACGGGCCGATCAGCTCGAGCACGGTGCGCAGCCCCGGCGGCACGTAGCCCATGCCGCAGCCCGGACACGGGTCGCCGTCGAAGACCCTCGCCGTCACCCCGAGCGGCACGCGCTCGGGCTCGAGCTCGACGATCTCGGCGGACAGCTGCGGCTGCTTCTCGGCGTCGAAGTGCACGAGCGCCGGTCCGACACCGGGCAACGCGCTGCGCAGTCGGGCGAGCCGCTGGCCACGCTCTTCGAACACCTTGGCGCGCTGCTCGTCGGACAACTCGCCCGCGAGGCGCTGCCTGAGCTCGCGCACCGCGCGCAGGTCCGCCGCCAGGGCCGGCGGCACGTTCACCTGTCGCGGCGCCAGCGCCTCGGGCGACATCAACTGCTCGCCGACACGTTCGACGAAGGCGTCGCGATCGAGCAGATCGAGCCGCCAGCCGCGCACGCGGCGACCGTCCTCGCCGCACAACACGACCGTCTCTCCCCCCTCGGCGCCGCACGCCTCGGCGCTGGCGAACACCGGCACCGCCAACGCGAACAGCGCCTGGGTGCGACTCGGCTCCGGCATCCCGCGGCCGGCGCGTTCGGGGGCGCGCAACAGCTGGACCTGCCGCAACAACACCTCGCGCTGCGTGCGCATCGGCGGCAGCGAGCGCTCGTCGAACGACAGCATGCCGAGCTTGCGTTCGGCGTCGCAGGTCTTGCTGACCGTGTCGGCGTCGGTGCGAGCACCCTTGGCGGGCACGACGAACGCGAGGATCGGCGCCTTGTGTTGCTTGGCGAGGCGCAGCGCCTCGGGCCAGGCCTTGGCGAGCGGCACCCCCTGCGGCTGCGTGAAAGCCCCCGTGGGCAGGGCGTTCTGCGCGGCGAGGCTGGCGGCGAACGTGAGGAGCAGGGCTGCGGTCGAGGTCGGGTTCATGGCGGCGGCGCTCGGACGCAGGCTCCCCGAGCAGGTTCCGTAGTGTAGCGAGGTGGCACGAACGCGCGGTGCGACGGCGCGTTCAGTCGGCCGCTTCGCCCCAGCGGGCGTTCTGCAGGACGACGCGGTAACCGTCGGCGTCGACGAAGGTCCGCCCGTGGACCTCCCAGTACGGGTTGAACGAAGCTGCCGGCAGGAAGCCCGCCGCCACCATGCGGGCGCAGGCCTCGCGCCACTGCGAGGGCTCCGGCAGATACAGCACCAGCAGGTCCTCGTCGGTCGGTGCGGGCGACACGGGGTGCCGGCGGCACACCGTGAACTCGAGGTGCCAACCGGCGCCGGGCGCGCCGAGCATCACCCCGTCGAAGCCGTCGTGGTCCTCGAACGCGCCGAGTTGGACGAGTTGCAGGCCCTCGCCGTACATGCGGCGAGCACGCGCGAGGTCGGTGACGGGGCGGGCGATTCGCAGGTGCGTGACCATCGGACCCGATCGTAGGGCGCCGTCGCCCTTCCGGCCCTGGCGATCGGCGACGATGCGCACCCAGCAACACGGGCAGCCGCGCGGGAAACGTGCGAGATCGCATTCCCGGCGCCCGCCGCCTATCGTGCCCGACTCCCAGTGAACGCGACGGCCCCGAACCCCTCCGAACCGCAGCCCGATGCCGTGCGGAGGTCCGTCTCGGTGGTCATCTGCGCGACCGCGCCCGCCGGTGACCCCGCGCCACTGCAGCGCCAGCTGACCGAACTCGGCGCGCGCCGCGGGATCGACTTCGAGGTGCGCATGTTCGCGGGCCGCGGCGCACACCTGCTCGAGGTGCTGCGCGGCGCGGCGCACCCGATCGTCGTGCTCATGGACGCCGGTCGCGGCCACCCTGCCGAGGCGATCGCGGACCTGCTCGCGGCGCTCGACGCCGGCAGCGACCTGGCGATCGGCTCACGCTACGTCGCTGGCGGTGACGACGCGGGCGACCACGGCCTGTGGCGCTGGCTGGGCCGGCTGTCGACGCGCGTGCTCGCGCTGCCGCTGTCGAAGGTGAAGGACCCGACCTCGGGTTTCCTCGCGCTGCGGCGCGCCGCGCTCGACGGCGTCGACGCGCTCGACTCCGACGGCCGCGGGCTCGGCCTCGAGTTGTTGGTCAAGGGCCACGCCAAGCACGTCGTCGAGGTGCCGATCCGCGTCGGCCAGCCCGCCGGTGGCCGCGCCCCGTTCGGCGTCGTCACCCACGTGCGGCGGCTCTACATGCACCGCTTCGGCGTGTGGTCCGACTTCGCCCACTTCGCCGTCGTCGGCGCGTCGGGCATGGTCGTCAACCTCGGCTGCCTGACCGCGCTGGTCGCCGCCGGCGTCGCCGAACGCGTCGCCTTGGCCGCAGCGATCGCGATCAGCATGTTCACGAACTTCCTGCTCAACCGCCGCTTCACCTTCGCGGGTGCGCGCCAGCAGCCGTTCTTCCGCCAGATGTTCGGCTTCTTCGCGGCCAGCTCGCTCGGCGCGCTCGTCAACTTCGGCGTCGCGGACGCAGCGAACACCCACCTGCTTCCCGACGCGCCGATCCAGGCCTCCGCGGTGCTCGGCATCCTCGCCGGCACCGCGCTCAACTTCGTCGTCAACCGCTACCTCGTGTTCAAGGTGCAGCGAGGCGGCGGCGCGGCGGCTAGTTGAGGATCCACTTGTTGGTCGCCGCGTCGTGCGAGCCGAAGAAGACGCCGCCCGCGAATCCCACGACGCCGTAGGAGAACGGCAGGGTCGCGCCGCCGAAGCCCGGGGTCGGCACCGGCACCTGGAACGAACCGCTGCCGGCCGCGTCCGCCAAGAACGGCCAGCCGGGCACGCCCGCCAGCGAGTTGTTGGTCATCGCGTCGGGGGTCACGGCGATCTGGATGCCGAGCGCCGGCACCGGGACCAGGCTCGGCATGCTGATCGAGAGCACGGGGAACACCAGGCCGCCGGCGCAGCTCGGGCCGAAGTCGAAGTGCACGGTCGCGCTCGAACCGCTGCTGACATACGCCTGCTCGACCCGGCAATCGAGATCAGCGTCGGGCCGGTAGATGGACACCGTCGCGAACGGGCTGGCTTGCGCGACCGCGAGCACTTCGCTCTGCCCCACCGTGGACATCCAGAAGGGATGACGGCCGAGGACCTGCAGGCCCGTACCCGGGGGCGCCTGCACGGCCAGCTGCGGCGCGGTCGTCGCCGAGGCTTCCCAGATCTCCTCGGCGAGATTGGTCGTGCGCCTCGTGTAGAAGAACCGGCCGGTCGCGTCGGGCGGAGTCGCCGGCCCGAACCACTGGTTGGGGGCGCCCGGGTCGACGGGTGTCACCTGCCCGGTCTGGATGTCGAGGATGTCCAGACGCCCGTTGGGCTGCGGCATGAAGACGTCCAAGCCGGAGCTGATCACGGCCCGACCGTTGCCGAGGTCGGTGATGCCGTGGCGCCCGGCGTTGCTGCCCGGCGGCAGCGTGGCGATCAGCGTCTTGTTGCCGCTCAGGTCGACGTCGAAGATCTTGTCGGCGCCCGGGGCGGAGACCAGGATGTGATCGCCGCCCACCGGGTCGCGCACGACCGTCGCGGCGGTCCCGAACTCGTCGGTGGCGCTGTCGCCGTCCACCAGCGGGCGGAACGAATTGGTCTGGGCGTCGAAGATGCCGATCCGGCCCAGCCCCAGGCTGAAACCGCGCGCCGAGTAGGCGACCTCGAGCTGCGGGTCGGCGTCGGCCTGGATCAGCCCGGCCCAGCGCAGCCCGGTCTCGCCGGCGGGCAGCGGACCACCGGCCAGCTGGGTACCGGTCGTGTCGTTGGCGATCACCGCCACGTGTTCGTGGCCGTAGGTCGTCGAGCAGATCACCGGGACGTTCTGCCCCGGGGCGAAGACGTTGCCGATCATCACGAGGCCGCCGAAGCCGGTGCCCGAAGGGCCGGCGAAACTGCGGATCGGCTGGTTCCAACCGCCGTGACGCTCGACCCGATTGGCGCCGCGGTTGGCGATCCACAGATCGACGGCGCCGTCGCCGTCGTCGTCGATGAGCACCGCACCGGTGACGAGCCCGCTGCCGGTCGGGGGCCGCTGGGTGGCGACGACGCGGTCGGTGAAGGCGCCTTGGGCGCACAGCAGGGTGGGGAACAGGGTCAGGGCGGACACGACGCGGGTCAGGTGGCAGGACATCGGGGACTCCTTGGATTGGGTTCCCTCTCCCGGTCGCATTCCGCGGCCGCGATGTGCCACGCCGACGCAGATTTCTCGGGCCGCCCCCGCCTCAGCGCTTCTGCAACCGCTGCCGAAACGGCTCGGCCAGGTCGGGCTTCTGCCACGCCGCATAGAGGTCCACGACCGACTGCAGGGCGGTCTGGGTGCGCGCGTTGTCGTCGCCGAGCGCCTTGGCGAACACCTCGACGCTGCGCAGCAGGTCGGTCTGGGCCTCCTCGTAGCGCGCCAGCGCCGTCAGCGCCGCGCCGCGGCCGCGCAGGAACGTCGCGTGCAGCCAGTGGTCGGTCGGGATCTTGCCCGCGGCCTTGGCGAGCAGCGCCTCGTAGGCGGCCAGCGAACGCGCCGCGTCGCCGCTGCGCAGCAGCAGCGAGGCCAGGTTGTTGCGCGCGATGATCTCCTGCAACACGTCGTCGCCGGCGGTCTCGTGCGCGGCGACCAGCTGTTCGAACGCCGCCACCGCACCCGGCAGGTCGCCGCGGTCTTGCCGCAGCACCGCGAGGTTGCCGAGGATCTGCCGCGCCTTGCTGCTGTGCTCGCCGTAGACCTCTTGCGTGAGCTGCAGCGCTTGCTCGTAGCCGCTCTCCGCGGCGGCGAAGTCACCCTGGTGCCGGTCGTCGTTGGCCGCGCTGAGCACCAGGCCCAGGGTCACCGGGTGCGCGCCGCCGAGCGCGCGCAGCGCGCGGTCGCGGGCCGAACGCAGCTCCGCGCGCACCGCGTCGTAGTGTTCGAGCTGGTGCGCGGCGTCGACGCGATCGGCGATCACCCGCAGGGTCTTGGCGTCGTCGTCACCGAGCTGCTGCGCGAAGAGGAGCTGCGCCTGCGCGAAGTGCGCGTCGGCCGCGTCGGCGTGGCCGCGCCGCACGTCGTTGACGCCGAGCGCGTGCAGCACGTGCGCGGCGTCGACCGTGTCCGCGCCGCCATGCTCGACGCGCAGCGCCAGCGCCCGCTCGAGCTCGGCGCGCGCCGCGTCGAACTCTCCCTTGCTGTCGAGCGCGAGACCGAGCAGGTAGCAGGCCTCGGCGCGGTCCGAATGCGCCGCGGGCAGCTCGTCGCGGCGGCGGGCGGCGCCGTCCCGCAGGATCGTCAGTGCGCGGTCGTTCTCACCCAGCGACAGCCACGTCTGCGCCATCACGTTGCGCAGCGCCGCCTCGATCTCGGCCGGCTGCGCTGCCAGTTCGCCGAGGCGTCCTTCGCCGGCGTCGAGCAGGTCGCGCACCAGCACGTCGCGCCCCTGCTTGTCGGCGCGCGCCGACTGCAGCAGCTCGGTGAGCCAGCTCGTGATCGCGGTCTGCGTGTCCGCCTCGGCGTGCGCCAGCTTCGCGCTGCGCGCGGCGTCGATCCAGCCGAGCGTCGACACCAGCGCGCCGACCAGCAGCGCGAGCACGCCGGCCGCGCCGACGGCCACCAGCGCGCGGTGCCGGCGCACGAACCGGCGCAGCGTGTAGAGCACGCTCGGCGGCCCGACCGACACGGGCTCCCCCGCGAGATAGCGACGCAGGTCGGCGGCCAGCTCCGCGACGCTGCCGTAGCGGCCCTCGGGTTCGGGATCCATCGCCCGCACGCAGATCCAGTCGAGGTCCCGCTCCGTCGCCGAGGTCGCCGACGGCCGCGGCGGCGAGGCGTTCGCGACCTGGCGCGCGAACGCCTCGAACGATACGCCGTCGAAGTCGCGCGGCGGGCGCCCGGTCAGCAGTTCGAACAGCATCACGCCGAGCGCGAAGACGTCGGTGCGCGTATCGACGCGCGCCGTGTCGCCCGCCAGCTGCTCGGGGCTCATGTAGCGCGGCGTGCCCAGCACCTGCCCGGTCATCGTCTGGCCCGCGGCGTCGGGATCGGTCGCCCGCGCGATGCCGAAGTCGATGACCTTGACGCGGCCGTCGCCGGCAACCAGCACGTTGCCCGGCTTGAGGTCGCGGTGCAGCACGCCCTGGCGGTGACCGTGGGCGACGGCGTCGCACACGTCGAGGAACAGCCGCAGGCGCGCGCGCTCGTCGAGCCCGTGGGAGGCCGCGTACCGGTCGATCGGCAGCGCGTCGGGCACCAGCTCCATCGCGATCCAGCACAGCTGCTGCCCGGACACCGCGTCGCGGTCGTCGCCGGTCGCGAACACCTGCGCGATGTGCGCGTGCTGCAGCCGGCCGAGCACCTCGCCTTCGTACTGGAATCGGCGCCGCGTGCGCTCGGTGACCAGCGGCCCGGCGAGCACCTTGAGGGCGATCTCGCGGCGCGGCTGCTCCTGCTCGGCGCGCAGCACCACGCCCATGCCTCCCGCGCCGAGCACGGCGGTCGCGCGGAACCCGCCGATCGTGCGGCCGACGAGCGCCGCGCCCGGCGTGCCCGTCGCGACCTCGGCGAGCAGATCGACCGGAATCGTCGCGTCGAACGCCGCCGTGGTCGCCGCGGCGTCGTGATCGGCGCGCAGCAAGGCAGCGACGCGCGCGCGCAGGGCTGCGTCGCCGCCGCACTGTGCGTCGAGCCAGGCCTCGAGTTCGTCGGCGGGCACCTGGTCGGCGCGCTCGAACAACTCGCGCACCCGCGCCCACGACGCGTCGGTCACGAGTCGCCCTCCGCGTACTCCTCGACCCACCACGCGCGGGCGAGCTGCCAGCCGCGCTGCACCGTGCGCCGCGACACGCCGAGCAACTCGGCGATCTCCTCCATCGTCGAACCGCCGAAGAAACGCAGTTCGACGATCTCGGCCAGCTGCGGGTCCAGCGCCGCCAGCGCCTGCAGCGCCTCGTGCACCGCGAGCACGTGTTCGCCGCGATCCCCCGTGCTCGCCAGCGCCTCGTCGAGCGTCGCCGGCCGTTGCCCGCCGCCGCGCTTGTCGGCCATTCGCGCCCGCGCCTGGTCGACGAGCACGTGGCGCATCGCGCGCGTCGTCAGCCGTCGGAAGTGCCGCCGATCCTCCACCGTCGGCGCGCCGTTGTCGCCGCCCAGCAGGCGCACGTAGGCCTCGTGGATCAGTTCGGTCGGCTGCAGCGCGGCCTTGGGCTGGTCGGCGAGCAGGCGCCGGGCGATCCGGCGCAATTCGTCGTAGACCAGCGGCAGCAGCTCGTCGGCCGCCGCCGGATCACCGCTCGTGGCGCGGCGCAGCAGTTGCGCGGTTCGCTGTTGGATTTCGGTCGCCACGAGTTCGGCTGGGAATCGACGTGACAGAGCCTAACGGCCCGGGCACCTCGCGCCAGCCGCCCGTTCAGTTGCGTGGCTGGAACGCGTCGCGCTCGACCAGATAGCCGTAGTGCTGGCGGAACTCGTCGTTGCTCATGCCCGCCGCGGCGGCGATCGGCGCCAGCTTGCCCTCGTCGGCGAGGTCGTCGCGCTCGAGGCGGATCTGGTACTCACGCGCGACCCGGTAGGCCTCCGACGCCGGGTTGACGGTGCGCACCATCGGCCGCCCCGTCGCCGGGTCGTTGAAGGTGCCGAAGCGCAGCGGCACCAGCTCGCCGCGCTGGATCGTCACCATCGCGCCGACCTCGACCGGGCTGTCGCTGCGCAGGAGGCCGCGCAGGTAGTCGATCGCGCCGTAGCCGAGGTCGCGCGTGTACTCGATGTCGAACGGGATCGGCGGCGCACTGCGCAGCTCGTAGCCGATGTTCTTGGCGACGATCGTGACCTTGTGGCCGCGGTCGGCGAGCCGCTTGCGCACGATGTCGGTGAGCAGGCGGTGCAGGTGCACCTCCGACAGCCGCACGTGACCGTGGTCGTCGCGCTCCGCGTGCGGCATCGCGCGGTCGAGTTCGTCCGGCGGAAAACGCAGCGACAAGCCTTCGGCGAGCACCGCGACGCCGAACGGCCGGCCGTGCGCGATGCGCTTGTAGATCGCGGTCTCGAGGATGTCGACGAGGTGGTCGAGGTGGATCGGCGCGCCCGCGGGGAAGTCCTCGGGAATCACCGTGATCGTCGCGCCCGACGACTTGCCGATGCCCTGCGCGAGGTGCCCGGCCTGCCGCCCCATCGCGACGACGAAGAACCAGCGCTTGGTGGTCAGCGCGTCGGTCATCAGGTTGCCGACCTGCTCGGCGCCGACGTGGCGCGCGGTCTGGTAGCCGAACGTCGGCACGTCGCCGGGCAACGGCAGGTCGTTGTCGATCGTCTTGGGCACGTGCGCGACGCGCAGCTTGCCCGCGGCGGCGTTGGCGACCACCGCGGCCGAGTAGCCAGTGTCGTCACCGCCGATGCTGAGCAGCGCGTCGATCTCGAGCTGCCGCAGCGAGTCGACGGTGCGCTGCAGGTCCTCGGGGTTCTTGGTCGGGTTGGCACGCGAGGTGAACAGCACCGAGCCGCCGAGGTTGTGGATGCGGCTGACGTCGTCGAGCGTCAGGTTGCGCACGTGGCCGAGCTCGCCGCGCATCAGGTGCGAGAAGCCGTCGTGGATGCCGAGCACCTGCCAGCCGGAGTTGAGCGCTTCGATGGTCGCGGCGCAGATCACCGAGTTGATGCCGGGGGCGGGGCCGCCGCCGCAGAGGATGCCGAGTCGGATGGGGCGTTGGGTCATGAGGGGGCGAATGGGGTAGCGGTCGGAAGCGGGCCGCGCAACGGTGCATGTCGCCAAGTGGAAAAGCGGGCAGCCGACGTCCAGACTGCCGTCATGCGCCGTCTGTCCAAGTTCGTGTCTTGCGCCGTCGTGATGCTGCTCTCGACGATGGCTCCGGCCCAGGAGCCGGCCGGCCAGGCAGCCCCGATCGCCGTGCCGCTGCCGCACCACGCCGGCCACCTCGCGCCGGGACCGGACTGGACCGTGCTCACCGCAGCGGACTTCGCCAAGGAGTCCCGCGCGACCGACCCGACCGAGGACCCTGCGCGCAAGGTGGTCCTCAGCACCTGCCGGACGCTGATCGCGCGCCAACGCGCCGAGGAGCACGTGCTGTTGCATCAGCCGGGCCTGCGGCCGACTCAGGTCCGCCTGATCAACGTCCACTCGGTCGAGCTGCGCATGACCAGCAAGGAGCTCTGCGACCCGAAGACGATCGCCAGGTTCCGCGGCGACTTCGAACAGGCCCTCGCGGGACCCGACAACACGATCGAGTTCGTCGAAGAGCGCATCGTCGACCTGTTCGCGGACATGAAGAGCCTGGCGCTCACGTTCCGCACCACCACCGGCGGCGACTCGTGGCTGCTGACCTACTACTACGTGCCGAGCGGCGAGCGGCTGACCTACTTCGAGACCGTGCACTTCCCGGCCGATCTCGACGCTCGGGCGCAGATCGAGGCGCTGCTGAGCACCTTCGACGGCGCGCTCGACCCCGGCGCGGCCGCCAACCTGCTGACCAGCATGACCCTGGGCGGCATCACCGGCGGGATCGCCGGCGCGCTGATCGCGTTGCGGCGCCGGCGCCGGCTGCAGTTGGCCGCGGAGCGCGCCGCCGCGAACGGCTGAACCGCGGACGCCGCGACGGCCGGGCCCCGGACGGAATTGTGCATTGCCCGAGCCTCGGCGCGGCGACGGCGGCGTAGGGCTTCGACCTTGAACCAGCCCCAACCGATCCGCGACGACGTCGACGGCGTCTCCTGGGAAGCGCGCCCCGAGTGGTTGGCCGGCCGTTACTGGTGGCGGGTCTATGTCGCCCGGCACCCCAAGGTGCTGCTGCGCTATCGCGACAGCGCGGTGGCCGTCGCCGAGGCGATCGCCGCCGACGAGGCGCAGTTCCGCCGCGATGCGCAGGCCGCCGAATGAGCCGGCGCCGGCGCGCGTGCACCACGGAAGGAAAGTGCACCACGGAAGGAATCAGTCCTGTTCGGGTCGCCACGGACTGACGCCGTCCTTGGCCCGCAGGAACTGCACGTGGTGCTGCTGCTGGAAGTCGCGCAGCAGCGCGCGCAGCTTCGCCACGCGCTCGGGCTGCTCCTCGGCCAGGTCCGTGCGCTCGCCGGGATCGGCGCTGAGGTGGTAGAGCTGCACGCGCCCGTCCTCGTAACGCTCGATCAGCTTCCAGTCGCCGAGCCGCACCGCGCCGCCCGGGAAGCCGCCCTGGTTGCCGTAGTGCGGGTAGTGCCAGAACAGTGGCCGCGACGGCATGGGTTCGCCGCGCAGGGCCGACGCGAAGCTGATTCCGTCGATCTCGTGGGCGACCGGCGGCGCGACCAGCAGGTCGAGCACGGTCGGCAGCAGGTCCGCCGAGCAGATCGGCGCGGCACTGACCGATCCCGGCCGCGTCACGCCGGGCACGCGCACGAGCCACGGTTCGCGGATGCCGCCCTCGTAGAGCCAGCCCTTGCCGCCGCGCAGCGGCAGGTTGCTGGTCGGCGACCCCTCCGATGTCGACAGGCCGCCGTTGTCCGACGTGAACACGACGATCGTGTCGCCGCCCAGCCCCTGCGCCTCGATCGCGTCGAGCACCACGCCGACGGCCTGGTCCATGGCTTCTACCATCGCCGCGTAGACCGCGTGCCGCTGCAGCGTGCGCACCTTGCGCGGTTTGCCGTCGGGCAGGGTCTGCTCCTCGTCGGCGAACTCGGGGGCGCCGTCGCGGCGCAGCGCGGCGACGCGTTCTTCGTACTTCTTCACGAGATCGGCGCGCCCCATCAGCGGCGTGTGCACCGAGTAGAACGACAGGTAGGCCAGGAACGGCTGGTCCTTGTGCGCCGCGATGAACGCCGCGGTCTCGCGCGCGAGGCGGTCGGGCAGGTGCTCCCCCTTGGGGCCGTCCTCGAGCTGCGGGTTGCCGTAGGGTGAGAAGTACTTGTCGCCGCCGTAGGGACCGCCGCGCACCCAGCCGCCCTTGTTGACGTCGAAACCCTGCGCCTGCGGCCAGTACTCCGCGGTCGGTCCCAGGTGCCACTTGCCCGCGAAGAACGTCGCGTAGCCGCGTTCGCGCAGCACCTCGGCGAGCGTCACCTCGTCCAGCGCCATGCGATCGACGGTCTGCGCCGGTTGGAAGCGCCCGGCGCGCGTGCCCACGAGCCAGTCGGTGAGCCCCGACCGCGCGGGATACCGGCCGGTCAACATGCTGTAGCGCGTCGGCGAACACACCGGACACGTCGCGTAACCGTTGGTGAACCGCGTGCCGCTCGCGGCGAGCCGCTCGAGGTTGGGCGTGTCGTAGAGCGAGTCGGGGTTGTCGGGCCGGATGTCCATGAAGCCGAGGTCGTCGGCCAGGATCACGACGATGTTCGGCGGCCGCGTCGGCGACTCGGGCACCGGCAGTCCGCGCGGCGGCATGGCGCAGGCGGCCAGGGCGACGAACAGGACCGACGCACACCGAGGCAAGGACATGGCCCCATCCTAGGAAGGGATTCGCGCGGACTCGACGTCAATAGTTGGCGGCGTTCGCCCCCACGGGTAGCCCGTGGCGACACCGCACGACGCCCTGTTCCACCTCACCTTCCGCCACCCGGTGCATGCCGGGCCGTGGCTGCGTTCGATCGTCTCGCCGGCGCTCGCGCAGGCGATCGATTGGAACGGCCTGGCGACGGCGCCGGAGCGATTGCACGGACATGCCCTGCGGCAGTCGCTGGGCGACCTGGTGTTCACAGCCCCGCGGCACGATCGCGACACCGAAGTCCTGATCCTCGTGGAACATCGCAGCCACTTCGACCCCGAACTGCCTCGCACGCTGTTGCGTTACGTCGCCCATCTCGACCACGGCCGCCGTCGCGGGGATGCGTCGACACCGGTCGTCCCCGTCGTCTGCTACCACGGCCCGGTGCCGCTGGCGACGCAGACCACTGCCGTCGCGGGCCACTCCGACGCCTTCGCAGCATTGGTCCCGCAGGTGCCGTTCTTCGTCGACGACCTCAGCAATCCATCGGAGTCGGACCTCATGGAACGGGCGCTGACACCGCTCGGCAAGCTGACGCTGCTGAGTCTCGCGCTCCTGCCAGGAATGGCGCCGCACCTGACCCTGGCGGCCCTCGATCGCTGGGCCGAGCTGCTGCGCGCGGTCGACCGCCACCCCGGGCCTCCCTCCGGCCCCGACGCCATCGACGCGATCGGCTGGTATGTTCTGCACGTCAGCGACACCGACGCCGAGGACGTGCACATGAATCTGCAACGCAACCTGCAACGACCAGAGGAGAAGATCGTGAGCACTGCCGAACGTCTGCGCCAGCAAGGACACGCCGAAGGACACGCCGAGGGTCATGCCGAGGGTCATGCCGAGGGCCGGATCCAGACCCTGCAGCGCCTGCTCGAGCGCCGCTTCGGTGCGTTGCCGGAGTCCGCGACCGCGCGCCTGCACGATGCCAGCAGCGAGCAGCTCGACCGCTGGACCGATCGCATCCTCGACGCAGCGTCGCTCGCCGAACTGCTCGGCGAAACCTAACGCACGATCAGCGGCCGCGGGTTGGTCGAGTAGGCACCCGACGACGCGTCGAGCACGAGCGCCTGCAGGCCGAAGACGATCGGCGGCGAGGCCGGGCCCAGCCCCATCACGGGCACGTTCAGCGTGCCGCGACCGGTCGCCCCGAGCACGACGAAGCCGAGTGTGATCACGGGCGCGTTGAGGTGCACGGGCAGGCCGCCGAGGTACACCCTGGGGCTCGGCAACCCCGCGAACACGAACGCCACGTCACCGGACGCGCCGACGACCTCGACCGGGACGACCGTCGGACCGAGGATCCCGGCCGGCCCGTGCAGCAGGCGTTCGACGCCGGCATCGAGGATCGGCGTGCCGCTGAGCACATTGAGCTGCATGCCGTTGGTCACGGTTCCGGGGCACGTGTTGAGGCTGGCCCCGCCCGGCTGCAGCGCGACGTTGCGCAGGCGCACCACCGGCGTGTTGAGGCCGTTGGCGGACATCTGGATCGCGTCGCCGCCGCTGCCGCCCTGGTTGCAGGCGGGCGCATACAGGGTGATTCCGCTGCCGCCGATGACCCGGCCGCCCTCGATCGTCACGAGGCCACCGATCATCTCGATGCCGTCACCGCCGTCGGCCGCCGCGGTCGGGCTCGGCAGTCCAGCGCCGCTCATCGAGCCGGTCGAGCCGCGCACCTCGGAGTCGTAGACGAACACGCCGCTCGAGACGACGCGCATGCCCGGCGTCGGCAGGGGCACGCCGCTCGGCGACATCGCCGCGCGATTGGCCTGCAGCAGACCGTTCTCGATCACCACGTCGACGGAGTTGTCGACGACGAGCGCCGGCGCACCGAACGCGTCGCAGAACATGTCGTGCAGCCAGACGCTGCCCTGATTGTTGCGCACCAGCACGAGCGCGGGCGCCTGCGCGAACCCCATCGCCGAAAGGCCGATGACGTTCACGCGCTGTGCCGGCGTCAGATTCTCGATGACGACCGTCGGCGCGGCCGGCGGCGGGTTGCCCGGCGCGAACACCGTCGAGTTGTTGGCGAGGATCGTCAGCGCCTTGCCGTTGATCGTGAACGGCGCGTAGCCGCCAGACGCGACGAGCAGCACGTCCCCGTTGCTCGCGGCGGCCACTGCGGCGCCGATGTCCGTGAACATCGCCCCGCCGCTGGCGGAGACGGTCAGGACTTGTTGCGCGGGCAGGAGGCCGGCGCCGAGCAGGGTGAAGGCGACGAAGGGGAGCAGGCGCATGGTCCGTCGGATAGTAACCCCGATCCGCCGCGTCACCGGCGAATCGCTCGCTTACGGCTCAGGGGACCAGCACGGCGCGGAAGCGCACACGGTTCTCCATCATCTTCGCGTAGGCCTCCTCGGCCTGCTCCAACCCGAACCGCTCGATGCGCGGCAACACCCCGGTGCGGGCGCTGAACTGCATCGTCGCCTCGGCGTCGATCGCGCTGCCACTGGGCCAACCGGCGACGGTCTTGCCGCTCAGCAGCGCGAGCGCGGAAACCGAGATCGGCTCCATCGGCGCGGCCACGATCAGCAGCTTGCCGCGCGCGCGCAACCCTTCGACGGTGCTCGAGATCGCGTCGGCGTGCGGCGCCGTGGCGAGCACCAGATGCGCCCCGCCGAGCGCCTGCAGCCCCTCGGCCGCCGACGTCTTGCCGGTGTCGATGTAGTCGTGGGCGCCGAGCTCGCGCGCGAGCGCCTCCTTGCTGCTGCCGCTCGACAGCGCCACGGTGCGGAAGCCGAGCTGGCGCGCGTACTGGATCGCCAGGTGGCCGAGCCCGCCGATGCCCTGCACCGCGACGGTGTCCCCGGGCCGCGCGCCGCTGTTGCGCAGCGCGTTGAACGTGGTGATGCCGGCGCACAGCAGCGGCCCGGCCGCGGCGGCGTCGATGCCGTCGGGGATGCGCGCGGCGGCGACCGCGGGAACGACCGCGTACTCGGCGTAGCCGCCGTCGTACGAGATGCCCGTGATGCGGTGCTCCTCGCAGTTGAGGAAGTCGCCGGCGCGGCACGCGTCGCACTGCCCGCAGTGGCCGCCGTACCAGCCGACGCCGACGCGCTGGCCGACCTGCAGGTGCTTGACGCCGTCGCCGACCGCGTCGACGCGGCCCGCGATCTCGTGGCCCGGCACGCGCGGCAGTGTCAGCCCCGGGAACGCGCCGGACTTCACGAACAGGTCGCTGTGGCACATGCCGCAGGCCTCGACCTTCACCCGCAGTTCGCCGGGCCCGGGCGCGGGCACCTCGCGCTGCACCAGTTCGAACGCACCACCGGCTCTCGCCACCTGCACTACACGCATCGTCGCCATGAACTTCTCCGTGGGGTTGGTCGAAGCGCCGAGCATGGGCCGCGCCCCCCACCATCACAAGGCGCGCGCACGATGCGGTTCGCGCGACTCGGCTCTTTCCGCGCCGCATCTTGTTGCTACCTTGTCGGACCGCGCCGCGGTCAGGCGGCGCGCTCACACCATCAAGCCCGACACCATCACGCCCGGAGGGGGTTTCGTGTCCGCATCCATCGAAGTCCGCATCGCCACCGAACTGTCTGCGCGCCCCGAGCAGGTCGCCGCCGCGGTCAAGCTGCTCGACGAAGGTTCGACCGTTCCGTTCATCGCCCGCTACCGCAAGGAAGTGACCGGCGGCCTCGACGACACGCAGCTGCGCACGCTCGAGGAGCGCCTGGGCTACCTGCGCGAGCTCGAAGAGCGCCGCGCGGCGATCGTCGCGAGCATCGTCGAACAGGGCAAGATGACGCCCGAGCTGCAGAAGGCGATCGGCCTCGCCGACACCAAGCAGGCGCTCGAGGACCTCTACCTGCCCTACCGGCAGAAGCGCCGCACCAAGGCGATGATCGCGCGCGAAGCGGGCCTCGAGCCGCTCGCCAAGAGCCTGCTCGCCGACCCGAGCCAGAGCCCCGAGGCGATCGCCGCGACGTTCGCGGACGCCGAGAAGGGCGTCGCCGACGCAGCCGCCGCCCTCGAGGGCGCGCGCTACATCCTCATGGAGGACTTCGCCGAGGACGCCGAGCTGCTGGCGCGCCTGCGCGGCTGGCTCGAACACGACGGCCTGGTCGTCACCAAGGTCGCCAAGGGCAAGGAAGAAGACCCCGAGGCGCAGCGCTTCCGCGACTACTTCCGCCACGACGAGCCGCTCGCACACGTGCCGAGCCACCGCGCGCTGGCGATCTTCCGGGCCCGCAAGGAGGGTTTCCTCGATGCCTGCCTGGGCATGCACGTGCCCGAGGCCGACGAGCCGGCGCCGCTGACCGACGACCCCAACGGCCGCGGCCAGCTGTTCGTGATGGATCGCTTCGGCATCGCCGAGCAGAACCGCCCCGCCGACAAGTGGCTCGCCGACACCGCGCGCCTCGCCTTCAAGGCCAAGATCGCACTGCACCTCGAGAGCGAGCACTTCGCGACCCTGCGCGAACGCGCCGAAGCCGCCGCGATCAACGTGTTCGCCGACAACCTCCGCGACCTGCTGCTCGCTGCGCCCGCGGGCCCCAAGGCGATCTTGGGCCTCGACCCGGGCCTGCGCACCGGCGTCAAGGTCGCCGTCGTCGACCGCACCGGCAAGGTGCTCGCCACCACCGCGATCTACCCGCACGTGCCGCGCAACGACTGGGAAGGTTCCCTGCGCACGCTGGGCCTGCTCTGCAAGCAGCACCAGGTCGCGCTGGTCTCGATCGGCAACGGCACCGCTTCGCGCGAGACCGACAAGCTCGCCACCGAACTGATCCGCCAGCTGCCCGAGCTCGGCATGCAGAAACTCGTCGTCAGCGAAGCCGGCGCGTCGGTCTACTCGGCCAGCGAGCTCGCCGCGCGCGAGTTCCCCGACATGGACGTGTCGCTGCGCGGCGCGGTGTCGATCGCGCGGCGCCTGCAGGATCCGCTCGCCGAGCTCGTCAAGATCGACCCCAAGGCGATCGGCGTCGGCCAGTACCAGCACGACGTCAACCAGAGCAAGCTCGCCAAGAGCCTCGACGCCGTCGTCGAGGACTGCGTCAACCACGTCGGCGTCGACCTCAACACCGCGAGCGAAGCGCTGCTGAGCCGCGTCGCCGGCCTCAACTCGACGCTCGCCAAGAACATCGTCAGCCACCGCGACGCCAACGGCCCGTTCGCGACGCGCAAGGAGCTGCTGAAGGTCAGCCGCCTGGGCCCCAAGGCGTTCGAGCAGTGCGCGGGCTTCCTGCGCATCCCCGGCGGCGAGAACCCGCTCGACGCCAGCTCGGTGCACCCCGAGGCCTATCCGGTGGTCGAGCGCATCCTCGCCAAGACCGGCCGCGACGTGCGCGGGCTGATGGGCAACCGCGACGCCCTGCGCACGCTGCGCCCCGAGGAATTCGTCGACGAGACCTTCGGCGTGCCGACCGTGACCGACATCCTCGCCGAGCTCGAGAAGCCCGGCCGCGACCCGCGCCCCGAGTTCAAGACCGCGACCTTCGCCGACGGTGTCGAGCAGATCGGCGACCTGCAGGAGGGCATGGTGCTCGAAGGTGTGGTCTCCAACGTCACCGCGTTCGGCGCGTTCGTCGACATCGGCGTGCACCAGGACGGCCTCGTGCACATCAGCCAGCTCGCCGACCGCTTCGTCGAGGACCCGCGCGACGTCGTCAAGGCGGGCCAGGTCGTCAAGGTCAAGGTCGTCGGTATCGACGTCGCCCGTCAGCGCATCGCGCTGACGATGAAGATGGGCGAACGGGTCGAGGGCGGCGTGCGGCCCGCCGCTGGTGGCGGCGAACGGCGCGCCGGCGCGCCGGCCGGCGGTCACCGCGGTGGCCAACGCCCCGGCCAGCGCCCGAGCGCTCCCGCGCCGCGCGACTACGGGCCCAAGCAGGGTGAGGCGACCGCGAATCCGTTCGCGGCGCAGCTGGCCAAATTGGGTCTGCGGAAGAACTGACGGAGCACCTGCCCCCAATAGACTGCGGCGATGCGAGTCCGCGTCGCCGCAGCCCTCGGCCTGACCCTTTCCCTCGTCCCCGCCCAGGACTGGCCGATGGGCCCCGGCCCTGCGGGCAATTGGACCGCAACCGGCCCACAGCCGCCGGTGCGCTTCTCGGCGACCACCGGCGAGAACATCGTCTGGCGCACACCGCTGCCCGAGACCGGGCAGGGCGGCATCGCCGTCGTCGGCGATCGTGTGTTCGTCGCGACGATGGCGCCGTGGACCGGCGACGGGCTGTCGGCCGAAGACGCCGCGAAGTACGCGCACGCGATCGAGAAGCGCAAGGTCGTCGGCAAGCACATCGACGCGCACTGCCTGAACGCGAGCACCGGCGAACTGCTGTGGACGCGGCGCATCGAAGGCACTGTGCCGTCGATCTACAGCTACCCATTCTCGGACGCGACCAGCGCGTCGCCGGTCGCCGACGCGAAGCACGTGTGGTTCACCAACGCAGGCGGATGCGTGACCTGCTTCTCGCATGCGGGTGAGCTCGTGTGGCAACGCACGTTCGACCCGACGTTCGACGGCCCGTTCAACAAGCAGTTCGAGCCGTTCCTGATCGCGGATCCATCGCGCGGCGACGGCGCGCAGACGTTCGTGCACATGGAGCCGTTCGCCGTCGGCGACGGACCTGGCGAGAAGGCGAAGCGCTGGCACTTCGTCATCGGGCTCGACGCCGCCACCGGCAAGGAGCTGTGGCACAGCGAAGACGCGCTCACCCACTACAACGCGCCGACGCTGGTGCAGACCGACGACGGCCCGTGCCTGCTGCACGCGCGCGGCGGCCCGCACAACGTGCCCGAACGGCCGGTCGGCATGTCGCTGACGCGGCTCTCGGGCGAACACGCGGGCCAGCGGGTCTGGCGCTACGAGGACCCGCGCGGCAACCACGAGGCGTCGCTGCAGACCATGGCCAGCGACGATCGGTTCGCCTACTGGCTGCTCAAAGAACCCGCCAACGCGCTCGTCGTGCTCGACCTGCACACCGGGAAGGACTTACACACGATCTCTCTGGTGCGCGATGTGACCACCACGACCTTCGACCAGGAGGCGGGCGCGTGGTGCACCACCAAAGGAATCAGCCTCGAGAAGGGCGTGTTCCCGGCGCGCTACTCGATGCACGCGGCGAGCGGCGCCGTGTTCTTCCAGTGTTATGCGACCGCGTGGGGCAAGCCGACGATCGGGCCGGCCTACTCGTTCGCGCGCGTGACCGTCGGCGACGATGCCGCCGGCGACCGGGTCGAGTATCTCGAAGTGCCGACCGCGGCAACGCGCGACGGCGACCGCGACGCCTACGTCTGGCGCACACCGCGAACGGCGCGCGCGGTGAACAGCCGCGGCGAGGAGGTCACCGGCGACGACCGCAGCCACTGGGACGGCTGGGACTGGGTGTTCAACGGCTCACCGACGCGGATCGGCGACCGGCTGTGGTTCACGCTCGCGAGCGGCGCGGTCTACGTGCTCGACGCGGGCCGCGGCCCGTTCGATCAACGCGCGTTCCTGGCGCTCGACGATCTGGGCCCGGCGGGACAGACGTGGACGGCCAATTCGATCTCGTATGCGAACGGGCGGCTGTTCCACCGCACGGCGCGCGAGCTGCTGTGCATCGGCGGGCCTGCGCAGGAGGGGCGGTGATCTCCTCGGAGTCGGCACGAGCCTGGCTCGACAGGCTTGCAGCCCTGAACGTGAGCAGGTCTCACACGGCTGGCATCGCTCCCCACAAGCCGTTCCTGCTGTTGGCCATCCTGGACATGATCGAGGCCGGCTCGCTGACCACGCCGACGATCGACTTCTGCGCCGAGCTGAACTTCCGCTTCAAGAGCTTCTGGGATGTCGTTGCCCCCAGACGCACCAACGCGCCCGACATGAGGATGCCATTCCACGCGCTCGGGGGCGCCCGCGACCGGATCTGGCAGCGCCTGACGTCGACCGGGGCGCCATCACCTGGACGCGACGCAACCACACGCGTCGCCATGGAACCCGGGCTTTGGGCCCTGCTGCACGAGCCGCAATTCCGCCGCTCGCTGCGAGAGACACTCGTCGCCAGCTACTTCGAACCAAGCGAACGCGCCGCCCTCTACACACGGCTGGACCTGCCGATTCCCAGGGACAAGGTGATCGCTGCACTGCGCAAGCGCGCCGAGGAATGGCAGACGGTGCGACGTCGGGCACGCGACAGCCGGTTCCGCACGATGGTCGTGGCCGGCTACCGGTTCACCTGCGCCCTCACCGGCTATCGCATGCACAGCAGCCGCGAACCCATGATCGAAGCCGCGCACATCCACCAACACTCGAAGAGCGGCAACGACGACCCGAGCAACGGACTCGCGCTCACCCCCGACGCACACTGGGCCTTCGATCGCGGCCTGTGGACTGCGGTCCCCGATGGCCGTCACTGGGTCGTGCGCGTCGCCTCGGACGTGCACGAAGAGCCTCCGGGATCACCGCGATCGCTGCTGGCCCTGCAAGGCAGGCCCCTGGTGTTCGCAGACGGCACGAGGCTGCGTCCCGACGGGCAGTGCTTCGCGTGGCATCGAGAACACTGCTTTGTCGGCTGATGCCCGCGACCGCTAGCATCCCCGCAGCCGGACACCCTCGCCCGGCCCTCGACCTCGTCACGCCAAGCCCTCCGCGAAGACCATGCGCACCGAACCCATCCTCGTCAGCCGCCGCAACATGCTGTTCGCAGCGGCGGCCGTTCCCGCCGCTGGGCTGCTCAGCAGCTGCAACACGGCAGGCGCCGCGCGGCGCCGACCTGAGCACGACGGCACCACACCGCACCAGACCGAAGGACCGTTCTATCGGCTGTTCTCGACGGCGCGTGACACATTGCGCGAACCGGGCCTGCAAGGCACCGAACTCGACGTCACCGGTCGCGTGCTCGACAAGCGCGGCAGGCCGCTCGCCAATACGCTGCTCGACTTCTGGCACTGCGACGCGGCGGGCGTCTACGACGTGCGCGGCTACAAGCTGCGCGGCCACCAGTTCACGGATGCCGAGGGGCGGTTCAAGCTGGCGACGATCGAGCCAGGGGTCTACCCGGGCCGCACGCGCCACATCCACGTCAAGGTGCAACCCGCAGGCGACGACACGCCGAGCACGCCGCGACAGCTCAACCTCACGACGCAGCTCTACTTCCCCGGTGATCCTGGCAACGCCAAGGACGGCCTGTTCGACGACGCGCTGCTGATGGCGATCGATCGGGACGGTGCGCGGCTGCAGGCGCGCTTCGACTTCGTGCTCGACCTGGGGTGATCGCCCGTCGAACGCGCTACGACAGTGCCGCGAGCAGCGCGGCGGTGTCGACCATCTGTTGGAAGCGCACGACCTTGCCGCCTTCGAGCCACCAGGTGTGCTGCACCTGCGCGTCGAGCTTCTTGCCGGTCGCGCGCGCGTCGGCGTGATACCGGCCCAGCATCGTCACGACGCCCTCGCCGCCGCAGATCTCGTCGACCTGGACCCTGAAGTCGGCGAAGTCCTCGGCGAGCCGCAGGAACACGCCGTTGACGATCGCTTCGGCGCCGACGTAGGGGTTGCCGTCGGCGAGCGGGTTGCTCTCGGCTTCGTTCCAGCGCACCTGCGGGTGCAGGTGGCTCAGGAACGTGGGCAGGTCGCCGGCGGCGAAGGCGGCGTAGAGTCGTCCGACGAGTTCGAGGTCCGGGGACATGGCGGTGTGGCTCGGGGTGAACGAACCATGCCGCGCCAACGGTGGCGATCAAGCGCGCGCGATCAGAACGCGACCGACACGCCGAGCGTCCAGCCGCTGAAGTTCTCGCCGTAGAACACCGCGCCGTTCAGCGTGGCGCTCGACAGGCCCGGCAGCGCCTCGTCGCAGGCCCACCGCAGGCCGCCGCCGACCTCGAAGTAGTGTCCCGTGCCGAGCGCCTTGGCGGCCTCGGGATCGAACACCTTGGCGCCGACGTCGGCGAGCCAATCGACGCCCCCGTCGCCGAACTGCCAGCCGGTCGGCCCTTCGAAACCCAGCCGTCCGACCAGCCACTGCACCGTGCTGACCTCGTCCTGGACCGGGTCGTCGACGACGAGCGGCTGCATGCGCCGCAGGTCGTAGCGCAGCCGCGGCAGCACCCGCGCACTGCCCCATTGCCAGCCATCGTTGCGCAGCAGCACGCTGCCGCCGTAGATCGCGTAGGTCGCGTCCCAGTTGAACAGGATGCCGTCGAGCAGCGCGGCGGAGACCGGCGCGCCGGGCCCTTCGTAGCTCGCGTCGCTCTGCACGTGGGCGAAGCCACCCACCGCCAGCGGCGCGAGTCGCCAGTCGCCGCCGAGGTCGAACAGCGGCCCGACGCCGACGAAGCCGGCGAGCGCCGAGAAGTCCGCGTTGCATCGCGTCTCGAACCCCGGCTGCGTTCCAGCCCACAGATCCGCGAACTCCAATTCGGCCGTGGCATAGCCGAAGTTGGCTTCGGTCAGCAGCCGCGGTGCGCGTTCGCCGAGGTCCCACTCGCGGTGCAACGGCAGCGTCAACACCGAGACGTCGGTGTCGGGGTCGCCATCGATGCGGAACCTGCCGCCCGACAGCTCGGACTCGTCGGTCAAGCCCAGGAACGACGCGACGAACAGCGGGTAGCGCGTCGCCCGGGCGCTGTCGCGAACGGTGTCGCGGAGCTCTTCGAGGGTCTGGGCGGGGGCCGCGGCGGCGAAGGCGAGGCACGCGGCGAACGGGAGGCGACGTCGCATCGGGGACTCATACCATGGACAGCCATCTGGGGAATCCGGACTTCCGGATGGTCGGGCCCTGAAGACCAGAGCCACCACGTCAGCGCGGCGCAGTCCCGGGCCCGCGTCGCACATTCGTCGCAAGTGGTGCCCGACCAGGGAACTCTGCTTGACACCCAGGCCGTCACAGAGCGAGGCTGTCGCCACCCTCGTCCCTGCCACCCGCCTCCGGTGGCCCAGCACCACGTTCCATCACCATGAGAATCGACCCGGTGTTCCTAGTCGCGCCCAAACCCGCACCGAAGGCGGTGCCGACCAGGCGCGCGTTCCTGATGGCCGGCGGCGCCTTCGCCTTCGGCTCGATGATCGGCGGCGCGTGTGGGTATTCGCTGGGGGTTGCGCAGGGTGCGCCGGTGGAGGCGACTGCGGAGAAGGGTGGTGGTGAGGAGTTGGGGTCGAGTGGGGATGCTCAGCTGGATGAACTCAGGCGATTGGCGGTGAAGGCGCCGATCGAGGAGTTGATCCAAAAGAAGCTCGAGTTCCTCGGCACGATGTCCGACTCGTACCGGGACGATCTGGTCTTGTGGCAAGGCGTTGAACGACTCTGCACGGCGGCTTTGGAACAGTCGATTCCTGATCGACGTCTCACCAGTCGCCTTCTGATTCAGGCAATAGAGAGAGCTTGCCCAGCCAGTATCCGCCCACGGTTTGAGAAGAAGATCCCTGAACTCCGCAGCGTGAAGTGATGACTCAAGGACCGTCGTTGAGAGGCCCCGCGACCGTGACGCAAGGAGGCGTCATCGACATCGAGGTCTCGAGCGGCAGCGAGACGGTGGAGGTAAGCGTCGCCTTCGGTGACCCCCCAACCTCCTACAAGGTCGGGCCGGATGGTTCCGTTTCCATACCAGCGCCACAGGCGCCAGGGGGAACGATCATCATCGTCTCCGTTGGAAAGGGTTTGACGGCGAGACGCATCACCATCGAAATCGTTGCACCAAGCCCGTGAGAGATGAAGGAGCCAGCCATGCAATACCACCCTCGTCTAGCAATCGTGGCGGTCGCCCTATCCGCCCCCTGGATCCTCGCCCAAGCCCCTCAACACCTCGTCGTCCCGGCCGCGCACAGCACCAGCGACGCCCCGTCGCAGCTGTGGATCCCGGGCGCCAACAACCCGGTCCGGCAACAGACGATCGTCGGCGCCGCGCACCTGCAGGCGCTGCAGGGTCATTCGATCACCGCGATCGAACTGCGGCGCACGGCGAAGGACCGCGCGTTCCCGGGCGGTAGCACGAACATCACCGTGACGCTGTCGACGTCACCGCGGCAGCCGCTCGCGATGGCGCGCACGTTCGCCGACAATGTCGGCGGTGACGCGGCGGTCGTGTTCAGCGGCACGGTGGCGCTGCCGGCGTCGCCAGCCGAGCTGGGGCCGACAGTGGCCTGGTCGCCTGCGAACACGGTGCGCATCGCGCTGCAGAATCCGTTCGCGTACGTGGCGGGCCCCCTGTGCATCGACGTCACGGGCGCGCCGATCGCGGGCCAGACCACCGACGACTGGCTCGCCGACGCGGCGTTCGAGGACCTCAGCGGTGCGGTGGTCGAATTCGGCGCGGGTTGCGGCAACTACGCGGGCAACACGGGCGCGTGGAGCTCGGCGTCGGAACGGTCGTTGGTGCCCGGCTGCGCGGCGCGCTTCCGCGCCTACGGCACGCCCGGCGGGCTCGCGATCGCGGCGTTCGGCGCGCCGGCCGCAGGCCCGATGCCGCTCAGCGCGTTCGGGGTGCCGGCGCCCGGGTGTGCGGTGCACCTCGACCCGACGCAGGTGCTGGCGACGACGCTGCACTGGTTCGAGCCGCAGGGCGATCCGCTGCTCGCGGCGCGCGGCGGGGTCGCCGAGGCGTTCGTGCAGCTGCCCGGCGACCCGTGGCTGTTCGGGCTCACGCTCGCGACGCAGTGGTTCGACCTGGCGCAGCCGGCGACGAGCAACGCACTGCAGTGGACGGTGGCGGCGCAACTGCCGACGCTCGACATGGCCTTCTGTGAAGGGCACCCGAGCCAACCGCAGGCCGAGGTGGTCGCGCCGTACCGCGCCCACGTGTTGCGCTTCGAATTCCAGTAGACCTTGCCCCCCTGCCGCGACGATCGGGCATGAGACCTGATTGTGAACGCGGAACGCGCGCCGCCTGGCGCGCGGTGTGTGGTTCGTACCCGGTACCGTACGCAACGCTGCTGCTCGCGGCAGCGTGCGCGGCGGGGCCGTCGCCGCTGGCGAGCAGCGGCGACGCGCGGCTCGACGCGCTGCGGCAATGGGCCGTGCAGGCGCCGCGCGAGGACTTCGTGCGCGTGTGGAACCGCTGGTGGAGCGAGTTCTACTTCGATTACCCACGCGACGAAGTGCTGTGGTGCGGCGTCGACCGGCTGGCGCGCTGGGCGCTCGAACACCCGCAGCGCGCCGGGTTCGAACTGCTGACCGCGCTGCACGCTGCGGCGGCGCAGGATCCGCGGCGTGACTCCTACCTGCTCGCGCGGCGCGACCCACTGCGCGAGCTGCGGGCCTCGAAAAACCCGCGCCGGGTTGCCCCCTCCCCGCGCACTGACGGGTGACGGCGCGCCGATCGCGCACCGTGCCCGCTCGCGCGGCGCCGTCGACGACCTTCAGCCACGGGCCGCCACGATGCCACGACTCCACGACACCATCCCAGAAGCCACACCCGCCGCAGCGTCGATGCCCGCGCGGCGGGTTCGGCACCTGTGCGCCGCGGCCCTGCTGCTCGGCGCAGCAGCGAGCGCAGTCGCCGGCTACGCCTTGGCGCGGCAGCGGACACAGGCCGCGCACGGCACACGCAGCACGCACGACACGTCCGCCGCGACTGCGACCCCCCTCTCGTCGATGGGCCCCGGTGGCGGCCTGCGCGGTCCGAGCAGCGCCCCGGCCGGCGGCTCCGTCGTGGTCACCGTCGGCACGAGCGACACGGTGATCGAGATCGTCGACCCGAGCACGGGCGAGATCACCGCGATCCCGGTCGGCCCCGACCGCCGCGTCACGATCCCCGTGCCCACGCACGCCGGCGAGCTGCTCGTGCGCGTCGGCAGCGGCAAGCGGTGCCGCGTGCTCGTGATCGAGATCGAGGCGCCGAGCCCGTGACGCGCGCGCCTGCCTGCTGTCCTTCCCCGCTTCCTCCGTCCCCCACAACCCGAACCGATTCTCCGAACGACCCTGCCATGCAACACACCTCCGTCTTCGTTCCCCCTTCGCAGTTCGCGGCCGCCGCGCTGCTTTCCGCCGCGCTCGCCGCACAGTCCCCCACGCTGCACCAGACCGTTCCCGCCGCCTACGCCGCGACCGACGCCAACAGCCTGCTGTGGGTCGCCGGCACCGGCAGCGACGTGCGGCAGCAGACGCTGATCGGCGCGTCGCACCTGACCAACCTGCTCGGCCGCGAGCTGCTCGCGCTCGAGATCAGGCGCACGGCATCGGCCGACGCGTTCGCGGGCGCAACCGCCGACTGGACCGTGCAGCTCTCCCACACCAACCGCGACCCGCTCGGCGCCGATCGCATCATGGACAACAACGTCGGCGCCAACGCGGCGACGGTGTTCCAGGGACTCGTCACGGCGCCGAACTCCCCTGCCACCACCGGCAGCGCGGTCCCGTGGTCCACGGCCAACACGATCCGCGTGGTCTTCCAGACACCGTTCGTCTACGCGGGCGGCACCCTGTGCGTCGACATCGTCGGCCACGCGCTGCCCGGCCAGACTTCGGACTGGTGGGTCGGCGACGCGGTCTTCGAGGACATCTCGGGCACGACCACGACGATCGGCAACGGCTGCGGGATGTTCGGCGGCAGCAACCACGACTGGGCCTACGTCTGCGAACGCACGCTGCTGCCGGGCGCCTTCGCGCAGTTCCGGGCGCACGGCACGACGGGCACGTTCGCGGTGGCGATGCACGGACTGCCGGCCGCGGCGCCGGTGCCGCTGAGCGCGTTCGGGGTGCCTGCACCCGGCTGCTCGGTGGCGCTCGACCCGACGCAGCTGCTGTCCTCGCAGGTGGCGATGTTCGCGGGCACCAACGATCCGTTCTGGCCGGCAAGCCACGGCACCGCCAACGTCTTCGTGGCCCTGCCCGCCGACCCGTGGATCTTCGGTCTGACGCTCGCGACGCAGTGGTTCGACCTGGGGCAGCCCGCGACCAGCAACGCCGTGCAGTGGACCGTCGCCAACCAGATGCCGTCCCTGGACCTGGCCTACATCGACGGCGTGCCCGACGACCCGATCGGCCTGGTCACCGTGCACCACGCGCCGGTCTACCGCTTCGACTACAGGTGATCCCCTAGGGGCAACTCAGCAGCGTTGCTCCGAATGGCCGCCACGGGTTCACCGGATTCCGGCCCGGTGCCGATACCGGGACATGCCCTCGTCGTCTGGCCACCGGCTGACCGCCGGTCCGGCCTTGTCCTTGCTGCTGCTCGTTTCGACCGGTGTCACCGCGACCGAGATGTTCGTGCACGAAGAGCAGCGCTCTCACGAACAGGTCGCCGAACAGTCTTGTCTGCGGCGCCTCGCCGACCTGCGTCAGGCGATCGAGAGCGAACTGCACGCCACCGTCTTCCTGGCGTCGGGCATCGAGGCGTTCGTGCGCGCCAACGACGGCCGCTACGAGGACTTCGAGTTGGCGACCGCGCTGCACCTGCTGCGCGACAAGAACCCCCTGATCCGCAACATCGGCATCGCCCCCGGCAACAAGATCACGCTGGTCGAGCCGCTGGCGGGCAACGAAGCCGCGATCGGCTTCGACTACCAGAGCAGCCCGCAGCAATGGCCGGGCGTCGCGCGGCTGATGCAGACGCGGCAGTCGTTCCTCGCCGGACCGCTGACCCTGGTGCAGGGCGGGCGCGGCTTGATCTTCCGCGTGCCCGTCATCCTCAGCGACGACAGCTATTGGGGGCTGATCAGCACGGTCCTGGACTTCGACGCGTTGATGGCGCGCCTGCAGATCGAGCATCCGGATCTCGCGGCGGCGACGATCGTCGGCAAGGACGCGCGCGGCGCCGAGGGCGACCTCGTACTCGGCGACGGCCCCCCGCCAGCCGACAGCGCGCACCTGGACGTCGGCGTACCCGGCGGATCGTGGCGCATCTATCTGCCCACGGGCTCCTTTCGCGGCAGCAGCAACAGCACCTTCGTGCGCGCGTTCGGCTACGGCACGACGCTGCTGCTCACGGCCCTGGCCCTGCAGTTGCTGCTCGGTTCGATGCGGCTGCGCCGGGTCAACCACGACCTGGCGACGGCCCGCGACGATGCGGAGAGCGCCGACCGGGCCAAGAGCGCCTTCCTGGCGATGATGAGCCACGAGATCCGCACGCCCATGAACGGCGTGCTCGGCATGGCGCAGCTGCTGGCTGACACCGACCTCGACGAGACCCAGAGCGACTACGTGCGCACCGCGCGCAACTGCGCCGAGTCGCTGCTGGTGATCCTCGACGACATCCTCGACCACTCCAAGATCGAGAGCGGCAACCTCGAGCTCGAGGTGCTCGACTTCCGTCTTTGCGAGCTCGTGGAGGACCTCGCCGACCTGTTCGCGGCCAACGCGCAGAACAAGGGGCTCGAGCTGGTCTGCGCCGTCGACCCCGACCTTCCCGAAGTGGTCCGCGGCGACCCGACGCGCCTGCGTCAGATCCTCGGCAACCTGCTCGGCAACGCGGTCAAGTTCACGGCTTCGGGCCACGTGCGCATCGCCGCGACGGCAGCCGGACAGCCGCGCGGCACGATCCTGTTCGAGGTGTCCGACACGGGCATCGGCATACCCGCGGCGGTCCTGCCGCAGCTGTTCGCGCCCTTCCAGCAGGCCGACTCGTCGACCACGCGACGCTTCGGCGGCACGGGGCTCGGCCTGTCGATCGCACGGCGACTGGCGCGCGCGATGGGCGGCGACGCCACGGTCCGCAGCATCGAGGGCCGGGGCACGACCTTCGGCGTCACGGTGCAGCTGCACGAGATCGAGAGCTGCTCGGTCCTGCGGCTGGGCAGCGTGGCCGGACGCGACGCGGTGGTGGTCAGCGACACCAAGCCGCTGCGCGAGTCCCTGGCCGCGTGGGCCACGCACCTGGGCCTGCGCGCCGACGCGGCGCACGACGTGACGGGGCTGCTGACGTTGCTCGGCACCCAGCCCCACGCGGGTGACGCCGCGGCGCCGCCGACCCTGGTCCTGCTCGACTCGCGCCTGCCGGAACTCGAGGCGCACCTGCCGCAGCTGACGCAACTCGTCGACTCCGGCCGCATGGTCGTCGGCCTGCTCGAAGACCAGAACTCCGCCGCGCACCCGTTCGAACGCCTGCGTCCACTGGTCCTGCACAAGCCCGTGCGCGCGACCAACCTCGCCAACGTGCTGCGACAGCTCGGCGGCCTGACGGCGGCGCCGCCCCCCGCGGCGCCCACCCGGATCGTCGCGCCCGCCGACGACCGCCGCCGCGTGCTGATCGTCGAGGACAACCCGATCAACCAGAAGGTCGCGCGCGCGATGCTGCGCAACCTCGGCATCGACGCCGACACCGCGGCGTCCGGCGAAGCCGCGCTGGCGATCCTCGCCGAACAGGACTACGACCTCGTGCTGCTCGACATGCAGATGCCCGGCATGGACGGCCCGACCACGGCGCGCGCGATTCGCGCCGCGGACAGCCCGGTGAAGGACCGGGGCGTGCCGATCGTCGCCCTGACGGCGAACGTGCTCGCCGAGCACCGCACCGCCTGCCTCGAGGCCGGCATGTGCGACTTCCTCGGCAAGCCGCTGCGCAAGCGCGACCTCGAGGAGGCCCTGCACCGCCACCTGCCCGCCGTCGCGGCGGCGAGCGGCGCGGCTCACTCGTAGCGCAGCGCGTCGACGGGGTCGAGCGACGCGGCCTTCCAGGCCGGCCACAGCCCGAAGAACAGGCCGATACCCGCCGAGCCGCCGAAGGCGAAGGCGCGCGCCCACATCGGCGTCGACGCCGACAGGTCGGGCAGCAGCATGCCGATCAGCCACAACAGGGTCTCGGCGAGCAACAGCCCGAGCAGGCCGCCGATCACGCACAGCACCACCGCCTCGATCAGGAACTGCCCGAGGATGTCGCGGCGCCGCGCGCCGAGCGCCTTGCGCAGGCCGATCTCGCGGGTCCGTTCGCGCACGGACACCAGCATGATGTTCATCACGCCGACGCCGCCAACCATGAAGCCGACCATCGACAACAGGAACATCACCACCATCGTCGCCATCACGATCGCGTCGAACGACTCGATCAGCGTGTCGGCGGTGCCGACCTCGAAGCTGTTCTCCTCGTTCCAGCGCACGCCGCGGGTGCGCCGCAGCACCTGCGCGATCTCGTCGAGCGCTTCGGGCACCTTGCCGTCGGAGGCGCGCGCGACGATGAAGTGGTCCTCGATCGTCGGGTAGAAGCGCATGATCGTGTGGTACGGGGCCATGAACAGCGAGTCCTCCTGGTTCTCGCCGCCGAACGGCCCTTCGCGCCGCTTCTCGAGCGTGCCGACCACGGTGTAGCGGTGCCCGTCGATGAGCACCTGCTTGCCGACGGGATTGCCGCGCGGGAACAGCGCGCGCGCCGAACCGTGGCCGAGCACCACGACCGGGGCGCAGTGCTCGTTCTCCTGCGCGGTGAAGAACCGCCCCTCGACCAGCACGCGGTTGGCGACGTCGAAGTTCTCCGGGAACACACCGCGCAGGCGCGGCGCGTCGATCTCTTCGCCGCGATACGTGGCCCGCGAGCGGAAGGTCGGCGCCGTCACGCCGGGGCTGACCAGCTCGACCGACGGGCACGCCGCGGCGATCGCCTCGACGTCGCGCAGCTGCAGCGGCTTGCGCAGGCGCATCTCGCGCGGCACGCGCCCGATCTGCACCATCGGGAAGCGGCTGATGTAGATGTTGTTGGTGCCGAACTGCTGCACCTGGTCGACCACCGACTGGCGGAAGCCGTTGAGCACCGAGGCCACCGCGACGACGATCAGCGTGCCGATCAGGATGCCGAGCACGGTCAGGAACGACCGGAACCGGTTCGCGTCGAGCGTCTCGAAGGCGAGCCGCACGGCCTCGAGGATGCGGATCAGCGAGGCGCGCATCTCACTCGGCCCTCAACGCCTCGATCGGGTCCAGGCTCGCCGCCTTCTTCGCCGGGCTGATGCCGAAGAACACGCCGATCGCGGTGCAGATCACGAACGCGGTGGGCGGCGCCCAGGGCGGGAACCGCGCCGGCAGCGGCGTGTAGGCGCCGAGCAGTTCCGCCGCGCCGAGCGCGAGCAGCACGCCGATCAGTCCGCCCAGACAAGACAGCAGCACCGCCTCGATCAGGAACTGCTGCACGATGTCCTTCTGCCGCGCGCCGACGGCCTTGCGCACGCCGATCTCGCGGGTGCGCTCGACCACCGACACCAGCATGATGTTCATGATCACGATGCCGCCGACCACGAGCGAGATGCCGACGACGAACAGCGCGATGCTGAAGATCGTCTGGGTCATGCTGCGCCACAGGTCGTTGATGCCCTCGGCGGTGACCATCGAGAAGTCGTCGGGCTGCGCCGGCCGCAGGTGATGGCGGGCGCGCAGCACGGCGCGCACCTCGTCCATGGTGTCCTGCATGCGCGCGGGATCGGCGGCCTGCACCGACAGGTCCACCGACGGCCAGCTGCCGAACATCTTGCGGTGCAGGCTGTAGGGGATCTTGACGAAGTTGTCCTGCGAGAAGCCCAGGAACGACCCCTTCTTGGCGGCCACGCCGATCACCTCGAGCGGCTGGCCGCTGACGCGGATCCTCTTGCCGATCGGATCGCTGTTGGGGAACAGCTGCTCGACGACATCGGCGCCGACGAACGCGACCGGCGCGGCGCGGTCCTCCTCGAGCTGCGAGATGACGCGGCCCGCGTCGACGTCGAACGGCTCGATCTGCAGGACCGCAGGCGTGACCCCGCTGATCGAGGTGTCGCGGATCTCGAGCCCCTCGCGCACGACGTCGCGGGTCACCGCGGCCTGCCACGCGACCGCGGCGGCGCTCGGGCAACGCTCGACCAGCGCCTTGCCGTCCGCGGTGGTCAGCCGGCGATTCTTGCGGATCGCGTCGAGGAAGTCCTGGCGGTTGGTGATGATGCCGATGCGCTTCACCACGAACACGCCCTGGCCCAGGTTGGACAGCTTCTCGCTGACGTAGTGGTTGAGCCCGTTGATCACGGCCGCGGTCGAGATGATCGAGGCGATGCCGATGATCACGCCGAGCAGCGTCAGGAACGAGCGCAGCCGGTTGGCCCAGATCGACTCGATCGCCAGGCGCGTCGACTCGACGATGTTCACGCGGTCTCCGTGCCCACCGGCCGCGGCACGTTCTGCTCGTCGCTCGCGACCACGCCGTCGCGGATGGTGACGATGCGCTGCGCGTGTTCGGCGATGTCGCGTTCGTGCGTGACCACGACGATGGTGTTGCCGTCCCGGTGCAGCTTGTCGAACAGCGCCATGATCTCGTAGGAGGTCTTGCTGTCGAGGTTGCCGGTCGGCTCGTCCGCGAGCAGCAACGCCGGCCGCGTCACCAAGGCGCGCGCGATGCTGACGCGCTGCCGCTGGCCGCCGGACAGCTGATTGGGCCGGTGGTCCATGCGGTCGGCGAGGTCGACCTGCGCCAGCGCCTCGATCGCGCGCTGGCGCCGCTCCGCGGGCGGCACGCCGCCGTAGATCAGCGGCAGCTCGACGTTGCGCGCCGCCGACGCGCGCGCCAGCAGGTTGAACGTCTGGAACACGAAGCCGATCTCGTGGTTGCGCACGCGCGCGAGCTCTTCTTCGCCCAGCGTCGCGACCGGCTGGCCGTTGAGCCAGTACTCGCCCTCGCTCGGCGTGTCGAGGCAGCCGATCAGGTTCATCAGCGTCGACTTGCCCGACCCCGACGGCCCCATGATCGCGACGTACTCGCCGCGTTCGATCACCAGATCGACACCGCGCAGGGCGCGCACGGTGCTGGCCCCCATCGCGAACGAACGGCACAGGCCGCGGGTGCGGATGACGGGCGGCACGTTCGTCGCGGTCGCGTCCGGCATGGTCATCCTCACCGCTGCACGTGCAGCAGTCCCGCGCGCTCGTCCTGCCGCTTCTGGTCGATCTCGATGCGGTCCCAGACCTTCAGCGTACGCAGGGCCTGGTAGGGACCGCTCACCACCACGTCCCCCTCCTCGAGCCCCGACAGGATCTCGATGTTCATGTCGCCGGTGATGCCGGTCTTGACGGGACGGAAGCGCGCGCGGCCGTCCACCATCACGAACACGCCGTCGAGCTCCCGCAGCCGCTGCCGCTGCTCGGCCGTCAGCGCCGGCGGCTTGCCCGCTCCGTCCTTGGGCTCGGGCGCCTCGATGTACGCGCCGGCGGCGTCGGTCTCGACCTCGCGCGCCGTCAGCGCCTGCTGCAGCATCACCAATGCGTTCTCTCGCGTCGCGGTGACGATCTCCGCGGTCGCCGTGAAGCCCGGCCGCAGCGAC
Source organism: Planctomycetota bacterium (assembly GCA_020638655.1). Taxonomy (GTDB): domain Bacteria; phylum Planctomycetota; class UBA1135; order UBA1135; family UBA2386; genus JACKIC01. The sequence goes on from JACKIC010000005.1 coordinate 95,003, forward strand.
TCGGGCGGCGCCTCGAGGCGCACCACCACCTTGAAGTCCTTGCCCTCCTGACCGCCCGAGCCGCTGCCCGTGGTCTGGATCGGGCTCTGTCCGACCTCGGTCACCACGCCGGACAGCTTCTGGTCGCGCAGCGCGTCGACCTCGACCTCGGCGACCGCGCCGACCTTGACCATGACGATGTCGGCCTCGTCGACGCTGATCTCCGCCTCGATCACCGACATGTCGGCGATCGTCATCAGGGTCGCGACGGGGTTGCTCTGGATGCCCGGCACGGCGCGCTCACCCTTCTCGACGTTGAGCTTGGTGATCAGGCCGCTGAGCGGCGCGCGCAGCACGGTCTTGCCGAGCACGTCTTCGGTGCGGGCCAGGCTGGCCCGGGCCGACTCGACCCGGCGCTCGGCGGCCGAATGCACGGCCTTGGCGGCATCGATGCGGGTCTCGACGACGCGGTAGTTGGCTTTGGCCTGCTCGACCCGCGCCGTGCTCCACTCCAGCCGCTGCTTGGCCAGCTTGGCCTCGGCTTCGGCGACCTCGAACTCCTCCTCGCCGATCAGCTTGTTCTGGAACAATTCCCGCTTGCGCTGGAACGACGACTCCGAGCGCTGCGCCGAGATCCGCGACTGTTCGAGCTCGAAGTCGAACCCGGCCAGCGCCGTCTTCTCGGCCGCGAGGTTGGCCTCGGCCGTGGCGACGCCGACCAGCGTGTTCTGCGCCTCGGCCTCGGCAGCGCCGACCTGCGCGCGCGCCGAATCGACCTCGGCGCGCAGCTGCAAGTCGTCGATCCGCAACAAGATATCGCCCTTCTTGACGTTGTCGCCCTCACGCACCGCGACCTCGGTGATGACGCCCGCGACCTCGGTCTGGATGTCGACGAACTCCTTCGCGCGGATCTCGCCGGTGGCGGTGACGATCGAGCGCAGCTTCGCCACCCGCTCGACCTTGCTGGTGACCACCTGCGTCGGCGGCTTGGGCTGCATCGACTTGTAGACGGCGAGGCCGACGACCCCGGCGAACGACAGGCCGAGGATCACGAGGGTGCGACGTTTCATTCCGGGGGCAGACGAGGAGGCGGAGCGGCGGAAGTGCCGCAGGTGGCCGTTCGCACGGCGGTTCTGCCGGCGCCACGACGAACTTCCACGGCCATCTCGGGGGCGAGCATCATGCCGCCCGGTCCGTGGCGGCGCCAGTCGGCGGGATCAGGGCAGCCGAACCTCGACCGCGGGCCCCAGACTGTCGGCGAGACGCTGCCGCTGCTCGGCCGAGAGGCGCACGCCACTGGTGCAAACCACCTTGCGCAGCCGCGGCAGACTCAGGCCCTGCAGCGCCTGCAGTTCGTCCCAGTGCAGGTCGCGAGGCGAGTGGAACGACAGCGACTCGAGCTCCCGCAGCCGCGAGCAGGCGCCGACCATGGCCTGCACATCTCCGCTGCACTCCACGAACAAGCTGCGCACCCGCGACGCCGCGGTGACCACGCTCCATTGATACTCATCGCCGCCGGCGACGCAGCTCAGACGTTCGAGGCGCGGTAGCCTCGCAACGAACGCGGCGCTGGCCGCGGTCAACTCCGGGTCCTGCTCGAGCACCAACGAGAGCCATCGCAGACCCGAAAGACGGCCCAGGGCACGGAGGGAGGACGATGTGGCCCCACGAGAGCGGGCAACTCGGATCGCGAGGCCCTCGAGACGGGTCGGCAGCTGCAACAGGGTCCGCTCCTCGAGTTCGAATGCGCCCAGGTCGAGGACGACCAGCTTGGGCAGCCCCAACAGGGCCCCGACATGACGCGCAGCAAAGACCTTGCCCCCACGAGGCGCGATCGAGAGCACCCGCAGCGTGCGCAGCTCCCGCACCGCATCGAACAGCTCCCCGTCGGTGCAGGCGAGGTCCGTGCCGTGCAGCGCGAGCGCCAGCAGACTCGGGGTGCCCGCCAGCGCCCGCACACCCGCGACCTCGACGCGCGTCGACCACAGCCGCAACGAACGCAGCTTCGGCAGTTCGCAGATCGCCTTGGCGACGCCCTCGTCGAGCGTCGGACCGGCGTCGATGTCGAGGTGCACGAGCTGCGGCGCGGCGCGCAGTTCGCGCAGTGCGCGGGCCGTGATCTTGTCACCGGGCCCCAGGGCGAGGCTCAGGCGACGCAGCTGCGGCAGGCTCGCCGCCATGCACATCGCGTCGCACATCGTCTCCTCGTCGACCCGGCCCTTGCTGCCGTTGCCCATCAACATCAGCGCCTCGATGTCGTCGCGCCCCTGCAGCGCCGCGATCATCTGCGCGTCGCCGCAGGAGATCCCGAGCGCCGACACCCGGCCCACGCCGCCGAGGCTCTGCACGCCGTGCACGATCGTCCACGAAGGACCGGGTTCGCCCCACGGGGCCAGCACGTCGAACCCTGGCTCCTGGACCGCGGCGCGGCGATCGCGCAGCTGCAGCCAGGAGACTCCGATCGCGACGCACGAACCGAGCAGCACCAGCGCCGCGGTCAGCCACCGCCGACGCGCACCGGGCGCGCCGAGGTCTTCGTCCGCAGCGCGCTTCGCGAGCACGGCGGCGCGCAGGTCCGCGTCGTGCTCGGGGGCGCGCCCGCGCAGCAGTTCCTGCAGCCCGACGTCGAGCAACCGTTCCCCAGCGCGCTCGCGCGCAGCGTCGACCTTCATGGTTTCCTCCGCCGTTCGATGCAGTCGCGCAGCGCCGCACGCAGCCGGCGCAGCGCGGTCTTGACCCCGAATGCCGTGAGCCCGAGTTCGCGCGCCAGCGCCGTGCGGCCGAGGTCCTGGCCGTAGGCGCCCTCGAGCAGGCGCCGGCTGCGCGGCGGCAGGCCGTCGAGACAGCGCCCGAGGGCCTCGAACCAGCCGTCACCGTCGTCGTCGCCGCAGCGCTCCTGCCAGACGAGGTCCGCCTCGTGCACCTCGCGCTCGGCGACGCGCCGGCGGCGCGACTTCAAGAACAGGTGCCGCGCGGTCGTTCGCAGGAACGCGCCGGTCGCGGCCGCGCCGCGGTCCTCGATCCCGCGGCGCAGCGCCACCACGAACGTGTCCTGCAGCAGATCGTCGGCGAGGTCCGGCGCCGCGCCGAGCACACGCAGGTACCGCCAGAGCGGTCGCTGGTGGCGTTCGATCAGGCCGTCGAGCTCGTCGGGCGGCGCCCCTGCGGCGGGCGCGACCGCCATGGATGACACTGAGGACACGCCCCAACCATCCCCGGAGCGGGCCCCTGGGGGTCCAAGAATCCGCCGCGGCCCGACGCGCCCTACAGGTTCTGCAGCCGGATCGCCCCGGTCGGGCAGTTGCGCTCGCAGGCCATGTCGCGGGTGCACTCGTAGTTGTGCAGCTTGCGCACGACGTCGCCGAGCGGCACCGCCGCAAACCCGCTGGTCGCGCAGGTCGCCGCGCAGATGCCGCAGTGGATGCAGGCGTTCATGTCGACGTGCAGGTGCACGTGGTCGCGCGGCGTCTGCACCATGCGGTCCTCCTCGGCGAGCACGTCGGGGTTGCACAGGTAGCGCGTCAGCGGGTTGGTGGTCAGCACCTCGAGCGCCTCGCGCTCGCCGATGCGCACGATCTCCTGCACGTCGGGCATGTCGAGCAGGCCCAGGTGCGAGACCTTGGGCTTCATCAGCACGGTCTTGTCGTCGACGTAGCGGTGCAGGTTGTGCTCGTTGAGCGCCTGTCCCATGGTCTCGTAGGTCTGGAACAGGATGTGCGGCAGGCTCGCCTTGTAGGTGACCGGGATGCGCATGTCGCGGTGCGACAGATCGACGCCGATGACCAGGTCGGCCTGGCGGGCGCGGGCGATGCGCAGCGCCAGGGTCTCGGTCATGCCGCCGTCGATGTAGTGGTCGCCGTCGATCGCCGCCGGCTCGAAGATCGTCGGCAGGCAGGCGCTGGCGTAGACCGCGTCGGCGACGCGCATCGGCGCGCTGCCGGGCAGGCCGAAGAAGCGCGAGGCGCCGGTGCTCAGCGACAGCGCGTTGCAGAAGAACGGCCGCGGCAGCTCCTCGAACGAGGCGTGCGGCAGCCACTTCTCGATCAGCTGCCGGAAGGTGCGGCCCTTGTAGACCGAGGCGTGGCGGAACCCGCGCACCAGGAACTTCAGCAGGTTGAGGCGGAAGTAGTCCTTGAGCTGGATCTCGGCGGCGGCCTCCTCGATCTGCCGGCTGTCGAGTCCCGTGGCGTAGAGCGCGCCCATCACGGCGCCCATGCTGGTGCCGACCACCTCGTCGACGACCAGTCCCAGGCGTTCGATGGCGCGGATGACGCCGATGTGACAGAAGCCGCGCATGCCGCCGCCGCCGAGCACCAGGACGGTCTTACGCGGCCGCGCCGCGAACGGCTCGAAGGGTTTTCCCGCGACCATCGGCACCATGCCACCGGCGCCATCGCCGTTGCCGGCGTCGTGCGCGTGTCCTTGGTGCCGATAGCTGGAGTTCACGACGTGTTCCGCGCCGCGGCTCGCTCCTGGCGAACGCAGCGCTGTCCCGCCTCTCTAGATCGGCCGAGAACAGAGGTTGCCTGAAGCGCGCAACCAGCGGCTGCCGAAGAGCTAGATGCAACTGTGACGCGCGGGCCGCGCGGGAAGGACCGGCCCATCGTTCTCATGACTTCCTGGCAGCAGATCCCCTGGCAGCGCCTGCAGCGCATGCCTCGCACCGAGCAATCCGCGCTCCAAGACCACCTGCTGCGGCGCTACGTCCAGGAATACCTCTACCCGTTCTCGCCGTTCTACCGGGCCCTGTTCGACGCGGCTGGCGTGCGCCCCGAGCAGATCCGCAGCGTCGACGACCTGCGCCGCCTGCCGCTGTCGCAGAAGGCCGACCTGCTGCCCACGGCGCAGGAGGCGCAGCAATTCAAGAAGTTCATCCTGCAGCCGGATCCGGCGTCGCTGCGCGCGGCGTGGCCGCTGCGCAAGAAGCTGCCGCTGCTGTGGACCAAGTGGCGGCACGGCGTCGCGGCGGTCAAGCAGCGCGTGCGCGCGGAGTTCGCGCCCTGCTTCATGACCTTCACGACCGGCCGTTCGGCGGAGCCGGTGCCGTTCTTCTACTCGCCGCACGACATCGCCAACCTGCACGAGACCGGCGCGCGCATCGTCGACGTGACCGGCATGAACAGCGAGTTCCGCGTCGCCAACGTGTTCCCGTACGCGCCGCACCTGGCCTTCTGGCAGGTGTTCTTCGCGGGCCAGGCGACCGGGATGATGGTGCTGTCGACGGGCGGCGGCAAGGTGATGGGCAGCAGCGGCGACCTGCGCGCGATCACGCGCCTGCGCGCCGAGACGCTGCTCGGCGTGCCGGGCTACGTCTACCACCTGCTGCGCAAGGCCGCGGCGGAGCGCTTGGACCTGTCGACGTTGCGCGTCGTGGTGCTGGGCGCCGAGCGGGTCGCGCCGGGCCTCAAGCAGCGCCTCGCGCAGCTGCTCGCCGAGTGCGGCGCGCACGACGTGCGCATCTTCGGCACCTACGGCTTCACCGAGGCGCGCATGGCGTTCGTCGAGTGCCCGACGCCCGACAACGCCTACACCGGCTACCACCTGTATCCCGACCACGCGATCTTCGAGGTCGTCGACCCCAAGACCGGCGAGAACGTGCCCGACGGCGCCGACGGCGAGCTCGTGTTCACGCCGCTGCGCGCGCGCGGCAGCACGGTGTTCCGCTACCGCACCGGCGACATGGTGCGCGGCGGCCTGCAGTGGGACCCGTGCCCGCACTGCGGCCGCACCGTGCCGCGCATCAGCAGCGACCTGACGCGCGAGTCGAGCCTCAAGGACCTGCAGCTGCTCAAGGTCAAGGGCACGCTGGTCAACCTCGAGGACTGCGCGATGTTGCTCGGCGGCCTGCCCGAGGTCGAGGAGTGGCAGATCGAGCTGCGCAAGAAGGACGGTGACCCGCTCGAGGTCGACGAGCTGGTCGTGCACCTCGCGGTCAAGCCCGAGTGCGACCACCTCTACGCCGCCGAGCGCGTGCGCGACGCCTTCAAGAGCCGCATCGAGGTCGCGCCCAACCACGTCGAGTTCCTCGACCTCGAGTCGATGCTGCGCAAGATCGGCATGGAGACGGAGATGAAGGAGAAACGGTTCGTCGACGCGAGGCCCAAGGCATGAGCAAGAAGACCGATCGTTCCGGCGACCTGGCGATCATCGCCGGGTTGCGCACGCCGTTCTGCAAGGCGGGCGGCGCGATGCAACGCGCCTCGGCGGGCGACCTCGCCAGCTTCGCGATCCGCGAACTGCTCGACCGCGTCGACATCGACCGCAGGGCCGTCGACGAGGTGATCCTCGGCTGCGCCGGCGCCGACGCGCGCGAGGCCAACGTCGCGCGCGTCGCGGCGCTGCGCGCCGGCCTGCCCGAACACACGCCGGCGATGACCGTGATGCGCAACTGCGCCTCGGGCATGGAAGCGATCCTCGCCGCGCAGACGAAGATGCGCGCGGGCGAGGGCGAGGTGTTCGTGGTCGGCGGCGCCGAGTCGATGAGCAACTTCCCGCTGCTGATGGGGCCGGCGCTGGTCAAGTTCTTCACGCGGCTCGGTAAGGCCCGCAGCCTCGGCCAGCGCGTGCGCGCGCTGACCTCGTTCCGGTTCGGGGCGCTGCGACCGCGGGTCGCGATCGTCGAGGGCCTCACCGACCCGACCACCGGCCTGATGATGGGCGAGACCGCCGAGCTGGTGGCGCGCAGGTTCGGCATCGAACGCGCGCAGATGGACCAGTTCGCGCTGCGCAGCCACGAGCGCGCCGCCGCGGCCCAGCAGGCCGAAATGTTCGTCGACGAGCTGACCGCCTTCCTGCCGCCGGACCACCGCGGCGCGATCACCGCCGACGACGGCGTGCGCAGCAACCAGACGCTCGAAGCGCTGGCCAAGCTCAAGCCGGTCTTCGATCGCCACAACGGCGACGTGACCGTCGGCAACAGCTGCCAGATCACCGACGGCGCGGTGGCGCTGCTGTGCACCACCGCCAAGAAGGCCAAGGCGCTCGGCCTCTCGCCGCTCGCCTACGTGCGCGGCACCAGCACCGCGGGCCTGTCGCCGCGGGTGATGGGCCTGGGCCCCGTGCACGCCACCCCCGGCGCGCTGCAGCGCGCCGGCATCGGCTTCGACGACCTCGATCTGGTCGAGATCAACGAGGCGTTCGCGGCGCAGGTGCTCGGCTGCGTGCGGGCCTTCGCCGACGACGGCTACTGCCGCCAGCAGCTCGGCCTGTCCGGGGCGATCGGCGAACTCGACCCGCACAAGCTCAACGTCGACGGCGGCGCGATCGCGCTGGGCCACCCGATCGCCGCTACCGGCGCGCGCCTGGTGCTGACGCTCGCCCGCGCCCTGCGCCAACGCGACCAGCGCTACGGTCTGGCGACCCTGTGCATCGGCGGCGGCCAGGGGCAGGCCATCGTCCTGGAGGCAGCATGAACGGCATCGAACAGGATCGCGCGCAGACCGCGGCGCCGGCGACCGCCCCGATCGGGCTGCCGGTCGAGATCGGCGACGACGGCATCGTCACGCTGCGCCTGGGCCGCAGCGACGAGCGCGTCGTCACGATCACCCCCGAACGCATGTCGGACCTGGCCGCGGCGCTCGACCGCATCGCCAGCGACACCCGCGTGCGCGGCGTGATCGTGACCGGGCCGAACCTGCCGGCCGAGGGACCGGGCATGTTCTGCGCCGGCGCCGACATCCAGCTCATCGACAGCATCGCCGACGCCGCCGCCGGCGAGGCCGCGGCGACGCGCGGCCGCACCCTGCTGGCGCGCCTGCAGCAGCTGCGCGTTCCCGTGGTCGCCGCGATCGACGGCCCGTGCCTCGGCGGCGGCTGCGAGCTGGCGTTGTTCTGCGACGTGCGCCTGGCCACCGACGAGCCGGGCACCCAGATCGGCCTGCCCGAGGTCAAGCTCGGCATCCTGCCGGGCTTCGGCGGCACGCAGACGCTGCCGCGCCTGCTCGGGCTGCCCAAGGCGCTCGACCTGATCCTCACCGGGCGGCTGCTGCGCGGCAAACAAGCGCTGCGCACGGGACTCGTCGACCGGTTGGTGCCGCGCACCAAGCTGCTCGCCGCGGCCCGCGCCGAGGTCGAGAAGCTTGCCGCGAAGGACCGCAAGCGGCCCGCGCGCCGCCTGCGCGGCCTCGCCTTCTGGCTGTCGAAGACGCCGCTGCGCTGGTTCGCGGCGCGCGCCGCCACGCAGCAGCTGCAGCGCGGCCCCGGCCGCTTCTATCCGGCGCCGCACGCGGCGCTGCAGTCGTGCCTGAACGCGTTCACGATGCCGGTCGAGCAGGGCTTCGCCGCCGAGGCCCGCCAGCTCGGGCGCCTGGTGGTCACCCCGATCAGCAAGGGGCTGCTGCGGCTGTTCTTCCTGACCGAACGCAGCAAGCGTCTGGGCAAGCACGACGCGGCGCGCGACCTGCAGCGCGCGCTGGTCGTCGGCGGCGGCGTGATGGGCGCGGGCATCGCCTGCGAGCTCGCGCAGCGCGGCCTCGCGGTGCGCCTGTGCGACCTCGACCTGCAGGCGCTGGTGCGCGGCAAGGCGCGGCTCGGCAAGGAGCTCGACAAGCGCGTGCGGCGCAAGCGCCTGACCGCGCCCGAGGCGATGGCGATCCAGGACCGGCTGCAGGCCTCGACCGAATGGGGCCACCTGCGCGACACCGACCTGTGGCTCGAGGCCGTGGTCGAGGACCTGCAGGTCAAGCGCAAGTTGATGGGCCTGGCGATCGAGCGCGGCCTGCCCGAGCACGCCGTGCTCGCCACCAACACCAGCTCGCTGTCGGTGACGGCGATGGCCGAGGGTTTGCCGCACCCCGAGCGCGTGGTCGGCATCCACTTCTTCAACCCGCCCGAGAAGATGCCGCTGGTCGAGGTGATCCGCGGCGCGACGACCGACGACGCGACGGTCGCGACCGCGTGCCGGCTCGCGGTGCGCATGGGCAAGTTCCCGGTGGTCGTCGGCGACGCGCCGGGCTTCCTGGTCAACCGGTGCCTGGCGCCCTACCTCAACGAGGCGGCGCGCCTGGTGCTCGAAGGCACCGCGCCCGAGGCCGTCGACAAGGCGATGCTCGACCTCGGCATGCCGATGGGGCCGTGCCGCCTGCTCGACGAGGTCGGCTTCGACGTCGCGACCAAGGTCAGCGAGGTGCTGCAGAACGGCTTCCCCGAGCGCATGCAGCCGTGTGAGCTGTTCGCGGCCATGGCCGGCGCCGGCCTGCTCGGCCAGAAGACCGGCGGCGGCATCTACGGCAAGGACGGCAAGCGCCCCGGCCCCGGCCGCAAGGTGATCGCCGAGCTGCGCGCCGCGCACGGCACGCCCGGCCGCGAGGCGTCGCGCTCGGAGATCGTGCAGCGCCTGATCTACCCGATGGTCGACGAGGCCTATCGCTGCGTCGACGAGGGCATCGTCGCGCACGAGGACGACGTCGACCTCGGCCTGGTCATGGGCATCGGCTTCCCGCCGTTCACGGGCGGCATCACCCGCTACGCGCGCCGCGAAGGCCTGTCGACGATCGTGCACGCGCTCGACGAACTGGCCCGCCTGCACGGACCGCGCTTCGAGGTCAGCGACGGCATGCGCCGCCGCGCGACCAGCTGACGCGGGCCTCAGCGCTTGGGCACGGAGCCGCTCGCGTCGGTGGTGCCCTTCTCGACCCGGCCGCCCTCGGGCACCCAGCCCGCCTCTTCCTGCTGCTTGAGCCGTTCCATGCGGTTGGCGAAGTTCGCGTCCGCCGCCATGGCCTCGGCGATCTCCTGCTTCGAAGGCCGGTACTCGACGTTCACGGTGGTGATCACCGGCGTGATGATCCAGGTCAGCGGCGGGAAGCCGTACCAGTAGTTCTCGTTCGACGTTTCGATCACGCGCACGTAGTTGCTGCCGCGCTCGGCGATCACCGCCGTCGACTCGTCCATCATCTCGTCGATCGTGGTGCGGCCGATGATCGGCACGACCACCAGCAGGTTCATCGCCAGGTTCATCGTCGACTTGACGAAGATCGGGTTGCCGTCCTGGCCGACCACGCCGTTCCAGTGCGTCGCCGAGCTGTGGAACGAACAGCCGGCGAGCAGGGGCAGGGCGAGCGAGGCGAGACGGAGCATGGATGGGGTGCGAGCCATGCCGGATACCTTCGGTGCCGGAGCGCGCCACGGCAAGGCCGCCCCGCCAGGCATGCGCCGCGGCTTTGAAAATGCGCCGCGAACGGCGAGTTGCACCTGCATGCGACTCCCCCACGACCCCGCCGCGCGCGCGGCGCTGCGGCGGCCGTCCGCGGCCGACCCCCTGCGCGTCCTGGTCAGCGGCTGCATCCTCGGTCAACCGTGCGGCGTCGACGGCACCGACTACGGCATGGGCGGCAGCCTCGGTGACCTGCTGGCACTGCCGACCGTACGCGCGGTCCCGTTCTGTCCCGAACACCACGGCCTGGGCACGCCGCGCACGATGCCCGACATCCACGGCGGCGACGGCCACGACGTGCTCGACGGCAAGGCGCGGGTCCTCGACCAGCACGGCGCCGACCTCACCGAAGGCATGCTGATCGGCGCGCGCGCGATGCTGGCGTTCGCGCGCGAACAGCGCGTCGAGTGCGCGATCCTGACCGACATGAGCGCCGCGTGCGGCAGCCAGGTGATCTCCGACGGCGGCCGCTTCGTGGCCGAGCGCCGCTACCGCGCCGGCGTCGGCGTCGCCGCCGCGCTGCTGTCGCGGCACGGGGTCCCGGTCGTCAGTCAGCGCGACTTCCGCACGCTACAGTGGCTGCGTGGCCGGCTCGACCCGACCCACGTCCCGGATCCGGCTGCGCGCGACCACCACGAGAGCGCGTGGTACGTCGACTACTTCCGCACCTGATCGCGGAAGCGCCGCTCGATCGCCACGACCTCGGCGTCGGTCAGCGGCGCGATCGCCGGGTCGGCGCGGAAGGCGCCGTCGATCAGCGCGACGTTGGGCCGCAGGGCCTGCAGGTAGCCCGGCGGCGGCGTGCGCTCGTGCGCCATGTGGCGCTGGTCCTGCAGCGCGACGATCGCGGCCGCGAACTCCGCGCGATCCAGGCCGTCGCCGTTGCGATCGCAGAGCGCGAGCAGCAACTCGGCCCAGCACGCCGGCGAGACCAACACCCCGGTGGCATCGAGGTTGGCAAGCGGCGCGAAGCGCGCGATCTCGGCGCCGCCGAGGCGGCCGTCGCGATCGCCGTCGAGCGTGTCGAACGCCGGCAGCAGCAGTTGCGGGTCGAAGGGCGCGGTCGGCGGTTCGCCAGGGTGCCGCGCCACGATCCAGTCGTTGAGCCCGACCGCGTCGATGATCGCGATATCGGCGAGGGCCCAGCTGACCACTCCCGCGGCGACCGTGCGATAGACACCGCGCTCGCCGCGGCCCAGCCCCGCGACCTGCCCGGCGCGGCGCTCGGGCAGCAGCCGCAGCAGGTCGCGGCTGGTGACGGCGTGCAGGCCGCGCGGCAGCGCGACGTAGTGCAGCCGCAGCCACGCGCGACAGCGGTCGTAGGTCGAGAACCAGCCGGCCAGCGGCGCCGGCAGACGCGTGCTGGCGCGCACGAAGCCGTCCTTCTCGCGCCCCTCGATCTTGCGCTCGAACCACCAACCGAACCCGTTCGCGAGCACCGCGAACACCGCCAGCAGCGGCAGCGCGGTGCGCGTGCGCCAGCCGATCGCGCTCGCGAGCCAGCAGGTCGACAGGAACATCAGCGGCAGCAGGTGCGCGAACGGCCGCCACGCGAAGTGGTCCCCGCCGACCACCATCCCGTAGTAGCCGACGTAGCCCGACCACGTGCCGACCACGACGACGGCCCCGAAGCCGCGCCCGAACAGCGCGCGCAGGCTCGCGCCGCGCACCGCCGCGACCAGGACCCAGAGCACGATCAGCAGCAGCCACAGCCAGACGCCGTGTTCGACGGCGAAGCAGTAGAGGTAGCGCAGGCCGCTCTCGGGCCAGGCGGCGACGACCTTGGCGTAGTAGGTGTTCGGCAGCCATTCGCCGTAGAACCAGCGCCGCCACAGCAGGTGGGCCCCGGGCGCGAACAGAGGCGTCAGCCCGACCAGCAACGCGCCCAGGCGCGCGCGCCGCGTCGCCCAGGCGTGCGCGGCGAGCGCGAGGGTGGCGAGGATCAGCAGCGCGCCGTCGGGACGCGTCAGCTGCGCCAGCGCCGCCCACGTCGCCACCGCCAGCCACGGACGGCGCCCCGACTCGCGGTGCACGTCGGTCGCCGCCAGCGTCCAGCCGACCGCGAACAACCCGAACATCGCGGTCTCCAGCCCCGAACTCGACCAGGTCACGAACGTGGCGTTGGTGGCCGCGCCGAGCACCGCGATCGCGGCCAGCGACACCGACGCGGGCTCGCCGCCGCCTTCTTCACGCGGCCGCAGCAGCCGCCGCGAGAGCAGCAGCAACGTGCCGAGCGAACACAGCAGCGCCAGCGCGTTGGCGCTGTCCGGCGGCGCGATGCCCGAGATCGACCACACGCCCCACAACACCAGCACCCACAGGAAGCACGAGTAGCCCTCCACGGGCGCGAACGGCGCCGTGTTCCAGACCAGCCCGTGGCCGTCGTGCGCGTTGCCGGCGTAACGGAAGGCGATGAAGGCATCGTCGCAGAGGAACCGCGTCTGCCACCAGCCGACGCACAAGGCGACGGCCCCCAGGGCGAACGGCACCAGCCACCGACACGAGCGGATCGCCGCGAGATTCATCGCTGCACCTGCGCGCGAAAGCGCTGCTCGACGGCGCGCACCTCGTCGTCTTCGAGCGGCACCACGGCCGGATCGACGCGACGCTGTCCGCCTGTGAAGACGACGTTGGGCCGCAGCGCCTCGATGTAGCCCGGGGGCGGCTGCCGTTCGTGCGCCATCTGCCGCGGCGGCAGGATCGACAGCACCGCCGCGACCAACTCGTCGACCGTCAACGAGTCGTCACCGTCGGCGTCGCCAAGGGACAACATCAGGTCCACCCAGGTCGCCGCCGGCAGCTGCGGCCCGACCGACACCAGCATCGGCGCGCCGGCTGCGAGCTCCACCGGCCTCAGGCGCCCGTCGCGGTCGGTGTCGAGCGCCCCGAACGCGTCGCGCAACATCGCCGGCGTCAGCGCCGCCGCGGCGGGCGGCTTGCGCGTGCGCGCGATCACCCAGTCGTTGAGGCCGTGGCCGTCGAGGATCGCCACGTCGGGCAAGGCCCAGCCGACCACGCCGACGGCGTCGGCGCGCCACACCAGCCGCGTGCCCGGCGTGCTGCCGACGATCTGGCCGGCCGCGCGATCGGGCAGGTCCTCGCGGGCCCGCGCGCACGACACCGCGTGCAGGGCCCGGCGGTGACCGACCGAGTGCAGCAGCAGCCACGCCTGGTTGCGGTCGTAGATCGCGCTCACCGGACGCAGCAAGGACGGCGCGCGACCGACGACCCGCACGAAGCCCTCGGCCTCGTGGCCCTGCAGCTGCCGTTCGAGCCACCAGCCCGGGGCGTCGCCGACGACGCCGAACGTCACCAGCACCGCGCCCGCCAGCCAGGCCGGCGCCCGCAGCGCCGCGAGCATGGCCAGCGCGGCGAGGAACAGCAGCGGCACGAAATGCGTGAAGATGCGGTAGGCGAAGTGGTCGCCGCCGACGACCAGGGTGTAGTAACCGGTGTAGCCGAGCCAGGCCCCCACCGCGACCAGCGCCGGCCAGCGCTCCCCGAGCAGGGAGCGCAGCGCGCCGCGCCGACAGGCGCCCGCGACGCACCAGACCGCGGCCAGCGGCAGCCAAAGCCACAGGCCCTGTTCGAGCGCGAAGCACGCCAGGTACCGCAGACCGCTCTCGGGCCACGCCGCGGTGACCTTGGCGTAGTAGGTGTTGGGCAGCCACTCGCCGTAGTAGGCGCGGCGCCACAGCAGGTGTGCGACCGGCAGCAGCAGCGGCCACACGGACAGCGCCGCGGTGCGCCAACTGCGTTGCCCGGTGATCGCGGCGTGGCCGGCGATCACGAGCGTGCCGAGCACCATCAGGCCGCCGTCGGGTCGCGTCAACAGCGCCAGCGACGCCCACAGAGCCAGCCACATCAGCCCGCTGCCGCGCGTTCCGCCGGTTGCCGTCGCGCGCAGCGTCCAGGCGACCGCCCACAGCGCGAACACCATGGTCTCGAGGCCGCTGCTGAGCCAGGTCGCGAAGTTGTGGTTGCCGGCGATGCCGAGCAGCACCGCGGCCTGCAGCCACGCGCGCCACGGTGCCATCGACGCCGGCAGCGACAGCCGCTGCAGCGCGCGCGCCACCAGCCACAGCACGGCGACGCCGCAGGCGCAGGTGATCGGGATCGCCGTCTGCGGCGGCGCGAGCCCCGTGACCACCCAGATCGCGTAGAGCAACCACATCCACAGGAAGCTCGTGTAGCCCTCGACCGGCGCGAACGGCGCCGGGTTCCAGACGAAGCCGCGGCCGTCGTAGGCGTTGCCGCAGTAGCGGAAGGTGATGAACGCGTCGTCGCAGAAGAACCACGTCTGGCGACAGGCGAGCACGGCCACCACCGCGGCGACGAGGAGCGGCCACCAGCGACCGGCGAGTCGAACCAGCTGGTGCGGCGGCGCAGTCGGGGCGGGAGGCACACGATCATGATGCAGCGCCGCGGCGGCGGATCAAGGTGAGCGACGGCGATGCCAGGCAGCGTTGTCGTCGGTGTCATGGCGGCATCGGCACCGATGACGAAACCGCGGCGGAAAGGGGGTCTAGTGCCCTGTTGCGCTCCCCGCGATGGCGCTGCAGAGGCCCGCGGAAAGTGTCGATAACAAGCGGCGCGTCGCGGCAGCGTTCTTTCCAATTGCGAGGTCCGTCTTGGGTAACAACCAGTGGGGCATCCTGTGTTGCCTGCTGGCCGGTTGTGTCGTGCAGCCGACCGCGACCGATCCTCGTACCGACCTCGCCGTCGCTTCGGCAGCGGCGCTGCCCGCCCTGGCGACCCCGCGCATCGGGCTCGAGTTCCTGGCGCCCGAGAACGACGACCCGACCGCCAACGTGCGCGTCGAAGCGACCGACCGCCGCCGCAGCCAGCTGCTGAACCTCGACGAGCCGACCGCCCGCCGCGCGCCGAAGCCCGTGTCCCTGCGCGACCGCATCGACGTCATGTCGCGCCGGCACACCTGGACCCTGGACGCCAGCGACCTGATGAGCATGCCGGACCCGGTGGCCCGCGAGACGCTGTACTTCCTCGAGGACTTCCTAGACGAGGACCGGCGCTCGGCCGAACGCGAGGTTCGCGTGCCGTTCTTCGACTGGCAACACCACGAGGCCACCGACGACCCGATGCTGACCAGCGAGTTCACGCTGCAGACGGCGCGCGACGAGTGGATCCACGATCATGGCCCGCGCCTGCTGCAGCGGCCGTTGCAGCGCATGCTCAAGCGCCTGCCGGTCGCGCGCGACGTCGAGGTCGCCGTCGACGACTGGCGCAGCGACAACGTGCCCTTCTCCGAGCCCTACCGCCAGGCCCACGGCGACCAGCGCAACCTCGGCCGCCTGTCGCTGCGGCTGCGCAGCAACGACTGGACCGACCCGGTCGAGGTCTTCTACGTGCGCAGCGGCGTGCGCATCGGCACGAGCCAGAACTACGGCAAGGTGTCGTGGGAGCTGCCGCTGACCGAGAAGGTGCGGCTGCAGATGCGCGGCCGGCGCGAGTACGACGGCAGCGACTTCGGCTGGCGCTGCGACCTGATCTACCAGCACTCGCCGCGCACCAGCATCAACCTGTCGGCCGGCGACGACCTCGAGTTCCTGTCGACCTCGTCGATCTTCTCGCTGTTCGATTCGCCGATGGACGGCGAAGCCGGCATCGTGCTCTACGCGGTGCACGTGTTCTGAGCAGGACCCGAAGACCGGGCCGCGAAGATCCGCGCGCTTTGGTGACTTCGCCGCGGATCTCGCTGTCCGATTCGGCGGTGGACGGCCAAGCTGCCCTGATCCTATACGTCGTCCATGGGTCCTGAGGTGCCGCACCACGTCCTGCGGTCGTTGCCGTTGCTCGCGTGCGCCTTGCTGGGTTCGGGCGCTTGCACCTTCACGCCCGCGCCGAGCCGGCCGTGCCCGCCGTTGCCGCCGCCGCCGGCCCTGCTGCGCACCGCGCCGCCCGCGCCGCGCCTGCTGGCGCTGAACGACGACGGCACCGGTCGCCTGACCGGCACCCTGGCCGCCGGTGACGAGCGCATCGAGTTCACCTGGCTGCGCCACCGCGACGGCTTGCCGACGCGGCCCTGCGTGCTGCTGGTGCCGATCCTCGCGGGCGGCGCCGAGCTGATGACCAGCGTCGCCAACCGCATGTTCGCGCGCGACTTCGACGTCGCCTGGTGCGAGCGCGCCGGCTCCGCGCTGGTCGCGCCGCAGCGCGGCCGCGACCTCGACGAACTGCTGCGCCGCACCGTGCTGCACCAGCGCGCGCTGCTGCACTGGCTGCGCCGGGCCGAGGCGCCGCCGCCGCAGCAGTTCGTGCTCGGCATCTCCATGGGCGGCATGGTCGGCGCGATCCTCGGCGCCGCCGAGCCCGACCTCGACGGCCTCGCGATCTGCCTCGCCGGCGGCGACTTCCCCTCGCTGGTGCTGGCCAGCGGCGAACGGCGCGTGCAGCGCTGGGTCGATTGGCGCCGCCGCACCGACGGGGTCGGCGACGACCACCTGGGCTGGGAGCTGCGCCAACAGCTGCGCCTCGAGCCCCTGCGGGTGGCCCCCAGCATCGACACCCGGAAAGTCCTGTTCGTCTCGGCCCAGTTCGACGACGTCGTGCCGCGCCGCAACCAGGACCTGCTCTGGGAGGCGCTGGGCCGCCCCGCGCGGCTCCGCGTGCCGTTCGGCCACTACACCGCGGCCCTTGCCATCGACGAGATCCTCGGCGCCGCGGCGGCCCACTTCCGCGCCCGTTGCCGGTCCACCGAGTCGTGACCCGGCGCGACCGGGCCAGCAGTTCTCGCGGTGAGACGTCCCGGGAGCGATTGCAGGCCTTGCACGTCCCGGCGCACCCCGGTCTGATGCTCGGCCTTCGTCGGCCACCCCCTAACCCGCCGCTATCCATGGACGCCCGCCTCTTCCTCCTCTCCTGCCTGCTCTGCGGCACCGCCGCGATCGCCCAGAACGGCGAACCCGACAAGACCCCCGCGACCCCGCCCGCCGGCCAGGCCCCGGCCGGCACGGACCTGGTGGACCAGGACAAGCCGAAGAAGACGGCCGCCGAGGAGATCGCCGAGCTGACCCGCGAGAAGGAGCGCCTCGAGCGCGAGATCGCCTATGCGCAGGAGCGGGCCAAGAGCGCCAAGGCCGACCTCGCCGCCAAGCTGGGCCGCCGCGGCCAGGAGCTGCACTCGATCAAGTTCGAGTTGCCCAAGCCGATGGCGATGACGCGGCCGCAGGCCCGGCCGGCGCGCGTCATGAACGACGCCGAACGCGAGTCGAACGGTGCCGACGTGCTCATGGTCGTCAACGGCGTTCCGGTCATGCGCGGCCAGGTCGAGGAGCTGACCAACTACCTGCAGTCCGCGGGCGCGCCCGGCGACGCCACGGTGTACGCCCAGCGCGTCGCGTTCGAGCTGCTGCGCACCACATCGGTCGCCGCCGCGTTCCCCGAGAACCCCGCCGAGGGCCAGATGGCGGAAGTGCTCGGCAAGATTCAGCAGGGCGCCAAGGTCACCGACCTCGTGGCCCAGGTCGGCACCGTGCCCGGCGCGCAGCCCGACGGCACCGTCGAGGTCACACGCAGCTCGTTCCTCGGCGTCAAGTTCGAGCAGGTCGCCTTCTCCCTCGAGCCCGGCCAGCACGCGCGGCCCTTCCTGGCGCCGCAGGGCTGGGTGATCCTGCAGGGCCTCGAACGCAAGAAGAACGACGTCGGTCAGGACATCGCCAAGGTCGCGGCGCTGCTGATCCCGTGGCAAGCCTCGCCCGACGAGCTGCAGGCCGCCCAGAGCGCCGCGGCGACCGGCCAGGTCGACATCCTGGTGCGCGACACCGGCGTGCTCGAGATGCTGCCCGCGATCTACCGCCCCCGGATCGCCCCCGTCGGCGACAGCCAGGTCAACAGCCTCACCAACGCCCTGGCCCGACTCGACGCCGAGATCGCCGAGCTCGAGAAGAAGGACGACCCGACGGCCCAGAAGCGCCTCGAGTCGCTGCGCGCCCAGCGCAACCAGCTCGTGCAGACCATCGACTCGCTGCGCGATCCCAAGGCCAGGCCCGACGCCGACAAGGTCGAGGGCGACGTGACCAAGGCGCCCGCGCAGAAGCCGGACAAGAAGTGAGCCGGACGCCCACCGCGCCGCGGCGCCGGTCGGGCCGAGTGGAGTCGGAGTGAATCACGCGGCGGCCGCCAGGCCGCCGCGCTCGTCAGGATCGAAGCAACCGGGAGGGACCGCATTGGCAGCCATCCGAAAGAGCGGCGGCGTCGTCACGTATTACTGGCAGGGCAAGATCGCGGATCCGCGCGAAGAGTCCTTCGCCGAGGCGCTCGGCCAGCGCCGCTTCCGCACCATCGAGACCGCCGCCAGCGAAGAAGTGTCGGTCGGCTGGGTCACGCCCAAGGATCCGACCGGTGACTCGTTCACCGCCGAGGACATCGACGGCGGCATCGGCACGTGGCTGCGCATGCGCATCGACAAGAAGTCGCTGCCGATGAAGTGGCTGCAGATCTACCGCGACGCGGCCGAGAAGGAGCGCGGCAAGAAGCTGTCGGCGCGCGAGCGCCGCGAGCTCAAGGACGACCTCACCGAGCGGCTGCTGCCGCGCACGCTGCCGGCCGTCAATCTCGTCGACGCGCTGCTGTTCCACGACCGCCGCACGGTGTTCCTGTTCAGCACCAGCAAGAACGTGCGTGAGGCGTTCACCAAGCTGTTCTTCGAGACCTTCACGGTGCCGCTCGATCGCGCCGATCCGCTGCGCTGCGCGCTGCTGGCGAAGCTCGGCGACGAGGCCGACGCCGCGCTCGAACGCCTCGAACCCGTGCGCTGGCCGCGCGGCGAGGGCAAACCGACGCTGGCGGCACGACCCAGGCCGGTCGCGCGGCCCGAGCCGCTCGAGGTCGAGGCGGCCGAAGTCGAGGCAGCCGAGGTCGGCGACGGCGGCGGCAGTGTCGGCAGCACCGAAGCCGCACCCTGGGAGGACCAAGAATGAACCCGCAGATCGATGGCGTCGATTCCCACGGCTTCCTCGGCGAGGAGTTCCTGACCTGGATCTGGTTCCGCTGGGAGACCGACGGTGGCGAGTTCCCGCTGCCGGGCGGCCGCGTCGTCGGCGTCGCGCTCGACGACTTCCTCACCTTCGCCGCGCCCAGCGACGACGAGACCGAGCAGACGCTGCGGCGCGGCCTGCCGACGCGCACCGCGGAGGCGCGCACGGCCCTGCGCCAGGGCCACCGTCTGCGCAAGGCGCGGCTGCTGATCGCCGAAGGCGAGCGACAGTGGAACGTGACGCTCGACGCGCCGTCGCTGTCGCTGGCGGGCGTCAAGCTGCCCGAGGACGCCGAGGAGTGCGAGACCGAAGCCGACCGCACCGCCGACCGCGCCGCCAACTGGCTGGCGCTGCACGAGATCGTGCAGGCGCTCTACGCGTCGTTCCTGCGCGAGCGCCTGCGGCCCGACTACCTGGGCACGGTCGCCGAACAGCAGGCGCAGTGGATGGCCAGCTAGTCGCCGCCGCGCTCAGCGGCGCGCGGTGATCAAGCCCGTGCCCGCGTTGCTGACCGTCCAGCCCAGCGTGTTCGCGGCCGCGTCGAGCACCAGCGCCTGCTGCGAGAACTCGATGCCCGACAGGCCGAGCGCCATCGGGATCGCGAACGCCGACACGGCGCGCCCCTGCGCGTCGGTGATCATCAGCCCGGTGATCAGCGGGTCGACCTCGATCATGCAACCCGGCGCGCCGAGCGCCTGCAGGCTGTACGGCAGCGGCAGCTGATTGCTGGCCAAGGTGCGGCTGAAGCCGGCGAACGGGATCACCAGCGTGCTCCCGGGGCAGTTGCCGAGGTCGGCGACCATCGTCGTGCCGAGCATCGGCAGCTCCCAGTCGCGCACGTTCCAGCGCGGCGCCAGCTGGTTGCTGCCGACGCAGCCGCCCGCGAAGTTGTGGTAGAGCGCGCTGTCGTTGCAGGTGAGCCGCACCAGATAGGTGCCGGCCTGGGTCGCGTTCGAGCCGACGACCTCGGCGTAGTAGTTGCCCGCGGGCAGCCAGATCGACAGGCGCGACAGGCGGTCGTAGTAGTCGTCGTTGTCGGTGGCGAGCAGCGTGCTGCTCGTGTCGTAGAGGTTCAGCACCGAGTTCTGGATCGGCAGGCCGGTCGCCGTGTACTCGCCGCCCCACACGGTCAGGTCGACGAACGTGTCCGCGGTCAGCTGGAACTGCCACCAGTCGCTGTCGCCCGCGGTGATCTCGCCGAGGCCGGGCACGCCGCAGCCGAACACGCTGGGCGAGCCGCTGATCAGCGGGTCGCCGTTGGGCTCGGGCGACTCGGCCAGGGTCACCGAGGCGTCGAGCTGGTCGAGGCGCAGCGTGTAGGTGCCCGCGTTGGCGCCGCCGTAACCCTGCACGTCGGCGAAGTAGGCCCCGGGCTGCAGCGTCGCGGTGATCAGCGACCACGCGCCGGGCGCGTCGTCGTCGTCGAACTCGAGCTGGGCACCGGTCGCGTCGCGCAGGTACAGGATCGTGTCGTTGCTGGTCGACCCCGAGAGGCCTCGGCCCGTCTCGATGCGCACCGCGGTCGGCGCGGTCACGACGAAGCTCCACCAGTCGGAATCGCCGGTGCCCAGCGAACCCTCGCCGAGCGCCCCGAGCGCGATCGGCGTCGGCGTGCCGACTCCCAGCGGGCCGTTGGGTTCGGCGCCCTCGGCGACGCGCACGTCGGGCGCGCCGTTCGGGTCGCACTGCAGGTCGAGTGAGTAGGGCCCGGTGTCGTTGCCGTAGCCGCGCACCATCACCACGTAGTTGCCGGCCGGCAGCCAGGCCGAGATCGCCGACATCCAGCTGCGGTCCTCGTCGTCGTTGACGGCGATCAGGTCGAGCGTGGCGTTGTTCGCGTGCAGTTCCATGACCGTGTCGGTGAGCACGCTGTCACGCCCGGTGCCGGCGACGAGCTGCACGCGCCCCGCGTTGGCCATCGTGAACGAGTACCAATCGAGGTCGCCGGCGTAGTTGACGATGCCTTCGACGTGCAGGCCACAGCCGACGGCGGTCGCCTGCGCCGGCGAATCGTTGGGTTCGACTTCGTTGGTCACCTGGGCGAGCAGGCAGGGCGCGAGCAGACCGAACGCGAGGACGGCGAGAGTGCTGTTGTGCATGTTGGACTCCGGTGCGAGAACGGCGACGAGGTTCGCCGCGCGTACGAAGGCCGGGTCAAGCACAGGGCAATCTCAGCCCGGACGACGCGTTCTCCCGAACGTGCGCGGCCAGGCAAGGGTAACCACGATGGCGAGCACCGCCACGACCTCCTTGACGCTGCCGAACATCACGGTGCCGGGCAACAGCGCCGGTGCATTGGCCAGCGCATGCACCCCGACGCACCACCACAGGTTGCGCGTTCGCAGGTACATCCAGCCGAACAGCACGCCGCCGGCCCACAGCTGCAGCAGGTCGACGCCGACGTCGGCGATGCCGTGGTACGTGCCCAGGTAGATCCGGTTGGGCACGTGCGGCAGGGCGAACAGCAGCGCCGCGGCGGCCGTCGCCACCAGGCTCGCCGGGATGCGCATCCAGCCGCGCCCGCGCAGCACCCACAGGAACTGCACCACGAAGAAACCGCGGAACACCGTCTCCTCGAGCAGCGCGACACCGAACAGTTGGCCGAGCAGCTGCCGCGGGTCGTCCGAGGGCAGGCGGTACGGATCGAACAGGATGGGTTCCGGCCACAAGGCCACGAACGCCTGCAACAGCAGCCACACGGTCGCGGTGGCGAGCACCGCCGCGACGAGCCCCTGGCGCCGCCATCCGCAGTCGCCGAACTTCACGCCGGCGGCGCGCATCGCCACCAGGAACAGGCTCAGCGCCGGCAGCGAGACCTGCAGCGCCGGGTCGATCCAGCCGCCGCTGACGTGCCACAGCGGTTCGTAGAGCCCGCGCGGCGCGAACCACAGGTTGACGAGCAGGCTCCATGCATTGACGCCCGCGAACACCGCCGCGCGAAGCCAGCCGGGCGTCGAACGCTCCTCGTCGGGCGCGTTCATCGCGGCGCGCGCGACGTCACCGCTGCGCCCAGACGCCCGAACCACTGCGCGACGTGGTCCGCGGTGGCGCGCGCGTGCGCGCCACCCTCGAAGTGCGGCGCCCACACGAGCACCAGCACCTCGCGCGTCGCGCCGTCGGTCTTGGTGCGCTGCGCGTCCTTCACGGCATTCGCGCACGGGCCGTCGGCGTCACACAGACACAGCAGCCCACCGACGTCGATCTCCTGCCCGCCGCGGTTGAAGACGAAGCTGGTGCCCGCCGGTGGCCGGCGCACCACGAGCGGCGCGCGCGCCCTGCCGAGGTCGACGACGCTGATCGGCAGGCCGCTGTGCAGCGACGCCGCGTTGCCGACGTCGACGACGGCGTTGATGCTGCCGAGACGCCCGTCCTGCGCGGCCCCAACGAGATACTCCGACGACGGCTTGCCGCGCCCCGTGGGCTTGTAGCCGTGACCGCGCAGCAGGTCGCGCACGGCGTCGCGCAGACCGTCG
The DNA here is from genome assembly GCA_020638655.1 of Planctomycetota bacterium. Taxonomy (GTDB): domain Bacteria; phylum Planctomycetota; class UBA1135; order UBA1135; family UBA2386; genus JACKIC01. The sequence continues at coordinate 117,604 of JACKIC010000005.1, forward strand.
GGCGCGGAGAGCGGGGCATCGACATCGGCGCGCAGCAGTTCGACGAGCCACGGCGGCGACGGCAGTTCCTCGAGCGGCGCGGGCAGGCGCACCACCAGCGTCTGCAGGTCGAGCTGCGGCGCGTCTTCGCTCGGCACGTTCATCGCTGCGCGATCGGCAGGTGATCGCACGCGAGCCGATGCAGGCTCCGCACGAGGTCGGTCAGGTCGCGGAAGTGCACCGGCGCGCCGCCGCCGATCGGCGCCGTGCGCAACGCGTCGTCGTAACGCGCCATCGGATCGTCGTCGTCGCGGCGCTGCCGGCGCCAACCGCCGTCGTGGTCGTACTGCCACAGCAGGCCGTGCCCGCGCGTCGACCACAGGCGCCACGACATGGTCCAGGTGGCACCGTCCCACGGCCGTTCGTCAGCGTCGAAACGCGGCGCGTGCAGCACCAGCACCGCATCGGCAGACAGCGCCTTGCCGACCGCGGCCGCATCGAGCGGCGCACCGTCGGCGCCGAGCCCGACGTTGGCGTCGGTGAGCAACTCGCGCCCGACGGCCAGCGACGGCACGGCGTAGCCCCTGGCGCGCACGGCGGCGTCGAGCCCCGCGAGCAACCGTTCGCCGGCCACCCCAGGATCGCCGACGACGACGGGCCAGATCGCGACGCGCTCGGGGCTCGGCCCGTGCAGCGGCGTCGGCTCGGGCGGCGCAGGCGGCACCAGCGACGCGCAGCCGGAGATGAGCAGCGCGGCGACTGCGGCCCAGGGCACGAGACGCGGCAGTTGATCCCTCGAGTCCATGGCAGAGGCGCATGTCTACGCCCTCGGGGCTCCCCGCGCGAGCGCCAGCACGCCCGACGAAGGGCGACCCCGCCGGCCCCCTTCGTTACCCTGGGCCGATGCCCAAGCTCGCGATGCACTGGTGGATCCTGATCGGGCTCGTCGCCGGCGTGGCCTACGGCTACGTCGCGGCCCTGACGGGACACACGGCACACGTCCTGGACTTCATCGCCCCGATCGGGCGGCTGTTCCTGAACCTGCTGAAGATGATCGCGGTGCCGCTGGTGCTGTTCTCGCTCGTCGCCGGCGTCGCCAGCCTCAACGACTCGAGCAAGCTCGGCCGCATCGGCGGCAAGGCGATCGCCCTCTACCTGGGCACCACCGCGGTCGCGATCGCGATCGGGCTGGTGGTCGTCAACCTGTTCGGCCCCGGGCAGGGCCTCGCGACCGAGACGCGCGAGAAGCTACTGGCCGCCTACGGCGAAGCTGCCACCGAGAAGGCGGCGAGCGCCGCGCAGGTCAGCATCGTCGACCAGCTGATCGACATCGTGCCAACCAACCCGTTCGGCGCGCTCGCCGACGCGCAGATGCTGCAGGTGGTGTTCTTCGCGCTGATGCTCGGCATCGCCCTCACCCGGCTGTCGCGCCGCGTCGAAGGCACCGCGCACGTGATCAAGGTGTTCCAGCTGCTCAGCGACGCGATCATCGAGATGGTCCAGGTGATCATGAAGATCGCGCCGCTCGGCGTCTTCGCGATGCTGGCGGGCGTGGTCGCCGACCTCGGCAAGGACCCCGGCGCGCTCGGCGATCTGCTGAGCAGCCTCGGCGGCTACATGGCGACCGTCGTGATCGCGCTGCTGGTGCACTACCTGGTGGTCTACAGCGTGCTGATCAAGGTGTTCACCAAGGTGCCCTGGTCGCGCTTCGCCAAGGCGATGATCCCCGCGCAGCTGCTGGCGTTCAGCTCGAGCTCGAGCGCCGCGACGCTGCCGGTGACGATCCGCTGCGTCGAACAGGGCGTCGGCGTCGACGAGGAGGTGTCGAGCTTCGTGCTGCCGCTCGGCGCGACCATCAACATGGACGGCACCGGCCTGTACCAGGGCGTGGCGGCGGTGTTCATCGCCAACGCGCTCGGCCTGCCGCTCGACTTCGGCCAGCAGCTGATGATCGTGCTGACCGCGGCACTGGCCTCGATCGGCACGGCGGCGGTGCCCGGCGTCGGCATCGTCATGCTCGTGATCGTGCTCAAGCAGGTCGGCCTGCCCGAAGCCGGCATCGGCCTGATCCTCGCCGTGGACCGACCGCTCGACATGTGCCGCACGGTGCTCAACGTCACCGGCGACGCCACCGTCGCGACCGTCGTCGCCAGCAGCGAAGGGCTCGTGCACGAGGGCGAACGACACCATCCGGCGGCGTGATCGATGCCCGCCCTTGACGCTGCGCACCCCAATGCGGACAGTGCGCCGCCGATGCCCGCCGCGCCCCGTAGCCACCGCACGCTGTCCGCCATGGTCTGGCTGGCGCTCACGGTCCTGGCGCTGGGCCTGCCGCAGGTGCTGATCGTGTGCCACGGCCACGACGGCTCGGTGCATCTCGAGTTCTGGCACGACCCAGCCGATTGCTGCCACCCGCAGGAACGGGCGCACGCAGCAGAGCATGCGCACGAGCATGACCACCAGCAGCCGGGCGCCGAGCGCGCGCCGGGCTGCGAGCACGAGCACCTCGCGATCGGCCCGCTGCGCACGTCGCGCCCCGCCGCGACGAAGCTGCCGCCGCTGCAGTTCGCGGCGTGGTTGCCGGTGCCGCCGCGCGCGCCGACGCTGGCGCACGCCGAACCCGTCGCGCAACCGCCCAGCACCGGGCCGCCGCCGACAGCCGCGTTGCTGCGACAGCTCGCTGCGACGCACTTGCTGCTGTAGCTCCGTTTCGCCGGATGCGCCGCCGCCGCGGCGAGGCCCCGTCCTCGCCCGCGATCGGCCGGCGCCGTGTCGGTCTGCGCCCTGCGTGTGCGGACCTGCCCCGCAGCGAAACGTCCGAGCCTGTCCGCAATGTTCCTCCGCACCCGCTCCGCCTTCTGGCTGTTCGGCCTGGCCGCGTGCCACAGCTACGCCCCCGCGCCCGTCGACCTCGACGCCCACGCGCGCGAGTTCGCCGCGCGCGTGCCCGACGCGGCGACGCTGCGCGCGTTCGTTCCCGACGAGCAGGCCGACGCGATCGCCGCCCAGATCGACCTCGCCGACGGCCTCGACCGCGCCGAAGGCCGGCTCGTCGCCGCAGCGCTGCACCCCGATTGCCGGCTCGCGCGCCGACGCGTGGCCACGGCGATCGCCGCGCGCGACCACAGCGGCGCCTGGCAGGACCCGGAGCTGCAGGTGTCCTTCGAACGCATCCTCGAGGCCGTGCCCTACCGCTGGCTGGCGGCGGCCTCGCTCGGCATCGGCCTGCCGATCAACGGGCGCCTGGGCGCCGAACGCGCGGTCGCCGACGAGCAACTGCTGGCGGCGATCACCGACCTGCGGCTCGCGGAGGAACACGCCGTGGCGGGCCTGGACGCAGCCTGGGCGACGTGGAGCGCCGAGCAGCTGCGCGTCACCCAGCTGCAGGGGCTCTGCGAGCGGCTGCGCGAGCTCGAGGCGATCGCGCGCCGCCTCGCCGACGCCGGCGCCAACACCGAGCTCGACGCGCGGCAGTTCGCGCTCGAACGGTTGCGGCGCGAAGGTGAGCTCGCGCAGCACGTCGCCGACGAGCGGCTGGCGGCGCTCGAGCTCAACGCGCGCCTGGGCCTCGCGCCCGAGGCGACCGTGGCGCCGCGGCCCGACCTCGGAGTGCACCCCGCGCTCGACGACGGCGCGGCGCGCGCGCCGCGCTCGCCCGCGGCCCCAGGCTCGCCGCCGCCGCGGCCGAGCACGCGGTCGCCGAGCGCCAGCTGGCGCTGCAGATCAAGAAGCAGTGGCCCGACCTGCAGCTCGCGCCGGGCTGGGCCGAGGAGGATGGCCAGCCGCGCGCCACCCTGGGCCTGTCGCTGCCCCTGCCGGTGTTGTCCGGCAACGACGCCGCGATCGCGACCGCCACCGCGCACCGCGCCGAGGCCGCCGAACGCTGGCGCGTCGACTTCGAGGTCGCGCGCCACGACCTCGCGCTCGCCGAAGAGCGCCTCGCGGCCGCGCGCGAGCAACGCCGGCTCGTGACCGACGAGCTGCTGCCGCTCGCCGAACGACAGCTCGCCGACGCGAAGCGCCTCGCCGAGCTCGGCACGCTCGATCCGTTCCTGCTGCTCGACGCGTTGCTGCGGGTGCACGACGCCAACCTGCACGCCATCGACGAGGCGCAGCGCGTCGCGCTCGCCACCATCGCCTGCAACACCTTCACCTGGCTCGAGCCGCTGGCCCGGGTCGCGACCGGAGATCCCCGATGAAGTCCCCCCACCTGCCGCTGCTGAGCCTGCTCCTCGGCGCGTTCCTGCTGCCTGGCTGCAGCCCGAAGGGCGCGGCCCAGCCGACCGGCGACGCGCACGACGAGCACGCCCAGGGTCCGACCAACCACATCGACGTGCCCGAGGCGGTGCGTCGCAACCTCGGCCTGCAGTTCCACACGGTCGGCAGGCGGCACGTCGCAGCCACGCTGCGCCTGCCCGGCCACTTCGAGCTGCTGCCGCAGGGGCGCCGCGATCACCGCATGCCGCTCGCCGGCCGCGTCGAACTGCACGTCGGCCCGCTCGCCGAGGTCGCGGCCGGCGACCTGCTGTTCACGATCGACTCGCCGACCTGGCGGCAGACCCAGCACGAGCTGGCCGAGCTGCTGGCGACGATCGACGTCACCGAGACGCGGCTCGCGGCCCTCGAGCCGCTGCTCGAGGCCCACGAACGTCACGAGCAGAGCCTGCGCGAGGCCACGGCGGTGCTGCAGGAACGCGTCGACAGCCTGCAACAGACGCGCGCCGAGGTCGGCGGTCAGGCGGCCGAGCTGGCCGCCACCAAGGTGCAGCTGGCGCAGACGCGCGCCGCGACCACCGAGGCCGCCGAACAGCACAGCGAGACCATGGCGCTGCGCGCCGAGCTCGGCGCGCGCCGCGTCGCCGACCGCGAGCGGTACCGGCTGCTGCTGGCGACCGCGCAGAGCCAGCTTGGGCTGTCCGTCGAGGAGCTGCTCGCCGAAGGCAGCGGCGGCCAGGCGCGCTGGCGCAGCATCGACCGCATCGAGGTGCGCGCGCAGCAGGCCGGCGTCGTGACCACGATCGCCGACAGCAACGGCGCCTGGCTGCAGGCCGGCGACCACGTACTCGAGCTGGTCGACCCGCACCGCCTGCGCTTCGTCGGCACCGCGCTGCAGGGCGACCTCGGCCGCCTCGCTGCCGGTCAACAGGTGCGGGTCGTGGCCCCGACCAACGGCACCGGCAGCGACTCGGGCCTGCCGAGCGGCGCGGGGCGCCTGGTGCTCGGCGCGCTGGCCGATCCGACGCAACGCACCATCGGCGTCGCCGTGCAACTCGACGAGGTGCCGCCGTGGGCGCGCCACGGCATCGCCGCGTTCGCCGAGGTCGAGACCGCCGCGAGCGGGCCCGGCGTGCTCGCGGTGCCGCTGGCCGCGATCGTCGAGCACGGCCTCGGCAAGGTGTTGTTCCTCCGCAACCCCAGGGACGCCGACGAGGTGATCCGCGTCGACGCCGACCTCGGCGTCGACGACGGCCGCTGGGTCGAGGTCAAGAGCGGCATCACCGACGGCGACGAGGTCGTCGTCGCCGGCGCCTACGCGCTGGTGCTCGCCAGCGCGCCGCAGCAACAGGGCGGCCACTTCCACGCCGACGGCACCTGGCACGCCGACGACGACCACAAGTAACCGCCCGATGTTCTCGAACCTGATCGCCTTCTCGCTGCGCCGGCCCGGCTTCGTGCTCGCGCTGGCCGCCGCCCTGTTGGCGCTGGCCGTCTACGGCGTGCCGCGCATGCCCGTCGACGTGTTCCCGGAACTCAACGCGCCGACCGTGGTGGTGCTGACCGAGTGCGGCGGGCTCGCCGCCGACGAGGTCGAGCGCAACGTCACGTTCCCGATCGAGAGCGCCGTGCGCAGCGTCGCCGGCGTGCGCCGCGTGCGCAGCTCCAGCTCGATCGGCCTGTCGCTGCTGTGGGTCGAGTTCGACTGGGGCGAGGACATCTACCGCGCCCGCATGCAGGTCGGCGAACGGCTCGCCGCAGCGCGCGAGTCGCTGCCGCCCGACGTGCACAGCGAGATGACGCCGATCACCTCGATCACCGGCGAGATCATGCTGCTGTCGCTGTCGTCGCCTGGCGGTGAGCTGTCGCCGATGGAGGTGCGCAGCTACGCGCAGTACGAGCTGCGCAACCAGCTGCTCGGCGTGCCCGGCGTGGCGCAGATCGCCGTGATCGGCGGCGAACTCGCCGAGTACCAGGTGCTCGTGCGCCAGGACCGCCTGCGCGCCCACGACCTGGCGCTCACCGACGTGGTGGCCGCGGCGCGCGGCGCGCACACCACCGCCGCCGCGGGCTACCTGCCCGACGTCGGCGGCCTCGAGCTGCCGGTGCGCCAGACCGGCCGGGTGCGCTCGGTCGAGGACATCCGCGGCACCGTGGTGCGCTTCCGCGACGGCCGCGCGATCACCATCGGCGACGTCGCCGACGTGCAGGTCGGGCCTGCGCCGCGGCGCGGCACCGCCGCCGACGGCGGCAACCCGGCGGTCGTGCTCGGCGTGCAGAAGGCGCCCGGCACCAACACGCTGCTGCTGACGGCCGCCGTCGACGAGTTGCTCGATCGCGTCGAGCCGACCCTGCCGGCGGGGCTGAAACTCAACCGCCACGTGATGCGGCAGTCGGACTTCATCCAGATCGCGCTCGACAACCTGCTGCACGTGCTGCGCGACGCGGCGATCTTCGTCGCGATCGTGCTGCTGCTGTTCCTGCTCGACGTGCGCACCACCGCGATCACGCTGGCCGCGATCCCGCTGAGCCTCGCGGTCGCGCTGCTGACCCTGTGGGCGCTGGGCATGTCGATCAACGTGATGACGCTCGGCGGGCTCGCGGTCGCGATCGGCGGCCTCGTCGACGACGCGATCATCGACGTCGAGAACGTGCTGCGGCGGTTGCGCGAGAACGCGGCGCTGCCGGCCGGCGAGCGGCTGCCGATCGTGCAGGCGGTGCTGCGCGCCAGCAACGAGATCCGCACGCCGATGGTCTACGCCACCGTGCTGGTGACGATGGTGTTCCTGCCGCTGCTGTTCCTGCAGGGGCTCGAGGGGCGCTTCTTCCAGCCGCTCGGCGTCGCCTTCCTGGTGTCGACGGCGGCGTCGCTGGTGGTCGCGCTGACGGTGACGCCGGCGCTGTGCCGCCTGTTGCTCGGCAAGGTGCGCAGCGGCCACGCCGACGGCCAGGGCGAGGGCTTCCTGGTGCGCTGGCTGCACCGCCGCTACGAGCCGAGCCTGCGCCTGTCGCTGCGCTACGCGCGCGGCTTGTGCCTGGGCACGCTGCTGGTGACCCTGGGCAGCCTCGGTTTTGCGTCGACGTTCGGCAGCAGCTTCCTGCCCGAGTTCAACGAGGGCACGTTCACGGTGTTCGTGATGGCGCCGCCGGGCACGTCGCTGACCGAGAGCGACCGCATGGCGCAGGGCATCGAACGGCAGCTGGTCGCGATCGACGGCGTGCGCTCGGTGACGCGCCGCACCGGCCGCGCCGAACGCGACGAACACGCCGAACCGGTGTCGAGCTCGGAGATCGAGGTCGTGGTCGAGCAGGGGCGCGACAAGCGCACCGTGCGCGCCGCGATCGACGCGATCCTCGGCAGCGTTCCGGGCATCACCACCAGCGTCGGCCAGCCGATCGAACACCGCCTCTCGCACGTGCTGTCGGGCACGCCCGCGGCGTTGGCCATCGACCTGCTCGGCGAGGACCTCGACGTGCTGCGCGACCTCGCCGCCGACGTCGAGCGCGAGCTGCGCACGGTGCCGGGCACGCGCGACGTCGCCGGCAACCGCGAGATCCGCATCACCTCGCTGCCGGTGCGCTACCGCCTCGCCGACCTGGCCGCCGTGGGCCTGTCTCCGGCCGCCGCCGCCGAACAGGTGCAGGACGCGCTGCTCGGCGCCACCGTCGCCGAGGTCTACGAGGGCAGCCGCGCGCGCCAACTCGTCGTGCGCCTGCACCCCGACGAACGCCGCCGCGTCGAAGACGTGCGCGATCTCGTGCTCAGCGCGCCGGGCGGCGCGCTGGTGCGGCTCGCCGACGTCGCCGACATCGTGCGCGAGAAGGCCTCCAACCTGATCCTGCGCGAGAACGCGCGGCGCAAGGCCGTGGTCTCGTGCAACGTCGCCGACGGCTACAACCTCGGCCAGCTCGTCGACGCCGTGCGCGAACTGGTCACCCCGCTCGCCGACGCCGCCGGCTGCACGGTGAAGTTCGGCGGTCAGTTCGAGGCGCAGCAGTCGGCGAGCCGCACCCTCTTGTGGCTCGGCGGCGGCGTGATCTTCGCGATGTTGATGGTGCTGCAGCAGGCGCTCGGCACGCTGCGCGCCGCGCTGCTGGTGCTCGTCAACCTGCCGCTGGCGTTGATCGGCGGCATCGCCGCGATCTACGTGACCGAGTCGCCCGGCGTGTTCGGCAATACGCTGGCGCTGCTCGGCTCGATCTTCGGCTTCGGCGGCGCGCGCTACACCGCGCCGGTGGTGTCGATCGCGAGCCTCGTCGGCTTCATCACGCTGTTCGGCATCGCCGCCCGCAACGGCATCCTGCTGGTGCGGCACTACCTCGACCTGCTCGCGGCCGGCGTGCCGTTCGAGCAGGCGATCCTGCGCGGCTCGCGCGAGCGCATGGTGCCGATCCTGATGACCGCGCTGACCGCCGCGCTGGGCCTGTTGCCGCTGGTGTTCGCCGCCGGCGAACCCGGCAGCGAGATCCTCGCGCCGCTGTCGGTGGTCGTGCTCGGCGGCCTCTTGTCTTCGACCTTCCTGAACCTGGTGGTCGTGCCCGCCGGTTTCCATCTCCTGTTCCGGAACCGCCCGACTTCGGGCGCGTCCGACCCCACCCCATGACCGTCACGATGAAGAACCAACTGCTCTGTCTGGCCCTGATCTCGTTCGCCGCCTGCGGCGGTGACGCACCCGTCACCAAGCCCGCCGCTGGCGGCGGCGCCGCGCCGATGGCCGACGACCACGGCGAAGCCCACCCGCTCGGCAAGATCACCCTGAACGACATGCAGGTCGAGGTCGCGCTGCTCGGCGATCTCAGCGGCGGCGTCGCCAACATCGACCTGGAGTTCCCGGCCGGCACCAAGCTGCCCAGCGTCGTGCGCGGCTGGGTCGGCCTCGAGTCCGCGGTCGGCTCCCGCAAGGCGCAACTGCACAAGGAGAGCAGTACCGGCATGCACGGCCACCTCGACCTGCCCAAGACGGTGCCGGACGGGAGCAAGATCTGGATCGAGATCGAGGCGGGCGGCAAGACCAGCGCTGCCGGCATCGATTACCGCTAGCAACTGCCGCGGCGGCTCACCGGGGCGCGCACAGCTTGCGCACCGCCTCGTGCGTGGCTTGCACGGCCCGACCGAGGTCCCAGCCGCCGCGGTCGCGGTCGCCGGTCCAGTTGCTGATCCCGCGCACCTGCAGCAGCGGCAGTTCGCGGCGCCGGCAGACGAGCGCGACGGCGGCGCCTTCCATGGTCTCGACGTCGGCACAGCAGCGCTCGAACATGCGGCGCGACGCGGCTTCGGTGCCGCTGCACGAGCTGACCGTGACGCCGCTGACGATCGGCGCCCCGAGTTGCTCGGCGGCGGCGGCGGCGACTCTGCCGTTGGCCGGGAACGGCCCGACCTCGCCGAGCTGCAGGCGCGACAGGTCCCAGAAGCCGTCCGGGGTCTCGACGCCTTCGTCGCCGAAGTGCTCGCTGCCGACGACGCAGACCTCGCCGAGGCGCACCGGGCTCGGCGCCGGACGGTGCCGATCGGGGAACGCGCCGGCGACGCCGAACAGCAGGACACCTCGCACCGGGCGCCGCCCCTCGAGGGACAGCAGCGTCGCGTAGAGTTCGAGCGCGGCGGCCGTCTTGCCGACACCGAGGCAACAGGTGGTGACGCCGGGCAAGACGATCGCTTCGGCCGGCGCCGCGTGCACCAACAGCCAATCCGCGAACGCGCCCGTCATCGCAGCTCGACCCGCGTCGCGGCGCCTTCGTGCTGTTCACCGCGCGCGACGAGCCTGGAGTAGGCCGCCTCGTCGGCGGCGAAGCGCTCGCACAGCGTGCGCCACGCCGCGGCGACCGCGCGCAGGCGACACTCGTCGCGGCTCGTCGGCTCGCCGTCAGGAGCCGCCGCGACCATGCTGGGCAGATTGGCGAGCTGCGCCAGCAGCCGGGTCACGTGATCGGCGCGATGACAGTCGCGCAGGTCCTGGTAGTCGAATTCCTGCAGGCGCTGCACCGCGGCGACGAACACGCCGTAGCCGTTGCGGGCGAGCTTGGTCGCGTGGCCGGCGGAGAACGTCGGCGCGTCGGCGAGCCGGTCGACGAGGTCGCCGCACGCGGCGAGATCCGGCGGGTCGTCCCCGGCGAGATGCGGCGCGACGAGGTCCGCGCGCCGGCGCCGCTGCTCGGCGGTGCGCACGTCGCGTTGCGCCGCGGCGACGAACTCGAGCAGCTGCGACTGCAGCGGGTCGGAGCCGTCGGTCAGCACCGCGACCGGGCCTCGCCTGGCCGCGGCGTCCTCGGCCCGACGCATGCCCGCCTCGGCGTAGGCGACGGCGGCGCGGCGCTTCGAGCGCTGCGATTGCTGCACGGTCGACACCCAGCGGAAGCCGACGAAGGCGAACAGCAACAGGACGACGACGGCCGGGAACGAAGAGGTGCGGCGCGCCTTGGCGCGGGCCGCGGGCGGCGGCGGCAGTTCGCTCGCGGCCGGCAACGGGGGCACGCATTCGGCCCCGCCGGAAGCGGGCGGCGGTGGCGGAGGCGCCGCCGCCATCACCGCCGCGGCGCTGGCCGACGGGCCGCCGGAGGACGGTGCGCCGAAGGCCGCCAACAGGTCGTGCACGCTCTGGAAGCGCGCGGCGGGGTCCTTGGCCAGGCACCGCCGCAGCAGCGCCCGCTCGCCGGCGGACAGGTGGCTCGGCAGCGGTGGCGGTTCGGTTTCGTGCTGACGCAGCACCTGCCACTCGGTGTCGCCCCGGAACGGCAGCTGGCCGCACAGGATCTCGTAGAGCATCACCCCGAGCGAATAGATGTCGCTGCGCGCGTCGCCGCGCCGCTGCAGCAGCTCGGGCGCCATGTAGTAGGGCGTGCCGCGCCCCACCGACAGGCTGCCGCGGCTGTGCGTGACGAGCTTGGACAGACCGAAGTCACCGACGCGGGCCACGTCGCCGCGCACGAACACGTTCGCGGGCTTGAGGTCGAAGTGCACCAGCGAGTGTTCGTGCAGGGCCGCGACGCCGCGGCAGGTCTGCAGGAAGAAGTGCAGCAACTCGTCCCTGGCGGCGCCGGTCGCGGCCACGCCTGCAACCGACACGTGTTGCTGCAGACGCCCTTGCAGAGTGTCGGTGCCGGCGAACGCCATCACCAGGTACGGGATGCCGTCGACTTCGCCGCGATCCTCGATCGACACCAGGTTGGGGTGGTCGAGCTGGGCGAAGTACCGCAGCTGGTCGAGCTCGGCGCGGATGGCGCGGCGCACCTCGCCGTCGTCGACCTGCAGGAACTTGATCGCGTAGTCCTTGCCGATCGACTGCTTGCGGGCCCGGAACACCAGGCCGAACTGACCGCCGCCGAGCTTGCTGGTGATCTCGTAGCCGGGCACGTAGCCGGGCTTGCGGTAGCTCGCGTAGAACGCTTCCCAGTCAGGCGCGGCCCGGTCGGCGGGGTCCGGAGTTGGTAGGTCGCGGTTCTCCATGATCGCAGGGGCGGCAACAGTAGCCACAGTAGCCCGACGGGTGTCGGTCGTCCGCCCCTCGTTCTGCCGCGGCGGCGATCAGGCAGGAGACCCGCCGGCGGCGGCGAGGGCCTGCTGCCGCGCCACCTCGATGGCCGTGGCGATCTGATCGGGCGGCGCGTCGAGCATGTCGATCGGCAGGGCCAGGTCCGGCGCCTTGGTCATGGTCGCCAGGGTGCGCAGCACCATGCCGAGCGGCGCTGCGGCCCGGGCCTCGGCGGTGCGATCCACGAACAGGAACACCCGACCCTCGACGCGATCGACCCAGGTGGCCTCGATGTCCTGCCAGCGAACGCAGCCCAGGCCCGGCAGCCGCGCGCACAACCCCTTCTCGTCGAACCAGATCATGCGGATCCGGCGCCACGCCGGGCGGCCCAGATACCCCGCGAGCACCGCGCCGAATGCGAGCGCGGCGAGGCCGACGATGTGCGGCTGCGTGGTCGTCAGCAGGTAGAGTCCGGCCCCCATGACCAGGACTCCAAGCACGAGCATCGGCCGCGCGCGGCCCGCCGACGCGTGGAACGTGCGGGGTTCGATGGCAACCATCGATGCGGCACTGTGCCGGCCCGCTGCGCCGGCAGCAAGCGGAACTCCCTGCCCGTGACCTCTTTGCCTCCCTCGACCCTGTCCTGTCGTCACTTCGGCAGCTGCGGCGGCTGCGACCGGCTCGACGTCCCGATCGAGCGCCAGCTCGCCGACAAGCAGGCCCACGCCGCGGCCCTGCTGGCGCCGTTCCTCGACGGTCTCGAACCCGCGGTGACGTTGCCGCCGCGCGCGCCGCGGCACGATCGCATCGCGATCCTCTACCCGGTGCAACCGCACCGGCACCGCCACCTGCAGCTCGGCATCTACCGGCGCGGCAGCCACGACCTCGAGGAGATCGCCGACTGTCGCATCCAGATGAAGGCGCTGACCACGCTCGGGGTCCGCGCCGGCGAGGTGCTGCGCGACCTGCGCCTGCCCGCATACGACGAGGGCACCGGCAAGGGCCTGGTGCGCGCGTTCCGGGCCCGCGTGATGCCCGGCAGCAACGAGCTGCTGCTCGGCTGCGTCGTGACCACGAGCACCTTCAGCCAGCGCCGGGACCTGTGCCGCGAGCTGCTGGCCGCCGCCGCAGGCCTGCGCGACGAGCAGGGCCGCGCGCTGCGCACCGTCGGCGTGGTGCTCAACGTCAACGACCGCCCCGGCAACGTGTTGCTCGGCGCGACGTCGACGGCGCTGCACGGCGAGCCGTTCCAGACCGACGCGATCGGCGATCTGCGGCTGCGCGTCTCGTTCGCGAGCTTCTACCAGTTGAGCCGCCACAGCGACGCGATCCTGTTCCGCCCCGCGCTCGCGATGCTCGGGGACGTCACCGGCCTGCGCGTCGTCGACGGCTACGGCGGCATCGGCAGCTTCGGCTGCCGCCTGCTGCGCGCGGGCGCCGCGCAGGTCACGATCGTCGAGAGCTCTCCGCAGGCCTGCGCCGACGCGCGCGTCAACCTCGAGGCGAACGGGCTGCAGGGCGGCGAGGTGCGCGAACAGCCGTTCGGCAGCGCGCCGCTGCCCGAGGCCGACCTGTGGTTGCTCGACCCGCCGCGCGCCGGGCTCGGCGAGGCCGGCGCGGGCGCCGTGCTGGCCGCCGCACCGCCGCGCGTGCTGCTGGTGTCGTGCGCGCTCGCGTCGCTGGCGCGCGATCTCGCGCTGCTGACGCCGCGCTACCGCGTCGCCGCGTCGCGGCTCTGCGACCTGTTCCCGCACACCGGCCACGTCGAGGCGCTGACGCTGCTCGAGCGCCGCTGACGCCGCCGTCAGCCGCCGAGCTTGGCCTTGACGCGGGCCTTGAACACCTCCATCAGCCGACCGCCGATCTCGCTGCTGTTCGCGACCCATTCGGCCTTCTCGAACGAACGCGGGCTGGTGGCCTTGCGGATGGCCTCGAGGTACGGCTGCAACCTGGCGAACAGGAACAGTCCCTCGCCGTTGCTCTCCATCAGGAACTCGGTGTGCACGACGCCGTACTTGGCCATGCCGTAGACCATCTCCCAGTAGGTCGCAACCTGGCGATAGGCGCGGTTGAGCGGGTGGTCGGGGCTGAGGATCGCGAGCGCATCCTGCTCGTTGCGCGGCCAGAAGTCGCGCAGCAGCGAGTCGCGCGATTCGCGCATCACGGGCTCGCGGCGCAGGTCGTAGAACTTGAGGATCAGCTCGGCGTCGTGGTGGTCGGGTGCTTGTTTGCTCATGCCGCAATCCTGGCGCGCCGGGGCGTCCGCCGCGAGGGGCAAAAGGCGCGATCCGGCACGAGCGCCGCGGCGAAGTCACCGGGCGACTTTGCCTGCAGCGGGGAGATTCGTCCAAAGCAGGCGCCCGTCGTCAGTACCGCGACACGATCGGCGACATGCGGGCATGCGATCCCTCCTCGGCGCAGCGCTGCTGCTCTCGGTCCCGCTCGCCGCGCAGGCGACCCTGACGACTCCGAACACCGCGAACTACTTCCTCGCCTCGCTCGACGGCGCCGTCTACTTCGACCTCGTCGTGGCGCAGACGCTGCAGCTCGACAGCTTCGACATCGCCATGCACTCGCCGCTCGGCACCGGCGGCGGCGTCGACGTCTACGTGCGCCCCGGTTCGTGGGTCGATCACACCGAGCAGCGCGGCGACTGGGCGCTGCTTTCCCATGGCAACGTGACCTCGTCGGGACCGCAACAACCGACGCCGTGCCCGCTCGCGACACCGATCGGCCTGCCGCCGGGCAACTACGGGATCGCGCTGCACTGCCGCGGCGTGATGCCGGCCTACGCCTATGCCTTCGGCCTGCGCAGCTACACCAACGGCGAACTGACCCTCGTCGGCGGCGGCTCGTCGACCGAGCTGTTCGGCGGCCAACAGTTCTTCTCGCGCGTGTTCAGCGGCGCCGTGCACTACACGCTGGGCGGCGGCCCGATCCCCGTCGCCAGCGTCGCACCCCACGGCCTCGGCTGCCACCGCGCCGCGCGGTCGTTCTACGAGCACTTCCTGCCCGGCTTCCTCGACCTCGCCAATCAGCGCTTCGTGCTGACCCCCAACGCGAGCGGCGGCTACGACGTCGCCCGCAGCAGCGCCGGGCCGCTGGCGCTGCCCGCGACCGCGCACAACCTCGACCTCCTGCGCGGCGGCGCCGCGTTCGTGCCGCTGACCGCGCCGCTGCAGTTCCCCGGGGGCACTGCCACCTCGCTGCTGGTGCTGCCCGACGGTCGCATCCTGCTCGGCGACGAAGGCCTGCTCGGCTCCAGCACCGCCGCCGCCGCGCCGAGCACCCTGCTGAACGGCCGCCCCACCCTCGCCGCGCTGTGGCAGGACTTCGCCCCGGCCGGCAGCGACAACGTCTACAGCCACGTCGATCCGACGACCGGCGCGACCACCCTGATCTGGTGGCAGCTGCCCGTGTTCGGCGGCCCCACCAACGTGCGCTGCACGTTCGCGGTGACCGTGCACACGAGCGGCGTGCTCGACGTGCACATCGCCAACGCCAGCAACCCCACCGACGCCTGCGTCGTCGGCTTCAGCGCCGGCCACGGCGCGCGCGACCCCGGCCCCCGCGATCTCTCGCTGCAGCAGCCGTTCGCCACCGCCACCGACGATCCCGGCCTCGGCCTCACCGCGCTCGGCCGCCCCGTGCTCGGCACCATCACCACCCTGTGCGTCGACGGCGCCGCGGCGCCGGGCCTCTCGATGCTGCTGTTCGGCTGGCAACTGCTGACCCCCGCGCTCGAGCTCGGCGCCCTCGGTGTGCCCGACTGCGCCCTGTTCGTCGACCCGACCTCGTCGGCCGCCGTCACCCTCGGCACCGCCGCCCAGCTGCCCGTGCCCGTGCCCGCCGCACCGTTCCTGCTCGGCACCACCCTGCATGCCCAGGCGGCCCACTTCGCCGGCGCCCTCACCACCTCCAACGCCCTCACCCTGACCCTCGGCGCGGTCTGAGGGTACGGTACCGGGTACAAACCACACACCGCGCGCCCGCCGCCGCAGGCCTTGCGGTTTGGGAACGGCTCGGTACGCCAGCCGTCCCCGATGCACGACGGCCCCTCGCAATCTCCCGCATCCGCCGCTCCGCGCTCCGCCTGGAGCCACATCGTCGGCAGCCTGCGCGGTGAGCACTACGACTACACCAGCGGCAGCCTGCCGAAGGCGATCCTGCTGCTGGCGATCCCGATGGTGCTCGAGATGGCGCTCGAGTCGCTGTTCGCGATCGTCGACATCTGGTGGGTCGGCAAGCTCGACGCCGGCTGGTTCGGGAGCACCCCCACCCACGGCGCCGCGGCCGCGGCCATCGGTTCGACCGAAGCGATCGTCTCGGTCGTCTACGCGATCGCCTTCGGCCTGGGCATGGCGGTCACCGCGCTGGTCGCGCGGCGCGTCGGCGAGAAGGACCTGCCCGGTGCGGCGCGCGCCGGCAGCGAGGCGATCGGCCTCGGGCTCGCGGTGGGCCTGCTGCTCAGCATACCGATGTGCGTGTTCGCGCCCGAGCTGCTGTCGCTGATGACCAGCGGCAACGAACGCATCGTCGAGGTCGGCACCGGCTACGCCCGCTGGCTGTTCGCGAGCAACGTGGTGATCACCCTGCTGTTCCTGCAAAACGCGATCTTCCGCGGCGCCGGCGATCCGATGCTCGCGCTCAAGTGCTTGACCGTCAGCAACGGCCTGAACCTGATCCTCGATCCGTGCTTCGTGTTCGGGCTCGGTCCGTTCCCGCAGCTCGGCGTCACCGGCGCGGCCGTGGCCACCTGCACCGGTCGGGGCATCGCCGTGCTCTACCAGTTCTGGCTGCTGCGTCGCGGCAACGGCCGCGTGCGACTCGAACGCCTGGTGCGCTTCGACCTCGAGCCGATGCGCAAGATGATCAAACTGTCGCTCGGTACGATCGGGCAGTTCCTGATCGGCACCTCGAGCTGGATCGGCCTGATGTGGGGTGTCAACCGCTTCGGCGAAGCGGCGACCGCCGGCTACACGATCGGCATCCGCATCCTGATCTTCGCACTGCTGCCGGCGTGGGGCCTCAGCAACGCCGCCGCGACGTTGGTCGGCCAGAACCTCGGTGCGAAGCAGCCCGATCGCGCCGAACGCGCCGTCTGGCTCACGGGCGCCTACGACGCCGCGTTCCTCGCCGTCGTGACCCTGGTGGCCGAGCTGTTCGCCCCCCAGATCGTGGCGCTCTTCACCGTCGACCCCGCGATCGCCGCCCACGCCGTCGCGACCCTGCGCATCGTCGCCGCCGGCTACGTGTTCTTCGCCTGGGGCATGGTGACCGTGCAGGCCTTCAACGGCGCCGGCGACACCGTCACGCCCACGTGGCTGCACGCGATCTTCTTCTGGATGCTGCAGCTGCCGATGGCGTGGTGGCTCGCGTTCGGGTTGGACTTCGGCATGTCCGGCATCCTGTGGATGATCCCGGCGACAGAGTCGTTGTTCGCGGTCGCGGCAGTGCTGCTGTTCCGGCGGGGGCGGTGGAAGCGGGTCGTGGTGTAGGGTGTGTGTACGGTACCGGGTACAAACCACACACGCCGCGCCCCCCGAGCGCCTCTAGGCTATGCTCCGGAACTCCGCGGGGAAGGCACGACGATGGCAACAGGATGAGTTCGCAGTCCCAGCGCCTGAAGACCACCGCGCTGCTCATGCTCGCGCTGTCGATCGTGGTCGCCGCGCTGCTCTGGCTCTTCGATGAGCCGGTCGCGAACGATTTGCCTGCTCGTCCCGGGCGCTCGCCCGCAGCCACCCAGGCTTCGGTGCAGCCGTCACGCTCGGTCCCGAAAGCCAACGCCGAACGCGGACCCGTCGCGCGCGTGGCCCCCACGCAGGTCGGCATCAGGGTCGTCGGCTACCTGAATGGAGAACCCGTTCCCACCTGGTGCCGCCATGCCTCCAGCGAGCGGACCGGCAAGCTCGGCCCCGGAGCCGTGATGCACGTCATCCCGCGCGGGGAGCGACGATTCTCGATCGGCGCCAAAGGAACCCTGATTCGCGCCCTCGAGGTGTCGCACCTCGACCCCGATCGCGACAACCGCATCGACCTCGAACGCGCGCAGCGACTGCAGGTCACCCTGCGCAACGCGCCGCCGAACCTGTTCGACGACTTCGCTGTGCTCGCCTGCGCGCGAAACCACAACGGCCCGATTCCAGCCGACGACTTCACGGCGCTGGTCAGTCTCGAGAGCGAGCCTTCACTCGACGTCCACACCGACACGTTCTTCATCCCGCTCGTCACCGGCAGGGATGGCGAGCTGCAGGTGATGTGTCGACCCAACGCCGGGCCGGGACCGACTTCGACGATGAAGGCGACCTACCGCTACGACGATCCGTTCGTGGAGATCGATGCCTCGTCGCTGCGAAGCACCGTCGAAGGCTCCGAGGTGCACGTGCAGCTGCAGTTCACCAGCGAGTCCCCCCGCGGACGGCTCGAGGTGTCGCTGTTGCGATCGACGGACGATCGCGCGCTCGCCAACACGGTGCTCACGCGCAAGGCAGGCGAATCCGTCATCGAGGCGACCTTCAACAACGTGGCGGCCGGCGAGTGCTACATCGATGTCCTGACCGAGAACGGCTCCAGCATCGCCACACCGCGCTTCGAGATCCGCGGCGCCAAGGCAAGCGTCTCCCACATCATCGATGCATCGAGCGGCGTCGACATCCGCGTCCGCGGCACGGTCGTTCGCAGCCCGATCGACCTCGCGGTCTGGCTCGAGGACGACACCGGTAGGATCGTCTCGCCGGCCCGGGACCTGACGCACGAAGGCAACGACACGGTCGTGCATCTGCGCGCGTTGCAGGCCGGCAGCTATCGGGTTCAACTCAGCCTGCCGGGGGACCGCTCCTGCACCCCGATGGCTGCGTTCACCGTCGGCGCGCACCATATCGAATCGCTCGTCACCGCCATGCATGCGAGCGCCAGGTTCACCGTGGTTGCTCCTGCAGGCGATGGGCTGTTGGAGTTGAGTTCAGCCGATGGCGCGCGCAGCACGTACACCGTTCGGGACGGCAAGCAGCGCCTGTATTCGTGCCCCGCAGGCGCGTACCGCGTTCGCATCGGCGAACAGAGCTGGCAACAGGAGTTGCCGGCCGGCGCGATCACCGCTCTGAATCTGCCGCGCTGAGGCGCCGCCAGACACCCCGAGTTGTAGACTCCCCGCGATGCGCCACCCTGGGGAACGAGCCTGGCTCCGCGCCATCTGCATGTGCCTGGCGGTGGCCGGAGTCTTCGCGCTGATGCACTCCGATCGGCGCGCCACCGCGAGTTCCTGCACACCCACGCCGTTCCGCGTGCGCGGTCAGGTCGTGGATCCCGAAGGTCGGCCCTGCGAAGCCGCGAACGTCGTCGCCGACGTCTGGGTGCATCGCAGCGAGTGGCCCGACGCGAACGGAGAGACCCCACGAGATCACGAGGGGACCGACTACGTGTTCCAGCCATCCGCACGATGCGATGACGACGGCAGGTTCATGCTCTTCCTGCCGTCGGCCGGGGGCTTCACGCTGCACGCAGAACCCCTGCAACACCAACCATCCCAGGCCGCGACGGTCGAGGTGACGCGGGCGGATGTGACGCAGGTCCGGTTGCAGAGCGGCCCGCCGTGGCATTGGATCGAAGGCCTGATCCTCGACCCGGCCAGCCGGCCAATGTCGGGCTGGCATGTGTTCGGGAACGCAGTCGGCTCCCGTGTCGCACCGATCCAGACCCTCGGCAGATTGCTGAGCGACAGCTCGGGGCGGTTCCAGGGCCCGGCCTTCTCGCTCGCATCCGACACGCTGACGGTGACCACGGACGGAAACGGGCGATTCCGGCTGCCAGTGCCCGATCGCGGCGAGTTCCGCATGCACGCGCATCGCAACGGCGTGGTCGTCGACGGCCCGATCGCCATCGCCGAGGAACCTGTGGTGTCATGGCAGATCGAGTACTGGCAGCAGCAGGGCAGCGTGGCCAGCGCCGTCGCCACCGACGCGGAGACCGGGGCGCTGCTTGACGATGCCCAGTTCACCTTGGTGACGAAACTCGATGGGGCCACACTCTGGTCGCGGGTGGGCGACGACGCGCCGATGCGAACGTGGTCCCGCCTCACGCCTGGACGGATGACCTGCATCGTCGCTGCGATGGGCGGGGATCCTGCCACCAGCCACCTGGCGCCGACGGCCACGGAGTTCTTCACCCCCGACCGCGAGCCGAAGGAACTCGTCCTGCAACTGCGCCCTTGGGCCTTTCAGCGCGTGGTGCTGCGCGATTCAGAAGGCCGACCTGTCGCCGGCCACACGATCGTCGCCAACGATCCTCGCGGAATACTCCAGCAAGCCTTCTACGCCGAGGGCACGACCGACCATCGCGGAATGGTGACCATGCGCGTGCCGCCGGGGCCCGTGCGATACCGTGCGGTCGACACACGGGTCGTCGAGGGCCTGACCTGCTACGGCGGAGAGACCGCCGACGCGACGGTGACTTCGGGGGAGAATCCGCCGCTCGTCATCCGCATGCAGTAGCCCAACCTCACCCCTTCGCCGGCACCAACTCGATCGTGCCGAACGACAGCGCGCCCGGCGACGACCAGCGGAAGATGTGCGCCGAGTGGCCCGAACGCTCGAGCAGCGCCTTCTTGAGGCGCAGCGCCTCGAGCCACACCTTGCCGCGTTCGCCGAGCAGCAGCACGGTGCCGCCGCTGCCGTGGCCGGTGGCCTTGGCGCCGAGGATCGCGCCGCCAGCGTCGCGGCGCTGGCGCGCCAGCCCAACGAGGAAGTCCGTGGTCTCGTGGCCGAAACCGCGCGCGCCGTGGGCGGCGTGCGCGGCGAACATCAATTCGCCGAGCTCGCGGCGGCTGTCGTCGGTGACCGGCTGACGCAACAACTCGGCGAAGCGCTCGGTGCGCGCGCGATCTTCGGCAGCGTCGGCGACCGCGACGACGTTCTCGTCGACCGCGCCGCGCGGCACCCCGCTGTCGATGCCGACGAACTCGAGCGCCTCGGGCACCAGGGCGCCGTCCGGCCTGACGCCTTCGTCGGCGACGACGGTGAGCACCTCGTCGGCCTCCGAGCACGCCGCGGTGATCGCTTCGGCCGCGCCCGACGTCGCGCCGGCGACCTCGCGCTCGACGATCTGGCACAGCGCCGCGAGCTCGGGGCCGTCGAGCTGCAGCCCGTAGAGCTGGCCGAGCGCGCGCAACGTCGCCACGGTGATCGCCGACGACGACGCCACGCCGCGGCCTTCGGGCACGTCGCTGTGCAGCAGCAGTTCGAAGCCGTGCGCGGGACGCAGACCCCGTTCGCGCGCCAGCACGAGCAGGCTGCCGAGCAGGTAGGCGGCCCAGCGATCACGCGGATCGGCCGCGAAGAACGTGCGCGCGTCGGCGTACGACCCGGGCTCCTCACCGGCGCGCAGGCCGAGGTCGCCGAGCGTCGTCGACAGGCGCTGGCTGCGGTGACCTTCGCGCGTCGGCGACCACACGCGCAGCAGTTCGTCGTCGCGCGCCTGGATCGCTGCGCACGCTGCCTCGGCGATCGGCAACTGCAGCGCCGGCGCACCCGAACGGCTGGCCGCGCCCCCCATCACGTCGAGGCGCCCCGGCGCGCGCGCGATCCACAACCGCCGGTCGGGGTTGAAGAACGCCGGCGTCGCGTCCTCGATGAGGCGGAACAGGATCAGCACACCAAGCCCTTCGGCGGGCTGGCTCGACGCGACGAACTTCACGCGCGTGAGGGTACCGAACCGGGTACAGAAAACACGCCGGCGGGTCTGCGGGAGGGGTGAGGCGCGGCGCGCGCTGTGTGGTTTGTACCCGGTACCGTACGCACACCCCCTATGCGGGCAGGCGGGGCTGGTCGGTGGCGACGTCGGTCTGGATCCTGGTGAGGCTGGCGACGATGCCGCGCAGGCGCCACAGGCACAGGGCGGTCGCGGCGACGGCGAGGGGCAACCAGCGGTCCTTGGCCTCGGGCACGACTCCGGCGGCGATCCAGGCCCACAGCAGCGCGGTGCCGACGAACAGGGCCTGCAGCCAGCGCATCGCCTTCTTGGCGATGACGCGGTAGCTGCGGAAGCGCTGCAGCAGCATCGAGAACGGCAGCACGAAGTTGAGCACGGGCACGAACCACGCGTAGGTCGCCCAGGTGACGCTCCAGCGCGGGATCATGCCGTGCTCGACGGCGAGGGCGTGCGAGCGCGCCGACCACGTGGCGACGTGGGCGGCGACGACCACGAACGACGCGAGCGCCCAGCCGATCCACGCGCCGGGCGGGATGTCGGCCACCCAGGCGACCGCGGGCACCTCCGCGGCGCGCAACACGACGAGCACCGCGGCCGCGCCCACCAGCACCGCGACGACGCCGAGCGCGAGAGCGCATCGACTGCCCACCTGCTCGAAGGTCCGTGCCTTGGCCATCGGCGCAACGTCTCACATCAGGCTGCTCGGGTCCACGTCCAAGGTGACGCGGCACGACCGGGTCGCCAGGTCCTCGACGGTGCCGATCGCGCCCATCGCCGCGGTGAACGCGTCGGGCACGAAGCACTTGACGAGCACGTGCCAGCGCCAGTGGTCCTTGACCTTGGCGACGACCGCGGGCGCGGGGCCGAGCACCTCGACGTCGGCGATGCCTTGCAGCGGCTGCACCGCGGCGCGCAGGAGGTCCTGCGCCTCCTTCTCGGTGCGCGCCTCGGCGAGCACGCGCAGCAGGCGGGCGAACGGCGGATACCCGGTCACCTTGCGGAACACGAGCTCCTGCTGCACGAACGAGTCGTAGTCGTTCTTCGCCGCCGCCTCGACCGCGTAGTTGTCCGGACAGTAGGTCTGGATCACGACGGTGCCGGCCTTCTCACCACGCCCCGCGCGCCCCGCGACCTGGTGCAGCAGCTGGAACGTGCGCTCGGCGGCGCGGTAGTCGGGCACGAACAGGCCGGTGTCGGCGGAGACCACACCGACCAGCGTCACGTCGGGGAAGTCGAGGCCCTTGGCGATCATCTGCGTGCCGATCAGCACGTCGATGTGCTTCTTGCGGAACGAGGCCAGCACACGCTCGTGCGCGCCGCGTTCGGCCATGGTGTCGGCGTCCATGCGCGCCACGATCGCCTCGGGGAACTGCGCCTTGACCGCCTGCTCGAGCCGCTCGGTGCCTACCCCGAGCTCGTGCATGCCCGCGTGCTGGCACGTCGGGCAGATCTCGGGGCGGCGCTTCTCGCGGCAACACCAGTGGCAGACGAGCCGGCCGCGGCGCACGTGCCAGGTCATCGACACCGAGCACGACTCGCACTTCACCGCCTCGCCGCAGCCCGGGCAGAGCAACACCGGCGAGTAACCGCGGCGGTTGAGGAACAGCAGCACCTGATCGCGGGCCTGCAGCCGCTCCTGCATCATCACCAGCAGCGTGCGCGACAGCACCACGCCGGCGCGGCGCGTCTCCTTGGGTTCGGCGCGCAGGTCCTGCACGACGATCTTCGGCAGGCGCCCGGCGCCGGCGCGCTCGGGCAGGGTCAGCAGTTCGTAGATGCCGCGCCGCGCCTTGCCGATCGACTCGAGCGTCGGTGTCGCCGAGCCGAGCACCACCACCGCGTTTTCGATCTGGCCGCGGATGATCGCCATCTCGCGCGCGTGATATCGCGGCGTGCTGTCCTGCTTGAACGAGGTCTCGTGCTCCTCGTCGACGACGATCAGGCCCAGGTTCTGCACGGGCGCGAACAGCGCCGAACGCGCACCGACGGCGATCTTCGCCTTGCCCTGCAGCAACCGTTGCCACTGCCGGCCGCGCTCGGCGTCGGTGAGCCCGCTGTGCAGCACGGCGACGTCGGGAAAGCGCGACGCGAAGCGGCCGACGGTCTGCGGCGTCAGCGAGATCTCGGGCACGAGCACGATGCCGCTGCGGCCCGCCGCGCGCACCTCCTCGAGGATGCGCAGGTAGACCTCGGTCTTACCGCTGCCGGTGACGCCGTGCAGCAGGAACGTGCGGTGCTGCCGCGCGGCGATCGACTCGCCGACCTTGTCGACGGCGCGCTGCTGGTGCTCGTTGAGTTCGTGGCGCACGGCGCGTTCTTCGATCGCGGGCACCAGCTCCTCGAGCTGCTCGGCGATCATCACCTTGCGCAGGACGCCGTTCTTGACCAGCGTCTGCCACGGGCTGTCGCTGGTCTGCGTGCGCCGCCGCAGGTCGAGGATCGGCATCGGCCCGCCGAACTCGAGCACCGTGCGCAACACGCGCGACTGCTGCTGGTGCTTGTCCTCGAGCTCGATCACGGCCTGCGCGGCGAGGTCGTGCGGGGCCCGCAGCTCGACGTGCGGAATGCGGCGCTGGCCGCGGCGCTTGGCCACCGACGGCAGCGTCGCGTCGAGCGCTTCGCCGAGCGAGCAGCCATAGGTGGCCGCCATGTGCCGACTGAGCTCGAGCAGCGACGGCGGCAGCACCGTCTCGCCGTCGAGCACACCCTCGATGCGCTTGACCTTGGCCGGCGGCAGGTCGGTGTCGCCGCCGACCGCCACGACCACGCCGCCGAGCGCGCGGCCGTGGAAGTTGACCCGGACGCGGTTGCCGGGCGCCGCGGTGACGCCGGCCGGCAGCGCGTAGGTGAACTCGCGCCGCAGCGGCAGGTTCAGGGCCACCTGCACGTAGGTGGCCCGGGGCTCGGGCACGGCGTCGGTCATCGGCGGGCGCCCCAGTGAACCGGGGCGGACCGCGAACGCAAGCCGGCGGTCAGCAACCGGCGCGGCAGCTCACTTCGCGGCGAGCAGGCGCTCGACCGTGAACTTCAGCAGCGCTTCGCTGCCCGACCCGACGCAGCACAGCGCGACCTTGCCGTCGCGACCGACGACGACGAGTGTCGGGATGCCCTTGACGAAGTAGTGCTCGAAGTCGCTCTGCTCGCCGATGACGAACGGATACTCGATGCCGGTGTTGTCGCGGAACTCGGTGACGTGCGCGGCGAAGTCCTCCGGGGCGATCTCGGGGATCGACTTGCCGCCCGACCGCATCTGCTCCTTGTTCGCGGGCATGTAGCCGTTCTTGTAGAAGCGGGTCACGCCCATGACCTGCAGGCCTTGGTCCTTGTGCTCGTGGAACATCTCGCTGAGCGCCGGCATCACCGCACGGCACGGAGGGCACCAGGTCGCCCAGAAGTCGACGAGCACGATCTTGCCCTTCATGCTGCCGAGCGCGCGGGCCTCGTCGCCGATCCAGGTCTTGCTGTCGATGTCGGGCGCCGTCTCACCGACCAGCTCCTTGCGCAGCGTGACGTAGTTCATCCCGCGCTCGTCGGCGAACTTCTCGGCGGCAAGGTATTGCTCACGGGCCTTGGCGACGTCACCGCCCGCCGCGAAGAAGTCACCGAGGGTCAGCAGCGTGCTGGCCTTGGCCGGCCCGTCCTGCTCCTCGGCGAGCTTGGCGATCGACTCGGTCGCCCCGGCGAGGTCGCCCGAGCTCAGCAGCGCCATCGGCAGCGCCCGGCCGCGGATGCTCTGCGCAGCGCGCTCCTTGCCGAAGTGCTCGAGATAGAAGCGGCAGGCCTTGACGGCGCGGTCGGCCTTCTCGGTGTCGTTGGCGATCGCGGGCAGGCCGTCCTTGAGCAGGTCCGCGTCCTTCTCGACGTCGAAGGCGTCGAAGTCGCAGGCCGCGAACGCCGCGGCGAAGGCTTCCTGCGGGCCCTGCTGCTGCTTGCGCAGTTCCGCGAGTTCACGGGTCACGGCCGCGAGTTCCTCGCTGCCCCGCTTGAGGCCACGCGCCTTCGCGCTCGCCTCCTTCATCACCTCGCGCTGCGCCACGACCTCCGCGTACATCTTGCGCACGCTGTCGAGCTTGCCGGCCGAGGCGTCGACTGGCTTCTGCGCGGGCAGCCACGAAACGGCCAGGGCGCAGACGAGGGAGGAGAGCAGACAGGTGGAGATCTTCATGTGGGGTCCTTCGCGAGATGGTCGCGCCACCGCGAAACCGGTGACGGACGGCGCACGCTACGCGATCCCCCCCCACGCCGGCCCTAGGTGACGGGCTTGGGACACCAGCGCCGTGCGGCCCGGCACCCGCCGGACGGCCGCCAGCCCGACGGTTTTGCCCGGGTTACGTTCCGCAACCGCGCAATGCGTGGATCCCGTACAAGACGCGGTGCTCCGCAGCCCGCGGAGCCATCGCTCCCACCCGCTCTCCCACGAGTTCACCATGCGCCATCTGTTGTTCGTCGCGTCGCTGTCGGCGTTCGCCTGCTTCGCCGCCGCTCCCTCCGCCCTCGCCCAACAACCCACGCCCGCCGTCAGCAAGGAGGCGCGCAGCGCCGCCGACGCTGCGTGGAAGAAGCAGGACTACGAGGCCGCGGCCACCAACTACCGCAAGGTCGTCGACGCCGATCCCAAGGACGGCGAAGCGTGGCACCGGCTCGGCTTCTCGCTGCACTCGCTCGGCAAGCTCGACGAGGCGCTGCTCGCGCACGAGAGGGCGGCGACGTTCCCGCGCTTCGCCGGACACGGCTGCTACAACGCCGCGTGCGTCTACGCACTCAAGGGCGACAAGGAGAAGGCGATCGCGTGGCTCGACAAGGCGGCCGACGCGGGCCTGAACCTCTACGACCACATCCAGACCGACACGGACATGGACGCGATCCGCGACGACCCGCGCTTCGCCAAGATCCTCGCCAAGATCGAGAAGAACGCCAGCGGCGCCGCGCAGCCGCTGCAGGTCTACGTGCAGACCACGGCGCGCGTGCGCAACCGCGCCGCGTGGTTCGGCAAGAACGGTTCGCCGGGCCAGATCACGATCGAGCACGCGGCCCTGCCGTGGAAGGACGAGTACGAGGCGCGGGTCGGCAGCGAGCAGTTGATGGGCAAGAAGTGGCGGCTGGGTTCGGACTACTGGACCTCGCTCGATTCGTCGCTGCCGATGAAGCTCGCGGGCGTCGAAGTGCCGGCGGGCTACTACTTCCTGACGCTCGAACAGCGCGACGCCAAGACCTTCATCCTGGCGCTGCACGACGCCGCCGCGGTCAAGAAGCTCAAGATGGACGCCTACGTCGCCGACCGGCTCAAGGGCGGCATCGAGGTCCCGCTGACGCACAGCACGCACGACGACGTGGTCGTCGAGACGCTGAGCATCCAGCTGCGCATCAAGCCGGCCGATCAGGACCACGGCACGTTCGACATCGAGTTCGGCACGCACCTGCTCACCGCCGAGGCCACCGTCGCGCTGCCGAAGTAGGCGCTGATCGCGGCGCGCAGGAACCGCGCGGCGAGGGGGGCGTTGGGGCCGGGCCCCGTCGCCCCTACGCTGGATGCCACGATGATCTGCCGCGCCATCGCCCTGTTCGCCCTCCTGTCGGCCGCGATCACGCCCACGCCGCCGCAACCCGACAGCTGGCTGCCGTTCGCCGATCAGCGCGTGGTCTCGCCGTCCGGACAGCGCTACGTGGTGATCCGCGCCGACGGCCGCGGCATCACCTACGAATTGAGGCGCCGCGCCCCGGGCCGGCCGGCGATGACCGCCGCGAAGAAGCCGTTCCAAGGTGACGACGCGGTGATCGCGGCCGATCCCGCGGACCGGCTGATCGTGAAGGGCAAGTTCGGGCAGAAGCCGCTGGAGACGATCGTGCCCGACGGGCTCGACGGGTTCCTGATGTTCGAGAAGTACGCCAACGTCGGCGGCGGCCAGTCGGTGACGTGGATCGACGCCGCGGGCAAGGCCGCGCCGGACCTGAAGCTCGCCGGGATCTTCCCGGTGACGCCGGCCGCGGCCACGCGCTCCGTCAGCTCGCTGTGGTGGTATCAGGGCTGCTTCCTCGACGAAGCGGCGAAGTCGATCGTCGTGGTCGCGGTCGGCGACGAGCTGCGCGAGGTCGCGATCGCCGACGGCGCGGTCACCGAACCGGGCGTCGAGCGCCTCGTCGCCTGGTGCAAGGCAGGAACCGCTGCCGGCCGCGCGCTGGCCCTCGAGGTCGCCAGCCGCGGCGCGCCGGCGCTGCGACAGGCTGGCGCCGCCGTCGCGGTGCAGATCTTCCACGATGCGAACGAACCGCTGTCGCTGCGCCTGCGCGCCGCGGTGCTGCTCGCCCAGGCCGGCTCGCCGGTCGCGTGCGAGCAGTTGTTCGACGACGCATGTGCCGCTTCGCAGGACGTCGAGGTGCGCCGCTACGCCGTCGCCAATCTCGGCACGGTGCTCGGCAACCAGGCGATGCCGCGGCTGCGCGACCTCATGCGCGGCGAGGCGGGCCCGGTCTGGAGTGCTGCACAAGCCGCGTTCGCGAGCCTCGGCGAAGCCGCGATCCCGACCTTGTGCGAGATGCTGGGCGAACGTGACCAGTCGGGGGACTACCGCGGCGGCGCCGCCTTCGTGCTCGGTTCGCTCCGCAAGCGGCAGGCCCTGCCGGCCCTGCTCGCGGCGATCGAGGACGAATCGGAATACGTCGCCCTTGCCGCCTGCAACGCCGCGATCGACATCGACGCCGAGTCGATCGCGCCACAGCTGATCTCGATCCTGCAGCGGGGCTCGACCCAGGACGGCCGCATCGCGCTGTATCTGGAAGAGTACCCGACCCGCGACGCGCTCGCCGCCATCGACGCCGCTTTGCAGCGGCTCCGGGGCGAGACCGGGGTCATGGAAGAGACCGTGCGCGTGTGGCTCGAGAAGGCGCGCACGAAGTGCGCGGCCGCCGCCCGGCGCTGACCGCGCCCACCCCCTGCGCGGAGCGTGCGTACCGAACCGGGTACAAACCACAACCAGTTGGCGGCAGCGCCGCCAACTGGTTGTGGTTTGTACCCGGTTCGGTACCCACACTGGGCGCCAACACTGCTCCCCACCACCCCGTAGAAGCGCCCATGCTCCCACGTCCCGCTCTCGCCCCGTTCACCGTCGCGTGCCTCGCGGCGCTCGCCAGCGCGCAGGCCCCCGCCGACGCGACGATCCCCACCGCGGCGCGCGTCGTGCCCTACCCGATCGACCTACCGGCGAACTTCCTGAAGGCAGTCGAGAACGGAACGCGCACGCTCGACGGCGCTCCGGGCCCCAACCACTGGACCAACTACGCGCACTACGACCTGGCCGCCGAGCTCGATCCGGCCGCCAAGCGCGTCACGGGCAAGGCGCAGCTGACCTACATGAACCGCTCGCCGGGCCGCATCAACCGGCTGGTGATCCACTGCTACCAGGACCTGATGAAGCCGGGCGCGCAGCGCACGCGCACCGTGGTGCCGACGCCGGGCTTCGAGGTCGGCGAGGTCACCATCGACGGTGAGAAGGCGCGCACGTTCGTGCGCGACACGATCATGAACGTGCGGCTGCCGCAGGAGATCCCCTCGGGCGGCAAGGTGACGGTCGCGATCGACTGGGCCTACCAGGTGCCCAAGGCCGGCACCGCGCCGCGCACCGGCTACGAGGACGAGGACGTCTTCTACCTGGCCTACTGGTATCCGCAGTTCGCGGTCTACGACGACGTCGACGGTTGGGTCGCGGATCCGTACCGCGGCAACGGCGAGTTCTACATGGACTACGCCGACTACGACATCAGCTTCACCGTGCCGGTCGGCTACATCGTGCGCGCCACCGGCGTGCTGCAGAACCCCGGCGACGTGCTGACCAAGAAGGCGATGGACGCGCTCGACGCGGCCCGCGAGACGCGCGACGTGGTGCACGTCGTCGACCGCGAGGACCTCGCCAACGGCACCGCCACGCGCGAGTCCTCGACCGGCAAGCTGACCTGGAAGTTCCACGCCGAGAACGTGCGCGACGCCGCGGTCAGCATCGGCCGCACCTACCTGTGGGACGTCGCGCAGGCCGTGGTCAAGGACAAGAACGGCCCCGGCAAGGACGGCACCTGCGAGATCCACGCCGTCTACGAAGCCAACGCCGGCGATTGGGTGCGCGGCGTCGAGTACGCGCGCCACACGATCGAGTTCATGTCGGCCAACGTGTTCCCCTACCCATGGCCGCACATGACCGCGTGCGAAGGCATCATCGGCGGCGGCATGGAGTTCCCGATGATGACGATCATCGGCGGCCGCAACCCGGCCGGCACGATCGCGCACGAGCTGATCCACATGTGGTTCCCGATGATCGTGGGCAGCAACGAGAAGCGCTACGCGTGGCAGGACGAGGGCTTCACGTCGTTCTGGACCACGCTGTGCCGCGGCGACTTCACCCGGCGGGAGAACGGCCCGCGCGGCGACATCCTGAGTGCCGCCAACACCATCGCGCGCGGCGGCGACGTGGTCTGCATGCGCCACGGCGACACCTACGGCACCGACAACTTCGGCTTCGCGAGCTACAGCAAGACCGCGGCGATCCTGCACCAGACCCGCGCGATGCTCGGCGACGAGGTGTTCTTCGCCGCGTTCCGCCGCTACGTCGCCGACTGGGCCTACAAGCACCCGCAGCCCTACGACTTCTTCCGTTCGTTCGGCAAGTCGGCGGGCATGGACCTCGAGCCGTACTTCCGCACCTGGTTCTTCGAGGCCTGGCAGCTCGACCAGGCCGTGCAGTCGGTACAGCCCACCGGCAGCGGCACGCTGGTGACGATCGAGGACCGCGGCCGCGCCTGGCACCCCAGCGTCGTCGAGGCCACCTACGCGGACGGCAAGACCGAACGCAAGAACATCGCGATGGACTGGTGGCGCACACACACGATCGCGCGCCTGCAGTTCGGCAAGGACGTGGTCAAGGTGGTGATCGATCCGGACGTGGGCACGATCGACGTGAACCGGAAGAACAACACCTGGGAGAAGGAGCAGTAGGGCTGCGGCGATGGCCCGCGCCTAGCAAGAATTGCTAGGGGGAACAGCCCAGGGCTATGCTCTGATGGCCCATCCCAGGCTCGAGGAGCACCCCGTCCCCGCCCCTCGACAGAGTTCCTCGACCCAAGGCACTCCGGGTATCTTGCGCCATCGCCTCGTCCTTTCGGCTGCGCTCGCACTTGCCGAGCCGGCAGCCCTGCTCGCCCAAGAGTTCGCGCTCGAAGTCGCGCCATTCCCGGCGCTCGCCGAGGCCCGGCGGGTGGTCGGACTCGTCGAGGACGTCGACGACCGTCTGTGGTGCGCGTTCGAGAACCGCGTCGAGTGGCACGACGCCGACGGCGTCTTCCAGCTCTCCTGGCAGGGCCAGGACGAGCGCGGGTCGCGCACCCTTCGCGACCTCGCCACGGGACCGGACGGCACGCTGTGGATCAGCAGCTCCACGAAGCTCTGGTTCGTCCTGCCGGGGACCCACGAAGCGCTGCCGTTCCCCGACGAACGCACGAACGGCGCCTGGCAGGTCGCCGTGGACAGCGTGGGCACGGCCTGGGTCCGAACCACGACCGGGCTGATCGGGTGCCGAGTCGACGGCTCGACGATCCCGACGGCGCTGCCCGACGACGTCGCTCCGGCCAACGGCGTCACGACCTTCGGCGGCAGGATCTGGGCGTGGAACGGCACCGGCCTGTGGCAGGCCCCCGCCGGCGAGACTCCGCCTCGCTGGCGCGCCATGCCCGGCGCGCCGCCGCGGATCCGTCGCATCGTGTGCGCCGAGGGCAAGATCCTCGCCGTGACAGAGGAGTCCGTGCAAATCGCCGCCGAGGACGCGCCAGAGACCTGGCGCACGGTGCACGCAGGGGACGAACTGCAATCGGTGTCCTTCGTCACCTACTGCGCCGGCGCCTTCTGGTTCGCGAGCCACACCCGGATGTGGCGCCTCGCGTTGAACGACGGCAGCCTGATGCCGGTGCGCGTGTTCCTCAACGGTGCGCCACCCGCCGACAAGAGCATCTACGCGCTGGAGGGTGACCGCCAAGGCCTGCTGTGGATCGCCACCCAGAGCGGCATCTGCCGCGCCGGCGTGGTCCCAGGCGTCGACAACCTGCTGGTCCCCCAGCTGGATGGCGAGGAGTCGATCGTCGCCTTCGCGGAACTGCCCAGCGGCCACGCGATCCTCGCCGGCATGTTCGGCACGCTGCTGGAATCGACCGACGACGGCTGGACCTCGCTCGGTCCACCGTGGCCCACCGGCAACAAGAAGCGAACGCGCATCGAGAGCCTCGGCGTGGACCGCCGCGGCGATCTCTGGGTCACCACGCGCGCGAAAGGAGTCTGGCACCGCCGCGGCACGACCTGGCAATGCCTGGGCGAAGAGCGCGGCATCGAGGGAGCGCGCTCGTGGCTGCAGACGAACGACGGTTCGATCTGGCTGGCGGGCGTCTCGGAGGCCTGGCGCATCGACGCGAACGACGACCTGCACGAGGTCGCGATCCACAGGCCGCGCGAGAAGGTCGATCCGCGGCCGAGCGTGCTCGCCGCCGACGCCAAGGGGACGGTGTGGCTCGGCACCTTCCGCGAGGCCTTGATGCGCTACGACTCCGACGCCGACTGCTTTCGTTCCGTAGCCATGGAGGGCCTCGGCAGTTCGGTGCTGGGCCTGTACCCCAGCACGATCGACCCGATCCGCATGTGGGCCCTCACGACCAACGGGCTGCACAGCATCGACACGGTCGACGGGCGCGCGACCACGGTGCAGGGCGCCGCACACAATGGCCTCATGCGCAGCCTCGCGCAGTGCGCCGACGGTGCGCTGTGGGTGACCACGCCGCAGCGCCTCGCCTTCGTCGATCCGAAGACCGGTCAGTCGATGACCCTGCCGCCGCGGCTGGGCGCGCACCCGCTGGGCTACACGTTCCGCGCCAACCTGCGCCGCTCGGACGGCGAGACCTGGCTAGGCGCGCAGCCGCACGCAACCTTCCGCGGGCTTGCCGGCCGCGCGGCGTCCCTCGGGCCCCTCGATGCCGTGGTCGACGGCGTTGCGGATCGCGTGCGTCAGCGGGTCCTTGATCGACTCGATGATCGTCTTGTCCAGCTCGGTGTCGCGGCCCTCCATCTCGATCCGCGCGCTCTTGCCGCAGCTCACCGCCAGGTCGCGCACCACCCGCGGCAGCTTGCTCCAGATGCTGCCGATCGGCTGCATGCGGGTCTTCATCACCCCTTCCTGCAGCTCCGTGGTCACGAGGTTGAGCCGCTGGCAGCTGCCCAGGAGGGCCGGATCCTGCTGCGTCGCCGTGTACTGCAGGATCTGGTTGCGCGAGAGCACGAGCTCGCCGACGAGGTTCATCAGCGTGTCGAGCAGCGTGACGTCGACGCGGATCGTATTGCCGGCCACGGACGATCCAGAGGCCGTCGCCGCGCGCGCCGATGCCGCCGAGGACTCGCCCGCGCAGGCCGCGGGCGCCTCGGCCTCGGCCGGTTCTCGTGGCTGCTCCGCCAACGCCGCGAGCGTGGCGACGAGTTCGGAGTAGTCGCCGTCCCCTTCCCCCTGCTCCTCCTCGAGCCGCTCGAGCACCTGGCGGATCGCGTCCGCCATCGCCAGCAGCGCGCTGGTGACGGCTCCCGTCATGTGCCGCTTGCCGTCGCGGATCAGGCTCAGCAGGTTCTCGCCGGCGTGGGCGATCGCGCCGAGCTTGTCGAGCGCCAGGAACCCGCTGGACCCCTTGATCGTGTGGATCGTGCGGAACACCTGCCCCAGCACTTCGGCTGCGTCCGGCGTCTGCTCGAGCGCCACGAGGTCGCGATCCAGCTGGTCGAGTCCCTCGTGGGTCTCGATCAAGAACTCTTGTAGTACCTCGTCCATGTGCTCTGCGCTCGGGCGCCATTTGGCCCGTCCTCGCACAGCACTTCTCGGAACGTCACACCGCACACCTCATCGCCATCCTTGCTAAGGAGCCGGTGTTGGCGGCGCCGCGTGGGGCGCGGTTCATCTGCCGGGTGCCCAGCGCAGCACCACCTCGGCGGCGCCGATCGTCACCGGCATGCTCGCCGTGACGATGCCGCAGTAGTCGCCGCTGCCGGCCGCGATCAGGCGGTACTCGCCGGGCGCCAGCGCCGTGAACGTGCACCGGTCCGCCGCGCGCGACGCAGGGCGGATCAGGCAATCTCGCGCGAGCGCACCGGCCGCACCGACCGGGACCAGGGCCAGGCGGTCGTTCTCTGCGACGCCGGACACGTTCAGGTCCACCCCCGGCGCGGGCCGCAGGATCAGCACCCGCTCGCGGCGCGAGGCCTGCGCCCAGGCCAGCACGCGGCCGTCGACGGTGCGTCGGGCGCTGACGACGTAGTCCGCTTCGGGATCCAGATCGTCGAACGACACGAAACCCGAGCGCGGCAGGGGCCGGCGCATGCGCCACACCTGCGCGCCGGTGCGATCGAACGGATGCAGGCGCTCGATCTGCACGTCGCAGGGAGACTCGCTCGGGGCCTGCGCGACCTCGACGCGCAACGAGCGCTGCACGGTGAGCGCGTCGAGCACGCATTCCGAAGCAGCGCCTCGATTCACCTCGACGACGACCTCTCCCGAGGCCACGGGCCGCGCGAAGGGGTTCTGCCGACCGCCCCCCGGCAGGCGCTGCAGGGCGACGGAGTAGAGCCCGGCGACGAGCCCCGTGACGGTGAAGTTGCCTCGTGGATCGACAGGCAGTTGCGCGCGCCAGGAGCGCTCGGAACAGGTGACGACGACGACCGGCGCGTCGTTCGGCGGGCAGTTGCGCACCACGCCGCGAATGCTGCCAGCCTCGGCGAGCACGAGGTCGATGGTGCTCGCGTCACCGACCTGCACCACCGCGGCCGCGGCGCCACCACCTGGCGCGCGCGCAGCGACGAGATAGCGGCCGGGCAGCAGCAGGTCGCAGACGAACGAGCCGTCCGCGGCGACCGGCTCTTCCCGCTGCAGGGTCACGAACGCCGCGGGCTCGAACGTCGCCTCGATGCAGCCGAGACTCGCCGGAACGGCGGAGAGACCGACGACTGCGCCGGGCACCGGCGCACCTTCCTCGTCCAACACACGACCTTGCAGCACCCCCGAGCGATAGGTCACTTCGCGCAGGGGCACGATCTGCCCCGGGCCCGAGACGAAGAACGGCTCGGAGCGCCACAGCCCAGAGGTCTTGCCCTTGCCCTGTACGACGAACCTGCCGCGCGTGCCGGTCGCCGAGGCGCCAACCTCGACCTCGCCGGCGGCGGCCGGCACCGTGATCCGTTGCGAGAGCCCGTAGCCCGACGGCGGGATCTCCTGCAGCACCTCGATCTCGATGCTGTCGCCCTCGGCGCCGGGCGGCCACACGACCTTGAACGGGTTGGCGTGCCCGGCGCTGACCACGAGTCGCACCGTCTGGGGCGCGGGCAGCGTCACCTCGACGCGCGTCGGCCGCGTCATCGCCTCGGCGAAGCGCGCCGCCAGGTCCAGATCCTCGCGCGGTACGAAGGCGGTCACGACCGACTCGGGCGCGAACCCTGGGCTCGTCGCATGGCCCCGCTCGTCGGTGACCGCGATCCAGGTCCGGCCACCCTGTCGGAACTGCACCTCCCAACCGACCTTGGCCTGCTGTTGCTCGTCGACGACCAGCGCATCGATCTCGCATCCTGGCTGCAGTTCGACGCCCAACGGCGACGGCGCGAACGGCAGCTCGACGGCTCGCAGGTCCGCGGCGAGCATGCCGGGCGCGACGACGGCGAGATCGTAGAGGCCCGGCGCGAAGCCTCGGATCAGGGCGATGCCGTCGGCGTCGGTGACCGCGGCCGCGCGGTCGAGCCTGTCGGTGACGACCGGTGCGGGCTGCTTGTAGCGCGTCGTCACTGGCGCGAAGCTCGCGGCTCGCAGGTACACATGCGCGCCGGGCACGGGCCGTCGGGTCTCGGCCGACAGCACGAGCACCTGCCCCCGCGACTCGGCGGCGAGACCCAGCACGACCTGCTCGCCCGGGCGCGGTGCAGCCACCGTGAGCTCGGCGGGAACGAACCCGGCCTTGCTGGCCCGCACGACGAGCCACGGGTCACCGACCGCGGGCACTACGCACCGCCCCGAGCTGTCGGTGACCCCCGAGAACAGCGGCGCACCGTCGTTCGCCGCCTGCTGCCAGGCAGCGCCGACATGCACTTCGACGGCGGCGCCGGCGAGCGGCGCCGCGTCAATGAGCGCGATCACACACACGCGCCAGCCGAGCTGCGAGACTTCCGAACGCGTCGCCTGCGCGACCTGCGGCGGGTCCGAACTCGGCACATGCGTCACCTCCGCAGCGGCCTCCGCCGTCGACTCCTGGGTGGTCGACGTCGGATCGGCAGCGGGTGACGGCGTGCCGCGCGCGAACATCGCGACGAACACGGCGACGACCAGCAACACCACGATCAGGGCTGTCTGCTTCGCTCTCGCCATGTCAGTCGCATATCACTGTCAGTCGCGTGTCGCCTGCCGGATCAGCAGGTGATCTTGAAGTAGAACGGCCCCCAGACCTGGATCGGCGGCCCCCAGACCCACGCGACCACGCGCAGTTCGAGGCCGCACAGGCTGGGATCTTCGGGAATCGGGATCCCGCCGCCGACCGGCGCCACGCCGGTCGCGACCTCCTTCCAGGGATCGAGCGGGTTGGACGGATCCGGGATCGCGAGCTGGAAGTTCACGGGGAACGGGAACGGGTTCGGAATCGTCCCGCCGACCGGGACCTCCTGTGCCATTGCCGCGCTGAGGAACATGATCGCCGCGAAGACGAGTTTCGTGAGTGACTTCATGTCTACTTCCTTCTTGTTGATGGTTGCAGTCAACGGGAAGTACCCATGCCGGCCGGCACCCTGACCGCGTTGCGACGACAAATCGCACGGCTTCACGGGGGGCGCGTTCATGTCGTGAAGTTCTCGCGAATCCAGCGACGCGTGCGCGAGTCGCGCTTCCAACGCGCGGCGTCCGAGAGCGTGTGCGAACGCGGTCGTGCGCCGATCAACTCGTCCAACCACAGCCGCAACTGCGGCGGCGCCTCCGCGCGCAGACGCGCCAGCACCGATGCATCGAGATCGCAGGTGGCGTGCAACTCCTGGTTCGCGACACCCGGGTCTTCGAAGACACGACGTTGCCGTGCCGACCTCGCGAGCTTGCCCGATTGGAAGCGCAGCGCTCTCACGACGAAGCCCTCGGGCGAGCCGATCGCGAGTCCGTCGACACGCGCGCGCCAGTAGGCGATGACAGCTTCCTGTGCAGCGTCTTCATGGTCTGTGCTCCTCAAACCGCGCAGTCGACGACACTGCCGCCGCGCGAACTCCAGCAAGGCGCGCAGTTCTTCCTCCGGTGCAGATCGATCGCCGCGATCGTCTGGAACACCCCCTGTCGCCATTCAGACTCTCCATGCGCCGCACCCATGCCGTGGATCGGTCGCGCTCTTCCCAGCCGCGACTCGGCGACCACGGACTCTCCGCGCTCAATCCGCGGACCGCGCGATCCTTAACGGCGAATCCGGAGATTTCGTGGCAAGGGCTGGCCGGCCTGGCCATCGGGCCAGCCCCGCGCGCGGGTGCGACAACGCCCCCCCCCATGCCCTTGTGCGCATTCCCAAGACACTCCTCGTCGCTAGGCTGGCGCCCCATTCTCCGCCGACCCTCCCCGCCGGCCCGTGATCGCATGATCGACTTCCTCCGCCACCTCCCGCTGCTCGCCCTGCTCCCGGCCACCGCCGTCGCGCAGGGCACGGTCGACTTCTACCTCAACGCCGCGCCCGGCGTCGTCGACCTCGGCCCGGGTTACACCAACGAACCAGCCTGGACCTACGGCAACAACGGGGCCGGCACGATTCCGGGACCGGTGATCCGCGCGACGCGCGGACAGGCGTTGCGCGTGCACTTCCGCAACGACCTGCCCGAGAGCACGACGGTGCACTTCCACGGCCAGCCGTCGACGGTCGGCATGGATGGCATGGACGGCATCTCGCGCCCCGCGGTCGCGCCCGGGCAGGAGTTCCGCTACGAACTGCGCGACCTGCACAGCGGCACCTACTGGTTCCACCCGCACTCCGCGACGCATCACGAACAGCTCGACCACGGCCTGCACGGCGTGCTGATCGTCGACCCGCCGAGCGCCGCGCTCGATCCGGCGTTCGATCTCGAGCAGGTCGTGGTGCTCGACGACTGGGACAGCGCGATCACCGGCGGCACCTACACCGGTTCGCTGCTCAACGGCAAGACCAGCCTCGGCCAGACACCGATCGTGGTGCAGCCGGGCCAGCGGCTGCGGTTGCGGCTGATCAACGTCGCCGCGTCCACCAACTACGTGGTCGCCCTCGACGGTCACCCCTTCACCGTGACCCACGCCGACGGCAACCGCGTGCAGCCGGTGATCGTGCAGGCAGTCCCGATCGGCATCGGCGAGCGCTACGACGTGATCGTCGACTGCGTCAACCCCGGGGTGTGGAGCCTCGCCGTCGCGACGCTGCAGAGCCGCAACAGCACGGTGGTGCGCGGCGTGGTGCGCTACGCGGGTCAGACCGGTCCGGATCCGGCGCCGAGCCTGGTGCCGGGCAACCTGTCCTCGGGCACCCTGCTCGGCTACGCACAGCTGGCGAGCTACTGGCCCGCGGCGACGCCGATCACCGCCGCGCCGGATCGCCAGTATCCGATCGTGCTCGGCAACCAGATGGCCGGGCCGGGGCAGATGGCGTGGACCATCAACGGGCAGATCTACCCGAACATCACCCCGCTGCAGGTCGCGTTCGGCGACGTCGTCCAGCTCGACATCACGTCCACGACGCCCGGCATGATGATGCTGCATCCGATGCACATGCACGGACACTTCGTGCAGCTGATGGGCACCGCGGGCGGCACCACCCATCCGCCGATCAAGGACACGGTGCTGATCCAGCGCGCGGGGCAACCCGGCAGCTCGTGGTCGGTGCAGTTCCGCGCCGACAACCCCGGCAGCTGGCTGTACCACTGCCACGACCTGATGCACATGATGGGCGGCATGATGACGCGCGTCGACTACGTCGGCGACCACGACGGCGACGGCATCGCCGATGCGCAGGACATGGAAGCGACGCGCGACGTGCCGGTGCTGACGGTCAGCTCCGACGCCGCGGCCTTCGCGCCGGGCGGCACGGGCGCGCTCGAGCTGCAGTGGCAGCCGGGCCAGTGGCTCTCGGTCCACGTGGCCCTGCAGGAATTGCCCCTGCCGATCCTGCTGCCCCCGTACGGCGAGTGGCAGCTCTCGTCACTCGGCCTGTCTCAGCTCGGCGCCGCGATCGCCTCACCGATCGGCAAGGGCTCCCTGGGCTACACGATCCCCAACGATCCGGCGCTGACCGGCTTCCGCTTCGTGCTGCAGGCCCTGGCCGGCAGCACCCTGCCGGGAGGCCTGCGCGTATCGACCCATCAGGCGTTCACGATCCGCTAGCGGACGGCCGCTGCCCCGGCACCACCGGCTGCACCCACGCCTGCCGGAACTGCCCCTCGAACACCGGGTTCTCGGGCGCCAGGCTCGACGTCACGGTGGCGCGAACGAACAGCTCGTCGCCGCGCAGGCGATAGCTCGGGTGCAGCCCCTCGACGCGCGCGAACACCTCGCCGATGTGCTCGCTGCCGACACGCGTGCCGATGAACTCGGTGACGTAGGTCGCGCCCTGGGCCGCGTGGATGTCGATCGCGAGTTCGCTGCGCCCGCGCCGCACGTCGTCGAGCACGACGCCGCTGCTCGCGTAGAAGTCGCCGCACTCGATCGCCTCGATCAGCGCCGCCGCGGTCAACTCGCGCGCCTTGACCATCACCCAGCCGCGACCGGGCGTCGAACCCGTGGCGTTGTGGTAGTTGTGCGAGTCGTCGGTGCCCAGGCCGAACAGCACCGGCCCGTGCAGGTCGCGCAGGCGGATGGTGTTGGCGATGTCCCAGAGCTTCTCGACGCCGGGGCGGGTCTCGTCGCCGAGGTGGTGCACGCTGGGGTGCCCGTTGTAGACCTCGAAGAAGCGCTCCTCGACGACGTGGGCCAGCTCCTCGGCGGTGACGCCCCAACCGAAGTTGGGGTGGTTGAGGTGCGCGAGCACGGGCCGGTGGTGCTCTTCGGCGTGGTGCTGCACGGCGAGCAACGTCTTGCGGATCACGTCCTCGACGCTCGTGCCCTGCTGCGCCGCGATCACCTCGGCGACGTTGGACGCGTTGATGTGGATCGGCTTCTTGTCGAACCCCGAGGTGATCTCCTCGGCCGGGATCAGCAGGAACCCGCCCGGCTTCTCGAACAGCGGCCGAAACTCCTCGAGCGTCTTCAGCCGGACCTGCAGCTTGCCCTCGACGTCGCGGGTCTGCACCCAGTCGGCGCCGAAGCGGCTGCGGTAGTCGGCGAGCGCGGTGCGCCCGCCGCGACTGATCACCTGGTCGTTGCCGACCCACTTCTCGTGATCGGCGACGATGTTGTGGTCGGTCAGCGCCAGGAACTGGTAGTCGCGGCTCGCGTACCAGTCGACGACCATCTCGGGGAAGTGGTTGCCGTCGCTCCACAGCGTGTGGGTGTGCAGGTTGCCCTTGTACCAGCGCGCCTGATCACCTGCCTGGCAACCCGCGAGCAGGGACACGACCAGCAGGCCGGCGGTGACGAGAAGGGAGCGCGGTGGCTTCATGGGCGCGCAGCTTGGCCGATCGCGCAGCCCGCTTCCAGGCCGATGCCTTCCTGCGCCGAACGCTCACGCGCTCTTCATCGCACTCGCTGCGACGCGTCCCAGACCTGCTTCGACGGCGCCACCTCGTTGAGATACCACATCCACAGGTTGCCGAGCTCCGCGTTGACCTTGGCGAGCTGCGCGGTGCCGAGGCGATTCTCTCCTTCGGGGCGCAGGCCGCGGTAGCCGGTGATCTGCTCGAGGAACCGGCGCAGCCGCGCCGCGCGTTCGTTGCCGGAGCCGTCGGGCGGCGTCACCGCGAGTTCGTTGGCGGCCAGCGCCAGGACCTCCGGCGCGAACTGCCGCAGCTCGGCCGCGACCTGTGGTTGCCACTTCTTGGCGTCCAGGAGCTGATCGAGCTGCCGGCGCATCTCGACCTGTTCGGTCGGCGGCAGCCCGTACTGGACCCGGAACCTGGGGACCGAGACCTCGCGCAGCATCGCGGCCTGTTGCTGCAGTTCCTCGATGCGCGCCAGCCGGGCATGGAGTTCGTCGCGCGCCGCCGCGACGTCGATCTGCAGCTTGCCCAGCCACTCGGGCTCGCCACGCGACACCTCCGCGACCAGATCCTCGGGCACGCTGACCGTGCTGAGCACCCGCGCGGCGGGATCATTGGGAATCGGGATCGGCTGGGCCGGGGACTCGGTGCCCGCGACGGACGCGGCAGAAAACACGTCGCGCGGCGCGTCGGGCATGCCGACGTAGGTCACCTGCCGCTGCGGTGCCGCCACCGACCAGAAGAGGAACAAGCCCACCGCCAGCACGAACGTCGTCGCCAGGAACACGGCGGCGGTGCGCAGGCCGCGACGGGTGTGCAGCCGCCGCTCGGCGCGCTCCCGCTCACGGCGCGCGCGATGGATCGAGCGCATGCGTTGCCACGCCGCGACGCGCCGCCGCGTCTTGCGGGCCTTGCCCTCCGCGACCTCGCGCCAGGCCTCGCGCGCCTCACGATGCGCACGCTTGGCGATCTTGCGCGCGTTCTGGCTGGCGTCCTTGGCGATCTTGCGCGCGTTCTCCCAGGCCTCGCGAGAGGCCCGGCGGAACCCGGCGTAGGGATCGTCGTCGTCCGGCGGCGGCGGCGGCGCCGCCGAGCCGGGCGACGGCCCGGCGGCAAAGCCGGCGTCATCCGCACCGTGCCGCA
Source organism: Planctomycetota bacterium (assembly GCA_020638655.1). Lineage (GTDB taxonomy): Bacteria > Planctomycetota > UBA1135 > UBA1135 > UBA2386 > JACKIC01. The sequence goes on from JACKIC010000005.1 coordinate 158,776, forward strand.
CCTCGCTCCACGCCGCGGCGCCGGCGCCGGTCGGCGCGCCGAACGCGGCGAGCACCTCCGCGACCGACTGGAAGCGCGCGGCCGGGTCCTTGGCCATGCAGCGCTGCAGCACCGCGCGCTCGGTGTGGCCGACGTGCGCGGGCACTTCGAGCGGCGCTTCCTCGTGCTTCTTGAGCACCTCCCACTCGCTGTCGCCCGTGAATGGCAACCGCCCGCAGAGGATCTCGAACAGCATCACGCCGAGCGAGTAGACGTCGCTGCGCGCGTCGCCGCGGCGCTGCAGCAGCTCGGGCGCCATGTAGTAGGGCGTGCCGCGCCCCATCGACAGGCTGCCGCGGCTGTGCGTGACGAGCTTGGACAGGCCGTAGTCGCCGACGCGCGCCACGTTGCCCTTGAGGAACACATTGGCGGGCTTGAGGTCGAAGTGCACGAGCGACCGGTCGTGCAGCGCCGCGACACCGCGGCAGGCCTGCAGGAAGAACTGCACCAGCTGGTCGCGCTCCTCGCCGGTCGGCGCCTTGCCGTCGCCGAAGATGCGATCGCGCAGCGTCTCGGTGCCGGCGAACGACATCACCAGGTACGGGATGCCGTCGACCTCGCCGCGGTCCTCGATCGACACGAGGTTGGGGTGGTCGATCTGCGCGAAGTACTTGAGCTGCTCGAGCTCGGCGACGATCGCGCGGCGCACCTCGCCGTCGTCGACCTGCAGGAACTTGATCGCGTAGTCCTTGCCGATCGACTGCTTGCGGGCCCGGAACACGATCCCGAACTGGCCGCCCCCGAGCTTGCTCGTCAGCTCGTAGCCCGGCACGTAGCCCGGCTTGCGGTAGTTCGCGTAGAACGCTTCCCAGTCGGCGGCGGCGGGCGTGGCGGGCTGGGGCTCGGACATGAGGGGCAAGTGTAGGCGATCCGTGGCGAGCGCCGCCCTACGGGGCGCTCGGGAGAAGATTCCCGAGGGACGACAGGAGAAGTGCCGGGGTTCGCGGGGGACACTGACGCCCCCGCAACCGGTAGCCGCCATGAAGCCAACTCCCCCCGGCTGGCCGCGCATCAGCCCGGCCCTGTTCTACACCGATCCACGCCGTGCCATCGACTGGCTGTGCCAGGCCTTCGGCTTCGAGGTGCGCATCCTCGTCGACGGCCCCGACGGCAGCGTGATGCACAGCGAACTGACCTACGGCGACGGCGTGATCATGGTCAGCGGCGCCAGCGCCGAGGCGCCCGGGCCCGACAGCCACTGGCGGCAGCGGCTCACCAGCCCCGCGAGCATCGGCGGCCGGGTCACCCAGGCGCTGGCGGTCTACGTCGACGACGTGCAGGCCCACCACGACCGGGCCGCGGCCCACGGCGCCGAGATCTGCGATCCGCTGACCACCCAGGACTACGGGCCCGAGTACTGGAGCGATCGAGGCTACGGCGCCTACGACTGCGAGGGCCACCGCTGGTGGTTCATGCAGCGGCTGCGCACCGGCTCGGCCTGAGGGTCGCCGCTCAGCCCGCCGGATGCGGACACGCACACGGCGTCGCCGCGCAGCGCGGGCAACCGCCGCCGTACTTCTTGCGGCCGATCGCCTCGAGGTCGACGCCGTGCAGCGAGGCCAGCGTCGCCAGCCACGCGTAGACGTCGCCGAACTCCTCCTCGAGGTTGTGCCGCTCCTTGCGCCGGATTGCGCGCACGAGCTCGCCGACCTCCTCGACGAACCACAGCAGCGTGCCGGGCACGCCGCGGTCGTGGTCGCGTTCGAAGTAGATGTCCTCGATCAGGCGCTGGAACGAGCCCTCGGGCGCCGACTGCCGCGGCGCGGTCATTCCTGGCCCGCCTTCTTGACGGTCAGCAGCACCACGTCCTCGCGCAAGCCGTCGTCGCCCGCGTCCTGCTCGAGCGAGCCGAGCACCATGTTCATGAACATGTTGGTGTGGCGCGGCGAGTGCTGGCGCAACAGGTCGAGCACGCCCTCCTGCCGCAGCAGCGCGTCGTTGCCGAGCACCAGCCGGATGCCCGGGCTCATCGCGACCTCCTGCGGCCGCAGCGACTTCTCGAACACGGGGCCGTCGTCGAGGCCGAGCGCGAGGCCCTCGGCGTTGAGCTCGAGCACCTCGCCGCGCTGACAGATCAGCAGCGGCGAGCGCGCGCCCGCCTGGTAGAGCTTGGCACCGCCTTCGGTGATCTGCAGCAGCGAGGCCTTGGCGCAGCAGCCGGCGGGCAGGTTGTTCTTGAGCACCTTGTTGACGTGCGCCAGCGACTTGCGCGGGGTCGCGCCAGTGCCGAGCGCGCGGTGCAGCTCGTCGCGGGCGAGCCGGCACGCGAACACCGCCAGCGCGCCGTGGCCCTCGGCGCTGACGACGTAGAGCACCGTCTGCGCAGGGTCGCCGCCGATCACCAGGTCGAAGTAGTCGAGCCCGCCGCGCGAGCCGGCGCCGAGCGCCCCGTCGACCTCGTAGCCGGGCACGCCACCCAACCCGTGCGGCAGCACCTTGTCGCGCAACTGGCGGACCTGCGGGTCCATCGACACGTGCGCGACGCCGCCGGCCTCGTCCTGGCCGCGCAGCAGCTCGGCGAGGTCGGTGGCCAGGAACTGCACGGCGCGGCCGAGCGCCGCGACCTCGTCGTCGCCGGCGACGCGCACCCGCACCTCGCTGCCGCCGCGGCCGAGCTTGCTGACGCCCAGGCCGACGTCGGTGATGCGCGTCGCGATCTTGCCGCCGAGCACCCAGCCGGTGCCGGCCGACAGCACCGCGAGCAGCGCGCTGAGACCGAGACCCACCTGCCAGCCGCGCGAGACGACCGCGGGGTCGTCGATCGCGCCGCTGAGGTTGTTGACCAGAGCCACGGTCAACAGGAGGCCGCCGAGCAGGCCGGCGATGCCGGTGCCCAAGGCCAGGTTGCGGGCCAGTTTGCCTCTCGACTTGCTGCTGCTGCCTTTGCGCGCCATGCGTTCATCGGGCCCGATGGGGAAGCCGGGCGGGCACGCATCATGCGCGGCCCGGTCGCTGGCGTCACGCCCGCAACCGGGGTTTGGCCTACCAGCCGAGCAGCGGCAGGACCAACCAGATCGACAGGCCCGCGTAGAGCCCCGCGACCTGATCGTCGGCCATGATGCCGAACGCCCCGTGCAGGTCCTCGAGTTTCTTCGCGGGCTGGATCTTGGCCACGTCGAAGAACCGGAACGCGAAGAACGCAGCGGTGTGCGCGAGCGGCCCCGGCGCCTGCTGGGCGAGCGCGGCGTAGGTGATCACGGTCACGAGGTAGCCGACGACCTCGTCGAGCACGAACTGACCGGGATCCTCCCTGGGCCAGGTGCGCGCCACGAACTTCGACTGCAGACAGCCCCAGACGAACAGCGCGACGGCGACGGCGGACCAGACCAGGATCAACCGGTCGGGGAACAGCGCCTGCAGCACCACCGCGAGCAGCACCCCGCCGAGGGTGCCGACGGTGCCCGGCGCGAACGGCGACAGCCCCAGCCCGCCGCTGGTGATCAGCAGCCAGCGCAGACGGTCGGCGAAGCTCAAATCGCGCCCCCGAAGAGGATCTTGCGGGCCTTGTAGACGTAGTTGGCGCCGGACACGACGGTCAGCACCAGGCTCACCCAGTAGCCCCAGACCGCGGCCCAGACCCAGAAGTCGGTGCCCGCGACCATCGTCATCAGCGCGCCCACGGTCCAGCACTGCGCGACCATCTTGTACTTGCCGAGGCGGTCCGCCGGGAACGGCTGGCCGCTCGCCTCGACGACGCCGCGCACCGCGGTGACGAGGAACTCGCGCGCGACGACGACGACGACGAACCACGCGGTCAGCACGTCGGTGGCCTCGTCGAACTGCAGCAGCATGATCAGCGAGCCCGTGATCAGGATCTTGTCGGCGAACGGATCGGCCACGCGACCGAACGCCGTCACGAGGTTCCACTTGCGCGCCAGGTAGCCGTCGAGGAAATCGCTGAACGCGGCCAACAGGAACAGCACGAACGCGCCCCAGGTGAGCGGCACGAGCTGCTCGCGCCAGCAGAAGCCGAGCTGCAGGCACACGAACACCAGCACCGTGATCACCAGCCGCGCGGTCGTGATCAGGTTCGGGATGTTCACGCCTGCTTCGCCCGCAGCGGGCGCCCCGTCAGTTCGTAGTCGTCGGCCGCCGTGATCTCGGCGTCGACGAAGGTGCCGGGCTCGGCCGCGCCCTTGGGCAGCAGCACGTGGCAGTCGACCTCGGGGGCGTCGGCGTAGGTGCGCCCCACGAGGCGCTTGGCCTCGGGGTCGTAGCCGTCGACGAGCACGGGCAACGTCTTGCCGACGAAGCCGCGCTGGAAGCGGCCCATGACCTCGCGCTGCAGCTCCATGAGCTCGGCAGCGCGCGCCTCGGCGACCTCCTGGTCGATCTGTTCGGGCATCTCGAACGCCGGCGTCGACTCCTCGTGCGAGTACGGGAACACGCCGAGCCGCTCGAAGCGGTAGCCCGTGACGAGGTCACGCAGCGCCGCGAAGTCCTGTTCGCCCTCGCCCGGGAAGCCGGTGATCAGCGTGGTGCGCACCGCGATGCCGGGCACCTCGTCGCGCAGGCGGTCGAGGATGCCGCGCACCTGGGTGTCCGACACGCCGCGCTTCATCGCCTTGAGCATCGGCGAGCTGATGTGCTGGATCGGGATGTCCAGGTACTTCACCGCCTTGGGGTGCTCACGCAGGAACGTGGTCAGCTCGGGCGCGACGGTGTGCGGATACGCGTACATCAGGCGGATCCAGCGGATGCCGTCGACGTCGCCGAGCTTCTCGAGCAGCTCGTGGATGCGGCGCTTGCGATCGACGTCGAGGCCGTAGGCAGTGGTGTCCTCGGCGACGACGACGAGCTCCTGCACGCCCGCGGCGGCGAGCTGCTGCGCCTCCTCGACGAGCACGTCGATCGGCTTGCTGCGGTTGCGGCCGCGCATCTGCGGGATCGCGCAGAACGTGCACTTGTGGTCGCAGCCCTCGCTGATGCGCAGGTAGGCGAAGCTCTTGGGCGTCAGCAGCACGCGCTTCTTGTCGCTGCGCGGCCCCTTGGGCTTGCCGCCGTCGACGGTCGCGACCCAGCGCTTCGTCGAGCCGTTGACGATCTTGCGCACGACGTTGGGCACGCCCGAGTAGTCGGACAACCCGAACACGGCGTCGAGCTCGGGGATCGACTTGCCGAGCTCCTCGCCGTACCGCTGCGCGAGGCAGCCGACGGCGATCACGCCCTTGAGGTTGCCCTCCTGCTTGAGGCGGGCGACCGACAGGATCGTATCGATCGACTCCTGCTTGGCGGTCTCGATGAAGCCGCAGGTGTTGACGACGACGACGTCGGCGTCCTCGGCGTTCTCGACCACCTGCAGGCCCTCCTCGACGGCGTGGCCGAGCAGGACCTCGGAGTCGACGAGGTTGCGCGCGCAACCGAGGCTGATCAGGGAGACGCGGATCGCTTCGTTCACGGGAACCTCGACGCGGGCGGCCGCACCAGCGGCGCGCCCGCGGTCAGCCGGATCACTCCGGCTTCTGCTGGACGACCCAGACCTTGATCGTCGGCTCGACGTCCGCGTGCAGGTGCACGACGACGTCGAACACACCGATCTCCTTGAGCGGGTGCTCGAGGCGGACCTGGCGCTCTTCGACCGGGATGCCCTTCTCGCGCAGCGCGGCGGCGATCTGGGTGACGCCGACCGAGCCGAACAGGTGGCCCTCGGCGTTGGCGCGGCCTTCGATGGTCACCGAGATGTCGGTGAGCTTGCCCGCGATCTCCTTGAGATCGGCGAGGCGCTTCTGCTCCTCGACCAGGGCGCGCGCACGCACGCGCTCGATCTCGGCGACGTTGCTCTTGGTGACCGCGACGGCGAGGCCGCGCGGCAGGAGGTAGTTGCGGGCGTAACCCGACTTGACGTCGACGAGATCACCGGTGCGGCCGAGATACTCGACGTTCTGCTTGAGCAGGAGTTCCATGGATCAGAGCCTCCCCACGAAGGGCAGCAGACCGATCATGCGGGCCTGCTTGATCGCCAGGGCGAGCTTGCGCTGGTTCTGGCCGGAGAAGTTGGTGCGCTTGCGCGACTGGATGCGGCCGTTGGCCGAGACGAACTTGGCCAGGTAGGCGACGTTCTTGTACTCGAGGGGTTCCTCGGGCAGGACCTCGCGGCGACGCGCGCCGAAACGGCCGAACTTGCGGCGCGGCGGCCCACCGCCATCGCGGGAGTCGCCGTCGCGGGAGTCACGATCGGAGTAGGTGGAGCTCATGGTTACTTGTCCTCCGTCTTGGCGTCGGCAGCGGGTTCCGCGTCGCCCGAGGCATCCTCGGCCGAGGCTTCCTCGCCAGAGGCCTCTTCGGCGGGCGTCTCGACCTCGGTGACGGCGTCGCTGTCGTCCGGCGGGATCGCGTTGACGTCGAAGGCCGCCTCGGGCTCGTAGGCCGACTGCGGGACCTCCTCACAATCGAGCAGCAGCGAGCGCAGCACCGACTCGTTGAACTGCAGGTCGCGGCGGATGGCCGTCACCGACTGGGTCTCGGCGGCGAAGTAGACCAGCAGGTAGGTGCCGCGGTTCTGCCCCTTGATCGGGTAGGCGATGCGGCGTTCGTCCCAGCGGCGCGCGCTGAGGATGTTGCCACCGTGCTTGGTGAAGACGCCGGTGACCGCCTGCTTGAGCGGCTCCCAGCCATTGCGCACCTCTCGATTGTCGAGGAGGCACATGCATTCGTACGTGCGTTGCAACTTGGTTCTCCCGGGCGAGGCCCGTGTTCGGAATGACCCCGCAGGTTCGAATCGCCGATTCTCGAATCGGCCGACTCAGCCCTGCAGCGGGCCGTTGAAGGTTCCAGTCAGACTTTGCAGGTCGGCACCGTCGAGCCACGCCATGGCGCAGTCGACCGCCCGACCCAGAACAAGACCGAGAACCTCACGTTCCTCCGGGAGGAATGGAGCGAGGACGTAGTCCGGCCAATCGGCCGCACGGATCCCCGTGGGTTGCCCCTTGGCCCCGCCGCGTTCGACCACCTCGTCGAGGGGATCGCTGGCGATGGGACCGATACCGAGACGGAGACGGGGAAACGCGTCCGTGCCCAGCTGCTGCTGGATGGACTTGAGGCCGTTGTGGCCCCCTGCGCTCCCCGACGGCCGGATTCGCATCCGGCCCAGCGGTAGGTTCAGGTCGTCGACGATGACAAAGAGCGATTCCGGCTGGCGCCCCGCGTGCCGAAGCAGCGGCGCGGCGACCTCACCGGACAGATTCACGTAGCTCTGCGGCTTCACCAGCAGGAACTCGCGTCCCTTCCGGCGACCCTCGCAGATCCTCGCCTTGACCTTGCCCGAGAAGACGCGCGCGCCATCGGCGGAGCGCCGTTCGAGACGGTCGAAGGTGAGCCCCAGGCGCTGGGCCATGAGATCGAGCACCATGAACCCGACGTTGTGTCGGGTGTTCTCGTATTCGGGCCCGGGGTTGCCGATGCCCAGAACGATGCGGTGCCAGCCCATGGGGGCGACTTGGGGGCGAGGAGATTACGCGCCGCCCCGGCCCGGAGCAAGCCCCGAGCCAGGCCCTGGCGCGAGACCTCAGGAGGCCGGCTTGGCGTCGGCCGCGGGAGCCGCAGCGTCTTCCGTCGCCGCCGGCGCCTCGACCACCACCTTCGCCGGGGCGACGTGGCAGATCGAAGTGTGGGCCGGCGTGACCAGCGTGACGCCTTCGGGCAGGACCAGGTCGCCGGCCGTCAGGGTCTGATCCAGGTCCAGGCCGCTGATGTCGTGCTCGAGCGACTCGGGGATCGCGGTCGGCAGGCACGAGATGCGGATGACCATGTGGTCCTTCGACAACACGCCGCCCTTGCTCAGACCCATCGGGTAACCGACCGCGGTCACCTCGAGGTCGGCCTCGATCGCCTTGGTCAGGTCGATGCGCTTGAAGTCGGCGTGCAGCGGCCGATCGGTGGTCGCCTGCCAGGAGATCTCCTGCAGGAACGCCGACTCCACGGTGCCGCCGATGTCGAGATGGAAGACCTTGTGGTGCTGCTTGACGTGCTGCTCGAGCTCCCATTCGGAGATGGAGATCGAGACCGGCTCGCGACCCTCGCCGTAGACGACGGCGGGCAGCCAACCTTCCTTGCGCAGCTGAGCGACCTGATTGCGACCGAGCGCGGAACGACGCTCTGCCTTCATGGGGACGACTTTCATGACTACCTCTTCAGTGACGAATACGTTGGGGAATGGAACGCGGCGCGGTTCAGCGGTCGGACTCGAACAGCTTGCTGACGCTCTCGCTGCGGTGGATGCGGTCGATGGCGCGGGCCAGGAGCTGCGCCATCGAGCAGACCTCGAGGCGCGTGATGCCCTTGTCGTGCACGGGCACGGTGTCGGCGAACAGGATCTTCTCGACGTCGGCCTTGTTGAGGCGCTCGACGGCGTTGCCCGAGAGCACCGCGTGGGTGGCGACGATGAACACCTTGCGCGCGCCCTTCTCCTTGACGATGCGGGCGGCGTCGACGATCGAGCCGCCGGTGCTGACCATGTCGTCGACCAGCAGCACGTCGCGGTTCTTGACGTCGCCGATGACGTGCTCGATCACCGTCTGCTCGCCGCTGATGCGGCGCTTGTCGATGATCGCGAGGTCGCAGCCGAGGTCCTTGGCGTAGGCGCGCGCGAGCTTGGTGCCGCCGATGTCCGGCGAGACCACCATCACGTCGCGCGTCTCCAGCTGCCGCACGCGGTCGATCATCACCGGCCGCGCGTAGAGGTGGTCGACGGGGATGTCGAAGAAGCCCTGGATCTGGGCCGCGTGCAGGTCGACGGCGACGACGCGGTCGTAGCCCGAGGTCACCAACAGGTTGGCGACCAGCTTGGCGTTGATCGGCACGCGCCCCTCGTCCTTGCGGTCCTTGCGCGCGTAGCCGAAGTACGGGATGACCGCGGTGATGCGGTCGGCGGAGGCGCGGCGCAGGCAGTCGGCGAACGACAGCAGCTCGAACAGGTGCTCGTGCACCGGCGGGCAGGTCGGCTGCACCACGAACACGTCGGCGCCGCGCACGTCGCACTCGACCTTGAGGTTGATCTCGCCGTCGGGGAACCGCGACAGCGACGCCGCGCCGAGCGGCACGCCCATGAACGAACAGACGTCCTGGGCCAACCTGGGGTGCGCGGTGCCCGTGAACACCCGCAGCCGTTCTCCGCGCATTCTCATCAGCTGTGCTCCTTGGGCTTGGCAGCGTCGACCTTGCCGGCGGCCGCGTCGCGCTTGCGCAGCAGCCTCGCGGGCACGCCGACCCAGACCTCGTCCGGACCGAGCGCCGAGCCGCGCTTCGTGATCGCGCCGGCGCCGGTCATCGCGCCGTCGGCCATGGTCGTCGGCGCGACCAGCACCGTGCCGCTGCCGACGAAGCAACGCTCGCCGATCGTCGTCGGATGCTTGTGCGTACCGTCGTAGTTGGCAGTGATCGTGCCGGCGCCGATGTTCGCCTTCGCGCCGATCGTCGCGTCGCCCAGATAGGTCAGGTGCTTGGCCTTGGCGCCCTTGCCCATGACGGTCTTCTTGGCCTCGACGAAGTTGCCGATCTCGGCGCCGTCCTCGAGCACGGTGCCGACGCGCAGATGCGCGAAGGGCCCGACCTCACAGCCGGCGCCGATCCGGCAGCCGGTGCCGATCACCGTGCAGGGCAGGATCTTGGTGTCGGCGCCGATCTGCACGTCGTGGTCGATCCAGGTGGTCGCAGGGTCGACGATCAGCACGCCGTTGGCGAGGTGCTCGAACAGGATGCGCTCCTGCATGATCACGCGCGCCATGGCGAGGTCGGCGAGCGAGTTGACGCCCTGGATCTCGCTCGGATCCGCGATCTCCAGCGTCGGCACCTCGTGTCCCGCGGCGACGAAGTCGGCGATCACGTCGGTCAGGTAGAGTTCGCCCTGCGCGTTGTCCGGCGACAGGCGCCCCAGCGCCGGCCGCAGCAGTTCGCTGTCGAAGCAGTAGAAGCCGGCGTTGATCTCGTCGATCGCCGTCTCTTCGGGCGAACAGTCGCGCTGTTCGCGGATGCCGACGAAGTTGCCTTCGTCGTCGCGCAGGATGCGCCCCATCCCGGTCGGGTCCTCGAAGAACGCGGTCAGCGCCGCGCACGGCGCGTCCTCGCGCGCGTCGCGCAGGGCGGCCAGGGTCTCGGTGTTGATCAACGGCACGTCGCCGTACACCACCAGCACGTCGCCTTCGAAGTCCCCCAGCGCCTGCATCGCGACCTGCACGGCGTGTCCGGTGCCGCGCGGCTGACCCTGATCGACGAATTCGAGCGGGCCCGTCACCGCGGCGTGCGCCGTCAGCACCTTCTGCACCCGCTCGGCCTGATGGTGAACCACCACGACCGTGCGGTCGGGCGCGAGCGCGCGCGTCGCCGCGAGGGCCGAGACCGCGAGGGGCCGGCCGCAGAGCGGCAGCAACACCTTGGGCATGCTGACCTTGGTGCGCTTGCCGAGCCCGGCGCAGAGGCTGATGACCGCCAGGGGGCGCGACATGGGAGGGAGGAGGGGCGTGGCGTAGGAAAGGGGGCGAGGATTGTGCGGATCCCCCCCTTTCCGGTCAAGAGCCGGCCGCGCCGAAGACGCGATCGGCCCAGGGGTGCCGGACGGGAGATCACCCGGTCCGGCGCACGGGGCGGCCCTGGGGCCGGCCCCGCAACGCCGAAGCGGGGCTGGCCGCGTGATTCACCCACCGCCGGCCCCCGCGTCGCGGCGTTGCCCGACAAGACCTGATTCGGTCGCCGCCTTGGGGCCGACCCGCCGCGCAGCTCGCAACGCCGAAGCGGGGCTGGCTGCGTGATCCGCCCGCCGCCGGCCCCCGCGTCGCGGCGTTGCCCAGCGAAACCTGATTCGGTCGCCCCTTGGGCGCCCGAATCAGAACTGCTTGGACTCGCAGTCGGTGCGGAACAGGCCCGTGATCGGGTCGTAGCCGACCGCCTGGAAGCGCAGGTTCAGGCCGTTCAGGATGCCGGGGGCGATGTTGTAGATCTTGGTCAGGCTCGGGGTGCCGATGCTGCCCGTGCCCGAGAGGCTGACGCCGCCGAACACGCCCATGCTGTCCTCGATCACGATCGTCGCCGGGCTCGCCGGGTCGGTGCAGATCGGTCCGAGCGGCGAGTTCCAGATCGGCCCGCCGGGCAGGGCCACCATCACGATGTAGGGGATCTGCGCGGGGAGCGCGTTCGTAGTGTTGGTGATGCTGACCACCACCAGGGTGCTGTTGCCGGCGACGGTGAGGTTGCGGGCGAACAGGTTGACGGTGGCGCTGGTGGTCGAGTTCGGCGTGCTCGCCGTGATCGTGATGTTGCCGCCGCCGTTGCCGGCCGTGGCCATCGTCGAGGCCATGCCGTTGCCGTCGGCGATCACCGGATTGGTGGTCGACAGCGTAGCGGCGCCCGAGACGGTGAAGTTGACGACGCCGTTGGGCAGCGGCTGGTTGTTGGGGTCGAGGACCTGCACCTGGATCGGCTGCGGGAACGGCTCGAGCGCCGGCACGATCTGGCCGCCGCCGCTCACCGCGACGACGCTGTTGACGGGCCCCTGCGGGCGGACGCGCTTGAACGAGCCGCCGCTGGTGCCGTAGGTGCCCGCCTGCTGCACGAAGTAGAGGGCGCCATCGGGCCCCTGGCGCAGGCTGCAGACCGCGACGAAACCCGTCGCCCAGTCGTTCGCGTTGGGTTGTCCGGGCACGGCGGGCGCGGGCCCCCACGTGCCGGTGTTGACGAGGCGCCGGACCTGACCAGCGAAGTAGTCGAGGAAGAACGCCGAACCCTCGTAGCTCTGGCCGAAGTCGAACTGACCGTTCTGATTGCGGTAACGCGGCCCGCCCATGACCGAGGCCCAGCCCGTGCTCTGGCTGACCGCCGCGATCGGCGCGGTCAGGCCCGTCGGCATCGAACCGCCGCAGGTCGTGTAGTTGTTGTTGCCCTCGAGCCACGGCCAGCCGCAGTTGCGCAGCGGCAGCGGCGTCGACGCCGGGTACACGTACTCGGTGTATTCCTCGACCGCGTTCTGGCCGACGTCGCCGATGTAGAGGTTGCCGGTGAGCTGGTCGATCTCCATGCGGAACGGGTTGCGCAGCCCGTGCGCGATCACCAGCTGGCTGATGTCGTTGTTGGCGCTCAGCGGGTTGGTGCCCGGATCCAGCGACGAGTAGGTCGGCGCCGTCGTGCTGCCGCCGGCGGGCAGCGTCGAGACGTCCATGCGCAGCACACAGCCGACGGCCGAGTTCGTCGGCTGCGCCGTGCACGTGCCCGCGTCGTCACCGACGCTCTGGTAGAGCATGCCGTCGGGCCCGAAGCGCGTCGAACCACCGTTGTGGTTGAAGGCGTTGTCGGGCATCGCGCCGAGGATCACGCGCCGGCTCGCGGCGGCGAACGCAAGATTGGTGCTCGCGGGGTTGGCCAGGTCGCCGGTGCACGTGAAGCGGTCCAGGTGCATGAACGCATCCGTGGAGCTCGCGTACCAGACGTAGATGTAGCCGTTGCTCGGAAAGTTCGGATCGGCCTCGATGCTGAGCAAACCCCGCTCCGAGCCGGTTTCGACCGAGGGCACCGTGCCGACGCTGACGACCGGGCCACCCGCGTAGACGTGCACGAGACCGCCGCGATTGGCGATCAGCGCGCGCCCGTCGGGCAGGAAGCAGCAGTCGGTCGGCCCCGACAGGCCCGTCGACACCAGCGTGTCGACGAGGAAGCCCGACGGGACGTTTTGGGCAAGGGCAGCAGCGGTCGACAGACCGACCGCCACCGCGCACAGCGAGAAGGAACGCAGCATCGATACCTCGGCGAGGGTGTGTGGTGGCGGCGAGCGCGCGCCGCCGGGCAGGGGCGTAGGAGTCTAGCCGAAGCGACTGCACTGGCGAGGTCCTTCCGAACGCGCGGAGCGGCTCGCGGCGCGCGGCAGCCCTCGAGTCGGAACGGCACGAAACGACCCGGACCCTGGCGCGATCGGGGCAGCGACCGCGGACCTTGCGCAACGCCGCATCCTCGAGGCACGCGACCTCAAGGCAGGATCCGCGCAGATCCGATGTCCCGACGGCATGGGCACGGTCGTGATCGGCGCGCCGGAGTTCGACTCCTTCCACCTGCTCGACCGCCTGCAGCGCGAGTTGACTCGGCGCGGCCATCGGGTCGACACCCTGTGCTTCGATGCCGCGACCGCGGGTTTCTGGCAGCTGCAGGGTCTGAGCGCGCGACAGCTGCAACCCGCCGCCGCCGATGCGATGCGCGCCCCGCTCGCGGAGTTCGCCGAGCTGCAGGCGACGGCGCGCGGCCTGCGCCGCGGCAGCGCCGCGCGACGGCGCTGCGTGGAACGGACCCAGACCCTGCTCGCGCGCCGGCTGCCGGCGTGCGTGCGCTGGTTCGAAGCGGAGCGCCCCGACCTGGTGCTCCTGCCCGGTGCCCGCGGCGCAGCCTCGCAGCTGCTGCACTTCGTCGCGCGCGAGCTCGGCGTGCGGGCGCTGTGGCTCGGCCCCGGACTGCTGCCGCACACGCTGCAGCACGACGAATCGGGCCGCGACGGCGATGCAGGGATCACCCGCCGCGTCGCCGGCGACTATCGCGACGCGCCGCTGCAGCGCACCCTGCTCTCATCGTGCCTCGCGCACCTGCTCGGCTGCGCCGAGCCGGCCGCGCTGTCGCGGCGCGAACTGCGCAGGCCGCCGTGGCGCACGCGGGCGGCCGGCGCGTGGCGGGCCGCCCGCCAGGACGGCTTGCCCGCCGCCGCGCACGCATGGAACGGCTGGCGTGCGGCGTGGCCTGCGCCGGCGCCGACCGAACCCGACTTCGAACTACCGCGCGCGCCCTTCGCGGCGGTGCTGCTGCAGGACCCGGACGATCCGCGCGTGCGGCTCGACGCGCCCGATGCCCCCGATGCGTCACAGCTGGTCGCGGCCGCCAGCCAGGCCACCGCCGCGATCGATCGCGACATCCGACTCGCCGTGGTGCTGCCGCCGCGCGGACTGCACCATCGCCAGCTGGCCGCACTGGCAGCCGATCCGGCAGTGCGCCTGTTGCCGCACGCCGCCGCCATCGACGCCGCCGCCACGGCGCTCGCCACGTTCACGATCAACCACCCGCTGGCGATCACGGCGATGCTCACGGCGACCCCCGTGCTGCACTGCGGCAGGGCGCTCTACGGGCTCGGCGGCGTCACCCATCGCGGCCCCTCGGCCGGCTTCCTCGACGTGCTCGGGCCGGCATTGGCCGCCGATCGCGACACGCTGCGCGAACGCCTGCTCACGGTGCTGCTCGGCCAGGACCACCTGTGGTGCTCCGGGACGCATCCCGACCACAACGGCCTCGTCGGCCTGGCCAACAGCATCGAAGCGCGCCTGGATTCGCGGGCGCCCCGCGGCGCCCGACCCGGTCACCGGACCGGGCCGCCGTGGCCGCTGGCGGCGCCGCTGGAGCCCTGAAAGGGAAGGCGCGCGGCTGGCGCGCTCAGCCCAGCTCGGCCTGCGCCATCGCGGCCTTGAGCGAGCTCTTCGCGACCGGCTTGGTGCGCGGCTTGCGCTGACCGATCAGCTCGCGCGACAGCGTCTCCTCGAGCTCGCGGTCGCGCTGCGAGGAAGCGGCCTGCAGGTCGACTTCGAGCTGGGACGCCGCTGCGGCATCCGGGCAGGTGACCCGCTGCGCCTGCGCCGCGGCGTCGAAGAAGCGCGCACCCGGCTGCACCGCCGCGAGGCGGGTGCCGTCGTGGGCCGTGACCATCGCCGCTTCGGCGACCTCGAGCCAGCTGCCGCGGGCGACGACGTTGTTGCGTTCGCTCCACCGATCACGACCGGAGGGATCGATCGGCCGGGCGTCGTCGAGCAGGTAGGTCGGCGTGACGTCGTAGTGCTTGCACAGGGCGAGCAGCATCGGCAGGGTCGGCAAGGACCGGCCCTGTTCGAGATGGGACATCGTCGCCGGACGCACGCCAAGGATCTTGGCGGTGACGCCCTGGGCTTCGCGCTTGAGGCGGGTGCGGAGGTAGAACAGCTTCAGGTGCAGACGCCGCATGGGGAGGATCGGAGCTAGTTGCTGGAGGGAAAAGGACTTCGAGGCGAGATCGTGAGGCGCGGGCCGTTCGCGATCTGCGAAAGTGTAGCACTTCCTTTGGAAATGCAGTTCCGCAGCACGAAAACGGTGATCCTCTTCGGGACTACCGCGACCCATACCCCGATGGCATGGCAGAGTTGGTTTTCGGCCGACGATGGGGACGAGACAATCACCGTTCACGCCGGACCGCAGATGTTCCCTACCTCGCCAATCGCGGAAGTAACGCTGGCCCTGCCCGCGCGACCCGAAGATCTCGCCGCCGCAGCGGAACTGGGTATCCAAGTCGTTGCTGCGGACGATCCTACGCAGTGGCAGCTGCGGCGCCGGCTCGGCGCGCTCGAACTGCACACCCCGGCGGCGTTGGGGCCGCTTTCGATCTCGGTGCGGTTCGGTGAAGGAGCGCTCGCGCAACGACTTCGGACCGCGCGGCGCACCGACCCGCTGCCGCGCGCCTTCGGTCTGGCCAGACGCGACACACCCCCGACGGTCGTCGACGCGACGGCCGGCCTGTGCCGCGACGCCGCCGTGTTGGCCCGGCTCGGCTGCACCGTGACCGCCATCGAACGGGTCCCGGCCCTGGCCCTGCTGACCCGGGATGCCGCCGCGGCGACGCGCTTCGCCGGGACCCTGCGCGTGGTCGCGGCCGAGGCGCTCGATTGGCTGCGCGACCTGCCCGCCGCCGAGCGCCCCGAAGCGGTCTACCTCGACCCGATGTTCGAGGAAGCCGGCAAGGCACAGGTGAAGAAGGAGATGCAGGTGTGCCGCGCGCTGTGCGCGGCGCCCGAGGACGCGACCGCGTTGCTCGAGGTGGCCCGCCAGGTCGCCCGGGAACGCGTCGTCGTGAAACGGCACGGCAAGGGCGCGCCGCTGGCGCCGGGGGTCTCGTTCGCGGTCGGCGGCGAGCGCGTGCGGTTCGACGTCTACCTGACCGCCGCGCCGCTCAACGGCGCGGACCGAAGCCCAGCGACGTGAAGTCGCCGACGGTTTCGCGGTGCACGGGCGTCGAACCGACCAACGCCGCGATCGGCTCGACTTCGGCAGCGCGCATGCCACCGAGCACCAGCGGTCCAGCGCCGTCCCACAGCCGCAGGATCTCGGCCATCGCGGCGCGCAGCTCGGCGCCGGTCATGTTGGCGACGACGCACGCGGCAGGGGCCAGCAACTCGGGGCCACCGTGCGCGAAGCGTCCGTGCGGCAACAGCTCGCGCGCCGCCCGCACCGAGGGCAGATCGATGTCACAGCCCTGCAGGTCGCGACAACCGCGCACGCTCGCGTAGAGCGCGAGGATGCCCGAGCCGGTGCCGACGTCGGCGACGCTCGTCGAGTCCTGCCACAGCCGGTGCAGACAGCGCAGCGCCGCCTGCGTGCTGCCGTGCTCGCCGCTGCCGAACGCGTCGCCGCGCGGCACGACCAACTCGATCCCCGCGAACCCCGCCGGCCGCTCGACCCACGGCGGGCGCACCAGCAGATCCTCGGCGACCAGGATCGGCGCGTCGTCCTCGAGCCCGGTGCGCAGCGCGTCGGCGGGATCCACGGCGAGCTCGACGACCCGCAGCGCGGGCTGCGGCAGCGCCGGTAGTTCGCCCTCGAGCCAGACGACCAGCCGGTCGTCTTCCTCGAGCACGCCCTGCAGGTCGGCGTGCACGTGCAGCCAGTCGAGCGCCGCTGCGAGGTCGCCGCCGCGCAGTTCGTAGGCCCGCAGGACGCCGCCCGTCACGACGCGGCGGCCAGGGCCAGGGCCCGGCTCAGGATCTCGTCGGGTTCCACCATGCGACCGATCGCGTCGTAGCCCTCGGCGAGGTGGCCCTGCACGGGCCCCAGGAACTGCCAGCCGCGGGCGCGCAGCTTCTCGCAGTTCTGCTGCACGGGGGCGGCGAGCCACATCGCGTCGTTCATCGCCGGGCACACCAGCACCGGGCACCGACAGGTGAGCGCCAGCAACGACACCGGATCGTCGGCGGCGCCGGCGGCGAGCTTGTGCAACAGTCCGGCGGTCGCCGGCGCGACCACCAGTACCTGCGCCCACCTGGCGGCGTCGATGTGCGGCACCCCACCATCGGGATCGACCTGGGTCGTCGTCAGGATCGCCTTGCGCCCCGTGAGGCCCTCGAAGGTCAGGGCGCCGACGAACTCGGTCGCGGCCGGCGTCATCGCCACGCGCACCTGGTGGCCCTGCTGCACCAACCGACTGGTCAGGTAGGCGAGCTTGTAGGCGGCGATGCCGCCGCCGACGCCGAGCAGGACGTGCGCCGCGCTCATGGCCAGATCAGCTGCTCGACGCGGCGGATCGTCGCGTCGAGGTCGTCGTTGAGGATGGTGTGGTCGTAGAGCGCCGCGCCGTCGAGCAGTTCGCGCGAGGCGGCCATCTCGTCGGCCGCGATGCGCACCCGCTGCTCGATCTCCTCGGCGCCGTTGGTGCCGCGGCGCTGCAGGCGGGCGCGCAGCTCCTCGATGCTCGGCGGCTCGATGAACAGGTAGAGGCCCGGGATGCCGCGCTCGCGCAGCTGCCGCGTGCCCTTGACCTCGATCTCCACCAGGAACGTGCGGCCGCGCGCGAGCGCCGCGTCCATCGGCCAGCGCGGCGTGCCGTAGAGGTTGCCGTTGTAGCTGGCCCACTCGAGGAACTGGTTCTCGGACAGGCGCTTCTGGAAGTCGTCGCGCGACAGGAAGTGGTAGTCGATGCCGTCGCGTTCGCCGTCGCGCCGGACGCGGGTCGTCGCCGACACCGAGAACTCGACGTCGGGGTGCTGCTTGAGCGCGCGACAGACCGAGGTCTTGCCCGCGCCCGACGGTCCGGAGATCACCACGAGTTTGCCGGCGTCGCTCATTCGAGATTGGCCGCCTGTTCCTTGAGGCGGTCGATGCAGGTCTTCATCGCCACCACCGCGTGCGTCATCGCCGTGTCGGGCGACTTGGCCCCCATCGTGTTGGTCTCGCGCAGCAGCTCCTGCAGCAGGAACTCGAGCTTGCGGCCGACGTCGCCGCCGCGCGCCAGCACCTGCCGCACCTCCGCGAGGTGGGTGTCGAGGCGCTGCAGCTCCTCGGCGACGTCGACGCGATCGGCGTAGATCGCCACCTCACGCACGAGCTCGGTGATCGGCGCCGCCTCGGGCGCCTGCGCCGCGACGAACTCCTGCACGCGCTGCATCAGCCGCTCGCGATAGCGGTCGGCGAGCTGCGGCGCGCGCGCGCGCGCCGTGGCCAACTGCTCCTCGAACTGGGCCAGGATCGCCTCGATCGCGGCCACCGTCGCCTGTCCGTCGGACTGCCGGTGGCGCAGCAGGTCCGCCATCGCCGTCGCGAACAGCGCCGCGAGCTGCGGCGGCAGCGGCCGGGACGTGGGCGCGTCACCGCCGCGACCCGAGGCCGCGGCCTGCAGCACCTCGGCGAGGGTCGGCGGCTGCAGGTCGAGTTCGGCGGCGAGCTGCCGCAACTCGGCCGCGACGCGGCGCACCACGTCGGGATCGGGCAGGTTGGCCGCCTGCTGCACGCGCTCGACCACCACGGTCACCGAACCGCGCTGCAGCTGCTGCCGCAGCAGCTCCTCGATCGCCGCCTCGTAGCCGCTGCACACGGTCGGCAGCCGCATCTTGGTGACGAGGCTGCGGCCGTTGACCGCTCGGACCTCGACGCGCAGCTCCCCGTGCTCGGAGGGACCGGCCGCGAAGCCGGCGCCGGTCATGCTGTGCGGAGGGCGCCCCACGAATCCTGTCCGGGCCAGAACGGCGCAGCGCCGCTCAGGCGTTCCAGGTGGAGCTGATCACGATCGCCGAGCCGCAGAAGATCGCGGCCAGCAGGAACGTGAAGCGGCTGATGCCGCCGGTCTTGACGCCGAAGGTCTCGGCGCCGACGCCGCCGAAGGCCTCGGCGAGGCCGCCGCCCTTCGATTCCTGCAGCAGCACGACGACGGTCATCAGGACCGCGGAGAGGAAGAACAGGATCCAGGCCAGATAGTGGATGACGATCATTGCAGTGGGCAGTCGGGAAAACGGGGGTGGCGCGGCGCCTCGACGGGCGCGGTGCGCCGTCAATTCTTGTCGTATTCGATGATGGGCAGGAACGTCTCGGCCTTGAGGCTGGCCCCACCCACGAGCAGGCCGTCGACGCTCTCGACGGCCATCAGCTCCTTGGCGTTGTCGGGCTTGACGCTGCCGCCGTAGAGGATGCGGATCAGGTTGGCGGCCTCGTCGCCGAGCTTGCCGGCGAGCCACTTGCGGATCGTGCGGTGGGCCTGGTCGGCCTGATCGGTCGTCGCGGTCTCGCCCGTGCCGATCGCCCAGACCGGCTCGTAGGCGACGGTGATGCGGTGCGCGTCCTCGACCTTGACGCGCTCGAAGCCGCTCTCGAGCTGCTTCTTGAGCACGCGATCGGTCTTGTTGCCCTTGCGCTCGTCGAGGGTCTCGCCGACGCAGTAGATCGGCAGCAGGTCGACGTCGAGCGCGGCCCGCATCTTCTTGGCCATCCACTCGTCGAGTTCGCGGAACAGGTGCCGACGCTCGCTGTGGCCGATCAGCACCCGGTCGGCGCCGACCTCACGCAGCATGCGCGGCGCCAGCTCGCCGGTGCACGCGCCGCTGTCCTCGTACCAGACGTTCTGACCGCCGACGCCGAGCGGCGAGCCCTGAGCCACGGCGCTGACGTCGGCCAGGTAGATCGAAGGCACGAAGAAGCCGACCTCGCGATCGCCGCCGTCGCCGAGCCGTCCCTTGACCGTCTTGACCAGATCGAGCGAGTGCGCCCGATCGAGGTTCATCTTCCAGTTGCCGGCGATGTAGGGCTTGCGGGCGCGGTTGGTCACGATGGCTCCTCGGACGACTGCTGTGGCGAGACGAGAACGCCGCGTCCGGCGGCGCGAACCTCGTTGAGCGTTCCACCGACCGGAACCGGTCCGATCCAGCGGCGCCCAGAGTGGGGCGCGAGGTGGCGCAATTCTGCCGCCAACGCCGCGAATTCCTCGGGCCGCAGCGCCTGCTTGCCGTCGCAGAGCGCCTGCTCGGGGTTGGCGTGCACTTCGATCAACAGGCCGTCGGCACCGGCCAGCATCGCGGCCTTCGCCATCGGCGCGACCAGGTGCGCGGCGCCGGTGCCGTGGCTGGGGTCGACGATGATCGGCAGGTCGCAGCGGCTGCGCAACACGGGCACCGCCGCGAGGTCGAGCAGGTAGCGGGTCGACGGGTCGAAGCCGCGCACGCCGCGCTCGCAGAGCAGCACGTCGCCGTTGCCTTCGTTGCGGATGTAGTCGGCGGCGAGCAGCAGTTCGTCGAGCGTCGCCGCCGCGCCGCGCTTGAGCAGGACCGGCTTGCGCTGCCGTCCGACCTCACGCAACAACGGGAAGTTCTGCATGTTGCGGCTGCCGACCTGGAGCATCGCGGCGTGCGCGGCGACCAGCTCGACGTCGCGGGGATCCATCACCTCGGTCACCACCGGCAGGCCGGTGAGGTTCGACGCATCCGAGAGCAGACGCAGGCCGGCTTCGCCCAGCCCCTGGAAGGACTTCGGCGAGGTGCGCGGCTTGAACGCGCCGCCGCGCAGCACCGCGGCACCGGCGGCCGCGACCGCCTCGGCGACCGTCAGCAGCTGCTCGCGCGACTCCACTGCGCACGGACCGGCCATGACGACGAAGCCGTCGCCGCCGATCGTGAGTCCATTGCCTAGGGATACCGTCTTCCGCACGTGGTCGGGGTCGTTCGTGGGCCGTGAAAGGCCGGCAGACGATAGGGTGCCCGGGTGAGGCGGTCAACGCTGGCCGGGAACTGGCCGCTCCCCTGCGCGGACGCGGGCCGTGGCATGGGCCGCGCGACCGAAGCCGATCCGAACCAGCGGAGCCCACCGAACGCGACGGACCGGGTCCGGTCGGCAATCCGCAGGTCGCGGCGGTGGGTCAGTTGCCGACGACGGCCGTTCCGGCGTTCGAAGTGGCCGCGCCAGCCGGGTTGCCGGCCGCCGGATCGAGCGACAGGCACTGCTGGTGGAAGACGATGCCTTCGAGCCCGCCCGGGATCGCCATCGAGAAGCTCAGCGTGCCGGACACCTGCGGCACCAACACCGCGGCGTCGACGCGCACGTATCCCGTGCAGCCGGGCATGCCGAAGCTGGTCAGGTCGAGAGGGAGCGGCAAGCCGTTCCAGCTGGTGTTGTCGAAGCCCAGCACCATGAACGCGAACCCGCCGCCAGCGGGCAGGTTGATGACCTGCGTGTCGAAGGTCGAGGCGCTGCGCGGCAACGAACTGCCCTGCGCGGTGAGGATCGGCAGACCGCCGCTGCCCATGCATCCCGTGCCGTAGACCGCGAAGCTCGCGACCGACGCCCCCTGGAACTGCCACGTCTCGTTGTAGTTGGTCTGCAGGTTGCCGTGCGAGCCGCCGTAGAGCACGACGGCGTCGCGGTTGATGTCCATCGCCATCTGGAAGCCGGTGCGCGACGACGGCGTGCCGCTGCTGACCATCACCCAGCTGCCGCCGTCGTAGACCCAGGTCTCGGGCGGGTAGGTGCCGTTCGGCGTGCGGCCGCCGTGCAGGATCGCGTGACCGCGCAGCGGGTCGTAGACCATGCGCGCGTTCATCAGCCCAAGGCCCGGCGTCGCCGTCGGCCCGAGGCCCACGGCCGGGGTGCGGTCGATCCAGTCGACGCCGTCGTACTCCCAGGTCTTCTGGTCGGGCGCGCCGAAGAAGCTCGTGCCGCCGTAGAGCACGCAGACGCCGCGCTGCAGGTCGAAGCACATCGCGGTCTGCTCGGCCTCGCTGGGCGCGTGGGCCGTGACGACCTGCGTCCAGTTGCTGCCGTCGTATTCCCAGGTGTCGGTGAGGGTGCTCGGCAGATTCGGATTGCCGGTCCCACCGAACATCACCACGCGGCCGCGCAGCGCGTCGAAAGCCATGCTGTGGGTCGTGCGCACCGGCGGCGTGGTCGCGGTGGCCACGGGCGTCCAGCTGGTGCCGTCCCATTCCCACGTGTCGTTGAGGCGCCCGGTCGCGCCCTGGCCACCGAACATCACGGTGCGGCCGCGCACGAAGTCGAACGCCATCGCGGCTTCGCGGCGCGCCGGCGGCACCGTCGACGGGGTCGCCGCGGTCCAGTTGGTGCCGTCGAAGAGCCAGGTGGTGTTGAGCGTCGGCCAGCCGCCGAACAACACGGTGTGGCCGGTCGACACGTGGAACGCCGCCGCAGCGTCACGCAACGCGCCGGGGTTGGCAGCGGTGGTGATCTGGGTCCAGGACTGTGCCGGGACGATCGGGGCGAGGAGCAGGACCAGGGCGTGGTGTGCGGCGGGACGCATCGGGATTCGGACTCGGTGGGAAGAGGAGAACAGGGGCAGACCGCAAAGGCGCCGTTTGCCCCGCGGACAGCCAACGCGATCTGCCGATCGCGAGGATTCGCCCGGCTACAGACCGGCGAGCAGGCCGAGCGTCGCGAACGCGGTGCTCGAGACGATCATGTAGCTGCTGCCCAGGAAGTCGCAGTAGGTGCCGTCGGCGCGCTGCGTCTGCAGGATCTTCTCGCGCAGCTGGCGCCGCCATGGCTCCCGTTCGGCCTCGGGCAGCAGCTCGATCACCTGCGCGCAGTAGTAGTGCCCGAAGTAGAAGAAGTAGCCCGCGTTGGCGTAGTAGGCCTCGTGCGGCACCGGGCGCATGCGCGCCACGGCCAGGAACTTGTGGTGCGCGAAGAACTGCTCCAGGCCGCGCCGCAGGTCCGCGTCGGTGACGCCGTGGTCACCGGCCGCGCGCAGCGCCCAGTGACACGTCTGGATGCGGCCCAGGCTGCCCTTGACGTTGTTGATCTCCTCGCCGCCGCGCAGCCGCGGAATCGGCGTGAGATCGTAGGAGTAGGCGCCGTTCGGCAAGCGGCAGCGGCGCACGTATTCGGCCGCGCGGTCCTTGACCTGGGCGTCCTCGAGCCAGCCGAGCTGCGTCGCCACGTCGAGCGCCGGCACCACCGCGCCGGTCGAGAAGCTCGTGCCCCACTTCGGCCGCTGCGTGTAGGGCGGGTCGTCGTAGTAGCCGAAACCGCCGAGCGGCTCCTGGTTCTTGGCCAGCCAGCCGACGAACTCGCGACCGCGTTGGTGCACGGGGCCGCGCCACAGATCGGTCGAGTAACGCGGATCCTGGGCGATCGCGACCGACGCCACCGCGCCGTAGATCCAGCCCCAGACGGCGTCGTTGTCCCAGGTCGTGCCGCGCAGGGTCATGCGGCAGTCGACCAACCAGCGCACCGCCTTGTCGAGCGCGGCGCGGCGCTCGGGAGTCTCTGGCGCCTGCAGCAACGCCATGGTGGCGAGCGCGTGCGCCGCGACGCTCCAGGCGTAGTGGGTCTCGACGGCGAACTCCATCTCGAGCGTGGTGTCGCACGACTTGCTGCCCCAGCTGCCGTCGGGATGCTGTGTGCCGACGAAGAACGCGAGCGCCTTGTCGACGCCCTGCCGCGCCGCTTCGCGGCTGCCCTGATCCGCGGCCCCCTGTGGCTTCGCCGGCAGCTGCGCGCAGAGCGAGCCCGCCAGCAGGCAGAGCAGTAGACTTCGCCCCAGGATCACTTCGCCGCCTCTTGCAGCTTGCGGCTCAGGTCCGCGATCTCGGTGCGCAGCTCGGCGATGCGATCGGACGCCTTGCGCGCGGCGAGTTCGGCCTCGTGCTCCTGCTTGGCGCCCTCGATCTCGGCCTTGTGGTGCTCGCGCTCGGCCTCGGCGACCTTACGCTGCAGCTCGCGCAGTCGCTTGGGCACCTCCACCTTCTCGAAGTGCTCGAGCACCTGCCGCTCGACGGCCAGGCTGCGCTCGGCGATCTCGAGGTCGCGACGCCCGCGCTTGAGCACGAGCTCCTTGGTCGCCTTGGCGAACTCGTCGTTCTCGTACATCGCCGTCAGCTCGGCGAGTTCGTCCTTGGCGTGATCGGCGCGGTGCGCGCTGCGGTCGAGGCTGATGCGCCGCTCCTCGAGCTCGCGCGGCTGCACCTTCTCCTGGTAGTCGCGGAGCTCGGCGCGCGCCTCCTCGAGTTCGTCCGCGGTGCGCAGCAACGCCGACTCGGTGCCGATCTTCTGCAGTTGCCGCTCCATCGCCGCGCTCTTCTGCTCGGCTTCGGCGTAGCCGAGATCACGCTGCTTGTCGCGCAGCTCCTTCTGCCGCTCGGCCTGCTCCTTCGCCGCAGCGGCGTTGCCACCGCCCGCAGGGGCCATCGCGGCGGCCTCGCCGCCCTGTCCGGACGCGCTCGCGGTCGCAACCGGCGCCGAAGAACACGCCGCAGCCAGCGCCAGCAACAGGAACGGGGACCGGAACGGGAACGGGAGGGGGCGCGTTGTCATCGTCTGCGACCGGTTATAGCAGGGCCGCGCCGCCGCGACGCTGCGGCGTTCCCGGCTCGTCTCGTCCCGCGTCCGCTCGCAGCCGTGTCCCCTTCGAACCGCAGTCCCATGCAGCTGCTGGCGCTGGCCGCAGCGCTGACCCTGGCGACCCACGCCGTCGTGCTCTGCGACGTCGGCGAGACCCAGGCGGTGATCTGGCTGCCCAGCGGTGTCGCCATGGCGGGCCAGTGGCTGCTCGGCTGGCGCGCGTGCGTGGTGATCGCCCTGACCACGATCGCCAATCGCATGGTCATCGGCTACCACCTCGACGCGGCCGCCACCGCCGGCATCGGCAGCGCCCTCGAGGCCGCGCTCGGCGTGTGGCTGCTGCGCCGCGCCGGCATGCAGACGGCGTTCGCGCGCCTGCGCGACGTGCTCGCGCTGTTCGTCGCGGCGGCGGCCGCGCCGCTCGCGAGCATCACGTTCTCGTGGATCACCCGCTACGCGCTCGACCTGTGGCGCGAGCCCACGCCGTTCTACTCGCGGTGGGACAGTTGGTGGCGCATGAACGCGCTCGGCATCGTCATGGTCGTGCCGCTCGTGCTGACGTGGCGATCGACGACGGGCGCGTCGGATCGCCCCACGTCGCGCTGGTTCCTGCCGGTGTTGGTGCTGACCTCGGCGCTGATGCTGTGGACCGTGACCGCGGTCGTGCCCCCGTCACCGACGGCGATCGGCGCGCTCTACATGCTGTTGCCGATCCCGCTGTTCGGAGCCTTGCGACTGGGCCCCCGCGGCGCGTTGATCCCCGCGGCCGCGAGCGCGCTGCTCGTGACCTTCGTGACCGCGGCGGGCATGGGGCCGTTCACGTGCGAGCCGATCGACCAACGGCACGAGCCGCTGCAGATCTTCCTGCTCGCCACGACCGCCGTGCCGCTCGTCGTCGGCAGCCTGATCGCCGAGCGCGAAGCGATCGCCGCGGCCAGCCGCGGCCTCGAGGACCAACTGCGCCAGGCGCAGAAGCTCGACGCCATCGGCAAGCTCGCGGGCGGCGTCGCGCACGACTTCAACAACCTGCTGACGGCGATCATCGGCTACGCCGAGGCCGCGCGGGATCGGCTGCCCGAGGGCAACGAGAGCCGCCGCGAGATCGGCGGGGTGCTGCAGGCTTCGCAACGCGCCGCGGCGCTGGTGCGCCAGCTGCTCGCCTTCAGCCGGCAACAGGTGCTGTCGCCGCGGGTGCTCGATCTGGGCCTCGTGGTCGAGAGCGTCGCGCCGATGCTGCGCCGCCTGCTCGGCGAACGCGTGCAGCTGGTGACCCGCGTCGAGGACGGGCCGCATCACGTGCGCATCGACCAGGTGCAGATGGAGCAGGTGCTGCTCAACCTCGTGCTCAACGCGCGCGACGCGATGCCGTCCGGCGGCACGGTGACGATCCGCACCGCGAAGGTGCCCGCCGCCGCCGTGGCCCAATCGATCGGCGGCGTCGCGCTGACCGTCACCGACGACGGCGTCGGCATGACCGACGAGGTCCGCGGTCGCGCCGTCGAACCGTTCTTCACGACCAAGGACCCGACCAGGGCACGGGCCTGGGGCTGTCCACCGTGTTCGGCATCGTCGAACAGAGCGGCGGCATGCTGCGCATCGACAGCGCCCGGGCCGGGGCTGCACGGTGCATCCACCTGCCGCGCGCCGCCGCGGCGCTCCATCGGAGCCCGCGCCGGTGGTCCTGCCGCGCCCCGGAACCGGCGCCCGCGACCGTGCTCGTGGTCGAGGACGAGACCATGGTGCGCAACCTCGTCGTGCGCCTGCTGCGGCGGGCCGGCCTGCGCGTCCTCGACGCGGCCAACGGCCCCGACGCGCTCGGCGCCGCGGCGCAGCACCGCGGCCGCATCGACCTGCTGATCACCGACATGGTGATGCCCGACATGAACGGCGCCGAGCTCGCCGAGCGCCTCTGACGACGCGCCCCGACCTGCCGATCCTGTTCATGTCGGGCTACGCGCAGGAGCGCGCGCTGCACGAGAGAGCGGCGGTCGCGAGGACGACCGGCTGACCGCCCGCGCGACGCGCGCGTTCCTGCAGAAGCCGTTCGTCTCCGATCAGCTTCTGGATGCGGTCTGGGGCCTGCTGCGACGGCCCGACGCGGCGGTCGTCGAGTCTGACGCGCGCATCAGTCGCGCGGCGCGTCGACGATCGTCTCGCTGCGCACGACCTTGAGCGGCACCTGCACGATCGGGCGGTCCATCACCTCGTCGGGCCGCGCGTTGGCGATGGCCTGCAGGGACGGACCGCAGATCCGCGCCTGGCACGGCCCCATGCCGGCGCGACAGCCCATCTTGACGGCGCGCAGGGAGCTGCCGTGCAGCGCCGCCGCGGCGCGCGCGCGCTGCGCGGTCACGTCCTCGCAGCGGCAGACGATCGTGTCGGGCGAGGCCAGCTCGTGCAGTCCGGGCATCGGCGCGAACGCTGCCAGCATCGCGTCCGCGGCGCGGCGTTCGGCGGCGACCGCGCGACGCAGCGCGGCGTCGATCGGCGCGCCGCGCAACTCGTGCAGCACCGCCGCGGCGGCCAGTTCGCCTTCGGCCATCGCCACCTCGGCGCCGCCGATGCCGCAGATCTCACCGGCCGCGAACACCCCCGCGACCGAGGTGCGCTGCGCGTCGTCGACGACCAGGTGATGGCCGCCGCGCGCCGCGTCGTGCCGCGACGCGCAGCCCAGGTGCAGGCCGAGTTCCACCGAAGGCACCAGCCCGAAGCCGGCGCCGACGACGTCCACGTCGATCGCCCGCGCCGTGTCGCGCCGCGGTCGCCCGGCGCGATCGACCTTGCCGATCACCGCGCGCTGCACGCGACCGTCACCCTCGCAGCCGAACACCGTCCAACCCCACCGCAGCCGCACACCGGCGAGCAGCAGCTTCTTCGCGTACCAGAGCGCCTCGCGGCGGCGGGCGCCGTTGCCGATCACGGCAGGCAGAGCGCGCAGCGCGCGCCAGCGCGAGCTCGCCTCGAGCGCGGCCACGACCTGCACGCCGGCGCTCACCAGCGACGCCACGGTCGGCAACAGCAGCGGCCCCGAACCGACGACGAGCGCGCGCCGACCCGGCACGACGCCGAAGCCACGCACCATCACCTGCAGGGCACCCGCGGTCATCACGCCGGGCAGCGTCCAGCCCGGGAACGGCACGACGCGGTCGTAGGCGCCCGGCGCGAGCACGATCTTCTGGCAGCGCAGCAGCCACGACTCGCCGCCCTGTTCGAACCACAGCCGTCCCGGCCGCGCGTCCCAGACGCTGGCGCCGTGTCGGCGGTCCATGCCGGCGCGCTCGAAGTGCTCGATCAGGCGGTGGCCGTGCTCGTGGCTCGGCGGCTCAGCGATCCGGTCGTGCCCACTGGCGCCCACCGGCAGCTGCCGGAAGATCTGCCCGCCCGCGCGCTGTCCCTCGTCGAGCACCACGACCTGCAGCCCGGCCGCCGCGAGGCGGCGCGCCGCGGCCATGCCGCCGGGTCCGGCGCCGACGACGCCGACGTCCGCTTCGAGGATGCGCGCGTTCACGGCTTGCCTCCGCGCTCGACCACCATGCCGTCGCGCACCAGCGTCGTGCAGCCCCGCACGGTGACGCCGTCGACGATCACCAGGCACTCGTAGCAGATGCCCATGTTGCAGAACACGCCGCGCGGCGCGCCGTTGCGACTGCTCTGGCGCAGAGCGACCTGCGCGTCGGCCCACAGCGCCATCGCGACGGTGTCGCCCTCGAAGGCCGCCAGCTGGCGCCCCCCGAACGTGATCGTGACCACCGGCCGCTCGCCGAGCCCTTCGATGCGCCCGCTCATCGCGCGAACCTCGCCGGTAGATAGGGGGTGTGATCGATGGCGGGAGCCAGCCCCGCCAACTGCTGCGCGAGCAACCGCCCGGTGATCGGCGCCAGCGAAATGCCCAGCCCTTCGTGCCCGGCGGCGATCCACAGCCCGCGCAATTGCGGCCACGGACCGATCAGCGGGTGCTTGTCGATCGCGTACGGACGCAACCCGACCCAGGTGCGCACGATCGGCGCCGTCGCCACCGCCGGCACGTAGCGCTGCGCGCGCGACAGCGACCGGCGCAGCAGCGCGTGGTTGATGGTCTTGTCCATGCCGCGGAACTGGCGCGTACTGCCGATCAGGCAGCCGCCGTTGGTCTGCGGCTGCATGTTGACGGCGTGGCCGCCGACGTCGTCGTCGGTGCGCGTCGGGTCGACCGTGGCGGCGCCGTGCGCGAAGCGCAGATAGCTGACCTCGAGCAGCTGCGTGCGGATCGGCGAGACGTGATGGCCCGTGATCGCGAGATTGCCGGCGCGGGGGTAGATCGGCAACCGCGCCTGCCCCGCGAGCTCGGCGAGGTCCGGCGCCCACACGCCGGTGGCGTTGACGACGTTCTCGCAGCGGATCGTGCCGCGCTCGCTGCGCACGCCGGTGATCCGGTCGCCGTCGCGTTCGAAGCCGATCACCGCGCATCCAGGCCGCACCACCACGTTCGGGTTGGCGCGCTGCGCGACGCGCAACATCGCGCCGCAGGCGAGCATCGGCAGCACCACGCCGTCGCCGGGATAGTAGAGACCGCCGGGCAGGTCCTCGGCGAGGCCCGGCTCGACCTCGCGCAGCTGCCGACCGTCGAGCACCTCGGCGGTCGCGCCGTTGGCGCGGAACTGCTCGAGCAGGGTCGGCAACAGCTCGAGGTCCTCGTCGGCGTCGGCGAGGTAGAGCGCGCCGGTCGGGTTGTGGTCGAAGCCACCCTCCTGCTGCTGCAACTCGCCCCACAGGTCGAGGCTGGTGCGCGTGAACGCGTAGTCCTGCGGCGTGTCCGGCGTGACCATCAGGTGGCCCATGCACGAGCCCGACGTGGCCCCGGCGACGGGGCCACGCTCGAGCAGCAGGATGCGCGTCGACGGCGGCAGCAGCTGCGCGGCGTGTTGCACGACCGAGCAGCCGATGATGCCGCCGCCGATCACCACGAGGTCGACGGTCTCGGTCATCGAACGGGCGGAGCATGATGCCGCCGCGACCGGCAGACGCAACGCTGCGGCGTTCGAGGGCCGCCCGCTATCCTGCGGCGCATGCGCCTGCTCGTCGCCGTCATCCTGGGCCCCCTCCTCGCGGCACAGACCCCGGTCGCCGTCCCGCAAGGCGCCGGTCGCGACGCGATCGTGACGCTCGCAGCGGCGGTGCGACCGAGCCCGCGCCAGGTCGCCTGGCAGGCGACCGGGTGCAACGCCTTCGTGCACTTCGGCATGAACACCTTCAGCGACCGCGAGTGGGGCGACGGCAAGGAGGATCCGGCCACGTTCGCGCCGACCGCGTTCGATGCCGAGCAATGGGTGGCGACGTTCCGCGACGCCGGCATGAGCGGGCTGGTACTGACCTGCAAGCACCACGACGGCTTCTGCCTGTGGCCGTCGGCGACCACCGCGCACGACGTCGCCAACTCGCCGTTCCGCGGCGGCACCGGCGACGTCGTCGGTGAGGTCGCCGCGGCGTGCCGGCGCGGCGGCATGAAGTTCGGCATCTACCTGTCGCCGTGGGACCGGCACGAGCCGAGCTTCGGCACTCCGGCCTACCAGGAGGTGTTCCGCGCCCAGTTGCGTGAGCTGTGCAGCAACTACGGGCCGTTGTTCGAGGTCTGGTTCGACGGCGCCCACTGCCCGCCCGACGACCCGACGCTGTTCGACTGGCAGGCGGCGTTCGCGCTGGTGCGCGAGCTGCAGCCCGACGCGGTGATCGCGATCACCGGCCCCGACGTGCGCTGGGTCGGCAACGAGGCCGGGCACACGCGCACCGACGAATGGAGCGTGCTGCCGCTGCCGCACGCTGCACCCGGCGACCTGGCGACCGATCGCGACAGCTGGCGCGCGCTGTGGGCGCTGCGCGCGCGCAATCAGGAACAGGACCTCGGCAGCCGCGAGGCCCTGGAAGCTGCGAAGGCGCTGTGCTGGTGGCCCGCCGAGACCGACGTGTCGATCCGACCCGGCTGGTTCTATCACCCCCACGAGGACCGCCAGGTCAAGCCGCTGGCGACGCTGCTCGACTACTGGTTCGCGGCCGTCGGCGGCAACGCCGTGCTGCTGCTCAACGTGCCCGCCGATCGCCGCGGTCTCGTCGCGGCACCGGACGCGGCGGTGCTGGCCGACCTGGGCACCTACCTGCGCGCGACCTTCGCCGCGGACCTGGCCGCGGGCGGGACCACCAAGACCTACGCCAAGGCCGGCGAGGTCTACTTCGACGCCCCCACGACCGTGGACCTGTTCGACCTCGCCGAGGACGTCGTCGCCGCGGGCCAGCGGGTCGAGCGTTTCCGCATCGAGGTGCTGCAGAACGGCGGCTGGCGCGAGTGCGCGCGCGGCACGACGATCGGCTACCGCCGGCTGCTGCGCACCGCACCGATCACCGGCGACGGCTTCCGCTACTGGATCGAGCAGAGCCGCGGCAAGCCCGCCGTCGCGCGTTTCGCGCTGTTCCAGCGGCCAGAACTGGCGACGCCGCCCCGGATCGCGCGCGACACCACCGGGCAGGTCACGATCACGACGGACGGCGGCGAGCTGCGCTACACCACCGACGGCTCGCCCGTGACCGGGGACTCGCCGCGCTACGCGGGACCGTTCGCGTTCGGCGACGGCGGCACGGTGCGCGCGCGGACCTTCGCCGCGCCGGGCACGGCGGCGCCGGCATTCCGGACCATCGGGGAGACCGCGGCGACCTTCGGCATCGCGCCGACCGGCTGGCGCGTCGTCGAGTCCTCGAGCGAACAAGGCGGCGCCGAAGCCGCCAGCAAGGCGATCGACGGCGACCCGCGCACCCACTGGCACACGCGCTACTCACCCGACACGCCGCGGCCGCCGCACCACCTCGTCATCGACCTCGGCAAGGCCCGCGACCTCGCCGGCTTCGTCTATCAGCCGCGCGCCGAAGGCGACAACGGCACGGTCGCCGACTACGCGTTCTCGGTCAGCGCCGACGGCACCGCGTGGCGCGAGGTCGCGCGCGGCACGTTCGCCAACATCGCCGCCAACCCGGTGCCCCAGGTGGTGCGCTTCGCCGCGCCGGCGACCGGGGTGCGCTTCGTCAAGTTCGTCGCCGTCGCGGAGGTGCGCGGCCGGCCCTGGGCCTCGTGCGCCGAGTTGTCGGTGTTGCTGCGCTGACGGCGCCGGGACGCGGTATCGTCGCCGCGATGCGGTCCGCCCTCCTCGTCTCCCTCCTCCTGCCGGCCACCGGGCTGCTCGCCCAGCAGGCCGACGCCGACCTGCGCGCCAAGGCCGCCGCGATCCACGCGCGCATCCTGACGCTCGACACGCACAAGGACATCGACCCCAAGCTCGCGCCCGAGTCGCTGCCCGACGACCCGACGACGCGCGAGCAGTTCCGCCGCAAGTTCGACCCGACGGTGCGCGGCGACGCGCAGGTCGACTTCGTCAAGATGCGCGAGGGCGGCTACGACTGCGCGTTCTTCATCGTCTACGTCGGCCAGGGCCAGCTCACCGAGCCCGGCTTCCGCCGCGCCCACGCGGAGGCCACGGCCAAGTTCGACGCGATCCATCGCATGGTGCGGCTGCACGGCGACACCATCGGGCTGGCGACCACGCCCGACGACGTCGAGCGACTGCACCGCGAAGGCAAGCTGATCGCGTGCATCGGCATCGAGAACGGCTACGCGATGGGGCTCGACCTCGCCAACATCGCGAAGTTCCACGCCCGCGGCGCCCGCTACATGTCGATCGCGCACAATCGCCACTCGCAGCTCGGCGACTCGCACACGCCGGCCGAGGCGATGTACGGCGGCCTGTCGGAGCTGGGCCGCCAGGCGGTCGTCGAGATGAACCGCGTCGGCATCATGGTCGACGTCTCGCACGCGAGCCGGCAGGCCATGCTCGAGGCCGTGGCGCTGTCCGCCGCGCCGGTGATCGCGTCGCACTCCGGCTGCCGCGCCGTCAACGACCACACCCGCAACCTCGACGACGAGCAGCTGCGTGCGCTGGCGAAGAAGGGCGGCGTGGTGCAGTGCGTGGCGCTCGCCGACTTCGTCAAGACCAACGAGGAGAACAGCAAGGCCGTCGCCGCGCTGCGCGCCGAGCTCGGCCTGGGCCGCGACAACGCCGGTAGCGACGACCGCCCGCTCGAGGAGCGCCTCGCCGAGTTCAAGACCCGCCGCGCCGAGATCGACGCCAAATACCCGCGCGCCAACGTGCGCGACTTCGTCGACCACATCGACCACGCGGTGCAGGTCGCCGGCGTCGACCACGTCGGCATCGGCTCGGACTTCGACGGCGGCGGCGGCATCGACGGCTGGAACGACGCCAGCGAGACGCTCAACGTGACGATCGAGCTGGTGCGGCGCGGCTACACCGAGGAGCAGATCGGCAAGATCTGGTCCGGCAACCTGCTGCGCGTGTGGCGGCAGGTCGAGCGCGTGGCGGCGGACCTGGCGAAGCAGGACAAGCGCTGAGTCACTCGCTGGTCTCGTCGACGATCGGCGCCGGCTCGTCGAGCTCGACGGCGCGCACCTCCTCGACATCCGCGATGTTGCCGTGGATGTCGACCCAGACCTCCTCGATGCGCTCGCAGTCGCCCCCGGCCCACCACATGCGCACGAAGTGCGACAGCTCCCCGGCCGGGGTGCGAACCACGCGCGGCACGTAGGCCGCGTTCACGAACAGCGTCTCGCCGCGGCGGACGAAGCGCGTGCGTTCGGCGCCGCGCGGGTGGGCCAAGCGGTGGTGCATGTGGCCGGCGATCACCGCGCGCACGCGCAGGCCCAGGCCCTCGATGCGCTGGATCGCCAGCGCGAGATCCCGATCGCCCCAGTCGCCGCCCGGCTTGCCGAAGTCCTTGCCGAAGATGTCCTCGGGCTGATCGCCGAGCCCGAGCGGGCCGTTGTGCGCCAGGATCACGATGTCGCGGTGGTGCGCGTTGCGCGCCGCGTCGAAGATCGCCGCGGCCGACTGCCGCATCGTGTGCACGCCGTAGATCTCGTCGTAGAGCTCGGGGCTGCGCAGGCTCTGGCCGCCCCACGAGAACGGCCGCGCCCCGACCACCGAGATGCCCGCGGCAGGCACCTCGCGGACCGCGTAGGCCAGGTGGTCCTCGCCGAGGATGTGCAGCGACTCGGTCAGCTTCTCGGTGCAGGTACGGCGGCCGAAGCTCTGCCACGCGTCGTGGTTGCCGAGCATCACGACCTTGGGCACCGGCAGCGCGGCGATGCTGCGCACCATCTCGACGTCCTCGTCACCGAGGTCGCCGACGAACAGGGACAGGTCCGGTCGCGTCAGTTCGAGGAACGCGGCGTCGGCCGGTCTCCACCAACGGTGCAGGTCGCCGATGACCGTCAAGTTGGCGAGGTTCGGGTGTGCGGGAGAATCCAAGGGCGAGCAGGCTAGCGAGAATCGGCGACGGCTAAAGGGCCCCTCGCCGGATATCGGGATTCGTCGGCGACTACGGCGCGAGCAGACCGTGGCGCACGAGCTTCTCACGATAGGTCGTGCGCGGCACCCCGAACAGCTCTGCGGCGCGCGTCAGGTTGCCGCTCGCCTCGGCGAGCGTGCGCTGCAGCGCCTCCTTCTCCTGCGCCTCGAGGCGTTCCTTCCAGGTGCTGGCCTGCGCCTCGTCGGGCTCGGGCTCGGGTTCGGTCACCACCGCGGGCGCGGCGAGTGGGGACGGTCGATCCAGTTCGAGGTGCGCCGGCAGGATCGGGCCGCCGCCGGCCCGCAGCGCCGCGCCCTTCACCACGTGCTGCAGTTCGCGGATGTTGCCGCGCCACGGCGCGGCCTGCAGCTTGGCCATCGCCTCGGTCGAGATCGTCGGCACCTCCTCGTGACCGAGCTCCTCGGCCGCCAGCGCCAGGAAGCGCGCCACGAGCATCGGGATGTCCTCGCGGCGCTCCCGCAGCGGCGGCAGCACGATCTCGAGTTCACGCAGCCGGTAGTAGAGGTCCTCGCGGAAGCGACCCTCACGCACCATGCGTTCGAGGTCCTGGTGGGTCGCGGCGAGGATGCGCACATCGACGCGCACCTGGCGCCGGCCGCCGATCGGCGTCACCACGCGGTCCTGCAACAGGCGCAGGATCTTGGCCTGCAGCTCGAGCGCCATGTCGCCGATCTCGTCGAGCAGGATGGTGCCGCCGTGCGCCTCCTCGAAGTGGCCGCGCCGCGCCTGCAGCGCGCCCGTGAAGGCGCCCTTCTCGTGGCCGAACAGCATGCTCTCCATGAGCTGCTCGGGGATCGCCGCGCAGTTGACCGGCACGAACGGGCCGAGCCGGCGGCGCGACAGGTCGTGCAGCGCGCGCGCGAGCACCTCCTTGCCGGTGCCGGTCTCGCCGCGCAGCAGCACCGTGTAGTCCGCCGGGGCATACAGCTCGACGCGCTGCACGAGCTCGGCGCAGGCCTTGCTCCTGGTCTCGAGCGCCCAGTGCGCCGCGCGCGACGAGTCGCGGTCGCGATCGAGCAGGCTGCGCACGAGCACGCGGTTGCCGAGCGAGGTCGCCAGCATGCGGCTGCAGAACACCATGCGCTGCAGGTCCTCGGCCGAGAGCACCGCGCCTTCGCGCGTGCAGTCGGCGTAGACGACGCCGAGCATCTTGCCGAGCGCCTGGATCGGCAGCGCCACCGCCGACGAGATGCCCTCGCTGCGCACCGAGTGGAAGGTGCGCGCAACGGGGTCCGAAGCCGCGACCGGCACGTGCACGACGCGCCCGGCCGCGCGCACCTGGTCGACGAGCGACCGGCTGATGCGGAACGCGCGCTGGTCCTTCGGCCGGCTCATGTAGAACGCCTGCCCGTCGTCGTCGTCGTCGAGCAGGATCGCGACACGATCCGCGCCGGTGGCGCGCAGGATCGCCGTCATCGCCGCCGGCAGCAGCTGCTCCTGGCTGCGCAGCCCCTCGAGGTGATCGGCCATCTCGGTGAAGGTCTGGTACCAGGCGCCGACCGGGGAACCGGGGGCGGGAGTGAGCGCCGCCGGATCGAGTTCACGAACGTTGTCGCCGCTCGCCTCGGCGCGATATCGCAGCTTGACCAGCGCCGGCCCGAGGTTGAGCACGTCGCCGTCGAGCACGTTCTCGAACCGGCTGCCGATCGAGCCGGTCGCGCACCGCACGGGGAACGGCAGGCCGGGCTCGGCCCGAACCCGCACGCGACCGCGCTCGTCGCGGGCGACCTCGAGCAGGCGACCGACGACCCCTGGCAAGTCCAGCTCCACCGCGCACCCGCTGCGCTCGCTGCCGATCCAGAAGCTGTCCTGGTCCAATTCGATCTCGCGGGAACCGCTGCGGTCGGTGACATCGAGGACCAAGGGCATGTGTCGGATTGTCGCCGGCGACCCCGAGTCGCGCGACCCCCTGTCGGTTTTCCGTCGATCGAACCGAACCCTCGGCGCGAGCCCTGCCTGAAGTAGACTTCCCGGTCCGTCACCTGCCCACCACCGGCCGCCATGGCCACCGGCATTTGACGGTGCCACGGAACGCAGGCACCCGATCGCTGCGTCCTAACCCTCCCTGCTGATGCCCGCCTCCGCCGACACCGCGGACGCCGACCGGCTGCTCGCCTGCACGCCCGGCCGGCTCGTCTACAGCTCGCGCGATCCCGCGTCGGGCGCGGTCGTGGTGTGCAAACGCTTCGAGCAGGGCGGCCTCGCCGACGCCGAGCGCGAATTCGATCTCGCGCGGCTGGTGGCGGACCTCGACGTGGTCGAGCATCTGCGCGCCGAGGAAGACCCGGCGACGGGCAGGCCGCTGCTGGTGACGGCCTATGCCGAAGGCGAGAGCCTCGAGCAGATGGCCGCGCGCCGCGGCACGCTGCCGGCCGCCGAAGCGTGCGCGCTGCTGGCGCCCGTGGCGCGCACGCTGGCGGCGATGCACGACCGCCGGGTGTCGCAGGCGCCGTTCGGCCTGTGCCACGGCGACGTCAAGCCGAGCAACCTGCTGGCGACCGAACGCGGCACGCTGCTGCTCGACTTCGAGCACGCGCGGCCGCTGACCGCGCCCAGCGAGCGCGCGGCGCCACACGCGGGCTTCACCGGGGGCACGCGCGGCTTCTCACCGCCCGAGGCCGACCTCGGCGAACCGCCCGACGCCGCGTTCGACGTCTTCGGGCTCGGCGCGACCCTGTCCTGGCTGCTGACGGCGCGCGCCCGCCCGCGGCAGCTGCCGTACGGGACCGAGAACACGCCGCGGCTGCTGCAGCTCCTGGACGAGTGCCTCGCCACCGATCCGCGCCAACGTCCCGCCGCAGCTGCGGTCGCCGACCGCCTCGCGCAGCTGGCCGAGGCCTTCGCCAACGACCCTGCCGAGCAGCACCTCGACGCACGCCTGCGCGGCGCGACTCCGGGCGACACCGCCACCCGCGATGACTTTCCCGGCCTGACCGCGCGCCAGGAGCGCCTGCTGCGCCGCTTCCCGGATCTGCTGCTCGACTCACGCAAGCTGCCGACCGACCCCGCGGCGCTGTGCCTCGAGCTGCGCCGCTGCGAAGTGGCCCTGACCGGCTTCTCCCGGCACGAGGAGACGATGCTGCGCCGGGCGCAACTGCGCGCCGCCGTCGGCGAGCAGCTGCGCGCCGCCGCGACCGTGGTCGCCGACGCGGCCCGCGACGAGGACTTCGACGCCGGCACCCGGTGGCTGCAGGCGATGACGCAGGCCTGGCTCACCGCCGCGCGCCAACCCGGCGGCATTCCCATGCCCGCCGGCGCCGATCCGCGCCACCCGGACCCGGCGCTGCGCGACCCGCGCGCCTTCCTGCGCGCGCTCGAGCACCGGCTGCAGATCGCCCAGGAAGAGCTGCAGACCGCCGAGCAGGAGATCATCCAGGCCGAGCGCGAACTCGACCTGCCCGCTGCGGAACGCGCGATCGGCAGGCTCGCCGCCGATCGCGGCGGCGCGTCACCCACCGCCACCCGACGCCGCGACCAGCTGCACCGCCTGGGCTTCTACGTCGATCGCGTGGCCCGCGCCGACGCCAACGTCGAACGCCTCGCGCAGCTGTGGGACGGCGCCGCGCTGCGCCCGCTGCTCGACTTCACCGAGCGCTGCGCGCTGGTCGACGACGCCGCGCTGACCGGCGCCAACCCGGTCGGCCTGCGCAGCCTGCTGGTGACGCTCACCAACCTGATCGAGGAGTTCGAGCACGTCGCCGAGCTCGCGGTGCCCGCGCGCGAGGCGCTCGACAGCGCCCTGCTGCACACCACCGACCAGGCGTGGGATCTGCTGGCCGACGCGAAGCACAAGCTCGAGGCGGTGCCCGTGCCGGTGCGCCCGCTGCAGATGATCCTGGGCCGCCTCGACATGCTGCGCATCCTCGAGGCGTTCGTCGACCGCCCCGAACGCCCGCGCAGCGAGCTGCTCGACCAGATCGAACGCCTGCGCCTCACCTGCGAAGAGGCGCGCTCGACGCGCGACCGTCTGGCCAACAGCGCCGAACGCGCCCTGGCCCGCGGCCACTGGACCACCGGGCTGTTCGACATGGAGCGCGCCGTGGCCAGCGTCGCGGCGAGCGGTGACCCCGACCCGACCGAGGTGAGCCGACTCGAGGAACGCCTCGCCGAAGCGCGCCGACGCAAGCTGGAGATCGAGAGCGCCGTGCGCCGCAACGTCGAACTCGCCGGGCGCTACGCGACCCTGCAGGACGCCGCCGGCGGCGACTTCCAGAGCCGTCTGGCGACGCTGGCCGAGCGCCGCGACGGACTGCAGTTCCTGATCATGCACGTGCCCGCGGAGCGCGCCGCGCTCTACACGCGCGACCTGCGCGACGTCGAGATCCAGATCGCCCTCGAGCGCGCCGCGCTCGCCGAGAGCCAGCTCGACCGCACCATCGATCCGACCGCGCGCCTGACGCTCGCGCACCGCACGCTCGAGCAGCTTACCGCCGCGCTGCAGGACCTTGCGCCGGGGCAGGAGCCGCCCGGGCGCGTCGTGCGCCAGCGCGAACACTGGCGCAGCCTGGTGTCGCAGTGCGAGCAGGCCCTGACCGCTGCAGAGCAGCTGGCGCGCCGCCAGCAGCGGCGCCGCCGCCGCAACCTCTGGCTGGCGCTGGGTGCGGCAGTGACCATGCTCGGGGCGTCGTTCGCGCTGCGGCTGCTGCCGCTGCCGTGGAGCGGTGAACCCGTGCGCGCCGCGGCGCGCGACGACCGCGAAGTGACGTACGCGACGATCGCGATGGCGCCGGCCGAACGACTCGGGCAGCTGCTCACACGCGCCGAGCAGTTGCCGCCACCTGCCCAGACCGATCGACTGCAGCTGCTGCGGACCCTCGCGGGCGCCCACGACGCCGCGGCGCTGCGCGAGGCTGCGGCGCAGCTGCGCGAAGACGCGGCGCGGGCCACCCCGGATCTGGCAGCCCCGGATCTCGCCGAGACGGTCACGGCGGCGATCACGGCCGCCGTCTGTCTCGCGGGTCGCGACGACGCGGTGCCCGACACCCGCAGCGCCGCCGCCGAGCTGGTCGGCGTCGCCGTGGCGCGCAAGCTGTGGGCGGGCCTCGAGCCCGACGAGCTGCTGCGCCGCTGCTTCGACGCGCCGTGACGCGGCCCGGATATGCTCCAGCCTGCATGGAGCCGAAACCGCCCGTCCAGGTCCCGCCGCAGCTGCTCGATGCCGCGACCCTGCGCAGCGTCATCGAGGAGTTCGTGAGCCGCGACGGCACCGAGTTCTCGGATCACGAGACCAAGATCCGCGAGGTGCGCGAGCTGCTCGAACGCGGCGAGGTCCAGCTCTGGTTCGACCCCGATACCGGGTCCTGCACGGTCCGCTGAGGTCAGGCCGGGTTCAGCCGAGCACGTCCCGCACGACGTACGCCGGCTCCACACCCGTGAGCTTGGTGTCGAGCCCGCGGAACCGGTACGTGAGGCGCGCGTGGTCGAGCCCCAGGCAATGCAGGATCGTGGCGTGCAGGTCGCGCAGGTGCACCGGGTCGGCGGCGATGTTGTAGCAGAAGTCGTCGGTCGCCCCGTACTCGAAGCCGCGGCGCACACCGCCGCCGGCGAGCCAGACGGTGAAGCAGCGACCGTGATGATCGCGGCCGGACCCCGGCGCGCCCAGCTCGCCCTGGCTGTAGACCGTGCGGCCGAACTCGGTCGCGAAGATCACGAGCGTGTCCTCGAGCATGCCCCGCGCCCGCAGGTCGCGCAGCACCGCGGCCGTGGGCTGGTCGACGTCGCGGCACTGGTTGGGCAGCTGACGGGCGATCGCGATGTGCTGGTCCCAGCCACGGTGGAACAGCTGCACGAAGCGCACGCCGCGCTCGAGCAGCCGCCGCGCCAACAGGCAGTTCGCGGCGTAGCTGCCGGGGCGATGCACGTCGGGCCCGTAGCTGGCGAGCACGGCCGGCGACTCCTCGCCCGTGTCGAGCAGTTCGGGCACCGACTCCTGCATGCGAAACGCCATCTCGTAGGCCGCGGTGCGGGCCGCGGCCTCGGGGTCACCCGAGGCGCGGGCGGCCATGCCGTTCAGCGCGGCGAGGTCGTCGAGCATCGCGCGGCGGCGGTCGCGGTCCACGCCGTCCGGGTTGGCGAGGTAGAGCACCGGGTTGGCGCCGGGGCGCAGACCGACGCCCTGATGCGACGACGGCAGGAAGCCGCTGCCCCACAGCCGCGAGAAGATCGGTTGCCCGGGGTTCTTGCCCGAGCCCTGCGACACCATGGTCAAGAACGCGGGCAGGTTGGGGTTCTCGCTGCCGAGCGCGTGCGAGACCCAGGCGCCCATGCTGGCGTAGCCGGGCAGCTGGTTGCCCGTGTTCATGAAGGTGATCGCGGGGTCGTGGTTGATCGCCTCGCTGTACAGCGACTTGATCAGGCACAGTTCGTCGGCCACGGTCTGCAGGTGCGGCAGCAGATCGCTGAGCCACAGGCCGCTGGCGCCGCAGCGCCGGCCGGCGGCGATCGGCGGGGCGACCACGAACCTGCTCTGCCCCGAGGTCATGCCAGTGACCCGCTGCGTGCCCTTCACCGAGGGCGGCAGCTCCTGGCCCGCGAACCGGTGCAGCGTCGCCTTGTCGTCGAACAGGTCGACGTGCGAGAGCCCGCCGGCCTGGAACAGGCACAGCACGCGCTTGGCGCGCGGAGCGAAGTGCGGCAGCCGGGCGCCACCGGCGGGCGCAGCTTCGGCCGCCGCAGGCGCAGCCGGCGCGGTCGCGCATCCGGAGGCGAGCGCCGGGACCAGCATCGCGCCGCGACCGAGGAAGGCGCGCCGCGTGAGCTCGTTGGCCGCGTCGTTCGAAGTGTGCCGAGGCGCATTCATGCAGTGGCTCAGTTGCGGGTGACGGTCTCGCTGAGGTTCAACAGCATCGCAGCGACCTGCGCCCAGGCCGCGTGTTCGACGACGGGCAGCGACTCGTCGCGCGGCGACTCACCGGTCTGCAGCATCCGCGCCGCCGCGGCGGGATCGCCGGCGAACGCTGCTCGCTCGCGATCGAGGGCACGCTGCAGCACGCGCAACTCGGCGGGCTCCGGGAGCCGCGAGGTCGCCGAACGGAACGCCCAACCCAGGCGCTCGCGGTCGTCCCCGCGGCGATGCAGGATGCGCTCGGCGAACGCGCGCGCGGCCTCCACGAACTGCGGGTCGTTGAGCAGTACGAGCGCCTGCAGCGGCGTATTGGTCGCCGGCCGCGACACTGCGCAGACCTCACGGTTGGGCGCGTCGAACGCGGCCATGTTGGGCGGCGGCAGGGTGCGCTTCCAGTAGGTGTAGAGGCTGCGCCGGTAGAGCTTCTCGCCGTGGTCCTGGCGGAAGCTCTGCGCCGTGGCGTGGGTCGACGCGTAGTGGCTGATCTCGCGCCACGGATCGCCGGGCGTGTAGGGATTGACGCTCGGCCCGCCGAGCTGCCGCACCAGCAACCCGGACACCGCCAGCGCGCCGTCGCGGATCAGCTCCGCCGGCAGCCGGAACCGCGGACCGCGCGCCAGCAGCCGGTTGTCCGGATCGCGCGCGAGCGCCTCCGCCGTCGTCGCCGACGACTGCCGGTAGGTCTGCGACGACACGATCGTGCGCAGCAACGCCTTGGTGTCCCAGCCGCTGGCGACGAACTCGACGGCCAGCCAGTCGAGCAGCTCCGGATGCGAAGGACGCTCGCCCTGCACGCCGAAGTCGGCGGCGGTCGCGACGATGCCGACCCCGAACAACAGCTGCCAGAAGCGGTTCACGGCGACGCGCGCGGTCAGCGGGTGCTGTGGCATCACCACCCACTGCGCCAGGCCGAGGCGATCGCGCGGCGCACCCGGTGGCAGCGGCGGCAGCGCCGGTGGCGTCGCCGGCCCAACCTGTTCGCGCGGATCGGAGTAGAGCCCGCGATGCAGCACGAAGGTGGGCCGCGGCTTCGCTGCGGTGTCCATCACCATGGTCGCAGACGCCTCGGTGCGCGCCACCAGCCGCTCGCGCGCGTTCGCCAGCGCGATGCGCGCGCGCGACATCGCCGGCGCGAACGCCGCGAAGTGCTGCGCGAGCGCGATCGCCTCCGCCGGACTGCGATCCCGCGGCGCCTTGCCGAGGATCGACACGATCTCGCCGGGCAGATCGGTGTCGCCGTCGTTGCCGGTGATCGCGAAGAACTCCATGCGTCGCGCCATCAGGCTGCCGCCGCGCCCGAAGTTGAGCTGCGCGGTGAGGAACCGCGCCTCGTCGCCGGCGATCGGCGCGTCGAAGGTGACCGTCACGTGCACCGGCCCGCTCGCCTTCGGATCGGGCATCCAGCCGTCTTCGTAGTCGGTCGAGAGGGCGCCGCGCGGATGCCCGTCCTGGTCCCACGAGCTCGCGGTGATCGTCGCCAGCGGCAGCAGCCGATACAGGTTGATCTGATCGGCAGGCACCGAACCCGCGCTGACCGTGATGGTCGTCAGCTGGAACGTGCGCTTGCCCTCGCGGCCGCCGCCGTGACCCCAGCCGGCGTCAGGCGCGTCGGGGGCCGGGTGCATCACCACGCGCAGCCCCGTGATCGGCGCCGAGGTCGGCGGCAGCTGCATGCTCACGTCGAAGGCCGCGAACCCCGAGGGTCGGTCGATGCGTGCGAAGCGCTCGTCCTCGATCACGAAACCGTCGCCGGAGTTCGGCGTGCTGATCGCGAGCAGCCTGGCGCGGTGCAGCGCGAGCCCCTGACCGCGCGACGCGAGGCGCGCGCGTTCCGCCGCCTCCCAGGCGGCGATCG
The DNA here is from genome assembly GCA_020638655.1 of Planctomycetota bacterium. GTDB lineage: Bacteria > Planctomycetota > UBA1135 > UBA1135 > UBA2386 > JACKIC01. The sequence goes on from JACKIC010000005.1 coordinate 201,219, forward strand.
CCGCCGGCGGCGGCGCCGCGAACTCGGCTTCGAGCGCGGCGATGCGCGCCCGCAGGGCGTCTTCCTCCCCGGTGCGCAGTACCGAACGCGCTTGCAAGACGGGACCCGGGTTGTTGCCGCCGTCGCCGTCGAGCGCCTTCTCGCTGCCCTGGTTGAAGAACGCGAACAGCGAGTAGTAGTCGCGCTGCGTGATCGGATCGAACTTGTGGTCGTGGCACTGCGCGCACGCCAGGGTCAGGCCGAGCACCGCCTCGCCGAACGTCTTGACGCGGTCGACGCCGTAGTTGACGAGGTTCTCCGCGGCGATCGTGCCGCCCTCGTGCGTGACCATGTTGTTGCGTTGGAAACCCGTCGCGATCAGCGTCGCTTCGCTGCGTTCCGGCAGCAGGTCACCGGCGAGCTGTTCGACCAGGAACCGGTCGTACGGCATGTTGTCGTTGAACGCGCCGATCACCCAGTCGCGCCACAGCCACGCGTGCCGGCCGCCGTCGATCGAGAAACCGTTGGTGTCGGCGTAGCGCGACGCGTCGAGCCACGGCAGCGCCATGCGCTCGCCGAAGTGCGGGCTCGCGAGCAGCCGGTCGACGGCGCGTTCGTAGGCCGACGGGTCGGGATCGGCGACGAACGCCGCGACGTCTTCGGCCGACGGCGGCAGGCCGGTGAGGTCGAGGGTCACGCGCCGCAGCAGCGTCGCCCGGTCGGCTTCCGGTGCGGGCGCGAGGCCTTCGGCGGCGAGCCGCGCCCGCACGAACGCGTCGATCGGGTGCGGCGCCAACTGCGGCACCGCGGGCCGCACCGGGGGCACGAGCGACCAGTGGGTGCCCGAGGATTGCGACCCATCCTGGGCCGCGACGGTCACGCTCAGGACGGCGCCGACCAACAGGCCGGCGCGTTGGCGAAGGTCGTGGACTCGATCGGGTCGCATGGCAGGGCCGTCCTAGCCGCCCCAGTGCGGCGGGCGTGTGTCGTGCGGCTCGATCGCGTCCCCGCCCGAGCGCAGACGATGGACCTGCCGCACCAGCGCGTCCAAGCTCGCCTGCAGGGCATCGAGACGCCGCTGCTGCACGGCGAGCTCGGTGCTCAGCGCGTCGACGGTGTGCTCGAGGATCGCCACCTTGCTCTCGAACTCGATGCGGGAGTCAGACATGGCGCGATCATTGGCGAAGCGCGCGGCCGGTGCACGCCCGTTCCGGATCCCGCTCCGCGAGAGCCCCCCCTTCAGAGCAGGCCGTGGTCGTCGCCGCGGACCTGCCCGCGCGGTACGGTCGCGAGTTCGAAGCCGGGCAGGAGCTCCGCCGGCACGCACCGCGCGCCGCGCGGCCGCAGCCCGAGCGTCGCCGCCAGGAACCCGACCACCGCGTCCGCCGCGACGCCCCTGTCACGCAGGTGCCGCAGCGACGTGTCGCCGTGACGCTTCGCGAGCCGCAACCCGTCGCCGCCGACCACCAGCGGCACGTGCGCGAACTGTGGCTCGCGCAGGCCCAGCGCGCGGTACAGCAGCAACTGCCGCGGCGTGCTCGGCAGCAGATCGTCGGCGCGCAGCACCTCGGTGACACCCTGCGCGGCGTCGTCGACCACGACCGCGAGCTGGTAGGCCGGCAGCCCGTCGCGCTTGGCGACGACGAAGTCGCCGCGGATGCGGCCCGGCTGCGGTCCCGCGAAGCGATCCACGAACGGCACGGCGTCGACGTCTACGATGAACCGCAGCGCGGCGGCGCGCCCGGTCGCCGCCTCGGCCTCGGCGAGGCTGGTGAAGCGACCCCGGCAGGTGCCCGGATAGACCGGCTCGTGCTCGCCGCCCTCGTGCGGCGCCGAGGCAGCCTCTTCGACCTCCTTGCGCGTGCACACGCACGGGTAGGCGAGCCCTGCGAGCACCAGCCGCTCGGCGGCGGCCCGGTGCTGCGCGAACCGTTCGCTCTGCAACAGCGGTTCGCCGTCCCAATCCAGCCCCAACCACCGCAGGTCCTCGAGCGTCGCGTGCACGGCGCCCGACTTGATCCGAGGACCATCGATGTCCTCGACGCGCAGCAGTAGAGTGCCGCCGCGCGCGCGCACCGACAGCCAGGCGAGCAGGAACGTGCGCGCGTTGCCCAGATGCAGGGCCCCGGTCGGACTGGGCGCCAACCTACCCACCACAGTCGCTCCGAATGCCACCGTCATCGTCGAAGGGCCTCGTTCTACGCATCGACGCCAAGGTGTGCCATGTCGAGATCGACGGAGCGCGGCGGCAGGTGCCGCTGCTGGGCAAGCTGTTCGAGACCGCGACCCACGAGAAGCGCCCGCTCGCGGTCGGCGACATGATCGAGCTCGACGCCACCGGCAACGCCATCGACGTGGTGCTACCGCGCACCTCGCAGCTGCACCGCCGCTCGGCCGGCGAAGGTTCGACACGCGCGCAGGTGATGGCAGCCAACATCACGCTGGTGCTGGCGGTCGGCAGCGTCACCCAGCCGCCCTTCCAGTCCGAGCTCGTCGACGGCGTGCTCGCGGCGGCGCGGCGCGAGGACATCCCGGCGGCGGTCGTGCTGACGAAGGCCGACCTCGACCCGGCGGCGGCCGAACGCTGGCGCGCGGTCTACCAGGGCATCGGCATTCCCACCTACGTGACCAGTACCACGCCTGGCGCCGAGTCGAAGGAGTCCCTCGCGGCCGTGGGCGAGCTGCTGCACCACAACCGCAGCGTGCTGTGCGGCATCTCGGGCGCCGGCAAGTCCTCGCTGCTCAACGCCGTGATCCCGGGCTCGGCGCTGCGGGTCGGCTCGCTCAACCACATCCGCCAGGGACGCCACACCACCACCCACACCGAACTGGTGCCGCTCGCAGGCGGCGGCCACGTGCTCGACACGCCGGGTGTGCGCAACTTCCACCTGTTCCACGTCGGCGAGCAGGAGTTGCAGTTCCTGTTCCCCGAGATCGCCGCGCTGCTGCCACAGTGTGAGTACCGCAGCTGCCTGCACGACGACGAACAGGACTGCGCGGTGCGCGCCGCGGCCCGGCGCGGCGACATCGCGCCGAGCCGATACTCGTCCTACCTGCGCATGCTGGCCCATGCGCGACAGGAGGCGCGCCCCGGCACCAAGGCCGCACCGCCGAGCCAGCGCGGCGGACGGCGCCGGCCACCCACCTGATCGACACCCCGTCGATCAGCGGCGGCGACGCCCGCGCAGCAGCGCGGTGATCGCGCCGCTGAAGCCCGCGCCGAAGGCGACGACGGTCGCGGCGAGCACGCAGATCATGCCGCCGCGGCCACCCTGCAGGCTGGCGAAGAACGCGTCGATGTCCTCAGGGGCCAGCTTCTGCTCCACGAAGGCCTCGCGCCACAGCGCCTCGTGCTCGGGCTCGATCGTGAATCCCCGCAACAGGGTCAGCAGGACGAGCGTGATCATGCCGACGCCGATGGCGATGAAGCCGAGCGCGAAACCCGACATCGAAGAGAGTCGCTCGCGCCGCGTCGCCAGCCACACCGGCAGCACGCCGAGCGGCAACCCGGTGAGCCCGAAAGTGCCGAACACGACCACCCAGAACAGGTGCTGCGAGACCACCGGCAGGTGCAGGAACACGGTGAGGAGCGCGCCCCAGGCGATCGGCCAGCGCCACGAGGGTGGCGGCGACGGCGGCTGGGATTCGCTCATGCCTGCCATACCGCGCACTTGTAGGCCCACGCGCCGAGCAACAACACCAGGGCCCCGAACAACACGCGCCAGAACGGCAATCGGACCAGCAGGTCGACGAAGGAGCGGCGCCTCAGCAGGCAGTAGAGGCCGTGCGCGCCGAGCAGCAGGCCACCGATCGCGAGCGCGGCTCCGAACGGCTGCGTGACCAGCGCGCCGATCCATCGGCCGTGCACGACCAGACATGCCGCCGTGGTGCAACCACAGGTCGGGCACGGCATGCCGTAGGCGAGCGGCCAACCGCAGGGCTGCATGCCGAGCTGCACATGCGTGTCGAAGCCGCGCGCGTCGGCGGCGAGGGGCGCGAGCACGACGACCGCGGCGATCGCGAGGCCCGCGGCCAGACCGGCGAAGGCCCGGTCGACGGTGGGCGACACCGGGGCTTCGGCGAGCGGAATCGTGAACGGCTGACGGGTGGCGACCAAGACAGGACGGCGGTTGGGCGGCCCCTCACGATACCGCCGCGCCCGGCTCCTGCTCAGGAGAAGTCGTAGACGTACGCCATGCGATCGCGGCGCACGATCGCGTAGTCGAGCGTGCCGAGCAGGGCGAGTTCCGGGTGCGACAGGTCGAGGCCGCGGAACTCCGGCTCCTGCATGATGAAGAACTTGCGCGGATTGCTGGACTGGGTCTCGTAGGCCGCGGGCTCGATCAGGCCGGACAGCTCGAACTGCACCGGGCCGTTGTAGAAGGCCCGGATCTGGGTGGTCTTCTGCTTGCCCCTCGCGAGGCGCCGCTGCACCTCGTCGCCGGCGAGTTCGACCAGCTCGTGCGCCAGCAGGATCTCGCGCGTGTTGACCATCAACGACGGGGTCCGGATCACCTCGCGGCTGCGCAGCGAGATCATCGTCGCGTCGACCACGTTCAGGAAGGAGCGCGAGTAGTCCTCGAGCAGGTTGGTCAGACGGCGCGACTTGTTGGGCAGCCGGCCCTTGATCAGGAACACGTCGGTGAGAAACAGGTCTTCGACGAAGACCGGCGTCGAGGTCGAACCAGTGCCGTCAGGTTGATCGTTCATCGTGGGTTGATCGCTCGCGTGCCAGCAGGCGACGGACCGCGCCGACGAGGTAGAACGAGCCGACGACGAGACGCAGTCCCGCGTGCGCACGCAGCGCCGCGAGTCCCGCCCCGACATCGTCGACTCGCTGGGCCGCGACGCCGAGACCCCGTAGGTGCGCGACGATCGCGGCCGCGTCCTCACTCGACGTGCCCGTCACTTCCGTGACCAGGAATCGATCGGCAATGGGCAGGATCGAACTCAAGCTTTCGCGCCACCGTTTTCCGGAGGCGGATGCGAACAGCACGTGCGGGCGCTGACCGGGCCAGCGGCGCTGCAGCTCCGTTGCCACCGCGGCGATCGACCGTTCGGTGTGCGCGCCGTCGAGGATCAGGGTGGCGCCATCGGCTTCGGACACGACCTCGAAGCGACACGGCTGCACCGGGCGCGGCAGTTCGCGCAGGTCGAGCTCGAGCGCCGGCGACAACGTCGACAGGCACGCAGCGGCCATCGCCAACGCGGGCAGCTCGTAGAGCGCGCCACCGCGGAGCCCGAACGGCAAGGTGTCGCCGCGCGGCAGCGCGAGTTCGCCAACGAGCGCGTCGCCGCGATCCTGCAGCAGGCGGGCCTCGAAGTCGACGCCGTGCACGAGCAGCCGCGCGTCGACGCGGCGCGCGTGGGCCCGCACGACCGCCAGCGCCTCGCCGGTCGCGGTCGTGAACCCCAACCCACCGGGGCGCACGATCGCCGCCTTCTCGGTGGCGATCGCCGCGATCGTGTCGCCGAGCACGTCGGTGTGTTCGAGCTCGATCGTGGTCAGCAGGCTGGCGTCGACGGGGATCGCGGTGGTCGCGTCGAGGCGGCCGCCGAGCCCGACCTCGTAGATCGCCAGGTCGACGCGCTCGTCCGCGAACCACTGCACCGCCGCGGCGGTCAGCGCCTCGAAGAACGTCGGCGCGCGATCCGCCGTGGTCGCCAGCAGGTCGCGCAAGATGGGCTCGAGGCGCGCGACGGTGATGGTCGCGTCGCCGATGCGCAGGCGTTCGAGCAGGGTGTCGACGTGCGGCGAGGTGTAGACCCCAGCGCGCAGGCCGGCGCGGTTCGCCAGCATCGCCAACATCGCCGCCGCGGTGCCCTTGCCCTTGCTGCCGCCGATCTGCACCGCAGGACGGGGCGGCGCGGCGGCGCCGGGGCGCGCCAGCAGGCGCTGCATCGCGGCGAGATCCCAGAGTGCCTGGTCGGGGCGCGAACGCTCGTAGTTGACCAGCCGGTCGAGCAGCGGCGCGAGTTGGATGGCGGCAGGATCCACGCAGATTCTGGGCACCCCCCTGGGCGCGGGCAGTTCGAGGCGCAAGACTACCCGCGCCCTTGTCCCCGAGGTATCGCATGTCGACCCGTCGCTCCGCCACGCTGATCTTGCTCGCCACCACGTCGCTGCTGCCCCACGCCCTGCTTGCCCAGGGCAACGACAACGGCGGACGACGACAACGACAGGCCGCGCCGCCAGTCGAACTGAAGAACTTCACCTTCACGGAGGGCAAGTTCGAGAGCAAGGCGGTCGGGCGCGAGATGCCGTACGGCATCTACCTGCCGAAGGGCTACGAGGACGAAGCCAACAAGGACGTCAAGTGGCCGTTGGTGATCTGGCTGCACGGCATGTTCGAGGACCACATGCGGTTCCACGTGCGCGGCGGCGCGCCGGTGCTCGACCAGTGCGTCACCGACGGCAAGCTGCCGCCGTGCGTCTTCGTCACCGCCAACGGTGGACGCACCTCGATGTACGTCAACCGCAAGGACGAGCATTGGGAAGACCTGATCACCGTCGACCTGCTCGACCACCTCACCAAGACCTACCGCGTCAGCGAGAACCGCGACGAGCGCGCGATCATGGGCGTGAGCATGGGCGGCATGGCCGCGCTGCGCATCGCCTTCACCAAGCCCGACCTGTTCGGCGTGGTCGGCGCGCACAGCGCCGCGGTCTTCCCCGAGGACCCCGCCGACCTCCCCGATCGCATGAAGGCGATGGCGAGTCGCATGGGGCTCGACGAGGTGTTCGGCAACCCGATCCAGAAGGAGCCGTGGCAGAAGGCCAATCCGCTGTGCCTGGCGCTGCAGACCGCGCCCAAGGATCTGGCTCGCCTGCGCATCTACTTCGACGCCGGCACCGACGACCGCTACGGCTTCGCGGCCGGCAACACGCTCCTGGACAAGGCCCTCACCGAGCACAAGGTCGAGCACACGTGGCGCCTGATCCAGGGCGGCGGCCACTCGTGGGGCGCCGGGTTCCAGGACCAGACGCTGCCCTACTCGTTCGCCGCGGTCGGCGAGACGTTCGCGGCCGCCAAGGCGCGGGCCGCGGCGCTGCATGCGCTGCAGCCCCATGGCAAGGGCGCGACCGAGAAGCCGGGCAAGGGCGACGGCGGCCGCTGAGCGGCGCGGCCTGCGGGATTTCTGCGCTCGGAGTGCACGACTCGTGCATCCGCGCCGATGAACGCCACTAGAGGAGGCGTCCACCGGCGGCCCGATGGCGCCGCGAAGAGGAATCCCGACATGTTCAACCTGGAGCACCGCGTTCGCATCTTCGTGTTCCAGGTGCTCGACCAGCGCGTCGAGTACCTGCTGCTGCGGCAGAAGCCGCGCGAAGAATGGCCGCTCGGCCCGGTCGTGGGTCCCGTGACCGCCGGCGAGAAGATCGAGGAGGCGATCCGGCGTGAGGTGCAGGCCGAGACAGGATTGCGACGCCCGATCCACCTGATCGAATTGGCGGCGCCGCAGCAGGAGATGTTCGGCGATCTGGGCCTCGTCGAATGGCCGTTCGCCTGGCAGGCGGGAACGCCGAGCGAGCCGGTCACCAACCTGCGCCCGGGCCCGATGGTCGGGGAAGTGCACTGGCTGGGATTCGAGGCAGCGTTCCAGAGCCTGGAGATGGCTCCGGACCGCGACGCCCTGGTGCGGCTGCAGCTGGCCTTGCAATAATCCGCATCCGTTTGGACCCTGGGGGCGTATAGGGGCGCCATCCAACCGCGCATCCTCGCCCACAGCCCCCGGCGCGCCCCCTCGCACCAGCCATGACGGACGATTCCAAGACCAACCCCCGGGCCTCGAGCGCCCCCGCCGACACCACCCTCGCCGACGGGCGCATGCCGAGTTCGTCGATGCGCAGCTACGCGCTGCTCACCAACGACCTCAAGCAGCTCTACATGGGCTTCTACAAGGCCACCTACGGCAAGTCGAAGATCGACCTCAAGACCAAGGAGTTCATCGCCATCGCCGCGGCGCTGACTTCCGGCTGCAAGGGCTGCCTCGAAGGACACCTCAAGAAGGCCAAGCGCGAGGGCGCCACCAGCGACGAGATCGCCGAGGTCATCGCGATCACGCTGGGCGTCAACGCGGCGACGATCGTCGACCGCTCGGACATCGCCAATTTCAACCTCGGCGGCCTGTTCGAACGCCCGGAGAACTGATGCCGGCGACGACGCGCGCGCGAAGAACAGCGCAGATCGATCGCTCCGCGAGCAAACCCGCGGGGTCCGAGCTACGTTGAGGGCGGGTCCGATGCACGCTGCCACCCGCCACACGATCCTGCCCCCCATCCCGCCCGCGCTGCGGTTCGCCCTGTCGGGCTGTCTGCTCGCCGGGATCCTCTACCTGGGCCTGTTCTGGGAACCCGGCACCGACTCGACCCATCGCCAACCCGCGACTCCCGAGATCGTGGTTCCGGTGCCCAGGCTCGACCTGGCGTTGTTGGCCACGGTCCACGACGCGACGCGCGAACAGCGCATCCTGCTCGAGACCGAGCCGTACAAGCATCTGCTGACCGTCGCGATGGACGTCGTGCCGAGCGTCGCCGATGCGCTGGGCATGCCCGACGAACCGGTGCCGCTCGCCGAGGTGCAGGCGCACCCAGACCAATGGCGCAGCCACTGGCTGTGGTACGAGGGTCGGATCGAGGACCTGACCGGGCCGCGCCAAGGCCACCCGATCAAGGGACGGTCGATCTACGAAGCGACGCTGCGGCTGGCCGACGGCGGCCATGTGATCGCCGCGTTCACGCTGCCTCCGCCCGAAGGGCTGCACAAGGGGTCGTGGGCGCGCGTCGAGGGTTACCTGCTCAAGCTGCGCGACACCAACTACCCGTTCGAGGTGAAGTCGGCGCCGATGCTCATCGGCCGCGCGATCCAGCCGGACTACGAGGACTGGGGACCGGTGACCGAACTCGATCCGCGCATCATGGCGCAGATCGTCGACAACAACTTCTGGCCCGGCAGCCCGGCATGGCGATCCGTCGACGAGGACCAGGGCGAGCCGCTGTGGCACCTCGCGGCGTACGCACGCGACACCGCCAAGGACCGCACGCTCGAGGATTGGCGCAAGTTCGGCACGCTCAACGCCGCCGAGACCCATCCGCTGCTGATGCGCAACCAGATCGCGCACGGCGCGCCACTGCGGTTGCTCGGCACCCTGATCCGCCGCCAGACCATCGCCGCGCCGGCGAACCCCGCGGGGATCAGGCACTGGACCGTGGCATGGGTGCAGGTGCGGGACTACGGCGGGCACGTGATCCCGGTGTGGGTGCCCAAGCGCGTCGCCGACCTGCCCGAGCGATGCGATCTCGAGGTCCGCGCCTACTACTACCGCTGGTACGTGTACGAGACGCAGGATGACACGCGCCTGCACGTACCGCTGTTCATCGCGGCCGACCTGGACCCCTACAAGCTCGAGGTCGACGGTGCCGCGCGGTGGCTGACCGGCCTGCTCGGCACGTTCGTTACCGGCCTGATCATCCTGTTCTGGTGGATCCAGCACCGCTGGGCGAAGAGCTCGATCGAGCACCAACGCCACCTCGACATGCGGCGCCGGCAACGCCGCGAGCGCGAAGCCGCGGCGTCGTCATCGGCACCTTCGTCGCCGTGATCACGCTGCACTGTCGACCGCCCGGCGAGAGGCCGACACAGGTCGAGATCGGCCGCGGGCTGCGTGCGTCGCTGCGCGAAGAGGTCGGGGCGCGTCCCGCGTTCCTGTTCTTCGATCCCGCTGCCGCCAAGGCAACGGAGCTCGACGACTGGCCCCAGCTGCCGTGGACCGCTGGCGAAGCCGGCAAGACCTTGGCGCACTGCGAAGTCCTGCTCCGGGCGATGGCACACGCCGCGCTCGACCGCACCGGGTTGCTGCTCGCCGTCGGCGGCGGTGTGGTCGGCGACCTCGGCGGACTCGCCGCATCGCTGTACCTGCGCGGCATCGATGTCTGGCAGGTGCCGACCACGCTGCTGGCGATGGTCGACAGCAGCGTCGGCGGCAAGACCGCGGTCAATCTGCCAGAGGGCAAGAACCTCGTCGGAACCGTGTACCCCGCGCAGCGGGTGTTCATCGACATCGACTGGCTCGGCACGCTGCCGGAGCAGGAATACCGCAGCGGCCTCGCCGAGGTGTTGAAGGTGGCGATCGGTCTCGACCGCGAGCTCTTCGACCTGCTCGAACGCCACCGGAGCGACGTGCTCGCACGTGACCCAGACGTGATGATCGAGGTCGTGCGCCGCTCGGTCACGGCCAAGATCGCGGTGGTCGAGCGCGACCCGCGCGAACATGGCCCGAGGCGCCTGCTCAACCTCGGCCACACGCTCGGCCACGCACTCGAGGCGCACAGCGGCTTCACCAGGCCGCATGGGCTGTGCGTCGCCAGAGGCCTGCACTTCGCGCTCGAGGTCGCGGCGCAACGCGGCGCGATGCCGCGCGACGCTGCGGAACGAGCCCGCGCGCTGCTGCTCGCGTACGGCTTCGAGCGCGATGCGCTGCCGCCGACCGCCGCGCTGCAATTGTTCCTGAGCCGCGACAAGAAGGTGACCGGCGACGCGCTGCAGTTCGCGATGCCTACGGACATCGGCACCAGCGAGATGCAGCCGATGGCCCTCGCGGAAATCGCGCGCTGGCTCGCTCTCGAGCCGAATTCGTGACACGGCGCACGGCGCAGGAGCAAGCCGATCGGCCGCAACGAGTTGCACGTCGACTCCAGGCGCGGGATCCGATCGCGCCGGAGCCGCACGAACGGCCACCCAGCCATCCTGGGAACATCCACCAGCGCCCGCGCGTCCCCTCTCGCAGGAGGTGACAGCCATGGCTGCACGTTTCGAAGTCGTCCTCGACGACGCCGGCAGGTTCTCATTCCAGCTCTGCGCGCCCGAAGGTGATGTCCTGCTCACCAGTCTTCCGGAAGCGAGCAAGATCATGGTGCAGAGCGGCGTGCTCAACGCGCGCAACTCGCTGCGTGATCCAGATCGCATGGTCGCACACAACGCGGAGGACGGCAGCCACTTCGCCGTACTCAAGGACCGCCACGGCGAGGTCCTGGCGCGCACGTCGCGCGTCGCTTCGGCAGAGGCACTCGAGCAACTGCTGGAGACGGTGCGCACGCTCGGCGCGACCGCGCCGCTGGTCGATCGCACCAAGCGACGGCCGGAGCAGGCCGCCGGTTGAGCCACGATCGACTGATGCGACGCATCAGGCCCGCGCGGGCTCGAGCAACGCCCTGGCGCGCTCGAGCCCGACCGTCGCGTGCACGCCGTGCCAACAGAAGTCACGACCGCTGCAACGCATCACCCGCGCGGCGCCGAAACACCCGCGGGCGGCGAGGTCCTGCGCCTGCGCCTCGTCGAAGACCCAGGGCTCGTCGGGCAGCAACACCAGATCCACGCCGGCAGCGACCACCTCGGGAACGTCGATCACGGGATACCGATCCTGCCGCCCTGCGCAGACGTTGCTCGCGCCGGTCAGGCGCAGCACGTCATGGATGTACGTGGTGTGGTTGATGCTCATCCACGGCTTGCACCAGATCAGGTAGAGCACCCGCACCGGACTCGCCACCGGAGAGGACTGCGCAGCGGCGGATAGACGCCCGGCGATGGACTCGGCTCGCTCCGACGCACCCAGCGCCTCGCCGAGCTCGCGCAAGCAGTCGGCGCTCTGCGCGACAGTGCACGGAGTCTGCACCAACACCGGCACGCGCTGCGCGAGCCACTGCAGGTCCTCTTCCCGGTTCTCCTCGGCGTTGCCGAGCACCAGATCGGGCGCCAGCCCCAGGATCTTCTCGAGCTCGGGGTTCTTGGTGCCCCCGATGCGAGTCACGCCGTCCAGGGATGACGCCGGATGCGTGCAGTATCGCGTGCAACCCACGAGCCGCTCCCGGCCCGCCAGGGAGACCACACTCTCCGTCGTGCTTGGGACCAGGCTGACGATGCGGGTGGCAGACCCCGTCGCGGCTCGCGGCATCACACCCGCCAGCTCCGCGGCACGAACCGCCACATCCCTAGGCCTGCGGTACGACGCAGCTGCGCCAAGGGCTGGGTGTGACGATGCGCGTGTTCGTCCGGGCCATCGCGGTGCTCGGCGCCCACCGGACACGCGAGCCGCGTATTGCACCCCGTCTCGCAGTTGCCGGCATCGCGGTGCGTGGCGCAGCGCAACAGATCCTGTTGCCCGTTGCCGTCGTAGACCCGCGGTGCGCAGGCGGTGACACAAGGCCGCGAGCAGCCGCAGCACGGCTGGAAGCGGTGCGCGATCGACGCGTTGGTGATCGGCCCGAACGGCTCACCGTCGAGCAACAGCAGCGCGCGCAACGCGATCCAAGGGCCGAACTCGGGGTGCAGGAGGTGCCCGGTCACCGGGGAGACGACCCCCAGCCCCGCGGATTCACCGAGGCACGAGAAACGGACGGGCGTCCGAGGGCCCGGTTCGACCACGCTGCCCGCGACGCCCTGCGCCGCGAGCCAGTGGCTCAGGTCGTGCGCGAGTCGACGCGCGAAACGGTCCGCGACCATCGCGGGTGATTCCCCGTGTGCGGCGCCGTCGGGGCCATCCGTCTGCGCGCGGAAGCGCTGCCAGAACTGGCGGCCACCGGTGCCAAGCACGACCACCGTGCCACAGCCCGCGCGGAGTTGCTGCACCCTGCGATCGCACGGTTGACACGCATCGAAGCGCTCGGCACGCACCAGACCGAACAGGTTGAGACCGGCCTGTTCCGCCCGCTGGCGCGCCTCCTGCAACAGGGAGGATGCCATGAGGTTGTTGATGGGGCGCGCGAGAGGTGGCGCGACACGAAGCAGGTTTAGGGTGACGGAAGTCCCTGACAAGTCCCGAGCACCAGCCTTGCCGCGCGAGGCACGACCCGTATCGTGCGTTCTTCCCGAGCGGGGAAGCCGATGCGAAGTCGGCGCTGTCCCGCAGCTGTATCCGGGGACGAAAGCCCGAAGAGCCACTGGGAACGCCGTGTCGGCGTTCCTGGGAAGGCGGGTGAGTAGGTCGATCCGGGAGCCAGAACATCCGCACGGGAATGCGGCCGACCAGGCCGTACCTCCGTACCTGCACGGCGCGCAAGACGCCAAGGTGCCCCTGTGAACCCGGTCTCTCTCTGCCTTTCCCGCGCGGCGTCTCGAGCCGCGTACTGCCTTCTCCCGCTCGGCGCGGCCCTCTGCGCGCACGCCCAACAGCTCCCCGAGGGCTACACGTCCTACCTCGGCCGCCTGCAGGCCAGCGCCGGCAACCTGCTGCGGATCGCGAACGGCCGCCAGGCATCCTTCGACGGCCAGGATCTCGTCGCCGAATCGAGCACTGGAGTGACGACGCTCCTGCACTTCGCGGCGCCCGTGTTCGGCTCGTTCACGATCGCCACCGGCGGGCCCTCCCTGCTCTTCGGAGAGAGCAGCTCGGGCGGATTGTGGCTGGTGCCGCTCAGCGCGACGCCACCGACACAGCCCCTGGCGACGCTGCCGCTCAACTACGATGCGGCGATGTATCGCCCCGGCCTGGCGGTGGTCTCCGCCAAGGCAGGCGGCTGGAGCTCGCCCGACAACGACCTCTGGGTGGTCGATCTGCAGAGTGGCGCCCTTCAGCTGCTGGCGCAGTTCCCCGGCGCGTCAGGACCGGTCGCGGTCAGCGCGGATGGAGACATCTACTACGCCACCGCCAGCCAGCTGTTCCCCTCGCCGCCGGGGACCTGCAGCGTGCTGCGGCTGCGGCGCGCCGTGGTCGATCAGGCGCTGCAGCAGAACCAGGTCCTGGGGACCGCACAGGCCGACCTGATGTGGACTGGGCTCGACGCAGCCAGCGACCTCGCCTTCGACGATGACGGCGATCTGTTCTTCGTCGACTGGTGGAACAACCGCGTCGGCGAACTCAACGACGTCGCTTCCGCGACCCCGTGGGTGTCGACCTGGATCGACTACGGGACCGCGACCTTCGGGGCGACGGCCCTGCAGTTCGTGCGCGGCAACGGGCGGGACAGCTTCGAGCCGTTCCAACCCGCCTCGGGCCGGCTGCTCGTGCACGAGACGAGCTACGGCACGATCAGCCAGGTGCGCGAACTGCGCAGCAGCCGCCCCGAGCTGCGCGTCTCGGTGCCCAACCCGGTTCCTGCGGGCGCGTTCGCCCTCCAGGTCACCGGCGGCCCCAGGCAGGGGCTCGGGCTGGCCGCACTCGCCGTCGACGGCCCCAGCACGTCGTTGGCGCTGACGATCCCTGGCTTCGAAGCCAGGCTGCTGTGGGAGTCACGGCTCAGCACGGCGCTCGGAACCTACGTGGTCTCCCTCGACGCCCAGGGACGAGCGACGCTCAACCTGGCCAATCCCGGCACACAGACGCCGCTGCCGCTCCTGGCCCAGTTCGCCTGCATCGACCCCGCAGCCGGGAATCTGGGCAGCACCGAAGCCGTGCGCTTCGATCTGGGCTGGTAGAGCCCGCGAAGGGCAGGTGCAAGGTCGTTACAGCCCGGCGCTGTCGGCAAACGGCCCGACTGGCCGTAATAGGCCCCCTCGGCACCGGGCCCGGTGCCGACTCACTGTACCGTCATGCAAAAGCTCATCCTCCTGCTCATCGGCGCTGCCCTCCTGATCGCCGGTGGCCTCGTGGTCCCGCGCCTGCTGTCCAGCGACGAACCCCCCGTCATGCGCTGGAGTGAGGACGACGAAGTCGCGATCACGGGCGACGCCTCCAGCCTCGAGCAGGGTGATCCCGCACTGGCCGAAGGCTCCATCGATCGCTCCGAGGTGGACCTCTCGCCCGCAGCTTCCGCGGTCTCCGATGACCGCGTCGACGCGGTCTTGCGAGGCCGCGTGGTGGACAAGTTCCAGCAACCAGTCGCCAGCGCCAAGGTATGGCTGGACTTCGGCCGCAGCGGGCAGCGCGGTCGCGGCGGTCAACAGAACCAGCGACGCGTGCCCGATCCAGTCGTGACCGACGGCGAGGGCCGCTTCGCGTTCCAGGGCCAGGCGTTCCGCAACCTGCGCGTGGTCCTGCAGGTGGCCCACCCGCAGCACGCGGTGGGCATGTTCGACAAGGACCTCGGCGCCATCGGCGCAGAGGTCGATCTCGGTGACCTCGCCCTGACTCAGGGAGGCTCCGTTGTCGGTCGCGTCACCGACCTCGACGGCAACGGCATCGGCAGCGCCAACATCGTGCTGCAGCCCGAGAACGGCAACCGCCTCCGCTTCGTGCGGGACCGCGAGAAGCTGATCGCGGCCGTCGCAAGCGACAACAACGGCTTCTTCCGGATCGACCACGCCGCCGCCGGCGAGTGGACCGTGCAGGTCACCGCCAAGCGACACACCGAGGGCCGTTCGCCCACGTTCGTCGTCGAAGAAGAGCAGCAGGTGGATCTCGACGACATCCGTCTGGGCCCGGGCTACGAGGTCACCGGCTACGTCCGCGACACGCGCGGCCAGCCCATCGCGAAGGCGGCAGTGACCCTGCGCAGCCAGAATCAGGGCCGCGGCGGGCGCGGCGGCCCCGGCGGCGGCCAGGGACGTGGCCCCGGCGGGGGCAACCCGTGGTCCTTCGGCGGGGGCCGCGACCACAGCACCACCACCGACGAGCAGGGCCGCTTCTTCCTCGAGCACCTGCCCGGCGTGCCGATGGCCCTCGAAGTCCGCGCCGACGGCTACCTCGACTACGATCAGCAGGGCATCGACGCGACCCTCGGGCAGACGATCCAGGTGGCGATGCAGGACGGCCTGCGCATCGCCGGCCAGGTCCGCGACGACACCGACAGCTCCGTCGTGACCATGTTCACGGCGCGCGCCGTGCGTCTGCGCGGGCTGCCCGTACCCGGGATGGAGAACGTCGACTGGGCTCAGATGATGGCGAAGATGCGCGACGGCAGCCTCAGCGACGCCGAACAGCAGCAGTTGCGCACCCAGATGGCGGCGATGCGCGACCAGTTCGGCGGCCAGGGCGGCCGGCGCGGCCCGCAGCCCCCCGACGCGCAGCAGGGCAATCGCGGTGGCCGCGGCGGTCGCAACGGTGACAAGCCCGAGAAGCACGCGGACGGCCAGTTCGTGCTGACCGGCTTGCAGGAGGGCGTCTACGAGGTCGTGGTCCAGTCCGACGAGCACACGCGATACCAGTCTCAGGAGGTCGAACTGCGCTACGGCAGCCCGCCGCCCACCCTGGCCATCAGCCTCGATCGAGGCGTCTACGTCGCCGGCGTCGTGCGCGACGACCGCGGCGCACCGATCGCCAACGCCCGCGTGACGCTGCGCCCGAGCAGCCCCACCGACGACAACGGCAACGGCAACAACAACGGTGGCCAGCGCGGCGGGCGTGGTCAGCGCGGACAGCGCGGCCAAGGCGGCCAAGGCAACCAGCCCGGCGCGGCGCCGGACTTCCAGGGCAGGGCGCAGCAGTTCACGCAGCAGATCCGCAACTTCCAGCAGACGCTCGACGAGCGCACCAACGCCGAAGGCGAGTTCATCTTCAAGCATGCCACCCGCGGCACCTACAAGGTGTCGGCATCGGCCCAGGGATACGCCGACGTCACCAGCGACCTGCTGACCGTCGACGCCGACCGCTCGGGCGTGGCGCTGCAGCTCGGCATGCTGGGCAGCATCGCGGGCACCGTGCGCGGCTTCCGCGAAGGGGAGCACGCCGAGGTGCGGGTCGGCGCGATCATCATCGGCGACGGCAACGGCGGCAATGGCGGCTTCGGCGCCATGTTCGGTCGCGGCCGCGGCAACGGCGGCCCGTTCCGCACCGCCGACGTCAACGCCGACGGCTCCTATCGGATCGCGGACCTCGAGCCCGGCAACTATCTGGTGCGCAGCTGGATCGGCTCGCCGCAGGAGCTGATGCGCGAGCTCGGCCCGCAGTTGTTCGACGGTTCGCTGCAGGCGGACGTGCAAGTCCGCGGCGGCGAGCAGTCCAAGCTCGACGTCACCTTGGTGCGGCCGCAGCTCGGCGTCGTCAGCGGCACGGTGATGCTCAACGGTGAACCCGGCAAGGGCCTGCAGGTCGAGCTCACGCAACAGAACGACAACAACGGCGGTGCCTCCAACCAGGGCGGCCGCGGTGGCCGCGGCATGATGGGTGGCTTCGGCCGCAACCTGCGCGCGACGGTGGCCAACTCAGGCCGCTTCGAGATCAAGGACGTGCCGGCGGGGCAGTACTCGTTGCAGGTGCGCAGCGAAGGCCGCCGCGGCGGCGCGCTCCACGAGGAGACCATCGCGGTGATGGCCGACGCGACCGTCGAGCGACACCTGACCGTCACCTCCGCGTCGCTCGAAGGCACGCTGGCGGACGACGGCACCGGCACGATCGCGACGTTGCGCGGCAACATCACCCTTCTGCCCGGTGTGACCGAGATGCCGGAGGACTTCGGTGCGTGGCGCCGCCAGCCCGGCAACACCACCTACGACGCGCGCCTGCAAGGCGGCAAGTTCAAGTTCGACGCGCTGCGCCCGGACAACTACCTGCTGGTCGTCAATCTGCAGGGCCGCGAGCGCACGACGCAGAGCGTGGTCGTGCAGAGCGGCGGCACGACCGTGGTGGTCACCCCCGGGAAGGTCCAGGCGGCCGATCCGACCGGCGGCAATGCCCCTACCCCCCGCAGCGGAGCCCCCCGTGGCAACGCGCCGAACGGCGCGACGCCGCGCAATCGCTGAGCCGGCGGCAGCGGAGGCCGGGGCGGATGCTGCAGGAGTCGACCTCGTACGGGTACACTCCTGCGCCCGCTTCGGAGCCGAACGATCCGCACTCTCATCACCATCCTCGCAGCGCTGATCGCCGCCGCCGGCCTGAGTCTCGCGGCCTACAGCTACCTGTTGGCAGTGCAGCGGGGGCCGCTGCGGGCGGCGGCCCTTGAAGCCCCCGAACAGCGTCCGGCCCCGCTGACGCTCCCCGAACGCCTGCCGCCGCGGCGCGACCTCAACGAACCCGTCGCGGCCTCGGGTTCTCGCCCTCTGATCGCCACCGAAGACCTGACGGTCGTCGTCACCGGGATCGACGAGAACCGGCGCGCGCAGCTCGGCGTCGCGACCTTCGCGTCCGTGACCGGAGCAGACTTCGCCTGGACCCCGCTCACCGCCGGGTCGGTCGGCGAAGACGGGGCGATCACGCTGCATTGCGTGACGCCGGCGCGCGTCGACATCGAGATCACCCTGTCCAGCGCCGCGCAGCACGCCCGCCACGCCTACTACGCGCGCCAGCAGCTGACGGCCGCCGCCCGTCGCGACGGCGCATCCCCGACCGTGACCCTGGCCGCCACGATCGAGGAGGTCATCTTCGAGCTGCCCGAGTCACCTCTGGGCCAGGCCTGCCGCGGCCCGTGGCGCCTGCTGCGCATCGACGATCCGCGCTGGCTGCCGCAGCAGCTCGCCTCGACCGGCATCTATCTGTCCGGCGAGACACCGTCGATGCTGAGCCTCGGCGCTGGCCGCTACCAGCTCCAGGATCCGCTCGACCCGACGCGCCTGCAGGAGTTCGCGGTGCCCGGCAGTCCGCGAGTCGTGCTCAGCGCGGAGCTCGCAGCGCCTCGAGCTGCCCTGCGTTGAGCCGCCAGACCTGCGCGGAGACCGGGTGCGCGGCCTTGCTGGCGATGGCCTCCGTCGTCGCCATCAGCTGCTCGAGGTTCTGACCCTCTTCGGTCCCGACCCAGAGGGTGTCGCGGTCCGGCATCGCCACCAGCAGATCTCCGGCCTGGGCCAGCAACAGCACCCGCGCAGCGTCGTAGCCGTCGCCGGTCTGGACCACCATGGGCCCGCGCCACGCCCCGTCGTCGCCGAGCTGCAGATCGCCGAGCCTGGCAAGGTTCGCCACCGCGAGGTTGTGCACGTCGACTTCGCTCTTGCGCCAGCTGCGCAGGTGCGCGCGGCACACGAACACCATGCTCATCGGGTCATCGAGCACGTAGACCGTGACGAGTTCGTCGTTGAGCTTGGTGTAGACGATGCCGGAATCGCCGAAGCAGCCCTGGGCCTGCAACCACGCGTGGCTGCGGATCTGCGGCAGCAACAACGGCGCAGCTGCAGCGAAGTCCCGGTCTCCGACCCGATCCAATCCCACCTCACGCACATCCTGCAGCAGGCGCTTCACCATCGAGGCAAACGCGTCGGGGAACGCCTGGTAGTGGCGATAGGCGTCGTGCAGGGAGATCGGGGTCTCCTGGCCGTCGACCCGCAGCAGGCAGGCGAACCGATCCGGGAGCACGCCCAGGAACTCGACGTCGCGGCAGGTGCGCGCGATCTCCGTCTCGAGTTTGAGCACGAAGGCCATCACCTCGGCGGGGTATCGCGGCCGCTGCCGGTCGAAGCGTCGATGCAGCCAGGCGACGACGGAAGCCGCCAACACCCAACCCAGCAGCCCCCAGAACCACGCCATGCCCCGCCCCTATCGGCTGGCGGGGCCCGACAGCCGCAGAGACTTGGGCCGTGATCCGCCCTATTCCGGTGCCAGTGTTCCCTGGGCAGCACTTCGGTGCCCCAGTACTTCGGGGCCCCAGCACTCCGGTGCCCAGCGCTCCGGGGCCAGCATGCGGAACACCGCCTTGGCACGGGGTCGCCCGCAGACGTAACTCGACCACCTACTTCCGCCTGCGTGCGAAGGGTAGCTGGGACTGCCGGGAGGTCAAGGCGGGTCGTCCGGATTCCAATCTTCGGCCAAAGCCCTTGCCATCCAACTCCGGTTCCCGGAGACTGTGCGCGACCCAGAAACCTAAGAGGAGCCAAGTGGATCGTTTACAAGAACGGGAACGGACGGGGTTCCGGCTCCTGGTGTTCGGCAATGGCTCCGTGCGCACCATCCCGATGCAGGGCGAGCGATGGGTCCTCGGTCGCTCGGACGACTGCACCATCACCCTGAGGGACCCCACGGTCAGCCGTCGCCATCTGTTGTTGGAGCGAGCCGGGGACACGTTCCGCTTCCGCGATCTTGGCGGCAGCAACCCGGTGATGCTGGATGGCTCTCCGCGCACCGAGGGCGTGCTCGAGGTCGGACAGACCCTGCTCATCGGCCTCAGCAGGATCACCCTCGAACAACGCAACGCGCCGGCCCAGATCGTTGCCGCCTCTGGCGCGACCGTCGTGCTGTCGCGCGAAGTCATCGACGACGAACTGCAGCCGCCGACCGCAGGCAACACCTACCTCGCGGCAGCCCGCCGCGTACTCGAGCGCATCGAGTGGACCTTCGCGGACCTCGGCGATCTCAGCGACGCAGCCGAGCCGCTGGTCGAGCTCGCGATCAACCTCACCGGCCGCCGCCGCGGTGTGCTGGCGCGCCTGCACGCCGAAGACGGCGTCGAGATCCTCGCCACCCTCGACGCCATGGGGCCCTGCGACGAGATCCGTCTGCCGGAACAGATCCTGCGCGACGCCCGCCAGCTCGGCCGCCCCAACCTGGTGACCACCCAGGACCGCGACCGCGTCGTCGACCGCCTCGTCGTGCCGCTCGGCACCGGCCCCGACGGCGTGCTCGTGCTCGAGGAGCCGATGCACGAAGCCCCCAGCGGCCAGGACCTGCTGCGGCTGGGCCGCGTCCTGGGCAAGGTGATCTGGCACCGCCTGCAGGAGGCCCAGGAACGGCTGCGACTCCGCGACGAGGTGCAGCGGCTGCGCTTCCACGGCACCACCCCGCACCAGGCCCTGCTCGCCAGCACGCGGCTGCACGAAGTGCGGCAGCGCGCGCGCGAGCTCGCCAACACCGAACGGGTCGTCCTGTTCGTCGGTGAGCCCGGCACCGAGCGCGAGGAGCTCGCCCACTTCATGCACGTCGAAGGCACGCGCGCCAAGGGTCCGTTCGTGACCGTGAGCCTCGCATCGCTCGACGAGAACAGCCACGAAGGCGAACTGTTCGGGCAGGCGGACTACGCGGGCGCGATCCGCGCTGCACAGGGCGGAACGCTGTTCCTCGACGACGTCGACCGCCTCTCGCCGGCGCTGCAGGAGCGCCTGATGAAGTCGCTGCAGGGGAGCGACAACCAGGCGACCGCGAGCACCCGCCTGCTGCTCGCATCCAGCAAGGCCCCCGCCGACGAACAGGAGCAGTGGGCCGCGAGCCTGCGCGAACGCGTGATGCTCTACACCCTGGCGATCCCGCCGCTGCGCAGCGACGCGCGCGACGTGCTGGCCCTGGCGGAGCTGTTCCTGTCCGACCTCGGACCCGCCCGGGACGGCAGCCCGCGGCTGCTCAGCGAGCGCACCAAGCGCATCCTGACCTGCTACGACTGGCCCGACAACGTGCGCGAACTGCGCCGCGTCCTCGAGATCGCGGCCTCCCGCGCCGGCAAGCAGCCGATATCACCGCGCCACCTGCCCGACAACCTCGCCGAACCGAGCCCGCAGCCGGCCAGCCCCGAGATCGCCACCCTCGAGCAGGTCGAAGCCGAGCACATCCGCGAGGTGCTGCAGCGGGTCGGCGGCAATCGCGCCAAGGCCGCGCAGGTCCTCGGCATCGCCGCCTCGACGCTCTACGAGAAGCTCAAGCGCTACTCGATCGAGGAGTGACCCGGCAGGCGCCCGCGCAGACTGGCCCCGCCCCGGGCCATGGTTCATGATGTTCGGCCCTCCCTGCCCCGCGACCTCATGACCGAACGGCGCCGCATCTACCTCGACAACGCTGCCACGACCCGCCCGTTGCCGGCAGTGGTCGACGCGATGGCGGACACCCAGCTCGACTGCTTCGGCAACCCGAGCAGCTCTCACGCCTTCGGCGCGCCCGCGAAGAAGGCCCTCGAAGACGCCCGCGACTTCCTGCGCGGCACCCTCGGCGCGGCCCGGCTGGTGTTCACTTCGGGCGGCAGCGAAGCCGACTACCTGGGCATCGTCGGCAGCGCCGCGGCCCGCTCCCCTGGCCGCGTGCTGATGGCGGCCAGCGACCACCCCGCGCTGCTGGCGACCGCGCAGCTGTCGTCGCGTTACCGCCACCACACCGCCGTGCTGCCCGTGACCCCACACGGCGACCTCGCGCCCGAGACGCTGTTCGACGCGCTCGGCAGCGACGTGCGTACGGTCGCGTTGATGTACGGCCACAACGAACTCGGCACGCTGTGCCGCCTGCACGAGCTGGTCGAGCTGGTGCGGCGCACGGCCCCCGCCGCGCACGTGCACGTCGACCTGGTGCAGACCTACGGCAAGCTGCCGTTCGACATGGACGACTACGACGTCGACTCCGTCGCGGTCTCGGGCCACAAGTTCCACGGGCCGCGCGGCGCGGGCTTCCTGGCGCTGGCCAACGACGCGGAGGTCGCGCCGCTGCAGCTCGCCGGCGGCCAGGAGGGCGGCCTGCGCGGCGGCACCGAGAACGTCGCCGCGGCGGTCGGCATGGCGGTCGCCGCCGAGCACATGTTCACCTACCAGCGCAGCACCGCCGAACACACCGCCGCGCTCGCCGAGCGCATCTACGACGCGGTGCTCGACGTGCTGCCGAGCGCCGAGCGCCTCGGCCACCCCGAGCGCCGGCTGCCACACATCCTGTCGCTGCGCCTGCCCGAGATCGTCGGCCAGACCCTGCTCGAACGCTGCGACGCGCAGGGCCTCGCGTTCTCGACCGGCTCGGCCTGCCACGCCGGCGGCGACGCCGAGCGCAAGCCGAAGAAGCCGCGCAAGGACGACGGCAAGCCCGACAACCACGTGCTCGCCGCGATCGGCTTCGACCGCCGCGCCGCGCGCGAGGTCGTGCGCCTGTCCTTCAGCGGCGAGACCACCGTCGAGGACGCGGACGACGCCGCCGACATCCTGTGCGCCGAGCTCGAACGCCTGCTCGCCGCCGCGCCGCGGCGCACCACCGGCGGAGCCCCGACGCGCTGATGGACCCGTCGACCCTGTCGCCCGCGATGGCGCAGTACGTGACGTGCAAGCAGCGTCACCCCGACGCCCTGCTGTTCTTCCGCATGGGCGACTTCTACGAGCTGTTCTTCGACGACGCCAAGCTGGCGGCGAAGGTGCTCGGCATCACCCTGACGAGCCGCAGCAAGGGCGACGGCGCGATCCCGATGGCCGGCGTGCCGGTGCGCGCGCTCGACGGCTATCTGCGGCGCCTCGTGCAGGCCGGCCACAAGGTCGCCATCTGCGAGCAGATGGAGGACCCCAAGCAGGCCAAGGGCGTGGTCGAACGCGCCGTCGTGCGCGTCGTCACGCCCGGCACGCTGACCGAGGACAACCTGCTCGACGGCCGGCGCACCAACCACCTGTGCGCCGTGGCGCTCGGCAAGGACCGCGCCGGCATCGCCTGGGTCGAGCTGTCGACGGGCAGGTTCCGGGTGCACGAATGCGCGCGCCAGGGCCTCGTCGACGAGCTCGCGCACGTCGAACCCGCCGAGCTGCTGCTGCCCGAAGGCCTGTCCAGCGAGCACAACGAATGGCTCGAGGCGGTGCGCACCCCCACCACCTACCGGTCGGTCTACGACTTCGGCAAGGAACAGGCGACGCGCACGCTGCAGCAGTTCTTCGCGGTCGGCACGCTGGCCGGCTTCGGCATCGCCGAGATGCCCCTCGCGATCGGCGCCGCGGGCGCCCTGATCGCCTACCTCGGCGAGACCCAGCTGTGCGCGCTGCCGCACCTGCGGGCGATCGAGGTCTGGCACGACGGCGACCACATGCGCCTGGACCGCGCCACGCGCCAGAGCCTCGAACTCGTCGAGACGATGCGCGACACCGAGGGCACGCCGCTGCTGTCGATCCTCGACCGCACCGAGACGCCGATGGGCGCGCGCCTGCTGCGCAGCTGGCTGCTTGCGCCGCTGGTCGAGCTCGGCGCGATCACGCGGCGCCAGGACGCCGTCGGCGAACTGCACGCCGAGCCGGCGCTGCGCGCCCTGGTGCGCACCCAGCTCGCCGAGGTGCTCGACCTCGAACGCCTGACCTCGCGCGCCGCGTTCGGTCGCGCCAACGCGCGCGACCTCGTCGGCCTGCGACAGAGCCTGCAGCGCCTGCCCGCGGTCCGCGAACGGCTGCGCACCTGCAGCGCACCGCTGCTGCTCCAGCTCGCCGACGCCCTCGACCCGCTGCCCGAGCTGTGCGAGCGCATCGCCACCACGCTCGTCGACGAGCCGCCGGCGACGGTCAAGGAAGGCGGCCTGGTGCGCGAGGGCTGGCACGCCGAGCTCGACGAGCTGCGCACGCTCGCGCGCGACAGCACCGAGTGGCTGGCGCGCTACCAGCAACAGCTCGGTGAACGCACCGGCATCCCGACGCTCAAGGTCGGGTTCAACAAGGTGTTCGGCTACTACATCGAGATCACGCACACCCACCGCGGCGTCGAGCTGCCGCCCGAGTTCGTGCGCAAGCAGACGACCAAGAACGCCGAGCGCTACGTCACCGACGAGCTGCGCACGTTCGAGTCGAAGATCCTCAAGGCCGAGGAGAACAGCAAGAACCTCGAGTACGAGCTGTTCCTGGCGCTGCGTGAGGAGGTCGCGGCGCACGTCGACCGCCTGCAGGCGACCGCCGCCGCCGTCGCCGAGCTCGACGCGTGCGCGGCGCTGGCCGAGGTCGCAGTCGATCGCAACTACTGCCGCCCCGTGGTCGACGATTCGCTGCTGCTGCGCATCGAGGACGGCCGCCACCCGGTGATCGAGGCCACGCACGCCGCGGCGAGCTTCGTCGCCAACGACACCGACCTCGACCCGCCGGACCGCCGACTGGTGCTGCTGACCGGCCCCAACATGGCCGGCAAGTCGACGTGGATCCGGCAGAACGCGCTGCTCGTGATCATGGCGCAGATCGGCAGCTTCGTGCCGGCCACCAAGGCGCACATCGGCCTGTGCGACCGTGTGTTCACGCGCGTCGGCGCCGCCGACGACATCAGCCGCGGCGCCTCGACGTTCATGGTCGAGATGACCGAGACCGCCAACATCCTCAACAACGCCAGCGAGCGCAGCCTCGTGATCCTCGACGAGGTCGGCCGCGGCACCAGCACCTACGACGGCCTGTCGCTGGCCTGGGCGATCGCCGAGGACCTGCACGAACGGCTGCGCTGCCGCGCGCTGTTCGCGACGCACTACCACCAGCTCGTCGACCTCGCCGGCCCCGGCAAGGGCATCGTCAACTGCCGCGTCGCGGTGCGCGAATGGGGCGACGAGATCGTCTTCCTGCACCGCATCGAGCAGGGCGGCACCGACCGCAGCTACGGCCTGCACGTGGCGCGCCTCGCCGGCATCCCCAAGGCGGTGATCGACCGCGCCACGGCGGTGCTCGGCAAGCTCGAGGAGGAGGGCGACGAGGTGCGCGAGGCGCTGGTCTCGGCGCGCGATCGCCAGCGCCCGGGCGTGCGGCAGCAGGAGCTGTTCGCACCGCCGCCCGACCCCGTGGTCGAGGAGCTCGCGGGCATCGACCTCGACGACGTCAGCCCGCGCCAGGCCCTCGACCTGCTGCGCAGCCTGCAGGAACGCAGCCGCAAGTAGCTCGGGGCCGCCGCGTGCCGATAGATTCGACGCGATGACCGGCCCGATCACCCTGCGCCCCTACCAGCCCGGCGACGAGACCGCGCTGCTCGCGGGCCACAACCGCATCTTCGGCACCGAGCGCTCGTTGGCCCACTGGCAGTGGAAGTTCCGCGACAACCCGACGGGGCTGATCCACACGATGCTCGCCGTGCACGAGGAAGCGGGCGTCGTCGGCGCCTACGTGACGATGCCTGCCCGCGTGCGCGCCGACGGCGGCGAGGTGATCGCCGGGCAGTGCGTCGACCTGTGGGTGCTGCCCGAACACCGGCGGGCCGGCCCGCGGCCCGGCCTGTTCGTCAACATGGCGCTGGCCCACTACGAACAGTGGGGCGGCAAGGGCGAAGGCCAGAACGCGTTCCACTACGGCTGGCCGATCGCGACCTGGCGCATCGGCCAGCGCTACCTCAAGTACGAGATGGTGCGCGACTGGGACTTCCTGTTCCGGCAGGTACCCCAGGGCGGCCTGCCGGCGCGCGCGGTGCCGACCGACCTGCAGGTGCGCAAGGTGCCGCGCTTCGACGCCGACACCGACGCGCTGTGGCAGCGCAACCAGGACGCGAGCCGGCTGGCGATCGTGCGCGACGCGAAGTACCTCAACTGGCGGTTTGCCGACGCCCACGACGTGACCTACGAGCTGTGGGAATGCCGCGAACGCAGCACCGGCAACCTGCGCGGCGTCGCGGTCACGACGCAGCGCGATTTCCTGTTCCCCAAGACCTCGTTCGTGGTCGACTGGCTCGTGCCCGGCGACGACTTCGACGCGACCGTGGCGCTGCTCGCCACCGCGGAGACACGCGCGAACGAACAGGGCTCCCAGGTGCTGTCGACGCTGTTCCAGCACCTCGACCCGCGCTTCCTGCTGTTCCAGCGACTGGGCTTCTCGGTCTACGGCACCAGCTACTTCCAGGTCGTGATCCCGTTCACGATGGACGACACGCTGTTCTTCAAGGACCACTGGTACCACACGCTCGGCGACTCCGACCTCGTGTAGCCCCTGCGACGCCTCACGAGGCGCGGCGCGGCCCGGACAGGATGAACAGCGCCGCGGCGCCGACGATCACGATCAGGACGGCCAGGATGACCCAGCCGGGAAGCCGACGCTCTGGCTCGGATGGGTTCATGTCTTGGCGCTGCCGAACAGGGTGATACCGAGCGCGCCGAACAGGATCGTCGGCGTCCAGGCCGCGACGATCGGGTGCAGGTGGCCACCCTGGCCGAGGCTCTGGCAGGTGAGGTCGACGAGCATGTAGGCGCCGCACAGGGCGATCGCGCCGAGCAGCCGTTCGATGCGGCTGCCGCGCTCGAAGTAGACCGCGAGCGGCAGCGCCAGCAGCAGCAGCAACAGGTTGGCCAGCGGGTAGGTGAAGTGGCGGTGCAGGGCCAGCCGCAGGTCCGCCCGATTGGGCCGCAGCGCGATGGTCTCGAGCAGGTCGGTGTACGACTGGGTCTCCGGGTCCAGGGTCTCGCGCCCCCGTTGCAGCAGGATGTCGGGCGTCAGGTCGCCGCGCTGCAACCACTCGAGCGGGCGCTCCTCGATGAAGGTGCCGCGCTTCTGCCTGGTCCGCCCCTCGGACAGCCGCCAGTCGCCCTTGCGCTCGTCCCAGTTCGCCTGCTTCGCGAGGACCAGCACGTTGTCGGCCTCGACCGGTCCCTCGATCAGCATGCCGACGTCGCGCAGACAACGCGCCATCGGATCGAACTCACCGATGGACAGGTACTGGTTGGTGTCGCCGAAGGTCTCGTGCACGAGATTCTTCTGCACCACGGTGCGCTCGCGCAGGAAGAGCTCCCCGGCGAGCAGCGACGCGCCGACCTGCGGTACCACCCATTGCCAGCAACAGACCATCGCCACGCCCGCCAGGCCGCCGACCAGCAGCATCGGCCGCAGGATCCGATGGATGCTGCGCCCGACGAACAACATCGGCACGACCTCGTTGGCCGCCTGCAGGCGGGCCACCGCGAACATGCAGGCGATCACCGTCGCGAAGGGCGTCACGCTGACGAACAACACCGGGACCATCTGCAGATAGTGCAGCCCCAGGTAGAGGGCGAGGTCGATGCCCCCCATGCCGTTCTCGGCGGCGCTGTTCGCGTACTTCGGCAGGCTGTTCAACAGGTCCATCAGGATCGTGATGAACAGGAAGAACAGCAGCGTCGCGCCGAACGCGCCGAGCACGATGCGGCCGACGTAGCGGTCGAGCAGGCTCATCGGCGCAGCTGCCGCCACAACAGCGGCCCTCCGACGAGCGACAGCAGCAGCACGGGCATCCAGGCACACCACGGGCTGTCGGTCGCGATCAGCAGCCGCGCTCCGAGCACCTCGCCGAGGTAGAACATGCCGAGCGGCACGAGCGCCAACACCAGGGCCAGCACGCGGCCGCGCGCCTGCGCGAACTCGGCGATGCAGAAGCCGATCGGCGCCATCAGCACCGGCATGATCGCGAAGTTGCAGCGCCGGAACAGCGTGTAGATGGCCGCCACCGGCTGCGGGTGGACCCCGCGCAACACCTCGGCGAGCAGCTGGTCGCTGCGCAGGTCGTCGTCGCGTTCGTCGCGCCGGCCGCGCTCGGCGAGGTCCTGCATCGGGATGCGCAGCGGCATCTCCTGGTTCATCAGACCGCCGATCGGGTCGTGGATGCCGTGCAGCACGATCGCGATGCTGTCGCTGCCCTCCTCGAGCGGGATCGACACGCGCTCGACCTTGAGGATCGGCGACTTCATGCTCGCGACGATCCGGTTCGGCGGGCAGTAGATCGTGCAGTCGAGATAGTCGGCGCCCTCGCGCCGCCGGAACGTCATCACGTAGCCGGTGTCGAGGATCTTGATGCGGTCCGAGCCCAGGTTCAGGTTCATGAACGCGCTGCGCACCACGTCCGCGATCACGCGATACTTGCGGAAGTGGATCTCGGGCAGCACGTAGTGCATCGCCACCGAACCCGAGATCGCCAGACCGATGCCGAACAGCAGCGCGGCCGCCATCGGCGCGCGCGGCGGCACGCCGGCCGCGCGGATCGCGATCAGCTCACGGTCCTGCGCGGCGCGCGCGAAGGTCAACACGGTGGCGATCAGGAACGCGACCGTCAGCAGGTGCGGGAAGGAATCGAGCGCCCAGAACAGCGTGATCAACGCTGCGTCGAGCGCGCCGCCGCCCTGCGAGCGCTGGATGCCGCGCGCCACCAGCGACACCAGCACCACCGCGAACAACACCAGGAAGGTGATCGCGGAGTTGATCGCCAGCTCCCTGAGGTAGTATCGGTGCAGCTTCCACATCGCGCCGCCCCATGGTTCCTCAACGCCCGTCGCCGGGCAACGTTCCGCCGCCGCAATCCGCGGCAGACACGCCGATCGTTCGCGGTCGGGCCCACGCACGCGCGGCGGCGGCGATCCGGAACGGACTGCAGGACCTGCTGGCCGCGGACGTCGAGTCCTGGCCCGAGCGCGGCTTCACCGTGCACAAGCAGCGCACCGTGCGCACGGTCCTGGTCGGCGCCCTGGACGGCGTCGGCGTGCACCTCAAGGTGTTCCGGGCCGACAAGTTGTCGGACCGCGCCCGCGACGCCTTGCGCGGTCCGCGCGGCGAGCGGGAGTTCCGCAACCTCGAACGGGTGCGCCAGCTCGGACTGCCGACCGTCGAACCGCTGGCCTACGGCATGACCGTGGCCGGCGACGAGCTGCGCAGCTTCGTCGCGACGCGCACCTTCACCGATGCCGCGCCGTTCCGGTTCGACCTGCCCGCCGCCGTCCAGGAGGCGGCCGGCGCGCTGCTGCGGCGGCTTCACGACGCGGGCGAACTGCCCGGCGACCTGCACGCCGGCAACCTGCTGGTCGACGCCGCGGGTGAACTCCGCCTCGTCGACCTGACCTCGATCACCCACCGCGGCGAGCTGTCGCTGGGCGAACGCGCCGCGGCGCTGGCGTTCTTCTGCAAGGACCTCGACGGCGGCGCACTCGATCCCGTGGCGCGCCCGGTGCTGGCGGGCTACCTGCGGGCCGGCGCCACGATCGGCGGCGACTTCGAGCGCGAGCTGATGCTCGCGACCCATCGCTGGCGCGCGGGCGCGCTGCCGTCGTTCGGCCGCCGCGCCGAACGCAGCTGCCTGCACACCGAAGTCGGCGAGCGCCGCCGTGGCACGCCGCGCTGGGCGTGGTTCGTCGGCGAGGGCGGCCTGCCCGCGACCGACCGCGCGCGGCTGCAGGAGTTCGTCGCGTCCCCACCACCGCCCGACAAGACCGGGCGCCGCGGCGCCGTGTGGCTGCTGCCGGACCTCGTGGTCAAACGCCGCGACAAGGGCGCGGCGCAGAAGCTGTGGACCGCGGCCTACTGGCTGCTGTTCGCCGGCGTCGACGCCCCCACGCCGCTCGCCCTGTGCACCTGGCGCGGACAGGGTTTCGTGTTCGCCCGGCGCAGCGGCCCGAGGTCGCTCGCCGAAGAACTGCGGGCCGGCGAGCTCGACGCCGCCGCGATCGACGCGGCCGCCCGGCGCCTGGGCCACAGCCTCGGTCGGCTGCACGCGCACGGCCTGCGCAACCGCGATCTGAAGTTCGAGAACCTGGTGCGCGAACCGGCCACCGGCAAGGTGCACATGGTCGACCTCGACGGCGTGCGCAAGAACGCGGTGCCCGACCAGCGCGGCGCCGGCGCCGACCTCGGCCGACTGCTGGCGGCCTGGCGCCACGCCGGCGAACCCGGCGGCGATGCCACACTGCGCACGTTCCTGCGCGCCTATCTGCGCTGCCAGCGCGCGCTGCTGCGCCGTCCCCCGATCGGCCGGGTGCTGCGCCGCGCCGAGCAACGCGCCGGCGAGTGGCGCCAGCGGCATCCGGCGACCGACGCCTGATCAGGCGTCGATCAGCGCCGCACGCCCCAGAAGCCGCGCCGCACCACGGGACGCGTCACCGCCGCCTCTTCGATGCGCGTGGCCGAGGTCGCGGACCGCGCCGCGGGCAGCCGTCCGAAATGGAAGCGGGGCCAGGCCCTGCCACTGCGCATCTTGGGCAGCGGGCTCACGACGCGACGGGTCGCGGCCGCCTCCACCACCGGGGCGGCGGCAGCCGTCGTGGGCATGCGAGAATCGCGCAGGAAGTGCCGTCCCGAAGGGGACTGCGCCGAGGCGGCGGCCGCCAGGATCACCAGGAACAGGGTAGGACGCAGCATGGTTCTCTGTTGGCAGTCTAGCTCACCTGCGCATCGCGGGGCGTGACCTTGAAGGCCCCCACCACCTCGCGCATGCGCTGCACCTGCTGGGCCGACTCCGTAGCCGCGGTGGCAACGGCGGTCGCGGTCGCCGCGTTGCGCTGGGTGGCGTTGTCCACCGAGGTCAGCGCCTCCCCGACCTGACGCACGCCGTTGTCCTGTTCGCGCGCCGCCGTGCCGATCTGCTCGAGCACCCGGTCGACCTCGGCGTAGGCCTCGGCGATGTGGTGCAGGCTGCGATCGACCTGCTCGGCGAGCTCACCGCCGCGCTGGCTGCGCGTCGAAGCCGTCGCGATCAGCTCCGCCGTGTTCTTGGCCTCCGCGGCGCTGCGCTGCGCCAGGTTGCGCACCTCTTCGGCGACCACGGCGAAGCCCTTGCCGGCCTCGCCGGCGCGCGCCGCCTCGACCGCGGCGTTGAGCGCCAGCAGGTTGGTCTGGAAGGCGATGTCGTCGATCACCTTGATGACCTTGGCCACGGCTTCGCTGCTCTCGCGGATCTCGGCCACCGCGGTGGTCAGCTGCCGCGTCTGCTGCGCGCCCTGCTCGGCGGAGCCGGTGGCCTTGCGGCTGTGCTCACCGACCGCGGCTGCGCTCTTGGCGCTCGTGGACGCGGTCACCGAGATCTCCTCCATCGCCGCCGCGACCTCTTCGAGCGAGGCCGCCTGCACGTTGGCCTCGTCCGACAGCGCGCTCGCCATCGACTGCAGCTGCTCGGTGGTCGCCTCGATGCCCTGCATGCTGGCGAGTGCCTGCCCCAGGGTCGAGTCGATGCGGGCCAGGAACTCGTCGCAGCTGGCGCCGGCGCGGGCGATCTCGTCGTCACCGGCGATCGCGAGGCGCCGCGTCAGGTCGGCTTCGCCGCAGGCGAGCTCGTTCATCCGGGCACCCAGGTAGTCGAGCCGCGAACCGAGACTGCGCGCCATCACCCACCCGATCGCGCCGGCGATCAACAGCGCGACGCACATGCCCATGACCATCAACGTCCACCACGCCTCCGCCTGCGCCTTGCCCGCGGCGAGGCGATCGTCGACGACTCGCTGGCTGGCCTCGTCGAGGCCACGCGCTGCCTCCAGCAGCGAGTCGGCGGCGCTCTCGTAGGCAGACCGCAGCGGCAGGATGCCGGCGACGGCCTCCGCGTAGGCCAGCATCAGCGTCTGGTGATTGGCGAACTCGCGGTCGTAGACGCCGCGCAGGCTCTGTCCCGGGTAACGGTCCGGCGCAGGTATGTCGAACGTCTTGGTCGCGAGCATGCGAGCGGCGGTCTGCTGCTGCTCGTCGAGCGCCGTCCGGATCTCCTGCAGGCAACGCGTCGGGTCACCGCCCGCCTCGAGATTGCCGAGCGCGAGATACTGCGCCAGCAGCGCGATGCGATTCTCCATGCCGCCGTCGGCGGCCTCCCAGACCTCGCTGAGACCCGAACCCCAGGCCATCGCCTTGTCGGGCTCCTTCTCCAGGACCTCGACGGCGCCGTCGCCGACCTCCTCCATCTGCGTGCTGAGCTCGTTGAACTCGACCGTGTGCGTCTGCAGCGCGGTCTGCTTCTGGCGCATCGCCTCGTTCGCCGCCAGCAGCGCCTGCAGACGTTCGGAGTAGGTGCCGAGCGCTCCCTGCACCGAGTCGATCACGCCGGCCGGCGCGACGCCGGTGCCCCGCAGATCCTGCTGCGCCGACTGGGCCGCGGCTTCGCATTCACGCAGCAGTGCGGTGTTCGTCTCGGTGGCGACGCCCGCGAGCACGTGCTCGACCGCCAATTGCTGGTGCTCCACCGCGATCTGCAACTGGGCAGAAGCACGCGCCGCGACGCGCGCGTCGCCCGTCGCGAAGTCGACGGAGTCGGCCAGCGTGTGGTGCATCATCATCGCCGTGCCGCCGGCCCCGAGGATCAGGGACGCGATCACGCAGTTGTTGAGGAGGATCTTCGAGCGGAGAAGCATGACGGTTACGGGTCCGATTCAGAAGGTGACTTCGATGCGCAAGAGACCGACCAGGACGTCGCCGGCGCCGGCGCCCCCCGGTTCGAGGATGTACTGCAGCTCCGGCTTGAGGCTGACGGACGGCGTGAGTTGGAGCTTGTAGAGCAGCTCGAACACGGTCTCGTCGCCGGGCGTTCCGGCCGCGGGGTCGTCGCTGAGGTCGGCGCGGAACAGGCCCAACCCCAGGACGTCGTCGTCGCGCCCGTCGATCAGCCCCGTCCAGGTCGCGCCGAGCGCGACCGAGTTGCCGAACGGCGACACCGAGTCGTCGGCGAAGCCGAGCGAGCAGTAGACGCCCAGCCCCTGGCTGTCGTCGTCGCGATCGGGGTGCTCGCGCCAGACGACCTGCTCGAGCGTGAGCCAGCCGCCGCTAGTGCCCGAGGCGGTGCCACCGCCGAACTCGACGAACTTCGCAGTGTGATGCCAGGCGCCGATCGCCGCGCGGCCCGAACCCCAGACGCCGCCGCCGGTCCACGACGTGCCGGCTTCGGCGGTGAAGAACCACGAGTCCGAATCCTCGGTCTCGAAGACGCTGCCCAGCCCCTTGGTCCCGGTCGAGATGCCGTCACCGCCGGCGCCATCGAAGGCGCCGAAGCCGACGTAGGTGTGCTCGTCGTGGTGGTAGAAGACGTTGATCGCCGACGCCGGGTCGGGGAACGTCGGATAGGCGACGATCGTCGGCGGCACCGCCGCGGTCGAGTTGACGAAGTCGCCGCCGAGCTCGTTGAACGCGAACTCGCTGTTGAAGTCGATCTTGCCGACCTTGAGGCGCCAGTGGTCGCCGAACCAGGTCTCGAGCCAGAACTCGGCGAGTTCCTCGCGGTCGTCCGCCTGGATGTTCGTCAGCCCCTGCGCGTCGCCGATGTCGCCGCTCGGGTCGCGGCCGTGGATCGAGTAGGCGTCGAAGTAGACGAAGGTGCGCTCCCAGCCCGCGATCGTCTCGAGGTCGAACGCGACGTTGAAGTCGGTCAGCGAGCACCACGAGTCGCGGCGTCGCACGTCGCCGCTGAAGGCCGCCGCCCAGTCGGCCGTGTAACCGCCGCCGACCTCGATGCCGAGGTCCTCGAGCCGGGTGCGCAACCCGCCCCAGTCACCCGTGGCCCGGGTCCAGGACGAGAACGGCAGGCCGCCGATCCACTCGCGCTGCGCGGCGGGCTCGAGGTCCTGTGCCTGCTGCCCACGCATGCAGGGCAGGAACGAGGCCATGGCGACCAACAAGGGGATGGAGCTTCGCACGAATCGGTTCTCTCGGACCGCCCTCCTCTCCAGAGAGCAGTGCCGAATCGACAACCGAGACGTTCGAACTTTGGCGGATCCGGCCCCGTCCGCGAGCAGCCCGCGGCACGGGGCAAGCGGGCGGTCAGGCGAGCTGCCGGGCCGCGAGCAGGGCGCGCAGCGCCCCGCTGCCGCCGTCGAGCACCTCGAGGGCCTTGCCGTCGCGGTAGTGACGCTCGACGTGGTACTCGACCGTGTAGCCGAAGCCGCCGTGGATCTGGATCGCCTCGTCGGCGGCGAACACCATCGCGTCGATCGCCGACAGCTTGGCCTGCATCGCCACCGCGGTCGCGTCGTTGCCGAGGTCGGCGAGCCGCGCGGCGTGCCAGGTCACGTGGCGGGCGGCCTCGACGACGCGCGCCGCCTCGACGAGTTTGTCGGCAACGGCCTGTTGCTTGAGCAGCGGCTTGCCGAAGGCGATGCGCTCGCCGGCGTGCTTCTTCGCCGCGGCGATGCTGGCGAAGCCGCCGCCGATGGCGGTGGCGGCGCAGCCGATCCACGCGGTGAGGTCGGCGCGGGCGATCGCAGACGCCGCGGCGTCCCCGGTCGCGAGCGACGTGGCCGCGACGCCGTCGAGCAGCAGCTGCGCGGGCCCGGCGCTGGCGAGGCCGAGCGCGCGGCGCTCCCGCTTCTCGACCGCGGCGCCCTCGACCAGCACGAGCACCGGCGCGCCGGCAGCGGTGGCCGCGACGACGATCTTGTCGGCGTGCATGCCCGCCGACACCAGGTCGGCGCTGCCCTGCAGCTTGCCGTCGGCGAACACGACGCCGTACTCGGGACCGACGTAGGTCGCCAACACTGCCCCGCCGATCACCGCCTCGAGCTCGTCCGAGCCGGCCGCTTCGAGCGCCGCCGCGGCCTGCGCCTGACCGATCCACAGCCGCGCCAGCGACGAGCTGTGCTCACCGATCGACTCGAGCGCCGCGACGAACGGCACGTAGCCCATGCCGACCCCGCCGTTGGCCTCGCTGACGCACAGCCCGAACAGGCCGAGCTCCGCGAGCCCGTCGAACTCGGCGCGAACGAATTGGCGGTGTTCGTCCTGGTCGAGCACCTTGGGGGCGACGACGTCGGCGACGAACTTCCTCACCGTGTCGACGATGAGGTCCTGATCTTCCGTGAGTTGCAGGTTGTGCATCGTGATCCTGGGCGCGTGCTTCAGCGCCCGCCTTGCCAGAAGTAGAGAAAGCGCGGTCCGGTCGAGTTGAGCAACAAGCGCTGCGCGAGATCGGGTTGAGGCGCAGTGACGCCGGGCACACCGCCGAACAGCAGCTCGCCGAGACCTGGGCGGCGGCGCATCTCGACGATCTCGACATCGCCGCCCAGCTGCGATACGAACCACTCGCGCACCGACTCGAGGTCGCCGATCTCGTCGATCAGCCCCAGGTCGCGCGCCTGACCGGCCGTGTAGACGGCACCGGTCGCGGCGGCCAGCACCTGCGCCCGGTCGAGGTTCTTGCGTCCTTCGTCGACCACCGAGACGAACTGGTCGTAGAGCTCGTCGACGATCCCGGTGAGCATCGCGCGCTCCTCGTCGCGCATCGGCCGCGTCGGCGACAGGATGTCCTTGAACGGCGTGCGGTCCGATTTGATCGCGATCTGATCGATGCCGAGCTTCTTCGCGGCCTCGGCGAAATTCCAGGCGCTCATGATCACGCCGATGCTGCCGGTGATCGTGGTGCGGCGCGCGGTGATGCGCTCGGCCGCGACCGCGACGTAGTAGCCGCCGGACGCCGCCATGTCGCCGAACAGCGCCGCGACCTTGACGTTCGGGTTGTCGCGGCGAAAGCGCTGGATGCGCTGGTAGATCTCGTCGGAGTCGGTGACGCCGCCGCCGGGCGAGTCGATGTCGAGCAGCAGCCCCTGCACGCCTTCGCTGCGGGCCTGGCGCAGGGCGCGCTCGACCAGCGTGACCGTGCCGCCGCCGGCGCCGAGCAGCGCGTTCGACGATTCGGCGATCGCGCCGTGGATCGGGATGCGCAGCACCTTGCGAGGCGCGTCGCGCTCGCCGGCGATGTGGACCTCGTCGTAGAGCCCGTCGAGCGAGCCGCCGCCGAGCCCGGAGCCGGCCATGCTGCCGACGCTGAGCAGGAACAACAGCACGTTGAGGCCGGCCGACGCGATCAGCAGAATGCCGAGGAAGATCGCGACGAAGAAGGCCACGCCGCGCGTCTCGCGCGGCGCCTGGCTGACCTGCGGCCAGCGCGGCTGCGGCGGCACCCCGGGCGGAGGACCGCCGCCGTCGGGCGGGAGCGAGCTCATGCCATCAACCCGCGGGCGATGACGAGCCGCTGGATGTCGGTCGCACCTTCGTAGATCTCGGTGATGCGGGCGTCGCGCAGCAACCGCTCGGCAGTCGTCGCGCCGCTGGCGCCCGCGATGCCGAGGATCGACACGGCGGCGCGCGCGGCGCGGTTGGCGAGGCGCGACGCGCTGAGCTTGGCCATCGCCGCCTCGGTGCTGCAGCGCACGTGGTTGTCGCGCAGGATCGCGGCGCGCCAGGTCAGGAAGCGGTAGGCGTCGAGGTCCGCGGCCAGGTCGGCCAGCGTCCACTGATCGCGCTGCGACGCGTTCGGGCGCCCCTTGGCGTCGACCCGTGCGGCCAGGTGGTCGCGAATCAGGTCGATCGCAGCGCGGGCGATGCCGAGGGCCTGCGAGGCGATGCCCAGGCGCCCGCCGTCGAGCGTGTCCAGCGCGATGGTGAAGCCCTGGCCCTCCTCGGCGATCAGGCAGTCGGCCGGCACCTTGACGTTCTCGAGCACGATCTCGGTCGTCGGCGAGCCGCGCAGACCGAGCTTGCGCTCCTTCTTGCCGACGCCGACGCCGGGCCAGCTCTTCTCGACGACGAACGCCGAGATGCCCTTGACGCGATCGGGGCCGGTGCGCGCGAACACCACGAACAGGTCCGCCTCGCTGCCGGTCGTGATCCACAGCTTGGCGCCGTTCATCACGTAGTGGTCACCCTCGAGCTTCGCCTCGCAGCGCAGCGCGGCGGCGTCCGAGCCCGAGTAGGCCTCCGACAGGCAATAGGCGCCGAGCCACTCGCCCGTCACCATCTTGGGGAACCAGCGCTTCTTCTGCGCCTCGTTGCACCACTTGCCGAGCAGCGAGTTGACCAGCGAGTTGTGCACGCTGATCGTCACGCCCGTCGACACGCACACCGAGTTGATCTCCTCGAGCATGATGCAGCTCGCGAGGTTGCCCATCGCCGAGCCGCCGTACTCACGCGCCACCGTGGTGCGCAGCAGACCGAGTTTCGCGGCGGCCTCGACGGCGTCGCGCGGGAACTTGACCTCCGCGTCGTACGCGGCGGCGTTGCCCAGGTGCTTCTCGGTGTAGTCGCGGACCTGGTCGCGGAACTGGCTCAGCTCGGGCGAGAGCTCGAACTCGGACAACTGCGGCGCGGCTGCCGCGGCTTGCGGGGTGGCTTGCTGGGTCATCGTGGGGTTCTCGGAGCGGTCACTTCGCCTGGGTGTAGTCGTAGAAGCCCTTGCCGGTCTTGCGGCCCAGGTGGCCGGCGGCGACCAGGCGGCGCATCAGCGGGCACGCGCGGTACTTGTCGTCCCCGAGGCCGTCCTTGAGCACGTCGAGGATCGACACGCAGACGTCGAGGCCGATGAAGTCGGCGAGCGTCAGCGGGCCCATCGGGTGGTTCATGCCGAGCTTCATGATCTCGTCGATCGCCTCGCGCGTCGCGACGCCCTCCATCAGGGCGAACGCGGCCTCGTTGATCATGGGCATCAGGATGCGGTTGGCGACGAAGCCCGGGTAGTCGTTGGCGATCACCGGGATCTTGCCCAGGGCCCTCGACCAGTCCTCGACGGCCTGCGCCGTCGCGTCGCTGGTGTCGTTGCCGCGGATCACCTCGACCAGCTTCATCAGCGGCACGGGGTTCATGAAGTGCATGCCGATCACCCGGTCGGCGCGCTTCGTCTTGGCCGCGAGCACGGTGATCGAGATCGACGAGGTGTTGCTGGCGAGCACCGCGCCCGCGGGCATCGCCTCGTCGGCCGCCTGGAAGACCTTGGTCTTGACGGCGAGGTTCTCGGTGACCGCCTCGACGCACAGGTCGACGCCGGCGAGCGAGGCCATGTCGGTGTGGGTCGTGAGCAGGCTCTTGGCCTTGTCGGCGACGGCGGCGTCCAGCTTGCCCTTCTCGACGAACTTGCCGAGGCTCTTGCCGATCGTCGTCACCGCCTTGTCGAGCAGCCCCTGGTCGAGGTCGATCAGGTGGGTGCGCACGCCGCACGTGGCGAAGGTCTGGGCGATGCCGTTGCCCATCGTGCCGCAGCCGATCACGGCGACGGCCTTGGGGAGGTTGGTGTTGCTCATGGCGAGGAGAGGAGGGTTCAGATCAGTTCGACGCTCATCGCGACGGCGTTGCCGCCGCCCAGGCACAGCCCGGCCATGCCGCGCTGCTTGCCGTGGTGACGCAGGGCGTGCAGCAGCGTGACCAGCACGCGCGTGCCCGAGCAGCCGATCGGGTGGCCGAGCGCGACGGCGCCGCCGTGCACGTTCCACTTCGCCGGGTCCATCTCGAGCTGCCGCTGCAGCGCCACCATCTGCACCGAGAAGGCCTCGTTCATCTCGACGAGGTCGTAGTCCTGCGGGTTGGTCTTGGTCAGGGCGCAGAGCTTCCTGGTGGCGACCTCGGGGGCCATCATGACCCACTCGGGCGCCATGCCGCCGGTCGCGTAGCCGGTGATACGCGCCATCGGCGAAAGGCCGTGCGCCTTGGCCCAGTCCTCGTCACAGACGATCACGGCCGCCGCGCCGTCGTTGATGGTGCTGGCGTTGCCGGCGGTGACGGTGCCGTCCTTGGGCTGGAACACCGGCTTGAGCCTGGCGAGCGACTCGACGCTGCTGTCGGCGCGCGGCCCCTCGTCCTTGGTGAACGGGACCGGGTCGCCCTTGCGCTGCTTGACCTGGACCGCGAACAACTCGGCGTCGAACGCGCCGCTGTTCTGTGCGGCGACCGCGCGGCGATGGCTCTCGGCGGCGTAGGCGTCCTGCTCGGCGCGGGTGATGCCGTACTTCTGGGCCACCAGTTCGCCGGTGTTGCCCATGTGGAAGTTGTTGTAGTGATCCCACAGGCCGTCCCAGACGATGCCGTCGAGCGCCTGGCTGTGACCGAGGCGCGCACCGGCGCGCGCGGCGGGCAGGTAGTAGGGCGTGTTGGTCATCGACTCCATGCCCCCGGCCACCGCCACCGAGAGGTCGCCGGCCTTGATCGCCTGGGCGGCGAGCATCACCGTCTTCAGGCCCGAGCCGCAGACCTTGTTGATGGTCACGGCACCGACCGCGTCCGGGATCCCGGCGGCCCGCAGGCTCTGCCGGGCGGGGTTCTGGCCGAGCCCCGCCTGCAGGACGTTGCCCATCAGCACCTCCTCGACCTGGTCGGCGGGCAGGTTGGCCCGGCGCAGGGCCTCGGCGATCGCCAGGCCACCCAACTGCGGGGCCGTGAAGGACGAGAGCGCCCCCTGGAACTTGCCGATCGGGGTGCGGCACGCGGAAACGATGACTGGCTTGCCCATTGTGCGACTCCTGGCGACCCCGGAACGAGCCCGGCGTCACCGGGCAGCAGTTTCAGGGGGGAGGATTCTATTGGTCCACGGGAGCTACAACCACGCCGAAGTGGGTCCGCTTTCACCGACGTGCGGGGCGCGGCCAAAAAATCGCAGCCCGGGGAGGGGCGCCTGGCGACGCCCAAAACGCATGCGGCCTACCGGACAACAGGTGTCCGACAGGCCGCACGGAAACTGGTGGAGTCGAGGGGAGTCGAACCCCTGACCTCTGCATTGCGAACGCAGCGCTCTACCAACTGAGCTACGACCCCGCAGCGATCGGGGGCGGCACGTTAGCGAGCGGGACTCGTCTCGTAAAGGGGTTGTTGTGGTTCCCGCAGCCCCCCGCCGACGAGCGCCAACAGCCCGGGTCGGGGAGCCCCGGTGGTGCAGAACCCGGGGACCCGCTCGCGCTGCACGTTGAACAGCGCCTCGCCGCGCAGCCGCAGTCTGGCCCCGGCCACGAGCTCGGTCAGACCCCGGCTCAGGACCAGCGCGCCGTCGACTGCGGCGTCGGCCGTGAGGTGCAGTTCCCCGCCGACCACGATCGACGCCCCGACTTCGAGCGCGCGGTGCTGGCTCGGCAGCCCCAGATAGACGTTGCCGCCGCCCTCGATGACGCCCGCGAAGTCGCGACCGAACGACGGCTCGCCGGCCGACCAGCGGCCGTTGCCGTCCCGATCGACGAACGGTTGGGCGCCGGTGGGCACCGTGGTCACCAACACGAGGCGGCCCGGTCCGGAGATCCGCGCCGAGGCACCCACGTAGAGATTGCCCTCGACGACCACCACCAGGTCCTGCTCGAGGTGCCATTCGTAGGCGGATACCGACGGCGCGAACCACAGGTGCCCGGGCACGACGACGAGCCCGCCCTTGGGCGGGGTCCATCCCTCGGTTCCGAACCGGTCGAACACGAAGTCCGGCGCCTCGGTGCCGCCCTGCCAGTGCAGCAGGGCGAGGGCCGGATCGAGCCGGAACCCCGAGGCGCCCTCGGCCCGGGGCGCCGCCGCGAGGGCCGCGCGATCGAGCTGGGGCAACGCATCGGGCGCCACCACCACGCCTTCGCCGACGCGGGCGGCGATCTCCGGATCGGTCGTGACCAGGCGCTCCGCGAAGCACGCCGGTGCAGCGCCCGACAGACGCCGACAGGTGAAGCGCCACGACTCGCCGGCGGTGCTGCGCGTCGACAGCAGCAGCAGCTCGCCGTCCGGAACACCGTGGACATCGAACTCACCGACCGCGAGGTGCACCTGCGACTCGTGCGTCGCGAAACACTGGATCGCCGCGGCCTCCGTCGCGAGGCGGGCCAGTTCGGTCGCGACCTCGGCGCGCACCCCCTCGGCCCGACGCAGCGCGCCGGCGACGTCGAGGATCGCGGCCAGGCCGAAGCCGAACGAACACAGCGTCGCGAGCAGCAACGGCGAGCCCCACAGCCAACGGCCGTCGAGCAGACGCAGCAGCGCGCCCCACCTCATCGCTGCACCTCGGGCCCCACGGGCACCAGGAACGACATCCCGTCCCGACTCTGCCACTCGAACGAACGTCCGTCGAGGATGCCGGCGACCGCCGCCAACGACCGCGATTCGCGCACGGTCTGCTGCTGGCCTCGATCCGCCAGCACCCGCAGGTGCTCGAGCTGCTCGCGGCGCGCGCTGGCGCTGGCGTCGACGGCGCCCACCTTCTGTTGCAGCCACCACAGTCCGCCGCCGCTGCAGAGCAGCAGCAGGAGCGCGCCGACGCGCTCGATGCGGACCGCGACGCTGCACTTCACGGCGCGACTCCTGACTCCAGGGATTCCGCACCCGCCTCGTCGGCGGCGAGGTCGTCCGCGGCCGGCACCGGCAACTCGACCAGGTCCCCGCCGGTGCGCACGGCGCCGGGCGGGTTCTGGTTGAGCCAGTCGAGCAGGGCGTTGCACTCCTGCGCCAGCTCGCCGAGCAGGTCGCCCCGACGCAGGTTGACGCGGAAGCCGACGTCGCCGGACCGGATCCGCTGCATCGCCAGCCGCAGCCGGTGCTCCGGACCGGAGACCCGCGCCGCGACGCGCAGCGACTGCACCGCCACCATGACCGCGCTGGCGAACAGGAAGGTGCCCGCGAGCAGGTAGATCGCCCCGAGCCCCAGCTCTGCAGGTTGTCCCGTAGCCGCGCGTTCGAGCAGCTCGCCGCAGAACATCGTCAGCGCGACGACCGCGAGCAGCAGCAGCAACAGGGGCAGGGCCAGGGCCATGCGGACCAGGCGGCTGTCGTCGCCGCCGTTCGGCAAGATCTGCCGACGCTTGGACCGTGACCAGAATGGCGATGACATGGGGATCTGGAGAACTCCGCGCCGCGCCGCCCGGACAACCGTTGTCGGCGAGCGCCTGCCGCGGACTCCTGGATCGACCGAAGTCGGCCTCGGGTTGACCCCTGCGACGCGCAGACGTCTCTCGTTTGGACACAAGCCCGGCCGCTCGTTGTGCCGATGTTGGACCGGTCCTGGAACAACGGATCAGGGGACAGACATGGCGGAGCAAACCAATCCAGCCGAGAAGGCCGGCAAGAGAGCAACGATCCTCGCGGTTACTTCCGGCAAGGGTGGGGTCGGCAAGACCTCGCTCTCGGTCAACCTGGCCTGCGAGTTCAGTCGTCGTGGTCACCGCACGGTGATCGTCGACACCGATCTCGGCCTGGCCAACGCACACATCATCGCGGGCATGAAGCCCAAGCAGACCTTGTCGGACTACATCGACGGCAAGGCGGAGCTGACCGAGATCATCGAGGACGGCCCCTGCAAGGTGAAGTTCATCAGCGGCGGCAGCGGCGTCAAGGAGATGGCCAACCTCGACGACAACGGTCGCGCCCGCATCTGCGTGGCGATCGAGGAGCTCACGCCGTTCTGCGACATCATCCTGCTCGACACCGGCGCCGGTGTGTCGCGCGGCGTGACCGACTTCGTCACGCTCGCCGACCACACGATCCTGGTGACGACCAGCAACTTCGCGTCGATCGCCGACGCATACGGCATCGTCAAGGTGATCGTACAGGACGGCTACGACAAGCCGATCCACTGTGTCGTGAATCGCGTACGCTCGCCCGAAGAGGCCGAGCAGGTGTTCCTCAAGCTCAAGAGCTGCACCGAGCGCTTTCTGGGTTTC
Source organism: Planctomycetota bacterium (assembly GCA_020638655.1). Taxonomy (GTDB): domain Bacteria; phylum Planctomycetota; class UBA1135; order UBA1135; family UBA2386; genus JACKIC01. The sequence goes on from JACKIC010000005.1 coordinate 243,724, forward strand.
GACCTCAACTGGCTCGGCTTGCTGCCGGAAGATAGCTCCGTTGAGGGCGCCGTTTTGAAGCGCGCGCCGTTCAGCGAAGCCTTCCCCGGCAGTGTCGCGGCACGCTATCTGGCGAAGTTGGTTTCGGGTCTCGAGCGCTACATCGGGACTGCGAAGCCGGCCTCGCAGGTCGTCAAGAACTGACGGGGCGGGATCGAACATGCAGGTGGTGACACCTGCCAATCTGGAGCCAACTGGGAAAAGGGGATTACGTGATGACCCGCATGACGAAGCAGGATGCGAACAGCATGGATCAGGCGACGGGCCAGCGCACGGCGGCGGCGGAAGAAGCCTTCGGCCGTCAAGCCAACAAGGGCATTCTCGCCGACAAGGTCGCCGAGGAACTGAACGTGCCGCGGCGCACCGCCGCCCGCGTCCTGGACGCGGTTCTCGACTCGATCGGCGACCTGCTGCAGGGCCGTGGCAAGGTCGCGGTGAAGGGCTTCGGCACCTTCGAGCGCCGCATCCGCAAGGGTCGCGCCTACAAGCACCCGCTGACCGGCGAGAGCATCGACGTCGCCAACAAGGAGACGATCATCTTCAAGCCCAGCGACCAGCTGATCGCGGACACGCGCACCAACGCTGCCCCGCGCGCCAAGAAGCCCAGCGGCACGCCGACCGACGACATCCTGTTCAAGGGCTGATCGAAACAGGTCACGACGAAGCGAGGAGGTCATCCGCGAAGGATGCCCTCCTCGTTCGTTTCCGGGCGAGACGACGCCCTGTCTTGTGGTGACCGGACCCGAACCGACCGCTATCCTGCGACCCGTGGGCAATACCGACGACGCCAGCGACGTGGTCACCGCCGCGTGCCTCCAGTTCGACGTGCGCGCCGGCGATGTCGCCGCCAACTGCGCAGCGATGCGCGCCGGCGTCGAAGAGGCAGTCGAGGCCGGTGCGAGGCTGTGTGTGCTGCCGGAACTGTGGGCGACTTCGTTCCTGGCCGAGATCGACGACGCCGCGCTGCACGAAGCCGAGGAAGCCGAGCGCGAGCTGCGCGAGCTGTCGGCGACGCACGGTCTGGTGACCGTCGGCAGCACGCTCGAGGCCGTCGACGGCGGCGTGCACAACACGGCGTTCGTCTACGATCGCGGTGAGGAGGTGGGTCGCTATCGCAAGATCCACATGTTCTCGCCCAACGTCGAGCATCGTCATCACCTGCCCGGCGACACTCCGCTGGTCGTGCAGACGAGCGTCGGCAAGCTCGGCGTGCTGATCTGCTACGACCTGCGCTTCCCCGAGCTCGCGCGCTACTACTTCCACCGCGGCGTCGAGATCGTCGCCGTGCCGGGTCAGTGGCCCGAGGCGCGTTCGCAACACTGGCGAACGCTGCTGCGCAGCCGCGCGATCGAGAACGAGATGTACGTGGTCGGCTGCAATCGCACCGGCCAGGAGAACTCGCTGCGCAACGGCGAGCCGATGCCGTTCCCCGGCGACAGCCGGATCGTCGATCCGACCGGCGAGATCCTCGCCTCCGGCTCGGGCGACGCCGGCGCGTTGGTCGGCGCGCTGGAGCTGCGCAAGGTGCGCACCATGCGGCGCATCCTGCCGATCGCCCAGGACGCGCGACCGCAGGTCTATCGCAAACTGTTCGAAGAGACCTGGGAACAGGCCTGCCGGCAGGCGCGCGGACAGGCCGAGTGACGCGGGGCCGGCGACGCCTACTCCACGAACGCCTGCAGCTGGCGCAGCTTGTTGGGCTTCTTGATGCGGCCGATGGCCGCGTTCTGCAGCTGACGCACGCGCTCGGCGGTGATGCCCAGCTCCGACGCGATCTCACCCAAGGTCTGTGGCTCGGCACCGTCGAGCCCGAAGCGACGCCGCAGGATGCGCTGCTCACGCTCGGGCAGGTCGGCGAGGACGTCGGCCAGGACTTCCTTGAGATTGCCCTCCTGGATCGACTCCGGGATCGGCTCGAGGCTCTCGTCGGGCATCAACTGCACCAGCGAGCTGCCTTCCTCGTGCTTGATCTCGGCGTCGAGGCTGACGGCGTAGCGGCGGGTCGCGAGCACCCACTCGACGCGTTCGGCCGGGATGCCCAGTCGGGCGCCGATCTCGGTCGAAGTGGGCTCGCGGCCTTCGCGGCGCCCGGCTTCTTGAGCCTTGCGGATCTTGCCGAGGATCTTCTGCACCCAGATCGGCACCCGGACGGTGCGCGCGCTGTTGTAGAGCATCTTCAGCACCGCCTGGTGCACCCAGTACTGCGCGTAGGTGCGGAACCGGACGTCGCGGCGCCAGTCGAACCCGTCGATCGCCTGGAACAACGAGGCGTTGCCTTCCTGGATCAGGTCGGCGGTGTCCACGCCCAGGCCGCGATACCGGTTGACGGTGCTCAGGACGATGTAGAGCGCGCCCTCGACGTAGAGATTGCGCAGGTCCTCGTACTGGTGCAGCAGCCGCACGAACCACTCGCGGTCGAGCTTGGTCCGGCCCTTGGCAGAGGTCGACGAGACCGCCTCCACCTGGGCGGAAGCCGGCTTGTGCAAGAGCTCCTCGACCTGCTCCGGGGAGAACTTGAGCATCACCAGGCCCCGGCGCACCATGCCACGAACGAAGTCGTTGCGCCGGGCCATGCGGAACTCTTCCGCCCGGTCCATCGCGGGAATCCGGCGCAGCTCGGCCTGATACGCCGTGCCCCGAACGTCCGGCATGTCCCCCACGACTGTCGGATTGGCAGTCTCTGCCATCAGCTGCCGGTAACCTGACACGTTCAGCATCGCCTGGGCCCGGAAGAACTCCTTGGCCAAAGCCTCGCTGGCCGCATCGAAGCGGTCGGCAGGAACGTCCAGGAGCGCGTCGAGCTGCGGCAGATCGATGATCTGCTGCGGCTGCAACTTACGCTTCGCTTTAGACTTGAGTCTGGCAAGCACCATGAGGGGTCTCCGTGTGGTTCGGCGGTGTGTTACGACCGCGATGTGGCTGGGTTCGCCACAAAGGATCGCGCGGAGGCACCGCGCACGGGCAAGTCGGACAACTTCCGTGCCGGCAGGAGACCCCCAAACGGCCGCCAGACTCCGCGAAATCGGAGCCTCCCGTGCCATGGGCCCGACAGGCGGCTACTTGCGCCGGATCAACAGGCCGAGGATCAGCAGCACCAGCACGCCGCCACCGACCAGCAGGAACTGCATGTGGTTGCCGCCCGCGTCGGGGATCGGCTGCGGGTCGAGGGGCTCCTCTGCCGCAACGACAGGGTGGGAAGCCGCCGCGCCGGGCGTCACGGCTTCGCCGCCGAGTGCCGGGGCGCGCTCCATCGCTCCCGCTTCGCCGTTCGTATCGCTGCCCCCCGAGGTCCCGGTCGGGTTCGTCGTGCGGGCGCCCGCGGCGACCTGCACCGGCATGGTCACCGACGGATCCGCGGCGAGGCCGACCTCGACCTCGGTGGTCGCGCGGTCGACGAAGCGGCCCACGACCTGAGCCGACGTGCCGTCGTAGAGGTCGAACTTCATGTCGACGTGCACCGGCTGCTTGGTGCCGATCTTGGCGTCCGCGGCCATCGTGACCGGGATCTCGAAGATCGCGGTGTTGTCGTAGACAGGTCGCCCGAGATAGCCCGAGGCCAGGGTGCCCGGCTTGGCGGGATGGAACGTCGGGGCGCCGAGGGTGATCGAACCCTGGGTCGCCGGCGACGTCACCTGCAGCGGCGCCGGCGCCGGCAGCACCGCCGCGCCCTGCAGGACGGCAGTGACGTACAGCGTGCCGCTCTGCCCCGGCAGCAGTCGCGAGGGACGGACCGCGGCGACGAACCGGCAGTAGGCGGACGCCCCGCTCCGGATGCTGCGCTCGAGGCGCTGCTCGGGGGTCAGGCTCTCCCAGGCCTCCTCCTGGGCCTTGCCGTCGGCGCTCTTGGCGGAACCGTCGTCACCGGCCTCTGCCTCGATCTCGCGCTGCTTGCCGACCTGAGCCGGGCGCTCCCCGGGGCCGCCGGTGCCCGGCTTGTTCTGGGCAGCGAGACCAAGACACAAGGCAGCAACGACCAGGGCAAAGCGAAGCGACATGGGGGAGCGGAAGCAGGGCATGAGGGGAGGCTCGACTACGGACAGACTACGACGCGATCGGGACCCCGGATCTTCGACTTCCTTGGGACATTTATCCACGCCGACCTGCATCGATCGGTCTTCCCACCCATCGCATGGGCCGCGCCGCGGCGACGGGAGGCCCAGGTGAAGACCGCGCACCGCCTTGATATGGCCCCAACACGTGGCTAATTGTCTTCGCCCCATGTCCCAGCCACAGGCAGCCCCCACCGAAGCCGCCGTCTTCGACGCCCTGCGCGCGGTGCGCGATCCCGATCTGCATCGCGACATCGTCGAGCTCGGCTTCGTCAAGGACCTGCGCATCTGCGGCGGCAACGTCGCCTTCGCGATCGAACTGACCACGCCGGCGTGCCCCGTCAAGGACCTGATGCAGAGCCAGGCCGAAGCTGCGGTGCGCAAGCTGCCCGGCGTCGAGGAAGTGACCGTGACCATGACCGCCCAGGTGACCGCCAGTCGACCGCTGCTCGGCGACAAGGGCATGATCCCCGGGGTCAAGAACGTGATCGCCGTGTCGTCCGGCAAGGGCGGCGTCGGCAAGTCGACGGTGGCGGTCAACCTCGCCTGCGCGCTGGCCCAGTCGGGCGCGCGCGTCGGCATCCTCGACGCCGACGTCTACGGCCCCAACGTGCCGCTGATGCTCGGCCTGACCGGTCAGCCCGGGGTCGAGAACAAGAAGATCGTGCCGTTCGAGCGCCACGGCCTGCAGGTGATGTCGATGGCGCTGTTGGTCGCCGAGGATCAGCCGGTGATCTGGCGCGGCCCGATGCTGCACTCCGCGGTGCGCCAGTTCCTGTTCGACGTGGCCTGGAACGACCTCGACTACCTGGTCGTCGACCTGCCGCCGGGCACCGGCGACGCACAGCTGTCGCTGAGTCAGCAGGCGCACCTGATGGGCGCGATCATCGTGACCACGCCGCAGGACGTCTCCGTGCTCGACGTGCGCAAGGCGATCCGCATGTTCCAGACCGTGAACGTGCCGATCCTCGGCGTGGTCGAGAACATGGCGTGGTTCACCCCGCCCGGCAGCACCGAGCGCTACCACCTGTTCGGCGAAGGCGGCGGCGCGCGCATCGAGAAGGAGTTCGGCGTGCCGCTGCTCGGCCAGGTCCCGATCGAGATCCCGGTGCGTGAAGGCGGTGACCGCGGCCAGCCGATCGTCGTCGCCGACCCCACCTCCGCTGCCGCGCAGGCGCTCGCCGGTGTCGCCGGCAAGGTCGCGCAGCGCGTTTCCGTCCTCAACGCCCAGTAGGCAAGCCAACCATGACCGACAACACCAACACCCCAGGCAGCACCGCGTTCACCGCGCAGACGACCATGCTCGAAGCCCTCACCGCCGACCCCTCGCTGGGCATGGTGCTGATGCGCGACTTCCACCTCGGCGGCTGCAGCCACTGCGGTTTCGACCCGCACGACACGATCGCGAACGTGGCGGCCCAGAACGGCATCCCGACCGAGCGACTGCTCGCGGCCCTGAACCGCCAGGCCAGCTGAGCCTCCAGGCCAGCTGAACCTCAGGACGGCTCAACTTGCAGGACGGCGCGCGACTCCACTTGAGCCGCGCCCTTGCTTCGCCCCCTTCCGAGGTCAAAGATAGACGCCCCTCCCGGTGCCGCGGCGCCGGCCCAATTCAAGCCCACCAAGCCATGGTCACCGAACTGTCCGACTCCAGTTTCCAGTCCACCCTGCAGAACGCCAAGGTCCCGGTCCTCGTCGACTTCTCGGCGGGCTGGTGCCAGCCCTGCAAGGCCCTCGCGCCGACGATCGACAAGGTCGCCGACGAGTACAAGGGCAAGATGGAGGTCTACAAGATCGACATCGACGAGGCCCAGGACACGGCCGCCAACCTCGGCATCATGAGCGTGCCGACGTGCATCTTCTTCCGCGACGGCAAGGAAGTGGACCGCTTCACCGGCAACGTCGACCTGCGCACCGTCAAGGGCCACGTCGATCGCGTCCTGGGCTGATCTCGTTTGGGCAGACCGCGCACGCGGCGTCCGCCACGCGACGCCGCCCCCGACCTCCGGGCAGCCGACCCCGCTCAGGGTCGCGACGCCGATCGCCCCAGCCCCCTGCGCAGGTTCTGCCACGCCAGCGCCAACCCGAGCGGCACCAGCACGAACGCCGCCCACCACGACCGCTGCGGCGCGGTGACCGGCAACGGCGCGAGCACTTCGACCTCCCCGACCTTGCCCACGAACACGTGGAAACCGACCTCATCCGGGATGTAGACGACCGCGCCGGCTGCGTCGGTGACGCCGCACTCGACCGCGGTGCCCGACGGCTTGCGCACCGTGACCGTCAGCCCGGTGATCGGCTCTTCGCCGCGCGTCGCCCGAACGGTCACGGACTCGCCCACCTGGGCCGGATACGGCGCGGGCTCCAGCTTCTGCGGGGCCAGGAGAGTCAACGCGAGGGCCAACAACACGCGCGCGGAGTGTAGGGCCGATGTCGTGGCAATTGGAAGACTGGCGCGTCGAAGACCTCGGCCGCCAACCGTACCGGCCGCTGCTCGAACGCATGCGCGATCTGCACGCGGCGGTGCACGCCGGCCGCGAACCGGGGCACGTGTGGTTGGTCGAACACGACCCGGTCTACACCGCTGGCCGTGCGACGCCGCCCGCCGAACTGCTCGGCGACGTGGTGCCGATCGAACGCGGCGGCAAGATCACCTACCACGGCCCCGGCCAGCTCGTCGTCTACCCGATCGTGCGTCTGCCGCGCCGCGACGTGCGCGACTGGCTGCGGCGGCTCGAGGCGTTCGGCGTCGCGATCGCCACCCACTTCGGGGTCGCCGCCGAGCCCTCCGTCGACGGCACGGGCGTGTTCGCCGACGGCAGGAAGTTCGCCTCGATCGGTGTCGCGGTGAAGCACTGGATCAACCTGCACGGCATCGGCGTCAACATCACGATGGACCTGCAACCGTGGCACGCGGTGCGACCGTGCGGCCTGTCGCCGGACATCATGACCGACCTGAGCCGCGCCGCCGGCCGGCCGATCACGATGGCCCAGGCCAGCGAGGCGGCCCGCGGAGCGCTTTTGCTGCTCCGCGACGATCCGGATCCCTTATGAACGCGGCTCGATGAGCGGCTCCGTCGAGCTCGATCCGGGCGGCAGCCACCTGCTGATCCGCTTCCCGTATCGCGAGGACCTGGTGGCCCTGGTCAAGGACCTGCCGGGCCGGCGCTGGGATCCGCGCGCCAAGACCTGGCGCATCCCCGCCGAGAAGGCCGAGCTCGTCTACACGACGCTGTCGCGCCACCTGTTCGAGTTCGCGCCCGAGGTGATGTCGATCGTCGCCGGCACGCTCGCCGTGGTCAGCAAGGACGTCAACAAGGACGAAGCCGCCGCACCTTCCGGCAAGCAACGCACGCTGCCGCTCACCGGCGAAGACCCCGCCGCGGCAGGCGAGCCTCAGGCCCTGACGATCGAACAGCTCAACACCGCGGTGCGCGACGGCCTGAGGTCCCGCTTCCCCGAGGCGATCTGGGTGGTCGGCGAGATCGTCGACTTCGACAAGAGCGCCGGCCGACAGCACCGCTTCTTCGCGCTCGTCGACAAGGCCGAGGGCCAGGCGCGCGCCCAGGCGACGGTCGAGGTCGCGCTGTTCGCGGGCACCGCCGAACGGCTGTTGCCGCGCCTCGCCGGCGGCGAACAACCGCTGACGCTGCGCGACGGCATCCAGATCCGCGCCCTGGTCAAGGTCGACCTCTACGTCGCGTCGGGACGCTTCCAGGTGGTGATCTCGGACATCGATCCGAGCTTCACGCTCGGCAAGCTGGCGCTGTCGCGCGAACAGATCCTCGCCGAGCTCGCCGCCAAGGGCCTCGCCGAACGCAACCGCGCCCGCGGCTTCCCGGTGCCGGCGCTGCGGGTCGGCCTGCTCACGAGCCCCGACTCCGACGGCTGCACCGACTTCGTGCGCCACCTGCAGGAGTCCGGCGTCGGCTTCGAGGTCACGCTGGTGCCGATCAAGGTGCAGGGCGCCGAGCTCAAGCCGACGCTGCTCGCCGGGCTGCGGTGGTTCGCGCAGCGCGCCGACGACTTCGACGTGTTGTGCATCGTGCGCGGCGGCGGCTCGCGCACCGACCTCGCCTGGTTCGACGACCGCGACGTCGCCATCGCCGTCGCGCAGCACCCGCTCAAGATCGTGGTCGGCATCGGCCACCAGCGGGACCAGTCGGTGCTCGACGCGATCGCGCATTCGGCGAAGACGCCGACCGCGGTCGCGGAGCTACTTGCCGCGATGGCCCACGAGGCGCGCAGCGACCTGACCGAACGCGCGCGCCAACTGCAGCACTTCGTCGAGCAGCTGCTCGGCGAGCGCCGCGCCGAGCTCGCCGACACGGCCTACGAACTGCGCCGCGGCACCGATCGGCGACTCGGCCACGAGCGCGCCCTGCTGGCCCGCACCGCCGCGGGACTGCAGGCCGCGACCCGGCTGTGCCTGTCGCAAGCCGGCGCCCAGTTGCGCGCCACCGCGGTGCAACTCGGCCACGCCAGCCGGCGACGGCTCGACCACGCCGCGGCGCGACTCGAACAGAACGCCACGCGCCAGCGCCTGCTCGACCCCGGGCGCGTGCTGCAGCGCGGCTATGCGCTCGTCCGCGACGGCGACGGCGCCGTCGTGCCCGATGCCGCGCGGCTGTCGTCTGGCGCAGCGCTCGCCATCCACTTCCGCGACGGACGCGTCACCGCGCACGTCGACGACGTGCACACCGAATCCTCATGACCGACAAGAAGAAGAAGGGCGACGAGCCCACCTACGCCGCCGCGAGCGCCGAGCTCGACCAGATCCTGCAGGAGATCGAGTCGGGCGAAATCGACCTCGACGTGCTCTACGAGAAGGTCGAGCGCGCCGCCGCGTTGCTGACGTTGTGTCGCGACAAGCTCGCCGCGACGGAGACCAAGGTGAAGAAGGTCGTCGAGAACCTCGCGGCGACGATCGACGACGACGAGGACGAGGACGACGACGGAGACGAGGAATGAACTGGGAAGCTGCGATCCTCTGGTTCGTGACGTTCGTGCTCAGCACGACCGTGCACGAAGCCGCGCACGCCACGTTCGCGATGTTGGGCGGTGACCGGACGGCCCTCGAAGGCGGCCAGGTGACCCTCAACCCGCTGCCGCACATGCAGCGGGAGCCGTTCGGCATGGTGATGCTGCCGCTGCTGAGCCTGTGGATGTCCGGTGCGAACTGGTGCTTCGGCTACGCATCGACGCCGTACAACCCGATCTGGGCCTACCGACACCCCAAGCGCGCCGCGCTGATGTCGGCAGCTGGACCGCTCGCCAACGTGCTTCTCGCCGCGATCGCGTTCGCAGTGCTCTACTTCGTCGGCCGCCCCGACGGCGGCACCGAAGAAGCCGTGCGTCGCATCGCCGGCACCTTCCTGCTGCTGAATCTGCTGCTCGCGGTGTTCAACCTGATCCCGCTGCCACCGCTCGACGGCGCCGGTGTGGTGCAGGGCCTGCTGCCCAAGACGCGCGGCCTCTACGAGACGATCCAGCGCATCCCGTACGCCGGCATCGTCACCTTCGTGCTGCTGATCAAGATCCTGCCCTACTTGTTCTGGCCGGTGTACTCGACCGTGAACGGCTGGCTGCCCTACCCCTACCGCGGGTAGCCGACCCCGCTGATCGCCCGCCGCACGCGCTCCCCCGCATCCGTGCACGGGCTCATCGAGCGTTCGTAGGCGAACTCGGGGTCGTGCGCGTCGCGGTCGCGCAGCAGGTAGCCGACCTCGTCGTCGCAGAGGCCGAACAGCAGCACGTCGGGCTTGCCGAGTTCGCGCCGCAGCTGCGCCGCCATCGCGGGCTCCATCTCACCGGGCACGGCGATCGCCTCGAGCGCGCCCAGGCGCAGGTAGCCGACGCTGCTGCGCGCGTTGCCCGAGTAGAGCTCGCGCGGCAACACGGTGAACAGGCGGCCGAGCCGGAACAGCATCGTGTCGAGCGGCAGGTAGACGTCGCGGCGGCGCACCTCGATCGCGTCGACGGGCAACGGCGCGGCTTCGGTGAGCGCCTGTTCGGCGAGGTCGCAGGCCACAGCCCCGAAGGCCGCGACGCCGTCGGGGTCGCGCTCGCGCCAGTCGGGTGACACCATCGCGCCGAGCGCGCCGTTGACGAACACCGCCTGGCCGTGGCCGCGCGCGCGCCACTGCTCGCACAGGGCGCCGACGAAATCGGCGCTGATCAGCGAGTTGCGGCGCGACAGCACTTCGGGATGGCAGGCCATGTGCAGCAGCGTGCCGACCGGCCGACCGTCGTCGTCGGCCTTCGCGGTCAGCACCGACAGGCGCCGGTCGAACACGCCGCCGCGGTTGCTGTTCTTGACCAGGCCCGCGGGCGGCAGGCGCGTCTGTCCGAACTCGAAGTGCGCGGGCACCGCGCTGGCGAGCGCCTCGGCGACGGCTTGGCGCAGCGCGTCGTGCAGCTTCGTCAGGTAGGCCGGATCGCGCCCGGTCGAGAAGCCGTAGTAACCCCACAGCCCGATCAGGTCGGGACCGGCGTGGGTATGGCTCGCGCACAAGAACACGTCGCCGTTGGCGAACCCGGCGACGCCGCCCTTGAGCCAGTCGGCGTCCTGCCGCATCACGCCGAGGTTGTCGATACCGACGATCGCGATGCGGCGCGACGGCGTGTCGATCACCAACGCGCGCAGCTTGAGCGGGGTGCTGATCGCCGTGCTGGTGCGTGCGATCGAGAAGCCCGCCATGTAGCCGCCGACCTCGGGCGTGATGTCGCGCTCGGCGCTGCCGACCCGGAGCTGCGCGGGAGCGACCGGCGACTGCACCGCGTAGCTCGCGGGCACGGCCGGCATGTGGTGCTGGAAGATGCCCGCGCAACCGCCCAACGCACCGAGCAACAGCGCGCCGGACACCCGCAGCAGCCGCGTCACTGCGCCTCGAGCATCAGCAGCGCCTTGCCCAGCCCCTGGCGCGCCTCGGGCACCGCGCGGTTGCGCGCCGCGCGCTGCAGTCCGCGCAGGTAGTGGATCAGGAACTCGCGATCGCTGAGGTCGCGCAGCCGCTCCTGCACCGAGCCGTAACCGCGGCTGCGCAGGTAGCGCGCGCAGTCGGCCTTGGTCACGGTGCGCCCCGCGTGGAACGGATCGACGAGCACCGGGCGGATGCCGTGCAGCCGCACCAGGAAGTGATCGGGCAACGCGACGCCTGCCGCCGACAGGCCGGCCCAGCGCGCCACCAGCAGATAGACGAGCGACAGCGACACGGGGATGCCCGCGCCACGGCCGAGCACGCGGTCGACCAGCACGTGATCGAGTTCGATGCGGTCGCCGTCGTCGCCGGAGCTCTCGCTGCTCAGGCCCGGCTCGCCGTGCAGACCCAGCTCGCCGTGCAGACGCTCGGCCAACAGCCGCGCGCAGACGGACAGACTGCGCCCTTCGAAGCGCTTCTTGAGCAGGCGCGCCTCGGCGCGCAGCCGCCGCGCCAGTTCGTTCGCCTCGGGACCGAACGTGCGCACGATCTGCGCGAGGTGCACGGCGCCGTTGAGCAACGGCATCGGCGCGTTGTGGCCACCGACGCCGCGGCCGTCACCGTCCAGACGCAGGCCCGCGAACCGGCGCAGCAGCTCGTGCACCTCCATGGTGCGCAGCAGGGCCCGGGACTGGGCGCGGGTGCGGATGTGCTCGGCTTCGGCGGCTTCGCGCAGCGGCCCGACGGCGTCGCTGCCCCATCGCAGCAGTCGGTCGCGCGCCGCTGCCTGCACCGGCCCGCGGTCGTCGGCGAGCAACACGATCGCGGCCGCGATCTCGGCCGACGTGGGGCGCAGGGACTCAGGGCTACCTTCTGGGCTGGTCATCGGCGGCTTCTGTCGTCGCCGCGATCGGCACTGCACCGATGCGACTTCGAGGCCGGAGCATAGCAAGCCGCGCGCGACGACCAGCAAGGTTCTGCGCGGCGATCTCGCGACTGTTACGAGGTTGGCAAACGCGACGATACCGTGGTGAAACGCGACGCTATGGCGGCGCGCGATGCGGCGCGACGCAGCCCGCACGCGAACCGCCCGTCGCATCGCCGAACTGCAACCGCACGCCATGGACGACCCTGACGAACCCGCGCCGCTGTCGATGTCGGCGGAGGACTTCCGCCGCTACGGCCACCGGCTCATCGATTGGATCGCGGACTATCGCGCCGGCGCCGCCGCGCGCCCCGTGCAGACCGAAGTGGCCCCCGGCGCCCTGGCGCACGACCTGCCCGCGAGCGCGCCTGAGGCCGCGGAGGGCTTCGAGGCGGTGCTGCGCGACCTCGACGCGCAGATCCTGCCGGCCTTGTCGCACTGGCAACACCCGAACTTCTTCGGCTACTTCCCCTCCAACAGCGACCTCGCCGCCGTGCTCGGCGACCTGGCCAGCACCGGCCTCGGCGTGCTGGGCCTGACCTGGCAGTCCGCGCCCGCGCTGACCGAGCTCGAGCAGCGCACGACCGACTGGCTGCGGCAGCTGCTGGGCCTCTCGGCGGCGTGGTCCGGCGTGCTGCAGGACACCGCCTCGGCCTGCACGTTGGTGGCGCTGCTGTGCGCGCGCGAGCGCACCACCGACCACGCGGCGACCCGCTCGGGCCTGCAGGGCGTCGCCGCGCCACTGTGTGTGTACACGAGCGCCGACGCGCACAGCTCGGTCGACAAGGCGGCGCTGCTGGCAGGCTTCGGCCGCGAGTTCCTGCGCAAGGTCCCGGTCGATGCGGCGCGCGCCATGGACCCTGTGGCGCTGCGCGCGGCGATCGAGGCGGACCTGCGCGCCGGACGCCGCCCGTGCGCGATCGTCGCCACGACGGGCACCACCACCACCACGGCCATGGACCCCGTCGACGCGTGCGCGACCCTGGCGCGCGAGCACGACCTCTGGCTGCACGTCGACGCGGCGATGGCGGGCTCGGCGATGCTGCTGCCCGAGTGCCGCGCGATGTGGCACGGCATCGAGGGCGCGGACTCCCTGGTGCTCAACCCGCACAAGTGGCTCGGCGTGTCGTTCGACTGCTCGGCCTACTACGTGCGCGACCCGCAGCACCTGGTGCGCGTGATGAGCACCAACCCGAGCTACCTGCGCACCGCGGTCGACGACGAGGTCGTCAACTACCGCGACTGGGGCATCCCCCTGGGGCGGCGCTTCCGCGCGCTCAAGCTCTGGAGCCTGCTGCGCACGCACGGCGCCGAACGGCTGCGTGCGCGCCTGCGCCGCGACCTCGACAACGCGCGGTGGTTCGCGCAGCAGGTGGAGGCGACGCCGCCGTGGCGCGTGCTCGCGCCGGTGGCACTGCAGACGGTGTGCATCCGGCACGAACCGACGGGCCTCGACGGCGACGCGCTCGACCGCCACACGCTGGCCTGGCTCGACCGGTTGCACCGGACCCGGCAGGCCTGGCTCACGCCGGCGCAGCTCGACGGGCGCTGGATGGTGCGGGTCTCGATCGGGGCGCTGCTGACGGAGCGCCGACACGTCGAGCAGCTCTGGGCGTCACTGCGCCGCGCCGTGCAGTGACGGCTGCGGCGCCTGCGCCGCAGCACGTTGCGCGTCGCTCCACCCGCGCTCGGGCACGCCGTCTGGCTGCGCCGGCAGGGTGACGCGGAAGGTCGTGCCGGCCCCCAGCTCGCTCTCGACCTCGATGCGGCCGCCGTGGCGCTCGATCGTGTTCTTGGCGATCGTCAGGCCCAGACCCGTGCCGTGCACCTTCTCGGTCAGTTGGTCGCGACCGACCTGCAGGAACGGCTCGAAGATGCGGCCCAGGTCGAGCCGCGAGATGCCGACGCCGCGGTCGGTGACGTCGATCTCGAGCGCGGTCGCCGAGCCGCGGACCCTGATCTCGATCGGCGCCTCGGCCGCGCTGAACTTCGCCGCGTTGTCGATCATCCGGATCCAGGTGTCGGTGAGGCGGTGCCCCACCCCGAGCACGCGCGGCACCGGCTCGACGACCTCGAGCTGCACCCGACGACGGACCTCGGGGATCATCGCCGCGATCGCGTTGCGCAGCGTCGTCACCGCGTCGATCGATTCGACGCACCAGGTCGACGTACTGCCCAGCTCGAGCACGTCGTTGACCAGTCGGGCGAGCTTGCGCGCCCCGGTCCAGGCGATGTTGCCGAACTCCTCGCGCGTCGCGTCGTCGAGGCCGTCGGCCTGCGCCAGGATCTCGGTGGCGCTCAGGATCTCGGTCATCGGCGTGCGGAACTCGTGCGAGACGTTGGTGACGAACTCGGCCTTGGCGCGCACCGCGGCGAGCGCCTCGTCGCGCGATGCGACCAGCGCCTTCTCGGTCTGCTCGCGCCGTCGGATGTTCTCGGCGATCTCGCCGGTCATGTGGTTGAACGCCTTGCCCAGATCGCCGAACTCGTCGCGCGCAGCGATCTCCACGCGGCCGGAGTAGTCGCCGAGCGCCACGCGGCGGGTCGCGTCGCGCAACCGCACGATCGGCTCGAGCAGGTGGCGCATCTGCCACAGCGCCGTGAGCAGCACCGACAGCAGCGTGCACAGCGCGGTCATCACGAACCAGCGCCGGAATCCGAAGGTGCTCGCGAACGCGTCGCGCTCGGCGCGCGACTGCACCACCAGGGCGTCGAACCCGTACTGCGGCCGCAGGAACACGCGCCAGAACCGCGCCAGGTGGTCGACGCCGCCGGGCGCCCAACGGAACGACCCCGACGCCGATTGCTGCGCCACCGCCGCGAACAGGGGCGCGCCGTCGGGCAGCTCGGGGAACGAATGGAACAGCGCCCGATGACTGTTGTCGTAGACCGCGACCTCGGCACCCGGGATGCGCAGCTCGTCGACGTCCCACAGCCAGCCGTTGTGCAGCGTCGCGACCAGGCAATGCGCCGCCGGGTCCTCCTTGTCCAGCGCCAGCAGCATCGCGAGCTCGGGCCGATCGGGAAGCACCACGACCAGCGGCCGGCCCTGCGCCAGATGCTGCAGCTGATCGCTGTTCAGCGCCGGCAACGACCAGCTCTCGGTGCCGGCCAGCAACACCGCGCGGTCGCGTTCCGCCAGCCAGATGGCGCGACAGCGGCTGCCCAGGAACTCCTGCAGCCCCAGCTCGCCGATCGAAGGCGCCTCACCCTGGTGTTCGCCGAGCGCGGCACGCACCAGGTTCAGGTCGCCGGCGACCTGACTGAAGCGCGCCGCGATGCCCATGCCCGCGGTCTTGGCGCCGTTGTGCAGGGACCGATCGGTCTCCATGCGCAGCTGCGAGGAGACGTGCGTGAACGCCAGCAGCGCGAACGCCACCAGCGGTAGCAGCGCGCAGACGAGGAACAGGAACACGAATCGCCGCCCGATCCGTGTCGTCAGGACGCCAGGCTCCGGCGCGATCTGATCCGGTTCGCTCACCGAGGCGTTCCTTCGGTCGTCGACAGCGGCGCGCCGCCCGACGCCTGCTGCAGCGCGAACTCCGCCTCGGGCACGATGCGGTAGCCGTCGAGGTCGTCGATGGTACGGAACTCGTCGAGGCGCGCCTGCAGCTCCTCGTTGGCGGCGAGCAGCGCCGCCACGTCGATCTCGCCGCCGCCGAACCGAGCCGCGTCGGCCGCGGCGCCGAGCTCGCGACGCAGCGCCGCCTGCGCGACGCGGGCCCGCTCGACGCGTTCGCTGAGGCCGATCACCGCGCGGTTGAGGCACGCGACCTCCTCCTGCAGGAAGTCGCCGTCGCGGGTGCGCAGCGGCGGGGGCAGCTGCCCGTCGGCGATCAGCCGCAGGTTGCGCTTGAAGCGCACCAGCGGGCCCGCGATCCGGTGCGAGAAGCGCAGTGCGCCGACGACGATCAGCAGCAGGCCCGCGGCGGCGATCAGCCAGAAGCGGCTGTGCATGTAGAGCATCACCACCGCGACCTCGGGGTCGTACGAGTTGTTGGGCGCGCGGTCACCGAGCTGCCAGAGCAGCGGACCGAAGATCGCCGCCGCCAGCAGCACGAGCAGCAGGCCGCCGTAGGCGATGCAGTGCAGGCACAAGCTCCACTGCAAACCACGGTCGACGAGGATGCGGGTCCGGCGAAATGGTCTGGTCCTGAGCTGCACGGTCAGTACTCCGATGCGGGGCCGAAGAAGCCGCCGTCGTTGGCGCGGATCACGTCGTCCTGCGACAGCGCCTGGCCGAGCGACACCGCGGTCGAGCGGTTGGGGCCAAGGCTGAACAGGTCGTAGTCGGTGTTCAGAGGGAACATGTAGCGGTCGCGGCGACGCACGGTCTCGCTGGCGACGGCGGCGTAGAGTTCGACGGCGCCGGCGTCGGCGAAGGTCGACTGCAGCGACTGCATCTCGTTGATGGAGACGTCGCGCGTGAGCGTCGTGGTCACGGTGCGCAACAGCGTGTCGGTGGGGGCGATCGGGATGCCGGTGCCGGGGCGCCCGGGCCCCGTCGGCGCGGGGGCCGCAGCCGCGGTCGAGGTCGTCTCGGTCTTCAGCGCCGCGGGGTCGACGATGCCGGCATCGATCGCCCACTCCAGGCCGTCGCCGGTGCCGTCGGCGTAGTTGAGGTAGCAGTAGAGCACGCCCCAAGGGTCGCGCTTGCCGCCGAAGCCAACCTGGTACAACGTCAGCGGCAGCGCGCCGTTGATGCCGCGGTAGGCGTCGATCGCGCCGGCGATCGTCACCAGCTCGTGGCGCGCCTTCTGCATGCGCGCCGCGAGCAGCGCGCTCGCGTACTGCGGCACACCGATGCCGGCGATGATGCCGAGGATCGCCACCACGATCATCAGTTCGAGCAGAGTGAACCCTGCTTGCGCGAGTGGTCGCCGTGCGGACTGCATACCACTGCGGCTATCGGAGAATGTCGCCGCGGATCCTGAGCAGCAGCGGGTTGGCGTCCGGGTTTTCCCGCGGCGCCGATCCGGCTGTCGCAGAACCCGACACCCGGCGCGCGCGCGGACGACCGGCGCGACCAGTCGGCGCATGGAGACCGGTCGGCGCATAAAAAAACCCCGGGCCCTCCGCAGAGGACCCGAGGCTCTGGTGCCCAGGACAAGAGTTGAACTTGCAAGCCCGGTAAAGGGCGCCAGCACCTCAAGCTGGTGCGTCTGCCAATTCCGCCACCTGGGCCCACCAGCAGGGGCGCAAACACTAGCGGCCGCCCCGGCGTTTTCAACACCTACGGCGAGCCCGTGCCCTGGGACGAAACCCGCCCCGGTTCAGCGGAAGTTGGCCAGCAGCTTGCCCTGCAGGCGGATGTAGTTGTTCTCGAGTTCGAGCTGCAGGTAGCCGACCTTGAGCATCTGTGCCATGGCACGGAACTGCTGGATCTGCTGCTTGTCCGCGGCGCTGAAGTTGGTGCGCTCCCGCCGCCACCGCTCCTGCAGGAACGCCGTGACCGCGTTGTCGAACTCGCCGCCGGGCTCGGTCATCGAGCGCGGCATGCTGGCCTTGCTCGGGTACTGCGGATAGCGCGAGCGCCGCACCTGCTCCTCCGCGGCGGGACGGCTGATGCGCATCCAGTCCGGATCGGGCAGGTCGCTGGTCGCCTCGGCGAAGTTCAGGTAGTCGTCGAACACCGGCAGCAGGTTCTGGCCGCGCAGCCAGATCAGCCCGTTGAGCTCGCTTGGCAGCTCGCCCTGGACCTCGTCGCGGAACTCGGTGAGCTGCCGGATCGACCGGGCGCCGTCCGCCTCGTAGCGCGTGCGCAGGATGTCCTTGATCAGCAGGCCCGAGTTGGACACCACGAAGAAGTCGCGGAACACGATCATCGCCACCTCGCCGGTGGCCGGGATCTGCGGGTTGGTGAATTCGGTCACCGGCTCGGGCAGCTCGCCGCCGCCGAACGGGATCTTGAGGTGCCACACCTTGCGGAAGCCGAAGGTCGCGTAGTAGGTGCGCAGCATCGTCACGAACTCGTCGACGAGCGCGCCGCTGCCGGGGCGCAGCCAGAACACCCACGCGACCTGCGGCATCGGCGAGCGCGCCGCCACCGGCACCATCAGCTCGCCGTTCTTGTCCTTGGAGTTGTCGGGCTGGTTGCGCCGGAACACGAAGCCGGTGCGCGACAGGAACGCGACCTTGAGCTTCTCGATCAGATCGCGCGTGCCGGTGAGCTGGGTGCCGCCGAAGCTCGCGCGCCGCATGCCGTCGTCGAGCAGGTCGCGCTCGGCCGGTTCGAGCGCGTCGAACATCGCCGTCAGGAACTCGCCGGCGGGCATGCGCAGCGCGGCCGCGGCGCAGGCCGACTCCGGCACCATCGCCAGGAACGGATCGAGCCACTCCTCGCGGCGCTGCTTCTCGGCGCGATAGAAGCTCTCCTGGAACGGCGTGTGCTGGCGGCTGTTGAGCCCGATCTGCCCCGTGAACGACAAGGCCCCCGGCTTGAACAGGAACGCCCCGGCGAGCTGCTGCCAACCCTTGAGGTTGAGGAAGCTGGCCAGCACGCGCTCGTTCATGCTGTCCTTGTGGTTGGGGTTCGGCCACGCGGCGGCGAACCGGCGGAAGCCATCGAACGCGTTGGGCTCGACCAGCACCTCGAGCGAGTTGGGGTCGAACTCGGCGTTGTTCTCGCCCCAGCGCTCGACGCGCTGCTGGATGCCGTCGGTGTAGGCCGCCATCTGGCCGAGCGGCTCTTCGTCGCGGCTGCCGTCGATCAGGCGCTGCGACTGCTCGAGCAGCAGCGTCTGGTTGGCGATCATCACCAGGTCGAGGTAGCGCTTGATGTAGATCGGCTCGCGCATCTGCGGCGTCTTGACCGTCAGCACGCCGTCGGCGAACGACGCCTCGACGCCCTGGTCGCGCATCTTGCCCTGCACGAAGCCGAAGCCTGCCAGCCCCAGCGCCGCCTTGGCGCGCCAGGTGACGCGCGTGTAGGCGCACCACCACGGCGTCGGCAGCGGCCGCGGCGGGCTCTGCGCGTAGTCCTGTTCGTAGCCGGCGATCGCCACCTCGCTGCCGATCGCGTCGCGCAGCAGGTCGAACCAGCCGCCGCTGTCCTGACGCACGCGCTCGAGCGTCTCGGCCGCGTCGGCCAGCGCGCGGTCGAGGCCGTCGCGCCGCAGGCCCTGCACCAGGCTGCCCGAGGACAGTTCGGTCCAGCCGCGCGAGTCGGTGAACTCGGCCCAGAACTTCGGCTCCGGGAACGTGCTGAAGTCGTCGGCGAGGTGCTGTTTGCGGGCGTAGAAGTTGACGCCGCGCGGCACCACGTCGCGCAGGTCCGGCAGGCTGCCCTCGAACGGGTTGAACACGAACGCCGCGACGAACAGCAGCAGGAAGGCCGTCAGCGACAGGACGACGATCGCGAGCGTGCGCAGCAGGCGACGCTTCTTCTTGGGCGCTTTGGACATCTTCGGCGAGCGTAGGAAGCGGGACGGGCCGCGGCCAGTTCGAACGGCCCCCTGCGACGCGCGCGGTGCGGCGAACTTCCCGCCGCCGCGCAGGTTTGCCTTCGCCGCGCAGCCGGGGTCTACTGCCCGGCCGCACCGGCCAGCCCCATGTCAGGACTCGTCCCCAACGCCCGCTCCCACCGCATCGTCGAATCCGCGACCCTGGCGATCACCGCGACGGCCAACAAGCTGCGCGCCGCGGGCCGCGACGTGGTCTCGCTCGGCGCCGGCGAACCCGATTTTCCGGTGCCGCCCGTGGTCGCCGCGGCCGGCGTCGCCGCGATCGAGCAGGGCAACACCCGCTACACGCCCGCCGCCGGCATGCCGTCGCTGCGCGCCGCCGGGGCCCGCTGGCTCAACAGCACCTTCGGCATGGACTACGACGACGGCGAGGTCATGGTCACGGCCGGCGCCAAGGGTGCCCTGCACATGGCGCTCGAGGCGATCGTCGAGCCCGGCGACCCCGTGCTGATCCTGGCCCCCTACTGGGTCTCCTACCCGGCGCTGGTGACCATGGCCGACGGCGAACCGGTGATCGTGCCCGCCGTGCCCGAGCAGCGCTTCGTGCACTCGGCCGAGACGATCGAGCGCGCCGCGGTCGAACACGGCGCCAAGGGCATCCTGCTCAACTATCCCAACAACCCTTCGGGGGCCGTGCCGACCCGCGCCCAGCTGCAGGCGATCGTCGACGTCGCCGTGCGCCGCGACCTGTGGGTGATCTCCGACGAGATCTACGCGACGCTGCTCTACGACGACGCCGAACACGTCTCGCCGGCGGTGCTGCCCGGCGGCCGCGAGCGCACGGTGGTCGTCTCGGGCTTCACCAAGAGCCACACGCTGACCGGCTGGCGCACGAGCTTCCTGGCGGCGCCGCGCGCAATCGTCGAGGCCTGCGCCCGCATCCAGAGTCAGGTTCTCGGCAACGCCTGCACGATCAGCCAGGTCGCGACCGAGGTCGCGTGCGACACGCCGCTGCCCGAAGAGCACGACCGCCGCATGGCCGCCTTCGACGAACGGCGGCGCTATCTGTGCGCCGAGATCGAGACGATCCCGGGCCTGCACATCACCGCGCCGCGCGGCGCCTTCTACGCGCTCGTCGACGCGCGCGAACTGCTGGCCCGGCGCGGCATGGACGACGAGGCGTTCTGCAGGCACCTGCTCGAGAAGCACCTGCTCGCCACCGTGCCCGGCAGCGCGTTCGCGGCCCCGGGCTTCCTGCGCCTCAGCTACGCCGCGCCGATGACCGAGCTGCACAAGGCGATGCAGCGGCTGCGCGCCGCCGCGACGGAAGCGTGACCGAGCACGAGGACCCGATGAACCACGACGAGAACAAGCAGCGCGTGCTGACCGCCGCCAACCTCGCGGCGCTCGGCGTCGCCGAGCACGAGTGGGACGTGTTCGCGCAGCTGCGTTCGATCAAGGAGCTCAAGACCAAGGACAACCGCCCGTTCCTGGTGCTCGAGCTCGCCGACGTGCACGCCGTCGTCGAGGGCAAGATCTGGGACGACTGCGAGGAGGCGATGGCCAACGCCAAGGCCGCGCCGGCGCTCGCCGCGGTCAAGCTGCGCGGCAAGATGAGCGACTGGAACGGCCGCCTGCAGTTCGTGGTCAAGCGGCTCAAGGTCGTGACCGAGGACGACGCGCCCGCGGGCTTCGACCCCGACCAGCTCGTCGACCCGGCGCTTCGTCCCGTCGAGGACCTGGTCTGCCGCACGCTCGTGTTCGACATCGAGACGGTGCCCGCGTTCGACCGGCGCGAGCTGCCGGCGACCGTCAGCGAGGCGCTGAGCGGCTACGCGACGCGCAAGGACATGGAGCCCGGCGCGGTGATGGGGCTGTCGCCGTTCTTCGGCAAGGTGGTGTCGCTCGCGGTCGGTGAAGGCGACAGCGAGGGCGACGTCGACGACGTCACCGTGCTCGCGGTGCCGCCCGAGGGCCACGACCTCGGCGAGGTGCCGCCGTGGCTGCGGCTGATGAGCGAGGCCGACCTGCTGCGCGCCTTCTGGGCGCTCGCCAGCCGCGCCGAGACCGTGGTGTCGTTCAACGGCCGCGGTTTCGACGTGCCGTTCGTGGTCACGCGCAGCCTGATCCACGGCATCCCCGCGCGCGTCGACCTGGTGTCGCAGAAGTGGTCGCTGCGACCGCACCTGGACCTGTTCGAGGTGGTCGGCAACCGCGGCGGCGGGCCGAGCAAGCTCGACGTGGTCTGCTGGGCGCTCGGCATCGAGAGCCCCAAAGGCACCATGGACGGCTCGATGGTCGCGCCCGCCTACGAGCGCGGCGAGATCGTCAAGATCGCCACCTACAACGCCCACGACGTGCGCGCCACCAGCGCCGTCTACCGCAAGGTGCGCGACCTGGTGCTGCGCTACCGCGCCGACTGGACCGCCAAGAAGTGAGCCGCGGGAACGCCGCCGTGGCATGATCCCCGGCATGCTGCTCGCCGCACTCGCGTCGTTCCTCTGTTCGTACCCCCAGGACCCGCCCGCCCCGATCACCGCGGCGCTGCGCCCCGGCGACCACGCCAAGGAGCACCTCGGTTGGAGCCCCAAGGGCGCCAAGGTCGAACTGAGCATGGATCTCGGCACGCTGCACGGACGCTTCGACCTCGGGCACCCCGGCGCGCCGCAGATCGCCGTGCGGCTGACCCGCAGCGAGGGCGCGGCGCACTTCGACCGCATCTGGGTCGACACCAACCGCGACGAGAAGGTCGACGAGCGCGAGGTACTGACCGCCGAGGTCAGCGAGCGGCGCGGCAAGTGGTGGTCGTCCGCCGACGTCACCGTGCCGGTGTCCTGGCGCGACGACGGCGGTGACGCGAAGACGCGGCCCTATCCGATCGCGCTGTGGTTCGTCGAGGACCCGCAGGAACCCGACGCGGCGCCCGCACTGCGCTGGTCGCGCCGCGGCTGGCACGAGGGCGAGGTCACGATCGACGGCAAGCCCGCGTTCGTGCTGATCACCGACATGCAGATGGACGGCCGCTTCGACCAGCGCGACGCGTGGGCGCTCGGCCGCGACAAGAAGGCGCTGCTCAGGGCTTCGGCGCGCAGCATGGAGTCGCACTTCTGGCTCGACGGCGTCGCCTACCGCATGACCGCGCTCGACCCCGACGGCGCCAGCATCACCTTCGAACGCTTCGACCCCGGCTTCACCGAAGCCGAGGAGAAGGCGCGCAACGACACGCTCGCCGTCGACCGCAAGGCCCCGCGCGCCGCCGCGCCGCTCGCGTTCGAGGCCGACTTCGAGGCGGCGATGAAGACCGCCAAGGCGCAGGGCAAGCGCGTGTTCGTCGACTTCCAGACGACCTGGTGCGGGCCGTGCCGCGCGATGGAGCAGCACGTCTACACGGCCGACGCCGTGGTCAAGGCGGCGGCCGAGACGGTCTGCATCAAGCTCGACGGTGACGAGCAGCGCGACCTGGTCAAGCGCTACGAGGTCGCCGCCTACCCGACGATGCTGCTGCTCGACGCCGACGGCAAGGTGCTGCGGCGCCTGGTCGGCTACCAGCACGTCACGGACATGGTCAAGTTCCTGCGCGAGGACGGCTGAGCGAGCACCATGAACCGCACCGACTGGCTCTGGCTGACGATCAAGGCCGCGGGGATCTACCTGATCCTCGTCGGGATCGAACAGCTGTCCGGCCCCGCCGAGAGCAACGGGCAGCGGCTCGGCGCCCTGCTGCCGCTGGCCATCGGCCTGTTCGTGCTGTTCGCCGATCCGTCGCGCTGGCTGCAGCGCATCGTCGGCGAGGCCGGCCCAGTGCAGGCCGACCCTGCGCAAACCGCCCCCGCGACGGCACCAACCGCCCTCACGCGCGAGGACTGGCTGTGGGTCGGCAGCAAGTTGCTCGGCGCCTACCTGATCGCCAACGGCATGCTCACCATCGGCAACATGCTGACCATGGTGATCATGAGCGCCGGCCTGGTGGCGCTGATGCTGATCGGTAGCATCGCCTACCTGGTGTTCGGCTGCATGCTGCTGTTCGGCGACCGCCTGTGGCGGCGCGCCTGCCGCGGCGGAACCGGTCGGCCCGCGGAGTGACGCCTCAGCGGATCAGGCCGCCGATCGCGGGCGACATCTGCACCGGCATCGCGAGCTCGCTCCAGCCGGCGAACCACAGCGGCAGGTCCTGCACCCACGGCGCGTTCGGGATCGGCACCGGGACGCTGGCGTGCCCCTGCGCATCGGCGATGCGCAGCGCGAACTGCAGCGAGCTGCCGACGAAGCCGAAGTCCGGGCCGGCGAGGAACGGATAGAAGCCCGACGCGTCGAGCCCGAAGCGCGCGTGCACGACCACGGGCAGCAGCGGGCGGCTCGCGAAGTCGAGCTGGAACGTGCCGCCGCGCGCGAGCGGCGTGTTCGAGGTCAGGGCCAGCACGAGGCCGTTCTGGACCGGGCCGACGGTCGCGCCGGGCTGGCCGAGGTTGTCGGTGAAGGTGCAGCGGTCGAAGACCACAGGCGCCGTCGCGGTGCTGATCAGCGCCGGCGTCGCCAGCACCGGTTGCTGGTGCACGGCGAAGGTGCAGTCCACGAACCAGGCGCGGTCGCCGCTCGCGAGGCGCACCGCGGGGCTCGCCGCGACCACGTTGTGGAAGCCCGCGGTGCCGCCCGTGATCGTCGACGAGCCGACGCGGATGCGCGCCTGGCCGGCGCTGCAGATGCCCTCGATCGCCGGGATCCACGCGCCGATGCGCCCCGCGATCGTGCTCTGCGAGACGTCGAGCGCGCTCGCGCCGAACACGTCGATGCAGCGGCCGAAGCCGACGATCTGGCTGCGCCAGATGGCGAGCTCGGCGGTGTCGAGCACGATGCCGGCCGACACCGACACGTCGACGAGAGCGACCTGTCCGGCGACCGCAGCAGCAGCGGGCCGCCGCACGGTGACCGCCGAGTCGAGGCGCAGCCCTTCGATCGTCGCATATTCGCCCGCGGGCACCTCGACGTAGATCTGCGCGCCGGGGGACACGGTGACGAGCGCACCCGGCGGCTCGGCGCGCACCGCCACGCCCTTGTCGAGCGTGAACGTCGCGTAGCTGCCGGCTTCGACCAACACGCGATCGCCGGGCGCCGCGGCGGCGATCGCCGCCGCGATGTCGGTGAAGGGCCGCGTCGGGCCCACCAGCAACACGGCTTGCGCAAGAGCGGGCACCGGCGACAGCAGGCACACGGACCAGAACGCAGCGGCGACACGCATGGGCACTCCTCGGCTGGGAGCGCGGGATCCTATCAGCAACCGGGCGAGGTGGGGTGGCGCGACCGACACGGTGGCCCCATGATCGCTTCGATGCCGCGCCATGTTCCCTCGTGGACCGCAGCCGTGCTGCCCGTCGTCGCTGCGCTGGCGCTGGCGTCGTCGCCCCTCGCCGGACAGAAGCCCCAGGGTGTTGTCGAAGGGCGCGTGCTCGGGCCACTCGGCGATCCCCTGCCCAACGTGGAGGTCGAGGCTCGGCTCGCACCGCGCGACACCGCACGGCTCGGGGCGACGCGCACGGATGGCGAAGGGGTCTTCCGGCTGGGGCGCTTGCCCACCGAGTGCCCCGTGCACGTGATCGCCCACCTGCCCGGTCACAGCAGCGCCATCGCCCTCGCCACCATCGGGCACACCGTGCGCCAGACCAACCTCACGCTGCGCCTGTGGCAGGCCAACACGGTGCGGGGCCGCGTCGTCGACGCGAACGGCAAGCCCGTCGCCGGGGCGGCGGTGATCGGCACCAAGGACCACACCGGGTACGACGGGTCGTTCCTTGCACCAGAGGCCGTCAGCGACGCCACGGGCAAGTTCGAGCTCGTCGGTGTGCCGATCGGCGACTGCGTGGTCCGCGCCTGGGCGCCGGGCTTCGAACTGCGCGAACACCTCCTGAACACCGTCGCCGACACTTCGATCGAGGTGGTCCTGGCACCCGGCGAAGGCACGCTGCTGTCGATCTATGTCAAGGGCCTGCCGGCGGCCGAGCTGGCGTCGGTGGAGGTCCGCGTCGACGCCATGCGCAACGGCGCGGCGATCGCGCTGCCGAGCGCGATCGAGCGCGCGCACCTCGACGACAAGGGCCAACTGGTGCTCGAGGGACTGCCGCGCGCCGAATGGAACGTCCGTATGCAGGCGCCCGGCTATCGCTTCGACCCACCCACCGCCACCACCGTGAACGGCCAGTTCGTGCACGTCCTGCCGTTCAAGGCCTGCGCCGTGACCAATATCACCTTGCGCGGGTCGCTGCGCGACACCGACGGCAATGCGCTCTCAGGCCAGCGGTTGATCGCGCGCGCCAGGCCATCGCGGTCGCTCCTCGAGGCCCCTGGGTTCGACACCACCACCGACGCCGACGGACAGTTCGCGCTGCCGGCCCCGTTCGTCCGCGCCCAGGCATACGACCTGTTCCTCGCGGGCTCGAGTTGGGTGTTGAAGCAGCCGCGGCACCGCTCCGGCCCCGATCAACGGGGAATCCACTGGCTGGAGTTCGCCGACCCCGATCGGCAGCTCGAGCTGATTGCCACACCGTCGGCGTTCGTCAAGGTGCGACTCGTCGACGCGGACGGCAAGCCGGCGTCCTTCACGACCGCGCAGCTGCAACAGTACTACCCGGGCGTGATCCCACCGTGGCGCACGCTGACGCGCGTCGTCAGCGGGCGCGACGGCGCGCTGGACTTCGGCGGGCTGCCCGGAGGCCCCGAAGTGCTGCGGGTTCACGTCGCCGGCGAAGGCGGCTGCGGGGACTCGAAGGACTTCAAGCTGGGCGTCGGCGAACGAGACACGATCGAAGTGGTTCTCGATCACGCGGCGACCGTGCGCGGCCGGGTCGTCGACGCCGCCGGCAACCCGCTCGCGGGTGTACGCCTCACGCTCAGCAACTGGGACCTCGCGGCCGACCAGCAGGTCGACACCGAGGTCACCAGCGTCACCAGCGACCGCGAGGGCCGCTTCGTGTTCACCGGCGTACTACCCGGCGGCCACCGCGTGGCGACCGCGCTCTACGAGTTCGCGGGAGAGGGCAGCAGCCAACCCTTCGAGGCCGAAGCGGGCGCGAGCACCGAAGTCGAGCTACGGCTGGCGAAGTAGCTCTCCGGTCACTGCGTGCCCAGCCGCACCGCGTAGCCGAACGGCAGGACCTGGGTGGCCAGCGTCGCGTTCGCGTCGCTGCCGTTGCCGACCACGTAGGTGCCGCGGCCGAGCGGGGTCAGCGATCCCAACGTGACCGTTTGCGCGTTGCTGAACGCGACCGCGAACGAGTTCGCGCCGGGCGCGAGCGCGGCGAGTTGCTCGTGGATCACGAGGTTGGCGTAGGCCGGGTCCGCGGGCACCACCAGCGCGTTGGCGAAGCTGCGCGAATCGAGCGCGCCGGTCGCATCGGCGAACGCCAGCGAGGTCGCGTCGACGCTGACCAGCAGGTCGCAGTTCGTGCCGGGCAGGCGGTAGGGCAGCGGCCCGAACAGGCTCTGGGTGTTGTCGAGGCCGTAGATCACGAACACCGGCGCGTTCGCGCCGAGCTCGGTGCCGGTGACGAACTGCGCCGCGCCCGGTGCGCGCAGTCCGGCGCTGCCGATCGTCGCCGGCGCGGCAGTGGCGGTGACGCCGCAGCCCTGGCCGAACGCGACCGCCGTGCCGTCGAGCGGCCCGCCGGTCGTGGCGGCGCCGTCGAGGATCGTGTGCGCGAAGCCGAACATGAAGAAGTTGTTGTTGGTCATCGCGATGTCGGCGACGAGCCACCCGCCCGGCGGGATCGAGATCGACACCGGCGTCGTGAACACGAACTCGAGGCTGCCGTTCGGCGCGCCCCACGGGTGCGGCGAAGCCGAGCCCGGATCGGGGAGGTAGGTGACCGGCGCGTCGAACGCCGTGGTCAGCGGCGAGCTGAGGTTGCTGGCGAAGCGCGCCTCGGGTATCGCGACCGTGGTCGTGCCGAGCTTGATCTGCAGGCGCTGGATCGCGAACGGCCCCGGCGCACCGACCTGCGGCAGCGGGCCGTCGTAGCGGAACGAGATCGACGTCGCGGTGAAGGTCGACGAGCCGACCTCGGTGGCGTCGAAGAACATCTGCACGTGCGCGTTGGTGTACGCGAACGGATAGAGCCCGTAGTTGGGCAGCTCGGCGGACGGGTTGGCGGTCACCGGCAGCTCGAGGAAGTTCTGGGCGCAGACGGGCGCAGTGAGGGCCAGCAGGCCGAACGCGCAACGGGCGGAGAGAGTGTTCATGGTGTCTCTGAGAAAGCGTCGGAGGAACGTGGACCCGCGGGCCCTTCGACTTCGGACGCTAGGCACGCACAGCCGCGGCGATGTCACCGTGGCGTCATTCGCGAAGACGTTCCCGGATCTTCACGCGCAGAGTTCGCGCACGTGACGTCGAGATGACACGCGCCAGGCCGCGGCGACGCATGGTGCGCACATGATCGCTGCCGCCGACTCGCCCGCGCTCGTGCACTACCTGCCGATCGGCACCACCGCGCTGTCGGTGGCGTTCCTCGTGGTGCTGCTGCGTCGACACCGCCTCACCGCGTTGCCGCCGCACCTGCTGTGGTGGGCGCTCGGCATCCTCGCCTACGGCGCCGGCACGGCGCTCGAGTCGGCGATCACGCTGTTCGGCAACTCGGCAGAGCTCACGCGCTGGTGGTACATCGCCGGCGCACTGCTCGGCGGTTACCCGCTCGGCACCGGCAGCGTCTACCTGCTCTGTTCGCGCCGCACCGCCAACCGGCTGACCGCGATCTCGGCGACGGTCGTGCTCGGGTTGGCGATCGCCGTGTTGTGCTCGCCGATCGACGCAAACCAGCTCGAGGCGCACCGCCCCACCGGCAGCGTGCTGGTGTGGTCGTGGGTGCGCCTGGGCACGCCGTTCGTCAACCTCTACGCCGCCGCGTTCCTGATCGGCGGCGCGGCGATGTCGGCGTTCCGGTTCTGGTTCCCCCGCGACGGCGAACCGCGCGACGGCGCGCGCGCGCTCGGCACCGCGCTGATCGCGGCGGGGGGCCTGCTGCCCGGCATCGGCGGCGGCATGGCCAAGGCCGGCATCGTCGAAGGGCTCTACGTCGGCGAGTTCCTGGGCCTGGTGCTGATCTGGGCCGGGCACGCGACCTGCTCGCGGCGTCGCGCGCCCGACACGGGTGCTGCCGCCAGCGACGCCGTGGCGCTCGCGCGCTGACCCGCGGCAAGTCGCCGCGGCAACGTTCCCCGGCGCCGAACCGGCGGTCGCCGCGAACACGGCGCATGCTTTGCGTGATCGGGCGCGCGGTCCACGAGGGCGGCCCGCACCGCCCGAACGCCGAGGAACCACCGTGCATCACCTCACCACCAGCTGTCTGTTCTCCGTCGTCGCCGTCGCCCTTCCGGCGCAGGCGACGCTGCTCGTCGGCCCCGGCGGCTATCCGCAGATCCGCGACGCCATCGCCGCGGCGCGCGCCGGCGACGTGGTGTCCGTGCAGCCCGGCAGCTACGCGCAGTTCGTCGCCGACAAGGCGCTGACGATCCGCGCGCAGGTCCCGGGCACCGTGTTCGTCGACTTCGTGCCGGCGTTCGCGCCGCCCGGCTGCCCGGGCTTCCTCTGCGTCGAGGACGGCACGCTGCTGCGCGCGCCGGCGCCGGGCGCGGTGCACGTCGTCGGCCTCACGTTCCTCGACGGCGAGTTCACGCAGGGCGGCTTCACCGCCCGGCATCACGTGCGTGTGCAAGGCGGCAACGCGAGCTTCGATCAGTGCGTGTTCTGGTCGAAGGGCGCCAACGCGCTCGAGGTCTTCGGCAACGCATCGTGGGCCGTCGTGCACCTGCAGTCCTGCACCATGTCCGGCACGGGCTACGGCACCTGCGCGCTCGCGGTCTCCGGCGGCAGCGTCACGGCGATCGACTGCGCGTTCTTCGGCTCGACGCTGCCCGTGAACCCGCTGGCCGCGGGCGCCTCGCGCGGCATCGCGCTGAACTTCGCGCACTTCGTCGGCAGTCACCTGACCATCGCCGGCGGCACCCCGAGCACGGTGGCGGCGGGCGGCGCGGCGGTCGGCGCCACCACCAGCTGGCTGTCGATCAGCGATTCGGTGCTCACCGCGACGGTCTGCCCGCTCTCCTACACCGGCACCGCGCACCTCGAACGCAACCAACTCGTCGGCGGCACCGGCTGCCAGACCGCGTCGCCAGGCCCGACGCTCGGCATCTCGCGCCAGAGCCCCATGCAGCCCGGCGCGAACCTCGATCTGCGCTTCGACACGAACCCCAACGGGCTCGTCGCCGTCGCGGTCTCCCTGGGGCTCGCCACGAGCTTCCCGCCCGAGTTGTTGCAACCGTTCTGGCTCGACCCCGCGACCGCGTTCGTGTTCGGCTTCACGGTCGCCGACGCCCAAGGGCACGCCTTCGGCACCTGGCCGCTGCCCGCGAACCCGGCGCTGACCGACGTCAGCTTGTGGTTCCAGGGCGTCGGCGGCGTGACGCTACCGCTCGCCGCGAGCGCGCTCGCCGGCGGCGTGGTGCGCTGAATCCCGCCTCACAGCGCCAGCGCGTTCTTGCAGCCCGGCGGCAGCGCGCGCAGGCACAGCTGCTGCAGCTGGCGGCGCACGTTCTTGTCCTCGGCCGACGTGAACACGTAGAGCTTCCACAGCCGCGGATAACTCTCGGCGAGGTCGCGCAGCCGCGGGATGTCCGCCGTGAACGCGTCGAGCGGCAACGTGCGGTCGCCGTCGCCGGGGAAGCGCACCAGCGTCTTCGCCTCCTTGAGCTGCATGCGCCGCTTGGGGCAGTAGAGGATCACGTCGTGACCTTCGCCGACCAGCGCCTTGGCCTCGGCCTCACGCGCGGCTTCCCAGGCGAATCGCGGCTCGGGCTTGCCGGGCGTGAAGTACGTGTCGAGCAGCTCCTGCTGCACGTCCTTGTTGCTGTAGTACGGCAGCACCAGCACGCGCTTGGGCAGGGCGCGGCGGCGGTAACGTGCGACGAAGCGGTGCAGCCGCTCGGTCGCGGCCGCGTCGCCGAGGTCGAGACCGTCGAGGTGCACGAGCAGCGACTCGTCGGTCATGCGCTGCAGGGCCTCGGGGGTCAGCGCGCCGGCGCGCAGCGCCAGCTCGACCATGCGCGACAGCAGCGCGCCCGCGGCGACCTTGGCGTGGTGGTAGTAGACGCGCTCGCTGAAGTGGTAGCGGCACTCGAGCACGCGCAGCAGCTCGCTGACGATGTCCTCGCGCAGCATGCCGTTCTTCTCGCAGTCGACGAACAGCCGCTGGCTGGCGCGGTCGACGCGGAAGTAGTCGAGCACGCGGCGGTCGTATCGCAGTTCGAGGCCCGTGAACAACGCGTCGCGCCGCAGGTAGTCGAGCAGGTCGGCGTCGATCGTATCGCTGACCACCTGGCGCCAGAACGGCGGCACGGCGCGGCCTTCGCCGGTCAGGATCGACAACACGTCGGCGCGTTGGCCCTGCCGGTCGAGTTCGCGGCCCAGCTCGGTGTCGCCGAGCACCGCGGCGAAGCGCGCCGGCTCGTCGTGCCGCGGCAGCAGACCCGTCTGGTCCTCGATGTTGTGCCCGTACGGGATGTGCGTGACGTCGTGCAGCAGCGCCGCGACGCGCAGCACGCGCCGTTCGGCGTCGGTGACCTGATGGCAGCGCGCCGGGTCGCGCCCGGCGTTGCGGTTGCACGCGTCGAGCAGCTTGTCGCACAGGTGCAGCGTGCCGATCGAGTGCTCGAAGCGCGTGTGCACGGCGCCCGGGTAGACGACGCTGGCGCTGCCGAGCTGCTTGATGCCGCGCAGCCGCTGGAACTCGGCGGTGTCGACGAGACGCAGCTCGTCCGGGTGCAGTTCGATGTCGCCGTGGACCGGATCGCGAAGGATGCTCACGCGGTCGCGACCGTAGCACGCGCGCCTCGGCGGCAGAAAGAAAAGCGGGGGCCGGACCTACGAGGTCCGGCCCCCCACCACACAACGAAGCCACACGAGGTACGAGCCATGTTCACACAGGACTCGACGACGAAGACTACCCCACGATCCGGCGGCAGGCGGCGGTGGGCGCGCGGTCGCCGCCGGCGCTGACACGAACCTGCGACGGCATGGCGAGCAGCGACGATCCCGGCGCGAGACGACCCGCGCAGCGCGTTCGGCGGCTCAGTCCGGCGACGGCGACGACAGCGCGATCGACCCGGTCGCATCGACGTGTTCGCGCCGTTCGTGGCCCTTGGCGACACCGTCGACGAAGGTCTGCAGGTCGATGGTGAAGCGGCCCGCGTGCGGCAACGAGACGCGCCATGGGCAGTCCGCGGCCAGCGCCTGCTGCAGGCCGCCGCCGAGGTTGGTCGCGCCGACCCAGGCGACGCCGGCGCGCGGCGGCGACAGCACGAACTCGATCGCGCCGCCGTCCCAACGCGGCAGCACCACCGGATCGGCAGGGTCCGCCGGCTGGATGATGCGGCCCGCGTGCCCCGGCGCCTCGACGCGCCACCACGCCGCCTCGTCGCCGATCGAGAACATGCCCTCGCGGTCGCCGAACGCGACGAACGTCCCGGGCGCCTCGACGTGCTGGGGCAGCAGCCGGCGCGTCGGTCCCACCGGCAGCCGCTGCGGATCGCCGCAGCCGAGCACCCGCACCCCGGCCACCGGCACGCCGCGCACGTCGACGACGCGACCGGGCGTGGCGCCGACGTACTGCATCGGCACCGTCAGCTGCGCCGGCTGGTCCCGCAGGCGCACGGGGCGCGGCGGCGCGATCGCCGCCAACGGGTGCACGACCACGACGCCGACCTCGCAGTCGCGCGGCAGATCGTCGATCACGGCCAGGCCGTTGCCGTCGACCGGCCAGCCACCGGCGACGGTCTGCGCGAAGAACGGATACGAGCTCAGCTCGCTGGACACCGTCGCCAGCGGCACGACGAACACGCGCGCCTGGTTCCCGGGCTGGCCGATGCCGACCAGCTGCACGCGCAGCGGCGCCGCCGGCATCAGCACGATGCGCCGCTCGAGCCCCGCTGGTGCCAGCTCGACGAATTCGGCGACCGCCGCGAAGCCGGTCGCGCGCGCGACGATCGGCACGCCGGTGCCCGACGCGGTCAGCGCCTCGAAGCGGCCCTGGTCGTCACACTCCACCTCGACCGGTACTCCGTCGCGGTCGCGTTCCCCGAACCACAGGCGCGCCCCCGCGACCGGCGCGCCGTCGGCGCCGACCACGCTGCCGCCGACGTGCGCCGGCAGCCCGACCTCGTGCGGCTGCACCTCGGCGGGATCGAACGCGACGCGGCGCAGCAGGCGCGCGCCGCCTTCCGTCTCGACGACGACGAGGCTGAAGCCCCGCCCGTCGTCGCCGCGCAGCTGCGCGCCGACGCCTGCGAGCAGCGTGGTGGGCAGGCCCTGCACGGCCATCGGCCGCTGCACGGCGACGGGCGCGGCGGCCGGCGGCAAGAACGTCTCCTCGCTCGTCACCGTGACCACGACCCGCAGCCCGACGGCGGGATCGGGGACCGCGGGCGCCGGCGCGGACGGAGTCTCGGCGGCGACGTCGGGGCGGGCGACGTCCGCGCCAGGAGTCGGTGCCACCGGCAAGACCGGGTCGCCCAGCAGCCCGAACGCGGCGTAGCCGGCGGCGGCGACCAGGGCCACCAGCAGCGCCACCAACATCGAGGTCCTTCGTTGCATGCCGTTCGGTGCAAGGAGGATACCTTCCGGTCCGTCCAAGTGCCGCCGCCACCTGGTTGCCCGTGACCCTGCCGATCGCCATCGACTACCGCCCCGCCCTGCTGTCGCCTGCAGGGATCGGCCGCGCCACGCGCGAGTTGGCGAACGCCCTGGCGGCGCGCGACGACCTGCGGGTGCACCTGTTCGGGCACTGCCTCGCGCCCGCGCGGGTCGCCGCGGCGCCGCCCGCGACCGCGCGCCTGCACCGGTGGCCGATCCCGGGCCGCTGCCTGCCGCAGCTGGCGCGCCTGGGCTGGCCCGCCGAGCGCCTCGCCGGCAACGTCCGCGTGTTCCACTGGACCGACTACGTGTTCCCGCCGGTGGGCGCCGCGAGCAAGGTGCTGACCGTGCACGACCTCGCCTTCGTGCGCGACCCGAGCTGGCACGGCGACGACGCTGCGAGCCTGACCGAACGCACGCGCGGCGCGATCGCCGCCGCCGACGTGGTGATCGTGCCGTCGCGCGCCACCGCCGCCGACGTCGCGGCGTTCGCGCCGGACGCGAGCGTTCGCGTGGTACCGTTCGGCGCCGACCACGTGCGCGCGAGCGCCGCGCCAAGGCCGCTGGCGGAACCGTACGCGCTGTGCGTCGGCACCATCGAGCCGCGCAAGAACCACCTGCGCCTGCTGGCCGCGTGGCGCCGGCTGCCGCCGTCGCGACCGCAGCTGGTGGTGCTGGGCCGCACCGGCTGGACCTGCGACGAAGCCGTCGCCGCGCTGCGGGCCGCGGCCCGCGAAGGCTGGCTGCGCTGGGTCCAGGACGCCGACGACGCCGCGCTGCTCGCCTGGCTGCAACACGCGCAGGTGCTCGTCTACCCGTCGCTGTGGGAGGGCTTCGGCTTCCCGCCGCTCGAGGCGATGCAGCTCGGCGTGCCCGTGCTCGCCAACCGCTGCGCGCCGCTCGAAGAACTGATCGGCGACGCCGGCCTGCTGGTCGACGCCACCGACGAGGCGCAGCTGGCCGACGGCCTGCAGCGCGCCCTCGGCGACGGCGCGCTGCGCGCCGCGATGGTCGCCGCCGGCCGCGAGCGCGCCGCGCGCGCTGGGCCGACTGCGCTGCCGCCCACGCCGCGATCTACCGCGAGGTGGCGCGATGAAGGTCGTGTTCGACGGCGCCTGCCTGCGCGATCAACCGATCACCGGCGTCGGCCGCGCCTTCCTCAACGGCGTCGCCGCCTACGCCAAGGCCCACGGCGCCTGCACGCTGCTGGTGCCCGAAGGCGCGCCCGCTCCCGCCATGCCCGGGGTCGAGGAGCTCGTGGCGATCGTCACCGCGCCGCGCGGCGCGTTCCGAAGGCAGCTGCTGCTGCCGCGGCTGCTGCGCCGCCTGCAGGCCGAAGTGCTGCACAGTTCGGTGGCGTCCGTGCCGCTGCGTGCGCCCTGCCCCACGATCGCGACCGCGCACGACCTGCCGTGGCTGCACCCCGAACTCGGCGAGGCGACCACCGCGCGACAGCGCCTGGCCAGCCGCCGCGCCCTGGCCAGCGCCGACGCGGTGATCGCGCCGTCGACGTTCACCGCGGACGACGTGCGCCGCTGTCCCGGTGTCGACATGCGCCACGTGTTCGTGATCCCACACGGCACGCTGCTCGGCGCCGCGCCCGACGCCGCGAGCGTGGCCGCGCGACACGGCCCGCTGCTGGTGCTCGGTGACGACCGGCCGCGCAAGAACCGCGAGCGCGTGCGCGCCGCCTACGCCCTGGCCAAGACCAACTGCCCCGCGCTGCCGCCGCTGCGTTTCGTCGGCCCGCCCGACGACTACGTCGACGAGGCCACCAAGCTCGAGCTGCTGCGCGACTGCCGCGCCGTCGTGCAGTGCTCGCTGTTCGAGGGCTTCGGCATGCCGGTGCTCGAGGCGCTCGCGCACGGCGCGCCGCTGCTCTGCAGCGACATCCCGCCACACCGCGAGATCGCGCGTTCCCAGGCGCTGTTCGTCGACCCGCGCTCGGTGAGCTCGATCGAGGCCGGGCTGATCGCGATCCACCGCGACGCGAGCATGCGCAACAAGCTCGCCGCCGGCGGCTGGCAGCTGGCGCGCGCGTTCGCGCCGGCGGTGACCGCCGAACGCTGGTTCACGCTGCACCAGGAAGTGCACCGCCGCCACCGCGAGGCCGGGCCGCGATGACGCTGCACGTCGCGATCTCGGGCTGGTTGCTGGGCGCGCCGTCCGGCGCCAACCGCCGCCTGCAGGAGCTGCTCCGCCACATCGCCCCGAAACTGGCCGCGGACGAACGCATCACCGTGCTGCACCGCGACGAGGTGCGGCCGTTCGCGTCGCTGCCGCAGGTCGGATGGCGCGCCGTGCCGATCGCCGCCGCGCCGACCCTGCGGCGCGTGCG
Source organism: Planctomycetota bacterium (assembly GCA_020638655.1). Classification (GTDB taxonomy): domain Bacteria; phylum Planctomycetota; class UBA1135; order UBA1135; family UBA2386; genus JACKIC01. Next base: position 279,067 of record JACKIC010000005.1, read on the forward strand.
CGACGAACGGCGCGTATTGCCGGGCGTGCTGCGGGAACTCGGCGCGAACGTGCTCGACCACGGCTTCCTGCCGCTGCCGCGCCTGCCGATCCCGGTGACCCTGACCGTGCACGACCTGCGCGCCGCCGACGGCTTCTCGCGCTGGCCGCGCTGGCTGGCGCGGAACGTCGTGCGCGACGCCGCCGCGCGCGCTGCGGCGATCGCCGTGCCGAGCGGATTCACCGCCGACAGGCTGCGCGCGATCGCGCCGGGGACCGCGCCGATCGTGATCCCCAACGGCGTCGCGCTGCCGCCCGTCGCCGCCGCGCCGCCCGCCCTCCCAGGCTATCTGCTGCACGTCGGCCACCTCGAGGCGCGCAAGAACCTCGGCGTGCTCGTGCGCGCCCTCGGGCTGCTGCCCGCGGACGAACGCCCTGAGCTGCGCCTCGTCGGCGCTGACGCCGGCAGCCTGCGCGGGCTGCGCGAGCTCGCGCGCGCGACCGGCGTCGCCGGTCTGCTCACGCACTGCGGCACGATCGACGACACCGCCCTCGCGGCGCAGTTCGCCGCCGCGCGCGCCGTGGTGATGCCGTCGCGCTACGAAGGGTTCGGCCTGCCCGCGCTCGAAGGGCTCGCCCCACGACCGACCGGTGCTGGTCGCCGATGCCGGCGCGCTGCCCGAGGTCGTCGGCGCCGCGGGCAACGTGCTGCCTGCCGACGACGCCGCTGCCTGGGCGCGCGCGATCGCGGCGACTGCCGCGGCGGGGCCGGAGCGGCGCGCCGGCTGCAGGCCGCGCGCTACGACTGGTCGTCGGCGGCGACCCTGCAGCTGCAGCTCTGGCGCCGCGTCGCGGAACTGGTCGGCTGAGTGTGGAAAGAGAGGCTGGTTTTCTCAGCAGGTGGAATCGGTCGCGGGGGGCTTACGCAGGTCCCGACATCGAATCGGTGACCGTGCGCTCGCCGAGGAAGCTGAGCGGGTGATTGCTGCGCGGTCCCCAGTCCTGACGCCATCGCAGCAGCTCGCCGACCGACAGTGCGCGGGGTAGCAGACCGAGGCTGGCGGCCGACGAAAGTCGGCGATCTGCGTCGCGATTGAAGCGCTGGCGCACGTAGTTGCGGTAGGCGACGAAGACGTGCATCTGCAGCCGCAGGCACAGACATCGCTTGCTGACCAGCCAGGAGCGGCGACGCAGTCTGCCGCAGTTGTCGCGCGTCATCGCGATCGTGGTGTTGATCGCGAACAGCGGGTTGGCCGTGGTGCGCGCCAGAGACCCGAGCGTCGACTCGTGCAGCAATCGGTCTCCGAACAGCTGCCGGGCGACCGCGCGATAGCTGCTCTTCTCGTCGGTGCGCAACACGAGCGATCCCTCGGCGGAGACCTGGCGCAGCCGGTTCAGGACCTGGCGAACGCAGGTCTTGCTGCGGTCGCGACGGCGTCCGCGACGACGTTCGTCGCGTTCTTGCCAAAGGCGTCGGCGCGTGCCGCGTGCCGCCAGGCGGCGCGTCGGGCCGGCGGTGACTGCGATGACGAACCACGATTCGCGTTCGATCACCACGGGCATTGTCACCGTGCGAATGGACGCGCCTTCGTAGGTCTCCTCCTCGTCGAGCAGATACGTCTTGCCGGCAGGCAGCGTGCGACACAGGTTGCGATGCAGCCATCGGCACGTGCGGCCCATCTTGCGCATCTTCATCTGCACTGAGCTCGGCGCGAGACCCGTGACGCGGCCGATCTGCCGCAGGCCCACGCCGCTGCTGAGCAGATGGAACACCAGCTCGTTGTGCTCAGGCTTGCGGTCGCGGTAGTCGTGACGAAATGTCTGCGGCGAGAACGCCTTGCCACAGCGCCGGCACCGAAAGCGCGGCACCGCGCCGTCCCGGCAGCGCGGGCGATAGACCCCGTGCCGGTAGTAGAAGCGCCCCTCGGGTTCACGGTGCTGCGGACATGCGGTGTTGGGGCACCGGCTCGGAACGAACGCCATCGCCTCCTCCTCGGCGGCGCGGGCTCTCCGCAACTCGCCAAGGTGCATGTGTCCGGGGAGCCGTCGCCATGACTGCGAATCCCAGATTCCACACTCAGGCGATCAGTTCCCCGCGTCGCCGGCGCCGCCCGCTAGCGCAGCAGCGTGATCAGGCCGTAGGCGACGCCGACGCCGAGCGCGAGCACGCCCAGATAGACCAGCGCCTTCATGCCGCCGCCCATCTGCGCGAGGTCGTCGCCGAGCACGCCGCCGCGCGCGTCCTTCTTGCTGAACTGCAGGATGCGCGGCTGCTGCACCATCTCCGTCGATGCGGCGGGCGCGGGCCCCTTCTTGGCCGCGGGCGCCTCGCGCTTCTTGACCTCGACGACCTCGTCGGCGAACTCGACCACGCGCGCCGGCGGCTTCTCGGAGGGCGCCGGTGCGGCTGGTGGCGGCGCGACGGGCGGTGGCGGGGCCGGCGTCGGAGCCGGCGGCGGCGCAGCCGGAGCACTGGCGGCGGGCGCGGCACCGGCGAACAGGTCGTCGTCATCGCCGAACAGCTCGTCGCTGCCGGTCGGCGGCGGGGTCGGTGCGGCGGCTGCGGGCGCAGCGCTCGTCGCGCTCGCCGCGGTCGGCAGCGTCGGCAGCGCTCCTTCGCGATAGAACAGCGTGTGGCTGCCGATCTGCACCTCGTCGCCGGGCCGCAGCACGCGCCGCGTCACCGGCTTGCCGTTGAGCAGCGTGCCGTTGCTGCTGCCGAGGTCCTCGATCTCGACGACCCCGGCCTCGACGATCAGGCGCGCGTGCCGCCGCGACGCCTTGGTGTCGTTGAGCACGACGTCGCAGCCGGCGACGCGGCCGATCACCAGTTCGCCGCGCACCACGATCGTGCGCCCGTCCCCCATCATCAGGTAACCGCTCAAGACATCGCTCCGCGTCGCTCTTTGTGCTGCTCGAAGGAGAACATGAAGCGGCGAAGGATAGCATCGCCGCGGCATGGTCACCGCCATCTCGGTGCAGCAACTGTCGGTCTCGTTCCAAGGTCGCGGCTCCCGCGGGCGCGTCGCCGCGCTGACCGACGTCAGCTTCGAACTGCCGCGCGGCCAGATCCTCGGCGTGCTCGGCCCCAACGGCTCGGGCAAGACCACCCTGCTGCGCGCCCTCGCCGGCCTGCAGGCGCCGACGACCGGGCTCGTCACGGTGCTCGGCCAGCCCGCCACGGCCGCGGCGCTGCGGCGGCGCGTCGCGTTCCAGCCCGAAGGCGCGCTGCCGCTCGGGGTGCTGTCGGCGCCCGAACTGCTCGCCTACTTCGGCGCGCAGCTGGGCCTGGCCAACGACGAATCCGACCGGCGCGCGGCGCACTGGCTGCGGCGACTGGACCTCGAGCACGCCGGCAACCGCCGCGCCGCCACGTTCAGCACCGGCATGTGCAAGCGGCTGGCCCTGGCGATGGCCCTGCTCGCCGAGCCAGAGGTGCTGCTGCTCGACGAGCCGACCTCGGGGCTCGACCCGTTCGGCAGCGAGGCGGTGATGACGATCCTGCGCGAACGCGCCGCCGCCGGCACCGCCATCGTGCTGGCTTCGCACCACCTGCTCGAGGTCGAGGAGATCTGCGACCGGGTGTTGATCCTCCAGGGCGGCCGTCGCCGCGCCCTGGGCTCGTTGGCCGAGTTGCTCGCCACCGACGAGCGCGCCGTGGTCGTGCGCGGCGCCGACGAGGCCGGTGTCGCCCGGCTGGTCGAGGCGGCGGGCGCGCTGGGCCTCGAGGTGGCGCGCACCGAAGGGGCGCGCCGCAACCTGTTCGCGCTGTTCCGGCAACTGGCGCAGGCGGACGAAGGGAGCGCCGACGCGTGAGCCGCAACGCGGCCCGACACCCGCTGACCCTGGCGATGTGGCGCTGCCTCGCCGTCGCCGGCTGGCCGACGCTCGCCGCGGCCGCCGTGGCGTTCACGTTCGCGCGCGTCTACGCGCCCATGGTCGAACCCGGCGCGGCGACCGTGACGCTGAGTCCCTGGCTGCTGTTGCCGCTGCTGACCGCGACCGGCTGCTGCGCCGCCGCCGCGATCCGCCTGTGGCCGCTGTTCGCGCAGCAACGCCCGGGCGCCGACTGGCTGCGGCGCTGGCAGCGCGGGCCGCTGGGCGGCCTGGGCGCCGTGATCGGCGGCGCCCTGCTGGCGCAGCTGGCGCTGACGCTGCCGCTGACCACGGGGTTCGCGCGCGCGCTCGGCGCGCCGGCCGAGGCCCGCGCCGTGGTGCGGCCGCGCCTGCCCGAACTGCCCGTGCTGCAGCGCCCCGGCCAAAGCCTCGTCGCGTCGCTGCCCGCGGCGGTCGAGCTGCGCGAGCTGCGCCTGCGGCCGCGCGCGGGCCTGCCGGGCAGTCCCTTCGTGGCCAGCCGCATCGAACTGCGCCTCGACGGCGAACGGCTCGAGAGCGCGCTGCCGGAGTTCGAACAGGACCGCCAGCTCGTCGTCCTGCCCATGCCCGCACGCCCCATCAGCGAACTCGAGTTGCGCCTGACCGCAGGTTCGGTGCCGCTCTGGTTCGACGACGACAGCCTGGAGTGCGTCGCCAGCGCGCCCCATTCGACCGTCGTCAACGGGCTCGCGACCGCGCTGCTGGCCTTGTTGCCGACGCTGCTGGCGCTCGCTCTGGCCGCGCTCGCCGGCGCGGTCTCGACCTCGCCGACCGTCGCGCTCGTGGCCGGCAGCTGCCTGTTCGTGACCACCATCGGCGCCATCGGCCCGTTGGACCCGGCGCTCGACGCGCTGCTGCGCGGCCGCTGGATCCCGGGCTCGGGCACATTCGGCGGCGCCGTACCCTTCCTTGCCGCCGCGTGCGTGGCCATGATCGGCAGGATGCTGCTGCAAGGGCCCAGACGATGATGCGCGCGGGAGTGCACTGGGGGCTGGCCGTCGCCCTGTCCGGCGCCGCCGCGACGCTGGTGACGCCGTCGTTCGGGGCGTTGCGCGAAGTCGCGTCGTGGCTGGTGCGGCCCGCGGTGCTGCCGTTCGCGTGGCGCGCCGTCGACGCCGCGCAGCGCCGCGGCGACGCCAACGAACTGTTCGCGCGCGCGCAGCAGGTGCTCGACTGGCTGCCGGGCTGGACCGACGGGCACATGGTGTTCGCCTACCGGTTCGCGCTCGACGGCGGCCAGGCGTCCGGCGACCAGGCGCAGCGCGCCGACGCCGCCCTGCGGCGCCTCGACATCGCCCTGAGCTGGCTCGAACGCGCCCGCGCCGACGCCGGGCCGCGCCGCCTGCCGCAGCTGCTGCAGACGATGTCGTTCCTGCCGGTCCTGGCCCAGATGCAGGAGCCGGGGCTGCGCGAACTGCTGCGCCCGCGCGGCGGCGCCGCCGCCATCGCCGACGGCTATCTCGCCCAGGCCGAGGCCCTGACGGGCTCGGCCGCGGTGCACGAGCAGCGGTTGTTCTTCACCCCGCAGCTGGTCGCCGCCATGCTCGACGCCGGCCAGCAGCCGCTGGCGCGCAAGGTGCTGCTGACGGCGATCGAACGCAGCGCCGACGTTCGCAACCGCGAGCTGGCCACCGAGTGGCGCCAGCGGCTCGAGGAGCTGGTGCGCTGGCTCGACGGCGACCCCACCGTCGACCTCGCGGCCGTGCGCGCCGACGAGCGCTTCTCCGTGTTGTTGCCCTATCTGCGCTGACCCGCGGCGAGAGATCGCTCCGCCTTCGACCGCTCCGCAATGTTCGACCAGATCGTAGCCGCCCTGAACGAGAACCCTTACCTCGGGGTCGCGCTGGTCTTCCTGCTGTGCGGTCTGGGGTTCCCGCTGCCCGAGGAGATCGTGCTGCTGGCGGCCGGCTATGTCTGCGCCAAGTTCCCCGAGCACGCCACGTTGCACTGGATGATGGTGTGGTGCGCGGGCGCCATCCTGACCGGCGACCTGCTGCCGTTCGTGCTGGGCCGGGTGTTCGGCGTGCGGCTGCTGCGCCTGCGCTGGCTGCGCTACTACATCACCAAACAGCGCCTCGCCAACTTCGACCGCTGGTTCCGCCAGCGCGGCGACCTGGTGATCTTCATCGCCCGCTTCGTCGCCGGCCTGCGCGTGGTGGCGTTCTTCACCGCGGGCTCGATGAAGATGCCGTGGCGGCGCTTCCTGTTCTACGACGGCCTGGGCATCGCGCTGATCGTGCCGCTGCTGAGCTGGCTCGGCTTCCACTTCGCAGATTTCATCGAGCGCATGATCACCACCGTGCAGCGCGTCGAGCGCGGCATCCTGTGGGGCGCGATCGGGGGGCTGGTCGTGGTCGGCCTGTGGTACTGGCTGTGGAAGCGCCGGCGGCGGCTGGACCGTCAGGCGGCGCCGCGCGACACCTTCGTCGAACCCAAGCAGCCGATCGCCGCGCCGGAGCCGGCGGCCGCCGATTCCACCGCGGTCACCACGACCGTCGCCGAGGTGCCGCCGGCGCCCGAGGCCTCGGCCGAACCGCCGGCACCGCCGCCGGACGAAGCTGCCGATTCGCAATCCGAGGGCGCGACCAACCCCCCGGTGCCACCGGCCGATCCGGGTGATTCCGACCGGCCCGCGGGCTGATCGCGCCGACCGGTCCGAGTCGCGCTTGCTCCCGAACGGCCCCGGCGGCTATCTTGCCGCCCCACTTTTTCGCACCGGCCCTCGGAAAGCTCCCCCATGTATTACGTCTGGCTCACCATCGCCCTCGTCATCGCCGTGCTCGGCCTCGCCTACGCCGTGAATGCCTTCAAGCAGATCATGGCCAAGGACGCCGGCGACGCGAAGATGCAAGAGATCGCCAAGGCCGTCCAGGACGGCGGCCGCGCCTTCCTGCACGCCGAGTACAAGTGGCTCGCCGTCTTCGTCGGCGTCGTCTTCGTCCTGCTCTGCATGGGCACGGACGACGGCGAGTCGCAGTTCCTCGGCTGGAAGACCGGCGTGGCGTTCCTGCTCGGCTCGCTGGCCTCGGGCGGCGCCGGCTACTTCGGCATGCACTGCGCCACGCGCGCCGCGGTGCGCACCACGCAGGCCGCCAAGACGAGCCTCGGCGGCGCCCTCGACGTCGCCTTCAAGTCGGGCACCGTCATGGGCATGAGCGTCGTCGGCCTGGGCCTGCTGGGCATCTCGGGCCTGATGATCCTGTTCCGCGCGACCGACGTGAACTTCGTCAACTACGTGCTGGGCTTCAGCTTCGGCGCGAGCTCGATCGCGCTGTTCGCGCGCGTCGGCGGCGGCATCTACACCAAGGCGGCCGACGTCGGCGGCGACCTGGTCGGCAAGGTCGAGGCAGGCATCCCCGAGGACGACCCGCGCAACCCGGCCGTGATCGCCGACAACGTCGGTGACAACGTCGGTGACGTCGCCGGCATGGGCGCCGACCTGTTCGAGAGCTACTGCGGCGCGATCATCTCGACGGCCATCATCGGCTGGGAACTCTCGCCGGCCGGCAACGCCGACATGATGACCAGCCTGCTGCTCTACCCGATCGTGCTCGCGGCGATCGGCGTGGTCGCGAGCTTCCTGGGCACCTTCCGGGTCAAGGCCGAAGACGAGAGCAAGCTGTCCTCGGCGCTGTTCAGCGGCCTCATCGCAGCGTCGATCTTCCTGGTGTTCGGCGCCGCGGCGCTGACCGCGATCATGCAGCCGCAGCCGCTGCGCGGCACCGGCCTCACCGAGCAGATCGGCCACTGGAACGTCTTCTTCTCGGTCGTGATCGGCCTCGCGGTCGGCGTGCTGATCGGCAAGGTCACCGAGTACTACACCTCGGAGAAGATGGCGCCGGCGCAGACCATCGCGGAACAGTCCAAGACCGGCGCGGCGACCAACATCATCCACGGCCTCGCCACGGGCATGGCCTCGACCTGGATCCCGACGCTGCTGCTGGCGCTGGCGATCTGGGGCTGCAACGAGATCGCCGGCATGTATGGCATCTGCGTCGCCGCGGTCGGCATGCTGAGCACGCTCGGCATCTCACTGGGCGTCGACGCCTACGGCCCGGTCGCCGACAACGCCGGCGGCCTCGCCGAGATGTCGCACCAGCCGCCCGAGGTGCGCCAGCGCACCGACTCGCTCGACGCGACCGGCAACACCACCGCCGCGATCGGCAAGGGTTTCGCGATCGGCTCGGCCGCGCTCACCGCGCTGGCCCTGTTCTCGGCCTACAAGGTGGCCGCCAAGACCGAGCTCGGCCTCGAGAACGCCAACGTCGTGATGGGCCTGCTGGTCGGCGCGATGCTGCCGTTCCTGTTCTCGTCGATGGCGATGAAGGCCGTCGGCAAGGCCGCCAACGCGATGGTCGAAGAGGTGCGCCGACAGTTCCGCGAGATCCCGGGCCTCAAGGAAGGCACCGGCGGCCAGGCGGACTACGCGCGCTGCGTCGAGATCTCGACCAAGGGCGCGTTGCGCGAGATGGTCGCGCCCGGCGTGCTCGCCGTCGCCGCCCCCATCGCCATGGGCATGATCTTCGGCAAGGCCGCCGTCGGCGGGTTGCTGGCCGGCGCGACCGGTGCCGGCGTGATGATGGCCCTGTTCATGGCCAACGCCGGCGGCGCCTGGGACAACGCCAAGAAGTACATCGAAGCCGGCCACCTCGGTGGCAAGGGCAGCGACGTGCACAAGGCGGCGGTCACCGGCGACACGGTCGGCGACCCGTTCAAGGACACCGCCGGCCCGTCGATCAACATCCTGATGAAGCTGATGACGATCGCGTCGCTGATCGCGCTGCCGCTCTTCAAGGGCTGATGCTGCGCGCGTGAATTTCTCTGCGCCCCTGCCGGGAACGCTCCCGGCAGGGGCGTTTCCTTTGGTGGGCAGGGTCCCGGGGGCTTACCGGGACCGGCCGCTGCGGTATCCTCCGCCAACCGCGGGCGTCGTGGCGACGCACCGCACCCAACCGAGAGCTTTGAGCACCCCCCTTCCCGACCGCCGTTCCACGTCCTCCTCCCCCATCGCCCAGAGCGCCGCTGCGGATGCGGTGCAACTCGCGCTGCAGATCGCGCAGCGCCTGGACGAGAAGCAAGCCGAGGACATCGCCGTGCTCGACGTCTCCGGCCCGCTGGTGATCGCCGACGTGTTCGTCGTCGCGACCGTCGGCAGCACCCGGCAGGCGCAGGCGCTGGCGCGTGAGATCGACCAGGAGGTCAAGGGCCTGCGCGGCCGCCGCCGCCGCAACACCGGCGGCCTCGAGACCGAGGACTCGAACTGGGTGCTGCTCGACTTCGACGACGTCGTCGTGCACCTGTTCCTGCCCGAGGCGCGCGTCTACTACGGCCTCGAGGAGCTGTGGGCCGACGTGCCGCGCATCCCGTTCACGCCGGCGCCCAAGCCCGCCGCGGCCCCGGTCGAACGCCGCCAGCCGACGCTGGCCGGCATCGACCTCGACGAACTGCGCCTCGGCGACTTCGGCGCAATCGAGCCGGACGACGCCGCGCAGACGGATGGCGACGGCGGCAGCGACGCCGACAGCGACCGCCCCGAATAGCGGCGACCGCGAACTGCCGCCAGGACCGACGATTCGGCCCGGGGCGGTGGAGCCCGACCCCCGTCGCCGTCGATACTGACCGTGTGGTCGCGACAGGACTCGCGGCGAACCGACCACGAACCTCCCCATGACCGAACCGATCCAGTGGCTGCACTTCGAAGCGGCGACGCTGCGCCGGGCAGCCGACGCGGATCGACCGGTGCTGATGGTGCTCGTCGCGCCCTGGTGCCAACACTGCCGCGACCTGCTGCAGACCAGCTTCGCCGATCCCCAGGTCGTGCGCCTCGTCCAGGAGCACTTCGTACCGGTGCTCGTCGACGCCGAACGGCGCCCGGACGTCAACCAGCGCTACGGCACCGGCGCCTGGCCGACGATCGCCTGGCTCACCCCCGAAGGTGAGCTGATCGCCCACGAGAACCACCTCGACGCCGAGCAGCTGCGGCAGCGGCTCGAGCGCGTGCGCACGGCCTGGCGCGAGGAGAAGGACGCCATCCGCAGCGGCCTCAAGGAGCTGTGGTCCCACCACGGCGACCGGCCCGCGCAGCGCCGCAACCGGCTGCGGCGCGAGATGGTCGACGAGGTCGCCGACGCGATCTACGAGCGCTTCGATCACCGCCACGGCGGCTTCGGCGAAGGCAGCAAGTTCCCGCACCCCGAGGCGATCGACTTCGCGCTGGTGCAGGTCAGCAAGCGCCGCGACGACCGCATGCACGAGGTCGTCACCAAGACCCTCGACGCGATGATGGAGAGTCCGATGCAGGACATCGTCGAGGGCGGCTTCTTCCGGTTCTCGCGCACGCCCGACTGGCACACGCCCAACCACGAGAAGATCCTCGACCAGAACGCGCTGGTGCTGCGCGCCTACCTCGAGGGGTACCAGGTGTTCGGCAAGGAGGCCTACCGCCGCGCCGCGACCGGCATCGCGCAGTGGATCAGCGAGCGCATGCGCAACCCCGACACCGGCGCCTTCGCCGGCAGCCAGGACGCCGACGCCGACTACTTCCAGGCCTCGCGCGAACAACGCGAGCTGCGCCAGGCGCCGTCGATCGACCGCACCGTCTACTGCCACGCCAACGCGCTGACCGTCTCGGCCCTGTTCAAGGCCGCGGCCGTGCTCGGCGAACCGCGCTACAAGGACGAGGCCCTGACCGCGCTGCGGTTCGTGCTCGAGAACCTCTACGACGGCCGCGACGTCTTCCACTACTGGGACGGCACCTACCATCTGCCGGGCCTGCTCGGCGACCAGGCGCACCTGATCCGCGCCCTGATCGACGCCTCACAGAACACCGGCGACGCCGACCTGCTGCTGCCCGCCGAGGCGATCGCCGAGCGCGCGATCGCGCGGCACAAGGCGCCCAACGGCGGCTTCTACGACATCCTGCCGAGCACCAGCCAGCAGGGCTCGATGAGCCGGCGCAACCGCTCGATCCTCGACAACGCGACCATGGCCGAGTCGCTGGTGCGCCTGAGCTACCTGTCGCGTCGGCCCGAGTTCTACGACGAGGCGATCGGCGCGCTCGAGGCGTTCGCCGTCGACTTCAAGGAGTACGGCTACTACGTCGCGGGCTACGGCCGCGCCATCGACCTGATCTTCTACGAACCGTTGTTCGTGACGATCGTCGGCGACCGCGACAGCGACGTCACCGCCGGCCTGCGCCGCGCGGCGCTCGCGACCTACGTGCCGTCGCGCATCGTGCAGACCCTCGATCCCCGCCACGACCCGATCCTGCTGGGCCGCAGCGGCATCGACGTGACCGAGGCGCCGGTCGTGCATCTCGCCGTCGGCAAGTCCCACGCCGCGGTCGCCCACAACGAGGTGGAGCTGATGGCCGCGATCGAACGCATCGAGATGCAGCGGCGCAGCTCGGCGGACTGAAGGCTCGCCTTCCCGCTCAGCTCTCGAACCCGATCAGATATCGAGCCCGAATCAGATCTCGAGCTTCGTCGGCGCGTTCGCCTCTTCGTCCGGCACCAGCTCGATCAGACCGCGACGCAGCTCCTCGCTGGCGATCTTGATGTAGTTGCGTTCCCGCGTCTCGAACAGCGGCTTCTGGCCGCGGACGAGCTCACGCACGCGCTTCTGCAACAGGGCGGTGAGGCGGAACGATCCGCCGACTTGCTTGACCAGCTCCTGGGGGAGGCTTTGTTCCATACGGACTTCGGGGTCTGGACCGGGGTGGGAGGGGCCGATCAGGGGCGAGGAGGATACGGTGCCCACCCCCCGCGCGCAACAACCTGCCGTTGCGTCATGCCGCAACGGCGCTGGCGCAGCAGATCGGGCGCCGCCGCTCCGCGACCCTACAGATCGCGGGTGTCGATCACGATCTGCAGGTTGGCCGAGGCCATCAGCCCGCGCCGGTTGGTGCTGGCGATGACCAGGTGCACCAGCACCTGGCGGGCCGAGCTCGGCCCGACGACCTGGACCTCGAAGCCGTGCGGGAAACCCACGCCCGAGGTGTCCTCGAGCGCGTACTTGGTGACCTGCAGGGTCGGCGCGAACACCGTCGCCACGGAATGGTGGCGATAGGACAAGAGGCCGCGCACGTCGTTGTCACGGCGCAGCACCTCCCACGGGTCCGGGCGCCCGCCGCTCGGCGTCGTGCTCATCGAGCCGTCGGAGTCGTCGATCTGGCGGAAGGTGCCGACCACCGCCGGGTCGGCGCCGCGGTTCCAGACCACCTGCACCGGCGAACGCACCGCGCCGGTCGCGTCGGCGGTGCCGTTGGCGAGATGCTCGAGCACCTCGGCCTGATCGGTGAGGTCGGTGATGCGGTCGACGGCGACGCCGTCGACGAGCGGCTCGCTCTCGATGCGCACCAGGTTGAGGCCGATCGCGCTGCCCGCCTGCGGGCCGCTGTCCTCGGGCGTGAGGTAGTAGTAGACCCAGCGATAGACGTCGACGAGGTACTCGTTGGTGCTGGCGCAGACGAACCGGTCGGTCCAGGCCAGGCGCGTGAAGAACAGCGAGTTGCCGGTGATCGCGCGCGACACCGTGTCCATCTCGATCGACCCGTTCGCGGAGACCGTGGGCAGCGCGCTCCCGGTCAGCGGCGTCGGCGCACCGCTGAGGTCGAGGACCCCGAGATTGGCGTTGCCCTCGGCGTCGTTGCCGAACAGGCGCACGCTCGAGACGAGCTCGAGCCGCATCTGGTCGATCAGGTCCTGGGTGATCTCGGTCGAGCGGTTCAGGCGCCGCGCGTACTCCTGCGAGTCCGCGCCGCTGACCGACAGCGTCGACACGATGATGACCAGGACGGCGAGCAGAGCCGAGGCGATGACCACCTCGACCAGGCTGAAGCCCGACTCGCGCCGGGACGCGTGGCTGGTTGTGGTGTGGCTCATCGCTGGATGTAGATCTTGGTCTTGTGGTACGAGTAGTGGACCTGCGCGCCCTGCCGGAAGCAGTCGATGCGCAGCAGGTAGCTGCCCTCGGGGAACTGCGCCTGCGGCACGTCCCAGTCGTAGGTCTCCGATCCGGCACCGGTGTCACCGATCAGGTAGGTCGGATCGGTCGGGCGCTCCGACGGCGTCGCCACCGAGTCGTCCTGGACGTGCAGCCAGGTCGTGCCGTTGTCGGGCGAATACATGATCACGTACTCGAGCTCGAGCTCGTCCTCGGAGAACGAGCCGGTCGCGGTGTACGGCTCGCCGTCCCAGCGGGTCCACGACACGTCGTACTGGATCTGGATGGTGCTCGGGTCGAGCAGCTCGGTGATGTCGGTCGGCGACTCGATCTCGAGGCGCGGCAGCTGCTGGATGCGCAGCGTGTTGGAGGTGTCACCGGCCTCGAAGAACGAGTGCACCAGCGACAGGCACGCGAACTTGGCGATGAACGTCGTGCCCGCGTCGACGGTCTTGTCGATGCCGTTGACGACGATGTACGCCGCGTCGGTGCCGGTGTTGTCGACCAGCTTGACGAGGCCCGAGCCGATGCCGCCCGAGTGCGTGTAGTAGGTGCGGTAGAGGCTCGCCGAGTAGCGCTGGGTCGAGTACGGCGCGAAGTTCCAGTGCTCGCCCGTGGTGCCGCTCCAGGTCAGCCCGAACGGGCGGCTGATCGGCGCGTCCGTCGGCATCGTCATGTTGTAGTTGTTCGCCAACTCGAGCCCGATCGCGGTCAGCGGTCCGGTGCCCGAGGTCGACGTGTGGTGGAACGACGACGACGAGGTGCCGATGTTGAAGAACGCGGTGCAGCCCGGCGACGAGGTGCGCTGGTGGTAGTTGTTGATCGCCGTGCCGTAGGCGGTGCGGTTCGTGTTGCCCGAGTACACGCTGTTGACGGTGCCCTGGTAGAACTGCCCCGAGCTCGTGCCCGCGGTCAGGTTGCCGACCATCGCGCCGCCGGCGTCCAGGCCTTCCCAGGTGCTGACGGAGGAGTCGGGGAACAGCTCGCCGAGCCACGGCTTGCCCCACCAGTAGGCGGCGTTGGTGTCCCGCACGAAGCGGCGCGCGCTGGTGATCGTGTTGAGGTAGCCGCCGGTGCTCGGCACGCCGTGCGGCGTCAGGTCGCTCGGGATCGAGTTCGGGTAGCCGTTGGCCGAGTCGTAGCCGATGTCGTTGCCGATGCCGAGGTAGTAGTACGAGAAGCCGGTCAGGGTCGTGTAGACGATGTTGCTCTTCACGAGCGCCTTGCGCAGCAGCTCGAAGTAGCGCGGCACGTCGCACGACATCGACGAGTTCCAGCGGTTGGCGAGCTTGCTGGCGGTGATGCTCGGGTAGTCCGCGGCGCTGTTCTCGCTGCTGTTGTTCAGCGAGTCGTGGTACCAGTTGTAGCCGTCCGGGTAGTCGGCATCGCCGGCGAACAGGTCCTTGTAGGGCACGTGCCGCGGGTCGCCGTTGAACTGTGAGCGCTCGGTGATCGGCACGTCCTCGGCGCTGTCGGCCCACCAGGCGTAGGTCACCGAGAGGTTCTCGGGCTGGTTGCGCGCCGACGGCGGCCACATGGTGCCGGCCGTGTACGGGTTGGCGCCGCTGTAGATGCGGGTCTTGACCTTGAGCACGACGTCGTCGGTCGGGTTGTAGTGGTTGCCGTCGTCGTCGACGAACACGCTGCTGGTCAACGCCGCGGGCTGGATGGTCAGCGTCCAGCGCGCGGTGTTCTTCGGACCGACACCGGTCGAGGCCAGGTTGGTCGAGAAGTTGCGCGCGGCCTCGACGGGGCACGGGATGTAGGGCATGAAGTAGAGCTGGGCGCGCTCGGTGTTCTCGAGCCCGCAGCCGCCCACCGGCGGCGCGACCACCGGCGTGTTCCAGAAGTAGATGCGGGTGAACCGCGGATCGCCGGGGATGCCGGAGTCGTTCCAGGTCGCCCAGTAGCGCATCTCGTTGGGCTCGACCAGCGCGTCGTAGTAGTTCTTCGCCGTCGCGAACGCGAAGTAGCTCGAGTCCGGGATCGTCCCGACCGGCACGCCGCCGCGCAGGCTCTGCAGGTCGCAGAGGGTGCTGTTCAGCTCACCGTAGGGCGAGGCGTGATCGACCAGGTCGACGCCCATCACGTCGATGTAGGTGATCGGCGCGAACTGCGAGCCGGTGTAGGTCGGCGTGTTGTCGTTGTAGGCGTAGATGCGCAGCTGCAGCGGGTCGCTCGACCCCGGCGCGCCGGGGTTGCGGTAGGTGCGCAGCTCGGCCGGGTGCGTGACCACGCGGATGCGCGGGTAGGTGACCGGATCGCGCGCCGCGTCGCTGTAGTTGCGCAGGGCCGGCATCGGCAACAGCTCGCCGTGCAGGTTGATCATCAGCGCGTTCCGGTACTTGTCCGGGCTGCTGTACATGTCCTCCAGCAACAGCCGCCAGGTCGGCTCCTTCGACATGTCGTCGAGCTCGGCCGGCGGCGTGGTGTTGGCGGCGATCGCCGCGGCGATCGCCTGTTCGCGCGCCTCGACCTCGGCGACGCGGGTCTGCCACAGCTCGAGCTCGTCGTAGTAGCGCATGCCGTGGTTGAAGAAGTCGGCCAGCGCGTACGGGTGCGGATTGGTGGTCGCGTCGTAGCCGTTGCGCTCGGTGCCGTCGACGTTGATGCGCGCGCCGATGTTGTCGGGCACGTAGTAGAACGACGACGAGTTGCCGGTCGGCATGCGACCCGGGTAGTGGTAGACCTGCGGCACCGGCTGCAGGCTGTCGAGCGTGTCGTTGACGTACGGCCGGTAGCCCTGGTTGCGGCCGAAGCTCGACTTGGTGATCCAGTGCGTGCGGAACTGCAGGCCCGGGTTGCGCGTCTCGAGGTCGGTGATCATCGACTCGACGAACGGCTTGATCGAGTCCATGTAGACCCACCAGCCCGGGATGTTCTCGATCGCCAGCAGGTAGACGTCGAACACCTCCGTGGTCGGGAACGCGCTGCCGGCCGAGTTGATGACCGCCGAGAGGTCCGCCATCGGCTGATCGACGCCGTCGCGGTCCTTGCGGAAGATGCGCACGGTGACGTAGCGCACGTTGCGGTTGTCCAGACCGGCGAACGGCTGCACGCTGATGCGGCGCGACCAGATCCACTGACCGCTGCGCTGGTAGTTGCCCGAGAGCACGTGGTCGGGCGCGATCAGCACCGAACCCGTGGTCTGGATCGACAGCGTCGGGCGGTTGACGATGCCGTCGTCGAGCACGTCGAGGTCGACCGCCGCGTCGACCTGACCGCGGTCGACGTAGCCCTGGATCTCCGACAGGATCGCCTGCGCCTTGGTGTAGGCGAACACGCGGTCGCGCTCGGTGTTGGTCGTCAGATAGTTGATCGTCAGGTGGTTGATCAGCACGACGGCGCCGATCACGAGGATCAACAGGGCGAAGGCGAGTTCGGCGAACGTGAACCCTCCTTCCTTCGGATGACGAGTTTTGATCATGTTCGTACGTTCCTGACGGACAACGAGCCTGGACATGGCGATCGGTCCTATCGGCAGGTTCGCGACCCGAGGTGGTGCCGAACCACGACGGCAGTCCCGAGCTGAGACCGGGGGCACCAGACGCCGGTGACAGCGACGCGACGCTCGCGGCACCGCGGTGAGGTGTCGGGATTTGCATCACCGGTCGACCGCGTCGATGCTGCGCGGATCTTGTCGCGTCTCGGTTCGAGTCTCGCCGCGCTGCGCCGGCCCTGGCAGCTGCTGCTCACGCATCGCTGGCTGGTCCTGATCGGCGTGCTGTTCGTGCCGGTGCACGCCGCGATCAGCCTGTGGATGCCGCGACTGCTCGGCCAGACGCTGGACCTGCTGCAACGTGGCGCTGCTGCAGGCGCGGCAGCCGATGGCGCGGCCGCGGTGCTCGACACGCTTCGCGACACGTGCCTGCTGCTGCTGGTCCTCGCGCTCGCCGAGTCCGGCGCGCGCTACATCTCGCGCAAGACCCTGATCGACGCTTCCCGCTACGTCGAGCAGGAGCTCAAGAACGAAATGGTCGCGCACTTGCAGCGCCTGCCGGTGCCGTGGTTCGACCGCGTGCGCACCGGCGACATCACCAGCCGACTCACCTCGGACGTCGAACTCGTCCGGTTCGTGATGGGACCGCTGCTGCTGCACGGCGGCAGCACCCTGTGTCTGTTGCCCGCCGGCATCTGGCTGATGGCGCAGATGAACGTACCGGTGACGCTGACGGCGATGGCCGCGTTCGGCGTGCTGTTCGTGGCGATGCGCATCCTGCTGCCGCGTCTGCACCGCTGGAGCAAGACGTCGCAGGAAGCGATCGCGGCGCTGTCGCAGCAGGCCCAGGAGGACTTCGCCGGCATCCGCGTGGTGCAGCAGTTCGACCGCGTCGACCGCGAACGGGCGGCGATGGCGACGCGCAACCGTCGTTACCTGCTGGCCAACCTGCGCCTGGTCCGTCTGCGCTCGTTGGTGCACGCGCTGTCGCATTCGACCAGCGGTCTGGTCACCTTCGGCGTGCTGCTGGTCGGCGGCATGGAGGTCATCGGCGGCGCGATCAGCGTCGGCGAACTGTTCCAGTTCACCGGCTACCTGGCGCTGCTGACGTTCCCGCTCGAGATCCTGGGCTGGACCCTGGCGACGATGCCGCGCGCGATCGCCGCGGCCCAACGCATCCAGGAGCTGCTCGACACGCCGGCCGAGCGGCGCGACGGCGCGCGCCCGGAGCTGACCGGCCACATCGAGGTGCGCGACCTGACCTTCACCTATCCGGGTGCGGAACGCCCGGCCCTGACCAACCTCTCGTTCGTATTGCCGCCTGGCGGCAAGCTCGGCCTCGTCGGCCCGGTCGGCAGCGGCAAGTCGACGCTGCTGGCGATCCTGCTGGCGTTCTACGAACCGCCGCGCGGCACCGTGCTGATCGACGGCCACGACGTGCTCGACCTGTCGCCCGACGCGGTGCGCAAGGTGTTCGCGTTCGCCGCGCAGGAGCCGTTCCTGTTCAGCGACACCGTCGCCAACAACGTCACCTTCGCGCGCGAGAGCGTCGACGCCGAACTGCTCGCCGACGCCGTCGCCGCCGCGGCCCTCGATCAGGACCTGCCGCAGCTGCCGGGCGGCCTGCAGACCATCGTCGGCGAACGCGGCGTGACCTTGTCGGGCGGGCAGAAGCAGCGCGTGGCGTTGGCGCGCGCGTTGCTCGACGACCGTCCGGGCCTGCTGCTCGACGACACGCTGTCCGCGGTCGACACCGTCACCGAACGGCGCATCCTGCGTGGGCTCGCCGCCCAGCGCCGGGACCGCACCACGATCGCCGCCTCGCATCGCCTGTCGGTGGTCGCCGACGCCGATCTGATCCTGGTGCTCGATCGCGGCGCCGTGGTCGAACGCGGCACGCTGACGACGCTGTTGGCCGAGAACGGTCGCTTCGCCGCGGCGTGGCGCCGCCAGACCGAAGCCGAGGCATTGGAGACGCCGAGCCAGGAGCCGGCCCCGTGACCGACCCCTACGCGGACGACACGCCCGAGGGCCGCCTGCACCTCGGCTTCCTGCGCCAACTCTGGCCGCACGCGCGCCCCTACCGGCGCGGTTTCCTGGCGTGCCTGCTGATCCTGGCCGTGTCGTTCGTGCTCGAACTGCTCGGGCCGTACCTGCTGCGGCTCGCGATCGACGGCCCGATGCTCGACGCCGCCGGGTCGACCGACGATCGCCTGTGGCGGCTGGGCGGCCTCGCCGCGGGTTTCCTCGGCATCACCGCGGCCGGCGCGTTGCTCGGCTTCGTCTACGGCCAACTGACGGCCTGGAACGGCCAGCGCGTGATCCGCGACATCCGCCGCAAGCTCTACGAACACCTGCTGCGCCTGCCGCTCACCTACCACGAGCAACACCCGGCCGGCAAGCTGACGACGCGCGTCACCAGCGACGTCGAGAACCTCAATGAACTGATCTCGACCGGCGTGCTGCAGTCGGTGTTCGACCTGCTCAAGATCGGCGGTGTCCTGGTCGCCCTGTTCTTCCTCGACCTGCACCTGGCGCTGTTCACGGTCGCCACCACGCCCGTCGTCGTGATCCTGAGCGTGTTGTTCCGCCGCAACGCCGAACGTTCGTACCGGGCGGTGCGCGGCCGGCTGGCGCTGCAGAACGCGTTCACGACCGAACTGGTCGGCGGCATCCGCACGACGCGCGCGTTCGGCCGCGAGGACGAGGTCGGCAAGCGCTACGCCGCGCGCAACCAGACGACGACGGCCGCCTGGCTCGACACCGTGCGGCACTTCTCGCTGTTCTTCGCCCTCGTCGATCTGTGCCTGCGCGCCACCACCGTCGGCTTGTTGTGGTTCGGCGGCAGCGCCGTGCTCGAAGGCCGACTGCAGGCCGGCCAGTTCGTGCAGTTCTGGCTCTACTACAACCTGCTCACGGGACCGATCCGCGAACTGGGCGAGAAGTACAACGTGCTGCAGGCCGCGTTCGCGAGCTGCGAACGCGTCTTCCAGATCCTCGCGGTACCGACCTTCCCGCCGCCGCAGACCCGCACGCTGCCGTCGCCGCGCCGCGGCGCCGCGCGCGTCGAGTTCGACCGCGTCGGGTTCTCGTACCTGCCGGGCACCGTCGTGTTGCGCGACGTGTCGTTCGTCGCCGAACCCGGCCAGACCATCGCCATCGTCGGTCCGACCGGCGCCGGCAAGACCACGCTGCTGTCGCTGGTTGCACGGTTGCGCGACGCCGACGCCGGCACCATCCGCGTCGACGGCCAGGACGTGCGCGACCTCGACCTGGCGGCGCTGCGCGCGCGGGTCGCCTACGTGGCGCAGGACCTGTTCCTGTTCACGGGCACCGTGCTCGACAACGTGCGCCTGTTCGATCCGCGCATCGACGAGGCCCGCGTCTGGCAAGCGTTGCAGACGGTCGGCGCCGCGGACTTCGTCAAGGCACTGCCCGACGGGTTGCGGTCCGCGGTGCAAGAACGCGGCGGCACGTTCTCACAGGGTGAGCGCCAGCTGCTCGCGTTCGCGCGCGCCCTGGTCGCCGAGCCCGACGTGCTGGTGCTCGACGAAGCGACCTCGAGCATCGACAGCGAATCGGAGGCGCGCCTGCAGCACGCGCTGACCGAACTGCTGCGGGGCCGCACCGCGATCGTGGTCGCCCATCGCCTGTCCACCGTACGAGACGCCGATCGCATCCTGGTGCTCGAGCATGGCCAGGTCGTCGAGTCGGGCACCCACACCGAACTCGCCGCACGCGCCGGTGCCTATGCCCACATGCTGCAGCGCGTGTCACCCCCCATGGGAAGGACCTGAGCACGCACGCACATCCCGAGGTATGCTCCCCCCGTCGGCAATCCTCCGTCGCCCCATGCTGCCGCCCATCCTGCTCGTCTTGCTGTCGTTCGCGGCGGCCCCCCAAGACCCCCCGGCCCCGCGCCGCGCGGTGATGCCCAAGGCCATCGCCGTCGCGTTGCCGATCGCCGCCTCGCAGACGCGTGTCGTGCTCAAGCTGGTCGAAGAACACGACGAGTCTGCTCGCAGCGACCTCGTCACCGCCGGGCAACTCACGGCGCCGGACGTATTGGCCATCACCGCGGACCGACCGGTGTCGCCCTTCTTCGCCGGCCTCGAGAACGAGCTCGCGGCGATCCGCCGCCGCCAACTGGCGCACAGCGCCCGGCCCGAGGTCGACCTCGCACGTTACTTCCAGGTCGAGACGCGCGACGCCGCGGACACGGCGACGATGGTGCGGCGCCTCAACGAACTCGCTTGCGTCGAGCTGGCCTATCCTCGCGAACTGCCGACGCGGCCTCCCGGTGAGTCAGCGCGCGAACTGGCCCCCGGCGACATCCTGCCGGTGACGCCCGACTACACCAACCAGCAGGGTTACCGCGGGGCGGCGCCGACCGGCATCGATGCCGACTTCGGGCGCAGCATCACCGGCGCCAGCGGCCAAGGGGTGCGCGCCGTCGAGATCGAGTGGGGTTGGGACTTCGACCACGAAGACATCTCGCAGCTGCGGCCTTCGGCGCTGGTCGGCCCACCGGTCTGGAACGGCCTCTACAACGACCATGGGCTCGCCGTGGTCGGCGAACTCGCCGCCGATCCCGACCAGTACGGCGTCACCGGCCTGGTCCCGGACCTGCAGATGCGCGTAGCCACCAACTATCCGGCCTCCGGCTACAGCGTCGCCAACGCGATCGCCGCGGGCCTGGGCGTGCTGCAGGCCGGTGACCTGTTGGTGCTCGAGGCGCAGACCTCGACCCCGCTGGGCCTGGGACCGACCGAGTGGATCCAACTCGACTTCGACGCGATCCTGGTCGCCACGTCGTTGGGCGTGATCACCATCGAGGCCGCGGGCAACGGCGCCGTCGACCTCGACTCGCCGATCCTCGGCGGGCTGTTCGACCGTGCCGTGCGCGACTCGGGCGCGATCCTGGTCGGCGCGACCAACGGCTCGGCTTCGTTCCGTGCCCCGTTCAGCAGCTACGGCGCGATCGTCGACGCCAACGGCTGGGGCTACAACGTCGTCACCGCCGGTTACGGCAACCTCGCGACCATCGGCAACGACTCGCGCCAGAGCTACACCGACACGTTCTCGGGAACGTCGTCGGCGACGCCGATGGTGACGGCAGCGGTCGCCGCGCTGCGCGGTGCGGCCCAGGCCCAACTCCACCCGGCCGCGGCCGCGGCCTTCGACGGTTTCGCGATCCGCCAGCTGCTGCGTAACCACGGCACCGCGATCGCCGGCAACCAACTGATCGGCAGGCGCGTCGCCATCGAGGCTCTGCTGGTCGCCGCCGGCATCTGGCGCGGGCTTTCGGTGGTCGGCGCGCCGATCACCGGACAGACCTGCACGCTGCAGCTCGCCCCCCCCTCACCGATGGGACCCGGCGATCTCTACGGCATGCTCGGTGCGTTGGATGCCGGCAACCAGGCATTGCCCGCACCGCTGCCGGCGTCAGCCGGACGCCTGCTGCTCGACCCGGCGACGACGGTGACGCTGGCGATCGGCGTGCACGGCACGACCCCCGCCAGCCTGCCGATCACGGTCCCCAACGACCCGCTGTTCCGCGGCCTGAGCCTCTTCGCCCAGGGCGCCTCGTTCGGCATCGGCACGGGCAGCGTGACGGTGAGCAACGGCGTCGAACTGTTCCTGCGGCTCTGACCGTTCGCAGGGCACTGGCCGCCCGCAGCCACTACTTGGCGAACTCTGCGGGCAGCGGACCGGTCAGCGTCTTGAGGAACGTGACGATCGACGCGACCTCGGCGTCGGTCAGCTTCTTGTTGAGCTGCAGGAGCGCCATGTCCTTCACGGCCTCTTCGAGCGTCGCGACCTTGCCGTCGTGATAGTACGGCGCGGTCTTCTCGACATTGAGCAGCGACGAGACCTTGAACATGAACTTGTCGCTCTCGCTCTTGGTGACCTCCATGCGGCCCGTGTCGGTCGTGGGGTAGGGCCCGTAGACGCCGAGTTTCTGGATCATGCTGCCGCCGACGAGGCGGCTCATGTGGCACTGCGTGCACCCCGCGTCCATGAAGGTCTTGAGCCCCTGCTTCTCCTCGTTGGAGAAGGCGCGGTTGTCGCCGTCGAGGAACTTGTCGAACTTCGACTTGGTCACCAGCGTGCGTTCGAAAGCACCGATCGCGAGCTTGAAGTTGGCGGCCGTGACCGCGTCACCAGCGCCGGGGAACGCTTTGCCGAACGCAGCGACGAGCTCCGGCTTGGCCTTGATCTTCGCGAGCAGATCCGCCTCGTCGGTGATGCCGTGCTCGATCGGGTTGAGCATAGGCATGATCGCCTGCTCCTCGACCGTTGCCGCGCGCGCGTCCCAGAACTGCGCATACTGCCGGAAGGCGTTGTAGACGGTCGGCGTGTTGCGCGTGCCGTTCTTGCCGTCCGAACCCGGCGACGTCGGCTTGCCGTCCTGGCCGTAGTTGGCGAGGTCGTGGCACGACGCGCAGCTGAGGTTGCCGTTCTTCGACAGACCCTGCTCGTGGAACAGCGTCTTGCCGAGCGCCACCTTCTCCGGCGTGCTCGGGTTGTCGACGGTCGGCGCGAACGGCTCGCTGCCGAAGAACGTCTTGACCATCACCATGTCCAGGCGCACGGGCGGGGCCGGTTTCTGCGCAGCAGGCTTGGGGTCTTGGGCGGAGGCATCCGACGCCGGCTGGTCCGGCTTACCGGCGGGCTGCTGGGCTGGCTGCTGGGCGGGCTGCTGGGCGGGCTGCTGGCCACCGGCTGGTGCGATGGGAGCAGGCTTGTCCCCACCACAAGCGGTGACGCCGAGGGCCGCGGAGAAAACGAGGGGCAGGGCGAAACGGGTCTTCATGGTTCGTTCTGGTCGGACGGCAGTCGCCGTATCCGAACCTGGAGAACTCCCGCGGGCCAGACGGATTTCAACTGGCCTTGGCCCCGGCAACGGTTCGAATGGCCCCATGACGTCGATCGTGCTCGCCAGCACCTCGCCTTACCGACGGAAGCTGCTGCAGCGCCTCGGGCTACCGTTCACCAGCGAGGCGCCCGGCATCGAAGAGGCCGCGATCAAGCAGGCCGGCGGGGAACCGGCGGCGATGGCCAGCGCCCTGGCCCGGCACAAGGCCCAGGCGGTCGCCGCGCGCCACCCCCAGGCCGTGGTCATCGGCAGCGACCAGATTGCGAGCATCGATGGCGAGGTGCTCGACAAACCCGGCACGGCCGCCGCCGCCGCGGCGCAACTGCGGCGCCTGCAGGGCCGCGAACACACCCTGCTGACCGCGGTGGCGATCGCGAACGCGGGTGAGGTCGTAGACTTCCTCGACGTCACGCGTCTGTGCATGCGCCTTCTGACCGACAGCGAGATCGAACGATACGTCGCAGCCGACCAGCCCCTGGACTGCGCCGGCAGCTACCGCATCGAGGGCCTGGGCATCAGCCTGTTCGCCGGCATCGATTGCGAAGACCAGACCGCGATCGTCGGCCTGCCGCTGCTGCGCCTGTGCGCCGAGCTGCGCCAACTGGGGATCGCGGTGCCGTGAACACGCGCCCCTTCGTCCGGATCGTTGCGGCCCTTCTGACAGCACTGCTGACCTCGACGTTCGCCGCGCAGGCACAACACTGGGCCGATCGACCGATCGTTCGGCCCGAACCCCCGACGATCACCGGCGATTCCACCGCCACGCCGCTCGACCGCTTCGTGCGTGCGACCTTGCAGCAACACCAACTGCAGCCGACGCTGTCGACGGACCGTGGCACCTGGTTGCGCCGCGTCGCGCTCGATCTCACGGGCATCCCGCCCACGCCCGACGAAGTCGACGCGTTCGTGGCCGACACCACCGCGGGCGCCGCCGAACGCCAGGTCGATCGGCTGCTGGCGTCGCCGCGCTTCGCCGAACGCTGGACGCAGTGGTGGCTCGATCTGGCGCGTTACACCGATTCGCAGGGCTACGAGAAGGACGCCCTGCGCCGCACCATGTGGCGCTACCGCGACTGGGTGCTCGACGCGTTCGCCAGCGACATGCCGCTGGATCGCTTCACCGAGTTGCAGCTCGCCGGTGACCTGCTGCCGGACGCCACCGACGAGGACCGGTTGGCGACGGCGTTCCATCGTCAGACGATGACCAACACCGAAGGCGGCACCGACGACGAGGAGTTCCGCGTCGCCGCCGTGATCGACCGCGTCGACACGACGATGTCGGTGTGGATGGGCGCGACCGCGGGCTGCGCGCAGTGCCACGACCACAAGTTCGACCCGATCAGCCAGAAGGAGTTCTACGAGCTGTTCGCGTTCTTCGACCAGACGGCCGACAACGACCAGGGCGACGATGCGCCGCTGCTGCGCGTGCCGACGCGGGCGCAGCGCGAACAACAGGCGCAGTACGTGGACCGGGACGCGACGTTCGCGAACGCCGCCGTGCAGCGCGGCGTTTGGCAGCTGCTCGGCCCGATCGCCGCCAAGGACTTCGCCACCGCGCACCGCACGCCGTTCGCACCCGAGACCGACGGCGTGCGCCTCGACGCCGAGCAGCAGGGGCAACGCTGGCGCGAGATGCCCGACTACGCCGACGGCGCGGTACACAACTGGCAGGGCGGCAACAGCGCGTTCTACCTCTACCGCACACTGACCGCCGACGCCGCGACTTCGGCGACGCTGGCACTCGGCAGCGACGACGCCATCGCCGTGTGGTGGAACGGCGAGGAGGTGCTGCGCCACGAGATCGGCCGCCCCGCGGCCCCCGATCAGGAGCTCGTGCCGGTGCAGCTGCGCGCCGGCGAGAACACGCTGCTGCTGAAGGTCACCAACGGCGGCGGCCCGGGCGGCTTCTACTTCCAGCTGCAGCCGCCGTCGTACGCCGTCACCGCCGAGGGTGCCCCGGCCGTGCCGGTGATGCAGGAGCTGCCCGCGGACCAGCGGCGCACCACGCGCATCCATCGCCGCGGCAACTTCCTCGACCAGGGCGACGCGGTCACCGCCAACACCCCCGCCGTCTGGCCGGCCCTGCCCGCGGACACGCCGCGCAACCGGCTGGGCCTGGCCCGGTGGCTGATGTCGCCCGACAACCCGCGCACCGCGCGCGTGTTCGCCAACCGCATCTGGTCCGAGCTGTTCGGCCAGGGGCTCGTGACCACGCTCGAGGACTTCGGCAGCCAGGGCGAACCACCGTCCCACCCCGCGCTGCTCGACTGGCTGGCCTGCGAGCTGCGCGACAGCGGCTGGTCGCTGCGGCATCTGCTGCGCACGATCGTGCTGTCGCAGACCTACGCGATGTCCTCGGTGACCTCACCCGAGGCGCGCGAGCTCGACCCCGACAACCGCTGGCTGTCGCGCGGCGCCGCGTTCCGGCTGTCGGGCGAGACGCTGCGCGACCAGGCGCTGTTCGTGTCCGGCCTGCTGCACGAACGGCTCGGCGGCCCGAGCGTGATGCCGCCGCAGCCCGACGGCATCTGGATGCAGATCTACAGCGGCGCGCGCTGGGTCGAGGCAGAGGGCGACGACCGCCACCGCCGCTCGCTCTACACCTTCTGGCGCCGCACCAGCCCGCACCCGCAGCTGCTGATCTTCGACGCGATGAGCCGCGAGGCCTGCGTGCTGCGGCGGCAGCGCACCAACACGCCGCTGCAGGCGCTCGTGCTCTGGAACGACCCGCAGTTCTTCGAGGCCGCGCAGGGGCTCGCGAGCCTGGCGATGTTCGCCGAGCCCGAAGGCGACGACGAGGCGAGGGTCGCGTGGCTGTGGCGCCGCTGCCTGCTGCGCTCCCCCACCGCCACCGAGGCCGCGCGGCTCGTCGCGCTGCTGCGCGACGAGCGCCAGCGCTTCTTCGCCGACCCCGAGGCGACGCGCAAGTTCGCGACCGGCCGCGAGGGCCTCGCCGAGGAGGCCGCGGCGTGGACCGTGGTCGCCAGCGTGGTGCTCGGGCTCGACGAGTTCGTGACCAGGCGCTGAGGCGAAGGCGCGGGGCGCGGCGGGGTTCGACTTTTCGTGCAACGATCGTGACCGGCGCGGGCAGTTCCCTGCACCAGCCATGGACACCGACTCCCTCCAACTGCTGCTCGATCACGGCCGCGCCCGTCGGCGCGATCCCCGCGGCAGACACCGCGATCCCCGAGGTCCGCCCCGGTTTCCGCTTCCGACCCGGGTGGGTCGAACGCACCGGCCCCGACGGCACGGTGTTGCTGCGCTGCCTGCCCGCGGGCGTGGCTCACGAGGTGCGCATCGGCGGCAACGGCACGCCGAAGCAGAGGATCGACGTGCCGTCACCGTCGACCGACACCGACCCGAAGCCGCTGATCGTGCGCCTGCCGCGAACGAAGTAGCGGCAGACCCGCAGCGCGGGGCTTGCGCAACGCGCCCGAGCGGTTAGCGTGCGCCCCCACTTCCAGGAGGCCCACCATGCGACCCATCTGCATCGCTGTGTCCGCCCTCCGGTCCTCGCGCGGCTGAGCCTGCGCGGCGGCCGGCAGCGGCCCCATCTCCACCAGTCCTGCCGCGAGCCTCGGCCAGGCGCGGGCTGGTTCCCTGGACACACTTTCGCGCGCCTCGGCGTGCGATCCGAATCGCAGATGACTCCGTCACCAAACGGTCGCGGAGGGCGACCGCACAGCAAGGCCCTCCAACTCTGCGCCCAGGTACACGACGCGTTGTCGTACGCCCTGGGCGAGACCGCTGATCCCGTGCTCGTCGATCTCGTGCTCGACCGCGTCGAGCCGATGCCCGACGAGCGTCACCTGCTCGTCTTCGTGCAGGACCCCTGTGGGCACGGCCTGTTGGCCGCGCTCGCGGCCCTCGACCGTGCGCACGGATTCTTGCGCACGGCGGTGGCCGAGCTCGTGCACCGCCGCAAGGTGCCGCAGCTCTCGTTCTCGGTGATGCCACCGGCGGAGGCACCATGAAGGTGCACCGCTGGCTCGGCGAACCGTTGCCCAAGGCCGTGGCGCAGGCGATCGATCGCCTCGCCGCGGCCCGCGGCGTCATGCACGTCGCGGTGATGCCCGACGTGCACCTCGCCGACCACGTCTGCGTCGGCACCGTGCTCGGCAGCGACGCGTGGCTCTACCCGCAAGCGGTCGGCGGCGACATCGGCTGCGGCATGGCCGCCGTGCGCCTGCACGCGTCGACCGATGCGCTCGCCGACGAAGACGCAGCCGCGGCGCTGTTCGCGCGGTTGCGACACGAGGTGCCGCCCGTGCGACAGTTCCGGCCCCAACCCGTCGCGCTCGGCGAACTCAGCGACCCGGCCCTGCAGCACCGCGTCGAACGCGACGCGCGCATCGAGTTCGGCACGCTCGGCCGCGGCAACCACTTCCTCGAGGTGCAGGCCGACGAGAACGACGCGCTGTGGCTGATGGTGCACAGCGGTTCGCGCGCGCTGGGCCCGGCGGTCCGCGATCACCACCTCGCGCGTGGCGAACCCGTGGGCAAGGGCCTCGTCGCACTCGCCGCCGACGGCGCCGGCAAGGACTACCTGCACGACACCGAGGTCGCCGTGGCCTACGCCGAACACAACCGACGGGCGATCGCCGCGGCGGCCGAACGCGCGCTGCGCGACGCGCTCGGGATCGAGATCGACTGGCCGACGTGGTTCCAGAGCACGCACAACTTCGTGCGGCGCGAGCACCACGACGGGCGCGAGCTGTGGGTGCACCGCAAGGGCGCGGCGTCGGCGCGCGAGGGCGAACCGGGCATCGTGCCGGGCTCGATGGGCACGCGTTCGTTCCACGTCACCGGACGCGGCCACGCCGCCGCGCTGTGTTCGTGCGCGCACGGCGCCGGCCGGGCCCTGGCGCGCGGCGCCGCTGCGCGCGCGATCACCGTGCGCGACCTCGAACGCGACCTGCGCGGCGTGTTCTTCGAGCGCGATCTGGCGCCCCGGCTGCGCGATGAGGCGCCGGGCGCCTACAAGGACATCGGCGCGGTGATGCGCGCGCAGCGCGAGCTCGTGCGCGTCGAGCGTGTGCTGCGGCCCGTGCTCGCCTACAAGGCCGTGTGAGCGCGCCCCCGCCCGGGTCAGGACCTTCTTCCCGTACACGAGAACGTCAATCGCCGATGACGCAGCCAAGCGCGGTCGATGCCGCGAACCCGGGGCCGCTCGCGAGCGCATCGAACACCGCTGCCTGCGCGGTGACGTGCAGGCCCAACAGCGCCGCGGCGCTCGGGATCGGCACGGTCCACGACGCGGCGCCGACGCCATTGGTGATGCGCAACACGGTGCCCAGGCCGCCCGCGCAGCGCAGGCGGCACGGCCCGTACTGCTGCAGCGTCGTCGCGCCGTCGATCGCGAACAGCACGGGCGCGAGCTGCGCGCCGCGCGTCAGCTCGAACGCGAACGACGCGTCGCCGAGTTGCGGCGGCCGCGACGCGGTCAGTTCGGGGATGCCGTTGCGGCCCACACAACCCTGGCCGATGCGTTCGCTGTGCGCGACGCCGAGCTGACCGAGGGGCACGGCGAACACGTTGCTGGCGCCGGGGGTCTGCGCGAGGAAGTAGGCGTGGTCACCGGCCACCCGCAGAAACTCGGGTGACGACGACCCGGGACCGGGCACGAGGTCGGCGATGCGGAACGTGCCCGCGGCCGTGCCGTCGCTGACGTAGGGCTCGACGCCGTCGCTGCCGTCGCTGGCCGCGAGGAACAGCTTGTCGCCGCAGGTCGCGACCGAGAGCACGCCGTCGAACGGCCCCGCGATCAGGTCGGTGATCCGCGCGAACGTGGCGCCGTCGAACTTCCAGAGTTCCTTGCCGTGCGCCGCGCTGCGCCCGACCAGGTAGATCCCGTCCTCGAGCGCCGCCGCGTCGAGCAGTTCGAGACCGGCGGGCGGGACGTGCGCGACGGTGCCCGCGGCCGTGCCGTCGGTGGACAACAGGTCACCGGCGAGCAACCAACGCGTGCCCTGCCAGGCCAACAACGAGGCCCCAGCTGCGAGCGGCTGCGTCGACAGCGTCTCGACCTGTAGGCCGTCGGTGGCCGCGGCGCGCGCGCCATCGTCGACGAAGACCACGCGGTCACCCACCGTGCCGAGGAACTGCTCGCCGCGGGCGCCGACCTGGTCCCAGCCCTGCTGCGTGAGATCGAAAGTGGCGATCGAGCTGCCGCAGCCGACGAAGATGCGATCCGCCGCGGCAGCGATCGGCCCGGTCGCGCGCGACGGCATGGCGAACACCGAGGACCCGGCCGTCGTGCCATCGGTGATCACGAGCGTGAGGCCCGCGAGAAACACGCGGTCACCGTTCGCCGCGATCGCCGAGAACGTGTCCTGCTGAGCCGTCGCAGGCAGCGACAACGGCGCGCGCGCATGCGTCGCGCTGTCCCACACGGCCACGTCGAGCGACGTCATGTAGGAACCGAACGGCATCACCACGCGATCGTCGGTCGCGGCCGCGATCGGATACGCCGTCGTCTGCGGATGCAGGATCAGGAACGGCTCCGCCTCGAGCAGCGTGGTCGAAGACCGCGTGCCGCTCGTCCGGAACGCGCCGTCGTGGAAGAACAGCAGCTGACCGCCGGTCGCCACGCATGGCGCGGTCAGGCCTTGCACCGCCCCCCAGTTCGACGCAGGCAGCACGGGTGCGACCGAGGTGGCCGCCGCGTCGCTCCCGCAGACGGCGCCGCGACCCGCGCTCCTCGAGTTGCGGAACAGCAGGTGCGGTCCCACCGCCGCGAGGTCCTTCGCGTCGCCCTGGAACACCGTGCGTGTGCCGGCGGGCGTGCCGTCGGTGAAGACGACCGCAGCGGCCGGTCCCGATTGCGACACGCTGAAGTAGGTTCCCGTCGGCGTGACCGCGAACTCCCACGCGTTCGAAGCGCCGGGCGTGAGGTCGGCGAGCAGGCGCGTGCCGGCCTCGGTGCCGTCACAGATCCACGGCTCGTAGTCGTGGACCGCGTCGTGCGCGCAGAGCAGCGCGCGGTCGCGCCACGGCACGAGATAGAGGTAGTCGTCGAAGGGCACGTTGAGCCGACGCGTGCCGGCAGGCGTCCCGTCGCTCGTCCACAGCTCCGTCGAGAAGCCCACGGAGAAGACGACGCCGCTCGGGGTCGCCACCACCTTGGCTCCGAGCGCGAAGCCCGGCCCGAGCGGGATGTCGACCTCCGTCTGCGTCGCGGGGTCGAACACCACGAGCTCCATCGCCGGGAACACGCCG
Source organism: Planctomycetota bacterium (assembly GCA_020638655.1). GTDB lineage: Bacteria > Planctomycetota > UBA1135 > UBA1135 > UBA2386 > JACKIC01. The sequence goes on from JACKIC010000005.1 coordinate 309,401, forward strand.
CCGCGCAGGCCGAAGAACCGCCCCTGGCTCCACACCGCATGGGGCAGCGAAGGCACGACGAGCGCCGTGCCGTTGGTCGTGCCGTCGGTCGAGTAGAGGGAGCCCCCTTCGAGCCAGGCGCCGCCGTTGGCCCAGAGCAGCGTCGCGCGGCCAGGCAACAGGGTCTGCACCGCGAAGCTCGCGTCGAGCGAGCACGTCACCCAACCCGCGGCACCCGGCAGCGGCGAGACGTAGAGCAGCCGGCCACCGACCTCGCCGAGCACCTCACCGACCGGCGGAATCGCGAACACGGCCGACGTCCCGGCGAAGCTGCCGTCGGTGAACCGGTAGCCGCCGCCGGGCACTTCGACGAGCACCGACGAGCCCAGCGTGCCGCAGACGCGTTCGACGCCGTCCTCGGCCCCCGTCGCGAGATCGATGCAGAGTCTCGTGCCGGCTGCCGTGCCGTCGCTGACATAGAGCTCGGCGCCCGTGTTGCCGTAGCCCTTGAACCAGGCGAGCCCGCCGGCGACCACGAACTCACCGGCGCTGGTCCCGTCGGTGAGGTAGCCGGGCCAGTCGTGCACGGACTCCTGAGCGAGGGTCGAGACGACCGGGAACACGACCGACAGGACGACACCGACCGCGCGCGAGATCCCCATGCGTCGGGGCATCGGCCGACGTTCGCCCCGGACCTGAATCGATCAGCGCGCCCGCACCTCGACCCGCCACGCACCGTCCTGCCCGTCCTCGTGGAACGCGATCGCGACGGGCAGGAAGCGCTCGATCACCGCGGCGTTGGTGCGTGTGTGTTCGCTGGGCGCGACGGTCCGGAACGCGCCGCCGCCGGCGAGCGCCATCGGGATCAGCAGCTGGTCGGCGAGGTGTTCGCCCACGGGCACGTTCGCGGCCAGCAGTCGGATGGCCTCGGCCGCCGCGCGCGAGGCGACGGTTTCGGCGAGCACGCCGCGTTCGCCGAGCTGCGTGATCACCTCGGTGACCTCGCCGAGCTGCAGCCGCAGGATCACGACGTTGCCGGGACCGGCCGATTCGACCTCGTCGATGACGATCTCGTCGTTGCGCAGGCCGAGCCGCGAACGCAACATCGACGCCTCGCGCGGTGCGACCCGCGGTGGGATCCGCGCGACGACGATGCGCGCGCGCACCTCCGGTGCGTCCCGGCGTTCGAGCAGCTCGAGCGGCGTCCAGGCCGCGGGCGCGATCGACGCCGACACCCGCCCGCCGCCCGCCGGGTAGAAGCCGTGGCGATGCAGCTGCAGCGCGAGGCCCGCGCCCATGCGGTGCAGCAGCGGCGCGAAGGTCTCGGCGAGGAAGTCGTAGGGCGGCGCCATCGGATTGTGCGTGCCACCCTCGAGCGACACGGTCGACGGACCGGACGCCGACAACAGCGCGGGCAGCACCGTCTGCAGCACCAGCGTCGTGCTGCCGGCCGTGCCGATCGCGAACGTGTAGTCGCCCGCGCGCACGGCCTTGGGCACGAAGGCCACGCGCGACGAGCCGAGTTCGGCGCCCTCGACGCGCGCATCGCCGACCTCGGCCGCGGCAAGCACCGCGGTGAGGTGCTGCCGCTGCAGCCCGGGCTTCTTGCGGCCGGCGCGCACGTTCTCGACGACGCACTTCTCGCCCGTGACGAGCGACAGCCCGATCGCCGTGCGCAGCACCTGGCCGCCGCCTTCGCCCGAGGATCCGTCGATCGTGATCATCGTCACCCCTTGACGCAGACGACCTGCTTGAGCGTGTGCACGATCTCGACGAGGTCCTGCTGCGCCGCCATCACCGCGTCGATGTCCTTGTAGGCGCCCGGCGTCTCGTCGAGCACCGCGCCGTCCTTGCGGCATTCGACGCCCTCGGTCGCGGCGATGTGGTCCTCGACGGTGAACTTCTTGAACGCCTGGCCGCGCGACATCACGCGGCCCGCGCCGTGGCTGCACGAGTGCAAGCTGTCGGGGTTGCCCTTGCCGCGCACGATGAACGACCGCGCGCCCATCGAGCCCGGGATGATGCCCAGGTCGCCGAGGCCGGCGCGCACCGCGCCCTTGCGGGTCACGAACACGGTCTCGCCGAAGTGCTCCTCGGGCTGCACGTAGTTGTGGTGACAGTTCACCGCGACCTCGCCGTGCGTGAACTTCGGCAGGTCGTCGTGACCCGCCAGCGCCACGAGGATGTGGTGCATCATCAGATCGCGGTTGGTGCGCGCGAAGCGCTGCGCCCAGTCGACGGCGAACACGTAGTCGTCGAAGTGCTCGGCGCCTTCGGTGAAGTAGGCCAGGTCCTTGTCGGGCAGGTTCGACAGGTGCCGCTTCATGTCCTTCTGAGCGAGGTTGATGAAGTGCGTGCCGATGCGGTTGCCGACGCCGCGCGAGCCGCTGTGCAACATCACCCAGACGCGCTGCTCCTCGTCGAGGCAGACCTCGATGAAGTGGTTGCCGCCGCCGAGCGTGCCCAGCTGCTGCGCGGTCGCGCCGCGGTCGAGGCTCGGGTGCCGTTCGATGATCTGCTCGTAGCCGGGGCGCAGCTTCTTCCAGGCGTCCTCGGCGCGCGCGGGCACGTTGGCCCACGCACCGCGGTCGCCGCGGCCGCCGCCGTTGGTGCGGCCGTGCGGCACCACGCGCTCGATCGTCGAACGGATGCCCTTGAGGTCGTCGGGCAGGTCGCTCGCGGTCATCGACGTGCGCACGGCCATCATGCCGCAGCCGATGTCCACGCCGACGGCGGCGGGGATGATCGCACCGCGCGTGGGCACGACGCTGCCGACCGTGGCGCCGATGCCCCAGTGCACGTCGGGCATCGCCGCGACGTGGCCGTGCACGATCGGCAGCTGCGCGACGTTGCGCAACTGCGCGATGGCGTTGTCGTCGGCGTGCACGCCGCGGATCCAAGCCTTGATGGGCACGCCGCGGGTCGAGATCTCTTCGTAGTTGGTCATGGCAGGCAGTGAGGTCAGGAAGTCTCCCACGGGAAGTCCTCGGAGAAGGGAACGATCTGGGTCCAGGCGCCGTCGCGTCGCACGTCGACGCAACGCACCGTCCGGGGCCGGAGCCAGGGCAGGAACCGGCGCTCTTCGTGTTCGCGAACGCGCACCTGCCCCGCCGTCACCGCGATGAGGTAACGACGCAGGTCGCGCAGCAGCTGGTCGTGCGGCGCCGTCGCGTCGCCACAGGCGTAGTACTCGGTGCGGTCGCTCGCGATCTCCTCGCCGGTGCGCGAGTCGATCGCCGCGACGAGCAGGTCGCAGGTGTCGGGAACGATGATGACCACGACGTCGAGCGAGGCGGTCTTGTGGACCGTGACCGTGGTCGCGATGGGGCCTTCTTCGACGAAGACACCGGGGAGGGAAGCGAACGGCCGCAGGGTCGCGGCGAGCAGGTCGTCGCGCCGGGCGCCGTCGCACAGGATCGTCTGCGTGGTTTCCATGGCCGACTAGAGCAGCCGGCGTGCCGACCGTGCGATCCAGCGCGAAGAAACCCGCATGTCACTACCACGCATTTGTTTACGATCGCGATCCCCAGTCGCCGCCTCGACTGGACCTGGCCCTGGACTATCCCCTTGGCTAGCTTTCTATCTCCATGGCTACCACGCGCGGCCACACCGTCATCAGCTTCCTGGGCGCCCAGCTCGACCGCCCGCGCGGCAACGACCGCTGGGACCACTGGCGCCCAAACGTCGCCATGTGCCAGCACGAGGACCTGCTGATCGGTCGCCTCGTGCTGCTGACCGAGCGGCGCTTCGGTCGGCTGTTCGAGGAGGTCGCCGCCGACATCCGCGCCGTGTCCCCCGAGACCACGGTCGAACGCCGCGACCTGCCCTTGCGCGACCCGTGGGACTTCGAGGAGGTGTTCGACAAGCTGTTCCAGTTCAGCCGCGAGCTCCGCCTCGATCCCGAACGCGACGACGCCCTCGTGCACATGACGACGGGCACGCACGTGGCGCAGATCTGCCTGTATCTGCTGACCGAGACGCGGCGCTTCCCCGCGCGGCTGCTGCAGACCGGCCCGCCGACGGGCAAGGGCCCGTCGCGCGGCACCTGGCAGATCATCGACCTCGACCTGTCGCGCTTCGACCGCATCGCGCAGCGCTTCGCGGAGGAGCAGCAGGAAGGCCAGTCCCTGCTCAAGTCGGGCATCGACACGCGCAACGCCAGCTTCAACGAGCTCATCACCCAGGTCGAACGGGTCGCGCCGGCCTCGGCGGCACCGATCCTGCTGATGGGCCCCACGGGCGCGGGCAAGTCGCAGCTCGCGCGGCGCATCTTCGAGCTCAAGCGCCAGCGGCACCTGATCACGGGGCCGTTCGTCGAGGTCAACTGCGCGACGATCCGCGGCGACGCGGCGCACTCGACGTTGTTCGGACACGAGCGCGGCGCGTTCACGGGCGCGCTGCAGCGGCGGCCGGGCCTGCTGCGCGCCGCCGACAAGGGCCTCTTGTTCCTCGACGAGATCGGCGAGCTTGGCCTCGACGAGCAGGCGATGTTGCTGCGCGCGCTCGAGGAGAAGCGCTTCCTGCCGCTCGGCAGCGACAAGGAGGCGCAGAGCGATTTCCAGCTCGTCGCCGGCACCAACCGCGACCTCGGCCGCGCGGTGGCACGCGGCGCGTTCCGCGAGGACCTGCTGGCGCGCATCAACCTGTGGACCTTCCGGCTGCCGGGGCTGCGCGATCGCATCGAGGACCTCGAGCCCAACGTCGACTTCGAGCTCGAGCAGTTCTCGGCGCGGGCCGGCCGGCGCGTGCACTTCAACGCCGAGGCCCGGGCCGCCTACCTGCAGTTCGCGACCGCCGGCACCGGGCTCTGGCGCGGCAACTTCCGCGACCTCAACGCCAGCATCACGCGGCTCTGCACGCTCGCCAGCGGCGGCCGCATCACCGAGAAGGACGTCGACGGGGAGCTCGGCCGTCTGCAGGCCGACTGGCGCCGCGACGACGACGACCCCGCGCCCGGGGCCGACGACGACGCGCTGCTGTCGGGCCTGCTGGGCGGCCGGCTCGCGCAGGTCGACCGGTTCGACCGCGTGCAGCTCGCCGAGGTCGTGCGCACCTGCCGGCGGCACCGCTCGCTGTCCGCGGCCGGACGCGAGCTGTTCGCGGCGTCGCGGGCCCGCAAGAGCAGCTCCAACGACACCGACCGACTGCGCAAGTACCTGAGCCGGTTCGACCTGGATTGGAGCAAGGTCTCGCGCGCGTGAGCGCGCCGCCGCCGCGCGCCCGCGCCACCGTTGCCACCGCGGTTTTTCTTCCGGCGCACACGAACCGCGCGCCCTTCGCGGACTAGCTGCATCCCCCCTCTCACCCAATCGGAGAACCGGCATGCGGAAGACGTGCGCGGCTTGTCTCTCGTTCGTTGCCGCAGGGACCCTGCTCGCCGGGTCGCTGCTCGCCCATGGCGGTCAGTACAACCCGGGCCTCCCGCAGCCCGGCACGGTGACGCCCCCCAGGCCAACTCGACCGGGCGGGGGCAGCACCGGCGGGGGTGCGCGGCCGCGCCCCGCCTACACCGGACCGCGGGACTCGACGCCTGCCGGCCCGAGCACGGGCGGCCCCAGGCCGCAGCCGCGCGGCCCCTCGGGGCCGACGACACCGGGCGCAGGCGCGCCGGCGAGCGCGCGCCGCCGGCACCCCCGGTCGCGCCCGCAGGGACCGGCGGCAGCGCCGGCCCGGCCGCCGGGCCGCGACCGGGCGCCGGGCTGCCCGTTCCGGCAGGGGCCTCGGGACCGCGCGGGGTCGTGCTCGAAGACGACCTGACGACCTGGGACCTGTGGTGGGACCACAACAAGAACGCCTTCCTCGACCTGCGCGGCGCCGACCGCCAGGCGGTGCAGACCGGCAGCGACGACTTCTATCTCGGCGCCACGCGCCGGGCGCTCGCGGTCGACACGGTGCGCCCCGACGCGGCGATGGTGACCCAGGTGATCCTGCCCGCCCTGCGCCGCGCGATCGACCGCACCGACCAGCGCGACATCCAATCGTCGTGCCTGATGGCGATGGCCAAGATCGGCCGGAACCACCCCGACTTCACGCTGCGCGAGGTGTTCGCGCCGCGCCTGCGCAACGCCGACCAGGAAGTGCGCGAGACCGCAGCGCTGGCGCTCGGCGTCGCGGGCATCGCCGATCCGGCGACGCTCGAGCTGATGATCGACCTGGTGCTCGATCGCGGCCGCGGACGCGAGGCATCGGCCGGTGACGTCGACGAGCGCGTGCGCTCGTTCGCGGCCTACGGCCTGGGGCTGCTCGCCGACGCCGGGGTCGTGCACGCGGTGCGGCGCGAGATCTTCACGGCGCTGCAGCAGGCGCTCGCGAGCGACGACCTCGGCCGCAACCTCGAGGTCGCCGCGATCCACGCCATCGGCCTGTGCGCGCGCGGCGGAGCTGGTTACCAGGGCGCGCGCCTGCGCGACGACGCCATCGAGACGCTGGCGCAGCACTTCGACCGCCGGGCCGGCCCCGGACGCCAGTGGATGCTGGCCCACTGCCCGACCGTGATCGCCAGGCTCGCGGGCCGCGACCACGCGCGTTCGCGGGTGTTGGTGCAGCGCTACACCGCGATCCTCGATGGCAGCGAAGATCGCCCGACGCCGGTGCAGCAGTCTTGCGCGCTGGCGCTGGGGCAGCTCGCGCGGCCCGGCGACGACGAACGGGCCGACGACGCGGACCGGGAGGCGGTGAAAGCCCTGCGCGAGGCGAGCGCCTCGCACCGCGACGCGCAGACGCGCTACTTCTCGCTGCTGGCGCTGGGCCAGATCGGCGGCGCCGACAACCGCACGTTCCTGCTGCAAACGTTCGACCGCGCGCGCAAGACGCAGGAGAAGCCGTGGTGCGGCATCGCGCTGGGCCTGCTGGCCCGCGCGGCCAATGCGCACGGCGCCGACGGCGAGATCTCGGCGCGGTTGCGCCAGGAATACGAGAACGCCAAGGAGCCGGGCCTGACCGGCGCGCTCGCCGTGGCCCTGGGCCTGTCACGCGCGCTCGACGCGGCGCCGGTGCTGCGGCGGCGCCTCCTGGACGACGAGCACCAGGAGGACGTCGCCGGCTACGCATGCATCGGCCTCTCGCTGATGAAGGACCGGTCCGCGCTCGCGCAGTTGCGCTCCGTCGTCGGGCGGTCGACGCGCCGCCCGGTCCTGCTCACGCAGGCGACGACCGCGCTCGGCAACATGGGTGACCAGCGCATCGCCGAGGACCTGCACGAGATGCTCGACGGCGAGGTCAACCTGGCGCGCTTCGCCGCCGTGGCCGGCGCGCTGAGCCGCATCGGCGACCGCCGCTCGGTCGATCGGCTGATCACCGCGCTGTTCGACGACGAACGACCGACGCTGGCGCGCGCGTTCGCGGCCGTGGCCCTCGGCGGCATCGCCGACCGGCGCGACCATCCTTGGAACACGCCGATCGCCGTCGACTCGAACTACCGCGCCGCGGTCGAGACGTTCACGGACCGGCAGGCGGGCGTGCTCGACATCCTGTAGGCGCAGGCTGGCGGCCCGCATGCCGCCGCCTACGCTGCGTCGATGCCCCGGAGGTTCTGGTCCTGCACGCTGGCCGCGCTGCTGCTCGCCGGCTGCAACTGCGCGCCCGATTCGTGGAGCTTCCCGTTCACGAGCATGGTGCGGTGCCGGGAGGTGCGCCCCGAGCCCGCGGTCCACGGACACCCCAACGAGAAGAAGCCGCCGCGCAGCGCGACAGGCAGCGAAACCGCGGACGACGACGACGACGACAACTTCGCGTTCGAGGTGTTCAGCCTCGTGGCGGTCTCCATCACGGGAGGCGCGCTCGCCGTCGCGGCCGACCTGGTGCTGCTACCGGTGACCTTGCCCCACGATCTGCTGCTGCGATCGCCCGAGCCAGCGGCGGCGACACCGACCGGACCACCGCCGTTCGGCTCGACACTGATCGGGCCGCTGACGCTCGAGGAACAGGCGAAGGTCGACGTGACGCAACGACTCAGCCAGCCGCGGCGCGACTGGACGCGGTCGGTGCGGCTGTTGCTCGGCGGCTCGTGGCTCGCCGACGAAACCCCGGTGACCACCTCGGACCAGGGCGCTGCCGAGCTGGGCCTGTTGACCATGCCGAAGTCCTCGCCGTGGGGCTTCGAGGCGGGCCTGGGCTACTCGGCCAAGAGCAAGCGCTACGAGCCAGGGGCGCAGAAGGTCAGCAACTCGTTCGCCGACTTCACGGTCGGATGTCGCTACACGCACGACTTCGGCCTGCTGCGACCCTACGCCGCCGTCGGGCTCGGCGTCTCGCAGGTCGAGACCAGAATCGAACGCGTGCTCAATCCCCTGCACGATCACGACCTCGTCGGCATCGGCTACGTGCGCGTCGGGTTCGAGTTCGCGCCGTCCCCGACCGGCTGGTCGCTCGGCGTCGACGTGCGGCAGACGTTCGGCGAAGAGGCCGACCTGTTCGAGTTCGACACCGACACGAGCCGCACCCGCTACTGCGTCGTCATCAGCAAGGCCTGGTGACGACAGGCCTGGTGACGACGCGACGCGGCGCGGCGACCGCCGCCGCTACGGGCAGCTCGTGATCAGCGAACCGATGCGCACGCGCAGGCCGTTGCTGAGGTCGAACGTGCCCAGGTAGGCACCGCCGCTGCGGATGTTGGCCGCCTGGAAGTCGAGGTCGATGCCTTCGAACGCGGTGCTGTTGGGGATCGGCAGCGGCATCGTCGCCGCACCGCTGGCGTCGGCGCTGGTCATGAACGGATCCAGCAGGCCGGCCCAGCTCGCCGAGTAGAGCACGCAGCCGCCGCCGAGCTGCGTCGCGCCCGGCGCAGTCGTCAGCACGAAGCCGACCACGGCGTTGGCGGGGTTGTTGGCCGAACGCAGCACGTAGCTCGCGTTGCCGATGGTCGCGCGCTGCGGCGAGCCGCTCGCGAACAGCACCGGCGGCGCGGCGCTGCTGCAGCCCGGGCCGAGGTTCTCGTGGTAGAGGCCGAGCGGCGCGGTGCCGGGCACGTTGAAGCTCAGCGCGCCGGGGCCGATGTCGAACTGGTCGAGGCCCAGCGAGCTGCTCGCGACCGGCGCGGCGTCGCTGTCGAACCAGAAGTTGAACAGGCAGTTCCAGCGCAGCGGGTTGCCGACCGTCGACCAGACGATCTCGCTGCCGACCTTGGCGCCGACCCACTCGTTGAGCGGGTCCTGGTCGATGTCGCGGAAGCCGATGCCGGACACCTGCGCGTCGGGGCAGACGGGCAGATGGAACGCGCCGATGCCGCGGTTGTTGTCGCGGTTGTGGATCGCGTACTCGTAGTGGTAGAGGCCGTTGGTCGGGCCGGTGACCTTGACCGCGACGTAGCAGCGGCCGTCGTCGTTGCCGTTGGTGTTGGAGGTGATCACCGCGCCGTTCCAGCGCTGCAGGATCGTGCCCGGCAACATGCTCGCGCCGTCGCTCATGTTCCAGCCGCTGCCGCTCCAGCTCGGGAAGAACTGTCGCGAGCCGATGTTGTCGGTGCGCGTCGCGTCGCCCTCCATCGGCACGAGGTAGCCGGCCTGCCAGTAGTAGTTGGCGCCCGGCGTCGCCAGGTCGGCGTCGTGCACCTGCACCTGGTGGTTGACGGTCTGGTTGAGCACGGTCGCCTGGCTGTGCGTGAGGCTGCGCACGCTGTCGCAGGCCTGCGACGGGCCGACGACCGGGTCGCCGTGATCGAAGTACGAGCACTGCGGCACCCAGATGCCGAGCCACGGATCGATCTCCTCGGGCGGACCGAGGTTGAAGTGATCGACGGCCTGCGAGTTGGCGTAGGTGTCCGAGCAGCCGACCTCGACCCACGAGAAGCGGCCGGGCCCCGCGCACGAGCCGCAGGTGCTGTTGTTGTTGTTCGAGCCGAAGGTGTGCTTGACGTAGCTCCACCCCGAGATCTGCTCGAGCCGGCCCGCGTCCTCGCGCGCGACGATGTAGTGGATGAAGCCGTGGTTCGGATTCATCGCCGCCTGGAACTGGATCGCGACCGAGCCCGGGTTGCAGCAGGTCGTCCAGGCGCCGATCGCGCTGACGCCGTTCGGATAGGTGCCGGCGCGCTGGAACGCGGCGATCGACCACGTGTCGTGCAACCGCAGATCGAGGCCTGGGGAGGTGTTGGACTGCGCAGCCGCAGCACCACAGACGCCGAACAACGCGGCGACCAGAGCGGACCGTGACGACATGAGAGAGCCTCGCAGGGACGAAGGGGCCCCGCGCTTGTCCCGCATGCGGGCCCGGCTGTCAACCGCCGCCGGGCCCTCTCCCAGGGTACTCCAGCGGCCTCGCTCAGAACCGAAGCGGCGCCTCTCGGGCGCGGCGAGGTCCTGAGCGAGTCCGCGCCAGCGGCCTCGCTCAGAAGGTCTCGAGATACAGCCGCAGGGCGTTGCTGGTCAGCAGCGAGCCCGCGGGGTCGAGCGCGACGGACTGCGCGAAGATCACCACGCCCGCGTAGGCCGGGTTGTTGGGGTAGGTTTGCGGCAGCTGGTAGCTGGGCGCGCCCAGGGTGACCACGATCACCGAGGACAGCGGCAGCACGTACTGCTGGCAGCCGCCGGGGAACGGCAGCGGGATGCCGCCCGGGATGGCGGTGAAGCCGAACACGTAACCGCCGATCTGCACGGTCGGCGGCAGGTTGTCGGTCTGCAGCTGGATCGTGGACGGCAGGACCGGGGCCCCGACCGCGCTCAGCGACAAGGCCGGCGCGCCGCAACCGGCGCCGAACGGGCTGGCGCTGGCCGGCGGCTGGATCGTCACCGAGAAGGCCTGGATGCCCTGGTTGGAGTTCATCGCGTAGAGCGTCGCGCTGTTGCCGTTGACCGCGCCCCAGGCCACCGCGCCCGTGCCGTTGGCGTTGGCGACCGGCGTGACGGTGTTGTTCGCGGTCAGCAGCAGCACCGGCGCCGACGGCGTCGAGACCTCGTAGATCGACAGCTGCGACGAGTTCGACTCGAGCACCGCGAGCACCGGCGTGCCGGCGATCACCGCGTAGCTCATCGCGCGCGACGTCGGGGTGAGCGGCAGCGAGTCGACCACGGTCGCCGTCGTGCCGTTGAACGACGTCAGCCGCGCGGTGCCGCCCTGCGTGCCGATCACCGTGCCCTGATCCACGAAGGTCAGTCCCAGGCGATAGTCGTTCGAGGCCGTCGTCGTGCCCGGGATCGACAGGTAGGCCGTGCTCGTGTTGGTGCCGTCGAGCGTGCCGATCGCGAAGCAGCTGTTGGCGTTGGCCGAAGAGGGCGCCGAGCCCGCGCCGGCGAACTGCACGGTGTTCGCCAGGGCGTTGCCCGTGACGGCGAACGCGTCCCCGGTGCGCCCCATGCCCGAGGGAGCGTCGTAGGCGACGGTCGGCGGCGTCGTCGCGCCGGTCGCCTCCGAGTCCCACTTGTAGATCTTGAAGTTCGAGGTCGCCGACGTGCTCAGGTTGCAGACGTAGATCGCGCCGTCGTCGCTGACACCCGCCATGTTGATCGCGAAGGTGCCGCCGGTGATGCCCGTGGCGTCGAGACCGCCCACGTCGAGGCCGCTGATGCCGTCGAGGATGCGGATGTTGTTGCCGCCGGCGCGGCTCACCAGCACGAGGTTGCCCGTGGTCGGGTTGTAGGCGAGACCGCGCTCGGTGTTGCCCGTCGTGACGAAGGCGCTGCTGCCCGGCGCGACCCAGCCGCCCGTGCCGAACGTGGCCAGCGGCGTGATGGTCGATTGGGCGGTGGCGTGATTGGCGGCGAGCGCGGCGGCGACCGCGCAGGTCAAGGCGAGGGAAAGGCGAGGCATGTGGTGTCCGTGTGTGTTGTGGATCTGAAGGCGCGACACGGTCTCAAAACAACCTGTGCCCGTCCACCCCCGCGTGCGTACCGAACCGGGAACGAACCACACACTCCATCGAAGCGTCGCGAGCCGCTAACCTCGCGCACTTCCTGTCCCGAGTAATGCCGATGATCAGCACCTCCCCGCCGGCGAAGCGCTCCTCGTGGTTCTGGGTCCGCATCGCGCTCGTGATCGTGCCGATCAACCTCGGCGTCTGGCTGGTCATGATCACGCTGCCCGCGTCGTCGCCGGCCTTCGATCCGCTGATGGTGTCGTTCATCGCCCTCGCCGCCCTCCAGGTCGGTTTCGGCGTCATCGCCGCGTACACGGGGATCCGCCAGGCCGTGCGCACGCGCGACGGCGGGATCGCCGCAGCCGTGTCCGGGTTGTTGCTCGCGTGCGGCGGCGCGGTCGGCGGCTTCTTCGGCGCCATCGCCGCGCTGTTCGCCTTCGGCGGCGGCGGCTGGGGCCGCCCGCTGCGCGTCCGCGGTCGCCAGCTGCACCCCGAGCTGCGCGCCGGCAGCGACTGGACCGCGGGCCCGCGCCCCGACGCCGAAGCGCTCGATCCCGCCACGCGGCGCGCGCTCGAAGCCCTGTGGCTGCACGACGCGCAGAAGGAACACGCCTCGGTGCCCGCGTTCGCGCGCATCTCCTGGCTGCTCGCCGCCGCGGGCGCGCCGGCGGAGTTGCTGGCCTGGTGCCATCGCGCCGCGCTCGAGGAGATCGAACACGCGCAGGTGTGCTTCGCGCTGGCCGCGGGCTACGGCGGCCGTTGCCACACCGTCGAGCCGATGCCGGAACTGCTGATCGGCGAGCTCGGCGCCGACGGCGACGTGTTGTGCTTGCTGGCGACCGAGAGCCTCGCCGACGGATGCCTGCTCGAGGACTTCAACGCGGACATCGCCGCCGAGTGCGCCGCGACCTGCACCGAGCCGGCGACGCGGCGCGCGCTCGAACAGATCGCTCGCGAAGAACGTTCGCACGCCGAGTTCTCGTGGGCGGTGCTGCGGTGGACGCTCGATCACGCCGCGGACCGCGTCGGCCCCGCGCTCGAGCGCGCGCTGCGGCGGCTCGACGCGTATCCCCGCCCCACCGCGGTCAGTCGCCGGGCCCGCCCGCTGGTGCAGGAGGCCGACGCCGACCGCTTGCGCCAGCACGGTCGCCTGCCTGACGCGCGCTGGCGCGCGGCCTGGGCGCAGCGGTTGGCGGCGACGCGCGAACGCGCGGCCCTGCTGCTGCCGGCGACCACTGGCGCGCGCGCCGCGGCGAGCTGACGCGCTCAGCGCGGCGCGAGGTCGACCTCGAGCTCGGCGCAGAAGCAGCCCCGCGGATCCCAGCGCTCTGCCATGGTGCGCAGCATGGTGCGCGCCGTGCGCACCACCTTCACGGCGCCGCGCGACGAGCCGTTGACCGAGACCTCGATCGGCGCGTCGAGGTCGACGAGCGCGTCGTCCAGACGCACGAGCAGCTTGCCCGACGCCGGCGCCACCACCTCGCCGCCGTCGTCGCCCTTGGTCACCACCTGCGCCGCGATCGCGAGCTTGTTGCCGCCCACTTCGGCGACCAGCCGCAGCGGCAGCGCCGCGGGCACCTCGGGCAACGCCAGCCAGTAGCAACGCAGTTCGACCTCGCGGTCGAACGGCTTCACCGTCCACACCACGCGCGACGGCCGCGGCTCGCGCACCTTGTCCGCCAGCCACGCCGGCGTCAGCGAGTAGTCGATGCCGTGCCCGCGACCCGCCTGCACGTTGACGACGAAGTCGTAGCCCGCGGCGTCCTGCTCGTGCAGTTGCGCGAGCCGTTCGCCCATGCGCCGCGCCAGACCGACCCGATCGAACATCGTGTCCTGCTCGCCGATGTCGATGCGCATCGCCACGTTGCGCATGTTCTCGGGCGGCGACGTGCCGAGCGGTTCGGCGGCGGCCATGCCGCCGGTCGCGGCGAACCGGTCGGGGCGGTTGCCCGCGAAGCGGATCGCGCCGTAGCCGCCCTCGGAGATGCCCATCATGTAGACCCGATCGGGGTCGACCCCGAGGAACAGGATCGCCTTGCGGATCACCTCGTCGAAGGCACGCTGGTTGTGCGCGAACCACCACCGCCCCTGTCGATCGTCGGCCATGCGCGGAATGAAGTAGAGGCCCGGCGCCTCGTAGACGCGCTCGAACAGGCGCTGCTGCGCCTGCCACTCGCGCGTGTTGACCGACCACGCGTGCGGCCCCTTCGCCTCGCTGTTGCCGCCGCCGCCATGCAGACACAGGTAGAGCGGCCAGCCGCCGGCCGGCTTCTCGCCCTTGGCCAACAGCACGAACGGCATCACGTAGTCGCCGACCCGCAGCTCCCCCGGCGTCGCCTTCGCGACCTCGCTCACCGGCGCAGGCAGCGTGTCGCGGCCGCGTTGCCGCTGCGCCGCACGACAGGCAGCGACCACCTCGGGCAACAGCGCCGCGGCGGCATCCCGCGTCAGCGGTTCGCGCAGCGCCGCCACATCCGCCGTCGCCGCGCCGTCGCTGACGAACCACTGCAGCAGGGCCTCGTCGACGCGCTCCTGGGCCGCAGCGCTGGCAGCGACACAGACGACCATCGACGACGACACCCACCGCGACCACCTCATGACCATGCCGCGATCCTAACGCGAGGGTACGGTACCGGGTACAAACCACACACACGCGGCCCGTTCGCCCCCGAAAGCGCCGGCTGGCCCGCTAAGCTGCGCGGCCATGCGTCTCGGTCTCGCCCCGCTCACCGGCCTGTTGTCGCTCGCCGCCGCGGCGAACGCGCAGGGCGTGTCGTTCGCGCGCGACGTGCTGCCGCTGCTCTCGGACCGCTGCTTTCGCTGCCACGGGCCCGACGCCCAGGCGCGCAAGGGCGATCTGCGGCTCGACGAACGGGACGACGTGCTGCGGCCGCGCGACGGCGGCGCGGTCGTGGTCGCCGGCGATCCCGCGCACAGCGAACTGCTGCGCCGCATCACCGCCGGCGACGACGACCGCATGCCGCCGGCCGATTCGAAGCTCACCCTGTCGCCGGCCGAGATCGAACTGCTGCGGCGCTGGGTCGCGGAAGGTGCGCGCTGGGGCGCGCACTGGTCCTTCGAAGCGCCGCCAGCGGGCGCTCCACCCGCGGCGGCCGACCGCGCCTGGCTGCGCAACGAGATCGACGCCTTCGTGCTCGACGCGTTGCGGGGCAGGGACCGCGCGCCCAATCCGCCGGCGACACCGGGGCAGCTGCTGCGGCGCGTGACGCTCGATCTGACCGGACTGCCGCCGACGCCTGCCGAGCTCGACGCGTTCCTCGCCGATCCTTCGGACACCGCCTACGAGCGCGTCGTCGACCGCCTGCTGGCCTCGCCGCGCTACGGCGAACGCATGGCCTGGCCGTGGCTCGAGGCATCGCGCTACGCCGACACCGACGGCTACCAGGCCGACCCGACGCGCATCGCCTGGCCCTGGCGCGACTGGCTGGTGCGCGCGCTCAACGACAACGAGCCGTTCGACCGGTTCACGATCGAAGTCCTTGCCGGCGACCTGCTGCCGGACGCGACCGAAGAGCAGCGCCTCGCCACCGGGTTGCTGCGCAACAACGCGCACAACGGCGAGGGCGGGCGCATCGCCGAGGAGACGCGCGTCGAGAACGGCTTCGACCGCACCGAGATGGTCGCGACCGTGTGGATGGGCCTCACGTTCGAGTGCGCGCGCTGCCACGACCACAAGTTCGACCCGATCACGCAGCGCGACTACTACCGACTGTTCGCGTTCTTCGACCAGACCTCGGAGACCGGCGCCGGCCGCAGCAACGGCGTGCTGGCGCCGACGATGCGCTACCACGCCGAGCCCGAACAACGACAGCGACGGCGCGAGCTCGACGCGGCGATCACGACGTTCGAGGCAGAGCTCTACGGCGACGACCCGGCCCTCGATGTGCGCGAAGCCGCGTGGCTCGCCGACCGCGAAGGCCTGGCGCGGCAGTTCGCGGCGACAGCGCCGCCGGCACAGCTCGGGCCGTGGCGCCGCAGCGCGCCGCTGCCCGTCGAGCCTCGTCGCGAGCCGCCGGCCGACGAAGGCGCGTGGCAGACCGAGCCGGCGCTCGTCGAGGGAGTCGTCCTGGCGCTGCCCGAGGGCCGGTTCACGACCTACTTCCGGCGCACCATCCACGCAGCCTCGCCGCGACGCATGTCGTTGTCGCTGGGCTCCGACGACACCATCAAGGTCTGGTGCAACGGCACCCTGCTGCTGCAGAACGACACACAGCGCGGCGCGGCCCCGGACCAGGAACGCGTCGAACTGCCCCTCGCCGCCGGCGACAACGACCTGCTGATCGAGATCGTCAACACGGGCGGCATCGGCGGCATCTACTGCCGTCGCATCGACGAGACTGCGCCCTCGCTGCCGGCGGGCCTCGCCCGCGCGCTCCTGGTGCCGGCGACCGACCGCACACCGGCACAGCGGCGCGAGCTGCGCGACGCGTTCCGCGCCGAAGCCGTCGTCGGCCACGCCGAACGCCTCGCCCGACGCGATCAGCTGCAACGCGAGCGCGCCGCGATCGACTCGCGGGCGCTGCAGGTCGCGGTCATGGACGATCTGCCCGCGAACCGACGTCGGCGCACGCCGATCTACGAACGCGGCAACTACCAGGCGCCGCACGACCACGTGACGCCGGGCACACCCGGCTTCCTGCCGCCGCTGGCCGCGGCGCCGGACCGCGACGCCGATCGCCTCGACCTCGCGCGCTGGCTGGTCGCCGGCGAACACCCGTTGACCGCGCGCGTCGCCGTCAACCGCGCCTGGCAGACGTTCTTCGGCCGCGGGCTGGTGGCCACCAGCGAGAACTTCGGACTGCAGGGCGAGCGGCCGTCGCACCCGGCGTTGCTGGATTGGCTCGCGCGCCGCTTCGTCGCGTCGGGCTGGGACGTCAAGGCGCTGCATCGCCTGATCGTCACCAGCGCGACCTACCGCCAGTCGGCCACCGCCGACGACCGCGCCTTCGCCGACGACCCGCGCAACGAATGGCTCGCGCGCAGCGCGCGGCACCGCCTGCCCGCGTGGATGCTGCGCGATCAAGCGCTGGCGCTGAGCGGCAACCTCGTCACGCGCCTCGGCGGCGAACCCGTGCGCCCCTACCAACCCGACGGCGTCTGGGCGGAGGCGACGTTCGGACAGATCCGCTACACCCCCAGCCAGGGCGAAGACCTCTATCGCCGCAGCCTCTACACGTTCTGGCGCCGCATCGTCGGACCGACGATGTTGTTCGACACTCCCACGCGCCAGGCCTGCGTCGTCACCCGGTCGATCACCAACACGCCGCTGCACGCGCTGACGACGTTGAACGAGACCGGCTTCGTCGAGGCGGCGCGCGGCCTCGGTGCGCGTGCGTTCCAGGCGGCGGACGACCACGACGACCGCGTCGTCTGGCTGTTCCGCGCGGCCACCGCGCGGCCACCGGACGGCGAGGAGCTGCGCGTCCTGCGCCGGCGCCTCGACGCCGAGCTGGCGCACTTCACCGCCGACCCTGACGCAGCGCGGGCGCTGAACGGCGTCGGCGCCGCGCCGGCCGGCGCCACCGCCGAGCTCACCGCCGCCGAGCTCGCCGCCTACGCCCAACTCGCCGCGCTCGTGCTCAACCTCGACGAGGTCCTGACCCGCCCATGACCACGCCCGCCCACCTCGCCAGACAGCTGACGCGCCGCGCCATGCTCGGCCGCTCGTGCATGGGCCTGGGCGCGACCGCGCTCGCGACGCTGCTGCGGGAACACCCGATCGGCTGCCACCACGCGCCGCGCGCCAGACGCGTGATCTTCCTGCTGCAGAACGGCGCGCCCTCGCACGTCGACCTGTTCGACGACAAGCCGATGCTGCGCCGCATGCACGGCCAGCAGATCCCCGACAGTGTCGTCGGCGGCCGCCGCTTCAGCACCATGACCAGCGGCCAGTCGGCCCGACCCTGCGTGCAGGCGATCGCGCCGCTGCGGCAGCGCGGCGACAGCGGCGCGACGGTGTCGACGCTGCTGCCCTACACCGGCGCGATCGCCGACCGGCTGTGCTTCGTCAAGTCGATGGTGACCACGCAGGTCAATCACGCGCCGGCGATCACCCTGCTGCTGACCGGCAGCGAGCGCCCGGGCCGACCGAGCATGGGCGCGTGGTTGTCGTACGGGCTGGGTCGCAGCTGCGACGACCTGCCGACGTTCGTGGCGATGACCTCGCGCGACCAGGAGGCGTCGTGCGGCCAGATCTTCTACGACTACTACTGGGGCGCGGGCTTCCTGCCCTCGGTGCACCAGGGCGTGAAGTTCCGCGGCGCCGGCGACCCGGTGCTCTACCTGCAGGACCCGGCCGGCGTCGACCGGGCGCAGCGACGCGCCATGCTCGACGACCTCGGCGCGCTCAACCGCCACCACCAGGCACAGGTGCGCGACCCCGAGATCGAGACCCGCATCGCCCAGTACGAGCTTGCCTATGCGATGCAGACGTCGGTGCCCGAACTCACCGACTTCTCGGACGAGCCCGAGCACGTGCTGGCGATGTACGGCCCCGACGTGCGACGCAAGGGTTCCTACGCCTACAACTGCCTGCTCGCCCGGCGCCTGATCGAACGCGGCACGCGCTTCGTGCAGCTGATGCACGCCGGCTGGGACCAGCACAACAACCTCTACACGCAGCTCGCGATCCAGTGCCGCGACACCGACGCGCCGTCGGCGGCGCTCGTGCTCGACCTGCAGCAGCGCGGCCTGCTCGACGACACGCTGGTGATCTGGGGCGGTGAGTTCGGCCGCACGCCGTTCCTGCAGGGCAAACTCGGCGCCGAGAAGATGGGGCGCGACCACCACCCGTACGCATTCACGGTCTGGATGGCGGGCGGCGGCGTGAAAGCCGGGCTCAGCCACGGCAGCACCGACGACTTCGGCTTCGACGTCACCGACGGCGCCGTCACGCCCTTCGACCTGCAGGCGACGATCCTGCACCTGCTCGGCATCGACCACGAGCGGCTGACGTTCCGCTTCCAGGGCCGCGACTACCGGCTCACCGACGTGCACGGGCAGGTCGTGCGGCCGCTGCTGGCGTGAGCGGCGGCCCTCAGTCGACGACCGCGGCCACCTGCAGCAGCTTGCCCACGCGCGGCGCGGCCTGCCAGACGCCGGCTTCGAGCCCCTGCACGGGGTTCGTGCAGTAGGCGTCGGCGACCATGCGCACCTCGATCAGGTCGTCGATCTCGGCGCCTTCGGGCACCGGCAACTCGACGACCTGTCGGCCGCTCGTCGGCATCGAACCCGCCGGCACGCCCCCGACCAGCACGCGCAACGAACCGCCCCGCAGCGCCGGCACGTCGGCGAACTCGACGCCCACGCGCACCGCGCGCGGCCGCCGTTCGCTGCGCACCACGAAGACCGCGTCGGGCGACAACACCCCGGTCGGATACAGGCCGCCGACGATGCAACGCACGCCCGAGGCCGGCACCATCGCGCCGGCCTCGATCGCAAATCCGCGCGGGATCTCGTCCACGGCGAACGTCGCGCGCGTCGCGGAGCCGTCCACCGGGTGCGTCGCGACGGTCGCGAATCCGGGCACGTCCGTGAGTCCGGGTATCGCCAG
The DNA here is from genome assembly GCA_020638655.1 of Planctomycetota bacterium. Classification (GTDB taxonomy): domain Bacteria; phylum Planctomycetota; class UBA1135; order UBA1135; family UBA2386; genus JACKIC01. The sequence continues at coordinate 328,741 of JACKIC010000005.1, forward strand.
CAGGCCGCGCGCGTCGAAGTGCGCGGCGAGCACCTTCGCCAAGAACCCATGACCGACGCGATCGGGGTGGCCATCCGCGGGCAGCAGGTTGTTCTCGGTGACCTCCTTGGGCCCCAGCAGCACATCGCGGCGATCGATGGTCTGCGGCAACGTGCGCGACAGCCCCGGCGCGAGGTAGTCGTCGTAGAGGTAGCAGACGAACTTCGCGCCGATGCCGTCGAGCCGCTGCACCAGGTCACCGACCTCGACGCCGGCCATCTCGAAGCGCCGGCGCGATTCGGGGATCAGGTCGCTGGCGACCAGCCCCCAGCAACCAGCGTCACCGCGCAGGAAGTAGTGCGGGCTGGCGAGCGAGGCATGCGAGTGGCCGCGCAGGAGCTGCGCGTCGTAGATCGACACCAGCGTATGTCCGACCACGAAGCCGGAGCCGCTGTCCATGTCGTTGCGGTTCAGGCACAGCACGGCGAGGTCGGGCTGCAGCACGTGCAGGTTGTGCACCGCGAAACGCACCGATGCGAACAGGTTCCAGCCGGGCACCGCGATCGGGAACACCTCGAAGCGGGTCTTGCCCGCGGGCTTGACGGCGCTTTGGCCGAGCAGTTTCTCAAGCTGCGGCGCGACGCCGTCCTCGTAGGGCGCGGCCTGGGCCGCGACCATGCTGTCGCCGAGCAGGATCACGCGAAACACCCCCTCGGCCTTGGGCGTGAGCTCGCGCGGATCGCGCATTCCGGACCAGTTGGTGCTCAGCGGCACCTGGGTCCTCCACGACGGGTCGTTGCGCATGCCGGGGTAGAACACGAAGTCGAGCCCCGGGTCCGGCACCGGCGTGAAGATCTCCTTGTCGGCGAAGTCGCCCTTCTGCGTCGGCAGGATCACGGGTTCGCCGTCCCCGGTCGCGCCGCGCACGAGCAGGTAGCCGCAGGCCGCGGCCAACGCGACGACCATGCCAGTCAAGACGGCGACGACGCGCAGCAGGGTGCGCTTGTTGGCGCGCAGGATGGCGGGATCGATGGCGGGATCGATGGCGGTCGTCACTTGGCAGTCGTCCTCAGCCGAGCAGCCTACGGCGCGCGGCGGCCGGCCGTGAACGACTTACCGTTCGACCACGTACCAGATCGCGTCGGGCGACAGCCGGACGGTGTTGCCCGAGAGCGTCACCGCGTCGCTGCGCGGCATGCCGGCGCCGTCGAGCGCCGTGACCCGCCGCAGCGCGGCGCCGCCGAACGCCACCGCGCCGTCAACGCGCTGCACCTGCGCCGGGGCGCCGCCGAGCTTGACGATGCGGCCGCCCTGCTCGCGAAAACCGAACGGCACGGCCGCGGTCATCGCCTGAATCAGCATGCGCTTGCTGTCGCGCAGCGGCTCGCCGTCGAGGCTGATCACGCCGATCGCCGCGAACTCGTTGGCGACCGCGATCGCGCAGTCGGTGAGCTTCACTTCACCGGCCTTGCCGAGCCGACCCGACACGGCCTGACAGCGGGGCGCGTCGATCGTGAACACGCCGCGCCGCTCGTCCAGGGCCAGCTGGCCCGCGACGTGGCGCGTCACGCCGCCCTTCGACGCGGGCAGCGGCACCGTGCGCGGCGCGGCCGCGCCGAACGACCGCACCACCGGCCCGCTCAGGAACGTGTGCACATCGAGCCCCTTGGTACCTGGGCCGCTGCCGCTGCGCACGGGATCGAGCTGCGCCGCGCCGCCCGCCGAACCGCCGAGCGCGAACAGGGTGTCGTCGGGCAACTTCGCCGCCAGCACCGGCTGACCTTCCTCGAGGTCGCCGCGGCGGTACATCAGCGCCGCGAGGGGCAGCGTCCAGATCTGGTCCGGAGTACCGAAGCCGAACTTCGAGATGCCCGTGTCGCGCAGCCAGGCGCTGTCGATCGCGAACCAGAACAGGCCGTCGATGCCGTTCGCGGCGGCGTAGGCGGACGCCACCAGCACCCCGTCGCCGCGGCGGCGATTGGGCGCGGGCCAGCCGATCTCGCTGACGATCTGCGGCTTGCCCACCGTCTGCACGAACTGCAGCGGCAGCTTGTCGGGCGCATCGACGAAGGCCACGTCGCCGAACGTGTCGCCCTCGTCGAGCGCCCAGCCGGCGCGCGGACCCTGGTGCGGCGCGGCGAAGTAGCCGTGCGCGTCGACGACGTCGGCGGGCTCGTAGGTCCAGCGCTCGACGGCGTCGAGCTGCGCGGGGTCGCTGACGTGCCAGTTGGAGGCGATCACCAGGCCGCCGTAGCCGAGGTCGCCGCGCAGGAACTTCGCCCCCTGCGCGTAGTAGCCCCGCTGCAGCCCAGCGAGGAACCGCACCTGCTCGCGCGCGGTCTGGCGCGCGCGCGCCGACGACTTCGCCATGCCGTCGCGCGTCATGTTCCAGGCCGGCACCAGATCCTTGCCGAACTGCCGCTGCAGCTTCTGCCAGAGCGCGGGCGGCACGTTCTGCTCGGAGAAGGTCCAGAAGAACAGGGAGTCCTCGTTGACGAGTTCGATCGCCGCGAGGGCGGGCTCCTTGGCCAGCGCGACCTTGGTGTAGGGATTGACGGTGGTCAGGACCTGGCGCCACCAGCCCCGCTGAATCGCCTGCAGCCGCTCGTCGAAGAAGATCGCCGCGAACGGGTGCTTGTTGGCCGCGCCGTCGTAGTCGTCGATGCCCCACGACCCGTCGATCCGGAACCACAGCGGGAAGAAGCTCGACAGCGTCGTGTAGATGCCCTCGCGCTTGCACGCCGCGACCAGGTAGCAGATGGCGTCGAGCTTGCCTGCGTCGACCTGCCGCGGGTCCGCGTCGGCGGCGACCCGGCCGTGGATGCGCAGCAGGTTGACGCCGAGCTTGGCCAGCTTGCGCGTCAGGTAGTCGATCGTGGCGTGGGACTGCAGCCAGACCTCCGGGCCGGCGTTGACGCCGACCCAGCGCATCGGCGCACCGTCGCCTCGCACGAAGCCGGCGCCAACGGCGCGCACGGGGCCGTGTTCACCGGCCGTGCGCTCATTGAGGAAGCGCAGGTCGAGCAGCGCCTCGGCGGCGAACGGATCGGGCGGCGGCGCGAACGCGAACATGCCGGCGTCGACGCGCTCTTCCGCGTCGCCGGGCTTGCGCTTGCCATCGGGAACGAACGGCACGGCGGTCAGCAGGAAGCAGTCGAAGGCCGCCGTGGTCTCCGCGCCCTCGCCGGCGGCGAGCGTCACGGTCAACGTGTGCGGCCCCTTCGTCAGTTCGACGCGGCCGAGGTCGACCCAGTTGGCACAGACGTGCGTGATCAGCGCGACGTTGTCGGCCAGCGCACAGTCTGCCGTGCACTGCCGTTCGCCGGCCTCGTCGAACCGCCAGGAGAACGGACCGTGCTTGTAGAACTTGCGCACCCACAGCGCGTAGTCCCCGGCCGCCGGCACGTCGACGCGGTAGCTCGCCGTGAGCGGCGCCGCGCCGCGCGGGCCCGCGGTGCTGAGCCACTCGCCGCCCGAAAGCAGCTGCTGCTTGTCGCCGAGGTTGCGGCCCGACAGCCACGTCTGTTTCGGGAAGTTGGTGGCGGCGGCGGCCTCCGCTTCCCACCAGACCTGCTGCGCGGCCAGGGTCTGCACGGAATGGACGACGGCGAAGCACAGCGCGGCGAGTCGGACGACGGACATGGACGCGCAGGTTAGCGAATCGCCGCGGTTGCCGCGCCCGCGCGAGCCCACCAGAATGCCCCCGTCCCGCGACTGCCCCACATGCAACTCCGCCCCTATCAGGCCGCCGCCCTGCAGGCCGTGCGCCGCGCCTACCAGGAAGGCCACCGCGCCGCGCTCGTGGTGATGCCGACCGGCACCGGCAAGACGGTGTTGTTCGCGGAGATCTCGCGGCTCGCCAAGGGGCCGGTGCTGGTGCTCGCGCACCGGCAGGAACTCGTCGAGCAGGCGCGCGAGAAGATCGCCGCGTGGTGCAACGACGTGGTCGCCGTCGAGATGGCCGGCAGGCGCGACTTCACGCGCCCCGACGGAACGCGCCCCAAGATCGCCGTGGCCAGCATCCAGACGCTGCGCCAGCGCCTGCAGCACGTGCCCAGGGACGCCTTCCGCATCGTCGTCGTCGACGAGGCGCACCACGCGACGGCCGACTCCTACCGCGCCGTGCTGGACCACTTCGACGCGCACCTGCTGGGGGTCACGGCGACGCCCGACCGCAGCGACCGCGTGCCGCTCGGCGAGGTGTTCTCCACGGTGGCGTTCGACTACGACATGCGCGCGGCGATCGCCGACGGCTGGCTGTGCCCGATCCGCTCGTTCCTGGTGCAGACCCAGGCGGACTTCTCCGGCGTGCGCAAGGTCGCGGGCGAGCTCGCGACGCGCGACGTCGAGGACATCCTGACCCAGGAGCTGCATCTCGCCGAGATCGCCGCGCCGATCCTGCGCGAGCGCGGCGACCGGCCGACGATCGTGTTCGCGGCCTCGGTGGCGCACGCCTACTCGCTGACGCGCGTGATGAACGAGATGGCCGACGACCCGCACTTCGCCGCGGCGCTCGACGGCACCTCGTCCTTCGAACATCGCGCGCCGACGCTCGAGCGATTCCGCCGCGGCGAGATCAAGGTCCTCGTCAACTGCTCGCTGTTCACCGAGGGCTTCGACGTGCCGCAGATCGCGCTGGTGGCGATCGCGCGCCCGGTGCTGTCGCGCTCGTTCTACGCGCAGATGGTCGGCCGCGGCACGCGCATCGCGCCCGGCAAGCGCGACCTGCTGGTGCTCGACTTCGTGCCCGGCAACTGCCGCCACTCGCTGGCACAGGCCGTCGACATCTTCGCGACCGCCAATCCAGAGGTGCAGGAGCGCGCGCGCCGCATCGCGATGCAGGTCAGCGCCGAGGGCCAGGCGATCGCGCTCGAACGCGCGCTCGAGCTCGCGCAGCAGGAACAGGAGGCGCAGGAGGCTTCGGTCGCCTACCAGCTCAAGAAGCGCGACCCGTTCGCCGCGGTCGGTATCGACCTCGAGTTCTACGCGCGGCGCTCGGGCGGCGGCGCGCGCGCCTCGTCGGACCAGCTGCAGTTCTTCCAGCGCGCGGGGCTGCCCACCGATCGCGTCGCCCAACTGTCGAGCCGGCAGGCCGACGCGCTGCGCGAGTTGCTGCTCGAACGCAAGGCCGTCGGCCTGTGCACACCCAAGCAGGCGCGGCAGCTCGTCGCGCTCGGCATCGACCCGCGCGACCTCTACTTCGACGAGGCCAAGGAGTTGCTTCGCGAACACAAGGCGAAGGCGCGCAGCGGCGAGCAGGGCTGACGGCATCGCTTCTCGCAGTCTTCACGGGCAGGTGCGGCGACGCGCGCGCCGGCGCCGGCCATGATCGCGGCATGCGACCGCCCACCGCGCCCCGCTCCGACCTCTCGCGCCGCGGCTTCCTCACGCTCGGCGCCGGCGCCGTGCTGCTGCCGCTCGCGGGCTGCGCAGCCACGCGCGCGGCGCGCACCGAACCGCTGCGCATCGGCCTGATCGCCGACCTGCATCACGGCCTCGATCCGCGCGCGCAGGAACGCATCGAGGACTTCGTCGCCGCCGCGCAGCGGCGCCGCGCCGACATGATCGTGCAGCTCGGCGACTTCAACTACGCCGAGCCCGCCAACCGGCCGTGCATGCAGGCCTTCGACGCCTTCGCGGGCGAACGCCACCACGTGCTCGGCAACCACGACCTCGACAAGTTCGGCAAGGAGCACGTGCTCGACTTCTGGCAGATGCGGGCGCGCTACTACAGCTTCGACCGCGGCGGTTGGCACTTCGTCGTACTCGACCGCAACCACGTCAGGCAGGGCGACGTCTACGTGCCCTACGCCAAGGGCAACTACTTCAGCGCCGAGGGGAACCTGAGCCACGCCGACCCCGAGCAACTCGAGTGGCTCGCGGCCGATCTGCGCAGCACGCGCGCACCGACCGTGGTGTTCGTGCACCAAGGCGTCGGCATGTCGAACGACGCCTACCCCGACGACGACAGCCGCGCGCCGATCGAGGCCACGCTCGCCGCGGCCAACCGCGACGGTGCGCAGGTGGTCGCGTGCTTCTGCGGCCACGAGCACCTCGACCGCCACAACCACAAGGACGGCGTTCACTACGTCTGGGTCAACAGCGCGTCGTACTACTGGGTCGGCGCCAAGTACGGCCGCATGGCCCCCTACGCCGACGCGCTCTACGCGTTCGTCGACCTGCGCGACGACTGCCTCGTACTGCACGGCCGGCAGTCGCAGTTCGTGTCACCGACGCCGCAGGAACGCGGATACCCGCAGTGGCAGGAGGTCAGCGCAGCGCAGCAGGACCGGCGACTGCCCGTGCCCCGAGCCTGATGGTCGCGGCGAGTCAGACGCCGGCGATCAGCGCTTCCTTCTGGTGCCGCTCCCACTGTTTGACCTCGCGCTCGCGCCGACTCGCCGACGCGCGATCGGGCCAGGGCTCGCTGTGCTCGAGCCGCACCGGGCCGCGACCGCGCGTGTATCGCGCGCCGCTGCCGTCGTTGTGCTGCGCGACGCGGCGCGCCACGTCGGTGGTGATGCCGGCGTAGAGCGAATCGTCGGCGCAGCGCACCAGGTAGAAGAACCAGGCCATTGCCGGTCAGCGTAGTCGCGCGGGCGCGGCGGGGGCAGCCCGGTGCGGCGATCAGGGCACGACGAGGCTCACGTCCGTCGTACGCCCCGCGGCGATCTCGACCGTTCGCCGTGTCTCGCCGCGCTCGCCCAGGTCCAGCACCAGCTCGTACGTTCCGGGCTCGACCACCGGCGTGAAGTGCTCGGCGCCGGCCTGCAGGGCGTGTTGCGGCGAAGCCTCTGCGGCCCCTCCCGAGCCCGTCAGTCGGTAGCGGCCGCCCAGGAACGCACCTTGCGCGTCGGTCACCGCGAGGCGCAGGCGGCCGCCGAGGCGCGCGGGCACGATCACGTCGCCGGGCGCAGGCAGGGTCACTTCGATCTCCGTCGGCAGCAGCAACTCCGACGGCGTGCCGCGCACCCCGATCACACGCAGTCGCTGCGACCCCGCCGGCACGCGCATCACGAACGCGCCGTCCTGCCGCCGCAGCGTGAAGCTGCGGCGCGCCGCGGGGTCGTTCGCGGCCGTCCACTGGAAAGATGCCTGTTCGAGGTCGACCGCTGCGAGCTGGACGACGACGCGTTCGCCGTCGAGCGGCAGCAACTGCAGCACGACCTCGTCGGGCACCGCCGCGCCGAACTCGGCCCACTCCGACGCCCACTCGCGGTCGCGGCTCACGGCGCGCATGCGCACGGGTTCCTCGAGCACGAGTTGCTGCAGCACGCCCTGCTCGTCGGTGCCGTAGTTGCCCGCGAAACGCTCGCGGCGCCACTCGACCCCGCAGGGGCCCGCGGGCGCGCCATCGCGCAGCACGCGGATCGTCACGGGCCGGCCCTCGACGACGAGTTCGACCTCGGCGGGCGCGGTCGCCTTCTGCATCGTGAAGCCGGACGGCAGGAATCCCGCGGCGCGTTCGACGAGCACCGACCCCTGTTCCCCGGCGGCGACGCGGATCGCGAAGCGGCCGTCGCGATCGGTTCGCACGGTCCGGCGCCGCTGCACGCGACCTTCGTTCCAGGAGAGGCCGCGGCCCTTGTCGAGCGTGACCGCGGTGCGCGTGCGCCAGCTCAGCTGCGCGTCCTCGACCGGCGCGCCGGTGCGCCAGCGCACGACGCCGCTCACGGCGCTCGCCGGTTCGAGGCGCAACGCGCCGACGTCGGTGACCCCGCGCACGGCGACGTCGTGCCCGGCGACGACGAGGTCCTCGCGACCATCGGGCGGCAGCACCACGACCAGTGTCGGCCCATTCTCGGGCAACCGCACGCGCCACGTTCCGTCCGCGGCGCAGCGCACGTCCGTGAGGCACGGGCCCCGCGGCGCAGTCTCGCCGGCCGCGAAACAGAGCACTTCGACTCCGGACAGCGCCGAGCCGTCCGGCGCGGCAACGCCACCGATCAGGATCGGCGCAGCCATCACCGGCACCTCGAACAGGTCCCGCGCCGCGTCGCCGAGATCGATCTGCTGTTCGAGCGGCTCATACCATGCATCGGCGGCGCTCAGTTCGATGCGCAGCCCCGCGCACTCTCCGTCCCACCGCGCCAGGGTGGCGTCGAACGTGCCCTCGGCGCTCACCGCAGCGCGGATCTCGTCGCGCGCGACCTCGTCGCCGCGGCGCCACGTGGCGACGATCGTCAGCGGCGCGGTCCACGGGGCCCGCGCGTCGAGCCCGACGAGCGCACCGTGAAGATGGCGACCGACCTGCGGGGCGACGACGCGCTCGACCGCGGCCGCTGCCGCCACGGCATCGCCTGCCGATGGCGAATGCACGGCAGGCCCTGCCGCAGCAGACGACGCCGGCACCGGCTCGGGCGCCGATCCCCCCGACGATCCCGGGCCGAAGAACGGGATCGAGACGCACAGTGCGGCAGCGAGCGCAGCGGTGACGAAGAGCTTGGTCTTCATGGCGATTGCCGTCAGGACGAGCGATGTGGAAACCAACGGGGCAGCGGGGCTGCCGAGCGACAGCAACGCCGCGGCGAAGCGCGTGTCGCGGCGCTCGAGGGCGCCGCGCAGGTCCTCGCGCGCCCGGCGCAACAGGGCGCGCACGGCGTCGGCCGAACGACCGACCCGCCGCGCCACCTCGGCCACCTCGAGCCCTTCGAAGTGATGCAGCAGCACGACCTGACGCTGCGCCTCGGGCAGTTCGAGCACCGCCGCGACCAGCGCCCCGTGCAGTTCGGCGCGCGCGACGAGTTCGATGGGATCGTCGGTTTCGACCTGGCGCAGGGTCGCGAATGCATGCTCACGCCGGTTGCGCCGCCGTTGGGCACGACCGTCGCGATGCAACACGTTGCGCAGGATGCGCGCGAGGTAGCCCTTGAACTTCCCGGCGTCCCGCGGCGGCCGCTGCGCTGCCAGCAGGCAGGCCTCCTGCGCCGCGTCCTCGGCGCGATGGGCATCGCTGCAGAGCTGCAGCGCGAGCTTGCGCACCCACGGCAAGTGGTCGAGCAGGCTGTCGAGGTCGGGATCGGACGCGGTCACGCCACCAAGATGCCGCCGACGGCCGGAACAGTCGCGGATCCTGCTGACGATCCACGAGGTCGCGCTTTCGGGGGATTCCTGGGTACCCTGCGCAGCCCGCGGGGGAAACCCACGCGTGCACGCCGTGACCGACTCCCCGCAGACGAGCGCCCCCGAACCCGCGGCACCTGCCGCCGCAGCCTCCGGCATCGATGCGTTCGTCGGTCGACACCAGCAGATGCTCTGGCGCTTCCTGCGCGTGCTCGGCTGTGCGGGCCAGCGCGCCGAGGAGATCGCCCAGGACGCACTCGTGATCGCGCTGCAGCGCGGCGTCGAGAACGGACCGGGACCGCGCGCTGCGGCGTTCTTGCGGCAGACGGCGCGGCACCTGTGGCTGCGCGAACAGCGCGCCGACCGGCGCCGCGCCGCGCACCACGCCGAGGCGGCCGAGCGGCTGTGGCAACGCGAATTCGACGGCGACGACGGCGACGGCTGGCTGCAGGCGCTCGATCGCTGCCTCGAGCAGCTGCCGGAGAGATCCCGCGCCGCGCTCGATCGCACCTACCGCGACGGGATGGGCCGCGCCGAGCTCGGCGCCGAGCTCGGCATCGGCGAACACGGCGTGCGCAATCTGCTGCACCGTCTGCGCGCCGCCCTGCGCGACTGCATCGAACGACGGAGGCAAGCGTGAACGACGACTCGAAGACCCCGCTCGACGAGGCCCTGATGGAATGGGCGCTCGGCGAACGCCTGGCCGGACAGACTCCGCCGGATCTGCGCGCAGCCGTTCGTCGGCGCCTGGCCGAAGCATCCCCGGCGGCGGCAACGCCCTCGACGCGCCGGCTGCTCGCGATCGCCGCAGCGGTCCTGTTCGGCACTGCGGTGGTGTTCGCGGTGGCCTGGTCGCGGCGCCAGAGCGCGTCCGACGATCGCGCCGCGACCGCGCCCCAGGACCCGAGCCCCCCGGCGAGGGTGTCGTCGCGCGCCGCGATCGAGGCGCTGCCCGACGACACGCAACACGTGATCGGCACGGGCATCGTCGACGACGACGTGCCCGCGCTGCTGCGGCTGCGACACCTCGAGACCCTCGAACTGCACGCGATCTTCGGCTCGCCGCTGACGCCCGGGCAGACCCTGCGCCCGATGCACACGCTCACCGACGAAGGGCTCGCGCGCCTCGCGAGCCTCAAGCAGCTGCGCGTGCTGCACCTGGGCAACCAGACCGAGATTGGCGCGGCCGGGCTCGACATGCTCGCGCACCTGCCGCATCTCGAGGAGCTGGTGGTGCAGACCTGCACCGCCGACGACGAGGCGTTCTCGGTGCTCTCGCGCATGCCGCACCTCGCGGTGCTGCGGCTCAACGGCTGCACCAAGATCGGCGAGCCGACCATCGCGCGCATCGCGGCGATCGGCACGCTGCGCGGCCTGTCGCTGGCGGCCTGCGGACACCTGCAGCAGGAGTGGCTCACCAAGCTCGCCGCGATGCAACGGCTCGAACTGCTGGACCTCGGCATGATCGGCAGCAACACGATCTTCTCGGGCATCTCGCCGGTCGACCTGCCGGCGCCGGGCACCGGCGTCACCGACGAGGTGCTGCGCGCGATCGGCAAGATGCGGTCGCTGCGCCACCTCGATCTCTCGTACGCGGGGATCACCAGCGCGGGGCTGCGCGAACTGCAACACCTGCCGCTCGTCGACCTCGACCTCACCGGGATCGACGTCCCGTCCGAGGGCCTGCTGCAGCTGCCCCCCACGCTCGAGAAGCTGTCACTGCGCGGCACCACCGTGAGCCACGCGGACCTCGGGAGCACACTGGCCGACGCGACGCCGCGGCTGCGCACCCTGGTCCTGGACAGCAGCTCGGGCATCGGCGACGCGCAGCTGCGCAGCCTCGCGGCCCTGCCCGGCCTGCGGCGCCTCGACATCTCCTACTGCCGAAACGTCACCGCGGCCGGCTTCGCGTCGCTGACCGGATTGCCGGCGCTCGAAGAACTCACGATGCGGGGCCAGTGCACGTTCCTCGACGACGACGGCACCCGCCTGGTCGTCCAAGCGATGCCCAGGCTGCGGCGGTTCGTGACCGACAAGGAACCGTCGGAGCGACGCTGATCGCGCCGCAGGGGGCGGGCGCGGGTGCAAGCGCGGGACAGGGCAGCGTGCGCGTGCCGTCGCCAAGGCTGCGCAACTCCAACCCACCTACACCGAGGATCGGACCAGGGCGACGAGGTCGAGGGCAAACGACTGCTGCGCTTCGAGCGCATCGTGGACCGCTGGTACCAGCGGTAGGAGGGACACCCGATCCGGCTGGGCCCGGCGCGAGCAACCGAATCGGCCCCGCCGCAAGATTCCTGCAACGCCGGGAGGTCCGCGGTCGTCGTTCCCCACGACGCCATGTCATCCTTCCAGCCGATGCCCACACCCGAGGTGATGTTCTCGCATCGCCGCTTCCTGCGCGCGATCGTGCGCTCGCTGGTCCGCGACGAGCAGGGCGCCGAGGACATCGTGCAGGAGACCCTGGTGCGGGCCTGGCAGGCGGCGCCGCCCCAGGGTGACGGCCAGCGCGGCAGCCTGCGCGGCTGGCTCGGCAAGATCGCCCGCAACCTCAGCATCGACCACCTGCGCGGCGCCCGGCGGCTCGAACGGCTCGAGCACCAGGTCGAGGCGACGGGCCTCGCGCCGTCGACCGAAGAGGTGCTGCTGCACGAAGAACAGCGGCGGCGGCTCGTGCGCGCGGTGCTCGCCCTGCCGCAGCCCTACCGCGACGTCGTGCTGCTGCGCTTCTGGGAGGAGCTGACGCCCGCGCAGATCGCCGCGCGCCTTGGCGTACCCGGCGCGACCGTGCGTTCGCAGCTAGCGCGTGGGCTCGACCAGCTGCGCGTCCGCCTCGACCGGGAATACGGCGACCGCAAGAGCTGGCTCGCCGCGCTCGCGCCGTTCGCCGCGCCGACCGCGCCGACCGCTGCCGCCACTTCGACCGCCTTCGCGACGTTCCTGCTCATGAACACCAAGTTCGCCGTCTCCTTCGCCGCCCTGCTGCTCGTCGGCCTGCTGTCCTGGTTGTGGTGGCGCGCCGACCCGGCGCTCACCCCGGCCACCGACCCCCTGGCCACGACGCAGGTCGCCGCCGCCGCCACCGGCTCCGCGAGCAAGCCGGCCGCACCCGACGCCGCGGTCGAAGCCGGCACCGAACCGGAGCCGCAGCGGCAGTCCGCCGTGCCGCAGGCCGAACTCACGGTGCGCGGCCAGGTGCTCTGTCGCAACCAGCCGTTCGCCGGCCCCGCGCTGCGCCTGCAGTGGTTCGACGGCTACGACGCGAACGGCACGTGCACGAGCGAGGTGACGCTGCAGGCGGACGCCAAGGGGAACTTCGACTGGCACGGGCGGCGCACCGAGCAGGTCCGCACCGTGCGCGTGCTCGGCGCCGACCCGGGACTCAAGCTGTGGAACACGCCGGCGCTGGTGACGCCCGACGCCGAGGAGGTCACGCTCGAAGTCTCGGTGATCCCGCTCGACCACGAACTCACGGGGCGCGTGCACGACACCGCCGGCGCGCCGATCCCCGGGGCGCGGCTCGACGTCAACGGCTGGACCGAGTCCCAGGTCACCGCCGACGCCGAAGGGCGCTATCGGATGATGGTGCCGACCGACACCTACCCGCTGCTCGTCACCGCGCCGGGCTTCTGCGACCGCCTGGTGCGCGGCTACATGCCCAAGGACGCGGCGCGCAACGAGCTCGACATCGAACTGCTGCCCGGCGCGAAGATCGAGGGCCACGTCGTCGACGCCGCCGGCGCACCGGTCGCGAACGCCGAGGTGCGCGGCAGCGGCACGTTCCGGAAGTCCGAGAGCGATCAACAGGGACACTTCGTCCTCGAGGGCGCGGCGCTCGGCCAGCGGCACATGGTGACGGTCACGCGCGCGGGCTTCCAGGAGGGCAGCGCGATGGCGAGCGCCGGCGGCGAACCCGTGGAGGTCGTGCTGCAGCCGGGGCTTTCGGTCGAGATCCGCGCGCTGGACCGCGACGGCAAGCCCGTCGTCGGCGCCACGGCCAAGATCAGCTTCGACGTCTTCAGCGGCGCCAAGACCATGGGCATCACCAGGCTCGATGGCCGCCTTCGGCTCGAGGACCTCGGCAGCCGCCCGTTCGATCTCGTCGTCGCGCGCCGCGGCTACGTCAGCGCGCGCCTCGAGGTCGATCCCGCCAAGGTCACCGGCGAGCTGATCGTGGACATGCAGCAGGGCTGTGAGCTGCGCGGCCGGGTCGTCGACGAGAGCGGCGCCCCCGTGATCGGCGCGTCGATCTACTGCGAACTGGCCGGCGAGAAGGACATCAGCCGCCGCTCCGTAGGATCGCGCGACAGCACCGACGAGGACGGCAGGTTCCACGTCGACGGGCTGCCGCCCGAAGCGTGCGTCGTCTACGCGTTCCGCCGCGACCACGTGCGCGCATCGACCGACTTCCTCGGCGGCACGACGCACGAGGTGCTGCTGCGCCTGTCGCCGGCACCGGCCGTCACCGGCCGCGTCGTCGACGGCAAGACCGGCGCGCCGCTCGCGGAGTTCACGATCACCGTGTCCGCGGCCAAGGAGGGCCAGTCACTGCACACGGACCCGGTCGCGTTCAAGGACGACGACGGCTACTTCCTCGTGCGTCACTGGCAGATGGTGGCGAATTCCGAACTGGTCGTCGAGGCCACGGCTCCGGGCTACGCCGCGACCAAGGTGCAGAGCGTGGCGCTGACCGCGCCGCCGCGCGCCCAGAGCCTGATCACGATGTATCCAGGGACCCGCGTCCAGGGCGTCGTGCGCGACGCCGGTGACGGCACCGCGGTGGCGGGCGCGACCGTCGCGCTCCACCGCTGGGACCGTCGTCCCATCTCGAACGGGACGTGCGTGACCGACGCCGAGGGGCGGTTCGTGCTCGACAACCTCGCGGTGGGTGAACACCGGCTGCGGCTGCAGCGTGAGGGTTACCCCGAGACGATCACCGAACCGTTCACGGCCGCGGCCGACGTGCCGCTCGTGACCCTGACGCCGACGATGTCGCGCGGCGTCGCGCTGCGCGGCCGCGTGCCCGACGCGGCCGGAGCCGGCGGCCTCACCGTGTCGGCCAGCGGTTCGGGCACCGACCTGCAGACCAAGGTGCGCGACGACGGCACGTTCGAGCTGCGGGGCCTGCCCGCCGGCGACACGCTGATCTCGGTGAAGGACCAGAACAACCGCCGGCGCTACCGCCGCATCGTCGTCGGCGACACGGACATCCTCGACTTCGAGTTGCCGCTCGAGCTGGGCACCGGCTCGGTGCGCCTCGAGATCCGGGGCGCGGCGAGCGGCAACGTGCAGGTCCAACCGCTCGACGACGCGTCACAAGAACGTCGCACCCCCGTGCTCTGGATGCCGTTCACCGGCTCGCAGGTGGTCGTGCGAGGACTCGCACCGGGACGCTACCGCCTGAGCGTGGACACGCGGGTCTACGGCGAAGAGGGCCGCACCGAGGTCGAAGTCGGGGCGGGTGAGGTCGCCGCGACCGTCGAGGTGACGAAGAAGCAGTGAGCCGCTGCGGACGGCGACGCCTTACGCCGCGCACGTGTCGGCCCTACAGTCCCGGCGGGAACGGTCGGGGGAGGAGCTTTCATCCCCTCTGCCACATGGAGTCCGCCATGAAACTCTCGACACGTTCGCTCTCGCTCTGCGGCGCCGCGGCGCTGCTCGCGCTCGTCGCCACCACCGGCCGCGCCACCGCCCAGGTCCAGGCGTTCTATCCGCTGATGACCGACCTGCTCGACGCGACCAACACCTACGGTCCGATGACGCTCGCCGGCACCCCGCCGCCCGCGCCGCCGAGCAACGGCGTCTGCGTCAACGGCATCTACCACTACAACACGGGCGGACAGGACGTGCGCACGCCGCTGCTGCCGAGCCTCGACACCACCGACTTCCAGGTCGACGTCGAGTTCAACATCACTGCGCTGCCCGCGGTGCAGGGCCCGGTCCTGATCGGCGGCAACGGCTGGCGCTTCCTCGGCATCTACCTGCAGGGCAACGGCACCGTCGGCGTGAAGTACAACAACTCCAACCTGACGTGGTCGTCGACGACGCTGAGCACCGGCATCTGGTACGTCGCGAGTCTGCGTTACGAGGCCAACACCGTGCAGCTGCTGATCAACAACAGCATCGTGCACCAGGCCGTGGTGGGCCCGCTCAACGACGGCAACAACAAGAACTTCACCACCAACGACTACAGCGTCGGCAGCAACTTCAACGGCTGCATCCGCAACCTGATGATCAGCAACGACACGACCACGGGTGTCGCCACGGCGAGCGTGTTCGGCACCGGCTGCGGCGGCAGCGGCGGCGCGCCCGCGCTGGCCCCCAACAACACGCCGCAGCTCGGGTCCACGTTCACGGTCGCGATGTCCAACCTGCCCGCGGTATCGCCGGTCGCGTTCATGACGGTCGGCTTCAGCTCGACGCAGTCGATCCTCGGCCCGCTGCCCTACAACCTGCAGCCGCTCGGCTTCGGCGCGAGCTGCGACCTGCTGGTCAGCACCGACGCGACGGTCGTGTTCCAGACGCCGCAGGGCAGCGGCACGTTCGGCCTCGCGGTGCCGACCGACCCCGCCTTCTCGGGTCTCGAGCTGTTCTTCCAGGGCGCCGCGATCGACCCGAGCGCGACGGGTGGCTTCACGTTCACCAACGCCGTCGACGCGACGATCGGGACCTGACCCGCTCGGGCACCTTCG
Organism: Planctomycetota bacterium; assembly: GCA_020638655.1. Lineage (GTDB taxonomy): Bacteria > Planctomycetota > UBA1135 > UBA1135 > UBA2386 > JACKIC01. The sequence continues at coordinate 344,475 of JACKIC010000005.1, forward strand.
CGAGGCCCACCCTCGCAAGGGCCCGCGGACAGCGTCTAGGATGGGCCGATGCTGCATCGGTCCTCCGCGCTCCTGCTGCTCCTCTCGATACAGGCGACCACCCTCGTCGCACAGACACCCGCCAGACCGACGTACGCGCCGCTGGTACAGAAGGTCGAGGCAGCGGGTCAGGCGGTTGCGGACGCCCTCAACGCCCGCGACCGCGACCTCGCGGAGAAGCGGCGCGCGGCGTTCGCCGAGACGGTCGACGAGCTGCTCGCCAGCAAGGAGCTGCTGACCACGAGCGACTACAACCGCTCGGCGACGGTCGCGATGATCGTCGGCTGCCCCGAGGTCTGCCAGAAGATCGCACGCTTCACGATCGCCAAGCTCGAGCAGCCCGGCCAGCTGCGTGAGTTCCTGGGTATCGCCAACATGGAGCTGTGCCAGCGCGTCGACACCGACGCCGAGATGCGCGCCCTGGCGACCGAGGCGGTGGGCGCGCTCGAGATCTGGTGCGAAGCGAAGCCGGGCAGCATCGGCCCCTCCCACCTGATCCAGGCCTACGCCACGCTCGGCGAATGGTCGAAGGCGCTCGCCTGGGACGACCGGCTGCGCGAACGCCGGTCGAACATCGCGTGTCCGCCGTTCTTCCGCGTGATCTTGCTGCTGGGCGCCGAGCAGTGGCCGCAGGCGATCGAACTGTTGCGCAGCGAAGCCGTCGCCGAGGAGACGGTGGCGACGGAGATCGAAGTGCTGGTGTCGCGCGCGGAAGCGATGCGCGGCGAACACGAGAAGGCGATCGCGGTGGCGCGCGCCAACCTGGCCCGCGAGACCACCGACGCCGCGGTGGCGGCCCTGGCCGATGCGCTGGCGCGTTCGGGCGACTACGACGCGGCGCTGGCACTGCTGGCCAAGCACCCCGTGACCGAGAAGAGCGAGGATCCGCGCATCGCCGCCGGGCTGCGCAAGAGCCGCGCGGCGCTCGTCTACCTGATCGGCCTGCGCGGCAAGCCGCCCGCGGACCTGCGCCAGCAGCTCGCCAAACTGCTCGAGGTGCGCTTCGAGGTCCTGGGCGCGGGCGCCGCCGCGGCCAAGCGCATGCAGCAGTCGCCGTGGGCCTTGGGATGGACCGCGCGCAAGGTGCCGTCCGGCCCGTCGGGCTGGGCCAACGACCTGCTGCTGGCGGTGTGCGTGCGCGACACGGCCAAGTACGAACAGCCCAAGACCGAACGTACGCTGCTCGGCGCGATCCTCGACGACGAAGCGCGCGCCGCGCTGACGGGCGACGAGGCGCTGCAGGTGGCGCGGCGCAACGTGCGCGCCAGCTTCGTCTACTTCACCAGCCCGGGCGCGCTCGTCGTCGACCAACTGCTCGCCAAACTCTGACCCCCAGACTCTGCCCCCCGGATTCAGGAGCACGTACACGAACCGGCGCGGGCGGCGTGCGAACGCCACCCGCGCCGGCCGTATCGCTGCGGCGATCAGTCGCCGACCACGCTGCGCATGCCGTTGCTCGACATCAGGCTGCCGCCGAGCGAGAAGAACTGGGTGAAGTACTCCATGCCCAGGAAGCCGTAGTGCGACGGCAGCGCGATCGGCACCTGCGCGCTACCGGTGGCGCTCGCGACCATCACCTCGGTGACGAGCGCGTCGTTGTAGACGAAGCAGCCGGGGGCGCCCGCGAAGCTCAGGCTCGCCGGCAGCGGGGTCGCGCCCCAGTACTGGTCGTTGAAGCCGAACGTCATGATCGCGAGCGAGTTGGGCGTGCCGCCGATCATGCGGTAGACGGGCGTCTGGCCGAGCGCCGGCAGCCCTTGCGCCGACTGGATCAGGGCCCGCGGCGAACCACAGCCGGTGCCGACGGAGACCGCGACCGAGGTGATGTCCCAGGTCGCCAGCGCCGCGTGCAGCGTCGGACGCAGCAGCTCGCCGACCGCCTGGTTGACCGCGTTGCTCGCGTTGGTGCCGTTGCTGGCGTCGTTGACGTAGGCGCCGACGGCGTATTCACGCAGGTCGAGCTGGTTGCCGACGCGGAACGGGATGCGGATCCAGCCGAAGCCCGAGCGATGTTCGGCGCCGTTCAGCGTGTAGCTGCCGCCCTTGCGGGCCAATTCGACGAGCGCGTTGAAGCTGGCCAGGGCCGCCGGCGACACGCCGAGCAGCGCCGCTTCCTGGCTGATCACCGTGTCGATGCCGCCCCACGTCTTGCCGTTGAGCATGTGCTCGTAGAACTCGTCGCGCCACGAGCCGAGGTAGCCGTTGGCGACCTGCGTGTGCAGGGTGGCGAGGTCGCGCAGCGTGATCTGGTTGGGGTTGCTGATCGCCGGTCCCGCGCAGCCGATGCGGTGGTTCAGCGAGGTGTTGTTCATGCCGAGCGCCGCGGCCGTCGCGTTGATCGCCGCCTGGCCGAAGTAGGCGGTCACCGCCTGGGTGCGGTTGTTGTCGCTCTGCTCCATCATCGCGCGCAGCACCGTGGTCAAGGTCTCGTTCACCGGGTTGCTGTCGACCGGGCAGCTGCCGCTCGTCGCCGTGAAGACGTTGATCGGCGTGTTCAGCGACACCTGGTTCATGAACACGCGGCGGAAGGCGTGCACGTTGTGCAGCGTCTTCATGGTGCTGGCCGGCTCGAACTGGCGGCTGCCGTTGAGGCTCGCGAGCTCGCTGCCGTTGATGCGGCGCAGGTAGCAGCCGACGCCGCCGTCGGTGGTGCTGCGCATCATCTGGCCGACGCTCGTGGTCAGCGCGTTGCTGTTGTTGATCGTGACCAGCAGGAAGCGCCGCTGACCGTTGACGTCGTAGGTCTCGAGGTCGATCGGGCGGTGGCCGTAGTCACCGAGCTTCTCGACGACCTGCGCCGAGGTCAGCCCGTACCAGTAGGTCCACGCCGGCGAGTTCGCCTCGGTGACCAGCACCGCGTCGTAATTGCCGTTCTCGCGGCGCCCGAAGTCGTAGAGGCGGCGGCCGTTGTTGATGCTCGCCTGCACGGTGCCGAGCGGCACGTTGTAGTACCAGGCGTAGTTGCGGTAGTCGGCGCCGGTGTTGCTGATCATCACGACGCTGTAGTAGGTCGTGTTGCCGATCACGTACGAGTCGATGTCGACGGGCCGCGCGTTGTTGCTGCCGAGCAGCGCCGAGACCGAGGCGCCCGTCTGGCCGTAGTAGTACCACCAGGTCTTGGCGTTGCTGCCGGTGTTGGGCACCATCACGCACGCGAAGCGCGTCTGGCCGCCGTCGTCGTAGGGCTCGAGGTCGATGAGCCGCGCGTTGTTGCTGCTCAGGGTGCTCGACAGCTGCGTCGCAGTGAGGCCGTAGTACCACCAGTAGCCCGAGGCGTATTGACCGGTGTTCTGCACCAGCGCCGCGGTGAAGCGCAGCGGGTTGGTGCCCTCGACCTCGATGTCGACCGGGCGGTAGCCGTTCTGGATCGCGTTCGTGATCGTGGCGGCGGAGGCGCCGTAGTACCAGGAGTAGTTGGTCGGCGTCGACATGTCGCGCACGTCCTGGGCCAGGGCGGGCGACAGCAGGCCGAACGACACGGAGAGGGAGAGGGACAGGGAGAGCAGCTTGTTCATGGGTAACACCTTGTTCCCCCTGCCCAGCGGGTCGTCGCCGCCGGTCCCAAGGTGCAATCCACCAAAGCCCCCCACCCGGGCCCCGCTCAGCCGCCCACGGTCCGCCCGAAGCCCCGTATCCTCAGCTTCACCAACAGTTTGGCCTGGGCGTCGTGGAACGCCTGGCGGGCGGTCTCGTCGGACGAATAGCCCAGGGCAACCTTGATCACGGGGAACGTCGCGTCCTCCTGGAGCCGCATCTCGAGCAGGCGCCGCTGCCGTTCGGGCAGCTCGGTCAGCGCCTCGCGCACCAGGGCGGCGCGTTCGCCGAGCGACGCGGCCAGGGTCGGCGTCGCCTCGCGGCGGTCGGTGGCGACCTCGGCGATGCCGGCGGTCGGCTCCGCGACCTGCTTGCGCCCGTCGCGCCGCGCCGCTTCGTGGAAGCGCACCGCGTCGAGCAGGCGGTGCCGCACCAGCGTGCCCAGGTAGGCGAAGAACGGCTCGGGCCCGACGAAGTCGGTGTCGGCGAGGTCCTTGACCACCGCGACGAGCACCTCGTGCACGACGTCGGTGGTGCTGAACAGCGGCAGGATCCACTTGTGCTGCTTGCGGAAGTCGCGCTCGAGCTCGCGGTGCACGCGCGCGCGCACGGTGCCGTAGCACGCGGAGACCAGCCGGTCGCGTGCAGCTTCGTCACCCGCGGCGGCGGCCTTGATGCAGGCGTGCAGTTCGTTCCAGGCGAGCTCGTCCATGGGGCTACAGGAAGACCTTGATCGGGTAGGCCTGGTCGAGGTCGGTGAAGCTCGAGTCGGCGACGAACCAGCGGAAGGTCAGCGGCAGGCCGCTGAGCCCCCACGGCGCCGGGATCGACTGGGTGAAGAGGCGCGGATCACCGGGCACGCTGCTGCCTGGGTTGCGCAGCTGGATCGACGCGGTGATCGCCGGCGTCGTGGTGTCGCCGATCGTGATCAGCAGCACCGCCCAGCCGGGACCGCGCCCGGTCGGCGACGGCCAGCCGAGCACCCAGGTGTCGAAGGACGAGACGCCGTTCTCGAAGCGGCGGAATGCCGAGGCGTTGGCGCCGACGGGGTAGAGCGCGGGCTGGAACGGCTGCCGCGGCGTGCCGCACGAGGTGCCGAAGTCGTCGGGGAAGTAGAGACCGCCGCGCACCGCGGGATCGAGCGTGCAGACGGCGTCGATGTCGTCGCCGCCGCCCGAACCGACGGCCTGGCTGACCGGCGTCTGGTCCTGCTTCACCACGGGCTGCGGGGTGGCCACGTCGGTGTTGGGATCGACGAACAACAGCTGGTCGCGCGCGTTGCCGACCAGCGAGAAGATGATCAGTTCGCTGCTGTCGTCGAGCGCCAGCGCGTCGATGTCCTCGGACTGGCTCAGGCCGAGCTCGAAGAAGTGCTTCCAGACCTGGGGCTGCGACCACTGACCGGAGGCCGGGCTCTGCAGCGTGCGGAAGATCGTCGCCCCGCTGCGCAGCATGGGCACGCCCGGCGAGGCCCACCACGAGGTCGGCACGGCCTGCAGCGACGAGTTGGCCACCGTGAAGTAGATGGCCGGGCGCAGCGGCAACAGACCGCCGAAGCCGGGTTCGGTCCCGAGCAGCCCCTGCTGGTCGCGGCCGAGCGCCAGCGGCACGTCGAGCTGGTCGACGTCGGCCGCGCCGGCGGCGGGCAACCCGAGCTCGAAGCGTGAGTGCGAACGCTCGACGACCCCGAGCAGGGGCGCCGGCAGGGCGCTGCCCGGCAGGATCCACGAGAACACGGCGGCGCCGCGGTCCGCGGCTGGTTCCTGGGCGAGGCGCGAGCCCGGCTGGCCGACGGCGCCGTCGCGGAACGAGAACGAGAACACGCCCCAGCCGTTCGGCGGCGGTTGGATCACACCATTGGGGTCGACCATGATGTCGTCGCGCCCGGTGCTGGTGTCGTCGATGTCGAGGTTGGCCGCGCCGTGCAGCGTGAGGATCTGCTGCAGGTCCGGCGCGGTGGGCCCCACCGGGAACGGCGAAGGCGGCTGCACGAAGCCGTTCCTGTGCAGGTGCGTCGCGGCGTCACCCGCGCCGTTGATGCCCCCTTGCACGCCGATCGCCATGGCGGCGCCGACGAGCGGACCGCCGGACAGACCCTGCGCGAGCACGGCGCTGACGAAGATCGGGCAGACGAGGAACGGGACGACTCGATTCATGGTGCTTCTCCGGTGAGGAGCGTAAACGCTGCGCCGCTCCCCAGGGAGATTCCGCGGTCACCGGAACGCTGCGAGCCCCTCTTCGAGGTCCTGCTCCATCTGCCGACGCAGCACCTCGTTGCCGCCGGCGCGGTCGGCAACCAGCCGTCGCATCGTCGCCTTGAGCCAGGCCGTGCCCTCTTCGTCGAGCGTCGACGGCATCAGCAGGATCAGGTTGCGCAGCTGGTAGGGCCCGAGCGCGACGCCGGTCGGGTCGATGCCCGCGTCGCCGTCGATGAGGCTGCGCGCGAACCCGACCATGGCCGCCGACAGGAACTTCTCCTGCAGCGCCACCGCGAGCTCGCGACGCTGTTGCAGGCGACGGCTGCGCGGCATCACCTTCAGCGCCTGATCGAGGGCGGCGACCGCGCGGCCCGCGGCGTCGCGCCACGCGGCGTCGTCGCCGCGCTTGCTGATCGCCTCGTCGATCGCGATGCAACCGCGCAGGTACGGCTGCCGCCAGGCCTGCCCGAACGGCCCCTCGGTCTCGATGCGCTCGGCCCACTCGTAGGCGCCGGCGAAGTCACCGCGCGCGACGCACAGTTGCGCCATGGTGTACTTCGTGTTCCACGCAAACGGCCGCAGCTGCAGCGCGCGCTGCAGATGCTGCTCGCTCGCGTCGAACTCGCCGAGCCGCAGCAGCGCGATGCCGAGGTTCTGGTGCGGGCCGTGACGGTCGGCCCGCAGCTCGAGCGAACGTTCGAAACACGGCACCGACTCCGCGTACTGCGTGTCGAGGATCAGCGCGACGCCGCGCATGGCCTGCGTGCGCGCCGTCTGCCTGCCGTAGATCTCCTCGAGCTTGATCGTCTCGTCGTAGAGCAGATCGGTCAGTTTCTTGCGTTCGACGTCGGGTTTGGTTTCGGCGAGCGACGCGAGCGACAGCAGGCGCAGGTCGCGCGCGGGCAGGTAGTCGCTGCTGGCGCGCTCGAGCAGCGCGTCGGCGCGCGCGGCGTAGCCCTTCTGGTCGCGCGCGCGCAGCTCGTGGAAGCCGGCGACGTAACACTCCTGCGGCGTCACCGGCTCGGGCAGCCCGCTGGTGTCGATCGCCGCCGAGCCCTGCGCAGCGGCATCCGCGCCCAGGTAGCGCTGCGCGAGCGCGGCGAGATACCCGCCGCCGGCGGCGTCGGCGAGCCGGCGCAGGTCTGCTCCCGCCCCGCGCACGTCGCCGAGGTCGAGGCGCAGCGCTGCGCGCCACAGCCGCACCGGCAGATCGTCGGGATCGAGCGCGAGGATCTTGTCGAGCAGCGCAACGGCGCTGCGGTTCTCGTGCTCGAGCTCGCTGAGCGTGCGCTCGTCGGGCCAACCCTCGATCGCCAACACCGACGGCAGCGTCGCGTAGAGCTCGTCCTTCTGGCGCCGGAACTCGGCGCGGCGCTGCTCGACGACGAACGGCGCGGCGATCGCGGCGACGCCGAGCGTCAGCAGCAGCGCGGCGGCCGCCACGGGCTTCGCGGGCGCGCGGCGCCATTGCCGCAGCCGCCGGGACAGCGGCCCGATCGGCCGCGCCGACACGGGCTGGTGCGCGAGGAACGCCTCGAGGTCGGCGGCCAGCGCGGCGCCGTCCGGGTAGCGGCGTCTTGGATCGCGCTCCAGGCAGTGCTCGACGATCGCGACGAGGTCGCGCGGCAGCCCGGCGCGTTGCCGCGCGAGCGGCGCGGGATCGACGTGCGGCAGCGCGGCGAGCACGGTCGCGGCGTCGCCCTCGTAGGGCGGCCGCCCGGCGAGCAGGTGGTAGAGGGTCGCGCCGAGCGCGTAGACGTCGAGCGTCGGGGCGGCCCCGCTCGGCGCGGCGCGCACCTGTTCGGGCGCCATGTACCACGGGGTGCCCAACGTCGTCTGCGTCGCGGTGAGCCGTTCGGCCGAGTCGCGCGCGGCGATGCCGAAGTCGAGCAGCACGGCCCGGCCGTCGCTCCGCACGAACACATTCGAAGGCTTGACGTCGCGGTGCACGAGCCCGCGCGCGTGCGCCGCGCTGAGCCCGCGCGCGATCTCGGCGGCCCAGGTCGCGGCCAACCGCGGCCAGTGCGATTCGGCCGGCGGCGCGCCGAGCGCCTCGGCGACGGCCGCGCGGGGACCGGCGCCGTCGATGCGCTCGAGCAGCTGCGCCAGCGTCGCGCCCTCGAGCAGCTCCATCACCAGGTAGTGGATGCCCTCGGGAGTTCGACCGCGATCGAACACGGTGACGACGTGGGCGTGCTGCAGCGTCGCCAGCGCCTCGGCCTCGCGCGAGAAGCGCTGCTCGGCGTGGTCGTCGCGGAACAGCCGCGCATCGAGGATCTTGACGGCGACGGCGCGGCCGAGTTCGCGGTCCTCGCCGGCGTAGACCACGCCCATCGCGCCGCGCCCGCGGCACGTGTCGAGGCGATAGCGGCCGGCGAGCACCATGCCGGCCAGGGGATCGCTGCGCACGGCCTCGGCCTGCAGCAGCGGCAGGTCCGCGGCGAGCCCCAACACCTCGGCGAGCGGCCGCGCCAGGTGCGGGTGCGCCGCGGTCATCGCGGCGAGATCGATGGTGTCGCCGGCGTCGATGCGCGCCAGCGCCTGCCGCACCAGATCGATCAGCAGTTCCTGGTCCTGGGGATCCCGCGCGAGCGTCACACCGCGGATCCTAACCCATGATGCGGCGGCGTCGCCGCTCCGCCGCTGCTACCATGCGACGCGATCCCCGATGACCCCGCACGACCTGCACACGCTCGCCGCCCGGCGCTGGTTCCTGCGCGACTCCGCGCTGTCGCTCGGCGCGCTGGCCCTCCCCGCGCTAGGCGACCAAGGCGAACGCCGACCGCGCCAGACCGCGCCGCGCGCCAAGCACGTCATCTACCTGCACATGGAGGGCGCCCCGCCGACCCTCGACATGTTCGATCGCAAGCCGACGCTGGACCGCCTGTCCGGCGAACCGTGCCCCGACGAGTTCCTGAAGAAGGAGCGCTTCGCATTCATCAAGGGACACCCGCGCCTGCTCGGGCATCAGCACGGCTGGATCCGCGGCAGCAGCGGCACCGAGGTCTGCGAGCTCTTCCCGCACCTCGCGCAGCAGATGGCCGACGTGACGCTGGTGCGCTCGATGGTCACCGACCAGTTCAACCACGCACCCGCCGAGTTGCTGCTGTTCAGCGGCGCGCCGCGGCCGGGCCGGCCGTCGATGGGCGCGTGGCTGTCGTACGGTCTCGGCAGCGACAACCAGGACCTGCCGGCGTTCGTGGTGATGCAGAGCGGCGGCAGCCTGCCGAGCGCGGGCAAGGCGCTGTGGAGCGCCGGCTTCCTGCCGTCGGTGCACCAGGGCGTCGAGTTCCGCTCGCAGGGCGATCCGGTGCTCTACCTGACCGATCCGCCGGGCTACGACCGCGCGCGCCGCGAACGTTCGCTGCGCGCGCTCGTCGACCTCGATCGCGAGCACCTGCAGGCGGCCGGCGACCCCGAGACCGAGACGCGCATCGCACAGGCCGAGCTCGCGTTCCGCATGCAGATGTCGGTGCCCGACGCGGTCGATCTCGCCAGCGAGCCGCCCGAGGTGCACGCGCTCTACGGCACCACGCCCGGTGAGGTGTCGCTCGCCAACAACTGTCTCTTGGCGCGGCGCCTCGTCGAACGCGGCGTGCGCTTCGTACAGCTGTTCGACGCCGGCTGGGACATCCACGGCACCGGCACCGGCGACGACCTGATGACGCAGTTCCCGAAGAAGGCGCAGCAGCTCGACCGCGCGCTCGCCGCGCTGCTCGTCGACCTGCGCCGCCGCGGTCTGCTCGAGGACACGCTGGTCGTCTGGGGCGGCGAGTTCGGCCGCACGCCGATGAACGAGAAGCGCAACGGCAGCACCTTCCTGGGCCGCGACCACCACCCGCACTGCTTCTCGATCCTGATGGCCGGCGCCGGCGTGCCGCGCGGCAAGGTCGTCGGCGCCACCGACGACCTGGGTTACCAGGTGACCGAGACGCCGATCCACGTGCACGACCTGCAGGCGACGCTGCTGCACCTGCTCGGCGTCGACCACGAGCAGCTGACCTGGAAGTTCCAGGGCCGGCAGTTCCGACTCACCGACGTGCACGGCAACGTGCGGCGCGAGTTGCTGGGGTGAGGAACTGATCGCCTGAGTGTGGAATCTGCGATTCGCAGTCATGGCGACGGCTCCCCGGACACATGCACCTTGGCGAGTTGCGGAGAGCCCGCGCCGCCGAGGAGGAGGCGATGGCGTTCGTTCCGAGCCGGTGCCCCAACACCGCATGTCCGCAGCACCGTGAACCCGAGGGGCGCTTCTACTACCGGCACGGGGTCTATCGCCCGCGCTGCCGGGACGGCGCGGTGCCGCGCTTTCGGTGCCGGCGCTGCGGCAAGGCGTTCTCGCCGCAGACATTTCGTCACGACTACCGCGACCGCAAGCCTGAGCACAACGAGCTGGTGTTCCATCTGCTCAGCAGCGGTGTAGGCCTGCGGCAGATCGGCCGCGTCACGGGTCTCGCGCCGAGCTCAGTGCAGATGAAGATGCGCAAGATGGGCCGCACGTGCCGATGGCTGCATCGCAACCTGTGTCGCACGCTGCCTGCCGGCAAGACGTATCTGCTCGACGAGGAGGAGACCTACGAAGGCGCGTCCATTCGCACGGTGACAATGCCCGTGGTGATCGAACGCGAATCGTGGTTCGTGATCGCAGTCACCGCCGGCCCGACGCGCCGCCTGGCGGCTCGCGGCACGCGCCGACGCCTTTGGCAAGAACGCGACGAACGTCGTCGCGGACGCCGTCGCGACCGCAGCAAGACCTGCGTTCGCCAGGTCCTGAATCGGCTGCGCCAGGTCTCCGCCGAGGGCTCGCTCGTGCTGCGCACCGACGAGAAGAGCAGCTATCGCGCGGTCGCCCGGCAGCTGTTCGGAGACAGATTGCTGCACGAGACGACGCTCGGGTCACTGGCGCGCACCACGGCCAACCCGCTGTTCGCGATCAACACCACGATCGCGATGACGCGCGACAACTGCGGCAGACTGCGTCGCCGCTCCTGGCTGGTCAGCAAGCGATGTCTGTGCCTACGGCTGCAGATGCACGTCTTCGTCGCCTACCGCAACTACGTGCGCCAGCGCTTCAATCGCGACGCAGATCGCCAACTCTCGTCGGCGGCCAGCCTCGGTCTGCTACCTCGCGCACTGTCGGTCGGCGAGCTCCTGCGCTGGCGTCAGGACTGGGGGCAACGCAGCAACCATCCGCTCAGCTTCCTCGGCGAGCGCGCTGTCGCCGATTCGATGTCGGAACCTGCGTAAACCCCGCGCCCGATTCAGCCTGCTGAAAGACCCGCCTCTCTTTCCACACTCAGCCGACCAGTTCCCTGGGGTGAGGCGCGGCGGCTGAGTTTCCGGGTCGCGCCGGGTAAGGTTCGCGCCGATGTCCTGCCGAAGTCACGAGCACGAGCGACGCGGGCCCGCGGCAGCCGGCCCAGACCGGGACTACGGCCGCGCCGGACGAAGCAGCATGGAGCAACGAGGCCAGCCAGGACCGAACGACGACCAGCGGCGGCGTCGCGCGACGCGCGACGAGCAGGAGCCCCCGCATGCCTGAACACTTGCGGGCCCTGGTCTTCATCATGGCCCTCACGCCGCTGACCTTCCTGATCGTCCAGACGCCCGTGACGCAGGGCATCATCGACAGGTCGGACTACCTGCGCCGCCGCAATCTGTGGATCGCCTTCACGCTGATCGCGTTCCTCGCGCACAGCTTCTGGATCTACATCGCCGCGGTCGCGGCCCTCGTGTGGGGGGCCATGAAGGTGGAGCGACACCGCCTGGCGATGTTCTTCTTCCTGGTGCTCGCGCTGCCGCGCATCTGGGACACCATCCCGCTGTTCGGCGGCCTGAACGAGCTGTTCGCCATCGACTACGTGCGGCTGCTCAGCCTCACGATCCTGCTGCCGGCCGCCCTGCAGCTGACGACGCGACCCGATGCCCCGCCGTTCGGACGGCTGCTGCCGGACAAGCTGCTGCTGCTCTACCTCGCGCTGCAGGCGATCCTGACCTTCGAGGACGGCACCGTCACCAGCATCCTGCGCCGCGGTGTCTTCTACGCGATGACCGACGTGCTGCTGCCCTACTACCTGGCGAGCCGCTCGTTGGTCAGTCTGCGCGCGTTCCGCGACACCCTCGGCTCGTTCGCCGTCGGCGCGATCGTGATGAGCCCGATCCTGGTCACCGAGTTCCGGTTCGGCTGGCTGCTCTACGCGGCCGTCGACGAGGCGCTCGGCCTGCACTGGGAATGGAACGGCTACGTGATGCGCGGCAGCAACCTGCGCGCGCTGGGCACGATGGGCCACCCGATCGTCGCCGGCTCGGTGGCGATGGTCGCCACCGGGTTCTACCTCTACCTGGCCCGCCACATCAAGAAGCCGAGCATGCGGGTACTGGGCGGCGCGGTGATCACGGCCGGCGCCGTCGCGGCGCTGTCGCGCGCGCCGTGGGTCGGCACCGCGGGCATCATCCTGCTCTACATGGCCATGGGCCCCAAGGCCCTGAGGCAGCTCGGCAAGCTCGCGCTCGTCGGTGTGGCCTGCCTGCCGCTACTGGTCGGGACGCAGCAGGGCCAGGCGATCATCGACCACCTGCCGTGGATCGGCACGGTCGACGCGCGCAACGTCGAAGGGCGCGAGCAGCTCGCCACGGTTTCGTTCGAGGTGTTCCTGCGCAACCCGTGGTTCGGCCGACTGGACTACCTCCTCGACCCCGACATGGAGTCGCTGCGCGGCAGCGACAACATCATCGACGTGGTCAACACCTACGTCAGCGTCGGCCTGTCGTCGGGCATCGTGGGGCTGGGACTATTCGTCGCCTTCTTCGTCGCTTGCGGCTACGCCGCGTTCCGCGCGCTGCTGCGGGTCCGCGACCGCACGAGCGAACTGCACGCGTTGGGACGATGCCTCTTGAGCACGCTCGTCGCCCTGCTGTTCGTGATCAGCACGATGAGCTTCGAGTTGATCATGCCCTTGCTTTGCTGGTCGATCGCCGGACTGTGCGTCGGCTTCGCCAACCTCGTCGACGCGGGCGAACCGGAGCCCCGACCCGACACCCCGCAAGCGAGGCCGGCGCCGCGAGCGGAACGCAGATGGCTCACGCCGCGCCACGCCCCCGATGGAGTCCCCGCGGAGCGCACAACGCCCTAGCCATGGCGGCTTGCGCACCGCCGCGCAACCCCAACCGGAATCTCGCAAGGCGGGTCGCGATGTGCTCCGATGATCGGAGTCGAACCAATGAAACGCCGGACCGGAGTCCGGCACCGCACGGTCAGCACGGCAGATCCGCAGCATCCTCACCGGTCAGTCGCGACGCCGCCGATACACGCCCGACACCTGCCATCCCTCGCCACTCGATGCGCATCACGTTCCTGAGCCCAGCACCAAGCATGGCCGGCGGCACGCGGGTCATCGCGATCATGGCCCGCCAGCTCTCGGCGCGCGGCCATGACGTGACGGTGGTGGCCACGTCGTGGCCGAAGCGCTCGATGCGCGAGGTCTTCCGTGACCTCAAGAAGGGCATCCTGGTGCAGCCACCGCTGCGCTCGCACCTCGACGGACTGCCGCTCAAGATCATCCGGCTCCCGGACAGCGGGCCGATCACCGACGCCGAGGTGCCGGACGCCGACATCGTCGTCGCGACCTGGTGGGAGACCGCCGAGTGGGCGAAGGAGCTGTCCCCGAGCAAGGGCAGGAAGATCTACTTCGTGCAAGGCCACGAGGTGTTCCCCAACCTGCCCCTGGACCGCTGCCGGGCGACCTACCGCCTGCCATTCCCCAAGATCGTCGTCTCGAGGTGGCTCGCCGAGGTCATGGCCGAGGAGTACGGGGACCACGACGTGCATCTGGTCCAGAACGGCGTCGACCACAAGCAGTTCTTCGCCCCGCCGCGCGGACGCCACGCGGCGCCGACCGTCGGCTTCCTGTACTCCACCTCGGAGATCAAGGGCGGCGACGTCGCGATGCGCGTCATCGGCGACCTGATGCGCCGCAACCCCGGCCTGCGCGTCGTGTCCTTCTCGACGCAGGAGTTCAAGCAGGCGCGCCGCCTGGGGATCGAGTTCCATCACCACCCGCCGCAAGCCGAGATCCGCGACCTCTACGCCGCCTGCGACGTCTGGCTGTCGACCAGCCGCAGCGAAGGCTTCAACCTGCCCGCGATGGAGGCGATGGCGTGCCGCACCCCGGTCGTGTCGACCAGGACCGGCTGGCCCAAGCACGGGATCGTCGAAGGTGTCACGGGCCACACCGCCGAGATCGACGACGTCGACGGCCTCGTCGGTGCCGTCGAGAAGGTGCTTGCACTCGACGACGCCGGCTGGCGCGCGATGTCGGAGGCTGCGTTCCAGAGCGTGGCCGAATGCACCTGGGAACGCGCCGTCGACGAGTTCGAGGCGACGCTGAAGAAGATCGCGCAGTCCTGACGGCTTCGCGGCTCAGCGCCGCGGCAGGAACTCGCGCAGCTTCGCGCGAAAGTGGAAGGCCACGGCGCCGAGCACCATGCCGACGCCGACCACGCCGACCGCGGTCGAACCCGTGGCAACTGCCAGCGCCTCACAGGCGCCGAACACGCCGCCGCCGACGGCCACCGCCAACAGGGTGGCCAACGCGTCGATGCGGTGCGAGCCCGGCAGGAAGTCGCGGGACGCCGTGTAGCAGACGAGCAGCACGAGCACCTCCCCCACCATCATCGTGAACGCCACGCCGATCATGCCCCAGTGGCTGTAGGCGAGCCAACTGCACGCGAACAGCAGCGTCGCCTTGAGGAACGTCCCCAGGGCGATGAACTTGGGCTTGCCGCGGGCGATGATCAGCGCGCCGTAGGAGACCTGCATCGCGTTGACCCAGGTCGTCGCGGACAGCACCGCCGCGATCGGCCCCGCCGCGTGCCACCGCGGATCGTAGAGCACCGTGACGGCCGGCCCGATCAACCCCGAGAACAGGCCGGTCGGCACCGCCGCCGCGAACAGCATCTTGCGGCGCGCCGCGGCCGCCGCGTCCCTGCCTTCGGGCCCCATGAAGAGCAGCCGCGAATACAGCGGCATCAGCACGCTCTCCGAACACATCGCGACGATCTGCTGCGGCACGACCGCCAGCGTCGCGGCCACGCCGTAGATGCCCAGCAGGCCTTCGCCCAACGGGTCCTCGGAGGTGATCTTGCCGAGGATCAGCTTGTCGCCCTGCATCGACAGGAAGGAGATCGCCGTCGACAGGAACACCCACCAACCGAAGCTCACGATCTCACCGACCGCAGGGCGGTCCCAGGCCAGGCCATTGCGCGGGCCCTCGAGGCGATGCGTCAACAGCGTCTTCACGACGTTGGCGCAGAGACTGCCGACGACCAGGGCCCACACGCTGCGCGTCGCGAGAGCGAGCGCGACCATCGTGAAGATGCCCGCGGCCTGGCTCTGGATGTCGATCACGGTCGCCGGCCGCAGCTTCATGCGGCGCTTGAGCGAGTAGAGCTTGGTCGACTCCAGGCTGGCGACGAGCGCGCCGAACCCCGCGACCGGCAGGATGTAGCGCAGATCGTGCTGCTCGTAGAAGCGGGCGACGGGCACGGCGATCGCCAGCGTCGTGGCCAACAGCATGCACCCCCGACCGATGTGCATCGTCCAGGCGGTGTTCAGGAACGTCTGATCGTCGCCCCTGGGGCTGCGCACGATGCTCGGCACGATGCCGGTGTCGGACAGCATGCCCAGCCCCGTCATGACCACCGCGGCCATGGTCATGAGCTCGAAGTCGGTCGGCGCCAGCAACCTGGTCAGGATCAGGTTGGAGCCGAGCCGCAGGGCCATGGTGACGCTGAACGCAACCAGGGTCCAAGCCAGGCCGCTCAGCGCCGTCGTGCGGAGTTCCTTGAGTTCGGTCACGGACGAACCGACTTCCCGCGGTTGTCCCCGATCGCGTGCCGCACCGCGCTGCGTCGCAGCGCGCCGGACACAGCCCCGGGCAGGGGGCGACCACCAAGGGCGCGAAGACGCAGGGGAGGCATGTAGGACTTTACCCGGCAGGCGGCAGCTTGGAGGTCGCCGCCGAGAGGATCAAGAGCGCCGCCGGATCCCTTCCGCCCGCGCCGACTCGACCGCCACGGCCGCACCAGATCCGACCGCGCCCGCTCCCGATCCCAGCACCGATGCCATCGGAGCAAGGCCACCAACTCGGGGACGCACGCGCACTCCGCTTCGCCGACTGCCGGCATCCGCAGGCCGCGCGCCGGAACCGACCCGCGTCTCAGGTCGGTACATCAGCCCATCGACGGTGCGCCCCCGCGCGCACTACCTGCAGTGCTCGAGCGCCAACAGCGCGTAGCACGTGCAGAGGATGTCGAGGCCTTCGTACCAGCGGGTGTTCTTCTCGTTGAGCCACGAGCCGTCGTCGCGCTGCATCGACGCGAGCTGCTGCTTCAGGTCGGCGCGCCAGTCCACTTCCTTCGCCTTGCCGTCCTCACCCTTGGTGGTGACGTGATCCATGCCGACGGCCTCGAGCGCCTGCGCGAGCAGCATGTAGTAGTAGAACAGGCCCTGGTACTTCGCCTTGTCGCCGAGCTTCGCGTCGGCGCCCGGGTTCTCGGCGACCGTCCAGTTGGCGCCGATCCACTTGACCGCGGCCTGCACGCGCGAGTCGTCGGCCTTGACGCCGCACAGCGTGTAGGTCTTGAGCAGCGCGTAGGTCATCGACCCGTAGCTGCGCGGCGTGCGCGAGCCGTCCGGCTGGTCGATGTAGCCCGCCGGCGATTCGCCGGGGTAGTAGACCGCGCCGCCGTCGTCGCCCACCGCGAGCGGCGCCGGCTTGCCGTCGTCGCCCTTGACCTGCAGCTTGCCGCCGAGGTCGTTCGCCGACTTGAGGTTCTGGGTGCGCTGCAGGAACACCACCGCGCGCGTGAACGCCTCGTTGTCGGCCGGCAGACCCGAGCGCCGCAGCGCGTCGATCGCGAACTGCATGTTGCTGAGGTCGCTGCGCTCCCCCTTGCTGCCGTAGCCGACGCCTCCGTACTCGACGTCGCTCTTGCTGCTGCCCGTCTTCTCGCAGTTCTGGATCGCGAGCACGTAGCGCTGCGCCTTGGCCAGCGCCTCCTTGGTCTTGCTCGGGTCCCAGCGCGACAGCGCCATCACCGCGGCGCAGGTCGTGTAGTTGGGCACGTTGCGCCCGAACGAGCCGTCCTCGTTCTGGTTCTTCAGCACCCAGGTCAGCCCCTTGTCGATGATCGCCTGCTCGGCTTCGGTGCGCTGCGCGGCGGGCTTGCTCTGCAGCGCGGCGATCGCCAGCGAGGTGAAGCCCGGGTCGGGGAACTCGCGCGAGCCCATCTTCACCGAGAAGATGCCGTCCTTCTGCTTGGTGAGCAGGAAGTCACAGCCCTTCTGTTGGGCGGGGCTCCACGCGGCCTTGGCTGCGTCCTGCGCGTTCAGCGCAGTGGGCAACGAGGCGGCGAGCAGCGACAAGAGGAGCGGGGGAAACGACGCGGATCGAAGAGCCATAGGCGAGGAGAACCACATGCACGGATCGTACCGACTCCGGCGCGTGGGGCGACCGCCACGATCGACGGCGCGCGCGGACGCTTTGTGACCATCGATCCGCGCGCGGCGGTCAAGATTCGTGCCCGGCGTCCGGACGCCGCCCGACAGCGCGCCGCCGCCACCAGAGCAGGGCCGCGAACGCGCCGAGCACGGCGCCGAGCGTCGCTCCGAGCACCGCGTAGCCGAAGATGTTGAGGCCGCGGATCATGAACAGGCCCGTGTCGGGGGTCAGGTGATCGCCGAGGCACCAGCCCAGGTGATGCCCCAACAGACCACCGAGCACCGCGCCGACGAGGCCGACCAGGGAGCTGCGCAGCCAACCGCTGCGCGCAGGTTTCGTTTCGGACTGCATTCGTTCACCTCCAGCCCCGATCATCGCCCGTGATGCCCGCGGACCGGTCGAACTAGCGCTGAGCCTATCGATCACCGCTGCTTCATGATGGCCGCGCCATCACTTCGCGTCGCGACGCCGCTGCGCCAGGAAGCGCGCGTGCAGATCGGCGACCACGTCGGGGTGCTGCGCCGCCACGTCGCGCTCCTCCTTCGGATCGGCGCGCAGGTCGAACAGCGACCAGGCGCCGGGCTCCGCCGGCTCACCAACGCCGTAGCGCACGATCTTCCAGTCGCCCGAACGCAGCGCCCAGCGGTTGGTGCGGCGGCTCCACGTCCAGTAGAGGTCGCGCGGCGGCAATGGCGCGCCCGCGACCAGGGAGGACCATACGTCGACGCCGTCACCGAGCGGCAGCGCCGGCGCGCCGAGCAGCGCCGCGAACGTCGGCGCCCAGTCGACCGCGTGCACGGGAGCGTCGACCTCGCGCGGCCGCACCACGCCCGGCCAGTTGACGAAGCCCGGCACGTGGATGCCGCCCTCCCAGACATCGAGCTTCTTGCCGCGCATCGGCAGCGGCTGGTTGAAGTCGGTCAGCTTGAGGTCGTCGGGGTAGGCGTTCCCGGGCCAGTTGCCCTGCGGCCCGTTGTCCGACGTGAACACGATCAGCGTGTCGGCGCGCTTCCCGGTGCGGTCGAGCGCGGCGACGATCTCCCCCACCGCGCTGTCGAGGTGATGCACCGCCGCGAGCAACAGCCGCTTCTCGGGGTCGGGCTCGGCCTGGATGCGACCTTCGGGGTCGTGGAACCACTCGATGCGGTCCTCGTCGAGCCAGCGCTCGGGGTTGGATGGGTCGCGCTGCGTCGGCCGCTGCACGAACCGGCCGCGCTCGTCGAGCGGCGTGTGCACCGAGTGGAACGGCACGTACAGCAACAGCGGCTGCGTGCGTTCGGCCTCGATGATGCGCACGGCCTCGCGCGTCACGAGGTCGGTCGCGTGCACGCCGTCCTCGCGGTCTTCGAGCAGTTCGCCGTCGCGGTGCCACGTCAGCGCGTAGGGCCCCTTGCGGTAGCGGTGGTCGTACATGCCGACCGCGCCCGCCAACGAGCCGTAGCTGTGGTCGAAGCCGAACTGGCCAGGCCCGAACTCCGGCGTCGAGCCCAGGTGCCACTTGCCGCACAGGAACGTGGCGTAGCCGGCCGCGCGGAACAGATCGGCGAGCGTCGGCGTGCCCTTCGGCAGGGCCGGGTCGTTGCTCGCCTCGAGCGCGGCGCCGCCGAAGCGGCCCGGGTAACGCCCCGTCAGCAGCGCCACGCGCGTCGGCGTGCACTGCGGCATCACGTAGTTCTGCCGCAGCAGCGCCCCCTCGGCCGCGAGGCGATCGAGATTGGGCGACCAGACCCTCGGGTTGTTGCAGCCGATGTCGGCCCAGCCCTGGTCGTCGCTGACGAGGAACACCACGTTGGGCGGGCGCCTCTGGGCCTCCGGCGACGTGCCGCAGGAGGATGCGAGCAACAGGAACGAGGCGGCGGCCCACGTCGGGAGGCCCCAGATCGGAAGAAGAGCTCGGATGATCATCGCCCAGGCGCTGTGCGCATGGGAACCGGGTACAAACCACACAGGCCTGCCGCTTCGCGGCAGGCCTGTGTGGTTTGTACCCGGTTCGGGCACCCACACTACAGGTCATGGCTCCCCCCGGTCTCCACCCCGCGATCGAACCCTTCCACACCGAGCAGCTGGCGGTCACCGCGCTGCACACGCTGCACGTCGAGCAGTGCGGCAATCCGCAGGGCGCGCCGGTGCTGTTCGTGCACGGCGGCCCGGGCGCCGGTTGCTCGACGACCGATCGCCGCTTCTTCGACCCGCAGGCGTTCCGGGTCGTGCTCGTCGATCAGCGCGGCTCCGGTCGCAGCACGCCGCTCGGCGAGCTGCGCGACAACGGCATCGACGACCTGGTCGCGGACTTCGAACGGATCCGCGAACGGCTCGGCATCGACCGGTGGCACGTCTTCGGCGGCTCGTGGGGCAGCACGCTCGGCCTCTACTACGCGCAACGACATCCCGAACGCGTACTGTCGCTGTGTCTGCGCGGCATCTGGCTGCTGCGGCAGCTCGAGGTCGACTGGTGGCTCTACGGCCTGCGCGCGCTGGCGCCCGAGGCGTGGCGCACGTTCGCCGAGCACGTGCCCGCCGCGCGCCGCGACGATCTGCTCGGCGCCTACTGGGACCTGTTCCACAGCGACGACGAGGCCGCGGCGCACGCGGCGGCGAAGGTCTGGGCCACCTACGAAGGCAGCGCCTGCACGCTGCTGCCCAACGCCGAGTTCCTGTCGCTGCTGACCAACGACCAGACCAGCTGGGCGCTGGCGCGGCTCGAGGCGCACTACCTGCGCAACCAGCGGTTCTCGCCCGACGACCGGCTGCTGCGCGACGTCGACCGGATCCGGCACATCCCGGCGATGATCGTGCACGGCCGCTACGACCTGGTCTGCCCGCTGGTCGGCGCCGACGACCTGCACCGCGCCTGGCCGGAGGCGAGCTATGCGATCGTCGACGACGCCGGCCACAGCTCGCACGAGCCGGGCATCGCCAGGGAGCTGGTCGCGGCGATGGATCGTGTGGCGCGCACCGGCAGCCCGCGGCTGCCGTGATCCAGACGATCTCGACGACCGTGCGCACGGAACGTGCTGCCCTGGTGACGGCGATGCTGGCTGCGATCCTCGTCGGCGCCGCGTGCCTGCTCGTCGCGCCGCGATGCTACGTCGACGACGCCGGCTTCTTCTTCGAATACGCGGCCAACGCCGCGGCGGGCCACGGCTTCACCTTCGAACCCACGCGACCGCCGACCTTCGGCGTCAGCGCGCCGCTGTGGTGCGGCGCGCTGACGCTGCCGGCGATCGCAGGCATCACCCCGGACGTGTCGGCGCGCTGGCTGGGACTCACGTTCACCGCGCTCGCGGTGTTCGTGCTCGTCCGCGCGATCGCCAGGCACATCGGCCTCGTCGAGGCGGTGGCTGTGTCGCTCTGCCTCGCGGCCGACTCACGCTTCACCGTCTGGGCGATGAGCGGCATGGAGCCCCCCCTCGGCTACATGATCACCGCGCTCGCGTTCGCTTCGCTGCTGTCGGCACGATGCAGCCCGCGCCGGCTGGGGACGCTCGCGGCGTCGTGCGCGATCCACAAGCTCGACATGTCCGGCTTCGCGCTCGCGCTGATCTGGGCCGCACGCGCCGAGGGCTCCGGCAGGGTGAGGTCCCGGCTGCGGGCCGCCGCGATCGCGGCGGTCATCCTCGCGGTGTTCTTCGGCGCCGCGTGGATCTACTACGGCGACCCGCTGCCGCTGAGCGTGGTGCGCAAGTTCGGCCGCGGCCATGGCGAGATCTCGCCGAGGTGGTTCACCAAGGAGGCGTTCGAACGGGGCTCTGGCATCCTGCTGCTCGCGGCGGCGACAGTGGGCACGCTGCGCGCGTTGCGAACGCGGAACGTCGCGCTCGCGGCCGCCCTGGTACAGCTCGGCAGCCACGCGATCGCGTACTCGCTGCGTCCTCCTGCCGAGCGGTTCGGGTGGTACCTGGCGCAGGCGCAGCCCGCGCTGTGTCTGCTCGCAGGGCTGGGGCTCGCCTGGATCGCGCGCGCCCTGGCGGCGGCGGCGCCGCGCGCCGGCGCGATGGCCGCGACCGCGGCCGCGGCCACCTTCTTCGCGATCGCATGGCACAAGGACGAGGCGCAGCGACACAGCCTGGAGCAATGGGCCGGCAGCGTCGAACCGCCTCGCATCGCCGCCGGCCGGTGGGTCGCAGCCAACACCCCCGCGGACGCGAGCCTGCTCACGGGGTTCGGGCTGGTTGCCTACTACGCACAGCGCACCGTGCACGACTACTCGGGACTGACCGAGACCGTGCCGCCGGGCGTCGATCTCATCGCGTGGGCCAATCCCGACGTGATCGTCTTCTGCGAATACGACAGCGCGGTGTCACCGGACGCCTACCAGCCCGTCGCGGGCTTTCGGATCGCGCAGCGGTTCTGCGACGGCTGGGATCCGGTGCGCGGCTGGTTGCCGGGCCAACCGCGCTTCTACGCCCTGGTGATGGTACGCAACGAGTGACCTGCTCTGCCCCCTACTCGGGCAGTTCGTAGCGCAGCGTCACCACCTTGCCGTCGCGCAGCACCTCGATCTCGACGGGCTCGCCGACTCGGCGGGTCAGCGCGACCCACGTGTGCAGATGCGGGAACGAGGCGAAGTCGCGCCTGCCCGCGAAGGCGACGACGACGTCGCCCTTGCGCAGCCCGGCGGCCTTGACGGCGCGGCCGCGGTGGGCGCGCTCGCCCCAGTCGACGAGGTAGTTGACCTTCATCGCGAAGTCCTCGGCGGCGATGCCGAGCTCCTTCTTGGCCGCGGCGTCGAGCGCGGGCCCGCCGAAGCCGGGCGCGGGGGACAGGTTCCACTTGTAGGGTCGCCAGGCGTAGTCGGCCGGCGGACAGCGCTTCCAGCCGTCGGCGAGCTCGAGCTCGGCTTCGACCTCAAGCTTGCCGCTGCGGAAGCGCACCGGCAGCCGGTTGGCGCCGAACGGCGCGCGGTGCAGGGCCCACTGCACGTCGCTGAGCGTGCGCGTCGACCGCTGTTCGCCGAGCGACAACAACACGTCACCGCGCACGATGCCGGCCTTGGCCGCGGGCGAATCGGGCGTCACCGCCGTCACGCGGCGCTGCTCCTCACGATCGAGCGACACACCGATGCGCTCGGGATCGGGGAACACGTAGAGATCGTCGCGCTGCCAACGCTTCTCGAGGAACGCGTCCGCGTACTCGGCGTCGTTGACGGTATGGCAATGCACGCAGTCGAGGCGCTGCCCACCGGCGATCTTGCGCTGCAGCACCGGCAGTTCGATGGCCGGCCGCGGCGTCCGCGCGGCCGGCGGCGCGGGCGCCTTCTCGTAGGCGCGATGCTCACCGACCGTGTCGCGCAACAGGCGCGCGAGCGAGCTCATCGACAGGAACGCGCTGGCGTCGTCCGGCAGCCGACCGCCGTACCGATGGTAGATGGTGCCGTCGGCGTTCATCAGCACGACCGCGAAGGTGAGGTCGAAGTCGAACCGGATCAGGTTCAGGTCGACCTTGCTCATGTCGGTGACGCGCACGCAGACATAGTCGGCGGCCACCGCATCCAGCTCGTCGGAGCCACGGCCCAACTGGCCGTAGAAGTCGTTGCAGTCGCGTCAACGTTCGCAGCGAAACGTCACGAACAGCGGCGCGTGCCGCTCGGCCGCGATCGACCTCGCGGCCGCGAAGTCCGTGTGCCACTCGGTCTGCGCGAGCGCGGGCGCCGCGAACCCTGCCAGCAGCAGGGCTCCGACGAGGGACGGAGCATGGAACGGGTGCGTGGACATGCCCATCCAGTACCCGTTCGCGCCGCGCCGCGCACCCCGGAACGGGTCGCGCCGCCTCACTTGCCGCCGAGCAACATCTCGGCGGCGTTGGTGACCGTGGCGCCGAGCGCGTTGGCCGCGGGATCGAAGACCAGCGCCTGCGCATACATCGACATGCCCAGGAAGCTCGCGCCGCCGGGGAACTGCAGCGTCCAGGGCGCGGACCCGTTCGAGCCGCCGACCACGAACACCGCGTCGGGCGAGACCCGCAGCGAGCACCCCGGCATGCCCTGGGGACCGAGGTCCAGCGGCAGCGGGTTGCCCGACGCGCTCACGCGCGACAGTCCGAGGAACGGCAGCGCAAAGCTGCCCGCGGGCACGCCGTTGACCTGCAGGTGGCACGCGCTGCCGAGCCACGGCAGGCTGCCGCCGACCTGGACCAACGCCGGCGTCGCCAGCGATCCCGCGCAGGCGGTGCCGAAGGTCGACCACACGGCCGGCGTGCTCGGTCCGTAGACCCACGTGTCGGACACGTAGCTGTTCCAGCCCGTGGCCCCGCCGAACAGCAGCACGCGCCTGCTGCCCGCGTCGTAGACCACGGCGTGCTCGGAGCGCCCCGCGGGCCCCGCCGCGGCGAGGCGCTGTTGCCAACTCGTGCCGTCGTACTCCCAGACGTCCGCCAACGCGCCGCCCGATCCCCAGCCCCCGACGAGCACGCAGCGCTCGCGGGCGCGGTCGTAGACGAGCGTGGTGTCGTAGCGTCCGGGCGGCGCGGTCGCGGTCGTGCGCTGCGTCCAGTTGATGCCGTCCCACTCCCACGTCTCACCGTGGTAGCCGGCGGCGTCCAGCCCGCCGAACAGCACCGTGACGCGGCGTGCCTCGTCGTAGCACATGCCGACGCCGAAGCGCGGCGAGGGCCGAACCGCCGGTTGCGCCTGCACCCAGGTCGCGCCGTCCCATTCCCACGTGGCGTTCGACAGACCCGGTGCCGTGTGCCCGCCGAACAGCACCGTGACGCCGCGATCGCGGTCGTAGGCCATCGCGTGCGCGTAGCGGCGGCCGGGGTTGGGGGTCGCGGCCATCTGCGTCCAGGTCGTGCCGTTCCACTCCCAGGTGTCGTCCCACCATTGGCCGATGCTGCTGTTGCCGCCGTAGAGCACCACGCGACCGCGGTGACTGTCGTAGGCCAGGCCACCCCACCACCGCGTCGGCGGACTGGTCGCGGGCTGCAGCTGCGCCCACGCCGAGCCGTTCCACTGCCACGTGTCCCCCAACACGGTGCCGCCGTCGTCGCCGCCGAACAACACGGTGCGGTTGCGCGCCTCGTCGAACACGACCTGCGCGTGGCCGCGCGCCGACGGCGCCGTCGCGCCGGTCGCAGGTGACCAGCTGGCGCCGTCGTAGGCCCAGGTGTCGGCGAGCAGCTGGAACCCCGCGCTGCCGCCGAACACGATCGCCTGCTGGCGCACCAGGTCGTAGGCCATCGCGTGGTCGTAGCGGCCGGGCGGGCCCGAGATCGCCAGCTGCGTCCAATCGGTGCCGGTCCACTGCCAGGCGTCGGCGAGCCCGATCCAGCCGCCCGCCGCGCCGCCGAACAACAGGACGTTGCCGCGCGCGAAGTCGGTGGTCATGCAGGCCCAGGTGCGTCCCGCCGGCCCGTTCGGCGTCGAATACTGCTGCCAGCTGGTGCCGTCCCAGCTCCACGTGTCGCCGAGCCCCTGTCCGCCGAACAGCAACGTGGTGTTGGTGATCGGGTCGAACGCCATCGTGGTCTGCCGGCGCGCGGGCGGATGGACCAACGCCGTCACCGCGTGCCACTGCGCGCCGTCCCACTCCCAGGTGTCGTCGAGCGGCACGCCGGCGCCGTCGCCGCCGAACACGACCACGCGACCCCGCCCGAGGTCGAGCGCCATGCCGTGGGTCGAGCGGCCGGGCGGCGCGAGCGGCGTGACGATCTGCGTCCAGGCGCTGCCGTCCCACTCCCACAGGTCGTCGAGGGACGTGCCGTAGATGTCCTCGCCGCCGAACAGCAGCACCTTGCCGCGCACGAGGTCGAACGCCATCGCGTGCCCTTCGCGCACCGACGGCGCCTGGGCCGACGAACGCTGCTGCCAGCGCACGCCGTCCCACTCCCAGGTGTCGTTGGTCGCCCACCCGGTCGAATCGCGACCGCCGAACAGCACGACGCGCTGCCGCGTCAGGTCGAAGGTCATCGCCGCGGACTGCCGCGCCGGCGGGCTCGGCGACTGGGCCGGGATCCACTCGACCTGGGCGCGCAGTTCCGTCGCCGCGCCGGGCGCGAACGACAGCAGCATGAGGAGGGCGGGCGGGACGGAGCAGGTTCGGATCGGGCGCATGGTGCGCCGTCCGACACAACAAGCGGTCCGCGACGCGAACCGACGTCTCGTGTCCGCATCCCCTACGCCTGGGGCCACAGCGCGTCCGGACTGCGGACGGTCAGGCGGCCCCTCAGCCGATCACGAACACCTCGAGCCAGGCCCAGATCCTCGCCACCACCTCGCGGCCGCGGTTGCGCAGCATCATCGCGGCGCCGTAGGTGACGCCGGGGGGCGCGGCGACGCCCGTGACCTCCAGCCCGTGCTGGCGGCCGAGGAAGACCGCCCGATCGACGTGGAACGGATTGGTCACGACCACCGCCGAGCGCGCGCCGAACACGTCCTTGCAGCGGTGCATGGTGTCGATCGTGCGCAGCCCCTCGCCGTCGTCGACGATCGCCGCCGCCGGCACCCCGCGCGCCTGCAGCCACCGGCGCATCGCCGCCACCTCGTCGACGGCGATGCCGCCGCCGCCGCGACCGCTGACCAGGATGCGCGGCGCGACGCCGCGGGCGAACAGCTCCCGGGCCGTCTCCAGCCGGTCCTGCAACACATGGAACGGCTTGCCGTCGGCGTGGATGCGCGCGCCGGGCACCACCAGGAAATCGGCCTGCGGCGCGTCTTGCGCGGCGACGACGTGGGCCGCCGCCGACCACCGCACGTGCTCGTGCATCGCCGCTGCCACCGCACCAGCGAACACCAGGGCGGCCACCAGCCGCCGGCGCCAGCGGCGCGGCTTCACCTTGTCGCCACCGTCATTCTTCATGCAAATGCGCCGCCGGACCCGGGGCCGAGTTGACCACCGGCGGTTCTTGGCGACAATCCTCGCCCCAAATCGCAGGGTGGTCCGCGCACCCTCCCGGTCGAGCACCACCTGCACCCCGCCCATGGCCCAGAATCTCCGCAACGTCGCCATCATCGCCCACGTCGACCACGGCAAGACCACGCTCGTCGACGGGCTGCTCCGCCAGACCGGCACCTTCCGCGACAACCAGGCGGTCGGCGAATGTGTCATGGACAGCAACGAGCTCGAGAAGGAGCGCGGCATCACCATCCTGGCCAAGAACACGGTGGTCAGCTACCAGGGCACCAAGATCAACATCATCGACACGCCCGGACACGCCGACTTCGGCGGCGAGGTCGAGCGCGTGTTGTCGATGGCCGACGGCGTGCTGCTGCTCGTCGACGCGGCCGAGGGCCCGATGCCGCAGACGCGCTTCGTGCTGCAGAAGGCGTTCAGCCACCACCTCAAACCGATCGTCGTCGTCAACAAGATCGACAAGCCCGACGCGCGCCCGCAGGAAGTCGTCAACGAGATCTTCGACCTGTTCATCGACCTCGACGCCGACGAGGACGCGCTCGAGTTCCCGGTGTTCTACGGCTCGGGCCGGCAGGGCTGGATGTGCGCCAACCTCGCCGAGGCCCAGCAGGGCGGTGAGGGCAAGGACCTGCACACGCTGTTCGAGTCGATCGTCAGCCACATCCCGGCGCCCGTCGACGATCCCGACGAACCGCTGCAGTTCCGCGTCACCACGCTCGACTGGAGCGACTACGTCGGCCGCATCGCGATCGGCCGCGTGCACCGCGGCCGCG
This sequence comes from Planctomycetota bacterium, assembly GCA_020638655.1. GTDB lineage: Bacteria > Planctomycetota > UBA1135 > UBA1135 > UBA2386 > JACKIC01. The sequence goes on from JACKIC010000005.1 coordinate 371,369, forward strand.
TGCGCCCGAACGACCGCGTCGTGCACATCTCGCGCAGCGGCGTGCAGCGCGAGGTCTCGGTGCGCGGCGTCTACAGCTTCGTCGGCATGGGCCGCGTCGACGCCAAGGAGGTCGAGGCCGGCGACCTGTGCGGCCTCTACGGCATCGAGGACATCGAGATCGGCGACACGCTCGCCTGCCTCGAGAAGCCCGAAGCGATGCCCGTGATCGCCATCGACGAGCCGACGATGACCATCGTGATGCGCGTCAACGACTCGCCGTTCGCGGGCAAGGACGGCGGCAAGTTCATGACCTCGCGCCACCTGCGCGAGCGCCTCGAGAAGGAGCTGCGCGTCAACGTGGCGCTGCGCGTCGAGTCGGGCGACACCTCCGACAGCTTCAAGCTGTCGGGCCGCGGCGTCATGCACCTGGGCTTCCTGCTCGAGACGATGCGCCGCGAGGGCTACGAATTCGCGGTCGCCAAGCCGCAGGTGCTGTTCAAGGAGATCGACGGCGAGAAGCACGAGCCGATCGAGTACCTGACCGTCGACGCCCCCGCCGACTCCGTCGGCAAGGTGATCGAGATCCTCGGCACCCGCAAGGCGGAGCTGCTGAAGATGGACCGCAAGGGCACGTTCACGCGCGTCGAGTTCACGGTGCCCGCGCGCGGCCTGATCGGCGTGCGCAGCCGCCTGCTCAACGCCACCGGCGGCCAGGCGACGATGCACCACGTGTTCCACGGCTACGGCCCGTTCCGCGGCGCGATCGAGGACCGCATCTCGGGCGTGCTGGTGTCGATGGCCCAGGGCCGCACGACCTTCTACGCGATGGACGGCCTGCGCGACCGCGGCACGTTCTTCGTGCCCGAGAGCGCCGAGGTCTACGAGGGCATGCTGGTCGGCGAGCACTGCAAGGACAACGACCTCGTCGTCAACGTGGTGCGCGAGAAGAAGGCGACCAACATCCGCAGCTCGACCAAGGAGACGTTCGTCAAGCTGCCGCCGCCGCGCGCGTTCGGCGTCGAGGACGCGCTCGAGTACGTCGGCGAGGACGAACTGGTCGAGATCACCGCGAAGTCGGTGCGGCTGCGCAAGGCGCTGCTCAAGGAGACCGATCGCAAGCGCGGCGACCGCCGGCAGCAGACGGTCTGATCGCGGGCGGGCGGTGCTCGCCCGCCGCGGCTGGGCTCCGTCGCCCGTTCGGCTGCAACAAGCCCGTATCACGGCACTTGCGCCCGGCCACCAAGGCGGGGCGCCGGTCGTGCGCGCGCCCCCTCACGCCGCGGGCCACCAGGACTCCCAAGTCACTTGCGAGAAGTGACTTGCCGCCGCCGAACCACCGCCGGTCAACAGCCTCGGAGCGGCGGGGCGGGACCGCCGACCTGGACCTGACCCAGCGAGTGGCGAGGACTGACGTGAAGGTCCGCGGCCGCCCTTGCTAGCGTGGCGCGCCGCCGATCGGCACCTCGCCCGTCGGCGACAACCGTCCCGCCCCACCACCTGAGTAGAGGCACCATGCAACGCTTCGTTTCCGCGATCGGCCTGTGCGCGCTCGCGACCACCGCGACCGCCCAGCTCTCCCTCGTCATCCCCGCCGGCTACGACACGGTCCTCGAGGACTCGGCCAACGCCTTCCCCTACGGCTCGTCCGTCACCGCGTGGCCCGGCCTGCGCATCCAGCACGTCTACGACAGCAGCCACTTCACCAGCCAGAACGTCAACGCTCCGGTGGTGATCACGGGCCTGCGCTGGCGCGCGGCAGACACCGCCGGGAGCTGGGCCGGCGGCACCTATTCGCCGGCGACCGTCAGCCTGTCGACCGCGGCCGTGGACTACCTCGCGACGACCACCAACTACGCCACCAACCACGGCGCCGACCTCACGCAGGTGTTCAGCGGCACCGTCACGGTGCAGCCCGGCGTCGGCAACGGCACCGGCGTCATCGGCCCCTGGCACGTCGACGTGCAGTTCACGACGCCGTTCCTGTACGACCCGGCCGCAGGCGACCTCTGCATCGACTGCGACGTCGCGCTGCCGGGTATGGGCAGCTTCACCTCGCTCGCGAGCTGCAGCACCGCGGCGCCGCTGCCGACGCTGGCGCGCCGCGTCTACGCCAGCTCGCAGTACCCGAACGCCAACGGCGTCGACTCGAACATCCTGGTCTGTGAGGTCCAGTACGCGCCTGGCGCCGGCTACGCCTACTCGACGCCCTACGGCACCGGCTGCTACCAGCCCGCGATCACCCATGCCGGCAGCGCCCGCCCCGTGATCGGCACGTCGATCTCGCTCGACACCAACAACCTGCCGGTCAGCGCGCTCGTCGGCGTGACCCTGTTCGGCCTGGTGGAATTCAACCCGGGCATCGACCTGACCCCGCTCGGCATGCCGGGCTGCAATCAGTACCTCTCGATCGATGCGTCGCAGGTGTGGGTGCCGGTGAACGGTTCCGGCAGCACCAACTTCCCGATCCCGAGCGACCCGGCCTTCGCCGGCGTCGAGATCAAGACTCAGGGTGCGACGCTCGCCCCTGGGGTCAACGCTCTCGGCGCGCTGTCGACGAACGGCGTCAAGCACGTCCTCGACATCAACTGATTCGAGATCGCCGATGCAGCCGGGCCGTGCCGCACCTCGCTGCGCGGCCCGATCTCGCGTCGACGACGCCACCGAACTCACCGGTCCGGCGACCGTGCGTCGGATCGATCCACCCCGCCCCTGCACTTCCCTGGAGAAGCCATGCAACGTTTCTTGACTGCGATCACCCTGTCCGCGCTCGCGACCACCGCGACCGCCCAACTGTCCGTCGTCATCCCCGCCGGCTGCGACGTCGCCGCCGGCAACAGCTCCAACGCCTTCCCCTGGGGCACCACCGCCTCGACGTGGGGTGGCCTGCGACTGATGTGCGTCTACGGCGCGACCAACTTCACCACCCAGAACGTCAACTCTCCGATCCTGATCACCCAGCTCAAGTGGCGCCCCGACAACAACGCGCCGACCTACACGGGCGGCATCTTCACGACCGCGACGGTGCAGCTGTCGACCTCGCCGACGGGCTACGGCGGCGTGACCACCAACTACGCCACCAACCACGGCCCCGACCTGACGACGGTCTACTCGGGCTCGGTCACGCACACGGCGACGCCCGGTAGCGCCGCCTGGACCGTGACGTCGTGGTGCGTCGACATCACGCTGACGACGCCGTTCCTCTACGACCCCAGCCAGGGCGACCTCGTCATCGACGTCGACTATCCGACCGGCAGCTTCACCGGCGGCTCCGTCGGTCAGATGGACGTGCAGTCGACCGGCTCCAACTCGGCCCGCATCTTCGCCAGCTCGATGTATCCCGCCGCCAACGGCACCTCGCAGAACCACGGCGTCGTGGTCGATGTCGGCTACCTGCCGCCTTCGGGCTACGCCTACAGCGTGCCCTACGGCGCCGGCTGCGGCACGCCGGCGATCACCCACACCAGCACCGGCCGCCCGGTCATCGGCAATACGATCGCGCTCGACACCGGCAACCTGCCCGCCACTTCGGTGATCGGCGCGACCCTGTTCGGGCTGGCCGAGTTCAACCCGGGCATCGATCTGACCCCGCTCGGCATGCCGGGGTGCTCGCAGTATCTCTCGATCGACGCCCAGCAGATCTGGATCCCGGTCGGCGGCGCGGGCAGCACCACCTTCGCGATCCCGAACTCGCCCGCGTTCGCCGGTGTCGAGGTCAAGACGCAAGCAGCCGCGCTTGCTCCGGGCGCCAACGCGATCGGCGCGATCTCGACGAACGGCATCAAGCACGTCATCGACATCAACTGAGCCGGCGCAGTTCGCTGCCGGGCCGCGGCTGCCGGGTCTTGCCCGGTGGCCGCGACGGCTGATGCGCGCCGGGCGGAACGAGGGGAAAGGGACACGAGTCCCGACGAAGGGGCGCCTTGCGCCCATTGCGGCGAAGGGAAAAGGAACGAGAGGGCGCCGCCTTGCCGCCGGAGCGGAACCCGGGCACCACCTCACAACGTCACAACTGATCCGGCGCCGCTCACTGCCGGGCCGCCCCCGGCGGTGAGCGTACCGAACCGGGTACAAACCACACAGGCCTGCCGCTTCGCGGCAGGCCTGTGTGGTTTGTACCCGGTTCGGTACCCTCGCCCGCAGACGCGCTGGCCCTGGCGTCAGTTGGTCTTGGCGAGCGCCGCGAGGAACTTCTCGAACTCGGCCTCGGCCTTGCGCCGGCGCTCCTGCGGATCGGCGACAGGGCGAGGGCTCACGTGTGATCGCAGCACCGGGAAGCCCGCCAGTTCCTCTTCAGGGCCGTTGCTGCGCCGGTGGCACAAGGTGCACTGGGCGGCATACGTGGTGTGCTTGCGGGTGCCGTAGTCGCGGAACAGCTCCTGCGACTCCATGTCGACCGTGCGGAAGTCGGCGAGCGAAGTCGCGGCGCCGCGTTCGCGCAGGGTCTGACGCTCGAGCGACCAGATCGCGAAGTCGACGCCGTCGCGCGTGGTCGTCGCGTTGTCCGCGGCGAGCGGATCGCGGTTGCGGAGCACCTGGGTGCGCACCTCGATGACGACGTCGGTGGCGCACGCGTTGCCCTCGTCGTCGAGCGCGACGATGCCCTGCACGAGAACGGCCTGAGTGCCGATCGGCACGGACGCAAGCTTCTCGCCCTTGCCCTTGGGCGTCAGCCACGGCGCGAGCCCCGACGCGGCGGTCTCGGGCACCGCCAAGTACACCGACGACCACAGCTGCACGTACTCCGCGTCGAACAACCGCGTCGAACGCCGCTCGAGCTCGACCATCCGCGCCACCTGCAACTCGGGCTGCCGCGCCTGCACGTCGGCCAGCCGGAACGTGCTCAGCGCGTCGCTCTCGAGCACCGCGCGCGACAGCGCGACGCGGCGCGCGGCGCCGACGAGCAGCGGCAACAGCTCGGGGTTCTGCCTGGTGTCGAGCAGGCGGCGAGCCATGCGCAGCAGGTCGTGCTGGAACCACACGGCGAGCCGGGGCGTCGCCTGCAGCGCGGTCACGACCTCGCCGTCGACGGCCGCGAGGTCCTCGCGCAGCGCCGCGGCCTCCGCCGCGGTGAACCCTTCCCGCGGCATCTGCCGGCCGTCGCCGCCGAACCAGCGCTCGTCCGTGGCCTCGCCGGCGCGCTTGCCGAAGTACCAACCCGGCACGAAGAAGTCCGCGGCGTCGCCGTGCTCCCGCGGCAGCGCTGCAGCCACCTCGGCGGGCGCGGCGTGCACCAGGTAGAACGCGCGGAACAGACGGTTGAGCAGGTGCGCCGGGTCCGCGTGATAGGGCGCCCACACCGCGTCGGGACGCGGCAGGCCGAAGTCGGCGTGTCCCGCCGGCTGGCGGCGGGACGCTGGCGCGGACGCCGGCTCCTGGGCGACGAGCGCGCTCGCGGCGACGGTGAGGATCAGGCTGACGACGGCCGGGCAGGTCGGATTCACCGGCACATCATGCCGTTCCGGCTCAGAGGACCAAGTAGCCGTCGAGCCCGGTCGAAGGATCGAGCGGTACGACCAACGCCGCGCGACCGAATTGCTGCCAGCCGGCGGCGAACGCCGGCTGACGCTCCCCGAGCCAGCGCAAGGTCTCGGATGGCACGACCAACTGTCGACCCGCGGCGGCGGCTTCGGCGCGCTTGAGCGACAGCCACGCGGCGATCTGCTCGGCGGTAGGTTCCACCGGCGACGAGGCCGCGAGGTCGGCGAGTTCCTTGCGCGCCACGATCAGTTCGAGGTGCGCGTCGGCGAAGTGGGCGCCGTCCATCTGCGGATAGTCGGCCACGAAGAACACCACCGGGTGCTGCTGCGCGTATCGCGCCGCGGCGCGGCCGAACGCGTGGTCGGGCGGCAGACGCCCGGGTTCGCCGCGGAGCAAGCCGCCGCAGGCGATGGCGACGAGGACGAGCACCGGCCACGCCCGCCGCGGCACGAGTTCCTGCGCCAGCAGCACGGCCGGCAGCGCCAGCGGCAGCAGGTAGGCACCGCGTTCGTCGGTGATCGCATGCACGAGCACCACGGTGACGCCGAGGTAGCCGAGCAGTACGACCGCGAACAAGACCGCGGCAACGCGCAGCCGGCGCACGCCGACGGCCATCAGGGCCAGCAGCGAGAACGGCGCGTAGGACTGCAGCCACTCGCGCCAGACCGTGGGCCCGAACGTGTGCAGCAGGTCCAGCCCCGCGAACCACCGCCACAGGTAGGCGACCGGATTGGACGCGGCGGCGGGATCGGCGCCAGCCCCGCCGAAGCCCGCGACGGAGGCAGGCAGGTGGCCGATGCCGCGCAGCGCTGCGTAGCCCGCGCCCCAGACCAGCGCGTGCGCACCGGCCATCGCCGCCGCCTCGCCGAGCACGCGTCGCCATCCGCGGTCGCGCCGCGCGACGACCACGGCGAGGCAAAGCGCCGGCACCAGCAGCTGACCCGTCGCATGCACCAGGGTCGCTGCGCCGGTCAGCGCGCCCGTGCCCGCGGCGACGCGCAAGCCGCCGCACCTGGCCCAACGCACCCCGAGCAGCAGCGCGAACGCCATCACGGCCGCGAACACCGCGTGCATCTCGATCACCGTCGAGAAGTGCAGCATCGCCGGCGTCACCGCCACGAGCATGGCGGCAGCGTGCGCCTTGTGCTGGTCCTGACGCCACCACCACGCGGCGCGGTGGCACCCGGCGACCGCCGCGGCGCCGCCGAGCGCCGACAACCACGTCAGCACCGTCGTGGTCGGCAACTGCAGCGGCGCGAGCAGGGCGCAGGCCAGCTTCGCCAACGCCAGATAACCAGGGTGCTGCGGGTGCACGGCACCGGGCTCTTCGGTCCACAGCACGAGCCACCGCCAATCGGTGCCGTGCAGCGCCGCCTGCGGCAGCAGCAGATAGAGGAACGACGCCGCGACGAAGCAGGACCACGTACCGCGGCAGCGGCGTAGGGACGCATCGGTGGCCGGCAGCGCGCTCATCCGCGCCAGAGGGTAGCCAGTCGGTCGCCGGATCACTACGTTGCGCGGTCCCTTCCCCATGCCCGAACCCACGCCACTCCAGCAGCAGGCGCGCCGTCGATCGCTGCGCGAACTCGCCGCCCGCCTGGGCCACAAGTTCGCCGACCTGGACCTGCTGGACCGCGCGCTCACGCACGCGTCGATGGGCAACGAAGGCAAGCCGAGCTACGAGCGACTCGAGTTCCTCGGCGACGCGTTCTTGAACTTCGCCGTCGCCGACGTGCTGTTCCGCGCCGACCACGAGGTCGCCGAGGGTCGCCTCACCGAGACGCGCGCGAGCATCGTCAGCCGCGGCCCGCTGGCTGCGGTCGGGCGCCGCCTCGACCTCGCCAACCACCTGATCTCGGGCAAGGGCCTGCGCGACAGCGAGCGGCAGAGCGAACGCATCCTCTGCGACCTGGTCGAAGCGGTGCTCGGCGCGATCCTGATCGACGGCGGCGTCACGCCGGCGCGCGCGTTCGTGCGGCGCCACGTGCTGCCGCGCGGCAAGCACGTCGAGCTCGCGCCCGAGGGCGAGAAGGACAGCAAGACCGCGCTGCTGCACCACTGCCAGCACCACAAGCTCGGCCAGCCGCGCTACGAACTGCTCGAGACCACCGGCCTGCAGCACGAGCAGGAATTCAGGGTCGTCGTGCGCCTGCAGGACAACCGCCGCGCCGAAGGGGTCGGGCGCACCAAACGCGCCGCCGAGAAGACCGCGGCGGAGAAGCTGCTCGCGCGCCTGCTCGGCTGAGCGCCAACCCGGAGCGCCGCGGTTGCAACCGTCGCCGCGCCGTCCCACCATTCGCCCCCCCCCTACTGCAACAACCAACCATGACCCACATCGCACTCCTCGGCACCGGCCTGCTCGGCAGCGGCATGGTGGAGAATCTGCTCACCAAGGGCCACGCGGTCCACGTCTGGAACCGCTCGGCCGACAAGCTCGCGCCGCTGGTCGCCAAAGGCGCCGTCGCCGCCAAGGACCCGGCCGACGCCGTGCGCGGCGCCAGCCACGTGCACCTCGTGCTCGCCGAAGACGACGCCGTCGACGCCGTGGTCGCGGCGCTGCGCCCCGGCCTCGCCGCCGGCACGCCGGTGATCGACCACAGCACCAACCTGCCCAAGCGCGTCGCGGCGCGCTTCCACCGCCTGCGCGGCGACGGCGTGCGCTACGTCAGCGCACCCGTGTTCATGTCGCCGCAGAACGCGCGCGAGGCCAGCGGCATGATCGTGCTCTCCGCGCCGCTCGACGAAGTCGACGCGCTGCAGGCGCACCTGACCCCGATGACCGGCAAGGTCCTGGTCGTCGGCGACCGCCCGGACCTCGCCGCCGTGTTCAAGCTCGCCGGCAACTCGATGTACTTCGCCCTGACCGCGGCGATGGCCGACGTGCTGGCGATCGGCAAGGGCAACGACGTGCCCGCCAGCGTGATGCTGACCCTGTTCGACACCTGGAAGGTGGGCGGCGCGCTGCCGTTCATCGGCCAGCGGCTCGCGGCCGCGGGCAGCGGCCCCGCGAGCTTCGAACTGACCATGGCCCGCAAGGACGCGCGCCTGATGCAGGAGGCCGCCGGCGCCGCGACGACCATCGCGCTGCCCGCCGTGATCGCGGCGATGGACAAGGCCCTGGCTCGCGGCGAGGGCGACGCCGACTTCGCCGTCTTCGCCCAGGGCTGAAGGCCCCAGCGCCGAGGCATGCGATGCGGGTGCAACCACACCCCCGGCCGCTGCGCGGCCGGGGGTGTGTGGTTTGTACCCGGTACCGTACGCACACGGGCAAGGGTGCGAGAAGGGCCCGCGCATCCCCCGTGAACGCGCGCATCGCATCACGACAGCGAACCTCTCGCGCCGTTCATCGCGGGTTCAAGCGCGCCCCCTATCCAGGCTCCCGCGCCACTTCGGCGCACCCTGCGTTTCACCCTCAGGAGCCTGCAATGCGACACTCTCTCGCCATCTTGACCGCCCTGCTGCCGTGCGTTCCCGCGCTGGCGCAGAACCCGACGATCGACCTCAATCTGTGGACCGTCGAAGACCTCAACGGCGCCGGGCCGTGGACCATCGACCCGCTGACCCTCTACGCGCAGACCAGCAACACCGTCAACACCGACTGCTCGGTGCTCTACAGCGACTTCGACGTCGTCGTGCTCGACTTCCGGATGACGGTCGACCCGTCGGGCGGCGACGACGACCTGATCGGCTTCGTGCTCGGCTGGCAGCCCGGTGACAGCAGCAACACCACCGCCGACTACATCCTCGTCGACTGGAAGAAGATCACCCAGACCTACCAGGACTGGGGCACGTCGCAGGCCGGCCTCGCCCTGTCGCGCGTCACCGGCCCGTTCACGCGCGGCTACGGCGGCGGCCCGATCGACCTGTGGTCGCACACGCTCAACTGCACCGAGCTGTTGCGCAGCCCCACCTACGGCGCGATCGGCTGGAACTTCGCCACCGACTACTTCTTCCGCGTGATCTACACCCCGGGCAGCGTCGACATCTGGCTCGACGGCCAGCACGAGTTCAGCCTGCAGGGCACGTTCACGCCGGGCCGCTTCGGCTGCTACAACTTCTCGCAGAGCCGCACCGAGTTCCAGTTCCCGGTGCCGGGCGCCTTCACCAACTACGGCACGGGCTGCCCGGCGAGCGCCGGCACGCCCTACCTGTTCGGCCCGGTCGCGCCCAACGTCGGCGAGAACGTGCCGATCATCGTCGCCAACCTGCCGACCAATGCGCTGCCGTTCATCGCGCTGGGCCTGTCCAACCAGCACTGGTTCGGCACGCCGCTGCCGCTCGACCTCACCACCTTCGGCGCGCCGGGCTGCACCCTCTTGACCAGCAGCGACGTGCTGCTGCCCGCGACCAACTACAACGGCACCGCCTACACGACGTTCCAGCTGCCGCCCGGGATCCCGCCGAGCAGCACGCCGCTGTTCTACGTGCAGGGTCTGGTGCTCGATCCGCTCGCCAACACGCTGGGGCTGGCGCTGTCGAACGCCGCGTCGGTCGCCGTCGGCATCCGCTGAGGCACGGCCGCGGGGCCGCGCTCACAGCGAGAAGGCTGCCCCGCCCGGTCCGACGACCAACTGCTGCTCGCGGGCCGCGCCGAGCAGGGGCTCCACGGTGACCGAATAGGTGCCGGGCAACACGCTCTGTTGCCAGCGACCTCGCCAGGTCACCCAGCGGTCGAGCACGACGGCACCGCTGGGGGCTCGCACGACGAGATGCGTCGGCCCCGCCGTGCCCGACGGATCGAAGTCGATCGTGGCCTCGGGCTGCAGCGTCACGACGAGCGGTCCTTCGCCGAGCGTGCGCGTGTCGAAATCGAGCAACGCGCCACCGGCCCCAGACAGCCGCAGCCGGTAACGCCCCTCGGCGACCTGGAGCGTCGCGGCCCCTTGGCGCAGCGTCAGCCGCGCCGAACGGACGCGCAGGCTCCCGTGCGGCGGGGCGTCGAGCGACTCGAGCCAGCCGCGCAGGCCGTCTCCCTCGGGAGCATCACGCACCTCGATGCGCAGGTCACGCTGCGGCGGCAGGACGATCGTGCCGAGATCGGTGATGCTCCCGGGTGACAGCGCGATCGTGAACATCGGCGAGGCATGGCCATCGCATGCCAGCGCAAGTTGGAACTCGCCCGGCAGGAGGCCGGTCAGCTCGAACCGGCCGTCGGCGTCGACCGCCCCGGGCTGACGCCAGCTCTGCGCATCATTGATGCCGGCTCTCGCGGCGGGCAAGGGCTTGCCATCGCGATCGACGACCTGACCCCGCAGCGTCGCCAGACAGTTGTCGATCGCGGCTGGATCGACGGTGATCGAGAGTTCCTCCTGCCCCGCGGTCAGCGTCGCGGTCGTCAACACGACCTCCTTGAGCACGACGGCGACGTGTGCATCCTTGCGCTCGGGCATCTCGAGCGTGCCTGCGTAGCGCGCCGGCAAACTGACGGCGCCGCGCATCGCCTCGATGCCGCGGCTCGGCATCCACCTGGCGACGGTCATCGGCGTGTTGCGCAGCTCCGACGTCGGCAGCTTGCTCGGGATCTCGTGCCAGAGCGCGATCACCACGAGGGAGTCCTCGAGGCGCCACGGCCCCCTGGTCTGCGCCTTGCGCCTTTGCGCGACGTTCTCGTGCAACGGCCGCCCGTCCGGTGACTGCAACAGCACCTTGACGATCCAGCTCGGCTCGAGCACCACGTCGACACGCATCTCGCGGACGCCTGGCGCGACCTCGAGCGCGCACGTGTATTCGCGCACACCGGGCGCGCGCGCGCGGAGTTCGTAGTCGCCAGGCGCGACATCGGGCCACGCGAACTGCTGCTGCCCCGCGTTCAGATACGAGTTGTAGAGCGGCTTGCTCACGCCGCCACGGACCAGCGACAGCGACAGGCTACCAGGCACCCGTGCCCCATCGATCATGCGCACGGCGCCGTACACCAACGCTCCCGACGACGCCTCACTCGCGCCGGCCTGCCCGCCCTCGATCACCGCGGGCAGCGGCGCCTCGACGCGCGTTTCGGCCGATTCGGAAACATGCGGCGCGACCACCTCAGGCCCGGCAGGCGCGACCGCCGGCGCCGGAACGCGCGGCGCAGCCGCGGCGGGCGCCCCGCACCACAGGCTCACCGCCAACGCGACGATCGGGATCGCCAGCGCGACCGCGAGCACGATCCACAGCGAACGGTTGGGGTTCATTGCAGCTCCTTGGCGAGGTCGGCGCCCGCGACGCGCAGTGCCTCGCTGCCCAGGCGAGCGCCACGTCCGTCGTAGATCGTCAGCTGATAGTCGCCGTCGGGCAGGGAGATCGAGCCCTCGTTCCAGCGCTGCTCGAGCCGCGACACGACGAGCGGGTTGCCATCGCGATCCGTGACAACCGCGACGCGCAGGCTCATCGGCGGGCAGGACAGCCGCACCTTGTGCGCGGGCAACACCGTGATCGCAAAGCGCTCGGTGGGCGCCGCGGACGCATCGACGACGGCGAAGCCGACCCTACCGTCCTGCGCGAGGGCGCGCATCGAGTAGCGCCGCATCCCGTCGGTCAGCGCGAAGTCGCCGTCGCCGTCCGCGCTCGTGCTGCGCCGGTCCATCATCGGATGCGGCGGCCGCCACAGATCGACCGCCGTCCACTGCACCGAAGCCGCCACGCCGACGCCGTCGGCGCCGACGACGCGCCCCTGCAGCTTGCCGGGCGCCGTCAGGACGATGTCGCCGAGGTCGAGGTCCGCGCCAGGTTCGACCGTGAGGTGGGTGCTGTAGCGCTCGCTGTCCGGGCTCATCACGTCGAAGGACGCGAGCCCCGGCAGGACCTTGTCGATCACGGCGACGCCATTCTCGTCGGTCCGGCCACCATGGCCGCCGCCCTGCGCGGTCGACAAGCGGATCATCGCCTTGGCGATCGGGCCGTTCGGCCCGACGAGACGGAGCCGCACCTTCGCATAGCGCCGCTCGACCTCGGCGAGGTCGATCACGAAGTGCACTTCGGTCTGCCCGGGGTCGATGCGCTGCTGGGCGAGCACCGTGTGGCGCAGCAGTACGGCCGCGTACACTGGCGGCGGCTGGTCCAGTTCGAGCACGCCGTCGTCCCCGTCGGGTTCGGCGAGTTGGTTGAGGTCGCCGGACTTCCGATGCCGACCGACGCCGGCGATCGAGAGAGACGAGTTCTCGGTCGGCTCGAAATCGCCCACCAGCGCCGCCGCGGTGATCACGATGCCGAGCCCCTGCCAGAGGCCTGTCTTGGTGAGCTCTGCCTGCAGCCGCTTGCCGTCGGTCGTGCGAATCGACACGGGCAGCACCACCGCCGCCTGCAGTTCGATGTCCAACCGCTGAATCGCCGCCCCGGTCAGCGTGTGCTCGAAGTCGAGCCGACGAAAGCCGGGCACCTCGCAGGTGACGCGCCAGGTCCCCGGCGAGAGGTCGCAGACGGCGTAGCCTCCAGCAGCGCTGATCTCCGCCGAGCGCCACGTTCCCTGGCGCCGCATGCTCATACGGATCGAGTCCATCTCGGGAAACGCGGTCGAAGTCAGCAGGCGTCCCTGCAGGATCACCTGCTGCCCGGCCGACGCCCCGCCATCGGACACGACCACCTCGCGTCGCTCGGAGGACGCCGATGCGCCTTGCGCGCGGTCGACGCCAGCAGCCTCGGGGGCACCGGGCCCGGCATCGGCGACGCCGACCGCGCGGTCGCCCACGTGCGGCAAGGCCACCTCGGCCTGACGCGACCACCAGACCCCGAGCAACAGCACCAGAACGACCGCTTCGATCCCGATCAGCGAGGGCAAGACGCGCATGACCACCTCCAGGTCGCGAGAGTCTAGCGGGATGCCGGACTGCGTGGCCTCACAACCCCGACGTGAACGTGAATGAAGGTGCGCCCGCACGCACAATGGCGCCGGCAGCGCATCTGCGATTCCCCGGAACCGAGCGGTCCGGATCCCGTTGGCGCGGCGCCACCCGTCGACCCAGGAGATCCCCGATGCACGCCGCCGCGCTCGCGCCCTGTCTTCTCGCCCTGCTGTCCCTGCCCGACATCATCCCGCCCGGGACGCGCAGCGTGCCGCTCGAGACGAAGCTCGAGGCCGCGCCCCTGCTGGAGCGCTGCTGCGTGCAGTACGTCGTGGTCAAGGGCGACACACTCGAGAAGATCGCGCGCGAACGGTGCGGCGGCGCCAAGGACGTGCGCGCGATCCTGGCGCTGAACCCGGACGTGAAGCCGTCACGCATGCAGATCGGTGAGCGGTTGTGGCTGCCGCCCAAGCGGGCGCTCGCCGAGGGTGAGGAGCCGGTGTTCGTGTACGTCGAGCCGGGTTGGCCCGTGCACGGCACCGGCGCGCCGTTCGCGCTCGGCGACCCCATCCGCCCCGGTCGCAACACCCAGCTCGCGTTCCTGCTCGTGCCCAAGAGCCAGCTCGCCGCCTACCGCGCGGCCGGCGCGAAGGGCGCGGCGAACGTCGAGAAGCTCGCGGTCGACGGCAAGATCCAGCTGCTGACCACGTGGGGCTGCGGCAACCGCGTGCCAGAAGGCGACCCGACCGCGAAGCTCAGCCAGACCTTCGTGATCACCAAGGAGCCCGAAGGCAAGTTCGTGCTGCAGGCCCAGGTCACCGCCTTCGACAAGGACGGCAAGGTGATCGAACCGGGCGCCGAGAAGAAGGTGAAGGAGCCCGCCAAGGACGGGCTCTGGCTGCTGCTGCTCACCGCGGCGGGCGGCGGCTGGCTACTGCTGCGCACGCGCCGCCGCAGCGCGGACCTCGCCCCGACGGCCGCATGAACCCGTTCGCGGGCCGGCTGCTGGCGGGCGCGGCGCTGGTGATCGGCTGCGCGGTCGCCGCGACGCTGACGCCGCTGTGGACCTACGCCGTGTCGCTGGCCCTGTTCGGGCTGCCCCACGTGCTGGTCGAGTTGCGTTACGTCGACGAGCGCTTCGCCGCCCGGCTGCCGCGGCGCACGACCGCGTGGCTGCTGCTGGGCCTCGTCTGCGTTGCCGCGCTGCGCGCGCTCACCCTCGTCAGCCTCGGCGACGCGGGCACCCGCGTCACCGCCGAACTGCTGGTCGGTGCCGCGTCGGTCGCGCTGGTGCTGCCGCTGCTGGCCCGCAGCCGCGCCACCCCGTTCGCCGTCGCCGTCGCACTGGCGCTGATCGCCGGCGCCTGGTTCACCCCGGTGCCCACGCTGGTCTCGCTCGCGCTGCTGCACAACCTCACGCCAGTCGGCTTCCTGGCCGAACGGCTGCGCGGCCCGGACCGCCGCCGCGGCCTGGCGTTCGCCGCGCTCGCGTTCGGCGCCGTTCCCGCGGTGATGCTGCTGGCACCGTCCGCGGAGCCGCTGCTGACCGGACCGCTGTCGACCGGCCACCTCGACGACCACCTGCCGGCGTTCGTGCCCGGCCCGCTGCTAGGCTCCACCTTCGCGGACCGCCTGTTCGCGGCCGCCGCGTACCTGCAGTGCATGCACTACGCCGTCGTGCTGGGAGTCCTGCCGCGGCTCTCGACCGGCGAACGCGCCGGGACGCTGGCGCCGTGGCCGCCGCGCCGCGCGTTCGGTCTCGCGGTGCTCGGCCTGGGCGCCGTTGCCGCGCTCGGCTTCGCGCTCGACTTCGTCGGCACCCGCAGCGCCTACGCGATGTTCGCGGCCGTGCACGCCTGGATCGAGATCCCGGTGCTCGTGCTCGCCTGCGGCGTGCCGGCGCGCAGCCGCCTCGAGGCCCTGGTGGCCACATGAACTGGCTCTTCGCGTTCCTGCTGACCGTCGCCATCGAACTGCCGATCGTGGTCGCCTGGGCGCCGCGCGACCGACGGCGCCGGATCGCGGTCGACGCGTTCGCCGCGAACCTGCTGACGCACTCCGCGGCCTGGTATCTGGTGCGTTCGCTCGCGGCGCCGTGGCTGCTCGTCGAGATCGGCGTCGCCGCGGTCGAAGCGCTGGTATATCGAGGCGTCAGCCGCCTCACGTGGTCGCGCGCCCTCGCGGCATCGTGCTGCGCCAACGGCGTCACCGCCGCGCTGTCGTTCGTGTTCTGAAGGCACCCGCCGTACAGCGAGCGACCGTCGCGGGTCACCCCCGCGGCGGTCGCTACCGAGCTCTGCACCCGATCACTTGATCTTGTGCACGTTGATCACGGACAGCTCGTCGTTGGTGCCGTGACAGATCGCGCAGGCCTCGGCGCCGAACATCGTGGTGTTGACGTCCATGTGGGCGCGCGCGGCGGTGTCGGTGTGGCAGCTGCTGCACGCGACCATCCACGACCGCGTCATGATGGTCTGCATCGGGTGGCGGCGCTCCGCCGGCAGTTGCCAGACGGTGTTCTGGCCGTGGCACTTCGCGCAGTCCTGCACGCCGCCCGGCATCGCGGGGAACACTTCCTTGTGCGCCGCGTGCAGCCAGTGGCGGAACTCCACCGACTCGCCGACCGCGCTGCCACCCTCGTAGAGCGGCCTGCCTTCCATGCCCGCGGTGCCGTGGCACGACAGGCAGGTCTCGAGGCTGCGGCGGCTGCCGCCGTGGAACTGCAGGCTGTTGTGGCAGCCGTAGCAGCTCTGCGGGTCGGCGCGCGGCACCTCGACGATCTCGGTGGCGCCGCCGAACAGCAGCCGCGTCACGGTCGAGTCGGCACCTTCGGTGTAGGTGGTGACCTCGGTCGCGCGCGTCACGCTCAGCGACTGCGCGCCGTGCAGATCGAAGGTGTAGGTGCCGTCGAGCACCGGCAGACCGGTCCAGTCGCCCCAGTCTTCGCCGTTGGTCTCCGTGTTGTTGATCGAGCCCGGATAGACGGCCGGGATCTCGAAGTCGGTCGTGTAGGTCGCGAGCAGCTCGCCATCGCCGATCTCCGAGGTCTCGGTGAAGATCCCGGTCAGCGCGTCCAGCGAGTAGGTCGAGCTCGAAACGCTCGCCGTCGTCACCTTGGTGACCGTCGCGCCGATCGCGTGATCGTTGCTGAGGCCGGCCTTGTAGGTCGTCCGGTACTGCGACCCGAACCACAGCCGGTCGCCCTGCACCATCTGGACCCGCATGAACTCACGCACGCCGGCGAGGGCGTCGTCGATGACCACGTAGTCACCGTTGTTGAAGTTGGCGCCGCCGCCGACGGCGACGTCGAGGTAGTTCTGCGCCGCGCCCGCGCCGACCAGCAGGGTCGTCGTCGCGCCCGTTCCGGTGACGCGCAGCACCGTGGTCAACGCGCCCGTGCGGTTCCAGTGCGGAGCGCGCGAGCTGCTGAAGGTGTTGAGGTTGGCGTCGGACACGCCGATCGGCTCGTAGAAGACGATCTCGGGCAGACGGAACGTGTACGGGCCGTTGCCGACGAACAGATCGGTCGGGATGCGTTGGTAGTTGAGCAGCTGCGGGTTGACGGTCGGGCCCGTCAACAGCGTCTCGATGCGGCTCAGCGAGCTCGCGGCGATCACGGCGCCGTCGTTGTTCTTGGCCTGGAACGTGACCTCGACCTTCTCACCGGCCTCGAAGCGACCGTTGCCGTTGCCGATGTCGGTCACCGAGGCGACCTCGAACACCACGCCCTGCGCGACGTTCGCATCGACCAGCGGGTGGCGGTGCGCGTCGACGAGGTCGAGCGGCGTGCCGCTCTCGCGGTGGCACTGCGTGCACGCGGCGCTGTCGGCCTGCGGCGGCATCGTCGAGCCGTTGGAGGTGTAGGCGTGGCTGGGCACCCAGTCGTCGTGGCACGACGTGCACGTCGTGATCGTCGGCTTGGCCCAGATGGTGTCGCCCTGCAGCGGCGCGCCGAGCGGGCCGTCGCCGTCGGGGTCACCGTGGCACTCGTTGCACTCCGACGGGCCGCGACGCATCGTGTCCTCGGCGGAGCGCTGCGCCGACGTCAGGGTCGTGTAGCCGAGGTCGCGCGGCATCGGCGTGAAGAAGCTCGGCCAGGCCGGCCACGTCACCGTCGAGAAGTCGTTGAGCGAATTGCCGTAGCCCATGATCTGGTAGGGCTGCGGCGTCGCGTCGTAGCTGCGGCTGCCGTCGGGGTTGGTGGTCACACCGAGCACCGAGGGAAGGTGCTTGCCGGAGTGGATCTTGTGGATCATCACCTTGAAGTCGATCGCGACGCCGGGCGTGCCGCCGGCGACGGACGGGTCGTTGCGATCCTCGGCGCCCGCGGTGTGGCACAGCAGGCAGTTGGTGATCTGGTTGCGGTTGTCGCCGTGCGCGCGCAGTTCGGTGTGGCACTTGTTGCAGTTGGCCAGCAGCACGACCTCACGCGGCTCGAGCGTGGTCGCCGCGCCGAGCAGGAAGTTGCGCGTCGCGTTGCCCGGATCGCGATAGAGCGTGTCGCCGATCTGGTAGTCCTTGCGGATCTCCATGCCGACCGTGTAGGTGCCGTCGATCAGCGGCTGCCCCGTCAGCTCCCCTTCGCTGAGCGCCGTCGTGTCGTTGAGCGGCTCCAGGTACTTGTCGGGAATCGCCACCGCGAACTCGTAGGTGTAGGCACCGACCGCGCGCTTCTTCGAACGCGCGATGACGTCCGCCTGGGACGCGATCACACGCTGGTAGTTGGACGTGGGGCCAGACACCATGATCGCGGCGCGCGCCATCGTCGACAGCTCGAGCGGCTCACCGAGGTCGGTGGCAACCTTGAAGTCGACCGAGAGCACGTCGCCGACGCCGATGTGTCCAGGGGTGCGGCCGCGCACCTCTTCGATGGTCACGACGACGCCGGGCAGCACGCCGTCGGAGGGCACGACCGGTTCCGGGGCGATGCCCGCCGGGGGCGGCGAGGAACTGCTGTTGTGGCAGGCGCCGACGAGCAGCAGCAGGGTGGCAGCGGCGAGCGCCGAGCCACGGAGGAAGAGGGAGCTGATTGGGGAGCGCAGCATGGGAGTCACACCACTGTGGCGGCGCCGGAATGACGACCGCATGACGGAGAAGTGGACCCCGTTCGGGGGCGGCTGCCCAGCCAGCCCTTGTGCTGGCCCGCATCCGACTGAGTGCGTAGGCGAGGGTCGCCCCGCCCTCGGCCCCGGCTCACTTGGCGGGGGCGCGATACGGCGATGGGTATTCGGGCGGCGCCACGGCGAACCGGCCGACCTTGTCGCTGTGGAACAGGCGGCCCTCGTTGGCCTCGAGCCAGCCGCGCCACTCCGCCGCGGTCACGAACTGCTGCCCGGTGTAGCGCTCCAGCACGCGCCGCGCCGCGGCGTCATCTGAAGAGTCACCGTCACCGTCGGCCGCCGCGAGCAACTCGACGCAGCGGCGCAGCGATGCCGTGAGCCGGTTGTCGAGTCCGAGCTGTTTGCAGTCGGCGTCGACCTGCCAGTGGCCGTCGACCCGCACCACATAGGGCAGCTCGGCCGCGCACAACGCGCGCAGCGCGGCGAGATCGTCGCCCGCCGCCGCCATCCACGCCGCCGGCATCTGCTTCTTGTAGTAGTCCGACAGTCCCTCGGGCGAAGCGACGTAGACGCTCAGCCACTCGCGCGAGTTGGTCTTGCCGACCGCGAGCGCGTTCTTGCCGTCGAACCGGCGCATGTAGGCGAGCGTGTTCAAGAACACCGTGCGCGCCTCGTCGGTCATCTCGTCGGGCGCCGCGGCGAAGCCCCAGTGGAAGAAGTTGCCCTGCCGGCCGAGCGCGACCGCGCGCGCGTTCTTGCTGTTCTTGCCGCTGGCGATCCACTCGGCGTCGGGGCTGTCCTCGAAGCCGTAGCCGTCGGCGACCACGCCGACGTAGCGGCCGATCTTGCCGCGGTAGATGCTCCACGCAGGCATCGTCGCGCCGAGCGCCGCGCCGCACGGGTGCCGGCGGTAGTGCTCGGGCGTCGCCATGTCATGCAGCGTCGGCGTCACCGGGAACGGACCTTGGAAGATCGGATGCGAGGCAACCACACCGTGGGCCTCTTCGTAGAGACACATTCAAAGCCAGTCGAGCTTGAGGTCGAGCCGGTCGGTGACCATCGCCATGCCGCCGATCACGACGGTCGGCCGATCGAACGCCGCGGTCAGCGCCTTCGGCCGCGGCACGTTGATGCGCTCGGGATTGCCCGCGGCGTTGCGCACGATCGGGTCGGGGCAGTCGAGGATCAGCACGTCGGCGTCCTTCATCGACTGCTCGGTCAACTGCTCGACGTCGATCGCCGAGAACCCCGCCGTGCGCGGCGCCAGGAACTCGCGCCACGCCGCGGTGCGCGCGTCGTCGGGCTTGCCCGCGTAGAGCACGCGCAAGTCGAGGTGCTGGTCGGCGGCGGGTGCCGGCGCCGCGGCCTCTTGGGCGGCGAGCGACGCGGCGAACAGCAGCGAGACGGAGATCGAGCGCATCACGTTCCTTGGGTCGTGGGCCGTCGGCGAACCCGCGCACGATACCCACCCTCTTGGACCCGTGCACAGCAAGCACCCGCAGCGTAGCCTCTTCGCCCCGCTGTGCCCCCCGCCCCCACCGACCTCCTGATCGACGAGTTCAGTCGGCTGCCGACGACGCGCACGCTGCTCGAACAGCTGCGCCGCGGCTCGCACGTGCGCGCCGGCGGCTTGTGGGGCGCCTCGGTCGGGCTGCTGCTCGCCGCCGCGCTGCGTCGCCATCAGGGCCCCGTGCTCGCGCTGTGCGCCGACGACCTCGACAGCCTGCAGCTGCAGACCGACCTCGCGGCGTTCGGGGTGACGTCGCTGGTGCTGCCGCGCGAAGAGGAGAGCGACGACGGGCAGCCCGATCCCGCGTCGCGCAGCGAACGGCAGCGCATCCTGCGCCAGCACGCGGCGACCAAGGCGCCGCTGGTCACCAGCCTCGAGGCGATGCTGCAGAAGGTCGCGACGCCCAAGAGCCTGGGCCGCGGCAACCTCGAACTGCGCGCCGGACAGAACCTGCAGCGCGCACTGGTACTGCAGCGCGCCGAGCAGGCCGGCTTGCGGTCGGTGCCGCTGGTGCTCGCGCCCGGCGAGATCAGCGTGCGCGGCGACGTCGTCGACGTGTTCCCGATGGCGGCGGAAAGCGCGATCCGGCTCGAGTTCTTCGACGACGTGCTGGAGTCGATCCGCGCCTTCGACGCGTCGAGTCAGCGCACCACCGCGGTGCACGAGCAATACGTGCTCGCGCTCGGCGCCGCCCAGGAGACCGTCGACGGCCCCGTGCTCAAGCACCTGTCGACGCAGAAGCTGCTCGTGGTGATGTTCGAACCGCTGCGCGTCGACGAACGCAAGGCGCGCCTGCTGCAGTTCGACAGCACGCTGGCGCGCGACGTCGACGCGCTGCAGGAGACGCTGCGACCGTGTCCGCACCTCTTCGTCTCCTCGCTGCCGAGCCACGACCTCGACTACAAGATCCTGTCGGCGGGGTCGGCGGTCGGTTCGGGCGAAGCCGACCCGGCGGGTCGACTGCGCAGCGTGCGCGGTATGCAGGGGCGCGTATTGCTGTTCTGCCGCAGCGAGGACGAGCGACAGCGACTGCTCGAGATCTTCGCGCACAAGCAGCTCGACCTGGGCAAGGAGAACGTCGACCTGCTCCTGGGCGGCATCAGCCGCGGCTTCCGCGTGCCCGACCTGCAGACCACCGCGCTGTCCAACGTCGAGTTCGCGGGCGTACCGCAGCAGGCGCGCGTGCGCGAACGCGTCGCGGTGCCGAGCCGCGCGATCCAGAGCTTCTTCGAGCTCGGCCCCGGCGACCTGGTGGTGCACGCGGTGCACGGCGTGGCGCGCTTCGAGGGCACCGAGCTGGTGTCGCGCGGCGACGGCGTCGAGGAGCACCTGCGGCTGTGCTTCGCCGAGGAGGTCAAGCTGCTGGTGCCGGCCAGCAAGATCCACCTCGTACAGAAATACGTCGGCAGCGGCGGCAAGGCGCCGCTCGACAAGCTCGGCGGCAAGGGCTTCCAGAAGCGCAAGGAACAGGTCCAGGAGGCCCTGTTCGACCTCGCTGCCGAGCTGCTCGAGGTGCAGAGCCAGCGCGCGCTGGTGCAGCGGCCGCCGCACCTGCCGGACGAGGCCGAGCGCGACTTCCTCGACGCGTTCCCGTTCCGCGACACGCAGGACCAGATGCGGGCCTGGGGCGAGATCGCCGCGGACCTGCAGAAGACCACGCCGATGGACCGCCTGCTGTGCGGCGACGTCGGCTTCGGCAAGACCGAGGTCGCGCTGCGCGCCGCGTTCCGCGTCGCCGTGCACGGCCGCCAGGTCGCGGTGCTCGCGCCGACGACGATCCTCGCCGAACAACACGCCAAGACCTTCGCGCGACGCTGCGAGCCGTTCGGCGTGCGCGTCGAACTGCTGTCGCGCTACCGCACCGCCAAGCAGCGCCGCGAGGTGCAGGAAGGGCTGCTGCGCGGCAACGTCGACATCGTCGTCGGCACCCACCAGCTGCTCGGCAAGGACGTCGGCTTCCACGACCTCGCGCTCGTGGTCATCGACGAGGAACAGCGCTTCGGCGTGCGCCAGAAGGAGCGGCTCAAGCAACTTCGCGCCGAGGTCGACGTGCTGACGCTGAGCGCGACACCGATCCCGCGAACGCTGCACGGCTCGCTGCTCGGCATCCGCGGCATCAGCACGCTCGACAATCCGCCGCCCGGACGCCAGGAGGTCGAGACGCGCGTGCTGTTCCGCGACGACCGCATCCTGCAGGAAGCGCTCACGCGCGAGCTGTCGCGCGGCGGCCAGGTGTTCGTGCTGCACAACCGCATCGACGAGCTGCAGGTCCTGGCGCAGCGCCTGCGCGGCCTCGCGCCCGGCGCCCGCATCGCCATCGGCCACGGCCAGATGACCGAGGCCGAGATCGAGAAGACCGTGCGCGCGTTCGTGCGCGGCGAGTTCGACGTGCTCGTGTCGACGACCATCGTCGAGAACGGCCTCGACATCTCCCGCGCCAATACGATCCTGATCGATCGCGCCGAACACTTCGGCCTCGCCGAGCTGCACCAGCTGCGCGGCCGCGTCGGCCGCAGCGACCAGAAGGCCTATTGCCTCTTGCTGCTCGACCGCGACGAGCCGCCGAGCCAGGAGGCGCGCAAGCGGCTCAAGGCGCTCGAGGAGTTCTCGCATCTCGGCGCGGGCTTCGCGATCGCGATGAAGGACCTCGAGATCCGCGGCGCCGGCAACCTCCTGGGCCCGCAACAGTCCGGCCACATCGCCTCGGTCGGCTACGACATGTACTGCCAACTGCTGCGTTCGGCGGTCGAAGCCGCCAAGGTGCAGCGACCCGTGCCGATGCACGTCGTCGAGGTCGACGTCGACCTGCGCCTGCAAGCGTATCTGCCGGCCGACTTCCTCACCGACCCGCGCCAGCGCCTCGAACTGCTGCGCGAGATGGACGAGGCGATCGACGACGAACACCTCGCCGCGCTGCAGGCCGAGCTGCGCGACCGCTACGGCAAGCTTCCCAAGCCCGTGCTCACGCTGCTGCGCGTGTTCCGCCTCAAGCACGGCCTGCAGGGCCTCGGCGTGCTGTCGATGCAGTGGGTCGAGAACGATCGGCTCGTCGTGCGCCATCCGCCTGGCGTGCCGCTCGGCGGCAGCTGGCTCGATTGCTTCGCCGACGTGCGCCCCGTCGAAGCCGGCAAGACGCACCTGCTGCTGCCGCCGCGGCGCGGCAAGAAGGAGTACCAGGCCGAAGACGTGCTCGACTACGTGCTCGCCGCGATCACCGGCAAGCTGCCGGCGCTGCCGCGCAAGGCGCTGCGGACCTCGCCGCCGACGCGCCGCGACGGACGGCGGTCTCTCCCATGGGAACGGGGCGACTGACGCAGCCGGCCCGTCGACGCGCACCGGCTGCCACAGTCCGTCCGTAACACCTTGGTAGCGCAGCTCGACGGCGCGGCGCCAACGGCTACGTTGTGCACCTCGACGCTTCGTCGAAGTCCTGCCCGACTTCCCGAGAGACACTCCCCATGCAAACCTCCGTACTCCTCTGCAGCGCCGCCATCGTGCTGTCCCTGCCGCTGACCGCACAGACGCTCGTCGTCGCGCCCACGGGCTACGACACGGTCGAAGGCAACTCGAACAACATCTATCCCTGGGGCCGCAACGCGGCCAGCATGCACTACCTGCAGATCCAGGACAGCTCGAACTTCACCAGCCAGAACGTCACCGGCCCGGTGCTGATCAACAACCTGCGCTTCCGCGTCGACAACGCGCTCAGCGCGGCCACGTGGACCGGCGGCAGCTGGCCCAACGTGGTGATCGAGATGTCGACGGCGGCGGTCGACTACACCGCGATCAGCGCGACGTTCGCGGCCAACCACGGGCCCGACCGCACGATCGTGCATTCGGGCGCCGTCACCGTGCAGGCCGGCTCGCGCCCGGGCAGCTCGACCACGCCGGGCGTCTGGCACATCGACATCCCGCTGACCACGCCGTTCCTCTACGACCCGAGCACCGGCAACGACATCGTGCTCGACGTCCAACTGGATGGCACGGGCTGGAGCGGCGGCGCGACGCAGTGCGACGCCGTGTCCGGCGCCACCGCGCTCGGCTCGCGCATCTGGGATTCCAACAGCAGCAACGGCCCGACGGCGAGCGGCACCGGCGTGAACTACTGCATCCTCTGCGAGTACACCTGCGTGCCGACGAGCGGTTACGCGTATTCGACGCCCTACGGCGACGGCTGCGTGCGGCAGTACGCGTCCTTCCAGGAGAGCTACTCCGCCTGCGATCTGTCGAACACGAGCTTCGCGATGCAGAACATCGGCACCGGCTACGTGGTGCTGCCCGGCAGCACGCCGCTCTATGTGCCGACGTCCACGCCGATCGTCATGGGTGACGACCAGGTCATCCAGTTCCCCTTGAACTGGACCCTGCCGTACCCCGGCGGCACCACCACCGACCTGTACGTCTCGAGCAACGGCTTCGTCCACGGTGCCCCCAACACCAACAATGGCTGCTGCGCGTTCAACGGCGCGCTGTTCTTGGGCAACGGTCCGTGCTGGGCGGCGAAGTGGCGCGACCTCAACCCGGCCGCCGGCGGCTCCGTCTATTTCGACACCGACCCGGTCACTGGCACGGCCTACGTGACCTTCGACTCGGTGCCCGACTACGGCAGCACCAACCCGAACACGTTCCAGTACGCGTTCGACGCCAGCGGCACCGTCGAGCTGCGCTTCGGCAACATGGACCCGACCGCCGGCACCACCGGCTACAGCCCCGGCAACAACAACCTGCTGCCGCCCTCGATCGACCTCTCGGCAATTTCCGTCTTGATCACCGAGGCGAACGACATCGCGCCGATCACCCACAGCAGCAGCGCGCGCCCCGTCATCGGCACCGCCTTCTCGCTCGAGACCAACAACGTGCCGGCCATCTCCGTGGTCGGCGCGACCCTGTTCGGTCTGACCGAGATCAACCCGGGCCTGGACCTGACCTCGCTCGGCATGCCGGGCTGCCACCAGTACGTCTCGATCGACGCCTCGCAGGTGTGGGTCCCGGCGGGCGGCGTCGGCAGCACCAGCTTCTCGATCCCCAACGCCCCGGCCTTCGCCGGCGTCGAGATCAAGACCCAGGGTGTCGCCCTGGTCCCGGGCATCAACGCCCTCGGCGCGCTGTCGACGAACGGCATCAAGCACTTCATCGACATCAACTGAGACTGCTGGCTTGGATGGGGCTCCCAAGCGGCGAACCGCAGGCAGGGGCCCCGTCCAGAGCCGCATGATCAGGACGCCACGGCCATGTCGTGGGTCCTGCGCCCATCGAGGCTGGTCGGGTGGATGCTGCGCCGACCCCACTGCTGCGACCAGCCGAGGACCTCGTGAGCCTGCAGGTCGCGCTCGATCAACCCTAGCAGCCGGCCCGGGGTCTCGCCGGGCGGGTCGCTGTTGAAGCGCGTGCGCACGTAGTTGCGGTAGCAGACGAACAACTGCATTTGCTCCACGAGGCGCACGGCCTTCTTGGAGACCAGCCATGACTTGCGGCGCAGCCTGCCGTTGTTGTCACGCGTCATCGCCAACGTCGTGTTGATCGGGAACAGCGGATTCGCGGTGTTTCGCGCCGCGCGTCCCGGCGTTCGCAGATGCGCCACCGCATCGCCGAACACTGCCTTCGCCAACGTCACGTAGCTGCTCTTGAGATCGCTGTACAACTGAATCCTCGCCCCGTCGGGAAGGCGCCTGCGCAGGTCCTCGAGCGTCGTTCGCACGCACTTCCGGCTGGTGTCCGCGCGACGGCCGTGCTTCCTCTCGTCGCGCTCCTGCCGGCGCCGACGGCCTGAGCCGGCCCTGGCCAGCCTGCGGATCGGGCCCGCGGTCGTCGCCACGACGAACCATGTCCGACGTTCCATGACGACTGGCATCGTCACCGTGCGGATCGACGAGTTCTCGTAGGTCTCTTCCTCATCGAGCAGGAACTCGTCGGCGCGCAACGAGATGCTCAGGTTGTCGTGCAGGCGCCGGCACGTGCGCGACATCTTGCGCAACTTGCCCTGCACGCTGTGCACGTCGAGGCCCACCAGGCGCGCGGTCTGCCGCAGACCGACACCGCTGACCAGGTGCAGGTAGGTGGCAGCGTTCGCGTGTGGCTTATGATCGCGGTAGTCGTGGCGAAACGTCTGGCGCGAGAAACCGCGGCCACACCGCAGGCAGCGGAACCTGGGCACGCGCACGGTGCGGCACTTGGGCTTGTAGTGGCCGTTGCACTTGAACCAGCGCCTCTCGGGCTTCTCGTGCGCCGCGCAGGTACTGGAGGGACAGAAGGGGGGTACGAAGGACATCTCGCCCCCCTCTGTGCCCAGAACCACCCTGCCGATTACAGCCGACCGGAGATTCTCGCGGCCTGCGGCACCACTGAAGCCAGCAGTTTCGGAAGGCCGCTCCGCGTCGGGGCGTCCTTTACATCGCCGACGCCAAAAAGCGTTGGCAGGCGGTAGGTCCCGACCCGTAGAAGGGCCCCTCCCCCTCGCGCCAATTTGCGGCCGCTCCTCGAGCCTTCCCAACCATTCTCGAGCCCTCATGCGCACGCCCTGCTCGCCGTCCGTCCTGCCGTTCACGTGCCTGCTAGCCCTCGGCGCGAGCCTCCTGCCCGCCCCCGGGCTCCGCGCCCAACAAGGAGAACCGGCCGGCAAGGAAGCAGCCGCGACCCAGGAAGCGCCGGCGCCGCGGCGCGGTCGCCAGGGCGGACAAGGACAGGGGCAGGGTCAGCGCCGCCGCCAACCGATCGTCATCGAGGCCGGCACGGTGCATCCCGCCAGCGGCCCCGCGATCGAAGACGGTGTGGTGGTGATCCGCGGCAATCGCATCGTCGCGGTCGGCAAGAAGGGTGAGGTCGAGATCCCCGAGGGCGCGGCGACCCGCAGCTATCCGACCGGCCACGTCTACCCGGGCCTGGTCGATGCCGAGACCGACGCCTACACCGATCCGGCGCTGCGCGGCGAAGGCAACCTCGATGCAGGACTGGAGTTGCGGCTGGATCTCCGCGCGCAGAACGAACGCGACGACGCGCTCGCGGCGGCCGGAATCACCACCGCCTACGTGACGGTGCGTTCGCCGGCGCAGCTGCGCGGCCAGGGCGCGATCGTGCGCCCCCGCGCCCAGGGCTTCGACTTCTGGCCCGAGAAGGACGCCGCGGCGGTGCAGATGCGGCTGACCAACGGCCCCACCCCGTCGCACGCGCTGCAGCGGCTGGCCCAGTTCGAGGGCGCGAGCAAGATGTTCGAAGGCCTCGACGACTATCGCAAGGCCAAGAAGGACTACACCGAGGCGCTGCTCAAGTACGAGAAGGACTTCCAGGAGTACCTCGACTACCACGAGAAGAAGAAGGGCAGCGGCGAGGCCAAGCCCGGCGAAGCTGCGGGCACGCCTGCCAACCGGCCCGCGGGCGCGACGCCCGAAGGCGCCCCCCGGGTGCCTGGCCGCGGGCGCCGCGGCACGCCGCCTGGAGGCGGAGGCGGCGACGGCAAGGCCGCCGAGGAGGCCGCGTCAGCCCCGGTTCCCGTCGCCCCGGAGAAGGCGGAAGCCTTTGAGAATGCGCTACTTGCATTGATCGAGGCAGCCTCTGCAACGACCCCTGAGACGGCCCCGCAGGACCCGCCTCAGGGCCGCATTCCGCCGCGCCAGGGCCCGTCCGGCCAGGGCCCCGGCGGCCAGCCGGGCCAGCCGCAGCAGGGCCAGCCGGCCAAGGAAGAAGGCCCCAAGCGCCCGACCTACCCGAAGAAGCCCAACGAGGACCCGACCAAGGAGGCGCTGCTGCGCGTGCTCGATGGCGAGCTGGCGCTGCGCGTCGAGGCGCACCGCCCCGACGAGGTGCGCGCGGCGCTCGCGATGCAGAAGGAGCACGAGATCCCGCTGCTGGTCATCGAGCAGGCCTACGGCGCCGCCGACGCCGCCGCGACGATCGCGGCGCAGGGCGCGATGGTGGTGCTGACCGAAGTGCTGCCCGGGCGCATGCCGAAGGTCTACGAGAGCTTCGACGTGCCGGCGGTGCCGGCGGCGCTGCAGCGCGCCGGCGCCTCGTTCGCGATCGCGAGCGGCGCGGGGCGGCGCGCGAGCTGCCTGCGGCTGATGGCGGCGACGGCGATCGCCGGCGGCCTCGACGCGGACGCCGCGCTGCGCGCGATCACGCTGACCCCCGCCGAGATCCTCGGCGTCGCCAAGGACACCGGCTCGCTGACCGCGGGCAAGTTCGCCGACGTGCTGGTCACCGACCGTTCCCTCTTCGCCAGCGACAGCCACGTGCTGCTGGTGCTGTCCCAGGGCCGCACCGAATTCGAGGCCAAGTGATGCAAGACCCCCTCTCCCTGTCGCGGCGACTCTCCGGCCTGCTGACGATCGCCGCGCTCGCCGCGGTGACCACCGTCTCGAACGCCAGCGCCCAGAACGCCCAGGACCTGCTGATCCGCAGCAAGCGGATCACGATCTCGCCCGAGACCACGCTCGACGACGGCCGCCTGCTCGTGCGCAACGGCAAGATCGCCTACGTCGGCGACGAGATCCCCACCGAAGCCAGCAGTCGGGCCAGGGTCGTCGACTACGGCGACGCGACGATCGTGCCGGGTTTCGTGCTCGCCTACGCCACGCTCGGCCAGGACGCCAACCTCGCCGAGAGCGCGTTCGCGTTCACGCCGGACCTGCTGGTCGCCGAGGGCATCGACGCGTGGAGCGACGAGATCGAACGGCTGCCGCAATCGGGCGTGACCGCCGCTGCGATGGCGCCGTCCGAGCGGCAGCTCGCCGGCGGCATCGCCGCGCTGATCAAGCCGACCGCGGACCACGCCACGGTGGCGATCGCCGAGCTGCACCTCGGCATGTCGCTGACCACGAACGCGCGCAGCCAGGACCGGCCGCCGACGTCGCTGATGGGCGCGATCGACATGGCGCGCACGGGCTTCGCCGACGCCAAGCTCGGCGTGCGCACGGGCGCGGACATGGCGGTGCTGCGGCAGGTGCTCGACGGCTCGCGCAAGGTGTTCGTGCGCGCCAACACGGCGCGCGAGATCCGCGCGGTGCTCGACCTGGGCAAGGAGTTCGGCTTCGAGCCGGTGATCGTCGGCGGCGCCGAGGTCGGCGACTACCTGCCGCGCCTCGCCGCGCAGAAGGTCGGCCTGGTGCTCGGCACGCTGACGCCCGAGTCCAAGCTCGAGCAGCTGGCCCTGCCGGCGCAGCTGTCCAAGCTCGGCATCCCGTTCGCGTTCTCGGGGCAGCCCGAGCAGCTGCGGCTCACCGCCGCGCTCGCGGTGCAGCACGGCCTCGACCGGCGCTCGGCGCTGAACGCGCTGACGCGCAGCCCGGCGACGCTGCTCGACCAACAGAAGACCGTCGGCAGCCTGCGCGTCGGCAACGACGCCGACTTCGTGGTGTTCTCGGGCGATCCGATCGACCTCACCTCGCGCCACCTCGCCACCTGGATCGGCGGCCAACGCCGCAGCGGCGCGGCCCCCTCACCTGCGACCGACAAGCCGGCCACCTCGGCCGCCGGAGGACTGTGATGACCGGTAGAACCGTGATGAATCTGGCGAAGCTCGGGCTGGTGCTCGCGCTGGCCGTCCCGGCCAGCGCCCAGGAAGGCACCGTCGTCTACCAGGGCGCGCGCATCCTTCCGGGCGGCAAGCCCGCGATCGCACAGGGCGTGCTGATCGTGTCGGGCGGCAAGGTGCTCGCGGTCGGCGGCCCGTCGACCTCGATCCCGAGCGGCGCGACGGTCGTCGACTGCAGCGGCAAGACGATCACGCCGGGCCTCGTCGACGCCTCGTTCGCGGGCGCGATGACCGACGAGGACAGCAACGAGCAGAGCGAGGAGGTCACGCCCAGCCTGCGCGCCATCGACAGCCTCGACCTGACCACCGACGCGGTGCGCCACGCGCGCGCAGCGGGGGTCACCACGGTGCACGCGATGCCCGGCACGAAGAACGTGATCGGCGGCATCGGCTGCGTGGTCAAGACCGTCGACGACGCGGCCGGTCCGCACCTGCTGGTCGACGACGCGAGCCTGCGCATCACCATGGGCGCCGAGCCGTCGATGGGCAACCGCGCAATCCGCGGCGGCCGCCCGGACTCGATGTACTACCGCCGGCCGACGACCCGCATGGGCGTCATCTGGGAGGTGCGCAAGGCGTTCTACGACGCCAAGGCCAAGCTCGAGCGCACCGCGGCGGACGGCCCCGGCGACAACGATCCCGCGACCGACGTGCTCACCAAGGTGCTGCAGGGCAAGCTCGTCGCCTATACGACGGCGCGCTCCGAGCAGGACCTGCGCACGGCCCTGCGCCTGGCCGACGAGTTCGGCTACAAGACCGTGCTCGACGAGGCCCAGGACGCCTACTACCTCGTCGACGAGATCGCCGCGGCCAAGGTCGCGGTGCTGCTCGGCGCCCCGAGCGCCGAGGACGTCACCGGCCGCGCCGGCGCCGACGGCGCCTCGCCGCGGTTCTCGACGATCGCGCTGCTCGCGCAGAAGAAGGTGCCGTTCGTGGTCACCACGGGCACCAACGCCGCGGCCCTCGACCTCGTGCGCGAGGCGATGTTCGCGGTGCGCTTCGGTCTCTCCCCCGAACAGGCAATCGACGCCGTCACCATCCGTCCCGCCCAGCTGCTGGGTATCGACAACCGCGTCGGCAGCCTCGCCGCCGGCAAGGATGCCGACTTCGTCGTCTGGTCCCACGATCCGCTCGACCCGGCCGCCGTCGCCGAGTCTGTCCACATCGACGGCATCTCCGTGCTCGAATCCCGATGAACGCAAAGCTCCTCTCCGTCGCGGTCGCCGCCGCCCTCGCGCTGCCGGCCGCTTCCCAGGACGTCGTCGCCGTCAAGGCCGGCAAGATCCTGACGATCACCGGCCCGACCATCGAGAACGGCGTGATCCTGATCCAGAACGGCCGCATCACCAAGGTCGCCAAGGCCGACGGCGTCGAGATCCCGTGGACCGCCAAGGTGGTCGACGCGAGCGACAAGGTCGTGATGCCGACGTGGGTGCTCGCGCAGAGTGAAGGCGGCGGCCGCGGCATGAACGAGAACATGCAGAACGTGCCGTGGCTGTCGGTGCGCGACGCGGTCGACCCGTCGAACGGCTACTTCGAGGAGTGCCTGCGCAACGGCGTCGGCACGATCCACGTGTTGCCCGGCAACCAGACGCTGCTCGGCGGCCAGGGCATGGTGCTGCGCCCGTTCGGCCGCACGGTCGAGGACATGGCGGTCACCGAGAACACGGGCATCAAGCTGTCGCTGCAAGCCGGCGGCGGCGGGCGCCTGCAGCAGATCCGCCGCATGCGCCGCGCGATCGAGGACGTGCGCGAGTACATCGCCGACTTCGACCGCCGCAAGGCCGAGTTCGAGAAGGAGAAGGCCGCCGGCGCGATCCCGAAGGACAAGGAGTGGACCGAGGAGTACGACCGCACCAAGAAGAGCGCGGTCGCCCTGGTGCAGAAGAAGGCCAAGGGCTGGCTGTTCGTGCCGTCCGCCGCCGAACTCGACGAGGCGATGCGCATGGGCCAGGAGCTCGACCTGGTCTACCTGCTCGGCGCCAACATCGACGAGGGCGTGACCGCGCTGGCCAAGCTCGGCGTGCCGGTCGTGCTCGACGACGTGATCGAATACACGGAGAAGGACCCCGAGACCGACAAGGAGAGCAAGCACTGCCCGGCGAAGAAGCTCGCCGACGCGGGCGTGCCGTTCGCCCTGTCCCTGGGCACCAGCGCCCCGACCGCCTACCCGTGGTGGCAGCTCGGCACCTGCGTGCGCAACGGCATCGACCGCGCCAAGGCGATCGAAGCGCTGACCATGGTGCCGGCGCGCCTGCTCGGCCTGCAGGACCAGATCGGCTCGATCACCGAGGGCAAGCTCGCCAACCTGCAGATCCTGACCGGCGACCCGCTGCTGGCCACGAGCTGGGTCGACACGGTGCTGCTCGAGGGCGAGGTCGTCTACGAGCGCAGCAAGGACCCGCGCCTGTCGCTGCTGTTCGCCGAGCCCGAAGCCAAGACCGAGGGCGCCGAGAAGGCTCCCGAGAAGGGCGACGGCAAGGACGGCAAGAACACCCCCGAAGAGAAGAAGACCGAGACCGCCGAGAAGGCAGGCAACGAGGGCAAGTGATGCGCGACGTCTTCTCCCGCACGCTCGCGATCGCCGTGCTCGCCGCCGCCGCCGCGGCGCAGGAGCCGGCCCGCGACTTCGCCGTGCATTGCGGCACGCTCCTCGTCGGCGACGGCACCACGGTGCTGCACGACGCCTGGTTGGTGGTCAAGGCCGGCAAGGTCGTCAGCGCCGGCGCCGAGGCGCCGCCCGAAGGCCTGCCGGTCGTGGACGCGCGCGACAAGGTGGTGATGCCCGGCATCGTCGCGGTCGACAGCGACCTCAGCGAAGCCGCGGACTCGGACTACCAGGTGACGCCCCAGGCGCTCGCCGTCGACGCGTTCGACTTCGACCGCAAGTGGCAGACGGCGCTCTCGGGCGGCGTCACCACCGCGTACCTGTCGCCGGGCCGGCAACGCCTGGTCTCGGGCCAGGGCGCGGTGGTCAAGCTCGCCGGGCGCGACCTGGTCGAGCGCGTGCTCGACGAGAACAACTGCCTGCGCGTCGACTTCGGCGACAGCGGCATCCGCGCGCCGCGCGTGTTCGAGCCGGTCGCGCACCCGACCAGCGACGACCCGATCGAGCCGTCGCGCATCCAGACGCCGACCGCGCGCATCTCGCTGCTCGCCGAGCTGCGTGCGCTGTTCAGCGAAGCCGCCAGCAACGCCAAGGGCACCGGCGGCCAGGGCTTCGCCGAAGAACAGTACGACGAGGCCACCCTGGCGCGCGTGGTCGGCGGCAAGCTGCCGCTGCGCGCCGCCGCGTTCCGGGCCCAGGACGTGCGCCGCGCGCTGACGCTGCAGAAGGAGCTCGGCGTGCGCATGGTGCTCGAGGACCCGCAGGAGATCGCCAGCGTCGCCAAGCTGGCGGCGGCCCAGGGCGTCGCCGCGGCGTTCCGCGTGCCGGTGCGCTTCGGTCAGCCCACGCAGGGCGGCGAGGACCAGCTCGACGAGACCCCCAAGCCGCGCCCCGACGCGCCGGCCAAGGCCGCCGCCGCGGGCGTCAAGATCGGCCTCGCGCCGGCCGCCGGCGTGTCGCTTCGGGACTACCTGCTGGCCGTCGGCATCGCCGTGCGGCACGGCCTGTCGCGCGAACAGGCGCTGCGCGCCGTCGGCAGCGACGCCGCGGCGATCCTCGGCGTCGACCAGCGCGTCGGTTCGCTGGCCCCCGGCAAGGACGCCGACTTCCTGCTGCTGAGCGGCGACCCGCTGGCGATCGGCACGATGGTCGAGGCCACCTACGTCGACGGCCGCCGCGTGTTCGAGCGCAGCACCGAGAGCTCGGTGCTGGCGATCCGCGCCGGGCGCATCCACGACGGCAACGGCCACGTGTTCCGCAACGGGCTGGTGATCGCCCAGAACGGCCGCATCAAGGCCGTGGGTGAGGACCTCGCGATCCCGTACGGCGCCAAGGTCATCGACCTGCCCGACGCGGTGATCACCCCGGGCTTCATCGACGCGTTCTCGCACCTCGGCCTCGCCGGCGAAGGCACCCCGGTGCCCGGCGGCGCCCCGGGCCAGCCGCTGCAGGACGCGATCGCGTTCGACGACCCGATGTTCGGCCCCGCGCTCGCCGCGGGCCTGACCACGGTGCTGGTGTCCGGCAAGGACCAGGGCCCGGTCAACGGCCGCGTCGCCGCGATCAAGACCGGCGCCGCCGATCACGACGGCATGGTGCTGCGCGCGATCGTCGGCCAGCGGCTGACGCACGACGGCATCGGCCCCAACGCGATCAAGGCGCTCGCCGACCAGATCAACCGCGGCAAGGGCTACGCCAAGGCGTGGGCCGACTACGAGAAGGCGCTCGCCGAGTGGAAGACCGGCAAGGCGCCCGCCGAGGCGCCCAAACAGGAAGCGCCCAAGCCCGAAGGTGAGAAGGAGAAGGCGATCGAGGACCCGGTCACCGGCACCTGGGAGGCCGAGATCGACATCCAGGGCCAGATCCGCCTCAAGGTCGCGCTCGAGCTCAAGCTCGAGGGCACCAAGGTGACCGGCAAGGTGCGCATCGCCTTCGGCAACCGCGAACTGCCCGCGCAGGAGATCAGCAGCGGCTCGTACGAGGGCGGCAAGCTCAAGATCGAGTTCCGCGGCATGGGCGGCACGACCACGCTCGAGGCCACCGTCGCCAACGACAAGCTCACGGGCAAGATCACGCTCGGCCAGGCCGGCGAACAGGACGTCACCGGCACGCGCACCAGCAAGTCCGCGCCGACCACGACCGCCGCCGCGCCGCGCCGCGAGGCCAAGGCAGACCCCGAGGGCAAGCCCAAGGCGCCCAAGGTCGACGAGAACCTCGAGCCGATGCGCGCGGTGATCGAGCAGCGCGCCACGCTGGTCGTCAACTGCAAGCGCGGCCAGGCGATCCGCGACACCATCGAGCTGCTCGAGAACGAGAAGCTGCGCTACGTGCTGCAGGACGTCGAGGACCTGCTCGACGACGCGTCGATCGCCGGCTCGAGCAAGCCGACGGTCCTCGTCGGCCCCGAGGTCGTCGAGGAGAACGAAGGCGAGCTGCGCTGCGTGCCGGCGGTGCTCAGCGACCGCGACTACACGGTGCTGTTCGGCAGCGACGAGTGCGCGGGCGCCCGCTACCTGCCGCTGCACGCCACCTACGCGGTGCGCTACGGCCTGTCCCCGACCGACGCGCTCGCCGCGCTGACCTCGGCCCCGGCCAAGGCGTTCGGCATCGCCGACCGCGTCGGCTCGCTGCAGAAGGGCCTCGACGCCGACCTGGTGGTGTTCTCGGGCAACCCGTTCGAGCTGCAGAGCCGCGTGCTGCTGGTCGTCTGCAACGGCCGCGTCGTCGTCGACCACCGCGAGGAGAACCAATGATGTCGCGCCAACTCGCCACGTTCGCGGCGGTCCTCGGGACCGCTGCCTGCCTCGCCGCGCAGGCGGCCACGGCCGCACCGGCTGCACCGGCCGCCGACGAGCAGGCGGCGCCCGAGGCCCCCAAGTTCGAGGTCTGGCACCCGCGCCGGCCCAAGACCGAAGCCGAGTACCAGGTCGCCAAGTGGGGCCCGCGCGGCCTGCCGAGCCCCGGCTACGCGTTCCGCGCCGCGCGCGTGCTGCCGATCACGGCGGCGCCGATCAGCGACGGCATCGTCGTGACGCGCAACGGCCTGATCGAGGCGGTCGGCCCGGCCAAGGACGTCAAGGTCCCGGCCGGCTACGAACTGGTCGACTGCGGCGACGCGATCCTGCTGCCGGGCCTGGTCGAACTGCACTGCCACATCGCCAGCCCGACGTTCGACCTCAACGACACGGTCCACCCGACCAACCCCGAGTTCCGCACGCTCGACCTGATCAGCATGGAGCACGATCAGGTGCAGATGGCGCGCGCGGGCGGCATCAGCACCGCGCTCTACATCCCGGGCTCGGGCTCGAACATGGGCGGCTTCGGCACGCTGACCAAGACCTGGGCCAAGACGCCCGAAGAGGCGCTGGTGCGCTTCCCGGGCAGCCTCAAGATCGCGCAGGCCGGCAACCCCGAGCGCTACAGCGGCGACCTCGGCGCCACGATGATGGGCATGAGCGAGGGCATCCGCATGACCCTGCTCGACGGCAAGCGCTACTGGCAGCAGTACGAGGCCTGGCAGGCCGGCAAGGCCGAGAAGCCCGAGTTCGACCCGACGCTCGAGCTGCTGCGCGGCCTGTTCCGTCAGGAGTACCCGGTCTCGGTGCACACGCAGATCTACCAGGTCGTGCTGCAGACCCTGCAGCAGGAACGCGGCGAACTCGGCCTGTGGACGGTGATCGTGCACGGCACGTTCGACGGCTACCGCCTCAGCGAGGACGCGCTGCGCGCCGGCATGCCGGTCTGCAACGGCCCGCGTCAGTACCACTTCGACCGCAACACCGGTGAGTTCGAAGGCCTCGCCAGCAACTGGGCACGCGGCGGCAT
Organism: Planctomycetota bacterium; assembly: GCA_020638655.1. Classification (GTDB taxonomy): domain Bacteria; phylum Planctomycetota; class UBA1135; order UBA1135; family UBA2386; genus JACKIC01. The sequence continues at coordinate 407,117 of JACKIC010000005.1, forward strand.
GCACGGCTGGCGCAACCCGGTTCTCGGCCTCGGCCGCGACGGCATCGGCATCAACACCGACTCGCCGGTCGTCGCCGAGGAGCAGCTGCCGCTGCAGGCGGCGATGGCGGTGCGCCTGGGCCTGCCGCACGAGTGGGCGCTGCGCGGGCTGACCATCAACGCGGCGCGCTTCGTCGGCATCGACCACCGCGTCGGCTCGCTCGAGGTCGGCAAGGACGCCGACCTCGGCATCTGGAACGGCGACCCGCTCGACCCGCGCTCGCACGTCGAGCAGATGGTCATCAGCGGTCACATCTGCTACCGCCGCGACCCCAACCGGCCCGGCTGGTAGTCCGTCCGCAGCCCGAGTCCCTTCCCTTGGCACGCTTCCTCCCCAGCCCGCAGCGCTTCGCCTGGCTCGTCGCCGGCGCCGGCACCTTCGTGCCCGCGCAGGAGGCGAACGCCGATGCAGCGGCTCCGGCGGCGACGCACGCGCACTTCGCGGCGCGGCTGCTGCCGGGTGAGGGCGCGCCGATCGACGACGCGGTGCTGATCGAGCGCGGCGGCAAGATCGTCGCGGTCGGCCCGCGGCGGAGCACGCCGGTGCCCGCGGACGCGATCCGCCACGAACACGGCAGCCTCTGGCTCTCGCCGGGCTTCGTCGACCTGCACCACCACGTCAGCGGCGGCGGCGGCGACATCAACGACATGACGATGCCGCTCAACGCCGAGATGCGCACGCTCGACGTCGTCAAGCCCAGCGACGACGCGATCCGGCGCACGGCCGCGGGCGGCATCACCACGACGCTGTTCATCCCCGGTTCGGGCACCAACATCGGCGGCTTCGGCGTGCTGCTGAAGATGCGCTGGGGCCAGCCGCTCGAGAAGCTCGTGATGCGCGAGCTCGGCGCGATGAAGGTCGCGCAGGGCTTCAACCCCGAGCGACGCAGCGGCGACCTCGGCCTGACCCGCATGGGCAGCAGCGAGATGCTCACGCAACTGCTCGAACGGGGCCGCGACTACGCCGCGAAGTGGCGCGAGTTCGACGCCGGCCGCGGCGAGAAGCCCGAGCTGCGGCCCGAGCTCGAGCAACTGCGCAAGGTCTTCGACAAGAAGGTGCCGGTGCTGATCCACACCGCCGGTGCCCGCGACTGCATCGCCACGGCGCGCATGTTCCAGGACGTGTTCGACGTCAACATGGTGCTCTCGCACGGCTGCTTCGACGGCTGGGTCGCGGCCGCGGCGCTCGCCAAGCGCGGCACCCCGGTCAACCTCGGGCCGCGCATGTACGAGTTCGACCGCTACGGCCGGTTCGTCGGCACCTGCCAGACCTACTGGGACGTCGGCTGTCACGACATGTCGATCAACACCGACGCGCCCGTCGTCGCCGCCGAGGAGCTGCCGCTGCAGGCAGCGATGGCGGTGCGCCTGGGCCTGCCCTACGAACCCGCGCTGCGCGCGGTCACCATCCAACCGGCGCGCCAGATCGGCGTCGCCGACCGGGTCGGCTCGCTCGAGGCCGGCAAGGACGCGGATTTCCTGGTGGTGCGCGGCGATCCGCTGGATCCCCGCAACCCGCCGCTCGAGGTCTACATCGAAGGCACTTTGGTCCACCGCAACGGAGACGTGCGATGAACATGCAACACCTCCCCCGCTCCCTCTCGTTCGCGGCGTGCACCGCGGCATTGCTGGCGCTGGCCTCCGCCAGGGCCGCCGCCCAGGACGCCCGGCCGATCGCGTTCACCAACGCCCGCCTGCTGACGATGGCAGGCGAGCCGATCGAAGGCGGCACGCTGGTGGTGCGCAACGGCAAGATCGAGGCGATCGGCAAGGACGCCGTCGTGCCCGCCGGCGCGCGGGTCATCGACTGCACCGACATGACGATCATGCCGGGCCTGGTCAGCGCGGTCTCGTCGGCGGGCCTCACGCAGCCGCCGTCGCGCCGCACCCAGCCGACCCAGCAGCGCGGTCGCCGCAGCATGCCGATGCCGATGCCCGGCGGCGGCGGCGGCGCCCAGGACAAGGCGGCGACGCGCGTGGTCGACGGCATCTACGCCAAGCAGCCGGTGTTCGGCGACCTGCTGCGGGCCGGTGTCACGACGCTGGCGCTGACCCCGCCGGGCTCGGCGTTCCCGGGGCTCGGCGCGATCCTCAACCCCGACGGCAAGAGCCTCGACGAGCTGACCGAACAGGCCGAGGGCTTCGTGCAGATCGGCATGTCGATCGACGCGCAGACCAAGAAGCTGCTCAAGGGCAACTTCGACGCGGCCGCCAAGGTGCTCGAGGCGCGCAAGAAGCCGCCGGAGCCCAAGCCCGAGGAGAAGAAGCCGGAGGAAGCCAAGCCCGAGGCCAAGAAGGAAGAGCCCAAGCCCGAGGAGAAGAAGGGCGAGACGCCGCCGCAGCCGCAGCCGACGCCCACCCCGGACCCCAAGCCCGAGCCGAAGCCGGAGCCCAAGCAGGACCCCAAGCCGGCGCAGCCGCAGCAGCCCGCTGCGCAGCGGCGCCCCGAACCGCCCAAGAACCCGAACATCGAGGTGCTCGCGGACCTGCTCGAAGGCAAGCGCCGCGCCATGCTCGAGATCAGCTCGGCCGCCGAGATGCTGCACTGGCAGCAGGTGTTCGAGACCACGCCGAAGTTCCAGCGCACGCTCGTGGTGCAGAGCTACAACACGCAGCAGGGCACGATCGACGAGGTGCTCGAGCAGGCCAAGTCGTTCGAGTGCGCGGTGCTGCTGCCGCCGACGCTGAGCACGACGCCGCGCTCGCGCATGCTGACCCACCCCGCGAAGGCCCTGCACGACGCCGGCATCGAGATCGGCTTCCTGCTCGGCAGCAACGACGCCACCGTCAAGCAGACGTTCTTCCGCCTCATGGAGCTGGTGCGCACCGGCCTGCCGTCCGACGTCGCGCTGCGCGGCGTGACCCTGGTGCCGGCCAAGGCGCTCGGCGTGCAGGAGCGCACCGGGTCGCTCGAGGTCGGCAAGGACGCCGACCTGCTCGTGTTCCACGGTGACCCGCTGACCCCCAGCAGCGAACTGCACGCCGTCTGGCGGCGTGGCCAGAAGGTGCCCGAGAAGCCGTGATCCCGCCCGCCGCCTACAGGAATCCCGCCATGCGTATGCCATCCATCGTGTCGTTCGCCCTCCTCGCGACGGTGCTGCTCGCCGACCTGCCGGCGCAGCGCGGCCGCCGCGGCCAGCGCCCACCGCAGCAGCCCGAACAGGCCGCGCCCGCGCCAGAGGCCAAGAAGGAGGAGTCGAAGAAGCCCAAGGCGTACCTCGCCGTGGTCGGCGCCGACGTCTACCTCGGCACCGGCCAGCGCATGACCGGCGCGACGGTCCTGGTCGCCGACGACAAGATCGAGTCCGTCGGCCAGAACCTCGAACTACCCGAGGGCACGACCGTGATCGACGCCAAGGGCAAGATCGTCAGCCCGGGCTTCATCTGCGTGCTCGGCAACGGCATGGGCGCGCCGCGCAGCGCGCCGTTCGCGGACGGCGTCAACCCGTTCGACCCCGAGATCAAGCAGGGCCTCGCCGCCGGCATCACGGCGTTCATGGCCGGCTCGCCGGGCGGCGGCTCGAGCCCGTCGGGCAGCAACGCGGTGATCAAGCTCGCCTACGGCGACGTCAAGGGCATGGTCCTCGAGGAGAACACCGTGGTCGCGATGAACGTGCCGCTGAGCCTCGCCGATCGCGAGAAGCTCGAGCAGGCCGTCAAGCAGGCGCGCGAGTACATCGAGGCCGTCGACAACTTCCCCAAGACCAAGGCCGCCGACCCCAACGCCAAGGAGCCGCCGATGCCGCGCGGCGGCGAGACGATGGTGGCGATCCTGCGCGGCGAGAAGAAGCTCTGGATCAACCTGTCGGGCGGCGGCTTCAACCCGTTCGGCGGTCGCCGCACCGGCGCCGCGAGCGACCTGCCGGCGATCCGCGAGGCGCTCGAGATCAGCAAGCTGCTCGGCCAGGGGGTGGTGCTGCAGAAGCCGACCTCCGCGTGGCTGGCGCCCGACGAGATCGCGGCGACCGGCTCGATGGTGGTGATCAGCCCGCGCGACCGCCTGCCGGCCGACCCCAAGGACCCCGATCGCACCGGATCCAACATCGCCTCGACGGCCCTGCTGGCCGCGGCAGGCGTGCCGGTGGCCGTGACCTGCCCGGGCGGCATGTTCGGCGGCACCGGCGTCGGCACGGGTGGCATCCTCGGGCAGGATCTCAACACCCCCCACGTCGACGCGGCGTTCGCCGTGCGCGGCGGCCTCGACAACCGTAAGGCCCTGCGCACGCTGACCTTGGACGCGGCCCGAATCCTGGGCGTCGACGCCCGGATCGGCTCGCTCGAGGCCGGCAAGGACGCCGACATCTTGATTCTGGACGGCGACCCGCTGCACTATGCGACCTTCGTCGAGACCGCCATCGTCAATGGCAAGGTCGTCTACGAAAAGGCCAAGGAACCGCTGTTCCGGCACATCTCGCGATGACCCGCGCGGTGTCCTAGGAGCGGAGCCCGGCAACCGCCGTCTAGGCATCAATCAAACGACAGAATATCAACGGCTGACCGCGGTCGGCCAGGGCCGCGGTGCCTCGCCCCACCGCTGGGGCCCCTCGCGGCAAGGACGCTATTTCTCATGAGTGTAGAGAGCCTGAAGGAACTGGACGACTTCTTCCGCAGCATGCGCCAGTCGTTCAACAGCCGTGACCTCAAGACCTTCCGCTCGCACTTCTGGACCGACAAGCGCTTCCACAACCTCGACGCGAGCGGCCGCCGCGATCGCGGCTGGGGCGCCTTCGAGGAGGTCCTCGACCAGGAGTTCCGCTACCTCGACTCGGTCAAGCTCGACCTGCGGGAGATGGAGTTCCAGGTCTTCGACGACCAGTTCGGCACCGCCGTCGGCATGTGGAAGCTGTCGCAGATCGATCCGGAAGGCCGCAACCACGAGCAGAATGGCAACTGCACCTTCTCGCTCTGCCGCATGAGCGACGACTGGAAGATCGTCGCGCAGCACTTCTCGCCGATGTCGGCCGAAGAAGCCGCGACCGAGTAGCGCGCGGCGCCACCAGGGCGCCGACAGCCGCACCTTCCGGCACCGGGGCACGACATTCGTTCCCCGGGCCCCGCCACGAGCCTAGAATCCGGCCACACCCCCACCCCGGAACCAGCGCAACGTGACCACCGCGGAATCCCCGACCTCAGCATCCTTGGCCGCTCAGCCCGATTCCGCCCCGTCCGACGCCTTCCGGCCCGAACACAAGATCCGCCTGGTCACCGCGACCAGCCTGTTCGACGGGCACGACGCCTCGATCCACATCTTCCGCCGCATCGCGCAGGCGTCGGGCGCCGAGGTCGTGCACCTGGGGCACAACCGCTCGGTGCGCGAGATCGTCGACGCGGCGATCGCCGAGGACGCGCAGGGCATCGCGGTGACCTCCTACCAGGGCGGCCACAACGAGTTCTTCCGCTACATGTTCGACATGCTGAAGGAGCGCGGCTGCGGCCACGTGCGCATCTTCGGCGGCGGCGGCGGCGTGATCCTGCCCGAGGAGATCGAGGCGCTGCACGCGTACGGCATCGCGCGCATCTACTCGCCCGACGACGGCCGCTCGATGGGCCTGCAGGGCATGATCGACGACATGCTGCGGCGCTGCGACTTCGCCACCACGACGGCGAAGGACACGCTGCCGACACCGCGCGCCGCCGACGCGCGCAGCGTGGCCACCGCCATCAGCCTGGTCGAGAACTTCCCGGAACGGCACCGCGCGCCGGTGCACGCGGCGCTCGAGAAGCTGACCGCGCCTGCGCCCGTGCTCGGCATCACCGGCACCGGCGGCGCCGGCAAGAGCTCGCTGATCGACGAACTGCTGCGCCGCTTCCTGCTCGACTTCCCGGACAAGCGCGTCGCGGTGCTGTGCGTCGACCCGACCCGGCGCAAGACCGGCGGCGCGCTGCTCGGCGACCGCATCCGCATGAACGCCGCCACCGACGAGCGCGTGTTCGTGCGTTCGATGGCGACGCGCCGCGCCAACGCGGCCCTGTCGGAGAGCGTGCAGGACGCGCTCGCGGTGCTGCAGGTTGCCGGCTTCGACCTGATCCTGCTCGAGAGCAGCGGCATCGGCCAGAGCGACAGCGAGATCGTCGAACACGCCGACGTGTCGCTCTACGTGATGACGCCCGAGTTCGGCGCGCAGAGCCAGCTCGAGAAGATCGACATGCTCGACTACGCGGACCTCGTGGCGATCAACAAGTTCGATCGCCGCGGCGCCCGCGACGCGCTGCGCGACGTCAAGAAGCAGGTGCAGCGCAACAAGAAGGCGTTCGAGACGCCCGCCGAGCAGATGCCGGTCTACGGCACGATGGCGGCGCAGTTCGCCGACCCGGGCACCAACCGCCTCTATCGCGCGGTCGCCGCGGCGCTCGACGGTGCGCGCCCCGGCAAGTTCGCCAGCACGCTGCCGCTCACCGAGGGCGAGCCGTCGACGACGCACGTGATCCCAGGCGACCGCGTGCGCTACCTCGCCGAGATCGTCGAGTCGAACCGCCGCTACGGCGCCTGGGCACGCGAGCAGAGCGCGCTCGCCGAGCGCCTCTACGTGCTCGAGCAGGCCGCCGCCGCGCTGCCCGAAGGTGCCGGCGCCGCGCGCGACGCGCTGCTGGCGCAGGCGAAGGCCGTCGAGAAGCAGCTCGACGCCGACTGCCTCACGCTGGTGCGCACCTGGGACGACCTGCACGCGAGCTTCGAGGGCGAGGACTTCGTCTTCCACGTGCGCGGCAAGGAGGTCCGGGTCAAGAACCACACGCGCTCGCTGTCGGGCCTGCAGATCCCCAAGGTCGCGCTGCCGCGCTACTCGTCCTACGGCGACCGCCTGCGCTGGCTGCTCACCGAGAACGTTCCCGGCCGCTTCCCGTACGCGGCCGGTGTCTACCCGTTCAAGCGCACCGCGGAGGACCCGACGCGCATGTTCGCGGGCGAGGGCGGCCCCGAGCGCACCAACAAGCGCTTCCACTACCTGTCGTTCGGCCAGCCCTACAAGCGCCTGTCGACGGCGTTCGACAGCGTCACGCTCTACGGCGAGGACCCCGCGCTGCGCCCCGACATCCTCGGCAAGGTCGGCAACGCCGGCGTGTCGATCTGCTGCCTCGACGACGCCAAGCGCCTCTACTCGGGCTTCGACCTGTGCGACCCGGTCACGAGCGTGTCGATGACCATCAACGGGCCCGCGCCGATGCTGCTGGCCTTCTTCCTCAACGCCGCCGTCGACCAGCAGTGCGAGAAGTGGCTGCACGAGCACGGCAAGGCCGCCGAGGCCGACGCGAAGATCGACGCGATCTATCGCGACAAGAGCGTGCCGCGACCGCGTTATCGCGGCGCGCTGCCCGACGGCCACGACGGCCTGGGCACGCTGCTGCTCGGCGTCACCGGCGATCAGGTCGTGCCCGCCGACGTCTATGCGCGCATCCGCGCGCAGACGCTCGCCACCGTGCGCGGCACGGTGCAGGCCGACATCCTCAAGGAGGACCAGGCGCAGAACACCTGCATCTTCAGCACCGAGTTCGCCCTGCGCATGATGGGCGACGTGCAGCAGTTCTTCACCGACAACAAGGTGCGCAACTTCTACTCGGTGTCGATCAGCGGCTACCACATCGCCGAGGCCGGCGCCAACCCGATCACGCAGCTCGCGTTCACGCTCGCCAACGGCTTCACGTTCGTCGAGTACTACCTGTCGCGCGGCATGGCGATCGACGACTTCGCGCCGAACCTGAGCTTCTTCTTCAGCAACGGCGTCGACCCCGAGTACGCGGTCATCGGCCGCGTCGCGCGGCGCATCTGGGCCAAGGCGATCAAGCGCAAGTACGGCGGCAACGAGCGCAGCCAGATGCTCAAGTACCACATCCAGACGTCGGGCCGCTCGCTGCACGCGCAGGAGATCGACTTCAACGACATCCGGACCACGCTGCAGGCGCTCTACGCGATCTACGACAACTGCAATTCGCTGCACACCAACGCCTACGACGAGGCGATCACGACGCCGACCGAGAACTCGGTGCGCCGCGCGATGGCGATCCAGCTGATCATCAACAAGGAGCTGGGCCTGGCGAAGAACGAGAACCCGCTGCAGGGCTCGTTCATCATCGAGGAACTCACCGACCTCGTCGAAGAGGCCGTCTACGCCGAGTTCGAGCGACTCAGCGAGCGCGGCGGCGTGCTCGGCGCGATGGAGACGATGTACCAGCGCGGCAAGATCCAGGACGAGTCGCTGCACTACGAGACGCTGAAGTCGACCGGCGAGATGCCGATCATCGGCGTCAACACGTTCCTCGGTAAGGACGGCTCGCCGATCCAGGTGATCGGCGAGGTCATGCGCAGCACCGACGACGAGAAGCAGGCGCAGATCGACGGCCTCGCCGCGTTGCACACGGCCAACGCGGGCCGCGCGGACACGGCCCTGCAAGCGCTGCAGCACGCCGCGCTGAACGGCGACAACGTGTTCGCGAGCCTCATGGACGCCGCGAAGTGCTGCTCGCTGGGGCAGATGTCGGGCGCGCTCTACGAGGTCGGCGGGCAGTACCGGCGCAACATGTGACGGGCGGATTGGCCGAAGGCGTCAGGCCTTGTAGGACCGCAAGACGCCTTCGCATTCGTAGAGCAGCCATCGCTCGCCGCCCGACTCGTACTCGCCGAGGAAGTCACAGCCTTCGTACTGACAAGGATTGACGGCGCCGACGGGCGCGTCCCCTGGCGCCAGCAACCCCAGGCGAATCCGCGCACCGATCTCCGCCATGCGCCCTGCGAGCAACGCAGCCCGCTCAGGCGTCACTGCGGGCAGTTCGATCGTGATTTGTTCGGCCATGTCCTCGTCATCTCCACGGTTCATCTACGAACACGCGACCGATAGACGCGCATTCCTTGCGCGCTGTCGGGAGCTGCCGCGGTCGGCAACTTGGACACGTAGCGCTTGACCTCGCCGAACTCCACCTCTCCGGGAACGTGTTGGTAGCGGGGCACGTCGTCGAGAATGGCGCGCGGGCCGAGCAACCACTCCTTCGCGTTGGAGTTCATGAACACGACGTCCCGGTCCGTGCGGTCCCAAGTCGGAGGAGAATCTACGGCAACCAGGTTCGGAGCCACCTCCCGCTGCTTCGCCGTGCCGAGCACCTGGCCTTCGTATCGGGACGCGACGAGGCATTCCTCCCAAGCCGGCAGACGCGCGCCGGCCAGCGTGGCGAGACGCCATGCGCTCCAGAAGTCCACCAACAACGGCTGCGGGTCCGCGTCGCTCCTCGGCGTCGCGACGAAACTCCAGAAGCGCTCGGCCTCGCCTGCAGGCTCTCGAGGATGTTTCACCCAGGCGTCGAGGATCCGACGCCGCTCGGGAGCGAGTGCGCGCAGGGTCGGTAGGATCGGTCCCACCCACCGCCAGCTGGCCTCCGTGCGCGCGACTGCGTAGTCCCCCGCCACGTCGACCGGCAACTTCTTGTCGCTGGGTGCATCGCTGCTGAGTGCATCGATCACGACGCGGCTGCCGGCCTCGAACTCGACCCACTCGCTGGCCCTGGTCCCCATCACATCGAGGTGGTCGAGCGAACGCTCTGCCACGGGGCCCGTCGCAGCCGACAGGTCCATCGCCAGCTGCAGGCACTTGGGATCGTCTGGCCCCCACCAGAAGGTCTGGTCGCGACACACCACGAGCAGCCACGCACACCCGGGAGACGTCAGCAGGCTGCGCGAGCGGTCGATCGGCAGGAACTCGGCCAAGCGCGGCGCGACGGGGGCTGCGCCGGGAGCGGTCGACACCAGCGCGACGACACGACCCTCGCGCGCCGCGAGCCGCAGCTGGCCCAGTTCGAGCGTGACGGCGAGGCTGTTGGCAAGCTCGTGCTGGTCACCGAGGCGCGCGTTGAGCGCGACGATCGCGGCGGCGCGTTCGGTGTCGGTCAGCGGCTGCCACAGCGCCCTCACCTGCTCCGGCCGATCGGCTGCCGCGATGAGATCGAGCGCCCGACTGCGCGCATCCGCGCGCGGCCAGATCGACCACCCCGCCGCCAGCACGGCGACGATCGCAGCCGACCACCACACCGTCTTCGCATGGTGACGCCACAGCTTGCCCGCCGAGAACGGCGCCCGCACCGTCTCGCCGCGCGCGCAGCGCTCGAGGTCGGCGAGCAACTCGCCGGCGTCCGCGTGACGATCGCGAGGATCGGGTTCGAGGGCGCGCTCGACGACGGCCGCGAGGGCCGGCGGCACGGCGGGGTTGCGCCGGCGACTCCGCGGCGCGCGCCGCGCCGCGGCGAGCTGCGCGAGGCTCGCGCTCTGGTCGCCGTGCGGCGGTTCGCCGACCAGCAAGAAGTGCATCGTGGCCCCGAGCCCATAGACGTCGCTGCGTTTGGTCGCCGCGCCGCCCCGGAACTGCTCCGGGCTCATGAAGGCCAGCGAGCCGACCACCGCCCCCGATTGCGTCAGGGTCGTCACGCCCGCGGTGCGCGCGAGGCCGAAGTCGATGAGCTTGACCCGATCGCCGTCGAGCATCGCGTTGGCCGGCTTGAGGTCGCGGTGCACGAGGTCGATCTGATGCAGGGCGGCGACCCCGCGCGCGAGCTGCGTGCCCATCTGCAGGGCCCAGGCGACGTGTTCGGGCGTGCGCACGGCGGCCTGGATGCGCGCGTCGACGCCGGGCCGGCTCGGCGACGGGGCCGACGCGGACGAGGCCTCGCCTTCTCCCAGCACCACGGTCGCCGCTTCGGAGTCGGACGGCGACGTCTTCTCGTCGATCCCGGCGCGCCGACGCATCGCGCGGTCGAGCCGCACGCCGTCGAGGTAGTCGAGCACCAGGCAGCCGTAGCGCTCGTCCTCGATCAACGCGCGAACGCCGACGACGTGAGGCGACGCGACGGCGCGGAGCAGCCGGGCTTCGCGACGCAGGCGCTCCCGTGCCGCAGGATCGCCATCGACCCGTTCGAGGTCGACGATCTTGAGCGCCACGCGTTCGCCAGCGGCATCCGTCGCCAGGAACACGTCGCCTTGGGATCCCCAGCTCAGCAGGTGGTGGATCCTGTATCCCGGCACGTCGACCACGGCGGAATGATTCCCGCTGACCCGACCGGACGCAAAGGTCTACTTCCTCCCCTCGCGGACGGGGCGCAATCCGTGACAGCCCGATCCTCAGAACAGCAGTTCGGCCTGCACGAACGTGTAGCTGGTCAGGTCGCCGTCCTGCGAAGGCGAGTCGAACTCGGGCGTGCCGAACACCTGACCGACGCCCAACCGGACGCGCGAGGTCGGCTCCCAGTAGAGCGCGACGTGGAAGTCGGCGACGAACCAGTTGCGCGAGACACTGTGGCTGCCGCGGAAGGTGTTGCCGTCGAGGAACACGTTGCGCAGCACGTTGCGGCCGCTGACGCCGGCGGTCATGTAGAACGGCACGAGGTCGGCGCGCTGTCGGGTGTCGATCGCCGTGCCGAAGTGCCGCGGCAGGTCCCAACCGAGCCGCACCTGCGCGCCGATGTGCAGGCTGGTGTCGACGTTGCCGAGGTGCGCGGCGTAGTGACCTTCGAAGTCCGACTCGAGGCCGAACGGCCAGCGCACGTCGTGGAACGAGCGGAAGTCGCGGCGGAACCCGACCACCAGGCCCGGCTCGTCGTGCAGCTGGTTGGACCAACCCTGCGGCCGCGGCGCGTCGACCCAACGGTGGATCTCGGTCTGCGTGTCCTCGGCGAGCGAACTCGGTCCGACGACGCCGGCCTGCACGAACCAGCTGTCGAGCATGTCGTGGGTGCGGTCCTCACCGAGCGCGAGGATCTGGTGACGCATCTCCAGATAGAGCCAACCTGCGTACGGGCGGTCGTCGACGAGCAGCTGCGGCGCCTGGATGTCCTCGGGCGTGAACATCTGCTGGCGAAGCGAGAACTCCGTCGCCGTGCCGCTGATCCGCGGCGCGCGCAGCGGCAGCCAGGTGAGTCCGCCCGCGATCGACGACGCCAGCGGTCCGTCGGCCAGCGTCCAGCCCAGGCCGGCGCCGTTGGTGTAGAAGCGATCGTCGTTGCTGAGCCACGAGTCGTTCTCCCACCGCGCGCGCAACCGCGCCCGCGGCACCCCGAGCCCTTCGACGATCTTCACGTCGTCCTGCTGCGCCGATAGGGCATCCGCCGCAGCAGCACAGGCGCAGATCGACAGCCAGCGAGTCACCTTCGTCCTCATCGCGGACGCAACGCATACCACACACACTCGCCCGCCGGCACCTCGACCTGCAACTCGCCGCGCGAGAGGCGGTCGAGCGGCACGCGCACCTTGTCGCCCGATACCTCGTGCGCCACCGCCTCCCCCACCAGCCCCGCGTGGTAGAGATCGAGACGGATCGTGCGCTTGCGCGGTTCGCCGAGCGGGTTGTAGACGACCAACATCGCCGGCGGGTCGCAGAACGGATCCGCGTGCAGCACCCAGTCGAGGTCGCGGCCATCGGCGCGGCGCGAGCTGGTGTGGATCACGTCGGCCTGCAGGATGTGGCGGTACCGCTTGAACCAGGCGACCTGGCGCTCGACCAGGTCCCGCGTCAGCGGTGTGTCGTAGAGCCGCGGTCCCCGCCAGCAAGCCTGCGCGCCGTAGCCGAGGTTGCTGGCCAGCATGCGACCGTAGTGCCCCAGGTGTTCGGCGAGCGGCTCGATCGTCGCCGCCGCGCCGCCGCCGTGGTATTCGGTCAGCGGCACGAACATCCAGCCCATCGACGCGTTCTTCTCGCGCGTGCCGTCGAACAGGTTCTGCCTGGCGTGCAGCACCTGCAGGTCGCGCGGCAGCGACCAGTTGGTCTCGCGATACCCCATGCCGGTCTTGCTGCTGCCCTGCAGGAAGTACCAGTCGGGCACGTTGAGGTAGATGCCGCGCGCGCGGCACCAGCGATAGAAGTCACGGATGATGCCGAACTGCACCCAGCGCGAGTCGGCGTAGCCCTTCTGCAGCGGCGGCCGCGCCATCGCGTCGAAGTCGCCCGGGTAGCTGCCGTCGTGCTCGAGCAGGTCGAAGCCGGTGTACTCGTAGAAGCGGCGCAGCTTGGCGAAGTAGCGCTGCCCCCAGGCGCTGGCCAGCGCGGGCGCGTGACCGAACACCTGGCCACCTGGCTTGCCGGTCTCCACGTTGATGCAGTTGTCGGTCTCGGGCTCGATCTTGCGACTGCTGAGCAGCGAGTAGCCGCCGATCTGGATGCCGCGGCGATGCGCGTATTCGGCCATCGCCTTCCAGCGGTCGAGGTTCTCCTGGCTGTCGTCCTCGACGTCGAAGCCGCTGCCGAAGGTCAGGATCACCATCTCGAAGCCGACTTCGACGCATTGATCGATGGCCAGCTTGACGGCCGCAGGCTCGGCGCTGCGCACGTGCATCATCAGCGGGTTCTCGGTGCTCCACGGCGCCAGCACGCGATACATGCGCCGCTGCGCCATCGATTGCCGCTGCCGGTCTTCGCGGTCGGGCGCGAGCACCCACGTGTGGAACGTCGTGAACTTCGCCCCGGGTGCGACCGTCTGCGCCGGACCGACGTCGGGCTTCACCTCGAGCAGACACAGGGTCTGCTTCTGATAGTTGACCTGCGTCTCGTAGCTCGGGTCGGGCAACCAGCGCACGCAGTGCGAACTGCCGTCGGCGCCGGTCATCGCGTGGAAGCTGTAGTCGGTCTCGACGTAGAGGTTGGGCAGGCGCACGCCGAGCCGCTCGGGTTCGACGCGCGACTCGGCCTCGACCACCGGCAACCGCAGCGACGTGAACGTCTCGAGCCCCAGCGGGGCCTCGGTGAGGTTCTTCAGCTCGAACCAGTGCCCGATCAGCGGCAGCCCGTCGTACAGCTCCACGTGCACGGTCACCTCGACCGAGTCGTCGCGCAGCGTGAACTGCACCTGCACACCCTTGGGAGGCCACACCGCGTCCGGAGCGGCGTCGCGGGTGCGGCCCCATGCCAGCCGTTCGGCGATCGGCCTGGGGCCCTGCCAACCGACGAACGGCAACGTGTCGGGGTCGGCCGGCATGCCGCGCATGGGCGGCAGGAACGCGCGGTCGAACGGCGCCTCGGCGCCGCCGAGCTCACACTCGCGTCCACCGAGCACGAACGCCCCCAGCGACGCGGGCGCGCGCAGCAGCTGTTGGTCACTGACGAGGTTCTCCAGGCTGACCAGGGCCAACGGCTGCAGTTCGATGCGCAACCGCAGCAGACCGTTGTCGAGCACCACCTGCCCCTGCTCCTGCCGCACCTCGGCGACGTACGGCGACGGATCGAGCAGCCAGTCGACCTGTTGCGCCAGGATCGGCAGCGGCGTCGCGACAGCGACCAGGAACGGCACGGCGAGACGACTCATGCGCGCAGGAGACTGCACGCCCGTTCTGGCCGCAAGCGCGGCCCGCTATGCTGCGCCACCGTGCTCGCAACACCCGCCGCCCCCGCTCCCGCCGCGCGACCCCGCAGCCGGCGCCGGCGCACGCTGCTCGCGGCCGCGCTGCTGCTCGCCGGCTGGCTGCTGCTCGGCTGCACCTCGGTGGTCACACCGCCGCGCGACGTGCGCGACCCGGTGACCGTGCTGATCATCCGCGACGCGATGCACCGCGGCCTCGTGCTGCCGCGCGCCCACGGCTACGTCGAGTACGGCTTCGGTGACTGGAGCTGGTACGCCGCGGGCGCGGACAGCTGGTACAACACGTTCGCGACGGTGCTGTGGCCGACCGCCGCGACGCTGAGCCGGCGCACCCACGCGGCCGACGACCCGGAGGCGCTGATGCGGCTCGTGTCCTGGGCCGAGTTCGACCCGCTCGTCGTCGAGCGCCAGCAGGCCGATCGGCTGCTCGCGCGCCTGGACGCCGACTTCGCCGCGGGCCAGGACCTGATCGTGCGCCGCGCCGACCTGCGCATGGACTTCGTGCCGACCGCCGGCAGCTACTGGTTCCCCCACAACTGCGCCGACGTCTGCGCGGAGTGGCTCGTCGAACTTGGCTGCGAGGTGTCCTGGGTGCCGATCCGCCTCGACGTAGCCGTAGGGAACTGATGGCTTGGATGGGGCCGCGGCGTGCGCGGTCAGCCCCACCGAAGCCAGCAGTCCCCCACGCCGAAACTCCGTCGCTTCGCGTGACCTGGGCCGCGACCCGGACTAGCTCGGCCCTCGCCACCACCCGACGCCCACACCACCGCCGTGCGTCAGGGTTTGGATCGCCGTATCCATAGTGAATGTAGCGCTTTGCGCCTTCCACGGATTGTCGCCTGCGACGGAACCGAGGCACATGGGACCGCCGTCTTGGGGCCATGCCTCGCCTCCCGACCACGCTGCTGCCCCTGGCAACGATCGCCTGGAGCGCGTGCACGCCGTCGGGCGGTGCGCCGCCGCCGGTCATCGCCACGAACATGAGCCCGACGATCGCCTCGACGGCGATTCGCGGCTCGACCGACGCGCTGGCCGTCGAATTGCTGCTCGCCGGCCGCGGTGACGCTCCGGCGACGTGGCACCGCGACGCCTTGCCCTTGGCCGACGCGGGGCTCGCGACCGCCTTCGACGCGATGGCGGTCGACCACCTGCGCAGCGTGACGTTCGACGGCGCGGCCGGGCCGCCGTTGCTCGCTTCGACCTCGATCGCGCGGCTCGCCAGCGCGATCGACGCGCCCGGCGACACCAACCAGAACGGCAGCAATCTCGACGAGACGATGCTGCAGGAGGTGCGGCGCGTGGTCTCGTTCGCCGGCGCCGGACTTCCCGACCTGCCGTCGATCCCGCTGTTCCCGTGGCGCAGCCGCTCCGCCGAGCTGACCGGACCGCCCTCGGCCGCAGCCGGCCAGACGCCGCGCTGGACCACACGCGACCTCGGTGACCACCACGTCCGCCTCGACGCGATCGCGCACGCACAACGCCTGCGCGCGACCGCTGTGCGCCGGCTGCTGCTGCCGCAGCGCCGCTACCTGTTCGGCGCCGACCCGGCCCAAGGCAGCCTCGGCCTGCTCGCGCTGCAGCAGCTGCTCGCGGCCGAGGACACTCTGCTCGGCACCATGTTCACGGGCGGTGGGCCGCTGGGTCCGCTCGAGGACGCGCGCAACTACGACCCGGCCGCCGACCCGCGCTGGTTGCCCGCCGAGGTCGAGGTCGAATCCGGCACCGGCTTCGCCGGCACCCCGCTGACGTGGCTGGCCACGGATGCGGCCAGCGATCTTCGCGCGGTGAGCACGCTGCTGCTCGCTTCGACCGAACTCACGCAGCTGGCGTCGCCGGCCGCCGCGGTCGAGCTGCCCAGGCTGTTCCGCGGCCGCCCGTTCGCGCTGCCGAGCCCGCTGCCGACGCCGCCGTCGATCAGCTGGAGCCGCGACATCGGGCCGCTGTTCGCGTTCCGGTGCGGCTCGTGCCACCTGCAACAGACGCGCGGCGGCTTCTCGATCGTGGACTACGACACGATGCTGCTCGGCGGCAACAAGACGCGCCTGCTGCAGCTGCCGTTCCTGGTCCCGGGCAACTCCGCGCAGAGCCTGCTGGTGCAGATCCTCCAGGGACCGCCGGCGCCCTTCGTGCAGATGCCGTTCGGCGGACAACTGCCCGCGAACGAGGTCGCGCTGGTCGCGGCCTGGATCGACGGCGGCGCGCTGCGCGATCCCCTCGCGGCGCCGCCGCAGCCGCGACCCGGGGACGACCTGCAGGTCGTGCTGTTCCGCAACCTCGCGGCCTTGCACCTCGACGCCGCCACCGGCGCGCTGCACCACCGCTACGAGGCGGACGGCCCTTCGCAGGTCGTGACCGCCACGGCCACGGGCGCTGCGCTGCGCGCGCTCGCGGCGCTCGACGAATTCGCGCCGACCCTCGAGTACCGCGGCGACACGCCACAGGTCGTGCTCGGCCACGCGGCCACCTACGCGGCGAACATCCTGACTGCCGCGGATGGCACGGTCGTCGACGCCGTCGCGCTCGACGGCGCCACGACCTGGGGCGAAGCCGACCTGCGCGGGCAGGCGGCGATGACCGCGGGCTTGCTCGCGGCGGCCGCGCGGCTGCCGGCGATGCCGATGGTGCGGGCCCGCGCCGAGGCGGCGGCAACGCGGCTGCTCACCGCGTTCGCGGCGACCACCTCGCCGCTGCTGACGACGAGCGCCCACGGCCGCGTCGGCAGCTACGACGCGGAGTTGCTCGCCGAGGTGCTGACGGCGCTGCGACTGGCCGAGCGCGCCGGCATCGCTGGCGCGGCAGAACGGCGCGCTGCGCTGCTGGTGACGCTGCGCCGCGCGATGGCGTTCGCGGAGTGGGACGGACACGGCGAGGTGCTCGGCGACGGCATCGCCGACACCGACGGCGACGGATTGTCCGAACCGGCCGCCGCCGGCGGTGCACACGGACGGCTGCCGCTGCTCGTCGACGACATCCTGATCGACCCGTCGGCCTCGCCCCGCGACGCGCCGCTGACCTGGTCCGAACACGTGCGCCCGCTGCTGCTCGGCAAGTGCGGCGAATGCCACATGCACGGCAACGAGCGCGGCGGCTACCGCCTCGACACGCGCCGCGCCGTCGCCGTCGCGGGAGAGTCGATGGGCCAGCTGCCGCTGCTCGTGCCAGGAGATCCCGACGCCTCCCTGTTCCTGCAGAAGCTGCAACTGCGGCAGCCGCCGATCGGCGCGCAGATGCCGCTGCAGCGCACGCCCCTCGATGCGACCGCGGTCACCATGCTCCGCAACTGGATCGCCGCGGGGGCGACCGCGCGATGAAACGCTGGCCGTCGCTCGTGCTGTTGCTGGCCGCGTCGCTGCCCGCGCAGGACACGGCGCAGTTCCCGCGCGAGGGCGAACGCGTCGCGGCGGCCGAGTGCAGCCGGTGTCACGAACGGCAACATCGCCAGCTGCAGAGCCGCGCCCACGCAGCGATCCTGCAGGTCCTGACGCTGCCTGGCTGCGAGACCTGCCACGGCCCCGGCAAGGCGCACGCCGAGGACGCCGACAACGACCCGGCGCTGATCACGTTGCCCGCGGCGATGAGCGCCGGCGGGCAACAGCGACTGTGTTCACAATGCCACGCCGACCAGATCGAACGCCACGGCGGCGATCCCGAGGGGTTCTTGGTCGCGGGCATGAAGTGCCTGGACTGCCACACGGTGCACGGTCGCCCACCGGATCGCGCCGCGCCCGAGGTGCATCTGCAGCGGCGCCGCGACGCCAACGCCCGCGCCGAGCCCGTGGGCAGCAGCGAGTGCGTGACCTGCCACCCGGTGCGCAACGACCTGCTGCAGAGGACCCCTCACGCGAGCCTCTCGGCCGCCAATTCCAGCACGGGCTGTGAGTCGTGCCACGGCAACGGCAGCGAGCACGCGAGAAGCGGCGAGGGCCGCTGGATCACGCGTCCCGACCGCGCCGCGGACGGCGTCGAGACCTGCCGCAGCTGCCACGCGGCCGTCGACGCGGTCGCGTTCCACTGGAAGGATCGACCCGGCCCGACGCTGACCGCCGAGACCCGCTGCACCACGTGCCACCTCGTGCACGCGCCAGCCCAGGGCATGCCGGGCGCTCCCGGGTCGCCGACGCAGAACGCGGGCTGCGCCACGTGCCACGCCGCGCAGGTGCGCGGCATGGGCGACACCGCCCACCGGCGCATCGGCGGCGTCGATCAGGCGGTCGAACAGGGCTGCGCGGCGTGTCACCTGGGCGCCGAGCAGCACGCCGCGACCGGCGGCCGCCGCGACGCGCTCGTCGCGTGGCAGAGGGACGGTCGCCGCGAAGCCGAGGTGTGCCTGTCGTGCCACGGCCACGACGCGAAGCTGGCGCGCGCACAGCACGGCGACCATCTGCGGCACGGCGTGAGCTGCACCGACTGCCACGGACCGATGCACGATGCCCACCGCGACGGCGCGGCCGCCGAAGCGCGCTGTGCGTCGTGCCACCCGGACGTCGCCGCGAGCTTCCGTCTGCCCAACCACCACCCCGTGCCCGAGCAGCGCATGCGCTGCAGCTCCTGCCACGACGTGCACGGCGACCGCGACCGCCGCATGGACCTCGACCTGCGCGAGGCGACCTGCGTGCGCTGCCACCCGCGCTACCGCGGCCCGTTCGTCTTCCCGCACGAGGCCTCGCGCCGCGACGGCTGCACGATCTGCCACTCGCCCCACGGCAGCAGCAACCGCCGCCTGCTGCTGCAGGCAAACACGCAGCAGAACTGCCTGGCGTGCCACGGCGACTTCCCCGCGTTCCACGACCAGACCAGCGGAGCGGTGTTCACCAACTGCGTGCGGTGCCACACCGAGGTGCACGGCAGCAACCACTCGCGCTACCTGCTGCGATGATCCGGCGCATCCTGCTGTGCTGGTCCGGGTGGCTTCTGGCCACGTTGCCGCTGGCGGCGCCGCTCGCCGCGCAGTCCGCGCCCGACGCCGAGCTGTCCTGCAGGGTCTGCCACCCGGGACCGACGCGCGCGCTCGCGGAGTCGCCGCACGCCACGCTGCTGCAGCGCGCCGACCTGCGCGGCAAGGTCTGCGCGAGCTGCCACGGCGACCTCGGCGAACACGCCGTCGCGCTCGAGCCCGCGGCCCGCAGCAGGCCCCCTGCGGTCGCCGCGGCGAGCTGCAAGACGTGTCATCCGGGCCGGGAACTCGCGACCGCCGCCGCGGCCCACTCCGTCACGACCGTCGGCTCGGGCGCGCGGCCGCTGCCCGACCCGGCGCGCGAGGCGCTCGCCGAGCTGCGCGAGCGCCAGCAGGACGCGGGCCCGCAGTTCTCGGGTTTCGCCGAACTCGGTTACCGGTTCGTGCACGTCGCCGGGTCGCGCGAGGCGTACCGCACCGACGTCGATCTCGATCCCGGCGTGCGGCTGCGCGAATTCGAGCTGCGCGGCCGCCGCGGCGGAGATGCAGGAGCCTCGTCTTCACCGGGCCTGCGCGTCGACGAGGTCGACCTGCGCGGCCGCGACCTCGGCGATCCGCGCTGGGACCTGGGGCTGGGGATCCGGCAGCACGACGCCTACGACCTCGACAGCCGCTATGCGCGCGCGAGCTATCACTACGAAGCCTCGGGTGACTTCCACCGCGTCGACCGCAACTCGGCCACCTCGGACACCACCGTGACGCTCGTGACCGGCGAGAGCTGGGAGGTGTTCGGCAGGGTGGACCTGCGCGACGACGAGGGCTTTTGGCTGACGCAGCGCATCGGCAACCGCAACCTGCCGGTGCAGACCGTGGTCGACGGCGTCGACAGCCCGCGCAGCTTCCGCGGCGAGACCGGTGAACTCGGCGTGCGCAGCACGGCGGGCCCGTGGCGCTACACGATCGCCGCGGGCTACCGCGTCGATCGCGGCGTCGACCGCTGGCAGTACTCGCAGGCGGCGACGGCGAACCCGGCTTTCGTCGAGAGCGAGGACTTCACCTCACGCACGCGCCTCGAAGGACCGTCGGCGCGCCTATCGCTCGGGCGCGACTTCGGCGACCTGCGCATCGACGCATCGACCGACTACTGGTCGCATACGCGCCGCCTCGACGCGACCGGCGCGGCTGCGGGCTTCGACGTGGCCGCGTTCACCACGGACACCACGGCGAACGGCGAGGGTTTCAGCCATCTGTCGTCGTCGCGGCTCGACGCGACCCTGCGCCTCGGCGACACGTGGAACCTGCTGGCGAGCGCCGGCTATCGCGACCACCGCGAGAAGATGCGGCTGATCCAGACCGACGTCACCACCACACCCTCGCTGAGCAGCACGGTCACGGTCACCACCGACGTCACGACGCAGACCGTGCAGCGCCTGTTCGACGGCGACCTGCAGCTGCAGTGGCGGCCCGACGACACCTTCGAGGCCGCGCTCGGCTACGGCATGGCGCGCGAGCAGCTGCGGGTCCCCGACCTGCAGCCCGCCGATCCCGAGGACTTCCGGCGCGGGGAACAGCACGACGACGGCGTGCTCGCGCAGCTGCGCTGGCGATTCGCCCAGCACCTCACGTTGCGCGCCGACGGCCGCGACTTCGGCGTCGACGGCATGCCGCTGCACGAGTTCACGCCGCAGCGCAGCCGGCAGGCCACGGGCGGGCTCGAGTGGCGCGACGACGACCGCCACGCGGGGGTATCGGTGCGCCACCGTCACGACGACAGCGACGTGTCGAGCCACCGTCTGGATTCGACCTCGTCGAGCATCGACGCCGGCGCCCACCACGTCGGCTGCGACTGGAACCTCGGCTACACGTTCACGCGGTTCGAGACCGCGACGCTGACCAACTTCTACTTCGACCCCGATCCCAACCCGCAGCCGACGGTGGTCGGGTTCTCGGGAGAGACCCACACCTGGATCGCGGCCCTTTCGACCACGGAGCTCGATCCGGCCCGGTTCGAACTCTCGGTCGCGCACACGCGCACGATCGGCAGCTTCGACGTGCAGACGTTCGACCTGCGCGCCGATCTGCGTTTCCACCTGGGCGGCGTCGGGGACGCAGGCTGCGAGTACCGCCACATGCGCTACGCCGACGAGGGCGCGACCGACGACTGGAACGGCGACCTCGTGTTCGTCTACTGGCGCGCGATCTTCTGACCGCTGCCGCGGCTACTCCCGGTAGCCGGGCAGGGTCTCGAGCAACAGCCCGTGCAACGCGTCCCGCTGCGCCGCGTCGAGCCGCACGCCGCGCGGCGCGCTGCCGTCGGCGAGCGCGCGATGCAGCCGGTGCAGGACCCGCTGCCGCAGCTCGTCCGGCAGCGCCGCGAACGCCGCCGAATGCACCATCGGCGACAGCGGCAAGGCGAACACTCGCTCACGCAGGTCGAGTTCACCGAGCTGCCTTCCCGCCGTGTCGCGCGGCCACAGCGCCGCGAAGTCGCGCGCGAACGCCGCGTCGGGCGCCGCGCCGGCGTCCCGCAGCGACACCTCCCCGCCGCACAACAGATCCGCGGCGATGGCCCTGGCCAGGTCGTCGCAGATCTCGGCCGTCTGCTCGCGCATGCCGGTCTCGCCGAGCATGCCGTTGACGACGCGGTCTGCTTCGAGCAGACAGCGCATCTGCAGCGCGGCGCGGATCAGGCGGTTGTGCACCACGACCTGCTGTTCGAGCACGAGCAGCGCGGCGACGTCGCTGGTCGGCGCGAGGTAGTCCGCGGCGTCGAACCGTTCGGCGAAGGCGCCGAGGTCCGCCGCCGGCCGGGGCGGCACCGACCACCGGTCCCGCTCGTCGCGCACCGCGACGCCGTTGCCGCGGTGCGCGCCCGCGAACGTACCCGTCACGAGCCAGCCGCCCCACCGCTCGGACAGCGGCGTGCCCAGGCCCATCTCGGCCTCGCCGGCGCTGGCGATCGGGTCGCCGTTCTCGTCGGGGAACACCGAACGCAGCAAGAGGCCCGGCTCGTCGTCGGTGCGTGAGGTCGCGTGGCAGCTCAGGCACGAATCGTCGCGCACCAGCCGCGGCACCACCTCGGGGTCCTGCGAGACGGTGTAGAAGACGACGCCGAGCCGCGGGTCGCTGGCCGCGACCTCGAGCGCCGCCGCGCCCGGCACCCAGCCGACGTAGACGTCGGGCCCGAAGTAGAGCGCGCGCGGGCTGCGCGGCGAGACCCGGTGGCGCTGCAGGCTGGTCTTGCTGAACACCAGCGTCTGGCTCGACTCGGGCACGCCCAGCTCGTGCAGCAACGCGCGCAGACGGCCACTGCGGCCGTCGACCGGCAACTGCACCTCGCCGGCCGCCACGCGGCGATCGAGCGCGGTGATCGCGTTGTCCGCCGCGGTCTGCTTGTAGCGGTTGGGCCGGCGCAGGTGGAAGCCCTGCGCGCTCGCGGTCGATGCGACGGCAGCGAGGCACACGAGCAGCGGGAGACGACGCATCACGGGACGGCGATCGTCGAACACGGGAGGAACTGGCACAAGTAGCCCGAAGGCGCACGCCGGCGGCCGCGCTCAGCGCGGCGGCGGCACGGCCTCGCCCCACATGCGCCGCCAGATCCAGCTCGCGGCGACGCCGACGTCGAGTCGGGCCGCGGTGCGCTGCGGCGGCAGCGCCGCCAGCGCGCCGTCCGGGTGGCTGCCCGCGACGCGGAAGTCGAACGGGAAGAACGGCTGCTGGCCCATGCGCAGGTCGGCCATGAACACCTCGTCGCCGACGCGGCGCAGGCGGAACATGCCGTGGCTGAAACGCGCGAGGCGAGCCACCACCGGATCGTCGCGCAGCGCCGCGAACAACGCCGCGCCGCGGTCGAAGCGCTCGAAGGCGATGTGAGCGCCGGAGTCGAACAGCGAGTGGCTGCCTTCGTAGAACGCGCCGGCGTCGACCGCGACGACCCGCCACAACACGGTCTGCAGCGGCGCCGGCGTCACCAGCATCTGCTCGGCCACGATGCCCTGCCGCGCCAGCTCCTCGCGCGCGAGCCGAACCACGTGCTGCTGCGCGCCGAAGCTCCAGGCCGCGTAGCCGGTGCTGAGCAGCAGCCCGACCAGATTGGCGCGCACACCGCTCCGGTCGCCGCGCCGCCAGCACAGCAGCCCGATACCGAGCAGCAGCGGCAGGGTGTAGAGCGGATCGATCACGAAGATGCAGCCGAGGCCGAACGGGTGGTCGGTGAACGGCAGCGCCAGCTGGGTGCCGTAGATCGTCAGCGCGTCGAGGCCGACGTGGGTCCACAGCGTCAGCAACACTGCCAGGCACCAGCGGCCGAAGTGCTCGCGCTGGCCGCGTAGCCGGGAGATCAGCCACGCCAACAACGGCGTCGCCGCGGCCAGCCACAGCAGCGCGTGGCTCTCGGCGCGGTGCATGGTCATGTTCGCCACCGCGTCGCCGTGGTCGATCAGCACGTCGAGGTCGGGCAGCGTCGCGACCAGCCCCCCGATCAGGACGGCGCGGCCGGCCGGACACCGACCGCCCAGCACGGCGGCGGTGACGGCGGCGCCGAGGGCGAACTGCGAGACGGAGTCCATGGAGCAGGGAGACCCCGCTGTTGACGGGGAGCGCGGGAGCGAACAGCATGCCCCCGCCCCCCGCCGGCGCCAGAGACCCCACCCGATGAACGTGCTTCGTAACGGATTTGTCGTCACGCCCCGCCACCGTGGTCCAGCCGCGGCGCGGTACGTTCGCTCGCGCCACGTGTTGTCGATCCTCGCCCGGCCCTCCCCCGCCCTCCTCTCGTGGCCGCTCGCGTTGACGATCGCGGCCGCGGCCATCGCCCAGGCGCCCCAGGGCGCCGCCACCGGCAGCCACGACTACCCCTTCGCGCGCGAAGGGGTGCTCGGCACCAGCAGCCAGCTCGCGGTGACCGCCCCCGACGAAGCCACCGCCGAACGGGCCGCCGAGGCCCTGTTCGCCGAAGTCGCGCGGCTCGAGCAGCAGCTGAGCCTGTGGCGCGAGGACAGCGACCTCGCGCGGCTGGTCGCGGCGGGCGGCGGCAAGGCCGAAGGCGCGGTGCTCGAGGTGTTGCGTTCTGCCGAGCAGTGGCAGAAGACCACCGGCGGCGCGTTCGAGCCGGGCGTCGCGGTGCTGACCGGGCTCTGGCAGCGCGCCGCGCAGGACGGACACGCGCCGACCGAGGCGCAACTGCGCGAGGCGCTGGCCACCGTGCGGCAGCCGTCGTGGTCGCTGCAGGGCGCCGAGCTGACCGTGCATCACGCGTTCACGATCGACGCGCTGGCCAAGGGCTTCGTCGTCGACGCGGCGTGCCGCACGCTGCAGAAGTTCGAACACGTCGCCCTGCTGAGCTTCCAGATCGGCGGCGACGTGCGGCTCGGCGACGCCGCCCACGAGGTCGATCTCGTCGATCCGCGGCACCCCGCCGACAACGCCGCGCCGCTGCTGACGGTGCGGCTCGCGGGCCGCGCGGTCGCGACCAGCGGTGGCTACGCGCGCGGCTTCGACATCGCGGGCAAACACCACTCGCACATCCTCGATCCGCGCACCGGCCGGCCCTGCGACGGCGTGCTCGGCGCCAGCGTGCTCGCCGCCGACGTGGCCACCGCCGACGTGCTGGCGACGAGCCTCTGCGTGCTAGGCCCCGAGGAAGGCTTCGAACTGCTGCGGCGCGTGCCAGGCGCCCACGCGGTCGTGGTCACCGCGGACGGCAAGGTACACCGCAGCCCGGGCCTCGGCGAGTTCGTCGTCGACCGCCCGTCGCCGACGGTCACCGAAACGACCGCGAACGGCGGCTGGCCCAAGGGCTACGGCCTGCAGGTCGCGTTCGAGCTGCAGCAACCCGACAACAGCGACGGGCGACGCCGCGGCGGCTGGAAGCGTCCCTACGTCGCGGTCTGGATCGAGGACGCCACCGGCACGCCGGCGCGCACCCTCTGCCTGTGGATCGAGAACCGGCGCTGGTTGCGCGACCTGCGCCGCTGGAGCCGCCAGAACGGCGACCAACCCGACCTGATCGACGTCGTCTCGCAGGCGACGCGCAAGGCCGGCAAGTACACGCTGACCTGGGACGGCACCGACGACAGCGGCCGGCGCCTCGCGCCGGGCACCTACACGCTCTACATCGAGGCCGCGCGTGAACACGGCACCTACCAGCTCGCCAAGACCACGCTCGAGCTGCGCACCGAACGGCTGGACGTCGCGCTCGACGACAACGCCGAGGTCGGCGGCATGCACGTGACGTTCGGCCCGCTGCGCCAGAAGGACGACTAGCGTGACCGACACCAGCTCGCGGTCGACACGACGCCGGCTGCCCTACTGGGTGCGCTGGCTGCACCTCTACGGCTCGATGCTCGGCCTGATGGCGACGCTGCTGTTCGCCGTCACGGGCCTGACGCTCAACCACGCCGACTGGTTCGAGAGCGGCGAACCGTCGCTGCGCAGCCTGGAGGGCTCACTCGACCCCGCGGCGCTGCGCGATCCGGTCGACAAGCTCGCGGTCGCCGAGGCCCTGCGCGCGGCCCACGCGCTGCGCGGCAGCGTCGGCGAGTTCGCGGTCGACGACGAAGAGTGCCTGATCGTCTGGAAGGGGCCCGGCTACTCGGCCGACGCGACCGTCGCACGCGCCACCGGCGCCTACCGCCTCGAGGAGCAGCGCCGCGGCTTCGTCGCCGTGCTCGACGACCTGCACAAGGGCCGCGACTCGGGACCGACGTGGTCGCTGATCGTCGACGTCTCGGCGATGCTGCTGACCCTGATCGCGGCCACCGGCCTGTGGCTGCTCTTCTACCTCAAGAAGCGCCTGCGCAACGGCCTGCTGGTGGCGCTGGTCGGCACGGTGCTGCTCGTCGCCGCGTTCGCGCTCGGCGTGCCGTGATCGGCCGCGCTCACTTCGCGGCTCACTTCACGACGGTGCCGGCGATGTCGGGATCGCCCTCGGGCAGGCGGATGTGCATGCCTTCGAGCGTGTGCACCAGGACTTCGCTGATCACGAGGTCGCGGTACCAGTTGCGGTCCGCGGGCACGACGTACCACGGCGCCGCCTCGGTGCTCGTCGCCACGATCGCCTCCTCGTAGGCCTCCTGATAGTCGTTCCAACGCGCGCGCTCCTGCAGGTCGCCGTCGTTCCACTTCCAGCGCTTCTTGGGGTTGTCGATGCGCTCCTGCAGGCGCTCCCGCTGTTCGTCCTTGGAGATGTGCAGGAAGAACTTGCGGATCACGGTGCCCTCGTCGGCGAGCAGTCGCTCGAACGCGGCGATGTGTTCGTAGCGGCGCCGCCACTGCGCCTTGGGCACGAGGTCGTGCACGCGCACCACGAGCACGTCCTCGTAGTGGCTGCGGTTCCAGATCGCGATCTCGCCGTTGCCCGGCACGTGCGGGTGCACCCGCCACAGGAAGTCGTGCGCGAGCTCGAGCTCGGTGGGCCGCTTGAAGCACTTGACCTTGACCCCCTGCGGGTTCACGCCGTCGAACACGGCGCGGATCGTGCCGTCCTTGCCGCCGGCGTCGAGCGCCTGCAGCACGACGAGCAGCCGCTGCTTGCCTTCGGCGTAGAGCGCCTCCTGCAGCTCCTCGAGGCGTTCGTTGAGCGCCGCGAGGCGCTGCTTGCCTTCCTGCTTGTCGCCGTCGAACGCGGGCGTGCCGTGCGGATCGTGATCGGCGAGACGGAGCTTGGCCCCCGGAACGATGCGGTGCTGGTCGAAGCGGCTCATGCCCAGAGGCTAACGGCGGGACCTCGCGGCGCCACGGCGGCGCGCGCTGGACAGGCGGTCCCGCGCCCGATGCGATTGTCGACATGACCGATCGCGGCCCCATCCGTCACGGCCAGCGCCTGTCGTTGCGCCCCGAGCACCTGGACGAGTACCGGCGGCACCACGCCGCGATCTGGCCCGAGATCGCCGCCGCGATCACCGCCGCGGGCATCCGCAACTACTCGATCTTCCACTTCGCCGGCGAGCTGTTCGGCTACTACGAGTACGTGGGACCGCCCGACGAGTACGCGGCGCGGCTGCGCGCGCTCGCCGCGGCGCCGCGCATGCGCGAGTGGTGGGACCTCATGGAGGCGATGCAGATCCCGCATCCGGGGCGCCGCGACGGCGAATGGTGGGCCGAGATGGAACAGGTGTTCCACCTCGACTGACGGCTGTGCCGAGGACTCAACCGCGCGCCGCGCGCGCCTGCCGCACCATCGCGACGATCTGCTGACGTGCTTCGTCGGGCGTGTTGGCGGGCGCTGCGAACGGCAGCCGCAACGCGCGCTTGCGCCCGTCGCCGCGCGCGACCTCGACCTCCAGGCCGCCGCGGTCGACGCCGACCGCGCTCACCGCAGCCCCCTCGATACCGAACTGGAACGCGACCATCAGCGCCATCGCGTCCGCGTGATCGGCGTTCATGTGGGCGACGATGTCGGCGGCGTGTCCGGCGAGCGGGTCGGGCTCTCCCGACCACGACGCCCGATCGATCCACCCCATCGCGCCGAACCCGGCGATCCAGCGGATACGCTCGACCTCGAGCACCCAGGCGGCGAAACCGTGCGCGTCGCGCATCGCCTCGGCCTCCGGGAAGCGCGCGAAGTAACACGCCTCGGCCGCGGCCGCGGCCGCCCCTTCGGGTCGCGTGGCCCGCACCAGCATCGCGTGCCGCGCGCCGCCTTGTGGCGCGGCGCGGGCGTCCGGGTCGGCCAGGAACACCGTCGCGCGCGGGTCTCGCAACAGGTTGCGGGTGTGCTCGGCAATGTCGGACAAGAACACCACGAGGTCGCCGTTCGACGACATCGCGTACGGCACGATCGAGCCGTACGGCCAGCCGGCGAGGCCGGCGTGGGCAGAACAGAGCACTGCAGACTGTTCGCGGGTGAACAGGGAACGGACGTCGTCGAGCGCGGAATCGGTCATGTCGGAGCGGAGCGGTTGCCAAGAGGGTATCGCGCGGCGACGAGCGACCCGCCGGTTCCCTGACGTTCGTGCAGGCGCACCGCCCGATGACAAGGCGGCCCCCCACCGCGGCGCCGACCGCTGCCGATAACCGGCGGCTGCGCGGTGCCAACGGTCGGCGCCGCGAGCCGTCGGTTCACCAGCAGCCATGACCACACTCGAAGTCCAGCCCGTCAGCGCGCCCGCGCCGTCTCTGCACAAGCCGCCGCGCCCGTCCCGCCTCGCGAAGATCCCGTGGATCATCCTCGCGTGGCTGCTGCTGATGACCATGCCGCTCGGCATCCTCGCGGTCGGCGTCCCGATCATGCTCGGCTTCTCGCTGGTGGCCAAGCTGTTCGACAACGCGCCGGACTGGATCGAGATCCTCGGCGTGATCGGCGGCGCGCTCGTCACCGTGAACCTCTACTGCGGCCTGCTGCTGCACATCGGCTACGGCAAGCGCCTGCGGCGGCTCTACAAGGACCTGCCCGACGCGACCGGCGAAGTGCTGCCGGTGTGCCGCGTGCTGAGCACACCCGAGGGCGACAACGAGCAGGACTCGGGCATCCGTAACCTGCTGGCCGTCACCCCGAAGGGCCTCGCGGTCTGCTCCGACTTCGACAAGAAGAGCCGCCCGTTCGGGGAGCGCCTGGACGGCACCTACTCGCAGGCCTTCCTGCCGTTCGCCTCGATCCTCGAGGTCGCGGTGCAGGGGCGCGACGAAGAATCGCTGACCGCGGCAGCGCGCAGCAGCGCCCTTCAGGACGGCGCGGTGAACCTGGTCCTTCGCCCATTCGGGGTGCGCACGACGACCAACCCCATCGCCGCCTACGTGCTCGTCGCGGTGCTCTCGGACGACGGCTCCGTCGGCACCTGGGTGTTCGGCATCCCCGCTAAGGTCCACGACAACCTGCTGACCGGCGCCGAGAAGTCGATCCGCGAGCACCGTCAGTCCGCGGTCGCCGACGCGGTCGGCGCGCTGAGCGCCCTGGACGGGGTCGGCGGTGCCATCGACCTCGCGAGCGGCGCCGGTGCCGGCTTCTTCGACACCGGCGAAGCGCTCGACGCGCTCGCCGAGGCCATCCGCGGCGTCACCGCCGACCGCGCCGTCGCGCTGGCCACCGCCGTCGCGTCGCGCATCCGCGAGCTGGCCGGGTTGCAGCCCGCTTGATCGGACCCGGCCCGGGTTCAGGACCGGGGCCGGCGTCGCCGAAACAGGACTGCCAAGACCTGCCATCGTGCCACGCCCCCTGCCAATCCTGATTCGCGCCCTGGCGGTGCTCGCGATCGGCGTCGCCGCGGCGGGGCAGGATCCCCAGGAGGCGCTGCGCCGCGCCATCCTCGCCAAGCAGACGGAGATCTACCGTCAGGTGCACGGCCGCGCCGTCGAGGCGACCCAGGTGCTGGAGCGCGAGAACCCGCGCATCGACGCCCTGCGGCCGCAGAGCCACGACCTCGCCAACCAACTGCGCGAACTCGAGCGGGAACGCGTGCGCGCGCTCGACGAGATGCGTCGCGGCGAGTTCTGCAGCCAGTGCAACCGCCCCGCCAGCCAGATCGAACGCGAGACCGGCAAGTCGTTCCGCGACCACCTCACCGAGGTCAACGGCCACGCCGTCGCCTCGGAGCAGCTGATCCGCAAGAAGGACGACGAGTACCAAGGCAAGATCGACGCGCTGCGCCGGCGGCTCGACAAGGTCGACGCCGAGCTGCGGGAGCGCATCGCGCGACGCGACCAGGCGATCAGCTCGGCCTGGGGCATCATCGACGGCTTCGGCACCGCGGCCAGGGACACCGACAACCAGCACCGCTACAACCAGTCGTCGCGGCAGCTGCAGGCCAACAGCGCCCGCGCCAACCGGGACGCGAGCACCGGCGCCGCGAAGCGCGCGCAACAGGACTACGAGGCCGCCGATCGCGCCCACGCAGCGCGCTGGCCGGCCGGCACCGACTACAAGCGCCTGCCGCTCGCCGAACTCGACGAGATCCGTCGGTCGATGGATCAACTCGATCGCCTGCGCAACGCGGCGATGCGCGCCCTCGACGGCGTCGCGCGCGAGAGCCGCAACGTCGAGCGCATCGAGCAGGACATCCAGACCGCCGACGAGACCTTCGCCGCCACGGTCACCGAACGCGCCGAGTTCGTCGCGCATGTCAACGAGTTGGCCAGCCGGACCAACAACCGGCCGTGCTGGTGGGAGCCGTGCTTCGCGCCCCGCGCGGCGAACGCCCCCGCGGCCGTGGCGACCCTGCCGCGCGACCCGATCGTCGCCGGCAAGCAGCAGCTGGGTGCGCTGGCCGGAGACCCGCGCGACCCCGCGCCGCGGCAGCAGGCGTTCGCGGCGCAGGCCGAGGCGCACGCCGGACTGCGGCAGGTCCTGCACACCAAGGTGACGGACCTGCTACAGCGCTCGCTGCTGGCCGAGGCCCTGCGCCGCGTGAACACGCCCAAGGCCGCCCTGCCGCTGCAGCGCCTGGCCGACAACCTGCAGGAACTCGGCGATCGGGCCAAGACGCTGGCGCACCGCTACGCGACGACTGGCAAGACCACCGAAGGCGACCTCAGCGACGAGCAGCGCATCGAGGAGGACCTGTTCCGCAAGGGCAACGCCGCGATGGGCTGGAACCCCCGGCGGGCCCTGCGTGAGTTCGGCGATCGCGGCTTCCATGCGCCCGGGCTGGTCGGCGACCGGATCCTCGAGGAGTTCAAGACCGTGGGCACGGGGCAGGAGAAGCGGGAGAAATGACCATGCAGTCGACCAACGAGCCCACGCGCTGGCTGCTGACCCTGCTCGCCACCGGCGCGCCGCTGCTCGCGCAGGCGGCGAACTACGACGAGCTCGTCGCCCAGGCCGAGAACCTGCGCCGTGAGCAGAAGCTCGACGCCGCGTTCGCACTGGCAAGCAAGGCCTGTCAGAGCGACCCCAAGCGCTACGAGGGCTTCCTGCTGGTTTCGCTGGTGCTCTACGAACGCGGCGCCGAGGCCGAGGCCGGCGGGTACCTGGCCCGCGCGCACGAGCTCGCGCCGCCCGAACAGCGCGCCGGCATGGAGCAGCTGCGCAACCTGCTCGACGAAGGCGCCGACCGGCGCAAGGCGGCGACCCACCTGCAGACCGGCCGCGACGCCCGCGCCGCGGGACTGCACGCCAAGGCCGCAGCCGAGCTGCTGGCCGCGCATCGGCTGCAGCCGTTCGACGTCGCCATCGCGCGCGAGGCGGTCGCCGAGCTGTCGGTGCGCGAGCAGTGGTTCGAGCTGGCGCAGGTGCTGCGCCGTCTCGAGCAGACGCCGCGCCTGCAGGACCGCGCAGCGATCACCGAGCTCGCAGAGACCGCGGCGCCGCTGCTGCAGCGCGAATACGACCAGGTGATGACCGCGGCCGAGGCCGCCGTCAAGGCGCTGGACTGGGAGCAGGCCGCCGCCGGGCTCACGCGCGCCGTGGTGTTCGACCCGCGGCAGGCGCGCCCCCACTACCTGCGCGGCCTGTGCCTCACGCGCCTCGGCGACCTCGACGGCGCCGTCGCCGCGCTCGCCGACGCGATCGCCAACGGTCACTACGCGCAGGCCGACTACGCGGACGCGTTCGAGCTCAACCGCCTGCGCAACCTGCCGGCCTTCCAGAAGCTGCTGGCCGACGCGTTCGGGCAGGACGCCGCGAAGAGCGCGCGCGAGCACTTCGTCACCGCGGAGGTGGAGGTGACCCGGCTGCAGGAGGATGCCCGGCTGTACGCCACGGGGAAGGACTTCGCGCGCGCGTTCGCGCGGCTGCGCGACGGCCTGCAGATGCTCCCGGGCGACCCGAGCCTGACCTTCGAGCAAGCCCGCATGGCGGCGCTCGCCGGCAACCGCGACGCAGTGCCGGCCCTGCTCGACCGCTGCCTGGAGCTCGGCTTCGCGGATCAGGACCGCTGGTTCGGCACGCCGGCGCTCCATCCCTTCCTCGTGCAGGCCGACCGGCTCGAGAGCGCCTACCGCGCATGGGGCCCCGGCGACAAGGGCTTCGGCGGCCGCAGCGACGCGCACTACCTGCGCGGCGACAACGACGGCGCGCTCACCGTGCTGCGCTACGACGAGCGCTGGAACCCGCAGAGCGCCACCTGCGCGATGCGCCAGGCCCGCATCCTGGCCAAGACCGGCAACCGCAGCGCCGCGCTCGAACGACTCGAAGCGGCCGGCAAGCGCGGTTTCGCCGATCTCGACTTCGTCATCAACAGTCCCGAGTTCAGCCCGCTGCGCGATGCGGGCGCCTACAAACAGGCCCTGCTGCAGATCGCGCGCAACAAGGAGAAGTGATGCACCATCCCAAGAGCCCGTGGCGGCGTGCCGCCATCTTGTTGCTGTTGCCGTTCCTCGGCGCCTGCAACCTCGTCTCGAGGACCTGGACCAGCCAGGGCAGCGACCGCGTCGAGCGGGTCGCCGCCGGCACGGACATCGAGGGCACGCGCCGCGTGCAGGACGGGGCGCTGCAGATCGAGCTGCGTGAGGTGCAGAAGACCACGGTCCGTCGCTTCACGTCGACCGTCGAGTACACGAAGCAATACGGCTATCCCCAGGACATGACGTCGATCGTGCTCGGCGACCTGCTGATCATCAACGAGGTCTTCGTCAACTGGACCAGCGTCGGCGACGACGACGACGTCTTCCTCGGGCCGGTCGGCTACCTGCTGTCGCTGCTGCCGTTCGTCTCCATGGACACGGGCTTCGACACGCCGCGGACGACCACCGAGCGCCTGCTCGACGAGCGCCTGGCCAGCGAGACCACCGAGGAGTCCCGCCGCCCCGCCGCCAACTACGAGGTCGCGGTGCGCTGGGGCGACGTCACCAACACCGCGCGCACCGACGAGAGCGGCAAGGCCAGCATCCCGTTGGCGACGCTGGCGCGCGCCGTCGTCGCCAAGGGCGCCTCCGAAGATCCGCAGCTGCGGGTCGTCATCGGCGACCACGAACTGCCGCCGTTGCGCATCCGGCTCGACGACCTGCTGGCGGCGTTGACGCGCGACTGAAGAACAATCGTGGCGCAATAGTGGCCGGTGTGCTTCGTTGGCACGCACCCATGCTCGCCACCATCGTCGTCGACAACGGTTACTACGCCGGCTGGGGCACCCTGGCCCTGATCAACGCGGGCCTCGCCCAGGCCAAGGGCCGCAGCGGCCTGAACTGGTTCGTGGTCTCGATCTTCCTGGGGCCGATCGCCACGTTCCTGCTCGTCGCGCTGTTCGAGCCGCTGCCGCAGAAGAAGAAGTAGGGCGCGCCGGCGCGCCGCGCGATGATGCCGCGATGCGCGCCCTGTCGCAGGTCTTCCTGACGCAGATCCTCTCGCCGGTCCTCCTGCCGCTGCTGCTGACGCCGGCGCTGTCCGCCCAGCGACCGGCCACCTGGCGCTGCGCGCACGTGCTCGCCGAGGACGGCGTGTCGTGGCGCGACGACGTGGTGGTGACGACGATCCTCGACGGCGTCGTTTCGGTTCAACCCGCGGCCGACGCGGCCGGCGTCGACCGCGACTTCGGCGAGGCCTGGATGATCCCCGGCCTGATCGACCTGCACACCCACCTGCTGTTGCGACCCTACGACGAACGGTCGTGGAACGACCAGGTGCTGCACGACTCGGCCGAGCTGCGGGTGTTGCGCGGCGCGAAGTACGCCGAACGCACGTTGCTGGCGGGATTCGTCGCGGTTCGCGACCTGGGCACCGAGGGCGCGGGCTTCGCTGACGTCGCGCTCGGCGCGGCCTTGGACGAGCTGGTGGCGCGCGGCCCGCGCATCTACCCCGCGACGCGCGCCATCGTGCTTCGCGGCTGCTACGGGCCGGCGCCCGACGATCCCAAGGTGATCAAGGGTGCGCAGACGGTCGCCGGCGTCGACGAGATCGTCGCGGCGGTGCGCGAACAGGTCGCGGGCGGCGCGCTGTGGATCAAGGTCTACGCCGACTACCGCCACGGCGCCGACGGCCCGGTCGCGCCGACGTTCTCGCTCGAAGAGCTGCAGGCGCTGTGCGCCGAGGCCCAGCGCCTCGAACGCCCGGTCGCCGCGCACGCGACCACCGACGAGGGCATCCGCCGCGCCGTGCTCGCCGGCGTGCGCACGATCGAGCACGGCGCCGGCGCGAGCGAAGCGACCCTGCAGCTGATGCGCGAACACAGCGTCGTGCTGTGCCCGTGCCTCGCCGCCAACGAGGCGATCGTCGAGTACGCGGGCCGCAAGGGCCCGATCGTGTCGCGCCTCAACGCCGCCAAGGTCGGCTTCCAACGCGCGCTCGCCGCCGGCGTCGAGGTCGCGTGCGGCAGCGACGCCGGTGTCTTCGATCACGGCGACAACGCGCGCGAACTCGAGCTCATGGTCGAATACGGCATGACGCCGGCCCAGGCGCTGCGCGCGGCGACCGCGACCGCCGCGAAGGTGCTCGGCGCGGGCGACCTCGGCACCATCCGTCCGGGCGCCCGCTGCGGCCTGGTCGTGCTCGGCGGCGACCCGCTGGCCGACATCCGCAACCTGCGCAAGGTGCGCGCCGTGATCCGCGAAGGCGACGAACGGGCGCCGCGCTGAGCGTCACCATGCCCGATCTGTGCATGCGGAACCGGGTGCAGACCACACCCCGGCCGCTCCGCGGCCGGGGTGTGTGGTCTACCCGGTTCGGGCACTCCACGCTCCTCGCCCTCGCGATCGCGATGCGGCTGTTCGTCTGTCTGCGCACGCCGATGCCGGGGCGCGACGGGGTCGCCTACCTGTGGATGGGGCAGCAGTGGCAGCACGGCGACCTCGGCGGGTTGTTCGGCACGGTGTTCCACCCGCTCTACCCGTTCCTGGTCGGCTCGGTGTTGCGCGTCTGGCCCGGCCTCGACGTCGTCGCCGCGGGACAGCTGGTGGCGGCCGGCTGCGGCGCGCTGGCGGTGGTCCCGATCTGGATGGCAACGCGGCGCCTGTTCGGCGACCGCGCCGCCGTCTGGGCCGGCTTCGCCTACGCGATCGGCACGTGGTTCGTGCGGCACCCGGCCGAGTGCATGAGCGAAGGGCCCTTCTATCTGCTCGCGGCGCTGTGGGCGCACTGGCTGCTGCGCGAACGGCCGCGCGCGGCGCTGGCCGGGATCGCCGCCGGCGTGGCGTTCCTGGCGCGGCCCGAGGGCGCCGCGATGGCCGCGACGGCCTGCGTGCACCTCGCCCTGACCCGCCGCTGGAGCGGCGCCGCGCGACACGCGCTCGCGGCGTTCGCCGCGGGCGCGCTGTTGCCGCTCGGCTATCTGGCGTTCGGCCACGGCCTGACGCTGACCCCGAAGGCCGCGTTCAACTGGAACGTCGGCGCGGGCGGCGCCGACGACGGCATCACCTACTACCTGCTGCAGTGGCTGCGCCTGCCCGGCGACGCGATCGAGGGGCTCGGTTACATCACCGCGCTGCTGATGCTCGGCGGCGCCATCTGGCTGCGGCCGCGCCGCCGCGACGATCCGCGCTGGTTGTTGCTGCTGCCGTTCTTGCTGCAGTGCGCGGTGATCCCGCTGCTCAAGAGCCACCACCGCTTCCTGTCGGGCTTCGGGGTGCTGCTGCTGCCGTTCGCGGGCGCGGCGTTCGTCGGCCTGCTCGATCGCCTGCGCGCGCGCCGGCCGTGGCTGCCCTGGCTAGCGATCGCGGTCCTGATCGGCAGCGAAGCGCGCCTGTGGCTCGACCGACCGACCGATCGCACGATCGAACGCGACCTGGGCCGCGCGCTCGCCGCCGAGCTGCAGTCGGGCGAGGTCGTCGTCTCGGACATGCCGCGCCTGGAGTTCTTCGCCGGGCAACGACCGCCGCCGCCGGCGCCGATCCCCGCCGCCGCGATCCTCGAGATCGCGCGGCAGCCGCGCTGCCGCTTCGTCGCGCTCAAGCGCGGCCGCACCGACGTCGATCCGCAATCGCTCGCCGCGCTCGGCCTCGCGCCCGTGCCGCTGCCGGCGGCCGTCGCGGCTCACCCGGCCGCGGCGGACGTGCTGCTGTTCGGCCGAGCGCGCTGATCAGCGGGCGGCGCGCCGCCGTGCTCGAGGTCGGCCAGCGCCGCGGCGTCGAGCTCGCGGTCGTAGACGCGCCGCCAGCCGCGCAGGCGCACGCGCAGCATGTCGCGCACCATCGCCAGCGAATCGCGCACGAAGTGCACCGTCGACGGCTCCTTGCGGTAGATGAACTGCACCGGACACTCGACGATCGACAGGCCAAGCCGGCGCGCGACGAAGAACAGTTCGACGTCGAACGAGAAACGCGGCAAGCGCACGCGGTGCGCCAGCTGCACCGCGGCGGCCTTGCGGCAACCCTTGAGGCCGGCCTGCGAGTCGAGCACGCCGCGCACCACGATCAGGCGCAGCAGCAGGTTGAAGGTGCGGCCCATGAAGTGGCGCGTGAACAGCTTGCCGAAGAACGTGGGCGCGACCACGTAGCGGCTGTCGGGGTGCATGCGGCTGCCGTAGACGACGTCGGCGCCGGCGGCCAGGGCGTCGAGCAGCGGCTGGCAGTTGTCGACGGGATAGGTCAGGTCGGCGTCGGTGAAGACCACGAACTCGCCGCGGGCGAGCAGGAATGCGCGGCGCACCGAGAAGCCCTTGCCGCGGTTCTGCTGGTTGCGCACGCACGTGACCTGGCAGCTTCCCTCGGCGTGGCTCGCCGCGAACTCGGCGAGGATCGCCGGGGTCTCGTCGGCGCTGCCGTCGTCGACCACCAGCAGCTCGGTCGCCTCGGACTTCTGCGCCAGCCACTCGTACGCCTTGGCCAACGAGTCCCGCAGGAAACGCGCCCCGTTGTAGACGGGGATCACCAGGGTCAATCGCGGCGTGCTGCCGGCGGGCGTGCTGCTGACGGGCATGGGCCCGCGCATCCTACGCATGCGACGCCGGCCTGTCGCGCCTCACGAAGACGGCGTCTGCCGGGGTCCGCGGGCCGCCGCGGCCGCCGCGGCCAGGTCGAGCGCCACCAGCAACGCGGCCCACGGCGAGAAGCAGCGCAGCCACGGCATCTCGTCGGCGTAGACGCGCGTCTTCGTCGCCCACGGCGTGACGTCGACCACCGCGAGCAGCAGCGCCGCGCCGAGCACGAGCAGCCGCGCGCGGCTGCCGGCGCGACGCGCGTCGACGAGCTGCCAGACCAACGGCACCGTCAACAGCTGGTAGGTGACCTTCTCGGTCGAGGGGCCGAGCAGCAGCATCCAGCACAGCGTCGCCGAGGTCGCGAAGCCGAACGCCGCGGCCTGCGCGGCGGGACCGTCCTCGATGCCGCGGCGCAGGCGCCGCGCCCCGAGCACGATGGCGAGCCCTCCCGACGCCTGCAGCGCGAGGAACAGCAGCGGCGGCGTGTTGACCCCGATGGAGGCGAGGACCAGGCGCAGGTCGCGGTAGGCGTTGCCCAGGTCGCCGGTGCGGTCCTCGTGGCGCAACTGCTCGAAGAGCTGGCGGTACTGTTCGCTCACGTAGTCCGCCGGCGCCAGGGCGTAGGGCGCCGCGACCACGACGACCAGCGTGAGCACGAGCCACGGCCACAGCCGGGGCCGCAGCGTGGCGAGCACCATGCCGAACGCGAACGGGTAGACCTTGAGCGCCGTCGCCACGCCGATCTGGCCCGCCGCGCGCACGTTCGCGCCGCGCAGCGCCGCGACCGCCGCGAGCAACAGGCAACCGAGCATCAACGCGTTCGCCTGGCCGTTGTTGAGGCCGCCGATCCCGATCAGCACCGTGGTCGCGAGCAGCAGCGCGCGCTCGCCGCTCGTCAGCGCCGCCGGCAGGCCGGCGCGATTGCAGGCGCGCAGGCCGAGCAGCAGCACGACGAAGTTGAGCGCCCGCCACAGGATGCTGCCGAGCACCGGACCGCAGGCCGCGAACGGCCACAGCAGCGCCGCGACCAGCGGCGGGTAGCGGAAGCCGCTGCCCTCGAGGTAGAGATCGCGCCGCGCCCAGAAGGCGTCGGCGGCGGGCGCGAACACCTTCAGGTAGACGTTGTTGCGCGCCGGGTCGCTGGCGAACAGGAGCCTTCCGGCCATGCCGAGCGCGGCCAGCACACACAGCCAGATCGCCGCGGTCTCCCAGCGGCTGCGTGGCGCCGCGGTCATCAGGCGCCGGTCACTCGGTGGTCGAAGCTCACGGCGCAGCAGCGTGCCCACCGTCGGTGCCGGGGTCAACGCCCGCGCGACGCCGCAGCAGGAAGTAGACGACCGGCACCAGCACCAGCGTGAACGCGCTCGACACGACCAGACCGAAGATCAACGCCCAGGCCAGGCCGCTGAAGATCGGGTCGAGCGTGATCGGGATCGACGCGAGGATCGCCGCCCCCGCGGTCAGCACGATCGGCCGCAGGCGCACCGCGCCGCTCTCGAGGATCGCGGCCTGCAGGTCGCGGCCGCGCCGCTCGGCGCCCTGCACGAAGTCGATCAGGATGATCGAATTGCGCACCGCGATGCCGGCCAGCGCGATCATGCCGATCATGCCCGTGGCGGTGAAGAACACCGGATTGCCGACACCGGCGACCGGCACGTCCATGAGCAGGTTGAGCAGCCAGAAGCCCGGCAGGATGCCGAGGATCGTCAGCGGGATCGACAGCATCAGGACCAGCGGCAGCGTGTAGCTCCTGGTCTCGTGCACGAGCAGGATGTAGATGCCCAGGCACGCGGCCAGGAACGCCAACCCCAGGTCGCGGAACGCGTCGAGCGTGATCTTCCACTCGCCCTCGCCGCGCCAGTCGACCGCGAAACCGGCGGGCAGGCTCCAGGGATCGCCGCCGCCGAGGTCGAACATGCTGCGTTCGGCGAGCGGGCGCGCGTTCCCGTCGGGCGGCGGCACGGCGTCCGCGGCCACCTGATCGGCGCCCATGTCGAGCACGATCTCGGCCGGCGGGCGCCCGGCGGCCTCCCCGAACACGTAGGCGACGCGCTGCAGGTTCTTGCGATGGATCGTGCCCTCGGCCGGAACGGTCTCGAACGTGCCGAGCTCGGCGAGGGAGACCAGCGCGCCGTCGCGGCCGCTGACGCGCAGCTCGCCGAGCGCGGCCGCGTCGGCGCGCTGCCACGGCAGCAGCCGCAGCTCGACCGGCGGCGCCGCGAGCTCACGCGCCTCGTGCAGATGCGTAGCGACCGCGCCGCCGACCGCCGTGCGCAGCAGCTGCGCGACCATGCCGGCGTCGATGCCACTGAGCGCGGCCTTGGCGTGGTCGAGCTCGTAGCGCAGCTCGTCGGGGCGAGCCTCGACGCTGCTGTCGACGTCGACCACCCCGGGCTCCCGCGCCAGCCGCGCCGCCACCCGCAACGCGGCCGCGTTCAGCTCGGTCGGCGACGCCGCCGCCGGCGCGCGCACCTCGGCGACCACGGTGCCCATCACCGGCGGCCCCGGCGGCAGCTCGACGACCTGCAGCACCGCTCCGGCCGCCGCCGCCGCGGGCCCGAGCAGCGCGCGGATGCGCAGCGCGATCTCGTGGCTCTGCTGCTGCCGCGCGGTCTTCGGCAGCAGCCCGACGCGCAGCTCGCCGAGCTCGGGCGACGTCCGGCGATAGTACTTGCGCACCAGGCCGTTGAAGTCGATCGGCGACGCCGTGCCCGCGTACGAGGTGACTTCGGTGACCTCGGGTAGGCCGCGCACGCGCGTCGCCAGGTCCTGCACGACCGCCGCGGTGCGTTCGAGGCTCGCGCCTTCGTCGAGGTCGACGAGCACCTGCAGCTCGGTCTTGTTGTCGAACGGCAGCATCTTCAGCGGCACGGCGCGCAGTCCGCCCAGCGCCAGCGCGCCGACGAACAGCAGCCCCGTGCCGCCGAACGCCGCCCACCGCGCCGCGGGCGAACGCAGCAGCGGGCCGACGATCGCCGCGTAGACGCGATGCACGCGCGATCCCTGCACCTCGTCGTGGCCGCCTTCGTGCGCGCCGCCGACCGCGCCGCGCAGCGCCAGGTGCGACATCCACGGCGTCAGCGTGAACGCCACGACCATGCTCATCAGCATCGCCACGGGCACGTTCAGCGCCATCGGCCGCATGTAGGGCCCCATCATCCCGGTGATGAAGAACAGCGGCAGGAAGCTCAGGATCACCGCCAGCGTGGCGACGATCACCGGCGGCCGCACCTCGTCGACCGCGTCGAGCACGGCCTGCAGCGGCTTGCGGTCGCGGCGCTGCAGGTGGCGGTGGATGTTCTCGACGTCGACGATCGGGTCGTCGACCACCAGGCCGAGCGCCAGGATCAACGCGAACAGGGTGACGCGGTTGATGCTGTAGCCGAACAGTTGGTTGACCAGCAGCGTGAGGCCGAAGGTGATCGGCACGGCGAGCGCGACCACGATCGCCTCGCGCCAACCGAGCATCATCGTGATCAGGATCACGACGATCACGATCGCCACCAGCAAGCCCTCGAGCAGCTCGTCGACCTTGCCGTCGGCGGTCTGCCCCGAGTCGCGCGTGATCGTGCACTCGACCGCGTCGGGCAGCACCTCCTCGCGCAGCTCGGCGAGGCGCTCGCGCAGGTGTTCGGCGACGGCGACGGCGTTGGCGCCGCGGCGCTTGGCCACGGCGATGGTGACCGCGTTCTGCGGCGGCGCGTCGGCGGCGCCGCGCGCCGCCCCGCCGTGCAGCATCACGTAGGAGTCCGGCTCGGCCGGGCCGTCGGCGACGCTGGCGACCTCCCCGAGCCGCACCGGCTGGTCGGCGAACACCCCGATCACCAACTCGCGCAGCGCGTCGGCGTCGGGCGTGATCGGGCTGGCCTCGACGGTGATGGTGCGATCGTCGCGCTGCCCCGTGCCCGCGGTGGCTGCGGTCGCGGCAGCGGCCAGGGCCGCCTCGACGGCGGCGAACGACAAGCCGCGGCTGGCGAGGGCGACGCCGTCGAGGCGCACCGACAGCGAGCGCGGCCGGCCGCCGTGGATCGTGGCCGGGCCGGTCTCGGGCACCTCCTGCAGCCGGGCGAGCAGTTCCTCGCCGACCCGGCGCAGGGCGAAGTCGTCGAGCGTCTTGCTGTGCAGCGTGATCGCGAGGATCGGCACGTCGTCGATCGACACCGACTCCACGCGCCAGCCGCGCACCTGCGGCGGCAGCGCGCCGGCGTGCTGCTGCAGCGCGCTGTGCAGCTTGACCAGACTGTCCTCGCGGTCCTCGCCGACGAAGAAGCGCGCCGTCACCACGGCCGCGCCGCGCCGGCTCATCGAGTAGACGTACTCGACGCCGCTGATCGCGCGCAGCACGCGCTCGACCGGGATGGTGATCTGCCGCTCGACCTCGAGGGCGCTGGTGCCCGGCGCGTCGACGACTACCTCGGCGACCGGCACGACGATCTGCGGGTCCTCCTCGCGCGGCGTGCCGGACAGCGCGATCGCGCCGGCGACCAGCGACAGCAGCAACAGCAGGGGCGCGAGGTTGCCCGTCAGGAACACCTCGACGATGCGCTGCGTCAGGCTGTGGTGCTTGCTCATGGCGTTCAGCGCAGCTCGGGTTCGGCGAGCACGACCTCACCGGCGGCGAGGCCGGCGAGCACCTCGACGTGATCGTCGCCGCGGCGCCCGGTGCGCACGAACCGGCGCTCGAGCGCGTCGTCGGCACCGACGACGTAGACGAAGTCGAGTTGGCCGACCTGCTGCACCGCCGCCGCGGGCACGCGGCGCTCGCGCCGTGTGCCGAGCGGCACGCGCAGCCGACCGAACATGCCGGTGACGACGCCCTCCTGACACGGCCCGGTGACCTTGACCTCGAACGCACGGCTCTGCGCCTGCGCCGCGGGCACGATCTCCGCGACCTGCCCTTCACAGTCCTTGCCCAGCGCGTCGAGCGTCACGGAGACGCGCTGACCGACCTCGAGCCGGCCGGCGAGTTCCTCACGCACCACCGCGACCAGCTGCAGCCGCGTCGGGTCGTAGAGGGTGCAGATCGCCTGCCCGGGCTGCAGGATGTCGCCCTGGTTGACGAGCTTGTCGACGACGATGCCGCTGATCGGCGCGCGCACCGTGGCGAAGGCGAGCGCGCTCTCGGCGCCGGTCACCGATTGCCGCGCCCGCTCGACCTCGGCCTCGGCGGCGCGGAACGTCGCGCGATCGGTGTCGAGGCGCTCGGGGGCGGCGGCGCCCTGCTGCACGAGGGCTTCGCTGCGGTCGCGGTCGAGCCTCGCCTTGTCGCGGCGCGTCTCGGCGACGAGCAGCGCCGCGCGCGCCTGGTCGGCGAGCGCCAGCAGGTCGCTGGCCTCGAGCTCGACGAGCACTTCGCCCTGCTGCACGGCCTGCCCGGCGCGTTCGATCGTGAGCCGCTGCACGCGCCCGAGCACGCGCGCCGCGACGCTGGTCTCGCGCACCGCGCGCACCGTGCCGACCGCGGTCTCGAAGCGCGGCACCTCGACATCGGCGACCGTGTATCTGGGGCCGGGCCCGGCGCGCCGAACCTCGTGCCGCGACGGGCCCGGCGGCGTGCGGTCGCCGAAGGCCCCCATCAACCAGGCGAGCATCAGGACCATCGCCACCACACCCAGGATCAGCAGGGCGGGGCGACGCAGACGCGACAACGAGAAGCGCGGCATGAAGCCCCAATCGTCGCCGCACGAGAGCCGTTTGCCACCCCGCCCAAGTGCGCAGAAGGACGGCGCCGGCCTTGCTCCGCGCCCACGCGCTCCGCATTCTCCGCGCGTGATCCGCTCCTGTCGCGGGGCCGCCGTCGGCCTGCTCACCACCCTGTCGCCGCTCTGCGCCCAGCAGCCCGCCGAGGCGGACCTGCTGGATCTGACGCAGCACCCCGAACGCACGGTCCGCGCCGGGCAGCCGTTCCGCGCCGAACTCTTCGGCGCGCCGCTCGAACGCCCCGGACGCGACCGCCGCGACGTGTGGGCCTGGGACATCGGCTTCGCGACCACGCCGGGCATCGCCGACGGCGCCGGCCAGCCGCTGGCGACGATCTACGTCTGGCAGCACCCAGACGACCGGCACCTGCTGCGCGCGCTGGTCAGCGGCGTCGACAACGACGTGCTCTACGCGCGCAGCTTCGGCGACGACAGCGGCGCCGAGTGGGTCGCGACGTTCGAGTCGTTCACCTGGCCGGGCGAGCTCGGCGAGGCCATCGACGGCGAGGTCGACGACCGCGAGAAGCTCTACTACGGCTACGTGCGCCCGGGTCTGGGTGTCGGCTGGCGGCGCCGCGTCGGCGCCGAACAGGACAACCTGCTGGCCGCCGACCTGGTCGGCGAGGTCGGCGCGCTCTACTTCGGCCGCGGCGACAGCACCGCGGCGACGTTCGAGACGCCCGACAGCACCCTCGAGCTGCGCCTGCACGGCAAGCTGCGCCTCGACATGCTGACGCGCAACCTGATCGAGATGCCGCACGACGGCTACGCCGCCGGCGCCGACGTGATCTACGGCCACCGCGCCAACTGGTCCGACTGGGGCGACCCGTCGATCGAACGTCACGACGCGCAGCGCACCCGCGACTACGCGCTGCT
This sequence comes from Planctomycetota bacterium, assembly GCA_020638655.1. Lineage (GTDB taxonomy): Bacteria > Planctomycetota > UBA1135 > UBA1135 > UBA2386 > JACKIC01. The sequence continues at coordinate 450,673 of JACKIC010000005.1, forward strand.
CACCGCCTACGCGATGGGCATCACCGCCGCGCCGTGGTCGAGCGACGAGGGCCAACGCCTGGTCGGCGCGGTGCACGCCGGCATCGGCGACGGCGTCGACCGGTTCTCGGCGCGACGCATCGGCGGCGGCCCCGACACGCGCGGCGGCGAGTACGAGCTGACCTCGCGCCCGGTCATGCCCGGCGCCGCGCTCGGCGAGTTCTTCCCCGAGGACTACGCGCTGTTCTACGCCGGCTACCGGCTGCAGGCCTCGTTCTTCGCGTTCCTCGACGCCGGCGTCACCACCGGCTACCTCGACCGCGACCGGCTCGTCACCGGCGGGCGCGAGCGCAGCGGCGACTGGCTCACCGCGGTCAGCGCGCGGCTGTCCACGGGCTTCTACGGCAACACCCGCGTGCAGCTGCTCGGCGCCTACAACTTCGACGTCGTGCGCGACGGCGAAGCCGGCGGCTTCGAGTTCGTGCTGCAGGTCTCGGGCTACTTCTGAGGCCCGTCCTGGCGCGTCTGCCGCAGCACGGCACAGACGCGCGTCAGATCGGCGAGCTGCAGCGGCTTGTTCAGGACCTCGACGGCGCCGGCCAGATCGATGCCCTCCGGCACGAACCCCGAGAGCACGAACACCGGCGTGGAGGAGCCCGCCGCGGTCATGCGCTGCAGCACCTCCTGCCCGCTCAGGCCGGGCATCGCGAGGTCGAGCAGCACGCCGTCGATGCGGCCGTCGGCGGCGAGTTCGCGCAGCGCCTGGTTGCCGTCCTCCGCGAGCACCACCTCGCAGCCCAGCTGTCGCAGCATGCGCTGCAGCACCGAACGCACCAGCGGCTCGTCGTCGACGACCAAGAGCCGCAGCCCCATCGCCTCGTCCTGCGCGCGCGCCGAGGTCGGCGCCACGGGCGCGAGTTCGTCCGCAGCGCGTGGCAACCGCACGACGAAGCGCGTGCCGACCTGCAGCTGCGAAGTGCACTCGAGCGAACCACCGAGATCGCGCAAGATGCCGTAGACGGTCGCCAGCCCCAGCCCGGTGCCCAGGCCGGGCGCCTTGGTGGTGAAGAACGGCTGCCCGAGGCGCTCCTGCACCTCTTCGGTCATGCCGACGCCGTTGTCCTCGACCTCGATCCAGACCGAGCCTTCGGCCGCGCGCACCGCCAGCGCGAGGCGCGGCTCCGGGCGCCCGAGCAGCGCGTCGCGCGCGTTCAGGCACAGGTTGAGCACGACCTGCTGCAGCTCCGCGCGACGCCCCTTCACGAGGCAACGCTCCGCGCCGACCCGGCAATCGATGGTGATCGCACGCCCGAAGGTGTGGCTGCACATGCGCCCCACCTCGGTCAGCAGTTCGCCCGCGTCCACCACCTCGGGCAGGCGTTCGATGTCGCGGCGGACCAACTGCATCAGCTGGCGCACCAGCTCGGCCGCGGCGGTCGAGGCGTGCTGCGCGTCGTCGAGCTCCTCGTGCAGCGCCTCGGGCGCGCGCGACCGGGCCAGCTCGAGGTTGGGGATGATCGTCGCCAGCAGGTTGTTGAAGTTGTGCGCGATGCCCGCGGCGAGGGTGCCCATCGCGTCGCGGCGCTGGGCCTCGCGCACCGTCTCCTCGAGCCGCTTCTGCGCGGTCGCGTCGAACATCACCGAGCGGAACAGCACGCCCTCCGGCACGGTCTTGGGGGCGCCCGAGCTCAGCCGCGCGTGCCGGTAGCTGCCGTCCGCTGCGCGCAGCCGGAACTCGGCCTGGATGCCGCGTCCGGTCCGGATGCTCTCGCGGATCAGCTCGCTGAGCTTCTCGGTGTCTTCGGGGTGCAACCGCCCCCACATGTAGGCCGGATCCTCGAGGCCCCGCGCCGGTTCGATGTCGAAGTAGTCGCGCGCCGGCTCGCTGATGTAGAGGAAGCGGTCGCGGCCGTCGCTGCGCACCAGGTACTCGAGCATCACGCCCGGCAGCGCGCCGGCCAGATCGCTGAGGTGGTCGCGCGAGCGCCGCGCGGCTTCGAGCGCGTCGCGCTCGGCGGTGACGTCGGTGAAGGTCGCGACGACGGTCGGCCAGTCGCCGCCGTGGATCCCCGGGGCCTCGATCGGGTCGGTGCTCACCGAGAGCCACGATCGCGTCTTCGAGTCGCGATTCACGCCGAGCACCACGTTGCGCTGCGCGACTCCGGTGCGCCGCGTGATCTCCGACGGGATCGACTCCGCGGGCAGCGGCTCGCCGCGCTCGTCGGTGAGGCGCCAGGCCGGATCCACCGGGTGACGACCCTGCATCTGCGCGAGGCTCAGGCCCAGGATGCGCTCGGCGGCGGGATTCGCGAACAGGATGCGGCCGTCGGCGGCGTGCACGGCGACGCCTTCGGCCATCGCGCGCAGCACCGAGTGGTACTCGGCCTCGGACAGCTGCAGCGCGAGGCGCGCCCGCGTCAGCTGCTCTCCCGAGCGGCGCACGGCCTCGCCGAGCGATTCCCGCGTGCGCTGCAGATTCAAGCGCTCGGTGGTCTCGGTGGTGATGTCGGTGAACGAGACGATCACCCGCGTGACCCTGCCGCCGGCGTCCCGGATCGGATTGGCGTCGACCTTGAGCCACGCGCGCGCGCCACCCGCTCCGAGCGCCCCCACGACCACACCGTACACGGCTGCGCCGGTGCGAATCGCCCGGGACACGGGAATCTCTTCGCCTTCGAACGGTCGCCCGTCGGTGTGGATCAACGCCCAACGCGGGTCGAAGGTCGTGCGCCTCCGCATCTCGGATTCGGCGACGCCGAGAACCTGCTGCGCCTTGCGGTTGCCGTAGATGATGCGCGTCGTCTCGTCGTGAACGACGATGCCGACCTCGACTTCTTCGAGGATGCGTTCGAGGGGCAACATGCGTGGTGGAGGGGCAGCGCCAGTCGACCACCTGGGCGCGCCGCGACAGCGTCTTCGGCGCGCGCCGCGGGTCAAGGTCCCAGGAACGCACCTTTGCCCTTTCTTGCCTTGAGCCTGCCGCTGCCGCAGCGATGATCGCGCCGACCAGGGGAGCTGCCTCCTGCTCTCCGCAGATCTCGCAAGGGAAACCAATGACACGCAAGACCCACGCCCTGGCGGTAGGTCTCGTGCTGGGCGTGCTCGCTGCAGCGCCGGCGCAAGACAAACAGCCGAACATCCTGGTCATCTGGGGAGATGACATCGGCACCTGGAACATCAGCCACAACAGCCGCGGCATGATGGGCTACCACACGCCCAACATCGACCGCATCGCCGACGAAGGCCTCTCGTTCACCGACTACTACGGCCAGCAGAGCTGCACCGCCGGTCGCGCCGCCTTCATCAGCGGCGCCGTGCCGGTGCGCACGGGCATGACCAAGGTCGGCATCCCGAGCGCGCCCGAAGGCTGGCAGAAGACCGACGTGACGATGGCCACCGTGCTCAAGAGCCGCGGCTACGCGACCGGTCAGTTCGGCAAGAACCACCAGGGCGACCGCGACGAGCATCTGCCGACGATGCACGGCTTCGACGAGTTCCTCGGCAACCTCTACCACCTCAACGCCGAGGAGGAGCCCGAGAACGAGGACTATCCCGGCGACATGAAGCTCAACAACGGCAAGACCTTCAAGCAGGTCTTCGGCCCGCGCGGCGTGCTGCACTGCTACGCCGACGGCCAGGGCGGCCAGAAGATCGAGGACACGGGCCCGCTGACCAAGAAGCGCATGGAGACCATCGACGACGAGACCGTCGCCGCGGCCAAGGACTTCATCACGCGTCAGCACAAGGCCGGCAAGCCGTTCTTCTGCTGGTGGAACGGCACGCGCATGCACTTCCGCACCCACGTGCGCGCCGAGCACCGCCACAAGGGCAACGACGAGTACACCGACGGCATGATCGAGCACGACCTGCACGTCGGCGAGCTGCTCAAGCTGATCGACGACCTCGGCATCGCCGACAACACGATCGTGCAGTACTCGACCGACAACGGCCCGCACTACAACACGTGGCCCGACGCCGGCACGATGCCGTTCCGCAGCGAGAAGAACTCCAACTGGGAGGGCGCGTACCGCGTGCCGGCCTTCATCCGCTGGCCCGGCCACTTCCCCGCGGGCAAGACCCTCAACGGCATCGTCTCGCACGAGGACTGGCTGCCGACCTTCGCCGCCGCCGCGGGCGCGCCCGACATCAAGCAGCAGCTGGCCAAGGGCGTCGAGCTCAACGGCCGCAAGTACCACAACTACATCGACGGCTACAACCAGCTCGACTACCTGTCGGGCAAGGTCGACGCCTCGCCGCGCCACGAGTTCATCTACGTCAACGACGATGGCCAGATCGTGGCGATGCGCTACGACGACTGGAAGGCGGTGTTCCTCGAGAACCGCGGCGTCGCCTTCGAGGTCTGGCGCGAGCCGTGGGCCGAGCTGCGCGTACCGCTGTTGTTCAACCTGCGCCGCGACCCGTTCGAGCGCGCGCAGCACAACTCGAACACCTACAACGACTGGTTCCTGGAACGCGTCTTCCTGCTCGCGCCGATGCAGCAGCTCGCCGCCAAGTTCCTCAAGACCATGGCGGAGTACCCGCCGAGCCAGACGCCCGGCTCCTTCAACCTCGAGAAGATCCAGAAGCAGATCGAAGCGTCGATGGGCGGCCGCTGAGCGCAGCACCGGCCTTGCAGCGCGTGGGCGGCGGAGTCGCTAGACTCTGCGCCCATGCGCTCCACGCTCCTCCTCGTCCTGCTGCTCACGGCCGCCTGCGCGGTCGGCCATGAGCGCGCTCCGTTCGCGACCTCGGGCCCGCTGCACGATCCTGCGCCGATCGAGAGCGACGGAGACGCGAGCACGCCGGCGGCGTTCGCCGTCGCCGCGCCGCCGCGCAAGATCCTCGACTCGATCGGCTCCTCGTACACGATCGTCAAGGCCGGCGCGTTCCTGCCGTCCGGCGATCTCGAGGACCTCGACGACGGCATCTCCGGCGAGCTGATCTTCGGCCGCTCGGTGCTGTCGTTCCTGGCCCTCGAGGGCTCCGTCGGCTACCTCGGCACCGACGGGCAGTTCGGCTCCACGCAGCTCGACCTCTACGCCATCCCGGTGTTCGTCAACGCGCGCGCCAGCCTGCCGGTGCTGTTCTTCGAGCCCTACGCCGGCGTCGGCATCGGCGGCATGTTCGTCGACTACAGCGCCTCGGGGCTGTATTCGGCGAGCGACTTCACCGGCGCCTGGAACGGCTTCGTCGGCCTCGAGTTCGGGCTGGGCCGGCTCGCGATCGGCGCCGAGTACAAGTACATCCAGAGCGCGGACACCAAGGACGACTTCGCGGTCGAAGGCTCGACCGCGTCGCTGTTCGTGTCGATGCCCTTCTGATCGCCGCGGACTGGGCCACCGGCGCCGGCGGCGATCAGAAGCTGATCACGACCTGCAGCAGCTCGAACGACAGGAACGTGCGCTCGCCCGAGACCTTGTCCGGCATCAGGTTGAGCCGCGCCTCGCTGCCGATGCGGTAACGCTCGCCGGTGAGGAAGCGCAGCCCGGCGCCGCCGTTGATCATCAGGCCGGAGTCGCGGCTGCTGCCCTCCTTGTCGATGCTCGCGAGGCCGACGCCGCCGGTGACGTAGGGCAACACCGAGAACGAGCCGGGCTCGGCGTCCCCCGACGGCGGCAGGAAGTACTTGAGCTGACCGCACACCGTCACGAGGTCGACGTTGTCGTCCATGCCGTACTGGATCGACGGCCCGAAGGTGAGCTTGGTGTCGATCGGGAAGTCCAGGGTGCCGCCGACCAGGAACGTGGACGGTCCGGTGGTCAGGCCGACGCCGATCGGCAGGCTGGTCTCCTCGGGCGCACCGCCCTCCTGCTGCGACGACGCGGCCGGCGCGGCAGTCAGGAGGTTGCCGCTGAACGACGGCTTGGACCAGGCCGCGGCGGAACCGGCAGCGGGACCGGGCGAGGTCGTGGCGCAGGCGCCGAGGCAGGCGAGAGTGACGAGCAGGAAGCGGACCATGATCGGGGCGCATGGTAGCCGACGGCCGCGCACCGGCGCGCCCGAAAGGTGCGTAGCCCGGCGTGTGCGGGCCCGCGCGATCGGTTAGACAATCCGTGTGGAGCGACAGACGAACCCCTCCGGGCGGCGGCCCCGTTTCCGCCCGGCGACCGTGGCGGCGGCGGTGGCCGGCGCCACGCTCGCGGCGGTGGTGATGCGCTGGTGGCCCCAGGCCGATGCCGCGGCGCCAGCCGCGGCGAGCTACGTCGGCCGCGCCAGCTGCGCCGAGTGCCACGCCGCCGAGGTCGAGGCCTACGCGGGTTCGCAGCACGACCTGGCGATGCAGCCGCCGACCGCGCAAACGGTGCTCGGCGACTTCGGCGGCAGCACCTTCACGCACTTCGGCGTCACCACGACGTTCTCGCGGAAGGAGGACCAGTTCCTGGTGCGCACCGACGGTCCCGACGGCCAGCTGCACGACTACCCGGTCCAGTACGTGTTCGGGGTGACGCCGCTGCAGCAGTACCTGCTCGACATCGGCGGGGGCCGCCTGCAGGCGCTGACGATCGCCTGGGACAGCCGCCCCGCGGAAGCCGGCGGCCAGCGGTGGTTCCACCTGTACCCGAACGAGCGCTTGCCGGCCGGTGACGAACTGCACTGGACCGGCATCCAGCAGAACTGGAACTTCATGTGCGCGGAGTGCCACTCGACCGACCTGCGCCGCGGCTACGACGCGCCCGCCGATCGCTTCCACACGACCTGGGCCGAGCTCGACGTGTCGTGCGAGAGCTGCCACGGCCCCGCGTCGCAGCACGTCGCGTGGGCGAAGGGCGACCCGACCGCGGCGGCGCTCGGCGAGGCGCCCGGCAAAGGGCTGTTGGTGTCGCTCGACGAACGCCGCGGTGTCACGTGGCGGCGCGACGACACCACCCACAAGCCGGTGCGCAGCGCGCCGCGCACCACGCAGAAGGAGCTCGACACCTGCGCGCGCTGCCACAGCCGCCGCACCGTCTTCGACGAGGACTTCGTGCCCGGCAGGCCGCTGCTCGACACGCACCTGCCCGCGCTGCTGACGGCGCCGCTCTACCACGCCGACGGACAGATGCGCGACGAGGTCTACAACTACCAGTCGTTCCTGCAGAGCCGCATGGCCCAGCACGGCGTCACCTGCAGCGACTGCCACGAGCCGCACACCGGCAAGACCCGGGCGCCCGGCAACATGGTCTGCATGCAGTGTCACGAGGCCAGCTTCGACACGCCGCAGCACCACTTCCACGCGGCGGGCTCGGCCGGCGCGCAGTGCACCGCGTGCCACATGCCGACGACCACCTACATGGGCGTCGATCCGCGCCACGACCACGGCTTCAAGATCCCGCGCCCGGACCTCGCCGCGCGCTTCGGCGTGCCCGACGCCTGCTCGGGCTGCCACACGGACAAGTCACCGGCGTGGGCCGCCGAGAAGCTGAAGGAGCAGCACGGTCGCCTGCGCACCGAACGGTACCCGTGGACCGAGGCGTTCGCGGCGGCCCGCGACCACCGCGCCGACGCCGAGTTGCTGTTGCTGCGCATCGCCGGCGACGCCGAACAGCCCGCGATCGTGCGCGCCACGGCGCTCGACGAGCTGCCGCGACCGCTGCAGGTGAGCAGCCTGGGCGCGGTGCTCGACGCCCTGCGCGACGCCGATCCGCTGCTGCGCTGGACTGCCGCCGAGCTGCTCGTCGACGCGCCCGCCGAGGCGCGTGCGCCGCTGCAGACCCTGCTGCGCGACCCCGTGCGCGCCGTGCGCATGACCGCGGCGCGCGGCCTGGTCGGTCACGAGGACCACCTCGGCCAGGACGACCTCGCGGCGCAGCGCGGCGGCCTCGCCGAATACGTCGCCGCCCAACGCACCAACGACGACCGCCCCGAGTCCCACCTCAACCTCGGCAACCTCGCGCTCGAGCAGAACGACTTCGCCGCCGCCGAACGTGAGTACCGCGCGGCGCTGCGCCTGCACCCGCAGTTCGTGCCTGCCTACGTCAACCTCGCCGACCTGCAGCGCGCGCGCGGTCAGGACGCCGAATGCGAACGCACCCTGCGCGACGGCATCGCCGTGGCGCCCCAGAACGGCGAGCTGCAGCACGCCCTGGGGCTGTGCCTGATCCGCAGCAAGCGACTCCCCGAGGCGATCGTCGCGCTCGGCACTGCCGCCACCGCGGCACCCGATCACCCGCGCTACGCCTACGTGCACGCGATCGCGCTGCAGACCGCGGGACGCCTCGACGAGGCGATCGCCGCGCTGCAGGCCGCGACGCAGCGCTCACCCGACGACCCCGGCTTGACCGAGCTGCTCGTCGACTACCTGGTGCAGCAGGGCGACGTCTCGCAGGCGCGGTCGAGGGCCGCCCAGTACCAGGCGAAGTGGCCGGACAGCCAGGCGGTGCAGCGTTGGCGGCAGGATCTGCTGCGCTGACGCCGCACGCTCATTCCTTCTTCTGCTTCTTGGGGCTGCGCAGCCGGAGCTTGGCGCAGAAGGCGCCCGGACCCTGGGTCGCGATGATCACGGCCAGGGCCATGACGGCCAGCAGGAACTCGAAGCCGTCGTCGCGCACGAAGAACGCCTGCCAGCGGGCACTGCCGAAGAAGTGCACGACGACCAGCGCCAGCAGCGTGATCGCCGCGATGCGCGCGAGCGGGCCGAACACGAGCAGTACGCCGAGCAGCAGCTGCAACAGGGACACCGCCGTGGTGATCAGGTTGCTGTCGGTGGCGAGCTGCGCGGCGACGTCACCGGCGACGCGCTCGACGTCGGGCCCGCCCCAGATCCCGAAGGTGTTGGCGATGCCGTGCACCAGGCTGATGACGCCGAGCGAGATGCGCGCGAAGGCGAGACCGTAGGCGTGCGGTGAGAGCTTCATGGGTTCTCCTCCCGGGTGCGCCCCATCGTCCGCGGCCCGACGGGCGACGCGCCGAGATCAGTAGAAGTAGGCCAGCGTGAACATCATCTGGAACCCCGCGAGGTCGAGGTCCCCCTGATTGCCGCTGAGATCGACGGTCGAGTCCGACCAGCGCACGCCGACACCCGCCAGCGAGCCGCTGCCGAGCATCATCTCGAGGCCGGTGCGCGCATAGTAGCCCAGACCGAAACCGTCGCCCGAGCCCGCTTCCGGACCGCCCTGGTCGTACCAAGCCCACTGCATCAGCGGTCCAGCGCCGCCGTAGAGACGCACGCGGTCGCCGAGCATCACGCTCGCGAAGGGGCCACCGTAGAGCTCGAGCACCGACAGATCGACGTCGATGGCGACGGCGCCGCCGCCGCCGCCGGAGACGAAGGCAGTCGCGCCGGCGCGCCAGCCGAAGCCGATCATGCCTTCGAAGCCGATGTCGAGCTTGTCACCGGCGAGCTTCCACTGCCCGCCGCCACCGATCACCGGCATCTGCGACAAGCTGTCGTCCGAGCCGTCCGTCGGCTGGCCGCCGCCGCCGCTGCGCTCGATGGTCGTGTACTTGGCCGCGCCGAGATAACCCTGCAGCAGCGTCTGACCCGGGCGCCAGTTCCAGTCGCGGATGCGCGGCGCCGGGGCGAGCGGCCGCCATTCTTCCGCCGTCGCGATCCGGCTCAGCTCCGGAGCCGACAAGTCCACCGGATCCATCGCCGCCAACTCGGCGTTGGTGGCCACGTAGCGCGGCTCGCGCGTCACGGTCGCTGCGGGCTCCAGCGCGATCCCGGAGAGACGAGGGCACGGCGCCGCGATGCGCACACCTGCAGACGCGGCATGCCGGGTCGCGCCACAGGCCGCGAAGGGCACCGCGAGGAGAATCACCGCGCAAGGACGGATTCGCATGGTAGTCGTCGCGTGGATCATAGGAGCGGCCGGCGCCGATGCACGAGGCGCCGATCCGCTGCCGGCGATCAGTTCGGGCGTCCGACCAGGTGCGCGCCTGACATCGCTTCGATCACGACGTCGGCGAACGCCTCGGTCTCGGCGGCCATGTCCGAAGTCACCGTGGTGCGGGTGCGCGCGGTCCATTCGATGCGGTCCTCGCCGACGTCGACGAGCGACGTCTGCGCGATCAGCACGTTGTAGGTGCGGACTTCGGTGCGGCCGCCGTACGACATTCCCCAGTAGGAGCCGTACCAGCCGCGGTAGGGGCCGCCCATGTACATCGACGGCTCGTGCGTCACGACCTGCTCGACCTGTTCGCCGATCAGGGCCGACGACAGCAGGAACCGCGCCCCCTTGGTGCGCGCCGCCGTCATCAGCTTCTCGTTGGCATCCTGCTCGAGCACCCCGGGCACCGTCTCGTAGCTGGGCATGGCGAACAGGCCGCGGGCCTTGAGCAGCTTGACCAGTCGATCCTCGTAGATGCGCCGCAAGGTGTCGTCGCGCGCCACCCCGACCACGAGCACGGGCCCTTTGATCGGCTTCTCGGGGAAGCCCGGGCGCATCCAGGTGCCCTCGACCTTGGTCGACGCGCAGGCGGCCAGGGCGAGCGGCAGGAGCAGCAACGCGGGGCGGAGGAGAGCTCGGATGTGCAGCGCAGACATCGTGACCGGCAGCGTCCCGGCCGCGCGCGCGACCGTCAACCTCCGATCGCCTGCGGCGGCCGCCCCGCGGCGCGGGTATCCTGCGCGCCGATGGCCGAACCCGACTCCAGCGTGGGTCAGATCACCGCCCTGCTGCGCGAGGGCGGCCCCGGTGCCGCGGACCGGCTGCTGCCGATCGTCTACGGCGAACTGCGCCAGATCGCGCGCGCGCGCCTCGCCCGCCTGCGCCCCGGGCAGACGATGAGCGCGACGGAGCTCGTGCACGAGGCCTGGATGCGCGTGCTCGGCGGCGGCGAGGTCGGCTGGGACGGCCGCGCCCACTTCTTCGGCGCGGCCGCCAACGCGATGCGCAACATCCTGGTCGAGCAGGCCCGCCGCCGCGGCGCCAAGAAGCGCGACGCGCAGCGCAAGCAGGCGCTGCCCACCGACCTGCCGGACATCGACAGCGAGCTGCCGCCCGAGGACGTGCTCACGATCCACGAAGCGCTCGAGCACCTCGAGAAGGAGCACGAACGGCCCGGGCGCGTGGTACTGCTCCGGTTCTTCGGCGGCCTGTCGATGCCCGAGGTCGCCGAGGTGCTGCAGGTCTCGGTGCCGACCGCCGAACGCGACTGGCGCTTCGCGCGGTCGTGGCTGCAGGACCACATCGGCGGCGCGCTGCCCGAAGACGGCGAACGGCCGCAGCCATGAGCGACGGCAACGTTCACGAACAGCAGCTGCGCGAGCTGTTCGACCGGGCGATCGGGCTGGCGCCCGCGGCGCGCGAGGACCTGTTGCGCGGAATCGGAGACGAGCTGCTCGCCGAGCGGCTGCGCGCGCTGCTCGTGCAGGACGAACTCGGCACCGCGGGCCCCTTGCGCCGGAGTCCTGCGGAGGCACTCGAAGGGCTGCGGCGGCTGGGTCACTACGAGCTGCTGCGCGAGCTCGGGCGCGGCGGCATGGGCAGCGTGTTCCTCGCGCGCCAGGTCGAACCGATCGAGCGCCTCGTCGCCCTCAAGGTGATCGCGGACGAACGCGCCGACCGGGCCGCCGTCGAGCGTTTCGAGCAGGAGCGCCAGACCCTCGCCACCTTGAGCCACCCAGGCATCGCGCAGCTGTTCGAGGCCGGCACGGCCGAGGACGGCACGCTGTTCTTCGCGATGGAATACGTGCGCGGCGAGCCGATCACGGCCTACTGCAACCGCCGCCGCCTGCCCCTGAACGCCCGCCTGTCGTTGTTCTCGATGGTCTGCGACGCCGTGCAACACGCCCACCAACGCGCCGTGGTGCACCGCGACCTCAAGCCCGGCAACATCCTCGTCACCGAGGTCGACGGGCAGGCCCTGCCGAAGATCATCGACTTCGGCGTCGCCCGGGCGCTGGCCCGTGCCCCGGGGCACCTGTCGCCCGACGACCCGCACACGGTCGTAGGCACCTGGCAGTACATGAGCCCCGAGCAGGTGGCGCCGGACCGCCAGGACACGGACACGCGCAGCGACGTCTACTCGCTGGGCGTCGTGCTCTACGAGCTGCTCACGGGCCACCGTCCGTTCGCCGTCGGGGACGGCCCCGACGAGCCACAGCGGATGCGCGCGCGACTGCAGTCGGAGTCCCCACCGCCGGCCAGCCTGCGCCTGCAGGCGCTCGACGACGAGGCGCGACGCACTTCCGCCGCCGACCGCGACACCGACCCGGCGCGCCTCGTGACGGCGCTGCGCGAGGACCTCGACGCGATCCTGACGCGCGCCCTCGCCCGCGACCGCAACGACCGCTACGGCTCGGCGTGGGAGCTTCGCGACGAGCTCCAGCTGCACCTGCAGCACCTCCCCGTGCGCGCCGTCGACGGCGGCGGCTGGTACCGGCTGCGCTGCTTCGCGCGCCGCAACCGTCTGCTCGCCGCTGCCCTGCTGACCCTGCTTCTGGGGGTGCTCGCCGGCGGCACCGGCGCCGTCTACGGCCTGCTCGGCACGCGCCGCGCCCTCGACGCCGAACGCGCGACCTCGGCCAACGAGCAGCTGCAGCTGCGCCGCCGCAGCGCCGTGCTCGACTTCTTCGAGCTGGCGGTGTTCCAGGCCGATCCCGGCACCGGCGCCGCGCCGCCGACCCTGCGCGAAGTGCTCGACGCGCTGACGCCCACGCTCGAGCAGCGCTACGCCGGCAAGAGCCTCGAGGAGGCCGCCGTGCGCGCCGCGATCGGTCGCGTCTACCTGGGCGCGGGCGAACCCGGCAAGGCCGAGGTGCAGCTGCGCCGCGCGTGGGAACTCACCGTGCACCTGCCGGCCGCGGAACCGACCGAGAGCCTGCTGCTGCTCGGCGACCTGGCGCGCGTCACGCTGAAGCTGCGCGGCCTCGAGGCGACCCGCGACTACTACGAAGAGTTGCTGCAGCGCGGCGTCGCGGCGCTGCAGGCCAGCGACCCGGCGCTGGCGCGGCAACTGCAGGAGCTGGCCACGCTCGCCGAAGATGGCGCCCGTCACGCGGAGTTCCTGGCGCGCCTGGATCAGCTGCTCCAGGAGGCTGCGCCCAAGGCTCCGGACGCGCGCGTGACCAGCACGCTGCTGGCGGTGTTCGGACTGGTCCTGCAGGACTCGAACTACCCGGCCAACGACAAGGTTCTGGCGCGGCTCGAGGCGGCGACGCGCGTCGCGATCCAGGACGACCTCGACCTGCAGCTCGCGCTCGGCCGGCAGGCCGAGGCGCTGCTGCGCCGCGGCGCGTTCGCGCCGGCGCTGCGCCTCGCCAAGGAGGTCCGGACGAACTTCGTCGCGCCGCTGCAGCAGGACCACTGGCTGCGACTGCAGATGGAACGTCTCGTCGGCCTGTGCCTGGCCTTGTCGGGCGAGGAGGCCGCCGGCGAGACCGCCCTGCTGGCGCTGCAGCACCGCCTGCTCGACCTGGGCCCCCGCGCCAACGAGCAGGCCCGCGCCGCCGCAGACTGCCTGGTCGAGCTGTGCGCGCGGCTCACCGCTGCGCAGCAGCTCGAACCCTTCCTGACGCGCTCGCTGGCGCGGTGGCGGCTCGCCGCCGACGACACCCGCGACCTCGAACCGTGGTGGCCCGCGCGCGTCGAAGGTCTGCCCGAGGCCACGCTCGAACTGGCCGCGCGGCTGGCTTCGGCCGCAGTCGAGGCGCGGCGCTCGACGCCCACGTGCGCCGTGCTCGGCGCGCTGCTGCTGCGCACCGACCGCAGCGAGGCCGCGCAGCGCATGCTGCTGCAGGCGCGAGAACTGGGCGATGCGACGACACCGGAGCTGCTCGCCGATCTCGTGCGCGCCGAAGCGCGCCTGGGTCACGCCGCCGCCGCCGACGCCGCGTTCGCGTCACTGGGCGCGATGACCCCCTCGGGGCAGGTCGCCGTCGATCGCATCCGCCGCGCGCGGGAACGCGCCGCCGCCGACCTCGGCCGCTGACGGGAACTGATCGCCTGAGTGTGGAATCTGCGATTCGCAGTCATGGCGACGGCTCCCCGGACACATGCACCTTGGCGAGTTGCGGAGAGTCCGCGCCGCCGAGGAGGAGGCGATGGCGTTCGTTCCGAGCCGGTGCCCCAACACCGCATGTCCGCAGCACCGTGAACCCGAGGGGCGCTTCTACTACCGGCACGGGGTCTATCGCCCGCGCTGCCGGGACGGCGCGGTGCCGCGCTTTCGGTGCCGGCGCTGCGGCAAGGCGTTCTCGCCGCAGACATTTCGTCACGACTACCGCGACCGCAAGCCTGAGCACAACGAGCAGGTGTTCCATCTGCTCAGCAGCGGTGTAGGCCTGCGGCAGATCGGCCGCGTCACGGGTCTCGCGCCGAGCTCAGTGCAGATGAAGATGCGCAAGATGGGCCGCACGTGCCGATGGCTGCATCGCAACCTGTGTCGCACGCTGCCTGCCGGCAAGACGTATCTGCTCGACGAGGAGGAGACCTACGAAGGCGCGTCCATTCGCACGGTGACAATGCCCGTGGTGATCGAACGCGAATCGTGGTTCGTGATCGCAGTCACCGCCGGCCCGACGCGCCGCCTGGCGGCTCGCGGCACGCGCCGACGCCTTTGGCAAGAACGCGACGAACGTCGTCGCGGACGCCGTCGCGACCGCAGCAAGACCTGCGTTCGCCAGGTCCTGAATCGGCTGCGCCAGGTCTCCGCCGAGGGCTCGCTCGTGCTGCGCACCGACGAGAAGAGCAGCTATCGCGCGGTCGCCCGGCAGCTGTTCGGAGACAGATTGCTGCACGAGACGACGCTCGGGTCACTGGCGCGCACCACGGCCAACCCGCTGTTCGCGATCAACACGACGATCGCGATGACGCGCGACAATTGCGGCCGCCTGCGCCGCCGCTCCTGGCTGGTCAGCAAGCGATGTCTGTGCCTACGGCTGCAGATGCACGTCTTCGTCGCCTACCGCAACTACGTGCGCCAGCGCTTCAATCGCGACGCAGATCGCCAACTCTCGTCGGCGGCCAGCCTCGGTCTGCTACCTCGCGCACTGTCGGTCGGCGAGCTCCTGCGCTGGCGTCAGGACTGGGGGCAACGCAGCAACCATCCGCTCAGCCTCCTCGGCGAGCGCGCTGTCGCCGATTCGATGTCGGAACCTGCGTAAACCCCGCGCCCGATTCAGCCTGCCGAGAAACCCGCCTCTCTTTCCACACTCAGCCGACCAGTTCCCGGTCACTCCACGGCGGGCTGCATGCGCACCGTCGCCGTGCCGTCGGGGTGCACCGAGTAGATGACCCACAGCGGCTGGTTCTCGAGGTGCGGCGGAATCGGCGGCATGCCGAGCGTGGTCTTGTGTTCGCGCCCGTCGCCGCCGATCCAGGTCAGATCGACGCTGCGGTTCTGGATCTCGCGCGGGCTGAAGCCCAGCTTGAGCGCGCGCCCGGGCAGGATCTGGTTCGAGTAGACGGTGCGCTCGGTCGGCTGGAACACGCCGCGCACCCGCGAGATCGTGCTGCCGGTCTCGTTGCGCAACTCACCACCGCTGACGATGGGCGGCGCCGCGCACGCCACCAGCATCAGCAGCCACAGGCACGAGAACGCCGCCTTCGTCCGGAACGACATGCGCGAGATGGTAGCCACCGGGGCCGCGGCGCGACACCGCGCCTTCTACCAGCCGATGCGGACCGGGGTCGGGTTGGTCACTGCGGTCGGCGTCCCGGCGACGTCGAACGTCACGGCGGCGAAGTTGAGGTCGAGGCCGCGCAGGATGCCGGGCACGATCCGGAAGTGGCCGGTGCCCGACCCGTTCGCCGACAGCGTGCCTAGGGTGTCGTCGAGCAAACCCGGGTAGTCCGCGTAGATCACCGAGAAGTAGAACCACGGATCGGGATTGAGCGGCAGGACCTCGGCCATGCCGACCGAGATGCCCGGCGTCGTGCCGGAGCCCGAAGCGAGCAGCAGGTAGTTGTCGCCGGCGTGCATCGTGCCCAGGCGCAGCTCCAGGTCGACCATGCCGCCGTTCTGTGCATCGACGATCTTCGCCGACGCCCACAGCGAGCGCTCGACGTAGTGGCTGTGGAACACGAAGCCGTTCGGCGCGGTGTGCTGCCAGACGATCGCGCCGGCGGGGTCGACCTCACGCAGCGCGTGGTCGCGGGCGTTGCAGATCAGCGTGTTGCCGTTCGGCAGGCGCTCGGCGTTGGACATCACCGGCGAGAAGAAACCCGGCGCGGTGTAGCTCCAGACGATCGTCGGCGCCTGCGGCAGCCCTGTCGGCGTGCTCAGCAGCGCGCCGCTCGCGTCCATCGGCAGCGCGAACTCGTAGACCGCCGAATCGGAGTTGGTCAGCAGGTTGTCGAACACCATCACGTGGCCTGCACCGGGGCGCCCGGGCACGATGAACGTCGGCGCGTGTTGCCCCGACAGGATCTGCGGCGCGGTGTCGCGGTAGGCCGCGGGGCTGCCCCAGCGGTACAGCAGATCGCCGCCGCGCCCCCACCGGCCGCCGCTGTGCGACGCGGCCTCGGCGGTGGTCGTGCCGTGGTCGATCACCCAGACCTCGCTCTGCGTGCGCACGCTGAGCAGGATGCGGTCGTGGATCGGGTCGTAGTCGATGCCGTTGCCGTGGTTCCAGTCGTCCACCGTGTTGGCGACCGGCGGGTAGTTGATGTCGACGAGCTCGGGGTGCGCGCCGACGTTGCCGAAGTTGGCCACCGCCGGATCGTGGTCCTGGATCAGGTGATCCCAGACGTGCCACTCCCAGACGATCGCGCCCGTGGTCGGCCCGGTGGGCTGCACCTCGACGATGTGATCGGGACGGAACACGGCACCCGGCATCAGCGCCGGATCGCGCCCGTTGGCGATCGCCTCGGCAGCGGTCTTGTCCTCCCACGCGATCAGCAGCACGTTGCCGTTCGGCAGCGGCGCCAGGTCGTGATGGCTCAGCACGCCCGGGCCGTTGTAGCGGTAGTCCCAGAGCAGGGTGCCGTCGAAGGCCAGGCGCTGCACGCCGCCGCCGCCGCCCGGAGCCGGCGACACACCATCGGGGATCGTGCGCAGCAGGCTGCCGTCGGCGAGCACGTAGAGCGACGTCGCGAGCACCTGCTGGCTCGGCCACGTGTGCACGATCGCGCCGGTGTTGTCGACGAGGTAGGTGTCGGTGCTGTTCAAGACGCCGTAGACGCGCAGTCCCGGCGCCGGCGAGGCGGATGGACCCTGCGCCGACGCGGCCACGGACAACAGCAAGGCGCCGCAGCAGAGCGCGACGGAAGACGGGGGGATTCTGGAGAACGGCATGTCGGGTCGGCGCGCGCGCCCCGGACACATGGGGGCGAGCTCGGGCAGAGGGGGCAGCGACCACCTTAGCCCTCTGCACAGCCGTGCCCAGTCGCTCCCTCGCGCACACGCGACCAGGCGACGCGACCAGCAGACGTCGTCGCGCGCCACGTCCGATGGCACGGGGCGCAGAGCGTTCGTGCGCGGCCGCGGTCTGCCGCTATGGTGCGCCCCGCAGCCCCCGTCTTCGCGCACCGCGCCCGGGCCGCGAGCTCGCCATGCCTACAGAAGCCCAGCCGAAGACCCGCTTCGGCACGTTCGGCGGGGTGTTCACCCCCTGCACGCTGACGATCCTCGGCGCGATCATGTTCCTGCGCTTCGGCTTCGTCGTCGGCCAGGCGGGGATCGTGCACGCGTTGATCATCGTGGTCGCGTCCAAGCTGATCACGACCCTGACCAGCCTGTCGCTGTCGGCGATCGCGACCAACACCCGCGTCCGCGGCGGTGGCGCCTACTACCTGATCAGCCGCAGCCTCGGTGTCGACTTCGGCGGCGCGATCGGCATCGTCTTCTACCTCGCCCAGGCGATCTCGGTGGCGATGTACGTGATCGGCTTCACCGAGGCGTTCGTCGCGACCTTCCCGAGCCTGCAGCAGGACTTCACGGCGATCGCCACGATCGTCAACGTCGCGACGTTCCTGTGCGTCTACATCGGCGCCGGTTGGACCATCAAGGTCCAGTACTTCATCCTGCTGATCATGGGCGCGGCGCTGGCGTCCTTCTACGTCGGCGCAATCGGGTCGTTCGACACCCAGGCGCTGCAGGACAACCTGCAGTCGCACTACCTGCCGGGCGAGTCGATCTTCACGATGGGCGCGCTGTTCTTCCCGGCGGTGACCGGGATCATGGCCGGCGCCAACATGTCGGGGGACCTCGAGAACCCCTCGCGCTCGATCCCGCGCGGCACGCTGGCGGCGGTCGCGGTCACGGCGCTGGTCTACCTGTCGCAGGCCGCGCTGCTCGGCTCGGCCCGGCCGCACACCGAGCTGGTCGACGACACGTTCGTGATCAAGTCGATCTCGGCGTGGCCGACGTGGATCGTCGCCGGCGTGTTCGCGGCGACGCTGTCGTCCGCGCTCGGCTCGATGATGGGCGCGCCGCGCATCCTGCAGGCGTTCGCGCGCGACGAGGTGTTCGGCTGGATGAAGTTCCTCGGCGTCGGCAGCGGCAAGGGCCTCGAGCCGCGGCGCGCGACCACGGTGACCTTCGTCATCGCGCAGGTGTGCATCGTGCTCGGCGACCTCAACGCGATCGCGCCGATCATCACGATGTTCTTCATGATCACCTACGGTCTGCTGAACCTCGCGACCTTCTACGAGTCGGCGACGAAGAACCCCAGCTACCGCCCGACCTTCCGGTACTGCCACTGGTCGCTGTCGTTCGCCGGCGCAGTCGGCTGCTTCGCGGTGATGTTCCTGCTCAACTGGCTGTGGGCGGCGATCTCGCTGGTGCTGATCGGCGGGCTGATCTGGTACATCCGCTTCCACGAGATCGAGTCGCGCTGGGGCGACCTGCAGAGCGGCGTCGCGTTCGAACGGGCGCGCAAGAGCCTGCTGCGCCTCGAGCAGGAGGCCTACCACCCCAAGAACTGGCGCCCGGTGATCCTGGCGCTGAGCGGCACCGCCTGGAACCGGCCCCATCTGGCGATCTGCGGCCACTGGCTGACCGCCGGCAACGGCATCCTGTCGCTCGCGCACGTGGTCGCCGGCGACGTCGGCGAGTACGCCGAGCGCCGCGACAAGTTCGAGCGCACGATGCGATCGTTCATCGCCAGGCAGGAGCTGCTCGCGTTCCCGTCCGTGGTGATCTCGGCCGACCTCGCCAGCGGCATCGAGGCCCTGGTGCAGTGCCACGGCATCGGCGGCCTGCGCCCCAACACGGTGCTGGTCGGCTGGCCCAACGACGCCGAACGGGCCGCGGCGTTCGGCAGCCACCTGCGGCTGGTCGCGCGCCTGCAGCGCAGCATCATCGCGGTGCGCTTCCTCGACTACCGGGACGAGGAGCCCGCCGCCGAGGACGGCAGCGATCCTTGGGACGTGCCGAGCGGCACGATCGACGTCTGGTGGCGCGGCAAGCAGAACGGCGGCCTGATGCTGCTGCTCGCGCACCTGCTGCACCAGAACCCGGAGTGGCGCCGCAACCGCATCCGCATGCTGCGTGTGCTCGGCAGCGAGGGCGCGCAGGACGAGGTCCTGGCCCACCTCGACGAGGTCTGCGCCGCGGCGCGGATCACCGCCGAGACCAAGGTGCTGGTCGGCGACCGTCCCGCGGAGCTGATCCAGCGCACCTCGGCGGCCGCCGCGATCGTGATCCTCGGCTTCGAGCCGCCGGAGCAAGGCAACGACGACGAGTTCTTCGCGCGCATGGAGGCGTTCGCCGGCGACCTGCCGCGGGTGCTGTTCGTGGACAGCGCCGGCGGTATGGAACTGGAGTCGTAGCCGACCGGAGCCGGACGTAGGATCGTCGGCCATGTCGTCGCTCCGCCCACGCCTCGCCGTCCTGCGCCTGCCGCTGCTCGCGGCGCCGCTGCTGTTCGCCGCCTGCGCCGCCGCCCCCACGCCGAGGGCCGAGGGGCCGCTGGTGATCTCGACCTGGCCGTTCGGCAAGTTCGCCAACGACATCGCGATCGCCAGCCTGCTCGCGGGCGGCGCGCGCCTCGACGCGGTCGAACAGGGCATCCGCGAGATCGAACGCCGCAGCAGCGACGGCTCGGTCGGCCTCGGCGGCCGCCCCAACGCCGCCGGCTACCCGCAGCTCGACGCCTGCATCATGGACGGCCCCGGCCACCGCGCCGGCAGCGTCGCCGGCCTCGAGGGCATCGTGTTTCCGATCACCGCCGCGCGTGCCGTGATGGAACACACCAAGCACGTGATGCTCGTCGGCGAGGGCGCGCGCTGGTTCGCGCTCGAGCAGGGCGTCGAGTCGATCGACGTCGCCGACCTCGAGGCCAAGAAGAAGGCCTGGGTCGCGCGCGACCGCGCCGCCGAGGTCGACCGCGCGGGCCACGACACCATCGCGCTGCTCGTGCTCGACGCCGACGGGCACATCGCCGGCGGCTGCTCGACGAGCGGCGCCGGCGGCAAGCTGCCGGGCCGCGTCGGCGATTCGCCGATCCTCGGCGCCGCGCTCTACGTCGACGACGAGGTCGGCGCCGCGGGCGCGACCGGCGTCGGCGAGAACGTGATGCGCTATTGCGCGACGTTCTGGATCGTCGAGCTGATGCGCCAGGGCCTGACGCCGCAGGCCGCGTGCGAGGAGGTCGTGCACCGCATCGCCCGCCTCGACCCGCGCGGCTACAAGCTCGACATCTGCTTCGTCGCGCTCGACAAGCAGGGCCGCTACGGCGCCGCGGCGTCCAACCAGCGTTTCCCGTTCGCGGTCGCGACCAAGGACGGCAGCCAGGTGCTGCACGTCGAGCAGGTCACGCCGCGCTGATCAACGGCACCGGACGGACCGGCCGCTGCACCCGTCAGCGGCCGTTCATGAAGTGGTTGCTCGTCACCCAGGCCTTCCACGCCTCTTCGAGCTTCTTCCAGTCCTCGTCCTTGAACTCGCGGAACGCCGTGTCGACCGACAGCTTGCCGTCGCCCTCGTAGAGCATGACCTTGCGGTAGTCGTCGAGGATCTCGCCGTAGCGCGGCTCCCAATCGCGCGACTTCTCGGCGCGGCGCAGGAAGTCGATCATCGAGTAGGCCTGGGCATAGTAGTACGGCGCGCGCTCGGAGTAGAAGCGGCGGCGATCCCAGTTGACGATGTCCTTGAAGGGCACGTAGTCGCCGACGCGCGCCATGTTCTTGACGTCGTCGTAGCGCATCTTCGAGCCGACGTATTTCCAGCCGTTCATGCCCCAGCGGAACGAGCCGAAGAAGTCGCCGTGGCCCTCGTCGAACCAACGGTGCAGGACGCCGTGCTTCTTCGAGTCCGGGTGATGGAAGTAGAAGTCGGCGTACTGGTGCCAGCCTTCGTGGTAGGTCACGGTCTCGGTGGCGCCGCTGCCCATCATCTGGTCGCCGCCCAGGAACACGACCAGCTCCTTGCTGGTCGGTGAGTACCAGCCGACCACGCCGGGCGGCGACTGTCCGTACTTCTGGAACTGCTCGTAGGTCGCGCACAGGCGGAACACCGAGTAGGGCTGCACGCCGAGCTTCTCCGCGGCGGGCTCCTCGTCGCCCTCCTCCTCGCTGGTCGGCTTGGCCGCCGAGACGCCCGTGATCGGCCCGCCGAGGGTCGGGATCGACTTGGGGTCGGGCATGATCGCCTTCGTGCCCGTCGCGTCGAGCGGGTAGTACTCCATGTAGAGGGCGCGCATCTTCTCGATGCGCTCGGCGTAGAACTCGGCCTCCTTCTTCGCCTTGAAGCGCTCGCTGGGCTTGGTGAAGTCCCACGAGTAGATGACCACGTAGTTCGGCTGCGTGAAGTAGTCCCAGCCCTGCAGCCCGGCGATGTTGGCCTTGGCGGCGGCGAGCGCAGCCTGTTTCTCCGGCGTGTCCGCGTACTTGTCGCGCTTCTTGTCCGCTTCGTCGCCGTCCTCGCTCGCCTCGAGCTTCTCGCCGCTGCGGATCACGCGGTTGATGATGGTCGACCACTTGCTCTTGGGCTTGCCGGGCTTCTTCGACTCGAGCGGCATCTCGATCACCAGCGCGACCTCGCGGTCCTCGAAGTCGTAGACCGCGGCCTCGCAGTAGACGACGCCGCAGGGGCCGAAGCCGCTCTCGACCGTGTAGACCCAGTGCCAGTAGTCGAGCTTGCCGTTCTTGCCGCGCGTCGGCTTGCCCTCCTTGACGATGGTCACCTTGTCCTGCTCGGCGAGCCAGTCGCGGAAGCTGTGGTGCATCTTGCGGCCCATGAGCAGCTTCTTGAGCTGCTCGGCCATCTCGGGCGGCACGCCCTCGGGCAGCGCCACCTCACCCTCGGCCGCGTCCTTCTTCGAGAACGAGTAGACGTCGCAGTACCAGTAGTACTGCGCCCGCACGAAGTCCGCGTCGTCCTTGGGCCGCAACCTGGCGCGCTGGTAGATCGCCGATTCGCCGAGCTGCATCGGCAGCCGCTCGAGGCGGTCCGGCGCGTCGAACTGCAGGCTGGCTTCGACCACCGCTTCGGAGCGCCAGTTCTGGGCGCTGGCGGAGGCGCCTGAGACGAGAGAGAACACGAGCGCCGCAAACGCGGCGCCGACACGAGAGAGGCGGGTCATTGAGGGAAGCAGTCCTTCGTTCCAGGAGGCGCGGCGGAACCTAGCATCGCCGACCGGCAGCGGCGAGCCGCCCGTCGGCGACCGCACCGTGGGCGGTCAGACGCGTCACCCGTCGAGTTCCGCCTGGAAATCGTGGCGCCGCACCCGACCCGGCCGCGACGAGAGCGGGATCCCGCCCCGTCGCGAGACCCAACCTATTCCCGCACAGCATCTTGGACTCACCCCTGACCCGGGACGATCGCGCCCGGGACATTCTGGGCGGCTCGACCGGCGGGGCGCGACCCACGAGGCGACGACCGCATCCGAGACAAGGTCTTCACCAACCCGCCGCCCCGCGGTCACCGCCGACGCCCGCTCCAGCGCAACATCTGGTCGGCCAGGTCGCACGGGTACCACACCTGCACGTCGGTGATCTTGCCCGCGGCGTCCTTCTCGGCCTTCAGCTCGGGCTGAACGAAGCCGGTGACCGACGGCAGGTTCAGCGACGCGAGCCGCTGCACGACCTCGGCGCGCAGCGCCGGGTCGACCTTGGTGCCGTAGGTCTCGACGAGCGCCTTGCCGGCCTTGAAGTCACCGGTCGCCTTGATGCGCATCACCTCGGCGAGCAGCTTGCCGCAGCCCTCGCGGTAGGCCGCGATCGACGTCACGCGGTAGTAGGTCTTGCCGTCCTTGTGCTCGACCGCGATCGCGTCGCTGTTCTTCATCAGCCAGTGCACGATCATCTGCCGGTTGCGCATGTGGTCTTCTTCGATCTTGCCGCCCTCGGGCACGCGGCGCAGCTGCAGCAGCGCATTGCGCGTATAGGCCTCGTACTTGGCGAGCACCGCATCGTC
Organism: Planctomycetota bacterium; assembly: GCA_020638655.1. GTDB lineage: Bacteria > Planctomycetota > UBA1135 > UBA1135 > UBA2386 > JACKIC01. The sequence continues at coordinate 473,875 of JACKIC010000005.1, forward strand.
GTCGGGCACCAGGCCCATGTCCCTCAGCTTCTGGTCGGCGATCCAGTAGAGCCCGACGAGGTCCGCGCGCCCCTCCTCGAGCGTCGAGTAGAACGTGCCGAGCATCTGCGCGGGGTTGCGCACCTCGGGCAGCACCTGGCCCGACGCGTGGCCGACGACCTCGTGCAGGTTGGTGTGCAGGTCGTCCATCGCCGAGGCGTACTTCGCGGCGCGCTCGGCCTCCTCGGCCGTGAACGAGAACTCCCTGGCCGAGCCCTTGCCCGAGGTCCTGTCGTAGGCGGCGACGACGTTGCTGAGGTTGACCGACTTGCTGCCGTAGTCACGGCGGATGTCCGCCTCGTTGGGCAGGTTGACGCCGATCGGCGTGATCGGGCCGCAGTCGCCGGTCTCGGTGATCACCGAGATCGCGCGCGCCGAGATGCCCTTGACCTCCGCCTTCTTGAAGCGCGCCTCCCACGGCATGTGGTCCTCGAACCACTGCGTCTGCTGCGCGAGCGCCGCGATCTCGTGGGTCTTCTCCTCGTTGCGGAACGAGATCACCGCCTGCCACGCGCCCTTGATGCCGCGCACGTCGAGGTAGACCTCGATGAAGCCGAGCGCGAAGTCCACCACCGAGTCCTTGTCCTGCACCCAGGCGATGTTGAACGCGCGCCAGTCCTGCGATTCGCCGGTCTCGTTGTACTTGATCAGCAGTTCGAGGGCCTTCTTGGTCGGCGCCGGCGCGAACGGCAGCGCGTCGCGCAGGTGACCGTTCACGGCCGCGATGCGGTCGGCGTAGAGGCCCGGCGGCACGCTCTTGCCGTCGCCGCTGCGGTAGACCTGCTCCTCGAGCGTGCCGTCGCTGCGCTTGACGACGCGCGAGTTCAGTCCGTAGTGCTCGGTGAAGTTCTCGAGGTCGGCGCTGGTGCAGCCGACGTAGAGGTTGTTGCAGCTCGCCGCGACCGGATCGCCGCCGCCTTCGGGGCTCTTGTCGGTGACGGACACGTAGCTGTGCGCGTCGGTGCAGATCGCGTGGATCTGGTCGAGGTTCTTTGCGGGCGCGAGGTGCGCGGCGTCGAAGACCATGCCCTTCTTCTGCGCCACACCGATCGCGGCGTCGAACTGCGCGCGGTCGAGCCGCAGCAGCTCCTTCTTCGTGCTCAGGTTGTTGTGGATGCCGTTGTGCACCCAGAACAGCTGCGTGTAGCGCTCGACCTCGGCGCGCACGTCGGCGGGCAGCTCCTCGCGCACCAGCCACAGCGACTCGAGCACGTAGCGGATCGCGAGGTCGTAGGCGAAGCGCTGGTCGATGGCGATGTCGCGGCCGGCGATCGCCGCCTGCGCGAGGTGGTAGGCGAGGATCTTGTCGCTGAGTTTCAGCTGGTCGAAGCCGTCGGCGTAGAGCTGCACGATCGCCGTGGTGTCGACGCGGCCGAGTTCGTACTTGCGTTGGGACCCGAAGTCGTCGAAGCCGGCAGTGGCGGCGCCGTAGGAGTGACAGGCGCCGAGGATCGACACGGAGAGACAGAGGGCGGGCACGCGCGACTTCACGAGGGACTCCTTGATGGCGCGGGGGCGCGGCGGGGCTGCCGACACCTGCCCGCGAAGGGCAACAGCATCGAGCGCGGGGCGCAACCATTCCAGTGCGGCATCGGGGAACGACGCCGTTGTCCGCGCGAACGCAACGCGCGCTTCCCAAGCCGCCACGCGGGCGCTTCATTGCCGTGATGAGCAAGTCCGACGCGGTCGACAAGGTGGTCAAGCACATCCCGGATCGTCGCCGCAGCTCGACGATCGGCCTGCTCGCGAGCCTGGCGGTCGTCCTCGGCTACTTCCTGCCCTGGACGCCGCTGACCCCGCTTCTCGAAGAGTCGCTCGGCCTCGATACCCGGCTGGTCGCGCGCAGCGCGGGCAAGGGCGGCGAGAAGGAACACATCGACCTCGCCGACCGCCTGCGGCGCGGCGAGGCCATCAGCGGCAACGACTGGGCGAAGCTCCTCGAGACCGTGGAGGAGCAGGGTGGTCTCGACGACGCCAACCAACGCATCGTGCGCGCCGCCAAGGTCGGAGTCGCGGTGCTGCCCTTCACGGCCGGAGTGCTCGCCCTGTTGCTGCTCGCCAGTTCCGTCGCGCCGGGCCGCGCCGTGAAGATGGGGCTCGCACCCCTCGCCGGAGTGCTCGCCGTCGCGCAGAGCCGCTGGGTGTCTGGGTTCGTATCGCTGCTCACGATGTCGTTCGCGACGCTCGTCGTCGCCACCGCGGGGACGCTGTGGGGCGCGGCCACGCGCATGGAAGACGGCGTCGACAAGGTCGGGCTGGGCATCCAGCTGCTGGCCGGCGGCAGCGGCGTCGCGCTGCTGACGGCCTTCCTGGGCCACGGGCCGGGCCGGCTGCGCGCCCTGCTGTGGTCGTGGCTGCTGCTCGCGATCGGCGTGGGCGCGCTCGCGGTGTATCTGGCCCGCCAGTGAGACCGACCGCGCCGCGCTCAGATCGGAATCGTCAGCGACGGGCCGTTCTCCTCGCCGCCCGGATCCGACAGCGTGAACAGCATCATCATGAACGCGAACGCGCGCTTGCTGTCGAGGTCGCGGTCGTCGACCCAGTAGTCGCGGCCGCGGTAGCGCACCGCGACGAAGGCGTCCGCGGGCGCCTCGTCGCCGCAGCGGATCCGCACCAGGCGGCCGCTCTCCTCCCCCACCGGCAGGCCCGGGGTCGCGCGCCCCTCCGCGACCTCCTGCTCGGGCACGTCCACACCGGCCGCCATCACCTGCATGATGTGCAGCACGCTGCGCGTGGTGACCGCCAGCTCCGTCGGCGACTGCGCGGCGCTGGCGAAGCTGAGCTGCAGCTCGCTGACGTCCGGGTCGAGCTTCAGCAGCCGCCGCAGCTCGGCGCCCTCGGCGGCGATCTCGGGCGTCGTGCGATGACGGATGACGACCACGTTCGACTGCGCCTCGTCCTTCTTCAGCACCCGCATGCTGATCTCACCCGAGCGCTGGATGTCGCGCAGCAGCCGCAGGGCGCGCTGGAAGTCGGGGTCCGCCGCCGAGTAGTTGTCGACGCCGATGTGCAGGTTCTGCAGCCCGTTGATCGAGGTCAGGGCCGCGCCGAGCACGCGCTCCGCGGGCCACCCGGCGGCGATCGTCGAGAACACCGCGGCCGGCGGCAGCGGCGTCATCAGCGCGCGCACGAACTTGTTGCCGGTCATCGGCGTGTAGGTGATCGTCGGCCGGTCGGTGAACTTGACCGACCCGCCGAGCGAGCCGCCCGTCACCTGGCCCGAACTGCCGCCGCCGCTGATGTCCGCGCCCGCGTTGAGTCCAGACTCGAGCGTGTAGCCGGCGACGATCTGACCGACCTCGACGAACACCGGCGGGTCCATGTAGCGCAGCTTGACGACGTTCAGCAGCGCCTGGCGCTTCCACGAGTCGCTCATCGCCGCGCTGTAGTCGAAGCGGTCGCGGCTGATCGTCGATGGGCCGATGCTGTTGCACGCGACCAGCAGGCACGGGAACAAGAACGCTGCGGCACGAACTGTGGGCATGTGTCGACCTCGGACTCCGCCGCGAGCCTAGCCCCTCGCGCAGCACGGATCACCCGAGATCCCCACGCCAACGGCGCCAGCGGTCACCCCTTGGGGAGATCCCCCGGACAGCCCGATGACCGAGGCTGCTGCATCGACGGCGCACAGGGGGACGCCACGCATGTTTCTCAAGGACAACAATCCCGATCGCAACGCCAAGGCCGCCGCGCGCCAGCTCGACAAGATCTGCGCCAAGATGGAGCAGCTGTGCGTGCCCGTGCAGGACGCGCTGATGCGCATCGCCGGCGGCCTCGACAGCCCCGAGGCCCGGCAGCGCATCGAGCAGTTCCAGGAGAAGCTCAGCATCGTCAACGGCGCGCTGTTCGTGCTCAACGAGCGGCAGTGCGCGCCCGGTGGCGGCATGAGCCAGCGCCTTGCGGCGCGCATCGCGAGCAAGGGCCCGGCCCCGAACAACAGCCCCGCCCGCGACGACGCGGCGGCCGACGAGGCGCGCCCCAGCCTGCAGGGTTCGTGCTCGTCGTTGTCGCTGGCCGCGCTGCTGCAGCTGCTCGCCGAACAGAAGAAGTCCGGCTCGGTCACGCTCGGCCTCGCCCAGGAGACGATCACGCTGATGATCGAGGACGGCGACGTCGTCTACGTCTCGTGCTCGCCGTCGCGGCGGGGCGAACGCCTCGGCGAACTGCTCGTCGCCAACGGCGACGTGGTCCGCGACCACCTGATCGCGTTCGTCGACAGCTACCGCAGCAAGGGTGAGCACTTCGGCATGGCCCTGGTCGAGCGCGGCGTCGTCAGCCAGGAAGCCCTGACGCGCGCGTTGATGCAGCAGGTGCAGCAGCGCCTCGACCGCGCCTTCGCCGAACCGAACTGCAGCTTCGTGTTCCACGAGGGCCGGCACGGCAACCCGACCGGGCTCACCGTCGACGTCGCCGACTTCCTCGAGACCACCGGCCGCGCGCCCGCGCCGCGCAAGTCGGACGCCGACCTCGCGCCGTCGTTCGGCAATGGCGAGGCCGACGCGCCGCCGCCGTCGATCGCGGCCAGCAAGTGGCAGGGCGGGCTCGACAGCGGCTGGGGATGGAAAGAGGACAAGTGAGGTGATCGGCGATGACTGAAGCGACCGCGACCAAGACCCCGACCGCGCCCGACCTGTTCGCCCACATGGTGAAGATCGGCGCCTCCGATCTTCACCTCGGCGTCGGCACGCCGCCCGCGGTGCGCATCGACGGCAAGGTGCGCCGCATTCCCGGCGTCGAGCCGCTCACCGAGGAGCAGACGCGCGACTACGCGCGTTGCCTGATGACCGACGAGCAGGCGGCGCGCTTCGCCAAGAAGCGCGACATCGACTTCGCCTACTCGATCCCCGGACTCGGCCGCTTCCGCGTCAACGCGATGAGCCGCCGCGGCAGCACCGCGCTGGTGGCGCGCCACATCCCGCACGAGATCCCGTCGCCGGCCCAGCTCGGCCTGCCCGCCGTCTGCCGACACCTGGCGACGCGCGCGCGCGGGCTCGTGCTCGTCACCGGCCCGACGGGCAGCGGCAAGACGACGTCGTTGGCGGCGATCCTGGACTTCGTCAACTCGACCCACGAGGGACACATCCTCACGCTCGAGGACCCGATCGAGTTCCTGCACCGCGCCAAGCGCTGCATCGTCACGCAGCGCCAGGTCGGCGACGACACCGACACGTTCGCAGACGGCCTGCGCGCCGGCCTGCGCCAGGATCCCGACGTGATCATGATCGGCGAGATGCGTGACCTGGAGACGATCCAGCTCGCGATCACGGCCGCCGAGACGGGGCACCTGGTGTTCGGCACGCTGCACACGACCAGCGCGATCGCCACCGTCGACCGCATCATCGACGTGTTCCCGCCCGAGCGGCAACAGCAGGTGCGCATGCAGCTGGCCGGCTCGCTGCAGGGGGTCCTGTCGCAGTGCCTGCTGCCGCGCATCGGCGGCGGCCGGGTCGGCGCCCACGAGGTGCTCGTCGCCACGGACGCCGTGCGCGCGCAGATCCGCGAGGGCAAGACCTCGCAGATCCTCAGCAGCATGCAGACCAGTCGCAACACCGGCACCAAGACCCTCGAGGAGGCCCTGGTCGAACTGGTCAAGGGCGGGCTCGTCGAGCTCGAAGACGCCGTGCGCGTCGCCAATCGGCCCGACGCCGTGCAGCGTAGCGTCGCCGGCCAGGCCGAACCCGGCGCCGATTGAGCGCGCCGCGCCGCCCGTGCCAACGGGCGCAGCCGACGACGCACAGTACGGACCACGACGGCGCCGATGACGCCGCAGACCGGTCCGCATTCCGCACCGCATCCACGCACCGAGACTTGCCATGGTCCAACGCCCGAGCCGTCCTGCCGTCGTCCTCTCCATCGCCTTCGCCCTCGCTGCGTGCAGCGGCGGCGGCAACACCAGCAACGCCTCGCCGCGCATCACCACGATCCCGGCACAGACGACGACCGGCGGCACGTTCACGCTCGACCTCGCCGACTACGTCAGCGACCGCGAAGGCGCCTCGGTGACCTACGCGGTGATCTCCGGTGGCGGCTCGTTCGCGGGCAGCGTCTACAGCAACGCGTTCGACACGATGGGCACCCACTCGGTCGAGTTCACGGCGACCGACGGCAGCAAGACGACGACCGGGACGTTCGAGGTCCGGGTCACGGCCGCCAACCTGGTCGTGGTCAAGGAAGACAACAGCGGCCTTCTGCTGCTCGACTCGACCAGCAACTCGTTCGTGCGCGTCACCGGCTCGACCGCGGCGCCGACCTTCGCGGCCGGCCTCGGCGACGGCCGCCTGGTCTACCAGCTCGGCAACCCGTACCAGCTCTGGCTGTTCGATCCGATGACGCGCCGCGCGACGCGGCTGGGCGCCAACTCGACCGGCGCGGTCACCTACCGCGGCACGACCAGCGACGACAAGATCGTCTACACCGACGGCCCGTCGACGGCGATGACGCTGTACTTCCACAACCCGACCTCGGGGCTGGCGCGTGAGATCGCGCAGGGCGCGCTGAGCACCCTCGACGTGCTGGTCGACAGCGACGACATGGTCTTCTACGAGATCGGCGTGAACGGCCAGGGCGACGTCTACTACTACGACCCGAGCGAGGACGACTCGTACGCGGTCGGCACGGCGGTCACCGACGAACAGATCGCCGCGGTGCTGCCGGGCGGCGGCGTGGTGTTCACGCGCGTCGGCACCGGCGGCGAGCACGACCTGTTCTGCTTCCGCGTCGGCACGGGCCTGGTCGAGATCGGCGCCGACGTCGCCGCGCTCGACACGCGCAACAAGACCTTCTGCGCCGTCGGCAACAACGGCGAGGTGGTGTTCACCGCGCTCAACGGCGCCGACGAGGAGCTCTGGTTCTGGAACCCGTCGAACGGCCAGACCACGGCGATCGAGACCGGCGTGAGCGTCGCCGTCGACGGCGTCGGCGCGGGCAACGAGGTCGTCTACCGCATCGTCGTCAGCGGTAGCGAACACGACATCTCCTTCTACGACCTCGACGACGCCACCACCGCCGTGGTGCGCGACGCCTCGGACCTGGGCTCGGTGCTCGCGATCGTCGACGGCGGCAGCACGCGCTGGGCGATCGTGCAGGGCAGCGGCGCGACCAGCAGCGTGCTGGCGGTGTCGCTGGTGAGCTCGCCGAGCACCCAGACCTACGCCGCGGGCGGCGCCGCCGAGCTCGGCGGCGTGCTCGCCAACGACGACGTCGTCGCGCAGCGCACCGACGGCACCGCGCTCAACGTGTTCGACGCCTCGGCCGGCACCTGGGGCA
>JACKIC010000006.1:0-105000 GCA_020638655.1 Planctomycetota bacterium
CGACTTGTTGCGACCCAGCGAGACGTCGCTAATCTCATGTAGACACGCCATCTCCGGCCGCTTCAACGAGATGCGGCGACAGCCAGATCGCGTCCCCGGACGCGATGGGGTGCAGGGGGTCGGAGGTTCAAATCCTCTCGCTCCGACCATCTCTTAACCAGTTGTCGAGAGCCCAGTTGGGCCGAGCCCACGCAGAAGGCCTCGCCTCGAGTTCGCCGGCGAGTCAGGTGCGTCGACCCAGAATGGCAAGCGTCGCCAAGACCGCGCCCACGAGGAGGAGGGCGACGTAGGCAGGACTCAGCAGTGAGATGGACCCTGCAGCAAGCAGCACGAGTCCGCCGATCCAGTGCATCCGCCGACGGGCTCCGACGATCTTGCCGAGAAACCACCCCTGGGCCGCCAGAAAGAGAATCGGTCCGCCGCTGAGCAGGAGGCTCAGGCCGACAGAGCCGTGCTCGTGCGGATGCAGGATGACCTTCTCACTGGCTACTGCCACCGCGATGAGTCCGGTCACCATGCCGAAGACGGTCACGACTGCATGGCGACTGACGTGAACGGGATCGCTCGTTCCCTCCACGTGTTGGAGCACTAGGTCATTGGAACGCCCGAAGGTCAGTGACCACAGCGCGACCACGCCGACCATCGACGCGGTGCCGGTGATCAACGTCATCGAGGAGATGGGGCTGTCGGCAATCGCGATCCCGGAAGTCAGGATCGTCTCTCCCAGGGCGATGATGAGAAACAGGCGACACCGTTCGAGCATGTGCTCGGCATCGAACTCGAACTTCGCCGATCGCAGCCGCCGGCGCGGGATGGGGTGCGCGAGCCAGGTGCCGACGAGGTCCACGACCGCCGCCGGCGCCCACCACAGAATCCGGGTCTCGGCGTCCGCCGCCGCTCCGAGGATCCAGAGGGGAGATGTGGCCAGGAGCCACACCAATACGCGCACGAAGTGTTCCCGGAATAGCCCGTCGGGCGCGAAGACGATCGTCCAGACGGTCCGCCCCAATTGGATCGCCAAGAAGGGGATCGCGAAGGCCCAGCCCGCGTGAGTGAAGGCGGCCGGGATCGAGGCGTTCATGAACAGCCCCAGCAGCATCACGGACAGGACCATCCACTGTGTTGGCGGGTCCTTGGCGGAGGTCATCGTCGCGGCCCAACTGGTGTAGGACCACACGGTGACCACGGCGAGGAGGAGGGTCAGGGTCTCCAGCGCACCGTGCCAGTCCAGGTGCGCAATCAGGTGATGGGAGAGCTGCGATACCGCGAAGGCGAAGACGACGTCGAAGAACAGCTCCAACGGCGTGACCTCGTACCGCGGTGACGAAGCTGAAGAGGGTTTGGTCATGAAGTCGTTTGTTCGTCAGGCAGTTCCTGCCCGCGAGGAATGATGAGCGGCAGCTCGTCGCGTTGAACGCGCCTGGAGCGCGGTAGCAACTCGGAGGTCGGAAGCCCGCCGTTCGGTGCTCGATCGGGGGCCTCGAGTTGTAGCGGCTCGCTGGTGCCGCAGTGCGGCGGCCGTGGAGGAATGTGCAAGTGGTCCGCAGGTACGCGCATCACAGGCCCACTTCCGGGTGTGCTACTACAGGTCGCGACGGTCGACCCCGCCGCTCGCCAAAGGACACCCCCATGAAGAACGTCAAGATCCAGAGTCGCAACGGCCAGGACATCACCATCGCCGCCGTGCTGCATCTCCCGTCAGGCTTCGACGACAAGAAGCCGCAGCCGGCGATCGTCGTCGCCCATCCAGGTGGTGGCGTGAAGGAGCAGGCCGCCGGCCTGTACGCGAAGAAGCTGGCCGAGCAGGGCCTGGTCGCGATCGCGTTCGACGCGTCGTACCAGGGCGAAAGCACGGGTCAGCCGCGGCAGCTGGAGAACCCGTACATCAGGACCGAGGACATCAGCGCCGTGATCGACTACCTGACGACGCTGCCGCACGTCGACAAGGAGCGCATCGGCGCGATGGGCATCTGCGCCGGCGGCGGCTACACCGCCAACGCCGCGATCAACGATCGCCGTATCAAGGCGATGGCCACGGTCAGCGCCGTGAACATCGGGTCGATGTTCCGCAACGGCTGGGACAACACCATCAAGGACGCGGACGCGACCCCCGCGCTCGTCGGCGGCTCGAATGCTCGCACGGCGGAAGCGGGCGGCGCCGACACCGTGACGATCCCGCTGGCGCCGCTCAGGAAGGAAGACGCGCCGAACGCCGAACTGGCCGAGGCGTGGGAATACTACCACACGCCGCGATGCGAGCATCCGAACGCGCCGGGCTTCGCGACCGCGCGCAGCCTGAACCAGATCATCACGTACGACGCCTACCACAAGGCCGAAGCCTTCCTGACGCAGCCGCTGCTGGTCATCGCCGGATCCAAGGCCGGCAGCAAGTGGATGAGCGACGACCTGGTGAAGCGCGCCGCGAGCAAGGACAAGCACGCGTACGTCGTCGAAGGCGCGAACCACATGTCGCTGTACGACGTGCCCCAGTACGTCGACGAAGCGATCTCGAACCTCTCGTCGTTCTTCAAGGACCGGCTGTAACCACAGAAGATACCATGGAAACCGTATCTATCCGCAACCGCGACATGTACTGGGACATTGCTGCTGACCTGCAATTCCCGCCCGGCTTCACCAAGGGCAAGAAGTACCCCGCCATCATCTGCGCCCACCCGATCGGCAGCTGCAAGGAGCAGACGGCCGGCAACGTCTACGGCAAGCAGCTGGCCGAGGCTGGGTTCGTGACGATCGCCTTCGACCGGAGCACCCAGGGCGCGAGCGGCGGCGAGCCGCGCTTCATCGAGGATCCAGCCCTCGCCGTGGAGGACTTCCGCCACGTCGTCGACTACCTGACGACGCTCGACTACGTCGATGAAGACCGCATCGGTGTGCTCGGCATCTGTGGCGGCGGCGGCTACGCCATCAACATCACGATGACCGAGCGCCGCATCAAAACGCTCGCGAGCATCACCGGCGTGAACTTCGGTCGCCTGTGTCGCGAGGGGTTCAGTGGGTACGACCCGATCGGTGCGCTGGAGGCGATGGCAAAGCAGCGCACGGCCGAGGCACGTGGCGAGAACCTGAAGGTGGATCTGTTCGTGCCGACCTCCCTTGACGCAGCTGCGAAGGCCGGCATCAACGACATCGACGTGCTGGGCGCCACCGACGACTACCGCAACCGCTGCGTCAACGACAGCGCCGGCACGCGAGCCCTGTTCTCGCATCGCACCGTGTCGATCGGCTGGGACGCGTTCCATCTGGCCGAAACGCTGCTGACCGTGCCGATGATCGTGGTGATCGGCGACAAGCCGGGCGGCTTCGGGGCATACCGGGACGGTCAGGAAATCTACGGCCGCGCCGCTTCGAAGCACAAAGAGCTGGTCGTGGTAGAGGATACCTCGCACTACGACCTGTACGACCTGCCGAAGCCCACGAGCCAGGCGTTCGCGCGCGTGATCCCGTTCTTCAAGGCGCACCTCTGATGAAGAAGGTGCTGATCCTGGGTGCCAGCGGCCAGATCGCCCGATGGGCGATCGCCGCCCTGGCTGAGAAGAAGGGCGTCGCCATGACGCTGCTGGCGCGCAACGCCAAGCGGTTGCGTGCGACGCCCAACAACGCGACGGTGGTCGAAGGCGACGTGCTCGACGAACGGCTGCTGGCGCGCGTCGTGGGCGGTCAGGACATCGTGTACGCGAACCTGACCGGCGATGACATCGACCAGCAGGCGCAGGCGATCATCGCGGCGATGAACGCCGCCAAGGTCCGTCGGCTGGTCTTCGTGACTTCGCTGGGCATTCTCGACGAAGTGCCCGGCAAGTTCGGCACCTGGAACCGGCGGCAGATCGGCGCCTACCTGCCGCCGTTCCGGCGCGCGTCGGACGCGATCGAAGCGTCAGGCCTCGACTACACGGTGCTGCGCCCGGCGTGGCTGACCGATGTCGACGAGGTCGACTACGAGACCACGGAGAAGGGCCAGCCGTTCAAGGGGACTGAGGTGTCGCGCAAGAGCGTCGCCGCGCTGATCGCGGCGATCATCGACGACCCGCGGCAGCACCTGAACGCCAACGTCGGCGTCAACAAGCCGGGTACGGACGGCGACAAGCCGTCGTTCTACTGAGCCGCCGAAGCCTCGGACTTCGGCGCGTCGTGCGAAGGCGCGACGCCGAAGTGGCGCTTGTACTCGCGGCTGAACTGCGGCGCGCTTTCGTAGCCGACGGTGTGCGCCGCTTCGGTGACGGTCACCTGCCCGCCCTGGATCATCTGGCGGGACTTGCCCAGCCGGATCCGCTTCAGGTACTGGAGCGGCGAGTAGCCGGTGATGCGGCGGAAGTGCAGGTGGAAGGCCGACGGGCTCATGTGCACCTGCGCCGCGAGCTGGTCGATGGCGATGGGCTTCGCGTGGTCCTCGTGCAGCACCCGCAGGGACCGCAACACGGCTGCCGAGTTTTTGCTGGCCGCCAGGGCGGCGAGCGATGCGGCCAGACCACCCTGAAGCACGCGGTAGGTGATCTCGGTCAGGATCGGTTCGCCGAGGATCGATGCCTCGGTTGGGTCGTGAAGCGCGCGTAGGAGGCGACCGATGGCGTCACGCAGGGCGTCGTCGAGCGGCTGGACGTGGACCACGCTGCATTCGTCGGCTTCGGCGACCGGCGACACCGGCATGCGCGCAGCGAGGCTCAGAAGTTCGTCGATCCGAACGTCGAGCGTCATGGCCACGATCGGGTTCTTCGGGCTCGCGGGCGCCTCACAGTCGAACGGCGCGCCCGACGCCGCGCACAGCACATTGGCGCCGGCGTAGCGGATCGTGCGGTCGGGCAGGTGGCAGGACTTCTCGCCCTGGAGCATCACCACCAGCCACGGGTCGTACAGGATCGGCTGGCGCGCGATCGGCGCGGATGACCGGAACAGGCGCACGCGGTCCAGGCGGGTGGCGTTGAACCCGTCGCGGCGGATCAGTGGCGATGCAAGTTGAAGGAGGGTGCGGGTGCTTGTCATCGGCCGTGGTGTTCCTTCGGAAGGCGCTGAGGATACTCGTGCTCGCCTCCTTGCGCCCCACCACCCGCCCCTCGTCAGCCGAGCATGCCCAGCAGCGCCCGGCACTCGCCGTCCACGTCCATCACCCCCGGCCGGTGGAAGCTGACCACCTCGCGCAGGCACCGGTAGAACTCCTTGCGCGCCTTCTTGTAGGCGTTGTGCACGTCCTGCGCCGGCATGTCCCACGCGGCTGCGATCTCGCGGATCGCCTCGTCGCTGCCGAAGCGTCGTTCGAGCAGCTCCACGCGCCGCCGGCCCGCTTCGCCGTCCTTGGCGGCCAGGTCGCGGTAGCGCGCGGTGGCCTCTTCGACGAGGGCGCGGGCCCAGCTGCGATCGAACACGGTGGCTTGGCCGGCGTCATCGTCGGCCACGTGTTGCAGCCAGGCGCTGTCCTCGGGGCGCACGCGACCGCGTTCGACGGCGCGCGCTTCGAAGCGGCGCGCGATGTTGCGGGTCACGGCGCCGAGCAGCGCGCGGAAGTCGCCGCGGTTCGCGTCGGCGCGCTCGAGCACGCCGCCGGGCTTGAGGCACTCGACGAACACTTCCTGCGTCGCGTCGGCGACCTCGGCGGCGAGCGCCCGGCTGCGCCAGCGAGTAGCCAGGAACAAGCGGATCGTCGGCTCGTAGTGCCGCGCGAACGTCGAACGCGCATCGGGGTCGCCGGTCGAGGCGGCGCGCAGGACCGTCCAGCAGGTGTCGTCGGGAGCGGTCAACTCGAGAGTCCTACTCCCCGAGCAGCTTCTCGATCATGGCCCGGATGGTCGCCATGTCGCTGTTGCACATCTCGTGACCCTCGTTGCCGTCGGGGTCGTGATACTCCATGCCCGGGTGCACGAAGCGGATCACGCCGGTCTTGTCGACGAGGAACGTCACCGACGTCGCGGGCCGTTCGGGGCCCGTCAGCCACCACTGCTTGAGCGTGTGATGGCGCCAATCCCAGTCCACTGCCACCGGGAACTTGAACTGCCGGGTCTCGACGGCGCGGCGCACGCGCTCGAGGTCGATCGGGTCGTCGCGCCCCGCCTTCGGATGGAACACGCCGATCACGGTCAGCCCCTTGCCTGCATACTCGTCGTGGAGAGCGCGCAGCGCCGGCGCGCTGCTGGCGCAGAACGGGCAGGTCTCGGTCCACCAACGCACCAGCAGGACCCGGCCGCGCAGTCCCTCGAGCGTCAGGGGCTCGGTGTTGAACCACGCGTCGAACTGGAACGGCGGCGCCGCGGCGCCGACCCGGTCGTCGCCGGCGGTGCGGTCCATCGTCTTCATGCTGGCCAGGCGCGCCTGCATCATCTCGTCGATCTCGGCGTCGGACTTCCCTTGCGCCTTCCTCAACTCTCGAAAGTGGGCCCATGAGTTCACGGGCGTGATGGCTTGCGGCGCAGCGGCGGCGGTGTCGGCCTTCGCGGGCTGCTCCTGTTCGGGGGTGCTCGTACTGCAACCGGCAGCGAGCACGAGGGTCGTGAGCAGGGCGGCGGTGACGTGTTGCATGAGCATGGTGGGCGCGGGAGCGACGAGGTGCCCTTCGCGGGGCCCGCAACCAGACTCCCTGACCGCGTGCCGGTCAACGCCCTGTCGGATCAGCTCGCCCGGTCGGCACCTGGAGCGTGACGTTGCCCGGTTTGTGCCCATCCTGGCGGATGCCGCAGGTCGTTTGGCGGGAACTGCGAGTGTGGTCGAGTCCGCATGGACTACCTTGATCATCGCCATGGCCGACCGCTTCCAGATCTCGGACCTGCTGCTGCAACTGCTCGAGGACCAAGGCCTGCGACGGCGCGCGATCGCGGCGCGGGCTGGCCTGGCCCGCGGGTTCTTCGAGCAGGAACGGGTTCTCGTCACGACCCGGGAGCTCTTCGCGGTGTGGAGAGCCGTCGGCGAACTGAGCTCTGATCCGGGCATCGGCCTGAGCATCGGCGCCGAACCGCGACTGGAGCGCTACGACGCCGTGGCGATCGCCGCCGTGTGCAGCAGGTCGTTCGGCGACGCGTTGGAGCGCATGGCGCGCTTCAAGCAGCTGCTCTGCCCGGAGGAGCTTCGCATCGAGCGCCACGGTGACGAAGCCGCGGTGGAGTTCGTCTTCCTCGAAGCGACCGACGACGAGCCCGAGGTCTTGGTCGACCTGTGTTTCGCCCGGATCCTTGCGATCGGGCGACGCGGGAGCGACCAGCTCTCCAAGGCGCTGCGGGTCGAGTTGAAGCGACCGGCGCGCGAACGCAAGCTGCTGGAAGCGCACTTCGGATGCCGGGTCCGCTTCGGCAGCGAGCGCAACGCGCTGATCTTCCGCAAGAGCGACCTCGACCTCCCGTTCGTGACCCACAATCGTGAACTGCTGACCGCGGTCCTGGGTCACCTGGAGAAGCAGCTCGAAGAACGCACTCGCGGCGCAGGGATCGGCGAGCAGGTCGTCGCCGCACTGATGCGTTCTCTCGCGGGCAGGCGGCCGACCCTCGGCGAGGTCGCGGAGGATCTCGGCATGAGCACGCGCACGCTGCAACGCCGACTCGGCGAGGCGGGGCTGTCGTTCCAGCAACAGGTCGAGACCGCGCGCCGTGAACTCGCGCGTCACTACCTCGGTGAGACGACCGTCGAGCTCAAGCAGGCGGCCTTCCTGCTCGGCTACGAGGACGCGAATTCCTTCTTCCGTGCCTTCCAATCGTGGGAAGGCACGACACCGGGCGATTGGCGTGCCAGGCATCAGCAGTTGTCCGTCTGACTGGATTGCGCGCGCTGCTGGCGCGTCCGGCAAGTTGATTGGCGCGCGGTGCGAGTGACGAATCGCCGATCTCCGCCTAGGTTCCGGGTGTGCGGTCGGCGACCCGCTGGCGACAGTGGATCAACCAACGAGGACGACATGAACCAGACAGACTCATCTTCTCAGGACATGCGGATCCAACGCGCCGGCTCGGCGAAGGCCATCAAGGGGCCGAGCGAGTGGTTCACCGGGAACGTGCGCATCGACTGGATCTTCAACGCGCCGGCGCCGGCTCGCGTCGGCGTCGCCGTCGTGAACTTCGAGCCCGGCGCGCGCACCAACTGGCACAGCCACCCGCTGGGGCAGGTCCTGCTCGTGACCGACGGTGTGGGCTGGACCCAGTGCGAGGGCGGCCCGAGGACCGAGATCCGGCCAGGCGATCTGATCTGGTGCAACTGCGGTCGTCGCCACTGGCACGGCGCGACGGACGAGACGGCGATGCAACACGTCGCCATCAACGAGGCGCTCGACGGCAAGCCGGTCGACTGGATGGAGCCGGTCTCGGACGAGCAGTATCTCGCCGGTCCGATCGCGAAGGAATGAACTCACGCGCGCGCCGGCGCGACCCACCAGACCAATGGTGATCGACATGAGAAACGAGTGCCAGGACACGAACGGTGGACGCAGGCTGCTGGGCCTGTTGCTTGCGGTGTCGGCAGCTGGTTGTGCTGCCGCGCCGTCCACGGATCGCTCGGTCGCCACGTCGGTGCGAGTCGTGCACGCGAGGGATCGCGATGCGGCGGCCGGACCGCCCGAGTGGTTCACGGGCTCGACTCGCGTCGAGATGCTGTTCGCGGCTTCGCCCCCGTCTCGCGTCGGCGGGGCCAACGTGACCTTCGAGCCGGGGGCCCGCACCCTCTGGCACACACATCCCTTGGGGCAGACTCTCATCGTCACTGCGGGGCGAGGCTGGGTGCAGAGCTGGGGGCACCCGGCGCAGCAGCTCGGCGCCGGCGACGTGGTCTCGATCCCCGCAGGCGTCAAGCACTGGCACGGAGCCGCTCGCGATGCGGCGATGACCCACATCGCCGTGCAGGAAGCCCGAGACGGCAGAGCCGTCGATTGGCTGGAGCCGGTGTCCGACGACCAGTACCCCAGGTAGTCATCGAGGAGCAACCATGCCGCACGTCATCGTCAAACTCTGGCCAGGCAAGTCGCAGCAGCAGAAGCAGCGACTCGCCGATGCCATCACCCGCGCCGTCGCGAAAGAACTCGGCTACGGCGACGAGTCCGTGTCCGTCGGCTTCGAAGAGGTCGAGGCGCGCGACTGGAAGCAGAAGGTCTACGACCCCGACATCGTCGGCCGCGCCGACAGCCTGCTCAAGAAGCCCGGCTATTCGATGTAGCCGCGGCCTTCCCGACCCATCACGAGGAACCACCATGAAAGGCACCGTTCTCCATTCCCCCGGCGACGTCCGCTTCGAGACCGTCGACGATCCGACCATCGTCGCCCCCACGGACGCCGTGATCCGCATCGCGGCGACCTGCGTTTGCGGGTCCGACCTGTGGCCCTACCGCGGCCTGCAGCCGATCGAAGGACCGACCCGCATGGGCCACGAATACTGCGGCTACGTCGAGGAGGTCGGCAAGTCCGTCACATCCATCAAGCCGGGCCAGTTCGTGGTCGGGTCGTTCGCGACCTCCGACAACACCTGCCCGCACTGCAACTACGGCTACCAGTCGTCGTGCACGCAGCGCGAGTTCATCTCGATGGCGCAGTCGCCCGTGCTGCGCGTGCCCCTGGCGGACGGCACGCTCGTGCCCACGCGCGAGGTGCCGTCGAAGGAGTCCATCCCGAGCCTGCTGACGACCTCCGACGTGCTGGGCACCGGTTGGTTCGCGGCAGACGCCGCCAACGTCAAGCCCGGGGCGACGGTGGTGGTCGTCGGTGACGGCGCCGTCGGCCTGCTCGGTGTGATGTCCGCCAAGCACATGGGAGCCGAACGCATCATCGCGATGAGTCGGCACGAACCGCGTCAGAAGCTCGCGCGCGAGTTCGGCGCGACGGACATCGTGACCGAGCGCGGCGACGACGGCGTCGCCCGCATCCTGGACATGACGGACGGCGTCGGTGCCGACTCGGTGCTCGAGTGCGTCGGCATGCAGGAGTCGATGCTGCAGGCGATCCGCGCGACGCGGCGCGGCGGCCACGTCTCGTTCGTCGGCGTGCCACACGGTGTCGCGCTGGACGGCCAGGAGCTGTTCTTCTCGCACGTGCACCTGCACGGCGGGCCCGCGCCGGTGCGGCGCTACCTGCCGGACCTGATCCAACTCGTGCTCGACGGCGAGATCGACCCAGGCAAGGTGTTCGACCTGGTGTTGCCGTTGGAGCAGGTCGCCGAAGGCTACCGCGCGATGGACGAACGCCGCGCGATCAAGGCGCTGCTGCAGCCCTGAGACGGGCGAGGAACGGCGGCTGGGGTGGTTGCGAACCCTCGGATACGCGCCATCCAGGTCTTCGGACCTGTGCCCGAGGTCACCCCGCCACCCTCGCCCGCGGCGCTCCGCCTTGCCTTCTCACCACTTGGGACATTTTCGTGTCGCGTCACCGGGTCGGCGCGGCGCGGGAGTCTGCATAATGCCCCGTCCCATGTCCGACCCCGCTGCCCGCGTGCGCACGCTGTGCGCGTCCCTGCTGCTGGTTGGTGCGAGCGCCACCCCTCTCGTTGCCCAGGCGGCGGCGATGGGGCAGGACGAAGCGCCGGTGCGCTGGGTCGACGGGCGACCGATGCTCAAGGCGACGCTGCGCGCGGGCGAGAAGATCTACTTCTGCAACCTGCTGCTCGATCTGCAGACGGGGCAGGGCCTGTTCCTGCACCGCAACGCGGCGGGTTCGCTGCGCAGCGACGCGTGCGACGTGGAGATCGGCGGGGTGGCGCTGCACGACGTGCCGTTCGAAGCTCGCCGCGACACGTGGCTCGAAGGCCTGACGGCGCGTTTCGCGACGGAGTTGCAGCAGGTGCCGGTGGCGGGGGTGATCGGGATCGCAGCGTTCGGCGACAAGGACATCCGACTCGACGGCCCGCAGGGGCTGCTCAAGCTCCTGCCGGCGACGGCGGGTGACGCGGAACCGCCACCGGAGTCGCCGGTGCTCGCGGTGGTGCCGCTGCTCGACGACGCGCGGCGCGGGCTGCGTTTCGAGGCGGCGCTGGCCGGCGGCCGGCTGGGCAAGTTCGGCTGCACGACGCGCGATCCCTACAGCTGGATCCAGCCGTCGATGGCGAAGAGCCTCGGCACGCCGGACGGGGTGCTGCAGCGCGCGGCGGCCGGCGTGATCGACTTCGCGAAGTACGCGCCGTTCCGGCCCGAGGTGCCCGAGCAGGCGCGCGGTGACGGCGGCGTCGGCGGCGCGGTGCTGCAACAGCTCGTCGTGACGATCCAGCCCAAGGCCAGGCGCCTCGTGATCGAACGCGGTGAGGAGCCGACGTTCGCGGAGGTCGAGGCGGCCTACTGCCGCGCGCGCTACGGCGATCCGGGCACCGAGGCGCTGGCGACGTTCGTGCGCGAACACGAGGCCTCGCCGCTGTCGATGGAGGCCGCGCAGGTCCTGCTCGATCGGCTGCAGGCGCAAGGCGGCTCGCCGGCCGCGACCGAGGCAGCGGGCCTCGCGGCGATCCGCGCCGCGGCCGAGAACGGCAAGGGCACGGCGGCGCTCGAGGTGCTCGAGGGCATGCAGAACACGCCGCAGTTCGCGGCCGCGCGGCGCGCGATCGCCGAGGCGGGGCTCGCGGTGGCGCGCACGGACGAGGACGGCAACGCCGCGCACAAGCTGCGGCTCGAGCTCGGCTCGCTCGCGATGGCGGCCGGCGACGACGACGCGGCCTACCGGCACCTGCTCGCGGCGGTGTTCGGCATGCCGGTGTCCGGGCCGGCCAACCTGCAGCTCGGCCGCTACCACGAGCGCATGGGCACGCGCGGCGGCGCCGCGGAGCGCACGCCCGCCGAGACGGCGCAGCTCGAGCGCGCGCTCGGCCGCTACTTCCTCGCGACGCTCGACATGAAGAACACCGGGCAACCGGGGCTCGCGGCGTGGATGCGCGTGTTCGGCATGCTGCGCGGCAAGGACGCCGACATGCTGGCCGCGCTGCAGGACGCCGCCGATGGCCGCGTGCCGTCGTTCCAGGCGGTGCCGCGCGAGGGTGAGGTGAAGAAGACCGGCCGCACGGTGCTCGTCGAACTGTTCACGGGCGCGATGTGCCCGCCGTGCCTGGCGGCCGACGTCGCGTGCGACGCGCTGACCGACTACTACGACCACGACGAGGTCGTGCTGCTGCAGTGGCACCTGCCGGTGCCCGCGCCCGAACCGCTCGTGGCGCCGGTCAGCCTGGACCGGCAGCAGACCTACGAGGTGCGCGGCACGCCGACGGTCGTCGTCGCCGGCGGCGAACGCATCGTCGGCGGCGGCAAGGTCGACGCGGTGCCCGAGATGTTCAACCGCTACCGCGACCTGATCGACGCGCAGCTGCGCAAGGCGCCCGCGGTGCGGCTCGAGGGCGAGGCGTCGCTGCAGGGTGATCGCGTCGCGTTCGCGGCGCGAGCGACCGGCGCCGAGGCGGGGCCGGCCGCGCCGTCGTGGCGGCTGCATGCGGTCCTGACCGAACGGCTCGTCGTGTTCCCGGGCAGCAACGGCATCCTGTTCCATCACCACGTCGTGCGCGGCCGCGTGACGCCCGCGTCGGGCCTGCCGATCAAGGGCGACGAGTTGCGCGGCGAACTGTCACTGCGACAGATCGAGGCCGACCTCGACGCGCAGGTGCGCGAGTACGAGAGCGAGCAGGAGTTCCTGGTGCGGCCCGTGCAGCCCGACCGCACGCGGCTCGAGGTCGTGTGTTTCGTCGAGGACCAGAAGTCGGGCGCCGTGCTGCAGGCGTTGGTGCTGCCGGTGGGGCTCGAGCGATGACGATGCGTGACGCGTCGGCGCGACAGCGCCTCAGCGACGGCCTGCAACCCGCCGTGCGTTCGCTGCACCGGCTGCGCCGCGGCGCGGCGATGCAGCGTGCCCTGGCCCGCGCCACGGCGCGTGCGCCGTTCTTCGCGATGCTCGTGTTGGGCTTCACGATCGCGTTCTCACCGGCGCTGGCGATCCCGGTCTGGGCGCCGGTCCTCGTGCTGATCGCCGTGCTCGCGCTGTTCGTCGCGCTCGGTGCGGTGGTCGGTGGCGCTGCGGCGGTGCGCGAACTCGAGGCCGCGGCCGCGTGTGATCGCGCGAACGGCACCAAGGATCGGCTCTCGGCCGCGCTCGAGCTCGCCGGTGAGGATCATGTGCGTTCGGGCCTCGGCGAGGCGATGGCGCTAGCGGCGATCGAAGACGGCGTGCAGCGCCTGGGCGGCGTCGACACGGCGCGTGTCGCGGGCGCCCGCGAGCCGTCGTTGCCGCGCTGGCGTCGCGCGGTCGCGAGCGTGGTGTTGCTGTTGGTCGCGGTCGCGCTGATTCCGGCGCGCGGCGCGCTCGACGACCGCGATCGCGATGCCGGCGGCGACGGCGCCGCCGCGACCGCCGCGGGCGAACCTGCTGCGCGCACCGACGTCGCTGCGGCTGCACGCGAACCCGCGCCCGGCGGCCAGCCGGCGACGCCATCGCGCAAACCCGACGCGCCGCGCAACGCCGCCGCGCCGCCGAGCTGCCGCCGCCCAACGCCGCGGAGCCGACGCCGGCGATGCCGGCCGCGAGCGGCGCGGCGCAGACCTCGAGCGAAGAGGTCGGCGACAGCAACCAGAGCAGCGCGCCCAAGGCCGCGCCGTCAGGCAGCCCCGGCGCCGGCAGGCCCGGCGGCGGGCAGGGTTCGTCGGCCTCGGGTGCGCCCGAGCCCGCGCCCGAGCAGCCCAAGCCGCAGCCGACCAGCAAGAAGTCCAAGCCCAAGGCGCCGTCGAAGCCGACGCCCGACCAGGAGCAGAAGCCAAGCGAGAGCGCGGGCGCGCCGAGTGGTCCGTCGCGCGGCAGCGGCAAGATGTCCGCGGTCGGCAACAAGCGACAGGACCTCAACCGCGGCATGGAACGCGAGGACGACCCCGACGTCGAGGACGAGGAGATCGAGGACGAGAGCGACGAGCAGGAGCAGCGCGGCGGCGTGACGCCGATGCGGCGCCAGGACCAGCGTCCGGCCGCGCGCGAGCTGTCGATCTCGGGCGACGGTCCGCCCGACCAGGGTCGCGGCGGTCCGACGCCGCCCAAGAAGTCGCGCGGCACCGCGTCACTCGTGCTCGGCCTCAAGCTGCCCGATCAGGTTCGCGGCCAACCCAACCCGGGCACCGCGAAGACCAGCATGGAACAGATCCCGCCGCGCCGGCAGCAGGGTGATCCCGGCATCGCGCTGCCCGCCGCGAACGGCCGTCTCGGCACGCCGCAGAGCGCGCGCCCGGTCGCCGACGCACTGCTGATGATGCTGCAGGCCTATCACGCGCGCCTGCGCGAACAGGACGGCGCGCCCGCCACTTCCTCTCCTTCGTCCGACTCCTCTCCTTCTCCCGCCCCCGCGACGGCCCCGACCAACCGATGACCGACACCGCCGACGTGCGCGCCCAGGTGCAGCGCTTCCAGAAGACGTTCGAATCCCTGCAGAACGCCGTCCATCAGCTGATCGTCGGCCAGAACGAGGTCGTCGAAGGCGTGCTCGTCGCGCTGTTCGCGGGCGGCCACGTGCTGCTCGAAGGCGTGCCCGGCATCGGCAAGACGGTGCTCGTCAAGACGCTCGGCGAGGCGCTGCACCTGCAGAAGGGGCGCGTGCAGTTCACGCCCGACCTGATGCCCGCCGACGTGCTCGGCACGATGGTGCTCGAGGAGGGTGAGGCCGGCGGTCGTGCGGTGCGCTTCCAGCCCGGACCGATCCACACCAACCTGCTGCTCGCCGACGAGATCAACCGCGCGACGCCCAAGACGCAGTCGGCGTTGCTCGAGGCGATGCAGGAGCAGCAGGCGACGGTCGGTGGACAGACGCGCGCGCTGCCCAAGCCGTTCGTGGTGCTCGCGACGCAGAACCCCGTCGAGCAGGAGGGCACCTATCCGCTGCCCGAGGCGCAGCTCGACCGCTTCCTGTTCAAGCTGCTGGTCGGCTACCCCAAGGAGAGCGAATACGCGGCGATCCTCGAGCGCACGACCGGCGGCAAGGCGCCCGAGGTGCCCGCGGTCACGACCGGCGACGAGGTGCTCGCGCTGCGCCAACTCGTGCGTGAGGTGCCGGTGCCTGAGGCCGCGCGCACGGCCGCGACGCGGCTGGTGATGGCGACGCAGCCCGGTTCGCCCTACGCGACCGAACGCGTCAACAAGTACGTGATGCTCGGCAGCTCGCCGCGCGGCGCGCAGGCGCTGGTGCTCGCGGGCAAGGTGCAGGCGCTGCGCGAAGGGCGCGCCGCGGTCGCGGTCGACGACGTGCAGCGGCACGCGGTCGCCGCGCTGCGGCACCGCATGCTGCTCAACTTCGACGGCCTCGGCCAAGGGCTCAAGACCGACGATCTGCTGCACGAGATCCTCGAGCGCAGCACGGCGATGGCGGGCCGCGCGTGAGCACGACGACGGCGGCAGAACTGTTCGACCCGGCGTTCGTGCGCGGCCTCGAGGGGCTGCGCATGCTCGCGCGGTCGGTGCCGGCCGGTGGTCGGCACGCCGAGCAGCGTTCGCGCGCGCGCGGCGCCGGTCAGGAGTTCACCGACGTGCGTGCCTACGTCGCCGGCGACGACTTCCGCACCGTCGACTGGCACGTGTTCCTGCGCCTCGACAAGGTGTTCGTGCGCCTGTTCCTCGAGGACCAGGACCTGCCGGTCTACTTCGTGCTCGACCAGAGCGCGTCGATGGCGCGGCAGGCAGCGGCGCCCGGAGCGATGTCGCGCAGCGTCGTCGCGCGGCGCGTCGTCGCGGCGCTCGCCTACGTCGCGCTCAACCACATGGACCGCGTCGCGGTGTTCCCGTTCGCGAGCGAACCGCTGCGCGGGCTGCCGGGCCTGTCGGGCAAGGGCGCGTTCCAGCGGCTGCTCGCCTGGCTCGCGGCGCTGCCGGCGACCGGCGGCACGGGGCTCTGCGAGGCGCTGCGTTCGTTCGGCGCGCGGCGCCTGCGGCGTGGGCTCTGCGTCGTCGTCACCGACGGCTTCGACGCGCGCGGCGCCGACGCGGTGCTCGCCGAGCTGCGACGGCTGCCGCACCGGCCGCTGATCGTGCGCCCCGTGCACGCGGGCGAAGATCGGCCCGAACATCTGCGCGGCGAGATCCGCGCCGTCGACTGCGAGAGCGGCCAGCACCTCGAGCTGTCGGTCGACGACGCGCTGCTCGACCGCTACCGCGCGGCCTACCGCAAGTTCGAGGAAGAGCTCGCTGCGTTCGCGCAATCGCGCGGCGGCGGCTACCTCGCCGTGCGCACCGACCAACCGCTCCTGCCGCAGCTCGCGCAGGTCTTCCAGCACGGAGTGCTCACGGTATGACGCTCTTCGGTCTCTCGCCGGCGGCGTTCGCCGTCGGTCTGGCGGCGTTGTTCGGCGGCGTCGCGCTGCTGCACCTGCTGCGGGTGCGGCTGCGGCGCGTCGAAGTCGACACGCTGTTGTTCTTCCAGCTCGCGGGCGCGCTGCGGCAACCGCGCGTGCTGCCCGGCAAGCCGGCGCGCTGGTTGTCGCTGCTGCTCGCGGCGCTCGCGGTCTTCGCGGCGTGGACCGCGTTCGCCGAACCGCGCGCGGGACTCGAGGCGCCGTCGCGCGTCGTCGTCGTCGAACCGGCGGCGGGTGAGTTGCGTGAGCAGCGGTTGCAGACCGTGCGCGAACTGGTCGCACAGGGTGGGCTCGGGCCGCGCGGCGCCGTGCTCGCGGCGGCGCCGGCGCCGATGGTGCTGCTCGAAGCGGGTGAACCCGCCGCGGCGCTCGACGTGCGCGCGGCGGACCTGCCGCTCGTCGCGGGCAAGCAGGACGGGGTCGCGGCGCTGCGTGCGGCGCAGGATCGGTTGCGGCCCGGTGACGAGATCGTCTGGGTCGGCGCGAGCGCGCCGGCGGCCGCGGTGACGTTGCCCGTCGTCGAACACATCCGCGGTCGCGATGCGCCGTTCGCGCTGCGCGACGTGCAGTGGGTGCGCGCCGGTGACAGCACCTGGGTTCAGCTCGACGTCACGGCGCCCGCAGGGGCACGCGCGAGCCTGCAAGACGCCGCCGGCGGCGAGGTCGCGGCGGCGATGTTCGCAACCGCGCCGCAGCAGGTGTTGCTCGGCCCGGTGCCGGCGGACGCGGGCGCGCTGCGGCTGCGGCTCGCCGCGGGCGCGGCGGCCTACGAAGTGGCGCTGCCCGCGCCGACGGCGGAACCGCTGCGCGTGTTCGTCGCCGCAGAGTTGACCGACGAACTCGCTGCGGCGCTGCGCGCGTTGTGCGACGTGGATCCCGCGCTCACGTTGGTCGGCGCGGCCGACGACGCCGACGTGCTCGTCACCGACGCGAACTCCGAAACGACGCGACCGACCCTGTCGATCGAGCCCGGTGTCGGCGGCGGGCAACGGCTCGCGCACAACGCCACCGGTTCGCCGCTCGCGCTGTCGCTGCGCGACCGCGCGCACGCCGACGCGCCCGCGTTGGCGGCGACCGCGACGGGCGTCGAGACCACCGTGTGGGTCGAAGACCTCGCGCAGGGCGCGCCGCTCGCGCTCGCGGAACGGCCTGCGTCCGGCGACGGACCGGCGCGCGTGCGCATCGTGCAGTGGCTGCTCGAGCCCGCGACGCACGCCGACGTACCCGCGTTGCTGAGCGGCGCGCTGCACCTGCTCGGCGCCCGGCCGACCGAGCTGCTCGCGGTCGAAGGAGCGCCGACGCGCTTCCCCGCGCCGCACGAGACGCTGTCGATCGCCGACGCGCTGCCCGCCGCTGGTCAGTACGTGATCCCGCTCGCGAGCCGGGTCGCGCGCTGGACGACCGAGAAGATGGAGCGCTCCGCGCACGGCAGCGTCGCCGTGCACGTCTTGGCCGCGCCCGCGGCGTCCGCCGCCCCGCCCGGAGGTCCCGAGGCCGCTACCGCCGCAATGGGCGGCGACGGCGGCCTCGCCCCCTGGCTGCTGCTCGTCCTGTTCGCCGTGCTCGCCGTCGACGCGTTCCTGTTCCACCGCGGCCGTCTGCCATGAACTTCGCTGCTCCCTGGTTCCTGCTCGCCGCCGCGGCGATCCCTGCCCTGTGGCTGTTGGCTGCCCGTTCGCGCACGCCGTTGCCGCGCGCGCAGCGGCTGGCCGTCACCGCGCTGCAGACGGTCGCCCTGCTCGCCGCCGTGCTCGCGCTCGCGCAGCCGTGGCGCGAGGGGGAAGGTCACGTGTACCGCATCGCGGTCGCCGCCGGTCCCGGCGCCGAACCCGCCGTGCGCGCGCTGCGCGAGGCCGCGCCGCACGCGGATCCGTTCGTCGTGATCGGGGCCGGCGCGACGCCGGTGCTCGGCATGCCGCAGAGCGGCGAAGTGCCCGCGGTCTCCGGCGCCCCGGACCTCGCCGCGGCGCTGCGCGCTGCGCTGGCGACCGTTCCCGCCGGAGCGGCGAGCGACCTGTTCGTGTTCGGCGACGGGCGCCACGACGGGCCGCCGCTGGCGCGCCTCGCGCAGGAACTGCGCGCGCACGGCAGCTGCCTGCACGTGCGCTGGACCTCGGCGACGGCGCGCGGTGACGCGGCGATCGTGGCCCTCGAGCTGCCGCCGCAGGTGCAGCCAGGCGAGGCCTTCCGGCTGCTCGCGGACGTCGAGGCGGCGCGGGCGGGCGACGCGCGCTGTGAGGTGCGCACCGGCGGCGTGACGATCGCGACGGCCTCGCTCGCGCTGCGCGCGGGCACGCATCGCTACCCGATCGACTGCGTGCTGCCCGACGCGGGTGTGCGCGAACTGCAGATCGACGTGGCACCCGCGAGCGGCGGCGCCGCGACGGCGCGCGCCGCGGTGCTCGTCGCCGAGCCCCTGTGCATCCTGCAGCTCGCCCCCGAGCCGAGCCGTCGGCAGTCGCTCGCCGCGAGTCTCTCTGCGCACGGCATCGAGGTCGTCGCGCCCGATCCGACGGTTGCGCTCGACGCGGCGACGCTCGCGCGGTGCGCTGCGGTGCTCGTCGACGACCTGCCGGCGGACGCGTGGCCTCGCGAGACGCAGGCCACGATCCGCGACGCCGTGCTGCAGCGCGGTCTGGGGCTGGTCCTCGCCGGCACCCACCAGAACCTCGGGCCGGGCGGCTACGGCGACTCGCCGCTCGCGCCGGTGCTGCCCGTGCGCATGCCGCAGCGCGAAGAGCGCCGCGACCCGTCGATCTCGCTGGTGCTGATCGTCGACACCAGCGGTTCGATGGGCGGCGGCCGCATCGAGCTCGCCAAGGAGGTCGCGCGCCTCGCGGTGCAGAAGATGCAGCCGCACGACAAGGTCGGCATCGTCGAGTTCTACGGTAGCAAGCGCTGGGCGGCGCCGCTGCAGCCCGCGACCAATACGATCGAGATCACGCGCGCGCTCAATCGCCTGCAGGCAGGCGGCGGCACGATCATCTACGACGCGCTCGAGGAGTCGTACTACGCGCTGCTCAACTCGCGCACGCGCTACCGGCACATCCTGGTGCTGACCGACGGCGGCGTCGAGAGCGGGCCGTTCGAGGCGCTCGCGCGGCGCATGGCCGCTGCGGGGCAGACGCTGTCGACGGTGCTGATCGGCCCGCAGGCCAACTCGCCGTTCCTGCTCAACCTCGCGCAGTGGGGGCGCGGCCGCTTCTACGCGTGTCCGGACCGCTTCCAGCTGCCCGAACTGCAGTTCCGCGAGCCGCAGTCGGCGCTGTTGCCCGCGGTGCAGGAACGTCGCCTGGCGCTCGCGCGCAGCGCCGAGGCCGAGGCAGTCGCCGCGTTCGCGGGCGACGAGCTGCCGGCGACCGGCGGGCTCGTCGAAGCCAGCGCGCGCGACGGCGCCGAGGTGCTGATCCGGGGTGTCGGCGGCGAACCGTTCCTCGTCGGTTGGGACCAGGGCGCGGGCCGCGTGCTCGTCATGGCCGGTCAGACGCTGGGGCCGCAGAGCGGTGAACTGCGCGCGGACCCGAGCTACGGCGCGTTCCTCGCCGACCTGCTGCGCAGCGCCGGCGCGGGGCGCGGGGCGCTGTCGCCGCGGCTCGAGGTCGCGGTGCAGCCGCGCGGCGCGCGCGTGTCGCTGACGCTGCCCGCCGGCACGCAGTTGCCGCACGACCCCGAGGTGACGTGCGAACGCGGCGCGACGGTGACCATGGTGCCGGGCGGCGGCAGCGTGTTCGAGGCGTTCGTGCCGTGGCCCGACGAGCGCGCGACCGTGCTGACGGCGCGCAGCGGCGAGCTGGTGCTCGCGCGCGGCGCGGCGATGCCGCCGTCGCCGACGTGCCCGGGCGTCGACGTGCGCGCGGACCTCGTGCGCCTCGCGGCGATCACGGCGGGGACCGTCGCCGAGGCCGCGGCGAACGTCGCCGAGCTGCCGTCCGCGAGCCCGTCGTCGGTGCCGCAGGTGAAGCCGATGGCCAGGACCTTCGGGCTCGTCGCGATGATCGCGTTCCTGCTGTCGGTGCTGCTGCGCCGGTTGCCGCTCGACGGCGCGGCGATGCCGCGCGGCGCGGCTGCCCTGCTGCTGGCCGCCTTGGCGGTGGCCGCGGGTGGGCAGGCGAATGCGCAGGAGCCGACCGATGCGGCCGGCATCCGCGCCGCGATCGACGCCGAGCTGCGCCGCACCGGCGACCTCGCACCGCTCGTGGAGCGCTGGCGCGACGGCACGCCGCGGCAGCGCTTCGCGCTCGCGCTCGCGCTCGGGGATCTCGATCGCGCGGCGTCGCTCTGCGACAAGGAGCCGTTGGCCGGTGAGTTGCCGGCGCTGCGCGTCGACCTGCTCGACATCCTGGGTCGACCGAAGCCGGCGCTCGCGGCGATGCCCGAGCAGGCGGCGGGCACGCCGTTGCAGCAGGCCGAAGAAGGCTTGCGGCGGGCGCTGCTGCTGCACGGGACCAAGCAGCACGACGCGGCCAAGATGGCGTTGCAGTGGGCCGTCGAGACCGCACAGCTGCCGGCGTTCGACGACCGCGCGGGGCTCCTGGCGGGCATGCTCGGCTACTTCGACCTGGCGCTGCAGTGGCACCAGCCGCGCGGCGATCAGGGGCGGTTGCCCTACCAGGCGGCGCTGCGCCGCGGTCTGTGGCAGCTGCGCCGCAACGATCCGGTCGCGGCAGCCGCCGAGTTCGAGCACGCGTTCGCGCTCGCGCCGCTGCAGCGCGACGGTTACTTCGCGCTCGCGCAGGTCGTCGCCGCCGAGCGCGCCGGCGGCACGTTGAGCGCGCTCGCGGACCGGTGGCTCGCGCGCGCCCGCAAGGACGGCGCGTCGATGCAGCTGCCGGAGCTGCGGGTGCTGTTCGAGGTCCTGCGGGAGCTCGGGCGCGCCGAGGACGGCATCGCCGTGCTGGGCACGCTCGACGGCAAGGTGCGGCAGAAGCTCGAGGACGTCGCGCTCGATCTCGCGCTCGCGGCCGGCAATCCCGACCTCGCGGTGCAGCAGCTGCGTGCGCGGCTCGCGCAACGGCCCGACGACGCCGAGACGCGCAACTCGCTCGCGGTGCTGCTCGCCGACCTGCAGCGCGACGACGACAGCCGGCGCGCGCTCGCGGACGGCATCAACACCGCCGACGCGCGCGACCTGCGCCTGTTCGCGCAGACCGCGTCGGAGCTCGGCTTCGACGACACCGTGGCACAGCTGGCGGCCGCGTTCTCGGGCCGGGACGAGACCGGCGCCGCGACCGACGCTGCCTTGTTGCTCGCTGCGCACGAATTGCGGCAAGGGCGCACCGCCAAGGCCACGAGGTTGCTGCTCGGTGCGCGCAAGACCGCCGAGCGTCCCACGGACAAGCTGCGCGTCGCCGAACAGCTCGAAAGCGTCGGCAAGCAGGCCGAAGCGATCGCGCTCTACCGCGAGCTGTACACCGCGACCGCCACCGAAGACCTCGGCCTGCGGCTCGCGTGGCTGCTCAGCAACTCGAAGGACGACGCCGAGCGCAAGGAAGCCGTGCAGATCTTCCGGAGCATCTGGACGAGCGCCGGCAGCGCGGCGCGGCGCGTGCAGGCACAGGCGCAGGTGCTCGACCTCGCGGCGCGCGAAGGCACCCTCGCCGACCTCGCGATCGAACTCGAACAGAAGCTCGCCGATCCCACGACCGAGAACCGCCGCGCGATGCGCGAAGCGCTGGTCGAGATCTACGGCCGCGCGCGCGACACGTTCGGCGCGGTGCAGATCCTGCGGCAGTGGGCGCAGGAGGAGCCCGACCAGGCGGTCGCAGCGCTCGAGCAGGAGGCGCGCGTCTATCTCGCCGCCGAGGAGTTCAAGAACCACGAGCGCACGTTGTTGCGGCTGCTCGAACTCGATCCCGCGCACGAACTCGACTACCGGCAACAGCTGGCGATGTCGGCGCTCGAGCGCGGCCGCGCCGCGGACGCGCGCGCCTATCTGCGCGGGTTGCTCGACCGGCCCGGCGATCCGGACCAGGTCGCGATCGAGTTCGCGGCGGGTGTCTACGCGCTGGCCGGGCTGCACGACGAAGCCGTGCGTCTCTACCGCCGCGCCCTCGCCGTGCATCCCGAGCGCGTCGAGACCTTCCTGCTGCTCGGCAACGCGCTGCGCGACGCCGGGCAGCGCGAACGCGCGATCGGCACGTTCCAGGAGCTGCTGCTGCGGCCGCTGCCCGACGACCTGTTCGTCGTCGCGGTCGATGGGCTGCTCAACATGGAGGCGCCCAAGGAAGTCGTCGCGGCGGCGGCGCGCGCGGTGCGGCTGCGCCTGTCGGCGCGCCCCGACCAGGTGTTCCTGCACCGCGTGCTGCAGGACCTGCTCGAGACGCTCGGCGACGACGCCGGCCGGCTCGCCGAGCTGCAGGACACGGTCGTTGCCGGCGGCGAGCAGCGCACCAACTTCGTGCGCGAGCTGATGCAGGAGGCGGAGCAGCGCCGCGACTGGAAGACCTACGCGCAGCACGGCAGGACCCTGCTGCTGCTCGGCGACGAGGTGCCGCCGGCGGTGTTCCTGTCGCTCGGCGAAGCGTTGCTGCAGCTCGGCGACCTGGACGCGGCGACGCGGGCGTTCGCGCGCGCGCGCATGGCCAACGACTTCGCCAGCGTCGAGGTGCGCATGGCCGAGCTCTACGAGCAGGCCGACCGGCTGGCCGAGGCCGAACGCATCCGCCGCCGCATCCTGCGGCGCAAGCCCGACGACGGCTCGGCGATGCTCGCGGTGGCGATGCTCGCAGAACGGCAGGGTGCGCGCGATCGCGCGTTGCCGCTCTACCTGCGGTTGTGTTCGGAGCGGCTCGCGCAGGAGCTGCCGGCGGTCGCCGCGGAGCCAGGGCGCACCGGACGCGCCGGGGCGGCGGGCAGCGCCGCGCGCGGCGCCCTGCGGCTGCTGCCGCGGCCGTTGAACCGGAACACGAACAAGAACGACGTCTCGTTCGACCAGGCGTTCGCGGGCGTGTTGCGCTGCGCGCACGTGCTCGGCGACGTCGAGCCGCTGCTCGCGGCGCTGCGCAAGGAACTCGGCGAGCCGAGCGCCGCCGCCGCGGAGCGGCAGCGCGTCGCGGCGCAGTTCGTGCGGCGCATCGCGCTGGCGTTCGACGACGGCGCCCTGAGGTCCGAGGCGCACGCCGCCGAGGATCGCCTGCTCGCCGCCGAACCGGCGCCGGCGATCGTCACCGCGATCACCGACCAGCGGCTCGCCGCCGGCGAGCTGGAGCTCGCGGCCGCGGCGCTCGCGCACCTGCCCGCCGCGGCCGCGGGCGGCGAGGATGGCGAGAAGGGCGGCAAGGACGGCGACGCGCAGGCCCAGCGCCTGCGCCTGTTGCTGCTGCAGGGCGACGACGAGGCCCTGCTCGCCGCCGCGCAACAGGCGCGGCCCGCGCTGCTGCCGGACCTCGTGCGCGCGCTGCTGCTCGCGGGCAAGAGGTCGCGCGCCGAGGCGATCGTCGCGCAGCTCGACGCCGCGATGCAGGCCGACCCGGCCGCGGCGGGCGCCGCGGCCGTCGAGGCGAGCCGCCTGATCGGCCGCCCGATCGACGAGACGTTCTTGCAGCAGCAGCGCCTCGAGCAGGCGCTGCGCCGCGAGGGGGCGATGTCGCAGCGTGTCAGCGCGATCACCTCGGCCCTGCAGGCGCACCGCGGCCTGAGCGACAGCGAGCGCAACGCGCACCTGCAGCGGCTCGGCGAGCAGGTGCTCGCCGCCGCCGACGCCACCGCGGCCGAGCGCCTGTTGCCGACGGCCTCGGGCCGGATCGAGACCGACACCGAGGCCCAGCTCGTCGAGTTGTTGTTCGCGAAGATCGATCAGGTCTACCAGGTCGGCTCGCGCACGCGCTGGCTCGCCAGCCTGCCGGCGGAGCAAGGACTCGAAGTGTTGCGCAAGGCACTGCGCAAGTTCTCGGACGAGGAGAAGCGCCAGCAGACGTGGCGGATCCTGCAGTCGCCGGGCAAGCTCTCGAAGGAGTTCCTGCTCGGCGTCGTCGCCGACCTGAAGCTCGACCGCGTCTCGCCCTCGGACCGCGCGATGATGGGCATGGTCGCGAGCCGGGCGCAGCTGCCCGACGAGGTCTGGCGCGAGTTCGCGAGGCGCGTCAAGGAGAAGCTGCCCGAGGACGCCACCTCGATGCAGCTGCTCGCCAGGCTGCAGCCCACCGAGGCCGAGAAGCGCGACTACGCGCTGCGCGCGCTGCGCACGCTCGGCGCACGACGTGAGCTGGAGTCGCGCGAAGGTTCGACGATCGACGGGTTGCTCGACCTCGTCTCGCGCGACGACGCGCGCACGCTGCTGAAGGAGTTGCCCGACGGCGGGCCGATGTTGCTCCAGGTCGCGCTGCTGCGCCGCACGGGTGACAAGCAGAAGGCGGCCGAGTTGCTGGTCGCCGCGGCCAAGCGCAACCCCGAGAACACCTCGCTGCTGTACCAGGCGGCGCGCTTCGTCGAGGGCGAAGGCATGCTCGAGGAGGCGGCCGAGCTCTACCGCGCCGCGCGCGAACGCGCCGCGACCTTCTACCCGTACCAGGCGCAACAGCTGGCGCGCATCGAACTCGAGCTCGGCAACCACGAGGCGGCGCTCGAGGCGCTGCAGGCGGCGAAGGACCCGATGCTCAGCAACTACCGGCTGTTCCTCGCGGCGATCGCCGGCCTCGAGGATCCGGCACGGCGGGCGCAGCTGCTGCGTTCGCTGCTGCAGCAGCGCGCCGGCAACACGCGTTCGCTCGGCATGGTGCTGTTCCGCTCGCTGGGCATCGGCAGCAAGGACGACGGGGTCGAAGGTGCGCTGCGGCGCCCGGAGCTGCCTTCGCTCGCCAACCTCGACCGCGGCGCGTTCGAGGATGCGCCGTCGGACTACGACCTGCTCGGCTGGATGCCCGAAGGCGAACAGGCCGCGCGCGATCAGCTGCGCACGATGAGCGAGAGCGAACGCGACGCCGACCTGGGCATCTACCGCGGCCTGCTCGCGTCCGCGCGCCGCAACGGCACCGCCGACGCGATCGTGCAGGGCGCGGTGGCGACGCTGCAGAAGGCGCCGTTCGACGCCGAAGCGCTGCGCGTCGCGCTCGCGGCCGCGGAAATCGGCATGAGCGTGCCCGCCGAGGTCCTGCGCGCCGAGCTGCTTCGCCGGTCCTCGACGCGCGGCGCGAACACGACGGCCGGGCTCGTCGAGATCCTCGGGGTCGCCGAGCAGGCAGGCGACCGCGAGCTCACCGACCGCATCCTGCGCGTGCTGCTTTCGTCGCGCGCCGGCCTGAGCGACGCGCGGCTGCGCGCGTACCTGCCCGGGCTCCTGGCTTTGGCCGCCGAGCGCGCGCCCGAGTTGCTGCTCGGCCTCGTGCCCGATGCGGGGGAGCCGCGTCAACAGCAGGTCGATGCGGAGCTGCTCGCGGCGTTCACCGCGACGGCGGAGCCGGTCGCCGCGGTCACTGCGTGGCGCGGCACGATGACCGAGGCGATCGCAGCGGACGCCAACATCACGGTCACCGCGATGCTGCTGCCCTGGTGCGGTCTGTTGCTCGCAGCGGGCGAGGTCGACGACGCCCTGCGCGCGCTCGAGGCGGTGCCCGAGTTCGGCCTCATGTCCGTGGCGCCGCACCTGATCGGCACGGCCATGCCGCCGCTGGGGCGCTGGCGCGACGCCGAGGCGGTCGGGCGCGTCGCGGACGCGTTGGTCGCTGGCGCTTCGAGCGGGTCGGAAGAACGTCGCGGCGCGTTCGTGCGCCTCGGCGCCGTGCTCGTCGCCCGGCTGCGTGCTGCCGAACATGCGCAGCAGGCGGCCGCGTTGCGGCAGCGCCTGTTGGCGGCGGCCGGCGATCTGGCCTTCCGCACGGACTCCTGGTTCCCAGGCGAATGAGCTGCGTCGCACCCCCTTGCGCTCCTGACATCTCGCCATAGCGTCAACCCGACCCTCCGAGCCCGCCCCCTCGCTGACCCCGAATGCGCTCGCCAAACTCCCGCCCCTCTCGCTCTCCCCGCACCGCATGGCTGTTCGCCGTCGCCCTCGCCGGCGTTGCGACGACCACCGCGGCCCAATCGCCGGCGCGACTCGATCCGGCAAAACAGGTCCAGGGCCCCGCGCCCGAGGATCTCAAGCTGCCGAAGTTCAACAGCGAGACGCAGCAGTACCGCCGGCTGATCTTTGGCCTGCAGGATCCCAAGCCGCTCGTGTGGGTGGTCGTCGACGGCAACGATGTGCTCTGCGACATCAACCGCAACGGCGACCTGACCGAGCCCGGTGAGCGCAAGAACTTCGAGGGCAAGAACGTCACCTTCGAGAGTGACGAGATCACGGTCACCTACAACAAGAACCTGCTCAAGGCGACCTACGACGGCATCTCGCAGGGCGCACTGTTCGGCAAGAGCAGCAAGACCCCGGAGGCGGCGCCCTACTTCCACATCGCGGGGCCGCTCGCGGTGCTCAAGGACTTCGTGCGCAACCGTCTCGGCACGAAGATGGACGACTTCCTCGTCTACACGCACATCGGCACCGAGTACCCGGGCGTACAACGCACCGAGGTGCGCTACGAGTGCCTACCGAAGAGCGTCGTGCCGCGCATTCGGCTGCTCTACGGCGACGGCACGCACTTCGATCACGTGCTCAAGTCGAGATGTTGATACACGAGCTTCTACGGCACAGTTGGTGCCGCGCTGCTGAAGG
This sequence comes from Planctomycetota bacterium, assembly GCA_020638655.1. Taxonomy (GTDB): domain Bacteria; phylum Planctomycetota; class UBA1135; order UBA1135; family UBA2386; genus JACKIC01. The sequence continues at coordinate 26,895 of JACKIC010000006.1, forward strand.
ATCAGGACATCGAGGTCGAGGTCTCGGTCGACGAGCCGTTGCACGGCCGCGTGGTCGCGCCGTTGCGCGGGCTCAAGCTCGTGCGCTCGGAGGGCCGGCCCAAGGAGAAGCCCGAGGAGAAGCCGGTCGAGAAGAAGGACGCGGACAAGGGTGACGCCGGCGGTAGGTGAGCGGAGCGATGACCACCAGGCAAGGTCGTGCCGGATGTCGCCAGGCACGACAGCGGCATGTCCTGAGCGTCGGCTTCGTCACCTCTTCGGCAGCGGCTCGAACTGCAGTTCGTCGAAGTCGGTGACACTGTCGGACTTGGTCCAGACGCCGCAGCGGCCGCGCAGGAACATCACGAACGCGCCGTTCGCCCGCGAGTTGTTGCTCACCGACCGCCGAGCCGGTGCTCGACGGCATTGCCGAGCACGACTCCGGCGGTGTTGCTCCCGGGAGACACCATCGCGACCTGCGAGTAGATCCAGATGCCGAGCAGGCCGGGTGTGTTGGGCACTGCGAACTGATTGGTGGCGTTGCCGGCGGCGTCGGCGATGACGAACAGGCTGGCCACCGGATCGACGAGCAGCGCACAGCCGGGCATGCCCCAGGGGTCGAGCGCGAGCGGCAGCGGCGTCGCGCCGCCGGCGAGCGTGCGCGAGAAACCGGCCACGAACATCAGCGCGCCGTTGGCGATGGCGCCGGTGCAGTCGGTCTGGAAGGCGCCGCCGAGCCAGGCCAGGTGCGAGCCGTCGAGCGTCGGAGCGTTGCCGCAGCCGTTGCCGAACGACCTGCCGATCGCGGGTGTCGTCGGGCCCAGCGTTCGCGTCTCGTTGTTGATCGTCGCGCGCCCGAGCACCGTCGGTGAGCCGCCGAACACCACGACTTCGCCGAGCTGAGGGTCGAATAGGGCGAGGCCATCGTGGATCGTGGGGCTGGTCCCTGCCGGCTGCCGCTGTGCCCAGTTCGAGCCGTCGAACTCCCAGACGTCGTTGAAGACGATGATGTCGTCGGTGCCGCCCTGTACGACGAGGCGTTCGCGCAGCCTGTCGTAGGCGACTTGGCTGAAGTACCGCCCTGGCATCGGGCTCGTCGGGCTCACCAGTACCCAGTCGAAGCCGATCCACAGCCAGGTGTCGTCGTGCGTCAGCGTCGTGGTCGCGTTCTGTTCGGCGCCGCCGTGCAGCGCCAGTACGCCCGAGGAGCTGAATACCGAGAACGCCGCTCCGAAGCGGCTGCCCGGCGTGACGCTGGGCGCGAGCTGCGTCCAAGCACTGCCGTCCCACGCCCAGGTGTCGGCGTACGATGGCCGCGTCCAATCGTGGCCGCCGTGCAGGATCACGCGCTGCGACAGCGGGTCGAACGCCATCGCCGGCCAGTCGCGGCCCGCCGGTGACGTCGCAGGCGTGCGGTTGCTCCACGCGCTGCCGTCGAACTCCCATGTGTCGCTCAGGTAGAAGCCGCCCCAGCCGCCGAAATAGACGACGCGGTTGCGCGTGGGGTCGTAGGCCATGCCGCCGCCGCCGCGCGGCGACGGCGCGTTGCCCGTCGGGATCTGTGTCCAGGTGCCATTGGCCCAGCGCCAGGTCTCGTTCGAGTAGTAGCTCGTGTGTTCCCCGCCGAACATCAGCAGCCCCATCGGGCCCGCGTCGCAGCCGCTGACCAGGCTGCGCGGCGTGGGCGAGGACGCCGGTGAGAGCAAGGTCCATTGCAGCTGGGCGGGTAGGGGAAGGGCCGCTAGCGTTGCGGCTGCCGCGACGGAGAGGGTGCGGGTCGGCATGGGCGTGTCCGGGAACTGGAGATCGTGCCACTTCTCGGCGAGTCATGCGCCGGATCGGCGGCCGACCCGTCATCGCAGGGCGGATTCCCCGACCGCGGTCCCCGCCCCTCCCCACCGCCTACAGGCCGAAGAACCGGCGGATGCGCAGCACGAGCTCGCCGGCGCCCTTCTGTGCGGCCGCCCGCCGTTCCGACGGCGCACCCTGCTGCTCGCGCACTGCTCGCAGTCCCTGGCGCCTTTCCTCGACGATCTCGGCCATCTCCTGCGCCAGGGCGGGGCGGTGCGCGAGGATGCCGTGCAGCGCCTCCTTGTGGATCAGCAGCACCGACAGGTCGTCGACGGCGGTGACGTTCGCGCTGCGCGGCTCGCCCGTCAGCAGCGCCATCTCGCCGAAGAACTCGCCGCGCGTCAGCCTCGCGACCTCGCGCTCGGCCTCGTTGTCGGCGCGGATGGTGACGATCGCGGTGCCTTCAAGCACCACGTACATCGCGTCGCCGGGGTCGCCCTGATGCACGATGCGCTCGCCGCGACCGAACTCGAAGCGTTCACACTGGCCGGACATGCGGTCGAGTTCTTCCTGCGACAGCGGCACGAACACGGGCACGCTGGCGAGCGCGTCGACGGCGCGGTGCTTCACCGCGGGCTTGGGCATCTCCTGGCGGAATTCGTAGCTGGTCTGCGTCGGGAACGGGATCGTCAGGCCGTTGCGTTTGGCGGCGTACCAGACGCGCGTCATGAACTCGTCGTTGATCTCGAGCACGCGCGCGTACTCGTCGATGAAGAAGCGCACCTGGTACTCGATCGAGTAGGCCGCATAACTCTTCGTGCGCACGATCGGCGCGGGCTCGGGCAGCACCCCGCGCGTCGACCGCACCACCGACATCAGCACGCGTTTGACCTTGTTCGGCGCGTCGTCGTAGGAGAAGCCGAGCACGTGGTTCTCGCCGTGCACGCGCGTCGGCCGCGACAGGTTGATCAGCGTCTCCTTGCCGATCACCGAGTTGGGCACCACGATCAGGTCGCGGCTGCGCGTGCGTACGCGCACCGAGCGCCAGTTCATCTCGACGACCTCGCCGGTCGTCGCACCGATGGTGATCCAGTCACCGATCTCGAACGGCCGCTCGAACAGAACGGCGATGCCGGCCATGACGTTGTCGAGCGTGTTCTGCAGCGCGAGGCCGAGCACGATCGAGCTCACGCCCAGCGCGGTCAGCATGCCGCCGGGGTCCTTGTCCCAGACGCCCGCGACGACGAACGTCGTGCCGACGAGCACCAGGATCAGCCGCAGGATGTCGATCAGCAGCTTGGGGTAGCGAGCCTCGAAGGTGTTGCCTTCGCGCCGCATCAGCGCGGTGTTGGTCACCAGCGACAGGACGACGAGCAGGCCCGCGAGCCACACCAGGCTCTCGACGATGCGCAGCGGGGTGCCGTCCCCTTCCCACGCGAGCGCGCGAAGGGCGAGCAGGTAGCACAGCACGGCCGGCAGCAGCAGGCCGCGCACCATGCGCACGGTGCTGCGCAGCGGGTGTTGCCGGTGGTCGAGCGAGCGCGCGAGCAGCGACGTGAGCACGGTCAGCGTGAACCAACCGCAGACGTAGGTGGCGATCTCCTGCCAGAGGGGCATGCGGGTTCCGGGGTCAGCGCTTCATGATCGTCGCGAAGCGCGACCGGCGCGCAGCCTCGGCGTTCGCGTCGGCGACGTAGGCGGTCGGGCCGCCGAGCGAGTTGATGCGGTCCTTGGGCGCCGGATGCGTCGCGAACATGCCGCCGTCGCCGCCGGCGTCCTGCATGTGGCCGAGCACCCGCGCGAGCGCTTGCGGGTCGTAGCCGGTGTTGGCGAGGAACTCACGCCCGAGGGCGTCTGCGGCCGCCTCGGCGTCGCGCGAGTAGCCGCTCGTGACCAGCGTCTGCACGATGTCGTCGACGGAGCCGTCGAACAGCTCGGTCAGCTTGTCGAGGTCCTCCTGCTTCATCGTCGCCTGCGCGGCGCCGGCGCCGAGGTAGGTGAAGGCCTGCGCCAGATTCGCCTTCTGGATCGCGGCGACCCCGTGGCGCAGCGTCACGTGCGCGATCTCGTGCGCCACGATCGCAGCGACCTCGTCTTCGCTCGTCGCCTTGTCGAGCAGCCCGCGCGACACGAGGATCAGGCCGCCGGGGCACGCGAACGCGTTGACCTCGGCGGTGTCGAGCACGCCGAAGCGGTAGTCGAGGAACGGGTGCCGGACCTTGTCGTTGGTCGCGACGATCGCGTGGCCGATGTGCGCGAGGTAGTCGTTGAGCTCCTCGTCGGCGACGACCGGATAGTCGGGCATCGCGAGGATCTGCGCGGCGACCGAGCGGCCGATGAAGTGCTCTTCGCTCGGGTCGAGGTCCTGGAAGGACTTGCGCAGGCGGTTCGCGCCGCGGATCAGCTTGCCTTCGGCGGTGTTCTCGTCGGTGGCGCCCTCGAGCGCGTTCATCACCGCGGCGCAGGCCGCGAGCGGCAGCACCAGCGCGCACAACAGCAGCAGGGGGCGGCGCATCACCGGCCCTCCTTCAACAGGCCGCCGGCCTGCAAGAACGCCCGCACCTCGGCCTCGGGCGTGGCGCGAGCCTGCAGGCGATCGACGAGCTTGAACGCCGCCTCGAGGTTGGGGTTGCTCGTGCGGTACTGGCGCTCGACCTGCGGATTGAAACCCTTGCGCGCGGCCGACGTCTCCGACGCCGAGTAGGTCTCGCGCACGCCCTCGCCGGACAGTCGCACGTCGGGGTTGCCGGACACGTCGGTCTCGTGCAGCCAGCCCTTGCGTTCGCCCGCGGCGACCGACAACCACGCGCCGTCGCGCTGCGCGAACGTGACCTTGTCACCTTCGTGCAGCTCGACGACCGTGGGCGCGAACATCTTGTGCTGCGCCCGCAGCTTGGTCGTCTTGCGCGTCACGGTGAGCGTGGTGCCGGCGTCCTGCGGCACGTTGGCCGCGGCGAGACAGAGGAGTGCCACGAGACCCGTCGCGCGGGCAGTGAGCTTCATGGCCGGGAGGATAGCGGCCGCGCGGCGGCGCGCGAGTCCGGCATGGTGGGGGTCACTTCGCGTCCAGGTGGAACACGCCGTCGAACGTCGGGTCGGCGATGCGTTCGCACCACAGGGCCGCCAGGCGGTCGGCCGGGTCGGCGGCGGCGAGGTCGGCGAGGCCGGCAGCGGCGCCGGCGCGGTCCCCGGCACGCAGCGCGCGCAGCGCGGCGGCCCAGCGCGCGGTGAGTTCTCGCTGCGCAGCGGTCGCCTCGGCGACCAGGGCGATCGGTTCGAACACCCGGATCGGCGCCGCGCGACCGACGACGACGATCGCGCCGACCTCGCGCCCGAGCACCTGGTCCGCCGTCATCGCCCACGCGGCTGCGCTGACGAGGCAGCGCGTTCCGAACGCCTTGTTGGCGCCCTCGAGGCGCGACGCGAGATTCACCGTGTCGCCGATCGCCGTGTAGTCGAAGCGTCCCTCCGACCCCATGTTGCCGACGACCGCCGGGCCCGAGTGCACGCCGATGCGCGTGCGGATCGCCGGGACGCCGCGCGCCGCGGCTTCGGCGGCGATGCGGTCGCCGATGGCCATCGCCCGCACCGCCGCGCGCACCGCCGCGAGGCCGTGCGCCGGATCGGGCGCCGGGGCGCCGAAGAACGCCATGATCGCGTCGCCGACGAACTTGTCGATGACGCCGCGTTCGGCGAGCAGCGGCGCGCACATGCGCGTGAAGTAGTCGTTGAGGAACGCGACGAGTTCCTGCGGTCGGCAGTGTTCGGCGAGGCCCGTGAAGCCCTGCAGGTCGGTGAACAGCAAGGTGACGTCCCGCTGTTCGCCGCCGAGGCGCAGCGCCGCCGGGTCGCGCAGGATCTCGGCCAGCACCTCGGGCGCGAGGTAGCTCTGGAACGCGCGGCGCAGCTCGCGCTTCTGGCGACCTTCGACGAGCAGGCGGTAGAGGAACGCGGCCGCGGCCGCGCTCCCGCCGGCGACGGCCGGCGCCGCGATGGGCACCGCGAGCAGGGATGTCCAGGCCAGCAATGCTCCGGCCAGGGCCAGGGTCGCGAGCCCGAGCAGCGCGAGCGTCGGCGCGACCACGCCGGGCAGCGCGAAGACCGCGCTGGCTGCCAGCGCCGCGGCGGCGCCGGCCAGCGGCACGTCCCAGGCCGGCGCGCGCAGCGCATCGTCCTGCAGCAGGTTGTCGAGCGCGGTCGCGTGCAGTTCGGCCCCGGGGAAGCGTTCGGCGAGCGGCGTCTGGTGCGCGTCCTCGTTGGCCTCGGCGTGCATGCCGACGAGCACCAGCTTGTCGCGGAACAGGTCGGCGGCGTAGAGCGGCGCCTCGCCGGCCTCGAGCTTCTGCATCGACAGCAGGATGTTGACGAATTTGACCTTCGCGAAGGTGAACGCGGGGCCGCGGAAGTTCAGCAGCACGCGCGCATCGGGCTCGCGTCGCAGCCGGTCTTCGAGCTGCTGTGGCGTGACGGCGCCCGCGGCGAGCGCCGTCGCCGCGGCCAGCGACGGATACGCCGCCGCGGCGCCGTCCGGCGGTCCCCAGGAGCGCAGCAGGTCGTACCGGCGGAACGTCTTGTCCGCGTCCGGGCTGATGTTGACGAAGCCGAGTTCGTCGGCGCCGGCGACGAGCTCGGGCAGTGGCAGCACGATCCCGTGTTCGCGCGGTCGTTGCAGCAGCGCGGCGAGTTCGCCGCCGCGGCCGCGCGCGGCGAATGCCGCGGTCTCGGCGTCGTCGCGGCCCGTCGCCCGAAAGTCGACGAACTTCATCGCCAGCACGTCACCGGGGCCCGCCGCCAGCGCATTGGCGAAGTCGGTGTCGCCGCCCGCGGCCCCGTGCTGGTCGAACAACAAGTCGAAGGCCACGGCGCGCGCACCGGCGTCGCGCAGATACTGCACGACGGGCCCGTAGACGTCGCGCGGCCATGGCCACGAGAAGCCGCCTTCCTTCTCGACGTAGTCCATCGACTCCTGGTCGATCCAGGCGATGATGACGTCCTGGCCCGGCGCCTTGCGCCCGATCCCCGACTGGTAACGCGCATCGACCGTCAGCAACTCGAGGCGCTCGATCGCGCCGAGCGGCAACAGCACGAGCACGAGCGCGAACCCGAGCACGGCGCAGAGGCAGGCGGCGACCAGGCGACGCATGTGCGCGTTGTAGCCGCGTCCGAGCGGGTCGTCGACGCCAGGGGTCGGCTTCCGGCGGCGCTGTGGCGACCGGCCGAGGCTGCAGAAGTGCCGTATTTTTTGGCGGCGACGTCCGGCGGTTCCCCTTGTCAGAATGGAGCCGCCCGATGCCTGACCCCGCCCTCGATGCGTTCGACACCCGTTTCGCCGATGCCGCCGAGCGGCTGCACCTGTTCTTGCGCGTGCGCACGGGGCAGGCGCTGCGCGCGCACGAGGACAGCTTCGACCTGCTGCAGGAGACCTACCTCGCGGCGCGGAAGGCGTTCGGCGGGTTCGAGGACCGCGGCGACGGCGCGTTCGTGCGGTGGCTGTGCCGGATCGCCGAGAACTGCGTGCGGGCGCGGGCCGACCACCACGGGGCGCAGAAGCGGCGGCCGCCGGCGGAGCTCGAACGGGTCAGCCAGCTGCTGAGCCGCATCGCCGCGGGCACGCTCGGACCGGCGACGCGCGCGGAGCGGCAGGAGCAGCGCGAGCGGCTCGCGTCGGGCCTCGCCCAGTTGCCGCGCGAGGAGCGGGAGGTGTTCGTGATGCGGCACTTCGAGGGGCTCGAACTCGACGCGATCGCCTCGCGCATCGGATCGAGCGCGACCTCGGTGCGGCGGCTGCTTGGGCGCGCCTCGCTGCGCCTCGGCGAGCAACTGGCCGGGCGCGGAGAGCAATCGTGAGCGGCGACCTGGATACGCGGCTGTTCGATCTGGCGGCGGCGCTCGAGGACGACCTCGACGCCGACGCGACGATCGACCTGCAGGCGCTGGCGAACCGGCACGGGGTCGCAGCCGCCGACGTCGAACGCGTGCTCGGCGCGATGCGCGCGGTGCACGAGGCGCTCGGCGAGGACCTCGGCGGTCAGGCGACCTTGGCGGCGCCGGACCTGCCGGCCGACTACGAGCTGGGTGCCGAGCTGGGTCGCGGCGGCATGGGCGTCGTCTACCGCGCGCACCAGAAGTCGCTCGACCGCGACGTGGCGGTCAAGGTGCTGCGCCCCGGTGACCTCGTGTTCGGCACGGCGATCGCGCGCTTCGAACGCGAGGCCAAGAGTCTCGCGCGGCTGCGCCACCGCCACATCGTGACGGTGCACGAGGTCGGGCGCGCCAACGGTCACGTCTACTTCACGATGGACCTCGTCGAGGGCAAGAGCCTGCAGCGCCGCATCGCCGATCGCGAGATGACGATCAGCCGCGCGGTCAAGCTCGTGCGGCAGGTCTGTTCGGCGATGGTCTACGCGCACCAGAAGGGCGTCGTGCACCGCGACCTCAAGCCCGCGAACGTGCTCGTCGACGACAACGACGACGCGTTCGTCTGCGACTTCGGGCTGGCGCGCGACCTCGGCGAGGCCGGCGACGCGACGCTCTCGGGCCAGCTCGTCGGTACGCCCGCCTACATGAGCCCCGAGCAGGCGCTCGGCGAACCCGCGAAGATCGGCGAGGCGAGCGACATCTACGCGCTGGGCGCGATCCTCTACGAATGCCTCGCGGGCCGGCCGCCGTTCCACGGCATGCAGCTGGCGCGCCTGATGCACGCGGTCGTGACCGAGGACCCGGTGCCGCTGCGGCGCATCGACCCGCGCGTGCCGCACGACCTCGCGGTGATCTGCGGCAAGGCGATGCAGAAGCGCATCGAGGACCGCTACGCGACCGTGCAGGCGCTCGCCGAGGACCTCGAACGGTTCGCGATCGGCAAGGAGATCCTGGCGCGGCCGCGGCCGTGGCCGGTGCGCGCCGCGCGCTGGGCCGCGCGGCACCGCCGTTCGTTGTTCGTCGCCGCGCTGCCGATGCTCGCGGTGATCTTCGCGATGTGGTGGTTCGTCGTGCCGGGCCTGCTGCACACGTATCGCGTCGAACTCGGCGATCGGCTCTACGCCGAGGGCAACCGCGACGGGGCGCGCATCGCCTACGCCGGCGCCGGCCTGCAGCTGCCCGAGCCGCACACGCAGCCGGACGCGCGGTGCACGCGGCTCGCGGATGCCCTGGTCGACGAGGCGGGGCGGCTCTTGGCCCTGGGGCGCGCCGACGAGGCCGAGCAGCGCGTGGCCGAGGCGCGCTCGCTGCTGCCTGCCGCCAACCACCTGCGGATCGTCGTCGGCGTGCTCACCGCCGAACAGCAGGAGCTGCTGTGCGACACCTGGTACACGTTGCAGAAGGGCAACGCGGTGCTCGGCGAACGCCTGGATCCCTCGTTCTCGACCGACATCTTCGCCCCGCGCCTGCGACGCGACCTGAGCGGGCCGAACGGGGCGGCTGCGGCGTTGCTCGCCGCCGAGTTGTGCATCTACCCTGAGAGCGTCTTCCCGGAGCTCGACGCGGCGCGCGCTGCGTGGGTGACGACGCTGCTGCGCGTGCGCGCCGCGCTCGCCGAGCCGCGGCAACAGCGGCTCGACCGTCTGTGTCGCGGCAACTCGGTGATGCGCCTGACGTACTGCGATCCGCGGTTCGAACAGGCGCTCGTGGCGCTCGTGCGTGACGTCGACCTGGACATCGAGGCGCGCAAGGACGCCGCCGCGCTGTTGCATCGCTTCGGCAGTTATCCGTTCTTGCGCGGTCGCGTTCGCGAAGACTCGGCGAACGGCAGGACGTACCTCTGCTTCGTCGGCGACGAGGATCTCGACGCGATCGTCGCGCGCGCGGACAGCCTGCGCGGCCTCGATCGCGACGCCGCGTTCGACCGTCGCATCGGCTTCGTCGTCGAGACCCTCGCGCGGCCCGCGCCGGAGCTCGCGGACCTCAACCCGGCGCAGCGCGACATGGCGTTCTGGGAGTGGCTCGAGGAGCACGCCGGCTCGCGCCCGCGGGTGGACGAGGATGTCGCCGCGTGGTGGCAGCGCCACCGCGACGAAGGGCCACGGCAGCGGCTGTTGACCGCGCTGCGCTGGGACGTCGCGCCCGCGGAGCTCACGCCGCAGCGGTTGCTGCAACGGCTGCGGTCCCCGGGTGACAACCGCAGCGCGTACACGCTGGCATGGCTGCACAACCTGCTCGTGCTCACGGTCGACGCCTCGGTCGTCGCGCCGTTCTGGAGCCCGTTCTCGGGAGACGTCGTCGCGCGCTGGGACCGCGCGCTGCAGGCGATCCCGGGCGACCGGTTCACGCTGCGCCTCGTGACGCTGGGCTTCTTCGACGCGGAGCCCGCGCCGCGCATCCTGTGGCAGCGGCAGCTGCCGATCGGTCTCGACGAACCGGTCTCGTGGAACGAGCGCACGTCGCCGGATCTGGGGCTGCGCGGCATCAGCGTCGACTTCGCGCGTATGCCGCCGCTGCCGGGCGCGCTCGCCAACTACGGGCAGGCGAAGCTGCGTTGGGCCAAGGAAGGGGTGCGCGGAGACATTCCCCAGGCTGCGGCGAGCCTGGTGACGCGAACGGCCGGCCGAAGCGGTGAGTACGGCCACGACAACGACCTTCAGCCCGGGCGGGTGACGTTCACGGACGGGCGCTACTGGGCCGACACGGACGGGCAGTGGTGGGTCGACATGCTGAGCCTCGCCTACCTCGAGCCCGCGACGGGCGCGCCCTCTTCCTGGACGGTCGCCGACTGGTCGCGCGCGCTCGACGAGACCATCAACGCGTTCGCCGCGGACGACGAGATCACGAAGCTCAACAACCTGCCGATCTTCGCCGCCGCCAACTTCCTCGCGCCCGTGGCAGCGCGCGACGCGCTCGTTCGGTTCGACGCCGCGGTGCGCGCCAGCGCCCGGCAGCCGCAGGACTTCTGGGACGAGGAGCGTCGGCGTGCCCGACTGATGGCGGGTGACCTGACGGCGCCCGATCAGTCCGAGCAGATCTCGTACTGGGCGAAACACGATGCGCACCGCGACGCCGCGCGCCAGGACTTCGCGGTCCGGCTCGCGCTGACCACGGACGTCGCGCCGCTGCGCGCGCACGCGTTCGAACAGCTGCGCGGCCAGCAGTTGCTGCCGGCGTTCGCACGCACGCTCGAGCGCGCCGGCGTGAACGGCGTCGAACTGCCCGAGTGGCTCGCGGCGCGCGTGCGCGGCACGCCGGGGCGGGTAGCCGCGATCGTGCACAACGTGCTCGGCAGGCTGATCGTGTTCGCGTTGTTCGTACTCGCGACGGTCGGCTTCGCGGTCGCCGCGGTGCGCCGGCGCCGCACCTCGTGGGGCCGGATCGCGGCGAGCTTCCTGTTCTTCAGCGGTCTCGTGCTGATGAAGTGCAGCCTGCGCATCGACGACGTCGACGTGTTCTCCGCGTGGCCCGGCTACCTGGTCAGCGTCGCGGCGCTGTGGCTGGGCTGCTGGCGCTACGCGCGCGGCATGCTCTGGTGGTTGCTGCCGACGTGGTGGACGGCGACCGCGGCGTGGCTCGTTGCCTCCACTGATCCCGACCGCGGCCAGACCGCCCTGATGCTGGCGGTGACCCTCCTGCTCTACCTGGGTTTGAGGTTGCGGCGGCGAAGTGACTTGCGCCGTCGCGCGAGCCCGTGAGTCCATACGCCGATGCCACGGGAGCTACGCCCCCGTTCCGGTCCTACTACGAATTCTGGCACGAACAAAGATCTTGACTGAGTCCAGAATCGGGCGATCATTCTCGCCTCGTGGACCACGACCTCGCCAACCTCCTGCGCGCCCACGGCATGCAGGTCACTGCCCAGCGCCTCGCTGTCTTGCGGGCGGTTCGCCGCCGGCCGCACTGCACCGCCGACACGGTCGCCGAGGAGGTGCGAGCGGAGATCGGCGCGATCTCGCGCCAGGCGGTCTACGACGCCCTCGCGGCGCTGACCGAGAAGGGGCTGATCCGGCGCGTGCAGCCGGCGGGCTCGCCGAGCCTCTACGACCCGCGCGTCGGTGACAACCACCACCACGTCATCTGCCGCAGCTGCGGCACGACGGTCGACGTCGACTGCACCGTCGGCGTCGCGCCGTGTCTGACCGCGGCCGACACCGACTTCAGGATCGACGAGGCGGAAGTGATCTTCTGGGGCACGTGCCCCCGCTGCATCGCCGCGACGCCCGCCGCCGAAGCCTGATCTCGCGAACACTGGCATTCACAACACGTAAGAAACCGCCGCCTCGCAGCGGCAACCAACAGGAGACGAGAATGAACAAGCACACGAACGAGAAGGTGCGCAGCCGGGGCAGGAGTTCTGCCGGCCTGGTCGCCCTCACGCTGGGCTGGTCGGTGATGAGCAGCGCGTGCTCCACGTCGCCGCAGGGCCACGACCACATGGCTGGTGAAGGCGCCGGCAGCATGGCAGAGTGCCCGGTCATGGGACCCACGCACAGGCACACGGCGGCCGGAGTCTTCTCCAACGGGGACTGGTGGCCGAATCAGCTCAATCTGGCGATCCTCGATCAGAACTCGCCGGCGAGCAATCCGATGGGGGAGAAGTTCGACTACGCGGCGGAGTTCGCGAAGCTCGACCTCGACGCCGTCAAGAAGGACATCGCCAAGACGCTGACCACGTCGCAGGACTGGTGGCCGGCCGACTACGGCAACTACGGCGGCCTGATGATCCGCCTGGCCTGGCACAGCGCCGGCACCTACCGCACGACGGACGGCCGCGGCGGCTCGGGCTCTGGCATCATCCGCTTCGCGCCGCTCAACAGCTGGCCCGACAACGGCAACCTCGACAAGGCGCGCCGGCTGCTGTGGCCGATCAAGCAGAAGTACGGCAAGAGCATCTCGTGGGCGGACCTGATGATCCTCACGGGCAACGTCGCGCTCGAGACGATGGGCTTCCAGACCTTCGGCTTCGCCGGCGGCCGCGAGGACGTCTGGGAGCCGCAGATCGACATCAACTGGGGCCCCGAGAGCGAGTGGATGGGTGACAAGCGGCACGCCGAAGGCAGTGGCCTGCAGAACCCGCTCGCGGCCTCGCAGATGGGCCTCATCTACGTCAACCCGGAAGGTCCCGGCGGCAACCCCGACCCGCTCGCCGCGGCCAAGGAGATCCGCACGACGTTCGGTCGCATGGCGATGAACGACGAGGAGACCGTGGCGCTGATCGCGGGCGGCCACACGCTGGGCAAGACGCACGGCGCGGCGGACCCGTCCAAGTACGTCGGTCCCGAGCCGGAAGGCGCGAGCCTCGAGGAGCAGGGCCTGGGCTGGAAGAACTCGTTCGGCACCGGCAAGGGCGGCGACACGATCACCAGCGGTCTCGAAGGCGCGTGGACCTACACGCCGGTGAAGTGGTCGCACGACTACTTCGACAACCTGTTCGACTACGAGTGGCAGCTCACCAAGAGCCCCGCGGGCGCGCAGCAGTGGATCCCCAAGCCGGGGCAGACCACGCGCACGACCCCGGACGCGCACGACCCGAGCAAGGGCCACCCGGTCGTGATGCTGACGACCGACCTGGCGCTGCGCTTCGACCCGATCTACGGGCCGATCAGCAAGCGCTTCAAGGACAACCCCAAGGAGTTCGAGGCCGCCTTCGCCAAGGCCTGGTACAAGCTGACGCACCGCGACATGGGGCCCGTCTCCCGCCTGCTCGGCCCGTTGGTGCCGCCGGCCCAGCTCTGGCAGGACCCGCTGCCCGCGGTCGATCACCCGCTGATCGACGCGCAGGACATCAACGCCCTCAAGGGCAAGCTGCTGGCCTCGGGGCTGACGACCGCGCAACTGGTCTCGACCGCGTGGGCCTCGGCCGCCACCTACCGCGGCACGGACATGCGCGGCGGCGCCAACGGCGCCCGCATCCGCCTCGCGCCGCAGAAGGACTGGGCCGTCAATCAGCCCGCTGAGCTCGCGCAGATCCTGAAGAAGCTCGAGAGCATCCAGCAGGACTTCAACAAGGCCGGCGGCAAGAAGGTCTCGCTCGCCGACCTGATCGTGCTCGGTGGTTGCGCCGCGATCGAGGACGCCGCCAAGAAGGCCGGTTACGCGGTGCAGGTCCCGTTCACGCCGGGTCGCGCCGACGCGACGCAGGCGATGACCGACGCCGAGTCGTTCGACGTGCTCGAGCCGAAGACGGACGGGTTCCGCAACTTCCTGGGCCAGGGCGACCGTCCGGCGCCGGAACTGTTGCTCGACCACGCCCAGAAGCTGCAGTTGAGCGCGCCCGAGATGACGGTGCTGGTCGGCGGCATGCGTGTGCTCGGCGCCAACGCCGGCAAGTCGACGAACGGCGTGTTCACGAGCCGTCCCGGCACGCTGACCAACGACTGGTTCGTCAACCTGCTCGACATGGGCACGCAGTGGCAGAAGGCGTCGGCCGGTGACCAGGTCTACGAGGGCCGCGACCGCGCGACCGGCAAGGTCAAGTGGACCGGCACTTCGGTCGACCTCGTGTTCGGCTCGAACTCGCAGCTGCGCGCGATCGCCGAGGTCTACGCCTGCGACGACGCCAAGCAGAAGTTCGTCGACGACTTCGTGGCCGCCTGGAACAAGGTCATGAACCTGGACCGCTTCGACATCTGAGATGGGCGATCGGATCCCGCATCCTCCAGGGTGCGCGCACGACCCGCTGGCGCGAGCCAGCGGGTCGTTTCGTTCCGGCGCAGCCGTTGCGCGGCTCCCGAAGACGGGCCGCGGGCGCGGCGCCGCCCCGTGCTAGAGTTCGCGCCGCGTTCCTCCCGCGCGTTGCCGCCATGCTCCTCTCGTCGCGCCAGCTCCTCTGCCGCCTCGTCGCCCTGCTGGGCGCGACGGGCGGCGCGGCCGTTGCCCAGGCCGATGCCGCGCCGCCGCCGTCGTTCGCCGAACTGAAGGCGCAGGGCGCCGCGCGCTCGAGCTACCTGCGCCCCGAGGCGACGCGCGTCGTCGGGGCCGCGCCAGGGCCCGACCTGCAGACGTTCCGGCGCGACATCGAGCCGATCCTCGGCAAGGCCTGCTACCGCTGCCACGGTCCCGACAAGCAGAAGGGCGACGTGCGCATCGACACGCTCGATCCGGACCTGTTCCGCGGCGACGACGTCGACTGGTGGCTCGACGTGCTCAGCGTACTGACCAACGGCGAGATGCCGCCCGAGGACGAGGGGGAGCTGGCGGACGAGGATCGCAGCAAGGTGATCGAGTGGCTGGCCGCGGAGAGCCACACGGCCTCGACGGTGCGCCGCGCCACGCGGGAACACTCGTCGTTCCGGCGCATGGCGCGCTACGAGTACGACTACGCGCTGCAGGATCTGCTCGGGTTGCCCTACGACTTCGCCGAGGACCTGCCGCCCGACCCGACCTCGGCCGAGGGCTTCCAGAACAGCTCCGAGGTGCTGCACCTCACGGGGATGCAGTTCCGGGCCTACCTCGAATCCGCGCGCAAGGCTCTGCGGCTCGCGACGGTCGAGGGCGAACGGCCCGCGCCGATCTACTGGGCGGTCTCGATGGAGGCGGCGGCCAAGGTCGAGTGGGAACGGCAGGACGCGCAGCTCGAGCAGATCCGCAAGAAGCACGCGGCCGACCCCGAGAAGATGCAGGTGGAGCTGCAGCAACAGGCGGAGCGCAACGCGGCGCGGCCGAGGGGGGCGCACTACCTCGATCGGCGGACCGGGCGCATGGCCGGGCAGGCGTGGGGCTACGGGGAGGCGAAGTTCGCGTGGGCGCCGGTGGCGCAGCTGCCCGAGTTGCCCGCGACCGCCGAGGTCGTCGCCGTCGTGCCCAGGGGCCGCGGGCTGATCGTCGAGCTCGGCGATCAGATCCCCGACGACGGCACGCTGCGGGTGCGCGTGCGCGCGTCGCGCGCGGCCCTCGACGACGGCGCCGCGCCGAGCGCGCAGCTGGTCTTCGGCTGGCAGGCGAGCAACGACTCGCAGGCCGCGGTGCGCATCAGCGAGCAGGACTTGGTCGTCGATGCCGCGCCCGGCGCGCCGTGCGTCTACCAGTGGGACGTGCCGCTGAGCCAGATCTACCCGCGCAACTCGGTGCGCAAGGTCTCCAAGCTCGGCGACCTGCCGAGCCCGTCGGAGTACCTCAAGCTCGTCAACTCGTCGGTGTCCGGCGGGGACCTGCACGTCGAGTGGGTCGAGGTGACGGCGCCGGCCTACGATCAGTGGCCGCCGGCGTCGCACACGCGCATCTTCTTCGACAGCCCCCACGTCGCCGACGAGGTCGTCTACGCGCGCGAGGTGATCGCGGCCTTCATGGCGCGCGCCTGGCGCCGCGACGCGAGCGAAGCCGAGCTCGACCAGAAGATGCAGCTGTTCGCGCGCCTGCGCCCGGCGTGCGACAGCCTGCGGCAGGCCGTGATCGAAGTGCTGGCGAGCGTGCTCTCGTCGCCGAACTTCCTCTATCTGGTCGCGACCGGGCCGGCGCCAGGCGCGGTCGAGGTGGCCGATGCGGCCGACGCGCCGCTCGCCGACCTCGAGCTGGCCACGCGGCTGTCCATGTTCCTGTGGTGCAGCGTGCCCGACGCCGAGCTGCTCGCGGCGGCGAAGTCGGGGCAGCTGCGAGATGCCGAGCTCCTGCGCGGTCAGATCGCGCGCATGTTGGCCGATCCGAAGTCGCGGCGCTTCTCGGAGCAGTTCACGCGGCAATGGCTCGGCATGGCGCTGCTGGACTACCTGCACGTCGACGGCAAGGTCTATCCGAAGTTCGACGAGGCCCTGCTCGAGGCGATGCGCGAGGAGCCGATCGCCTTCTTCGACGAGGTCCTGCGCAACGACTACAGCGTGCTGGAGTTCTTGCACGCCGACTTCACGATGGTCAACGAGCGGCTCGCGCGGCACTACGGGGCGCGCGACGTGATCGGCAACGGGTTCCGGCGCGTCGAGCTGCGGCCCGGGCAGCATCGCGGCGGGTTGCTGACGCAGGCGGGCCTGTTGGCGATGAACTCGGACGGCAAGGACTCGCACCCGCTCAAGCGCGGCATCTGGATGCTCGAGCGCCTGCTCGACGATCCGCCGCCGCCGCCGCCGGCCGCGGTCCCCGTGATCGACCTGGCCGACCCCGAGATCGCCAAGCTGACGCTCAAGCAGCGCCTCGAGAACCACCGCAACGCCCCGGCGTGCCTGTCGTGCCACGTGAAGATCGACCCGTGGGGCATCGCGTTCGAGAACTACGACGCCGTTGGCGGCTGGCGCACCCGGGTGCAGGGCCAGCCGGTCGACGCGGTGGGCGTGTTGTTCAACGGCCAGAAGCTCGAGGGCATGAACGGGCTCAAGCGCTTCTTGCTCGAGAACCGGCAGGACCAGTTCGTGCGGGCGATGGTGCGCAAGCTCCTGACCTTCGCGCTGGGCCGGCCGCTGACGTTCGGCGACCTCGCGGCGGTCGACCGGATGACCGCCGAGGCTCGCAAGCGCGGCGACGGGCTTGCTACCATGGTCACCCAGATCGCGACCAGCGCGCTGTTCCGGTCGAAGTGAGGCCCTCCTTCATGCACATCGACATCGCATCGCTCGATCGGCGCCGCTTCCTGCGGGGTTCCGCGGTCGCCCTCGCGCTGCCGTGGTTCGAGACCTTCGCGCGCGCCGCCGGCTCCGCCGCGCGCCGCGCCCGGCCCAAGCGCTTCGCCTGCGTCTACTTCCCCGATGGCGTGCCGATGCCGCTCGCGGAAGACCCCGCCTACCAGGACTGGGCCTGGTTCCCGCACGGCAAGGGCAAGGAGTTCACGTTCACGAAGTGCCTCGAGCCGCTCGAGCCGCTGCGCCAGGACCTGACCGTATTGTCCGGGTTGTCGCACCCGTCCGCGCGCGGCATCCACGGCCACTCGAACGCCGATCAGTTCCTGACCGGCGCGGCGACCGGGCCGATCGGTCCCTACAAGAACTCGATCTCGCTCGATCAAGAGTTCGCGGCGCACGTCGGGGACGAGACGCGCTACGCCTCGCTGGTGATGTCGACGGACGGCGGCACCGGCACGCCGCGCGGCGCGCAGACGCTGTCGTTCGATCGCAACGGCCGCGCGATCCCGGCGGCGCACCGGCCGAAGAAGATCTTCGACTCGCTGTTCGTGACCAGCGACGGCGATGCCGCGCGGCGGCTGGCCCTCGACGAGAGCGCGCTCGACGACCTGCTCGCCGACGCCAGGTCGCTGCGCGGCAAGCTCTCGGGCAACGACCAGCAGGCGCTCGACGAGTACCTCGAGTCGGTGCGTGAGACCGAGCTGAAGATCGAGAAGGCGAAGCGGTGGGTGAGCATTCCGCTGCCGAAGGTCGACGCCGACCACCTCGAGCTCGAGGTCACACCTGACGATTCGCGCGCCTATCTGCAGGCGATGTACGGGTTGATCCACCTGGCGTTCCAGACCGACTCGACGCGCGTCGCGACCTACCAGATCGGCCGCGAGAACGGCATCGGCATCAGCGACCACCTGGGCCGCGCGGTCGGGTTCGAGCTGGCCCACCAGCTCTCGCACGAGACCAAGAAGCCCGACGGCTGGAAGCGCTTCGGCACCTACTGCCGCTTCCTCAGCGAGGAGCTCGGCCGCTTCGTCGCCAAGCTGAAGGCGACGCCCGAGGCCGGCGGGGACGGCAACATGCTCGACAACACGCTGGTCCTGTTCGGGTCGGCGTCGAGCGCGTTCCACCTGTCGCGCAACTATCCGCTGATCCTGCTCGGCGGCGGCAACATGGGCTTCGCGCACGGCCAGTACCTCGACTACGCGGGGGCCAACGCCTACGCGGGTGGTTGGGACGGGGGCACCGAGCCCTGGCAGCGCGAGTTCTCGACCGACGAGATCCCGCTCGCGAACCTGTTCGTGACGATGCTGCAGCGGCTCGGCGTCCAGACCGAGTCGTTCGCGGACAGCACCGGCGCGCTCGGCGACGTCTGAGCCGGAATCGCAGCACCACGGAAGCCAGCAGTTCCCTTCGGACGCGTTCGCTTCTCCGGCGGCTCCCGCTGTCGGGGGCATGCCCACCAACCACCTCGCGATCTCCCTGCTCGCCCTGACCTTGGGCGCGCACTCCCTGCCTGGCCAGGACGCCCGCGTCCCTGTCGGTGCGCCGCACGGGACCGTGCACGTCGACCGCCCGCGCGCGGACGAGCCGACGGTCTGGATCCGGGGCGACCGCTACAAGGCCAGCGTCGACGCGGACGCGTGCACCTTCATCCCGTTCCTGGGTGTCGATGCCGAACGCAACTTCCCGCTGCGGCTCAGCCTGCAGAGCGTACGCGTCGGCGGGGTCGCGCTCGATCTGTCGGCGCGCGGCGTCGAGTCGGTCGGGGAGCGGGTCGCGGTGACGCGCGCGGACCTCGTCGAGGTCTACGACGCGACCACCGAACAGGTGCGGCAGAGCTTCGCGTTCGACCGCCTGCCGGCGGGGCGCGGGGCGATCGAGATCGTGCTGGGCGTCGACAGCGAACTGGTCGGCGCCGCCGCACCCGGCGGCCTGTCGTTCGAAGGGCCGCGCGGCAACGTCTACTACCGCGACCTGGTCGTGTTCGACGCCGCGGGGCGGCGCCGCGAGCTGCCGATCGCCTACGACGGCGGCCGCATCCGCCTGTGCGTGCCGGCAGACTTCGTCGCTGCCGCGCAGCTGCCGCTGGTCGTCGATCCGCTGCTCGGCACGCGCATCATCGCGTCGGTGCCCGACCAGCGCATGGAACCCGACGTCGCCTACAACGCGCTCGTCGACGAGTACCTCGTGGTCTGGCACGTGCCCTACAGCGCCACGGACTGGGACGTCGCCGCGGTGCGCACGGACTCGTCGTTCAACCCGATCGGCGCGTCGTTCTGGATCGACTTCACGGGCATCAACTGGGGCACGCCGCGCGTCGCGTGCAAGACGCGCGAGGGTATGTTCCTGGTCGTCGCCCAGGCCGACTTCAACAACGCCGCGCCGCACTGGATCATCGGTCGCCGCTACGAGGCGATCGGCGCATACCGCTTCCTGCACAACCAGCAGGACATCGAGCGCCAGACGATGGTCGGCGGCCTGCCGGGCGACAGCATGCGGCCAGACGTCGGCGCCGACCCGTACCAGGGCATCGGCCCTGCCTACTTCACCGTGGTCTACGAGTACCACCCGCCCGGCGGCAACGGCGACATCATCGGGCGGCACCTGCAGGCCGACGGCACCTGGGTGTTCCCGACGGTGAGCGCGATCAACACGGGGCCCTACGACGACCAGTATCCGAGCGTGTCGAAGTCGGCGGGCAGCGGCAGCTTCGGCATCGTCTGGCACCAGTACGGCGCGGGCGGCGCGGGCAACATCGTCGCCACCGTGATCGACATGAACGGCAACCAGCCCGTGCCGACCTACTTCCTCGATTCCTCGGCCAACGACGACACGCGGCCGCGCATCTCGACACCGGCGCAGCTGCCCGGCACGAGCTGGCGCACGTTCCTGGTGACGTGGCAGCGCAACTTCGATCCGTTCAGCAACGTCGGCCGCCTGCACGCCGCGGCGATCACCGACAACCCCAACGTGCCGCTGATCAACCGCTGGGACCTGTCGAGCGTGCTCGGCGTGCCCGCCAACCGCATGGCCTACGAGCCCGTGGTCGACAGCGACGGCCTGCGCTTCGTCGTGGCCCACACCGAGGTGCAGAACGCGGCGCCGGGCCAGGGTCGCAACGACCTGTTCGTGTCGACGGTCGCCGTCGCCGGCACCCAGTTGTTCGCACAGGAGACCCGCCTGCCCCTCTGGAACACCGGACCGAGCGCCTTCTCGCCGTCGATCTGCAGCCAGTTCGGCAGCAGCCTCGGCAACTCGCGCACCTACGGCATCGTCAGTGGCACGAGCGCGATCTCGGTGGTGGGCTACATCTACAACGGCACGCAGTCGGGCGCCGGGTTCAGCGTGCGCAGCGGCGGCTGCGGCGGGCTGCCGATCAGCTACTCGGGCCGGCCGGCGTTCGGCGACACCGTGTATCTCTCGCTGGGCGGCAGCGACCCGTTCCGCGCGCTGCTGCTGGGCTTCCCGACGCCGATGACGGCGCTCGGGCCGTGCCCGGGCTGCCTGTTCGGCGTCGCCAACGCGGTGACCGTGCCTGCGCCCTACTCCTGGCCCGTGCCCTACATGCCGGGGCTGGTCGGGGTCACGCTGACCGCGCAGGGCTTCTCGGTCGGTGCCGGGCCGTGCCTCGCGCAGCTCAAGCTCAGCGACGCCATCGACTTCACGCTGCGGTGAGGAGCGCATCGCGATGCGGCGCCACCTATAGTGCGCGACCCGTTCCCCCTCCGACGCGCCGCATGCTTCGCCAACCTCTCCTCCTGCTCCGTGCCGTTCCGTCCCTGATCCTCGCCGCCTTCGGCGCGGCGCAGCAGGAGCCGGCCTCCGACGGCGCGCGCAGCCAGGACGTGCTGCGCGGCTCGATCACCCCCGAGCGCGCCTGGTGGGACGTGTTGCACTACGACCTGTCGGTGAGCGTGCACCCCGACACCAGGTCCATCGGCGGCTCGAACAAGATCACCTTCAAGACGTTGCAGGCCGGCGGCCGCATGCAGATCGACCTGCAGCCGCCGCTCGAGATCGCGCGCGTCGTGCACCAGGGCGAGGAGCTCGAGTTCGAACGTGAGGGCAAGGTCTACTGGATCACGTTCCCCTCGCCGCTCGACGCCGGCATCGAGGACGTGGTGGAGGTGTTCTACGAAGGCAAGCCGCGCGTCAGCACGCGGCCGCCTTGGAGCGGCGGGCTGTCGTGGAAGAAGGACGAACAGGGCAACGACTTCATCGCCACGACGTGCCAGGGCATCGGCGCGAGCATCTGGTGGCCCAACAAGGACCACGGCTACGACGAGCCGGACCGCGGCATGGACATCCGCATCACGGTGCCCGAAGCGCTGACCGCCGTGTCGAACGGCCGCCTGATCGAGACCCAGAGCAACGCGGCGAGCGAGACGCGCACGTTCCATTGGCGGGTCGTCAACCCGATCAACAACTACGGCGTCAACATGAACATCGGCAACTACGTGTCGATGGACGGCAGCTACGACGGCGAGGGCGGCAAGCTCGACCTGCAGTACTGGGTGCTCGCGCACCAGGTGGAGCAGGCCAAGAAGCAGTTCGCCGAGGTGCCGCGCACGCTCGCCGCGTTCGAGCACTGGTTCGGCAAGTACCCGTTCTACGAGGACGGCTACAAGCTCGTGGTGGTGCCGTACCTCGGCATGGAGCACCAGAGCTCGGTGACCTACGGCAACGGCTTCCGCAACGGCTACCTGGGGCGCGACCTGAGCCGCACCGGCGTCGGCATGAAGTTCGACTTCATCATCGTGCACGAGTCGGCGCACGAATGGTGGGGCAACAACATCTCGATGCGCGACGCGGCGGACATGTGGATCCACGAGAGCTTCGCCAACTACGCCGAGAACCTCTTCGTCGAGTACCACTTCACCGCGAAGGAGGCGCAGGACTACGTCATCGGCTGTCGCGCGCTGATCCAGAACGACTCGCCGATCATCGGCACCTACGGCCGCAACAAGTCGGGCTCGGGCGACATGTACTACAAGGGCGGCAACATGCTGCACACGATGCGGCACATGCTGAACGACGACGACAAGTGGCGGGAGTGCCTGCGCGGGCTCAACCGCGAGTTCTGGCACAAGACGGTCACGACCGCCGAGTTCGAGGCCTACATGAGCCGCGAGTGCGGCTTCGACTTCGGCAAGGTGTTCGACCAGTACCTGCGCACGACCGACATCCCGGAGCTCGTGCACGAGACCAAGGGCGACTCGGTGACTGTGTGGTTCGAGAAGGTCGTGCCGGGCTTCCGCGTGCCGGTGGTGCTGACGATCGACGGCAAGGAACGGCGCGTCACGGTCGGCACCGAGCCGGTCGAGATCGCGACTGGGGGCAAGGCCGAGGACTTCGCCCTGGACCGCAACTTCTACATGACGGTGCGGGCGAAGTAGTGGCGACCTCGACCACAAGGCGCCGCCTCTGGCTCGGCGCGTTGCTCTTCGCGGGATGCGCCGCCGCGCCCGTCGGGCCGCCGCAGGTCCCCGCAGGCGAGGACCCGCAGCGCTGGCGCGACGACGTCGAGGCGCTGACGCGCGAGGCGCCGGCGCAGGATCACCCGATCGTCTTCGTCGGCAGCTCGAGCATCCGTCGTTGGTCGACGCTGGCGCGCGACATGGCGCCGATGCCGGTGCGCAACCGCGGTTTCGGCGGCTCGCGCCTCTTCGACACGGTCTACTGGCTCGACCAGCTGGTCGTGCGCGAGGATCCGTCGGTGGTGGTCGTGTTCAGCGGCACCAACGACATCGCCGGCGACGCGCCGCGTTCGGCCGAATGGGTCGCGGCGCGCTTCGACGAGCTCGTGGCGCGGTTGCGGGCGCTGGGTTGTGACGCGCCGCTCGTCTACATCGCGATCAGTCCGACGCCGAGCCGTGAACGGCACCTCGCGATCGTGCAGGACGCCAACGCGCGCATCGCCGCGCGCTGCGCCGCCGACCCGGGGCTGTGGTTCGTCGACACCGCGAGCGGTCTGCTCGACGAGAACGGCCGCCCCGATCCGCGCTGGTTCGTCGCCGACCGCCTGCACCTCGATCCGTCAGGCTACGCGCTGTGGACGCGCGCGCTGCGGCCGCTGCTCGAGCGGTTGCGCGCGCCGCAGTGAGTCGGGCCTAGTTGCCGGAGTCCTTCTTCTTCTCGGGCGGCGGCGGCGGGGGTGGCTCCTCGACCTCTTCGGTGACCTCTTCGAGGACCTGCACCTGCATCGCCGGCGCCGCCTGCATCTCCTGGCTGCTCGCGAACAGCAGGAACGGCGACATCGTGGCGAGCATGCCGCCGACGTGACGCGCGCGGCCCAGGTCGACGCGGTAGAGCGCGTCGCTGCCGTCGGACTCGTGCGCGACCTTCTTCAGCAGCGGCCAGACAGCGCGCGCCTGCGGCAGCTTGGCCAGGCGTTCGAGCGCCGCGGTGACCGCCTTCTCGCTGGCCGCGAGCCCCGGACCGGCGGCGCCGTGGCGAAGCACCAGCTCGGCCGTGAGGTGCGGGTCGTCGGGGTCGCCGCTCGCCAGGATGCTCAGGCAGACGAACGTCGGCTTGTCGTCCTGTGGCCAGCCCGCGTCAGGCAGGGCCTCCTCGACGAGCTTGCGCATGCTCGCGGGCTGCCGCAGATCGGAGATCGCATAGAAGAGCAGCTGCTTCTTGCCGGCGGTGAACGCCATCACGTCGGGCGACGGCAGGCCGGTACGGGGCTTGCCCGTGAGCACTGGCGTGAGCAGGCCCGGCGAGCCGTGCACGCGCAGCTTGGGCGTCACCTGGACGTACGCCTCGTTCTCCATCCACTGGTCGGTCCGCAGCGTGTAGGCACCGATCGCGAGCTCGGCGTAGCGGTTGTGGCCCGGATCGGCGATCTCGCCGAGGTCGTCGTTGCCCTCGACCACGACGACCTCGTTGGTGGCGACGACTTGGCCGTTCTCGACGCGCGGCGCCTGCACCGAGGTGATGCGATCGAGTTGGTCGAGCGAGAAGCCGAACTGGTCGTCGAGGAAGTTGCAGACGACCCGGAGGGTGGACGCTCCCATCTCGTCCCAGACCCCGGTGTCGCGCACGGCCTTCATGTCCAGGTGCACGACCGTGGTGTAGTCGTCGAGCAGGAACTGGCGCGCCGTCGGCGGCTTTGCCTGGGCCGGAAGCGCCGCGGCGGCGGCCGCGGCGAGGAGCAATGGGGCGGCGAGGTTCATCGGCCGACCACGATCACGGCGCCCGGCGCATTCGTCAACCCGCGCGCGATCTCACGCCAGCCACTCGTGGATGCGTTCGCGCAACGCCGGCAGCCCGCTGCCTTTGGCGGCGCTGACCCACAGCACCTGCTCGGGTGGCACCGCGCACCGCGACGCCAGCTCACGCGCGCGCTTGTCGCGCATCGACGGCTTGACCTTGTCGTGTTTGGTGGCGACCACGGTGCAGGGCAGGTCGTTCTCGCGCAGCCAGTTGAGCATGCTGCGGTCGTCGACGGTGGGGCCGATCTCGCCGTCGACGAGCACCAGCACCATGACCAGCGGTTCGCGCGCCAGCAGATATTCCGTGATCATCGGCAGCCAGCCATCGCGCACGGCCTGGGGCGCCTTGGCGAAGCCGTAGCCCGGGCAATCGACCAGGGTCCCACCCGTCTTGCCGACCGCGAAGCAGCCGAGGGTCTGGGTGCGGCCGGGGCTCTTCGACACCGGCGCCACCGACTTGCTGCCCAGCGCGTTGAGCAGCGACGACTTGCCGACGTTCGACCGGCCGACGACGACGATCTCGGCGCGCGAGTCCGGCATGCGGTCGACGCGGTCGGTCGCCGCCAGGAACTCGAGTTGCAGCGGTTTGCTCATGGGCATCACTGTGGTGCATGCGCGGGCCGCAAGGAAGCAGGTTTGTCGCGGCGGGGACCTGGCGCGTGGCCTAGCGTGGTGACCCAGTCACCGATGAACACCACCAACGGCCCGTCGTCGTCGCCGCGGCGATCCTCCCTGTTCCTGGTCCTGGCGCTGTCGTGGTTGCTCGCCGGCGCCGCGGCGCTGCGCGCCCAGGACGACGACAAGACCCTGCGCGTGTTCGTCTTCGCGGGGCAGTCGAACATGGTCGGCTCGGACTCCAAGGTCGCGGACATCGCGCGCTTCCCGCCGTTCGCCGGGCTGGAACAGCCGCAGAAGGGCGTGCGGTTCTCGTACAACATCGGCCGCGAGGACAAGAAGACGTCCGACGGTTGGGTCGCGCTGCAGCCCGTCGACGGCGTCGTCGGGCCCGAGCTGAGCTTCGCGCGCGAGGTCGCGCGTCACGTCAAGGCGCCGATCGCGATCATCAAGATCGCTGCGGGCGGCACGCACCTCGCCGGCGACTGGAACCCCGACCAGCCGCGCGGTTTCGCCATGTACCCGCTGGCGTTGAAGTGGGTGCGCGACGCGCTCGCCGACCTCGATCGCCGCAAGATCCGCTACCGGCTCGAGGGCTTCGTCTGGCACCAGGGCGAGAACGACATGTTCGAGAAGGACGCGATGCCGGCCTACGGCGCGAACCTGAAGAACTTCCTCGCCTGCTGGCGCCGCGACCTCGGCGCGCCGGAGCTGCGCTTCTACATCGGCGAGCTGTGCACGAAGACGATCTGGGGCATGGACCTGCGCCCGCGCATGTACGCGATCCGCCTCGGGCAACGCGAGGTCACCGACGCCGACCCGCTCGCGGACTACGTGCCGACCTCACACGTCGGCGTCGAGATCGGCGGCGGCGTCGGCCTGCACTACCACTACGGCACGCTCGGGCAGCTCGAACACGGCGTGAACTACGCGACCGCCTACCTGCGCAAACTCGGCAAGGAGCCGAAGGTCGCGCGCCCGCTGCGCCGCTGGCCCTACGCCGAGGGCAGCAAGGTGCGGCTGTTCGTGCTCGCCGGGCACCGCAACATGGAGGGCGAGCGCGCGTTCGTGCAGGACCTCAAGCCGCTGCGGCTCGCGGCGTTGGCCAAGGACGACGACAAGATCGCGTTCCGGTACGACCTCGCCGCCGGCTACAAGGTCTCGGACGGCTGGGAGCCGCTCGGGCCCGTGGGCTGCTACGACACGTTCGGTCCCGAGCTGAGCTTCGGCGCGAAGCTGCGGGCGAAGCTGCGCGAGGGCGTCGCGATCGCCAAGTTCACCGACAGCGGCAGCCAGATCATCGACTGGACGCCGCAAGGCAGCGAGGCGACGGCGCGCAACGTCTACCCGCGCTTCCTCGCGTTCGTGCGGCAGGCCGTCGCGGAGCTCACCGCCAAGGGCCACGAGGTCGAACTCGCGGGCATCTTCTACCACCTCGGTGAGAACGACATGTCGTTCGGTCCCTATCGCAAGCAGGCGATCGAGCGGCTGGCGAAGATCGTCGCGCAGAGCCGCGAGGACCTCGGACTGCCCGAACTGAAGTGGTTCGTCAGCCAGCAGCGGCCCACCGACGACGACAGCGTGAACAAGATCGACGTCACCAAGGACCTCGAGGAGCTCGCCGCGGCGGACGCGAACCTGATCCGACTGCCGGTGTTCGACCTGCCCGGGCAGGAGCAGAAGCTCGTGATCACGACCGCGGGCATCGTCGCGCTCGGCGACGCGCTCGCCGACGGCTACCTGCGCACGAAGTAGCCGCCGGCGTCACGGCATCATCGCCCGATCGACAGGCGCACCGCGTTGCTGACCGACTGCGCCTGCAGCGCGGCGTCGGTGACCAGCGCCTGCGCGAACAGGTTCACGCCGTGCAGGAACGGCGACGCCGGGATCGGCAGCGACCACGTCGCGGTGCCGGCCGTGTTGGTCAGCGGCAGCGCCACGTCGACGCTGGTGCGCAGCGAGCACGCGGGCAGGCCGATCAGGCCGAGCGACATCGGCAGCGCGGTGCTGCCCCACAGGGTGTCCGAGAGGCCGAGCGCGAGCACCGGCAGCGCCTGCGGCTGCAAGGCGCCGACCTCGCCGACGAACGTGCTGCCCGTGCGCGGCGCGCTGCCCGCGGCGGCGCCGAGCGTGGGGATCGGGCCGGTCGCGGCGCAGCCGGCACCGCTCGGGGTGCAGCTCGCCACCGTGCCCAGTTCCCAGGTCGCGTCGGTGGCGACGATGTACATCCCGCTCGCGACCTCGCCGCCGAACGAGACCACCGCGCCGCGGCGTTCGTCGTAGGCGAGCGCGTGCCCCGACAGGGTGTTCTGCGGCAGCGTGCGCAGCAGGCGCCAGTCGCTGCCGTCGTACTCCCAGGCCTCGGCGTTGGCGGTGTAGCCGGCGCCGACGAGCACGATCACGCCGCGGTGGCGGTCGTAGGTGATCACCATCTCCGGGTAGCTGGGCGGGGGCGTGGTGTAGGTGGCGAGGCTCCAGTTGCTGCCGTCCCATTCCCAGGTCTGCAGCGGCAGCGGCGTGCCCATGATGAAGCTCGACTGCAGCACCATGCGGCCGCGGTTGCGATCGAACGCGAGCGAGCAGTCGTAGTTGGCCGGCGGCACGGTGGCCGCGGTGCGCTGCGTCCAGTTCGCGCCGTCGTACTCCCACGTGTCGCTGAGCGCGCCGATCGGGCTGGTGCCGCCGTGCAGCACGACCTTGCCGCGCACCGGGTCGTAGGCCATCGGCGCGAAGCGCGGCGACGGCGCGGTGGGCGTGTTGATCTGCGTCCAGCTGACGCCGTCGAACTCCCAGGTGTCGCCGTAGAAGGTGTTGTTGAACCAGTTGTCGCGCAGGCCGCCGAACAGGACCATCACGCCGCGCTGCTCGTCGTAGCACATGCCGGCCTGTTGGCGCGCCGACGGCCCGCCGGTCAGCTGGCGGCGGGTCCAGTCGACGCCGTCGTATTCCCAGGTGTCGGCGAAGTGCACGTCGGCGCCCCACTCGTAGCCGCCGAACAGCACGGTGAGCTGGCGGCCAGCGTCCCACGCCATCGCGTGGCCTTCGCGTGCGGACGGCGCGTGGGCCGGGTTGGCCAACTGCCAGGTCTGAGAGGGGAGGAGCGCGGCGAGGGCCGCGAGCGCGGCGAGGCGCGACAGCGAGAGAGGGATGTGCATGACTGCGAACCCGGAGTGCGGGGAGGTGGAGGCGACCCACGACGGGCCGTGTCGCAGTCAAGGCGCAGACCGGGGCCGCGGCCGGCCATCGCGGCGGCGCGTTTCTCGGGGCGCGAGGACAACCTCGGCGCGGGCGGCTACTTGCGCGGCTCGCTCTCGCGCGTCCCGGCGCGCAGCCGGGCCAGCGTGGCCTGCACCGCCGCCGCGGGCAGCGCCAAGGTCTCGACGCGGCCGGCGCGCGCGATGTTCAGGCCCACGGCCTTGCCCGACAGGTCGACGACCGGCCCGCCGCAGTCCGCGGGGCGCAGCACGGTGTCGTGTTGCAGCACCTCGGCGAAGCCGCTGCGCACGTCGCTGAGCGGGCCCCAGATACCTTCCTGGTTGGAGCGCGGCGGCGTGGTGTCGCTGCCCAGCGTGACCTCGAACAGCAGGTCGGCGTCGTCGCGGCGCACCTTCACCTTCACCTTGTCGCCGGGCTTGCGCCGCTGCAGCTGCTCGCGCAGGTCCTGGGCGCTGCCCACCTCGGCGTCGTCGACGCCGATGACCACGTCCTTGGCCAGCAGGCCCGCGGCGCGGGCGGCGCCGTGCGGCACCGCCTCCTCGAGTTCGGCGGGGCCGCCGTTGGGGTTGGCGAAGCGCACACCGAGGAAGGCGCGCGGCCGCGTGTGCACGTAGGGCGCGGTCGACAGGATGCCGATGCCGAGCGGGGTCTCGGCGGGACCCGGCGTGGCGAGAAACGCGCCGGGCGTGGGCGCGTCCGTCGCCCAGGTGATCGGCGCGAGGTCGGCGCCGACCGCGCGCAGCAGCGCCAGGTCCGAGGGCTGGTCGAAGTCGACGAGTTCGCAGATCCACTGCTGCTTGCCGCGGCGACAGGTCCAGACCGGGCGGCTGGCAGGGGTCTCGCCGCTGGTGTCGGCGGCCGCGCCGTGCAGTTCGCTGTACTTGGTCAGCACCAGCTCGGGGGCCACGGCAGTGCCCAGGCAGCGGACCTCGTCGCCGACGGCGACCTCGACCACGCTGCGGCGGGCGGTCGCGACGACGGGCTCGAACACGCGGCGCATCTGCGGACCCTGGCTGAGGGTCTGCGGGCGCTGCGCCGGCAAGGCGGTGGCGCCGGACAGCGCCAGCAAGGCGAAGGTGACGGGCAGGCGGCGCATCATCGGCCCGTCCCCCGCACCAGCGGCAGCTCGAGTTCGATGCCCTTGCCGTCGCGCGCGATCAGCACCACGACCTCGTCACCCGGTTGCCTGCTGCGCAGCGCGGTCAGCACCGATCGGCGGCTCTGCACCTCTTCGCCCGCGATCTCGAGCAGGCGGTCGCCGCTGCGCAGGCCGGCGGCTTCCTGCGCGCTGCCCTTGGGTACCGCATCGAACACGGGGCAGCCGTCGCCGTACTGCAGCGCCACGCCGAAGTCGGCGCGCGCGCCGCGCTGGCCGCGTTGGCGCGCCTCGGTGACCTTGCCCTGCTGCAGTTCGGCCCAGTGGTCGACGAGTGCGTCGACCGGCGCGTGCATGTTGACCGCGAGGTTCTCGTTGATGCGGCTGTTGATGCCGACGACGCGCCCCTGCATGTCGAACAGCGGTCCGCCCGAATCACCGGCCTGCATGGTGCAGTCGGTGACCACGTAGCCGCGGGTCGGCACCTGCAGCACGCGGCCCAGGCGCGCCGGCGCGTTGCGGCCCGGCTTGAGGCCGCTGGGGTGACCGAGCATCAGCACCCATTCGCCGCGCTGCAGCGCGCCCGACTCGCCGATGTCGACCGCGGGGAACTCGCCTTCGCTGTCGACGCGGATCAGGCTCACGTCGCTCTCGTGGTTGGCGCCCAGCGAGGTGCCGCGCAGCTGGCGGCCGTCGGGCAGGCGGAAGGTGATGCGCTTGTCGGCGGTCAGCGTCACGTGCGCCGCGCAGAGCACGTAGTAGCCGTCGTCGCGTTGCACCAGGACGCCGCTGGCGCCGGGCAGCGAGACCGTCGCCGGCAGCACCTTCTGCAGCAGGGCCTGCACGTGGTTTTGCAGCGCCGTGAGTTCGGGCACGTCGTGCGGCGCGTCGCCGGCGAGGATCTCGTCGAGGCGATCGGCGGTGACCGGCGGTGGGGCCTCGATCGGTTCGGGGACGGTCGCCTGCGCGAACGACGGCGCGGCGAGCAGCAGCAGCAGGGGGAGACGGTGCACCATGGAGCGCCGGAGATTAGGACCCAAAGGGCGCGGGCAACGGCCCGTGACGAGATGCATACACCGCCGGTCGCGGTTCGTGCGCCGCGCGCGTGCCCGGCGCCGGCCGGCGCGATACCCTGCCGCGGCCATGGCCGCGCCCAGGACCTCCCCCCAGATCGTCGCCATCGCCGGCGGATCCGGCAGCGGCAAGACGACCCTGGCCCGGGCGGTCGCCGACCTGCTCGGCGACCGCTGCGCGGTGCTCGAGCACGACGCCTACTACCGCTGCCTGGGGCACTTGCCGGCCGCGCAGCGCGGGCTCGCCAACTTCGACCACCCCGACAGCCTCGACAACGAACTGCTCGCCGCGCACCTGCAGCAGCTGCGCCGCGGGCGACCGGTCCTGCTGCCGCGCTACGACTTCGCCACGCACATGCGGCTCGCCGAAGGTGTGCCCGTGGCGCCCCGGCCCGTGATCGTCGTCGAGGGCATCCTGGTGCTCTCCCTGCCGCGGCTGCAGCGGCAGTTCGACCTGCGCGTCTTCGTCGACGCGCCCGAGGCGCTGCGCTACCGGCGGCGTCGGGACCGGGACGTGGTCGAGCGGGGGCGCACCGAAGTCTCCGTGCGGCAGCAGTGGCAGGCCAGCGTGCGCCCGATGCACGAGCGCTTCGTCGCTGCGGCGCGTGATCGGTGCGATCTGCTGCTGGCCGGCACGGGCGACGTCGCCGGCGGCGCGGGCCGCATCGTCGCGGCCCTGGCCGGTCGCACCGCCGCCGCCGGCGCAGGCTGAGATTTCGCGGAGAAACCCGAGAGAACGGGGCCCGCCGCGGTCAATGACATCCCGAACCATGATCCGATCCTCTTGCCGAGCCCTGTCGCTGCTGACAGCCGCCGTTTCCCTCTCGTTCCTCTCCTCGTCGTTGCCTGCCCAGGGCAAGGACGGCCTGCTGCAGGCCGGCGCTACCGCCCCGGACTTCGTCAGCGTCGACATCGACGGCAAGCAGGTGCGCCTCGCCGACTACCGCGGCAAGGTCGTGGTGCTCGACTTCTGGGCGAGCTGGTGCGGTCCGTGCAAGGCGGCGATGCCGCACGTGCAGGAAGTCACCGCCGCGCACGCGCAGGAAGGCGTCGTCACGCTCGCGGTCTGCACCAGCGACAGCCGCGAGGGCTTCGAGACCTGGGTGCGCGCCAACGCGGCGAAGTACCCGGACGTGGTGTTCACCTGCGATCCCAACGAGCGCGGCTCGGACACCTTCGACGAGCGCGCCTCGACGAAGCACTACCACGTCGCCGGGCTGCCGACGAAGTTCGTGATCGGCCGCGACGGCAAGATCACCGCGACGATGGTCGGCTTCGAGGAAGGCGACATGCGCCTCGAGGCGGCGCTGGCGCGCGCCGGCGTCGCGGTCGACGCGGCGTTCGCCAAGAAGGGTGAAGAGCAGCTCGAGGCCGCGGCCAAGGAAGCGGCTGCGCAGGCAGCTGCCGCGGCCAAGCGCCCGCCGTTCTGGCCGGTGTTCGGCTCGATCAATGCCGGCGAGCAGATGCCAGACGTCACCTTCCTCGGTGACGACGGCAAGGAGTTCCAGCTGTCGTCGCTGCGCGGCAAGCCGGTGGTGATCGCGTTCGCGTGGGCCGAGATCATGCCGCGCCGCGAGCTGCAGGCGCTGGCCGAGGAATACGCGCCCTACGGCGTGCAGGTGGTCGCCGCGTTCGTCAACACCTCGCAGGAGGAGCTCGTCAAGTGGTGCGAGCGCAACGCCGCCGACTGCGACTTCCGGATCGCGATCGATCCCGCCGGCAAGCTCGTCTACTCGGGCGGCGCGCCGACCCCCGAGGAGCGCATGGCGTTCGACGCCAAGACCGTGCTGTCGAAGTTCTGGAAGGGCAACATGCGGCCGGGCATGCCGGCGCTGATCGCCGCCGACGCCGAGGGGCGTCTGTTGGGCGGCTTCAGCCTGCGCGATCGCAAGGAGGCGCTCGGCAACCTGCTCAACCACGCCGGCGTGGAGCTCGCTCCGGAGCACACGCCGAGCAAGGCCTGGGGCCCCGAGTTCTTCGCGGCGCCCAAGCCGCGCGCGCCCGAGGCGCCGGTCGAGACGATCGCGATCGGCGCCGCCGCGCCGGACTTCGTGATGCAGGACGTCGACGGCAAGGACGTCAAGCTCTCGAGCTACCGCGGCAAGGTGGTCGTGCTCGACTTCTGGGCGACCTGGTGCGGGCCGTGCAAGGCCGCGCTGCCGCACGTGCAGGAGCTCGCGAAGCACTACGCCGACCAGGACGTCGTCGTGATCGCCTCGTGCACCAGCGACGGGCGCGACGAGTTCGTCGAGTGGGTGCAGGCGAACGGCCGCAAGTACGCCGACGTGCTGTTCGCGCACGACGCCGCGGAGCGCAAGCCGGAGCGCGCCTCGCGCGCCCTCTACGGCGTCGGCGGCATCCCGCACCAGTTCGTGATCGGTCGCGACGGCAAGATCGTCGCCCAGGTCGTCGGCTACCGGGCCGGCGAGGTGCTGCTCGACGCCGCGCTCGCCAAGGCCGGTGTCGAGGTCGACGCCGCGGTGCTCGAGAAGGCCGCGGCCGACCAGCAGCAGCGCGACGCGGCCAAGCCCGCGCGGGCGACGAAGATGGTGCCGATGCTGCCGCTCGGCGGCGGTAAGTAGCAGCCGTCGCGGCCGCGGCGGTAGCATGGCCGCGCCCGCCATGACGCGCTTCGACTCGACCCGCTGGTCCCTCGTGCTCGGCGCCGCCGCCGCGGTGCCGCGCGACCAGGAGGAGTTCGGCGCGCGTTATGGCCCGCTGGTGCGCGGCTACTTCGCGGCGCGCTGGCGCGTCTCGGCGCAGCACGAACGGGTCGCCGACGCCAGCCAGGAGGTGTTCTTGCGCATCTTCAGCCCGGACGGGCCGCTGACCCGCGTCGAACGCGACCGCCCGGGCGGCTTCCGCCCGTTCCTGCGCGGCGTGCTGCGCAACGTCGCGCACGAGCTCGAACGCAGCGATCGTCGCCGCCGCACCACGCAGCTGCAGACCGAAGAGATGGTCGTCGACCACACCGAGGAGAGCCCTTCGGGCGCGTTCGATCGGGTCTGGGCCGAGATGATCACCGACGCGGCGTGGACGTTGATGCGGCAGCAGGCCGAAGGCGACCGTTGGGCGACCTGGCGTCTCGACGTGCTCGGCCGCCGCTACGTCGACGGCATGTCGTGCGAACGCATCGCCGAGGAGATCGGCGAGCTCGACGTCGCGCAGGTCTACCGGCTGCTCGCCGCGGGCCGCAGCCGTTTCCGCCGCGCGCTGATGACGGTGATGGCGACGCACCACCCCGAGCTGTCGCCGCAGGAACTCGAACAGCGGTGCCGCGAGGTCGTCGAAGCGCTGTGAGCGAACGCAAGGAGGACGACGACTACCTCGGCAAGGGGCTGAGCTCGGTGATCCGGCGGCAGCGGCAGCGCGACGGCGCACCCGGGGCTGCGTCCGGAACGCCGCTGGGGCCGCCGCCGCGCCTTCCGGACGTCGACGGTGAGCATCCGACCGAGCTCGCCGGTCGTCCGGTGGTCGACCTGATCGGTCGCGGCGGCGTCGGCCTCGTCTACCGCGTCGCCGATCGCGAGCTCGGGCGCGAACTCGCGGTCAAGATCTTGTCGCGTCGCTACGCGGGCGAACCGGAAATGGTGCAGCGCTTCTCCGCCGAGGCGCGGATCTGCGCGCAGCTGCAGCACCCTGGCATCGTGCCGATCCACGAAGCCGGCCTGCTCGCCGACGGCCGGCCCTACTTCACCATGAAGGTCGTCGAGGGCGACACCCTCGTCGACCTGCTCGCGGCCCGCGCCGAACCGTTTTCGAGCTGGCGCAGCTTCCTCGAGGTGTTCGCGAAGATCTGTCAGACGATGGCGTTCGTGCACGCACAGGGCGTCGTGCACGGCGACCTCAAGCCGAGCAACGTGATGGTCGGCGCGTTCGGTGAGGTGCAGGTGATGGACTGGGGGTTCGCGCGCGCGATCGAGCCGGAGGCGGCGCTGCGCCTGCCGACCGCGCCGGGCAAGGAGGG
Source organism: Planctomycetota bacterium (assembly GCA_020638655.1). Taxonomy (GTDB): domain Bacteria; phylum Planctomycetota; class UBA1135; order UBA1135; family UBA2386; genus JACKIC01. The sequence goes on from JACKIC010000006.1 coordinate 61,309, forward strand.
CGCGATGCACATCCTGGGCACGCCGGCCTACATGGCCCCCGAGCAGGCGCGCGGCGACGAAGCGGCGATCACCTCGCGCACCGACGTGTTCGGGCTCGGCGCGATCCTCTGCGAGATCCTGACCGGCAGGCCGCCCTACGCGGGCGAGACGCGTTCGGCGACCTACCTGCAGGCGACCCAGTGTTGGCAGGACGACGCGCGCGCGGCGCTGCAGACCTGCGACGCGGACGCGTCGCTCGTCGATCTCGCCATGCGTTGCCTGGCGCCGAACCCCGCCGAGCGGCCGATGGACGCGGCGGCGGTCGGTGACGAGATCGCTGCCTACCTCGAAGGCGCCGAGCAGCGCGCCTATCAGCTCGAACTCAAGGCCGTCGCCGCGGAGGCGCGCGCCGATCAGGTGGGGCGTTCGCGCCGGGTCGTCGTGGCGCTCGGCACCGCGTTGCTCGCCGCCGTGGTCGCGGTCGCGGCGGCGCTGCTGTGGTTGCAGCAGGATCGCGCCACGCGCGAGGCGCAGACGCACCGTTTGGTCACGCAGGCGACCGAACGCGCGCGCGCCGCGGCCGAGCGCGCGCGCGAGCAGCCGATCGGCGAGGTTGGGCGCTGGGACGCTGCCGAGGCCGCGGCACACCAGGCCGAGCAGCTCGCCGGTTCGAGCGACGTCGAGGAGGGCGAACGCGCCCGCGTGGCGGAGCTGCTCGCGCAGATCGAAGGCGAGGCGGCCGCGGCGCGGCGGCTGCGGGAGCTGCTGGCCTGGCTCGAATCGGTGCGCCCGCACTACACCGACGATCGGCGCGCTGCGGGTGTCGCCGACGGCTACCGCCGCGGCTTCGCGCGCTTTGGTCTCGACTTCGGCGCCGCCAGCGATGCGCTGGTCGCGGACATCCGGCAGAACCCGCTCGCGGGGGCGATCTGCGGCGCGATCGACGACTGGGCCCGCGTCGCGCGGAACCTGCCGGACGCGGCGCCCACCTGGCAGGAGTTGGTGGCGATCGCGCGGCGCGCCGATCCGCAGCCGTTCCGCGACCAGTTGCGCGTGGCGTTCGCGGCCGACGACCGCGCCGCGTTGCTGCAGCTGGCGGAGTCGCCGCAGCTCGCCGACGAGCCAGCCGCCACCGTGAACCTGCTCGCGAAGTGCCTGTTCGACCTGGGCGCCGGCGACGAGGCCGTGCGTGTGCTGCGCGCGGCGCTGGCGCAGCACCCCGACGACTTCTGGATCCTGCACGATCTGGCGCTGTTCCTGCGCCGGCTGCCGACGCCGCCCGTCGACGAGATCCTCGGCCTCGGTCGCGCCGCGGTGGCGGTGCGGCCGCGCGATCCGCACGCCCTGGCCGACCTCGCCTACGCGCACGCCTACCTGCGCGACGAGTGGGGCAGCGCGGGCGTGCTGCTCGAACGCACGCTGCAGCTCGATCCGACCTACGTGCGCGGCTGGTTCCCCGAGGTCATGGTGCTCAGCGGCAACCCCGAGATCGGTCTGCAGCTGGCCCGGCGCGCCGCCGCGCAGCAGCCCAAGGACCTCGCCGCGCAGCGGGTGCTCGGCTGGACGGCGCACATCCAGGGGCAGCGCGCGGTCGCCGAGGACGCGTTCCGCGCCGCCTGCGAGCTGGCGCCCGAGGCGCTCGAGCCGCGCGGCGAGCTGCTCGACGTGCTCGTCGATCGCGGCGACCTCGCCGGGGCGCGGCAGGTGGCGCGCCTGATGCGGCAACAGATCGAACGGTCCGGTGTGCAGGCCTGGTCGTTGCCCGACGCGATCTCGCGCGACGCCGTCGAGGCCACCGAGCACCCCGAGACGCTGGTGCAGCGCGGCGGCTGGCCGGACCTCGTGCGCGCGCTGGCCAGGTGTCACGCCGGGGAGTTCGAGGCCGGCGTCGAGGAACTGCAGGCCTGGCTGCAGCAGGCCGCGGGCGACGACGTCTTCGGTCCGTGCATGGTCGGCAGCCGCGCGGCGCTCGCGGCGGCCGCCCGGGCCGCGGATGCGCCGGACCGCGAACGCTGGCAGGCCGCGGCGCTGGCCTTCTCGCGCGCCTGCCTCGAACGGTGCGAGTCGATGGTCGCCAGGGGGGATCCACGCCGTCTGACCCTCACGCGGCTGCGCTGGCTGCAGTGGCAGCCCGAACGGCGCGGCGCCGCCGGGCCGCAGGCCGAGCAGTTCGAGGCCGACCTGGGGCGCCTCTTGGCCGAACAGCTGCGGCGCTGAGCGGCGGCGAAGATCTCCCGGATTCTCGCGAGAATCCGCGGCGCGCGGGTCAATACACCGTGCCCCGGCGCGACCGCCCCCGTCGCTCCGTTCCAGACCCCACTCCCAGCAGCGAAGTCACCACCCATGAAGACAACCGCTCCCTTCGTCGTCGCCTGCTCCCTGGCCGGCATGCTCGGTGCCCAGACGCCGCCCTGCTTCTCGACCAACGACCTGTCCACGTCGGTCAGCAACGCGATCTACAGCTACTCGTCGGCCGCGCCCAACACCTACGCGTGGCAGATCACGCCCGCTTCGTCGCTCGCCATCCAGGGCCTCGAGGTGTTCACCGGCAACAACTACACCTCCCAGGTCGGCACCTACATGACGCTCGAGATCTGGGACGAGAACGCCTCTACCGGCACGCCGGGCACACGCCTCGCGGGCGGCACCTGGATCATCGATCCGACGATCGGCTGGCAGGGCGCGAGTCTCGACTCGGTGGCGCTGCTGACCGCGAACACCAACTACTGGGTCGTGTTCACCGAGCCGGGCTGGTCGACGCCGCCGATCGAGCCGGGTGGGGCGGCGCTGACGAGCATGCGCCTGTCGGGGGGTGCCTGGGCCGCCGCCGGAACCACCGCGCTCAAGTCGCGCCTCTACTGCGGCCTGCTCGATCAGGCCAACGTGGTCCCGTTCGGCACCCTGTGCGCGAGCTCGTCCAACTCGATCGGCACGATGTTCACCAACCAGCCGCCGACGGTCGGCAACGCGGCGTTCCGCGTCGAGGGCACGGGCTTCGCGCCGGGCTCGGTCGCGTTCTTGGTGATCGGCATGATCCCGCAGTTCCCGAGCATCCCGATCCCCGGCACCGCCAGCTGCTTCCAGAGCACCGACGCGATGTTCACGGTCGTCGGCACGACCGGCACCGGCAACGTGCGCGCGGCGACGGCCTCGGGGCATACGTCCTTTGGCATACCGCTGCCCAGCAGCCCGGCGTTCCAGGGTTTCTACTTCGCGCCGCAACTCGCGGTGCTCGACCCGGGTTCGGCCGCATCGATCCCGTTCGTGACCTCGAACGCGCTGCAGCTGACGGTCTACTGATCGTTCGGCGACGCCGCGCGATTCCGGTCGCGCGAGCCGGTAACCTCAGGGTGCCGCCGGCGTTGCCCTGTCGACGGTCGCGCCCGCTTCATGGTGCCTTCAGACTGCCAGGTCAGGCTCGTGGCGGGTCACGTGCGGGCCCGTCGCTGCAACCATGAACCTCACCCGCCAAGAACGCTGGCTCCTCCTCGGCACGGTCGCCGTCTCCGCGTGGCTGTGCCTCACCATGCCGGTGTTCGCGCAGGAGGCCTACTACTGGAGCTACGCGCAGTACCCTGACCTGTCCTACTTCGATCACCCGCCGATGGTGGCGTGGTTGATCTGGCTGGGCACCAACGTGCTCGGCGACGGCGTGGTCGGCCTGCGCCTGGGCACCCTGCTCTGCGGCGTCGGCACCGGCTGGCTCGGGCTGTTGTGGCTTCGCGATCTGGGCTGTGAGCCGTGGGTGCGCGCGGGCTGGCTGGTGTGTTCGCTGGCGATGCCGATGCTCAGCGCGACGCACTTCCTGACCACCCCCGACCCGCCGCTGGTGTTCTTTTGGACGTTGACGCTCTTCTGCCTGTGGCGGGCGCGCGACGGCAAGCTGGGCTGGTGGGCGCTCGCGGGCGTCGCCGCGGGCGCGGCGCTTCTGAGCAAGTACGCCGCGGCGTTCCTCGCGGTGAGCGGGTTCCTGCTGCTGCTCGCCGATCCGGCGATGCGGCGGCAATGGCGCCGCCCGGGGCCGTATCTCGGCGTCCTGCTCGCGGCGATCACCTTCCTGCCGGTGGTGGCCTGGAACGTCGGCAACGACTTCGAGTCGTTTCGCTTCCAGACCGAGGGGCGGTGGAGCAAGGCCGCGATCGGCGTGCGCTGGCTCGGTGAGTTCGTCGGCGGGCAGATCGGCGTGATCCACCCGGTGATCGCGCTGCTGATCCCGGTGGCCGCGTGGTGGGTCGGCAAGAAGGCGCTGCGGCGCGACATGCCGGCCACCTGGCTGCTGGCCACCGGCCTGCCGATGCCGCTGTTCTTCCTGGCCAACTCGCTGTTCATCCAGGTCAAGATCAACTGGCTGGCGCCGTGCTTCCTGCCGCTCGCCGCGATCGTGATGACCTGGTGGTCCGGCACGGGCCGGCTGCAGACGCACGTGCGCACGACGCGCGTGCTGACGCGCGTGATGCTGGCCAGCGTGGTGCTGTTCGCCGTGGCCGCGCCGATGATCCGGTGGGTGCCGCAGTCCTCGGGCAGCTCGTGGTCGGGCTGGGACGAGATCGCCGCGCGCGCCGAGTATTGGGAGGAGCAGCTCGACAAGCGCGATGGCGTCGAGGGCAACGTGTTCTTCTTCGCGTCGGGTTACCGCGACGCCGCGCAGCTGTTCCGGGCCCTCAAGATGCACATGTACGTGATGCCGGCCGATCACGACTTCGAGGCCGTGATGGCGCAGAACGTGTTCGGCGAGACGGCCCTGCAGTTCGACCACTGGGAGCCGACCGCCAGCCACATCGGCCAGAACGCGATCTACGTGCTGCCGCGCCCCGACGACCGGCCGCGCGAGCTCGAGAAGCTGCGGCGCCACTTCAAGTCGGTGCAGAAGCTCGAGCGCGTGCGCACGATGAAGTTCGGCTGGTGCGTCGCCGAGGCCGACATCTACGAGGCGATCGAGTACCGCGGCCCGCAGAAGAGCCAGTAGGCGTCAGGGAAGCCCGGCGTAACAGGTCGGCAGCGAATCAGCCGCCGACGATCGCGTTGAGCGTCGCGCTCGGACGCATCGCCGCGGCGGTGCGCTCGGGGTCGGGCTGGTAGTAGCCGCCGATGTCGATGGGCTTGCCCTGCACCGCGGCCAGTTCGCCGACGATCTTGGCTTCGTTCTCGACCAGCGCGGCGGCGATCGGCGCGAAGCGCGCCGCGAGCGCGGCGTCGTCCTTCTGGCCCGCGAGCTGCTCGGCCCAGAACTTCGCCAGGTAGAAGTGGCTGCCGCGGTTGTCGATGCCGCCGACCTTGCGCGCCGGGCCCTTGTCCTGCAGCAGATACTGGGCGCTCGCCGCGTCGAGGGTCGTGCCGAGCACGCGCGCCGCGGCGCTGTGGTAACGCTCGGCGATGTGCTCGAACGAGGCCGCGAGCGCCAGGAATTCGCCGAGCGAGTCCCAGCGCAGGTAGTTCTCCTCGAGGAACTGCTGCACGTGCTTGGGCGCCGAGCCGCCGGCGCCGGTCTCGAACAGGCCGCCGCCGTTCATCAGCGGCACGATCGACAGCATCTTGGCGCTCGTGCCTACCTCGAGGATCGGGAACAGGTCGGTGAGGTAGTCGCGCAGGACGTTGCCGGTGACCGAGATCGTGTCCTCGCCGCGGCGGATGCGTTCGAGCGAGAACTTCGTCGCCTCGACCGGCGACATGATGTGGAACTGCAGTCCCGCGGTGTCGTGTTCGGCGAGGTAGGTCTCGACCTTGGCGAGCAGCTGCGCATCGTGCGCGCGGTTGCGGTCGAGCCAGAACACGGCCGGCGCGCCGGTGGCGCGGGCGCGGCTCACGGCGAGCTTGACCCAGTCGCGCACGGGCGCGTCCTTGACCTGGCACATGCGCCAGATGTCGCCGGCCTGCACCTGGTGTTCGAGCAGCACGTTGCCGCTGTCGTCGACGACGCGCACCACGCCGTCCGCCGCGATCTCGAAGGTCTTGTCGTGCGAGCCGTACTCCTCGGCCTTCTTGGCCATCAGGCCGACGTTCGAGACGCTGCCCATCGTCTTGGGGTCGAGCGCGCCGTGCGCCTTGCAGTCGTCGATCACGGCCTGATAGACGCCCGCGTAGCAGCGGTCGGGGATCACCGCCTTGGTGTCCTGCAGCTTGCCCGCGGCGTTCCACATCTTGCCCGAGTCGCGGATCATCACCGGCATCGACGCGTCGATGATGATGTCGCTGGGCACGTGCAGGTTGGTGATGCCCTTGTCGGAGTTGACCATCGCCAGGCCCGGGCCGTTGGCGTAGGCGGCCTGCACGTCGGCCTCGATCGCCTGCCGCTCGGCGGCGGGCAGCGTCGCGACCTTGTTGAGGATGTCGCCGAAGCCGTTGCGCGGATCGGCGCCGAGGCGCGCGAAGGTCGCGCCGTGCTTCGCGAACAGGTCGGCGAAGTAGGCCTGCACTCCGTAGCCGAACAGGATCGGGTCGCTGACCTTCATCATCGTCGCCTTGAGGTGCAGCGAGAACAGCACGCCCTGCTTCTTGGCGTCGGCGACCTGCTCGGCGAGGAACGCGCACAGATCGCGCTTGCTGAGGAACGTCGCGTCGATGATCTCGTGCGCCTGCAGCGCGATCGGGTTGCCGAGGTGGGTCTTGGTGCCGTCGGCCGCGGTGTGCTCGATCGTCACCGCGCAGGCCTCGGCGACGGTCACGGACTTCTCGTTGCCGAAGAAGTCGCCCTTGGTCATGTGGGCGACGTGCGACTTGCTGTCCGCGGACCAGGCGCCCATCTTGTGCGGGTTGGCGCGCGCGTAGGCCTTTACCGCGGCCGGCGCGCGGCGATCGGAGTTGCCCTCGCGCAGCACCGGGTTGACGGCGCTGCCCTTGACCTTGTCGTAGCGCTTCTTGGTGTCGCGCTGGGCGTCGTCCTGCGGATCCTCGGGGTAGTCCGGCAGCGCATAGCCGTGCGCCTGCAGCTCGGCGATCGCAGCCTTGAGCTGCGGGATCGACGCGCTGATGTTCGGCAGCTTGATGATGTTCGCCTCGGGCTTCTCGGCGAGCTTGCCGAGTTCGGCGAGGTCGTCGGCGACGCGCTGGCCCTCGGGCAGGCGGTCGGCGAAGTGGGCGAGGATGCGGCCGGCGAGGGAGATGTCGCGCGTCTCGATGTCGATGCCCGTGCCCGCGGTGAAGGCCTGGACGATCGGCAGGAACGAGTAGGTCGCGAGGGCCGGGGCCTCGTCGGTGTGCGTGTAGATGATCTTCGGAGCGTCGGACATGGTTGCCGGGGGGATGGCGCGGCGCGGCGGGTTCGGGAGGGGGTTGGGGCCCGGTCGACAGGCGACGCGGGGGGCCGCGAAGGGTAGCAGAACAGCGTTTGCAGGGCGATCTTCGTAGAGTGGGCCGGATCCATGTCGGCTTCAGGTCTCGTTCAGCCGCGCTGTCTAGAACTCCGCGCCTGGCCAATGACGGCCATACCCACTGCCAAGTCCGGAGATCGACAATGATGAAGACCACCATGTTCGCCGCGATGGCGACCGTCCTGTTTCCCGCCTGGTTCGCCAGCGCCCCGACCGTGCCCGCCGAGGAGGGCCATCACGCCGACGTGCGCGACATCGTCGGTGCCGCCAAGATCTCCCTGCGCGACGCGATCGCGAAGGCCCTCGCCGCCCAGCCCGGTCGCGCCGTCGAGGCGGACCTCGAGGGTGAGTTCGAAGGCGAGAAGCTCGACGTGTTCTTCGAGGTCATGGTGCTGACCGCGGGCAACGAGCTCGTGCAGGTGACCCTCGACCCGCAGACCGGCGCGGTGCGCGAACGCGAGGAGGCCGACGAAGACGCGCACGAGATCCCGGGCTTCCAGGCGGCGCTGCGCCACAGCGAGCGCGACCTCGGTCAGCTGGTGCAGGCCGCGGAGAGCTTCGTCAAGGGCACGGCGGTCAGCGCCTCGCTCGAGTACGAGGGCGGCATGCCCGTTTGCGACATCGCGATCGTCAACACCCGCTGCGTGATCGACGTGGAGATCGAGGGTCGCGCGGGGCACCTGATCGAGGTCGAGCTGCGGCGCGAGGCCGTGGAGCGCGAGCACGACGAAGAGGCCGTGGAGCGCGAGCACGACGAAGAGGGCGAGCACGCCGAGAAGGGCGAAGAGCACGAGCACGCCGAGAAGGAGGAGGGCCACGAAGGCAAGAAGCAGGGCGGCGAAGAAGAAGAGGAGGAAGAGGAGGAGGGTGAGGCCCGACCCGCCCCCAAGCCCGCGGTCCGGGTCCGCAAGGTCGGCTGAGGTCCGCGATGGCGCGCCTGCTCCTGGTCGAAGACGAACCCGCCCTCGCGCGCGCCCTGGCCCAGGGCCTGCGCGAGGAGTCCTACGTCGTCGACGTCGTCGCCAACGGCGCCGAGGCGTTGTGGGCCGCGCGCGGGCAGCTGTTCGACGCGATGGTGCTCGACGTGCGCATCCCCGAGGTCGACGGCTGCGAGGTGTGCCGGCGGCTGCGCGCCGAACGCTCGCGGCTGCCGATCCTGATGCTGACCGCGTGCGACGCGACCGAAGACGTCGTGCGCGGCCTCGACGCCGGCGCCGACGACTACGTCACCAAGCCGTTCGAGTTCGCGGAGCTGTTGGCGCGGCTGCGCGCGCTCGTGCGCCGCGGCAGCGCCGGCACCAACGCCGAGCTGGTGGTCGACGACCTGCGCCTCGACACGGCCGCGCGGCGCGCAATCCGGCGACAGACCGAGATCGAGCTGACCGAGAAGGAATACCGCATCCTCGAGCTGCTGATGCGACAGGTCGGCACCGTGATCCGTCGCGACCGGCTCACGGCGGCGCTCTGGGACGACGAGGTCGGGCCCGAGTCCAACGCGCTCGAGGTCCACATCGCGAACCTGCGCCGCAAGATCGACGCACCGTTCGGCAGCGGCATGCTGCAGACGCGCCGCGGCGTCGGCTACGTGCTCGTGGCGGAGGCCGGATGAAGACGCTGTCGCTGCGCGCGAGCCTGATGGCCTGGTTCATCGCCCTCGCGAGCCTGATCGTGGGGCTTGCCTCGGTCGCGCTCTACGCCGGCGTGCGCAGCTCCCTGTTGGCGGGAGTCGACGGCGAGCTGCTGGCGCAGGCCCAGGGCATCGCCGCGCTGTGCGAATGGGAAGACGGCGGCGTGCACCTCGAAGGGGCCTTCGAGACGGCGCCGCAGCTGCGGCTGTTCGGTGACGCGACCTCCGCCGAGGTCTGCGTGCTGCCGGGGCTGCAGGTCGTGAAGCAGTTCGGCGCGGCCCTGCCGGCGGCGCCGGCCGACGGCTCTCCGGAAGGCGCCGACGCGCGCACCTACGGCGGGGACCTGCGTGTGGTCGCGGCGACCTTCGCGTTCCCGGCGCGGCCCGGCGCCGAGGGGGTGAGCGAGGACTCGGAGCACGGCCCGAGCCCGGCGTTCGCGGTGCGCATCCGCGCGGGGACCTCGTTGCGGCCGATGTTCGAGCAGCTCGCGCGCATCGCCTGGATCGCGGTGCTGGTCGGGCTCGCGTCGATCGGCGCCGTGGTGGCCTTCGGTGCGTTCCTGTCGCGGCGGGTCACCGTGCCGCTCGAGCGCCTCGGCGACGCGGCGGTGCGGGTGCGCGACGGCGCCGAGGCCCACGTGCCCAGGCGCGGCACCGGCGACGAGATCGATCGCCTGGCCGAGATCCTCGACGAGGCGTTCGCCTCGCTGCGCGCCTCGGTGGACCGGCAGAAGCGCTTCATCGCCGACGCCTCGCACGAGCTGCGCAATCCGATCGCGATCCTGCAGAGCGCCACCGAGATCGCGCTGCGCCGGGCGCGCGCACCCGAGGACTACGCCGCCTCGCTGCGCGAGGTGCACGACACCGCGCAGCGCATGGCCCGGCTGATCGAGTCCCTGCTGATGTTGACGCGGCTGGACGCGAACGGTCACACCGCCGATGTCGCGGTCGACCTCGTCGCGGTGGTCCGCGAGTGCGTCGGCGCCGCAGTCGTGCCCGACGGCAAGGAAGTCGAAGTGCGCGCGCCGCAGGGCGTCGAGGTCGCCGGCGACCGCCACCTGCTCGGCATCCTGTGCGGCAACCTGCTCGGCAACGCGCTGCGCTTCGCCCGGCAGCGCGTCGTCGTCGCGGTCGACGTCGACGCCACCTCGGTCCGGCTGTCGGTCACCGACGACGGTCCCGGGGTGGCCGCCGCCGATCGCGAGCGGCTGTTCGAGCGCTTCTACCGCGGCGAGGACACCGGCGGGCACGCCGGGGCGGGGCTGGGGCTGGCGCTCGTCGCGGCGATCGCGGCGGCGCACGGCGCGCGGCCCGTGCTGGTGGACGCCTCGCCCGGATTGGCGGTGCAGGTCGTCTTCGTCCGGCGCTCCGCGACCGCGCGCTGACTCACTGCCCCAGCTGATCGAGCAGGCTGCGCGTCCGGTTCTGCAGGCTGCGCCTGGACGAGGCGCCGAGCTCGGGGTCCCGGTCGAACGCCTCGACGTTGCGCTGCAGCAGCGCGCGCGCCTTGTCCTTGTCGCCGCGGCGCGACCAGAAGTCGGCGGCGAGGTTGCGGGTGTTGACGGTGCGCACCGCGCGCTCGGGCGGCGCGGCTTCGCAGGCGGCGACGGCTTCGTCGAACAGCGGGCCGGCCTCGGCGGGGCGGTCGAGTTCGTCGAGGATCTGGGCGAGCAGCTGCGCGGCGAGGATCCAGTCGTCGCCGCCCTGCGCGGCAGCGACGGCGCGCCGCCGCGTCAGCAGTTCGCGCGCGGTCGCCTCGGCCGGCGCGAGCTGGTGCCGCGCGCGTTGGATGCGCGCCAGCTCGTGCATCGCGTTGAGCGTGTCGGGGTGGTCCTCGCCGAGGACCTCGCGGCGGCCGGCGAGGGCGTCGCCGATCAGCTGCTCGGCGCGTTCGTAGTCGCGGCGCGAGCGCGCCAGCACGCCGAGGTTGAAGCGGGCCTGCAGCGTGCGTGGGTTGTCGGGCCCGGCCTGCTGCTCGAGCAGCGACAGCGCCTCCTCGAGCAGGGTCATCGCGCCGTCGTTGTCGCCGCGGCGCCGCAGCACCGTGGCGAGGTTCTGCAGCGCCGCCGTCAACCGCGGGTCCGTGGTCGCGAACAGGCGGCGCGCGCGGGCCAGCGCGTCGCGGAGCAGTTCCTCGGCCTCGGGCAGCTTCTGCTGGTCGAGCAGCAGCAGCGCGAGGTTGTTCTGCTGCGCGAGCGTGCGTTGGTCGTCCTCACCGAAGACGCGGCGATAGGTCGAGAGCGCCTCCTGCAGGATCGCGCTGGCCTCCTCGCGCCGGTCCAGGCGCCGCAGCAGCGCGCCGAGGTTGGCGATCGAGGCCAGCGTGGCCCGATGATCGGGGCCCAGCTTCTCCTGCGATTGCGCGACGACGGCGCGCAGCTCCTGTTCGGCGGCGGCGCGCTGGCCGAGCTGTTCCTGCACGAGCGCATGGGCGTGCTGCACGGCCGTGGTGCGCGGGTGTCCGGGGCCGTGCACGCGCCGCGCGATCGCGACGGCGCGGTCCAGGTTGGCGCCGGCTTCGTCGAGTTGCCCCAGGCCGGTCTGCAGTTCGCCGAGCCCGACCAGCAGCGCGACCGCGCCGGCCGACTCCGCCTCGCCGTGCGCGGCCAGTTCGGCGAGCCGCTGCCCGAGGCGTTCGATGCCGCGCGCGCCGGCCCCGGTGAGTTGCTCGAGCGACGCGAGCACCACGGTGCAGTCGGTCCGGACCTCGTCGGTCGCGGCCAGGCCGTCGGCGGCGGCTGCGGCGCGGGTCGCCGTCGCCAGGGCCTCGTCGATCCGGCCGCCGGCGCGCAGGGCGCCCGCGTAGGCGGCCGCGGCGCGGATCGTGCGCCGATCGCCGGGGCCGGCGTGTTCGAGCATGCCGCGGTGGGCGCGCTCGAGCCGCGCCAGTGCCTCGTCGTCGAGACCGAGCCCGGCGAAGGTGCTGCCGAGCGTGAAGTCGAGCGAGGCCCGCACCAGCGGATCGATCGCCGCCGTGGCGTCGAGCTCGCGGGTGGCGTCGCGCAGCATGTCGCGCACGCGCACGTCGCGTCCGAGGCGATCGGGGTCGGCGCTGGCGAACACGTCCTGCACCAGGCCCAGCACGGACTCCGCGACGCGCTGTTCCTGGCGGGCGCGGTCCCGTTCGCGCAGGGCCTCGGCGCGCGAGGCGAGGCTGACGATCAGGGCCACGACGATCGAGAGCAGCACCAGCCCCGCCGCGCTCAGCGCCAGGCGGTGTCGCCGCGCCAGCTTGCGCAGGCGATACGCCGTGCTCGGCGGTCCTGCCGACACGGGCTCGTCGACGAGCAGGCGGCGCAGATCGGCGGCGAACTCGGAGACGGCGCCGTAGCGCTCGTCGGGCATGCGTGCGGTGGCCTTGGCGAAGATCCAGTCGATCTCGACCGGCAGTCCGGGGCGTCGCTCGCTCGGCCGTGGCGCGGCGACCTCGGTGCGCAGCACGCGCAGCGCCTCGGTCAGGGGCTTGCCGGCGAAGTCGCGCGGCAGCGTCCCGGTCAGCAACTCGAACAACATCACGCCGAGCGCGTAGACGTCGGTGCGCACGTCGATCGCGTCGGGGTCGCCCTCGAGCTGCTCGGGGCTCATGTAGGCCGGCGTGCCGAGCACGACTCCGGCGATCGTGCGCGCGTCGCCCGCGTCGCGATCGACGAGACGGGCGATGCCGAAGTCGACGACCTTGCAGCGGCCGTTGCCGTCGACGAGCACGTTGTGCGGCTTGAGGTCGCGGTGGATCACGCCGCGTTGGTGGCCGTGCTGCACCGCCTCGGCGACCTGGAGCAGCAGGTCGACACGCTGGCGCCAGGGCAGTTCGTGCAACGTCGCGAACTCCTGCAGCGAGCGCGCGTCCTCGACCAATTCGAGTGCCAGGAACGGCAGCGAGTCGCCGGCGCCGTCGAGCTGCGCGGTGCCCGCGGCGAAGACCTGGGCGATGCCCGGATGACGAAGTCGGGCGAGGATCTCGGCCTCTTCGCGGAAGCGGCGCTCGGCGTCCGAGCCGGGCAGCGGCGCGCGCAGCACCTTGAGCGCGATGCGGCGGTGCGGCTCGCTCTGTTCGGCCTCGTAGACGACGCCCATGCCGCCGGTGGCGATCAGCCGCACGATCGGGTACGGCCCGAGTCGGTGGCCGACCCAGGAGCCGTCGGCGACGGTCAGGCCGGCGAAGGGCGTCGCCAGCGGCGTGGCCAGGAACTCGCCTTCGCTGCCGTGCCTCGCCAGCAACTCGAGCACGTCGTCGGCCAGCTCGACATCGCCGGCAGCGGCCTCACGAACGAAACGTTCGGCGTGCTGCGGCTCCGCCTCGAGGGCCCGCTCGAACAGCGCGCGCACCGCGCGCCAGCGCGTGGCCTGCGGATCGTCGGGGTTCGGCGGGGCAGGGTCGATCACGCGGCGATTCTCTCCCTGGTGGCGTCCCTGCGCGAGGCGGGACGCCGAAGACTATGATCGCGGCGCCCATGACCCCGCCGCGCCCCGACGACGTCGAGCAGATCACCCTGCTGCTGCAGCAGATGAAGGCGGGCGACCCGGCGGCAGAGGCGGGCCTGTTGCCGCGGCTCTACGACGAACTGCGGCGCGTGGCCCAGGCCCAGATCGGCAGGGAGCGGGCCTCGCACACGCTGCAGGCGACGGCGCTGGTGCACGAGGCCTACCTGCGGGTGTTCGGCGGACAGGTGCCTGACTTTCGCGACCGCGGCCACTTCCTGGCGGTGGCGTCTCGGGCCATGCGCCACGTGCTCGTCGATCACGCGCGGCGCCGGCAGTCGCAGAAGCAGGGCGGCGGGCAGCGGGTCGAGCCGCTCGACGAGACGATCGCGGGGCTGCAGCACGACCAGGCCGACATCCTGGCCGTGCACGAGGCGCTGTTGCTGCTGGGCGAACGCGATCCCGAGCTGGTGCAGGTCGTCGAGATGCACTTCTTCACGGGACTGACCCTGCGGGAGGTCGGCGAAGCCCTGGGCCTCGCCGAGCGCACGGTCTACGCCCGCTGGAGCCTGGCGCGGGCCTGGCTCAAGGGGCAGCTGGGCATCGGCTGAGACGAAGGGTCGGGCGCCGCCGAGAAAATCCCTGCAGGTCGGGGCGCCCGTTCTCGCGGAGGGGGGTGGAGCCCATCCATGACCTACCTGCACCGCGTCGTCCCTCTCCTGATCGCCTCGTCCGGTCCGCTGTTCGCCCAGGGGCCCTTCCTGTTGGCCGACATCCAGCCCGGCAGCCTCGAGTCGTCGCCGCAGGAGCTGACGGTGTTCCGCGACCGCGTCTGGTTCTCGGCCAACGACGGCCAGAACGGGCGCGAGCTGTGGGTCAGCGACGGCACGGCGGCGGGCACGCAGATGTTCGTCGACCTGTGGCCCGGCAGTCCTGGCGCCAACCCGACCGGCTTCTGCGTGCTCGGGGACCGCATGTTCTTCGCGGCCTACGGCGCGGGCGCCGGGATCGAGCTGTGGGTCACCGACGGCACCGCGGTCGGCACGCACCAGTTCGCGGACCTGCGCCCCGGGAGCGCCAGCTCCTACCCGAGCCACCTGGCCCGCATCGGCGACGAGATCTACTTCTCGGCGGACACCGGCGGCGGCCAGGAACCCTGGGTCACCGACGGCACGGTCACCGGCACGCGCAGCCTCGGCGACCTGCGGCCCGGCGCGAACGGCTCGACGCCGATGCACTTCGCGGGTTACCCCGGCAACGTCGTCTTCCAGGCGACCGACGGTGTGACGGGCTACGAGTTGTTCCACACCGACGGCACCGCGGCCGGCACCGGGCTGCTGCTCGCCATCAACCCCGGCAGCTCCTCGTGGCCCGAGGAGATGTTCGCGTTCGACGGCCGCGTGTTCTTCTTCGCGACCGACGCGCTGCACGGCCGCGAACTGTGGCGCACCGACTTCACGGCGGCGGGCACGGTGATGGTGCAGGACCTCGCGCCCGGCGCCTACTGGAGCAACCCCAGCAACCTCGTCGGCGGGTGGCGCGACCAGAACTTCCTGTTCGTCGCCTACCAGCCCGGCCACGGCACCGACGTGTTCGCCTGCGACGGAACGACGCTCTCGTACGCCTGGCCGCCCGGGATCAACATGCCGTCGGCCATGACCACGACCTCGCCGCAGGATCTGCGCATGATCGGCAGCCGCAAGCTCTACTTCGATGGCAGCACTCCGGGCCACGGTCACCAGCTGCACGTCGTCGACATGACGCGGCCCAACCCGTTCGGGCTCTACGTCTACGACCTGAACCCCAGCGGCTACTCGGACCCGCAGGAGTTCGTCGCGCTGCGCGACCTCGTGCTGTTCACGGCGCGCGACGCCGCGGGCCGGGAGCTGTGGGTGATGCCGAACGGCGCGACCGAGGAGCCCGCCGACCGCGGCTGCAGCGGCTCGCGGCTCGACGTGCAGGACCCCGTGCTGGGGCAGGACATCTACTACTACATCACCACCGACGTGCCGAACGCAGCGCCGATGACGATGATCGGCTGGCCGGCGCAGACGCCGTTCGTGCTGCCGTGGGTGTCCGCGTGTCCGGTGCACGTCGACCCGGGGCTGACGGCGTTCGTGCAGTACCCCGCCGGTTGGAACTCCGGCACGCAGACCGTGCCGAACGACATCGCGCTGCAGGGGCTCGAGCTCGTCATGCAGTGTTTCGTGGGCTCGACGACGACGCCGTCGCTGTTCGACTTCACCAATGCCGTGCACCTCTACCTGGGGCTGTGAGCCGCGTCGCGTCTCGAGGACTTCACGCCATGAACCACGACATCTTCCGTCTCGCGTTCGCCGCGATCGCGCCGGCCGCGGCGCTCACCGCGCAGATCCTCCCGCCTGCCCCGATCATGCTGCGCGACATCACGCCGGGTGGCGGCAACGGGCCGCAGTTCCTGACCGTGTTCCAGGGCCGCGTCTGGTTCGCGGCCAACGACCAGCAGGTCGGCGACGAGATGTGGGTCACCGACGGCACGCCGCAGGGCACGCAGCTGTTCCTCGATCTGCTTCCCGGGTCTGCGGGGAGCTACCCGACCGACTACTGCGTGTTGGGCGATCGCATGTTCTTCGGCGCCAGGGGCTCCGGCGCCGGGCAGGAGTTGTGGGTGACCAACGGCACCGTCGCCGGCACGCAGCTGTTCGCGGATCTCAACCCCGGCGTGATCGGCTCGGATCCCAAACACCTGACGCGCATCGGGAACGAGATCTACTTCTCCGCGGACGCGGGCGGCGGTCCCGAGCCGTGGGTGACCGACGGCACGGTCGCCGGGACGCGCAGCCTCGGCGACTTCCGACCCGGCACGGGCGGCTCCTATCCCGAGCACTTCACCGGCTATCCGGGCCAGGTGGTGTTCTCGGCGATCCCCGATCCGATGCTCGGTCGCGAGCTGTGCATCACCGACGGCACGATCGCCGGCACGCAGTTGCTCAAGGACATCAACCCAGGGGTGTACTACGGCGTGCCGCAGCGGCCGATGGTCGCGTGGGGCGGGCACGTCTACTTCGCCGCCAACGACGGCGTCAACGGCCAGGAGATCTGGCGCACCGACTTCACCGCGGCGGGCACGGTGCTCTTCAACGACTTCCTGCCCGGCGCCGGCAGCAGTCAGCCGCGCGACTTCCAACGCGACTACCTGGACCGCGGCATCCTGTTCACCGCGGGCCGGCAGAACACCACCGGCGACGTGTTCTGGTACGACGGCACCAACTGGGGCTGGTTCGCGCCGGGCGGCATCAACATCCCGCCGCCGCTGTCGTCGGTCTATCCGCAGAACGTGCGCGCCATCGGCAGCCGCAAGATCTACTGCTGCGCGTCGACGCCGAACCACAGCCTCGAGTTGGTGGTCATGGACCACACGCTCGCATTGGGCATGGCGGTCTACGACATCAACACAGCCGGTGGCAGCAATCCCCGCGACTTCACCCTGCTCGGTGACACGGTGGTGTTCGTGGCCACCGACGCCACGCACGGCCCCGAGCTGTGGGCGCTCCACAACGGCGCGACCGAGCGGCCCGTCGAGCAGGGCTGCAGCGGCTCGCGGCTCGACGTCGAGGACCCGGTGCTCGGCCGCGACATCTACTACCGCATCACCACGGACGTGCCGAACGCAGCGCCGATGACGATGATCGGCTGGCCGGCGCAGACGCCGTTCGTGCTGCCGTGGGTGTCCGCGTGCCCGGTGCACGTCGATCCGGGCCTGACCGCATTCGCGTTCTACCCCGCGGGCTGGCAGTCCGGCACGATCCACGTGCCGGGGGACGTCGCGCTCAACGGCCTGTTGTTGGTGATGCAGTGTTACGTGGGCTCGGCGACCGTGCCGAGCGCCTACGACTTCACCAACCCCGTGTATCTGCATCTGGGGCTGTGAGGTCCGGCGCCGGGATCGGGCTCACAGTCGATAGACGACCGTGACCCGGCGCACGGCGACCGTCGTGGCGAGCACGCGGTCGCGCACCAGACGGAAGCGGAAGGCGGCGAGGTGGTCGTCGCCGAGCCCCGCCGGGCCGCGCACCGCGGTGCGCCACGAACCGAGCACCGTCGGCTGCCCCGTCACCGGGTCGAGCGTCGCGGCCTGGAACCAGGCGCGAAGCGGCGCGCCGGCGGCCGCTGGCGTCGTCGAGATGCCCGGATCGTCCGAGAAGCGCATCGGCACGCCGTCGACGTCCGCATCGATCACGTAGCGCACGTAGGTCGGTCCCGGCGACATGCCGGTGTCGTAGAAGCGCGACTGCATCGTCGCGAGGTCGTCGGTCTCGACCAGCGTGCCGACGTTGTCGGCGATCGGCGACGGCTGCATGTTCGGCAGCAGGCTGGTCGGGATGGGCGGCAGCTGCGGGACCTCACAACGCACGAAGCCCTGCGAGCCGAAGCCGCCCTCGATGACCACGGCCGCGCTCAGCGGCACGGTGTTGGGGCTGCCGTTGGCGAAGCGATCGAAGCGGCCGCCCTGGCCACCGCGCACGTCGAGGCTGCCGACGAGGTCGACGTCGCGACCGCTCTGCACCACGATCGAGCCGCCCGAGCCGCCGCCGCCGGGGGCGGGGGAGGACGATGAGGTGATGCCGGTGATGCTCGCGGCGTCGCCACCGTTGGCCAGCACCGAGCCCTGGGCGCCGACCTGGACGAGATCGCCCGCGCGCAACGCCACCGCGCCGCCGCCGCCGCCACCGCCGCCGCCCGGACTCCAGACGCGCGCCAGCGAGATCGTCAGGCACGCGTGACTGCCACCGCCGCCGCCGCCTGCGCCGCCGAGCAGGAAGTGCGACGAGCTGCGTTGGCTCGGCGTCGGCACGAACGGGAACAGCTGCATCGCCGCGCCGCCGGGCGCGGGCGGCCCCATCGCGTCGAGGCGCGGCGGCACCATCAGGATCGGGTCCGGGTGGTTGTTGCTGACGACCCGTCCGCTCGCGCCGGGGATCAGCAGGCCGCCGCCGCCGCCGCCGGCCGCCGCGGATGGCGAGTAGGCGACCACGGTGCCGCCGAAGATGAGGCTCGTGCTCAGGCCGGACGCGGGGAACATCGAAGAGCCGTGTCCGCCGGTCGCCGTCGCGGTGGCGGCGTAGGCGTGGCCGGCCAGCACATGCACGGGCTCGCCGTCGCGGCCGCTGTAGTTCGGCTGTGCGCCGACGCCCAGGCACTTGTCACCACCCTGACCGCCGTTGCCACCGAAGACGCCGCCGGCGCCGCCTGGCTGCCCCGCCGGGATGACGTTGGACGGCAGGGTCGTGAGCGATTCGCCGCGCACGTCGATCTGGCCGAAGACCTGCAGGCGGCCGGCGACGTGGAACACCGGCGGCGCCTGGCCGACGAACTCCAGGCGCACGCCCGCGGGCACGACCATCGTGTCGAAGTAGAACTGGCCGTCGGTGACCACCAGCGGGGTGCCGGTCGCGGTCTGGGTCGCCGGGATCGTGGTGTTGCCGGTGTCGAAGCGGAACGAGTGCACGCCGCTGACGACGCCCAGATCGATCCCGAGCTCGGGGCGGAAGCTGCCGTGGCGCGCGTCGCCGCCGATCGTCGCGAAGGTGCCGGCGCCCATGCCCCAGTCACCGCCCGAGGCGTCCCGGTCGAGGAACGTCGCGGTGGCGAAGTCCTCGCCGAGCGCGACCTCGCCGACGCCCTGGCCGAAGGTCATCGCCAGCGCGTTGGTGACCGTCGCGCCGAGCGAGTTGAACCCGGGGTCGCCGACCGCCGCCTGGGCGGAGAGACGCACGCCGCGCAGCGCGGGCGCGACCGGCACCGCGAACGTCCAGGTGGCGCTGCTGCCGCCGGGCACCAGCACCACGGTGGACGTGATGATGTCGACGTACCAGTCGCAGCCGGGCATGCCGATCACCGCGAGGTTCAGCGGCGTGGCGAGCGGCAGGCCGAGCGCGGGCAACGCGATCGTCGGCGCCAGCGGCAGCGAGTCGAGCTGCAGCGTGAACAACGATCCGGGAACCGGGGCCGCGCCGTTCACCGCGCGCAGCGTCGCCGCGCCGTTGCTGCCGGCGCAGCCGGCGCCGTAGGGTGCGGCGCGGCCGACGTTCTGCGGATCGACCTCGATCAGTCCCGGGCACGCGAAGGTGCTGTTCAGGTCGAGCCACGACCCGTTCGCGCCGAGCGGCAGCGGGCTCGCCGGCGACAGCGCAGCCCAGTTCTCGGCGCCGCCCTGATTGTCGGGCTGGCCCGGTGCCCACGCCGTGTAGGTCGTCGTCGAGTTGTCGACCCAACGCCACGTGCCCTCGCTGCCGTCATCGGTGTAGCCGATCCAGAGCGCCTGGCTGCCGCCGAAGGTGCGGTAGAGCCAGTCCTGTTCGTCCGCGGTGCGAACGGTGGCGAGGTCGCCGCCCGCGGCGAGCGCGAGCGCGCGCGCCTGGGCCCAGGGCAGCGGTTGCGTCACCGCGTAGAGCCGGCCCGTCGTCGGTGACTGTCGCCACGCGTAGCTCTGGGCCGGGAGGCTGGCGGCAATGACGCACGATGCACTCGCCAGGATGGCTCCTGACCAGTGATGTCGACGCGCCTGTGGGAGTCGTGGCGCGGGCAGCCGTGATTGGGGCAGGCTGGTGTCTTTCATCGAGAGGGACTTCCTTGCATGGGGGAAGCCGCCTCGCTCTCGCCGATCCTCGAACCCGGGAGGCCAAACGGTCGGGGTCCGTGGAGCCGGTGTCAAGGGGGCCAGGGCCGCCCTTGGGCCCACATCCTCAGCCGCCGAAGCGCTCGCCGTAGGCTTCTTCGGAGAAGCCGACCAGCCACGCCTTGCCGCTGCGAATCGTCGGCGCGCGCAGGTTGCCCGACGGGCCGATCACGACCTTCTCGAACTCGGCCTTGTCGAAGCCGGCTTTGCCGGGCTCGAACGTCACGACCTTCTTGCCCTTGGCGACGACGACCTTGGTCGCGTCGGCGAACAGCGCGGTGAGGTCCTTGGGCCCGAAGCGCTGCTTGCTGGCGTCGACCGTCTCACGGACGGTCGCTCCGGCGCTCGTGAGGAACGCGTCGGAGCGCTTGCAACTCGTTCAACCCTTGCGGTGATAGTACCAATCGATCTTGCTCGGCATGGCGGCAACTGTCGGCTGGTGTGCGCGGATCTTCAAGATGTCGTGAATCCCCGGCGCGCGGCGCCGGCGAAGGAGGTTGCACCACCCGGGGCATGCGCCCACCATGCGTGTTCCCCAACTCGCCAACCCGCTTCAGGAGGAGCCATGTTCCGTCGTTCGCTCGCCGCCGTCGCCGCGGTGGTCCTGCTCGTCTTTTCCGCCGTGGCCCAGGGTGACTACGTCGCCCAGACCGCCGGCAATCCGGCGGTCGAGGTCGAGGTGCTCAAGCTGCGGCTCAAGCCGCTGCAGAAGGATCAGGTGCAGGCAGAAGCCGACGCCTGGCTGGCTCTGCTGGCGGTGAAGAACGGCGAGATCAGCGCCCAGCAGATCGCGATGCGCACGGCGGAGGGGGACGCGCGAACGGCGCTGTCCACGCAGCTCGCCGAGAACACGGCGGCACAGACCCGGCTCGTCGACCGGCTCAATCTCGCGCTCGTGGCCCTGGCCGAGCGCGGCGGGGAGATCGAGGCGTATCAGAAGTACGTCAGCGCCTCGACTACCTTCCAGATTCAGACCGACGATCTGAAGGGCACGCTGGACTTCGTCACCAACTGGGTCGTCTCGCCCGAGGGCGGCATCCGCTTGGGGCTCAACGTGGTCAAGTTCCTGTTGATGCTGATCGCGTTCAAGGTGCTCGCTGCGATCCTCGCCGGAATCGTCGAGAAGGCGCTTTCGCGCATGCGGCGCACCTCCGAGCTGCTGCGCGACTTCTTCGTCAACACGGTGCGCAAGTTGACGTTCTTCATCGGCCTTGTCGTGGCGCTGTCGCAGCTCGGCATCGACATCGGTCCGTTCATCGCGGCGATCGGCGCGGCCGGCTTCGTGATCGGCTTCGCGCTGCAGGGCACGCTGTCCAACTTCGCCGCGGGCATCATGATCCTCGTCTACCGACCCTACGACATCGGCCAGGTTGTCACGGTCGCGGGCACCACCGGCAAGGTCGACGAGATGTCGCTGGTGTCGACGACGCTGCGGCTCGCCGACAACCAGACCGTGGTCGTGCCCAACAACTCGATCTGGGGCGGCGTGATCACCAACATCACGGGGCAGGCGACGCGGCGCGTCGACATGAAGTTCGGCTGCGGCTACGGCGACGACCTCAAGAAGGTGCAGCGCGTGCTCGAGGAGGTCGTCAAGGCGCACCCCAAGGTGCTCGCGGAGCCGGAGACCGTGATCAAGCTCGGCGAGCTCGGCGATTCGTCGGTCAACTTCCTGGTGCGGCCCTGGGTGCGCAGCGAGGACTACTGGGACGTGCTGTGGGACATCACTCGCGCGGTCAAGGAGCGCTTCGACGCCGAAGGCCTGTCGATCCCGTTCCCGCAGCGCGACGTGCACCTGCACCAGATCGCGCCGACGAGCGCCTGATCGTCGTCACGCGCGGCGTTCGAGCCAGACTTCGCGCGGCAGCACGAACGTCATCAGCCGCACCGGCGCGCCGTCCTCGACGAGCTCGCGCAACTCGTCGAAGGTGACCCCGAGGCTGTGTGCGACGGCGATGCTGGGCGCGTTGTGTTCGTCGCAGACGACCGCGACGCGCGCGGCGCCGAGGTCTTCGAAGGCCACGGGCAGCAGCGCCGCGGTGGCCTCCTTGGCGTAGCCGCGGCCGCATTGGTCCTGGTGCAGCCAGTAGCCGATCTCGAGCGTGCCGGGCGCGCCGCGCGTCAGCAGCATCACCTCGCCGACGAAGGCGCCCGTGCCGCGGTCGCGGACCACGTAGCGGAAGTGCTGCCCTTCGTCGAAGGAAGCGATGAACTGGGCGACCCGCGCGCGCGTGTCGTCGAGCGAGCGCGGCTCGTCGCGCATGAACGGGATCCAGGGTCGCAGGTGGGCGTCGCACAGGTCGAGCACCGCACGCAGCTCCGTGAACTCGTGTTCGCGCCAGCGCGCCAGCTCGAGGCGGGGCGTCCGGATCGTGGTCGGCGCGGGCATCAGCCGCCGGCTCCGGTGATGCGCCGCAGCACTGGCTGCTGGTATTCGACCCAGGCGCTGTTGCCGCCGCGCTCCTCGATCAGCAGGCGGTAGCGCAGCAGCGCGCTGCGGGACGCCTGGGTGAGCGCGGCGCGGTCGGTGTCGTCGGTGCACGCCGCCAGCAGGTCGCACAGCTGCAGCCATTCCTTGCGCGCCTCGAGCTCGGGCGGCACGAAGCCGGCGCCGCGCAGCATCAGGTAGCTGGCGCGCAGCTCCTCGGGAACGCCTGACAGGTCGGGCAGGTCCAGCGGCCGGCCCGCGCCCGGCAGGTCGTCGAAGGCGCCGTCGCGCGCGGCCTGGCGCAGCTTCTCCTCGACCAGGTGGAAGAACAGGGACATCGCGCCGCAGTCTACCGACAACCAGTTGCTGGCCGCGACCGGGTCCCGTGCTAACGTCCGGCGACCGTGACCGCCCGGCCCGTCTTCGTCGTCTGCCCGCCTCGTTCGGGCTCCACGTTCGTGGTGGCCCTGCTCGACAGTCACCCGCGTATCGCGATGACCAACGAGGCCGCGTGGGTGACGTTCTTGCGCAAGGCGTTCTTGCTGTCGAGCACTCCGGCCGGGCGCTGGGTCGACGACGGCGAGAACCTGCGCACGCCGGGCATCCTGCCCGAGCGCTACACGCGCGCGGTCGCCGAGTCGTTCCTGACGGTGATGCACCCGTTCGTGGCCGAGCTGTTCCGGCGCGTCAAGGACCGCGCCGATCCCGCGTGGTTCGGCGACAAGGTGATGTCGCTGCCCGACCTGCAGTTCGCGATCGAGTGGTTCCCCGATGCGGCATTCGTGCAGCTGGTGCGCGACCCGCGCGACATGGTTGCCTCGACCTACGCGTTCCAGGACAAGCAGCCCGCGGCCTGGGAGCAGGCGTCGTTCGAGGCGCGGGTGGGGCACATGGACACGTTCCTGCGCGAGAGCAGCCGGCTGCTCGAGGGCAAGAGGGCGTACGTGGTGCGTTACGAGGACCTCGTCGGCGACGCGGAGCCGAACGCGGCGCGTCTGTTCGCCTTTCTCGGACTCGATCTCGACGACGCGGTGCGCGGCTGGCTGCAGGGCAAGGCGCGGGAGATGTTCGCGTCGCACGGCACGAGCGCCACGCCGCAGGCCAGCATCGGCCGCTGGCGCCAGGACCTGTCGCCGGAGCAGCGGGACGCGGCCAACGAGGCGCTGGCCGAGGTCCTGGCCCGATTCGGCTACGAACCGTGAGTCGTGCGCCTAACATCTGCCCTGCTGACGACCTCATCTGCCAATGAAGACCCGCAAGACCGTGTCGCCGTTCCTGCTGCTCGCGATGACCGCCTGTGCGACGTCGCCGGATGCCACGCGCGGCTCGGTGCCGCATGTGGGCGTCTTGCGCGGGCCGCAGGGTGGTGACGCTGCCGGCGCGCCCCAGGGGGGAGGCTCGGCACAGACGGCTGCGCCCGCGAACGACGCCGAGGCGCTCGCCAAGAAGCTCTCCAACCCGGTTGCCGCGCTGATCAGCGTGCCGATGCAGCTCAACTACGATCGCGACATCGGTCCGGTCGACGACGGCGAACGATGGACGCTCAACGTGCAGCCCGTGGTGCCGATCGAGCTCAACGACGACTGGAACGTGATCTCGCGCACGATCCTGCCGATCGTCGCGCAGGACGACCTGTTCCCGACCGCCGGCAGTCAGACCGGGATCGGTGACGTCGTGCAGAGCGCCTTCTTCTCGCCGAAGGAGCCGACCTCCGGTGGTTGGATCTGGGGCGCGGGGCCCGTGCTGCTACTGCCCACGGGCAGCGACGACCTGCTCACCACCAAGAAGTGGGGCGCGGGGCCGACCGGCGTGGTGCTGCGCCAGGAAGGGCCGTGGACCTACGGCGGCCTCGCCAACCACATCTGGTCGTTCGCGGGCGACGACGACCGCCCCGAGGTCAACGCGACGTTCCTGCAGCCGTTCGTCTCCTACACGACGAAGTCGGCGTGGACCTTCGCCTTCAACACCGAGAGCACCTACGACTGGAGCGACGAGGAGTGGTCGATCCCGCTCAACGCCATGGCCTCGAAGGTGCTCAAGCTCGGCTCGCAGCTGGTGAGCGTCGGCGGCGGTCTGCGCTATTGGGCCGAGAGCCCCGACGGCGGCCCCGAGGGCATCGGCTTCCGCATCACCTTCACGCTGCTGTTCCCGAAGTGAGTCGGGCGCCGTCGCGGCGGGCTTCAGCCAGCCAGCGCGGAATCGAAGCGGCGATCGAGCTCGGCGCTGGCGCCGGCGATCGCGAGCTGCGCGTGCGCCAGCTCCGAGGCGACGTGGTCGTGCAGTTCCTGCAGCTCGGTGCACTGCGCGCGCAAGGCCTCGGTGTCGAGTTCGCCGGACAGGCGCTGACGCGCCAGTTCGAGCTCGATCGCCGCGAGGTCGCGCTCGGTCTGGTCGAGTTCGCAGGCCAGCACGACGGCTTCGGCGCGGAAGCGCTTCAGCATGCGGCGCAGGCTCGCCGGATGGGTGACCGGCTCAGGCAGTGGCTGCATGGCGGTCCCCCGACAGGTTGGTGAGATCGGCGAGCACGGCGCGGATGCCGCTGACGTGCTGCAGGCGGTCGAGGCGCTCGCGATGCAGCGGGAACGGCACGGCGTGGGTCGCGCTGGCGACGGCCGCGGCGGCCGCGAACAGTTCTTCGACCCGGGCCAGTTCACCTTCGGCGCGGGTCAGCTCGGCAAACAGGCGCGCGGCCAGATCGGAGGCCGGGCACGCTGCGTCCACGAAGAGGTCGTCTTCCATGGTCGCAGCATCGGCCACCGCCGTGAACCTGCGGCCAACGCCCCGACAAGCTCGTCCGCGGCGCGCCGACGCCGCGGTGGCAAGGCTGCTAGTCGACCCACTCGGCGACGAAGATGTTCGTGTCGCCCTGCTTCTTGCCGTAGCGGTTGCTGGCGAACACCAGGTACTTGCCGTCCGGCGAGAACATCGGGAAGCCGTCGAACTCGGGGCTGTCCGTGATCTGCTCGATGCCGGTGCCGTCCTCGTTGATCACGAACAGATCGAAGTTGCGCGCCGCGGTGTGGTCGCCGGTCTTCGCCATGATCTCCATGCCGCGGTAGTTGCTGGAGAAGATGATGCGCTTGTCGTCGGTGAGCCAGTAGGGGCCGAAGTTGGCGGCGCCGTTCTTGGTCACCTGGTGGAAGTTGGAGCCGTCGCGGTTGCACACCGTGATCTCCATGTTCGACGGGCGCACCAGCGCGTCGCCGAGCAGCCTGGCGTCCTCGGCGGCCTGCGCGGCGTCCTTGGGGTAGGAAGAGCGCAGCACCAGCTTGGTGCCGTCGTGCGAGAAGAACGCGCCGCCGTCGTAGCCGGGGCGGTTGGTGACGCGGCGCACGTCGCTGCCGTCCGGTTCGCAGGTGTAGAGCTCGAGGTCGCCGTCGCGCACGCTCGTGAACACCAGCGTGCCGGACACCGGGCACACGGTCGCCTCGGCGTCGTATCCGGGCGTATCGGTGATCTGGTGCACGTTGCTGCCGTCGGCGTCGGCCGTGAACAGGTCGTATTCGCGGTGCACGGCCCACACGTAGCCGCGGCCCGTGGCCTTGACGACCGCGGGCGGCGCGTCGCCGTGGTGGTGCGTCGAGGCGTAGACGACGCGCTTGTCACCCTGCAGGAAGTAGCTGCAGGTGGTGCGGCCGTGGCCGTTGCTGACGCGGTTCATCTCGCCCGACGTCAGGTCGAGCGTGTAGATCTGGTCCGCAGGCATGTTGCCGTTGCGGCGCTGCAGGATCAGCCGGCGGCCATCGTTCGACCAGTAGGCTTCCGCGTTCTCGCCGTCGAAGGTCAGCTGGCGGACGTTGCGCAGGTGCGCTTCGCCCGGCAGCGAGGCGACCGGCTGTCCAGCGCCGATGACCAGCGGCGCGGACTCGACCATCGGGGAGGCCGATTCGGAAGGGGACGATGCGCAGGCGGCCAGCAGCAGCGTGGCGCCGAAGACGGTGCGGAGGGGCAGTGCCATTTGCGGTAGATGCTGGCCTACAGGTGCCTCCGGGGCAACGGCTTGCGGTTGGGCAGACGTCACGCCAACGTCATCCGGGACGGCCGCTCGCCGTCCCGGAGTCTCGCACCGCCGTGAGGTCGCGGCGACTCAGGTCTCGGCGATCCTGCCTACGGTGCCCTGGTTGCCGGCGCCGTATCCCTGCGGCGAACCGTCCTCGAGCAACCCGAGCCAGCGCTGCTCCTCGACCGACAGGTCGGGGTGCGCGGCGAGGAACTCGGCGCGGTGTTGCCTGACGAAGGAACGGAGGCGCTGCAGCAGACGATCGGCGTAGTCGACCGGCACGGAACCAGCCAGAGGTGTGCCACTCGCCTTGGCGTTCATCGAGCGATCCGCCTCGGAAGGCAGGAGTCGCGAGTCGTCGAGCCAGAAGTCGGCCCGAAGTTCGAAGAACGCCACCAGATTCCGCAGGTGCGGCAGCGTGATCGCGGACCGACCCTTGCAGATGTCGGTCGCGGTCTGTGGTGAAACCCCCAGTGCCCTAGCCAGGTCTCTCTTCTTGAGCCGGGTCTGCTCCAGCAGAGCAGAGATCTTCTCGTGGATGAGGACCATCGGCCGCCTAGGATAACGGCGCCGTGCTATGGGCTCATCAACGTTCCTGGCAAAGGCTCGGCCCGGTCGCGCTATTGATGGGGCTGGCCGCGTGCCACGACACCAGTCTCGTCCCCTCGATCTGGCCGCCGCCCGACTTCGAGTTGGTCGTCGAGGAGGTGGCGATCGATGCCGGCGTGCCCAACACCGTGCGGCAGCTGCGGGTCCTCGGCGACGGGCTGGTGATCTACGGCTGCTCGTCGCGGTCGCGGCGCGACCCCGAGAGCGGCACGGCGTTGCCCGTGTTCGATCGCCTCGCGGTCTACCGGCTGGTGCCCACCTGTGTGCGCGCGCTGGCGCGGCGGCTCGACCGCCTCGGCGTGACCCGCATCGACACCGTGCAGGGCGAGCGCGGCGTCAGCCTGGCCACGAGCCTGCAGCTGACGTGGCGGGCATTCGGTGAGCAGCGACGGATCCGCGCCGCGGGTCGCGTCGCCGGGCCGATGGCCGAGATCCTCGCGGTGGTCCAGGCGCACATGCCCGAGGGCGAGACCTTCGGGCTGCCCGGTCTGGCCGAGCGGCCGGTGACCTACTCCCTGCGCGGCGTGCCGGAGCCCAGGACCGACGCCGCCGCGGCCCTGGCGGCCTATGGCGAACTGCTGCAGGCGGACCCTGACGACGACGTGCTGCTGCTGCAGGCGTTTGCGCTGGCGTGTGATCTCGGCGACCGGTCGGCTGCCGACGGCCTGCTGGACCGGTGGAGCAAGGCGACCGAGGTCGTGCGTCGGGCGCAGGAGCTGTTCCCCGAGGGGGGCGGCCTGACCCCGGCGATCCTGGTGGCGATGCTGCCCGCGGGGTGACCGCCAAACGAAACCGCCTCGCCGGGGCGGGCCCGGCGAGGCGGTTCGTGATGTGGTTGTCGCGCTGGGCGCGATCAGCTCACTTCTCGTCGGCGATCACTTCTTGTCGGCCATGTGCGGCTTGAAGTCGATCATGCCCGACTTGTTGCCGAACGCGACGTAGACGCCCGCGCCCGCTTCTTCGCCGGCGTACATGCACATCATCAGGCGCTTGCTCTCGTGCTCGCTGTCGGCGAGGTCGAGCTTCATGGTCTGGGTCTTGTCGCCCATCATGAAGTTGATGCTCCAGTTGAGGTCGTCGTCGATCGTGTAGTAGATCTTGTACTCGCCGGCGGCGAGGTGCAGGTTGCCGCACATGACGTCGACCGAGGTCTTGAAGGTGGCCAGCGGAGCCTTGCTGGCGCTGCTGTTGACGCGCGAACGCGTGTTGGCACCCTTCTCCTTGTCCATGATCGCCGTCATGGTCTTGCCCGAGGCCCAGGTGATCGAGATGTAGTCGAGCGACATCGTGGCGTCGCCGGCCGTGACCGTCTGCTTGACGGTGGGGGCGTTGTTGTTGCTCATGCCCATCTTCTGGGCGGAGACGGGGGCGCAGAGCGCTGCGGCGAGTGCGAGGGTGAGGAAGGTCTTCATCGTGGTTTCGTGTGCCGTCAGGTGACGGTTTGCAGAGGGAAACGGTGAACGGCGCAGTCTACGCACAAGGGCTCAAGCCGGTCCGCCCGACTCGGAGAATCCGATGTCTCGGGTCCGCAAGAACAGCTCGTGGGCGACCAGCAGGTAGAGGCCGTGACCGAGGTCGGCGCGGCCGCTGCGATGCCGGTCGACGACCTCCGCAAGTCCCCCTGGCCGAAGGTGTTCGCGCTGTCGGGTGCGAGCGTCGGCGAGCAGGTCCAGCCACGGCAGTTGGCTGCGGAACCAGCGGTCGAGCGGCAGCGCGAAGCCGCGCTTGGGTTGGGTCATCACCGCCGCCGGGAGAACTTCCGCAAACGCCTGCCGCAGCGCGACCTTGCCGACCGCGGGCGCCTGGTGGGCGAAGTCGCCCTCGAGGTAGGGGCATCGGCTCTCGACGCCGGCGGCCATCGTCGCCACGTCGACCTTGGGCAGCAGGTCCCAGCGCAGATAGCCGCGCAGGTCGGCGGTCCGGGCGCGCTCGGCGGGGCCGCGTGCCACGCCGTCGTCGCCGGGCAGGCGGCCGGCATCGTCGAAGACCCGGCGCCGCGCGAGGTCGGGCGACAGCACGGTCCGTGCAAAGGCGGGCGGGGTGACCGCGAGCAGTGCGATCGCGGGGTCCGGCGCGGTCGCGGCGCGCAGCCAGCGCGCGACGTAGCCGTTGGACCAGGTCGGGGCGAAGCGCCTGAGCCAGGGCAGGTGCGGCAGGTGCTGCAGGGCGCGATACCGCCGGTAGCCCGCGAAGCGTTCGTCGGCGCCTTCGCCGCCGAGCAACACGCGCACGCCGGCCGCGGCGGCGCAACGCGCGACCGCGTGCACGGCGAGGATCGACGGATCGCCGAGCGGCACGCCGGCGGCTGCGGTCAGGCCCGGCAGGGCATCGAGCACCTCGGTGCCGCCGTCGACGCGATGCAGCTGCAAGCCGCAACGTTCGGCGACCTGGATCGCGATGCGGCGTTCGGAGTCCGGCTCGCCGGCGGCGTGGAACTGGAACGCGGGCAGCGGCCCGGCGTCGAGCGCGGCCAGACACGCGGCGAGGCAGCTGCTGTCGAGTCCGCCCGAGAGCTGCAGGCCGACCGGCACCTGCGTATCGATGCAGCGGGCGACGCTCTGTTGCAGTTGTTGCCGCAGTGGGGTGGTCGACGCCTTGCTTGCGGACATCGCTCGTGGCGACTGCTCGTCACGCGACGGCTCGCGCAGCGACGGCTCGCCCGGCGAGCGAGGCGAAGGCGCGGGCACCAGCCGCGCCGCGGGTCGCACACGCTGGGGCAGCTGCGCGGCGAAGCCGAAGCGAAACCACTGCGCGATCCGGGCCGGCGGGGACTCGGCGACGACGTCGAGCGGTCGCAGCGCCGACGGCACCGACGCGAACGCGACCGGCGTCGGTCGGCCGCGTTCCTGCACGCAGAACAGCGGCTTCTCGCCGAAGCGATCCTGACCGAGCACCAGTTCGTCGCGCTCGGCGTCGACCACCGCGAAGGCGTGGTGGCCGCGCATGCGCGCGAGCAGGTCGCGGCGACCGCGTTCGACGGCGAGCAGGGGCAGCCAGGCATCGTTGGGCGGTTCGCGACGGCGCTCGGCGCGGGGCAGCAGTTCGGCCCACAGCTCGCGCGCATTGGTGATCGCACCGTTGAGCACGGCGGCGAAGCGGCCGCCGCGGCGCTGCACCGGTTGGCGGCTGTGCCGCTGGGTGATCGCCAGCCGCGCGCACCCGAGCCACCAGTCGCCGATGCGCACGACGCCGGCGCCGTCCGGGCCGCGCCAGCGCAGTCGTTCGACGCAGGCGGTCAGGGCGCGCCGTGGCTCGAGCCCGCGCCGCCGCAGCCATTCCTCCCGCGCGCCGACGATGCCACACATGGGCGCCTGCGCACCTCAGCGTCGCGGGGACTTGCGCGCCGACTTGCGCGGCGACTTCGCGGGCGCCTTGCCCGGCAGCTCGCCGGCGCGGCGTGCCGCGTCGCAGTAGTCGACGAGCAGCTGCCACTGGCGGTGCAGGTTGTGTTCGCGCGTGTCGAGCGGCTGCTTGAAGAAGCACGCGAGATGCGGCATCGGCCCGGCTTCGCCGCGGCGCTGCGCGAGGTCGGCGAAGCGCACCATGTCGAGCACGAGCGGCGCCGCGAGGATCGCGTCGCAGCCCTGCCACACGAACTGCAGCGCCATCTTGAAGCCCAAGAAGCCCTCGAAGTGCACGAAGTCCCAGGCGGTCTTGAGGTCGTTGAGCGACGGCACGTAGTCGATGCCGACGTGCGAGTGCAGCGGGTAGCCGAGGATCGACGGCAGCAGGCCATCCTTGCTCGCGACCTTGGTGGCCTTGTTCTTCGGGTCGGCGAGCACGCGCCCGTCGCGGTCGCCGAGGATGTTGTAGCCCTGCCACGACAGCACGCGCAGGTTGCGGTAGCGGAACATCGGTGCCAGCGCCGACTTCACCAGCGTCTCGCCGGTCTTGCCGTCGTTGCCCATGTAGGGCGCGCCGCTGGCCGCGAACGCCTCGCGGATCGCGGGCGTCAGCGCGGCGTTGCCGGGCGTGAACACGATCAGCGGCAGGCCGAGCGTGGCGGCGGCGTAGGCGTAGAGCGACGAGGGCCGCACCGCCTTGACGTCGTCGCGGTCGATCGCGCGCTCGAACGCGGCCAGCGAGCGGTGCGCGGCGCCGAGGCGCAGCGCGGGTTCGGTCGAGGTCAGGTTGACGCAGACGATCCGCTGCAGGCGGTGCTTCTTCGCGAACGCCCGGATGTCGCGCTTCACCTGGTCGAGCTGCTGGCGCAGCGTCGCGCGACGCGCCGGCTTGCGGGCGCCGGGCAGCGCGCCGATGGTCGCGCCCGCGTTGGGCATCACACCGGGCACGACGTTCTTGCTGGCCGCGAGCAGGTCCTTCTTCAGCTTGCCGAGCAGCGGCCAGGGCAGCGTGCCGGTCGCGCCCTGGATCTCCTCGGCCGAGCTGACGTAGTCGCCGCTCCGGATCTCGTGGCCGCCGAACACCAGGCCGTCGATGGGCTGCAGGTCGATGCCGTCGACGAGGTCGGTGGCCGTGACCAGGCCCCGGGGGGGGGCGAGTCCCCGGGCGATGGCGGCGGCGCCGGTGACCACGGTCGTGGCGAGGCCGCCGTAGGCGCCGAAGAGCCAGACGCCGAGGCGGTCGGAAGAGGGCTTGCGCTTGGTCGTGGCCAATGGAGGGCGGGGGAGGATACCGCAACGACCTGCCACACCGAAGGTTCACGATGACCAAGTGGACTCGCGCCGCGCTGGCCGGGATAAGAAGGCGGTGTCGCGCTCCAGACTGTGGATGCTGCCCGTGCTGCTGGCCGTGCTGGTCGCGGGCGGCTGGTACTTCGGCTTCCGGGCCAAGGAGAACGACCGGGAGCTGCCGGTCTACGTGACCGGTGCCGAGCGCATGCTGGCCGGCGAGGAGATCTACCGCCGCGGCGCCGACGCCAAGCCGTTCACGTATCCGCCGTTCGGGGCGGTGCCGTTCGTGCCGATGGTGCCGGTCCCTGCGAACTGGCGCGCGCCGGTCTGGTTCGCGGTCAACTTCGCGATCCTGATCGTGCTGGCGCGCTGGCTGCACGGCTGGGCCAGGCGCGGCCCGCCCGGGGAACGCCCGCCGCGCATGGTGCTGTTCTGGGTGGGCACGCTGCTGCTCGGTGGGCACCACATCGCTTCGGTGCTGTCCAACCAGAGCCACGACCTGATCATCGCGCTGCTCGCCTGGCTCGCGGCATGGGGGTGCTGTCGCGGTGGCCGGTGGGGCTGGCTGGTCAGCGGACTGGCGGCGGGTTGCGGCGCGGCGATCAAGGCGACGCCGCTGCTGTTCCTCGAGCTGTTCGCGCTGCGGCGCCGCTGGTTGGCCATCGTCGGCCTGGTGGTCGCCGCGGTCGGGTTGTCGCTGCTGCCGGACCTGCTGTTCCCGCGCGGTGACGGGCGGTCGTGGATCGTCGCCTGGTACGAGATCAACCTGAGTGGCCTGCAGGTCGGCGGCACCGCCTCGGCCGAAGGCGCCTGGAACGCGCACTCCTACCTGAACCAGAGCCTGTCCGGCGCGCTGGTCCGCCTGTTCACGCCGGTGGTCACGACGGGGGCGTTCGTCGACGAGGGCGTGATGATCACGGCGCTGTCACCGGGGGTGTTCAAGGTGCTCTCGTTGCTGCTGCAGCTCGGCGTCGTCGGCACGATCGCGCTCGGCGTGCTCGCGATCGCCAGGATCGAGGCGGGCGCCGCCGATCCGGTGCAGGAACGTCGCACCTACGGCCTCGCCGAGGTGGCGCTGATCGTCGGCGGCATGGTGCTGCTGTCGCCGCAGAGCAGCAAGTCGCACTTCTGCGTGTGGATCTTCGCGGCGGCGTTCCTCACCGACCGGCTGATCAAGAACCCGCGCGACCTCGTGCTGTGGTCGCTCGTGGTGCTGTCGTTCCTGCTGGGGCCGATGGCCTCGAAGGGCATCGTCGGCCGCGACCTCGGCAACAAGCTGCTCGCGATCGGCAACGTCACCTGGAGCACGTGGTTCTCGCTGCTCGCGGTGGTGCGTGTGTGTCGGGTCCAGGCTCGCGCTCACTTGGGCGCGGCGCGGTAGCGTTCGATCGCGGTGACGAGCTGCGCCTCGAGGTCTGCCGGGGCCGACCAGGTGCCCATCATCTTCGCGGCCTTCCACGCCGCCGGGCCGGCGCGCTGCGCCTCGAGCGCCTGCAGTGCGGTGCGCAACGCCTCGGCGACATGGCCGTTGGCGAACTCGACCTCGGCGCGGATCGCGCCGAACCAAGGGCTGCGCGGGATGCCGCGCCGCTCGAGTCCTTCGTCGAGCTTGTCGCACAGGTGCAGGGCGCGCTCGGGATCGCGTTGCCCGGCCGGGGTGTTCGGGCTCGCCATGATGCGGGCCTGCTCCTGAAAGCACTCTGAGTAGACGCGGCCGCCCGCGAGCTTGCGGTGCTGGTCGAGCCAGCGCGTCGCCTCCTCGTCCTGGCCGCGGCGCGCCGCCGCGATGCCCAGATGGAACGCGGCCCTCGAGCGGTTGTCGTCGCCGTCGGCGAGGTCGTACAGCGCCTTCGAGAAGCGCTCGAGTTCGTCCCACTTGCCGGCCTCGCGGATCACCTCGATGCAGAACCTGAGCACGTCCGGTGAGAGCCCGTCGAGTCCGTCGAAGGCGCTGATGTAGGGGGCGGCGTCCTGCAGTTGTCCAAGCGCGCCGAAGAACCCGCGTGCCCAGACGATCTTGATGTTGCGCGGCGGCTGCGCCGCCATCGTGCGCTCGAAGCCGGCGACGAGCAGCCGTCGGTCCTCGGGATCGGAGAGCAGGCCGGCGAGGCTCGTCAGCACGCCGCCGTCCGGTGCGTCGTTGGACAGCACCTCGCGCACGAACGGCTTGCTCAGATCGGGTGCGAACATCGCCAGCAGGGCCGCCTTCGAGCCCGGCAGTTCCTCGGGGTCCTTGCTGAGCTCCTCGCACAGGGCGCGCAGCTTCTCGTCGTCGCCCTGGTCCTTGGCTTCCTTCATCGCCGCACGCCGCCGCCACTGCGGCGGCATCGTGTCGATCACGCGGTCGATCTCGTCGGCGTCATCGGGGCCGAGCGCCTGGATCAACCGGCGCTTGGCCTCGAGGGAGTCTGGGAACAGCGCGGCGAGGCGCCGCGTCTGTTCGAGGTTCGGCTTGTCGTCGAGCATCTCCTGCGCGAGCGGGATCCACAGCCGGACCGACACGTCGTCCGGCCACAGCCGTTCGATCGCCGCGACGCAGTTCGCGACCTCTTCGCGATTGCCATTGCGGGCGGCGAGGCAGGCGGTGACTCCGATCAGCAGCGGGTCGTTGTCCCTGGCGTTGAGCCGCGCGCGCTCCACCCAGGTCAGCAGCTCGTCCGCGAGCGCCTTGTCGGCCCCCGACTGCAGCCACGCGAGTCGGTCCATCGTGACCAGCGCGACGTCGACCGGGTCGGGGCTGTCCAGCAGTTGCCTGGTCTCCGCGTCCGTGAACGTCAGACGGCGCGCGACGGCCCGCTCGCGCAGCAGCTGCAGGCTCCGGTGCTCCGCGGTGACGGGGTTGTCGCCGAGGATCCGCGCCGCGGCGGCGAAGTCGACCGCCGCTCCGAAGATGGCCCACGTGCCGAGCACGATCGGATCGTCGGGGGCGAGGCGTTTCGCTCGTTCGAGTTGGGGCAGCGCCGCCTGCGTGCGGCCGCCGCGCACGAGGATGTCCCTGATCGCTTCGTGCACGATGGGCATCGCCTGCTGCCGGGCCTCCTCGGCGCGCGCCGCCGAGTAGCGCGGCAGTTCGACGAGCAGCTTGATGCCGAGCCCGGCGGCGACCGGCACGGTGGCCGCGATCACCGCGACCGCGACGGCCTTCCACGGCTCGGCCCTGGCCCAGCGACGCACGCGCTCGACGCGGGTCCACGGCTTGGCGCTCACCTGGCGGTGTTCGAGGAACGCGGTGAGGTCGGCGGCGAACGCGGCGGCCGAGGTGTAGCGGCGTCGCGGATCGGGATCGATCGCCCTGTGCACGACGTTCTCGAGGTCGGCGTCGACCTCGCAGCGCGAGGACAGCCGCGGCACGCGGCCGTTCTCGAGGTCGCGCAGGATCCGCGACAGGCTGCCCTCGTCGATCGGCCGCGAGCGCGCGAGGGTCTCGTAGAGGGTCATGCCCAGGCTGTAGACATCGGTCGCCCGCGTCAGGCTCACGCCGCGCGCCTGGAACTGCTCGGGCGCGGCGTAGATCGGTGTGCCGGCGAAGCTGCGGGTGCCGGTCAGCAGCAGGTCGATCTCCCGCACCACGCCGAAGTCGGCGAGCAGCGGGGTGCCGTCGCGCCGCACCAGGATGTTCGAAGGCTTGATGTCGAGGTGCAGCATGCCGGCCTCGTGCACGTGCTGCGCCGCCAGGGCGACGTCGCGGATCACGCGCACGAACCACCGCGTGGCGGTTGATTCCTGGTCGCGCTCGCCGAGCGGTGCGCCGAGCAGTTCTCCGAGCCGTGCGACGTCCTGGGGCGTCTCGCGCGGCGGCAGGGCCTGCAGCAGCTGCGCCATCGTCAGGCCGTCGATCCACTCCATCGCCAGGGCGAGGACTTCGCCGGTGTCGACGACCTCGTAGACGGCGACGATGTTGGGGTGCGTGAGGCTCGCCATCGCCCGGGCTTCGCGCAGCGTGCGTTCGCGCGAGCGCGCCGTGCCCTCGAGCGCGCTCGGCACGACCTTCAGGGCGACGTGGCGTCCGAGCAGGTCCTGGCGGGCGAGGTAGACGGTGCTCATGCCGCCGCGCGCGACCTCGCCGAGCACGGTGTAGCCGCGCACCCTGAGCTGCGGCGCATCAGGGTTCTCGAGCTGCAGTTCTGCGAGCAGCTGGGGAAGCCGCTCGCGCAAGGCCGGGTCGGCGAGATCGGCGGCGGCGAGCACGATCGTGCGACCGGCCCGCAGGTCTGCGGCGAAGCGCTGGCGAGGTTCGTTGTCGTCCGTCATCGGTCGGCGGCGCCGCATCCTAACGATTGCGCAGCGGCCAACCTGGGATCCCTTGTGAGTCGCGTGGTCCTCAGCGGGCGCCGCCGGCGGCCTGCAGCAGGTAGAGGACCAGGGCTGCGTACAACGCTCCGGATATCAGCAGGGGGACGTCGCGGAACAGGAGCCGTGATGGGTCGCCACCTTCGCTCTTGCGGTAGACAAGAAACAGGTAACGGAACACTCCGTAGGTGACGATCGGCACCGTGTACATCAGCCGGTCGGTGCCGTGGCGCTGCACGGTCTCCGGGCTCACGGTGTAGAGCGAGTAGCTGAGGATGCTGAGCGCCGCCAGCGGGCCGATCATCATGTTGAGGAACGACACGGTGTAGTCGTCCATGGTCGCGCGCGTGCGCCCCCCGGCCTCGGTCTGTCGGCCGACCTCTTCGTAGCGTTTGCAGAACGCCAGGAACAACGCGAAGAAGAACGTGCACAGCAGCAGCCAGTGCGACGCGGGCACCCCGATCGCCGCTGCGCCGGCCTGCACGCGCAGCTGGAAGCCCAGCGCGATGCACATGCAGTCGACGACCACGACGCGCTTGAGCCAGAAGGAGTAGAGCAGGTTGAGCGCGAGGTAGGCGGTCGGCCACCACCAGAAGGCCGTGCAGCCCTCGTGGGTCGGCACCGCCATCGCGAGCGCGGCGGCGACGATCAGCACCACGACCCACTGCACGCGGGCAACCGACACCGGCAGGCGTCCTGACGCGATCGGGCGCAGCTTCTTGCGCGGATGCAGCGCATCCTCGTGTCGATCGACGATGTCGTTGAGCAGGTAGATCGAACTCGCCGCCAGGCAGAACGAGAACATCGCCAGCCCCGCCTGCAGCCAGGCGTTCGCGTCGAGCACGAGCCTGGTGAAGAACAGGGGGGCCAGCACCAGCAGGTTCTTGACCCACTGATGCGGTCGCATCGCGGCGAGGAAGGGCGGCATCACGAGTCCGGCATCATCGGTGGAACATTCTTCGAGGCAAGCGCACGAGCGCGTTCCTTGCACCCTCTCGCCCAGCTAGCTTGTCTGGCCTGCTGTCGCAGTGTGATCCGAAATGCCAGATGCCAGTACGCACGGTCTCGACGGACTCTTCCGACCCCGCTCGGTCGCGGTGATCGGCGCCAGCCGGCGCGAGGGTTCCATCGGCAGGCAGGTGGTGGCCAACTTGATCGCCGGCGGCTTTCAGGGCCCGGTCTACCCCGTCAACCCCAAGGCCGAGGTGGTGCACTCGGTGCCCGCATACGCCAGTGTCAAGGCGATCCCGGGGCCGGTCGACCTCGCCGTCCTGGTGGTGCCGCCCGACGCCGTGCTGACCGCCGCAGAGCAGTGCGGCAAGAAGGGCGTCAAGGGCCTGGTGGTGGTGACCGCCGGCTTCCGCGAGATCGGCGGCGTCGGCGTCGAGCGCGAGGAGAAGCTGCGCAAGATCGCCAGGCGCTACTCGATGCGGGTGATCGGCCCCAACTGCATGGGCATCATCAACACCGAGCCTGCCTTCGCCGTCAACGCGAGCTTCGCGGCCACGCCGCCGCCGCCCGGCGCCGTGGCGATGGTCTCGCAGTCGGGCGCGCTCGGCGAGGCGATCCTCGCCGACGCGGCGCAGGCCGGGCTCGGCGTCGCCATGTTCGCTTCGGTGGGCAACCGCGTCGACGTCACCGCCGCGGACCTCGTCGCCTACTGGGGCGAAGACGACCAGGTGAAGGTCATCCTGCTCTACCTCGAGACCGTCGGTGAGCCGCAGGAGTTCGTGCAGGTGGCGCGTGCCGTGTCGCGCAAGAAGCCGATCATCGCCGTGAAGTCGGGCCGCAGCGACGCCGGCGCGCAGGCGGCGAGCTCGCACACCGGCTCGATCGCCGGCGCCGACGTCGCGGCCGAAACGCTGCTGCAGCAGTGCGGCGTGTTGCGGGTCGACAGCTTCCGCGACATGTTCGCGCTCGCGGAGGCGCTGCTGCACCAGCCGCCGCCGTCCGGGCCGCGCATGGCGATCGTCACCAACGCCGGCGGGCCTGGCATCCTCGCCACCGACGCGATCGTCGGGCTGGGCATGGAGATGGGCAAGCTGGCCGGCGCCACCGAGAAGGCGCTGCGCAAGGTCCTGCCCGCGGAGGCGAGCGTACACAACCCGGTCGACCTGATCGCCTCGGCCGACGCGGCGCGCTACCGCGCCGCGCTGCGCATCGTCGCCAAGGACCCGACCGTCGACGGGCTCGTGGTGCTGTTCGTCTCGCCGGTGATGATCGACGCTGCGGCGGTGGCGCAGGCCATCGTCGACGAGTGCGGCGAGCTCGACAAACCGGTGCTCGCCTGCGTGATGGGGCGCCAGCGCGGCGACGAAGCCCAGGCGATCCTGCAGGACGCCGGGATCCCCGTGTTCCGCTATCCCGAGGACGCCGCGACCACCCTGCGGCTGATGCTGCGGCGCAGCCGCTGGCTGGCGCGTCGGCCGACGCGGGTGCCGGCCCTGCGTGTCGACAAGGCCGCGGCCGCGCGCGTCTTCAAGGCGAATCGCGGCGCCGAGTGGCTGCCGGCGGCGGCGACCGAACAGGTCCTGATCGCCTACGGCGTGCCGTTCGCGGCCAGTCGCCGCGTGCGCGACGCCGGCGCGGCGGTCGCGGCGGCGCACAAGCTCGGCTTTCCCGTCGTGCTCAAGGCCGAGGCGCCGGGGTTGCTGCACAAGAGCGAGTTCCGCGCCGTGCGCACGGGGCTGCGTTCGGGCGACGAGGTCTACGACGCGGCGCAGGACCTGCTGACGCGGCTGGGTGCCCAGTTCGGCGCGGTGACGCTGCAGGTGCAGGCGCAGGCCAGGGGCCACCGCGAGATCCTGCTCGGCATGACGCGCGATCCGCGCTACGGGCCGCTGTTCGCGGTCGGTCTCGGCGGCGTGCAGGTCGAGGTGTTGCGCGACGTGGCGATCCGCGTCGGGCCGCTCGACGGCAAGGCTCCCGAGGAGATGTTCGCGAGCCTCAAGGGCGCGCCGTTGCTCGGCGCGTTCCGCGGCGCGCCGGCGGCCGACGTGCGCCGCGGCGGCGAGATCCTGCTGCGCCTGCAGCAGCTGGTGCTCGACTTTCCGCAGATCCAGGAGGTCGAGGTCAACCCGCTGATCCTGGCCGCGCGAGGCGGTGACAGCGTCGCCGTCGACGGCCGACTGAGGGTGAGCGGATCATGAGCGGCGACCCGAAGGTCGAGGCCGGCGCGCTGCGGTTCTCGCTGGTCGTGCCGATCTACAACGAGGAGGAGGTCGCGCCGATGCTGCTCGACGAGGTCGAGCAGGTGCTGGTGCCGCACGGACCGTTCGAGGCGCTGCTCGTCGACGACGGCAGCAAGGACCGCAGCCTCGAGGTGATGCGGCGCTGGAAGCAGGAGCACGGCGCCGGCTGGTTGCGCATCGTCTGCCTGGAACGCAACTCGGGGCAGAGCGCCGCGGTGGTCGCCGGGGTCGAGCAGGCGCGCGCGCCCGTGATCGCGACGATGGACGGCGACATGCAGAACGATCCGCGCGACATCCCGGCGATGCTCGAGCGCGTCGAGTCGGGCGCAGTCGACGCGGTGTTCGGCGTGCGGCGCCATCGGCAGGACACCTTCGTGCGGCGGATCTCGTCGAAGATCGGCAACGGCGCCCGCAACTGGCTGACCGGCGATCGCGTCAGCGACGCCGCCTGCGGCATCAAGGTGATCCGCCGCGACTACTTCGTACGCGCGCCGCGGTTCGTCGGCATGCACCGCTTCATGGCGACCCTCGTGCGTTACATGGGCGGGCGCATCGAGGAGCGCGACGTCAACCATCGTCAGCGCGCCGCGGGCACCGCCAAGTACGGCATCGGCAATCGCATCTGGAAGGGGCTGCGCGACTGCTTCGCGATGCGCTGGCTGCGCACCCGCATTCTCATGCACCGCGTCAAAGAGGAACTGTGATGCTGGCCAATCTGATGCTCGCCAATCTCGCGGACGGCGTGGAGAACACGATCCCGTGGTACTGGAGCGCGGTCGGCTACGGCGGCCAGGTCGTCTTCGGCTCGCGCTTCTACGTGCAGTGGCTCGCCAGCGAGAAGAAGAAACAGAGCGTGATGCCGGTGGTGTTCTGGTGGATCAGCCTGCTCGGCGCGCTGATGACGCTCGCCTACGCGATCTACCGCATGGAGGGGCCGTTCATCATGGCCAACATCGGCGGTCCGCCGATCTACGCCCGCAACCTCTACCTGATCCACAAGGCGCGCAAGGCGCCGCCGCTGCCCCCGCCAGGCGAGCCGACGCTCTGAATCGCGGCGGCGCGACGTTCTCTTGCGGCGCGGCTCCCGATAGCCTGCGCGCGTGCTGTTGCGTGCGTTCCTCCTCTGCCTGCTCGTCGTCGTCGGCTGCCTGCCGCAATGGGGCATCCCGGACTTCCAGGGCACCGAAGGCCGGCGCATCCAGATCGCCCTCGAGATGGCGCGCAGCGGCGACTGGCTCGTGCCGACGCTCGGCGGTGAGCCGACCTGGGCCAAGCCGCCGCTGCACTACTGGCTGCTCGGCGGCATGTCGGAGCTGTTCGGCACCAACGTCTGGTCGATGCGGTTGCCTTCGGTCGTCTCGATCATGGCTGCGGCGCTGCTCGCCGTGGTCTTGATGCGGCGCTGGTTCGGCGAACGGGCTGCCTGGATCGCCGCCCTCGGCGTCGTGTGCTCGCCGCTGGTCGTCTACCAGTGGCCGTCCGCGGAGATCGATCCGCTGTTCGCGAGCCTGACCGGGATGTCCCTGTGGTGCCTGGCGACCGGCATCGCGCGCGATCGCCGCGGCATCGTGATCGCATCCGGTGTGCTCGGCGGGCTCGCGCTGTTGCAGAAGGGGCCGCCGTACTTCCTGTTCGCCATCGGCGCCTACCTGGTCTGGTGGCGGCGGCGCGGGCTGCGTCACGCGCTGTCGCACTTCGTGCCGCTGCTGATCGTGCCCCTGGCCTACTTCGTGCCGCTGTGGACGCTGCGCATCGCCCCCGGCGAGATGTTGGCCGTCGCCAACGAGGAGACCGTCGGTCGCATCTGGACCTTCACGTGGGGACACGTCACCTCGATCCCGGACTTCTGGCTGCGCGCGGTCCTGGTGCAGATGCCGTTCGTGCTCTGGTGCTTCTGGGAATGGCGCGGCGTGCGCGACGCCCGCATGGACGAGGCGGACCTCACCCTGCGCATGTGCAGCGGCGCCGCGGTGCTGTCGATCGTGCTGCTGACCTTCTTCCCGGGGCGGCCGACGCGCTACATCCTGCCGAACGTGCTGTTGTTCACGTTCGCGGTGGCGCCCGCGGTGGCCCACTTCGCGAGTCAGGAGCGGCAGCTCGGTTCGACGTCGCGCCGGCTGTTGCTCATCATCGGCGTCGCCGGCGGCCTCGGCCTCGTGGTCGTGCCGTTCCTGCCCGGAGTCGGCCTCGCCGTCGCCGGCCTGGCCCTGGTCGCCGCGCTCGCGCCCAGGGTGGTGCGGACGCCCCGGCAGCTGGTGGCGTTCTGCCTGGTGCTGCCGGTGGTCGCCAGCTGGACCGTGGGGTTCGATCGTGCGCAGCGCTGGCCCGAAGGCGGCAAGGCGCGCGCCGAAGCCGGGCGGCTGCTGCGGCACGAACTGGACGCCGCCGGCATCGGCGCGGACCTGGTCACGCACGGGCACATCGAGGCGCCGCTGTTGCTCGGCGCCGACCTGCTGCCCGACGGCGACGAGATGGCGCGCCGCCAGCCGACCGCGCGCTGGATGTTGCACGAGCGCGCCGACACCCCGCCGCCGATGCCCAAGGAATACGAAGAGCGCCTGCGCCTGTGCGTTCCGGGCCAGATCTTCGTGCTGCGCGAACGGAGCGGGGCGCCGCGGTGACCTCGGTCCTGTTCGTCCGGCTTTCGGCCATGGGCGATCTCGTGCAGGGACTCGGCGCGATCCAGGCGCTGCATCACGCGCGACCCGATTGGCGGCTGTCGCTGGTCACCCAGGCCGCGAACGTGCCGCTGCTCGCCGGCGTGTCGGCGCTCACCGAGGTGTTCCCCTTCGATCGTCGCGGGGGGCTGCGCGCGGTCCGTGCGCTGCGCGCGACCCTGCGCCCGCGGCGCTTCGAGCATGCGCTCGACCTGCAGGGCAACTGGAAGAGCGCCTTCGTCGCGCGCTGCAGCGGGGCCCGGCAGACGATCGGGGCGGCGGCTGCGGCGCGACAGGAGCCGGGCAGCCGGTGGTTGTTGCAGCGCACGGTCGACATCGGCGGCGTCGCGCACCCCGCCCGCGTCGCCTGGCAGCTGGTCCGGGAGTTGGCGCCCGAGGTGCCGTTCGCGCTGCCGCGTCTGGTGGCCTCGGAGTCCGAGGTCGAGGCCGAGGCCGAGGTCCTGCGGGGTGTCGGCGTCGCGCCCGATCGTGCGTTCCGCGTCGTCGTCGTCACCGACCCTGCCGATTGCCGGGCCTTGCGGCCCCAGGTGGTGGCCGGCGAGGCGCAGCGCGGCCCCGAACCTGCCGTGCTGCTCGTGGGGCCGGGCGAGTCCCACCTGGAACTGCCGCAGGGCGTGCCCGTGTTGCGTCACGGCGCCGGCGAGCTGCGTCGGCTCGTGGCTCTGGGCGTCTTGATGGCGCGGGTCGGCGGCGAGGTCCTCGGGCCGGACCAGGGCGCGTCCCATGTCCTGGCCGCAGCGGGAGCGCGCACCGTGCTGCAGTTCGGCGCGCAGGACCCGCGGCGCACCTGTCCTCCGGCAGCCATCGCCATCGTGCATCCGCAGGGGCCGCCGTGCCGCCCGTGCTCGAGGCGCCGGTGCGATCATCCCCAGGGACCGGTCTGCATGGAGTTTGCGCCGGGGCTGGGCCTGCCCGCCGACTGTGGGCTGCCGGCGGACGGGGCGGCGCGCGACGCGGGCGCTTGAGAGTCGCCGCGCTTCGTGCTTCGCTCCCGGGATGCCCACCGCGCCCCGGCCGCACGACGCCTCGATCCTCGACACGTTCCCCAACCCCAAGCCGGCCCGGGACTATCAGATCTCGTTCGAGTGCCCTGAGTTCACCTGCGTCTGCCCCAAGACCGGGCAGCCGGACTTCGCGACGATCCACATCGAATACGTGCCCGACCAGCTCTGCATCGAGCTCAAGAGCCTGAAGCTCTACCTGTGGAGCTTCCGCGAGGTCGGGGCATTCCACGAGAAGGTGACCAACGACATCTGTGACGACCTGGCGGCCCTGGTCAGCCCACGTCGGCTGGTGGTGACCGGGGACTTCCGGGTGCGCGGCGGCATCACCACCCGAGTCGTTGCGCGGCACGAGGCGCCGGCGCGGTAGCGGCGAACCGCCGCCCTGGTTGGCGTCCTCACCGGGCTGGGACTACAACTGCGCCGTGCGCGCGCGTTCCGTTCGACGTCTGCTGTGGGTGCTCGGCTTCGGTTGTCTGTGGCTGCCGGTTTGCGACGATCCGCCCCTGCAGACGGGCGCCTACCTGCAGGACGTCACGACGACCAGCGCCGTGGTGGCGATGATCACGGCGGCGCCCACCGAGCTGCGGTGTCGCGTGCTCGACGACCAGGGTGCTGAGGTCGCGGTCGCGTCGGGCGACGGTCCGCGCCGGCATCACGCGTTGCGCATCTCGGGCCTGCAGGCCGGTCGGCACTACTCCTACCGGGTCCTGGGGGCGGGCGATCGCCCGCTCGACGCTGGCGACTTCTCCACGGCCCCGGAAGACGACGCGGCCCCGGTGCGCTTCGCGTTCGTCGGCGACTCGGGCGGGCAGCCCTGGTGGGTCTGGCTGCAGGACGCGCCGATCCTCTACCTGCCGGCGCGGTGGC
>JACKIC010000006.1:110000-479291 GCA_020638655.1 Planctomycetota bacterium
AATTGTAGCTGTGGTGAAGATGCCACATACCCGCACCAAGACGGAAAGACCCCGTGAACCTTTACTGTAACCTAATACTGGCTCTAGGTTCGCCATGTGTAGCATAGGTGGGAGACGTTGATGTCGGGGGCGCCAGCCTCCGAATAGTCATCAGTGAAATACCACTCTTGGCGTATTTGGATTCTAACCTGCGACCGTGATCCGGCGTGGGGACAGTGTTAGGCGGGCAGTTTGACTGGGGCGGTCTCCTCCAAAAAGGTAACGGAGGAGCACAAAGGTACCCTCAATGCGGTTGGCAATCGCATGTAGAGCGTAAAAGTATAAGGGTGCTTGACTGCGAGACACATAGGTCGAGCAGGTACGAAAGTAGGTTTTAGTGATCCGGTGGTCCCGTGTGGAAGGGCCAT
Source organism: Planctomycetota bacterium (assembly GCA_020638655.1). Lineage (GTDB taxonomy): Bacteria > Planctomycetota > UBA1135 > UBA1135 > UBA2386 > JACKIC01. Next base: position 110,408 of record JACKIC010000006.1, read on the forward strand.
CGCTCATCAGATAAAAGGTACTCCGGGGATAACAGGCTGATCACGCCCAAGAGTCCATATCGACGGCGTGGTTTGGCACCTCGATGTCGGCTCATCGCATCCTGGGGCTGAAGGCGGTCCCAAGGGTTGGTCTGTTCGCCCATTAAAGCGGTACGTGAGCTGGGTTTAGACCGTCGTGAGACAGGTCGGTCCCTATCTGGTGTGGGCGCAGGATGATTGAGGAGACTCTTTCCTAGTACGAGAGGATTGGAAAGAACGAACCTCTGGTGTGCCAGTTGTCGCGCTAGCGGCATCGCTGGATAGCTATGTTCGGATCGGATAAGCGCTGAAAGCATCTAAGTGCGAAGCCAACTCCAAGACCAGTCATCCCTCGAGACACCTGGTAGACCACCAGGTTGATAGGCCGGCGGTGTAAGGGCGGTAACGTCCTCAGCCAACCGGTACTAACCAGTCGACAGGCTTGATCTCACTCTCACTCGATTCTTCGCGATCTCTTTCCACCAACCCAATCTACATCTTCTCGTCGCGACGCGGCGTTGCGCCCTCCCCACGGATGGCGCGGCTGACGCTCGGCGCGACGGGGTGGCGTGCACCGGCCTTCGCCGGTCCTGCGTCACCAAAGCGCCTCCCGGTGCCCATACCTGGCTGGAAATACCCGTTCCCTTTCCGAACACGGAAGTCAAGCAGCCAGGGCCAATGATAGTGCTATGCGCGAAAGTAGGTCAGTGCCGGGTCATTCTTCAACGAGGTCCGTCTGCGAGAACATCGCGGTCGGACCTCGTTCCTTGTACGCTCCTTGATTCCATGCCCTGCACTGCACGATGACCGTCGAGATCGCTCAGCTCTTCGGGAAGGGCGCCCCTGTGGTGTCCTTCGAGTTCTTTCCGCCGAAGACGGAGGAGGGGGTGGAGACCCTCTACAGGACCGTCGAGGAGCTCCGTCCGTGTCGACCGTCCTTTGTCTCGGTCACCTACGGCGCCGGCGGCAGCACGCGCGACCGCACGCTGGAGCTCGTCGCGCGCATCCAGCGTGACCTGGGCATCGTCACCATGGCCCACCTGACCTGCGTGGGGAGCACCAAGGAGGAGATCGCGGAGGTCCTCCGCCGTCTTCACGACAGCGGCATTCGCAACATCCTGGCCCTCCGTGGCGACCCCCCGAAGGGGGAGTCCGTCTTCCAGGCGGTCGCCGGCGGTTTTCGTTACGCGACGGAGCTCGTCGATTTCATCAAGGCCTCCGGGCTGCCCTTCTGTGTGGGGGCGGCCTGCTACCCCGAGGGGCACGTGGAGACGCGGAACCTCGAGCAGGATCTCGGGCACCTGGTCACCAAGGTGAATGCGGGGGCGGACTTCCTGGTCTCGCAGTTGTTCTTCGACAACCAGGACTACTCGGCGTTCGTGCGGCGTGCCCGTTCCGCCGGTGTCGAGATCCCGATCGTGCCTGGTTTGATGCCGGTGACGAACGTCTCCCAGGTCGAGCGCTTCACGGGCATGTGCGGCGCCCGCATTCCGCAGGAACTGCACCGCCGCCTGCGCATCGTGCAGGCAGATCCGGCGGCCGTGGTCGCTACCGGGGTGCAGTGGTGCGTGGATCAGGGGCGGGCTCTGCTGGCTGCAGGGGCACCCGGTCTGCACTTCTATACGCTCAATCGCTCCTCGGCGACGCTCGCGGTGCACGCCGCGCTCGGCCTCTGAGGCAGCCCTTCGCCCGATCCTCGGGTCGGGCGGTGGCGGCGGCGCTCACCGCGCGGCGAGCGCCTTCTCGACCAGCGCCTTCACCTGGTCACGAGCCGAATCGCTGCTGCCGACGACGCGTCCGAGCATCTTGCCGTCCTTGCCGACGACCATGACCGTCGGCACGACCGTCACCCCCAATTGCTGCTGCCACGCTTCGAGGGAGGTGAAGACGATCGGGTGATCGATCGCGAACGCCTTGGCGAAGCGCTCGTAGAGCGCGATCTCCGCGGCGCGATCGATCCCGTCCACGCTCTTGCCCCCGTGGGGCGTCGTCGCGCCGTCGGGGAAGTCCATGCCGCGACCGTAGAAGCGCGTCAGGGCGACCAACTCGACGTCTCCGCCGATCGTCGCGACGAGGTCGCTGAGCGGCTTCACCCCGGCCCGGCAGGGCGGGCACCACGAGGCGAGCAGATCGATGACCACGACCTTGCCCTGGAGGTCGGCGAGTCGGAACCCCGCTTTGCCGCCGACGACGTGTTCCGTCGGCACGGCCAGGGGCTCGAGGCTCGCGCTGGCGTCGCGGGCGGTCGCCGGTTTCGGGGTGTCGGCGGGCACCTCGGCGCGATCCTGCAACAACGAGGTGCGCGGCGCCACGACGTCCGACGCGGGGGGCGGCAGCTTCTCGCGCGGCGCGTAGATGGTCGCGAGCAGCTTGTCCTTGTCGGTGTCGCTGGCGAGCGAGCGCGCCAGGCCGCGCGCGATCGCGACGCGCACCGGCGCGGGGTCGTCGAGGCGGCCGATCACCTGCAAAGCGGCGTGACCGATCGTGCCCAGATCGCCGTACAACGCGGCCATCCGCTCGCTCCACCGGCACAGCTTCGTCAGGTCCGGAGCCGCCGCGCGGGCCTCACCCATCGCCGCAGCCATGTAGATGCGGCCAGCCATGGTCGCGTGTTCGCGATTGTGGATGACCTCGAACCTGGCGAAGAACTCGTCGAGCGCCGCGGCGCCGCCGCCGACGTCGCGACGAAAGTAGCAGCCGAGCGCCTTGGCGTAGCTCAGCGGGCCCAGGTCTTCGCCCTCGTGGCGCGCGAGGAAGTCCGCGAGCTTCTTCTTCTGCGCTTCGGAGATCAGCGTGCCTTCGGGCCGCTCGAACATCGTGTCCAGCTCCTGCCTGGCCGTCGCCAGGTCGTTCTGGGCAACGGCGGGCGAGGTCCAGGCGAGGACCGCGAGACCCAGGAGCACGAAGGGATGGGAGCGCATGTGCATGGCCGCACATGCTAGGCGCGGCGCCGGTGCGCCCGCTACTCGTCGATGCCGACTTCGTCCTCGGCGAGATGTGCCAGGGTGTCGTCGCCGCGATTGCGCAGCAGATCGCGCAGTCGCTCGGTCAGGCCCGAGTAACGCTGTCCGTCCTCGTGGTTCTCGACGGCCATCTGCAGCGCCTTGGTCGAGCCGACCAGGACCACGAGCTTGCGTCCGCGGGTCACCGCCGTGTAGAGCACCGAACGCCGCAGCATCAGGAAGTGGTCCGTGGTCACCGGCACGATCACCGCCGGGTACTCGCTGCCCTGCGAGCGGTGCACGGAGATCGCGTAGGCCGGCACCAGGTCGCCGAGGTCCTCGAAGCGATACTCCTGGTCGCGCTCGGCGAAGCGCACGTAGAGCTTCGCCGAGCCCGTGTCGATGTAGCTGACCCTGCCGACGTCGCCGTTGTAGACCTCGCGGTCGTAGTCGTTGCGGACCTGCATCACCTTGTCGCCGATGCGGAAGAACTTGCCGCCGCGCTCGACCTCGATCTGGCCTGGGTTGAGCAGGTCCTGCAGGTCGCGGTTGAGCGTGTCTGCGCCGGCTTCGCCGCGATACATCGGGCACAGCACCTGCACGTCGTTGATCGGGTCGAGGCCGAACTTGCGCGGGATGCGCTGGGTGATCAGCTCGCGGATCAGCAGGCGCGCGTGCGCGGCGTTCTTGGCCTCGACGAAGAAGAAGTCCGAGCCCTCGCCGCCGCTGGCCGGCACCTCCCCCTGCAGCATGCCGTGCGCGACCCGCACGATGTCCGACCCGCGCTGTTGCCTGAAGATCTGCGTCAGCGCGGTGGTCGCGACGCGACCGCTGGCGATCACGTCGGCGAGTACGTTGCCCGGGCCGACCGACGGCAGCTGGTTGCGGTCGCCGACCAGCACCAGCGTCATCGTCTTCGGCACGGCGCGGAACAGCGCGTAGGCCAGCTGCACGTCGAGCATCGAGGTCTCGTCGACGACCAGCATGTCGCCTTCGAGCGGGTTCTCGGCGTTGCGCGCGAACTTGCCGGCGCCCGGCGTGAACTCGAGCAGCCGATGCAGCGTCGACGCGGCGTGGCCGGTGGACTCCTCGAGCCGCTTGGCGGCGCGTCCGGTCGGCGCGGCGAGCAGCAGGGTCAGTTGCTTCTGGCGCAGGATCTCGGCGAGGGCCCGCACGATCGTGGTCTTGCCGACGCCGGGGCCACCGGTCACGACCGAGACGGGCTCGCGCAACGCCTTCTCGAGCGCCTCGCGCTGGCCGCTCGGCAGGTCCATGCCCGAACGCTCCTCGAACCAGCGCACGGCGGCTTCGGCGCGCACCGGCAGCAGGCGCCGGTCGCCGCCGAGCAGCCCGTGCAGCGCGCGCGCCACGCCGTCTTCGGCGAGCGCCAGCGTGGTGGGGTAGACGATCGGCGCCGGATCGTCGTGGAGCAGCGCCGGGCCCGGCGGCATCTGTCGCACGATGCGACCGGTCTTGGCGAGTTCGGGAACGCGCGCCACGAGGCCCTCTTCGCCGCAGCTCAGCAGGTCGGCCGTGCGCCGCACGAGCTCGGCCTCGGGCACGTAGCAATGTCCCTCCTTGGCGGACTGCCCCAGGCAGAACTCGAGCGCGGCATCGAGCCGCTCGGGTGCCTCCGGGGCGATGCCCATTTGCCCGGCGAGGCGGTCGGCGATGCGGAAACCGATGCCGACCACGTCGTCGGCCAGGCGGTAGGGGTTGGCCTGGATCAGCGCCGAGGCCTTCGCGCCGTAGCGGCGCACGATGCGAGCCGCCATGCCCGGCCCCAGGCCGTGGGTGCGCAAGAACACCAACACGTTCTGCAGGTCCTTCTGGGCGGCGATCGCGGTGCGCAGCTCCTCGATCTTGCGCGGCCCCAGCCCCTTGATGCCGCGGAGCTTCTGCGGCTCCTCCTCGATGATGCGCAGGGTCTGGGCGCCGAGCGCGCGCACGATGTTCCTGGCGGTCGCGGGGCCGATGCCCTTGACCAGTCCCGACGCCAGGTAGGCCTCGATGCCCTCGGCGGTGGCCGGCGCGATCGGCTCGAAGGTCTCGACCTTGATCTGCGGGCCGAAGCGGGGGTGTTCGGCTTCCTTGCCCTTGACCGTAAGTCTCTGGTGCTCGCTGAGTTGAGCCAGTGGCCCGACCAGTGTGACCTGCCGTCCCGAATCGTCCTCGCGCAGTCGCACCACGGCCCACCCGGTATCCGGGTTGCGGAACGTGAAGCGCTCGATCGTGCCCTGCACGGTCACGTCACGTTCGGTCGGCGGTTCGGACATCGTCACGGAAGGGGGGATTTCGGGCATTGCCCCGGCAACAGGATTCGCTATCGTGCCTCCCCCTTTCGTCGGCAGGGTGCCGCAGCATACGTGCGTCATCCGGCTCGTGCCAATCGGCGCAACGGCGAGGGGCGGCAGTGACGCGCGCCTGTTCGGCGCGCTCCCAACTCTGTCGCAGACTCAGATCCGACGACAACTTCCGCCGATCCAAGCCGCCACATGATTCGCGTCCAGGTCCGTCCGAACGAGCCGCTCGAGGCTGCACTGCGCCGGTTCAAGCGCCAGTGCAACTACGCCGGCATCTTCCGCCTCGCCAAGAAGCACGCCTACCACGAGAAGTCGAGCGACAAGCGTCGGCGCGAGGAGCGGGAGCGCATCCGCAACATCATGATGGCGGAACGCAAGCGCTCGGGTTCGAGCTCGGGCCGCACCAACAGCAAGAAGCGTCGTGGCCGTCCGGGTCGCCCGAACGATCGCCGCAACGATCAGCCGGACTTCGATCCGTTGACCGCGGACACGACGATCCAGAAGCCTGGGGAGTAGTCCCCTTCGCGGCGCACCGCGCGGGTTCGCGCGCGCCGCTCGGGTCCGAGGCACGCTCAGCGCGTGCCCTTTGTGGTGGGCCCCCGAGGCCGACCCTGTGAGGTTGCATGCTGCCGAAGTATCCCGGCGACGGTCCCCGTGACCTCAGCAAGCAACTCGAGCAGCTGCGCATCCTGGTCGATGCGCGCCTCGACGGCCAGCGCCTCGACCTCGCGCTGGCGGCCGTGCTCACGTGGCGTTCGCGCGCGAGCATCCACCGCCTGATCGACGGCGGCTTCGTGCAGCTCGAAGGGCGCAAGGTCAGCGCTTCGCGGCGCGTCCGCACCGGCGAGACGATCGTCGTCGACGTTCCGCCCGATCCTCGCGCCAGCCCGGACCCGGGCGCCAACGTCGACTTCCCGATCCTCTACGAGGACCAGTGGATGATCGCGGTCGACAAGCCGCCGGGCATGGCGGTGCATCCTTCGGGCCGCCGACTCGACGGCACGTTGATCCACGCACTACACCGCCGATACCGCAACCCCGACGACCCCGAACGCGACGTGGTGCCCAGGCTGCTGCACCGCATCGACGTGGAGACCTCGGGCGTGGTCGCGGTCGGGCTGCACGAGCAGTTCCACCACGCGGTGCGCAAGCAGTTCGAGGAGCGGCAGGTGCGCAAGACCTATCTCGCCGTGGTCTGCGGCAGGCCGCAGCAGGACGAGGGCACCATCGATCTGCCGATCGTGCCCGACAAGCGCTCCGCGGTGCGACTCAAGCTCACCACGAGCACCGATGGCGAAGGCCTGTCCGCGATCACGGACTACCGCGTGGTGCGCAGCAGCCGCGACTACTCACTGGTGGAGGTGTTGCCGCAGACCGGGCGCACGCACCAGATCCGCGTGCACATGGCGGCGATCGGCTGTCCGCTGGTCGGCGACAAGCTCTACGGCGGCGACGAGAGCCTGTTCCTGCATCAGCTCAACGGCACGCTCACCGACGAACATCGGGCCAGGCTGGTGCTCGACCGGCACGCGCTGCATTCGCACACCCTGACGTTCTTCCATCCGATGCTCGGACGGGAAATGACGCTGCAGGCGCCGTTGCCGGCGGATCTCGCTGCCCTGTTGTGACTGCCGGCGCGGCGGCCGGCGTCACACGCGCAGCTTGTAGGGCATCACCAACCGGTAGAGGTCGGTGTGGCGCAGCGGGTCGGGGCTGAGGTCCGCTTCTGCATCCGTCGTCTGCAGCTCATGGCTGCGGACACCCTCCCTACGGGTGCATCCGGCTTGCAGCTCCGCCTGCGGTGCGACGCCCTCGTTCCAGGTCGGCGATGGGAGGCCGTTCCTCCGCTCTACCGTGGTCTTGGTGTCCATTGGCGCACTCCTCGGTGGCGAACCTCCCCACCGTAGGGACCCGGCCCCCAGCCTGCAATGGCCTGCCCTCAGGCGGCGAACATGCTGCCGACCAGGGCCGGCACCACGCTGACCGCCAGATAGAGCACACAGATCGCGCGCAGCTCGCGGCCCAGGGTGGCGTCGGGCGCCGCCACTTCGGGCCGATCCCGCTGCGGTTTCATGGCTTGCACCGCTGTCGTGGGCGCCGGGCCGAACTGTACGGCGAGGGCCTGGGCCCCTTCCGGGCGGGGCAGGCGCCGCAGGCTGAGCACGGCCAGGGCGACGGTGATCCCCGCCACCAGCCAGCGGCCCGGCCCCGGCAGCACCGCGGCGAACACGGTCCCGGCCCCGCCGAGCAGCATCGCCGCCGTGAACAGTCCGCCCAGGTCGGTTGCGCCGTCGGCCTCGCTGCCGCGCGAGAACGGCACCGCGTCGAGGGCGCGCAGCATCGGCTTGCTTGCCAGCACCGCGAGGCCCGCGGCGAACAGCGCCGCCGAGGCCGTGTCGAGCGGTGCCTTGCTCGTGCTGACCGCCAGGATCATCGCGACCGCGTGCACCGGCAGCAGCACGTGGGTGACCAGCGCCCGCCAGGTGGCGTCCCGCACCAGGGCCAGGGGCAGGCCGGGGCCGTGCGCGAAGATCCACTCGGTGTCGCTCTGCTCGGCGCGCGGCAGGAACGCGATCACGAACGGCAGGTAGATCGCCGGCAGCTGCAGCAGCAGGCTGACGAAGATCAGGTTGGGGTCCTCGGCGCCGCCGCGCATGGTCAAGAACACCATGCCGGCCGGCAGACCGAGCAGCGGCAGCACGCGCGAGCGGAAGCCGGCGCTGCGCCACATCGAGATCGCCACGAACTCGGCGATCGCCAGGCGCGGTCCGCGGCCCGCCAGTCGACGCAGCAACAGGGTCAGCGGGCCGATGCGCCCGATGCGCACGGTGTCGGCGGCGTCGCCGCGTTCCAGCGCGATGCGCAGCAGCAGCAGCGCCGCCGCGGCAGCAGCGAGCGGGCCCAGGCGCCACAGCTCGCCCGCCGGGTCGTAGAGCACCTTCGCCAGCTGGTAGGGGGGCAGCAGCTGGGCGCCGACGCGGCCGATCGGCAGGTTGTCGGCGGTGCCGTCGAGGGCGCGCAAACCGAGCGCGAACAGCACCAGGCCGCCCGCGAGCAGCGCCGCCTTGCCGGTGCCCGCGAGCAGCGCTGCGCGCACCGGACCGACGAGGCGGTCGAGCGCCCGCAGCACGACGCCGAGCACGGCGCTGGCCAGGGCGCTGCAGGCGCACGCGGCGGCGACGTAGGCCGGGATCACGACGGCGTTGCCGCGCAGGAACGCGAGCAGGATCGCCGGCGGCAGGGCCATGCCGATCGTCACGAGGCCTACGTAGAACGCGGCGTGGCCGGCGCGCGCCGCGACCAGCTGGCTGGCCCGGATCGGCGCGGTGCCGAGCAGCATGCGGTCGGCGCGCTGGCGCTGGCGGTGTTCCTGATCGGAGAGCACGCCGATCGCGACCAGCAGCGACGACAGGCACAGGTTGGCCGCGGCGAACGGCACGGGCGGGGTCTCGGGATACAGCAGCGCCGCGAACACGAACGCGAGGAACGACTGCGAGAAGATCGTCGTCGTCAGCGTGCTGCCGGCGCCGCCGGTGCTGCGGGCTTCGCCGAAGAAGTCGAGGACGAGCCAGGCGTGGATGAGGGCGCGGACCTTGCTCATGCGATCGACGCGCGACCATACTCGAACTGCGTCGGGCGACCGAGACGCCTCTTCGACTCGTGGTGGCGATGTGCTACATCCCGCGCATCGGCTACCTCGATCGCATCCTCGCCTGCCGCAACGCGGACCTGGGCAGCTTCGTGCCGTGGCGCGTCGCCGGGGCCGAGGTCGGCCGTGTGCATCGCGACCGGGTGCCGCGCCTGGCCGGCGTGCTCGAGCAAGAGGAAGGGGCCTGGTTGCTGCCCGGGCGCGACTTCGGCGAGCGCAGCCGCCACCTCGCGAGCCTGGTCGCGGAGTTGGCGGCGCAGGGCGAGATCCGGCCGCTGACCGGCGAGTTCTATCCGGTGGGTGCCCCCGGCGGCCCGCCGCTGCTGCAGGTCGACCGCGCCGCGGTGCCGTGGTTCGGCGTCGGCTCGTCCGGGGTGCATCTGAACGGTCACCTGTGGCGCGACGGGGTGCTGCACCTGTGGCTGGCCGAGCGCTCGCGCAGCAAGTCGACCTATCCCGGCCACCTCGACAACCTCGTCGCCGGCGGTCAGGCGATCGGCAGCTCGGCGCTGACGACGCTGGTCAAGGAGTGCGGCGAAGAGGCCGGCATCGCGCCGCAGCTCGCCGCGCAGGCCGAACCCAAGGCGCGCATCACCTACGTGCAGCAGGACGGGCTCGGGCTCAAGGCCGACACCTTGCAGTGCTTCGACCTGCAGTTGCCCGACGACTTCGAGCCGCGCGCCGTGGACGGCGAGGTCGAGTCCTTCCGCCTGCTGCCGGTCGGCGAGGTCGCGGCGTCGCTGCGCGGCGGCGACCGCTGGAAGCCCAACAGCGCCTTGGTCGTGCTCGACTTCCTGCTGCGCCACGGGGCGCTCGACGCCGAGCTGGACACCGCCGCCCGCAGCAGCCTGTGGCAAGCCCTGCACGGCCAGCTACCCTGACGCCGTGCGCGTCGTCCTGCTGTCATCGCCTGGTGCCGAGCCGGCCCTGCACTGGAGCTTCGCGCTCGGCGAACGACTGCACAGCGCGATGGTGGATGCCGGCCACGAGGTGCGGTGGTTGGCGCCCGTGGTGGCCGGCGCCGGCGTGCCGGCACAGACGGCTGCCGAGGTGCTGCGCGTCGGCGCGGCGCCGCTGCATCGGGTCGGCGACGCGATCCTGCACGACGAGCTCGAACGTGAGTTGGCCAACGATCTGCGTGCCCGCGCCGCGGACCTGGTGCTGCACGTGGGGCTCGGTGCCCGTGGTTCGGCCAACCTGCTGTGGCTCGCCGACCGCATGGGCAGCCGCGCGCTGGCCGTGGTGCGCGCCGCGGAGGTCCTCTGTCACCGCGGCGATCTCGTCGACCATCGCGGCGAGTCGTGCACCGCGATCGACGACGCCGAGCGCTGCCGCCGCTGTTGTTCGAAGGGGCTGCGCCGCGCCGGGCACGCCGACCTGGCGACGCGCCTCGATCTGCTGGTCTGCTGCCTGCAGGTCAGCGCCGCGGTGTTCGTCGAGACCGCCACTGAGGTGTCGCAACTCGAACAGGTCGGCGTGCCGCGTCGTCTGTTGCACGTCGCCGCGCCCGACGAGGTCGCCGCCGCCGTGCTCACGCGCCTCGCGCCGGCCTCGCTCAGCGACGCCTGAAGTCGAGCGCGCCGAAGTCGAAGTCGACGATCGGGCAGTCGATGCGGAAACCCGCGACCTTGCCGGCGTAGTCGAAGTCGAAGCGGAACAACGCGAACGGCAGGAACTTGTCCGGGAAGTCGACGCGGAACGTGTCCTGGTGCCAGTGCGTCATCGTGCCGAACAGCTTCTCCTTGCTCGGGGTCAGCTCGACGTAGAGCTTGCCGTCGCGCACCTCGACCACGGCCGGGCCGTAGATCGCGTCTTCGTAGTTGCCGGCGTATTCGCCGAGCGGCAGCCGCGGCGACGTGCCCTCGATGCGCTGCGCTTCCCGCGCCTCGCGCTCGGCCTTCTCCTGCGCCTTGATGCGCTTGCCGATCAGCGCGATGCGTTCGATCTGCGCCTTGCCGTCGCCGCCGGCGCGCGCCGCGAGCAGTGCCCGCTTGATCGCCTCGTTGACGACGCCGTCGTTGCCGTTGTTGAGCACGATGAAGCCGAACTTCTCCTCGGGCATCAGCGAGACCTTGCTCAGGAAGCCCGGCATGCCGCCGTCGTGCTCGATCAGCTTCATGCCGCGTTCGACGGCGAGGAACCAGCCCAGGCCGTAGCTGCGGAAGTCCTTGGTGTTGGCGCCCGAGCCGCCGCCCGTGGTGACGTTCGGGTGCCACAGTTCGCGCAGCGAATCGGCGTCCAACATCGTCTTGCCCTGCCACTTGCCGTCGGCGAGCAGCATGCGCACCCAGGACGACAGCTCGTGCACCGACGAGTAGATCGCGCCGGCCGGCTTGCAGGCCAGGAACTCGCTCGCCGGGATCTGCTCGCCGTCGATGTGCGGCAGCGCCTTCTCGGCACCTTCGGGCAGCCGCGCCGCCGTGGCGCGCGACGCGGTCATGTCGAGCGGCTTGAACAACTCGGTCTCGACGTAGTCCTCCCAGCTCTTGCCCGACACCTTCTGGATGATCAGGCCCGCGACCATGAACATCAGGTTCTGGTAGCCGAACTTGTCGCGGAAGCTCTGCACGATCGGCAGGCGCTCCATGCGCCGCAGGATCTCCTTGTCGTCGTACTTGCTGCCGTACCAGAGCAGGTCGCCCTCGAACGTCTTGAGCCCGCAGCGGTGGCACAGCAGGTCGCGCACCGTCATGTGCGCGGTGATCCAAGGATCGGCCATGCGAAACTCGGGGATGTGGTCGATCACGCGGTCGTCCCAGCCGAGCTTGCCGGCGGCGACGAGGCGGGCGACGCTCGCCGCGGTGAACGCCTTGCTGCACGAGGCGATGTTGAACAGCGTCGTCGGCGTCACCGGCACGCCCTTGCTGCGTTCGCCGCACGCGACCTCGCAGAGCACCTCGCCGTCCTGGATCACCGCGACCGCGAGGCCCACGGTCTGGAACTTCTCCTGCGCGAGCGTGACCCATTCGGTCACCTGTTCGGCGGTGAGGTTGGTGGGGGTGGTCTGAGCGGCCTGTTGCGCCACCGCCGCGACCGGCGCGAGCGTGCTGACGAGGCCGAGGAAGAGGAACGAGCGGAGCAGGGATGGCATGGCGGGCGGGTCTCGCGTTTTCGGTTGAGCTGCAACCTACGTTGTCGGCCTGGGCTCGGCACGCACAGATCTTTCGCTATGCTGCCCCGGCCCCCGTTCCTCGCGCATGCGCCTGCCCTGTCTTCTCCTGTTCGCGGCCGCCGAGGTCGCGGCGCAGAGTTGTCCTCGCCCTCTGCCGCCCGCCGACGGTCATCCGTTGGCGATCGACCCGGTCGTGGCGCTGACCTATTCGGACGGCTATCAGGCCTACGGCTCGCTGATCCGCCCCAGCGTCACCGCGCCGACCTGCGGCTGGCCGCTGGTCGTGTTCGTGCACCCGCTGGGCAGCACGCGGGCCAGCGACCTCGACCTGCAGAACCTGATCGCGGGCCAGGGTTACGCGGTCTACAGCTACGACGTGCGCGGTCACGGCCAGTCCCTGGCCGCCAACCCGACGCACCCCAACGCCGGCTCGACCCTGTGGGGACCGATCGAGCGCTGTGACCTGGCCGAGCAGATCCTGTTCGCGTCGGCCAACCCGTCCTGGGCGGGCGTCGTCGACGGCACCCGCGTCGCCGTCGTCGGCAGCAGCCAGGGCGGCGTGCACGCGTGGAACGCGGCCGCGTGGTCGGGGCTGCCGCTGACCGTTCCCGGGCGCACCGCGCTGACCTTCCCGACCATCGCCTGCGCCGTCGCCAGCGACTACGTCGCCGAGCCGATCGACGACTGGCTGCGCGGCGGCGAGCTGTGGAGCACGTGGTTCCTCGAGGCGATCGCCGGCAGCTACGCGGGCCTGCCGATCGACGCGGGCCTGGTGCAGGCCGCCCGATCGGCGTTCGTCGCGCAGGCGCCGCAACAGCTGCTCGCGCACTTCGCCACCGAAGGCCGCGCCGTCGCGCCCGAGCTGCTGGCCTCGACCGTGCCGGTGCTCTACTCGCACGCCTACCACGACCGCATCGACAGCCCGCTCGAGACGCTGCGCCTGCTGCAGAACATGGCCGCGCCGCGGCGCGTGCTGCTCAGCACGGTCGGTCACAATACGCCCGCAAACGACGCCGAGCGGGCGTTCCGCGATGGCCTGCTGCTGCGCTGGTTGCACCGCTTCCTGTGGCAGGAGGCCAACGAGATCGACCTCGAAGAGCCCTACGTGCTCTCCGAGATGCCGCTGCCTCGGCTGCTGCGCGAGGACCCTGGGTTCGCCTGGAGTCGTCACCATGGCGGCGACCCGCTCGTTGCCAGCAACGCGCTGCGGCTCTACCTGCACGACGACCAGCAGCTGCGCGACGCGCCGCTCGCGGCGCCGGCGCCCGCGGCAGCGATCGCGCAGACGATCACCAATCCGGCAGCGTTCACGCCGCTCGACTACATCGACCAGCCCGCGGTGCGCGACCTCAACAACCTGCTGCAGGTCTGTCCGCTGCAGGAGCTCGTCTACACCGCGGTGATCAACGACGAGCGGCAGCTGGCGCAGAGCGCGGTGCTGCACCTGCGGGTCGTGCCGCAGACCGCTGACTGGATGCTCGCGGCGCTGCTCACGATCGAGCCGCCGGGACCCGGCGCCGAAGAAGTGATGCTGAGCAGCCAGGGGCTGTTCAACACCGCCAGTTCGCCGGGCGTCGCCGAGGAGCACGACGTGATCCTGCCGCCGGTCGCGGCGCGCATCCCGGCTGGTTCGATCCTGCGCCTGCGGGTGCGCAACCTGTGGCTGCGCGAGTCGCCGATGGCGCGCATGCTCGAGGTCGCACCCCGCTTCCACGACTTCCAGGTCGACGTGACGCACGACGACGGCGTCGGCCGCTCCTGGCTCGACCTGCCGCTCGAGCCCGTGCGGCCCAAGCTCGCGACCGAGACCACGTGGTATCCGCTGGCCACTGCGCCGGTGGTCGACCTGCTGGTGCGCGCCGGCACCGAACGCGCCGGCGACATCTACTACGTCGCCGCGGGCATCAGCGGCCACGTGCCGGGCACGCCGTTCCTCAACGACGTGATCCCGCTGCAGGACGACTGGCTCGAAGGGGTCGTCACCGGCGCGATCAACCAGCCCGAGTTCCTGGGCTTCTTCGGCGTGACCGACGCGGCGGGCGAAGCGACGGCAACCCTCGACTTCTCCGCGTTCGCGCCGTTGCCGCCGATCCTGACGGGCTTCCGGCTGTCGTTCGCGACGTTCGTGTTCGACACGTCGTTGGCGAGCGGGGCCGCGTCGAACCCGTGCGACCTGTTCTTGCGGTGAGCCTTTCGCGCTGACGGGCTGCGGACTCTGGCCGAGGCCGCGGGGCACAAGGATCCGTCGGATCGGGGCCGAAGACCGATCGTCGCCCTGAGGCGCAGCGCGGACGATTGCTTCATGAACAGTCGTTGGCCGTGTGGGGCAGCGACGAAGTGGGTCGCGTCCCTGGCGTTGGCCGCGTGTGCGCTCGAGGAGTCGTCCACGCAGACCGCTGGCGGGCCCCGGTTCTACTCCGAGCTGGGAATGGGCGGGCGCTACCTGGCCGACGACTCGATCTACGGCAACGCGTCGGAGCACGGCGTGCTGAGCCTGGCCATGGCCGGCGTGGGGGAGCAGGGCTGGGGCCTCGAGTTCCTGGCCGCGGCGTCGTTTCCGAGCCTCTGGGACACCCTGCCGGTCGAGGAGAACGGACAGTTCCTGAGCACCGACTCGACCACCACGGAGCTCTCGTTGGGGCCGTGCCTGGTGGTCACCGACCCAGAGACTCCCTGGCACGTGCGGTTCGGCCTGGGGCCTTCCTGGATCAACGCGGACGTCTGGCGCGAACGCGCCGACAGCGTCTATCTCGAGGAGAAGAGCGGGGACGGGTCGCTGGGTCTCTACGGTCACGCGTCCGTGCTGTACGAGCTCGGCAGCCTCGGTCCCGGCCCGAGCCGCTGGACCGTGGGCATCGACCTTCGCTTCCTGGTGTTCACGCAGATGGACTTCTTCGGCGAGTCGTTCCCGGGGCAGAGCGGCGACGCCGACTACTTCCAGTTCCTGCTGCTGTTCGGGGTCGTGCCGTGAAGAAGTCGCGGTAGGTCTGGCCGCCGCGTCGCGTGTCGGTTTCTTTCGTCGGGCGTGGAGTTCGTGCCGTGGCCGCGAGTCGGCGGGCCCCCTCTCCTTCTCTCCAGAAGACCGTCTGCATGAACCACTGCCGCCTGCTCGTCACCGTCTCCTTCTCGCTGATCGCTGCTGGCGTCTGCATCGCCGGGGCGCCGCAGGAGCCGGCGGTCGGCCCACAGCCGATCGCGCCCGACGCGCCCGACGCCGCACCGGTCGACCCGGCGCTGCTGAAGGCGCAGATCGGCGAGCTGCTGCAGGCCTATCACGAGCAGCGGCACTTCGACGGCGCGGCGCTGATCGCCGACGACGGCAAGGTCGTCTATCAGGGGGCGTTCGGCCTCGCCAACGCGGATTGGAAGGTGCCCAACGGCGTCGACACCAGGTTCCGGGTCGGCGCGATCACCAAGCAGTTCACCGCGATGCTGGTGCTGCTGCTCGTGCAGGAAGGCAAGCTCGAACTCGGCGCGCCGATCGGTCGGTATCTGCCGCGGCTCACAGCCGAGATCGGCGACAAGGTGACGATCCACCACCTGCTGGGCCATGCCTCTGGGATCCCACCGCTCGGCACCGGACCCGGATGGCAGGCGGACCTGCGGCATCACCTGTCGGTCGACGAGCTCGTGGCCCGGATCGGCAGCCGTGCGCTCGAGTTCGAACCCGGCACGGAGTTCCGCTACAGCAACGCTGGCTACTGCCTGCTCGGCGCGATCGTCGAGGCGGTGACCGGGAAGACCTTCGGCGAAGTCCTGCGGGGGCGCATCCTCGAACCGCTGCAGATGCACGACAGCGGCTACGACGATCAGGACGCAGTGCTCGAGAATCGCGCCACGGGCTATGAGCTGCTGCTCGGTGGGCGCCGTCTCGCGCCGTGGACCGAGATGAGCAACCACTTCTCGAGCGACGGCATGTACTCGACCGTTCTCGACCTCTGGAAGTGGGAGCAGGCGCTGCGTTCGGGTCGGTTGCTGAACGCGGCGCTGGCCCAACGGATGTTCACGCCATCGGCGGCTGGGTACGGCTACGGCTGGCATGTCGATGACCACGGCATCTGGCACGGGTCGTTCAACATCGCGCCCGTCGACTCTGCGATCCGCGGTTTCCAGGGCCTCGTCGGCCGGATCCCGGCGCGTGGGCGATGCGTCATCCTGCTCAGCAACTCGGGCTACGCGTCGGTCGCCGACGCGGCCATGCAGATCGCGGACATCCTCGAGGGTAAGGGGCCGCAGACGCCGGCCCCGCGGCCGGCGTGGGCGCTGGCGCAGACGATCCTCGACGACGGCATCGAAGTCGCCCTCGCGCGCCTCGTCGAGCTGCCGCAGTCGCTGCGTGAGACCCCGCGGCTGCCGCCCGGAGAGATCGAAGGCACGATCGACCTGCTCGGTTTCCGGCTGCTTGCGCAACGGCGCGTGGCCGAGGCCACGTCGCTGTTCGAGTTCAACGCGCGCGCGTTTCTGAAGTCGGCGATGCGATGGGACAGCCTCGGGGAAGCGCATCTGCAGGCCGGCAATCGTGATCTCGCCCTACAGAGCTTCCGCACCGCGGTCGAACTGGAGCCGTGGAGCGCGCGAGCCAAGGCGAGGCTCGCCAAGGCCGAGGCGCAGTAGCGCGGTGCCACCGGGGTGACAGCCCGAACTGCGGATCGGGTAGTCTCTCGCGCCATGCCGCCCTCTGTCCGTTTCGCCATTCTCTCCTGGGCTGCCGCCTGCTCGTTCGGCGTTGCGGGCTGCAGCGGCGGCGGAGGAGCAGGCCCGACGGCGCCCGCGATCACCAACCTGCAGCTGCAGCCCCGCACCGCCTACGAGTCGGCGACGCCGGTCACCTTCCTGGTCGGCTTCGATCTGTTCGACCCCAACCGCGACGTGCAGAGCGCGAGCTTCGTGCTGCGCACCGCCGGCGGCCAGCTCGTCGACCAGCAGACGATCCCGTTCACCGCGCCCGTCGCCAGCCTCAGCATCGCCGGCAGCGCCGCGGTGCCGCTGCCGCAGATCGGCACGTTCGACGTGGAGATCTGGACCACCGACGCGGCCGGGTTGACCTCCAATTCGCTGACGACCACGGTGCAGGTCGTGCCCCACGCGTGGAGCGACCTGCCCGCGGACCTCGTCGTGCGTCAGGACGCGGCCGCAGCGGCGCTCGATGGCCAGGTCTATCTGGTCGGCGGTTCGCGGCAGGACCTCAGCGTGTTCCCGGGGCCGAGCACGACCCTGGTCACGCGACTGGATCCGGCGACCGAGACGTGGACCACGACGACGCCGATGACCGTGTCGAGGCGCGCGCACACCTGCGCGGTCGCCGGCGGCAACCTCTACGCGATCGGCGGCGAGATCGCGCCCACGGGAATCGGGTTCGAGACCGACAGCGTCGAACGCTTCGATCCGCTCACCGAGGTGTGGACGCCCGTCAGCGCGGCGCCGACCGCGCGAGTCCACGCCGCTGCCGCGACCGTCGGCGGCCGCATCTACGTCGTCGGTGGCGGCCTCGGGGCGCAGCAGGCGCTCGACACGCTCGAGTCCTACGACCCGGTGTCGGACACATGGGCCACCGAGGCGCCGATGCCGCACGCACGTCACCGTCCGCGCGCCGCGGCCTTCGGCGGCAAGCTGGTGGTGATCGGCGGCAGCAACACGATGTACTCGCACGTGGCGCGCGTCGACGTGTTCGATCCTGCGACCGGCACCTGGTCGAACGAGCTGCGATTCTTCGACACACCGTGCACCTACCTCACGAACATCGCCGGCCAGCTCTACGCGGGCGGCGGCACGAACCCGACCTGGCTCGCTCGCGCGGGTGATCCCGAGCTCGCGACGTGGCAGGAGCTGACCGGAGGCCGGCACGCCAACTACGCGACCGCCTCGGTGGCTGCGACCGACGACGGCATCTTCGTCTTCGGTTCGTCGTCCGCCGAGCGCTACCGGGTCGCGCGCGAGATCCGGTGAGCATCCTCGGTTCCATGCGTCGCTGGGGGTTCACGACCTGGTTGCTCGCTGGCGGGGTGCTTGTCGCGCTGGCGCTGGTGATCGCGCAGGTCGTGCACCTGCGCCATCAGGCGTGTGACGACGCCTACATCACCTACCGCTTCGCGGACAATCTCGTCGACGGCATGGGGCTGCGTTGGAACCCGACCTCGCCGCCGTGCGAGGGCTACACGAACCTGCTGCATCTGCTGCTCATCGCGGCCCTGCACTGCATGGGCGTGGATCTGCCCGTCGCGTCGCTCGCGGTGTCGATCGCTGCCGTGCTCGGCATCGTCGCGGTCCTGGCGACGGTGATCCCGTGGCGCGAACGCACGGCGCCGCTGGTCGCCCTGCCCACGTTCGTGCTGCTCGCGACCCAGGACCTGCGCGTGCACGCCAGCAGCGGCCTCGAGACCGTGTTGTTCGGGTTCCTCGCGGTCGCCTTCGTCGCGCTGATGCCGCGACTGCTCGGGCCCGCGCGACAGGTCGGCTGGGGCATGCTCTGCGGCGCGCTCGGGTTGGCCCTGGTGTGGGCCCGACCCGACGGCGGGCTCGTCGTCGTGATGGCGCTGGCCGTCGTCACCTTCGTCTGTTGGCGCGAGAAGAACAATTGGCGCGGCGCGGTGGCGTGTGGCCTCACGTTCGCCGTGGCGCTGCTCGCCTACGTCGCGTGGAAGCTCGTCTACTTCGGACACCTGCTGCCCAATCCCTACTACATGAAGGCGACGCAGCCCGGGTGGCCCGGCCTCGGGCCAACCCTCGAATACCTGTCGGCCTACCGGTGGGAACTGCTCGTCGGTGTCGGGGTGATGGCGGGTGCCGCGGTGCGCCGGGGGCGGGCTGCGCCCGCACGGCAACGCGATCGGCTGGTGCCGATGATCACGCTCGCGGTCTTCGGTGCCTGGCTCGCCTACACCGCGCGCATCGTGCACGAGATCGGCTTCTCGCACCGGTTCTCGTGGCACCTGATCCCGTTGCTCACGTTCGGCGCGACGGCAGCCGCGAGCGGCTTGCTGGGGCGCATCGGAGCGCGTCCGTGGATCGCGGCGGCGTCGTGGCTCGTCCTGGCGCTCGAGCTCGGCACGGTCGCGTGGCGGGTTCCGTCCGCGCTGTCGTCCTTGGGTTCACCGGCGACCGTGCCGCCGCTGAGTCAGCAGTTCGAACGCATGGGTGTCGCGCTGCACGACTTCGGGCGCGGTTGGGATCTGCGCATCTTGTGCAGCAACGCCGGCATCACGCCGTTCTTGTCCCGCGCGCACCACATCGACCCCGCGGGTCTCACCGACGACGGCTTCTGCCGCCGGACCCCCGAAGCGGAACGCAACCTCTATGTGGCCACGATGCGGCCCGACGTGATCCTCTGGTACCTGCCACCGGCGAGCGCCGGCGCCACGAGCCTTGCGGACGATCCGCGTCTGTCTTCCTCCCGCTACATCCGCGAGTGGTGCCTCGCCGCGCCGGAGAGCATGGACGAGGGCACCAAGGTGTCGATCCGTGGCATGCCCATGGACCACACCAGCCAGCAACTCTTCGACCAGGCGGTGTTCCTGCGCGAGTTCACGACCCTGGTCGGCGAGATGAGCTGCGGCCAGCATCGCTGGCGGATGTTCGCCTACGTCGTGCGGACCAGCCCCAGCCACGACGCGCTGGTGAAGTTCCTCTCCGAGCGCGTCGACATCGCCGCTGCCGACGTCGATCCCGACGGCTGGCCTCCGAAGTGATCCGCGCAGTCGGCGCTACGCGTCGCCGGCCGCCTGCATGCGTCGCTGCCGCCGTTCGTCCGCCGTCATCTCGCTCTCGAGCCGGCCGAGGAACGCCTCGCCTTCCTTGGCGCGGATGAACTGTGCGAACAGCGGCGACACCTTGCGCACGTGCGCGAACATGTCGAGCGCGACCTGGCGGTACGAGAAGTGGCCTTCGGGGCCGCTGCGCAGCTCGATGAAGTAGGCGGTCTGGCGCGGGTCGAACTGGATGCGCACGCGCTGCAGGAACGCGAACGGGGTCACGTAGCCGGCGGCGTGCGGGAAGCGCGCGGCGATCTGCTGCTGCAGGTCGGCGGTGCGCCCGAGCACTTCGTTGTAGGCGTCGCCGAAGCCGGCCTCCTGCATCAGCGGCGGCACCGCGAAGCCGTGGGCGGTGGTCAGCGTCTGTTGCTGCTGCAGGCTCTTGCGGTGACGGCCGATGTCGCGGAACGCGCCGAAGTCGAGCATCACCTCGAACTCGAACGGCGCCGCGCCCTCGAGCGCGAGCGGCCACGCATCGTGGTTGCCGCGCGCCGCCATCAGGCGCTGCAGCAGCTCCTGGCGCTGGCCGTTGGTCAGCTGCTTGACGCGGTCGACGAGGCTGCCGAACGGCAACGCGCTGCTCTCGTAGAGCAGCGACGCGAGCAGCTTGTCGTCGAGGCCTGCGTCGAAGCCCAGCAGTTCGGTGTGGCCGGTCGCGGCGCCCTTCGCGGGCGCGGCCTGCGCGCAGCCGAGCTCGCGCGCGACCTGCGGCAGCAGTTCGTGCAGCGCCTGCTGGAACTTGTTGGCGCCGCTGTGGCGCAGCAGCGTCGGCAGGGCGTGCTCGGCCTGCTGGCGCATGCGTTCGCCGACGATGCGGAACTCGGCCAGCGGATGGCTCACCAGCTCGGTGATCACGTCGCTCATCGTGCGCGCGTCCGCGACCATGCCCCACTTGGTGAACACCGCGGGGGTGAGCAGGTACCGCGCCGCGTCGAACGCTTCGGCCTTGAGCGTGCGCAGCCACGGCCCTTCCTTCTCGCCGGCCGCGAGCGGCCGCAGCCGCTGCAGGTGCGCGAGCAGCTTGCTGCTGCTCTCGGTGTAGAGCGCGAACGTGCTGCGCAGCACCTCGTCGTAGGCCGCGGCGAGCTCGCCGCCGGCCGCGATCACGTCGGGATCGCGCCAGTGCGTCTCGGCGCCGAACGAGATGTAGCGCGTCGACGACTCCTCGAAGCTGCAGCGGCGCTCGCGCTGGATGAAGCGCGTGACCAGCTGCGAGACGCGTTCGACGGCGAGGTGCACGACCGAGCCCTCGCGCAGCGAGTTGTGGCCGTGGTCGATGGCGTAGGTCTTGAGGAACTGGCCCGACTTGTCGGCCATGACCTCGGACAGCACGTCGCGGCGGCCTTCGACCGGCAGGTCCTCGAGCTGCTTGCCCTGGGCCGCGAGTCCCTGGCGCAGGCGGTCGAGGAACTGGTCGCGCATCGACTTGCTGCTGCGCGAGTAGACGCCGTTGAGCGTCGCGGCGACCTCCTGCGGCAGGTTGCGGACCAGGTAGATGTCCGCGTGCTCGCTGCCGTCGACGACCGAGAAGTAGTTTTCGAGCAGGCGTCGTTCGAAGTCGCTGTAGGTCATCGTCTCGGCGACCTCGCTCAGACCTGGGATCGTTGCGCCTTGCGGCGCAGCACGGTGAGGGTGCCGAGGATGCCGAGCACGAGGCCGCCGGCGAACGCCAGCCAGACGACCGGCGCCTCGAGGGGGGTGATGTGGGCGAGCAGGGAAGCCATGGCGCGCGAATGTAGGTGCGGTGCGGCTCCGAATCGAGGCGAACCCGCGCCGCGTTTGCCCCCCTCTCGCGACTGGTCGGGGCATGACGAAGTACGTGTTGGCGTTCGGTGGGGCGTTCTTGTTCGCGGCCGCGGTCGGAGCCCAGGATCCCGGCTGGCAGATCCCGCCCGAGGGCGCGATCGAGTACGCGCGGGAATGGCGCGCGGCGGCCGGTGAGCCGGTCGGATCCCGGCGGGCGGCGCAGGCGGCGCCAGCCGTGGGCAAGGTCCCCGAGGGCTGGGTGTCGCGGCTCGCCCCGGCGCCCAACCTCTGTCAGGGCGAGCTGCGCACCGACCGCCGCGCGCCCGAGGGGCAGGTGCACGACGTGCGCGACGTGTTGCGGCACCTTGCCTTCGACCTGGGTAGCCGCAGCGGCGTGCGGGCGCAATTCGCGCGCCTGATGCCGTTCGGGGACGTGACCGTGAGCGGCAGCTGGAGCGGCGTCGACGGAGACGGTGTGCAGACCCTGCGCGCCGACTGGTCGGCGCGCCTGCCCAGGCCCGTGTCCGGCGAAGAGCGCGACGTCGCCGAACGGCTGCGCGTGTTCTGCGTGGCGGACAGCGACGGTCAGGTCACGATGCGGCGGCGCATCGACGCCGCCGCCGGGCGGGTCGCCGAGTGGGACGGTGAGCTCGATCTCGTCGTCGAGGAGCCGCAGAAGCAGTTCCGGCGCCTGGTGGTGCACGACGAATGGCGGTTCACGGCCGTGCGCGACAACCAGGACGCCGAGTTCCGCAAGCGCGTCGCCGCGGGCATCGCCGGTGGGGTCGCGTTCGTGCGCGACGCGATCGACGAGAAGAAGTCGTTCCTGCAGGACAAGCGCGGCGAGGAGCGCGACTTCGGCAGTGGGCGCCTGGCGCTCGCCCTGCTGACGATGGTGCATGGCCACGTGCCGGCCGACGACTCGGTGCTGCAGCGCGGTTTCGCCGACCTGCGGCGCCGCCGGCTCACCGACACCTACTCGCTCGCGGCCGCACTGATGGCCGTCGCCGCACGCTGCGCGCCGCCCGACGAGGCCGAGCTGCTGCGCAGCGGCCGGCTCGCTGGGCGCCCGCCGCGGCAGATGGACCCCGCCGACCGCAAGGCCGCCGACAAGTGGCTGCAGCGCCTGCTCGGCAACGTCGATCCGCGCACCGATCCCAGCGACGTGCTGCGCTTCAACTACGAGGCGGGGCCGCGGTACGACACGTCGCTTCAGCAGTACGCCCTGCTCGGCATGTGGTCGGCGCAGCTGTGTGGTCTCGATGTGCCGCAGGGTTCGTTCGCAGCCGCGGCGCGGCACCTGCTCGCCGTGCAGGCGCCGGCGCTGAGCCGCGCGCCGCTGTCGGTGCGCACCTACGCCCAGCAGCGCCTGCTCGACCAGGGCGATCGGGTGCCGCAGGTTTCGCCGCGGCGCGTCGCGGTGCGCGGCTTCGCCTACCAGGAGCCCGAAGAGCCGCCGTTCGGTTCGATGACCAGCGCCGGCATCAGCGGGCTGCTGCTCGCGCGCGCCGGCATGCAGGCCCAGGGCGACGGCGACCGCAAGGTGCTCGGCGGGATCGACGACGCCGTCGACGCCGGCTTCGCGTGGCTCGGCGACAACTTCTCGGTGCGCTGCAATCCGGGCTTCGCCGAGCGTGCGGGCCGCCACTGGTACTACTGGCTCTACGGGCTGGAGCGCTCGTGCGAGCTGTTCGGCATCGCGCGGCTGCAGGACCGCGACTGGTACTTCGAGGGCGCGCTGCAGCTGCTCGCGCAGCAGCAGCCGAACGGCTCGTTCAAGGCCGAGCACGCGAGCACGCTGCTGCTCGACAGCACCTGCTTCGCGGTGTTGTTCCTGGCCAGATCGACCGCGCCGGCGGCGATCACGACGGGGCGCTGAGGGCTCAGAACGCGCCCAGCGTCAGCGTCACCGCGTTGGAAGTCGCGAGTCGGGTGATCGCGCCGCTGTTGTCGAACTCCACCTGCCCGACCTGGTGGTGCAGCACGACGCCGGCGAACACCGGGTCGTTGGGCAGCGCGATTGCGTGCGAGGCACTGCTGCCGCCTGGAAGCATCAGCTCGGTGACGAGGTCGAGCCCGGTCCACTGCATGCAGCCGGGGCCGCCTGCAGGATGCAGCGCGACGAGCGGCAGCGCCAGCGACGTGACGCCGACCTCGAACACACCGAAGCTGCGGGGCGCGAACCCCGTGGTGGTCGACGCGATGTTGCCGCCGAGCCACGGCAGGCCGTCGAGGGTCAGTTGCATCGGTCCGATCGACGAGCTGCAGCCCGCGCCGAGTGGCGTCGCCGCTGCGACGCAGCTCGAGCGCAGGCGCGCGAAGTGCGCCGTGCCGCTGGCGCCGACGGTCAGGAACGAGCCGCCGACCGCCAGTTCGCCGTCGTCGCGCCACTTCACGTCGTAGGTGGTCCCGTCGAGCCCGCCGCCGAGCTGGGTCCACGTCGATCCGTCCCAGCGCGCGAGGCCGGAGGCCGGCGCGCCGCCGGCCTGCGTGAACGCGCCGCTCGCGACGATGTCGCCGTTCGGCAGCGCAGCGAGCCCGTGCACGACGCCGCCGATCTGGCCGCCGACCGCGGCCCACGTCGAGCCGTTCCATCGCTGCACGAAGTTGGGCAGCGCGAGCCCGTTGCCGGCCGCGAGCAGGCCGCCACCCGGCTCCGCGGCGAGCGCCAGGACGATCGGCTGTATGCCGTTGCCGAGCGGCACCCACGCGGTCCCGTTCCAACTCGCCACGTGGCCCAGCGTGCCGGGCGCGCTGAAGTAGCCGCCGGCGAACAAGGTGCCCTGCGCGTCGACCAGCAGCGTGTTGACGGCAGCGTTGAGCGAGCCCATCGTCGACCACGCGGCGCCGTCCCAGCGCGCCGCGACCGGTGCGGGCACACCGCCCGCGATGTTGAACGAGCCGCCCGCGACGATGTAGCCGTTGTGCCACGCGAGCGTGAACACGTCGCGGTTCATGCCGCCACCGAGGTCGTGCCAGCTGTTGCCGTCCCAGCGCGCGATGCGCGGTGCCGGCACCCCGCCCGCGTTGAGGAAGCGGCCGCCGACGACGAGATCGCCGTTTTGCAACACCAGCAGTGAGGTGCCCGAGCCGTCGAGCCCCTGGCCGAGCGCGTGCCATGCATTGCCGTCGAACCAGGCGACGCGGTTGGCGGCGACGCCGCCGATCGCGAGGAAGTCGCCGGTCGCGTACCAGCCGCCTCCCGGCGCGGCGACGAGATCCAGCACCTGCCCGTCGGTGCCGGCGAACAGCGGCGCCCACGCGCTGCCGTTCCACCGCGCCATGCTGCTCGCTGGCGCGCCGTCCGCGGTGCGGAACACGCCGCCCGCGAACACGTCACCGCCGGGCAGCGCCGCGAGCGCGAACACCCCGGGCAGGTCGCCGAAGGTGAGGCCGTACGCCATGCCGTTGCCGAACGCCGCCCACGCGTTGCCGTTCCACCGCGCCGCGTAGCTCGCCGGCTGTCCGCCCGCGTTCGCGAAGTCACCGCCGACGACGAGGTCCCCGCCGGGCATCTCGAGCAGGCTGTGCACGGAGTCGTCGGTGCCGGCGCCGAGCGCGTTCCAGACGCTGCCGTCCCACCGCGCGACGTGGTTGGCGGGAATGCCGCCGGCGATCGTGAACTCTCCTCCCGCGAGCAGGTCGCCGTTGGCAAGGAGCTGCAGGCAGTGCACGTGGTTGTTGGTGCCGCCGCCGAGCGGCACCCAGCTCGTGCCGTTCCAGCGCTGTAGGCCGAGCGTGCCGCCCGCGACGAGGTCGCCGTTGGGCAGGGTCGCGAGGGCGCGCACGGTCGCCGCGGAGTTGAGCGAGCCGATCGACGACCAGGCGGTGCCGTTCCAGCGAGCGACGAGGTTGGCGGGCACGCCGCCGGCGCTCGTGAACTGGCCGCCGACGACGAGGTCGCCGTTGCCGAGCGCGGTCAGCGCGAAACACCAGCTGTTCGGGCCCGGGGTGGGGCCCGTGCCGAGGGCGGACCACGAGCTACCGTTCCAGCGCGCGACGTAGTTGGCAGCCACCGAGCCGGCGCTCGTGAACTGTCCCGCAGCGACCAGGTCACCGTTCGCGGCGACGGTCAGCGCGTGCACCTTCTCGTTGAACCCCGAGCCGAGCGGCTGCACGGCACCCGTCGTCGGGTCGATCGCGGCGACGTGGTCGGCGATGACGTTGCCTGCCGTGCGGAACGCGCCGGCGATCACGAGCACAGGTGTGGCTGGCCCGGCTCCGTCAGGGTCCCACATCGTCGCGGCGCGCACGGCGCCGGGGGCGACGCCGTAGTAGCCGACACCCGTGGTGCCGAGGCCGGGCCGCGGCGTCACGGCGCATTGGGCGGCGAGGTGGTCGGCGGCGACCAGGGCGAACGCGAACGTTGCCGCCGGCGAGAGGGCATGGAGTCGCTCGAGCATGGTGTCGGGTCTGCAACGATGGGGCCGTCGCGCGATCCCGGGAAGGGGGGGCGATCGGATCGTCGCCGTCGGCAGCCCGTCGCGCCGCGGCGGTTTTCCGTGGGCTGCAGACGCGCGGCGCGCGGCGGGTGAGCTTGGTATGGTCGCGGGCCATGAGCTACGTCAATGCGCTCACCGGTTCGGCGGCCCTGGTCGCCCTGATCGTCTCGGGGTCGGGCGTTGCCGCGCTTGCACAGGACCAGCCGCGGCGCGTCGAGCCGCGCGTGCTCTGGAAGCACGCGCCCGAGGGGGCGGAGTTCGAGGGCGTGATCGCGCACCGCGGCGTCGTCTACGCGCTCGATCGC
The DNA here is from genome assembly GCA_020638655.1 of Planctomycetota bacterium. Lineage (GTDB taxonomy): Bacteria > Planctomycetota > UBA1135 > UBA1135 > UBA2386 > JACKIC01. Next base: position 136,673 of record JACKIC010000006.1, read on the forward strand.
GCCGGCAAGGTGCAGGCGCTCGAGGCGCCGACCGGCGAGGTGCTGTGGACGAGCCCGGTCGCGTTCCAGCTGCGTTGCGGCTACGGGCTCGTGCTCTCGCCCGCCGCCGACTTCGACGCGCTGCTGGTGAGCGGGGAGACGGGCCTGACGGCCATCGACCGCGGTTCGGGCGAGCTGCTGTGGCACACCGAGATCCCGCAGGGCGTGGCCAGCCCGGCCGTCGCGGGTGACGTCGTGGTCGCCGGTGGATTCGACGGCAAGATCCACGGCTTCAAGCTGCGCACCGGCGAACTGCTCTACTCGGTCGACTACCTCGCCGACCGACCCGAGGACCCGCCGGGTTTCTCGGGCGAGTCGGCGCGTCTGGGCGATCGTCCGGCCCGCCCCGGGGACGCAGCGGCGGACGGGGACCTCGTGGTCGTGCCCGTGTTCGATCAGTGCCGCGTGATCGCCGTCGACGCTGCCAAGGGGGAGCGCCGTTGGGCCTACGCTACCGCCGGTTGGGTCTACCCGTGCCCGACGATCGGGGAGCGCCTCGTGCTCGTCGCCAGCCAGGACAAGCACCTGCACGCCGTCGATCGGCAGACCGGCGCGCTGGTCTGGAAGGTCAAGGCCCGCGCGCGCAACGAGGGTGCGGCGGTGATCGCCGACGGGCGCGCGTTCTTCGGCTCGTGCGATTCCCGCCTCTACTGCGTGGGCATCGACAGTGGCGAGGTGGCCTGGAAGTACGAGACCGAGCACGAGAAGGGCTTCGGCGCGCCGATCTACAGCCGGCCGCTCGTGCTCGGCGACAAGGTCTACCTCGCGGCGATGAGCGGCAAGCTCTACGTGGTCGACCGCCGCAGCGGCGAACTCGTCGCCAAGATGACGCCCGTGCCCGACTCCGAGCCCAACAGCGATCTCGCCGAGATGGGCGGTCTGCTGTTCCTCACGACGCGCAAGGACGGCGAGAAGGGCGAGAGCGCGGTCGTCGGCATCGCCGTGCGGTGACGCGTCGACTCGCGTCAGTGGCTGCGCCACTGGCCGATGTAGGGCAGCCATCGGACCATGTCGAGGATCGGCAGGTCGGCGACCGCGAGAGTCCATCGCACCGTGTCACCTTCGGCCTGTCCCGAGATCCTGCCGATCCACTGGAACCAGCGCAGGGGCGCCACCAAGCGGTCCGACACCCCGGGTTCGCCGTCTTGTACTTCTCGCCAGGTCAACGTGGTGTCGCGCGCGACCGGAGCGTCGAGATCGACGTGCCAGGCTGCCTGCCGGTGCTTCCATCCATCGAAGACGAGTCGCAGCCGCGTCCGGATCCGAGCACCTCGCGGAGGCGGTCAGCGAGCGCGTTGCGCGTCCAGCCGGACTTCGAGGTCGGCGGCGACACTGCCGCCTCGTTGCCAGAGCCTGCTGGAACGCGGCACGAAGCCACGCGGGCGGCTCACCCGCGGCGGCGCGGCCCCGTAGCTCGGCAGGCACGCGTGCCGAAGGACCTTCGCCCAGATCACCCTGCCAGGCTTCGAAGTGGTCCCGTGAGGCACTCAGGTTCCATCCGTGTGCCGAAGCCGTGACCACGCCGTCCTTCTCGCGAATGGTCGCCTTCGCGTTCGTCGCAGCGAGGCCGTTGGCGATCCTTCCGGGCTCGAACTTGCCGCCGAGGCGGAAACCACCAAGCGTCCGCATGCGAGCATCGGAGTGCGATCAGGGCGTAGTCGACGCGCCAGTTGCCGAAGCGGGTCGCAAGCTCGTAGGGCAGTTGGCCAGGCCGGTCCATGGCGCGCTGTGGTGATTGGGATACAGCTGCGCAGGGCCCATCTCGCCGCCCGGTTGAGGGCGATCCGCTGACGCCCTGGTGCACACGTCGACGCCACGCCGCGAGCGCAGCGGTCGCTGGCGGCATCGCGGCCGTGTGCATGCCGACGATGAGGTCGGCGTCGTCGGGCACGCGTTCGAGCGCCGTCTGCAGCGCCGTTGGACCGTCTCGCCCTGCGAGCGCAGCGGAGATCGCTTCCGCGTTCCGTTCCGTCCCGAACTTCCTGCCTCGATCCAGCAGGGCCTGCGCAGCCGCGGCGCACGAACTCGCCGCGGAACGACGTTCATCGTCGAGGTACGCGTGGAGCGCGAAGTCCGCGATGGCGCCTTCCCCGCGCGCGATGTGTTGCACCCGCAGCAGGTCGAGCAGGGGATCCGGCGTGGTGGTGTGGACCGACGCGGGCAGCATCGAGACCCGGATGCCGAGCTTCTGCAGCCGCAGTGACGCGTCGTCGATCGCGGCTGCGCCGCCTGGACCGTGGAACAGCAGCGGAACGAGCGATCACGCCGAGATCTCCCGGTCTGCCGAAGCCGTTGCCGCCATCCGGCTCACCTGGCAGCAGGTCCGGGGAACATCGGTTCCCATTCCTGTGAGGCCCACTCCGTGTTCCCCGTCGGCGCTGCGCCGACCTGCACCTCGAGCCGCCCGTCCGCCGCGAGCCGCCAGGGCAGATCGATGAAGTCCTGCGCGTTCGTCGCCGCGCCGAGCAGGACGCCGGCGAATAGCGTGCTCGCGCGCGCCGCCATCACTTGTGGTGCTGCGTCTCGAGCCAGCGCTCGACCTCGATCGCCGCCATGCAGCCCGTTCCCGCGGCAGTCACCGCCTGGCGGTAGTAGCTGTCCTGGCAGTCGCCCGCGGCGAACACGCCGGGGATGTTGGTCTCGGTCTTGCCGGGCACGGTCTTGATGTAGCCCTTGTCGTCCATGTCGAGCAGGCCCTTGAACAGCTCGGTGTTGGGCTGGTGGCCGATCGCGAGGAACAGGCCGTCGGCGTCGACGGTGGTCTTCTCGCCGGTGTTGGTGTGCGTCAGCTCGAGGCCGGTCACCTTGCCCTTCTCGACGTCGAGCACGTCGGTGACGTTCTGGTGCCAGAGCATCTCGATCTTGGGGTTGTCGAGCGCGCGCTGCGCCATGATCTTCGAGGCGCGCAGCTGGTCGCGGCGCACGACCATGTAGACCTTGCTCGCGTACTTGGTCAGGAAGTTGGCTTCCTCGCACGCCGAGTCGCCGCCGCCGACGACGTAGACCTTCTTGTTCTTGAAGAAGAAGCCGTCGCAGGTGGCGCACGCCGAGACGCCGCGGCCCTGCAGCTTCTGCTCGTTGGGCAGGCCGAGATAGAGCGCGCTCGCGCCGGTCGACACGATCAGCGATTGCGTCTTGAACTCCTGCCCCGACTCGGTGGTCACCGTGAACGGGCTCTTGCTGAGATCGACCTTGGTGCCGACCTCGAAGTGCACCACGGTGCCGAAGCGCTGCGCCTGCTCGCGGAACATCTCCATCATCTCCGGGCCCATGATGCCCTTGGGGAAGCCCGGGTAGTTCTCGACGTCGGTGGTGATCGTCAGCTGGCCGCCGGGCTGCCGGCCCGCGAGCAGCACGGGCGAGAGGTTGGCGCGGGCGGCGTAGATGGCGGCGGTGTAGCCCGCGGGGCCGGAGCCGAGGATCAGCGTCTTGAGCGTTTCGGTCATGTCCTGTGAGTGGAGGTGGGGCGCGATGCTACGCAAAGGCCGCCATTAGTTCCGCCCCCAACTCCAGGCAAGGTGCCGGTCAGCGCCGGGTCGTCGCGTCCACGGGACGGGACAGTTCGTACTGCCGGATGCGCTCGAGGTCGCGCGGCGTCAACTCCTGCGGCACGAACTCCTTCGCGGCTGCCCGCAGCCTCGACGACCTCGGTGTGCATGCCTGCGGTGGCGACCAGGTCGACCACGTAGCGACCGTACTCACGCACGACCACGAACTCCGCGGCGCGGCCGCCGTCGTTGGGGTCGGCGACCTTGACGCGGAAGTCGCCCGCGCCGCGCTCGCTGCCGAGCACCTGCAGCGGCTTGCGGCTGCCGACCGCGCGCCAGTCGATCGCGCCGAGCGCCTTGCCGGATTCGGCGGTCACGAGCCCGCGGCACGCGGCCTCGTCGCCGCGCTGCAGGGCCCCTGGAACGACTCGAACGCCGCCGCCGCCATCGCGGGGCCGGTGTCACTGCTGCAGGCGCCGCAGCCGATCGCCGCGGCCAGCAGCCAAACGATCCGATTGCCCATGTTTCGTACATCGGCACGTCCCGGTCCGGGACTGGAGTCGGCGCCGGGTGTTCGGCCCGACCCTGGCCGCGCCGCTCCGCGCGCCGCATGATGCGATGTGATGCTGCGTCTGCTCCACGCACGCTCTGCCGCCGCGGCGGCATGCCTCGTCGCCGCGGCCGTCGCGCAGGCGCCCCGCCGACGGCCGCGAACCGACCTTCGTCAGGGTCTTCTCCGAAGCGCACGCCCCGCTCGCCGGCGCCGAGGTGACGTTGGTCGGCTGCGTGCCGGAGATCGAGGGCGGCCCGGTCGATCGTGTCGTGGCGGTCAGCGACGCGCGGGGCCGGGTGATGGCGAGGCTGCGCACGGATCTGTGTTACGCCGCCTGGGCCACTGGCCCGGCGGCCGCCAACGGGGCAGCCGCGGTGTCGAACATCGAGGGCTACTTCGCGGCCGGCGCGATGTTCGACCTGTCCTGCGACGAGGTGGTCGAGCCGCAGCCGATCTCGATCGCGGGGCTCGAACCCTACCTGCAGCGCGGGCCGGTGCGCCTGTTCGTGCTCGGCTGGAACCCTGCGGCGGACTTCGAACTGCAGGCGGTCGACGGCGGCTGGGTGTTGCCGCCGTCGCCGCTGTGCAAGGCGACCCAGGTCGGCGTCAGGACGCTCGAGTTGCGCACCGGCGACGGGCAGCCGCTGCTGTGGTTCCAGGGTGTCCTGGCCAATCTCGTGGTGCCGCCGCCGAAGGAGGTGCCGATCGTCGTGGTCGACGACAAGGGGCAGCCGCTGGCCGGCGTGTCGATCAAGCGCCGCGTCGGGCAGCTGCAGGCCTGGCGGCTGGATGGCTACGGCGGCGCGACGCGGAGCCGCTGGAGTGAGTGTGGCCGGACCGACGCGGGCGGGCGCCTGGTCGCGACCGTGCCGTGCGAAGAAGCGCCGCTCGAGCATCTGGGCAGCCAGGAGTTCCTGTTCTTCGCCGAGGCGCCGGGCCGCACGCAGGTGGTCGGCGGCGTGCGTTATCGCAACGTCTACGTCAACGACCATCGCGTCGACAAGTTCGAGGGCAAGGAGCTGCGTTTCGAGCTGCCGGCGGTCCCGCCGCTGGTGGGCCGGTGCCCCGATCTGCCCGCGGGCACGATGGTCAGCCTGCAGTCCGTGGCCAGGTTGTGGAGCAGCGACAACGGCTTCATGCACGACTACCGTTCGTGGACGGTGCCGCTGGGGGACGACGGCAGGTTCGAGTTCGCGGGGCTGCCGGACGGGCTGTATTCGAGCCGCGTCTCGTTCTGGCATCCCGACCGACAGCTGAAGGCGCCGCTGCTGCAGGCCGAGTCGGCGAAGAAGGTCCCCGACGTGCTGCGCGTCGACGGCGCGGCGGCACCGGTGTTCAGCGAGCTGCAGGTGTCGGTGCTCGACGTCCACGGCGGTCCGGCCCGCGGCGGCGTGTTGCAGATCGGCCCGGGCAACCGCAGCGGTACGCAGCTGCGTTATTCGATCGCGCGCGTGCCATTGGACACGGCCGGCTCGGCGCGCCTGCTGCTGCCGCCCGGTCCGCAGGCGCTGTTGGCGGTCACGGCACACGGCTTCGCCGGCAAGCTCTGCGTCGTGCCCGCCGGCGTCGCGAGCTGCGAACTGCAGCTGCAACCGTTCGCGGCGATGCCGGTGCGCTTCGTCGACAACGACGACCAGCCGATCGCCGGGGCGACCCTGCGCGTGACCCGGGCGACGACGCGCGGCTCGAGCGACCCGGTGCAGGGGTTGCTGCAGGGCATGGAGTCGCAACTGCGCTGGCGCATGATGCAGCTGCGCACCGGCGCCGACGGGCGCCTGTCGATCCCGTTCGTGCCGATCGAAGGCGTCACGCTGCAGCTGACGCTGCAATCGGATCGGGGCGCGACGATGCCGTTCGAGATCGAGGCCGCCGACGAAGAGGTCGAGCTGCGGCCGAAGTGAACCGCCGTCGCGCGTCGCGCGGTTGCTTTCCGGCGGCTGGACGCCAAGCTCGCCCGCATGGCAGCGGCGTTCCGTTCTCGCGCAGGAGTCTGTGAGGTCGAGGTCCTGCGCGGCGCGCAGGCGGCCGCGGCGCGGCCCGTCGACCTGCTGCTCGAGGTGCCGCACGGCGCCACGCGCGGCGCCGACTTCGCGGCGCTGCGGGCGCAGCTGGTCGGCGACTACGCCGAGGACCTGCGCGACTTCTTCTTCGTCAACACCGACGTCGGTGCGCCGGAGCTCGCGCACGAGGTGGCGCGGCGCTTCGTCGCGGCGTGTCCCGATCGCGTCGCCGCGGTGGTGCGGTGCCTCCTGCCGCGCACGTTCGTCGACTGCAACCGCCGCATCGACGAGGCCACGGTCCCCGGCGCTTCGGCCGCCGGCGCGCCGACGCCGGGGTTGCCGCCCTGGGTGCAGCACGACGCCGATCGGCGCCTGCTGCTCGACCGCTACGCGGCCTACCGCGAAGTCGTCGAGTCGGGCTTCGCGGCGGCCTGCGGCGGCGGCGGGCTGGGCCTGATGGTGCACACCTACGCGCCGCGCAGCATCGACGTCGCGGTCGACGACGACATCGTCGCCAGCCTGCGTGAGGCCTACCGCCCCGAGCGCATCGGCAGCTGGCCCCTGCGCGCGCCCGTCGACCTGATCACGGTCGACCCCGAGGGGCGAGAACTCGTCGCAGCCTCGGTGGCGCGCGTCGCCGAGGCGGAGTTCGCCGCGGCCGGTCTGCAGGTGGAGCGCAATGGCGCCTACAACCTGCACCCGATCACGATGGCCGCGGCCTACGCGGCGCGCTACCCGGGGCAGACGATGTGTCTGGAGCTGCGCCGGGACCTGCTCGTGCCCGAGTTCGTGCCGTTCGTCGAGCTGGCGGTCGATCCAGCGAAGGTGGCGACGGCCGCGGCGCCGCTGGCGGCGGCCGCGATGGCCCACTTCGCGCCCCGCTGACCGCGCGGCGCGTCACGACCTGCAAATACCCAGGCGGGATTCCGTAGGTGGGCCCTCACCCGCCTCTCCTCTCTCGCTCCGAGGTCGCCGATGTCCACCGCAGTCCGGATCACCGTCCGCCAGGCCGAACAGAACTACGGCCCCTACTCGCTCGACCAGGTCAACACGATGATCGTGGCCGGCCGGATGGACGAGCAGGACCTGGCCTGGATCGAAGGGGCGCCGACGTGGCAGGCCCTGGGCACCGTGCCCGGGGTCGTGCGGGTGCCGCCGCCCCTGGCGCCCATGCGGCCCGCCGACGAGTCCGAACGGCTGGTGCTACCGGCGTTTCTGCTGGCCTTCTTCCTGGGGGTCTTCGGCGTGCACCGCTTCTACGTCGGCAAGACCGGTTCTGGGCTGGTGATGCTGCTGCTGACCATCACGGCGGTCGGACTGCTGGTCACCGGCATCTGGTATCTGATCGACACCATCGTGATCGCCTGCGGCGGCTTCACCGACGGCGAGGGCAAGCGGCTGCGGCGCTGGGTCTGACCGGCGGGGGGCGCCGTTCCCCCGCGACGCAACTCCGCGTGCGAGAGGGGCAGGCGCAGCCTTCTTCCTGGTCCGACGCCCCGCTATCCTGCTCGGCCCAATGAGTGAGCCGAACAAGGTGCTCGAGACGTTCTCCGTGAACGGCGAGCCGCACGAGGTGGCGTTCCTGCCACACAAGACCCTGCTGGAGGTGCTCCGCGAGGAGATGGGCCTCACCGGGACCAAACACGGGTGTGAACTCGGCGAGTGCGGCACCTGCACCGTGCAGATCGACGGCACCCCGGTGCTGAGCTGCCTGGTGCTGGCCGTCGACGCCGTCGGCAAGGACGTGCGCACGGTCGAGGGCATGGCCTGCGGTTCGGGGCTGCACCCGCTGCAGGACGTGTTCGCCGACCTCGGCGCCGCGCAGTGCGGCTACTGCACGCCGGGCGTGCTGATGGCGGCCGACGCGCTGCTGCGCGACAACAACTCGCCGACGCGCGAGGAGATCAAGCAGTGCCTCGCGGGCAACCTGTGCCGCTGCACGGGCTACCTGAAGATCTTCGAGGCGGTCGAGATCGCGGCGGCGCGCATGCGCGGCGAAGACGCCCAACCGAGCGAGGAGTCGATCTATGGTGCTCGATGATCCCGCGGTGACGACGCCGCAGGCGCGCACCGACGCGCCGTGGCGCCACGACGCCAAGAAGGAAGACCTCAACGTGATCGGCAAGCCGATCCGCAAGGTCGACGCCCGCAGCAAGGTCGCCGGCCTGACGCGCTTCGCCGACGACCTGTCGATGCCGCGCATGCTGCACATGAAGCTGCTGCGCAGCACCGTCGCGCACGCCGAGATCGTGTCGATCGACACCAGCAAGGCCGCGGCGCTCAAGGGCGTGAAGGGCATCCTCACGGGCAAGGACCTGCCGATCCCGTTCGGCATCCTGCCGGTGAGTCAGGACGAACACGCGCTGTGCCCGGACAAGGTGCGCTTCGTCGGCGACCCGGTCGTCGCGATCGCCGCCACCGAGGAGGAGATCGCCTGGGAGGCGTGCCGCCTCGTCGAGGTCGAATATCGCGAGCTGCGCACCATCGGCGGCATCCACGAGGGCGCGGCCAACGACGAGCCGCGGCTGCACGACTACGGCGTGCGCGGCAACATCCACCGCCTCGAGAACCTCGAGTTCGGCGACCTGCAGGACGGCTTCGCCAAGGCCGCGCACGTGCGCGAGGACACGTTCTTCTTCGAGGGCAACACGCACCTGCCGATGGAGCAGCACGCGTCGCTCGCGCACTTCGACAAGGACGGCAAGCTGACGATCTGGTCGAGCACGCAGACGCCGCACTACCTGCACCGCGCGCTGGCGCGCACGCTGCACCCGCTGCCCGCGCATCACATCCGCGTGATCGCCTGCCCCAACGGCGGCGGCTTCGGCGGCAAGAGCGACCCGTTCAACCACGAGATCGCCGCCGCCAAGATGGCGATGCTGACCGGCCGCCCGGTCAAGATCGCGCTGACGCGCGAGGAAGTGTTCTGGTGCCACCGCGGCCGGCACCCGGTGCTGATGCGCAGCAAGATCGGCGTCAACAAGACGGGCCGCATCACCGCGCTCGACTTCCACAGCTACCTCGACGGCGGCGCCTACGGCAGCTACGGCACGGCGAGCACGTTCTATACGGGCGCGCTGCAGACCGTGACCTATGCGGTCGACAACTACCACTTCCGCGGCGCGCGCTTCTTCACCAACAAGGCGCCGTGCGGGCCCAAGCGCGGCCACGGCACGCCGCAGCCGCGCTTCGCCCTCGAGGTGCAGCTCGACAAGATCGCCTGCGACCTCGGCATCGACCCCGCGCAGATCCGCCTCGACAACCTCGCGCCGCGCGATTCGCTGACCGCGAACTTCCTGCGCATCGGCTCGATGGGCCTGGGCCAGTGCATCGAGAAGGTCGTCGCCGGTTCGGGCTGGAAGGAGCGCCGCGGCAAGCAGGAGCGCACCAAGGACGGTCGCATCCGCGGCCTGGGCCTCGCGTGCAGCAGCTACCTGTCGGGCGCCGGCCTGCCGATCTACTGGAACGGCCTGCCGCACTCGGGCGTGCAGCTGCAGCTCGACCGCAGCGGCCTGGTCACCGTGTTCTGCGGCAGCACCGACATCGGTCAGGGTTCGGACTCGGTGCTGACGTGGATCGTCGGCGAGGTGCTCGGCGTCGACCCGCTCGGCATGCGCGTCGTCACCAGCGACACCGACCTCACGCCGGTCGATCTCGGCAGCTACAGCTCGCGCGTCACCGTGATGACCGGCAACGCGGCGATGCAGGCGGCCGAGCGCGCGCGCGACATCGTCGCCAAGGGCGTCGCCGACAAGCTCGGCGTGCCGGCCTCGCGGCTGGTGTTCGCCGACTCGCGCGTCTACGACGCCGAAGACCCCAAGAAGGGCATGACCTTCGCCGAGGCGGTCGTCTGCGCCGAGGCGAAGTTCGGCACGATCGGCACGGTCGGCAGCTACACGCCGCCGAAGAGCGCCGCGAAGTTCCGCGGCGGCGGCGTCGGTCCGAGCCCGAGCTACAGCTACTCCGCGACCGTCGTCGAGGTCGAGGTCGATCCCGACACCGGCATCTACCGCGTGCCCAAGGTCTGGATGGCGCACGACATCGGCCGCGCGCTCAACGCCGCGATCGCCATGGGGCAGATCGAGGGCTCGGTCTACATGGGCCTGGGCGAGGCGATGATGGAGGAGATGGTCTATCGGGACCGCACGCACAAAGGCAACCGCATCTTCGTGCACAAGATCCCGTCGATGCTCGAGTACAAGAGCCCGAGCGCGCTCGAGATGCCCGAGGTCGTCAGCTACGTGGTCGAGGACTACGACAAGAACGGCCCGTTCGGCGCCAAGGAGGTCGGCCAGGGGCCGCTGCTGCCGATGATGCCGGCGGTCGCCAACGCCATCTACGACGCGGTGGGCGTGCGCGTCGACGAGATCCCGGTCTCGTTCGAGAAGGTGTTCGCCGCGCTGCAGGCCAAGAAGGAAGGCAAGGAGGCGCGCTTCGGGCCCAGCAACGGTCCCGACGGCGTGCCCGAGGTGGACTTCGGCGACTCGCTGAAGATCAAGACGCCGTGGCAGGGTGGTGACGGCACCGCCTGGAACGAACCCAAGCGCGAGAAGAAGGCCGCCAAGTAGGGCGAGGAGACACGATGCTGCGACTGCCACCGTTCACCTACCACCGGCCCAAGACCGCCGCCGAAGCCGCCGCGCTGCACAAGGAGCACGGCAAACAGGCGATGTTCGTCGCCGGCGGCACGGACCTGTATCCCAACATGAAGCGCCGGCATCAGGTGCCGACGCACGTCGTCTCGCTGCAGGATGTGCCCGGGCTGACCGCGATCGAGCAGCTGCCCGACGGGCGCCTCGCGATCGGCGCGATGGTCAGCCTGACCACGCTCGAGAAGCACCTGCAGCTGCTGCGCGACTACCCCGGCCTCGCGCACGCGATCGCCGAGATCAGCACCCCGCTGCTGCGCAACATGGGCACGATCGGCGGCAACCTGCTGCTCGACACGCGCTGCACCTACTACGACCAGTCGCACGAGTGGCGCGAGTCGATCGACTTCTGCATGAAGAAGGACGGCGCGATCTGCTGGGTCGCGCCGGGCAGCCCGCGCTGCTGGGCCGTGCAGAGCAGCGACTCCGTTCCGGTGGTCTGCGCGATGGAGGCCGAGTTCGAGCTCGTCTCGACCGAAGGCACCCGGACCGTGCGCGGCGACGCGCTCTACCGCGACGACGGCATCGAGTACCTGACCAAGAAGCCCGAAGAGGTGCTGACCCGCCTGATCCTGCCCAAGACCGGGGGGTGGAAGGCCAGCTACCTCAAGCTGCGCCGTCGCGACACCTACGACTTCCCCGTGCTCGGCGTCGGCGCGTGCGTCTGGACCGACGCCGGCGGCGTCGTCACCAAGGCCAACATCCGCCTCGGCGGTGCGGGCTCCTACGCCATCCCCGCGACCGAGAGCGAGAAGCTGCTGGTCGGCAACCAGCTCACCGACGAGCTGATCGCCGCCGCCGGCACCGCCGCGATGAAGCCCGCGCGCACCATGGACAACACCGACCTCGACGTCTACTGGCGCCGCAAGGTCGCCCCGGTGTTCGTCGCGCGCGCGCTCGCCGCCTGCAAGTAGGCGTGTGCGTACCGTACCGGGTACAAACCACACACTCGGCCCGCGGCGGGCGGACCGAGCCGATCTGCCTGGGGTCGAGATCCCCGATGGGCCGAGGAGATCGTTGTGCCGGCACAACGGGCGTTTGAGATGACGTAAGTAGCAGCGGGATCATTGGTTGTGCGGCATACTCAAGGAGTGCCGTCGGGCCATTCTTGCCGCGGTCGTAAATTGGTCCGGACCATTTTACGATACATGAGAAAATGGCCCAGGCCGACGAGACGCCCCGTTCCTACACCAAGATCCTGCAACAACACTTCGCGGAGCATCGCCAGATGGCGTTGCTCGCCGGTCCGCGGCAGGTCGGCAAGACCACGGTGTGCCGCGGGCTCGATGCGGATGCGCGATACCTGAACTGGGACGATCAGGACGACCGGGCCCTGTTCCTGAAGGGGCCGAAGACGGTGGCCGCAGAGTTGGGGTTGGAGCGTCTGCGCGCGGATCGGCCGCTGGTGGTGTTCGACGAGATCCACAAGCACGCCAAGTGGAAGCAGTTCCTCAAGGGGTTCTACGATGGCTTCGGCGATCGCGTACGCATCGCGGTCACCGGCAGCGCGCGGCTCGACGTCTACCGGCGCGGTGGTGACAGCTTGATGGGGCGGTATCTGCTGTATCGCATGGGGCCGCTGACTGTCGGCGAGTTGCTGCGTCAGGAGGTGCTCGAGCAGCCGTTGGCCGGCCCGCGCGAACTGCCGCCTGCCAAGTTCACCCAGCTTCTCGAGCGCGGCGGCTTTCCCGAGCCGTTCCTCAAGGACGTGAGGTTCGGCAACCGGTGGCGGCAACTGCGCCGTGAGCAGCTGGTGTGGGAGGACGTTCGCGATCTGTCACGTGTGCAAGAGATCGGGCAGCTCGAGGTCATGGAGCAATTGCTCGAGTCTCGGTCGGGCCGGAGTCTCTCGTACAGCGAACTCGCCAACAGCGTCAACGTGACCGTGGACACCGCGCGCCGCTGGGTCGATCTGCTGATCTTGTTGCACCATGGCTTTGTCGTGCGACCGTGGTTCAAGAACGTCACCAAGTCACTGCGCAAGGAGCCCAAGTGGTACCTGAGTGATTGGTCAGGGATCGACGACCCAGGGGCGCGCGCGGAGACGTTCGTGGCGTGCCATCTGCAGAAGGCCGTGCAGATGTGGGAAGACCTCGGTCTGGGGCGCTTCGAGCTGCGATACCTTCGCGACAAGCAGCAGCGCGAGGTCGACTTCTGCATCGTGCGCGACGGCAAGCCGTGGTTCCTCGTCGAGGTGAAGAGCAGCCGCGATTCCCTGTCCCCGGCGCTGGCGCACTTCCAGGGACAGACCAAGGCGAAGCACGCGCTGCAGGTCATCGTCGATGCGCCGTTCGTCGCCGCCGATCCGTTCGAGCGGGTCGACCCGTGCATCGTTCCGGCCGCGACCCTGCTGTCGATGCTGCCCTGAGGTCGGCGGCGCTCAGCGCCATGTCGTCGGTCGGTAGCGGCCGTTCGCCGCGCCCGAACTCGAGGATCAGTGCCGCCGCAATGCCGGCACCTACCAGCGCCCAGGCACCCAGCACTGCTTGCGGTCTGCGCCCGCGCGCATGCCAATGCCACATGCCGCCGCGCACCCCGCGGTGACCACGGTGCGCATGGCCGGCTTCACGAACACCGCTACCCTGGGGCCACGTGTTCCGCCTGCACAAGTGGTTCTTCGACTGCGTCACGCCGCAGGGTGAGGCGCTCGTCGTCTACGTCGCGACGCTGCGGTGGGGGATCGTGCGGCTGGGATACTCGGCGACGTTGTCGCACCGCGGTGGCGGGACCCGTTCGCGCACGCGCATCGGCCGAGCACCCGCGCCACAGCGCCTCGACGACGGCTTCGCGCTGACGGTGCCCCGGCTCGACCTGCGCGGCACCTGGCGCGGCGCGCTGCGGTCGCAGGCGCGGGAATTGTGGCGGTCGCCGCGCGGCGTCGTGACCTGGAACTGCCATCTGCCGAGCGCCGAGGTCGAGGTGCAGTTCGCGGGGCGACGGCTGTTGGGCACGGGCTACGTCGAACACCTCGCGCTCGAGGTGGCGCCGTGGTTCCTGCCGATCGACGAGCTGCGCTGGGGGCGTTGGCATGGCGGTGGCCGTTCGGTGGTCTGGATCCAGTGGCGGGGACCGCATCCGCTGCGGCTGTGTCTCGTCGATGGCGAGCCGGTCGAGGCGGGGCCCGTCGAAGACGAGGGTTTCGACCTCGGTGATGGCATGCAGCTGCGGCTCGGTGCTGGGACCGTGCTGCGCACTGGCGAACTGGGGCGCACGGTGCTGGCCGAACACGTGTTGCGCTGGCTGCCGTTGCCGCGCGCAGTGAAGAACATGCAGGAGACGAAGTGGCTCGCGCGCGGCACGTTGATCGACGGCGACGCGACGATCGACGGCGCGGCGCTGCACGAGGTGGTGCGATGGGCCTGAACGGCGCGCTCGGCCGGGTTCTCTATGGCGCCGCGTTCTGCCTCGCGCTGCCGCTGCTGCTGATGCTCTGGGCCCAGCACACGCAGCTCGTCGTGACCTGGCCGTTGCCCGCGCCTTCCGGAGTCGGCCGGTTGCTCCTCGGCATCGGCGGTGCACTGATGGCGTGGGCGATGTGGGCGCTGTGGCGCGACGGCGGCGGCCTGCCGATGAACGCGTTCCCGCCGCCGCGCTTCGTCGGCACCGGCCCCTACGCGCTGGTCGCACATCCGATCTACGTCGGCTTCGCGCTCGCTTGCTTCGGCACCGCGCTCGCCGCCGCCGACGCCGCCGCGTTCTACCTGGTTGCCCCGGTCGCGTCGCTCGGTCCCGTCGCGCTCGTGGTCGGTTACGAAGGTCCCGCCCTGCGCGCGCGCTTCCCGGCGGCGCGAACGAGACCGCTGCTGTCCCTGCCGGGGCCCGACCACGAGCCGGCACCGCGCGACCGCCTCGCGGTGCTGCTCCTGGTGTTACTGCCCTGGCTCGCGCTCTACCTGTGGGTGGTGGAGATCGGCCCGGCGCGCGACGCGGTGGCGCCGTGGCTGCCTGGTGAAGCCGATTGGCCGGTGCTGCCATGGACCTACCCCGTCTACGCGAGTGCGTACGTCGTCGTCGGCACGGCGCCGCTGTGGGCGCGCGGCGCGGCGCCGCTCGCCGACTTCGCGCGCGCCGGGGCGCTGGCGGTCGCGCTGCACACGTTCCTCTATCTCGTCGTCCCGATCGCGGTGCCGCCGCGGGCATTCGAGGTCTCGGGCTGGTGCGCGGAGCTGCTCGCCTGGGAAGGTCGGCGCGAGGCCTCGGGGGCAGGCGCCCTACCTTCGTTCCACGTGACCTGGGCGCTGCTGACCGCGGTGCTCGGCGCGCGCAGCTTCCCGCGGGCCACGGGGCTCTGGGGTGCATGGGCCTGCGCCGTGGCGATCACGTGTATCACGACCGGCATGCACGCCGTCGCCGACGTCGTCGCCGGCGTCTTCACGTTCGTGCTCGTGCAGCGCCGCCGCGCCGTCTGGTCGGCGCTGCGACGGTGGGCCGAATGGACCGCGAACAGCTTCCGTACCTGGCGCCTGGGGCCGTTCCGCCTGTTCGTGCATGCCGGCTACGCCGGGTGCGCCGCGGCCGTGACGGTGTTCACGATGGGCACTTTCGTGGGCGCGGGTGAACTCTGGGCCGTGGTCTTCGTTTGCCTCGCCGCCGTGGCCGGTGCCGCCCTGTGGGCCCAGTGGGTCGAAGGCGCGAGCGTCTCGCTGCGGCCCTTCGGCTACTACGGCTCGGTCGTCGGCGCGGTGCTCGCGCTGCTGGTCCTGCCGTGGTTGTCGATGGATCCCTGGCCGCTCGCGGGCGGCATCTGCGTCGCTGCGCCGTTCGCCCAGGCGATCGGTCGTCTGCGTTGTCTGGTGCAAGGGTGCTGCCACGGCAGGCCCGCGCCCGCTGGAGTCGGCATCGTCTGCACCGCGCCGCTGTCGCGCGTCGTGCGCCTCGCCGGTCTCGGCGGGGTCGCGCTGCATCCCACGCCGCTCTACTCGCTGCTCTGGAACGTGCCGTGCGGCGTCGTGTTGCTGCGCTGCGCGCAGCTCGGTCAGGCGCCGACCGTCGTGGCAGGCCTCTATCTGCTGCTCAACGGGCTGGGCCGCTTCGCCGAGGAAGGGTTCCGCGGCGAGCCGCAGGCCCGCCGTTGGGGCGGGCTCGTCGAGTATCAGTACTACGCGATCGCCTCGGTCGTGGTCGGCGCCGTCGTGACGTGTGTGCCTTCCGCCTGGCCAGAGCCGGCTGGTATCTCTCCCACGCTGCTGTCGATCACCGTCGCGGTCGCCGCCTTCGTCGCGTTCGCGATGGGCGTCGACTTTCCCGACAGCGACCGCCGCTTCGCCCGACTGCTGAAGTAGCGCGGTGTGTGGTTCGTACCCGGTACCGTACGCACACAATTCTCGCGGGTGAATGATCCGCGGCGCGAATCGTCGCGTTGCATGCACCAACCCGCGCGTCGCCCTTTGCGCGCGCACCACTCGAAGGAGTTCTCATGCCTGCCCTCGCGCTACCGGTCCGTACCGAGTCGGAGTCGTTCCACGACTTGATGGCCGAACAGCTTCGCCACGCCCCGTGGCTGGCGCTGTCGGCGTTCGCCCACGTGGTCGTTCTGATGTTGCTCTGGGTGCTGATGCCGCTCGAAGCCAAGAACATGGTCGAGAAGGCGGTGGCGATGGCGCCGATCGAGGAGCCGCCGCCGGTCGAAGAGCCCGAGATCGTGCCGCCCGAGCCCGAAGTCGAACCCGAGGTGTCGGACGTCGACATCAAGGACCCGACCATCTCGGAGACGGACTCGGTCAACGACGCAAACGTCGACAGCAACACCGACTCGATGGCCGACTCGGCCTTCGACAACAACGCCTGGAACACTGCCAACGGGCTCGGCGGAGGTGCCGCGGGTCCCAAGAAGGGCGGGCGCGGCAAGCGCGGCAAGGGCACCGGAGGCGGGTCGCTGAGCCCGATCGCGCCGGCGCTCGAGTGGCTCGCCAAGCACCAGGACGAGGACGGTCGCTGGGACGCGAACGGCTTCATGAAGCACGACGTCGGCGAGCTCTGCGACGGCCCGGGCAACCCGGTGCACGACGTCGGCGTCACCGCGCTGGCACTGCTGGCGTTCCTCGGCGACGGCAACTCGATGCGCAGCGGGCCGCATCGTGAGGTCGTGCGGCGCGCGGTGCTGTGGCTGCGCGATCAGCAGGACGAGAAGGGTCGCTTCGGCCCGGCCGCGAGCAGCGATTTCATCTACGACCACGCCATCGCCGCCTACGCGATGTGCGAGGCCTACGGCTACTCGCAGTACAAGCTGCTCGAGCCCGTGGCGCAGCGCGGCATCGACTACCTGCAGCAGCACCGCAACCCGTACGGCGCCTGGCGCTACCAGCCGCGCGACGGCGACAACGACACCTCGGTGACCTGCTGGGCGATCATGGCGCTGTCGAGCGGCATGCACTGGGGCCTGAGCGTCGACCACAACGCCCTGCAGAGCGCCTCGGTGTTCCTGGACTCGTGCACCTCGGCGGACGGTCACTGCGGCTACACCCGCGCCGGTGAAGCCAGCGCGCGCAAGCTCGGCGACCACGCCACTCGCTTCCCGGTCGACAAGACCGAGGCGCTGACCGCCGCGGGCCTGTTCTGCCGGTTCTTCCTCGGCCAGGATCCGCGCGAGAAGGAGTGCATGCGCAAGGCGAGCCAGCGGCTGCTCGCGCGCAAGCCGGTGTGGGACGTCAAGAGCGGCGCGATCGACCACTACTACTGGTACTACGCCAGCTACGCGCTCTACCAGATGGGCGGCAACGCCTGGACCGAGTGGGCCAAGGCTCTCGACGTCGCGGTCGTCAAGACGCAGCGCAAGGACGGCAACTACGCCGGTTCGTGGGACCCCGTCGGCGTGTGGGGCGAAGACGGCGGCCGGGTCTACAGCACCGCGATCCTGGCGCTGACCCTCGAGGCCTACTACCGCTACACGCGGCTGGTGCCGGGCTCCCGCTAGGGACCCGGTCGGAACAGTGCCCGGGTCGTCGCGCCAGGCGATGGCAGACGGGGGCCCGACCACGAGCTAGGATCCTCGCCTCTCATGGCCAAGCTCGTACCCGGTGTCACGTTCCCGGCCTTGACCTCGCTCCTGACGCTGGCGGCAGTCGCCGTCGCGCAGGATGCGGACAAGGCCACTCCTCGCTTCGTCGACGGCCAGGCGCAGGTCGTCGACGCGTTCCGCAACCCGCAGTCGTGGATCCGCCACCATCTCTGGGTCGAAGCGAGCTTCGACTCGGACGGCGACGGCAAGAAGGATCGCCTGCACGTCGACGTGTGGCGCCCGCAGCAGACCGACACCGAAGGCCTCAAGGTCCCGGTCGTCTACGAGACGAGCCCCTACTTCGCCGGCGTCGGCGGCAACGAACCGGGGTCCTTCTGGGACCCGCACCAGGAGCTCGGCTCGGCGCCCAAGCCGCGCACGATGATGAAGCCGATCGCGTTCCAGGCCGATCGCAACATGATCAGCCCGTCCGAGGTGCGCACCTGGGTGCCGCGCGGTTTCGCGGTGGTGCACTCCGAGTCGCCGGGCACGGGGCTCTCCGAAGGTTGCCCGACGGTCGGCGGCGCCAACGAGGCGCTCGCGCCGAAATGCGTGATCGACTGGTTGTGCGGCCGCGCCAAGGGCTTCACGACGATCGACGGCAACGAGGAGGTCAAGGCCGACTGGTGCACGGGCAAGGTCGGCATGATCGGCACGTCGTACAACGGCACGCTGCCGATCGCCGCCGCGACGACTGGTGTGCAGGGCCTCGAGGCGATCGTGCCGATCGCGCCGAACACGTCCTACTACCTCTACTACCGCTCCAACGGCCTGGTGCGCCACCCGGGCGGCTACATGGGTGAGGACGTGGACGTGCTCTACGACTTCATCAACAGCGGCGACCCCAAGACGCGCGAGTGGTGCAACAAGCACGTCCGCGACGAGGAGATCGCGCCCAACCTGCACCGCGACACGGGTGACCTCAGCGATTGGTGGATCGCGCGCGACTACGGCAACCAACTGGCCAACTACAAGGCCGCGACGCTGATGGCGCACGGCTTCAACGACTGGAACGTGATGCCCGAGCACACGGTGCGCATCTACGCCGCGCTCAAGCAGAAGGGCCTGCCGTGCATGGCCTACTTCCACCAGGGCGGCCATGGCGGCCCGCCGCCGCTCGAGCTGGTCAACCGCTGGTTCACGCGCTTCCTCTACGGCATCGACAACGGCGTCGAGAAGGATCCCAAGGCCTGGATCGTGCGCGAGGGCGACCGCAAGCCGACGCCGTACGCCGACTATCCCAACCCGGACGCGTCGCCGGTGGTGCTGCGCCCCGGCAAGGGCGGCGGCGGGGTCGGCGCATTGACCGTGACCGACAACGGCGAGGACGTGCAGGAGACGCTCGTCGACGACGCCGAGGTCGCGGGCGCCGACCTGGCCAAGGCCGAGACCTCCAACCATCGGCTGCTCTACGCGACCGCCGAACTGAAGGAGGCCGTGCACATCTCGGGCACCGGCCACGTGTCGATCCGCATGACCGCGAGCAAGTCGGCCGCGAACCTGTCGGTGTGGATCGTGTCGCTGCCGTGGACCGACAAGGCGCGCATCTACGAGAACCTGATCACGCGCGGTTGGGCCGACCCGCAGAACGCCGCCTCGCTCACCGAGAGCAAGCCGATCGTGCCCGGCGAGTTCGTCACCGTGAAGTTCGCGCTTCAGCCCGACGACCACGTGGTCCCCGCCGGTCAGCGCATCGGTCTGATGATCTTCTCGAGCGACAAGGACTTCACCCTGTGGCCGCCCGCGGGCACCGAGCTGACGGTCGATCTCGGGGCGACGACGCTCGACCTGCCGATCGTCGGCGGCGCCGAGGCGTTCGCGAAGGCGCTCGGCAAGTAGCGAGCCGACGCGCCGGTCGCGTCACCGCCCGACACCAAGAAGAAGGGGCCGACCCGGCGTCGCCGGGTCGGCCCCTTCCACGTGCACCACGCTGCTCGTTCAGCGGGTCTTGTGCACGGTGCGCACGTCCAGGTCCTTGCCGGTGCCGTGGCAGATCGCGCAGGCTTCGGCGCCGAACAGGTTGGTGTTCACGTCGATGTGCGCCTGCGCGGCGTTGCTGTCGTGGCAGGAGCCGCAGGCGGCGCGCCAGGAGCGAGTCGCGAACGCGGCGGCCGGGTGGTTGCGCTCGGCCGGGAGCGTCCAGGCCGTGTTGTCGGCGCCGTGGCAGACCGCGCACTGCTGCGTGCCGCCGGGCATCGCCGGGAAGCCGACTTCCTCGTAGCTGTGACCGGTGCCGCCGTAACCCGCGACCACGTAGTTGCTGCCCGCGGACAGCTCCTTGCCGTGGTGGATCTTGTGCAGCATGGTGCGGAAGTCGATCGTCACGCCGGGCGTCGGCGCGCCGTTCGGGTAGACGTAGGTCGCCGAATCCTCGGCGCCCGCGAGGCTGTGGCACAAGGTGCAGGTCTCGTAGCCGCGGCGGCTGCCGCCGTGGAACTGGATGTCCTCGTGGCAGGCGTAGCAGCTGGCGCTGCTGTCGATGCGAACGACGTCGACGACCTCGGTGGCCGAGCCGAACAGCAGCTTGGCGACCTCGGGCGTGGAGCCCTCGGTGTAGCTGGTCGTCTCACCGGCGACCGTCACCGAGAAGGAGCGCGCGCCGTAGATGCCGAGGTTGTAGGTGCCGTCCAGGAGCGGCAGGCCGATCCAGTCGCCCCAGGTCTGGTCGAGATCGGGGGACTCGTTGTAGGTGCCGGGGTAGACCGTCGGCACGATGAAGTCGGTCGTGTAGCTGGCGAGGATCTCGCCGTCGCCGAACTCGGTGGTCTCGGTGACCGTGCCGGTCAGCGCGTCGAGCGAATAGCTGCCGCTCGGCACCGCGCTGGTCGTGACCTTCTCGACGGTGGAGCCGAGGGCGTGCGCGATGCGCAGGCCCGGAGCGTAGCTCTGGCTGTAGGCCGAGGAGAACCACAGGCGGTCGCCGTCGGCGCGCTGCACCTTGAGGAACTCGCGGCGCCCCGCGACCAGGTCCTCGATCACGATGTAGTCGTTCTTGGCGTAGCCGGCGCCGGTGCCGGTGGCCAGGTCGATGAAGTTCTGCAGCGCCGGTGCGTCGGCGGCCAGCGTGGTCGCGTTCGACGTGCCGGTGCGGCGCAGCAGCGTCGTGGTGGCGCCGCTGACGTTCCAGTGCGGCGCGCGCGCGGTGGCGAACACCTGGTTGCCCGCCGCGGAGACGCCGATCGGCTCGTAGTAGACGTTGTCGGGCAGGTTGAACGTGTAGGTCGGGCCGGCGCCGATGCCGGCGATGCCGAAGCGCACGTACTGCACGAGGTTGGGGTTGGTGGTCGGGCCGTTGAGGATGCCCTCCATGCGGCTCAGGCTGCTCGCGGGCACGTCCGCGCCGTTGCCGTCCTTGATCGTCATCACGACCTGGACCTTCTCGCCGGCGTCGAACTTGCCGTTGTCGTTGCCGCCGATGTCGGTGACCGACTGGATGTCGAAGATCAGGCCCTGCGCGAGCGTCGCGTCGGCCAGCGGGTGGCGGTGGGCGTCGACGACGTCGAGCGCCGTGCCGCTGACTCGGTGGCATTCCTTGCACGCCGCGTTGTCGCGCTGGATCGGCATGGTCGCGCCGTTGGCGGTGTAGGGGTGGTCGAAGACCCAGTCGTCGTGGCAGGAGCCGCAAGCCTGGCGCGAAGGCTGCGCGTAGGCGAGCTCACCCTGGGCCGGCGCCGCGAGCGGGCCGCTGCCGTCCGGATCGCCGTGGCACTTGGCGCACTCGACGGGGCCGCTGCGCATCGTGTTCTCGAGGGCCTGCTCGGCCGAGCTCAGCGCGCCGTAGCCGGCGTCGCGCGGCATCGGGGTCAGCATCGTCGGCCACACCGGGAACGCGATCTCGGAGAAGTCGTTGAGCGAGGCGCGGTAGCCCTGGATCACGTAGGGCTGCGGCGTCGCGGCGTAGTTGCGCGAGCCGTCCGGATTGGTGGTGACGCCGTTGACCGACGGCAGGTTCTTGCCGGCGTGGATCTTGTGGATCATCACCTTGAAGTCGATCGCGACGCCCGGCGTGCCGTTGCCCGAGGTCGGGTCGTTGCCGTCTTCGGCGCCCGCGGTGTGGCACAGCAGGCAGTTGGTGATCTTGTCGCGGTTGTCGCCGTGCGCCTTGAGCTCGACGTGGCACTGGTTGCAGTTGGCCAGCGTGACGACCTCGCGCGGCGTGATGTCGGTCGCGTCCCCGATCAGGAAGTCGACCGTCGCGTTGCCGGCGTCACGGTAGGTGGTGCCGTTCCACGTGTAGTCCTTGCGCAGCTCGAAGCCGAGCGTGTAGGTGCCGGCGAGCAGCGGCTGATCGGTCAACTCGCCGTCCGTGAACGACGCCGTGTCGTTGAGCGGCGGCAGGTAGGCCGCCGGCAGCGGCGTCGCGAACTTGTAGGTGTAGGCGCCGAGCGCGCGCTTGGTCGCCTTGGCGACGACGTCGCCCTGCGACTCGATGACGCGCTGGTAGTTGAAGGTCGGGCCGGAGACCATCACCGCGCCGCGCGCGAACGTCGACAGCTCGAGCGGCTCGCCGTCGTTGCGCTTGACGGTGAAGTCGACCTCGAGGAAGTCGCCGACGCGGAAGCGGTCGCCCGCGCCCGTGGCGCCGCGGATCGCTTCGATCGTGACCACGCAGCCGGGCAGCGCGTCATTGGCGCCGAAGGGCGGCTCGGGGGCGATGCCGATCTCGGGAGACGACGAGTCGTTGCTGCTGTGGCACGCGGTGGCGGCGAGCAGCAGCAAGGCGACCAGGGAAGACGAGGTTCCATGTCGCGATGGGCGACGAGTGCTGGAACGGGTTCGGAGAGCCATGGTTGTTCTCCACTTTGGGGGAGGGAGGGAGGCGTCATTCGGGGTCCGAATGACACCCGCGTGACAGACACAAGTGTTGCACAGGCAGCCGTCGCGACGAGTCGCTGAACGGCGCAATTGCATGGGGCACAAGGCGTAGGCGGGGCGGGCCCGGCGGCTCGCTTCGCCCTGAGCGGCCCATGGCTACGCACTCCTGCCTGCCAACTCCGGGGTGTTCCCGCCGGCCGCAATCAGCGGTGGCAGGCGGTGCAGACGTGGCCACCGTCCGGGTGCGGCAGCGGCTGTCCGTTGCCGTGGCACATGCGGCAGTTCATGCCGGGGTTGTGGCTGCCCGGCAGTGGCGTCGCGAGGTCGTGGCTCGGCGTCGTCTTGTGGCAGACCGCGCAGCCCGTGTCGGCGACGGGCAGGTGGCACGACACGCAGTGACGATCCTGCGGTTCGCCCCATCCGCCGCGGTGGCTGCGCGGGCGCGTCGTCTCGTGGCACTGCACGCAGGAGTCCTGCTTGTGGCAGGTCATACAGCGGCTGCGATCGATCGAGGCCTGCAGGCCGTGCGTGCGCACGCGGAAGGTCTGGTCGTGGCTGCGCGGCGCCATCTGCTCGTGACACGCGGTGCAGCTCGAGGCGTTCTCGTGGCAGAGTTCGCAGCGATCGGCGCTGCGCTCGCTGCCGTGTCGCACCAGGCGGCCGTGGGCTTCGACCCAGCCCGTCGTGTGCGAGCCCGGTTGCCAGCTCTCGTCGATCGTGCGGTGGCACTCGCTGCAGTCGTTGCGCTTGCCGTAGCGCTCGTGGCAGCTCATGCAGTCGGCCTTCTTGACCAGCGGTCCGAGCGGCACCTCGGTCTGCTCGCCGACCTCGCCGTGACACGCGGTGCAGTCGAGCCTGGCGCCGTCGACGTGACGCAGGTGGGAGAAGGTGATGTCGGCGGGCACGGCGGCCTCGGCGACCTTGCGGTAGCGGCTGTTCTCGTCGAAGAAGGCGCGGACGCGGCGCTCCGGCGGCTTGTCGCCGTCGAAGCGGTCGTGACACTGCGCGCACAGCTCCGGCGGCGGCGTGCCCGGGCGATCGCTCGTCTTGACGCCGGTGTGGCAGAAGGTGCAGGCGAGCTTGTTGTCGACCACGTGCACGCGGTGCGGGAACGACGGCTCGCTGCGGCGCGGCGCGCCGAGGGACAGGCAGGCCGTGACCGCGAGCCAGACGGTCAACGCGGCGATCCATGGCCAGCGGCGTCGCACAGGTCGGGTCACAGCGTCCATATCACTCCCATCCGGAACAGGTGGAACTCGTCTTCGTCGTCGCGCTCGTACTCGTAGGCGGCGTCGAGGCGGACGCGCTTGCCGATACGGTAGTCGGTGCGCAGGTAGAACGAGCGCACGTGCACCCGTTCGCGGTCGTCGAAGGAGTCGTAGAGGTAGAGGTCGTAGCCGGTGCCGAGCAGGATGCGCAGCTGCTGGTCGGGCCGGTACTCGAGGTCGCCGGTGACGGTGCGGAAGTCCTCGCCCTGGGTGTTGTAGTAGTTGCCGGTCACGGTCACCGACAGGCCGTCGATGCCGAACGCGTGCAGCTCGAGGTCGCCGTAGGCGCGTTCGAACTCGCGGTTGAACTCGCCCTCGTCGTTGCTGTCGCGCAGGCGGCGGATCGCGCCGCCGGTGTTGACGGTCACGTGATCGCCGAGGTCGGTGCCGACGTTGGCGTCGAGCTGGCGGTAGGGCTGGTATTCGGCGGCGATCTCGTAGAACGGGTCGAGCTCGGTGACCGCGGCGCGCTGCGTCGTCAAGAGCTCGCGGTAGTCGACCGCGAACGTCACCGGCAGGTCGAGCCCGCCCTCGGCGCCGAGGTGCAGGTCGCGCGGCTTGCCGTCGCGCCAGGTGTGCAGCCCGTGCAGATTGACGCCGCTGAGGTCCTGCCACCAGCGCACGCCGTAGAGCTCGTCGTGCCGGTCGGTGGTCAGGAACTCGTCGTGCAGCGACATCCAGTCGAGGCGCACGCGCGCGTCCTGCCACGGCCGCAGCTCGCTCGCCATGCCGTAGACCGAGTCGCCCGAGCTCGCGGACTCGAAGTGGTGCACGGTCACGCCGCCGTAGGCCGAGAAGGACACCTTGGCGGGGCCGAAGCGCTCGGTGTCGGCGCGCAGACCGTCGAAGGTCACGGGCGTCGGCGTCTCGATCAGGTCCTGCCGCCCCAGTCGCACGACGTCGAGGTTGGGCAGCTCGTGCGCGTCGACGTGCGCTTCGTAGAGGCGCGCGTTCCAGTCGTCGCCGAGGCTCTGGTCGAGGCCGTTGAAGGTGCCGTCGGTGGTCTGCCCGTCGAGGTCGTTGAACAACCGACCCGAGAAGTGCGCGGTGAACGGGTCGCGCTCCGCGTCGCCGAAGTCGAGGCCGAGGCGCGTCACCAGGTCCTGGTCGCCGGTGCCGTTGCCGCGGCGCCCGCGATAGCGGCTCGACAACACGCCGTGGAACGCCATCGACTCGGGCGGCAACGCGGCGGCCTGCGGCGCGGCCGGCGCCACGTCGTGACCCGGCAGCACCGGCTCGGGCGTACCGGCTTCGGTGGGGATCGGCGCGACCTCGGGCGGCTTGGCGCCGGGCAACAGCTTCTCCAGGGCGCGCTTGGCGGCTTCGGTC
The DNA here is from genome assembly GCA_020638655.1 of Planctomycetota bacterium. GTDB lineage: Bacteria > Planctomycetota > UBA1135 > UBA1135 > UBA2386 > JACKIC01. Next base: position 161,811 of record JACKIC010000006.1, read on the forward strand.
GGGTCCGCGGGCTGCTGCGGCTTGGGTTCCTGGCCCTGCGGCGCGACACCTGGCTCCTGCGGCGCGGGCTCGTCGACGCCCGTTGCCGGCGCGACCGGGGACGGCGGCTGCTGTTCCGTCGTGTTCGCCGGGGTCTCGGCCTCCGCCGGCTTCGCCGCCGGCCCCTTCGGCGGCTGCCCTTCGGGACCGGGCTTGAGTCCGAGCCGCTTCCTGAGGATCTCGGCCGCCGCCTTGGCCGGGTCGATCGGCTGCTGCTCCGGGGCGGGCGGCTGTTCCTTGGGTTCCTGCTGCTGCGGCGGCTGCGGCGCCGGCGGTTCCTGCGCGGGCAGACCGATGGCGAGCAAGGCGGCGGCGGCCGCGCTCGGAATCACTCGCCTGTGGGCGGTCATGGGGTGCTCAGCGCTTGAGGCCGAAGGCGTCGAGGATCGCCGGATCCTCTTCGTTCTCGCTGAGCACGACGTGGCACTTGTCACAGCTGCCGTCGCGGATCGGCGCGCCGTCGGACATCAGCTTGGGCCCGAACACCGTGCGGCCCTTGGCCGAGGTGTGTTGGCCGTCGTGGCAGCGGAAGCAGCCGACGTGGGTCGCCAGGTCCGGGTAGGCGTTCCAGCCCAGCTTGCGCTCGGGCCAGACGTTGCGCATCCAGATGTCGGTGATCTGCGGGATCGCGAGCTCGAGCTTCTGGCGGCGCAGCTCGTCGATGCCGCCGTCCTTGGCGTAGGCCTCCTGCAGGTTCTTGCGGATGCCTTCGGTGGCGTTCTCGCGGGTCCAGTCGGACTGCAGCGCGTCGAGCGCGCGCTGCTTGAGGAACGGCAGGTCGCGCGGCAGCAGCCCGTTGGTGAACGCCACGTCGAGCGCGTCGCCGGGCAGCTCGAAGGCGTGCGCCGAGCGGTTGTGGCAGTCGTTGCAGTCCATGCGGCGCAGCTCCCCTTCGGGGCGCGGCTCCGCCGGCACGCCCGGCGTCGTGAAGATCTCCTCGTCGCCGTCGGGGTGCTTGACGCGCATCCACGGGATCTGCGTGCGCTTCTCGTCGGCGGCGACGTATTCGACGACCGCCTCGGGGTGCACGTGCCAGTGGATGCCGACCGAAGCGCCGTCGGGCCGCGTGCCGCCGGTGCGCATCAGCAGCACGTTGGTGTAGCCGCTGACCTTCTCGTCGGTGCGGAAGTGCGGCTTCACCTTGAGCTTGGTGCCCAGGTACTTCTCGGGCCAGTGGCACTGTTCGCAGGTGACGTTGGCCGGCACGAGGTTGTGCACGGGCGTCGGGATCGGGCGGCTGTAGTTGTCGAGCACGGTGCCGATCAGCTGCTTGGTGCCGTTGAGCTTGGCGGCGATGAAGCCCTGCGCGCCGGGCGCGACGTGGCAGGCGACACACTCGACGCGCTGGTGCGGCGAGCGCAGGTAGGTCGCGTACTCGGGGCCCATCACGTTGTGGCACGCCTTGCCGCAGAACTGCACCGAGCTCATGTAGTGCACGCCGGAGTAACCCACGGTGCCGACCGCGGCGAAGTTGATCGCGGTGAGCACGACCACGGCGCGCGCCATGTAGAGCGGTCGGTCGGTCATCGCCGCGAGCCGTTCGTGCAGGTGGCGGCGGAACAGCAGCAGGCCCGCGGGCACGAGCACCATGCCGAGCAGGAACACGGCCGGCACGACGAGCGTCAGCGCCAGGCCGACGTAGGGGCCGGCCCAGACGCCGCCCATCTGGTGCATGATCACCAGGGTCACCCCGGCCAGGGCCGCCAGGGTCATCAGGGCCGCGCCCAGGGACGTGATCCAGTTGGAGCGGAGGAGGCGGTGGATCCGGCCGATGGTGCCGAAGGGCGGATTGGATGCGGTCATGAGGACTCGGGGTGGCGCCGTATTGCACCGCCAGTCTGGGCCCAGTGGCATGGTGCGGAGTGCGTAGTCGGGGAGCTAATCCGGCGCAGGCTTCTTTCCGGCGCCGGCTTGTGCCCAAGGGCAGGACGGCGATCATCGTGGCCGATGGCCCCCTCCCGCCGCGAGATCACTTCTGCAAAGAACCCCGTCGTGCAGCGCTTTCGCGACGCGGCCGAGGGCAAGCTGGACGGGGTGCTGCTGGCAGAGGGCGTGCGCCTGGTGCGCGAGGCTTGTGCCGCCGGGCTGCGGGTGGTCGAGGTCGCCGTCTCCCCCCGGCTGACCGACGTGGACCTGCTGCAGGACCTGCAGCAGAACGCGGAGAACTACCTCGAGTGTGGGGATGACGTCATGGCGCGGCTCAGCGCCCTGGACACACCGCAGGGGGTCGCGGCGCTCGTCGCCCGGCCGGACGTCGCCGAGGCGGATCTGTTGCGCGGCGATCTGTCGCCGCTGGTGGCGATCGCCGCCGGGGTGCGCGACCCGGGCAACCTGGGCTCGCTGCTGCGCACGGCCGAGGCAGCGGGCGCGACCGGCTGCATCACGATGAAGGGGGGTGCCGACCCGTTCCGCGACAAGGCCGTGCGCGGATCGATGGGCTCGATCTTCCGGCTGCCCGTCGTGCACGGTTTCGACGCCGACGCGATCGTCGCGTTCGCGAAGCGGCACCGGCTGCAGCTCGTCGTCGCCGACGGCGGCGGCGAGGTCGCGCACACCGCGGCGCCGCTGCGCCAGCCGACCGCGCTGGTGGTGGGGGCCGAAGCGGCGGGTGTGCCCGAGGTGCTGCTTCGCGCCGCCGATGTGCGCGTGCGCATCCCGCTGAAGCAGCCGGTCGAGAGCCTCAACGTCGCGGTCGCGGCCGGCGTGGTGTTGTTCGAGGCGCAGAGGCAACGGAGCTGACGTGCGCGGCGTGTGCCTCTTCCTCTGCTTCGCGGCCGCGGGTTGCGCGAGCGGCGAACTCGATCCGCAGTGGGCGACGCGCGAGCACGGCGTCGTCGAGGCGTCCGCGTTCCGTGAGAACGGCGAGCTCAGCGGCTTCGACCCGCCGACGCCTGAAGCTCAACTCGCGGTGGGTGACCGGGTCCTGCTCGGCATGAACCTGCAGCGCGGCGGTGTGTCGACGTCGCGCACTTTCTCCCTGGAGGTGCTGTCGATCGAGCTCGTCCGGTGGCCCGGATCGCCCGACGACGAGCCGCTCTACGTGCGCAGCGCCTCGGTGCGTCTGCGTGTCTTCGACGCCGCTGGCGAGCGGCTCGGCGAGGAGGTCCTCTCCGTCGACGCAGCCGACCTCGAAGGCGGCGTGGCGAGCGCGTGTCGCGGCGACGACGACCACGGCCGCAGCCGCGCGTTCTGGGCCCTGCGTGAGCTGTTCGGCATCATCCGGAAGAGCCCGATCCTCGCCGGCGTGATGTACGAGGTCGTCGATCCGCCGTCGCTGTGGTCGATCATCACGCACCTGGGCGTGGAGATCTGGGCCGAGGTGCACTTCGACGAGGCGCGACCGACCGAACCGTTCGCGCTCGGCGATCTGCAGATTCCCGCATGGAGCTTGCCGCACGAGGTGCTCGTCAACGACCAGCCGGCGCTGCGTAGCGTCCTGCAGGTCGCCGACCCCGTGTCGCCGCTGGCGCTGTGCGCCGGCATCGTGTCGTTCACGTCGGTGCATCCGACCGACCCGTCGCGGGTCCTGCAGGTGCGGCTGCTCGCGGCGCGGCGGGGGAAGTCGTGAGGCGCTGCGCCTGGCTGTCGCTGTTCGCGCTCGTCGCGGGCTGCGCGAGCGGCACCGTCGATCCGCAGTGGGCGACGCGCGAGCGCGACGTGGTCGCGGCGTCGGCATTCGTCGCCACCTCGGACCTGCCGGTCGGGTTCGACGCCCTGGAGTCGGATGTCGGGGTCGCGGTCGGCGACGAGGTGCTGTTCGGATTGCGGCTGCAGCGCGGTGACGAGGCGCGCGACTGGTTCCTGCACGTCGTGGTCGTGACCATCGAGCCGGTCTCGTGGCAGTACCCGGACGGCAAACTGCGCGAACTGGTGTGTGTGCGCTCGGCGGTGCACGCCGGTGACGGTGCGCTGCTGGGGGAAGAGACCCTGAAGCTCGAGCGCGACTTCCTCGAACGAGGCCTCGCGCGCGCGTGTCGCGACGAGGGCAGGCAGCGCGGCAACACCCTGCAGAACAGGGGGCCCGACGACTGGCCCGAGAGCTTTCGCGCGCACCTCGCCTTGAGCCAGCTGCTCACGATCGCGCGCAAGAGTCCGATCCTGCGACCGCTTCTCTACGAGGTCGTCGACATGCCGTCGCTGTGGTCGGTGATCACGCATTTCGGGGCGCGCATGTCGATGAAGGCGCATTTCGACGACGTGCGCACGGTGGAGGGGGAACGGCTCGGCGGCGCCGCGGTGCCGGCGTGGTCGTTGCCGCACGAGTTGTTGATCAACGGTGACCCCGCGCTGCACAACCACATCCTGGTGACCGATCCGCACTCACCGCTGGCGCTGTGCGCGGGCATCGTCGCGATCACTTCGGTGCACCCGACCGATTCGTCGCGCGTGTTCACGATGCGCCTGATCGCCGCGCGGCGGGGCGGGTCGCGATGAGCCTGTTCGGCGATCTGCCCGAGGAGGCGCCGCGCAAAGGGCCGCTGCCGCCGCTCGCCGAGCGCATGCGGCCGCGCACGCTCGACGAGTTCCTGGGCCAGGAGGGCGTGGTCGGCGAGGGCAAGGCGCTGCGGCGCGCGATCGAGGGCGGCGTCGCGGGCTCGATGCTCTTGTGGGGGCCGCCCGGCGTCGGCAAGACGACGCTCGCGCTGCTGATCGCGCAGCGCGCCGACCTGCACTTCCAGCCGTTCTCGGCGGTGCTCGCCGGCGTCGCCCAGGTGCGTGAGGCCGTCGCCGAAGCCGCGGCGAGGCGCAGCAAGGACGGGCGCGGCACGCTCGTATTCGTCGACGAGATTCACCGCTTCAACAAGGCGCAGCAGGACGCGTTCCTGCCGCACGTCGAGCGCGGTGAGTTCGTGCTGATCGGCGCCACCACCGAGAACCCGTCGTTCTCGGTCAACGGCGCGCTGTTGTCGCGGTGCCGCGTCGTGCCGCTGCAGCCGCTGTCGCCGCAGGCCGTGGCGAGCCTCGTCGAACAGGCGCTCGCGGACCGAGAGCGCGGCCTGGGCGTTCGCGGGCTGTCGTTCGGCGAAGGGGCGCTCGACCGGCTCGTGGCGCTCGCGAGCGGCGATGCGCGGCGCGCGCTCGGCTGCCTCGAGGCGTGCGCGGCAACGTGCCTCGACGGCGACGTGATCACCGCCGAGGTCGTCGCCGAGGCGTTCCAGCAGCGCGTGCTGCGCCACGACAAGGACGGCGATCTGCACTACGACCTGCTGTCGGCGCTGCACAAGAGCCTGCGCAACTCCGATGTGCAGGCGGCCGTCTACTGGCTCGCGCGCGCGCTCGAGGCCGGCGCCGACCCCGTGCACGCGGCGCGACGGTTGGTCGCGATGGCCAGCGAGGACGTCGGCCTCGCCGATCCGATGGCGCTGCAGGTCGCGGTCGCGGCGCTGCAGGCGGCGCAGTTCCTCGGCATGCCCGAGGCGCGCCTGCCGCTCGCGCAGGCGGCGATCTACCTCGCGGCCGCGCCGAAGAGCAACTCGGTGATCGCGGCGATCATGGCCGCGGGCGAACGGGTGCGCCGCGGCGAGCAGTTCCCGGTGCCGCCGCACCTGCGCAACGCGACGACGAAGCTCGCCGCCGACCTCGGTCACGGTGAGGGTTACGTCTACGCGCACGACACCGAAGAGGGGGTTGCGCGCATGCAGTGCCTGCCCGAGGGCATGACCGGGGCACGCTTCTACGAGCCCGGGGACCGCGGCTTCGAGAAGAAGATCGCCGAGCGGCTGGCGGAGATTGCACGATTGCGCGGTGGGTAGGGCCGGAGCCGCCCGCCGAACATCCTCATGTGGCATGCTTCTCGCTCATGCCTGCGATGCCCATCTCGAAGCCCTGTCGCGGGCCGCGTCCGCCGGCCCGTTGTTTCTCCGCCGTTACCATTGCGCTGATCGTGTTCGCAGCGGGTGCGCCGAGTGCGTCCCTGCTTGCGCAGGACCTGCGACCCGTAGGTCCGGGCAACATGGTCGCGCACCGCGTTTGCTACGACAGCCTGCGGCAGCGATACGTCGGACTCGACACCACGGGCCGCACCTGGGAACTCGGCGGCGCGTCGTGGTCGGCGCGTCCCGTGTACGCGCCGTTCTCGGTCCAGCAGGGGCTGACGCTGGTCTTCACGGGCCTGACCGTCGCCGTGGTGCCGGACGCGCCGACTCAGCCGATGACGACCTGGGGCTTCGATGGCGTCCAGTGGTCACAGTTCGCCGCGACGAACCCGCCGGTCAGTCGCACCGACGCGAACTTCGCCTGGGACCCGGTGCACGGAGTCCTGGTGATGTTCGGCGGGGAGGACCCCTGGCTCGGGACGGCGCTCGACGAGACCTGGACCTTCGATGGTGCGAACTGGGTGCACCACACGACGACGGTGGCGCCCCCGGGTCGCAACTACGCCGCGGTCGCCGTGGATCCCGTGCGGCAACGCCTCGTGATGTACGGGGGCTACAACAGCCAGCTCGGCCCGCTCGACGACACCTGGGAGTGGGACGGTGCGAGCTGGCAGCAACAGAACCCCGCGACCGTTCCGCCGGCGCGCAACCACGCTGCCATGGCCTACGACCCCGTGCGCGGGCGTTGTGTGATGTACGGCGGCTTCGGCCCGACCATGCCGAGCCCGACCGAACTCTGGGAATACGACGGCGTGAATTGGACGCAGGTGGCGCAGACCGGTGCACAGCCCGGCTGGCGCATGGGGCACTCGCTGGTGTTCGACGATCGCCTCGGGGAGGTCGTCGTGGTCGGCGGATACGAGGGCTCCTATCCGCAATCCTCGGCGGCCACGAGCAGCTGGAGCTGGAACGGGATCCGATGGCTTCAGCAGGCTGCGCTCGGCGACGCACCGTCCGCGCGCATCGGTGCCAGCCTGATCGCCGAGCCGGGAATGGCCGGCGCCATCTTGTTCAGCGGCGCAGATCCGCAACGGATGCTGACCGACACATGGCGGTGGGACGGGGCCGCATGGTCCGAACTGCAGGTCGCGGGCCCGCCGGCGCGCGCCCACGCCGCCTCGTGCACCACTCCCTCCGGAGCCTGGGTCTTCGGCGGCGGCACCGGCGTGAACTCGTTCGTGTACCTGGGTGACACGTGGCGATGGGACGGGACCGCGTGGTCGCAGCTCGCCGCAACGGGCCCGAGTCCGCGCGCAAACTCGAGCATGGCGTTCGACGTCGCGCGGAGCGTCGCGGTCCTGTTCGGCGGATACGATACCACGGTGCACGGCGACACCTGGACGTTCGACGGTGTGTCGTGGCTGCAGCGATCGCCGGCAACCTCGCCGCCGCCGCGCTTCGGTCACTCGATGGCCTACGACCCGACGACTGGGTTCGTGGTGTTGTTCGGCGGACTGGATGCGAATCTCCAGCCGCTCACGGACACCTGGGTCTGGGACGGAACGAGCTGGTCTCAGCGTTCGCCGGTGTCGTCGCCGACCAACACCGGCTACTGCTCGATGCAGTTCGATCTGTTGCGTCAGCGGCCGGTCTTGCTCACGGGGCCGCCGCAGGGCGGTGCTGCGTCGGCCTGGGAATTCGATGGCCTGACCTGGACCCCGATCCCGTTGGCGGTTCCGCGCCTCTACCCGTACGGCACGCAGACGGCGGTCGCACCGGGAGGACGCGGCGTGCTCGCCTACCTGTCGGGCAGCCTGCATCAACTCAGCTCCGAGCCCGCCGAGGTCGAGACCTACGGCAGCTCGTGCGGCGTCGGCGCTCCGCAACTGTCGGCGCGGACGTGGCCGACGCTCGGCGCGAACTTCGGGCTCGACTGCATCGACAACGACCCGAACTCGCCGGTGGCGTTCGCTGGCGCCTTCACGCGGGCCAACATCCCCGTCGGCGGCTGCACACTGCTGGTGACGCCGGGCCTGGCGCTCACCGTGCAGATGAGCAACAGCGGCGGCTTCGCCCACCAGGCGATGGCCCTCCCGCCGTGGCCCGGCCTGCTCGGGCTCGATCTGTGCTTCCAGGCGGCCTCGTTGCGCGCGTCGGCACCCGGTGGCTTCGTGTTGTCACGCGGCCTAGCGCTGACCATCGGCGATTAGGCTTGGGGCCGTTGCACGATCCAGGTCGAGACTCCGTCGCTCCGGCCGTGCGCTTCGGCGTCGCCGGCTGGACCTACGCGGACTGGAAGGACGTCGTCTACCCACGCAACTGCAAGGACACGCTGCGCGCCGTGGCGCAGCGCGTCGATCTCATCGAGATCAACAACACGTTCTACCGGCCGCCGTCGGCGAAGAACTGCAAGAGCTGGGTCGAGCGCACCGCGGACCTCGGCACGTTGTTCACCGCCAAGCTGCCGCACGAGTTCACGCACGAGCGGCGCTTCGACGCGGCGTTCGTCGCCGAGGTGCTCGCCGGGTTCGAGCCGCTGCTCGCCAGCGGGCGGTGTCGCGGCCTGCTGGCGCAGTTCGACCACACGCTCGCGTTCGAGGCCGGCGCGATCGAGCTGGTCGCGCGGCTGGCGCGTGGCTTCGGCCCGCACACGGCGTTGTTCGTCGAGGTGCGGCACAAGAGCTGGAACGCCGAGCCCGCCCTGGACGCGCTGCGCGGGCTCGGGGTCGGCGTGCTCGATCTCGACTACCCGGGCATGGCCACCGGCTACGGGCGCGACCACTCCGGCGTGCTCGCGCCCGGCGGGCTCGCCTACCTGCGTCTGCACGGGCGCAACCAGGCCTGGTTCCGCAAGGGCGCCGGGCGCGACGCCGTGTACGACTGGGAGTATTCGCCGAAGGAGGTCGCCCAGATCGAGCAGCGGATCGATCGCATCGCGGGTTCGAGCGCCGAGACGCTGGTGGTGGCGAACAACCACTTCCACGGCAAGGCGATGAAGGTCGTCGAGGAGCTACTGGCGTGGTATCGCCGACAGCACGGCACCCAGCCCTGAATCGGTTGCCGCGGTTGGTAACGAGGGTCGATGTGGTACCCTTCCTGCGCCGAGCTGCACCGAACCCACCCGATGCCCGCCATCCGCGAACGCCGTTTTCTCCGCGTGAAGATCGACATGGTCACGCGCTGCCAGTTGCGCTGCATCATGTGCCACTTCGCGCACCCCGAGTTCAAGGAGAACCCGGTGACCATGGGTGGGGAGCTGCTCGAGAAGGTCGCGAACGAGCTGTTCCCGCGCGCCCACGACGTGGTGCTGTCGTCGAGCGCCGAGCCGCTGCTGGCGAAGGACCTGCCGCGCGCCCTCGAGCTGTGCCGCGAGCACGGCGTGCCGAACTTCCACTTCAGCACCAACGCCTTGTCGATGACCGAGGCGATCATGGACAAGGTGATCGAGGTGCAGATGCCGCTGCTCACGGTCAGCTGTGACGGCGCCACCAAGGAGACCTTCGAGAAGATCCGCAAGCCGGCGAAGTGGGAGCCGTTCCTGCGCCGCTTCGACCTGATCAACGAGCGCAAGAAGTTGCACGCCTCGGTGCTGCCCAAGCTCAGCGTCACCTGTGTGCTGATGCGCAGCAACATCCGCGAAGTGCCGCAGATGATCCGGTTCTTCCGCGACCGGGGCGTCGACTACATGAACTTCGTGCACATGGCCGTCATGGGCGGCCTGGGCATCGAGGACGAGTCGCTGATGAACGACCCAAAGCTCTGCAACGAGACGATGGCCGAGGCGAAGCGCGTCGCGGACGAGGTCGGCATGCACGTGATGATGCCGATCCCGATCGGCGAGCACATGGCGGACGACGGCGCCGTGGTCGACCAGTCGCGCAGCGACGAGGGCGGCGGCGTGGCGCTGGTCGCGCCCACGGCAGGTGGCTGCGGCACTGGCGGCTGCGGCACGCCCGATGGCGCGCTCGCCGACGCGCCCGAGATCGTCGACTACCTCAACCACAAGAACCGCGAGTTCCTGCTCAAGGCGGGCGAGAACCGCAAGTTCCACAACCGGCCGTGCTACTTCCCGTGGTACTACATCCACGTCAACCCGGACGGCACGGTGTTTCCCTGCGGCAGCTGGTTCGAGTTCACGACGTTCGGCGACTTCAAGACGCAGACCTTCCGCGAGATCTGGACCGGGCCGAAGTACCGCGAGCTCCGCCGGCAGCTCTACCACATGGAGTTGCGCGACGTCTGCGCCAACTGTTCGGTCGCCAACATGGGCCGCCCGGACGTGAAGGCGTCGTTCAGTCACCGCGCCAAGGTGCGGCGCGAGCAGCGCTCGGCGCCGTAGCGGTCAGCGCCGGATCTGGGCCATCACGTCGTCGACCAGCTTGCCCAGCATCTTGGGCGAGAGGTCGAACCGCATGTCTCCCGCGGCGAACAGCTCGGGCAGCGGCCTGCTGCCGCCGAGGGCCAGCGCGCGGCGATAGGCCGTGACCGCCTTGGTGGGATCCTTGCGGTAGTTGCGCCACGTCTGCAGCGCGCCCAGCTGCGCGATGCCGTACTCGATGTAGTAGAAGGGGCTGCCGAACAGGTGGCCCTGGTTGATCCACTGCATCTGCAGCGCGGGCTCGAGGCCGCTCCAGTCGATGTCGCCGCCGAAGCGGCGGCGGATGTCGAGCCAGGCGGTGCGGCGGTCGTCGCGGCCGTGTTTGGGGTTGCCGTAGACCCAGTGCTGGATCGCGTCGATCGAGGCGATCCAGGTGAGGGTGCGGAGCACTCCCTCCAGGTGCTTCTTGTAGGCGCGCGCGGCGTCGTCGGCCGCATAGACGTCGCCCAGGTGCTCGAGGCCGAGCAGCTCCATCGACATGCTCGCGGTCTCGGCGATCTCGATCGGATAGTCGCGGTAGGCGAGCAGATCGAAGTCCCGGCACAGTAGCGAGTGAAACGCGTGACCGCCCTCGTGCAGCAATGTCTGCACGTCGTGGTGCAGGCCGACGCTGTTGGCGAAGATGAACGGCACGCGCTCGTCCTCGAGCTGATACTGGTAGCCGCCGGGCGCCTTGCCGCGGCGGCTCATCAGGTCGAGCAGGTCGCGCTCGACGAGCACGTCGAACTCGTCGGCGAAGCGTGGATCGACGGCGGCGAAGACGCGGCGACAGAGCCCGATGAGCTCGTCCTGCGTCTCGAACGGTCGCAGGGGCGGACGGCCTTCGGGGTCGACCTCGAGGTCCCACGGCCGCAGTCGGTCCAGCCCGAGGCGTTCGGCGCGCAGCTTGTCGAGCTCGCGCACCGCGGGCACCACGCATTGTGCGATCGCGTCGTGGAACTGCCTGCAATCGGCCTCGGAGTAGTCGTAGCGACCCAGCTCCCGGAAGCGGTACGGCGTGTAGGTGGTGAAGCCGGCGTTGCGACCGATCGCGGTGCGCAAGGCGATCAGCTGGTCGTAGATCTCCTCGAGCTCCGGCCACCGCTGCTGTCTGGCCTGCAGCGCCGCCCGGAAGGCGCGTTCTCGCAGCGCCCGGTCCTGGCTCTCGAAGAACGGCGCGAGTTGCTGCAGCGTGCGGGTCTCCCCCTCGAACTCCACCGTGATCGCTCCCATGAGCGCCTGCTGCTGCGTTTGCAGCTCGGCCTCCTGCCGTTGCAGCTCGGTGTTCTCCTCGCGGAAGATCTCGCTCTTGGTGCGGCGGCTCCGGATCAGGACCTCGTATCGCCGTTGGTCGAGGTCGCCGAGCGCGGCGCATGCCAGGAACTTGCGGTCCAGCTGGTCGGCGAGCACCTTGACACGCGGCATCACCACCTGCTCCATGTGGAGGTAGGCCTTCTTGGCGTCGTCGTCGTCGGTGTGGCAGGTCATGCGCACGTAGCGGCGCGCGACCTCGGCGTGGATGCGGGCGAGCAGCTCACTCTCGTCGACGAGCCAGCGTTCCAGTGCGTCTGCGGCGGTGAGCGGCCGCGCCGCCAGGTCGGCGAACAGGGGCTCGATCGTCGGCAGCGATCCAGGGTCGAGACTCTCGGGGACGAAGCGCCAGGCAGGCGCGGGCAGCTTTACCGGCAAGGTGGGCTCCGGGGCGCGGCACGAGCCATTTCGTCACCGAGCGCCTCGGCTCACGGTAGCCCATCGTCGCGGCGACTCGCAACAACTCCGGAACGCGGCTGCCGCCAGCTGCGCTGGGGAAGCGTCGTGCTCGGCGGTGTCGCCCACCCAGGACAGTGATCGTTCGCTCGGGGGACACGGTCGATGCCGAGCCGCCGGTGCCGAGGGGATCTGACGAACAGGTCTCGCGGCACATCGCTTGCACTCGCCTACAGGAGTCTGCCATGAGCCCCTCACGCCTGTTCCTGATCGCCCCCCTGCTTCTGGCTGCCTGTGGTCACACCCACAACGAGGGGCACGTCCACACCCCGCCCCCGCCGCGTCTCGTTTCGATCCTGGTCGAGGTCTACGACCCGGTAACCAACTTCGTCTGGGAGAACGTCTCGGTGCGCATCGTGGAGGCCGACCAGGAGTGGTCGCAGTGCACCTGCACCAACCCCTACGAGGATTGGTTCCTGACCGACTCGAGCGGCCGCGTGTATTTCGACGAGTATGAACTGGCCCGCGCCCAGGTCGGGTTCCTCGAGGACGGTGCCGGCCGCGCGATCCTCGCCCCCGCCAGCTACGAGGATCAGGCGACCGTGGTGCTCGAGATCGACGCGTTGGGATTCTCACCAGTCATCGTCGAAGTGCCGCTCAGCTGGGACACCCCGGACGTGTTCGTCGAGGTGCCGTTCGAGTGACCCAGGCGGTCTCAACCGCCCGGGGCAGCGATGGTTCAAGTGGGCGGTCGGCTCCGGTCGATGAGCAGGTTCAACCGCGAGTCAGGGGAGCCACTTGGACACCATTCTGCTGGTAAACGATTCTGCCACCCTCACGAAGGTGCTGTCGAACCACTTCGTGAAGGCCGGCTACCGCGTGATCGCGGTGTCCGGAGTCATGGACGCCTACGAGGCGTTCATCCGCAACGACATCGATCTGATCCTGACCGACTTCGTGTTGCGCGACAAGGAAGGGCTCGAGGTCATCAAGACCTTCCGCACCAAGAAGAGCGACAACGCCCTGCCGATCGTCGTGTTCACGGCGATGCAGGACGAGCAGACGGCCAACTCCTGCCGCGATGCCGGCGCCAACCTCGTGCTGGCCAAGTCGGGCGGCACCAGTGAGCTGCTGACGTCGATCGAGAAGCTGATCGAGGAGTACAAGGCCAACCTGCCGACCCACTCGCTCGAGAGCGACATGGGCAACTGCATCGTCAAGGCAACCACCGAAGTGTTCCGCACGATGATGAACCTCAAGGTCGTCGCCGGTGAGGTGGCGATCGAGAAGGCGCAGCTGCGCAAGGCCGAGGTGATCGGCAGCATCGGCGTCGCCGGCTTCCTGACCGGCTCGATCTCGGTGTTCATGCCCAAGGTGTTCGCGCGGCGCGCGGTCGCGGCGATGCTGATGCTCGACGGTCCAGACGACGTCGCCGACAGTGACCTCGTCGACGCGGTCGGCGAGCTGACCAACATGGTCGGCGGCTGCATCAAGACGGCGCTGTTCCAGAAGACGCCGCTGTTCGACATCTCGGTGCCGAGCGTCTACATCGGCGAAGACCTGCAGCGCCGTTCGGTCTCGGACGACCTGTGCTTCCTGGTGCCGTTCCAGTTCGATGGCGTCGAGTTCTCCGTCGAGTTCCTGATGGTCACCAAGAAGGACGGCGGCACGGGCGTGCAGCAGGCGATCGTCGGCACCTCGGCGAAGTAGTGACTGCGGCGGCTGGTGGCGGCACACTTGCCGCCGTGAGCCGCGACGCGTTGCAAGATCCCGACCTCCACAGGCGCCGTCGCCAGCGTTTGCTGGACGAACTCGGCGACGGCCTGCTGCTGCTGCCGACTGCGGCGGAGACGCTGCGCAACGGCGACGTGCACCACGAATTCCGGCCCGGCAGCGACTTCCAGTATCTGACCGGCTTCCCCGAGCCCGAGGCGATCCTCGCCGCCTGGCGCACGGCCAAGGGCAGGCATCGCGCCATCCTGTTCGTGCGGCCGCGGGACCCGGCGCGGGAGATCTGGGACGGCAAGCGCCATGGCCTGATCGGGGCCAAGAAGGCCTTTGGCGTCGACGAGGCCCGCGAGTTCGGCGCCTTCTGGCGCGACTTGCCAGAACTCCTGGCCGCGCACGACCGCCTCTTCCACCGCCTCGGCGCCTACGCCAACTTCGATCGCCGGCTGCTCGATTGCTGCAAGGGGGTGGCCTTCCGGCACCGGCGCCGCCAGCCGCCGCAGCACCCGACGATCACCGATCCCGGGCCCGCGATCGCCGGGCAGCGCGCGCGCAAGGACGCCCAGGAGCTGGCCGGGCTGCGGGCGGCGGCTGCGGCGACGGCGGCCGGACACGTCGCGGCGATGCGCGAAGCGACGCCGGGCATGCACGAATACGAGGTCCAGGCGGTGCTCGAGGCCGAGTTCCGACGCCACGGCAGCCCGCGGAACGGCTACCCCTCGATCGTCGCCAGCGGCGCGAACGCGTGCGTGCTGCACTACCACGAGAACGACCGCCTGATGCGTCGCGGCGATCTGCTGCTGATCGACGCCGGCGCCGAGGTCGGCGGCCTGACCGCCGACGTGACCCGGACGTTCCCGATCAGCGGTCGTTTCTCGCCGGCGCAGGCGGCCGTCTACCGGGCGGTGTTGCGCGCCCAGCTGGCGGGCATCCGGGCCTGCAAGGTGGGGGCGACCTGGGACGCCGCCCACCGCACGTGCATCCGCTGGCTGACCAAGGGCCTGGTCGAGCTGGGCGTGCTGCACGGGCGAATCGACGCGTTGATCGCCAAGGGGGCCTTCCGGCCCTGGTACATGCACGGCACGACGCACTGGCTCGGCCGCGACGTGCATGATGTCGGCGCCTACGAGGACGCCAGGGGTCGCGCCGAGCGGTTGCGCGCCGGTGAGGTCTTGACGGTCGAGCCAGGGCTCTACTTCGGCCGCCGCGACCGCAAGGTGCCGGCGGAGCTGCGTGGCATCGGCGTGCGCATCGAGGACGACATCCTGATCACTGCCGCAGGACCCGAGGTCTTGACGGCCGCGGTGCCCAAGAGCGTGCGCGAGGTCGAAGCTGCCTGCCAGTCCGCGAGCCCGTTCTGAAGGTTTGCCGGCCGCGGGATCGGGCGCCGGCTACATGCCGGTGCCACGCAGCACGACCCGGAAGGTGTGCGCGATCAGCTTGAGGTCCATCCACAGCGACCAGTTGTCGATGTAGTAGATGTCCATCTCGACCCAGCGCTTGAAGGACACGCGGTTGCGGCCCCACACCTGCCAGACGCAGGTCAGGCCCGGCTTGACCATGATGCGTCGGCGCTGCCACCAAGAGTACTGTTCGACCTCGGAAGGAATCGGCGGACGAGGCCCGACCAGGCTCATGTCGCCGATCAGCACGTTGAGCAGCTGCGGCAGCTCGTCGAGGCTGAACTTGCGCAGCAGGCGCCCGACCGAAGTGATGCGCGGATCGTTGGGGATCTTGAACGCAGGACCGTCCTGGATGCTCGCGGCGCGCAGCTTCTCGCGGTCCACGTCGGTGCCCGTGCGCATGGTGCGGAACTTCAGGCAGGTGAAGTGCTCACCGTTCTCGCCGACGCGGGTCTGGCGGTAGAAGACCGGGCCGCGGCTGGTCAGCTTGACCGCCAGCGCGCAGGCCAGGAACACGGGCAGCAGCAGCAAGAGGCCGATGCTGGCGCCGAGGAAGTCCATCGAGCGCTTGGCCAGACGGGAGATCGAGCGGTTGTAGTGGGTGCGGAGGGCGAGGCCGATCCGGTCGTGATTCCAGGTCATGCCCACCTGCATGTGATGGACTTGCAGGAACGACGGGAAGTACTGGATGGCGATGCCCAGCCGGTCGCAGGTCCGGAACAGGTCGCTGACCTCGCGCGACGGCGCCTCGTCCGAAGGGCACGCCAGGACCAGCCGGGGATTGAGCTGATGCAGCAACCGCGGCAGTTGATCGATGGTGCCCACCTGTTCGAGGTGCGGCATGTAGTCGGCGCTCTCGCCCGTGAACGGTACGAAGCCGATCAGCTGGACCTGCTTGCCTGCAGCTTCGTCGGCGCTCAGGGCGTGCGCGTTGGGCCCGGCGCCGAGCACCAGGGTGCGACGCTGTCCGGAGCCTTCGCCGAGGGCGGAGCGCGCCAGCAGCAGGCGCACGCCGGCCATCGCCACCAAGCCGGCGGCGAGCACGAGCCAGAGCTGCAGGCCGGGCGGGTGCAGCGCGATCGAGCACGACAGGCCGGCGACGCCCCAGGTGATCAGCCACGTCTCGGCCAGGACACGCAAGGCCTGGCGGCGATTGCGCAGCAAAGGAACCTGGTAGAGCCCGAGGCGGTTGCTCGCGAGCACCCACATGAAGCCGAAGCTCAGATGGGTCACGATCACAGCGAGTCGTTCAGCTGCGATCGAGTGGTTGGACCAGCCTGACCAGAGTCCACCTGCGACGAGTGCGAGCGCGACGCAGAGGTGATCGATCAGGAGGCTCACCAAGCGAACTGGGTGAGGGCGGAGCATGGCGAGATGCGGCAGGAGTGGCGGAGTGTGAGTCGGGCGAGGGTCGCGCGGGAAGCGACCGACCTTCTTGCCCTAGATGTCCCTCGCGGGACAATCCGTTACGAAGAAGATCACATTTTGTCGCTTGCGCAAGGCCCGTGGAGAGCAACTTGACGTGAAGATCCCTCGTTGAGATCGACACGAGCACAGCGATAGCCGAGGCGAAAACCGAACCCGAAAATCCCGCGGTTCCCAAAGCTGTGATGCGCCTGGCCGAAGACCAGGATCTGCACAAGTTCTCCACAGTCGATTGACGCGATGGCAACGGGGCCAGCGCGACGCCGGTTGGGCAGAAGGGCCCAGGGCATGACGCCTTCGAGTGGCTACGCTGTCCGCCCAATGAAGATCGCCTGTATCGGGGGCGGGCCCGCCTCGCTCTACTTCGCCCTGCTGGCCAAGAAGCGGCTGCCGTCCGCCGAGATCGACGTCTACGAGCAGAACAAGCCCGACGACACCTTCGGTTGGGGGGTGGTGTTCTCGGACGAGACGCTCGGCAAGTTCGGCGACGCCGACGCCGAGAGCTACGCGGAGATCCGGCGGAACTTCGCCTACTGGACCGACATCGACACCTTCTACGGTGGCGCGAAAACGGTCAGCACCGGTCACGGTTTCTGCGGGCTCGCGCGCGTCAAGCTGCTGCAGATCCTGCACGACCGCTGCATCCAGGTCGGCGTGCGGGTGCACTACCAGCACCCGATCGAGGACATCGACGGGCTGAAGAAGACGCACGACCTGGTGGTCGCCGCGGACGGCGTCAACAGCAAGGTGCGCGATCGTTTCGCCGCGTCGTTCCAGCCCGACCTCGACTGGCGCAAGTGCAAGTTCGCCTGGTTCGGCACGACCAAGCGCATGACGGCGTTCACGTTCGTGTTCCTGCCCACGCAGTGGGGGTTGTTCCAGGTGCACGCGTATCCGTTCGACAGCACGCGCGGCACCTGGATCGTCGAGTGCCGCGAGGAGACCTGGCGCAAGGCCGGGCTCGACAAGCTCGACGAGCAGGCTTCGGCGCGCTTCTGCGAGGAGCTGTTCGCCGAACACCTCGCCGGCGAGAAGCTGCTGATCAACCGCTCGATCTGGCGCACCTTCCCCACGATCCGTTGCGGCAGCTGGCGGCACGAGAACGTGGTGCTGCTGGGCGACGCCGCGCACACCGCGCACTTCTCGATCGGTTCGGGCACCAAGCTGGCGATGGAGGACTCGATCGCGCTCGCCGACGCCGTGGTCGCCAATTCCGGCGACGTGCCGGCGGCGCTGGCCGCCTACGAGGACGCGCGCCGCATCGACGTGCTCAAGGTGCAGCGCGCGGCGCAGACCAGCCTCGAGTGGTTCGAGAACAGCGAGCGCTACCTCGGGCAGAGCCCCGAGCGCTTCGTCTTCAACCTGATGACGCGCAGCAAGCGCATCACCTACGACAACCTGCGGCTGCGCGACCCGGAGTTCGTCGCGCGCGTCGAGGCCGTCGTGGCGCGTGAGGAGGGCAGCGACCGTGCCGCCGAGCCGGCGTTCCTGCCGTTCGAGACGCGCGGTCTGCGGCTGCCCAACCGCGTCGTGGTGTCGCCGATGTGCCAATACTCCGCGGTCGAGGGCACCCCGACCGACTGGCACTTCGTGCACCTCGGCAGCCGCGCCGTCGGCGGCGCGGGGCTGGTGTTCACCGAGATGACCAACGTCTCGCCCGAGGGCCGCATCTCGCCGGGATGCGCGGGCATCTGGAACGACGAACAGCAGCACGCGTGGGCGCGTATCGTCGCCTTCGTGCACGAACACAGCGCCGCCAAGATCGGTCTGCAGCTCGCGCACGCCGGTCGCAAGGGCTCGTGCAGCCGGCCGTGGGAAGGTGACGCGCCGCTCACCGAGGGGGGCTGGCAGACCCTGGGGCCGTCGGCCGATCCGTTCCGCGCCGACTGGCCGGCGCCGCGCGCGATGACGGAAGGCGACATGGCGGTCGTGCGCGAGCAGTTCGTCGCCGGCGCGCGCCGCGCGCTCGCGGCGGGCTTCGACGTGCTCGAGCTGCACATGGCGCACGGTTACCTGCTGTCGAGCTTCCTGTCGCCGCTCTCCAACCGCCGCACCGACGCGTGGGGCGGCTCGCTCGAGAACCGGATGCGGTTCCCGCTCGAGGTCATCGCCGCGGTGCGCGCGGTCTGGACACGGCCGCTGTTCGTGCGGCTGTCGGCGACCGACTGGTTCGACGACGAGGACCGCGGCTTCACCCTCGACGAGGCCGTGCAGGTCGCGCGCGCGCTGCGCGAAGCCGGCGTCGACGTGCTCGACGTGTCCTCGGCCGGCAACGTGCCCGAGTCGAAGCCGCAGTACGGCCGCATGTACCAGGTGCCGTTCGCCGACCGCATCCGCCACGAGGTCGGCATGCCGGTGATGGCGGTCGGCGGCATCGCCGGCGTCGACCACGTCAACACCATCGTCGCCGCCGGTCGCGCCGACCTCGGCGCGATCGCGCGTGCCCACCTTGCCGATCCCTACCTGACCCTGCGTGAGGCCAACGAACGCCGCGTCGAGACGTTCGCGTGGCCGCCCCAATACCTCGCGGCGCGGCGTGGCTGAACGCTGGCGCGGTCTCGGCGTGCTGCTGCTGCTCGCCGGCGCGGCGGCGCAGGAGCCGCCGCCGTGGCGTGCGCCGACCGCCGAGCAGCTCGCCGTGCCCGCGCGCCGCGACGGCATGCCCATGCTCGCGGTCTCGCCCGTCGAGCTCGAACGACTGCGCGCCGCGTTCGCGGCCGACGTGCCCGCGGTGCGCGATCGCGTCGCGCGAGCGCGGCGCGCGCTTGCCGACGAGGTGCGGTTCCCGCCGCGCGGCGGCCAGCACAATCAGTGGTACCAGTGCGACGCCTGTCAGATCGCGCTGGTGACCGTCGACGACACGCACCACCGCTGCCCGAGGTGCGAGAAGGTCTACTCGGGCGCGCCCTGGGACGACGTGGTGTTCGCGCGTCGACACCGCCAGAACCTCGAGCGCGCCTTCCAGTCGGCCTGGGCGTATGCGCTGACCGGCGAGGGCGCGTTCGCTACGGACGCGCTCGTGATCCTGTCGGGCTACGCAGCGCGCTACGAGGCGTATCCATATCACAGCAACGACAAGGACCCGTCGCGACGCCGCGACTCGGGCGGTCACCTCGACGCGCAGACGCTGACCGAGGCGTCGATGTTCGTGACCCGCATCGCCCCCGCGGTCGATCTGGTGTGGCCCGCGGCGACCGCCGACGAACGCGCCCAGCTGACGGACCATCTGGTGCGTCCGCTCGTCGCGAACGTCGACAAGTGCAAACGCGGCCGCAGCAACTGGCAGAGCTGGCACAACGCGGCGCTGTGCGCGGGCGGCGTGCTGCTCGGCGACGACGAGCTGCTGCGCCGCAGCGTCCTCGACGAGAAGAACGGCTTCCTGTTCCAGATGCAGGCCTGCGTATCGGCCGAGGGCATGTGGTACGAGAACTCCTTCGGCTACCACCTCTACACGCTCGATGCGTTGATCTGGCACGCCGAGTTCGCGCGCCGCGTCGGCGTCGATCTGTTCGGGAACCCCGCGTTGCGGCGCATGGCGTCGCTGCCCGCGCGCTACACGATGGCCGACGGCAGGCTGCCGCGGCTCGGCGACGACGTCGATTCGACGCCGCAGCGCGCTTCGCGCGCGCTCGAGGCGGTGTTCGCGGCGACGGGTGACCAGCGCGTGTTGGCCGTGCTGCCTGATGCGGTGTCGTGGGACACCATCGCCAACGGCCGCGACCCGAAGGTCGCTGCACCCGCCGCGACGGCGCTGCTCGGCAGCGAACTGTTCGCCGAAGCCGGCCACGCGCTTCTGCGCGTGGGCGACGACTCGACGCTGCTGACGTTCGCGCCGTTCGGCGGTTTCCACGGCCACTTCGACAAGCTGTCGTTCGTCTGGTACGCGCGCGGGCGCGAACGCGGCGTCGACCCGGGCCGCGCCGCGAGTCAGGCCTACCGCCTGCCGATCCACACGCAGTGGTATCGCGCGACCCTCGCGCACAACACGGTGGTCGTCGACGGCAAGTCGCAGGAAGGCGCCGCGGGTCGCCTGCTCGCGTTCGAACAGGGGCAGGGTTGGGCCGCTGTCGTCGCTCGGACCACCAAGGCGTATCGCGGGGTCGACCACCGCCGGTGCCTGATCGCCACGGACGGGTGCCTGGTCGTGCTCGATTCGCTCGTCGGCACCGCGCCGCACACCTACGACTGGCTCTACCACGCCCGCGCCGAGCAGGTCCGGGCCGATTGCGCATCCCAGCGGCCGGACGCGCCCCTGGGGCTCGCGGGAGAGCAGTTCGTGGAGTGGACCGGGGCGGGGCAGGCGAATGGCCCGATCACCGTCGAATTCGCCGACGCCGCGGGTGCGCTCGACACCCGGCTGCTCGTCGCCGCTGGCCCGCCGACCGAGATGCGCCTCGGCACGGGGCCCTGCCGGTCGGTGACCGACCGTCTGCCGCTCGTGCTGCTGCGCCGCAGCGGTGAGGTGGTGTCCTTCGCCGCGGTGCTCGTCGCGGCGCCGACGGCGGTCACGGCGATCGAATGGGAGCCCGACGGCAAGGGCGGCCAGGTCACGGTGCTGCGGGGCGACGAGCGGGACGTCTATCGCTGGGACGGCGCCGGCTCGATCTCGCGGCGCTGAGTCTGCGGTCGCTGGGCGCGTCCTTACCGAGCGCTTACCGAACCAAGGGCACGTTTGTCGTCTATTGGCTCACGAGCCATGAACGACCTTGCCCGCGCCCTGTGTCTGGCGGCCGCCGCCGCCTCGCCGCTGAGCCTCGCCGCCCAGCAACCCTACCAGTGGGTGGTGCCCAGCCGCGCGGTGATCGCGCCGGCGGGGGCGACCGCGGTGCAGATCGTGCGCGCCGAGGCGCGCGTGCGCATCCTCGACCGGGCCGCCAGCACCGAGCTCGAGTTCGAGCTGCACAATCCTTCGACAGCCCAGCAGGAGGCCGTGCTGCTCCTGCCGATCCCCGACGGCGCGGCGATCAGCGAGTTCGCGTTCGACGGCGCGGCCGCCGAGCCGACCGCCAAGATCCTGCCGCGCGAGGAGGCGCGCCGGCTCTACGACGAGATCACGCGCAAGCTGCGCGACCCGGCGCTGCTCGAGTTCGCCGACTGGCGCTGCCTGCGCAGCAGCGTCTTCCCGGTGCCGGCGGGCGGCCGTCAGAAGATCCGGCTGCGTTACGACCACGTCTGCGACACCGATGGCAACCGCGTCGACTACGTACTGCCGCGCAGCGAGATGCTGACCAGCGCGGTGCCGTGGTCGATCTCGGTCGGCGTTCGCAGCCCGCACCAGATCCGGCTGGTCTACTCGCCGAGCCACGAGCTCGTCGAGCGCATCGTGTCGCCCAACGAACGTACGGTGCGCGTCAGCGACGCGGGGCGCCACGAGCCCGGGTCGTTCCGGCTCGGCTTCGTCACCAGCGAGGACCCGAGCAAGCCGTCGGCCTCGCTGTTCGCGTATCCGGACCCGACGATCGGCGGCGGCTACTTCCTGCTGCTCGCGGGTGCGCCCCAGGTCGCGGCCGCGCACCCGCTGCGCCGCGAGGTGACGATCGCGCTGGACCGCTCGGGCAGCATGGCCGGGCGCAAGCTCGAGCAGGCCAAGGCCGCGGCGCTGCAGGTGATCGAGGGCCTCGCCGACGGCGAGGGACTGCAGCTCATCGACTACGGCAACTCGGTCGGCAGCTGCTTTGCGGCGCCGGTCGCGAAGAGCGACGCGACGATGCAGCAGGCGCGGCAGTGGCTGCAGAACGTGCGCCCGCACGGGGGCACCAACCTGCACGACGCCCTGCTCGAGGCGCTGCGCGCGCCGGCGCTGCCCGAGACGCTGCCGCTCGTGCTGTTCCTGACCGACGGCATCCCGACCGTCGGGCCGACGCGCGAGACCGACCTGCGCGCGCTGGTCGACAAGGGCAACCCGCACGGCCGTCGGGTGTTCTGCTTCGGCGTCGGCAACGACGTCAACGCGCCGCTGCTCGACCACATCGCCGAGAAGACGCGCGCGGTCACCACCTACGTGCTGCCCGACGAGGACGTCGAGACCCGCGTCGCAGGCCTGTTCGCGCGGCTCGGGCAACCGACGCTGGCCGGTCCCGCGCTGACCACCGTCGACGACCAGGGCAAGGACGTGGCGCGCCTCGCCGAGGTGCTGCCGATCCGGCTGCCCGACCTGTTCGCGGGCGATCAGTTGGTGGTGCTCGGCCAGTATCGCGGCGACGACGACCTGCAGTTCCGGCTGACCGGGCAAGGGCCCGAAGGGGCGCGCAGCTTCCGCTTCACGCTGCCGGTGCGCTCGGCGTCGACGCGCCACGCCTTCGTGCCGCGGCTGTGGGCCAGCCGGCAGATCGCGTTCCTCGTCGACGAGCTGCGGCAGCGCGGCGGCGACCTCGGCGCGCCGCTGACCTACGGCCGCCCCGATCCGTTCAGCGATCCGAAGCTGCGAGAGCTGCGCGACGAGATCCTGCGGCTGTCGACGCGCTTCGGCGTGCTCAGCGAATACACCTCGTTCCTCGCCACCGAGGGCAGCAACCTCGGCGACTGGGGCTCACTGGTGACGTCTTGCCAGGCCTTCCTGCAGAACCGGGCGGTCGACGTGCGCAGCGGCGCGGGCGCGGTCAACCAGGGCACCAACCTCTGGGCCCAGAAGGGGCAGACGCGCGCCAACTACTTCAACGGCTACCTCGACCAGAACCTCAACCTGGTGCAGACGGTCGCGGTGCAGCAGGTGCGCGACTGCGCCTTCTACAAGCGCGGCGACCGCTGGATCGACTCGCGCAGCGTGCTCGGCAAGCGCGTCGAACCCGACGAACAGGTGCAGTTCGGTTCGCCCCGCTACCTCGAGGTGCAGCTGGCGTTGCAGCGCGAGGGGCGCGCCGCGGTGCTCTCGCTGCAGGGCGAGGTGCTGCTGCAGCTCGACGGCCGCAACGTGCTGGTCACCGCGCCCCGCTGATCCCGTCCACATCATTCCTCCATCGGAGAACCATCATGACCCGTATCGCTTCCTTCGTTTCGCTCGCGCTGGCGGGCACCCTCGCGGCGCAGGGACCGATGTCGCCGCTGCCGCTGCCGGCGCAGGCGCCGGTCCGGCCCGTCACCGTGCCCACGGGATCCCGCCAGATCGACCTGGTGCTGTGCCTGGACATCAGCGGCAGCATGAACGGCCTGATCGACGCCGCGCGCCAGAACCTCTGGTCGGTCGTCAACGAGATGGCGACCCTGCAGCCCGAGCCGCAGCTGCGCGTGGCGCTGCTCACCTATGGCTGCAGCGCGCACGACAAGGAGGTCGGCTGGGTGAAGACCGAGGTCGAGTTCACCCACGACCTCGACATGATCTCCGAGAAGCTGTTCGCGCTGACGACCAACGGCGGTGAGGAGTACGTCGCGCGCGTGGTCAAGGCCGCGACCGAGCAGCTCGACTGGAGCAAGGATCCGGACGCGCTCAAGCTGTTGTTCGTCGCCGGCAACGAGGCGGCGACCCAGGACCCGCAGTTCACCAGCGAGGCGGCGTGCCGCGCGGCGATCGCCCAGGGCATCGTCGTCAACTCGATCTACTGCGGCGACCCGCAGGACAAGCTCGCGCCGGCCTGGCGCGACGTCGCCAGGTTCGCGGACGGCCAGTTCGCGGCGATCGACCAGAACAAGGCGGTGGTGATCGCGACGCCGTTCGACGAGCAGCTGCAGGGCCTGAGCGCGTCGTTGAACACAACCTACGTGCCCTACGGCGCCGGCGCCGCGGCGAACTTCGCCAACCAGGCCCGGCAGGACGGCAACGCGTCCTCGCTCAACGTCGCGGCGGCGGCGCAGCGCTGCCAGACGAAGGCCAGCGGCCTCTACTGGAACGCGGGCTGGGACCTGGTCGACGCCTGCAAGGACCCGAAGTTCGTGCTCTCCTCGGTGAACAAGGAAACCCTGCCCGAGGCGCTGCGCGCGTTGGACGAGCCGGCGCTGCGCGCGCACATCGAGTCGCAGCAGAAGAAGCGCTCGGCCATCACCGCGCAGGTCGAGGCGCTCGGCAAGCAGCGCGACGCGTTCGTGCAGCGCAAGCAGAAGGAGATGGCGGGCGCGGGGCTGTTCGAGAACGCGGTGCTCGACGCCGTGCGCCAGCAGGCCGAGGCGCGCGGCTTCCGCCGCGCCGCGCCGGTCGTCGAGCAGAGCGCGCCACCGCAGGAGCCGGTCGATCCGAAGATGGCGGCGGTGATCGCGACCGCGGCGGCTGGCTACGCGCAGTTCCCGCGCGTCACCGGCGAGTTCCACGTGGCTCCGACCGACTGCCGCATGCCGCCGCCGCGCGCGCGCGTGAGCGAGGCCACCAAGGCCCACGGCGGCAAGCTCTACCTGCTGTTCGCCCGCATGGCCAAGGAAGGGCAGTACGTGACCCCCGGCGTCCCGGCCCCGGTGGGGGAGACGCTGGTCAAGGAGGCCTGGCAGGCCGTGCCCGGACACGCGACCCAGCAGACGCCGGCCGGCGAGCGCTACGGCATGACGCCCGAGGCGCGCGACGGTGCGGCGGTGTTCCACGCCGGGGAGCCCCAGGGCCTGTTCGTGATGCACAAGCTCGCCGCGGACACGCCGGGCACGGACCAGGGCTGGGTCTACGGCACCATCGATGCCACCGGCGTCGTGACCGCCGCCGGCCGGATCGCGTCCTGCATGCGTTGCCACCAGGACACGACCGAAGACCGCCGCTTCGGGCTACGCTGAGGCGGTGTTGGCCAACAAGGTTGTGCTCGTGGTCGAGGACGACACCGCGATCCGTCGCGGGCTGGTCGACACCCTGCGCCACGCCGGCTACGAGCCGATCGCCTGCGCCGACGGCGAGGAAGGCCTGGCGACGGCGCTGTCCGCGCAGCTCGACCTGGTGATCCTCGACGTCGTGCTGCCGAAGCGGGACGGCTTCTCGATCCTGACCGAGATCCGCCGCACGCGGCCGCAGCTGCCAGTGATCCTGGTGACGGCCCGCGGCGCCGAGACCGATCGTGTGCACGGGTTGCAGACGGGCGCCGACGACTACGTGGTCAAGCCGTTCTCGAGCCGCGAGCTGCTGGCGCGCGTCGAGGCGGTGCTGCGGCGCAGCGCCGAGCGGCCCACCGACGTCGGCCGCGTCGTGTTGTCGGGCCGCACCGTCGACTTCGAACGCCGCGAGGTCGGGCACGGGGACGGTTCGCGTGTGCAGCTCAGCGAGCGCGAGTCCGAGCTGCTGCAGTACCTGGTGCGCAACGCTGGCCGCGCCATCTCGCGCACGGAGATCCTGCAGCGCGTCTGGGGTCTGGCCTCGGGCGACCTCGCGACGCGCACCATCGACATGCACATCGTCAAGTTGCGCGAGAAGCTCAACGACCAGGCCGAGCGACCGCAGATCCTGGTGACGGTGCGCGGCAAGGGTTACATGCTCGCGGCGGGGGAGAGCGCGTGAGTTTCCATCGTCGGCGCGCCTGGGCCTGGTTCGTCGGCACCGCCGGCGTGCTCGTCGCGAGCCTCGTGTGGATGTCGACGGCGATCGTCGGACTGGACCGCGACGAGGTGCACGCGCGTCAGGTGGCCCTGGCCGAGCAGAAGATGCGCCTCGCGTTGTGGCGCATGGACAGCTGGCTGTCGCCGCGGCTCGCCCGCGAGGCGATGCGCCCGGCAGCCGAGTATCGCGCGTTCGCGCCGGCCCCCGAGGCCTGGACCAAGGGCTTCAACAAGATCGCGCCCGACGAGGTGCTGGTGCCCTCGCCGCTGCTGAACTTCGAGTCCGATCTGTTCCCGCTGCACTTCGAACTCGCCGATGACGGCGCCGTGTCGAGCCCGCAGGTGCCCACCGGCAACGCGCGCGACATCGCCGAGGCCGAAGGTCGCGACGGGGCGTCCTTCGAACCGGCGGCCCACAGACTCGAAGAGCTGCGGCAGCGGTTGCCCGGCGCCGATCTGTCGGCGGACCTTGCCGCCGCCGAGGCGCGCATCCCGGTCATGGGGTGCTTCCTCACGCCCAACGACGCCGGCCCCGTGCTGCAGCAGCAGGTCACCGACTACGACAACCGGCAGCTGGCGAACGCGGCCAACCAGGGGCAGGTCACCTTCAACATGCGCAGCACCCGGGGACCGACCCCGCTCACCGGCACCGCGCCCGAGGCGATCGGGCCGATGGTGCCGATGTGGCTGCCCGGCGAGGACTCGGTGTTGGTCTTCGTGCGCCGGGTGACGGGCAACGCGCCGCGCATCCAGGGGGTGTTGGTGGAGTGGTCGGCGCTGCACGCCGAGCTGATCGCGCTGGTCGCCGATCTGTTCGCGCCGGGCTGCGTCGAGCTGGTGCGCTGCGCTGCGCCGACGCTCGAACAGCAGGGCGCGATGCTGGCTTCGGTGCCGGCGCGGCTGGTCACCCGCGCCGAGGCCAGCGCGATCGTCGGCTCCTTCTTCGCGGGCCGCGTGCTCTGGATCGTGTGGGGCGGCGTGCTGCTGGCGCTCACGGCGCTCGGCTTCACGCTGCGCGCCGCGCTCGGCTTCGGCGAACGCCGCGCGCGCTTCGCCTCGGCGGTCACGCACGAGCTGCGCACGCCGCTGACGACGTTCCGCATGTACAGCGAGATGCTCGCCGACGGTGTCGTCACCGAACCCGCGGCGCAGAAGGAGTATCTCGACACCCTGCGGCAGGAGGCCGACCGTCTCGCGCGCGTGGTCGAGAACGTGCTCGCCTGGTCGCGCCTCGAACAGGGCCGCTTCGCGAGCCGCTGCGAGCCGCACGTGCTCGACGAACTCATCGCGCGGCAGCAGTCGCAGCTGCAGCGGCGGCTCGAGGACGCCGGCATGACGCTCGTGCTCGACGTCGATCCGGCCTGTGCCGCGACCGAGGTCGTCACCGACGAGGACGCGGTCGCGCAGATCCTGTTCAACCTCGTCGACAACGCCGCCAAGTACGCGCGCGACGCCGCCGACCGCAGCGTGACGCTGCGCGCGCGCGCCGACGGCGACCGGGTGGCGCTGACCGTATGCGACCGCGGCCCCGGCGTGCCCGACGCGTTTCGCCGCCGCATCTTCGCGCCGTTCGACCGCGGCGCGGTGCCGACCGCGAGCAACGAGCAGCCAGGTGTCGGCCTCGGCCTCGCGCTGTCGCAGGGGCTCGCGCGCGACCTCGGCGGCGAGCTCGATCTCGTCGACACCGACGTCGGGGCGTGCTTCCGGTTGCGGCTGCCGCGCCGCTGAGGTCAGGCGAGCAGCAGCCCCGCGCCCGCGGCGCCGGCCATAACCAGCAGCGCCGTGAGCCGGCGCCGCACGAGCGCCAGCGCCGCGAACGCCGCGACCGCGAGGCCGAGCCGCAGCGGCGAATCGAGCGTCGTGAGCCACTGCAGCGCGATCGCCCCGATCAGGCCGACGACGGCGACGGTGACGCCCTCGAGGAAGTGGTGCAGCGCGGGGTGGGCGACGAGGCGTTCGAGCCAGCCGTGCAGCAGCAGCGGGAACAGGAACGCGGGCAGGAAGATCGCGGCGGTGACGATCGCCGCGCCGGCGAAGCCGCCGCCCGCGAAGCCGACCCAGGTGCCGAAGACGATCAGCGGCGACGGCAACACCCCGCCGATCGCCAGCCCGTCCTGGAACGCACGCAGCGTCATCCAGCCGTGTTCGCCGACGGCGTCCTGCTGCAGGAACGGGATCGCCGTGTAGGCGCCGCCGAACGTCAGCAGGCCGGCGCGCAGCCCCGTGCGCGCGAGCTCGAGCGGGCCCGGCGCGGCGCCGCCGACGTCGCCGGTGTGCGCCTGCAGCACGAGCGGATGGTGCAGCGCGCAGTGGACGACGGCGCCGATCCACAGGATCGACACCACCGCCAGCCAGGCGCGCCGACGACGCAGCGCGACGGCGAATCCGCCGGCCAACAGGCTGATCGCGAACGGCAGCCCGGCGAACTGTCCGGTGAGCGTGACGGCGCCGATCGCCCACAGGAACGGGTCGCGGCCGGCCGCGGCGTGCCACAGGCGCGCGGCGGCGCGCACGACCAGCGCCACGACCGCGCACTGCATGCCCGCGAACGCCGCGACCAGCAGCGGCGGCAGTTCGCTGCGTCCGAGCAGCAGCCAGCTCGCCAGCAGCATCAGCGTCAGTCCCGGCAGCAGGAAGCCGAGCCCCGCCACCAGCCCGCCGATGCGCCCGCGCGCGACCGTGCCGAACCAGATGCACATCTCGGTCGCCTCGGGGCCGGGCAGCACCTGGTAGACCGCGAGCACCTTGCGGAAGCGGGCCTCGTCGACCCAGCGCTCGCGCTCGACGAGTTCGTGGTGCAGGTTGCCGATCTGCGCGACCGGACCGCCCCAGGCCAGCGCGCCGAACCGCACGAATCGCAGCCACAGGGCCAGCAGGCCCAGCGGCGGCGGTGCGGCGCGCGCGGCGTCGGTCACCGCGCGGCCTTGAGCATCTTGAAGAGGTCGCTGTCGGTCGACAGCACCATGTTGGTGCGGCTGCCGAGCACGTGCTGGTAGGTCTCGAGCGTCTTCTGGAACGCGTAGAACTCGCGCGCGTCGGGGCTCTGGTCGTAGGCCTCGGCGTAGATGCGCGACGCCTCGGCGTCGGCTTCGCCGCGCAGGCGCTGCACCTCCTTGTAGGCGGTCGACTCGATGTCGCGCAGGCGCAGCTCCATCTTGCCCTGGATGCGCGCGGCCTCACCCGCACCCTCGCTGCGGAAGCGCTGCGCGATCTGTTCGCGCTCGCTGATCATGCGCTGGTAGATGGTCGTCAGCACGTCCTGGTTGTAGTTGACGCGCTTGATGCGCACGTCGAGCAGCTCGATGCCGAGCGACTCGAGCTTGGGCACCGACGCCTGCAGCACGTCGCTCTCGATCTCGAGGCGGCCGCGCTGGGCAACGGGCAGCACCGTCGCCTTGGTGGTGTCCGGGCGCTGCAGGTCCGGCGGCAACTCGCGGTTCTTGTCGCTGCGCACGATCTCGATCAGGTCGTGGCTCGCGACCGCCGTGCGCATCTCGCTGCCGATCACGTCCTCGAGGCGCGAGTTGGCGCTGCGTTCGTCGTGCAGCGCCACGAAGTAGCGCGCCGCATCGGCGATGCGCCAGCGCGCGAAGGTGTCGACCTCGATGTACTTCTTGTCGCGGGTCGCCATCTGGATCGCCTGCCCGTCGAACTCGAGCACGCGCTTGTCGAGCGTGTGCACCTCCTGCACGAACGGCGTCTTCCAGTGCAGTCCCGCCTCACGCACGGGCTCGCCGACCTGGCGGCCGAACTGCGTGAGGATCGCGATCTCGGTCTCGTGCACGCTGTAGAAGGCGCCGCCCATCAGCAGCACCAGGAAGATCGCGGCGACCGCGCCGAACACGAGCGGCAGCTTCTTCATCACTTGCTCTCCTGGGCGCCCTGCGCCGGCCGCGCGGTCGCCCCGGGCAGCAGGGGCAACAGCTGGGTCACCGAGCCGTCGACGATCCACTGGCTCTCGAGCGTCGGCAGCACCTCGCGCATCGTCTCGAGGTAGAGGCGCGTGCGGGTCACCTCCTTGGCCTTGACGAACTCGGCGAGCACCGAGTTGAACGCGGCCGCGTCGCCGAGCGCCTCGTTGACGCGCTTCTTGCGGTAGCCCTCGGCCTCGCTGATCTTCTGCGCGGCCTCACCCTCGGCCTTGGGCACCGTGCGGTTGTACTCGCCGTTGGCGACGTTGATCATCTTCTCGCGGTCCTGCTGCGCCTTGTTGACCTCGTTGAACGAGGCCTGCACCTGGTTGGGCGGGTCGACGTTCTTGAGCTGCAGCTGATCGATCGCGAGGCCGAGCTGGTAGTTCTTGACCATCTCGACGAGGCGCTGCTTGGCGACGGTCTCGATCTCCTGGCGGCCGACCGTGATGACCTCGTCGACGGTGCGATCGCCGACGACCTCGCGCATCACCGCTTCGCTGAGGTCGCGCAGCGTCGACGCCGGCTCGCGCACGTGGAACAGGTAGAGCTTGGGGTCCTCGATGCTGTACTGGACGACCCACTCGACCAGCACGGCGTTGAGGTCGCCCGTGACCATGCTCTTCTCGCGCTGCGGCTCGCGGCCGACCTGGTCCGGGTTGGTGGCGCGCGACGTGCCGAAGCCGAACTCGAGCTTGAGCTGGCGCTGGATCGGCACGATCTCGACGCTGTCGACGCCGGGCATCTTGAAGTGCAGGCCCGGGTCCTGCACCGACTGGAACTTTCCGAAGCGCAATACCACGCCGACGGACTCGGCCGGCACGGTGTAGTAGGCGGAGAGCATCACGAAGACGCCGAGGATCGCCAGCGCGACCCAGCGCAGCGTGCGCCAGGGCGGCAGACGGCCCTCGCCCGTGACGAGGATGGGGCGGTTCATGGGGCGTGTTCTAAGGCACGGTGGTGGGGATCTCGACCGCAACCCCGAACGTGCGATGTCGGGTGCTGCGTGACCTGGGCCGGCTTCTCGCTACGCTCGCCGGGCCGTGACCCGCCCTTCGTTGCCGTTCTTCGTCCCGATCCTGTTGCTCGCCGCCTGCGGTGGCGACGCGACGACCGGTCCCGCCGCCGGCGGCGCCCCGTCCGTTCCGGACCAGTCGAAGCCCTCGGAGCCCGCGCCGGAGGCTCCGGAAGCCGCCAAGGCCGAGCCGCAGGCAGCCACATCACAGCAGGCCGCATCACAGCAGGCCGCATCGCAACGGGCCGCGCTGAACGGCTTCGACCCCTACCGCGAGGCGATCAACGGCGTCGGCTTCGACCTGGTGCCGATCCCTGGCGGCAGCTTCGTCATGGGGTCGGCCGTGACCGAAGCCGGTCACAAGGCCGACGAGGAGCCGCAGATCGAGGTCGCGGTCGAGCCGTTCTGGATGGGTGTGCACGAGGTCACCTGGGCCGAGTACGACCAGTGGAACACCGACACCGAGCGCACCATGAGCAAGAAGCCCGACGGCGTCGCGCGCCCGACGCCGCCGTACATGGACATGACGTTCAACATGGGGCGCGAGGGTTTCCCGGCGATCTGCATGTCGCACGTCGCGGCGCGCCAGTACTGCAAGTGGCTGTCGGAGAAGACCGGCAAGTTCTATCGCCTGCCGACCGAGGCCGAGTGGGAGTACGCGTGCCGCGCCGGTAGCAAGACCGCCTACTCGTTCGGTGACGATCCGGCCGGGCTCGGCGAGTTCGCGTGGTTCCTGGGCAACAGCGGCCGCGTGCTCGAGCCCGGCGCCGATCCCGTGCCCGCGTACCACAAGGTCGGCGAGAAGCCCGCCAATGCGTTCGGGCTGTTCGACATGCACGGCAACGTCGCCGAGTGGGTGGCCGACCACTACCTCGCCGACGCCTATGCCGAGGCCCATGGCGCGGCGCCGCGCACCTCGCCCTACATGGCCCCGCCGCGCGACAAGCGCGATCGGCCGATCCGCTTCCCGCACGTCGCCCGCGGCGGCAGCTGGCGCGACCCCGCGGAGCGCCTGCGCTCGGCGGCGCGGCAGTCGTCGGAGCCGGCCTGGAACGAGCGCGACCCGCAGATCCCGAAGAGCTGGTGGTACCTCACCGAAGGCCAGCACATCGGCTTCCGCGTCGTGCGGCCGTATCGCGAGCCGAGCGCCGAGGAACGCGCGCGCTTCGAGAATCCCTGAGCGGGGCCGCGATCACGGCCCGATCACGGCCGTCGCGGCGTCCGACGTGACGATGTGCACGGTGCTCGGGCCGCCGACGATCGAGCGCTGCACCACGGTGAACCACTGCAGGTGCAGGGCCAGCCCGACGAACGCGGGGTCGCTCGGCATCGCGAGGTTCAGGGTGAACGGGAACGGCGCGTTCGGTGACAGCGCGAGGGTCGCGTCCGGGGACACGCCGACGGCGCAGTTGGTCGCGCCGCCGGTGATGGCCGCGGGCAGCGTGAACGGCAGCGGTGTGCTGCCGGCTTGGGTGTTGGACAGGCCGACGATCAGGAACGGGCTCGCGATCTGCGACGAGCTGCCGATGAAGCTGTTGCCGATCAGGCCGGAGTAGCGCACGCCGAACGGTTGGCCCAGGTGCGGCAGGTTGGCGGCGCCGATCGCCTGTCCTTGCAGACACGCGGCGCCGAAGGTCGTGAAGGAGGCTTGCGCGGGCAGCGCCGCGCCAGCCAGGAAGGTCGCGACCATCGCGATGGTGGCGAGGCGGCTCTCGAGGGCAGGGTTCATGTCGGTTCTCCGGGAGGAGCGCGAGTCGAGGCGACCGCCACTAGCCGAGGGTGCCGCCCTGGATACGGCCCCGGGCAAAGATGCCCATCCGGATGCCGCTCGACCTTGCGTTCTTCCCGGCCGGCTCGGACGCTTGCGCCATGTCCACCTCGCGCCGCTCGTTCCTCTACACCGCCGCGGCGGCCGCCACGGCAGCCCGCCTCACCCACGCCGAGAGCCTCGGCCGCTTCCAGGATCCGCAGGACGGTGACGAGCTGCGCATCGGCCTGATCGGCTGCGGTGGTCGCGGCAGCGGCGCGATCACCCAGGCGCTGAGCACCAAGGGCGCGACGCGGCTGGTTGCGATCGCCGACATGTTCGTCGACCGGCTCGAGGGCTGCCTCGACGCGCTCGGTGAGAACGACCGGCTCACGGGCCGCGTCAACGTGCCCACCGAGAAGCGCTTCGTCGGCGCCGACGCGTTCCAGGGCGTCATGGCCAGCGACTGCGACGTGGTCGTGATCGCGACCCCGCCGCACTTCCGTCCCTCACACTTCGAGGCCGCCGTCGCCGCCAAGAAGAACATCTTCTTCGAGAAGCCCGTCGCCGTGGACGGGCCCGGCGTGCGCCGCGTGATCAACGCCGCCGAGAAGGCCAAGCAGATGGGGCTGTCGGTCGTCAGCGGCCTGCAGCGTCACCACCAGAACGGCTACCTCGCCACGATGGAGCGCATCCACAAGGGCGACCTCGGCAAGCTGCTGTTCGCGCGCTGCTCGTGGAACCAGGGCGGACTGTGGCACGCCGCGCGCCAGCCGCAGTGGACCGACATGGAGTGGCAGCTGCGCAACTGGCTCTACTTCACCTGGCTGTCCGGCGACCACATCGTCGAACAGCACGTGCACAACATCGACGTGATCAACTGGGCGATGCAGGGTCACCCGGTGAGCTGCCGCGGCATGGGCGGCCGCCAGGTGCGCACCGACCCCAAGTTCGGCCACATCTTCGACCACCACGCGGTGCAGTTCCGCTACGAGAGCGGCGCCTACTGCTTCTCCGAGTGCCGGCAGATCGACGGCTGCGCCAACGACGTCAGCGAGCACGTCTACGGCACGCTCGGCGAGGCCCACATGGGCGGCGGCTGGCGCATCACCGGCGAGAACGAGTGGAAGTTCGACGGCGAGAAGAACGACCCCTACCAGACCGAACACGACGACTTCTTCGCCAGCATCCGCGCCGGCAAGCCGCTCAACGAGGGCCGCATGGTCGCCGAGAGCACGATGACCGCGATCATGGGCCGCATGGCGACCTACTCCGGCAAGGAGATCCGCTGGGAGGACGCGATCAGCAGCGACGAGAAGTGGGGCCCGGACAGCTACGAGTTCGGCCCGCTGCCGGTCGACCCGGTGCCGATGCCGGGGCAGAAGCGCGGCTGAGGGGGCGCCTGGTCTCCGCTGCTGCCCGTCGCTTCCCGCTTTGCCTGGGCGGCGGGCTCGCTACCCTGAGCGACCCCCTCTGTAACGACACCAGAGCCCATGAGTAGCAAGCGCCGTTCCCTGCCCCGCAAGAAGCCCGGCCGTTCCGCCCACGACGACATCGACGACGAACTGCCCGTGCTCGAGCCCGTGGCGGACGACCTGCCCGAGCTGCCGCTGCTCGAGGCGGACGACGACGAGGACGACGGGCCGGTCAAGATCACCTGCGATGCCAGCGACGACGCGGCGTTCGACAAGGTGCTGCAGATCGAGGTGCCGGCGATGGAGAAGGCCGCGGTGCAGGCCGCGGTGACGCCGGCGCTCGAGCGCGCGGCGCGCCGCCACGGCGCCGAGCTGCGGCGCCAGCGCGTGCTGGTGCGGTTCGCGGGCGAGGCGCTGATCGGCAGCGCGATGAAGGCGGTCGTGACCGAGACGCTGCAGCCGCACAAGCCGGGCCGGCTGGTGGTGCGCCGCGGCTTCGGCGACGAGACGCTGCACGAGGCGCCGGTGCCGACGCTGGGCTTCGAGGTCACCGAGGACGGCGAGAACCTCGCTGTCGCGGTCGCCCCGGGTGAGTGCGAACAGGACGACCTGCCCGTGCTGCTGCCGGCGCGGCTCGGCGAGCTCGCTGGCAGGGCCAAGGACCGGCGCGTGACGTTCACGTTCGGCGGCGCGGTGCGTGCCGACGCGGCCGTGCGCGAGCTGTTGGCGACGAAGCTGCGGGCCGCGGGTGCGCGGCGCATCGCGGTCGGGGCGCGCGTGCTGTTCGACCGCGACATGCTCGATGCGGTGCAGGTGCGCGCCGCCGACGACGGCGTGGTGCTGACGGTCACGCCGCTCGCCGAGCCGGCGCTGACCGAGGAAGCGCTCGCGATGTTCGCCGAGGAACGCGCCGCGGACCTCGACGACAAGCACGTGCGCATCTGGTTCGCGAAGCCGGGGCAGGCGACCGAGATCGGCGCCTGCGTGGCGATGTGCCGCGACGCCGGGGCGACGCGCATCTCCCTGGGCGAGGACGGCAACGCCGACGTCGTCTGGCCGTTCCTGATCCGCTGCGAGCCCGGCCGTGAGGTGATGCTGCACCTCGAGCCCGCGGGGCGCAGCCGCAGCGCGCTGCTGGCCGCGTTCGCGCGCGAGCTCGGCGAGCACCGCGACCAGACCCGCGGCAAGCACGTGGTGATCGACTGGCCGCCTGGCTTCGCGATCGACGCCGAGATCGAAGGTGGCGCGCTGGCCAACGCCGCCAAGGTGCTCGAGGCCAGGCGCATCTGCTGTACGGTCGCGGGCGACCAGCGCGAGCCGTTCGTGCCGCCGCCGTTCGCGGTGGCCACCGACGGCGGCGTGCAGACCGTGCGCGTCGACGTCGACGCCGGCAAGCCGCCCGAACTGCTGCGGGCGTTCGACCGCTGCCTGCCGAAGATCCAGGGCGCGTGGCGCGGCCAGTCGGTGCGCATCGAAGTCGTCGGCGAGACCGCGCCGTCGCGTTCGCTGCTGCGCACCCTGTGCGGCGCCGTCGAGGCCGCTGGCGCGATGCGGCTCGAGGTCCTCGACCACGGCAACGTCGACGTGCTGCTGCCGCCGATGTTGACGATCACGCGCGTCGACGACGCGTCGCGGCGCGTGGCCGCCCTGGCCGGCGAGCGCACCGAGGCCCAACAAGAGGCGGCGCTGGCCCGCGAACTGGACGGCGCCGATCTCGCCGCGGTGAAGACCGTGCGTGTCGTGCCGTCGCCGCTCGACGACAAGCTCGTCGCGGCGCTGGTCGCCAAGGGCGTCGAGACCGTCGTGCTCGACGGGTCGCAGCCCGTGCGCGTTCACCCGGCGCTGTTCGCGGCGCCCGAGGTCAAGGGGCACACGCCCAAGAGCAAGACCGTGCTGCTGCGCGCCGCGCCGAGCGGCGATGCCGCCGCCGACGCGCGCCAGGCCGAACGTGAGCTGCCCGCGCTGCTCGACGCCTGTCGCGAGCGCACCGTGACCGTCGTCTGGTCCGGGGAGCTGCCCGAGGCCGTGGTCGCGTCGTTCGTCGCCGGTGGCGTCGGCACCCTGCTGCACGACGCCGGTGACGGCGTCGCGACGCAGCTGCATCCGCCGATCGAGGCGATCCCGGTCGAGCCGGAAGCGGAGGTCTCGCCGGCGGCTCCGGCCGCGGCGCCGTCGCCGGCGCCTGCAGCAGCCCCGAGGCCGGCCGTGTCCCCCGCGGCGTCCGCCGCGCCCGGTGGCCTGGTGACGGTGATCGGGCGCCGCGACGAGGCCGTGCCGCCGCTCGCGATCCTCGGCGTCGCCGCCGGCGACGACCCGGCGCACGCCGCGGCCGTCGAGGCCGCGCTGCAGCCGATGCTGCCCGCGTTCCGCGGCCGCGCGATCCTGCTCGTGCTCAAGAACGGCGACGCCGACGTGCCGGTGCGCAGCGACAGCGAGTTCGCGGTGATGCTGCGGCGCGTCGTGTCGGGCGCCTCGGCTGCGACGCTCGTGTTCCGCGGCCCCGACGCGCAGGGCCGGCCGCACTTCCAGGTGGTGCACTCGACGCTGCGCGCGATGCCGATCGGCGGCGCGTTCGGCGACCCGCGGCCCAATCGCTGAGGGTCGCGCCGCTGACGTCTGCCGTCAGCGCCCGCCCTGCCCGCTGGGCAGGCGGGCCTTCTCGAACTCGTCCCCGGGCGTCCAGCGCGGCGCCTGGTCGGCGTTCGCCGTGGTGACCAAACACTCGAGCAGCAGGCGCAGGTCGTCGACCGCGCCGTCGTAGTTCCACCACGGCGCGATCTCGTCGGTCGGCTGGTGGTAGTGCACCGCGGTGTAGCTGTTCTTCATGCGGCGGCGGTCCTCGGGGCGGTCGAGGAAGTCCTTGCCGGCCTTGAAGTAGGCCGCGGGCACACCGATGCGCGCGAAGTTGAAGTGGTCGCTGCGGTAGAACAGGCCCAGATCCGGGTTGCTGTCCGGGGTCAGGTGCCGGCCGCGCTGCTCGGCGATCGTGCTCGCGAGCCCGGTGAGGCTGTTCTTGCCGTAGCCGATGAACTCGAGGTCGCGGGTGCTGCCCCAGATGTTGAGTCCGTCGACGTTGAAGTTGGCGACGAGCTGCTCGCGCGGCACGGTCGGCTGGTTGGCGAAGAACTGCGAGCCGAGCAGGCCCGACTCCTCGGCCGTCACGAACAAGAACATCAGGCTGCGTCGCGGCCGCGGCGTCAGCTGGCTCGCGGCGCGCGCGAGCGTCAGCACGCCGCCGCAGCCCGAGGCGTTGTCGACGGCGCCGTTGTAGATCGCGTCGTCGCCGCGCGGTTTGCCGATGCCGAGGTGGTCGAAGTGCGCGGTGACCACGACGTGTTCGGCGGCGAGCTGGGGGTCGCTGCCGGGCAGCACGCCGGCGATGTTCGCCGAGCGCAGTTCGCGCACGGTGTTCTCGATCGCGAGATCCAGTTTCACGCCGAGCGGCACGGGTGGCTGGTTGCCACGTTCGGCGACCCGGCGCAGGGTGTCGAGGTCCTTGCCGCCGAGGGCGCAGAGCTTCTTCGCGGCGTCCTCGCTGCACCACGAGCGCACCGGCAGCGTCGGCGCGCCGTCCACGAACGGCAGCCAGAAGTTCTCGCGGCCGTGGCTGGTCTGCACGACCTGGTAGGGGTAGCCGGCCGACTCGTTGGTGTGGATGACGATCGCGCCGACCGCGCCGCGCCGCGCGGCCTCCTCGTACTTGTAGCTCCAGCGGCCGTAGTAGAGGCGCGTCTTGCCGGCGAAGCGATCGGGGTCGTCGGCCGGGTCGTTGTTCATCACCAGCAGCACCTTGCCGCGCAGGTCGGCCTCGCCGAAGTCGTCCCAGTTCTGCTCGGGCGCGAAGATGCCGTAACCGACGAACACCAGCTCGGCGCCCTGCCACGCGGCCGTCGTCGCCGGGCTGCCCGCGACCGCGGTGTAGTCGTCGGGCGCCGAGAACGAGGCCTCCCCGTTCTCACCCGCGGCCCGCAGCGGGATCGTCACCTGCGAGGTGATGCCGAGGATCGGCACCGACTGCACCCAGCTGCCCTCCTCGCCTGCCGGCTGCAGCCCGCAGGCCTGCAGCTGCGTCGCGAGGTAGCGCTGCGCCAGGAGGTCGCCGCGCGTCCCGACGCCGCGGCCTTCGAGTTCGTCGCACGACAGGAAGCGGATGTGCGCGGCGAGCACGTCCTTGTCGACCAGCGCGTCGAGCGCGGCGCGGTCCTGGGCGAAGGTGGGAACACTCAGCGCGCACGCCGAGACGAAGAGGGGGAGGGCCTTGGGCATCGGGTGCGAATCAGCGGGTCACATCAAGAAGGACAGATCGGCGGCCGGCGCCAGCTCCTGCGGCGGCGCCTCGCGGCGGAACAGGCGCGCGTTGGTGGTGCCGCGCAGCGACGCCTCGTCGCCTTCCACGAGCACCATGCAACCCTCGCGGAGGCCGAGCACCGGCGTCTCGTTCTCCTCGTGGAACTGGCGCAGCCGCTCTTCGCGCGTCTCGCCCATGTGTTTGCTGGCCGGGTCGGGGTCGAGGTAGTGCGGGTTGATCTGGAACGGCACCAGGTGCAGCGCCGCGAACGACGGCGGCTGCACGATCGGCATGTCGTTGGTGGTGCGGATCGACGGCGTGGCGACGTTGGTGCCCGCGCTGCTGCCGATGTAGGGCGTGCCGGCGAAGGCGCGCTCGACGATCACGTCCATCAGCCGGTAGTGGTAGAGGGCGCGCAGCAGCCGGAAGGTGTTGCCGCCGCCGATGAACACCGCGTCGGTGTCGAGCACCGCCTTGCGCATGTCGGGGCTCGCGTGCACGGACTTGAGATCGTGGCCCATCTTGACGAACGCGACGCGCGCCTTGGCGGCGTAGGCGTCGTGGTCGGCCAGCGCAAACGGCACGAACAGCACGGTCTTCTTCTTGCCCAGGAACTCGCCGAGCAGCTCGGCGCAGTGCTCGAGGTAGCCGCCGCCGTGCATCGTCGAGTTGCTGATCAGCAGCAGCCGGCGGTGTTGACGCATGCTTGCCGGTTGCCACGCGATCGCCGTCGCGCGCAGCGCTTCGATGGTGATTCCGGCGGTGCGCAGGATGCGCGCCGGCAGCGACTCGCCCTCGCGCACGATCGCCAGCAGCAGGTGCTCGGTGCCGATGTGGCGCACGCCCAGGCGCTGCGCCTCCTCGACGGTGAACTCGAGCACCACCTTGGTCTCGGGCGTGAACGGCGGCTGCGCGGTCGGCTCGGCGCTGCCCAGGCTCAGGTGCTGCAGCAGCTCGGCGCGCAGCAGCGTCGGCTCGATGCCGAAGTGGCGCAACAGCCGCGCGGCGCTGCCTTCGGTCTGCTGCAGCAGGCCGAGGAACACGTGTTCGACGTCGACGATGCCGGCGCGGAGTTCGGCGGAGGCGGCGCGGGCGAGCGCCATGACCTTCTTGCTGTTGTCGGAGAAGCGGTCGAACATCGGATCGGAGTCGGTCAGGGAAGGAGCGGTTGGAGCTTCGCGGCGAGCTCGGCCTTGCCGGCCTGCAGCAGGTCGCGGTGGATGCGGCCCGCGATGCCGCGCGGCTTGCGCTGCAGGCCATCGTCGGCGTCGAGGCTGGCGGCGCGCAGCGCCATGGCGCGCAGCAGGTCGGCGATCGCGGCCTCGTCGTTGCCCGCCGCGTGCAGCAGCTCGGCGCGGCCGGCGAGCCCCAGCACCGTGAAGTGGTGGGCCGAGTCGGCGAAGTCGGCGTTGGCCGTGGCGCTGCGGGTGAGCCGCGTGACCGCGTCGGTGTAGGCGGCGATGGCCTCGTCGCGTCGCGCGTCGCGCGTGTGCTGCTCGCCGGCGACGAGGGCGGCGTAGCCGGCGAACCACTCGGCCGTGGCGACGTCGGCGGCCTGATCGACGAACTCGGCGTAGGCCTGGCGCATTGCGTCGGCGCCGAGGTCGACGAGCAGGCGCGTGCGCCAACGTTCGTGCACGGCCGCAGAACCCGGGAGCTTGCCGACCAGGCGGCGCAGCCCGGCGCGCGCGTCGAAGCGCCGGCCGGCGTACTCGAGCAGGCCATAGCCCAGCAGGTCGGTGGTCTCGTCGACGACCTCGCGCGCCGAGAGCATCTCCAGCACCAGACGCGTGCGCGTCAGCTCGCCGCGCAGGCTCGCGTTGGCGTCGGCCTGCGCCTTGGCGTAGGCGTTCTGCACGGTCGACTGGGCGACGACGGCGAGCAGGTTGCGGGCCAGCCAGGCGTCCGGCGAGCGGTCGCTGTTGGCGGTGGCGAGCGCCAGCGAGATGGCCTTGGCCGCCGCCGCGGGATCGGCGCGGTGCCACGCCGCGATCGCCGCGACCGCGGCCGCCTCGGCGGCGAGTGTCTCGTCGCCGACCTTGGCGGCGCTGTGCTCGGCGTCGCTGAGCCACAGCTCGACGTTCTTGCCGCCGCTGTTCGCGAGCCATAGACCCAGCGCAGCCTGCGCGGTGGCCAGCTGCAGGCGCGTCGCCGCGTCGTCGGGGTTGCCGCGCAGCCGCGCCTCGCAGCGGTCGAGCTCCGCTTCGATCGACTCGCGGTCGTTGCCGTCGAACGCGGCCGCGCGCCAGGCGTTGCGCCAGGGCTGCGGCAGGCGGGCGTCGCCGTCGATGTCGAAGTGCGAATGCAGCCGCGCGGCCGCGGGGTCCTTGCGGCCCAGCTCGCCGAGCCTGGCGACGAGTTGCCCGCGCAGCGCGGGGTCGGCGACGCGCGCGAGCGCGTCCTCGACGTCGATCAGCGCGTCGCTGGTGGCCACGGCGGCGAGGCTCGCGGCGGTCGCGCGGAACACTTCGTCGTTGCTGGAGCGCAGGCCCATGCGCAGCAGGTCGAACGGCTCGTTGGTCGCCGCGCCGGCGGCGCGCAGCAGCGCGATGCGGGCGGCGTCGTCGCCCGTGCGATAGCGCCGCTCGAGCTCGCGTCGCGACGCGGCGTCGCGCCGCGTGAACAGCTCGGCCACCTCGGTCGGCACTGCGAGCACCGCCGTCGCCGGGTCGCCGCGGTGTTCGCGGATCGCGTCGATCGCCAGCTGCATGCTGTTGTCGAGGTAGCGGTCGAACATCACCTTGCCGTCGGTCGAGATGCCGAGGTGGCGCGGCGCGTTGCGCGTGCCCGAGAACCAGCGTTCGAACAGCAGCGGCTCGATGTTCTTGTGCTCGCTGCAGGTGCAACCGGGGAAGCGCGGGCACTCGACGCGGTTGCCGAGCGCGTCGTAGTCGCGGTCGTTGTGCGGGTCGGGCGACGCGACCACGCAGATGTAGCCGCGCGTCAGTTCGACGAACGCCGGGTCCTTGTAGACGGTGCCCGCGAACCGGTCGTTGAACACCTCGCCGTCGGTGTTGACCGCGATCAGCAGCGGCAGCCCGGTGCGCTTCTGTTCGGCGAGCGCGTCGGCGAGGTTGCGCTGCCAGGCAATCGTCGGTGCGAGCTTGACGGCCACCTCGTCACCTTGCGGTGCGGCGGTTGCGAGGAGCGGAGAACTGCAGACGAGCAGGATGGTTGCGAGCATGCGGAACGTGCGGGGGCCGCCGATGCGCCGCGCCCCGCGGCTGGGCGATCATAAGCGTTGGTGGTAGAACCCCCGCAGGAGTTGTTCCGACTCCGAGGACCGGTGCAATGAGAGCGAGATCGTACCTTTGGTTGATCCTGTGTCTCGTCGCGGGCTGCTCGGCGCCTGGCGCCGCGAGCCAGCCTGCGGACTACGCCGAGGGCTACGCCGTGGATCAGGGCTACGCCATGGATCACCGGGGGCTGAGCGGCGGCGAACGTCGCCCGACCCAGGAGGTCCTCACACTCGACGACGTGACCAACGGACTGCAGATGAACCTGGCTCGCCTCGACACGCTCGCCGAGGCCGAGGACCCTGGCGCTGTGGCTCCCGGCAATGGCGCCCCCGACCGGATGCTCGTCTATCGCGGCCGGATCGACGTCGAGGTGTCGCGCACCGACGAGGCTTCGACGAAGTTCCTCGCGGAGGTCGTCGCCTGGGGCGGGCACCTGCAGCAGCAGGAGCAGCGAGCCGAGCGGGGCGCGGTGATCCTGACCGTGCGCGTGCCGGCGGCCCACTTCGACGAGGCATTCACAGCGCTGCGCGAAGCGGGCCGCGTGCTCGGTGAGTCGCGCCAGGCCGAGGACGTCACCGAGGAGTTCCTCGATCTCGGCATCCGCCTCGACAACGCGATCAAGTCGCGCGACCGCCTGCTCGAGGTGCTGGCCAAGGCGAGCAAGGTCGAGGACGTGCTCGCAGTCGAGAAGGAGCTGCGGCGGCTGACCGAGGAGATCGAACGCATGGAGGGCCGCCGCAAGTTCCTCGCCGACCGCGTCGCGATGGCGACGATCGCGGCGACGTTCTTGTCCAACCAGGACGCGCCGCCGCCGGTCAAGAAGCGGCGTCCGAGCCGCTTCGACTGGATCAACAGCCTCGGGCCGCGCCGCGTGATGGAGGGCTACTGAGATGAACCTGAGAGTCCTTGCCCTGCTGCTGTGCGGCTTCGCCGCCGCGTGCGCGACGCCGATCGAGCTGCCTTCGGACTTCGTCGAGGTCGACGACTACGCCGGGTTCACCGCCGTGACCGCCGACGAGGCCCGCCTGCAGGTCCGCGAACTGCACGATTCGAGCGAGGCGGCGCTGGCCTTCTGGATCGAGGCGGTGCGGCACGACTTCGTCGACCAGCGCGGCTATCAGCTCATCGACGAAGGTGAGGTGAACGATCGCGCGGGCACGCCCGGGCACTGGTTCCAGTGCGCCGCCAACGTCGGCGGCGAGCGCGTCGGCTACCTGCTCGCGGTCTGGGCCGACGGCGCCTTCTGGTCGGGCACCGACCTGTTCGTCGTCGAGTTCGCCGCCCGTGAGGAGGTGTTCGCGGCGCGCCTGCAGGCGGTGCGCGACGCCCTGAAGACCGTGCGGCGCTGAGCGGCGTCAGTTGCCGTTCTGCGGTGGCGGTGGCGGTGGCGGCGGCGGTGGCGTGCTGCTGCTGCGCATCAGCTCGAGGGCGTCGTTCCGGAACTGCTGCCCCTCTTGGGTCGTCATCTCGACCTCGTGCAGGCCGACCGCCGCGCGTTCGGTCAGGTAGCGGAGCCGCAGCAGCTGTTCGCGGCGTTGGTCGAGCGTCAGGGCCGGGTCGCTCACGGCGGTGCAGGCATCGAGCAGGCTCGGGCCGGGCTGTAGTTGCCGATACTTGCCGCCGTCGGTCAGCGCGGCGTGTGCTGCGGCGATCGCCGCCGTGGCGGCTTCGGCGAGCTCCGCGTCGTTCTGGGCGACGCCGCGCAGCGTCATCAGCGCGTAGTTGCAGTGTTCGGAGAGCACTTGCACGGCCTTGATACGCCCCTGCTCGTCGCCGGCTGCGCCGCCGGCGGCGTCGATCGCGGCGGCGAACTGGTCTTCGTGGGAGG
The DNA here is from genome assembly GCA_020638655.1 of Planctomycetota bacterium. Lineage (GTDB taxonomy): Bacteria > Planctomycetota > UBA1135 > UBA1135 > UBA2386 > JACKIC01. Next base: position 205,164 of record JACKIC010000006.1, read on the forward strand.
CGGCCGGGTTCCCCGCATCGGCTGCCCGTCTGCCGGCCCAAGCAAGCGAACCGGCGAGCAGCACGATCAACAGCGCCGCCGCGGCGAGCAGCTGGCGGCTGATCACCCGGCGCGGGGCCGGCGCTTCGCCGACGGCGCGCCGCACCCAGGCCTCGATCAGCTCCGGCGGCAGCGGCGGCGCGGGCTCGACCTCGGTGAGTTGCTGTTCGGCTTCGGCCAACGTGCGCGGATCCGACAGCTGCTGCCGCAGCACCCGCTCGGCGGCGCGGTTGCTCGAGTCAGGCATGGTCGGCCCTCGGCGGGGAGGTGGGGTCGACACCGGCGCGCGTGATGCGCCGTGAGATCTCGTGGCCGCGCTTACGCAGGCTCTCGAGCAGCGTCTGCCGGGCTTCGCTGCGGGCGCGATAGACGCTGCCCAGCGAGATCTGCAGCTGCGCGGCGATCTGCGACGCCGAGGTGTCGCTGTCGGCGTCGAGGTCGGCGAGGATCACCGCGCGCTGCACGTCGGGCAGCAGGAAGATGCTCGCGTAGAGGTCGGCGAGCAGCTGGCGATGGTCCAGTTCGTGCTGTACGGCCACTGCCGTCGCGGGTTCGTAGCCGTCGATCTCCTCGAGGAAGCGCAGTCCCAGCCGTTGCCTGGCGCGCAGCATGCGCAGCGCGCAGTGGCGGGCGACCACCGTGATCCAGGCGCGCAGGCTGCCCAGGGCTGGGTCGATGCGGCGCCGATGGGTCCAGGCCCGGATCATGGTCAGGTTCATCACCTCGTCGAGGGTCGACGCGTCGAACACCTTGCCGAAGTCGACCTGCAGCCGTGCGCGCACCGTGCCGCCGTGGTCGCGCAGCAGGCGGCGCAAGCCGTTCGGATCGCCGTCCGCCAGCAGGCGAAGCGTGCGCCGGTCGCGCTTGTCACTTCGCGCGCTGCTGCGGCCCTTGCGGATCACGACGAGGTGGTCACGGTAGCGGATAGGCCTCGCACAGCTGCTGCACGGTGGCGCGGAACGAGTCCGGATCGCCGCCGCGCACCAGGCCGACGATGACGCGCGCCACCGCCTGGATCTCGTCGTGGCCGAAGCCGCGCGTGGTCACGGCCGGCGTGCCCAGGCGCAGGCCCGAGGTGACCATCGGCGGCCGCGGGTCGTCCGGGATCGCGTTCTTGTTGACGGCCAGGCCGGCCGCGAGGGCGCGCTCTTCGACTTCGGCGCCGGTGACGTCGGCCTTGCGCAGGTCGACGAGCACGATGTGGTTGTCGGTGCCGCCGGTGACGATGTCGAGCCCGGCCTCGATCAGGCACTCGGCCAGCCAGTTCGCGTTGTCCTTGACGCGCTGCTGGTAGGTCTTGAACTCGGGGCGCAGCGCCTCGCCGAACGCCACCGCCTTGCCGGCGATCTGTTGCACCAGCGGGCCGCCTTGTGCGCCCGGGAACACCGCGGAGCGGATCGCCTTGGCCGCCTCGGCCTTGGCCAGGATCATGCCGCCGCGCGGGCCGCGCAGGGTCTTGTGCGTGGTCATCGTGACCACGTCGGCGATGCCGACCGGGCTGGGCACGACGCCGGCGGCGACCAGGCCGGCCGGATGGGCGATGTCCGCCATCAGGTGGGCGCCGAACTCGCGCGCGATCTCGGCGAACCCGGCGTAGTCGATGTTGCGCGCGTAGCTGCTGCCGCCGGCGATCAGCACCTTGGGCTGGTGTTCGCGCACGACCTTGCGCACGTCGTCGAGGTCGATGCGGCCGCTGCCGTCGACGCCGTACTGCTTGGCCGAGAACAGCATGCCCGAGTGGCTGCGATCGTGACCGTGGCTCAGGTGGCCGCCGGCCTTGAGCGCCATGCCGACGATGCGGCCGCCGGGGCCTGCCAGCGCGGTCAGCGCTGCGAGGTTGGCGGTCGTGCCCGAGTGCGGCTGCACGTTGGCGTCCTCGGCGCCGAACAGCTGCATCGCGCGCTGTCGTGCCAGCTCCTCGATGCCGTCCGCGGCTTCGCAACCGCCGTAGTAACGCCGGTTGGGATAACCCTCGGCGTACTTGTCGGTGATCCTGCTGCCGCACGCCTCGCGGACCGCTGCCGAGCAGTGGTTCTCCGAGGCGATCATGGTCAGCGTATTGGCCTGACGGCGGTCCTCGCGCTGCAACCAGGCATGGACCTCGGCATCCTGCGTCTGCAGGGGACTGGGCGGCGTCTCGACGTGGCTCACGTGGCGCACCTTACGCTCCCCGCGGCGCACGGACCAGGGGGCGCCGGCGGTCGCTCCACCGGCGGCAACGGTTTGCCCCGCCGGGGGATGCGGTTCGCAAAAAAGGTGTCGATCTCTGCCATGCGCCGGCTGGGTGGTGTTCAATCCGCGCCCCGGGTTCCGAACGGCCGGTGCGAGCGCATGGGTGCGTTCGTGGCGCGCCGTGTTCCCGGTCATTGGAGTTCCGCTATTGAGCACGCCGCAGAAAGAGCTTCGAGCCTGGACCACCCGCGACAGCACCGAACTGTACCAGTTGGCAGCATGGGGGGGCGAAGGCTACTCCATCAATGAACGCGGCGAGCTGGTGGTGCAGCCCATGGGCAAGGACGGGCCCAAGTTCTCGCTGCCCGAGCTGGTCGAGGACCTGCGCAACCGCGGCATCGAGCTGCCGATGTTGCTGCGCGTGTCAGACGTGCTGCAGCTGCGCGTCGCGGCGCTGGCCGGGGCCTTCCGGCGCTCGGTCGAGGAGTGCGGCTACAAGGGGCGCTACCGGCCGGTGTTCCCGGTCAAGGTCAACCAGCAGCGCGACGTCGTCGAGGAGCTCGTCGACTTCGGCAAGGACTACTCGCTCGGTCTCGAGGCCGGCAGCAAGCCCGAGCTCCTGATCGTGCTCGCGCACATGACCAACGCCGACGGCCTGGTCATCTGCAACGGTTACAAGGACGTGAGCTTCATCGAGACGGCGATGCTCGCGCAGAAGATGGGGCTCTACACGATCGTCGTCGTCGATCGTTACGAGGAGCTCGAGACGATCCTCACGGTCAGCAAGCGCTTCGATCTGCGGCCGCACATCGGCGTGCGCGCCAAGCTCGCCAGCCGCGGCGCCGGCAAGTGGCAGGAGTCGGGCGGCGAGAAGTCCAAGTTCGGCCTCACCGCCGGCGAGCTGGTGCGCGTCGTCGAACGGCTGCGCGAAGCCGACATGCTCGACTGCCTCGAGTTGCTGCACTTCCACATCGGCAGCCAGATCACGGCGATCCGCGCGATCAAGGACGCGCTCAAGGAGGCGACGCGCATCTACGCCGAGCTGCACGACCTCGGCGCCGGCCTGCGCTTCATCGACGTCGGCGGCGGCCTCGCGGTCGACTACGACGGGTCGTCCACCAACTTCCACAGCTCGGCCAACTACTCGCTGCAGGAATACGCCAACGACGTCGTGTTCGCGGTGCAGCAGGCCTGCGACGAGAAGGGCATCGCCCACCCCGACATCGTCAGCGAGTCGGGTCGCGCGCTGACCGCGCACCACGCGATCCTGGTGTTCGACGTGCTCGACGTGTCGACGCAGACGGTGGAGATCCCCGAGGGCGCCGACAAGCACGAGGACGGCACCATCGCCAACATGGTGCAGATCCTGCGCGAGCTGTCGCTGAAGAACTTCCAGGAGAGCTACCACGACGCGCTGCACCTCAAGGAAGAGGCGATCAGCCTGTTCAACCTCGGCTACCTCGACCTCAAGGGGCGGGCGATGGCCGAGACGCTGTTCTGGGCGATCTGCGACAAGATCCGCCTGATCGTCAACACGCTCGAGTACGTGCCCGAGGAGCTGACCGGGCTCGAGCGCGCCCTCGCGGACACCTACTACTGCAACTTCTCGGTGTTCCAGTCGGCGCCCGACCACTGGGCGGTCAAGCAGTTGTTCCCGACGATGCCGATCCACCGGCTCAACGAACGGCCGACGCGGCGCGCGATCCTCGCCGATCTCACCTGTGACAGCGACGGCAAGGTCGACAAGTTCATCGACCTGCGCGACGTCAAGAACGTGCTCGAGGTGCACCCGATCACGCCGGGCAAGCCCTACTACATGGCGATGTTCCTGGTCGGCGCCTACCAGGAGATCCTGGGCGACCTGCACAACCTGTTCGGCGACACCAACGCGATCCACATCTCGATGGACGAGCAGTACGGCTACCGCATCGAGCGGGTCATCGAGGGCGACTCGGTGACCGAGGTGCTCAGCTACGTGCAGTACGACAAGCAGGACCTGATCCGCCGCATGCGCACGCACCTCGAGGCGGCGGTGCGCGCCGGCCGCATCAACATGAAGGAGTCGGCGTTGCTGATGCGTCGCTACGAGGAGGCGTTGGCCGCCTACACCTACCTGGCCGACGACGACCTCGACGAGGGAGTCGACGGCGGCGACGCGCCGGCCGCTGCCGCGGCGAAGGTGGCGAGCCAGGCCGAGCCGTCGGCGTGACCGCGCGGCCGCCGCGCCGGTGCCCTCCGGCGCGATCTCGCTTGCATGCGCCGTCACCGAGGACGGCGCCGTCCGTGTTCGAATCTGAATCTACTGTCACTCATGCACGCTGCAGTCTTCGTCGATTTCGAGAACCTGTTCCTGTCCCTCAAGAACCGCGAGGAGCTGACCGGTCAGCGCATCCGCGACCTGTGCCTGTCGATCCTCGAGCACCTCAAGGCGCGGCTGCGCGCCGACAACGCGCCGATGGTGCTGGGGCGCTCCTACGCGGCGTTCGACACCTATCCCGGCATGGAAGTGGCGCACGACCTGGCGCTGATGGGCTTCGATCCGCAGTACGTGCTGGTCGGGCACGCCGGTAAGAACTCGGCCGACGTGCAGCTGGCGTGTGACGTCTGCCGCGTGCTCTACCGGCGGCCGGACATCGACGCGATCGTGATCGTCTCCGGCGACCGCGACTTCATCCCGATCGCGCGCCAGGTCCTCGAGGAGAACCGCGAGCTGCGGGTCGTGGCGATCCCGGACAGCACCAGCGGCGACCTGCGCATGCGCGTCGGCGGCGACCGCTTCTGGAACGCGCTCGAGCTGATCGGCGCCGGTCAGCTCGACGGCCGGGCCGCCGAGCACGCGGGCGCGATCGGCGCGCCGGCCCACGAGACCGAGGCGGGAGGCGGGGTCGCGGCGACGCGCAACGGCGACGCCCATGTCGATCACGAGGCGCGCGAGGCCGCGAAGACCCGCGCCGCGATCGTCGGCCACATCCCCGTCACCTGGCGCACCGCCGAAGGGCTGCCGGCCGACGAGGGGCTGCACGAACGCCTGGCGCAGTGCATCGAGCTGGTGCTGCGCGCCCAGGTGCGTCACGGCAGCAGCGAGGTCTGGCTGTCGCCGTTCCTCAAGGGGCCGATGAGCCAGCACTTCAGCGGGCTCGTGCACCCCGAGCGCCGCGCCCTGGTCAACGAACTGCGACAGCGCGGTGTCATTCGGATCGAGGAGCGCGAGAATCAGTACGCGGACCACCCCTACTCCGTCATCGTTCTCGACAACACCCACCCGATGGTGCAGGCCGTGGTCGAGCGCATGAAGCGCCGTGAAGAGAGCAAGTGAAGCGATGAAGTCACGTCCCTGCGTTTTCCTTCCGGTCGCCGCCGCCACCAGCCTGATGACCGGGCCGTTGCTGGCGCAGAGCTTCGTCGACCTCACCGAGGTGCGTCGCGCGCAGCGACCCTACTCGTCGGTGCTCGAGATCGAAGCGGGCGCGATCGGCACCATGGCGAAGGACGAGGACACGACCGTCGGTCTGGAGAACGACCTGAGCTGGGACGGCCACCTCTACTACCGCGACGACGCCTTCGGTCAGGGGCGCAACCTGCTCGAGGGCTACGCCGGCCGCGACGGCATCTACCTGGGGCTGGCCGACGGTTCGTTGGTCGGCGACGACACGACCTCGCGCCTGGAGTTCCGCGCGCGCCCCTGGCAGTTCTACCGCGACGCCTACTACCGGGGCGGCAGCCTCGTGCCGAACGGCTTCTACGAGGGCAGCGACTACGAGGCCTACGCCGGCTTCGGTCGCGAGGCCCAGCCAGGTCTCTACGTCGAGCTGGGGCCGTTCTATCGCAAGAACAAGTTCTCCGAGTCGGACCTGGCGACGCCGGGCTTCGCCATTCCGGAGGACTACGACGCCTACGGCGGCCGGCTCTATCTCGAACAGGGCAACCTGCAGATGGACCGCCGGCGCGGCATGCCGCAGGAGGGCTACGTGCTGACGCTCTGCGGCGAGCGCGAGTGGAACGACAGCAGCGGCAGCATCGGCAGCCCCGGCTTCACCACCGAGTTGCCGTCGGCGGTCTGGCGCGCCCGCGGTCGCCTCGAGTGGTACATCCCGTCGTCCGACGACGCCACGTGGGAGGTGTTCGCGCGAGGCGGCTGGCAGGACAGCACGGACCGCGTGCAGAACTTCGAGGCGCAGCGCCCGCTCGGTGACCAGTGGGGCGACGCGCAGATCCGCCTGCGCATCAACTTCGGTGACACGGTCACCTTGGCGCCGTTCGTGCACGGGCAGTACTCACACGTGAGCAGCGACGACCCCACGGCCGAGGACCGCAAGTTCTTCTTCGGCGGCGGCGCGGACGCGTATCTGCACATGAGCGACTCGATCTCGCTGCACGCCTACTACTCGTATCTCGACAACGAGAACCGGCCGTCGATCCGAATCGATCAGGACGTGCACGGTGAGCACATGTTCTTCCTCGGCATGCTGGTGAGGTTCGGCGCGCAGCGTCAGTAGCGCGTGAGTCGCCGTTGCCACGGCGGCTTCCCGACGGTCCAAACGGCGCATCACCTCGGTCGGCGCAGGGGTCGATACACACGGCATCGTCCGTGCCCACCCTGCCCAGAGAATCTGATCGCCCCGCCGCCCAGTCGCCGGGTGCGAACGACCCGCTGGCCGGGTCGCGCCGCCGCTGGCGGGGCGCGCCGTTGCTCGACGGGGCGCTGGCGGCGTTGCTGATCTGGGTGATCGTCGCGGCCGCGAACCACACCTTCCGCGCCTCGGCGCACGCCGAGTTCCGGTCGCAGATGATCGCCGGCCTGCACCGGGTCGGGCGCACCGCCGCGAGCCTGCTCGACCTCGCCGTGCTGGCGCGTATCCGGGACCCCGAGCAGACCAACGATCCGGTGTTCGAGGGGCTGGCCAGACCGCTGCGCGCGGTCCGCGACGGCGCGACGGACGTCAAGTACCTCTACACGTGCAAGGTCGTGGGGCGGGAGCCCGACCTCGAGGTCGTCTTCCAGGTCGATTGCGCCGCCCCGGGTGATCACGACGGCGACGGTCGCGACGACCAGGCCAAGGTCGGCGAGCGGTACGTGGACGCGCCGCACGAGTTGATCGAGGCGTGGCGGACCGGCGAAGAGCGTCACACCGAAGAGCCCTACAGCGACGAGTGGGGCACCTTCATGAGCCTGTTCAAGCCGGTCAAGGACAGCCGTGGCGAGGTCGTCACGGTGATCGGCGTCGACATGGACGTGGCGACCTACGAGGAGCGCATGGCCTCGATCGTGCGCGCCGCCGACAGCGGCCTCGCGGTGGCCCTGGTGGCCGGCTTGTGCGTCGGCTTCTGCGTGACCATGCTGCGCCGCAGCGGTCAGCGCTCGCAGCGCGTGCGCTATGCGGTGCAGGCCGAGCTGCGCGAGGCCAAGGAGCGCGCCGAGCAGGCGAGCCTGCAGAAGAGCTCGTTCATCGACGAGCTCGTGCGCAGCCGCCAGCGGCTGCTCGCCGTCGCCAACGCCGTCTCGGAGAACTCCGGACACGACTTCCTCTCGCGCCTCACGGCCGCCATGGCGGTCTCGCTGGGCAGTGACTACGCGATGATCGGCGAGGTCGTAGACGGTCGCCCCGGTCGGGTGCGCAGCCTGACGAACTGGTACGAAGGCGCGTGCCTGCTGCGCTTCGAGTACGACGTCGACGGCACGCCGTGCGCGCAGTCGCTGGCCATGAACGAGCCCTTCGTGGTCCCGTTCGGGGTGCTCGAGAACTTCCCCGGGGACCGCATGCTCGCCGATTGGCGCCTCGACGCCTACGCGGGCTGCGCGGTGCGCAACGCCGAGGGCGTCGCGATCGGCCTGATCGTCGTCGCTTGCCGCCAGGCATTCGTCGACGCCGAGGCCGTCAAGTCGCTGCTGCGCATCTACGCCACCCGCGCCGGGGCCGAGCTGGAGCGATTGCACTACGAAGGGGAGCTGCGGTCGGCCAAGGAGCTGGCGGAGATCGCCAACCACAGCAAGACCGAGTTCCTGACCAACATGAGCCACGAGATCCGGACGCCGATGACGGCGATCCTGGGTTTCGCGGACCTGATCGCGGAAGACGTCGAGACCGGGGATTCGCGGGCGTCCTGGCAGGGTCACCTGCGCACCATCCAGGCCAACGGCCGCGCGCTGCTGACGATCCTCGACGACCTGCTGGACCTGTCGAAGATCGAGGCCGGCAAGATGCGCATCGAGAGCGTGCCGGTGCCGTGGGCCGCGGTCGTGCGCGAGGTCTGCGACCTGCTGCGCCCGCGGGCCGAGGGCCGCGGCGTGGAGCTGTTGGTCGACATCGGCAATGCCCGGCCACAGCTGCTGCAGACGGATCCGGTGCGTCTGCGCCAGATCCTCATGAACCTCGTCGGCAACGCCGTGAAGTTCACCGAGCGCGGTTGGGTGCGGGTGATGGCCTACAACGAGGCCCGCACCGGCGACGACCAGGAGTGGCTCGTGTTCGAGGTCGAGGACACCGGCATCGGCATGACCGAAGAGCAGCTGTCGCGGCTGTTCCGGCCGTTCGAACAGGCGGACACCTCGGTGACGCGCCGGTTCGGCGGCACGGGTCTGGGGCTGCGCATCTGCCGCCGGCTCGCCCGGCTGCTCGGCGGTCGCATCGACGTGGCGAGCACCATGGACGAGGGGTCGACGTTCGTGCTGCGCCTGCCGGCGCAGGCCGCGGAGATGCCCGACTTCCTCGATCCGCGCGCGCTGGCCCCGAACGTGTCGCCGGCCGCGCCGTCCGTCCCGGAGAAGGTCGACCTGGCCGGCGTGCGGGTGTTGGTGGTCGACGACGGCGTCGACAACCGCCGCCTGCTCGCCGCCGTGCTCAAACGCGCGGGGGCCAGGGTCGAGGCCGTGGCCGGCGCCGGCGAGGCCTACTCGCGGCTCGATTCATCCGCCGGGTTCGACGTCGTGCTGATGGACATGCAGATGCCCGAGATCGACGGGCTGACCGCGGTGCGTCACCTCCGCGATCGCGGAGAGTCGATCCCGGTGATCGCGGTCACCGCCAACGCGATGAGCGAAGAGCGCGACCGCTGCCTCGCCGCCGGCTGCGACGGCTTCGCCTCCAAGCCGATCGATCGCCACGCGCTCGTGGCCCTGATCGGCCGACTGGTCGCTCAGGGGCCGCGGGACAGCGGCTCCCAGGACGAATAGACGGTCTCGGTGCGGCTGCTGCCGTCGTCGATCTCGGTGACACACCGGAACGGCGCGCGCAGGCCGCCGGCGCTGCGGTAGTCGGACCAGCTCTCCTGCACGTGGGCGCGCAGTCCGCTCTCCAGGGTCTCCCAGACCTCGACCACGCGCACCAGGCGCGAGGTCGCGTCGACGTGAATGCGCAGGCGTTCGAAGCCGCCGCCGAGCGCCTCGAGGACGAGCACTTCGCGGCCGCCGATGTCGCGTTGGGCGATCGGTCGGAACTGGATCTCGCCGCGCGCGTAGGCCGCCAGCAGGCTGATCGGATGGCGGGCCTGCTCACGCAGGATGCGTCTGGTCTCGACCGAGTCGAGCGAGACGCGCGTCGCTTCGAGCGCCTCCGACGCCCCCTTGGCGGTCAGGTCGGTCGCGATCGTGCTGCCCAGGATCTCGCGCCGGCGCGACAGCTGGTCGGGAGCGCGGTACTCGAGCGTCTCCGAGGTCGCGGCGACGCCGCCGACGCGGCGCGCGAGCGTCGCGCGGCAGCCGATGGTGCGGCGCAGCAGCTCGGCGCCGCCGATCGCCTCGAGCGACGGCGCGAGCCACGGAAAGGCCGCCGCGGCCTGGGCCTGGACCGGCGCGCCCACGAGCTTGGCCAGGGCGCCGGGCGGCAGCAGCTCGAACTGGGTCACGGCCGTGAGCGTCTCGGGAGGTTGGCCGCCGAAGACCACCATCGCCGTCGGCAGGTCGAGGAAGGCGTCGATCGCGGTGCGCGCGTCACCGCCGCCGCTCCTGGCGAGTTCGCCGAGTCGCTGTTCGACCGAAGGGTCGGTCGCCGGGCGCAGCACCGCGCCGACGCGCTCCCGCAGGCGCGCTGCGTCGCTCGCGTTGCGCAGCCGCGTGGCCAGGGTCGCGCGGCGCAGCCCGAGCTCGAGCTCCGAGGCGTTCGGCGGCGTGGCGCGCAGCGACTGGCGCGCCTCGTCGTAGGCCTGCCACAGCACCTTCGCCTCGGTCGGCGTGCAGCGTGTGGTCAGCACCAACGAGGAGCAGAGGCCGGCGTGTTGCCACTGCGAGCGGAACTGCAGGTGGCCGAGGCCGCGCTCGCGCAGGCGGCGCTCGAGGCGCCCGCCGATGCCGTCGAGGGTGAGGCAGGCGAGCAGCACCAGCGCGTCCGCGGAGCGGGGGTCCGCAGCGTCGGGCACCGGGATCACCAACGACGCGGACGCCAGCCCGTTGCCGTCCGAGGGGGCCCAGTAGATGCCGCTGCGCTGGGGCCTGGGCTGCGCCGGCGCGGCGGCCTGCACGGGGCTGCCGCGCCAGTTCGCGGCGGTGACGAGGGCGTCGAGCGCCCGCTGCACGGCGGCCGTGTCGGCGTCGGTCTCGACGCTCAGGATGGTGCGGGCCGGCACGCACTGCACGGCGAGGAACTGGCGCACCTCGCTGGCGTCGCGATCGAGCAGGTTGGCGACATAGGCGCTGGTGCCCGCGTCGCCGAGCATCATCGCGCGGGCGGCGCCGGCCTCCGGCGCGCTCCAGATCTCGCGGCCGCGCGCGTCGAGATACTCGTCGCGCAGCCGTTCGATCTGCGGCCGCGACTCGGCGGGATCACGCATCGCGGCAAGCATCGCCGTGGCCACGTCCTGCCAGCTCCGGGCCGGCGTGCGCGCGGTGATCCAGATGCCGGTCGGGCCGACGTCCACGTCGAGGGTGCCGCCGAGTTCGCCCACGCGTTGTCGCAGGCTGCGCCGACCGCTGCTGGCGTCGCTGCTCGCCACCAAGGTCTCGGCGGCGAGTTCGGCGACTCCCGGGCGCGCTTCGTCGGCGCCGGCGCGCACGAACACCTGCACCACGCTCTGTCCTTCGCGCTGCCCCGGCAGGGCGATGGCGGTCACGCCGTTGCCGTGGTTGGTGAGCAGCGCGCCCGTGCTCGCGTTCGCGGTCGCGGTGGGGGGCACCGGCGCGAGATCGGGGGCGGTGGTCACGACGGGCTGCGCTGGTGGCGCGACCGGCGCGGTCTGCGGCTGGGGCCGGGACGGCGGCGGCGACGACGTCGGGCTGCCGGCGCAGGCGCCCAGCAGGCAGAGCGGCAGCGCGACCAACAGGGACGACGGCGCGAACGTAGGGCGGCGCGAAGGCGACTTCATCGGCGGGCCTCGACGACCACGGGACGGCTGCCGAGCACGCTGGTCGCCAGCGCGCGCAGGTTGCTCGAGGACAGCCGCTGCGACACCGGGTCGCGCACCGGTTGCCCGGGCCAGCGCAGCATCTGCACCGCGAGGCTGCGCGCGAGCCAGCGCGGGTCGGCGGCCACGGCCGCCGCGGTGAGCTCGAGATCGTGCGCGATGGCTTCCAGCTCGGCTTCGCTCGGACCGCTCCTGGCCGCGTCGCGACAGACCTGCAGCACGACGTCCGCCAGCCCCGTGGTGTCCTTGGCGCTCGCTTCGACGAGCAGCAGGCCCGCCGTGCCCAGCGCCGGCGGCCAGGGCGCGGTGGTGCGCACGGCGACGCCGTCGCGGCCGGCACGACGCAGCGCCTGCTGGAGGCGGCCCTCGGGTCCGCCGAGCCATCGCGCCAGGGCGTTGAGCAGCAGCGGGTCCTGGCCACCCGGCAGTTGCCAGGCGACGGCGACGAGCGGCTCCTGGCTGCCGGGCACCGTCGAGCGCCGCTCGCTGGCGATCGGCCGCGCCGGCGGCGGCGGCTCCAGTTCGGGCGCGGGCAGCGCCGTGGTCGCGAACTTGCGTTCGAGCAGGCTGCGCAGCGGCGCGAGCGCGAAGCCGCCGATCAGCACGTGCACGCTGCGGCTCGGATGCTGGGTGCGGGCCCAGGCCGCGAGCGCCTGCGCGCGGCGCGGCGGCACGATGCCCGGGCGTTCGAAGCCGCGGATGGCGGCGTTGCCGGGCAGCGCCAGGGCGATCAGTTCGGCGTAGACGGCGTTGCGCGGGTCGGCGTCGAAGGCGCGTTGGCGCGTCGTCAACTCGTCGGCCCAGATCTTCGGCAGCGCGCGCAGCACCTGCTGCTCGCGACGCTCGATCACCAGGTCGCTGACGTCGCCGAGCGCTTCTGGCACCGTGGTCAGCTGCAGCACGGTGGTCGGACCCACCGTCAGGATCTCCGGCTGGTTCACGGGCAGCGCGGCCAGCACGCGGCGGAACACCGAGGTGTCGCCGAGGCTGTCGCACTCGGTCTGGGCCGCGACCAACTCGGCCTGGGCTTCGGCGCTGCCCTTGGTGGCGAAGATCTGGCCCCAGGCCACATCGAGCCGGTCCAGGGCCTTGCGTTCGCGCGCGGCGTCGACGCTGCCCGTGATCCACGTGCCGCCGAGCGACGCGGTGGCCACGGTCGCGGCGAGCCCTTCCAGGCCGGGCGCGTCCTCGGCGGGATCCGCGGGCGTGGCGATGGTCCACTCGACGTGGCGCATCGTCGGGTCCACGATCAGCACGAAGCGGCTGCCGTCCGGCGTGCGGAAGTCCAGGCTCGTCGGCTCCGGGCTCGTTCGGGCGCGTTCGGTCGTATCGCCTTGCGCGAACAGCAGGGGCGACAGGGCGAGGCTGAGCAGGGTGGCCAGGGCCACGCTACGCGCTGGCGGCATCGTCGCCTGACTCTCCCCGGTCGCTGCGGCGCCTGAAGGACTCGTTGCGCTCGCCGTCCGGGCCCGACTCCGACAGGTCGGCGTCGGCGAGCTTGTGGTGCCGCCCCGCGCGGGGGCTGCAGACGCCGCGCTTGCTCTCGCTGATGAAGTCGACGATCTCGGTGCAGACCGGATCGCGATTGAGGGTGCTGGTGCGGAGAAGTTCCAGGCGCTGGTTCAGGGTCGTGCCGGTGCGCCAGAACAGCAGGCGGAACACGCGCTTGACCAGGGCCTTCTGCTCGGCGGTGTAGCCGTTGCGGTGCATGCCGACCAGATTGACGGCGACCAGCTTGGCGCGGTCGCCCTGGATCATCGCGAACGGCGGCGCGTCGTGCGACACCATCGCCCCGGCGCCGATCATCGCCAGCTTGCCGACGCGCGCGAACTGGTGGATGCCGACCATCGCGCCGAGGATGGCGCGGTCGCCGATCCAGGTATGGCCCGCGGCCATCGCGCCGTTGGTGAAGACGACGTGGTTGCCGACCGTGGCGTCGTGACCGATGTGCGAGCCGACCAACAGCATGTTGTGGTCGCCGATCACCGTCTCGCCGCCGCCGAACGCCGTGCCGCCGTGGACCGTGACGTGCTCGCGGATGCGGTTGTGGTTGCCGATGCGCAGGCGGCCGGCGCGGTCGCCGGCCTTGAGCTTCTTGTCCTGGGGATGGCAGCCGATCACCGCGAACGGATAGAGCTCACAGTCTTCGCCGATCCAGGTGTCGCCGTCGACGACGACGTGTCCGTGCAGCCGCGTCCGGGCGCCCAGACGCACTTCGGGGCCGACCGTGCAGTACGGTCCGATCTCGACATCGTCCGCCAAGACGGCGCTGTCGGCGACAATCGCAGTAGGGTGAATGCCCATCGAGGGGTAGGCGCGGGGTCGCTGGTGACGCGACTCCTTGTGGCAATGTCTACCCGAGGCCGGCCGCAGACGCTACCCTTCGGCCCGCCACAGGTCAGAGCCGACGCTGGGTTTCCGTCGCGACGGGGCCATGCGGACGGGGCTTCCCCGCGGCCTTCCCGAAACGAGATCCATGGCTGTTTCGTCGCCCCTCCGCCCGCGGTCGCTCCTCGGTCTGCTGTCCCCGTTCCGGTCGGGATCTCCGGATCCCCGGGGAGGCCGGCGATGACCCGGGTGCGCGGTGAGTCCGTCGCCCCGGGCGTGGCCGTCGGGCCGGTGGTGATGCGCGGTTTCGCCGACGAGACCGCCGGCCGCCGGATCGCCGCCGACGAGGTCGAAGCCCAGCTCAACCAGCTGCGCACGGCCCTCGCCGCGAGCCGCACGCAGATCGAGGAGATCAAGAACAAGCAGCAGGGCAGCCTCGGCGAGGCCGAGCTGCGCATCTTCGACGCGCACCACGCCTACCTCGGCGATCCGATGTTCGTCAGCGAGATCGAGGCGCAGGTCCTGCAGGAACGGCTGTCGGTGCGCGAGGCGGTGCGGGTCGTGTTCGACAAGTACGACCGCATCTTCACGCTGGTCGAGAGCGACATGCTGCGCCGGCGCGCCAGCGACCTGCGCGACGTCGCGACTCGCCTGCTGCGCAACCTCGAGGTCGACGCCGCCACGCCGGCCGGCGCGGTGCCCTCGGGGCCCTACATCCTCGCGGCGCGCAAGCTGACCACCGCCGACATGTTCAACCTCGACAACGAGAAGGTCGAGGGCATCGTCGCCGAAGAGGGCGGCATGAGTTCGCACGCGGCGATCCTGGCGCGCGGCATGGGCATCCCCACGGTGACCGGCATCCGCGACCTGACCAAGCTGCTGCGGGCCGGCGACGTGGTCGTGCTCGACGCCTCTGCCGGCGAGTTGGTGACGTCGCCCGACGAGGACGAACTGGCCGAGGCGACTGCCGCCGCGCAGCGCTGGCAGGCGAGCAAGGCGGACGCGCCGGCAGTTGAATCGACGCATCACCAGTCGCGCGACGGCACGCCGATCCGCGTACTCGGCTCGTGCGGCAGCGCCGGTGAGGCCGACCTCGTGCGCACCTTCGGCATGGAGGGCATCGGTGTGTTCCGCACCGAGCTGCAGTTCCTGGTCGACAAGGGGCGCCCGGCCGAGGACGACCTGGTGCGCAGCTACCGTCACGTCATCGACACGATGCCGGGGCAGCCGGTCTCGTTCCGGCTGCTCGACGTCGCCGCGGCGACGCTGACGCCGGACGCGCGGCACCAGGAACGCAACCCGGCGATGGGCATGCGCGGCGTGCGCGGCCTGCTCGCCAACCAGCGCGTGCTGCGGCTGCAGCTGCGCGCGATCCTGCGCGCCGCGGCCGGCTGCGACCAGGTCAGCCTGCTGGTGCCGTTCGTGACCGGTCAGAGCGACCTGCAGCGCGTGCGCTCGGCGCTGCTCGAGGAGCGCGTCGCGCTGATGAAGGCCGGCATCGCCTGCGCGGCGGGGCTGGCGATGGCGCCGATCATCGAGGTGCCCGCCGCCGCGATGTCGCTCGGCGCGCTGCTCAACGAGGCGGACTTCGCGGTGGTGGCGATCGACGACCTGCAGGCGCTGCTGCTCGCCGCCGACCGCGACAACACCAGCGTGCGCGAATACCACGAGCTGGTGCACCCGGGCGTGTTCGAGATCCTCGCCCGCATGGCCAAGGACGCCGAGCGCCGCAAGAAGCCGCTGATCCTGTTCGGCGAGAGCGCCGCCGATCCGGTGCGCATGCCGTTCTATCTGGGCGTCGGCTACCGCAGCTTCTCGATCGCCCCGGTGCGCCTGCGCGGCGTCACCAAGATCCTGGCGCGCTACACGATCGAGGAGTGCCGTCGCATCGCGGCGCGCATCCTCGAGGCGCCGCGGTCGCTCGACGTGCAGAAGGTGCTCGTCAATCTCGATCTGGAGTGACCGCGCCAGGCACCGTGCGCTGCTCGAGCGGCGTGTGGATCGGCCCGCCGGGCCGCAGTTCACTGGCGTAGAGCGTCAGCGAGGTCGCCGCGAACGGCTTGTCGCGCAGCTTGCCGCCGACTTCGCGCAGCGCGTCGACGAGGGCCAGCGCCCCGAACGGGCTCTTCACGCGGCCCAGGGTCACGTGCGGCACGAACGGCCGCTTCTCGCGCGGCACGCCGCAGCGTTCGCCGCGCGCGACGAGGTCTTCCTGCAACGTGGACAGCGCCGCGACGTCGCCGCCGAGCGCGGCCCAGACCACGCGCGGCTCGCCCCGCGGCGGGAAGTGGCCGAGCCCGCTCAGCGCGAACGACAGCGGCGGCAGGGACACGTCGCGCACCGCGGCCCGCAGGCCCTGCACCGAGTCGTCCTCGAGCTCACCCGCGAACAGCAGCGTCAGGTGCAGCTGGTGCGCGGGCACCCACTTCACATCGCCCTTGCCGCGCAGCGACGCTGCCAGCCCCGCGAGGTAGTTGCAGACCGGCTTGGGGAGGTCGAGGGCGACGAAGCAGCGCACGTCCGCATGCTAGGACCCGCGCGCGCCAACTCCTACAACCTCGCCATGACGACCGTGCCCTGTTTCCACGTCGACGCGTTCGCGGCGGCGCCGTTCTCCGGCAACCCCGCCGCCGTCTGCCTGCTCGCCAGCCCGCGTCCGGCGAAGTGGATGCAGAGCGTCGCCGCCGAGATGAACCTGTCGGAGACTGCGTTCGTGACGCCGCAGAAGGGCGGCTTCGGCCTGCGCTGGTTCACGCCCGTCGCCGAGGTCGCGCTGTGCGGCCACGCGACGCTGGCGACCGCGCACGTGCTGTGGAGCGAAGGGCTCGCGCCGCTGCGCAACGCGCTCGCGTTCCGCACCAAGAGCGGCGTGCTGAGCGCGCGGCACGACGGCGTCGCGATCGAGCTCGATTTTCCGGCGCGGCCCGCGCGGATCGGCAGGGGACCCGCCGCGCTCGCGAAGGCTCTCGGGCAGCGGCCGGTGGTCGTGGCCAAGGCGGCCGACGATCTGCTCGTCGAGCTGGCGTCCGAGAAGCAGGTGCGCGCGCTGCAGCCGGACCTCGCGGCGCTGGGCAGGCTCAAGGTGCGCGGCGTCATCGTCACCGCGGCGGGCGACAGCCGCCGCCACGACTTCGTGTCGCGCTTCTTCGGGCCGGCGGTCGGTGTGCCCGAGGACCCGGTGACCGGTTCGGCGCACTGCGCGCTCGCGCCCTACTGGGGCGGCCGGTTCGGCCGCACCCGGATGATCGGCTACCAGGCGTCGGCGCGCGGCGGGGAGGTCGAGGTCGAGCTGGTCGGGGACCGGGTGCTGCTGCGCGGCCAGGCGGTCACCGTCGTGCGCGGCGAGCTCCTGGACGGGCGGCGGCGGTGACCCGGGCGGCGGTTTTTGCGAAGTCGGCCGGCGGAATCCCACCGGCCTGCCTCTTGGGTCTGCGATGACCGACACGATCGACCTTCCAGCCCTGCTCGCCGCCGCAACCGCCGGCCAGCGCGGCGCCTGCGACCGGCTGTTCGCGCACGCCGCCGACCGGGTGCTGCTCTACGTGCGCCTGCGCCTGGGGCCGGCGCTGCGGGCCCGCATCGACGCGATGGACGTGCTGCAGGAGACCTTCCTGCACGCGCACCGCGACTGGCGCCGCTTCCGCGCGCCCGAGGGCGGCGACCCGGACCGCGCCCTGGCGCAGTGGCTCTGCGGCATCGCCGAGAACCGCCTGCGCGACCTCGCCGCGTGGCACGGCGCCGCGCGCCGCGACGTCGGGCGCGAGGCGCGCGACGTCACCGCCGTGCTGCGCGAACTGCACCGCAACGGCCACGGCCCGGCCACCAGCATGGTGCGGCGCGAGGAGCGCGACCGCCTCGCCGACGCGGTCGAGGCGCTCGCCGACGAGGACCGCGAGGTGCTGCTGCTGCGCCACTTCGAAGGTCTGACCGTGGACGCGATCGCCGACCGCACCGGCCGCAGCGCGTCGAGCGTGCGGCGCGCGCTCGGCCGCGCGGTGCAGCAGCTCGGCAACACGCTGGGCGAGAAGGTGCCGTCGTGACCGGCGATCGCGACGAGGTGATCGGCCGCCTGGCCGAAGAGCTCGACGCAGCGCTCGCCGGCGGCGAGACGGTCGTCGTGGCGCAGTGGGCGGCGCGCTTCGACGTCGAAGAAGCGGCGGTCCGCGCCTGCCTGCGCGGCCTCTCGGCGCTGGCGACGAGCCTGGGTGAAGAGCTGCAGCAGGGGGCGCCCGAGCTGCCAGCCGTGCACCTGCCCGAGGACTTCGAGGTCGTCGGCGAACTCGGCCGCGGCGGCATGGGGGTGGTCTACCGTGCGCGGCAGCGCTCCTTGGACCGCGAGGTCGCGATCAAGGTGCTGCGGCCCGCGGACCTGGTGTTCGGCGACGCGCTGCGGCGCTTCCGCAGCGAGGCGCGCAGCCTGGCGAGGTTGCGCCACCGCCACATCGTGTCGGTGCACGACTGCGGCGAGACCCCCGAGGGGCTGCTGTGGTTTGCGATGGACCTCGTCGACGGCCGCACGCTCGCCGACGAGCTGCGCAGCAGCCGTCGCTTCCTGCCGGCGCGCGCGGTCAAGGTCATCCGCCAGGTGGCGTCGGCGGTCGCGCACGCGCACGCGCAGGGCATCGTGCACCGCGACCTCAAGCCGCAGAACGTGCTGATCGACGCGCACGGCGACGCGTTCGTGGTCGACTTCGGCCTCGCGCGCGACGCCGCGGCGGCCGGCACGCGCACGATGACCGGCGAACTGCTCGGCACGCCGGCCTACATGAGCCCCGAACAGGCCAGCGGCGACGGCGCGCGCATCGGCGAGGCCTGTGACGTGTGGGCGCTCGGCGCGCTGCTCTACGAGATGCTCGCGGGGCACGGTCCGTTCAGCGGCAAGCCGCTGCACGAGACCATCCGCGCGATCCTGCACGACGATCCGCCGCCGCTGCGCAAGATCGACAAGCGCGTGCCCTTGGAGCTCGAGGTCGTCTGTCAGCAGGCGCTGCAGAAGCGCCCCGAGGATCGTTACCCGACGGCGCTCGCGTTCGGCGAAGACGTCGAACGGTTCGCGGACGGCCGCGGCGTCCTGGCCCGGCAGCCGAGCGCCTGGCGGCGTTTCGCACGGCTCGCGCGCCGTCGCGGGCGCCTCGTCGCGGCGACGACCGCCGCGGTCGTGGTCACGTTGCTGTTCGTGCTCGCGTGGCTGCCGACGATCCGCCGCGACGCGGTGATCGCCGAGGCGCGACGGCTGCTGGCCACCGGCCATCCCGCCGCCGCGGTCGAGTCCCTGCGCACGGCCCTCGCCGAGCGACCTGGCAACGCTGCCGCGTTCGAGCAGCTCGAGTACGACTACGTGCGCGCGCTCGGCGACCGCATCGGCGAGCTGCTGCTGGCGCACGACGAAGCCGGGGCGGAGCAGCTCGCGGCGCAGGCGCTGAAGATCACCGGTCGCCGTCACACCTACCAGGGTGTGGTCCGGTCGGAGGACTGGGACCGCCAACTCTCGTGGCGGTGGGAGCACGCGCGCGCCGCGGCCGCCTCTGCGGCGCAGGAACGCCCGGGGCGCGTCCCCGTCGCCGCGCTGCAGACCGACCTGCAGTCGGGCCTCGCGGGCCGCGTCGCCCTGGCGCGCCGCGTCGCCGCGCTCGGCTGGGTCGACGTTTCGGGCCTGCCCGAGGCGCTCCGGCTGCCGATCCTCGCCGACGGCGTGCGCATGGCCGGCCAGCGCACGACCGGCGCGACCGGGTTCCCGTTCACGTGGTCCGGCGTCGACCTCGACTCGTGGTGGAGCCCCGGCGCCGAGGACTTGCTGGCCGAGCTCGCGACCTCGGCGGACGAGGCGGCGTCGACGCGCGCGGTGGCCTTCCGCTCCTGGGCGCAGGTCGTGGGGTTGCCGACGCGCGACGAACTGCAGGCCGGAGAGGCGCTCGACGCCGCCGCGGCCGAAGCGATCGCGCCGTGGCGGTCCTGGCGGTCGTTGTCCCGCGAAGGCATGTGCCGCGCGCGCATCGACCAGCTCGTCGCGGGTCGGGCGATCGCCGCCGCGCGGCGCTGGACCGGGCACGAGGCGCCGCCGGGCACCGCGGACGACGCGGCCGAGTTCGAGGCGTGGTGGCAGAAGGAGCGGCAGGAGCCGTTCGCGCCGCTGCTGCGGCGCGCGCTCGGGCTCGAGGACGGCGCCGACGTGCCGCTGGTCGAGGCGCTCGACCGTTCCGCGACCGCCGATCCGCGCAGCGCGCCGCTGTGGCGACAGCTCGCGTGGCTGCAGGTCCCCGACGCTGCGCGCGTGCCGCTGTGCGCGCCACCGACCGGCGACGGCGGCCTCGTGTGGCGCACGGTGTGCCTGCGCGCCGCCGGGGTGGACATTCCCCGGTCGTTGGCGGTGCGCGCGGTCCTGCTGCGCTTCGACGACGGCGGCTGCGAACCCGAACTCGTCGCGCAGGGGTGCGAGGTCGTGCGCCTCGGTGACGAGGTGCGTCTCGAACTGCGCGCGCAGGTCGTCGACATGGACGGCATCTCGCTGCGTCCCGCGTGGCTGGACGAAGAGCTGCGCACCCTGCGCTACTACGCCGCCAATGACGCGACCCGGATGCCGACCTTCCCGCCGCTGGGGCAGATCACGGCGGCGTTCGAGGGTCGCGTGTCGCTCGATCGCGACGGGCCGCGGCTCGATTGCACGCCCGGCGCGTTGTCTCGCATGCTGCCGTGGATCGGGGCGAGCGACGGCCACCTCGCACCGGGTCGCGTGCGCGTGGGCGGCGCGACGACGCTCGCCGAGTCCACCGTGTTCTGGGACATGCACGGGCGCCTGACGGAATTCGTGCTACTGGTCGGAATGGAGTCGAGCGACGTCGCGGAGCCCGCCGGGCTGGAGTGGTGGCGCGGCGCCATCGCGCGCTCGTTCGAGACGGCCTCGCCCGACACGATCGACTGGGCCACCGCGGCGCTGTGGCCGATGCCCGAGGCGCTGCCGGCGATGCAGGCTCGCGTCGCCGACGGCAAGCGCGCGGCGGAGACGATGGTGCGCGCGGCGATGTTGCTCGCGGGCGGCGGCGAGCACCTGCTCGACGTCTGGCCCTACGAGGACAGGATGCCGATCGCGGCGGTCGGCGTGCGCCTCGCGGTTGGCAGCACCTCGCCGGAGGTGCGGCGGCGGGCGATCGACACCCTGGCGGAGCTGCCGGCCGCGGCGTGGACGCCGCGGATCGGCCGCACCCTGCAGCAGGTCGCGGCGGCGGCCGCGGTCGAGTTCCCCGAACCGCTCGCCCAACGGCTCGCGGCGCTGCCGGCCCCGGACAGCGTGGTGGATCGGCTGTCGCGTCTCAGCGTGCCCCGGATCGCGATCTTGCTGACTCTGCTTGCCTACGGGTTGTTCGATCTGCTGCGCGGCGCGCCGGCGCGGCGCCGGGTCGCCGCGTGGGTGGCGTTCGGCTCGTTCTGGCTGCTGTGGGTCCGGGTGCAGGTCGGCGGCGTGATCCTGACGCCGAGCGCCCTGCTGATCCTGTTCGTCACCGTGTCCGTATGGCTGGCGGGCACCGGGCGGCGTCGGTCGCGTCTGGTCGGGCTCGCGGTGCTCGGGCTCTTCACGCTGTGGGCGCTGGTGTCGTGGGCGGGATTCGGGGGGCCGCCGGCGGGCGGGGAGATCATCGTCTTCCTCGCCGCGACGATGGCGATCTGGCCCGAATCGCGGCCGGCGCTCCGCGCGACCCGTCCAGCGCGCTCGCGACGGGCTCAGAAGTAACGCAGCACGCTGCGCGGATGCCGGGCCTTGAGGCGCCGGTAGGCGAGGCACAGCGGGTAGAGCACGATCAGCACCAGCCCCGTCGCCAGCAGCGCGAGGCCCAGGCCGCCGCGTTGGTAGTAGCCAGACCCGTGCGCGGCGAGCTCGAGCATCGCGATGTGCGCGCAGTAGAAGAAGAACGCCGTCTGGCCGAACACCAGCACCGGGTGGTCGGGGCCCGAGACCGCGCCGCGCGCCGCGTCGCGCCGGGCGAGCGCCGCGAGGATCAGGAACATGATGCCGAGCTCGAGCGTGGCGAAGGTCAGGCTCGGCGGATACTTGCTGACGTGCAGCCACTGCAGCAGCGACCCGTCGAGGCGCAGCAGGCCGAGGTTGCCCCAGCCGTTGTTGCCGCGCAGCACGACGAAGACGATGAGCAGCAGCGCGCCGAGCAGCGCGAGCGGTCGCGCGATCGGCGCACCTTCGCGGAGATCGCCGCTGCCCGGCTGGCGCCGCAGCAGCCAGCGCCCGAGCACCCAGCCTGCGGCCATGATCCCGCACCATGGCAGCACCGGATAGACGCAGATGACGCTGCCGAAGCCGAGCACGGGAACCGGCAGCAGCCCGCAGTCGATCAGCAGCGCGGCCGTTCCGGAACCGACTTCGGCGGGCACCACCATCGTGCCGGTGCGCGTCCATTCACCGACCGCGAGCGCGAAGACCGCGAACATGAGCAGCAGCGCGTCGGGCAGCCGCCGCAGCGCGATCATCGCGATCATCGACATGCCGATCGCGTACATCACCTGCAGCAGCAGCATGCCCGGGAACCAGAACAGGTTGATGAACAGCACCTCGACGGCGACGAGCAGCAGGCCGCGAATCAGCAGGTCGCGGTCGATGCGCGCGCCGCTCGCGCCGCCCTGGCGCTTGCGTTCGATGCTGAGCGCGAGGCTCGTGCCGGCGAGGAACAGGAACACCGGCGCGCACAGGTGACTGAGCCAGCGGAACAGGAACTGCACCGCGTCGAGCGGCTGTTGCCAGTTGCCGAGGATCACCGCGTCGGTCACGGGCCGCGCGCCGTTGAACGCCTCGGAGGCGTGGTCGGTGACCATCAGCACCATGACGATGCCGCGCATCCAGTCGAGGGCCTGCAGACGGTGTTGCATGGGGTTCATCGCTTGTCTGCAGGAGGCGAGTCTGCCTGCTCGAGGCGCGTGATCGCCGATCGCGCCCGCTGCGCCACCAGTGAGTTGTGCGGCGCACGTTCGACCAGCGCGCGCAGCGCGGGCAGGGCGCGGTCCTTGGCCTGCGGCAGGTTGCCGAGCAGTCGGGCGGCGGCGTAGCCCACTTCCTGGTCGGAGTCGTCGAGCGCCGTGATGGCCAGGTCGATGCAGCGCAGCGCCACGGCCTGGTCGTTGGCCGCATGCATGAACGCGTGTTGTCGCACCGCGCGGTCTTCGTGAGTGAGCAGTTGCTGCAGCGCCGCGAACGCGGCGGCGTCGTCGCGATCGAAGTGGAGCCGCAGCATCGCGGCGTGCACGCGAACCCTGGGGTGCTCGCTCGCGAACGCGGCATCGATCGTCTTCCGTGCCGGCGTCGCAAACTCGCGCTGCGCCCACAGTCCGTAGACGATCCATTGCTTCAACTCGGCGTTCGCGTCGGGGAACGCCGCGGCCAGTGCGGTGACGGCCCGCTCGCGATCGGACTTGGTGTGCGCGAGCAGGAACACCCCGTTGCGCGCCACCTCGGGGTCTTGGTCGCCGAGCAGCGGCAACGCGAGGTCCAGCGAGAACGGGCGCTGGTGGAAGCTGCGCCACGCGATCTCGGCGGCGCGGCGGCGCACCGCGACGTCGGGCGTCGAGAACAGCGCGCGCCAGACCGCTTCGGGCACCGGCGTCTTGCGATCCAGTTCGAGCCAGTCGACCTGCGCGGCCGCGGGCAGGTCGGGCAGGCACGGCGCGAGCGCGGTGACGAGCGCGTCGAGGCCTTCGCGGCGCTGCATCGGCTGGCCGGCCTTGCGCAGCATGGCGAGCCACGACGCGAGCTGCGCCGGGTCCTCGCTCGCAGCGCGCAGGTGGGCTTCGAGCACGGTGAGGTCGATGTGTTCGAGCGCCTCGCGCAGATACTGCTCGCTGTTCGGAAGCGCGGTCAGGCGCGGCATCAGGTCGACGAGTGATGCAGGTGAGCCCCCGCGGAGCGCGGAGTGCAGCACGGTCGAAGCGGCTCTGCGGGTCGACTGCGTGTTCCTGAGCAGGTGCTCCTGCAAGGAGCCGCCCTGCACCTCGGGTTGGGTGGCGAGATCGACGAGGATCGACCAAAGCTCGTCGGGGGCGTCGCGCAGATCCTGTCCTGCCAACGTCTGCAGGGCGCTCAGGATCCTGCCCTGGTCCTGCGACCTCAGTTCGGGCAACGCCGCGCTCGCTGCCACAGCCCCGTCGCGGCGCCGCAGCCCGCGCACGAGCTCGATCGTGTGCTGGACCGTCACATCGGCGTCTGGCGCATCCGGCAGCGGCATCGGGAAGCCCCTCTGCCGCGATCGCACCTGCAGCTGCGCGAGCACGGCCGTGCGCCGCAGCTCCGCATCGGCGGACGCCTGCCAAACTTGGATCGCCGAGGTGTCGAGCACCCTGCCGGCGAGCGCGCGGCGGCGTGCTTCGGCGGGCAGGTCGTCGGCCGGTAGCGTGCGCAGCGGCATCATTCCCTGCAGGCAGCGCGTCGAGTAGATGCAGCGCAAGCTCAGCAGCAGGTCCTCGGCGCGCCGTTGTGACTCTGGTTGCAGTGACAGCTCCAGCAGTGCTTCGGTGGCGGATGTGGCGACGTCGTCGTCCAGGCACAGCAACGCCTGCAGGGCTGGCCATCGTCGGGCATCGGGTCCCTTGCCGAGGCACCCGAGCAGCGCGGGCACCAGTTCGCGCGCGACCGTCGACCGCTTCCGCGGGGCGCTGTCGGGGACCGGGCCGTCCGTGGCGGCGGCGAGCTTCTCGGCGAATGGGCGCAGGTAGGTGCTCTTGGGATCCGCGGCGCGCGCGTTCAGTTCGGGCACCAGCGGCGCCGCGGCGGGGCCGAGGCGCAACAGCAGGTCCTGGACTTCGTTGGTCAGGGACACCTCGGGGTCGCCGAGCAGCGGCAGCGCCCAGCCGCAGTGCGCGTCGAACTCGCCGAAGGCCTGCAGCAGCCCCGCCCGTGGGAAGTATGGGTCGAGCACCGCGCCGAGCAGCGCTTCGTGCGCCGCCGGGCCGAGCTTGCGCAGCCCCTCGGCCGCGGTGGGCGCCTTGTCGGCGAGCAGACCCAGCAGCGTCGGCAGGTCGTTGTCGGGGAACTGCGCCAGCGTCGCCTCGAGGTCCGGATGCTGCTGCGCGCCGAGCGCCGCACACGCGCACAGCACGAGGGGTGTGACTCTCCTGACAGGGCCGAGCATGGCCGGCATAGTAGCCGCCATGTCGCGGACAGGGTCATGGTGCCGGTGCGTGGGGTTGGCCGTCCTCGGCCCGCTGCTCACGGCCCAGGACGCGACGGCCTATCGCGCGCGGCTCGCCGGCGAGCCGGCGGTCGCGGTGCGCGCCCTCGCCGAGGTGCCCGAGGCGCTCGCCGCGGCGATCGCGCTCGACGTCGTGGAGTTGCTGCGCAACACGGACGCCGGCGTGCGCAACGCGGCGATCGTGTGGTTGCGCGGCCATCCTGGCCTCGCCGATGCGGTGATCGGGCGCGTCACCGAGCTGCGCCGCGACGGCGACGTCGACACGGCGCGCGCGGCCGGCGCGGTCTACCGTGTGATGCTCGCGCACCGCAGCGTGTCGCTCGACGAGCTGCGCGAACAGCTGCGCGACCCCAGCCGGCGGAGCGTCGCGCTCGAGGCGTTGCAGAAGTCTCCCGAGACGGCGTTCGTGCTGCTGCCGGAGCTGTTGCAGATGCGACTCTACAGCAGCGCCGATCCCCTGCTCGGGAAGCTGATCGAGCTCGACTCCGCGCGGGTCGAGACCGCGATCGCCGCAGCCATCGACGCCGGCGGCGATGCCGACTGGCTGATCGCGTACCTCGAACGCGCGAGCGCGGACCTGCGCCGCCACGCGCAGCGGCTCGACGCGTGGCGGCCCGCGATGGGCTCCCACCGGACCGGCGCCGCGATCGTCGCGCTGACGCGCCTGGTCGTGGCCGGCCTGCCGCCGCCGCCGAACTGGCTCGAGGTGCTGCGCCGCGACGATCCGTTCTTCAGCCGCCAGAGGCTGCTCGGGGAGCTCGGCCGGCACGCCGTGCCCGCGGCGCTTTGGCCCGAACTGCTGCCCCTCCTGGGCGATCGGCAGGCAGTCCACCAGGTCGCGCCGATGCTGCTCGCCGAAGGCCGCCGCGCCCTCACCAATGTCGACGCCGTACGCGCGGCGCTCGTTCGGGCGACGCCGGAGACGATCGGCAGCCTCGCCGACCTCGCTGCCCAGCTCGCGCCGGCGACGCGCGACTGCGCCACGCTGCTGCTGCCGCACCTCGCGATCGAACATGCGCCCACCCGACAGGGCCTGTTGTTGGCGCTCGGCGAACTCGGCGACGCCTCGCCGCAGATCGTCGCGGCGATCGAGAACCTCATCGGCAGCGACGACGAAGGCGTGCGTCGCGCCGCGGTTGTCGCGCTGCGGCAACTCGGTGTTGCGACGCCGGCGGGCGTCGAGTCGGCGGCGACCGAACAGCTGCTGCAGGACGTCGCCGGTGCGCCGTGGGACCGGGCGCTACTCGCCGAGTTCGAACTCGCCGCGCGCGGCGTGTCGCCGTACGCGGTCTGGGGCAGCGCCGTGCAGCGCCCGACGGCGCGCGAGTGGCTGCCATCTCGCGCCCAGCGAGGATTGCTGTCGGACCTGCTGCGCCGCATGGCCGACGCGCCGTGCCGTGACGCCGAACAGGTCGCGGTGCTCGAGGGTGGGCGCTGGCTCTCGGTCCAGGACGAGGTGCGCCGACTCGACGTGCTCGCACGCAGCGGCGCCCCCGGGCACCGGAAACTCGGCGACTGGCTCTATTCGCGTCAGGATCCGCGCCGCGTGCTCGACGCGATCACCGCGGTCGGCGGAGAGGCCCGCGACCTCCAGCCCGAAGTCGAGCCGTTCGCGCACCACCCCGAGCTGGCGGTGCGCGAGGCGGCAGAGACGTGTCTGCGGGCGATCGGCGGGGAAGAGGCGGTTTCGCGCGCGCGCGGACTCGCCGGACCATGGGCGCGCTATCTCGAGGTGGCAGCGAGCAACAACCCCACCGAGGTGCTCGTCTTCGCCACCGACCAAGCGCAGCCGCAGCGCATGCGCGCGCAGATCCTGTCGCGCCTGCCCGGCATGATCCGAACCCTGATACCCGAGCAGAAGCGCACGCTGCTCGGGCTGCTCGAAGAACGCGATCCCCAGCTGCGGCGCATCGCGGTGTTGGCGTGCCTGTCGGACCCCGCGGTGGTGCGCGTCGGCCGACGGCGCGACGTGTTCGACCTGCGCGTGCTGCGGGCGTTCGCCGGCGGCGCGCGCGACGTGCGTGAGCCCATCGGCTTCATGGTGCGGGCGAGCTTGGGAGTCGCCCTGCCTCCGGCGCGGTTTGGGGCGATGAGCCCGCAGCAGGTCGCCACGAACCTGCCCGACGCGAACTCGCTCACGCAACTGGCTCTCGAAGCGATGCGGACCCGCGACGGCTCGACGGCGCTGCTGCAGGCGATGCTGGCGACGAACCATGCGATGACCGACGTCGTGCTGCGGGCGCAGGGCGAGAACGTGTCCGAGGCGCTCGTCCCGCAGCTGGTCGAGCGGCTCACGCGGCGCGGTGTGGACATCGAGGTCCTGGCGAGGTGTCTGCTGCAATTCCCCGAGGGGCAGGCGGCGATGATTCGACATGCCCCGCAGCTGCCCGCGGAGCGACGCATGGCGCTGCTGGCTGCCGCTGGCGCGGGAATGTTCGAGCATCGCGCGACGATCGCGGCGCAGCTGCGCGTCGCCGTCGCGCAGCCACAGGGGGCCTTGGTCCTCGCCGGCGTCGCCGAACTGCCGTGGCGCACTCGCGCCGCCGAGCTCACCGAGATCGCCGAGCTCGTGCGCCTGCTCTGGCTGCAGGGGCCGGCGCGCCGCGCGCAGCTTCTGCCGCTGATCGGCGCGATGGGACCTGCCGCCGAGTTCGCCACCGACGACCTGGCCGGCATGCTGCGTGGCGACGGCACGGAGGCCCGGCTCGCGGCGGACGCGCTGCTCGCCAACGGTCACGCCGAGCCCGTGAAGGCGTGGCTGCGCGAGTTGGTGTCGAAGCCCGCGCCGCGCCCCGCGCTCGCGCCGGCGTTGCAGATCGCGATGGGTGACGTGGTCGCCGAGCTCGCGGCCGAGGCCGCGGACGACCAGATCGCGCAGCTGTTCGCGCACGTCAGCGACCAACATCTGTCGATGCGCGCCCGCACCGACCTGGACCTGCGGCTGCTCGCGCTCGCGGAGGCCCAGGGACTGCCGGCGCTCGAACGCATCGGCTGGCTGCGCGGCAAACTCGATCCGGCGGCCGAGCCTGCGTTCGCCGCGTTCCTGAAGCGTCGCGCCGCGAACGGGGGTTTCGCCGACAGCCTTCAGCAACGCGTCGCGGGGCACCTGTTCGCGTCGTATCCGCGGCTGTGCCTCGACGCGGTGCGCGATGGACTCGTCGCGGGTGGCGTGGTCATCAATCGATGCGCCGACCTGCGCGATGTCGGGCGCATCGCCGCCGTCGGTGACCAGGTGCTGGAGTTCGCGGCGCGCGACCACCACACGGGCGCCGGCGAGGCCATCGGTGAGATGCTCGCGCGCCTGCCGAATCCACCGGTCGCGAAGGTGGTTGGTTTGCTCGGCGACGCGTCGACGCAGCACCTGGCGTTGCGGGTGCTGCTCGGCCTGGGGCCCAAGGGTGCGCCGGCGCTCGACGCAGTCGAGGCGATCGTCGCGAGCCGCGACGACGGCGTGCGCTTCCTGGCCGCGAAGATCCTGACCGCGATCGGTCCCGCCGGCATCACGCGGCTCGGCGAGCTGGTGCGGCAGAGTCCTGAACTGGTCGGTGCGCTCGACGCCGTGCTGGCCTCGGGGGACGCTGCCAGCGTCGGCAGCGTCGCGAGCGTGTTGCTGTCGTTGCCGCCCGGCGAGCCCAACGAGGCGCGCGCCAACGCGATCCGCGGCGCGATCGCGAGGCTCTCCGACCACAAGGTGCGCGCGCTGCTGACGCTGGCGCTGCTGCGCTTCGCCAACGAAGGCCTCGATCGCGACTGGCTCGGCGTCGCCGGGATTGAACCCGCGGTGGTGCGCCGCCGCGCGATCACCGGCTTGTCGGGCGGTGCGCTCACGCTGCTGCAGCTCGGCGCGCTCGTCGAATTGCTCGACGACCTCGATCCGGGTGTGCGCACCGCAGCGGCCACTGCGTTGCTCGCCGACCCGACGCGCGTCGCGGCGTGTCGGCTGCCGCTCGAGGAATACGCGCAGCGTCAGGATCTCGATCCGGCCGAGGCCGCTGCGGTGCGCAAGGCGCTGGCGAAGTGAGGGTTGTTTTCTTCGTCCCCCCGTTGACGAACTGTAAATGCCTGCTAACCTCCCGCGCCCACCAATGAACACCTGGCTGCAAAACCCATCGCTGCGCAATGAAGGACACCGACTCCCGGTGTTTGCGTGCGTCGGCACCTGCCCGAGGCTCGCGCGAGCCTGACCTCCCAGCCAGCCGGCGGGAGATCATCCCGCGACGAAGAGCCTCGCCCGGTGCGCCGCGCGAGGCTCTTTTCGTTTCCACCCACCACACATCGAGGAACCCAATGATCCTCATCGAACTTCCCCACTCCTGACGCCGTCCGTCGGCGCGCGCGCGGCCCATTGTGGGTTCCGCGTGCGTGTTCCGCGACCCGGGTTCAACCGGTGTCGGGATGGGAACGGTCAATAGCTCAATGGCAGAGCACAGGACTGCAGATCCTGCGGTTGCGGGTTCGAATCCCGCTGGCACCACCTGTTTCCAACAGGCCCCTCGGTCCTTCGGGACCGTCGATCGAGTGTCTGCCGGCGACGTCCAGGCATGAGTCCCCCTGGTGCGTGCTCTCGCGAGCGCGCCCCCGGGAACTTCGAAGCCACCTTGCACCCCTCGTGCGCGTCCGAAGCTTCGGCGCGGCGAGGCGGCGCGCGACCACCACCCTCGTCCGAGGGCGGTGCGAACACGCGCCGTCTCGCTGCGTCGTGCTCCGGACCGGCGGCGGGTCCGTGGCGACGGAGGGGCGAATGCCCGAGGCCGAACCGGCAGGCACCACCTTCTTCTCATTGTTCCCCTGCGGACTCCCCGCACGGCGACGCAGCGCGAACGGAACGGCGCCGCGTGGCCTTTCCCCTGCCCTCGTTCCAGCCAAACGACTCGAAAGAAACCGAATCGCACCTCCAGGAAGGAGGCTCCCCATGATCCGCACCTACATCAAGCAGCACGAGCTCGGTCTCGTGTTCCGTCGCGGCGACCTGGCCAAGGTCCTCGCCCCCGGCTCGCACTTCGTGCCCGGTCTGTTCCTGCCCGGCTCGCAGCTGCAGGTCGTCAACACGCTCGTCACGCGCTTCGTGCACTCGTTGCTCGACGTGCTCGTCGCGCACCCGGTGCTGCGTGAGCACCTGACCATCGTCGACAACCCCGAAGGCCAGCGCGCCCTCGTGTGGCGCGACGGCTGCCTGTTCGACTTCGTCGGCACCGGCCGCTTCGCCTACTGGAAGACGCCGCACGCGCTGAAGGTCGAGACCTTCGACGTGCGCGACGTCGAGTTCCGGCACGAGCAGCGCGACGCCGTCCTGTCGATGGACGCGGCGCGCACGCACCTCAAGGCGATCGACGTCGACCCGCACGAGGCCCTGATCGTGCGGCGCGGCGGCGAACTGCTCGGTGTGTACGGCGCCGGACGGCACGTCTTCTGGGCGCACGGGCAGCTGATCGGCTGGAAGGCCGTGGAGCTGCGCGAGCAGGTCGCCGACGTCGCCGGTCAGGAGATCATGACCGCCGACAAGGTGACCTTGCGTCTCAACCTCGTCGTGTCGTGGCGGATCACCGACCCGGTGGGCGCCACGACCGTCGTCGACAACGCCGGCATCGCCGTCTACCGCGAGGCGCAGCTCGCGCTGCGTGCCGCGGTGGGTGGTCGCACGCTCGACCAGCTGCTGACCGACAAGGATCAGGTCGCCACCGAAATCCGCACCGCCATCGCGCGGCGCGCGGAGCACTTCGGTGTCGCCATCGCGTCGGTCGGCATCCGCGACGTCGTGCTGCCCGGCGAGATGAAGACGATCCTCAACCAGGTGATCGAGGCGCAGAAGCGTGCCGAAGCCAACTTGATCCTGCGCCGCGAGGAGACCGCGGCGGCGCGCAGCCAGGCCAACACGGCGCGGCTGCTCGCCGAGAACCCGGTCCTGTTGCGGCTCAAGGAGCTCGAGGCCGTCGAGGCGATCGTGCGCGGTACCCGCGCGACGTTCGTGTTCGGCCCCGGCGAGCTCGCGCCACAGGTGAAGAGTCTCGTCGCCGCGAAGGAGGACGAGTGAGTGCTGGCCGTCGGCGGAGTGATCTGCCGGCGGCCGGTTTCCGTGCTGGAGCGAGGGTGGAATCGCAGGCACGATGCGCGCGGGTCCAACGCATGAAGAATGCCAAGAACAGCCAGCTGCTGCTGCTCCTCGCCCTGTTCGCCGCGTGCCAGGCGGCCCCCGCGCCGGTCGCGACGCCGGTCCGGCAGCTCGACCTCGGCGCGCTCGACGCCGAGGTGCGCCGGGCGATGGCGGTCATGGACGTGCCCGGTCTCGCGCTCGCGGTCGTCGACCGGCAGGGCGTCGTCGTGGCCAAGGGCTACGGCGTGCGCGCGCTGGGCTCGGATGCGCTCGTCGACGCAGACACGCTGTTCGACATCGGCTCGATCACGAAGACGTTCACGGCCACTGCGGTCGCGACCGTCGTCGACGAAGGAACCCTGAGCTGGGAGACGACCATCGCGCCGCACGTGCCGGGGTTCGAACGCGACGATCCGTGGGTGACGCAGCAGTTCACGTTGGCCGATGCGCTGTCGCACCGCGGCGGCTACCTCGACGTCGAGTACTACGGCCTGCGTCCCGACATGAGCCGCGAAGAGCTGCTGGTCCGGCTTCGCCACGTGCAGCGCGTGGCCCCGTTCCGGACGGCGTTCGAATACCACAACGTGCTGTTCGCGCTCGCGGCCTTCGTCATGGAGGACGTGACCCACGAGCGCTGGGCTGAACTCGTCGACGCGCGCGTCTTGCAGCCGCTCGGCATGACCGCGACGCGCACGCAGCGCGATGGGATCCCTGCGTCGGCCAACCGCGCGGCGCCCCACGAATTGACGCAGGACGGCATGGTGCTGCTGCCGCCTTCGCCGTGGCGCGACCTCGATCCGATCCCCGCGGCCGGCGCCATCCTGTCGTCGGCCAACGACATGGCGAAGTGGTGCCTGTTCCAGCTTCATGCAGGAGAGCCCGGCGTCGTGCCGGGCTTGAGCCCGGACACGCTGCGGGCGATGCGCACGTCGCACGTCAGCGGCGTGTTCGACTGGTTCCCGAAGTGGGGCTACGGCCGCCAGCGGGCCGGATACGGCCTGGGCTGGATGGTGCTCGACTACCGCGATGACGCCGACCAGCACGTCGCCCACGGCGGCGCGACGGCCGGGATGCAGGCGTGGATGGTCGTCTCGCCCAAACACGGCTACGGGATCGCGATGATGACCAACGCGGGCTGGGCTGGCGACTGCGTGCACTTCGCGATCGCGAACTGGATCCACGACCGCGTCCTGGGGCTGCCGACCATCGACTGGACTGGGGACCAGCTGGTGCCGTTCCGTGGCGCCTACGAGAAGTGGCTGCGTGAGCGCGAACCGCAGCTGCCCAGGGACACGTCGGTGCCGCCGAGCCTACCGCTGGCGCGCTACGCGGGTTCCTACGACGAGCCCTTGCTCGGACCGATGGTGATCACGCTCGACGGCCCTGCGCTGACGGTGCAGCTAGGCATCGCCAAGGCGACCGCAGAGCACTGGGGCGGGGACGTGTTCCGGATCGACTGGCACGATCCCAACATCTGGAACGGGTTCATCACGTTCGACCTCGACGCGGCGGGTGTCGTGAAGGGGCTTACTTTCGACGACAGCATGAAGTCCAAGTTCTCGCGGCGTGCGGACGGCCGCTGAGCGCCGCTACCCGGTGCCACCCTTCGCGCCCTCGCCGTGCCATTCGGCGGTGAGCTCGAGCCACATCGCCAGGCCCTGGAACGGCGCGTAGCGCGCATAGCGCTTTTCGATCGCGCGGTCGCTCGGCGCCTTCTTCTTGCCGCCAAGCTGGGCGAGGCGGGCGCGGCACCAGCTGTCGAGCGCGAGGTGTTCGTAGTGGCCGAGCAGCCGCATCGCCTGGCCGGCCGCGTAGGGACCGAAGCCGCGCAGCGACGTGAGGCGCTGCCACAGTTCGATCGCGGGTTGCGGTGCGAGGAACGTCGCGTCGTCGAGCCTGCCCGTGGCGAAGTCGTCGGCGAGTTGCGCGGCGGCCTCGCCCCGGTAGCCGGCGCGCACCACGTCGCGATAGAACGCCGCGTCGGCGCGGCACTGCTCGGGCGAGGGGAACGCGCGGCGGCCGCTCGGCGCGACGCTGCCGCGGTCGGCGACGAGCTTCTTCGTCATGCTCTCGGTGCCGGCCCACGTCGTGTTGGTCGTGAACAGCAGCTTCATGAGGTCCTCGAACACGCCCGCCGAACGCAGCAGCCTTCCGGCGCCGCGGCGCGCGGCCCAGCGCAGCGAGGGTTCCTTCGCGCAGCGTGCGTGGAACGCGGACAGGTCGTCGTCGAGGCGCAGCATGTGGCGCAGCTGCGCCGCCGCGAGGCGCACGTCGCGCGCGGGCAGCCGGCGCTGCGCCTGCAGTTGCAGCGTCAGCGCACTCTTGCCGGTCTGCCGTAGCGTCGCGTCGACGGCCTGCCCGCCGAGCCGCAGCACCGTCGTGAACGTCTGCGTCGCCTCGTCGAATTCGTGCGGCGCGAGCGCGACCCAGCCGTGACCGAACAGGCACAGGAGCAGGTCGAACGGCGGTGCGACCGCGAGCGTGGTGCTGTGCTTGGCCATCTCGGAAGTGGAGCGCGTGCCAACCTCCGGTGCCATGGCGCCCTTGGACCCGGCGTGCAGCGGGCGTGCCCGGCGCGGCGATAGCCGGGGCATGGCGGACGGTTCTTCCTACGGCGGCCTGGCGACCATGCTGGTGGTCCAGGGCGCGAACATCAGCCTGCTCGCCAAGGCGCTGCAGCAGCAGAAGCAGACCGGTCAGGCGGCGCTGCAGCTGATCGACGCCGGCGCGCCCGCGCCGCAGCAGGGCGCGCCCGAGCCCGGCAAGGGTTCGCTGGTCGACGTCACCGCCTGAGCTTTACTCGGCGCGTTCGGCCGGGCACGCTGCGGGGATGCAGTTCGCGCCCCTCAGCCTCGGCAACGTGCACGTCGGCATGCCCGCGGTGCAGGCGGCGCTGAGCGGCTACTCCGACCTGCCGATGCGCGTCGTCGCGCGCGAACACGGCGCGCCCTACGCGCTGCACGAGGTCGTGCTCGACACCAACGTGCTGCAGAAGGGCAAGCTGCAGCGGCGCATCCTGACGGTGCCCGAGCACGACCACCCGGTCGGCGGGCAGCTGATGGGTTCGGTGCCCGAGACCTTCGGCGCCGCGGCGCGCGAGCTCGTCGGCGCCGGCTTCGACGTCGTCGACATCAACTTCGGCTGCCCGGTCAACAAAGTGCTCGGCCGGCACCGCGGCGGCTGGCTGCTGCAGGACCCGACGACTGCGCTGGCGATGGTCGACGCCGTGCTGCAGGCCGTCGCCGGCGACGCGCCGGTCACCGTCAAGATGCGGCGCGGCAGCGACGACTCGCCGGACGCCGAGCGGCGCTTCTTCACGATCCTCGAAGGCGCGATCGAACGCGGCGTCGCCGCGGTCACCGTGCACCCGCGCACCGTCGCGCAGAAGTACGTCGGGCCCAGCCGCTGGGAGTTCCTGGCGCGCTGCAAGCGCCACGTCGGCGCGTTCACGCTGCTGGGCAGCGGCGACCTGTTCTCCGCGTTCGACGTCGTCGCGATGCTGCAGCAGACCGGCGTCGACGGCGTCACGATCGCGCGCGGTTGCATCGGCAACCCGTTCGTGTTCACGCAGGTGCGCGACCTGCTCGCGGGCCGGCCCGCCCTGCGGCCGACCGCCGCGATGCAGCGCGCCGCGATCCTGCGCCACTGGGAGCTCGCGGTGCCCTACTACGGCAACGAACGCAACGCGCTGCCGCACGTGCGCATGCACGCCATCAAGTACGGCCAGTACCACCGCGAGCCGATCTGGGCGCGCGAGCGGCTGGTCTCGATGCGCGGCCCGCAGGACCTGCTGCCGCTGATCGACGAGGTGTTCGCCGATCGTCACGACGAAGGCGTCGCGCGCGAGCTGACCGCGGAGGATGCGGTGGCGCCGTCGCTGGCGAGCTGCAACGAGGGGGAATAGCGGCCCGATGGCCGTGGTCTCTGTCACCGCATGAAGCGAGTCCTGCTCTGGCTGTCGTTGGCGATCGCCGCGTTCTTCGTCGGACGCGCCGCCTATCGCGCGTTCGTCGGCGACCGCACGAAGATCGACTGGCTGCTCGCGGAGGAGGCGGCGGCCTTCAACGAGGCCAGCATGCTGACCGTCATGCCCAACTTCGCGGCGGACTTCCGGGACGGCACGTCGGGGATCGACGGGCAGAGTCTGCGCGGTGCGGTCGTGTGGGCGTGGCAGAACCGCCGCGACGCGGAGGGCAACTTCGCGTGGCGCGTCGATCTGCCCGAAGGCTCCGGCGAGGTCCTGATCGACGGGGACGCGGCGACGGCGACGTTCCCGCTGCACCTGTCCACGGAAGGTGGGGCGGTGTGGGAGCTGGAGGTGCAGGCCGAATTGCAGAAGCGCGATGGGCGGTGGTGGCTGACGGGCTCGCGGCACACGACCAAGGCCGGCAAGGCGCCCGGGCTGCGCTGAGCCGAACGATCGTCAGATGATGCCGTCGCGGCCGCGCGCGAGGCACGTCGCGAACGTGTCGGGGTCGACGTTGGCCCCGCAGACGACGATGCCGATCCGCTTGCCGGCGAGCTGGTCGCCGACCTGCAGCAACGCCGCGAGCGCCGCGGCGCCGGCCGGTTCGACCGCGAGCTTGGCGTCGGCGAACAGCAGCGCCATCGCGCGGCAGATGGCGTCGTCGTCGACCATCACGAGCTCGTCGACGAACCTGCGGCACAGCGCGAACGTGTAGGGCATCGCCATCGGCGCGCCGAGGCTGTCGGCGATCGTGCGCACGGCTTCGATGCGCTGCGGGCTGCCGGCCGCGAAGCTGCGGTGCATCGAGTCGGCGCCGGCCGGTTCGACCGCGTAGACGCGGCAGCGCGGCTGCAGCTGCTTGACCGCGCAGGCGACGCCGGCGGTGAGGCCGCCGCCGCCGACCGCCACGAACACCGCGTCGAGGTTGCCGACCTGCTGCAGGAACTCGAGGCCCAGCGTCGCCGAGCCGAGCACGGTGCGTTCGCCTTCGAACGGGTGCACGAAGTGCAGGCCGTGTTCGCGCTGCAGCTCCTCGGCCGTCGCGAAGGCGCTGGCGATGTCGTCGGTCAACACGACGTCGGCGCCGAGGTCGCGGCAGGCGGCGACGCGCGCCGGGTTGGCCGTGCGCGGCATCACCACCTTGGCGGTCGTGCCGAGGCGGCTCGCCGCGTAGGCGACGGCCATGCCGTGGTTGCCGGCGCTGACCGCGGTGACGCCGCGAGCCAGCTGCGCGGCGTCGAGGTCGCGCATCACCAGGATCGCGCCGCGCGGCTTGAACGAGCCAGTGTGCTGCAGCAGCTCGAGCTTCAGCCACAGGGTCGAGTCGCGCGGGGCCAGCCGCGCGATGCGGTGGCCGTGCCACTGCCACGCCGGGGTCTGCAGGATGGCGCCGCCGAAGGCGTGGCGCGCGCGCTGGATCGTTTCGACCGAGGGTGCGGTGGGTTCGCTCATCGCGAGCCGGGGTGGGCGCAGAGGGGCGTCGCAGAGAGAGCCCGACGTCCCCGAGACTCAGGGAACGACACACACGCCGCCGATTGGAACGAACCGGCAGCTACCAGAGAACCTCCCTGTCGCAGCGTGCAAGGGATGTACGCGGCAATCACGGCTCTCACCGTGGCGACGAGAACGTCGAGCGGAAGAAGAGTAGCCGCCGATCGGCGGCTGGCAAGGCGCTGCTGCCAGCCACTGCTACCAGCGATGGAACGCCGGATGGCCTTCGCGGACGGCGACGAACAGCCCTTCGCAGGTGGCGCAGATACGCCCGCCCGCTTCGAGCGTGCCGCTGATCCTGGCGCGGTCCTCGCCCGACTCGATCACCTTGGCGCGCAGCTGCACGGGACCGTCGGTCGGTGTGGGGCGGCGCAGCTTGATCGTGTATTCGGCGGTCACCGTGCACGGCGGGTGGTCGAGGCCGCCCTGCTGCATGAGGTGGTGGGCCGCCGCCCAGTTGCAGTGGCAGTCGAGCAACGCGCCGATGATGCCGCCGTTGAGCATGCCCGGGAACGCCTCGTGCATCTTCGCGGGCTGCCAGGTGCAGACCACCTCGTCGCCGCGCACGAAGCTCTTGATGCGCAGCCCGTCAGGGTTCGCGGGGCCGCAGCCGAAGCAGGCGTTGCTGGGGGCGTACCGGTCCTGGAGGCTCTGGTCCATCGGCGCATGATCCACGGGCGCGGGCGGCGGCGCGAGGGAATCCCTGGCTGAGGCGTGGCGCGAGAGGCTGCCGGTCACAATGATCCCTCCATGGCTCTGACGCGTCGCACCTTCCTCGCCTCTTCGGCGCTCGCCGCCAGTCTCACCCCGCTCGGTTGCGCCGCCGCGGCGCCCGTGCGTCGGCCCCGCGCGCCCGACCAGAAGCTGCGCCTGATGGTCATCGGGGTGGCCAATCGCGGCGCCGCCAACCTCGCCGGCGTCGCCACCGAGGACATCCGGGTGCTCTGTGACGTCGACCGCACGCAGTTGCAGGCGGCGGCGCAGAAGTTCCCGGCGGCGCGCACCTGCGAGGACTACCGCACCGTGCTTGCCGACGCTGCGGCCTGCGCGGAGCTCGACGGCGTGGTGATCAGCACGCCGGACCACTCGCACTTCCTGCCGGCCCTGCTGGCGCTGCGCGCCGGCCTCGACGTCTACTGCGAGAAGCCGCTGACGCTGACCGTCGGCCAGGCGCGGCAGCTGCGCGAACTCGCCGCCGCCAACGGTTGCATCACCCAGATGGGCACGCAGATCCACGCCAACGAGAACTACCACCGCGTCGTCGAGGCGGTGCGTGCCGGCGCGGTCGGCCCGGTGCGCGAGGTGGTGGTGTTCGTCAACGGCACCGACTGGTCGGCGACCGAGCTGCCCGAGGTGATCGAGCCGCCGGCGCACCTGGCCTGGGACCTGTGGCTCGGCGCGGCGCCCGAGCAGCCGTGTCGCAAGGGCTTCCATCCGGCGGGCTGGCGGCGTTACTGGGCGTTCGGCGGCGGCACCACCGCGGACATGGCGTGTCACTTCGTCGACCTGGCGTTCTGGGCGCTGCAGCTCGACGCGCCGACGTCGCTGCGCGCCGACGGCACCGATCTCCATCCCGACTGCGCGCCGGCCGGGTTGCGATGCGCCTATCGCTTCGCAGCCCGCGGCGACCGTCCCGCGCTGACCCTGCACTGGCACGGGGGCAAGGATCGCCCGGAGGCGGCGCTGGCCGAGCGGGGGCTCGAGCAGTGGCGCAACGGCGTGCTGTTCGTCGGCGACGACGGCTGGCTGATCAGTGACTACAACCGCCACGAGATCGGGCCCGCGGCGCGGCGGGAGGCGTTCGTGCCGCCGGCGCCGTGGCTGGCGCCGACGCCGAGCCATCACCAGGAGTGGATCGCGGCGTGCAAGGCCGGCACCGAGCCGTCGTGTTCCTTCGCCTATTCGGGGCTGTTGTCCGAAGCGGTGTTGCTCGCCAATGCGGCGTTCCGCGGCGCGCGCGGCGAAGAGTTGGCCTGGAACGCAGCGCGAATGGCTACGGGAAACCCCGCGGTCGACGCCCTGCTGCACCACCAGGCCCGCGCCGGTTGGGCCGGATAGCGCCGCGGCCACGCTCCGGGCCGGCCCCTAGGGGCAAGACCGTCTGTGCCCTTGCTGCGCACTGTGTCGACCTATGGCGTGATGAACGTCGTCACGAAGGTTGTGGTCGGGTGCGTCGCGTTGACTGCGGTGGTCGCCTGCTGTTCGTTTCTGGGGCTGGGCATGGGTTCGATGGCCCGCGAGGCCACGGGGACCATCGTCGAGCAGCGACTGGTCGAGCTGAGCCTGCTCGACAAGGCCCACAACAGCTTCGTGGCCGCGCGACAGCTCGAGAGCGACTTCCTGCTGAACAAGCGTGAGGCGGCGATCGAGGAGCACGCTGCGGCGCTCGCGCAATTCGGCAAGCTGGTCGAAGAACTCAGCACGCGCCTGCACGACGAAGCCAGCAAGAAGGCCACCGCGGCGTGTCTCGCCGAGACCAGGTCGTACAGCGCCAGCTTCGCGAACCTGGCGAAGGCCTATGTGACGCGCGGCCTCGACGAGAAGTCGGGTTGCGAGGGCGACATGCGCAACGCCGCGCACACCGTCGAGCAGCTCGCCAAGGACCTCGACCGGCAGGACCTTACGGTCATCTATCTGATGATCCGCCGCCACGAGAAGGACTACCTGCTGCGCGGCCGCGACAGCTACCTCGACAAGGCCAAGCAGGCGATCGCGCAGTTCAAGCAGCTGGCGCACGCCGGCGGCCTGGACGAGCAGCAGCTGGCGCGCGTCGAGAGCAACTGGAAGGACTACCAGGGTGCGTTCGTCGCGCTCGCCCAGAGCGTCAATGCGATCGAGGCCGCGCGCGCAGCGTGCGGCAGCGCGACGCAGCTCACCGAGGCCGCGGCGCAGGCGATGGCCGACAGCGTGCAGGCGGCGATCCAGAGCGACTGCCTCGCGATCGACCACACGCTCGCCGCCAGCGCGGTGCGCATGCGGGTGCTGACGGGCTTCGGCGCGCTCGTCGCCGTGGCGATGGCGTTCTGGCTGGTGCGCTCGGTGCGGCGCCCGATGCGCGCCATGTCGCACGCGCTCGGCAGCGTCTTCGCCGACGACCGCTTCAACCTGCAGGTGCGCTTCGAGGCGCACGATCGCGACGAGTTCGGCCGCCTCGGCAGCTCGATGAATCACCTGTTCGAGAAGGTCGGCGAGACCGTTCGCAACATCCGCGCCGCGAGCCAGGAGCTCGAGCTCGGCGCCAACGACGTGCGCAAGAGCTCGGAGTCGCTCGCCAACGCGGCCAGCGGCCAGGCGGCGTCGGTGGAGGAGGTCTCCGCGGCGGTCACCGAGCTGTCGTCGTCGATGCGCGAGAACCACGGCAACGTCGAGCGGGCCAACGGCCTGTCGGTCGCGGCCTGCGACGCCGCGCAGCGCGGCGGTACGGCGATGGAGCGGCTCGGTGTGGCGATGGATCGCATGCGCGTGTCGAGCACCGAGATCGAACGGGTGTTGTCGACGATCGACGAGATCGCCTTCCAGACCAACCTGCTGGCGCTCAACGCCGCGGTCGAAGCGGCGCGCGCCGGCGACGCCGGCAAGGGCTTCGCGGTGGTCGCCGAGGAGGTGCGCACGCTGGCGCAGCGTTCGGCCGAGGCTGCGCGCAACTCCAAGAAGATGGTCGACGAGTCGATCGAGAGCGTGCGCAACAGCGTGCACGAGACGCAGCAGGTCACCGAGGTCTTCAGCGACATCGACAAGGGCATTCGCGACGTGCGCGGCATCCTCGAGCAGGTCACGGGCGCGAGCGAAGAGCAGACGCGTGGCCTGAACCAGATCTCGTCGGTCTCCGAGACCGTCGACCAGAACGCGCAGTCGACCGCCGCGCAGTCCGAGGAACTCTCGGCCGCGGCGACCTGCAGCGCGGACTCGGCCCTCGGCCTGCGCCGCATGGTGGCCCAGTTCGAGGTCTGAGCGTCGAGGTCTGAGCGCGGTCAGCTGCGATAGCGCCGTGCGGCCAACGCGCCGATGGCGGACAGCAGCTCCGTCTCCGCCGGCGTGAAGTCGTAGGCCGTCGGTTTGGCGACGCCGAGCACGCCGAACAGCGCCTCGCCGTCGAGCATCGGCGCGGCCAGCGAGCCTTCCATCTGGGTCAGCTTGGCCCCGGGGCGCACCACGCCGCT
Source organism: Planctomycetota bacterium (assembly GCA_020638655.1). Classification (GTDB taxonomy): domain Bacteria; phylum Planctomycetota; class UBA1135; order UBA1135; family UBA2386; genus JACKIC01. Next base: position 245,928 of record JACKIC010000006.1, read on the forward strand.
GGCGTCCTGCTGCAGGTTGCAGACCTGCACCGGGGTGCGGCGCTCGGCAGCGATGCCGGCCATGCCCTTGCCGATCGGGATCACGCCGACCTTGTCGAGCACGGGCGGCGGCAGGCCGCGTTGCGCGGCGAGGTGCAGGTGGCCGTCTGCGGGATCGAGCACGTGCACGGTGCCGACGGGGCAGTCGAAGTGTGCGAGCACCAGATCGAGCAGCGCGGTCCACGGCGGGGTCGCGGCGTCGGTCAGCAATTGCTCGGTCGCGGCGAGCAAGGGGTCGGGCGAGACGGTCATGGCGCCAGATCCTAGCGGCTGTCCGGCCGATCGGCAGGCGGGCCGATGGTCGCATCGCCGAGGGCTGCGACGACCGCGGCGATCTCGGGCTCGCTGGTGCAGCGCCGGTGGTATTCGTCGGGTGGCGGGCTCGAGCCCATCGGCACGCCGTCGCGGCGGAACTGCATCGGGCTGTCGTGCCAGGCGGTCGCGGACAGGTGCACCTCGCGCACGCCGGTTTGCTGCACGAGGGCGGCGACGTTGGCCGCGCGCACGCCGGCTCCGGCCATGACCGTGAACCCTGGCTCCGCCGCGGCGACGAGCATGCGCAGCATCTCGGCCCCGACCGGCGCGGCGGCGGCCTGACCGGAGCTGAGCAGGCGGCGCACGCCGAGCGCGGCCAGTTCGGCGAGCGCCGCGAACGGGTCCAGGCACAGGTCGAAGGCGCGGTGGCAGGTGACGGGCAGCGGCGCCGCGGCATGCACGACCGCGGCCAGGGCGTCGCGGTCGAGGTGTCCGTTCGGTCGCAGCGCGCCGAACACGAAACCGGCGGCGCCGGCGGCGGCGAGGTGGCGCAGGTCGCGGTGCACCACGTCCAGCTCGACCTCGTCGTAGACGAAGTCGCCGCCGCGCGGCCGCAGCATCACGAACACGGGCAGCGCGGTCGCCGCGACGACCGCCTCGAGCAGGCCGACGCTCGGCGTCAGGCCGCCCTCGCCCAGCGCGCCGCACAACTCGACACGACCCGCGCCCGCGCCGGCCGCCGCGCGCGCGCCCGCGACGCTGTCGATCGCCACTTCGACGAGGACGCGGTCGGGTCGCTGCGCACTTCCGGTTTGGCCCACGGACCCTATGGTGGCGGCATGCGCGCGCAATTGCTCCACCTTTCGGGTCCGCTGCGCGGCCGCACGGTCACCCACGAGCGACCGTCGGTGGTCATCGGATCGGCGGGCGACTGCGACGAAGTGGTGCGCGCCGCCGGGGTCGCCGCGCGCCACGCGCAGATCGACTTCGTGGAGGCTGAGTGCAACTTCCACCTCCGTCGCCTGGACGGCGCCGTGTTCGTCAACGGCAACGAGGTCGAGGAGGTGATCCTGCAGGACGGCGACCAGATCGAACTCGGCGCCGGCGGTCCGGTGGCGCGGTTCCGCATCTACGTGCCACAGGGCGCGGTGTGCAAGCCCGTGCGGCGCATGCTCGCCGACGCCGGCGACGTGGCGCGGGTCAGCGGCGGGTTCGAGGCGACGCGCACGTTGACCCGCGACCTGCTGACCCAGGCGACGCTGTCGCTCAAGGTGGGCTTCCCGCTGTTCGTCGTGGCGATGGGGTTGCTCGCCGGACTGCTCGGTGGGTGGCTCGGCACGCGCCCCGAGGCCGCGCGCGAGCGCACCGCCAACGAGCTGACGCAGGGCGAGATCGACCGCCTGCGCGCCGAACAGCAGCAGCAGAAGGAGAAGCTCGAGCAGCTGGCCAGCGTCAACGACACCGTGCGGCGCATCCAGCGCGAGTGGAGCCGGGGCGTCTGTCTGTTCCACGGCGTGTTCCGACTGCGCGGCAAGGACGGCAAGTGGATCGAGGTCCGCGGCGATCCCTACGAGATCGAGTACTCCGGCTCGGGCTTCCTGGTGTCCAGGGCCGGCTACATCGTCACCAATCGCCACGTCGCGGTGCCGTGGCTCGACCTCGACATGATCGCGCCGTTGCTCGAGATCGGCGCCGTGCCCGAGTTCGTGCAGCTGACGGTGACGTTCCCCGGGCTGCTGCCGATCGACGTGCCGTTCGACTCGGTGGTGCGCCGCCAGGACGACATCGACGTGGCGCTGGTCAAGGTGCCCGTCGAGGCGGTCGCCGCCGTGCCGGTGCTGCCGCTGCAGCCGGCGGGCGAGATCAGCGAAGACCAGCACGCGATCGTCGTCGGCTACCCGACCGGCCTCGCCGCGCTGCTCGCGCGCGCCGACCCCGCCCTGGTCGAGAAGATGCGCGACGAGTCGGCGACGATGACCATGGCCATCGCCGAACTGGCCGCGGCCGGGCAGATCCAGCCGCTGCTGACCCAGGGTGTCGTCAGCGAGGTGCGCGCGGACAAGGTCACCTACGACGCCGTGACCACGCACGGGGGCAGCGGCGGGCCCGTGTTCGGCGGCAACGGCAAGGTGATCGCCGTCAACCACGCGATCCTGCAGGACTACACCGGCGCCAACTTCGGCGTGCCGATCCGGTTCGCGGCGGAATTGCTGCCCAAGTGAGCCCCGGGGCGGTCGCCGGCGAAAAGTCGGCGACTTCGCGCGGGGGTTCGGCGAAACTGCCCCGCTGCACGGGGGGTGCCATTGTGGCCACCCCGTGGCGCACCGATGGACGGAACGGCACCAGGGCGGCAAACCACGAGCGGGGGGCGAGGCGGTCTCGGGCCGCGCGGCCGGGGTCTGTTCGGTCGGCTGTTCGAGAGCCTCAAGGCGCCCGCCAAGCCGCGGCGCGAAGCCGTGTCGATCGCCGTCGCCAGCGGCAAGGGGGGCACCGGCAAGTCGTTCCTCGCCACCTCGCTGGCCGTGTTGCTGCACCGCGCCGGCCGGCGCACCGCGATCGTCGACTGCGACTTCGGCCTGGCCTGCGACCACCTGCTGATGGGCGTCAAGCCGCACCTGACCCTGCAGCAACTGCTCGCCGGGCAGGCGACCCTCGAGCAGACCCTGTGCACCTCGCCGTGTGGGCCGCGGCTGCTGCCCGGCGCCTCGGGTGTGCGCCGTATGGCCAACCTCACCGACAAGGAGCTGCTCGCGTTCGCGCGCGAGCTCGGCAACCTGGCGCAGGGTGAGGACGTGATGCTGCTCGACCTGGGCGCCGGCATCGCGCCGGCGACCGTGCTGACGATGCTGGCCGCCGACTGGATCGTGCTCGTCACCCAGCCCGAGATCGCGGCTCTCGTCGATGCCTACGCCGTCGTCAAGTGCATCGCCCAGGTGCACGACAAGGCGCGTTTCCTCGTCGTCGTCAACCACGTGTCCGTACCCGGTCGCGGCGAGATGGCGTTCCAGAAGCTCACCGAAGTGGCGCGCCAGCACGTCGGCGTGACCCTGCGTTACCTCGGCGAGATCGCCGAAGACCCGTCGGTGATGCAGCACCGCCTCGGTCAGTTGCCCCTGGTCGCCTCCGACCCCGAGGCGCCGATGGCCCAGTCCCTGCGGGACCTCGCCACCCGCCTCGACGAACTGTGCGGCGGCCTGCAGCCGCGCGACGTGCCCGCCGAAGAAGCGATCGAAGCGCGCTTCCGCCAGCACCGCCTGTTCCTGTGAGGGTACGGTACCGGGTACAAACCACACACTACCTGCCGCGCAACGGCAGGTAGTGTGTGGTTTGTACCCGGTTCGGTACGCACACCTCGGCGCTGATGCCGAAGTGGTCGGAGAGCGGATTGAGCAGGTCGGCGCCGAAGCGGTGCGCGCCGCGCAGGGTCAGACCGCCGGCGATGAGGATGTGGTCGATCTCGGTCGGCGGCTCCGGCGCGGCGAGGGGGTTGTGGCGGCAGTCGTAGGTCGGCAGGCCCGCGCTGCAGCGGATCGTCGGGCGGTCGAGCAGCCGGCGCATCAGTTCGAACTCCGGATCGCCGGCTTCGCAGTTGAAGTCGCCGAGCAGGACGAACGGGCCGCTGCTGTTGCCGGCGACGAAGCGCGCCAGCTCCCGCACCTGCGCGACGCGCACGGCGCCGTTGTCGGCACCGCTCTGCAGGTGCACGTTGAAGACGTCGAGTTGGCGACCTTCGCCGAGGTCGAGGCGGGTGTGCAGGAGACCCTTGTGCACACACCGGTCGGCATCGGCGGCGCACGAGAACCGCAGCGCCGCGGCGCGCACGATCGGGAAGCGGCTCAGCGTCAGCAGGCCGTGTTCGGTGAAGAAGCCGAGCGGGCCGTCGCCGAAGGCGCGGTGGTAGCCGTCGAGCGCGAACGGGGTGCGCGCGGCGTCGGTCCAGACCTCTTGCAGCGCGACCACCGCCGGCCGTTCGCGCGCGATTCGTTCGGCGATCGCGTCGCAGCGTCGTTCGACATCGTCGCCGAGCGGCCACGGCAGGCCGAACACGTTGAGGCTCTGCAGCATGAGCGGGGCAGGCGCGTCCATGGCCGCCGCCGTCGCCGCCGGGACGACCTGCACCGCCGCGAGCGCGGGACGGCCATCGGGGTCGAAGCTCATCGAGCCGCACAACAGCACGGCCGCGAGCTGCGCGGTGCGGAGCAAACGTCGGGAGCGGCTGCCGGCGTCGAGGATCACCGGATGCGCAGCATGCACGCGGCCGACAAGCCGCGGTGAACCTCGCGTCAGGACTCGCTGAGCGCGCCGCGCGCGTCGGCGTCGAGCTCGGCGGCCATTGCCGGCGAGGCGACGCGCGGCACCTTGTGTTGGCCGCCGAACTTGCCGTGCTGCTGCATCCAGCCGAGGAACGTGCCGCGCGGCAGCGGCACGACCGCGGGCTCGCGCAGGCCGTAGCTGCGATGGGTCGCGTAGTCCTCGTTGCCGTCGGTGATGGTGCGGTCGAGCACGGCGGCGAACTGCGCCGGATCCGCGGGTTCGCGGCGGAACTCGACCAGCCAGCGGTGTTGGCCCATCGCGTCGCGATGGTCGGGGTACCGCACGGCGACGGTGAACTCGTCGACGACAGCGCCGGTCGCATCGGCGGCGGCGGCGATCGCGCGATCGAGCTCGCCGCTGCTGACGTGCTCGCCGAACGCCGACAGCGTGTGCGCGGTGCGGCCCGCGAAGCACAGGCGCAGCGGTTCGCGCGAGGTGAAGCGTACGAGGTCGCCGACGAGGTAGGCGGCGATGCCCGAGTCGGTGGTCAGCGCGACCGCGTAGTCGACGCCGGGTTCGACCTCGTGGGCGAGCAGCCGGCGCGGCGATGCGGCGCCGAGGTCCTCGCGCGGAACGAACTCGAAGAACGTCGCGCGGTCGAGCAGCGGCAGCATGCCGGGGTCGTCGTCGCGGTCCTGCACGGCGAGCATGCCGCCCTCGGACGCCGAGTAGGTGTCGGTGCAGCGGATCGTCCTGCCGATCAGCGCGTCGACGCGGCGGCGGTACGGTTCGAAGCTGACGCCGCCGTGCACGAACAGCTGCAGATTGGGCCACAGTTCGCCGAGCGTCGCGACGTCGCGGCCGGCGCGCTGTGCGGCGGCCAGCGCGGCCTCGCCGAACAGCACGATCCACGACGGCACACCGGCCAGCATGCGCAGGTCCGCGGTCGCGGTCTCGGCCGCGGCCCGCTCCATCTTCTGCTGCCACGCCGTCATCGCGCGCACGGCGGCGCTCGGCGCGTAGAGGCCGTTCAGCAGCCGCGGCACCTCGCGCGCCATGATGCCGGTGTTGTCGCCGATCCAGACGTCGCCTTCGCGGCGCAGCGCCGTCGAGCCGCCGAGGAACAGCAGCTTGCCGCCGAACAGCGCGCCGCCGGCCTGCGCGAGGTGCGGCACGAGCGAGTCGAAGCCGCCGCGGCGGTTGTTGGCGATCGTGGCGTCGCTGACCGGCAGGAACTTCTCGCCGCTGGTCGTGCCCGACGACAGCGCCCAGTGGCGGATCAGCCCGGGCCAGGTCACGTCGCGCTCGCCGGCGCGGGCGCGGCGCCACCACGGCGCCATCGCCGCGTAGTCCATCAGCGGCACCGCGCGGCACCAGTCGGTGTGCGTGCGCACGCTGGCCAGATCGTGGGCCCGGCCGAACGCGGTGGCGGCGAAGCGCTCGCGCAGCTTCGCGAACAACTCGACTTGAGGCGCGCGCGGCGCGGCCGCCAGCGCGCGCATGCGTTCGAGTCTGCGCCGCGCCAGGAACGCGGCGCCGGCGCCGAGCCAGTTCACGTGGCGGCCCCTGCCAGGCGCTGCCGCGCGCGGTGCGCCGGGCCTTCGTCGATGCTGTCGGGCAGCTCGGCGTCGAGCACGAACCGGGCGGCGCGGTCCGCAACTGCCATGATGCCGAGCATCGGGTTCACGCCGAGCGCGTGCGGGAACACGCTGGCGTCGGCGACGAACAGGTTGTCCATGCCGTGCACGCGGAAGTCCGGGCCGACGACGTTGTGGCGCGGATCGGCGCCGGCGCGCGCGCCGCCCTGTGGGTGCGAGGACCCGAAGCCGACGAAGTCCGATTGTCGCCGCACCAGCGCCGGAAGAGCGTCGAGGTCGCGCGCGCTCGCGAACGAGCGCCCCGTGGCGAGCGGCGGATGCACGACGGTCGCGCCGGCAGCGAGCATCGCCTTGCCGGCGAGCTGCATGCCCTCGGCGAGGCGGGTCAGCTCGTCGCGCGAGGCGGCGAAGCGCACGTCGGCGTGGTCGAAGAAGCGGCGCGCGATCCGGTGGCCGAGCCCGAGGAAGACGCGGCCCGTCGGCGCCGTCGGCACCAGCACGCCGAGCGCCGCGAGGTGGCGATAGCGCTGCATGCGCTGGGCGTGGTCGCCGTACCACCCGGGCAGGGTCAGCGCCGTCGAGACCGGCGGGTTCTGGCACTGTTCGATCAGGAAGCGATCGGTGAACACGTGCAGGCACATCTGGTCGCCGTCGAAGCCGTCGAGCGGCTGCGGGAAGTCGCCGAACACGATCGCGCCGACGTGGAACGACGTGAAGCGGCCGGCGAGGTCGGTCTTGATGCGCGAACGCAGCAACAGCTCGGGAGTGCCGATCGCGCCGGCGCCGAGCACGTAGCGGTCGGCGCGCACGCGCAGCGTCGCGCCGGTGACCAGGTCCCGACACAGCAGACCGAGCACGCGGCCGCGGTGGTGGTCGATGCGCTCGACGGCCGTGTCGGGCCGCAGTCCTGCGCCGCGGTCGAGCGCCATCGGCACCCAGGTCTGCGCGGCGTCGAGCTTCTGGCCGTAGCGGCAGCCGACGTTGCAGTAGCCGCAGCCGATGCAGTCGAGGAAGTTCTTGCGGAAGCCGCCTGGCTTGTGCCCCATGCGGCGAAACCCTTCGGCGAGCGGCTCGACCGCCGGGTTGTGCAGCGACGGCGCCAGCGGGTGCACGTTGAGCACCGACTCGACGCGTTCGTGGGAGCGCGCCAGTTCGTCGGCCGGCAATTCGAAGCCGTGCGCGGCGAAGCTGCGGCGCACCGGCTCGGGGATGCGCAGGCAGACGCCGTTGGTGAGCACCGTCGAGCCGCCGACGCAGCTGCCCTGCAGCACGAACATGTCGGCGGCGTTGTTGGTCTGCGCGCCGCCGTCCTTGTAGATGCGGGCGATCATCTCGGGTTCGTCGTGCGAGATGTCGCGCGGGTGCAGGTGCGGACCGCGCTCGAGCAGCAGCGTGCGCGCGCCGCTGCGCGCGGCGTGGTAGGCGACGACGCTGCCGCCCGCGCCAGAGCCGACGACGGCGACGTCGACGTCGAGTTCCTCGGTCATCCGGCCACCTTCGCGCCGCTCGCCGCGGAGGCCGCCGCGCGCGCCGGTTCCTGGCGGCGTTGGTTGACGGTGCGGAAGCCCAGCGCGGCGGCGATGCCGCGGTCGTGGTAGTAACCCATGCGCACCAGCTGGCGGGCGAGCGACGGCACCAACAGGAAGCCGCGCGTGGTGCGCAGGTGCCGCTCGAGGAAGCGACGCCGGCGCGGCAGCGGCAGCGCCGCCAGCCGCGGTTGCAGCCGCAGCCACGGCGCGAACGCGAGGATCGTCAGCACGCCGAAGGTGCGCCAGTGGCGCGGCGAGTCGACCGCGTTGAGGTAGCGGTCCACGTTGCGCGCGACCACCGTCCAACCGCCCTCGGGCGCGACGCCGAACGCCGCCTCCGCGTGCGCGGCGATCGCTTCGGCGGCGAAGCGCGGCAGCGCGGCGTAGCCGAGTTCGCGGCCGATGCGCGTCTCGCGGCGCCACCACCAGATCACCAGCGGCAGCAGCGGCAACCACAGCGGCGCGAGCGGCACGGCCGCGATCAGCGCCAGCGCGAGATAGCCGTTCAGGGGCAGGGTCATGCAGCCGAGTAGGCAAGCCGCCCGCGACAAGAGCCGGCCAAGACACGATCAGGTCTTCGACAGGCCGCGCCATTCGTCGCCGTGCCCGTCACAATCCGCGCCGCATGACCGGATCCATTGCCCCTCCTGCCGACGCCTCACAGGGCGAACTCGGCCGTTGGTTCCTGCGCAAGTTCCTGCGCTCCCCCGGCAGCGTCGCGTCGTTCTGGCCTAGTTCGCGCCACCTCGCCGACGCGATGCTGCGCGGCGTCGAGCTGCCCGAGGGCAGCGCCGTGCTCGAGTTCGGACCGGGCACCGGCCCCTTCACCGACGCCATCGCCGCGCGCCTGACGCCGCAGCACCACTACCTCGGCATCGACCGCGACGCCGACTTCGTCGCGCTGCTGCGCGTGCGCCACCCGCGCCTCGAGGTCGCCGCCGCCGACGTCTTCGAACTGCCGCGCCTGCTCGCCGACCGACCGCACCTGCGGCCCGCGGCAGTCATCTGCGGCCTGCCGCTCGTCGCCATGCCCAAGCCCGAGGTCGACGGCCTGCTCGAGACCGTGCGCGACCTGCTGCCCGCCGGCGGCACCTTTCGCACCTTCAGCTACCTGCACACCGTGGTGAACCCCAACCAGTGGTCGCTGAAGCAGCGCATGCGCCGCATCTTCCCGAAGTTCACGGTGCACGGCCCCGTGCTGCGCAACCTGCCGCCCGCCTTCGTCTTCGAGGGGCGCGTGTACTGAACCGGGTACAACCACACATCGGCTGCCGCGCAGCGGCAGCCGGTGTGTTTGTACCCGGTTCAGTACACAACCCTGCACAGCGCCTCGGCGAAGCCTCGGCCGCGCTGGTGCACCATCGAGCGGTAGGCGTTGAGGCCCAGGATGGTGTGCTCGAAGTCGGTGTAGGCGAGCTGGCTCGTGTGGGCGCGGATGGCGCGGCGTTTGGCCTCGGCGACGGCGGAGATGTCGACGACGAAGTCGGGCACCATGGCGTTCCAGACCTCGTAGCCGAGAGCGCGACCGGTGAAGTGCAGGCGGCGCATCGCGGCGATCACGATCAGGTGGGTGTTGTGGTGGTCGGGGTGGCCTTCGCGCGACCACGGCAGGTAGACGATGTCGGGAGCCGCGTCGGCGATCGCCTTGGCGGCGAGCTGGGTGCCGAGCTCGATGTCCGACGCGCTGAGCACCATGTTGTCGGGCTGACCCCAGTAGACGGCGTCGTCGACGCCGAGCTCGGCGAGGCCGGCGCGCGACTCGCGTTCGCGCAGCGCTGCATACTCGGCGGCGGGGTAACGCTGCTCGGGGTCGCCGGCGGCGCCGGTGGTGGCCACGATCACGCGCACGAAGTCGCCGGCGCGCCGGTGCAGCGCGAGGCAGCCGCCCGGACCGGCGACCTCGTCGTCGGGGTGGGGGGCGAAGGCGAGCACGCGGCCGCGCGGTACGTCCTGCCACGCCGCTGGTTCCGGTGTCGGGGGCGGGTCGGCGTCGCGCATGGCGGGATTGTCGAGCGCGCGCCTGTATCGGCAAGCCGGAACTGCGGTTCGCGGCGGCAGTCGCGTCCGTGCTTGATCTGGTCTTGCCGGCTCGTTCACTGCGCCCAGCGATTCTGCTCGCGCCCGAATCCAACCCCGGACCTACCGATGAAAACGCGTTTCCTCCCGCTGCTCGCCCTCGCCTCCGCGGCTGCTGCCCAGGACTTCGTCCTGCCGACCGGCTACGCCAGCGCGAGCGGTCCCCCGCTCGACAACTACCCCGCCGCCCGCGCCAAAGACGCCAACTTCGACGGCATCATCCTGCCCGAGGAGATCCACGCCTTCGCGACCGTGCTGCCGACGCAGGCGCCTTCGGGCGTCAACTTCATGACCGACTGCCAGATGGTGGTCGAGAACGGCGAGCCGGTCTTCTACTTCACCGACTCGGAAGACGGCCAGGTCGTGCGCTGTCGCGACGACAACCACAACGGCGTCATCGATGCCAACGAGGCCGGCGTGTTCTTCCGCTTCGGCCTCAACAGCGCCGGCACGGGCGGGCTGTTCGCGCCCGACACGCTCGGCGTCTACCGCGACCCGGCGACCAATACGACGCGCGTCTACGCCGCGCTCGACAGCTTCAACGCGACCTACGGCCGCGGCATCTACCGCCTCGTCGATCTCAACGGTGACGGCGACGCGATGGACAACGGCGAGTCGGGACTGTTCGTCGCCGCGTCGCTGGGGCTGTCGGTGCCCGGCGTGAGCGGCCCGGTCTCGATCACGCGCGACTTCTGGAGCCAGGTGCGCGTGCTGCCGGGCGGCAAGGTCGTCGCCTACGCGTCGGGCGCCGCGGTCAACGGCGTGCTCGTGCCCAACTCCAACCCGCCGGTCTACGACTACAGCACCAACATCCAGCCCGAGATGAACTGCTGGTACGGCTTCACCGACAACAACGGCACCGCCGTGCCCGAGGTGTTCTTCAACGCCTCGACGCTCAACGACCTGCCGTTGAACCCGGCCTTCGACGACCCGCGCGTGCCCAGCACCTCGGCGTTCCCCAACTGGGACATCCAGGTGCTCGCGCAGACCGCGCAGCGCCGCTGCTTCACGCGCTGGATGGACGTGGTGCCCAACGGCGGCCCGAACGGCGAGCCCGTCTACTACTTCGCCGCGAGCTACAACACGCTCGGGCTCGGTGACATCAACCTCAACGGCCAGCAGATCGGCGGCCTCGTCTACCGCGCCGTCGACAGCAACAACAACCAGGTGATCGACGTCGGCGAGTTGAGCCTCTACTGCAACGTCTCGACGCAGACCTACGCGGGTGTCGCGCCGATCTCGTTCGTCAATACCGTGGCCAACCTGCCGGTGACGCAGTTCGTCGATCGCACCTGGGGTTTCTCGGCCGACCTCAGCGGCGGCGTGCACTTCATCTACGCCAACGGCGGCACCAACGAGGCGGTGATCTCGGCGATCGACGCCAACCAGAACGGCGTCATCGACCAGGGCGAGTTGACCATGCCCTTCTACACGCCGACCGACGCGCTCGGCTACCTGTCGCCGTTCGCGCAGGCGCTGGGGCCGTACTTCGACGACTTCCAGGCGCTGCCCAACCTGCTGCTGCCCGGCCCGTTCCCGGCCGGTGTCACGCCGATCGGCAACGGCTGCGTGTCGCCGACCTCGGGCAAGGAAGTGCTCATGGACGCGTTCTTCGGCGGCCCGACCGTCGGCAACGCCAACTTCGAGGTCGCGTCGATCCGCGGCGTGCCGTCGCTGCCGGTGTTCCCGGTCGCCGACTTCGTGCTCGCGCCGACGCCGCTCAACCTCAGCGTGTTCGGGCTGCCCACGGGTTGCTTCAGCTACCTGCAGGCGCCGATCACCCTCAACACCGTGTTCGCCGACGCCGCCGGCGTCGCGCGTCAGCCGGCGCCGATCCCGAACGCTCCGGCCTTCATCGGCGTGTCGTTCGCGCTGCAGTTCGTGATCTTCGATCCGCTGCTGACGACCGCGGTGCCCTACCTGACGACCAACGCGCTGCAGATCACGGTTCAGCCGTGAGCCGCACCTGGCCCGCCGAGCCGGCGGGCCAGGACCAGCAGCGCCGTCAGACACGCGGCGGCGCTGCCCAGGCAGCCGGCGGCCTTGCCGAACTCGCCGAAGATCACGGCGCCGATGCCGGGCAGCGTCAACCAGATCGTCGCGGTGCCGAGCACCGCGCAGACGATGCCGCGGCCCAGCGCGCCGTCCGGCCGCGCGTCCGGCGTCGCGGCGGCGATGGGCGCCCAACCGGGACCGTCGGGCCGCACCTTGCGGAAGAACGCCTGCAGGTGTGCCGTCGGCTCGGGCGGCGTCAGGAGGGTGACCGCGAGCCAGAGTACGAGCGTGCACGACGCGACGATCAGGCTTCGATACTCGGTCGGCAGGTCCTTGGTCGCGTCGAGGTTGGCGACGAGCAGGTAGAAGCCCAGCGAGCCGACCATCGCCGAGATCTCGCTCCACGCGTTCAGTCGCCACCAGAACCAGCGCAGGATGAACACCGCGCCGACGCCGGCGCCGAGCGCGAGCAGCAATTGCCAGGCGGCGTCGATCTTGGCGCCGGTGGCGAGCATGTAGTAGCTGACGGCGCCGCCGAGCAGCAGCGAGAGCGCCGACGCGAGGCGCGACACGCGCACGAGCTGCCGGTCGTCTGCGTCGGGCGCGATGAAGCGGCGGTACAGGTCGTTGGCCATGTAGCTCGCGCCGAGGTTCATCTGCGTGCTGACCGTCGACATGAAGGCCGCCGCGAACGTGACCAGCATCAGGCCGCGCAGGCCGATCGGTGCGAGCTCGCGGATCAACTGCGGGAAGGCCTCCTCGGCTTTCGCCGCGGTCTCTGGCTGCAGCGCCCAGGTGCGGACCTCGGGGTGCAGCGCCAGCGCCGCGAACGCCACCAGGATCCACGGCCACGGCCGCACGCAGTAGTGCATCAGCTGGAAGAACAGCGTCGCCTTGACCGCGTGATCCTCGTCCTTGCACGACGCCATGCGCTGCACGATGTAGCCGCCGCCGCCCGGTTCGGCGCCCGGGTACCAGCTCGCCCACCACATCGACAGCACCATCGCCATGAAGACGCCGACCGGCATCCACGGGTCGGCCGCCGCGAAGTCGGGGAAGAAATGGAAGGCCTGATCGCCGCCGCCGAAGTTCGTCACGACGTGGTCGCGCACGGCGTCGATGCCGCCCGCCGCGGAGACCGCCACTGCGGCGAAGATCACGCAGCCGATCATCGCGAGCACGAACTGCACCATGTCGGTGATCGCGACGCCCCACATGCCCGAGATGATCGAGTAGACGCCGGTGATTCCGAGCAGGGCGGCGACGAGCCACAGGTCCGCGTGGCCGCCACCGGCGCTGGTCGCGTCGAACAGCACCGTTTGCTGGAGCACCGACGCCATCGCCTTGGTCACCCAGCCGATCACGATCGAGTTCATGATCACGGCGACGTAGAAGGCGCGGAAGCCGCGCAGGAATCGGGCAGGGGCACCGGAGTAGCGCAGCTCGATGAGCTCGACGTCGGTGAGCACCTCCGCGCGGCGCCACATCCTGGCGAACACGAACACGGTCAACATCCCGCCGAACGCGAACGACCACCACAGCCAGTTCCCGGCGAGACCGAACTGTGCGACCTTGCCGGTGACCCACAATGGCGTGTCCGCCGCGAACGTCGTCGCGACCATCGACGTGCCGGCGATCCACCACGGCAGGCTGCGCCCCGACGCGAAGAACTCGACGAAGCTCGAACCGGCGCGGTTCTTGAACCACAGGCCGATGCCGATCGCGATCGCGAAGTAGCCGGCGATGATCAGCCAGTCGACGAGGTGCAGTTCCATGGGGGGCAGATGTTGCGTCGACGTGCGCCGAGGCGCCACGCCGACCAGCCGTTTCTTGCCGCCTGCCGCCGCCGCCGCTATCAGAGGTGCATGGACCTCGTCGAGGTGCGCTTCCCGCTGCAGGACAAGTTCGTGCTCGTACAACCGGGCACGACGCTGCTCGCCGCCGCCGAACTCGCCGGCGTCGAGTTGCTGACGGGCTGCCGCCGCGGGCAGTGCGGCACCGACGCGATCCGCGTCGTCGCCGACCGCGCCGATGCCCTCGAGGCGCCGGCGGACGGCGAGGCCGGCACCCTCTCACGCATGGGCGTCGACGGCGACTGCCGCCTCGCCTGTTCGGCGCGCGTTCGGTGCGGGCGTGTCGAGGTGCTCGGCGATCCGCTCATCTGATCGGGCGTTGATCCGATCGGGCCCCTGATCCGATCGGCCGTTGATCGGACCGGGTCGGGCACAGGAGTTCTGCCAAGTCCTGGGCTCGACGCTGGGCAGCGCTCCTTGTCGGGGCCATCATCCAGGCGTGTCCGAACCGATCCCCGCCACCCAAGCCTCGCCGCGGCCAGGGCGCCTGCGCGACGGCGTGGGCTTCTTCCGCACCTTCCTGCGCAGCCCGACGTCGGTCGGGGCGGTGTTGCCGAGCTCGCGGTATCTGGCGCGCGCGTTGGTCGGTCGGCTGTCGATGACGCCCGGCGAGGTGCTCGTCGAGTACGGCCCCGGTACCGGCCCCGTCACCGCGATCATCGAACAGTCGCTGCCGCCCGGCGTGCGTTACCTCGGCATCGAGCTCGAGCCGCGCTTCCACGAAGTGCTCACGCACCGCTATCCGCAGCTCGACTTCCACCTCGGCTCCGCGGCCGACGTCAAGGCGATCCTCGCCGCGCGCGGCCTGTCGGCGCCCAAGCGCATCGTCTCGGGCCTACCGTTCGCGAGCCTGCCGCCGGCGGTGCAGGACGCCGTGATCACCGGCATCGTCGATTCGGTGCGCGAGTCGAAAGGCGAGTTTCGCACGTTCCAGTACGTGCACGCCTACGGCATGAAGGCCGCGCGGCGGTTCCGCGCGCGCATGAGCGAACGCTTCGACGGCTTCGAACGCATCGGTCCCGTCGTGCGCAACGTGCCGCCCGCGTTCGTGCTGCGCTACTGGGGCGCGAAGTAGGGAAGTTGGGCGGGCGCAGCGCGCCCGGCGAGGGCTCAGCCCTTCGCCGCCCTTTCGCGTTCTTCTCGGCGCGCTTCTCCTTGAGGGTAGGCGATCGACGTCCGACTGCACACGTCGTTGAGCGTCGGCGGATCGCAACGCGTGCCGTCGCCAACGCGGAACCAGCCCTTGTAAGAATCGGCCGGGGGGGTATATTGGAGAGGCGGGCTACAAATGGCCCGACTTCGGAGAGGCCCTTAGCAGGACGAGGTGAGAAATGGTGAGTCGTCTTTTTGTGAATCCGCGGGTGTTCGCATTGGTTTGGGCTCTGGCTCTTGCGATGGGCATCGCGAGAGCTCAAGTGGATCCTTGCTACTGTATTCAGACAGTGTCGTGGGACTTCGTCACTCAGCGCTGGGAGGCCGATACGTGCGACGGGCCGTGTGCTCCTGGAGAGGGCGCTTGCACCGGCAATTCGGAGGTTGTCGGCGGAACGCTCTACGTTTGGTGCGAGTGCACGAGTGGAGTGGTGCCGCTTTGTAATTGCCTCGGCAAGATCAGGAATCCGGGTTACGATGGAACCATGTTGGCCCCCCTGATCGTGTGCACAACCAACATTCCCTGCATCCCAACGCAGGGCTGTTCTCCGAACCATCTTCTCGCAACATGGGGCTGGGGGAATCGCTTGGCAATCTGTCGGTGCAATTAGGGCTAGGCTAGTATCGTGTTGCGCGACTCCTGTGTGTCTTGAGGTCACGAGTTCATCACAAAGAGATACGTCAATGATTTCGCGGAGAGAAGTCCGGCGGCTCGTGATTCTCGTCTTGGCGCTACTTGCGGTTGCGGTATTGCTTTGGGTGCGGTCACAGAGTGGCGCACCCAATGGCGGATCGCTCCCCCTTGCCGGCGATCGACAGCCACGCAGCGAGAACCTGCACGTAGCCAAGGCCCCAGTGGCTGATCCGAGCGGCGTGCCGCGGAGTGTGGCCCATTCGCTGCTGGCTTGGCGTGTCGTGGACCTTGAGGACGCGCCGGTCCCGACGGCCGTCGTGACTGTCAATGGCAAGGCCTGGCCGTGTGACGTCAATGGGCGTGGCAAGACGTCGACTGAGGTGTCACAGGAAGTTGACGCTGTGGTAGAGGCACAGGGCTATTCCTCGTGGCGAGGCTTGTTGCTGCCGGGTGTCGAGAACAAGGTGCAACTCGACGACGGCGGGAGCCTCGAAGTAACAGTCGTGGACGAATCGATGGTTCCACTCCAAGGAGCCGTGGTCTGGCTGTCCGCGCGTCCCACGGGGGAGGACGTCTTGGACTCGGTCCCCGCGTTGCCGCGCGCCGCTAGCGGACCGGACGGGGTGGCCCGGTTGCGGGCCGCGCATGGCGAGTACTTTGTGCAAGCCCGGCATTCTGTGTACGTGAACTCTACGCAGCGCCTCAAGCAGATGGGGGTACTCGCCGAGTGCTACCGCGTGCAGATCGGAGCCGCGCCCTCGCGTTCCGTTGTGCATATGACTATGCCTTATGTGGCGGGGCTTGAGGTCGTGGGAGGGGAAGTGGCTTACCAGAGCTTCCGTGGCAGGGACTCGGGGTTGCATGCTCCAGGTAACCCGGATGGGTGGGCGGCATGCGAACGCATCCGCGCAGAAATTGAAGCGCGGTTCGTGGGCTCGACTGTCATGGTGCAAGTGCGCGATGTCGAGTCCGTGAGAAATGGTCGGGGCTATCCTGCGATCCACGGCCACGTCATGGTCGTGGGATGCAAACCTCAGGTCGTGAATGTGATGCCGGTTGCCCTCGCGGAGTTCGAGCGTCCTTCTCGGGTCTTCGCCTTGCAGTTGGAGGCGAGTGATCAGTGGGGGGGAATCGTGCTACGCCTAAAGAATGCCGGTGGCCGACCAGTCCAGAGTTTGCGCGTGGCAGTGGCGGCGAGCGGTGATTGGAGTCAAGGCGACGTTCCGAAGATCGCGCACAAGTTTCTTACGCCTGATCAGATCGTGTCCTTGCCGGTCGGACTCTACGACGTGACGGGCGAGGGGCACTTCGAAGCGAACCTACCTGGACTGAGCCGGCGGGGTCTTGCGGTGACGGCGGGGTCTCTGCAGGAAGTCGTGCTCGACTGCCCAATCGAATTGTCTCTGGTCCGCCTTGAGTTGACGAGGGATGTGGGGACGCAACCGCTACTCGGCGGCGCGATCGAACTGATACACGAGCAGACCGGCGTGCGCGCAACGTTGCTCGTCAACCGCTTCGACGAGCCACCGCAGCTATGGGTGCCAGCCGGGATCGTCAAGTTGACGGCCCAAGCGCACGAGCAAGCGAAGCCCGACCACCTGTGGCGCTTGGCAGACGAGCCACTGACGATCGGGGGTGGCACCGATGCGGCGCCGCAGGTCGTGCGGAAGAGTTTGATGTTGGTGAAGGTCAAGTAGCTGGCCTGGATCTTCGGGCTGGCGCACGCCGGCTTCGCTGGTCGCCGCCGCGAGAATGCGCACAAACAGTCGTGTCCATCGCGCTGCTGTCGATTACTCAACTGCCGCCGTCCGGCCCCTTCTCCCGCGTCGGCTGCGCCGCATACGCCGCCGAACCGCCGCGCGGGATCGACAGGCTGCGCCACGCGTCGCCCGCGAAGCTGCGCGCGAGCAGCACGATCTGGCCGGTGTGGTACGCGACGTGCGCGACCGAACGCAGCAGCGCTTCGTGCACGGTCAGCGGCTGCTGGCGGATCGTGACGGTGCGGCCGAACGCGTCGGGGCCCGCCGCCGCGACGTCGTCGAGCGCGGCGTCGACGACGTCCCACGCTTCTCGCCACGCGGCGAGCAGCGCAGCGCGGTCCGCCGCCGGCTCTTCGAATTCGCCGTCGCGCTGCCGCCACGGCTTCTCGCCGTCACTGGTCAGGAAGTCCGTGAAGCGCGACCGCAGGTTGCCGGACAGGTGCTGCAGCACCACGGCGATCGAGTTGCCCTGCGGATCCGGGCAGCGCCGCAGATCGGCGTCCGACACCTGTTCGAGCGCGAGTTCGCACAGGCGCCGGTAGCGCCGATACTCGGTCCGGATCGCCTCGAGGTGCTGCACGTCGATCAGTAGATGCCGAAGCGCGCGCGCACGCCGTTGGACACGGCGAAGCCGCCCGGTGCCGCTGCGTCGATCGAGGCGAACTGGTAGTAGAAGAACAGCCCCGAGAACGCGGGGTCGCCGGACAGGTTGAAGGTCACGCTGCCGGTGGCGCCGTTGACGGGGAACAGGTTCGTCGCCTCACCGCTGCACAGCAGGTTGCAGCCCGCGCCGAGCCCGAACGGGGCGAGGTTGAGCGGCAGCAAGCCCAGCGGCGAGAGGGTGTCGCTGAAGCCGACGAGGCCGAAGCCGAACAGCGAGCTCGGCGGCAGGTTGGCGACGTCGAGGCGGAAGCCCGTGCCGAGCACGGGCCGCGTGCCGACGTTCAGCGCCGGCGTGCCGTTGCTGCCGTTGCAGCCCGCACCGAAGGTCACGGCCTCGGCCAGGGGGCCCTGCACCCAGGTCTCGTTGTTGGGCGCGCTGAAGAACGCGGTCGTGCCACCGAACAGCACGTGCAGGTTGGCGGGACCCTCGCTCGTCGAGAAGCGCACGCGCGGCCCGCTCGGGGTGCCGTAGGTGGCGGTGACGTCGGTCCAGCTGGTGCCGTCGAACACCCAGGTGTCGCTGAACGGCGTGATGCTGCTCGCGCCGCTGCCGTAGCCGCCGTGCATCACGCACAGCCCGGTGTTGCCGTCGAACAGGAGGCTCGCGCCGGCGCGCGGCGGCGGCAGCGGGCCCGTGGGGTTCAGCTGCGTCCAGGTGTGGCTCAGCGACGAGTACATCCACGTGTCGTTCCAGGTGATCTCGCCGAGCGGTCCGGGCGGGTTGTTGAAGTTGGTGCCGCCGAACAGCAGCACGCCGCCGAGCGTCGGCGCCGAGCACAGCGCCGCCTGCGAGCGGCGCGGCGGCGCCACGGCGGTCGTCGCCTGGGTCCAGTCGACGCCGTCGTACTCGAGCGTCAGCGCGGGGGCCGGCACGATGCCCTGGAACAGCTCGCCGCCGAACAGCACGACGCGCTGGCCGATCAGGTCGTAGGCCATCGAGACCTCGCCGACGCCGTTGCTGCCGAAGATGCTGCCGGGCGAGTGCGCGGTGGTGACCTGCGTCCAGTTGGTGCCGTCCCACTCCCACGTGTCGTCGCGGTATTGCGACTGGATCAGCGTCGTGTTGAGGCCGCCGTAGAGCACCGTGCGCGCGCGCTGCACGTCGTGCGCCATGCCGGCGAAGTGACGCGCCGGTGGGCTGGTCGCGGGGCTGCGCTGCGTCCACGTCGCGCCGTTCCAGGTCCAGGTGTCGGCGAAGTTGGTCGGCGGAAAGCCGCTGATGTCGGCGCCGCCGAACAGCACCGTCGCGTTGCCGTCGAAGGCCATCGCCGGGCGGGTGCGTGGCGACGGTGAGGTCGCGGGCGTGGCCTGCGTCCATTGCGCCGCGGCGGTGCTGGCGAGGGTGAGCAGGGAGAGGGCGATGGCGCACTGCGTGCGGTCGATCATGGGTCCGTTCCTGGTGGTGAGGGGTGTATGTGTCGGCGAGCAGTGTACCGCGCGCGGTTTGCAGCGCGGTCCGCCGATGGGCCCAGCTCGGCGACGCCGTGGATACCGGCCGTCAGGGCCGAGGTTTCACATACGCGGCAGCGAACGGCGCGCGCGCAGGTCGTCCTCGAGCGCTTCCACCTGCAGATTCAGGCGT
This sequence comes from Planctomycetota bacterium, assembly GCA_020638655.1. Taxonomy (GTDB): domain Bacteria; phylum Planctomycetota; class UBA1135; order UBA1135; family UBA2386; genus JACKIC01. The sequence continues at coordinate 265,318 of JACKIC010000006.1, forward strand.
TCGATGCGATCGGTGAGCACCTTGAGCTTGTCGGCCTGTCCCTTGGCGTGGTGGTAACCCGTCATCGCCACCCAGGCCAGGCCGAGCACGAACGTGACGACGCCGATCTGCGGCGAGGACCAGTTGTGCAGCCGCGTCGTCGCGAGGTGCTCGAGGAACAGCGAGGCGAGCAGCAGCGTCGCCATGCGCAGGTGGAAGTTCGTGTCGTTCGCGAACCGCATGCGCGGCATGTTCGCGCCTCGGCGCGCGGCGCGCGAGGCCGATCTCACTGGAAGGTCGGCGGCGCGGGCCCGCGATCGGCCGGCCAGCGCCAGCCCATGTAGAGCAGCAGGCGCGCGTAGTAGTCCTCGTAGAAGGACGCGGAGCCGGCGACGTAACCCTCGATCGAGATGCGGCCGATGCCCTTGAGTTGCCGGGTGGTGCCGTCGTGCCAGAGGTCGGGCACGAGCGCCGCCGGCGCGGCGCGCCCGTGCCTTGTGACGAACTCGCGGCTGGTCTGGCGCAGTGCCTGGTCGCGCACCCACCGGGCCTTGGCTCCCGACTCGACCAGCGCGAGGAACTCGTCGCGCCGCGGCCCGTCGTCGATCGACCGGCCGAACCACACGCCCATCGCCGCGCGCGTGCGTGGCCCGACGATGCCGTCGATCGCCAGGGTCTCCCCGAGCAGGTCGTTGAGCAGGAACTGCAGCGCCGCGATGCGGCACGCGCCGCCGCCCACGTTGAAGTCGGCGAACACGAACGCGAGCCGCGGATCGTGCGTGATCGTCGGTTCGACGGCAGTCGGTGCGGGCGCGCCGAAGCGCTGCTGCCAGGCGTCGCACAGCGCCGCCGCGAGACGTTCGGGCACGGCGTCGAGCCGGGTCGCCGTCGCAGTCACCTCGTCGGCCAGTTCGGGACGCGTGTGCGCGAACCGCCGCAGCGCCTCGACGGCGCGTTCGCCGAGCACGCCGTCGATCGCCAGCGGTTCGCCGAGCAGGTCCGAGAGCTGCTTCTGCGCCGCCGCAGCCTCGCGGCGGCCGGGGGCGAGGGCCCCGTTCCAGCTCTGTGCCAGGCCGGCCGCCGCGGGGTTGGCCGGCGCGGGCCCGTAGGCCTGCGGCCAACCCAGCGGCGCGCGGTCCGGCACGTACTCGGTCAGCAGCGGGTCGAGGTGCGCCACGCACGCGGCCACGCCGGCTTCGAGGTCGTAGGCGAGCTCCTTGGTCGTGTGTTCGTCGAGCGCGACGCCGAGCGTGCGTTCGAACAGCGGCCGCAGCCGCCAGCGCTGCACCTGCATCGGACCGATCGTGTTGACGGGGTCCGGCATGCCGAGCTCGTGCAGCAGGTCGGGCACGATGCGCCGGTAGAGCCACTCGAGGTCGGGGGCCAGGAAGTGCGACTCGCGGCGGATCTGCGCCGCGATCAGCGCGACGTAGCCCGGGTCGGGTGTGGGCGTGGCGCGCACGATCGCCTCGGCCCAGCGCGACGCGTGCTCGACGCCGTCCTCGGCGAGCAGGCGCGTCAGCGAACTCGCGAGCAGCTGGCGATCGGCGTCGAGGTGGCCGCGCGGCGGCGGCTCGGGGCGCGGCTGCTCACGCAGGCAGAAGTAGGCGGTGCTGCACAGGTGCAGGCAGCCGTAGGCCGCGAGCGCGGCGACGCCGAGGCGGGCGCCGCGCCGGATCCATCGACGAGAACCTGGAACGGTCTGGGTGGTGGTCATCGAGGGTGGGGGAGACTGCGGTTCGCACGACGCGGCGGCAGTGTCGGTCGTGCGCGGCGGCGCGCCTACGGTCCGTCGGCAGAAGATCTCTGGAATCGTCGGCGCCCGCGGCGATCCTCGTGCCATGCGGCTCCTCGGACCCTCGTTCCTCCTCGGCCTCTCGCTCCTGTCCGCCTGTAGCAGCCTGTCCGTGTCCGCCTCGGAGCACCGCCCGCCCAACGTCGTGGTGATCTTCATCGACGACATGGGCTACGCCGACATCGGTCCGTTCGGCGGCGCGGCACCGACGCCCAACCTCGACCGCATGGCCGCCGAAGGGCGCCGCTTCACCGACTTCGTGGTGTCGTCGGCGGTCTGCTCGGCGTCGCGCTCGGCGCTGCTGACGGGCTGTTACCACCGCCGCATCGGCTTCTCCGGCGCCCTGGGACCCAAAGCCGAGATCGGCATCTCGGCCGACGAGACGACGCTCGCCGAGCTGTGCAAGCAGAAGGGCTACGCGACGGCCTGCTTCGGCAAGTGGCACCTCGGCCACCACCCCAAGTTCCTGCCGACGCACCACGGCTTCGACGAGTACTACGGCCTGCCCTACAGCAACGACATGTGGCCGTTGCACCCCAACTACGCGCACCTGCCGACCGAGGCCGCGCGGCGCAAGGCGGGCTACCCGGCGCTGCCGCTGATCGAAGGGGACCGCGTCGTCGACGCCGAGGTCACCGGCGAGGACCAGAGCAAGCTCACGGCGCAGTACACCGAGCGCGCGGTGCGGTTCATCGAGAAGAACAAGGCGCAGCCGTTCTTCCTCTACGTGCCGCACTCGATGGTGCACGTGCCGCTGTTCGTCGGCGAGAAGTTCGCGGGCAAGACCGGCATGGGGCTGTTCGCCGACGTCGTCGCCGAGGTCGACTGGTCGGTCGGCGAGATCCTGAAGGCGCTGCAGCGGTGCGGCATCGACGACGACACGCTGGTGGTGTTCACGTCGGACAACGGGCCGTGGCTGAGCTACGGCGACCACGCCGGCAGCGCCGGGCCGTTCCGCGAGGGCAAGGGCACCGAGTTCGAGGGCGGCATCCGCGAGCCCACCATCGTGCGCTGGCCCGGTCACGTGCCCGCTGGCACGACCTGTGACGAGCTGGCGTCGACGATCGACGTCCTGCCGACCGTCGCGGCGCTGATCGGCGCGAAGCTGCCCGAGCACACGATCGACGGCCTCGACATCCGGCCGCTGCTGTTCGACGAGCCTGGCGCGTCGTCGCCGCACGAGGCGTTCGGTTGCTGGTACGGCGGCGGTCAGCTGCAGGCGGTGCGCGATCGGCAGTGGAAGCTGCACTTCCCGCACGGCTACGCGAAGTTCATCGAAGGTGGCACCGGCGGCTCGCCCAAGCCCTACGGCAAGGGCCAGATCGGGCTCGCGCTGTTCGATCTGCGCGCCGATCCGGGGGAGACGACCGACGTCGCCGCACAGCACCCCGACGTGGTCGCGCGGCTGCAGGCCGCCGGGCAGGCGCTGCGCGAAGAGCTCGGCGACACGCTGACCAAGACGCCGGCCAAGGGCGCTCGCCCGATCGGCCGGCTGCAGCCTGGGGACGCGCGGCTGGAGTGGTGAGTCGCGGCGCGCCTGCGACAGCTTTCTTGCACACGCCGCGCGGGCGGCGCGATTGGGGTGATCGGGCGGGGCAATAGGCTTGCGGCCTTCCCCCATCCCTACCCCAAGGAAACCCAATGAAGCTGATCGCTCACGCTGCCGTGGCGCTGCTTGCATGTGGGCTCGTCGCGCAGAGCGGCAAGCCACCTGCCAGCCCCGCCACAGCCGCCTACGAGAAGATCGTCGCCGAATGGAAGGCCACGACCGACGCGTACTCCGCGGCCGTCAAGGCGCTCACCAACAGCGACGAGTACAAGAAGGCCATCGAGGACAAGGACCGCGACGCGCTCAACAAGCTGCGCAGCACCGTGCCGATGCCGGACGCCAAGCCCCTGGCAGAGCGCTGCCTGGAAACCGCCGCCACCTTCGACGGTGACGACCGCGTGCAGTTCTACGCCTGGGCGTTGCAGAACGGCGCCAAGGACGTCGCGGCGAAGGCCGCCGAGAGCCTGCTCGCCGACCACGTCAAGAGCCCCAAGCTGCTGTCCGTCGTCGAGAGCGGCTCGATGCTGCTCCGTTCGCTCGGTCAGGAAGGTGGCCAGGCGTTCTTGGCCAAGATCGCCGAGGAGAACCCCAACGCCGAGATCCGCGCCTACGCGCTGTTCTGGCCCGCCTACATGGCGTCGCGCGACAAGAACGCGAGCGACGAGGCCAAGGAAGCCGCAGCCGCGAAGATCGCCGAGGCTCGCACGCTGGCCGAAGGCACCATGCTCGCCGACCGCATCGACGCGCCCAAGTTCATCGAGGAGCGCCTGCAGATCGGCATGGAAGCGCCGGACATCGTCGGCGAGGACGTCGACGGCGTGCCGTTCAAGCTCTCCGACTACCGCGGCAAGGTGGTGGTCATCGACTTCTGGGGATTCTGGTGAGGCCCTTGCCGGGCCATGATCCCGCACGAGCGGTCGCTCGTGGAGAAGTTGAAGGACCAACCCTTTGCGCTGATCGGTGTGAACAGTGACAGGGACAAGAGTTACTACGCGCAGCAGCAACAGGAGATGGGGGTCTCGTGGCGCTCCTTCTGGTGCGGCGACAAGGGCACTGGTGGCCCGATCCCGACCAAGTGGGGAGTGACCGGCTGGCCGACGATCTACATCCTCGACCACAAGGGTGTGATCCGGTTCAAGAACCTGCGCAACGAGAAGATGGAAGAAGCAGTCGAGAAGCTGCTCGAAGAGATGAAGAACGGCGATTGATCGATCGGCCGTGACGGTGCTGTCCTCAGCACGCAGCGAGCAGCCCGCGGACCGCGAGGTCCGCGGGCTGCTCGCTGTACGGAAGATCGCGAAGAAGTCGTGATGGGCCGCCGGGCCGGCTGACGGATGTCGCGCTGGAGACCCCTTCTCTCCTGGGATTCGCACCCTGGGTCTCTGCCCGCTGACGTTGCGGCGCACCTCTCCTCTCCTCGCGCCGGACGGCAGTGTGGCGGGGGCCGGGCGATGTCCTTCGCCCGGCCCCCTTTTTCTTTCCGGGCCGCTGTCGCGAAACCCAGCACCGTCGTGATGGTCCGCGGAGCCGCCGCGCGGATGGCCGGGTGATGATCTGGTTCACCCTCGTATGGATCCTGGCGGCCTCCTTCGTCGCCGTGAGGCTCGGGCGCTTCCTCGACTCCGGCGCCGAACCCGAGCGACCGCGCGACGAGGCCGTGCCCGTGCCTGTCGAAACGTCGTTGCTCGCGGGCCACTGCGGCGAACGGCGCCGCCGCGCCGCGCTGGATCTCGCGCTCGAGACCCTCGATCGGCACGACCCGACGGTGGCCAAGACCGCGCTGCTGAGCTGGATCGGCGGGCTGTCGGCCGTCGAGATCGCCGCCGTGCTGAACGTCGAGGCCGCGCGGGTCGAGCGCGACCTGCAGATGGCGCGCGACGTGTTGCGCGCCGGGCCGCAGTGACCGCGGCCGAGCGCGCGACTATCGCCGCGCGTCATGCATGGTCCCCTGCGCGCCGCGTTCCTGCTGTCGCCGCTCGCGGTGTCCTGCCTCGCCGGGACCGCTGCCGCGCAGGAGCCCGAATGGCGGATCGGCTCGTTCGCGTGGATGGCGGGGCTCGAGGGCCGCGTCGCGGCGAACGGGGTCGCCGAGGACTCCTTCGACGGCCTCAACGACGGTCTCGAACTCAGCGGCTGGTCGGTGAGCGCCGAGTGGCGCCGCGGTCCGCTCAGTGTGTTCGGGGACCTCACGCAAGTGCAGGTCCAGACCGCCGACGCGCTCTACGACGCTCCGTCCATGACCATTCACGACGGGGCGGTGCGGGCGACGTTCGTGGAGTTCGGGGCGGGGGGTGAGTTGTGTCGATTCGGGGCCGGGCACCTCGACCTGTTCGCCGGCGCGCGCTTCTGCGACGTCGAGTGCGTCGTGCGTCGGCGACCGTGGACCTTGCACACGATGACGTCGTCGAGTGACGCGACCTGGCTGGACACGGTCCTCGGGCTGCGCAGCGAGCTGCAGCTCGCCGAGGACTGGCAGCTCGGCCTGCGCGGCGACCTCGGCGGCAGCTTCCCGGGCTTCTCGTGGCAGCTGCAGGCGTCGCTCGAGCGCCGCTTCGCCATGGGCTCGTTCGCCGTCGGCTGGCGCTACCTCGACATCGACTACGAGGACCATCGCTTGAGTTACGACGCGGCGCTGTCGGGACCGTTCGTCGGCCTGCTGCTGCGATTCTGACGGCGGCGTGATGGGGTCGCCGCGCGGCTGGCGGATGGCGGGAGGGACCGGGCTCGGCGCCGCCGGGCCACGAGGTCCCGACTCCCTTCCGACATCCGAGGTGACCCATGGCACTCGCCGCCTCCGCGCGTCCGCAAGACCGGGAACTGCAGCATCGACTGTTCGAGCTCGCCGAGCTCACGGGCGACGTCGCGTTGCTGCGGCTGGCGCAGCAGTTGCCGCCGTTCGACGGCGCGGCGATGGATACGGCCGAAGCGCGCCGCGACTGGATCGACACCTGCCTGATGAACGCGTTCCGCAACGGCCGCGACTCCGAGGTGTTCGCGCTGCTGTTCGAGCGCAACCGCAGCGAGTTCCTGCGCTGGATCAAGCGGCGCATCCGGCATCAGCCGCGCCTGGACGCCAACGACGTGTTGCAGCAGGTGTTCTTGAACATCTGCCGCTATCCGGACCGCTTCGTCGCCGACCGCGCCAGCGCCTTCCGCACCTGGGGTCAGCGCATCGTGCGCAACACCGTGATCGGTCTCGTCGGCGCCCTCAAGCGTCAGCCGCGCGGCCTGGTGCAGGACGAGGCCGGGAACGAGGACCCCGAGGACCTGCGCACGCCGTCGCCGGAGATCGTCGCGGTGCGGCACGAAGCCGCGTCCGTCGTCGACCACGCCTATCTGCTGTTCCTGGGGCTCTACTTGCGGCAGTTCGAACGGCTCTCCGCGAAAGAGCAGCGGGCGCTGCTCATGGTCGAGGTCGAGCAGCGCAGCTACCGCGAGGTCGGCGAGGAGCTGGGGCTGCGCCTCGCCAACGTCAAGATGCTGATCTTCCGCGCCCGGCGACGCATCACCGTCGGCACCACGCTGTCGCTGCAGCTGATGGGGGGCGAAGCGGCCTGATGCGGTAGTCTGCGGCGATGCACGCCACCGCACCGACCGGGGAGCCGGTCGTCGAACTGCGCTCGCTGACCAAACGCTTCGGCGAGCACGTCGCCGTGCGCGACCTGTCGCTGCAGGTCGCCCGCGGCGAGATTCTGGCGCTGCTGGGCCCCAACGGCGCCGGCAAGACCACCACGATCCGCATGCTGATGGGCATCTTGTCGCCGAGCAGCGGTACGGCGACGGTCGGCGGCCACGACTGCTTCGCGGATCGCGCCGAGGTGATGCGCAAGGTCGGCTATCTGCCCGACGAGCCGATGTTCTACGAGCACCTGCGCGGCGGCGAGATCGCGCGGTTCTGCGGCGCGATGCGCGGCATGCCTGACGCCGCCGTCGTGGCGCGCACCGATGAGCTCGCCGAGCGCCTGCAGTTCGCGGACGCGCTCGACGAGTACGCGGTCAACTACTCGATGGGCATGCGCAAGAAGCTCGCCCTGGCCTGCGCGATGCTGCACGACCCGGACGTGCTGGTGCTCGACGAACCGACCAACGGCCTCGACCCGATGGTCACACGCACCCTGCTGGCCCTGGTGCGTGAGCTGGCCGCGAACGGCACCGCGATCTTCTACAGCACCCACCTGCTCGAGCAGGCCGAACGGCTGTGTCATCGCGTCGCGATCCTGCACCGCGGCGGTCTCGCCGCGCTCGGCACGCCCGACGAACTGCGCAGCCAGCTCGCGCCGGGCGGTTCCCTCGAGGACGTGTTCTTCCAGGTCGCGCGCGAGGACGGCGCGGAGGCCGCGGAGTGACGTTCCGCCCACCCGGCACGCTGCGGGTCCTGGCGCTGCTCGCCAAGAACTCGCTGCTGCGGCTGCTGCGCGCCTCGCAGGTCAGGAAGGCGCGGCGGCAGACGGTCCCGGGCGAGGGCTCGCGCTCGGGGCGATCGCGACGACCGACCAGGCGCAAGCGCGGCGACGGCCTGGCGTGGTTGCTGGTGCTGATGCTGCCGCTGTTTGCGTTCCAGTCCCTGATGATGACCGGGCAGGCGGTGGTGCGGCTCGGCGTCGCCACCGAGCAATACAGCGAGCTGCGCAGCATCGCCGAGGCGGCCGTTGCCGAGCCTGCACAAGGCGCGCCGACGGACGAGGATCAGCCGCGCTACGGCGGCAGGTACACGGGGCGGCGGGGCGACGATTTCAACGTGTTGACGCCGGCGCGGGTCTGGACCCAGCCCGGCGCGCGCGAACGGTTCGTGCAGTGCGGTGCGCTGCTGCTGCTGACGCTGTTGTCGATGCTCGTCGCGATCGGTTTCGGTGGCGCCAACGCCAACCTCGCTGGCGGCGAATGGACCCAGGCGTGGCTGATGACGTTCCCGGTGCCGACGCGGTCGCTGGTGCTCGCCAAGGGGCTCGAGTACTCGCTGGTGACGTTCTTCCCGTGGCTGACCTTGTGTCCCCTGACCTACCAGCTGCTGCGCGCGCTGGGCCATCCCTGGGCCTTGCCGGCGGCCGTGGGGGCGACGCTGGCGACGACCTTCCTGGTGGGGTCGGCGCGCCTCTACGTGGAGACCCGGCTGCGCCTGTCGTGTTCGCTGCGCGCGCTGCGCAGCGTGCAGGGCGCGTGCACGTTGACGGCGCTGCTGCTGATGGCGCTGGTGTTCGGCATCGCGCTGGGGCCGTCGATCCCCAGCTGGTTCCTCGACCTGGGCGGCGCCGCGCCGGCGTGGCTCGTCTGGTCGCCCGGCGCCTGGCCGCTGGCGATGGCCGAGCACGGCGCGGCCGCGGCGCTCGCGGGTGTCGGCCTGACGGGCCTGGTGTTCGTGCTCGCGACGTCCGCGTCGACGCGGCTGTTGGCGCACGGGGCGATGCGCACCGGCGGCGTCGACGCGGGTGCGCGCGGGCGCGCCGGCGCGTGGCAGCGCGCGCGGCGCCTGGGGGTCGCCGGCAAGGATCTGGCGCTGCTCTTGCGCGACCGCAACTTCCTGGTCCAGACCGTGTTCGTGCCGGTGTTCGTGATCGGCCTGCAGCTGCTCGTCAACCCCGGCCTCGGCAAGGTGCAGGGCTCGGGCGTGGCGATGCTCGCCTACGGCATCGGCCTGTATTCGCTGATCGGCGGCTGCTTCCAGGTGCTCGCGGCCGAAGGCCGGTCGTTGTGGATGCTCTACAGCCTGCCGGTCGCGATCGGCGACGCGCTGCGGCAGAAGACGCGCATCTGGGCGACGCTGGCGGTGCTGTTCGCGTGGATCGGTCTGGCGGCGTTCGCGATCCGCGGCGGGCAGACGGACCTCGGCTCGCTGCTGGTCGACGCGCTGCTGGTCGGCTACGGCGTCTGGTGCGCCGCGCACATCGCCGCGGGCATCAGCGTGATCGGCTGCAACCCCAACGCCGACCACGTGCCGCGCCAGCCCAAGGCGCGCCACGTCTACCTCTACTTCTTCTTCGCGAGCACGTTCTTCGTCGGCCTGCACTCGGCCGAGCTGGCGCCGCGGCTGGCGACGATGCTGGTCTTCGGCACCCTGGCCTACGCGATCTGGCAACGCGCCTGTGATCGCCTGCCGTGGTTGCTCGATCCGGTCGAAGAGCCGCGCCGCGCCGTGGCGTTGTTCGACGGCAGCGCCGCGTTGCTGGTGTTCTTCCTGCTGCAGGCGCTGCTGAGCGTGCTGCTGATGACAGGCAGCATCGGCGACGGTCTGCCGCCGTGGTCCTCGATCCTGCTCGCGTTCGTGATCGCCGGCGCTGTCACGGTGGTGTCGTTCGTGGTCGTGCTGACCCGCCGCGGCGTCGACGTGATGCAGACCCTCGGACTGCGCGTCACCGACGGTCGTCGCGTCGCCGTCGACTGCGGGCTCGGCCTGCTGGCCGGCGTGGGGCTCGGCATGCTCGGCCTCGCCTACCTGCAGATGGTGCGCGAGCACGGGTGGTTCGAGCTGCCGCCGGCGCCGGGCAAGGACCACGTCGAGTTGCTGCTGCTCGCGGTGGTGGCGGCGCCGCTCGTCGAGGAGGTCCTGTTCCGCGGCCTGGTGTTCGGCGGCCTGGTGCGCAGCGTGCGTGTGCCGCTCGCGGTGGTGTGGAGCGCGGCGCTGTTCGCCTGTGTGCACCCGGTCGCGTCGTGGCCGCCGGTGTTCCTGATGGGCGTGGTCGCGGCGGTCGTGTTCCAGCGCACGCGCTTCCTGCCGGCGGCGATGCTGGTGCACGCCAGCTACAACTTCGTCGTGCTCTGCTGCTGAGCCGGCCGAGCCGCCCGAGTGCGGTGCAACGCAGCGTCGCGCCGTTCGCCGCGGGCGACTGCCCCCATTGTGTGCCGGCACCGGGCCTCTGAGCGTACTGCTCAAGGACGTACGCGCCCCTCAACTGTGAGGCATCGCCACCAACCTCTTCGCGGTAGCGACGGGGTGTCTCTGGCCGGTGCGGTGGCGCCGGCGCTCGTTTCGGTTCTGCCTGTTCGCAGGCCCCATGGAGATTGCCATGACCCCGACACGGAAGCCTGCCAAGGCGAAAGATCAGATCCTCGACGACCACCGCCAGATCGGCGCGCTGTTGTCGCAAGTCCCCAGCGCCGGCAGCACGGCGCGAACCGTGGATCTGCTGCAGACCCTGGTGCCGCTGCTGCGGCGCCACTTCCAGGAGGAGGAGGCCGAGATCAGCGGGCTGCACGCGGTGATCCAGCGACGCACCCCGCACCTCGTCTACGCGCTGCAGGACCTCAAGCGCGACCACACCGATCTGCTGCAGGCGGCGCAGGAACTGCTCGACCTCGCCAACTCGCCCGACGCCGACGAGGCGCAGTTGCAGCGGCGCGGCCGCGCGCTCAAGGACGGCATCGCCGCGCACGAGACCAAGGAGACCGAGTTGTTCGTCGACTCGATCTGGACCGACCTGGGAGAGGGTGACTGAGATGACCAGCACCACTCCAGGCGCCGGCGCGACCGCGGCCCGACCGGGCAAGGCGCCGGCGCAGCGCGTGCGCGAGCACATCGTCGAGATCGTCAGCGACTCCGGTGAGGGCGCACAGAAGGCCGGGCAGACCTACGGCGCGGTGAGCGCCAAGATGGGCAACGGCGTCTGGACCGTCGAGATCATCCCGGCGGAGATCAAGCCTCCGGCGCGGTCGCGCGCGGGCGCCAGCGGCATCCGCGTGCGCGTCGGCTCGGAGAAGGTCACCAACACCGGCGACCAGGCCGACCTCGTGGTCGCGCTCAACGAGCAGGTGCTCTACGGGCGCATCGAGCAGAAGGCCTACAAGCCTGGCACGATCGTGCTGCTCGAGAGCAAGTGGGCGAAGGACCCGCGCGAAGAGGTGCGGCGCGACTACGCGGCCGCGCTGGTCGAGTTCCGCGCCCTCGGCCTCGACGTGCGTGAGGTCGCGCTCGAGGAGGCCTGCCAGCAGGTCGCGCAGGACGTGCGCGTCGGCAAGAACATGTTCGTGCTGGGCATGCTCTGCCACATCACCTGCCGCGACCTCGACCGCGCCATGGAAGAGGTGGCGTTCGTGTTCGCCAAGAAGGGGCCGGCGGTGATCGCACGCAACCAGGACCTGGTGCGCGCCGGGCACGCGTTCGGCGAGCAGGTGCTCGAACAGCGCTACGAGATCCCGCCGCGCGAGATCACCCGGCGCATGATGGTGCTGAACGGCAACCAGGCGATCGCGCTCGGCGTGATGGCCGCGGGCATCGAGATGGTGGCGATGTATCCGATCACGCCGGCGACCTCGGTGTCGCACCACCTGGCCAGCGCCTTCCGCGGCGTGGGCGGCGTGGTGCACCAGGCCGAGGACGAGATCGCCGCGATCGGCTTCGCGATCGGCGCCTCGTACGCGGGCAAGACCGCGTGCACGGTGACCTCGGGGCCGGGCCTCGCGCTCAAGACCGAGTTCCTCGGGCTGGCGGTGATGGCCGAGGTGCCGCTGGTGTTCGTGCTGGTGCAGCGCGGCGGGCCGAGCACCGGGCTGCCGACCAAGGTCGAGCAGGGCGACCTGCTGGCCGCGCTCTACGGCCAGCCCGGCGACACGCCCAAGATCGTGATCGCGCCGGCGACGATCGAGGAGTGCCTGCACTTCGTGGTCACCGCGCGCAAGCTGGCCGAGGCGTTCCGCATGCCGGTGATGCTGCTGACCGACGCCAACCTCGCCACCGGCGTGCAGCCGATCCCTCGCCCCGAGGTCGCGGCGGACTGGCTGGCGCCGCCGCTCGACCAGTCGCCGTGGCAGCAGGGCGTGACCGCATACGACTGGGATCTCGACACCGGGCTGTCGCCGCGGCCGGTGCCCGGCCAGAAGGGCGGCGAGTACGTGCTCACCGGGCTGGCGCACACCAAGAACGCCAAGGTCGCCTACGACCCCGACTCCAACCAGACCGGTTGCGCGATGCGCAGCCGCAAGCTGGCGGTGTTCGGCGAGTCGCTGCGGCCGCCGCAGGTGCACGGCGACGCCGAGGGCGACCTGCTGGTCGTCGGGTGGGGGTCGACGCTGGGCTCGATCGAAGAAGCCGTCGACCGCGCGCGCGCCGAAGGGCAGCGCGTCTCGGCGCTGCACCTGCGCTTCCTGTCGCCGCTCGAGCCCGGCCTCGCGGAGATCTTCGCGCGCTTCCGCCGCGTCGTCACCGTCGAGATCAACTACAGCGACGCGCCGGGCGCGCCGCACGTCACCAAGGACAACCGCCGCATCGCGCAGCTCGCGCAACTGCTGCGCACCCACACCCTGATGGACATCGACTGCTGGTCGAACGTGGCCGGTCAGCCGATCCAGCCGGGGGCGATCCACGCCGAGATCTCGCGCCGACTGCAGGCGCTGCGAGGAGAATCGTGATGTTCGGACTCAAGGACGACTGGGAGCTCGAAGTGCCCGAACGGTACTTCACCCTCGAGGACTACGAAGGCGGCACCGCGCGGTGGTGCCCGGGCTGCGGCGACCTCGCCGTGCTCACCGCCGTGCAGCGCATCTGCCGCGACGAGCAGCTGCCGCCGGAGAAGACCGTGTGCGTGTCGGGCATCGGCTGCAGCAGCCGCTTCCCGCACTACATGAAGACCTACGGCTTCCACGGCCTGCACGGGCGCGCGCTGCCGGTGGCATGCGGCGTGAAGTCGCGCCGGCCCGACCTCACCGTCTGGGTGGCGACCGGTGACGGCGACTGCTGCTCGATCGGCGCGGGGCACTGGGTGCACGCCATCCGCTACAACATGGACATGGTGGTGATGTTGTTCGACAACGCCATCTACGGGCTGACCAAGAACCAGACGTCGCCGACCAGTCCGCAGGGCCTGCACACCAACACCCACCCGCGCGGCGCCTGGCTGCCGCCGCTCAACCCGACCGCGGCGACGCTCGGCTTCGCCAACGTCTCGTTCGTGGCGCAGACGGTCGACTGGAACCCAGCGCACCTCTACGCGACGCTCGTGCGCGCCTACGAGCACAAGGGGCTCAGCTTCGTGCGCATCCTGCAGCGCTGCCCGACCTACACCTCGCAGGTGTTCGCGGAGATGCAGAAGGACCCGTCGCAGCTGTTGCTGCTCACCGGCGGCGACAACCCCGAGCTCGACGCGGCGACCGCGCGCACCTTTCCAAACCAGCAGGCGCACGACAGCCGCGACCTCGCCGCCGCGCGCCGCGTCGCCGAGCAGCACGAGCCGCTGCCGATCGGTGTGCTCTACCGCGACCCCGAGCGGCCGCGCTACGAGGACTTCACCACGGTGGGGCTGGGCATGTCCGACGCCGACAAGCTCGTCGGACTCGAACGCGAACTCGACAAGTTCTCGGTGTGACCACGATGACGCGGACCGAACCCTCGACCGCCGGCGCGCTGCGCGAGCTGCGGCGCTGGCATCTCGGCAGCGGCGGCGGCGCCGCGGCGCTGCCAGCCGACGCCGTACCGCTGCTGCTCGCGCCGTTCCGCGACCCGGCGCGCGTGCGCCACGACTACCCGCTGGTGGTGCGCCGCGGCGTGGAGGGCCTCGAGGTGCGGGCGCTGGGAGACGTGCTGCCCGAGTGGCTGGCCGGCGCGAAGAGCCAGGCGCGCATCCTCGGCGACAACAGCCGCCGGTTGGAGCGGCGGGTGCGACTGATGGTTGCGCACGAGCCCGACCGGGACGCGCGCGAACTGCTGCGCGAGGCCGGCGCGCAGATGCTGGCCGAACTGCAGCTGCGCGGCGAGGTCGAGGCCGCGGTGCGGGCCGACTTCGAGGCGGTCTGTGCCGGCCTGCCCGACTTCGCGCTGCTGCCGCTGCGACCCGATACTGCGCTGCACCTGCTACAGGCGACGATCGCGCAGCGGGTCGAGGGCGCGCGGGAGCAGTTCGCGATGCGCGTGCGCGACCTCGTCGCGGCGCTGCAGGCGCTGCTGCAGGTCGAGGCGCAGAAGGACCCCGACGCGCACACCGCCCAGGCGGTCGGACGCAGCCTCGGCGGCGCGGCGGCGCAGTTCTTCGACGCCGGGGCGCTCGCGCGCACGGTCGGCCAACACCGCGGCACGGTGCGCGTCGACCCGGCACGCCGCGCCCGGCTGCAGCAGGCGTTGGCGACGCTCGAGAGCCACCTCACGGCGTCGCACGCGCCCGAGTGCGTGGTCGTCGCGGCGGAGGCCGCGGCGCGCTTCGATTCGCTCGCCGCGGACCTGCTGGCCACGGTGCGCGCCGCACGGCTCGCCGAGCTCGAGCGGCGCGGTACCTACGATCCCGAGCGCCACGACCCGGTTCTCGCCGCCCTGGGGTGGCAGGAACTGACCGCCGAAGAGCTGGCGATCCTGCCGGTCGTGGTGCTGCAGACCTCGGTGACCGAACTCGCCAACCACGGCCTGCAGTCGCTGATGCAGCTGCTGGTGTCGGGGCGACCCGTGCAGGTGCTCGTCGAGGAGTCGCCGGGGCGCGATCCGATGTCGATGGACGGGTCGCCGCGCGTGCGACTCGAACTCGGCTACCTGGGTATCGCCTGTCGCGAGGCGTTCGTGCAGCAGGCGACGGCGGCGCGGCCCGCGCACCTGCTGCGCGGCTTCGAGCGCGCGCTGCGCGGCATGCGCACGGGGCTGCACCTGGTCGACTCCGGACTCGATGCGATGCACCGCGAGCCGCCGCTCGGCGCGTTCCTGCACGCGGGCGCGGCGATCGAAGGCCGCGCCCAACCCCTGTTCCAGTACGACCCGGCGAGCGGTGAGACCTGGGCGCGGCGCCTCGACTTCACCGGCAATCCGGCGCCGGACGCGGACTGGCCCGCTGCTGCGGCCGGCGCCGACGACGCGGCGCCGGTGTTCACCTTCGCCGACTACGCGCTGCTCGAGCCGCATCTGCGCGACGCCTTCGCCGCGGTGCCTGCGGCGCTGGACAGCGCCGAGCTCGTGCCGCTCGCGGCGTTCCTGCAGCTCGACGACGAAGCCGCCAGACGCAGCATCCCGTTCGTGGTGTTCGCCGCCGGCGACGGCACGCCGGGGCGCGCCGCCGTGCGCCGCTGGCTGGTGCACGCCTGCCGCGATCGGTTGCGCTACTGGCGCACGCTGCAGGAGCTGGCCGGCGTGCGCAACGAACACGTGCGCGAGGCGGTGCAGCAGGCGCGCCGCGAAGCCGCCGACCAGGCCGCGCGCGATCGGGAGGCGATGGCGCAGCAACACGCGACCGAACTGACCGCGGTGCGCGAGCAGGCGACGGCGACGGCGATGCAGGGCCTCGCGCGCATGTTGCTCGAGGTCGACCCGCTCGGCGAGACCACAGGCGCTGCGCCCGTGGTGCTGCCGCGCGCGCCGACGCCCGCAGAGCTTGCGCCCGCGGCACCCGCGGCTGCCGTGCCCGCTGCTGCCGAACCAGCTGTGGCCGAACCCGTCGCGGCGGCGTCCGCGGCCGACGACGACTTCGACGAGCCGTGGATCGACTCGGCGCGCTGCTCGACCTGCAACGACTGCGTCAACCTCAACTCGCTGATGTTCGTCTACAACGAGAACAAGCAGGCGCGCATCGCCGACCCGCGCGCCGGCACCTTCGCGCAGCTGGTGCAGGCCGCGGAGAAGTGCCCGTCGCGCTGCATCCACCCCGGCAAGCCGCTGAACCCCGACGAGCCGGACCTGCCGGCCCTGATCGCGCGCGCGGCGCCCTTCAACACCTGAGGCGGCGATGGGCGACGTGCTGATGGCGGGAGCGATCATGGCGGGCCTGGGCGTGCTGCTCGGCGCGATGCTCGCGTTCGCCTATCGGTTCCTGCGCGTGCCCGAGGACCCGCGCACCGCGCGCGTCGAACAGCTGCTGCCCGGCACCAACTGCGGCGGCTGCGGCGAGCCCGGTTGTCGCGCGTTCGCCGAGGCGCTCACCGCCGGTGCGCGGCAGCCATCGGGTTGCACCGTCGCCGGCCCCGAGGCCGTCGCCGCGATCGCGGCGTTCCTCGGCGTCGACGCCGGCGCGCTCGATCGCAAGGTCGCGCGGCTGCACTGCGCCGGCGGCAAGGCGCAGGCGGTGCAGATCGCGGCCTACGACGGCTTCGAGAGCTGCCGCGGCGCGCACGTGACCGGCGGCGGCGGCAAGGGCTGCAGCTGGGGTTGCCTGGGCCTCGCCGACTGCCAGCGTGTCTGCGACTTCGGCGCGATCACGATGAACGACAACGGCCTGCCGGTCGTCGACGTCGACAAGTGCACCGCGTGCGGCGACTGCGTCGTCGCCTGCCCGCGCGACCTGTTCGAGCTGTTGCCGCTGCGGCAGCCGCTGCTCGTGCAGTGCAGGGTTCCGCTGGCGGGTGAGGCCGCGCGCCAGTTGTGCACCGCGGCGTGCGACGCGTGCGGCCGCTGCGTGCAGGACGCCCCCGAGGGGCTGCTGCGCATGGTCGACAACCTGCCGGTGGTCGACTACGCGAGCGCGGTCGATGCCGGGCCGGCGCCGACGTTCCGCTGCCCGACCGGCGCGATCCAGTTCGTCGCCAAGGCCCAGTTTGCCAAGCAGGAGGTGCGAGCATGATCACCACCACGAACGGACTGGCGCCGGCCGAGCTGCCCATCGCGGGCGCGGTGCTGGCCTCGGGTGACGCGCGCGCCGATCTCGCGCAGGCGCTGGGCCGCGCCGAGGCCGGCGAACGCGTCACCGCCGCGCTTGCGGGCGAAGACCTGCCGCGCATCGCCGACCTGCTGCAGGACGCGGCGCGGCGGCAGCTGGCTTGCGTGGTGCGTGCGACGCTGAGCGACGGGGACGGCGGTCTGTTCGCCGTGGCCGACAGCGGCGCGGTGATCCTGGTCGCGTGCCCCGCGGAGTTGCCGTTGGTGCATCTGATCGCGCGCATGCTGGCCGAACGCGCCCTGCTTCCGGTCGTGCTGGCCGCGGCTGGACCGGCGGCCGAGGCGCGCGATCTGCCCGCGGCGGCGCTCGATCTGCTCGGCGAAGCCGGGGACTTCGTGCGCTCGGCGACGCCGTCGCAGGAACAGTTGTTCGGCCGCGATCGGCGCCGCGTGGTGCGCTGGTTCGATCTCGAACGGCCGGTGCTGCGCGGCCAGCCCAGCGACCCGGCGCTGGCGACGTTGCAGCGCGCCGGTTTCGCGCCGTTCGTGCAGGCGCCGGTGATGAAGCTGCTGCAGGACGTCGCGGCCGAGGTGCAGCTGGCCACCGGCTCGGTGTGGTCGGCGGTCGACACCGCGGGCTGCGAGCACGCCGATGTGCTCGTGATCGGTCTCGCCACCTGCCCGGCGGCGCTCGGGGTGCCGCTCGAGGTGACAGGCCGGGTCACCCTCAACTGCCTGCGCCCGTTCCCCGAGTCGTGGCAGCCGCAGCTGCGCGGCAAGAAGGCGGTGATCGTGCTGTCGGCGGCGGTCGCCGCGCTGGCCGAACCGCCGCTGCTGCGTGAGGTGCGCGCCGCGCTGGCGCGCGAGCAGGCCGAGGCGCGGGCCGCGCGTCGGCCGTTCAAGGACAAGGAGGTGCCGTCGCTGCACGTCGCGGTCTCCGCGCGCGCCGACGGCCAGGTGTCGTCCGCCGATCTGGCCGCGTTCGTGCGCGAGTGCGCCGAGGGTGCGGGCCGGCCGTTCGTGCAGCTCGGCGTGCGCTTCGCACCGCTCGACGTCGGTTCGCGCAAGCGGTTGGTGCTGCACGAGGCGCTGCGGCGCGCACACCCTGGCATCGAGACGCTCGGCCTGAGCGACGGCGCTCCCGCGGCACGGCAGTCGGTGCCGGCCGCGCCGCGTCGCGTCGATGCCCCGGCGCAGAGTGCGCCCACGCACGACGACCGGTTGCGTGCGTGGGACGTCGTCGTGAGCGCGAAGGCAGCGGACCTCGGCCCCGATCCGTACCTGACCGCGGGTTCGTCGCCGGCGCTGACTTCGCTGTTCCGCGGCAACGCGGCGACCGACCAGTTGCCGTCGCTGACGACGAGTCGGTGCACCGGGTGTGGCGCGTGCTGGACCGCTTGCCCCGATGCCGCGCTGCTGCCGGCGGTGATCGGCGCGGGCGAACTGATCGAATGCGGCATGCGCGCGGTCGCGGCCACCGCGGACTCCGCCGAGGCACTGCGGCCCGTGGTCGCGCGCGTCGCCAAGGCGCTGCCCAAGGCGATCACCGCGGGCGCCGCCACCGCGGGCGACGCGGTGCGTGCGGCCAGCGCTGCGGCGCTGGTGAAGCTCGACGAAGCGCGTCGAGGTCCGGCGCAACAGGCCGCCGACGCGGTTGCCGACGCTCTGGCCGCGCTGCCGGTGGTCGGCGGCGCGCCGTTCACCGGCGGCGAGCCGCTGGTGCTCGCGCTCGATCCCGACGCCTGCAAGGGCTGCAACCTCTGCGTGGCGGCCTGCGAACCCGGGGCGCTGCAGCCGGGATCGCGTTCGGCCGAAGCCGTGCGGCAGGCGCGCGCCGGCGCCGCGGCGTGGCGGGCCCTGCCCGATACGACGGGCGCGGTGATCGCCGCGGCGCGGGAACTGCCCGAGCCGGGTCTGCTCGGCGCGCTCGAGCTGTCGCGACACTGTCTGGTCACGATGGCGCCCGGTGACGACGCCGAGCCCGGCAGCGGCGCGCGGCTGGCGCTGCGCAGCGTGCTGGCGGCGACCGAGGCGCACCTGCAGCCCAAGTTGCTCCAGCACGTGCAGCGCCTCGACGAGCTCGCCGCGAAGTTCGGTGAACGCATCCGCGGCATGCTCGCGGGCGCGTTGCCGGTCACCGACCTCGAAGCGCTGCACGAAGGCCTGGCCACGCTCGGCGCCGGCGCGGTGGCGCTGTCGACGCTGGCCGGCCGCCTCGACGAGGTGCAGGCGAGCGGTCGCGTCGATGCCGGCAAGCTGCAGCTGCTGGTCGAGACGGCGCGCGCCGTCGCCGACCTTCGCTTCCGTGTGCAACAGGGCCACAGCGGCAGCGGTCGCGCGCGCAGCGGCATCGTGCTCGCCGGCGGCGAGGCGGGAGCGCTGGCGGGGGCCTTCCCGTGGAACCCGTTCGCCTCGCCCGCCGTATTCGACGGCAGCCGCGAGGCGGGTCAGCACGCGCTGGGCCTCCTGCACGGGCAGGCGGCGGCGTTGGCGGCGGACTTCGCGCTGCTGCGCCGCGCCGAGGCGCTGCTGCAGCAGGGGCCGCCCGGGCCCCGGCGGCTGGACTACGCCGAGTTGTCGCTGGCCGAGCGCGAGCTGTGTCCGCCGCTGTGGCTGGTCGTCGATGGCGACGCGCTGCGGCGCGGCGGCCTCGCGCAGGTGACCGCCGCGTTGGCGAGCGGGTTGCCGATCAAGGTCCTGCTGCTCACCTCGTCGACCGAACGCGCCGCCGACCCGTCGCCGGCGCGCCTGGCGCTCGCGCACCCCGGCGCGTTCGTCCTGCAGTCGACCGTCGCGCACCTCGACCACCTGGCCGCGGGCGTGCTGGGGGCCTGTGAGCATCCTGGCCCCGCGCTGTTGCACGTGTTCGCGCCGAGCCCGCGCGCGGCCGCGGTGGCGCCGGACCGCACGATGGCGCTCGCCGAAGAAGCGGTGGCGCGGCGGGCGTTCCCGCTGCTGCGCTACGACCCGCGGCTGCCCGGCGCGTTCGGCGAGAAGCTGTCGCTCGACGGCAACCCCGAGCCGCAGGCGCCGGGCACGGACGACCCCGAGCACCTGCCGGCGTGGCAGATGCTGCAAGAGCTGGCGGGTGTTCGCACGCCGTTCACGCACGAGGTCGAACAGCGCGCGGCGGCTGCGGTCGCCGCCGCACACGAACGGGAACTCGCCGCGCTGCGCGCCGAGCACGCGGTCGAGCTGCAGCGCCTGCGCGGCGGCGTCGAAGCAGAGCTGCTGGCCCGCTTGCAGCGCAAGCTGACCACGCTGGCAGCGGGAGCGCGGCCATGAAGCTGCCGTTCACGCTGCGCAGCTTCGCGCATGGCGTGCATCCGCACGATCACAAGCAGGGCACCGAGCACCTCGCCACCGAGCACATGCCGTTCGTGTCGCGTTACGTGCTGCCGCTCGCGCAGGGCGGCAAGCCGGCCGTGCCCGTGGTGGGGCGCGGCGAGGGCGTGCGGCGCGGTCAGCGCATCGCCGCGGCGGACGGCTTCGTGTCGACGGACCTGCACAGCCCCGTCGACGGGCAGGTGCTCGGCTTCGATCGGCACCGCCACCCCAGCGGCGAACTGGTGCCCTGCGTCGAACTGCAGGCCGATCCGTTCTCCGCGCAGGAGGTGTCGGCGCACGCGACCGTCGATCCCGACGGCCTCGACGGCGACGCGTTCGTGGCGCACGTGCAGCGCGGCGGCATCGTCGGGCTCGGCGGCGCGGCGTTCCCGGCGCACGTCAAGTACAAGACGCCGGCGGGCAGGGTCGTCGAACACTTCGTGCTCAACGGCTGCGAGTGCGAGCCCTACCTGACCTGCGATCACCGCACGATGGTCGAGCGCGCCGCCGACGTGCTGCGCGGCGCACGCATCGTCGCCGGACAGCTGGGCGCCAAGGACGTGCACATCGGCGTCGAGCACAACAAGCCGGACGCGGTCGCGGCGCTGCGCGCGAACGTGCGGCCGGGGGAGGCGATCACGATCACGCCGCTGCAGGTCAAGTATCCGCAGGGCGCCGAGAAGATGCTGATCGAGGCGCTGTTCGGCGTCGAGGTGCCCGCCGGCAAGCTGCCGCTCGACGTCGGCTGCGTGGTCAACAACGTCGGCACGATGGTGGCGCTGGCCGACTGGTTCGACCGCGGCGTCCCGCTGATCGAGCGCGTGGTCACCGTCTCCGGTCCCGGCGTGCGGCGGCCCGCGAACGTGCGCGTGCCGCTCGGCACCTCGGTGCGCGAGCTGCTTGCGCACTGCGGCGGCACGCTGCCCGAGACCTGCGAGATGGTGATGGGCGGACCGATGATGGGCAGCGCCCTGGCCAGCATCGACGTACCGGTGCTCAAGGGCACCTCGGGAGTGCTCGCTTTCACCGCGGCCGAGACCGCGCGCGGCAGCGAGTACGGGTGCCTCAAGTGCGGTCGCTGCCTCGACGCCTGCGCCAACTTCCTCAACCCGTCGGTGCTCGCGCGGCTGGCGCGCGCCGGCGAGATGAAGACGCTCGAAGCCAACTTCGTGATGGACTGCATGGAGTGCGGCGCGTGTTCGTTCGCGTGCCCGTCCAACATCCCGATCGTGCAGCTGATCCGCGTCGCCAAGTCGGCGATCCGCGACGAACGCCGCAAGGAGGCCGGCAAGTCATGACGGGCCGCGGCCACCGGCTGGACCTGCAGGCGGCGCCGTTCCTGCACACGACGCTGAGCACGCCGCGGCTCATGGTCGAGGTGATCCTGTGCACGCTGCCGGTGCTCGCGGCGGCGACGTGGTTCTTCGGCGTGGTCGCGTTGCTGGTCGTGGCCGCCGCGACGGCGGGCGCGGTGTTCGCCGAGTGGGCCCTCGCGACGCGGGCCCCGCGCGGCAACACGCTGCGCGACGGCAGCGGCGTGCTCACGGGTCTGCTCGTCGGCCTGACCCTGCCGCCCGCGATCCCGCTGTGGATGGCGGCCCTCGGCGGCTTCGTCGCGATCGCGCTGGGCAAGCAGCTGTTCGGCGGCCTCGGCCAGAACCTGTTCAACCCGGCGCTGGTCGGGCGCGCGTTCCTGCAGGCGGCGTTCCCGGGCGCGCTGACGACGTGGGGCGCGCCGCGCGGCTTCCTCGACGTGCCGGCATCGACGTTCGCGCTGCCGTTCCTGCACGGCGGCCTCGACGGCATGTCGACGGCGACGCCGCTGGCGCTGCACAAGTTCGAGCACACGACCACGGGGTTGTGGGCCCTGTTCTCGGGCGACGTCGCCGGCTCGCTCGGCGAGACCAGCGCGCTGGTGCTGCTGCTCGTCGGCCTGTGGCTCGGGCTGCGCCGCGCGTTCGACTGGCGCATCCCCGTCGCGATCCTCGTCGCGACCGCGCTGCTCGGCGGTGCGCTGCACCTGCTCGATCCGGTGCGCAACCCGGGGCCGCTGTTCCTGCTGACGTCGGGCGGCCTGCTGTTCGGCGCGGTGTTCATGGCGACCGACCCCGTGAGCTCGCCGACCACGCCGCGCGGCGCGCTCGCATTCGGGGCCGGCATCGGCGCGCTCGTGGTCGTGATCCGCGACTACGGCGGCCTGCCCGAAGGCGTGATGTACGCGATCCTGCTCATGAACGCGGCGACGCCGCTGCTCGAGCGCGTGTCGCAGCCGCGGCCGTTCGGCCGCCGGAGGGCCGCGTGAGCGACTTCGAACTGCCGCCTGAGCCGGGTTCGACGCGCCTCGTCGCGACGCTGACGGTCGCCGGGCTGCTCGCGGGGCTGCTGCTGGCCTCGACCTACGCGCTGACGCTGCCGGCGATCGAGGCCAACGCCGCGGCCGCGCTGCAGCGCGCCGTGTTCCAGGTCGTGCCGGGCACGACGGCGATGCGCAAGCTGGTGCTGACCGGCGGACGCTTCGTGCCGGCCGACGGGTCCGAGGCCAAGGACGCCGTCGCGGTCTACGCTGCCTACGGCGACGGCGGGCGCTTCCTCGGCTACGCGATCCCGGGGCAGGGGCCGGGCTTCCAGGACACCATCAAGCTGCTGTTCGGCTACGACCCGCAGCGCGAGCTGGTCGTCGGCATGCAGGTGCTCGACAGCCGCGAGACGCCGGGGCTCGGCGACAAGATCTTCAAGGACCCGGCGTTCGCGCGTGAGTTCGCGGCGCTGGCGGTGCGGCCCGAGGCCGTCGTCGTCAAACACGGCACGGGCACGCTGCCCAACCAGGTCGACGGCATCACCGGCGCGACGATCTCGTCGAAGGCCGTGGTGCGCATCGTCAACGAGCGCTGCGCGGGCTTGCTCGACAAGCTGCCCGCAGCCGCCGAGGTGCCGCCGGCGCCGAAGGAGGAGAGCCGATGAACGCGCCGTCGTCGCCCGCCGAGGCCGCCCGCCTGCACGCCGAGTTCGTGAAGGGCCTGTGGCGCGAGAACCCCGTGTTCGTGCAGGTACTCGGCATGTGCCCGACGCTCGCGGTCACCAACAGCGCGATCAACGCGCTGGCCATGGGGGCTGCGACCACCGCGGTGCTGGCGTGTTCGTCGTTGCTCGTGTCGCTGCTGGGGCGCTTCATCCCGGCGCAGGTGCGCATCTCGACCTACGTGATCGTGATCGCGACCTTCGTGACCGTCGTCGACTTCGTGCTGCAGGCGATCCTGCCCGACGTGCACAAGGAGCTCGGCGCGTTCCTCGCGCTGATCGTCGTCAACTGCCTGATCCTCGGCCGCCAGGAGGCGTTCGCGAGCAAGAACCCGCCGCTCGCGGCCGTGCTCGACGCGCTGGGCATGGGGCTGGGCTTCCTGTTCGCGCTGCTGTGCCTGGGCGCGACCCGCGAGGTGCTCGGCAACGGCAGCCTGTTCGGGATCGACCTGTTCGGCCCGGCGTTCGAGCCCTGGGTGGTGATGGTGCTGCCGCCGGGCGGCTTCCTGATGCTCGGCCTGATCCTGCTGCTGTTCAGCTGGCGCCTGCAGCGCCGCGCGGCCGCCGCCGCGGAGGAGAAGCGATGAAGGAACTCGTCTGGATCTTCCTGGGCGCGCTCGTCGTCAACAACTTCACGCTGTCGTACTTCCTCGGCCTGTGCCCGTTCTTCGGCGTCTCGGGCAAGCTGCAGACCGCGTTCCGGCTCGGTCTGGCGACGACGTTCGTGATGGTGATCACCGCGATCGCGGCCTGGGCCCTCAACACCTTCGTGCTCGTGCAGTTCCCGTACCTGCGGCTGCTGAGCTTCATCGTCGTGATCGCCAGCGCGGTGCAGTTCGTCGAGATGGTGGTCAAGAAGGCGAGCCCGGCGCTGTTCGCGGCGCTCGGCATCTTCCTGCCGTTGATCACCACCAACTGCGCGATCCTCGGGCTCGCGCTGTTCCAGACCAGCCGCGGCTACGGCCTGTTGCAGGGCATCGTGTTCGCGCTCGGCGCCGGCGGCGGGTTCACGCTCGCACTCGCGCTGATGGCGAGCCTGCGCGAGGAGGCGAAGCTGTCGGACGTGCCGGCGCTGGCGCGCGGCACCGCGTTCAACCTGCTGCTGGCCGGCATCCTGGCGATGGCGTTCATGGGCTTCGCCGGCCTGGGGAGCTCGTGAGATGGCCGTGCTGCCGCACCTGCTCGCCGTGCTGACCTTCGCGCTGCTGTGCGGCGGCTGGGTCTGGCTGCAGCGCTGGATCGCGCGCCGGGCTCCCGACGTGAAGGGCCCCGAGAGCGGCTGTGCGTCGTGCTCGTGCGGCGGCGGGGAGTGCCGGCGCGCGCCGTCCATCGATCCTGCCCGCCGCTGACGCCATGGTCACCCCCGGCCGCATCGAACTGCGCCTCAAGCGCCTCGACCAGCTGTTCGAGTCGTACGACCCGGCGCCGTTCCACGAGAAGGACCTCGATCCCGACGCCGAGGAGTTCATCGTCAGCTGGGCGCGCGAGTACCCGCCGTCGACGCCGCTCCTGTTCGTGCTGCACCTGCCCGCGGACCAGCGCCCGCTGCAGCCGGAGGCCACGGTGCGCGAGGCGATCGCCAACTACTTCGGCTATCGCGCCGGGCTGACCCGGCTCGAACTGCGCCGCCTGCTGCAGCAGGGGCGCAGCAGCCTGATCGTCGGGATGGTGTTCCTGGCGGCGTGCACGCTGGCCAGGCAGTTGGTCACCTCACAGATCCTGCAGGAGGGACTGCTGATCGTCGGCTGGGTGGCGATGTGGCGGCCGCTCGAACTGCTGCTCTACGACTGGTGGCCGATCGCGCGCCGGCGGCGCAGCTTCGAGAACCTGGCGCGCATGCAGGTGCAGGTGCAGTTCGCCGACGAGGTCGGCTGAACGATCCTCACTTCTGCGCCGGGCGCAACAACAGCAGCCGGTCGTCCGGCGGGCGCGGGCCGATCGTCGCCAGCGCGGCCGCGAACGAGTCGTCGGGGAAGTGCGGCGCGACGGCAGCGAACAGCTCGAACGCGCGCGCCGGGCTCTTGCTGTTGCGCTTGCCGTGCGGCCAGGCGTCGAGCGAAGCCAGGTGCGGCTGCAGGTACGCGAACGCCTTCGCAAGACAGCGCCCGTCCTCGGTGCGAAACGACCACAGGTCGATGCCCTCGCGCTCGGCGAGCGCTGCGAGCACGCAGAGTCCCTGCAGGTTCATGACGCTGTAGGCCCAGCCGTCGGCGCGCGCGGTCTCGGCTGGTTGCTCACCCGTGGGGGCGATGTGCGCGGCGATGCGGCGCTGGCGGGCCCGTTCGGCCACCTGCTTCGCGAGATCGTGCCGGCCCACGAACGAGGCCAGCGCGACGACCTGCACGTCGTACCAGGTGCCGTGGTTGTTCTTCTTGTCGCCCTCGGTGCGGAACGGCCCCTCGGTCATCCAGCGCAGGTAGTCGCTGCACCACGTCTGCAGCGCGTCCCGCTCGGCCGCCGGCCACGCCGTCTCGTCGAGCAGGCGCGCCGCGTCGGTCACGAGGTGGATGCGGCGCGTGTCGATGAGCCCGATGTCGCGGCCGTCGACGCGACCGGGGATCGCCTGGCCGTAGCGCAGATGCGGGTTCATGCGCGTCTTGGGCGCGACGAACCAGGTGCGCAGCAGCAGTGCGGCGCGCGCCGAGAAGCGCGGTTCGTCGAGCAAGAAACCGGCCAGCGCGAGCGTGTGGGCTTCGGCGCACAGGGTCGACCAGCGGCTCGCGTCGGGCAGCTTGCGGCGTTCGGGGTTGGCTTCGCCGTCGCGCCGCACGTAGGGCAATCCGCTCTCGGTGTCGGGGTTCGGCCACCAGTAGGGGCCGACGCTCATGAAGTCGTGCTTGTCGCCGCTCGGCGGGACCTGCTCCTTGTCGACGACACTGTAGGGACCGTGATCGAGCAGCGCCGTCGCGTCCGCGCGCAGCTTGCCGGCGGCGACCGCCAGGGCCGGGTCGGCCTCGGCCAGGCGCGCGCGCACGCCTTGCAGGAACGGGAAGTCGACGGGCAGCTCTGCTCCCTGCGCCGCGAGCGTCGGGCCGCACAGCAGCACGGCCAGCGCCGCCAGCGGCGCGCGGCCCGGACGACAGGGCACGTTCATGGTCGTGCAGCCTATCTGCCGCGCGAGGTGGAGCCAGCCGCCGGCCGCCGGCATACTGCTCGGCCCTTTCGCCGCACTGCCATGTCCGAACCGACCGCCGAATCCAAGTCCGAGCCCAAGCAAGTCTACGACCCCGCCACGATCGAGCCGAAGTGGCAGCGGTTCTGGGTCGAGCGCGACGTGTTCCGCACGCCCAATCCGGGCGACGCCGACTTCGACGCCGGCAAGCCCAAGTTCTACGCGCTCGACATGTTTCCGTATCCGTCCGCAGCGGGCCTGCACGTCGGCCACCCGGAGGGTTACACGGCGACCGACATCGTCTCGCGCTACAAACGGGCCAAGGGCTTCAACGTGCTGCACCCGATGGGTTGGGACGCGTTCGGGCTGCCCGCGGAGCAGTACGCGATCCAGACCAACACCCACCCCGCGAAGACCACCGCCGCCAACGTCGAGACGTTCCGCGGACAGCTGCAGCGCCTGGGCTTCAGCTACGACTGGAACCGCGAGATCAGCACCGCCGACCCGAAGTACTTCCGGTGGACGCAGTGGATCTGGAAGCGCCTCTACGAGCGCGGTCTGGCCTACGAATCGAACGCGCCGGTGTGGTGGTGCGAGGCGCTCGGCACGGTGCTCGCAAACGATGAGGTCATCAACGGACGCAGCGAGCGCGGCGACCACCCGTGTGAGCGGCGGCCGCTGCGCCAGTGGGTGCTGAAGATCACCGAGTATGCCGAACGCCTGCTGAACGACATCGACGGCCTCGACTGGAGCGAGTCGCTCAAGACGATGCAGCGCGAGTGGATCGGCAAGAGCGAGGGCGCCGAGGTCGACTTCGATGTGATCGGGCACGCCGACACGAAGATCCGCGTGTTCACGACACGGCCCGACACGCTGTTCGGCGCGTCGTTCATGGTGCTCGCGCCCGAACACCCGCTCGTCGATGCGATCACCGCGACGGCGCAGCGGGGCGCCGTCGACGGTTACAAGAAGACCGCCGCGAGCAAGAGCGAGCTCGAGCGCACCGACCTGGCCAAGGACAAGTCGGGCGTGTGGACCGGCGCCTACGCGCAGAACCCGCTCTATCCCGAGGGCGACGAGCGCGGCCGCATCCCGGTGTGGATCGCCGACTACGTGATCGTCACCTACGGCACCGGCGCGATCATGGCGGTGCCGGCCGGCGACGAGCGCGACTTCGAGTTCGCGCAGAAGTTCGATCTGGCGATCCCGGGCATCTTCGCGCCGGCGACCGGCGACGCCGAGGCCGACGCGAAGGTCGCCGCGGGGCAGGCCTGCTGCACCGCCGAGGTGCCCTACGCCGCGCACTGCCACACGGCCGACGGTAGCCTGCAGCTCGCCGGGCTGGCGATGGCCGAGGCCAAACGCAAGACCATCGAATGGCTCGTGGCGCGCGGGCGCGGCGAGGCCAAGGTCACCTACAAGATGCGCGACTGGCTGTTCTCGCGGCAGCGCTACTGGGGCGAACCGTTCCCGGTGCTGCACACGCAGGACGGCGTCGAGCTCGTGCCGGACGACCAGCTGCCGGTCGAACTGCCGCACATGGACGACTTCAAGCCCGGCGGTGTGCCCGAGTCGCCGCTGATCCGCGCCCGCGAGTGGGTCGAGACGAAGGACGCCAAGGGCCGGCCCGCGCAGCGCGAGATCAACACCATGCCCGGCGCGGCGGGGTCGAGCTGGTACTTCCTGCGCTTCTGCGATCCGCACAACGAGCAGCAGTTCTGCAGCAAGGCGGCGAGCGACTACTGGCTGCCCGTCGACCTCTACGTCGGCGGCACCGAGCACGCGGTCGGGCACCTGCTCTACTCGCGCTTCTGGACCAAGGTGCTGCACGACGCCGGCCACGTCGGCGTCGTCGAGCCGTTCCACAAGCTCTACAACCAGGGCATGATCCAGGCGTTCGCCTACGAGGACGGGCGCGGCGGCATCGTGCCGATGAAGGACGTGAAGGAGATCGGCGACGAGGCCGTGCACGCGACCACGGGCGAGTCGCTGAAGCGCATCGTCACGAAGATGAGCAAGCGCTACGGCAACGTCGTCAACCCCGACGAGGTCGTGGGTGAGTACGGCGCGGACACGCTGCGGCTCTACGAGATGTACATGGGGCCGCTCGCCGACAGCAAGCCGTGGAACCCCAAGGACGTGCCCGGGCTCTACCGCTTCCTGCAGCGCGCCTGGCGCCTGGCGGTGCCCGAGCACGCCGAGAACGGCGCGATCCACGCGCACCTGCGCGAAGACCGCGACGGCGATCCGGCGCTCGAGAAGGCGCTGCACCGCACGATCCACAAGGTCGACGGCGACATTGGCCGCATGGCGTTCAACACCGCGATCGCGGCGATGATGATCTTCGTCAACGACGCGACCAAGGCGATCGACAAGCTGAGCCGCGGTCAGTTGCTGCGCTTCGCGCAGCTGCTGCAGCCGTTCGCGCCGCACCTCGCCGAGGAGCTGTGGGCGCGGCTCTCGGGAGAGGGGCTGCTCGCCTACGCGGCGTGGCCGCAGGTCGACCCCGCGATGCTCGTCGACGACGAGGTCGAGATCGCCGTGCAGGTGCTCGGCAAGGTGCGCGGTCGGGTCACGGTCGCGACCGGGGCAGCCAAGGACGAGGTGCTCGCCGCGGCGCGCGCCGCCGTCGCCGGCCACCTCGAGGGCAAGACGGTCGTCAAGGAGATCGTGGTGCCGGGCAAGCTCGTCAACTTCGTCGTCAGGTGACGGACGCCGTCGCTCAGCCGCCGCTGCGCGCCGGCAGCGCCGCGCGCAGTGCGGCGCGCAGGTCGGCCCCGGTCCACGGCTCGGACAGCGCCGCGGCGACCGTTCCGGACCTCAGGTAGTCGTCCATCGCCTGCGGCTGCAGGCCGGAGTTGAGCACGATCGGGACCCGGTCCCTGTCGCCGTGCAGGGCCAGCGCGATCTCGTCGCCGCCGAGCCCGGGCATGAACAGGTTGAGCACCGCACAGTCGATGCGGCGGGGCACCTCGCGCAGCGCGCGCAGGGCCTGCTCGCCGTCGACGGCTTCGACGACCTCGCAGCCGAGTTGCTGTAGCGCCCGCGCCAGGGAGTCGCGCACCCGCGGCTCGTCGTCGGCGATCAGCACCCGCGTGCCCGCGAACGAGGCCTCGGCGGCGTCCTGCGGCGGTCCACCGCCGGTCGCGGCGAGGGGCAGGTAGACCGTCATCGTCGTGCCTTCGCCCGGCGCGCTGCGCACGGCGATCGCGCCGCGATGCCTGCCCAGGATGCCGGCGGTGATCGCCAGCCCGAAGCCGTGGCCGTTCGCCTTGGTGGTGAAGAACGGCACGAACATCTTCGCCAGCGCGCCGGTGTCCATGCCGTCGCCGGTGTCGGACACCGTCAGCGCCAGGTGCGCGCGGTCGGCGGCGAAGTCCTCGGCCTGGTAGGTGATCGCGTCGTAGCCCGCGGCGAACGCGCTGGCCACGGCTGCCTGCACCCGGATCACGCCCTCCCTGCCGACGAGGGCGTCGCCGGCGTTGCGGACGAGGTTCATGACCACCTGCCGCAGCTGGATCATGTCTCCCTCCACGGCGGGCAGTCCCTCGGGCAGGTCGAAGCGCAGGTGTGCCTTCTCGGGCAGCAGCGGCCGCACCATCTTGACGGTCTCGCCGACCAGCGCCGCGAAATCGACGACGTCCTGGCGTCGCCGGACCTTGCCCGAGTAGGCGAGCAGCTGGCGCGTGAGGCCGGCGGCGGTCTTGGCGGCGTGCTCGACGTCGGTGAGCAGGTCGGCGATCTCCGCGTCGGGGATCCTGCCCAGCTGGGACGTCGCGAGTCCGACGTTGGCCATGATCGCGGTCAGCAGGTTGTTGAAGTCGTGGGCCACGCCGCCGGCCAGCAGGCCGAGGCTCTCGAGGCGCTCGTTCTGGCGCAGCAGCCGGTCGATCCGTTCGCGTTCGAGCTCGGCGCCGACGCGCAGCGCGAACAGGTCGAGCAGGTCCTTGTACTGGTCGACGTACAGCGGCGCGTCGTGCAGCGCGACGATGATGCCGATCGCCTTGCCGCGACTGCCGAACACGGGCACGCCGAAGTAGCTCTGCACGCCCATCTCGACGAGCATGTGGTCGTCCGGGAACTGCTCTTGCACGTCGCTCGGGTAGCCGCACGCGTCCTGCCACAGGACCTGCGCGCACGGCGTGCCTTCGAGGTCGTATTCGACCGGCGCGATCGGCGCGCCTTCGGTCCAACCGGCGCGGGTGCGCACGCGCGTCGAGCTGATCAGTTCGCCGACGAACGCCCAGCGGGCGCCGAGGGCCTCCGTGATCGCCTGGGCCATCGCGACGAACAGGTCGTCGCCCGTGCTGCGCGACGTGGCTTCGAGCAGGCGGCGCGCGATCAGGCTCAGGTGGTCGGATGTCGAGGTCATGGGCATTGGTGTGCGGTGGTGGCTGTTCGTGCGGCGCAGGTCCGGATCACTCGGTCCGGGCCGCCGCGACGACGTCCTCGAGCGCGACCAGTCCGCGCATCGCCTTGTCCAGGCCGTCCTGCAGCATGCGGCGGTAGCCGGCCCGGTTGGCGATCGTCTGGATCTCCTGGTCGGAGGCACGGGCAGAGATCGCGGCGGCGAGCTCGGGGGTCACGTAGAGGACCTCGTGCAGCGCGACGCGGCCGCGGCGGCCGCGGTGGCGGCAGCTCTTGCAGCCGGCGCCACGCACGAACCCCTGCAGCGACGGCGACGGCGCGAGATCGAACTCCGCCAGCAGGCTCGCCTCGGGCATCACCGGCTCGGCGCACTCCGGGCAGATGCGCGAGACCAGCCGCTGCGCGACGATGCAGCGCAACGAAGCGCCGAGCAGGTAGGGCGCGACGCCCATGTCCACCAGGCGGTGGATGGTCGCCAGGGCGTCGTTGGTGTGCAGCGTGCTGAGCACCATGTGGCCGGTCAGCGCCGCCTGGACCGCGATCCCGGCCGTCTCCTCGTCGCGGATCTCGCCGACCATGACCACGTCTGGGTCCTGGCGCAGGATCGCGCGCAGCGCGTTGGCGAAGGTGCGGTCGGCCTTGACGTCGACCTGCACCTGCGTGGCGCCGGGGAGCTCGTACTCGACCGGGTCCTCGACCGTGATCAGGTTGCAGTCGTCGCGGTTCAGCTCGCGCATCGCCGCGTAGAGCGTGGTGGTCTTGCCGGACCCAGTAGGGCCCGTGAGCAGCACGATGCCGTTCGGCGACGAGAAGCCGCGGCGGAACAGCTCGACGTTCTCGGGGTCGAGGTCGAGGTCGCCGATGTCGACGGCGGCGCCGCCGCGGTTGAGCACGCGCAGCACCGCCTTCTCGCCGCGCACGCTCGGCAGCACCGAGACGCGCAGCTCGATCTGTTCGGTGACGCTGATGCGGCCGTCCTGCGGCTTGCGGCTCTCGCCGAGGTCCATGCCCGAGGCCACCTTGATGCGGGCGACGACGGCGCGGTGCAGACCGGTCGGCAGCGTGTAGAGCGTGTCGAGGTCGCCGTCGACGCGGATGCGCACGCGCAGGCTGTCGCGCTGCGGCTCGACGTGGATGTCGCTGGCGCGGGCGCGCAGGGCCTCGTCGATCAGGTGGTCGACGAGCTGGACCACGGCGTCGTCGCCGACCAGGCGCCGCAGTTTGTCGGCGTCGTCGACGCTGTGCACGTCGATCTCGGCCTTGAGCAGGCGCTGGATCAGGCCCTCGATGCCCGAGGTGGCGCGTTCGAGCCGTTCCACCGTGCGCACGATCGCCGCCGGCGGCGCCATCACGACCTGCACCGAGTTGCCCGTGACCTCCTGGATCTCGTCGATCGCGAGCAGGTCGAACGGGTTGGCCAGCGCGACCAGCAGGCAGCCGTCTTCGCTGCCGACGGCGACGGCGCGGTGGCGCTTGGCGATGTCGAGCGGCAGCAGGTGCAGGTTGTGCGGGTCGAGGTGTTCGGGATCGAGCGCGTGGAACGGCAGCCCGAGCATGTCGGCCCAGGCGCGGTATCCCTGGTCGAGCTCGAGCAGCCCCAGCCCGTGCAGCGCCTCGATCAGCGCGACCTCGGTGGCCGGCATGTCGCCGAGCATGTGCTCCAGGAAGTCCCTGTCCTCCTCGAGCCGTGCGGCGATCGCATCGAGCAGGTCGGGGGTGGTCTGCGCCATGCCATCGGATCGGCGTTCGGAGGGCTCCGACCTGAGCGCGCCCGGGCGGGGGCCGAAGTGCTAATGCCTATCCCTAATGCCGTGATCTTCGTCAGGACGATACGGCGGGCATGCGCGCCACCTCCGTTCGCACCTGCAAGTCCGAAGACGCCGGTTTCACCCTCGTCGAAGTCATCGTCGTGCTGTCGGTTGTCCTGCTGCTGACCGGCATCGCCGTGCCGATGCTGAGCAGCTACCTCGAGGACGGTCGTCGGGCACGCGCCGAGAGCGAGGTGCGCACGATCGCATCGGCCGTGCTGTCGCTCAACAAGGACGTCGGCGTCTATCCGGCGCGCAACAGCTCGGGCGTGAACAACTACGTCTTCGCGCTGATGTCGGGGCCGAGCATGCCGACGAGCAACCCGTTCGTCGGCGGCCATACGTGGGTCACGTGGGCGATGAACGCGACGCGCGGCGACCTGCTCGACAACCAGCTGCTGCACAACACGCCGCAGGGGCAGAGCAGCGCCGCCTATCCGACCTCGGGCTCGGCGCAGTGGCGCGGCCCCTACATGTCCGGTTCGCCGCTCGATCCCTGGGGCCGCCCCTACCTGGTCAACGTGCGCTCAGGTTTCGACACCAACGCCACCAACAACAAGAAGCTGTTCGTGCTGTCCGCCGGTCCCAACGGGCGCATCGAGACGCCCGCGAACGCGAGCTCGACCGCCCAGATCTCCGGCGACGACGTCGGCTTCCTGGTCGGCCAGCGTCGCTGATCCGACCGGCGCGTGATGCGCCGCGCCCTTCCCCCCGAGGGCTCCCCCGATGAAGTTCCGGTCCACGATCCTCGAGCCTGACGGCAGGACGGTCCACCTCGACGTCGAGGCGGCCGATGCCCAGGCCCTGCACGAGGACCTGCACCGGCAGGGGCGCACGCTGCTGCGCGTCGCGGCGACCGAGGCCGCGCCCGCCGAGGCCGGCAGCGTCACGCTGTCGCCGCGGCGGCTGCTGCTGCTGACCCAGGCGCTGCAGGAAGCGCTCGACGCCGGCGTGCCGCTGCTGACGACGTTCTCGGCGATCGCGGAGCAGGAGGAGGACGACCGGCTGCTCGGCCTGCTCGAGGACCTGGGGCAGCGCATCGCTTCGGGACAATCGCTGGCCGAGGCCCTGCGTGCGCATCCGCGCGCGTTCCCGGCCGTCTACTGCGCGCTGGTGCGCGCCGGCGAGCAGTCGGGCAGCCTGCCGCGCGTGCTACAGTCGGTGGTCAGCTTCCTCGAATGGCGGTTGGAGATCACCGGCGTCGTCAGGCAGGCGCTCGTCTACCCGATCGTCGTCGCCGTCGCCGGCTACGCGATGGTGCTGTTCCTGCTGTCGTTCGTGATCCCGCGGCTGGGTGGGGTGCTCGCGAAGATGGGCGGTGAACTGCCCGCCGCCAGCCGCGTCCTGCTCGCGACCTCGGGCTTCGTCTCGACCCACCTGCTGCTGGTGATCGGGCTCTCCGCGCTGGCGGTGTTCGTGCTGGTGCAGGCGCTGCGCATGGAAGCGACCCGCAGCGCGCTCGCCATGCTCGGCGCCCGGCTGCCGATGGTGGGCGCCGTGCTCGGCAGCCTCTCCGTGGCGCAGTTCTGCCGCACTTTCGGCGTGCTGCTGCAGGCAGGGTTGTCGATGCCGCAAGCCCTCGAGCTGACCGGGGAGACGATCGGCGCCAGCCGCCTGCGACAGCGCATCGGCGGCGTGCACGAACGCATCCTCGGCGGTTCGCGGCTCAGCGAGGCCGTCACCCGCTACGAGCTGCTGCCGCCCGTGGCGCTGAGCATGTTGCAGGTCGGCGAGGAAGCCGGGCGCCTGCCCGCGACCTTCGAACGCCTGGGCCGTCTCTACGACCGGGAGGTGCGTGAGCAGGTCAAGAAGGCGCTCGGCCTGCTCGAGCCCATCGTCACCGTGCTGCTCGGCCTGATGGTCGGCGGCATCGCCGTGATCGTCGTCGGCACCATCTACTCCTCGCTGCGGGGGATCGGGCGATGAACGCACGGGGTCAAGGCGGCTTCGCGCTGCTGGCGCTGCTGTTGCTGCTCGGGGTCTCCGGCGTCGTCGCGGTCGCCGCGCTCGAGCGCGTGGTGCGACCGGACACGGAGCAGGCGGTGACGACTTCCCAGCGTCTCGCCGCGGTCGCCGCGACCGCGCGGCAGGTGTTCCGGGCGAGCGGCGCCTTCCCGACGCGCCTCGACAACGTGGCCGCCGCGGCGCAGCTCGACGCGGCCGGTGCCTGGCGCGCGGATCCGTGGCGTCCGGGGGTCGACCTCGACTATCGCGTGCGCGGCCGCGACCTCACGGTGCGCAGCACCGGTCCTGACCGGCGGCTCAACACCGCCGACGACGTGACCCTGACGGTCGACGACGAGCCGCTGGTCCGCCTGCGGCAGCGCGCCAGACTGCGCGTGCTGCGCGCGGTGCTGGCCGCCAGCTCCCTGCGCACGACCTGGACCATGTCCGCCGCCGAGAACGCGGCGATGCGCGCGGCGATGCGCGACTACGCCGCCGCGCGCCGCGCGTGGCTCACGACCGACGCGGCCGGCCGGCCGGCGCTCACGACGCGCATGGACGACGCGCAGGCGACCGTCGACGCGCTGGCCTCGGCGCACGGCTTGCCGACGATGCCGACCCGGCTCACCGGCAACAGCGGACTGCTGCAGGCCCTCGGGCTGACAGCGGCGCGCGCCGTCGACGGTCTGGGGAGGGCGCTGCAGATCGATCCCGTGCTCGGCTTCCTGGCGAGCGGCAGCGACCGCAGGAGGAACACCGATGACGACATGTGAACGGCAGCGCGGCTTCACGCTGCTCGAGCTCGTCGTGGTGCTCGGCGTGCTCGGCATCCTGCTCGGCGCGGCCGCGCCGCTCGCGGGCGCCGCGATCGACGCCGGTCGCCGCCAGGAGGTCGGGGCCGAACTCGACGCGCTGGCGACGGCGCTCGACTCCTACTACTTCGAGCACGCGGCCTTTCCGAGCCGGATCGACGCTACCGACTTCGTCGGCATCCACCTGCAGCCGGGCACCCGCGACACCGCGATCGTCGACCCGTTCGCCGCCGGCGGCGCCTACCTGTTCGCGGTCGACACCAGCGCCAACACCGTCACGGTGCGCAGCCTCGGCGAGAACCAGCGCGACGACAACGGCGGCGGCGACGACATCGTCGTGGTCGTGCACGGCGCGATCCCCGGGGCGCGACGCACCTACCAGCGGCTGCGCATCGTGGTCGAGCGCCTCGCCGAGCACATCGAGTCGGGCGGCACGGTGACCGGCAACTGGACCGCCGTGCGCACCGCGATGGGGCTCGGCAGCGAATACGAGCGCGACGGCTGGGGCACGACCCTGTCCTGGGACGCGAGCACCTTCACCCTGCGCAGCGCCGGTCCCGACCGGTCGCTGGGCAACAGCGACGACATCACCCTGTGAGGCCCTCCGCGTGAACACCTGCGCCATCGTCGAACTCGAAGAAGCTGCCCTGTCGATCACGGTGGCGGCGCTGCGCGGGCGCCGCGTGCAGGTCGTGCGCAACGTGCACGTGCCGATCCCCGACCTCGAGCCGAGCACGTTGGTTTCGATCCTGTCGTCGCTGCGTTCCGACGTGCTGCGCGGCATCGCCGCCGTGCAGGTGATCCTCGGGGATCGCCGCATGCACCACTTCCGCTGCGAGGTTCCGGCGATGCCGGTCGCCGACGTCGAACAGTTCGTGCGTCGCGAAGCGATGCGCCTCACCGGCCTGCCCTCGGTCGACGACGTCCTGATCGCGGTCAATCGCCTGCGGCGCACCTCGAACGGCGCGCTGCGGATCGCGGCGACCGCGCTGCCGCGCGCCGTCTGGGACACGCTGCACAAGTCGTTCGTCGAGGCCGGCGTGACGGTGGCCGGGCTCTGCTCGCTCGAGAACTGCCTGGCGTTGCTGGCACCGACCGCGGCGCCGACCGCGGTGGTCGAGTGCGGTGTCGGCCGCACGCGCTTCCTGCTGTGCGAGGACCGCGTGGTCTGCCAGGTGCGGCGCTTCATCGTCGGGGCGAGCGCCGGCGGCAACAGCGAAGCAGTCGGCGCGCAGCTGTCCCTCGAGCTGCCGCGCACGCTCGAGTGGCTGCGCGAGTCCGGCAACGGCGTGCCGACCTCGATGCTGCTCGGACCGCGCGCCGCGGCCGGCATCCGCGCCATCGGCATGGACCTCGACGGCCTGCCGCCGGTGGTCGTGCGTGAGCACGGCGTGCCCGTGAAGGAAGGCGAGACCGAGCCCACGATCGCGTGCACGACGTTGCTGCGCGCGATCGCGACCGGCGGGGCGCCACCGTCGCTGCTCGCGCCGCTGCGGCTCGAACTGCCGATCACGGGTCGTCGCGTGCTGCTGCTCGCCGCCGCGGTCGCGGTGGCTGGGTTCGCCGGCTGGTCCGCCATGTCGGACTTCGGCCGCTGGCGCGTGGCCGAGGAACACGTCGCGGAGCTCTCCGTGACCGCCGCGGAAGTCGAACGCACCGTGCGCAGCCTGCAGCAGGCCGAGGCCGCCGCGACCGGCGCCGCCGAGGTGCAGGACGGCCGCCTGCGGTCGGCGCTCGGCAACCGTCGCCCCGTGAGCCTCTTGCTCGCGGACCTGGCGCGTCACGCCGGCAGCGTGCGGCTCGACGCCGTCGACACGACCGGCGACGACAAGGTCACGCTGTCGGGGTTCGTCACGGCGGCTTCGCGCCGCGACGCGCTCGAGGAGGTGGCGCGTTTCCTGCGCGAGGTGCGCGAGCTGCCGTACCTCGTGCCGTCGACCGGCGAGGACATCGGCGAGCTGCCCGGCATGTTGCACGGCTTCCGCTTCCAGGTCGGCTTCTCGTGGAGGAGCTCGTGATGCGCCTGCAGGCCAAGACCGTGTTGACCGGCGCCGTGCTCGTCGCGACTGCCGTCGTGCTCGGCGCCGCGGGTAGTGTGCGCTGGTTGCGTGTCGCCGCTGAACAGGACGAAGACGCGCTGGCGGAGTCGATCGCCGCGCAGGAGCTGTTCGCCGCCGAGATCGTACCGGCCGCGCCGGCGGCGGAGACCGCGCGCGTGGTGATGCACCTGGGCGCGGAGCCGCGGGTGACCGAGACCCTCGAGACACTGCACGGACTCGCCGAGGCGGCGCAGGTCGTGCTGATCGCCTGCGGCCCGAGCAAGACCAGCGAGCGCGGCCGCATCGAGTTCGCCGTCAGCGGCCACGCCCCGGGGCGCGCGCTGTGCGCCTTCCTCGCCGGTGTCGAACAGAACGAACGGCTGTTCGCGATCAGCGCGGCGCGTTTCCGGCCGGCGAGCCCCGGTCGCATCGGCTTCGAGCTGACCGTCGCCGCGTTCCACGAGGAGGCCTCGCGATGAGGCGCAAGGCGAAGAAGAAGCTGACTCAGCAGCCGTGGTTCGCCGCGCTGCTGCTCGCCGCCGGGGTGACCGTGGCCTTCGGATCGTTCCGCAGCCAGTTCGGCAGCGGCGACGCCGGCGGCGAGGCCGGCGCGTTCGACGACCTCGAGATCGAGGACGGCCAGATCGACGGCATCGCCGACGCTGGCCCGCGCCGCGACCTGGTCGCCGAGTTCGGCGGCTACGACGGCGCGGCGCCCGTGCCCGACTTCCTCGCCGCGCTGCCCGACACCGCGGTCGCATCGCTCGTGCCGGCGGCGCCCGGCGGCGAGGTCGGCAAGCCGGCGAGCGCGTGGGTCGGCGACCCGCCGCCGCGGCTCGTCGTCGGCGTGGTGTTCGTCGGACAGGGTTCGCGACGCGCGGTCGTCTCCGGCAAGGTCGTCGGCGTCGGCGACCGCGTCGGGGAGGCGCGCATCGAGAGCATCGAGCGCAACGGCTTGTTGGTCGCGTGGCGAAACCGCCTGC
Source organism: Planctomycetota bacterium (assembly GCA_020638655.1). Lineage (GTDB taxonomy): Bacteria > Planctomycetota > UBA1135 > UBA1135 > UBA2386 > JACKIC01. Next base: position 303,541 of record JACKIC010000006.1, read on the forward strand.
TGACCTACGACATGAACTCCGAGCACCCTCAGGAGTACCGCGCCGAAGCCGCACGGCGGGCGCAGGGCGAAGGGCGCGAGAACGGCAACGAGACGGAAGGAGCAGGCAGGTGATGAAGTCCGCGAGCAGATTCCTGATGTCCCTGGGTGGCGCGGTCGCGGCGACCGCCTGTGCCGCCGGCGGCGGCGCACATCCGCAGTTGCCGGACCTGCGAGCCGAGGTCGGCGACCCGCGCTACGAGCCGATGCTGATGGTGCCGATGCCGCCGCTGCGCCAGGACGCGAGCGGCCAGCGGCCGGTCGAGGCGCTGCAGGCGCGCAATACCCCGGTCGGCGACGTGCTGCTCGCGCTGTTCAAGGACAGCGACATCAACCTGCTCGTCGACGCCGCGGTGCAGGCCAAGGAGTGCACGTTCGACATCAAGCGGTCGACGGTCGAGGAGACCTTCGCGGCGGTGCTGCGGTCGCTCGATCTGGGCTACGAGTGGGACGGCAACTACCTGCACATCGTCGATCGCGTGCGGCAGACGGTGCACGTCGACCTGATGGACCAGGAGAGTTCGACCAGCGACGGCAGCTCGGGCAGCGGCGGTTCGGGCGGCAGCAGCAGCACCGGCAGCAGCAGCGGCGGCGGCAGCACGAGCTTCTGGGAGACGGTCGAGAACGGCCTGCAGGAGCTGCTCGGCGAGGGCGCGACCTACGTGATCAACCGCGCGGCCTCCACGATCCACGTCGAGGCGCGGCCGAGCGGCGTCGCGCGGCTGCGGGAACTCGTCGACACCACCGTGCGCCGCGCCAACCGGCAGGTCTCGCTCGAGGCGCGCCTGCTCGAGGTGCGCCTCGACGACGCGCACAGCCTGGGCGTCAACTGGGCGCTGCTGCCCGGGCTGTTCAACAGCAACAAGACCGGCCTGGGCGTCGGCGGCTCGGTCGTGTCGCAGGTTGCCTCCTCCGGCGGCACCGCGCTCAACTTCGGCGTGCTCGACAGCGGCGACTTCTCGGTGTTCGTCGACGCGCTGCAGCGCCAGGGACAGGTGCGGGTGCTCAGCAGCCCGCGCGTGTCGACGATGAACAACCAGACCGCGTCGATCGCGGTCACCGACCAGATCCCCTACATCACCCGCGAGGTCATCGACGACCAGGGCGTGGCGCGCACCGAGTACGGCGTCGAGTTCGCCTCGGCGGGCGTGACCCTGCAGGTGCGGCCGATGATCGGCGAGGACGGCATGCTGACCGTGGCGATCACGCCGCAGGTGCGCGAGCAGACCGGCCGCGTCGTCACTCCGGACGGCCTGATCGAGGTGCCGATCATCAGCGAGCGCCAGGCGACCACGCTGGTGCGCGTGTCCAACGGGCAGGCGATCGCCCTCGGCGGGTTGCGCAGCACGCGCAAGGACGAGACCCGCCAGGGCGTACCGTTCCTGATGGACGTCCCGTTCCTGGGGCAGCTGTTCTCGAGCACGGTGCAGAGCCGCACCGAGGTCGAGCTGATGATCATGCTGGTGCCGCGCGTGCTCGACGACACCTGGATCGCCGAGGAGGTGCGCCGGGGCGGGCATCGGCTCGTCGATCTGCGCCGGGGCTTTCAGTGGAACCCCCTGTCGCTCGAGGGCTATCGGCCCGAGGACTGGGCGGGCGGCTCGTTGCAGGGCGACCCGCAGGCCGCGGTCTCGCCGTCGCTGCGGCTGGCACAGGAGGTTCCCGCATCGCTGCCCGCGGACAACGGGCTGACCGTGACGCGGCGCGGACTCGCGATGCACCTGCTCAACCAGGCGCAGGACGACTTCGACGCCGGCGAGGTCTCGGCGGCCACCGAGGCGATCGAACGTGCGCTCGCGCTCGACCCGAGCAATCGCACGGCGCTGGTCGCCGGCGGCGTGCTCTACCAACGCAGCGGTCACGTGGTGCGCGCGCGCAGCTGCCTGGACCGGGCCCTGGCGCTGGCCGAGGACGACGTCGTGGCGCTGACCCTGCGCGGCCTCGTCGAGCTGACCCAGGGCGCGCCGCACGCAGCGCGGCGCTATCTCGAACGCGCCTACGAGCTGGCGCCGAGCAAGCTGATCGCGGTCGACCTGTCGGGCGCGCAGCTCGCGCTCGGCGAGCACGCCGCCGCGCGCGCGCTGCTCGAGCCGCTCGCCGACGATCACGCGCCGCCCGAACTGCACGCCAACCTGGCCTTCGCGTTGTGGTCGGCGGGGGCCGCCGAGGCCGCGCGCGCCAGCCTGCAGCGCGCGCTCGCCGCCGGCGCCGATCCGCACAACCCGCGGGTGGTTGCCCTGCAGCGCATGCTTGCCGAGCCGGTCGCGACGGCGGGCCGCTGACACCGGTGCCGGCGTGGGTATCGTCTGCGGGCAGTGATGCGAGCCAGTCCGAGACCTGACAGCCTGCTGCAGCGCACCGTCGAGCTCGGCGCCTTGGCGGTCGCCGGCGCGTTCCTGGGGATGCTGATGGTCGTCGTCGCCGCGCCGGTGCTGCGCCGACTCGACCCGCCGCGGAGCGAGATGGCCGGGTTGGACTTGCTGTTCCTCATGTTCGGCGGAGTGTGCTTCGGCGCCGTCATCCTGCCGCTCGCGGCCGTCAGCCGCCCGCCGCGTTGGCTGCGCGAACGCGTGCGCCGCGCCGCGCGCGGCTTGACGTTGGGGGTCACAGGCTTCGTGGCAGCGCTCGCGGCGATCTGGGTCGCGACGCTCGTTTGGGACGAGGCGGTCGATTCGCGGTTCCTGCAGGGCGTCTACGACGTGGGCGAGTGGCTGCCGCTGGCGGGCGTGGCCTTCGGGTTCGCGTACACGCCGCGGCGGCGTTAGCGCCTCACTCGGTGCGTTCGAGCCGCAGCCCGCGCAACTTCCAGAGCGCGCCGACGAAGTCGACGCCGCGCAGCGACAGCGTGTGCTCGCGGTCGTCGAGCTCGACGACCGCGACGCTGCGGGCGACGAACTCCTGCCACGAGTCCGTGGCGAGGATCGTGCTCGCGGCGCCCGCCGGCGCCCCGTCGAGCAGCACCTGGACCGCGCCGTCGGAGTCGTCAGGTGCACAGGCGTAGTCGGCGAGCACGCGATAGCGGCCGGCTGCGGGGGCCCGCAGCCGCCAGCTCGCGACGTCGTCGGCCGCGCGCCACCAACCCAGGCAGTCCCGGTCGGCCTCGTAGCGCAGTGAGGCACCGGCGAGCGTGGCGCCGCGCGCCGGCAGCTGCAGGCCGTGCACGATCTGCCGGCCGGCGCCCGCGCGCATCTTCGCCTGCAGCGCGTCGAGGTGCTGCGTGTAGACCTCGCGCGGCGTGCAGTCCTGCTCGAGGCAGACGGCGGCCGCCATGCCGACGATCTCGCCCATCGCGCCGGTGGTCTTCATCACGCGCACCGCGCCGAGCGCCTCGTGGGTGACGCTGATGTCGCGGCCGGCCATGAACAGGTTGCCGACGTTGCGGCTGTAGAGGCAGCGGTAGGGCGCCCAGTAGGGGCCTTGGTAGACGTAGCCTTCGCCGTGGGTGAAGTCGGCGATGAACTCGTCGCCATCGTGGCCCGCGGCGTACTTGGCATTGGGGTGGTGGGTGTCGATGCCCCACGTGCACGGAAAGCAGCCGTCGGCGAAGATCTTGCCGTCGCGCAGGTCCTCGCCGGTGAGCACGACGTCGCCGAGCAGACGGCGCGACTCGCGCTTGCCGGCGACGTAGGCGACCCAGTTTAGGCGATGCGCGGGGTAGCGCTGCTCGACGTTCTTGATCGCGTCCCAGGCGCCGTACATGGCGCGGAAGTTCTGGTCGCGGATGCGCTCCATGTCGGCGATCGGGTCGCGGTCGAAGCCGCTCTCCCAGAACCAGTTGCCCAGGCTGATCGGCAGCGCTACCGGCTGCGGCGCGGTGCTGCCGCTGGTGCGGCCCGGGAACGGCTTGTCGCGCAGGTCGACGGCCCACGGGCAGCGCGGGAACGTCGCCGCCGCGCACGCCGCCTGCAGCTCGCTCGACAGCGGTTCTTCGTCCTCGCACAGGCACTGGATGTTCCACAGGTTGCTCGCACCCATGTGGCCCGTGTCGGTCTGCTCGAAGTCGGCGCCGACCAGGAAGCCCAGGCAGCCGTCGCCGGTGCAGTCGGCGAACCAGCGCCCCGGCACCAGCAGGCGGCGCGCCGTGCGCACGTCCTCGCAGACGACATGGCGGACGAGGCCGTCGCGCGCGGCGGCGGCGTTCATGCGGTGCTCGAGCAGCAGCGTGATGTTCGGCTCGGCGCGCACGATCTGCAGCTTGCGCGCGTCGTCGAACACGTGCGCGCCCTGGGCGTTCTTGCTGTCGGCGCGGCGCTCGGGCACGAGCTCGGTGACGACGTCTCCGATCCGCGGCCACGGCTCCTGGTTGACGTGGCCCTCGGGCCAGACGCGCACCTCCGAGCTGCTGTTGCCGCCGAGCACGGGGCGGTCCTGGATCAGCGCCACGCGCAGGCCGGCGCGCGCCGCGGTCACCGCGGCGCTGGTGCCGGCGGTGCCGCCGCCGACCACCACGAGGTCGAACGGCGGCAGCGACTCGGGGGCCTCCGGCAGATCGAGGAGGCGGCGGCGCAGCGCCGCCAGCTCTTCGCCGGCGTCGGGCGGCGGCGGCGCGTCCGCGGCCGTGAACAGCAGCGCGTCGCAGCGGCCCTCGAAGCCCGTGAGGTCCTCGAGCTCGAGGTGCGCGGTCGCGCCGAGCGTCACGACGCCACCGTCCTGCCAGTGCCACGCCTCGCCCTCCGTGCCGAACGTCGCCGTCACGCGCGCGCCGTCGACGTGCACGGCGAAACGTCCCGGCGCGCCGGGCGCATGCCACGGCGCGACCCAGTCGCGCGTGCGCACCCACAGGTGCCAGCGACCGGGCCGCGGCACCGCCACGCGCGTGCGGGCGTTCGCCACGGGTCGGCCCATGCCGTGCGCCAGCAGGAACGGCGAGCCCATCAGATCCATGAACTGCTGGTCGAGCACCCAGCCGCCGAGGTCGTCGAAGCTCTCGCACTCGACCAGCACGGCGTCGGCGTGCGCGGGCGGTTGCTGGGCGGGCGCGAGCGGAGCGGCGAGGGCGGCTGCGGCGAGAGCGAGGCGTCGCATCGCGCCAGTCTATGGCCGGCGGGGTTGTCGGAACGGTCCGCTCGCCCAGAATGTGGCCATGGCCGCCTCGATCACCGCCATCGTCGTCTCCGTGATCCTGTGCGGGTTCGCTGCGATGGCGCTGCGCTCGAGCGGCGAGATCGACGTCGACGCACAGACCTTCACGATGCGCTACGGCGCGATCCTCAAGGCGTGCATCGTGGTCCTGCTCGTCTGCGCGGCGGTGATGGGCTGCCTGCCGCTGTTCGTCGAGAAGTTCACCTGGGACGTCGGCGCGGGGCTGGCCGCGGTGCCGCTCCTGGTCGCGGTACCGGTCGCGATCGAGCAGCGCAGCACTGCCGTGGTCACGCCCGACGGCGTCAGGACGCGCTCGATCTGGCGCGGCGAGCGCTCGTTGGCGTGGGCCGACCTCGAGGAGGTCTCGTTCTCGGGGCTGAGCGGCTGGTTCACGTTGCGCGGCCGCAACGGCGAGCGGTTGCGCATCGCCGGCCTGTTCGACGGCATCCGGACCTTCGCCCGCATCCTCGAGACCCACCGCCCCGACTGCGGTGGTGTGCGGGCCGTGGCGAAGTGGCGCGCGGCCCTGCGCAGCATGGGCATGCAGGCGGACTGAGGTGGTCCTTGTGCGCTCGGCGCGGGTCTGTGTAATGGACCGCCCGCGCCCATGCCCTCCCGCCTCGCCAACTCGTCGCCCGCTGTCCTGTTCCTGACCGTCGGGTTGGCGGCGCAGCAGCCCGCCGACTGGTGGGCCTACCAGCCGCTGGTGCGCCCCGCGGTGCCCGCCGTCGCCCAGGCCGACTGGCCGCGCAACCCGATCGACGCGTTCGTGCTCGCCGGCCTCGAGGATCGCGGGTTGCGGCCGATGCCCGCCGCCGACAAGCACACCCTGCTGCGGCGCGTCACCTACGACCTCACCGGGTTGCCGCCGACCGCTGCCGAGATCGAAGCGTTCGTGCGCGACGACTCGGCTGACGCCTACGACAAGGTCGTGGAGCGGTTGCTGGCGTCGCCGCACTACGGCGAGAAGTGGGCGCGGCACTGGCTGGACCTGGTGCGTTACGCCGACACCGACGGCTACGAGCGCGACCGCAAGAAGCCGTTCGTCTGGCGCTACCGCGACTGGGTCGTGGATGCGTTCAACGGCGACATGCCGTACGGGGAGTTCGTGCGGCGGCAGCTGGCCGGTGACGAACGCCCCGACGCGACCGTCGCCGACCTGGTCGCGACGGGCTACTTCCGGCTGGGCATCTTCGACGACGAGCCGACCGATCCGCAGCAGCACCGCTACGACGACCTCGACGGCATGGCCGACACGACGGCGCGCACGATGCTCGGCATCTCGATGGGCTGCGCGCGCTGCCACGACCACAAGAAGGACCCGCTGCTGCAGCGCGAGTACGCGTCGTTCCTGTCGTTCTTCGAGAACATCAAGCAGTACGACCTGCAGGCGCGGCGCGTGCCCGCCGACGGCGCGGTCGCCCAGCACGAGGCGGCGCTGGTCGAGTTCGACCGTCAAGTGGCGGCGCTCGGCGAGCGGCTGCGCGCCGGCGCGGCGCAGCGCTGGAAGGAGCTGCCCGAGGCGGCGCGCGCGGCCTGGCTGCAGCAGGCGTCGGCGGGGCAGGTGGCGGCCTTTCCCGGGGACCCGTCGAGTGCGACCGAGCTGATCGACGCGCGCGGCGGCGTGGCCGGCAAGGTCAATGGACAGGTGGTGCCCTGCGAGGGCGTCGAGGGTCAGGGGCTGCGCTTCGACGGCGACGACCACGTGGTGCTGCCGCGGCTGGTCGAGGACTCGTTCACGGTGTCGTTCTTCGTGCGCAGCGACCAGCGCGGTGACGGCAACGCCAAGGATCGGCGCTGGTATCTGGGCACGGGCCTCGTCGACGGCGAGGTGCCCGGCATCGTGCACGACTGGGGCATCGCCTGGCACAGCGACGGCTACATCGTCGCCGGCACCGGCAACCCCGACACGTTCGTGTCGTCGGCCGGCGGCTTCAACGACGGCAAGTGGCACCACGTCGCGTTCACGCGCGATCAGGTGACCGGGCGGATCACGCTCTACGTCGACGGCACGCTGGCCGGCGAAGGCGTCGGCAGCAAGGCGAAGCTCGACGCGCCGCCGCGGCTGCTCGTCGGCCGCACGCAGACCGGCGGGCGCGGTTTCCGCGGCGACCTCGACGAGTTGGTGTTCTTCGAGCGCGCGCTCGAACCCGCCGAAGTCGCCGGGCTGGCGCTGCGGCTGCCGGCCGGCGCCGCGTCGGCGCGCATGCTCGCCGAAGGGGCAGGCGGCCCCGACGACGCCGCGGCCGCGAGCGGTCTCGCGGAACTGGCGGCGCTGCATCGCCCCGACGTCGCCACCAGCGAGGTGCTCGCGGTGCAGGAGATGGGGCCCGAGCCCGCGGAGAGCTTCGTGCGGCTGCGCGGCAACGTGCATTCGCTGGGGCCCAAGGTCGAGCCAGGCTTCCCGAGCATGCTCGGCGCGGCGGCGAACGTGCCGATCGAGCCGGTGCCGACGCGCACCAGCAGCGGTCGTCGCACGGTGCTCGCCGACTGGATCGCCGGCCCCGGCAACCCGCTGACCTGGCGGGTCGTCGCGAACCGCCTCTGGCAGCATCATTTCGGCCGCGGCATCGTACGTTCGAGCAACGACTTCGGCCGCCTCGGCGATCTGCCGACCGACAGCCGCCTGCTCGACTGGCTGGCCAGCGAGATGCTGACGCGCGGCGGCAGCATCAAGGCGATGCATCGCCTGCTGGTGACCTCCGCGACCTACCGCATGCAGTCGTCGCCCAACCAGGCGTGCAGCGACGTCGATCCGATCAACGACCTGTTCTGGCGCTTCGATCGGCGCCGGCTCACCGCCGAAGAGGTGCGCGACTCGATCCTGTCGGTCTCCGGCGCGCTCAACCTGCAGGTCGGCGGCCCGACGGTGTTCCCGCCGATGCCGGCCGCGGTGCTCGCAACCGCGTCGCGCCCCGAGGACGCCTGGGGCAAGTCGACGCCGGACCAGGAGGTGCGGCGCACGCTCTACGTGCACACCAAGCGCTCGCTGCAGATGCCGTTGCTGGTCGGCTTCGATCAGGCTGACACCGACAACAGCTGCCCGGTGCGCTTCGCGACGGTGCAGCCGACGCAGGCACTGACGCTGTGGAATGGCGAGTTCGCGCACCAGGAGGCCGCGCGCATGGCGAAGCGGCTCGAGCGCGCGCGGCCCGACCTCGCAGCGCGCATCACCATGGGGCTCGAACTGGTCACGCAGCAGCCGGCGCGCAGCGACGAGGTCGAGCGGCTGGTGGCGCTGCACGCGGCCCTGTGCCGTGACTACGGCAAGAGCGACGCCGAGGCGCTGCAGCGCGTCTGCCTGGTCCTGCTCAACAGCAACGAATTCCTCTACCTGGACTGACGCCGATGACCCCCGATTCCGCCTCCTCGTTCTGCGGCCGCACGCGCCGCGAGTTCCTGTGGCAGACCGGCGGCGCGTTCACGGCGCTGCCGCTCGTCGACATGCTGTCGCGCGACGGTCTGATCCCGGGGGCCGCGACGACGAACGGCGGCGACAATCCGCTCGCGCCCAAGGCGCCGCACTTCCCGCCCAAGGCCAAGGCGGTGATCTTCCTGTTCATGTACGGCGGGCCCAGTCAGGTCGACACGTTCGACTACAAGCCCAAGCTGTACCCGCTCGACGGCAAGACCATCGAGATCAGCACCAAGGGCCGCGGCGGCAGCAAGAACCAGGGGCGCGTGGTCGGCCCGAAGTGGAACTTCCGGCAGTACGGCCAGTGCGGCAAGTACGTCAGCGACCTGTTCCCGCACCTCGCGCGCTGCGTCGACGACATGGCGTTCGTGCACAGCATGTACGCCGACTCGCCGCTGCACGGCTCGGCGATGCTGATGATGAACAGCGGCCGCATCCTGTCGGGCGCGCCGTGCATGGGCTCGTGGGTGACCTACGGCCTGGGCAGCGAGAACGAGAACCTGCCCGGCTTCGTGGTGATGCTCGACCAGAGCGGCGGGCCGATCTCGGGCGCCAAGAACTGGAACAGCGGCTACATGCCCGCGGTCTACCAGGGAACCGTGCTGCGTTCGCAGGGCGAGCCGATCCTCGACCTCGCGCGGCCCGAGGGCATGAGCGACAGTGAGCAGCGCCTCTTGCTCGACGTGCTCAAGGAGCAGAATCACGCGCACCTGCGCGGCCGCGCCGACGACAGCAATCTCGCCGCGCGCATCGCCAGCTACGAACTCGCCTACCGCATGCAGCACCACGCGCCCGAGGCGATCGAGCTGGCGCAGGAGAGCGAGGCGACGCGCGCGCTCTACGGCATGGACGACCCGCGCACCGCCGACTTCGGCAAGAAGTGTCTGCTGGCGCGCCGGCTCGTCGAGCGCGGCGTGCGCTTCGTGCAGATCTACAGCGGCGGCAACCACAACGACCACAATTGGGATGCGCACGGCGACCTCGTGCTCAACCACACGCGCCACGCGGGCGCGACCGACCAGCCGATCGCGGCGCTGCTCACCGACCTCAAGCAGCGCGGCCTGCTCGACTCGACGATCGTCGTCTGGGGCGGCGAGTTCGGCCGGCAGCCGACCGCGGAGTACGCCGAGGGCACGGGCCGCGACCACGACTCGGCGGGCTTCACGATGTGGCTGGCGGGCGGCGGCATCAAGGGCGGCATCTCGGTGGGCACGACCGACGAGCTCGGCTACGCGGCGGTGGACAAGCCGTTCCACGTCAAACACCTGCACGCCACGATCCTGCAGCAGCTGGGCCTGGACCCCAACCGCCTCGCGTACTTCTACGCGGGGCTGAATCAGCGGCTGGTCGGCACGGAGGGGGCGTCGCCGATCCACGAACTGATCGCGTGAAGGGAAACTGATCGCGTGAAGGGAGCTGCGCGCCGGTTCGCAGGCTGAACGCCGGCCGTGCCTTCGCGGTCATCCGTCGAGCACGGCGGTCAGCGTCGGGGCGTCGAGGATGCGGTCAGTCCAGGCGTCGAGGTCCGCGCTGGAACCGCCGCGCACGCGCTGTTCGATCGCCGCATCGAGCGGGCCGAAGCGCCGGTGCAGCATGCGCAGCAGGGTCTCGGCTCGGCCTTCGGCCTTGCCCTCAGCCTTGCCCTTCTGATACGTGCGTTCGAGCGTGCTCATGATGGTGTCTTCGGGTCGGTGCAGGATACGGCCGAAGGTCCCGCTGAGGTCTTCCGGGGTCACGTCGGTGACCGCGAGAGTATACCAGCCGATCGCGTCGATGGCGTCGGGGCCGAGCGGCGGAGTGTCGGGTGGTGCGTCGCAACGGTCGACGGCGCGCAGCAGTGATTGCCAGCGCGTGAACGCGCCCGGTACCTGATCTGGCGCGAGGTGCGGCAGGTGCGAGAGGCACAGCAGCGTGAGCCTGGTGAGCGCGGTGAGGCCGTCGCGTTCGAGCAGCGCCGCCGCGTCGGAGGTCAGGTCGTCTACGAGCAGGCGCAGCGTCGGTTGCCACGGGGCGAGCGGGTCCGGCGCCGCGGCTACGTCGCTTCCGAACCCTGCCGAACGCCCACGTCGCGGCGCCGACCCGTGCTGCAGCAACACGGCGAGCAGCGACGGGAGCGCGCCGTGGCGCTGCTGGAACACCCGCCGCAGCAGCACCGCGTAGCGCAGCAGCTGGGCCTGCACTTCGGGATCGGGGTGGCTCTTGTGTTCGACCAGGATCAGCACGAGGCAGCTGTCGTCGCGGCGCGCGGCGACGAAGACGCGATCGGCGAGGTGCGGTCGCAGCCACAGGCCCGGCAGCCGGTCGTCGGCGGCGGCCAGCGTCGACCAGTCGATTGCGGCCCGGAGTTCGGGCGGCGCGATGCTCCGCAGCCAGCTGGCGGCGTGCGCCGCGTGCCGGAAGGTGAAGTGGAACAGCTGGTCGTGTGGGGACTGCAAGGGGACCTTCTGCTGCAGTGGTCCGACGGCGTGCAATTCGTGCGAAAAACCGCGCATTGCTTCCCCGGCGTGTTCGCTGGCGGCGGCGCACGGGCGCGGCAACACTGTGCGCCTGGCGCCGTTCCTCGAACGCGGCGCGAACCTGCGATGCTGGTCTTCCTCCGTTTCGGCACGGCCGCGGTGTGGATCGTGTTCGGCCTGGTGTTCAAGGTGCTGCACCTCGTGCCGCGCCACGAACGCATCGTCGCCGACGTGCTCGGAGAGGGCGTGGCGGGTCCGCTGACGATCGCGGTCGGGGTCGCCGAGACGCTGCTCGGTCTGTGGATCCTGAGCCGGCGCTGGCCGCGTGCCTGCGCGGCGGTGCAGACGGCGGCGATCGTCTGCATGAACACGCTCGAGCTCACCTATGCGCGAGAGCACCTGCTGGCGCCGCTGCCGATGGTGCTGGCCAACACGGTGTTCCTGACCGCCGGATGGTGGCTGGCGCTGCGCACGGCGCGTTCGCAGGGGGTGCGCTGATGTTCGCCGCGCTGCGCCGCCATCCGTTCGCCGTGCAGGCGTTCTTCCGGCACTCGCTGGTGCTGACGTTCGCCTACCCCGAGGAGTTGCTGCAGCCGCTGTTGCCGCCGGGGCTCACCGTCGACAGCCACGAAGGCGCGGGCTTCGTCGCGGTCGCGATGGTGCAGACCGAGGGCCTGCGTCCGGCGCGGCTGCCGGCGTGGTGCGGCCGCGACTTCTTCCTCGCCGGCTACCGGATCTTCGCGCGTTATCGCCGCCGCGACGGCAAGGTGCTGCGCGGCCTGCGCATCCTGCGCAGCTACACCGACCGGCGGTTCATGGTCTGGAGCGGCAACCTGTTCACGGGCTACAACTACCGCAAGTGCACGAGCCGCTGCGAACGTACCGCGCAGACGCTCGACTGCACGATCACCACGGCCGGCGGGCACGCCGACGTGAGCGTGCGTGCGCACATCGGCGAGGCCGCCAGCGCGCCGCCCGCGGGTTCGCCGTTCGCGGACCTCAAGGCGGCGCGGCGGTTCGCGGGGCCGATGCCGTTCACGTTCGGCTACGAACCGAAGACGCGCTCGATGGTGATCGTGCAGGGCGAACGCGAGGACTGGCAGCCGATGCCCGTGCACGTCGAGCGCTTCCGCTGCGCGTTCCTCGAGCAGCCGCCGTTCGCGGCCGCGCCGCTGCGGCTCGCCAACGCGTTCTTCGTCGAGAACATCCCCTACCGCTGGCGCCGCGGAGAGGTCGAGCGCCTGGCCGACGACGTTGTGGGAGAGGACGTGCGGTGAGCGGCTACGCCGGAGTGGCCAAGATCGTGCGCTTCAACTGGCCGTGGTACGTCGGGGCCGCGCTGGTCACCCTGACGCTCGGTTGGGCGATCGCGAGCGGAGCCCTTTCGGGGCCGTGGTCGTGGCCGGCGCTGGCGGCGCTGCTGCTCGCCGACCTGTGGCTGCTGGCTTCGCTGGTGGTCTCGCACGTGGTCTACGACCGGTCCGGCGTCGCGCGTGGGGAGTGGTTGTCGCACACAGCGGTGACCGCGGTCGCGGTCTTCCATCTCGGCCAGGACGAGGCGTCGGCGCTGGTCGCGCGGCGGCTGCCTGCGGCGCGTCGCCGGGTGTTCGACCTCTACGACGCGCGGCGCTCCGGCTCGCCGTCGCTGCGCCGCGCCCGTGCCGAGGCCGCCGCGAACGGGCCACAGGCGACACCGGCTGCGCTCGACCACCTGCCGCTCGCGGACGGCGAGCTCGAGCTCGGCGTGCTCGCCTTCGCCGCGCACGAGGTCCGGGACGAGGGCGTGCGCGTGGCCATGTTCCGCGAGCTGGCGCGCGTGCTCGGGCCCGCGGGACGGCTGCTCGTCGTCGAGCATCTGCGCGACGGCTGGAACCTGCTCGCCTACGGTCCTGGCGCCCTGCACTTCCTGTCGCGCCGCACGTGGCTCTCGACCTTCGCCCAGGCGGGCCTCGAGGTCGTGCGTCGGACGCGCCACACACCCTGGGTCTGTTGTTTCGAACTGCGGAGGAGCTCGTGAATCCCGAACTGCATCTGCGCATCGTCGGCGGCCTGCAGATCGTCCTGGCCCTGCTCCATCTCGACTTCCGGCGCCGGTTCCGCTGGGCGGAAGAGCTTGCCGCGCTGTCGCTGCTCAACCGGCAGATCTTCTACGTGCACGCGCTGTTCCTCTGCTTCGTGCTGGTGGCGTTCGGGTCCCTGTCGCTGCTTGCGCCCGATGCCCTGCTCGAGCCGACGCGGCTCGCGCGGCTGGTGCTCGGCGGCATCGCGACGTTCTGGGGCCTGCGGCTGTTCTGCCAGTGGTTCGTCTACGACGCGCGGCTGTGGCGGGGCCAGACGATGCCGACGGTCGTGCACTGGGTGTTCACGCTGGTGTGGGCCTACTTCACGGCGACCTATGCGTGGGCGCTGTGCAGCCTGGGCTGAGCCGCCCGGTGCGCGCGAAGCGACCGACGTGCCCGGGTCAGTTGCGCGACGGCTGCGGCGGCCCGGAAGGCCCGAACGGGTCGTCGTCGGTCAGGTTGTCGCTCATGTCGAGCGCGACCAGGGCGGCCAGGTAGAGCGCGCTCTGGTCCGGCAGCTCGGCGACCCAGTGGCGGGCGACGTCGACGAACTCGCCGAACGAGATGCTGCCGTTGTTGCCGCGTTCGAGCAGCGTGTTGCCGAAGCAGAGGGCGTGGGGTGCCGACAGGCGGCGCAGCGACAGGCGGACGTCGGGGGGAAAGGGTGGTCTTTGCATGGTTCTCGGTGGGGGACACCATGTAGTGCGCAGACCGGGGGCAATGCGCCGTCAGCCCGTCAGTCCCAGGTCGTCGAGCAGCGCCCGCCACTGCGCCTGTTCGCGCGCCGGGTCCACGAGATGCTGTAGGGCCAACGTGCGGCGGACCAGTTCCTGGTAGTAGGCAGAGTCGGTGGCGCAGCGCAGCAAAATCGCGCCGAGCGCGGCAGTGTCGCCGGCGGCGAACAGCGCCGGCCAGTCGGTGCCGAGCAGGCCGGTGTTGCCCGGGATGTCGGTGGCGATGACCGGGGTGCCGGCGGCGATCGCTTCGGAGACGACGTTGGCGCCGCCCTCGGCGGTCGAGGGTACGAGGCAGGCGTGGCTGCTCGCCAGCAGCCGCAGGGCGTCGCGTCGCGACAATTCGCCGCACCAGTGTGCGCGCGGATCGGCGGCGACCGCGGCGTCGGCGGCGGCCTTCAGGTCGGGGCTCATCGCGCGTCCCGCGACGGTGACGTGGATCGGCACCTCGGCGGGCACGTGCCGCAGCGCCGCGAACGGCAGCAGCGGGTCCTTCACGGGCCGAAGATGGGCCAGCACGCAGGCCGCGAAGCGATCGGTGGGGCGCGGCCGGGGCGCGACCACGGCCGACTGCACGATCGTGCGGGCCTTGCGCCGCAGCGGCTCGGGCAGCACCTGCGTGGCCTGGGGCTGCAGGGTCACGATCGCGTCGGCGCGGGTCAGCGCCGCCAGGGTCGCGGCATCGGGGTGGAACTGCGGGTAGATGTCGGTGCCCGCGAGCAGCACCACCAGCTTCGTCGCCGGCCGCGCCTGCGCGCAGGCGAGCACGCTGTCGCGCGACTTCACGGCGTGAACGGCGACGAGCAGTTCGCACGGCTCGCCGCGCCACTGCTCGACGACTCGCGTGTGCACGCCGAGGCGGCGCAGCAGGGCCGCCCATCGCAGGGCGGTCACCCGATTGCCGCTGCGGCTGCGAGGGCCGGCCGGCGTCACCAGCACTGCGTTCAGCACCGTGCCGTTCCGCACGGTGCCTCAGCGCGCCGCGAACTGGTCCAGGATCTGCGCGTGGGTCGGGAACTCGTTGTCGTCGCGGTGGCGCTTGTCCCAGAGCAGTTTGCCATCGGCGGTCACGAGGAAGTCACCCTTGCTGCCGGGCTTGGTGACGACCTTGGCGCTGGGGTGGGCGGCGCGGATCGCGGCGGCCAGACTGGTCGCCTGTGGTTCGTAGTTTCAAACGACGCAGTATTCGATGGTGACGTTCATGGCTCGAGGGCCCCACTCTAGGCCGCGCCGGTCTCCGGAGCCAAGGGTGCATCGCGCCGCGACAGAGCGAGCAGGAGCCAGCCGATCAGGAACGCGACCCCGCCGAGCGGCGTCACCGGCCCGAGCCAGCCCGCCTGCAGCCACACCAGCCCGTAGAGCGAGCCGCTGAACAGGACCGTGCCGACGACGAACGCGACTGCAGCGCGCTGCGTGCGCCAGCCCGCCGCGCCGAGCGCGGCGCACAAGCCGAGCGCGAACGCGTGATACATCTGGTAACGCACGCCGGTCTCGAAGGTGGTGAGCGCGGCGGCGTCGAAGTGGGCCTTCATGCCGTGCGCGGCGAAGGCGCCCAGGGCGACGGCGAGGCCGCCGAGCAGGCCGGCGAGCCGCACGCAGGTGACGGGTTGCATGCGGCGCAGGCTATCGGAACTGATTCCTTCCGTGGCGTACCTCGCCAATAGTTGAGGTTGGGCATCCACACACCTGCCGGCACATCGCGCCCGGCAGGAGAAGTCGATGCCCTCGTTCAAACCGCCACGCTGCCCCAACGCTGATTGCCCAAGGCACACCGATCCGCAGCCCCGTTTCTACCGCCGCCGCGGCAGCTACTGGCCCAAGTGCCGCGCCGCGCCCATCCCCCGCTACCACTGCAAGTCCTGTAACCGCAGCTTCTCGCGGCAGACGTTCCGGCACGACTACCGGGACCACCGGCCAGAACTCAACGAGAGCCTGTTCTTGCTGCTGAGCAGCGGCGTCGGCCTGAGGCAATGCAGCCGATTGCTGCGATCGGGCGTGCGATGCCCGCAGCAGAAGCTGGCCAAGATGGGGCGCACACTCGCTCTGCTGCGCGACAACCTGTGCCCTCTGCTTCCGAGCGGTCGCGTCTTCGTGATGGACGAGGAGGAGACCTACGAAGGCGCCTCGATTCGACCGCTGACGATGCCCGTCGTGATCGATCGCGAGACCTGGTTCGTGGTCGCCGCCGACGTCGGCTCGATCCGGCGACTCGCTCGGCCCGGCACCCGGCGGCGGGTGCTGCAGGACCAGGAGGAGGCCAAGAACGGTCGGCGCCAGGACCAGAGCCGCGCGTGCACCGAGCGGGTGCTGCGAGTGCTGGCGGCGAAGTGCCCCGCGGGCGATCTCCTGCTGCAGACGGACAAGAAGTCGAGCTACGCGACCCTCGCCAGGCGCATCTTCGGTGACCGCCTGACGCACGAGACGACCTCGAGCCGTCGGGTGCGCGACAGGCACAACCCGTTGTTCCCAATCAACGTGACGCTGGCGATGTCGCGCGACAACTGCGGCCGGCTGCGACGCAAGTCCTGGCTGGTCACCAAGTGCGCGATGCGCCTGCTCGACCACGCGCAACTGTTCGCCGTCTACCGCAACTTCGTGCGGCGGCGCTTCAACCATGACAAGGAGGACGAGACCCCGGCCAAACTGCTCGGCCTCGCGCCGCGCAACCTCGACGCCGCAGAGGTGTTGGCCTGGCGGCAGGACTGGGGCGATCGGAGCATCCACCCGATGAGCAAGAGCGGCACGCAGACGGTGCGCGCTCGCATGGTCGCCTGACCCCTTCGGTGACGATGCGGGGCCGGCGTTCGCGGCTCACCTGGGCATGTGCACCACGGAAGGAATCAGTTCACAGGCTATCCGGCTCAGCGGCAGACGCGAACGGGACGGCAGAAGTGGTGCGGTTCCCAGCAGTGGCCGCCGTGGAAGTGGCATGCGCCCAGGCTGGCGGCGGCGAGGATCAGGACGAAGCGGCGCACGCGGCGCGAGATGCGGTCGGTCATCACAACCTCCATGGTCGAAAAGGGCGCCCGCAGCGCCCCGGACCCGGGCGCGTTGCGCGCCGGCAAGAGTTCTTCGTCCCCGGTGCGGATCTGGCCGATAAGACCGGCCATGCGCTTCCTGGCACTGGCTGGCCTCGTGGCCCTCTCGACGCTTTCTGCCCAGCAGCCCGCCCAGCAGCCTGCTCAGCAGCCTGCCCAGCAGGTGTCACCTCCGCAGCTCGAGCCGCTGACCGATGCGACCGATCGCGTGGTCAAGTCGCTGCGCCTCGCGGGCGCCGGGCTCGCGATCGTGCGCGACACCGGCACCATGCACGAGAGCTGTCACGGGCAGTTCGCGAGCGACCAGGTGTTGCCGATCGCCTCGGCCAGCAAGTGGCTCGCGGTGGCGACGATCCTCTCGGTCGTCGACGCGGGCGAACTCGACCTCGACACGCCGGTGGCGCGTTACGTCGAGGAGTTCGATCGCGCCGACAAGCGCGCGGTCACGGTGCGGCAGTGCCTGTCGTGCACCGCCGGCTTCGCGCCGCGCCTGGCGAAGAACCTGCGCGGCATGGACATGAAGGAGTTCGCCGCGGCGGCCGCCGATGCACCGCTGCGCGGCAACCCGGGCTCGGCGTTCCGCTACAGCGGACTCAGCTTCCAGGTGGCTGCGCTGGCCGCGGAGCGCGCGACCGGCAAGAACTGGCACGAGCTGTTCACCGAGCGCATCGCGGGGCCGCTGGGGCTGCGGCACACCTCGTTCGGCGCGCTGCAGCCGATCGCCGCCGACGCGGGCACCAGCGAGTTGCCCTGGGTCGCCGGCGGCGGCGTGTCGACGCTCGACGACTACGCGCGGTTCGTGCGCATGCTGGTCGGCAACGGTGAGTTCAACGGTCGGCGCGTGCTCGCGGCGAGCAGCGTCGAGGCGATGTTCCGGGACCAGGTGCCGGGTTTCGTCGAGGTGCGCTCGGTCGGCATCGACCTCGGCGACGTGCGTTATGGCCTGGGCACCTGGATCCAGTCCCTCGCCGCCGATGCGGTGCGGGTCAGCGATCCGGGCGCGTTCGGCTTCACGCCCTGGATCGACCGCGATCTGGGCATCGGCGGCGTGTTCGCGGTGCGCGACCGCGTCGGTCGGGTGCTCGCGCAGCTCGTGCCGCTGCAGCAGCAGGTGCGTGAGGTGTGCAGCTCGCCGTTGGTGCAGGGCACCGACGAGGTCGTCGGCCTCGAGCACGGCGGGCGCGATCGCCGCTACCAGCTGCACGTGCCGGCGCACGTGCAGACGGGAGACAAGCGGCTGGGCGCCCCGTTGGTCGTGGTGCTGCACGGCGGCGGCGGCAGCGGCGAGCAGATCGCGGCGACCTCGCGGTTCGCCGAGGTCGCCGATCGCGAGGGCTTCGTGGTCGTGTTCCCCGACGGCACGGGGCCGCTGCGCGGCAAGCTGCTGACCTGGAACTCCGGCGGCATCAAGGTCTACGCCGCGGACGAGAAGGTCGACGACGTCGGGTTCCTGAAGGAAGTGGTGCGCGACGTGCAGCGCAAGGTCGCGATCGACCCCGCGCGGGTGTTCGTCGTCGGCCACAGCAACGGCGGCATGATGTGCCACCGGTTGGCGCGCGAGGCCGCGGACGTGTTCGCCGGCATCGCGGTGGTCTCGGGCGCGATGAACTTCACCGAGGTGCAGGCGGCGTCGCCGATCGCGGCGCTGCTGCTGCACGGCACCGCCGACGAGCACGTGCGTATCGACGGAGGCGCGCCGCAGCGCGCGGTGGGACGCGCCGGCGACCGCGAGGACGCGTCGCTCCGGGACGCGATCGACTACTACGTCGCGCGCAACGATCTGCGCGGCTATCCCAAGTCGCAGGTCGACGGCGACGTGCGCATCGACGACTACGCGGTGTCGCGGGCCGGCGCGACGCGGCCGTATCCGGTGCGCGTGATCACGCTACAGGGCGGCGGCCACGCCTGGCCCGGCAGCGGCGAGAAGACCACGCGTCGCGCCGACGAGCCGTTCGCGTTCGACGCGACGCGGGCCATCTGGGACTTCTTCGCGCAGGTCGGCAAGCGCGAGGGCGGCGCGACGCCCTCGGTGCCGCGCTGACTCACCAGTAGAGCGAGAAGGTCCAGGCGCCCTGCTCCTGGCCCGTCGCCGTGTGCACGCGGTCGAGCTGGTGCTCGCGCAGCAGCGTCCGGATCGCAGCGCGGGTGTCCTCGTCGGCGCCGGTGTCGGGCCAGGTCCCGGGCGGCAGCGGCATCAGCTCCTGCCAGATCTCGATCCACAGCTCGGTCGGCCCGGCCGTGAGCCACGACGGGCGGCCGAAGCCGCGCCCGTAGGCGTTGGCGGGCAACCAGCGCTGCAGCAGCGCGAAGTCCTCGGCGCGCGGCGCGTGGCCCTTCTCGGCTTTGCCGGCCGCGCGCTGCTGCAGCGCGACGAGGTTGTCTTCGGCATCCCGCCCGCCGGCGATGCCGAACAGGCCGTTGCCGGTGGTGAGCCACAGGTCGTAGCCGAGCATGTTGCCGTAGCGGTGGTACTTGACCTCGCCGTCCTCGTTGGTCACCTCGCGGCTCAGGAACGGTCGTGCGCGCTTGAGCACCTGTTCGAGGCTGGCCGCGAACTTCGCGGCGTCGCGCAGCTTCCAGACGAGCATCCAGTCGGTGCGGTCCGGCATCCATTCGTCGGCATCGGCGCCGTCGGCGGGCGCTTCGCCGAGCGAGAACATCACCTCGTCGGTCATGTGCGCGAGCAGGTCCGGGGCGACGTCGAGCCCGGCCTCCTCGCGCATGCCCTTGTCGATCTCTTCGCGCTTGCCATGCCCGCCGGCGATGATCGCGTCGATCACGCTCTCGAACAGGATGCGCAGGTCGAGCCGCCCGACCCGCCACAGCGCCGCGTCCTTCGGCACCAGGTCGACGAGGTCGCTCGGCGCCGTCGCCGCGGGCAGCAGCGCCGCGAACATGCCGCGCGCCGCGCCGGTGAAGGACTGCGTCGTCGACAGGTGCAGGCGCGGCCCGGCGGTGCCGACCGTCGCCACCGAGCGACCGAGGCTCTCGAACCCCAGGGCCGTCAGCATCGCCCCGTCGCTGCCCTCGTTCTTGACGATCACCGGCATGATCCGGGGCATGTCGATGTGCGTGGTCATCGCCGGGGAGTCCGGGCGCAGCGCCGCGGGCGCCGCCGCCGCGAACGGGGCGAAGTCCGCGAGCGCGCCGGCGGGGTCCCCGTCGCTGACGAGCAACAGCCGCACGCGGTCGTCGGCGACGATGGGGTCGAACGCCTGCTCGCCGTCACCGGCGCGGATCCGGTAGCGGGTGCCCCCGAGCTCCTGCTCGCCCCATTCCCCGGGCATGTTGCGATAGAGGGTCTGGCGCAGATCCGCGGCGAGGCCTTCGAGGTCGGTGTGCCCGTCGCCGTGCAGCACGACGCCGACGACGCGGCTGTGAACGTCGCCCATGCGCGAACCCGGGTCGATCCAGACGCCCACGCGCACCTGTCCCGAGTAGCCCGTCCAGCGCGCGACCGACGCGGCGTAGGCGTCTTCGCCGCCGACGGCGCCGCGCCACGCCTGCTGCAGCGGCTGCAACAGGGGTTGCCACAGCGCGCGGCCCTTCTCGCTGGCCAGCAGGCTGCCGAGGTTGGTCGGTCCCAGGCGCATGCGCCAGCCGTCGGGGCCGACGGACTCGACGACCACCTCGGGCGCCGTCGTCGGTCGCGCCGTTGCCGGTTCGGGTTCTTGGGCCGGGAGGAACGCCAGGGTGGCGAACAGGGCAAAGGCGACGTGGCGCATGGCGGCAGAGTGTCCGCTCGCGCACGATCTCCGTCACGCGGCGAACTCATGGCGGAACCATTCAAGAACATGATCGGCCCGGCCCTGGTGGGGCACCTGGGCCGGCACCTCACGCGGGTCTGGCCGCGGTTCCGCCGCGAAGCCTTTCGGCGGCGTGCCTTGCGCGGCCTCGACGCGCTCGAGCTCAAGGCCCGCGTCGCGCAGGTCGCGGGCGCCCTCGAGGAGTTCTTGCCGGCGGACTTCGCGGCCGCGGCCGACGTCCTCGAGGCGACCCTGGCGCCGCCGCGCACCGACGCCGATCTCTCCGCGCTCGTGCCGGGCGACCACGGCCTGGCCGGCGCGCCGATCTGGCCGATGACCGACTTCGTCGCCCGGTGCGGTCTGGTCGATCCCGAACGGGCTCTGCAGGCGCTGCACGCGATGACGCAGCGACACACCGCGGAGTTCGCGATCCGCCCGTTCCTGCGTGAGCATCCGGCACAGGCCTGGGCGGCGCTGCGGCGCTGGGTGAATGATCCGAGCCCGCACGTGCGCCGCCTCGTCAGCGAGGGGTCGCGGCCGCGGTTGCCGTGGGGGGAGGTGCTGCAGGCGTTGATCGTCGATCCGTCGCCGACGTTGCCGTTGCTCGAGCAGCTGCAGGACGACCCGAGCGACTACGTGCGCCGCAGCGTCGCCAACCACCTCAACGACATCGCCAAGGACCACCCCGAGGTCGTCGCCGACTGGATCGCGCGGCACGTCGGCGGGGCCGACAAGCAGCGCCTCGCCTTGCTGCAGCGCGCCGGGCGCACGCTGATCAAGCGCGGTCACCGCGGCGTGCTCGGCGCGTTCGGCTGCGGCGCTGCCCTGCGCGGTGACGCGAGCCTGACGATCGCGCCGGCCGTGGCGCGGGTCGGTGACGAACTGCAGATCGCCGTCGCGCTGGCGTCGCGCGCCAGGAAGTCGCAGCGCCTGGTCGTCGACTACGTCGTGCACCAGGTGCGCTCGCGCGGATTGCCTTCACGAAAAGTCTGGAAGGGATGGGTCGTGGATCTCGCCGCCGGTGAGCGTCGTGAGCTCGCGCGGCGTCACTCGCTGCGAGCGGTCACCACGCGCCGCGATCATCCCGGGTGGCACGCGGTCGAACTGCTTGTCAACGGCAGGGTTGTCGCCGCCTCGGGTTACGAGCTGCGGGCCGGGGCGGCGGCGCGTCGGCGCTGAGCGTGCGCGACCCCGTGCGGGCGGCGGCCGAAGCGGCTCGCGAACCTGCATCGTGTCTTCACGGAGCCTGCACAACGGGTCCCTATTGGTTTGGCCCTGAAAGCCGGGCATCGGTCCGGCCGGTCGCCTTCGACCTCTTCTTTGCCCAGCCATTTTCCGCCCAGAGGAACCCAGATGAACGCTCCTTCCCTGAAGGTCCTGCTGGCCTCGGCGGCGCTCGCCAGCGCCACCCTCGCCCAGACCGAAGTGCTCGTCACGAGCAACATCAGCACGTCCACGACCTGGACCGCCAACAATCGCTACAACCTGCAGCAGCAGATCTACGTGCTGCCCGGCGCCACGCTCACGATCGAAGCGGGCACCATCATCGCCAGCGACACCAACATCGGCGGCAGCCTCGCGGTGACCCGCGGCGCCCAGATCTTCGTCAACGGCACCGAGGCCAACCCGGTGATCTTCACCTCCAAGGCCGACGTCGCCACCTGGACCGGCAACAACCCGCGCACCGGCACCTGGCGCGCGGCCGCCAACGAGTGGGGCAACCTGACCGTGATGGGTCGCGCCTACATCTCCGAGGACGCCATCGCCAGCAACACCGCCGCGCCGAACGCGAACAACTACGGCACCATGGAAGGTCTCGTCGCGGCGTTCCCCGGCGACCCGAACGTGCTCTACGGCGGTGGCCTCGACAACGACGACAGCGGTGACATCACCTACTGCTCGTTCCGTTACGGCGGTCGCGTGATCGGGCTCAACAACGAGCTCAACGGCCTCTCGATGGGCGGCATCGGCCGCGGCACCAACGTGCACCACGTCGAGATCATGAACAACGTCGACGACGGCATCGAGACCTGGGGCGGCACCGTCAACTACAAGTACATCAGCATCTGGAACGTCGGCGACGACAGCTTCGACGTCGACCAGGGCTGGCGCGGCCGCGCGCAGTTCGGCCTGATCGTCCAGGGCTACAGCGTCCCGGCGAGCCAGGGCTCGGGCTGGGGCGACAACGCCATCGAGATGGACGGCGCCGAGCAGTCCGACTACCAGCCGGTCACCACGGCCAACATCTACAACTTCACCGTCATCGGCCAGCCGACGACGCCGGTCACCGGCGGCGCGGGCGGCTCGGACCACGGTGTCGCGCTGCGTGACAACTGCCGCGTGCAGTTCCACAACTGCATCTTCATGGACATCGGCGAGCAGGTCATCAAGAACGACAACGTCGACGGCGATGGTGGTGCGGGCTACGGCTACAACGGCACCATGGCCTACACGGCGCTGTGGACCACGCCGTACACGACCTACTCGACGGTCAACGCGCCGGCCAACCCCGCCGCGTTCTACACCGCCCAGACCTCGGGCAACCTGATCGAGTTCACGGACAACGTCTTCTACCGCAACCAGCACGCCTCGGCCTACACCGAGGCCAACGCCCGCGGTGTGTTCGCCGCCGCGAACAACAACGTGCAGGCCACCGCGATGCCGATCGCCTCGCTGACCCGCGGCGCGCCGGTGATCGTCAGCGGCGCCAACACGGTGTCGCCGGTGACCCAGCTCGACCCGCGTCCGGCCAACGACGCGCTGACCTCCGTCGGCTACGCCACGGGCACGTTCTTCGACTCGGCCAAGTACCGCGGCGCGTTCGCCCCGACGACCAACTGGGCGCTGGGCTGGACCGCGGCCGACGCCTTCGGCTTCTACGTCCGTGGTGACAACTGGACCGACCTCGGCAAGTCGTCGCGCGGCGGCAACGGCGCCCCGAACCTGCAGGTCGCCGGCGCGCTGACCGCGAACGTCCCGACGACCTTCACGGTCACCAACGGCCCGGCGGTGAGCTTCAACGCCTACTGCATCGGCTTCGAGCGCGTCGACTTCGACCTCGGCATCGCCGGCATCCCCGGCGTGACGCTGGTCCCGAACATCAACACGTTCGGCTACGTCGGCCTGGTCGCCCCCTCGATGAACCTGACGGTGCCCCCGGGCTTCTCGGGCATCCCCTTCTACGTGCAGGCCCTGGTGTTCGACAACGGCGCGCCGAACGGCATCGCCGCCACGAACGCGATCTACAAGATCGCTCCCTGATCCGACGCACGTCCGATCGACTCCGCGCGACCGGTCGCCGACGGCGACCGATCGCCGGAGTCCGAAGCGGGAGGTCGCGCAACGCGACCCCCGCATTCTGCATGTCAGGGGCCCTCTCCCAATCGGCCCACCAGCTCCATGAAACTCCCGCTAGCCGCCCTCTCGTTGGCCGGTGCCTTCACGTTCGCACCCGCCTCCTGTTCGGACTCCGGTGCCAGCGCGCCGCTCCCATCCAAGCAAAGCCAGCCGGCGCAGCCGCGCGCGTTCACCGACGCGCCGCTGAGCGAAGCCGCGACCAGGCTGCTGGACCTCGCGTTCCGCGCCGTCTCCGGCATGCCGGACGTGCCGCACCGCAAGAACCGCTCGCGCATGCAGGCGCTGCTGGTCGACGCGTGTCTCGAGTTCGACCAGCCGGCCCGCGCCAAGACCTGGGCCGACCAGATCGCCGGTTGGGAGCGCGGCCAGTGTTACGCCGAGCTCGCCGACCACTGTGTGCAACACCACATCGAGGCCGACGTGCTCGGCCTGCTCGCCGCGGCGACGCGCATCGCCGACGAGGCGATGGCCGAGGAGGGCTCCCAGGAGTGGCGCCGCGACCGGATCCGCGCCAAGGTCGCCGCCGTGCATCTGCTGCTCGGGCAGGCCGACGAGGCGCGCGAGCTGCAGACCGGCCTCGTCGACTCCGAGACCGAACACCTCGCCGCTGCGAAGGCCAAGCTGCTCGACCCAGCGCTGTTCGATCAGCAGCTGGCCGGGCTCGACGGCGTGCTGGCCAGCGAGAACGTCGACCAGGCCCTGGGCGCGCTGAAGATGTGCGTCGAGCTGTTCGCGCGCTTCCCCGACGACGGCGCCAAGCGGGCGCAGCTCGTCGACCGGGTCACCAACGCCTTCCCGAAGCTGCCGCTGCAGATGCGGCTCGAATACGTGCTCGAGATCGCCGATGCGGCGGTCGCGTGCGGCGACAAGACGACCGCGATGGCGTTGTTCGAGCACGCCTCGGAGTTGGTCGAGGGCAAGGGTTGGGTGCTCGAGGATCAGGTCGGCCTGCGCGCCAAGGTCGCGCTGCACCGCGCTCGTGGCGGTGACGCGGCCGGCGCGAAGAAGGCGCTCGACGCCGCGCGCGACCTGTTCCAGGAGCGCCGCGAACAGATCGTCGACGTGTTCCGCGGCGACGCGCTGCGGCCGATCGCCGAGGGCTACATGGCCTGCGGCGCCGGTGAGGAGGCCGCCCGGGCCTACCGCCTGATCGTCGAGGAGGGCGTGCACAACCCCAACTCGAAGCCGCGCGCCGAGGACCTGGCCAAGACCTGCGTCTCGATGGTGCGCAGCGGCTTCGTGCCCGAGCAGACCCTGTGGACCCGGATGAAGACGATCGCCGAGGCGCTGGGCCAACCGTGGTGATCTGGCGATCGCATCGGTGGCTCACGCTGGCGGCGGCGGCGGCCTGCGCGGCGACGGTGTCGGCGCAGCAGGGCGCCGTGCGCGGTCAGGTCTTCGACAAGGATTTCGACGCGCCGTTGCCCGGCGTGACGATCACCGTCACCGAGACCGGCCAGACGGCGCAGACCTCCGACCAGGGCAACTTCTCGATCCCGCAGCTGCCCGCGGGCCAGTACACGCTCGTGTTCGCCAAGGACGGCTACGTGCGCCAGCTGCGCCAGGTGGCCGTCGTCTCGGGCCGGCTCGAGGAGGTGAGCGTCTCGCTGGCCGGTGACTTCACCGACGGCGAGGAGTTCATCGTCCAGGAAGTGCTGCAGCTCGGCGGCAGCTCGGAGGAGTCGCTGCTCGCGCTGCGCTTCGAGAGCCCGGCGCTGATGGACTCGGTCGGCGCCGACCTGATGAAGCGCGCCGGCGCCAGCGACGCGGCGAGCGCGCTGCGTCTGGTGGCGGGCGCGTCGCTGCAGAACGGCAAGTCGGCGGTGATCCGCGGCTTGCCCGACCGCTACGTCAGCTCGCAGCTCAACGGCGTGCGCCTGCCGACGGCCGACGAGGACAAGCGCGCGGTCGAGCTCGACCAGTTCCCGTCCGAGGTGATCGAGAGCATCCAGGTCAGCAAGACCTTCACACCCGACCAACAGGGTGACGCCTCGGGCGGCGCCGTCGACGTGCGGCTCAAGGGCGTGCCCAACGAGCCGTTCTTCATCCGCTACAAAGGCCAGACGGGCCGCAACACCCAGGTCAGCGGGCGCAACGACTTCCTCACCTACGAGGGCGGCGGCCTGACCACGTTCGGCCGCGGCACCAACAGCCGCGCGCCGCAGTTCGACAACCTCGGCGACAACTGGGACGGCGCGGTCGGCACGACCACCGGCGCGGCGCCGATCGACTACAAGCTGTCGGGCGCGATCGGCGGCAGCTTCGAGCTCGGCAACGGTTGGCGCGCGGGCGGCATGCTCAGCGTGTTCTACGAACGCGACAGCTCCTACTACGACAAGGGCGTCGACGACTCGTGGGTCGTGGAGACGCCCGGGCAGCCGATGTCGCCCAAGACGATCCAGGGCACGCCCCAGGACGGGGACTTCAAGACCGCCCTGTTCGACGTCACGCGGGGCAAGCAGTCGGTGCAGTGGAGCGAGCTGGCGACGGCCGGCATCGAGAACGAGAACCACAAGTTCAACATCGTGCACCTGCACACGCACTCGGCCGAGGACAGCGCGACGCTGGCCGAGGACACGCGCGGCAAGCAGTACTACTACCCCGGCTACGACCCCGCGGACCCCAACTCGCCGGGCTTCTACCAGTTCAACTCGGCGCCGTACGTGCGGCTGCAGACCCTCGAGTACACCGAGCGCACTACCGACACGCTGCAGTTCAGCGGGCACCACCGGTTCGCCTTGAGCGCGCTCGGCGACGACCTCGCGCCCGAGCTCGACTGGACCCTGGCGAAGAGCTCGGCGAAGTCCGACCAGCCCGACAAGCGGCAGTTCGGCTCGCTGTGGACGCCCGGTTTCGAGGTCGGCTCCCTCGTGTTCCCGCCGTCCTACGTCGGCTACAAGCCCGGCGCCGTGTTCACGCTCGGCAACCTGCAGCGCATCTACAAGGTCATCGAGGAGGACAGCGAGCAGGCCAACTTCAACTTCAAGGTGCCGTTCCGGCTCGGCGAGCAGCAGAAGGGCTACTTCAAGTTCGGTTGGTTCCAGGACCGCGTGAAGCGCAGCTTCGACCAGGACACCTACAGCAACTTCAGCGACAACAGCGGCTTCAACGGCCCCTGGGAGCAGTACTGGTCGAACGTGTTCCCGTACGAGTCGCACCCGATCAGCGAGTCGGAGTTCGACGTCGACTACAAGGGCCGGCTGCGCGTCGACGCGACCTACGCGATGCTCGACCTGCCCCTGCTCGACTCGCTGAGCCTGGTCGGCGGCGTGCGCTGGGAGTCGACCGAGATCGGCATCGTCAACGACGCCGAGTCGTTCGCGACCTGGTTCCCGCCGGGCTCGAGTTCGGTGACGCAGCTCAACCCCGGCGACGCCGACGTCGACTTCTCGCAGGACGACGTGTTGCCGTCGATCGGCCTGGTGTTCACCCCGGTCGACAAGTGGACCCTGCGCATGTCGTACAGCGAGACGATCGCGCGCCAGACCTTCAAGGAGCTCACGCCGATCCTGCAGCAGGAATACGCGGGCGGCCCGATCTTCATCGGCAACCCCGACCTGCAGATGAGCCAGATGCACAACTACGACGTGCGGCTCGACTACGCCCCCTACGAGGGCAGCCTGCTGTCGACGTCGTTCTTCCACAAGGACATCGACGGGCCGATCGAGTACGTGCAGCGCATCTCGTCGTTCGACTACACGACGCCGGTCAACTACCCGACCGGCGATCTGCAGGGCTGGGAGTTCGAGGCGCGTCAGGGGCTGGGCCGGCTGTGGGGCGTGCTCGACGGTGTCGGCGTCGGCGCCAACGCGACGTTCCTGCACAGCAAGGTGGAGCTGCCCGAGGACGAGCAGCTCGCCTTCAGCGACCCGCAGATCGGCGTGCCGACCAGCAGCCGCGCGATGACCGACGCGCCCGACCACCTCTACAACTTCTTCGTGACGTGGGACGTGGCCGCGACCGGCACGCAGCTCGGCCTTTTCTACACGATCACCGGCGACACCCTGATTGCCGGCGCGGGCGAGTCGAACGGCCGCTTCGTGCCGAGCGTCTACGCCACCGAGACCGACCGGCTGAACTTCAGTCTGTCGCAGGCGCTCGGCCGCGGCGTCAGCCTGCAGTTCCAGGCCAAGAACCTCACCGACCCCGACATCCAGACCACCTACCGCGGCGAGACGATCGGGCCGGACGTCGTCAAGACGTCCTACCGCGAAGGCATCGACTACACCCTGAGCATCAGCGGCGAGATCCGCTTCTGACGCGCCATCCGGCTTCCAGCACCCGCAGATCGAGCACCAGGCATCACCTCGAGAACCCAGAGCCATGCAGTCCTTCCAGACATCACCAACGGTTCGCGGCACCCTGTTCGCCGCCCTGACGATCGGCGCCCTGGCGGCGCCCGCGTCCGCCCAGTCCGAGCGCCAGCAGGGCGACCCGGCCCGCGACCGCGTCGCGGTGACCCGCACCACCCTGCAGGAGTGGGTCGAGAACAACCGGATCTACTCCAAGGAGAAGCAGCAGTGGCGCGAGGAGCGTGAGTACCTGCGCGACCGCATCGAGCTCGTGCAGCGCGAGACCGAGTCGCTGAAGACGCGCATCGGCGAGGCCGAGCAGAGCATCGGCGAGGCGGACAAGAAGCGCGGTGACCTGGCCGAGCAGAACGAGCGTCTGACCGCCAACAGCATGGTGCTGGCCGAGCAGGTCGTGACCCTCGAGGAGAAGACGCGGCGGCTGCTGGCCCGGCTGCCCGACCCGCTGCGTGAGCGCATCGCGCCGGTAAGCCAGCGCATCCCCGCGGACTCCGCCGAGACCAAGCTCTCGCTCAGCGAGCGCTTCCAGAACGTGATCGGCGTGCTCAACGAGGTCAACAAGTTCCAGCGCGACGTGCACCTGGCGCGCGAGGTGCGCAACCTCGAGGCGGGCAAGACCGCCGAGGTCAGCGTGCTCTACTTCGGCATCGCCTTCGCCTACTACGTGACCGACGACGGCAAGGAGGCCGGGGTCGGGGTCCCTGGAGACAAGGGCTTCGCTTGGACGCCGTCGTCGGGCTTCGCGCCCGCGATCGCGCGCGCGGTCGCCATCAAGAAGGGTGAGCAGGTCGCCGCGTTCGTCTCCCTGCCCGTCAAGTTGCTGTGAGACGAGGAACCAACACCATGAACAGCATCCGCAACGTCGTCGTCGCCCTCGGTGTGCTGGCCTCCGCGGCCGCCGCCCAGGACCTCGTCTCCCGCGTCCCGTTCGATCAGGCCGCGACCAACCTCGAGAAGCAGCTGCAGGAGAGCATCGAGAAGCTCGCCGCGCTGCGCGACGAGATCGCGGCCGAGAAGGTGCCCATGAGCAAGCGGCTCTCGGCCCTCGAGCTCGAGCTGCAGGCCGTGCGCGCCGACTTCCAGGCGAAGTCGCGCCTGCTCGACAGCCGCACGCTCGACCTCGGCAACCTGCGCACCGAGATCAAGCTGCGCCAGGACGAGGCCGCGTACCTGTCCAACCTGCTCGGTCAGTACGTCAACAACCTCGAGTCGGTGATGCACGTCGCCGAGAAGCAGCACTACGCCGATGCGGTGCAGGCCGCGAAGCTTGCCGCCGAGAACACCGCTGCCGAGCAGAGCGACGTCTGGAAGGCCCAGGTCGGGCTCACCGCGGCGTCGATCGACCGCCTGCTCGACGCCGGTGGTGGCGCGCGTTTCCCGGGGCACGCCGCCGACGGCGCCGGCCTCGTCAACCAGGGCACCTTCACGGTGGTGGGCCCGCTGGTGTTCTTCCGCAGCACCGACGGCAAGGTCGTCGGCTCGGCCGAGCAGCGGCTGGACTCGTCCGAGCCGGCCGTGCTCGCCTTCCCCGACCCCGAGAGCGTCAAGAACGCCGACCACATGCTCGCCAACGTCGAGGGTGTGCTGCCCCTGGATCCGACCCTCGGCAACGCCCAGAAGGTCGCCGCGATCGACGATTCGCTGCTCGAGCACCTGCAGAAGGGCGGGCCGGTCGTCTATCCGATCGTCGGCATCGCCGGGCTCGCGCTGCTCGTGGCGCTGCTCAAGTGGCTCAGCCTGATCTCGGTGCGCACGCCGTCGCGCAAGTCGCTGACGCAGCTGCTCGAGGCGATCAGCCAGCGCGACCAGGCCGCGGCGAAGCGCGTCGCCGAGGTCATGCCCGGACCGACGGGGCAGATGCTGGCGGTCGGCGTCGAGCACCTGCAGGAGCCCCGCGAGCTGATCGAGGAGGTGATGTACGAGAAGGTGCTCGCCAACAAGCTCAAGCTCGGCAAGTGGCTGCCGTTCATCGCGATCACCGCGTCGTCGGCGCCGCTGCTCGGGCTGCTCGGCACGGTGACCGGCATCATGAACACGTTCTCGCTGATGACGCTGTTCGGCACGGGTGACGTCAAGACCTTGTCGAGCGGCATCTCCGAGGCGCTGATCACGACCGAGCTCGGCCTCTACGTGGCGATCCCGTCGCTGCTGCTGCACGCGTTCCTGTCGCGCAAGGCCAAGGGCCTCGTCGACGACATGGAGAAGTCGGCGGTGGCGCTCGTCAACCAGGTCGCCAAGACGCCGCTGCGCGCCGAGCTGAGCGAGCCGCAGCACCCCGACGACGAGCCGCGCGGCTGGCGCCGCGAGGGGCCGTCGCGCGAACAGGTGCAGCAGCTGCTCGCCGAGATGCTCGCGCCGGTGGTCGAGCGCCGCCTCGACGCCAACCAGGGCCGGGCGCAGGCCTGAGGTCGCCATGGATGCCTTCACCGACAAGCTGCAGCAGATCTGGGCCGAGGCGATCCGCGTCTGGCTCGGCGGCGGCTGGTGCATGATCCCGATCGCGTTCACCGCGCTGCTGATGTTCGGCATCGGCCTGCGCATCCAGTTCCGCTTCGCGGACAAGGGTTTCGCGTCGCTGCCCGAGAAGACCTGGCGGCGCTGGATCCGCGTGCCCGAGGATCGCGAGGGGCCGATCGGCCGCCTGCTGCACGCGGTGACCGGCCTGCGCACCGTGTCGCAGATGTCGATGGCGTTCGACGAGGTTCGCGCCACCGAGCTCGCGCCGTTCCGCCGCGACCTGCGCGTGATGAAGGTCTGCGTCGCGGCGGCGCCGCTGCTCGGGCTGCTGGGCACGGTGACCGGCATGCTCGGCACGTTCCAGGCGCTGGCGCAGGGCTCGGGCGGCGACCAGACCATGGCGCAGATCGCCAAGGGCATCTCCGAGGCGCTGATCACCACCGAGACCGGGCTGATCGTGGCCCTGCCGGGGGTCTTCTTCGGCTACCAGCTCGGCCGCAAGTTCGACGCCTACCGGGCCTTCCTGGCCCACGTCGAGACCGTCTGCACGCAAGAAGTCTACAAGCGCCAGCGCGAGCGGCGCCGCGGCTCGGCCGCCTGATCCAACCACACGCCACCTCGAACCAGGACACACACCATGGGCCGCTTCCGCGACAACTCGAGTGAAGACAGCAGCGAAGGCCAGATCGACATGAGCCCCATGATCGACTGCGTCTTCATCCTGCTGATCTTCTTCATCGTCACCACCACCTTCGTCGAGGAGACCGGTGTCGAGGTCGACAAGCCGCAGGCCGCGTCGGCCTCGCAGCTCGAGAAGACCAGCATCCTGATCGCCCTGACCGCGAACGGCGAGGTGATGTTCGACAACACCAACATCGGCATCGGCGCGGTGCAGCCGCTGATCAAGCAGAAGCTTCAGAAGGAGAAGCTGCCGGTGATCATCCAGGCCGACAGCGCGGCGCAGTCCGGGCTGCTGGTGCGGCTCATCGACGAGGCCAAGCTGGGCGGGGCCGAGAAGGTCAGCCTGGCGACCGCGATCAAGCGCGGCTGAGGACGTCATCGTGAGCGACTACCAGCGAACCTCGAAGGGAGCCGGCTTCGGGCGCCTCGTGCGCACCGCACTCGGCGCCGTGCTGCTGACCGCGGCGTTCTTCTTCGTGTTGCCGCTCACCCAGGCGATCGGCAAGGAGCGCGAGGACCAGTTCCTCGTGCGTGAGATCGACACGGCCATCATCGAGCCGCCGCCGCCGCCGCCCCTGCCGGAGCCGGAGAAGCCCGAAGAGCCGGACCCGCCGCCGGACGAGCCGCAGAACAACCAGCCGCTCGAACTCTCGCAGCTCGAGCTCGCCCTCAACCCGGGGCTCGGCGGTGGCGTGCTGTCGGGCGACTTCACGATCAAACTCGACGCGCTGGGCGGCGCGGGCGGCGACGTCGACTCGATGTTCTCGCTGGCCGACCTCGACCAGAAGCCGCGGCCGATCATGCAGACCAACCCCACGTTCACGCGGCAGATGCTCAAGGGCACGCCGGTCACGGTCTACGTGCTGTGCGTGATCGACGAACTCGGGCGCGTGACCAACCCCGTGGTGCAGACGCCCGGTGACCCGCAGCTCGACAACGCGGCGCTCGCCGCGATCAAGCAGTGGCGCTACGAGCCCGGCAAGCGCAAGGGCAAACCCGTGCGCTTCCGTCTGCGCCAACCCATCACCTTCCCCAAGAAATGAGCTGCCGAGTCCTGCGTCCCTCCGTGAGAACCACCATGTCCAAGCGCATGCGCCTCCTCTGCCTGTTGCCCCTGCTGGCGGCTTGTTCGGTCACCGGTGCGGGTCTGATCCCGAACTTCCACATCGACATCACCAACGACGCCGCCGCGCCCGCGGCCGCCGCAGCACCGTCGAATGCGGGCCCGTCGAATGCGGGCCCGTCGACCCCGCTGCGCGAGCAGGGACCCGAGGAGCTCGCGATCTGGCGCAGCGCGTCGTTCCGGCGCCAGTTCGTCGAGAGCTACTCCGCCGAGAGCGAGATCGAGCCGAAGCTGACCACGCCCGAGCGCGACCTGATGCAGAAGGTCTACGACCTGATGACGGCCGAGAAGCCGGCCGAGGCGCTGAAGGCGCTGCAGAGCGCCAGCGGCGACTCGGTCAGCGCGGTGATCGACTTCACGATCGGCAACATCCACTTCCAGCAGGAACGGCTCGAAGAGGCCGCCACGGCCTACAACACCGCCGTCGCCAAGTTCCCCAAGTTCCGCCGGGCGTGGCGCAACCTCGCGCTGGTTCTGGTGCGGCAGGCGGAGTACGTGCCCGCGATCGACGCGTTCACGCGCGTGCTCGGCCTCGGCGGCGTCGACTCGACGACCTACGGCCTGCTCGGCTTCTCCTACTCCAACATCGACGCGCACCTGTCTGCCGAGACCGCCTACCGCATGGCGGTGCTCATGGACAGCCAGCTGCTCGACTGGCAGCTCGGGCTGGCGCGCAGCCTGTTCAAGCAGGAGCGCTTCGCCGAGGCGGCGGCGCTGTGCACGCCGCTGGTGCGCCGGGACCCTGATCGCGGCGACTTCTGGATGCTGCAGGCCAACGCCTATCTGGGCCTCGGCAACGCCGAGAAGGCCGCCGAAAACCTCGAGATGGTCGACCGCCTCGGCCAGTCGACCGCCGAGAGCCTGAACACGCTGGGTGACATCTACGTCAACGACGAGCTGTTCGACCTCGCCGTCGGCGCCTACCTGCGCGCGATCGACGCGGGGCAGCCGACGCCCGACCGGGCGATGCGCGCGTGCCGCGTGCTGATCCGGCGCGGCGCGCTCAGCGAGACCCACTCGTTGGTGGACGCGATCCAGCTGTCCTACGGTCCCAAGCTCGACGACAAGCAGAAGAAGGACCTGCTGCACCTGCGCTCGAGCCTGGCGATGGCCGAGGGCGCCGGTGAGGAGGAGGCCAAGGTGCTGGCGGAGATCGTCGCGCTCGACCCGCTCGACGGCGGCGCCCTGATCCAGCTCGGCCAGTACAACCAGCGCACCGGCAACGTCGAGCAGGCCGCGTTCTACTACGAGCGCGCCGCCAACATCCCCGAGTACGAGGCCGACGCCAAGCAAGCGCACGGGCAGCTGCTGGTCACCGAGCGCAAGTACCGCGAGGCGCTGCCGCTGCTCAAGCGCGCGCAGGCGCTGAAGCCGCGCGACGCCCTGAGCCAGCGCATCGAGCAGGTCGAGCGCCTCGCCGGCGGCCGCTGAGGCCGGTCAGGCGCTGCTCGCGTCGTCGCCGCGCCGGGGCCGTTCCTTGTCGCGGCGGCGCACGCCGAGCACCTCGTGGCGCACCGAACCCCGGTCGCTGCCCTTCATCTCGTACATCAGCTGATCGGCGCGCGCGATCAGCGCATCGACGCTCTCGGGCGCCTCGAGCACGGTGAGGCAGCCGACGCTGAAGCCGACCCCCAGGTTGCGCGCCGTGCGCAGACCGTGCAGGGTGCGCAGCAGGCGATTGAGGGCCAGCACCGCGCCCAGCTCCTCCGTGCCCGGCAACAGCAACGCGAACTCGTCACCGCCGAGCCGCGCCGCCATGTCGAGCCGCCGCAGCCCCTTGCGCATCGCCTGCGCGACCAGCCGCAGCAGTTCGTCGCCGCGCGCGTGGCCGTAGCGGTCGTTCACCGACTTGAAGTTGTCGAGGTCGAAGTAGGCGATCGTGAACGGGTCGCCGTAGCGGCGGCAGCGCTCGAGCTCCCGGTCGGCGGCGCTGCGGAACGCGCGCAGGTTGTGCAGCGCGGTCAGCGGGTCCGTGTGCGCGAGCTGGTGCTCCTGGTCCAGGCGCTGGCGCAGCGCGGCGAGCAGCTGCCCGAACAGCATGAAGACCACGAACAGGACCGTCAGGTTGATCAGCTCGTTGGTCGTGTCCAGGGCACTGCCCTGCACCTTGATGTCGACGCCGAGCCAGAGCAGCGCGCAGCTCGTCGCGGTGACCGCGGCCGGGACCCGCCCCAGGCACCAAGCCGCCAGGGAGATCGGCAGCATGTACCCCAGGCTGGTGGCGACCTCGGCGCCGCTGTAGAGGTCGGCGCACGTGAACACGACCACGCTGGCCGCGACCACGAGGGTCATGAGCCAGGTCGGCGCGTCAGCAGCCCAGTCGATGACGCGTTCCCGCCAGCTGCGCAACATGCGGGCGGGATTGTAGAGCGCTGTCACCCCTGGGCGGTAGCCTTGTCGTGGAACCGTGACCGCCAGACTCCCCGAGCTCCCGCCGATCGCCGCGTTCGCCTTCGAGGGCGGCCCTGCCCGCGAGCTCAGCTGGGACCAGATCGCGAGCTTCAAGGGATCCTCCGGGTTCCTCTGGGTGCACCTGCACCGCACCGAGTCCTCGCACGTCGACTGGCTGCAGCAGCAGGCCGGGCTCGACGAGCTGTCCTGCGAGATCCTGCTCGAAGAGGAGACGCGGCCGCGCTTCGTCGTCGGCAGCGACCACGTGATCGTGATCATGCGCGGCGTCAACCTCGACCCCGAGGAGGACCCCGACGACATGGTCTCGCTGCGCCTGTGGATCGGCCGCGACCGCATCATCTCCCTGCGCAAGCGCCGGCTGATGGCGATCCAGGACGTGCGCAAGGTGCTGCATTCCGGCGCGGTGCTGCGTTCGCCGGTGGAGCTGTTCGTCAACATCACCGAGTGCCTGCTGGATCGGCAGATTCCCGTCGTCGACTCCCTCGAGGACATCATCGACACGATCGAGGAAGAACTGCTCGACGGCCTGAGCCTCGATCGCCGCCGGCACATCGGGGCGTGTCGTCGGCAGGCGATCGGTCTGCGCCGGTACCTCGCGCCGCAGCGCGACGTGCTGGCCCGCCTCGCCAGCGATCGTGTGCCCTGGTTCGACGACATCTGCCGGGCGCAGATGCGTGAGGTCGCCGAGCGTCAGGCGCGACTGGTCGAAGAACTCGACGCGGTCCGCGACCGCGCGGCGCTGGCCAGCGAAGAACTCGCCGGCCGCATGTCCGAGCGCCTGAACCGCAACATGTACGTGCTGTCGCTGGTCGCGGCGGTGTTCCTGCCGCTGAGCTTCGTCACCGGGTTGCTGGGCATCAACGTCGGCGGCATTCCGGGGGCGACCGAGCAGCAGGCGTTCTGGATCGTCTGCGGCGGGTTGACGGTGATCGCCGCGGTGGTGCTGTGGCTGTTCCGGCGCCTGCGCATGATGTGACGAGGGGCCAGGTCGCTCACGAGCCGGCCGCACGCGCGTGCAGCTCCGCCTCGAGCGCCGCGATCCGATCGTGCAGCGGTCTGGTCGCGGCCTCGACCTCGGCTCGGCTCCAGCGCGGCGTGATGAACTTCGGGCAGTTCCAGTCGAAGCCTCGCACGGTGATCCTCACGATGCGTTCGACCGCGGCGGCGTGGCCGCCCGGCGGAGCCGCCGCCGCGGCGAGTTCCGGATGGGCTTGCGCGTCGAGCACCTGGGCCTCGCCGATGATCTTGAGTCGGGTGCGGCCCGGGTAGTCGATCACGAACAGGCAGACTCGCGCCCGGTGTTGTAGATTGCCGACGCTGATCAGCTGGCGATTGCCGCCGTAGTCCGCGAACAGCAGTTCGCGCGCTGAGATCGCAACGAGGAAGCCGGTGCTGCCGCCCCGGTGCTGCACATAGGGCCAGCCGTTCTCGGTGACCGTCGCCATGTAGAACGAGTCACGTTCCCGCAAGAAGGCGATCTCCTCGGGGCCGAGCGCGTCCGGGTCGCTCTCGGCGCCGAGGTTCGGGTATTGCTTGTCGTAGTAGCGCGCCTGGGCGGCTCGCACCGACGGGGTCAGCATCGTCCGCAGGAACTCTCGGGCCATGGCGATGGTCCTCCGGATGGCTCAGCGGTGGGTGGAGCAGGCGTCGGTTCCGCAGGCTTGGGCTGCGGAGGCCTCGACCTTCGGGAAGTCGACGACCGTGTCGGCGACGTGGTTGACGTAGTTGGTCAGCAGGTTGAGCGCCACGTGCGCGGTGGTCTCGATGATCTCGCCGTCGCCGACACCGGCGGCGCGTGCCTTGCTCAGGTCCTGGTCCGTGACCTTGCCGCGGTTCACCACGACGCTGCGCGCGAACTTGAGGATCGCGTCGACCTTGGGGTCGCTGGCACTCGCCGAGCGCGCGGCTTGCGTCGCCGCGGTGTCGAGGCCGACCATGCCGCCGATCGCGGTGTGCGCGGCCAGGCAGTATTCGCAGAGGTTCGCCTCGGCCACGGTCAGCGCGATCTGCTCACGGACCGCGGCGGGCAACGAGCCGGTGGCCAGGGCGCCGCTGAACTGCAGGTAGCCTTCGAGCGCCGACGGGGCGTTGGCGAGAACTCGGGTCAGGTTGGGCGTTCGGCCGAGCTTCTTCTGCACGGCTTCGAGCAGGGTCTTCTGCTTGCCGGTTGCCTGGGCGGGATCGATGGTCGGGATGCGGGACATCTTGTTCTCTCGGTTCGTTTGGGTTGACTGTCGCGGTATTGCGACGCGGCTCCTTGTCCAAGACCCGTGCCGACCACGGATCACGCTGGCGAGATCACCCAAACCGTGAATAGACAGAGGCTTGGAGAATCCGCGGCCATTCGGGCGTGCTACGAGATGTCGTAAAGCACGATTGATCGTAGTCCGAGCTACGAAGCATCGTAGAAAACGGGGCATGAACGTCGACAGCCTGCCCCAGGTGATGGTTGCGGTGGCCCAGAGCCTCGCCCTGCCCGAGGTGCTGCGGGCGATCGTCGGCGGCATCGCCGACTGCAGGCACGTGGCGCTGACGCGCATCTGGTTGTTCGGTCCCGGTGACCTGTGTGCCAGCTGTCGCTTCGCCGAGGAATGCGTCGACCGTTCGCGCTGCCTGCACCTGGTCGCCAGCGCCGGCAATGTCGATGGCGCGACCTTCGACGCCGGCAACCTGCACGGCGCCTTCCGCCGCTTCCCGATCGGCGTGCGCAAGATCGGCAAGGTGGCAGCCTCGGGCGAGCCGATGCTGCTTGCCGACGTGCGAGGCGACGAGGACTGGATCGCGGACAAGCCGTGGTTCGCGGCGCAGGGGGTGCGCGCCTTCGCGGCACAGCCGCTGATCTTCCGCGGTGAGGTCCTGGGTGTGCTCGCCCTGTTCGATCGCCGACCGCTCGACGACGTGCAGTTGCGCTGGCTGCGGGTGTTCGCCGACCACGCCGCCGTCGGCATCGCCAACGCGCGTGCCTTCGAGGAGATCGACCGGCTGCGGGCCCGTCTGCAGAGTGAGAACCAGTACTTGCACGAAGAGGTCGAACGGGCGCACGGCGCTGCAGACGTGGTCGCCGACAGCGATGCGATGCGGCGCGTGCTGCAGCAGGTCCGCATCGTGGCGCCGACGGACGCGACCGTGTTGGTGACCGGCGAGAGCGGCACCGGCAAGGAGGTGGTGGCGCGTGCCATCCACGACAACAGCTCGCGCCGCGACCGGCCGTTGGTGCGTGTCAATTGTGGTGCGGTGCCCGAGAACCTGTTCGAGAGCGAGTTCTTCGGCCACGTGCGCGGCTCGTTCACGGGCGCGATCAAGGACCGCGTCGGTCGCTTCGAGCTGGCCGATGGTGGCACCTTGTTTCTCGACGAAGTCGGCGAGATTCCCTTGTCGATGCAGCCCAAGCTGCTGCGCATCCTGCAAGAACGCGAGTTCGAGCGCGTCGGCGACGGTCGCACGCGCAAGGTCGACGTGCGCATCGTCGCGGCCACCAATCGCGACCTGCGCGCCGAGGTCGACGCGGGCCGCTTCCGCCAGGACCTCTACTACCGGCTGAGCGTGTTCCCGGTCGAGCTGCCGCCGTTGCGCGAGCGCCGCGGCGACATCGCCGCGCTCGCCGAGCACTTCTTGCGGGCGGTCGCCGCGCAGCGAGGCGGCAAGGTGCCGCGCCTGAGCCAGGCGGTGCTGCAGCAGCTCGAGCGCCACGACTGGCCCGGCAACGTCCGCGAGCTGCAGAACGCCATCGAGCGCGCCCTCATCCTGGCTCCGCACGGGCCGTTGCGTTTCGACACTCTCGGCGGACAGGGGCGTCGCCCGGTCGCGCCGCCGTCGCCCCAGTCGATGCCCGTGCGCACCCGGGCGGACCTGCTGGTGGACGAGCGGCAGAATCTGACGGCGGCCCTGCGCGCGACGCGCGGCAAGGTGTTCGGGCCCGGTGGCGCCGCGGAGCTGCTCGGCATGAAGCCGACGACCGTCGCGTCGCGCATCGCCAGGCTCGGCATCGATCGCAAGAATCCCTGAACGCCTGGACCTCGATATCCTCCTGCTCATGTCCCAGCCCCGCATGCGCCCCGAGTTCACCCGCCCCCTGCCGGGGCCGGCTGCGGACTTCCTCGCGGCGCTGGGGGCGGCGCTGCGGGAGCCCGCCGGTGCGGCGCGCGGACAGACGTTCGCCGGCGGGGCGATCCTGCGCTTGCGCGACGGCCACGAGCGGCTGTGGAGTCCGGCGCTGCACCTGCACATCGAGGAAGAGGCGGGCGCCCCGCTGCTGCGCGGCCGGTTCTCGCCGAGTTCGCCGGTGTGGACGGCGTTCGTGGCGATCTACCTGGTGCTCGCCATCGCGGCGATCGGCGCCGGGTGCTACGGCGGCGCGCAGCTGATCCTCGGGGAGGCCCCCTGGGCGTTCTGGGGCGTTCCGGTCGCGGTCGTGCTGGCCGGCTTCGTCTACGGCGCGGCGTTCATCGGCCAGGGACTGGGGGCCGAGGACATGTACGAGTTGCGGTCCGTGGTGGACCGGATCGCCGACGGTTGCCCGGCCGCAACTTCTTTGCGGTAGGTCAGCAGAAGTCCGGGGCGGTCCCTAGGATCTCGCCACGGCGCGGCCGGCAATCCTGCCCGGGCCGCGCTACTCGTTCGTCCCTCTCCCGCACACCAACCATGCGCAATCCATGCAACCTCTCTCTCGTGGCTCTCGCCGTCACGAGCGCGCTCCTGCCCGCACAGAAGAACAGTGATCAAGGTCCGGCGAAGCTCGCAGCGCAGCGCGCCGCCGCCGCCCAGGCCGAGGCGGCCAGCACCGCCTGGAAGCAGTTCCAGCTCGCGCAGGGCGGCGAGTGGATGAGCATGTGGTGCGCCGCCACCGGCACGCCGCGCGCGATCTTCGGCCCGGGCCTGCCGATCGCCGATTGGCGCGAGAACACGCTCGAAGCGGCGCGCGTGCACGCCGGCGTCGTGCTGCAGCAGCAGCGCGAGGTGCTCGGCCTGGGCACGTCGGAGTTCCGCGAGGTGATCGGCGCCCGCGTCGGTCGGCAGTGGTCGTTCGTCTTCGACCAGTTCTTCAACGGCATCGAGGTGATCGGCGGCCGCGCCGACGTGCGCGTCAGCATGGCCGGAAGGGTCGCCATGTTCGGGGCGACGGCGTGGCCGGTGCCCGCGACCTTCGACACCACGCCCGCGATCGGCGCCGAGGTGGCGACGGCGGCGGCGTGGCACGAGCTGGGGCAGGTGCCGACCGGGGTCGCGCAGCCCGGCAAGGTCGCGGCGCCCCGGTTGGTGATCTGGGGTGACGTCGACGCCGAGCAGCAGGCGCCGTTCTTCCTGTGCTGGGAAGTCGCGATCAGCAATGTCGGCGCCGACGGTCAGGGCGTGATCGGCCGCTACTACATCGACGCGCGAACCGGCGCGGTGCGCCACTTCCAGAGCGACAAGCACGAGTGCGGCATCGCCGGCTGCACCCTGGGCGGCGCCGGCGGCAAGCACCCGACGGCCGCTTCCGCCGCGGCCGCGCCGGTCAACACCACCGTCACGGTGATGGGGTGGACGCGCGTCGGCATCGACGGCTACGCCGCGGCCACCAACGTGCCGCTGCCCGGTGTCGAGCTCAACGTGCCCGGCGTCGGCACCGTGACCACCGACCAGAACGGTCAGTTCACGATCGACATCGCCGCGCCGGTCTCGATCACGGTCGGCGCGCTCACCGGTCGGCACCACGCCACCATGCTCGGCGTCGACGCGCCGAGCGGCAGCTACTCGGTGACCCCCGGCGTGCCGGCGACGATCCAGATCTGGAGCGCGTCCTCGACGATCAACGAGGTCTCGCACACCACGGGCTCGTACTGGGTCGACGCGGTCAACGAGTACTCGCGCAGCATCCTCGGCAACTCGCCCGAGCTCGGCGTCGCCGACGCGGTGGTGCCGCGGGTGAACATGTCGAACACCTGCAACGCCTACTACACCAGCAACACGATCAACTTCTACAATGCCGGCGGCGGCTGCTCGAATACGGCCAACGCCACGGTCGTCGCGCACGAGTGGGGCCACGGCCTCGACGACCGCTACGGCGGCATCTCCCAGACCAACGGCCTGAGCGAGGGATGGGGCGACATCATGGGCATGTATCTGGTCGACAGCCCCGACCTCGGGCTGGGCTTCCAGACGCCCGGCGTGCCGCTGCGCAGCGGCAACAACACGACCCAGTACCCGAACGGCAGCGGCGTGCACGCCCAGGGCCAGTCGTGGATGGGGTTCGCCTGGAACCTGCGTGACCGCCTGGCGGTGACCTTCGCCAATCGCCCGGCGGCGATCGCGGTCAGCAACGACATCGTCGTGTCGACGATCGCGGCCGACGCGACCGATCAGCAGTCGGCGGTGCTCGAGGTGTTCCTGGCCGACGACAACGACGGCATCCTCGGCAACGGCACGCCCAACTACAACGACATCGTCTGGGCCTGCAACCAGCACTCGCTGCCGTACCCGTCCCTGACGATCCCGACCAACGACGACTGCGGCGGCGCGTTCACCGTCAGCAACGGCGTCAGCGGCCCCTACACCTCGGTGCTGGCGACGACCTCGTCGCCGTGGCCGTGCGCGAACATCGGCGCGGACGTGTGGTTCAAGTACTACGTCGGCGCCAACGGGTCGCTGACCGTCAGCACCTGCAACCAGACGTCGCTGGACACGGGCATCGAGATCTTCTCGGGCAGCTGCGGCTCGCTGACGAGCATCGCCTGCCTCGACGACTCGTGCGGCGTGCAGACGTCGCTGACCGTGCCGGTCACGCCCGGCATCGTCTACTTCCGCGTCGGCGGCTACCTCTCGGCGACCGGCACCTTCAACCTCGACATCAGCGGTCCGCAAGGCGCGCCGGCGTCGAGCGACGCCTATGGCGAGGGCTGCTACCGCGCGTCGACGGCCTTCTACGAAGAGTTCGGCAGCAGCGCGTTCGACCTCTCGGGGGCGGGCCTGCAGCTGATCGACACCGGCGGCCAGTACCTCGCCACGGGCGGCGGCGTCTACGTGCCGCCGAGCGCGAGCGCGACCCAGCTGACGCTGTCGGACGACTCGCAGACCTCGGTCAACCTCACCGGAACGCTCAGCTACCCGGGCGGCTCGACGAGCTCGCTGATGGTCTGCTCCAACGGCTTCGTCTCGGTCGCGTCGGGCAACGGCACCGGTTTCACGCCGTCGGCTTCGGCCTGGCTCAACAGCACCGTGCACCGGTGGGGCACCTGGCACGACTTCAACCCCGCGGCCTCGGGCAGCGGTCGGGTCAAGTTCGAGCAGGTCGGCAGCATCGCCTACGTCACCTGGGACGGCGTCTACAGCTACGGCACGACCGCCGCGAACACGTTCCAGCTGCAGTTCGACCTCGGCACCGGCAACGTCACCTATGTGTGGCCGACCATGGTCGCGAGCGGCAACGGCTGGGTCGTCGGCATGGCCGGCGCGGCGCCGAACAACGACCTCGGCAGCATGGACCTGTCGGCGGCGTTGACGGGCTCGTTCCGCACCGGCGTCAACAGCGACCCGCTGACCCTCAGCGCGACGCTGCCGCAGCTCGGCGCCAACGTGACGATGACGACGACCGACTTCCCGCCCGGCTCGTTCCTCGGCGCGCAGATCCTGAGCCTGGTGCTGCACTCCCCGGGCATCGACCTGACGTCGATCGGCATGCCGGGCTGCTACCGCTTCATCGAGCTCGACGCGGTCAACATCGTCCTGCCGACGGGTGGTCAGTCGACCTACGTGATGTCGATTCCCAACAACAACGCCTTCCAGGGCCTGCCGATCGGCACGCAGACCTGGGCGTTCGCCGCGGGTGCCAACCCGCTGGGCGTGGTCGCCTCCAACGGCGTGCGCCTGATCGTCGGTCAGTGATGCCGCCGTCGGTCCCGGATCGCCGTCGCTGGTGATCCGGGACCCGCATCGACTAGCCTGCGCCGCCATGGGGTTCCTCTGGCACCCGACCACCCTGCTGGTCGAAGCGCACGCGGTGATCATCGCCGCCGTCGGCCTGCGCGTCGTGATGGTGCGGCCGGTGCCGAGCGTCGCGCTGGCGTGGCTGTTCCTCGTGGCGCTGTTGCCCGGTCTCGGCCTGATCGGCTACCTGAGCTTCGGCGAACGGCGCATCGGCGCCCGCCGCGCCCGGCGCTTCGCGCAGATGCGGCGCCCGTACGAGCAGCGCCAACGCGAACTGCTGCAGCGGCCGTCGGCGACCCCCGACTGGTCGCGCCTGCCGGGCACGTGTCAGGCGCTCGATCGGCTGGGCGTGACGATGACCGGCATCCCGACCCTGGGCGGCAACGAGCTGCAGCTGCTCACCGGCGCCGAGGCGGTGCTGCGCGCGATCCTGGCCGACATCGACGGGGCGCGGCGCTCCCTGCACCTGCAGTTCTACATCTGGCACCCGGGCGGTCTCGCCGACGAGGTGGTCGACGCGGTCGTTCGCGCGGCCGGGCGCGGGGTCGAGTGCGCGGTGCTCGTCGACGCGTTGGGCAGCGGCCGTTGGCTGAAGAGCGAGCACCCGCGCCGCCTGCGCGCTGCCGGCGTCTCGGTGATGGCGGCGATGCCGACCGGTCCGGTACGCGCGCTGTTCCGCCGCAACGACCTGCGCAACCATCGCAAGATCGTCGTCGTCGACGGCGAGGTCGCCTACACGGGCAGCATGAACATGGTCGACCCGCGCTTCTTCCATCGCGAGAAGAACGTCGGCCTGTGGGTCGACGCGATGGTGCGAATGCGCGGCGCGGCGGTCGAGGCGCTGCATTCGGTGCTGCTCTCGGACTGGTTCCTCGAGGCCCAGCAGGAGATCGACGAGCTGCCGGGCATCGCCGACCTGCGCGCGCAGGCGCCGGCCGGCGGCGCCGACGTGCAGGTGCTGGCGTCGGGCCCGATCGCCAGCGGCGACGCGATCCTGCAGATGCTGCTGCTGATGCTCTACGGGGCGCGGCACAGCATCGTGATCACGACGCCGTATTTCGTTCCCGACGAGGCGATGCTGCGCGCGCTGCGGTCGGCGGCGGCGCGCGGCGTCGCGGTGACGCTGATCGTGCCCGAGAAGGTCGACTCGGTGCTGGTGCGCTTCGCGAGCCGTTCCTACTACGACGACCTGATGGCGGTGGGGGTGCAGATCCGGGCCTATCGCGCCGGCCTCCTGCACACCAAGTCGATCGTGGTCGACGAGAAGATCACCATGTTCGGCACCGTCAACCTCGACATGCGCAGCCTGTGGCTCAACTTCGAGGTGTCGTTGTTCGTCTACGACGCCGAGTTCGGCGCGCGCGTGCACCGGCTGCAGCAGGAGTATCTGGGCGACTGCGTGGCGATCGAGCCCGGGCAGTGGGCGCTGCGTCGGTGGCCGCTCCGGCTCGGCGAGAACCTCGCCCGCCTGTTCAGTCCGCTGCTGTGATCGGCCGCCGCTGTTGCCGGCGGCCTCAGTCGGCGCTGCCCTCGCAGAGTCCCTCGATCTCGCGCCACAACTGCTCCGTGCGACCCGGAGTCAGTCCCAGCTCGCCGACCAGGCCCGGGCGCGCGCGCAGCGTCTGGCACAGCACCACGCCCTTGCGCAGCAGGTTCACCTGCTCCTGCTTGTGCAGCGAACTGAGCGCCGTGACCGGGTGCAGCCCGGCGCGGTCGACGCGGTCGCGCAGCCCGTCGCCCTTGGGGTGGTCCCAG
This sequence comes from Planctomycetota bacterium, assembly GCA_020638655.1. Classification (GTDB taxonomy): domain Bacteria; phylum Planctomycetota; class UBA1135; order UBA1135; family UBA2386; genus JACKIC01. Next base: position 348,107 of record JACKIC010000006.1, read on the forward strand.
CTCAGCATCATCAGGCCGGAGCCCTCGCCGTAGGCCAGCGCGTCCTTGGTGAAGCGACCGTTGGTGATCAACCAGAAGCGGCGGAACCCCGTCGCCTTGAGGTCGGCCGCGCGTGCGTGCACGTAGAGCGCGACCTTGACGTCGACCTTGCCGTCGCTCTGCGCCTTGAACTTGCACTCGCCGAGGCGCTTCTCGTTGCCGCGGGTGCCGACGAGGTCGACCTCGTGGCGCACGAACCGCCCCTGCATCAGCACGCCGGTCCTGGTCGAGAAACCCTCGTGGCGCCACAGCTCGGCGAGGAACTCCTCGAACGGGAACCCGTCCGGCCCCAGCCGCTGGATCGCGCGCTGCAGCGAGTAGCGGGCCGCCGTGTCGCGCCGCTCGTGGCGCAGCAGGCGGTGGGCGATGCGGTAGATCTCGGTGGTCGCCATGCCGTCGCGGAGCCTGGCCAGCACCGCCTCGACGACGTCGTCGATCTGCTGCCTGCTGGCGCCGCTGCGCGCCAGCGAGCGCCGCAGCTTGTCCTCGCGGAAGGGCTGCAGTTCGCCCGTGGTCTTGACGAGTTTGGGTTCGCCGCGCGCCATCGGGGCAGTTGACCACTGCGGTGCTTCCCGGTCACGCGGATGTGCTCGATGCGTGGCAGTTCGTTCCGGGTCCGTAGCAGATGGGTCTGCAGTGCACGCTGTGCTTCCCTCGATTCGGTTCTGTCGCGTCGCTGAGCGGACGCCGTGCTCCCGTGGCGACAGACGGTCGGGCGTGTTGGAACGCGAACTCCGCCTGACGACAGTCACAGCCGTACGACATCCATGGCGAGGTCATCGCAGTGGTGGTGGATGCACAGTTTGTATGGGGCCTGGCGGCATGCGACTTGCCTCGCGCGGCGAGTTCTCGCCTCCGTCGACCTAGCGGTCGACGAGTCGAGCGTTTCTCCCCGCTTCTCACCTGGCCTGGGGGTGACCGAACCCTCGCAACCCATGAATCCCATCCTGGCTTTGGCCTCGGCTCTTCTGATCTCCTCATCATTGTCGGCCCAGTTACCGGACTGGACCACGCTGACGCCGAGTGCGCCGAGTTTCTTCTTCTGCGAATCCAGCATCCTCGCCATCGAGGACACCTCCGGATTCCACGTCTGGTCGTCCTACACCCGCGCCTACTCGCACCTCACCGTCGGACCGAATCGCACGTTCTATGGACAGGACGACAGCTGCGTCATCGTCGATCCGTCCACCAACACGGCATACGGCTACGCCACGCATCTGGGGGTGTTCTCGCCGCAGCCGCTCAACGGGATCCCTGTGGCTGCGACCCCCAACACCGGCGCGACATGGATGGTGGCCCTCGTCGACGGCAACGACGTGCACGTGTTCTCGGGCCTGCTCGGTACCTGGACGACCATGCACTTCAGCGCGACACCCTCCGTCGCAGTCGCTCGCATGGTGACGGTCGCGACCGACGGCGTGCAGACGATGGCGGTCAGTGCGCACTTCGGCGTGCCCGTCGGGCTCGGCATCGCTGCGACGACGGTGGATGCGGTCGGCTACTGCGGGGCGGCGCGTTCGGCAGGCTACTACAGCATGTTCAGCGCCTACCGGAACCGCTGGCGGTCCTTCCCGGTCGGCGCCGCGGCGACGCTGCTCAAGCCGCCCACCCGGGCCGGCTATTGCGTCATCCAGGAGCCCGCCGTCTCCACCTACTACAGCGCGATGACGGATTCCGCGGTCGTGCTCGTCAACACGCCGAGCGCGACCGCGACGCTCAAGGACAATGTCGCGTTCGTGCAGGACGGCAACACGTTGCTGGGCTACTCCAGTGCCACGGGAACGATCAGTGCGGTGACCACCGGCGCGTCGTGGGTCGTGGTGACTGCCCAACAGGAGACGATCGCCGCGATCGACGGAACCGACGTCTACGCCTTCGGGCTGCTCGGGGGGACCTGGGAACAGCTCCCCGGTGCGCAGCTCGTGGCCCAGGACACCGGGGTCGTGCTCGCGCAGACCGCGGCCAACTCCTACCACGCATTCTCGTGCATGACCAACACCTGGGCCGCCGCGCCCGGCGGCAACTACTCGACCACCTACACGACCTACAACGGTGTCATCTTGATCGAGTCTTCGGGTGCCATGCAGGGCTTCAGCGCGAATCGCGGCACTTGGACCCAGCAAGTCGCGCCGCCGGCCGACACCTACTACCGGCACAAAGCAGCGTTCTGCGCACGCAGCGGAACACGACTCGACGCCTTCAACGGTCGCACCGGGGAATGGGCGACGGTCACGACCGCGGCGCCGGCGACGGTGACGGTGTTCGACATGGCGGTGATGGCCGACGACGGACAGGCGGTCTATTGCTACGACTGTTACCGGAGCGATTGGTCGCGCCAGGTCTGTGGCGCGGCCCAGAGCCAACTGCGCGACGAGTGCGCCTATGTCTACGACGGCACGACGGTCTTCACCTGGAGCGGCAGCTCGCAAATCAGCGAATGGGCCAACATGCCCGAGTACTGGCGCGTCCTGGCTCGTGGCGGCCGCATGAACGTGAGTCTCGCAGCAGAACCGAATTCGTTCGCGTTCGCCGCGATCGCGCCGGCCCGGGCCAATCTGATGACGCCGTTCGGCACCCTCCTGGTCGATCCCAACAGCGCGGTCACGCTCGGACTCGTCGTTCCCCCGCTCGGCACGGCGCAGTTGGCCATCGACATCCCCGATGATCCCTGGCTCAGCGGGCTCACGTTCTTCATGCAAGCGGCGGTCATGACTCCCGCGGCGACGATCTACCTGACGCCCGACTACTACGAGTCGATGATCATGTGAGAGAGACCTTCGGTGTGAACCGCAGAGTCGTGGAGGCCTCGCCGGCTGCAGAGCCGCGAGGCCTCTGCCTGTTCCAGCTGTCACTGCACCGCTGTGTGCCAGGCATTCGTGAGGTGAGGGCCCGTGATCGGATCGATCACCAGTGCCTGATAGTGCAGTTCCACTCCCACGAGCGCGCTCCAGTTGGGGATCGTCCAGCTGCGCCTGAGGGGCGACGCCGTGACCGATTCCACGGTGATCGTGTCCAAGAGCACGGGGTCGAGGCGCAGGATCCCCAACGGTCCCGCCGGCATGAGCGATGCTCCCCACGAAGCGAACGCCGCGACCACTGACGTGGCAGAGGTCCGGACATGGAAGTCGACGGTGAAGGTCAGGCCTCGCACGGGCGGCCCGACCGCATCGACCTGAGTGCGGAAGTTGGCGAGGCCCGCGAGGTCTAGGTCGCCATCACCGTCGAAGTCCGCGGCGACGGTGTGCAGGATGCTCACCAGGCCGATGTTCGCGGCCAGCGGTTGGGCGGTGAAGACAGCGTTTCCGTTGTTGCGCCACAGAGTGGTGGTCGTCAGCACATCCATGAAGCCGTCGCCGTCGACATCGAAGGCGGCCGGAGAACTGACCGCATTGCCGCCATAGGCGGCCGTGGTCGCGTTGGTGAAGTTGCCATGGCCGTCGTTGAGCAGCACGTAGCCGCAGTTGTCGAGCAGGAGATCGAGGTCGCCGTCTCCGTCCAGATCCGTCGCGCGGTTGGTGCCGAAGAAGTAGGCGGGCATCGGCAGCGGCGTTGCAGCGGGTTGGAACACGGCGTTGCCTTGATTCCAGAGGATCACCGGCAGCGGGTACGCAGGAACCAGCAGATCGAGATCACCGTCGTCGTCGAGATCGGCAGCCGACCCGTGCGAGTACCAATAACCCAGGTTCTGCGGCAGGCCGACGAGGTTGGCGGATGCGTCGGTGAAGAACGACGGGCCGGCGTTGAGCCACAGGTGGGCGTTCGGGCGGTCCGCGAGGAACCAGTCGATGTCGCCGTCGTTGTCGAAGTCGCCCAGGATCTGATCGACGGTCGTCACCGCATTGGCGGGGAGGAAGCCCAGAGGGGCGTCCGAGAAGACGCCGGTGCCGTCGTTCAAGAGCACCTGGTTGGGCAGGTTCTGGGCGTTGCCGATGACGATGTCGAGGTCGCCGTCGCCGTCCGTGTCGACCAGGTCGATGCTGTGCGTCGCGAAGCCGGTTGCAGGCGGTGGCAGGCGGCCCGCCGTGCCGTCGACGAAGCGCCCGTTGCCATCGTTGAGCAGCAGTTGGCTCGGACCGTTGCTGCTGTTGCCGAGCAGGATGTCGATGTCTCCGTCGTCGTCGACATCCCCGACCGCGATCGCCGCTGGTGCCAATGGCGTGGGCAGGCCGGTCTGCGTGGTCGCCTGGAAGGGAATCTGGGCGGAGGCCGCGGCGGAGAACAAGGCCGAACAAAGGGCGCGATTGCGGAGTCGGAACATGGGAGCGGTTCGGGTTGAAGTCCCCTGGCGGTCGGCAACCAGCGTGCCGATGGCCGCGACCGCACCTCCTGGAAGTCCGGCCAACGGCGCTTCTCGCAGCTGTGCTCGATCGCGCACACCGCGTTACGCGTCACTCACGACGCTCGCGACTCCTGCTTTGCCGCCACCCGCGCGAGTCGCGTGGCCCGCGAGTTGCCGAGCGATCGGGCGTCTTCGCAGCGCTTGCAGTGTCGTACCGATGCGTCGTCGTACGCATGCGACACGCGCGCCGCCCTCGCACTGGAGCCCATTGATGAACCACATGTCGCGTAGTCGTCGCCTGCTTCGGCTGGCACCCTTCTGTCTCGTCGCCACCGTCACCGCGCAGGACGCCGTCGACGCCGCGCACGCGCCACCGCAGCTCGTACTGTTCACCTCGGTGGGCGAGCGCGTCGTGCGTCCGGCGGTCGCGCCGTTCGAGCAGGCGACCGGCATCGACGTGCAGATCCGGCGCGTGCCGCGGCGCACGGGGCCGGCCGCGGCGGAGCTGCTGCGTGAGTTCGACGCCGCGCACGGCGACATCTGGTGGTGTCAGGAGACGTTGACCACCGACGCGCTGTGCCGCGCCGGCGCGTTCGCGAAGATGGAGCCGCCGCCGGCTGCTGCCGCCGGCATCGACGTGCGTTATCACGACGCGGACGGCATGTGGTTCGGCTTCGCGGCACGCGCGCGCATCCTGATGATCAACACCGACCTCGTGCCCGGCGGCGCGCGGCCGCGTTCGATGTGGGACCTGCTCGACGCGCGTTGGCGCGGCAAGGTGGTGCTGGCCCGGCCGACGAGCGGCACCACCTTGTTCCACCTGCTCGCGCTGCAGGACGCGCTGGGCCGCTCCGAGGCCGAGCGCTTCCTCGACGGACTGGCGCGCAACGACTGTCTGGTGGCGTCGGGCGACGGCCAGCTCGCGGCGATGATCGGGGCCGGGCAGGCGGCGCTCGGTCTGACCGACACCTCGGACTGCCGCAACGTCGAACTGCAGGGCAAGCCCGTGGCGATGGTCTACCCGGACCAGGACGGCCCGGGAACGATGGTGATCCCGCACACGCTGGCGCTGCTCGCGTCGTCGCGGCAGCGCGACCGCGCGCGGACGTTGATCGAGCACCTGCTGTCGCCGCAGACCGAGGCGTTGCTCGCGCAGCAGGACCGCGGCCAGCTGCCGCTGCACCCTGGCACCGCGCATCCGGCGGGCGTGCGCGGCATCGACGAGTTCACGGCGATGCGCGTCGACCTCGGTCGCGCCGCGGCGCTCGCCGACTCGCTGGGTGCGTGCCTGATCGAACGCTACGCGCCGCCGCCGGCCGCGGGTGACTACGTCGGCAGGGCCAACGGCACCGTGGTCGTCGACTTCGATACGATGCGCGCCGGTCAGCCGCCGACCGGCATGAGCATCGGCCAGACCGGCGACGGCCAGCGCGGCGTGTGGACGGTCACCGACGATCCGACGTCGCACGGCGCCGGCCGCGTCGTCACGCAGACCGATGCGAGCGATCTCGGCCATCGCTTCCCGCTGTGCATCTACGACGGGCTGCAGGCCGCCGACATCTCGGTGCGCGTGAACTTCAAGACGATGGTCGGCGACTCGGACCGCGCCGCCGGGCTGCTGGTGCGCTACCAGGACGACGACAACTACTACTGCTGTCGCGTCAACTCGCTCGAGGACAACTATCGCTTCTACAAGGTCGAGGGCGGCCGGCGCATCGAACTCGGCGGCGTCGACCGCTGCCTGATCCAGGAGGACGTCTGGCAGTCGATGCGGCTCGACGCGAACGGCAACCACTTCTCGATCTGGCTCAACGGCGCACTGGTGTTCGAGGTCGACGACCCGACCTTCACCAGGCCCGGCAAGGTCGGCCTGTGGCTCAAGGGCGACAGCATCACTTCGTTCGACGACCTCACGATCTCGCCGCCCGGCAAGGTCCGCGCGAGCGACTTCGAAGGGGACGCGCTCGGTGCCGCGCCGCCGCAGCTCACTGCCGTGTCCGGTGACGACGCGGCGATCGCGTGGCGCGTCGTCGATGCGGCCGGACACGGTGGGGGGCGCGCGGTGACACCCGATCCGTCGACGTCGCGACGCGCGACCACGATGCTGCTCGACGAGGCGCGCTCCAGCGACGTGTCCGTGGCCACGCGGTTCAAGGTCGCGACGACGGGTCCCGGCATGCACCTGGCGGGGATCGTCGTGCGCCACCGCGACGAGCGGGAGCACTACTACCTGCGCATCAACCTCGAGGAGTGCAACCTGCGGCTGTATCGCGTGCGCGAGGGGCGCCGCCAACTGATCGGCGAGCGGCACCACCTGCGCTGCGACGATCACCTGTGGCACTCGGCCCGGGTCACGGCCGTGGGCAGTCGTTTCGAGGTGCTGCTCGACGGCGAACTGCAGTTTGCGGCGATCGAGCCGGGCCCGGCGGTGGCGGGGCGGGCCGGGATCTGGGCCAGCCCCGGCGGCGGCACCCTCTACGACGAACTGAGCATCACGCGGTTCGAATAGCCCGAGCGAGGTCGGGATGTGGCCACGCGGGGGAAGAACCGCGCCGCTGCGGCGTCCCAGCCGGTCCACTGCACCGAAACCAGCCAGAGACCGACCATGAAGACCACGCTCGCCCCGCTGTTCTCCCTGCTGCTGACGCTGACCAGCCCCTGCCAGGACGATGTCGTCGCGGCGACCGCCGCCGCGCCGGCGACCGCTCCGGACACCTTCGTGCTCGAAGCCGGCACCCACGAGGTCACCGACCTGATCGACCGCGTCGCCGCGTTCCTCGACTTCAACATCCTCTACGAGGGCTCGGAGATCGGTGGCGCCGGCAAGATCCGGATCACGCGCCGCACCGAAGTCGACGCGCACGGCTGCTGGGACCTGTTCAGCTCGCTGCTCTACCACAAGAACCTCGCGATCCTGCCGCTGCAGACCGACAAGGGCTTCTACCAGGTCGTCAACATGAACGGCCCGCGCGCCCGCGAGATCAGCAGCGCGGCGGTGTTCGTGCCCTACCAGGAGGTCGAGTCCTACGCCAAGAGCATGGCGACCCCGATCCAGACCACGGTGCCGCTGCGCAACATCAACGCGACGATCGCGACCAACGCGCTGCGCCCGTTCTTCGCCGCGATCGGCGGCGCCAACTCGGGGCTGACCTTCGGCAACGTCGGCAACAACACCAGTCTGCTGGTGCAGGGCTACGCGCACCAGGTCGCCGCCGCGTGCCGCCTGCTCGAGCGCGTCGACATCGGCGAAGCCGAGGACGGCAAGGTGCAGGTCGTGGTGCTCGAGCACGCGCTCGCGCAGGAGCTCGCCGGTCGCCTCACGGAGGTCTTCAACGCCCGTATCCAGCAGGCGCAGGTGCAGGCGCAGATGAGCGGCATGCCCGCGGCGCCGCCGTTGCGCGTCGTCCCGCACCCTTCGCTCAACGCGCTGATTCTGGCCGGTGGGGTCGCGCAGATGGACGAGGCCCTGCGGTTGATCGCGGTCCTGGACCAGTCGCCGGCGAACGCGCCTGCGGCGACCGTCGTCGAGCAACTACAGCACCGGGTCGAGGTGCTCGAGAGCCGGCTGGCCAAGCTGGAGAAGGCCGTGCGCGCCGAGAAGTCGGGCAAATAGCGGCGGCGGGGGCGTGCGTCGGGCACGCATGTTGCGCACCACATCAGCTCGCGCGGCATAGGGGGGGCGGGTGGCCGCCATGGCATGGGGCGATTAACGTCGCCGCACTTCCGTGGACCCCCAAGTAGGAACCCGCATGCACAAACCGCTGCTCGCCGTGGTGCTTCTCGCTGCTCCCGTTCTCGCCCAGTCCAACGCCGTCACCGGTCTCGACATCGGAATGTGGGAGCTGACCGACATCAGCTTCACCGGTCGTCGTGGCGCCGCGTTCCCCAATGGTGAAGCCGGCTTCATGGTCGGCCACTCGTGGTGCAACGGCGGCGCCGTCAACCTGCCGTGGGTCTCCGAGATCAACGGCGTCATGGTCGACAACTACCCGCGCATCGCCTTCCTGCTGGTGCGCGAGAGCGGTGGCCGCATGGTGCAGGTCAGCGGGCAGAGCTTCTGCAAGCACTCGCCGATCGCGTTCAACTTCTCGAACGGCCCGTGCGCGCCGTGCAACGCGGGTTCGGGGCAGTTCTTCTACGTCGGCTGCTCGGACACCTACGGCAGCGGCACCAACGCCAGCCAGTACGCGCTCGGTCCGACGACCGAGATCGATCCGTGGCTCGGCACCTGGAATCCGCAGGGCAGCTACTTCGATCGCGGCGACCCGGCCGTCTCCGGCGCCGCGGCGATCGACTCGGTGCGCTCGCTGACCTTCACGCAGGTGCAGGCGTTCGACACCGTCAAGAACCGCATGGTAGTGCGCGAGAACGAGCTGCTGTCCGGCGCCACCTACTACGGCCAGGTCCAGGGCGTCATCCAGGGTGAGCCCGTCGCCAACCGCGACAACAACCTGATGAACCGGCAGATCTCGATCACCGGCAGCGGCGGCAGCTGGTCGCCGACCGCGAGCGGCAGCCCGCAGTGGGGCTCCGTGCTCACGCGCTGGCAGGGCGCGACGTTCGACATGGCCGGTAACGGCAACGACGACGGCCGCTTCGGCGTCGCCGTCAAGGTCACCGGCCCGACCAACGGCATGTGGCACTACGAGTACGCCGTGCACAACATCGACAACAACCGCGGCGGCGCCACCTTCCGCATCCCGCTCGCGCCGGGCGCGATCGTGCAGAACGCCGGCTTCCGCGACATCGACGACAACCCGCTCAACGACTGGACCTACACGCAGACCGCCAACGAGCTCGTGTTCAGCGCCGCCGCCGGCAACCGTCTGGAGTGGAACACCCTCTACAACTGCTGGTTCGATTGCTCGATCCAGCCCGGCGCGGGCTCGATGACCATCGACCAGGCGCTCGTCGGTCCCGGCGCGCTCGACGTCGCGGTGCCCAGCCACGTGCCGAGCGGTCTGGCGTTCGCCGCCAAGGAAGTGCTCGGCGCGGCGTGCGGTCAGTGCACCGGCACCCTCTACGAGCTGTTCGCCAACAGCACGATGTTCGACCTCATGGGTCGTTCGATGACCTGGAGCCTCAACAGCGGCGCCTACACCGTCGACGGCATCACGCCCGTCGCGTTCGTGCCGCCTGCCGGCACCAACCTCGGTCTCGGCCTCAACGGCCTCACCAACGTCACCCTGCCGTTCGCCCTGCCCTACCCCGGCGGGTCGACCACGCAGCTGAGCGTGTCGGCGAGCGGTTACGTGTCGCCCGGCATCCCCAACCCCGCGCAGGGCTCGCCCAGCATCTACATGCTGATGAACGGCCAGCCGCGCTGGGCCGCTGCCTGGGCGCTCTACTATCCGAACGCCACCGGCGCCAACGTCTACTACGACGCCAACCCGACCCGCGCGGTCCTCACCTGGAGCGGCGTGCCGTTCGTCGGTTCGGCCGTGCCCAACACCTTCCAGATCCAGTTCTTCCCCAACGGGACCGTGAACGTCGTCTGGCAGAACATCGCGGCGAGCAGCTTCCCCCTCATGGTCGGCTGGAGCCCGGGTGGGGGTCACAGCGACCCTGGTATCACCAACCTGTCCACGGCCCTGTCGACGCCGCGGAACCTCTGCGCGGCACCGTTCGACGGTCTGGTGCTCGACACCAGCGCCGAACCCGTGATCGGCACCGTGCTGCAATGGCAGGTCAACGGCATCCTGCCGTCGACCGGCTGGGGCGTGCTGCTGCGCTCGCTGACCCAGGCCACGCCCGCGATCGATCTGACCGCGATCGGCATGCCCGGCTGCTATTCGCACGTGATCGCGCCCGTCACGACGCTGTTCGTCGCGCCGGGGACGACGCAGACGGTGGCCGAGTCGATCCCCAACGTGACGGCGTTCGTCGGCGTGGATCTGATCGGCCAGGCGGTCACCTACAACCCGACGCTGAACTCGTTGGGGCTCGTGGCCTCCAACGGCGTCAAGCTCAGCGTGGGTCTGTAGGCCGAAGCGGCGGTGGTCGTGCGCAGGGCGCCGGATACCCTGCGCGCCATGCGCACGCCCCGCCCTGCCGCTGTCGCCCTGCTGCTCGTCGCCTGCCCGTGCCTCACCGCACAGGAGGCGCGTTACGCGGTGTCGATCGCCGACGTGCAGGCGCAGGTCGCCGAGGTGCGGGCGACGTTCCCGGCGGCGGGCAAGGAAGCCCTCGAGCTGTTCCTGCCGGTCTGGTCGCCGGGCTTCTACCGCGTCGAGAAGTACCACGAGCAGGTGCTCTCGTTCGCCGCGGCGGGGGACGGCGGCCAGCAGTTGGCGTATGCGCACACCGCGGACAATCGCTGGCGCGTCGACGCGGCCGGCACCGCCAGCGTCACCGTGACCTACACGTTGTCGTGCAAGCGCGGCAGCGTCACCGGCAACCAGATCACGCCCGACTTCGCGGTGCTCTGCGGGCCCGCCACGTTCGTAGGTGAGGTCGACAACCTCGGCCGCGAGCACCGCGTCGCCGTGACGCTGCCCGACGGCTGGCGCGACTGCGTCACGGGGCTGCCGCGCGCCGAAGGTGCCGCGAACGAGTTCGTCGCGCGCGACTACGACTGGCTCGTCGACTCGCCGTTCGTGCTCGGCGCGGTCGACACGCGCGCCTTCGACGTGCTCGGCGCCCGTCACGAGTGGGCCGCCTTCGGGTCGTGCGACGGCTGGGACCACGATCTGCTCGTGAAGCGCCTGCAGCCGATCGCCGAGGAGCTGTGCAGCACCTTCGGCGTGGTGCCCTTCACGCGCTACGTGTTCCTCGCCGGCTTCCGCAACGCCAACGGCGGCCTCGAACATCTCGACTCCACGCTGCTCAGCGTGAGCCGGCGTCAGCGCCCCGACGACGCGGGGTTCCTCTCGTTCGTGGCGCACGAGTATGCGCACGCCTTCAACGTCAAGCGCCTGCGTCCCGTCGAGCTCGGTCCGTTCGACTACGAACACCCGCCGTCGACGCCGAGCCTGTGGATCTCCGAAGGGCTGACCACGTGGTTCGGTGACCTCGCGCTCGTGCGTGCAGAGGCCGTCGACGAGGCGACGTGGCTGCGGCTCGTCTCCGGTCACGTGCGGTCGCTGCAGAACGCCGCCGGCCGCCGCCGCCAGACGCTCGAGCAGGCGAGCCTGTCCGTCTGGAACGGCTCGATCTCCGGCACGGGCGGCGACCCGCGCACGACGATCAGCTACTACGTCAAGGGTCCCGTCGTCGGGCTGGTGCTCGAGGCGCGCCTTCGCGTCGCCACCGAGGGCCGGCACGGCCTCGACGAGGTGATGCGCCGCGCCTATGCGCGCTATTCGGGCGCGCGCGGCTTCACCGCCGAGCAGTTCGAGGCCGTCGCCGCGGAGGTCGCCGGCGCGCCGCAGAAGGAGTTCTTCGACCGCGCGTTGCGGTCCACGGACGAGCTCGACTACGGCGAGGTGCTCGGGTGGTTCGGGCTGCGCTTCCGCCCCGTCGAGGAGGGCGCACAGCGCCCCGATCCCTGGCAGCTCGAGGCGGCGCCGGAGGCGAGCGAGGCGCAGCGCGAGCACCTGCGGGCGCTCACCTCACCGACGCCGCGCCCTCACTTGAGCCACTCGAAGTGACCGCCGGTCACCTCGGCGATCTTCTGCAGCTGGTCGCGGAACCACTCGCTGTCGGTGTAGGCGACCGTGTGCACGGTGACCTTGTAGAAGCGGTTGAGGTCGGCCAGGTGCCGCGTGACGCGGTTGTAGTGCACGTAGAGGCCGATGTCGGGTTCGCCTGACGACAGCAGGTAGACCGTGTCGAGCGTCGGGTCGGCGACGACGGTGTCGAGCGCCAGCCAGATGTCCTTCGCCTTGCCCTTGCTCGGCGCCGCCGCGAACGCCAGCGCCCGCTTGCGCGTCTTGCTGGTCAGCTTGACGGGCTTCTTGACGAACGCGTCGAGCGTCTCCTCGTAGTTGTAGACGTTGAAGGTGATCTTCTCGTCGAGCAGCTCGAGCACGCGCGACAGCTCGGCGACGGCGGCCTCCTCCTTGGCCATTCCCTTGCTCTGCAGCTGCTGCTGCATCATCACCGACTTGTCGAGCAGGAACGCCGCGTGGTCGCTGTCGACGGGCAGGCCGTTGTAGGACACCGTCGTCGGCGACTTGCGCGACGGCACGCCGCGGCCTTCGGGGAACGCGAAGCTCTCGCGGTTGTCCTTCCACCACTGCGCCCAGACGCCCGGTTGTTCGATCGGCTGCCCCGTGAGCTCCTGCAGTTCGCGCAGCGCGCGCGCCGCGACCACGGGGCGGCCGTCGCCGAGCGCCGTGATCAGCGCGTCGACCGCGGTCTTCGTCTTGATCTTGCCGAGGTTCTCGACGGCCTGCATGCGCGGCCGCCAGTCCGTGTCCTTCAGCGCCGTGGTGCTCAGCGCCTCGACCCGGTCGGGGCACACCTGCGGCGTTGCACCGAGCAGCGCGCACCGCACGCCGCCGTCGGCGTCCTGCGCGATGGCCGCCGTGAATCGGTCCAGGTAGGTCGCCTTGTCGAGCCGCGCGAGCGCCTCGATCGCGTTGGCCCGCGCGTATTCGTCCTTGTGGCGCGCCACCGGTTCGAGCTGCTTGCAGATCGAAGGATTGCCGATCATGCCCAGCGAGCGCGCCGCCCAGCGCACGAGGTCGGATTCCTTCGCCGTCAGCGCCTTCTGGAGCACCTCGGCGAAGCCGGCCTCGCCGTAGATGCCCAGCAACTCCGCGCACCATTGCCGCACGCGCGGATCGCGCCCCTTCTTGAGCTCGAGTTCGACGCGCAGCCGCGCATAGTGGTCGGTGATCTGCGTCAGCGCCTCCCAGCAGATGTCGCGGTAGTGCGCCGGGGCCAGGTGCAGGTGCGTGCGCCGCTCGGTCTGCTGCATCACTTCGAGCAGCAACTCGACCGCGGCGACGTTGTTGGCTTGCTGGCAGATCCTCGCACCCTCGCGCACCTGTTGCTCTGCGCGCTCACCGAGCAGTTCGGCCGCGCGCTGCAGGTCGGGTGCGGGCGCCTGCGCGACGACCGGGACGAGGATGAGCAGGTTGCCGAGGAGGGTCGCGATGGCGTTCATTGGTGTGGGTCGAGGGCGTGACAGTGTAGTCCGAGGGGTATCGTGCCGGCCATGCCCGTCGCCTCGCGCCCCCTCGCGCTCGTTGCCGCTGCGTTTGCGCTTGCCCTGTCGCTCACCGGCCAGCAGCACCTTCGCTTCCTGCACATCTCCGACACCCATTTGCCGCGCGAGGCGTCAGAGCGCTACGTGCGTGAGCTCATGGACCGGACCGACGCGGCCGAGGTCGCGTTCAGCATCCACACCGGCGACATCACCGAGTTCGGCGGCCGGCGCGACGCGTGGCCGGCGTATCTCGCGTTGTTCGACGGCAGCAAGCTGCCGCACTACGACGCGCTCGGCAACCACGACCAGACCTGGGACGGCCTCGCCGACCGGCTGCGCGCGCACTTCGGCGCCGCCTACTACCGCTTCGAGAACCACGGGGTGACGTTCTTCTGCCTCAACTCGGCGACCGCGCAGGATCCGCGGCCGAGCTACGGCGAAGAGCAGCTGCAATGGCTCGAGCGGGAGCTCACCAAGCTGCCCGCCGACGCGCGCGTCGCGCTGTTCCAGCACCATCCGCCCGACAGCGACGAGTTCGCGACGCCCTACGAGACGCAGCGCATCTACGCGATGCTGGCCGGCCGCGATGTGCTCGCGCTGTTCGTCGGTCACGGCCATGCAGCGCGGTCGGGAACGGCGGGCGCGTGGCGTTGGGTGATGGGCGGGTCGACGTTCGGCGGCAACACCGGTCACGGCACCTGCGACGTCGAGGGCCGCAAGGTGCGTTACGTCTACGACTACCTCGACCCCAAGAAGAAGTCGGTCACGCTGCTCGACGAGGAGCAGCCCGCGTTCTCGCCGTTCTCGCTGGCGCTCGACGTGACGCCGCGCGAGGGCGGGCTGCACGCGCGGCTCCGCCCGGCCGGAGAAGGCGCGCCGGCGCTGAAGGGGCTGCGAGCCTATCTGGACTTCGACCAGAACGTCGTCGTGCGCAGCGCGCGCGAGGTCGACGTGCCGATCGTGGACCTGGTGCCCGGCGTGCATGTATTGACCGTCGAAGCCGAGCGCGCCGATGGTCGCGTGCACCACCTGCTGCACGAGTTCGAGGTGCCGGAAGGCGCCGACGCGCGGCTGCAGCGCGTGTGGGGCTGCCGGTTGCCCGAGGCCGTGCAGGGGCCGATGGCGATCGACGACGGTCTGCTGGTCGTCGCCGGCAACGCGGGCACCGTGTACGCGCGCGACATGGCCACCGGTGTTCCGCGCTGGCAGTTCGAGCTCGACGGTCCCGCCCCCGGCGGCGTCGTGCGCGACGGCCACGGCGGCTTCGTCGTCGGCACCCTCGAAGGAACGCTCGTGCGCCTCGACCGCAGCGGACAGCCCAGTTGGCGCGCCGAGGTCGGCGAGGCGGTCGCCGCGGCGCCGTTCGTGCACGGTGACCTCGTCGTCGCCGTCGATCTCGGCGGCAACGGCCACGCGTTCGCCGCGCGCAACGGCGAAGAACGGTGGCACCGCAAGCTCGCCGCCTACGCGATCGAGAAGCCGCCCGTGCCGCTCGACGACCGCCGCGCGCTCGTCGGCGCGTGGGATACGCGCGTGCACGCGTTCGAGCTCGCCGACGGCAGCGAAGCCTGGTCCGAGCGCGGCAAGGGCGCGCGCGCCAAGGCGGCGCGCTACTACAGCCCCGCCGACTGTCCGCCCGTCGTGCAGGACGGCAAGGCGTTCGTGGTCGACCGCAGCTTCGCGCTGATGTTCCTCGATCTGCAGGGCAACGAGCTCCCGGGAGGGCTCGAACAGGTCGCTTCCGTCGCCGGCGACCCGGCGGCGCACCACGTGTACTTGCGCCGCTGCACAGGCGCGGTGACCTGCCTCGACAGCCGCGACCTGTCCGTCGTCTGGGACCGCGAACTGCCCGTCGGTCGCACGCCGACGCCGCTGACGGGCGCCGGCGGCTTGGTGTTCGCGATCGGCGAACGCGACGGCGTGCTCAGCGTGCTCGACGCGGCGACGGGTGAACGGATCGATCGGCGCCGCGTCAACGCGGGCTGTTATCCGTTCTGCCCGGTGGCCTGGGGGCAGGGTTTCGCGGTGGTGGGGGGCATGGACGGGCGCGTCGTGGCTTTGCGGCTGCGTCGGTGACGGCGCCGGCGCGGCCGGGCGACTGCCGCTCCACCCGCGCCGCCTCGCCGCCTACCATCTCGCCATGTCGCCCGAAGACCCGTGCGCGGTTGCCTTCCCCAGCCTCACCGACGCCGAGATGCGCATCGTCGCCGCGCTCGGCACCACGCGGCGTTTCGCCGACGGGGAGGTCCTGTTCCAGAAGGGCGACAAGGACTTCCCCTTCTACGTCGTCGCGGAGGGGGCGATCCGCATCACCGAGTGTTCGACCGGCGAGGAACGTCACGTCGTCGATCACGAGCCCGGCGGGTTCAGTGGTGACATCGACCTGTTGACCGGCAGGTCCGCCGTGGTCACCGCGCGCGCCACGCGCGGTCTGCAGGCGATCGCGGTGCCGGCGACGCGACTGCGCCGCCTGCTCAACGAACTGCCGGCGCTCAGCGACAAGCTCATGCACGCCTTTCAGCTGCGGCGTGAGATCCTCGAGCGTTCGGGTTTCGCCGGAGTGCAGCTGCTCGGTCGCACGGACTCGCCGGCGGCGTTGCGCATCCAGGAGTTCTTCTACAAGAACCGCGTGCCCTCGCGGTTCGTCGACATCGACGAGGCCGAAGGGCAGGCGCTCGCGGTGAAGTGGTCGATCGATCCCGAGCGTCTGCCGGCGATCATCGCCGGGCACAAGGTCGTGCAGGAGCCGACGCTGCCGGGCATCGCGCAGTGCATCGGCATCAGCCGCGACGTTCCGGACGAGGTGCTGGATCTGGTGATCGTCGGCGCCGGGCCCTCGGGTCTGGCCGCGGCGGTCTACGGCGGTTCGGAAGGGCTGCGCACCATGGTGCTCGATTCGGTCGGGCCCGGCGGTCAGGCGGGCAGCAGCTCGAAGATCGAGAACTACATGGGCTTTCCGTCGGGGATCAGCGGCGTCGAACTCGCGAACCGCGGCTTCATCCAGGCGCTGAAGTTCGGCGTCACGTTCAACGCACCGGTCTCGGTCCTGGACATCCGACGCCGCCCGGACGGCATCCTCGAACTGCCGCTGTGCTCGGGACAGGTGGCGCGTGCCCGCGCCGTGCTGATCGCCACCGGCGTCTCCTACCGTCGGCTGCCGATCGACAACTACGCGCGCCTCGAGGGCATCGGCGTCTATCACGCCGCGACGAGCGTCGAGGCCCGCGCCTGCCGAGACCGCATGGCGATCGTCGTCGGCGGCGGCAACAGCGCGGGACAGGCGGCCATGTATCTGGCCGAGCACGCCAGCGCCGTGAAGCTGATCCTGCGCGGCGGTGACCTCTTCCACAGCATGTCGAGCTACCTCGCCGACCGCGTGCGCGCGCACCCGAACATCGAGGTCTGTCACTACACCGAGGTCGAAGCGCTCGCCGGCGACAACCAGCTGCGCGGCGTCACTCTGCGCGACAACCGCACCGGCGAGTGCGTGTCGCACGACTGCGCCGCGATGTTCGTGTTCGTCGGCGCCAAGCCAGCGACCGATTGGCTTCCGGACCGCGTCGCGCGCGACGACAAGGGCTTCGTGCTCACGGGCACCGCGGCCATGGAGTCCGGCAACTGGCCACTTCCCGAACCGCCGTGCGAGCTCGAGACGTCGTTGCCGGGCGTGTTCGCGTGCGGCGACGTGCGCTCGGGGACCACCAAGCGCTGCGCTTTCGCTGCCGGCGACGGGGCCTTGGCGGTCACGTGCGTGCACCAGTACCTGGCCAAGGGGACTGCGGCCGCGTCGTAGGCGCGGCTACGCCGAGGACCTCGACCTGCTCGACGGACCGGCGCTGCTCTCGAAACGAACCGGCCGTCACCCCGAAGAGCGACGGCCGGTTGCTGTCCGCGGTCGATACGGCGCCGATCGACACGGCGCCGACGCCATGGCACTAATTGCCGATGTAGATGCGGCCGTAGTTGGTGGTCGTGATGCCGGGCGCGTTGGCCAGCGGGTCGAGACAGGCGTACTGCGAGAAGACGAGCACGCCGACGTAGGCCGGATTGTTGGGGATCGGGAACGCCACCGAGCCGCCGCCGGCGCCGTCGAGCAGCATGAAGGAGCTCGCGGTGATGTCCTCGTACTGGAAGCAGCCCGGGGCGCCGTAGACCGACAGGTCGAGCGGGAACGGGAAGGCGTTGTAGAAGCCGAGGATCGACACGGCCAGGCCGTTCGGCAAGCCGTTGCTGACGTCGAGGCCGGTGGTCTGACCCAGCTGCGAACTGCCGGTCAGGTGATGGGCCGGCGTGCCCATGGTGCCCGCGCAGCCGACGCCGTAGGTCGACAGGCGCGCCGTCAGTTCACTGACGTCGAACTTCATCGCGGCGTTGCCGGTCGTGCCGGACGCCGGGGCCGGGCCGGTCGTGCCGTACCAGTAGAGGCGCTGACGAGTGTCGCGCCGGAAGCCCGTGGTGCCGGTCGTCAGGCTGTTGGTGCAGGTGATCTGCATCACCATGTCGTCGACGCCGTTGTAGACGAAGAAGTTCTGCAGCCCGATCTCGTTCCACGTGTTGGCGGTGATGTTCCACGTGAAGTCCGTGGCCGACAGCACCGTGACGGCGTTGGGCGTCAGGTTGTTGGCGAAGGTCGGGTCGAGCGGCGTGCCCGCCGGATGGTGGTCGAGGATGATCTCGATCGCATCGAAGTGGATCGTGCCGGTGCCGCAGGGTGCGTAGCCGAGACCGGTGACCAGGCCCGCCATGCTGCCGAGATCGGTCGGCGTGGCCTTCGACTGGTACTTCTGATTGCCCCAGGTGGCGAGGCTCGAGCTGCCGAACGGGATGACGTTGCAGGAGCCCGCGGCGGCGTTGTTGTCCGGGACGAAGTAGTTCTGGCCGGTAGCCGTGGCCGCCACGAGGGTCGTGGCGAGAAGGATGGGGAGACGCATGGGTTAGCTCCGGGGGTTGGGATGGTGGAGAAGCTGCACATCCTAACGACGAGCCCGGCCGGAGGGCCGGTCGGTGGCGGGCATGGTGCAACAGGGATGTCTTCTCTCCGGGTGGGTCGTGCAATGCGCCGAGGAGTCAATCCGCCGAGAACTCGACCGACACCACCCGATCGCGCTCGAAGCGCACGATGCCCCAGTCCCGGTTGAAGCGCGCCTCGTCGCTGTGCCGGTAGATCACGGCGTCAGACAAGAACAGCGGCCCTTCGTCGGTGCGCACCCCCGAACCGCGCCGGTAGCCGGCCATGATCTCCTCGACCTGAGTCAGGGTCATGCCGGGCTGCACGCGCCGCAGGTCCTGCAGGAACGGCTTGCGCGACGACCAGGGCACGAGGTGCAGCGCCGTCAGCGTCACCAGGGCGACGAGGCACGACGTCCCGGAGCGGATCCGTTCTCGCCTGCCATCCACCAACCAGCCCAGCAACCACGGCAACGCGATCAGCGCGCCGGCGCCGAGGTAGAGCGCGCGGTCCAGTGGGAAGCACAGCAGTACTTCGGCGAAGATCGCGACGACGACCGCCAGCGCAGCGACGAGCAACGCGAGGGTGACGAACCCGGTGCTGGTCACGGACGGGGTGGCTCGCGGTACGAAAGGCGTCGGCATGGTCGGGGTCGGGGGCCGGAGTGTGCCGGATCGCGCGAATGGTGTCAGGTGGGGGATGCACGGCGATGCATCCCGCGACGGCACGGATAGCCTGCGGCGATGACCGACCGGCCCCTGCGGCGCGACTACTGGCGGTGGGAACTCGAGCGGCGCTTCGTGCTGCCGCGACTTCCCGACGGTGTGGATGCCGCGGCGTTCACGCGGCTGCGGGACCTGTTCGTGGCCGGCACCAAGCTGCGGCTGCGCCAGGTCGAGGCGCCGGACGGACGGGTGCTGATCGCAAAGCTCGGCCAGAAGCGCGCGGACCCCGATGCGCCCGCCGACCCGCGGCGTCGGCAGCTGACCACCATCTACATGACGCCCGACGAGGCCGAGGTGCTCATCGGGTTGCCGGGTCGGCGTTCGTGCAAGCGGCGCTACCAGCTCGTCGAGGATGGGCGCACGTGGGCGATCGACGTGTGGGAGGCGCCCGAAGCGCGGCGCGGCTTGGTGATGGCGGAGATCGAATGTGCGAGCGACGCGGAGCTCGCGGCGGTGGTGGTGCCGCCGTGGGCGGGGCGGGAGGTGACCGAGGACGCGGGGTTCTCGGCGTTCGCGCTGGCGCAGTGAGACGGGCCGGGCGGTTCGTTGCGACCGGGCTTCTCGTTCTGAGGCTCGTCTCGGGCGCGGTGGTGGCCGATGGCGGCAACATGCAGCAGGTCGCAGGAATCGACGGGTGCCGCAGTGGTTGGGTCGTCGTGCGCCGAGATGTCACAGGCGGTGCGCCGAAGGTGCAGGTCGTGCCGGGACTGCGGGAGGTCATCTCGGACCCGAGCCTGGCGGTCGTCGCCATCGACGTGCCGATCGGCCTGCTCGACGGCGCCGTGCCCGGAGGGCGGCCCTGTGACGTCGCCGCGCGTCGCATGCTCGCCCCCAGGAGGGCCAGCAGCGTGTTCTCGGCGCCCGTGCGCGGTGTTCTCGGCGCGACGAGCTACGCGCAGGCCGCAGCGTGCAGTCGCGCCTCGTCTCCGCACACGCTGGCCCTCAGCCAGCAGTCCTTCGCGATCTTGCCCAAGATCGCCGAAGTCGACGATCTCGTGACTCCGGACCTGCAGGACCGTGTCGTCGAAGTGCACCCCGAGTGCTGCTTCGCCGAAATGAACGGTGGCGAAGGTCTCGCCGAACGCAAGAAGTCGCGCGAGGGCCGCACTGCTCGCCTTGCCCTGCTGTGCGAACACTGGGCGCCCGGTGTCGATCTCGTCGAACTCGTCGAAGGGCACCGGAGTCGCGGCGTACAGCGTGACGATGTCGTCGATGCGATGGTTGCCTGCTGGACCGCGGAGCGGGTGCGGGCGGGCACGGCGAGGAAACTGACGGAGGTGGGATCGATCGATGGCCGCGGGCTGCGGATGGAGATCTGGGTGTAGGCAGCATCCTCGGATGTGCCCGCGGCATCACCCGCCGCCCGCCGTCACAGACTGACGGACCCGTCGAGGAACACCAGCTCCTCGACGCCGACGACCGTCAGCACCGCGCCCGACTCCAGCGACTCGATCCAGCAGATGCCGGCCGGGCCGTGGTGGATGGCGTAGTCGGACGAGTAGGCGGCGAAGGACCCGACGCCGAACCGGATCGTGTCGTGGCCGCTGCCGCCGCTGACGAAGGCGTCGCCGCTGTGCAGGAGCGCCGACCCCAGGGTCGGCAGGGGGATGAAGTAGACCCGGCCCGACGCCCACGTGAAGGTGTCGTCGCCGCTGCCGCCGACCGCGAGGTCGCAGTCGCCGGCCTCGATCGGGGTGGTCGGCCCGGCGGTGAAGTCGAGGCGTCCCCAGATGTCGATCAGGTCGTCGCCGGGGCCGCCCTGCATGAAGTCGTCGCCGGGACCCGCGCGCAGCGTGTCGTCGCCGGGGCCGCCGTAGAGCCGGTCTTCGCCGTCACCGCCGGAGATGAAGTCGCCGCCGTCGCCGCCGAAGCAGGTGTCGTCGCCGTCCTCGCCGTAGATGGAGTCGTTGCCCGCGTAGCCGAAGATCGTCTCGGACGCGGCGGTGCCGTAGATGTGGTCGTCGCCGTTGGTGCCGTGGAGGAACGAGCCGATGGTGAAGGTGAAGGCGCCGGCGAGCAGCGCGGTGGCAGTGTTGGAGATCAGCATTGGTCTTTCGGTTGGGAAGATGGAGCGCGCCGGAACGTCCCGGCGACACCTGACCGGGCGTCGATCTCGCGGCGGATTCACGCGTCCGAAGCAGATTTGTGCGGCGACACCACGCTGGCCACGCGACCGGCACGGCGGTAGGGTGCGACCGATGTCGGAGCCCGATCCACTCGTGCAACGTGCGATCGGCGGCGACGGCGACGCGCTCGAACAGCTGCTGCGGGGCGCAGTCGACGACCTGCGCGGCGCGATCCGCATCGATCCCCGGTGGCGCCGCAGCATCGAGTTCGAGGACATCCTGCAGGTGACCTCGCTCGAGGCGTTCCTGCGCATCGGCGCCCTCGCCGAACCGACCCGCGCGGCGTTCTCCGCGTGGTTGCGGCGCATCGCGCAGAACAACCTGCTCGACGCCGTGCGCAGCCTCGATCGCAAGAAGCGGCCCGACGCACGCGACCGGGTCACCCACGGCCCCGACGGTCAGTCGGCGCGCACGCTGCTCGCCGTGATCGCGGGCGAACAGGCCACCGCCGGCAGCCAGGCGGCGCTGCGCGAGGAGCTCGAGCGCATGCGCCGGGCGCTCGGCGAGATGCCGGGCAGCTACCGCGACGTGCTCGAGCGCATCGACCTCGGCGGCGCCAGCGTGCGTGAGGTCGCCGAGCAGGGCGGCCGCACGGTCGGGTCGGTGCACATGCTGCGGGCGCGCGCCCTCGAACGGCTGCGGGAGCTGATGACCTGATCGAAACGGCGGCGTGAATCGCGGCCCGGTTCGACGCCCTGGATCCGAGGACCTCGCGATGACTTCCAACGACGACACGACGTTCGACCCGATCCGCGCCGCCCGCGAAGAGGCGCAGGCCGCCAACGTGCGCCCCGCCGACGAGCACGTGCTCGGCGAGCAGCCCGGCGACGTGATCGGGCGTTACAAGCTGCTGCAGCGCATCGGCGAGGGCGGCATGGGCGTCGTCTGGATGGCGGAGCAGAGCGAACCCGTGCGCCGCAAGGTCGCGCTCAAGGTGATCAAGCTCGGCATGGACACCCGCGAGGTGGTCGCGCGCTTCGAGGCCGAACGGCAGGCGCTCGCGCTGATGGAGCACCCCAACATCGCCCGCGTGCTCGACGGCGGCGCCACCGACGGCGGCCGGCCGTTCTTCGTCATGGAGCTGGTGCGCGGCGTGCCGATCACCCAGTACTGCGACGAGGCCAAGGCCGGCCTCGACGAACGGCTCGCGCTGTTCGCCAGCGTCTGCCAGGCGATCCAGCACGCGCACACCAAGGGCGTCGTGCACCGCGACATCAAGCCGAGCAACGTCATGGTGACGTTGCACGACGGCGTGCCGATGGCCAAGGTCATCGACTTCGGCATCGCCAAGGCGACCAGCGCCGAGCTGACCCAGAAGACGCTGTTCACGCGCTACGCGCAGATGATCGGCACGCCGGACTACATGGCGCCCGAGCAGGCCGAGATGTCGGGCCTCGACATCGACACGCGCGCCGACGTCTACTCGCTGGGGGTGCTGCTGTACGTGCTGCTGACCGGCACCACGCCGTTCAATCTGGTCGAGGTGCTCGAGCGCGGCTACTCCGAGCTGTTGCGCACGATCCGCGAGGACGAACCCGCGCGCCCATCGACGCGGGTCTCGACGCTGAGCGCGACGGCGACGAACGTCGCGGTGCGCCGCGGCGTGACGCTGGACCGCCTGCGCAGCCGCCTGCGCGGCGACCTCGACCACATCGTCATGAAGGCGATGGCGAAGGACCGCACGCGCCGCTACGGCACCGCCGTCGCGTTCGCCGAGGACGTGCAGCGTTTCCTGCGCAACGAGCCGGTGACGGCGGTCGCGCCGAGTTCGGTCTACCGCCTGCGCAAATTCGTCGCGCGTCGGCGCAAGACCGTGCTGGCGATCGGGCTGCTCGGGGTCTCGCTCGTGCTCGGCACCACCGGCACCGTGCTCGGCCTGCTCGAGGCGAGGCGCGCCAACGACGACCTGTCGCAGTCGTTGGTGGAGGTCGACAAGCAGCGCGCGCTCGCGGTCGATGCGGCGCACGTGGCCGAGCGGCGCGCCGAGGAGCTCGAACGCATCGCCAGGTTCCAGGAGCGGCGGCTCGGGCTCGTCGACGTCGAGTCCATGGGCGAACGGCTGCGCCGCGAGCTGCTCGCGCAGATCGGCGACGAACACCGCGACGCGCTCGAGCCCCTGCTCGGCGAGATCAACCTCAGCAACGTCGGTGTGAAGACGCTGCAGCACGAGGTCATCGCGCCGACCGTGGCGGCCATCGACGCGACGTTCGGCGCCGATCCGCTGGTGCAGGCGCGCCTGTTGATGGCGGTCGGCACGGGGCAGCTCGCGCTGGGGCTCTACCAGGACAGCCTGCCGGTCAACGAGCGTGCGCTGGCGCTGTATCGGGACCGAACGCCCGGCGATCGCGCCGCGGTGCTCGACGCGACCATGCAGGTGGGCGAGAGCCTCGGGCAGAGCCCGCGCTTCAAGGATGGCGAGACGATGCTGCGCGAGGCCGTCGCCGAGCTGGACCGCGACTTCGCCGGGACGCCGCGGCGCGCGATCGGCTACGCGACGCTCGGCAAGCTGCTCGGTCACCACGGCTACCTCGACGAAGCGGAGCAGCTGCTGCGGGCGGCGCACGACGAGCTCGTGCAGCTGCTCGGGCCCGAGCACGAGACGACGCTGGCGACCCTCGAGGCCCTGCAGCAGGCGCTGATGGCGCTCGGGCGGCTCACCGAGGCCGAGCCGCACCAGCGAGAGCTCGTGCGCGCCTTCCGCGAGCTCTACGGGGATCACCACGTCAAGACGCTGCGCGCCAAGGGCGGGCTCGCGCACATGCTGTGGGAGGACGGGCGCTTCGAGGAAGCCGAGTCGCTGGCCCGCGAGGAGATCGCGGGGCTCGGCAAGCTGGTCGGCGACGACAGCTTCATGACCTTGTCGGCGCGCATGCGGCTGGGACACGTGTTGTGCTCCCTCGAGCGGTTCGACGAGGCCGAGGCCGAGTTCGAAGCGGCCCGGCAACGCGCCCGCCCCCAGAGCGGCAACGATCGCCGCCTCGCGCGCGTCGCGCTCGGCGGCCTCGCGGCCGTCGCCGCGAGCCGCGGCGACCATGAGCGGGCCCGGCAGCTCAACGACGAGATCGTGCGGGACGACGAGGCGTCGGGCAATCAGGACCTCAACCGCGCCGCCGCGCGCGTGCAGCAGGCGACCGCGCTGGCGCGCCAGGGCGAGATCGAGGAGGCGCTCGCCGGCCTGCGCGTGGCGCGTCGGCTCGCCGTCGAGGCCGCGGGCGAAGACAACATGATCGCCATCGTCGCCAACCAGCACATCGGGCGCATGCTGCGTCACAAGGGCAAGCCGGAGGAGGCCGTGCGCACCCTGCGCACCGCGTTCGCCGACGCCCAGCGCGTGTTCGGCGCCGAGAACGACCGCACCGTCGACATCCAGGGGGACCTCGCGATCGCGCTGCAGGCCAGCAACGCCGACGCCGAGGCGCGGGCCCTGTTCGAGCAGGTCGTCGAGATCCGTGCCAGGCGGTACGGCCCCGACGACCGGCGCACCCTGTTCGCGCAGGTCAACGTCGCCACCGCGTTCTCGCGCGAGCACCGCCCCGACGAGGCGCGCGCGCTGTTCGAGCAGGTGCTCGCCAAGCTCGAGGCTGTCCTGCGGCCCGGGGATCCGACCCTGCTGATGATCCGCATGCGCCTGATCGACGCCAAGGCGGCACAGGGCGCGCGCGACGAGGCGAAGACCGAGGGGCTGGAGGTCCTCGCCGCGATGCGCCGCGCGCTCGGCGACAAGCACCCCGAGACCCTGAACGCGATCGACATGCTGATGCTCAACGACATCAGCCGCGAGGACCTCGAGGGTGCCGTCGCGATCGCGCGCGACCGCGCTTCGATCGACGGCATCGACGCCGCCAGGCAGAACCGTCATCGCGCGCAGTTGGCACTGTTGCTGCTGCAGCAGGGCAATCACGCCGAAGCCGAACCGCTGTTGCGCGCCTGGGTCGATGCGCCGGCCGAGGAGCGCGGCCAGAGCCGTCGGCTCGAGCAGTTCGTGCACAACGCGCTGGCCGCCGCGCTGGGCGCGCGCGGCGCGTTCGCCGAGGGCGAGGTTTGGATGGCCGAGTCCTGTCGGGTGTTGCCGACGCTCGACGAGACCACGCAGCTCCCCGCGGTGCTCGGGGGCGCCAAGGTGGCGTTGGCGCGCGGGGTCGCGTTCTACGATGCCTGGGAGGCTGCGGAGCCCGGCCGTGGGCATGCGCAGCGGGCGGCGGAGCTGCGCAGGGTGATGGAGGGCTTGGGGGATGGGGGGCGGTAGGTCGGCGAGGCCGGTCCACTCGTCGGCCGCGACGACGTAGGCGAGGTCGTGCGGGCAGTCCTCGGTGGCTCGCTCCCCGACCGTCGGACGATTTCCGCAGATTCCCGGATGAGAATCGGGACCCGGCGGATGATCCGTGCACCGACCCTTCCGGAGCCCACGAATGCCCCCCGAAGCCGACCGCCCCGAACGCCCCGACGAGAGTGAACCGCCTGTCGAACTCGATCGAGGCCTCGAACTCGCGTTCGGCGGCAAGCGTGCGCCGGGTCCGGCGGCCCCTTCCGACAGCGTGATCGCGCGCATCGGCGCGGTCGCCGGCAGGGTGCCCAGGGTGTCGCTGCGCGAGGTCGAGTCCACCGACCAGACGCCGATGCTGAAGCCGCTGACGTCGAGCGACGGCCTGGCGCGCGAGACCGGCAAGTACGTGGTGCACGGCATGCTCGGCCAGGGCGGCGTCGGCGCGGTGCACCGGGGCCACGACTCCGACCTCGGCCGCGACGTGGCGATCAAGTTCTTGCACGACCGCTACACGGGCGAACCCTCGATCCTGCAGCGCTTCGTCGAGGAGGCCCAGATCGGCGGCCAGCTGCAGCACCCCGGCATCGTGCCGGTCTACGACATCGGCCTCGCCGACGGTCGCCCGTTCTTCACGATGAAGCTCATCAAGGGCGCGACCCTGGCCAAGAAGCTGGCCGAGCGCAGCTCCCCGCAGAGCGATCGCCGCACCTTCCTCGGCATCTTCGAGAGCATCTGCCAGACGATGGCCTACGCGCACGCGCGCGGCGTCGTGCACCGGGACCTCAAGCCGGCCAACGTCATGATCGGTTCGTTCGGCGAGGTGCAGGTCGTCGACTGGGGCATGGGCAAGGTGCTCGGGCAGGGCGGCGTCGCGGACGAGCGCGCCGCCGCCGAACGGCATTCGCAGCTCAGCGTGATCGAGACGGTGCGGTCGGGCGGGCACGGCACGCAGTCGCTCGTGGGTTCGGTGATGGGCACCCCCGCCTACATGCCGCCCGAACAGGCGCGCGGCGACGTCGCGGCGATGGACGAGCGCAGCGACGTGTTTGCGCTCGGCGCGATCCTGTGCGAGATCCTGACCGGGTTGCCGCCGTACGTGGGTGAGCCTGGGGAGATGATCGCCATGGCGGCGATGGCGAAGCTCGACGACGCGCACGCGCGGCTCGCCAGGTGCGGTGCGGAGCCGGCGATGATCGAGCTGGCGACGCAGTGCCTGATGCCCGCGCCTTCGGCGCGCCCCAAGTCGGCCGAGGTCGTCGCCAAGGGCGTGCACGATCATCTGGCCGCCGTCGAGGCGCGCGTTCAGGAGGCGCGCGTCGAAGCGGCCGAGGCCAGGGTGCGGGCTGCCGCGCTGCGGCGCACGCAGAAGCTCGGCATCGGCCTCGCGGCGGTGATCGTCGCGGCGCTGATCGTGTCGCTGTGGTACTGGCGAAGCGCCGTCGAGCAGACCGAGGTCGCCACCCGCGAACTCGCGCGCGCCGTCGAGATCAAGCGGCTGCTGAAGGACATGCTGAAGAGCGTCACGCCCGAGCAGGCCCGGGGCAAGAACACCGAGCTGCTCGAGGAGATCCTCGACAACACCTCGAAGCGCCTCGGCGAACGAGCGATCGAAGACGAAGTGGTCGCGGCCGAGCTGCATTCGGTGACGGGCCAGGCCTACGTGTCGATCGGCGCGTTCGCCAAGGCTGAGCCGCACCTGACCGCGGCGGCGCAGTTGCGCGAACGCGTGCTGGGACCGGAGAACGCCGACACCCTGGGCAGCGAAGGCAACCTGGCCAGTCTCTACGGCCGGCAAGGTCGCCTCGCCGAATCCGAGGCCCTTCTCCAGAAGACGCTCGAGGCCCAGAAGCGCGTGTTGGGTGAGGAGCACCAGGACACGCTCTCGAACATGAACAACCTCGGCGTCCTCTACGCGGAGCAGGGACGCCTCGCCGAGTCCGAGTCCATGCACCGCCGGACCCGCGAGATCGAGGAGCGCGTGCTCGGCGAGGAACACCCGGCCACGCTCTCGAACCTGAGCAACCTCGCGACCGTCCTGCAGCAGCGCGGCCGCTACCACGAAGCCGAGACGCTGATGCGGAAGGGGCTCGAGATCGAGCGGCGCACCCACGGCGAAGAGAGTCCGGGCGTGATCACCGGCATGGGCAACCTCGCGTTCCTCTATTCGGAACAGGGTCGCCTCGTCGAGGCCGAGGAGCTCATGAAGAAGGCGCTGAAGATGCAGGAGCGCGTCATGGGTCCGGAGCACCCCAGCACCTTCGGCAGCATGGGCAATCTCGCGATGCTCTACTCACGCCAGGGTCGCAACGCCGAGGCCCTCGAGCTCATGCAGAAGACCCTCGAGATCGAGCAACGCGCGCTCGGCGAAGAGCATCCGATGACCTTGGCGACGAGGAACAACATCGCCGTCGTCCATCGCTCGGAGGGCCGCTACGCCGAGGCCGAAGCGCTGCACCTGAGCACGCTCGAAATCCAGAAGCGCGTGCTCGGCAAGGAGCATCCGAGCACCCTGTCGAGCATGGCCAACCTCGCGACCCTCTACCGGATCCAGCGGCGCTTCGACGAGGCCGAGAAGCTCATGCTCGACGGCCTGCAGATCGAGAAGCGCGTGCTCGGCGAGCAGCACCCCAGCACCCTGTCGTCCATGGGCAGCCTCGCCTACGTCTACTTCGTGCAGGGTCGTCACGCCGAAGCCGAGGAGCTGTTCACCACGACGCTCGAAGCCGACCGTCGCGTGCTCGGCGACGAGCATTCGCAAACCCTCGGCGTCCTCACCAACTTCGGCCTGCTCTACAACGCCATGGGCCGCTTCGAGGAAGCCGCCAAGATGTTCGAGACCAGCCTGCCGCTGAAGATGCGCGTGCTCGGACTACAGCATCCGTGGACCGGCATCGCCGCCTCCGGCCTCGAGGCCGCCTACCGAGGCATGGGCAAGCCCGAGCTCGGTCCGCGCAAGGTCATGCAGTTCGCGATCGCCCTCGCCGAGGATCCGCGCGCCAGCGCCATGGCCGTCAACGCCGCGGCCTGGCAGCTGCTGACCGGCCCCGTCGAGGAGCTGCGCGATGCCAAGCGCGCATTGGTGCTGGCGCAGCGCGCGTGTCAGCTCGCGGAGAAGGAGGGGTCGAAGGAGTTGTGGAACATGCTGGACACGTTGGCGTTGGCGCAGCATCGGAATGGGGATACGGCGGCGGCGGTGGTGACGCAGAGGCGGGCGGTGGCGGTGATGCCGGAGGGGGGTGATCCGGGGTGGGGAGGCGGTTGGCGGAGTATGAGGGGGGTGGTGGGGCGGTGAGGGGGGCGGCGGGTTCGGTCGCGAGATGAGTGCTTCTCAGCCGGTCCCCAGCAGCTGTCGCCATTGCGAGTCGAGAGGGACTAGCGCCCCAGCGCTGTGCCAGACCATTGCCGTGTTACCGGCCGCGAGTTCGTAGAGCGAGCCTGCGACGCGCTTCAGCGTCGGCCAGTCGTGGGGGACCTGGGCGGCATCGAATTGCACGGCCATGGAGTCGCCGTGAGCCTCGTTGCGCGCGTGCCAGCGTTGCAGGTGCTCGTAGCTCGCAAGGTGGTCGCTCTTCGCCTGGTTGCACGCGGAGTGTGCGAGCACGAAGTTGTGCCCGAGGTCGCGCCGGTAGCGTGACCAGGGCAAGAAGTGGTCGACGTCAGGCGTGCCGTGGATCTTCCTCGTGCAGTAGAAGCACGCATTGCCCTGCACCTTCGCGAGCGGCGCTCGCAGCGTCGCGAGGCTGGCCCTCGACTCGGGGAACAGGAAGTCCTCGACCATCGCAGGCGCACCGAGAAGTCGTGGATTGCAGCGCAGCACGAACCGGATCCACGCCGATCGCACGATCTCCTCGACGAGGAGTGCGTAGTGCGCCAGGCACGCGACCATGCCCTGCTCGAAGCGGAGCTCGTACCTTCCTGGACCGGGGATGTAGAGGAAGCGCATCGGCTCGGAGCTGTCGCGCACCTTGTGCAAGCGCGTGAGAGGCATCTCGGCGATCGATCGGCGCACTTCATTGAGCAGGGTCTCGCGCGCGACGCGCGGGAGGCTGTGGAGGCGAGCCCCAGATGCCTGCGCCGAGCGGATCTTCTTCAGCACGCGGGGTGCCTGAAGGGGCGTTCGTTGCCCGCGGTCCTGCACCAACATCTGCGACCACTCGTCGGCTCCCGTTCCGAATGTCGGACGCGATTCTGCGACCATGTCCGCGTTGTGGTTGGCGGTCGCGAACGGCCGCACGTGCGGCCAGTAGAGTTCGGCGAAGTGGGGCGCCAGCTCGCTCGCGTCGATGGGGGTGCGTTCGTCGTGGTCAGGGTGCTCGACTGCCCAGCGTGTCAGCGAGAGTAGGAGGGCAAACTTGTACGTGTTGACGAACTCGCCCTCGGTCAGTAGGCGCTGCAGGTTGGTGACGAAACGGGCTTGCTGGTCGGTGGTGGGCGGGTGCAAGGGGGGGTGAGCTGAGGGGGCTGATCTTCGATGCAGCCGGTCAGGCTACTGCGGCGGCAAAGGTTGCGAACAGGTCTGCGGGCAGGGGGTGGTGCAGCCGCCACGTCACCGCCATCGGCAGCTCCGACTCGTGGCCCTGGTAGGTCGCCGGTCCAAGGAACCAGAACGCCCGATCGCTGGTCCGTAGACGCGCGAACAGCATGACGGACGTCCCGAGCGCCACGTGGTTCTGATAGCGGCGCCCGGTCTCGCTGTCCGCGCGAGTGGTCGACTGGCTCTCCCAGTGGATGAGTTCGCGGCTGATCGCGTAGTCGCGGTAGCGGGTCGTGGGCGAGAACTGACCGCTTGTCTTGTCGAGGGTGAACGCGAACAAGTCTGCCCTGGATTGCTCGTGCCAGAAGACACCGGCTTGCCATGGCGCGACCTTGGCGGCATCACCGACACCGAAAGCAGCCAGGATCTCGATGCGCGAGTAGCGGGCGTGCACCCTGAGCGGGACGTCAGGGCGATCCAGCAGATCGTGCTGCAGGTGGTCGACGCGCTCAGCGAGCAGGGGTAGCAGGCCGAGGAGTTCTATCCGTACTTGGGGATGCGACCAGAGCAGGTCGCAGCCCTCCTGCAGGGTCGCGGACTTGCTCATTGCCTTGTCGGCCACGAGGGCGACGAGCATGCGCAGCAAGCGTTGTTGCGGGAGTGGCAGGTCGGCCACGCGGGGTGCCGACGCCGCCTTGAGCAAGTTCAGGTAGCTGTTTAAGCGCAGCGGATCGTCGACGTGAAGCAGTCGTGCACAGCCGCGGCGCAGTGTGGGTTCGTCAGGTCCGGGAGTTTGAACTGACAAGCCGGCAGCTTCGCGCAGATCGGACCAGGTGCGGCCGCCGTCGTAGACGTCCTCGAGTTCGAGACCTGCATGCTCGAGGTAGAGGCGCAGGTCCGCATCAGGTCTTGAGCTCGCCAGCGCGCGCAGCTCCTCGATCTTGGCGGTCCAGCGCGATGGGATTGACTCTTGGATGTTGCGCAGCACGAGCTGGCTCGCCACCGGATCGAGCTCCATGTGGCATCCCGCCGGCAAGAATGGGAAGCCCTGCTCCACCTGTTCCTTGAGTTCCTTGCGGGTCCCGCCGAGCAGAGCGCGGAAACGGCGGTCGAAGCGGAATTCCTTGCGGTGGTGGCCGACGAAGTCGAGCACCGTGCACACCGTCTTGCCGCGCGCGCGTCGCAGGCCGCGTCCAAGCTGCTGCAAGAACAGAGTCGGGCTGTCGGTCGGGCGCAAGAACAGCACCGCATCGACGACGGGTACGTCGACGCCTTCGTTGAACAGGTCGACGGAGAACACGACGTTGACGCGACGAGCGGCGAGGTCGGCCAGAGCCTTGTGCCGATCGACGTCGGAGCTGTCAGCCCAGATCGCGATGGCAGGAATACCTGCGGCCGTGAACACGCGTGCCATGTATCGGGCGTGGTCAACACCAACACAGAACCCGAGCGCCCGCATTCGCGAGCTGTCGTCGACATGCCGGTTCACCTGATGCAGCACGAGGTTGGCCCAGGCGTCGTTGCCCGTCACTACCTTGGCGAGTGCCTCGCTGTCGTACCCTCGGCCGCGTCGCCACGGGATGTCACGCAGGTCGAGGCCATCGTGAATCCCGAAGTAGGCGAACGGGCACAGCCGCTGCTGCGCGATCGCATCCCACAGTCGCAGTTCGGCAGCGATGCGGCCGTCGAACCACTGGAGCAGCGGTAGGCCATCGGTGCGCTCGGGTGTGGCGGTCAGACCGAGCAGTTCGCGCGGGCTCACGTGTTCGAGCAGGGCTCGGTACGATGGGGCGGCTGCGTGATGGAACTCGTCGACGACGACGATGTCGAAGTGTGCAGGGTCGAGGCGGTCGAAACCGGCCGCGTTCAGGCTCTGGATCGACGCGAAGACGTAATCAAAGTCGGTCGGCCGTCGTCCGCCGACCCAGAGTTCGCCGAACGCATGGTCGCGCACCGCGTGCCGGAAGGTGGCGAGGCTCTGCTCGAGGATCTCCTGGCGGTGGGCGACGAACAGCAGGCGTGCGCGGGGCAGGGTCTGTCGCAAGCGCGCGTAGTCGATCGCGGCCATCACGGTCTTGCCCGTCCCGGTAGCCGCGACGAGCAGGTTGCGGTGGTGGCCCTGCGAGCGTGCAAGTTCGATCTGCTCGAGTAGTCGCTCCTGAAAGGGGTCAGGCCGCAGTTCGATCGGGCTGAAGAAGGTCGTGGTGGATCGTGTGCTTGCCGCGGCGACCAGCTTGGCAAACGCTTGGGGGTCGAAGGGGACGAAGTCCGGACTGTTCCAGTACGAGTCGAAGACGGCTCGCACCTTGTCCAGTACGTCCGGATTGCGCGCGCCAGAGACGCGCACGTTCCACTCCAAGCCTGTGACCTGCGCGGAATGTGTCAGGTTGGAGGAGCCGATATAGGCGGTCGAGAATCCGGAGGAGCGGTGGAACAGCCAAGCCTTGGCGTGCAGACGTGTCGTCGTCGTGTCGTAGGAGACGCGGACGTCGGCGCCCAGACTCCGCAGGTCCTCGAGTGCAGCGAGCTCGGTGGACCCCGTGTAGGTCGTGGTCAGAACTCGAAGCTCGCCCTCCCGTTCGCAGTGCTTGCGCAGCGCGTCCAGCAGCGGCCGTAGCCCGGTTCGGCGGATGAAGGCCATCACGACGTCGATGCGATCCGCGGAGTGGATCTCCGCGTGGATCTGGCTGCCGACGCGCGGTTCGCCGGGCGCGTTGGTGAGGAGCGCGGTGTCGAGGAGCGGAATCAACGGCTCGGGCACGGCCTCAGGGTTGCCGTCGGGTTGCAGGTGTGCGATCGCGCGGAGGACGGTGCCTGGTGCGACCGGGCTGTCGGGGGCGAGGGATGAGCCGGGGGCGAGTTGTTCGAGCTGTGTCAGCAAGCCGCGTGCGAGGTGCACGCTGGCGGTGGCACGGCCCTTCTCGGGGAGGGATGCGATGACGCGCCGCAGGATGGAGCCAATGTGCAGCGCGATGCGGTCGGGGGCCTCGGCGTCGCGGAGCTCGGTGCGGACGGGGCGCAGGCTCGCGTCGAGGTCGCGCAGGGCGGACTCGATTGCCTCGGTGATGAGAGCTTCGTAGAGGCCGCGGGGGCGGGTGGGCATGGACAGTAGGGCGCTGCGGGTCGGGCGGAGGCGATGGCTGGCAACTACTCTATGGCCGTGTCGTCGGCGTCGAGCGTGATCTCGGGGATCGCGACCTGCCACGAGTCGCGACGCAGCCCACCCTGGTAGTCGGCCCCCTCGTCGGACCGTCCGCGGATCAGGATCGCGGCGACGCGCACGGCCCTGACTCGCGGCAGGAGTTCTCGCCATCTGGGCGCGGCGGCCTTGGATAGTGCTCCGATGT
This sequence comes from Planctomycetota bacterium, assembly GCA_020638655.1. Classification (GTDB taxonomy): domain Bacteria; phylum Planctomycetota; class UBA1135; order UBA1135; family UBA2386; genus JACKIC01. The sequence goes on from JACKIC010000006.1 coordinate 381,403, forward strand.
GAACCCCGCTCGCGGCGACGAGGAACACGCCGCGGTCCGTGGCTTCGAGGTGCAGGTCATCGCCGGTGGCGAGCTCCCGCAGGGCGTCGTCGACCTTCTCGTGGTTGGCGACCCGCCCGGCGAACGACAGCGCGATGTCGGCCTGGCTGAGGAGCTCATAGTTGAGCGTAGGCGGTTGCGCACTCGATGCGCTGGCCTCGACTCTGATCCTGTGGAACGCCTCGCCGTGGAACTCGGGTACCCATGCTGCGCCGTCGAGCCGACACTGGAGCAGGGTCAGGGTCTGACGGGCTCGCGTCATGCCGACGTAGTAGAGGCGGCGTTTCTGCTCCCACGAGTCCTTGCCGCGCAGCTGCCAGCCGCCGTCGAGCAGGATCACATGGTCGTACTCGGCGCCCTTGCTGCCGTGCACAGTGCTCAGCATGACGCCGTCGCCGACCGTGCGCTCGCGCCGTTGCTCGAGCAGCACTTCGCCGAAGAAATCGCGCACGGCCGTCTTGGGCTGCGCGTGTTCGCCGTGTTCCTCGAGGAACGCCGCGACGGTCTGATCGACGAGATCGACAGTGGCTTCGTGCGGGAACCGTCGGCGCAGGTCGCCGAGCAGCGATCGCAGAGCGGCGGCGTCGAGTTCTGATGCCTCTCGAGACCGCACTTCGTCGAGGAAGGCCTGCACCTCGCGCAGCCGGAACAGGGAATACGATCGCTGCGGATCCACGCGGCGGCGCACGGGGATGGACTCGCGCTCGAGCACGGTCCGGACGGCGTCGAGCAGGGCGTGGCGTGGCGAGAGCACGGCGCACTGATCCCAAGCGAAGTCCGGGTCGCATGCCTGGAGCAGGCGGAGCGCGCCGAGCACCGCATCCGCCTGTGCTGCGAGGGGACCGATCGCGACGATCTGGACCCGCCCCTTGGCGCCGTGATCGAGCTTCGCGAACCGGCCGCCCCGCGGCTCGTTGCGGCGGGCCTCGTCGATGCGGATCGGGGCGTCCTGCTTCAGGCGATCCTCGTTCTGTGTGATGAGCGCGTTCGCGGCGGCAAGGATGTGCGCCGTCGAGCGGTAGTTCTCGACCAGCGGCAGGCGCGAGGCGTCGTAGTCGGTTTCGAACCGCCGCAGGAACTCCACGCTCGCGTCGCGGAACTCATAGATGTTCTGGTCGTCGTCGCCGACGGCGAGCACGGTCAGCTTGCGGTCGGCATCGCGCAGCGTGCGTCCGGCAATGGCTGACACGAGCTGGTACTGGGCCTCGTCGATGTCTTGGTACTCGTCGACCAGGATGTGGCGGAAGCCTGTCAGCAAGCGATCGCGCAGATCTTCGCCATCGACCTCGCCCCCAGTTGCGTCCCCCTGGAGCTGGGCTACGGCGGCCCGCATGAGCTCGTCGAACACGCCGTCTTGCGTGCCGCCGGCATCCAGCAGGTCGGCTGGCGAGCGTCCGACCAGGCGTGACGCCATGCCGTGGTAGGTCTGTACGAGCACGCCGCGGGCATCCTCGCCGACGAGGTCGCGCAGGCGGCGGCGAAGCTCGAGCGCGGCGCTGCGGTTGAAGCAGAGCACGAGGATTGCCCGAGCTGGCACACGCTTGACGCGCAGCAGGTAGGCGCAGCGATGCACCACCACGCGCGTCTTGCCCGACCCGGGGCCCGCCAACACGAGCAGGGACTCGCTGTCCTTGGCTTCGACGATGCGGCGCTGGTCCTTGCTGAGGTCCTTGACGATGCGGCGCCACGACTCGGGGCCCGTCGCGCGCTCCAGTTCGCCAAGACGCTGTTTGAAGTAGCGTTCGAGAAACTGTGGTCGCGACAGCTCGAAGTAGTCATCGAGCAACTGCAGACCGACTGCCTCGGACTGCTGCATGCGACGTGCGAACTCGTGCATGGCGTGGATCTGGACGACGCGCTCGTCCTGGTGCTGGGCGAGCTGCTGGAAATCGTCGTTCTTGTACTGGCGCGGTTGCTGCTCAGAGGGAATGCGCAGCACCATCGCCTGGCGGAACACCGCGAGGCCCTTGTGAAGCACGATGGCCTCGATGCGATGCAGGAACAGCAGCGCGTATTCAATCTCGGTCGCCGGATCTGGTGATGGTGCGCTGCGCAGCGCCAGATCCTGGTCCAAGGCTGACAGCAGCTGTTCCAGCGTGAATTCGACGAGTAGCGAGGCGCGCCGCGCCTGGGGGTCGGGCAACCTGTTGAGCAGGGTCTGGAGACAGACCTGCGCGATGGAATGGCGGCGGCGGGCCGTGCCGACGATCTGGTCCCATCCGCCTTGCACCTGGACGCGACAGTGGTCATGCGCCGTGAACGAGAGCCGCAGGCCTGGCGAACGTTGGCTCGCATGTTGGGCACGGTCCGCCATCGACGACAACACCTGCTGCACGTGCACCACGGAGGTGGCCGCATCGTGCCGCGCCAGTTCCTGGGTCAGCGCCCGCAGGCTCAGGGGGTAGTGCTGATGGTCATCCGCGTCGGGTTCCGACTCGCGCAGCAGATCGAGGATCCGCAGTTCCATCGTCGCCGCACGTTCGAGACGCGCGTTGGAAGACCCTACAACACCCTGGCGCACGAAGGCGGTCATCTGTACGCCGGTCGACAGCAGCCGCGCCTTCTGCATCTCGACCAGGATGCGCAGGATCGCGCGGCCCGAGGCTGCACTGTTCTCTTGGCTGACGACCCCCAAGACTTCTGGAAGGCCGAGGAAGTCGTCCGAGCTGAAGCCGTCGTCGGCGTCGGCGTTCATGAGCTGCGAGAGGATCGCGAGCCAGGCTGTGGCCTTCCTCTGGGGCAGGCCTAGGCCCGTGATGCGCTGGCGTGCCTCGTCGAGCGTCTCCACGAGCGGCCGCCCCTGGAACACCGTTGTCGCGTTCTCGTCGCGGCGCAGGAACTTGCCGCGTTCGAGCCATGCGATCGCGGTCACCACGCGGGTCGGCGCGCCGCGATCGTTGGGGTTGATCGTCTCGGCGAGTTCCTCGTCGCGCAGGATCTCACCGGTCGTGCAGATGGTCTCGCGCACAGGGTCTTCGCGGCCGGCCTGCTCGGGAGCTGGCCGGGACAGGTTGCGGATGCGCCGCAGGATGCCGCGCAAATCGCGCAGGTCGAGCCTCGACATCGAGGCCAGCCGGAACTGCGTCTCGATGTCGTCGCGCGCGAACAGCAACACCGCGTCGGCCGGCAGGCCGTCACGGCCGGCGCGCCCGACCTCCTGCACGTAGGCCTCGATCGAGCCCGGGATCTCGAAGTGCACGACGAGACGGATGTCTGGCTTGTCGATCCCCATGCCGAACGCATTGGTCGCACAGACGACCCGGGTCTCGCCGCGCAGAAAGCGCTCCTGCACGGCCTTCTTGGTGGGGATGTCGAGGCCGGCGTGGAACGCTTCGGCTTCGATGCCGGCGCTCTGCAGCAGGGCGGCAGCCTTCTCGGCGTTGCTTCGTGTCGCGGTGTAGACCAGCACGCTGCCCGTCGGAGCCGTCGTGAGTTGCTCCGCGACCAGTTCGCGCAGGCGCGGCACCTTGTCGTGGCCGGCGACGGTCTCGACACGCAGCGTCAGGTTCTCGCGCGGCGCGTGACCGTCGAACACCTCGAGTTCCTGGCCCAGCTCGACGCGGAAGTGTTCCAGGATCTCGATGCGCACCTCTGGCTTCGCGGTCGCCGTGACGCAGACGATCGGCGCCGGCTGCGTTCCCTGGTTGGCGCTGAACTCCTTAACGAAGCGCGCTGCGTAGAGGTAGTCGGGCCGGAAGTCGTGACCCCACTTCGACAGACAGTGCGCCTCGTCGAAGACCCACGCCCCGATCTCACGCAGCGCGATCGCCTTCTTGAAGGTCGAGTTGCGCAGCTGCTCCGGAGATACGTAGAGGATGCCGGCCGTACCCGTGCGCACGGCATCGAGCGCGGCCCGACGTTCGGGCGGCGTGAGGCGACCGGTCAGGGCCACGGCGCACTGGGCGTTGGTCTTGGCTACGAAGTTGTCGACCTGGTCGTGCATCAGCGACTGCAGCGGCGAGATCACGATCGAGAGGCATCCGCGCCGCAGGTAGCGGTTGATGGCCGGCAGTTGGAAGCACAGCGACTTGCCGCCGCCGGTCGGCAGCAGCGCGAGGTGCGGCCGGTCGGCGAAGCCAGCATCGACGATCTCGCGTTGGGCTGGCCGGTCGCCGTCCTTCAGCGTGGGGGTCTTGCGAAAGTCGGGGTACTGGAACCAACGCTGCAGTTGCGCGACCGGGTCGTGCACTCTCGGGCACCATCCGCAGTCGGGGCGATCGCAGGGCACGTCGCGCAGCTTGCTCAGCAGTCTGGTGACGAGTGGAAGTTGGCGACGCACCCACGGCATGACGACCGAGGGCGAGGTGGCGTCGTGGGTACCTGCGACCCGCAGCCACGCGACCACGAAGAGGAGGGCGAGGCAGGTCTCGGCGGATTGCCGCGCCAACGGCAGCAAGGTGTGGACCGTTGCAGTGCACGTGCGATCCGCGAGCAGCGCGACCAGATCCCGGTCGAGGTCCGCGGAGGGCTCGGCGATGCCGGCGAAGGCAAGAGCGAAGCCGGCGCTGGCCTGGGTGCTGATCGAGGCCAGGCCACGTTCACCGAGCGATCGAACGACTCGCCCGAACGCCGGATTCGCCGCCGTGATCTCGTGCAGACGCTGCAGGGCATCGTTCAGCAGTCGCGCCGCGATGCGAGCGTCCGCGACTGGGTCGTTCATCGCGTCCTTGACGACCTTGTAGTCCTTCAGGAGCGCATGGTACGGGTGCTCGGCGAACGCGATGGCGGACAGGACGAGCGTGTCGACGGCCGGCTTGTGCAGCATTGCGAGCTGCGGCGCATGCTTCACGAGCCATGGCAGATCGTGCCACAGGACGTTGTGACCGAAGACGAGGTGCGCATCTGCGGAGAATGCGTCGAGTTCGGCCAGCGCCGCGTCGGCTGGGCCTTTGGGGTCGCGTCGGAACTCGCGCCCGCGCAGGACTGCCCCGACGGCGGTCAATGAGCTGCGGCCGTCGAGTTCGAGGTCGAATCCCAGGTACTGATCCTCGACCCTCATGAGGCGGAGGAGCATACGCGGGGATGCGTCGGAGGGTGCAAGTGACTGGAGCGGGTGATCGGGATCGAACCGACGACATTCAGCTTGGGAACTCGGGCTGGTGGTGCGCGGGCAGCTGCGGGCGGCGAAGGTCAGGCGCGGCCAAGTGAGGATGTCGACGAGGCTTCGGAAGAACCAGGCGACTCGAGTTGCGCACGCGATGCGGACACCTGAGGGCATGTTCGGGGCGAATTCCTGGCAGCAAACTGGCACAACGCAACTCCGCAAGGCCTGTAGAGGGGCTGGTGCAGCGAGTCGAGTCGCGACTGTCCGAGTGTTCACCTCTGGAAAATGCGGCTCAATTGCTGCTCCCGCCGCCTTGACAGGCAGTACCTGCCTTCGGCGTCAGCAAGCATCAAGTAGACGCGTGCTGGATGCGCAGCAGGTGGTATTCGCCTTCGCCCCGTCGCGTCACCGTGTCGATCCACAGCGCCCCGTCGAAGTCGTAGCGGAGCTGAACCGCACGCGTCGTGACGCGGTCGAGCAGGTAGCGCGCCTTCACCAGGTCGAGGTCGTCGAGGAGCGTCGAGCGGTCCTCGGGGCGCGCGTCGGTCGCGAACTTGACCGAGATGTGCTGCATCGCAGCGCACAGCGTCAGGTCGCGGAACAGGTCGTCTACCTGCTCGGCCGTCAGCTCGGCTTCGACGGTTGGCGGCGGCTCGGGTTCGGTGCTCATGCGGGTCCTTCGAGCGGTCGCGGCATCATCGCGACCGCGTTGGTGGGCGCGGGGCAGACGTGGTGGCAGATCCCGCAGCCCGTGCATGGCCCCTCGAGGATCGTCGGCTTGCCGTCTCGTACCTCGATCGCGTCGGGCTCCGGGCAGTGCTCGCTGCAGACCGTGCAGAACGAGCCCTGATGCGCGAGGCAGTTGTAGTCGAGCAGGCGCGCGATCGCGATCGGGCCGATCTCGTCCGGCACGAGCGCCGCCTCCGGGCACGCCGCGACGCACGGGAAGTCGTCGCACATGCGGCACGGGGCCGCGGCGGCGTCGATCATCGGGGTGCCAGCCGCGTGCCGGAAGCGCGGCGGCGCGTGCGTGATCGCGTCGTGCGGGCACGCCTCGACGCACTCGTTGCACCGCGTGCAACGCTCGAGGAACTGCGCCTCGGACACGGCGCCGGGCGGGCGGATGACCGGGAACAGGCCTCGCCCTCGGCCCGCCGGCCTGGCTGGCGGCAGCTGCGACTCAGCGGCGCTCGCGGCGCGGCGGAACAGCGACCCCAGCAGGCCGCGGCGGGATACGTCGGGCTCGCGCGGGTCGCTCACCTGGCGTCTTCTCCCGAGCGCACGTCCGGTCCGGGCAGGAACAACGGCGAGTCTGCGCCAGCGCCCGGGTGCATGTCACGGAACGCCCATGGCGCGTGGCACTGCGTGCAGCTCTTGCGCCAGGGATGGCTCGACTTGAGGCCGGGCGTGCCGCTCCAGCCGTGGCAAGTCGCGCAGTTCTCGCGCATGTGGATCGCGTGCGGGATGACCGGCGGCGCGCCGGGATATGCGCGGTGACCCGCCGTCGGTGCCGGTAGCCCTGCGAAGTCATTGTCGAGCCAGCGCCGCTCCTCGGCCGCGACCGGCTGTCGCGCGACGTGGCACTGCGTGCAATTCGCTAAGTGCGCGTGCGGCATAGGTCGCGCGGTCACGTCGCCGAGCCGCAGGCCCTCGGGGCCGTGGCACGCGACGCACGTCGTCGCGTCGCGAGGGTCGACGCGGTGCGGGATCGTCGGCGGGGCGCCGTTGTAGGCGCGACGCTCGGCGCGTGCCGCGAGGTCGGCGAGCTTCGTCGCGGCGTCGCCGGGGACCACCGGCTCCTGCGAATCGGCCGGCGCCTTCGGCGGGCGGAGGGTCGTGCGCAGACCGGCGTTCGGGCCGAGGTTGCCGCTACGGATGTCGGCGTAGGCGGTCGCCGGCACGGCGCCGTGCGGGACTTGTGCTCGCGCATCGACACGCTGCTGCGGGTAGGGGGCCTCGGCGACCGTCATGTTGTAGTGGAAGCCGAAGTACAGGCCGGCCACGGCCGCGGCGAGCGCGCACACGTAGACGATGTCCATGGCCGTGCCGGTCGGTACGCCGCGGTGCGAGCCGTGGTCGTCGGGCTGGCGTTCGTGGTGAGCCTCGGTCATCGCGTCACCGGGAGGATCCGCACCGCGCACTTCTTGTAGTCGGGCTCCTTCGAGATCGGGCAGTGGGCGTCGAGCGTGACCTCGTTGATGAGCCTGGTCTCGTCGAAGAACGGGACGAACACGCTGCCTCGCGGTGGCGCGCCGCGGCCGCCGATCCAGACGGGCAGCTCGACGCTGCCGCGGCGCGACTCGACGCGCACGGGCTCGCCGTTGCCGACGCCGAGTTCGGCGGCGTCGTCCCCGTGCAGCTCGACGTAGGCGCGCGGCATCGCGCGCGCGAGCTCCGGTACGCGCCGCGTCATCGTGCCCGTGTGCCAATGCTCGAGCACGCGTCCGGTGCACAACCAGAACGGGTAGTCGTCGTCCGGCACCTCGGGCGGCGGCAGGTACGGGAAGAACCAGATCTGGGCGCGCCCGTCGCCGCTCGTCGAGTGGTAGAAGTCGATCTCGCGCGGCTCGCCGTCGGCGCCGTCACGTACGTACGGGTCGTCGAATCCCGAGAACCGGAACCGCGTCTCGCGCCAGCGGCCGTCCGGCAGCTGCACGACCGGCCAGCGCAGCCCGCGCGCCTTGACGTACTCGCCGTACGGCGCGAGGTCCTTGTGCTTCAGGCGCGTGAACTGGCGATAGCGCTCGAACAGCTGCTCGTCGACGTTGACGTCGTAGTAGTGCTGCCAGTCCCAGGCGGGCACCTCTGCGCCGTCCTCGCCCACGATGTGGAACAGGAAGCGGCCGTCCTTCTGCCGCATGCCGGCGAAGCCGCGGTCGAAGAGGCGTCGCGCGACCGCGATCGTCTGCCAGCAGTCGTCGCGCGCGTCGCCTGGTGGCTCGACCATCTTGAACCATTGCTGAGTCCGGCGCTCCGAGTTGCCAAACATGCCGTTCTTCTCGACCCACAGGGCCGACGGCAGGATCAGGTCCGCGAGCTGCGTCGTCGCCGTGGGGTAGACGTCGGAGACGATCAGGAACTTGTCCTCCAGACCCGTCTTGCCGTTGAAGAGCTTGTGCAGGTTGGGCAGCGACTGGCCCGGGTTCGTCACCTGGACCCAGATCGTGTCGACGTCGCCGCCCTCGCTCGTCGGCGTGCAGAACTGCTCCCACATCTTGACGGTGTGGTGGCCCGGCTGCGGGTCGATGCGGCCGCGCTCGACGTTCCACAGGTCTTCGCACTGCGCCCGGTGGTCCGCAGAGGCTACCAGGCGCCCGCCGGGGAGCGCGTGCGACAGCGTGCCGACCTCGCGCGCCGTGCCGCACGCCGACGGCTGGCCTGTCAGCGACGTCGGCGCGTCGCCGGGCCTGCCGAAGTGTCCGGAGAGCAGGTGCACGCCGTGCACGAGGTTGTTGATCTGCGTGCCCTGCGTGTGCTGGTTGAACCCCATGCACCAGAGGCTGGTGATGCGGATGTCGCGGCGACCGAAGAGCTCGCCGAGCAGGCGGATCTTCGCGGCCGGCACGCCGGAGATCTCCTCGACCCGCTCGGGCGTGTACTCGGCGAGGGCGGCGCGGTACTCGTCGAACGTCGATGCCACGCCCTTCAGCGTCGGGTTGAGCGGGTCCTCGTGTTTGCGGAAGTTGCAGAACTGCTCGACGAACCGCTGGTCGTAGGTGCCGTTCTCGAGGAGCAGGTGCGCGATGCCGTTTGCGATCGCGAGGTCCGACTGCGGCGCGAACTCCAGGTAGTGCTGGGCGAACTCGGTCGTGCGCGTGCGGCGCGTGCCGATGTCGATCAGCACGACCTTTTCACCTCGCGTGCGCCGGTCGATGACGCGTGAGAACAGCACCGGGTGCATCTCCGCCGGGTTGTTGCCCCAGCAGATCAGCACGTCGCATTCGTCGAGGTCCTGGTAGCAGCCGGCGGGCTCGTCGACGCCGTAGGTGCCGATGAACGACGTGACCGCAGAGGCCATGCACAGCCGCGCGTTCGGGTCGATGTGGTTGCACGACAGCCCTGCCTTCATGAAGGTCTGCGCCGCGAAGCCCTCGGGGATGGTCCACTGGCCGGAGCCATAGAACGCGAATCGCTTCGGCGCCTTCTCGACGCGGTCCGCGATGATCCCGATGGCACGGTCCCAGCTGATCGCCTCGTAGCCGTCGCCGTTGCGCAGCAGCGGCTGCGTCAGGCGGTCGCGCCCGTAGAGGATCGAGCCGACGTGGTAGCCCTTGACGCACAGGAGGCCCTTGTTGACGTCGGCCTTCAGGTCGCCGGCGACCGCGACGACGCGGCCTTCCTCGACGCCGACCTGCACGTGGCATCCCGTGCCGCAGAACCGGCAGGGGGCCTTGTTCCAGGTGACGCCTGCCAGCTCGGGTGGAGCGGTGTCCGCAGTCGGGGTCGAAGCGCTGACTCGCTGGGCGGCGGCGGTCGCCGTGGCCATCGCGATCGACTTCAGGAATGCGCGGCGGCTGTTGGTCACGTTGGTCGGTTGGTTGGTGCAGTTGTCGTGTCAGGCGAAGAACACACAGACGACATCCACGAAGTCGATGCCGATGTGGGCTTGCAGCTCGTCCCAGCACGCTCGGTTGGCGCGCTCGTCGGCGGTCTCGAGCGTCAGCGGCAGCCGGCGTTCGTTGTCTCCTCCGGTCGCTCCGACCTCGAAGCGCTCGTCGGAGGCCAGCCACTCGACGGCGTCTCGAGCGGCCGCTTCGTCGGTCGACAAGGTCACGACCAATCCGCTGACGGGCATGCGATCGTCTTCTGTGGTTCGAGAAAACGCGCCGCGTCGAAGCGGTGCGCGTCGGCGAGTGTAAGCACACACGCGCGCGCGCGCCACACGCGCGTTCGCGACTCCCGCAGGGCGCGGAAAGTCGGCGCGGAAAGTCGTGCGCCGGTCCGCTATCATCTCGATCGAGTCGAGGCGAACCCATGTCCGAGCGCACGAAGACCGACAGACCGGGCCGCGCGTGGCCGTTGATCGCGACGTTCGCCGTTCTCGCGATTCTGCTGTTCTGGGCCGTCTACGCGGTGATTCAGGCGCGTGGGCTGGCTGATGTCGAGGTCGAGGATGTGGCGTCTGCGCCGCACACCGAAGCCGCCGTGCGGGCCGCAGGCGGCAAGCTCTACCCCGTCCAAGTTCGTAGGCCGGCGGGGCCGCCACAAGTCGTCGTCGGCGAGGATCCGGTGACGGGCGCGACGCGGCTCGTGTCGTGCACGACGTGTCATGCAACTCGCGTCGCGGATCCGGAGCACGGGCGCACGAAGGCGCTCGACGACTTCCACGGCGAGGTCGTATTCGACCATGGCGCTGGCGCGCTCGGATGCAACGCCTGTCATGACCCATCCGACTACGACTCTCTCCGCGCCGCCGACGGTCGCCGGATCGCGTATGCGGACGTCATGCGACTCTGCGCCCAGTGTCACAGCCGGCAGCACGAGAGCTATCGCCATGGCGCGCACGGCGGCATGAACGGGCACTGGGATCTCTCCCGCGGGCCGCGCACTCGCAACACGTGCACCGATTGCCATGATCCGCACGCGCCGGCGTTTCCGTCCATGAAGCCGACCTTCAAGCCGATCGATCGGGGCCTGCAACCGGACGGCTCGAGCGACCACTGACGAGGAAACACATGTCCGACAAGAATCCTTCCAGTCCTGCCGCGGGCGATCGCCCAGTGTCGCGGCGCACGCTCGCAAAGGGTATCGGCACGACCCTCGGCCTGGGTGCGTTCGCGGCGGCGGTGTCGCCGCTGATGCGCCGAACGTCCGAAGTTTCGGCGGCCGAGTTCATGCAGCAGCACTACAAGGACCTGAGCGAAGATGAGCGCGCCGAGGTCATCCGGCGGCTCGAGGCCGAGGCGCTCGAGCAGAGCGGGCGCGAAGTCACGATCCGTGACCAAGCGCCGATCCCGGGGACCAAGTTCGGCTACGCGATCAACCTGTCGCTCTGCAACGGCAACGGCAAGTGCGTCGAGGCTTGCCACCGCGAGAACAACCACGACCGCGACACCAACCAGTCCTATATCCGCGTGCTCGAGATGCAGCGCGGCTCGATGGACATGGAGAAGGGCAACACGACCTACGACCACACGGTGCCCGCGGAGGACAAGTTCTATCTGCCGGTGCAGTGCCAGCAGTGTGACAACCCGCCGTGCGTCGACGTGTGCCCGGTCGAGGCGACGTGGAAGGAGCAGGACGGCATCGTCGTCGTCGACTACAACTGGTGCATCGGCTGCCGCTACTGCGAGGCCGCGTGCCCGTACCACGCGCGGCGCTTCAACTGGAAGGCGCCCAACGTCCCTGCCGAGGAGATCAACCCCGATCAGGGCTACCTGTCGAACCGCGTGCGGCCGCAGGGCGTAATGGAGAAGTGCCACTTCTGCCTGCACCGAACGCGCGAGGGCAAACTACCCGCGTGCCTCGAGGCCTGCCCGACCGGGGCGCGAATCTTCGGCAACCTGCTCGACCCCGACAGCGACATCCGCTGGGTGCTGGCGAACAAGCAGGTGCTGGTCCTCAAGGAAGAGCTCGGCACCGTGCCGAGCTTCTTCTACTTCTTCGACTGACGCGACGACGATGACCGAAGCGAGCCCTCCGGCGCCGTTGCCCGACGATCGGCCATCGAGCCACTTCGTCACGTATCCGCGGTTCCTGCTGCGCCTGGTGCGGCTCGCGACCGACGGCAGCCCCGCGTACTACGTGTGGATGACGGTGCTGACCGCGATCTCGCTGGTCGGCGCGAACGCGTGGGCGACGCAGGTCGCCGACGGGATGATCCTGACGTCGATGACGGATCACGTCAGCTGGGGGCTCTACATCGCGAACTTCACGTTCATCGTCGGTCTCGCCGCCGGTGGCGTCATGATGGTGATCCCCGCCTACTTGTATCGCAACCGCGCGATGCACGACGTCGTGATTCTCGGCGAGCTGCTGGCGATCGCGGCGATCGTCATGTGCCTGCTGTTCGTCACCGTCGACCTCGGGCGGCCCGACCGGTTCTGGCACATGATGCCTGGGCTGGGTCGCTTCAACTGGCCGATCTCGATGCTGACGTGGGACGTCATCGTCCTGAACGGCTACCTGCTCATCAACCTGCACATCTGCGGCTACCTGCTCTACACGCGCTTCCTCGGCCGGAAGCCTGAGCTGCGGTTCTACCGCCCGATCGTGTTCCTGTCGGTGTTCTGGGCGGTCTCGATCCACACGGTCACGGCGTTCCTCTACAGCGGTCTCGGAGGGCGGCCGCTGTGGAACAGCGCGCTGCTCGCGCCGCGGTTCCTCGCGTCGGCCTTCGTCGCCGGCCCCGCGTTCATCATCGTGACGATGTACGTGCTGCGTCGGCTGACCGATGTGCGCATCGACATCAAGGCCGTCAACACGCTGGTGCAGATCGTGCGGGTGACGATCCTGATCAATCTGCTGATGGTCGTCTCGGAGCTGTTCACCGAGTTCTACGCCGGGGGCTCGCACATCAGCTCGGCGCGCTACCTGTTCTTCGGACTGCACGGCCACGACGGCCTGGTGCCGTGGATCTGGACCGCGATCGGGCTCAACGTCGTCGCCGCAGTGATGTTCCTGCACCCGCGCGTCATGCAGCACCCCGGCCTCGTCTCGGCCGCGTGCGTGTTCGCGTTCGTCGGCGTCTGGATCGAGAAGGGCATGGGGCTGATCGTGCCCGGCTTCATCCCGTCGACGCTGCACGAGATCGTCGAGTACTCGCCGAGCCTGACCGAGTGGAAGGTGACCGCGGGGATCTGGGCGTTCGGGCTCTTGATCTTCACGGCGATGATCCAGGCCGCGGTGCCGATCCTGCGAGGGCAGGAGCGGGCCGCCTGAGCCGCTCGCCGGCGCGCGGGCGCGTCGGCCTCAGAAGACGACCGAGGCGCCGAGATACAGGAAGCGCTGGTCCTCGCTCGGCCCCGACGCGGCGATGCCGTCGCCGGCGAACAAGTGGCTGTAGCCGCCGTAGAGCGAAACGTGCCGGTCGATCTTGTGGTTGACGAGGACGTCGACCTCGTGGCCGACCTCGCGGCCGCCGAGCCCGGTGCGCGCGACCCCGCCGCCGACGTTGTAGAGCGCGTCGCTGCGCTCGATCAGGCGGAACGAGTGGCCGACGACCTGCAGGCTCGTCGACGGCGTCAGCGCCAGCTGGGCGCCCGCCTGCACGGCGAAGACGTTCTGTCTGCCGACGGCGTCGGCCCAGCCGAGGTAGGCGTGGCCGAGGGGGAACAGCTGATGGAACGTCTCGACGTCGCCTCCCTGCCGTTCGTCGCCGCTCGCGGCGTCGACGCCGCAGAAGAACCGCGGCGACCAGCGCCAGTCGTCAGGGCGGTAGCCGAGCACCGCGGCGATCGACCACGCCGAGACGTCGGCGTTGCCGACCTCGCCGAACTGCCACGCGCCCTCGACCTCGCCGTCGACCTTGCCGCCGGCGAAGGCCCCGAGCGCGCCCCACGTGCGGCCGCCGACCGTGTAGCGGCGCTCGTCTCCGGTGGTGCCGTTGACCGTCACGTTCGGTCGCGAGTTGCCGAGCACGTAGACGTCGTAGCCGCGCCCGTCGGCCTGCGGCGCGCGGGTCGCGTAGACGCCGTAGAACTCCTGATCGTCGTCCGAGTCGTTGAAGCTGCGCTTCTGGACGGGCACGAACCAGGTCGCGAACCCCGTCACCGACCAGGGGCCGGCGTCGTAGCGCGCCGAGACGCCGTCCCAGGTGCGCAGCGGCGCCCCGGCAACGCGTCGCGGCCGAGCACCTGGGCGGTCTTCGCCTCGACCCAGAAGCGAACCCGGCTGCCGACGTGCAGGTCGGCGTGCGTGATCGCCCGGGACAGCAGGAACGCGTCCTGGTTGCCGGGCGTCGTCGCGCCGAAGCCGAAGCCATCCCAGAGCTCCGCGCGCGCGTCGATGCGGCCGCCCAGCGACAGCCACACGTTGCCATCGCCGTCGAGCGCAAGGTGCTTGAGGCGGTCGAGCGCGCCTGCGTCGTCCGGTGCACGGAAGCGGGACCAGTCCTCGTTCTGGCGGACGAACTGGAACTTCGGGCGGGGCGGAGGGTCTTCGTCCTACTGCGCCTGCGCACAGCCATGGCTCGCGCACGCGGCGATCGCGGCGGCGGCGAGGGACGTGACGAGTGGTGAGGCCGGCGTGCGGTTTCGGGAGAGCATGGCTGGCGAAGTCTCGTGACTCCCGATCCGTGCTTCAACGGCGCGGAGTGCGGGGGCGCGGGGGGCGGATTGCGGAGGGGTGACGGTGGCAGGGGCGGCGGGGTGTCAGCGCGGCGACAGCCGCTGTATCGCCTCGAGCAGCGGCTCGGCGTCTGCGCCGAGGCCGTCGAGCCGGTGGCGCACGACGCCTTCCTCGTCGAGCAGCGTGATGCGGTTGCTGTGCGAGAAGCCGCCGTCGGCGACCGGCGCGATGCGCACGCCGAGCACCGCCGCCAGCACGTCGACGGCGTCCTGGTCGCCGTGCAGGAGGGTGTAGCGGTGCGCCGCGAGTCCGTGGTCGTCGGCGAAGCGACGCAGCGTGCCCGGGTCGTCGCGGGCGACGTCCATCGACACGAGCAGGACGTGCAAGTCGTCGCCGACCTCGGGCTTGGCGACGACTTCCTGCACGTCCTTCACCAGCACGGGGCAGGCGTAGGCACAGTTGGTGAAGATCATCGCGACGAGGGTCGGGTGGCCGGCGAAGTCGCGGAGCCGGCGGTCGCGTCCCGCCTGGTCGGTGAACGCGTGCTCCAGCAGGAACAGCGATTCGCCGGGGGGCGGGTCTGCGAGCGGGTCGGCCGCGGCCGGCGTGCCGTCGCAGCACGCGTCGGGCGCGGGGGCGCAGCAAGTGAGCGCGACGGCGAGGGCCGATGCGAACAGGGTTCTCGAGCAGATCGTCACTTGGGTTCTCCGGAAGGCGCCCGCTGTCGTGCGGGCGCAGCACAGCGGAATCCGAGGCCTCGCCCGGTCGAGCGACCGCGCAGGCTCGAGCGCATCGCGTAGCGCATGAACGCGACGTAGTCCTCGGGGCGCGACGCGCCGACGGCGCCCGCGCCGCAGAAAAGGCCGCGTTCGAGGTCGGTCGCGCTGCGCCCGTCGCCGCTCGCGATTGCGGCGCTGAAGTCGTCTACCCACTCCCAGACCAGGCCGTGCAGGTCACGTACGCCGTCGACCGTCTCGATGCCGATGCCGACCGGGCCGGGGTCGGCGGGGGTGGGGTGGGCGTACCAGTTGCGTACGAGCTGCATCGTGTCGTCGCCGCCGACGAGCGTCGCACTGGCGGCGAGCTCCCACTCGGCGGTGTCGGGCAGGCGCCGGCCGCGCCAGCGCGCGTATGCGCGCGCCGCGAACCACGACACGTTGGTCACGGGGCGGTCGAGCATGGGCGCGGGCACGCTCAGCGGGCCGTCCCAGTGGGTGAGGTACCGCTCGTCGACGAAGAGGCGCGCGGCGCGGTCGCGCCGCCAGCTCGACTCGGCCGCGACGAAGGCGAGGAACTGCGCGTTCGTGACAGGCGTGCGCTCGAGCGCGAACGGCGCGACCGGTACGGTCGGCGGCGCGTCGCGACCGGGGAACAGCGGCTCGTAGCGGCCGCCGGCGAGGTCGACGAGGGGCGTCGCGCCGGGATCTGTGACCCGCGGTTCGCGGCGCGGC
Organism: Planctomycetota bacterium; assembly: GCA_020638655.1. GTDB lineage: Bacteria > Planctomycetota > UBA1135 > UBA1135 > UBA2386 > JACKIC01. Next base: position 397,165 of record JACKIC010000006.1, read on the forward strand.
GCGGGTCGCTACTGCCGACGGCGCGGCGCCGTCGGCGCCGCAGCAGGCGAGCGACGCAGCGAGCAGGGCAACCTGGCTCGCGCGCGCTGTTGCCAGGAACCGCGTGGGTGCACATCGGGTGGTCTCAGTGTCCGAGGGCTGCCCGGACCCTCGCGACGTCGTCGCGGGTGACGGCGTCGCGCCGAGGATCTGGCGTTGCGACGTAGGTCAGCACGCGGTTCCGTCGGACAGCGCCTGAGCGCCATGTCGCCGACGCACTTCTTGCCGTTGACGACGATCTCGCCCGCAGCCCGGCGATCACGGTCCGATCGCCCGGTCGCTGTCGGCCATCAGGTAGTCGGACTTCGCGAGCGGCGGGAAGGCCGGGGCAAGCCCTGGCCGTTCTTCTGGTGGCAGGCGAAGCAGACGGACTCGTAGAGCCGCTGTCCGAGCGCGAGGCGCTCCTCCTGGTGCGCTGGTGGCACCTCCGTCGCCGCGACGCCGTCGGGGGCGGGCACGGCCTGGTCCCCTCGGGTGGTAGATGCCCTGCGCTGGGTCCCCGAGGGCGACCTCCGCCTCCCGGTGACCCGGAGGATGCGAGCGCGCCCTCGAAGGTGCGGAAGATCGCGTGATCGACCAGGATGTAGTCACGTGTTGATCTCGAACTCGACGACTGCGGCGCCACCGGGCGGCACGAGCGTCGTCTGGACGTTGTTGTTGACGAGGTCGCCGCCCTCGGCGCGCACGACGTCGAAGATCTCCCCGATCACGTGGAAGCTCGAGACCAGGTTGGGGCCGCCGTTGCCGACGTACAGGCGGACGGTCTCGCCGACGCGGGCGACGATCGCGTTGTCGCCGGTCAGGGCGCCCACGCGGCCGTTGAACAGCACGTAGTCGGGGTTCTCGTCGAGCGCCTTCTGCATCGAGAACGGCTGGAAGCCAGCCTGACCGTGCTTGCCGTCGGTGTAGAAGTCGCCCTGGCAGACATAGTACTCCTGGTCGACCTTGGGCAGTCCCTCGCGCGGCTCGACCAGGATCAGGCCGTACATGCCATTCGCGATGTGCATGCCGACCGGCGCGGTTGCGCAGTGGTAGATGAACAGGCCCCGGTTGAGGCAGCGAAACGAGAACGTCGCGGAGTGCCCGGGCGCGACGAACGACGCCGAGGCGCCGCCGCCCTGGCCGGTGACCGCGTGCAGGTCGATGTTGTGGGGCAGCTTGTTGTCCGGGTGGTTGGCGAGCGTGAACTCGACCAGGTCCCCTTCGCGGACCCGGATGAAGCTGCCCGGGACCGTGCCGCCGAACGTCCAGAAGGTGTAGTCGACGCCGTCCGCGATCGGGGCGGTGAACTCGCGCACCTCGAGGTGCACCTTCACCTTGGTGGCGTGCTTGCGCGTGATCGCGGGGGGCACGAACGGCGGCGCGGTCAGCTGTGCGACCTCCTCGCCGACGATGGGCTCGTCGACCGGCGCGATGGCCTTTGGCGCGGCCCCAGTGGGCTTGCTCTTCTGCGCGCCGCCGCACGCGATGGAGGAGAGACCAAGGAGAGCGAGAGCGGCCCAGCGGGCCCCGGCGTCGAGTGAGAAACGCATTGGGGATGTGTATGTCCAGAAAGGAGGCTCTGTCCGAACGAGGGGAGGCGGGCTCGCTTGCTGGGCTCTAGGGACCGCCCGGCGCCGGAACTGTGGCGTAGTCCGGCGGGCGACCCCACCCCGTGTGGAATCGGTGCGTTCGCTTGACGGCGATCTCGGGCTGGCCAGAATGCGCTCGTGATCCTCTCGCGCACGGCGATCTACGCGCTGCGGGTGCTGACGCTGCTGGGGCGAGCGGCGCCCGCGGAGAACCTGACCGCGGCGCGATTGAGCAGCGGGGCCAGCGTGCCGAGGCACTACGTCAACAAGGTGATGCAGCAGCTCGTCGCGGCCGGCATCGTCAGCGCCACGCGAGGCCAGGGTGGCGGTTTTCAGCTCGCGCGCCCGCCTCGTCGGGTCCGCTTCGCGGACGTGCTCGCCGCGGTGAACATGGACCTGCAGATCGGCCAGTGTGTCTTCCGCGCAGGGCCATGCCGGACGAGCGACCCCTGCATCCTGCACGCGGCATGGAGCGAGCTGCAGGAGCGGGTCGACGACTGGGCGCGGCGGACCACGCTCGCCGATCTGGACACCACGGCTCCGTAGTCCGATGGCCGCCGCGGGCCCGACGACGCGCTCCGGCGTGGTCGCCGCGTGCGCACATTTCCCCGCTCCGTCCACGTTCTTCGGCCCGGAAAGCGCAGGTCCCTGCTGGGCGTCGTCCGATTGTGGATCTGGCGATCCACATTAGGGTCGACCAACACAGGGGCCTCACGTGCTATCCAAGACTGCTGCGAAACGGTTCTTCGTCGTCGGCACCGCGCTGTGCTTCGGCGCCTTCTTCCTGCTCACTCTGGACACGCTCGCGCGCATCCCCGCGCAGACCAACCAGGAGACGATGACCGACGCCGTCGTGCGCGGGAAGCACCTCTGGGACACGAGCAACTGCATGGGTTGCCACACGCTCCTCGGCGAGGGCGCCTACTACGCGCCGGAGCTGACGAAGGCCTACAGCCGGCGCGGACCGGACTTCATCGCCGCCATGCTGCGCGACCCCGAGGCGATGTACCCGGGGCAGCGTCGCATGCAGAACTACGACTTCGACGAGGGGCAGATCGAGGACCTGGTGGCCTTCCTCGAGTGGGTCGGACGCATGGACCTCAACGGCTTCCCGGCCGAGCCCGACCTCGGGGAGGTGAGCGTTCCCGTGACGTCGACCGACAGCTCCGTCGCGCGCCGGAGCGACCGCCCGCAGGTCTTCAACCAGATGTGCATCGCGTGTCATGCCCTCGGCGGCCAGGGCGGCGCCGTCGGGCCCGCGCTGGACGGCGTCGGGGGGCGCCTCGACGCCGACTACATCAAGCGATGGCTCACCGACCCGTTCGCGATCAAGCCGAACAGCCTGATGCCGAAGCTGCCGCTGTCGGACGCGACGATCGTCGAGCTGGTCGCCTTCCTCTCCCAGCTGAAGGACTGAACCGATGAGATACGAATCACAACGCATCGCCTGGTGGTTCTTCGCCACGAGCATGCTGCTCCTATGTCTGCAGATCGTCTATGGCTTCATCATGGGCTTCGCCCACATGGGCTATGACGTGCTGCACGACGTGATCCCGTTCCACGTCGCGCGCGCGACGCACACCAACCTCCTCGTCGTGTGGCTGCTCTGCGGGTTCATGGGCTCGGCCTACTACATCGTGCCGGAGGAGGTCGGGCGCGAGCTCTACAGCGTGCGCCTCGCGAAGTGGCAGCTCGGCACGCTGGTCTTCGTCGGCGTCGTCGCGCTCGTCGGGTTCCACTTCCAGTGGTGGGAGGGGCGGAAGTTCCTCGAGATCCCGCGCCCGCTCGATTGGCTCGTGGTCGTCAACGTGCTCGCGTTCCTGTGGAACCTGACGATGACGATGTGGAAGAGCCCGCGCATGACCACGACCAGCTGCGTGCTCTACTTCGGGCTGCTGATGGCGGCGCTGCTCTACCTGCCCGGCATGATCCCGACCGACAATCAGACCGTCGACAGCTACTGGCGCTGGTGGGTTGTGCACCTGTGGGTCGAAGGCGTGTGGGAGCTGATCATGGGTGGCATCCTCGCCTACCTGCTGATCAAGCTCACCGGCGTCGACCGCGAGGTCATCGAGAAGTGGCTCTACGTGATCGTCGGCCTGACGTTCCTGTCGGGCATCCTCGGCACGGGCCACCACTACTACTACATCGGCGCGCCGCGTTACTGGCTGATGATCGGCGGCATCTTCAGCGCGCTCGAGCCGCTGGCCTTCCTCGGCATGGCGATCTACGCGATCGCGATGGCGCGGCGCGGCGGCCGCTCGCACCCGAACCGCAACGCGCTCGCCTGGACGATCGGTTGTTCGATCATGTCGTTCGTCGGCGCGGGGTTCCTCGGGTTCGCGCACACGTTGCCGCAGGTCAACCTCTACACCCACGGCACGCTGGTCACGGCGATGCACGGCCACATGGCGTTCTGGGGCGCCTACGCGATGCTGGTCTTCGCGATCATCGCCTACGCGCTGCCGCAGCTGACCGGGCGCAAGCTCTACGACACTCCGCTCGCCGCGTTCGCGTTCTGGACCAGCAACATCGGCATGGTCGCGATGACGCTCGCGTTCGCCGTCGCCGGCGTCGCGCAGGTCTACCTCGAGCGCCGCATGGGGCTCGACTTCCTCGCCGTGCAGGAGGAGATCGAGGTGCACTTCCTCGGCCTGGTGCTCGCCGCCGCCCTGTTCGCGGTCGGCATCGGCGCCTACGTGCTGCAGTTCTGGCGCTACGGGCTGCCCGTCGGTGAAGTCGAGCGCGCCGCGGTGACCGGCGACGCTGAGGGCCCGGCGCCCGACGCGGCCGCCGCCGAGGCGGGAGCGTGACGATGGACGCGGCGCCCGGCCAGGTCTCCACGACGGACGGGGCGGGCCCCTGGTACCGCTCCGTCGCGCACGAGCGCGAGGTGTTCCGGGCGGCGGCTGGGGCGCGCCTGCCGGTGTTGTTGAAGGGCCCGACGGGCTGCGGCAAGACCCGGTTCGTCGAGGCGATGGCGCACGAGCTCGGCCGCGAGCTGGTGACGGTCGTCTGCAACGAGGAGACGTCGGCGGTCGACCTGCTCGGGCGCCACCTGGTCGTCGGCGGCGACACGGTCTGGCAGGACGGTCCCGCGGTCCGCGCCGTGCGTACGGGCGCGATGCTGTACCTCGACGAGCTGGTCGACGCGCGCGCCGACGTGCTGACCGTCGTGCATCCGCTCGCCGACCACCGCCGCGAGCTGTTCGTCGACCGCCTGCGCGAGGTCGTGCGCGCTGCGCCCGGCTTCCAGCTCGTCGCGTCGTGCAATCCCGGCTACTCGATGGCCGGCAAGGAGCTGAAGCCGTCGCTGCGTCACCGGTTCGTGACCGTGTCGTTCGACTGGCCCGACGCGGCGGTCGAGGCGGAGATCGTCGCGGCCGAGGGCGGGGTCGAGCCGAAGGTCGCGAAGCGACTGGTCGGGTTCGCGGCGAAGGTGCGCGCGCTGCCGGAGCTCGCATTGCCGGAGACCGTCTCGACGCGCCTGCTGGTCAGCGCGGCGCAGCTGATCGCCGGCGGGCTGCCGCCGCGCCTCGCCTGCCGCTGCGCGATCGTCGAGCCGCTGGCCGACGACTCGGACGTCATCGGCGCGCTCGGCGACGCCGTCGACCTGGCGTTCTGAGTCACCGCTCCGACGAGGCACGATGTCGTTCGACGAGACGCTGTTCCACCGCATGCACCGCGCCTGGACGCGCTGGCGCCGGGGCCAGCAGCAGCGGCAGCGCCTCGACCTGTCGGCCGACTGGCAGCGTCGCCGCACGCTGCTGCGCTTGCTCGCCGGGTGCGACCTCGACCTCGTGCCGGGCGACGGCGTCGCGGTCGCCGGGCAGCGCGCGGTGTTGCCGGAGTCGCTGTCGCTCGCCGCCGGGCCGACGGCCGCGGCGCAGGTCGCGACCCTCCGGCTCGCGCTCGCGGCGGCGGCCGACCTGTCGGCGCGGCGCGGTGCGATCGGCGCCGAAGTCGGCGACCCGGCGCGGCCGCCGCGGCCATGCAGCGCGCGCTGCCCGAGCTGCGCGCATGGCTCGCCCGCGAGTGGCCGGGCGTCGCCCCGTGCTTCGACGGCGCTGAGCGGTTCGTCGACGCGGTGGGCCGCGACATCGGCGCCGACGCCGCGCGTCGGATCGCGTTCGGCGGCCTGCCGCGGGGCGCTGCGCCGTCCGGCGGCGCGCCGGTCGGCGACGGCGGGTCGGCGGGGCGCGACGACCTGCCGACCGGCTCCGAGCGCCAGCGGCGCCGCCGCAGCGACGTCGAGCGCATCGAGCTCGAGGAGCAGGACGACGGCCACAACCCGCTGGCGCACGTGTTCGAAAAGGTGCGCACGGCGGAGGAGCACACCGGCGGGCGGCGGGCCCCGGACGGCTCGGACGAGCTCGCCGAGCACGGCGAGGCGCTCGACGAGCTGGACCTGCGCTCGGTCGTTCGCAGCAAGGTGCCGACCCGGTCGGTGTTCCGCGCCGACGTCGAGTTCGCCGGCGAGCTGGTCGACCTCGAGGACGAGGGGCCGCCACCGGACGCGGTGTTCTCGTACGACGAGTGGGACGAACGGCGCCGGAACTACCTGCCCGCGTGGTGCGCGGTGCGCGAGGCCCACGCCCGCGGCGTCGATCCGGGCGAGGCGCTTCGGCACGTCGCGGCGGTGCGTGCGGCGCACGCCCGGGCGCTGCGCCGGCTGTGCGGCGAGTTCCGCCGGCTGCTCCGCGGCAACGCGTCGACGCGGCGCCAGCCGAGCGGGGGCGACGTCGACATCGACGCGGTCGTCGATCGTCACGGCGACCTGCGTGCCGCCGCGCGCGGCCGCCCGATGCGCGACGACGGCCGGCTCTACGTCGCGCGGCGCCCGTCGCGGCGCGACGTCGCCGTCACCCTGCTGCTCGACCGCAGCCTCTCGAGCGACTCGTGGGTCGCGAACCGTCGAGTGCTCGACGTCACCCGCACGGCCGTCGTGATGCTGGCCGACGTGCTCCGGTCCGTCCGGTTGCCCGCCGAGGCCGCGGCCTTCTGCAGCCACACGCGTCGCGACTGCCGCTACGACGTGCTGAAGACCTTCGATGCGCCGTGGTCGGCCCTGCCGGCGGGCCTGTTCGCGCTGGAGCCCGACGGCTACACCCGCATCGGGCCGGCGCTGCGTCACGCCGCGCAGCGGCTCGCGCGGCGACCCGCGACGCGGCGCCTGCTGGTCGTGCTGAGCGACTGCAAGCCGGTGGACCACGACCACTACGAGGGGCGGCGCGGCATCGGCGACGTGCGCCAGGCAGTTCGGGAGGCGCGCCGCGACGGCATCGACACCGTCGCGCTCGCGGTCGACCGCGCGGCTGGGCCGCACCTCGCCGCGATGTTCGGCGCGCACGGCTTCCGCGTGCTGCCGGAACCTGATCGGCTGGCCGAGGCGTTGACCGGGCTGCACGAGCGCCTGCTGCGGCCGTGAACTCGCGTGTGGTGTCGTGGCCCTCACAACATCGCCGCGCGTGCGCCCCGCGATCGCAGGCTCCCCAACCGGGCTGCGCAGAGTGTCCCAGCGTCGCGCGGACGACCTCCACACAGTCACCTCAACATAGCCACCTCCCCAAGGGTCGAAGACGATGACCTCCGAAGACTCCCTGCCGATCATCGAGCCGTTCCGGATCAAGAGCGTCGAGCCGTTGCGCGTCAGCACTCGCGCCGAGCGCTGTGCGTGGCTCGACGCGGCGCACGGCAACCTGTTCGCGCTGCGCTCCGAGCAGGTGATGATCGACCTGCTGACCGACAGCGGCACCGGCGCGATGTCGAGCGACCAGTGGGCCGCGCTGATGCGCGGTGACGAGTCGTACGCGGGCAGCCCGAGCTTCTTCCGCTTCGAGCGCGCCGTGCGCGAGGTGTTCGGCTTCGAGCACGTCGTCCCGACGCACCAGGGCCGCGCGGCCGAGCACTTCCTGTTCGAGGCGCTCGTTCATCCCGGCGACGTAGTGCCGAACAATACGCACTTCGACACGACCCGCGCCAACGTGGTCGCGTGCGGCGGCGAGCCGCTGGACCTGCCGTGTCCGCAGCTCGCGGACACGGCGAGCCGGGAGCCGTTCAAGGGCGACATCGACCTCGAGGTGCTGGAGCGCGTGCTGACGGGGCCCCGGCGGGTGCCGCTGGCGATGATCACGCTGACGAACAACGCCGGCGGCGGGCAGCCCGCGAGCCTCGGCAACGTGCGCGCGATGAGCGAGCTGTGCCGGCGGCACGGCGTGCCGCTGTTCGTCGACGCCTGCCGTTTCGCAGAGAACGCGTGGCTGATGCGCGAGCGCGATCCCGAGCTCGCCGGGGTCGACGTCGGCGAGCTCGTGCGCCGCACGTTCGCGCTCGCCGACGGCTGCACGATGAGCGCGAAGAAGGACGGGCTCGCGAACATCGGCGGCTTCCTCGGCATGCGCGACCCGAAGCTCGCCGAGACCGTGCGCCGCGCCATGGTCGTCACCGAGGGCTTCCCGACCTACGGTGGCCTGTCGGGTCGGGACCTCGAGGCGGTGGCGCAGGGGCTGCGCGAGGTCCTGCAAGAGGACTACCTCGAGTACCGCCACGCGAGCGTCGCCTACGTCGCCCGCCGGCTCGCCGAGCGCGGCGTGCCCGTCGTCGAGCCGCCGGGCGGCCACGCCATCTTCCTCGACGCGGCGCGCTTCCTGCCGCACGTCCCGCGGGCCGAGTACCCGGGCCAGGCGGTCGCGAGCGAGCTCTACCTCGAGGGCGGCGTGCGCGCCTGCGAGATCGGCAGCGTGATGCTCGGCGCGGTCGACGCCGCGACCGGCGCCGAGACGCCGGCGGCGCAGGAGCTGGTCCGGCTCGCCGTGCCGCGACGCACCTACACGCAGAGCCACATGGACTACGTCATCGAGGTCGTCGCGCGGGTGCACGCGCGCCGCGAGCGCATCGGCGGGGTGCGCATCGTCGAATCCCCGCCGGTGCTGCGCCACTTCGGCGCGAAGTTCCGGCGTGTCCGGCGGCGCGGCGAGGCTCGCGTGAGCTGATCTTCCGGGTGTCGGCGGCGCTCGGAGGGCCGGTCCTCGCGGTGGACTCAGCGCGAGAGCAGCACCAGCACCGCCGTGACGAGACCGGCCCACAGCACGAACGCCGCCGCGTGCAGGCGCGCTGCGTCGCGAAGCTCCATGAACTGCAGCCCGACGAGCAGGGCCTTGCAGCCCGCCAGCAGCAGCGCGACGTCGACGCGGCCGATCGCGACCGCGCCGATCGCGAGCGCCATCAGGGCGAACCAGGTGACGAACGTCACGTGACGACCTTCGCGTAGAACAACGGGAACAGGAAGAACCAGGCGAGGTCGCACATGTGCCAGAACAGGGCGCTGCCGGCGACGGTCGTCTCGTGGTCCTCGGTGGGGGCGCCGCCGAGCCCGCGGACGGCCGCGAACAGCAGCGCGATCCCGACGAGCACGTGGGCGAGGTGGAATCCGGTGGCCAGGACGTAGGCGTCCCAGAAGTCGTCGGCGCCGAGCACGTGGCCGGCGGCGGCGTGGGCCCGGTAGTCGAAGGCCTTGACGGCGACGAACACGATCCCGGTCGTCGCGGCGGCGAGCAGCAGTCGCCGCGCGCGCGCCGGTCGTCCGCGCCGAAGCGCGTGCACGCCGCCGGCGGCGAGCGCGCCGCTCGTGACGAGCACGAGGGTCAGCGCGAGGCCGAGGCGCGCGTCGAGCGCGTCCTGGCCCGCCGCGAACAGCGCGGGCTGCCGGCCGCGGAACACCGCGAGCGCGACGAACACCATCGTGAACGTCAGCAGCTCGAGCGCGACGACGATCCACAGCAGCGCGCCGCCGGGCGGGTCGTCGAGCGCGCGTCTGGTGATGGCGGTCAAGGTCGTTCGGCGTTGCGCGCGTGGAGTCGCAGGAACGGGCGCCCGCGGCCGCAATTTCCGGGGCGCCCCGGATGGCGCGTTCGCGGCGCCTACTTGAGGCCGAGCCGCCGCGCGAGGCGGTGCAGGTTCGAGCGCGCGAGGCCGAGCTCGCGTGCGGCGGCCGACCAGTTGCCGTCGTTGGCCGCGACGGCCTCGCGGATGCGCGCGCGCTGGTGCTGCTCGACGGAGTCGTGCAGGCTCGTCGTGGGACGGGACGAGCGCGGCTCGGCCGCCGGCGCGGCCGTCGTGGCGCCGATGGTCGGTTGGCCGACGTCCTCGGCGGTCACGAGCACCCGCTCGCCGGCAGCGACCCGCGCCGCGCTGCGCAGGACCGCGCGCGAGACGACGTTCTCGAGCTCGCGCACGTTGCCGGGCCAGTCGTTGGCCGCCATCACGTCGAGAGCGCGAGGCTCGAAGCGCACCGGCCCGCAGCCGATACGGCGGCGGGACTCGTCGGCGAAGTGACCGGCGAGCTGCGCGATGTCCTCCGGGTGCTCGCGTAGCGGCGGAACGCGGATGCGCCCGACGTCGAGCCGGTGCAGCAGGTCGGCGCGGAAGCGGCCGGCTGCGACCTCCGCCTCCAGATCCCGGTTGGTCGCGGCCACGATGCGCACGTCGACGCGCTCCGGATGGTCGGCGCCGACGCGCTGCAGCTCGCCGTCTTGGAGGATCCGCAGCAACTTCGGCTGGATGTGTAGCGGCAGCTCGCCAACTTCGTCGAGGAACAGGCTAGCGCCGTCGGCGACCCCGAACTTGCCTGCGCGCGCGGCTTCTGCGCCCGTGAACGCGCCCTTCACGTGTCCGAACAGCTCACTCTCGGCGATCGACTCGGGCAGCGCGGCGCAGTTCGTGTAGACGAGCGGGCGCTCGGATCGCGGCGAGCGCGCGTGCAGCATCCGCACGACGAGCTCCTTTCCGACGCCGGTCTCGCCGGTCACGAGCACCGGCAGGTCGGTCCGAGCGAACAGGTCGATCTCGTCGCGCAGGTGGTGCACCGCGGCGCTGTTGCCGATCAGCACGCCGCCGCGCCGGGCGAGCGCGTCGCGGATGAGGTCGCGCGAGACCATGCCCTCGCGCGCGGCCTTGTCTTCGAGCGCGGAGATCAGGTCGATCGTGCGTAGCGCGGCGCCGGCGAGCGCGCACAGATGCGCGACCATGCGGTCGTCGAGGTCGTCGAACGCGTGCGGGTCGAGGGCGTCCGCCGTCAGCACGCCGACCAGCTGCCCGTCGACGCGCAGCGCGCCGCCGAGGCACGCGTGCACGCGGTGCCTGGGGTCCGCGGCGGCGTCGATGTGGCCGTCGAACGGGTCCGGCAGGTCGCTGCGCGGGTCGAAGCGCACCGGGCCGCGCGATTCGCAGATCTCCCGCAGCCGCGGGTGTTCGGCGATGCGCAGCCGGCGGCCGAGCAGGTCCGCCGACAGCCCGGTCTTCGCGATCGGCTCGAGCTCGTCGCCGCGCACGCGCAGCAGCGCGGCTGCGTCCGACCCCAGCGCCCGGCGCGCCGCGTCGACCAGCCGCTGCGCGCGGGCGTGCGACGGCATCGACGCGCTCATGTCGAGGGCGACCGAGAGCAGGGCTTCGGGGCTGGGCATGGCCCGTATCCTACCGATAACATGTTGTCGAAGTGATGTCTTCAAGCCGTTATCGAAACGATGACGCGTTTGGCGGTAGTATCTGTCGATGCGGGGATTGTGGCATGGGTGGCGGTGGCATGTGACTTGCTTCCGGGTTCGGCAGAACATCCCCGAGGCCGCCCATAGGCGGCGCACGATCATGACCACGACGAACTCCATCACCCATTCCGACACCCTCGCCGACCTCGCGACCAGCCGCGCCGGAGCGTCGCGCGTGTTCGCGCGGCACAACCTCGACTTCTGCTGTCACGGCCAGGTCAGCCTTTCCGTAGCCTGCGGCAAGAAGGGGCTCGAGGTCGACGCGCTGATCGCGGAGATCGAGGCGGAGCAGCCGCGCGACGACGCGTTCGAGCGGTGGGACCGACGCCCGCTGGGCGAGGTGATCGAACACCTGGTCACCCGGTTCCACGAGCCGCACCGCGAGGAGCTGCCGCGGCTCTGCGCGATGGCGGCGCGCGTCGAGCAGGTCCACGGCGACAAGGCGGCGTGCCCGAAGGGGCTCGCGGCGCTGCTCCGCGAGCTGTCGGATGAGCTGCACCTGCACATGCACAAGGAGGAGCAGGTCCTGTTCCCGCTGATCACGCGCGGGGGTGGTGCGGCGGCGACGGCGCCGATCCAGGTGATGGAGCAGGAACACGAGGACGCCGGCGCGCAGCTCCTGCAGATCCGCGCGCTGACGAACGACCACACGCCGCCGGAGGAGGCCTGCGGCACCTGGCGCGCGCTGTACCTCGGTCTCGCCGAGTTCGAGCGCGACCTCATGCGGCACGTGCACCTCGAGAACTACGTGCTGTTCCCGCGCGCCCTGCGGTCGGAGCGGCCGTGACGCACGTCGTCGCGGAGCCCTGCGTCAACTGCAAGTTCACGGACTGCGTCGAGGTGTGTCCCGTCGACGCGTTCCGCGAAGGCGCGAACTGTCTCGTGATCTCGCCGGACGACTGCATCGACTGCACGCTGTGCGTGTCGCAGTGTCCAGTCGGTGCCATCTACATAGAGGGTGACCTGCCCGAGAAGTGGGCCGAGTGGCTGGAGCTCAACGCCAGGCTGAGCCGGGTCTGGCCGGCGATCACCAAGCAGAAGGAGCCACTCGCCGAACACGAACGATGGTCGACCGTCGAAGACAAGCGAGCCGAGCTGTCGGAGACGCCCGGCGAGGGCGATTGACGTTCGCGGGATTGGAAGGTTCGTGATCAGCCCCTCTTCGAGCCGCCAAGACCCTGGCGCGATGCGGGAAATGATCGCGCTTCGCGAACCGCTTGGAAGGGTGGATAGAAATGCTGTCCTGTCGGTGGACGACCCTTCGCTGCCGAGTTCAGCCGCGACTTCCCGGCACCATGTTGGCACAGGCAGATCCCGGCGTGGCTACGGGAATCGCGCACGTGTCGGTGTCGAAGCGACCTGTCTGGAATATCGACGTAACGACATTCAGCCTCTCCGGCTGACGGTCGTTCAGCTGTCCTCGTTTGGGTCGTAAGGAGCGACCATTGAGGCGCTTAGATGCTGCCTTGTCATACGTGACAACGCGCTGTGTGAGCTCGTGAGCGCTTTCGTCACGTCGCCGTAAGGCAATCTAATGTAGCGGCTTGCATGAATGGAGCGGGTGATCGGGATCGAACCGACGACATTCAGCTTGGGAAGCTGACGTTCTACCACTGAACTACACCCGCGATCCTTCGCCCCCCGACGCTAGCGAACCCCACCTCCCGGTCAAGGCCAACCTCGCCACACTTCACCGGCCCGCACCGTGACGCAGGCCTCCGCATCGCCGACGATCCGCACCCTCCCGATGCACCGCCCGCCCGTCCTCCTCCTGCTCACCCTCGCTGCCGCCTGCGCGACGTCGACCGCGCCCACCCGGCAATCCGCCCCCCAGTCGCAGACCCCCTGGGACCGCTTCACCCTCGACGCCGTCGCCCTCCCCGTCGTCTGGCTGCAGGCCGACCAAGAACACCCCGCCACACCCGGCCGCCGCATCGACGACCAGATCGGCCCCGGCGCGGGTCTGCGCGCGGCGTTCGGGAACGGCGAGCAGAGCGTCGGCCTCCTCTACCTGGGCTCGCTGCTCGAGGACGACTCGGACCAGGGTGCGGAGCTGCACATGCTCTACCTCGACTTCGACGTGTCGCTGCCGCTGCCGGACGGGCCTCCGGGGCTGGCGCTGCGCGCGGCGGCGGGGATCGGGGCGGCGTCGTTGGGGTTCGACGACGTGTTGCTCGACGATGTGACGACGGGGGCGGCGAACCTGCGGATCGACTTCGAGTATGCGATGTCGTCGCGGGCGGCCCTGCTGCTGGGCATCGGGGGCTTCTATCTGGGGTACCCGGGGGACACGGAGGGCTACGGCTCGTTCGTCGAATTGGGTGGGCGGCTCTCGTTCTGACGGGCTCGAAACCGATGCAGGGTGGGGCGCGAAATCCCAGGGCGCCGCGGGCATTGCGGGCAGGGCCCGCGAACGGCGAGGCGAACGCAGTATGAGCAGCACGAACACGATCCTGCAGGCGACCTCTCTCACGGGGCGCAAGGCGGCTTTGGCGGCGCATCCGGTCTACCGCGCGATCGATTCGGCGGCGCGGCTGCGCACGTTCATGGCCCACCACGTGGCGTGCGTCTGGGACTTCATGTCGCTGCTCAAGTCGCTGCAGCAGGACCTCGCCCCGGTTGCCACGCCGTGGCTGCCGCCTTCGGACCCGGAGGCCGCGCGGCTGATCAACGAGATCGTGGTCGACGAAGAGTCCGACCGCCTTCCCTACCGCGACGGGCACGGCAGCCATTTCGTGTGGTACCTCGACGCGATGGAAGAGCTCGGCGCGGACACGGCACCGATGCGGCGGGCGATCGAAGCGATGCGCGGCGGCACTTCGCCGTTGGCGGCGCTGCGGTCGTCGGGTCTGCCGGAGTCCGCGTGCGACTTCTCGGCGATGACGCTGGCGTTCCTCGACGAACCGCTGGCGGTGCGGGCGGCGGTGTTCCTGCACGGGCGCGAGGACGTGATCCCCAGGATGTTCCTGCCGCTGGTGGCGTCGATGCGCGAGCAGGGCATCGCGTGCGAGCGGTTCCTCGGCTACCTGCAGCGGCACATCGAGGTCGACGGCGGCGCACACGGACAGCACGCCACAGCGTTGCTCGAACGGCTGTTCGCCGCGGCGCCCGAACATCGTCGTCGCGCCGAGCAGGCCGCGATGGCGGCGCTCGCGGCGCGGCAGCAGCTGTGGGACGCGGTGCTCGAGGCGCTCTGAGCCGTTCGCCTTCGGGCCACCTGGGAACGCGCCGCGCCTCTGCGTAACCTGCCGTGCACCCCATGGTGCATCGCCTGCTGCAGATCCACACGTCGGCCGCGACGACGACCAGCGTCCGCGACGTGCTGACGAAGTTCGAGCCGGTGTGGTGGCGCGAGCACGAGACGCAGGAGGACCGGGTGCTGTTCGAAGCGCTGGTCGAGGTGGGGCGCGAGCAGGAGCTGCTCGATTCGCTCGATCGCGCGCTGCAGGGTGACGAGCTCGCGCGGCTGCTGGTGTTGCCGGTGGAGGCGACGTTGCCGCGGTTGCCGGAGGCGCCGAAGCCCGACGAATCGGACGTCGAGCTGGCGCGCACGACGGGGCGCATCAGCCGCGAAGAACTGCGCGACGACCTCGCATCGGCGAGCACGCTGTCGTGGACCTACGTGCTGATGGTGGTGCTCGCGGCGGGGGTGGTGATGATTGGGCTGGTGCGCGACTCGGCCGCGGTGGTGATCGGCGGCATGGTGCTGGCGCCGCTGCTCGGGCCCAACATCGCGCTCGCGTTCGCGGCGACGCTCGCCGACGGGGCGCTGGCGACCAAGGCGATGCGCACGGGGCTCGTCGGGCTCGGCGTGGCGCTGGCGATGAGCTTGCTCGTGGGGCTGCTGGCGGGCGTGCCGCTCGACGCGAGCGGTGGCATCGCGTGCGCCGAGATCCGCGCGCGCACGGATCCGCACGTGCTCGATCTGCTGCTGGCGATGGCGGCCGGCATCGCGGGCGCGATGTCGTTCACGACGGCGCTGGCGGCGTCGCTGGTGGGGGTGATGGTGGCGGTGGCGCTGATGCCGCCGCTGGTGGTGTTCGGCATGTGCGCGGGCGCGGGGCGCTGGGTCGAGGCGGAGGGGGCGCTGGTGCTGCTGCTGACCAACCTGGTGTGCGTCGACCTCGCCGCGGTGGCGACGTTCCTGGTGCAGGCGATCCGGCCGCGCGACTGGTGGGACGTGCAGCGCAGCCGGCGGGTGGTGCGCGTGGTGGTGATCGCGCTGCTGGTGGCGCTGGCGGTGGTCTCGGTGCTGGTGGCGCTCGGACCGCACGCGCGGGGCTGAAGAAGGGCGTCGCAGCGATGTTCCGATCGGGCTGAACCGAAGACGCGACGTGCCGTTGGCGGCGCGTTCGTCCGCACCGCCCTCCCAGGAGTCCCCATGCTCTCGCTGCGCCGTGGCCTGATCCTCGCGTCGATCCTGACCGCTCCTTCCGCGACGGTTCTCGCCCAGCAGGGTGCCGCGTCCAAGGTGGGCGCGGCCATC
Organism: Planctomycetota bacterium; assembly: GCA_020638655.1. Taxonomy (GTDB): domain Bacteria; phylum Planctomycetota; class UBA1135; order UBA1135; family UBA2386; genus JACKIC01. The sequence goes on from JACKIC010000006.1 coordinate 412,803, forward strand.
GAGTTGCCCAAGCTGCTGCACCTGGGAACGGTGCCCGAGGGGCTGCCGGTGCTCGAAGTCGCCGCCGACGGAACGGTGCGGCGCGCCCAGCAGGACGCGCTCGGCGCCGCGTGTGTGCTGCGCATCGATCGCCGCGCCAACGCCAGCGCGGTTGGCGACCTGCTGGCGACGCTGCAGGCCGAAGGCGTCGCGCGGGTGCACCTGGCGGCGATCTTGCCCGACGGCAAGGCCGGCGGCTTCGAGCTGGGCCTTCCCGAGCACGAGGACGCGGCGGCGACGGTCGACCTGCGGCTGCATCGGCAGCGCGTGGGCGTGCCGGCGAGCAGCGTGGTGCCGTTGTTGCAGCGCATGCAGCGCGGCATGACCGAGCCGTTCGTGTTGCGTATCGACGCGCCGGGTGACGCGCCGTTCCAGCGGGTCGTCGACACGCTCGCGGCGCTGCAGCAGGCCGGGGTCCCCGCGACCGTGTTGCGTTGCCGCGAACCCGAGCCGCGCGCGGCCGGGGATGCCGGCAAGGAAGACCAGAACCGCGGCGCCTACGCGATCGATCTGGGGCCGTCGCCGTGGGTCGCGGTGTCACCGCGCGCCGTGCCGCAGCAGCGGCCGACGGTGGACGCGGGGCAGGTCGGCTGCGCGGGCAGGGCGCCGCAGGGGCGTCGGCAAGAGGTCGGCGGCGGCGCGGGTGGGCGCTACGGCGGCCGCGCCGGCGGCACGCAGCGCGCGTTGAGCGTCGACATCGTCGGCGGCCTCGACTGGCTCGCCGCGCAGCAGCGTCCAGAAGGGTGGTTCGCGGACGCGGACGGCGGGCCCGACGTCGGCGCGACGGCGCTGGCGATGCTGGTCGGGTTCGGCAACGGCGAGACCCTGATCAAGGGGCTGCACGTCGAGATGCTGCGGCGCGGGGTCGGTTGGCTGCTCGACCAGCAGCGCGACGACGGCACGTTCGGCAGCGACGGGCCCGGCAGCACGCGGCGCGACGCGCTCGCGACCTACGCGCTGGCCGAGGCCTACGGTCTGTCGCAGTGCCTGTTGCTGCGCGGCGGGCTCGAAGACGGGATCGCCGCGATCGGTCTGCGCGCCGGCGCCGACGGCGGCTATTCGGACGGAGCGCCCAAGGCCGCCTCGGACAGCCGTTCGACGTCGCTGGTGATCGCCGCGTTCGGTTCGGCGGGGTTCTTCCGCGTCAAGGCACCGGCACAGCCCGCCGAGATCGCCGCGTGGTTCACCGCGGTCGACGACGACGCGAACGCCAGCCAGGAAGCGATCGCCGCCGCGCTGTTCAGCCGCTTCTTCGCGGGCATGGACCCCAAGGAGACCAAGGGCATGCGCACCGCGGCCGAGCGGCTGGCCGCGATCGCGGTCGTCGACGATCCCTGGGCCTGCTACTGGACCACCTACGCGCTCTATCAGAACGGCGGGGCGTCCTGGAAGGCGTGGAGCGGCAAGCTCGCGGCGGTCGGCGACGCGCAACGCGGGGACGGCGCGGCGAAGGGCAGTTGGGCCGCGGCCGGCGGCGAGTCGGTCGTGGCCACCACCTGCCTGCGCCTGCTGACGACGCAGGCCTATTACCGCTACGCGCGCCTGATCCGCTGACGCAGTCAGTCGGCCGCGGCCGCGAGGTCTTCGGCGAGCCGTTCGCCGCGCAGCGCGGCCGTCGGCAGATCGGTGCACAGGTCGTCGGCGTCGAAGTCGAGCAGCACGCCGGCGTGGTGCAGCGCCGCGAGCTGGCGTTCGCCGACGCCCGCGAGCACGAGGTGCCGGCCGTCCTCGCGCAGGTGCAGCATCAGCGCGCGCAATTCGAGCGCCGAACGGTCGCCCATCGCGCCGAGGTTGTCGAGGTCGAGCACGATCACGCGCACGTGGTCGTCGAGGGTGCTGGCCCAGTTGGCCAGGTCGGGCAGGCGGAAACGTTTGCCGTCGGCGGGCGGCTCGGCGTGGTAGATCGCGACGATCGGCGCGCCGTCGTGTTGGCCGGGGCGCAGTTCGACGGCGGCGATCGGCACCAGCAGGTCCTGCATCGTCAAGAAACCCAGGAACACCACCGCGGGCAGCATCGAGTAGGCCTCGAACAGGTCGAACGCGATCGTGCCCAGGCCCGCGCCGAGCGCGAAGCTCGCGAGGATGCTGGCGAGCATCAGGGCGCGCCACCGATCCTGCGTGGCGCGCGCGCCGGTGCGTGCGCGCCGGCGGCCGAGCCGGCCGAACGTCAGCTTGGACAGTTCGAGGCCGAGGTCGGTGACGACGCCGGTGACGTGGGTGGTGCGCACCACGCCGCCGCTGATGCGCGTGATGGTGGCGTTCTGCAGGCCCATGGCGAACGCCGGCAAGAACGTCAGCCACAGGCGCGCGTTGGCGGTCTGCAGGTTCGCGGTCGCCTGCCAGTCGATCAGCAGCGCGAACCCGCCGAGCATCACGGCCTCGACGACCATCGGCAGCACGTAGATCGACTGCATGCGCCGCAGCCGGCCGAACTCGGTCATCGCGCCCGACGCGAACGCGCCGAGCAGGAACATGCCGAGCAGCCCGAGCAGGTAGCCGGTGTTGGTCCAGCGCAGCTCGGCGACTTCGACGCCGATCTGCGAGACCGTTCCCGACAGGTGCGACGTCACCTGGCCGCAGGTCAGCAGCGTCAGCGCGTTGGTATAGCCGGCGATCCACGACAGTGAGATCGCGAGCCGCGCCTGTTGCTGGAAGGAGTGGGCCTGGGCCTGGAACATGCTGACCGAGGGCGGAAGACTACCGCCGTGCTCCTGGCCCGCCTCCTGTATTGGACGATGCCCGCGGTGCTCCTGGTGTGGGCCGTGGCCGGAGTGCGCGTGCTGCGCACAGCGCCCGGCTGGCGCCGCGCGCTGCTCGGCGCCTGGCCGATCGCGCTGCTCGCGGCAGCGCTGACCGTCGCCGTCGCCGTGCTGCTGCCGCCCGCGATGCGCATGCAGTTCGACGAGACCAGCCTGTGCGGCACCGCGCAGAACATGCACGAGCACCGCCTGGCGATGATGACGATGGCCGCGGTGCCGGGACAGGACGGCGCGCTGCAGGTGCTCGACTACAACCTCGACAAGCGGCCGCCGCTGTTCCCGTTCCTGGTCAGCGTGCTGCACGACCTCACGGGCTACCGCGTCGCCAATGCGTTCGTGGTCAACCTGGGGTTGCTGTTCGGCCTGCTGACCGTGCTCGGCGCCGCGGTGCGCGCGCGGCTGGGCCTGCTCGCCGGGCTCGCCGCGCCGCTGCTGGCGGTGGCCGTGCCGCTGCTGCCGTGGGTGGCGACGAGCGCGGGCTTCGAACTGCTCGCGGCGTTCCTGTTGCTGGTCGTGATCCTGGCGGCCGACGCCGCGGTGCGGGACCCGACCGCCGAGCGCATCGGCTGGCTGCTCGCCAACGGGCTGCTGTTCGCGCAGGCGCGGTACGAGTCGATCGTGGTGTTCGCGGTGGTGCTCGCGCTGGTCGGCTGGCGCGTGCGCAGCCGGTTGTGGGCGCCCGGCACCCGGTGGCTCTGGGGGCTGTCCCCCCTACTGCTGGCTTGCGTGGTGCTGCAGATGTGGCACTCGCGGGATCCGGGCTTCTACCTCGAGTCGGGCGGGGCGCCGCTCGTCGGGCTGGGCAACTTCACGGGGCACGTCGGGCCGTTTCTCGCCACCTTCTTCGCCCCGTCGCTGCAAGGTGTCCTGCTGGGGGCACCCGCGCTCGCCGGACTGCTGGCTTGGATGTGGTTGCTCGCGCGCCGCCGCACCTCGTTCTTCGATCTGCTCGCGATCGTCCCGACGCTCGCGGCGACCGCGATCGTGCTCGCCTGGTTCTACGGCGACGTGACCGAACCCACCGCGCTGCGCCTGTTCCTGCCGGTCGCCGTGCTCGGCGGCGTCGCCCCGCTGCTGTTGCTGCGCGCGGTGGACGCGCGTTGGATGCATACGCTCGTGCTGGCCGGAGCCGCGCTGCTCGCGGGGCTGCGGCTGCCGCTGCTCGCGATCGGCCAGGTCCTGCCCAAGGCGCTCGCGCCGGCCGTGCTCGAGGTCGTCGACGCTGCGCTGCGGCGCGCCGGGCCCGACCCGAAGACCACCGTCGTCGTGACCAGCGTGGCGCAGTACGTGCTGCTGCGCGGCCAGCCGGCGATGCCCGCCAACGCGCTGCAGCAGCGCGGCGCGGGCGCGGCGAAGGGGTTGCTGTTCGTCACGACGCCGCTCGACGCGCAGCTCGCGCCTTGGTTCGGCGACGTGGCGGAGCTGGTGCGGCGGTCGGGCGCGGTGCGCGAGTTCGAGGTGCGCGACGCGCGCGGGGAACTCGCGGTCGCGGTCTATTGGCTGTTCCGCTGACCCTTCCGTGATGGGCTCAAGCCCCTGGCTTGGCCAGGTACTTGGCGATGACGGTCGAGAAGGCGCTGAAGGCCTCGATTCCCGCAGGCAGCTCGCGCCAGATGCGCTCGAAATCGACCGAGGCATAGCCGTGCGCGATGCGATTGCGGAGCGCGGCCATGCCCTCGAGCCGAGTGCTGGTGTCTGCATCGAGCAGGCCGTGGTTGCTGAGCACCCGGAACGCATCGGCATAGGTCGCCGGGACCCCGAGTTTGTCATCGGCGGCGATGTGCATGGCGATGTCGAGCGCTGTTTGCACGCAAACCACCAGGCTCATGGCGATGGCATCCTGAAGGTCGAGGTCGCGCCCGAACTCGGCGGCGGTCGCAGGTCGCCTCCGCGCCAGGCGAGCGAGGTGATCGCGCAGAGTCGACAGCTTGCGCAGGACGATCTCGGGCGCGGTCATGACGCGGCCTTCCCGGCGCTCTCCGCGAGCCGGCGACGGAAGAGCTCGGTGGCCTCTTGGAATGCCGGCTCGAAGTCGAGGTATTCGATCGTCGCCTCGACCTTGAACCGGGTGAACGCGGCCTGGTCGCCGTAGACCAGTTGGCCGTCGCGCGCGATCTCCATGCGGCAAATGGTCGAGGTGCGATCGGTGCGCACGAGATCGACCTCGCGGCCGAGCGTTCGGGTCAGGGCCACCTGCAAGGCGAGTTCGTCGGCCAACTCCACGTCCCGATCCACGGGCAGCCAGGCGATGTCGAAGTCGCTGTCGTCGCGAGCTTCACCCTTGGCTCGAGATCCGAAGAGCACCGCGAACCGGATCTTTGGGCCGGCATTGAAGGCGCGGCGGACACGTTCGTGATCGAGGGTGTGCAAGACCCGCGCAGCCTAATCGCTGTCGCGGCGAGCGTCACGCCCACATACCGGCTAGCCCGCTGACTCCTCACCCGCTGCCGCGAGCTCGCGCCCGGCGTGGCCCCAGTGGACCTCGCTGCGCTCGTTGGTGCCGCCGAAGCGCTCGGCCATGACCGCGGCGCGGTGGCGGAAGATGCGCTCGACGTCGCGGCGCACGAACAGGTTCATGATCGCGCCCGCGAGCGGGCCGCCCTTGGGCCGCATCACGACCTCGTCGCCGAGCACGGTGCCGCCGTCGCACGGGGTGAACGTGTGGGTGTGGTGCCACAAGGCATAGGGGCCGCGCAGCTGTTCGTCGGCGAACGCGTAGGGCGGCTCCCAGCGGGCGATGCGCGTGCGCCAGCGCAGCGGCAGGCCGTGCAGCCGGATGCGGTAGTCGATCAGCGTGCCGACGGCCATCGGGATCGGGCCGGGCGTGAGGATCGAGAACGACAGCCACGCCGGCGTCAGCAGCTCGAGGTTGTGGGCGTCGGCGAAGAAGCCGAACACCTCTTGCGGTGGGTGCGGCACCCACAGCTTGGAACGCAACCGCCAGGTCTTCACGGCGGGCATTTCGCCGCTGGCCGCGCGGTGGATGCGCCGCCTTGCCTCTAGAACCGGAGTCGCGCCTCTTGGGCGCGACGAGGTCCTGAGCGAGTCCGCGCCAGCGGCCTCGCTCAGAACCGGACCAGGAAGTCGAACGTGATGCGCTGGTCCATGATGTCCTTGTCCTTGTCGGTCAGCGCGAACTCGTAGACGAGGCCCAGCTCGAAGCGCTGGTCGATCTCGCAGCGGGCGCCCAGCCCCATCCACGCGACGAAGTCGTCGGCGGGCTGCGAACCGAGGTTGGCGTAGTCGAGGCCGCCGACGTTGAGCGCGGTGGCGCCGTCGGTCAGGTAGTGCACGCCGTGCACTTCGGCGACCGGCGCGAACACGGCGCGCTGGCCCGGGTTGATGTCGTAGTCGAGGTGCAGGTCCCAATGGCCGACGGTGTTGCCCTTGTCGTCGTCGAACGGCACGCGCACGGTACCGTTGCCGACCAGGTGCAGGTCGCGCCAGCCCTTGGCGAAGCTGACGAAGGGGCTGACCTCCTGCACGCCGCCCTGCAGCACGGCGCGGGTGCCGTTGGAGGCCTGGTAGCGGATGCCGGGCGTGAACACGAAGTCCTGGGCGCGGTTGCTGTAGGCGACCCACTTGAGGCCGAGCGCGAGGTCGTTCCAGCCCTCGTCCTCGATGATGCCCGAGTTGAGGTCGCTGTAGCCGTCCTTGGTGGCGATCAGGCCGACGCGCTCGCTGAGGGCGAGGCGCGCCTGCAGCGCGTAGACGTTGAGGTCGCCGCCGGCGAGGGTCGAGCCGTCCGAGAACTCGTGGTGCAGGTAGAGGAACCGCAGGTTGGTGTCGTTGAACGGCGACTCGAAGTAGATCGGCTGGCCGATCGGTTCGTGGAACTTCTCGAAGCCGCGCAGGCCGGTGACGAAGCCGGTGGGCAGGTTGGTGGAGCCCTGGGCGAGCGCGGTGCCGGCGAGGCCGGCGGTCAGGGCCGCGGTGAGGAGCGCCGAGGGGAGGCGACGAAGGGAGGTGGTTTGGGCCATGATTCTCTCGCAAGCTCCTGTGACAGAGCGATTTTCGTGCGATCTGCGACTGCGCACCATGCTCGCGCCGGCTGCGCATCCGGCTGGACGATGCTACCGACTTCGGCTGCCACGGAACCGCCCGGAGTTTTGTCGCGCCGGCGTCGTTACGCGCCGTTCGCAGCGGACCCGGGTGGCCCCTCCCGAGTCCAAGTCCCGGCCAGCCGCGTCGTTGCGCGGTGCCGGAACGACGGCTAAGGGTGGTCCCCCCGATTTCGTCGGTGGTGGCCCGCGCCCTGGCTGAGTCCGCGCGTGGCTGCCCGACTTCGTTCCCTTCCGTCCGAACTCCCTCATCGCACTGTCATGACCGAACGCGAAGCCATGATCGAGGCGATCGACCTGTGCAAGCACTACGGGTCCTTCGCCGCCATCGACAACCTGACGTTCACGATCCGCCGCGGCGAAGTCGTCGCCTTCCTCGGCCCCAACGGCGCGGGCAAGTCGACGACCATGAAGGTGCTGACCGGCTACCTCGCGCCGACGTCGGGCACCGCGCGGCTGTGCGGCATCGATGTGGTCCAGGATCGAGTGCGCGCCGCCGAGAAGCTCGGCTACCTGCCCGAGAACGGCCCGCTGTATCCGGAGATGACGGCGCGCGAGCTGCTGACGTTCTTCGGCCAGGCGCGCGGCATGAGCGGCAGCCGGATCGCGGAGCGGCTCGACTACGTGACCCAGGAGTGCGACCTGCACGAACTGCTCGACAAGCCGATCGGCACGTGCAGCAAGGGGCAGAAGCAGCGCGTCGGCATGGCCAACGCCCTGTTCCACGACCCCGAGGTGCTGATCATGGACGAGCCGACCACGGGCCTCGACCCCAATCAGATCCGCCACGTGCGCGAGCTGGTCAAGAAGCTCGGCCAGACGCGCACGATCCTGCTGTCGACGCACCTGTTCCAGGAGGTCGACGCGATGGCCGGGCGCGTGTTGCTCGTCGACGAGGGCAAGTTGGCCTTCGACGGCACGCCCGAGGAGTTCAAGGCTCGCGGCGCGGGCAAGATGGACGAGGCCTTCCACACCCTTACCGCCCACAGCTGAGCGCACACCCATGAACAAGAATCTGGTTCTCGCCGTCGCCAAACGCGACCTGCGCAGCTGGTTCGGCAACCCCGCCGGCTACGTCTTCATCCTGTTGTTCGTGGCCGCTTCGACGATCGCCCTGATGTGGTCGTCGGCGTTCTTCACCAACAACCTCGCCAACCTCGACACGCTCAACAGCTGGTTCCCGATCATCGCGATCGTCTTCGTCGCCGCGGCGACGATGAACATGTGGACCAGCGAGCGCGCCAACGGCACGCAGGAGCTGCTGTTCACCCTGCCGGGCCGCGACTTCGACCTGCAGTTCGGCAAGTTCCTCGCCGCGGTGTCGGTCTACACGATCTCGCTGGCGTTCACGCTGGTGCTGCCGCTGGCGCTGACATTCCTCGGCAACCCCGACTGGGGGCAGCTGTTCGCCAACTACCTCGGCTTCTGGCTGCTCGGCGTGCTGCTGGTCAGCGTGTCGATGATCGGTGGTCAGCTGACGACCAACGCCACGGTGGCGTTCCTCGTGTCGGTGCTGCTGTGCGCCGTGGTCGTCTACCTCGGTCTGGTGATGGGCTGGATCGGCTGGGCGAGCTGGGACACCAACGGTCCACTCGGTCAGTTCGGCGAGTTCGCGCGCGGCATGCTGCCGTTCTCGGGCTTCGTGCTGTTCCTCGGTCTGACGGTGGCCTTCTTCTACCTGGGCCTCGCGCTGCTCGCGCGCCGTCACTGGCGCAAGGGTGACGAGGCGGTGCACACGACCGTGCGTTTCGCCGGCGGGTTCGTCATGGCGCTGTCGGCGACCGTGATCGGGGTGCAGGCGCTGCCGCGCATCGACGCGACGGTCGAAGGCATCCACTCGCTCGGCGACGAGAGCAAGAAGCTGCTGGCCGGGCTCGACCAGGACAAGCCGGTGTTCATCACCGCCTACGTCAGCGAGGACGTGCCCGAGCAGCTGGTGCAGCAGCGGCGCCTGCTGCTCAACCTGATCGACCAGTTCGACGCGATCGGCGGCGGCGCGGTGCAGAAGCGCATCGTGCTGCCCAAGCCGTACTCGGAGGATGCGCGCGAGGCCGAGAAGAACTTCGGCATCCGCCCGCAGACGGTCCCGCAGGCACTGCCGGGCGGTGGTTACACCGAGTCGCAGGTGTTCCTCGGCTTCGTGGTGCAGTGCGGCACCGACGAGGTGGTGACGCCGTTCGTCGAGCCCGCGGTGCCGCTCGAGTACGAGCTCACCCGCAGCATCCGCGTGGTCAGCAACGCCTCGCGCAAGAAGGTCGGCCTGCTCAAGACCGACGTCGAGCTCGGCGGCGGCTTCGACTTCCAGACGTTCGCGCAGAAGCCGCGCTGGCAGATCGCCGACGAGTTGCAGCAGCAGTACAAGATCGAGAACGTCGACGCCGACAAGGACTACCCCGAGGGCCTCGACTGCCTGGTGGTGCCGCAGCCGAGCTCGCTGGTGCAGGAGCAGATGGACCGCCTGCAGCAGTGGATGCTCGCCGGCAACCCGACGCTGCTGCTCGAGGACCCGGCGCCGCTCGACGCGTGGGGCACCGCGGCCGACGACCAGAAGGGCGGCGCGCGCGCGATGATGGGCGGCGGCGGCCCGCAGAAGGGCGACTTCAACCGCTTCCTGGGCTCGGTGGGCCTCGAGGCGCCGCGCGGCGAGGTCGTCTGGGACACCTCGAGCCGCACCTTCCCGGGCGGCCGGCTCGACCCGGAATTCCTGTTCGTGCACGGCTCGGGCGTCAACCAGGACGACGTCATCACCAAGGGGTTGCAGAACCTCGTCGTGCTGATGGGCGGCCACGTGCGCGCGGTGCCGAAGGACGGCATCACCTTCGAGAAGCTGTTGACCTCACCCGACCCGTCGGTCTCCGGCGGCCCGAACGGCATCGTGCAGAAGCTCGAGCTGTTCCAGTTCAACCCGTTCGGCGGCGGCCCGCAGCTCAACCGCTACCGTCAGCGCGAGCGGCGCAACGCCGAGCTCACGCTCGCGGCGCGCGTCACGGGCAAGCCCGGCGAGGGCGGCAAGCGCGGCGTCGACGTCGTCTACGTCGCCGACCTCGACATGTTCGGCAACCAGTTCTTCCAGATCCGTCGGCAGATGGCCGACCCCAACCTGCGCTTCGACAACGTCACGTTCGTGCTCAACTGCATCGACTCGCTGGTCGGTGACGAGAGCCTGATCGAACTGCGCAAGCGCCGGCCGGTGCTGCGCAAGCTCGAGCGCGTCGAGGAGGCGGGCAAGCAGTTCGAGGAGGCCTGGCTCAAGAACAAGGACGACGCCGAGAAGGCCGCCAAGGAAGAACTCGACAAGGCGCAGAAGCGCCTCGACGACGCGGTCGCCAAGATCCGAGACGACAAGACGCTCGACGACCAGGCCAAGGAAGTGAAGATCGTGCAGGTGCAGCAGGCCGAGAACCGCCGGCTGGACCTCGCCAAGGCCCGCATCGACGACGAGAAGAAGATGAAGATCGAGATCGCCGCGCACGACCGCGACGAGGCGCGCCTGGGCATCCAGAACGGCTACCGCATGGTGACCCTGGTGCTCGCGGCGCTGCCGGGCCTGCTGCTCGGCGTGATCACGTTCTTGCGCAAGAATGCGCGGGTCGCGGCGATCGTGCCGGCGAGCCGCCGGGTCGCCCATGACGGCAGTGTCGACGGAGGTGCCAAGTGAACGAGTTCGCCAAGACGGGCGCCATCGCCGGTGGTGCAGTTCTGCTCGCCCTGCTCGCCACGCTCACGGGGCCGCGCGCGGTCACGCACGAGATGTACAGCGACGAGGGCCAGCCCTTCTTCCCCACGTTCACCGACGGGGACGCGGTGGTGGACCTCGAGATCACCGAGTTCCGCGAGTCGACGAGCGACGTGCACAAGTTCAAGGTGACGCGCGACGACAAGGGGCGCTGGACGATCCCGTCGCACGGCAACTACCCGGCCGACGCCAAGGACCGCATGGGCAAGGCCGCGGCGATGTTCCTCGGCCTGACCAAGGAACGCGTCGTCAGCGACCGTCTCGACGATCACGTCGAGTTCGGCGTCGTCGACCCGATGTCCGACAGCGCCGCGACCGAGGGCCGCGGCAAGCGCGTCACGATGAAGGACAGCGCCGGCAACGTGCTCGCCGACCTGATCATCGGCAAGGAGATCGAGGACAAGATGGACGTGCGCTACGTGCGCATTCCGGACAAGAAGCGCGTCTACGCGACCAAGCTCGTCGGCGAGGTGTCGACCAAGTTCGCCGACTGGATCGAGACCGATCTGCTCAAGACCCAGACCTGGGACATCAGCAAGATCACGTTCGACAACTACTCGGTCGACGAGCAGCGCGGCGAGGTGGTGCCAGGCGACAAGTACGTGCTGACCAAGGACAGCAGCAGCAAGTGGACCTTCGACGGGCTCGACACCGCCAAGGAGGAGCCCAACGAGGAGAAGCTGACCGAGATCGGCAACACCCTGGGCCAGATCAAGATCGTCGGCGTGCGCGCCAAGCCCGATGGCCTGACCGCGGCGCTCGAGCAGGCCAGCGGCATCGACCGGCAGATCCTCGGCCAGCTGCTCGCGCAGAAGGGCTTCTTCCTCGGTCGCGGCGGCAAGCTGTGGTCCAACGAGGGTGACCTCTTGTTCGAGACCAAGAAGGGCGTGCGCTACACGCTGCGCTTCGGCGAGCTCGTGCCGGGCGAAGGCGACGCGGTCACCGCCGGCACCGACGACCCCAAGGCCTCGCAGCCCAAGCCTGGCGAGACCGGCCCGCAGCCGGTCGAGGCCAACAACCGCTACCTGATGGTCACGGCCGAGTTCGTCGAGAGCCTGCTGCCCAAGCCCAAGGGGCTGCGACTGCCGCAGGAAGAGCTCGACAAGCGCGCGCAGGCGCGCAAGGCGATCGCCGCGATCGTCGGCGCGGTCGACGCGTTCCGCGCCAAGAACGAGCAGAAGCTGCCCGAGTCGCTGGCCAAGCTGACCGAGAAGCCTGCCGAGGGCGAGCCGCTGCTGGCCAAGCTCGACCAGGACCCGTGGGGCGCCGACTACGTGCTCGAGGCGCAGGGCGAGGGCTTTGCGATCATCAGCTACGGCGCCGACAAGGCGGCCGGCGGCGAGGGCGCCTCGGCCGACGTGCGCAGCGACCGCTTCTCGCTCGAGGACGAGTTCAAGACCGCGGGCACCGAGTGGAGCGAGTACGACAAGAAGGTCGAGGAGGGCCGCAAGGAGGCCGACAAGCTGACCAAGCGGTTCGGCCCGTGGTACTACGTGATCGACCAGGCGCTGTTCACCAAGCTCAAGCCCAAGCGCGAGGACCTGGTCAAGGCCAAGGCCGCCGAGCCGACGCCGGTCCCGAGCGGCATCGAGCCGGGCAAGTAGCCCGCCGGGTTCCGGCCCGAGGCGGTGGATCGTCGCGGCGACTTCGGGCATTCCGCCCGGAGTCGCTCGCGGACACGATCGGGACACGTAGAAGGTCGCGCTCGCGGTCAGACCTGCCCCGACGCGGCCATCCGTCGTAACGCTGGCGATTTGCCCAGCTACGGCGTTTTCCGCTGCGCGATGGCTACTGGCCGCCCCCGCTGCGCCCGCACGATTTCTCCGTGTCGTGTCGTGGTTTTGCCTCCGTGGACGACCAACCCATCGCCTGAGTCTTGTCGGCACCTGCCTCCGTTCCCGACGCGCCCGGACCGAACCACCCTGGGACCAGCGATTCCGCGCTGGTCCGTCAGGTGTTGGCCGGGGCACGCGACGCGTTCGGCTGGCTGGTCGTCCGGCACTCTCGGGCCGTGCGCGCCGCCGTCCTCTCCCGGTTGGGGCGCACGAACGACCTCGACGACCTCGTCCAAGAAGCGTTCCTACGCGCCTATCAGGGGCTCTCCCGCCTAGAGGACCCCGGCAGGTTCGGAGCGTTCGTGCACCGCATCGCCCACAACGTGTCCATCGATCGACTGCGCCGCAGCGGCCGGGAACCCGAGCCGCTCGCCGAGATCGATCTGTCCGTCGCGCCCGAGCCGGCGCGCACGGCCGACGTGCGTGAAGAGCGCCTCGAGCGGCTGCGCCTGCAGGTGGGCAAGATGCCCGCGACCCTGCGCGAGGCGGTGCTGCTGTTCTACTTCGAGCAGAAGAGCAGCGCCGAGATCGGCGCCGTGCTGGCGATCTCCGAGGCCGCCGTGCAGCAGCGATTGCACCGCGCCCGGCAGCATCTGAAAGCCGTGCTCGGCGAAGGAGGTTCGGCATGAACCTCGACCGCGACCTGCGCGAAGCCCTGGCGCCGCTGGCCGGCGACCCGGCCGCCGATGCGGCACGGGTCATGGCGTCGTTGCCGCCGCTGCCCGCCGCGCCGCTGCCCGACGGGCAGGACGCGTCGCCGGAGTCGCCGCGGCAGCCCCGCCGCCGGCAGCCGGTCCCGGACAAGTCGTCGGGTTGGCCGCTGTCGTTCGTGGCCGCCGCCGTGCTCGGCGGGCTCGCGATCGGCGTCGTCGCCGGTGTGTGGTGGGAGGCGTCGCACGTCCCGCAGGTCGCGGCGCCGGGCCCCGAGAAGGAGAAGGACGGCGAGCAGAAGGACGAGCCCAAGAAGGAAGAGCCCAAGCCGCCGGTGATGCCGACCCGCGAGCAGGACCTGATGATGCTGATGGCCTTCGCGCCGCTCGAGATCGACGAGCCGGGCGTCGGCGTTCAGCAGCTCGAGCCGGGCGGCTTCGCGACGCGGCTGGGCACCGTCGTGCGCACCGGCGAGGGCGGCGCCGGGCTCTATGTCTACGCCAACGACGCGCGCGTGCGGCTCGACCACCAGAGCGCGGCGATGGTGGACCTCGACAAGGTCGAACTCGACGCGGGCCGCGTCTGGCTGTCGACGCTGACGCGCCCTGCGCCGTTCGAGATCCGGGCCGGCGCCGTGCGCATCGAGAGCAAGGCGGTCGAGGTGCAGGTCCAGCGGCTCGGCGCCGAGGTCGACGTGCTCTGCCTGCAGGGTGCGCTGCAGGTGCGCTCGGGCGAAGGGCCGGCCCGCGGCGTCGAGGCGATGCAGCGCGTGAGCGTCAGCGCCGACGGCACGATCGCCGCGCCCGAGCCGATCGGCTTCGCCGGGGCCGTGACGGCGTGGATGGTGCCGATGGTCAAGCAGCAGCAGGACGAGACCGAGCTCAACCACCGCATCGCGATGATGGTGGAGGAGTTCCAGAAGGGCACCTACCGCCCCGAGGCCGCGCTCGAGCTGCGCCGCTTCGGCTCGCGCGCGGTGCCCTACGTCTACAAGGCGATGGTGCACCGCGGCGTGCCCGACGACGAACAGCGCCAGGCCGCGGAGCTGATCGGCAGCATCGCCGAGTACAGCCAGGTGCCGTGGCTGTTCGCGCTGCTCGAGAACGACGCCCCCGAGGTGCGCGTCGCGGCGTTCCGCGCGCTGGTGCGCGTCGGCGCGCCGCGCGTCGACGACGAGGCGTTCTGGCGCGAGGCGCCGGCGAGCGAACGCGAGCGGTCGCTGGCGCGGTGGCGCGCGCTGGTGCGCTAGTCGATGGTTGCGGCGGCCAGCCGGTGCTCGCGCCGGTGCGCGGCGATGTCGACCACGGTCTTGGCGACGACCAGCAGCGCGGTCATCAGCGTCGGCGAGCCCGACGCCAGCAGCAGCGCGCCGCCGGCGAGCAGCGTGAGGTGCATCGCGATGACGCGGCCGTAGGGTGCGAACATCAGGCGGTTCAGTTCGGCGTGTTGCCGTTCGTGGCGCAGGAAGTTGGTCACGAACGAGACGCCGTGGCTGATCAGCAGCCCGAGCACGGCCAAGGCGCCGGCGCCCGCCAGCGCGTGCTGGAGCAGCAGCAGCGGGCCGAACGGCAGCCCGACGGCTTCCAGTCGCTGTTGATCACCCAGGAACGCCTGGATGAACACGCCATGCACGAACGTGAACATGCCGTAGTGCACGAGGAAGAACGGCGTCATGAACAGCAGCGCGGGCAGCGGCGGTGACTCGCCGCCGGGCTCGGCGGTCCAGAACCGCAGCACCGTGAACAGGGCCACGACGAGGTTCTCGACCCAGTAGAGGGCGAACAGGTCGTAGCTGCTCCAGCCGAATCCGAGCACGCCGACGAACGGCACGAGGTTGGCGAGCACGATCGCGAGCACGGCAGGCCGCATGCCGGCGAAGCCTAGCGCCCGGAGCGCCCATGCGAAGGTCGCTGAACGAAACCGCGGCTGCGCCGTATGATGCCTGCCCTTCCGGGAGGGTCGGGCGACGCGCTCCGTCGGCGCGCTGTCCCGTTCCCGTCTTTCGATTCTTCGAGGAGCATTCATGTCGAGACCCGTTCTCGCCGCACTGCTGCTCTTGTGGTCGCCGGCGTTGGCCTTCGCTCAGGAGAGCGACAAGCCCGCCGTCGTCCAGCAGGACGCAGAGTCGGCATATCAGGCGCTGGCCAAGGGCTTCCAGAAAGCCATCCAGGACTGGCGCACCGAAGCGATGAAGCAGGTCAAGGAGGCCCAGGCCGCGGGCCAGCCGATCCCTGCCATCGCCATGAACCCGCCGACCGGCGAGTTCATCTCCAAGGCGCAGGAGCTCGCGGCGCAGTACGAAGGCAAGGACGAGGCCATCCAGTTCCTCACCTTCATCTGCAAGAACGCGAACAAGGAGCGCAACGCCGTCAGCAAGGCCGTGCAGACGCTGGCCTCCGATCACGCGACCAGCGCGGCGATCGGCGAGGCGCTGCCGTTCCTCGAGATGGCGATGATGCGTTTCGGCGCGAAGAAGCCCGTCATGTCGCTGCTCGACGACGTCGTCGAGAACAACAAGCACGAGGCCTGCGTCGCCCAGGCGCTGATCACCCGCGGCACGCTGCGTCTGTCGGCTGCCGAGAGCGACGAAGATCGCGCGGCGGCCACCGCGGACCTGCGCCGCGTCGGTGAGATCACCAAGGACGAGGACCTCCTGGCCCAGGCCAAGGACGCCCTGTTCGAGATCGAGCACCTGCAGGTCGGTTGCACCGCGCCCGACATCGCCGCCAAGGACACCGACGGCGTCGACTTCAAGTTGAGCGACTACCGCGGCAAGGTCGTCCTGCTCGACTTCTGGGGATTCTGGTGAGGCCCTTGCCGGGCCATGATCCCACACGAGCGGTCGCTCGTGCAGAAGTGGAAGGACCGCCCCTTTGCGCTGATCGGCGTCAACAGTGACGGCACGGACAGTGAGGACGGGCTGAAGAAGTTCCTCGAGCAGAAGGAGAAGATGGGCGTGACGTGGCGGAGCTTCCGCAACGAGAGCCTCGAACCGTCGATCTCCGACACCTGGCGCGTCCAGGGTTGGCCGACGCTCTACTTCATCGATCACGAAGGTGTGATCCGGCACAAGGACGTGCGCGACGAAGCGGAGATGGAGAAGGTGCTCGACGAGATGATCACCAAGGCCGAAGAGGCCGCGAAGGGCGCGAAGAAGTAGTTCGCGCGTGTGCATGGCCGGGCGGCGGGACGGGTCGACGACCTGCCCCGCCGCCCGCTGTGTTTCTGGCACAAGGGAGCGCGGCGGCCTCACGACGGCAGGAACGGTAGGATGCACCGTCATGAGCATGTTCCGAATCGCGGTGTGCTCCTCCCTGCTCACGGCGCTCGCGGCGGCCCAGACCACGCACGTCGTGCCCGCTGGCGGCGGCGCGCTGCAGCTGGCGATCAACGCCGCGTCGCCCGGTGACGTGCTGGACCTGTTGCCCGGCGATCACCTCGCCGCCACCGTCTCGCGCGGCCTGCACTTCTCGCTGCGGTCCGGTGCGCGCATCCTCGCCGGCGGACAGGCGGCGCTGACGATCTTCTCGCTGCCGGCGACGGAGGCCGTGATCGTCGAGGGCGGCTCCGTGCAGGGCGTCTCGGCGATCGGTTGTGCCGGGGCCGTCGTCTGCACCGATCTCGTGTTCAGCACCCCCGGCCCGCTCGCGGCGGCCCACATCGACTCCTGCACCGGGCCCGTTGCGATGACGCGGCTGCGCGGCGAGGCGTTGAGCATCTTCGCCACGCACGGATTCGTATCGATCGACAACAGCAGCCAGGTCAGTTTCCACTCCTGCATGCTGCCGGTGACCCGCGTCACCGGCTCGAACGTGAGCTTCGCGGACACCACCATCCCGACGCAGGCGGCCAACCCGGCGCTGCACATCGTCTCCGGCAGCGTCGCCGTGACCGGCGGCCGCTTCACGGGCGGCGTCGTGGCGTATCCCCTGCGCTGGCCCGGCATCCGCATGGACGGCGGCAGCCTCGTGGCCACCGGCGGCGCGATCATCGAGGCCACGCCGAACATCCCCGTGCCAGGGTCCGCGATCGAGACCGCGGGCGGCGCCATCCGCCTCGACCCCTCGGTGACGCTGCTCGGCACGACCCCGATCAACGGGCCGGCGAGTGTGAGCGTCGCGTTCACCCCCGGCATCGAAGTGACGCGGGCCAGGCAGAGCCCGACCTACCAGGTCACCGTGCGCGCCGAACGAAGCAGCCTCGCGTTCACCCTGATCAGCCTGCCGCAGCCCGCGACGCCGTTCGTGCTCGGGGACCTCTGGCTCCCGCCCGACAGCCCGGTCCTCGACGTCGGCGTGATCCCGCTGTCCGGGGCGCGCGCGTTCACGCGCTCGCTCAGCGCGGTGCCCCCGTTCCTGGTGCTCGTGACGCAGTCGGCCTCGTTGTCGCCGTCGGGCACGATCGCGGTGGGGGCGCCGACGCGGTTCGTCTGGGACTAGGGTGTCTGGGACCGGGCTGGCGGGTGAGTTGCCCGGTCCCCGCCCTCGGCGGAGCCGATGAGTAGCATGTGCGCCATGCGCCACCTGCCGATCGTGCTCTGTCTTGCGGCGTGTGCGACTCCGGGGCCGTCTGGCGACACCGACGACACCGTTGAGGCCGTGCGATTCCGGCAGTTGATCGTCAAGGGCGCGCTGGACCTGATGCACGGCGGCGGCGCGTGGCACGACTGCCTGTTCTTGCCCCAGGCGCATGTGGTGGTCCAGGTCGTGTGGGAGTGGAGTCCGCCGGGATGGGGCCGTCTGCCCCGCGTCTACGCCTATCGCGGCGCCATCGAGCCGCCGGCCGACGATGCCGCGCGGCGCGAGCTGGCGGCCCAGCCGCCGCCCGAGACGGTGCGCATCCCGCGGGACCTCGCCGACCGCTTCGTCGAGCTCGCCCGGATCGAAGAGGAACGGCGCGCCGCCGGCTTCGAACTGGGCGCGCGTTGCGTCACGTCACGCCTGGTCGGCGACGAAGCGAGTGTCAAACCGCGGGGCTGGGAGCGGGAGGCGAAGTGAGCGCCTGGCGACCCGGTGGACGCTCATCCGCCTGGCGGTTCGCGCTCCAGCAAGAAGGAAAGGTGGTGGGCAGAGCCAGGGTTGAACTGGCGACCCCAGCATTTTCAGTGCTGTGCTCTACCAACTGAGCTATCTGCCCTCACCAGTCGCTCTTGCGAGCGCCCCAGGCCCTGCTGCGGGCCGCCAGCGGCGGTCCACCCGGACTTGGGGCGGCAAACGCTAGCGAAGTCGCGGGTCGTCTGCAAGCAGGAGCCGGGCTGAAAGCTGGCCGCCCTGGCGCCGCCGTGCCCGCGTCACAAACCGGCGATGGCGACGACGTGTTTCTGCTTGCTGACCACGACGCCGGCCTTGTCCTCGACGGTGACGACGAAGGCGGCCGCCTTGGCGACGGGCAGCTTGGCGTCGATCGGCACGATGGTGCGCCCCGCGGCGTCGGTGATGGCGAACAGGCCGCCGTCGACGGGGTCGCTGTCCTTGCGCGCGCCGTCGACGATCCACAGCTGGAAGCGCTGCTCGGGCCCGACCGGCGGCAGGCCCTCGAAGGTCAGGTAGCCGGTCTGTTCGGCTTCGCTCCAGACGACGTCGCCCTTGACCGCGCCGCTGAGCGGGCTGGGGCCGGCCTTCCATTCCAGCTGCTGCACGCCGCTGCTGGCGAGCAGTTGTTGGCGCGCTACGGACAGGTCGACAGGGGCCGGCGGCTTGGTGGCGAAGAACCAGATCAGCAGCGCGGCGGCGAGGCCGGTCAGGAAGCCGAACAGGGTGCCCGAGCGGCGCGGCGCGCGGTCCGCGCCGGTGACGAAGCCCGGCGTCGTGCTGGCCAGCCGCGGTCGCGCGCCGCCGTCGGCGTTCGCCAGGGTGCGGCGGCGCTCGGCGCAGAACTGCAGCCCTGAGGCGGCGAGGCGGTTGGCGAGGGCCTTGGGCGGCTCTTCGGCGCCCGCGAATGCGGCGGCGGCGAGCGCGGCGGCGCGCTCGAACTCGCGCGACTGCGGCGACTCGACGCGCGGTTGCTGCTCGGCCTCGTGTGCGAACACGACGGCGTCCAGCATCAGCTCGAGCTGTGGATCGAGATGGTCGTTCACGACACACCTCCCTTCTGCTGGTCCGCGGGCTGGTCGTCGTTGCTCACACCGAGCATCTCACGCAGGCGGATCAGGCCGCGGCGCGCGTGGCTCTTGACGGTGCCCAGGGGGATGCCGATCGACGCGGCGATCTCCTGGTGGGTGCGGCCGTGGCCGAGCGCGAGGTCGAGCACCTCGCGCTGTTCGGGGCGCAGCTGCGCCAGCGCGTCGTGGGCGCGCTGCACCTCGTCGTGCAGTTCGACGTGATCCTTGGCGGCGGGCGCTGCGATCGTGCCGGCGTCCTCGAGCAGGTCGGTGGCGGGCCGGCGACCCTGGCGGCGGGCGCGATCGATGAGGCGCCGGCGCGCGATGGTCATCAGGAAGGTGACCTCGCTGCCCGCGTCCGGGTCGAAGCGCTCGGCGCTGCGCCACACGTCGACGAAGATGTCCTGCGTCGCGTCCTCGGCATCCTCGGCCGAACGGCAGAAGCGCCGCGCCAGACCCCAGACCATGCTGGAGTACTTGGCCAGGAACTTGTCGATCGCTGCCGGCTCACCGGCGGCGATCTGGGGGAGCAGGAGATCCGTCATGCGAGAGCCGGCAGGGGACCGGATTACACGGGCTGTCGTCGGCGACCGCAAGGAACAGTGAGAGGTCATCGTGCGCAGCCCGCGCTCGGTTCGCGAGGGTCAGTTGCCGGCGGGAACCAGCACAGTGTCGATCACGTGGATCACGCCGTTGCCCGCGACGACGTCCGCGGCGACGACCTTGGCGTCACCGACGTGCAGCGTCTTGCTCGCCTTGTCGTACGACAGCGTCAGCCTGGTGTTGCCGATCGTCTTGGCTTCATCGAGGGTCACTGCGGTCGCGGCCATCACCTTGCCGGCGACGACGTGGTTCTTGAGGATCGCCTGCAGCTTCGCCTTGTTCGCGGGTTCGAGCAGGCTGGCGATGGTGTCTTTGCCGAGCTTGGCGAAGGCCTCGTCGGTCGGCGCGAAGATCGTGAACGGACCGCCGGTGGCGAGCGTCTCGGCCAGGCCCGCGGCCTTGGCAGCGGCCAGCAGCGTGCCGAACTTGCCCGCCTTCTTCGCGACCTCGACGAGGTTGGGCTTGGGCAGGATGACGCTGTCGATCACGTGGATGACGCCGTTGCTGCCGATGATGTCGGTCTTCAGCACGGTGGCGCCGGCGACGGTGACCTTGCCGCCATCGACGACGACGTCGACGCTCTGGCCCTGCAGCGTCTCGATCGACTTCATGCCGAGGACCTTCGCGGCGGGCAGGTTCGCGCCGGCGACGTGGTAGGTGAGGATCGACACGAGCTTGCTCTTGTTCTCGGGCTTCAGCAGCTCGGTGATGGTCTCCTTGCCGAGCTTGGCGAAGGCCTCGTCCGTGGGCGCGAACACCGTGAACGGGCCCTTGCCGGACAGGGTCTCGGCGAGGCCGGCAGCCTTGACCGCGGCGACCAGGGTGTTGAAGTTGCCGGCGCCCGCGGCGATCTGGACGATCGTGCGGTCGTCGGACTTCTTGGTGCTGGCGTCGGCTTGGGCGACACCGAGCTGGCACAGGCCGAGGGCGAAGAGGGTGACGAGGGATGTGCGGATCATGGTCGGACTCGTGGTTTCGGTTGGCGTGGTGGGAAGGCGGCGAACGTGGCTGCCGAGGTTTCGCCTGCCTCGCATGGGCGGATGCAGCAGGCTGTTTTGCGATGGCGCTTGAGGCGTCTGCCTGCGTCGCACTAAAACGCTCGCCTTGACCCTCCCGCACGCATTCACCGCCAACCTGCTGCGCAACTCGGTGCGCGCCTACGCGGCCGCGGTCGTCGAGCAGATGCAGACCGCGGCGGCGGCGGTGCTCGACGGGGGGCTGCCGGCGACCTTCGCGCGCCCCATCGACGACACCGAGGTGCGCCTGCTGCACCTTGCCGAGGCCGTGGCGTTCGATCGGCCCGAGCTGCTGCAGCGCGCGATGGAGTGGTACAAGATCGCGTTCCATCACCGCGGCGTCGCGCCGGACTACCTCGACGCGAACCTCGCGGCGATGGCCGTGGTGCTGCAGCGCGAGCTGCCGAGCTCGTCGGCGGCCGTCGCCGTCAGGCACCTCGAGAACGCCCGGCGTTGCCTGCCTGCGGCGCCAGCGGAGCTGCCGTCGCTGCTGTCGCTGGAGGCGCCGCACGGCGAACTCGCGGCCCAGTTCCTGTTGGCGGTGCTCGAGGGTCGTGGCGACGACGCCGTGTTCATGGTGCGCAGCGCCATCGATCGCGGCCTCGACGTCGCATCGCTGCACGACCACGTGTTGACGCCGGTGCAGCGGGAGATGGGGCGCATGTGGCTGATGGCCGAGGTGCCGATCGCCGACGAGCACTACGGTTCGAGTCTGGTCGATCGGGTGCTGTGGTCGGTGCACGACATGCTGCCGCGCCCCGCAGCGGATGCGCCGGTCGTGTTGACGATGGGCGTCGGCGGCAACATGCACGACTTCGGGCTGCGCATCGTGGCCCAGCGCCTGCTGCTCGCGGGGTTCCGCGTGCATCACCTCGGCAGCAACATGCCGCTCAGCGATCTGGAATGGGCTCTGCAAGAACGTTCCGTCGACGTGATCGCGATCTCGGCGACGATGATCCTGCAGCTGTCGACGTTGGCGGCGACGGTCGCGGACGTGCGCCGCATCGAGCGGCTGCGCGGCCGGGCCACGACGACGCCGGTGCTGGTCGGCGGCGAGGTCTTCGGCCGCGTCGAAGGGCTCGCCGCGGCGGTCGGCGCCGACGCCGCCGCGGCCGACGCCGATCAGGCGGTCGAGGCCGTGCGGGCGCTGCTGGCCTGACCTGTATCTGGGGTCAGCCGCGCTTCGCCAGCCGGTAGTGGGACACGAACCACTCGTTGCCGCGGTCGTAGCCCCACAGTTCGGCGCAGGCGAGGAAGAACACGCGCCACAGGTTCTCCATCGCCGGGCCGCGGTCGCCGTAGGTGGCGCGCAGCACCGGTCGCAGCTCCTCGCGATGACGATCGAAGTTGCGCAGCCAGGCCTCGGCCGTGCGCTGGTAGTGGGTGCCGTTGACGCGCCAGTGTCCCTCGACGCCGAGGTGGTCCTGGAAGTGCAGCAGCTGCGCGTCGGCCGGCATCTGACCGCCGGTGAAGAAGTAGCGCGCCATCCAGTCGTCGTGCCCCGCGTCGGCGAACGGATAACCGACGGTGCGGTGCGTGAACACATGCACGAACATCTT
This sequence comes from Planctomycetota bacterium, assembly GCA_020638655.1. GTDB lineage: Bacteria > Planctomycetota > UBA1135 > UBA1135 > UBA2386 > JACKIC01. Next base: position 435,162 of record JACKIC010000006.1, read on the forward strand.
GCCGCGGGGCAGCAGCCAGCCGGCGCAGCGCTCGAGCAGCAGGCGCCAGTTGCGCGCGTGCTCCATCATCTCGATCGAGACGATGCGGTCGAAGTGCCCGGTCGCGGCGAAGTCGTTGACGTCGGCGGTGACGATCTCGACGTTGCGCAGGCCGTCGGCGTTCGCGCGCGACAGGATGTCCTCGCGCTGGCTGGCCGAGTTGCTGACGCCCACGACTTCGCAGTTGGGGTACTGCCGCGCGATCCACAGCGCCATCGAGCCCCAGCCGCAGCCGAGGTCGAGCACGCGCATGCCATCGCGCAGCTCGGCGCGTTGGCACGACAGCTCGAGCATCGCCGCTTCGGCTTCGTCGAGGGTCGTGCTGTCCGTGCGCCAGTAGCCGGAGCTGTACTTGCGGTGGCGGCCGAGCACCTTGGCGTAGAAGGCCGCCGGCACCTCGTAGTGCTGCTCGTTGGCGGCACGCGTGTCGATCGCGATCGGGCTGGCGTCGCACGAGGCGACCCAGGCGCGCAGCCGTTCGGCCGAGACCTCGGCGTCGTCGGTGCGTTCGAGACGCAGGCGCTCGCGCAGCAGCTTGCGGATGCCCATGCGGACGACCCAGTCGGGCAGCAGGCCGCGTTCGAGCCAACGATCGAGGGAGTAGTTGCTCATCGGGGAAACCACGGCACGAAGGTGTTGGTCTGTTGTTGGTAGCGGCGGTAGTCGTCGCCGCGCGAACGCAGCGACTGCTGCTCGGCGAACGGCACGCCGCTGACGAAGCGCACCAGCACGAACATCAGCGCGGGCTGCAGCAGGGCGAGCGGGCCGGCGGCCGGCCAGGCGGCCGCGCCGATGCCGCACCAGGACAGCCACTCGAAGAAGTAGTTGGGGTGACGGCTGTAGCGCCACAGGCCGCGGCGGCAGGTGAGGCCCCTGGCCGCGGGTTCGGCGCGGTGCGCCGCGAGCTGGCGGTCGGCCGTGGCTTCGCCGACTTGCGCCAGGACGAACACGGTCACCCCGGTCCATTGCAGGGCCGAGATCGTGGGGTCCGTGTGCCCGGCCAGCGCCGCGAACGGCACCGCGAACACGAACGCGACCAGGGCCTGCAGCTGGTAGAACCAGAAGAAGTGCACCGCCGCGCGGTCGCCGAAGTGCTCGCGCATCGCCCGGTAGCGGCCGTCCTCGCCTCTGTGGCGCAGCAGCCGATCGGTCAGCAGGTGCCAGGTCAGGCGGCCGCTCCACGCGGCGACCAGGGCGGCAGCCAGCCAGCGCTGCGGCGCCGCGCCCGCGCCGACCCCTGCCCAGAACAAGCCCAGCAGGCCGATCGCCGCGCTCCAGGCGACGTCGACCGAGGTGGCGTTGCGCGTGCGCAGCTGGTTCGCCCACAGGACCACGAACGCCGCCGCCAGGATCAGCCCGGGGGCGAGCAGCGGCAGGTCTTGTGGAGGCCACCCTCGCGGCATGAGGCAGCATTCGGGTCGCGCCGGACTTTGGATGCAAGTCCTTGCATCTGAGGGCCAGACCGACACGAATACCGCCGTGACCCCTCCCGCAGTCCGCTTGCCTCCCCAAGCGCAACCCACTGTCGTCAGCCATCCTGCCACCTGTCATGCCGAGCGAGCCAGAGTCCAGGCGAGCCTGCCAGCGACGCGACCGCCGTTCGAATGGCTGCGCATCTGGCCCTTCCTGCTCATGCAGGCGTGCTGCCTGTTGGTGTTCGTCGTCGGCTGGAGCCCGATCGCGCTCGTCGTGTGCGCCGCGCTCTACGCCGTGCGCATGTTCGGCATCACCGCGTGGTACCACCGCTACTTCTCGCACCGCTCGTTCGAGACCGGTCGCGGCATGCAGTTCGTCGGCGCGCTGCTCGGCGCGATGGCGACGCAGCGCGGTCCGCTGTGGTGGGCGGCGCATCATCGTAAGCACCACCGCACCTCGGACACCCACGAGGACGCGCACTCGCCGGTCGCGCACGGCCTGCTGTGGTCGCACATCGGTTGGATCTCCTCGTCGCGCAACCTGCCGACCGACATGAGCCAGGTGCCCGACCTCGCCAAGTACCCCGAGCTGCGCTGGCTCGATCGCCACGACCTGGTCGTGCCGTTCCTGCTGCTCGCGTCGCTGCTCGCGCTCGGCGGCGTGCTCGAGGCCTACGCGCCGGAACTCGGCACGTCGGCGCTGCAGATGGGTGTGTGGGGATTCTGCGTCTCGACGACGCTGCTGTTCCACGCCACGGCGTGCATCAACAGCCTCTGCCACGTGTTCGGCCGCCGCCGCTACCCGACCAAGGACCAGAGCCGCAACTCGATGTTGCTGGCGCTGATCACGTTCGGCGAGGGCTGGCACAACAACCACCACTGGTGCCCGGGCACTGTGCGCCAGGGCTTCCGCTGGTGGGAGATCGACCTGTCGTGGTACGGGCTGGTGGTGTTGTCGTGGTTGGGGCTCGTCAAGCTGCGCCCCTTGCCCGCGCGGGTGCGGGCGCCACGCAAGGCTGCATGACGAAGGCGCGGCGCAGCCTCGGGGCCGGCAGGAAACGCATCGCGATCGTCGGCAGCGGCGTCGCTGGCCTGCTGGTCGCCGAGCGCCTCGCCACCGCGCACGACGTCACCGTCTTCGAGGCCGAGCCGCGCATCGGCGGCCATACGCACACCGTCGACGTCGCCGGGCCGCGCGGCAAGGTCGCCGTCGACACCGGCTTCATCGTCTGCAACGACCGCACGTATCCGGGCTTCCTCTCCGCCATGCGCCGCCTCGGCGTGGCGCTGCGCCCGTCGACGATGAGCTTCAGCGTGCGCTGCGAACGCACCGGGCTCGAATACAACGGCACCTCGCTGTCGACCCTGTTCGCGCAGAAGCGCAACCTCTTGCGACCGTCGTTCTGGGGCATGCTGCGCGACATCCTGCGCTTCCACAAGGTCGCGCCCGCCTACGCCGACAGCGACGCGAGCCTCGGCGACCTGCTGGCGCGCGGTGGCTTCGGGCGCAACTTCGCCGAGCACTACCTGGTGCCGATGATGGCGGCGATCTGGTCGGCGGAGCCCGGCAAGCTGATGGCGATGCCGGCGCGGTTCTTCGTCGCGTTCTTCGCCAACCACGGCATGTTGACCGTCGACGACCGGCCGCTGTGGTACACCGTGGTCGGCGGCTCCCGCAGCTACCTGCAGCCGTTGACCCGTTCGTTCGCCGATCGCATCCGCGAGGGCACCCCGGTGGTCGGCGTGCGCCGCGACGCGGACGGGGTGCAGATCCTCACCGCGGGTGAGCCGGCCGAGCGTTTCGACGGCGTGGTGCTGGCGGCGCACAGCGACCAGACGCTGCGCCTGCTGCTCGACGCCAGCGACGCCGAGCGCGCGGTCCTCGGCGCGATCCCGTACCAGGAGAACGAGGTCGTGCTGCACACCGACGCGAGCCTGCTGCCGCGGCGCCGGCGCGCCTGGGCGGCGTGGAACTACCACCTGCCCGAGGTCCAGCAGCGGCGCGCCACGGTGACCTACAGCATGAACATCCTGCAGGGGTTGCCGATGGGGGCGGGCGATCCGCTCTACAACGTCACCCTCAACCGCACCGCGGCGATCGATCCGGCCAAGGTGCTGCGCAAGTTCGTCTACCACCACCCGGTGTTCGACGCGGCCGGCGTCGCGGCGCAGGCGCGGGTCGAGGGGCTCGGCGGGGAGCGACGCACGTGGCTGTGCGGCGCGTGGTGCGGCTACGGCTTCCACGAGGACGCGGTACAGTCGGCGCTGCGGGTGGCGCGCGACTTCGGCATCGGCGACGGCGCGACGGCCGAGGGCGGGCAGGGGGCGGCATGACCGCCGGTGCGGCGGCGCCGCTGCGGTCGTGCCTCTACTTCGGCACGGTGCGCCACCGCCGCTTCGACGCCGTCGGTCACGCGTTCCGCGTGCGCGCGGCGTTCCTCTACCTGGATCTCGACGAGCTCGACCGTGCCTTCGCCGGTCGTTGGTATTGGTCGGCGCGCCGGCCGGCGCCGATGTGGTTCCGGCGCCGGGACTACTTCGGTGACCCCTCGGTGCCACTCGACGCGGCGGTCCGCGACGCGGTCGAGCAGCGGCTCGGCGTGCGGCCGGCCGGCGCGGTGCGGGTGCTGACCACGCCGCGGGCGCTGGGGCTGTCGTTCAACCCGGTGACCTTCTACTACTGCTTCGACCCCGAGGACCGGCTGCAGGCCGTGCTCGCCGAGATCACCAACACCCCCTGGGGAGAGCGGCACCACTACGTCGTCGGCCGTCAGGAAGGCGCCGAACAGCTGCGCAGTGAGTTCGCCAAGTCGTTTCACGTCAGCCCGTTCCAGCCGATGTCGCAGCGGTATCGGTGGCTTTTCGCCGAGCCCGGGGAGCAGCTGGTCGTGCACATGGAGAACACCCGGGCCGGGGCCGACGAGGCGGGCGGGGCCGCAGAAAAAGTCTTCGATGCCACGTTGGTGGTGCATCGGCGGACCTGGAACACGCGAAGTCTGCTGCGCGCCGCGGTTTGCCACCCCTGGCCCAGTCTGGGCGTGCTGACCTCGATCTACTGGCACGCACTGCGGCTGTGGTGGAAGCGGGCGCCGTTCTTCGACCATCCGACGAGCCAGACGCCCGATGCCCAGTTCGATCCTGATCGCGACCCCTCACGCGGCACTCGCCGCCCCGGACCGCCGTGAGCCGACCTGGGCCCAGCGCGCCCTGCGGCGCCGCATCGTCGACGCGCTGCGCCGGCTGCGCAGCGGCGCCGTGGTGCTGCGCGACAGCCTGGGCGAACTGACCCTCGGCGACCCCAAGGGGCCGCTCGGCAGCGTCGACCTCGAGGTGACCTCGCCGGCCCTGTGGACCAGCCTCGCGCTCGGCGGCGACGTCGGCGCGGGCGAGTCGTTCGTCGCCGGGCACTGGCGCAGCCACGACGTCGTCGGTCTGCTGCGGCTGCTCACGCGCGATCGCGACGTGCTGCTCGAGCTCGACGGCTCGTGGCTGTCGTGGCCGGTGCGCGGCCTGCGCCGCGTCGGGCACTGGCTGCGCGACAACACCCGCGCCGGCAGCGCGCGCAACATCCACGACCATTACGACGTCGGCGACGAGCTGTTCGCGCAGTTCCTCGACCCGACGATGACCTACTCGGCGGCCTGGTGGGCCCGTCCCGAGCAGTCGCTCGAGCAGGCGCAGCGCGAGAAGCTGCGCCGGTTGTGTCGCCTAGTCGACCTCTCGGCCGAAGACGAATTGCTCGAGATCGGCTCCGGCTGGGGCAGCCTGGCGATGACCGCGGCGGCCGAGTTCGGCGCGCGCGTCACCACGACGACGATCTCGCGCAACCAGTTCGCGCGCGCCAGCGAGCGCGTCGCGGCGGCTGGCCTCGAGGGGCGCGTCACCGTGCTGCAGCGCGACTACCGCGACCTGCAGGGTCGTTTCGACAAGCTGCTCTCGTGCGAGATGATCGAAGCGGTCGGCGCGCGGCACCTGCCGACCTACCTGCGCAAGTGCGCGGCGTTGCTGCGTCCGGGCGGCGCGCTCGGCCTGCAGGCGATCACGATCCGCGACCAGCACTACCGGTCGGCGCTCGGCTGCGTCGACTACATCAAGAAGCACGTCTTCCCGGGCAGCTTCATCCCGTCGGTGACCGCGATCACCGCCGCGGCGACGCGGCACACCGACCTGCGCCTCGAATACTGCGAGGATTTCGGCCCGCACTACGCGCGCACGCTGGCCGAGTGGCGGCAGCGGTTGCTGGCCGCGCCCGGCCCGTTCCTGGCGCGGCCCGAAGGCGCGGCGCTGCTGCGCGCCTGGGACTACTACTTCGCCTACTGCGAGGCCGGCTTCCGCGAACGCCACATCGGCGTCTGTCACCTGCGCCTCGCGCGCAGCTGATCGTCAGGCCTGCAGGGCGTTGCGCGCCTGCTGTGCGTCCCGCGCGATCTGTGCGCGCAGCGCGTCGGCGTCGGCGAAGCGTTGCTCGCCGCGCAGGAACTTGCGGAACGTCACCTCGAGCTCGCGGCCGTAGAGATCGCCGTCGAACCCGAGCAGGTGCACTTCGAGCAGCGGCGTGGTCGCCGCGGCGTCGAACGTCGGCCGGGTGCCGAGGTTGGCGACCGCGGGCCAGGTGACACCGTCGACGATCGCCTCGACCGCGTAGACCCCGGTCGGCGGCAGCACCGCGGCCTGCGGCTGCACGTTGGCGGTCGGAAAGCCGAGCGCGCGGCCGCGCGCGTCGCCGTGCACGACCGTGCCCAGGGCGCCCGGCGGGCGGCCGAGGTAACGCTGCGCCAACGCGAGGTCGCCCGAAGCGATCGCGGCGCGGATCGCGGTCGAGGACACGGGCTTGCCGCCGACCTCGAACGGGCTGCCGGTGCGCACCTCGAAGCCCAGCTCGTCGCCGAGCTCGCGGAAGCGCTGCGGCGTGCCTTCGCGGCCCTTGCCGAGCGCCGAGTCGTAGCCGAGCAGCAGGCCGCGCGCGCGCAGGTGCCGGCCGAGCACCTCGGTGGCGAACTCGCGCGCGGTCATGTTCTGCAGCCGCGGCTCGAAGGTGAGCAGCACCAGCCGCATCACTCCGGCGCGGCGCAGCAGGCGCAGGCGGTGCGGCACGCTGACCAGCAGCGGCGGCGCGCTGCCGTGCAGCACCTGGTCGGGGTGGTTGGCGAACGTGACCACCGTCGGCATGGCCTCGAGCGCCGAGGCCATCTCGAGCAGCTGCTGCAGCAGGCGTTGGTGGCCGAGGTGCACCCCGTCGAACACGCCGACCGCGACGGCGGAGTGGCTGCCGAACGACTCGCCGTAGGTCGCGGCGAGGTCCAGTGAGAGCAGCGCGTCGAGCCCTTCGATCAGGCGCACGAGGACCTCTTGGGGGGTGGGGGCGCCGACGCGGCCGGCGCGCCGGGGATCATCACACCTGGGCCCGGTAGCGCTCCTCGAGCTCCTGCAGCGGGGCCTTGACGCGCAACTTCTCGGCGGCGGTGAGGCGGTCCGTGAAGACCACGCCTTCGAGGTGATCCAGCTCGTGTTGGATGATGCGCGCCAGCCAGCCGTCGGCGTGCAGGGTGCCTTCCTTGCCGTCGAGGTCCTGGAAGGTCACGGTGATCGTCACCCAGCGTTCGACCTCGGCGTGGATCCCGGGGAACGAGAGGCAGCCCTCCTCTTCGAAGTCCCGCCCTTTCTTTTTGGTAATCTTGGGGTTACAGAGGGTTAATTCGCCGGACCGTTCATTGCGGTCGCCGCTCGGGTTGAGCACCAGCAGCTTCTTCTCGATGCCGACCTGGGGCGCGGCCAGACCGACGCCGCCCTCCTCGTACATCGCCTCCATCATCTGCTCGCTGAGCTGGCGCAGCTCGGCGTCGAACGTGGTGACGACCTGGCCGCCGCGGCGCAGGATGGGATGGGGGTAGATGAGAACTTCCATGTCGCGGGGGGGAGGCGGGCCGTTGCCTGGCGGGTTGAGGGCAGGTAGATTCTTCGCCCCTTTCGTCGCCGTCAAGGACCGGACCCAGGTAGCTGAAGTGACCCACCGAAGTGGGCCACCCGGGATCGGAATCGCCTTGTGGGACGCCGGAAGGTCGTAGACCAGCGGCGGATCCACCCGCCGCCCCCTGCACGCAAGCCCATGGACCTGAGCAAGCATCTCGAGAACGCCGCGGAAGCCGTCAAGCGACGGAACTTCCCGCTGGCGATCAAGATCTACGCGCAGGTGCTGCAGATCCAGCCGGACTACGGCGAGGCGCGCGCCGGCTTGCGACGCGCGCTGTTCGCGAAGGTCGCGCAGAAGCCCGCCAGCAAGCTGACGGCGATCGTTGCCGGCGGCATCCCGCTGCTCGCGGGCACGCTCAGCAACCTGTTCGGTCAGTCGGCGGCGGCGGCCCGCGCGTTCGAGCGCTACCTCGTGCACGACCCGCTCAACGAAGGCGTCAACCTCAAGCTCGGCCGCGCCCTGCAGAAGGCCGGCCTGCAGCGCTCGGCGCTCGCGGTCTACGCCGCGTTCGCCGAGGCGCAGCCGCGTTGCCTCGAAGCGTGCCGTTCGGCCGGCGCCCTCTACTACCAGCAGGGCAAGGTCAACGAGGCGCTGGCGATGTACGAGCTGGCGCTCAAGGTCGACCCGCGCGACCAGGAGTCGCTCAAGGCGCGCAAGGACCTGGCGGCCGAAGGGGCGCTGCGTTCGTCCGGCATCGAGAAGGCCGAGAGCTCGCGCGACCTGATCAAGGACAAGGAGCTGCAGCGGCAACTCGAACGGCAGGAGCGGCTGCAGCTGTCGCCCGAGGAGATCGAGCAGGAGCTCGAGCAACTCGAAGGCAAGCTCGCCGAGACTCCCGACGACATCAAGCTGCTGCGCCGCGTGGCCAAGCTGCGCGAGATGGCCAAGGACCTGGCCGGCGCGCTCGACCTGATCGAGCGGCTGCTGCAGATGCAGTCCGGCGACGCCGAGCTGCAGGACATCGCTGGTGACCTGCGCGTGCGCCTGCAGGAGCAGATGGTCGAGAAGGCCAAGAAGCGCGGTGACGAGGCGGCGGTCGAGCGCGCCCGCGCGGCGCTGCGCGAGCTGCGCGCCGGCGAAGCCCGGCGCCGCGTCGAGCGTAACCCGGCCGACCTCAGCGCGCGCTTCGATCTGGGCGCGAGCCTGTTCGAGGCCGGCGACATCGACGCCGCGGTCGCCGAGCTGCAGCAAGCCGTCAAGGACCCGCGCAAGAAGAACGACGCGCTGTTCCTGCTCGGCAAGGCGTTCCAGCACAAGGGACTGCCCGAGGTCGCACTCGGCCAGTTCGACAAGGCGCTGCAGGCGGCAGGCAACGGCGCCCTCGCCAAGGAGATCCTCTACGAGATGGGCTCCATCTGCAGCGACAACGGCCAGCGCGACGACGCCCTGCGCCACTTCACCCGCATTCTCGAGCAGGACATCGGCTTCCGCGACGTGGCTCAGCGCGTCGAGCAGCTCAAGTCCTGAGCGACGACTCCTTCGAAACGACTCCGACGACCTTCACTACCAGTTCCTGGCACAGATAGAGAAACATGGCTCACAGCAAGCAAGCACTGAAGCGCGTTCGTCAAGGCGAGCGCAACCGCCTCGCCAACAAGGCGAAGCTGACCCGTCTGCGCACCGCGATGAAGCGCCTCTCGGCGGTCGTGGCCGCGGGTGAGAAGGACAAGGCCACGGCGATGCTGCCGGCCGTCTGCAAGGTGATCGACAAGGCCGCGCGCAACAACATCATCCACAAGAACACGGCCGCGCGCCGCAAGAGCCTGGTGACGCGCAGCGTCGCCGGCATCAAGTAACCAGCCGGCCTGCGGGAGTCGGCGGTCGGCGACGTCGTGCCGACGTCGCGACCGTTCGTCGTGGCTGTAGCGTCAGGCGGGCGCGGCGAGGTGATCGCCGCTCGCGACGCTACTGCTGCAGCAGCTGCAGAGCCGCCTGGGGCTGGGTGTTCGCCTGCGCCAGGATCGAGATGGCCGCCTGCTGCAGGATCGAGTTCCTCGTCAGCGCCGAGGTCTCGACCGCCACGTCGACGTCGCGGATGCGCGACTCGGCGGCGCTGAGGTTCTCGGACTGGATCTGCAGGTTGGCGATCGTGGTCGTCAGGCGGTTCTGGGCCGCGCCGAACTGACCGCGCACCTTGCTGACGGCGTTGATGGCGCCGTCGAGCTGCGAGACCGCGAGCGTGGGGATGCCGCCCGAGCCGATGTCGAGCGTCGACAGGCCCAGCGTCGAGGCCAGCGTGTCCGACGTGCTCAGCTGGATCGTATCGATGCCCGTGGTCGTGCCGGTGCCGACCTGGAACGTGATCGTCGATCCCGTGCCGTCGAGCAGGCGCACGCCGTTGAACGTCGTCGAGGCGGCGATGCGGTCGATCTCGTTGACCAGGTCGCTGAACTCCTGATGGAGCGTCGCGCGGTCGGCCGAGCTGACGGTGCCGTTGCTCGCCTGGATCGCCAGCTCACGCATGCGGATCAGGATCGAGCTGACTTCGTTCAGCGCGCCTTCGCCCGTCTGCGTCAGGGAGATGCCGTCCTGGGCGTTGCGGATCGCCTGGTTGGTCGACCGGACCTGAGCGCGGAAGCGCTCGGAGATCGCCAGACCCGCCGCGTCGTCGGAAGCGGTCGAGATACGCAAGCCCGTGGACAGGCGACGGAAGTTCGCCTGCAGGCGCTCGGTCATCACCGACAGCGAGCGCTGCGCGTTCAGGGATGCGATGTTCGAATTGACCCGAAGGCCCATCTTTCCTCCTCGATTCCTTTGCCGTGCTCCGGGCGGGTGCCCGAGGCCATGTCGCAAACCTCATCGGCAAAGGCTTGAGTCCTTCTTCAGGAAATCTCGCAAGTGGACACCGCCCGGGGCCACCGCCCATGGCATGGCCGTGTCCCTGCGCGCGGTCGGGCGACGCCGCTGTGGCACTGTCGGCTTTCTCGCCTTGGCCCGTCCGGTAGCGAGACTTGCGACAGTGGGCCGGCCATGAAGCAGCGCGGCCCGCACCCCTCGTCGAGAGGTGCGGGCCGCGTCGTGTCCGGCGCCCCGAAAAGGGCGCCGATTTCGGTTGGGCTCAGGCGATCAGCGGACCAGCTTGCTGTAGCGGTAGTAGGCCTCGAGCGTCAGGGTCAGGATCGCGGTGCTGTAGACGCGCCCGCCGTCCTCGCCCCAGGCGCCGATCGGGTCCCAAGAGCCGTAGAGGTTCTTCTTGGCGCCGTCGCGGTGCTGGTTCTTGACCACGGCCGCCTCGAGCTTCTTCTGCCACTCGCTCCAGTGGCGACCGCCGTACTGGAACAGCGCGTAGGTCGCGTAGTACCAGTAGTAGTGGTCGATCGAACCGCCCTTCTCGTCCCAGACGGGCGGCTTGCTCAGCAGCAGGTTGGCCGCGGCGGTCATGATCGGCTTCTCCTTGGGGTCCTGGCCCATGAAGAACCGGCAGAACAGGCCCACCGCGGTCATCGCCTCGCCCTTCTCGACCGGGAACTTGGTGGCGTGGTCACCGGGCTTGCGCGAGCTGCGCTCGCCGGCCTTGGTGTAGCCGTGCAGGCCGGTCGGGTCGGAGACCTGATCGAGCCAGACCTCGGCGTTGGTCAGCGCGGCCTTGTTGATGTCGAGCTTGAAGAACTCGCCCGACTCGTAGGCCATGATGCACCAGCCGGTCACGGAGGTGTCGTTGTCGTTGTCGCGCGGCTGGTAGCGCCACACGGCGTACGGGTTGCGGTGCGACTCGAGGTAGTTGATGCCCTTCTGCGCGACGGGCTTCAGCAGCTTGTAGTTCGACAGGCCGTAGGCCTCGCACATCGCATAGGCGGCGATCGCGTGGTCGTAGATGAAGTCGTGCGAGGAAGCGGTGCCGAACATGCCGTTCTCCTGCTGCTGCTCACGCAGCCAGGTGATGCCGTTCTTGATCACTTCCTTGTAGGGACCGCTGCGCATGGTGCTGCCGTCGCCGAGGAAGGCGAGCAGCGCCAGGCCGGTGTTGCCGACGTCGTGCACCGGGTTGCCGGGGCCGTCGCAGACCTCGCCCTCGGTGTCGTGCTTCATGAAGCCGTCGGAGTCCCACTTGCCGTCTTCGTCCTGGTGGTTCTTGAGCCACTGCAGGCCGGCGTCGATGGCCGCCGCGTACGACTTGCCACCGCCCTTGCCGCCCTTGCCGCCGCCACGACCACCGTAGCGGCCACCGGCGCCACCACCCATGCCGACCGCCGAGTTCCACTGGTTGGAGTCGAAGGCCGACTCCTTGGCGGTGCTCTCGCTCTCGACGTTGTCGAAGGCCTCGGCCTCGTTCTCGGTGATCTGGGTCTCGTTGATCACCACTTCCTCGGTCGTCTCCTCCGGCTTGGTCTCCGGCGGGGGCGGGGGAGGCGGCTCCTCGATCTGCTCCTGCTGGGTCAGGTCCATCTCGACCTGCTTCTCGGGCTTCCTCTTCTCCTCGACGGGATACAGCACGTACAGCAGTGCGAAGAGGACCACGTGGAGCAGGCCCGACAGCGCCAGCCACGGCGCGTGCCGCAGCTGCTCCGCCATCATCTCCTGGAACGATTCCTCGGACTCCCAGATGGGAGCCGCGTTGGACTGGACTTTGATCTTGGTTGGGTCGAGTTGGGCCATGACGGCTCCTGAAGGCAACCTTGGGGACGAGCGATTGCTCCGGTTGCGTCACCACGGTGGCGACGCCGACGGGGCGGGTGGTGCCGAAGTCCGGACTAACGTCGGCGGCCCATCCGAGGTTCAAGAGGGAGGGGGGGAAAGTAGAGCGACCCGCCCGGGTTGCCGCAACCCGATGGTAGCGGCTTGTGGCCGTTCCCGGGCCGGGGTCGCGGCCGGTCTCAGCGGGCCTGCCGGACCAGCACTTCGGTGCGTGCCGCGGCCCGGGCCAGGGCCTGCTGGCGCAGCTCGGCGACCACCTGGTCCAGGCCGATCCGGCGCAGCTCGGTCTGCACGTCCGGGTCCCCGAAGCTGGCGTTGCGGGCCTCGATGAAGCGCACCACCTTGGCGACCTGCAGGCCGCCCTGGAACGGAATCGGGGCCGACACCGCGCCTTGCGGTCCGGCGAGCGCGAACTTGGCCAGGGGCAGCTCGGGCACCAGGGTGCCGGCGTCGATCTCGCCGATCGCCGTGGCCCCCGGGTAGCGGTCCGCGAGCTCGCGGCTGCTGAGTTCGTTGGTGCGCCAGAACTCGATCGCCTTGGCGGCCTGGGCGGGGGCGTCGTCGCCGCGGAACACCACGGCGCTGACGATGGCCAGGGACGGCCGGACGAAGCGGTCGATCTCCCGCTCGTAGAGTTCGCGCATCATCCGCGGCGTCAGGAACAGGTTCTGCTGCTTCTGCAGCCGGGAGTAGATCGCCAGCTCCTCGGCGAACTGGCGCATCTTCTCGACGCGCTGCTCGCGCTCGAACGACTGCCAGGTGCGGCCCTGGCGCTGCAGCTCCTGACTGAACTTCTGTTCTGTGCCCAGGTTACGAACCTGTTCGGCCGCCGCGCGGCGCAGTTCGTCCTGGAACAGGCTCTCGATCATGTCCGGCGCCGCCAGGCCCAGGGTCTTGGCCGCCTGGGCCATGGTGTGGTTGTTGATCAGCTTGGTGAGCTCGCGCTGCAGCACGAAGCCGCGCTCCTCGGGGGTCAGGCGCCGGCCCTGCTGGGCCTCGAGCGTGCGGACCTCACCGACGGCCTGGGTGCGCAGCTCACTGAGCATGATCACGTCGTTGTTGACGGTCGCGATCACGGTGTCGACGCGCAGCCCGGCGCGCGGGTCCACCCCGACGGGGTCGAGCGTCTGGGCTCGAATCGGGGCGGCGGCGGCGGCCAGGACCGACAACACGATGGCATGGCGCATAGGGGTCGCATGATGCCCCTTCCGGAACCGACCGGCAACGGCCGCGGCGTCCCTTGGTTTGCATTCGTCCTGGGCGCGGCGTTCTCTTGTCGCGATGAGTTCGCGCACAGGCACCTGCATCGTCGTCGGCGCCTCGTCGGGGATCGGTCTGGCCATCGCCCGGCGCCTGTGCCTGGAGGGGCGCAAGGTGGCGATGCTGGCCCGCCGCGAGCCGGAGCTGAAGGCGCTGGCGGCGACCATCGACGACAACCTGGGCCAGCCGGCCGCGTTCCCCTACGTGCACGACGCCGCCGACCTCGCCGCCGCCGAGCCGCTGTTCGCGCGCATCGAGCAGGAGCTCGGCGAGGTCGACGAGCTGCACTTCGTGGCCGGCGTGATGCCCGAGGTCGGGCCCGACGAGTACGACCTCGCCAAGGACCGCCAGCAGGTCGAGGTCAACATGCTCGGCTGCATCGCTTGGGGCAACGCCGCGGCGCGGCGCTTCTCCGAACGCCGGCGCGGCACCATCGTCGGCGTGAGCTCGGTGGCGCAGGACCGCGGCCGCGTCGGCCGGCCGGTCTACAATGCCAGCAAGGCCGGCATGGACACCTACCTCGAGGCGCTGCGCAACCGGCTGTGGCGGCGCGGCGTGCGCGTCACGACGATCCGCCCCGGCTTCGTGCTGACGCCGATGACCGAGGGGCTGCAACTCAAGGGCGCGATCGCCGCCGACAAGGCCGCCGAACTGATCCTGCGCGCGCGCGACGACGAGAAGGCGGTCGCCTACGTGCCCGGCAAGTGGCGGCTGATCATGTTCGTGATCCGCAACATCCCGTCCTTCGTGTTCCGCCGGCTGTCGATCTGAGGCCTCCGATGAGCGAAGTCGACACCGTCCCGATCCGGCGCCTCGTGTTCTGGCCCGTCGTGCTCACGACGCTGGTCTCACTGGCGCGGCTCTACGCCGAGGTCGAGGGCATGGCCACCGACCAGTCGGGCGGCGGTGGCGTGCCGCTCGGCATCAGCTGGCTGCCGCCGGTGTTCGGCGCGTGGTTCGGCTTCGTGATGGCCCGGCGCGGCGAACGGCCGAAGCTGCGGTTGGCGGGGCTCTGGTTCCTGGGTGCGTTCGCGGTCCCGGTCGGCACGTTGTTGCTGCTGGCCTGGGGCAAGGACTTCGCCGACGCCAGCGAGGCCGGCCAGCAGGCGGTGCGGTCGATCGTGACGACCACGGCGATCGTCGCCGTGATCGTGGCGGTGGTCGCGCTCCGGATCTGGCCCAGGCTCGGCCTCGTGCTGCTGGTCTACGGGCTGTGCGCGCGCGTCTTCGTATTGATCCTCACCTTCGTCGCCAAGGTCGCGGGCTGGTCGACGCACTACACCAAGCTCGGCCCGGCCGGCTTCGAGGTCGACCTCGCGCACACCATGCTCGCGACCGGCGTCGCGCAGCTCGGGCTGTGGGTGCCCTACACGATCCTGGCAGGGGGCTTTTTCGGCGGCCTCGCCGCCGCGATGGTCAGTCGCCGTTGAGTCGCTGCCGATGACGGATCCGACGATGAGCCCTTCTGCCGCGAGCCCCGGTGCACTGCACTGGAACGAAGAGGACGTGCGCGGCTTCGGCATGGCCGTGGGCGGCCCCGGCAAGGTGCTGCGGCCGACCACGACCGAGCAGGTCGCCGACGCGCTCGCCGACGTGCGCGCGCGCGGCGGCAACGTCGCGCTGCGCGGCGCGGGCTGCAGCTACGGCGACGCGGCCACCAACCGCGGCAGCTACGTGCTCGACCTGAGCGCGATGAACAAGATCCTCGACTTCGACCCGGCCACTGGCTTGGCGACGGTCGAACCGGGCGTCACCGTGCGCGACCTGTGGCGCAAGGCGATCACCTTCGGCTACTGGCCCAAGGTCGTCAGCGGCACCGCCGCCGTGTCGATGGGCGGCGCCGCGGCGATGAACATCCACGGCAAGAACAACTACGCGCTCGGCCCGTTCGGCGAGTGCGTGAAGTCGTTCGACCTGATGACGGCGCGCGGCGAGCTCGTGCACGTCACGGCCGAGAGCGACCCCGACCTGTTCCACGCCGCGATCTCGGGCTTCGGCATGCTCGGCTGCATGACGAAGCTGCAGATCCAGACCAAGCGTGTGCACAGCGGCCGGCTGCGCGTCTGGGGCATCGTCGCGCGCGACCTCGCGCACAACCTGCAGATCCTCGAGGACCTGCGCGGTACCGCCGACTACCTCGTCAGCTGGGTGGACCTGCACGCCAAGGGCAAGGGGCTGGGCCGCGGCCTGATGCACCGCGCCGAGCAGCTGCAGCCCGGCGAGGACCCCGAGGGCGTGCGCTTCTACGAACCCGCGCTGCAGGACGTGCCGACCACGATGTTCGGTGTCGTACCCAAGGGTTGGCTGTGGCCCGGCATGTGGTGCGCGCTGCACCTCGGTCAGGTCGGCCTCGTCAACGCGCTGAAGTTCCGCGCCGGTCACCTCGAGGAACGCGGCTCGCCCTACCTGCAGACGCACGGCGCGTTCCACTTCCTGCTCGACTACGTGCCGCGCTGGCAGTGGATGACCAGGCCCGGCGGCCTGATCCAGTTCCAGCCGTTCGTGCCGATGGCCGAAAGCGAACGTGTGCTGCGCACGATCATCGAGCGCTGCCAGAAGGCCGGGCACGTGCCGTATCTCGGCGTGCTCAAACGGCACCGGCCCGACGCGTTCCTGATGACCCACGCCGTCGACGGCGTCTCGATGGCGATGGACTTCGCGGTCAGCAGGAACGAGGCGCGGCGGCAGGAGCTGTGGAAGCTCTGCCAGGAGCTCGCCGAGGTCGTGCTCGAGGCCGGCGGCCGCTTCTACTACGCCAAGGACGCGGTGCTGCTCGCGTCGTCGTTCGCGCGCGTGCACGGCGACGAGGCGGTCGGCCGGTTCCGCGCGCTCAAGGCGAAGTGGGACCCGGACCGGCTGCTGCAGACGGACCTGTCGCGGCGCATGGGCGTGTAGGTGTGAGTCCTGACGCTGTTCAGCTCTTCGTCGCACGCCGCACCGACGCCAGCGCTCAATACCCGCGCGTGGATCAGCGTTCGGCGGCCGGGTCGACCACGAACACCGCGCCGCGATGCCAGCCGACGGCCGCGAGTCGGTCGACGAGCGGCCGCCAGGCCTCGCCCGCGAGCACGATGGGCTGGTCGCACCACGGCGCCTGATGCAGTTGGTCCGCGGGCACCGTGGGCACGTCACTGCTCGTCTGGCCGCGATCGGCGACGAACACCGGCGAGAGCCCGGCGTCGCGGGCGGCGACGAACCAGCCCGGGGCGATGCGGTCGTCGCCGAGCAGCAGCAGGTGGCGCGGTTGCGTCTTCGCGACTTCGTGCCAGAGGGTCACCGGCTTCGATCGCCGCAGCGGCTGCAGCACCGACATCGGCCGGTCGATCGTGACCGTGGACGGAACGTTGCCGAGCTCGTAGCCGAGATCCGCGTAGGCCTTGCGCACGTAGGGCGTGAAGCTGCGGTCGAACACGTCGCGGCGCCACTGCGGCCAGCCCGCGTAGGTCGTCGCTGCGTCGCGCGGTGCGCCGATCGGCCGGTGGCGGTTGGTCGGCGCGGTCATCGCCGCGGTGATCAGCGCCTCGTCGGCCGTCACGCCGTCCGCGGTCAGGTGCGCGACCAGCGCCTTCACGACGGCGACCTTCGTCGTGACGTCCTCCATGCGGAACAGCGGCAGGTCCGCCTGCAGCGCCGTGAACGCGCGTTCGGCGACGAAGACCGCGGCTGTGAGGAACGCCCAGCGGTCGGCGAACGCGACGTCGTCGAGCGGCCAGTCCCAGTCGTTGCTGACGACCCGTTCCCGCAGCACCTCGATGCCGACCGCGTCACCCTGCCGGCCGCCCTGCCAGCTGCGCTCTTCGATGCGCGCGTAGCTGTCGACCTGCAGCACCGGGTGGCGCACGAGCAGCGCGCCGCGCGCGGTGATGTCGTCCGGTCCGTCGAGCGCGAACGCGGCCTTGTAGTCGCGCCAGGCGTCCGGCAGCAGCGCCTGGACCCGCAGCCAATCCGAGAGCGCGACGCCGTTGATCTCACCGCGGGCGCGGTAGCCCGTCTGCAGCATCAGCGACAGGCAGAACGCCAGCGTCGAGTCCTCGCGAGCGGCCGCGTCCGTGGCGAAGCGCCCGACGGGTTCGATGGACCACGCGGCGCGGTTGCCGAGGTCGTGCGAACAGAACACGTCGGGGTGCGCGTTGAGCAGGCGCGCGACCCAGCCGCTCGCGGTGCACGGCGAGGCCGGCATGCAGAACAGGGTATGGGGTGCGTCGGCTGCCATGGGGCGACGTGAGGGATCGGCTGATCGCCGCGGCGCAGTGTAGGGTGCCCATGGGAGGCGGCGAAACGTTGCGCGGGGCGTTACCGGCCAGGGCCCTTGCCCTGGGCTGCCCGCGCCGTATCCTTCTCGCACCTCGGGTCATCCGAGTTCTCCCCAGCCGAGGCTGGAGCCGCCGTGCGGCCGACCGACCCCCCGACGCAAGCCAGCCTTGCCAAGGGCGTCTCAAGTCGAGCCCGGTCGGCGCCGATGCAGGGGATGTTGTCGTGCCGATGCACAGCTGTGGTGCTTTTGACCATGGCGGCCTCCCTCGGGAGGTGCACCTCCCCGAGGTGCAGTGCCGTGGCACGGAGGCGGGTCCGCAAGGTTCCAGCCTCGCCCCCCTTCCGCAAAGTTTCACGCGCAGCCCCAGGTCTCCTGGGCACGCGCATCGAGAATCGTCTTACGTGAGTTTCGCCAAGCTAGGGCTCAAGGAGCCCATCCTCCGCGGTGTCGCCGACGCCGGCTACGAACAGCCGACCGACATCCAAGCCAACGCCATCCCCAAGATCCTGCGCGGCGCCGAGCTGATCGGCCTGGGCCAGACGGGAAGTGGCAAGACCGCCGCCTTCGGGCTGCCGATGCTGAATCGCCTGTGCGGCGGTGAGCCGGGCCTGCGCGGCCTGATCATCGTGCCGACGCGCGAGCTGTGCGTGCAGGTCGCCGAGAACCTGCGCACCTACGCCAAATACACCGGCCTGCACGTCTGCACCGCGTTCGGCGGCGTCGACATGTCGATCCAGGAATCGGCGTTCAAGCGCGGCGTCGACGTCGTCGTCGCCTGCCCCGGCCGCCTGATCGACCACCTCGAACGGCGCAACCTGTCGCTCGAGAAGGTCGAGATGGTCGTGCTCGACGAGAGCGACCGCATGCTCGACATGGGCTTCATGCCGCAGATCCGGCGCATCTTCGTGCGCCTGCCGCAGGAGCGGCAGAACCTCTTGTTCTCGGCGACGATGCCCGAGGAGGTCGAGGGACTGGTCGCTGACTTCCTGCCCAACGCCGAACGCGTGCAGATCGGCACGCGTAGCCAGTCGGCCAAGACCATCTCGCACCGCTTCGCGAGCGTCGCCGCGGCCGACAAGGCGCACGCGCTCGAGACGCTGCTGCGCCGCGAGGACGGCAAGGTGCTGATCTTCGTCAACAAGAAGCTCGGCTGCGAACGGCTCGGCAACCAGCTCAAGCGCGCCGGCCTGCCCGCCGACTCGATCCACGGTGACAAGGGCGCCGAGGCGCGCCACGTCTGCCTGCAGGCGTTCACGCGCGGCAAGGTGCGCTTCCTGGTCGCGACCGACGTCGCCGCGCGCGGCATCGACGTCGACGACGTGACCCTGGTCGTCAACTACGACTTCCCGCTCGGGCTCGAGGACTACATCCACCGCACCGGTCGCACGGGCCGCGCCGGCCGCAGCGGCCGCGCGCTGTCGCTGGTCGCGCCGATGGAGCGCCGGCTCTACGAGATGGTCGCCGGCCACCTCGCGGGCAAGAAGGTCGCCAACGCGCCCAAGGCGCCGGGCCGCGGCTACGGCATGCCCAAGAAGCGCAGCGGCGATGGCCCGCGCGGCAAGTCGCGCGGCAAGCCGGGCGGCCGCTCGCGCTCGCGCGCGGCGTCGGCTTCGTCCTGACCGGTCAGGCGTTGCCGAGCAACGCCTGCGCCGCCGCTGCCGGGTCGCTGGCCTTGACCAGCGTGCGGAACACCGCGTCGAGGTTGCTGCCGCTCGCCGTTCCCGCGCGGTTGCGCAGCTCCTCGGAGGTGCCTGCGGCCAGCAGGTGGCCCTTGTCGAGGATCGCGATGCGGTCGGCGATCGACTCGACCACGTCGAGCATGTGGCTGCAGTAGAGCACCGCGCCGCCGCGGCGCGCGAACTCGCGCATCAGCTCCTTCATGACCAGCGTGGTGGTCACGTCGAGGCCGCTGAGCGGCTCGTCGAGCACGAGCAGCTGCGGCTCGGTGAGCAGGGTCGCGCTGATCGACACCTTCTGCAGCATGCCCTTGCTGAACGCCGCCATCGGTTCGTCGGCGCGCGCGAGCAGGTCGAAGCCACCGAGCAGGCGCTCGCCGCGCTCGCGGATCGTGCGGTCGTCGAGGTCGAAGAGGCGGCCCTTGAGCAGCAGGAACTCCCAGGGCGTCAGCGCCTCGTGCAGCCTGGCGACCTCGGGCAGGTAGCCGATCTTGCGGCGCGCGGCGTCGGTGTCGGCGAGCACGTCGACACCCGCGACCTCGATGCTGCCGGCGTCGGGCCGCAGCAGGCCGACCAGGCACTTGACGGTGGTGGACTTGCCGGCGCCGTTGGGGCCGAGCAGCGCCAGGATCTCGCCGGCGGCGATGGAGAGGTCGAGTCCGGCCAGGGCGACGTGGTCGCCGTAGGACTTCGCGAGGCCGCGCAGCTGCAACATGCGGGCATCTTGGCCGGCAAACCCTTGTGTGTTCCAGGGGGAGGCGTCGTAATCCCCGGCTCGCATGCGCCGCCTATTGCTGTCCTTGTCGTTGTTGCCCTCGTTGCTCTGTGCCCAGGACGACGTGCCCGAACCCGCCGCGACCAAGGAGGGGCCTGCGATCGCGTTCGAGCCGGCCTTCCCGGCCCAGGAGCCGTTCGACCGGCCGCTGTTCGTCGCCTTCCACGGCAGCGACCCCGACAACGCCTACGTGGTCACCCAACCGGGCCACGTCTTCGTCGTGCCGCGCGACGGCAAGAAGGGGGATCGCCGCGTGTTCTTCGACATCACCGGCAAGACCCTGACCGAGAACTGGGAGGAGGGCCTGCTCGGCTTCCAGTTCGACCCGGCCTACGCAGACAACGGTCTGGTCTACGTCTACTGGTCCGAGCGCGTCGCCGAGCGCGAGGGCAAGATGGCCAACGGCAAGACCGCGAAGAGCAACCGCCAGTCGGTGATCTCGCGCTTCTCCACCAAGGGGACCGACGCCGGGCGCGTCGTCGACATGGACAGCGAGCTGCGCCTGCTCGAGGTGTTCCAGCCGTTCGGCAACCACAACGGTGGCACCATCGTGTTCGGTCCCGACGGCATGCTCTACATCGCGCTCGGCGACGGCGGCGCGGCCAACGATCCGTTCGGCAACGGCCAGTCGCTGGGCATGCTGCTCGGCAAGGTGCTGCGCATCGACGTGCGCGGCGCGACGGCCGACAAGCCCTACGCGGTCCCCGCGGACAATCCGTTCGTGGGCAAGGAGGGCGCGCGCGGCGAGATCTGGTGCTACGGCATGCGCAACCCGTGGCGCATCTCGTTCGATCGCCAGACCGGCGACCTGTGGTGCGGCGACGTCGGCCAGAACCGCATCGAGGAGGTCGATCGGCTGGTGCGCGGCGGCAACTACGGCTGGAACGCGCTCGAGGCCAGCGAGGAGTTCCAGCTGCGGCGCGACAAGGGGTCGCTGCCCGCGGACGCGATCGCGCCGATCGCCGAATACCCGCACGCCGAGGGGCTCTCGATCACCGGCGGCGCGGTCTATCGCGGCGCGCGCATCCCGGCGCTGCAGGGCTGGTTCGTCTACGGCGACTTCATGACCCTGCGCATGTGGGCGTGCCGCGAGGACCGCGAGGGCGGCAAGCACGAGGTGGTGTCGCTCGAACGCGCGCCGATGCAGCCGTCGACCTTCGTCGAAGAACCCGACGGCGAGCTGCTGATGACCGGCTTCCGCGGCCGCAAGGGCGAGATCTTCCGGATCGTGCCCGCCGGCAAGTGAGTCACGCCGGCGCGCCGACGCCGAGTCGCGCGAGCAGCGCGTCGTAACGCGCGAACATCGTGCGCCAGTGCCAGTGTTCGCGGATCCAGGCCGCAGCGGCCGCGCCCATGCGGCGCGCGCGCGCGGGGTCGTCGAACAGCTCGGCCACCGCTGCGGTCGTCGCCGCAGCGCCGTCGGCGAGCGTCAGCGTTCCGTCCGGGACGTCGCCGAGGCCCTGCGCGGCCTGCGGTGAGGACACCACCGGCAGGCCCATGCTCATCGCTTCGAGCACCTTGTTCTGCACGCCGCGCGCGAGCCGCAGCGGCGCGATCGCGACCGCGGCGCGGTCGAACCAGGGCGGCGTCTCGGGCACACGTCCGGTGACGGTGACCCCGGGCTGCTGGCCGAGCGCGAGCACCGCCGGCGTCGGCTTGCTGCCGACGATCAGCAGCTGCGCGTCGCCGAAGCGCGCGCGCAGCTGCGGCCAGCACTCGGCGACGAACCAGAGGATCCCGTCGATGTTGGGTTCGTAGTCCATCACGCCGGTGAACACGACCGTGTGCGGGTGGCGCTCGCCGTCGCCGCGGCTGGTGAAGTGCTCGGTGTCGACGCCGTTGGGCAGCACCTCGGGCACGACGCCGGGGATGCGCTGCTCGAACAGCGCCCTCTCGACGTCGCTGACCACGAGCGAGCAGTCGAAGCTGCGCGCGACGCGGTCCTCGAAGGCGAGCAGGCGCGTCGCCTCGCGGCCGTAGATCCAGCGGCCCAGCGGGCCGGCGACGGCGGCGAACTGTCGCCACTTGTCCGAGTCCAGCTCGGCGAACTGCATCACCTTCGCCTTGGCCGCGGATCGCAGCGCGTACTGGGCCATCGACGAGGAGTAGACGTGCACCAGGTCGACGTCGCCGCCCTCGCACCAGCGGTCGACGGCACGCTGCAGTCCGGCGTCGCGGAAGAACGGCAGGGTCAGGGCCTCGCCGGTCAGCAGGCCGCGCAGGCTGGTGAGTTTTCGTACACGCCGATCCAGGGCCGGCGCGACCACTTCGACGCAACGCTCGCGCAGGAAGGCGATTCCCTCGTCGTCCCGGGCCTCTTCACGAAAGCAGCCGACCCGCACCCGGGCGCCGCGCGCCAGCAGGTGCTGCAGGAAGTGCCAGGTCGTGATGCGGTCGCCGCGGTCGGGCGGCCACGGCACGCGCTGGCAGAGGAAGACGACGTTCATGGCGACGGTGGTGGCCGGGGCGAGGATTGGCGTCAAGCTGTCGGGGGCGCGCCTTCGATACAAGGCCGGAGCAGAACATCCAATGGCGCAATCCACCGGTCCTTCGACGAACATCCTCGGTCTCGTCAACAACACGATCGAACTGCCGACGATGCCCGAGGTGTTGGTCCGCCTCAACGAGGTGATGTCCAACGCCGATTCCTCGGCCGAAGACGTCGCCAGCGTCGTGCAGCGCGACCCGGCGGTCGCCACCAACATCCTGCGCATCGTCAATTCGGCCTACTACGGCCTGCAGGTGCGGGTGTCGTCGGTGAGCCTGGCGATCTCGGTCATGGGCTTCAACATGACCAAGAAGATCGCCCTCAAGGCGGCGGTGTTCTCGGTGTTCGGCAAGCGCCGCGAGAAGATCCAGCACTTCGACCCGCAGGCGTTCTGGAAGCACGCCGTGTTCGCCGGCATCGCGGCGCGCACGCTCGGCTCGAGCTCGTCGGCGTTCGCCGAGGTGCACGCCGAGGACCTCTACATCGCCGGTCTGTTGCACGACATCGGCAAGATCATCCTGATGGAGAAGGCCGCGCCGCGCTACCTCGCGGTGCTGCGCAAGGCGGCGGCCGAGGGGCGCCCGGACATCGAGGTCGAACAGGAGGAGCTCGGCTTCACCCACGCCGACGTCGGCTCGGTGCTGGCGATCAAGTGGTTCCTGCCCGAGGACCTCGCGATCGCGATCCGGTATCACCACCGCCCGTCGTCCGATCCGTTCCATCGCTCGCTCTCGTCGCTGATCCACGTCGCCGATCAGCTCGCCTGGCGCGCCGGCAAGCCGTCGACGGTGGGCACGCACCTCGCGAGCCTCGACAACGAGGCCTACGGCCAGATCGGTCTGGATCTCGATCGGGTCGAGGAGCTGCTGCCGCGCATCCAGGAGGACTTCGCCGCCTCCGAGTTGCCCTGGTGACCGAGGTGGGCCATAGGGCCCATCCGCCTGGTGCCCAGTGCGGCAACAGGTCGTTCGTGTTCCTGGCATGGGAACGTTCGCGTGGCCGGGCGCGGCCGGATCTCGACGAAAGCAGTCCTTCACGCCACTATGCGCGTCGTGCTCGCCCACACTTCTGGACTTCGCGCAGCCGGTGATCGGTTCGTGCGGCCGGTTCCGCGTCGGGACCGCGCCGCCCGACGCGGCAGCGCGGTGCGTGGGTGCATCGGGTGGTGGCAGTGAGCGCGCCTGACAGCGTCGCGGTGATCGTGCCCGCGTTCAACGCGGCCGCGACCCTGGCCCGGGGCCTGGCCTCGTTGCAGGACCAGACGCATCGGCCGACCCAGGTGATCGTCGTGGACGACGGCTCGAGCGACGAGACCGCTGCGATCGCCGAACGACACGGTGCCCAGTGCCTGCGGCAGGAGAACGGCGGGCCTGGCATGGCGCGCAACCTGGGCTTGGAGGCGGCGACGACGGAGTTCGTCGCGTTCCTCGATGCCGACGACTGGTACGACCCGGAGAAGCTGGCGCGCTCGATCGGCACCCTGCGCCAGCTCGACGCGCAGTGTGTGTCGACGGACGCCTGGGTGGTCGACGGCGAACGGCTCACCGGCCGCAAGAACTCGGACCGCACGGTGCCCACGACGCTCACCCACGAGCAGCTGCTGATGGGCAACCCGGTGGTCTGCAGCACGGTCGTGGCGCGGCGCGAGTCGGTGCTGCTGGCCGGCGGTTTCGATCCGCACGCCGACATGGTGGCGACCGAGGACTACGACCTGTGGTTGCGCATGGCGCACCGCGAACCGATCGCCTACCTGCCCGACCCCCTGACCTTCTGTCGCATCGGCAACCTGACGCTCTCCGACGGCGGGCGGTTCGTGCGCGGCATCGATCGCGCGCTCGACAAGGTCGAGGCGCAGCACGAGGGCGAGGCGCACTTCCTCAATCTGGTGCGTCATCGCCGCGCCGACGCGCGCCTCAACCTGGCCTGGGTCCTGATGCGCAAGGGCCAGTTCGCCGACGCCGAGGAGTGGCTGCGCAGCGCCGGCAAGATCAAGTTGAGCCGGAAGTTCTGGCGCGTCTGGTGGCACTGCAAGCTGCGCCGCCGTCCGCGCGACTGAGCGCGCTCCGCGCTTGCGCCCCGCCGCCGCGCGGCGAGACTGCGCGCATGGCCAACGCCAGGACCTTGCTCGGTGTCGTGCATCTGCGCGCCCTGCCGTCGGCGGCCGGGCACCGGTCGATGGACGAGGTGCTCGGTCGCGCGCTCGCCGACGCCGAGGCCATCGCGGCGGGCGGCTTCGACGGCATCGTCGTCGAGAACTTCGGCGACGCGCCGTTCCACAAGGGCACGGCGCAGGATCCCGTTCCGCCCGATGTCCCGGCCGCGCTGGCCCTGGTGGCCCACGAGATCCGCCGCGCCACCGACCTGCCCGTGGCGATCAACTGCCTGCGCAACGACGGCGTCGCCGCGCTCGGCGTGGCGGCCGTGGTCGGCGCGCGCTGGGTGCGCGTCAACGTGCTCGCCGGCGCCTACGTGACCGACCAGGGCGTGATCGAAGGCGAAGCCGCGCGGCTCGCGACCTATCGCAAGCAGCTCGGTTGCCGCGCCGAGATCCTCGCCGACTTCCTGGTCAAGCACGCGGCGCCGCTGGCGCCGGGCTCCGTGCAGGCCGGGGCCCGCGACCTCGCCGAACGCTCGGGCGCCGGCGGGCTCGTGCTGTCCGGCAGCCGCACCGGCGAGCCGGTCGATGTCGAGTTCTTCGACAGCGTGCGGTCGGCGGTGGGTGGCTTCCCGATCTGGCTGGGTTCGGGCCTCGGCGTCGACAACGCGTCGGTGCTGTGGCCGCGTTGCGACGGCGCGATCGTCGGCACCGCGCTCAAGCGCGGCGGCCGCGTCACCGCCGCCGTGGACCCCGAGCGGGTGCGGCGGCTGCGTGCGGCCTGCCCCAAGGGCAAGCGCAGGTAAGGAGTCACCCGCGTTTCTGCCGAAACAGGGCGTGGATGAAGGTGCTGCTGCTGACTCCGTCACCGACCCATCTGCACATGGGCGGGTTCGCGACCGTCTCGCGCTATCGCGAGGGGCTGCAGCAGCGTGGCCACCTCTGCGAGGTGTTCGGCGGCACCAGCGAGGGCGGCCTCAAGCAGTCGCTCGAAGGCACGCTGGGCCGGTTCAAGCCGGACATCGTGCACGCTCACGACGCGTGGCGCTCGGGTGTCTCGCTGCTCGGCTGCCGCACGCCCTGGGTCGTGTCGCTGAGCGGCGAGGACCTGCACAACGACATGGTCGAGGACTCGCGCGGCGCCCTCGTCATCGAGGTGGTCAAGCGCGCGCACCGCGTGCTGGTGCCCAACGAGGCCGCCGCGGGCCTGGTCGAAGAACGTGTGCCCGACGCGGTCGGCAAGATCGACGTCGTGCCGCGCGCCGCGGTGCGCCTGGCCACCGGCGGCACGGATCTGCGCCGATCGCTCGGGATCCCGCGGCAGCGCTTTCTCGTGTTCCTTCCCGGCGGCGTGCGCCCGATCAAGGGGCAGCACCGCGCCGTGTCGCTGGTGCGGGTGCTGCGCGCCGCCGGCGCCGACGTCGAGATGATCATCGCCGGCCCCGATCAGGACGAGGAATACGCGGCGGAGCTGCGGCGCCTGTGTGCGCAGCAGCCGGGCGTGCGCGTGTTGCCGACGCTCGATCAGGGGCGCATGGGCGCGGCCTACATGGACGCCGACGTCGTGCTCAACACCTCGTTCAGCGAAGGCGCGGCGCCGACGATCCTCGAGGCCGGCATCCTCGGCCGGCCGGTGATCGCCGCCGACGTGCCCGGCAATCGCGAGCTGATCCGTCACAAGGAGACGGGGCTGCTGTTCGACGACGAGGAGGCGATGGCCAAGCAGGTGCTGGCGCTCTATCGCAACCGCTCGGCGGCGGGGGCCCTCGGCGTGCGCATCCGCGAGGACTTCCAGCGGCGCTTCGACGAACGCCGCGAGCTGTCGACGCTGCTCTCGGCCTACAGCGCCGCCTGACGCGCCCGGCGATCAGCCCGGCAGCGGCTTCGGCAGCTTCTTGGGCAGCGACTTCTTGTCCGCGACCGCCGGCGCCGCGGGCTTCGCCACGCTCTTGATCTCGACCTCGCCGAAGTGGCGATACAGGGCGAGCAGCGCCTCGCTGGCCCACTTCAGGCTGCCTTCGATCTCGGCCGCGAGCTTGTCGCGCGTCGCGACGCGGGCGCGGGGAGCGCAGATCTTCTCGATCGCCGCGCGCAGGGCGTCTTCGTCGAGCGCCGTGGTGTCGCTGCCGCGGAACCCCGGCAGGAACGCCGCCACCGTCTTGGCGAGGTCGCGGTGGCCGCGCAGGTCCGGGTGGAACGCGCCCGCATCGAGCAGGTGCATCATGTCCAGGTGGGCGCGGCCGATCACGGCGCGGATCGCGGCCTTCTGGTCCGGCAGGTCTTCGAGTAGCTCGCGCAGGTCGTCGAGCGAGCGGTCGTTCCAGCACACCACCGTGCCGCCGCACTCGAGTTGCTTGGCGAGCGAGGTGATGAACGCCGGCCGCGGATCGCTCTTGTCGTTGTGGCAGAACGACACGGTCTCGACGCGGCCGTCTTCGTGCACGGTGTTGGCGGCCCAGCCGAACGGCACGTGCCGCCACGGCCGCTGGCCGCCGAAGCGCGGCAGCGGCTCGGTCAGGGCGGCGATCGCCACGAAGTGCAGCGGGTGGCGGCAGTCGCGCAGCTCCTCCTTGACGAACGGCTCGACCATCGGGGTGCCCTGCTGCACCGCCGCGATCGTGCGGCGCTGCTTGAAGCTCAGGCCTTCGTGCTGGGGGTCGAGATCGCGCAGCGTGCGCACGCCTTCGCGCCGCAGCTGCGATTCGAGCGCGCGGTTGAGGTCGGGCAGCTCGAACAGCGGCAGGTCCGGCGCCTGTTCGGAGCACTGCGCGAAGTGCGGGCAGCGGAACGGCGCGGTGCAGTAGCTGCCCATCGGCTGATCGGGCGCGTCGGCTTCGGCCAGCACGCCGCGCAGCTGCGTGAGCCGGCGCTGCACCTGCTCGACCTGCTTCTCGACCTGCTTGGTGACGTCCGCGCTGCGCATCAGCTGCATCGGCGGGAAGTCGGCGTCGGCGCGGTGTTCGTAGCGCGGTTGCACGTGCAGCAGGAACACCGCGCGGACCTCGAGGCCGCAGGTCCGCGCCGCGTGCACCTGCAGCGCGAGGTCGGCGAGGTAGCGCTGTTTGATCTTGGTGCCGGACTTGATCTCGAACACGTCGATCTGACCATCCTTGTGCTGCACCAGGATGTCGACCTCGGCCACGGCCTCGTCGGTGACGAAGGTCGCCCCGAACAGCACGGGCTCGCCGCCGTCGAGCAGCTCCTTGGTCTGTTCGGCGCGCGCGGCCAGCGACTTGCCGCCGACGACCACACCCTTGGGGAAGGCGCTGCGCGCGATCTCGCGCAGCTGCGTGCCGACCGCGGCGAGGTTCGTCCGGGTGCTGCCGGGCGTCTCCTCGGCCGGCTCGTGGAAGTCGAGCCAGAGCCGCTTCTGGCACTGCAGGCCCGACTCGTAGAGGTGCTTGTCGAGTCGGGGCGGCTGCTTCGAAGAAGTCTTCTTCAAGGTCTTGTTGCGGGTCGCGGCAGGCCCTGTGGCCGGTGCGGCGTGGGGGGGTGTGGCCGCAGTGTAGCTGCGAGGGGGGGCATTGCTCAACCGCGGCGACGCGTGTGCTTGTAGAGCGCGAGCAGAATCAGCGCGACGACGACGCCGGTGATCAACGGGGTCCAGAGCCGGTCGGAGGCCTTTTGCTCGGCGCGCGCCTCCCGCGCGAACGAGAGCGTCGCCAGCCAGCGCCGGAACTCCGGCTGCCACCGGTCGAAGGCGGCGGCGGGGCACACGAACGACAGCGAGATCTGCTGGCCGCCGCTGGGCGCGTGCACGTCGAGGCTCTTGTTGGGCGTGCCCGGCGGTTTGGGCGTGGCCGTGCGCACGGCGGTGATCGCTTCGCGGGCCTGGACGCCGACCGGGACCTGCTGCACCTCACCGAGCTCGTAGCGCACGCCGGCCAGCCCACCCTTCTCCCGCCACATCTCCGCGAGCCTGGCAGCGACGTCGCCTTCGAGTTGCCACTCGTTGTTCTGTTCGACCACCCACAGCCACGGGCCGTCGAACTCGCCGCGCAGCCACGCGTCGACCGGCCCCACGGCGTAGAACTGGCGCGGCTCGACGTAGCCCAGTTCGCCGGGCGCCCCCGGCAGTTCGGCGATCTGGCGCGCTTCGTTGGGCGCCAGCTGACGCCAGCCGACCGGCAGCTGCAGCTCGAACGTGCCGCTCGCGTTGCGGAACATCGCGGTGGCCTGTTCCTGACCGGCGAGCGCGATCGTCAGCGACAGGGCGAAGGCGGCGGCAACGGCGATGCGAGGCATGCCCGCATCATCGAGCAGCGGCCAGCTCGGGCGCAACGACTGCTTGCGCGGGCGCGGGGACGCGCGGCAGTTCGAACCAGAAGGTCGAACCCCGCTCGGGGCCGGGTCGGAAGCCGATGCGGCCGCCCATGTGTTCGACCAGCCGGCGACAGACGTGCAGGCCCAGGCCCGTGCTCTCGGACGCGCCGATACCGGCGTCACCGTTGCCGAAGGCTGTGAACAGCTGGTCGCGCAGGCGCATCGGCACCCCGGGGCCCTGGTCGACGATCTCGATCCGGACGACGCTCGGCGTGCCCTCGACCTCGATGCGCACGGCGTCTCCGGGGGCCGAGAACTTCATGCTGTTGCCGACCAGGTTGAACAGGATCTGCCGAAAGCGCCGGGCGTCGGTCAACGCGTGCAGGTCCTCGTCCTCGCTCTCGATGTGCAGCGCGATGCGCCGCGCCCGGGCCTGCAGGTCCATGAGGTGGGTCGTCTCGCGGACCAGGTCCGTGACGCGCATCGGCGCGCGCTGCAGTTGCAACCGTCCGGCGACCAGCGCGGCGTCGTCGAGCACGTCGTTGACCAGCAGGCCGAGGTGGTTGGCGGCGAACGTCGCCAGGTCGAGGAACTCGGCCGTTTCGGTCGAGTCCCGCGCGTAGCCCTCACGCAGCATCTCCAGCACGGTCACCACCGACGACAGCGGCGTGCGCAGCTCGTGCGCGGTGCAGGCGAGCTGTTCGTCGCGCCGTCGCAGCTCGTTGTGCAGTTCGCGGTCGCTGGCGCGCGCCGCGGCCTGCGCGGCCAGTCCGGCCGCGCCGCCCACGGTGATCGCGACCGCCCACGCGGGTGCTCCGAGGGCGACGGTCAGCAGGGCGCTCGCGCCCGCCGATGCCGAGGCCCAGGTGACGTTCCTGATGCTCATTTCCGACCTCCTTCGTCTCCTTGCTCGCAGGCAGGTATCGGCCGGACCGCGCCATGCCATCGCCGTTGCGTTCGCGAACGTCCCGACGCGGGATTGTGCGCGCGGCGCCGAACCCCGACGATCGGCGGTCGCCGCCATGCGATCGACGCTTGCCGTACATCTGCTGCTGTCCTGCGCGCTGCTCGGGTGCGCGGCGTCGCCGCGGCCCGCGGCGGCGCCCGCCGACTGCGAGCTGTTCGTGCTCGGTATCGCCCAGGACGGCGGCCTGCCGCACTTCGGCTGCGACAAGCCGTGCTGCGCCGATGCGCGCGCGACCGGGCGCGTGCTGTCGCCGGCCTGTCTCGGCGTCGTCGATCGCCGCGTCGGCAAGCTGCTGCTGATCGAGGCCACGCCCGCGGTCGAACGGCAGGTCGCGACGCTGCAGCAGCTGGCCGGCGCGACCGGCCGCGGTCGGCAGCCGATCGACGCGCTGCTGGTCACGCACGCGCACATCGGTCACTACCTGGGCCTGGCGTTCTTCGGGCGCGAGGTCGCGTCGACGCACGAGCTGCCGGTGTTCTGCACGCCGCGCTTCGCCGCGTTCCTGCGGTCGCAGGGGCCGTGGAAGCAGCTCGTCGAACTCGATCAGATCGCGCCGCGCGAATTCGTGATCGGCGAGTGGTTCGAGCCGTGGCCCGGGCTCGGTGTGCGCGCGCTGACGGTGCCGCACCGCGACGAGTTCTCGGACACGGTCGCCTACCAGCTGCGCGGACCGCGCCGCAGCGTCCTGTTCGTGCCCGACGTCGACGCGTGGGAGCGCCAGCCCGGCCTGCTCGAGCGCCTGCTCGAGGGCGTCGACGTCGCCTACCTCGACGGCACGTTCTTCGACGGCAGCGAGCTGCCCGAACGCAACCTCGACGAGATCCGGCACCCGCTGATGACGCGCACCATGCAGCGGCTCGGTGAGGCGGCGCGGCGACAGCCCGGCAAGCTGCGCTTCATCCACCTGAACCACACCAACCCGGCGCTGCACGATCCGGCGGTGCGCGCGCAGGTCGAGGCGGCGGGCTTCGCGATCGCCAGCGAGGGCGAACGCGTCAGCCTGTGACCGCGGCGCGCAGCGGCTGACCGTCCGGCGCCAGCACCAGCGGGATCGGGCAGTCCCACAGCTCGGCGAGCGCGCGCAGCAGGTCGGCTTCGTCGACGTCGAGGCTGCCGTCGGCGCCCGCGACTTCGGCGCACGCCAGCAGCAGGTTGCGCTTGCCGAGCGGCGAGACGCGATGCAGCGCGGTCACCGCGGCGTCGAGGTCGGTGATCAGCGAGCGCTGCCGCGGCAGCAGCTCGATCGAGACCCCGGCGCTGAGCGCCTTGGTGCCGCGCGCGAACGAGGCGCGCGCCTCGTCGTCGTCCGCGGCGCCGACGCGGGCGAGCGCCGACAGCACCACGGCGATCGACTCGCCGTGCTGCACCAGCGGATCGGGGCGGCCCTGCGGCCGGAACGGCAGCTCGTCGGGCAGCCGCAGGTGGCGCTCGAGCATGCGCAGCAGCGCGAACTCGAACGGCGACAGCACCCCGTCGGCCAGCGCCAGCCGCCGCGCCTGTTGCCGCAGCTCGGCGATCTGCGGGCCGCGCAGCGTGCGCAGGGTGGCGATCGCCAGGCCCAGCAGCGGCAGGTGCAGGTGGCGACCGCAGTGCGACAGTGCGTCCCTGGCGACGGTGGCCTCGTGGGCGAGTTCGGGGTCGCTGGCCATGGTCTCGCCAAGCAATTCGCGGCGCTCGCCGGCGTCGCGCGGCAGCAGCAGCGCCAGCACCAGCGCACGCGCGCGCAGCGGGTCGTGCGCGGCGGCCGACAGGTCGAGTGGGATCTCGTCCAGGAGGGCGCGCGCGGCGTCGACCTGCGCGGGGCTCACGTCGCCCGCGGACTCGACCACGGCGCGGCCGCTGACGCGGTTGGCGAAGCCCCTGGTCGCCGCGGTGGCGCCGGCCGGGGCCGCTGCCGCGACCAGCGCCGCGGCGCCGCCGGCCACGCGCGGCGCGGGCGTCGCAGCGGCCGCCGCGGCCATCGAGTCGGCGCCCGCGAGGTTGCGCGTGAAGCCCGGCAGGATGCGTTCGACGCGCTGTTGGATCGGCGGGTGGGTGGCCATCGAGTTGCCGAGGAAGTGGCTCATGCCGTCGGCGAACAGCATGTGGCTCGCCGACTCGGTCTGCGGGCTCTTCAGCTTGCTGCCAAGCCCGCCGATCTTGGCCAGCGCCATGCCGATGCCGCGCGGGTTGCGCGTGTACTGCACCGCGCTCGCGTCGGCGAGGAACTCGCGTTGCCGCGACACCGCGGCCTGGATCAGCCGCGCGAACAGCACGCCGATGCCGCCGATGATCAGCAGCGCGAAGCCGAACAGCACCAGCCCCGCAGCGCCGCCCTTCTTGTTGCCGCCGCCGCCGCCGCGGCCGACGACGCGCACCAGGATGCGGCCGACGGTGGCGATGCAGACGATGCCGAACAGCACGCCCATGATGCGGATGTTGAGCCGCATGTCGCCGTGGAAGACGTGGCTGAACTCGTGCGCGACCACGCCCTGCAGCTCGTCGCGGTCGAGCTGCTCCAGGCAGCCGCGGGTCACGGCGACGACCGCGTCGGCGGGGCTCCAGCCGGCCGCGAAGGCGTTGATCGCGCGTTCGTCGTCGAGCACGTAGATCGCCGGCACCGGTGTGCCCGAGGCGATCGCCATCTCCTCGACGATGTTGCGGAACATGCGTTCCTTCTCGTCCTTGGTCTGCAGGTCGATCGGCCTGCCGCCGAGCAGCTCGGCGACCTTCTTGCCGCCGCTGCGCAGCTGCGCGACCTTGAACGTGCTGGCCAGGAAGATCAGCGCCATGGTGCCGCCGGCGACGACCGCGAAGACGTCGGCGCGCCAGTAGCCGCCGCCGTGCCGATCGGCGATCTGCAGCGTCGCCGCGGCGGCGAGGTAGACGCAGGTGACGATGCCGAGCACGGCGAGGCCGAACCACACGAGCAGCCACTTCGAGGCGCGGCGCGCGCGTTCCTGGTGGCCGAAGAAGTCCATGGTCGTCATCGTCGTCGGGTCCCCCCTCACGAGCCTTCGAGTTCGAACAGCGGCACGCCGGCGCGGCGCGCGGTGAAGACGCTGCCGCCGCAGTCCTGGAAGTCTGTGGCCAGCCGACGGCGATACCAGTCGCCGGGGCGCAGATGCACGTCGCCGTCGGTCACCGAGCGATCGCAGTTCTGTTCCCAGTCGAGCCTGGTCAGCGCCTCGAGGTAGAGCGCGCCGCGGCACAGGCGGCCGAAGTTGGTGATGGCCCGCGCCGCGGTGTCGTCGTCGAGGTACTGCAGCACGCCCTGGCAGATCACGAGGTCGAATTCGCCGTGCCGCCCGGTCGGCGCGAAGTCCGCGGCCGAGCCGTGCTGCCAGCCGAACCGCTCGCACAGATAGCGGCTGTATTCGACGCCCAGGTAGGTCGCCTGAGGCCACAGCTTCGCTGCCGCGTCGCGCCAGTGACCGACGCCGCAACCCAGGTCCAGAATGCGCCGCACCGGCACGTCCAGGTAGGTCAGGTAGGCCGCCACGAACCCGGCCAACTTGCGGACCGCCGCCCGATCGCCGACCCGGGTGCGCGGGTCTTCATAGAAGCGGCGGTAGTAGGCGGCCCCGAAGGCGTCGGGGCTGGCGGCCGGGGTCAGGCCTGGGCGACGGCGGGCTGCTGGCTTGGACATGTGCATTGCGGCAGGGGGGATGCTTGATACATCACCGCAGCCCCTCCTAGAATGCTCCGCCCCGTCTGTGCGTGGAAGCAGTCTCTTCCGCGGATCGCGAACGATCCGCTGCCGCCGTCTGCGGCGCGTCGGACGTTCACCGGAGTTCTCGTGGCGAAAGAAGAAAGCATCGTACTAGAAGGCACGGTCGTAGAGACCCTGGCCAACACCAAGTTCCGCATCAAGGTCGACAGCGGACACATCGTGCTCGCGCACATCTCGGGCAAGATGCGCAAGCACTACATCCGCATCATCCCGGGCGATCGCGTCACGGTCGAACTGTCGCCCTACGACCTGTCCCGCGGCCGCATCACCTACCGCGGGTGAGCGCCCAGGCGGATGCCGCCGTCACCGTTCGCGCGGCCCGGCCCGCGGACGTCGCGACCATCTGCCGCTTCATCGCCGGCCTCGCCGCCTACGAGCGGCTCGAGCACCAGCTGGACCTCGACGAGGCGCGCCTGCACGAGCATCTGTTCGGCCAGCAACCGGTCTGCGGCGCCCTGATCGCCGAGAGCGGCGGGCTGCCCATCGGCTTCGCCCTCTACTTCGCGACCTACTCGACCTTCCGCACGCGGCCCTGCATGCACCTCGAGGACCTGTTCGTCGAGCCCGAGCATCGCGGCAAGGGCGCTGGCCTGGCCCTGCTGCGCGCCGTCGCCGACGAAGCCCGCGCCCGCGGCTGCCCGCGCCTGGACTGGAACGTGCTCGACTGGAACACCTCCGCGATCGAGTTCTACGAGCAACAAGGCGCCCAGCTGCTCCCCGACTGGCGCGTCTGCCGCCTCGAGCTCTGAGCGTACGGTACCGGGTACAAACCACACATTGCGCGGTGCGGCGGCCTCGGGTCAGGGGTGTCGGACCAGGATCTCGCGGCCGTCGTCGTCGGCGGCAGCGATCGAGAACGTGTTGCGCACGCTGCGCCCGAACTCGTCGGTGACCGTCAACTCATAGTAGCCGGCGACGAGTCGCCGCGGAACGAGACGGTCCTCGGTGCCGCGGATCCACTCGGTCTGCTGCAGCAGGTTGACGCCGTCGCGCGACCAGCGATAGCTGATGCCCTGCAGCCCCGACTCGGTGGGTGGGGCCAGACGCAGCACGCAGGCCACGCTCGCCGGAACGGTCAACTGCACGGTGACCTGCCGGTCTTCGAGCAGCTGCAGCGGCGCGTCGACCACCGGGTGCTTCGCGTCGAAGACCCGCACGACGAGCGGTTCGTCGCCGATCGTCAGCGCGAACTGAACCCTGCCAGCGCGCGTGGTGCCGGCGGCGAGGATCTGGTCGAAACCTCCGACCTCGCGGACCACCTGGCAGTCGACGTCGTCGAGCAAGGTGCCGGCTGCGTCGCACACCACGACTTCGGCGAAGCCTTGCGGCGCGAACGTCATCGTGCCCAGGTCGACGGTCGCGTCGCTGCGCAGTTCGAACGGCTCGGTCCAGGCAGTGCGGTGGCCGACCTCTCGCGAGGCGCTGGCGCGGTAGCGGCCCGGCGGTAGCGGACCGACCCGGAACGAGCCGTCCGCGGTCGCTGGTTCCGAGATCGGGAACAGCATGGCTTCGCGCCACAGGTGGATGATCTGCTGGCGCCGTGGCTCGCCATCGGGGCCGGCGATCCTGCCGACCACGAACGCGCTCGGGGCCGCATGGCGCGGCACGACCAGACGCAGTTCGCTGCCGCCGCCGGACACGCCCAGTCGGACCAGACTCGGGATCTTCGAACCGCCTTCCGGAGCGAGCACCTGCACACGTCGCGGCCGGTCGCCGCAGTCGTCCAGTTCGAAGTGTCCCTGCGCGTCGGTGAATGCCACGCGGTGGGCGTCGGGGCCCGGCGCGCTGCTCTGTACCTCCCAGCCGGCGAGCGCGCGTCCCGTCTCGTCGACGACGACGCCGCGGATCGAGGCCCCGGTGCCGAGCTGCGGGTCCCAGCGCCGCTCCTCGTCGTCGTGCAGCACCAACGTCGTGGCGGCGGCGCGCCGTGGCTTCGTCTGCCGCGCCTCGATGCGGGCCGCGCCCGCGGCCACGTGCGGCAGGGTGTAGGTGCCGTTTGCGTCGGTCGTGGTGGTGTCGAAGCACCAGGCCGGGCCGACGCTGAGGCCGTCGAGTCGCAGCGCGCCGACGGCCGAAGGCCGCGCGAACAGCAGCACGTCGGCCGCGGGTCTGCCCTCGGCGTCGCGCGCGATCCCGCGCAGCTGCGCGCCGGCGGCGAGGCGGAACGTCATCGCGTGTGGTCCCGCGAACGGCAGCCGCACTTGCTGTCGCAGCGCCGCCGTGTCTGCGGCGCGCAGCCACACGGAGATGTCGGTGTCCGGCACCAGCCCGTCGGCGACGAAGCGCCCGTCGGCATCGCAGCGCGTCTCGGCCGGTGGTCGATGGTGCCGCCACACGCTCTCGCGGTGCCAGGCGAGCTGCGAACGGTTGCCGACCAGCACGCGCGCGCCGGCCGCCGGCCTACCGTCGGCGAGGAACACCTGCCCGAGCAGCGACGCGCCCGGCTCGTCGAGTTCGATGCGCACGTCCTGCGTGCTGCCGGGGACTCCTCGCACCAGGGTCAACGTCGACTGCCGCTTGCCGGGGGCGATCGCGGCGACGAAGCACTGCGGGGGCACGGCGCGCAGCGTGAACGTTCCGTCCACGGCGGCGGTGGCGACTTGTTCACCCTCGTCGCCGTTGCCGAACATCGACAGCCAGACTCGCGCCTCGGGCACCGGTTGTGCGGCCGCATCGACGACGACGCCGCGCACGTCGATGCCGTCGCGGATCGAGAGCTCGACCTCGGCACGCTCGCCGCCGAGAATCGTGAAGCTCGCGCCGCGGCGCGAATCGACCCGGACATCGCCGTCGCCAGGTGCGAGACTCGCGAAGCTCGCCGCGCCGCCCGAGTCGGTCGTCGTGCGGAGTTCCGTCGCCTGCATCGCGCCGCTGTGCATCCTCGCGATGACCTGCAGGTTCGCGCCGGGAGTGCCGTCGGGCCAGAACACCCGCACCTGCAGATCGCCGGTCGATTCGACCGCGGCGACGCGTATGCCCGCCGCGTCCGCCGCGCCGCTGCCGGACTGGGGGACCTCGGAGGGCTGCATCTGACCGCGCACGGCCGCCGGGGATTCCGTTCGCGGCGGCTGAATCGCGGCCGAGCCATCGGATGGCCAGGACTCGAACAGCACCAGCCCGAGGGCGGCGACCAGCAGCGCGGCGGCGATCTTCGTCTTCATGGTGAATGCCAGTGTCGAGAGCGCCGCGGTGGCAGTTGTCGGAGCGGTCGTGGTGAGCAACGCAGCGAAGGCTCGGCTTGCCGGTCCGCCGCGCTGCTGCAAGCGCTGCCGCAGGGTGTCGCGCGCGCGCCGTAAGTGGCTGCGCACCGCGTCTTCGCTGGCTCTGGCGCGGCGCGCCACGGTCGCGGTGTCGTCGCCATCGAAGTAGTGCCAGAGCACGAACTCACGCTGCGGCGTCGGCAGTTCGAGCACCAGGCGTCCGAGCCGCTGGTGCATCTCGGCGCGCGCGACCAGGTCCGCGGCCGCTGCCGCGAAGCCGTCGTTGGCGACGGCGCGTTCGCGGCGCGCCGAGCGGCCGGCGGCGCGCGCCTGCAGGCGCAGGTGGTTGCGCAGCACCCGCGCGAGGAAGCCGCGCAGGTTGCCCAGGTGGCGCGGCGGGCTCTGCATCGCCGCCAGCAGGGTCGCCTGGGCCGCGTCCGCGGCGGCGTGGTGATCGCGGCACAGCTGCCGACTGAGCCGGCCCAACCAGTCGGCCTGGCTCAGCAGCATGTCGATGTCGGGGACCGAGTCGGCCGTCACACCATCCACAATGCCATGCCCGGGGCCCCCGGTCAGATTCTCCGTGCGGCCCGGCTGGGGGGCGGCCTCGGTGGCATAATGCGCCGATGTTCCGGCCCGTCCCTGTCGTGTTGTTGCTGGCGTCGGCGCTGGCGTCAGCCCATGCCCAGAACGAGGCCCAGGCCCAGACCGCCCCGCTCGACCTCGCCGCCTTCACCCGCCTGCAGCAGGAACTGACCCCCGACCCCGCCGCCCCGTGGCGCTCCGTTCCCTGGCAGCTCGATCTGCTCGCCGCGCAGCGCGCCGCCGCCGCGTCGCACAAGCCGCTGTTCGTCTGGGCGATGGACGGGCACCCGCTCGGCTGCACTTGAAACAACGGCGTGCTCGACCGTGCGTCGACGTTCGCCAACCCGGGGCTGCTCGAGCTGCTGCGCACGCGCTTCGTGCCGGTCGCGATCGATCAGGCGTACCAGCGTCGCCAGAAGGACAGCGAGGGGGACTTCTATCGCCGCATCGCCGCACAGAGCCCGCGCCACGACTTCGACTCGACCACGCAGGGTTTCTACGTCGCCACCGCGGCGGGTGAGCTGCTGCTCTACAACAACAACCGCGACCCGGCCAAGGTCGAACGGCTGGTGCGCGACGCGCTCGCGCGATTCGCGCAGCGCGCCCCGGGCGGGCAGGAGACCGCGCCGCTCGAGGTTGGTGAGGTCGACCGCCGCTGGCACCCGAAGGTGCCCGAGGGCGGGTTCGCCTTGCGGGTGCACGGCAAGGTGCTCGGCGGCTATCCGGCGCCCGAGGACGACTGGCAGCGCATCCTGCAGACCGCGATCTCGCGCGACAACCTGTGGGTGACGGGCGCCGAGCACCGGGCGCTGGTTCGCGGCGAACTGCCGCAGTCGCTGCTGCGCCGGATCGCGCATTTCCACCTCGTCGACGGCACGCGCGGCGAGCCGCCGATGTGGAAACCCGAGGAAGTGCAGCGGATCGAGATCGTGCGCCAGGGCGACCGCCTGCAGGGTGAGGTCGTGCTGCAGACCGAAGACGGGGCGCGGCGCTTCGCGGCGCAGGTGCTCGGCTTCGTCGAGGTGATCGAAGGCAAGGTCACCCGCTTCGACCTCGTCGCGCGCGGGCTGTTCCGCGGCGAAGGCACCTACACGAAGAACGGTCCGCCGGGCGACTTCCCGTTCGCGGTCTCGCTCACGCTCGCCGACGGCAGCGACGTCGCCGACGCGATCCCGCCGCAGGGGTCGCGCGGCTGGATCGAGGGTTACCTGCGCTGACCGCCCTGCGCTACGCTGCCGCGCCGCGATGACCGACACCACCCACACGATCCGCCTGCACCGCGTGCTGCGCGCCCCGCCCGAGCGCATCTACCGCGCGTTCCTCGACCCCGACGCGATGGTCAAGTGGCTGCCGCCGAACGGTTTCACCGGCAAGGTGCATCACCTCGACGCGCGCGTCGGCGGCGGCTATCGCATGTCCTTCACCAATTTCGGCACCGGCACCAGCCACGCGTTCGGCGGCACCTACGAAGAGCTGACGCCGGGCCAGTGCATCCGCTACTCGGACCGCTTCGAGGACCCCAATCTGCCCGGCGCGATGCGCGTCACGATCACCCTGCGCCAGGTGCTGAACGGTACCGACCTGCAGGTCGTGCAGGAGGGTGTGCCCGCTGCGATTCCCGCGGAGTTCTGCTACGCCGGGTGGCACGAGTCGTTGCTGCTGCTCGCGCACCTCGTCGAGCCGGAGATCCCCGATGGTGCGTAGCTTGCCCGCGCACCTGTCCTGGTTGCTGCTCGCGGCGTCCTTCGTGTGTCTGACCAGCTGCATCGGCACCGTGCGCTCGCGCTGGGAGGTCGCCGACAGCAGCGGTCGCGACTTCTTCGGCTGGCCGCTGCTGCAGGCCGTCGGCGAGGACGTCGACATCATCCTGACCGGCGGCACCACCAAGCGCGCCACCAGCCTCGAACGCGCGATCGCCTACCCGAGCCTGCCCGTCGACCTCGTGCTCGACGTCGTGTTGTTGCCCTTCGACGTGATCGCCGGCCTGTCGGGTTTCGACAAGCGCGCCAGGCCGACAGAATCGCCGACCGAACCGCTGCCCTACCGGCCGAACGGCAGCTTCGCGCGCTGAGGGACTGTGCGTACCGAACCGGGTACAAACCACACAGCGCGGTGGTGAAGAAGTCGACGAGGCGCTGCTCGAACGCGGCGCCCTCGCGGGCCAGCGGCGAGCGGTGGCCGCTGCCTTCGGCCACGTAGAGCGTCTTCGGCTCCTGGGCGCGTTCGAACAGGGCCTCGCCGAGGTATAGCGGCACGATGCCGTCTTCGCTGCCGTGCACGACGAGCAGCGGGCGGGGCGGGATGCGGTCGAGCACGTCCTCGGGATCCTCGCCGCTGCTCACCAGGAACTGCAGCAGCACGCCGAGCAGCGGCACCTGGGCGCGGGCGACGGCGCGGTAGGAGGGGAAGGTGCCTTCGGCGACGACGGCGCGCACGGCCGGGCGTTCGGCGGCGGCGCGGATGCCGATCGCCCCGCCGAGGCTGTGGCCGTAGACGACGACGCGATCGGGATCGCGGGCCAGCGCCACGTCGAGCGCGGCGACGGCGTCGGCGATCGTGCCCGCGCGCGACGGTTCTCCGGCGCTCCTGCCGTAGCCGCGGTAGTCGAACAACAGCACGTTGAAGCCGCGCGCGGGCAGCCAGCGCACCCAGGTGAGGTGCTGGCCGACGTTGCCCTTGTTGCCGTGGCAGTAGACGACGGTGCCGAGCGGCTCGCCTCGCGCGGGCAGCCACCAGCCGTGCAAGGCCGGCCCGTCCGGCGCGGCGAAGTCCAGATCCTCGGCGGCGATGCCCAGCGTGCTTGCATCCGGAACGGCGGGGCCGCCCGGCCGGTAGAACCAGCCGTCGGCGCATCCGGTCGCGAGGAACACGCACGCAACGGCGAGCAACAGGTGGCGCAGGGCGCTCGAGAGGCGTCTGCGGCGAGGTTGGCGGGGCGGCATGCTGGATCGGTTGCGCGGCGGGCGATGTGCGTCGCAGCGTACCCGCATCGGGCGAAGATCTGCGCCATCGACATCGGTCGTGACGCAACTCTCATCGGGTCTGCGCGGTGTCGCGCCCACGATCGCGCGCGCCCGGCAGGGTCTTCGTCCGTCGCTATGCTGACCGCCCCATGCCATCACGCGACCTCATGACCCCGGCGGCGGTCTTCGCTCTCGCCGTCGTCGCCGTAGCCCAGACGCCCTTCGTGCCGCCGACCCACTATGGCGCCGGCACGGCGGGCAGCGCCGCGGTGACGCCGACGATCGCGCCCCTTGGCGTGCCGTGTCTGGGCAACGCCAACTTCGGTCTGGGCGCGCGCGGCGTGCTCGGCGGCACCCTGGTCGGCGAGCTGCTCGGCCTGGCGCCGGCGTCGGTGCCGACCACCGGGATCGACGTGCTGGTGAACGCGCCAGTGCTGCTGTTCGCGATCTCGTCGAACGGCGGCGAGGCGGCGTTCGCCTTCCCGCTGCCGAGTTCCACCGCGTTCGCCGGGCTGTCGGTGTTCGCGCAGATGGTCGCCATCGATCCGGGCGCGCCGCAGGGCCTGTCGGCCAGCGATGGCCTGCAGTTCTCGCTCTGCTCGCTGGACCTCACCGACGTCGACGTCGGCAACGCCGTGCGGCTCGCGGGCGTCAAGCGCCTGGGACTCAACGTCGGCGCGCACGACCGCTGGGAGGCCGCGAAGCTGTTCAAGAACCAGCTGCCCAACCCGGGCTTCGAACCGGGCGTCTACGGCACCGTCTGGCTGGCGGACAGCACGTCGACCACGGACGTGTTCGTGCCGCGCGATTGGAACCCCGGCAACGCCAGCCACCCGGTCGGTTTCTGGAACGGCGCCGAGTTCGAGATCGTCTACGGCGCGGGCGCCGGAACCAGCGGCGTGGTGCAGGCCTTCACCCACAGCGGCGGCAACTACCGGTTCGATCTCGGCAGCCACGGCGCGATCGCGATCGCGGACCGCGACGTGATGTTCACGCGGCGCACGATCGCGGGGACCGCGGGCATCAACGGCGGCGTCGGCGTGGCCGATGCGAGCAATCCGTACAGCGGCACCCAGAGCCTGCGGCTGTCGGCAGCAGACAGCTTCGAGCACGTGATGGACACCAGCTGGCGTGACGGCGACCACAGCAGCCACAAGCTGCTCGTCGTCGAAGGGGACTGGCGGATCCGGCTGAAGGCGCGCGCCGCGAACAGCGGCGACCAGCTGCGTGTGCAGCTCTTCCGCGACGGCGGCCCGCCCTACAACCCCGTGTTCCTCGACCGCACGTTCGTGCTCGGGGGCAGCTGGGCGACCCACCAGGAGACGCAGACGATCGCCGCCGGGGTCGACCAGACGATCGATCCGTGGCCCGCGAACACCTACCGGCCCGGGCTGGTGTTCCGCGTCGAGGTCCCTGCGACCAACGCCGGCCCGATCTGGATCGACGAGGTCGAGCTGTACCGCGTCGACGATGCCACCAACCCGACGGTGTTCGGCGATCGCTTCGTGCAGCGCCTGCTCGACTACCGACCGGGGCTGCTGCGGTGGTGGGCGGGACAGCTCGGCAACACGCTCGACAACATGACGAAGAGCTGGGCCGAGCGCGGCTCGTGCGGCTATCGGCCCGACGGCAACGCGCCGGACACCTGGGACCAGGGTGTGCCCGACTTTCTGCAGCTCTGCGCATACGTCGGCGCCGAACCGTGGATCGTGATGCCGCCGACGGCCACCGCCGCCGACCTGCTGGGGTTCATGGAGTACCTCGCCGGGACGTCGGGCCCGATGGCGGCGCGCCGCGTCGGGCAGGGGCAGGTCGCGCCGTGGACGACGGTGTTCGCGAAGATCCACCTCGAGTGGGGCAACGAACTGTGGGGCGCCGGCTCGCCGGGGGACCCCTTTGCCGGCGCCTCGGTCAACGGTGGTGTGCGGCTGGGCTTCCTCGCCGATCGCGCCTTCGCGACGATGAAGACCAGCAGCTGGTACGCCGCCAACGCGAGCCGCTTCGACTTCGTGATCGGCGGCCAATCCGGCTACAGCGGTCGGCAGCAGGAGATCGAGGCCAGCGCCGACGACCACGACAGCACCGCGCTCGCGCCGTACTTCGGGACGCTCGCCAACTTCGCGACACCGGCGGAGGTCTACGGGCCGCTGTTCGCGCAGCCGTTCTTCGCGGCGCGCAATCCGGCGGGCGCGATGTACCAGAGCAAGCAGTTCCTAGTCAACGGCGGCAATGGCACCGACCTCAGCATCTACGAGGTCAACTACGGCACCGCGCAGATCGTCCCGGGGCTGAGCAGCGCGCTGCGCAACGA
Organism: Planctomycetota bacterium; assembly: GCA_020638655.1. Taxonomy (GTDB): domain Bacteria; phylum Planctomycetota; class UBA1135; order UBA1135; family UBA2386; genus JACKIC01. Next base: position 477,772 of record JACKIC010000006.1, read on the forward strand.
GTTCGTGGCCGGCGCCAGCGGCGCGGTCGCGCTGCCGCTGCACATGCTCGTCTACATGACGGACCTGGGCGCGCGCGAGCAGTGCGCGTTCCTCGCCTGTGGCTATTCGTTCCGCTTCGACACCTCGGGCGGCTGGCCGGGACAGCAGCACCAGTTCGTGCAGATCTGGGGCATGCTGCGGGATCTCTATCACTACGACATCCGCCGCCCGACCTGGCTCGGCGTCGAGCTCGCCAACCAGGCGATCATGGGGGACGCGATCACGACCACCCAGACTGGCGCCAACCCGGGCTGGACCCAGAGCGCGATCAACGGCGTCGGCGCCCCGACGACCGTGTCCTACGTGCAGTCGTTCGCGTTCCGCGACGGTAACCGCTACGGGCTCGTGTTGATGAACCTGAGCCTGACCGAGCAGCAGGTCGTGCGCCTGCACGTCCCGGGCACGCCGCAGGCCGCCGCGACGATCCACAAGATCGAGCCGGCGAACATCTCCGACATGAACACGACCAGCGAGGTCGTGACGCTGCTCGAAGAACAGGTCGGCGACTTCCGCGACGGCTACGAGATGGTGCTCGCGCCGCACAGCATCCGCGCCGTGCTCTGGAGCAACTGAGCGCGCCCCGACTCAGCTGCTGCGCTTCGGCAGCAGGCGCAGCGCGGCGAGGCCCGCGAGCAGCAGGGCCACGAGGCCCGCGGCGCGCCAGAAGAGGCCGTCGAGCACGCCGGAGGTGAGGTCGCCGAGCCGGTCCAGGCGGGCCTGCCCTTGCGGCGAGTCGAGGTCCGCGTCGGTGCGCTCGAGCAGGTCGGTCAGGCGCTGGGCGGTCTTGGTGGCCTCGACCGCGGCGTTGGTCAGCCGTTCGAAGTCGAGCGGGCGGCGCGTATCCCCGGGGGCGCGATCGAAGTGCTGGATCACGGCGTCGAGCGCCTGGGCGGTCTGCGTCAGGTTCTGCGCCAGGACGTTGCTCACCTCGATCGTGCCGCGCACCTCCGCGAGCGCTGGTTGCGCCCCGCTGAGGCGCGACTCGAGCTCGCCGAGCAGCTCGCGCCGTTCGTGCGACAGGCGATCGAACGCCTGGTCGATGGTCGCTTCGCGTTCGGTCACGACACGCGTGGCGAGGTCGTCGAACGTCTGTTTGCGCTCCTCGCGCAGCCGCGCGAAGAACTCGGCCTGCTGTGAGAGCAGGTCCTGATCGAGCGTGCGCGACCGCTCGGCGACGGCGCCGAGGATCTCGGTGAGCTTGGCCAACGCGTCGCGCGCGAGCACCGCCTCGGGCTGGTCGGCGAGCCGGTACGCCGTCAGCTCGGCCTGCTGACCGAGCACATAGGGAAGGCGCCCCGCGAACCAGATCAGGCGCTCGCCGAGGAGCTGCGCGTCCTCGACCGCCGTCGCGGCCTTCTCGACGTCGGCGAGCAGGCCCGAGGCGGCCGCACGCGCCTCGCCGACGGGTTGTCGCCGCTGGTCCGTGAACTCGTCGAAACGCACCAGCGAGACGACGGTGCGGTCTGGGTGCGCGTCGATC
>JACKIC010000007.1 GCA_020638655.1 Planctomycetota bacterium
TTACGCGATGAAATGGCTGCGCGAAGTCCCTCCGGGGTGGCTTTTCCCGCCCACGAACGAGCTCCTACTCGTCCTTTTCCTGGGCTTCCTGGCAGTGAAGCTCAGAGCGCAAGTGCCGGAGGGCGTAGCCGAGCATCAGCAGCAGAAGGGCTAGACGTCCACGATCGCCAGGGCTGCCCGTCGCTCCGGCTTGCCCGCTGGCGTGCTTGCCCATCTTGGGCAGTCGCTTCTTCGCTGACATCGATCCGGCTCCTTGCGTGCGTTTTGGTAGTCCCCGGCTTGGTAGTCGGGGTCTCGGGGTCGCACGGCCGGGAAGGCCGGTTCGGTGCAAAGCACCGCTCCTCAGTAGGATAAACGCCGGCTCGAGGCTTCCGGTCGCCTCTCTCGCGCATTCCATCCCATGGAATGCGATATGCCTCGAGCCGGTGCCCACCTAGAACAAGTCCCGTGCCGGGCTTCGGATGCGGCGCCGCGACCGCGCTGACCTGCGCGCGTCCCGGGGATCGTGTGGCTCGCGTAACGTTTGGCGAGACCTCGGCGTTGACGTGGCGGCTCCCCGAAACTAGACAGCGCCCATGGCCAAAGCCCACGTGCTCGACATCAACGCCCGCGACTTCCAGAAGGAAGTGATCGAGAAGTCCATGGTCACGCCGGTCTTGCTCGACTTCTGGGCGGCCTGGTGCGGGCCGTGCCGCACCCTGGGGCCGGTGCTCGAGCGCCTGGCCGAGGAATATCAGGGCGCCTTCGTGCTCGGCAAGGTCGACACCGAAGTCGAACAGGAGCTGGCGTATGCCTTCGGCGTGCAGGGCATCCCGTTCTGCGTGCTCGTCGACGGCGGCCGCCCTGTCGATGCCTTCCAGGGAGCCGTGCCCGAGGCCGAGGTGCGCAAGTTCCTGGACAAGAACGGCATCACGCCGCTGGTCCTGGGGGACCCCGAACCCGCGCCGGCCGCGCCGCCGAAGGTCGATCCGGACAGCCCCGCGGGGCGGTGGCAGACCGCGCTGAGCGCCGCCGCGGTGGGGGACGTCGCGGCAGCTCGCGCCGCGGTCGAGGGCTTCCCCGAGGAGGACGAGCGTTTCGATCAGGTGCAGCGGCTGCTCGCGGCGCTGCCGTGGCTCGAACTGACCGAGGCTGCGGCGGGCAAGCCCGCCGACGCGGCATTGGTCGCGGCGCGCGCAGCGTTCCTGGCCGGCGACCTCGACGCGGCGATGAACTCGCTGCTCGAGTCGGTGGGGGTCGACAAGAACCACCGCGAAGGCCTCGCGCGCAAGGCGATGCTGTTGTGCTTCCTGGTCGTCGGCGAGGACGACGAGCGCCTCGACGCGGTGCGTCGGCGGTTGGCGACGATGCTGTACTGAGCGCCGCGCGCCGGCTCAGCCGGTCGACTGGCTCTCGAAGTACATGCGCACCAGCTCGGCGAGCGAGCCCGCCTGGGTCTTGCGCATGACGTTGGCGCGGTGCACCTCGACGGTCTTGGGCGACAGGCCCAGCGCGGCGGCGACCTCCTTGTTGGCGGCGCCGTTGACGATCAGGTCGAGCACTTCGCGCTCCCGCGCGGTCAGGCGCTGGAAACGTCGCGCCAGGGCGGCGTTGGCGGCGGCCGCGTGGCGGCGCTCGAGGTCCAGGCCGATCGCCTTGTTGACGGCGTCCACCATGACCTGCAGGTCGAAGGGCTTCTCGACGAAGTCGATGCTGCCCAGCTTGAGGGCGTTGACGGCCTCGGAGACGCGCGCCATGCCGCTCATGAAGACCACGGGCAGGCGGCTGTTCTTGGCCGCGAGGTCCCGCAGCACCTCGATGCCGGTGCGGTCGGGCAGGTTCAGGTCGAGCACCAGGCAACAGGGCCGTGAGTCGTCGTGGTCGGCGAAGAACTCGGCCGCGGTCCCGTGGGTGTGGAACTCGTAGGGCAGGATGCGCCCCATGTTGGTGAACAGCGTCTGGATCGTCTTCTCGTCGTCGACGACGTGCACCACAGGCACGACGGTGGTCACCAGCGGCGGGGCGCTGCGAGGGGAATTCGTAGGTTTGTCGGATACCAGCATGAGTCCTCTCCGTGCGGCGTCTGTCCTGGGGGGCCGCACCCTAGGAACATCGGCTAAGGGTCGTCTCGACTTGAGGCGGGTCGCCCGCGACGTCCGGGGCATCTTCCCGGCTAGGATGTTCCCCATGTCCTCGACCGATCGCAAGTGGTTGCCGCTTCTCGCGCTGTCGCTCATGGTCGCGGTCATGCCCGCGCAGGATCGCGCGGCATTGGTCGAGGACGAAGTCCTGCAGGCGCGTATCGAGGCGGCCTGTGAACGATTGCGCGGGGCGGGGAAGTTGGTGTCCTGCGCCGACCTGCTGAAGTCCGCAGGGGAGGCCCGCGCGCCGCTGGCGTTCGCCGAGGCCGCGCCCAAGAGCCCGCGACGCGAACCGGAGGACGTCTACGACCTCGTGCGCAAGAGCGCGCGCATCGTCGGGCACTACTACCTGTGCAAGGAATGCGACGACTGGCACTTCAGTCCGTCGTCGGGGTTCTGCATCGACGCCGGCGGCCTGGTCGCGACCTGCGCGCACGTGCTGCCCGCCGACGAGGGCATGCGCACGGCGTATCTGGTCACGGCGGATCTGGCGGGGAACGTGTGGCCGGTGGAACGCGTCGCCGCCCAGGACGGCTGGGCCGACGTCGCGGTGCTCGCCACTGCCGAGCGCGGCGGCGCGGCGCTACCGCTCGCGTCGTCGTGCCGCGTGGGCTCGCGCATCTACTGCCTCTCCAACCCGGACGGGCAGTTCGGCTACTTCAGCGAGGGCCTCGTGGCGCGACGTTATCTGTGGCGCGAACCCGCCGACCCGGACGGGCCCGACGACGGACCGCGCGGTCCGGCACTGCCGTGGCTCGACGTGACCTGCGAGTTCGCCAAGGGCAGCAGCGGCGCCCCGATCGTCGATGCCACCGGGGCCCTGGTCGGGATCGCCCAGGCGACGCTGACGGTGATCTACGACGAGGAGGCCCGGGTCGTCGACACCCAGATGGTCGTGCACTCGGCGGCGCCGGTCGAATCCCTGCGGACGCTGCTGCGGTCCGGGGGGTCGAAGCCGCGCGTCGCCGCGCCCAAGTAGGCCCGAACGGGTAGGCTGGGCCCGTTCCTCAGGCGGACTGGCCCCGGTGGGGGCGATCCCGTATCGTGCTCGGCCCTTTGTGCGGCCGCTGCCAGCCCCGCGCCCTTTTCCAAACGGATCGCCTTGTCACTGCCCCGCGTCACCATCGTCGGCCGCCCCAACGTGGGCAAGTCGAGCTTGCTCAACCGGATCGTCGGACGCCGGGTGTCCATCGTCGAGCCCACCGCGGGGGTGACCCGCGACCGCGTCTCGGCGAACGTGACCGTGCACGGCCGCCGCTTCGAGCTGGTCGACACCGGCGGTCTGGGGCTCGTCGACGAGGCCAAGCTCAAGGACCACATCGAGAGCCAGATCCAGGTCGCGCTGGCCAGCGCGGACGTGATCCTGTTCGTCGTCGACGGTCGCGACGGCCACGTGCCCAGCGACGACATGGTGGCGCGCCGGCTGCGCACGCTCGGCAAGGCGCCGCTGCTCGTCGTCAACAAGGTCGAATCGCACCTCGACGAATTGACCATCGCGTCGTGGTTGCGGCTGGGCTTCGGCGAACCCATCGCGGTCAGCGCGATGGAGGGCTGGGGCACCAGCGAGCTGCTCGAGCGCATCGTCGCGGCGTTGCCCGAGCCCACTGCCGACGAGCAGCTGGTCGACGACGACCTGCTGCGCTTCGCCGTGATCGGCAAGCGCAACTCGGGCAAGTCGACCCTGGTCAATCACCTGGCCGGCGAGGAGCGCGTGATCGTCTCGGAGATCGCCGGCACCACCCGCGACGCGGTCGACGTCGTGTTCGACTTCGACGGCACCAAGCTCGTCGCGATCGACACCGCCGGCGTGCGCAAGAAGAAGAGTGTCGAGCACGCCATCGACATGTTCGCGCACACCCGCGCCACCGAGAGCATCCGCCGCGCGCACATCGCGGTGCACATGTTCGACGTGCGCGAGAAGATCAGCCAGGTCGACAAGAGCCTCGCGGCCTACTGCGTGATGCACCACAAGCCGGTGCTGCTGGTCGGCAACAAGATCGACCTCGCGCCCGATCTCGACCTGGAGAAGTGGGACGCCTACATCAAGCAGCAGCTGCCCGGGCTCGACCACGCGCCCGTCGTGTTCGCGTCGGCCAAGGACGGCATGAACGTGCGCGAGATGCTCGACCTGCTGTTCGAGCTGCGTGAGCAGACCAAGGTCGAGATGTCGACCCCGGATCTCAACGCGGCGCTGCAGGCGGCGCGCGAGCGGCTGATGCCCGCCAGCGGCGGCATCTTCCCCAAGCTGTTCTACGGCACCCAGATCGGCAAGGAGCCGCTGTCGGTGCTGGTGTTCGTCAACGAGCCGCGGTTGTTCCGCGGCCAGTACGAACGCTACCTCGTGCAACAGCTGCGCGACGCGTTCGACTGCCCCGAGGTGCCGATCCGCATCGTGTTCCGCCGGCGCGAGAAGGTCGTCCTGCGCGAACGGGGTTAGTCCGTGGCGACGGGCGACGGTGCGCGCAGCGTCCTGTGGCAGGCACCGTTGGTCGCGGTCGCCGCCGCCGCGGCCTACCTGGCGACCGCGAGCGGCGAATTCTACAAGACCGACGGCACGGACATCGTCCGGCTGCTCGACGACCACCTGCAGGGCGTGCCGGGCGCGCTCTGGCCGCACCCCTGGCACGTCGGCTTCCTGCCCGCGTTGGCCTGGTTCCGCGAACTGCTCGTCGCGCTCGGCCTGCAGCCGACGTTCGTGCAGCTCGGCGTGTGGTTCTCGGCGATCGGGGCCGGCGTCGGCGTCGGATTCTGTCATGCCGCGTTCCGACGGCTCGCGACGATCCAGGTTGCGTGGTGGGCGACCCTGCTCCTGGCGCTGTGTCCGACGGTGACGTTGTTCGCGACCGTGGTCGAGTTCCACGGCCCGCTGCTGGCGCCGGTCGGGATGTGCGTGTGGTGGACGGCGCGACAGATCGACAGGCCGTCGTGGTGGGGCATGGCCCTGCTCGGTGTGCTCTGCCACGCGGCGTTCCTGATGGACGGCCAGGCGATGTTCTTGCCGCTGTGGCTGCTGCTGTTCTTCCTCGCGCGCCGCGGCGCGCGGCCAGCGCGTCGCGACCTGGGTCTCGCCGCGGTCGCGGGCGCGGTGCACCTCGTGCTGTGGTTGGTGATGCCGCGCTGCTTGCCCGGGCACTACGGCTTCTGGGCCGACCTGTCGCGCGGCTTCGCCGCGGAGGGCTCGATCGGCCGCCCGCAGAGCCTCGACTACCTGCCGGCGATCGTCTGGCAGGAGTGGTTGCGTCCGTTGGCGCCGCTGTCGTGGCTCGCTTTGGGGGCGCTCGCCGTGCGTTCGTTGCGGCGCGACGCGGTTGTTCTGGTGCTCGGCCTGCTGCCGTTCCTCTACGTCTCGGTGCGGCAGCTCGTGTTCGAGCCGGAGTTCGGCGCCTACCTCCTGCCGATGTTGCCCGCCGCCGCGCTGCTCGTCGCGAGCCTGCCGATCGGCCGCTGGGGGCACCTCGCGGTGCTGTTGGCGACGGTCGGCAACGGCTTGTCGCTGCACCCGTTCGGCGAAGCCGACGCGGTCGACGGGCTGCCTGCCGCCGTGGCCGCGGCGGCCGGTGACGCGCAGCCCTTCCTGCTGGTCGGCAGTCACCGCGAGCTCACGGTCGTGTACGAGCGCATGGGCATCCTGGCGCGGCGGCGCGACCCGCTCCGCGAGGAGCGCTTCTTGTGGGTGCGCGCGCAGGCGACGTTGCCGGTCGAGAAGTTCACCGCGGACCAGGCGATCGGGGTCGAACAGTTCCTCCGACTGCTGATCGCGCAGGGACGCGCGGTGTTGATCACGAAGACCGCGCTTTCCTCGCTCGAGGACCCGCGCGGCGCGATGCTCGCGGAGAAGGCCACCCTGGAGGTGCTGCCGAACGAGGCGATGGCCGGCCCGAAGTTCGCGGCGCACCTGCGCGCGCGCTTCGACCTGCAGCCCGGGCCGGACCCGATGCTGTATCGCCTCGTGCCGAAGTGACTCAGCGCCGCCAGAAGCTCGGCGTGAGCAGCGCCAGCAGCGTCAACAGTTCGAGGCGGCCGAGCACCATCTGGAAGATCAGCACGATCTTGGTGCCGTCGTAGAGTTCGCCGTAGCCGCCGAACGGGCCGACGTTGATGGTGTTCGCGAGCGTCGCGGCGGTGCCGCCGTTGAGCACCACGTCCGCCGCATGCGCGGGATCGACGATCGTCAGCGCGGGGCCGCAGGAGCCGATCATGCTGGCGCTGATGCTGAACGACGCCACGAAGTTGAGGCGGTCGTCGAGCGAGATCACCGCCGCGCCGGCGACGATGCTGATGATCCACAGCAGCACGATCGCGAGGATCGAGGAGATCACTGCGGCGGGCAGGACCTCCTCGTCGAGCTTGATGCGCTCGACGCTCTTGGGCCGCACGAAGTGGCGGATCGTGTAGGCGAACAGCTTGAGGATCACGAGCACGCGGACCTGCTTGATGCCGCCGGCCGTCGACCCCGTGCAGCCGCCGACGAACATCGCGCTGAACAGCAGCACGATGGAGATCGTGGGCCAGGCGTGGAAGTCGGCGGTCGCGTAGCCGGTCGAGGTCAGCACGCTGACGCCGTTGAACGCCGCCTGACGCAGCGCCTTGCCGAACGGCACGCCGACCTCGAGCAGCGACACCGTCAGCACGGCGATCAGTCCGAGCGTGATGATCGTGTAGATCCGGAACTCGCCGGTGCGCAGCAGGGTCCGCACGCACTTCCAGCCGCTGCGCATGTGGGTGGCGACGACGGCGAAGCTGGCGCCGGCGAGGAACATGAACACGATCAGGACGATCTCGCCGCCGAGGCTGTCGAAGGCGCCGACCGACGAGCGCGTGGAGTAGCCGCCGGTGGCCAGGGTCGTGAACGCGTGGCAGATCGCGTCGAACAGGCCGAAGCCGCCGACCAGCATCAGCAGCGCCGTGCACGCGGTCGTCAGCCCGACGTAGATCAGGATGATCAGGCGGGCCTTGTCGAGCACGCGCGGCTGGTAGGTGTCGGTGCCGACGCCGACGGTCTCCGAGGTCAGCAGGTTCTTGCTGGTGACGCCCATGGCCGGCAGCAGCGCCGCGAACACCAGCACGATGCCGAGGCCGCCGATCCACTGCAGCATCGCGCGCCACAGCAGCAGGCTGCGCGGCACCGATTCGATCGCCGGGTTGTCGCCGCTGGCGAGCACCGTGGCGCCGCAGGTGGTGAGGCCGCTGACGGTCTCGAACACGGCGTCGATCGGATCGAGGATCACGCCCGACCACTGCAGCGGCACCGCACCGAGCAGGCCGGCGAGGATCCAGGACAGGCCCGCGACGGCGATCGCCTCCTTGCGGTAGACCTGCTGGTGCTGACCGCGCCCGGCCAGCCACAGCAACACTGCGACGACGCCGCCGATGATCAGGCTGGCCACGAACCCCGAGGTCGCCGAGAGCCCCGGGGCGGCGGGTTCGGTCAGCGCCATCACCAACGGCGGCAGCTGGGCCAGCGTCAGGAACGCGGCGATGCCGGCCAAGAGGCGGGCCACCTGGGCGAGGTTCATGCCGTGGCGGTTAAACACACGCGGTCGCCGCGACTCAACGCTCGTGCGGATTCGGGCCGCGGTTCGTCCCAGATTTCGTCATGGCGTAGCGCGCGGGCGTCGCGCGCCGAACCGGACCTCGCGGCTCGCGATGCCAAGGAGGTTTCGGCATCCCGGCCCGAAGTTCTCCGACTCCCGGTCTGGATCCTCATCCAAACCGCCCCACTATGGGGCTAGATGCCGATGGTATAGTCCCTTGGCCGCAACCGGCACCCGCCCCTCGTCCGCATGAAAGTCACCCTGATCCATCCGCCGGTCTACATCAACAAGAACGGCCTGACCGCGTTGCGACCGAGCCTGCCGCTGGGGCTCGCCTACATCGCCGCGGTCTTGCGTGACGACAAGCACGCGGTCCAAGTCGTCGATGCGCTGGGTGAGGCGCCCGAGCAGATGATCCCCGACGGCGACATCTGGCGCCTGGGTCTGACCCCCGAGGAGATCATCGCCCGGATCCCCGCGGACACGCAGGCGATCGGCATCACCAGCATGTGGAGCTACAGCTGGCCGATCGTGCGCGAGCTGATCGGCAAGGTGAAGGCGGCGTTCCCGAAGGTGCCGATCGTGTGCGGCGGCGAGCACTTCACGGCCGTTCCCGACCTGTCGATGGAGCAGAGCCCCGCGGACTTCCTGGTGCTCGGCGAGGGTGAGGAGACGGCGGTGGCGCTGTTCCGCGCGCTCGAACTCGGCCTCGATCACACCGTGATCCCCGGCATCGCGTTCCGCACCGCGGACGGCAAGGTGCAGAAGAACCCGCGCCGCGACCGCATCAAGAACGTCGACGAGATCCCGTGGCCGGCGTGGGAGCTGTTCGACATCGAGGCCTACTCGAGCAACCGCCTGGTCAGCGGCATCTACTACGGCAAGACGGTGCCGATCCTGGCGACGCGCGGCTGCCCCTACCAGTGCACCTACTGCAGCTCGCCCAACATGTGGACGACGCGCTGGTTCGCGCGCTCGCCCAAGGACGTGCTCGACGAGATCGAGAGCTACCACCAGAAGTACGGCGCCAGCAACTTCCCGTTCCAGGACCTGACCGCGATCCTCAAGCGCGACTGGGTCGTCGAGTTCTGCAACGAGGTCGAGAAGCGCGGGTTGAAGATCACCTGGCAGCTGCCGGCCGGCACGCGCAGCGAGATCATCGACGAAGAGGTCGCCCGCCTGCTCGTGCGCAGCGGCTGCAGGTCGCTCAACTTCGCGCCCGAATCGGGCAGCGAGCGCACCCGCAAGCACATGAAGAAGATGCTGACCGACGAGAAGCTGTTCCGCGCGGTGCGGGCGTCGGTCAAGGCCGGACTCAACGTCGGCGCGTTCTTCGTGCTCGCGTATCCGACCGACGAAGCAGAGGACATGCAGGCGACGGTGCGCCTCGCGGCGCGGCTGGGGCGCGCGGGCATCGACGACGTCTCGGCGGGCTTCTTCTTCCCGCTGCCGAGCACCGAGATCACGCGGCAGCTCGAGAAGGAGGGCAAGGTGCAGTACACCGACGCGTTCCTGAAGCTGCCGATCTACGTGCACAACAAGTTCCTCAGCGAGGACCGCAAGTTCTGCGAGGCGTTCACCGCCAAGCAGCTCACGCGCTGGAAGTACAAGGTCGTCGCGGCCTTCTACCTGAACAGCTTCTTCTTCCACCCCGGCCGCGTGTTCCGCATCCTGTGGAACTTCGTGCGCGGCAAGGAGACCTCGAAGATGGAGTCGTTCCTGCAGGAGACGATGCGCAAGTTCAGGCTGCGCAAGGGCAAGTCCGGCAAGTCGAGCAAGCCGGGCAAGGCCGCGGGCACCAAGGCCGAGCCCCTCGAGGTCTGAGACGGCGCGACGGTGTGGCGGCTCAGCGCGTCGGCGCCGCCAGCAGGGTCCGCAGCATCTGCAGCTGCTGGTTCGCGACGGCCTGGTCGGCGAGGTTGGCGCGGGCCCAGGCGTAGGCGGCTTCGCCGGCGGCTCGTGCCGCCTGGGGGGACTCGAGCAGTTCGAGCGCAGCGGCAGCCAGGGCATCGGCCCCTTCGACGACGACCCGCGCCGGCGGCGCGGCGGTGCAGCCCCTGGCGCCCAGCGCATTGGTGACCACCGGCAAGCCGTGCGCGAGGGCCGCGAGGCTCTTGACCCGGAAGCCGCCGCCCGAGAACAGCGGCGCGAGCATCACGCGCACCTGCGCGAACAGCGCGGCGAGATCCGGCGCGAAGCCGACGAGGCGCAGGCCGGGGACGTCGCGCAGATCCGCGAGCGCGGGGTCCTGATTGGGGCCGGCGAGCCACAGTTCGGCTTGCGCATGGCGCGCGCGCAACCGCGGCAGCACCTGTCGCGCCAGCACCCGCGCGGCCTCGGGATTGGGGCCGTGGCGATAGTCCCCGAGGAACAGCGCCCGCGGCGGCGCGGCACCGGGAGCGACGGGGCGGTCGGGCACGGCGAAGGCCGGGCCGCGGCTGCCGACGGGTCGGTGCAGCAGGGCCGACAGCGCGGCCGCGTCTTCGCTGGTGACGGCCTGCACGTGCGTGGCCAGCGGGTAGAAGCGGTGCACGAAGCGGCGCCACAGGCGTCGGTCGCGCGCGTCGCCCCAGCGCCCGAGCCCCGTGGTGGTGTTCGCCGGACACCCGGCCTCGTGGTCCGTCAGCACGGTCGGCACCTGGCGCAGGAACGGCAGATATTGCGCCATCTGAGCCATCTCGACGCAGACGACGTCGGGGCGGAACTCGCGCAGCGCGCGCTGCAGCAGCGGCACCAGCTCGGGTTGCCAGTGCTTGGCGGCGCCCAGCGGCATGCGTCGCCAGCGCCACAGCATTCGCAGCTGATGGCGGCGGCGCCCGGCTCGCAGCGGCCTTTGCGGCAGCGGCGCCGAGCCGTGCCACGACCAAGGCGCCGGATGGTGCTGCAGCGACAACTCCTCTTCCGGATGCAGTAGAGCGCAAAGGCCGATCTCCGCCTGCCTCGCCAGCGCCGCCGCGAGCGCGGACAGGTAGATTCCGCCGCCGTGGTGGGCGTCCGGGGCGGGCAGGAAGGGCGTCAGGAACAGGATCCGCATGGCGACCTCTGGCAGTATCAGTCTATCGACAAAGAGGTTACATTTTCCAACTCCGATGCCATGGGCGGTTCCGCGGCGGGCGGGTGGTCCGCCGGCAGGAGGTGGCGACCGGTGCCTTGGTCTGTCATAATCGGCCCCCGTTCCCCGACCTCAGGCTCGCTGCGACGCTCGTTTGGCGGTGCGGCGTAACCCGAGTTCACCCGCTTCGGGACGCCCATGAACGAGACGATCAAAGCCATCCTCGGCACCCTTCAAGACGGACGCCCCGAGCTGCAAGTTGCTGCAGCGCAGATCCTTGGCGAACTCCGTCCGAAGGAGGGCGCGATCGTGCAGGGGCTCGCCGACTGCGTGGACCGCTCGCCGGTGCTGGGCCGGTTCGCGCTCGACGCTCTCGCCAAGATCGCTACGCCACAGGCGTTGCAGGCGATCGCGGCGGCGCTGCTCGACAGCGAGGGGCTCTCCGAGCACGCCGCGATGCTGCTCGGTGACGCGGGGGAGCCGGCCCACGAAGTGCTGGTCCAGGTGTATCCGGACGCGGCTCCCGAGGAGCGTCTGCGCATCCTGCAGATCCTGGCGCGCTCGACGCGCAAGGCCGGCGCCGAGTCGGGCAGTGACGTCGCCGAGGCCCCGGTCAAGAAGGCGCGGTCCCGCGCCGCCAAGGGCAAGAAGGCCGCGCCCAAGGTCGTCGCGAATCCCGTGGTGCCGATCTTCGCGCAGGCGCTGCTGACCCCCGAGACCTGCGAGCCCGTGGCGCAGTTGGTGCTCGACGCGACCCAGGCGCACGCCCCGGCTTGGGACGAAGCGTTCCGGGTGGCGTTGGCGGCGCAGCTCGGCGCGGTCTTCGACGACGCGGCCGCGATGCCCGAGGCCAGTCTGGCGCGGGTCGTCGAGGTGCTGCGGCACCTGGACCCGGCCGGTTCGCGTTCCCTGATGCTGCGACTGTCGGGTCCCGAGCAGCCGAGTCTGGTGCGGGCGGCCGCGCTGCGGTCGTTGCGCGGCACCAAGCTGACCGCCGCCCAGGTGCAGAACCTGATGAAGATGCTCGAGGACGCCGAGCTCCGCGATCTGCACGAGGCGATCCGCGAGGTGCTCAGCGACCTCCCCGAGGTGCCGGCGTCCCTGGTGACGGTGCTCAAGCGGCTGTTGGCCGCGCGTCAGCCCGAGCAGCGGTTGTTCGCGCTGCGGTTGCTGCGACCGGTGGGCGGCGCCGAGATGGCCAAGGTCGGCCTGAAGTATCTCGATCACGACGACGAGCGTTTCCGCGCCGCGGCTGCGGAGGCGCTGGCGCACAACAAGCAGGCCGTCGAGCCGTTGGTCAAGCTGATGCTCACGGCCCGCGATCCTGCGATGCAGGGCACCGCTGCGGGGATCCTGCGCCGCCTCGCCGAACACGTGCCGCCGCGCACCCTCAAGTCCCTGGTCGAGAAGGCCGTCAAGCTGCTCGGCAACAACGTGCGCCTCGGCGACCTGGTGCTCGACACCGTGCTCGCGGTGGGGGCGGCCAAGATCGTGCCCACGGTCGTCGACAAGGCGGTGCGCATGCGCCGCGCGCGTCGCCAGCCCGAGGCCCTGCACCTGCTGGCCAAGGTCGCCGCGACGCCGCACGCGACCGCGGAAGCGCGGTTCCAGCTCGCCGTGACGAGCCTGCATCGCAGCCAGCACGCCAACGGCGTGGAGGGCGGGCCGGTCGGTGACGCGACGATGGGCTTCTTCGCGCTGCTCGTGCGCGACGGCTTCCCGCTCGCCGATCGCCTGCGCAAGGAGGCGTCGGTGACGGCCGAGGACCTGCTGCGCATCGCGACCCACTTCGCGCGCGGCGTCGGCGCCGAGCGCCGGTTCGGAACCGAGCTGCTGCAGCACCTGGCGACCCGGACCAAGGGCGCCGCGGGCGACGAAGCCCGCCTCGCGCTGCGTTCGGTCGGGGTCTGAGGGGCTGAGGGGCTGGTACCGACGGGGCGCGCGCTGTCAGTGCGTCGCCGCCGCGATCGCCTGGCCCATCCAGACGCGCTGCTCGGGCGCCACCTCGGGCAAGCCCACAGGGCCGGGGCCGAGCACCACGACGACGGTCGAGCCGAATCCGAACTGGCCGAGCTCACTGCCGCAGCCGATCGCGCCGTGCTCGATCGTGATCGCGGTGTCGCCGACGTTGTAGGCGCCGACCAGGACGACTGCTGCGGGCGCACCGTCGGCGAGGCGGCAGTGGAAGACGTGGCGGCTGTTGCGCACGAACAGGCGGTCGATGCACTGCACGGCGGGCGGGTTGACGGGGAACAACGTGCCCGCGAGCGGCACGACTCGCTCGACGCGGCCCGCGAACGGGGCGTGCACGCGGTGGTAGTCGCCGGGCGCGAGGTAGATGGTCGCCTGGCTGCCGCCGGCCAGGGTCGCGGCCAGGTCCGCGTCGGCGAGCAGCTCGGCGAGCGAGTAATCGCGGCCCTTGACCTGCGGCACGCGGTCGCCTTGGAGGGGACCGCACGTGACGATGCGGCCGTCGCAGGGCCAGACCAACGGGCTGTCGGCGACGACGCGTGCGCCGGCGCGCAGGGGGCGGCGGAAGAAGGCGGCGAGGCTGCGGAACTGGTCCACGGGCCCGTCGATCTGGTCGAGATCTGCCCCGTAGCGCTTCGCGAACCACCGGAACAGGCTGCGGCGCACAGGGCGTGGCAGGGGGACCCGGGTCACCAGCCCACACAGGCGCGACAGGGCCACCTTCGGCAGGGCGGTCAGCACGAGGCGGCGCAGCGAGGACATCGGGCGAGAGGTTGTCCGCCAAGGCGGGACCCAAGGCAAGCACGATGCGCGGCAACGTCGTTGCGGTGTGCGGGCGGACGCGGACAATGCCGCGCATGGGTGGTATCCGGTTGGCGGCGTCTCTCGCCTCGGCGGGGCTGGTGCTGTGTGCTTGCGGCGGCAGCGCGCAGGCGGCGGTGCACGAGGACACGTTGGTGCTCGAGGTCGGCGGTGCCTCGAGTTCCTTGCGCGAGGCGCTGGCGGCGCGCGGCATCGTGATCGCGCCGCCGCAGCGTGTGCGCACGGGCGACGTTCAACCCGATCCCGTGCCCGACCAGGTCGGTGTCGCGCCCGGGCCGCGAGTCGAGCCCCAGCCCCAGCCCCAGCCGAAGACCGACCCCGTCCCGCCGTCGCCGCCGGCGCCGACCTATCGCGTCGTCGAGCTCGGTCGTCACCGTACCCTGATCCACCTCGCCAAGGAGTACCTCGGCGACGCCAACCGCTTCCGCGAGATCATGGTGCTCAACGGTTGGAACGACGCCGACACGCGCCGCCTGCCGGAGAACCAGAAGGTGCGGATCCCGATCGATCCGCCGCGATGAGCGCGCCGCCGGCCGGGGCCGCCGACGAGTTCGCGGTGCGCGCCATCGGCGTGGTGCGCTGCGGCCAGCGGCTGCATCACGAGGCCCCGCGGCAGAGCGGGCTCGGCCGCGGCGGCGACGGCCAGATCCATCTGCGCCAGGGTCTGCAGAACGCGCTCGCCGACCTCGACGGCTTCAGCCACCTGTGGGTGGTGTTCTGGTGTCACCTCGCGCGCGGCTGGAAGTCGAAGGTCACGCCGCCGCGCGACACGCAGAAGCGCGGGCTGTTCGCGACGCGCGCGCCCCAGCGCCCCAACCCGATCGGCCTGTCGTGCGTGCGGTTGGTGCGCATCGACAAGCGGGTGCTGCACATCGCCGACCACGACCTGCTCGACGGCACGCCGGTGCTCGACCTCAAGCCGTATCTCGCCTACAGCGACTGCGTGCCCGACGCGACTGCCGGCTACGTGGCCGATCTGCCCGAGGACAACGGCGACCACCGCGAGTGGTGGCGCGAGAAGGGCGTGCCGCCGCCGCGGGTCTATCGCGACCGCTGAGTGCCGGCCAGCGACCGGCGCCGCTCAGGTGCGGTAGTCGGCGTTGATCTGCACGTAGTCCTTGGTCAGATCGCAGGTCCAGACGTCCGCCGCGGCGTCGCCGAGCGCCAGATCGACGCCGAGCACGACCTGCGTCTCGTTCGCCAGGTGCTGGTGCGCGGCACCCTCGCGCTCGGGGTGGCAGACGCCGTTTTCGTAGACCGCAGCGGGGCCGATCCAGACGCGCGCCTTGGTCGCGTCGAACGGCACCTCGGCGCGGCCCGCGGCCGAGAGGATGCGTCCCCAGTTGGGATCCAGGCCCGCGACCGCGGTCTTGACCAGGGGGCTCGTGGCGATGACGCGGCCGACGTGCGCGGCCTCGGCTTCGCTGCGTGCGCCGCGCACCTCGATGGTCATCAGCCGGGTCGCGCCCTCGCCGTCGGCTGCGATCTGTCGGGCCAGCTGTTGCGCGAGGTCGGTGAGCAGCGCGCCGCCGTTGCTCTGGCCGCGGCCCCTGCCGCTGGCCAGCAGCACCAGCGTGTCGTTCGGCGAGGTGTCGCCGTCGACGGTGACGCGGTGGAAGCTGCGGTCGGCGACCTCGCGCAGCACGGCCCGCGCGTCCTCGGCGCGCGGCAGCTTCGCGTCGGTGACCAGGAAGCCGAGCATGGTCGCCATGTTGGGGTGGATCATGCCCGAGCCCTTGGCGAAGCCCGTCGCCTGCAGCGCCGCGTCCTCGGCGAAGATCGCCTTGGGATAGGTGTCGGTGGTCATGATCGCGCGGCTGAAGGCGCGCGCGCCGTCGCCGCTGGCCTGCTCGAGCAGCGCGTCGAGGTGGTCGAGGATGCGCTGTCTGGGCAACGGCGCGCCGATCGGGCCGGTGCTCAACATCAGCACCTGCTCGGTCGGACAACCCAGCCGCGCGGCGAGCGCCGCGCAGCATGCCTGCGCGTCGACGATGCCCTGCGGGCCCGTGGCGCAGTTGGCGTTGCGGGAGTTGACGAGCACGGCGCGCACCAGCCCGTCGCCGCGCTGCAGGTGGTCGCGGCAGACGTGCACGTGGGCGCCGACCAGCCGGTTCTGCGTGTAGATCGCGGCTGCTGGCACCGGCGCGTCGGCGAGCAGCAGACCGAGGTCGAGCTGGCCGTTCTTCTTGAGGCCGCAGTGCACGCCGGCGGCGGCGAAGCCCGCGGGCAGGGGCACGTGGTCGGGGATGGGCGCGAGCTGCACGGTCATCGGACCGGCAGCTTATTGTCTCAGCGACTGCGAAACAGCTGAGCCCACTTCTGCACCTTGGAGTGCAGGGCCGGATCGCTGACCTCGGCCGCGGCGCGCAGCACACCCTGGTGGTCGACGAACAGCACGAACGGGTAGTGGCCGCGCAGCGGCTCGCCGACGCGGTGCTCGAGGACCGGCACTTCGGCGCCCCGGACCTCCGCGAGCTGGCGGCGCGCGACGTCGCGGTCCTCGGCGGGCAGGCCGGCCGGTACCGCCAGAACCAGCAGCTGCGGGAACTGCACGGGGTCGTTGAGCAGGCGCGCGAGCACGGGCATGGCGCGGGGCAGGTTGTCGATCGGGGAGCCGTCGTCGCGGCTCGACAGCCAGACGACCAGCGTGCCGTTCGGCGAGCGCGGGATGCCGCGGGTCGGCAACAGCAGCAGGTCCTCGAGCGAGGCCATCGGCTGCGCGCCGAGGTCGAGCCCGGTCACCGCCGCGGCCGTGCCGGTCGCGAGCTCCTGCACCGTCGGCTGCTGCACGCGGATGGCGCCGGTGCTCATCGCGAAACCGATCTGGCCCTCGATCGGCGAGCCGTCGTGCACGGCGTAGCGGCACACCGCTTCGCCGTTGATCTCGACGAGCGCGCGCGCGCCGCGCACGTGCAGCGCGAAGTCGAACCAGGACTGGCCGGCGGGAAGGTCGATCTGGGCGCTGGGTATGGTGTCGGGCAGGTTGCCGTCGCGCTCCCACAGGCCTTCGAGCTTGACGTCGAGCACGCCCTGGCGATGGTCGCGCTCGCTGCGCCCCGCCGAGTAGTCGAAGTCGCCCGCGGAGAAGCGCAGCCGCAGGTTGCGGTCGCGGCGCTGGTGCCCGAACACGATCGCGCCGGCGACGTAGGCGGTGGTGAAGTGCACGCGACCGCGCACCACGTAGGCGCCGGGGCCGTGCCACGCCACCGAGTGCACGAAGGCGTCCCGGGTCAGGGACTGGCGGTCGACGGTGCCGGTGCCTTCCCGGGGTCGCTTGCGGCCGACCTGCAGGTCGCCGTCGGGCGTCGTGAACCACAGACCCGGCTCGCGTCGGCGGTCGTAGTCGACGAGGCTGGTCTCGGTGTAGCCGTGACCCCCGAGCGACCGCGGCAGCGGCGGCGGCGCGACGCTCGGTCCGGCGACGGCGGTGGCCGGGGCGAAGTAGTCCCGCAGCCGCGTGAGTTCTGCGTCGGCCGCGGCCGCAGCGACTGCGCACTGCGTCGCCGCGAGCGCGTCGCGTCGTTCGGCCAGCGCCGCCAGATAGGCGTCGACGGCGGCCAGCGTGCCGGTCGGGACCGCCGCGTCGTTGCTCGTGTCGCGGAAGCGCTGGCGCGCGAGCGCCGCGAACGCGCCCGGCGCGACCTTGTCCTTGCCGGCCGAGAACAGCTCGCGCAGCACGGCCACCGTGTCGGGACGCCAACCGTCGACGTCGAGGGACCACAGGCCGGCCGCCAGCGCACCATCGCGGTCGCCCGTCTCGTGCAGCAGCAGCGCCGCCAACGCGGCGTGGCCCTGGCCGAAGAACGGCTCCTCGCGCGTTCGCGCCCAGGACCAGGTGGGTTCGTCCATCACCAGCGACGTAGGGTCGCCGCTGCCGAGTCCGCCGTAGCGACCGACCCATTCGTTGCCCTTCTTGCGGTCGGCGCGCCACTCGCTGCAGCCGCGCAGGAACGCCTGCCAGGCCGCGACGAACTCGTCGAACGACGCCGCGCGCCCGTTCGCGCCGTCGCAGAACACGCTCGTGAAGTAGGCGAGCGGGTCCTTTTGCCCGGCGCGGGCGTTGCGTTCGTAGGTCTGCAGCGCGGCGCGGTACGGCCAGGGGCCGCCCGGCGGGTGGCCGCGCAGGAAGGCGTAGAGGGAGTAGCCGACCGGGTAGTTGTCGCGATAGTCCTCGACCTTGCCGCCGAGCAGTTGCTCGAAGCGGGCGCGGTCGCCGTAGCCCATACCGTTCACGCGCGCGACGGTGCCGACGTCGAGGAAGTCCTCGGTGAACTGCGTCTCGGCCATGCTCGCGTAGTGCTTGGCGGTCCAGTCGGCGTGGCCCTCGACGTACCAGCCAGGCAGGAACGGGCGCAGCACGCCGTCGAAGCGGTGGGTGAGCTCGTGCGTCAGCGTGTGTCCGAGCCCCGGCAGGTTGCCCCAGAAGAAGCGGATCGTGGTCACGTCGCCGCCCTGGAAGCCTGCCGCCCACCAGTGCGGCGCGCCGTCGGTCTCCATGTCGGTCTGGTCCGGCACGATGCGCACGATGCCCAGCCGCTGCAGGAACGGGTCGCTGCCGAAGTGGGAGACCAGCCGCGTGTGGTGCAGCTCGACGGTGCGCGCCACGCCGAGCAGCGTGTCGTGGCCGCAGGTGGTCTCGACGCGATAGCGGCCCGTGGTGCTCAGCGCCACGCCGGGTGCGTTCCAGCTGCGGTGTTCGGCGGTGAAGCGCTCGGCTTCGGCTGGCGACATCGCCTCGAGCTCGGGGATCGTCCAGATCTTGCCGGCAGCGCGTGAGTCCGCGGCGGCGGCGACGACCGCGCGCGCAGCTTCGGCGGCGCGATCGAGGGACGCGAGGTCTTCGGGCAGCTGGCCGCGCACGTCGGCCATGAGCCGTTGGCGCTGCAGGCCGAGCAACAGCCGCGCCGCACGCAGGGGGCGCTCGTCCGCGAGGTCAGCCTTGTCGGCGAGCAGGTTCGAGAGGCCGGTGATCACCGCCGCGTGGTCGGGCGCGAAGCCGGCTTCGATCGCTTCGATCGCGCTCGCCTTGTCGGCGAGCAGCGGGGGGGCGCCCTCGCACAGCGACAGCAGCAGCTCGGCCGCCCAGCGCGTCGTCAGGGTGCGTTCGGTCGCGTCGGTGCGTCGGCCGGTCTTGAGCTTGGTGATCAGGCGGCTGATCGAGGTCGCCGCCGCGGCGCGCTTCTGCGCCAGCTTCTGCGCGTCACCGAGCTGCTTGTCGAATGCCTTGCTGGCGGTCACCAGCTTGCGTTGGGCCGGGTCGAGCTTGAACCTGCCCTGCGGGTTGCTCGCCGCGCGGAGCCAACGCTCGACCCACAGGGCCAGCAGGTCCGGGTCCTCGCCGCAGGCGCGGACGAAGTCGAACAGCAGCGTCGGCGAATCGGCGTGGAACTCGAGCGCCGCCAGCAGATGGCCGCGCGCTTCGCCGAACTCGCCGGCGTCCAAGGCCTTGCGCGCCAGCTGCCAGCGCAGGTCGGCGGGGCCGCTCGGGGTAGGCGTCGCGGTCAGCGTCGCCAGGTCCTGCGGCATCGGCGCGCCTGGGGGCTTCTGGCCGGGCAGCGCCGGGGCGATCAGCAGCCAACTGGTGACGAGCGGGGCGAGCAGGCGCATGCGGCTGAGCATCGTGCCCGTCGGCCGCGGCCGGGGAAAGGGCCCGCGCGCACCGCCTGGCGATCAGAACCGCCAGGGCAGGCGCAGGAAGTGCAGCTCGGGCAGCGGCGTGGCCGGGCTCAGGTTGGGGGCGACGCTGCCGTTGACACTGAAGGTGGTGTCGAAGGTGACGTCCCACTGCACGAACTGGGGCGCGCCGTGGGTCGTGATCCAGGCCTGCAGGCCCGAGTCCTGCATGTCGTAGACGAAGTCCTGCGGGTTGGTCGGGTAGCGCATCGTCGCGACCGTGCTCTGCGGATCCTGGTGGAACGCGAAGCCGATGCGCACGTTGGCGTTGGGGATCGGCGTGTTGGAGCCGACCGCGCTGTAGACGGGGCCGAGGCCTTCGGCGTCGCTGGTGACGATCTTGAAGAACTTGGCGCGCACCTGCAGGCGGGCCGGGGTCTCGAGCAGCGCCGCCGCGGCGTCGATCGACACGAACATCTCGTTGCCCGAGTGGGCGAGGATGCGGCCGCTGCTGAGCACCGAGTTGCTGACGGTCATCAGCTCGGCCTCGTACTGGCGGTAGCGGTTGTCGTCGCCGGCGATCGGCGCGGCCAGCTCGACGCGGATCGCGGGCTCACCGAGGTAGGTGGCGCTGGTGTCGAACGTGCTGATGGTCATCGGGCTGCCGATGGCCGGGTACTTGATCTTCACCGCGTTGTTGCCGACCTCTTCGTAGTCGACGTAGCCCTGCACGGTGGTCTGGTTGTTGGTGCCCGCGAACTCGAACACCGGGCCGACCTCGGCGCCGCCGGTGGTCACGAGACCGCGCGGCAGGCCGTCTTCGGCAGCGAGCGCGCGGCGCTTGCTGAAGCCCGTGTCGATCCACTTGCTGCGCACGCGCGACTTGGCGTTGAACGGCACCGGCAGCAGCGTCGGGGTCGGGCGGATGTCGCCCTCGTCGTCGCCGATGTTGGTGGGGGTGCCGTTGTCGTCGACATAGGTGCCGCTGGCGTTGGGGAAGCCGCGCCAGGCGAGCATCTGCTGCTTGGCGGTGCCGCTGAGCGGCAGGCCGTTCTGGATCACGACGATGTTGTCGTCGAGGCGGGTGTTGGTGCCGTCGGTGCTGTTGTCACCGGGCGGGGTCATCAGCTGCACGAGACCCATGCCGCCGAGGCCGCCGAGCGGGTTCTCGTCGTACTGGGCGCCGGCCATCATCGGCGAACCGCTGGCCGGGTACTTCTTGGTCACGACCGGTGCGCCGAAGGTCCCCGTGCGGCAGGTGCCGCCGTCGGCCGAGAGCACGAAGTCGTAGTCGTTCTGCGCGTAGCGCCAGCGGTTGGCCGACTGCACACCGTGCGCGTGCAGGATGATGCGCTTGGCGCTCATCAGCACGACCATGCCGCCCGAGCCGCCGCCGCCGCCGCCGCCGTCGCCGCAGGAACCCGCCGCGGCGCCGCCGCCGCCGTTGCCACCGTCGGCGTTGATCCTGCCGGTCGGAAGGACCTCGATCTCGCCGAGCGCCTTGACGATCAGCACGCCGCCGCCACCGCCGCCGCCACCACCGCTGAAGTCGTTGGCGGGTTGGTTGGCCGTGAGGCTGCAGGAGAACGAAGGCGAGGTGTCGCCGCCGCCACCACCGCCGCCGCCGCCCATGGGCACGGAGAGTTCGCCGGTGATGCGGATGTTGCGGCCGTAGTCGAGGCCGCTGCCCCAGAAGTCGTTGTCGTTGCGGTTGTCGACGAAGGGGCGTGCGCCCGCTTCGCCGCCGGCGAGCACGCCGGTGCGCGCGATCGACGAGCCGCTGCAGCCGGCGCCACCGATGCCGACCTTCTGCTGGAAGGACGTGCCGGTGCCCTGGGGCTGGCGATAGTGGGGGTCGCCCTGGCTGGCGAGCGAACCGCCGCCGCCGCCCGAGCCGCCGCCGTTGCCGCCGTAGCAGCCGGCCGTGCAGGCGAGTCGGCCGCCGCCGCCGCCGCGGCCGGGCACCTGCAGCGGGCCGTTGCCGTTCGCGCCGCGCAGGTCGCGGTTGACCGCGTCGGGTGAGGCGTCGCCGCCGTTGCCGCCACCGCAACTACCGACGCCGCCGGCCGTGACGAAGTTGCCGGTGATCAACCCGTTGACGCGCGCGCCGTCGCCGCCGCGCACGGACAGCTCACCGGCCACGCGGAAGTCGCCGCTGACGAGCCAGATCATCGGGTTGGGGCCGCGGCCCTGCACCGTGACGCCCTGCGGGATGGTGACGTCGTGGAAGTTGAACACGCCGCCGTTGACGTTGAACGGCAATCCGTTGGTCGGGACGATCTGC
This sequence comes from Planctomycetota bacterium, assembly GCA_020638655.1. Lineage (GTDB taxonomy): Bacteria > Planctomycetota > UBA1135 > UBA1135 > UBA2386 > JACKIC01. The sequence continues at coordinate 21,397 of JACKIC010000007.1, forward strand.
GTGAACTGCGTGTCGAGCACCACCTCGCGACTGTTGGGCGCGTAGTCGAGGGTCGTCGATCGGCCCTCGAAGGCGAAGCCGGCCTTGAGGTAGCCATCGCGAACCTCGGCGATGGGCTCGGGGAAAGGCACGTCGAGGTCGATGTCCGCGCGATCCGTGAAGTCCTCGACGATGCCGTTGAACTGCTGCTCGTAGGAGCTCGCCGTGCGGAACGAGCCGAAGACGCGGTCGTAGGCGAGGTCGCTGACGTTCGACTCACCCGAGATGTCCTCGAGCGTGTTCTCGACGATGATGCGGATCTCGGCGTTGTTGGGTAGCACACCGACGGGGCGCAGCACCAGCTCGGCGCCGGTCAGGTCGTTGCGCTCGAGCTCGACGTCGGCGGGAATCCACGTGTCGGCGCCGAGGGTCGGGTCGTCGTATTCGAGGTAGACGCGGCCGCGTTGGTCGATGTCGCGCACCAGCGGGTTGCTGTCGAGGCTGACCGGGACGTTGCCGTCGTTCGGGTTGAGCGCCTGGTCGAACGACAGCCGGACCTCGACGGGCGGCGAGCCGAGCAGGTTGAGCGGCACGCTCTGCAGGTCGGTCGCGGTGGTGACCTCGAGCCCGGTGCGGGTCGGACCGCCGGTCTTGGGGTTGCGAAACAGCTGCGCGGGCGTCGTGCCTTCGGCCGTCGTGAACGAGAACGTCACCGGCTGGCTCAGCGCGCGGCCGGTTGCGTCGCGCAGCGCGGTGCCGCTCTGTGCCTGACCGCCGACGAGCTGCACCAGGTAGGTGCGACCGGCGCGGAAGCCGCCGTCGTCGTAGGTGTTGTTCGCGGCGAAGCGCGGCACGAACTGCAGGCGGCGGCCCGGCTCCGTGTCACCAGGGCTGGTGACGACGCAGAAGTTGCCGCTGACCAGCTCGCTGACCGGTGCGCCGAGCTGATCGAGCGCCTGGAAGCTGACGGTGGTCAGCGACGCCGAGTCGAGGTCGACGTCCTTGCTGAGGTCGATGTTGACCGGATCGTTCAGGAAGATGCGGCCGTTGTTCGTGGGCACCGTCTCGAGCACCACGAAGTCGCCCCCCGCGACGACCTGCGCGCCGTCGCCACCTCCTCCCGAGCACGCGCCCAATGCGCAACAGCCGATCAACCGAACGCCCAGCTCGAGACCTTTCACCATGATTCGCTTCCCGCCCGCCACCCTCGACGCGGGGCGATGCGGGCGCCGTCGATAGCGTGCGCCCACGAAGACGTAACGAGCGTGGGTACCGAACCGGGTACAAACGACACGGGGCAGGCCTTGTGGCCTGCCCCGTGTCGTTGCTCGTGAGAACGGAGCGCGGCGCGCTCCGTTTCACGATGCCCGCGCGCACCGCCTGGCGATCAGAACCGCCAGGGCAGGCGCAGGAAGTGCAGCTCGGGCAGCGGGGTGGCCGGGCTCAGGTTCGGTGCGACGCTGCCGTTGACACTGAAGGTGGTGTCGAAGGTGACGTCCCACTGCACGAACTGGGGCGCGCCGTGGGTCGTGATCCAGGCCTGCAGGCCCGAGTCCTGCATGTCGTAGACGAAGTCCTGCGGGTTGGTCGGGTAGCGCATCGTCGCGACCGTGCTCTGCGGATCCTGGTGGAACGCGAAGCCGATGCGCACGTTGGCGTTGGGGATCGGCGTGTTGGAGCCGACCGCGCTGTAGACGGGGCCGAGGCCTTCGGCGTCACTGGTGACGATCTTGAAGAACTTGGCGCGCACCTGCAGGCGGGCCGGGGTCTCGAGCAGCGCCGCCGCGGCGTCGATCGACACGAACATTTCGTTGCCCGAGTGGGCGAGGATGCGGCCGCTGCTGAGCACCGAGTTGCTGACGGTCATCAGCTCGGCCTCGTACTGGCGGTAGCGGTTGTCGTCGCCGGCGATCGGCGCGGCCAGCTCGACGCGGATCGCGGGCTGACCGAGGTAGGTGGCGCTGGTGTCGAACGTGGAGATGGTCATCGGGCTGCCGATGGCCGGGCATTTGATCTTCACGGCGTTGTTGCCGACCTCTTCGTAGTCGACGTAGCCCTGCACGGTGGTCTGGTTGTTGGTGCCCGCGAACTCGAACACCGGGCCGACCTCGGCGCCGCCGGTGGTCACGATGCCGCGCGGCAGGCCGTCTTCGGCAGCGAGCGCGCGGCGCTTGCTGAAGCCCGTGTCGATCCACTTGCTGCGCACGCGCGACTTGGCGTTGAACGGCACCGGCAGCAGCGTCGGGGTCGGGCGGATGTCGCCCTCGTCGTCGCCGATGTTGGTGGGGGTGCCGTTGTCGTCGACATAGGTGCCGCTGGCGTTGGGGAAGCCGCGCCAAGCGAGCATCTGCTGCTTGGCGGTGCCGCTGAGCGGCAGGCCGTTCTGGATCACGACGATGTTGTCGTCGAGGCGGGTGTTGGTGCCGTCGGTGCTGTTGTCACCGGGCGGGGTCATCAGCTGCACGAGCCCCATGCCGCCGAGGCCGCCGAGCGGGTTCTCGTCGTACTGGGTGCCGGCCATCATCGGCGAACCGCTGGCCGGGTACTTCTTGCTGATCAGGATGCTGCCGAAGCCGCCCGTGCGGCAGATGCCGCCGTCCGCGGACAGCGAGAAGTCGTAGTCGCTCTGCGCGTAGCGCCAGCGGTTGGCCGACTGCACGCCGTGGGCGTGCAGGATGATGCGCTTGGCGCTCATCAGCACGACCATGCCGCCCGAGCCGCCGCCGCCGCCGCCGGCTTCGCCGCACGCGCCGACCTGCTCGCCGCCGCCGCCGTTGCCGCCGTCGGCGATGATCTTGCCGGTCGGGAAGACCTCGATCTCGCCGAGCGCCTTGACGATCAGCACGCCGCCGCCGCCGCCGCCGCCGCCGCCGCTGAAGTCGTTGGCGGGCTGGTTGGCGGTGAGGCTGCAGGAGAACGAGGGCGAGGTGTCGCCACCGCCGCCGCCGCCGCCGCCGCCCATGGGCACCGACAGCTCACCGGTGATGCGGATGTTGCGGTTGATGTCGAGGCCGCTGCCCCAGAAGTCGTTGTCGTTGCGCGAGTCGACGAACGGGCGCGGGCCCGCTTCGCCGCCGGCGAGCACGCCCGTGCGCGCGGTCGACGAGCCGCTGCAGCCGGCGCCGCCGATGCCGACCTTCTGCTGGAAGGACGTGCCGGAGCCCTGGGGCTGGCGATAGTGGGGGTCGCCCTGGCTGGCGAGCGAACCGCCGCCGCCGCCCGAGCCGCCGCCGCTGCCGTTGTAGGCGGAGCCGGTGTAGCAACCGCTGGTGCAGGCGAGGCGACCGCCGCCGCCGCCCTGGCCGGGGACCTGCAGCGGGCCGTTGCCGTTCGCGCCGCGCAGGTCGCGCAGGGTCGCGCTCGGGGTGCCGTCACCGCCGTTGCCGCCGCCGCAGACGCCGACGCCGCCGGCCTTGGCGAAGTTGGCCGAGTTCAGGGTGTCGACGCGCGCGCCGTCGCCGCCGCGCACCGACAGTTCGCCGGAGACGCGGAAGTCGCCGCTGACCAGCCAGATCATCGGGTTGGGGCCCTGGCCCTTGACCGACACGCCCTGCGGGATGGTGACGTTCTTGAAGTTGAACACGCCGCCGCTGACGTTGAACGGCAGGCCGGTCTTCGGGACGATCTGCGTGAACGAGGTGTTGAGCACGACCTCGCGCACATTGGGTTCGTACTCGAGCGTCGTGGAGCGGCCTTCGAACTCGAAGCCCGCCTTGACCATGCCGGCGCGCACGTCGGCGATGGGCTCGGGGAACGGCGCGTCGAAGTCGATGTGCTCCCGATCGGTGAACTCCTCGACGATGCCGTTGAACTGCTGGTCGTAGGAGCTCGCCGTGTGGAACGAGCCGAAGACGCGGTTGTAGGCGAGGTTGCTGACGTTCGACTCACCCGAGATGTCCTCGAGCGTGTTCTCGACGATGATGCGGACCTCGGCGTTGTTGGGCAGCACGCCGACGGGGCGCAGCACCAGCTCGGCGCCGGTCAGGTCGTTGCGCTCGAGCTCGACGTCGGCGGGGATCCAGGTGTCGACGCCGAGGATCGGGTCGTCGTACTCGAGATAGACGCGGCCGCGCTGGTTGATGTCGCGGACCAGCGGGTTGGTGTCGAGGCTGACCGGGACGTTGCCGTCGTTCGGGTTGAGTGCCTGGTCGAACGACAGTCGGACCTCGACGGGCGGCGAGCCGAGCAGGTTGAGCGGCACGCTCTGCAGGTCGGTCGCGGTGGTGACCTCGAGCCCGGTGCGGGCCGGACCGCCGGTCTTGGGGTTGCGATAGAGCTGTGCGGGCGTCGTGCCCTCGGCCGTCGAGAACGAGAACGTCACCGGCTGGCTCAGCGCACGGCCCGTGACGTCGCGCAGCGCGGTGCCGTTGAGCGCCTGGCCGCCGACGAGCTGCACCAGGTAGGTGCGACCGGCGCGGAAGCCGCCGTCGTCGTAGGTGTTGTTCGCGGCGAAGCGCGGCACGAACTGCAGGCGGCGGCCCGGCTCGGTGTCACCAGGGCTGGTGACGACGCGGAAGTTGCCGCTGACCAGTTCGCTGATCGGCACGCCGAGCTGGTCGAGCGCCTGGAAGCTCACCGTGGTCAGCGAGGCCGAGTCGAGGTCGACCGGGTTGCTGAGGTCGATGCTGACCGGGTCGTTCAGGAAGATGCGGCCGTTGTTCGTGGGCACGGTCTTGAGGACCACGAAATTGCCGCCGGTATTGAGCTCTCCGTTCGGAGAGCTGCCGCCGCTGCCGGAGCAGGCGGTCAGGGCCGCAAGAGTCGCAAGACCCAACAGTGCAGACGTTTGAACTCGCATCATGGCTTTACCCAGGGACAACCATACCCCGCGGAACAGGATCGGGGATTCGGGGCTGGCGATAGTCGGGCCCAGCCTCGCCGTAACTGGCGGGAACGTGGGCGCGAACACCGGCGGGAGAGGACGGGGAGATTGTGGCGGCACCGGCTCGCCGGTCAAGCCACGGTACCACAGCCGGTGGCGGCAGGCGGCCTGGGGCCGGCGGTCGGGAGCACCCGCTCCCGCGCCCGGCGGGGTGCCGGCGGTGGCCGTCGCTCCCATGCCAGCGGCGCCGGCGGCCCCGGTCAGGGGGTGCTGCTGCTCGCCGGGCCCTGCGGTTCCTTGCCGGCGCGGGTTCTCGGGGCGGCCTTGATCGGCAGCGGTCCGGCGAAGGTGGGGGTGCGCTGCGGCTTGGGGATCGCCCGTTGCGGTTTGCCGAACAGCCGGGTCGGGGAGGCCTTGTTGTCGAGCACCCGGGTCATGGCGATCTCGTCGCAAGCCAAGAACTTCGGGCAGTGCGTGCAGTCGTTGAAGACCTTGTGCGGCAGGTCCTCGTGCTGGCAGACGACGAAGCCGACCTTGGTGAAGAAGTCGGGCACGTAGGTGAACGCGAACAGCCGCGGGATGCCGAGCCGGTGGGCGTCCGCGATCAGGGCGTCGACCAGGGTGCGGCCGACGCCGTGCTTCTGGCGGTCGGGGTGCACCGCGAGCGAACGGATCTCGGCGATGTCGGTCCAGGTCACCGCGAGCGCGCCGCAGCCGGCGAGCACGCCGTCGACCTCGGCGATGAAGAAGTCGCGGATGTTCTCGATCACCGAAGCCGGCGAGCGCGGCAGCATCACCTGGCGCACCGCCAGTTCGTTGACGAGGGAGAGGATCGGCTTGACGTCGGCGACCAGCGCCGGGCGCACGACGATCTTGCTGCTCTGGGTGTCGCTCATGACGTGCTCTCGTCGTCGTCGTCGTCCGGGTCTTCGTCGTCGTCGAGGTCGAACGCCTCCTCGACGCCCGTGGCCCACTCGGCGAGCTGCTCTTCCCAGGCGCGCACCTCGGCCTGCACCCGCGCCGGCGCGGTGCCGCCCACGGCGCTGCGGCGGTCGAGCACCGCGCGCACCGACAGGGCCTCACGCAGGTCGCAGTCGAGCTGCGGCAGCAGCGCCTTGCGCTCGTCGTCGGGCAGGTCCTGCAGCTCGACGCCGAGCTCGACCGCGCGGTTGACGGCGCGGCCGACGATGCCGTGCGCCTCGCGGAACGGCACGCCGGCGTCGACGAGCAGATCGGCGAGGTCGGTGGCGTTCAGGTAGCCGCGGTCGGCGGCGGCGGCGCAGCGGGCGACGTCGAAGGTCGCGTGGTGCACGGCGAGCGCGGCGACGTGCAGGCACGCCTCGGTCTCGAGCAGCGCCGGGATCAGCGTCTCCTTGTCGGTCTGCAGGTCGCGGTTGTAGGCCATCGGCAGGCCCTTGACCGTGCTCATCAGCGCCATCAGCGCGCCCTGCACGCGCCCGGCCTTGCCGCGCACCAGCTCCATCGCGTCGGGGTTGCGCTTCTGCGGCATCAGGCTCGAGCCCGTCGACACCGCGTCGCCGAAGGTCACGAAACCGGCCTCCTGGGTGGCGAAGAAGATGTAGTCCTCGGCGAGCCGCGACAGGTGCGTGGTGATCATCGCCGCGACGAACGCGAGCTCGCACAGGTGGTCGCGCGCGGCGGTCGCGTCGAGGCTGTTGCGCGTCGGGCCGTTCTCGAAGCCGAGCTGGTCGGCGAGCACCTGGCGATCGACGGCGACGGTGGTGCCGGCCAGCGCGGCGCTGCCGAGCGGGCACTGGTCCATGCGGTCGAAGGCGTCGATCAGCCGCTCGCGGTCGCGCGACAGCGCCTCGGCGTGCGCGAGCGCGTGGTGGCCGATGGTGATCGGCTGCGCGCGCTGCAGATGGGTGTAGCCCGGCATCGGGTCGGCGGCGTGCTGCTTGGCCTTCTCGACCAGCGTCGCGCACAGGTCGTGCACGCCCTCGATGCAGCCGGCGATGCGCTCGCGCAGGAACAGCCGCAGGTCGGTGGCGACCTGGTCGTTGCGCGAACGACCCGTGTGGATGCGCTTGGCGAGGTCGCCGCAGCGGGCCTGCAGCTCGCGTTCGACCAGGCTGTGGATGTCCTCGGCCTCGTCGTCGGCGGGCACGCCGTGCTCGATCCAGTGTTCGGCGAGGTCGTCGATCGCGCCGCGCACCTTCTCGAGTTCCTCGTCGTCGAACACGCCGGCCTGGGCCAGCGCGTCGCTCCAGGCGAGGTTGGTCTCGAGGTCGGCGAACGCAAGCACGTGATCGATCGGCAGGCTCTTCTGGAACTCGGCGAACGCGGGATCGAGGCTGCCGGCGAAGCGGCCGCCCCACATCTGTCCTGGCTGGCTCATGAGCGGGTTCCTTCGGCCTGGGCGCCTTCTGCCTGGGCTCCCTGCACCTTGGCGACGACCGCGCCCGGCAGGCCGTAGAGCTTGACGAAGCCGTAGCTGTCGGCGTGGTCGAACGCGGCGCTCTGTCCGAACGTCGCCAGGTCCTCGCTGTAGAGGCTGTATTGCGAGGTCGACGAGACCGCCGTGGCAGTGCCCTTGTAGAGGCGTACGCGCACCGCGCCGGTGACGAATTGCGTGGCTTCGGCGAACAGCGCGTCCATGGCGCGGCGCGCCGGGTGGAACCAGCGGCCCGTGTAGACCAGGTCGGCGTAGTCGGGCATCAGCTTCTCGCACAGCCGCAGCGTGTCTCGTTCCATCGTCAGGGCGCGCAGCGTGCGCGCCGCCTCGAGCACGATCGTGCCGCCGGGCGTCTCGTAGACGCCGCGCGACTTCATGCCGACCAGGCGGTTCTCGCAGATGTCGACGCGGCCGACGCCGTGTTTGCCGCCGATCTCGTTGAGGCGCGCGAGCAGCACCTCGGCGGGCTGACGTTCGCCGTTGATGCCGACGGGCACGCCGTGCTCGAAGTCGAGCGTGAGTTCCTCGGCCTGGTCGGGCGCCTGCCGCGGGTCGGCGGTCATCATCCAGACGTCGTCGGGCGGGGCGTTGCCGGGCGACTCGAGCGCGCCGCCTTCGTGGCTGATGTGCCAGAGGTTGCGGTCGCGCGAGTAGATCTTGGTGCGCGACGCGGTGACCTTGATGCCGTGCTTGTCGGCGTAGTCGAGCGCGTCCTCGCGGCTGCGGATGTCCCAGTGCCGCCACGGCGCGATCACCTCGAGGTCGGGGCCGAGCGTCTGGTAGGCGAGCTCGAAGCGCACCTGGTCGTTGCCCTTGCCGGTGCAGCCGTGCGCGACCGCGTCGGCGCCGATCGACAGCGCGTAGTCGACCTGACCCTTGGCCAGGATCGCGCGCGCCATGCTGGTGCCCAGCAGGTAGCGGCCTTCGTACACCGTCATCGCACGCACGCACGGCCACACGTAGTCCTGCAGCCATTCGCGGCGCAGGTCGTCGACGCGGCAGCCGACGGCGCCCGAGGCGCGCGCCTTCTCCTCGAGACCGCGCAGCTCCTCTTCACCCTGGCCGACGTCGCCGCAGTAGCCGTAGACCTCGCAGTCGTGGTGCTCCTTGAGCCACGGCACGATGATCGAGGTGTCGAGGCCGCCCGAGTAGGCGAGGACGATCTTCTTCTTCTTGCTCATGAGATTGGGCTTGCTCAGCGGATCAACGGTTCGGCAACTCAGCGGATCAGAAGGGCCATCACGGCCTTCTGCACGTGCAGCCGGTTTTCGGCGATGTCGTAGACGACGCTCTGCGGGCCGTCCAAGACCTCCTGCGTGACTTCCCAGCCGCGGTGCGCGGGCAGGCAGTGCATGAACATGGCGTCGGGCTTGGCGCGCGCCATCAGGTCCTCGTCGATCTGGTAGGCGGCGAAGATGCCGTTGCGCTCCTCGATCTCGTCTTCCTGGCCCATGCTGGCCCAGACGTCGGTGTAGATCGCGTCGGCGCCCTCGGCGGCCGCGTCGGGGTCGTTGAGGATGGTCACCTCGCTGCCCGTGGTCGCGCCGGTGCGCATCGCCTCGTTGACGACGCGCGAGTTCGGCTCGTACCCCTCGGGCGAGCAGACGCGGATGTGCACGCCGAGCTTGGCGGCGGTGTGGATCAGCGAGTGGCAGGTGTTGTTGCCGTCGCCGACGTAGGTGAGCGTGCGGCCGCGCAGCTCGCCCCACTTCTCGGTCAGCGTGAAGAAGTCGGCCAGCGCCTGGCACGGGTGCACCATGTCGGACAGGCCGTTGATCACCGGGATGTCGGCGTGCGTGGCCAGCTCGTCGAGCGTCTTGTGCTTGAAGGTGCGCGCGACGATGCCGTGCACCCAGCGCTCGAGGTTCTTGGCGACGTCCTTGACCGACTCGCGCGAGCCCAGGCGCGCGTCGCGGTGGTCCATGAACACCGCGGTGCCGCCGAGGTCCTGCATGCCGATGTCGAAGGTGAAGCGCGTGCGCAGCGAGTCCTTCTCGAAGATCATCGCCAGGCGCTTGTGCCGCAGCACCTGCGTGTGCACCTCGCGGCCATGCTTGACGGCGCGCGCGGTGGCGAAGATGCGGTGGATGTCGTCGGTGGTCAGCTGCGACGTGCACAGCAGGTCGCCGACGGAGAGCGGCGACAGGTCGAGCGCCGACGTGGGATCGTTGTTGGTCACGGGTGTGCCTCGGCGGATGCGGGGTTCTGCTGGAAGTGGGTGAGCACGTCGCCGATGCGAAGGAGCGCGGCGTCGACCTGCGCCTCGGTGACGACGAACGGCGGCACGATGCGCAGCACGTCGCCGGCCGTGCAGTTGACCATCAGGCGCTGGCGATACAGCTCCTTCTGCACCTCGGTGGCGGAGTGGTGCAGGCGCAGCCCGAGCATCAGGCCGCGGCCGCGCACTTCGCGCACGATCGCGAGTTCGCGGCCGAGCTGCTCGAGGCCGGCGCGCAGCTGTGCGCCGCGCGCGGTCACGTCGTCGAGCAGGCCGCCGTCGACCGCGTCGAGGAACACGGTCGCGGCGCGGCAGACCAGCGGGCCGCCGCCGAAGGTGGTGCCGTGTTCCCCCTTGGCGAAGGTGTCCGCGAGCGCCGCGTTGGCGAGGCACACGCCCATCGGCAGGCCGGCCGCGATCGGCTTGGCGAGCGCGACGACGTCGGGCGCGACGCCCGCGTGCTGCGCCGCCAGGAACTTGCCGGTGCGGCCGCAGCCGCTCTGGATCTCGTCGTGCACGAGGATCGTGCCGGTCTCGTTGCACAGGTTGCGCGCCGCGCGCAGGAAGGCGGGGGAGAGCTCGCGGATGCCGCCTTCGCCCTGGATCGGCTCGATCACGAGCGCCGCAGGGCGCTGCTCGTGCAGCACCGCGCCCAGCCCGGCGGTGTCTTCGGGCGCGACCCAGGTCACGTGTTGCAGCGGCTGGAACGGCGCGCGGTACTTCGGATTGTGGGTCAGCGACAGCGCGCCCATGGTGCGGCCGTGGAAGCCGCCCTCGAGCGCCACGAACGAGGTGCGCTCGGGGGTGCCGCGCACGTGCATCGCCTTGCGCGCCAGCTTGAGCGCACACTCGATCGACTCGGCGCCCGAGTTGGTGAAGAACGCGGCGGCCATCTCGGTCAGCGCGCACAGCTTGGTCGCCACCGGCTCGGTGTACTGGTGCCGGAACAGGTTCGACAGGTGCACGACCTTGCCGACCTGGTCGCGCAGCGCCTCGGCGAGGCCCGCGTGACCGTGGCCGAGCGCGCTCACTGCGATGCCCGCCAGGAAGTCGAGGTACTCGTGGCCCTGCTGGTCGACGAGCACCGCCCCGTGACCCGCGGCGAAGACCTCTTCGGCGCGGGCATACGTCTTCATCACACCCTCATCCATGACTGCTGTCCTCCGCGTCGCGGTCGGCGACGAAGCGAGTTCCGATCGTTGGCTGCAACCCGGCGAGCACCGCGTCGTCGCCGTCGGCGGGCGCGATCTTGACCAGGGCCTCGGGGTTGTCGCGGCGCGCCATCAGCGCCGCCTCGAGCTTGGGCAACATGCCGCCCTTGGCGACGCCCTGGCGCGTGAGCTCGGCGCAGTCCGCGGGCGACAGCTCCGCGAGCACGCGGCGCCCTTCGTCCATGACGCCCGGCACGTCCGTCAAGAACAGCAGCGCGTCGCAGTGCAGGGCCCGGCACAGCGGGCCCGCGGCGTGGTCGGCGTTGAGGTTGTAGAACGGCTCGCCGTCGGCGGCGTGCGTGCCCGGCGCGACCGTCGCGATCACTGGCACGTGACCCGATGCCAGCAGCGCGTCGACGAGCGCCGGGTGCACCGCGTCGATCGCGCCGACGAAGCCGAGGTCGACGCCGGGGCGCTGCAGCCGGCGCGCCGTGAACGAGCCACCGTCCGCGCCGCTGATGCCGACCGCGCCGACGCCCTGCTGCTGCAGCGACGCCACGAGCCGGCGGTTCACCTGGCCGCCGAGCACCATCAGCACGACCTCGGCGGTGCGCGCGTCGGTGATGCGCAGCCCGTCGTGGTAACGGTCCTCGATGCCCAGCGCCTTGCCGAGCTCGCGGATCTGGTTGCCGCCGCCGTGCACGACGACCAGTTCGTGGCCGGCGGCGCGCGCCTTGGCGATCGCGCCGCACAGCCGCGCGCGCGGCGCGGCTTGTTCGAGCTGGGCGCCGCCGATCTTGACCAGCAGCCTCACGACGCCGCTCCGTCGGTGAGCCCCGCCGTCTCGGGCAGGCCGAGCATCAGGTTCATGTTCTGCAGCGCCTGGCCGCTGGCGCCCTTGACGAGGTTGTCGATGGCCGAGGTGATCACGACCACGGGGCCGCTCGCGGCGACGGCGATGTGGCACTCGTTGCCGTGCTGCACGCAGCGCAGCTCGGGCTGGCCTTTGGCGTAGACGCGCACGAACGGCTCGCTCTCGTAGGCGGCGGCGAGCAGGTCGCGCATCGATCCGGCGTCGTGCCCGGGCGCCGGGCTCACGTAGATCGTCGACAGGATGCCGCGGAACGTCGGCAACAGGTGCGGCGTGAACACCAGGTCGGGCAGCCCGCTCTCCTGGCGGATCTCGGGTGCGTGGCGGTGGCTGCCGACGCCGTAGGCACAGAAGTTCTCGTGCACGTTGCCGAAGTGGGTGCGCTCGCCGGGGCTCTTGCCGGCGCCCGAGGTGCCGCTGGCGCTGTCGGCGATCACCGGCCGCGACCGGTCGATCGCGCCGGCGCGCAGCAGCGGCAGCAGCGGCAGCAGGATCGAGGTCGGGTAGCAGCCCGGGTTGGCGCAAAGGCGCGCGGCCGCGACGGCGTCGCGGCGGTGCTCGGTCAGCCCGTAGACGGCCTCGGCCAGCAGCGCTGGCGCGGGGTGTTCGCCGCCGTAGGTGCGCGCGTAGACCGCGGGGTCTCGCAGCCGGAAGTCAGCCGACAGGTCGACGACCTTCTTGCCGCGCTCGAGCGCCGCCGCCGCGATCTCGCTGGCGGCGCCGTGCGGCGTGCACAGGAACACGCCGTCGACCTCGGTCAGCCGGTCGTGGTCGAGCGGGTCGATGACCGGCTCGTTGGGGAACGCGGGGGCTTCGGGCACGGCGCCCGGGCGCGCGGTCATGACCACGCTGGCGCGCAGGTGGGGGTGACGGCTGCACAAACGCAGCAGTTCGCGCCCCGTGTAGCCGGAGGCGCCGACGATGGCGACGTGCTTCATGCGCGGGTCCGCTGCTTGGAGTCGGGGGAGAGGCGGCGGGCCAGGGCGCGGGCCTTGGCCGGATCGCGGCAGATCACCAGCACGGTGTCGTCGCCGGCGATGGTGCCCAGCACGCCGGGCAGGCTGGCCTGGTCGAGCGCCAGGCCCAGCGGCTGCGCGCCGCCGGCCGGGGTGCGCAGCACCAGGAGGTTCTGCGCGGTGTTCGCCTGCTGCAGCCAGGCGCGTGTCGCGACCTCGAGCTGCTGCAGGGTCTGCGGGTTGGCCGCGGCGGCGCCCGGCAGCTCGTAGCCGGCCTTGCTCTTGATCACGCCGAGGTCGCGCAGGTCGCGCGACAGCGTCGCCTGATTGACCTCGTGGCCGTCGGCGGCGAGCTGCTCCTGCAGCTCGGCCTGGCTGCGCACCGGCTGCTTGTCCAGCAGCGCGACGATGCGGCGGCGGCGGGCCTCACGTTGGTCTTGCAGGGGGCGCATATTTATGCAGAAGTGCGCATAAATATGCACCCGCGGCGCCGGCGCAAGTGGCGAACCGAGAATCTTTCGCGCCGGGTGTCGGGGTCGCCGCGGTCGTCAGTGGGCCAGCGCGTAGAAGGCGCGCCCGATCCACTCGTGCAGGCCCAGGCAGGTGTCCTTGAGGCCGGTCCAGTGCGGCATCAGGCTGGTCCAGTCCTGCAGTGCCGGGCCGCGGAAGCCGGTCGGCGCCGCCGTGACCTGCAGCCCCTGGGCTGCGAAGCTGGCCGCGGCCCGCGGCATGTGCCAGGCGTGGGTCACCAGCAGCACGTGTTGCACACCGTCCTTGCGCAGCAGCTCGGCCGAGAACTCCGCGTTCTGCCACGTGTCGGCGGAGCGCGCCTCGACCCAGCGCACCGGCACCCCGAACTCGCCGCGCGCGGCGCCGGCCATCAGCTCGGCGAGCGCGGGTCGGTCGCGCGCCGGGATGCCGCCGCTGACCAGCAGCGGCAGACCCGTGCGGCGCTGCAGCGCGGCGCCGTAGCGCAGCCGTTGCATCGTCATCGGGCCGGCGACGGCGCCGCCGTACTCGGGGCCGTCGCGGTCGGCCTCGGCGCTGAGCACGACGATCGCCTGTGGGCCCGCAGGCACGCCTTCGGGGGGCAGCGCCGGGAACGTCTGCAGGGCGCCGAGCAGCAGTCCGCCGCAGAGCGGCGTGGCCGTGACCCACAGCAGCGCGAATGCGACGATGCGCAAGGTGCGGCCAAGGCGCGGCCAGCGCCGGGTGAAGATCAGGCCCAGCGCGAACAGCCAGACCAGCGACGCCGGCGGCAACAGCAGGATCTCGAAGACGCGGTGCGTCATCGCCGCAGCATAGGGGCTGACGCGGCAGAGCTTGGTCTGGTCCTCACGCGAAGTTCAACGCGGCGCGTTCACTGATTGCCTCGCAGTCATTCGAGCAATCCCATGAAACACATTTCCATCCTCCTCTCGACCCTCGTCGCGACGTCCGCCACTGCCGTCGCCCAGACCCTGCCGTTGTCGTCGACGCTGCCGCGCGGCGAGACGCGTCTGACCGACAACTACATCGACGTCAACACGCACGGCTGGGGCACCTGGCGCCACGCCGCGCCGATGCAGCGCCTGCCCGCCGGCCCTGCCGGCACCGTGCCGACCGCGCAGGTCTGCTACGTCTCCTACATGGACAGCGACCTGCAGGGCAACACGCTGCTGCAGTTCCGCCGCTCGATCAACGGCGGCTACACCTGGGGCGCGGCGCAGACCGTCTACACGCTCGCGGCCGGTGAGCTGCTGAGCTCGCCCGAGACCCGCCTCGTCGCCTTCGGCCACGAGGTCTACCTGGTCTGGGCCTCGAATGCGCACAACCTCAGCAACGGCGCCGCGCAGGGCGTCTGGGCGATCGGCTCGGCCGACCAGGGGCAGAACTGGACCGCGCCGGCGCTGCTGTCGACGGGCGTGCTCTCCAACCTCTACGACGTCGACGAGGTCAACGCCGCGGTGTCGCAGCTCGGCTCGGGCGGCATGGGCTTCCTCAACGTCGTCTACGAGGCCGACTACGCCACCCCGGCGTCGGGCCTCGAGGACATCTACTACGTGCAGGCGCAGATCACCGGCAACAGCCTGGTGATCACCAACCCCGAGACGCGCCTCAACCACGCGTTCGCGATGGCGACCGCCGACGTCAACTTCACCGACATCGTCGCGCAGGGCCCGGTGATCCACGTCTGCTACACGCAGAAGCGCGTCACCGAGTACGACTACTTCTCGATCACTTCGCGCGCCAACGGTGCCGACTTCGGCACCTCGATCGAATACCAGCACACCGCGTTCCCGACGGTGCTGTCGTGGGCCGCGCCGCGCCGCCCGCACGGCGCGATCGACCTGCCCAACGTCTACACGTTCATGGAACACGCCATCAACGGCAAGGACGACGTGTGGATGGACTGGTCGACCGACCTCGGCGTGTCGTGGGCCGTCACCGGCGTCGCCATCAACACGGCCACGCTGGGCAGCCTCGGCGACATCGACGACTTCTTCGTGGTCGCGCGCGACGGCCGCGTCGCCGTCGCCTACGTCGACGACCGCCTCAACGGCACCAACAACAACGACAACAACCAGGCGATCGTCTCGGTCAGCTACAACGCCGGCACCGACTTCCAGCTGGGCACCCACGTCGAGGTGCCGCTGAGCCAGCGCGACCCCAACCCGATCTACGCCATCGAGATGACCGGTGACCTGATCGCCGTGCTCTACGAGATCAACTGCGGCGGCGCCGAGGACTTCGCCGTGTCGCTGAGCGCCGACGGCGGCCACACCTTCTCGCACTACGACGTGACCTCGTTCGGCGCCTGCGGCATCCGCGCCAGCAACTGCGACGTCGACGACCCGCGCTTCGCGATGACGCTCAACGGCGACGTCGTGATGACCTGGATCGACGACCGCAACTTCACGGGCGGCGGCCTGGGCAACAGCAGCAACCACGTGTGGACGACCGGCATCCACTACCCCGAGCTGATCGACAACACGGCCAGCAACCAGGGCCTGCTCTACCAGAACGACTCGCCCGCCGAAGCCGGCGACCTCGTGCTGGTGATGCTGTCGGGCACGGGCACGGCACAGCCGACCGCGCTGACGAACCTCGGCTTCAGCATGAACTTCACGTTCGACTTCTGGACCACGGCGACGATCGGCGGCGGTCTGGCGCTGCCCCCGGGCCCGCCGAACCTCAACCTCGACCTGCTCACCGCGCAGGGCAACGTCAACTTCCCGTCGATCCCGAACGTGAGCCAGCTGCTCGGCCTGCCCTTCTGGGCGGCGGCGCTGACCATCAACCCGGTCACGGGCTTCCAGAAGTTCACCGACCCGATCCGGCTGTGATCGGGTGATGGCGCCCCGCACGTTGCGGGGCGCCGCCGACTCACGGGGCGAGCCGACTCACTTCGCGAGTCGCCTCACTTGGTGTCGGCGAGCACCGCGAGCTTGGTGCGCAGCTCGTGCTTGCCCCACGCGATCGTGAAGCTGCCGTCGGCGAGGTCCTCGGCGTTGGCCTTGAGGGTCATCGTCATCTTGGTGACGCTCGTGTCGGCGACGTCCTTGTGCAGCTCCATCGGCGCGAGGATGTCGGGCTTCCAGTTCATCGTGCCCTGGTCGTCGAGCGGCCACGGCGCGGCGCCCGCCTTGAGGGCCTTGGCCGCGTCGAGCAGCGCCAGGCTGAACTTGCCTTCCTTGTCGCACGACAGGCCGAGCAGGTAGGAGCCCTTGGGAACCTTGACGCCGCCGAACTCGACGTCGACCGAGGTGTTGAAGGTCGTCCACCAGTCCTTGCCCAGGCGCAGCAGCTTGCCCTTGAGCGAGTCCATCAACTCGTTGTGGGACTCCTTCCAGGTCGGCTGGCTGTAGTTGACGGCCATGCCGGCCATGATGCCCGGGCCGAACAGGATCTGGGACGAAGAGGCGCGTTCGCCGTTGCCGCCGAAGACCTGGACCTTCTGGGCGGTGGCGGGCAGGGCGAGGCAGAGCGCGGTGGCGAGAGAGGTGAGCAGCGGGAAACGCATCGTGGGAAGACTCCTTGCGTGTGGGGGAGCCGCGGCGAGCGCGGCGGAAGCCGCGAAGTTAAGTCGCGCCGTCCCGGTCTCAAGGGCGGCCTGCTCAGCCCAGCAGTTCGCGCAGCTGGGCCAGCACGTAGTCGACCTCCTCGACCGTGTTGTAGTGCAGCAGCCCCAGCCGCAGCACCCCGTCGGGTTCCAGGCCCAACGCTTCGCTGAGCGCCTGGGCATAACTGTTGCCTGCCCAGCACTGCACCTGCCGTGTAGCGAGCGCGCGGGCGAGCTCCTGGGGGCGGCGGCCGGTCGCGACCAGCGACACCGTTGGGCAGCGTTCGACCACGCGGGTCGGGTCGTCGACGCCGATCACGCGCACGCCGGTCTGCTCGGCCAGGCCGTTGAGCAGGTGCGCGGCGAGGTGGCGTTCGTGGGCCGCGATCGCGTCGAAGGCGACGAGCAGCTCGGCCCGACGGTCCGCCGGCTGGACCTGGGCGCATTCGCGGCCGAGGGCGGCGAGGTAGTCGACCGCGGCGAGCGTGCCGGCGATGCCCTCGAAGTTGGCGGTGCCGGTCTGCCACTTCTCGGCGCCGTGGTTCGCGGCGGGCCGCACCTTGTAGGTCTCGCTCTCCTCGAGCAGCGCGCGGCGACCCCAGAGGATGCCGACGTGCGGGCCGAAGAACTTGTAGGCCGAGCAGGCGACGAAGTCGGCGCCCCAGTCGCGCACGTGCATCGCCAGGTGCGGCGCGAAGTGCACCGCGTCGACGAACGTCAGCGCGCCGTGTTGCGCGGCCAGTGCCGCGATCTCAGCGACCGGATGGATCGTGCCGCTCAGGTTGCTGGCGGCGCCGACCGCGACGAGCCGCGTCTTGTCGCCGATCTTGCGGCGCGCGTCGTCGAGGTCGAGCGACGCGTCGGGGCGCACCGCGATGCGCCGCACGGTGCAGCCCGCGTCGCGCGCCGCGAGCACCCACGGCATCACGTTGGCGTCGTGGTCGCTGTCGGTGACCACGATCTCCTCACCGGGCCGCCAGCCGCGCGCCAGCGCGCGCGACAGGTGGAAGGTCAGCGTCGTCATGTTGGCGCCGAACACGACCTCTTCGGGATCGTCGGCGCCGAGCAGATCGGTCATCGCCGCGCGCGCCGCACCGGTGACCGCGTCGGTCTCCAGGCTGGTGGCGAAGTCGCCGCCGTGGTTGCCGTTGGCGTAGAGCAGGTAGTTGCCGATCGCGTCGGCGACGCTGCGCGGCACCTGGCTGCCGGCGGGGCCGTCGAAGAACACCGCGGTGCGGTCGCCGTCGCGGCGCAGCAGGCCGGGGAAGCGGCGGCGCACGGCCACCGGATCGAGTGGGCGATGGTGCATGGCGAGCACGATAGGGGCGCGCGCCCGGTGCGGCGAGTGGTCGCGGCTACGCCCATTGCCCTGCGTCGCCTGCGCATTCATCGCCCGCGCCGCGGCAGCCGGGTGCCTTCGCGCCACCTAGACTGTGCCCTCGAAGTTCGAAGGTCACTGCAAAGGAGTTCGACCATGGCCACGAAGAAGTGGTTCGTCCTGGTGGGCGCCGAGGAGATGGGCCCGCTCGGTCCGCGCGGTCTGCGGCAGATGGTGCGCAAGGGAGAGATCGGCCCCGATACGTTGTTGCGACGCGAGGACCACGCCTGCGCGGTCGCCGCGGCGCAGGTCCGGGGGCTGCTGGCGACGGCGGCGCTCGAGCCGCATCGCTCCGTGCACGGGCACGCGCGGGCCAAGATCCACGGTCCGTTCACCGAGCTGCGGGTGATGGGCCGTTCGCTCGCCGCGGTGCTGGCGCTGTTCGCGGCGCTGGGGCTGCTCGGCGTCTACTTCGGCGTCGCGCAGTGGCGGCACGCCGAGACGGTGCTCGCCGGCGCGCCGATGCAGGTCGAGAGCGCCGACCCGGGGCTGTTCGGCATCGGCGTGTTCGCCGTGCTGTCCCTCGTTCTGGCGGGTGGGTTGTTCATCTGGTGGCTGTGGACTGCGAGCGTCAACCTGCCGCACCTGATCGCCGCGCACGTGCACTACGCGCCGTCGTGGGCGATCGCCGGCTGGTTCATGCCGTTCCTCAACCTGATCCGCCCGCTGGCCGTGGTCACGGAGATCGATCAGCTCAGCGCCGAGGCCGAGGCCGACGGCGACGCGTCCGTGCGCGCCAACCGGCCGCTGCTGCTGTCCTGGTGGACCGCCGCGGTGTTCGGAACGGTGCTGGCCTTGGTCTACCTGCTGCTCGGCAAGACCACGCCCGAAGGTCTGCGCATCGCCGCGCTCGCGCACTTCGCCGCGGGCCTGTTCACGATGATCGCCGGCGCGCTCGCCGCCTGGCTCGTGCTGCGCATCACCGACAACCAGGAACGCGCCCATGCGCGGCACCCGGACCCGGTGCCGCTGCATCGCGACCTGGGGGCGCGCCGCGGCCGCGCCGCGCAGACCGCGTAGTCCGGTCGTGTAGTCCCGGCACACGGCGCGACGCATGCGCTCGGCGATGGCCCTCGCCGCGCGCCGGCGCTACCCTGTTCGCCCCGCCAACCCTGGGACTGCACGAATGGGCCTGTTCGATTTCATCAAGAAGAAGCCGGGTGAAGCCGGCGTTCCGACGCCGCCAGCCGGCGCCGTTCCCGCCGCCGATCCGACAACCGCGGGCGCCGAACCGTCGGGCGCGGCCAGCAGCGCGCCGCCGCAGTTCGTCGAGGTCCAGGACGGTTTCGGGCGCCGCATGCGGATGTCGCGCGAGGACTATCGCAAGAAGCACCTGCCCGAACTGCTCAAGCAGCACGGCAGCGACGCCGAGCGCCTGACCGCGGTGATCCTGCAGGGCCTGCGCGACGGCTTCGCCGAGGACCTGGTCGCCGCCGCCAACCGCCTGACGATCGTCGACAAGGAACCCGAGCGGGCGCTGTCGGTGCTCGCGGTGGTGCAGCGCGACGCGGGTGATCTCGACGGTTCGGCGGCGACGCTTCAGGAGCTGTTGGCGAAGCGGCCGCAGTCGCCGGGCGCGCGCGTCGGCCTGGCGCTGCTCGCCGATCAGAGGGGCGACGCCGCGCGCGCCGAGGCGCTGCTGCGCGAAGCGCTCGCGATCGATCCCAACCACGCCGACGCCGTGCACGGGCTGCTCGCGATCCGACACCGCACCGTCGGCGAAGCGGGATACCGCGCCGAACTCGAGGCGCTCGCGGCCCTCGGCGGCTGGCGCGGCAAGCTGTGGCTGGCGCGCTGGCTGCTGCAGAACGGCGAGGGTGCGACCGCGGCGCCGATCTACCGCGAGGTGCTCAGCGGCGAGGACGTCGAGTCCGACGCGCTGGTGATGGCCGGCGCCGATCTGGTGCAGGCGGGCCAGCACGAACTCGTGCAGGAGCTGGTCGTGCCGCGCTTCGTGCCCGGCCGCCATCATCCGCACATCGGGCTCGCGATCCTGCATCACTACCTGCAGACGGAGCAACACGTGCCGGGCAGCGAGCTGCTGCACCAGATGTACCTGCACTACGGCCACCTCGTCGCCGAGGCGCTGCACCCCTTCACCGCGGGCTTCGACCGCCAGCGCCTCGCGACGCTGCCGCCGCCCGCGCCGATGCCGGCGAGCCCGCGGCTGGGGCTGTATCGCTTCGACCGGCCGCTGTGGTGCGCGGGCCTCGCCGACCCGCTGTGGTTGTTGCCGCCCAAGACCAACGACGCCCGGCAGGTGCTGTGCTTCGCGCTCGCCGTCGAAGGCCAGCAGCAGCTGCCGGCCGGTCAGGAGGACGAGATCGGGCGCGTCACGCGCGCCGTGCCGCTGTTCCTCGCCGAGCACGTGTGGCTGTCGACGCCGCACCGCGGCACCGCCGGTCTGCTGATGGCCGAGCAGGGCGGCTGGGTCGTGCTCGGCAAGGTCTGGCCCGAAGAGCAGCTGGTCGCGCAGCTCTCGGCCGAGGAGAAGGAGCGCACCATCGCCGTCTCCGGCGTGCTGCGCATCGACGGCGACAAGCGCCGCATCGACCTGTGGGCCTACGACTGCAACACGCAGCAGCGCGTCGGTCACGCCGCCGCGGAGGGCGCGCCGGGCGAACTCGGCCGCATGCTGTTGCAGCTGCTCGCCGAGCTGTGGCCGGCGCTCGGCGGTCCCGCGGGGCACCAGCCGCCCGTCGGCAGCGAAGGTTCGTGGCAGGCCTATGCGGACGGCCTCGCCCAGCACGCGGCGCTGGTCGCGACGCAGGCCGGCGGCATGCCCAAGGAGCGCCTCTACGGCGAGCGCTACATCCTGCAGTGGCTGCAGAACACCGCGCTGCTCGAGCCGCGTTGGCAGCCGGGCTTCTGGCTGCTCGCCTCGGCGATGTGCGTGCTGCGCGGCCTCGGCTCGCCGGTGCCCAAGGAGTTCGCGCGCGCGGTCGCCGAGATCTTCCGTCAGTCGCCGCCGAACAGCGCCTTCGCGCGGCTCGGCGTGCTGCCGCTGCGCGCCGCCGGACTCGACGGGGTGTGGCAGGCGCGGCGCGCCGAGATCGTGCAGGCCAACAGCGGCGACGCCAACTTCACGGCGTGGCTGGCGCGCGCCGAGGCCGCCAGGTAGGGGCGTCGGGCGCCGCGCTCAGCGGCAGAAGGCCTCGAGCAGCGCGACCACCGGTCTGCCGGTGGGGAAGCCGTGTTGCCAGTCGCCGCCCTCGCAGCCGCTGCCGCCGAGGTCGATGTGCGTGAACGGCAGCGGCATCGCGCCGTCGCCGCCGTGCTTCGCGAGCCCGCTGGCCAGGCACAGGAACGCCATCGGGAACTGGTGGCCGCGCGCGGTCGCCGAGCTGGGTGCGTTGTTGCACGACAGCACGTCGTCGGCCTTGGTCCGTGGCGCGACGAAGTCGAAGTCCTCGCGGCGCAGGCGCGAGACCTCGAACGGGTCGCCGCAGCGGTCGCCGACCTCGCCGAGCGTGTCGGCGGTGCGCAGCACGCGCGCCGGCCCGTTGTCGAGCGCGATGTTGTAGGGGCCGACGGCGCGATCGGCGTGGCCCGTGAGCGTCGCCACCGAGAACAAGCGCGGCGTCGTGGCCTTGGCTGCGGCGACGCGCAGGTGCGACAGCAGGTCGGCGAGCACCAGGCGGCCCTCGGCGTCGGTGTTGCCGATGCGCACCCGGCAGCCGGCGTGGCTGGTGACGATCTCGTCGCTGACGAACGAGTCGCTGCCGATGCTGTTGCGCACCACGCCGAGCTCGGCGATCAGGCGCACGCCGGGCAGGCGCAGGCTGGCGACCGTGTGGAACAGGCCGGCGACCGCGGCCGCGCCGCCCTTGTCCCGGCTCATGCCCGACATGTGGCCGCCCGTCTTGAGGTCGGCGCCGCCCGTGTCGTAGGTCAGCCCCTTGCCGGCGAACAACAGCGTGTGCCGGACCTTGCCCTTGGGCGTGTACTCGAGCCGCACGACGTTCGGCCGGTGCCGCAACACCGGCAGCGAGGCGCGCGCCACCGCCATCAGCAGCGGGTAGTCCTGCTGCAGTTTGCGCACGTCCTTCTGCACCGTGACCTTCACGGGCAGGGTCTTGAAGGCCTGCTGCACGTAGGCGGCGAACTTCGGCGGCGCCATGCGTTCGGGGTCCGTGCCGCACAGATCGCGCGCCAGCGCCAGGCCGCCGTCGGTCGCCTCGACCCAGGCCGCGTCGCCCTTGGAGAATGCGCCGCCGAGCACGGCGACGCCGATCTGCGCGATCGGCGTGATCGCCTTGCCGCGCGCCTCGCGCGCCTCGAGCGGTTGCCACAGGCTGCCGGCCGCGCCCAGCGCCGCGACCCTGGCGAACTCGGCGTAGACGTCGCCGTCCGGCGCGGGTTGCAGCACCAGCAGCGGCTTGTGGCTGCCGGCGTCGCGCGCGCGGCGCATGCCGTGCGCGGCGGCCTCGGCGTAGCGGCGCACGTCGTCGTGGTCGCGCGTGATCGGCCCCGTGGGGGCGGTGATCAGGCGGCTGCCGGCGAGCCCGGGCGCGGGGATCGCATTCACGGCGCTGGCGAAGGTCGCGTCGGTCGCGGCGAGCGTGCGCAGCAGCGGGGTGAGTTCGGGCGAACGCACGGCGGCCAGGTCGTGGCCGACGAGCACCACGGCGTCGAAGCCGCCGCGGGTGCCGAGCGCCTTGGCTGCGGAGGAAACAGCGAGGATGCGGGTCATCGCCGCATCGTGGGGGGCGCGTGTGGTGCTGGCAACGCTGTGTCGTGTGTGGGTTCGCGGATTCCTGCGTCGTCATGCCCCTGCGGCGCGACATGGTCGGGGAGTCCTGCGTGTTACCGATTCGTTCTCACGATGCCCTGTTCCGCTTCGTCTTCGGCGAGCCGGCCACCGCCGCGGACCTGTTGCGCCTCTGCCTGCCGCCGGCCATCGTCGCAGCGGTCGACTGGAACGTGTTGCGGGCCTTGCCGGGCAGCTTCGTCGACGAGGCCTTGCAGGAGCGGCAGGCAGACCTCCTGTTCGTGGCGCCGCTCGGTGAGACGGAGGTGTTGCTGCACCTGTTGGTCGAGCACAAGTCGAGCGATGACCATTTCGTCGCTCTGCAGACGGCGCGATACGCGGGGCGCGTCCTGGACCGCTGGTTGGACGAGAACCCAGGCGCCCGATGGCTGCCCCCGATCCTGCCTGTGGTCGTGCATCATGGGGACCGCCCGATGCGGGCGCCGAGATCGCTGCGCGAGTTGGTCGACGTGCGGCGTGTGCCCGCTGCGGCGGCCCGTCTGCTGCGCAGCTTCCAGCCCCGACGCGGCTTCGTGCTGTTCGACCTCGCGGGGCGGACAGCGGCAGATCTGCGGGCCCTGTCGACCTCCGTGGTCACCCAGATCACCTTGCTCTTCCTGCAGCGGTTGCAGCGCGCGTCGCCCGGTGCCGCGATCGACGCGCTGCTGCAGTGGCGGGACCTCATCGCGCGCCTGCTCGACCAGGCGCGGGGACAAGAGGTCTTCCTGGCGCTATTCTCGTGGCTGCTCGCCGGCATGCCGCAGGTGGGTGCCGAGGTGAGACGCGTGGTGGACGAGATCGACGACAGCCGGGTCAGGGAGACGATGAAGAGCGCACTCGACGAACTCTTGGAAGAAGGACGGCAGGTCGGCATGCAACAAGGCATGCAACAGGGCCTGCAACAAGGCATGCAGGAGGGCATCCTGGCGGGCCGAAGAGCGGCGTTGCTCGACCTGCTGCGGGTGCGTTTCGGCGAGGTGCCCTCGGAGATCCACTCGCGAGTCACCGCGGCCGATGCACCGCGGCTTGCCGCGTGGCAGCGTCGCGCGATCGAGGCTTCGGCGCTGGCAGAAGTGTTCGACATCGGCTAGTTGCCAAGGCGGATGTCCCGCCGCCCACGCCTCCCCGGCACCGTCTACGCGCTCGGCTTCGTCTCGTTCTGCACCGATCTGGGCAGCGAGATGATCGTGCCGCTGCTGCCGGCGCTGTTCGCCTCGCTCGGCGCGGGCATGTTGCAGCTCGGGTTGCTGCAGGGCATCAGCGACCTGCTCGTGGCCTTCCTGCGCATCGCCAGCGGTTGGTTGTCCGACCGCCAGCAGCGCCGCGTGCCGTGGTTGTTGTTCGGCTACGGCCTGTCGACGCTGATGCGGCCGCTGTTCGCGCTGGTGCAGGGGCCGTGGCAGGCGCTGGCGGTGCGCGCCGCGGACCGCGTCGGCAAGGGGCTGCGCTCGGCGCCGCGCGACGCGTTGATCGCCGACGTCGTCGAACCCGCGCAGCGCGGCCGGGCGTTCGGGGTGCAGCGCGCCCTCGACCACGCTGGCGCGATGTGCGGCGCGCTGTTGGCCAGCCTGCTCGTGTACCTGGGCATGCAGGTCCGCACCGTGTTCGCGTGGTCGCTGCTGCCGGGGCTCGGCGCGGTGCTGTTGATCGCGCTGGCGGTGCGCGAACCGGCGCCGCGGCAGCGGCCGGTCGAAGCGGGGCCGGCGCCGGGCTCGACGCGTCAGCTCACGCCGTTCCTGCTGGTCGTGGGGCTGGCCGCGGTCGCCAGCGTGATCGACCTGTTCGTGATCGCGCGGGCCCTCGAGCTCGGCGCGGCGCCGGCGGCGCTGCCGCTGCTGTGGGCGCTGCTGCACCTGGTGCGCTCGACCTTCGCGGCGCCGCTCGGCGCGCTGTCCGATCGGTGGGGGCGGCGCGCGGTGATCGGCGTCGGGCTGCTCGGGCAGGTCCTGGTGCTGGTCGGCTTCGCGCTCACCGACTCGTTGCCGATCGTCTGGCTGCTCGGCGCGGTGCTCGGCCTGCACGCGGCGTTCACCGAAGGCGCCGAACGCGGCTTCGTCGCCGATCTGGTCGGCAGCAAGGTGCGCGGTCGTGGGTTCGGCGCCTACTACTGCGTGCACGGCCTGGCGTCGTTCGGCGGCGCGGCGCTGGTCGGCTGGTCGTGGGACCGCTTCGGCGCGGGCGCCGGGTTCGCAGTCGCCGCTGCCGCGACCGGGCTCGCGGGGCTGGTGCTGCTGCTGTTCGTGCGGGGGCCCGTGCGCGCGGCGATTCGCTGAGAATCGGCGAGCCGGTGTTCATCCGCGCCCGGTCGCGTCCGTAGCATGCCGCCCCGACCCGATCCGGACCCCGACGAACGAACCCATGCTGCGAGTCTCGCCGACGCCGTGCCTCCTTCTCGTCCTCTCCACGCTGCTGCCGGCGCAAGGTGCGCAGCGGCTCACGTTCGAGGACAGCCAGCGGCGGGGGGCGCTGGCGCTCCGTTGGGAAGGTGTGGTGCCGCAACTGCGCTGGACTGAGGACGGCATGCACCTGGAATCGCGGGAAGGGCGCGAGCGTTTCCTGATCGATCCTCGCACCGGCGAGCGCTCGAAGGCTGAGACCGGCGGCGGGGCCGAGGCGCCGGCGGCGCGTAAGGTCGCGCTGGTCAGAGATGGTGACGTCTACCTCGGCACGGCGGGTCCCGGTGGCAGGCGTGGGCCGGGCCGGCCGGGCGCCTCGGGCCCCGCGGCCACCGCCGAGCGCCTCACGACCGACGGCGGCGAGAAGCGGGAAGCCCACCTGTCGGGCGACGGCCAGAACGCGTCGTACGTGAGCGGCAACGACCTGTTCGTCGTCGGCGTCGCCGACAAGGCCGTGTGGCGCATCACCGACGACGGCGGCCCCGAACTGTTCCACGGCCTGCTCGACTGGGTCTACCAGGAGGAGATCTACGGGCGCGGTGACTTCCAAGGTCACTGGTGGGCGCCACAGGGAGGCAAGCTCGCGTTCCTGTCGCTCGACGAGTCGCCCGTCAAGGAGTTCACGATCGTAGATCACGTGCCCGACGGCTTCCTCGAGCGCGAACGCAGCGTCGTCACCGAAGTCGCCAACTACCCCAAGGTCGGCGACCCCAACCCGTTCGCCAGGCTGTCGATCGCCGACTGCGCGAGCAAGCAGGTCGTGGCCGTCGACCTGTCGATGTTCCCCAAGGACCTGCTGGTGATGCGCGTCGACTGGACTCCCGACGGATCGACGCTGCTCGCGACGATCTCGGACCGCATCCAGACCTGGGCCGAACTGGGCGCGATCGATCCGGCGACGGGCAAGCTGACGCGCTGGATCCGCGAGGACAGCTCCACCTGGGTCAACCGGCCCGAGTCGCCGATCTGGCTCGCCGACGGCTCGTTCCTGTGGCTGTCCGAGCGCACCGGCTACCAGCACGTCTACCACTACGCCAAGGGCGGCAAGCTGCTCGGCGCGGTGACCAGCGGCGAGTGGCAGGTGCGCAACATCGTGCGCGTCGACGAGGCCGGCAAGGTGCTGTGGTTCGAGGGCACCAAGGACGGCGCCACGGGCCGCCACCTCTACCGCGTCGGCTTCGACGGCAGCGGCCTCGTCTGCGTCACGCCCGGCGTCGGCACGCATTCGTTCGAGCTCGACCCGGCGGGAGCGCTCGTGCTCGATCGCTGGTCGGCGATGGACCGACCGACGACGGTGCGCGTGCTCGACGCGACCAACGGCGCGGTGCTGACCGAACTGGGGCAGGCAGACAAGGGCGCCGCGGAGCGCTATGCGTTCAGCGAGCGGCAGCGCGTCACGATCCCGGCCCGCGACGGCTACGAACTCGACGCCTGCGTGATGTTGCCGATCGGCTGGCAGGAGGGGGGCAAGTACCCGGTGTTCTTGCCGACCTACTCGGGCCCCGATGCGCCGACCGTGCGCGACTCGTGGTCCCACTCGACCTATCACCAGTTCTTGTGCCAGCAGGGCTTCGTGGTGCTGCAGGTCAACGTGCGCTCGGCCTCGGGTCGCGGCCAGAAGCACACGGGCACCTGCTACAAGCAGCTCGGTGTGCAGGAACTCGAGGACCTCGAGGACGCGGTCGACCACGTCTGCGGCAAGTTCGGCGGCGACCCGACGCGCGTCGCGATCAGCGGCTGGAGCTTCGGTGGCTTCATCACCGCCTACGCGCTGACCCACAGCGACAAGTTCGCGCTCGGCCTCGCCGGCGCTGGCGTGTACGACTGGCGGCTCTACGACACGGTCTACACCGAGCGCTACATGCGTACGCCGACCGACAACCTGGCCGGCTACGAGGCGACCAGCGTGATCGAGAGCGCCAAGGACCTGCGCGGCCACCTGGTGCTGCTGCACGGCTCGATGGACGACAACGTGCACATGCAGAACACCATGCAGTTCCTCTGGGAGCTGCAGAAGGCCGGCAAGCAGAACTTCGAGTTGATGATCTACCCCAAGTCGCGCCACAAGCTCAACATCGCCGTCAACGCCCACAGCCAGGAGCTGCAGTGGTTGCGGCTCAGCAGGCTGCTCACTTCGGCGAAGTGAGCGCGCGTTCGAAGAACCCGAACACGTCGTCGAGTGCCAGCTGCACGATCGCGAGGTGCTCGACGCCCGCGTACTCGCGCAGCGTGCTGGCGGCGCCCGCGGCGCGCAGGCTGCGGTCGAGCGCGCGCGCCTGACCGAGCGCGAAGTCGCGGCTGCCGACGCCGACGAAGAACGGCAGCGCCGCGAGCGCATCGCTGCGGCGCACGCTGCCGCCGCCGCCGAGCGCGGCAGCCGCGGCGAAGCGCTCCGGTGCGCGCGTCGCGTTGGCGACGACCTGCATCGCGCCCATCGAGTGGCCGACCAGGAACACCTTGCCGAGGTCGATGGGGAAACGCTGCGCGAGCGCGGTGGCGAGCGCGGCGCAGTCCACGCCGGTCAGTTCGTTGCGCGGCGCGACCACGAACCAGCCGCGCGGGGCGGCGAGCCGCACGACCTTGCCGTCGCCGTAGCCGTCGAAGAACAGGTTCTCGCTGCCGCCGGCGCCGTGCACGGCGATCACCAGCGGCGCCTTGCCTTCGCGCGGCGCGCTCGGCACGAACAGGCGCACCGAGGCCGTGCGCGTGCCGACGGGCACGCGCAGCCAGAACGACCCCGTGCGCTGCTCGGTGTAGAAGGGCTCGGTGGGGGCGGTGGCCAGGATCACCGCCTCGTGCAGCAGTCGTTCGCCGGGCAGGACCGTCTCCTCGGGCCGCCGTCGCTGCATGCCGCGCAGCATCTTGTGCAGCGCCGGCAGCGTCTTCGACTCGATCGTCGGCGGCGAGATCGCCTCGGCGACCGCGACGGCGCCGTCGATCCGGTCGAGCTGCGTCTGCAGGTCGGCGACGATCGACAGACCCTGTTCGCGCCGTGCCAGCACGGTGTCGCCGCGTGTGATCGACCACCGGAGTACGTGGTCGCCCGCCGGCGCGTCGGCGAGCTGCAGCCGGGCCTCGAACGGCAACTCGCCGAGCGGCCAGCGCTGCGCCGCGCCGTTCGCCGTGAGCGGCTCGATCACCAGCTGCAGGTCGCCAGGCGGCTCGGCTTCT
The DNA here is from genome assembly GCA_020638655.1 of Planctomycetota bacterium. Lineage (GTDB taxonomy): Bacteria > Planctomycetota > UBA1135 > UBA1135 > UBA2386 > JACKIC01. The sequence continues at coordinate 49,547 of JACKIC010000007.1, forward strand.
TCGTCGCTGCGGTACGCGGCCGTGATCGTGAACGGCAGTTCGCGCGTGCCCTTCGCGATCAGCCGCTGGTCGAGCGACAACACGAGGCACCGCGCGAACCGCGACGCCGGTGTGCCGGGGTCGCCACGAAGGGCGCGATCGGCGGCGTCGATCGCCTTGGCGACGGCGCCGGTGTCGAGGCGGAAGAAGGCCTGCACGGCGGTGTTCATTTGCACGAACGCCGCGTCGCGCCGCGCCGCATCGGTGATCTGTTCGAGGTCGCGCTCGAACGCGCGCAGCCGCAGGCCCAGCTCGTAGCGCTCGACCTGGGCGGGGAGGAGGGCGGCGCAGAGCGGCAGGGCGGCGGCGAGCAGGCGGTTCACGGGGGGCAGTTGTGGCACGGGGTCGGTCGGGGGACAAGCTGGTGCGGCGTGGCTAGGATCTCCGCCATGTACGACCAGCGCATGCCGTTCATGATCCTGGGCGCTGCCGTAGGGGCTGCGATCGCGTTGGGGTCGGTCTGGATGGCGCCCCGCAACGACCTCGCGCCGTTACCCGCGCAGGCCGTCGGCGGGGATGCCGCGGGCGGCGCTGGTGCAGTGGATGCGGTGGGCGCGGGTGCGGCGATTGACCTCTCGCCGGTGCTGCGGCGCTTGGACGAGGTGGCCGCACGGCTGGAGCGCCTCGAGGGCAAGGTCGTCGACCTCACGAACGTCCCGGACAGGGCGCCGGTCGCCGGGACTTCGGCGCCCGCGCTGCTCGACGCGGACACGGTGCTCGCCGCGATGGAGGCGGCCGAACAGAAGAAGCTCGACGCGCTGTCCGACCAGCAGCTGTTGCAGGAAGCGCGGCGCATGCAGAAGGGCGGCGACAGCGCCGGGGCCCAGCAGCGGCTCGAGGCGCTGCTGCAGCGCGCGTTGACGCTCGAGGCGCGCGGTCGCGCGCAGACCGAGCTCGGCATGCTGTTGCGCAGTCGCGGCGACGCCGAGAGCGTCGCGGCGGCGCGGTCGATGTTCCAGGCGGTGGTCGACGCCAACGGCCTGGCCAGCGAGCTCGGCAGCCAGGCGGGGCTGCAGCTGGTGTGGGGTGACGCCAAGGGCGACGACACTGCGCGCGGCCTGGCGCAGGCTGAGCTGCTGGTCAACACGCCGGGGGTGCCGGCCGAGATCGTGCGCAACGCGCGGTGGGCGTGCGGCATCCTGGCGCAAAGCCTCGGCGACCCGGTGCGCGCGCGTTCGGAATACGAGACGCTGCTGCGCGACCTTCAGGGACAGCCGGGGCAGGAGAAGCTGATCGAGGACGTTCGCCGGCGCCTGGCCGGGCTCTAGGCCTCGGCACCCTGCCCGAGGGCTTCAGCGGGCTCGAGGGTCGCGGAGCTCCGCGAGCTCCTGCTCGTGGCGCAACAGCGTCTGTCGCAGCGCCAACAACTCCAGCTCCGCAGTCTGCAGGTCGGGGCCGCTGACCCGGCCTGCATCGGCCAGGCTGCGCATCTGCTTCACCTGTTGCTCGCCGGTTTCGACAGCCTGACGATCCAGCGTGATCAGGGCGTCGAGATGCGCCGCGGCACGTTCGGCTTCGCGAAGACGAAGCTGGTCCGATGCAGGAGCGTGATCGGGCGGCGAGCCGCGAACCGAGCCGACGACGTCCGGCGGCGTATCGGTGTTCGTACTGTGGCAGGCAGGTAGTGCGAGCAGCAGGAGAGCCGCCGCGATCGCGGCCGATTGGGTGATGTGCATTGGGATCTCCGACTCGTGGCGCGGCATCCTACCCCAAGACGGATCCGGGCGCTCGGCAGACTGTTCCCGACGAACTACTCACGACGAACTGCTCACGACGAAGCGGGCGAGCATCGGGCTCAGACTGCACATCAGGAACCCGAGCACCATGATCAGGGCATTGGAGGTGGCTGCGGCGCGCGCGACGTCGCCGACCATGCCCTCGATCGAGACGTGCGCGCCGAGCGACGAGTATTCGCCGACGTCGGGCAGGGTGAGCCAGGCGAACAGGGCCTGGGCGGTCAGGATCGCGCCGACCAGGATCGTGGTGATTCCCAGGATCCTGAGGATCGAGAGGGCTGTCTGTTCGGTCATGAGTTCTCCGGTGCTCGCTCGTCCACGCCTCTGCCGCGGGGCAAGCTCCGCGCGGTTGGTACCCTTCGCCCGTCGGCCAAGTCCATCCGCGAGCCCTTCTGGCCATGGTCGGTGGCGAGCCGCGTCGGGTCGGCAGCTCGCTACCGTACCGTCGGGTTGTCCGATGTCTCGTCCCGAAACCTCTCCGAGGCGCGGGCGTCCCTCGCATCGAGGTCCACGACCCATACCGATGTGACCGGCCCCTTGCTGCGCGCCGCCAACCGGACGATCTGCCGCTCCATTGCCCAGGGGAAGACGACGACTGCGGTGAGCAGCAAGGCGCGAGAGACCCATGTGGTCCCGAGCTCGAACTGAATCGTGAGCAGGGCCACCAGCGTGCCCATCAACAGGCTCGCGAAGCTCAACAGCGTTCTCAGCGCCGCGGATGCCCGCACTCGTCTCACGTGCCCGGTTCGCGTCCTCGACGCGCAGCCGACGGGCAGTGCTCCGAACCCGGCGAGACCAGGGTGAAGACCGTTCCGAAAGCGAACGGGATGGCAACGAGGAGCATCATCGGGCTTTCGAGCCCCAGCTCGTTCCTGAGGATGGTCGCGAGCGCGCTGCCCGCGCCACCGATTCCGGCCATCCATGACATGGGGCCACGAAGGGAGCTGATCCCCATGAGCGACCAGATCGGCAGGGCCCAGGCGCACGCAGCGACGAGTCCGAATCCGGGGACCAGCAACGAGGTCAACCAGGGCCCGACCTGCTTGTCCCAATGCCCGGCGAGCCACACGTCCAGGAGCATCGTTACGCCATGGGCCGCGCAGAACACGAGGAAGTGGCCGCCCTGCCTGGTCAGCAGGGACATCGCGGTGTGCCTGACGTCTTCGGTCGTCTCAGCGTGGGCCATGCTCGAGTCCGTGCTGCGGAGTCAAACTGAGTCCGGCGGTTGCTTCCGAGAGGGTCAGGAAGCTGCCTGCGTTGATGTGCCCGAGGTTCACTGCGGGATTCGCCACGGACGGAAGCTCGCCGTTGCCTTGCCGCACGAAGCGGCCGAGTCCCAACATCGCCTCGTCGGGGCGGTCGCCGAATCGGAGCCGGGCCACGGTGTTGCCGACGGTGTCGAGCATCTCGATGCCGGTCTCCGGGTCGAGGATCATGCGGTCACGCCCGGCCTTGTCGCGCAGCACGAGGCGCCCCGTGATCAGGACATCTGCCGGAGCTGTGACAGCCGGTGCCGTGACTGGCGGCGCCGCCCCTGCGCGGGAGGCCGCGTCGAGGTCCATGGCGGTAGGGCCGAGACAAGCAGAGGAGAGGCAGGCCGAGGATCCAACGTGCTACGCGCATGGGCACCGTGAGAAGCAGGCAACGGATGCCAAGAGTATCCACTCGGCCTCGAGTGGGCTGAGACTCCTCGAGGCAGTGGGCCGACGTCTGGTGGGGGTGGCGATCATGACGGGTGCAGGCGCTGCGGGGCCTCGAGGTAGAGCCGCCCGAACTCGGTGAATGTTCGGGCCAGGGGAGTTCCGCGAGTGCCGTTGACCGGCACCAAGAACACGCGACCAACTTCTGCGTCGTCACCGATCAGCTGGATCGCGTACAGCCAGGCCGAGATCGAATAGTCGGCGAACACGAAGCACCCCTCGAACAACTGGCTGTCCGGCTGGTGGTGCCCGAGCTCCTCGAATACAGGCTTGACCTCATGCAGAGACCGGAAACAGAACATATCACCGTCCATCTGCCCGCTCGTGCCGTTGGCGAGCTGGAGGTAGTGCCGGAAGTCGTCAGGCAGCCGCACGCCGTGGACCCGCTCGAACGCCAGAACCTCTTCGTCGCTGGCGCCGGGGGCCGCGATCACATGATCGCGCCGCCACTGTTTCAGGATGTCGTCGCCGATCGTCATGAACCGTGTCCGCCGAACGATGCTGCGGTTCAGCGGTGAGCGGCCTGATCGTGCACGGTGCAGGGCAGGCGCGCTAGCCGTCCTTCGAAGCGCGGCGGCCCTTGTGCTTCCCGAAGGCCCATGCTCCCAGGTCGATCGGCAGGGCGACGACGTCGATTGCGAGGTCGAATGGAAGGCACACCAGGCCTCCCAGGAGGAACAGGACCTGATTGACGGAGGAGCCGCTCATGTCCTCCGTCTGGCCGCCCGTACCTCGTTCGATGAAGGCGAGATCAGCCCACACGGCCATCAGGGGATAGGCGCCGAACACCGTCCCCTGCCCCCTCGAGGTGACCGTGCCGCATGAGGTGCAGGAGACGAGAACCGCCGCGCAGAGGAATGCCTCGAGGGTACGCATGGGGGGGCTCGTGTGCCGGCCAGCGTAGCCGTCGGCTGTCAGCGGTCGAATGCCTCCCGCTTCATTTCGGCGCCGACACCCGGTCGCCAGCCCGAGCGTCTTCGAGAGCACGAAGTCGGCGCTCTTGGTCAGCCAGCTTGCGACGCAACAAGACGCTGTCCGCGAAGAGCCCGCAGAAGAGGATGATTGCAATGCTGCCCAGGTAGTCCATGGCCTTTCGAGGGCATGTTGCCGGCACCGATGCTCTCACGACAGCTTGCAGCGGCTGGAATCCATCGCCCGTGTGCTGAGAACACCCGGATCGGGGCCGGTCACGCAGTGCACCGTCGGCTCATGTGCCTGATTGGCCAGCAATCCTGGCGGCCAGGTCGGCCATCGAACTCTGCCACTGCGCAAAGTACTCGCTCTCCTCCCACAGATCGCGGAGCTCGGACTTGTCCGCGATCGCGGTGACCGCTCGTCGCGCAAGGATCGCGATGTCGGGCGGGACATCTCGGTGCTCCTCGACCCATGCCCTGGCTTCGTCTGGGAGTTCGGCAACCGGGCGCCCGAGAGCGGCTGCAACGATCTCTGCAGCTGCGACCGCTTCCGAACAGGCTGGTGCCTCCAGGTGGTCACTTTCCGAAACAACCGCATCCAACGCCGTCTTCACGACACGGAAGTCGGACGACTCCTCCAACTCCCAGACCCAGTCACCGGCGTCATCGTTGTCGAACGATCCGTGCCCCCATGCGCCCATCTGCTGCTCCTTTCTGGCCAAGGTCTGCCAACTCAGGTTGCCAGCGCCGCTGCGGGCTCGCCGGCTCCTGCGTCGTGATGGGCGGGACTCTATTTTCACGCGCTCATGCTCGGCAACACTCGCGGTCGTAGGTTCGCCATCATCACGTGCTCGGCGTTGATTCCACTCTCGTTGCTGTGCTTCTGGCTGGTGAACGAGACGGGTTTCCCGCGGCGCTTTGCGGAGAAGATGTTCGGCCCCGACCCAACCCCTCCTCGGGGATCCGCGCCTCCCTACCTCTGGTGGGACATCAGGGTGATGATCCTCATGCTGATCGTCTGCGGTGCAAGTTCGCTCTACCTCTTGGTTGAGATCGCGAACCGCTTCCGACGTTCGGCAGGTGGGTAGGCAGGAGTGGGGGCCTGGTTGCGCTGCTCTGTTCCTCGCGGCTCGTCGGTGACCGACAACAGGAGGCAGCACGGAGGCTTGCCTACGATTCGACTCGACCGAACACCTGCGTGTGTGCCTGAACGTAGGCGAAGAGCAGGTCGGTGAGGTTGTCGGGGTAGGCGAAGAACTCCTGATCGAGCATCTCCAGGGCATCTTGTGCATCCGTGCCGAGTTGATCGATCAGGTCCTCGCGCAGGGACTGCTCGCGTGGAAGCGCGTGGGGAGACACGACGCGAAGGGCTCGCTCGACGATGTCAGCGCAGGCGGTGGCGCCGATCGACCTCAAGGCGCGCGGCACCGAGTTGGCCGAGTCTCCATCGGCCGCGCTGAAGAACTGGGCGAATCCGCCGTTGTTGACCTGGCTCTCCAGTTCCCAGATGGCCGAGAAGACCTGCTGCTCAGGAGGTTGCTGATCGAAATCGACACGCCCCAACATGGTTCGGTCACTCTCCGACAGTTCGATCAGCAGCGCGTTCTTGTCCATACGACGATCCGTTCAAGGTCTGTGGGGTTGAGCTGCGGGCGGGCGACTTGGTTCCCTGGCCTTGGTCTTCTTCTGGGTCGGGGCTTCCTCGTCCTCGGCGTTCCGCTCGTCAGTTGCTGCGGCTTGTTGGGTCCTAGTCGCACTCGTGGTAGCTGGCGACTACCCCGTCCTCCAGGCACAAGTGGAAGAGCGTCTGTACGCCTGAGTTGCCAGCAAAGGTCCGCTTTCCGGTCGCGTTGTCAGCAATCGATGCCAGGAAGCGCATCTTGCGGCGACAGACCTTGCACCGGATGTCGCGGAGTCCCTGCAACACGAACGGTCGCCCGCCAACCTGATGGCGTGCCGATCCCGCAGGCGCCTGAGGCACGGCTCTCAACTCAAAACGCGCCTCCGGGAAGAAGACCGGATAGTCAGAGTAGGGGAAGTCTGGCCCCTGCGTGCCGCGCTTGAAGCGGAGCAACTCGATGCCGCCATCGCTTCGCAGACGGTACTGAGTGACATCCTGTGCGATGTTGCACTGCCAGCAGAACAACAATGGGACTCGTGACAATCGAAGCGCCGCCAACCCGAGCCTCTCGTCCGAGGCGTCGAGCGACATCATCCGCATGAGAGGCCGATCACAGTTGGGGCAACCCGCGCCAGCGATCTTGTGAGCACCACAGAACAGGTGACGACCTCGCTTCTCGAAGCGCGGGCGGAAGCCGTTTCTGGGAACGGATTCGATGCTCGGCTGATCTTGGTCTTCGTCGACTTCCATCGCGTCCGTCCAACGTCTCTGACGCTGAGCCGCGAGCGCCTCTGGGCGCTCGTCGGATCCTGCGCCTAGTCATGCGGAGACTCGATGGCTGCCACAGCAACGCGCCCTGCGTCGTTGAATCGCAGGCCTAGATACCGACATGGATCTGCCAGTGGCGAGTCCAGGTAGTAGACGAGCTGCCATGGCCCGAAGCATGGCCCCATGCTCTCGGCGTGACTCTGGGGGCCTAGCTGAGTCAGGACCTGATCATGCGTCATGCCAATGAGCGTCTGCTCGGCAACCAACCGCTCGGCCATCGCGACACGACCTCCCGCGATGATCTGCTCAGGGCTACTCCAGGCGTCAACATCGAACGCACGAACAGGTGGGGAGCCAAGGGCCCAGATGGCGGTCGCAACCGCCAGCAGCAAGACCAAGCAGGTCAGCAGCCAAAAACGGCCCTGCTTCGATCGTGTCCGTATCTTCCGCATGACCTCGTCCTCGGCACAACAGCCTTCGACCACCGAAGACCGCCACCCGACTGCCGAACCATACCGCCACCCCGTCCGTCGCCAACCCCATCCACGCGCACACCCACACACTCCGGCGCAAGAAGCCAACCCGGGGTCGCGATTGTCCAGACCCGCCTAACACCCAGAACCTACACCCGCACCGCACACACCCGCTGCCGCACCGCCGCACCCTCCTCACCACACCAGTACTCCCGCACCTCGAGCTCGCCGCGCACCGCGTCGAGCAACTCACCGGGTCGCAGCAGGAAGTCCGGGTTGCGCGGGCGACCAAACCGCTCGTTGCCGACCGCGAAGGTCTCGTAGAGCAGCACTCCGCCGGTCGCGACCGCGGCGACGATCGTGGGCAGCAGCGGGCGCCAGAGGTAGTTGCTGACGACCACGCCCGCGAAGGTGCGGCCCGGGAGCGGCCACGGCGCGTTCTCGAGATCCGCGTCGAGCACGGTCAGGCGGTCGTGCGCGAGCTGGCGCAGCGCGCTGACGTCGCGATCGACGGCGGTCACGGCGTGGCCTCGCGCCAGGAACAGCAGGGTGTGGCGGCCGCTGCCGGCGGCGAGGTCGAGCACTTCGCCGCCTTGGGGCACGAGCGGCGCCCAGCGCGCGATCGCGGCCGAGGGCGCGCCGCCGCAGGCTTCGCTCATGCTTCGGCGCGCGGGCCGTCGTAGCAGCGGCGGGTCGCGACGCAGTCCTTGGGATGCACGACCTCGTCGTCGGGGCCGACGCAGCGGCAGGTGCGCGCGCACCAGTAGTAGCCGTCGCCGGGTGCGCTGCGGCCGTCGAACACCTGATCGCCCATCGAATGGGTGAGCACGTGCTTCATCAGCAGCGAGGGGCAGGAGCCGCGCGGCAGGAGATCGGCGTGGGTGATGATCTTCTCGTTCATGGCATCCTCCTCACGCCTGCGTGGCGAGGTGCAGCGCCTCGCGCACGGTGGCCTTGCCGACGGTGAGCTTGTAGGCGTTGTGGGACAGCGGCGCCGCGCCCTGGTAGGCGAGGTCGGCGACCTTGCGGAACAGGCCGTCGTCGGGCTGCTTGCCGAGCAGCGCCTTGGCGGCGTCGGGGCGCGGCCGCGGGATCGGGGACACGGCGCCGAGCACGAGGTCGGCCGCGGTGATCACGCCGCCGTCGAGCACGACGCGCGCGGCGCAGGCGGTGGTCGCCCAGTCGGACGACTCGCGCTCGCGGCTTTCGGCGTAGCTGCTGCGCGTTCCCTGCGGTTGCGGCGGCACGTGCACCGCGATCACGATCTCACCGGGTTGCAGCGTGTGTTCGGGCACGCCGGCGCGCGGGTCCTTGGGGAACAGCTCGGCGAGCGGCCGCCGCTGCTGCTTGTCGCCGAGCACGGTGGTGAACTCGGCGCCGAGCGCGAGCAACGGCGGCGCGAGGTTGCTGGGGTGCACGCGCACGCAGTCCTGCCAGCCGAGCACGGCGTGGTAGCGGTTGTCGCCGGTCATCGCCAGGCAGGTCGGGCCGCGGCCGCCGTGCAGGCACTTGTGCGCTTCGCTGCGCACGTACCAGCAGCGGGTGAACTGCAGGATGTTGCCCGCGACGGTGCCGCGGGTGCGCACCTGCGGCGTCGCGGTCACGGCGGCGGCGGTGCGCAGGCCGGCGAGCGCGGGGTTGGCCAGCGCGGCGTTCTGCTCGAGCTGGGTCAGCGTGGTCGCGGCGCCGATCGTGACCTCGCCGTTGCCGGCGACGGAGACGCCGGCGAGATCCTTGGCGAGCGGCAGCAGGTTGACGATCTGCGCCGGAGTGACGAGCCGCTCCTTCATGCGGTCGACGAGGTCGATGCCCGCGCCCTTGACGATCGTGTCGGGCTGGGCGGCGGCCTCGGCGGCCTCGGCGAGGGAGTGGGGCACGACGTAGGTGAACGGCTTCATCTCAGGCCTTCCTCTTCGCGATCGCCGCGAGGACCTTGTCGGGGGTGAGCGGCAGGTGGCGAACGGGCACGCCGATCGCGTGGAACACGGCGTTGGCGATCGCCGCGGGCGCGGCCACCGACGGCGGTTCGCCGAGGCCGGCCGCGCCGACGTTGTCGTGGCCGTTGTCGATCGAGTGCATGATGCACCGCAGCTCGGGCAGATCGACGCTGCCCGCGATCTTGTAGCGCAGGAAGTCGCCGTTGAGCATGCGCCCGCTGGCGTGGTCCATGATGCGCTGCTCGTGCACGGCGTAGCTGACGCCCTGGATCATCGCGCCGAGCACCTGGCTCTCGGCGAGCTTCTTGGCGATCACGCGACCGCAGTCCTGGATGCCGAGCATGCGCGTCACCTTGACGAGGCCGGTCCAGCTGTCGACCTGCACCTCGGCGAACTGCGCGCCGCACACGCCGCGGTGGAACGGCGGCTCGCGGTAGTTGTTGAAGCGCTGGCCGCGCGCCTCGATCGGGTTGGGGCCGATCAGCTTGCAGGCCTCGGCCCACGGCAGCTGCGCGGTGCCCTTGCCGACGGTGCCGTTGCCGCATGTGACCTCGCCGACGGGCACGCCGAGGTGTTTGGCTGCGAGTTCGACGAGCTGCTGTTTGGCCAGGAACGCCGCGTGGCGCACCGCCGGCGCGAGACTCGGCGTCGTCGTGCTGCCGCCCGAACCCGGACCCGACGGATCGCCGGTGTGGCCGGTGGTGGCCTTGACCAGCTTGGGTTCGATGCCGAGCTCCTCGGCGGTGAGCAGCGTCAGCACCGTCTTGAGTCCGGTGCCGATGTCCTGCGCGCCGCTGCGCGACTCGACCGTGCCGTCCTGGTGGATGCGGCAGGTGATGCCGTGCGGCGGCCGCCCGGCGTTGCCGAGCTGGAACCAGCGGGCGCTGGCGAGGCCGACGCCGCGCCAGTAGCGCGCCTTGGGGTCGTTCTGGATCGCGCGGCCCTGCTGCCAGCCGAACTGCGCGGCGCCGAACTGCCACTGGTCGCGCCGGATCACGGTGTCGTCGTTGCGCAGGCGTAGCTCGAGCGGGTCGATGCCGGCCTTGGCCGCGAGTTCGTCGAGGAACAGCTCGGCGCCGAAGAAGCCCTGCGGGTGGCCGGGCGCGCGCATCGAACGGGCCGGGTCGGTGTCGGCGGCGATGTCCTGGTGCTTGTTGCGGGTCTTGGCCTTGCCGACGTAGTACTCGGGGAAGGCGACGCGGCCGCCGCTCTTGTTGAAGCCGCAGCCGCCGAAGCTGCGCCAGTCCCACGCGGTGAACACACCTTTCTCGTCGAGCGCGGCGCGCGCCTGCATCAGCGCCGACGGGCGGTTGCCGGTGGTGGTGTGTTCTTCGAAGCGGTCGAGCATCAGCTTGACCGGCGCGTCGGCCTCGCGCGCGAGCAGGCAGCAGGCCAGTCCTTCGACGCCGGCGCCGAACTTGCTGCCGAAGCCGCCGCCGACGAACTCGGCGTGCACGGTCACCGAGCCGACGTCGAGGCCGCGCGCCTGCAGCGCGCGCGACAGTTCGCCGCGCACGCCGAACGTCGCCTGCGTGCTGGCCCAGACCTCGAGGTCGTTGCCGTCCCACCTGGCGACGTGGCCGTGGCTCTCGAGCGAGCTGTGCGTCTGCACCTCGGTGCGGTAGGTCGCCGCGTGGCTGGTCTTGCCGGCCGCGAGCGCCGCCTCGATCTCGGGCTCGGCGGGCCATTCGGCGTCGATCTCGCCGTCGCTGGCGAGCAGCGGCGCGTCGGGCGACTGCAGGTAGTCGACGATGTGGGACTCGGCGTCGTAGGCGGCGCGGATCTTCTCGAGCGCGTCGCGCACGAGGTTGAGGTTGCTGCCGGCGACCGCGGCGACCGCGTCGCCGACGAAGCGCACCTGGCTGCCGATCTCCTTGAGCGCGATCACGGCGCCGATGCCCGGCATCTTGCGCGCGTCGTCGAGCTCGAGCCCGGTCAGCTTGCCGCGCGCCACCGGCGAGCGCAGGATCATCGCCTGTAGCATGCCGGGGAAGGTGACGTCGAACGTGTACTTGGCGCGGCCCGTGGCCTTGGCGAAGCCGTCGACGCGGCTGTGGTCGCCGCCGACGTGCTGCATCTTGGTGTTCGCGTCCCACGGCGGCGCGTCGCCCGCCTCGGGGTCGACGGTGCGCTTCTCGAGCCGGTCGGGCTGTCCGCCGAGACTGCGGTAGCCGACCGTGATCTCGACCTTCTCGCGTGGGGAGCTCATCGGCCACCTGCCTTGCCGGCGGGCTTGCCGCTCTTCGCGGTGCGTTCGATCGCCTCCATGACGCGGCCGTAGGTGCCGCAGCGGCAGAGGTTGCCCGACAGGTCGTGCGCCATCTGCGTCTTGGTCGGCTGGCCGCGGTGGTTCAGGCACGCGAGCGACGACATCACCATGCCCGGTGTGCAGAAGCCGCACTGCAGCGCGTCGCAATGCACGAACGACTCGATCAGCGGGTCGTTCTCACCCAGGCTCTCCACGGTCTGCAGGTCGTGGCCGACCGCGTCCATGGCGAGCATCAGGCAGCTGTTGACCGTCTCGCCCTCGACCAGGACCGTGCAGCCGCCGCACGAACCGCGGTCGCAGATCTTCTTGGCCCCGGTGAGGTCGAGCCCATCGCGCAGCGCGTCGAGCAGCGTGGTGCGGGTCTCGACCTTGACCAGGCGGTCCTGGCCGTTGACGCGCAGTTTGATCTCGTGCTCGCCGGGCCCGTAGGTCTCGGGCTTGCGCGGCGCGAGCGGTTCGGTCGCGGCGACCAGGCCGGCGCCGGCGACGCTGGCGGCGGCGGAGCCCTTCAGGAACGAGCGGCGCGAGAAGCCCGAGCGGCGCGGGCCGTCCGGCGGGTCGTGTGGTGCGGTCATGAACGCTCCGTGAGACGGGGGTTGCAGCGAGCGTCGCAGTCTAGCTGCAGGGGGCATCCGCGCGAGGCATTCCGGGGGCCCTGGATGTCCCATGCGTGACGCACGTGTTTCGCTGGCGTAGCGCGGGTGATGGCCGCGCGAGGTGCTCTTCCCGAGCCGTCGTCCGCGGTGCTGCCGCGCGACCGGCGGCACGCGGCTTGCTCTCGGCAGTGGCCGCCCAGGAGCCCAGGTGACCTTCGAATCTTCATCTCCGCAGTTGCGCGTCCTGCTCGTCGAGGACGAACCGACCATCGCGATCACCCTCGGCGACGAGCTCGAGGAGAACGGCTACCGCGTGACCTGCGTCGCGGACGGCCGCGAGGCGATCGGGCTGCTCGACGATCAGGCGTTCGACGCGGTGATCACCGACCTGCGCCTGCCGGGGGCCAGCGGCCTCGACGTGCTGCGCGCTGCGCGCAGCGGGCGGCCGCAGGCCAAAGTGCTCGTGATCACGGCGTTCGCGCCGCCCGAGCTCGAGGCGCTGCGCCGCGCCGGCGCCGTGTTGGCCAAGCCGTTCCCCAACCGGTCGGTGCTCGACTGGCTGGCGGCGCAGGTCGCCTGAAGGCGCTTGGCCGGGGCCCGCGGCGCGGTTGTGATGCGCGCATGGTCCACCTCGCGCGAATCGGTGTCCTGCTGCTGATGGCGGCGGGGCTGCTGGCCCAGGACGACACGCCGTTCCCGGTCGCGGCGGGCAAGAAGGGGCTGCAGGTGCAGATGGTCGACGACGCGCTCGCGCTCGGCGTGCGGCAGGCGGCGCTCAACGTCGACCTCGGCCGGTTGTTGCCGAGCGGCGCCGCCGATCAGGCCACGATCGCCTACGAGGCCGGCGGCATCGGCTACACATTCGCCGCGGACTACGTCGCGAGCCTCGACGCGCAGGTCGCGCCGCTGACCGCGGGCGGCGCGGTGGTGACCGCGATCCTGCTGGCGATCCGCACCGGCGATCCCGCGCGCGACCGCCTGCTCGTGCACGCGGGATGCACCGACAAGGCGCCCAACGGCATCGGCGCGTTCGCGACCGACAGCGCCGCGGGGCGCGCGTGGCTCGACGCCGCGGTCGGGTTCCTCGCGCAGCGCTACTCGGGCGCGGCGCCGCACGGCCGGATCTGGAACTGGATCGTCGGCAATGAGGTCAACTCGCACTGGTGGTGGTACCACTTCGGCGAACAGGACCTCGACGCGGTCGCCGGTGCCTACGAGGCGGCGGTGCGCATCGTGCACGGCGCGGTGCGGCGCCACTCGTCGCACGGCCGCGTGTTCGTATCGCTCGAGCACCACTGGTCGGCGCGCTACGCGGCCGGCAACGCGCGGCAGGCAGTGCCGGGGCGCGAGCTGTTGGCGGCGTTCGCGGCCAAGGCCCGCGCCGGCGGCGACTACGACTGGGGCGTCGCGTTCCACCCGTATCCCGAGGACCTGTTCGACTGTCGTTTCTGGAAGGACACCAGCGCACTCGACGCCGAGGACGCCCCGCGCGTCACGTTCAAGAACCTGCCGGTGCTGCTGCGGTTGCTGGCGCGGCAGGCGCTGCGCGCGCCCGATGGCGCGGTGCGGCGCGTGATCCTCAGCGAACAGGGTTTCCACTGCCGCGAAGGCGAAGACGGCGAACGCGATCAGGCGGCGGCGTTCGCGCTGGCCTGGTCGATCGTGCAGCGCCTCGACGGCATCGACGCCTTCATCCTGCACCGCCACGTCGATCACGCGCGCGAGGGCGGGCTGAACCTCGGCCTGTGGACGCGCAAGGAGGGCAGCATCTGTGAGCCCGAGCGGCGGCGCCGCATCGGCGACGTGTTCGCCGCGTGCGACTCGCCGCGCTTCGCCGAGGTGGCCGCGTTCGCGCTGCCGGTGGTGGGGCTGGAGAGTTGGAACGACTTCCCGCTCGGCGACGTGCGCGCCGAACGCGACGGGGACGTCGTGCAGATCACCGCCGACGGCGCGCCGTTCGCGACGGTGCATCCCGACGCGTCGCCGCGCCCCTACGTGTGGCCGCTGCTCGGGCCGGGCGGCGTCGCGATGACGCGCAACTTCCCGATGGGGGAGCGACCGGGGGAGGAGCACGACCACCCGCACCACGTGTCGCTGTGGTTCGCGCACGGTGACGTCGACGGCTTCGACTTCTGGTCGGGCAAGCGGCGCGAACGCATGCAGCGCGTCGGGGAGGTGCTGGTCGAGCAGGTGGACGATGCAGCCATCGTGCGCTGCAGCTACCGGTGGCTCGCCGGCGACGACGACCGCGAGATCTGCACCGAAGAGCGACAGTGGTGCTTCTCGACTCACGGCGACGCGCGCGCCGTCGACTTCACCTCGGTGCTGCACGCGGGCGCGGCGCCGCTCGTGATCGGCGACACCAAGGAGGGCACGTTCGCGACGCGCGTGCACCCGGCGCTGCGCGTCGACGGCAAGGTCGCCACGGGCACCCTGATCGACAGCGAGGGGCGGTCGGGCAAGGCGGTGTGGGGCAAACGCGCGCGCTGGATCGACTGCAGCGGCACGATCGACGGCCACAGCGTCGGCCTGGCGATGTTCGACGCGCGGGAGAACCACGGCTACCCGACGCACTGGCACGCGCGCACCTACGGGCTGCTCGCCGCCAATCCGTTCGGCGTGCACGACTTCACCGGCGCGCCGGCCGGCGCCGGGCGCCTCGAGGTCCCGGCCGGCGGCGAGCTGCCGCTGCGCTATCGCGTGCTACTGCACCCAGGCGGCTGGGACAAGGCGCGCCTCGAGGCCGCGTGCAACGCCTGGGCCGGCCGCTGACCCGCGGCGTCACTTGTCGCCGCGCGCCACCTCGACGGCCTTCTGCAGCAGTTCGTCGCGGCCGGCGCGCACACCCACGACCGTGCGCGACACCGGCACCGTCGGCGCGATGCCGACGCCGTGGTGTTGGCTGCCGTCGTGTTTGAGCACGCGCATGCCGGTCCACGAGATCGTCAGCTTGCC
The DNA here is from genome assembly GCA_020638655.1 of Planctomycetota bacterium. Taxonomy (GTDB): domain Bacteria; phylum Planctomycetota; class UBA1135; order UBA1135; family UBA2386; genus JACKIC01. The sequence continues at coordinate 64,555 of JACKIC010000007.1, forward strand.
GGGCACCGAGAACGGGTTGACGTTGCCGTTGGTGCCCGCGCTGCGCTCGCCGACGATCTCGCCGAGGTGGTAGTGCTCGACGATGCCCAGGCACGACTCGGCGTAGCTGATCGCGCCCGCGTGGGTCACGAACACGAGCCGCGCGTCGAGGTGCGGGCGTTGCGGGCGCAGCGTCCAGCGGCCCACCTCTGGGCACTGCATGCCTCTGCGGTCGGGCAGCAGAACGTGGGGCACGCACCACCGCGCGCTGCGCGCCGTCTCGGTCAGGAAGTGGCCGAACAGCGTCTGCGGCGACATGCCGCGTGGGTAGCCGCGGAAGTCGACGACGATCGCCTTCGCCTTCTCGAACTGCGGCAGCGCCGCGGTGAAGGTCGCGTCGGTGGCGCGGTCGACGTCGAGATACCAGATGCCGGGCTCGAGCTCGGCGATCGGCTCGGGGCGCGGCGGCGTCGCGGCGGCGCCGAACGCGCGGCGCAGCGCGACCTCCTGGCGGGGGGCGTCGCCGCGGCGCAGGCCCAGGCGCACCTCCCGTTCGGCTTCGCCGAGGGTCAGCGCGTGCTCGGCGCGGTAGCGGCGCCAGCCGTCGGTCGCGCCGGACTGGAGCGCCATCGTGGCGGCGAACACGTCTGCGGCCGGGGCGCCGTCGATGTCGGTGATCACGTCGCCGACGGCCACGCGCCCGGCAGCGCCCGCGGAGACGGCGGTCACGACGAGCTGCTCCTCGATCCAGCCGACCGCGACCGGCAGGCTGGCCTGGTGGGTGTCCAGGAGCCACGACACGTTGCCGTGGCCGTCGTGCAGGTCGGCGACGAGGCGCTGCATGGTGTGCAGGTAGGCGCGTTCGTCGGGGTCGGTCGCGGCCGCGGCCAGCGCGGTGCGCAGCGTCGCGTGCCAGTCACCGCCGACGACGTCGAAGTAGGGGTAGAAGTGCTCGAACACGTTCCAGGCCAGCGCCACGCCGGCCAGCCGGGTCGCCCGGTCCTCGCCGCCGTAGCGCGGCCGCGGCGGCAGGTCGGGCGCGGCGCTCGGCGGCAGCGTCGAACCGCCCCGCGCGAACAGCGCGACGGGCAACAGGCAGGTGACGCCGCCGTCGAGGTCGATGCGCAGCGGGCGGCTGGGGTCGGGCAGCTCGCCGCGCCGCGACATGCTGCGGAACACGCGCTTGCTCTTGTAGATCGACGGCTCGCCGAGGCCGACGCCGTCGTGCACCCAGGCGACGCACTGCAGCCCGCGGGCTCCGCCGTTGGGCACCTCGAGGCGCGGCTCCTCGGGCGCCCCTTCGGTCGGTACCACGCGCATCGTCGGCGCGACGGCGGCGAAGCGCCGCTGCAGGTCGGCGGCCAGCGCTGCGGCGTCGGCGCTCTGTTCGACGTCGCGCATGCCGTCGCAGGCGAAGCGCTCCCAGTCGACTGCCGCGGCGGCGTCGCTGGGGTGGAAGTGGCGCACGTAGCCCACCAGCCGCGCGAACGCGGCGACGTTGTCGAGGCCGCGCGGCGACAGCGGCGCCGCCGGCTGCGGGGCCGCACCCGCGGCGGCCGCGGCGTACTCGAGGCGCAAATCGTCGATCCATGCGTCGTCGCCGGCCAGCAGCAGCACCCCCAGGGCGATGCGTTCGGCGTCGGTCGCGACGAGGCCGGTGATCTCGACGTCCTGCCAGTCGGTGGTCGTGATCGGACGGTCCTGCATGTTGTCGAAGAAACCCATCTGCTCGCCGGGGCGGTCGACGCGCAGCCACACCTGCGCGCGCCCGCCCTTGCCGACGCGCACCCTGGCGCGCAGGGTCACCTGCTCGCCGCGGTGGGCTGCGACCTCGAAGGTGCGCATGGCGTTGCGCACCGGCGCGGCGCCGGCACCGCGGTGCAGCCGCGCGCAACGACCGGGGCCGTCGCCGTCGGCCTGCACGGTGAACTCGGTGCCGGGCACCGGCAGGAACCACCCCGCGGGGGTGCTGCCGACCTCGTCCCGATCGAAGTCGAACGTCTGCGCGGGCGCGAGAACCGAGAGCGCGAACAGCGCCGCACCCGGCACGAGGCGGAGGAGCCAGAGCATGGCCGCCATCGTGGCCTGTCGGGCGCGGCGAGTGTCGTGTCGTACGCAGGAAACCTGGCCCGGGCGCGAACGGCCTGCGGGCTCGCGCCGCGCGCGCCGTTCGCGTAGCCTGCTCGCCTCCGAAATCCGCTCATGCCACGCATCACACTTCCGGACGGCAAGGTCCTCGAATTCCCGCAGCCGGTGACCGGCCGCCAGGTCGCCGAGGCGATCGGCCCCGGCCTCGCCAAGAAGGCCATCGGCGTCAAGCTCGACGACACCGAGATCCGCGACCTCGCGCGCGCGATCGACCGCGACTGCACGCTCAAGATCATCACCGCGAAGAACGACGACCCCGACGCGCTCTACCTGCTGCGGCACAGCGCCGCGCACGTGCTCGCCGAGGCGATCTGCGCGCTGCACCCGGGCACCAAGCTCGCCTACGGCCCGCCCGTCGACGAGGGCTTCTTCTACGATCTGCGCACGCCCGAGCCGATCCGCGAGGAGCACTTCGCGGCGATCGAGGCGAAGATGCAGGAGATCGTCGCCGCCGACCGGCCGTTCGTGCGCTGCGAGTTCTCGGCGCAGGAGGGGCTCGCTCGCACCGAGGGCGACAAGTACAAACGCGACAACGCCGAGCGCGCGCTCGCCAAGGGCGACGACACGCTGTCGTTCTACGTCAGCGGCGAGCCCGGTCGCGACTGGGAGGACCTGTGCGCGGGCCCGCACGTGCCGTCGACGGGCTGGCTCAAGGCCAGCAAGGTGATGTCGGTCGCCGGCGCCTACTGGCACGGCGACCAGAGCAGCGACCAGTTGACCCGCGTCTACGGCACCTGCTTCGCCGACGACAAGGGGCTCAAGGCGCACCTGCACCGCATCGAGGAGGCCAAGCGGCGCAACCACCGCAAGCTCGGCAAGGAGATGGACCTCTTCCACGTCGAGGAGGACAACCCCGGGCAGGTGTTCTGGCACCCGCGCGGCTGGGCGATCTACGTCACGCTGATGGACTACATGCGGCGCAAGCAGGTCCTCAACGACTACCAGGAGGTGCACACCCCGAGCGTGATGTCGCGCGTGCTCTGGGAGAAGAGCGGCCACTGGCAGAACTACCGCGAGAACATGTTCACGACCGAGTCGGAGAAGCGCGACTTCGCGATCAAGCCGATGAACTGCCCGGGCCACATCCTGCTGTTCAAGCAGGGGCTCAAGAGCTACCGCGACCTGCCGCTGCGCATCGCCGAGTTCGGCTCGTGCTGCCGCAACGAGCCGTCGGGCGCGCTGCACGGCATCATGCGCGTGCGCGGCTTCGTGCAGGACGACGCGCACATCTTCTGCACCGAGGACCAGGTCGAGGCCGAGGTGGCCTCGTTCTGTCGCATGCTGACCGAAGTCTACGCCGACTTCGGCTTCGGCACCGACCGCATCGACATCAAGCTCGCGACGCGCCCGACACCGCGCATCGGCGACGAGGCGAGCTGGGATCGCGCCGAGAAGGCGCTCGGCGAGGCCGTCAAGGCCGCCGGACTGCAGTACACGATCTCGCCCGGCGAGGGCGCGTTCTACGGGCCCAAGCTCGAGTTCACGCTCGTCGACGCGATCGGCCGCGGCTGGCAGTGCGGCACCATCCAGCTCGACCCCAACCTGCCCGGCAAGGACCGGCTCGACGCCACCTACGTCGCCGAGGACGGCAGCCGCAAGAACTGCGTGATGCTGCACCGCGCGATCCTCGGCTCGCTCGAGCGCTTCCTGGGCATCCTGATCGAGCACTTCGAGGGTAAGTTCCCGCTCTGGCTCGCGCCCGAGCAGGTGCGCATCCTGCCGATCAGCGACGACCAGATGCCGCCGGCGCGCGCGCTCAAGGACCGCCTCGTGGCGCTCGGCGTGCGCGCGACCGTCGACGAACAGGCCGGCCAGCTCGGCGCCAAGGTGCGCGAGGCGCGCCTGGCCCGCGTCAACTACTTCGCCGTGATCGGCGGCAAGGAGGCCGAGGCCGGCACCGTCGCGCTGCAGAACCAGGCCGGCGAGAAGCTCGGCACGCTGCCGCAGGACGAGTTCGTCGCGCGGATCCTCGCCGAGATCGAGGCGAAGACGCTGCCGGCCAGCATGATCGGTTCGGCCTGAGTCGCTGGCCGGGCGCTCACTCGGCCAGCAGGTCGCTGAGCGAGGTGGCCTGCAGCAGGCGCAGGCCGCAGTCGTCGAGCTGCTCGGGGCTGGCGCCGCGGATCTGGTGGATCAGCGCCGGTGGCAGTTCGCCGAACCTCGCCTGGCACAGGCGCAACAGCAGTTCGGCCTTGCCTTCTGCTTTGCCCTCTGCCTTGCCCTCTGCCTTTCCTTCTGCCTTGCCTTCGGCGCGCAGCCGTTGCGCGGTGGTGATCATGGTCGAATCGGGTTGTTTCAGGATCTGGGCCAGGGTCGCTGCGATTTCCGGCGCGGGCACCGCAGTGACGTGAAGAATGTAGGAGTGTAGCCGCTCGATGGCCAGATGGCCGCGCGGGGCGACCGCGGCCTCCTGCAGCAGTGTTGCCCATCGGTGCAGGTGTGCGAACAGCTCCGGCGCCTCGCATCTGGGCACGAATTGCAGGAACAGCAGGCACAGGCGCACCTGCGCCGGCAGCTCGGCGAGCACCAGTTCTCGTTCGGAGACCTTGCTCAGGTCCCACGCGATCATGCGAACGGTCGGATCGAAGCTGCGCAGTTCTTCGACCAGCGCGCCAACCGCTGTGGTCCGGCGCATCGGCGGGCGCCAGGTGAGTTCGCCTGATGCGCGGGCGCCGTGGTGGATCACGAGCGGCAGGAAGTGGGGTGGCAGGCCGTCCGTTCCCGTCCAGCGCTGGCCGAGGCTGACGATGTAGCGGAGCACCTGCCTGGTGAGCCGGTGATCGCGTCCCGATTTGTGTTCGAGCAACACCAGGATCGGATGGCGCAGTTCCGGATGTCGCAGGCACAGCAACAGGTCGGCCTGGTGCTGCCGGAGCCTCGGGCCGTCGGCGATCGGCGGCGCGGCGGCGACGGCGCAGCCCTGCAGCTGCCGCCGCAGTTCCGGCGGCAGCATCGCCAGGATCAGCTGCGCCGCCAACGCCACATCGGCGAGCAGGGCGCGAAACAGCGCATCGTGGGGATTGGTCAAGGTCGAGGTCGGCGTGGACCGGCCGCGGAGTTGCGCGCCGGTGCCGACCTGTCGCTCGGCGGGGGCAGGTCTCGCCCGAGTTTTCAGCGCATCGAGAACGCCGGCGCGCCGAGGCCGCGCGGCCGGGTCGTCGGCGCCCAGATGCGCAGGTTGGCGAAACGCCCCGAGTCGTCGAACGAGCCGAGGCCGATGTGGCCCCAGTCGAAGCGACCGTCGTTCGCGACCAGGATCGGCGCCTCGCCGCGATCCCAGTACACGGCGATCTCGCCGGTGCTGGCGCGCCGGTGCAGGCGCAGGTGGTGCCACTGGCCGTCGCCCCAGTCGACGCCGCGGGCCGGCACCGGCGACAGGTTGGTGCGGGCCGCGCGGTCGACCACGAACACGTTGTGCGCGTTGGGGTCGGGCGCGGTCGCGAGGTGCACGTAGTAGAAGCGCTCGGCCGACTGCCAGCCGAAGAACAGGCAGAGGTCGCGGTGGCCGTACTCGCGGCCGGTCTGCAGCACGTCGCACTCGAGGTCGAAGTCGGCGACCTCGAACCGGGTCAGGATCGCCTGGCTCGTCGGCGCGCGGAACGGCGGCTGGTAGTCGCTCTTGCCCAGCAGTTCGAGCGACGGCCGGCCCTGCGCGTCGGTCCAGCGCCACTGCGTCGGGTCGCTGCAGGCGAAGTCGTCGCGGGACTTCGCGGTGGCGAAGTCCTGGCTGTAGACGAGCGGCCAGCGCTGCCCCGACGGCGCGCCGCCCGCCGACGCGCAGGCGGCGGTCAGCAGCAGTGCGGTCAGCAACACTGGCGTGAGCCAGGCTGGGCGGCTCACACTTCGCTCGGCACGACGAAGCCTTCGCGGTAGGGGCGCGACGCGAGCCGTTGCGCGTCGGCGGCGGCGAAGCGCTCGGTCTGCGGGTCCAACTCGAGCAGGCGGCCGACGCGCAGCGGCGTCGCGTCGAGGTCGACCTCGTTGAGGCGCAGGTGGGTGAGCATGCGGTCGAGGCTCTCGGCGGCCGCGGGGAACTCGCCGGCGGCGGTCGTGGCGTCGGCCGCGGGGCGCGTGGCGCCGAGCAGGTACGACACGTTGCCCATGTGGCACAGCGCGCTCGACACGTGGCCCTGCCGGATGTCGCCCTTGAGGTCGCTGGCCTTGCGGCTCCTGACCGCGGCGACGAAGTTGGCGAAGTGGTCGCCTGCGCCGCGCCACCTCTGCACCTCCTTGCCGCCCTTGTCGTAGGCGATCGCGCTCTCGTAGTTGGGGAAGCGCACGTAGCCGCCCTCGCAGTGCACGATCACGCCGATGCCGGCGCCGAGGTGGCTGTCCATCTTCTTGCCCCAGTCCTTGCCCTGGCTGGCCTTGTCGTGGGGCAGGCCGCGCACCTCGAACACCAGCGGCGCGGTCTGGTAATCGAACCACGTCACCATCGTGTTGGGCGTGTTGCCGTCGTCGTCGTAGCCCAGGCGCCCGCCGACCGAGAACACGCGCGGCGCGAGCTGCTGCTCACCGAGCGCCCAGCGGGCGATGTCCATCTGGTGGATGCCCTGGTTGCCGAGGTCGCCGTTGCCGGTGTTGAAGTCCCAGTGCCAGTCGTAGTGCAGGTTCTTGCGGGGCAGCGGGACCTTGGCCGCGGGGCCGCACCACAGGTCGTAGTCGACCGACGCGGGCGGCTGCTGCGCGCCGGTGATCTTGCCGATGCTCTGCCGCGGCTTGTAGCACAGCCCGCGCGCGACCTGGATCTTGCCGAGGTGGCCTTCGTGCAGCCACGCGATCGCCTCGGCGATGCCGCTGCTCGACCGCGATTGCGTGCCGGCCTGCACGATGCGGCCGTACTTGTGCGTCGCGGCGACGATCTGCGCACCTTCCCAGACATTGTGCGAGACGGGCTTCTCGAGATAGACGTCCTTGCCGGCCTGACAGGCCCAGACCGCCATCAGGGCGTGCCAGTGGTTGGGCGTCGCCACCGAGATCGCGTCGATGTCCTTGCGCTCGAGCAGCTCGCGCACGTCGCGGCAGGTGTCGACGGCGATGTCGCGCTTCGCGGCCTTGGCCGCGGCCTGCGCCAGCACGTCGCTGTCGACGTCGCACAGCGCGACGATGCGCACGCCGGGCAGGCGCGAGAGGCCGTCGAAGTGGTTGCCGCCGCGGCCGCGCAGGCCGACGACCGCGATGCGCAGCTCCTCGTTGGGTGACCAGCGCCCGGCGGCGAGCGAGGGACGGGCGAACGGGAGGGCGGCGGCGGCAGCGCCGGCGCCGCGCAGGAAGCCGCGACGGGTCGAAAGGGACATGGGCACCTCTTCGGGGGACGGGGGGCACGCTACGCTACGCCCCGTGTCATCAACTGCCAACCACGTGGCCGCGGCCGGCTGCAGATGGGCCGCCTTGCTACTCGCGCTGGCAGGGTGTCGGGCGGCGCCCGAACCGGCGCGCATCCACTGCGCCGCGCTCGACATCGGCGGCGCGGACCTGGCCGAGCTGCGCGCGGCGTTCGTCGCCAACAATCCCGGCTACGACCTCGCGTTCGTGCCCGGCTGCCGCGAACTCGCGCCGGCGTCGCAGGACCGCGTGCTGTTCGTGCAGGGGCCGGCGACGCGCAGCGCGGCGCCGACCGTCGGCGACGTATTGCTGGTGCGCGCGGGTGCGTCGTGGCGGTCGCCGGACGACGGCGCGCTCGACCTGCTCGCGTTCTCGTTGCCCGAGCCGCTGCCCGCGGAGCTGCCCGACGAGATCCGGCCCGACTGGGACCCGCGCATCACCGACACTCCGGGCGGCTGCGCGACCGAGACCGGCGCCTACCGCCGCATCCTGCTGACCTGGCAGCCCGAGAAGGGGCCTTACGTCCTGCACGCGCTCAACGCGCACCGCGTGCGCATCACCGATTCGTTCTCGCACTACCACCCGGTGCGCGGCGGCTTCGACGAGTTCTACCTGGTGCAGATGGCGCCGCCCGAGGCGCGGCTGCTGACCTCGACGCAGGTGCCGGCGATCGAGGCGCGCGCGGTGACCCGCGAGCAGGTCGCGGGCCTGATCGAGTCGCGGCCGCTGCGCGTCGGCGACCTCGTCTACCTGCCGCGCGGCACCATGCACCGGGGGCTCGGCGGCGCGCTGGTGCAGGTGATCTCGGTGCCCGGCTTCGTGCCCAACACCGAGATCGGCGTCGACCATCACCTGCTCGCGATCAACGGCGCGCTGGGCCTGCAGGGGGACGAGCGGCTGCCCGTGAACGTGGTCGCGGCGCGGACGAAGGTCGTCAAGTGACCGCGGCGGCGGCATGATCGCGGCATGCTGCGCCGCCTCGTCTTCGTCCTCTTCGGTGTGCTGTCGGGCCTCGCCGCGCTGCGGGCGCAGGAGAGCCTGTCGGGCAGCCGCCCGAACCTGATCTTCGTCTACAGCGACGACCACGCCAGCCACGCGATCAGCGCCTACGGCTCGCGCCTCAACCAGACGCCGAGCCTCGACCAGATCGCCGCGACCGGCGTGCTGTTCCGCAACGCGTTCTGCGGCAACTCCCTGTGCGGCCCGGCGCGGGCGACGATCCAGACCGGCAAGCACAGCCACGCGAACGGCTTCATGCGCAACGGCAACCGCTTCGACAGTCGACAGACGACGCTGGCCAAGCTGCTGCACCAGGTCGGCTACCAGACCTCGATCATCGGCAAGTGGCACCTCGAGTCCGATCCCGTCGGCTTCGACCACTGGATGGTGCTGCCCGGGCAGGGCCAGTACTACAACCCCGACTTCCTGACCAAGGACGGGCGCAAGCGCATCGAGGGGCACGTCAGCGACATCACCATGGACCTCGCGCTCGATTGGCTGCGGCAGCGCGACGGCAAGCGCCCGTTCCTGCTGATGTGCCAGTTCAAGGCGCCGCATCGCAACTGGATGCCGGCACCCGCGGACTTCGGCCTCTACCGCGACGGTGACCTGCCCGAGCCGCCGACGCTGTTCGACGACCACGAGGGCCGCGTCGAGGCCGCCAAGCACCAGGAGATGTCGATCGCACAGCACATGTTCCTGCACTACGACCTGCTGGTGCCGCCGGCCGAGGGTGAGCAGCTGCAGGGCGAGGACCGCGCCTATCCCAACATCCGCGCGCGCATGACCCAGGCCCAGCGCGACGCCTGGGACGCGGCCTACGCCGCCGAGGACGCCGCGTTCGCGCGCGAGAACCCGCAGGGCGAGGCGCGCGTGCGTTGGTACTACCAGCGCTACATCAAGAACTACCTGCGCTGCGTCGCCGGCGTCGACCGCAACGTCGGCCGCATGCTCGCCTGGCTCGACGCCAACCCCGAGGTCAAGGCCAACACCCTGGTCGTCTACTGCTCGGACCAGGGCTTCTACCTCGGCGACCACGGCTGGTACGACAAGCGCTGGATGTACGAGGAGAGCCTGCGCATGCCGCTGCTGATGAGCTGGCCCGGCAAGGTCGCGCCGGGGCAGGACCTGCAGCAGCTGGTGCAGAACATCGACGTGATGCCGACGTTCCTCGACCTCGCCGGCGTGCCGGTGCCCGCCGACGTGCACGGCATGAGCATGGTGCCGCTGCTCGAGGGCCGGCAGAACGTGCGCTGGCGCGACGCGATCTACTACCACTACTATGAGTCGACCGCGACGCACATGGTGCCGGCGATGTACGGCGTGCGCACCGACCGCTACAAGCTGGTGCGCTACTACGAACCGCAGTGGGACGCGTGGGAGCTGTTCGACCTGCAGAAGGACCCCGCGGAGCTGCACAGCGTCGCCGACGACGCTGCCTACGCCGAGGTGCGCGCGGCGCTGACGAAGCGACTCGGCGAGCTGCGCAAGCAATACGGCGACGACACCGGTGACGTCGGCGGGCACGAGTTCCCGATGCTCGCCGGCATCGCCCGGGCCACCAGGGTCGACGGCGGCTGGCGCGTGTGGTGCAACGCCAACGGCAGCTACCTGCTGCGCGTCGGCGCGCGTCCTGGCACGAGCACGTTGACGACGGTGATGCGCCCGCTCGACGGCGGCCAGCTGAAGAACGGCTTCGTGGTCGTCGCCGGCGGCGACCCGCGCGCCGAGAAGGTGCGCGCCGGCGTCGAGTTCGGCACGCGCAAGCTCGTGGTCGCCGGGCCCGGCCGCGCGCGCGCCGACGTCGCCCTCGACTGGGACGGCAAGAGCCCGATCGAGGTCGTGGTCACCGTCGACCTCGCCGCGCACACGATCGTCGCCGAGGCGCTCGGCGAGCGCGTCACCGCCGCGGTGCCGGCGGACTGGCAGCAGCTGACGGCGTGGGGCTACGGCGGCAACAACAGCGAGACCGAGTTCACCGAGCTGGTCGTGAAGTGAGCGCTGGGGAAAGCACATCCTCCCGCGCGGGCGCCGAGGGCGCACGCGCGGGAGGATGGGTGCCACGCAGACCGCTGCCTGGCGAGTGCCCTGTTCGGCGTCCCCAGCCGAAGTGCAGGCCGGCGGTCGGTGGCGAGAGATCGGGGATTCGCGGCCCCCGTCGGGTGACGGGCGCCGCGCGCCGGCGGCTCTTGCACGACTCGTGCCGCGCCGCGCGATCGGCTGCCGGGCCACCGGATCGGCCGCCGCGGGACGCGTTCTGTTCACGCCCCGTCGCGGCGTGGTCGCGAGACGACCATGCGATCGCCGTCGCGCCGCAGGCGCCCCGAAACCCCCGATCTGCGCGCTTTCGCGCGTCGCGTCCCGCGGCTAGAACGCGTCGATGACCTTCCGCGGCCTCGCCTGGCGCGTCGGCTTGCCACTGCTGTTGTTGGTGATCGCCGAGACCGTGGGGCTGGCGCTCTACATGTCGTCGCAGATCGCGGCCGAGGGACGCGCGCGCCTCGAGCGGCTGGCCGCGACCAACGCGGCGTTCGTGCAGTGGTCCAGCCTGCCGCCCGGTGAACGGCTCGCCACCGACCTGCGGCGCGCGACCGGCTTCGAGGTCTACTTCCGGCACGGACGCACCCTGACCCCGGCGGCGCCGGCGCCGCTCGCCGGCGTGCTCGAAGCCGCGGTCGCGGATGGCGAGGCGCGCCGCAGCGCGGGTTTCGAGGTCGTTGCCACCGAGCTGGACACGGACGGACAGCATCAGATGCTCGTGGTCCGGCCGGTCGAGGGCGAGTTCCTCGACAGCCGCATCGTGCAGGTGCTGTCCGCGTTCTGGGTGCTGGCGATCGTGATCGCCTGGCTGGCGGTGCGCGGCCTGGTGCGCCCGTTGCGCAGCCTCGCCGCGAAGCTGCCGAGCATCGAGAGCGACGCGGTGCTGGCGGTGCCCGAGGCGAGCCGCCGCGACGAGATCGGCGACGTCGCGCGCGCCTTCCTGGCCACGCGGCAGGCGCTGCAGGACGAACGCGACCAGCGCGCGCGCATGGAGAAGCTGGCGGCGCTGGGACGGATGACGGCGTCGCTCGCCCACGAGATCCAGAACCCGGTGGCCGCGATCAAGATGCACGCGCAGCTGCTGCGCGGCGGCGAGAGCGCCGAGGTCGCCGAGGTGGTCGAGCACGAGGCCGGGCGCATCGAAGATCTCGTGCACCAGTGGTTGTTCCTGAGCCGGCCCGAGCCGCCGGCGCTCGGCACGCGCGACCTCGGCGAGCTGATCGACGAGCTGGCCCGTTCGCTGCGCCGCCGCTTCGAACACGCGCGCGTGACCCTGCGCGTGACCCTCGCCGCGCAGCGGCGCGGCGACCTCACGATCGCGTGCGACGGCAAGCGGCTGCGTCACGTCTTCTCCAACCTGTTCGGCAACGCGATCCAGGCGATGCCGCACGGTGGCTTCCTGGACGTCACGTTCACGGACACCGGCGACGGCGTGCGCGTGGCCGTGCGCGACCACGGCCCCGGCTTCTCACCCGCGGCCCTCGCGCGCGTGGGGGAGTTCTTCTTCAGCGAGAAGGAGGGCGGCATGGGCATCGGCCTGGGCGTCGCCCGCGAGATCGTCGCCGCCCACGGCGGCACGCTGCGCGCCGGCAACGCCGCGGACGGCGGCGCGGAGGTGACGGTATGGTTGCCGCGCCGACCCCCGTCCTCGACCGCAGCGGACGAACACCAGTCATGAAGTCGATCCTGATCCTCGAAGACGAAGCGGCGCTGGCGTCGGCCCTCGCGATCCTCGCCAGGCGCATGGGGCACGAGGCGACCACCGCGGCCTCGGCGGCGCAGGGCCTGCAGTGCCTGCAGGAGCGGCGGCCCGACCTCGTGGTGCTCGACATCGGCCTGCCCGATCGCAACGGCATCGACGTGCTGGCCGACATCCGTGAACGCGAGCCGGACCTGCCGGTGCTGGTGATCACCGCGCACGGCAATCTGCAGAACGCCGTCGAAGCCAAGAAGCGCGGCGCCTCGGGCTATCTCGTCAAGCCGCTCGACCTGCCCGAACTCGAGGCGACGCTGCGCGCGCTGCTGCACGAAGGTGAGGTCGAGGGCGTCGCCGCCGAACGGCCGGCGGCCGCGGGGCCGGCGCCGGTGTTGATCGGTTCGGCGGCCGCGATGCAGCCGGCGTTCGCCGCGATCGCGCACGCCTGCGCCGCCGACGTGCCGGTGCTGATCACCGGGCCGACCGGCATCGGCAAGTCGCTGACCGCGCGCGTCATCCACCTGCACAGCAAGCGGCACGCCGGCCCGTTCGTCTCCCTGGCGTGCGCGAGCCTGCCCGAGCACCTGCTCGAGGCCGAGCTGTTCGGCCACGAACGCGGCGCGTTCACGGGCGCCGAGGGGGCCCGCATCGGCCACATCGAGCGGGCCGCGGGCGGCACGCTGTTGCTCGACGAGATCGGCGAGGTGCCCACCTCGCTGCAGGTCAAGCTGCTGCGCGTCGTCGAGGAGAAGACGTTCGTGCGCGTCGGCGGCCGCGAGGACCGCACGGTCGATCTGCGCATCATCGCGGCCACCAACCAGGACCTCGGCAAGGCGGTCGCCGAGGGGCGCTTCCGCGAGGACCTGCTCTACCGGCTGCGCGTGCTCGAGGTGAAGCTGCCGCCGCTGGCCGAGCGCGTCACCGACCTGCCGGCGCTGTGCGCCTACCTGCTGTCCGACATCGGCGGCGACCGCGAGCTGATGCTCTCCGAGGCGGCGCTGACGCTGCTGCGCCGCCACGCCTGGCCCGGCAACGTGCGCGAGCTGCGCAACGCCCTCGAACACGCGGCCGCGGTTTGCAGCGGCAGCGTGATCCTCGACACGCACCTGCCCGCCGAGCTGCGCCGGCTGACCGGCGGCGTGCCCGAGTCCTCGCTGCTCGACGGGGCGCTGCACGAATGGGTCGACGACCGGCTGCGGCGCGGCAGCGACTACGCGGCGCTGCACGACGAGCTCGAAGGGCGGCTGCTCGCGGCCCTGCTGCCGCGCTACGGCGGCAAGCCGACGCTGCTGGCCCGGGCGCTCAAACTCAACCGCGCGACCCTGCGCAAGAAGCTGCGCCGCGACGGGGACGACGGCGCACCCGACGGGGCACCGGACGAGTGATGGCGCCGTTCGCGGGTTGTGAACGTCGGTCCTGCGGCGCAACTCTGGGCCGATGACCGCGACCATCGACGTCGATGTCCTGCTCGACGCGCCGCTGCGCATGGCCAGCGGCGAGGCCACCACCCTGCGCGGGCAGCTCGGCGCGCGCGCCACGGTGATCGTGTTCCTGCGCCACTTCGGTTGACTGCTGTGCCGCGAACGGGCGGCGCAGTTGCGCGCCCGCGACCAGGAGCTGGCCGCCGCGGGCGCCGCGGTGGTGTTCGTCGGCACCGGCACGCCGGCGATGGCCAACGACTTCGCCGCGCAGCAGGCCGGCGACCACGCCGTGCTCAGCGACCAGGACCGCAAGACCTTCGCCGCCGCCGGCATGCGCCGCGGGCTCGGCGCGACGCTGCACTGGCGGCTGTTGCGCAACGCGTGGCGCGCGTTCCGCGCGGGGTTCCGACAGACCAAGGTGCTGGGGGACCCGTGGCAGCAGGGCGGGGTGCTGGTGTTCGACCGCCGCGGCGGATTGTCGCATCAGCAGCACGACCGCGTCGGCGGCGACCCGATCGACCTCGACGCCGTGCTCGCCGCGGTGCGCGCCGTCAGCTGAACGTCGCCGCGAGCGCGGCCGGCCGAGACGCGCGCAGTCGGCTCACCGCCGCGGGCAGCGCGTACTGCTCACCGGCCCAGCCGCTGACGAAGCGCCCGCCGCGCGCCTCGCCGCGCAACTCGAGGCCGCGCAGCGCGCGCAGCATCAATCGCCAGGGCACGGGGAACTTGTGCTCGAGCAGCAGCGTGTGGCTGACCACGCCGAAGCGCCGCAGCGCCGCCAGCGCGACCAGTTCGATCGCCGCCTCGCCGGCGCGCACGTTCTCCTCGGGCCACGGCACCAGGCTCCAGCGCCCGACCGCGAACAGCGGGAACCGCCGCCGGCTCGGCGGGACCGCCAGCTGCCGCATCGTCGCGAACGAGTCGCAGGTGGCGAAGCCCTGGCCGACAAGTTCCGACAGGCCCTCCTCGAGCTGGCTCGGCAGCAGCCGGCTCTCGGTCTCGAGGTCGGTCGGGAACACCGCGCCGCGAGCCTGCAGGATCGCGAGCAGCGTGCGCGCCGGGCCGCCGAGCGCCGCGGGATCGGGGTGTTCGAGCGGCAGTTCGAGCCAGCGCGACAGCTCGGCCCGCGGCACGATCGAGATCGGGCAGCGGCTCAGCGGTCCGCGCCATCGTCCCCACAGCCGCAGCCAGACGAACTCGCCCGACAGCGTCACCTGGTCGAGGTGTTCGCGGCGCAGGTCGTGCACGCGCCGCGGCAGGACCTCGCTCTCCCATTCGCGGGCCGGGAACGCCGCCGTGGCGAGTTGGTGCAGCGAGGTGCCCAGGCCGCGCGGGCCGGCGTTGTCGGCGTCGCCGACGTGCTGCCAGCCGGGCAGGAACGCCGCGAACGCGGCCGGGCTGACGGGCTGCACCGCGGCGCGCAGCCGTTCGAGCATCGTGTTGCGGGCGCGGGCCAGCAGCCGCCGGTGGCCGAACAGTTCGCGCCCGGCGCAGCGCGCGCGCATCGCGGTGCCCTCGGCCTCGAGGGCGCGCAGCCACTCGAGCTCGGCCTCGGGCACGGCGTCGACGTAGACGGGGAACTGCGCCTCGAGGCGGCCGCGCCAGCGGTCGAGCGGCTCGCGGCTCGCTTCGGCGGCGAACCAGCGCGCGCCGTCGCCGGCGGACTCATGCAGGGCGCGGCCGTCGGCAGCGAGCACGTCGAGCCACTCGCGCCAGGCCGGCGCCACCTCGTGATCGTCGAGCCAGCCCATCCAGCCGAGCGCCTCGTGCAGTTCCTCGGCCGAGCGCGGGTCGGGCCAGCACTGTTCCTGCACGGTCGCCACCGCCGCGGGGTCGAGGTCGCTGCCGCGGTCGCCGCTGGACTGCGACCGCGCGCCGCGCTGCGCGCCGGCGACGGCCTGGGTGCGGCGTTCTTCGAGCGGCGCGTCGTCGAGGAACGCGTACGGCATCGCGTGCAGGATGGCCGCGGCGAACGGCGACGGCTCGTTGCCGTCGATCACGTGCAACCCGATGTCGCCGCCGCGCACGCGCTGCAGCAGCGCCAGGAAGCCGTCGAGGTCCATCGCCTCGAACATGCAGTCGGCGATCGTCTGGTCGACGACCGGGTGGCCCTGCGGCACCTCGATCGGCCCGGGCGGCAGCGTCTCCGGACAGGCCTGCGCCGCCGGGAACGCCGCGGCCAGCGCGTCGTCGGCGCGGAAGCGCAGCAGCGGCGCGGGCACCTTCTTGCCGCCGCGGAAGCGTTCGACGAGCAGCGAGCGGGTCACGTTCCAGCGCCAGCGCGCGGCGAACATCGGCGCCGGAAGCAACGCCTGCGTGAGCACCTCGGTCGCGGTGCCGGGATGCAGGAACTGCCACACGTCTTCGAGCGGGAAGCTGTGCATCGGCCCGAGCGAGATCAGCACCGCCTCCTCGGTCGCCGCGGCCTGCAGCTCGTAGCCGAAGCCGACGCAGAAGCGCTTGCGCAGCGCCAGGCCGAAGGCGCGGTTGATGCGGCTGCCGAACGGGCTGTGCAGCACGAGCTGCTGGCCGCCGGTCTCGTCGAAGAACCGCTCGAGCACCAGCCGGCCCTGGGTCGGCATCGCGCCGAGCGCAGCCGCGCCCGCGCGCAGGTATTCGGCCAGCTGTTCGGCCGCGGCCTGCGGGATGCCGCACTCGTCCTGCAGCCAGGTCGCGTCGACGCCGCGCTCGCGCACGTGCGCCACCGCCGCGCACAGCTCGGCCGAGCGCGACGGTCCCTCGGCGATCCAGAACGGCAGGCTGGGCGGCACGCCGGGCGCCTCGGTGACGCGCAGTCTGCCGCTGCCGATCCGACGGATCTGCCAGCTGGTCGCGCCGAGTTGGAACACGTCGCCGACCGACGACTCGATCGCGAAGTCCTCGTGCACGGTGCCGACCGGCGTGTCGTCGTGGTCGAGCACCACCTGCCAGTCGGCGACCTCGGGGATCGCGCCGCCGCAGGTGATCGCGCAGAGGCGCGCGCGGCGCGTGCCGCGCACGGTGCGGTGCACACTGTCGCGGTGCAGCAGGGCCGTGCGTTCGCCGGCGTGCATCGCCAGCACCGCCTCGAAGCGGTCGCGCGGCAGCTCGCGGAACGGCCACGCCGTGCGCGCCAGCGCGAACAGTTCGTCCTCGGCGATCGTCTCGCAGGCTGCGATCGCGACCGCCTGCTGGGCAAGGATGTCGAGCGGGTGCTGCGGCTGCGCGGTGCGGTCGAGGTCGCCCGTGCGCACCGCGTGCAGCAGCGCCGTACAGGCGACGAGGTCGTCGCGCGTCAGCGGGAACAGACGGCCCTTGGGCAGCCTGCCGATGCCGTGGCCGGCGCGGCCGACGCGCTGCAGGAACGCCGCGATCGCCGGCGTCGGGCCGATCTGCACGACCAGGTCGACGTCGCCGATGTCGATGCCGAGCTCGAGCGAGCTGGTCGCGACCAGGGCCTTGAGCTGGCCGTGCTTGAGCCGCTGCTCGGCGTCGAGGCGCCGCGCCTTCGACAGCGAGCCGTGGTGGCTGGTGACGTGCTCCTTGCCCAGGCGCTCGGCGAGCCGCGCGGCGCAGCGTTCGGCCAGCTTGCGCGTATTGGTGAACACCAGCGTGGTGCGGTGTTCGCCGACCAGCGCGGCGATCTGGTCGAAGATCTCGGCCCAGGTCTCGGTGTCGCAGATCGTGTCGAGCGGCGCGCCCGGCACCTGCAGCTGCAGGTCGAGGGTGCGGCGGTGGCCGACGTCGACGATGGTGCACGGCCTGCCGGCGCCGGCGAGCAGCCCCGCGGTCGCCTCGATCGGGCGCTGCGTCGCCGACAGGCCGATGCGCTGCAGCACGCCGCCGGTCTGCGTCACCAGCCGGTCGAGCCGTTCGCACGACAGCGCCAGGTGCGCGCCGCGCTTGCTGCCGGCGAGCGCGTGGATCTCGTCGACGATCAGGGTCTTCGCCGTGCTCAGCATCGCGCGGCCGCGCACGCTGGTCAGCAGGATGTAGAGCGACTCCGGCGTGGTCACCAGGATGTGCGGCGCCTTGCGCGTCATCGCCGCACGTTCGCTCGCGGGCGTGTCGCCGCTGCGCACCATCACCCGCACGTCGGGCAACGACGGGTCGAGCGCGCGCAGCTCGGCGAGCGGCTGCTGCAGGTTCTTCTGCACGTCGTTGGCGAGCGCGCGCAGCGGCGAGACGTAGACGATCTGCAGCTCGTCGGGCAGCGCGTTGCCCTGCTGCAGCAGCCGGTCGAGCGAGTGCAGGAACGCGGCGAGCGTCTTGCCCGAGCCCGTCGGCGCCGCGATCAGCACGTGCTCGCCGGCGCGGATCTTCGGCCAGGCGAGCTGCTGCGGCTCGGACGGTTCGCCGAGACGTTCGGTGAACCAGCGGGCGACGGTGGGGTGAAAGGCGGTGAGCACGGTCGGGCGGTTGCGTTCGGGCCAGTTCGGCGGGCCAGTGAGTTGGATCGTTGTGGTGGGGCAGTGAGGCGGGTCGGTGCGTGCGGTCAGAGCACCGGATCTGGGCACCGGATCTGGGCGCCCGGTCAGTCGGCGAACACGGCCTCGACGGTGGCGGCGTCGAGGATGCGTTCGGCCCAGCGGTCGAGCTCGGCGAGGCTCGCCGAACGGATGCGCGGGGCGAGGTCTTCCGCGGCGGAGCCGAAGCGCTTCTGCAGCTGCAGCAACAGCAGCTCGGCGCGGCCTTCGACGCGGCCTTCGTGACGACCCAGTTCCAGACCTTCTCGCTTGAGTCTCTCTGCGGTGGACATGACGGAGTGCTCCGGGCGTTGCAGGATGTGTTCGAGCAGCTGCTGCAGGGTGCGCGGTTCGACCTCGCGCACGCGAAGACAATAGCAGGCGATGGCCGCGATCGCGTCGGCGCCCGCGGGTGGCCCCGTCTCCCGGTCGGCGGCGCGCAGCAGATCGCCCCACCGTCGCAGGGCGGCCAGCGTGTCGTCGTCCGAGTGTTCGCGGAAGAACCGCAGGGCGAGGCGGGTGAGTACGATCGTCGGTGGTAGCGGGGAGTCGCGGATCGACGCTTCGTCCAGCCGCTGGACCTCGCCGCCGTTGGCGCGCGCCGCCACGAACACGTGGTCGACGATCTCCTGGCGCAGCGAGGGGCGGTGCGCCTTCTGTGGCTCGGGCGCCAGGGTGTGCCACTCGACTTCGTCGTGCCACTGCGTCGGCATCAGCCAGCGCAGCCACGCACCGGCCAGCGACGCGTGGGCGAAGAGGCAGTGGAACAGGTCGTCATGCGGTTGGGCCAACACGGTCCTCCTGCCAGCAAGGACGCGCAGGGGGGGGCAGGTGCAGCACGGATTTCGCGCGGCGGCAGGTGAGTCGCCTGCGCCATCGTGCCCATGGCGCCAGGGCGCCCCAGCCGATACACCGCCTCGATGGACCTGGGCTTCGAGACGATCGGCAACGCCTGCCTCATCTTCCACGACCGCGGCCCCGTGCTCGCCACCGACCCCTGGCTGCACGGCACCGCCTACTTCGGCGCCTGGCGCCTCAGCCACGAGGTGCCGCGGCAGCAGCAGGAGAACGTCGCCGCATGCAAGTTCCTGTGGATCTCGCACGGTCACCCCGACCACCTGAGCCTGCCGTCGCTCGAGAACCTGCGCGACAAGAAGATCCTGCTCGCGGACCACTACGGCGGCCGCATCGCCAACGACCTGCGCGGCATGGGCTTCGACGTCACCGTGATGAAGTGCGGGCAGTGGCTGCAGGTGAGTGACCGCATGCGCATCGCCGCGCTCGCCAACTACAACCAGGACGCGTCGCTCGTGGTCGACCTCGACGGCCACCTGATCGTCGACGCCAACGACGCCGGCAACCGCGGCAGCAGTCGCTTCCTCGACCGCGAGCGCAAGAACTTCCACAAGCGCACGGTGCTCGCGTGCCTGACCGGCTACGGCGACGCCGACATGATCAACTTCTTCGACGAGCAGGGCCGCCGCGTGCCGCCGGCCGCGATGTCGCACACGCCGCAGGGGCCCGGCATCGCGGCGCTGCTCGACCACTACGACCTCGACTACTTCGCGCCGTCGAGCTCGATGCACCGCTACAACCGCACCGACAGCGTCTGGGCCGACGCCTGCGCGACGCCGATCGAGGACCACCGCATCGGCTTCGACGGCGGCCGGCGCACGTGCCTGCCGGCCTACGTGCAGTTCGACCTGCACACCGGGACCTACGAGAAGATCGCGCCCAAGGCCAACGACGGCCCGCCCGAGGACCCGTCGGTCTACGGCGACGACTGGAGCACGCCGCTGCAGCGCGAGGACGAGCAGCTGCTGCGCGACTACTTCGCCAGGTTCGAACACCTGCGCGCACAGTTCGACTTCGTCAAGTTCGCGGTCGGCGGGCGCGAGACCACGATCGACCTCGGCAAGGGCCACGGCCGCGGCGTGACGTTCGCGACGCCGCGTCAGTCGCTGGTCTCGGCGGTGCAGTGGAACGCGTTCGACGACATCCTGATCGGCAACTTCTGCAAGACCACGCTGCACGGCGACTGGTGGGGCAAGCAGGGCGCCGACGCGCTGTATCCGCACTTCACGCCGTTCGTGACCAAGTTCGGCGACAACGGCGGCGCCTACGACGCCGCGGGGTTGCGCGCCTACTTCGCCGAGTACCTGCGCCGCGGCTTCACCGAGTTCACGGCCGAGGCCGCGGACCAGGAGATGAAGGCCGCGCTGGCGCCCTACCTGGGCTGAGGGGGCGCGGCCGCGCGCGGGACAAGCGCGTT
Source organism: Planctomycetota bacterium (assembly GCA_020638655.1). Classification (GTDB taxonomy): domain Bacteria; phylum Planctomycetota; class UBA1135; order UBA1135; family UBA2386; genus JACKIC01. The sequence continues at coordinate 84,880 of JACKIC010000007.1, forward strand.
GCAGCGGCCCGGCTCGCAATCGGCGGGGGCGGCCCGTAAAGACCGGGCTTCCGCTTTCCCCGAGGATCCGATGAGACTGTTGCGCGCCGTAGTCCCCGCCCTGTTGCCGCTCCTGGCGGCGCCGTCGCTACTGGCCCCGCTGATGGCCCCGCTGATGGCGCAAGACGCCGCGGTCGCCGAGTCGTCGAAGCAGGGCGACCCGTTGCCGGCGGGCATGGCCGAGAAGATCGTCGCCGAGGGCATCGAACACAGCCACGCGATGCGACTGCTGCGCGACCTGTGCGCCAACGGCCACCGGCTCACCGGGTCGGACAACTTCACCAAGGCCTGCGAGTGGGGGCTGGCCGAGTTCGAGAAGATGGGCCTCGCCGCGCACCTCGAGCAGTGGGCCGAGTGGAAGCTCGTGTGGAACCGCGGCGCGTGGATCGGCCGCGTCGTGCATCCGATCCAGCTCGACATGTACGTGGCCACCGAGGCGTGGACCGCGGGCACCAAGGGCATGCAGAAAGGTCTCGTGATGATGGTGCCGGACAGCGTCGACCAGGTCGACGCCGACGAGGTGCGCGGCAAGTGGCTGTTCCACGGTCGCCGCCGCCCGTCCGCAGAGGTCCGCGAGGCCTGCGAGAAGGCCGGCATCCTGGGCTGGGTCTACCGCGCCGGCGACCCGACGCCGCAGTTCCCGACCCGCGTGCGCGTGTTCGGCGACTACCGCACCGCGATGAAGTCGATCGACGACGTGCCGACCGTGCCTTCGATCGCCGTGCGCGCCGACGACGCCGACCAGCTGCTCGAGCTCATCGATCAGGCCAGCCGCGGCGGTGGCGAGGCGCCGATCTGTGAGTTCGACATCCAGAACAGCTTCCGCGAAGGGCCGATCAAGCTGCACAACGTCATCGCCGAGATCCCGGGCACCGAGAAGCCCGACGAGGTCGTGATCGTCTGCGGCCACCTCGACAGCTGGCATCAGGCCCAGGGCACCACCGACAACGGCACTGGCGCCACCTCGACCCTCGAGGCCGCGCGCATCCTCGCAGCGGTCGGGGCCAAGCCCAAGCGCACCCTCCGGTTCTGCCTGTGGGGCGGCGAGGAGGAGGGGCTGCTCGGCAGCCACGGCCACGTGCAGCGCTTCCGCGCCGACATGGACAAGGTCTCGGCCGTGTTCAACCACGACACCGGCACCAACTGGGCCCAGACCCTGTCCGTCACCCGCAAGATGGCCGAGCAGCTCGAACCCGTCTTCGCGCACGTCAACCGGCTCATGAAGGCGCCCGACGAGGACTTCGACGGCGAGGTCTTCGACCTGCGCATCACCCAGTCGGTGCGCGGCGGCGGCGGCAGCGACCACGCCTCGTTCATCGCGGCCGGCGTGCCCGCCTGGTCCTGGGGCCTCAAGGGGCGCAGCGACTACTTCCAGTACACCTGGCACACCCAGTGGGACACGATCGACGTGGCCATCGAGGAGTACCAGCGCCACACCGCGACCGTGATCGCGATCGCCGCGCTCGGCACCGCCAACCTCGACCAGCTGCTCGACCGCGAAGGCGTCTCCGCGGGCGGGGGCGGTCGCGGCCAGTCGTCGGCGTTCGCCGAGGGCTGGTTCGGCGCCAGCCTCGACGGCATGAAGTTCAAGGACGTCAAGGCCGACGGTCGCGCTGCCAAGCTCGGGGTCATGGACGGCGACGTGCTGATCGAGGTGGGGGGGCAGAAGGTCGAGAACCTGCGCCAGATCTTCCAGTTCGCGCGCGAGGTCGAGGGCGAGAACGTCGAGTTCGTGTTCCGGCGCGGCGACCAGACCTTCAAAGGTGCCCTGCCAAAGAGTGACGTGCAGTTCCGGCGCGGTGGCTGACCGATCGCCACGCTGCGACGCGCGGTCGCGGCAGAACTTCGTCGTTTGCGCAGTAGCGCCGCGCCCTCGGGTTTTCTAGCATGCGCGCCACGGTGGGAACGCCCACCACGAGCAGGCGTGGTCCGCGGGTGGTTCCCCGCGGGCGGTCAACGCGCCTTCTTCGTTGGCGAGAACCCGGGCGGCGCATCGCAATTCCGCGGCGCAGCCCGTTGCGGTTGGCGAGTTGATACTCGGCGGTTCGGCTCCGCGTCCGCGGTCCGGCCCGACTTCGACACGTTGGTTCTGGCCGGGTGCCGGGCGGCACGCGCGTCAGGGAGGGACACATGAAGCAGAACGAGCGTTTGCTGGTCTACGCAGTCACGGGCTTCCTCGCGGTGATCCTGGTCATCGCGGTCTGGTTCGGCAACGACGCCGCCGCAGGGCTGCGCCAGAGTGCCGGCGCCGACAAGTCGGCCCAGGGCGTCAAGGACATCGGTGACCTGCTGGGCACCAAGCCGGCCGAGGGCGCGCCGGCGGCGGGCCCCGGAGCGGGCTCCGGCGGGCCGGAGGCCGAAGGTGCCGCACCCGGTGCGGGTGACAACAAGAACGGCGAGCAGCCGCTGGTCACCCGCAGCACGGCCATGGTCGCCGCCGACCTCGTCGCGCAGCAACTCGGCCCCAGCCGCCGCGAGTACACCGTGCGCTGGGTGACCGTTCGCTCCGGCGACACGCTGGAGTCGCTCGTGGTGCGCTGGTGCGGTTCGCGCGACTTCGTCGAGAATGCCCTGCGCCTCAACGAGGAGATCGGCGTGCTCAAGATCGGCAAGGAGGTCGCCGTGCCGTGGGTCGACGACGAGGTCGTGCTCGAGGCCCACGAAGCGCGGCAGGCCAAGAAGCTCGCGGCCGTGCCGAACGGGGAGCGCACCCTCGGTGGCAACGACGGCAGCGTGCCCACCGACTGGACCGCACCCGCCGGTCCCGCCGCGGCCAAGCCGGAGTCGAGCCGGATCCGCGATCTGCTCCAGCCGCAGGTGCAGCCCGAGTCGCCGGGCTTCCGCGAGCCCGGCAACCGCACCGAGAAGCCCGCGAACATCCCGGTCGCTGCCGATGGTGGGGCTGTCGCCGCGCCGAGTTCCTCGGGCATGACCCGCTACACGGTCAAGAGCGGTGACTCGCTGTGGGCGATCGCGGCCCGCACCTACGGCCGCGGCATGGCCGACAAGATGGTGCCGGAGATCAAGCGCGCGAACCCGGGCACGACCGACAAGCTGAAGCCCAACCAGGTGCTGGTGCTCCCGCCCAAGTGACTCCCGCCCAAGTGAACTGTTGGCTTTGATGGGGGCGTATCCTGGCCGGCCTCGGCTCGCCGTCGCCCCCATCGAAGCCAGCAGTCCTACTTGAGGTCGTAGCGGTCGAGCTTCTTGTAGAGGTTGCTGCGCTGCAGCTCGATGCGCTCGGCGGTGCGCTTGATGTTGCCCTGGTTCTCGATCAGCTTGCGCCGCAAGAACTCCTTCTCGGTCGCGGCGCGGAAGTCCTCGAGCCGCTCGAACGCGAACCAGTCGGTGCCGCCGGCGCCCTGACCGCTCGGCGCCGCGACCCCGACGCCCTGCAGGTCGGCGACGTCGACCTCGCCGCCCTCGGCCAGGATCGCGGCGCCCTCGAGCACGTTCTTGAGCTGGCGCACGTTGCCGGGCCACGGTTGCGCCGCCAGCCAGCCGAGGGCCTTGCTGGTCAGCTTGCGGGTCGGCAGCCGGTTGCGGCGGCAGGCCTGGGTCAGGAAGTGCGTCGCCAGCACCGGCACGTCGCCGTGCCGTTCGCGCAGCGGCGGCAGGTGCACGCGCACCACGTGCAGCCGGTAGTAGAGGTCTTCGCGGAAGGTCTTGGCCTCGACCATCGCCTGCAGGTCCTGATTGGTGGCGGCCAGCAGGCGCACGTCCACCGCCGCCGTGCGGGTGCCGCCCAGGCGCTGCACGACGCGGTCCTGCAGCACGCGCAGCAGCTTGGCCTGCATCGGCAGGGGCATGTCGCCGACCTCGTCGAGGAACAGGGTGCCGCGGTCGGCCTGCTCGAACGCGCCGGCGCGCGCCTGCACGGCGCCGGTGAACGCGCCCTTCTCGTGGCCGAACAGCTCGCTCTCGACCAGGTCCGCGGGGATCGCGGCGCAGTTCAGGGCCACGAAGGGGCCGGTGGCGCGCGCGCTCTTGTCGTGGAGTTGCCGGGCGATGAGCTCCTTGCCGGTGCCGTTCTCGCCGGTGATCAACACGGTCACGTCGGTGGCGGCGACCTTGTCGACCATGCCGCGCACCTGGCCGATGGCGTCGCTGTCGCCGAGCAGCTGCTGCTCGTCCTGCAGGGCTTTGCGCAGGTCGCGGTTCTCGCTGGTGAGCCGCGAGTTGGCCAGGGCGTTGCGGATCGACAGGACGACGCGGTCGTTGGTGAACGGCTTCTGCAGGAAGTCGTAGGCGCCCTTGCGCACCGCCAGGACCGCGGTCTCGAGGTCGCCGTGACCGGAGATCATCACCACGGGCAGGTCGGCGCGCAGCTGCCGGATCCGGTCGAGCACCTCGAGGCCGTCGAGCCCCGGCAGCTTCACGTCGAGCAGGACCAGGTCGATGTCGGGGTGCTGCTCGACCGCGGCCAGACCGGCCGGGCCGTCGGCGGCCTCGAGGGTCTGCCAGCCCTCGTAGTCGAGGGCGAACGCGAGCTCTTCACGCACCGCGCGGTGGTCGTCGACGATCAGGATCCGGGCGGCTGGGGCGACCATGGCCGCGCAGGCTAGCGGCGGCGCGCGGTCGCCGCACCCGCGCCATGGCCTTCCCGACCGCGGTCCGCACGGCGTCGCCAGGATTTTTGGGGTTCCCAGGCGGCGTTGGCACCGGGGCCAGGAGCCAGCCTGGCCGCCGCCGCGGCCCTGGGGGCGGCTCCGCCCCGGCCTTGGGGTATCCTTGCGTCGTCAACTCGAGCCCGTGCGTCTACTTGACGGTGGGGCGACGGAACTTAGCATGCACGGCCCCCTGCCCGCAGAAAGCTGGCAGACCGGCAGTTCCGGCGCCCGTCCCATATGCCCAAGGCGCCGTAGCTCCCGAACTTCGCCGCCCTCTCCCAAAGACCCCTCTGCCTTTCCGTTCCAAGGAGTCCTGTTTCATGGCCCGCTCGTTCCCTCAGTCTCTCCTGGCGGCCGCTGTTGCCGTCGTCGTCGGTGGCTCGGTCCTCGCGCAGGGCACGTCGCTGCAGGAGGCTTCGAAGGCGCTCCGTCTTGGACAAAAGGAGGAAGCCGTCACCAAGTTGCGGGAGATCCTGTCCTCGGATCCTTCGAACGCCGACGCCCTCGCCCTCTACCAGTCGATCTCGCAAGACGAGTGGTACATGTTGATGACCGAGAAGGGTGAGATCCAGCAGATCGCCCAATCGATCCTCGACCGCGCCAAGACCGAACGCCGCGAGCGTTCGCGCGACGAAGCCACCATCGCCGAACTGATCGGCACGGTGACCTCGGCCGATTCGGACTACGGCACGCGTCAGGCCGCGGTCAACAAGCTGATCGCCAACCACGGTGAGTTCGCCGTGCCCGGCCTGGTCGAGAAGCTCGGCAACAAGGACGACGAAGAGGGGCAGATCCAGGCCGTCTCGGCGCTCACGCAGATCGGCGCCGCCGCGGTGCTGCCGCTGATCGAGGCGCTCAAGAGCAGCAACGAACTGACGGTGCAGAACGCCGCCGCCGCGCTGAGCATGATCGGCGACGCGCGCGCCAACGGCTACATGCTGAGCCTGGCCAACGACAGCCGCGCCGGAGTCAGCACCATCGCCAAGCGCTACCTCGAGAAGAAGGGCATCCAGGGCGACGCGGTCGCCACGCTGCTCGACAGCAGCCGCAGCTACCTCAAGGGCACGGTGCCCCCGGGCGGCTTCAGCGAAGTGGTCTGGACGCTGACCGACGACAAGCTCGTCGCCACGGACGTGCCGGCGCTGGTCTACCCGAGCGAGCTGGCCAAGGCCTGCGCCGCCGACGCGGTGCGCATCGCGCCGGCGAGCCTCGAGGCCCGCAGCATGCTGGCCCAGGCCAACCTCGGCCAGGCCAACCTGATCGAGGCCTCGATCGCCAAGGGCGACGAAGCCGTGATGCCGCTGCAGGGCGTCGCCGCCGACCTCAAGATCGCGGCCCTCGCCAGCGGCGTCGATTCGCTGCGCGCCGCGCTCGAAGCCGGCATGAAGCAGGGCATGGCCCCGGTCGCGCTCGGCGCGATCGATGCCCTCGGCGCCGCCGAGAGCAACGAGACGGTCGGCCAGAGCGCGCTGCTGACGGCGCTCGACAGCAGCGACAAGCGCATCAAGTACGCGGCCGCCCAGGCCCTGGTGCGCGCCACCGGTGGTGTGCAGGTGCCGCAGGCCGACAAGGTCGTCGCGGTGCTCTCCCAGGCCGTCGCCGAAGAAGCGGTGCGCACGATCCAGGTGATCGGTGAGACCGTCGACAGCAAGGCCGCGGTCGCCGCCTCGAGCGGCGTGCGCGGCATCGCCGTCGACGCCAGCGCCAACGCCGTCTCCGGCATGCGCGACCTGCTGGTCAACCCGAACGTCGACGTGGTGGTGATCCACGAGATCCTGCCCGACCGCCAGCCCGAGGACGTGATCGGCAACATCAAGAAGGACCCGCGCATGAGTGGCACGCGCATCGTCGTCGTCGCCAAGGATGTCGAGGCCGCCCAGGCCCGCTTCGGCGACGAGGTCGGCTACGTGCAGGCGCCGCTGACCGGCGAGAACCTGATCGCGGCGGTCAACACCGCGCTCGACGGGGTCACCTCGGCCGGCGCCCAGCGCGGCGAGGCCTACGCCCAGGGCGCCAGCAACGCGCTGCTCGCCATGGCCGGCAAGAAGGCGTCGATCGACGGCGCCCTCGCCAGCCTCGCGGCGCAGCTCAACCGCGACGACCTGGTCGCCGTGCCCGCCGCCAAGGCGCTGGGCCTCGCGGGCAACCAGGGCCAGCTCGACGCCCTGGTGGGCGCGATGACCGGCGCCGGCAGCAACGACCTCAAGGTCGCCGCCGCCAGCGCGATCGGTGAAGTGCTGGCGCGCGTCGCCGGCTGCCCGGACAACGTGCTCGAGGCGCTGGTCGGTGTGGTCGGCAGCGAAGGTGAAGTCAGCCTGCGCACGGCCGCCGCGGTCGCCCTCGGCAAGGCCAAGGTCGACGGCGCCAAGAAGGCGCTGCTGCAGAAGAAGCTCGGCCGCATCGCCGGCGCCGCCCACGAGGGCTGATCGGCGAGCCGACCTACTCCGGTCGGGCAACCCTTCACAAGTGGCCACTGGACGAGTCCTCGTGCAGTGGCCACCGCTCTAGGTGGGGGACGTCACGCAGGCGCGCCCGAGCACTTCGTGCTGGAACAGGGCGCCGGCCTTGGCTAGTCTCCTCGCCCCCGTTCGCAGACGAGCCGCTCCCAGGTGCGTCGCGCGAGCCATCTGCCGATGTAGCTCAGTGGTAGAGCAACGCTTTCGTAAAGCGTAGGTCGTGAGTTCGAATCTCACCATCGGCTCCACTCTCGCGCGTCGCTGCGGCGGCAGCAGCCGCGAACCGCCCCGCGAACCGCTCGCTGGAACCTGTGCGGGCCGTGCTTTCGGGACCGCGAGGCGCTAAGGCAGGGGCGTGCTCGCGACCGCGTTGATCTCCTGGGACGCGCTGCTCGTCGCCTTCGCGGCGCTCGGTGAACTGCTGGCGGTGCTGTTCGTCTACCGCGTCCTGGTGCGCGGCGGAGCGCCGGCAAGCACCGTGTTGTGGATGGTCGTGATCCTGGCCGCGCCGTGGCTGGGCCTGCTGCTCTACTACCTGCTGCCGCGCCGGCTGCAGCTGCGCCGGCTGCACGCGGTGCGGCAGCGCGGCGTGCGTTTCCGGGCCGGCCGTGAGCGGGACGGGGCCGGGGCGGCCGCGGTCCCGCAGTCGTGCGGTGGTCTGCGGGCGTTCCTTGCCGGTGCCGACTCGGCGGATCTCCGGGCCGACAACGAGCTGCGCTGGCTGCCGTCGGCGGAGGACTTCACCGACGCGGCGATGCGCGCGATCGAGGCCGCCGAGATCGAGGTCGACCTGCTGGTCTACATCTTCCGCGCCGACCGCAGCGGCGCCCGCCTGCTCGAGGTGCTGGCCGCCGCCGCCTCGCGCGGCGTGACGGTGCGCCTGCTCTACGACTCGATCGGCAGCTTCGGCCTGCACGACCGGGACCTCGTCGCGCTGCGCGCCGCGAGCGGCCGCGCCGTCGCGTTCCTGCCGCTGCTCTGGAAGCGTCGGCCGTTCACCGTCAATCTGCGCAACCACCGCAAACTGCTGCTCGTCGACGGCAAGGTGGGGTTCGTCGGCGGCCGCAACGTCGGCGACGAGTACTTCACCGACCGCGTCGGCCGCGAACGCCGCTGGCTCGACGCGATGCTGCAGATCCGCGGGCCGTCGGTCGCGCACCTGCGTGAGGTGTTCGCCGAGGATTGGCACACCGCGACCGAGGAGGCCCTGCCGCCGCTGCCGGCGGCGCCGCCGGTGTCGGGCGGCGCCGCCTGCGCGGTCGGCATCGTCTGCAGCGGCCCCGATCGCGAACAGTCGGACCTGTGGTTCGCGTTCGTGCAGGCCATCGCCGACGCGAAGCAGTCCGTCGACCTCAGTTCGCCGTACCTGGTGCCGCCGCCGACCCTGCTGTTCACGCTGCAGCTCGCGGCGGCCCGGGGCGTGCGGGTGCGTATCCACACCAACGGCCCCAAGGCCGAGGCGGCGGTGCTCTACCACGCGCAGCGCAGCTACTACGAACGCATGCTCGCCGGTGGCATCGAGATCTACGAGACGACCGCGGACTACAACCACGCCAAGGTCCTGGTCGTGGACGCGGACGTGGTGATCGTCGGCAGCGCCAACATGGACCTGCGCAGCGCGCACCTCAACTTCGAGATCGCGGCGGTGGCGCTCGACGCGCCGGAGCTCGGCCGGCAGGTGCTGGCGACGCTCGACGCGCGCATCGCCGATTGCCGTCGCCTGCGGGCCGAGGACTTGCCGAGCGACCCGTTCTGGCGCGCGGTCGATGGCTTCTGCGGGCTGCTGTCGCCGGTGCTGTGATCGTCAGCCCTTGACGATGTCCCAGATCTCGGCGCCGAGGAAGTCCCACGGCAGGCGCCCCTCGTCACACTCGCCGGGCGTCACCGAGAACTGCACGTCGACCATGTAGATGATGCGGCCCGTGGCCCGGCCGATGTTGGCCGCGCCGTGGGCGACGCCGGGGGGGATGCGCACGAGGCGGTCCTTGCCGTCGCCGAGCACGAAGCGCATCGTCGCGCCCTCGGTCTTGCTGCCGGCGCGGCAGTCGTGCAGCACGAGCAGCAGCTTGTCGCAGGGCGGCACGTACCAGACGTCGGTCTGGCGGTGGTGCATGTGGAACGCCTTGACGACGCCCGGCTCCATCTCCGAGTAGTTGACCTGCTTGACCTCGAAGCCCGGCAGCTGCGCGTGCATGCCGGCTGCCAGGCGGCCGAGCTCGGTGATCGCGCCGCCGTCGTCGTTGAAGCGGCGCAGCTCGACGAGCTGCACGCCGTCGATCGGCGCGCGCGGGCTGTAGTCCTGGAACGAGAAGGCGGCCTTGGCCGCGTCGTTGATGCGGATCTTGGCGTCGGGGGGGATCTGGTCGCTCACGTCGGCTCGGGTGGTTGGGGGAGCGCAGACTCTCCCCGGTTCCGGGCCTCGCCGCAACCTTGGGCGGCGGCGGGAGCGCAGCGATCGCCGCGCTCGACCGCCAAGGCCGATGGGACTACTGGCCCCGGATCTACTGACCCTGGATGCGCCAGGGCTTCTCGGCCGTCGGCGCGGGCGTGTCGAGCGTCAGCGGCAGCTGGATGTCGACGAAGCGCTTGGGGTTCTGCAGCTGCACGGGGGTGCCGATGCGCAGCAGCACCTTGGCCAGGCCCTTGGCGTCGGCGGTGACGCTGATCTCGGGGGCGAACGGATTGCCCTGGGCGGGCTTCTTCTTGGTGCCCTCGATCACCGCGAGGATCTTGCCCTCGATGCCGTGCACCAGGAACACGTCGGTCTCGGTGGACACCTGGATGCCGTCGATGCGCACGAACTTGATGTCGGTCGCGTGCTCGGCGTCCTCGAGGTCCTTCTCGGTGAGGCCGTAACGCGGCAGGACCTCCTGCCAGGAGCCCTTGCGGGCGCCCTTGTCGTCGTCCTTCTTGTCGTCTTCCTTCTTGTCGGCCTTGTCGCCGGCCTTGGCGCGGCGCTTCTTCTCGGCCTGGACTTCCTTGAAGCCGACCTTGATCGCGTCGGTGAGATCGCGCGGCATGCCCTCGCGGCGGAACAGCATCGAGTAGATGCCCGCCGGCACCGCGGGGTCGACGAGGTTGGCCGTGGTCGTCAGCGTGCCGATCAGCAGCGGCGTCGTCTGCGAGCGTTCGAGCAGCTTGTTGAGGTCCTGCGACTTGTCGTTGGTCAGCCACGCGACCGGCGCGAACGACACCGCGTGGTAGGCGGTGGGGAAGCCGTCCTTGCCGAGCTCGTAGCGCTCGGCGCCGATCTGCAGATTGAGGTCGATGTCCTGCCCTTCTTCGAACAGGCTGCGGTTGTAGACGCCGCGCAGCAGCGAGAACATCATGTCGTAGCCCGGGCGCAGGCTCTTGGCCAAGCGGAAGCCGAGGCTCTCGAGCACGTCGATGGTGCCGACCGGCGCGCGCGTGTCGAGCATCAGCTGGATCGGCTCCTGGAACGACAGGTACGAGCCGCCCTTGGCGAGCGCCAGGTTGCCCTTCCACACGGGCGGCGACTCGACCAGGCTCGCGATCTTGTGCTTCTGCGCCTTCTTCCACTCGGCCACGAACGGATCCTTGCCGTTGATCGCGTCGTAGCCGAGGTCGGCGACGAACTGCCAGACCTGGCCGTACATGTCGATGTGGCCGAACGGGCCCGCCGCGGCCTGCACCGTGCCGGTCGGCTTGATCATCTGGTTGCGCGAGTTGTCCTGCTGCAGCATCTTGAGCAGCTGGCTCGTGTAGGCCTCCTGGCCGCACGGCCACAGGTTCTTGCCGTCGCCGCGCGCGGCGCGCAGCCACTCGTACTCGGTCGGCAGGCGCATGCCGAGCCAGCCGGCGAAGGCGTTGGCCTCGGCCCACGAGACGTAGGTCACCGGGTAGTCCCCGATCGACTCGCCCTTCTCGTTGGCGACCTTGAAGGGCAGCGTGTCGCCGTAGCGGTCCCAGTAGTTCAGCGGGCCGAACTTGTCCTTCGGGAACTGCTTGTTGATCTCCTCGAGCTTGGCGTTGTAGTCGTCGGCGCGGCCGAAGCGCCACCAGTGGAACGGCGCGCGCACCTTCTTCTGCAGGCCGCGCATCGCGTTGACGTAGGTCTCGTACTCGATGTTCTTGACGTTCCACTTGCCGAGCAGGAACGGCTCGACCTGCACCGACTGCTGGCCGAGCAGCGACATCGAGCGGCGCAGCGCGGTCTTGACCTTCTCCTCGGAGATCTTCAGCGCCATCTCCGGGCGGTCGGGGAAGACAACCTGACAGGCGGCGTCGGCGAGCTCGTCGGCGGTGATGCCGACCTCGACCTTGCCGCCGGGCACGAGTTGCAGGAACTTCGGCAGGCCGGCGGTGACGTCGTCGGCGGGCACCGTGTCGCTGCCCTGCTGGCTGCCGGCGGCGGGGGGCTTGGCCTTGGGGTCGAGGGTGGTCGTCGCCGGCGTCTGGGCCTGGCACGGGCTGGTGAACAGCGACTGGGCGGCGAGGGAGAGCAGCGAAGACGTCAGTGCGACCGGGCGCAGGTTGGTGGGGCGCATGCTGGGTTTCGGACTTCGGGTGAAACAGCGAACGCGCAGCCGCGCACGGCGCAGCGACTGCCTGCAGCTGGGATCGAGAGGGGGGCGCGGATCCTAGCTGGGACCAGAGGGGAACGGCCAGGATTGTCGCACGTTGGTCCGCGGCGAAAACCCCCTGGCAGGATTCCTTGGTTCGCCCGCGTCAACGCGCGGTGGCGGTCCTGCGGGCCCCGGCGCCACCTGGGCGCGGCGGGGCGCGACCCGCCTCAGAACAGCATGTCCGACTTGCTGACGAAGAAGCGCTTGCCCATGCGCTCGAGGCCGTCGGCGACCAGGTGCGCGACGTCGGGGTCGAACTGGCGCCCGGCCTGGTCGCGGAAGAACGCGACGATCTTCTCGACCGGCCACGCGGGCTTGTAGCTGCGCTCCTCGGCGAGCGCGTCGTAGACCTCGGCCAGGACCAGGATGCGCCCCGGCAGCGCGACTTCCTCGCCGGCGAGGCCCTGCGGGTAGCCCTTGCCGTCCCAGCGCTCGTGGTGGTGGTAGACCCAGTCGCGCACGTCCTGGTGGTCCTCGAGCTCGGCCAGCACCTCGTAGCCCATGCGCGGGTGGCGCTTGACGACTTCCATTTCGTCAACCGTAAGTGGCCCGGGTTTGGTCAGGATGTGGTCGGGAACGCCGATCTTGCCGATGTCGTGCAGCAGCGCCGCCATGCGCAGCGACGCGCGCTGCTCCTCGCCGACGCCGCAGCGGCTGGCCAGGTTGTCGGTGTAGTCGACGACGCGGGCCGCGTGGCCGCTCGTGGTCGGGTCCTTGATCTCGATGGTGCGCGGCAACACCGAAGTCATCACCCGGTTGGCGACCTCGAGCTCGCGGTTGCGGCGCGTGAGCTCGGTCTCCTGGATGACGCGCTCACAGGTGTCGATCAGGACCTGCGACTCGACCGGCTTGACGACGATCGCGCTGACCTGGCTGGCGAGCGCCTCCTGGGCGCGGTCGAAGCTCGGTCGCCCGGTCAGCAGGATCACCGGAATGCGCGGCTTGCGGGCCCGCGCGGCTTCCGCGATGGGGAAACCGAGATCCCGATCGCCGAGGTAGAGGTCGGTCAGGACCAGGTCGAACGTGGCGCGGTGCAGCAGGTCGACGCCTTCGTTGACCTCGGTGGCGCAGGTGACCGAATAGCCGGCGTGCACCAGCATGTTGTGCAGGCCGCGCAGGACGTCCGGTTCGTCGTCGACGAGCAGGACGCGGCTCGGTCCGCACTTGCGCGCGTGGCCGTTGGCATGGACAGGGGAGGGGAGAGGCGAGGGCACCGTGCCGCTCGACGATTCGAGGGAGAATCTCATGTCGCGTGACGCCGAGTCTCAGTTCTCGGAGCTGGACTGTCGGAGAGCCGTATGCGGGCTCAGAGTTTCCACACGTTGTCCCCGAACTCAACCGAGTTTCCTGAACTTGTGAGCAACGATGTGGACAAAGGTTCGATGCGAACGAGGGTTCGTCTCCCTACGCAACGAGTGTGCGCGCCGGCGCCTGTTCCTGGTTGCTGTTGGCGGTCGGTGTCGCACAATCCCGCCGACGATGACCGAGTCCCTGGAGCGCACCGTGAGTCCGGCCGACGACGGCATCCGGCTCGACGTGTTCCTGGCCAACCAGCCCGAGGTCGGCACCCGGGTCCGAGCCCGCGACCTGATCGACCTCGACCGCGTCGAGATCGAGGGGCAGCGGCCGCGCCCCGGGTTGTTCCTGCCGGTCGGCACGGCGGTCCGGTTCCGGCCCGAGCCGGCGGCGCCGCGCGATCCGCTCGAACCGGACAAGCCGCTGCCCGAGATCCCCGTGCTCTACGAGGACGCCAGCCTGTGCGCGATCGACAAGCCCGTGGGGCTCGCCGCGCACCCGACCGAGGACCGCCGCTTCTGCGAACACACCGTCGCCAGCTGGGCCAAGGCCCGCTACGGCGAATTGCCGTGGGCCGACGATCGCAACCGCCCCGGGATCGTGCACCGCCTGGACCGGGAGACCTCGGGTGTGATGGTGATCGCCAAGACGCCGCAGGCGTTCGACTTCCTGCGCGCGCAGTTCAAGGTGCGCACGGCGCAGAAGGAGTATCGCTGCATCGTCTACGGCGAGCCGCGCTTCCAGTCCGACTGGATCGAGAAGGCGATCGCCACCGATCCGCGGCATCCCGATCGCATGACGACGGTCGACGAGGGCGGGCGCGAGTCGTCGACCTTCTACGAGGTGCTCGAGCGCTTCGGCGACTTCGCCCACGTCCGTTGCCGGCCGAAGACCGGCCGCACGCACCAGATCCGCGTGCACATGACCGCGATCGGCCACTCGCTGGTCGGCGACCGGGTCTATCGTTCGCGGATCCGGCAGCACGAGCGCCTGCCGCAGGATGCTCCCGATCCGGGGCGGCAGTGTCTGCACGCGCTGCGGCTGTGCCTGCCGCACCCGCAGACCGAGGAGACGATCGAACTCGAAGCGCCGCTGCCGGCCGATTTCGAGGCACTGCTGGCCTGGCTGCGGCTGCGCCAGCAGCGCGCCAGGAAGCGCTGACCCGGCTCGCACAAGCGGGCCGCAGCGGTGCGGACGTCCGCGCTGGCGCCGTGACACCCGTTCGGTAGCCTCAGGCGCCGGTTGCCCCGCGCCGGCGACCGCCGAGAACACCATGCAGAGCCGCTGGAACGACGAGCACGCCGCCGAATACGAAGAGCGCTACCGCGCCGCAGGCGTCGACGTGGCGCTGCGCGTCTACACCTCGCGGCTGATCGGCAGCGAGCCCGAGCTGGTGCTGCACGGCGGCGGCAACACGTCGGTCAAGACCACGGTGCGGGATCTGCTCGGCCGGCCGGTCGAGGTGCTGTGCGTCAAGGGCAGCGGCAGCGACCTCGCCTCGGTCGAGCCGCGCGACCTGCCCGCCGTGCGGCTGCAGCCGCTGCGCGAACTGCGTGAGCTCGCGGCGCTCGGCGATCGCGCCATGGTCGACGCGGTGCGCGGCGCGCTGTGCGACAGCAGCTCGCCCAACCCGTCGGTCGAGGCGCTGCTGCACGCGTTCCTGCCGCACAAGTTCGTCGACCACACGCACGCCAACGCGATCCTGGCGATCACCGACCAGCCCGATCCCGAGCGCCACGTGCGTGAGGTGTTCGGCGACGAGGTCGCGCTGCTGCCGTGGATCATGCCGGGGTTCCCGCTGGCCAAGGCGGTGGCGGCGGCGTTCGAGGCGCAGCCCGGCGTGCGCGGCGTGGTGCTCGCCAAACACGGGCTGTTCACGTTCGGCGACGACGCGCGCAGCAGCTACGAGGCCACGATCGAGCTCGTCGATCGCGCCGAGCGCTACCTGCTGCATCGGCTCGGCGGCCCGCCGGCGATGCTGCTCGGCGTGCCCGCGCCGCTGCCGGCCCAGGCGCGGCGGGCGTTGCTCGTGCAGGCGCTGCCGCTGCTGCGGGGCGCGCTGGCGGCCAGCGTGGAGACGGTCGTCGGTGCGCAGTTCGTGCGCGTGATCGCCGAGGTCCGCAACGACGACGAGGCAGCGTCGTTCAGCGCGCACCCGCAGGCGCGCGAGCTGTGCAACACCGGCCCGATCACGCCCGACCACGTGATCCGCACCAAGGGGCCGTACCTGTTCCTGCGCCGCGAGGAGGCCGTCGACGGCGGCCGCGTGCGCAGCGCGGTGGGGGCCTACTGCCGCGCCTACCAGGCCTACTACGACCAGTGCGCGCGCGAGCGGGCCGGCGGCGTCGAGTTGCCGGCCGAGCCCGTGGTCGTGGTGATCGAAGGCGTCGGTCTGGTCGCGTTCAAACCGCAGCGCAAGGCGGCGCGCATCGCCGCCGACATCGCCCAGGCGACGCTGCGCGTCAAGGCGACGGCCGCGGCGCTCGAGCGTTACGTGCCGCTCGACGACGCCGACCTCGCCGAGATGGAGTACTGGCCGCTCGAGCTGGCCAAGCTCGGCAAGGCCGCGGCGCCGCTGCTGCAGGGCCAGGTCGCGCTGGTCACGGGCGCGGCTGGTGCGATCGGCTGCGGCATCGTCGAGGCGCTGCTCGCCAACGGTGCGTGCGTCTACGCGACCGACGTCGACGCGGCGCGGCTGGCGACGGCGGCGGCGCGCTGGGGCAGGTTCGCCGGCAACTTCGCGACGGGCGTCGCCGACCTCTGCGATCCGGCCGCGCTCGACCGCCTCGTCGACGACTGCATCCTGACCTTCGGCGGCGTCGACTGCGTGGTGCCCAACGCCGGCATCGCCCGCACCGGCCGGCTCGAGGACCTCGACCCGCAGGCGTTCGCCGCGGTGCAGCAGGTCAACAGCCACGCGACGTTCCTGCTGCTGCAGCGCGTCGGCAGGGACCTGCGGCGCCAGGGCACTGGCGGCAGCATCGTCGTGCAGGCCAGCAAGAACGTGTTCGCGCCGGGGGCCGGCTTCGGCGCCTACTCGGCCAGCAAGGCCGCGGCGCTGCAGTTGGCGCGCATCGCCGCGCTCGAGTTCGCCGAGTTCGGCGTGTGCGTCAACGCCGTCAACGCCGACGCGGTGTTCGGCGACGACGACGTGCCCAGCCAGCTGTGGGAGGGCGTCGGTCCCGAACGCATGCAGGCGCGCGGCCTCGACGAGGCCGGGCTGCGCGATTACTACCGCAACCGGTCCCTGCTCAAGACGACGGTGCTGCCGCGCCACGTGGGCGAGGCCGTGGTGTTCTTCGCCGCGGGGCGCACGCCGACGACCGGCGCGGTGTTGCCGGTCGACGGCGGCCTGCCCGAGGCGTTCCCGCGATGAGCGGCGCGGCGGCGTCGCCGGCCATCGAACTGCGCGGCCTGCGCAAGACGTATCGCAAGGGCAGGCAGACCGTCACCGCGGTCGACGGGCTCGATCTGCGGGTCGAACGCGGCGAGGTGTTCGGTCTGCTCGGCCCCAACGGCGCGGGCAAGACCACCACGGTCGAGATCTGCGAGGGCATCACCGCGCCCGACGGCGGGCAGGTGCAGATCCTCGGCCGGCAGTGGCGCACCGGGGTCGACACCGAGATCCGCAGCGCGATCGGCGTGTGCCTGCAGGAGACGAAGTTCCACGACAAGCAGACCGTGCGCGAGACGCTCGAGCTGTTCGCGGCCCTGTTCGCGCGCGGCCGTTCGGTCGACGAGGTGCTCGGGCTGGTGTCGCTGCAGGAGAAGGCCGGCGCGCGGCAGAAGGACCTGTCGGGTGGCCAGCGGCAGCGGCTCGCCGTGGCGACCGCGCTGCTCGGTGCGCCCGAACTGTTGTTCCTCGACGAGCCGACCACGGGGCTCGACCCGCAGTCGCG
This sequence comes from Planctomycetota bacterium, assembly GCA_020638655.1. GTDB lineage: Bacteria > Planctomycetota > UBA1135 > UBA1135 > UBA2386 > JACKIC01. The sequence continues at coordinate 101,766 of JACKIC010000007.1, forward strand.
CCGGCAGTTGTGGGAGGTGGTGCGCGAGTTCCAGCGCGGCGGCGGCACGGTGTTGCTTACCACGCACTACATGGAGGAGGCGCACCAGCTCTGCGACCGCGTCGCGGTCGTCGACCAGGGCAAGGTGATCGCGCTCGGCAGCCCCGACGAGCTGATCCGCTCGCTCGGCGCCGCGCACTTCGTCGAGTGCGACGTCGACGACTTCGCCGGCAAGCTCGGCGAGCAGGAGCTGCGCGCTCTGCCCGGCGTGCAGGCCTGCACGTTCGCGCCGACGCGCGCCGAACTGACCGTGGCCTCGGTGCACACGACGGTGCCGGCACTGCTCGAACTGCTCGACGCGCGCGCCGTGGCGCTGCGCGACCTGGCGACGCGCCACGCGACGCTCGAAGACGTGTTCGTGAGCCTCACCGGCCGGCACCTGCGGGAGGGCGCATGAACCCGCGCGCGGTGTGGGCGGTCGCGAAGGCGCAGTTCCGCGAGTTCTGGCGCACGCCCGAGGCGGTGTTCTGGACCTACGGGTTCCCGCTGGTGATGACCGTCGTGCTGGGCTTCGCGTTCGGCCCCAAACCGCCGGACCCGGTGCCGATCGCGGTCGTGGTCGCCGACCCGGCCGCGGCCGACAGCGATCCGCTCGTCGCGGTGCTGCGCCACGATGCGCGGCTCTCGGTCGAGGTGCTCGACGCCGCCGCTGCGGACCGCGCGCTGGTGCGCGGCCGTGTCGGCCTGCTCGTGCACGGCAGCGTGGCCGAACCGGTGGTGCGCGCCGACCCGACGCGGCCCGAGGCCCAGCTGGCCGGCCTGGTCGTCGCGCGCGCGCTGCGCGATGCGCGCGACGGCCCCGGCGTGGCGATCGCGCAGGAGGTCGAGGACCGCCCCGGCTCGCGCTACATCGACTTCCTCGTACCCGGCCTGATCGGCCTGAACCTGCTTGGCGCCGGCATGTGGGGCTTCGGCTTCAACCTGGTGCAGATGCGCACGCAGAACCTGCTGCGGCGGCTGTCGGTCACGCCGCTGACGCGCGGCGAGTTCCTGCTCGGCTACCTGATGGGTCGCTTCGTGCTGGTGATCCCCGAGGCGATCGTGATCGCGCTGTTCGGCGTGCTGCTGTGGGGCGTGCCGTTCCGCGGCAGCTGGCTGGCGTTCCTGCTGGTCGTCGCGGTGGGGGGCTTCGCGTTCGCGGGCCTGGGCTGCCTGCTCGCGAGCCGCGCGCGCACCACCGAAGGCGTCGCCGGGCTCATGAACCTGTGCCAGCTGCCGATGTGGATGCTCGGCGGCGTGTTCTTCGCCAACGAGAACCTGCGCGGCCCGATGCGCTGGGCCGCCGAGGCCCTGCCGCTGACGCACATCAACCGCGCGCTGCGGGACGTGATGCTCGAGCCGGGCTCGGTGCTCGACATCGCCGTGCCGCTCGCCGGCCTGGGGCTGTTCGCGGCGCTGTGCTTCGGGCTGGGGCTGCGCCTGTTCCGCTGGCAGTAGGCCACGCGGGCGCGGCGCGGCTCACTTCGGCAGGGTCGTGAGCCGCAGCACCGGGTAGCTGTCGGTGGTCGTGGCCTCGAAGAAGTTCCACGACGACAGCGAGTCCTCGCTCTCGGCCTCGAGCAGCTGCGCGGCGAGGCGCGCGAGCGGCTGGCGGGCGCTGACCAACAGCGCGCCGGTCGGCAGCGTCATGGTCGCCGACGGCTGCCACTCCCCCTCGAGCACCAGCTCCTGGTGGCCCTGGAACGGCCGCTTGGGCTTGCGCTTCTTGGTGACCACGAAGCGCTGCGCGTCGGCTTGTTGGCCGCTGCGCACCGCCGTGAACACGATGCCGTGGCGCTGCAGCTGCGCAACGACCTCGGGCGAGGGCTCGAGCACGGCCCAGCCCGCGGGCAGCTGCCTCTGCTTCTTGGCCAAGAAGGCCCGGAACACCGGCATGCGCTCGGGGGTGCCGTCGCCCTTGCGTTCGTAGCGGCGCGTGCCTTCGCCCTCGGGCTCGTGCGGCACGACCTCGCCGACCAGGATGTCGAGCATCTCGGGCGGCGCGAACGACGTCTCGCTGCCGAACCACGCGGGCGTCTGCGGCGTCACCAGCCGCGCGTCGGCGTCGGCGCAGGCCTTGGCGACCTCGTCCTTGCGCGCGGCGAGGCTCTGCAGCGTGGTCAGCACGAACGCGCGGGTCGCGGCGATGCGCGTCGCGAAGTCGCAGTAGCTGTAGGCCTCGCTGAGCACGGCGATGCGGTTGCGCAGGCCGAAGTAGTTGACGCCGTAGCGGGCGCGGTGGTCGTAGGTGTACCAGCCGCGCGTGCCGGGCGTCGACTCGGGCGCGCCGCCGCCGTCCCAGTCGCGCGTCTCGAAGTTGCCGTAGTCGAACACCGCGAACGAGTGTTCCTTCTGCATGCGCGCGGTGACGTCGTCGAGCAGCGTGCGCGACAGCTTCGTCAGCGCGCCGTCCATGTTGGGCGACAGGCACGGCGCGTAGGTCAGGTGGTAGCCGTGGTAGGACCCGTCGGTGGTGTGCAGGTCCATGAACAGGTGCGGATCGACCGTGCGGAACAGGTCGAGCAGCGCGCGCGTCTCGGGCGCCTCGGCCTTGACGAAGTCGCGGTTGAGGTCGAACCCCTGACCGTTGGGGCGCTGGCCGACGATCGTCGGACCGTTCTGGCCGGGCCGGTTCTTGGCGCCGACCGCCTCGTTGCCGTCGACGTTGTAGATCGGCAGCAGCCACAGCTCGAACGCGGCCAGCAGCTCCTCGTGCTGGCCCTCGGCGAACTCGCGCAGCAGCTCCTGCAACGCCTCTTTGCCCTCGACCTCGCCGGCGTGGATGTTGCCGATCACGAGTGCGCGCAGCCGCGGCGTCTTGGGCGCCTCGGGCAGCGCCACCTTGACCAGCAGCAGCGGCCGGCCCTCGTGGGTCTTGCCCGCGACCGACACCGACAGGCGGTCGCCGTGCGGCAGCTTGACGACCTCGTCGACGAAGCGCTGCACGTCGGCGAGGCGCGAGGTCTCGGTGAAGTTCGACGCCTCGGGACGGGTCTGCGGGGCGGGGGCCTGTTGCGCAAACAGGGACACGGCGAACAGCGAGGCGATCAGGAAGCGCGGCATCGGCGTAGTCCTACGCAGCGGCGCCGCGGCCGGCCAGTGCGTGGCCTACAAACAGCCTCGCGCGCCACCAACGACGCGGCGCGCCGAAGGGCCGGTGCGCCAGGCACCGGGCATCTTCGTCGCGCCGTTCTCGAGGTCACCCGATCGGGCGACCCGTTCGGTCTGGCTGGTGAGCCGTGGACTACCAGCGGCCGCGGCCACCGCCGCCACCGCCGCCGCCACCACCGTAGCCGCCGCCGCCACCGCCGCCGCGGCGACCACCGCCGCCGCCGCCGAAGCCGCCACCGCCACCGCCGCCGCGCGGCTTGCGATCCTCGGCTTCGTTGACGCGCAGCGCGCGGCCGTCGACTTCCTGGCCGTCCATGGCCTTGATCGCGGCCTGGGCGTCCTCTTCGGATTCCATCTCGACGAACGCGAAGCCGCGCGAGCGGCCGGTGTCGCGGTCCAACATGATGCTGACGCTGGCGACCTTGCGGCCGTCCGCCCCGAAGGCGTCCTCCAGCGCGTGTTCGGTCGTCTGGAAGGAGAGATTGCCGACGTAGAGACGCTTACCCATGAAACACTGTCCTCGGACCCGGAAACATCGGGAGAGACTCGAGGGGAGGCGAGGGAGGCGAAGGGGAGCGGTGCTCACCGGGCCACGATCGTCGACCTGTCGAGACCGCGCCGTGCGCGGGTCCATCCAGTCGTGGCACCAACAGAAATTGAACCCTTCCGCGCCGACTGCTGCCAGGACGGGTCTCGGTGCAGATGCACCGATTGGAGTCTCGTGCCGCGCGGGGCCGCCAGTGCGGAGGCGCGCCGAGGCCGGGAACTGTAGGCGGGCGCCCGGGCGGCGCAAGCGTGGATCCGCCCATGTGGAAAGATCCTCGCCGGGTCACCAGCGGGGCTCGACCAGCTGCCGTTCCCAGGCGGCCAGCTCGGCCAGCATCGCCGCCAGGCGCTCGGGCTCGGCCGCGGCCAGGTCCGTGGTCTCGCCGAGGTCCCGGTCGAGGTCGAACAGCTGCGGCGCGGCGCCCTCCTGGCCGCGAAGGTGCACGAGTTTGTAGCGGCCGCGGCGCATCGCGACCGGCCCCTTGCTGCCGGCGGTGCGCCAGAACAGGGGTCGCTCCGCGAGCCGGGGGCTGGTGCCTCGGAGCCGCGGCAGCAGATCGACGCCGTCGATGTGCCACGCGGGATCGACGGTGCCGCCGGCAGCGGCGACGAACGTCGGCAGCACGTCGAGCAGGATCACGGGGTCGTCGATCACGCCGCCCTTGCCGATCACGCCGGGCCAGCGCATCGCCATCGGCACGCGCACGCCGCCTTCGTAGACCATGCCCTTGCGGCCGCGCAGCTGGCCGTTGTCGGCGCCGGTCTGGGTCTGGCCGCCGTTGTCGTTGCTGAACACGACCAGCGTGTCGTCGCGCAGGCCGGCGGCGTCGATCGCGTCGAGCACGGCGCCGACGGCGCGGTCGAGCCCGACGAGCAGGCCGAGGTTGTTGCGGCGCTGCTTGCGGATCGCTTCGGGCACGACCGCGAGGTCACCCTCGGCCGGTTCGAGCGGGCCGTGCGTCGCGGTGAAGCAGACCATCAGCACGAACGGCTGCTCGCGGTGCTCGCGCACGAACTGCGTCGCGGCGTCGCCGAGCCGCGCGGTGACGTGGCCCCCCTCGGGCAGCGGTGTGCCGTTGCGCTGGATCACCTTGTGCGGCGTCGGCTTCGCCATCGGCAGGTAGCTGCGCGAGCCCTGCAGCAGACCGTAGAACAGCTCGTAGCCGCGCCGGTTGGGGTGGTACTCGGCCGGGTAGCCAAGGTGCCACTTGCCGACCAGCGCGGTGTCGTAGTCGAGCGCGGCCAGGCGATCGCCGATCGTGCGTTCCTCGAGCGCCATGCCGCCGGCCATGTAGCCCGCGGGGATGTTCTTCTCGTGGCCGAAGCGCTGCTGGTAGCGCCCGGTCTGCAGGCCTGCGCGCGACGGCGAACACACCGCGCCGCTGACGTAGGCGCTGGGGAAACGCGCGCCGTCCGCGGCGATCGAGTCGATGCGCGGCGTCAGCACACGCGCGTCGGCGGCGCATCCGGGCTGGAAGCCGAAGTCGGCCCAGCCGGCGTCGTCGGCGAGCAGCAGCACGAGGTTGGGCGGGCGCTGCGGCGCGGGACGCGCCGATGGCGTTGGGGGCTGCGGCTCCTGTTGCGCGGCGACGCAGGCGATCAGGAGGCTGGCGACGAGGGCGATTCGCGGGGAGTGCACCGGCGCAGGGTATCCGGCTGCCGCGGCTGCGGTAGCATGCCGTGCCGGCCGCGACCGCGGCTTCGAGGAGTCGGAACATGACCAGATCGATCGCTCTCGGCAGCGCCGTGCTGCTGCTGGCGACGACCGCATGGGCGCAGCAGCCCGTGCCGGCCGTCGGTCACAAGCCCAAGGCAGAACTGCCCGAACACGTCACCCAGGCGCTCGACGCGGCGCACCACAAGAACAAGCGAACGCTGCTCGCGTTCCTCGGCGAGGACGAGGCCTCGACGAAGCTCGGTGCGTTGCTGAAGAAGGACCGCAAGCTCGCGCACGAGCTGCTCTACGAATTCGTGGTCGTGACGATGCCGGTCACCGACGCGGTCAGCGCGCGCGCCTTTTCGATCGACCTGGGCCGCGACCTGCCGGCGCTGGTGGTGACCGATGACGAAGCCAAACCGCTCGCGACGCTGCGCAACGGCGACCTCGTCGTGGACGACGCGGTGATCGCCGGTGCCGCGCTGGTCGAGAAGTTCACCCCGCTGCACTGCAAGCCGCTCGACGGCCAGAAGGTGTTCGACGCGGCGCTCGCGACCGCCAAGAAGGACGGCAAGCGCCTGTTCGTGCACTTCGACGCGCCCTGGTGAGGCTGGTGCAAAGTGCTCGAGGAGTTCCTCGCGCGACCCAAGGTGCAAGAGCGCATGGCCAAGGACTTCGTCGATCTCGTGATCGACACCGACCGCATGACCCACGGTCAGGAGATCTACGACAAGCTCAAGGCGGGCCGCAAAGGCGGGTTGCCATGGCTGATCGTGCTCGACGGCGACGGCAAGGAGCTGATCACGGGAGTCGGGCCCGGCGGCAACATCGGCGCGCCGGTGCAGCCCGAGGAGTGCGCCTGGTTCGTCGAGATGCTGAACAAGACCAAGGTGCGGCTCACCGACGCCGACGTCGCGGTGATCGCCCAGGAGCTCGAGATCCACGCCAAGCCGAAGCGGCGCAAGTAGCCGCTGCGGCAGCGGCGCGCGTTCAGAAGCAGGTCGCGCCGGGCAGCTTCGCCGCCTGGCGGATCCAGTCGGCGACGAGTTCCTCGTCGAGCTCGTCGCCCTCGTGCACGTGCAGGTAACGCACGTCCTGCATCTTCGAGGCGACGGGCGGCGCGGGGCGCAGCGACGCGCCGCGGAAGAAGGAGACCTTCACGTAGCGCGTGATGCAGTGGAAGGACAGGAACCAGCCCTGCCCCTCGACGCCGTAGAACGGCGAGTTCCAGCGCACCGCCTTGTTCACGCCCGGCACCTCGCGCGCGACGAGCGCGTCGAGGCGCTTGCCGACGTCGCGCTTCCAGCCGGGCATCGCCGCGAGGAACGCCTGCACCGGGCCGTCGCCGTCGCCCTTGGCGACCTGCGGGTTGCCGCCGGAGAGCAGCTTGGGTGCGGCCTTGCCCGGTCGTGTTCCTCGCGGGGTCTTGCGGCTGCTCATGATCTGGTCGCCTTGAGCGGTGTGTGCGGCCCCATGGAGATGGGGGCGCCTTCCTTGGCGAAGCAGCACCCGATCATCGGGCCGTAGGTGTCGAAGAACTGCAGTTCATCGGTTCGCACGAGGTACACGTGGCCATCCCACCGCCGCAGGTCCAGCGTCACCGAGTAGGGGCCGGGCACGGAGGCCTGGATGCTGCTCGGCTCGAGCGGATGGGCGGCGATCGCGACGCGATCGTGCTCGATCTTCCACAGGCCGGGGATCGTGGTCACGTGTCCTGGGCCGATCGGCTCGAAGATGGTCCACGTGCAGTGTCCACGCGGCGCCAGTTCCAACCGAAGCTCATCGGTCTCGTAACGACCGAACACTTCATCGTCGGTGAACGGGGTGGGGTCGGATGCGCAGGCGGCGCACAGCAGCGGCAGGAGCGTGATCGGGTGGCGCATGGTCGGGTGTGGTGGTGCTACGGCCCACGGCTCGGGTCGAAGACGCGCCCGAGGAACAGTAGCAGGCCCGTGCGCACGTCGCGCAGGGCGAAGGCGAACGGACGGTCGGCGAAGAAGGGCACCGGCTCGGAGATCGGACCCTCGGGCCCGCCGACGCCCACGGCGCCGGTCGCGGCGGCCGCTTCGACGCCTTCGTGGTCGACCTGGATCCAGGTGCGGTGCAGCACGTCTTCGAAGCTCACCGGCATCACCGGGTCGATCCCGGTGAAGTCCGCCTCGTTCGAGAACGCCGCGCGAACGCCCAGGGCCTGCAGGCTGGCGCGCAGGCGGTGTTCACCGCGCACCGTGAAGGGTGGCATGGTGACCAGCACGCCACGTGTGGTCGCGGCGGCCCGCGGCCGATCCTGCAGCAGCGCGCGCTCGGCGACGTCCAGGGACTGCCCCGCGCGCGGCAACACGATCTCGAACTCCAGCGTCTCGCCCTTCATCGGCAGGCGCACCGCCTGCCAGGCGTCGCACTCGGCGTAGGCGAGCCAGTCCGTGCGGCGCATCATCGGCGTCTGCACGGTTCGCGTCGCCGTCACGTGGAAGGGCACCGGCTCCTGCTTGCGCTCGAACTCGTGGGCCCACCTGGCGCGCAACCAGAGCGCGCTGGTCATGAGGTGTCGGGTGCGCGCCTGCAGGGATCCCTCGGGCAACAGCTCCGTGATGTGCCCAGCGGTGGCGTCGCGGATGGTGTCGTTGATTTCGCGTCGCGCCCGCTCGGTGTCGGCGGCGAAGTCGACCTGGTGAAGCGCCGCGCCGAAGCAATCCTGCAGCGCGGTCGAGTAGGCGGACAGCAGTTCGAATCCTGGTTGGCTCCAGAAGTCGTTCTGCAGCCGCAGCTCGGGGTTGTCGCGGTTCGGTGCTTCGCCGGCGTGCGAACGCATGCCGGCTCGGGCGATGAGGCGCTCGGCTGCGGCTCCGAGCGCATCGCCGCGCAGGTCCTCGGGCAGGTGCAGCGCCTCGGCGATCTCGTCGGCCGTCGCGCCGCGGGCGCCGGGCAGCATGGCCAGCAGGGCCAGGGAGACACTGATGGGGGAGCAGACCGGCTCGCCGCGCGCGGCCAATTGATGATGCAGGTCGGCGGCGAACGCGTTGAGCGCCGATGCGAGGGCCTGCTCCGGCGGCGCTGCAGGCGTGGGGGGTGCCTGAGCCGGCAGGATCTGGAGTGTTGCCAGCCAGACGAACGCAGCGAGGTGGTGCGTGGCTGCGGTCATCAGGTTCTTCTTCCAGGCGGTGTGTTTTCGGCGGCGCATCGCGACGGGCTGCGAGCCGGGCATGCTACTGCGCCTGCCGGCTGGACGGGCGCTCGTCCGCGCGCTGACTGCCGCCGTCAGGCGCCGTGTCCGCGGCTCGGACCGTGTTCGCAGGGGCCTTCATGCCGACCCATTCGATCTGCCACGCCTCTTCGGCGGGGATCGACGGCACCGCCGCGCGCACCGCGCGTATGAGCAGACTCTGCAGGTCCAGCGAGCGGCTGAGTTCGCCCGGCGTGGGCTGCCGGTTGATCCAGACCGACCCGACCCACAGCAGGCGCCCGTCGAAGGACACGCGGGCAAGGGCGTCCCCGTCGCGCACCAGGCAATCGCCCTCGACGACATCGGACTCTGCGGGCGAGAACCCTGGATGGTGGGTGAGCGCCGGTTCGATCCAGGAGAACGCGAAGTTGGCCGGGGTCGCGACCTGTCGCTGCACTCCGTAGGCGTATTCGCACGCCGCGAGCAGCGGCAGGGTCAACAGGGCGGCGACGCGCACGGATCGGTTCGGAGCGCTCACTTCGCCGGCTTGCGCCGCGGCTTCTTCTCCTCGCCGGACGTGCGGATGACGAGGTCGCCGCGGCCTTCTGCGGGCAGCGAAACGCTGGCCATCCCGATTGCCGCGGCGATCAGCGCCTCGACGTCCGGATCGGTCAGCCGCCTGGCGTTCTCCAGCACCAGGTAGCGGGCCTGCTTGCCCGACCCCGTCAGCAGCTTCTTGGGGTCGGGCAGCCGCGGCCCCGGGGTGAGGTAGAGCCGCATGCCGTCAGGGCGCGCCGCGGTCGCGGCGATCGCGTGAATGGCGTGCTGCGTCGGCGAGTAGGAGATGACCACGGAGGTGCCGTAGTCGTAGACCAGCTCGTTGGCGCTCGGCAGCCGCTTGCGCATCGCGGTCCGGACCGCGCGGATGCGCTTCTGTTCGGCGGGCGCGAACCGCTCGATCAGGGCGCGGAGCTGGGCCGCGGCTGTGCGCGGCGTGGTCACCCGAGCTCTCCGAGGCTCTGCTCGATGCCGGCGAGTTGTTGCTGCAGCGTCGTGAGGTTGTCGCGCTCCTTCTGGATCACCTCGGGCGGCGCCTTGGCGACGAAGCCCTCGTTGCCGAGCTTCTTCTCGATGCCGCCGATGCGTGCGCGCAGCTTCTCGGCTTCCTTGTGCAGCTTGGCCCGCTCCTGCTCGAGGTCGACCACGCCCAGCAAGAACGCCTTGGCGCTGCCCTGCACGACGATGGCGGCGTCGGGCGTGCGCTGCAGGTCCTCGCCGATGCTGACGTCGGCGAGGCCGGCCATGTTGGCGAGCAGCGGCGCGGTGGCGTGCAGCACGGCGGCGGCGTCGCCGGCGGCGGCGAAGCGCGTATCGATGCGCTCGCGCGGGGCGACCTGGTAGCGGGCGCGGGCTTCGCGGATCGCGACGCACCACTGCTGCATGGTGGTGATCTGCGCCTCGACGGCGGGGTGTTGCCAGGCGGCGTGGGCCACGGGCCACGCCGCGTGCACGAGCAACTCGCTGTCCGCGAACGGCTGCTGCACGCCGCGCGCGGGCGCGAGCTCACGCAGCTTCGTCCACAGCGTCTCGGTCAGGAACGGCACGAACGGGTGCAGGAGACGCAGCGTCTGGTCGAGCACCGCGGCGAGCACCTGCTTGCCGGTGGCCGCGGCGGCCGCGTCCGCGCCTTCCTTGAAGCGCGGCTTGACCATCTCGAGGTACCAGTCGCAGAGCTCGTTCCAGAAGAAGTCGCGCGCGGCGTTGATCGCCGCGGCGGGGTTGTAGGCGGTGAGCTGGCCGTGCACGGTCGCGATCGCGTTGGCGAGGCGCGACAGGATCCAGCGGTCCTCGAGCGGCAGCGTCGCGACGTCGAGCGGCGCGAACGCGGCGCCGTCGAGGTTCAAGAACGCGAAGCGAGCGGCGTTGAACAGCTTGTTGCAGAAGTTGGCGCCGACGGTGAAGCGCTCGCTGGTCGCCTTCGCCGGGGTGATGCCTTCGTTGGCGTACTGGCCGATGAGGTCCATCGGCTGCTTCGTCTCGGGGTCGAGGAACGTGCCGAGGTACGGACCCGCCTTGGCGGTCGCCAGGTCGACGAGCCGCTCGGGCTGCCCTGCGGCAGTGAACGGCGAGATCGCCTGCACGGGCAGGCGGATGTCCTGCGTGCCGGTCTGCAGCTCGCAGACCACGTAGCGCAGCGCGTCGGCGCCGTAGCGCTCGATGATGTCGAGCGGGTCGATGCCGTTGCCCTTGCTCTTGCTCATGCGCTCGCCCTTGCCGTCGAGGATCGTCGCGTGCAGGAACACGTCGGTGAACGGCACGTCGCCGAGGTTGTAGAGCCCGGTGAGCACCATGCGCGCGACCCACAGCGTGATGATGTCGCGGCCGGTCACGAGGCAGGAGCCCGGGTAGTAGTAGCTCAGCGCGTCGGGCGAGCCGTCGCCGCCGCCGAGCGCCGGCTGGCCGGCGTCGACCTTGGCGGTGTCGGGGTTCGGCCAGCCCAGCGTGCTGTGCGGCCACAGCGCCGAGCTGAACCACGTGTCGAGCACGTCGGGGTCGAGCTCGAGCCCCGCGCTCGCGAGGATCGGACCGAGCTGCGCGTCCTGCGCGGCGTCGAGGAAGCAGATCTGCACCTCGACGGTGGTGGGGGCGTTGGGGCCCTTGAGGTGCGCGAACGCGTCCTTGGGCGACAGCCGGTTGCCGTCGGGCAGCAGCACCCACGCGGCGACGTCGGCACGCTGCAGCTGGCTGCCGAGCATCGGCTCGAGCATCAGCAGCTTCTCGACCGCCATCTCGCCGCGGAACACCGGGATGCGGTGGCCCCACCAGAGCTGTCGGCTGATGCACCAGTCGCGCTTCTCGGCGAGCCACTGGTCGTACATCTTGCGGTAGCGGTCCTGGTCGGGATGGAAGCGCACGTGCTTGCGCGGGCTGCCGTCGGCGAGCTTGGGCAGCGCGCCGGCGGTGGCGTCGAGCGCGACCTGGGCCAGGCCCGCGGCGCGGAACTCCTTGTCGGTGCCGCGGCCCATCAGCACGCCGCCGTCGACGTCGGCCATGTGCACGAACCACTGCTTGCTCAGGTACGGCTCGACGATCGTCTTGCTGCGGTCGCTGTGGTCGACCTCCATGGTGCGGTCCTCGATCCGGTCGACGAGGCCGAGCGCGTCGAGGTCGGCCATCACCGCGGCGCGCGCGGCGAAGCGGTCCTGGCCGCGGTACTTGCCGCCCTTGTCGCTGATCGTGCCGTCGGGCTCGAGCACGTTGACGGCGCCGATCTCGGGGTGGCGCTGCCACACCAGGTAGTCGTTGGGGTCGTGCGCCGGCGTGATCTTGACGCAGCCCGTGCCGAGCGCGGGATCGGCCCACTCGTCGAGCAGCAGCGGGATCTCGCGGTTGACGAGGGGCAGCGCGATCTTGCGGCCGGCCTTCGCCATCGCCGCGATCTGCACCAGCGTCGGCAGCACCTCGCGCTCGCGCTGCTCGAGGCGCTCGAGCTCCTGCTGGGCCGCGGCCTTCTCCTTGGCGGGCGCCTCGGCGAGCTTCTGCCGCTGCGCGGCGAGCGCCGCGGCGAGCGCGCCGGCGGGGTCGGGGTGCACCGCCACGGCGGTGTCGCCGAGCATCGTCTCGGGCCGCGTCGTCGCCACCAGCACGTGCGTCGGTTCGCCCGCGGCGGGCTCCTTCACGGGATAACGCAGGTAGTGGAACTTGCCCTGCACCGTCGCCTTGTAGAGCTCGTCGTCGGCGACCGCGGTCTGCAGCGCGCAGTCCCAGTTCACGAGGCGGTTGCCGCGGAAGATCAGCCCGTCCTTGAACATCGCGAAGAACGTGTGCCGCACGGCGCGCGCGCACACCTCGTCCATCGTGAAGCGCGCGCGGTCCCAGTCGCACGAGCAACCCATGCCCTGCTGCTGGCGGCGGATGCGCTGCTGACTCTGGCCGGCCCAGTCGTGGATGCGCTGCACCAGGCCGTCGCGGCCGACGTCGTGGCGGGTCTTGTTCTCGAGCTCCTTGAGGCGCTTCTCGACCACCGCCTGGGTGGCGATGCCCGCGTGGTCCGTGCCGCACTGCCACAGGGTGTTGTCGCCCTGCATGCGGTGCCAGCGGATCAGCAGGTCCTGCATGACGTTGTCCATCGCGTGCCCCATGTGCAGCGCGCCGGTGACGTTGGGCAGCGGCATCATCACGACGTAGCGCTGGTCGCGGTCGTCGGGGGCGGCGGCGAAGGCCTTGCGCTCGAGCCAACGCGCGGTCACGGCGGGCTCGAGGGTCTGCGGCTGGTACTTGTCGGGCAGTTCGGTGCTCATCGGGGGGCGAGCAGTCTAGGAGCCTGCGCCACGGAAGCACAGGGCGCATTGCGCCCGACACCTGCCCCTGCTCGACCCTCCGACCTCAGGTCAGCAGCTTCTCGACCTCTTCCTGCAGCTGGTTGCTCTGCGCCAGCAGCGTCGAGTTGCTGCTCAGGGCGCTGTCGACGGCCGCGCCCAGGTTCTCGGCGCTGGCCTGGATCGAGCGGATCGACGCTTCGGCGTGGTCGATCAGGCTCAATCCGGACCGCGCCTCCTCGTTGGCCTCCTGCGTGACCGAGGCCAGTTCGTTGGCGCGCTCCTGCACGGTGCGCGCGAACTCCTCGATCTGGCGCGCGGCCGCGCTCGACCGGCCGGACAGGTCGCGCACCTCCTCGGCGACGACCGCGAAACCCTTGCCGTGTTCGCCGGCGCGCGCGGCCTCGACCGCAGCGTTGAGCGCCAGCAGGTTGGTCTGGAACGCGATCCCCGCGATCGAGCCGGTGATCTGCGCGATCTGCTTGCCGGCCTCGACGAGGGCTTCGATCTGCTGCTGGCTGGCCTGCACCGAGGCGGCCAGGCCCTGGAAGCGCTGCATGGTGCTGGCGAGCACCTCGCTGCCCTTGTTGGCGTGCTCGTGGTTGGTCTTGCCGATGCTCTGCAAGGCGTGGGTGCTCTCGGCGCTCTGTTCGATCTGGCCGGAGATCGCGCGGAACCCCGCGACGATCGAGTGCACGCGCTGCTCGGCTTCCAGCCGCGCCTGTTCGACCTTGCTGCTCAGCTCGCGCTGCGCGGCCTCGACCTCGGCCTGCGCCTGCTCGGTCTGCACGACCTGCCCGGCGAAGCGCTGCATCTCGGTCATCGCCAGCCGGCAGATCAGGACCAGCACGCTGACCTCGACGACCACGTAGCCGGCGTGTTCGAAGATGCGCAGCAGGTCGACGGTGTCGGTGCCGAACACCGAGCGCGGCAGCAGCACGCCGCGGCCGACGTGGTCGGCGGCGGCCGTGACCATGCCGGTCAGCATCACGCGCCAGTCGCGGTAGGCAGCGAGGAAGGCCAGCGAGACGAACACGCTGAAGTGCACCTCGATGCGGCCGCCGGCCAGGTGGATGAACAGCGCGCTCATCGCCATCGTGCTCACCGCGGCGACGTGCCGGGTGACGCTCTCGCCGCCGCGATGGCGCGCCAGCCAGGCGAATGCCGCGGTCGAGCCGCCGCCGATCAGCAGCGCCGCGATCACGTGCACGTGCGTGGCGACCGCGGTCCCGGCCCAGGCCGTCGGTGACCACAGCACCGCGAGCCCGATGGCGAGCGCCGTCTCGACGATCAGCAGCCAGAGCATGCCGCGGTCGACGCGGCGGGAGAACGAGAGTACGTCGCACGCCACGCGCGCGCGCACCGCGTCATCGAGATTCACAGCAGCTGGGTTCATCTGAGGAATCCTCATCGGCTCGCAGGGGGCATCCGAATACAGCCCGATGCGCGGAATCCGCCGGTTGGGAGGTCAGGGATTTCCCGAAGGCGCGCGCTGCGGCGTTGTCGCCTGCGTGGCCGCGGCCGGCGGTGATTCCGCCGGAGAAGCGCAGCGCGCCGTCTGGCGCGAACACGAACACGTGCCCCGAGGTCGCGGCGCCGAGCCGGGTCGCGAGGGCGCCGTCGGGGTCGGCGAGGTGCCTGGCCTCGGGCAGCTGTTCCTGCAGGGCCTTCGCCGCCTGCGGGTCCCACTCGGCCGGCGGCGACGTCGGCGCGTAGGTGAGCACCCGCAGGTCGACCGCGGGCGCATCCGGGGCCTCGAGCACCCGCCGCAGCTCGACCAGGGTGCTCGGCAGGCACGGGCACTGCGGGTGGGCACAGAGCACCACGAGCGGGCGTTCGGGCGACGGCTCGAGGATCGCTGCGGCCGCGGGTGGCAAGCGCTCGGCGACCGCGCCGACGGCACCGGCGGTGGTGCCGTGGTGAAGCAGCAGTGCCATGCCGCCGCCGAGCATCGATGCCCAGCAACCGAGCACGAGCGTGGTGGTGCAGAGTCGCATGCGCAGGCTATCGGCAACCACACCCGGTCTCGGAGAGTCACACGGCGCTGGGCCCGCGGCGCGGGCGATGCCATACTCAGGGCCGAGGAGCCCATGCCCATCGAAGGAAATGGTCCAGGCGACGGCGCGGTCGGCTCGGGCGACCTGTTGCGCCACGTGTTCGACGCGGCCCCGAGCGCGATGTTGCTCGTCGACCGCGGCGGGTCGATCCGGTTGGCCAACCGGCACTGCCTGGACCTGTTCGGCTACCTGCACGAACAGCTCGTCGGCGAGCCGGTCGAGGTGCTCGTGCCCGAGCGCTTCCGCGAGCGGCACCCCGAGCGCCGCGACGGCTACTTCGGGATGCCCGCGGTGCGCGCGATGGGGGCGGGGCGCGACCTCTACGGCCGCCGCCGCGACGGCAGCGAGGTGCCGATCGAGATCGGCCTCAACCCGCTCCATGCCACGGGCGAGCTGTTCGTCGTCGCCTCGATCATCGACATCACCCAGCGCAAGATCGGCGAGGACCGCCTGCGGGCGTCGTTGGCCGAGAAGGAGACGCTGCTGCGCGAGATCCACCACCGCGTCAAGAACAACATGCAGGTGGTCTCGAGCATGTTGAACCTGCAGACCAACACGATCGACGAGCCGCGTTACCGCGCGATGTTCGAGGAGTGCCAGGCGCGGGTGCACGCGATGGCCATGATCCACGAGAAGCTCTACGCCTCGGACAACCTCGCGGCGCTCGACGGTGGCGACTACGTGGCCGATCTCGCGCGCATGCTGGTGCGGTCCTACGCCCGCCGCGCCTCGCAGGTCGACCTGCAGGTCGACGCCGAGGCGTTGGGCCTCGACATCCAGACGGCGATCCCGATCGGCTTGATCCTCAACGAGTTCGTCACCAACGCCCTCAAGCACGCCTTTCCGGCCGGCCGCGGCATGATCCGGGTCGGGCTGCACGACGTCGGCGACGATCGCGCGGCCCTCGAGGTGCGCGACGACGGCGCCGGCATCGGCGACGCGATCGACTACGAGCAGTCGCGCGGGTTGGGGCTGCGCCTGGTGCGCGGGCTGGTGCGGCAGTTGGACGGGACCCTGCACCGCCTACCGGGGCCAGGCACCGGCTTCCGCGTCGAGTTCGTGCGGCGCTTCCGCGGCGAGCTGGTCGGCGCGGCGCCGGACGCGGGGCAGGGTGACAGGAACGAGGACGACCACAAGGAGGTGCGTTGATGCAAACGCGTCGAGTCATGATCGTCGAGGACGAGGCCATCGTCGCCGAGGACCTTCGCATGTGCCTGGGGCAGATGGGCTACGAGGTGGTCGGTGTCGCCGACTCGGCGGTCGCCGCCGAGCGGCTGGCGAAGTCCTGCAACCCGGAGCTGGCGCTGCTCGACATCCGCATCAAGGGGGAGCGCGACGGCATCGAACTCGCGGCCCGTCTGCAGGAGCAGCGAATCGGCTTCGTCTACCTGACCTCACACGCGGACGAGGCGACGCTCGGGCGCGCCCGCCACACCGAACCGCTCGGCTACGTGCTCAAGCCGTTCCACGCGCGCGAACTGCACCCCGTGCTCGAGATGGCGTTCCATCGTCACGCCGCCGAGCAGCGGCTCCGCAGCATGGAGAACTGGCTGGCGACCACCCTGCGCAGCATCGGCGACGCGGTGATCGTGACCGACGCGGCGCGGCGCGTGACCTACCTCAACCCGGCCGCCGAGCGGGTCACGGGTTGGAAGTTGTCCGAGGCCCTGGGCATCCCCAGCGCCGACGTGCTGCGCCTGGTTCAGGACGTCTCGCACCAGGCGCTCGACGACGTGGTTGCGCGGGCGATGCAGGGGGAGGCGACCGTCTACCTCGAGCCCGGCGTCGAGCTGGTGCGGCGGGACGGCACGCGCCTGCCGATCGACGACAGCGCGGCGCCCATCAAGGACGACGACGGCGCCGTCACCGGCGCCGTCGTCGTGATCCAGGACGGCACGGAACGGCTGCGCCAGCTGCAGGAGCAGGGCGAAGTGCAGCAGCGGCTCGAGGAGGCGCGTCGGCTGCACGGCATGGGGGTGCTCGCGGGCGGTCTCGCGCACGACCTCAACAACATCCTGACCACGATCCTCGGCGAGGTCGGCCTCGCCCAGGGGGACGCGACGGGGCCGCTGCGCGAACGCCTCGACGAGATCGAGGCGCAGGCGATGACCGCGGGCAGTCTGTGTCGATCGCTGCTCTCGGGCGCGGGCGCCGGCCCGGTCGAACGCGTCGCGGTGGACGTCGGCGAGGTCGTGCAGGCCTGTCTGGGTCGCGCGCGACAGCTGGCGCCGCACGGGGTCGCGCTCGAAGTGCTCAGCGAGGCCCACGGCCTGCAGGTCCTCGCCAACCCGACGCACCTTGTGCAGGTGCTGCAGAACCTGCTGCAGAACGCGGTCGAGGCCCTCGCCGGTGGCACGGGCACGGTGGTGGTCCGCACCGGCACGACGCGGCTGCCGACGCGCGCGCCGGGGGCTGCTGGCTTCGACCTGGAGCTGCCGGTCGGCGAATACGTCTGGATCGAGGTGGCCGACGACGGCCCCGGCATGGCCGACGCGGTGCTGCGCCGCATCTTCGATCCGTTCTTCACCACCAAGGTGCAGGGGCGGGGCCTGGGGCTGGCCAGCGTGCGCGGCATCGTGCGCCGCAACGGCGCGGCGATCAGCGCGGCCAGCGAGGAGGGGCACGGCACCGTGTTCCGGATCCTGTGGCCGGCGGCGTCCCGTCGCGACGGCAGCGTCGGGTCGTGAACTGGCTCGCCCACCTGCGGCTCGCGCCGGCGCACGCGCGGCTGCGCATCGGCAACCTGGCCGGGGACTTCGTGCGCGGCGTCGACCTCGCGACGCTGCATCCCGAGGTGCGACGCGGGGTGTTGCAGCACCGCGCGATCGACCGGTTCGTCGACGCCCACCCCGTGGTGCGCGCCAGCCGCGAGCGACTGGGCGAAGCGCACCGCCGCTTCGCGGGGGTGCTCGTCGACGTCTTCTACGACCACTTCCTGGCGCGCGAATGGGAGAACTACGGCGACGGGCGGCCGCTGGCCGGCTTCGTCGCCGAGGTGCACGTCGAGCTGCGCGAACACGTCGACGAACTGCCGCCGCGGCTGCAGGAGGCGTTGCCGTGGCTGCAGCGTGAGGACTGGCTCGGTAGCTACGCGAGCCTCGCCGGCATCGACGCGATCCTCGCGCGCATGGCCCGGCGCATCGAGCGGCCGACGCCGCTCGCGACCGGCGGCGCGCTGCTGCGCGCGAACTACGCCGCGCTCGGGGCGGACTTCGCGGCGTTCTGGCCGGTGCTGGTGGACGAGGCGCAGCGCATTCAGGCCGAGGGCTGACCCCTCAGCAGCGCCAGAGCGGCGACGTCGGCGCGTCGACCGGGACCTCGCAGACGAACAGGCAGCCGGCGTTGGGCTGGGCTGCGAGGCGCTCGGGGGAGAGGTTCTCGGCGGCGGTGGTGAGCACCAGCTGCGTGCCCTGGGAGGTCGGCAGCCACGCCGGGCAGGTCACCTGCGCGGCGCCGACGGTGCGGAACTCGCGCAGGATCTCGCCGGTGCGCAGCGAACACCACAGGGCGCGGCCGTACTCGGCGGGCTCGGGGTCGAACATCGCGATCACGGCCTCGTCGGTGCCCGGCACCAACACCATGCCGTCGGGCACGGCGCGCTGACCGCGCAGGTCGACGGCGATCGTCGCTTCGCCGAGCGTGCCCGCCTCCGGATCGAGCTCGTAGCGCACCACGGTGCGCGTCGGCGAGTCGATGTCGAACAGCTCGAGGCGCCCGCCCGGCAGCTCGCGCACGATCTTGCCGTTGCTGCACAGCTGGTCCCGGCGCAGGCAGAACAGCTGCAGGTCCTGGCGGCGCAGGAACCACAAGCCGGCCTTGGGCTCGGCGAAGGCGGTGTCCTTGGTGCCGAACACCAGCCCGGCGCGGCACGGCTCGCCGTCGTTGACGATGGTGCCGTCGGTGTGCGCGTCGATGCCCTCGACGATCGGGGTGAAGCGCTGCCGGTAGGTGTCGAACAGGCCGATCGCGCGCTCCATGCCGATCAGGAACACGTCGTCGCGGTCGGTCGGCAGCGCGAAGCCGGGGCGACCCGGCAGCTTCCAGGAGCGGTTCTCGCTGCGCAGCGCGTTGAGCACGTGCAGCTCGCCGTGCGTCGCCGCGGCGCCCGCCTGGATCGTCAGCCACAGCAGGCGCGACGGCGCGAGCGCGCGCGGGCCTTCGGGCAGGTATCGACTCTTCACCGCGGGGCGGTGCAGAACGCGCGTCTCGTGGATCTGCATGCGCCCCTTGGGGTGTGACCGGCTCAGCTCGAGGTCGACGGGTCCGGCGACGGCGAGGTGCGCGCGGCCTGCACCGTCGGTGCGGGTTTCAGCTTGACGTACTCCTTGGCGATCTTGGGGATCATCCGCGGATTGAACAAGGTGTTCGTCATCATGAAGCACTCGTGCGTGCAGTGGCACTTCCACGCCTTGATGTCGGCGAGGATCTGCTTCGCCTGCGGCGTCTGCAGCACCTTGGTGACGTCGTAGCCGTGGTCCTTGACGTTGCCGAAGTGCATCGAGAACTCCTCGCACGGGTGCAGGTCGCCGTTGGCGGCGAGCACGAGGTTGAGGGTGCCGGCGTAGCAGTTCGACAAGCGCTTCTCGGCCTGCGCGGTGTCGAAGATCAGCTGGCGCTGCACGATGTCCTGCGCGGCCTTCCACTTGCCGCCCGGGAAGCGGTAGACGGGCAGCTTGCCGTTCTTGACGCGGTCCTCGAGCTTGAGCACCGCGGCCTTGTACTTCTCGAGCTGCACGTTCTTGAGCTCGGGGCTCGGCATGTCGCCGCGCGCCAGCGACACCGTGTGCGTGGTGATCTTCGGCATCGTCTCGGCGATCGTGTCGATGAAGCCGTCGACGAGGTCCTGGTTGGCCTCGCACAGCACGGTGTTGACGCCGAGGTCGAAGTTCTCGAACTCCTCGAGCAGCGGCACCAGACCGTGGTAGGTCTTCATCGCCTTCTCGTAGCACCCCTTCACGACGCGCATCTTGTCGTGGTAGTCGGGCGGGCCGTCGAGCGAGATCTTGCAGACGATGCGGCTCTCGGGGCACGACGCGCACAGCCGGCGCATCGTCGCCACGATCTTCTCGGTCATGATGCCGTTGGTCGGGAACAGCATCACCACCGGCTTGTTCTTGCGATAGAACGTCTCGACGATCTCGGCGAAGTCCTTGCGCACGAAGATCTCGCCGCCGCTGAACGCGAGCCACAAGAGGTTGGGCAGCGAGTCGGCGACCTTCTCGATCTCGGGCAGCGTCAGCTCGCCGGGCGCCGGGCCGTCCTCGCGCCAGATGTAGAAGCAGAACGGGCACGCCGCGTTGCAGATCTTGGTGACGAAGAACGTCACGTGGACCGGCTTGCGCTTCCAGAAGATCGAGTCGACGTGGCGCAGGGGTGAGAAGGACACTAGTGCACTCCCTTGCGTGGGTATTCGAGGACGCCGACGACGGCGCCCAGGCCTACCGGGATCGGATAGATGGCGAAGAAGTAGAGCATGGCGGGCAGCAGCAGGGACAGCCCGCCGGCCCGGAAGTAGGCCCGCAGCAGCCCGAAACAAACCACCAAGGTTGCGGCCCACAGCAAGGGCAGGGGCCACAGCAGTATCGGCAGCCCCGTGAAGAACCAGCCGAGAACGAGCAGGATCGTCGCGCCGAGCGCCGCCGTCGCTGCCTTGAGCTCGAACGAGGCGGTGCCCGAGTCGGCGAACACGTCCTTGTTGTGCAGCGAGTAGCGCGTCCAGAAGCGCGACTTCTTGAAGGCGTTGCGCAGCGAGCCGCGCAGCGTGAACAAGAACACGTGCTGCACCAGGATGCTGGCGTCCATGACCAGGCGATGCCCGGTGCGGCGCAGGCGGTGCGCGTACTCGACGTCCTCGATGATCGGCATGAACTGCGCGGGGAACCCGCCGGTGGCATCGAAGGTCGCCTTCCTGATCACCAGCGCGTGCGAAGCGATGTAGTCGGGGCGGTCGGGGTACTTGGTCTCGCTGTGGTGGATGAACGCCGACTGGAACTTGCCGAAGAAGTTCTCGCCGGGAGCGGCCAACGTGTAGGTGCCGCCGACCACGGTCTTGGGGTCGGTGCCCTGCATCGCGCGCGCCGCGTTGGCGACCGCGTCGGGCTCGAGCAGGCAGTCGGCGTCGATGAAGAACAGGAACTCGCCATGGGCGGCCGCCGCGCCCGCATTGCGCGCCCCGGCGGCGCCGCGATGTGGCAGCTGCAGCAGGCGCAGCTTGTCCGTGCCCGCCGCGACCTCGGTCACGATCGCCGCGGTGTCATCGGTCGAACCGTCGTCGGCGACGACCACCTCGAAGTCCTCGAACCGCGACTCCATCGCGGCCTGCAGGCACCGGCCGATCGTTCGCCGGCCGTTGCGGACCGGGATGACTACGGAGATCAGCGGTGGCATCGGGTGGGCAGGGAAGCGGCGCGAAGACGTTACGGAGGAGCCTATCCCATGCAAGGAAGCCCGGATCGGCGGGCATCGGTCCGGCGGCGAAGGTTCGATGCCACCGGGGCCGCGCGGGTCTCAGGTGGGGAAGAGTGGGGCAGGTTCGAGGCTTCGTGCCGGCGGTGTTGCGGGGCAAGATGAAGGCATGCGCGCGTTGATCGTCGTCGCGATGGGGCTGTGCCTCGCGGTGCTGGCCTGGTTCGCCTGGCAGGCGTTCTGGCTCGAGTCCGCGCCGCTGCCGCAGCCAGGGACGCCGGCCGCAGGTGCGGCGGCGGCCGTCGGCGAGGTGCGCGAGCCCAGCGCCGGCGCGGCGGAGCGCAACCTGGTCGCCGCCGGCGCCGAGCCGTCGGCGACGGCGGAGCCGGTGCCGGGGCGCGCGCGGCCGGAGGCTCCCAAGGTCACCGTGCGCGGCGTCGTCGTGTTCCCCGACGGCGCGCCGGTCGAGGGGGTGAAGGTGATGCTGATGAGCGCGCGGCGCGACATCGAGGCGATCGTGCGCCGCGCCACCAGCGATGTGCGCGGCGCGTTCGTGGTCGAGGACCTGTGCGCCGGCGAGTTCTACGTCAACGCCGACGGCAGCGGCGCCCTCGTGCAGCCGCGCACCACGACGATCCCTGCCGGTGTCACCGCGCACGACCTGCGCGTCGTCGTCGAGAGGCCCGATCCCGCCACGACGATCACCGGGGTGGTCGTCGACGAGCAGGGCGTGCCGCTCGCCGACGTCGCGGTTTCGGGCTACGGCGAGGGCTTCTACGGCACGAGCCAGACCGGCGCCGACGGCACGTTCACGGTCGCGCGCGCGGCGCCGCGGCACGACGACGGCAAGCCCGGCGCGGCGCTGACGGCCTCGAAGAAGGGTCGCGAGCAGGTGACGCCCGGACCCGAGGAGCGCGTGCGCTGGGGGCAGAAGGACGTGCGGGTGGTGATGCGCCCGCTGCCCGAGACCTGGCTCGTGGTGCGGAACCCCGCGGGCGCACCGGCCCCGAACTACGACGTGCTGTGGCTGCGTCGCGACGGGCGCGGCAACCTGGTCGCGCAATCGGTGATCCCCACGCGAGTGGCGCAGGGTGGCCGGACCCGGCTCAGCTCGCTGCGGCTCGGTCGCCACGTGTTGTTCGTTCGCGGGCATCCCTCCGACCCGTCCTGGCGCGCGATCGGTCCGATCGAGTTCGAGGTGTCGCCTGCGGGCGTGCCCGCCGAGGTGGTCGCCCAGACGACGGCGCCGGCCGAACTGCACGTGACCGCGGCAGGAGTGCCGTCGCCGGAGTTCACCGCCGAGCTGGTGTGCGACGTCTCCGGGGCGCCGTGCACCCTCGATTGCAAGTGCACCGACTTCGACGTCGCCCAGTGGACCGATCTGCAGAAGGCGTCGTGGTTCTCCATGGCGCGCGGCGCCGCCGACGACACCGGGGTGGTGCTGCGCGTGCCGCCCGGCCGCTACACGCTGCGCGTGCGCGGCGACGGGCTGCTGCCGCAGTTGCACGTCCTCGACGTGCCTGCGGGGGCGAGCCACAAGGTACTGCAGCTGGCGCGGGGTGGCGTGCTGGAGGGGCGGCTGGGTCCGCCCGAGGCGCTCGCGACGGTGATGTGGGAAGGGGAATTCTCGCACGTGCGCGTGCTCGCTAGACCCCTGGACGGCGGGCCGGCGCCGCCTGCCGCGCCCGTGGCGGAGAACGGCACGTTCACGATCGGGGCGCTGCCCGAGGGGCGCTGCGCGCTGACGTTCGAGTATCCCCCGGAAGCCGTGCTCGGGTCGGCAGTGGTCGGAGCCCCGCTCGGCGAGGTCGTGATCCGCAGCGGCCAGACGACGCGCGCCGAGTTCGACGTGCGGCCGTGTATGCCGGGAACGATGACCCTGCGCGTCACGCTCGACGGCGCGCCCATGGCCGGGGCCCAGCTGTTCGTGCGTCGCATCGAGCCGCACTCGGCCGCGCGCGCCACCGCCGACGAACGCGGCATCGTCGAGAAGGCCCTCGCACCCGGCACCTACGACGTGCTGCTCGCGATCGCGGCGCAGCCGGGGCCGGGTTGGCACATGCTGCCGCTGCCCGACCGCCTGCAGATCGTCGCCGGCGGCACGCACGACTACACCGTCGCCGCGCGCATCCGGACCATGCGCATCCGCTTGCTCGACGCTGCGGGCCGCCCCGTCGCCGGGCGCCGCGTCAAGGTCGAGGGCCAGCGCCAGTACTTCCGCGTCGGTGGCCTGTCGACCGACGAGGCGGGCCGGGTCGAGATCACGCCGGCGCCGTACGGCCCGTTCACCCTGCAGCTGCTCGGCGACGGCGGCGCGCCCGAAGTGCAGGCGGGCCCGTTCGAGCTGCCCGCCGCGCAGGATCGCGGCGAGGCCGACTTCCGGCTGCGGTGACGAACCTCGCGCCGTCGTTGTGACGACGGCGCCCAGCGGCTACACCGCTCGCCCATGCCTTCGCGCCAGCGCGTCACGATCTACAGCGACGGGGCCTGCCTCGGCAACCCCGGCCGCGGCGGCTACGGCACCGTGCTGCTCGCCGGTGACCGGCGCAAGGAGCTGTCCGCGGGTTACCTGCGGACCACCAACAACCGCATGGAACTGCTCGGCGCGATCGTCGGCCTCGAGGCGCTCAAGCGGCCTTGCGACGTCACGCTGTGGTCCGATTCGCAGTATCTGATCCACGCGATGACCAAGGGCTGGCTCGCGAGCTGGCAGAAGAAGGGCTGGCGCACCGCCGACAAGAAGCCCGTCAAGAACCAGGACCTGTGGCAGCGCCTGTTGCTCGCGATCGACGGTCATGCGATCGAGTGGCGCTGGGTGCGCGGCCACACCGGCGACGTCGAGAACGAGCGCTGCGACGTGCTCGCGGTGGCCGCGGCCAACGGGGCGGACCTCGCGGAAGACGTCGGTTACGAGGGCTAGGACGAACCGTTCTGCCCACATCTACCCCGCCGCCCTGCGCGCCACGCCCCGTATCCGCGCACGCCGCGCCAGCTACGATGCAGCGCGTCGGGGGAGTCCGACTCTCCCGGTATCGAGCCTGGAGGTGTTCGATGAAACTTGCTCGTTCCGCTGTTCCGCTGGCGTTCGCTGCGGCGCTCGTCGTGCCGCACGAAGCGACGCCGGCTCCGATCCTGACGGTGGAGGTGCTGCCGCAGACGGTCGCCATCCATCTCGAGAACCGGACCGCGCCGTTCTTCGGCGGGGTCATCGCTTCGCTGTCGCCGCAGCTGCGCCACTTCCTGGTCGACCTGCCGCCCCTGCTCGACAACGCGGCTGTGCTCGGCGTCGGCCTGGTCGACTACCGCTTCGACGTGACCATCCCGGTGCGCGTCATCCCGCCCGGCCTGTTCATCTACGTGCAGGGCGTCGTGCTCGGCGACGAGATCACGGCGACCGACGTCAAGTCGTTCGTCCTGGATGCCCAGAACGATCCATAGGGCGCCCGTCGGCGTGCCGCCCGGCGGCGGGCAGGTTCACCGCACGAGCCGTTCGCCGAGCGCGCGCACCTCGGGATCCGGATCGAGCCGCGCTTCGAGAACGAGCCAGCCGGCGGGCCAGGCGTCCAGGTCGCGCGTGAGCAGGGTCCGGTAGGCCGCGAGGCGCACGCTGGGGTCGTGGTGGTTCGTGCCGAGCAGCACGCGGTCGATGTCCCGATGCGACCACGAGTCGAGTGCAGCGGACTCCGCGAGTTCGCGACCGAGACGCGCCGCGTCGACGAGGTCGTGGATGCAGTCGAGCAGCGCGCATGCAGCTCTGCCGTCGAGCGAGTCCGGTGGCGGTCCGAGATCCGGACTCGTGAGCAGGTCGTGCAGGCGGGCCGCGTGTGTGCGGTCCAGGTGGGGGATCGCGGTCGTCAGGTTCTCGATGGCGAAGAGGATCTGGGGATCGACGCGCGGCGGGCGCCCGCCGAGGGGACCGCGATGTATCGAGGAGCGTGCAGTCGGGGTGGGCGATGATCCTGCGGTGACACGTTGCTGCTCTCGGAGCGGTCGCGTGCGCAGTTCTCGTTCGAGACGATCGATCAGTGCGCCGATGACTTCGGGGTTGCCAGCGGCAGCGCACCGGCCGACGAGGGGCTCCGTCCGGTCGCAGACAGAGAGGTGTCTGCCGACGGGGCAGACCATTGTCCACGCGGGTTGCTCGAGGCGAGGCTCGGCAGGATCCGCGAGACGGCGCAGCGTCTCCGCGACGATGGCCGCATCGACTTCGCGTGCGGATGCAGCGCAGCGCCGCGTCCTGGCAAGCAATCCGATCGCGTGCTCGGCGACCTCCTTGTCCGGTCCGTGGCTCAGGAACCCGAGGAGTTCCATCGCCTGCGATGGAGCCGTCGCGCGTTCCTCACACGCGCTCGTCATCGCCAACCGCGCCAGATCGGGATCGCGGCGATCCGAGGCGACGCCAAGGACCATGAGCAGGCCATCGGGGTCGCGAGCCGCCAAGAAGAGGCCCTGAGCCGCCTCGCGAAGGCTCGCGGGGCGAGGGCCTGCAGCGACGTGCGTCGCGCTGATCACGAGCACGCGCGCGACGCGCCTGCAGGTGATCGAGGGCAGGTTGTGCGACGACATCCGGTGGATGAGGACCCGCATCTCGTTCGCGAGGCCCCTGGGGCCGGCCCCGGACTGCACCGGCCGGAACGCTCCGTGCGGGTCGCGCAGCAGCACTTCGGCCAGTCGGAGGCTGTCGTCGCTACCGAAACTCCATCGAAGAGCGTGCGCACCGCGCGCCACGACCCGAAGGTCCGCATCGCGCATCGCCCGAACGAGAGCGAGACGCGGAGCCGTCCGGATCACGTTTGCGACTGCGTCGTGCGTGGGCGAAGGACCGTCGAACTGCCAGAGCATGGCAACATGCGGCGTCTCGATCGCATCGCCAGTTCCACGCACGAAGGCGATGCGCGCCTCGAGGTCCCGCTGTTGTGCCCTCGGGGCCTGCATGAGGATGGACTCCTGCGCGACCACCGGGCCAGGGGGCAATGCCATCAAGGCGACGACCGGCAGGACGGTCCCGAGTCCTGTTCCGTGTGCGTAGCGACTGGACGTGCCGAGGCGCGTGGCGGCTGCTGCAAGAGGGGGCATTCGCGGCGCCGAGGCAACGCGCGTGCCGGCTTCGCTACTGCACGAGCCGTTCGCCGAGCGCGCGCACGGCAGGATCGGGATCGAAGCGTGCCTCGAACACCAGCAGCGCCGGCAGCCAACGGTTGGGGTCGCGGGTGAGCAGGGCGTTGTAGGCGGCGAGTCGCACTTGCGGGTCGGCGTCGTCGAGGTCTTTCAGCACCTGCGTGGCGACCAGGGAGGCCCATCGCGGAGAACTCGTGGCGCTGCGGAGCTGGTCCAGCATGCGGGCGCGCTCGCGTTGCGCCGCCGCGCTCGATCCCGCCGACGATGGCGGCGCGGCGTCGAGGCGCGTGACCGGACCGATTGCGAGGCGGGCGGGCACGGTCCCAGGGCTCTGCGAAGGCGGCAGCGGTCTGGTCAGCTGCAGGATCCAACGACACTTCTCCGACACGTGGTCGCGTCGCGTGCCTTCGGCGCTGGTGCGCAGCAGGTCGGACAACACCCTTGCCTGAGGCTCGTCGACGTGCGCCGCGAGAAGTTCGAGGCAGTCGAGCAGGAAGCGCAGGTGGCCGTTGTCCACGGTGTGCGGCGGGCGGCCGTCGAGCGCGGTGGACAACGCCTTCAGAAGAGGGGGGACCAGGCGCGAGTCGGCCATTGCGGCGCTGGCGAGCAGCAGGCTGACGCGAACGTCGGGCACGGGCGTCGAGCGCGGCCCCGTGCCGCGCCACGGCGACTCCGGCAAGGCGAGGTCGGCGAGGTCACGCCCGAGCGCCGCGCTCGCGCGTTGCCACAACGCGTCGCGAAACCACGGGGTGGCGGTCGACCCGAGCGTGCGCGCGATCCTCGCTGCCTGATGCGCGACGTGCGCGTCCTCGTGGTCGATGAGGATCAGGAGCAGTCCTTCGGCCCGCGCGTACGTCGTCGACGACGTGAGGCGATTGGTGCAGGCGGCAGCCGCCAACATGGCGCGCCGGGCCGTGGCGAGATCCCGGGTGTTCGCGGCCAGCCCCAGGACGAGGCTCAGTCCCTCGGGGCCGAGGCTCGCGACGGTGCGCAGCGCGGTGTCGTCGGCGCCGGTGCCCGGCCGGATGCGCGGCGAGTTCGGTTCGGTCGCGAGCTCGCGCATCGCGGCTTCGAACGCCCGCCCCGCGAGGCGAAGGCGGAGCGCCGGCGAGATCGAGGTGAGGTTCGGGGCGAAGCCCGTGAACAGCGTCGCGGGAGCGAGACCGCCGTCGATCGCCACGAGCCAGCCCGACACGATCGCCTCGGTGACCTCGGGTATCGCGGCGATGCGGCAGCAGAACACCGCCGGGTCCCGGGCCAGTCGTTCACGCAGCGGCATCGGGATGTCGAGCCTCAGGCCGCGGCGCAACAGCAACCGGGCGCGCGCAGCGACGCGGTCGTCGGCATCGGCCAGCGCTGCGGCGAGGTGCACTTGCGGTGGCCGGCCCCACACCGGCGAATCCTTGGCGATCTGGCGCGAGTCCGGGTCGAAAACGCGCAGGTCGCGCCACGCGTCCGTGGCCCTGGCCGCAGCGACGACGCGTCGGAAGACCTCGCAGCGTTGTTCGAAGTCGACGGCCTCGAGCTGCGGCGCGGTACTGCCGGCGGGTGTGCGGCTGCTCACGAACTGCAACACGGCCTGGAGGTCGCGGCGTTCGGCGTCGTCAGCGCTGGCGTAGCGCCCGTGCAGGGTCGGCAGGCGCGCGAACACCGGCGCGCGTCGCTGCCGCGCCTGGGGCTCGGCGCACCACAGCTCGAGCAGCTCGTCGCGCCGCTGCAGTACGAACGAGCGCACGCGCAGGTCGATGAGGTCGAGGTCGTCCGGGTAGCCTGACAGCGCGTCGGCGAAGTCGGCGATCGGCAGGCTCGTCACGAAGGCGTGCGACTTCGCCCAGTCGTCGCGCTGGAGTCGCTCCAGCAGCTCGCGGGACTGGCCCGGCGCGGCGTCGGCAAACGACAAGGCGGCGATCAACAGAGCGCGGAACACGGGTGGTGAGGTTACAGGGCAGGTCCTTCGCGTTGGACCTTGCAGCGCGGTTCCTATTCCGAAGGTCTGTCCCGCTACCGCACCCGCACCAGCCGCTGCGTCGGCACGCGCAGCGTCGGCAGGTGCGGCATCACCTCGTCGAGCCACCGGTGGCCGTCGACGTAATACCCCGCGGTCGGCGCGAGCCCCGGCACGCGCGCGCCGAACCAGTTGTTGATCACCTCGACCATCAGCTCGCGCGTGTACTTCGCGAAGCAGCTCGCCAGCGCGGTCGGGAACGCGCGCTCCTCGCCCTTCTCGCTGAACGTCACGTCGATCGCGCCGCGCTCGCCGCGCAACCGATACTGCGACACCGCGGGCTCCTCGTGCAGGGTCTCGACGCGCGTGCCGGGGAACAGGCGGCGCAGGTCGCCGCCGTAGTGCATGCGGCCGCCGCAGCGGTCGGCGACGAGGTGGGCGACCTCGCCCTCGGCGGCGGCGGGCACCTTGCCGACCAGGCGCGCGATCACCTCGCTGTAGGCGTGGAAGTGCGCGCGGCTCTTGTTGTCGGTGTCGGCGATGAGGCCGTTCCACTCCTCGACGTCGACGGGGCGCACGGCGATGTCGAGCAGCGACAGCCCGGCCTTGGCGAGCGCGCGGTGCACGAGCTCGGCCTGCAGTTCGATCCAGTCGCGGTCGGCGGCGCGCGGCAGGGACAGCGACAGGTCCTCGTACCACGGGCAGCGGCGCAGCGGCGCGACGTCGAGGTCGAGCTGTTCGAGCCAGTCGCCGAGGGTGTCCGGCAGCTCGCCCTTCCACGCGGTCCAGAACACCAGCGCGGTCTCCTCCAGACGCTGGGTGCCGTGGGGGCCCTGGTTGACCTTCTTGCTGTCGGCGACGCGGACCCTGCCCTTCTCGTGCTTCTTGCGGCCGACGTGCGCCTTCAGTTCGCGCCACGGGTCGGCGCCCGGGGGGCCCTGCATCACGACGCCGGCGACGACCAGCGGCCCGAGGATCGGGCCGAGTCCCGCTTCGTCGACGCCGGCGAGGGTGTTCATGGCGGCGCCACGAGACCGGGTGGGGGGCTCGCGTTCAAGTCGGCAGATCCACCGGTGCCATGGGCGCGTCGGGAGCGCGCGCGGCCCGCGGGGCGCGGCTGCCGATAGAAGGCGCCGAGGAACCCCATGGAAGTGCTACTCGTCGAGAAGGATCCGCTCGTTCGTGACCTGGTCAAGGTCGGTCTGCAGCAGTTCCCTGAGTTCACGGTGACCGTCGGCACCGGCTACGCGGGCATCAACGAGATGCGCAGCCGGCACTTCGACTGCGTGTTCCTCGGCGTCGAGCCGACCGATCCGGCGACCGTCAAGCTGCTCAACCACCTGCGCAGCTTCGACACGACCACGGAGCTGTTCGTGCTGACCGGCGCGCAGAACGTGCGCGACATGGCCGTCGACAAGTCGAAGTACCAGATCCACTCGTTCCTGCAGACCCCGATCGAGCCCAAGGAGTTCTTCGGGCTGCTCGGCCGCTTCCTCGAGCGCCGCACCGAGCGGCAGGGTTCGACCTTGCGCAAGGGCGGCCGTTCGCGCGCCGAGACCGCGCGCCGCTGAGCCGGGCGAAGCTTGCGCGAGCCCGGGCGACCGGGTTCTCATGGCGGGGATGTCCGACGAGACCGCCGTCCCGGGGCCCGCTCCCGCCCGCAGCAACCTCTGGCTCGAGTCCCGCTACCGCAAGCTGCGGCGCGGGCTGCCGCAGACGATCTTCTACTGCCCGCGCTGCAAGGGGGATCGGCGGCGGCGCCGCGGCTGTCCGCAGTGCGACGGCTTCGGCAAGCTGACGCGCGAATCCGTGCAGGAACTCATCGGGCGCCGGCTCGTGCCGCAGATGCAGGCCAAGGAAGGCCGTTTCCACGGCGCCGGCCGCGAGGACATCGACGTGTTGATGCTGGGCCAGGGGCGCCCGTTCGTGTTCGAAGTGCTCGGCGCCCGCAATCCGAACGTCGACCTCGAGGCCCTGCGCGAGGACATCGTCGCGCGCGCCGAGGGGGCGATCGAGCTGGCGCCGTTCGTGCGCGTCGACCGGCCGCGGGTCGTCTACTGGAAGGAGACACACTTCGACAAGGTCTATCGCGCCGAGGTCGTCGTCGACGCGCCGGTCGCGGCCGCGCGGATCGCGGCGGCAGCGGCGTTCGACGGCGTGATCACGCAGCGCACGCCACAGCGCGTCGCGCACCGACGCGCCGACCTCGCGCGCGAGCGCGCGGTGCGGGTGCTCGGCCTGCAGCCCCTCGCCGACGACCGGCTCGAGCTGAAGGTGCTCTGCCAGCACGGCACCTACGTCAAGGAGTGGATCAGCGGCGACGAACAGCGCAGCGCGCCGTCGCTCGCCGACCTGCTCGGCGTCGGCGCCCGCTGCGACGTGCTCGACGTGCTCGAGATCATGACCGACGGCGTCGAAGGGCCGCGGCTCGCGCCGCGTGAGTCTTCGCAGCCGGCGGCTCGCGGCGACGCGTGACGCCAGCTCAGTTCTTGCCCTGCACGGCTCGCACCCACGCCGCATAACCGCGGTCGAAGCGGAAGCGCAGCAGCCGCCGCGCGCGGGCGGTCGGCACGAACTGGCCGTTCTGCATACTGCCCGCCTCGATCAGCACCGGGAAGTCGGTGTCGCGGTCCAGGGTCGTCGGCACGGTCAACGCTTCGCCGGCCCACGCGGTGCCGACGGTCGCGGTGATCGCCGGCGGCAGCGCCGGCCGCGTCGGGTCCTGCGCGAGGAAGCGCAGCAGATCGATCGAGCCCGCGGTGGGGCCGTCGACGTCGTAGTCACCGCACAGGCAGCTCAGGTAGCCCGACGCCGTGAAGATCGTGACGCGATAACCCTGCGGCTTGACCCCCGGGGTGCGCAGGCCGAACGTCGGCGCGCGCTGCGCGAACAGCTGCTGCGCCTGGGCGGTGACCGCGAACAGGCGCTGCGTCGAGACGTCGAGCAGGCCGTCCGCGTCTCCTTCGATCAAGAGATCCGGCGGCCGGGGCGCGGCCTCGGGTGCGCGGCCGAAGGTGTCGGCGCCGGCGAAGAACCACGTCGAGCCTTCGGGGAGCGCGAACGGCAGCTCGTCGGCGGCGGACAACCGCACCACGCCGCGCACCTCGCTGAGCGGCCGCAGCGCGTACAGCCGCGCCGGGTCGTCGGCGAACGGCGGCGCCAGCATGCGGTCGACGCCGAAGTGCAGCTGCACGGTGGTGCCGGCGGCGTTCTGGTGCGGCAGGCCGGCGACGAACATCGGGCTCGCGGCGCCGTCCTCGGCCTCGCGCAGGATCGCCGCATGCATCGCCGCGGACTCGCGGTCGGCGGCGTATTGCGCCTGGCGCACGGCGACCAGCGGCCACAGCAGCGTCGCGATCACCAGCCAGGTGATCGCCGCGTTGCGGCTCGCCAGCAGCGCCGCGAGCAGCATCGACGGCAGGTAGAGGTAGCGCAGGTTGTGCACGTTGCCCGAGTCGGCGAAGAACATCGCCATCGGCGCGGCGGCGATCGCGAACAGCGCCGCGAGGATCAGCGCGGCGCGCCAGCGGGTCGCGGCCCACAGCGTCGCGAGCCCGGCCGGCGCCGCCGCGAGCCACGTCCAGCCGCGATCGAGGCCGGGTGCCCAGCGCCACGGACAGGCCAGGTTGGCGAGGTGTTCGCCGAGCCCGCGCAGCATCGGCCAGGGGGCGAGCTCGCCGGCCAGATAGCCACCGAGGCGACCGAGCGCGACCTGCCGCCAGCCGAGGTAGAGCACGAACAGGACCAGCAGCGGCCAGGCCTGCCGCAGCGCGAACCCGGCCCGCGCGCGCAGCGTCGCGACCGTTGCCGTGGCGGTGGCTCTGGCGGTGAGCGCGCCGAGCGCGACGGCCAGCGGCGGCACCACGAACGCGAGCTCCTTGCTGCCCAGCGCCAGGGCGAAGCACAGCAGCGCCGGCCAGCGCGGCGCGCGCCCGCCCGGCTGCCCGCACTGCTGATCAGACTGCTGTTCACACTGCCGCACGAACAGCAGCAGCGCCGCGAGGCACCAGACGGTGGTGTGGCTGTCGACGCGGCCGACTGCCCACGCCAGCGAGCCGACGTGTGATGGCAGCAGCGACCACAGCAGCGCCGCGGCGAAGGCGCGCCGGTCGGGCCAGAAGCGCCGCAGCAGCAGCGCCAGCAGCAGCGTGCTCACGGCGTGCGCGAGCACGTTCGACAGGTGCGACCAGTACGGGGCGGCGCCGGCGAGCTGCTGATCGAACCAGAAGCTCAGCGTGATCAGCGGGCGGTAGAACAGCCACACGTCGGTGGCGCCGTACTGCGGCCCGTGGAAGTCGGCGAGCACGTTGCCGAAGTCGCGCGCGTAGTGCAGCGCGAGGAAGTCGTCGCTCTGCCAGTAGGGCCACAGCGGCAGCCAGGCGAGCAGCGCCAGCGCCGGCAGCGCGAGGAAATACCCGGGCAGCTCGCGGCCGAAGGGTGGTGGCGCGTCGTTCACGAGGTCACAGCAGCACGCCGATCAGTTCCATCTCCATCGTCATCGTGCCGTTGCAGAACACCTGGGCCGGCATGCGCGCCATGCGCCGCCCGGAGATGCGCAGGTTGCCGCTGACGAAGTAGACGCGCGCCGGCGGTTCGATGGTGCCGCGGATGCGCACGTTGTCGAGACCGGCGAGGCCGATGAAACGGTCGATCTCCCAGTCGCTGGTCTTCTTGATCAGGAAGGACGCGACCTGCGCCGCGCTCTCGATCATCAGCACCCCCGGCATCAGCGGCCGGCCGGGGATGTGGCCGCGGCCCCACCACGCGTCGGTGCCCCAGTCCTTGTAGCCAACGGCACACTTCTTCTCGACGTCGAGGTGGCAGATGCCGTCGAGCATCTGGAACTCGTGTCGGTGCGGCAGGATCGAGCGCAGTTCTTCTTCGGGCACGACGTCCCGGGTCAGGTCGATGCTCGCGAGGTCGACGATCGAAGTGCTCATGCGGGCTGCGAAGGCTAGCCCGCGGCCGCTGCGAAGGAAACGGCGAGGTGCCGCTAGCGGGCCAGCAGCAGCTGGATCTGCTGCAGGTCGATCGGCGTGCGGTCCTTGACCGTGATCTGCTTGGCGCGCGTCTGGTAGCGGTCCTTGGTCACGTCGATCTGCCAGACCCCCGGGGTCAGGTAGGGGAAGGTCACGCGGCCGTCGGCGTCGCTGGTGGCGTCGAACTGGGTCAGGCGCAGGCGGTCGGTGGCCTGGATGCGGATGCGGGCGTCGGGGATGCCGTAGCCGCGCGGGTCGTGCACCCGGACCTCGAGCGGCATGCCGCGCGGGATGGTCAGTGTCTGCCCCTGTCCCTGGATGCGGTTCTGGTAGAGGCGCACGCCGGTCTGCACGGTGATCGTCTGGACCTCGCCGAGCGGCTGGCCGTTCTGCAGCACCATCACCTGGTAGTCGCCGCCGAGCACGCTGTCGAAGATGGCGCTGCCATAACTGTCGCTGGTGGCGTCGAGGCGCGGGCGGCCCAGCGGCTCGCCGATCGGCGCGATGCGCACGTCGAGCTGCGGGTAGGGGTTGCCGTCCTGATCGCGCAGCAGCAGCGTGTAGGGGCCGCCGCAACTCACCGACAGCACGATGTCGTCGGCCAGCGCGTGTTCGGCGTCGACGTTCAGGGTCCGCGAGCTGCCGTTGAGACCCGGCGAGTAGACCGTGACCTTGAACGGATACTCGGAGAACGGCACGTCGCGGACCTCGAAGGTCGGCGTGCGCGTGCGGTCGAAGTCGATCTTGGTGACGCTGCGATAAGGATTGGAGAAAGTGCCGTCGGGGCGGCTCGCGGCGCGCAGTTCTTCGACGACGACCATCAGCGAGTCGATCTTGTCGATCGCATTGACCGAGAGTTCGATGTCGCCCCTGAGGATGCCCTTGGACCAGCCGGACGTGTCGACCTTCTGACGAGGAGCGTCGGCGGTCGCGGCGACGACGATGGCGCCGTCGTCCGCGGCGATGCGATGGCTCGACTGCATGCTCGCGTCGACGGCCACGGCGTTGGTGGGCGGGGCCTCGATCACCGGCGCAGGAGGCAGGGCCTCGGCCATGGTGTCGCGAGACAGCAGCATCACGCCGGCGGCCGTGGCCAGGCCCAGCGCCGCAATCAGGATGGTCAGTTCGCCAGCACGCATCGGGGGTAGGGGTCGGCGGCAGGGTCGGGGAAAAGGGCGCTGCGACGCGGGGGTTCGCGGCGGTCCGTCCTGCTGCGCACCGAATAGTAACCCATGCAGCCGTGGCAACATGGCTCGCGGTGGTTTGCCGTCCCGATTCGGTCCGCCGCCGACAACCGACCGATCCTGTCGCCGTTCGGCCACCTGTGCCCGTCATGCACCACCGCCCCGCTGCTGCCGCCGTCTTCGCCCTCGCCGGGTGCTTCGGGCTGGCCGCGCAGGGGGCGCCCGAACCGACGCCGCCCGCGCCGCAGTCCGCGGCGTCCTGGCTGCCGGCGGCCGCGGTCGTGGTGCTCGAAGTGCCCGCGCCCACGGAGGCCCTGCAGCAGCTGGCGGCGGCCGCGGGGGCGTGCTGGCGGGGCTGCCGGCCGAGGTGGCGGCGATGGTGGGGCGGGCCTGGTGGCGGCGCGGGCCTTCCTCGAGGGGGACTTCGGCGAATTCGTGGCACGCGTCGCGGGCGGCGGCGCGGCCCTGGGGCTGCTTCGCCGACGGGCGCGCTGGCGCTGGACCCTGGCGCTGCGGCCTGGCGAGCCGGCGGCGGCGGCGGCGTGGCTCGAGCGGCGTGGCGGGGCGGTGCGCGCCGGTTCGAGGGCCGTGGCTGCTGGTCGGCAGCGACGCCGCGGCGCTGCGGTCGATGCCGACGGCGCCCGCGGATTCCGAAGGCAGCTGGTGGCAGCCCGCTCTGGTCGAAGCCGAAGGCGCGGTCCTGCGCGGCGCGGTCGACCTCGCGGCCCTGCGCCGCCTGCGCGGCGGCGACGGCGCGCTGCTGGCGGGCTCGACGGCCCGGGCGCTTCTGCTGGCGCCGATCGCCCACGCCCTCGATCACGGCAAGCTGCTGCGGCTGCAGTTGGTCGCCGCCAGTTCGCTGCGCCTGCAGGTGCAAGCCGACGCGTCGATCCGGGCGCGGCCTACGGCTCGCTGCTGCCGGCGGGCGACGCCGGGCGGGAGGTGCCGCGCGTCGCCGGCGACGTGCTCGCGACCCTCACCCTCGACCGCAGCCTGCACCGCCTGCTCGCGCAGCCCGCGACCTATCTGTCGCCGGCCGGTGTGACGCAGGTGGACTCGTTCCTGTCGATCGCCGACGGCTTCGACGGCCCCAACTCGTCGATCGTCGATGAACTGTTCGGTCGCCTCGCCGAGCCCGCGACCCTGTTCGTGCTCGCGCCGCAGCTGCCGCCGGCGGCCGAACGGCCACCGCTGCTGCTGCCGGACTTCGCGGCGTGCGTGCCGGTCGCCGACGCGCGCGTCGAAGCGGTCGTGCGTCGCGTGCTCGACCTGATCGGCATCGTCGTCAACGCCGAACGCGCGCAGCGTCGGCAGGCGCCGCTGCTGCTGCGCCGCTGGCGCGGGGAACACGGCAGCGGGTTGGCCGCCGAATTGCCCGAATGGCGCGGTCCGGGCGCGCCCCCGCTCGAGGCCGTGTTGTCGCCCGTCGTCGCCTTCGGCCACGGCCACCTGGTCGTGGCTTCGACCACGCGCGCTGCGGAGCGCGTGCTCGCCGCCTGCGCGGCGCCCGAACGCGAGCACGTGCGCGGCGACCTGCTGCGGCTGTCGGGAGCGGCGATCGCCGACGCGCTGGCGACGAGCCGTGACGCGTTGGTGCTGGCGCGCATGCTCGACGAAGGCGAGGACCAGGCCGGCGCGGCGCGGTTCTTCGCGATCGCAGACGCCGTGCTGCGCAGCGTGCAGCACCTGCAGGTCGCGGTGGTGCCGGCCGCGCGCGAGACCACGGTGACGGTGGAGGCGGTGCGGCAACGATGAACCCGCTCGCCCCCTACGAACCCAGCGCGCGCGATCCGTTCGATCTGCGCAAGTGCGGCCACCTGCTCCGCCGCGCCGGCTTCGGTGCGTCGTTGCCCGAGCGGCAGCGGCTGGTGCGCGAGGGGCTCGCCGCCGCGCTGCAGCACGTCGCCCCGCCGCTCGCCGAGGTGCCCGCGGCCGACGCGCTGCTCAACGAGGCGATCGCCTTCGGCTCGATCGAGCGCGTGCGCGCGTTCCGCGTCTGGTTGGCGCTGCAGAACACGCACCCGCTGCGCGAGCGGCTCAGCTACTTCTGGCACGGCCACTTCGCCACCAGCAACAGCAAGGTCCAGGACCCGCGCGCGATGGCGCTGATGATGGCGACCTTCGACCGGCTCGGCACCGGGCGCTTCGACGAACTGCTGACCGCGATGCTGCGCGACCCGGCGCTGCTGCGCTGGCTCGACAACGACGTCAACACCAGCAAGCAGCCCAACGAGAACCTGGCGCGCGAGGTGTTCGAGCTGTTCGCGCTCGGCCGCGGCAACTACAGCGAGCGCGATATCAAG
The DNA here is from genome assembly GCA_020638655.1 of Planctomycetota bacterium. Classification (GTDB taxonomy): domain Bacteria; phylum Planctomycetota; class UBA1135; order UBA1135; family UBA2386; genus JACKIC01. The sequence continues at coordinate 138,571 of JACKIC010000007.1, forward strand.
GAGGCGGCCCGCGCGCTGACCGGTTGGCACGTGCGCGACGGCCAGTTCTTCCGCGCCGGCTATCTGCACGACGACGGCGACAAGGAGGTGCTCGGCGTGCGCGGCAAGCTCGACGGCGACGACGTCGCGGCGATCGCGGCGGCGCGCCCCGAGTCGGCGCGTTTCCTCGCCGAACGCTGGCTGCGCTTCTTCGTGCACCCGCAGCCCGAGCGCGACGAGATCGATGCGCTGGCCGGGGCCTACGAGGCAGCACGGGCGCGACGTCGGCGCGACCCTGCGCGTGCTGCTCGGCAGCCGCCTGTTCTTCTCGGCGCGCGCCTACCGCAGCAAGATCAAGAGCCCCGCGGACTTCGTGATCGGCAGCGTGCGCCTGATCGGCGGTCGCGCCCAGCCGACGGCGCTGGTGGCGGCGATGGCGACGCTCGGCGAGACCTGGCTCGAACCGCCGTCGGTGGAGGGCTGGCACGGCGAACTCGCGTGGCTGTCGCCCGCCGCCTGGCTGCTGCGCAGCAACTTCGTCGCCGATCTGCTCGCCGGGCGCCGCGGCAAGTTGGCGCCGCGCGCCGCCGAGCTGCTGCGCGGTTACACGCGCCCCGACCACCTGGCCAGGGCGGCGTCGCTGTTCTGCTGCGACGGGGACCTGTCGGCGGACGCCAGCGAGCGGCTGCTCGAGGTCGCGCGCGCGGCGCAGGGCGACCGGGCGGCCACGGTGTTGCACGCGGCCACGTGTCTGCCGGAGTACCAACTGCTGTGAGCACATCATGAACGTCGACCGCAGAACCTTCCTGCGCGGTGCCGCCTGCGCGCCACTCGCCCTGTCCTTGGGTCGCGGCGGCGCGTGGCTGCCCGGCGGCGACGAGCGCTGCCTGCTGGTGCTCGAACTGGTCGGCGGCAACGACGGCCTCAACACCGTGATTCCGGTCGACGACGCGGACTACGCGCGGCTGCGGCCCAAGCTCGGCGCCGTGCGCCGCGGCGCGCGCGCGCTCGGTGACGGCACGTCGCTGCACCCTTCGCTCGCGCGGCTGCACGGCCACATCGCCGCGGGACGCGGCGCGGTCGTACACGGCGTCGGCTACGCGCCGCCCGATCGTTCGCACTTCCGCAGCCGCGACATCTGGCACGTCGGACCCTGCGCACCAGCAGGTCGGCGCCACGACCACGGGTTGGCTCGCCGCGCCGCAGAGCAGCTTCGTGGCCGCGGCCGGCGGCGCGGGCAACGGAACCTGCCGGCCGCCGCGATCGGCGGGCTCGAGGTGCCGCTGCTGTTGCATTCGCGCCGGGTTCCGGTGCCGAGCCTGGTGCGCGTCGAGGACTTCCAGTGGCTGTCGCCGGGCGCGCGCGGCCCGACCGCGGACGCGCCGAGTCGGCACGTCGTCGGCGCCGGCGGCGCGGGCGAACTGCTCGCCGCGGTGCGGGCGGCACAGACGGCCGGGGTCGAGCTCGCCGACGGCCTGACCGCGGCGCTGCAGCGCTACACGCCCAAGGCCGACTATCCCGACGACGATCTCGGTCGCCACCTGCAGCTGATCGCGCGGCTGCTCGTCGCCGGCGTCGGCACGCGCCTGCTGCACACCTCGTTCGGCGGCTTCGACACCCACGCGCGCCAGCTGCCGACGCACGCCGGCCTGCTGCGCCAGCTCGACGCCGGCCTCGGCGCGCTGCTCGACGACCTCGCCGGGCACGGGTGCCTGGACCGCGTCGGCGTGCTGGTGCACTCCGAGTTCGGCCGCCGCGCCGCCGAGAACGCCAGCCAGGGCTCCGATCACGGCGCCGCCGGGCCGGTGTTCGTGTTCGGCGGCGGCGTGCGGGCCGGCACGTTCGGGCAGAAGCCGGACCTGAGCCGGCTCGTCGACGGCGACGTGCCCCCGACGTGTGACTTCCGCCGCGTCTACGCCGAGCTGCTGGGGCGCCTGGGGGTGCCGGTCGAGCCCGTGCTCGGCGAAGGCTTCGAGCCGATCGGTCTGTGGTGATCGGTGGCCGGACCGCCGTGTTGCCCGAGCAGAGGGCTCACGACCACAGCCAACCGCGACCGCGGCGCCGCAGCCACGGCACGGCGAGCACGAACAGGCCGGCGGCGAGCAGCAGGATGATGTCGGGTGCAGCGGTGGGCATCGGGTGCGAGGCGAGAGGTGCAGGGACGATGTCGCGACCCCGAGCAAACGCCGGCAAGCGTGTGTGAAGATTCAGCGCGCAGTCAGGTGCGTGCGCACGGCAGCGACGATCGCCGCGGTCGGTGACGCGCCATCGACGGCCCACCCGGGTTCGGGCGGCGTCTGCAGCGGCTCGAGGGTCTCGAACTGGCTGTCGAGCAGGTCCGCGGCGAAGAAGTGGCCGGCGCGGCCGCGCAGCCGCGCCGCGGCCGTGTCGCGGTCGACGCGCAGGTGCACGAAGCGCACCGTCTGCAGGCCTTCGGCGAGCCGTTGCCGGTAGCTGCGGCGCAGCGCCGAGCAGGCGATCACCAGCGTCTCCCCGGCCGCCTCGGCGGCGTGCAGGCGGTCGCGCACGGCGTCGAGCCACGGCTGTCGCTGCGCGTCGGTGAGTGCGACGCCGCGGCTCATCTGCTCGCGGTTGGCCGCGCTGTGCAGGTCGTCGCCGTCGACGAACGCGCAGCCGAGCGCCGTCGCGAGGGCCTGGCCGACCGTCGTCTTGCCGCAGCCGGCGACGCCCATCACCACCAGGACCGCGGGTTGCACGGCGGTCGCCTCACTCCTTGCGCGGCTTGCCGCTGTCGAGAGCCTGCATCAGGCGGTCGACGTCGCCGAGGAACTTGCCGAGGCCGTCGAGGTCGACCGGGCTCGGCGGCGGCGCGGCACCCGCGTCGGGCTGCAGCAGGCGCGCGGTCTCGGTCTCCTTCTCGCTCTCGTCGACGAGCCCCTGACGATCGAACATCGCCGCGGCCTGCAGGTGCACGTAGAGGTCCCCCTCGTGACGCACGCGCGCGAGGCGCATCGCCTGCAGGGCCGCGTCGGCCTCACCCTGCAGTTCGAGGATGCGCGCCTGACCGACGGCGACGCGCGGGTCGCCCTCGTCCGCCGACGAGAGCACGTCGGCGGCCGCGCGAACGATCTCGGTGCGCTCCGTGCCGCGCGCGGACTCGGCGAGGTCGAGCAGGTGTTCGGCGACGAGCGTGCGCGCGTGCGTGCTGCTGTCGACGCGCAGCAGCGTGGTCAGGTCCTGCTGCAGGCGCCGCAGCGAGGCCCGGTCGCCGAGCTGGCGCAGCGCGTCGATGCGGAAGTGCAGGATCTCGGCGGTGGGGCCCGGCAGCCGCTGTTCGGCCGCGTCGAGATCGACCAGCGCCTCGCGATACTGCCGCAGACGGTGGTAGGCCTTGGCGCGCACGAACCACGCCATCGCCAGGTCGGGGTTGCGCCCGATCGCGGTCGAAGCCGCGGCGACCGCCGACAGCAGCAGGTCGCGCCGCTCCTCGGGCGTGCGCTGGCGGTCCTGTTCGTCGCGGCTGGTCGCCGCCAGCGCCAGCAGTCGCTCGGCCTCGGTGAGGCGCTGCTCGACGGCGCTGCGGTTGCGCTCCTGTTGCCACAGCAGCGCGCCGAGCGACAGCAGCGCGACCAACGCGCCGAGCACGACGGTCTGCGGGCGCTGACGGCCGTAGCGCAGCGCGCGCGCGGGCAGGCTCGGCAGCCGCGCCAGCACGCGCTCGCCGCGTAGCCAGCGCTCGAGGTCCTCGGCGAGCTCGAGGGCGGTGCCGTAGCGGCGCCGCGGGTCGCGCTCCATCGCCTTGCCGACGATCGCGCAGACCGCGGGCGGCAGGTCGCGACGCAGCGTCTGCGGCGGCGGCGGGTCCTGTTCGAGCACGGCCTTGAGCACGCTCTGCGCGGTCGGTCCGTCGAACGGCGGGTGGCCGGAGAGCAGCGCGTAGAGGGTGGCGCCCAGGCTGTAGACGTCGGCGAGCGTGCTGGCCTGCGTGCTGCCGCCGAGCACGAGCTCCGGCGCCATGTACATCGGCGTGCCGACGATCGCGCCGCTCTCCGTCATCGAGCCGGTGCCGGTCTCGCGCGCGAGACCGAAGTCGGTGATCGCGACACGCCCCTCGGCCACCGCGTCGGAGCGCAGCATCAGGTTGCCGGGCTTGAGGTCGCGGTGCACGACGCCGCGGTCGTGCGCGTAGTGCAGCGCGCGACCGACGCAGGCGCCGATCTCGCACGCCTGGCGCACCGGCAGCGGGCCGACCTGCAGCCGTTCCTGCAAGGTGGTGCCGTCGACGAACTCCATCGCGAACCAGTGCAGCCGTCCGGCGTGGCCCTGGTCGAGGAAGCCGACGATGTCGGGGTGGCGCACGCGCGCCATGATCCGGCCTTCGCGCAGGAAGCGCGCCAGCGCGCGCTCGGTGAGCGTCAGGCTCGGCGGCAGCACCTTGAGCGCGACGCGCTGCCCCGAGCTGCGTTGCCGCGCCTCGTAGACGATGCCCATCGAGCCCTTGCCGACCTCACGCACGATCTCGAACTGCGGCAGGCTCTCGCCGAGGGTCGCCGGCGAGAACGTGTAGAAGTCGCGGCGCGAACCCCACAGGTTGTCGCCGGTGTCCGAGCTGGACGGCGGTCGGCCGAAGGCCTTTGCCGAGCCCTCGCTCATCGACTCATTCGCCTCGCGCGGCGCGTTCGACGGCGCGCAGCTGCTGCAGCAGCGGCGCCAGCGTGTCGAGCTGCAGCATGTTCGGCCCGTCGCTGGGCGCGTGATCGGGGTCCTCGTGCACCTCGAGGAACAGCCCGTCGACGCCGCAGGCTACGGCCGCGCGCGCCAGGTAGGGCACCTTGGTGCGGTCGCCGGCCGTCGAGGTGCCGGCGCCGCCGGGGCGCTGCACCGAGTGGGTCGCGTCGAAGACCAGCGGCTGGCCGAACGCGCGCATCGTCGGGAAGCCGGCGAAGTCGACCACCAGCGCGCGGTAGCCGAAGCTGGTGCCGCGCTCGGTGATCAGCGCGTTGGGGTTGCCGGCCGCGAGCACCTTGTCGAGCACGTTGCCGACGTCCTCGGGCGCGAGGAACTGGCCCTTCTTGACGTTGACCGCGACGCCGGTGGCCGCGGCGGCGAGCAGCAGGTCGGTTTGCCGGCACAGGAACGCGGGGATCTGCAGGCAGTCGACGACCTCGGCGCACGGCGCGCAGTGGGCGCTCTCGTGCACGTCGGTCAGCACCGGGACGCCGAGGTCCCGCTTCACCTCGGCCAGGATGCGCAGCCCCTCGTCGATGCCCAGGCCGCGGAAGGCGCGCCCCGAGGTGCGGTTGGCCTTGTCGAAGCTGCTCTTGAACACCAGCGGCACATCGCTGGCGGCGGCGATGCGGCTGATGGCTTCGGCGTGGCGCAAACAGTGCTCACGGCTCTCGATCACGCAGGGGCCGGCGATGATCGCGAACGGGCGACCGCCGCCGAGGCGCACGCTGCCGATGGCGACTTCGCGGGTGGGAGAGGGGTGCTGCATTGCGCCGCATGCTATCACCGCGTGGGTGGCCATGGCCAACCGCGCGGAGCCGCTCTCTGGCGACGCGGCTGCGGCTGCGGCGCGCACGCAGCCCGACTTGCGCGTACGTCCGGTGGCGCCGCCGCCGGTGGATCATGCGCCCGAGGGCAATGCAGCATGTCGCGGAGATCGCCGGAGGTCTGGACGCTCGTGGCCATGCGGCTAGGTTCAGGGCGCCCTCTCCCCTCGCGCAGGTCCAGCCCATGAACCGTCTGCTCTTCGCGGCACTGCCGCTGTTCTCCCCTGTACTGCTCGCCCAAGGCGTGCTGGAATCCGCCGAACCCAACAACTCGACGGCGACCGCCGCGGTGCTGCCCAACGGCGTGCAGGGCTATGGCGACATCACGGCCGGTGACGAGGACTGGTTCAAGATCACGCTGGCCGCGGCATCGGACCTCAAGGTCTGGACCGGCGCGGGCTTCCTCGGCCCGATCGGGGACACGCGCGTGCGCATCTACGCGGCCGACGGCGTCACCATCCTGGCCGATGTCGACGACGGCAACACCGCCACGCACGGTTACTACACGACCTTCGCGGTCGGCAACTACGCGGCGGGTGACTACTACGTCGCGGTGCGCGGGTTCGGCGCGACGACGGTGGGCGCCTACACGCTCGACGTCGTGGTCGCGACGCCCGGCACCTATGCCGCCGTCCTGCCGCCGCTGACGAGCGTCGCCGAGTCCGCCGAGGACAACGACCCTCGCCACGTCGCCGGCGTGGCCACGGCGTCGAACCTGTTCACCCTGAACGGCGGCAACACCGTCGCGGGCGCGGGCGGCAGCACCGACTTCGACGTCGCCGCCGCCGACTACGACTTCTATGCGCTCAACATCACCAGCCCGGGTCTGGTGACGATGGAGACGATCACGGGCGCCGCGGCGCCGGCGAACACCGACACGGTGATCCACTTCGCCGATTCGACCTTCACGCGCCTGGCCTACGACGACGAAGGCGGCGCCGGTTCGCTGTCGCTGCTGAGCTACAACGTCACGACGCCGGGCACCTACTACGCGGTGGTCAGCGGCTGGGGTTCGGGCAGCACCGGCAACTACCTGCTGCGCGTGACCGGGCCGCTCGCGCCCCTGCCGACCGGGCAGGCCTCGGTGACGATGCAGTCCGGCGGCTGCGGGCCGAACCTGAGCACGCGTCCGGCGGGCACCGGATCCGGTTCGGAACTGCCCGTGCTCGGTTCGCAGTTCTGGGTCGACGGCACCGGCCTGCAGCCCAACACGCTGCTGTTCCGCGTCATCGGCCTGCTGCCGCGCAACGTGCCGTTCAACCTCGGCCCGCTCGGCGCGCCCGGTTGCCAGATCGAGGTCAACGGCCTCGACGCCAGCGCCGGCATCTCGGACGCCGCCGGGGTGTTGTTCTGGAACGTCAACTCGCCGTTCACCCTGGCCCTCATCGGTCTGCCGCTCGAGCAACAGCTCGTCGCGCTCGACAGCGGCGCCAACGCGCTCGGCGTCGTCGTCTCCAACCGCGTCTCGACGCTCTGGGGCATCACGCACTGAGGTTGTTGCCCCAGGGGCAACAACCTCAGTGCCTTTGTTGATCGCGCCGCGACGCGGGGGCAATACGCCGGCGAATGAGATCAGCTGGCCCCGCTTCGGCGCGGATGGTTGGGAGCGCCGGGGGCGAACCCCCAGGAGAACAACCGCGGGCAACAACCTCAGTGCCTTTGTTGATCGCGCCGCGACGCGGGGGCCATACGCCGGCGAATGAGAGCAGCTGGCCCCGCTTCGGCGCGGGGAATCGCTCAGCTGCTCTCGGGCACGACGAGGTTGGCCTTCACGGCTTCGCAGCGGATCGTCAGCGGCGAGGTGCCGGCGTGGTCGCCGTCGAGCTGATACGGGGCGGTGCCGTCGACGCGCAGGCCGGTGGTGGCGATCAGCTCGAAGGCGCGGCCCGGGCGCATCTGGCGCAGCAGGCCGCGGGCGCCCTGCCAGCACCACGCGGTGCGGCTGCGGATGCGGAAGCAGAGCGCGTAGAGCTGGTCGCTGTCCGGATCGACGGCGCGCGGCAGCTGGATCACGCCGCCGTAGTTGCGCACGCGGGTGACGAGCACCGACGAGAGGTCGTCGAGCACGCGGCCGTCGGCGAAGGTGGCGCGCAGCGAGAACCGTGGCCAGTTCCGCACCGTGTGCAGGATCGGGCCGAGCCACTTGTGTTTGCCGAGGGTGCCGGTGCGCACCTGGTGCAGGCGGTGCACGACGGCGCCGTCGACGCCGACGCCACAGAACAGCAGGAACCGCCGGTCGTCGGCGACGCCGATGGTCATGCTGCGACAGCGCCCCGCGGCGATCGCGGCGGCGGCGGCTTGGGGATCCTTGGGCAGGCCGAGCTCGAGCGCCAGGACGTTGGCGGTGCCGACCGGCAGCACGGCGAGCGGCCGGCTGGGGTCGGGCATGCCGTTGAGCACCTCGTTGACCGTGCCGTCGCCGCCGACGGCGACCAGGGTCTGCCAGTCCTCGTCGGCCGCGGCGCGGGCGCGCGCCCCGGCGTCGCCGGCCGCCGTGGTGAAGTGGCACTCGGCTGTGAGTCCCCGCGCGCGCAGCGCGTCGGCGAGCTGCGCGGCGCGCACCTTGCCCCGGCCGCCGCCGGAGATCGGGTTGGCGATGACGAGAACGCGGCGGGGCGGCTTGGCTGGACTTTCGCTCACGGGGTCGGCCGGTCACATTACGCGCCATGGTTCGGCCACGCATCCTCGTCACCGGCGCCACGGGCTTTCTGGGGCCGTATGTGGTCGCGGCGCTGCGGGGGCGCGACGCCGCGGTCGTCACCGCCGCGCGCTCGGCCGGGGACGCCGCAGTCGACCTGAGTCGGCCCGGGATGGTCGACGCGGTGCTCGAGGCGCTCGCGCCCGACCGCGTCGTCAACCTGGTCGCGATGGCGAAGCTCGGCGACTGCGAACGGGATCCCGCGCGCGCCCAGCACGTCAACGCGACCCTGCCGGCGGACCTCGCGGCGCGCCTCGGCGAGCGGTTGCTGCACGTCTCGACCGACCTGGTGTTCGACGGTCGCGGCGCGCCCTACGACGAAGTGGCCCCGGTGGAGCCGCTGTCGGCCTACGGCGTCAGCAAGGCCGCCGGCGAGCAGGCGGTGCTCGGTTCGGGCGGTCGCGTGGTGCGCCTGCCGCTGCTGTTCGGCAAGGACGATCGCGGCCGCGGCGCCAGCGCGATGATCACCGCGGCGGTGGCGGGTGGGCAGCGGCTGGCGCTGTTCACCAACGAGTATCGCACGCCGCTGCACGCGGCCGACGCCGCCGAAGCGCTCGCCGAGCTGACGCTCGACCTCGGCGGGCCGCGCCTGCTGCACGTCGGCGGCCCGCAGCGCTGCTCACGTTGGGAGTTCGGCCAGCAGGTCTGTGCGGCGCTCGACCTGTCGCCGGCGCTGCTCACGCCGGCCGAGTGTCAGGACCCGCTGCGGCCGCGCGACGTGTCGCTGGTGACGCAGTGGCCGCAACGGCGCTCGTTCGCGGCGATGCTGCGCGACGCGTGAGGTCGGCGCCGCGGGTCAACGACCCCGGCGCCGCCCGCCCTGGCCGTTGCCGCCGCCGCGCGAAGCGCGTTCGTACTCGGGCAGCTCGAACGCGGCCGGAGGCAGCTTGGCCAGCGCGGCCTCGAGCGCCTGCAGCAGGTCGTCGCGCTTCTCGTCCTTGGCGCGGCCGCGCAGCATCTCGGCGGTCTGCATGCCGGTGACGCTGAGGCCGTCGACCGCGGCCGCGGCGGCGGGAGCGGTCGCGAACATCTTCTCGAGCTCGGTGAACGTGCCGTCGAGGTCGCCCTGGGTGAGCTTGATGCGCGCGATGCCGCCGTGCGCCATCGCCGCATAGTGGTCGCCGTCGGTCGCGCCGGTCTTGTCCCGGTAGCGCGAGTAGTGCGCGAGGCCGCGGCCGTAGGCGGCGAGCGCCGCGTCGGGGTCGTTGCGCCGGCGATACTGTTCGGCGGCGACCAGCGAGGCGTAGCCGGCGAACCACGCCATCTGCGGCGCGCACTCCGGTTCGGCGAGGCGGCGTTCGTAGTCGCGCTCGAGCGCCGCCGGCGGGTTGTTGGCGAGGATGCGGGCGCGCAGGCGTTCGTGCAGCAGGGGCGAGAGCGGGAAACGCTGCAGGCCCTGGTCGAGCACCGCGTCGGTGTCGGGCGCGCCGAAGAACTTCAGGAAGTCGTAGTGGTAGCAGACGTGCTGGTCGGTGCCGAACGGGTGCTTGCCGAGCACGGTGTAGGTGGCGTGCACGTCGGTCATCCACTGACCGGGCCACTCCTGCTTGGCGCGCACGGCGGCAACGATCGCCTCCTGGCGCGCCTCGGCGAACAGGGCCAGCACCTCCATGGCCAGCCGGCCCGGCGCGTCGGGCGGCAGCGTCGGCGCCGCGGTGATCGCGTCCGCGTAGGCGCCCTGCCGATCGCCGTTCAGCTTCTTGCTGACGGCACCGATCGCCGCGATGCGCCAGTCCTTGTCGCGCAAGGTGTCGCCGCCCAGCGACACGGCTTTTTCGAGCATGCGGCCGGCGTCCATCAGCAGCGCCTGCTGCATGCGTTCGGCCTGCCGCTTCGCGCCCGGGCCGGCGCCGGCTTCGGTCTGCAGCGCCTGCACCAGGCTCGCTTCGGCGAGGTCGAGCAGCGCGCCGGGGTCGGTCGGCTCGGCGGCCAGCGCCTTCTCGCTGGCGGCGGCCTCGGCGGCCGCGTCGTACGAAGTCACGGCGCTCGCGTAGCTCTGCCCGGCGAGCTGTTGCTGCCACTTGCCGGTGTCGAGCACGGTCTTGCTGTCGGCGAGGCCGCGGTGCGCGGTGGCGACGATGCGCGCCTTGGCCGAGCTGCCGCCGAACTTCTGCAGCGCCTCGATCAGCGCTTTGCGTTCGTCCTGCGGCACCTGCGTCTGCAGCGTGTCGACGAGCAGGTCGACGGTGCCCGGATCCTTGGCCTGCAGCAGGCCCTGCCGCGCCTTGTCGGCGAGCTCGGGGTCGAGGCCGCGCAGGGCCTGGCGCAGCAGCTCGATCGGCGCCTTGTCGCCGAGCGCGAGCGCGGCGTCGATCAGCGCCTGCTTCTGCGCGGCCGACGCCTTGGCGAACGCGTCCTCGACCTCGGCGCGGTCGGCGCTGTCGGCGCTCTGCAGCTTCTCGAGCAGCGAACGGTCGCCCTTGACGACCGGCAGCGCCTGGATCTTGCGGTTGGCGATGCCGTCGCGCAGCGAGTTGAGCACCGACACCACGTCCCACGTGTAGAACACGTCGTAGGTCTCGGTGCCGTCGAGCTCGACCATGATGTGCCGCGGCGAGATGCGTTTGCCGTCGAGGAACTTCTCGTAGACGATCGGCTCCATCGCCATGTGCTCGCCGCAGGTCACGCAGCCAAGGCGCGGGCACGGGATGCGGCGGCCCTGCTCGTCGTAGTCGCGCGGGTTGTGGCGGTAGACCGACGCCATCACGCAGACGTAGGGCTCGAACAGCTTGGCGACCTCGGGGTCGCGGTAGCGGATGCCGGCGTAGTGCTCGCTGGCGATCTCGCCGTCCATGTTGACGCACACCAGGATCGGCTTCTTGGTCTGCTGCGACAGCCGCACCGCGTCGTCCCAGGTGCGCTGCCACTGGATCAGCACGGGCTTCTTCCAGTCCTCCGCGGTCGGCGCGGGCCACATCTGTTCGGGCACGAGTCCGGGGGGCGCGGGCACGCCTTCCTGCGCGCCGGCCGGTTGGTTTAGCAGCGCCAACAGGCTCAGCAGCGAGCAGGCGAGAGCGGCGGCGGCGAGGCGGGAAGAGGGGCGTGGAATGGGGGTGTGCATCGCGGATCGGGGCGCTCAGGATACCAGCCGCGCGCGAACGTGTTGATGGCCGTCGCGACGACCGCCGTCATCGTCACGTCACATTTCTCTGACACTGCTACGCGGCGGTGACGGTCAGGGCTGCTGGCCGCGCAGGACGTCGCGGCTGTCGCCGCGCTCGCGCACCACGCGAGCCTTGCCGGCTTCGACCATCACCTCGGCCGGCGTCGCGTGGCTCAGGAAGCCCGTCGGGCTGTAACTGATGCCGTAGGCGCCGGCGTTGAGGATCGCGACGAGGTCGCCGGCCGCGAGCGGCGGCAGCTCGAGGTCGGCCGCGAACTGATCGGCCGGTGTGCAGAGCGGGCCGCCGAGGCTCACCGGCGCGCGGTCCTCGCCGCGCAGGTCGGTGGCGTGCACGAGCAGCGGCGCGCGCTTGATCACGCTGCCCATTCCGGCTGCCGCGGCGCACTGGTGCATGCCACCGTCGAGTACGACGTGACGTTCGCCGCCGCTGTCCTTGGTGCGCACGACGCGCGTCAGGTAGACGCCGCACGGCGCGGTCAGGTAGCGCCCGAGCTCGACGAACCAGCGGCGCGTCGGGCGGTCGTGCGCGGCGATCAGTTCGCCGAGGCCGCGGCCGGCGGCGGCGAGATCGAACGTCGGATCGCCGGCGGACGTCGGCACGCCGAAGCCGCCGCCGAGGTCGAGCTCGTCGAGCGGCACGCCGAGTTCGCGTTCCCACGCGGCGGCGCGCGTGACGATCGCCGTCGCGTGCTGCACGAACGCCCCTGCGTCGAAGCACTGCGTGCCGGCGTAGACGTGCAGGCCGGCGAGGTCGAGGTGGGGGTGCTGGCCGACGCGTTCGATCGCCGCGGGGACCTGGTCCTCGTCGATGCCGAACCGGCTCGAGCGGCCGCCCATGCGCATGCGCGCGCCGGCGAGCTGCTGCGGCAGGTTGACGCGCACGGCGACGCGCACGCGGCGGTGCGCGGCCGTCGCCGCTGCGGCGATCGTGTCGATCTCGTCGTGGCTCTCGACGTGGAACGTGCCCAGCCCCAGGGCGACCGCCGCGGCGATCTCGACCTCGGTCTTGCCCGGACCCGCGAAGCGCAGGCTCGGGGCGTCGTGCCCGGCGGCGAGCGCGAGGTGCAGCTCGCCGAGCGACGCAACCTCGGCGCCGGCGCCGCCGCGCCGCAGCCGCCCGGTCACGGCGAGCGACGGATTGGCCTTGATCGAGTAGAGCAGCTCGACGCGCGCGCCGAGCGCGGCGCGCACGGCGGCGAGGCGGTCGTCGAGCGCGCGCGCGGAGAACACGTAGAGCGGGGTGTCGTAGCGTTCCGCGAGCTCGGTCGCGGCGAGGCCGTCGATGCGCAACTCGTCATCGCGGTGGTCGTCGAGGGCGGCGAGGGCGTCGGTCAGGGCGCGTTCGTCGGCTGGCACTGCGGCATGGTAGCAACCAGGTCGGCATTTCTGCATTGGTGGCGGCCAGTTGCAGCGGATGCGTCGGGGGATCGCCGGCGCGCGATGTGGCGCGGTGTGGCAAAGTTGCGTCAGGTTGTCTTCTGGTCAGCAGGTGGCGTAGCGTGCTGCCATGAAACTGCACATCGCCATTCCTCTCGCCTTGCTGCTGGCTGCGCCGATGACGGCACAGAAGCCCGCCAAGAGCGGCGCCAAGAACGCGGTCGCCGCCAGCACCACCAAGGACGTCTCGTTCAAGGCCGCCAAGCTCGCGGCCATCGACGCCTGGCTCACCGCCAACAAGAAGGCCGACGACCGCGTCGAAGCGCTCGCCGAGGCCGCCGAACTCGCCTTCGACATGGCCGAGTGGTCGAAGGCCAAGGGCTACGCCGAGATCTTCGTCGCCGAGTTCGCCACGGCCGAGAAGGTCAAGGACATGAATCTGCTGGTCGGCCGCTCGCTCGGCAAGATGCCGGGCAGCGAAGCCAAGGCCAAGGAGGTCTTCAACAAGATCATCGAGGACGCCGGTGACGACTTCAACGCGGCGGTCGAGGCAGCGGTCTCGCTCGCCGAACTGCAGTGCCGGCTCGGCGAGAAGGACGAGGCCAGGGACACGATCGGCGTCGTCGCGACGAAGTACAGCAAGGTGCGTGGCCTCAAGGAGCACCTCGAGGGCAAGCTGGCCGGGTTCGAGATGATCGGCTCGGAGCCGAAGCCGATCGAGGTGACGGGTTTCGACGGCAAGCCGATCAGCCTCGAGAAGCTCAAGGGCAAGGTCGTGCTGATCGACTTCTGGGCGACCTGGTGCGGCCCGTGCGTCGCCGAACTGCCCAACGTGATCGCGACCTACAAGAAGTACCACGACCAGGGCTTCGAGGTCGTCGGCATCAGCCTCGACGACAACGAGGGCAAGCTGAAGGACTTCCTCGCCAAGCACGACATGCCTTGGCCGCAGTTCTTCGACGGCAACGGTTGGAAGAACGAGATCGGCGTGCTCTACGGCGTGAACTCGATCCCGGCCACCTACCTGCTGGGCCCGGACGGCAAGATCGCGAGGGTCGGCGCGCGCGGTCCGGAGCTGCCGGCGGCGGTCGCCGAGCTGCTGGCGAAGAAGAACGGCAAGTGATCGCGTGAGCGGCCCGAGCGAAGAGCAACGCTCCGCCCTCGTGGCCGCCGCGCGCGCCGTGATGGCCAACGCCTACGCACCGGCGTCGCACTTCTGCGTCGGCGCCGCGGTGCTCGCCGAAGACGGCCGGGTGTTCGTCGGCTGCAACGTCGAGAACGCCAGCTACGGGCTGACGGTGTGCGCCGAGCGCAACGCGATCGGCGCCGCCGTGGCGGCCGGTGCGCGGCGCGTCGTCGCCGTCGCGATCGCCACCTCGGTGCAGCCGCCGGCCCGGCCCTGCGGCGCGTGCCGCCAGGTGCTCGCCGAGTTCGGTCCCGACATGTTGGTGCTGATGGTGGGTGCGGGCGACGAGATCGAATCGGAGTCGCTGCGCGCGCTGCTGCCGGCGCCCTTCACGTTCACGCGGCCCGACGCGTAGCCGGGCGGTCGTGCTGCTATGGTGCGGGGCCCATGCCCGCGCCGCTGCTGCAGTTGTTCGCCGCCGTGCTGTTGCTCGTTTCCTCGCGGGCACAGGACACGCTGTTCCATCACGCGAGGGTCTGGAGCGGGGACCCTGCCAACGCGAGCGCCGATGCCGTGCTCGTCGTCGGGGACCGCGTGCGCTTCGTCGGCGCCGCCGAGGAAGCGCGCCGTCGCGCGCCGGCCGGCTGCGTCGAGGTCGACTGCGGCGGCAACACGCTGCTGCCCGGGATCACCGACGCGCATGTGCACTTCTTGTGGGGCGGCGACGAACTGCTCGCGCCGGACCTGCGGTCGGCGCGCAGCGAGGAGGAGTTCGCGCAGCGACTGGGCGAGGCGGCACGCGGCGCGGCGAAGGGTTCGTGGCTGACGTCGGGCACCTGGGACCACGAGGCCTGGCCCGGTGGCGCGTTGCCGACGCGCCGTCTGCTCGACCGCTTCGTGCCCGACCATCCCGTGTTCGTCAGCCGCCTCGACGGACACATGGCCGTGGCCAACTCGCTGGCGCTGCGCATTGCGGGCGTCACCGCGAAGACCGCCGACGTGCCCGGCGGCGAGATCGTGCGTGGCGACGACGGCGAGCCGACCGGCGTGCTCAAGGACGCGGCGATGGCGCTCGTGTCCTCGCGCGTGCCGGCCTGGAACGCCGAGCAGCGCCTGCAGCGGGCGCGCGCCGCGCTGCGCCACGCCGCCGAGCTCGGTGTCACGTCCGCGCACGACATGCTCGACAGCTGGGAGCCGCTGCAGACCTACCAGGACCTGCGCGACGCCGGCGAACTGACCTGCCGCCTCGTCGCCTACGCACCCGCGGCGCAGATCGAACGCCTCGTCGCGGCGCGCATCCGCCGCGGCTTCGGCGACGACTGGCTCGCGGTGCACGGCGTCAAGGGCTTCGCGGACGGCTCCCTGGGCAGCACCACGGCGTGGTTCGACGAACCCTACGCGGACGCGCCCGACACCTCGGGGCTGCCGATGCCCGGCCTCGTCGATGGCGACCTCGCCGAGGTCTTGCGCCAGTGCGCGCACGCCGGTCTGCAGCCTGCGATCCACGCGATCGGCGACCGCGCCAACGCCACCGTGCTCGACCTGATGGCGGCCAGCGACGGGCTGCGTTCGCAGCGGCCGCGCATCGAACACGCACAGCACCTGCGCGCCGCCGACATCGCGCGCTTCGCCGAGCAGGGGGTGATCGCGTCGATGCAGCCGTACCACTGCGCCGACGACGGCCGCTGGGCCGAGAAGCGCATCGGCGCCGATCGCTGCCGCACCACCTATGCGTTCAAGAGCCTGCTCGACGCCGGCGCGAATGTCGCGTTCGGCAGCGACTGGCCGGTCGCACCGCTGTCGCCGTGGCTCGGCCTCGACGCCGCGGTCACGCGCCGCACGATCGACGGCAAGCAGCCCGACGGCTTCGTGCCCGAGCAGAAGCTCACGCTCGAGCAGGCCCTGACCGCCTACACGCGCGGCGGCGCGTTCGCGGCGCATCGCGAGGGCCGCCTCGGCGTGCTGCGTCCGGGAATGCTCGCGGACCTGATCGTGCTCGACCGCGACCTGTTCGCGAGCGACGAGCTGGGGCAGGTGCAGGTGCGGTTGACGATGGTCGGCGGCCGCGTGGTGCACCGCCGGGGCCTGTAGCGGGGCTCGCGGTGCGGGTGGGTCGCCGGTAGCGTGCCGGGATGACCAGGAGGCGGCATCCGGCGACGGGATGGTTGGCACTCGCCTTTGCGCTATGCGTCACGCTCGTCTGGTGGTCCTCCCGATCGGCCCCTGCCCCTGCAGCCGTGCCCGAGTCGAACCCAGTTGCCGACGCTGCGCGGGACCCTGTGGCGGAGGCTCCGCCGATTCCGCCGACGGTCAGGGTCGAAGCACCCGTTCCGCCGGCGGGAACGGCGCCGCCCGATGGCGCAAACGCCGCGGGGCCAGTGGGGGAATCGAGCGTTGGCCGCGCGACGATCACGGGTCGTTGTCTCGCCGCCGAGAACCGCCGGCCGATCGCCGACGTCGTCGTCGGGTTGTCCGGGGCCGGGGAGGTCGCGCGCTCGGCCGCCGACGGCACGTTCCGCGCCGAGGTCGCGCTCGATGCTCGCGGCGCCGTCACCCTGCGTCTCGACGCCGCCGATCGGGCGACGCGCGCGGGGTCGTTCGCGGGGCTGAAGGACGGCTCGCACGAGGATCTCGGCGATCTGTTGTTGCCGCGCGGTTGGCGGGTGCGCGGCCGCGTCATCGAGGTCGACGGCACGGGCGTCGGCGGCAACAACGTGCTCGTGTTCGGCGTCGACACGGCGCTGCGCGCGGGCCAGTCGTCGCAGGGGCTCGCAGGGGCAGTGTCTGCTGCCGACGGCTCCTTCACGCTCGACATGCAGCTGCCCGCGGGCAGCTATCGCGCCCAGGTGTTCGGTGCGCGCAGGAAGCAGCGCGGCGACGGTGCGTTCGTCGTCGATCCGTCGCGCGGCACCGAGCTGCTGCACCTCGTGCTCGAACCGATCGAAGTCGTGCCGGCGATCCGCGGCACGGTCGTGGACGCGCGCGGGGCGCCGGTCGATGGCGTCCGGTTGCGCGCGGAATCGGGGAGCGCGCCGGCGCAGTCGGATCGGCTCGGGCGCTTCGCCCTGCTCGCCGATGGCCCGACGACCGGGACGACGCGCGTGTTGTTGCAGCGACCGGAGCGATGGGCTGCGACGTTTGCTCCGCCCGTGGTCGAGTGGGGCCGGGAGGACGTGCGCATCGTGTTGCCCGACGGCCCGCGGGTGGCCGTCGAGGTCGTGGACGACGCCGGTGCCGCGGTGGCGGAGTATGCCGTGCTGTTCGGGCCTGCCGATCACCAGTTCCTGCCCGAGAACCGGGCGTGCGGACGGCGCCACGAGGACGGCCGCTGTGAGTTCTCGACGTCGCAGCGGGGGGGGCTCCTGCTGCGCGTGGTGCCGACGACCGACGACCTCGACTGCGGTGAGCTGCGAAAGGTCGAGCTGGGGGCCGAGGAGCTGCACCGCGAGCGTTTCGTGCTGGCTCGCCTCGCGATGGCCTCGGTGATCGTGGTGGACGATGCCGGCGGTCCGGTGTCGGACGCCGACGTGAGCCTGCTGCGTCTGGGCGAGGACCTCGAGCAGGCGCGCCACCGCGACCGCGATCCGCGGTCGCTGCGTCTGCACACGCTCGTCGACGGGCTGTCCGAGCGGGTGGGTGGTGGCAAGACGGAGGCCGACGGCCGCACCTCGCTGCGGGTTCCGCCGCGCGCACAGGGGCTCGGCCTGCGCGTTCGTGCCGAGGGCTTCGTGACCGAGTTGATCGTCGATCCGCGGCTCTCGTCGGTCGCTCCCTTGCGCGTGGTCCTTCGCCGCGGCGGCGCGCTGCGCGTCGAGGTCGAACGCAACGGCGAGCCACGGGAACTCTTCGCCGTCGTGCTGTGGGACGCGATGGGACGACCCGTCTCCCGCATCGACGGGCGGATCGACGCGGAGGGCGTCTGCACGGTGCCGCTGTTGCCGGCCGGCCACTACTCGGTGTCCGTTCACAGGCAGTTGGTCCTCGAGCTTCCCGGCGAGGCGGTGAGGCGTCACGCGGCCTGCGGTGCGCCGGTCGTCGCGGTCGATGTCGTCGGCGGCGCGACCGCGAACGTCCGGATCGAGGTGCCGCGCCCGTCGTTCGGCGCGCTCGACGGCAGGCTGGTCGGGCCGGATTTCTCCGGCGAGGTGCCGCACCTGCTCGGCGTCGCGCTCGTGCGGCTGGATGCTGCCGATCTGCGCATCGGCTTCTTCCCGGTCGCGGCCGACGGATCGTTCCACGCCGAGGGCCTGCTGCCGGGTCGGTATCACATCGCGGTGCAGAACACCGCTCTCGGCGAGCTGCAGAGCGTGAAGGGACTGCTCGACGCCGTGGTGGAGATCGAACCCGGCAACACCCGTTCCGCGGAGTTCGCCTGTGTCCGTCGTCGCCTGCAGTTGCGGCTGCGATGGCCCGACGGCCGGCCCGTCGCGGCGCGGGTCGAGTATCGCTGCGGCACACTCACCGCGACCCACCAAGGTTCGGGCGAACTCGTGCTCGACCCGGCGCCCGAGCTGCCGATCGAGGTGCGTGTCGGCGAGTCTGGCGAATGGTCGGCGCCCGTCTTGATGCCGCGAGATCGCACCGAGGCGGTCGTCGAGGTGGTCGTGCCCGCGCCGCGCTGAGGAGCTGCTGCGGAGAATCTGCCGCGCTCGGTATCAGACCGAAGCGAGCCGTTGGCACAACTGCCGGTGCTCGAGCGAGGCGCAGCCGCTCTCGACCGCTGCACGCAGACCGGGCACGTTGCCGTCGAGCAGCGCGCGCACCGGCAGCCACAGTCCGGGGAACACCGTGCTGCGCAGCATGCCGTCATCCGCGGCGACCAGTGGCACGTAGTCGTCTTCTTCGAGGCGAAACCAGTCGATCGCGCCGTCGTCGACGCGGTGCACGAGGTACTCGGTGACGCCGCTGCGCCGATACACGTGCAGTTTTTGGTGCAGGTCGTAGCTCACCGAGCTCGCAGCGACCTCGATCACCAATTCGGGCGGGCCCTCCACGAATCCGTCGGCAGCGATGCGCGAGCGGCCGCCACGTCGTTCTGGCACACGCAGCATCAAGTCGGGCTGCGGCTCGTTGTCGAGGTCCAGGCGCAGCGTGGTGTTGCCGGTGGCCTCGACGCCGGGCGTCATCACTTCGTAGAACGCGAGCCAGATCGCCAGCAGGCGCTCCGGACGACCATGTCGGCGGTAGCTGACCGGGGACCCCATGTAGACGACTCCTTCGATGAGTTCGGCCTTCTTCAGGTCGGGCATCGCCGCGTAGCGCCGCTCGAACTCGGTCCGCGACAGGCGGTCGCCGGCGGTCAGCAGGGTGCGCGGGTCGGTCGTCATGAGTCTGGCCATGCCGGTAGTGGCGTGGCGGGGGCTGCTTTCTAACAGAATTCCTTCGGGCGGGCCGAGGTGCGGCCGCCACCGCCAAGGTCTGCCCGTTCCACCAGGGCATTAGGAGTCTGCGCAGGATCTCGCCGACATGCCGGCACAGGAGCCGAAGGTGCGTTGATTGCCTGCAGCCCGACCTCTGCTCATCTCGACCTTGGCTCAGCGGGGTCGGTTCAGGTGCAGGTCGAACGTGCCGCCTTCGTCGCCGATGTCGATCTCGGGGGGTGTGACCGCGAGGTCTGTGGCCGCTGCGCCACCGTTCGACAGCGACGCTTCGATCCGGTAGCGCCCGGCAAAGGGCAGGAGGAACTGCACCCGGCCCTCGACCAGGTCCGCTGCCAGGGTGGGGCCCTCGTAGGGTGGCAGCGCGCCACCTGCCGCCGCGGAGTAGACGGCGGGACGGCGCGCCGCGAGCGCATCGTGCACCGCGTGCAGTTCGAGTCGCACGGTCCTGCCGGCCGTGGGCGTGGGGTCGGGGCAGCGCACGGTGACGGGCAAGCCCGGTTGCAGTTCGATCGTCTGTTTGCCGAAGGCGCCGCGCACGATGCGGTCGCGATGGCCGTTGAGCCGCACCAATACGTCGATCGGCGTGGTGCTCGCGAACAGCACCAGCGGGCTGTCGATCTGCCAACAAGGTTCGGCGACACGATCGCCGTCGAGCACGGCGACGAGGCCGAGGCCCAACCTGCCCGAGGATGGCGAGGCGTTGTTCGCCTGCGGCAAGGTCAGTTCGATCGCCTGCAGACCCGGAATGCGCAGGTGCTGCAGGCGGGCCTCGTCGCACCGTTCGCCATCGACGACGACGATGTCGGACAGCACCAGCAGGGGGGCCGGCAGGCCGCGCGAACGCACCTCCAGCCGATAGCGTCCGGGCACCACCGCCGGCCAGGTGTAGGCCATCTCCAGCGGATCGTCGGCGACGAAGCCCTGCTCGCGCGGCACACGCGCGTCGAGGCCGGCGTCGAAGCGACCGTTCTCGGTCGGCTCGTCGCGGCGATCGAGCGGCACCAGCAAAGGCTGCAGGCAGAACGCTTCGACATGACTGCCGGCGACGATCGACGCGCGCACCGAGCCGCCGCGGCGCAGTTCGACGTGCAGGTCGCGATCGCCACAGGCGAACAGCAACGGCGGAACCGGCAAGAACTGCTGATCGGTGTGGACGACAAGTCGCAGCGGCGCGCGCGGCGCATCGCCGAACACCGAGAAGCGGCCGTCGCCATCGATGTGCTTGGGCAGGTGCAGCGCTCGCCAGGGATCCTCGAGAGGGCCAACAGCGGCCTGCACTGCGAATCCGAGATCCCTCGGTAGAACGCCGGTCGCGGCTGCGAACTGCACCCGCAGCACCAGCGGCTCGGTCTGCAGTGCCAGCACTCCGAGGTCGTGAGCTCCCTGGGTGACGACGAAGTCCCCATGCCAGTCGGCGCGTTCGCCGGTGACGCCGTGCTCGTCATCATGGGGGCGCAGCGTCAACGCCGTGAGGTGTTGGCCCGGTTCGCCCCCGGTCACGGCGATGCGAAAGCGGCCCTCGCGATCGGTCGCGATGCTCTCGCGGGTGATTCCGCGGTGGTCCGAAGTGGCCAACAGGGTCTCGCCCGCGACCGGCGCGCCGTCGCGCAACAGCCTGCCGACCAGCGTCGGCGCCGGCTCGGGTTGCCAGCGCACCGTCACGACTTCGCCATCGGTCGCTGGACCGCGCACGCTTCGGTAGCGCTCGCGTGGCGTGTGCTCTCGGCCGAGACGCCACTGCAGACCCAGTCCAACGCGCGCGAACGTGGCGACGCCGCGCGCGTCGGTGCGTTGCAGACCGACGGATTCGTCGGCTTCGAGCTCGAAGCCCTGGTCGGCGATCGGTTCGCCCATGGCGTCGCGCAGCGTGACTTCGATACAGCCCGCGTTCGGCAGGGTGAGCACGATGGGATCTTGCGGCAGATGGCGCGCGTCGATCGCTCTGCCGACCTCGATTCCGGGCAACGCGACGCCGACCGTGGCGGGCAGGCTGTCACCGTGCGGCTCGATGCGGCGGCTCCACAACTGCACGTGCCGCAGCGTCGCGAAGCCGTGTTCGTCGGTGAGTCCGGCGACGTGGTCCGTGCGCTTGCCCCCGTTCGATGCGACGTAGTGCGTTGCGATCGGCACATCGTGAGCTGGCAAACGGTGCGCATCGAGCACCTGCACCACGCAGTTGTGGTCCACCTCGAGCTGCAGCAAGTGCACCGCGTCCGGTTGGGCCATGCCGGAGATGTAGATCTCACCGTAGTCGGCGCCGTGACGAGCGACGCAAGTCCAGGACCGGCGCGGGAGTTCTTGCCACGGCCAGCGGGCGATGCCGTCGGCGTCGGTGGTCGCGACGGCGCCGAAGTGCTGCAGCCAGGCTTCGCGATCCCACGAGAGGTGACGAAGTTCGGCATCGGACAGCGCGCCCTTCTGGACCTCGTCGTCGGGCAGCGAGTGCCACACCGGCGCGAACGGCAGCGGTTGGCCGTCGGTGCCCAGCACCCGCACCCGCAATGAGGGACCCGGCGGCGCGGGCGGAACGAGATCTGCCGCGACGCGCTGCTCCGGGGCGGCAGGTTCGTCGCCGCCGATGTGTTGCGGCGCGGCGCCCGCGTCGACCTCGGCGGTCGCGACGGGCGCGGCAGACTGCGGACGCACAGCACCAGCAGGGTCGCGAGTCCGCGACCAAAGCGCTGCTGCTGCGATCATCACGACCAGCACCGCGACGCCGCCGAACACCTTGCTCTGCATCAGTCCTGCTCCTGCCGCTGCTGCGGCGGTCGAGGTCGTGCCCGCGAGCGGCAACTCGGCGAGCGGCAGCAGGCTCATGATCCAGCCATGCTGCGTGCCGTGGTCATGCTGCAGTCTGTTCCGCAGCTGTTGCAGCGCGCGGCCGAGTCGCGTCTTCACCGTCTTCACCGGCACGCCGAGCCGCTGCGCGATCTCGGTGGGCGAAAGGCCTTCGTAGTACCGCAGCCACACGGCGGTCGCGTAGGGCTCGCCCAGATCCCGGACGGCGAGGCCGATCGCCGCCTGCCCCTCGAGCCGTTGGGCAGTCGCGGCCGGCGTCGGCGACTCCTGGGGCGGGGTCAGCCGCGATTCGCGGCGCTTGCGGCGCCCTTCGGCGCGCAGCAGGTCGGTGGCGCAGTTGCGCACCACGCAGCGCAGCCAACCCGCGAGCCCAGTTCGCACTGCGGGCGGGCGCTGCAACGCCGTCACGAAGGCTTGTTGCACGGCGTCCTCGGCCAGGCCCGCGTCGTGGAGCAGATCCCAGGCGAGCCGGCGCATCGCGGTCGCGTGCTGGGTCAAGTCGTCAGCGGAGAACTCGCTCATCGGCGGTTGCTCAACGTCACCGGCCGGCGCGCGGACCTCAACATTCCTGCAGATTCCGAGTCGCTCGACTTCGCCCGCCCCCCGCGGCACGATCCCGACTGCCATGCCCTCCCTGCACCCGACCGAGTTCCGCGTGCCGCCCGTCGACGCGGTCGCGCTCGAGACCCGCGCCGCGCAGCTCGCGACGCGCTCGCTGAAGAAGGCGGCCAAGGTGCAGGGTTTGAAGCTCGCCATCGCGATGATGGACCTGACCACGCTCGAGGGCGCGGACTCGCCGGGCAAGGTGCAACAGCTGTGCGGCAAGGCGCGTCGTCCGTTCCCGGCGCGCGACGACGTGCCGTCGTGCGCGGCGGTGTGTGTCTATCCGGACCTCGTCGCGATCGCAGTGGACGCGCTGGCCGGCAGCGGCGTGCAGGTCGCCTCGGTGGCGACGGGGTTCCCGGCGGGGCGCACGGACCGGCAGACCAAGCTGCGTGAGGTCGAACTCGCGGTCGCCGCGGGCGCGACCGAGATCGACATGGTGATCGACCGCGGCGCGTTCCTCGCGGGCCGCTACGGCGACGTCTACGACGAGATCTGCGCGGTCAAGGAAGCGTGCGGCGACGCGCACCTCAAGGTGATCCTCGAGACCGGCGAGCTGCAGGCCTACGACAACATCCGCCGCGCCTGCCGCATCGCGATGCTCGCAGGCGGAGACTTCGTCAAGACCAGCACGGGCAAGGTGTCGCCGGCGAGCACGCTGCCGGTCGTGCTGCTGATGCTCGAGGCGGTGCGCGACCACTTCCTGGCGACGGGGCGCATGGTCGGCGTCAAGGCCGCGGGCGGCATCCGCACGGCCAAGGACGCGCTCAAGTACCTGGTGCTCGTCAACGAGACCTGCGGCGACGCGTGGCTGTCGCCGCAGTGGTTCCGCTTCGGCGCGAGCTCGCTGCTCAACGACGTGTTGATGCAACTCGAGAAGGAACGCACGGGCCGCTACCAGCGGCCGACCGACTTCAGCACGGACTGATCGTCATGGCCAAGAAGACCGCACCCGAGACCGACTCCGCGCCCGAGCTGTCGTTCGGCGGCAAGTGGTTGTACGCGCCGTCGCGCGAGGCCACCGACCACGTGCGCATCGCCGCGCGCAGCGAGCTGTTCGTAGGCGGCGAGTTCCACAAGCCGAAGAGCAGGTCCTACTTCGCGACCGTGAACCCGGCGACCGAGGAAGTGCTCGGCGAGGTCGCCGCGGCGGGCGCCAAGGACGTCGACGCGGCGGTGCAGGCGGCGACCAGGGCGCTGCCCGCGTGGCGTCGGTTGTCGGGGGAGGACCGCGGCCGCTACCTGTTCCGGATCGCGCGCATCCTGCAGGAGCGCGCGCGCGAGTTCGCGGTGCTCGAGACGCTCGACAACGGCAAGCCGATCGCCGAGACGCGCGACGTCGACGTGCCGCTCGCAGCGCAGCACTTCTTCTATCACGCCGGCTGGGCCGACAAGCTCGAGCTGCTGTTCCCTGGCGTGCGCCCCGAGCCCTACGGCGTCGTCGGCCAGGTGATCCCGTGGAACTTCCCGCTGCTGATGGCGGCCTGGAAGATCGCGCCGGCGCTGGCGGCGGGCAACACGGTGGTGCTCAAGCCCGCCGAGACCTCGCCGCTGACGGCGCTGCTCTTGTGTGAGGTGTTCGCGCAGGCGGAGCTGCCGGCGGGCGTCGTCAACGTGATCACGGGTGACGGCGCGGCGGGTGCGGCGCTGGTGCGGCACCCGGGCCTGCACAAGGTCGCGTTCACGGGCAGCACCGAGGTCGGCAAGGAGATCCAGCGCGCGCTCGCGGGCAGCGGCAAGGCGCTGACGCTCGAGCTCGGCGGCAAGGCGGCGCACCTGGTGTTCGAGGACGCGGCGCTCGACCAGGCGGTCGAAGGTGTGGTCCGCGGCATCTTCTTCAACCAGGGCCACGTCTGCTGCGCGGGCTCGCGCCTGCTCGTGCAGGAGAGCGTGCACGACCTGTTCGTCGACAAGCTGCGGCGGCGCATGGCGCGCATCCGCGTCGGCGACCCGCTCGACAAGAACACCGACATGGGCGCGATCCACAGCGCCCCGCAGCTGGCGCGCATCCGCGAGCTGTGCGCCGCCGGGGAGCGCGAGGGCGCGGTCATGCACCAGAGCGCCTGCGCGCTGCCGGCCAAGGGCTACTGGCACGCGCCGACGATGTTCACCGGCGTCGCGATGAGCCAGCGCATCGCGCGCGAGGAGATCTTCGGTCCGGTGCTCGCCGTGTCGACGTTCCGCACGCCCGACGAGGCGGTGGCGAAGGCCAACGACACCGCCTACGGGTTGTCCTGCGGCATCTGGACCGACAAGGGCGCGCGCATCCTGTGGCTGGCTGGGCGCATGCGCGCCGGCGTGGTCTGGAACAACACCTTCAACCGCTTCGACCCGGCCGCACCGTTCGGTGGCATGAGGGAATCGGGCTTCGGCCGCGAGGGCGGCGCGCAGGGCCTGCGCGCCTACGTTCGCCTGCCGGGCGGACTCGCGGGCGCCTGAGCCTCACGGCAGCGCGGCGCAGGGGACATCCCTGGCCGAAGGTCCGCATCATGGCACCCGCTGGCCGCGCCGATAGTCGGGGTGCGATGTCCAACACGGGGGTGCTCCAGGAAGGCGTGCTGCAGGCCAAGGGGATCCTGCGCGAGATGACCGACGGCTCGATGGAGCCGATGGTCGACCTGCGTCAGCGCGTCGAGGACCTGATGGCGACGCTCGACGTGGTGCTCGGCGCGTTGCCCGCGGAGACGCCCGACGAGGTGCTCGAGTTCGTCGAGCAGATCGTCACCAACCTCTACAACGCGGACATGGCGCTGCGGCAGTCTGGGGAGGCGTCGGCGATGCGCTCGCTGGCGCTCGCCGAGAAGCGCATCGTGCGGCTGCGCGACGTGCTCGCGGCGCTGGGCTGACCCGCGGTCAGCGCTGCGCGGCGGCGACGAACTGCGCGCCGCGCTCGTCGGCGCGCAGCGGCGCGAACGCTTCGTGCGACGCGAGCGTGCGGCCCGAGATGTCGCCGGAGCGAAGGCAGATGTCGAGGTCGGCGAGGACCTGGTCGAGCGCGGCCGCGTCGAGCGGCCCGCGCCGCAGCTGCAGCAGCGCGCGCGCCAGGTGGAAACGCGGTTGCATGCGCGGGCGCAGGTGCTGGGCGTCGTCGAGCAGCTGCGCGGCGCGGTCGATCTCGGCGCGGCCGGGCGCGTCGCGCAGCAGGCCGATGGCCACGTCGACGTAGAGGTGCGAAGCGCGCGGGCGCGCTGGGGGCGCGTCGCTGGCCGGCAGTTCGAAGCGCTCGCGCTCGGCGGCCGTCAGCTGGCGCGGCGCCGCGACCTTCGCCGCGGCCAGGGGATCGAGCGGCAGCAGGCGCTGGCTGCCGTTGGCGAGCTTGACCAGCAGGCTCTCGCCGCCCGTGGTGAACGACATCTGCACGAGCCCGAGCTCCGGGCGGTTGGGCGCCCAGCGCAGGCGACGTTGGCCGTCCTCGAGCGAGTAGATGCTCGTTTCCTCGGGGGTGTGCACGGCCACGTAGCGGCCCGCGGGGTCGCGGTGCAGCCAACCGAAGTCGGCGGTCGGCGCCTTGAGGTGTCGCACCGGGCGGCCGGTGGCCACGTCCCAGACGGTGGCGGCGCTGTCGTTGGCCAGGGTCAGCACCTGATCGCCCGCGGCGCCGAACAGCGCGTCGAAGGCGAAGGCGCGGTGCGACAGCTCGCGCAGCGGCTCGCCCGTCGCGAGCGACCACAGGGTCGAGTGGTTGCTGCCGCCGTCGGCCGTGACCAGCGTCGTGCCGGCAGCATCGACGTCGACGTATTGCGTCGCGGGCAGTTCCTTGTCGAAGACGCGCGCACCGCTGCGCGTGTCGAAGCACAACACGCGGGTGCCGTTCATGCCCACGAGATGGGTCATGGCGGCGTTGGTGCGCGGCTTGACCAGCGCGGTGTCGGCGCAGAATCGCGGGGGGCCGCCGTCGAGCGGCACGATCGCGGTCTTGCCGCCGAGGTCGAGCAACGCCGCCTCGCTGCGCGGTGACAGGCTCAGATACGGCTGATCGGGCACGTCCGCGGCGAGCGTGCGAACCTCGCGCCCGTGCCCGACGTCGGTCAGCACCACGCGGTGGTCGGGCGTCTGCTCGATCACGCGATCGCCGGGCGGCACCAGCACCGTGCGCACGCTCTTCCCGGCCGCGCCGCGCTGCGCCGTGCGGCGGTCCTCGTCGAGCACCGCGGTGCGCCAGCGGTGCACGGCGCCGTTGTGCCCGTAGGCGTCGATCCACTCGCCGTCGGCGCTCACGTGCGGACGGTACAGCGCGTGGTTGTCGCCGCGCAGCGTCGCCAGGAAGGTCCCGAGCTGCGGATCGAAGACCGCCATCTGCGGGCGGTTCTTGAGCACCGTCACGAGCGTGTAGGCGCCCGGGTCGATGGCCGCGTGGGCGACGACGGGGTGCAGACCGGTGGGCTCGAGCCGCACGACGCTGCGATCTCGCAGGTCGACCACCTCGCCGGGACCGTCGCCGTCGAACAGCGCGAGCCTGCCTGCCGCGCTGGCCAGCGCGATCGCCGAGCACGGCGCCCGCGTCGGCTGCCAGGCGCGCGTCGGATCGCCGGGGTCGAGCACCGTGACCCCACCGTCGCGGTTCAGGCAGGCCAGCCAGTGGCCGTCGTCGGTGAACGCGAGCGTCGGCGGCGAAAGGGCTGCCGCCTCGCGGCCCGGGGCGGTCAGGTGCTGTTGCCACAGCGCGCGCCCCGAAGGCAACTCATGCAGCGCCACGACGCCGTCGTCGCGCAGCACCGCGACGCGCCGGCCGTCGGCGGTGACCGCCATCGCGCGTAGCGGACCGGGGTGCCGGGCCAACTCGACCTCGGCGCCGCGCGCATCGATCCGTCGCAGCGCGCCGCCGCCGTCGATGGTCACGAGGTCCTCCTGATCGGCCAGGAAGGCGGCCGCGACGATGGGCTCGTCGTGCGGCAGGCGCGTGAGAACGCGGCCGCTGCGCAGGTCGAGCACGAGCAGCAGACCGTCCAGGTCGAAGCTGGCGCCGCGATCGCCGGTGGCGTCGACGGCGAGTCCCGACAGGACCGCTTCGTGCACGTCGAAGGCGTGCCGGATCGTGCCCGCGGGGAGGTCCAGGCACAGCACCAGGTGCGTGTCGTCGGCGCTCAGGCTGCAGGTCTCGTCGCGGCTGCGCGCCGCCCAGCGGATCGTCGCGTCGTGCAGGATCTCGTGGCGCACCTCGTGGGCGAGACCGAGTGTCGTGTAGAGCGCCGCGTCGGCGTCCTCGCCGGGCGCGCGCTCGGCGCCTTCGATCGCCAGCAGCAGCGCCAGCGTCGGCGACTCGGCGGCGAGGTTGATCGCCTGGGCGCTGAGCCGGTGGCCGACGGCGGCGCGCAGGTTGTCCGTGGCGATCCCGTACTGCCACAGCGTGGCGATCAGGCCGAACACCAGGGCCAGCAGCACCGCGACGCTGCTCGCGGCGACGACGCGGTGTCGGCGCACGAACTTGCGCGCGCGATAGGCGAGGCCCGGCGGGCCGGCGAGCACGGGTTCGTGGCGCAGGTGCCGCTCGAGGTCCTCGGCGATGTCGTCGGCGGATTGGTAACGCCGCGTCGGGTCGCGTTCGAGCGCGCGCAGCGTGATCCAGTCGAGGTCGCCGCGCAGCCGGTGTCGCAGCGTCGCCGCGGAGACGCCGCGCGTGTTGGCGATCGCGTCGTCCTGACCGGTCACGGTGGTGCTGGGGCGCCGCGCCTCCACCTCGCGCACGCGCTGCAGGTAGCCGAGCAGGCCGCGCTCGCGCAGCTCGGTTGGGTCGTGCGGCAGCCGGCCGGTGAGCAGTTCGTAGAGCAGTACGCCGAGCGAGTAGACGTCGCTGCGCACGTCGACGTGGCCGCCCGTCAGGTCGGCCTGCTCGGGGCTCATGTAGCCCGGCGTGCCGATGCACTTGCCTTCGAGTGTGCGGAACTCGGCGAGGCGCTCGTCGCCCAGTCCCAGCGTCGCCTTGGCGATGCCGAAGTCGATGATCTTCGGCACCGGCGCGCCGTCGATGGTGGCGACGAGCACGTTCGACGGCTTGAGGTCGCGGTGGATGATGCCCTTCTGGTGGGCGTGGTGCACGCCGCGGCAGACCTGCACGAACAGCTGCAGCCGGTGCGTCAGGCCCAGGCGCCGGCTGTCGCAGTAGGGGGTCAGCGACAGGCCGTCGACGAACTCCATCGCGAAGAACGGCAACCCCGCGTCGGTGGTGCCCGCGTCGTAGATCTGCGCGATGTTGGGGTGGCTCATCATCGCCAGCGACTCGCGCTCGAGCTTGAAGCGCTCGATCACCTGCGCGGTGTCCATGCCGGCGCGCAGCACCTTGAGCGCGACCTGCCGGTGCACGGGTTCGTACTGTTCGGCGAGGTGCACGGTGCCGAAGCCGCCCTCGCCGAGCAGGTGCAGGATCCGGTAGCGGCCGAGCTGCGGGCTGCGCCCGGCGCCTTCGCCCTCGCCTTCGTCACCGGGCTCGTCGGCCGCCGCGTCGTGCGCGGCCAGCAGGGCGCGGACCTCGTCGCCGAGCGCTGGTTCGTCGCCGCAGCGCGTCGCCAGCCACTGCTCGCGTTCCTCGGCGGGTACCTCGAGGGCGTCGTGGAACAGCGTCTTGATCCGTTCCCAGGTGGGCGCGTCCATCGTCAGCCCTCCGGCTGCAGATGTCGCTGCAGGAACGCGCGCGCGAGCACCCAGTCGCGGCGCGCGGTGCGGTCGCTGATGTCGAGGGCCGCAGCGACCTCCGCTTCTTCGAGGCCCGCGAACAGGCGCAGCTTGACCTGCTCGGCGAGGCGCGGGTCGCGCTGCTCGAGCGCGGTCACGGCCTCGTCCACGGACAACACGTCGTCGGCGTCGGTCATCGTCGCCAGCTGCAGCGCGTCGAGCGGCACCTTGCGTTGCCCGCCGCCGCGCTTGCGGCGACCGCGCGCGCGCGCGTGGTCGACCAGGATGCGACGCATCGTGTTGGCCGCGGCGGCCAGGAATTCCTGCCGGCTGCCGAACGACTGCTGGTTGCCGAACAGCCGCAGCCACGCCTCGTGCACGAGGGCCGTCGCCTGCAGCGTGTGGCCGATCCGTTCCTGCGCCAGATGCTGCCGGGCGATCCGCCGCAACTCCGCATAGACGCTGGAGAAGGCGACCGAACGCTGGGCGCCGGCGTCGTCGCCTGCGGCCTGCAGCAGCATGGTCAGGCGCTCGGTGGAGGAAGGATCCTTGGGCATGGGATCGCCGCGGAGGATAGCCGGCGGCAGTGCCGGCCCGCCACGGCCTGTGCCGGAACTGGCGGGCGGGGGCGGACTCCGTGGGGATTCCTGGCCGGCGCGCGGGCGCTTTGGCGCCATTGCTGGCAAGGGAACCACTTCTGCATCGGCCCCGCGCGCCGCGCCTCCCCGGTGCGGCGCGCGGGGTCGTCTTTTCCCGACAATCCTGGCCGTGCGTCTCGCTGCACGACGCAGAGTTGCTGATGGGCACCACCTCGACGATCCGGCTGGCGATGGGGCTCGCGTGCGGGCTGGCGGGCGGTGCCGCGCCGGCCGCCGCCCAGGGCGCCGCCCAGGGCGGTGCGCTGTGGTCCATGCAGGCGCCCGTGCGCCCGCCCGTCCCTGTGGTCGCGGACGTTGCCTGGCCCCGCTCCGACCTCGACCGGTTCGTGCTGGCGCGGCTCGAGGCGGCCGGCTTCGCGCCGGCGCCCGAAGCCGACCGGGCGACCCTGCTGCGGCGCGTGACGCTGGACCTGACCGGCCTGCCGCCGACCCCCGAGGAGCTGGCGGCGTTCCTGGCCGACCCCGCGCCCGACGCCTACGAACGGGTGGTCGACCGCCTGCTGGCCTCGCCGCAGCACGGCGAGCGCATGGCGCAGTGGTGGCTCGACCTGGCGCGATACGCCGACACCAACGGCTTCGACTTCGACACGGACCGACAGATGTGGGCGTGGCGCGACTGGGTCGTGCAGGCGTTCGCCGGCGACATGCCGTACGACCAGTTCACGATCGAGCAGCTCGCCGGCGATCTGCTGCCGGACGCGACCCTGAGCCAGCGCATCGCCACGGGGTTCCAGCGCAACCACGCGGTGACCTTCGAACAGGACGGTCAGCCCGGCGAGTACCGCCATCAATACGTCGCCGACCGCACCGCGACGTTCGGCACCACCTGGCTGGGCCTGTCGGTCGGCTGCGCGCAGTGCCACGACCACAAGTTCGACCCGATCAGCCAGCGCGACTACTACGGGCTCTACGCGTTCTGGAACCGCATGGACGAAAAGGGGTTGGTCGCGCGCGACAACCCCGAGCCGTTCCTCGAGCTGCCCAGCAGCGAGCAGGGCAGCGAACTGCTCGGGCTCGAGCGCCAGATCGCGGCGGCCGAGTTGCAGCTGCGGCAGCGGGTGCGCGCGCAGCAGGCTGCCCGTGCGGCGTGGCTGCAGACGCTGTCGGCGACGGCGGTGCCCGACGGGGCGCTGCTGCACGCGTCGCTGCAGTCGGCGGCCGGCGATGCGACGTCGGACGGCGGCGTCATCGAAGGGCTCGGCACGGCGGGGTTCGTCGACGGGGTCCGCGGGCTCGCGCTCGAACTCGACGGAAGGGACACCTTCCTGCAGTGCGGGCAGCGCGCCGACATGGACGCCGACCAGGCGTTCACGGCGTCGGCCTGGGTCCGGGTGACGGCGAAGGAGGTCACGTCCAAGCACACCGTCGTCGCCAAGATCGACGAGGCCCAGGATGCCAGGGGCTGGCGCCTGTCCGTCGACGCGCGCGGGGAGGTTCAGGTCCAGCTGGTGGCGGCGGCCGAGGATCGGCTGTCGGCGTTCACGCGCACGACGATCGGCTTCGACGAGTGGCACCACGTCGCGTTCACCTACGACGGCTCGCGCCGGCGCGAGGGGCTGGCGCTCTACGTCGACGGCGTCGCCGCGGTGTTGGGCGGCGCCGACGCGCCAGCGCAAGAGCCGCCAGCAGGGCCACCCGCCGAGGAACGGCCCAAGCGGCTCGTCGGCAGCCTGCGCAACGACGGCAATCTGCGCATCGGCGGCGTCGACGGGCTGCCGCTGCGCGGCCGCATCGACGAGGTGCGGCTGTTCGCGCGGGCGCTGACCGGCGCCGAACTCGCTGCGATGGTGCTCGCCGACTTCGCCGCGATGACCGGCGCCGAACGGGACGCCCTCGGCGAACGGTTGTTCGTGCAGCACGGGGAGCCCGCGCTGGCCGGGCTCGAACACGCCCTCGCGGCCCTGGTCGCGCGGCGCGCGGAGCTGCTCGAGGCGGTGCCGCTGGTCTCGGTGATGACCGAGATGGCCGCGCCGCGGCCGACGCACCTGCTGCGCCGCGGCGACTTCCTGCAACCCGACGAAGTGGTCGAGCCGGCGATCCCCGCGGTGTTCGGCGCGCTGCCCGAAGGCGCGCCGCGCAACCGCCTGGGGCTGGCCCAGTGGCTGGTGCGCAAGGACAACCCGCTGGTCGGGCGCGTGCACGTCAACCGGCTCTGGGGTTGGGTGTTCGGCCAGGGGCTGGTGGCGACCCCGGCCGACTTCGGCAACCGCGGCGAACGACCGAGCCATCCCGAGCTGCTCGACTGGCTGGCGCGCGAGTTCGTCGACGGCGGCTTCCGGCACCGCGCCTTCCTGCGCCTGCTGGTGACCTCGTCGACCTATCGGCAGCGCAGCGACTACCGCGCCGACCTCGCCGCGGTCGATCCCGACAACCGCCTGCTCGGTCGCGCCGGCCGTTGGCGCCTCGACGCCGAGGCGCTGCGCGACCAGGCGCTGGCGCTCGGCGGCCTGCTCGACCAGCGCGTCGGCGGCCCCAGCGTGATGCCGTGGCAACCCGCGGACCTGTGGCCCAAGCCGTCGAAGGCCGGCGATCGCCACCGCCGCGGCCTCTACGTCAAGGCCAGCCGCGCCCTGCCGTTCGTCGCCTTCCAGCTGTTCGGCGCGCCGACGCGCGACGTCTGCACCGTGCAGCGCGAACGTGGCGCCACGCCGCTGCAGGCGCTGGTGCTCTTCAACGACCGCAACTTCGCCGAGGCGGCGCGGGGGCTGGCGCAGCGCGCGTTGGCGGCGCGCTGCGAGGATCCGTCGCGCGAAGACCACGAACGTCTCGAGCGCGCCTTCGCCTGGTGTACCCAGCGCCGACCGACCGCGGCCGAGTGCGCGCCGCTGCTCGACCTGCTGGCGGCGCAGCGGCAGCGTTATGCGGCGGACGTCGCGCTCGCCGACGCGGCGGTCGCGATCGGGGACCTGGCGCCCGCCGCAGAGGTGCCGACGTGGCAGATCGCCGCGTGGACCGCGGTCGCGGCCGTGTTGCTCAACCTCGATGAAGTGCTGGTGCGCTCATGAACGAGAACCCGAACTCCGCCGGTCCTTCGCGCCGCGCCTTCCTGCGCGGCTCCGCCGGCATGTTCGCTTCGCTGGCCCTGCCGCTGCGCC
This sequence comes from Planctomycetota bacterium, assembly GCA_020638655.1. Taxonomy (GTDB): domain Bacteria; phylum Planctomycetota; class UBA1135; order UBA1135; family UBA2386; genus JACKIC01. The sequence continues at coordinate 171,537 of JACKIC010000007.1, forward strand.
TGGTGGAAGAACAGCGGCCGCACTTCGCGCCGCGCGCGAAGTCGGTGTTGTTCCTGTTCATGCTCGGCGCGCCGTCGCAGCTCGACCTGTTCGACCCCAAGCCCAAGCTGCAGCAGCTCGACGGTCAGCCGATGCCGGACAGCCTCGTCGCCGGCGCGGTGGTCGATCAGCTCAAGGGGCGCAACCTGGTCGCGGCGGGTTCGCGCTTCGCATTCGCGCCCCGCGGGCAGTGCGGCATGCAGCTCAGCGAGCTGCTGCCGCACCTCGGCGGCCACGCCGATCGCCTCGCGCTGGTGCGGTCGATGACCAGCACGATCATCAACCACGTGCCCGCGCAGCAGATGCTGACCACGGGTTCGATCGAGGCCGGACGGCCGAGCTGCGGCAGCTGGGTCGCGCACGCGCTCGGCAGCGACAACGGCAACCTGCCCGCGTTCGCGGCGCTGCTGTCGGGCGGCGACCCGGGCGATCCGCCGCCGCCGCCGCACCTGTGGGCCAACGGTTTCCTGCCGGGCAAGAGCAGCGGCGTCGTGTTGCAGAGCGGCGCCGAGGCGGTGCGTTTCCTCGCCGATCCGCCGGGCACGACGCGCGACGGGCGCGCGCAACAGCTGCAGACCCTCGCCGCGCTCGATCGCCTGCGGCAGGGGCAGCACGGCCATCCCGCCACCGACGACCGCATCGACGCCTACCGGCTCGCGTTCCGCATGCAGGCCGAGGTGCCCGAGGCCACCGACCTCGGCAGCGAGAGCCCGGCGACGATGGCGCTCTACGGCGCGGAGGCGGGCAGCAGGTCGTTCGCCAACAACTGCGTGATGGCGCGGCGGCTGCTCGAACGCGGCACGCGCTTCGTGCAGCTCGTCGACGACGGCTGGGATCACCACGGCCAGCTGGTGCGCCGCTTGCGGCAGAAGGCCGGTGAGGTCGACCGGCCGATCGCGGCGCTGCTCACCGACCTCGCGTGCCGCGGCATGCTCGACGAGACCCTGGTCGTGTTCGCCGGCGAGTTCGGGCGCACGCCGATGAACCAGGGCGGGCAGGGCGGCGACCGCTACGGCCGCGACCATCACGGCCGGTGCTTCTCGATCTGGATGGCCGGCGCCGGCATCCGCGGCGGTGCGGTGGTGGGGGCCACCGACGAACTCGGCTTCGACGTGGTCGACAGCCCGTTCACCGTGCACGACCTGCAGGCGACGATCCTGCACCTGCTCGGCTTCGATCACGAGCGGCTGACCTTCCGGCACCGCGGCCGCGACTACCGGCTCACCGACGTGCACGGACAGGTGATGCGGGCCGTGCTGGCCTGACGGCGGCAGCGGGCTCCGGCCTCCGACCGACGCCTGGGTCGGCCGGAGGACTTGCGAGCGGCGCTCAGCTCTTCGGCTTCGGCGTCGGCTTGGGCTGCGGCGTCGGCGCCGCCGGCTTGGGCGGGTTGGACTGGGCGGGCTTGGAAGGGGTGGCGCTCGGCTTGGGAGCCGACTGACCGGGCTTGGGCGTGTTCATGGTTCGTTGTCTTGGTTGAGATCGGCGGCGAAGCGCCGCCACACCTCCCAGAGCAAGCGCTGTGCCCGCGTCCCGCCCCCCGTGCGCAACCGCCCTGCGGTCGGCTTTCGGCAACTTGCTTCCGAAACCGTCCGGCAGCACGATGCCGGGGCGGTGGTGCGATGCTGCTGCGAACGCTGACCTTCCTGCCGGCTGCCATGTCGCGGCGTGTCGAGACCCTGCTCGAAGCCGAGCCAGTTCGTTGCAGCGCCGGTTCCCGCTCGATCCGCGCCTCGCTGCGCGGGGTGCCGGTCGACCTGGTCCTGGTGCACGAGGCGCGTCTGGGCGCCGACGCCGAAGCGCTGGTCGCCGAGCTCGGCCGCGACGAAGGCCCCGACGTGATCGTGTTCGTCGCGCAGGAGGAGCCGACGCTGCGCGCGCGCTGGATCGCGGCGGGCGCGCTCGCAGTGCTGAACACCTCGCTCGACGACAGCGCGCTCGGCGAGGCGCTGCACACGGTCGTCGCGCGCTGTCGCGCCGCGGCGACGCAGCGGCTGCGTGTCGAACGCGGCGAACCGCGCGCCTCGCTGGCCGACTTCGTCAGCCACAGCGACGAGATCCGGCGCCTGGTGGTGGTGGCGCGGCGCATGGTCGACAGCGACGCGACGCTGCTGGTCAGCGGCGAGACCGGCGTCGGCAAGGAGCGCCTGGCGCGCGCCATCCACGACGAAGGGCCGCGCCGCAGCGGCCCATTCGTGGCGATCAACTGCGGCGCGCTGCCCGAGGCGTTGCTCGAGAGCGAGCTGTTCGGTCACGAGGAAGGCGCGTTCACGGGCGCCGTGCGCGCGCACCGCGGCCTGTTCGAGCTCGCGCACGGCGGCACGTTGTTCCTCGACGAGGTCGGCGAACTGCCGCTGCTCCTGCAGGTGAAGCTGTTGCGCACCCTGCAGGACCACCGCGTGCGCCCGGTCGGCAGCGAACGCGACCTGCTGGTCGACGTGCGCGTGATCGCCGCGACCAACCGGGACCTGCTGGCGGAGATGCGCGCCGGCCGGTTCCGCGCCGACCTCTACTACCGGCTGGCCGTGGTCGCGGTGACGATCCCGCCGCTGCGCGAACGCCGCGCCGACATCCCCGTGCTCGCCGGCAACCATGTCGAGTCGATCTGCGTGCGCCTGAACCGGCGGCCGGTGACGATCGAGGACGACGCGATGCTGGCCCTGGTCGCTCACGACTGGCCCGGCAACGTGCGCGAACTGGCCAACGTGCTCGAGCGCGCCGTGCTGCTCGGCGACGGCGTGCGCGTGCGCCGCCAGGACCTCACCGGGATCGCGGCGTCGAGTGGCGGCGAGACGGGGCGGGGCCTCTCGGCGGAGCTCGAGGCGATGCCGCACGCGGCGGCGCTCGCCGCCGTCACCGACGACTTCGAGCGGCGTTACTTCACGGCGCTGCTCACCGCCTGCCGCGGGCACCTCGGCGAGGTCGCGAGGCGCGCCGGCGTCAGCCCGCGCACCGTGTTCAGCAAGCTCGAGCGGCTGGGGCTGCGCAAGGAGCAGTTCCGCGGCGTCGTCGGCGGCGCACCGTGACGGCTGCTGCTTGTGCTGCGAGGTCCCTCCTGGCACCGTTGCGGCCATGTCCGTACCCGTGCAGAAGACCTACAAGCTGTTCGTCGGCGGCAAGTTCCCGCGCAGCGAGTCGGGGCGCGTCTACCAACCGGCGAGCCGGCCCTCGTGCAACGTCGCGCGCGGCAGCCGCAAGGACCTGCGCGACGCGGTGATCGCGGCGCGCGGTGGCCTGGGCAGGTGGCACGGCAACACGGCCTACCTGCGCGGCCAGATCCTCTATCGCGTCGCCGAGATGCTGCAGTCGCGGCGCGAGGCGATGATCGACGAGCTGCGCCTCGGTGGAGCGACGCCCGCGGCCGCGGCCAAGGAACTCGACCTCGGCATTTCGCTGGTGACCTGGTACGCGGGGCTCTGCGACAAGGTCCAGGGGCTGCTCGGCAGCGTCGATCCGGTGGCGGGGCCGTTCTTCGCGTTCTCGACGATCGAGCCGACCGGCGTGATCGGCGCGGTTGCGCCCGGGAAGCCGGGCCTCGTCGGCCTGCTGGCGCTGATCCTGCCCGCGCTGGTGGGCGGCAACAGCGTCGTCGCCGTGGTCAGCGAAGACGCGCCGTTCGCGGGGCTCGCGCTCGGTGAAGTGTGCGCGAGCAGCGACGTGCCGGCGGGAACGATCAACCTGCTCGCCGGTCCGCGCGACGAGCTGGCGCTGCAGCTGGCGGCGCATCGCGACGTCGACGGCCTGCTGGTGGCCGGCCGGCCCGACGCGGCGCTGACGAGCGCGGCCGCCGACAGCGTCACGCGCGTGCGCTTCTGCGATCTGCCCGCGGCGGCGTGGCGCCGGGCCGATCGCCTGCGGCAGCTGTCCTGGGTGGAGCCGTTCGTCGAGACCAAGACCCTGTGGCACCCGGTGGCGCCGTGAACGCGACGTCGCCATGAAGCAGCACCCGGCGCGACTGATCGCCAAGAAGCGCGACGGCGGCGAGCTGTCGGCCGAAGAGATCCGCGACCTGATCGGCGGCGTGGTCGACGGCTCGCTGGGCGACGCGCAGCTCGGCGCGTGGCTGATGGCGGTGTGCTGCCGCGGCATGACCGCGGCCGAGACCGCGGCGTTGACCCTGGCGATGCGCGACTCGGGCCGGGTGCTGCGGCACGACCACGTGACGCGGCCCAAGATCGACAAACACAGCACCGGCGGCGTCGGCGACAAGGTCAGCCTGCTGCTCGCGCCGCTCGTCGCCGCTGCGGGCGTGGCGGTGCCGATGGTCAGCGGTCGGGGCCTCGGCCACACCGGCGGCACCCTCGACAAGCTGGCCAGCCTGCCGGGCTACCGTACCGACCTGTCGGCCGAGCGTTTCGCCGAAGTGCTCGCGCAGTGCGGCTACGCGATGGCGGCGCCCAGCGCCGAGATCGCGCCGGCCGACGCGCGCATGTACGCCACGCGCGACATCAGCGGCACCGTCGAGAGCGTGCCGCTGATCACCAGTTCGATCCTGAGCAAGAAGCTCGCCGAGGGCATCGACGGCCTGGTCATGGACGTCAAGTGCGGTCGCGCCGCGTTCATGCCGCCGGTCGAACGCGCGACCGAGCTCATGGAGAGCCTGGTCGCGGTGGGGCAGGCCGCCGGCATCCGCATGGCCGCGTTGTTGACCGACATGGACCATCCGCTCGGGCTGGCGCTCGGCAACGCGCTCGAGGTGCGTGAAGTGCTGCGCGCGCTCGATGGCGACTGTCCCGCGGATCTGCGTGAGGTGACCCTGGCGCTCGGCGTCGAGATGCTGCAGCTCGCCGGCCTCGAAGCCGACGCGGCGAAGGCGCGCACCCGGCTCGAGCAGCTGTGGCGCGACGGCAGCCTGCGCCGCGTGTTCACCCAGAACCTGCGTCTGCAGGGCGGGGACCCGCGCGTGCTCGACGACCACGGACTGCTCGGCGCCGCGCCGCACGTCGTATCCATACCGGCGCCGCGTGCCGGGTTCGTCGCCGATGTCGATCCGCTCGAGCTCGGCCGGGTCGTCGTCGACCTCGGCGGCGGGCGCCGGCAACCAGCCGACGCCGTCGACCCCGCGGTGGGCGTGGTGCTGCGCAAGGTGCTCGGCGACCGCGTCGAGGCCGACGAACCGCTCGCCCTCGTGCACGCCCGTTCCGCCGCCGCCGCCGAAGCCGCCGCGCGGCGCGTTCTCACCGCCATGCCCGTCGGCGATGCACCGGCCGCGCGCCGCCCCCTCGTGCTCGCCCGCCGCGGGTAGGTACCCCTACCAGTAGCGCTGCATGCCGTCGGGCGGGGCGTAGGGGAGGTCGGGTTCGAAGTGGCGCCAGAGCAGCGCGGAGAGGTCGCGCAGCAGCACGAAGCCCTCGTTGTCGGGGCCCCAGCTGTGGTCCTGCTGGTCCTTGGTGATCACGCAGAACACGTAGGTGCCGTGCGGCGCGTCGACGAGCACGACCTCGCTGCGCGAGGCGTCGACCGCGCCCTGCTTGCTCGCGGTGTGCACCCACGGCGGGATCGCGGCGAGGGCGTGGCTGTCCCAGTAGATGCGCGTCGTGCAGCGCAGGAACTCCTCGCTGGCGGCGGGGCTGATCAACTCGCCGCGGCGCGCGCGCACGAAGAGCGTCGCCATCTCGCGCGGCGTGGTCTGACCCCACCCGAACCGCCGCCAGTCCGCCTCGCGCCCCGGCGTGCGGGAGTTGACGCGCGTCACCACGCAGTCCTGCGCGGCGAGCCAGGCGTTGATCGCGGTGCCGGTGCCGGCGAGCTCCTGGCACCACAGCGCGCCGGTGTTGTCGCTGGTCGTGATCATCAGCATCGCGACCTTGGCGAGCACGACCTTGGCGCCGTCGGCGAAGGCGCCGACGAGGTCCTCGCCGGCATACAGACGCTCCTTGGTGTAGGTGAGCTCGGCGTGGTAGTCGAGTTCGCCCTGTTCGACCTTGTCGAGCAGTGCGCCGAGGATCGGCACCTTGATCATGCTGGCGGTGGGGAACGGCTCGTCGGCCGCGATCGCGACCGTCTCGCCGCGCTGCAGGTGCTGCGCGTAGACGCCGACCGTGCCGCGGAACCCCGCGATGCGCGCCTCGACCTGCTGCTGCAGGGACGGCGCGCTCTGGCAGCCGATCGCCAGCAAGCTCAGCAGGCAGGTGCCGAGGGCGCGACGGCGTCGCCGCTCACGAGCGCGGCATGTGGGCGTCGAGCAGCCGGTGCACCGACTCGAGCAGGTCGGCGCTGCGGAACGGCTTGTCGAGCCGGCCGTGTTTGGGTTCGGTGAAGAAATCGGGGTCGACGGGGTTGGCATACGAACCGCTGCAGACGAGGCACGAGAGGTCCGGCAGCAGCAGCCGCGCGTGCCGGTAGACCTCGATGCCGTTGTGTTCGGTGAGGTTGACGTCGGTCACCAGCAGGTCGGCGCGGGCGCGATCCTGCCGGCACCACTCGAGCAGGTCCCGGCCCATGGCGAACTCGTGCACCTCGTGGCCGGCGTTGCGCAACACGTTGGCGACGATCTTGCGCACCTTGTCGTCGTCCTCGAGCACCAGGATCGTGGCCGGCGAGCGCTGCTCCGCCGAGGCGGCCGCGGCACGGGGCGCCGACTGCCGTGGTGCCGCCTGCTGTGGAGTCGGAGCGGCCGCCTTCGCGGTGCGTTCGTGGGTCGGCAGGCGGACCTCGAAGGTCGTGCCCTTGCCGATCGTCGACACCACGGTGACCTTGCCGCCGTGTTGCTTGACGATGCCGTGCACGACGGCGAGGCCCAGGCCCGTGCCCTTGCGGCGATCCTTGGTGGTGAAGAACGGCTCGAAGATGCGCGGGCGCACCGCCTCGGGGATGCCGTGGCCCTGGTCGGTGACGCGCAGCACGACGCGGCTGTTGGCCGGGTCGTCGTCGTCGATCTCCCGCGCGGTCGAGACCGTGATCACGCCGCCGGCCGGCATCGCGTCGCGCGCGTTGGTGCACAGGTTGATCAGCACCTGGTCGAGGTCCGAACCGCAGCTGCGCACCGTGCCGCAGCCGCCCGGCTCGAAGTGCAGGTGCACGTCGGGGGGCAGCATCTTGCGGATCAGGCGCAGCGAGCTCTGCACGGCCGCGTCGAGATCGAGCGGTTCGAGCTGGTTGGCCTGTTGGCTGCCGAACACGAGCAGGTTGCGCGCCAGCTTGGTGGCCCGGTCGCCGGCCTGTTCGATCTCGCGCGCCGCCTCCTTGGCCTCCTCGTCGCCGACCTTGGCGATCCAGCTGGCGTTGTTCTGGATCACGACCAGCAGGTTGTTGAGGTCGTGCGCGACCCCGCCCGCCAGCCGGCCCAGCGCCTCGAACTTCTGCGCCTGTTGCAGGTCGGCCTGCAGGCGCGCGTGCTGCGCCGCGGACTCGAGCTGCAGGCGGGTCTGTTCGGTGGTCTGCGCGAGCAGCTGGTCACCGCGCCGCATGGCCTCGCCGAGCCGCCGCAGCATCGTCGCCACGAACAGGATCGCGCTCATGCTCAGGGCGAAGTAGATGATGCCGACGCGCACCCAGTTGCCGGCGACCGTCTGATCGTAGGCCGAGTGATCGAACACGATCGCGCCGGTGACGTGGGCGTACCCGGCCGCCGCGTAACCCGCGCCGAACAGCGCCAGGGTCAGGGTCGCGGCGCGCACGCCCAGGCAACTCGCGATCATCACGGCGCCGCTGGTCATGCCGACGAACACGTTGGCGGGCAGGAAGCCGTGCAGGAACACGTAGGCCGTCGTCGTGCCGACGATCGTGGTGGCGACCAGCCAGGCCCGCGTGCGCCAGCCCACCTTGGGCGCGAACGCGCCCAGGGCCACCAGCACCGTCGCCGCGGCGACGACCGCGAGGCGGCTGCCGTCGGACCAGTTCCGCTCGCGCAGCATCATCACCCCGAGCCCCGTGGCGCAGACGGCCAGGAGCACGCGCACCATGCGCTCGAACATCTGCCGCTGACACTCGGCGAGTGAAGAGGTGCCAGGTTCGGGTGGCGCGGAGGGCGAGGTCGAACTCACGGCGCGGATTGGACCAAGCCCATCGGGCCCGGTCCAGGTCGGTCGCGGCGCGTCGCGCTACTTCTTGGCCTTCTTGGCCTGCTTGGACGTCTTGGCCTGTTTGGACTGGGCCTTGGCGGCCTTGCCGCCGTCCTTCTTTGCGGCCTTCTTGTCGGCCTTCTTGGCTGGCTTCTTGGCCTTGCCCGCGGGCGCGGCGTCGCTGCCGAGCAGCTTGCGGATCACGGTCTGCAGGATGCCGCCGTTGCGGTAGTAGTCGACCTCGACCGGGGTGTCGATGCGGCACTGCACCTGGAACTTCGTGACCTTGCCGGTGTCCGGGTGGGTCGCCACGACGTCGAGCATCTGGCCGGGGCGCAGCGCGTCGTCGACGTGCAGGTCGAACGCCTCGTGGCCCGACAGACCGAGCGATTCGCGGGTCTGCCCCGCGGCGAACTGCAGCGGCAGCACGCCCATGCCGACCAGGTTGCTGCGGTGGATGCGCTCGTAGCTCTCGGCGATCACGAACTTCACGCCGAGCAGCAGCGTGCCCTTGGCGGCCCAGTCGCGCGAGCTGCCGGTGCCGTACTCCTTGCCGGCGAGCACACACAGCGGCGTGCCCTCGCCCTGGTAGCGCATCGACGCGTCGTAGATCGCCATCGTCTCGCCGCTCGGCAGGTGCCTGGTCGCGCCGCCCTCGATCTCGACCAGCAGGTTGCGCAGGCGGATGTTGGCGAACGTGCCGCGCGTCATCACGCGGTCGTTGCCGCGGCGCGCGCCGTACTGGTTGAAGTCGGCCGGCTTGACCTTGTTGTCGATCAGGTAGCGGCCCGCCGGGCTGTCGGCCTTGATGTTGCCGGCCGGCGAGATGTGGTCGGTGGTCACCGAGTCGCCGAGCACGGCCAGCGCACGCGCGCCGGTGACGGGCCCGATCGTGCCGACCTCGCGCGTCATCGTGGTGAAGAACGGCGGCTCCTGGATGTAGGTGCTCTTCTTCGCGAAGGCGAACAGGTCGCTCTTCTTCGCGGTGATCTTGCGCCACATCGGCGGGCCCTGGTCGATCTTGCCGTACTGCTTCTGGAACGCCTTGGGCGACATGCTCGCGGCGATCGCGTCCGCGATCTCCTGCTGCGACGGCCAGATGTCGCGCAGGAACACCGGCTGGCCCTTCTTGTCGTGGCCGAGCGGCTCGGTGTCGAGGTCGATGTCGACCGTGCCGGCGAGCGCGAACGCGACCACGAGCGGCGGCGAGGCGAGGTAGTTGGCCTTGACGTCGGGGTTGACGCGGCCCTCGAAGTTGCGGTTGCCGGACAGCACCGAGGCGGCGACGAGGTTGCCCTGCTTGATCGCGCCCGACACCGGCGCCGGCAGCGGGCCGCTGTTGCCGATGCAGGTGGTGCAGCCGTAGCCGACGACGTGGAAGCCGAGCTTCTGCAGCGCGGGCATCACGTCGGCCTTCTGCAGGTAGTCGGTGACCACGCGCGAGCCGGGCGCGAGCGAGGTCTTGACCCACGGCTTGCTGCGCAGGCCGCGCGCGACGGCCTTCTTGGCCAGCAGTCCCGCGCCGAGCATCACCGACGGGTTGCTGGTGTTGGTGCACGAGGTGATCGCCGCGATCACCACCGCGCCGTGGTGCAGCGCCTTGCCGTCGGTGCCCTCGACCACGGCCGTCGCCTGCTGCGCCGCCGCGTCGAGGCCGAAGCCGCGCTGCTTGGGGTCCTTGCCGAGCGACGCCTTGAACTCCTTGCCCATCGCCTGCAACTCGATGCGGTCCTGCGGCCGCTTGGGGCCCGACAGGCTCGGCACCACCGTCGACAGGTCCAGGCGCAGCTTCGAGGTGTACTCGGGCGCCGCCGTCTGCGGCGTGAGCCACAGGTCCTGCGCCTTGCAGTAGGCCTCGACCAGCGCGACCTGTTCCTTGCTACGGCCGCTGCGCTCGAGGTAGCGGCAGGTCTCGGCGTCGACGGGGAAGAAGCCCATCGTCGCGCCGTACTCGGGCGCCATGTTGGCGATCGTGGCGCGGTCGGCGAGCGACATGCCGGCGATGCCGCTGCCGAAGAACTCGACGAACTTGCCGACCACGCCGTGGCTGCGCAGCAGCTGCGTGACCGTCAGCACCATGTCGGTCGCGGTCGCGCCTTCGGGCAGCTTGCCGACGAGCTCCATGCCGACCACTTCGGGCAGCAGCATGTAGGTCGGCTGGCCGAGCATCACCGCCTCGGCCTCGATGCCGCCGACGCCCCAGCCGAGCACACCCAGGCCGTTGATCATCGTCGTGTGCGAGTCGGTGCCGACCAGCGTGTCGGGATAGGCGAGCGTCTGCTTGCCTTCCTTCTTGGTCAGCACGCCCGAGGCCAGGTACTCGAGGTTGACCTGGTGCACGATGCCCATGCCCGGCGGCACGGCGCGGAAGTTGGTCAGCGACTTCTGGCCCCACTTCAAGAACTCGTAGCGCTCCTTGTTGCGCTTGAACTCGAGGTCGAGGTTCTTCTGCTCGGCCTTGTTCGACGCGAACGCGTCGACCTGCACCGAGTGGTCGATCACGAGGTCGCACGGCACCAGCGGGTTGATCTTCTTGGGGTCGCCGCCGAGGCGCTTCATCGCTGCGCGCATCGCCGCCAGATCCACGACGCACGGCACGCCGGTGAAGTCCTGCAGCACCACGCGGCCCGGCAGGAACGGGATCTCGACCACGCCGGCGGTCTTCGGTCCCCACGCCGCGATGTTCTTCACGTCCTTGGTCTGGACCACGTACTCGTCGAGGTTGCGCAGCGCCTGCTCGAGCAGCACGCGGATCGAGAACGGCAGCTTCTCGAGCTTGACGACGCCGGCGGCCTGCAGGGCCCGCAGTGAGAAGTAGGTGTAGGTCTTCTTGCCGACCTTGAGCTGGGAACGGGACGAGAATGGATTGCTGGCGGTCATTTCAGGTGGTGGTGGGCCCGCAGCGGCTGGCTGTGGCGGGCAAAGGTTCTATCCGCGCGGCTCCCGGGTCGCAAAACCGCTCCGCGGCAGGCGGGCTTCAGTTCGCGGCGCGAACTGTCGATGGCATCGGCATCATGAAGACCCCCCGCGTGGTGTTGCTGGTCTGCTCCCTCCTGCCGTTGCTCGGCGGCTGCAAGTCGACTCCCCAGGAGGTCGACCTCGCGCACAACCCGAAGATCTGCGGCGACCTGCCGTTCGTGACCCGGGCGCCCGGCGACCGCGCCGTGTTCGTGGCCCCCGTCGTCGACAGCCGCCACGGGGCGCTGCCGGCGCACGACCGCGGTTTCCCGATCTCCTACGGCCCCGACGCGGCCTGGGACCGACCCGTGCCCGACATGGTCGGCGAGCTGTTCGAGCGCGAGCTCGGCGAGAGCGGCCTGTTCTCCCAGGTCAGCAGCTCGGCGACGCCCGAGGCCGTCGTGATCCAGCCGGAGCTGGTGTCGTTCTCGATGGGCACCATGGAGAACATCCAGGGCGCGCGCACCTTCGCCGAGGTCGCGCTCAAGCTGCGCGTGTTCGGTCCGGAAGGCGCCGCGGGCGAGCGCCCGCTGTGGTTCGAGCGCGTCTACGGCGACCGCCAGGTGACCGAGCCGCAGATCAAGCCCGCGAACATGTTCCTGCTCGCCGGCAGCACGACGATGCGCAGCCTGGCCAAGGTGTTCAGCGCGCTCGACGGCACCAACGTCGGTCGCAGCGGCGTGCCGCTCGTGCTCGGCGAACCCGCCGCGCCGACCGGCTCGGCGGGCGAAGCGCCGGCCGAGGCCAGCGCGCGCCCCGCGGGCCGCTGAAGCTCGCCGGGCGCCGCGGCTACTCTTTCTTGCCGCCGCGCCCGCGCCGGACCTTGAACACGACCTCCTGGTCGGTGCCCGCCTCGATCACCAGGTCGTAGGCGCTCGGGCCGACGGAGTTCCAGCCCGCGTGGCTGCTGCGCAGGTAGATGTGCACCTTGCCGGGCGGCGCGCGCAGCGCGAACTTGCCGTCGCTGCCGATGCGCGCGACCTCGCAGCCGCCGCCCGTGCGCGGCCGCGCCGGCCCGTACATGGCGACGTCGCCGCTGGCCCCGGGCTGCACGGGCTCGCCGGTGTCGGCGTCGACGACCACGCCCGTGATGCGCTGGCCACTCACCAGCACCAGGTCCGCGAGCTCGTCGGTCTGCGCCTCGGTGGCCTGCTGTCCGGCGAGCGCGACGACCGTCAGGTTCTCGGCCTGCGCCCAGATGTTGTAGTAACCCTCGGGCAGCGTATCGAGCGCGTAGCGCCCGTTCTCGTCGGTGCGTGCGGTCGCGAACGTGTAGGTCGAGCCGCCGACGCTCTGCGCGCAGACCTTGACGCGCGCGGCCGGGCCGCCGGTCTCGAGCATCACCTTGCCGTGCAGTGTCGCCGCGCGCGGGAGCTCGAAGTCGAACGACTCGTCGTGCGGCTGCTCGAGCCGCGCGCGCACGTGGCCCGGATGCTCGCACCGCAGCTCGTAGTTCCAGCCCGGTGGCAACCCGGCGAGCGTGAAGCTGCCGTCGCCGGTGCTCGTGGCGAGCCACGGCGGCATCGGCTCGGCGAAGAACACGCGTTCGCCGAACTGCTCGCCGGCGATCTCGCGCGTCACGCCGGCCAGATGCACACGCGCACCGCTGAGCGCGTGTCCCGCAGCGTCCTTCACGGTGCCGTGGACGGCGACCCCCTTGCCCAGCGCGAGCTGCAGCGGCTGGGCCGCCGCGTCGTCCTTGCGCAGCTGCAGCAGCGCGACCCGGTCGCCCTGCCGCGCGACGAGCACATAGAACGAGTAGCCCCAGTCGTGGCCGTGCAGCCACGGCACCTCGGGGAACGTGAACGTGCCGCCGACGTCGGCGCGCGTGTCGGCGACGAGCTGCGCGCCCTCGCTGCGGTAGTCGTGCAGCCACAGGGAGACGCGCGCCGGGCTGTCCACGGCCTGGTCGAGGCCCGTGCACGTTCCGGTGATGGTCGCCTTGGGTGGGGCGTCGGGCTGTTGGCCGGCGAGCGGGGCGGCGGGCAGCAGCGAGAGCAGCAGGGTGAGCGCGCGCAGCATCGGCGCGAGGATAGCGGCTCGCGCAGGTTTCGGCCCGGCGGCGACAGCTGTTGCGGAACTTCGGCAACAATGGCGTCCCCGCGCGCCGGGGTGTCACCGATGATGCCCGACCCCGGCCGCGGCGATTCTCTGCGCCGCGCCCACTCGACTGCCTGCGAGCCCGACTGCCATGCAAGCCAACCGCGTCCTCGGCCTGTTCGCCCTGCTGATCCTCCTGGCCGGCGCCGCGATCGGCGCCAGCCTCTACTTCGGCCACACCGCCGTGGTCGTCTCGCCCGACGCGGCGACCGGCGGCCACGACGGCGCCGCGCCCGAATCGGGCGCGGTCTCGGCGACCGGGGCGGTCGAGCAGGCCGGCGGCGACAGCGCGGTGCGCGAGGCGGTGACCGCGGCGGGCGCCGCCGACGGGGCGCCGGCGCTCGTCGGCCAGGTCGTCGGTGAGGACGGCCAGCCGCTCGCGGACGCCGAGGTGCTGTGCCTGCCCGGCCAGGGGTTCGGCTTCGACGTGCCGACCTTCGATCCGAGCGCCGAGGACAGCTTCGACCCGCAGGCCATGGCCGAGCGCGAGCGCGCCCGGCAGCAGCAGCAGGTCGGCGTGCGCACCGACGCCGAGGGACGCTTCCGGCTCGCGGCGCCGGGCACGGCCGGGCGCCTCTCGGTGCGCGTCATGGCGCGCGGCTACCAGGCGCTGCAGCGGCAGACGGCGCGGCCCCAGACCGCCGACGTCGACCTCGGTGTGCTGACGGTGCAGCTGGGCGCGGTGGTGTCGGGCCGCGTGCTCGACCCGCGCGGCAACCCGATCGCCTCGGCGCGCGTGGTGCGCATGCAGCAGTTCGAGGCCAACTTCGGCAACTTCGACGTGCAGATGCCGGGCATGGACGTCTGGGAGAACGCGCGGGGCGGTGACAGCACCGTGACCGACGAGCAGGGGCGGTTCGAGCTGCCGCATCTCGCCGCCGGCGAGTTCTCGCTGCGCGCCCGTCACCCCGATCATCCCAGCGCCCGCAGCGAAGCGCTCAACGTACCCAAGGGCCGCAGCGTCGAGGGCGTGCTGATCACGATGCAGCCCGGCGCCGACATCCGCGGCGTGGTGCTCAACATCCCCGAGGGCGTCGAGAACGTGCGCGTGATGGCTTCGGCCCGGCGCGACCCGCAGGGCAACGGCAACCAGGCTGGCATCGGCGTGTTCAACGTGCTCGGCGGCGATCCCGGCGAGCTGCTCGGCGACATGGGCATGCCGTTCGGCGAGCGGCAGGTCGACCCGGACCGCGAAGGGCGGTTCGTGCTGCGCGGCCTCGAGCAGGGGCTGACCTACCGGCTGTGGGCCGTGCAGCAGGGCCGCGGCATCGTCGGCGGCGGCCAGTGCACCGAGCGACTCGAGGTGCGGTCGGGCACCAGCAACGTCGAGCTGCACTACGAGGCCGGGGTGACGGTGACCTTCACGGTGCTCGGCAAGGGCGACGCGCCGGTCGAGCGCCTTTGGGTGCGCGATCGCCTGCGCGGCGGCAACAACGGCGGCTTCGGCGACATGATGTGGGGCGGCTTCGGCGGCGGCCGCGGCCGCGCCCAGGACTATCCGGGCGGCAAGGTGACGCTCGCCAATCTGCGTCCGAAGCAGGGGCAGAAGCTGCAGCTCGACGTCGACGCGCTCGGTTACCTCGGCTGGCAGAAGGCCGACATCGAACTGCCCGCCGTCGGCGCGCTCGATCTCGGTCCGGTGCACCTGTCGCCGACGCCGCTGCTCGAGGTCGAGGTGCTCGCGGCCGACACGGGGGCGCCGATCGAGGGGGCGCGCGTGCGGCTCTCGAGCCAGCCGCGCGAGGGCCGCGGCGGCGGGCGCAACCCGTTCGCGGGTTGGCAAGGTGCGGGCGGCCAGGGGCCGAGCAGCGCGACCACCGACGCCGCGGGCCTCGCCGCCGTCAACGCGTCGGTCGACGACCCGGCGACGCTGCGCGTCACCGCCAAGGACTTCGCGTCGGTGCGCCTCGACCTGCCGCCGAACACCAGCGGCGCGCAGCAGATCAAGCTGCTGGTCGGCGGCACGATCGAGGTCAGCGTGCTCGACCCGCAGCAGCAGCCCGTCGCCAACGTCACGGTCGAGCACCGCGGCGCGGACGGCGAGACCGGCGAGGCCCGCACCGACGAGCACGGGGTCGCGCGGTTCGCGCACCAGGTGCCCGGCGAACACGAGGTGCGGCTCGCGCAGGACCGCGGGCCGATGCGTTTTGCAATGCGCATCGAGGGCATGCCGCAGGCGGGTGGCGAGGCCGCGGAGGAGCCGTGGACCCCGGTCACGGTCGCGGACAAGGCGACCGTGGCGCTGACGCTGGCCAAGGCGCCGACCGCCAAGGTCGAGGGCGTGGTGCGCGAGAACGGCCTGGCGCTGTCCGGCGCGCGCGTGGTCTTCGTCGAGGGGCCCGGCGCGGCCGCGGAAGGGCCCGAAGCCGCTGCGTTCGGCATGGTGCAGGGCATGATGGAGCAGTTCGGGCAGGGCGGCAGCAAGTCGGCGCGCAGCGGCGACGACGGCACGTTCAAGCTCGCGGAGCTGCCCGCCGGCCAGCACCGGCTGCGCATCACCCACAAGGACCGCGCGATGCCGACCGAGATCCCGGTCGTGCTGCGCGAGGGCGACAACCGCGTCGACGTCGAGCTCGACATGACCTCGGTGCGCGGCGTGGTGCGCGACCCCGACGGCAACCCGGTCAGCGGCGCGCGCGTGGGCGCCAAGGTCGTGAGCGGTGACGACCAGCCCGACGTCGGCGTGATCGTCGAGAGCATGGCGCCGGGTCTCAATCTCGGCGGCGGCGGCGGCACCCAGCGCACCGACGCCAACGGCGAGTTCGAGCTGCGCGGCGTCGAGCCCGGCGCGACGCTGCAGGTGCGTGCCGCGGCCCGCGGCTTCGCGCCGGCCGTGGTCACGACCTCGGTGGCGCGCGGCGAGAGCAAGGTCGGCGTCGACCTGCGGCTGGGCGCCGCCGGCAAGATCGCGGTCACGGTCGCCGGCACCCCGGGACCGTTCTCGATGGTGCAGGCGCGGCGCGTCGGCAAGGACGGCCCCGAAGGGCAGCCGTCGGTGCAGATGCTGCGCCGCGGCAAGGGCACGATCAGCGACCTCGAGCCGGGCCTCTACGAGGTCGAGTATCGCAGCGCGCAGGACCTGAACCCGCAGAACGGCCTGGACGGCGGCCAGAGGAAGCGCGTCGAGGTCGTCGCCGGCGAGACGGCCACCGTCGAGTTTTGACCTCGGCATCGCGGTCGCTACCGTGCGCCGCGATGCAGCGTGTGCAACTGAACGCCAAGGCCAGCGGCTTCGCGCGCCGCGGCCAGCCGTGGTTCTACCGCGACGACTTCGCCGCCGGTGAGCAGGCGCCCGCGCGCCTGGTGCGCGTGGTCGACGAGAACGAGCGCGACCTCGGCCTCGGCATCACCTCGACCGGCAAGCTCGCGCTGCGCCTGTGCGGGCCGTGGGCCGAAGGGGAGGTGCCCGACCGCGAGACGTTCTTCGGCAACCGCCTGCAGGCCGCGTTCGCGCGGCGCGCGATGCGCCTGGGGCCGCACGACGGCACCCGGCTCGTGCACGCCGAGAGCGACTGGCTGCCGGGGCTGGTGCTCGACCGCTACGGCCCGGTGCTCGTGCTGCAGGCGACCAGCGCGTTCGTCGAGCAGTCGCTCGACGCGATCGTGCCGTTCGCGGCCGACGCCCTGAAGGCGACCACCGTGATCGCGCGCAACGACGTCGGCGCGCGCAAGCACGAGGGGCTCGCCGAGGAGGTGCGCCTCCTGCACGGCAACCGCGTCGAGCAGGTGACCATCGTCGAGCACGGCGTGCGCCACACGGTGCGTCCGTTCGTCGGCCACAAGACCGGCTTCTACCTCGACCAGCGGCCGGCGCGCGCGCTGGTGCAGCAGCTCGCGCACGGCCGCACGGTGCTGGACCTGTTCTGTTACCAGGGCGGCTTCTCGCTGGCGGCGCTCGTCGGCGGCGCGGTCTCGTCGGTCGCCGTCGACCAGAGCCAGGAGGCGCTCGACCTGGCCGCGGCCGGCGCGCGCGACAACGGTGTGCAGGGGCTGCTGCCCGTGCACGGCAACGCGTTCGACTTCGTGCGCGACGCGCGCGGCCGCGGCGAGAGCTACGAACTGATCGTGCTCGACCCGCCGGCGTTCGCCAAGTCGCGGCGCGAGCTGCCCGGCGCCGAGCGCGGCTACCGCGACCTCAACCGCCAGGCGCTGCGCCTGCTCGCGCCCGGCGGCCAGCTGCTGACCTGCACCTGCAGCCACCACATGACGCTGCCGCGCTTCGAGGAGGTGGTGCGTCAGGCGACCGCGGGCCTGCCGTTCCGCGTCGTGCTCGAGCAGCGGCTCGGCGCCGGCGACGACCACCCGGTGCTGCTCTCGCACCCCGAGTCCGAGTACCTCAAGGCGCTGCTGCTGCGGCGCGTCGACTGAGCCTACTCGGGCTGATCGCGGCCCAGCCGGCGGCGGCGCAGGGCGGCGTCGCCGGGCAACAGGCGCACGAGCGCCAGGTCGAGCACTTCGGCGAGCCCGGGCAGCACCTCGGGCGTGAGCCGCAGCATCACCGGGCCCAGGTGCAGGTGCAGGCAGCCGCAGCTGCAGCGATCGAGGCGGGCGGCGCCGTTGGCGGCGAGATTCACGGGTTGGCACATGCTGGTCACCTGCGCTCAGTTCATCGATGCGGCCATCGTCGACACCAGCGCCGCGGCGCCGATGCCGGTGAACCCGAGCACCCACAGGCCGGCGCGGCGGTAGGAGCGCTTCTGCCACCACATCCACAGGCCCGAGATCGCCCAGAGCACCATCGCCCCGGCCATCAGGTCGACGACCGCGGCCCACAGAAGGCGGGGAAGTTGGTCGCCGCCGTAGCCGTGCGCAGTGTGCAGACGCATCAGCAATCGACCGAAGTCGAACGCCGCGGCGTCGCGCACGCTCGCCTGTCGCCGGTCGATCGACGCGGACACCTCGGTGGCCTGCCCGCGGTAACGCAGCTGCGGAGCCCCCGCGCCGCGCAAACGCACCTCGGGAAAGCCGGCGTCCGCGAGCACGCGACCGGCGACGCGCGACGCCGCTTCGCCCGCCGGAGCGAACAGCTCGGGCGGCAGGCGATTGGCGCGCGACGGCTCAGCGGCGACCGAGCGGATGTTCGCGGAGCTGCCATCGGCGGCGAGGCTGAGTCGCCGCCGCTGGCCGTCCTGTTCGAAGTCGAAGGTCCAGCTGCCGCGCAGGTCGGCGGAGCCGGGCAGCGGGGCTTCGCCGTCGAGCACCGCGGCGACGCTCGCGGCCAGTTCGTCGGCGGCGGGCAGCTGCGCGCGCAGCTCGGCCGCGACCGGGACCGACAGCGGCTCGGCGCGCGGCGCCTCGTTGCGCGCACCTCCACCGCGCGCGGCGGGGTGGTTGAACAAGAACGCGCTGATTCCGTAGACGAGCACGAACGGCACCAGCAGCAGCCCCGAGTAGAGGTGCGCGCGGCGCAGCCAGCGCGAGGCGGTGACCAGCCACGGCCACGGTCCGGACGGCGCGGCGACCGGGCGAGTGGGGCGGGGTGCCGCCGTCAGCAGCCGTGAGGTGGCGCGGGGCGCGGCGGTGGGGTCGGGGAGGAAGGTCGGCATCTCGGTGGCTCGAACGACACTCTTACGAATGAGACTCAGTCGCATCAAGTGAAGAGTCGGCGATCTCGTCGTGAGGATCGCCGGCGGGCGATTGCGTCATCCCGGGGGCGGACCGCGGGTACAAGGCCGCGTGACCGTGAACCCCGGCCCCTCCTCCGCGCCCCGACCGCTGACCGACGCCCTGCAGCAGCACGGCGCGGCGCTGCGGCGCCTCGCCGCGCACCTGGTCGGCGGCGCGCACGCCGACGATCTGCTGCAAGAGACCGCGGTCGCCGCGCTGCAGGAGCGGCGCCAGGTCGCGCAGCCGGTGGCGTTCCTTCGGCGGGTCGTGCGCCACCTCGCCGGCAAGCACCACCGGGGCACGGCCCGGCGCCGACGTCGTGAGTCCGACGCCGGGGTGCGCGACGAGGTCGCGTCCCCGATCGAAATGGCGGCGCAGCGTGAGACGATCGACCGGCTGCACGCGGCGCTGATGGCCGTTCCCGAACCGGCCCGCGGGGCGCTGCTGCTGCGCTACTTCGAAGCGCTGACGCCGGCGCAGATCGCCGCGCGGCTCGGCGTGCCGCTGCCGACGGTCAAGAGCCGGCTCGCGCGCGGCCTCGAGCTGCTGCGGCAGCGGCTCGGCGCCGACGAACGTGACTGGCGCGCGGGGCTGACCGCGGCGTTCGGATTGCACGGCGAGGTGATGAAGTCGACGACGGCGGGTGTCGCGGGGGTGATGGGCATGGCCATGACGAGCAAGGTGTTGGTCGCCGCCGCGGCGGCCGCGGTGTTGACGTGGTGGGTGTGGCTCGAGGTCGCGTCGCCCGATGCGATCGTGCGTCATGACGCGGCGGTGGCCGCGCCGGTGCGCGATGCGGGGAGTGCGGTCGGCGAGGCCGCTGCGGCCGGCAGCGTCGAGCGCGTCGCCGTCGCCGCCGACAGCAATGCGGTGGCGCTTCACCCGGAATGGCCGGCGCCCGCCACCGTGCGAGGTCGCTGCGTCGACGAGTTCGGCAAACCGCTCGCGGGTTGTCGCGTGGTCTGGAACGGCATGCGCAACAACGAGGAGGAGCTCTCGAAGTGGGTGCGCACGCACTACGACCCGCAGTGGCAGAACCCGCCGGCGCAGGTCACGGGCGAGGACGGGATGTTCGAGTGGGTGGTGGTGCCGCACGAGCCGCTGCGGTTCCGGCTCATGGTCCATTGCCCCGGCCGGGTGGAGATGCGCCGCAAATGGGACGCGCGTTTGAGCGGTGACGGGATCGAGCCCGGGGCGACGGTCGCGCTCGGTGATGTCGTGGTTCCGGTGGGTGGCGCGCTCGCGGGTCGCGTGGTGGATGGCGATGGGCAGCCTGTTGCCGGCGCGTCGGTCTTCTACCGAGCGCAGAGTCATGCGGCGGACGACTACCCGATGCGGCCCTACTGCCAGGCCTCGGCCCGCTGCGCAGCCGATGGGACCTTCCACGCCGAGGGCCTGCTGGGAGGGGACTACGACATCCGTGTCGCTGACAGCGAAGTGCTGTCGGGCGGCAGCGTCGTGGTCGCAGGGCCATCGACGTGGCTCGAGATCGTGGTCGCCAGGAAGCAGGTAGACCCTGGCGCGATGATCGTGGGAACCGTCGTCGATGACTCGGGCAATCCGGTCGCCTACGCACATCTCCACGCGTATACCCTCGGGAACCGCCGCGATCTCCGCTTCGGCAGCACTGCGACCAGTGAGTCGGACGGGTCGTTCGTCCTCTTGCGCGACGATCGCATCAGGGACGAACCCGTGCAGTTCCGCGCGACCGCCGCCGGCTTCGAGGTCGCGACGTCGGCCGTCTTCGACTGGGGGGCTCGCGGCGTACGCATCGAGATGCGTCGCGGAGTGGATGTCGCGCTCGAGGTGGTGGATCCCGACGGCAGGCCGGTCGAGGAATATGCTGCGTGGATCGTGGCGAGAGATACGGGTGTCCGCGACGCGTTCTGCTTTGGCCACCAACGGCAAGGCCGTTCGCTCTTCGTGGGGGTGAGTCGCGGTCGCAAGCTGCTTCTCGTCGAGCCCCGGGACCGCGAACGGATGACCCTCTCGCGCTTGACCCTCGTCGAGGTCGCGGATCCGGCACCAGCTCACATCAGGGTGCAGTTGCCGTCGCCAGTGGAGAGGCTCGTCCGGGTCGTCGATGCAGCCGGAGCTCCGGTTGCCGGCGTCTGCGTGCAGCTCGAAGAACAGGTCGAAGGTGCCGTGCCCAACGCGAAGAGCATGTCGCCCGAGAAGTACTTCTCCCCAGACCGTTCGTTCGAAGGCATGCGGCTCGTGCGCCGTGCCGTCACGACGGACGACGGCGGCGAGGCGCGCCTCGTCGGTCCCGGCGGACATCGGTTCGTGGTGCAGGTCCCTGGTCCTCGCTGCTTGCCGCTCGTCGTCCAGGATGTGCGGCTCGACGTCGTCGAACCGCTGGTGCTCGAGGTGTCGCGCGGTGGTTCGTTGCGAGTGAAACTCGGACCGAGGGGGATCCGCGATACCCTGATCGGCTACGCGTCGTCCGGCGATGGCGGCAGCTCAGTAGGGGCCGGTCTGCCCCAGCTCTGGCTGCGCGCGACACCCGGCGGCTGGAAAGAGCCCGCTCGACCCAACTGCATCGCGACCATCAGCCCAGAGGGCACTGCGACTTTCGATGGCGTGCCGCCGGGCACGTGGCACGCGGCGATCTCCTTCATACTCGCGTACGGGCACAACACCTACCAACAACAGGTTGAGGAGGTCGGGGTCGTTCGGATTCGCGAAGGACAGGTCGACGAACAGAACTTCGACCTCTCCGGCCTCCTGCCGACCACTCTCGATGCGACGGTCCTGCGCGGGCGGGAACCGCTGCGCAACTCGAGGGTGACGCTCAGGGCGCGCGGTTCCGCCATGGGCTGGGAGACCCAGCTGATGGTCAAGACCGACGCCGACGGCCGCTTCACCTGGAATTGCCGTCCGGGCAGTTACTCGATCATCGCCCCTTCGGTATCGGCCGAGACCGTCGTCGTGTCGGGCGGCGGCCGCCTCGTTGCGACCTTCACCTTGCCCGTGCGCTGACCACCCCTCGCAACTCATCGCCGCCCGGCGCAAACTCCCCGCGATGACCGACGCACCGGACCTTATCGACCTCACCGTGAACGGCGAGCCGCGCACGGCGCCGCGCGGCAGCACGGTCGCGGACCTCGTCGCATCCCTGCAGTTGCAGCCGCAGCAGGTCGCGGTCGAACGCAACAAACTGATCGTGCGGCGCGCCGACCACGCCGCGACGGTGTTGGAGCCGGGGGACCAGCTCGAGATCGTGACGTTCTTCGGTGGAGGCTGACGCGCTCTTGTGCCGCGCCCGTCGCGGGCGCACGATCGGCGCGTGACCACCGCAGACCGTCCGCTCGTCCTCGGCGCCCATACGTTCTCGTCGCGCCTGTTCCTCGGCACCGGCAAGTACCCCTCGATGGACTCGATGGTGGCGGCGCTCGAGGTGTCGGGCACGCAGTGCGTGACCGTCGCGGTGCGCCGGCTGCAGCTCGGCGTGCCCGAGGGCAAGTCGCTGCTCGACTACCTGCCGCGCGACAAGTACGTGCTGCTGCCCAACACGGCCGGCTGCTTCGACGCCGACCTCGCGGTGCGCACGGCGCGGCTGGGGCGCGAGCTCGGCATGGGGGACCTGGTCAAGCTCGAGGTGCTCGGTGATCCCGACACGCTGCTGCCCGACCCGATCGGCACCCTCGACGCGGCGAAGACGCTCGTCGGCGAGGGCTTCACGGTGCTGTGTTACACGAGTGACGATCCGGTGCTGGCGAAGCGCCTCGAAGACGCGGGCGTGACCGCGGTGATGCCCGCGGGCGCGCCGATCGGCAGCGGGCAGGGCATCCTGAACCCCAACAACATCCGCATCATCCTCGAGCGCGCCAAGGTGCCGGTGATCGTCGACGCGGGCGTCGGCACGGCCAGCGACGTGACTGTCGCGTTCGAACTCGGCGCCGAGGGCGTGCTTCTCAACACCGGCGTGGCGCTGGCCAGGGACCCGGTGCGCATGGCGCGCGCGATGAAGGCCGCGGCCGAAGCGGGGCGCGACGCGTTCCTCGCCGGCCGCATCGGCAAGAAGCTCTACGCCAGCGCGTCGTCGCCGACGAGCGGCATCATCGCCGGCGAATGAACGAGCCGACGATTCCGCCGACGGCGCCCCTGCTCGGGGTGCGCTTCGTGTTCGGCTTCGCGCTGCTGGCCGTGGTGCCGAGCGTGGTCTGGGACGCGTTGCGCAGCGTCGGCGTCGACCTGCTCGCCGCCAGCGACGCCGAACGGCTCGAGTGGAGCATGGCCGGCTTCGTCGTCGGCTGCGCCGCGGTGGTCGGCTTCGCGGCCTGGCAGCGGCCGGCGACGCCGTGGCGGCCCGGGCGCGCGCTGTGGGTGTGGTCGCGCTACCTGCCGTTCCTGCTGCTCTGGGTGCCGCTGTTGGTGGGCTATCTGTGGCTCGCGCACCGTCTCGACGTGCCGGTGCCGCCGCAGGGCGCGCTCGACTATCTGGCGACGACGCCGCTGACGCGGCCGGGCTGCTGGCTCGTGGTGCTGGGCATCGTGGTCGGCGCGCCGCTCGCCGAGGAGATCGTGTTCCGCGGCTTCCTGCAGGGCGCGCTGCAGCACCTGCTGCCGCGCTGGCTCGCCATCGCGCTGACCGCGGCGGTGTTCGGCCTGTGCCACACGCTGCCCTACGCGCTGCCCGTGGGCTTGCTGGGCGCCTTCTTCGGCTGGCTGTTCTCGCGCTGCGGCAGCCTGTGGCCTAGCGTGATCGCGCACGCGACCCACAACCTCGTCACGGTAGTGGTGACGATCGCCTGGCCCACGTCCCTCGACCTGCTCTACCCGAAATGAACCCCGAGATGCGCGAGTTCCTGATCCACCCCGACATGGTCGGACGCATGCGGCGCCGCGGCGGCGCGATGGTCGCCGACAACGCCACCGTGGTCGGTGACGTGCGCCTGGGCCAGGACGTCGGCATCTGGTTCGGCGTGACGATCCGCGGCGACGACAGCTGGATCGAGATCGGCGAAGGCAGCAACGTGCAGGACAACAGCTGCATCCACGTCGACATCGGCTGTCCGCTGCGCATGGGACGCGGCGTGACCGTCGGTCACGGCGTGATCCTGCACGGCGTCGAGGTCGGCGACTACGCGCTGCTCGGCATGGGTTGCATCGTGCTCGGCGGCGCGAAGATCGGCGAGTACTCGCTGATCGGCGCCGGCGCGCTGATCAAGGAGAACGCGGTGATCCCGCCGCGCAGCGTCGTGCTCGGCATGCCCGGCAAGGTGGTGCGCCAGGTCACCGACGAAGAGATGGAGAACATGCGCTGGCGCGCCCGCCACTACGTGCAGCGGGCCGAGACCTACCTGCCCGAGTCCGAACGTCCGGCGCGCTGAGCGTCGGCCGCGTGCAGACCCGGCCATGCCATGGTCGCTTGCGGCGGCGCGGCGTCGCGTCGCGCGCAGCGGGTTTTCGGCGGGGCGCTGCGCGCGGGTCGTTGTGCTAGACTTCTGCGCCTCTCGCACCGATCGCAGTCAATTGTCTCCCGCGCGCCGATGAAGACCCTCAGTTCCTGCTCCCTCGCCCTGCTCTCCCTCGCGGCCCTGTCGGCCTGTGCGCGCCATCACGGTGGCACGGCGAGCGTCGCCTTCGGCAACCCGCCCAAGTTCGAGACCCGGGTCGAGATCGACACCGGCAGCGTCCATCACGCCGACTTCGACGTCGCCGACTACGACGGCGACGGCAAGCTCGACATGGCCGTGCTGTCGACCGACGGCGACATGCGCGTCTTGTTCGGCAACGGCACCGACTTCGTGCCGGTGCAGACGCTGCAGCTCGGCGGCCTGCCGCTGTGGATCACGGGCGCCGACTTCGACGGGGACGGCGACCGCGACCTCGCGGTGGTGCGCTCGGCGGCCAACTCGACCGACATCCTGCGCAACGACGGCAACGGCAACTTCTCGGTGTGGCAGCAGCTGTCCGTGGGCGCCGATGCGCTGACCGCGGTGGCGGCCGACCTCGACGACGATGGCCACGCCGACGTGCTCGTCACGCGGCCGTTCTCGCCCGAGATCTTGTGGTTCAAGGGCGACGGCGCCGGCGGTTTCGCGGCGCAGACCCCGATCGCGTTGCCGGGCGGCGGCTCGGCGTTCCACGCCTCGGTGGCGGACGTGACGCGCGACGGCATCAACGACATCGTCGTCAGCGATCCCGACCTCTCCCGCGTGGTGGTGTTCGCCGGTGACGCCGGCTCGCCCAAGGACTTCGGCTCCTCGGTGGCCGTGCTCGAGATCCCCGGTGGCCCGCGGGCGACGTCGATCGGCGACCTCAGCGGCGACGGCCTCGCGGACATCGCGGTCTCGGTCTTCGACGAGGCCCGCTTCGTCGTCGTCATGCAGATCGGCACGCCCACTCTCGGCGTCGGCGGCACCCCGTTCCAGTCGTTCTCGCTCGACGTCGGCAGCGCCCCTGGCCTCAGCACCATCGCCGACGTCACCGGCGACGGCCTGCCGGACCTGGTCGCGTGCCTGGGCGGCAACGCCAGCCTCATGGTCGCGCCGCAGCTGTCGGGCGGCGGACTCGGTGAACTGACCCAGTACGACGCCACGGGCGTGCCGCTTCGGCCGATCGTGGGGGACTACGACGGCAACGGCGCCAACGACGTCTTCGCCCTGTCGGGCCTCGGCTATCGCGTCAACCTGTGGCCGGCCCGCGCCAACGGCGAACTGGTCGGTGCGCGCAACTACGACGTCACCCTGCCGACGGCCTCGTGGATCGCCGGTGGCGACTTCGATGGCGACGGGGACCGCGAGGTCGTCGTCGGTTCGCAGGACAGCACGCGGCTCGTGGTGATGAGCCGCCGCGCCGACGGCGTGCTCGTGCCCGAATACGACATCGACCTCGGCCAGATCGTGTTCCAGGTGCACGCCGCGGACCTCGATGGCAACGGCCGCCCCGACCTGGTGGTCTCGGTCAACGGCGGGCTCAAGCTGCTGCAGAACCAGTCGAGCGCGGGCACCTATTCGTTCACGATGCTGCCGAGCAACCCGGCGCTGACTCTGTCGACGGCCACCGGCCCGTTCGGCGTCGCGATCGCCGATCTCGACGTCGACGGCGACCTCGACATCGCCGTCGTCGACTTCGCCACGAGCACGCTGCACGTGGTCGCGGGCACGGCGATGCCGTTCGCGTTCGGCAGCGAGCAGGTGATCCCGGTCGGCGGCAACCCGATCGACGTGGTCGCGGCGGACTTCACC
Source organism: Planctomycetota bacterium (assembly GCA_020638655.1). Classification (GTDB taxonomy): domain Bacteria; phylum Planctomycetota; class UBA1135; order UBA1135; family UBA2386; genus JACKIC01. The sequence continues at coordinate 197,440 of JACKIC010000007.1, forward strand.
GGCGACGGCCGCCTGGACCTCGCGGTGTCGCGCTCGTCGCTCAGCGACGTGGTGGTGCTGCGCAACGACGGCGGCCTGGCGTTCTCGAACTACCTGACGGTCCCGGTCGGGGCGGCCCCGAACTACCTGATCACCGCCGACTTCAACGCCGATCAGCGCGCCGACCTGGTGGTCAGCAACGCCGCTTCGGGCACGATCTCGGTGCTGTTCGGCGGCGAGAACGGCTTCGTCGGCGCCAGCTATCCCGCGGGCGCTTCGCCGACGGCGCTCATGGCCGACGACCTGACCGGTGACGGGCTGGTCGACATCCTGGTCGCCTCGCTCGGCAGCGGCGACTTCCGCGTGCTCTCCGGCGACGGCAAGGGCAGCTTCCCGGGGCTGACCGGGTTCCCCGGCACCTTCGGCGCGTCCGACGCCGTGCTGCAGGACATGGATGGCGACGGGCTGGGCGACCTGCTGATCGCGAGCCTGGTGACGAACCGTCTGTCGCTGGTGCGCAACGTGCGCAACCTCGGCAACTGATCCGCCTCTGTCTGGTCCGCCCCTGTCCTTCCGCTGTCGCGACCCCCAACCGGAGCCCAGCCAGTGTCCGATGACTTGATGGGGGTGATCCTCGCCGCCGGCAAGGGCACCCGCATGCGGCCGTTCAGCGAACGCTGGCCCAAGCCGATCCTGCCCGTGCTCGGCGTGCCGCTGATGGCCTATCAGCTGCGCATGATGGCGGGCCTCGGCGTGCGCCGGGTCGTGGTCGTGATCGGTCACCTGGGGCACGAGGTGGTGCGCGCGCTCGGTGACGGCGCCGAATACGGCGTCGAGATCCGCTACGTCGAACAGGAGGAGACCCTCGGCATCGCCCACGCGGTGTCGCGCCTCGAGCCGCACGTCGACCGTTCGTTCTTCCTGTTCCTCGGCGACATCTACTTCGACACCGAGAACCTCGGCTCGATGCTTGAGCGCTTCCGCGCCGGCAAGCTCGGCGGCGTGCTGGCGTGCCGCCGCGAACCGGACCTCGAGGCGATCAAACGCAACTTCGTGGTGCTCGCCGACGCCGATCACGTCGTGCACCGCGTCATCGAGAAGCCGCGGCACCCGCGCACCGATCTCAAGGGTTGCGGCATCTACCTGTTCGATCAGGCGTTCTTCGACGCCGTGCGGCGCACGCCGCGCACCGCGTTGCGCAACGAGTACGAGATCACCGACTCGATCCAGATCTTCCTCGACGACGGCTACCGCGTCGAAGCGGCCGAGGTGGTCAAGGCCGACATGAACGTCAGCTACCCGGCGGACCTGTTGCAGCTCAACCTGCTGCTGCTGGCCGAGCGCGGGGAGGTCAACTTCGTCGACGCCGGCGCGCGGGTCCAGGCCGGCGCGACCCTCGACCGCTGTGTGGTGATGGGGGGCGCGACCGTCGGCGCGGACGCCGCGCTGACCGAGTGCATGCTGTTCCCCGGCGCCGCGGTGCCCGCGGGTCAGGCGTTCCGCCGCACCATCTTCACGCCCGACGGCGAGATCCGCTGCGAGCCCGGCGCGCGCTGACATAGGATCCGCGGCGATGTTCGTCGCCGCAGTCGTCTCGTTCGCCGCCTCGTGCGCCGCCCTGCTCGGCCCGCAGGATCCACCGCAACCGGCCAGCACCGGCACGCTGCGGTTGCTGGGCGTGACCGTGCACACCGGCACCGACACGCCGTGGACCGGCGTGCTCGGCGCGCGTCACGGCCGCCTCGCCCGCCCCGACGACGTGCCCGTCGAACACCACGGCGGCGTGCAGTTCGAGTTGCCGGGCGCGTTCGTGACCGCCGGCATCCAGGACGCGCACGGCCACCTGCTCGGTCTGGGCAGCGCGCTCGTCGAGGTCGACCTGGTCGGCACGACGAGCTTCGAGGAGGTCGTGCGCAAGGCGGCGGCCGCGGCCGAGAAGCTGCCGAAGGGCGCGTGGGTGCTGGGCCGCGGCTGGGACCAGAACGACTGGGCCGACAAGGCCATGCCGCACCACCGCGCGCTGAGCGCGGCGGTGCCCGACCACCCCGTCTGGCTCACGCGCGTCGACGGTCACGCGGGCCTCGCCAACCAGCTGGCGCTCGCTGCGGCGAAGATCGGCAAGGGCAGTGTCGCGCCGAGCGGCGGCGAGATCCTGTTCGACGACGACGGCCAGCCGACGGGTGTGTTGATCGACAACGCGATGGCCAAGGTGCCCGAGCCGGCGCTGTCCGCCGAGGAGCTGCGCGCGCGCCTGCTGGCGGCGCAGCAGGCCTGCTTCGCGGCCGGGCTGACGTGTGTGCACGACGCCGGTGTGTCGCGCGCGGTGCTCGACGCGATGGTGGCGCTGCACGGCGAGGGGCGCTGGGGCCTGCGCACCTACGTGATGCTCGCCGCCGGCGAGCGCGAACTGATCGCGCGCGGACCCTGGCAGACGCCCGACGGGCTGATCACGGTGCGCGCGGTCAAGGGCTACGCCGACGGCGCGCTCGGCTCGCGCGGCGCCGTGCTGCTCGAACCCTACGCCGACCGGCCGGCATGGAAGGGGCTGTTCCTGACCCCCGAGAAGGGCATCGCCGAGCTGGCGCAGCGCTGCGCCGAGCACGGCATGCAGCTGTGCACGCACGCGATCGGCGACGCCGCCAACCGCGCCGTGCTCGACGCCTACGCCGCGGTGCAGTGCGACGGCGGGCTCGCCTCGCGCCGCTTCCGCGTCGAGCACGCGCAGGTGATCGCCGAGGACGACTTCGCGCGTTTCCGGTCGCTGGGCGTGCTGCCGTCGATGCAGCCGACGCACCTCACCTCGGACATGCCGTGGGCGCCGCAGCGGCTCGGCCCCGCGCGCACGCTGCGCGCCTACGCCTACAGGCGCTTCCACGCGCTGGGCCTGCCGGTGCCGTTCGGCAGTGACTTTCCGGTCGAGTCGGTCGATCCGCGCAAGGGCTTCTACGCCGCGGCGACGACCAGGGCCGAGGGCGGCGACGTCGAGCTGCGGCCCGACCAGAAGCTGTCGCGCGCCGAGGTGATCCGCGGCTTCACGGCGCACGCCGCCTACGGCATGTTCGCCGAGAAGGTGCTCGGCACCGTCGAGGCCGGCAAGATCGCCGACCTGACCGTCTGGGATACGAACCTCCTGACCTGCCCCGACGCGCAGCTGCTGACCGCCAAGGTGCTCCTGACCATCGTCGGCGGCCGGGTGGTCTACGACGGCCGCCCGAAGTAGAACCAGCACCACCGATGTCGACCGTCGCCAGCGTCTCCTACGAGCACAAGGTCGCGGCCCTGCACGCGCAGCTGGCCGCGCTGCCGGGCGCCGTGGTGGCGTTCTCGGGCGGCGTCGACTCGACCGCGCTGCTGCATGCCTGCCGCCACGCACTCGGCGAGCGCGTCGTCGCCGTGACCGCCGACTCGCCGTCGCTGCCGCGCGCCGAGCTCGCCGAGGCCGCGGCGCTGGCCGAACGCCTCGCGGTGCGTCACGTCGTGTTGACGACGCACGAACTCGAGCAGCCCGCATACCGCGCCAACGCCGGCGACCGCTGCTACCACTGCAAGAAGGAGCTGTTCGTCACCGTCGCGCAGCGCCGCGCCGAGATCGCGCCGGCCGACTGGCCCGTGGTCTACGGCGTGATCGTCGACGACCTCGGCGACCATCGTCCGGGCCAGAAGGCCGCGGCCGAACACGGCGTCGTCGGGCCGCTCGTCGACGCCGGCATGACCAAGGACGACGTGCGTCGCTACAGCCGCGCCGCGGATCTGCCGACCGCCGACAAGCCGAGCTTCGCCTGCCTGTCGTCGCGCGTGCCGTTCGGCACCGCGATCGACCGCGAGGTGCTGCAGCGCATCGAGCGGGCCGAGGGCGTGCTGCGCCACCACGGCTTTCGCCAGTTCCGCGTGCGGCACCACGGCGACGTCGCCCGGCTCGAGGTCGGCGAGGACGAGCTGCCGCGCGCCTTCGCGCTGCGCGAGGAGCTCGGCCGCGGCGTGGTCGCCGCGGGCTACCGCTTCGTCTCCCTCGATGTCTTCGGGTATCGCTCCGGCGGCTTCAACGCCATGGTCACCACAAGAACCTCATGAACATGCACTCGTCGCTGTCGTGGCGTCGCGGCGCGCTCGCGGCGCTGCTGCCGATCTTCGCCGTCGTCGCCCAGGAGACCGGCTCCGCGCCCGCACCTTCTTCGGCGCCAGCTCCGGCATCGTCGGTCGCCGCCGTTGCCGAGGCGCGCGTGCTCGAGGTCGTGAGCTGGCTCGCCGACGACGCCCGCGCCGGGCGCGACACCCCGAGCGCCGGGCTCGAGGAGGCCGCCGAGTGGCTCGCCGCGCGCTTCAAGGCCGCGCATCTGCAACAGGCCGTCGGCGGCAGCTGGTTCCACGACTACACGCTGCCGGGCCTGCAGATCGATTCGACCGCGGTGTCGCTGCAGCTGGTGCGCAAGCACGGCGACGACAAGGTCGACGTCGCGCTGGTCGCCGACACCGACGTGCGCCTGTGGCGCCAGGGTGAGGCGGTGACCGGCGAGGACGAGGGCTGCACCGTCGCCGACGCGGCCGATCCGGTGCTGCAGCGCCTGCTGTTCGCGCAGTCCGGGCGCCAGCCGATCGTGGTCGAGGTGCCCGAGGACCATCCCTTCTGGATCGCCAGCAAGGGCGTGCGGCGGGCGCTGGCCGGGCGCCGCGCGGCGTCGCGTCCGGTGTTCCTGGTGCGCAAGGGGCTGTTGCCGCCGCCGCCGGGCGACGAGCGCGACGTCGCCTGGGCCGCAACCTGGTCGACGGCCGCCGCCGAGAAGATCGACCTGACCCTGCACAACGTCGTCGGGTTGCTGCCCGGCACCGACAAGAAGGACGAGTACGTGGTCGTCAGTGCCCACTACGACCACATCGGGACCGGCAACCCCGTGAACGGCGACGGCATCTACAACGGCGCCGACGACGACGCCACGGGCACGACCGCGGTGGTGCTGCTCGCCGAGGAACTGGCGAAGCTGCCGGCCCCGCGCCGCAGCATCCTGTTCGTGTGCTTCTCGGGCGAGGAGAAGGGGCTGCTCGGCAGCAAGGCGTTCGGCGAGCGGCCGCCGGTGCCGCGCGAGCAGATCGTCGCCAACCTCAACATCGAGATGATCGGCCGCCCGCTCGAAGGCAACGAGGGCAAGGCCTGGATCACGGGCAGCGGCTACAGCGACTTCGCCGCGATCGTCGGCGCCGGACTCGGGCGCGCCGGAGTCGAGCTGGTCGACTTCGAGATGGCCAACCAGCTGTTCGCCCAGAGCGACAACTACTCGCTGGCGCGGCACGGCATCGTCGCGCACTCGATCAGCGCCGGCTCACTGCACAAGGACTACCACCGGCCGTCCGACGAGGTCGGCAAGCTCGACATCCCGCACATGGCCAAGATCATCACCGGCCTGCGCGAAGCGCTGCTCGAGCTCGCCAACCGCGACGCCGCGCCGCAGTGGACCGAGGCCGGCAAGAAGGTGATGGAGCGCCGCCGGCGGTAGCGGCGGCTCAGTTGCGGCGGTAGCGCCCCGAGCGGTCCTTGATCTCGAGCGGCGCCGACACCCGCGGGTCACCGGGCTGCTCGACCGGCGGGTCGAGCGGTTCTTCCTCTTCCTCGAGCTGCGAGGTGCAGCGGATGCGCCAGCTCCAGCCCGGCTGCAGGTGCACGCCGAAGGTCTGGGTGCGCAGCTCGTCGGCGAAGTAGGCGCCGCGGGCGATCGGGATCGGGTGCGGCACGATGCAGACGCTGGCCTGGCTGGCGACGAGGTGACCTTCGGGGTCGAGCACGTCGAGCGAGACCCAGGACTGCACCACGGGCTTGTCGGTGCGGTTCTGGTAGTGGAAGCGGCAGCGCACGTAGGCGTTGCCGGGGAAGCCGTCGAGGCTGATCTCGCGGACGGTCACGCGTCCCTGTCCCGGGAAGTCGAACACCTGCGGGGTGGTGTTCTGTTCGCGAAACACCCACTGCTGGGTCTGGAAGTCGCGCAGTTCGGCCTGCAGCACGTGCTCGGGACGCTCGATCGCGACGGGAGTTGCGCACGCGATCGGCAGGAGGAGGGGGATGGCGGCGCAGAGGCGGCGTAGCTTCATGGGTTGGCCCCGTAGGCAAGGATCGTTCCGCGCGTGGGACGATAGCCCATCGGTTTCCTTCCCGGCAGTCCTGCGGCGCGGGAATCGACGATGACTTGACCCGCGGGCGCCGCACCAACATCCTGCGCTCGATGTTCGACTCCCTCGCGAATGCGCTCGGCAAGGCCTACCGCTCCCTCGTCGGCCAGAAGGTCCTCACCGAGGCGAACGTCGACGAGGGCATCCGGGCCGTGCGCCAGGCCCTGCTCGAGGCCGACGTCAACTTCCAGGTCGCCAAGGAGTTCGTCGCCGACGTGCGGCAGCGGGTGGTCGGCCAGAAGGTGATCGAGTCGGTCGAGCCCGGGCAGCAGTTCGTCAAGTGCTTCCACGACGCGCTGACCGAGCTCCTGGGCGGCCAGGCGGTGGGGTTGCCGGTCGCCGACAAGGGGCCGCTGGTGCTGATGATGTGCGGCCTGCAGGGCAGCGGCAAGACGACCACCTGCGCCAAGCTCGCCCTGTGGCTGCGCAAGAACAAGAAGAAGAAGCCGCTGCTGGTCGCGGCCGACCTGCAGCGCCCCGCCGCGGTCGAGCAGCTGCAGAGCCTGGGCAAGCAGCTCGGCATCGCCGTGCACGCCGAACCGACCACGGCGCGCCCGCCCGAAGTCTGCCGGCGCGGCGTCGAATACGGCGTCGCCCACGGCCACGACGTGATCATCCTCGACACCGCGGGTCGCCTGCACATCGACGAGCCGCTGATGGTCGAGCTGCAGGAGATCCACGCCAAGTGCAAGCCGCACGGCGTGCTGCTGGTCGCCGACGCGATGCTCGGTCAGGACGCGGTCAACTCGAGCAAGGAGTTCCACGCGCGCCTGCCGCTGCACGGCCTGATCCTGACCAAGGTCGACGGCGACGCGCGCGGCGGCGCGGCGCTGTCGATCGTCAAGGTGACCGGCCGGCCGATCCTGTTCGCGGGCGTCGGCGAGAAGGTCGACGACCTCGAGGAGTTCGATCCGTCGCGCATGGCCGGCCGCATCCTCGGCATGGGCGACGTCGTCGGCCTGGTCGAGAAGGCGCAGTCGGTGATCGACGAGAAGGAGGCCGAGGCGGCGGCGAAGAAGCTGCAGAAGGGTCAGTTCAACTTCGAGGACTTCCTCTCGCAGCTGAACATGATCCGCAAGCTGGGCCCGCTCAAGAAGGTGCTCGGCATGCTCCCGGGCGTCGGCTCGATGCTCAAGGACGTCGACCTCGACGACAGACACTTCAAGCGGCTCGAGGCGATGATCCAGTCGATGACGCCGCGCGAGCGCCAGCGTCCCGACGTGATCGACCTGCCGCGGCGCCGTCGCATCGCCGCGGGCTCGGGCAATCCGCTCGACGCGGTGAACGGCCTGATCAAGCAGTTCAAGACGATGCAGGACATGATGAAGAAGATGGGGCGGGGCGGCGGCATGCCGCCGGGCCTCGGCGACCTGCTGGGCGGCGGCGGCATGGGGGGCGGCGGCCTCGGTGGCATGGGGGGGCTGCCCAAGGGGTTCGGCGGCGGCGGGCGCGGCGGCGGCCGCGGCTTCCCGGGGGGCTTCCCCGGCGGATTCCCGGGCGGCCGCCGGCGCTGAGCGCGGCGATCGGTCACGGATTGGCCGCGGGGCGCGAAAAAGGGCTGGCGCTGACGCATCCGATTTGCTTTGCTTCTCGCCCCATTTCCGCCGGATCCCCGATCGCACGGAGACAGCTTTGGCAGTCACGCTTCGTCTGAAACGCTTTGGCCGACTCAACCACCCGACCTACCGCGTGGTTGCCACCGATCCGCGCTTCCCGCGCGACGGCCGCATCATCGAGGCCCTCGGCTACTACCTGCCGTTGATGCCCCGCGCCCAGGAACAGGTCAAGCTCAACACCGAGCGCGTCCAGTACTGGCTGTCCGTCGGCGCCAAGGCGTCGGAGACGGTCGCCGAGATGATCGAGAAGGCCGGGGTCGCGATCCCGCAGCCGAAGAAGCGCGAGCGCAACAAGAGCAAGGCCAAGGCCAAGCCGTTCGTGCCGCCGAAGAAGAAGGTGCGCAAGCCCAAGGCGCAGAAGCGCGCCGAGAAGGCGGAGCGCGCCGCCGCCGGCAAGAAGTAGCCGGCCTGTGCGCGGGACGAGGCGGCGCCGCCCGGCGTGCGCCCGCGCCTGCGCTGTGGCAACCGGCATCGTGACCCTCTGCTAGCTCTGCTGTCGCCCGGACCCTGCCGGGCATTCGCCAAACCCATCCGTGCCGTCGAAGAAGAAGACTGCTCCTGAGCCCGAGGTCGCCGCGACGCCGGATCCGCGTGAGCCGCTCGATCCGACGCCCGCCAACTTCAAGTTGGTGCTCGCGGAGCTCGAGAAGGTCCTCGCCGACGTGCCGGTGCCGCCGCCTTTTGTTCTCAAGAAGCCCCCGGCGCCGAGGGCTGCGCCCGCTCCGGCCGCGCCCGCGGCCCGCGGGGACGACGACGACGAGGCCGCGCCGGCCCCGGCCCCGGTGGCCGCGCCCGAGCCCGTCCCCGTCGAGGAGCCCGGTCCCGAGACCGACCTCGTCGAGGCGATGCTGCACATCTACTTCGCCGACGGGCTGGCCTGCGGCTACGGCCAGGAGGCTCGCCGCCGCATCCGCGAGAGCTTCGTCGACCGCAACGAGTTCCGGGTCACCGAGGCGTACGAGGTCGAGGACCTGCTGCGCGACCTCGAGATCCCCGACCTGTTCGAGCGCTGCATGTGGGTGCGCGACTCGATCGCGCAGATCTACAACGACCAGAACGGCGTGCAGCTGGGTTTCCTGCGCAGCGCCGGCATCAGCGACCGCAACACGTTCTTCCAGCGCGCCCCGGCGCTGCAGCCGCACGTGGTGCACTTCCTCGGCAACCTGCTGACGCTCGAGGAGATCTGCTTCTCGGACAAGTCGACCCTGCGCGCGCAGCAGCGCTTCGGCCTGGACCCCAAGGACAAGGCCACCGCGGACTTCCTCAACAGCGTGCGCGTGCTGCTGGCTCCGTATCGCGGCATGCCGCTCGACGTCGGCAAGGACCAGGCGCGCGGCAAGGTCAACCTGACGCACCCGCTGTCGCCGACCTGCCTGTTGCTGCGGCTCGGGCCGCCGGCCAAGGGCGGCAAGAAGCGCTGATCGCGCGGTCGCCGCGTGCCTGCTGATTGCTGCGCGCCTCGCGCTCGCAGGCGGCGGGGCAACCGGTAGCATGCGGCCGTGATCGATCTGCTGCTCGCCTCGACCTCGCCCCGGCGTCGCGACCTGTTGGCCGCCGCAGGGCTGCGGTTCGAGCTGTGCGAGCCCGGCCCCGAGTATGTCCAGGGCGGTGACCACGATCACGGCGAGCGCGGCGAGCCCCGCGAGCTGGCGCGGCAGCGCGCGCGCCGCAAGGCGCTCGGCGCGCCGGGCAGCCACCGCGCGCCCGTGCTGGGCGTCGACACCGTGGTCGATCTGGACGGCATCGAACTGGGCAAGCCGCGGGACCGTGAGCAGGCCGAGGAGATGCTGCGGGCGCTGGCCGGGCGGCGGCACCTGGTGCACACCGCGCACTGCCTGCGGGCTCCCGACGGAGACCTCGTCGGCGAGCAGCTGGCGACGTCGACCGTGTCCTGCCGCGCGCCGACTCAGGCCGAATTGGAGCGATACCTGGACAGCGGACAGTGGCGCGGCAAGGCCGGCGGCTACGGCATCCAGGACGATGCACAAGCGTTCCTGACGCTGGTCGACGGGGCCTTCGACACGGTGGTGGGGCTGCACGTCGACGCGGTGCGGGCGCTGCTCGCGAACTGGTCGTCGCGGGAGTCCTCGTGAAGCTGTGGCCCGAGGCGCTGGCCGGCCGGCTGTTCCTGGCGCTGGCGCTGGCGGCCTGTGCCATCGCCGCGCTGGCGCAGCTGGTCTCCGAGCGCGACGCCGTGGCTGCCGCGGTCGCGCGGCCGAAGGCGGCCCCACAGCCGCGGCCGGTGCGACAGATCGTCCCGGTGCCCGCGGTCGCCGGGCGCATCCTGCTCAGCAGTTCGCCGCAGATCGTGCCGGCGGAGCCCGCGCCGGTGGTGCAGCTGTTGGCCGATGGCACCGAGGTGCTGCGCCGCGCGCCGCCGCTTCCCGAGGGCCCCCAGGCCGCGGCGCTGCTGCCCGGCGAAGCCGTGATCGTGCTGCCCGCGGCGACGCTGGGGCAGCTGACCCCTGATGCCCGCGGCGCCCTCGTCGAGCTGATCGGCCGTCTGGTGCGGGAGCGGCCGGTGCCGGCGACGCGCTTTGCCACGCTGGACTTCCGCATGCCCGTGGCCGACCTCGAGCGCCTGCTCGCCTGGGTGTACTGACCACCTGTTGACGTTTCGCGGGCCGGCCCTACACTCTTCGGCCCGCTTCGCGACCAAGCCCGCGCGCGGAACAGCGCCCATGAAAGCCGACATCCATCCGAAGTACGTCGCCTGCCAGGTCTCCTGCGCCTGCGGCAACAAGTTCGTGACCCACTCCGTCAAGTCGGAGATCCGCACGGACATCTGCTCGGCCTGCCACCCGTTCTTCACGGGTGCGACCAAGTTCGTCGACTCGGCCGGCCGCGTCGACAAGTTCATGAAGCGCTACGGCAAGACGAAGGACGCCAGCAAGGCCTAGCTGCGCGAGGCGGCCCCGCGTCGTAGCCGTCGCCTTCCAGTGTCGGAGGGAGCGTCGCCGCGACGGCCCTCGGTCGCCGTGGTCCTCCGCGCATGAGCTTCCTGCGGCCCCGCATCCAGCAGCGGCTGGACAGCCTCGTGGCGCGCCACGAGCAGCTGATGGTGCAGTCTGCCGACCCCGAGGTGCTCGCGCGCCCCGAGCGGCTGGCCGCGCTGCAGCGTGAACTCGGCAGCGCCACCGAAGTGGTGGGGCGCTACCGCGCGTTCACCAAGCTGCTCGCCGACATCGAAGAGCACCGCGCGCTCGCGGACGGCGGCGACGAACTCGCGGAGCTCGCGCGCGCCGAGTTGCCGGGGCTCGAGGAGCGCGCGCGCAGCGAAGCCGACGCGCTGATCGATCTGCTGCTCGCCGAACAGGGTGACGACCGCCGCGACTGCATCGTCGAGATCCGCGCCGGCACCGGCGGCGAGGAGGCGGCGCTGTTCGCCAAGGACCTGTGCACGATCTACCAGCGCTTCGCGGCGCGGCGCGGCTGGACCTTCGAGCCGATGCACGCGACGCCGACCGAGCAGGGCGGCTTCAAGGAGATCCTGTTCACGCTGCGCGGCCAGAGCGTCTTCCACTACATGCAGTTCGAGTCCGGCGGGCACCGCGTGCAGCGCGTGCCCGAGACCGAGGCCAAGGGCCGCGTGCACACCTCGGCGGCGACGGTCGCCGTGCTGCCCGAGGCCGAGGAGGTCGAGGTGCACATCGACGAGTCGCGCGACCTCAAGATGGACACCTACCGCGCCAGCGGCGCCGGCGGCCAGCACGTCAACAAGACCGAGTCCGCGGTGCGCATCACGCACCTGCCCAGCGGTCTGGTGGTCACCTGCCAGGAGGAGCGCAGCCAGCTCAAGAACCGGCAGCGCGCCATGGCCCTGCTGCGCGCCCGGCTCTACGAGGCGCAGAAGCGCGCGGCCGACGCGGCCCGCGCCGCCGAGCGCAAGGAGCAGGTGGGCTCGGGCGACCGCAGCGACCGGGTGCGCACCTACAACTTCCCGCAGGACCGTCTGACCGACCATCGCCTGAACCGCAACTTCGCGCTGTCGCAGGTGCTCGAGGGCAAGCTCGAGCCGATCGTCGACGGCCTGCTGCAGGACCTGCGCGAGCGGCGCATCGAGGAGCTGTAATCCGTGAACCCGCCGCCGCCGAGCGCCGTGAAAGCGCTTCGTCCCGGAACTTGCGTGACTGGCGCGTGGCCAGCCGTCACGATCTTCGCCCTGCCACTCGAGCCAACCCCTCTCACTCTCCCCATCCGACCGGAGCACGATCGATGAGCGACACCGCGACCCCTGGCGAACTCGAACCCCTCGCCCCTCTCGAGCCCCTCGACGCCGGCGCCGGCATGGCCGGTCCGGGCAGCGACGAGGCCACGCTCATGATGCTGCGTTCGGGCCTGCCCGCGCCCGCCTTCAACCCGAACTGCCGCGACAAGACCTTCTACAAGTTCCTGTTCGCGGGCGTGCTGATGGTCGTCGGCTGCCTGATGCCGTTCTCGGCGAACCTCGCGGTCGCCGGCTACCAGACGATCAGCGGCGGCATCTACCTGTTCATCGGCATCGCGATGATCTGGACCTGGTGGGGCGCCATCAACGTCAACCGCTCCACGAACGCGAGCCTGAAGTGGCTGCTGTTCTGCGCGATCCCGCTGATCGCCGGCATCATGGGCATGGCGAGCTTCGATCCCGAGGCGGCGCTGGTCGCGGCCAAGGATGCGGGGCACCTGCCCGCGTCGGCGATCACCTCGACCTGGGGCACGCTGTTCAGTGACATGTTCACGGCGGGGCGCCCCGGCGCTGGCTCGATCGAGCCGGCGGCGCGCGTCTCGACCTTCTGGATGCTGCTCGGCCCGGGCAAGTTCTTCGTCACCCTCGGCGCCGTCTACGCGGAGCTCAACTTCATCGGCGGCATCTTCGGTGGCGCCAAGCAGAACAAGCAGATGAAGCAGCAGAAGCAGATGGCGGCTTCCGAGCGCAAGCGCAAGTGAGCGCCAGGCCGCCGATCCGCGCGCTGCCGTCCGGCGTCCCGGAGGCAGCGCGATGAGCGACGGCGGCCACACCGTGCTCAGCGTGCTCAAGGGCGCCGAGCAGTGGCTCTCCAAGCGCGGCGTCGACGCGCCGCGGCTGTCCGCCGAGCTGTTGCTCGGCAAGGTGCTGGCGCTGCCGCGCCTGTCGCTCTACCTCGCGCACGACCGGCCGCTCGACGAGTCCGAACGCGCGGCGATGCGCGCCCTGCTGATGCGGCGCGGCGAGGGTGAGCCCGTCGCCTACCTGCTCGGCAGCCAGAGCTTCCGCGGCCACGAGCTGGCGGTGTCGCCGGCCGTGCTGATCCCGCGCCCCGAGACCGAGGAGCTGGTTTCGCTCGCGCTCGAGCGCGCGCCGCAGGGCGGCAGCGTGCTCGACCTCGGCACCGGCAGCGGCGCGATCGCGATCGCGATCGCCAAGGAGCGCAGCGACCTGCGCGTGGTCGCTGCCGACGTCAGCAAGAACGCGCTGGACCTGGCGCGCGCCAACGTGGCGCGCCACGCGCTCGAGGGGCGTGTCGAGCTGCGCCACGGCTCGTGGTGGCAGCCCGTGGCCGCGGCGGAGGTGTTCGATCTGGTGGTCAGCAACCCGCCCTACATCGACCCGGACGCGCCGACCGGGCTCGCGGCCGACGTCAAGGCGTTCGAGCCGCCGCTGGCGCTGTTCACCTCACCGGGCGACCCGGCGTCCTGCTACCGCGAGATCGCGGCGGGACTCGAGCAACACCTGCGCGCCGGCTGCTGGTTCCTGGGCGAGGCTGGGCTCGGGTCGACCGAACCGGCGCGCGCCTGCCTGCAGCAGCAGCCGTGGCTCGAGGAGGTGTCGCTGGTCGAGGACCTGTCCGGCCACGACCGCTTCGTGCTGGCGCGGCGGCGCTGAGCGGCGCCGGTGGTCCGGTCTAGCGGCTCCGGTGCGCCTTGCCGACGTAGTTGCGCAGCGCGGCGCGGGTCACCGCGGTGATCTCGGTGAAGTAGACCGCGAGGTCGTACTTGCCGCGGTCGGCGCCGTCGAGCGGTTCGCAGCGCACCACGGCCCCCTTCACGTGGTGGATCTCGGTGGCGCCCGGCAGCGCGAAGTCCAGCGCCACCAGCGTCATCTCCGGGATCTCCTGCGGCGCGGCACAGGCCAGGCCGATCTCGGAGATGTCGCGCAGGATCGCCGGATCGGCGGCTACGTCGTTGGCGAAGCGGACCGGAAAGGAAGCCGGCACGCGCTCGGCGCGGCGGCGATCGGATTGGGGAGAGGGCGAAGCCACGGCCGCACCATACCAACGCGCCGTGGGTGTCGCTAGGATCCGCCCAGCGGGTCGCGCCAGTTCCTCGGACGTGGTTTCTCAGACGGCGGGCCCTTCCCAACACACAACGAACAGCACAACGAGCATCCCTTCGTGGCGAACTTCAACAAAGTCATCCTCCTCGGCAACCTCACGCGCGACGTCGAACTGCGGCACACGCAGAGCGGCATGGCCCTCGCCAAGTTCGGCATGGCGATCAACCGCAAGTGGTCGCAGAACGGCGAGCAGAAGGAGTCGACGTGCTTCGTCGACATGACCGCCTGGGGCAAGCAAGCCGAACTGCTGGGCCAGTACGTGCGCAAGGGCAGCCAGCTGTTCGTCGAGGGGCGCCTCGAGTACTCGACCTGGGAGAGCCAGGAAGGCGGCAAGCGCAGCAAGCTCGAGGTGGTCGTCGAGAACTTCCAGTTCGTCGGCAGCGCGCGCGGCGGCGACGAAGGTGGTGGCGGCGGCGGGCCGCGTCGTTCGGGCGGTCGCTCGTCGGCGCCGCGCGAGCAGGAAGCTGGCGGTGGCGGCGGCGACGTCGACTACGGCGACATCCCGTTCTAGGTTTGGGTGCCCTCCTCGCCCGGCGCCGGAGTTCCAGCAAAAGCCCATGATCATGTCCCGATGCGTGCCGCTGCTCCTCGCGGCGGTGTTGACCGGTGCGATCGTCGCCCAGGCCCCTGCGCGACCCAACATCGTGCACATCGTCGCCGACGACCTCGGTTGGAAGGACGTGGGCTTCAACGGCTGCACGGACATCCGCACGCCCAACCTCGACGCGCTGGCCGCGGGCGGCGCGCGGCTGACGCAGTTCTACGTGCAGCCGATGTGCACGCCGACGCGCGCCAGCCTGATGACCGGCCGCTACCCGTTCCGCTACGGGCTGCAGACCGCGGTGATTCCGTCGGTGTCCGACTACGGGCTCGATCCGGCCGAGGTCACGATGCCGCAGTGCCTGGGCGCGGCTGGCTACCGGACCGCGATCATCGGCAAGTGGCACCTCGGCCACGCCGACAAGAAGTTCTGGCCGCGGCAGCGCGGCTTCGACTACCAGTACGGCGCGATGATCGGCGAGCTGGACTACTTCACGCACGAAGAGCACGGCGTGCTGGATTGGTACCGCGACAACGAGCCGGTGCGTGAGCAGGGCTACACCACCGACCTGCTCGGCGACGACGCCGTCCGGTTCATCCGGGCGCAGGACGCGAGCAAGCCGTTCTACCTCTACCTGACGTTCAACGCGCCGCACACGCCCTACCAGGCGCCGCCCGAGTACGTCGCCAAGTACGCCGCCATCGCCGAACCGACGCGCCGCACCTACGCGGCGATGGTCGACTGCCTCGACGCCAACATCGGCCGCGTCGTCGCGGCGCTCGACGAGAAGGGGCTGCGCGGCAATACGCTGATCCTGTTCCACAGCGACAACGGCGGCACCAAGAACGCGATGTTCGCCGGGGTCATGGCCGACATGTCGAAGGTCAAGATCCCGTGCGACAACGGCCCGTACCGCGACGGCAAGGGCGCGCTGTTCGAAGGCGGCACCCGCGTGTGCGCGCTGGCCAACTGGCCCGGGCACGTCGCCGCGGGACAGGTCGACGGGCTGATGCACGCCGTCGACGTGTTCACCACCTTCGCGGCGCTGGCCGGCGCGAGCACCGAGAAGTGCAAGCCGCTCGACGGACTCGACGTCTGGCCGGTGCTCAGCAAGGGCGCCGCGTCGCCGCGCCGCGAGGTCGTCTACAACATCGAGCCGTTCCGCGCCGCGATCCGCCGCGACAACTACAAGCTGGTCTGGCGCACGATCCTGCCGACGAGGGTCGACCTCTACGACCTCGACAAGGACCCCGGCGAGCAGCAGAACCTCGCCGCCGCGCACCCGGACGTCGTCGCCGCGCTGCAGCAGCGCGTGGAGACCCTGGCGAAGGAGGCTGCCAAGCCGCTGTTCCTGACCGACCAGTTCAAGGTCGTGATGCGCAACATGAACGGCGAGCCGCTGATGCCCGGCGACGACGGCTTCGGCGACGTCGAGGGCGCGCCGGCCGCCAAGCACCGATGAAGCGCCGCGGCGGGTCGGCGCCGCCATGCCTCGCCCGATTGGCGCTGTGCGCGGCGCTCGCGACGGCCCAGGCCCAGGCTCAGTCCCAGACACTCCGCGAACGTCTCGGCGCGGCGTGCTGGCAACAGCAGGAGCTCGGCGTGGGCGTATCGCTGCGGCGCGCCTGGTTCGCCAGCCTCGCCGTGCGCGAACAAGGCCCGCTGCCCACCGGCCCGCAGAGCCTGACCATTCTCGAAGTCGATCTCGAGGCGCCGGACACGCGCCTGACCGTGGCCGTGCCCGACCTCCTGCGCGCCACGAGTGCCCAGGCGCGCGATGGCGGGGCGCTCGCCGCAGTGAACGGCGGTTTCTTCACCAAGGACGGCAAGCCGGTCGGCATGCGCCTCGCCGACGGTGTCGCGTTCGGGGTCGCGTCGTCGCCGCCGCGCGCGGCCGTCGGTTGGAACGGGCGGCAGGTGCGGTTCGGCCGCGGCAGCGAGGACTGGAGCGACTGGCCGCAGCTGGTGGCGGCCGGTCCGCACCTCGTCGCCGGCGGGGTGGTGATCGATCACGGCGACAAGCAGCGCAAGGTGCGGCACCCGCGCACGGCGCTCGGCGTGCGCGGCGACGGCGTCGTGCTGTTGCTCACTGCCGACGGCCGCACGCCGCTCGCCGCGGGCCTGTCGCTCGACGAGCTCGGCGACGTGATGCTGGGGCTGGGCTGCGTCGACGCGATCAACCTCGACGGCGGCGGTCGTCGACGCTGTGGGCGCTCGGCTGGCCCGGCAACGGCATCGCCAACCACCCGTGCGACAACAAGCAGTTCGATCCGGAAGGCGAACGCGCGGTCGCCGATGTCGTGCTGGTGCACGCGCGGGCGGTGGTCGTGGTCGACGACGACGAGGCCGTGGTGGGTGATGGCCGGCTGTGGCGCGAACGGGACGGCAGCGGCCACCTCGGCGACGCGTTCTCGTGGGCGCCGGCCGGCGTCGCGGTCACGGCGCGGTTCGGCGTGCCCGTGGTGCGCGCCGGCCACTACCTCGTGCAGCGACGCTCGGTGGTGGCGCCCGGGCTCGGTGCCGCCGCGGCGCGGTGGCCGGACGGGACCGTGCTCGCCAGCGACGGGGATGCCGCCTGGATCACGGTGGGGGAACGGGACCTCGCCGCGGGCACGGCCGAGGTCGTGGTCACCGCCGTTGCCGGTCGGCCGTTCGTCATCGACGCCGTGCGGCTGGTCGAACAGTAGTCTGGGAACCCGGCGACGCGGCCTGCGTCGCACGCGCCCCGCATGAAACCCCTCCCGCTGCTGCTCCGTGTCCAGCTCACGGTGACCTTGCTGGCCGGTGCCGCCGCCGCGCAACAGCCTGCTCCCGGCCGGCCCGTCCTGGTGCCGCCGCCCGCGTTCGCGCCGGTCGAGGGGGACTTGCGCGCGACGATCCTGTCCGCGAACCGGGCCATGGCCTCCGCGCCGCAGTGGGGCGCCCTGCTCTCCGCGCCGCCGATCGCCGATCTGCTCGACGCGCTCGTGCCGCTGCGCGGAGCCCTGCCCGGCTACGGCGAACAGCAGGTGCGGCGGGCGCTCGCTGCACGCAGGGACGACGTCGAGAAGGCCTGGCGCGACGAGCCGCGCATGCGCCAGGAACGCGCCGCCGCGTTCGCGCTGTGCGACCTCGGCTGGCCGACGCGGTTCGCGGCTGGGGACGAGGCCGAACGGCAGGACGTGCTCGCGGTCGCTGCGTGGCTGCTGCCCGAAGCGTTCGAGTCGGCCTTGCGCATCGACGATGTCGGCGTGCGTCCCGCGGCCGAACGGCTCGCGTCGGCAGCGGCCGAGGGCCAGCGCGCGCGTGGCCAGCACTTTCGTGACGCGCTCGCCGCTGTCGATTGGAACCTGGAGCTGCACCTGTTGCTCAACATCGCGCGCGAGCAGCTCAGCGCGTTCGCGATCGTCGACGGGCTGCTCGCCGCGGATCCGAGGGCACGTGCACGGGCCATGCTGGCGCTGCGGCGGTTGCGATCCTTGCCATTGCCGGACGGCGTCGCCGCGGCGCTCTCGACGGAGCCGATCGAACCGCTGCGCGCCCTCGTCGGGGTCATGTCGCCAGAACACGCCGGACTGCAGGACGGTGAGGTCGACGCGGTGCTCGCGGCGATTCGCGCCGGCGGCCCGTTGCCCTGGTTGCGTCTGCTCGACGTGCGGCGCGTGAGCCCGGAGCGCCGCAGGCAGCTTGCCGAGGCGTTGCTCACCGACCTCGGCGAGGTGCATCTGTACCCGAGCATGCTGCAGCGCGACCGGGCGCTCGCGTTCGAGCTGTTCCCCAACCTCGGACTTCCGCGCCCCGTGGCGCAGGTCGCGGCGGCTGCGTCGATCGGGCGAGAGCAGTTCGACCTCGTGCTGCAGCGGCTGGCGGCTGCCGCACCCAAGGAGCGCGGTGCTTTGCTGGCGGGGCTCTACAAGGCCTACGGGCCGGGTTTGGATCGCGACGATGCGTGCGCCAAGGTGCTCGTGCCGTTACTCGACGAGCGCGATGCCGACCTCGCGGTCTTCGCGGGCGTGTTCGCGGGGCTCCTGCTCGAGCATTCGCGGTTTCCCCAGCTGGCGCAGCGACTCGGGGATCGTGCGCTGGCGGCGCTGGCTGGCGACGAACCGCTCGGCTTCGAAATGCACGACCCAGGGTTCATCATGGCTCCGCCGAGCATGGGCGCGCCCGCGAACCCCGCCTCGTGGTGGGTGTGGCTCGCCGCCAAGGCGCAGGACGAACGGCTGCTCGAACCGTTGATCGCGCGCCTGCCCGACGCGGACGGCATCACGGCCTGGGACGGGCGGATGTGGTTCACCTGCAGGTGCCTGTCGATGCTGGTGCCGAAGATGGACGGCGCCGCGGCGCGGCGCGCGCACGACAAGGTCGTGCCGCTGACCCGTCTGCAACAGCGTGGCATTCGTGGAGAGTCCCTGCCCCCGCAGGTGCTGTGGGCGCGGCTGCTCGCCGCGGTGCCCGACGAGGTGGTGGAGTCCTACGCGACGGCGACGGAACTGCTGCAGTCCCTGCGTCACGACCTCGGCGATCTCGAAGAGCGAATGGCCGCCGCGCGCGCCCGGCTCGTCTGGCCCGAGCGGGATCCTTTGGCCCTCACCGGCGCGTGGTCCGAGGGCGGCGAGCCGCGGAACAAGGCGGTCGCGGCCGTCTACGGCTGGTGGATGGATCGACCGGGCCACGTGCTGCGGCTCGTCGCCGAAGGTGCGTTGCCGAAGGCGCTCGCCGCGAGCGCGCTGCCGGACACCGTGCCGCTGGACCTCGCGCAACTCGCCGGGTTGCTCTCCGAGGATGACGCGCTGATCGGGGACAAGGCGGACGCGTTCGCCCGGCGTGTGGCGCGCGCCGCGGCCAGTCGCGTACAGGAGCTCGAACTGCTGCCTCACTTCGCCGCGAGCCGCGCGGTATCGGTTGCGCGCGCCGCGGCGTTGCGCGCGCATCGACTCGGCGACCCCGGTGTACCGATCGTGGCCAGCGTGATCGACCGCTGGGCCGCGGGCGACGTGCAGCTGATCGCCTGGGCGGCGTCGCTCGCCCTCGACCTCGGCGTGCCTCCTGGCGACGTGCAGGCGCTCGCGGCGCGGATCCAGCGTGAGGCGGAGTTCACGAACCAGGCGACGAGCCTGCTGGTGCGGTTCGGCGGCCTGGCCATCCTCGACGTGCCCGATGCGGATCGCAGGAACGCCGCGCTCGGCAGCCGCGCCGACTTCGACGCGGCGACCTGGCGCTCGGTGCTCGGCGCCGCGATGCCATGGGCCCTGCGCGGGGTGCTCGGCGGTCCCAACCTCGGCCCCGAAGGCTCGACCGCGAACGCGCTGGCGGCGCTCGAACTCGTCGCGGAGCTGCCGCGCTGGGACAACTTCACCGAAGGCGCGGTCATCCACCGCACGCTCGACCCCGACCCGCGCGTGCGCCTCGCCGCCTACCGGGCGCTGCACAGCCGCGACCGCAACCTGTGGGCCTGCGCGTGGCTCGCTTACGAGGCCGAATTCGACGCGGACCCCGACGTGCGTGCGTACGCGGCGAAGTTGCCGCGTTGAGGCTACGCCTGCTTGACGAGCACAATGCGCGAGTAGAGCAGCCAAAAACCGCGGCGGTGCGCGTTCTGCTGTGACTTCGAACCGGGCAGCGTGGTGAGGACGGCGAGGTCGCAGCCGGCGGCGGCCGCGTCGCCGAGGCGGCGGCCCAGCAGCGCCGTCTGCACGCCGCGCCGGCGGTGTTCGGGCAGCGTAGCTGCACCGCAGAGCAGGGCGATGCCGTCCTGGAGGCGCATGCCGGCGGCGCCGGCGCGTCGGCCGTCGGCGGTCGCTTCGTAGCGCGCGAAGCCGGGCGCGGCCTGCATGTCGCGCATCGCACGTTCGATCGCCGCGCGGTCGAAGGCCTCGTGGGCGGCGGCGCCCTGCAGGTCGGGCTGCGCGAAACCCAGGATCATCGTGTCGATCCAAGCGTCGAGGTCCTGGTCCGGCGACGGCGCAGTCGCGATGCCGGCGGCGATCGCCGGCAACGGCGTCGGCAACGCGCAGCCCAGCACGTCCTCGAACGCGACCGGGCGGTAGCCGCGCGCGGTCAGCGCGGTCAGCACGTCGCTGCCCGCGTGCGTGGCGAGTTCGACCTGCACCGGCACGTCGCGCACGGCGAAGGCGCGTTCCGCGGCGGCGAACTCCTGCTCGTCGAGCGGTGCGAAGCCGAGGCCGGCGATCTTGTTGAGCGGGGAACCGGGCGCGTCGCAGACCGCCATGCCGCCGCCGAGCGGTGCGGCGAACACCGCGCGCGGCGGGGTGGCGTGGGCCACCGCCCGCGCGAAGCCTGCGAGCATGCGGCACTCGGCCGCCTCGACCCGTGCGACGAGTTCGGCCGAGGCGAACGGCGCGGTCACTTCGCCTTCGCCTGCGCCTTCTTCCACGCGTCCTTGAGCGTCACCGTGCGGTGGAACACCGGCAGGAACGGCTTGCTGTCGATGTGGTCGCAGTAGAAGTAGGCGAGGCGCTCGAACTGGAAGAACTCGCCGCCCTTCGCCTCCTTGAGGCTCGGCTCGAGCTTGCCGCGCCCGACCTGCTTGCTGACCGGGTTGAGCAGCTTGAGGAAGTCGCCGCCGTCGGCGCTCGCCGGATCGGGGTCGGTGAACAGGTGCTCGTAGAGCCGCACTTCGGCGTCGAGCGCGTGCTGCGCCGAGACCCAGTGGATCGTCGCCTTGACCTTGCGGCCGTCGGGCGCGTTGCCGCCCTTGGTGGTCGGGTCGTAGGTGCAGTGGATCGCGGTGATGTGGCCCTTCGCGTCCTTCTCGATCGCCTCGGCCTTGACGAAGTAACCCGAGCGCAGGCGCACCTCGCGGCCGAGCGTCAACCGGAAGAAGTCCTTGGGCGGGTGCTCCATGAAGTCGCCGCGCTCGATCCACAGCTCCTTGCCGAACGGCACCTCGCGCGTGCCGGCGCCCGGGTCCTCGGGGTTGTTCTGCGCCTGCATGAGCTCGACCTGGCCCTCGGGCCAGTTGTCGATGATCAGCTTGACCGGGTCGAGCACGGCCATGCGGCGCTGCGCGTGCTTGTTGAGGTGGTCGCGCACGAAGTGCTCGAGCAGGGCCATCTCGTGGGTGCCGTTGACCTTGGCGAGGCCGACGTGGCGCGCGAACGCGACCAGCGCCTGCGGCGGATAGCCGCGGCGGCGCAGCCCGCGCAGGGTCGGCATGCGCGGGTCGTCCCAGCCGTCCACGTGGCCGCCTTCGACCAGCAGCAGCAGCTTGCGCTTGCTGGTCAGCATGTACTCGACGTTGAGCCGCGCGAACTCGATCTGTTGCGGCTTGTAGATGCCCAGCGAGTCGCAGAACCAGTCGTAGAGGGGCCGGTGGTGCTCGAACTCGAGCGTGCACAGCGAGTGCGTGATGCCCTCGATCGAGTCCGACTGGCCGTGCGCCCAGTCGTACATCGGGTAGATGCACCACGCGTCGCCGGTGCGCGCGTGGTGCATGTGCCGGATGCGGTACATCACGGGGTCGCGCATGTTGAGGTTGTTGTGCGCCATGTCGATCTTGGCGCGCAGCACCTTCTCGCCGTCGCCGAACTTGCCGGCCTTCATCGCACGCAGCAGCTCGAGGTTCTCGGTGACGCTGCGGTCGCGGAACGGCGAGTTGGTGCCAGGTGAGGTGACGGTGCCGCGGTTGGCGGCGATCTGCTCGGCGTCCTGGTCGTCGACGTAGGCGAGGCCCTTCTCGACGAGCTGTTCGGCCCACGCGTAGAGCTGGTCGAAGTAGTCGGCGGCGTGGTAGAGCGCGTCCCAGGTGAACCCGAGCCAGCGCACGTCGTCCATGATCGCGTCGACGTACTCCTGGTCCTCGGCACCGGGGTTGGTGTCGTCCATGCGCAGGTTGCAGCGGCCGCCGAACTCCTGCGCGATCGAGAACGAGGTCGTGATCGCCTTGGCGTGACCGATGTGCAGGTAGCCGTTGGGCTCCGGCGGGAACCGCGTCACCACCTGCTGCACCTTGCCGCTGGCCAGGTCCTGGCGGATGCGGTCGCGGATGAAGTCGGAGGGTGCGGAGTCGGCGGCGTCGGTCATCGTTCGTGCAGTGGGAAAAGCGCGAGGATTGCGCTCCGGGCACCCGATTGCAACCGAGCCGCCGGCCCGCCGGCGCTCACCGAACCGTCTGCACCAGCAGCCGCTGCGTCGCCGCGAACTGCGAGAACGTCGCGTCGCTGTGGAAGGCCTGGAAGTAGAGCTGCGTCGGCGGCAGCCACTCGGGCAGCGGGATGTTCCACAGGCCCGTCGGACCGAATCGCAGGTCGAGCGCGCCGAGGTGATCGGGGCCGACGTTCGGCACCAGCAGCCAGCAGCCGGGCACGATGGCCGGCACGCCGAGCAGCGGCTGCGCCGTGGGCGCGAGGCCGACGATCGCCGCGATCAGGGAGCCCGACGGCGTGTTCGTGACCCACAGCCAGCTGTTGCCCGTGCCGGCGCGGTGGCTGCCGCCCCAGTTGATGCCCGCGGTGGTGCAGCCGACCCCCGAGACGCTGGCCAGCGGGTAGGGAATCAGCTGGTAGCGGCGCAGCCGGACCTCGTTGCCGCTGGCGCCCGCGTTGAGGCCGTGGCCGATGGTGAGGCCGCTGTTCGCATAGTCGTAGGTGACGCCGCCGCGAACGGTCGTCTGGCTGCCGGACGCGGCGTGCACCTGCACGCTGTCGATCGTGGCGGCGTTGCTGCCGACGGTCGCGAAGTAGAGGTTCTCGGTCACGTTGCTGTGGTAGAGCACGCCCCAGTGGCTGTTCGAGGTGTTGTCGTAGCCGAGGCCGGCGACTTCGACGCGGGGCGAGGTGTTCGAGTTCAGCACCACCGTCGGCGCGGTCTGGCTCCAGCCGCTCGCGGTCACGTAGGAGAGCCGCGACAGCCGGATCTGGTGGCCGAACGCTTCGCTGGTCCGCGAGGTCGTCTGCGCGGTCGTCGACGCCGCCGTGGCGACCAGGAACCAGGGCAACGATCCCTCGATGCGCGGCGCGAACTCGTGGCGCTGGTCGCTGCCGGCGTCGTCGACGCGCAGCGCGGGGCTCAGGCTGCCGTCGACGCCGAGGCGCTGCACGAGCACGTCCCATGTCGCGTTGCCGAGGCTGAACGTGTAGCCGCGCTGGTAGGCGATCGCCCAGCCCGACTCGAGGTCGCGCAGGCGCTGGATCGCGGGGCGTTCGGCGTCGGTGAGCGGCGCGTCGAGGATCGCGGTGGGCAGGCTCGCGGTGCCTTCGCCGGGGCCGCCGAGGTCGATGGTGCAGCCGTAGATGCTGCTGGTGGTGGTGTCGGCGAACGCGCCGGCGCGATCTTCGCGCTGCATCACCAGCTGCAGCAGGTCGCCCTGCGGGCTGCCGGTGTCGCGGCAGCCGCCGATGGCGGGGCGCCAGTAGTGCACGCCCGCGGGCGTGGTGACGCTGGCGAAGGTCGAGGTCAGGCCCGTGTTGTTGCAGGCGTGGCGGTGCCAGCGAACGCTGCGCGCGCCCGCGGCCGACTGCCGCGTGAAGGCCACCACGACATCGTGCGCCTGGTTGGACCACGTGCAGCTCGGTTCTGCCGTGGACCAGGTCGCGCTCACGTCGACGAACACCGGGACGGCGTTGCTGCCGTCGCTGTCGGCGCACCAGAAGTAGAGGTCCTCGTCGTTCGCGGCCGCGGCGCGCGAGAACGCGAGCCACAGCCGGCCGCCCGGGGTGTTCGTTTCGTGCACGAGGTCGACGGCGGTCACGGCCGCGCCGACGGCGTTGACGAGCACGGGTGAGAGCAGCGGGTCGACGGTCACCGGGAAGGAGGCGCCCGCCAGCCACGCGCCGTCCAGGCGCAGGCTCACGGACGTGCCCGTGATCGTGGTGCGCATCGCCGCGCGGCGGCCCGCGGCGTCGACGGCCGTCGCCGCGCCGTAGGTCAGGATCGCGCGGCCCGCGGCGTCGAGGTAGGTCGCCGCGCGATGAGCGTTCTCGACGCCGGTCGCGTTCAGCGCGGTCTGCACGGCGCCGGTCACCACGAGGTCGCCCGCGCTCGTGGGGCGCCGGGCGATCACGAAGGTCTGCTCGAGTCCGTCGCGGCCGACGTCGTAGGCCTCGACCACGTGCCCGAGGTCGTACTCGGCGCGGAAGTCGGTGTGCCGGAGCTCCGGCGCGTGCGTCACCAGTTCGGTCTCGCCGATCCGCACCGACACGGTCCGCCAGCGCCACGGCTGGGTCTGCGGGTAGTCGGCGCCCAGATAGGGCACGAACGTCATGCCTTCGTGCAGGCCGACCTTGTAGTCGGCGCCGGCGCCCCAGATGCCGTAGGCGGCGCCGGCGTCGGCCATCGCCGTGTGGATCGGGATGCGCTGGCGCGGCAGCGCGGCCTGGCTTTCTTGTGCCTGGGCGTCTTGGGCGGCGCCCGCGGCGGCGAGGCCGGCGAGCGCGGAGAGCAAGGGGATCAGGTTCCGTGGGATCAGGGCGTCTTGCATGGGGCTCCTAGTCGGGGACACCCCTGCAGCGCCCGGCCGCGGCGAAGCGGACGCGGGCCCTGCGTCACTTCACGAGCGGCACCGACAGGCGCTGCGTCGTCGAGACGCTGGTCAGCGCGCCGTCGAAGTGGAAGCCCTGGAAGTGCAGCGTCATCGGGCCGAGCCACTCGGGCAGCGGCAGCTGCCAGCGGACCTGCGGGCCGAAGCCGAACGGCAGGAAGGCCAGCAGGTCCGGGCCGGTGTTCGGCACCAGCAGCCAGCAGCCGTTGTTGACGCCGGGCACGCCGAGCAGCGGCTGCGCGAACGTCGCGGTGGTCACCGCGACCGTGGCGAGCGCGCCCGGGTCCAGGCCCTGCAGTGCGATGGCGTTGAACTCGCTGCCGATCAGCTGGTCGCCTTCCCAGACGATCTGTGCGCTGCTGCAGCCCAGGCCGCCGAGGCTCGGCGCGGGGGCGCCGGGGTGGGCGTAGCGCACCATTCGCGCCTGCGACGTTCCGGCCGGCACGGTGCGTTCGTAGGCGATCACGAAGTTGCCCGCGTCCTCGTCGTAGGCGACCGCGCCGGCGCCGCTGTACTCACTGCCGACCTGCTGCCAGACGAGCGCGTCGAGCAGCTCGGCGCCCCGGTAGCCGAGCACGCCGAGGTAGACGTTCTCGGTCACCGTGCTGCGGTACGAGTAGCAGTAGTGGCTCGCGGTCGTGCGGTCGGCGTCGAAGCCGTTCAGCAGGATGCGGTTGTCGTTGGCCGCCTCGAGCAGGTGACGGCCGCCGGGGTTGCTGAACGACGCGCCGGTCCACTCGATGCGGTCGGCCCAGACGGTGCTGCCGTTGGTGTCGTCGGGGCGCGGGCCGGCGCTGGCGACCGAAGCGCGCGTGGCGATCACGATCGCGGTGCTGTTGTAGCCCGCGATCTGCGGCGACATGTTGTGATAGGTCAGGTTGCGAACCACGTTGTAGGGCGCGCTGACGTTGCCGTTGCGGTCGACGCGGCGCGCCTGCACGGCCCACGTCGGCAGCGCGCCGCCGGGGGTGAGGCCGCTGTCGATCGCCTGGTAGACGACGTTCCATTCCTGGAAGCTGCCGAGCTGCACCTTGCCGATCTGCGGGCGCTCGCAGTCCTGCGCGAGGTCGCTGGCGATCACGAACGGCGTGCCGGCGGTGCCGGTGCCGGTGAGGTCGACGGCGACGCCCATGACGCTGCTGTTCGGCAGGTTGACCCACGGGAAGCCCGTGCCTTCGGCCTGGTAGACGACGACCAGGGCGTTCTGGCCGATCGGGTGCAGGTCGCTGGCGACGTCCGGGCGCGAGGCGTTGATGGTGAGGTCGCCGATGTTGAAGACGGTGGTCTGCAGCAAGTTGTCGTTGCGGCTGTGCAGGTGGCCGCGCAGTCGCCGCGTGCCCGTGAAGGAGTCGCGCGTGTAGGCGAGCAGCGTCTTGCCCGAGGTGAAGTGGATGCCCATGCTCGGCTCGAACGCGGACCAGCTGTTGGTGATGTCGCTGAAGTTGACCACCGGATTGGCGCCGTTGTCGTCGTAGCGCGTCATCACCAGGTCGCGGTCGGTCGCCGACGCCCAGCGGGTCGTCGCCAGCCACAGGTTGCCGGCGTTGAGCGCGGGCTCACGCACGAGGTCCATGCCGTTCAGCGGCGCGCCGCTCTGGATCGCGAACGTGCTCAGCAGCGGATCGACGACCACGGGGAAGGTCGCGGTCGCGAGCCAGGCGCCGTCGAGTCGCAGGCTGATCTCCGCGTCCGCGGCGGTGGTCGTCACGGCCGCGCGGCGGCCGCGCGCGTCGATGGCGACGGCCTTGCCGTAGCGCAGCAGCGCGGTGCCCTGCGCGTCGCGGAAGACCAGGTCCTGCTGGGCGGGGCCGACGCGGTCGGCGCGCAGCGCCGAGTCGATCGCGCCGCGGATCACGAGGTCGCCGCTCGCGGTCGGGCGCTGGGTCAGCACGAAGGTCTGCTCGAGCCCGTCGTCGCGCACGTCGTAGGCCTCGACCAGGCCGCCGAGGTCGTACTCGGCGCGGTAGTCGCCGTGGGTGAGCGTCGGCGCCGCGGTCGCGAGTTCCTGCTCGCCGACCCGCGCGGAGGTCGTGCGCCAACTCCAGGGCTGGTTGTGCGGGTAGTCGGCGCCGAGATACGGCACGAACGTCATGCCGGCGTCGAACGACGCCTTGTAGTCGCGGCCCGCGGCCCACAGGCCGTAGGCGACGCCGCCGTCGGCGTCGGCGGTGTGCAGCGGCACGCGCGCGACGCCGAGGCCGGCGCCGTCGGGCAGCGTCTGGTCGGGCACGGTCTCGGGTTGCTGCGCGATCGCCAACGCGGCGAGCAGCAGGGGGGCGGCGAACGGGAGTCTGGAGTGCATCATCGGTCCTTGCAAAGGGTGGTTGTCCATCGCAAGCGCCGCGCGCGCACCGAGCGGACATCGGTGCGCGGGAGGGAGGGCTTGCCGCTCGCCAAAGCCCCACGTTGCGGCGAGGATCTGCGCACCTTGGTCGCCACCGAAACCAGCCGCCCCGACCCGCTCGCCAACCTGCCGCGCCAGGATCGTCACGTGCCGAAGTGCGGTCCCGTGGCCACGTCGAAGATGACGCGCTGGCGCGCCGCCGCGCTGATCGGCGTGCACGTGCTGATCGGCCTGCACGTGTGGTACTGGCTTTCGACGGGCCGCGCGATCACGCCGGTCGAGCCGTCCGAGGCGATGCAGACGGTCGAGCAGGGCCGCATCAACGCCGGCTTCGTGCTGTTCGCGGCGCTGATCGGCAGCACCCTCGTGTTCGGCCGCTTCTTCTGCGGCTGGGCCTGCCACGTGGTCGCGCTGCAGGACCTGTCGGCGTGGCTGCTGGCGCGCGTCGGCCTCAAACCGCGGCCGGTGCGCTCGCGGCTGCTGGTGTTCGCGCCGTGGGTGGTGGCGTTCGTGATGTTCGGCTGGCCCGTCGTGCAGCAGTGGCTCGGCGAGCGGCAGCTGCCGTCGCCGTCGGATTGGGAGTGGGCGCTGACGACCGACGACCTCTGGAAGACCTTTCCGGGGCCGATCATGGCGATCGGCACGGTGGTGGTGGTCGGCTTCCTGATCGTCTGGTGGCTCGGCGCCAAGGGGTTCTGCACCTATGGCTGTCCCTACGGGGCGTTCTTCGCCGTCGCCGACCGGTTCGCGCCGACGCGCATCAAGGTCACCGACGCGTGCGACGCGTGCGGCCACTGCACCAACGTCTGCACCAGCAACGTGCGCGTGCACGAGGAGGTCGCCAGACACCGACAGATCGTCGACCCGGGCTGCATGAAGTGCCTGGATTGCGTCTCGGTGTGCCCCAAGGACGCGCTCTACGTCGGCTTCGCCGCGCCCAAGCCGTTCGTGCTCAGCCAGCAGCGCATCACCGCGCGCGGCGACTTCACCTGGCCCGAGGAAGTGCTGCTCGCGGCCGTGGCGATCGTCGCCACGCAGTGGACGTTCCGCGGCGCGTGGTTCGGCGAGGGCGTGCCGTTCTTGATGGCGGTGGGCCTCGGCGTGATCACCGCTGTGTTGGCGCTGCTGTTCGTGCGGCTGCTGCTGCGCGCCGAGCTGACCTTCCAGCACACGCCGCTGCGCGCCGCCGGCAAGCTGACGCGCGCGGGACGGTTCACGCTGGTGCTGCTCGCGGCGTGGCTGGCGTTCGCCGCGCACACGTTCGTCGGTCAGCGGTTGTCGAACTCCGCCAAGGAAGGGGCCGCCGTGGTGCTGCGCGAGCGGCTCAACGAGCGCAAGGACGTCGCGCCCGAACGGCTGCAGACGGCACACGACGCGGTCGACGGCGCGCTGGCCTGGGACCTCGTCGACGACCCCGGGCTGCTGCAGGCGCGCGGCCTGCTGCGCCGCGAGCTCGGCCGCCACGACGAAGCCGAAGGCGACCTGCGCGCGGCGCTCGGCAAGCTGCCGGGGCTCGAGTACGCGGGCGTGGCGCTGGCGATCTACCGGCTGCGCGCCCAGGACTTCGACCAGGCCGAGCAGCTGGCGAAGGCGGTGCTCGCGGAACACCCCGACAACCCGACGGCCAGGGCGATCCTCGAGCAGCTCGCGAACCGGCCGCGGTGAGCGGCTCGCGGCACCCGCCAGGAGCCCGCGCCCTCAGCTCACGTGCACCTGCGGGGAGCCCGCCTCGACGGTGCACTTCGCGCGCACGCTCGCGACGCCGCCGGGCTGCTCGACCTTGTCCATGACGACGTAGTCGCTGGTCCACGTCTTGGGCGTGACCGCGCAGCGGATGTAGCCGCGCTGGCGGTTGTGGAACTTCACACCGGGATTCGCGGCGAGCAGCGTGTCGTGGTCGCGCGGCTTGTCGCTGCCGTTGCCGCCGCTGGACAGCGACGTTGCCACGAACTCGGTCGCGATCACGGGTGTGTCGGGCTGCAGGTCGTCGACGCGCAGCTCGTTGCACCAGTTGGAGTGGATGTCGCCGGTCAGCACGACCGGATTGGCGATGCGGCGCTCGGCGAGGAAACGCACCAGCTCGACGCGTTCGTGCGCGTAGCCGGGCCACTGGTCCATCGAGTAGTGCGGCACCTTCTCTTCCTTCCGCATCGAACCGACCATGCCCATCATCACCTGCTGCGCGAGCACGTTCCACGTCGCGCGCGACTCCGCGAGCGCCTGCTTGAGCCAGACGCGCTGCGCGCCGCCGAGCAGCGTGTTGCGCTTGTCGAGGGTGGCGGAGTTGAGGGGCGAGCGGCGGTCGCCGTTGGGCTGGTCGGTGCGGTACTGCCGCGTGTCGAGCACGAGCAACTCGGCGAGCCTGCCGAACGACGCCTGCCGGTAGAGCTGCAGCTTGGGGCCGCGCGGCAGCGAGCGCACGCGCAGCGGCATGACCTCGTAGTAGACCTGGTACGCGTTGGCGCGGCGCAGCAGGAAGTCGCGCGGATCGACGTCCTTCTGCTCGCTGACGTCGTCGGCGTAGTTGTTGTCGACCTCGTGGTCGTCCCAGGTGACGAACCACGGGCAGCGCGCGTGCATGCGCTGCAGCAGCGGGTCGCTGCGGTATTGGGCGTAGCGCATGCGGTAGTCGTCGACCGACTGGATCTCGGCGCCGTGGTGCGTGCGCACCTTGCCGTTGCGGCCGGCGGCGTACTCGTAGATGTAGTCGCCCAGGTGGAACACGAAGTCGGGCTCGTCCTTCGCCATCTGCTCGTAGGCGGTGAACAGGCCCTGCTCCCAGTTCTGGCAGGAGGTCACCGCGAACAACATCGCCGCGGCGTCGGCGTCCGGCGCGGGCAGCGTGCGCGTGCAGCCGACGGGGCTCTGCGCGTCGCCGGCCGTGAAGCGGAACCAGTACCAGCGATCGGGCAGCAGCCCGGCGACCTCGACGTGCACCGAGTGGCCGAGTTTCGCCGAGGCGCGCGCGTCGCCGCGGCGCACGACCTTGGTCATCGCCTCGTCCTCGGCGACCTCCCAGGCGACCGCGACGCTGTCGTCCCGCATTCCGCCGCCCGGTTCGAACGGCCTGGGCGCGAGCCGCGTCCACAGCACCACCGAGGTGGCGTCGGGGTCGCCCGAGGCGACGCCCATCGTGAACGGGTCGCTCTCGAAGCTGCGCACGCGCCGCACGGGGTCGCCGCGGCCCAGCAGCGGGATCGCGCCAAGAACGGCGCCGTAGGCAGCGAAGGTGCGGCGGTCGAGGGGCTGGCCGGGGCGCAGCAGCGAGGCGAGGGGGTCGTGCATGCCCCGCCTTGTAGGTGGCGACATCGAGCCTCTCGGCGCAGCCCACGTCAATTCTCCGTGCAGACGATCGCGCGGGCGCCGGTGCAGGTGCCCGGTCGGCTCTTGACAGCGTGCGCCGCATGCCGATAGAAGGCGCACCAACAACTCATCCAGACCAGCCGAGGGACGGGCCCGACGACGCTGGGGCAACCACGTGGCCTGCAATCACGCAGTCCGAAAGCGCAGGTGCCAATTCCCGCGGCCAGTCCGTTTCGACCTTGTGAGGGTCGATCCGGCCGAAAGATGAGTCTGCCAGCGAGCGCGCGTGCGTTCGTGCAGACGCATGCTGGCAGCGCGGAACCTGGGAACGGGCCCCAAGGTGTTCCGCATGACTGCTCGTTACGACTTCCGTTCCGCGTTGGGCCGCGATGCCGCCCACGCACTCCCAGCCCCGCGCCTCAACGTGCGCAAAGCCTCGACCGAACCGCGCGACACGACCGGGTTCGCCTCGTCGGGCCAGTCCCCGGGGGCCGCGCCGCGGCAACCGCGTCTGCACCTCGTCGGCGTCGGCAAGGTCGGGCGCGAGGTGCTCGCGCGCGTCGCCGGGTTGCCCGCGTGCCTCGTCGCGGTCACCGATTCGTCGGGCACGCTGTACGCAGGCGAGGGCGTCGACGCGGCCGCCGTGGCCGCGCACAAGCACGCGGGCGGGCGCATCGCCGACCTGCCGCGCGCCGAGGATCTGCCGACCGAGCTCGCGGTCGCGCTGATCGGCGCCGACGTGCTCATCGACGCCACGCCGACCGACGCGGCCTCGACCCAGGCGGCCGCCGCGCGCGTGCGCGCCGCGGTGCGGCTCGGCGCCAGTGTGGCCTTGAGCGGCAAGAACGCGCTGGCCGCGTGCGCGCCCGAGTGGCTGACGACCGGCGCGCGCCGGCAGTTCGGCATCGACGCCGTGCTCGGCGGCACGGGTCGCCAGCTGCTGCGCGAACTCGACGAACTGCGCG
This sequence comes from Planctomycetota bacterium, assembly GCA_020638655.1. Taxonomy (GTDB): domain Bacteria; phylum Planctomycetota; class UBA1135; order UBA1135; family UBA2386; genus JACKIC01. The sequence continues at coordinate 229,119 of JACKIC010000007.1, forward strand.
CCGGATGCGCCAGGGTGGTGCTCGTGGGCAACGTCACGACGACGGTGCTGATCGAGGCGATCGAGCGCGGCCAGAGCCTCGAGCAGGGGCTGCAGGCCGCGCGCGCGCGCGGGCTGCTCGAGAGCGATCCGAGCGCCGACCTCGACGGCAGCGACGCCGCGACCAAGCTGGTCTGCGTAGTCGGCGCCGTGTTCGGCGAGTCGTTCGTGCGGCCGCGGTCGCCCGACGAGGTGCCCCGAGAGGACCTGCGCGAACTCGACCCCGCGCTGCTGCGCGCGCGCTTCGCCCGCGGCGCGACGACGCGGCTGGTCGCGCGCGGCGACCGGGCCGGCGGCCTGCGCGTCGCGTTCGAGGAGGTCGCCGTCGGCTCGCCGCTCGCGGCGCCCGCCGACCGCGTCGTCTACGGCTACGAACTCGCCGGCGGCCTGCGGGTGCACACCGGGCTCGCCGTCGGCGCCGACCGCACCGCCGAAGCGCTGCTCGGTGACGTGCGCGCCGCGCTCGCGGAGGTGCGCTCGTGAGCGCCGTCGTCACGTTGCCGCCCGGCGTGCAGGTCTGCCACCTGGCGACCCGGCGCACGGTGCGCGGCGAGTTGCTGGACGGCGCGCAGCTCGCGTTCGAGCGGCAGGGACCCGAGCACGCTCCCGTCGTGGTCGTGCTCGGCGGCATCTCGGCCGGACGCCACGTCAGCGCCCACGCGGGCGTGCCCGGCCCGGGCTGGTGGGAGGGCTTCGTCGGCGACGGCCTCGCCGTCGACACGCGCCGCCTGTCGGTGCTGTCGATCGACTGGCTCGGCGGCAACGGCTGCTCGACCGCGCCCGGGCGCGGCGAGTGCCTCGGCTTCGTCGGCGCCGAGGACCAGGCCGACGCGCTCGTCGAGCTGCTGGACCGGCTGCGCATCGAACGGGTGCACACGGTGATCGGCAGCAGCTACGGCGGCATGGTCGGCCTGCAGCTCGCAGCGCGGCATCCGCAGCGGCTGCAGCAGCTGGTCGCGATCGCGGCCGCGCACCGCAGCCATCCGCAGGCCAGCGCCTGGCGCGCCGTGCAGCGCGGCATCGTCGCGCTGGGCGCGGCGGCGGGGCACGAAGCACAGGCGCTGTCGCTGGCGCGGCAGCTGGCGATGACCACCTATCGTTCGCCGCAGGAACTCGCGGCGCGGTTCTCCGCGGCGCCGACGTTCGGCGCGCACGGCGTGTCGTTCCCCGTCGAAGGCTGGCTGCAGGCGCGCGGCGAGGCGTTCGCCGCGGCGTGGACCAGCGAGCAGTTCCTGTGCCTGTGCAGCTCGATCGACGCACACCTCGTCGACCCCGCGGCGGTCGCCGCGCCGACGACGCTGGTGTCGTTCGCCAGCGACCAGCTGGTGCCGGTCGCCGACGTGCGGGAGCTCGCGCGCGCGCTGCCCCGGCTCGTGCGGCACGTCGAGTTGGCGTCGCCGTACGGCCACGACGCGTTCTTGAAGGAACGGAGCGCGCTGTCGCGCCTGCTGCGGGAGGTGCTCGCATGAGCGCTTCTCCGCAGACCGCTTCTCCGCAGACCCTGGCGGTGCGCGCGGGCATCGATCGCGACGCGGCGTTCGGCGCGGTCAGCCCGCCGCTGCATCTGTCGGCGAACTTCTCGTTCGCGGGGTTCGGTGCCAAACGCGCCTACGACTACACGCGCAGCGGCAACCCGACGCGCGACGAGTTCGCCGCCGCGCTGGCGTCGCTCGAGGGCGGCGCCGGCGGCGTCGTCACCTCGACCGGCATGGCGGCGGTCAACCTGGTGCTGCAGCTGCTGTCGCCGCGGGACCTGCTGGTGGTACCGCACGACGGCTACGGCGGCACCTGGCGGCTCGTCGACGCGCTGGCGCGCAAGGGCCACTTCGAGCTCGCGATCGTCGACCAGCGCGACCCCGTCGCGCTCGACGCGGTGTTCGCGCGGCGGCCGCGGCTGGTGTGGGCCGAGACGCCCAGCAACCCGCTGTTGCGCCTCGTCGACCTGCGGGCGCTCGCCGAGCGGTGCCGCACGGCCGGCGCGCTGCTGGCGGTCGACAACACATTCTGCTCGCCCGTTCGGCAGAACCCGCTCGCGCTCGGCGCCGACGTCGTGGTGCACTCGACCACGAAGTACGTCAACGGTCACAGCGACGTCGTCGGCGGCGCGGTGATCGCCAGGGAGGCGGCGCTGCACGAGGAGCTCGGGTGGTGGGCCAACGCGCTCGGCATCACCGGCTCGCCGTTCGACAGCTGGCTGGCGTTGCGCGGGCTGCGCACGCTGGCCGCGCGTTTGGCGGTGCACGAACAGAACGCCGCGCGGCTGGCGCAGGTGCTCGCCACGCACCCGGCGGTGGCGGCGGTGCACTACCCGGGCCTGGCGACGCACCCCGACCACGAGCTGGCGCGGCGCCAGCAGCGCGGTTTCGGCGGCATGCTGAGCTTCGAGCTGGCCGACCCGGCGGCGGCGCCCCGCTTCGTCGCGGCGCTGCGGCACTTCACCCTGGCGGAGTCGCTGGGCGGCGTCGAGAGCCTGATCGCGCATCCGGCGACGATGACGCACGCGTCGATGACCGCCGAGGTGCGGGCCCGCGCCGGCATCGGCGCCGGTCTGCTGCGGCTCAGCGTCGGCATCGAGGCGGCCAGCGACCTCGAGGCGGACCTGCTCGCGGCGTTGGCGGCGGCTGCCGGGGACGAAGTCCGCGAAGTCCGGCCCGCGCGCGCCGCGAGCGGGTAGGCTGCCGGGTGCATGGTGACCCCTCGATGATCCACCCTTCCGCCGTCGTCCATCCCTCGGTAACCGTCGGCGAGTCGACGTGGGTCGGCGCCTTTGCGTTGGTCGAAGAGGGGGTCGTGCTCGGGCAGCGCTGCCGCATCGGTGAGCACGCCATCGTGCGCACCGGCAGCGAGCTCGGCGACGACTGCACCGTGGACAGCCACGCGGTCGTCGGCGGGCTGCCGCAGATGCGCAACTGCGCGCTGCCCACGGGTCGCGTGCGCATCGGCGCGCGCTCGGTGCTGCGCGAGGGCGTGACCGTCAACCTGCCGACCAAGGACGGCGGCCAGACGGTGGTGGGCGAGGACTGCATGCTGATGGCCAACAGCCACGTCGGCCACGACTGCGTCGTCGGCAACCAGGTCACCCTGGCCAACAACGTGATGCTCGCCGGCCACGTCGAGGTCGGCGACGGCTGCTTCCTCGGCGGCGGCGCCGGCGTGCACCAGTTCGTGCGCATCGGCCTGGGCGCGATGATCGGCGGCAACGCCTCGATCTCCTACGACGTGCCGCCCTACTCGATCGCCGCTGAACGCAACGAGATCCGCGGCCTCAACGTCGTCGGCCTGCGGCGCAGCAAGGTGCCGCTCTCGGTCGTCGCCGACCTCAAGCGCTGCTACCACACCGTCTACGGCGACGGCGGCGGCTGCCTGCGCCAGCGCGCCGCGAACGCCCTCGCCGCCGTCAAGTGCGGCAGCGAGTCGCACGGCCGCCAGTTCCTCGACTTCTTCGCCTCGGGCCAGCGCGGCTTCGCCCGCCCGCGCCGCGGCGCCGCGGAGGCCTGAGGGTAGCGTGCGGGTACAGGCCACACGGGGCCAGCCGCGCAGCGGCTGGCCCTGTGTGGTTGTAACTGCCGGTTCGGTACGCACGCTCCGGCTAGGCGCGGCGGCGTTCGAACAGCGCGACGGCGCCACCGACGGCGAGCACGCCGACGCAGCCGATGACGTTGTACCAGAGGAACTCGACCTTGTAGACGTTGTGCACGACCAGCACGCTGGCCATGCCGCCGATCAGGCCGAGGGCGCCCGCCAGGGCGCCGGCGCGCGGTACGAACAACGCGAGGGCGAAGATGCCGAGCAGCGAGCCGTAGAAGAACGAGCCGATCTTGTTGATCTGTTCGACGATCGAGCCGCCGCCGGCGAACGACAGCGCCATGTAGGTGGCGACCGCGCCCCAGAACAGCGTCAGGCCACGGCCGACGCGCAGCGCTTCGCGTTCGCTGCAGTCGGGGCGCAGCCAGCGCTTGTAGATGTCGACGACGGTCGCGCCCGACAGCGCGTTGAGCACCGAGTCGATGCTCGACATCGCTGCCGCGAAGATCGCCGCGATGATCAGGCCGAGCAGCACGGGCGGCATCTGGTCGAGGATGAACCGGCAGAAGATGTCGTTGGTGTCGGCGACGTCCTTGGGCACGCCGTTGCCGTCGACCTCGCCGCCGACGAGCGTGCGCGCCTCCTTGCGGATCGCCTGCACGTTGCGCACCGACTCCTGGTAGCGCGCCAGCGCCGCGGCGTCCGACGACGGCCCGCCCGGCAGCGCCGCGAGCGCCTCCATGTTCTGCCGGCGCTCCGCGAGCGCGACGTCGAAGCGGGCCTGGATCTCCGCCACCGCGGGCGCGAACTCGGCGCTGGCCGCGGCCTCGACCTGCGTCGCCTTGTAGAGCAGCGGCTGGCCGTGCACGGCGTAGAACAGCCACATCAGCACGCCGAGGAGCAGCACGAACGCCTGCATCGGCACCTTGGCGAACGCCGACATCAGCAGGCTCTTGCGGCTCGCGTCGACGTCCTTGCTGGTGAGCAGGCGCTGCGCCTGGCTGTGGTCGCAACCGAAGTAGGACAGGTGCAGGAACAGGCCGCCGAACAGGCCCGCCCAGAGGTTGTACTTCTCCTCCCAGAAGCTCGGTTGGCCTGTGCCGCTGGCGACCTCGGCGAGGGTGCGCGGCCACAGGCCGGCGTGTTCGGGTTCGACCTCGAGCGCGTTGAGCTTGCCGGCGGCGCCTGCGAGGTCGAGCACCTGACCGAAGTCGAACACGGGTAGCAGGTCGCGCAACAGGAAGAACAACACGAGCACCAGGCCGAGCAGGATCACGGTCATCTGCTTGACGTCGGTCCAGATCACGGCGGAGACGCCGCCGATCACCGTGTAGCCGGTGGTCAGCACGCCGATCACGACCACCGATTCCCAGGTCTGCAGGCCGATCATCGCGCTGAGCGCCACGGCGGGCGCGTAGATCACCGCGCCGAGCGCGAGGCATCGTGACGCCAGGAAGATCAGGCTCGCCAGCGTTCGCGTCGCGGGGCCGAAACGGTCCTCGAGCAGTTCGTAGGGCGTCAGCACCGCGCGGCTGCGGAAGAACGGCACCAGGAAGATGCACAGCAGCACCATCGCGAACGGCAGACCGAAGTAGGTCTGCACGAAGTCCATGCCGTGCTCGTGCCCCTGACCGGTCGTGCCGATGATGGTGATCGCGCTGGCCTGCGTCGCCATGATCGACAGGCCCGCGGCCCACCACGGGATCGAGCGGCTGCCGGCGTAGTAGCCCTCGAGGTTCTTGGCCGAGTCGCGGCGGCGCACGCCGTCCCACACGACGTAGGCGAGGAAGGCGAAGAACACGATCCAGTCGACGATCCTCATGGCGCGGTGCTCACGACTTGGGCATGCGCACGTTGAAGTGCGACGAGAACCAGAACAGCACCGCCATCACGGCGACGGCCAGCACGCACACCAGCAGGTAGGTGCGCGGCCAGCTGCCGAGCGGCGGCCGGTTCGGTGCGGCGGGAGGGGGCGACGCAGCCATGGACCGTAAGCGGACCGGCCGGTGCACCGTTCGTCCAGCGCCGAACGCCGTTCCTCGGCGCGACCGCGACCGTGGACCTCGTCGCCGCGGTCCCTATGCTGCCTCATGGGCGATGCACGATCCGATCTACGAAGACCTCAACGAACAACAGGCGGCGGCGGTCGCGCACGGCAGCGGTCCGCTGATGGTGCTGGCGGGCGCCGGCTCGGGCAAGACGCGCGTGGTGACGCGCCGCATCGCACGGCTGCTGCGCGACGGCGTGCCCGGCATGCGCATCCTGGCGATGACGTTCACCAACAAGGCCGCCGGCGAGATGGCGCACCGCGTGCAGCAGCTCGGCGGCGGCTACGTGCGGGTGGCGACGTTCCACTCGGCCTGCGCGCGGTTCCTGCGCCGCGACGGCCATCACCTGGGTTTTCCGCCCGACTTCTCGATCTACGACGTGCAGGACCGCGACGCGGTGATCAAGGAGCTGCTCGAGGACCTCGGCCTCGCCAGGCAGGGCGTCAAGCCGTCGATGGTGGGGCAGTGGATCAGCCGCCTCAAGAACGCCGCGATGCCGCCCGACGAGGGGCTGCTCGGCGACAGCGACGTCGCCCGCGTGGTCGAGCGCATCTGGACGCCGTACCACGAACGCATGCACAAGCAGGGCGCGATGGACTTCGACGACCTGCTCGGCCACTTCCTCGAGATCCTGCGCGAGTTCCCCGAGGTCGCCGAACGTTACCAACAGCAGTTCCCGTGGCTGCTCGTCGACGAGTTCCAGGACACCAACAAGGTCCAGTACGACCTGCTCAAGCTGCTGTGCCCGCCGCCCGGCAACCTGTGCGTCGTCGGCGACCCCGACCAGTCGATCTACCGGTTCCGCGGCGCCGAGGTGCGCAACATCCTCGAGTTCGAGCGCGACTACGAGACCACCACGGTGGTGCGGCTCGAGCAGAACTACCGCAGCACGGCGACGATCCTGCGCGCCGCCGAGGCGGTGATCGCCAACAACAAGATGCGCAAGGACAAGCGCCTGCGCACCGACAACGACGCCGGCGCGCCGGTGCTCCGGTTGCGCGCCAGCGGCGCGCACGAGGAGGCGTCGACGATCGCCGACCGCATCGTCGCGCTGCGCGAGGAGGGCGTGCCGCTCGACCAGGTGGCGGTGTTCTACCGCGCGCACTACCTGTCGCGCGGCGTCGAGCAGGCGATGAAGGACGCTGGCCTGCCCTACGAGATCGTCGGCGGGCTGACGTTCTTCGAGCGGCGTGAGATCAAGGACCTGCTGGCCTACCTGCGCGTGATCGCCAACCCGCTCGATGACGTCAGCATGGCCCGCATCGTCAACGTGCCGGCGCGCGGCATCGGCAAGGCGAGCCTCGAGAAGCTGCGCCGCGTCGCCTTCACGGAGGGCATGTCGCTGCGCGAGGTGGTCGAGGAGCCGTCGCTGCACGGCGAACTCGGCGCCAAGGCGAAGAAGGGGCTCGCGCAGCTGGCCAAGACGCTGATCGCGGCGCGGGCCGAGCCGGGCGCGCACGGGGCGCTGCGCGCGATCCTCGAGGGCACCCAGTACGTGTCCTACGCGACCAGCTTCGGCGACCCCGAGGACAGCACGCGCGAGGAGAACATCGCCGAACTCGTCAGCGACACGGTGCAATTCGACGACCGTGAGCCCGACGAAGGTGACGACGAGCTCGCGCCGGGGCTCGCCGGCTACCTGCAGCACGTCGCGCTGCTGACCAGCGCCGACACCCAGGGCGAGGGCCCGGCGGTGCAGATGATGACCGTGCACGCCGCCAAGGGGCTGGAGTTCGACCACGTGTTCGTCGCCGGTCTCGAGGAGGGCGTGTTCCCGAGCATGCGCAGCGCCGAGGACCCCGAGGGGCTCGAGGAGGAGCGGCGCCTCGTCTACGTGGCGCTGACCCGCGCGCGCAAGACCCTGCTGCTGTCGTCGGCGCGCGAGCGCATGGTCAACGGCAGCACCGAGTCGATGCGGCCGTCGCGCTTCCTCAAGGAGGTGCCCGCCGACTGCTTCGAGAACTACGCACCGTCGTGGCGGCGCTACGAGCTCGACGACGAGGGCTCGTCGAGCACCGGCTGGACCGTGACCCCGGACCCCGAGGCGCTCGAGCAGCTGCGCCCCGGGGTGCGCGTGCGCCACGACCTCTACGGCAACGGCGTGGTGCGCCGCATCGCCGGCCGCGGCATCACCGCACGCGCGATCGTGCGCTTCGACGACGAGGTCGAACGCGAGTTCGTGCTCGAATACGCGGGCCTGCAGCTGCTCGAGGACCTGTCGTGGTGAACGAGCGCGACGAGCTGTTGCGGAGCTTCGCCGAGCTGATCGAACGCACCCGCGCCGAACACCCCGAGCTGCTCGGCGAGCTGCGCGCCGAGTTCGATCGGCTGGTGCGCCCCGTCGCGGCGCCGACGGCGGACGATGCAGACGAGTGGCAGGGGCTGGTCGGCAGCAGCGCGCCGATGCTCGAACTGCGCCGGCTGATCGCCAAGTTCGGCAACACGCAGGCGCCCGTGCTGATCACCGGCGAGAGCGGCACGGGCAAGGAACGAGTCGCGCACGCGCTGCACGACGTCAGCCCGCGCCGCGAGCAGAAGTTCGTCGCCGAGAACTGCGCCGCGATCCCCGAGACCCTGCTCGAGTCGGTGCTGTTCGGCCACAAGAAGGGCGCCTTCACCGGCGCCATCAACGACCACCCGGGCCACTTCCTGCACGCGCACAAGGGCACGCTGTTCCTCGACGAGATCGGCGAGATGGCGCTGCCGATGCAGGCCAAGCTGCTGCGCGTGCTGCAGGAGGGGGAGGTGCGCGCGGTCGGCGACAGCAAGGTCAAGAAGGTCGACGTGCGCCTGATCGCCGCGACCAATCAGGACCTCGAGGCCAACGTGCGCGCCGGCCGCTTCCGCGAGGACCTCTACTTCCGGCTCAACGTGCTGCGGCTGTCGCTGCCGCCGCTGCGCGACCGCGGCGACGACGTCGTCTTGCTGGCCGAACGCTTCCTGGCGGCCTCGGCGGCGACGACGGGACGCACCCTGCGGTTGTCCGACGCCGCCAAGGACGTGCTGCGGCGCGCGCGCTGGCCCGGCAACGTCCGGCAACTGCAAAACGAGATGCAGCGTGTCGGCGCGCTGGCCGACGGTCCCGAGATCGGGCCGGACGATCTGTCGCCCGGTCTGGTCTGAGGGGACGCGCCCGGCCGCGAGCTCCAGTGGCGCAACCTGCACCGGCGCACGTGCACCACGGAAGGAATCAGTCCTCGGCGAGCACGTCCTCGATCACGTCGAGCGCGGCGCGGATCGCGCTGCGCAGCCGTTCGGCCTCGGCGCCCGCGGAGCTCTGCAGTCGCTGCACCACATCGAGCAGCTGTCCCTCGATGGAGTCGTCGATCGTCGCCGCCGCCTTGGTCGGCGAGGTGCGCGCCGCCTTCGGCGGCAGCGTCACCGGCGCTGCAGCCACAGCCGGCTCCGGCTTGCGGCGCGCCGAGGGCTCGGCGAGGCCGAGCAGCACCTTGGCCGAGTGCAGCGAACGACCGGCCAGGTTGATGCCGTAGAGGCGCGCTTCGTCGCGGAAGTCGCGCAGGGTCAGTTCGGGGTTCTGGTGCAGCTTGTTGATGCAGAACAGCACGCTGTCCTTCTGCCCCGGATACCGCTGGCGCAGGTTCTCGAGCAGTTGTTCCCAGGAATCGATGACCGATGAGGTGTCGACGGGGTCGGTGGCAGGGGCGGTGGAGTCGGTCATGGTGGAAAGTGGGGCGCGGAGATTGGCGCCCGCCGCGCCGGGATGCAACGGCCGCCGCCGCCGCCGCGCCGATTCTCGGGAGGGCCGTTTTGCCGCACCCTGTTGCCACCGCCCGGGGCCGGGATACCATGGCCCGGCGCCGAAGCCCCCTGCCCGGAGCTTCGCTCGTCCGCATCCCTTACGGAGGACCCCCAGAATGCAGAAGTATCTCGTTCCGCTTCTCTGCGCGGCGATGGGCCTGGTGTTGGCCCGCCCCGCGGCCCCCCAGTGATGAGGCGGTGCCTCGGTGCCCAGTTGGGCACCTCAAGATGCGGGTGGGCCCGGTGGCGGCGGCGGAATCGGCGGTAGCACCGGCGGTCCGCGGTCTGGTCCGGCAGCTGCGCCTGGTGCACCTGGTGCGACCGGCGCGCGCGGCGGCATCGCCCTGGACTTCCGGCGCGGCAAGACCGCCAAGGAACTGCTCCAGGTCGAGTGGGTCTACCCGGTGTGGAAGCCCGTCGGTGAGGATCGCCCGCGCGATGGTGAGACCACCGTGGCGACCATGGCCGAGCGCGCGCTGCCGCTGGAACAGGCCTACGCCTACATCGCCGCGGGCGATCGTCGGCCGATGCTGATCCTGCGCGAGTGCGAACGCTGCAAGGGGACCGACCACGCGCTGCTGAGCCGTTCGCTCGACAACGAGCAGACGGTGCTGCTGACGCACTGGTTCCACTGCGTCAAGCTGCCGCCGAACGTGCTGACCGAGAACCATCCGTTCTTCAACCTGTTCAAGCGCGAGAAGGACGGGGAGCGCATCCCGCACCTGTTCTTCTGCGACCCGGACGGGAGCAACAAGGAGGCGCTGCCCGGCGACCAGCCGCAGGCCGAGCTGTGGAAGACGATGTTCTCCTACCTCGACCGCTGCTACGACGAGAACGCGAAGGAGTCGGTGCGCGAGCTGCGCAAGCTGCTCAGCCAGTACGACAAGATCGACGGTCTCGAGAAGGAGCTCAAGGCGCGCATCGATCGCGAGATCGAGAAGAACGGCCCGAAGTCGGCCAAGCTCAAGAAGCTCGACCGCGACATGGAGAAGCTCAACAAGGAGCGCACCAAGTTGCAGGCCGAGGAGAAGGAGCTGCGTGACCTGGCCCTCAAGGTCATGGAGAAGCCGCCCGTCGAGCTCGACCTCGGCAAGAAGACCGAACCGGTCGGTGAGGCCGGCGTCGGCCCGGACGGCCAGAACGGTCAGAAGTAGGATCTGCACGTGCGCGCGCCGCTCGCCGCGGCGCGCGCTTCCGCAACCTGCATGCCCACGCAAGGTAGGCGCTGATACACGCGGCATGCCATCGCCGCGGCGCCGTCGCGCTGCTGCCCCACCCCATTGCCATGACGAGTTCTTCCTTGCTGCGCACCCGATTCTGGCTCGCCGTCCTGTCGACGCTGCTGTTCGCGATCTGTGGGGCTTCGCAGGAGCGCGCCAAGGGCACCACCAAGGAAGACGAGGACGTGCTCAAGATCGGGCCCAAGGACCCGTACACGGGCGGGGACGAGGAGCTGATGAAGGCGGCGGGCGTCGTCGCCTACGGACCGTTCCCGTGGGCCGACTTCAAGACCACCGCCGACGTCGACAAGGTGCTCGGCGAGGGGCGCATCCTGTGGATGGAGACGGCCCACTTCCGCTTCGGCCTGAACCTCAAGTCCGCGCCGTTCCCCGAAGACAGCAAGATGCGCAAGCCGCTGCAGGCCGAGCTCAAGGAGCTCAAGGAGCTGCTGCCGAAGGTCCCGGAGCGCACCCGCAAGGTCAATCCATGGCTGCGCATGCACCTCGCCGCGCGCCGCTGTGAGGCGGCGTATGCCGACCTGCAGAAGCTGCTCGGCGTCACCGACGCGGACTTCCCGGATCGCGGCAAGGAGTCGGGGCAGGGGCCCTACCTGGGCCAGCCGGACAAGTTCCTGGTGTTGATGTTCCAGAAGAAGTCGGACCTCGCGCGCTACGCCGACCGCTTCTGCAACATGAAGGTCGACGACTCCCTGCGCTACTACCACACGCAGAGCAGCCAGCTGCTGTTCGGCTTCGCCGCCGAGGGGCTCGAGGGCTTCGACGAAGCCGGCCTGCACGCGCACATGCTCTACGCGGTGGTGCACAACCTGCTCAACGCCTACCGCGGCTACTACTACCAGCTGCCGCTGTGGCTCGAGGAAGGCGTCGCGCACTGGTATTCGCGCAAGGTGCACGCCGACACCATCAACGTGCAGATCCTCGACACCGAGGCGGTCGCCGAGGACAAGCAGGCCAACTGGCCGGTCAAGGTGCGCCGGCGCGCCGTGCACGACGGGGCGTTCTTCACGTTCGAGCAGATGGCGGCGTGGGAGAAGTTCGACGAGATGGGCTACCACGCGCACTCCCAGGCCTGGTCGCGCGTCGACTACCTGATGCAGACCGACCCCGAGAAGCTCGGGCTGATGATCACCAAGCTCAAGTCGGTCCCGCCGATCCCGGGCGCGCAGGTGCCGGCGGCCCAGATCCGGACCCTGGCGCAGAAGCTGCTGATCGAGCTGTACGAGCTCGACGGGCCGACCTTCGACGAGAAGTGGCGCGAGTGGGTGCTGAAGACCTACCCGAAGAAGTAGGCTTGCATCGATGCAGGCCCAGTTGCTGTTCGCGATCGCCGGTGCCGGTGCGCTCGGCGCGGTCTGTCGCTACTCGCTCGGGCACCTGGTGCTGCTGCTGCTCGGCTCGCCGTGGCACACGGCGGTCGTCAACGTGCTCGGCTGCTTCGGCTTCGGCCTGATCATGGCGGTCTACTCGGGGCGCTGGTCGCCGCTGGTGACCACGGCCGTGCTGGCGGGCTTCTTCGGCGCCTTCACGACGTTCTCGGCGTTTGCGTTCGACGGCGTGGCGCTGCTGCGCGAAGGCCGCTGGCTGGTCTGCGCGGCCGACCTCGTCGGCCAGAACCTGCTCGGCCTGCTGGCGATGTGGGGCGGCATCACGCTGGGGGGTGGCTTCCCCACCCGCTGACCGCGCCGCTCGCCTACGATGCGGCGCCCCGCGCCTGCACCCATGACCATGATGCGCATTCGCAATCTCCTCCTGTTGGTGACGGTGCTGACGGCGTCGGTCGGGCTCGGCGTCTGGGCGCTGCAGTCGCAGACGCCGTCGCGCGCCGCCCCGCAGCCCGAGGGGGCCGCCCGGGGCAAGCTGCCCCAGGGGCACGTCTATGCGTGCATCGTCGAGCAGCCGGACGACGTCAACCCGTTCACGGCCAGCAGTCCGGTGGCGCAGCGGTTCGTGCTGGGCATGACCCACGACACCTTGTTGGATCGCGATCCCGCGACCGGCGAACTGCGTGCGTCGCTCGCCGAGAGCTACGAACTCGACGGCGACGGCGGCGGCTGCGTGTTCACGCTGCGCGACGGCGTGCAGTTCGCCGACGGCTCGCCGATGACGACGGCCGACGTGCTGTTCGGTTGGGATCTGGCTGCGGCCGGGCACCTGACCCTGGGGTTCGCCGGCGGGGCGTTCGCGCGCATCGCCAGCGTCGGTGTGCTCGGCGAGCGGCGGCTGCACGTGCGCTTCAAGGACCGGCACTTCGCCGCGCTGGCGATGGTCGGTGAGAACTGGATCGTGGGGCAGCGGCAGTTCTTCGTCGATCGCGTCGCGGCCCAGGCCCGCCGGTTGGGGCAGCCCGTGCCCGACGTGGCGACCCGCGAGTTCGCCGTGTTGCTGCAGCAGATCAAGCGGGAGTGCGGACCGGGCTCGGGCCCCTACGAGCTGCGCAATCCGCCCGAGGGCGGCGGGACCTGGATCGAAGGGCAGGAGCTGGTCCTGCGGCGCAACGACCGCAGCTGGCGCCGCAGTGCGCGGCCGGGCACCTGGAACCTCGCCGGGTTCCGGCTGCTGTTCCGGAGCGCGGCCACCATCCCCGCGGCGCTCGCCAAACACGAGATCGATTGGTGCATGGTGCGGGACCCCGCGGCGGAGTTCGCCAAGCACCCCGAGCTCGAAGCCGACTACCGCGCCGTGAGCTACGCCTATCCGCGCATCGGCGTGCATCGCGCCACCTGGAACTGCCGCCGCCCGCCGTGCGAGGACGCGCGGGTGCGGCGGGCGTTGGCGATGTTGTTCGATCGCCAGGGGCTCGCCGACAGGTTTCCGCAGCACGCCGGCGTCGCCGAGGCCTTCGCGTTGCGCGGGTCGCCCGAATACCCGACCACTCCGGGCACGAAGTTCGATCCTGCCGCCGCCCGCGCCGAGCTGCGCGCCGCCGGCTACGACCCCGTCGGGGGCAAGCCCCTGCACCTCGAGCTGCTGGTGCCCCAGGGCTCCGCCGAGCTGGACGCGGCGCTCGCCGGCTTTCAGGATGCGGCGCGCGGCGTCGGCATCGACCTGCAGGTCCGGCAGCTCGACTTCCCCGGGTTCGTGGCCGAGCGCGCCCGCGGCAACTGGGACGGCGAGATCGCCGTGCAGGCCCTGGCGATGAACGGGGACCCCTACGAGCTGGTGCACACCGATGGCGCCGACAACATCGGCGGCTACTCCAACCCGGAGGTCGATCGGCTGGCCGAAGCCGCGCGGATCGAGTCCGATCCGGCGCGGCGCGCCGCCATCTGGCGCGAGCTGAATACGGCCGTGCAACGAGATCAGCCGGTGACCTTCCTGCTGCAGCCGCGCGTGCAGATGCTGTTCAACCGCCACATCGAAGGCGCGACCGCCGGCCCGCTCGGCATGGTGCCCGAGACGATGTGGGTGCCCGAGGCGTCGCAGCGGCGCTGAGCTGTCCGCGGCGGCGCGCCGCCAGGCTCGAGCGGAGCGGCCCTCAGGCGTCGGCCGTCTCGTCCTCGGTCGCGCTCTGCGGGATCGGCTCGATGCGCACCCGGTAGATCGGGCGCAGCTGCTCGCACAGCAGCTTCAGGTCGTCGTAGCGCTGGGCCGCATGGGCCCGGACCATCGCCGCCAACAGCGACTCCTCGCGCCGGTGGCGCAGGTCGCGAGCTTCACGCAAGGCGCGCGTGAGACGTCGATGGAACGTGGTCGTGGACATCGAGGTTGGGACCGTTGCGGCAGGCGGTTCTCAACAGTCCCGAATCCCCGGAATCGCAAAACCTGACCTTCATAATTGCCCGTTGGGCAGAAAAGTCTGCGTCTGGTCGAGCCGCGGGCGCGTCGCGGCTCTCGTCGGGCCTCGCGCTACTTCCTCACAGGCTGCCTCGCCAGAGCGGGCCGAATCGGGTGGTTGGCAGTTGTGTGGTGGAGAGTAGGGGAGTCGAACCCCTGACCTCGACAATGCCATTGTCGCGCTCTACCAACTGAGCTAACTCCCCACAGCGCCAACCACCTCGGGCGAAACACCTCGCGGTGCCCGCCTTCGGGACGGAGAACGGTAGCGAGCGTCTGCGGAAGTTCAAGAAGGTTCTGCAAGGCTCGCAGTTGCTCGAGGACACCCCGTGGCGCCGGGCGATGAGTGCCGCTAAGGTCTGGCGCGTCGCGGTTCCTGGTGGTCAGGCCAGTCGCAGTTGTCCGGGCGTGGTCCGGCGCAGCTGGTCCCGGGGTCGGCGGCGTGGATGGGTCCGAACGGCGGTTCGCCCCGCAGCTCGGCGGCCCACGAGGCTGGTTTGTTCGCCGTCCCGCGACCCCGTCGTCGCGCCGGTGAAGGAGGCAACGATGGTCAAGAAGGCATCATTCCTGCAGCGGCTCCGCGACCGCTGGGGTTCGGGTTCGGGCGTGCGCGTCTCTCCTGCTGAAGCTCGGCAGAGTGCGGAGTCCCGGAGCGGTGATTCACGGAACGGCGGCGCGACGCGCGGTCACGCCGCGGCATCGCGCGTCGAGCCCGATCGGGTCGCGCCGCGTGAGGTCAGCACCGGCTTCGCGCCGGCCGAGGCGCGTTCATCGCGCAAGATGACCGAGCGCGAAGAGGCGATGCTGGCGCTCGGCACGCACTTCCAGGAGCTCACGGCGCTCGTTCGCGGCACGCACGCGCGCACCGACGAGCAGATGCAGAAGCTCGTCGCCGCGACCGAGGCGCTGTCGGCGCTGCCGGGCGCCGCGCAGCAACAGGTCGACCTGCTGCGCACGATGGGCGCGCAGCTCGAGAAGCAGAACGCCCTCGGCGAGCAGGTCGCGACGACGCTGCGCACGTTGCCGACGCTGCTGCAGAACGTCGAGAGCGCGCTGGCGCGCGCGGCCGCGACCGACGAGCGCACCTCGGCGACGGTGAAGGAGTTCCACGCGACGATGGACCGCATCCACGGCTCGATGCAGAAGATGGTCGAGCACAGCGGCGAGCAGGCCAAGGCCGCCAAGGACCTCGCCGCGAACCGCCAGGGAGAGTTCACCGAGCTCGCCGCCGGCATCGAGCGCGCCCAGCAGGCCGCGGCCAGCGAACTGCAGCGCACCACCGACGAGAGCCTGGCGTCGCTGCGGCGCACGCACGAGGACCAGTCGAACCGGCTGCAGCGCGTCGTGCAGGAGCACGCCGGCTGGAACCGCGCGGTGCTGGTCGGCATCGGCCTCGTGGTGCTCGGCATCGGCGCCCTGCTGGTGCTGCAGCTCGTGAAGTGACCGCCGCTGCACAACAGGGCGGTGCACAGCAGGGCGGCGCGCGCCGCATCTGGCTGGTCCGCCACGGCGAGACCACCGGCCAATCGTCGATCCGCTACCACGGGCGCAACGACGTGCCCCTGTCCGAGCACGGCAAGGCGCAGATCCGCGCGCTGGCGCCGTGGCTCGCGGGCGTCTCGTTCGCGAGCGTGGTGCACTCGCCGCTGCAGCGCGCGGCCGAGTCGGCGGCGATCCTGGGCGAACACCTTCGGCTGCCCGGCGAGCGCTTCACGGCCGACGAACGGCTGCGCGAGATCTCGTTCGGCGCCTGCGAGGGGCTGACCCGCGAGGAGATCGACGCGGCGTTCCCCGACTTCTGGCGCGCCTATCGCGCCGGCGAGACCGATTGTTTCCCGGACGGCGAGCCGCGGGCGGCGTTCGCGGCGCGCGTCGCGGCGGCGTTCGCGGAGCTGGCCGCGGCGCCGTGGCAGGGGGACCTGCTGGTCGTCGCGCACCGCGGCATCGTGCGGCAGGGGCTGTGTGCGCTGCTCGGCGTGCCCGGACACGGTCCCGATCCGTTCGGCGTCGAGCTCGGCAGCCTCAGCGTGGTGCGGCATGAGGGCGCGCCGCCGCCGGTTGGCGGCTGGCAGCTCGAGCTGCTCGGCGCGCGGCCTTGAGCCGCGCCCAAGCCCGCGGTCCTTGGATCGCGCGCCCCGATGCGCGATCCTGCTCGCCCCGATGATCCACAGCACGCCGCGCCTGCGCTTCGCCCCTTCCCCGACCGGTCCGCTGCACCTCGGCGGTGCGCGCACGGCGATGTACAACTGGGCCCTGGCCCGCTCGCTGGGCGGCACGTTCGTGCTGCGCATCGAGGACACCGACCGCGCGCGCTCGACCGACGAGTCGCTGCAGATCATCCTGCAGGGGCTGCGCTGGATCGGCATCGACTGGGACGAGGGGCCGAAGTTCGACGGTTGTGGCGGCGGCGACTTCGGGCCCTACTTCCAGATGCAGCGCCTGCCGCGCTACCTGCAGGCCGCCGAGCAGCTGCTGGCGTCGGGCCACGCCTACCTGTGTTTCTGCAGCCCCGAGCGCATCGAGGGCGTGCGCGACGCGCAGAAGGCCGCGAAGAGCTCGTTCCTCGGCTACGACGGCCACTGCCGCGACCTCACCGCCGAGCAGCGCGCCGCCGCCGCCGCGACGGGCGCCCAGCCCAACATCCGCTTCCGCATGCCGGCGGCGCGCGTGATGAACGTGCACGACCTGATCCGCGGCGACGTCGAGGTCAACACCAAGGAGCTCGACGACTGGGTGATGGTGCGGCCCGACGGCGTGCCGCTCTACAACTTCGCGTGCGTGGTCGACGACATCGACATGAAGATCACGCACGTGGTGCGCGGCGAGGAGCACTTCCTCAACGGCATCAAGCAGCAGCTGCTGTTCGAGGCGCTCGGCGAGCAGTGCCCGCTCTACGCGCACATCCCGCTGATCCTCAACGCCAAGGGCGCCAAGCTCAGCAAGCGTGACCCAGGCGTGATGAGCGTGCTCGAGTACCGCGACCAGGGTTACCCGCCCGAGGCCGTGTTCAACTACATCGCGCTGCTCGGCTGGGGCTTCTCGGGCGACCGCGACGTGTTCACGCGCGACGAGATGGTCGCTGCGTTCCAGATCGGGAACGTCGGCAAGGCCGGCGCGAAGTTCGACGCCGACAAGCTGCATTGGATGTGCGGCGAGTACATCCGCCGCTGGAGCGCCGAGCAGTGCCTCGAGCGCGCCCGGCCGTGGCTGGCGAAGTCGGTGCCCGAGCAGGCGCTCGCGCAACACGGCACCTGGCTGCAGAACGTCGTCGCGTGTTACCAGGAGCGTGTCGCGGTGCTGTCGGAGTTCCCCGCCAAGATCGCGTGGCTGTTCGCCGACGTGCCGGCGCTCGACGAGGCCGCGCAGAAGAACCTCGCCAAGCACGAAGGCGCCAAGGCGTGGCTGTCGGCATACGCCGACGAGCTGCAGGGGCTGAACCTGCCGCCGAGCTACCCCGCGGATCGCAGCGCCGCGGACCGCGCCGTCGCCCTGCCGTCGAAGAAGGACGCGCCCGAGCCGGTCTGCGAGTTCGCGACGCCGGCGCAGATCGACGCCGCGACGCGCGCGTTCACCGAGCGCATCGGCGCCAAGTTCGGCCACTTCGTGCACCCGGTGCGCGCCGCGTTGACGGGCACCGACAAGGGCCCCGGGCTGTTCGACGTGGTGTTCCTGCTCGGCAAGGAAGCCTGCGTGAAGCGGCTGCGCGCGGCGGCCGCGGGCTGACGTCAGCCGCCGCGGCGCTTGCGCAGCGTCTCGAGCAGCCCGCCGACCTGCTGGTAGTAGAGGTGCGCGAGTTCGGGGTCGATCTGCTCGCCGAGCTGGTCGCCGCTGATCGAGCGGGCCACGGCGCGTTCGATCGACTGCCGGCGCGCGCCGGTCTCGTTCAGGCCCTGTTCGTAGAGCCAGTCCCAGCGCCAGACCGGCACGATGCAAGCGAAGGTCAGGCTCGCGAACAGCGCCGCGATCGCGATCTGCCAGGGCCGGCGGCTGCGGATGCCGCGGCGCACCGGGGTCAGGAACAGGAACGTCACCGCGAAGCCCGTGATCAGGCCACCGATGTGGCCCGTGTTGCTGACGAACGGGATCAGAAAACCGATGACGAGGTTGGCGACGATCATCGACATCAGCCGGCGCGGGCCTTCGAACTCGAGGAACGCGAACAGGTGCCGGCCCGAGTGCATGTTCCAGGCGACCAGCGCGCCCATCATGCCGAACAGCGCGCCCGAGCCGCCGACCACGGGCTGCGGCACCTCGTAGAGCAGGCAGACGGCGACGCCGCTGCCGATCGCCGCGACCACGTAGAGCGCCAGGAACTTCAGGCTGCCCATCGAGCGCTCGAGGGCCGGGCCGATGTTGAGCAGGAACGAGAGGTTGAACACCAGGTGCACGAGGTTGGCGTGCACGAACGCGTAGCTGAGCAGGCGCCAGGGCTGCAGCGGCGCGTCCATCGGCGCCAGCGACCCCCAGGCGAACAGCTTCTCGGAGTCGGCGAAGTTCAGGCCGATCGAGCCGGTCAGGATCGCGACGGTGGCGTAGGCCAGCGCGACCACCAGCGTCACCGGGATCTCGTCGGCGTGCTGCAGCAGGTCCTTCACGACGCCCCTCCGCGCCAGCGGCGCACGCGCGCCAGCGCGCGGAACCAGTTCTCCTCCGCGGTGATCTTCTGCGCGGGCGGTGCCGCCGCCACCGCGAACGCGTCGGCGGCGCCGTGCGCGTCGCCGGCCGCGAGCAGCGCCAGCCCCAGCCAGTAGTGACTGCGGTGGCCGCCGCCGTGCCGCGCCTGGTGCTTGCGCAGCACCTCGACGGCCTGTTGGTGGTGATCGGCGAGGTCCAGACAGCGCCCCAGGTAGAGCAGCGCGTCGCCGAACGCGTGTCCCGGGTCGAGCTCCTCGGCGCGCGCGAACGCGGCCGCGGCGACGCCGAGCTGGCCGTGCCGGAACATCGCCAGACCCAGGTGGTGGTGCGCGGCAGCCATGTCGGGCTCCATCTCGAGCGCCGCCTGCAGGTGCGGCAGCGCCAGCGAGAACTCGCGGCGCAGCAGTGCCAGACGACCGACCTCGTAGTGGCGCTGGGCGGAGGCGAAGTGCTCGAGCTCACCCATGGCGCGCAGCAGCGGGCCGCGGTCGCTGGTCAACGACAGCCGCAGCTCGTTCCAGCGCAGCCGCAGCCAGGCGGGCACCGGCGGGAACAGCAGCGCCGCCAGCGCGAGCACAGCGCCGGCGCCGAGCGCCAGCCGCGTGACCCAGACCGTGCCGCGATGCACGAGCTGCACCGCCAGGTCGGGGTCGCTGCGGGACACGAGCCAGAGCGCGGGCGGCACGGCCGCCACCAGCCAGATCAGCAGCAGCGCGAGCCGCTGGCCGGCCGGCAGGGGCACGGGGACGCGGGGCCCTTCGGCCGGTGCGCCGACCTCAGGCATCGCCGCCCTGCGGTTCGCGCACGAACGTGCCCCGTTCCTTGTCCTTGCGCACGCCGGGGAACCGCAGCACCTGATTGTGCATCGCCACGTAGACCCCTGGCGGCATCACCTGCACCGCGAGCAGCGCCTCGGTCATGTTCTGCGGCGCGTCGCTGTTGCGCATCACGTAGGGGCGCATCGCCCCGGTGAGCACGATCGGCACGCGCGGCGTGCCGAGCTGCGCGCAGATCCGGTCGCCGGTGGTCGCCAGGCGGTCGGTGCCGTGCACGATCACGACCCCGTCGTGGGCCGCGGCCATCGACGCCGCGGTGCGGGCGATCAGCTCGTGGTCCTGGGGGGTCATCTCCAGGCTGTCCTTGTTGAGCAGGGGCACGCGCACGATCTCGACGCCGTGCAGCTGCAGGCTGGCCAGCACCACGTCGAGCACGCTGGCCCGGTTGTCGAGGACCCCGGCGAGCTCGTCGTAGGTCTTCTCGATGGTGCCGCCGGTCGAGATCAGGGCGATGCGCTTCTTGGTGGCCACGTGGGCGGGCAGCATCGCGCATCGGCGCGCGGTTCGCCAGCGGCAGTCGCGGGTTGCCCTTGCCTGTCCGAAGCCGGCGGCTACGCATGTCGCCACGATGGACTGGGCTTCGACAGTTGCGGTGGCGATGGTGGCGGCGTTGCTGTTCGGTTACGCCGCGCGGCGGCTCGGCCTGTCGCCGCTCGTCGGCTACCTGATCGCAGGCGCCGCCATCGGACCGCACACGCCGGGCTTCGTCGGCGACGTGCAGCTCGCCGGGCAGCTCGCCGACGTCGGCGTCGTACTGCTGATGTTCGGCGTCGGCATGAGCTTCTCGTTCGGCGACCTGTGGTCGGTGCGCCGACTGGCCTTGCCGGGGGCGTTGCTCGCCGTGCTCGCGGCAGTTCTCGGCGGCGCCTTCGTCGGTGCGGCGCTCGGCTGGTCGCTGTCCAGCGGTCTGCTGCTGGGCATGTGCCTGGGCACCGCGTCGACGGTGGTCATCGTGCGCGGTCTGCTCGAACTCGACCTCATGAAGTCGCCCGTGGGCCGGCTCGCCATCGGCTGGTCGGTGGTGGAGGACCTCGTCACGGTGCTGCTGCTGGTGATACTGCCGGCGCTCGCTCCGGGCGACGCTGCGGCGGCCCCGTCGTCGTTGGCGGGCGTCGTGCTCTGGACGATCGTCAAGGTCGTTGCGATGGCCGCCGTGGTGGTCGTCGGCGGCGGCATCGTGGTGCCGCGCCTGCTGAGCCTCGTGGCGCGGGCGCAGTCCAAGGAACTGTTCACGCTGGCCGTGCTCGTCGTCGCGCTCGGCGTGGCACACACGGCCTCGACGGTGTTCGGCGTATCGCTCGCGCTCGGTGCGTTCTTCGCTGGCATGGTGGTCGGGCGCTCCGACCTCAGCCACCAGGCCGCGGCGGACGCGCTGCCGCTGCGCGACGCGTTCGCGGTCCTGTTCTTCGTCGCGGTCGGCATGTTGTTCGACCCGGGTTTCGTGCTCGCGCATCCACTGCTGGTGCTGGCCTGCGCGCTCGTGGTGCTCGTCGTCAAGCCCGGCGTGGTGGTCTCGTTCCTGGTCTGGCGCGGCGCCGGTCTCGGCACCGCGTTGGCGGTCGCGGCCGGCGTCGCGCAGGTCAGCGAATTCTCGTTCGTGCTCTCGGGCATCGCCGTCGGACTGGGGCTGGTGCCCGCCGAAGCCCAGCAGCTGGTGGTCGCGACGGCGCTGCTGACTATCACCGCGTCGCCGCTGTTGTTCCGCGGCAGCCGCGCGCTGGAGCGTTGGCTGCTGCGCCTGCCGGCGGTCGCGCGGCGGGTGGCGGCTGCGACCAAGGACCTGGCCGTGCTCGCCGTCGGTGCTCCACCGCCCGAGGGGCACGTCGTGTTGTGTGGCCACGGTCGCGTCGGTCGGGTGGTGGCGGAGCTGTTGACCCGGCGCGGCGTGGCATTCGTGGTGATCGACCTCGACCGCAGTCAGGTCGAAGGGCTGCGCGCGGGAGGCGTCGCGGCGCTCTACGGCGAAGCGGGCAGCCCGGTGTTGCTGGACGCTGCGGGGCTGGCGCGCGCCCGCGCGCTGGTCCTGACCACGTCGGACCGTGTCGCCAACCGCCTCGCGCGCGAACATGCCCAGGTCGTCGCGCCGGACCTGCCGGTGCTGGTGCGTGTGCACAGCGAGGAGGAACTTGCCGGGGCGGTCGCCTCACCCGGTGCCCAGGCCATCCATGGCGAACGTGAGTTGGGCTTCGCGATCGCGCGCCGGCTGTTGCAGGTGCTCGGCGCCAGCGCGATCGAGGCCGAGGCCGCGGTGCTGGCCGCGCAGGAAGGCCTGGCGGCGACTTCCGAGTTGCGGCTGCACGAGATCCTCGTGCCCGCCGAGTCGCCTGGCCTGGGCAAGGGCCTCGGCGAACTCGGACTGCCGCCGAGCGTGCTGATCGTCGCGATCGTGCGCGGCCGCCACTTCGTCGTGCCGCGCGGTCCGACCACGATCGCTGCCGGCGACACCTTGCTGCTGCTCGGCAACGGGGACGAGGCGCGGCACGTCGAGGCCATGCTGTCGCGCGCGCCGAATGCCGGTCCGCACGACGACGCGTGAGACCAGGGCGACCGCCTGCTAGATTGCCGGGCCGTGGAATACCGCAATCTCGGTTCCTGTGGGCTGCGCGTCAGCGCCATCGGCCTGGGCTCCTGGCTGACCCTTGGCAGCGCCGTCGACGCCGCCGGCTCGACCCGGTTGGTGCACGCGGCGTTCGAGCGCGGCGTCAACCTGTTCGACACCGCCGACATCTACGACCACGGCGCCGCCGAGACCGCGCTCGGCGCGGCGATCGCCGATCTGCCTCGGCAGCGGCTGGTGCTGGCGACCAAGTGTTTCTTCCCGATGAGCGACGACCCCAACGACCGCGGGTTGTCGCGCAAGCACGTGTTCGAGTCGCTGCACGGCTCGCTGCGGCGCCTGGGCACCGACTACGTCGACCTCTATCAGTGCCATCGCTTCGACGAGCACACGCCGGTGCTCGAGACCGCGCGCGCGATGCACGACCTGATCACCGCCGGCAAGTTGCTCTACTGGGGCGTCAGCCAGTGGCCTGCCGAACGCATCACCGAGGTCATGGAGCTGTGCCGGCGCGAGGGCCTGCATGCGCCGGTCGCCAACCAGCCGCTCTACAACCTGATGGAGCGCGGCATCGAGGCGGCGATCCTGCCGACCTGCGCGCGGCACGGCCTGGGGCTGTTGGTCTACTCGCCGCTCGCGCAGGGCGCGCTGACCGGCAAGTACCGCCAGGGTCAGCCGCCGCCGGCCGGTTCGCGCGCCACCGACGCGCAGGGCAGCCAGTGGGTGGGGCGGTACCTCACGCCCGCGCGCCTCGCCGCCGCCGAAGAGCTGGTCGCGCTCGCGGCGCTGCGCTCGCTGACGCCGATGCAGCTGGCGCTCGCGTTCTGCCTGCGCGAACGCACGGTCGCCTCGGTGCTGGTCGGCGCCCGCGATCAACGGCAGCTCGACCAGAACCTCGCGGCCGACGGCGTGGTGCTCGACGACGAGCTGCGCCGCGACCTCGACCGCATCTTCCCGGCCGGCCCCGCTGCGTGAACCACCCGCTGCTCGTCCGCCTGCCCGACGCCGCCGCGCTCGCGCAGATGTTCACGATCCGCTACGGCGCCAGCGGTCGCCTGGGCTGGGGCCCGCGGCTGCGCGCCGAGTACGGCTACTTCACGCCCGACGACTATTACGAGGCGCTGGTCGCGGGCCTCGTCGCGCCCGGCGTGCAGTGGCTCGACATCGGCTGCGGGCGCGAGCTGTTCCCCAACAACCAGGGCCTCGCGCAGACGCTGTCGCAGCGCTGCGCGCGCCTCGTCGGACTCGACCCCGACCCGACCCTCGACGAGAACCCCTGGGTGCATGAGAAGGTGCATGCCGGCATCGACGCCTTCGACGGCGGGCAGCAGTTCGACCTCGTCACCATGCGCATGGTCGCCGAGCACATCGAAGATCCCGAGCGCTGCGTGGCCGGCATCGCGCGCGCGCTGCGCCCGGGCGGCGTCGCCGTGGTGTTCACGGTGTTCTCGTGGTCGCCCATGCCGATCCTGACGCGCCTCGCGCCGATGGGCCTGCGCCACGTCGTCAAGTCGTGGTTGTGGGGCACGCAGCCCAAGGACACCTTCCCGACCTGCTTCCGCATGAATACGCGCGGGGCGTTGCACCGGCTGTTCGCCGGCGTCTCGATGCGCGAGGAGGCGTTCGAGCGGCTCGACGACTGCCGCACGTTCGCGCGGTTCCGCGGCCTGAACGAGCTCGAGCTGCGGGTGCGTTCGCTGTGCCGTGCGGTGGGGCTGCCGTACCCCGAGCACTGTCTCTTGGGCATCTACCGCAAGGGCTGACGCGCGGCGGAAAGACCTGCTTGACGACCCTCGGTCCCGGCTGTAATTAACCAACTGGTGAATTAACCAGAAGGCGAACCATGGCCACCGACACCCTGAGCAGGACCCTCTCGGCGCTGGCCGACCCGACCCGGCGCGCGATCCTGTCGCGCCTCGGGCGCGGCACCGCGACCGTCAAGGAGCTCGCGGCGCCGTTCGACCTCAGCGCCCCCGCGGTCACCAAACACCTGCAGGTGCTCGAGCGCGCCGAGCTGATCGAACGCGGCCGCCGCGCCCAGTGGCGGCCGTGCACGCTGCGGCCCGAGCCGCTGCGCGAGGCCAGCGAGTGGGTGGGCGCCTTCCGCGAACTCTGGGAGGCGAGATTCGCGCGCCTCGACGACGTGCTCGCCGACCTGCAGAACGAACCGACCCCGAGACGAACCGACAAGAGGACCCGCAAATGAGCAAGCTGCACATGCGCACCGAAGGCGACACGCAGATCGTGATCACGCGCCACTTCGCCGCCCCGCCCGACCTCGTCTACCGTGCCCACACCGAGCCCGCGCTGCTGCAGCGCTGGCTGCTCGGCCCCGACGGCTGGACGATGCCCGTCTGCATCAACGAGGCGCGCCCCGGCGGCCGGTTCCGCTACGAGTGGGTCGACGCCAAGGGCAACGGCTTCCACATCACCGGCGAGTTCGTCGAGCTGCAGCCCGGCGAGCGGATCGTGCACATCGAACGCATGCACCTGCCGGACCCGACCCCCGACAGCCACGTCGTCACGACCTTCGCGAGCGACGGCGCCGGCGGCACCGACCTGACGATGTGCATGACGTTGCCCGACGCGGCGACGCGTGCGGCGGTGTTGTCGAGCGGCATGGAGCACGGCCTCGAGGACAGCTATGCGCGGCTCGAGCGCGCCGTGTTCGCGGCCCCGCCGGCGTGACCGTCAGGTCTGCACGCGCACGCCGTTGGTGCCGACGAACGCGCCGCCGCTGACGGCGACGCCCTGGGCGTAGAACGTGAGCCCGGGGATCGGCGGGAACGTGCCTTCGAAGTCGACGTACTTGCGGCCGTTCGGCCCGTCCTGCAGCGGCACCGCGAGGATGAACTGCGGGTCGACGAGCAGCGGGCAGCCGATGCCCGGGAAGGTCACGTTCCACTGCGCGTCGCCGCCCATGAGCCACGCGAACGTGGTGTTGCCGGGCAACGAGGCGACGAAGATGCGGTCGAACTGGCCGGCGCCGCGTTGGCAGCCGAGGCTGCCGGCGCAGCTGGGGCCGTAGGTGGCTTCCTGCACCGGGTTGTCGAACTGCAGCGAGAGGGTCGTCGTCGCGTCCAGGACGCCGCTGTCGTAGAAGCCCTCCAGGTGCTGGTGCCAGCGCACGGGCGTGCCCAGCGAGTCGCACCACGTGGTCAGCGTGGTGACTGCCGAGCTGGGCGGTCCGTTGGTGAACTCGTCGATGCCGTCGGCGCCGAGATCGACGCCGCAGTCGTAGAGCGGCAACGCGACGGTCAGGGTCTGCTGGAAGGTCAACTGGGCTTGGACCTGGATGGAGACGCGCGCCGGGGACGGCATGCTCGCGGTCGTGACCAGGTCGACCGAGGAGCCGCTGAGGATCGAGAACGACGCCGCCGACATGGCATGGGCCTGTGTCGTCACCGAAGTCGGGGTCGCGCCGAGGTCGAGGGACCCATACCAGCCGTAGTACCAATGGCCCGGGAACGTGACCGGGCCTGTCGGCAGGTGGAAGATCACGTTGGACCAGAAGTAGTTGTTGGCGGGCGCGACGTTGCTGGTCGCGAGCTGCAGTCCCTGGGCCGGCAGCGACGAGAGCAGCGAGAGGAACGGGGCGCAGAGTGCCAGACGGGTCGTGGATCGCATGGTTCGCCTCGGGTTCGAAGATCCTGCAGAGCGGTGCTGGCGGAAAGACCTGGCGGTGGCGCGCGCGGCGCATTCTAGCTGCGTTCGGCCGTCGTGGTGCCGGTGGGCCGGACTACTACTTGATCCAGGTGCCGGTGGCGGATTAGTCAACGTGCCAGCGCCGGCCTGGGGCCGGGCGCGCGGGCCCTAAATGACGACCTTCCAGGACTACTACACGACCCTCGGCGTCAGCCGCACCGCGACCGCCGACGAGATCAAACGCGCCTACCGCAAGCTCGCCAAGGAGTGGCACCCCGACCGCCACCCGCCGCACGAGCGCGCCGAGGTCGAGAAGAAGTTCAAGGCGATCGCCGAGGCCAACGAGGTGCTCAGCGACCCCGAGAAGCGCAAGCGCTACGACGCGCTCGGTGAACACTGGCGGCACGGGCAGGACTTCCAGGCGCCGCCGGGGGGCGGCCGCACGCGCAACATCGACCCCGAGGAGTTCGCGCGCATGTTCGGCGGCGGCCGCGGCGGGGGCGGCGGCGGGTTCTCGGACTTCTTCGCGCAGATGTTCGGCGACATGTTCTCGGGCGGCGGGGCCCGGGCCGGGCAGCGGGCGCGGCCGGCGCGCCGCGGCGCCGACGCCGAGGCGACCATCGAGGTCGACGTCGGCCTCGCGCTGCTCGGCGGCAAGCGTTCGTTCGCGATCGCGGTCGGCGTGCCGTGTCCGACCTGCGACGGCGAAGGCCACCTCGGCGCCAACGCCTGCCCCGCGTGCGGCGGCCTCGGCACGACGCGCAGCCAGCGCACCGTCGACCTCACGATTCCCAAGCTGTCGCGCGAGGGGCAGGTGCTGCGCCTGCGCGGCCTGGGCGAACCCGGCGAGGCCGGCGCCGGCGACCTGCTGCTGCGCCTCACGCTCGTCGCCGACGACACCTACCGCATGCGCGGCGACGCCGTCGAAGCCGACGTCGTGATCGCGCCGTGGGAGCTGCTCGACGGCACCGCCGTCGAGGTGCGCGTCCCGGACGGCACCGCCACCGCGCGCATCCCGGCCGGCACCCGGCCCGGCCAGCGCCTGCGGCTGCGCGGCCAGGGACTGCCCAGGGTCGGGGACGGCCGCGGCGACCTGTTCCTGGTCGTGCGCCTGGGCCTGCCCGAAGAGCTCACCGACGCCCAGAAGGACCTCCTGCGCAAGCTCGGCGAGAACGCGCCACCCGTGCGCGGCGGCGCCGCCCACTGACCCGCGTGTGGGTGCGAGACCAGTGCAAACCACAACCTCGCCCCGGCGCAGCCGGCGGGGCGAGGTTGTGGTTGCACCCAGTTCGCACTCCTCCGCCCCAATGGCCCTGCTGACCCTCGAGAACGCGCACGTCACGATCGGTGATCGCCACCTGTTGCGCGGGGTGTCGATGGTGGTGGGGGAAGGCGAGCGCATCGGCCTGCTCGGGCCCAACGGTTGCGGCAAGTCGACCCTCTTGCGCATCCTCGCGGGCGAACTGGTCCCCGACGCGGGCAACCGCACCGTCAAGCGCGATCTGCGGCTCGGGTTCCTGTCGCAGGAGCCGGTGCTGCCCGCGGATCAGGTCGTGCACGACGCCGTGGTGCGCGGCATCGAGGGGCGCGACGAGGTGCTCGCGGCGCTCGACCGGGTGCATACGCAGTTGGCCGACCCCCAGACGACGCCCGAGCGGCTCGACAAGCTGCTCGCCGAACAGGCGCGGCTCGACGAACGACTCGACCATCTGGGCGGCCACGACATCGACCACCGCGCCGACGCGGTGCTGCTCGGGCTCGGCGTGCGCGACCCGGGGGCGCGCTGCGGCACGTTGTCGGGCGGCGAGAAGCGGCGCGTGGCCCTGGCCCGGCTGCTGGTCGGCGAGCCCGACCTGCTGCTGCTCGACGAGCCGACCAACCACCTCGACGCGCAGGTCACCGAGTGGCTCGAGGGCTTCCTGCTGAGCTCGCGCATGCCGTTCGTGATGGTCACGCACGACCGCTACTTCCTCGACCGGCTGGTGACGCGCACGGTCGAGTTCGACAACGGGCAACTGCACGAATACGACGGCGGCTACACGGCCTACCTCGTGCAGCGCGCCGAACGGCTCGAGCGCGAAGCCAAGGTCGAGAGCGCGCGCCTCAACACGCTGCGGCGCGAGACCGAATGGGTCAAGCGCGGGCCGCCGGCGCGCACCACCAAGGCCAAGGCGCGCATCGGCCGCTGGCAGTCGCTGGTCGACAACGCGCCGCCGCCGAGCGCGGCCGAACTGGAGTTCATGATCCCCGAGGGGCCGCGGCTCGGCGACTTCGTGATCCGCGTGCGCGGCATCGCCAAGGCGTTCGGCGAGCACACGGTGCTGCGGCCGTTCGACCTCGACGTCGGGCCCGGCCAGCGCATCGGCATCGTCGGCAAGAACGGCGCCGGCAAGTCGACCTTCCTGAAGATCTGCCTGGGCCAGCTGCCGCCCGACGAGGGCTCGGTCGCGGTCGGCCCGACCGTGACCTTCGCGACGATCGACCAGCAGCGCACCGCGCTGTCGCCCGAGAAGACCGTGCTCGAGGAGGTCGCCAACGGCAACGACTACGTGTTCGTCGGCGGTCGCAGCGTGCGCGTCGAGACGTTCCTCGAACAGTTCCTGTTCCCGGGCGCGATGAAGCACGCGGTGGTCGGCCGGCTGTCGGGCGGCGAGCGCAACCGCGTGCTGCTGGCGCGGCTGCTGTGCGCGGGTGGCAACGTGCTGGTGCTCGACGAGCCGACCAACGACCTCGACCTCGCCTCGCTGCGCGCGCTCGAAGACGCGCTGTTGGCGTTCCCGGGCACGGTGCTCGTGGTCAGCCACGACCGCTGGTTCCTCGACCGCGTCGCGCAGCGCGTCGTGCACCTCGACGGCAGCGGTGACGTGCGCGTGCACGAAGGGGACCTGTCGCTGCTGCTGCAGCGCCTCGAAGAGGAGGCAACGGCGGCCGCGGCAGCCGCCGCCGCGGCGGCGCAGAAGGCCAAGGCGCCGGCCCCCGCGGCGGCGCCCAAGCCCAAGAAGCTCAGCAGCCGCGAGCGCCAGGAACTCGACGGCCTGCCGGCGCGCATCGAGGCCGCCGAGAAGGAACTCGCCGAGCTCGACGCGGGCCTGTCGGATCCCGCGGTCTACAGCGCCGCGGGGCGCGAGACCTACGAGCGGCTCACCGCGCGTCGGCCGGTGCTGCAGGAAGAGCTCGCGGCGCTCTACGCGCGGTGGGAGGCCCTGGAAGCGCTCGCCGAAGCCGCCGGCGGCTGAGACCGGCGGCGGTCGTCGGCTACTTCGGGACCGGCTACTTCGGGATCGACGGCGCCGTGAACTTCTGGTTGCCCGTCAGCGACTCGAGGAACGCCACGAGCTGATCGATCTCGGCGTCGTTGAGCTGCCGGTCGAGCGCGAGCGGATCCTTGTGCGGGTTGGCGAGCCCGCCGCCGGCCATCAGTTGCACGGCCTCGCGCAGGGTCGCGACGCTGCCGTCGTGGAAGTAGGGCGCGGTCTTGGCGATGTCGCGCAGCGTCGGCGTCTTGAATGCGCCGGTCTTGCTCGCGTCGCCGGTCGGCTTGGCAGCGCCGACGTCGGGCTTCTCGGCGCTCATGCCGATGCCGATGTTGTGGTAGAGCCGGTCGCTGAACAGCGGCGGCGTGTGGCAGGTCACGCAGCCGGCCTTGCCCAGGAACAGCTCCTGCCCCTTCTTGGCGTTCTCGCCGAGCGCCTTGGCGTCGCCGGCCATGGCGCGATCGAACGCCGAGTCGCCGCTGCGCAGCGTGCGCAAGAACGACGCGAGCGCGTGCACGACGGTGGTCTCGCTGGGGCCTGCCCCGAACGCGTCGGTGAACGCCTTCTTGTAGGTGGCGTTGGCCTCGAGCCGCTTGGCGACGTCGTCCGGCACGCCGCCGATCTGGCCCTTCCACGCCGCCAGCACGTTGGCCTCGAGGCCCTTGGCGCGGCCGTCCCAGTAGAGGTTGTCGTAGTAGCCGACGTTGTGCACGGTCGGCGAGTTGCGCGAGTTGTCCTTGCCGTCGTCCTTGGTCGAGAAGCGCTTGCCGTCGCTGAACGCGAGCTCCGGCAGGTGGCAGCTCGAGCACGACATCTTGCCGGAGCCCGACAGGCGCGTATCGAAGAACAGCTGCTTGCCGAGCGCGGCCTTGGCTTCGGTCAGGGGGTTGTCGGCCGTCGTCGTCAGCTGCAGGGCCTCGAGGCCCTTGGGCGGCGTCAGCGCGCTGATGCTGGCGGCAGCGGGTTCACCGGAGCAGCCGGCGAAGAACGAAGTGGCGAGCAGCAACGCCGCGGGCAGGCGAGGGAGGGTGTGCATCGGAGTCTTGGGGCGAGGGGCCGGCGACCGGACGAAGTGTCCGGCACCAGCGGCCGATGCTAGTCGCCTGGGTCCCGCCGGCGAACGGATCCGCCGGGGATTCCGTGTCGCCTCAGCGCATGCGGCGCAGTTGGCGCAGCGTCTTGAGGTAGCTGCGGTCGCGCGTCTGCGCGTAGGCGTTGCGCAACTGCAAGCGCACGCTCGCGTTGTTGACGTTCTGGTCGAGGCTCACACCGAGCACCGCGTCGAAGCCGGCGTCGGCGGGCTGCACCGCGGCGGGCGCGTCGGCCTTGCGCGCCGACGCCTCGACGGCGCGCAGGCTGCGCGCGCGGGTGTTGGCCTCGGCGACCATGCGGCGCTCCTGGTTCGCGGCGTCGAGGGCGCCCGCGGCGTCCTTCTCGGCCTGCTCGACCTTGGCGACCGTGAGGTCGTCGCGGTCGACGCGGAACACGTTCGCCTTGGGCAGGAACAGCGTGCCGCCGACGGTGCGGATCTCGTAGACGCCGTCCTTCTCGGCGACCAGGACACCTTCGATGACGGCGGCAGAAGAGCCCTCGGCCGCCTTGGCGGCGACGGCGGGGTCTTCGAGCCAGAACTTGTCGGCCTTGGCATGGGCCGCCAAGGCCAGGACACCGAGCAGCAGGGGGATCGTGCGCATGGCAGAAGGGTACCACATGGCACGACCGGTGCTGGGCGCGGCGCAAGGGCCGCGTGACGCCGGGCCGGCGATCGGTGACACTGCGCGCCCCATGCACGCCTTGGCAACGGCCGTCTGGCTCGCGAGCACGCTCGCGGCCCAAGCTCCACAGAACCCCGAGAACCTCTTCGACGGCACCTCGTTGCGCGGCTGGCGCGGCGACCCGGCGGTCTGGAGCGTGCGCGACGGCTGCCTGGTCGGCTCGACCGTCGACCACAAGGTCGCGGCGAACACGTTCCTGATCTGGGAGGGCGGCGAGGTCGCCGACTTCGAGTTCTCGTGTGAGTTCCGACTCGAGGGCGACAACAACAGCGGCGTGCAGTACCGCAGCCGCGCGGTGCCCGGCAGCGAGTTCGGCGTCGCGGGTTACCAGGCCGACGTGCACGGCAACCCGGACTACCTGGGCATGCTCTACGAGGAACGCGGCGCCGGCATCCTGTGTCAGCACGGCTGCTTCGTCGCGCGCGACGCGGCCGGCGGCGTGCGCGACCTCGGCGGCGTCGCGACGCCGCGCCCGCGCGACCTCACGCAGTGGCATTCGCTGCGCATCGTCGCGCGCGGCAGCCTCGTCTGGCACGAGCTCGATGGCGAGCTGGTCGCGGTCGTGCAGGACGACAAGGCCGACGTCGCCCGCGCCGGCATCCTCGCGCTGCAGGTGCACGCCGGGCCGCCGATGAGCGTGTGGTGGAAGAACCTGACGCTGCGTCGCCTGCCGCGCGAGGAGATCGCGGCGTTGCCGCCGGCGATCGCCGCGCTGCGCAAGCGCGACGCGCAGCGCGTCACCGCGCCGAAGGGCGCGACGCCGCAGTGGCTCTGGGACGCGTCGGCGAGCAACGACGAGGAGCTGTTCTTCCGGCGCAAGTTCACGCTGACGGCGGTGCCCGACCGGGCGACGCTGCGCGTCACGTGCGACAACCACTGCCGCGTCTTCGTCAACGGCGAGCGCGTGCTGCAGAGCGACAACTGGGAGACGCCGGTCTCCGCCGAGGTCAAGAAGCTCCTGCGCGCCGGTGACAACGTGATCGCGGTGCAGGGCAGCAACGACGGTGGTGTGGCGGCGCTCGCCGCGCGCCTGGAGTGGCAGATCGGCGAGACCCGCGGCGAACTGGTCAGCGACGGCGCCTGGCGCTGCAGCGACGACGACCCCGACGGCTGGGACACGGTCGCGTTCGACGACGGCGGTTGGCAGCCCGTGAAGGTGCTCGGCGCGGTGGGCCAGCGCGGCCTGCCGTGGAGCGGCGCGCTCGGCGAGGGTTCGTTCGGCGCGCTCGTCGACCCGTTCCTGCCGCAGGTCGCGGTGCCGGCGCTCGGCCTGTCGGGGCCGATGGCCGCGGGCGCCGCGCTGCTGCTCGAGGTGCCGCGCTCGCTCGGTTCGTGGGTCGTGTTGTGCGCCGACGACAAGGGCCGGCTCTACGCCAGCGATCAGAGCCGCGGGCTGTACCGCATCACGCCCGCGGCGGGCCTCGGCGAGGCCTCGACGATCGAGAAGGTCGACGTCGACCTCGACGGTTGCCAGGGCCTGTGCTGGTTCCGCAACTCGCTCTACGCGGTCGTCAACGTGCGCCGCGCCGGGTTGTACCGACTCACCGACAGCGACGGTGACGACCGCCTCGACAAGGTGGAACTGCTGCGCAAGCTCGACGGCGGCGGCGAACACGGGCCGCACGCGGTGGTGCCCGCGCCGGACGGCGAGAACCTGCTGGTGCTGTGCGGCAACCACACCAAGCCGACCGACTTCCGGGTCAGCCGCGTACCGACCAACTGGGGCGAGGACCGCCTGCTGCCGCGCCTCTCCGACCCCAATGGCCACGCGGTCGGCATCCTGCCGCCCGGCGGCTACGTGTGCCGCGTCGAGCCCGACGGCAACAACTGGGTGCTGTTGTGTTGCGGGTTCCGCAACGTCTACGACATGGCGGTGTTGCCGAGCGGCGACGTCGTCGTCTACGACGCCGACATGGAGTGGGACATGGGCATGCCGTGGTACCGGCCGACGCGCATCCTGCTGGTCCAGGAAGGCGTCGACTACGGCTGGCGCAACGGCAGCAACAAGTGGTACGCGGACTACCCCGACGCGCCGCCGCCGCTCTGCGACATCGGGCCGGGTTCGCCGACCGGCGTGGTCGCCAGCAGCGGCGGCGTGCTGGCGCTGGACTGGACGTTCGGCACGGCTTGGACCGTGGGCTTCGACGTGCCTGGACCGGTGATGACCGGGCGCGCGCGCGAGGCGTTCTCCGGCGTGCCGCTGCCGCTGACCGACGCCGTCGTCGTCGGCGACCGCACGTTCGTACTGACGGGCGGGCGCGGGCTGCCCTCGACGCTGCTGGCACTGCCCGCGCCGCCGGCGTCGAAGTCGATGGACACACTCGCGTTCGTGCACGAGAAGCTGCGGCGGGACCTCGAGCGGGATGCGGTCAGGCGTTCGGTGAGCCAGCTCGTGAGCGATCTGGGCCTGGGCGTGCGCGGCCGCGTCGCGGCGCGCATCGCGCTCGAACGGTGCCCCGTGGCCGAGTGGCGCGGGCTGCGGTCGCGGCAGTTCCCGAGCGACGGCAGCAAGCTGCAGTTCCTGCTGGCGCTCGCCAGACAGGGCGGCGGCGAGGACCTCGAGCCGGTGCTCGAAGCGCTCGCCGGCATGTCGTTCCCAGGTATGGCGAAGGCCGACCAGATCGCCTGGCTGCGTGTGCACGCGCTGGCGCTGTTGCGCCTGGGGCCCGTCAGCGATGCGCAGCGCGCGGCGCTGGCGGCGCGCCTGCTGCCGTTGTTCCCGGCCGGCGACGACCGCCTCGACGGCGACCTCGCCGAGCTGCTCGCCTACCTCGACGCGCCGGGGCTGCTCGACAAGGCGCTGCCGCTGCTGACGCCGATGCGCCCGGCGCCGCCGCCGCCGTGGGCCGAGGTCGCGGCGCGCAACGCCAACTACGGCGGCGCGATCGACAAGATGCTCGGCAACATGCCGCCGACGGGCCAGATCGCGATCGCCAACGCGCTGCGCACCGTGCAGCACGGCTGGACGCTCGAGCAGCGCCGCGCCCTGTTCACGTTCTTCACCGAGGCGCGCACGCGCAAGGGCGGCGCCAGCTACGACGGTTACCTCAAGGCGATGATCGACGCGGCCTGGGAGACCTGCAGTCCCGCGGAACAGGAGCAGCTCGCCGAGCTCGTCGGCAAGGCCAAGGCCGACCTGCCGAAGTTCCAGAGCACGCCGCCCAAGGGGCCCGGGCGCGCCTGGACCCTCGACGCCGCGGTCGCTGCGGTGGGGGACGGGGCCGGCGCCGACCTCACGTCGGGCCACAACCTGTTCCACGCGATCGGTTGCGCCTCGTGCCACTACTTCGCGGGCGAAGGCGGCAACCACGGGCCGGATCTGACCAGCCTCGGCAACAAGTTCTCCGCGCGCGACGTGCTCGAGGCGATCCTCGAGCCCAGCAAGGTGATCAGCGACCAGTATTCGGGCAGCGTCGTCAGCAAGCGCGACGGCAGCGCCGTGTTCGGCCGCGCCACCAAGGTCACCGCGGACGGCGAGCAGTTCTGGGAGGTCGTGCCTGCCGTCGCCGACGCCGTGCCCGTGCGCATCCCCGTCGCCGACGTCACGGGGGTCGCGCCCTCGCCGCAGTCGCCGATGCCGGCGGCGCTCGTCAACGGCCTGAACCCCGACGAACTGCGCGACCTGATCGCCTTCCTGCGCAGTCGCGGGCGGTGAGCGGGATCCCAATCGCGCGATGCGTGACGCGAATCAGTCGCGCGATGCGTTGCGTGAGCTGATGTCGTCGGCGTCGCCCTCGACCTTGTTGGGGCCGCAGCTGCGCACCTCGAAGCCCTGCGGCGGCTCGGCCTCCCTCAGCAGGTAGGTCGTCTGCCACGGATCGTCGGGCAGCTCGGTGAGGTACGAGCGTCCCTTGGCGTCGGGTGCGACGAGTTCTTCGAGCTGCGGCAGGCGGCCGTGGTCGACGCAGAACAGGCGCACGGCGTCGGCGATCGCCCGGGTGTCGACGCGCGCCTTCTCCTCCCTGGCGCGCTGGCTGCTCGACCACACGTTGTTGGCGACCAGGGTCGCCAACAGGCCGAGGATCACGACCACGACCATGACCTCGATCAGGGTGAACCCCGCGCATGGGCGGGAACGGCGCCGCGGGATCGTCTTCATGCGGCGGGCTTCGACGCGGCCCGGCGGCGCGGTATTTCCACGGTCCCGTTCGCGCGAAGAACGGCAGATTCCTGCACCCGCGAGCCGCCGTGCGGCATCTTCTGGACATGCAGCCTGCCGCCGCAGCCCAAGAGCCTGGAGTCGCGCCGACGCTGCCCGGTGCCGGAACCCAGGCGCGGCTGCGGCGCTACCTGCGGTTCCTCGGCGCCGACCGGCAGGTGCTCGACGACCTGGTGCAGGAGGCGCTGCTGGCCGGTGTGAAGACCTTCGGCAACGAGCCCGCGGCGCTGCCGTGGCTGCTGGTGGCGGCGCGCAACGCCCTGCGTCAGCACCTGCGGCGGCTCGGCCGACGGCGTGAGGTCGCCGATCTCGACCGGCTCGATCGGGTGTTCCACGACCAGGTGGGGGACGACGGGGGCGACGCGCAGCGCGCGGCGCTGCGGCGTTGCCTGGACGAGTTGCCGCCGCGGTCGCGCCAGGCCCTCGAGCTGCGCTACGGCGAGGGCGCCTCACGCGCGGTCATCGCGGCGGCGCTGGGGCTCGGCGAAGAAGGAGCCAAGACGCTGCTGGCGCGCCTGCGCAAGGCGCTCGGCGCGTGCATCGAACGGAGGTTGGCCGATGACTGACGTGCTCGAGGACGATCGCCTGCGCTACCTGGACGTGCTGCTCGAGGAGGAGTTCGCTGTGTCCGGCGGTGGGATCGAGGCGGCGCCGTCGCCGCGGTCGCGGCGGTGGCTCGCCGCGGCGCTGGTGTGGATCGCGTGCGGTGCCGTGTTGGGCACGGTGTGGCTGCAGCGGGAACTGCTGGTGACCGCGCAAGATCCGCACACACCGCAGCAGGCGACGTCGCAGTTCGTGCCGAAGGACCAGGACGGGCTCGAGGCGTTCCTCGCCCGCGTGCGCCGCGTCGGCGTGGAGCGCATTCGCAACATGGCGCGCCCTCGCGAGGACGGGCCGGACTTCGAGGTCATCGCGGACGAGGTGCGCGCGGACCTCGACGAGGCGACCCGCGCGCTGACCCGCGGCTGGCGACAGGTGTCCGGCGAGGACACCGGCGACGCGGGCACCGTGCGCCTGTGGACCGACGACGGCCGGGAACTCGCCGCGCGCTACTCGGCGGCGGGGCGGCTGTGGGTGGGCGGGCAGGCGTGGCAGCTGCCCGACGACGGCGTGCGCGAGCTCGCGCGGCTGGCGGCCAGCAAGGACGCGGTCGACACCTGGGTCTGCGTCTACCGGCCTGCGGGGCTGCTGCGCGTGCCCGACACGCTGCGCGGCCTCGCGTGCCCGGGCGGCGCGGCCGAGCAGCTGCAGGACGTGTTGCCGCGGCTGCGCGGCCTGCAGTCGCTGTCGCTGTCGAGCACCATCGACGATCGCGGCGCGGTGCTGGTCGGCCGTTTGCCGTCGTTGCGTGAGCTGACGCTCGTGCATCCCGACCTCGGGCCCGCCGGGTGGGCTGCGCTCGCCAAGGCGCAGCGGCTGCGTTCCCTCGAGGTGCGCGGGCCGGTGCCCGGTCTCGTGCCCGAGGTGCTGCCCGAGCTCGTCTCCCATCTCGAGCAGCTGCGCATCTGCGGCACCCACGACGGCAGTGGCCTCGGGATCGCCCGGGCCGACGCCGAGTTCCCCGTGTCGCCCGAGCAGCTGCAGGGCATCGTGACCTCGCCGACGCTCGTCGATCTGCGCGTCGCGGTCACGTGGCACCCGCTTGCCGGACGGCAGCGGCAGGCCGAGCAGCTGCTCGACGATCTGCTCGCCATGCCGAAGTTGCGCCGCCTCGCGTTCGCGTCGCGCAACGGCGACCCGCAGGCGTTGTGGTCGCGCCTCGCCAAGAGCTCGCTCGAGAAGCTCAAGCTCGCCGGCGTCGGCCTCGACGAGGCCGAGATCGGGGTCCTGGCGAGCATGGCGGGCCTGCGCGAACTCGATCTGCGGGGCTGTGGCTTCACGGCGCGCGCGCGCCGCGCCACCGGCGACCTCTCGCAGCTCACGCGGCTGGATGTGAGTGGCTGCGCGTTCCCGGGGCCAGTGCTCGACGGCCTGCGCGAGCGTCTGGCCGACACCGTGGTGCTGGGCAAGGCCGATACGACCAGCCGTTCCTACCCGCTGCTCGGCGCGCCGTCGTGGACGCGCGACTGACGCGCCTCGACTACCCGCGCCGGGTGATCTCGGCTTTGAGCCGCGCGTTCTCGTCGCGCAGTCGCTCGAGTTCGCTCACCTCGTCGCGATCCGCCGGCTTCTCGCTCGCTCGTCGCACGACGCGGTCCTCGGTCAGGTAGACGCCCGCGAACATGCTGGTCTTGACGGTGGCGCGGTGCACGTCGCCGTGCTTGTCCTCGTATTCGACCTCGTAGATGCGCGCGTTGCGCTCGCCGAACCAGCCCTTGCCGAACGGCGCCCACGACTTGCTGCGCACCTTGCCGCCGCGTTCGCGCACGTAGTCGTCGATGCGATCCTTGTCCATGCCGCCGGCGAGCAGGCGGAAGACGAGCGCGACGGCGATGAGCAGCACGAACAGGCCGACCGGTTCCATGCGCGCATGGTAGCCGGCCGCGGGCCGCGTCTGTCTTCGGTCACGACTGGCGGTGCACGGTCAGCTGCGGGAACGGGATCTTCCAGCCCTGCGCGGTCGCGGTCGCCAGCAGCACTTCGGGCACGGCGGCGCGCAGTTCGAGGAAGCGCGGCGCGGCCTCGCCCGTGAACGTCGCGACCGCCTGGTAGTCGAGCGAGCTGTCGCCGGCCGCGCGGAACAGGACCTGCACCGCGACCAGCTGGGCGTCGGGCAGCCGTTCGCGCAGGCCGCGCTCGAGCCCCGCGGCGAGGACCTCGGGCACGGTCGTCGTCGCCTGCTGCACGAGCGCGTAGTCGAGACGGAACGCGGTCTCGACCGCAAAGCCGCGCGACAGGTTGCGCGGCCGCTGCGCGAGATAGTCGGGCGTCGGGTAGCTGCGTTCGGCGCCGTAGTCCTGCACCACGACCGTCTGCGGGGTCTGCACGAGCACGGGCCCGAACACGCCGTCGGCGAGCTGCACGACGTCGCCGACGCAGCTCGGGAACCACGGCTCGTGGGGCGCCGTCGGGCGCGAGTGTTTGCCGACGAGGTCGCGCACCGGCAGGCGCAGCGAGCCGCCCTGCAGGTCGGGGTTCTCGAGCCGCGCGTAGAAGCGCAGCGACGCGACGCGGTAGGGCAGGCCGTCGATGACGATGCGTTCGCCTTCGCGCACGGCGCCGACGTTGAGCAGCAGGCGGAACTGCTCGAACATCTGCGGCGCGGTCTTCACCGTGAGCCAGCCGACGCCGAGCAGGAACAGGATCGCGATCGCCAGCAGCAGGAAGTCGTCGCGCGCGTAGGGCACGATGATCGTCGCGGTGATCGCGATCAGCACGATCAGCACCTGCGAGACGACGTCGAACAGGCGGTTCGCGAAGGTCCGTCCGCGCGTGGTGCGTCGCAGGATGCGCCGGCGCACCCAGCGCAGCGCCGTGAACGTCACGAGGAACACGAGGATCGCGAGGATCAGGCTCAACCCGCTCTTCTGCAGGAAGCTGCCGACGCCCGACCAAATGCGTTGCAACAGCGTCGGTTGCCCATCGACGAGCGCGCCCAGGCGGGAGGTGAGCACGAGCAGCTGGCGGCGCAGGTCGTTGATCTTCGGGGCCCAGCGGACGGCGATCTCACGCTCGGCCTCGGCGCGCGCGTCGCTGCCGGCCGGCAGCTCGTCGCGCGTGCGTTCGGTCTGGCGCAGGGCAGCCTCGGCGGTGGTCTGTCGCGCCTGCAGCGCCGCGATCTCGCGCTTGAGGTCGCTGATCTGCCGCGGGCCGGCGGTGGCGTCCCGGAGCTCTTCCACGACCGGTTGCAGGAAGTCGATGACCTCGGCCTGCAGGTCGAACGACTTCGCCGACGGCAACTCGAACTCCTGCACGTCGAGCCGCGTCGCCAGGTTGGCGAACTGCCAACGCAGATCGCGCAGCTCCACCTCGAGCCGCTGCATCGCCGTCTGGTCGCTGCGCGCCTCGGCGGCCGTGCGCTGCTCGCGCTTCTCGCGGATCGCCGTGGCGAGGCGTTCGAGCGCCAGCTTGGTGGTCGCGTCGAGCGGCTTGCCCTGCGGCGGTGCCTGCTGCGGCAGTCCGGGCGCGTCCTTGCCCGGGGCCTGGGCGGTCGCGGGCGGAGTGGGGGACGTCGACGGCGGATCCTGCGCGGCCAGCGGGGCGAGCAGGCAGCACAGGCAGAACAGGACGGCGGCGAACATCGCCGCAGGGTACCGCGTCGGCGGCGCGCGCCGAAATGGACTTCTCGCGGCGGCCGGTTCACGATGACCGCAGATGAGCCAGGCCATCTCCACCAAACCCCCCGGCGGCATGCGCGACTTCCTCGCCGCCGACGTCGCCCGCCGCCGCTTCGTGATCGGCACCGTGCAGCGCGTCTACGAGTCGTTCGGCTTCGTGCCCCTCGAGACGCCGACGATCGAGAACCTCACGACGCTGCTCGGCAAGTACGGCCCCGAGGGCGACCAGCTGCTCTACCGGATCCTGCACCGCCGCGAGAAGCTCACGCGCGCGCTCGAGGGCGACGCGGTGACCGAGCTGGACCTCGCCGACGAGGGGCTGCGGTACGACCTCACCGTGCCGCTGGCGCGCGTCGTCGCCAACTACCGCAACCTGCCGGCGTTCTACAAACGCTACGCGATCCAGCCGGTGTGGCGCGCCGACCGCCCCGCGAAGGGGCGCTTCCGCGAGTTCTACCAGTGCGACGTCGACGTCACCGGCACCAAGAGCCTGGTGGCCGACGCCGAGGTCTGCGGCGCGGTCAGCAAGGTGCTGCTGGAGCTCGGCTTCGCCGACTTCAAGGTGCACGTCAATCACCGCGAGCTGCTGCGCGCGCTGGTCGCCGCGGCCGGCATCGACGCGGCACGGGAAGGGCTCGCGCTGATCGCGCTCGACAAGCTCGACAAGGTCGGTCGCGACGGCGTGGTCGCCGAGTTCGAGCAGAAGGGACTCGGCGCCGACAAGGCGACGAAGCTGCTCGAGCAGCTCGAGGCCGCGCGCGCCGACGGCGCGCTGGCGCGGCTCGCGTCCGGCGAGCTCGGCGCGGCGTTCGTGCCCGGCGCGCAGGAGCTGCAGGAACTGTTCGCCGCGGCGGCCGCAGGGCCCGCCGCGTCGCACCTGGTGTTCGATCCGACGCTGGCGCGCGGGCTCTCCTACTACACGGGCCCGATCTTCGAGATCACCTGCGCGGGCCTGTCGGGCTCGATGGGGGGCGGCGGGCGCTACGACAACCTGATCGGCATGTTCGGCAAGCAGCAGATCCCCGCGGTCGGCTTCTCGCTGGGCCTCGAGCGTGTGCTGCTGGTGATGGAGGAGCGCGGCATGTTCGGCGACCTCGGCGTCGGCCCCGAGGTGCTGCTGTGCCGCTTCGCCGACGTCGCGCCCGCCGCCGCGATCGCCGCGGCGTCGGCGCTGCGCGCGCAGGGTCTGCGCGTCGAGGTGTTCGCCGATACGCCGCAGCTCGGCAAGCAGCTGACCTACGCCAGCAACCTCGGCGCGCCGTTCGCGGCGATCCTCGGCGCGGCCGAGGTCGCCGCCGGCACCATCGCACTCAAGAACCTCATCACCGGCGAGCAGCAGACCGTTCCCCTCGCCGACGCCGCGCGCCTCGTCCGGGCGTGAGCGACAGGCTCGCAGGGGTGCCCGGCGCCTTCGTCGTGTGCGTACGGTACCGGGTACAAACCACACATCGCGCGGCGACGCGGGATGCCGATGGACGCGCGGTGTGTGGTTTGTACCCGGTACCGTACCCACACCGCGGGGCGCTCAGATCTCGGACTCGGTCTCGTCCTCCTTGTAGCGCACCGAGTAGAGGTCCTTGCGGCGGTCGCGCCAGTTCTGTGTCGTGCCGCGGTAGCGGTGCCGGCGCAGCAGCTCGATGTCGAGGTCCTGCATCACGATCGTCTCGATGTTCGGCGTGCACTCGGCGGCGACGGCGTCGCGGCTGAACTGGATGTCCGCCGGCGTGAAGATGCCCGACTGCGCGTAGTGGATGTCGGCGTTGGCGACCTGCGGCAGGTTGCCGACGCAGCCCGACAGCACCGCGTAGACGTGGTTCTCGATGCAGCGCGCCATCGCGCAGTTGCGCACCCGCAGGTAGCCGAAGCGCTCGTCGGTGTTGAACGGCACGAACAGGATCTGCGCGCCCTTCTTGGTGGCGATGCGCGCCAGCTCGGGGAACTCGACGTCGTAGCAGATCTGGATCGCGATGCGGCCGCAGTCGGTGTCGAACACCTCCATCGTGTCGCCGCCCGTCACGCCCCACCAGCGCCACTCCGCGGGCGTGATGTGGATCTTGTACTGCTTGCCGATCGTGCCGTCGCGCCGGAACAGGTAGCTGATGTTGTAGAGGTTGCCCTCTTCGATGGCGAACTGGCTGCCGCCGATGATGTTGACGTGGTAACGCAGCGCGAGGTCGGTGAACAGCTCGAGGTAGCGCGGCGTGAACTCGGCGAGCTTGCGCGCGGCGATGCCCGGGCGCTTGGCGTCGACCAGCGACAGCAGCTGCGTGGTGAACAGCTCGGGGAACAGCAGGAAGTCGCACTTGTAGTCGCCGGCGGTGTCGACGAAGTAGGTGACCTGCCGCTCGAATTCCTCGAACGACTCTACGCGGCGCATCTGGTACTGCACCGTGCCCAGGCGCACCATGTGCACGGCGCGGATCGCGCGCTTCTGGAACGGCCGGTACTCGACGTTGGTCCACTCCATGTGCGTGGCCCAGCCGACCGAGTCCTCGTCGCTCGGCAGATAGTCGGGGATCAGCTGCTTGAGCTCGAAGCCGTTCGACAGCTGCGCGGTCAGCACCGGGTCGTGCAGCGTCTTGTCCTCGACCTTCTGCACGTACTCGTGCGCCGACATCTCGTTCTTGTGCTTGCCGTAGCCGGGGATGCGGCCCCCGATCACGATCGCCTCGAGGTTGCGCTCGCGGGCCAGCTGCTTGCGCGCGTCGTAGAGGCGCCGCGCGAGGCGCATGCCCCGGTAGTCGGGATCGACCATGATCTCGATGCCGTAGAGCACGTCGCCCTTGGGGTTGTGGTTGCGGATGTAGCCGCGGTCGCTGACGACCTTCCAGTCGTGCCAGTCCGAGCACAGGTCGTAGTCGAGCATCAGGCTGCACGACGAGGCGACCAGCTTGCCGTCGTAGGTGACGCCGATCTGGCCCTCCGGGAAGTGTTTGATCTGGCTCTCGACGTGTTCGCGCGTCCAGGTCGGCATGCCCGGGAAGCACTTCTTCTGGCATTCGACGATCGCGTCGAAGTCGTCCATGGTCAGGGGGCGGACGGCGAGGTGGCTTTCGAAGTCTTCGAGATTGATGGTTTCCATGAGCGTGGCGGGAGCTGGACGCGGAGGTCGGGGTGCTCGCCTGTGGACGGCGACTGTACCGTCCGACAAGATGATCCGCATGCCGATACCCGCCCCCGGCCAACACCCGCTGCAGCCCGAGGAGTTCGACCTCGTCGAGCAGGTGCTGGCGGCGCTGCGCACGCAGACGCGGGATTGTTCGCAGCCGATCGCGGCGATCGAGCACCAGCTGTCGAGCCTGGCGCTGTTCGGGCAGCTGTTGGCGCGGTACCCATCGCCGCTCGAGGAGCAGCACCTGGGCGCGATGCGCCGCGGCCTCGAGACGCTGGTCGACAACATGGTCGAGACCGACCTCGCCACGTTCCCGTTCCGCGCGCCGACGCAGGCGCTGGTGGGGCGGGCGATGAACATGGCGCACATCAACTTCCTGCGCATGTTGTGGCACGTCACCGGCACGCTGCAGGACCCGCAGCAGGCCGCGGCGCTGCGCGAGCTCGCGGCGCGGCGCCTGCGCGCCAGCGTGCACAGCCGCCTCGTCGAGGAGGTGCTCGCCGACCTGGTCACCGACGACGCCGTCGAACGCACGCTGCGGCAGCACGCCGTGCGCAACCTCGCGCAGCTGTGGGGCAACCGCCTGACGTGGCGCGTACACACGTTCTTCCCGATCCTCGCGGCGA
This sequence comes from Planctomycetota bacterium, assembly GCA_020638655.1. GTDB lineage: Bacteria > Planctomycetota > UBA1135 > UBA1135 > UBA2386 > JACKIC01. Next base: position 272,320 of record JACKIC010000007.1, read on the forward strand.
CCTGGGAGGCGCGGCTGCGCGTGCGCGTCGTCGGTGGCACGTTGCAGGGCAACTGTGAGATGTTCCAGCTGCTGACGGCGGGCTGCGACGAGGAGTTCGTCGACCTGCTCACCGACGCGCAGTCGGGCAGCGAGCAGGAGCAGGCGTTCCGCGAGTTCCTGTTCGGCACGTCTTCGGAGGAACTCGACCGGCTCGCGCAGCGCATGGCCGAGGAGGGGCGCAGCAGCATCGAACTGGACAGCCAGGTGAACATCGAAGGCGGCGCGCGCGACGCGGGCTCGATCCTGTTCGAGTTCTTCCGCAGCCGGCTCGTGCAGTGCAGCGCGCGCCGCACCACGCACCTGCCCGGGCCCCGGCACACCGCCGAGGGCTACGTGATGCTGGCGTGGTTGGCGCGGCAGTGACGCCGGCTGGAGCTGTGTCGGGAGGTCCGGTTAGACTGCACGGGTGAGCATGGACGATACCGACCCGCGGGCCAGGAAGGTCCAGATCGAAGTGTTGCGAGGCCTGGATGAGACGCAGCGCATCCTGCAGGCGGATTCGCTGACGGTCGAGATGGTGCGCTTGTCTCGGGCCGCCCTGCGTGAGGAGATGCCGGACGCGACGGAGCAGCAGGTGTTGCTGCGTTGGATCGAGGTCGTCTACGGCAAGGGGCTGGCCGCCCGGGTGGCGCCGCTCGCCGGTCGCCTCGGAGTCCCGGCGTGAGCCTGGTCGCCGCCCTGGCGCCGGTCGTGGCCGAACTCGAACGACTGGGCGTCGGATATCAGATCGGCGGTTCGGTGGCCAGCTCGGCGCATGGGGTGCCACGCTCGACGAACGACGTGGACGTGGTAGTCGATCTGAGAGCGGAACACGTAGGGCCTCTCTGCGCGGCGCTCAGGTCGGCGTACTACGCCGATGAGGAGCTGGTCGCGGATGCCGTGACGCGCCGTTCCTGCGCCAACCTGATCCACCTCGCCAGCGGCTTCAAAGTCGATCTCTTCGTGCGCGGGGAGTCGGAGTACGACAAGAGCGCCATGGAGCGCGGCGTCTGGCGTGGGCTGGGCGAGGCGGCGTCCGCGAAGACGTTCCGCCTGTCGACCGCGGAAGACGTGTTGCTGCGCAAGTTGCTCTGGTATCGGTCCGGGGGCGAAGTCTCGGAGCGGCAGTGGGGCGACGTGCTCGGGGTGCTGCGCCTGCGTCAGGCCAGTCTGGACTGGGCCTACCTGCGTCGATGGGCAGACCAGCTTGGGCTCGACGACCTGCTGGCGCGGGCCGAGCTGCAGGCCTCGAAGGGCTGAGCGAGGCTGCGGTCCCTCAGCCGCCCGTGACCACGAGGTCGTCGAAGTCGGTCGCCGCGTCGGCCTTGGTCCACACGCCGATGCCGCCCGGCTCGGGGAAGGTCGCGTCGCTGAGGTCGATCACGAACCGGCCGTCGATCGCGCAGCGGATGTGTTCGCCGCGGTGCTCGACGCGCAACTGATGCCACTGGCCCACGGCGGCGGGCACGTCGGCGCTGGCGAGCATCTCGCGGTTGCCGTCCTTGACCGTGTAGAGCCGCAGGTTGGACTCGAGCGGGTTGAGGCGCACGACGTAGTAGTCGTCGGGCCCCTTGGCGCGCCACAGGAGCCCGCCGCCCTGGTCCTCCTTGCCGCTGCGCGCGCACAGCTTGACGTCGAGCGTGCCGTCGCCGAACTGCACCGCGGGGGTCCAGCACAGGTTGAACGAGTCGTACTGCTTGTGGTTGGGGTAGCTCAGCGACAGCGCCTGCGATGGCGACGGCGCGTCCTTCGAGGTCGTGACCTCCCAGGAGGCGAGCGGTCCCACGCGGCGCGTCGCGTCGACGCGCCAGCCCTGGGGCAGCGTGCCGCTCGGCGTGTCCTCGAACGACCAGTGGCGGTCGCCCGTGAGCGGCGGCGGGGCGGTGTGGCAGGCGGCGAGCAGCGAGAAGGAGAGCAGCAGCGGGCGGGTGCGCATGAGAACGATCGGATCGTCAGGGGTTCGTGGCGCCGGTTGGGTCACTAGAGCACTTCGGGGCGCCGCTGCCAACGGCGGCTCGCTACACTGCCGCCTCGTCCCAGACCCCTTGCCCGAGGTGATCCGATGCTCCGCCTGCCCTGCTGCGTTCTCGCCGCCCTCGCGTTGTCGTTCACCGGTTGCGCCAGCACCGCGCAACCTGCCGACGCCGTGACCGAGGTCTACTCGGTGCGCGACCTGTGCTCTACGCCGCAGCCCTGGATCAGCGTGAAGGATCTCGCGACCAACCTCGCCGACGCCACCGGTGCCGAATACTGGCGCGATCAGGGTTCGATCCGCACGGAGGACTCGGGCATCCTCGCGGTCACCGCGAACGTCGACATGCAGGAGAAGGTGCGCATGGTGCTCGCCGACATGCGCAAGCTCGCGAAGTAGCGCTTCGCGGAGTGGCACTTCGTCCTAGAAGGATCCCACCGTCAACCGCAGCGGGTTGCTGCTCGTGATCGCCGAGATCGCGCCCTGCGGTCCGATCTCGCCGACGAGGATCTGCTGGTGCAAGACGACTCCTGCCAGCCCGGGGTCGTTGGGGATCGAGATCGAGGTCTCGATCCGGCCGCGCGCGGCGAACGCCAGCGTCAGTTGCTGGGGATTGACGAGCAACGCGCAGCCGGGCAACGACAGCGGCGTGAGCGGAGGCAGTGGCACGTTGGTCGCGCCGAAGCCGTGCACGACGACGCCCAGCGCGGCGGCAGGCAGGCCGACCGCGCGCGTGCGCAGAACCGCGCCCGTCCACGGCAGCGTCAGCGCGCTCAACTCCGCGTAGCCAGCCTGGCCGCGGCAGGCCGTGCCGCTGGATGCCGAAGAAGCAGGGCAAGTCGTCGTCAACGTTGCGAGTCCCACCGACACCTGGTCGTCCGCGAAGCTGAAATCCCCGCCGACGAGCAGGTCACCATTCGGTGTGCTGGCGAGCGCATCGACCGTGGCTGTGCCGTTGGGCTTGGTGAGCCCCGTGCCGAGCGGGGTCCACGCGGTGCGGTTCCATCGTGCGATGCCGTTCGCGGCGATGCCGCCGATCGTGGTGAAGCCGCCGGCGACGACGATGTCTCCGCCCGGCAGCGCTGCGAGCTGCCACGGGACGTAGGGCGGGGTCTGCTGAAGCCCCACGGGCTGTGGGATCCAGATCGAGCCGTTCCAGCGCCACAAGAACGGTTGCGGCGAGAAGTCGATGCCCGTGGCGTAGATTTCGCCGCCCGGCATCGCCAGCACGCGCGGCGGACCCGGCATGCTGATGACGCCCTGTCGCGCCCACGACGACCCCGTCCACTGTGCGACGCCGACGAAACTCGGCGCAGCGGGGTTGGCGAACCTGGCGCCGAGCAGCAGCGTGCCGGTCTCGGTGACGGCGAGTGAGGTGACGTCGTAGAAGCCGCTGCCGAGCGGCCACCAGTGCGTACCGTCCCAGCGCGCCACGCCGCTGCAGGGCGTGCCGTCGATGAGGCTGAAGACGCCGGCAGCGACGAGGTCGCCGTCGGGCAGGACCGCGAGGGCGTTCACCCAGCCGTTGGCACCCGAGCCGAAGGTTCGCCACGCCGTGCCGTCCCAGCGGGCGAGATTGGAGCAGGCCTGGCCGCCAGCTTCGAGGATCGAACCTCCGACCACGACATCGCCGTTGGGCAGGATCGCCAAGGCTCGCGGAATTCCAAGGATGCCGGTGCCGAGCGGGTGCCAGTCGCCGTCACGGTGCATGGCGATGCTGAAGGCCTCGACGCTGCCGATCTTCGTGAAGGTGCCGGCGATCGCAACGACGTCTCGGTGCGCGGCCACGCAGTTCACTCGCGGGGAGGCGGTCAAGCTGGAGCCGATGCCGTCGCAGAGAGCAGACCACGCCTGCCCGTTCCAGCGAGCGAGATTGCCACCGCCCCAACCCGCGGCGATGAGTTCGCCCGCCGGCAGGACACACAAGCAGGCGCCAAAGGCAACCGGCGAGACGCCGCCGAACTGCGACCAGCCGGTGCCGTCCCAGCGGGCCACGTAGTGCGCCGGCGTGGCGCCGAAGCTCGTGAACCTCCCCGTGGTGACGAGATCGCCGTTGCCCATCTCGACGAGGTCCACGATCGTGTCGTTCGCCACCGGACCGACCTGGGTCCATGCGCCGTTGTGATGCCGCCCGACGAAGCTCGGCCCTCCATTTGGATAGCCGATCGTCGCGCAAGCGAGCAGGTCTCCGTTGGCGGCGACCTTCAGGCCGAGGACCTGGGTCCCGCCGAGGTTGCCGAGGGCCTGCCAGGCGCTGCCGTTCCACCTCGCGACCCGGTTGGCGGGCGTGGAGCCGGCGGACGAGAAGCAGCCGCCGACGGCGAGGTCGCCGTTCGGCAGCGCCGCGATCGCGCGAATCGAGACCGGGAGGTTGGGGTTGCCCGTGAACGGACCGCCCAGGAGTTGCCAACCGCTCGCGTTCCAGCGCGCCACGGCCGGGTTGTAGCCGAAGCCCGGCAGCAACCCGGCGACCACGAGGTCGCCGCCCGCATCGACGGTCATCGCCAAGACGTCGACCGCGACCGTGCCCACGGCGGTCCATTGGGTGCCGTCCCAGCGCGCGATGCCGGGCGCGGGAACGCCGCCGGCGTGCTGGAACCGGCCGGCCACGACGAGTTCGCCCGTGGGCAGCACGGCCAGGTGAGTCACATCCCCGTCGCAGCCGCCGCCGAGGTCGGCGAACGTGCCGGTCGCGAGATCGTAGGTCGCGAGGTTGGCGACGCGTCGGTCGCCCGCGATCGCGAACGCGCCGCCGACCACGAGCAGTTCATTGGCGGGACCGCTGCCGTCAGGATCCCACAGGTGCGTGGTGGCCACCCAGTTGTCGGTCCCGGGCACTCCTTCGCCGGCCCGCCACTGCGTTGTGCACTGCGCGCGACCTGCGGCGGCCGAGAGAAAGGCGGCGCACGCGAACAGGACGGTGTGGGGGCGCGGGAGCATGGTTCGCCGAGGCGGCGACGGATAGCCGGATCGCGGCGCGAGGTAACGGCGGTCAGTGCGCGAGCAGCCAGTTCGCGCCGCTGCCGACCGAGACCTCCAGAGGCACCTTCAATTCCGCCGCGCCCGCCATCGCGTCGACGACGAGCCTCCGGACCTCGGTCAGCTCGTCCTCGGGCACGTCGAGCACGAGCTCGTCGTGCACCTGCAGCAGCAGCTTCGCCTGCAGGCCGCGTTCGGCGAGGCGCGCGTGCACGGCGAGCATCGCGCGCTTGACGATGTCGGCGGCAGCGCCCTGGATCGGCGTGTTGACGGCCATGTTCTCGGCGGCGATGCGCTGCATCGCGTTGGTCGAGTCGATCTCGCCGAGCGGGCGGCGGCGGCCGAACATCGTGCGCGCTTCCTTGTCGCGCTGCGCCGACGCCAGGGACTCGTCGAGGTAGCGCTTCACGCCCGGCAGCGCCTGGAAGTAGCGCTCGATGAACTTCTTCGCCTCGGGCGGCCGCATGCCGGTCTCCTTGGCGAGGCGCGACGCGCCCATGCCGTACATCAGGCCGTAGTTGATCACCTTGGCCTGGTTGCGCAGCTCGGGGCTGACCAGCGCCGGCATCATGCCGTGCACGATCGCGGCGGTGCGCGCGTGGATGTCCTCGCCCTTCTGGAACGACTCGACCAGCGCCTTGTCGCCCGACAGGTGCGCGAGGATGCGCAGCTCGATCTGCGAGTAGTCGGCCGACAGCAGCACCCAGCCCTTCTTGCGCGGCACGAACGCGGCGCGCACCTTCTTGCCCTCTTCGGTGCGGATCGGGATGTTCTGCAGGTTGGGGTCTTCGCTCGACAGGCGGCCCGTCGCCGCGACCGCCTGGTTGAACGTGGTGTGCACGCGGCCCGTCTCGGGATCGACGAGCTGCGGCAGGCTGTCGACGTAGGTGCCGACGAGTTTGGTCAGCTGGCGCCACTCGAGCACCATCTGCGGCACCTCGTGGTGTTCGGCGAGCTTCTCGAGCACGTCGTGATCGGTCTTGTACTGGCCCGTCGGCGTGCGCTTGGGCTTGGGCAGGTCGGCGACGCGGTGCACCTCGAGGTCCTCGAACAGCACCTTGCCGAGCTGCTGCGGCGAGCCGAGGTTGAACTCGTGGCCGACGCGGTCGTAGACGCGCTGCTGCAGCGTCGTGATGCGCTGCTGCATCTCCTTGCTGAGCGCCTGCAGGTGCTCGAGATCGACGCGGATGCCTTCCCACTCCATGTCGAGCAGCACCGGCACCAGCGGCTGCTCGAGTTCGCGCAGCAGCGCGGTGGTGCGGTGTTCCTCGAGCGCAGCCGTGAGCCGCGGCGCGAGGCGCAGCGCGAGGTCGGCCTCCTCGCAGACGAAGTCGCCGACGATCGCGGGGTCGACCTCGGCGAAGGTGCGCTGCTTCTTGCCGGTGCCGACGACGTCCTTGGCGGCGGTCTTCTTGAACGCGAAGTGCTCGAGCGCGAGCGCCTCGAGCGAGTGGGAGCTGTTGCCGGGCTCGCTGCAGTAACTCGCCAGCATCGTGTCGAACACCTCGCCGCCGACCGACAGTCCCGTGTGGCGCAGCGCCGAAGCCAACCGCTTGCTGTCGTGCACGACCTTGGTCGCTTTGCCCTGCAGCGCCGGCGCGAGCGCCTCGAGCACGGCCTTGCGGCCGCCGGGCAACAGGGGCGGGTCGAGGTTGAGCGGCACGTAGCTGGCGACGCCCGCGGCGGTCGCGAAGGCGACGCCGACGACCTGCAGGTGCCGCGGGTAGCCGCCCGTGGTCTCGACCGCGATCGCGAATCGTTCGGCCTCGGTCAGCGTCGCGACGAGCGCGGTCAGTTCGTCCGCGCCGCGCACGGCCGCGTAGCGCTGCTCGACGTCGGGCTCGGGCGCCTTCTGGCTCGCCAGCGCCGACAGCAGGTTGGTGAACTCCAGGCGCTGGAACAGCGGCCGCAGCAGCTCGGGGTCGGGGTGGGGGGCGGGCAGGTCGTCGACCGCGACCTTGAGCGGCACGTCGAGCCGCAGCGTCACCAGGTCGCGCGACAGCAGCGCCTTGTCGCGGTTCTCCTCGAGCGACGCGCGCACCGCCTTCTTGGTGACCTGCTCGGTGTTGGCGAGGATCGCGTCGAGCGAGCCGAACTGCTGCAGCAGCTCGACCGCGGTCTTCTGGCCGATCTTCGGCACGCCCGGGATGTTGTCCGAGCTGTCGCCCATCAGCGCCAACAGGTCGACCATGCGTTCGGGCGGCACGCCCCACTTCGCCTCGGCCGCGGCCGCGTCGAAGATCTCGGGCTTGCTCGTCGAACTGCGCAGGTTCCAGAGCTTGATGTGCTCGTCGACGATCTGCAGGAAGTCCTTGTCGCCGGTGACGACGAACACCTCCATGCCCGCGTCGCGGCCCTGCACCGCGAGCGTGCCGATCACGTCGTCGGCCTCGTGCGTCTCGCTCTCGACGATCGGCAGGCCGAACCCGCGCGCCGCCTCGCGGATGTCGTCGAGCTGCACCGCCATCTCGTCGGGCATCTTGGTGCGCGTCGACTTGTACTCGGGGTAGACCTTGGTGCGCTGCAGGTCGCTGCGCGGCCCGTCGAACGAGATCGCGATCGCGTCGGGCTTCTCGCGCTCGAGCAGCGCGCGCAGGGTCGAGCAGAACCCGTAGGTCGCCGCCGTCGGGTGCCCGTCGCTCGTCGACAACGGCGTGCGTCCCGTGCCCTGGAACGCGAAGAAGCTGCGGTAGGCGAGAGCCGTGCCGTCGATCAGGAAGAGCCGTTTGGCCATGCGTCGTTTGTAGAGCAACCGCCCCGCCACCGCGAGCGTACGGTACCGGGTACAAACCACACATCTGCGCTCCCTGGCGGCGACCCTCGGCGCGGTGCTACAACCTGCGCCCTGCATGATCTACCGCTTCGAGATCCGCCTCGCCGACGTCGACCGCGGCGTCTACGTCGACCTCGACCTGCGCGTCGCCCAGCACCCGTCCGAGGACGTGCCGTTCCTGCTCACGCGCGTGCTCGCCCGCGCGCTCGAACACGAGGAAGGGCTCGATTTCGGCAAGGGCCTCAGCGAGGCGGACGAGCCGGCCCTGTGGACCCGCACCGGCGACGGCCGCGTGCTGCTGTGGATCGACGTCGGCTCGCCGGCGCCCGACCGCCTGCACCGCGCCAACAAGCTCGCCGAACGCGTCGTCGTCTACTGCCATCGCCGCCCCGACCTGCTGCAGCAGCGCTGCGCCAAGGAGAAGGTGCACAAGGGTGAGCAGATCCGCGTCGTCAAGGTGCCGACCGCGCTGCTGACCGCGCTCGAGGAGAAGCTCGACCGCAACAACCAGTGGGACGTGTCGGTGCACGAAGGGCAGGTGACGATCGTCTGCGCGGGGCAGGTGTTCGAGGCGGTGTTCGAGGCGGTGCCGCTGCTGGCGGCGCAGTAGCGAAAGCAGCCGGAGCTTCGGTACCATGGGCGACCCGGAGGAAGGCCCATGAACCGTTCACTCTTGCTGCTGCTCACCGTCGCCGCCATCGCGCTGGGGTGGTGGGCGCTGCGCGGCGCTGGCGGGGTCCCGCCGTTGCCCGCACCACCTGCCGAACGTGCATCGGTTGACGAAGGGGGGGGCGCGACGGTCGGGACATCGCCCGATGACAGCCTGTCGAAGGATGCCTCATCCGCCGTTGCCCGCACCGCCGTCGCAGAACGTGCCGAGGAAGACCATCCGGCCGACGTGCGCCTGCGTGTTCTCCTGCTCGACGCGCGCGACCGTCCGGTGCCCGGCGTCGAAGTGGGCGTGGCGACCTACCTGGCCAACGACTGGCCGACCGGTGACCTCGCCCACGTGTCCGCGGTCGTGACCGACAGCGAGGGCCGAGCGCAGTTCGACCACGTGCAGGAGTGGCTCCGCGGCGCGGCTTCGCCCGCCGAACGCGGCATCGCCACCTGGCGCGTGGCGGCCAAGGTGACGGGCAGCACGGACCTCGGCGCGGCGTTCGATCCGGGGGCGCTGCCGACCGAACCGATCGTGCTGCGCTGGCCTGGCGCCGGGCGGCTGCACGTGCGGCTCGTGCACCTGGGCAAGACGCTGACCGAGCACGTGTCGTTCGGCGTCTATCGCGGCGACCCCGGCAATGTGTTGGTGCGGCACGCGGCGCAGCGGGTGCGTCCGGAAGCGGACGGGTGGGCGCTCTTCCCCCGGGTCGCCCTCGGTGGCGCGCTGCACATCGCGGGTTGGTGCGGCAACGGCAGCGTGGTGCACACGGTCGACGCGCCCGTCGTCGATGGGCAGGAACTGCGCGTCGAGCTGTCGACGGACGACAGCTACGTGCTCTGTGGCACACTGCTCGACCAGGGCGGCAAACCGCTCGTCGACGCCAGCGTGCGGATGACCTACGGATTCGACCAGGGTGGGGGCGGTTCGACGGGCTTCTCCACCGACGCCGCCGGTCGTTGGCTGTACATCGTGCGCGCGGGCAGTGCTCAGCCGCTGGCGCTGAAGCAGCTCACCCTGTCCTGGAAACAGCCTCACGGTGCGCCGCTGACGGTCTCGGCGCCGCCGCGCGAACTGCGCCGCGGGACCACGGACCTGGGGGTGTTGCAGTTCGCCCCTGCACCGCTGGTCGTCGCCGGCCGCTTCGCCTTCGATGCGCCGGCTCTGGCTGCTGCGGTCCGGTTCGAGGTGGAAGCGCTGCGCGAAACCGCCTCGCTGCGCCGGCCCGAGTGGTGGCAGTGCGTGAACGACCTCGCGATCGCTTCCGACCAGGACGGCACCTTCGAAGTTCGTGGCATGGTGACCGCGACGCGTCATCGCCTCGTGTTTCGCGGCCAGGATCACCTGCCGATCGCGCCGATCGAGTTCGTCGTCGGCACCCACGACCTCGTCGTGCCGGTGTCGGCTGGCCACGGCCTGCGCGTCGCCGTGCAGCTGCCTGAAGGCCTGCCGCCGGACAAGGTGCTGGGGCTGCTGGTGCCGCAGGGTCAGGCGGCCACGACGGAGCGCATGGTGATGGAGGACCCGCGTCAGGTGCGCGCGGTGGCCGGCGATCCTGCCCAACTGATCTGGAAGGCGCAGGCCGCCGGCCGCTATTCACTGTGCATCCTGGTCGATGCGGCCCAGGCGCCGATCGTCACCCTCGACGACGTGGTCCTGCCGCTTCCCGAGGGCGGCGACGGGCGCCTGCAGCTCGATCTGCGGCAGCGGCTGCGCCCGCTGCGTCTCGCCGTCGACCGGCCCGCCGAGTGCCAGCAGGCCCTCGTGTTCGCCCTGCCGCAGCAAGACGCATCGGCCTGGCGCGGCGCCTATGTACACCATGCCGAGGTCGTGCTGGTACTGCCCGCCGAGACCAAGGAGTTGTTCGTGCTGGGCGGCGGCTGTGAACCGCAGCGCGTGCCCTGCCCGGGCCCGCAGGCCAGTGTGCGCCTGTTGCCCTGGCCCAAGGTCGAACTGCGGCTCGACGGCCTGCCGGCACTGCCGCCTGGGTTCGCCTATCAGGTCGGCATCGCGCCCGAACCCAACGAACGGGAGCGCGCCTTCGTCGCCGACTACGGCGCGGGCACGATCGATGGCATGCTGCGCGTGCCTTCGAAACTCGTCGCCACCCCTGGGGATCGCGCTGAGCTGCAGGTCCGCGTCGGCGCCAACCGGCTGGTCGTGAACGTCGGCGAGATCGGCGGGCGGTTCTCGGTGCCGCTGGACAGGGTCGAGCCCGCGGAGATCCACGGGGGCCGCGACCTCGCGCCGATCCGCGTGTCGGCGTCGGCCGAAGTGGTCGCCGCGGCGATCGAGCGGCTGCGCAAGGTACCAGGAGCGGTGAAGTAGCTTGCCACGAACGCGAGCGGGCGAGCCTGGGGTAGCATGCGCGCCCCCCGGAGGAAGACCCCATGAACCGCTCGCTGCTCTGGTTGCTCGTGCCCGTCGTCGCGGCGGCCGTCTGGCTCGTGCTTCGTTTCACCGGCGGTGAGCCAGCGCTCGCGCCCGATCCTGGCGATGGTGCGAATACGCGAGCGGCGGCAGTAGCCGACCCGATCGAGGCCACGACCGCGCCGATCGCCGCCGCCGAGGTGTCGCGTGTCGAGGCCACCGGCGACGCAGCGGATGCCAGCACGCAGCCGCCGATCCCCGACGACGCGATCTGGCTGGACGTGAAGGTGATCGACGCCGAGACGAAGCAGCCGGTCGCGGGTGCCGAGGTGCGCTGGCACGGCAGCGGGGTCTGGCAGCAGATCGCCGCGCTGCCCGAACGCGAGCGCATGGACTACTACGGGGCGCAGGAGAACGCGGCGCGGCGCTTCGGCTGGCTCACGCGCACGGACAGCGAGGGTTTGGCGCGCGTCGCCGCCGACAAGCACGGCGCCACGGTGCACGCGCTCTCCGAAGGCCGCTACGGCATGGCCTACATCGGCGGTCAGCGCGACGTGCCCAAGGAGGGCTGGGTGATCGAGGTCGAGCGCGACCTCACGCTGCGAGCGCGCGTGGTCGATGCGCTGGGGCGGCCGGCCGTGGCCGCCTTCGTCGCGATCCGCATGTCCGACCAGGACGACAAGGCGCTGCGCAACTACGGGCAGGTCCGCGCCGAGCGGGCCGCCGCGCCGGATGCCGTCGCCGAGTTCCGGCACGTGCAGCGCTGGCTGCGGTCGGGCACCTCGCGCAAACGCAGCATGGAGGTTGGCCACTGGCGCGTCGCGCCCGAGTTGCCCGGCGTCGACGGGCCCGCGGTCGAGTTCGACGTCGACGACCCGCCGGCCGAACCCGTGGAGCTGCGCCTACCCGCGACCGGCCGCATCGCCGCGCGGCTGCTGCACGACGGGCAGCCGTTCACCAAGGGCGTGACCTTCCAGTCCTATCGCGGCGAAGAGAACGACAACGACCAGCACAACAACGCGCCGCGCTACTACGCCGACGAGGATGGCTGGGCACGCATCCCGTTCGTCGCCGTCGGCGGCTCGGTCGTGGTGCTGGCCCAGGTGGGGGCCGCCGACGTCGCCAAGGCCGTGGCGGCGCCGCTCGGGCAGGACCAGGAGGTGCGCGTCGATCTGGCCACCGACGAGCTCTACGCGCTGCGCGGGCAGTTCACCGGGCCCGACGGCGCGTGGCTCGCGAACGCGACCGTGATGGCCAACTTCGACTTCGAGGTGATGTCGGGCGGCGGCTCGGTCGAGACCGACGCGCAGGGGCGGTTCCTTTGGCTGCTGACCAAGGGCTACAAGGACAGCGCGAAGATCAAGAGCCTGGTGTTCTCGCAGCAGTTCACCGACGGCACGCCGGCGCGAACGCTGACCGTGCCGCCGCGCGAGATCCAGCGCGGCGTCAACGACCTCGGCGTGATGCAACTCGGCAACGGCGCGCTGATCGTCTCCGGCAAGCTGCAGTTCGACACGCCGCAGGCGGTTTCACGCGGTTGGTTCGTGGTCGAGACGCTCAGCGATCGGCGCGCACGCAACGGCGAGGAGCGTTGGGAACGCCAGGACAAGCTGACCTCGATCGTGCACGACGACGGTTCGTTCGAGGTGCGCGGCACGACCGGGCCCGTGCGCCACCGGCTCGCGTTCCCGTGGGGCGGCCACCTGCCGATCGCGCCGGTCGAGTTCCGGGTCGGAGCGAGTGATCTCGTGATCCCGATCCAGATGGGGCATCACCTCGAGGCGAAGGTGTTGGTCGACGACAGCGTGCCGGTGCACCTACTGCGCGGCATCCTGCGTCCGGGCTTCGAGCCGCCCACCGAGTACGGCGACGAGGACCAAATGCGCGCGTCGCGCGGCAACCGCTATCAGGCCCACGCCTGGGCGCCGCAGGCCGGAGAGGCAATGTTGCGGTGGCAGGGCTTGCCCGCGGGCACCTACGTGCTCGAGGTGGCGGCCGCGGGGCTCGGCACACCCGCCGCGCGGATCGAGAACGTGGTGTTGCCGCTGCCCGAAGGCGGTGACGGCCGGCTCGACCCGATCGACCTGCGCGGCAAGCTGCAGATCCTCGAGGTGCGCGTCTCGCGAACGACGGGCGAAACCGACGAGCGGCGCCGTTCGCGCGATGCGGTCGTGTTCGCGATGCCCCAGGCGGATGACCAACACTGGCAGGGGCTGCCCGTGTACGAAGGCAAGCTGTCGATGCCGGTCGCGCCGGGGCCGCTCGAGTTGATGGTGGCGGGCAGTGGGTTCCAGCCGCAGCGCGTGCGCCTCACGGCGGAGCAGGTGGCCGCGGGCAAGCTGACCGTCGACCTGGTCGCGTGGCCCACGGTCGAGTTGTCGTTCCCGGACCTGGCGCTGCCCGAGGGCTTCGTGCTGCAGGCATTCGTCAACCCGATGACCCAGCAGCGAGACCGGCGTCGGTTCACGGCGCTCGGCTGGGGCGGCGATCTCGATGGTCTGTTGCAGATGTCGAACAGCGGCGCCGAGGTCGAGAACGGTCGCGCCGTGCTGAGCGTCGGCGACGGCACGTTCCGGCTCGGGGCCTACCTGCAGCGCAAGGGCAACGACCGCGGCGAGTCGCTGCGCTCGGTGTCGCCCCGGGAGATCCAGGGCGGCGCGAATCTCGCGCCGATCGCGGTGCAGCTGTCGGCCGAGGAGATCAAGGCCGCGATCGCGAAGCTCGGCGTGACCCCTCGCTGACGAACGTCACCGCGGCCCGCGTTCTCGCACCGTGAGCAAGGACGGGCCGCTGGCCGCCGCGTCGGTCGCCCGCCACGCGCCGTCGGCGGCGAGCACTTCTACGACGAGGTCGCGCCACCACGACTGCGGCGCCGTGACCCGGCCGTCGTCGTCGGTCACGCTCAGGGCGCTGTCCGCCGCCGAACTCAGTTTGACCACGACGCCCGCGCGCGGGCGCCCGTCGGCGTCGACGAGCCGGACCCGGTTCTTGCCGCCGAGCACGAGGGTCACGAAGCTGCGTGCGCCGCCCGCGCAGTCGAGGTGGGCATCGGCGCTGCCGGCATCGGCGGCCGCGCGCACCTGCTGGCGGCCGGTGCCGACGCCGCGCAGCGAGAAGCGCCCCTCGCCGTCCGACAAGGCGACCGGCGGGCGCCACTGTCGACTGTCGCCGACGCGCACCAGCACCCCGGCGACGCCCGCGCCCGTGCCGTCGAGCACGCGCCCTTCGACGGTGTTGGCGGGTTCGAGCGCGACGGTCTGGCTGTCGAGCCCCTGCCAGGTGCCTTGCCAACGACCCCAGCGCGGGTCCAGGGGCACGACCGTGAGATCGCGTTGGAACGCGCCGATGCCCTCGAGTTCGACCTCGCCGCGTTCGCCGGTGCGGTGCTCGCGGCCGGGCGGCCAGCGCTGCTGCTGCAGTTCCCCGGTGGACGTGGGCACGTGGAGGCGGATCGCGAAGGGGCGGCCCGCGAGCACCAGGCAGTCGACCGGGGCCCCGTTCGGATCGACGGTGCGCAGCAGGCAGCGCGACGACGCCGTGCCGAGCGTGAGCGTCACGCCGTCCTTGGCCTGCTCGATCGGGCCGTCGACGTGCCCCGGCTTGCTCGCGGACAAGAAGCACCACGCCTTGCCGACGCGAAGCTGGAACGAACCGTCGGCGGCCGAAGTCGCGACCGGCTGCAGGCCCAGGCAGGAGTCGTCGGTCGCGATCCGGATGCTCGCGCCGGGCGCGCCGGCGCCGTCGGCGTCGACCACGCGGCCGCTCACCGTCGTCAGCTCCGCCGCGACGATGTCGACGGCGTAGCTGCGGCGCTCCTCGACCTGCACGAGCCGGTTGCCGACGGTCGTGTCGATCGCGTAGGTGCCGAGTTCGTCGAGGGGGACCCGGCAAGGGCCCTCTGCCGTCGTCACGCCGCCGCCGGCTTCGAGTCCCCCGGTGCGCTGCACGCGCACGCAGACGCCCACCAGCGGCAGGCCTGCGGTGTCGAACACCGTGATCAGCAGCTCGGGGCGCGCTTCGGGCCGATCGCGCGCGGGGACTTCGACGCGGTCGGTCGGTGCGACCCTGGCGGTCTCGCTGACGCCTGTGGCCGGTGGTGCGGTGGTCGGCTCCTGCGGCAGAGCGGCGAGAGCATCTTCCCTCGGCGCCACCGCTGGCACCGGCTCACCGCGGCGCAGCAGCGCGAACAGCGCGAGGCACGCGAGCAGGACGGCGAGGGCGGCGGCGAGCTTGCGGTTCATGGGGCCGCCTCAACGGGGCCGCGGCGGCGACGGTTCGCCCGGCCCGGGACGCCGCAGCAACAGCCCCAGAGCCCCGACGACCAGCGCCGGCAGCCACAACCACACCGCCTCCGATCCGAGCACCTCGAGTCCCCACTGCGAGAAGAACGCGCGGATGCCGAGCGGCGCGACCTCGATCGGTTGCCAGGGCCAGAAGAACCGCTCCGTCGTGAACGGCCACAGCAAGGCGATGCCGTGGCCGCCGTTGGTCGCCATGTCGACGACGCCGTGCGAGGCCATCGCGGCCCAGAAGAACAGCAGCACGCGCCGATACGGCACCTGACAGCGCCGCGCCAGCGGCCGGGCCAGCAGCGCGGCGACGACGAACGCGAACACGAGCGAGTGCGAACAGCCGCGATGGCCGCACCACGCGCCGTATGGCACGCCGAGGAAGAACCCGATCGCGTCGAGGTCGGGGGCCGCGGACAAGAGGCTCGCCGTGATCAGCAGGGATGGCCGCCGCAGCGACGGCGCCCAGCACGCGATCGCGAGCGGCACGGCGGGGTGCGAGAAGCAGGTGGCCACAAGGGCAGGATACTGCCAGGCAGGGGCTGCAACGATCGCGGGGATCCGGTATCAGGTCCGCTGCATGAGAGTCGTGCCCGCCATGTGGAGCGTCGTATCCGTCTGTTGCGCGACGCTGTCCGCCCAGGAAGAGCCGTTCGTCGAGCGCGTCGGCGACAAGGTCGTCGTGAGGCTCTACGGCGACGAGCTGTTGCCCGAGTTGCGCGCTCGCCTCGCCGACGAAGCGCTCGCGGTCGCTGAGAGTGCCTTGCCGGTGACCTACAAGCTGCTCGCCAGCCAGCGCAGCGACGCCGTCAAGGTGCACGTCCACTTCGACGAGGCGCCGTTCCGCGAGGTCGAGGCCAAACAGGCCAGGGTCGGCTACGCCCGCGAGCAGTTCGTCGTCGCCGGCAACGTCGAAGCGCACGTGCTGGTCCGGCCGCGCTGGAAGAACGGGGTCCTGGCCGCGTTGGGCCTGTCCGCCGTCACCAAGGACACGATCGTATTGCAGGTGGCGGGCATGGTCGTCCGCCAGCGCCAGCCCGCCGCCGAACGCGATCCATGGCTCGCCGAGGTCGCGGCGTTCGCGGTGCTGGAGCAGCTTCGCAACCCCGGCGGCAAGGTCGATGTCGACATCGCCTACGACGCGCGCCGTTCGCCGGCGCGTTGGATGGTCGCGAATCAGCGCGCGTTGGGCTTCCGCGAGTGGTGTGCGATGCCCGACGCGAACAGTCTCGCCGAGCTCGCCGAGCAGCAGGCACGACAGGCGATGATTGCGCAGTTGTTGACCGCGAAGTCGTCTGGCTGGGCGCGCCGCGTGTTGGGGCGCGCGCCGAAGTCCAGCGAGCCGATGCTCGTCGGCCGTCGGGCGGCCCTCGAGCTCGTGTTGGGCAAGGACTGGGGGCGCGCGGAGGAGCAGCTCGCCAAGCTGCTGCGCGGCGAGCTGCCGACCTGGGCCCTGGAGACCGAGGCGGCCGAGTGGCGGCAGGGTGGCTTGTTGGTCGCGGGCGACGCGATGATGCGCGCGGGGGTCAAGCTGGTCGCGGAGCCGCCGGCAGGTGGCTACGCGGTGAGCGGGACGGTGACCGTCAGCGAGGGATGCGATCTGCGATGGGAGTTCGCCTACGACGAGACCTTCGTCGCGGCGCTGCTGTTCTACGAGGGCCAGCTGAGCCTGCAGCACTATGACGTCAAGGCGCGGAAGTGGTCGACTCTCGCCAACCGCAAGGCGCCGATCGAGCCCGGCAAGCCGGTGGCCTACCGGATCGAGTTTCGCGACACGTTGCGGGTGATGATCGGCGACCAGGAGGCGCTGACGGCGCCCTTGAAGGGCTGGGACGTGCACCGCCCGCTGAAGGTCTGCTCGAACTCCGGCTACGCGATCCTTCAGGAGACCCGACTCGAACCACTGCCTGGCGGCAAGTAGCGCGCCGGTCGCCCCACGGGCTGAAGTCAGTCGCGCCACGCGCAGGGCACGCCCGCTTCGTCGCACCACGTGCGCAGCGGTTGCAGGGCGTCGCGCGTCGCCGCGCTCGCCTGCAGCAGGGTCGCGCCGCGCGGCATCTCCCCGACCAGTCGCTGCACCTCGTCGCGGGCCACTTCGGTGCCCGTCATCGCCGCCGTGAACCCGCCCAGGAACGCGCCGAGCAGCAGGCCGAGCGGCAGCGCGATCTCGAGCAGCCCGCCGAACATGCCGAACGCGCCGGCGAGCACGCCGTCGACGAGCAGGCCCAGCAGGGCGCCGGCGCCGATGCAGACGAGCATGCCGCGCAGCCAGCGCGTGGCCAGGCGATCGCGGCGCGCGCGCACGAGGCTCAGCAGATGCTCGCGGTCGTCGGCGGGGCCGTAGGTGACGAGCCGCGTTCCGGAACGCGCGGCCTCGGGCAGGGCGTCGACGCCGCGTCCCGGCGGCAACAGCACGAACAGCGTCGCGGTCGCCGTCACGGCGTCAGAGCGCGTACTTGACGACGACGAAGCCGCCGATGCCGACCAGCAGCACCGCGAACGTCACCAGCGCGAAGCGCCGTTCGATGAAGTCCTTGATCGGCGGTCCGTACTTCTTGAACAGCCACGCGACCAGGAAGAAGCGCGCCGGCCGGCCGACCGCCGAGGCGAGCAGGAACATCCAGAAGCTGATGCCGCAGACGCCGGCGAGGATCGTGATCACCTTGTAGGGGATCGGCGTGAACGCCGCGGCGAACACGATCCAGAAGTTCCACTCCTCGTAGAGCCCCGAGACCCGCGCGACGTTGTGCTCGTTGACGCCCGGGATCCAGTGGTAGAAGAACTCACGGATCCACTCGACGTCCCACAGGAACGCGCCGATCGCATAGCCGGCCATGCCGCCGAGCACGCTGCCGACCGAGCACCAGAACGCGAACCGGTAGCTCTTCTGCACGGTGCCGATGCACAGCGCGATCAGCAGCACGTCGGGCGGGATCGGGAAGAAGCTGCTCTCGGCGAACGCGAGCAGGAACAGCGCCGGCACCGCGTAGGGGGTGTTGGCCCAGTGCAGCACCCAGTCGTAGAGGCGCCGCAGCGGGCCGCGGCGGCCGGCGGGAGTGGCGGTGGTGAGTTCGGTCACGAGAGGAGCTGGGATCAGTTGACGTCGGTGCGCACGAACTCGTGCACGTCGAGCACGACGGGGCCTTCTTCGGCGCGCGCGCCGAGGCGGGGTGAGTAGACGATCGTCCACGGGCCGCCACAGTTGCGCACCTCCTCGAAACGCTCGCCGCCGCGCACGATGCGGGCCGGCAGGATCTGGCCGCCCTCGGTGGCGCGCACGCGCAGGTCCTGGCCGCGCGCGTCGGTGGTGGGGCTGCCGACGAAGCGCACGCCGGCGGTGCAGAAGCGCGGCCGGCGGTGGCCGCTGCCGAACGGACCGAGCATCGACAGGCGCCGGACCGTGTGCGGATCGAGTTCGCCGAAGTTGGCGCCGCCGTCGACGGGCGTCGGCTCGTCGGGCGTGTCGGCGGCCAGGCAGGCGGCGGCGAAGCGCTCCTTGAAGGCGTCGAACCGGTCGCGGCGCAGCTCGAGGCCCGCGGCCGCGGCGTGGCCGCCGTGGGCGACCAGCAGGTCGTCGCACTGCATCAGCAGGTTGCGCAGGTGCAGGCCGGTCACGCAGCGGCCCGAGCCGCGGCCGACGTCGCCCTGGAAGGCGATCAGGAAGGTCGGCTTGAGCGTCGCCTCGGCGATGCGCGCGGCGACGATGCCGAGCACGCCGGGGTGCCACTGGTCGCTGGCGAGCACCACCGCCGGGCCGGTCTCGGCCATGGCCTGCTGCAGCGCCTCGTCCTGCAGCTGCCGCTCGACGCGGCGCCGCTCCTCGTTGTGCTGCTCGAGCACCTTGGCGGCGACCTGCGCCTCGCTGTAGCCGGGCGCGCAAAGCAGGTCGACGGCCTGCGAGGCGTGGCCGACGCGGCCGGCGGCGTTGATCAGCGGCGCGATCCGGAAGGCGATGTCGTCGACGTCGATGCCGCGGTGCGACAACCCCGCCGAGTCGAGCAGCGCGCGGATGCCCGGGTTGCGGCTCTGGGCGAGCGCGCGCAGGCCGTGGAACACCATCGCGCGGTTCTCGCCGCGCAGCGGCGCGACGTCGGCGACCGTGCCCAGCGCGACGTAGGCGAGCGCGTCGGCCAGGAAGTCGGCGAACTCGGGGCTCTGCTTCATGTCGCGCGTGAACGACTCGGCGAGCGCGGCGGCGAGGCGGAAGGCGACGCCGCAGCCGGCGAGGTCGCGGTCCGGGTAGCCGGCGTCGTGCAGGCGCGGGTTGAGCACGGCGAAGGCCGGGGCCACGTTCTCGCTGGTGCCGTGGTGGTCGGTGACGATCACGTCGACGCCGGCCGCCTGCAATTCGGTGACCGACGCGACCGCGTTGGTGCCGTTGTCGACCGAGACGACCACGCCGTAGCCGCCGGCGAGGATCGCGTCGACGCTGGCGCGCGAGATCGAGTAGCCGTCGGCGCGGGCCGGGATGTACGGCTTGCTGGTCGCGTGCAGCATCGAGAAGAACTTGTGCAGCAGCACCGTGCCGCTGACGCCGTCGACGTCGTAGTCGCCGTGGATCAGGATCGGCTCGCTGCGCTGCACCGCGAGCCGCAGGCGGTCGACGGCCTTGCGCATGTCGCGGAAGGCGTACGGGTCGGCCATCGCCCGCAGGTCGGGCTTGAGGAACGTGCGCACGCGATCGGGATCGTCGATGCCACGGGCGAGCAGCACGCGCACGACCAGGTCGGGCAGGCCGACCGTGCGCGCCAGGGCCCGTTCGCGGGGATCGGGTTCCGGGGGCCTTGGTGCGATGCGCTGCATGCGGGGTGCGGTATGGTAGCGGCCTGCCACGCGATGCCTAGAACCGACTCCGACCGTTCCGCGGCCCTGCGCTCGCTCCCCTCGGTGGACGAGATCCTGCGTTGGCAGGCGCTCGTCGACGTGCCGCGCGCCGTGCTCGTGCGCGTCGCGCGCACCTGGATCGACGGCCTGCGCGCCAGCGCGCTCGCCGGCGACCTGGACACCGCGGCCCTGACCGCCCTGGCCGCTCCCGACGCCGCGAGCGCCGAGTTGCTCGAGCGCTGCGCCGCCGAGCAGCGGCCGCGCCACGAGCGCGTCTACAACGCCACCGGCATCGTGCTGCACACGGGCATCGGCCGCGCACCGCTGCCGGCGCGCGCGATCGAGGCGATCACCGCCGCCGCGGGTTACGCGATCGTCGAGGTCGACCCGGCCTCGGGTGAACGCGACCAGCGCGAGCTCGGCGTCGCGGCGCTGCTGCGCGACCTGACCGGTGCCGGCGGCGCGCTCGTCGTCAACAACAACGCCGCCGCGACCACCCTGATGCTGGCGGCGCTGTGCGCCGGCCGCGAGGTGGTGGTGTCGCGCGGCGAGCTCGTCGAGATCGGCGGCGGCTTCCGCGTGCCCGACGTGATGCGGCGCGCGGGCTGCCACATGGTCGAGGTCGGCGCGACCAACAAGACCCACCTGCGCGACTTCACCGGTGCGGTGACCGCCGAGACCGTGGCGTTCCTCAAGGTGCACCCGAGCAACTTCCGCATCGAGGGTTTCGCGGGCACGCCGTCGGTGGCCGACCTGCGCGGCGTCGCCGGCGAGCTGCTGGTGCTCGACGATCTCGGCTCGGGCCTGCTCTGGAACGAGCCCCTGCCGGGCCTCGAGACCGAGCCGCGGGTGCGCGACTCGCTGGCGATGGGCGCGCACGTGACCTGCTTCTCGGGCGACAAGCTGCTCGGCGGACCGCAGTGCGGCATCCTGGTCGGCGACGCGGAACTGATCGCGCGCTGCCGCAGCAACCCGCTCTACCGCGCCCTGCGCTGCGACAAGCTCACCCTGGCGGCGCTCGAGGCGACGCTGCGGCTCTACCGCGACGGCGACCCGCGGCACGAGGTGCCGACGCTGCGCATGCTGTCGGCCCTGCCCGAGGAGCTGCGCGAGCGCAGCGAGCAGCTGGCGCGCCTGCTCGACGGCCGCCGCGCCGAGGTCGTGGCCAGCGACTCGTTCGCGGGTTCGGGCGCCAACCCCGCCAAGCCGCTGCCGAGCTTCGCGGTGGCGCTGCGCGGCAACAACAAGCACCTCGACGCCCTGCGCGCCGCGCGCCCGACCGGGGTGTTCGCGCGCGTCGCCGAGGGCGCGGTGCTGTTCGACGCGCGCACCTTGTTGCTCGAAGACCTTGCCGAGGTGGCCCAGGCCGTGCTAACCAGCGCTCCCGACCTCGGAGCCCGCGCATGAACCAGCACCCCGACCTCCGCCTGACCCGCTACGCCTCGAGCTCGGGTTGAGCCGCGAAGCTGCCGCCGGGGAGCCTCGGGCAGGTTCTCCACAAACTCGAGTCCAAGGACCATCCGGACCTGCTCGCGGGCCATCGCGGCTTCGAGGACGCCGGCGTGTTCCGCATCGACGGCGAGCGCGCGCTCGTGCAGACGCTCGACTTCTTCCCGCCGATCGTCGACGACCCGCGCTGGTTCGGCCGCATCGCCGCGGCCAACTCGCTGTCGGACGTGTTCGCGATGGGCGGGCGGGCGATGACCGCGATGAACATCGTCGGCTGGCCCAAGGAGCTCGACGTCGAGATCCTCGGCGAGGTGCTCGCCGGCGGGCTCGAGAAGATCCACGAGGCCGGCGCGGTGCTCTGCGGCGGCCACTCGGTCGTCGACCACGAGATCAAGTACGGCCTGTCGGTGACCGGCATGGTGCACCCCGACCGCTTCTGGCGGAACGGCGGGGCCCGGCAGGGTGACGCGCTGATCCTGACCAAGCCGCTCGGCATGGGCACGGTGTCGACCGCGATCAAACGCGGGCTCGCGAGCGCCGAACTCACCGCGGCGGCGATGCAGCAGATGGCCGCGCTCAACAAGGTCGCGCAGGAGGCGATGGCCGAGCTGACCGTGCACGGCGCCACCGACGTCACCGGCTTCGGGCTCGTCGGCCACGCGATCGAGATGGCCGAGGGCGCGGGCCTGGGCCTGCGCGTCGACGCGGCCGCGCTGCCGCTGATCGACGGTTCGCTGCAGCTGGTGCGCGACGGGGTGATGTCGGGCGGCTGCACGCGCGGCCGCGATCACTACGGCGGCCGCGTGCAGATCGACGCCGGCGTCGACGAGGCGCTGTCGATGATGTTGTTCGACGCCGAGACCTCGGGCGGGTTGTTGCTCGCGGTCGCGGCCGCCGACGCCGACGTGGCCGTGCGGCGGTTGCGCGACGCGGGCGCACCCAGCCACGCCGTGATCGGCGCGTTCGTGGCGCGCGGCGGCGGCGAGCCCGTGCTGACGCTGCGCTGAGGTGCGCCGCGAGCGTCAGCGCGGCGGCAGGCCCAGCAGCTGGCGCTGCTTGTCGCTGAGCTCGGGCGCCGCGGTCTGGCCGTGGCCGGTCAACTTGACCGTGTATTCGCGCACGGTCATGTTCTTGCGGCGACGCTCGGGCAGACCGCCTTCGTACTGCAGCGGCGCGTCGGCCTTGGCGTTCTCGTCTTCGTCCTCGTCCTCCTCGGCGGGGCCGACCTGCTGCGCCACGCCGTTGCGCACGACGATCGCGGCGCGGCCGGCGTTGGCGAAGCGCGGGTCCTGCTTGGTCCAGCTGCGGAAGCGCAGCTGGTGCACCGTGCCGGTCGCCGGGTCGACGAAGATCGCGATGTCGATGGTCGACTCGGGCTTCTGCAGCGGCTGGCGCAGGGGCTTGCCGTTGCCGACGGCCTGGATGCGCAGCAGCTGGGCGAACGGATTGGCGGTGCTGGCCAGGGACTCGGGGATCAGGTCGGTGAACGATGCGTCCGCGACCTGGTCGGGGTTCAGGGTGACGCTGAAGATCTCGATCGGCCGGTCGTCGAGGCTGCCGACGGTGCGCTGGGTCACGGCCAGGGGCCACATCGCGAGTTGAGTCAGCAGCAACTGCACGTCGGGCAGAAAACCGGTCTGGTTGCCGTCGGCGAAGCGGCCCACGCGCAACACCCAGTCGGTCTTGTCGTCCTTGGCGATCATGCGCCGGCCGGCGAGCAGCAGCTCGTCCTTGACGCCCTCGCCGTCGAGGCGCAGGTGGGTGAGTCCCTGGTGCCAGGAGCCGCGCAGCGTGCCCGTGTTGGTCGTGGCGCTCGGGCCGCGGTTCAAGAACACCGCGATCGCGTCCTTGTTGCCGTCGGCCTTGGTCTTGTCGGCCCACTCGACCTCGAACGCGGTGTCGGCGGTCGCCGCGGCCTTGGCCAGCGCCTTCTGTAGCTTCTCACGCCCCGCGATCAGCGGATCGGTGGCGGCCGGCGCGCGGCTCTCGGGTTCTTGGCCGAAGAGGGGGGCTGCGGCGAACAGCAGCAGCACGGCGGGGTGGGTTCGCATGGCGCCTGCCAGCGAAGCACGCGGCAGCGAACTCCGCAATCCGCGAGGCGCCGGCGGCGGGCCGCAGCGCCGGTCCCGGTCAGGAATCCTGCCGGGGTTCGCCGCCGTCGTCGTCCGTCACCTCGTCGGCGCCGGGCGCGTCCGGCCCCTGCGCGGCGCGCTCCGCCTCGCGCTGTTCGCGCTCCTTGCCCAGGTCGGCGAGCAGCTGGTTGAGCCCGATCGCGCCGCCGATGCCCTCGTCGAAGTAGAACTCGAGGTGCGGCATGGTGCGCGCCCGGATCGCCTTGCCGATCGCCCGCTGGCACAGGCCGCGCGCGCGGCGCAGCACGCCGGCGCTCTCCTTCTGCTGCTTGCCGTCGCCGATCACCGACCAGTAGGCCTTGCACTGCGTGAACTCGCCGTCGAGCTCGACGCGGGTGATCGTGACCATGCCGAGCTTGGGGTCGGCGAGGTCGCGGAGCAGTGTCTGTGCCAGGCAGTGCTTGATCTGCTCCTGCAGGCGGGCGATGCGACGTTCGTTCATCGGGGGGAGATGATCTCGAGCTGGTGGTCGACGAGGGTGCCGTCGCGCCACTCCTGCAGGGCGTTGAGCAGGTGGTCCATGGAGCTGTTCAGGTGGGCGATCTCACTGCCGGCGACGACCGCGCCCAGGGTCGCCACGGTGCAGACGTCGAGGTCGTCGATCTCCGCGATCGAGACGTTGAACGAGCGCCGCAGCCGGTCCTTGAGCGACTTGATCGCGCTGCGCTTGTCCTTGAGGCTGAGCGCGTAGGGGATCTCGACGCTGAATTGCAGGATGCCGATGTGGAGCATGGCGTCACGCGGGTCGACGCGGCGGGCGGGGGCGGCCGGTTCGCCGATCAGTTGCCACCCAGGGTGCGCTTGACGAGGTCGATCTGCACGAACTCGAGCTGATCGCCGACCCGGACGTCCTGGTGGCCCTCGAGGGTCATGCCGCATTCGAAGCCGGCCTTGACCTCACGCACGTCCTCTTCGAGGCGACGCAGGCTGCCGATCTTGCCGCTCCAGAGCACGACACCGTCGCGGGACAGGCGCGCGGTGGAGCTGCGCTTGACGAAGCCGTCGGTGATGCGCAGACCGCAGATGTTGCCGAACTTGCTCGATTTGAACACCGCCTTGATCTCGGCGTGGCCGACCACGGACTGCACTTCAGCCGGGGCGAGCATGCCTTCCATCGCGGCGCGCACGTCGTCGAGCAGCTGGTAGATGACCTCGTAGTAGCGGATCTCGACGTCGGCGCGCTCGGCCATCTGCCGGGCGCTGCTGTCGGCGACCGTGTGGAAGCCGACGATGATCGCGCCCGAAGCCGACGCCAGGCTGACGTCGGTCTCGTTGATGCCGCCCAGCGCGCTGTGCACCAGGTTGACGCGCACCTCGTCGGTCGCCAGCTCGTCGAGGCACTTGCGCAGCGGCTCGAGCGAGCCCATCGCGTCGGCCTTGAGGATCAGCTTGATCTCCTGCAGGTTGCGCTCGGCCAGCTTGGCCGAGAGCGTCTCCAGGGTGACCGCGCTGCGCTCGGCGCGCGACAGGTCGCGCAGTCGCCGCTGGCGTTCTTCGACGACCTCGCGGGCCTTCTTGGCGTCGTCGACGACGAACAGCTTGTCGCCGGGCGTCGGCAGGCGGTCGAGGCCGAACACGGTGATCGGCGTCGACGGACCGGCCTCGGTGAGGTTGTTGCCCTTGTCGTCGATCATCGCGCGCACGCGCGCGAAGCTCTCGCCGCAGACGATCTGGTCCTTGAGACGCAGCGTGCCGTCGGTGACCAGCAGGGTCACGACCACGCCCTGTTCGGGCGACTGCCGGGACTCGACCACGACGCCGCGCGCCGGCGCGTCCGGGCGCGCCTGCAGCTCGAGCATCTCGCAGTCGAGCATGATGCGCTCGAACAGCTCGTCGAGGCCGACGCCGGTCACGGCGGAGACCTCGACCACGCCGACGTCACCGCCGAACTCTTCGGCCTGCAGGCCCTTGATCATCAGCTGCTGCTTGACCTGCATCGGCTTGCTGCTCGGCAGGTCGCACTTGGTGATCGCCACGATGATCGGCACCTTGGCCGCCTTGGCGTGGTTGATCGCCTCTTCGGTCTGCGGCATGACGCCGTCGTCACCGGCGACGACCAGCACCACCACGTCGGTGATGTCGGCGCCGCGGGCGCGCATCGCCGTGAACGCGGCGTGGCCCGGCGTGTCGAGCACGACGATCGACTGGCCGTCGTCGTTGGTGATCTTGTAGGCGCCGATGTGCTGGGTGATGCCGCCGGCCTCGCCCTTGGCGACGCCGCTCTTGCGCATCGCGTCCATCAGCGAGGTCTTGCCGTGGTCGACGTGGCCCATGAAGGTCACGACCGGCGCGCGGGTCATCGACTCCTCGCCCTCGCTGTCCTCGACGAGCTGCTCGATCAGCTCGTCCATCGCCTCCTTGTGCTCGACGACGCTGATCTTACGCTCGAGCTCGAGGCCGATCAGCTCGACCTCTTCGTTGGTGAGGAACGAGTTGATGTTCTTGCCGGCGATGCCGAGCTTGAACGTCAGCGTCGCGATCAGCTCGCTGACCTTGGTGCCGAGCGCCTCGGAGAGCGCCTTGATCGACACCGGTTCTTCGACCTCGACGACCTTGTTGGGGTCGATCGTCTGGGCGACGCGCTGGCGACGGCCGGGGCCGCCGCGGCCGTCGCGGCTGTCGCGACCGCCGCGCATGCCGGGGCCGGCGGGGCCGCGGCGCTGGCCGGGCTGCGGGCCCGAGCGCTGGCCGGTGCGCTGCTGCATCTTCTCGAACGCGGCCTTGCGCAGGTCGCGCGCCGAGGCGGGGGCCGAACGGCTGCGCGCGTCGCGGATCGTCTCCTGCGGCAGCTCGATGCGACCGACGACGGTGGCGCGCTTGGCCGGGACCAGGAGCTTGCGGACGTTGTCCTCGGGGGCGGCAGCCGGGGCGTCGGCTCCGGCTTCCGCCGCGGCCTCTGCGCCGGTCTCGGCGGCGGCTTCCGCCGCGGCTTCGGCAGGCGCTTCCGCGGCTTCTGCTGCGGGGGCCTCGGCCGCTGGGGCGGCCGACTCGGCGGGGGCGGAGCTCACCGGCTCGGCCGGCGCCTGTGGCGAAGCGGGCGCTTCGCTGGGCGGGGCGCTCTTCGGGGCAGTCGAAGCCGGCGCCGGGCTGGGAGCCGCCGCGCTCGCCGCCGCCTCGGCGGGCTGTTCGGGCGCGGGCGCGGCCGGGGCGGCCTCGGGGATCGCCTGTGCCTTCTGGGGCGCGGGGGCCTCCGCGGCCGTCTCGGCGACCGGTTCGGCAGGCTGCGCGGGTTCGGCGGGCGCCTCGGCCGGCGCCTCGCTCGGCAGCTCGCGCTTGCCGCCGCGCTTGCTGAGCGGCTTGGGGAGGGTCTTCTTCGGGGCCTCGAGCACGGGCTTCTTGCGGAGGGTCTTCTTGGGCAGTTCGGGCTCCGCTTCGGTCTCGGTCGCCTCGGCCGCCGCCGCCAACGACTTCTTCTTGGGCAGTCCGTCGCTGTCGCCGTCGGCGACCGCCTGCCGCTTCAGGCCCTGGGCCGACAGGCGCGCCTCGACCATCATCAGGTCGGCGTCGTCGAGCACGGTCATGTGGGTCTTGACGTTGTCGAAGCCGATCTCACGCAACAGCTTCGCCAGGTCGGGACCCCGCATCCCGAATTCCTTGGCCAGTTCGAAGACTCTTACCTTTTTCAATCGCGTTGCTCCTGGGGGCTGCGGTCCGGCGCGTCGTGGCGTTCGTGACCGAGCGGGTCGGGCTGTAGTTCGGTTTGCGGGGTTCGGAACGTTGCAGTTCTGAGAGGTGCTGCCGACGAGGCTTCACGTCGGTCAGGAAGGTTGCTCGGAGCTCGAAGACTCGGCTTCCGGCGGTTTCTCTGAGGTGGGGGATTCGGCGGCCTCGCCCGCGGGCGGATTCGCCGCGGATTCGCCGCCGGTCTCGGCTTCGGGCACGTCGACGTCGCTGTCTTCGATCGCGGCCGCATCGCTGCCTTCGGACGAGCTGCCGTCCGCGGCCGGCGCGGCCTCGTCGGCCTCGACCGAACGCTCGAGCTCGGCGCGGGTCATGATGTCGATGTCCCAGCCGGTCAGCTTGCTGGCCAGGCGCACGTTCTGGCCCTTGCGGCCGATCGCGAGCGACTGCTGGTCCTCGTTGACGATCACCAGCGCCTTCTTGGCCGCCGGATCGAGCGTGATGTCGCCGACCTCGGCAGGCTTGAGCGCGTTGCCGATCAGCGTCATCGGGTCGTTGTTCCAGCGGATGATGTCGATGCGCTCGCCGTTGAGCTCGTCGATGATCGACTTGATGCGGTTGCCGCGCACGCCGACGCAGGCGCCGACGCAGTCGACCTTCTCGTCGCTCGAGTCCACCGCCAGCTTGGTGCGGTAGCCGGGTTCGCGCTCGATGCGCCGGATGGCGATGGTGCCGTCGGCGATCTCGGGCACTTCGAGCTCGAACAGCGCGCGCACCAGGTCGCGGTGGGTGCGACTGAGGATCACCTTGACGCGCGGGCCGACCTTCTTGACCTCGAACACCAGCGCGCGGATGCGTTCGCCGACGTTGTAGTTCTCGCTGCGCACCTTCTCGGCGCGGGGCAGGATGCCCTCGATGTTGCGGCCGAGGTTGACGATCACGGTGTCGCCCTCGAAGCGCTGGATCGTGCCGATCACGATCTCGCCGAGCTTCTGCTCGAACTCGCCGAAGATCACGTCGCGCTCGGCCTCGCGCACGCGGCCGATGATCGCCTGCTTGACCGACATCGCGAAGATGCGGCCCTGGTCCTCCATCGACACGTCGTAGTTGCACACGAACTCGCCGGTCTCGCGGTCGAGCATGATCTCGCAGTCGTCGACCCCGTACTTCTTGGCCAGCGCCTGGGACATCGCCTGCTCGATCGCGACGATGAGCCCTTCCTTGTCGATCTCCTTGTCGCGGGCGATCGAGTCGATGTAGCG
Organism: Planctomycetota bacterium; assembly: GCA_020638655.1. Taxonomy (GTDB): domain Bacteria; phylum Planctomycetota; class UBA1135; order UBA1135; family UBA2386; genus JACKIC01. The sequence continues at coordinate 300,669 of JACKIC010000007.1, forward strand.
GAGGACGTCGGCGTTGTTGGCCATGTGCTGGGGAGGAACGCGCTGGAGAGACGAGGTCGAGGGACCGCGTGATACGCAGAAACGACAAGGCCCGGCAGGCGACACCTTCCCCACCCCCGCACCTGTCGGGTGCGGGGTTTCCAGGATCGACTTCGAGGCCGGTCGCGGAGAAGTGCCGACTGCCCAGGCAGTGCCGGGGGAATCGGGAGGGTGCCTCGGCCGGTCGCGCACGACCGGGCTCGGAACTCTCGGCGGAAGATGCTACGGGCGCCTCGACCAGGGTCAAGCGAAGTGTCGGCGAGGCCCGGTGGTTACCTCCGGGCCGACGCAACTAGACTGCGGCGCGCGGCGAACTTGCCGCGATCCCTCCCGTTGTCTCGCGGCCTGCATGACCAACCAGCCCATCCACGTTCGACCGTTCTGCCTCGCCGATGCCGGTGAGGTCGAGCCGTGGCTGCAGGGCCCTGGTCTGTCGCTGCCGCCCGGGGCGGCCCGGCAGCAGTGGCCTCATCGCCTGCTGGCCGACGCCCGGATCGTCGCCCGGGTCGCCGTGCACGGCGCCCGTCTGGTGGGCTTCGTGCGGCTGGACAGCGGTCCGGACCGCGTCGCCGACCTGACCCTGGTGGTGTCGCCCGAATACCGGCGGCGCGGCCTGGGCCGGCTGTTGTTCGACGCGGCCCTGGTCAGCGCCCGGCAGTTGGGTTTGCGGCAGCTGGTCGCCAGCGTCGACACGGGCAACGCGGTCGCGATCGACTTCTTCGTCGACCGCGGCTTCGTCTTCGAAGACGGCGCTGCGGTCGGGGCTTGCACCTCGGGGCGCTACCTGCTGACCCGGATCGTGCACGCCGGCGATCACCGCGAGCCGCTCGAGATCGAGGCCTGAGCTCGCCGGGTGTGCCTCCGCAACCCGATATCCCGAAGCGGGTTCCGATGACATGGGCGGTTGGGTGGCGAGCCCCGCAGCTGGCATCAAGGTAGCTGCCGAGAACGCCGATCCCGACTCCGCGGCGCCATTGCCGCCGCACGGAGGCACGAGGGGATGACTGTTTCTGGAGACCTGGCCACGATCGATCTGCCGGACCTGTTGCAGAACATCGAGGTCCATTCGCGCACCGGCACCCTGTCGCTGACGGGGGAGGCCGGTGCCGCCCGCATCCACTTCCGCGACGGGCACATCGCCGCCATGGCCGGCGGCGGACGCAGCTCCCTCGGCGAACGGCTCCGGGTGGCCGGCTACGTGACGGCCCGGCGCCTGGACAACGCCCAGCGCAAGGCGCGCGGCAGCAAGCGCTCGGTGGTCGAGCTGCTGATCGCCAGCCGCGCGGTCACCGCCGAGGACGTCACCCAGGCCGCGGCCGACTTCCTGGCGGAGGACGTCGTCAACCTGATCGCGTCGGCGCAGGGCGCGTTCGAGTTCGTCGAGGGCGAGATGCAGGACGAGAGCTTCGACGCCGACGAGCTCGGCCTGTCGCTCGAGCTGCCGGTCGCGCCGCAGATCCTCGAGGCGACGCGCCGCGCCGACCACTGGGTGGAGATCCGCAAGTTCATGCCGTCGGACGCGATGCACTTCCACGCGCGCGACGGCGCGACGGTGCCCGAGGGCGCCGAGGACGCCGACCTCGCCGAGGGCCTGCTCGGCGTGCTCGACGGCTCGCGCAGCGTCGGCGAGGTCGCCGAGCTGTTCCCGGACCGGCGTTTCCATTGCTACAAGCTGCTCGCCGAGTTCGTGCGCGACCGCGTCGCGCGGCCGACCGGCGTCGAGGACCTGCTGGCGATCGCCGAGTCGATCGAGAAGCGCGAGCCCGAACGCGCGCGCGAACTCGTGCGCCGCGGCCTGGACCGCGAGGCGCACCACGTCGAGCTGCTGACCGCCGAGGCCCGCCTGTCCGAGCGCCTGGGCGACACCGCCGGCGCCGCGTCGGCGCGCAAGCTCGTCGCCCACATCCACCTCGATGCCGGCCGCACCGCCGAGGCGCTCGAGCAGCTCGAGCTCGCCAAGCGTCTCGCGCCCAGCGATCCGACGATCGTCGAGCGCTGCCTGTCGGTGGCGCTGCTGCAGGGCCGCCGCCAGGACGCCCTGCAGGAGGGCCTGCTGCTGGTCGAGCTCTACCGCGCGCCGGGGCTGCACGCCCGCGCCAAGGACGTGCTCGAACGCCTGCAGCGCGTCGATCCGGACTCGCTCGAGCTCGAGCTCGAACTCGCGCAGAGCCGCGTCGACTGCGGCGAGACCGCGATGGCCGTCAAGCAGCTGCTGCGCCGCGGCAAGGCGCTCGTCGCCGCCGAGAACTACCTCGGCGCGCGCGTGCTGTTCGAGGCCGCGCTCGACATCGAGCCGGGCCACCGCGAAGCCACCCTGTCGGTCGAGATGATCGACAAGGAGGTCTACGCGCAGCGCCGCGAGAAGAAGCGCCGCCTGGTGCGGCTGCTGATCACCGCCGCGTCGCTCGCCGTCGCCGGCCTCCTGCTGCTGACCGAGTTCTCGGCGCGCCTGGCCTACGTCGAGATCCGTTCGGTGGTCGGCCGCGAGCGCATGATCGAGCAGCAGCACTACAGCGAGGCGATCTCGTTGTGGCAGGAGTTCGCGCGTCAGCACGCGTTCTCGCTGACCGCGCAGCTCGATGTGCCGCGGCTGGTCGCCGAACTCGAGCAGCGCCGCTTCGAGGTCGAGCAGGCCGGGAACCTGCACGGCACCGACGAGCGCTTCCGCTGAGCCGCGTGTGGCGCGGCGGGGCGGCGCGCTATGCTGCGCCGCTCGCGTGCGTGCCCACCTCGTGATCGCGGCGGCGGCCCTGGCGGCGCCGGTCTTCGTGACCCTGGCGACGACCCTGGGACACGACCCCGTCGCCGCCGCCGCGCAGGCGCCGCTGCAGCACCGCGACGGCGGCTTCGTCGGCGCCCAGGCGTGCCAGGCATGCCACCTCGACCACCACGCGTCGTGGCAGGTGACGCACCACGCGCACATGACGCAGCGGCCCGACGAGGCGACGATCGTCGGCGCGTTCGACGGGCGCGAAGTGCGCTACGAACAGGACCGGGCGCGGCCGTTTCGCGACGGGCAGCGCTTCTGCATGGAGGTGCCCGCCGCGGACGGCGGCCGGCGCATCGCCGAGGTTGCGCTCGCGGTCGGCTCGCGGCGTTACCAGCAGTACTTCGAACGGCGACATCGCGGCGACAGCGACGTCTACGTGCGGCTGCCGATCCTCTGGCACGTCGCCGACCGGCGCTGGCTGCACCTCAACACGGTGTTCCTCGGCCCCGACGACGCCGACTGGAACGCGCACGCCGCGGTCTGGAACGAGAACTGCATCTTCTGCCACAACACTGCGCCCGAGCCGCGGCTGCGCAGCAGCATGCGCGACGGCCCCGCCGCCGCGCGCTTCGACTCGCAGGTCGCCGACCTCGGCATCGCCTGCGAGTCGTGTCACGGGCCCGGCGCCGCGCACGCGGCGGCGATGCGCGACCCGGTGGTGCGCTACGCACAGCACTTCGCGGGTGGGCCGACGGCTGGCATCGTCGATCCGCCCGACCTCGACCAGACGCGTTCGGTGTCGGTCTGCGGGCAGTGCCACGGCGCGCGCCTGCCCAGGACGTCGTCGCGGCTCGACGCGTGGTTCCACACCGGACCGACCTACCGGCCCGGCGACGACCTGCTCGAGCACGTCACCCCGATCCAGGCCGACACGCCGGTGCGCGGCAAGGCCGACCCCGAGCTGTTCGCGCTGCGCTTCTGGCGCGATGGCACGCCGCGCCTCACCGCCTACGAGCTGCAGGGCGTGCTCGCCTCGCCGTGTTACCGGGGCGGCGCGATGACCTGCCTGTCCTGCCACGCGATGCACCGCGGCGACCCGAAGGGGCAGCTGCGGCCCGAGCTGACGAGCGACGCGATGTGCACGCAGTGCCACCCCGCGATCGGCGCCGACGTCGCCGCGCACACGCACCATGCCGCCGGCGGGCCCGGTTCGTCGTGCGTCGAGTGCCACATGCCCAAGGTGGTCTTCGGGGTGCTCGAGATCCACCGCAGCCACCGCGTCGAGGTGCCCGACCCCGCGCGCGACGCCGCCGCGGCGCGGCCGAACGCGTGCACCTTGTGCCACACCGATCGCAGCCTGCCGTGGGCCGCCGAACGCATGCGGCAGTGGTGGGGCGATCGTTACGCGGTGCCGACGGCGCGCGCCGACAAGGCGCCGATCGACCTGCCCGACGCGATCGCGTCGCTGCATGCCGGCGACGCCGCGGTGCGCGCGGTCTACGCAGCCGCGCTGGGGCGTGACACGGCCGCGCCGTCACCGAACGCGACCGCCGCGCAGCGCGCACACCTCGCGGTGGCGATGGGGGACGGCTACCCGAGCGTGCGCTGGCTGGCGCAGCGCAGCCTGCGGCAGCTCGAGCAGCGCGTCCCGATCGGCCTCGGCGGCCTGCTCGAGCGCGTCGACTCGATGGCTGGGCCCGAGCCGCGCGGCCGCGCCGTGTTCGAAACGCTCGACGCGATCGCCCGCCTCGCGCCGGGACGGTTGCAACCGGTGCCGCGCGGCTTTCTTCTCGGCGACGATCTGCATCTGGACCTGGCTGCGGTGGTGCGCCTCACGGACCTGCAGGGCGAGAACAGGATCTCGATCGGCGAATGAACGACCCCTCGGTGCACGATCCGTCGACTCGCGTCGCGCTGCGCACCGGCTGGCTGCTGCTCGCGTTCTCGCTGCCGCTCGGGCTGACGCTCGAGGCGCTGCACGCGCTCAAGGTGCCGGTCTACCTCGGCAGCGCGATGCGCCGCGAGCTGTGGACGCTGGCGCACGCGCACGGCAACCTGCTCGGTATCCTGTGCCTGTTGTTCGTCGCGCTCGGGGCGCGGGTCGCCGCGGACCCGGTCGGGCGTCGCCGCCTGGCGCGTTCGCTGTCGCTCGGCGCGGTACTGATGCCGCTGGGCTTCCTGCTCGGCGGCGTGCTCAACAGCGAAGGCGACCCGTCGCCGGGTATCGTCCTGGTGCCGATCGGCGGCCTCGTGCTGCTCGTCACCCTGTTCGCCGCCGCGCGCGCGGCCTTCGCGGAGCCGAAGTCATGAACCCGACCCGCCACATCACCCGCTGTCTGATCGCCGGCGTCGTCGCCCTGCTGCCGCTCGGCGGCGCCGCGCTGTCGATCACCTGGCTCGAGGCCTCGATCGCCGGCAACTGGCGCAGCGACCCCGAGCACTTCTACTTCCCGGGCATGGGCCTGCTGCTCGCGCTGCTCGTGATCTACTTCGTCGGGCTGTTCGTCACGACGTTCGTCGGTCGTTGGCTGTGGCGCAGCACCGACCGCCTGCTCGAGGGGCTGCCCGTGATCGGCGCGCTCTACCAGTCGCTCAAGGAGGTGCTCGGCTACGACACCACGCGGGCGCGGTTCTTCCAGGGCGTGGTCGCGGTGCGCGTCGACGACGGCTTCGAGCTCGGGCTCGTCACCGGCGAGGCCAAGGGGCCCGACGGCGCGCCGCACAAGCTCGTGTTCATGCCGAGCTCGCCGAACCCGGCCAGCGGCCGGCTCGTGCTGCTCGCGCCCGATCGGCTGGTCGCGCTCGACGTGCGCACCGCGGACGCGCTGCGCACGCTGGTTTCGATCGGCAAGACGTCGCTCGACGCCAAGGGCTGAGGGAAATCGCGGGCGGGACGCCTTACACGGCGCGCCCGTTCCACCTCCAAGGGGCACGACACGATGTCCGGATCGACGAGGCCATGGCTGTTGCTGTTCGCGGTGCTGCTGTCGGTCGCTGCGGCGACCCTGTGCTGGTGGCCGCGCGGCGCCGCCCCGCCGGTCGTCCTCGAGGATGAGGCGTCCGGAGCAGGGCGCACGAACCCCGAGTCGGCGCCGATCGGCGCCGCGCGCACCGAGGCACCTGTTGCCGAACGCACGGGGATCGCGGACGAGACCGCAGCGCCGCGGCTGCGCGTGCGCGTGGTCGTGGCCGCGACCGGTGAGCCGGTCGCGGCGGCGGGAGTGTGCCACGTACCTGCGGACTTCGGCGAGCAGGGCCAGCGTCCCGCCGAGGCGCGGGCGCTGGCCGAACAGGCGCCGCTGCGCACCGACAGCGCGGGGTTCACCGAGCTCGCCCTGCAGCCGGGCCGCGCCGAACTGCTCTTCTGCCGACACGGCGATCTGTGGGCGGAGGCGATCGCGTGGCGCGTGCCCGAGGACGGCGCCCCCGTGGTGCTGGAGCTGCGGGACGACCTCACTCTGCGGGTGCTGGTGTTGGGGCCCGCGGGGGAACCGGTGGCGGGCGCGCCGGTCACGGTCGCCGCGCCCGAACGCATGAACGGCCGCGAACTGCTCGTCGGCGGCAACCTGCAGCAGCCCACGGGCGCCGACGGGCTGGCGACGTTCGCGCATCTGCAGGCCCGCGTCGGGTCGCCCACCGTGCTGGCGCTGCTCGACCTGCCGCTGCCCGAACGCGCGCTCGCCAACGTCGACCTCGCGCACCTGCCGCGCGAGCCCGTGGTGCTGCGCTTGCCGGCGACGGGTTCGCTGACGCTGCGCCTCGACGACGGCCAGGGGCCGTACGTGCCCGATCGGCTGCTGCTCGTCGCCATCGAGGACCGCACACCGGGCAACCCGCCGCTGCAGCACACCTACCCGATGCGCGACGGCGTGCTGGCGCTGCCGCACCTGGCGCTGTCGCGCCGCCTGTCGGTGAAGATCGATTGCGATTGGTGCCGCGGCGAACAACTCGTCGACGGACCGGTGACCGCCGGTGAACACCTCGAGGTCGCGCTGCACGTCGTGCGGCAGCCCGTGCTCACGGGCCGGCTCGTCGACGAGGCGCGCGCGCCGCTCGCGGGCGAGAACTGGCAGGCCGTCTACGCCGCCGGGGAATGGACGAGCTACCACGTGTGGTTCGAGACCGACGCGGCGGGGCGCTTCCGCATGCCGCTGCCCGCCGTGTTCACTGCAAGCAGCGAGCTCATGGCGGTGATCGTCCCGGCCGACAAGGGCGGTGCCGCGACGCGCACGGCGCGCATCGCGCTGCCCGACTGGATCCTGCAGCAACCCAAGGACCTCGACCTCGGCGACGTCGTCGTCGCGCCGCCGCCCGTGGTCGTCGACGGTGTGGTCGTCGACCAGCAGGGCGCGCCGCTCGCGGGCGTGAAGCTGCGGGTGCAGGAGCACCGCGACGGCATCCGCGAGACCGCGATCGACAGCAACGTCGAGAGTGACGAAGGCGGGCGCTTTTCGATCCGGGCGTTCCTTCCCGCCAAGGGGCTGCATCTCGTCGCCGAGAAGACGATGCACCAGGCGCAGGACGTGCCGATCACGCGCGGGCAGCGCGATCTGCGCGTGGTGATGCCCGCGACGGGTCGCATCGTCGCCAAGGTGCTGCTCGACGCAGGGCTGCCGACGCGGCTGTTGCTGGCCAGTTGCACCGAGGGCGCGTCGGGCCACACCCAGACCTGGGGTTGCCACCTCGCCATCGAGGACGGGCTGTTGACGTTCGACGACGTGACGCCGGGCACCGCAACCTTGGCGCTGCGGCCGGTCGGCGAGAGCGAGCCGGTCTGGTCTGCCGCGAGTGTCGCGGTGCGCGGCGGCGAGGTCACGACGCTGCCCGAGATCGATCTGCGCGGCAGGCTGCGCGCCGTCCGCGTGCGCACCCTCGACGACGAACGCCACCCGGTGCTCGAGGCGAGCGTGCGGCTCGACCCCGATCGCGGCGGTGCGCGCGAGCAGCCCGTGACGCACGACGGCGCGCTGCAGTTGTTGCTGCACCGCCCGATCCGTTGCGTCGTGCACGCCGATGGCCGCGCCAACGCGCTGCTGACGGACCTGTTCGCCGACGCGGAGGTGACGCTGCACGCGGCGCTGTCCTTGGAACTGCAGCTGCAGCAGCCGCCTCCCGAGGCGCCGCTGCAGCTCGAGGCCGTCGTCGAACTGGCCGGCGTCGGTGCAGCGGCGCATTCCGAACACGACCGGCAGTGGCGCGACAGCAGCGACCTCTACGAGTTCGGCGACGGCCGCAGTCTTTCGTCGGCGAGCGGCGTCGTCGGTGCCGACGGCCGGGCTCGCCTGCTGCTGCCCGTTCCCGGGACTTGGAAGCTGCGCTGGCGGCTGCGTCGCGGCGACGTGAGCGTGGATCTCGACGGTGCGCCTACCGAACTGGTCCTCGGTGCCGCGGCGGGACCGGTTTCGGTTGCGGTGGCGCCCGCGGCCCTGGCCACGGCGCTGCAGCGATTGCGGTGATCCGGGCGTCCGAGGCGCTCCGCCCGAGCGTCGAGTTCCGGCGGCCCGCGGGCCGCATCGTCGCCGACCTCGCGGCGGAAGAGCCCTCGGGATCCTGAGTCCGGGCGCCTACAGCAGCGCGCGCACGTCGACCGCGACCGCGCCGCGGTCGTAGGCGAACAGCGGGTTGACCTCGAGCTCGAGGACCTCGGGGTTGCTGCGCGCGCAGGCGGCGAGCGCCATGATCGCGTCGACGACGGCTTCGCGGTCGACCGCTGGCGCGCCGCGGTGGCCGCGCAGCAGCCGCGCGCCCTTGATCTCGGCGAGCATGTCGCGGGCGTCGTCGCGCGTGATCGGCAACAGCCGCAGGGTCACGTCCTTGAGCACCTCGACGGTGGTGCCGCCGAGCCCGACGACGATCACGCCGCCGTAGTGCGGGTCCTTCTTGTAGCCGATCAGCAGTTCGACGATCGGCTTGGGCAGCGCCGGCGCGACGAGCATGCCGCGCAGGTCGGCGGTGGCGCCGCGCTTTTGGTGGTAGAGGCGCACTGAGTTGGCGACGCCGTCGAACGCCTGGCCGGCGTCCTCGGGCGCGACGCCGAGGCGCACGCCGCCGGCGTCGGTCTTGTGCACGAGCCCCGCGGCGACCGCCTTGATCACGACCGGGCCGCCGACCTTGCGAGCGGCGGCGCCGGCCTCGTCGGCGGTCTCGCAGAACGTCGCCGGCACGATCGGCACGCCGTAGCCGGCGACGAGGTCGCGCGCCTCGGTCTCGAGCAGTACGCGCCGTTCCTGTTGGCGCACCGCGTCGAGGCCCTGCCACTGCTTGCCGCCGATCGGCGGCGGTGTGCCGCGGCGCAGGTCGAGCTGGCGGCCGCGTTCGAACAGCGCCGCGGCGCAGCGGCAGGCGACCTCGAGCGAGGCCAGCACCGGCACGCCGCCGGCGCGCAGCACGTCGAGCGGTTCGCTCGCCATCTCGGCGTAGAGCGTGTGCACGACCACGGCCCGGCGGTGCCGGCCCGCGGCTTCGACGATCGCCTGCGCGGCCGCGACCTCACGCGCCAGCAACTCGGCCGAGAAGCGCCGGTGGTAGCCGCCGAACAGGCCGACGACGAGCACCGTGCCGATCTGCTCGTCCTGCATCAGCACGTCGACGGCCTTGGCGAACACCATCGGATCGGCGTCGGCGGCGCCGGCGAGATCGATCGGGTTGCTCGGCGGGAGCTTGTGGCCGAGCGCCTGCTGCAGCGCCGCGGTGGTCGCCGCGCCGAGCCGCGTCAGCTGCGTCTGGTGGTAGTGCAGCGCGTCGGTCGCCAGCGTGCCGTGGCCGCCGCCGTCGGTCAGCACCGCGACGCCGCGGTACGAGCCGCGCGCGGGCTGGCTGGCGAGGCTCTCGGCGACGTGCAGCAGCTCGTCGGAGCGCCGCACGAGGATCACGCCGCTCTGCTTGAGGCCGGCGCGGAACACCGGGAAGGAGCCCGCCAGGGCGCCGGTGTGCGAACGCGCCGCGGCCTTGCCGCGCACCGAGCGGCCGCCCTTGAGCAGGATCACGGGCTTCTTGGTGGTGACCTCGGCGGCGGTCTCGAGGAACTTCTGGCCGCGCCGGAAGCCCTCGACGTACATCGCGATCGCGGCGGTGTTGGGTTCGTCGGCGAGGTAGGTGAGGTACTCGTCGAAGCGCAGGTCGACCTCGTTGCCGACGCCGATCACGAACGAGAAGCCCGCGCGGGTGCGGCGCATCGCCTCGGTCATCACCTGCAGCGAGACGTTGCCGCTCTGCGTCAGCAGCGCGATGCGGCCCGCGGGCACGTTCGGCACGCCGATCAGGTTGAGGCCGCGGTGCGGGTTGAGGATGCCGCTGGTGTTGGGGCCGACGACGCGGATGCCGGTCTCGCGCACGACCTGCTGGATCTGCAGCTCGAGCTGCTCGCCGTCGGTGCCGGTCTCGCGAAAGCCCAGCGCGACGACCACCGCGCCGCTGAGGCCGCGCGCGGCGCACGCCTGCAGGGCAGCGGGCACGGTGCTGGCCGGCGTGCACAGCAGGGCCGTGTCGGCCTCGCCCTGCACCTCCTCGACCGTGCGCACGAAGGTCACGCCGTGGGCCTCGCCGCCCTTGGGGTTGACGCCGTGGATCTGGCCCGTGTAGCCGCTCGCGAGCAGCGCCGCGAGCGCCTGGTTGCCGCGCTTCTTGGGGTCCTCGGAGGCGCCGACGACGACCACGCCGCGCGGGCGCAGGATCCGGTCGATCGTCTGAAAAGTGCTGCCGCTCGGGGCGGCGCCGGGGTCGGTTGCGTCAGTCACCAGTGAAGTCCGGGGTGCGGCGCTCGGCGAACGCGTCGATGCCTTCCTGCCAGTCCTTGGTCTGCATGCAGGCGAACAGGGCGTCGGCCTCGGCGGCGAGCACGTCGTCGAGGCTGCGGGAATCGGGGGCCAGCAGCTGCTTGGCGAACGCCAGCGAGCGCGGCGCCTTGGTGGCGAGTTCCTCGGCGTAGGCGAGCGCCGCGGGCAGGACCTCGGCGGCCGGCGCGGCGGCGTTGCAGACGCCGTAGGTCGCGGCGTCCTGGCCGCGGAAGAACCGGCCGAGCAGCAGCAGCTCGCGGGCGCGGGTGCCGCCCACGCGCTGCACCAGGGTCCGGGTCGTGCCGCCGCCGACGAACGTGCCCAGGCCGAACTCGGGGAAGCGCAGCTTGGCGTCGTCGGCGACCACCGACAGGTCGCAGGCCAGCGCCAGTTCGAGCCCGGCGCCGATGGCGTGGCCGTGGATCGCGGCGACCACGGGCAACGGGCAGGTGAGCAGCGCCTTGGCGGCGCGCTGGCCGAGGTCGATGTAGTGCCGGCGGGCGTCGTGCTCGCGCTGCTGCTGCTTGTGGCCCACCAGGTCGGCGCCGACGCAGAAGGCGCGGCCGGCGCCGGTGAGCACCACGGCGCGCACGCTGCGATCGCTGGGCAGCTGCTGCAGGCGGTCGATCAGCTGCGTGTAGAGCGCCTCGTTGACGGCATTGAGGCGATCGGGACGATTCATCGTCAGCACCGCGATCGCGGCGCGCCGCTCCTCGAGCAGTTCGGCCATGGTCGCATGATGCAGCGACGGAGTGACGGTGCAACCCCGCAGTCGCCTCGCGTCGCAGTTGCTCAGCGCGGCCGGCGACCCGTGAACAGGCGGCGCAGCGAGCGCGCGGCGCTGCGCGCCGCGTAGCGCAGCAGCGAGCCCCCGGCGAAGGCGCGGGCCACGGCGAACAGCGCGCGCGCGGCGGACGTGTCCGGCTCGTAGGCCAGCCACTGGTCGCGCCAGCGGTGGGGGCGCAGCTTCTGCTTCCAGCGGGAGACACCGTCGAAGTCGTAGTGGTGGCGCATCGCCAGGCGCACCGCGCGCAGCAGTCGGCCGACGTCGCCGCGCAGCGGCGCGAGACCCAGGGTGACGCGGCCGTGCGCGGTCGTCGCGGCCTCGCGCTGCACGGCGTCGAACAGCAGCTCGGTGGTGCCGTTCGGGGCGCTCGGGTCGCGCAGCAGCTCGGTGATCACCGACGCGTCACCGCCGGTGCGGATCACGCCGGCGCAGCCGACCAGGTGCTCGCCGCGCTCCGCGAGCCACAGGGTGCGGTCCGCGTGGCGGCGCCCGGGGTCGAGGCGACAGAGGAACTGCATCGGCGGCAGCTCGTGCAGCTCGGCCCAACGTTGCAGCAGCCGGTCGAGCTGCGCCGGCAGGCCCGGCGCGGCGAGCTCGCCCGGGGCGGCGGCGCGGATGCGCACGCCCTTGCTGGCGGCGCGCCGCAGCTGGGCGCGCAGCGAGGCGGTCGCCGCCAGGGTCGCGGGCCAGCGGTCGGCGTGCCACCAGGGCTCGGCGCCGATGCGCAGGCCCGTGAGCTGCAGCTGGGCGACGAAGCGCGCGTCGACGCCGAACCAGACGGCGCGGCAGCCCGCCTGGCGGGCCTGGGCCATGAACCGGCGGGCGACGGTGACGCGATCGCGCGGCGCGGCGCGCGGCGGCGCCGCGGCGACCCAGCAGCCGGGCGTCGCCGTGTAGTCGACTTCGCCGAGCTCGTCGGCCCAGCGCCGCGCCGCTGCGGCAGGCGGCGGGATCGCCCCCGCGGTGCCTGCGCGCAGCGGCATCACCATCGGCGTAGGGTCGGCGCGCGCCATCGGCCCCAGTGTCGCACGCGGTGCGCGGCCGCATCCATCAACATGTTGCAATCGAAACGGTCGGGCCCGATCCTTCGCCGCGCCCCCCGCGCGCGCGAAAGTCGTTCGTCGCCAAGGCGTTCTCCCCCTAGGAATCCATGAACTGGTTGATCGACTTCTGGCGGTCGTCCATCGGTGGCAAGGTGATCATGGCGATCACCGGCCTCTTGTTGTTCGGCTTCGTCGTCGCCCACTTGCTCGGCAATCTGCAACTGCTGAGCGGCCCTGACAAGATCAACGCCTACGCGAAGATGCTGCACGACCTCGGCCCGCTGCTGTGGGTCATGCGCATCGGCCTCTTGGTGGTGTTCGTGCTGCACGTCGCCACCGGCATCCGCCTGGCGCGCGCCAACAAGGCGGCGCGGCCGGTCGCCTACGCCAAGGAGGCGACGATCCAGGCCTCGTTCGCGTCGCGCTCGATGGTGCTCAGCGGCCTGTCCCTCTTGGTGTTCGTGGTCTACCACCTGCTGCACTTCACGCTGGGCGTGACCAACCCCGGCCACAGCGCGCTCAAGGCCGCGGGCGCTGGCGGGCACGACGTCTACGCGATGGTGACCGCGAGCTTCTCGGTGCCCGCGATCGCGATCGCCTACATGGCCTTCCAGGCGGTGCTGTTCCTGCACCTTTCGCACGGCGTGCAGAGCCTGGCGCAGACGCTGGGCCTCAATCACCGCCGCTATTCGCCGATGGTGCGCACGCTCGCCTACCTGCTCGCCGCGGCGATCGCCGGCGGCAACGCCTTCCTCCCCTTCGCCGTGCTCAGCGGCATCGTCAAGGTTGCATCATGAAGCTCGACGCCAAGATTCCTTCGGGTCCCATCCAGGACAAGTGGGACACGCGCCGCTTCGACCTGAAGCTCGTCAACCCCGCCAACAAGCGCAAGTACAAGGTGCTCGTGGTCGGCAGCGGCCTGGCCGGCGCGTCCGCCGCCGCGTCGCTCGCCGAGCTCGGCTACCAGGTCGAGTGCTTCTGCTTCCAGGACAGCCCGCGGCGCGCCCACTCGATCGCGGCGCAGGGCGGCATCAACGCGGCGAAGAACTACCGCAACGACGGCGACTCGGTCTGGCGGCTGTTCTACGACACCGTCAAGGGCGGAGACTTCCGCGCCCGCGAGGCCAACGTCTACCGGCTCGCGCAGCTGAGCGTCAACATCATCGATCAGGCGGTCGCGCAGGGCGTGCCGTTCGCGCGCGAATACGGCGGCCTGCTCGACAACCGCAGCTTCGGCGGCGCGCAGGTGTCGCGCACGTTCTACGCGCGCGGCCAGACCGGTCAGCAGCTGCTGCTCGGCGCGTACGCGTCGCTGTCGCGGCAGATCGGCCTTGGCGCGGTGAAGATGTTCCCGCGCACCGAGATGCTCGACGTCGTACTCGTCGACGGGCACGCCAAGGGCATCGTCGTGCGCGACCTGGTCACCGGCGAGGTGCGTTCGCACGCCGGCGACGCGGTGGTGCTCGCCACGGGCGGCTACGGCAACGTCTTCTACCTGTCGACCAACGCCAAGGGCTGCAACGTCACGGCGACCTGGCGCGCGCACAAGCGCGGCGCCGGCTTCGCCAACCCGTGCTACACGCAGATCCACCCGACCTGCATCCCGGTCAGCGGCGATCACCAGAGCAAGCTGACGCTGATGAGCGAGTCGCTGCGCAACGACGGTCGCGTCTGGGTGCCCAAGGCCGCGGGCGACAAGCGCCAGCCGAGCGAGATCCCCGACGACGAGCGCGATTACTACCTCGAGCGTAAGTACCCGAGCTTCGGCAACCTCGCGCCGCGCGACATCGCCTCGCGCGCGGCGATGCAGGTGTGCGACGAAGGGCGCGGCATCGGCGAGACCGGCCTCGGCGTCTTCCTCGACTTCCGCGACTCGATCAAGCGCCTGGGCAAGGACGCGATCGCGGCGCGCTACGGCAACCTGTTCCACATGTATGCGAAGATCACCGCCGAGGATCCGTACTCGCGGCCGATGCGCATCTTCCCGGCGGTGCACTACACGATGGGCGGGTTGTGGGTCGACTACGACCTGCAGTCGACGATCCCGGGCCTGTTCGTGCTCGGCGAGGCGAACTTCAGCGACCACGGCGCCAACCGCCTCGGCGCCTCGGCGCTGATGCAGGGACTCGCCGACGGCTACTTCGTGATCCCGTACACGGTCGGCGGCTACCTCGCCGGGCAGAAGGCCGGCAGCGTCGGCAGCGACCGCCCCGAGTTCGCGAGCACCGTCGCCGGCGTGCAGGAGATGACCCGCAAGCTGCTCTCGATCCAGGGCAAGCGCACCGTCGACGACTTCCACAAGGCGCTCGGCAAGATCATGTGGGGCAAGTGCGGCATGGCGCGCAACGAAGCGGGCCTGCAGCAGGCGCTGCAGGAGATCCCGGTGCTGCGCGAGGAGTTCTGGCGCGACGTGCGCGTGCTCGGCAGCAACGAGAGCCTCAACCAGTCGCTCGAGAAGGCCGGCCGCGTCGCCGACTTCCTCGAGTTCGGCGAGCTGATGTGCCGCGACGCGCTCGAGCGCCGCGAGTCGTGCGGCGGTCACTTCCGCGAGGAGTGGCAGGACGAAGGTGAGGCGCGGCGCGACGACGAGAACTTCTGTCACGCGGCGGTCTGGGAGTACCAGGGTGAGGGCAAGGCGCCGGTGCGCCACGAAGAGCCCCTTGCGTTCGAGAACGTGCACCTCGCGGTGCGCAGCTACAAGTAGGGGCCACTACCAGTGCAAGGCTCAGGACGATGAAGGTCACACTCCACATCTGGCGGCAGAGCAGGCAGAGCACCAAGGGCGACTTCGCGCAGGACGGCAGGATGGTCCGCTACGAGTTGGACCACGTCTCCGCGGACATGTCGTTCCTCGAGATGCTCGACGTGCTCAACGAGCAGCTGATCCACAAGGGCGAGGAGCCCGTCGCCTTCGACCACGACTGCCGCGAAGGCATCTGCGGTTCGTGCGGCGTGGTCATCGACGGCGTGCCGCACGGCCCCGAGCGCGGCACCACGACCTGCCAGCTGCACATGCGCAGCTTCAAGGACGGCGCCGAGATCTGGGTCGAACCGTGGCGCGCCGCGGCGTTCCCGGTGGTGCGCGACCTGGTCGTCGACCGATCGTCGTTCGACCGCGTGGTGCAGAAGGGCGCGTTCATCTCGGTCGGCACCGGCGCGCCGCAGGACGCCAACGCGATCCCGGTGCCCAAGCACGACGCCGACCGCGCCTTCGACGCGGCCACCTGCATCGGCTGTGGCGCGTGCGTCGCGGCCTGCAAGAACGCCTCGGCGATGCTGTTCGTCGGCGCCAAGGTCTCGCACTTCATGCACCTGCCGCAGGGGCGCGTCGAGCGCGAGCAGCGCGCGCGCGACCTGGTCGCGGCGATGGACCGCGAGGGCTTCGGCAACTGCACCAACCAGTACGAGTGCGAAGCCGCGTGCCCCAAGGAGATCCCGGTGCGCGTGATCGCCGAGATGAACCGCGAGTTCGTGCGCGCCAAGGCGGTCGAGGAGCCCGCCAGCGACAAGGGCACCGGCGGCCACGGCTGACCGGCGCCGCATGGTCGAGGACCTCAGCAGGCTGTCGCGTCCGGGCAGCCTGGACTCGATGGCGATGCTGTCGCCGACGGGCAAGATCGTCGGTGGCGCGGTGATGCTGGCCATGGCCATCGGCGCGTTCTGCCTGCCGCCGGTCGGGTCCTACGGCTTCCTGCTGGTGGTGCTGGGGGGCGGCATGGGGTCGCCGCTGCTCGTCGTCGGGCTGCGCGAGCGCCGACAGGCCGCGCGCGACGCCGCCGAGCTGGCCCGCGGCATGGCGGAGTTGCCCGCGCTGCGCGAGGCGGTCGCGGCGGCGGTCGCGCAGCGGCACAACGTCGGCCGGTTGCTCCGGCAGCGCGGCTACACCAGCGCGAAGGTGCGCAGGCGGCTGGCGCTCGAGTGCGACGTCGTGCTGCAGGCGGGCAGGGAGGACTGACGGCGGGCCTTTACATGGAACTTGCACAGAGCGGGGCCGTTCCCGACTAGGGTCGGCAGCGGTCGCGGCAGGTCGTCGCGACGCCCGCGGGAACGTTCCGAGGTCGAACATGAGCTTGTACAGAGCACCCTTGTCGTCGTGGCTGTCGGTCGGTCTGGTCGCTGCGACGGCCATCTGCCAGCAGCCTGCCCAGCAACCTGCCCCGCAGCCCGCGCGGGCCGCGTCGAAGTTGCCGGTGCGCGAGGTCACCGTCTTCAAGGACGGGCACGCGTACCTGATCCGGGAGATGCCGCTGGCGGCAGCCGGTCGGCAACGGATCGTGCTCGACGAGCTGCCCGCGCCGGTGCTCGGCACGTTCTGGCCGTACGCGAGCGGTGGCGGCAAGCTGATCTCGGCGGTGGCCGGCCGGCAGGAGGTCGACGAGGAGGTGCCCGCGGTCGACATGCGGCAGATCGCGCGCGCCAACGTCGGCAAGGACGTGGCGGTGCAGGACTACAACAACAACCGCATCGAGGGGCGCCTCGTCGACGTGGCGGCGCGCAGCGGTGACGCCGACGAGAACCGCAACCCGAACCTGCCGGTGACCGACGTGCTGCTCGTGGCCACCGCGACCGGCACCCGCGCGCTGCCGCTGGCCCAGGTGCGCGACCTCGAGATCCGCGGCGAGTTGCAGCGTCACTTCACGCAGCGACGGCAGGACGAACGGCTGTCGCTCGAGGTCGACGGCGGTGGTGAGGGGGCGACGGTGGGGGTGATGTACGTGCAGCGCGGCCTGCGGTGGATTCCGTCGTACCGCCTCGACATCGACGGCGCGGGCGCGGCCAAGGTGCAGCTGCAGGCGACCTTGGTCAACGACCTCATCGACCTCGAGCGCGCCACGGTGCACCTCGTGATCGGCGTGCCCAAGTTCGAGTTCCAGGGCCTGGTCGATCCGATCTCGCTGCAGCAGGAGCTCGCGCAGGTGGCCGCCAACGTGCGCGACAGCGCGCGGTTCTCGAACATGCTGTCGAACTCGCTGATGACGCAGTCGATGGGCTACATGGCCGAGCGGGCCGCGGGCCAGGGGCAGGACCCCGACCCGGCCGTGCAGGGCAGCGAGGCCAACGAGGACCTGTTCGTGTTCACGCTGCGCGACGTGACGCTCGAGGTCGGCGAGCGGCTGGTGATGCCGATCGAGTCGTTCGACCTCGCGTACCGCGACGTCTACAAGCTCGACGTGACCTTCGCGCCGCCGATGGAGGTGCGGCAGAACCTGCAGAGCCAGCAGGTGCTCGAACTGGCCAAGGAGCTCGCGGCGCCCAAGGCCGTGCACGTGCTGCGGCTCACCAACAAGGCCAAGGCGCCGCTGACGACCGCGCCCGCGCTGGTGTTCAACAAGGGACGCATCCTCGCGCAGGGCCGCATGCGCTACACGCCGATCGGGGCCGAGACCGACCTCGCGATCAACACCGCGGTCGACATCTGCGTCACCACCGAGGAGCACGAGAAGGGGCGCGTCGCCAACGCCGAGCGGTTCGACGGCAACCAGTACGGGCGCATCGACCTCGTCGGCAGCATCGTGCTGCGCAACGACAAGCGCCAGGCGGTCGAGATCGAGGTGACGCGACGCATCCTCGGGCTCGCCGACACCGTCGGCCAGGACGGCGCGATGCAGCAGCTCGACCTCGTCAACCTGTGGCAGGACGAGGCTCGGCCGATCTGGTGGTCGTGGTGGAACTGGCCCTACTGGTGGTTCCGCTTCAACGGCTTCGGCGAGTTCCGCTGGAAGGTCACGCTGGAGCCCAAGGCCAGCACCACGCTCGAGGCCGGCTGGCACTACTTCTGGCGCTGAGTCCCGGCGCCGGTCGCCCCGGCGCTCAGAGCAGCATGGTCACGAGCGCGAGAAAGATCGCCGCGCCCGTGAGGTCGGTCATCGCCGTGACCGCCGGCGTGCTGATCAGCGCCGGGTCGATGCGCAGCACGCGCACGAGGTTGGGGATCGAGGCGCCGAGCAGCGCGGCGAACACCACGTCCGCCGCCATCGCGATCGCGATCACCGCCGCGTACCACGCGGTCTCGTCGAGCGCGATGCCCTCGCCCTTGATCGCCTGCAGCAGCAGCGCGTTGCCGAACGCGACACCGCCGAGCACGCCGGCGAGCAGCAGGCCGACGAACAGCTCCTTGGTGACCATCGCCCGGAACGAGCCGTGCTCCTGCGTCGCCAGCGCGCGGATCACCAGCGTGCTGGCCTGACTGCCGACCATGCCGCCGATCGCCATCACCATCGGCATCGTCGCCATCAGCAGGATGTTGCCGCGCAGCAGCCCTTCGAAGCCCTGGATCACGGTCGCCGTGAGCAGCCAGAACAGCGCCAACAGGCAGATGACGGGCGCGCGGCGGCGCAGCTGGCGCAGCACCGGTTCGGCGAGGAAGTCGTCGCCTTCGCTGGCGCCGGTCACACCGGCCATCAGTTCGAAGTCCTCCTGCGCCTCTTCTTCGACGATGTCGACCGCGTCGTCGTGGGTGACGATGCCGACCAGGTGGCCGCCGGTGTCGATGACCGGCAGCGCGATGAGGTCGTAGTCGCGGATGATGCGGGCCGCGTCTTCCTGGTCCGAGTCCGGGTAGACGGACACCAGGTCGGTCTTCATCAGCTCGCCGACCGGCGTCGCCTCGTTGGCCAGGATCAGGTCGCGCAGCGAGACGAAGCCCAGCAGCTTGCCGCTGCGGTCGAGCACGTAGCTGTAGTAGATCGTCTCCTTGCTCGGTGCCTGCCGGCGCAGCTCCGCGATCGCCGCGCGCGCCGTGAGCAGCGGGTTGAGCACCGCGTAGTCGGTGGTCAAGAACGCGCCGACCTGTTCGGGTTCGAACGTGGTGCGGCGCAGCAGGTCCTCGCGCGCCGCGTTGGGCAGCAGCGGGATCAGCTGGTCGCGCACGCGCGGGTCCAGGCGCTCGAGGAACGCGGCCCGGTCGTCGCTGAGCATCGAGTTCAGCACCTTGATCGCGTGCGCGCGACCGGCGCCCTGGATGAACAGCTCCTGGACCTCGGGTTCGAGGTAGCCGAACACGTCGCGCTCGAGGTCGAGCGGCAGCAGCGCCAGGGCCTTGGCGATCTCGTCGGGCTGCAGGGCGCTCAGGATCGCCGCCGCGTCGGTCGGGTGCATCTCCTGCAGCACCGACTGCAGGTCCCCTTCGTTGCCCTCGTGGAGCAGCTCGCGGACTTCGGGGATCAGCAGGTGGATGCGCATGACCGGAGGCGGCGACCGGCGCCGCGGGCACCTTAGCCGTGGGCCGTGAGCAACGCACCTGTTGGCCAGGACCCGATTCGAGACATGGGCGATCGTGCCCTTGACCGGGACCGGAGCGCTGGCTAGTCTCCTCGGCCCGCTTCCCGGTCTATGGCCGTGGAGCGCAGGTCGGGGCGTGGCTCAGCTTGGTAGAGCGTTGCGTTCGGGACGCAAAGGTCGGAGGTTCAAATCCTCTCGCCCCGACCAGTTTTCATGTCGTAGAGTTCCTTGCCGAGCGCGCACTTAGCGCGAACCTGCTCGCAAGGGCAGCGCGGCGCATCCGCAGCGAAAGGTCGAACTTTGACCTTTTCGCGATCCAAGGAGCACCGCGCATGAGCATGGAAGGACCACGGCTGCGACGCAGCCGAGACGGCTACGCCTATTCCCGATTCAACGGCCGCAAGCTGCACTTCGGCCGGTTCGACGACCCGCAAGCACGCATCCGCTTCGCTGCGTTGAAGGCGCGCTGGGAAGCCAACGGACGCCAGTTGACCGACGACATGATGCCGGCGCGCATGCGGCCGGGCGCGGTCACGGTGGAGGGGTTGTGCGACCAGTACATGGCGTACCTGCGCGAGCGGTACGACGCCGGTTGGCAGCGCAACAACCTCGCGAAAGTCGATCTGTCGCTGCGCCCGGTGCGCGAGCTGTACGGGCCCGAGCCGGCGTCGGAGTTCCGGCCGAAGAAGCTCCAGGCGGTCCGCTTCCGCATGCTGGAGACGGGCAAGTTGTGCAGGCGCGAGGTGAACGACCGTGTGCGCACCGTGCGCGCAGCGTTTACATGGGCCGTCGCCGAAGAACTGGTGCCGGGCGACCTGGGGCACGCGCTGTCGGCGGTGAAGGGGCTGGGCAAGGGCGAGTACGGTGCCCGTGAGGGGCGCACCGTGGGCCCCGTGGACCGCACCGTGGTGGACGCGACGCTGCCGTTCCTGTGCCGCCCGGTCGCCGCGCTGCTTGAGCTGATGTGGTGGACCGGCGCGCGGCCCAGCGAACTGTTCGGACTGCGTCCGTGCGACATCGACCGCAGCGATGACGCCACCTGGGTCGTGAAATTGGAGCACCACAAGAACGCGAAGCGTGGCAAGCGGCGCGAGCTGTTCTTCGGGCCGCAGGCGCAAGCCGTGCTGGTGCCGTTCCTGCGCCGGCGGGTCGACCAGTACCTGTTCTCGCCTGCCGAGGCGGTTGCCGAGATGGAGCGCCGGAAGCGCGCCGCGCGCAAGACGCCGCTCTACCCGTCCCACGTGGCGCGCTACGAGCGCGAACGCGCCGCCCGCCCCGATCGGGTGGTCCGGGACACGTACGACGCTGCATCGCTGCGGCACGCGGTCTCCCGAGCCGTGGTCGCGGCGAACCGCGAACGGCGCGAGCAGGGCCTGCCGCCACTGCCCGACTGGCACCCGTACCAGCTGCGCCACTCGGCGGCGACGCGCATCAAGCGCGACCACGGCCTCGAAGCCGTGCGCGTGCTGCTTGGCCACAGCAGCGCCGAGATGTCCGAGTACTATGCCGAGGACGACATGGCGAAGGCGCGCGCCGTGATGGAGAAGGCGGGGTAGGGCTCGCGTTTACACGTGCGCAGAAAAATCCGGCGCAAGATTGTGCATCTGGACGAATCGAGACGAATGGACGAGTCTTGAAGGGTGCTGGCGCCACGTCGTGCAACGTGGGGTAGGCTTCGACAATCTAAGGGCTCAGTGGGTTCGGCTCCGCTGAGACGATGAATCGTTGGACCCGCCGTGATGCGGGAAGGTCGTAATCCTGTGTTCATGCAGGGCGCGTGTAAATCCCCAGCCTCGGAGGGGTCGTCGCGTCCGGGAGAGCACCTCGAAAGAGACAAACGCGGGCGCCTTCGTGCGCGCCGTGGTCGAGGTGCCAGTCATGTCCGTTCTGCTTTCCGTGCTCCCCGAGAGTGAGCGCGACCAACTCATCCCCCTGCTGGCCGATGGGCCGGCTGTCTACGAGAAGCTGACCCGTAAGCGCCCGCACCGCAGTCTGGTGTGGCGCCACGCGACCCGCGGCGTGCGCGGCGTTCGCCTGAAGACCGTCAGCGTGGGCCGCACGCTGATGACGACCGCCCGCTGGATCGTCGAGCACTGGGAAGCGGTCGATGCCGCTCGCCACTCGCCGAAGGGCAAGCGGAAGGGGGCATCGCGATGAGTGCCCAACCCGACGACGAGGCGCCGGATGTGAAAGCGGCCCCGGTCACCGACGCGGTGAACGGAGCCGAGAAGAGCAGTGACCACAACAAGATCGACCAACCCCAGGTCGAAAGCAAGCCGACGACGAACGACGAGTTTGTTCGCTGGTGGGCGATGAACATCGGGCCGTGCACGGTGGTGCACCTGCACCCGGAAGACCGCGCGAACGATGACCGAGCGCGGCGCGAGAACCGCGAACTGACCGCCGACGAGATCGAACTGAAGAAGGGCCCAGGCGGCTACGGCAACGCGCGGACCTACCCGAAGCGGAACCAGCGGACGACGCCGCTCGCGGCGTGGCTCGCCAACAACCGCGAAGGGTGGAACACGTACTTCCAGCCGCAGACGTTCCCGGCCGAGCGCGAGAAGCCGCAGTCGAAACCCGGCAAGCGCAAGTGCACGAGCATCGCGTGCGTCTGGGCCGACATCGACCCGCCCGCGGGGTGCGCCGATCTGGACGCGTGGCGACGCGATCAGGTCGCCGCGCTGGAGAACCACCCGACCCTGCCGCCGCCGCACATCGTGATCAACAGCGGGAACGGCGTGCAAGCGATCTGGCTGCTGGCCGAGCCGTTCGAGATCAACGGCGAGCCGGAGCGGTGGAAGGAGTTCGAGCTGACGAGCCGCGCCGTCGTGGCGCTGTTCGAGGACGGCGACGCGGGCACCTGGAACATCGACAGGCTGGTGCGGCTACCGTTCACGACGAACCACCCCGACGCGTTGAAGCGCGCGAAGGGTCGCGTCGAGTCCCAGTCCGGCATCCTGCTGTGGCGCGTGGACCGTCCGCGGGTGGCGCTCGGCTCGCTGCCGAAGCAGGACGCGCACGCGACGGCGGCGCGCCGCACTTCGCGCAGCGCCAGCACGCGATCGGCGTCGGCAACGGTGCCGGCCGACCTAATGGCGGACCTGAGCGGCAAGGAGTTCGCACCACACCACCAGCCGCTGCTCGACGATCTGGCGTCGTGGGACTGCGTACTGGGCGACCGGCTGCCCGAGCCCCCGGACCAGATCACCTTCGAAGACGGGCGCACGTTCGACAACGTCGGCCACCACTGGCCCGGCTTCGTGGACGTGGACCTGCCGCATTACGAGGAACTGGAGAAGATCAGCGGCCAAGGGCTTGATGCCTTGATCGAAGGCGACCGGACCGGCAACTGGTCCCTGTCGACCAACAACAACGGCGAGGCGTGCTACTTCGCCTGCTCAGCGATCAACGCCGGCATCCGGCCGGCGCACGTCGCGGCGATCCTGACGCACGAGCAGTTCGCGATCAGCCGGCACTGCCGCGGCGCCGGCGGGCACGACAAGATCGTGCGCGCGGCGCGCCGGTGTGTCGGTCAGGCGATTGCGCGGATCGAAGCGCCACTGCGCACCGTCGACATGACCAAGGGGCGCTTGTCGCAGGCGCTGGACGACGCCATCGCGGGGCTGGTCGAACAGGACGTGATGCTGTTCGAGCGCGGCGGGGAACTGGTCAGGCCGCTGCGGCTTGACGGCGACCACCACGTCGACAACGTCTCGCGGAAGAAGGGATCCTTGATCCTGGAGCACGTGAAGCCCGACGCGATGGTCAGCATCCTGGCGCGGTACTGCCACTTCGAGAAGTACGACGGGCGGACGAAGACGATGGTCCCAACCGACCCGACCGGCGAGTTCGCGAAGATCCTGTGCGGCGACCGGGACCGTTGGCGGTTCCGGCCGCTGGTCGGCATCACGGGCGCGCCGGTGTTCCGGCCGGACGGCACGATCTGCGCGACGCCGGGGTACGACCCCGCGACGGCGTTGTGGCTCGACACCGGCGGGTTGGATCTTCCGGCGGTCCCAGATCGACCGACGAAGGACGACGCGAAACGCGCGCTGGTCGTCCTGCTGCGGCCGTTCCGCGAGTACCCGATCCCGAACCCGGCGTGCAAGTCGACGCTCGCCGCGGCGCAGATCGCCCCGGTAATCACGCCCACGGTCGACGCCGTGCCTGCGATCGGGGTGTCGGCGCCGTCGCCGGCGTTCGGCAAGACCAAGATCCAGCGCGGGCTCGGCATCCTGACCACGGGCGTCGATCCGGCCGGGTTCAACCAAGCCACGTCAGACGAAGAGAACGACAAGCGGCTGGACGCTGCGCTGCTCGCCGGCGACAACCCGATCGCGATCGACAACGTCACGCGGCCGGTCGGCGGCGCGACGCTGTGCAGCATCGTCACGAACCCGGTGCACAAGGTGCGCGTGCTGGGGCGGTCGTCGCTGCCGATGGTGTCGTCGCGCGTTCAGCTGGTCATGAACGGCAACAACCTGTCGTTCTTCGGCGACATGTGCAGGCGCGTGCTCATGATCCAGATCGAAGACGACGAGTGCGAGAAGCCGGAGACGCGAACGTTCGACTTCGATCCGGTCGCCGAGGTGCAGCAGCAGCGCGGCGAGATGATCGCGGCGGCGCTGACGATCCTGCGGGCTTGGCACTGTGCTGACCGGCCGGTGCCGCCTGGGCACAAGCCACTTGGGTCGTTCGAAGGCTGGGAACCGATCCGGCTGGCGCTGCTGTGGCTCGGCGAGGCGGACCCCGTCGGGTCGCAGGCGCTCGTCTACGAAGACGATCCGCAGCGCGAGCAGGACCGTACCATGCTGGACCTGCTGTGGGCGGATCGGGGCGACGCGCAGTTCAAGGCGGCGGACCTGAAGGACCGCATGGTGAACAACGGCAGACTGACGGACCTTGGCAGCATGTTCCTGGACGCGCCGGCGTGGAACGCGAAGCGGGTGGGCGGGAAGCTACGCGGCATCGCCGGGCGGTGGATCGACAGCGTGCGGCTGGCCCGCGTGAAGGGCGACCAGAAGAATGGGCACGTCTACCGGATCGAGCGGAAGGATGGCGCCGCCTGGGTGCAGGCGAAGGAGCCGTTCTGAGGCGGTGGGGGGTTTCTGGGGTTACGTACCAACCCAGTATGCAACTGTCAGAGGACACCCCCACCCGCGCGTGACAGTTACTAGAGGGACGGGTACGTAACCCCAGAAACCCCGCCGGCGGTGCAGAGCAGGCTGTGCAAGCATCGCCGAACACCGGGCAACCGCCTCCAACGCGGCCGACTGTCCACTGTCCGAGCCACATCGACGCCGCACCACCTGAGCAACCGCGCCGCCCGGCACAGCGCTGCCAGCCGGCGCAAGAAGTCTCGCTGTCCACGATTCGCTGGCGCTCGTGTCCGATCGGAGCGATGTTCAGCCATGTCACTCTCCGACGACCTTCTTGAACTCCTTCTGTGCAAGTTGCGCGCAGGCGCCAGCGTGTCAGCCACCGCGCGCGCCGCGGGCATCTCCCGGCAGCGCCTGTACCGCGCCGCCGAGAAACACCCGGAGCTGAAGGCTCTGCTGCCGACCAGCGCCAGTACGGCTGATGAGCCCAAGCCCGCGACGACTAGGCACCAGGCAACCGACGACGTGCGGCAGCTGACTTCCTTCGAAGACGATCTGAGTCGCGGGCAGGTCGCCGACCTGATGCGTTCGCTGCACTCGACGGGGAACCTCGCGCGGGCTGCGCTGGAAGCAGGGGTCAGCTTGTTCCCTCGCGGCATCGCCCCGCGCGAGCTGCCAAAAGAGGCACGCGCGCATCTGCGTACCGCGTTGCAGATCCTCGCCGAGTCGCGCAAGCCGAAGCCGCCCAGCCAGGAAGCCGAACTGCTGGCGGCGTGGCTGAACGGCTCGCCGTGGCCGACCGACATCCGCCTGGACCCTGCTGCCATGCGAGCGCTTAGCCCACGCGCCGCTGACGACCTGGAGCGGCACATGATGCTGGCCGATGCAGAACGGTTCGCGAACGGCACCGACGGCGCCGCCGAGTAGCAGCGTTCCCGAAGCGGGACCGCGCCATGGCATCGAGCAATTGGGTGCATGCCTGCGTGTGCTTCTCTAGAACCACACGCACGCGCCGCGTTCGACGGTAGTCTTCGGTATGAACGAGAAACTCTCACGAGTCGAGGACATGGTCTTGCGCGAGTGCGCGCGGCGTCCGTTGTCCATCGCGAACATTGGCAGCCTAGTGTCACTCACTGGCTTGGTTGATGGGAAGGCCACCGCTCGGGCCCAGGCAGAGGCGGCAACCGAACTTTTTCGGAAGGGCCTAGCCAGTCTCTGGGTAGAAGACCACTGCGTGGACGCCACTGGCGAGTCGGTTGCCGCCCTCGTAGGTAGTGGGCGGCAGATCACTGAACCACTGACGGAACTTGGGGCGGTCGTGCTCTGCCCCACCGAAGCGGGCAGGGCGGCGGTCGAGTGAAAGTAGCTGCCGTCTCGTACCTTCGCGTCTCCGGTGCAGCCCAGGTCGACGGCGATGGCTTCCCGCGCCAGCGCGAGGCGATCGCATGTCGCGCCACCACCCTGGGCGTGCAGCTGGTCGCCGAGTTCGCCGACGAAGGCGTGTCGGGCACGCTGCCGCTCGCCGAGCGTCCGGGCCTGTCCGCGCTGCTGGAGCGCGTCACCAGCAACGGCGTGCGGCTCGTGCTCGTCGAGAAGGCCGACCGCCTCGCGCGCGACCTGATCGAAGGCGAGCTGATCCTGCGCGAGTTCCGCAAGGCCGGAGTGCGCGTGGTCGAAGCCGAGAACGGCACCGACCTGACCGCGGGCGACGACGACAACCCCACGGCGAAGCTGATCCGGCAGGTGCTGGGCGCCGTCGCCGAGTTCGAGAAGTCCGCGCTGGTCTCCAAGCTGCGCGCGGCACGTGCCCGCAAGCGCCGCGAGACGGGTCGCTGCGAAGGCGGGCGACCCTACGGCACACAGGACGGCGAAGAGCAGGTCGTCGCCGCCGTGCGCCGCCTGCACCGTCGCAGCCCGAAGACCGGCAAGCGCCGCAGCGCGCAGCAGATCGCCGACGAACTGACGCGCCTGCACCTGCCGACGCGGTCTGGTGCACCATGGTCGCGGCACACGGTGCGCGAGATCCTGAAGCGCATCGCCGCCTGAGTCGCCCAGCGCGTCGCACACGTCACGATCGCCACACGTTGGGCACGACGACGCCACCCCGACGGGCAGCGTGCCACGCGCCCAATGCGGCGCCGCCGCGCAGCGCTGTTTACACGCGTAAACTCTTTCTCAGAACTATCTTGCGGATGCACAGTCTGCGTGCATATGCTCACACGTGGACACGCAGCAGACCGCTTCTGATCCCCGCGCCGTCGCGAAAGCCGTCTTCCTCGATGGCGTTGCCCGGCGCCTCTCCGTCGAAGACGCCTGTGCCGCTGCCGGCTTCTCGCGCCGCTCGCTCTACAACTGGCGCGAGTCGGACCCCGAGTTCGCCGCGGCCTGGGATGCCACCGTCGAAGACGCCGCGCACGTCGTGAACCGCACGCGCATGGCTGAGTGGGCTGCCGCGCTGGCCAAGCACGATGCCGAACTGGCGCAGATCGCCGCCGAGCTGCATGAGATCGCCGCGTTGGCGCTCGCCGGCGATGCCGCTGCCCAGGCCCGTCAGGCCGAGCTGCAAGCGCGCCGCGCCCAGGTCGAGGAAGCCGTCAGCACGCTGCGCACCGCCATCGCGAGCGGCGAAGCGCACCTGCAACGTCAGGCCGAAGCGAAGGCCCAGGCCGACCGCGATGCCGCCGCCGCCGAAGACCAGCAACTGGCGCAGGAACAGCAAGCCGCTGCCGCCGAGGTCGACGCCGCCCTGGCCACGCTCGAACAAGCCACCCAGCGATTCCAGGACGCCGCCATCAAGCGCCAGTCCGCGCAGCGCCGGGCAACGGGCAACCCTCGCCGTGTCGTTGCCGATCGCCAGATCATGCAGGCGCTGTTCGCCGGTGCCCCTCGCTTTGCCGTGTTGATCCGTGCCGACCGCAAGTTGGCCGGCCCGCACGCTCGTCCCCTGAGCGAGCTTCTGCAATGAGATCCAACGCCCGTCCCGTCAACACGATGGTGGGGATCGAACGCGCGCTGCGCGACCCCGGTCCTCGCGGCATCAAGTCCATCCGTGGCGGGTTCCGTCGCGTGTGCCGCGAGTACGAGCACCGCGTGCAGATGGCGCAGAAGGCCATCAAGAGCGGCTTCGACCTGGAGTGGGAGTTCAACACCTACGTGGTCATGTCCGCGTCGCGCGTCTTCGGGCAGTCGCCCATCCAGACGCTGATCGACCTTGTCGAACTCGGCGATCCCATCCTGGCCGCCTTCATGCAGGCGTTTCCACCTGAAGAGTGCGACGCCGTGCTCGACCGCTTCTTCCACAACCACGACTGAGATGAACACCACGATCCAGAAGGCGCTGCAAGGCGCGTCCGCCATCCTCAAGGGCCAGCAGGCCACCGTCACCGTCGCCGAGATCCAAGCGGCGATGGTCGCCATGGGCGAGCTGCGCAAGCAGGCGGGTGAGACGGCCGCCGCCGCGTTCGCCCGACTCGTCGCCGCGCGCGACCCCGAACTCGAACTGCTCGCGAAGGCCGCCGACCAGCTGCGCTGCGCCGGCACCAGCCGCGCGGAGATCAAGAAGCAGGTCGAGCCGTTCATCGCCGACGCGAACAAGCAGGTCGACGAGATCGTGGCCATGCACCAGCGCGAAGGCGAGGACACCCCGACGACGACGGCGCGCCTCGCCCGCGACCGCGAACCCCTTTTCATGAAGGCGTGGGCGCGACTGCGCAGCGTGCAAGACCACGCCAACTGACATCTGTTGAGAGCACTGCCGGTTTCGTTCTTTCCGGTGGTTCGCCGCGCTCGCCTTTCTCCTTCTCTTCCAGGCGGGCGCGGCACTTTTCTTTCACCCGACCACCACGATGACGACCGGGCACGAACGCATGCGCGCCTTGTTCGCGCGCCTCGCCACGATGGGCTACGCCGAGCCCTGGGTCCGCCAGCACGTGCTGCCCAGCTGGTGGGATGACCACGCCGCCGACAACCCGGTGGGCTTCACGGAAGCGTTGTGGACCAGCGCGCAGCGCCTGGGCATCGACGCCGCCGCGCTGCGCGGCTGATCAGATCGACGTTCAAGTTTGCCTACACAGCGGCATTCATGTCAATGTCGAGCCCGGCCGCCTTCATCTCGCGACCTAGCAGCATCTTCCACGCACCCGCAGCGTCCAGCGCGACGAATAGCACGCCATCGTAGTCGGATGGGATTTGGACACCATCAACGTAGAGGGCGCACACGCGTGCTCGTCCAAGGCGTCCGAGGAAGAATCCGAGTTCCAGGATCACGTTCTGACGGGCGCGTGGCTCCTGGGCGTCAGTTCCCTTTAGCCCGCCAACGTCGTCGGGTGTCAGCAGTACGACGGCGAACGCGACATCGGAGTATGCCTCGAACTTCTCGATGATCGTGCGGCCCCCGTTCGGCTGCTCGTGCAGGATGATCACGTTGGAGACGAGCCTTTCGAGGAACCTTGCCACGCCTTCGCGTGCGCTTTCGTCTCTCCCGTGGACCAGAAAGACGTCCTTGCCCAACGGTGGCGTGGAACGCGTCTGTGCGAGCGAATGACCAAGGTCAAGCCCAAGAACCTCTGTCATGCTCCGCAACTGACTGATCTGCGACGTCAGGCTCCTGCGACGGTGCTCGTGCCACCACTGTGGAGAAGCGTCCATCGGGAAGGAGCCATACTTGCCGATGTCCATCACACGCTTGACATTGGGCGATGCGGAGCCGAACGCCTTGACAAGTATGTTCTGGGTCAGAGTTTCCCAAGCGGCGTAGTCATCTTTGGGCAGAGGGCTACGCCCTAGCAAGTCTCCTGCTTTCGCAATCTGCTCGTTGAGCAGCTCGACCCCGCGCTCAGGAGGGATGCTTGGCGGCGTTGCGTTCTCGGTCGCCCTCTTCTTCGATGCCATGCCGCGATGCTACCGGGACGGCGTCAGTTTGAATACGGCTGCGCTGGGCGAGCTTCTCGTCCGCGCCCGCGCAGCCGACACTGCGCGGGCGTCTACGTCGCAGGTCCACACGCGCCGCTTCAGGTCCAGCGCCGCCGCCGCGGTGGTCCCGCCGCCGCAGAACGGATCGACCACGAGGTCGCCCGCGGTGGTCAGGTGCTCGACGTAGTACCGCGCTTCCACGGCTGACTGCTCCCACTCGTGGTTGCCCTTCGCGCTGGGCGACGACCGCACCATGTCGTTGACCATGCTGCGGCCCGCCAGTGATCGGTTCTCGTTTCGCGGGAGTTCGAATGTCGGCGACCAGTGTCCTGAGTGAGGTTGCCTGAGATGGGGAATTGCTGCGCAGGAAAATTCACAGTTGGCAGAACGACCGGCCCGACAGGGCGATAGGCCGAAGCGCTCAGGCTATGTCGAGAAACCCTCGCGTGACCCCGTTGCCAACGGCCGTTCCGGTGGTAGGCTGCCACCAACAAGGAGAAAGAAACGCATGACACAGACTGTTGCGATTCCGGGAAGGCGGATTTCCAGCGGCGAGACCTTCCGCACAGATTGGGTGCCTCGCGGTGGCGATTGCGTCCTCTTGCGAGTTCAGGCCCTCTTTGAGGCTGCGGCGGGGCTGTCGCTCGTCGTTACACTTGAGACCCGTGGGGAAGACGGGACCACGGTTACCACTATGACGCCCACGTCGCCCTCAGCCGGAATGGAGCTAACCGCGGCGGGCATGTCTACTTGCCTCTATCTTGCGAAGACCAACACAACGGCTGGTAACGGGGCTCAAGAGGAGGTTCGCGTCGTGCTAGCCATGGGCAGCGATGAAGAGCCTGGTTACTTTGTCGTTCGCATCCTCCCCCTGATCTTCTTCGATAGCGCGAGGGACTACTAATGAACATCGGCACCCTATTGGTCACTCTGGGGGCGAGCGCTCAAGAGTATTACACGCCGTGGTTCCCGAAGGGGGCAGACAATGCCTACTTCACCTACGAGATCATTCGCCAGAACTTCGGTGGTGGTGGGACCTTCGTCGTGCAGGTGTTCACCAAGAATCGGGAGGACATTGGCAGTCAGGGTACGACCGTCTCCGGTAGTTGGTCGAATCTGACGGGCACCAGCTTCTACCACTTCCCGGCGGCCGACCTGCGCCAGCTCGTGCGCTTCAAGATCACCCTCAATCCCGGCAGTAGTCCGTCGGGTCAAGAGGGCGTCGTCTACCGCATCCTGCCGCCCACCTGGTACGATACGGCGGTGTGACATGGGCGCACCCGCCAGCATCGAATCGCTATCCCAAGAAGGCTCGTGGAACCCCGGTTCCACGAGCGGCGAATGGTCCCCCGGAGGCAACTGTGGCTGCGATTCGAGTTCGGGCGGATCGTGCTCGTGCGGCGGGTCGTGCGGGTGCGCGGGTGAAGGTGGCGGTTCCTGCGGCGGCAACCCATCGGGCAATTCGAGCGAGGCGCCGTTGCTGCCCGACTACGACGGTGAGATTTGGGCCGAGACGGGTCGGTATATTGGTGGGCAATGGCCCGATGCGTTAATTGACGGCGTGTATGGTTGGTCGTGGGGTGATGACGTGCAGGTTGTCGAGGACGTTCCCATTTGGGGGCGCTGCGAAACAGGGCAAGAGCCCAGCTGCGTCGAGGAGCAGTGCCCGTGTGCCGGCAAATACGAGGCCTACTCGGCCTGTATTACGGATTGCTCTACTGCGAATCCAGATGATGCAGATGCTGACGCGCGCGCAAGGTGTATCAAGGGATGCGCTGACAAGCGGACGGAATATCTCTTGTGCCTCGAGGAATATCCGAGATCACAAACAGCTTTGTGTCCGCAGCTGAGTAACGTAAGATGGGTGCATTCGGATGACCCGATTATCTGTGGCGTAGATGTCACGAACTGGCTTGCACAGAAGGTTCTCGGAGACTGGCAGGATACGCAATGGGGAACGAGCCGCGGCGTGCTCGCGCTTAAATGGACGCCCAGATTCTGGCGGGATATCAAAAGCGATCCGCAAGGCAACTCAGATATGCAGGAAGAAGGGAGCAAGCTGGGGTGCCCCCGTAAATGTGACTTCTCGTTTACGCTCTGTGGCCGTTGCGTGAAGGGGGACGTTCCAGCCAATATTGGTTCCGCGGTTGCGATCACCGGAAGGGAGGTGAAGTGGATTGCGGGGCGGCTTGCAGTCTCCGGGGCTGGATATGGCAAGGACGATAAATGGGACGCTGATAGCTACCGCCTTGGGGATAGCATAAGGCAGAAGCTCAATCGGAAGCGCCGCCGTAGGGGTGGTGGGGTTGACCAAATGTCGCTCGCGGATGTCAAGGAGGCGATATGTGAGGCTGTCGCTGAGAGCGCTCGTAGTTCCAAGGCCGACGCGGGAACGAATAGGGGTTATTCGATGTTCCGGGACTGTGCGCCGTGTACTATTGAGTTCGAGGCGTGAGGCTGGCTACGGTGTCCGTCGTGATTTGAGCCGATCCTCTCCTGTCTAGAGGCTGCAATTCCTCGGAGTCCGCTGTGCGCCTGTTTCTATACGCGATTCTTCCGGTCCCGCTCGCTCTGGTCGTCTTTGTAGTCCACCATCTTATCGGAACTGGTTCTTGGTCCCTGGGGGAGCCCGGAACTTTCTGGATCATCACCCTCTGCTGCTACGTTGCCGCGGGTGGGCAGTCAGTAGTCTTCGCGTTTCTGATGAGTTGGTTAGACCGTCGTGAAGCGTCGCGTCGCGTTCGGTGTCTCGTTTCCGCAGTGGCGGGGGCAGTGTCTGGCGCGACGATGAGTGGACTTGTGCGTATTGCAGATAATTTCCGCATCGACCTGACACTGTTGGACCTTGTCGTCCTAGGTGCCAGCGTGGGGCCGGCCGCGGTGGTTCTAGTCGATTGGCTCGCCCCCAGGGGCGGCAGAGGGCCGCGTCGAAGACAGCCATCGGTCGAGGCAAGCCTGAAGACCAGGGATTTGTGAATGTTGGACGAGACCCGAGTGGTTTGGCTTCTCGGCGACGCGTGCGGCGTCGTTGCGACTGGTCGCGGATATAGTCGTGCACGAGATGGCGCGTGGGATGTTCGCCGACAGCGGTGCCTGTCGTGCTCTTAGTCCCACGGCATCCGAGGCGGCGCTCGTTGTTTCGCGGACATGGCCCTCGTCAAGGCCCTCTGCGCCCGCGATGACGGTTCGATCTGCTAGTGGTTGCAGCCGCTTGGTCGCTTTGCCGCGCGGTATGTCGAAGTGTTGTACCTACGCGCTCATGGGCCGAGCGTCTGCGCTGCCGCCTCGAACAAGCACTGGGTTTCGATCTTCACCGCGCGCGGGTCGGGCGCTTGCGAGTGGAACCCCAGTCGAATGACCTTCTCGACGCCCTTCTCGACCACGTGTAGGTCGGGCCGCACCGTGATGATCACGTCGCCGTACTGAAGTCGCCACGTCGGCTGCTTCAGGATCTTGAAGTCGCGGTCGGCGAAGTTCTTCGCGTAGTGCCGCAGGGCCTTCGCGTTGCTGGTCAGCTTGCGTGCGCGACCGGCGTGTGTCTCGGCAGCGGCTTCGGCGTCGAGCGCAGCGGCCCGCTGCCGCAGCCACTCCGCGCCCTTGTTCTTGGCGTGATGCAGCGTGACCGCTTCGACCGCGGGCACGTAGCGGTGCCGCATCGCCGCCGCAGCAGCTTGGTTGATGTGCCCGATGCGCATGCAGCGTCTCGCGCTGCATGCGCCGGCTGGCCGTCATGTGCTTCTTGAGGCCGCGCAACGAGAACTCCTTGGAGGTGCCTGCATCGGATCACGATGTTGCGACGGGTGGAAATCGGCTTTGGGGGTTTGAATGCTCAAGCGCAGCGTTCTTCATCCTTGGATGCTCTGATCTGAACTTCCTGCGGCTCCACACGCGCCGATAGCGACTGATCGTTCGTGCGTGGCAGGCGCCGAGCCGTCGCCCGCTGCGGCACGGGCACGGCCGCTTGTTCGCGACCCGACGGCGAAGCGACAGCAGGGCGAGGAATGCGATCACCTCGTCCGCGTTGCGCGCCCGGAACATCTTCCCATAGTCGCTCAGGATGCCGGCGTCGCCGTGTGGCAAGTCGTCCCACGGCAGCGTGCCGTGCAGCTTCAGGTAGCTGTGGGCGTAGAGGTAGGGGACCAGGCAGTTGTCCGCGTAGCCGGTCAGCGTCGGGGTCTCGGCGACACGCTGCGCCAGTCGTAGCGGCGAGCCGAGGCACATAGAGCCGTCGTCGGGGTTCGTGTGGAACGTGGACGCGATCCGACCGCCGCGCTCGAAGGCTTGTGGCAGGTCGTGCGGGAACGTCGCCGGAACCTGAATCTCAACGTCGTAGTGGTCCGTGATGGCGACGCTGTCCCGCGTGCCTGTGAAGTCGAACTGCCCGACGAGCACGAGCTGGTCCGGCCGACTTGGACCGAGGCGCATGCCCGGGTAGACGGTTCGGAACTGGTCAAGGCCGATGGCCCGCCACCAGTCGCTAGCCATCCTGCCACTGGCCGGGGGCTTCTTGGGTGATGGCCACCCTGCGAGGCTCGGCAGGCGCTGTAGGCGTCGTTGCTGCGCAGACTCGGGCTGCCCAGTCGTCGCTCGCAGTGATGGCGAACCTGTCCTTGAGGAAGCGGCGCAGGCGGTCCGGCGGCATGCCGGTGCGGATCGCCTGGATGTCCGCCTTCACCTGGTCGACCCACCGGAAGAACGCCGCTTCCTTGGTTGCATTCCACTTGTCGGCGAAGTCCTCCCCGGGGTTGCTCGGGTTCGGGATGCGCGGCTTCGTTGGCCGCACCAAGCCCGGCATCTTCTGGACGATCCCGTCGAGTGCGTCGAGCAGGTCGACCTCCCCGTGGTAGGCGCGCCCCGCCAGCGTCGCGATGATGACCGAGATGGGGGCGATGTCGGGTTCCTTCGCGAACATCGCGTCGCGGTGCCGCTTGAGCAGCTGCACGGCGATCTGCAACGGCGTCTTCCACTCGTACGCGGGCACGTCTTCGACCTTCGCGTAGGCCCGATCCCGAACCAGGTCTTCCATCCGCTTCAGCGCGACGCTGCGCATCCGCCCTTCGAACCACGTGGCAAACCCCGCCGGGTTGCTCATGTTCCAGTCGTCGGTGATCGCCTCGTAGTGGTCGCTGGTCTTGTCGGTGATCGCGATGGCGGTCTCCGCGACGCTGGGATCGACTTCGTTCTGATGCCGGATCGCCTGGGCGATGGTGTTCTTTGTGGCCTCGTCTTCCGGGATCGCCGGCAACGAGTCGATGTGGAACGACGGCTTGCCGCGGTACGCCAGCTTCCAGCAGCGCCGCCCTTCCTCGGGAGCCTTCATGTCGTGTGCCTTCGCGTACGCGACGATCTCGGCGCCGATGCGTGCCTTCAGGTTGGCTTGCGAGTCCTCGTCCTTCTCGACGTTCCGCAGCTCACAGACCAGATCGAGGTCGTAGCCGCCGTCGCTGTTCAGCGGCGGGATGACCGTTCCCAGGCGAAACGAACCTTGCGGGTACACCTCGGGTCCGTCGTTGGCGATCGTCGACTCCTTGCGATGTAGCCACTCGCCCAGCGACCGGTAGCGGTCGGTGGCGTCCTTGTAGTGGCTCGACGGGATCTCGATGCTGTCGACGATCTTCTGCAAGATGTCGCGCGCGAACTTGTCCAACTGCGTCATGGGCTACTTCTCCTGTGCGATCTGCATCGCGTTGATGAACCCGCCGTGCGCGCGGTTCTCGTCGTAGATGTGCCACGCCATGTCCGCCTTCGGTTGGCGGACCCGTCCCAGCTCGACCATGGTCGACACCGGCGCGGCCGGGAAGATGTGAAGGGGCGCGTCGGCGCCGTGCTTGGCCTTGATCTGGTCCAGCGCGCGGCGCAGCAAGGCGCGCAGCTTGGACAGGTGTTCAGGTGCGCCGATGCAGTCGTGGCGAGGCTTGGACAGCTCGATGCGCCACGGCGCGAACCTCTTGCCGAGAACCTTGGCGATCCGGTCGTTGGTCACGGTCGCGCTCAACGACACGATCAGGGCGGCCGGTCCGTTGGCGTCGTTTGGCGGCGGGATGAAGCGGAATGCTGGCGCCGGCGGAGCTGGTTTCGGCCATGCCCAGCCAGCGTTCGGCTCGCGGTGCAGCTGGTAGATGTCGGCGGGGGCGATGTCGGTCAGCAGCGTGCCCAGGCGGATCAGCAGCGGCTGCGGGGCGCGGGCGAAGACCGACAGGTGTCGCACCGTTCCGTCGGCAACGACCTGCCGGACGCGCACATCGAACTTCTTCAGCAGGTTGGCTTCTTCCTGCGACCAGAACGCAGGGTCGCGGTCGGTGGTGCCGCTGTCGATCATGTCGAGCCTGATCGGTGTAGCGGTTGCCGGGTACCGCTTCGGCACCATCGCCTGCGCGGCATCCTCGTACGTGAGCATCGAGGCGTGGTCCCCGATGTTCGTGCCGTACAGCAGCACGTGGCTGCCGAGGTCCGGGCTGATGGCGGTCAGCGTCTCGATGCGCGCCTCGTGTTCGGCCTTCATCCCCTGCAACAGCTCCACCGGGTGCCCGGCGACATCGGTGTCGATGCGGCGGTGGTGGGCATCGCACAGCAGCATCAGGTTCGACAGAGCCTTCCGCAGCTTCGTCGACAGGGTCCGGTGGCCGCGTGGCCCCTTCGGCTTGTCCGCGGTGATGTGCGCGACATAGGCGCGGTTCATCCACGCCTGCGACTTGTTGTCGCGCCACAGCTCGTCATTGCAGCCGCGATACTGGCAGCGTCCACCAGCGAGCACCCACAGGTGCAGCTTGGTCTTGTCCGGGACGGAGGTGTGCGACATTGGGCATGTCGCCTGTTGCCCCGGGGCCCCTCCCTGGAGCGCGAGGCTCCATTGTCATCGGCAAGTCACGTACCGCCCGACCGAACACCGAACAACAACGACTTACGGCGAACAGATCCCGTACATGGCGTCAGAATGGCAGGTCTTGGCAGTTGCCCGTATGTCAATATGGCGGCCTCGGTGCTCGGCTACCCCGCGTCGCGACTGCTCGTCGGGCACGACCGCGCCGGCCTTCTCCAGCAGGAAGCCGACCACGTCTTCGATGGCCCGCAGGCCGCAGGGCGCCGGTCAGAGGGCGACCAGTTCGGCGATCTTGGCCGCGATGTTCGCCATCGACTCTTCGGCGGTGCTCAGGCCGCTTCGCGAGCCGAGCAGTGGGCTGACATCGCGGAGGCGTTCATACGTCGTCTCATGCACGATGGGTACGAGCACGTCGCGTGCGAGGAGTGCGGAGAGTTCCTTCTCTGCGATCCCTTCTGCTTGCAGACGGCCCAGTAGCG
Organism: Planctomycetota bacterium; assembly: GCA_020638655.1. GTDB lineage: Bacteria > Planctomycetota > UBA1135 > UBA1135 > UBA2386 > JACKIC01. Next base: position 337,556 of record JACKIC010000007.1, read on the forward strand.
CAGGGGTCACCAGCACGATGCCGACTCGCGACCGCGCCAACCCCTTGTCGATCTCGCGAAGCAGGGAGGTGCCGAGGACAACGTCCTTCTCGCTGAACCAGACCGAGACACCGCGGGACTCCATCTGATCGTGCAGTTCCTTGGCGGCACCTCGCCGGTCGTCCCACGCATGGCAGAGGAAAACGTCTCGCAGGTCGGGAAGGGGCGCACGCTTCTCGACGGTCTCGCGGTACGGAGTGAGGCTTCGCACCTGGGCAGGCGTGTAGACCACGGACGACGTGGCTGGCGACCAACGCGGCCTTGCGCTGCCGCCTGATCCGCCGCCGCCGCTTCGGCTGCTGCTGCCCGACGACGACGACGACGACGACGAGTACGAAGGCGTGTAGGACGAGTAAGACCCGTAGCCGCCATAGCGGGCGCTGCATGCAGGGCAAGCCGCGGCTGCGCTCGCCGAGCGATGTCCCCGCACTGGTGCAGTGCATCTCGCCATGGGTCGATCCTACCAAGCAGGACCGGCGCATTCGAGCGCGGTGCTCGTCGCGCACGACCTCGCCCGCCTTCTCCAGCAAGCTGTCGCGGGCCGCGCGGCCGTCAGCTGCCCGCGCGATCCGGCGCCGTGCCGGTGCTGTTGCACGTCGGGCACGTGACCTTCGTCGTGCGCCCGGCGTGGTGGTCGATCCGACCAGTGCCGTTGCACAGCCCGCACTGCTGATCGTCGCTGGTCATGGGGTGGCATCGTAGGCCGTCAACTTTGACCTTTTGGGACGCGATCTGGTGCGTACGAGGTGAAACCACCTGCAACAAACGGCAACCCCTTGCTACCTGTGTCGAAAGGGGTTACACTCGTAACAGACCATCGCAGCGGGTGTTCCGCGAAGCGCCTCTAACGGCTTCGGGACGCAAAGGTCGGAGGTTCAAATCCTCTCGCCCCGACCAGTTTCTTCCGCCGGGGGCGGAGATCGACCGCCAGTTGGATCAGGCAGGCGATCCGCCGCCCGTCTCGCCGTCGACCAGATACCGGCGCCGGAAGAAGAACACGCCGTCGTGCAGGTAGTGCACGAGCAGCAGCGAGAACGCGACCATGTAGTAGGCGAGCAGGATCGCCCCGGGCCGGTAGAGCGGGTTGCCGAGTTCGTCGAGCTGCGGGGTGTCGTGGCCGAACAGCACGAAGGTGCCGCCGCTGAACCGCTCGATGGCCAGGGCCACGATGACGACCAGGGTCAACAAGCCCAGTGTGGCGCCGACGGCGGCGCCGTAGAAGCGCCAATGCCGGCCTTCGCCCATGGTGCGGTCGAACAGCTTGCTGTGGATCTCGCCGCGGTCCTGGCTGCGGCGGTTCATCAGCCAGAGCAGTCCCAGGTACTGGAAGCTGTGCCAGGCGTTCATGCCCTGGAAGGCGCTGTCCAGGTTGGGCAGCAGCGGCACCGCGAAGCCGAACGTCGCCATGCCGACGACCAGGGCGAAGCGGTGGGGCAGCAGGGCGCCGGCGCGCTTCTCGACGATCGACTTGTAGACGAACAGCAGCACCGCGATCACGAACAGCGTCGAGACGCCGATCCACATCGCCGGGTGCATCATGAACTCGGGCAGTACCGGCGCGACGCGGCCGATGCGGAACACGTAGGCGTCGGCTGCTTCCTGGCTGCCGGTGAGCGCGACCACGATCTTGGTGGCGAGCGCGTCGGGGTTGGCCGCCCGCATCGAGGCGTCGCCGAGGTCGACCATCGACATGCGGAACAACGACAGCGGATACATCGCCAGCAGCATCACCGCGTAGTCGACGATGCCGAACACGCGCGGCAGCACCGGCTGCAGGTCGCCGGCCTTGGCGGCGTAGGCGTTGGCGATGTAGCTGTTCTGCTGGACGATGTGCACGCCTGCCCAGAAGAAGAAGAACGTGAGCACGTAGCGGATCGGCGGCGAGCCGCCGAGCACGACGTCGAAGAACGCGCTGCTGACGGCGGCGCCGATCACGATCGCCGCGACCACGAACGCGAGGCCGAACAGCACCTTGTCCTGGCGGCGGAAGGCCGGGTTGAAGAAGGTGCGCGTGTAGGTCGCGAACACGTGCGGGCCGCCGAGCGGCAGCATCACGAGCAGCGTCACCAGGTCCTCGCTGGCGGCGACGGTCGCGCCGAGCCAGCGGAACAGGTAGAAGGCCAGGATCGGGATCGGCACCAGCCAGACGCCGCCGGCGATGAAGATGCGATCCCACGCGGCGCTGCGCAGGTGCTCCTCGGGGCGGGTGGCGGCGGATTCTTCCCGGGCGTCGATCAGGGAGGCGGCGGTCATGGCAGGGTCGGCGTGGTTGGCGACGAACGTGCCGGACATCATGCCGAATCGCGCGCCCCGTCCAAGGCCTGAGCCGGATCGGCCGCCGCGGCCGCGGGCCTCGCGTCAGCGGCGCTTCTTGGCGCCGCCGCCCTCGGCCATCGGCTCGGGCAGGTCGGGCGCGACCACGACCCGCACGTCGGGCAGGGCCTCGCGCAGGCGCAGCGCGGCGCTCGGGCTCACTTCGGTCTGCCACACGTAGACGTCGTCGAGGTGCTTGCAGGAGGCCAGCGCGGCCATGCCGTAGTCGCCGACCCTGGTGCCGAACAGGTTGATCGAGCGCAGCTCCTTGCACGCGGTCAGGGCGGTGATGCCGTTGGCGACCGCTGTCTGGCGCAGATCGAGGTAGAGCAGGCGCGGCATCTTGGCGATCACTTCACAGGCGCCGTCGCCGACCCGGCTGCGGGCCAGGTCCAGCTCGACGATGTGGTCGGCGATCGGCGCGAGCGCGCGCACGGCGGCGTCGTCGACGTCGTCGGTGTGACCGGCGCAGGTCACGGTCAGCAGCGGGCAGTCGGGCGCGAACGGCTTGACGGTGAAGTTGCCATCGTCGAACGCCGCCAGCACCTTCTCGTCGAGCGCGCGCACGCCGGCCATCAGCTTGGGCAGCGGGTCGCCCTTCTTCTTGTCGCCCGAGCCGCGCGGCTTGGGGTCGTCCTTGCCCTTCTCGGAGCCCTTCTCATCGCCCTTCTCTTCCTTGTCGCCGTCCTTCTTCTCGTCGGCCTTGGCCTTTCCGGTCCATTTGCCGAAGTCGGCGCCGCCTTCGATCCAGGCCTTGATCAGGTCGGTCTGCGCCTTCGACAGCGGCTCGCCCTTCTTGGCGGGCGGCATGCGGTCCTCGTCGTCGGCCGGCAGCGTCACGGACTGCAGCAGCAGCGAGTCGTCGGGCTTCTTGGCCACCACCAGCTTGCCGCGCTTGCTCGAGGTGATGCCGTCCTTGCTGTCGAGGGTGACGCCGCCCTTGGGCTTCTTGGTGCGGCCGTTCTCGGTGTGCGGCGCCGAGTGGCACTCGACGCAGCGCTTCTCGAGGATCGGCCAGATCTGCGTGGCGAAGTCGACCTTCTTGGGGGCCTTGTCCTGCGCGAGCAGCAGGGTCGGCGCGGCGAGGAACAGAAGAACAGCGAGGATGCGCATGGAAGAGTCGGGCGTCCGGGGTCTGGGGAAGCGGGGCTCAGGCGAAGATGGACGTGATCGGGTCGCCCTTGTCGGCGACCTTGAACGGGCGGCCCGAGGGGGAGGTGACGACCTTGTCGAGCGGCAGGCCGCACGCGTAGGCGATCGTGGCGTTGAAGTCCTGGATGCTGACCGGGTCCTCGACCACCTCGCGCCCCTCGGCGTCGGTCTTGCCGAAGCGCTGGCCGCCGGCGATGCCGCCGCCGGCGAGCAGGCAGCTGAAGGCCTTGGGGTAGTGGTTGCGGCCGTTGTCGCCGTCGATGTCGGGCGAGCGGCCGAACTCGGTCGCCAGCACCACGAGCGTCTCTTCGAGCAGGCCGCGGCCGTCGAGGTCGGCGAGCAGCGCCGCGAGCCCCTGGTCGATCGACGGGCACAGGTCGTCCAGCCGGTCGAAGTTCTCGGAGTGGGTGTCCCAGCCGTTGCTCATCACCTCGACGTAGCGAACGCCGTGTTCGACCAGTCGCCGCGCCAACAGGCAGCCGCTGCCGAACGGCGTATCGCCGTAGGTCTGCTTCATCGCCGCGGACTCGAGGTCGAGGTCGAAGGCGGTCAGGTCGCTGCTGCGCATCAGCTTGATCGCCTCGTTGTAGGCCTTGCTGTAGGCGGCGACGTCGCGCGACTGGTGCTTCTCGCCGAAGGCGCTGTTCAGCTTCTCGAGCTGGTCGAGGCGGCGCTGGAAGCGCTTCTCGTCGACGCCCTTGGGCAGCATCGCGTTCTGCAGGCCGTCGTCGGCGCTGCCGATCGGCAGGGCCTGGAACTCGGGCGGGAAGAAGCCCGCGGTCGGCATGTCCGAGCCGCCGCCGACCAGCACGTGGCCGGGCAGCGTCGGGTTGATGCGGCCCTTCTCCACGTTGCACCAGGCGCCCAGGCTCGGGTGCTGGATGGTGCCGCGCAGCTCGTAGCTCGTGCGCATCACGTACTGGGCCTGTTCGTGGGCGCCCTGGCGGCTGGTCATCGAGTTGACGACGCAGACCTTGTCCATCTGCTGCGCGAGCTTGGGGAAGTACTGGCCGACCAGCACGCCGTCGGCGCGCGTGCGCAGCGCCTCGACGGGGCCCTGCGTCACCTTGCCCGGCTTGGGGTCGAAAGTGTCCAGGTGCGTCATGCCGCCGCGCAGGAACAGGTAGATCACGCTCTTGGCGCGACCGCCGCCCGGCAGCCGCGGCAGCGCGCCGCGCGCCAGGTCACCGGCGAGGGGGTTGTTGAGGCTCTGCGCGATCGCGCGCGGGCCGAAGGCCGAGGTCACCGAGGCGCCCAGCAGCGAGCCGGCGAGGCCGCCGACGAAGGCGCGGCGCGTCGCCAGGTCCGAGTTCTTGATCAGGTTGCGGAAGGTCATCGATGGTCTCCTTCGATCACTGCACGAAGCGGAATTCGTTGCTGTTGCAAAGCACCCAGACGAGGTCCTTGATGGCGTCCTGGCCGTGCACCGCGATGGCGCGGCGCCAGGTGACCAGTTCGTCCTCGGAGGGCTCGCGGTTGAGCGTGGTCAGGTAGGCGACGCGCACGCGGCGTTCGCCGTTCTCCGCGACGGAGATGTCGCGGCCGAGCGCGGACTGGCCCTGCAGCACCTTCTGGTCGAGGAAGCCGTTGAGCAGGGTCAGCACCTGCGGCACCGTCGCCGCGGTCGACGCCGCGTCGATGGTCTCCCGGTCGGACTGGCCGAACTGCCGCAGCAGGTGGCTGGGGTTGGCCGGTTGCGGCTGGTCGCTGGCGCGCACCATGTCGCCCTCGCGGCCGCGCGCGGCGCGCTGGCCCACCGGCAGGCCGATGCGCTCGAGCTCGTCGGCGATCTCGGCGACCTGCTTGAGGTCGCCCTGGCGCCGCGCCATGGCCAGCTTCTGCAGCAGCGGCCGCGCGCGCCGTTGCAGCTCGGCGTCGGCGGCGAGCTGGCGCCGCACCTCTTCGCGCTTCTGCTCCTGGGCCTGCATCATCATCGGGTTGCGCCGGTCGGTCATCGCGATCAGGTCGGCGGCGTCGGCCTTGGCCAGCATCGCCTGCTGCTCGTAGACCTCGCGGGCGCGTTCGTCGAGCGGCCGCAGGCGTTCGTCGACGTCGTCGTAGACCAGCGTCAGCAGCGAGTCCCAGACCTGCTCGGCGCTCATCCGGCGCAGCAGCGGCCCGCGGAACACGAACGGCGAGCCGTCCTCGTTGGCCTGCTGGCTCTCGCGCGCGAACAGCTGGGTGTGCGCCAGCACGCGCTCGAACTGCCGCAGGTCGTAGTCGAGGTCCGCCATCAGCTTCTCGAGATACGAGAACAGCTCGTTGTGCAGCGGCTTGGTGTCCTTCTTCCAGTCGTCGATCGGTTCGACCAGCCCCTTGCCGAAGGTACGCGCCCACATCCGGTTGGCGATGACCTTCGTGAACATCGGGTTCTTCTTGCTGGTCATCCAGTCGGCCAGCGCCTCGCGCGAGTCGGCTTCGGGCTGGCGCTGGTTGCGCGCCCGGTTGCGCTTGGTCTGCGACTGCGAGACCTTGGCGTACTTGAGCTTGACGTCCTGGCCGAACAGCGTGTCGGCCATCACCGGCGTGCCCGGCTTGGCGTCGTCGTACTTGTAGTCCTTGGGCAGCGGCTCGACGCCCGTGCCCTTGCCCGAGATGCCGGTCGTCATGCGGCGCAGCAGGTTCTGCGCCTGCTGGCGCGTGCGGTCGTCGGCCTTGGCGAGCTCGGCGCGCATGCCGACGTAGTTCTGGGCGAGGCTGTCGTCGCGGTAGCGCAGGCCGCCGAAGAACGCGGCCATCGCGTAGAACTCCTTCTGCGTCCAGACGTCGAAGGGGTGGTTGTGGCACTGCGCGCACTCGAGCCGCGTGCCCAGGAACAGCCGCAGCGTGTTGGCCATCGCGTCGTGCGGCATGTTCTGATCGCGCAGCAGGTAGCCGACCGCGCCGTTGCCCTCGGCGTGGGCCGCGCCTTCGGCCGTCAGCAGTTCACGCACCATCTGGTCGTACGGCTTGTCCTTCTGGACCGCCTCACGCAGGTAGTGCGCGAACGGCTCGCCGCTGACCTGGCGCTGGCGCGACTTGACCCGGAACAGGTCGAACCAGAAGTTGGCCAGGTGGCTGGTGTGACCCGGGGAGTCGAGCAGCCGGTCGATCAGGGTGTGGCGCTTGTTCGGGTCCTGATCGGCGAGCCAGGTCTCGGTCTCCGCGAGGGTCGGGATACGGCCGACCAGCTGCAGATAGGTGCGCCGCAGGAAGGTGGGGTCGTCGACGACCGCGGCGGGCTCGGTCTGGTCACGGCGCAGGCTGCGCTCGAGCAGGCTGTCGATGCGCGCGGCCTCCTCCAGGACCCGCTGCTGCGGGCGGACCGACTCGACGGTGCGGGCCGGACGTTGTGGGTTGACCGCACTGGTCTGGGCGACCACGGCCGAACTCATCAGGACGACGAACGGGAACGCGCTGCGAAGGATGGTTCGGGTCATGAGTGTCCGCGCTCGCCCGTGGCAGGGGGGCGAGAAGGCGCCATTGAACGACGATCATCGGCTTTTGACCACTGGCACCCGAGATCAACGCCCCTCCCCAAGCCCTTCAGCGCACGGTCACTAGGACTCGCCCGCCCGCCTCGAGGTCGGCCTTGGGCAGGGTCCGGGGCGCGCGCAGCTCGACCCGCCCCTCGAAGTCGTCGCCGAGCAGGTCGCGCAGGCGCTGCCGGACGACCCGCATGCGCACTTCGCCGAGGTCGCGTAAGGCCTCGCGGGTGCGGCGGTTGGTGGCACCGGAGGTGCCTTCGTCGAGCATCTGCAGGGCCTCGTCGAGGGTCGCCTCGAGGGCTCCCAGGCGGGTGTCCAGGTCGGCCAGCTCTTGCTGCATGGCGAAGGTCTCGCCGGCGCGCCCCGCGGTGAGTCGGGCCGCGAGGCCCGTGGCCAGCGGCTGGCGCCGCGCGAGCAGTTGGTCGCGCTGCTGGCGCAGGTCGGTGATCGAAGTCAGGACCATCGCCGACCGGGGATTGGCCAGCGCGGCCACCCGTTCCTTGTCGCCGACGCCCGGCTCGTGCCGGAGCACCACGCGCCGATGCGGCTCGGCGGCCAGCATCTCGGCGATCGCCGCGAAGTCGGTCGGCGGCGCGGTGGTCTGGCCGGCCGGGAAGTCGACCGCGGTGTCGAGCTCGCGCGGGTCGCGCTTGCCGGTGATCCCGAACAGGTCGGTGACCGAGCGCAGCGCGCGCATCGGGGTGCTGCCGACGGCCTTGCCGAGCAGCAGCGCGATCGCCTCCACGGCCGCGTCCCGGATCGTCGCGGGGTCGAGCTTGTGGTTGTCGAGCACCACGCGCACGGGCAGGCGGTGTTCGCCGTCGTCGTCGCGCAGCAGGAACAGCACCGTGTCGAGCGGCGCCGGCAACCGCAGGTAGGTCGAGATCGGCCCGCCCGCGGGCTCGGAGATCGACAGCGACGAGAACACCGGCACGGCGTGGATCACGCCGCCGCGCGTGCCGTGGAACTCGGCGTCGACGGTGAGGTCGAGCCGGCCCTCGGCGATGTCGACGTTGGCGCCGGACGCGAGGCCCCGGATCGTGGTCAGCTCGAACGAGTCGACGCGCGCGTGCACCTCGCCGTCGAGCACGGGCACCAGCGCGAGCCGGCCGCGCACCGCGACGTCACCGACGAGCGTGCGCAGGTCGGGGTCGTGCCCATCCTTGGCTGCGGCGGGATCGCTTCCGGGCTGGTTGATGTCGACGTCGCCGCCGGTGAGGTCCATCGAGAACGAGAACGGCCGGGCCTCGTGCAGCGCACGCGTCGAGAACTCGCGCACGTCCACGTCGAGGCTGGCGATCGGCAGGTGTGTCGCCGGCGTCGTCCTGGTGTCCAGGTAGTCGACGCGCAGGCCCTGCAGACGCAGGCGGTCGATCAGCGTCTCCGCGGCGGGTTTCGCCGCGGCGGGAAGCGGCGCTTGAGCCGTCTCCGCGCCGGCCGCCGCAGGTGGCGCCGGCGGTGCGGGCAACAGCCGCACGCCGCCGAAGTCCAGCCCCTCGGCGCTCTGGGTCAAACGCAGCGCGGGCTCGACCAGTTCGACGCGTTGCACGAGCAGCTGGCCCGACGCCGGATCGAACGAACGCACGGCGATCTCGGCCTCGGGCACTTCGAAGAAGGGCGTCGCGTCGGGCGCGCCGTAGCGCAGGCCTTCGACGCGCACGCCGATGCCGAACGGCTGCGAGAGGTCGAACGTGTCCGCGGTCCGGCGCCGCAGGTCGAGCTGCGCCACGATGTGCGCGTCGAGGGTCGCGTTGCTGCACGTGCCGGTGAGGCGTTCTGCAGCGGCGGGCAATACGCGCGCGATCGCGGTCGTGTCGATGTCGCGGAGCTGCAGCTGCAGGTCCGCGAGCGGCTGCAGGGCGAACGGCGAGAGCTGCAGGTGCGTCTGCAGCTTGCCGAGCAGGGGCCGGGCCGCGCCCTGGAGCTCGAACAACATCGGCCCGGACAGCGCCTTGTCCTCCGCGGTCTGCCACGGCTCCGTCAGCTCGAGGCGCAGGTTGGCTTCGAGGGGCTCGGCGCCGGGGAGCGTCTCGTCGTGGAAGCGCAGCGCGGCGATCTGCACCGTGACCGCGTCGATCGCCAGGGCAGGCGCCGGGCCGGCGGGTCGGGGCGTCGCCTTCGCCGACTCGGTCGGCTTCTCCGGCTCCGTCGGCGCGGCCGCCTGGGTCTCGTCGGCCGCGGCCGCCGCGCCCGCGGCGGCGAACCGCAGTCCGGCGACCTCGAGTCCCGCGGTCGTCTGCCGCACGTCGGCGCTGACTCCGAGCAGCGCGGCCGTCTGCACGCGCACGCGTTCGGCGCCGGCCTCGGGCATCTGCAGACGCAGCGACTCGATGCCGATCAGGCTCTGTCCGCCTTCCCGCAGCACCAGGTTCGCGAGGTCGGCATCGAGCGCGCCGCTGTCGCTGTCGAGCGATGCCTTCAGGGTGCCACTGAACTCGCCGGCCTCGAGCACGCAGGTGACGCCGGGCGGCATCAGGTTGCCGAGCCCCGCGCCCGAGATGCCGCGCACGGCGAGCGTCGCGTCGAGATCGTGGCGCGACCCGGCGCCGCGCAGGGTGCCGGCGACGCGCGCCTGCTCGACCGCGCCGTCGATGCGCAGTGTTGCCTCGAACGTCCTGCCGTCGGCGCCATCGGGCGCCACGCGCGCGTCGCCCGCGATCTGCCAGAGCCGGTGGTTGGCCGCGGCACCGCCGGCAACGCGCAGGCCGGCGACCAGCAGCCCGCCGTCGGCGAGTCGTTCCACGCGCACGTCGAGCCCCTTCAGGTCGGCGACGCCGAGCTGCAGGCCGTCGGCGGTCGCCGCGAAGCTCTCGAGTCCGGCTGGGCCGACCTGCAGCAGCGTCGCCTGGTCGTCGGTGAGGCGCAACTCCGTGAGGGCCACGGCGCCGCGGGTGCCCGCGGCGTCGAGCTGCAGGTTGGCGCGCGCGTCGAGCCGCAGCGCGGCGTCGCGCCAGGCGACCTGCACCCCGGCGCGCTGCAGCCACGGCTGCAGCCGCGCGAGTGTCGCGCCCGAACCCTGCAGCTGCAGCGCGAGGTCGGCGCCCGTCGCGGTCGGCGCCACGGTCAGAACGCTGCGCAGCTGTTCGATCACCTCGGGCACGCGCGCCGTGAACTCGAGCGCGCCCTTCGCCGGCGCGGCGCCCGCGGGGTCGCCGACCGCGAGGTCCCTGCCCTGCAGCGACAGGTCGGCGATGCGCAGTTCGGCTGGCGGGTCGAAGGTCTCGTCGCGCCACGTCACGTCGAGGCCCTCGACGTGCAGCGCGTCGAGCGCGAACGCGGCGGGCGGGGCGGTCGCGGCGGGTGCCGGCGGCGGCGCATCGGCGGCCGTCGGGGTCACGTCCGGGGGCGCCGTCGGCGGCTCGATGCGGATACCGGCCAACTCCAGGCCGCCATCGGCGAGCTGGCGCACGCGCAGCGCCGGTCCTTCGAGCCGCAGCGCGTCGATCGAGGTCCGATCGGCGGTGACGCGCATGCCTTCGACGGCGGCCCGCGCGAGCCGCACGGCGTCGTCGCCGTCGCCGCACGACACGTCGGTGACCGCGAACCCGAGCACGTCATGGTCGCCGTCGCGCCGCGAATCGAATTCGACGCGCAGGCCGCACGCGAGCGCCTGCGGCCAGACGATACCCTGCCGCTGCAGCCATAGCCGCACGGGGTCGAGCCGGACGTCCGTCGCCGCCAGCGTCGTCGCGACGTGCAGGCTGCCCGCGCCGAGCCGCAGCTCGCCGTCGTTCGCGGCGAGCTCCCCGACCATGCCCGGGACCTTCAGGTGCAGCGCGAACGGCGCCCGCGTGCCCGCATCCTCGTGCGCGCAGGGGCCGAGGTCGAAGCCGAGTTCGGCCGCGCGCTCGCCGTCGAGGTCGACGTTGCCGTGCACTTCGGCGCGCATCTCGAGCTGGCCGGGGGTGTCGTTGCTCGAGATCTCGAGCGTCGCGTGCAATTCGGTGTCGGCGAGGCGGGCGCGGTGTTCGAACGGCTCGCGCAGTTGGTCGAACAGCGGCGACTGCAGCCGCAGGCCCTTGCCGCTGATCTCCAGCTGCACCGCGAGACGCTTCGGCTGCACGTCCGCCGTTGCCTGCACGCGCAGGTGGTCGAGGCGGCGCGGGTCGTGGAAGCGCGCTTCGAGCTTGCCCTGGCGATCGGGCCAGCCGAGGTCGGCGACGGTGACGTCGAGCAGCCACGACTCGATCGGGCCGGCCGCGGCGGGCGCGGCGGCGTCACGCAGTTCGACGCGCAGATCGTGCACGCGCACCGAATCGATGCGGAACGGCAGTGCGAAGCGCAGCGGCTCGGGCGGTCCGGCCGGCGCAGCTGCGGGGGGCGTGTCTGCCGGAGTCGGCGCGGCGGGAGTCGGCGCGGCCGCCGCGCCGCCGGGCAGCACGGGTTGGCCGTGTTCGTCGAGCGACAGGGCCACGCTGGCGCCCGTGACGGCGACCTCGACGACGTGCACGTCGCCGCGCACCAGATCGCTTGCGTCGAGGTCGGCGAGCAGCTGTTCGCAGCGCAGCAGCGGCGCGAGTTCGGGGTGCGCGGCGTCGCGCACGACGACGTCCTGCAACTGCAGCGAGGCGCCGAGCAGCGACAGCGAGCCCGAACGATACTCCACCTGCAGGCCCGCGAAGCCCGCGCCGAACGCGACCAGCCAGGGCATCGCGATCGTCAGCAGCAGGCGCGCAGCGAGCACCACCAGCAGCAAGCGGACGAATCGGCGGCGCCAGCGGTGCGGCCGCGGCGCGGGGGGCGCCTTGTCGGCGGTGGCGCTCATCGCTTGTTCTCCTGCATCTCCTGCTTCGCAGCGCGCGCCCGCAGCGCGTCGCGGCGGGCGGCGCTCGGCCCCAGGGGGTCGAAGCCTTCGACGGCCGCGTCGCGCGCGATCAGCCAGTCGTGCGCGCGCATGCGCACGGCGACGCGATGATCGGCGAGCGCCTGCAGGTTCTCGCGCATCACCCCGTCCCAGAACGCCTCGTAGCCGCCGCTGTTGTCGAGCAGCTGGCCGAGGCCCGACGGGTCCTTGCTGAGCGCCCCGAAGTGACGCAGCAGGCACGCGCTCAGGCCCAGCGAGACGTCGTCGCGCTGCATCTGCGGCACCACGGTGCCGAGCACAGCCAACGCGAACTGCCAGGCGTAGTCGGAGCCCGGCTCCGGCTGGGTCGCCGTCACGGTCTTGCTCACCGCGATCAGCGTGGTCTCGTCCGCGCTCAGCACGATGTCGACGAGCGCCGCCTCGCGGGTGCGGTTGGCGAGCGCGAGCAGCGCGCCGCGTCGCTGCTGCACGCCGACGCTGGTGGCGACCAGGTCGCGCAACTCGGTGAGCAGCGGGTGGGGGGGCTGGGTCACGGTCGGGACGTGCGACGCTTCGTGTGCGCTGGCGAGCTCCGCGTCGTCGGCGCGGTCGAGGCGGTGCAGCAGCAGCACGTAGCCGGCCGCGGCGCCGTTGGGTGCGGGCAGGAACCAGCCCCGCGCGGCGGCGGCGCGGTCGGCGAGCACCACCCGCAGCCGCTGTTGCTGTTCTTGCGCGACGAGGAACTGCACCACCACGGTGTCCTCGGCGGCGCGCAGCAGCAGGGCCGGCGCATCGGCGAGGTTGGTGCTGACCTGCGTGCTCGCGCTGCGCAGGACCGTGAACGGCGGGCTCGTGCCGACCAGGAGGTCGTCGATCCCAGCGGCGCGTGCGGCCCCGGTCCAGTCGCCGGCCTCGCCGTCGGTGAGGGTGACGATGCCCGAGAGCGGCGCGGCGCCGCGGAACGGCAGGCCGTCGGCGGCGGCGATCGCGCGCAGTGAGGTCTCGAGGGGCTCTCCGGCGATGGGCGCGCGGACCACGTGCAGCTCGGCCTGCATCACGAAGCCGCCGCGGTCGGTCCTCGGCATCGACACCGGATCGGCGTCGACGCGCACCTGCCACTGCAGCGTCGGACTGCGCAGCGCCTGCGGCGCGGCGGCGCAGGCGGTGAGGCAGAGAAAGATGAGGCGGCGCATCGGCTTGGGGATGGGGGCGGATGAGGGTACGACCCGCCGCCGCGACTGCAAACGGCTGCACCGGTCCGCAGCGCTGTGCTCGTGTGGAGAAATGTGGAGAACGGCGCGCCGCGCGAGGCTGTCCGGCAACGTGCTTTCGCGTCTGGCAGCGGCTAGTGTGCTCGCCGAAATCCGTCCTTCCTCGTTTCCTTCGCCTACCACCCAGGGGGTGCCTTTCGTGTCAGCAGCCGCTCGAGCCGCAGCCGTCCAGAACATCGCCAAGAAGTCGCCCGTCGCCACCGAGGGCGGCATCCGGCAATCGCTGCCCGAGACGTTCGGAGCGAACGTCTTCGGCCTCGATCAGATGCGCGCGCGTCTGTCCGAGAGCGCCTACAAGGCGCTGCGCTCGTGCATGGAGCACGGCCAGGAACTCGATCCGGCGCTCGCCGATCAGGTCGCGACGGCGATGAAGGAGTGGGCCGTGGAGCGCGGCGCGACGCACTTCACGCACTGGTTCCAGCCGATGACCGGCTCGACCGCGGAGAAGCACGACAGCTTCGCGAACCTCGAGAACGGCCGCCTGCTGATGGAGTTCTCCGGCAAGGCGCTGGTGAAGGGCGAGCCCGACGCGAGCTCGTTCCCGAGCGGCGGCCTGCGCGCGACGTTCGAGGCGCGCGGCTACACCGCGTGGGACCCGACCTCGCCGGCGTTCCTGCGCGAGACGACCAACGGCTCGACGCTGTGCATCCCGACCGCGTTCTGCTCGTGGACCGGCGAAGCGCTCGACGAGAAGACGCCGCTGCTGCGCAGCACCGAGGCGCTCAACACCCAGGCCGTTCGCCTGCTGCGTCTGCTCGGTGACGACAAGGTCAGCTTCGTCTACCCGACGCTCGGCTGCGAGCAGGAGTACTTCCTGATCGACCGCGACCTCTACTTCCTGCGCCCCGACCTCGTCGCCACGGGCCGCACCATGATGGGCGCCAAGCCGCCCAAGGGCCAGGAACTCGAGGACCACTACTTCGGCTCGATCGCGCCGCGCGTGCTCGCCTTCATGCAGGAGGTCGATCTCGAACTGTGGAAGCTCGGCGTGCCGGTCAAGACCCGCCACAACGAGGTCGCGCCGAGCCAGTACGAGATCGCGCCGATCTTCGAGCGCACCACCGTCGCCGTCGACCACAACATGCTCTGCATGGAGGTGCTCAAGCAGGTGGCGCAGCGCCACGGTTTTCAGTGCCTGCTGCACGAGAAGCCCTACGCCGGCATCAACGGCTCGGGCAAGCACAACAACTGGTCGATGTCGACCGACACCGGCGAGAACCTGCTCGAGCCCGGCAACTCGCCCGAGGCCAACATGCGGTTCATCGTCGTGCTCGCCGCGGTGATGCGCGCGGTCGACCTGCACGCCGACCTGCTGCGCGCGACCATCGCGCACGCCGGCAACGACCATCGCCTCGGCGCCAACGAGGCGCCGCCGGCGATCCTGTCGATCTACCTCGGTGAGCAGCTCACCGACGTCGTCGAGGCGCTGATCGCGGGCACCGGCCGCGGCAGCGAGCGCCGCAAGGACACCATGCGCCTGGGCGTCAACACGCTGCCGACGCTGCCGCGCGACGCCACGGACCGCAACCGCACCTCGCCGTTCGCGTTCACCGGCAACAAGTTCGAGTTCCGCGCCGTCGGCTCGACGCAGGCGACCGCCAAGCCCAACGCGGTGCTCAACACGATCGTCGCCGACTCGCTCGCCTTCCTCGCCGACGAGATCGAGAAGCGCCAGGGCGGCAAGGGCGTCGAGGCGGCGATCACCGAGGTCGTCACCGAGGTGTTCAAGCAGCACCAGCGCATCGTGTTCAACGGCAACGGCTACTCGGCCGAGTGGCACCAGGAGGCCGAGAAGCGCGGCCTACCCAACTTCCGCAACGCCGTCGACGCGATCGCCAACCTCGGCGCGAAGAAGAACGTCGAGCTGTTCGAGCGCTTCGGTGTGCTCTCGGCCAAGGAGGCCGAGTCGCGCATGAACATCGCCTTCGAGTCCTACTGCAAGGCGATCGCGATCGAGGCCCAGAGCGCCCTGTCGCTGGCCCGCACCATGGTGCTGCCCGCGGCGCAGAAGTCCCTCGTGACCGTCTCGCAGAGCCTCGCCGCCGCCAAGGGCGCCGGCGCCGCGACCAAGGCCCAGGACAAGCGCCTGCTCGAGATGGCCGCGCGCACCGAGTCGCTGGTCGAAGCCATCGACGCGCTCGCCAAGACGTTCGACTCCGTCGAGCAACACGGCGCTTCGCCGCACGAACACGCCAAGGCCTATCGCGACCAGGTGGTGCCGCTGCTCGTCAGCGTGCGTGAGCACGCCGACGTGCTCGAGACCATGGTCGACGACTCGCTGTGGCCGCTGCCGAAGTACCGCGAGATGTTGTTCCTGCAGTGATCTGGGCAGGCGGAGCCTGCCCAGATGCCCGCAGGAACAAGTGTCGTCGCCGCGGCTCGGCGTAGCCTGCCGCTGGCGAAACACGCAACAGGCGCCGGCACGCCGCGGCGGGTGGGCGTTCGCGCGGTCGGCGAATGGAGGCAATTGGCGCCCGTCCGGAACGCGAGCCTGCAGTGATCTTGGCGGACTCAGCCCACCCAGATGCCCGCAGGTACAAGCGTCGTTGCTGCGGCTCGGCGTTGCCTGCCGCGGTCGAAGCAGAAGCAGCAGCAGCCCCCGATCTGGCGGGCGCCAACGCCTTTCCTGCGCCAGCGTAGCCAACGCCCACCCGCCGGCGCGTGCCGGCGCCCGTTGCCCCAATTCGCCAACCGCCGCAACGCCGAGCGCCGGCGACAATCGCCGCTGTTACAGATGCAAGCGCGCTACGCGCGCTGCAGCTGCAACAGCGGCATCACGATCGCGATCACGATGCCGGCGACGATCACGGCCAGCAGCACGATGATCAGCGGTTCGATGACGCTGGTGAGCTTCTGCGTGGCGAGGTCGACCTCTTCGTCGTAGGTCGCGCCGACGCGTTCGAGCATCTCCTCGAGGTTGCCGGCCTGTTCGCCGACGCCGACCATGTAGGAGACGGTGGGGGGGAAGACGCCGCTCATCTTCATCGGTGTGGACAGGTCGGTGCCCTCGATGACGCGGTCGTGCACGTCCTGCAGGGCGTTCTGCAGGACCTTGTTGTCGAGCACGCTCTTGGTCACCTGCAGCGCCTGCAGCGCGGGCACGCCCGAACGCAGCAGGGTCGCCAGCGTGACCGTGAAGCGCGCCATCGACTGCTTGCGCATCAGGTCGCCGAACACGGGCAGTCGCAGCTTGAAGCGGTCCCAGAGCAGGCTGCCCTTCTCGCTGTGGATGAAGGTCTGGAACGCGATCGTCGCCAGCAGCGCGCCGACCAGCACCAGCAGCCAGTAGTTGACGAGGAAGTCCGAGACGGTGATCAGGATCGCCGTGGGCAGCGGCAGCTCCTGGCCGCGGCCCTTGATCAGCTGGGTGACGCGCGGCACCACGAAGACCATCAGCACGGCGACGACGATGACGCCGACGACCATCATGATCAGCGGGTAGATCAGCGCCGCGCCGACCTTGTTCTTGAGGCGGGTGGTGGCCTGCAGGAAGCCCGCGAGGCGCACCAGCACCTGGTCGAGCGCGCCCGACGACTCGCCGGCCTTGACCATGTTGGAGTACAGGTCGGTGAAGTAGGCCGGGTGCTGCAGCACGGCGTCGCCGAACGGCATGCCCTGCGTGACCTTCTCGCGGATGTCGCGGTAGACGCTCTCGATCTTCTTGTCGGGCGCCTGCTCGATCACCATGCGCAGGGCCTCGGCCAGCGGGATGCCGGCCTGCAGCAGCGACGCCATCTGGCGCGTCACCGCGGCGATCTGCTCGGTGCGCACCTTGTTGGGCGTCTCGACGCCGGTGACGCCGCGGATGCGCACGGCGCGATCCTTCTTGCCCTTCGCCTCCTTGATGTCGGTGACGAACAGTCGGTCCTTCTTCAGCTTCTGGCGCGCGTCCCGGGTCGTGTCGGCATCGATGATGCCCTTCTTGACCTTGTTGGCGCCGTCGATCGCTTTGTATTCGAAGATGGGCACGTGTCGTTCGTCGCGGGGGCTTTGCTGGTGGCCAGGATGTGCGCCGGGCGGAGAGTCTAGGGCCTGATCACAGCACGTCGAGTTGCGTCACGCGCAACACTTCTTCGGGCGTGGTCAGGCCGGCGAGCAGCTTCTCGACGCCGTCCATGCGCAGGGTGCGCAGGCCGCGCTCGAGCGCGCCGCGCTTGATCTGGCTCGCGGTCGCCTTGTTGATGATCTGTTCCTGCACCACGGGGTCGACGGGCATCACCTCGTAGATGGCGGTGCGGCCGGCGAAGCCCGAGCGGAAACACTCGTCGCAGCCGCGGCCGATCATCAGCTTGCCGTCCGGGAACTGGTCCCTGGTCAGCTTGAGGTCCTCGAGGAAGTACATCTGCCGCTGGTCGGGCTCGACGGGCTCGCGGCAGTTCGGGCAGATCGTGCGCAGGAGGCGCTGCGCGATCACGAGCAGCAGCGACGAGGACACCAGGTAGGGCTCGACGCCGATGTCGATCAGGCGCGAGATCGTCGACGCCGAGTCGTTGGTGTGCACGGTCGAGAACACCAGGTGGCCCGTGAGCGCGGCGCGGATCGCGATGTCGGCGGTCTCGTTGTCGCGGACCTCACCGACCATCATCACGTCGGGGTCCTGGCGCAGGAACGAGCGCAGGCCCGCCGCGAAGGTCAGGCCCTTCTTGGTGTTGACCTGCACCTGGCTGATGCCGTCGAGGTTGTATTCGACCGGGTCCTCGATGGTCAGGATGTTGAGCTCGGGTGCGTTGATCTCGTCGAGGCACGCGTAGAGCGTCGTGGTCTTGCCCGAGCCGGTGGGGCCGGTCACGAAGATCACGCCGTGCGAGTAGTGGATGTAGCGCTGGATCGTGCGGTGCGCGTCCTTGGTCAGGCCGATCTGATCGAGCGAGTAGACCTTGGTGGTCTTGTCGAGGATGCGGAACACGACGCGCTCGCCGCCGGCGACGGGCACCGTGCTGATGCGCACGTCGACGTCGCCGTCACCGACGCGGATCGAGGCGCGGCCGTCCTGCGGCAGGCGGCGCTCGGCGATGTCCATCTTGCCCATCACCTTGACGCGGGAGACGATCGCTTCCTGCGCGCGGCGCGGGATCGACTCCATGTCGTAGAGCACGCCGTCGATGCGCATGCGCACCTGCAGGCGGTCGGCGTAGGGCTGCAGGTGGATGTCCGAGGCGCGCAGCTTGAGCGCCTGGAACAGCAGCATGTTCACCAGCTTGATGACCGGCGCCTTGTTGGCATCGAGGAGGTCTTCCGACTCCTGGATGTTCTCGGCGATGCTGACGATGTCGGTGTCCTTGACGTCCTGCAGCGCCTCGTCGACGCCATCGGCCTTGTGCCGGTAGGCGCGATTGATCAGGCCGGCGATCTCGCTGCGCGGCGCCAGCACCGCCTCGACCTCGCGCGACAGCATCGTCGCCAGGTCGTCCATGGGCTGCACGTCGAGCGGGCGGTGGGTGGCCACGCGCAGCACGCTGCCGGTGTCCTCGACCGCTACCAGCCCGTGGGTGCGTGCGAACTGCACCGGCACGCTCTGGATGAACGCCGACGGCACGCCGGTGCCGTCGAGGCTCGGCCGGAACTCGAGGCCGAGGAACTCGCCGAAGAAGGCCAGGCACTTGGCCTCGGCCAGCAGGTTCTTGCTGATCAGCAGCTGGTCCAGTTGCTGACCGGTCTCGCGCTCGGTCTTGAGCACGTCGTCGATCTGCGCCTGGGTGAGGCCCGCCTTGCGCAGCAGGCCCTCGCGGATGCGGTCCTGGAAGATCGTGCCGGTCATCGCGGGGTCACTCCGGCGCCGGGGTCCTTGGGCGCGCTCGGCACACCGGGCTTGGTCGTGTTCTCGACCATCGGGGCGCGGCGGTAGGTCGGCATCTCGTATTCGCCCTGGGCGTCGAGGTCCTCGATCGTCGTGCCGAGGTCCTCGAGCGTGCGCGCCTGCGAGCCGGCGTTGCCGGTCCACTTGCGGTCGATCAGGCGCAGGCGGCGCTCGCCGATGTAGTCCTGGGCTTCGAGCTTCTTGTTGAGGCTCAGGTGCCACAGGTCCTGGAAGTCGTCCTCGTCGAGGATCGTCGGCGTGACGAAGAAGTAGAGGTTGGTCTTGTTGGTCGTCGACTCGCTCTTGCGGAACAGGAAGCCGAGGATCGGCAGGTCCTTGAGGAACGGGATGCCGCCGTCGCTGTAGGACTCGCTGTCCTCGATCACGCCGCCGAGCACCATGGTCGCGTCCGAGGGCATGGTCACCTGGGTCTTGATCGTGCGGCGCAGGGTGACGCCACCGCCGGTCACCGACGCGGGGTCGTAGGCGCCCACGAAGCGCGACACCTCGAGGCTGATGTTGAGCCGCAGGTAGTTGTTGGGCGAGATCGTCGGCGAGATCTCGAGCGTGATACCCGCGTTGCGCGGCGCGCCGATGCCGCTCGACGTGGTCGCGGTGCCCTGGTTCTGGGTCTGCGTCGGACGCTCTTCCTCGGTCTTGACCACGGCGGTCTCGTTGTTGTTCACGAGCACGCTGGGCAGCGACAGGATGTTGGCGGTGTCGTTGGTCGACAGCGCGTTGACGAGCACGGGCATGCCGAAGTCACCGCCGCTGATGATGCCGCCCGTGAGACCCTGCAGCGGGTTGTTGAAGTCGGGCAGGCGCGTGTCGGGCAGCCCGTCGTCGTCGGTGTCCTCGAACACCGACTGGCCGAAGTGCGTGAAGCCGAAGCCGCGCGTGAAGTCGCCGTTGTTCTTGATGTCGAGCAGGCCGAGCTCGACGCCGAAGCGGTCGAGGTCGCCGGTGGTCAGCTCGACCAGCGCCGCTTCGATCAGCACCTGCGGCTGACGGCGATCGAGGTTGTCGATCAGCGCGAGGATCTGCTTGTACTTGGTCTGCGCAGCCGAGACGAGCAGGCTGTTGCTCTCCTTGTGCGCCTGGATGACCGTGCGGCGGGTGCGGCGCGCCTGGGAAGCGCCGGCGCCCTGCCCCTGCTGGGCCTGCTGCTCGGCCTGGTTGTCCTCCTGCATGAACTGGTTCAGGGTCGTGCGCAGGTCTTCGGCGAGCACGTTCTTGAGCCGGATCACGCTGGCCTGGCCGTCGATCGGCTGGCCCGGCACGTCGAGGCGCGCGATCAGACCCAGCGCCTCGTCGACCTGGTCGCGCTGGCCGCTGAGCACCAGCGACTTCTGCGTCGAGTTGACGACGACCTTGAGCTGCGGCTGGCCGCTCGCGGCGGCGCCGCCGCCCTGGGCCGCGCCCTGCTCCTGCAGCACCTGCTGGCGGATGCGGCTGCGGCTCTCGAGCACCTCGGTGAGGATCGGTTCGAGCTCTTCGGGGGCGGCGTGTTCGAGCGTGACCACCTCGACGACGAGGTTGGGCTGCTCGACCGGCACGTCGACGAGCTTGAGCAGTTCGGACGCGGCGTAGACCTGCGGACCGTAACCCTGCAGCAGCATCGCCGAGTTGTTGCCGACGTTGCCGAGCGTCAGGCCGCCGCTGCCCTGCCCGGCGCCCGTGGCCGCGAAGAACGGCCGCAGCGCGTTGGTCGCGATCGTCGCGTTGATGTTCTTGAGCGGCACCGTCGTCAGGATCGGCACGCCGGTCTGGTTGCGGTAGCTGGGCAGGTCGTCGGGCGTCACGTAGCGCGAGCCGTTGGTGATCTCGCGCTGCCGCGGGCCGCCGCCGTAGACCACCTCGAGGATCTCGAGCGGCCCCTCGCCGCGCGGCACGATCGCGAAGCCCTTGATGTAGAGCATCGTCTGGAAGAACGAGAAGAAGTCCTCCTCGAAGCGCGCGCGCTTGAAGCGCAGCGTGCCGAGGAAGTTGACCTTCTGGCCGGCCTGGCCGCCCTGCAGCAGCTCCTGGTCGTTGTAGGTGAAGACGCGCCCGGTGACCTCCTTGGCCCAGATGATGAACTCGGCCAGCTCCATGCCATTGGTCTCGTTCATCGAGATGGCGATGGTGTCGGTCGCCTCGTCGGGCACCATCGTCGGCGTGCGCTTGTTGGGGTCCTGGGCCCCCTGGCCGCCGTTCTGATCGCCCTGGTTCTGGGTCCCCTGGTTCTGGGCCAGCGCGACGCCTGTCAGCGTCAGCAGCAGGACCAGGCTGGAGACCGCTCGCCGCAGGGAGGCGATCAGGCCGGGGTGGCGCTCGGGGCGAGCGGGGGTGGCGACGGGGTCGGGACGCTGAGCGGTTTCGGCCATCTTCACTGGAACGCGCGGGATGTCCGCTGCGGAGGAACCAATGTCGGCCTCCGACCACGGGGGCATGGTTTTTATTTCCGGTCGATGGAGCAAGGAAGTCGGAAGTCCTGGTTTCCGAGTTTCCGATTGCACCGTTTCGTCACCCAAGCTTCATTCCTTACGCGTCTTGTGAGGTGACTCGCGACACGCGCGCAGGCCCGGCATGAAGCTCTCCGAACTCATCACCAGGGATCTCGTCGAACTCCCGCTGCAGGCTGCCGACAAGTGGCAGGCGCTGTCCGTGTTGGCCCGTGTGCCGGTGCGTGCCGGGCGCTATCCCGAGTCGCTGGTGCCGGCCGTCGAGCAGGCGCTGGTCGCCCGCGAACGCAGCATGACCACCGGCATGGAGCACGGCATCGCGATCCCGCACGCCGCGCTCGATGGCATCGACGATCTGGTCGCGGTGTTGGGGCTCAGCCCGCAGGGCATTCCGTTCGAGACCCTTGACGGCGCGCCGGCCCGCATCGTGATCGGCCTCGTGATCCCGCGCAGCAAGAAGCTCGCCCACATCAAGACGCTCGCCGAGATCGCCAAGCTGCTGTCGCGGGCCGAAGTCCGCGAGCGCCTGCTGCGCTGCGCCGACGCCGACGAGGTGGTGCAGGCGCTGCAGGAACTGCAGGCGCAGCCTCGCTGAGTCTGGCTCGCTGAGTCTGGCTCGCTGAGTCTGGCTCACCGAGTCTGGCTCACCGAGTCTGGCGGGGGGAGGGCAGCGGACCGCCGCGGGCGGTATCCTCTGCCGCCCGCACCGATGTCCCGCACCGAGTCCTCAGCCCTGCCGCACGCCGTGGGAATGGCGGCGCGGACCGACCCGTTCGTGCTCGCGGCGTGGCTGCTGTGGTGCGCGGTCGCCGGCGCCGGGCTGGGCGTCGTGCACGGTTGTTGTGAGGTGCTGTGGCCGGCGCTGCTGGTGAGCCTCGGCGCCGCGTGCTGCGCTCGCGCCCTGACCGAGAGCGCCGGCGGGCGCACCTTCCTCGCGGGGCTCGTCGTCGCCGCGGTCGCCGCGGTGGCGGTGCTCGGCCTCGCGCGCGACGCCACCTGGCCGGGGCCCGCTGAGTTGCTGGCCGGCGCGGTCGCGATCGGGGCGGCCTTCGGCCGGATCGTCGGCGCGCGCGCGGCGCCGCGGACCAGCGGCGAACTCGCGGCCGCGATCGCCGGTGCGGCGCTGGCGGCGGCGGCCGCGCACTACACCCCGCTCGCCTGGTCCTGGTTCGGGCCGCAAGCCGTCGTCGCCGCGCCGCTGTTCGGGCTGTTGCTGCTGTTGCCGCTGCTCGCCGAAGAACGGGCCTCCGGGTGCGCCGGCGCGCACCCGACCGATCGCCTCGCGGTCGCCGTGGCTCTGGTCGCGCTGGTTGGCCTGGGGCTGTGGGGCACCGACGACGCCGCGGCGCTGCCGTGGCGCGTGGCGCCGGCCGTGCTGTTGCTGCATGGCGCGGCGCTGCCCAGCCGCCGCTTGGTCGCGCTCGGCGCGGTCGCGGCCCTGGCCGCCGCGCCGATGATCGGCGGCGGCGCGGCGCTGCCGTCGCGCTACACGACCCTGCAGCGCGACGGTCGCGCGACGGCCGTCTACGACCGGGCGACCCAGGAACTGCAGTTGCGCTGGGACGACGTGATCCTCGACGGAGCCGGCCCCGATCGGCCGCTGCCGCAGTTGCTGGCGACGTTGTTGCGCGCGGCTCTGCTGCCCGGTGATCGCGTGCTCCTGGTCGGGCTCGGCTGCGGGCGCCTGCCCGCGGCGCTGGCCGAGGCCGGCATCGGCGAGGTCGACGCGCTGTCGTTGCGCGCGGTGTCCCCGGCGCTGCGCGCCCGCCTGCAGCTCGACGGCCCGGTGCCGCTGCCGGCCGGCAGCGCGCCGGTGGCGATGCTGCCGTGTGCGCACGACCGGCCCTGGCGCGCGCAGCTGCGGCGGTTGCCCGCGGGTTCGCGGCAGGCGATCGTGATCGGCGAGCCGCTGCACGAACTCGCCACGGCGCAGGTCACCTTCGAGGTGCAGCGCGATCTGCGCCGCGTCGCGGGCGCCGGCCTGGTGCTGCAACCGTTCTGGCTCGATCGCGTGCCGTGCGCGCGGTTGCAGGCCCTGCTCGCGGCGGCGGCGGCGGCGCACGCGTGGAACGGCGTGTTCGCGGTCGGCGACTGCGGCGTGCTGGTGAGCGCCGGTGCGCCGCCGGACTTCGCGGCCCGCGGCGCGTGGTCGGACTGGCCCGCGTCGGCGCGCTGGCTGGCCCACCGCGCGCACCTGGGGGGCGCGGCCGACGCGGACCTGGCGCGGCTGATCGTCGTCGACGCGGCGGCGGTGCCCGCGGCAGTCAGCGAGTTCGACGCCCTGCCGGCGCTCGGGGCGGTCGATCGCGGCGAGGTGCTAGCGCTGCTCGCGCGCGCGCAGGGCGCGCCGCCCGACGCGGCGTCCTTGCCGCGGCCGGCGGACGACAGTCTGTTCGCCGGATGGAGCCGCGTCGAAGCCGAGACCCGCCGCGCGGTGGCGACGATCCGCACCCTCGACGGCGAGGCGCTGGGCATGGCGGCGGCCTGGGCGCGCGCGCAGCAGCTCGCGGCCGCCAGTCTGCCGCGCGGCGCCCCGCGCGCCGAACTGCAGGCGGCGCTCGGCCTGCCCGGCGCCGACGGCGTGCCGCTGCTCGATCCCGGGGCCGCGGCCCTGCGGGCTCATTCGATCGACCCGACGTTGTTCCATGAGACCCCGCGGATCTTCGCCGACCTGCCGCGGCCGAAGGCGTCGGCCGGCGACCTCGAGGACCTGGCGCGGTTGCCGGAGCCCGATCGGCTGGCCGAGCTGGCCAGCGGCACCGACGCGTTCGCGACGGCCCTGCGGGCCCGGTTCCCCAGCGACTGCGCGCGGGCCCTGCTCGCGCGGCTGCAGGCCGGCCCGCTCGACGAGGGGGCCTCGGTGGCCCTGCGCGAGCTCGCCGATCCGTTCGTCCTGGCCGAGGCCGGCCGCGTCGTCGGCGTGCCGGCGCGGCGCGCCGAACTGCTCGCCTGGTGGCGCGGCGACCTGCCGATGCCGGTCGCGCTGCAGCCGCTGGTCGTCGAGGCGCCGCTGCGGCTCGCTGCCGCGCTGCCGCGCCGCCGCGACGCCCGCGCCATGCTCGCGCTCGCCGATCTGCTGCTGTCGGACGATCTGCAGGTGCGCATCCGCGCCGCAGCGGCGCTGCGCGACGGCCCGGGGGCGGCGATCGCCTACGACCCGGAAGGTCCACCCGAGCAGCGGATCAGTGCGGCGGCGCGGCTGCGCTCGTTGCATAATCGCGCGCCATGACGGATGTCACGGTTGCCGCGATCGCGGCCATGGTCGACGGTCGCCTGCGCGGTGACGGTGAGCGCATCATTCGCGGTCTGGGGGACCTGCGCACCGCGTCGGGCGACCGGCTCGGCTTCGTGCGCCACCAGCGCTACGCCGAACTCGCGCGCGCCACCAAGGCCGGCGCGGTGCTCTCGGCCATCGATCTGCAGACCCCGGCCAGCCTCGTGCTCGTCGAGGACGTGCACGTCGCCTACGCCAAGGTGGCGACGTTCTTCCATCCGCCGCCGCGCGCCGTCGAGAACGACGTCCATCCGCGCGCCTCGGTCGACGACGGCGCCGAGCTCGAGGGCCCCGTGCGCATCGGCGCCAACGCCACGGTCGGCAAGTGCAAGATCGGCGCGGGCACCGTGATCATGCCGGGCGTGGTGATCCTCGACGGCGCGGTGATCGGCCGCGACTGCGTGCTCTACCCCAACGTCACCATCTACGGCGGCGTGCGGCTCGGCGATCGCGTGATCCTGCACGGCGGCACCGTCATCGGCAGCGACGGGTTCGGCTTCGCCCGCGACCAGCAGGGCTGGCTCAAGGTGCCGCAGCTCGGCGGCGTGGTGATCGAGGACGACGTCGAGTTCCAGGCCGGCTGCGTCGTCGATCGCGGCGCCCTCGGCGACACCCGGATCGGCGCCGGCAGCAAGTTCGACAACCACTGTCACATCGCCCACAACGTCGTGATCGGTCGCGACGTGGTGATGGCGGCGGGCTGCAGCGTCGCCGGCTCGGCGACCGTCGGCGACCGCTGCATCTTCGCGGGGCTGGTCGGCATCAACGGCCACTGCAACGTCGCCGCCGACGTGCGCATCGGCGGCGGCACCAACCTGTTCAAGGACCTCAACGAGTCCGGCGACTACATGGGCAACCCGACGGTGCCGCTCAAGGAGCACGTGCGGATGATGCGCAAACTCAAGCAGATGGGGCGCGAGTCGTCCTGAGCACGCGGTCCGATCGCGCCGGCTGCGATCACTGCGGCAGCCACTGGGGCAGGCGCTGGCCGATCGCGGCGCGGATCTCGTCGCGCGCGCGGCGGTAGTGCTGCAGTTCGCCGCCGTAGGGGTCGGCGATGTCGTGACCGTCCGGGCGCAGCAGGTGCACGCGGCTGGCGACTTCGGGCATCTCGGCGAGGATCGCGCGGCGGTGGCTCTCGCCCAGGCAGTAGATGTGGTCGGCGGCCCGCACCAGTTCGTGGTCGATCTGGCGGCTCTGGTGCGCACCGAGGTCGAGACCGATCTCCGCGGCCGCGAGCACGCTGTTCTCGCTCGCCGGCATGCCGTCGTAGGTGCTGGTGCCGGCGCTCGCGAACGCGTAGCCGCAACTCAGCACCTCGTCCGCGGCCACGCCGAGCTGGCGCGCGGTGAGGTCGCGCGCGATCGCCTCGGCGAGCGGCGAGCGGCAGGTGTTGCCGGTGCAGACGAACACCACCAGTTCGGCGGCCGTCTCGAACACTTCCCGCGCGGAGAGGATGCCCTCGCGCAGCACCTGCAGGCGCTGGCCCGCGAGGCGCACCACGGTCGAAGCCGAGCCGAGCGGCGACGGGCCGTCGTCGACGATCAAGGCCAGGTGCGCGCCGAACTGCGCCTCGATCGCGGCGGCGTCGAGCAGCGGCGGCGTGCCGGTGGCGTTGACGCTGGTCAGCCACAGCGGCTCGCCGGCGGCGGCGATGACCGCGCGCGTGAACTCGTTGGCCGGGACGCGCATGCCCACGTCGGCGCCGTCGCGGCCCGGCATCACCAGGCTCAGCGGCCCCGGCCAGTAGCGCTTCACCAGCGGCGTCACACGCGGCGACAGCGGCCCGACCAGCGCTTCGGCCGCAGCGGCATCGGCGAGGTGGAAGGTGAACGGGTGGTCCTCGGCGCGGCCCTTCATCAACCTGGCGCGGCTCAGGGCCGCGGCGTTGCTCGGCAGCAGCGCGAGCCCGTAGACGGTCTCGGTCGGCAGCACGCAGAGCTCGCCGGCGCGCAGGTGACGGACCGCCGCGGCGACCAGTTCGGCGCGGTCCGGCGGGGTGAGTTTGCGTCGTGCACACGGCATCGGCGGCACGATACCGGCAACGCCGCCGAGCCCCAGGACCGGTCGCCGAAACGGCAGCCGGCGCGAGCATTCGCGCGGGCCGGCGCCTATCGTTCTCCGGCTCCATGTCCCAGTCCGTCCGCGAAGAACGGCTCACTCGGATCCGCACCCAGCGACTCGCCCGGCTCGGGACCCTGCTCGCCGGGTTCGCCCACGAGGTGCGCAACCCCCTGAGCACCATCGGGCTCAACCTGCAGCTGGTGCTCGAGGACTTCGAAGACCCCGAGACGCCGCGCGACAAGCGCACCCAGAAGCGGCTCGGCACCGTGCAGAACGAGGTCAAGCGGCTGCAGACGATCCTCGAGGAGTTCCTCGGCTTCGCCCGCGCGCCCGAGCCGCGGCTGGTGCCGGTCGACCTCAACGAGAAGTTGCGCGCGTTGATCGAGTTCCACGAGCCCGACCTGCGCGACGCCGACGTGTCGCTGCGCTTCTATCCAGGCGCCGGCGTCGGCCAGGTGCCGGTCGACTGGGACCACCTGCAGGCCGCCGTCGTCAACCTGATCCGCAACGCCAAGGAGGCGACGCCGCGCGGCGGCGAGGTGCTGGTCTCGACGGTGCGTGAGCCGGCCGCCGTGCTGCTGCGCGTCACCGACACCGGCGCGGGCATCCCCGCCGAGCTGCAGCCGCGCGTGTTCGAGCCCTACTTCAGCACCAAGAAGGCCGGCACCGGGCTCGGTCTGCCGACCGTGCGGCGCGTCGCCGAAGAGCACGGCGGCACCGTCGGCCTGCAGAGCGACGTCGGCAAGGGCACCCAGTTCACGATCAGCCTGCCGACCCATCCGGTGGTGGAAGGCGACGGCGAGGGCACGCGATGAACGATCCGATCCTGATCGTCGACGACGACGACAACCTGCGCGAGACGCTGGTCGCGGCGCTCGAGGCGTTGCCCGTCGACATCACCACCGCCAGCGGCGTGCAGGCCGCGCAGGCGCTGCTGGCGCAGCGGCGGTTCGCGGTCGTGGTCACCGACCTGGTGATGAAGGACGGCGACGGCTTCGCCGTGCTCACCGCCGCGCGTGAGCACTATCCGAACTGCCGCATCGTGATGCTGACCGGTCACGGCAGCCGCGACGTCGCGGTGCAGGCGATGGAGCGCGGCGCCACCTACTACGTCGAGAAGCCCGTCGACCTCGCCGACCTGCGCGCCAAGGTGCGCAAGTCGCTCGAGGACCACCAGAAGGACGTCGCCTACGACGACCTGCGCGGGCAGATGGACGCGGTCTACGGCATCGAGGGCATCGTCGGTCAGGACCCGAAGATGCAGCGCGTGCTGTCGCTGGTGCGGCAGATCGCGCCGACCAACGCCTCGGTGCTGATCCTCGGCCCGTCGGGCACCGGCAAGGAGCTGATCGCGCGCGCCGTGCACAACCTCTCGCCGCGCAGCCGCCGGCCGTTCGTCGCGCTGAACTGCGGCGGCATGTCCGAGGGCACGATCGAGAGCGAGCTGTTCGGGCACGTCAAGGGCGCGTTCACGGGCGCGGCCTTCGACCGCGAGGGCAAGTTCGAGTACGCGGCCGGCGGCACGCTGTTCCTCGACGAGGTCGGTGAGATGCCGCTGGCGACGCAGATCAAGCTGCTGCGTGTGCTCGAGGAGCGCGCCGTCGCCCGCGTCGGCGACAACAAGATGCGGCCCGTCGACGTGCGGGTGCTGGCGGCGACCAACGCCGACCTGCTGCAGAAGGTCAAGGACGGATCGTTCCGCCAGGACCTCTACTTCCGCCTCAAGGTGGTGACGATCGACCTGCCGCCGCTGCGCGAGCGGCGCTCGGACATCAAGCTGCTGGCGACGCACTTCCTGGCCTACTTCGCCAAGCTGCACGGCAAGGATGTCGAGTCGATCGACCGCGACGCCCTGGTGGCGCTGGTGCAATACGAGTGGCCCGGCAACGTGCGCGAGCTGCGCAACGCGATCGAGTCGATGGTGGTGCGGGCGCGCGGCAACATCCTGACCCGCGGCGACCTGCCGCCCGAGATCTGGGCGCCGTTGCCGACCGACCAGGATGCCTGGCAGTTCCTGGCGGGGCGAACCTGGCAGGAGGTCGAGCGCAACCACATCCGGGTCTCGCTCGAGCTGACCGCCGGCAACCGCCAGAAGGCGGCCAAGGCGATGGGGCTCAGCGAGCGGACTCTCTACCGCAAGATCAAGGAATACGGACTGTAGGGGGACTGCTGGCTTCGATGGGGGCGCACTTCGGGCCGGTTTTTCCGCGAGGTGTCCCCCGGGCCGCCGCCTACAGTCACCCGACGCGACCATGAGTGAATCCCCAGCCAAGTCCGTGATGCAGGACGGTCTCGCCTTCGAGCGGCCGCTCAACGAGCTGCAGCAGAAGATCGACGAACTGCGCAAGCTCAAGCAGGACACGCACCTCGACCTCGACGGCGAGATCGAGCTGCTCGAGGACCGCAAGCGGCGCGAGACCGCCGACGTCTACAGCAAGCTGTCGCCCTGGGAGCGCGTCAACGTCGCGCGACACGCCGACCGGCCGCTGACCAGCGACTACATGCAGCTGATGCTCGACGACTTCGTCGAGCTGCACGGCGACCGGGTGTTCGGCGAGGACCGGGCGATCGTGACCGGTCTGGCCAGCATGGACGGCGTGCGCTTCCTGCTCGTCGGCCACCGCAAGGGCAAGACCGTCAAGGACCGTCTGGCGTGCAACTTCGGTTGCGCGCACCCCGAGGGCTACCGCAAGGCGATGCAGAAGATGCGCCTCGCCGAGAAGATGAAGCTGCCGATCGTGACCTTCATCAACACGCCCGGCGCCTATCCGGGCATCGGCGCGGAGGAGCGCGGCCAGGCCGCGGCGATCGCGCAGAACATCTACGACATGTTCGAGCTGCGGGTGCCGATCGTCTGCCTGGTGATCGGCGAAGGCGGCTCGGGCGGCGCGCTAGGCATCGGCGTCGGCGACCGCGTCGGCATGCTCGAGAACAGTTACTACTCGGTGATCTCGCCCGAAGGCTGCGCCGCGATTCTCTGGAAGGCGGGCGACAAGGCCCCCGAGGCCGCCGAGGCGCTCAAGCTGACCAGCAAGGACCTGCGTCGGCTGGGGCTGGTCGACGAGGTGATCGAGGAGCCGCTCGGCGGCGCGCACCGCGACCCCAAGGGCGCGATCGAGCGCGTCAAGGCGCAGATCCTGACCTGGTTGCGCGAGCTGCAGGCGACGCCGATCGAGGAG
The DNA here is from genome assembly GCA_020638655.1 of Planctomycetota bacterium. GTDB lineage: Bacteria > Planctomycetota > UBA1135 > UBA1135 > UBA2386 > JACKIC01. Next base: position 367,339 of record JACKIC010000007.1, read on the forward strand.
CTGTTGGCGCAGCGCTACCGGAAGTTCCGGTCGATGGGGCAGCCGACCTCGGGCTGACAGGCAACTTTCCCAGGGTCGCCGCCAGCGCCCGTCGTCCGGGCTCCGTAGCATGCGGCACCAAACGATGGCGACCGCTCCGCGACCCGACCCAGCCAGTGTTCCCCAGCCGCCCGCAGGCCCGCCGGCGGCCCGCGGCGCCAGCGACGTCTCGCTGCCCGGGGGGCTGTCCGCGGCCGTGCTGCAGCTTGCCGCCGCGCCGCAGATCGACGACGGCGAGCTGGTGCGGCGCACCCGGGCCGGCCAGGAGGACGCGTTCGCGGCGTTGGTCGCGCGCTACCAGAAGCGCGCCTTCTGGATCGCCTTCCACGTCGTCGGCCGCGTCGAGGAGGCGCGCGACGTGGCCCAGGAGGCGTTCGTGCGGCTGTTCCGCTCGCTCGACAAGTACGACTTCGCGCGCAGCTTCTACACGTGGTTCTACCGCATCGTGATGAACCTCGCGATCGACTACCTGCGCAAGATCAAGAGCGCGCGCAGCAGCAGCATCGAGGACTTCGTGACGCTGCTGCCCGACGAGCGCGAGCCGCGCGGTTCGCAGGCGCTCGAGCGGGCCGAGGAGAACGCGCAGGTCTGGACCGTGCTCGAGAAGATCGACCCCAAGCTGCGGGCGGTGATCGTGATGCGCGACATCCACGGCCTGTCGTGCCGCGAGATCGCGCCGATCCTGCGCATCACCCACGCCACGGCGCGCTGGCGGCTGCACCGCGGCCGTCAGGTGTTCCGCGAGTACTGGGAACGTCTGGTCTACGACGTCGACGAGCGGCGCGCACGGCAGGTGCGCGCGCAGGCGGGCAACGAGCCTGGCGAACTCGAGAACGGGAGCTGTGAGCAATGAGCGCGCCCGATCCGTCGCGTCTGGCCGAGTGCGAGCGGCTCTGCGCCGAGCTGCCGTTGTTCGTCGGTGACGACCTGGGCCGTGACGTGGCCGGCGCCGAGCGCGCGCGCTGGGTGCGCGAGCACCTGAAGGGTTGTGCGCGGTGCCGCCGCCACGCGAGCGCGCTGCAGCAGGCGCGCAAGGCGCTGCAGCAGTTCGGTCGGGCGACGCCCGACGGGGTCGACGAGGAGTTCTTCACGGACCTGCACGAGCGGGTCCTGAGCGAGACGGTGCACGCGCCGATCGGTGGGGCGTGGCGCGACCGGGTTTCGATCGGCCGGCTGTCGGGGCTGGCCGCCGCCGCGATGCTGCTGTTCGCGCTCGGCTTCTGGCTCGTCGATCTGTCGACTGGCGACAGTGTGCTGCGCCGGCCGCCGCTGGTGCTCGATGCCAGCGCGCCGCGACCGGACGGTGGGCGCGACGACCTGGTGCGCGCCGTGCCCTACGCGGGGGGGCGCGTGGAGCTCAAGCTGCTGGGCTACCAGGACGGCGGCGCGGTCGGCCAGGGCATGGCCGGTCGGCTCGACCTGCGTCTGCTCGGTGACGAGGCGCGTTTGCCGTCGCGGCAGACTGGCGGAGCGACGACTGGCGGAGCGGCGGCGGACGGGGCGGCGCAGCACCGCTGAGGGCCGCGGCCCCGACCCGGTGGGCCGTTCCGCCGTCGGAGTCTTTGCGCGCCGGACACGTTGGTGGCCCTTGTGCGGCCTGTCCTCACGGGCGGCCCGCACCGAGTTCTCAGCCACAACCAGGAGATCCCTCAGATGATCGACATGCGTTCCCTGTTCCTCGTCGCCGGCATGGGGCTGGCGACCTGCCTGCCGGCCCAGGCCGGCAAGTCCGAAGGCAATCACGACGTCGCACCGCCGTCGGCTGCCGGCGCGAAGGAGAAGGTCGAACGTTCCGTCGCGCAGTGGATCGAGCAGCTCGGCAGCGACAGCTTCCGGTTGCGCGTCGAGGCGGAGAACGCCCTGCGCGACCTCGGCGACAAGGCCCTGTCGGAGCTCAAGACCGCGGCGGACGAGTCCGACGACAGCGAGGTGCAGTGGCGTGCCCGTCGTCTGGTGCGCCAGATCGAGCGCGGCGACGCGGCGCCGCAGGGGTTGCAGCGCGACCCGCGCCGGCAGGATCCGCAACCCGGCCAGCTGCCGAAGGTGCAGCCGCCTGCGCCGCAGGCCGGCGGCAGGCAGCCCGGCGCGGCGCCGGACCAGTTCGACGACATGCAGCGCCGCTTCGACAAGATGTTCGGTGAGCTCGAGCGCGACTTCGGCATCGCGGTGCCGCGGCGCAGCTTCTTCGGCGACGACTTCTTCAAGGACATCACCGAGCAGATGGAGCAGCTGCGCCAGAACGGCGGTGGCGCCAGCGTGCAGCACGGCATGTCGATGCAGATCGGCGCCGATGGCGCAGTGCACGTCGAGATCGAGCAGCAGGGCGACGACGGCAAGTCCGAGAAGAAGGTCTACGACGCGCCCAGCCTCGAGGAGTTCAACAAGCAGTACCCCGGTGTGCTGCAGAACCAGGGTCTCGGCGGCAACGGCCTGCCGTTCCGCTTCTGGGTCGGCCGCGGTGGGCAGCCCGGCGGCGCGATGCCGCGGCTGATGCCGCGCGTGGGCCAGCCGCAGGTCGACGTGCCGTTCGTCGACGTCACCCCGCAGACCCCGGTGCACGTCGCGGTCGCCTCGGGTGAGGTGCTCGGCGTGCAGGTGCGCCCCGAGATCGGCGCGGACCTGCGTGAGCACCTCGGGCTCGCGGACGATCAGGGCCTGATGGTCGAGGCGGTCACGCCCGATTCGCTGGCCAGCACCATGGGGCTGCAGCGCGGCGACATCGTGCTCGAGGTCGCCGGCAACGCGATCGGTGAGCCCGCGGATGTGCGCAAGGCGCTGGCCGCGGTCGCACCAGGCAAGACCGTCGAGGTCGTGTGCCTGCGCAAGGGCGCGCGCACCACGCTCAAGGCCGAGAAGCCGGCCGCGGTCAAGCTCGAGAAGGCCGACGAGGCGGGCAAGTCCGCGGGCCGCCTGCAGAAGCGCGAGCGCAAGGACGGCGAGACGATCCGCTGAGCGGCGTCAGCCGGCCGGTGCGCCGGCCGGCGGCGGCGACTGCCGCAGCCGCAGTTGGCCGCACGCGGCCGAACGATCGGCGCCGCGCTGGCGGCGCACGGTCACCTTGAGGCCGCCGGCGCGCAGCGCCGCGGCGAAGGCGTCGACCCGCAGCGTCTGCGGGCGGCGCAGGCCCTCGCGGGCGACGATCTCCTCGACCGGGTTCCAGGGGATCAGGTTCACCGTGCAGGGCAGCTGGCCGAGCAGCGCGATCATCGCGTCGGCATCGCGCGGGCGGTCGTTCTTGCCGTCGAGCAGCACGACCTCGTAGGTGACCTCGCGACCCTTCTGGCCGAAGTAGCGGTGCGCGGCGGCGACGATCTCGGCGACCGGGCTGGTCGCGGTGGGCACGAGCTGCTTGCGCAACCGGTCGTCGGCGGCGTGCAGGGACACGGCCAGGTTGTAGGAAGGGTCCGCGGCCGCGAAGCGCTCCATCTGCCGGGGATAGCCCGAGGTGCTGACGGTGATGCGGCGCGCGCCCATGCCGATGCCGTCCGGGTCGTGGATGCGGCGCAGCGCCGGCAGCAGACCGTCGAGATTGAGCATCGGCTCGCCCATGCCCATCACCACCAGGTTGGTGAGGCGCCGGCCCTCACCGAGCCGCGCGCGCGCGTGCAGCACCTGCTCGGCGATCTCCGCCGCGGTCAGGTTGCGGCGCACCCCGAACATGCCCGAGGCGCAGAACACGCAGCCGACGGGGCAGCCGACCTGCGTCGAGATGCACAGCGTGGTCCGTTCGCCGTCGGGGATGATCACGCACTCGACGGTCTCGCCGTCGCCGAACTCGACCAGCAGCTTCTCGGTGCCGTCCTCGGCGAGGTCGGCGTGGCGCACGCGGGACGCCTGCACCGCATGGGCCGCGGCCAGCGCGTCGCGCAGCCGGGCCGGAACGTTGCGCATCTGCGCGTAGTCGGTGACGCCGTGCTTCCACAACCAGTGGGCGACCTGGCGCGCCTGGAAGGCCTTGCCGCCGGCCTGGACGACCAGGTCCTGCAGTTCGGCGTCCGACAGTTCGGTCAGGGCGGTCATCGGGTGCGGCTGGCAGCCGTCCGCAGACGGCGCCCTTGGCGTCCTCGGGCTGGTGTCCTCAGGCCGTCTCGCGCTTCTGCTCGTCGGCTTCGTCGCCGCGCTGGCTCAGCAGCCGCTTGTTGACGAAGTCGCGGGTCACCACGATGCGCTCACCCTTGCGGTTGCCGATGTCGAAGCGCAGGTCGAGCAGGACCTGCTCGAACATCGAGCGCAGCGCGCGCACGCCGGTCTCGCGGATCATCGCCTGTTCGGCGAACGCGCCGAGCGCGTCGTCGGTGAACTCGAGCTGGCAGCCGTCCATCTCGAACATCGCCTTGTACTGCTTGACCAGCGCGTTGCGCGGCTTGGTCAGCACGCCGAGGATCTCCTCGTGGGTCAGCGACCGCATCGGCACCATCACGGGCAGGCGGCCGACGAACTCGGGGATCATGCCGAAGTCGATCAGGTCCTTCTGGTCCAGGAACGGGATCAGGCGGTCGCGTTCGCGCTCGGCGGTCTCGAGGTCGAAGTCGGGCACCTTGGCGTCGGTCTGGTCCTTGCCGAAGCCGATCACCTTCTGACCGAGGCGCCGGGCGATGAACTGCTCGATGCCGCTGAAGGTGCCGCCGCACAAGAACAGGATGTGCTCGGTGTTGACCTGGATGTAGCTCTGCTCAGGGTGCTTGCGGCCGCCCTGCGGCGGCACGTTGGCGACCGTGCCCTCGAGGATCTTGAGCAGGGCCTGCTGCACGCCCTCACCGCTGACGTCGCGCGTGATCGAGACGTTCGAGGTGGTGCGGCCGATCTTGTCGATCTCGTCGATGTAGACGATGCCCTGCTGGGCCTTCTCGACGTCGAAGTTGGCGTTCTGCAGCAGGCGCAGCAGGATGTTCTCGACGTCCTCGCCGACGTAGCCGGCCTCGGTCAGCGTGGTGGCGTCGGCGATCGCGAACGGCACGTCGAGGATGCGCGCCAGGGTGCGCGCCAGCAGCGTCTTGCCCGAGCCGGTCGGGCCGACCAGCAGGATGTTGCTCTTCTCGAGCTCGAGGTCGGGGTTGTGGAACCGCGCGTGCAGGCGGCGGTAGTGCCCGTAGACGGCGACCGACAGCACCTTCTTGGCGCGCTCCTGACCGATCACGTAGTCGCTGAGCCGGTCGTACATCTGCTGCGGCGTCGGCACCTTGTCCTTGAGGACCAGGTCCTTCACGAACGTCGGCTCGCTGCCCTTCTGCTTGCGGTCCTCTTCCTTGAGGATCGTATTGCAGATGTCGATGCACTCGTTGCAGATGTAGACGCCGGGCGGCCCGGAGATCAGCGACTGCACGTGGTGCCGCGACTTCTCGCAGAACGTGCAGCGCTCGACGGTCTTGCCCTTACCAGCCATGTTCGGCGCCTCGGTGGGGATTGAGGGAACTCGCGGTCGGGAACGGCCCCGGCCGCCTGCAGTGTAACGTCGCCGGGTGGGGGGACGATCGGCGGCCGGTATTTCTTCCGGGTCGTTGGTTTCGACCCGCGTGGTTCACCGCGCTCCGCCTCACTTGCTCGTCTGCACGATCTCGTCGATCAGGCCGTAGTCCTTGGCTTCCTGCGGCCCCATGAAGAAGTCGCGGTCGCTGTCCTTGCTGACCTCGTCGGCGTCGCGGCCGCAGTGCGTGCCGAGGATCTGGCTCAGCGTCTGCTTGAGGCGCAGGATCTCGTCGGCCTGGATGGAGATGTCCATTGCGGTGCCGCCGACGCCGCCCCACGGCTGGTGGATCATGATGCGCGAGTGCGGCAACGCGTGGCGCTTGCCCTTGTTGCCCGCCGCGAGCAGCACGGCGCCCATCGAGGCGGCCTGGCCGATGCAGTAGGTCGCGACGGGGCACTGCACGAACTGGATCGTGTCGTAGATCGCCAGGCCCGCCGTGACGCTGCCGCCCGGCGTGTTCAGGAACAGGTTGATGTCCTGGCTCTTGTTCTCCTTCTGCAGGAACAGGAGCTGGGCGATCACCGAGTTGGCGACGCCGTCGTCGATCGGCGAGCCGATGAAGACGATGCGATCCTCGAGCAGGCGGCTGTAGATGTCGTACTGCCGTTCGCCGCGGCCGGTCTTCTCGATGACGAAGGGGATGATGTAGTCGTTGGCGATGCTCATGGGCGCAGGTTCGCTGGGAACGTGGGTCGCTCGGTCAGTGCTTGGGTGTCGCGGGCGCTGCTGTCGCGCCGTTGGAAGGTGGCCGCTCGTCGTCGGCGGCACCCCCCGGACCGGCGGTGCCGTGCGGCCGGGTGGCCGGGCGGGCACCGCTGCTCATGGGCGGAGTCGCGACTTCGATCAACTGCCCTTCTTATCGACGATCGTGGCTTTCTCTCTGAGGAAATCACGGACCTTGCGCTCGAGCAGGCCCAACCGCAGCTCGCCGAGCTGCTTGTTCTGCTCGAGGTGGTCGCGCACCTGGGCGGCGCTGATCACCCGGCCCTCGCCGCTGTTGGCGGCGGCGATGGCCCGCAGTTCGGCGTCGACGTCGCCCTCGGTCACGAACAGCTTCTGCTGCTTGGCGACCGACTCGATCAGGAAGAACAGGCGCACGCGGCGCTCGGCGTCCTGCTGGGCCTCGGCGTCCGACTCCTCGATCTTCTTGCCGATCTCCTCCTCGGACATGCCGTTCTGCTTCATGCGCTCGGCGAAGGATGCCAGGCTGGCATGCTTCTGCTCCTCGACGAGCGAGGGCGGCAGCTGGATCTGGTGCGCCTCGAGCAGCTTGCCCAGGCACTGCTCCTCCTGGCGCTGCTTGCCCAGGCGCTGCTTCTCCTGGCCGATGCGGGCGCCGAGGTCGGCGCGCAGCGCGGCGACGTCGTCGAACTCCAGGCCCTTGGCGAGGGCCTCGTCGATCGGCGCCGGCATCACGCGCAGCACCTCGTGCACCTGCAGCGTCGCGGTGCCCTTCTGGCCGCGCACCGCGGTCTTCTCGAAGGTCTCCGGGAACGTCAGCGGCACCTCGCGGCTGTCGCCGGCCTTGGCGCCAAGCGTCGCGGTCTTGTAGGCCTCGGGTTCGGCGCCGTGCAGGGCGATGCGCGTGTTCAGCTGCACGCCCTTGCGCTCGTGCACGACCTCGCCGCCTTCGGTGCGGAAGGTCATGTCGCAGCGCAGGAAGTCGCCGTCCTCGGCCGGCTCGGTGGTCGGCTGGATCGACCGCTTCTGGTGCGCGATCTCCTTGAGCGCGTTGTCGATGTCGGCCTCGGTGGCCTCGGTCTCGACCGCGTCGATCTGCAGGCCGGTGACCGTGCCGAGCTCGAACTCGGGTCGCACGTCGATGCGGGCCGTGAACTGCAGCTGCGTGCCCGGCGCGACGGTGATGTTCTCGAACTCGTCGATCGTGATGCGACCGACGGGGTTCAGGTCCTTGCTGCGCACGGCTTCGCCGAAGAAGCGGTTGAGCAGCTGCTCCTTGGCCTCGGCGAGGATGCCGTCGCCGAAGCGCTTCTGGATCACGTGCCGCGGCACCTTGCCGGCGCGGAAGCCCTTGATCTGGATCTGCTTCTGCGCCGCTCCATACATCTGCTCGATCTGTTCGTCGACGAGCGCAGGGGGCACGGTGATGGTGAGAGCGCGGCTGCAGGGGCCGGTCTCGGCGACCTGGACTTCCATGGTGTGTCGGAGCTTGGCGAATGGGGGGCGACGGCTCCCAGGCAGCGGGACCCGGCGCGAATTGGGGGCGAGCATCTTGGCGGGGGCGTGGGGCCCGGTCAAGGCGACAACGGGTTCGCGGCCGAATGCGGCCCTGGGGGGGCGGGGCGCCGGCGGGGGGCGGCTACTTGGGGGCCTGTTCCTTGGCCTGCTGCTGCAGGAACGAGCGCACCTTCTCCTGGTCGAGCAGCACCCGCACCGCCTCGTCGTCCTGGCCGATCGCGACGATGTCGGCGACCAGCATGCCCGAGTTCTTCATGTGCTTGATCGCGTTCGAGGTCTTGCGGCGATGGGCCTCGCACTTGATCAGGCCGACGTAGGCGCGGCGCGACATCGACGGGCCGTTGGTGAACTCGAGGATCTTCTCGTAGTCGTCGGCCGCATCGGCGAACTCGCCGATCTCGAACTGCAGGCTCGCGCGCAGCTCGAACAGGGTCGCGTCGCGGCGCCGGTTGGGCTTGCGCAGCAGGTCGGTCAGCTGGCGCGTGACCTTGGTGACGCCCTGCTTCTCGCCGAGCGAGCGCATGGTCACCGCCGCCTCGACGCTGATCGAGCTCGGCTCGCCGTCGACGATCAGCTCCTGCAGGCGCCGCACCGTCGGTTCGTGGTCGTGCGGCGCGATCGTGGCGAGGCTGCGCACCAGTCGGCGGGTGTCCTGGTAGTCGAGCTTCTCGCGGTCGAGCAGCGGCAACAACGCCCGCGCGACGGCGTCGTTGCCGCGCACCGCGGCGGCGAAGTAGTCGATGTAGAGCGCCAGCAGCCGCTCGTCGGTCTCGGTGGCGAGCGCCTGCGCCACGGTGGTCGCGACCTGCGGCGGTCGCGCGGCGACCAGATAGCGCAGCACCTCCTCGCGCACGCCGCGGTCGCTCGAGCCGAGCATGCCGACGACCTTGCCCGCGACCTGCGCGGCCTCGCGTTGGCGCAGCCCGCGCAGCACCAGCAGCCGTTCGTCGCCGGTGGTGCGCTCGAACAGGTCGCCGAGCACCTGCGCGGCGCGCGGCGTGTCGGCGTGGCCGAGCAGCCGGATCGCGTGCTCGCGGGCGGTGCCGGCCTTGCCGTTGGCCATCTCCGTCAGCGCGTCGAGGAACGACGCGGGGTCGAGGTGCTCGAGCACCCGGCGGCAGTTGGCGGCGAGGTTGCGCGAGGCGTCGCCGCCCTGCACGGGCTGCAGCTTCTCGAGCAGGAGCGGCACGATCGAGTCGCCGAGCGCCGCGACCTCCTTGATCTTCTTGTCGAGGAAGTCCGGGTTGTTGCGGTAGTCCAGGGCCAGGTCGGCCCAGAACGGCAGCAGCGCCTTCTCCTGCTCGGGGCGGACCCGCTCGGCGCGCGCGCGCGCGACCTTGGCCAGTTCGGCCAGGGACACCTGCGCCGCCGAGAACTGGCCCAGCGACAGCGAACACGACAGCACCAGCAGCGACCACCTCACGGACATGGCCGCAGATCCTAGCAAACGGTGGCGCACAAGTGCCGCCGCGATCTTGCCGATAGCAGGGGCATGTGGAACTACGTCCTGCGCCACTACCAGCTGCTGCGCGCGATCTACGCCCGTTCGACGCCCGACCACGGCTGAGCAGGCGGACCCCGCCGCCGGCCCGTCCGGGCCACTGCGCCCTTGCGCGGCGCCCGTCCGCCGCGTAGCGGTGGCGCGGTGACCGCGGACTTCGACGTGCTGGTGATCGGTGGTGGCCACGCCGGCGTGGAGGCGGCGACGGCCGCGGCGCGACTCGGCTGCCGCACCGGCATGGTCGTGCTCGACCCGGCGGCGATCGGCCGCATGTCGTGCAACCCCGCGATCGGCGGCCTGGCCAAGGGCCAGCTGGTGCGGGAGGTCGACGCGCTCGGCGGCGAGATGGGGCTGTGCACCGACAACACCGGCATCCAGTTCCGCATGCTGAACACCAGCAAGGGGCCCGCGGTGCGCTCGCCGCGCGCGCAGTGCGACCGGCGCGACTACAACCGGGTGATGGTGCAGCGCGTGCTCGGCTACGCCAACCTGCAGGTGATCGCCGGCGAGGCCGTGCGGCTGCTGCCGCGCGCCGGCGGCGAGGCGATCGACGGCGTCGAGCTGGCTGATGGCCAGCGCCTGCTGGCCAAGGCCGTGGTGCTGACCACGGGCACGTTCCTCGGCGGGCGCCTGTTCGCGGGTGCGTGGGACGAGCCGGGCGGTCGCTACGGCGAACGTCCCGCGGCGGCGATCAGCACCTCGCTGCGCGAGCTCGGGCTGCGGCTCGGGCGGCACAAGACCGGCACGCCACCGCGCCTGCGCCGCGACTCGATCGACTTCGGCGGCCTCGAGGAACAGCCCGGCGACGCGGCGCCGCAGCCGTTCTCGTTCCGCACCGCGCGGCTGCAGGTCGAGCAGCTGCCGTGCTGGCTGACCCGCACCACCGCGGCGACGCACGCGGTGATCCGCGAGCACGCGCACCTGTCGCCGATGTTCGCGGGCCGCATCGTCGGCGTCGGCCCGCGCTACTGCCCGAGCGTCGAGGACAAGGTCGTGCGCTTCGCCGAGCAGCCGTCGCACGTCGTGTTCCTCGAGCCCGAGGGGCGCGACAGCGACGAGGTCTATCCCAACGGCCTGTCGACGAGCCTGCCCGAGGACGTGCAGCTGCAGTTCCTGCGCACGATCCCGGGGCTCGAACGCGTCGAGGTGCTGCGGCCGGGCTACGCGGTCGAATACGACTACATCCTCACCGACCAGATCCGCGGCGACCTGCACACCGCGGCGCTGCGCGGCCTGTTCGCGGCCGGGCAGATCAATGGCACCAGCGGCTACGAAGAGGCCGCGGGGCAGGGCCTCGTCGCCGGTCTCAACGCGGCGCGGTTCGCGCGCGGCCAGGAGCCCGTGGTCTTCGATCGCGCGACTGCCTACCTCGGCGTGATGGTCGACGACCTCTGCCGCGTCAACCCGAGCGAGCCGTACCGGATGTTCACGAGCCGCGCCGAGTTCCGCCTGCTGCTGCGCAGCGACAACGCCGATCGCCGGCTGACGCCGCTCGGCGAACGGCTCGGCCTCGTCGATCCCGCCGCGGCCGCCGCGGTGCGCGACAAGGAGCACCGCATCCGTGGCGCCCTGCGCTGGCTCGAGCAGGCGCGCCGTCAGGGGCGCACGCTGACCGAATGGCTGCGCCGGCCCGAGGTGACCACCGCCGACCTGCTGGCGTGGGACGAGACGTTCGCGGGCATGACCCTGTCGAGCGCCGAGCTCAACGAGGTCGAGGCCGAGGTCAAGTACGCGGGCTACATCGATCGCCAGGCGATGGAGGTCGAGCGGCTGCAGCGGCTCGAGGGCAAACGCATCCCCGATGCGTTCGACTACGTCGCCCTGCCGGGGCTCAGCAACGAGGCGCGCGCGCGCCTGCAGCAGCGGCGGCCGCTGACGCTCGGCGAGGCATCGCGCATCGCGGGGGTGCGCCAGGCCGACGTGCAGCTGCTGCTGGTCGCGATCAGCCGCTGAGCGCGGCGCCGCTCACATCTGCAGCACGAACTTGACCAGCGCCTCGGTGTCGTCGCCGGGCACGCTGCGGCGCGCCTTCTCGACCCGCTCGCGCGCGTCCTTCTCGCTGTAGCCGAGCGTGATCAGCGCCGCGATCGCGTCGTCGGCGGTGCGCGACGGCAGCGGCCGGCTCGGCGAGGCGCCGGCCTCGACCTCGAGCTGCAGCTTGTGCATCGCGTCGCGCAGCTCCAGACAGATGCGTTCGGAGGTCTTCTGGCCGACGCCCTTGACGCGCTTGAGCGCGGGGCTGTCGCCGGCGGCGATCGCCGCGGCGAGGTCGTGCGGCGAGTAGACGCTGAGCAGGGCCAGCGCGATCGTCGGGCCGACGCCGGACACCGACAGCACCTTGCGCGCGATCTCGCGTTCGGCGCGCGTCGAGAACGCCAGCAGCGACGGCACGCTGTCGACGACGTGCAGCAGGGTGAACAGCTGGTGCTCCGCGCCGACCTGCAGCTCACCGGCGGTGTGCAGGGAGATGCGGCACTCGTAGCCGACCCCGCCGCAGCGCACCACGGCGCGCGAGGCGTGCTTCTCGACGATCGGGCCGATCAGGTGGTCGTACATGCAGCGCCGTGCTGGCGGGCGCCGCAGCGCCCGCGTTCAGCGACCCGAGCCGATCAGCCGCGCAGCGACAGACCCAGCTCGTCGAGCTTGGTCTTGATCTCGTTGAGCGAGGTCTGGCCGAAGTTCGGGCAGGCCAGCAGCTCGGCTTCGGTCTTGCTCGACAGGTCGCCGATCGTGCGGATCTTGAGCAGGTCGACGATGCGGCGGCTGCGCACCGACAGGTCCAGCTCGGTGATCGGCCGACGGATCGGGTCCGGGCTCTCGGGGTCCGGCGCCTCTTCGGTGTGCACGACGGGCTCGCTGGCCTCGCCGAGGTCCTTGCTCATGAGCTCGTCGGCGGTCATGCCCAGGCGCAGCCCCTTGATCTTGAGGATGTCCTTGATCTCGTTGAGCGAGGTCTCGCCGAAGTTCTTGTAGCTGAGCAGCTCGGCCTCGGTCTTCTTCACCAGGTCGCCGAGCGACTTGATGTTCATCTTCGCGAGGCAGTTGCGGCTGCGCACCGACAGCTCGAAGTCGTTGATCGGGGTGCGCAGGAGCTTGTTGCGCTTGTCGTCGCGGCGCTCCTGGTCCTCGTCGTAGTACATGTTCAGCGCGGCGGCGGCGTCGCGGCGGAACAGGCGCGCGCGCGCGTTCTCCGGGTTGGCCTGCAGCGCCAGGTCGAAGCACTGCATCGCGCGGCGGTAGTTGCCGATGTCCTCGTAGAGGATGCCCAGGTTGACGACGCAGGCGGCGTTGACGGGCGGCAGCATCAGCGCGCGCTCGTAGAGCTCGCGGGCCTCCTCGTCCTCGCCGCGCAGGTCGACGTTCACGGCCAGGCGGAACAGCGCGTAGCGGTGGTTGGGGTCGAGCGCCAGCACGTCGTCGTAGCAGGCGATCGCGCCTTCGCTGTCGCGGCGCAGTTCGCGCACGCGGCCGTCGAAGTACTTGCGGTCGGTTTCGCCGAGGTGGGTGCCGAGCTTGGCCAGGTCGGCCGCCAGGCGTTCGCCGTCGCCGATCGAGTCGAGCGCGCGCAGCCACGACAGCGCCTGCGCGGCGTCGGTGCTGCGCTTGGCGAGGATCGAGTCGACCTGGTCGATGTGGCCGAGCGCGGCGTGGTTGTCGGCGAGGCACAGGGCCACGGCCGGGTTGCTGCGTTCAGGTTCGAGCAGCGCCACCGACTCGGCGTGGCGGCCGAGCGCCCACAGCGCGACGCCGCGGGCGACGCCCTTGGCCATCGGCGTGCTGAGCCAGTCGCGCAACTCCTCGACGGAGTCGACCGTCTGGAACACCGCCTTGCGGAAGGCGTCGAGCTTGGCCTGATTGATTTCCCCGGCGAGCAGCGCCGAGGGGTCGAGCGAAGGAAGGGGTTCGTTCGTGACCGTGTCCGTCATCGATGGTCCTGCGTGTACGCACCGCGACGGTCTGCAGCGACATGCTGCACCCGGCGCGGGCGGCCGAATTGGGGCGGGAAGGTTAGGGGAGGGGGCCCTATCCGGTCAAGCGCGGCGCGGAACTGTGGCACAAACCTTGTGGTAGACGGCCACCAGGTCGGCGGTCATCGCCGCGAAGCCGCGCGCGCACCCGCGCGCCGCGCCGGCGAGGCGCCGGACCTCGCCCCGGTCCGCGGCCAGCCTGGCCAGGGCGCCGGCCCAGGCGTCCACGTCGCCCGGCGGCAGGACCAGCCCGGCCACCCCGTCTTCGACCGCGTCCTGCAGGCCGCCGACGCGGCTGACCAGCACCGGCCGACCGGCGGCGAGCGCCTCGCGCACCGTGAGACCGAAGGCCTCGTGCCAAAGCGCCGGGGCCGCCAGCACGTCGATGCCGGCCAGGATGCGCGGCAACTCGGCCAGTCCGTAGGGGCCGTGGTAGCGGACCTCGTCGCCGGGCCGCAGTGCGGCGAAGCAGCGGGTCAGGTAGCCGTCGTCGCCGTGGTAGGGCACCGCGTTGCCGAAGGCCTCGATCGTGATCGCGCCCGGCGGCAGCTGGCGCCGCGCCGCCAACAGCACGTGCAGGCCCTTGCTCGGCATCAGCGTACCGAGGTAGCCGACGCGCAGCGGCCCGGGGCCGGCGGCGGGGGGCGGCAGGTGCTGCAGCGCCTCGGTGTCGACGCCGTTCTCGACGACCGTGAACCGCGCTTCGGGCACGCCCAGGGCCGCGAACGGCGGGATCGCGCGCCGGCTCGGCACGACCAGCGCCTGCGGCAGCGACAACGCCTGCAGCGCGCGCGCCTGCAACGCGGTGACCACCGCCTCGCGGTCGTCGTCGCGCAACCAGAACGGGAACGTCGCCTGCAGGCACGAGGCGCAGCGCTCGGGCGCGGCGGTCTCGCAGCGTTCTCCGCGGTGGTGGAACATCTGGCCGCGCGGGCAGAACAGCCAGTAGTCGTGCAGGGTCAGCACGGTCGGCACGCCGGCGTCGCGCAGCACCGCCAGCGAATCGGTCGACATGCCGGTCAGGTGGTGCACGTGGGCGACGTCGAAGGTCTCGCCGGCGGCTGCGCGTTCGTCCAGGAACGACGCCAGCGCGGTCGCCATCGGCGCGCACGTGTACATCGCCTCGAGCGAATCGACCCCCTGCCAGCGGTAGGCGACCCGGGTGACGCGGGGGTTGCCCGGCGCGCCGAGCCGGTGTTCGCCCTGGGCCAGCTCCGGCAGGTTGCCCCGCGCGTAGACGTGCACCTGGTGCCCGGCCCGGGCCAGTTCGGTGGCGAGGCCGAACACGTGCTGCTCGACGCCGCCGATGCTGTCGGGGGGGTAGCCGTGGCAGAGCAGCAGGATGCGCATCAACCGCACAGTGCCGCGCCTGCGGCGGCCCGTCAAACCTGACCGCCCGCGGGTCGCCGGGAGTTGTGCGCGAGGCCGGGTTGGCGTTTGACGGCGACGCGATGCGGCGCTACGGTCCTCGCCCCCATTCCGGGTGCGGCGCTCGAACGAGCCCGCCGCCCGGCCCCGGAGTCCATCGCATGAAGCTCAAGGTCCGTCGTTCGAAGATGAAGCGCCTCAAGAAGGTCGGCTTCCGTACCCGCAGCAAGACCGCCGGTGGCCGCAAGGTCATCAAGCGCAAGATCCGTCGCTCCGGCAAGTTCCGGGTCGGCTAGTCGGAGCGCCGGGCGGCGCGCCGGCGCCCCCTGGTCCACGTTCCGTGCTCCGCGCATCGCGCGGAGAAGCTGCTGCCCAGGGTCGCATGGCCCCGGGCAGGTGCATGTACGGCGCGATGGTCCGGCGCGCCGCTGACGCTGCGGCGTAGCGCTTGGGCCCTTGGCCGCGGCAGGATTCCTGCTGGCGCCGCCAGAATGGAGCGAAGGAAACCGCGGCTCCTGGGATCCATGACCGTGAGCGTGCGACGGTCTCGCCGCCGGCGCTCGCCCCCCGAAGAGAGTTCTCCCGAGACCAGGCGCGATCCAAGGTGCGCGAAGGCCTCGTGGCGGGTGGGGGGGCGGCCATCGGGCCCCATTCGGGAACCGGGCTACGGGCAGCCGGGCTACAGGAAGATGCTCGGCCTGCGCCCGGGAATGGGCGCCGCGCCGGATTGGCGGCCGACTGTGGGCCAGCCGTATCGGATCAGCCCGGCAGCTGGTTCTTGAGGAACGCCATGTCGGCGGCGAACTGCTGCAGCGCGCCGCGGTCGGCCTCGCTGATCTTGGTGAACTTGGCGGTGACGCGGATCGCGTCGTCGCCCGAGGGCTCGGTCGTGTCGACCACGGCGCCCAGCTCGAAGAAGCTGCGCTTGATCATCTTGACCTGGAACTTCAGGTGCACGTCGCCGCCGGCGAAGAACAGCTGCTTGGCCTGGTCGGCGCTGATGCCGGCCTTCTTGCCGCTCCAGACGAAGTGCACGCGCGCACCGTCGACGTTGAGCATCGTGCCGAGCAGCGTCTTCTTGCCGCCGATCATCTTGTTGCGGATCTCGTCCTCGAACGTGATCAGCACGCGCTCGCGGTCGACCGGGGCCTCGCCGGTCAGCTCGCGCTGGTTGAGGTGCTTGATGATCGCCTTGGTGGCGTCCTGCTCGCTGTCGTAGAGCGTGATCAGCTTGTCGATGCCGACCTTGCTGATCACGTCGCGCACGAACGGCGACGGCTGCGCGACGACCAGCTCCCCACCCTCGGCGCGGCAGCGCTTGAAGGCCTTGATCACGGCGCCCAGGGCGGTGGAGTTGATGAACTTCACCAGCCGCATGTCGAGGATCAGGTGGTTGATGCCACGCTCGACGAGGCCTTCCACTTCTTCCATCAGGGCTGGACAGTAGAAGGTGTCGAACTCGCCCTTGAGGGTGAGGACGGCGTAGTCATCGTGCTGCGACTTGTCGATCTTCATGGTTGGCTTGCGGCTCGGGTCTGCGACGGGAGTCTTGGGGCGCAGATTCTGGCGTTGGGCCGGCCCATCCGCAACGGCGGCCGCCTTTTCCCTAGGTGCGCGAGCTGGCTTCGCCGGCTAGATTGGCCTCGCCGATGAAACGGTTATGGTTCTGGAAGCGGGCCGAAACGGGCAAGAACGAGCGCGGTCCGGTCGACGCGCGCGAGGGGTCGACCCTGTTGACCGGGGACCCCGACGAGGATTCCCGGTCGCTCGAGATCCTGCTCGACACGATCGCGGCGGTGACCCTCAACATCGACCTCGACGCGGTGCTGCGCGACATCGTCTCGCGGTCGCTGCTGGTGACGCGGGCCGAGCGCGCGATCCTGCTGCTCGGCGACACTCCCGACGAACTCAAGGTCCGGGTCGCCCAGGACCGCGAGGGGGAGGCGCTGCAGGGGGATCTGCAGTGGAGCCGCAGCCTGGTTCGCAAGTGCCTGGAGGAAGAGGTCGCCGTGCGTTCGGTGGTGCAGTCCGACCAGCAGGCGCTCGAACTCGGCCAGTCGGTCTACGACCTCAAGCTGCGCGCCGTGATGTGCGCTCCGATGCTCGCCCGGGACCGCGTGATCGGCGTCATCTACGTCGACTCGCGCGCCGTGCGCCGCGAGTTCTCGGCCCGCGACCTGGCGCTGTTCGGCGCGATCTCGGCGCAGCTCGCCATCGCCGTCGAGAACGCTCGCCTGCACGCCGACTCGCTCGAGAAGGTGCGTCTGCAGAAGGACGTCGAGATCGCTCGCCGCATCCAGCAGCACCTGCTGCCCAAGCTGCCCGAGGACTGCGACGGTCTCGACATCAGCGTGCGTTACGAAGCGGCCGAGCAGGCGTCGGGTGACACCTACGACCTGGTGTCGTTGCCGGACGGCCGCCTCGCCATCGTCATCGGCGACGTCACCGGCCACGGCGTCGGCGCGGCGCTGCTGACCCACGCCGTGCAGGCGGCATTGCGCAGCTACCTCGAGACCATCGACGACCCCAGCGAGATCGTCACGCGGCTCAACCGCCGCCTCGTCGACGGTGTCGAGACCGGCAACTTCATGTCGCTGCTGCTGGTGATCCTCGACCCGCACAAGCGCACCCTGCAGTACGTCAACGCCGGACACCCGGGGCTCGTGCTGTGCGGCGAAGGCGGCTGTCGCGTGCTCGACAAGACCGGCATGGTGCTCGGCGTCGTCGGCGACCAGACCTACGAGGTCAGTCCCGTCGTGCAGCTGACGGCCGGCGACCTGCTGTTCCTGCACACCGACGGCGTCGACGAGACCATGTCGCCGTCGCGCGAGACCTTCGGGCTCGAACGGCTCTGCGCGGTGTTGCAGAAGCACCGCGCCAGCAGCGCCGAAGCCGTGCTCGCGCACGTCGACGCGGCGATCGCCGAACACGTCGGCGAGTCCGTCGCCCTCGAAGACGACGTCACCATGATCGCCGTGAAGGTGCTCTAGCGCCGCCTGCCGTCCGCCAACGCGTCGAGGGACCACGAGGCGAGCGCGGCGAACCCGGCGAAGGTCAGGTAACCCGCGGGATTCGCGGCGGCGAAGATCACGGGCATCGCCGCGCAATAGCCGATTCGGCCGTTCCCGAGCAGGGTCCAGGGCAGCAGGATCACTTCCGCCAGGGCGCCGGCGATCAGTGGGGCCAGTACGTAGCCCAGCAGCAGCCATCGAAGGCGCCGCGGCGGGTGTGCCTCGACGAGCGCGCCCACGGCCGCGCCGGCCAGCGCGAACGCCGTCGCGAAGACGAGCAGGAAGGCGAGCAGGCCGGACAGGCCGAGCAGCGGGCGGTCGGGCGCCGAGGGCGATGCTGCGACCTGCAGCGCGGCGACGCCGCTCCAGAGCACGAAGGTGAGTCCGCAGGCCAGGGCGTAGCGGGCCATCCGGGCCCGGCCGCCGCGCTCCTTGCGGGTCACGGGCACGGGCTCCGTTGCTGGTTCTCTCACGGGCATGGCTCGCGCGCCGGATCGGTCCGTGCCGGCGATGGCCAGCACGACGGGCCAGCCGAGGATAGCCGCCCGCCGGCGTTGCGTCGCCTGGTCCGGGTCGTGCCCGTCGCTCGTGCTTGCGACCGGAACGATGCCCTTGTAGACCCTTGCCGCCGATCGTTGGCGCCCTCGCTGCCATCTGGGTGACGAACAGGGTGAGGCACGCAGCGCACCGCAAGTCTGCTGCGCGCACGAGAACTGGTGGCCCGGGTCCTGCGCAGCGACCGCAGGACCCGGGTGGACGAACCCGAGGACTGTCGCCGTCGAATCGCCGTGACCACCAACAAGACCATCACGCCCCGCTCGCGCCGTCGCGGGCCCCTCGTGTTCCTGCCGTTGCTGCTGCTGGCCTTCGTCGGTGGCTACTACGTGTTCGGCTGGTTCTCGGCCCGCAGCTCCGCCGCCGCGGCGCGCGCCGAGCTGCTGCGCGAGGTCGACGACGAGCTCGCCAAGGAGCCCGTCGACACGAGCGCGTTGTCGCGCCTCGTGGCGCGCATCGACAAGCTCGAGGACCACACCTCGGCCGCCGACCTGCTCGCCGCCCAGGCGCGGATCGAGCTGGTGCGCGGCCGCCCCGAGCGCGCCTTCGACCTGTTCTCCTCGGTCGGCAACCAGCCCGAGGCCAGCGAGGCCGATCGGCGTCTGTTGACCGCGATCCTGCTGCGGCGGCACGAGGCGGGCGGCACCGACAAGGCGATGACCGAGGGTTGGCTGCGCGACGCGGCGACGCGGGCCCTGGCCATCGCCGAGCGCACGGGCAATACGAACGACTGGTTCGTCGCCTGGCAGGCCTCGGTGCGCCTCGACGACGCGGACGCGGTGAAGCGCTGTCGCGAGCAGCTGGCCGCGATCGACGCGGAGTCGCGCGAGGCGCGGCTGGCGGCCGCGGCGGCGGCCTTCCGGGCCGACGGCCCCGCCGACGTGCTGTACGCGCTGCGCGGCGAGTTCACGGTGGTGCCGATCGAGCTGGCGGTGATGGTCGCGATGGCGCAGTTGCAGGCGGGTGAGACCGCCGCCGCCGTGACCGAGATCGAGGCCCTGCTCAACCGCGCTCCCGGCCTGATCGGGGTGCGCGTCGCGGCCGCGATCGTGTTCCACGTCTGTGTGCTCAACAGCCAGGACGACGCCGGCAAACAACGCTGGCGTCCGCGTCGCGACGCGCAGCTCGACTGGCTGCTCGAGAACGCGCCGCCCGACGACAAACGCCGCGAGACCTGGAGCCAGATGAAGCAGCAGTGACGTCCGCTTACCCGCGGTTCGCCAGCAGCGCGGCGAGGGCGGCGAGCAGCGGCGCCACCAGCCAGCGCGGCACCCCGCGGTGGTGCGCGATGTGCGACAGGTGCCGGCGATCACCGACCCACGGCGGCAGCCGCAGCCACAGCCGCGCGCTGATCACCTGCACGAAGTCGGCGAGCTGCACGCCGGCGGCGAGCAGTTCGATCGGCGCCACGAGCGCGCGCGCGCCGACGGCCAGGCCCGCGGCCATGCCGAGCAGGTAGGCGCCGGCGTCGCCGAGGAACAGCCGGGGCCGCGGCCAGTTCCACGGCAACAGCCCGAGCGCCGCGAAACCGACCGCCGCGAACGGCCCGCCGCCGCCGATGGACAACAGGGTGACCGCCGACAGGCTCGTCGCGACGCCGTCCATGTTGTCGAGGAAGTTGGTGGCGTTGCAGAGCACGAAGGCCAGCGCGGCCAGCAGCAGCCAGTCGCCGGGCGCCTGCAGCGGGGCGCAGGACTGGCTGGCGCCGATCAGCGCGGCGACGGCGAGCAGCGCGCCCTTGACGCGCCAGTCGAGCCCCTCGCCGTGTTCCTTGCCGCGGTCGTCGGCGAAGCCCGTCGCGGTCGCGATGGCCAGGGCCAGCAAGGTCGCGGCGTGTTCCAGCGACGCGAACCACCACAGCACACACGGCAACAGCACGACGCCCGCCAGCGGGATCGGCCGGTCGTGCTGCTTGCGCGGCAGGCTCGGCGGGTCGTCGGGCAGGAAGCCCCACCGATGGCCGTTGACCCACAGCGCCAGGCCGCAGCCGGCGCCCGCGATCAGGGCGGCGTAGGCTGGGTGCAGCATCAGGGTCGGTAGAGCCCGTGGTGGTCGATGTAGGTCAGCACGTCGGGGTGGATTTCGGCCAGCGACCGGTCGCCGGCGCGCAGCCGCCGGCGCAACGCGGTCGAGTTGACGTCGTCGGCGGGCAGTTGGAGCACGTGCTCGAGCAGGTGCTCCTTCTCGTCGTCCGACAGGTCGAGGCCGTCGAGGTCGGCCGCGGCGACCGGATGGCCGGCGCGGGGGTAGGTGACGATCGTCGCCAGTTCGAGCAGCCGGTGGTGTCGGTACCAGGTCGGCAGCAGCGGCAGGTTGTCGCTGCCGATCAGGAAGTAGATCGCGCGATCGGGGTGCTCGCGGCGCAGCTCCTCGAGGGTGTCGACCGTGAACGACAGGCCGCCGCGCCGGATCTCGCGCGCGTCGACCCGGACCCGCGGCTGGTCGGCGAACGCCCGCTCGCACATCGCCAGCCGGTCGGCGGCGGGGGTCACGCCGCGGTCCTGTTTGTGGGGGTGGTCGCCGGCGGGGATCACCAGCAGACGGTCGATCGGCAGCTGGGCGAGCGCCGCGGCGGCCAGCCGGGCGTGGCTGGAGTGTGGGGGGTCGAACGTGCCGCCGAGCACGGCCAGACCCGGGGGCGCTCCGGGGGCGGGGTCAACAGCCGCGCGGTCCATCTGCGGCGCGAGCGTAACTGTCGGGATCTGCCCACAGGAACGGCGAAGTTGCGTCGATCAGGGGTTGCTTGGCGACTTTCCGGTCGCTAGTTTCCGCCTCCCCGGCGCGATCTCCCCGCGCTCTCTCCCATTCGCAGACCCCATCTGCAGTCCGAGTCTGCTTACCCAAGACCCCGCATGAACATGCGCAAGCTTGCATTCGTCCTCTGCCTGCTGCCCCTCGGTGCTTGCTCCCTGACGTGGGAAGGCCAGGGCAACAATCTCACCGCCGAGCAGAAGGCTCGCGGCATCAAGGACGTCGCGGCGCTGAGCAGCGACTACGAGACCCAGGCCTACTACCGCGGTCTGCGCCGTCGCACCGACGGCATCAACAATGCGTTCGGCCGCGACCTCGGCAAGATCCAGTCGTTCTTCGACCGCCACTTCTGGAACTACGACGAGAACGATCCGTACGTGAACTACCCGTCGGACACCGGCAAGCTCGATCACGCCGGTCACTTCCTGATCGGCACCACGACGGGCTTCGTCTCGCCGCGGTGACCAGACTGGTCGGCGCAGGCCGACCAGGCTGGTCAGTGTTGTTCGGCAGCTGCGCTGACAACAACGGCGATTCGGCCAACGGAGGACGCAGCTGCAGGGGGTGCTTCGCACCCCGGCCCGGGCGAGTTGGCGCGGCCGAGGATCTCGGCGCAGACCGACCAGGCTGGTCGTGTCATTGGCAGCAGTGTTGCTTGGCAGCTGCGCCGGCAACAACGGCGATTCGGCCAACGGATGACGCAGCTGCGGTGGGGTGCTTCGCACCCCGGCCCGGGCGAGTTGGCGCGGCCGCAGTTCTTGCGGCTTGAGACCCCTGGGCTGCATGGCCGACCGCGCGCAGAAGATGCGTGTGCTCGCGCCTAGCCCTTGCCGCGCTGCCACACCGCGATGACGCGTTGGCGCGCCGCGGGCTCGGGCAGGTCGTATCGCAACAACTGCGTGCGGCGGAACGGGCCCAGGCGTTCGGGCGCGTCGGCATCGGCGTCGAGCCACAGACAGAGGTGGCCGCCGGGGCGCGTGAGCGGCGCGGCGAGTTCGGCGACGAGTTCGGGCTTGCCGACGGCGCGCGCGGTGACGAGGTCGAAGGCGTGGCGCAGCTCGCGCTGCAGGGCCGGTGCCTGCGCGGCATCGAGCTGCACGGCGTCGGCGTTGCCGATGCCTGCCGTGACCAGGCACGAGCCGATCGAGCGCACCTTTTTGCCGGTGCGGTCCATGAGGGTCACCGAAGCGCGCGAATGCAGCGCGGCGACGGCGACGCCGGGAAAGCCGTTGCCGGTGCCGATGTCGAGCGCGTGCTGCGGCGAAAGGCCCGTGCGCGCGAACGCCAGCCCGTCGAGCGCGTGCAGGACCACGGCCTGCTCGCGGTCGCGCACGGCGGTCAGGTTGATCTGCTCGTTGAGCTGCAGCATCGCGTCGAGATAGCGCAGCAGCCGCTCGGCGCCGGCCTGCGGCAGGTCGGGCGCGAACGGCGCGGCCAGGCGGAGCAGGGCAGCGGCATCGGTGGGGGCGGTCACGGGCGGGATCTTGGCGCTTGGGCGGGCCAGCGCAACGGCCGGATGTCGGGGATTGCGGCGGGGATTGCGGCGGGGATCGCGCCGGGGATCACGCGTCGGCCTGCAGCGCCGCATGCAACGCGGCGGTGCCAGCATCGGGCTCCAGCCAGCGCGCCTGCTGCAGGCGCCGCAGCCAGGTGGTCTGGCGGCGGATCAGCCGGTGCGTGTTGCGGCGGATGCGGTTGCGCAGCTCCTCGCGGTCCTTGTAGCGGCCGCGCAGGAAGTCGCGGCACTCGGCGTAGCCGATCGCCGCGCCCGCGGTCACCGAGAAGCCGCCCTGCTGCTCGATGCGTTCGGTCTCGGCGAGCAGGCCGGCGTCGAGCATCCACTCGGTGCGGGCCTTGACGCGCTCGTGCAGGTCGTCGCGTTGCCGTTGCACGGCGACGATGCGGCACGGCCGCTGCCACTCCTCGCGGTCGAAGTGCTGTTGCTGGCTGCTGATCGGCTTGCCGGTCAACTGCAGGACCTCGTGGGCGCGCACCAGCCGGCGCAGGTCGTGGCGGTGGATGCGGGCGGCGGCGTCCGGATCCAGGTGCTGCAACTCGGCGTGCAGGCAGCCGGGCTCGGCGCGTTCGCGGTCTTCGAGTGCTGCGCGCAACTCGGCGTCGGCGGGCGGGGTCTGCATCAGCCCCTTGAAGAACGCCATCAGGTAGAGCGGGGTGCCACCGACGAACAGGGCCCGGCGGCCCCGCCGCTGCACGTCCTGCAGCGCGGCCGCAGCGGCCTCGCACCAGCGCGCCGTGTCGAACGACTCGCTCGGCTCCACCAGATCGAGCAGGTGGTGGGGCACCGCGGCGCGCTCGGCGGCCGTCGGTTTCGCCGTGCCGATGTCCATGTGCCGGTAGACCGCCATCGAGTCCATCGACAGGATCTCGAGGCCCTGCTCGGCCGCGAACTGCAGGGCCAGCGCGGTCTTTCCCGAGGCCGTGGGGCCGGTCACGACCCAGAGCGGCGGTGCTGCGGAGGCGGGTTCCAAAGTGGAGGGGCGAACTTACCGCGTGGGGCTTTGCGCGCCAGCGCCCGGATGCTTACCGTTCTCGCCCCCGATGATCGCGTTCGTATCCGACATCCACAGCAACATGGCAGCGCTGTCCGTCTGCCTCGCGGAGATCGAGCGCCTGGGGTGCTCCCGGATCATCTGCCTGGGCGACGTGATCGGCTACGGCCCCGAGCCGCGCGAGACCCTGGCCACGATCATGGACCGGGCCGAGTTCTCGCTGCTGGGCAACCACGAGCACGGGGCGATGTTCTACGCCTCGGACTTCAACCCGCGCGCGCGCGCCGCGATCGACTGGACCCGCGACCAACTCAGTCGCCGCGACCGGCCGCGCGAGGAGAACATGAAGTTCTGGAACTACCTCGACGGCATGCCGCGTGAGCACCGCGAGGGGCGCATGCTGCTCGTGCACGGCTCGCCGCGCGACCCGGTGCGTGAGTACCTGGTGCCGCGCGACGCCGTCGACGCCCAGAAGATGAGCGAGTGCTTCGCCAAGATGGCGGACGCGGACCTCTGCTTCGTCGGCCACAGCCACGTGCCGGGGGTCTACCTCGAGTCCGGTCAATTCCTGCTGCCGAGCGACATCGGCATGCAGTGGCAGGTCGACGGACGCGCCATGGTCAACATCGGCTCGGTGGGCCAGCCGCGCGACGGGGACCGTCGCCTGTCGTTCGTGACCTACGAGCCCGGAGACGGACCGCTCGGCACGAGCGGCGTGGTGCGCTTCCATCGGCTCGAGTACGACGTCGAGGGCACCATGGCGAAGATCCGCGCCATTTCCGAATTGCCGGACTACCTGGCCGATCGCCTCGCCCAAGGGCGCTGATCGCCGGCCTGCGGTCCGGTCCGTTGACTTACACGAGCGCCTGCGCCGCTCCCTGCCGCTGCGATTTCCCTCGATGCTGACGCTGCTCCGATCGTTGTTCGTTTCGTCGTTCGCCGCCCTGGCTCTCGCCCAGGGCCAGTCGCCGGCGCCGGAGCCGTTCCTGCACGAGTTCGGCGCGCCCGGGGAGCGCGGCAGCTTCCGCGCGCAGTTCCACCCGGTCGGCGGCGGCATGGTGTTCCTGCAGACGATGGACCACTTCGTCACGCTGGCGGCCGCGCGCCACGAGGCGCACACCCCGGACGACTACCTGCTGCTTGCCTACAACGGCCGCGACCACGGGCTGCGTCTCGTCGGCAAGCCGTCGGCCACCAAGTTCCCCGAAGAGCTCTACAAGGCCGTCTGGCAGGTCGCCGAGACCCCCGACTCGGTGACCTTCACGCTCGACTCCGGCAACGGCCTGGTGTTGCGGCGCACGCTGCGCCACGACCCCAAGAACCGCGGCTTTCTGATCGAGATCGCGCTGCGCAACAACAACGCCGCGGCCGGCGACCAGATCGAGTTCGAACTGGTCGGCCCGGCGCTCGTGGTGCAGCAGGGCTCGCAGCTGATCGGCCAGCAGTCGGTCGGCATCGTCGCGCTGCCCGACGGCACCAGCGAGCACGTCGCGCCCAAGGCCGGGGTGGTGCAGCGCTTCGAACTCGACCCCAGGCAGATGGTGTTCGCGGGTTCGACCAACCGCTTCTTCGGCGCGTTCCTCGACCCGCGCGACGCCGGCGCCCGCGCGGCGCTGACCTCGATCGCGGTCGACACCGTGCCGGTCGAGGGGCAGCAGGACACCGAGATCGGGCAGCACGCCAACTCCGCGGTGCGCCTGCGCTACGGCATGGCGCTGACGGTGCCCGAACAGGGCGCCGAGACCCTCGCCACCTACGGCCTCTACCTGGGCCCCAAGTCGTTCCGCGAGTTCGAGACGCTCGACGCGCCCGAGCGTTACCTGCCGATCCTCGACGTCGACCTCAACCCGCCGTGCTGCGGCATCGACGTGCCCGGCGGTCGGTTCATGGCCAAGTCGCTGATCAAGCTGCTCGGCTGGTTCCACGACCTGATCGGCAACTGGGGTCTGGCGATCATCATGCTGACGGTGCTGGTGCGCGGCTCGATGTCGCCGCTGAACTTCCGCATGCAGAAGTCGATGCGCGCCTACTCGGCGCGCATGGCGGTGCTCAAGCCGAAGATGGACGCGCTCAAGAAGCAGTTCGGCGACGACCAGAAGGCCTACCAGCAGGCGATGATCGCGTTCCAGCGCGAGCACAAGGTGATGCCGCCGCTCGGCGGCTGCCTGCCGATCTTCCTGACGATGCCGATCTACATCGGCCTGTTCACCGCGCTGCGCACCGCCTACGACGTGCGCCAGCAGCCGTTCGTGGGCTGGATCACCGACCTCAGCAGCCCCGACGCGCTGTTCGACCTGCCGTTCTTCCCGCACCACTTCAACCTGCTGCCGCTGCTGTGGATGGCCTGCTTCGTATTCCTGCAGACGCGCACGCCGCTGCCGACGGACCCGCAGCAGCGCCAGATGCAGTCGATCATGCGCTGGATGCCGCTGATGTTCGGCTTCATGCTCTACGGCTACGCCTCGGCGCTGATGCTCTACATGGTGACGTCGATGCTGTGGTCGATGGTCGAGTCGGCGATCGTGCGCAAGATCCTCGGCCCGGTCGATCCCAACGTCGCGTCGATGACGCCGACGGTGATGTGACGCGCGCTGCCGGCTTCAGGCCGGCAGCAGGAAGTCGATCGTGATCGCGGCGCGGCCGGTGCGCCGCGCGGTCGCCTGGCCGCGGTGGCCGAGCACGACGGTCTGCACCAGGAACAGGCCCAGCCCGTGGCTCTGGCCCTGTAGCAGGCGGCTGGGGTAGTAGGGCTCGAACGTCTGCGGCAGCCGCCACTGCTCGAGCGGCGGGCCCGCGGCGGCGAGGCGCAGCTGCACGATGCCCGCGCGCAGCAGCAGGCTGAGTTCGGCGCGCGCGCCGCCACGCGCGAGGCCGTCGGCGAACTCGAGCGCGGCGCGGGCCGCGGCGGCGAGCTGCTCGGGGTCGCCGTCGAGCACGCACGGGGCGCTCGGCAGGTCCACTGCCGCCTGCTCGGGCTGCTGGCGCGGCCGGGCCGCGATCGCCTGCTGCACGAGGTCGGCGAGGTCGACGCGGGCGCGGCGCTGCGGGCCGCCCGCGGCCACCGACAGCAGACGCAGCCGATCGACCGAGGCCTGGATGCGCGCGATGCCCTGCATCGCCGCGTCGAGCTGGTCGCGCCGCGCCGCGTCGGTCGGGTCGAGGCCCGCGCGCAGCAGCTGCAGGTGCCCCGACAGGAACATCAGCGGGTTGTTGATCTCGTCGGCGATGCCGTGCGCGAGGTCGACGAACACCTCGGCGCGCGGCCGGTCGCTGCCTTGCAGCGCCTGCTCGACGACCGCGGCGAGCTGGCCGGGGGCGTGCGGGTAGAGCAGCAGGCGGCCGCCGATGCGGGTCGCGTGCGCCGCCTGCTGCAGTTCGCCCTCGGGGCTCGTGACCAGCACGATCGCGAGCGCGGGCCACAGCTGCCGCAGCAGCCGCAGCGCGCCGACTTCCTCGGCGGGCTCGGGACCCAGCTGCACCAGCAGCAGCTCGGGTTGGTATCGCGCCAGGCTGTCGGTGTCGTCGCAGACGTTGGCGAAGCAGCGCACCTCGGGCCGCAGCGGCAACTGCCGCAGCGCGCCGACGAGGTCGTCGGCGACGCCCCCGACGACGGCGATACGCACGCTGCGTTCCATGGTTGCGAAGTCCTGGTTGCGCCCATCCCGGTGCGGCATGCGGGGATGGAAGGGCCGGAGGGTAGCCGGGGGCGTGTCCGGTGTCACCATACATGCACAGTCGGCAGCCCGTCTGGCTATAGCCGGCCCGCGTTTCCCTCCGATAACAGCGTCGTGACCGGTGATCGGGACCAACACTCGGGTTCGGCTGGCGGCGGCGGGCCCGACGGCCCCGACGGCCCGCGGTTCCGCCTGCGCAAGGTCGCCGGGCCGGTCGCCGGCAGCGAGCCGGCGCCGGAGGTTCGGTTGCACCGCGAGTTCAAGGGGCTCACCGTCGCCGACCTGATGCGCCTGGAGATCGCCGAGCGGTTGCCTGGTCAGGTGCAGAAGGCGCTGCGGCAGATCCAGCACGGCCAGTTCGCCGCCGCCGATGACGCGCTGCCGGGCGCGTTCCCGCCGATCTTCGCGGGCCCGGGCAGTCGTCGCCGTCGCCGGTCCGGCGCGTGGCTGGTCGTCGCCCTGCTCGGCGCTTCGGTGGCGGCGGCCGCGTGGTGGTGGGCGTGAAGGTTCGACAGAACCCTCGCGGATGGGGCGCCGGCGTTGCACGATGCGGGGCCGCATGGTGACCCCGGGCTCGCTGCCGCATGCCGATCACGCCGAAGGCCACACCGCTCCTGGCGGCGCGCCCGAGATCAGCGTCGTCGTGCCCATCTACAACGAGCGCGACAACATCGCGCCGCTGCACGCGGCGCTGACCTATGCGCTCGCGGCGCTGCACCGCAGCTACGAGATCCTGTTCGTCGACGACGGCAGCACCGACGGCACCGCCGACGTGATGCGCGCCTGCGCCGCCACCGACCCGCACCTGCGGCTCGTGTTCTTTCGGCGCAACTACGGCCAGACCCCGGCGATGGCGGCCGGCTTCCGCGCCTGCCGGGGGCGCATCGTGGTGTCGATGGACGGCGACCTGCAGAACGATCCCGCCGACATCCCGCGGCTCGTCGCGCGGCTCGACGACGGCTTCGACGTCGTCTGTGGTTGGCGCCGCCACCGCCAGGACCGCATGGCGACGCGCCTCTTGCCGAGCCGCATCGCCAACTTCCTGATCGCGCGGGTGACCGGCGCGCGCATCCACGACACCGGCTGCTCGCTCAAGGCCTACCGCGGCTGGGTGGTGCGCAGCCTGCACCTCTACTCCGACATGCACCGCTTCCTCGCCGCGCTCGGCGCCGGCATCGGCGCGCGCATCACCGAGGTGCCGGTGCGCCACCACGCGCGTCGCGCCGGCCAGTCGAAGTACGGGCTCGGTCGCATCTTCCGCGTGCTCGCCGACCTGGTCGGCATCAAGATGCTGATCCAGTTCGCGGCGCATCCGATCCGCTGGTTCACGCTGCTGTCGCTGCCGCTGTTCGTGCTCGCGCCGTTGATGTTCGCGCTCGGCTTCGTCAAGGTCACGCGCGAAGGGCAGTGGCTGCTGTTCGGCGACTACGACATGGCCGCGGTCGCGGCCGGCAGCGTCGCGCTGCTGTTCGCGATGAACGTGTTCCTGCTCGGGTTCCTGGCCGAGCTGCAGATCAAGGTGTCCAAGTTCTTCCGGCAGCGGATCTCGATCACGGCGCGCGAGGCGAGTCGATGAACGAGATGGTCCAGCCGATGGCCGCCGCGCCCGCGCCGCTGGTGTCGGTGGTGGTCGCGGTCAGCGGTCCCGAGGCCAACCCCGCGCCCGTGGTCGAGGGCATCGGTCCGGCGCTGCTGCGCGCGGGCTATCGCTGCGAGTTCGTCTTCGTGCTCGACGGTCCGGCCGGCCGCGTCGAGGCGCAGCTGCGCGAGCTGCAGGAGCAGTGGCAGCTGCGCATCGTGCAGCTCCAGGGCGGCGGCCTCGGCGAGTCGATCGCGCTGTCGGCGGGCGTCGCCAAGGCCGAGGGCGACTACATCCTCAACGTGCCGCCGTACCTGCAGCTCGAGCCCGAGGAGGTCACCAAGGTGATCGCCGCGCTCGAGGCCGGCGCCGACTGCGTCGCGACCTGGCGCCGATCCCGCATCGATCCGTGGCTCAACCAGCTGCAGTCGCGACTGTTCAACTGGGCCCTGCGGTTGATCATGAAGACCTCGTTCCACGACCTGAACTCGGGCACGCGCGGCTTCCGCCGGCAGGTGCTCGAGGAGGTCGCGGTCTACGGCGAGCTGTACCGGTTCTTGCCGGTGATGGCGCAGCGGCAGGGCTTCAAGGTGGTGGAGGTCGAGGTCCGGCACCGCGAGGAGAAGGGCCGCGCCGGCTTCTACGGGATCGGCGTCTACCTGCGCCGGATGCTCGACATCCTCGCGATCACCTTCCTCACCCGCTTCACGCAGCGGCCGCTGCGGTTCTTCGGCTACCTCGGCTTCGCGGCGATCGCGGTCGGCGCGCCGATCGCGATCGCCTACCTGTACTGGCGCTTCACCGTCGTGAACTACTCGCTGGCCGACAAGCCGGCGTTCGTGATCGGCGCGATCCTCGCAGCGTTCGGCGTGCAGCTGATCGGCTTCGGGCTGGTCGGCGAGATCATCATCTTCACGCAGGCGCCCAACCTGCGTGACTACAAGGTCGACGAGGTCGTCGAAGGTGGCGCGGCGCAGATCGGCGAAGAGAAGCACCACGCCGAGATCCACCCCGAGGTCCACGCGGCGCGCAGCGACCGCGTCGGCCCCCCCGAGGGCGCCGCGGCCGCCGAGCCGGTCGAGGCGCCGTCGCGCGTGCGCGAGCTGCTGCCCGGCGAGGACGCGCGCTGGGACGCGTTCGTGAGCCGCCACCCGCAGGGCACGTTCTTCCACCTCAGCGGTTGGTCGCGCGTCGTCCAGGAGACCTTCAAGCACAAGCCGTATCCGCTCGTCGTCGAGCAGGGCCGGCGCTGGCTCGGCGTGTTGCCGATGTTCCTCGCCAAGAGCCCGTTCCTCGGGCGCAACCTGGTGAGCCTGCCGTACGCCGTCTACGGCGGGGTGCTCAGCGAGACCGCCGCCGCCCAGGCCGCGCTGATGGCGCGCGCCGAGGCGCTCGGCCGCGAGCTGTCGGTCGGCTACGTCGAACTGCGGCACCTCGAGCCGCGCAGCACCGAGCACCCGCGCTCGGAGCTGTACGTGACGTTCCGCTGCGATCTGCCCGACGACCCCGCCGAGGTCATGGCGCGCATCCCCAAGAAGGCTCGCGCCGAGGTGCGCCGCGCCCGTGCCCCGCTCGCGCCGGCGACCGACAAGACGCCGCCGTGTTACGGCATCGTGGTCACGCCCGACGGCTCGGTCGACGAGCTGTTCGCCCTGTTCGCGGAGAACAAGCGGCGCCTGGGTTCGCCGACCCTGCCCAAGCGCTGGTTCGGCGCGATCGTCGACGAGTTCGGCAAGGCGGTGGTGATCCACCGCGCCGTCGATCCCAGCGGGCGCACGCTCGCCGCGGTGATGAGCTTCTGCTTCCGCGACACGGTCTACGCCTACTACTCCGGCTCGCTGACCGGCATCAACGACACCGGCGTCAACAACCTGATCTACTGCGCGATCATGGAGTGGGCGGTGGAGCAGGGTTACACGCGCTTCGACTTCGGCCGCAGCCGCGTCGATTCGGGGCCGGCGAAGTTCAAGAAGAACATGGGCTTCGCCGCGGAGCCGCTGCACTACGAGTATCTGCTGCTCGGCGACGGCGCCAAGCTGCCGGAGTTCCACCCGAGCAATCCGCGGTTGGCCCTGCCGCGGCGGCTGTGGTCGCGGCTGCCGATGCCGGTCGCGAACTTGCTCGGCGCGCGGTTCTCGCGCTACCTTCCGTGACCGCCATGACCGCCGCGAAACCGCCAGTACCTCCCAGCCCGCCGTCGCGCCCGCGGCCGGTCGGCTCGACGAACGTCGAGCACACCAAGTGGTCGCCCGGGTTGATCGGCTTCTACCTGAGCTGCGCCGGCGTCGCGCTCGGCGCCACCTTCGCGGCGTCGGGGCACTTCTTCTTCGGCAACGACGTCTGGCTGCTGGTCGGCGGGCTGCTGTCGGTCGTCAGCTGCGTCACCTGCTACTACTCGCTGCGCGCGGCGCGGCGGGCGCCCGGCTCACGCCCCGAGTAGCCAGTCGACGGCCGCGGCGAGGTCGGCGGCTTCGTGGTCCGGTTCCATGCCGGCCTCGCGCAGCAGCGCCCGCTGTTCGGCCGCGGGTTTGCCCGAGCGCACGTGGATCGTGGTCAGCGGCAGGCCGCGGCCCATCAGCAGGTCGCGGGCGCTGTCGCCGATCAGCACCCCGCCGGCGAACTGCAGGCCGAGCAGTTCCCTGGCTTCGTGCAGCAGGCCGGGCGCCGGCTTGCGGCAGTCACAGGCATGGCCGTAGCCGTGGCCGCCGTCGGGCAGGTGGGGGCAGTGCAGATAGGCGCGCGGCAGGCGGTGCAGGCGCTCGTGCAGCGTCGCGTGGATGTGGGCGAGGTCCGCTTCGGTGTAGAGGCCGCGCGCGATGCCGCTCTGGTTGGTGACCACGACGATCTCGTAGTCCGCCGCGTGCAGCCGGTGCAGCGCGTCGACCACGCCGGGGAGCACGACCAGGCCTGTGACGTCGCGCACGAAGCTGACCTCGGCGTTGATCGTGCCGTCGCGGTCGAGGAAGGCGACCTTCTTGCCGCGCGGTGTCACGGCTGCCGCATGGGAGTGCTGCCGCGGCCTTGTTGCAGCAGGTCGAAGCCGAGCAGCGGCTCGTCCTCGCCGTAGAGCCTGCAGTGCAGCTCGCCGGGCACGATCGCAGCGCGCACGGCGAACGGGAACACGAAGTCGCCGGCGGTCCAGAACAGCGGCAGCGGGGGCAGCACGTCCTCGTAGGCGCCGTCGATCCACTTCGAGGTGTAGGTCTCGGTGTACTGCACCAAGAGCCGCTGCTCGGGCCGGTAGCCCTTCTTCTCCAGGCGGATGGCGTGGTTGCCGCCGAGGATGTCGCCGAGGGACAGGTTCGCGGGCGTGGTCAGGCCGGTGTCGACGCCATCGACCAGGATCCGGGCGCCGAGCGGGTCGCTCGTCACCAGCACGTACTCCTCGTTGTGGAACCACGTGCAGCCGCCGCACAGGTTGAGCAGGGCGAGGGTCGTGAGCCGGCGCATCGACATGGTCCGGATCCTATCGGCTGCGCGCGCCCCGGTCGCGCAATGGCTCGGCGCCGGCGCGCCGCCGCCGCTGCGGGAGCCCGCGAAAGACCGCTCGCCTTTGGCCATGAATCCGGTAGCATCGTGCCCCTGTCAACGTCTGCCGGTCGCGGGGCGGTCATCCCGGCGATCCATTCCGGCCGGCGCACCACGAGCCCAGGGCGGGCTCCTCGGAGGTCACATGGTCGTTCGAAACAACTGGCGAGCCGCCGCGGTCACGGCGCCTCGTCTCGCCGCGGCGCGCGCCGCGACTCTGCTCTTCCTCGTCGGCATCGGGGCGATCGGCAGCGCGACGCTGCAGGCTCAGACCCCTGGCTCGCAAGAGCCCGGCCAGAATCCCGGCAGCACGACTCCCGGCAGCACGGTCGAAGCCAGCGCCGCAAAGTCTGCCGACGCGCAGTTGGGCCGCGTCGTCGCCGAGAAGGTGCAGCTGCGTTGCTGGCCGAGCCAGGTCGCGACACCGCCGATGTTCGAGGACGAGCTGGTCAAGGACGAGGTCGTCAACGTCGGCGCCGTCGAAGGCGGCTTCCGCCAGGTGATCCTGCCGCTCGGCCCGGTCGGCTACGTCAGCAAGAAGTTCACCGTGACCGGGGCCGACGGCGCCGTCGTCACCAAGGGCAACGGCGTGTCGTTCCGCTACCGCCCGCGCAGCACCGAAGCGCCGGTCGACTACCTCGCGGACGCGACGCCGCTGGCGATCGTCGGCGAGGACGGCGACTGGTGGCGCGCGCGCGCCGCCGGCGTGAAAGCCTGGTTGCCCGAGGCCGAGGTGCAGCTGGTGACGACCCCGAGCGCCGCCGATCGCGACGCCCTGGCGAAGTCGACGGCCCGTTACCAGGCCGAGGTGCAGGCGCGCCTCGACGCGATCGCGCAACAGGCCAAGGTGGCCGCGCAGAACGATGCCGACCTCGCCGCGGTCAAGGTGGTCGAGGACGCGTTCGCGACCGAGATCACCAAGCCCGCGA
Organism: Planctomycetota bacterium; assembly: GCA_020638655.1. Lineage (GTDB taxonomy): Bacteria > Planctomycetota > UBA1135 > UBA1135 > UBA2386 > JACKIC01. The sequence continues at coordinate 400,418 of JACKIC010000007.1, forward strand.
CCGAGCAGAAGTTCGAGCCGCTGACGGTCGCGCTCGACAAGCTGACTGCGACGCTGAGCGAAGAATCGGCGGCGCGCCCGGCGATCGCCTCGCTGCAGAAGCGCATCGAGACGCAGCGCTGGATCGCCGAGGCCCTGATCATCCAACAGGACAAGCCGGTGCCGGCAACCGACGTGCAGCCCGTGGTGCAGCCCAAGGACGAGCTCGACCGCTTCCAGTCGATCGGTTGGCTGCGCTACGAGTCGACCTTCGGCGCGCCGGGCACCTACTACCTCGAGAAGGGCGGCAAGCGCCTGCACGTCGTGACCTGCGCGAGTGGCCGATACGACCTGGCCCTGTTCCTCGATCGTGAGGTCGGGCTGATCGGCCCGCGTCGCCGGCCGAACACCGAGGGGGTCAGCAACCTCGATGTCGAGCGCATCGAGGTGCTCGGCGTGCCCAAGCACTGAGTTCGAGCCGCCGGCAGCATCGGCCCCTTGTCATGGGGCGATGCTGCGTCGCGGAACGGGACCGCAGCCGGACGGCGCGGATTGCCGAAGGAGGCTGACGAGCCCCTTCGTTCCGCACCGAGTGTCCACGACCGACCGAGTTCCCGCCGCACCGCGCCGTTCCTGCCCATCGCGGTGGGTTGGGCTCGCCGCGTCGCTGCTGGCCGCCGCGGCGATGCCGGCCCAGGCGCCCGCGCCGCCCGGCGCGTCGGTGCCCCGTGTGCACTGGCTGCAGGAAGGCGAGGTCCGCCTGCAGCGCGAGGACCCGCTGCTCGCGTGGCAGGCGTTCGAGCGTGCGCTCACCGAGGGCGCGGCCACCGCGTCCTGCCAGCTCGGCCTGGGCCGGGTGCATCTGATGCTGGGGCGCGCGACCGCGGCCGAACGCTGCGCCGCGGCGGCGTTGCTCGCCGAGCCCGACAACCAGAGCGGCATGGCCTTGCGGGTGCTGGCCCAGATCCGGGCGCGGGAGTTCGACGCCGCGGCGCGCACCGCGGGGCAGTTCGTGCTGCGCGTCGACGACCCGGGTGCCGAGTTGCTCGCGGCCCGCGGCTCGGCGCTGTTCCGGGTGCAGCGCACCGACGAGGCCGCCACCACCTACCAGGTCGTGGTGGCGCTCGAACACGACCACGCCGAGGCGCACCTGCGCCTGGGGTCGGGGCTGTTGCCGCCGACCGAGGTGCGCATCGGGGACGACCTGCGCGACGCCGTGGCCGCGGCGCGCAGCGGCGAGCTGCGGAAGTGCATCACCACGCTGCAGCGCGTCGTGCAGCGCGAGCCGGGCAACCCGGTCGCCCACCGGCTGCTCGGTGAGGCGCTGTTCAACCAGCGGTTCGCCAGCAGCATGGCGGCGACCGACGAGGCCTTCCGGGTGCTGGCGGCCGCGATGCCCAGGCCGCAGGTCAAGGACGTGCCGACCGCCGACTTCATCCGTGGCTACGCCGAGCTCGACCGCACCCGCGCCGCGGTGGTCGATGGCGCGGTCGCGCTGTTCGCGTCCCGCCTGCCCAAGCTGATCGCCGTCGGCGGCAGCCACGACCTGCTGCGCGAACTCGACCGGACCACCGACGCGCCGACGCGCGCGAACCTGCGCGGCCGGCGCACCTTCGACGGCCGGGTGTGGGACGACGTGCGCGGCATCGGCGGTCTGACCGCGGCGACCGGCATCGAGGCCCTCGACGAGAGCGCGCAGTTCGGCTTCGACACGCTCGCGCACGAACTCGCGCACCAGGTGCATTTCTTCGCCTTCAACCCGCTGCAGCGGGCGCGCATCAAGGCGCTCTACAACCGCGCGCTGCAGGACGACATGTGCCTGGACTACTACGCCGCGAGCAACGAGGCCGAGTACTTCGGTCAGGGCGTCGAGGCGTTCCGCAGCCTGGCCAAACGGCCCGGCGGCGAGACCACACATGGGCACACGCGGTTCGAGCTGTACCGCGTCGACAAGCCGCTGCACGACTTCATCGCCGGCCTGGTCGACTTCGACCCGCTCGCCGGCAAGGAGCGCCCGGCGGTGCTGCGCGCCGCCTACGCGGTGGCGCTGCGTTGCGGCCGGCCCGCCGACGCGGTCACCGCCGCCGAGCTGCTGGACGCCGGCGCCGAGCGCGACCGCCTGCTCGAGCAGGCGCAGGAGGCGGTGCGCCAGGCCGAGCTGCGGATCGAAGAGCGCTGAGCTTTCCCGCGGTTGGCTGTCACGATCGTGCCCCTTCTGGGCACAAGGCAGCGATGACAGCTGTCGACATCTACGGGCCGCGCGAGCGCATCCTGCAGTTGGGGGAGCCCCGGCTCAGCGACGCCGAATGCCTCGCGCTGCTGCTGCGCACCGGGGTCAGCGGCGAGGCCGCCGAGCAGATGGGCCAGCGGCTGCTGCGCCGCTTCGGCGGCCTGCCGGGGCTGGCGCTGGCCAGCGTTCGCCAGGTGGCCAAGGAACCCAAGGTCGGCGCGGTGCGCGCCGCGGCGATCGGCGCGGCGTTCGGTCTGGCGCGGCGGCTCGCCGAGTCGGCGCTGCGCCCCGGCGCCGTCGTGCGGCACAGCGCCGACGTGGCGCGCATCGTACGGGACTCGGTGCGCGGCTCGCGGCGCGAGAGCTTCTTCGCGGTGCTGCTCGACACGCGGCACCGCGTGCAGGGCCTGCACGTGGTCAGCACCGGCGGTCTGGACGGGGCGCCCGTGCATCCGCGCGAGGTCTTCGGGCCGGCGCTGCGCGACGGCGCCGCGGCGATCGTGGTCGCCCACAACCACCCCTCGGGCGACGCCACGCCGAGCCCCGAGGACCGCGGCGTCACCGGGCGATTGCGCGAGGTCGGCGAACTCGTGGGCATCGAGTTGCTCGACCACCTGGTGGTGGGGGCCGAGCGCTACTTCAGCTTCGCCGAGGAGCGGTTCCTGGCGCTCGCGTGAGCGCGCCGCGCCCGTCAGCGCTCTCCGCCGGGATCGCCGATGGGATCGGTGCCCGAGCCCTTACGCAAGGCCGTGCGAGCATCGTCCTCGTCGCGGCATGGTTCCCGGCTACACTTCCCGACCTGCTCCGGATCCGCCACATGTCCACGTCAGTATTCCAAGCCCGCCTCGCGGTCGCCCTCTTCGCCGCCAGCGCGACCACGCTGCTCACAGCCCAGGGCACGCAGGACGCGGCGCCCGTCGGCCAGCCCGCGCGCTGCGGCACGCCCAACACCTTCCAGGGCGGCTCGTTCCTCGACAACCCGGACTGCGACTTCTACCAGACCAACCCGAGCCAGACCTACGCGCCGACCAGCGTGCAGCGCATCCCGGTGGTCGTGCACGTGATCCAGAACAGCTCGGGCACCGGCAACCTCGGCAACGCCCTGGTGCAGAGCCAGATCACGGTGCTCAACGAGGACTTCCGCGCGATGAGCGGTACGGCGGGCGCGAACGGCGTCGACAGCCAGATCGAGTTCTTCCTCGCCACGACCGATCCGAACGGTCAGCCGACGACCGGCATCGTGCACTACACCAACAACACGTGGTTCACCGACGCCGGCGGCTACTACAACTCGATCGCCTGGAACCCGCAGCGCTACCTCAACATCTACACCAACAACGCCGGCGGCGGCGGCGTGCTGGGCTACGTGCCGGCGATCCCGCAGTCGGGCAACATCGCGGGCACCGCGGCCGATCGTGTCGTGATCCTCTATTCGGCGTTCGGTCGGCCGGGGCTCGGCGGCTCGCCCTACAACCTCGGCCGCACCTGCACGCACGAGGTCGGGCACTACCTGGGCTTGTTCCACACCTTCGACAGCGGCTGCGGCTCGTCTTCGGCGTGTTACACGAGCGGCGATCGCATCTGCGACACCAACCCCGAGTCGCAGCCGCGCTACGGCTGCCCGACCACGGCGACCAGCTGCGGCAGCCTGGACCCGGTGCGCAACTACATGGACTACACCAACGACTCCTGCATGACCGGCTTCTCGGCCGAGCAGGTGCGGCGCATGCGCTGCACGTTGGTCAGCTACCGTCCCAACCTGGCGCAGCCGGCCGGGCCGATCGCGTCGGCGACCTCGCGCAGCGGCGCCGGCAACCTCAACTCGGCCTTCTTCGCGACCGCCCCGCGGCTCGGCATGCAGGCCTCGATGAACGTGGTGACGTTCAACACGCCCTACTCCCTGGCGATGGTGCTCGGCTACACCGGCGCGGCCAGCCAGCCGTTCAACGGCTACACGGTCCTGATCGACACGCTGTCCGCGCCGGTGCTGCAGATGCCGCTGATGGCCAGCGCGACGGTGGTGTCCTGGACCTACGCCGTGCCCAACGATCCCGCGCTCGGGGGCCTGCAGATCAAGAGTCAGGGGCTGATGCTCGGCCAGACCTTCGCGCTCACCAACGCGATGGATCTGGTGCTCGGCAACTGACCTTTCTGGCGCCGGCGGCGGTGGTGCGGTATGTGACGATGCCGCGTTGAACGACTCGTCCCGAACGTCAACCCGGATGCCGACCGAAGCCCTGCCTGTCGAAGACCACCCCGCTGGCATGGATGTCCAGCCGCGGTTCACGGCGCGCCACGGGCTGTGGCTCATCGCGGCGACCCTGCTCGCGGCGGCGCTGCGGCTGTGGCACCTGGGCGAGTGGTCGTTCTGGGTCGACGAGGCGCACACCTGGCGCGACGTGACCTGGCCGCTGGAGGGCGGATCGGGCTTCCTGGGCACCGACCGCGGCAAGTACCCGCTGGCTTTCCTGCTGCTGCACGGGCTGCGCAGCGCCGGCCTGCTCGGCGACGACGAGTTCTCGCTGCGGCTGCCGTTCGCGCTGCTCGGCATCGCCTCGGTGCCGCTGCTGGCGCTGTGCGGGCGCCGGCTCGTCGGCCCGACCGCCGCCGTGGTCGCGGCGCTGCTCTGCGCCGTGCACCCGTGGCACATCTTCTGGAGCCAGAATGCGCGCGGCTACATGCTCGTGTTCGTGGCCTCGATCGTGGTCGTCGACCGCGCCGTGTGCTGGACCCAGCATCGGCGCAAGCGCGACCTGGTCCTGGGCGTGCTCGCGCTGCTGGTCGCCGCGCTGAGCCACCCGACCGGCCTGATCCTCGGCGTCGGCGTGGGCGCGTTCGTGCTGCTGCTGCCGTTCGCGGGCGCCGACGGGCAACGCCTGCTGCTGGTCGCCGGCATCACCCTCGCGGTCGTGACCGCGGGCTCGATCCTGATGGCGAAGTTCGGGCCGTACCAGGAGTTCATGGGGTCCAAGGGCACCCCCGCGCCGCTGCACTTCCCGCAGACGGTGGCCTACTACTTCCGCCCGGCGCTGCTGCTGGCGGCGCTCGGGGGGCTGGTGCTCGCGGGGCTGTGGTGGTCGTCGCTGCGCGGCCTGCTGGTCACGTGCATGCTGCTGGCGCCGTTCATCGTCCTGCTCGCCATCGGCGGTTCGCTGGTCAAGGCGACCGCGCGCTATGCGTTCTGCACCCTGCCGCTGTGGTTGTTGCTGGCCGGCAAGGCCGGCGCGCCGTGGCTCGAAGGCGCGCGCGCGAAGGCCGTCCTGCGCACCCTGCCGGCGGCGCTGGTCGGCGCGATCGTCGCGTGCGACCTGGTCACCGAGACGATCGCGTACCACCACGAGCAGTTCGGCCAGCGGCCGCGGTGGCGCGAGGCCTGCACGTTCGCGGCCGAGCACGCCCGGGCCCGTGGCGGGCGCGGGGCGCTGCGCGTGTTGACGATCCTGCACCCGCCCACGGCCTACTACCTGCAGCGCTACCACTGGACCGCGGAAGGCGCGAACATGTACCCCTTGGTCGATCTCGAGGCGCTGCTGAGGTCGCGCATCGAAGACGGGGAGGGGCCGGCGGGTGCGGAGCACCAGGGCCACCCCTTCCTGCGGCAGCAGCAGGCCGCCGCCGATTCGCGCGGCGAGGCGCTCGTGGTGATGGTGAAGCTGCCGGAGCTGGCGGAGATCGACGCCGGCGGCGCCTTCCTGCGGGCCTTGCAGGAGGGGTTCGAGCTGGCGCTCTACCTGCCGTGTTGGGTCGGCCCCAAGGACGAGAGCCTCTACGTGTACGTGCCGAGAGGAGAACGATGACGAGCCTGTGGCGGTCGAAGTCCTGGTCGAAGTGGTTGCCCGCGGCGCTGGTCCTGTGGTGGTGCGGGGCAGCCTGTCAGGTGGCCGGCTCGGCGCCGACCGATGCGGCCCCGACGGCGGACGTCTGCGTCTACGGCTCGACCTCGGCCGGCGTGATCGCGGCGATCGAATGCGCACAGCAGGGGCACTCGGTGGTGCTGCTCGACTGCGACGGCTGGATCGGCGGACTGACCACCTCGGGCCTGGGCGCGACCGATGTCGGCAACAAGGACGCGATCGGCGGGCTGGCGCGCGAGTTCTACCGCCGCGTGCGCAGACACTACGACCGGCCCCAGGCATGGACCGCGCAGCGGCGCGACGAGTTCCGCGGCCGCGGTCACGACGCCGGCGGTGACGCGGCCTGGACCTTCGAACCGAGCGTCGCGCAGGCGGTGTTCGCCGAGATGCTGCGCGAGCAACGCGTCGAGGTGCGCACCGCGCGGCTCGACCGCGGCGGCGGCGGCGTGCACAAGGACGGCGCGGTGCTGCGCTCGCTGCGCTGCGAAGACGGCGATGTGGTCACCGCGCGCGTGTTCCTGGACTGCACCTACGAGGGCGACCTGTTGGCCGAGGCGGGCTGCTCGTTCGTCGTCGGCCGCGAGTCGAACGCGCGCTACGGCGAGACCCTCAACGGCGTGCAGACGAAGAACGCGACCAAACATCAGTTCACCGTGCGCGTCGACCCCTACGTGGTGCCGGGGGACCCGGGCAGCGGCCTGCTGCCGCACGTGCAGCCCGGCGGCCCCGGAGCCGAGGGGGACGGGGACCACCGCGTGCAGGCCTACTGCTTCCGCATCTGTGCGACCGACGTGCCGGCCAATCGCTTGCCGTGGCCGAAGCCCGACGGCTACGACGCCGCCGAGTTCGAGGTGCTGCTGCGCTACTTCGAGGCCGGCAGCACGATGCCGCCGTGGCATCCGGTGTGGATGCCCAACCGCAAGACCGACAGCAACAACAACGGCGCGTTCTCGACCGATCACCTGGGCGCCAACTACGACTACGCGACCGCGGACTACGCGACGCGCGCGCGGATCGTCGCCGAGCACCGGCGATACCAGCAGGGCCTGCTGTGGACCCTGGCCCACGAACCCCGCGTGCCGGCCAAGGTGCGCGCCGAGTTCGAGCGCTTCGGGCTGGCGCGCGACGAGTTCCGTGCGACCGACAACTGGCCGCCGCTGCTCTACGTGCGCGAGGGGCGGCGCCTGCTGGGGGAGCAGGTCGTCACCGAGGACCACTGCATGGGCCGCGCCGTCGCCGCGGACCCGGTCGGCATGGGCGCCTACGCGATGGACAGCCACAACGTGCAGCGCTACGTCGCCGCCGACGGCAGCGTGCGCAACGAGGGGGACGTGCAGGTGCGCGTGCCGGCGCCCTACGGCATCTCCTATCGGGCCCTCGTTCCGCAACGCGAGCAGGCCAGCAACCTGCTCGTGCCGGTGTGCGTGAGCGCGAGCCACATCGCCTACGGCTCGATCCGCATGGAGCCGGTGTTCATGGTGCTGGGGCAATCGGCGGCGATCGCCGCCGATCTGGCGCTGCGCGGCGGAATTGCCGTGCAGGACGTCGACTACGCGGCCCTGCGCGCCCGGTTGCTCGCCGCGGGCCAGGTGCTCGCCTGGCCGCCGGGCGAATCGCGCTGACCGCGCGACTTGCGCAGCGAGGTGGTCCTGGCCGATCATGCGGTCATGAAACACGCCGTGCGCATGGGGCTGATCCTGGGGGCGCTAGCCCCGCTCGTCGCGCAGGAGCCCGCCAAGTTCGAGCCCAGCGAATTCGTGCGCTTCGTCAAGGAGGGCGACGGCGGCCACCTCGACACGGCGGTCACGACCTACAAGAAGGGTGACGTCGAGGTGATCCTCTACGGCGCCGTGCACATCGCCGACGCGGCCGTCTACGAGGCGCTCAACGACCGCTTCACCACCTGCGACGCGCTGCTATACGAGCTGGTCGGCCCGGCGAACTACCGCCCCAGCCGCGACGTGGCCGAGCGCGGCACGAGTCCGATCTCGCTGCTGCAGCAGGCGCTCAAGAACTCGATGGAGCTGTCGTTCCAGCTCGACGCGATCGACTACTCGCCGGCCAACTTCGTGCACGCCGACATGACCCCCGAGGAGTTCGAGGAGAGCATGAACGAGCGCGGCGAGAGCATCCTCTCGATCATGATCGACATGATGCTGGCGGGCGCGCAGCGGCAGCGCGAGCTGGCCGAGGAGGGGGGCGAACCCGCGCCGGAGATCGACCTGGTCAAGGCGTTCCGTTCGGGAGAGGGCCGGCACACGCTGCGCATGGTGTTCGCCGAGCAGATGCAGCAGATCGAGGTGATGGCCGTCGGGGGCAAGGACGGCAGCACCCTGCTCGAGGGCCGCAACGAGAAGTGCCTGAAGGTGCTGCGGGAGGAGCTCGAGAAGGGCCACAAGCGCATCGGCATCTACTACGGGGCCGCGCACCTGCCGCACATGGAGCGGCGCCTGGTGCAGGACATGGGTTTCGTGCGCACCGGCCAGGAATGGCTGGTCGCGTGGGACTGCAAGAAGCGCCCGGACCCGAAGTACAACCGCGCGCTCGTCAAGCAGCGCCGGCAGTGCCGCACCGAGCTGGACGCGCTGGCCCTGGTGGCGCGCGACTACCGCCGCAAGGTGCGCCCCGACGAGGTGCCCGACGTGGCGCGGCTGGCCTCGACGCCGCGCGAAGCCGACGCGATGTGGTACGCCGGCCCGCGCCAGGACCCGTGGGGCAACGACTACGTGCTGCGCAAGCGCAGCGTCGGCATCCGCTGGGAGGTGCTCAGCGCCGGTCAGGACGGCGAACTCGGCACCGACGACGATCTGGTGGCGCAGGAGCCGCGCGGCGGCGGCCTGTTCGGGCGTTGACCGTCCGGTCGTCCGGCGCGCGCCCTATTGCTTGCCGAGCTCGCGGGGCCGGTCCTTGTCGTTGGCCGCGTCCCAGCCGGTCCAGCACGCGGTGCGCGCGATCGCTTCCATGCTGACGTAGTCGAGCTTGTCGGGCGAGTCGGTGACCTTGTGGTAGTCGGGGTGTTCCCCGTCGCAGAAGAACACCACCGGCACGCCCAGGCGCGCGAAGTTGTAGTGGTCGCTGCGTTGGTAGTACTGGTCGCCGCTGCTGAAGGTGATGCCGAACTTCGCGCCGATGGCGACGCCGTTCTGCACCAGGGTCGAGAACTTCTCGTGGTCCTGGCTCGGCGTGATCTGCATGCCGATCTTGCCGCTGCCGACCTTGTCGGCGTCGGTCACCGCGCGCCCGATCATGTCGATGTTGATGTCGGCGACGATCTTCTCGAGCGGCCAGGTCGGGTTCTCGCTGAACCAGTGCGAGCCCCACAGGCCGAGCTCCTCGCCGCTGACCGACAGGAAGATCACCGAGCGCGCCGGCCGCTCGTCGCTCTTCGCGAACGCCTCGGCGATCTCGAGCAGGCCGGAGGTGCCGCTGGCGTTGTCGTCGGCGCCGTTGAAGACGTCCCCGTCGAGGCGCCGGCCGACGTGGTCGTGGTGCGCCGAGAACACCACGGCCTCGCTCTTCTTGTTGGTGCCGGGCAGGTAGGCGACGACGTTGCAGGCCTTGGCCTTGTCGTCCGCCTTGACGACGATCGTGAGCTTGCCGGTCGCCTTCTCGTTGGTGATCGCGGTCTTGGGCGCGCCGTCCTCGTCGAGTTCGACGCCGACGTGCTCGAGCAGCAGCCGGCTCTGCGCCGCCGACAGGATCAGCAGCGGGATGCGCATGCCCAGGTCGCGCCCGCCGGAGCCGTAGCGCAGCTGCGCGTGGTCGGGCAGCAGGCCTCGATAGTTGAGCGTGTTGCCGAACGAGCCCTGGTCGTCGAGCAGGCAGACGACGCCCGCGTCGGCGCCCTTGTTGGCGAGCTGTTGGGCGACCTTGACGTAGCGGCCGACGGCTTGCAGGTCGTTGCCGGGGCCCTGGCGCCCAGCGCCCTCGTCGCCGTCGCGCGCGCGGGGCTTGCTGAACACGACGAGCGGGATCTTGCGCGAGAGGCCGCCCTGCACCTGGTCGGGCGCGCCGTTGCCGCACCACACGAAGCGGCCGGACAGGTTGACCTTGTCCTTGTCGGACGAGTGCAGCACGGCGAAGTCGGTGTTGAGCTTCTTGCCGCCGATGGTCAGCGCCGTGCTCTTGTCGAGGTAGACGCGCTCGAGCGGGTAGTTCTGTACGAAGCCCTTCTTGTCGCCCAGCGGCGACAGGCCGAGCCTGGCGAAGTGGGCGGCGATGTAGTCGGCGGTGGCCTGCTGGCCCGTGCTCGAGGTGTAGCGCCCGGCGCGCGCGTCGTCGGCGAGCCAGTAGGCGTGCGTGCGCAGATCGCCGCGGTCGATCCGGTCGAGCAGGGGCGGGGCGCCTTCGGGAAGCGCGGACGCCGGGCCGAGCTCGGGCAGCGTCGGCGCGGCGCCCGTCTTCGGCGCGTCCTGCGCCCACAGGGTGCAGCCGAGCAGCAGCGGCAGCCACGGGCCGGCGGTGTTCGAGGGTCGCATGGGCCGGGCAGTCTACCCGCTCGGCCGCTCAGCCGTCCGCGTCGTCGCCGCCGCTGTCGAGCAGCCGCCGCAGCCGGCCAGGATCGAGGTGCACGGTGAGGCTGCGGGTCTGCGACGGCACCACGGCCCCGGCCGGCAGCCCCTTGGGCTTGCGCACGTGCTTCTTGTGCGTGTAGACGACCTCGATGCGGTGCTCGCCGCGGGCCTTGCTGAAGTGCACGGCCAGGGTGCCGGCGTCGAGCAGCGTCTCGAGGCTCGCGGTCTTGTTCTTCGGCAGCCGGATCACGACGTGCGAGCCGGGGCGGCCGCCGCCGACGTGCAGCCACAGGTCGTTGCCATTGGCGACGCGCATCGTCAGCCGGTCGTTCTGTTCGTTGTTGCGGCCGACGAGGATCTGGTAGCCCTCGATCGAGACGAAGCGGCGGAAGTTCTCGCCGGGCGGCGGGGCCTTGGCCTTGGTGGCGGCGCGCGGGCGCGACGCGGTGGCCTTGGGGATCGCGCCGAGCCCCTCGAGCGCGCCGCGCCACTCCGCCAGCGCCGCGGCGGGCACCTCGGCGCCGTCGGCGGGCAGCTGCCGCAGCACTTCGTGCAGCGCCGCGGCCTGCGCCTGGGCCTCCTGTAGGCGACGTTCGGCGATCGCGCGACCGTCCTCGAGGCGGCGGGCCTTCTCGTAGAGCGCCTGGGCCTGGGGCATCACCGGCTTGCTCGGGTCGAGCTCGATGGTCGAGGAGCCGCCGCCGTCGACGTCGGGAACGGTCATGCGATCGGCGCCGCGCCGCACGGTGTGCGCGTAGGCGAGCATCAGGTCGGCGGTGCTGCGCAGTTGCGCGGCCCGGTCGGTGTCGGCCAGCTGGCGCGCCAGGCCCTCGACCTTGTGGCCGAGCTTGCCGAGCGCGCGCTGCGCGGCGCGTCGCAGGGCGTCGACGTCGGCGCGCAGGTCCGCGGTCTGGTCGAGTTCGCCGAAGTGCGCGTCGATCGCCGCCAGCACCGGTGCGGCGAAGCGCGGCGGCGGCTCGGGCGGTGGGGCGCCCGCGGCCGGCGGCGGCGCGTAGGCGTCGCCCGGCCGCAGCCGGCGCACCGCGGTGACCACCTCGCGCGACAGCACCAGGGCCTTGCCCTCGCTGTCGCACAGGCACCACAGGCCGCGGGAGCCGAACAGCTCGACGACCAGGCGTCGGTCGCCGGCGGGGGTGGCGAAGCCGAACTGGCAGCGCCGCTCGCCGTCGCTGGCCGCGATCCAGCGCAGTTCGGCGTCGGCCAGCTCCCTGGCCAGCAGGTCGGTCGCGGTGCCGCGGCGGCGCGCGTCCTTGCCGAAGCGTCGCGCGGTCAGCGTGACCCGGGCGCGGGGGCCGCCCGGGGCGACGTGCAGGAAGTGCTTGTGGCCGCCTTCCTGCTGCAGCACGAGCAGCAGATCGTCGTGGTTCGTCAGCCCGATCGCCTCGAGCACGCGCGCGCCGACCAGCGGCTGCAGCTCGGCGACGGCGGCGGCGAGCTCGCCCGCACTGAGCCCACGCGGGACCTCGGCGGGCGCGGTCATCCCTACTTCTTGAGTTCCTCGACCGGGTCGTAGATCCAGCCGTAGGCGGCGTAGTCGTAGGCAACCAGGCCTTCGGGGAAGAACAGCTCGAGCTCGCGCGCGGCGGCCTCGGGGCTGTCACTGCCGTGCACCAGGTTGTAGCTGCGGCTGACGCCGAAGTCGCCGCGGATGGTGCCGGGGGCGGCGTCCGCGCCGAAGGTGGCGCCCATCAGGTTGCGGCAGATCTTGATCGCGTCGATGCCCTCGAGGGCGAGGGCGACCACCGGCGAGCTGGTCATGAACTTGACCAGGCCCGGGTAGAACTTGCGCTCCTTGTGGGCCTCGTAGTGCTTGGCCGCCAGCTCGGGCGTGATCTGCATCAGCTTCATCGCGGCGATCTTCAGGCCCTTCTGTTCGAAGCGGCTCAGGACCTGGCCGACGAGGCCCCGCTGGACGGCGTCGGGCTTGAGGAGGATGAGGGTGCGTTCCATGTTCGGATCGGGTTCGGTTTGGATTCGAGGCTGGGCTGGCAGTGAAAGGGCGAAGATGATAGCGACCATGACCGTCAGGCTGCGAGGCATTTCGCCGTTCCCTGGGCCCGCGAGGGGCCGTGCCGCTGGCGCGCGGGCGCGGCCCTGGCTGCTGCTCGCCGCGGCGGCGCTGCCCGGTCTGGCCGGTTGCCTCAGCGACCGCTCCAACACGATCTCGCGCACGGCGCGCATGCGGGAGATCGAGGCCGAGCGGGTCGTCGCCGACCGCGTGCAGCGCGAACTGGCGATCCTGCGGCAGCTCACCGAGGACAACCGCGAGTCGATCGCCGATGCCAAGGCGCAGTCGATCGCCACCAGTTCCGAACTGCGCGCGGTGATCGCTGCGCTGAACCACCAGCTCGATCAGCTCCGGGCCGCGGAGCAGGACCTCGAGGCCGCGAAGAAGCGCGCCGCCGCGATCGAGGCGGAACTCGCGCCGGTGCGGGCGCTCGAGGGCCAGATCGCCGAGCGCGACAAGCGCCGGCAGGAGCTCGCCGCGCAGCTCGCGGCGCTCGAGGCGCAGGTCGCCGCCGCCGAGCAGCAGCTGGGCGCGAGGCAGGCCGAACTGCAGCCCAAGCTGCAGGCGCTGCAGCAGCAGCAGGCCGCGATGGACAAGCTCGCGCAGGCGATCGCCGCGGCGCAGGCCGCGGCCGGGGCGATGGCGCCCGCCGCGCCGCCGGTGCCAGAACCTGCGAAGAAGTGAACCCGCGAAGAAGTGACCGCTACGGCCACTCGTGGTGGAACATCTCGCCGGCCGGGCGGTCCGTGCGCTCGAACGTGTGCGCGCCGAACAGGTCGCGCTGCGCCTGGGTGAGGTTCTGCGGCAGGCGCGCCCGCCGGTACGAGTCGTAGTAGGAGAGGCTCGCGCCCATCGCCAGGATCGGCACGCCGTGTTCGGCGGCCAGCGCGACGACGCGGCGCCAGGCGGGTTGGTGTTCCTGCAGGAAGCCGCCGAGCTCGGGGTCGAGCAGCAGGTTCGGCAGCCGCTTCTGCTTGGCGAACGCGGCCTGGATGCTGCGCAGGAAGCGCGCGCGGATGATGCAGCCGCCCTTCCAGATGCGCGCGATCTCGCCGTAGTCGAGGCCCCAGCTCTTGTCGGCGTCGGCGGCGGCGAGCAGCTCGAGGCCCTGCGCGTACGAGCAGATCTTGCTGCAGTAGAGGGCGTCGCGCACCGCGTCGAGCACGGCCTGATCGAAGCGCGCCGCCGGGTCGGGGCCGCGCAGCCGTTCGCTCGCGGCGATGCGCTCGGCCTTGCGCGCGCTCAGGTAGCGCGCTTCGACCGCGGCCTGCATCGTCGGCGCCGGGATCCCGTAGCGCAGCGCGATCTCGCTGGTCCAGCGGCCGGTGCCCTTCTGGCCGGCGCGGTCGACGATCACGTCGACCATCGGCGCGCCCGTGTCCGGGTCGTCGGCGGCGAGGATGCGCGCGGTGATCTCGATCAGGAACGACTCGAGGAAGCCCTTGTTCCACTCGGCGAAGGTGCCCGCCATCTGCTTGGGTGTCATGCCGAGCACGTTCTGCATCAGGTCGTAACACTCGGCGATCAGCTGCATGTCGCCGTACTCGATGCCGTTGTGGACCATCTTGACGAAGTGGCCTGCGGCGCCGGTGCCGATGTGCGTCACGCACGGCCCGTCCTCGACCTGCGCGGCGATCTTCTCGAGGATCGGGCGCAGGTCCGCATAGGCGGACGCGTCGCCGCCGGGCATCAGGCTCGGACCGTTGAGCGCGCCTTCCTCACCGCCCGAGACGCCCATGCCGACGAAGCGGAAGCCCTGGGCCGACAGCTCGCGGCTGCGCCGCTCGGTGTCGTCGGGGTGCGAATTGCCGCCGTCGATGATCAGGTCGCCGGGCGACAGGTGCGGCAGGAACGAGGCGATCGTGTCGTCGACGGGCTGACCGGCCTTGACCAGCAGCAGCAGCTTGCGCGGGCGCGCCAGCGAGGCGGCGACCTCCGCGGGGGTCTTGGCGCCGACCATCTTCTCGCCCTTGCCGAGGCGGGCGAGCGTGGCCTCGGTCTTGTCGTACGAGCGGTTGTAGACGGTGACCGGGAACCCGTTGCGGGCGATGTTGAGAGCCAGGTTCTGGCCCATCACGGCCAGACCGACGACACAGATCTGCGAGGAACCTTCCATGGGACGGGCGCGACTCTATCGCGCCCGTCGGCATCGCTCCGCAGCCTTTTCCCGTTCCCGCCGGGGCGCCGTCGGACTCACCGCCCCGGAGTCGTCGCGGCCTTGCTGGCCTTGTCGATGCTGCTCGCTTCGTTCACGCTCGCGAGCCACGCCGGCCACTTGGTGGGGTTGTCGCCGGGATCGCTGGCGGCGACCTTGCCGAGGGCGCGGCGGTAGGCCTGCAGCACCATGCGCACCTCGGAGACGCCGACGACCGTCACGTCGAGCACCGTGCCGCTCGCCAGCACGTCGATCTTCGGATCGGCGATGAACGACGCCGAGGCGACCTCGACGTCGAAGTCGCGGATGTAGGCCTGCTGGTTGAGGATCGCGATGTGGCCGCGCACGCCGCCGTTGCCGCCCCCGCCGCCGGCCACCGCGGTGTTGGCGCTGGGCGCGGCGGCGACCAGCAGCGGCAGGGCGTCGCGGTGGCCGAGGTTGCCGAACGCCTCGGCGGTGCGCACGCGCACCTCGGCGGCCTGGTGCATCAGGCCCGGCGCGAGGTAGCTGACGACCGCGGCGGCCTGGGTGGTGGGCACGAGCCCGATCGCGCCTTCGCGCACGTCCTTGTCGCGATCGATGATCGCGGTGCGCCAGACGAAGCGGTCGTTGCCCGCGGCCGGCCGGGCCTGCAGGGCCTCGACGGCGGCTAGCCGCTCGCGGTCGCTGCTGTTGCGGCGCGCCTCGCGGCGCAGGTCCGCGTCGGCGTTCTGCTCGCGCACCAGCAGCTCGATGATCGCGGCGCGTTGCGCGCGGCCGGTGCTCGGGCGCACCTGGTCGAGCAGGGCGTGCACGCGTGCCGCGGTGCTGGCCTGCACGTACTTGCGCGGCAGCACCTCCGGCTCGAGCTGTGCCAGCAGGTCGCGGATGCGCCGGTCGACGGCCTGGCGGCGCTCGCGGGCCGCGTCGGCGTCGTCGCCGCCCTTGGCCGGCGCGGCGTTGCGCTCGAGCGCCGCGTCCAGGTAGCGCCACAGCTCCTTCTCCAGGCCCCAGGCGTGGGCCTGGGCCGCGAGGTGCAGGCTCGCGAACGCGCTGCCGTCGGCGGCCTTGGCCTTCGTCGCCAGCTCGCGGCGCAGATCCTCGTCGCTGCGGATCGCGGTGACCCGCGCCGCGGGCACGATCACGACGCCGTCGCGGGTGGTGATCTCGAGGTCCTCACCCTTCTTGGCGACCTTGCCGACCAGGACGCGGCCGTCGTCGAGGCGAACCTCGTCGGCGCGCAGGGGCGAGAGGCTCAGGGAGGCGAGGACCAGACTGGCGGCCAGGGCGTTGCTGGCGGCGGACAGGTACCGGCGGAGAGGGGCAGTCGTCAGGTGGCTCATGTCGCTCTTGAGAAAGTCGGCGGCTCGCGGCGCGAGGGCGCAGCGCCGCGGTATGCTCCGCAGCTAGCATGAATCGTGCCGTAATCGTATCGGTCGTGGGCGTCTTCGCGGGTCTCGGTCTGGGGCTCGGGCCGGTCCTGGCCCAGGACGCCGCCAAACCGCCTGCAGCGCCCAGAGAAGCCGATCCCGTCGAGCGTCTCGTGGCCGCGATGAGGGCCGCGGAAGAGGCCGCCACCAGCCTGCGGGTGGTGCTCAAGACCCAGGGACAGCTGCCCAGCGGCCTCGCGGTGACGACCGAAGGCACCCTGCGTGTCCTGCGAGGGACACAGCCGCAGGACCCGCCGATGCTGCACAGCGTGGTCAGCTACGGGTTCGGCGACGGGCTCCGCGGCCTGGTCGAGTCGTCCCAGACCCAGAACGGGATCGAGATCTACGAGGACAACCCGGCGTTCGGCGAGGTGCTCGTGCACCTGCCGGCCGAGGTCGTCACCGACCTGCAATGGGCCGGCAAGGTGCTGGACCGAGCCGACCTGCCGGGCATGGCCGACCGCCGCGCGGAGGCCCCTCTGGGCAGTCGCATGGTCGACGACCTGCGGCGCCAGTTCGCGCTGGTGATCGGGCCGGAGGGCAAGCGCGGCGCCGACGCGGGCGTCTGGCTGCGCGGCGACCGGCGCGCCAAGGTCGCGGACCTCGACCCCGAACTGCCGCTCGCCGACCGCGTCGAGCTGTTCGTGCGCAGCAAGGACCACGCGCTGCTCGAGGTCGTGCACAAGCAGGGTGACAAGGTGGTGGAGCACATCGTCGTCACCGAGCTGGTCGTCGGCGAGCCGCTCGAGCCCAAGGACCTGCGCGTCGACGGGCGCGGTCAGCGGGTGCGCGAGGTGCAGCAGTATCTGCCGCTGTGGGAGCAGATCGAAGAGGTGCTGACGAAGGCCGAGAGCAAGGCGGACGCGGGCGCCGGCAAGGAAGGGCTGCGGCCCAGCAAACGCAAGTGAACGTGCGGCCGCACCAGCGGCGCGGTCAGCCGTGGTCTTCTTCGCTGGGCGGCGCTTCGAGCAGCTCGAGCCCCTTGTAGCGCGACCGGGCGTAGTCGATCTCGAAGTCGCTGTGGAACAGCGCGACGAAGCGGCCGGCCTCGTCCTTGACCACCATCGGCAGGATCTCGAGCACCTCGTCGGTGACGTTGTCGATCCAGCGCGCGCGGGTCCAGGCCTTGCGGTCCAGGCGCACCTCGACGTTGTATTCGCTCTCGAGCCGCGCCTGGAACACCTGCAGCTGCAGCTCGCCGATCGCGCCCAGGATCGGCTCGCGCGCGCCCGTTCGCGGCCAGAACACCTGCACGACGCCTTCTTCGCCGAGCTGCTCGAGGCCCTTGCCGAAGCCCTTGCTCATCGACGGCTCGCGCGGCGCCACCTGGGCGTAGATCTCGGGCGCGAAGCGCGGGAAGTTGCGCACCTCGAACGACGGCCCCGAACTCAGCACGTCGCCGACGCGGAACATGCCCGGGTTGATCAGGCCGATCACGTCGCCGGGCCACGCGTCCTCGATCGAGACGCGCTCCTGACCGAAGAAGCGGTGCGGGTGCGACAGGCGCACGTCGCGGCCCATGCGCAGGTGTTTGGCCGCCATGCCGCGCTCGAAGTGCCCCGAGGTGACGCGCAGGAACGCGATGCGATCGCGGTGCATCTTGTCCATGTTGGCCGCGACCTTGTAGACGAAGCCCGAGAAGTACGGCGCGTTGGGCGGGACCTCGCCGTCGGTGGTGGGCATCGGTCCCGGCGGCGGCGCGATCTCGAGGAAGCGCTGCAGGATGTTCTCGACGCCGAAGTTCACCAGCGCGCTGCAGAAGAACATCGGCGAGATCTTCTGCTGCAGGAACGGCTCGAGCGCGAACGGCTCGACGCAGCTCTCGACCATCGCCAGGTCCTCGAGCAGCTGGTCGTGCAGGCGCGGGCCGAGCTCTTCGCGCAGCCGCGGGTCGTCGGGGCCCTTGACGTCGACGTGCGCCTTGGTGGCGTTGTGCGCGGTGCGTTCGAACAAGAACACCTGCTTCTCGCGCAGCGAGTAGACGCCGCGGAAGCTGTCGCCGCTGCCGATCGGCCACGTCGCCGGGGTCACCGTGATACCGAGCACCTTCTCGACCTCGTCCATGAGGTCGAGCGGCGCGCGCGACGGTCGGTCGAGCTTGTTGACCACGGTGACGATCGGGATGCCGCGGTCGCGGCAGACCTTGAACAGCTTGATCGTCTGCGGCTCGACGCCCTTGGCGCCGTCGATCAGCATCAGCGCCGCGTCGGCGGCGACCAGCGTGCGGTAGGTGTCCTCGCTGAAGTCCTGGTGGCCCGGCGTGTCGAGCAGGTTGACGCAGTGGCCCTGATACTCGAACTGCAGCGCCGAGCTGGTGATCGAGATACCGCGCTTCTTCTCGATCTCCATCCAGTCCGACGTGGCGCTGTGGCCGCCCTTCTTGGCCTTGACCGAACCGGCCTCGCGCAGCGCGCCGCCGTAGAGCAGCAGCTTCTCGGTCAGGGTCGTCTTGCCGGCGTCGGGGTGCGAGATGATCGCGAAGGTGCGGCGGCGCTGGATCTCGTGGTCGAGGTCGGGCATTTGCGGGCGAAGATGCTAGCGACTGGGCCGCGGCGATGCACGGCCCGCGCTGCCCGGAAGCCCGGCGGCCCCGTTCAGTCGACCGCCATCAGGCAGGCAGCGGCGCACGAGATCAGCAGCGCGTCGAACACCGGCAGGGAGCCGCGCCGCACCAGGCGGCAGCCGCCCGGCGTCGTCTCGAGCACCGTCAGTTCGGGGCCCAGGTGCGGCAGCAGCGCCCCCAGGCGCGGCACGTCGGCGAGGTCGAAGTCGAAGCCCTCGCGCTGCCATTCGTAGCTGGCGATCTCGAGCGTCATCAGCCCGGCGCCGTAACCCTGCTGCAACAGGCCGCGCAGGTCGAGGTAGAGCATCGCGTTGGCAGCGCCGCGGCGCGCGATCAGCGGCGTGCGGGCCAGCGCCTGGTCGAAGTTGGGCTCGCGGCTGTCGTCGATCGCGCTGCGCACCGGTTGCGGCAGCAGGCCGAACAGGAAGTGGTTGGCCGTGGCCGTCCAGCTGAACGCGAACGGCAGGTCGCGGTCGATCAGGTCGACCCACCAGACCTTGCTGCCGCCGTGCCCGAACTGTTCGAGGTAGGCGCGGTGGGAGATGGCGCGCTTCGCCTCGCGGTCCGTGGCCTTGTTCGGCGCGATGCCGACCATCTTCTCCCACATCGCCGAGAGGTGTTCGCCGAACTTCTCGCCGTCCCGCAGCGGCACCGCCGCCACCGCGCCCGTGAAGCCGACACCGCCCTGGCTCGGCGCGCTCCAGGCAACCACGCAGTCGCCGGCGTTGGCGAGCAGGTCGTCGCGCAGCTGCACGCCGGTGCGCGACTGCAGCTGGGTGAGGAACTGTTGCCAGTCCCCGCCGGGTTCCTGCCCGGTGAGCGCGCCCATGACGCCGAGCAGCAGGTTCTCGAAGCTGCCCTCGCCACCGCGCATCGCCAGCGCCATCGTCGCGTCCTTGGGGATCAGCACCAGGTCGTCCTGCGACAGCGTCGCGCCGCGCAGCTCGCCGAGCAGGCCGGACGGCTTGGGGATCGCGAGTTGCACACGGGAGACGAAGCCGTCGCCTTCGAGGCCCGACTCGGCCAGCGCGGCGGTGGCCCGGCTGAGGCCCAGCGGGCCCCAGAACCGGTTCGCGGCCGGGGCCTTCGCCGCCAGCTTGTCCGGTGCGGCCCAGGTGCGCAGCACCGGTCGCTCGACCTTGGCGCCGTCGCGCAGCTGCTGCAGCGTGCCGTTGCCCGCGAGCCCCTGATCCTGATTGCGCAGCCCGGCGACGAGCTGCCGGGCCACCTTCTCACCGATCGCGAACGCGAAGTAGCCGTCGACGGCGGCGCTGCCGAAGAAGGGCCCTTCCTCGCCGACGGTGAGGCCTGCGAACTCGATCCCGTCGACGGTCACGGTCTTCTTCGCGGCGATCTTCGGCGCCAGGGCCGCGAGGGCCTGCGCGAACTTCGCGGCGACCGGGCCCGCGTCGTCGCCGAAACGCACGGCGACGCCCCCGGCGAGCGGCTGCAGGTCGACCACGAACGCGCAGCCCGGGCGTTGCAGCGCGTCGGTCAGCAGGTCGTAGATCGTCAGCGCGTGGCTGGCCTCGGTCGCGCGCGCTGCCGCCATCTCGTAGACGCCGCGCATGGCGCCCAGCAGCTTGACGAGCATCGCGCGGACCTCGGGCTCGGCGGCGAGGCGTTCGCTGCGGTTGGTTGGGTTCGCGGCCGGCGTCCCGGCCCCGAACCACTGCGCGTAGAGCATCGTCTCGGCCGGCGCGGCGCGCAGCAGCGCCGGGTCTTCCGGCAGGGGCGGCAGCGGCAGGGGCAGCGGCGTGCCGATCAGGCCCAGGGCGCTGGCCACGACCAGGATCATGTGTCTGAAGTAATCGCCGAACATCGGTCTTCTCCTGCGCCGCGACGGCGCCCTCCGGGAATGCGTCGCGCCGCAGCCTAAGGCCATGGGGGTGCGGGCAACAACCTCGGAGCCTGCGCAGGGCAGATGTCCGGCGAACGGTCGCGCGGTGTGCGCCGAACGGACGTGGAGGCCCTCGTGCGCCGCGGCAACGGACGCGGCACGAGCCTTGCCCCTGGGGCTGCGGCGCGCCGGTGCCCTTCGTGCCGGCGGCCGAGTCCTCGTGACCAGGTTCCACCATGCCTTCCCTGTCCTTCCGTGTCGCCACCGCCCTCGCCTCGTTCGTGACCCTCGCCGCCGCCGCGCCGGATCTTCGCGCGCAGGTGCCCGTGCAGCTGCGCTGCGAGGTCACCGACGGCAGCGCGGCCGGCTGTTACTACTGCCCGGGCTTCGGCCACGTCGTCAAGTTCGTCGGCACGCCGCTGGTGAGCGGGACCATCAACCTCGCCGGCTACCACAACCAGTACGTTCGCATCCAGGGCACCTGGAACGGCAGCGCCGTGACCGTCAACTCGATCCAGGTGACCACGGACTCGTTCTCGCTGAGCGGCAACACCTCGATCGGGCACCGTCTGCGCTCGAACTCGATGGGCAACCCCGGCGAGCTGGCGCTCAACGTCGTCGCGCTCGGCACCGCGTTCTCCGTGCCGTTCCTCGACCTCGCCTTCCAGCTCGACCCGGCGACCTCGGTGGTGCAGGGGCTAGGCGTGGTCAACGGCAACGGCGAGTTCAAGAGCGACCTCGACATCCCCAACGACCCGTCGCTGGTCGGCCTGCGGCTCACCGGGCAGGGCGCGATCCTCGACGCCGCCGGCAGCTTGCTGACCACCAACGTCGACTCGAAGGTGGTCACCCCGTGACGCGCGGCGTCAGCGGATGACCTCGACGCTCTCGACGTGCAGCTGGTAGATGTCGACGCAATAGCCGTCCATCATCGTCGCCTCGACCTGGAACGTGCCGATCACCTTGAGCGGGTCGAACGAGTAGTCGGTGGTCTTGCCCTTGGGCATGACCACGCGCACGATGCCGTGGATGTCGGGCGGCTGGCCGTAGCAGCACGCCCACAGCGACTGCACGAGCAGGAACTCCTTGATGTCCTGCACCTCGTCGATCGGCAGCATGAAGCCGGTCATCAGGACCTTCTTGCCCGCCAGGTCGCGCACGCGCTCGGGCATGCCGCGCAGGCCGTCCTCGTAGTGCCACGACGTCAGCTCGTCGAACGGCAGGATCCGGTCGAGGCCCTTGATCTTGCCGGCCTCGAGCTGCTCGGCGAGCTTGCGCTCGGCCTCGCGCATCGCCTCGGCGCTCCGGATCGCGGCGAGGTCGGCGGGGTCGGCGCCCTTGGGCACGGGCTTGTCGTCGCGCCCGCGCTCGGCGCCGCCCTGCTTCGGCTCGTCGTTCTTCGCGGGCGGCCGCTCCTGCTTGCCTTGTTCCTTGCCCTGCGGCGGCAGTTCCTTGCCCCGGTCCTTGCCTTGGGGGGCCTTGCCTTGGGGCGGGTCCTGCGGCGCGGCGAGGATCGAGCGCGCCAGGGCGCCGCGATCGAGTCCCGCGTCGCGCGTCGCGTCGGGGGCGCCGCGCCGCAGCAGCGCCACGCCGATCGTCGCCGAGACGCCGAGCAGCACCATCGCCGCGACGAGGGCGTGCGAACGGCGCCGGCGAGCGGGCGCGGCGCCGCCGTCGACCCGGCGCAAGATCGCGTCGAGGCGGTCGGGTGGCGCCGCGGCGCCGGTCAGTTCGTCGAAACCGAGCTGCAGGCGGCGCTCTTCGATGCGCCCTTCGAGGTCGTCGGTGCTTGCGTTCATGATCATTCCTCCGTCGCGATCCGTTGTTCGATGCAGGTGCGCAGGGCGTCGCGCGCGCGCGCCAGCAGGGACTTGATGCCTTGTTCTTGGATGCCGAGTCGGCGCGCGGCCTCGCGGTACGAGACGCCGTCGACGTGGTGCCATTCGATGGCGCTGCGCGCGCGGCCCGCGAGGCGTTCGTAGCAGCGCCGCAGGGCCTCGACGCGCGCGTCTTCGAGCGCGTGCGGCTCGCCGGCGAGCCGGTCGACGGCGTCGGCCCATTCGAGAGTGGGCGGCTGTCGCCGCTGTCGCCGCCGGCTCGCGATCAGCAGGTTGCGGGCGACGCCGCGCAGATACGCCGGCGGCGCGATCACGCGTTCGCCGCGCTGCAGGGCTTCGCCGAGCAGGACGAAGCTGTCCTGCATCAGGTCGTCGGCCTCGTGCGCGTCGGCGCCGAGCAGCCGCAGGTAGCGCCACACCATGTGCTGGTGCGACCGCACGAGCTCCGCGAACGGGGGCGTCGGCGGGTCGGAGGCGGGCCCGCCGCCGGGGGCGAGGCGGCGGTCCTCGCCGCGGTGCTCCTCGAGGTCGGGCCCTCCGGGGGCCCGTGGGTCGGCGCGTTGCGCGATCGTCATGCCGGCAGAGTGTCCGCGCGGGGCCGATGGGGTGCAGGAACCCGGCCGTTTTTCCGCAGTTGGGGCGGCTGCGACGCGTCTGGGACACACCGCCGCGATCGGCGCGGTGGCGCGGTCGGTATCCTGCGCCGCCATGATCCGTCCCCGCCACCTCGTCCTTCTGCTCGCCGCCTGCCCGGCGCTGCTAGCCCAGGTCTCCCCCGAACAATTCGCCGCGATCCGCAAGGAAGGCCTCGCCAACAGCAAGGTGATGGCGCACCTGGATCACCTCGTCAACCGCATCGGCCCGCGCCTGACCGGGTCCGACAACCTCACGGTCGCGGGCGAGTGGGCGCGCGACGAGTTCAAGAGCATGGGCATCGAGAACGCGCACCTCGAACAGTGGGGTGAATTCGCGGTCGGCTTCAACCGCGGGCCGTGGTTCGGGCGCATGACCAAGCCCGAGGCGATGGAACTCGTGTGCAACACCAACGCCTGGACCGCCGGCACGCGCATGCCGTCGAAGGGTCTGCTGTTGCCGGCGCCCAAGGACGCGGAAGGTCTCGCGGCGATGCGCGGCAAGCTGCGCGGCGTCTGGTTGCTCAATCCGGCCGGCTCGATGTTGGGGGACCTGACCGCCGCGCTCGAAGAGGAGGGTGGCTTCGGTTTCGTCACCGGGCGCGTCGGGCGCCCAGGGCGCGACGGCAGCGTCAACGACCTGCTGCTCACCGGCGGTCGCCCCCTGGTCGACTGGGACAAGTTGCCGACGATGCCGGTGGTGCAGATCCGCGCGGATCAGTACCAGACCATCCAAAAGCACCTCGACGACGGCCAGGAGGTCGAGGTCGAGTTCGACATCCGCAACCACTTCCGCAAGGGCCCGATCCCGCTCTACAACGTGATCGCGGACATCCCGGGCACCGAACACCCCGAGCAGTTCGTGGTCGTCGGCGGCCACCTCGACAGCTGGGACGGCGCCACCGGCACCACCGACAACGGCACCGGCACGTCGACGACGCTCGAGGCCGCGCGCATCCTGATGGCGATCGGTGCCAAGCCCAAGCGCACGATCCGCTTCATGCTGTGGAGCGGCGAGGAGCAGGGCCTGCTCGGCTCGCGCGCGTGGGTGCAGGCGCACAAGGACGAGATGGAGAACTACAGCGCGTGCCTGGTGCACGACGGCGGCACCAACTACCTGTCGGGCATCGCCGGCATGGTGGAGATGCGCCCGCAGCTGCAGACGGTGTTCGAGCCGATCCTCGGGCTGTCCTCGGAGATGCCGTTCCGGATCCGCGACATCGAGGCGTTCACGCCGATCGGCAGCGACCACGAGTCGTTCACGGCCGCGGGCGTGCCGGGCTTCTTCTGGGATCAGGCCGGGCGCGCCAACTATACGCACACGCACCACACCCAGTACGACACCTACGACGCGGCGATCCCCGAGTACCAGAAGCACTCGTCGGTGGTCATCGCGGTCGGCGCGCTGGGCATCGCCAACCTGCCCGAGATGCTGACCCGCGAGAACATGAAGGTGCAGCGCGGCTTCGGCGGCGGTCGGCGCGGCGGTGGCCGGCAGCTCGGCGTGATGCTCGGCGACGACGGCGTCACGATCGGCGAGGTGACCGAAGGCAGCGTCGCGGCCAAGGCGGGCCTCAAGGCCGGCGACAAGATCCTCAAGATCGGGGACACCGCGATCGCGAGCCAGGGTGACCTGCGGCGCGCGCTGGGCGGCGGAGACGCCAAGAAGTCGCTGACCTACGAGCGCGCGGGCGAGAAGAAGACCGTCGAGGTGACCTTCACGCGCTGAGGCGCGGGGCGCGCGCGCGGGTCAGTCGATCCAGCGCAGCGCGTAGACCGGCGGCAGGTTCGCGGACAGCTCCTGCCAGCGGTCGCCGCCGTCGCGGCTGGTCCAGACGCGCCCGCTCGTCGAGCCCATCGCCAGCGTGCGGCCGTCGGCCGCGACCTCGAGTCCGTGCCGATACACGAGGTCGTAGGCGTGGCGCTGCGGCAGGCCGCGCTGCAGCACTTCGAACGTGCGTCCGCCGTCGTGCGTGCGCAGCACCACGACCTTGCCGCCGACGGGCATGCGGCACTCGTCCTTGACGGCCGGGACGAACCACGCGGTCTTCGGATCGCGCGGGTGCGCGGCGCAGGCGAAACCGAAGCGGCTCGGCGCCTTGGCCCTGATCTCGCGCCACGGCTTGCCGGGACGCTGGGTGCGGAAGATGCCGTTGTGGTGCTGACACCAGATCCGGTCGGGGTCGGCCGGACACATCGCGAGCCGGTGCGGGTCCTGCACGTCGGGGTCGAACTGCAGCTTCTTGGGCATGTAGGCGGCGCGCATGCCGTCTGCGACGTTGCGCCAGCGCCGGCCGCCGTCGGTGGTGCGCCAGACGCCGCCGCTCGACACCCCGACCGTGACGCGCGCGGGGTCGCGCGGGTCGACGCAGATGCTGTGGATGCCGGGCATGTCGAAGCCGCCGCCGTTCCACTTCTTGCGCGCCTTGACGTTCCACAGGCCGTCGACGAGCTGCCACGAACGCCCCGCGTCCGCGGAGTGGAACAGGCCGCCCGGGATCGTGCCGCACCACAGCGACTCCGGCGCGCGCGGGTCGATCTCGAGCGACCAGATCAAGCGCAGCGACGGGCCGGCTTCCTTCTGCTTCTTGCCGCGCGCCTTGCGGGGCGCCGCGTTGGGCAGCTGCGGGTAGACCGGCGCCGCGACCTCGCGCCAGCGCCTGCCGTCCTGGCGGTGCAGCTTGGTGCCGAAGTGGCCGTGGTCGAGCGCCGCGTAGCGCGCGCCGTCGCGCGGGTCGGCGAGCACCATCGACACCGGCACGCCGGGGAAGTCGGGGCCCGAGAGCGACACGCCGCGGGCCGTCACGTTGGCGGTGAACAGACCCTTGCGGGTCGCGATCAACAGCTTGTTTGTCATGTGCGTTCGATCAGCCTCCCGAGAGCGCCTGCAGCACGTCGATCGCGGCGCCCGCGGCAACACGCGTCTGCAGGCGGGTGCGGTCGCGCACCACGACGCCGTCGACGAACACCGTGACGTGCTGGCGCAGCGCGCCCGTGTCGTCGAGCAGATAGCCACGCACCTCGGGGTAGATCACGAACGCGGCCTCGAGCGCGGCCCGCACGGTCGCGCCGTCGACCGTCACCGGCGGGCACGAAACGTGGCGTTGCAGCACCTGCGGGAACGTGACGCGCGGCATGGCGCGCAGTGTCGCCGGCGCGCGCGGCGGGCTCAAGCCCGCCGCGGCGTCAGCTGAACTCGCCGCGGATGTATTGCCGGGTCTCCTCGGCGCGCGGGTCCGCGAACAGCTCCGCGGTCGGCCGGTGCTCGACGAGGTAGCCGGTGCGCCCGCCCTGGGTGGTGTCGACGTACATGAAGCCCGTCATGTCGGCGACGCGCTGCGCCTGCTGCAGGTTGTGGGTGACGACGACGATCGTGTAGCGCTCCTTGAGCTCGGTCATCAGCTCCTCGATGCGGCGCGTCGCGATCGGGTCGAGCGCCGAGCACGGCTCGTCCATGAGCAGCACTTCGGGTTCGGTGGCGATCGCGCGCGCGATGCACAGGCGCTGCTGCTGGCCGCCGGAGAGGGCCAGGCCGCTGCTGTGCAGCTTGTCCTTGACCTCGTCCCAGAGCGCTGCGCGGCGCAGCGCGTGCTCGACGCGCTCCTCGTAGTCGCCGCGGAAGCGGTTGAGGCGCAGGCCGAACGCGACGTTCTTGAACACCGTGGTCGCGAACGGGTTCGGCTGCTGGAACACCATGCCGATGTAGCGCCGCACGGCCACCGGATCGATCGTCGGGTGGTAGATGTCGCGGCTCTGGAAGTGCACGCTGCCGTCGAAGCGGAAGCCGTCGACGAGGTCGTTCATCCGGTTCAGGCAGCGCAGCGCCGTGCTCTTGCCGCAACCCGACGGGCCGATGAACGCCGTGACGGTGCCGCGCGTGACCGGGACATGGGTGTCGCGCACGGCGAAGAACTTGCCGTACCAGAGCTTGTCGAGCTTGAGGTCGATGACCAGGTCTTCGGCGACGGCCGCTGCGGAGGTTGGTTCGGTCGCGGTCATGAAAGGGGTCCGGGGTCAGTGGCGGGAATGATCGCTGCGCGCGGCGAGCACCTGGCCGGCGATGTTGAACAGCAGCACGAGCAGCACGAGCACGAGCGCGGCGGTCCACGCCATCTCGATCTGGTGCTCGTAGGGGGAGCCGGAGAACTGGTAGATCAACACCGCCAGCGACGCGGTGTCCTCGAGCCGGTCCAGGCGCAGCCAGTAGTTGCTGAACTGGGCCGTGAACAGCAGCGGCGCGGTCTCGCCGGCGGCGCGCGCGATCGCGAGCATCACGCCGGTGAGCACCGACGGCATCGCGGTCGGCAGCGTGACGCGCATCACGACCTGCGCGCTGGTGGCGCCCATACCGACCGCCGCGTCCTTCATCTTCTGCGGCACCGCGCGGATGGCCTGTTCGGCGGTCAGCACGACGATCGGCACCATCAGCACCGCCAACGCCACGCCGCCGGCGAGCGCCGAGAAGTGCCCGGTGGCGAGCACCACCATCGCGTAGGCGAAGATGCCGGCGAGGATCGACGGCATGCCGGTCAGCACCTTGGCCGCGAAGCGGATCACCGCCGCCAGCCGCGTGCCGTCGCCGTACTCCGCGAGGAAGATCGCCGCGAGGATGCCCGTGGGCACCGCGAGCACGCTGGCGATGCCGACCATGTAGACCGTGCCGAGAATCGCGTTGCCGAAGCCGCCGCCGGTCGTGTCCAGGCCGCTGGGGGGCAGGCTCCACAGCATGTCGAGCCGGAAGTTGGTGGCGCCGCGTTCGATGAGCAGCCACAGCACCGCGAACAGCGGCAGTGCCGCGACCAGGCTCAGCAGCGCGCACAGCGCGGTCAGCAGGCGGTCGAACAGCGTGCGCACCGCGCGCAGGTCGTGCTCGAGCTTGGGGCGCTCGACGGGCACGTCGCGCTCCGGCGACGGCTGCGGCCCGGTCTGGACGCGGATGTCGGTCACGGGCGCGCTCCGGCCGCCTTCCGGCTGCTGCGCACCAGGATCGCGGTGCCGAGCATGTTGACCACCAGGGTGATGGAGAGCAGCACGATCGCCGCGTACATGAGCACGCCGCGCTCGTGGTCCTGTGCCTCGGGGAAGGTGTTGGCGATCAGCGCCGCGAGCGTGTTGCCCGGGGCGAGCAGCGAGACGTTGAACTCGTTGCGGTTGCCGAGCAGCATCGCGAGCGCCATGGTCTCGCCGAGCGCGCGACCGAACGCGAGCACCAGCGCGCCGAAGACGCCCGTCGCCGCGGTCGGCAGGACCACGCCGAGGATGCACTCCCAGCGCGTCGCGCCGAGCCCGAACGCGGCCTCGCGCAGCTTTCTCGGCACGGTCGCGATCGCGTCGCGCGACACCGCCGTCATCGTCGGCAGCACCATGATCGCGAGCACCAGCGACGAGGCCAGCATGTTGGGGCCCGGTGAACGCTCGTCGAACAGCGGTACGAAGCCGAGGTGCTCGTGCAGGAACGCCGTGAACGGTCGGATCGCCGGGATCACGAAGAAGATGCCCCAAAGGCCGTAGACGACGCTCGGGATCGCCGCGAGCAGGTCGACCACGTTCTTGAGCAGCAGCTCGAGCCGGCGCGGCAGGAAGCGCTGGCTGATGAACACGGCGACGGCGAGGCCCAGCGTGCCGCCGATCAGCAGCGCCAGCAGCGAGCTGTAGAGCGTGCCCCAGATGTGCGGCAGGATGCCGAACTCGTCGCGGTTGGTGTCCCAGGTCGAGCTGGTGAGGAAGTCCACCCCGCGCTCGCGCACCGCCGGCGCGGCGACCGCGCCGATCTCGACGACGATCGCGGCCAGCAGCACGAGCACACCTACGGCGAGCGCCTGCGCGCCGCGGCGTAGACCGAGGTCCATCCAGCGCTCACCCGCGGTGGGTGGCTGGGCCAGGCTCGCCGAAGGCGTGCTCATGGTCGGGTCCGGGCGAGGGGTCTTCGGGCGGACGCGATCACTTCGCCTGCAGCTGGTCGAGCGCGGCGATCACCTTGCTCGTCACCGCCTCGGGCAGTGGCACGTAGCCGAGCTTCTCGCTCATGCCCTGGCCCGTCGTGAGGCACCAGCGCATCGCGTCCTTGAAGGCGTCGAGCTTGGCCTTGGGGTACGACTTGTAGGCCAGGATCCAGGTGTAGGTGACGATCGGGTACGACTGCTCGCCGTCCGGATCGGGCAGGAACGTGCGCATGTTGGCGGGCAGGGTCGCGCCGGCGAGCGCCGCCTGGAAGTTGGCGATCGAGGGCGCGACGAACTTGCCGGCCTTGTTCTGCAGCGAGGCCATCGGCATGCCGGCGGTCTTCGCGAAGCTGAGCTCGACGTAGCCGATCGCGCCCGGGGTCTGCTTGACGAGCGCCGCGACGCCGTCGTTCTTCTTGCCGCCGGTACCGACCGGCCAGTTCAGCGACTCACCGGCGCCGGGGCCGCTCTGCCACTTCTGGCTGGCGGCGGCGAGGTGGTTGCTGAAGCAGAAGGTCGTGCCCGAGCCGTCGGCGCGGTAGACGGGCTGGATCGCGACGTCCGGCAGCGCGACGCCGGCGTTGTCCGCCTTGATGCGGTCGTCGTTCCACTTGGTGATCTCGCCGAGATAGATGCCGGCGAGCGAGTCGCGCGACAGCTTGAGGTCGCGGACGTTGTCGAGGTTGTAGATCAGCACCACGCCGCCGGCGGTCATCGGCAGCAGCTGGATGCCGCGGTCGACCTTGGCGATCTCCTCGTCCTTCATCGCCGAGTCGCTGGCGCCGAAGTCGACGATGCCCTCGATCACGTCCTTCTTGCCGCCGCTCGAGCCCTTGGACGTGTAGTTGACGCGGTTCGGGTGGCTCTTGCCGTACTCGGCGAACCAGGTCTGGTAGAGCGGTGCCGGGAAGCTGGCGCCGGAGCCCGACAGGGTCACCGCCTCGGCGGCGGAGCTGTCGGAGCAGGCACCAAGGGTCAGAGCGGCGGCCGCCGAGGCGGAGAGGAGGAGGTTGCGCGGGAGCATGTCGATGGTTCGGGTAGGTGATTCGGAGGGCGCATCGTGCCGGCCCGATGCCACCGCGGAATGGGGTCCGAGAAACCTGACCGTTTCTTGGCCGGACCTTGATGTGCTGCAGGGGGGGTGCGCGCCTGTCTCGTCCCAACTGCCCACCTTGACGCATCTTGTCGACGCGTGCATCGTTGCGGGGCGCAGCGCCCGATCACCCGCTGCCGCAGCGGGCGCCCTGCGTCCCGTCTTCACATCATGAACTCGCGCATCCTGTCCGTCTTGGCCGTTCTCTCCCCTTGCGTGGTGGCCATGGCCCAGACCGCCACCGTGCAGCTCGTGCCCAGCCAGGACAACACGCTGTACGAAGACGCGGCGGGCCTGATCAGCAACGGGCAGGGGCAATACCTCTTCGTCGGTCTCACCTCGACCGGCGTCATCCGCCGTTCGCTGCTGGCATTCGACGTGGTCTCGGCCGTCCCGGCGCACTCGCGCATCGTCGATGTGCAGCTGGCGATGACCGTGCGTCAGAGCAACGCCGTGGGGCCGGACGGTGCGACGTTGCACCGCGTGACCACGGCCTGGGGCGAGGGCGCCTCGATGGGCACGGGCAACGAAGGCAGCGGCGGTGTCGCCGCGCCCGGCGACGCGACCTGGACCCACGCCGTGCTGCCGACGACCCCGTGGACGACCCTGGGGGGCGACTACGTCGCGGCGGTCAGCAGCAGCACCGCACTGCCGGTGGTGGGCGGCTTCTCGTTCGAGAAGACCGAGCGCATGCTGGCAGACGTGCAGGACTGGCTCGACGGTCAGCCCAACAACGGCTGGTTGATCCGCACCGACGAGCTGGCGAACGGCACGGCCCGCCGGATCGACAGCCGCAACAACACCACCGCCACGGCGATGCTGCCGACGTTGACGGTGACCTACCTGCCGCCCGGCAACATCCAGTCGTTCGGCACCGGCTGCTCGACCAGCGGCAACATGAACCTGTTCCAGTCCGTGACCGGCCCGGTCGCGCAGGGCAACACGCCGGTGCTCACGGTGCAGAGCGGCGTGCCGCTCGGCTTGTTCGTGACCCTGCTCTCGTTCGACGTGCGCCCCGAGCCGCTCGAACCCGCGGCCGGCTGCTTCTGGTGGCTGCGCGACATTCCCTATCCCAACCTCGGCATCAAGGTGCAGGACAACCTGGGCAACTACGCCGAGCCGTTCTCGATTCCGCAGAACCCGGCGTTGTTCGGCATCCCGCTGGCGCTGCAGTCGGTGCTCGTCGACTGGGCGCACCCGCGGCAGTGGGCGTTGTCGAACGCCGACCTGATCTGCATCAACTGATCCGCGTCAGTCGATCGGGGACGACCAGCGGCCCTGCAGTTCGCGCAGCACCTGCAGCGCGCGCGGGGCTTCGCCGTCGGGCACGAACAGGTGGTCGTGCCTCGCGCCGGCGACGACGTTGCACGGCAGGCCGGCATCGGCCAGCGCTGCGGCGACGACCGCGGTGAGCCCGACCGCCTGCAGCTCCGACGCGACGCACAGGGTGATCTGCGCGGCGCGGAACAGCACGGGCAGGCCGCGATCGAGCGCCTGCTGCAGGGGCACGATCAGCGACAGTCCCTCCGCCTCGCGCATCGTCGCGACGCTGTCGAGCGCATCGAGGTCGGTCGCCAGCGGCACCGAGACGAACGCGAACGTGCCGGGCAGGAGCCTCGGCTCGAGCGCGGCGACGAGCGCGCGCAGGTGGGGGGTGCTCAGGTAGCTGCCGCGTCGATCGCCAGGCGTCATCGCGCGCGATCGTAGTCCGGGTTCCCGCGGGTCGCGCGCACCGGGCGCTCGACAGCTGGGCCGGGTCGCGCTCTGATCGCGCGTGACCGTGTCCCGGGCCCGGGAAGCCACCCTCGTGGTGACCTTCTCTCTCCGGGGATACCCCGGGGCATACCCGCATCGCCATTCCGCTGCACGGAGCTTCGCGGCGCCGCGCGCCGGTGGGTCCGCGCTGGACCGACACGCCGGGGCACGGTCACCTCTCCCCTATTCCCCGATGGTCCTCTCCGCCAGCTCGCTGCCCCTTCGTCTGGCTCGGACCCTGCTGAGCCGGCCGTTCACATGGCAGGCCGTCGAGGAGGCGCTGGTGGACGCGCGCGGCGGGCCCGACCCCGGCCTGACACGGTTGGTGACGGTGCTGTTGCTGCGCCTTCGGGCGCTGCGCACACGCGCCAGGTCGCGGGCGGCGCTGCATGAACTGGTCGATTACCTCGACAACAGCCGCCGCGTCGAGCGGCTGTTCGGCGAGGTGGGGCCCGAGCTCGCCGAGTTGCCGCCGCCGACGATGCTGCCGTTGCCCGGCGCGCCCAAGCGGTGGCAGGTGCCCGCGATCACGACCGTGGCCCAGCTCGCCGACTGGCTGCGTGTGCAGCCTGACGAACTGCTTGCGTTGGCCTGCCGCTGGCGACAGGACCGCGAGCACCGCGACGACCGCCTGCAGCACTATCACCGCCGCTGGTTGCCACGTCGCGGCGGGCCGCCGCGGCTGCTCGAGGCGCCCAAGGCGCGCCTCAAGGCCGTGCAGCGGCGCATCCTGACCGGCATCCTGAACGCCGCGCCGCCGCACCGGGCCGCGCACGGCTTCGTGCGCGGCCGCGGCGTCGGCACGTTCGCGGCCGCCCACGTCGGCGCCGCTTGCGTGCTGCGGCTCGACGTCGCCGACTTCTTCGCGTCGGTGCGCGGGGCCCGGGTGCGCGGCGTGTTCCTCGCCATGGGCTATCCGATCGACGTCGCCGAATTGCTCGCCTGCCTGTGCACGACGCGGACGCCCGACCGGGTGTGTCATCGCGGCCTGCACGACTTCGGCACGGTCGGCGCGGTGCTCGCGACGCGACTGCGCGCGCGGCACCTGCCGCAAGGGGCGCCGACCTCACCCGCGCTCGCCAACCTGGTGGCGTTCCACCTCGACGCGCGCCTCACCGGGCTCGCGCGCCGCTTCGGGGCGCGCTACAGCCGCTACGCCGACGACCTGCTGTTCAGCGGTGTCGGCGCGTTCGTGCGCGGCGCCAACCGCCTTGCCGTCTACGTCGCCGCGGTGCTGCTGCAGGAGGGGTTCGCCGCCGCGCACCGCAAGACCCGGCGCATGCCGCAGGGCGTCGCCCAACACGCCGCGGGACTCGTGCTCAACGTGCACGGCGCCGTGCCGCGCCGCGAGCGCGAACGGCTCGAAGCGGTGCTCGTCAACTGCGTGCGGCACGGGCCGGCGTCGCAGAACCGCGTCGGTCGCGTGGACTTCGAGGCTCACCTGCGCGGGCGGATCGCCCATGTCGAACACCACCACGCCCCGCACGCTGCGCGGTTGTGGCGGTGGTTCGATCGCATCGTCTGGGAGTAGCGCCGCGGCGCATCGGGGGCCGCGCGGATTGCGGGTTCGGCCCCAGGAAACGCGTCTCCAGGCGAACAAGAGACGGTCCCCTTCGGGACCGACAAGGAGGCATGAAGATGAGACTTCACCAGCACGCGTTGGTCCTTGCCGCCGGAGCCCTGTGCCTGCAGGCGGCACCGTGTCAGGGGCCGGAGTCTACGCAGGTGTTCAGCGCCCTGACGGGTGTCTCGATGACCGTGTTCGCCGAGGACGGCCCGGCGGGCTACCCGTGTGAGCCGTTTGCCTGTGCGCCGCACCACGTTCAGGCCAACCTCGGCAGTGTGCTCCCGGTCGAGATCTACGGTCGTCGCGGCACCTTCTACGCACTTCTCGGCGGCATGCCGACCCTCGGCTGTCAGCCGATCGGGGGCATCGGCGGCGCCTTGGCCCTGGGCAGCCCGGCCTTCACGCTCGGCTTCGGGCCGATCTCGGACCTGCCGCAGGGCGCGGCTTGTGACGTCGGCGTCGGCCAGACGTCGTTCGCGGTGCCTGCGGGAGCGTCGATCGACATGGCCTTCCGCCTGCAGGGGGCCAGCTTCTCGGTGATGGACGGCGGCCTCGTGTTCACCCGCGCGGTCGAAGTGCGCGTGTGGTGAGCGGTGCCTGGCGCGCGCGAGCGATCGCGCGCGTCAGACCCGGTCCGGATCCTGGCCGCGCAACACCGAGTTGCCGTCGAAGGTCTCGCGCAGGTTGGCGCGCGCCGGCTGCTGCAGCATCTGCTCGCTGATGCGGCCGCTCTGCGCGAAGAAGCCGATCGGGTTCTTCCACACGAGCTGCTCGATCTTGCTGCGCGGCACGCCGGCCTGCTCGAGCTTGACCACCGTGCGCGGCACCATCATGGGGTCGCTGACGCCCCAGTCGGCGGCGCTGTTGATGACGAAGCGCTCGACGCCGTACTCGAGCACGATCGCGACCATGCGCGCGGGGTCCATCTTGGTGTTGGGGTAGATCGAGAAGCCCGACCAGCAACCCAGGTCGCGCGTGATCTTGATCGTCTCCTCGTTGCCGTGGTCGAGCAGCAGCTTCTGCATCGGGAAGTTCTGCTCCTTGACGATCGCGATGCAGCGCTCGAAGCCCTTCTTCTTGTCGCGGTGCGGAGTGTGCACGAGCACCGGCAGATCGTGGCGCTTGGCGAGCTCGAGCTGCTCGGCCATGAACTTCTCCTCGGTCTTGGTCTGGTCGTCGAGGCCGATCTCGCCGACGCCGACGCAGCTGTCCTTCTCGCAGTAGCGGGGCAGGATCGCGAGCACGTCCTTGTTGACGCGGTCGTCGTTGGCCTCGCGCGGGTTGAGCCCCATGGTGCAGAAGTGGTGGATGCCGAACTGCTGCGCGCGGTGCCGCTCCCAGCCGATCAGCGTCTCGAAGTAGTCGACGAAGGTGCCGACCGAGGTGCGGTTCTGGCCGAGCCAGAACGCCGGTTCGAGCACGCCGCGCACGCCCGCGAGCGCAAGGCGCTCGTAGTCGTCGGTGATGCGGCTGAACATGTGGATGTGCGGTTCGAAGATCAGCATCGGAGTAGGTCGGGTCAGGCGAGGCAGCGCTGCAGGATGGCGCGGATGTCGGCGCGCGGCTCGCGCGGCAGGCGCTCCTCCGCGAACGCGAACAGGTCCTTGCGGCCCAGGGCCAGCAGGCCCTCGGCGGCCGCGGCGCGCACGCCGTCGTCGCCGTGTTCGAGGCCGCCGACGAGGCGGGCGGCGCTGCCGGCCGTGGGGGCGAGGCCGATCATGCGCCATGTGTCGCGCCAGACGGCGCGGCCGGCGGCCTCGCGTTCGGTGGCGAGGTCCTGCAGCATCGTCGACAGCCCCGGGTTGGCGTGGCGCTCGGCGAACAGGCAGCGCGCCAGCGGCAGGTCGAGGAAGGCCAGCTTGAGCAGCACGCGGTTGGCGACGTCCGGTTCGAAGCCCGGCTGGCCGACGGTGCGCGCGAACAGGTCGCCGTCGCAGAGCGCGGCTTCGACGTGCACCAGCATGTTGGTGCGCTGCGCCTCGCCGAACATGCGCACCGTGATCGGGCCGACCGGCAGCACGTGCAGCGCGCGCAGCAGCATCGTGCGTTCTTCGATGTCGCCATGCTGGTAGAGGTCGAACAGCTCGTCGTCACTGGCCTCGCAGCGGATCAGCAGGTCCGCCGCGGCGAGGTCGCACGGGCGGAAGGCGTCGAGGTCGATGGTGGCGTCGCCGACGCGGGTGCGGCCGCCGCCGAGGTGGTTGCGGCCCAGGCGCCGCGGCAGGCCGGGGAACACCACCGGCAGGTGGCTGCGGTCGGCCAGCACCTTGGCGAACTCGGCGTCGGCGCCGGCCGCGGCCGGGCCCAGGAGGGTGGCGAGCTGTTCGTGCATGCGGGACATGGGGGCGAGCAGGATAACGAAAGGCGGCGCCGGAGTCGCGGGTGCATCCTGCGTGTGGCGACCCGGCGCGGTCGCCGCTAGTGTGCGCCGATGGACTTCCCCGGTTGGGATCCGGTGCTGCTGGACATCCCGCTGCTGCCGATCGACGTGCGCTGGTACGGCCTGATGTACGTGGTCGGCTTCATCTGCGCACAGTGGATACTCACGCGCCTGGCGCGCCGTCAGTTCTTCCCGGTGCCGCCCGAGGCGGCCGGCGACCTGGTGTTCTACTGCGTGTTCGGCGTGCTCCTCGGCGGCCGCACGGGCTACGCGCTGTTCTACGACCACTCGCTGCTCAACCCGCTGCAGTTCGTGCAGGTCTGGCGCGGCGGGCTGGCCTTCCACGGCGGTCTCGGCGGCGTCGCGATCGCGGCCTGGTTGTTCTGCCGCAAGTACAAGATCGGCTGGGGCCGCACCGCCGACGCGCTGGCCCTCGCGGTGACGCCCGGCATCTTCGCGGTGCGCGTCGCCAACTTCATCAACGGCGAGCTGTTCGGGCGCGTGACCGAGAAGGGCGTCGGCTGGGCGATGCAGTTTCCGACCGACCCGATGGCGATGAAGTTGATGGGGCTGTCCGACGCGTGGACGATGCGCGACCGCGAGCTCTGCCTGCAGGTGGCCTACGGCAAACGCACCTGGGAGAGCGTGCAGGGCCTGCTCAGTGAGGTCGACCAGTTCGGCGGCAAGATCGACTGGGCCGAGATCGCGCCGCGCCTGGACTGGGCCAAGGTCAAGGCCATGACCGACGCCGCCGGTCATCCGCTGGTGCCGTTCCGGCACCCGTCGCAGCTCTACGAGGGACTCGGCGAAGGCCTGCTGCTCGGGCTGGTGCTGCTCACGCTCTATCTGGTCACGCGCAAGCGGCCGCTGCGCGCCGGCAACTACACGGCCGTGTTCCTGCTCGGCTACGCCGCGGCGCGCATCTCGCTCGAGAACGTGCGCCAGCCGGACGCGATCTTCGGCCCCGTGGGCACGGTGTTCCTGGGCATGACCATGGGGCAGACGCTGAGCGTCGGCATGGTCGTCGGTGCGGTCCTGATCCTGGTCTGGCCCTACCTGCGCCGTGGCTCCAGGAGCCGCGGTGGGGAATAATCGGTGACCGCGGTCCGTCTGCCGCTACTGCACCCGTCTGCCAGCACTCCGCGTCCCTAGAATGCGCCAGCTCCTCGCCCTTTCTCTCGCTGCCATCGGCCTGTTCGCGACCGGTTGTGACAACGTCGGGCGCGCCTTCGACCGCGACGTGACGCCGGGCAACCCGGGCACGAATACCGGCGAGGTGATCGTCGAGCCGGTGCCGGTCGGTGGCGACGTGCGCGACGGGCGGCCCAAGGTCAAGGCGACGTTCCCCGACGGCGGCGGCTGGCCGACCACGGTGCCGATCGTGGTCGAGTTCAGCGAGAGCGTCAACCAGACGTCGATCGCGCCGACCTCGGAGAACGGCGTCGACGGGCGCATCATCGTGCGGGTCGTCGGCACCAACCAGGCGCTGCCCTGCCAATACCAGTTCATCGCCGGCGGCAAGGTGCTGGTGATGGAGCCGACGCCGACCCTGTCGAACGCGCAGAACCCGAGCTACGAGGTCGTGCTGCTGCCCGACGCCCGCGACTGCGACGGCGTGCGCTTCCAGGTCCCCGCCGAGGGCACGGTGCTGAGCACGTTCCAGGTGAACCAGGCGGAGTCGCAGACCGACGGGCGCATCTTGACGACCTTCCCGCGCGACAACCAGCGCGACGGCATTCGCACCACGGACTACTGGGTGATCTTCGATCGCCCCGCGAACACCGCTTCGATCACGCCCACGAGCCTCTTCCTGCGACCGCAGGGCGGCAGCGCGCTCGCCGGCGACATCGACGTGCCGCTCGAGATCGCCACGATCCCCGACCCGCGCATCGTCCGGTTCTCGCCGGCCAGCGACCTCGCGGCGTCGACGCGCTTCGAGCTCGTCGTCGACGACACGATCACCTTCGGCGCCGACGGCACGCTCGACTTCAAGGGCCGCACGCCGTACGCGACGTTCGACACGATCGGGCCGGTCGCGCCGACCGCGGTCGCGCTGCAGAACTTCTCCGTCGGCTACCCCGACAAGATCAACATCGACAACCTCGACACCGTGATGCTCGCGGTGACGACCGCGGCCGATGCGGAGGCCGGCGACCGGGTGGTGGCGCGCATCTACGGCGGCGACGCGAGCACGACGCCGACCAACGACCAGGCGTTCGTCGAGCGCTCGGTCTCGCTGACCGTCGGGGGAGCCCAGACCGTCGCGGTCGACTTCACCGGCGCGCTGGGTACGTTGACGTCGCCGAAGTTCGACGATGGGGATGTCCTGTTCGCGGTGCAGACGCGGCGCGGCAGCCAGCAGTCGGGCTTCTCGCACAACGCGAGCAGCGCCGAGCCGCGTTTCGACATCACGCGACCGACGCTGACCCAGGCCGGCCCGCCGGGAACCAGCGCGACGGACTTCCTGACCGACCAGGAGCAGTTCACGTTCTTCGGCGTCGCCAGCGAGGAGATCGGCGAAGCCACGCTGACCGCCAACAGCCTGACCGCGACGATGTTCGCCTCGTCGGCGGACGGCCGCTTCGTGATGCGGCCGATCCTGATCGAACGGCAGAGCGCGCCGCTGGCCTACTCCCTGCTGCTCACCGACTCCGCGGGCAACATGGCGACGGCCGCGATCACCGGCAACGTGCTGCAGCGCGGCCTGGTCACCGGCGCGCTGGCGGGCACGCTGACGGTCGAGGCCTACGACGACGCCACGCTGCTGCCGATCGTCGGCGCCAGCGTGCTCGTCGACCCGGGCGTGCCCACGGTCCCGGCGACCGGGCAGCTGCTCGGTACGACCGGCGTCGACGGTCGCGTCTCGTTCACCGTGGCGGGCAGCTCGCACACGGTGACCATCGTGCGCGCCGGCTACGACCTGGTCAGCTTCTACGACACGTCGGCGTCGTTCGTCTCGCTGCCGCTGCGGCCGCAGACGGATGCGGTGGCGACGTTCAACGGCAACGTCGTGTTCGCACAGGCTGCGGGCACCACGGCGCTGCTCGGCAACAGCGCGCTCGACGATCCGGCCGTCCTGGCGGTCGCGACCACGAGTGCGGCGCCGAACACGATCCCCGATACGGCGATCCGCCCCGCGCGCCCGCAGGTGATCACGTCGTTCGGCGGTTCGATCGAGCCGACCGCGACGCCGACCTTCAGCCTGCTCGCGTATCAGATGCTCGGGTCGACGCTGCTGGTGCCGACGCCGCCCGCGGCGCCGGGTGTCGGCGGCGCCGTCTCGCGGCAGAGCCTGGCGATGATCCCGAGCACCGGATCCGTCAGCAACCACACGATGACGCACACCGTCGACTTCGCGCTGGCGACGGGCCTGGACACGGCGAACCTCGTCGGCGGCGCGCCGATCGTGCGCCCGATGGTGTCGCTGAACGGGTTCGGCGGTCAGGTGCTCAACGGCATCGGCTTCGTCACGCCGGGTAGCGGCGCGGCCTACTCGATCACCTGGGACTTCGGTCTCGCGGCGGGCGTCGGGCTCGGCGTGTTCACGCCCTACCAGTGGGTGGCGACCCAGGCGCGCGACACCAGCGGCCGCATCAGCCGCCACCGGGCGCTCTACCTGGTGACGCTGTTCAACTTCCTGGCTGCGCCGCCGGCGATCCCGACCGTGACCGCGCCGGGCGGGCCGGCGACCGGCTCTCCCAGTGTGGAGTTCAACGACGTCGTCAACAGCGCGCCGGTGCCCGATGGCCTGGGTGCCTCGGTGGTCACCGTGACCGACGCCGCCGGCCGCAGCTGGCGCCTCTTCGTCGCCGACAACGACGTCGCGACCGGTACCAACGTCGTGCAGTACCCCGATCTGGCGACCAACAGCGTCGCCGGGCTGGCCGCGGGCGTCTGGACCGCCGTGGTGGAGTCGCGGGTGTTCTTCCCGATCCCGAGCGCGACACCGAACGACTTCGTGTTGTCGGAGCAGCGGCGCCAGGAGATCACCTACTCGCGCTCGGCGGGCCAGGAGATCACCGTCCAGTAGCAGCGGGCGGTGAGCACCGTCCAGTAGTGAGGCTGCGCGACTGCAGCGCGGCCTCGGCCCGACCGATGGGAGAAGGCATGACTCGCAAGGCAATCGCGCTGCTCTCGGGCGGGCTCGACTCCGGGGTCGCCGCGGCCCAGTTCGTCGCGGACGGCGGTTCCGTCACCCATGCCCTGTTCTTCCTGTACGGCCAGCGCGCGGCGCCGCGCGAAGCGGCCGCCTCGCGCGCCCTGGCGCAGAAGTGGGGCGCGCAATGGGTGCCGATCGAGCTGCCGTGGCTCGGGGAGCTGGCGAGCCATGCGGGCTCGGCGTTGACCGATCCTGGCCGGGAACTGCCGCGCGGCACGGCGGAGCGTCCAGGGGACGCCGCCAGCGCCGCGGCCGTCTGGGTGCCGGCGCGCAACGCCGTGTTCGTCGCCGTCGCCGCCGCCTTCGCCGAGGCCCACGGCGCCGAATGCGTCGTCGCCGGCTTCAACCGCGAAGAGGCAGAGACGTTCCCCGACAACTCGAGTGCGTTCCTGCAGGCCGCGACGGCCTTCCTGGGGCTCGGAACGCGCTCGGGCGTGGCGGTGGTCAGCCCGACGCTCGACCTCGACAAGGCCGGCATCGTCGCCGCGGCGCGGCAGCTGGGCCTGGTGCAGGGCGACTTCTGGTCGTGCTACGAAGCCGGGGATCAGCCCTGCAGCACCTGCGAGTCCTGCCTGCGCTCGCGCTGGTAGGGGCTGCGTACGTGCCGGGTACAAACGACACAGGGCCGGCCGCAAAGCGGCGGGCCCTGTGTCGTTTGTGCCCGGTTCGTACGCGCAGCTCAGCGCAGCAGGCGCCAGGTGTTGCCGTCGGCGCCCAGCGAGTCGGCGGCGAGTTGGCCACCGGCGATGTTGGTCGCGGGCACACCGGTCATCGCGGCGCCCGCGGGCGGGATGCTGGTGAGGCCGTTGTAGTTGGCGTCCTTGGCGACCAGGATCTCACCGGTCTGGTTGATGTAGAACGTGCTGGTGCCCGAGCGGCCGCGGGAGCGCGGCCAGGCGACGCAGGCCCAGGCGACCTCGGCCTGGTCGGTGTCGATCGCCGCGGCGTTGGCCGAGGTGGCGAGCACGCCGTCGCCGGCCGCGTCGGGAACGTAGAGTGCGATCAGGTAGCCCTTGCTGCCGGCGTAGCCGGCGGCGTCGAGGGTGCCCAGCGAGGTGGCCAGGGCGGTCGGCGTCAGCGCGGCGCTGCCGTCGCGCAACGACTCCATGCCGGCGAGTTCGGCCAGGCCGAGCGCTTCGCCGCGGCCGTCGTGATCGACGTCGAGCACGGCGCGCGCCTGGCACTGCGTCTGGGCGGTGCTGATGGTGCGCAGCGTGGCGACCACGGCGCGTTCGTTGGCCACGGCCCGGCTGCTCACCAGGTTGGGCACGGCGACGCCAGCGACGATGCTGACGATGGCCGTCACGATCATCAACTCGATCAGGGTGAAACCGGACTCTCTGGACACCATGGGACCTCCAATGCTCCTCACGTCAACCGTCCCGTTCTTCGACGCCGCCCGTCCCGGTGCGTGCCTGCGGCGAACGTCGGCAGCGGTCGATCGCGCGGTGGCACGGTCCGACTCTCGATCTGGAACCCGGCTCAAGCCCGGGCGCGGAACTGGCCAGCTGTCCCTTTGCAGGAGCGCCCCGGCGCGTTAACCAGGGGCACGCCAATGGTCGGCATCTTCGGCATCGTCAACGTCACCCGCGACTCGTTCTCGGACGGGGGCCGCTTCCTGGCCACGGACCGGGCCCTGGCGCACGCCGAGGCGCTGCTGCAGGCGGGGGCCGACGTGCTCGACCTGGGCGCCGAGTCGACCCATCCCGACGCCGAGGACGTGCCCGCAGCAGTCGAGATCGAGCGCCTCGAGCCGCTGGTGCGAACGCTCGTGGCGCGCGGCGCGATCGTCAGCATCGACACCTGCAAGGCGGCGGTGATGGCGCACCTTGCGGCGCTCGGGGCGACGTTCTGGAACGACGTCAACGGGCTGCGCGACCCCGAGGCGCTGGCGACGGCAGCGGCCCTGCCCACGACCGTGCGTTTCGTGGTGATGTTCTCGCGGGCGGCCGGCGGGCGCGCCGAGCGCGGCACCGACGACGGCGATCCCACGGGCACGTTCGCGGCGATCGGGGCCTTCTTCGCCGAACGCATCGCCGCGTGCGAAGCCGCCGGCATCGATCGACGGCGGCTCGTGCTCGACCCGGGCATGGGCTTCTTCCTGGGGCCGACACCGGCGCCGAGTCTGCACGTGTTGCGGCACCTCGACGAGCTGCGCACCTTCGGCCTGCCGCTGCTGGTCTCGGTGTCGCGCAAGTCGTTCCTCGGCGCGCTCAGCGGCGCCGCCCTCGAACATCGCGGTCCGCCGACGCTGGCTGCCGAACTGTGCGCCGCGCGGCGCGGCGCCGACTATCTGCGTACCCACGACGTCGCGGCGCTGCGCGCGGCGCTGGCCGTGCAGGACGCGATCGAGGGGGCGCCATGATCCCGCTGCG
This sequence comes from Planctomycetota bacterium, assembly GCA_020638655.1. Lineage (GTDB taxonomy): Bacteria > Planctomycetota > UBA1135 > UBA1135 > UBA2386 > JACKIC01. Next base: position 442,731 of record JACKIC010000007.1, read on the forward strand.
CGACAGCATCCCGACGACGCGCCGCCCGGTCGTGACCCAGGCGATGATCGCGCTGTGCGCGGCGGTGTTCGTCTGGCAGCTCGGCGACCCGCAGGGTCACCTGATCGAGCGCCTGGGCATGGTGCCGGCGCGCGTCTCCGACCCCGACGTGCGCATCCTCGTGCCCGAGGAAGGCGCGCTGTTCGGCGCGCGGCGCATGCTGCCCGCCTGGGTGCCCGGCTGGCTGACCTTGCTGACCTGCACGTTCCTGCACGGCGGCTGGCTGCACTTCCTGGGCAACATGCTGTTCCTGTGGATCTTCGGCGACAACGTCGAGGAGCGCTTCGGCCGCGTCAAGTTCCTGCTGTTCTACCTGGGCTGCGGCGTCGCGGCCTCGGCGTCGCACCTCTTGACCGCGCCCGATTCGAAGGTGCCGACGCTGGGCGCGAGCGGCGCGATCGCCGGCGTGATGGGCGCCTACATGTTCCTGTATCCGCACGCGCGCGTGCAGATGCTGTTCATCTGGGGCTTCTTCGTCGACGTCATCGTGCTGCCCGCGCCGTTCTTCCTCGGCTACTGGTTCCTGCTGCAGCTCGTGCCGGGGCTGATCGGCCTCGGGCACGAAGGCGGCGGCGTGGCCTGGTGGGCGCACATCGGCGGCTTCGTCGTCGGCGCCGGCGTCGCCGCGCTGCTGCGCGCGGGCGAGCGGCTGCGGCCCGCGCCCACCGAGATCGTGCTCAACCGCCGCCGATTCGGGCGCTTGCCGCCACCGCGCTTCTGAACGGCCGCGGCCTTCGCCGGCCATGCCAAGCGCGCTTCGCCGGCCGGTCCCGCCCCGGGACCCGGGTCCGGTCCCACCGTGGTGCACCTCGGCTCAAGTCGTGGCCGGGGTTGGTCGAAAGTCGCTTCGTCGCCGCTGCATCGGGCGACCAGAAGGCGCATGGAAACCGTTCACGACATCAAGGAAGCCCTGTCCGCCAAGTCGCGCACCGCGACCCTGGACGAGCTGCGTAACGAAGGTCGCAAACGTGTGCGCTTGATCCGCGCCGAACACGTCGCGGCGATGGTTGCCGAGGCGGTCAACGCCGCGGTCGAACAGTCCGGCCTGCTGCCGCCCGAAGAGGTGGAGCGGCTGGTCGACAAGAGCCGTCAGGAGTTCCGTTCGATTCTCAAGGAGCGCGAGCAGGAAGTGCAGCGCGCGCAGGAGACCGAACAGGAGCTGCAGGAGCTGCGCGAGCGCTTCGAGGAGACCTCGAACGCGTTGGCGGCGGCCCGGCAGCAGCTCAGCGAACTGCAGAGCGCCGCGCCCACGGGCGTCGCCGCGCCCGCGCCGGCGCTCGCCGGCGGGCCGTCGGCGGACATGCTGATGGCGATGATGCAGGAGATGGCCAACATGAAGGCCAGCCTGATGACGCAGCAGAACGGTCAGCAGACCGCGCCGGCAGCCGCCGGTGGCGACCTCTCGGCCGCGATCGACAAGCTCGCCGGGTCGCTCAACGACCGGCTCGAGAAGTTCGGTCGCAAGATGGGCATCAGCTCGGCGGTCGAGTCCGACCAGCCGATCGACTTCGGCGGCATGTTCCGCGACGTGGACAAGACCGTCGAGTCGAACATGGACAACATCAAGGTCAAGCAGAAGTCGGGCGGCGGCATCGCTGCCAACCTGGCCAAGCTCAAGAAACTCAAGGGCGGCGGCTGAGGGCGGGGGTCCCTTCGGTCAGCCACCTACACGAGACGAGGCGGAGAGAAATGACGGAGCACGACAACAACTTCGATTCGAGCACCGATTCCGGTGCGGATACTGCGATCGCCCTGGGCAAGGGCCTCGACGTCGGCACCGCGAACCTCGCGGCAGCGGTGCAGAACGACGAGGGTGGCATCACGGTGAACGTGGAGCGCAACGCGTTCCTCGACATCCCGAGCGACGTCTACAGCAAGAACATGCTGACGAAGCTCAAGGTGCCCTACATCGTCCACAACAACAAGCTCGTCGTGATCGGCGAAGCGGCCTTCGAACTCGCCAACGTGTTCGGCCGTGAGACGCGCCGCCCGATGGCGGACGGTCTGATCAGCCCGAACGAGCAGGACGCCTTGCCGATGATGAAGATGATCATCAGCAAGATCCTGGGCGAGCCGCGCGTGCAGGGTGAGAACTGCTACTTCTGCGTTCCCGCCGAGTCGCTCGACGTCGACAACAACATCGTCTACCACCAGGGCCTGTTCGAGAGCATGGTGAACAAGCTCGGCTACACCGCGCACGCCATCAACGAAGCCCACGCCGTGGTCTTCGCCGAGCTCGCGGAGAACGAGTTCACCGGCATCGGCCTGTCGTTCGGCGGTGGCATGGCCAACGCCTGCATCGCCTACAAGTCGATCCCGTGCCTGTCGTTCTCGGTCGCCCGCGGCGGTGACTGGATCGACAAGAACGTCGCCAACGTGCTCGGCTGCCCGCGCAGCAAGGCCACGCACATCAAGGAGCGCGGCATCGACATCCGCGACCCGAAGAGCCGCGAGGAAGAGGCCGTCGCGATCTACTACCGCAGCCTGATCAACTACGTGCTGCAGAACATCAAGGCGCGCTTCGAGTCCGGCCAGAACATGCCGAGCTTCAACACGCCGATCGACATCGCCTGTGCCGGCGGCACGTCGATGATCGGCGGCTTCATCGAGGTCTTCCGCGAGGAGTTCGCGAAGATCGACTTCCCGATCCCGGTCGGTCGCATCTTCCGCAGCGAAGAGGCCCTGACGGCGGTCGCGAAGGGCTGCCTGGTGGCCGCGGCCATCGGCGAAGCCTGATCGCCGCGCGCTGATCAGAAGAGCGGAGATCGACCGTCGGCCCTGCCGTCTTCGCGGTCGATCTCCATCGCGCGCTGGCGGAACTCCGCCTCGGTGCAGACGCCCTTCTCGACGCACAGGCGCTGCACGGTCTTCACGGCCAGCGCCAGCTCGCCCATCGCGGCGAGCAGCCGCTCACTGTCGACGCCGCCGCCGTTGTTGCGCAGCGAGCGCAGCTCGGCGCGCAGTTCGTCGGCGTCCTGCTGGGCGCGGTCGATGCGGCTGTGTTGATAGAAGTCGAAGATCCAGTTGATGAGGCCCATGCGGGCATCATCGCAGCAGCGGGCTCACGGGCCCAGGGTCACGCGGTGCCAGCCGGTCAGCTCCTGCTCGGCAGCGCCGCTCGGCATCACCGAGAAGCCCGCGAAGTAGAACTGCAGCCCGACCAGCAGCGGCAGGTAGGGCACGTTCACGTACGGGTTGGCGCGGCCCTGGTTGTCGAGGCCGCCCAGGAAGTCGCCGAAGAACACGTTGCCCGGGTCGAGGCTGGCGCTGACCAGGAACCCCGGGCGCAACGGCAACAGGCCCCCGAGCGGCAGGGTGATGCCCGGGTCGATCGCGTCGCTGCACAAGAACAGGTACGGCAGCCCGGCGCTGCCCGGCAACTCGACCTGCAGGTCCAGCCGCTGGCCGATCGGCGCGCGCCCCGGGCCGCGCAGCGAACGGTGCGGCAGCAGGAAGTCGAGGCTCTGCTGCAGCAGCTGCGCCCGCGCCGCTGCCGAGGTGATGGTGTCGAGCGGCAGGCCGAGGTTGACGATGCGCGCGCCGGTGGCGGGCACGATGCGCTGGATGCCGGCGATCAGCCCGTTGCCGTAGCGCAGGCACACCGTGCTGCTGGGATCGGTGGGGGCCAGCACGTCGGGGTAATCGACGTCGTAGGTGCCGCCGTTGCCGTTGTCGAACGAGGTCGCCGGCATGCCGGCGCTGACCGTGCCGGCAAGGCCCGCCTGCAGCGTGTAGACCGCGGCGTCGTCGGCGACGTAGGTGGCGCCGAGCTGGTTGCGGTAGAAGCTGCGGTCGGTGCTCGTGCCCTGCGCGTCGAGGTCCCAGCCGATCTCCGCGCCGGTGACGAGCAGCGCGCCGCCCGAGTTGAGGTAGGCCGAGACCAGGTTCTGCTCGAGGTTGTTGAAGGTCTCGTCGGCGGTGCTCTCTTCGCCGAGCGACCAGACCACGGCGTCGTAGCCGGCGAGGTTGACGCGGCCGTACTGGACCGCTTCGTTGCTGGCGGCGTCGAAGCCCAGCGAGTCGTCGGCCCCGGCGCGGATCGCATCGCCGAACCGCCGCAGGTAGTCGTGCGTGTTCTCGGGGCCCTTCACGTACCGGTCGAGGCGGTCGAAGCCCTGCACCAGCAGCACCTCGGCGGTGCCGAGGTGGTCGGTGCCGGCGGTCAGCACCTCGGTCGGGAACGAGCGCCCCGAGGCGTTCAGCGCTCGCACGCGGAACGAGCGAAGGCTGTGGTGCGGTAGCGGCCCCGTCGACCAGTTCGTGGTGGTGACGTCGGCGACCTCGACGAACCCCTTGCCGTCGAGCGACTGTTCGACGCTGTAGTGGGTCGCGCCCGCCACGGGCTCCCAGGCGACGCGCAGGCCGCGGTTGCCGTCCTGCACGACGCGCAGCGCGACCGGCGGCTCGGGCGGGAACACGGCGGCCGGGCTGAAGTAGCTGAGCACGCCGCGGGCGTAGGCGCGCGCCGCGAGGTAGCGGAACTCGGGCTCGTGCAGGGCGCGGTGGTCGACCGAGTTGGGGGTGTCGTGGAAGGCCAGCTCGACGAGGATGCCGGGCATCGTCGACAACAGACGCAGCTCGCCGAAGTTCGCGGTGTGCTGGCCGCGGTCGACCCAGCCCGAGTTCCAGTGCGCGCGCAGGTCGGCGATGAGGCGCGTGTGCACGGCGTTGCTGAGCGCCGCCGAGCCCGCGGTCGCGCCGCCGTTGTAGATGAACGTATCGGTGCCGGCGCCGCCGCCGGCGTTGGTGTGCAGGGCGAGGTAGGCGTCGGCGCCGCGCCACTCGGCGAAGCGCGGCCGCGCGGTGACGTCGTCGTCGTTGTCCTGGCCACCGCTGATCGAGTCGTAGACGGTGCTCGGCGCGCCCGCGAACTGCGCCCAGTAGCGCGCGGCCTCCTGCCAGCGCGGCCGATTGCTCGTGCCGCTGCCGCGCACGAGTGAGCCCAGGCCGCCGCCCAGGCGCACCGTGTCGGCGATCACCACGCCGCTGCCGGAAGACTCGTTCGACAGCTCGATGCGCGCGCCCTGCGCGGCGGTGAACCAGTAGTCGCCGAGGTGCACCCAGGTCAGGTTGTCGACGGTCTGGTCGGCGCTGGCGCCGCTGCTGCCGCCGGCGTGATGGATGGTGTAGCGCGCGTCGGTGGTGCGGTTGCTGCCGGCGCGGAACCACACGTAGACCGGATACAGGCCGTCCTGCGCCACGGGTACGGTCCAGGTCGCGGTCGCGGTCGGCGTCGGGCCGGCGTTGGCGTAGCGGTAGGTGCCGCCGTTGTAGCCGGCCGACCCGGACAGGAACCACGCGCCGGTCTCGACGTAGTGGGGCGCGCCGCCGTCGTTGTCGATCAGCGCGTCGACCGGCACTTCGCCGTGCTCGCGCGTCATCACGATCTCGGCGCCCATGTTCTCGAGCAGCGGGATCAGGTAGCGGTTGCAGATCTCGGCGTTGTGGATGTCCTCGATCAGGCCGTCGATGTTGCCGCGCTGCGTGGTCCAACCCAGGGTGCTGTGCCAGTAGTAGCCGTGGCCCGGGGAGACCGCGATGCGCTTGCCCGACAGGGCGCCGCTCACCGACGACAGCCGTGCGAACGGCGATACCGGCGTCGCCGTCGCGGCCTTGGGGTGGCCCAGCAGGTCGCCGAGGTCCTGCACGGCGCCGTCGCGCTGCTGCACGAACAGCCGCACGCCGCGCAGGGTGCGGTCGCCGAGCGCGGTCTTGGTCAGCTGCTCGATCGCGTCCTCGAGCGAAGCTCCCGGTATGGGCGCGAGCAGGCCGTCGTCGAACGTCAGCTCGAGGTCGCCGTTGTTGCGGCGGCAGGCCAACAGGCGCGTGCCCGGCGGCACCGCGCTGCGGCAGCCGAGCGCGCGCTCGGCGGCGGACGGCCCGGCGCAGGCGTGCGCGACGGCGGCGGCGACGTCGCCGTGCACCGGCCCGACCGCGGCCAGGTTGCCGTTGCGCCAGAGCAGCGTCTGCTGGGCGGCGAGCGGTGCGGCGAGGGCGGCGGCGAGCAGGAACGGAGCGCGGCGGAACGAAGGCGGCATGGCGGGCGGTCACGATAACCCCGCCGCGCGGCCTGTCATTCCGCCCGACCGGTCATCGGCGGTGTTCGGCCTCGACGAGCCGCCGCGTCTCGGCGAGCACCGCCGTGAGCACGCGCTGCAGCGCGGGCCCGTCGAGCGGGCCGTCGCCGGCCGCCGCGGCGATCGCCTCGAGCATCTGGGCCTCGCGCGCGGGGTCGAGCGCGGCCTGACCGTGCGCGGCCTTCCAGCGGCCGATGGCAGCGGCCAGTCCGGCGCGCTCCTGCAGCAGTGCGACGAGGCGGCCATTGCAGTCGTCGACGGCGGCGCGCAGTCGGTGGAGTTCCTGGTCGGCGTGCATTGCGGGTGGTGTCGCGGTCGCGATACTACCGGGCCCCGATGACGGCCCGTTCCTACAAACCCGAAGTGCTCGCGCCGGCGGGCTCGATGCCGGCGCTGCTGGCGGCGCTGCAGCACGGCGCCGACGCCGTCTACTTCGGGCTGGCCGAGGGCTTCAACGCCCGCGCCCGCGCCGCCAACTTCGCGCTCGCCGACCTGCCGGAGCTGGTCGCGCGCATCCATCGCGCCGGTGCGCGCGCCTATGTCACGCTCAACACGCTGGTGTTCGAGCCCGAGCTGCCGGCGCTCGAACGGGTGCTGCGCGGCATCGCCGCTGCCGGCGTCGACGCGCTGATCGTGCAGGACCCCGCGGTGTGCCTGCTGGCGCGCGCGATCGCGCCGGAGCTCGAGCTGCACGCGAGCACGCAGATGACGATCGCCGAACCCGCCGCGGCGGCGTTCGCGGCGCAGCTCGGCGTGACCCGCGTGGTGGTGCCGCGCGAGCTGTCGGTGACCGAGATCGAGGCGTTCGCGGCCGGCACGGAGCTCGAGCTCGAGGTGTTCGTGCACGGCGCGCTGTGCGTGTCGTGGAGCGGCCAGTGCCTGACCAGCGAGGCGTGGGGCGGCCGCTCGGCCAACCGCGGCCAGTGTGCGCAGAGCTGCCGCATGCCGTACGAGCTGGTCGTCGACGGCCAGGCGCGGCCGCTCGGCGACGTGCAGTACCTGTTGAGCCCCAAGGACCTCTCGGGCGCGCGCGCGATGCCCGAACTGCTGCGCATCGGCGTGCACGGCCTGAAGATCGAAGGTCGCCAGAAGGGACCGCAGTACGTGGCCACCGCGACCGGCGGCTACCGGCGCTGGGTCGACGCGCTGATGTCCGGCGGCGATCGCAGGGCGGCCGAGCGGCAGCTCGCCGACGATCTGCTGCGCATGTCACTGTCGTACACGCGCGGCTTCTCGGACGGCTTCCTGGGCGGCAGCGATCACCAGACGCTCGTCGAAGGGCGCTTTCCCAAGCACCGCGGTGTGTTCGTCGGCCGCGTGCGGCGCGTGGTCGGCGACCAGGTCGTGATCGGCCCCGACGCCGGCGGGCGTCCGTGGACCGGGGCGCTGGCGGTGCCCGAACGGCCCGCGGGCCCGACCGGCGAACGCAGCGCCCCGCTGCCCGCGGCCGGCGACGCGGCGGCGCTGCAGTTGCGCGCCGGCATGGGCGTGGTGTTCGACCAGGGCGACCCCGAGGACAAGAACGAGCCCGGCGGCGCGCTGTGGCGCGTCGACCAGCGCGGCGACGAGTGGTGGCTGGGCTTCGGCAACGGCAGCATCGACCTGTCGCGGCTGCGGCCCGGCGATCGCGTGTTCGCCACCAACGACAGCGCGCTGGCGGCCGAGGCGACGCGCCTCGGCGACGAGCCGACGGGCCGCAACGCGATCGACCTCGCGGTGACCGGCGCGCTGGGCGCGCCGCTGGCGGTGACGGCGCGCTGCGGCGCGTGGTCGGCGCAGGCGACGGGCGACACCCCGCTGGCGGCGGCGCGCGCGCGGGCCTCGACGAGTCGCTGCTGCGCGACAAGCTCGGCGCGTTCGGCGGCACGCCGTTCCGCTGCGGCTCGATCGACTGCGCCGGCCTCGCGCCGGGCCTGCACGCCCCGGCCAGCGAGCTCAAGGAACTGCGGCGGCGGCTCGTCGAGCAGCTGCTGCCGCAGCTCGAACGCGGCCCCGTGCGCACGATCGATCCGGCGCCGGCCCTGCCGCGCGTGCGCGCCGCGGTCGGGGCGATCGGCAGGACCGGCGCAGGCGCGGCGCCGGTCGTGGTGCCGCTCGTGCGCAGCGACGAGCAACTCGACGCGGTGATCGCGGGCGGTTGCGCCGAGGTCGAGCTCGACTGGATGGAGTTCACGGGGCTCGGCAACGCGGTCGCCAAGGCGCGCGCCGCGGGCCTTTTCGTGACCGTGGCGACGACGCGCGTCGGCAAGCCCGGCGAAGAGCCGCTGCTCGACCGCATCCGGCGGCTGCAGCCCGACGGCGTGCTGGTGCGCCACTTCGGCGCGATGATGCGGCTGCTGCGCTGGCGCGACGAGGGGGACGCCGCGCGGCTGCACGGCGACTTCTCGCTCAACGCGGCCAACTCGATCACCGCCGCGCACCTGCTGTCGCTGGGGCTCGACACCGTCACCGCGTCGTTCGACCTCGACGAGCGGCAGCTGTTCGCGATGCTCGAGCACCTGCCCGGCGAGCGCGTCGCCGTGGTCGCGCAGCACCGCATCCCGACGTTCCATACCGAACACTGCGTCTACAGCCACCTGCTCAGCAACGGCCGCGACTACCACTCGTGCGGGCGGCCGTGTGAACGGCACCAGGTGGCGCTGCGCGACCACCTCGGCCGCGAGCACCCGGTGATCGTCGACGTCGGCTGCCGCAACACGGTGTTCCATCACGCGCCGCAACAGTCCAGCGCCTGGGCCGAACGGCTGCTGGCGGGCGGCGTGCGCCGCTTCCGCGTCGAGTTCGTGCGCGAATCGGGCGTGCAGGTGCGCAGCGTGATCGGCGCCTGGCGCCAGCTGCTCGCCGGCGACATCGACGCCGCGACCGTGGTCAGCCGCACCGGCGCCGTCAGTCGCTTCGGGGTCGCCGAGGGGGGCGTGAAGCTGCTGGTCGAATGAGCGGCTCCGATCGGGTCCTGCGCGCCGGGTTCGCGGCGCTCGCCTTCGCCTTGCCGCTGGCGCTCTACCTCGCCACGGCCTCGGGTTCGGTGCAGTTCGACGACGCCGCCGAACTGACCCTGTGCGCGCGCTTCTGGAGCAGCGCGCACCCGCCCGGGTACCCGATCTGGGTGCTGCTCGCGCATCTGTGGGGCGGCGTCTTCGGGTATTCGCCGCGGTCGCTGGCGGCGCTCTCGGGCGTGCTCGGCGCGGCCGCGAGCCTGGTGCTGTTCTTCGCCGGCGAGAAGTGGCTGCGTGCGCCGGCGTGCGGCGCGCTGGCGCCGCGCGCGGCGGCCTGGGCGGCGCTCGGCGCAGCGCTGCTGACGGCGGTCGGCGCGACCTTCTGGCAGTGGAGCAACAGCGTCGAGGTCTACGCCCTGCAGGTGCTGGCGACCGCGCTGCTGCTGTGGGGAGCGGCGGGGGACCAGGCGCGCTGGTGCTGGCGCGCCGTGCTCGGCCTGGGCGTCGGCCTGGGTCTCGCCAACAACCACCTGTCGATGGTGGTGCTGCTGCCGTTCGTGCCGAGCTGGGTCGCGGCGCTGCAGGGGCGGTCGTGGGGGAGCGCGTTGCGCGCACTGCTGCCGGCCGCCGCGGTGGCCGCCGCGCTGACCGTGGGCGCGTGGCTGCTGCTGCTGCTGCGCGCGATGGTCGAGGTGCCGTTCTCGTTCGGCGAACCCTCGACGCCGTCGCGGCTGTGGTTCCACCTGCGCGGCGGCTTCTTCGGCGAACTGCTGTTCGCACCAGGGGTCGACTACGCCGGCCGCGCGATGGTCTTCGGCGAGGTGCTGCTGCGGCACCTGTGGCTCGCCTGGATCCCGTTCGTGCTCGGCGCGCGTCACCTGTGGTCGCGGCAGCGCGGCCTGCTGGTCTCGCTGGTCGCCGCCGCGGGGCTGCTGTTCGCCTCGCAGTGGGCGCGCGCCTACGTGCCCAACATGGACGCGTCGGTGCTGCCGGCGCTGCTGCTGCTCGCGCCCGTGCTGGCGCTGGGGCTCACGCGCGTGCCGCGGGTGCCGTTCGCGGCGCTGCTGCCGGCGCTGCTCGCGGCGTCGCTGGTGCTCGACTGGTCGGCGTGTGACCGCCGCGGCTACGCCGCCGCCGACGCGATCCTCGCCGACGTCGACGCGTCGCTACCGCCCAACGCCCTGCTGCTGGCGACCGGCTGGGAGTTGCAGACGCGCGCGGCGCTGGCGCAGCTCACCGAGCAGTGGCGGCCGGACGTCGTCGTGTTGCCGGGGAGCGTCAAGGGCACGGACGCGCCGCTGTTCGCGCGCCGCCAGCCGGAGCTGCACGCCGCGGTGCGCGAAGAGTACGACGCGTTCCTCGCCGCGATCGCCGCGGTCGATCCGGACTACGTGCACACCGACTACTTCCAGTTCGAGGACCCGGCGGTGTGGCAGCGCTACGCGGCGCTGCTCGGCAAGCTGTTCGCGGTGGCCAAGGCGCAGGGGCGGCCGGTGCTGCTCGACAAGCAGTCGATGGCGTTCCTGCTCGACGGCAAGGTGCTGCGCAACGACCAGGTCGTGCCGTGCGGCCTGTTGTTCTCGATCGGCGAGGTCGCCGCGCCGGCTCCGTTCCCGCTGCACGACGGCTGGCTCGGGCACCCGTTCCTGACCGCGGACCTGTGTGCCTACGGCACGCTGTTCGACCTGCAGGGCATCGCGCCGCAGATCGCGGGCTACTGGCGGCACCGCGGGCGCACCGAACTCGCCGCAGCGGCCGAACGCGCCGCCGAACGGCTGGCCGCGGCCTGGCGCGAGTATTCGGCCGGAGTGCCCGCGCCGCGGCGGCGCTGAAGGGTCACCGCGGATCGGCCGCGGTCGTCAGGGGGCGCCGGGCTTGCCCTTGCGCTGCTTCTCCAGCGCGAGGGTGAGGCGCAGCAACAGGCTGCAGTAGCTCGCCGCGAACCCGCAGGCTGCGTGCCACAGGGTGCGCAGCGCCCACGGCGTGCGGGTCGGCAGGTGGGGTTCGGCGAGCCACTCGAGCAGGCCGGCCGCGAACGCGATCAGCACCGCGAGGATCAGCGCCGCCAGCGCCGACATGGTGATCGGGTTGGCGCCCTCGGGCAGCTGCGGCACCGGCCGCGGCCGGCGCATCCGGTTGCTGAGGATGTGCAGCGTGAAGGCCACGGCGACGAGCACGGCCCACTCGCCGGGCGTGAACTCGTAGTCGCGGAAGTGGGCGATGCCCGCCACCCAGAGCACCGCGATCAGCACCGGGCAGATGCCGAGGATGCGGCGGAACCACAGCTGGGAGATCATCCGCGCGGCGCCCTCACAGGGTGATGACCTTGGCGGCCCGGCCCAGCTCACGCACGATCGAGTCCATGTCGGCGACCTTGCCGACCGCGGGCGTCACCCCGAAGTGGTTGAGGCAGGTGCCGCACGGCACGAGGTCGACGCCGCGCTCCTCGAGCGCGCGCAGCTCGGCCAGCACCGGCGAGCCCGCCGCGACCAGCTGCACGCCGCTGTTGAAGAACACGATCGCGGTGAAGTCCGGCAGGGCGATCGACTTCTGCAGGAAGGTCTGCAGGATGCGCTGGCCGAGGCCGCGATCGCCGTGGCCCATCTGGTCCTGATTGCAAACGACGACGGTGTCCATGGCCGTCATCGTGAGCCGCGGGCGGCCGTTTGGCCAGGGTGCAACATCACGCTTCCGCCGCGCCGGGCCGGTCCTTAGCCTGTTCGCCCCCATGAAGATCCTCGTCGTCGGCTCCGGTGGACGTGAGCACGCGCTGTGTTGGAAGATCGCCAGGTCGCCGCTGGTGAAGAAGCTCTACTGCGCGCCGGGCAACCCCGGCACCGCCGCGATCGCCGACAACGTGCCGGTCAACGCCGACGACATCGCCGGCCTGGTGAGGTTCGCCAAGAAGGAGGGCATCGACCTGACCGTGATCGGTCCCGAGGGGCCGCTGTGCGCCGGCGTCGTCGACGCCTTCACCAAGGAGAAGCTGCTGTGCTTCGGGCCCAACAAGGCCGCCGCCGAGCTCGAGGGCAGCAAGACGTTCGCGCGGGAGCTGTGCCGCAAGCACCGGCTGCCGGGGCCCGCGTTCTGGGTGTTCGAAGACCACCAGCAGGCGCGCTCGTTCCTCGACAACCGCGAGGACGGCCCGATCGTCGTCAAGGCGTCGGGGCTGGCCGCCGGCAAGGGCGTGACCGTGTGCAAGAACTCGGCGGAGGCCAAGGCCGCGGCGGCCGAGTGCCTCGAGAAGCGTCGCTTCGGCGAGGCCGGCAGCAAGGTCGTGTTCGAGGAGTGTCTGCAGGGCCCCGAGGTCTCGATCATCACGCTGACCGATGGCCAGACGATCGTACCGCTCGAGCCGGCGCGCGATCACAAGCCGGTGTTCGACGGCGACAAGGGGCCCAACACGGGGGGCATGGGCGTGGTCACCCCGGTCAACCTGATGCCGCGCATGGCCTCGCAGATCGAGAGCCAGATCGTGTTCCCCGCGGTGCACGCGATGAACCGCGAGGGCCGTCGTTACCAGGGTTTCCTCTACGCCGGCCTGATGCTCACGCAGCAGGGGCCGCGCGTGCTCGAGTTCAACTGCCGGCTCGGCGACCCCGAGACCCAGCCGCTGCTGATGCGGTTGACGAGCGACCTCGTGCCGCTGCTGCTGGCGACCGCCGAGGGCCGGCTCGACGAGCTCGAGGCGCCGGTCTGGGACAAGCGGGTCGCCGTGTGCGTGGTGGCCTGCAGCGGCGGCTACCCCGGCGACTTCAAGAAGGGTTTTCCGATCACCGGGCTCGATCGCGTCGACGCCGGCGACGACCTGCAGGTGTTCCACGCCGGCACCGCGCAGAAGCCGGGCGGCGACGTGCTGACCGCCGGCGGCCGCGTGCTCGCCGTCACGGCGCTCGGCGCCGACATCGAGGCGGCCCGCGCCCGGGCCTACGCGGCGCTGGGCAAGATCGAGTTCGCGGGCATGCACTACCGCAAGGACATCGGCCTGCCGCGCCAGTGAGCGGGTCTCCCCGGCCCCGCGCCGACACTCCGAGGTCGAAAGGGCCGGCGCCGCGGCCTATCCTGCGGGCCGCGTGAAGCCCGAACAGGAACAGGCGATCGTCGAGAAGCACCTTCGGGAGCAGGGCTTTCGCTGGACCAACCAGCGGTCGTTGATCGTGCGCATGGCCTTCGCCACGCACGACCACTTCACCGCCGAGGAGCTGCTCGACCGGTGCCGCAAACTCGACCCCAAGGTGTCGCGCGCGACCGTCTACCGCACGCTGGCGGTGCTCGAGGAGGCCGGCTTCGTCGAGGGTCTCGAGACCGGTGACGGCGGCCGCCGCTTCGAACACGTGCTCGGCCACGAGCACCACGACCACATGGTGTGCCTCGCCTGCGGCGCGATCTTCGAGTTCCGCGACGACGAGCTCGAGCGGCGCCAGGACCTGGCCGCCAAGCGCATCGGCTTCCGCATCGAACGCCACAGCCTGCGCATCTACGGCGCGTGCCGCGACTGTCAGCGGGGCGCCGCGCCGCGCAAGGGGGCGCGCGCGTGAGCGCGGGCCGCGTGCTCGTCGTCGACGACGAGCGGGACCTGGCCGAGTCGTGCGCGTTCTTCCTCGAACGCGCCGGCTACGAGGCGCACTGCGCGGACTCCGCGCCGGCGGCGCTCGACCAGCTCGCCCGGCAGCCGTTCCAGCTGGTGATCAGCGACGTGCGCATGCCGCGCATGAGCGGCATGGACCTGCTGGCCGAGATCAAGCAGCGGGACCCCGACGTCGAGGTGCTGCTGATCACGGGCTACCCCGACTTGTCGATGGCGGTCAAGGCGATCAAGCAGGGCGCGTTCGACTACCTCAGCAAGCCCTACTCGGAGAAGGACCTGATGGAGCGCGTCGCCAAGGCGATCGCGCACCGGCAGATCAAGGACCGCAACGAGGGCCTCAAGGAGCGGCTGCGCGGCGGCGCCAGCGGCCGGCAGCTGCTGCACGCCTCGCCGGCGTTCGCGCAGGTGCTCGAGATGCTCGACCGGGCGGCGCGCACCGACGCCTCGGTGCTGCTGATCGGCGAGAGCGGCACCGGCAAGGAACTGCTCGCGCACTACCTGCACGACAAGAGCCCGCGCGAGGGCAAGCCGTTCGTGCCGGTCGACTGCGCGTCGATCCCCGCCGACCTGATCGAGAGCGAGCTGTTCGGGCACGTCAAGGGCGCGTTCACGGGCGCGGCCGGCGACAAGCTCGGGCTCTTCGCGCTCGCCGACGGCGGCACGCTGTTCCTCGACGAGCTCGGCGAGCTGCCGCTGGCCTTCCAGGCCAAGCTGCTGCGCGCGATCCAGGAGCGTTCGGTGCGGCCGGTGGGCAGCAGCGAGCAGCGGCCGATCGACGTGCGCATCGTCGCCGCGACCAACCGCAACCTGCAGCGTGAGGTCGAGCACGCGCGCTTCCGCGCCGACCTGTTCTACCGCCTCGACGTCGTGCGCGTGGCGGTGCCGCCGCTGCGCGACCGCATGGAGGACCTGCCGGTGCTGGTCGACCACTTCGTGCGCCGCTTCGGCGAACCGCTGGGCATCACCGGCACGAGCCACGAGGTCGCCGCGGTGCTGCGCGGTTATCACTGGCCCGGCAACGTGCGCCAGCTGCGCAACGTGATCGAACGCGCCTGCGCGCTCGGCCACCCCGGCGAACTGCAGCTCGCCGACCTGCCGCCCGAGGTCCGCCAGCACGAGATGCCGATGACGGTCGACGGCGGCGAGGGCACGTTCCAGGAGATGAAGGCGCGGCACATCGCCGCGATCGAGAGCGCCTACCTCGAGAGCCTGCTCAAGAAGCACAAGGGCAACGTCACGCACTGCAGCGAGGAGGCCGGCATGGCGCGCAGCGCCTTCCAGAAGCTGATGCAGAAGTACGGGATCCGCAGCAGCGAGTTCCGCGACGGCTGACGGAGCCGCCGCGAGGCGGTGCTCAGCTGCGCGCGGCCTTCGGCTTCGACTCGCCGAGCAGCACGTTCGGCCGGCGGCGTTCGCCGAGGTGGCTCGCGGCGCCCTTGAGTACGTGGGCGACGGCGATGGCGACGTCGTCGGTGACCAGGATGCGGTCGATGTCGGCGACGTCGATGGTGCCCTCGGCGACCATCGTCTTGCGCACGAACTCGAGCAGCGGTCGCCAGTAGTCGACGCCCATCAGCACCAGCGGGAACTCTTCGATCTTCTTGGTCTGGATCAGCGTCGCCGCTTCGAACAGCTCGTCCATGGTGCCGAACCCGCCCGGCATCACCACGAAGGCGTAGCTGTATTTGACCAGCATCACCTTGCGCACGAAGAAGTAGCGGAACTCGACGAAGTGGTCGATGTACGGGTTGGGCTCCTGCTCGTGCGGCAACATGATGTTGCAGCCGACCGACAGGCCGCCGACGTCGCGCGCGCCGCGGTTGGCCGCCTCCATGATGCCGGGACCGCCGCCGGTCATGATCGTGAAGCCCGCGCGCGAGAGCTCGGCGCTGACCTGTCGGGCGAGCTGGTACCAGCGGTTGTCCTCACCGAAGCGCGCCGAGCCGAACACGGTCACGCACGGCGGCAGGAAGTGCAGCGCGCGGAAGCCCCTGATGAACTCGCCGGCGATGCGCAAGACGCGCCCGAACTCGTGCAGACGGCTGCGCGGTCCGGCGAGGAAGTGGTGCTCCCCGACGTCGCGCGACCGCTTGCCCCAGGTGCCGGCCGGGTCCTGCCCGGGGATCCGGCCCTTCTCCTCGTCGCTCACTTCTTCTTGTCTTTGGGGGCGCCCATCTTGGCGAGCAGCGCGCCGACGACGATCAGGCCGCCGCGGATGCCCCAGGCGACGCCCTCGCCCCAGTTGTTGATCCACATCAGGAGCTTCATCTCCATGTTCATGAAGTAGACGACGCACGAGGCGATGCCCAGCAGGGCCATCAGGATGCCGAGTTGACGCATGGTGGGAGGATAGCGACGGGCGCGCGAATTTCCCGCATCGGCCGTGCGTCGCGATCATCGACCTGCGGACCGCGCGGATGCGCTGGTCCGCCGCGCGCCTCGCGCGCCGCGTCGACGTCGCTGCGCAGTCGCGCGCGAGCAGCTCGGGAGCGACCTCGCGCGCCGGCCACGGGGCGGCCTCCATGAACGCATCGACCGTGGTCGCGAACGGCGTCAGCGCCGCGAGGTAGCCGAACGGGCCGCCGACCACATGGCGGTTTCCCGGGCGGAACACCTGGTCGATGGCCCCCGTCGCGGTCATCAGCCAATCGACGGGTTCGAACGGGATCGCCCACAGCAGCAAGAGCACGGGGGACTCGAGCTGGAGCGGCCCGTACGGCTGTTGGCGTTCGATCTCGACGGGCACGACGCGCCCGTCGGTGACGTGGACCTCGGTGGGGAACCGGCGCACGGAGAGGTTCAGGCCGCAGCCACCGAGCAGCGGCGCGGCGGCGAAGAGCAGCAGGCAGGTCGTGCGCATGGGCGGCACGATAGCCGCGGTCGCGGACGGGTGGTCAGCCAACGTCGCGCGGCTGCAGCTGCCCGACGAGCGCGGCAGGGCAGTATTCGAGGTGCACGATCCGCCGGTGGCAGTCACGCCGGGCCTTCGCCGACGCGTGCAGCAGCAGCGGCCGCAGCAGCACGGCTCCGCCCGGCGCGCAGGTGGCCGTCACCGGCGCGACCGTTCGCGCGAGGTCCGCGATCCGCGGCGCCGGGAGCACGCCCTCGCGGTGCGTGCCGGGCAGCACGCGCAAGGCGCCGTTGTGCTCGTCGGATCCGTCGAGGTCGATGCGCACGGCGAGCAGGTGCTGCAGCAACGACGCCGGCGGCTGCACGAACCAGGTGTCGCCCTTGCGCGACCACGGCCCGTATCCGGGGGCGTCGACGCGCCGGGACACGGGCACCACGAGGTCCTGGTGCCAGGCGACGAACCAGTTCGTATCGGTGGACTTGTCGAGCAGCGAAGCGCGGTGGGGGACGGCGCCGGGGCCGAGTACGTTCGCGACGAGCTCGCGCAGTCCCGGCATCGCGACGAGGTCGCGCACCTCGGTGTGCGCCAAGCCGTTGCGGGTGCCGGCGCGCCCCTCGACTGCGCGCCCGAACAGGCGCCGCAGAGGTTGCAACGCATGCTCGGGTACGACGTCGGCGGCGACGTCGTAGCCGTCGCGTTCGAGGGGGCCGTTCACGGCCGCGGCGTCAGCCCTCGGCCTTCGCCGCCTTCACCATCTCGCGGAACACCACCATGCCGTCGCCATCCTCGGGCAGCGCGCCCTGCTCGAGCAGCGTGCGGCGCCACTGCGGCATGTGCGTCGGCAGGTAGGAGCGGTCGGGGTGCGGCATCATGCCGAGCACGCGGCCCGAGGTGTTGGTGAGCCCGGCGATCGCCAGCGGCGAGCCGTTGGGGTTGTCGGGGTAGTGCTCGGTCGGCCGACCCGCGGCGTCGACGTAGAGCAGCGCGGCGTAGCCCTCGTCGACGAGCGTCTGCTGCATCGCCTTGTCCTTGGCCATGAGGCGGCCTTCGCCGTGCGCTGCGGGCCAGCGCAGGGTCAGGCCCTCGGGCAGGAACACGCAGCGCGACTTCTGCGTGCGCAGCGTCACCCAGCGGCACTCGTAGTGGTTGCTGAGGTTGTGCGTGAGCGTCACCTCTTCGTCGAGCTTGTGCCGCGTGCACGGCAGCAGGCCCAGCCGCACCAGCACCTGGAAACCGTTGCAGATGCCCAGCGCGAGGCCGCCGCGGTCGACGAACTGCAGCAGGCGCTCGCCGAGGCCGGCGCGCAGTTCCTGCGCGAGCACGCGGCCGCTGCTGATGTCGTCGCCGTAGGCGAAACCGCCGGGGACGGCGAGGATCGAGAAGCGGTCGAGCTGGCCCGGATCGGCGAGCAGCTGGCCGACGTGCACGTATTCGGGCGCGGCGCCGGCGCGCGCGAACGCGTGGTGCGTCTCGCGTTCGCAGTTGATGCCGGGGGCGCGCAGGATCAGGGCGCGGGGCGAGCTCACGAGCGCACCTCCTGCAGCAAGGTGCCGTCGAGGTCGAGCGGCGCCTTCCAGGCCCGTTCGGCGTCGGCGATCGCGACCTCGGCGACGGTTTTGCCGCCGGCGACGAAGGTGACGCCGGGCGCGTCGGTGACCTCGCCGATCACCGCGAACGGCGCGCTGCCGAGGTGGGTCTGCAGGTCCTTCAGCCGGTGTTTGTCGATCTCCATCAGGATGCGGCTCTGCGACTCGCTGAACAGGCGGCGCGTGGCGTCGAGTGCGCCCGTGGTGGGCATCGCGTCGAGGTCGACGCGCGCGCCGCGCCTGCCGCCGATCGCCATCTCGAGCACCGCCGCGCCGACACCGCCCTCGGACAGGTCGTGCGCCGCCAACGCGCAGCCGGCCGCGATCGCCGCGTGGCAGCCGCGCAGCACGTTCTTGCCGAGCTCGTGGTCGACGCGTGGCGCGTTGGCGCCGAGCTGGCCCTTGGTCTTGTAGTAGACGCTGCCGCCGAGCTCGTCCTTGGTGAGGCCGACCAGCACCAGCAGCGAGTCGGCGCGCTTGAAGTCCGTGGTCAGGGTCCTGGTGACGTCGTCGATCACCGACATCGCCGTCACCAGGATGCAGCCCGGAATGCGGATCGTGCGGCCCTCGGTCCGGAACTCGTTGTGCAGCGAATCCTTGCCCGACACGAACGGCGTGCGGTAGGTGATCGCCAGCGCGCACAGGGCGTCGGTGGCGCGCACCAGATCGCCGAACGCCAGCGGGTCCTTGGTGCTGCCCCAGCAGTAGTTGTCGAGCACCGCGGTGTAGTCGGGGTCGCCGCCGGCCGCGACCAGGTTGCGCATCGCCTCGTCGAGCGAGCACTCGGCCATCGCCGCGGGGTCGATGTGGCTGTAGCGCGGGTTGAGGCCGTTGGCCAGCACCACGCCGCGGCGCGAGCCGAGCTTGGGCGCGAGTACCGCCGCGTCGCTGGGGCCGTCCTCGCGCACGCCGCACAGCGGTTTGCCCGCCGAGGCCGCCTGCACCTCGTGGTCGTACTGGCGCACGATCCACTCCTTGCTGCAGATGCCGTAGTCGCCCATGACCGCGAGCAGCGCGCCGCGCAGGTCGGTCTCGGCCGGCAGCGCCGGTTCGCGCAGTTGCTTGGGCTGGTACTTCGCCTGCCGCTCGCGCACCGGCAGGCCCTTGTGCAGGAACTTCAGGTCGAGGTCGGCGTGCACCACGCCCGCGTGCCGCACGACCAGGCGGCCGCTGTCGGTGAACGTGCCCAGCACCGTCGCCTCGCACGCCTCCTCGCGGCACACCGTCAGCAGCCGCTCGAGCTTGTCGGGCGGCACGGCCAGCACCATGCGTTCCTGCGCCTCGCTGATCCAGACCTCCCAGGGCGCCAGGCCCTGGTACTTGAGCGGCGCGTGCTGCAGCTCGACCTCGGCGCCGAGCTCCTCGGCCATCTCGCCGATCGCCGAGCTGAAGCCGCCGGCGCCGCAGTCGGTGATCGCGTCGAACAGGTCCTCGTCGGCGCATCGCATCACCGCGTCCATCGCCTTGCGCTCGGTGATCGGGTCGCCGATCTGCACCGCGCCGGAGCTGGTGGTCTCGCTCTCGGTGTGCAGCTCGAGCGAGCTGAAGGTTGCGCCGTGGATGCCGTCGCGGCCGGTGCGGCCGCCGAGCGCCACGATCTTGTTGCCGGCGCGCGGCTTCTTGTGCGCGCGCGCGGTGGGCAGGATGCCGATGTTGCCGACGTAGACGAGCGGGTTGCCGACGAAGTTCTCGTCGAAGTGCACGCTGCCGTTGACGGTCGGGATGCCCATCGGGTTGCCGTAGTCGCGCACGCCGGCGACGACGCCCTTCATCACGCTGAGCGGCGACAGGCAGCCCTGCGGCACGTTGGCGGCGCCGAGGTCCGGCGGCGCGAAGCAGAACACGTCGGTGTTGGCGATCGGCCGCGCGCCCAGACCCGTGCCGAGCACGTCGCGGATCACGCCGCCGACGCCCGTGCCGGCGCCGCCGAAGGGTTCGATCGCCGACGGGCGGTTGTGGGTCTCGACCTTGATGCAGACCGAGTCCTCGTCGTCGAACTTGATGATGCCGGCGTTGTCGACGAACACGCTGACGCAGAAGTCGCGGTCGAGCGTGCGCGTCACGTGCGCGATCGTGCTCCTGAGCAGGTTGTCGATGACCTTGCTCTGGCCGCCGGCGGCGCCGTCCTCGAAGCGCACGCGCCCGGTCAGCGTCTTGTGCTTGCAGTGTTCGCTCCAGGTCTGCGCGAGCGTCTCGAGCTCCATGCGCATCGGCGCGCGGCCGGCCGCGGCGAAGTGCGCCTGGATCGCGAGCATCTCCTCGCCGTCGAGCGCGAGCCCACCGTCGGCCGACAACTTCTCGAGGCCGTCCTTGCCCAGGTGCGCGAGCGGGATCGGATGCACGCCGAGGTCGGCGGCGCCCGCGGCGCCGGGCAGTCGCGCGGGCAGGTGGTCGAGCAGCACCTCCTGCACCACGTCGTTGGCGAGCGCGCGGCGCGCGGCGTTGAGCAGTTGCCGGCCCTCGATCGGGGTCGCGTCGGCAGCGGCGCGCACGTCGAAGACGCGGTAGGTGCCGGTCTCGACCACGGGCAGCCCCATGTCGCCGAGCGCTTTCTGCACCGAATGCGCGACCGGGTCAGTGACGCCGGCGCGCGGTTTCACGACCACCTGGTGCGTGCGCGGCAACGGCTGCGGGTCGGCGGCGCCGGGCGCGTGCACCACGAACTGGTCGAGCACCGGGTCGCACAGCACCGCGCGCGTGAACTCGCGCACCTGGCTCTCGCTGAGCGCGGCGGCGAGCAGGTAGCCGCGGCGGCAGCGCACCTCCTCGATGCCCTCGACCCCCGCGGCCGCGAGGGCGCGCTTGGCGGCGCCGCCGGCCGGATCGGGGTGTTCGGAACGAACCAGGACGTCGACGCGCCAAGCCTGCATCCGGGCCACGATGCCGGGGGGGCTGCAACGGCGCAAGCGCGCGCTTTCCGCCGTTGCCCCTGGGCAACTCGGGCGGCCGTCACCGGTCGCCCGCACGGTACTTCAGTAACTCTCGTCGGCGCTCGGGAACGTGCCGCCGCGCACGTCGTCGCAGTAGCGGCTCACGGCGCCGGTGACTTCCTGGGCCAGTTCGAGATAGCGGCGCGCGAACCGCGGCCGGAAGCCCTCGAACAGGCCGAGCATGTCGTGGGTGACGAGGATCTGGCCGTCGACCTGGGGGCCGGCGCCGATGCCGATCACGGGGATGTCGACCGCGGCGGCGACCAGCGCGCCGAGGTTCGCGGGGACCTTCTCGAGCACCAGCGCGAACGCGCCGGCGTCGCGCAGGCTGCGGGCGCCGTCGAGGATGCGCTGCTGCTCGGCGTCGTCCTGGCCGCGCGCCTTGTAGCTGCCGAACTGGTGGATGCTCTGCGGGGTCAGGCCCAGGTGGCCCATCACCGGGATGCCGGCCTCGACCAGCCGGCGCACGGTCGGCGCGAACTCGACGCCGCCCTCGAGCTTGACCGCCTCGGCGAGCCCTTCCTTGAGCAGGCGGCCGGCGTTGCGCAGGGCGTCCTCGACGCTGACCTGGTAGCTCAGGAACGGCAGGTCACCGACCACGAGCGCGCGCTGCACGGCGCGGCCGACGAGTTCGCAGTGGTAGACCATCTGCTCCATCGTCACGGGCACGGTGGTGTCGCGGCCCTGCACGACGGTGGCGACCGAGTCGCCGACGAGGATCACGTCGACGCCGGCGCGATCGAGCAGCGCGGCGAACAGGTGGTCGTAGGCGGTCAGCGCCGTGATGCGCTCGCCGCGGGCCTTCATCGCGCGAAGCGTCGCGGTGGTCACCTTGGCGCTGGCCTTGCCGCTCGCGCTCATCGGCTACCAGTCTCCGAACGTGTCGCTGTCGTCGTCGGTGGGCGGCGGCGGCGGGGGAGCGCCGGGGCCCGAGCTGCTGCCCGGGGGCGGCGGCGGCCGGTACTTGTCGTTGCCGTCCTCGGGCACGCGCGGCGAGCGGCGCTTGGGGCGCCCCTTGCCTTCGACGATGCTGCCGAACGTCGGCACGCGCTTGGGGTCGAGCTCGACGTCGAACGCCGACAGGTCGAGCGGCTCGGGCTCGAGCACCTCGACCTTGCCGCGGCGGTCGCGATAGCGCGGCACCACGTCGACGTCGCGCGGGGAGCCGTGGCCGCGGTCACCGCGGCGCTTGTCGCGGCGGCCGCGCCGCTCTTCGCGCGACTTCCGGCCGCCCTGACGCTGGTCACCCTGACGCTGCTCGCCGGACTTCTGCGCCGCGGGCTGTTGCTCGCCGCGGCGAGCGCTGCCCTGCTGCTGCTGGCCCTGCTGCTGCTGGCGACCGTCGCCGCGCTGCGCCTCGTCACCTTCGCCGCGGTCACCGCGATCCCGGCGGCCGCGACGACGGCGGCGGCGGCGCTTGCGATCCCCGGCGGGCGCGGTGCCCGCTTCGTCGCCGTCGGCCACCGCATCCCCGGTGTCGTGCTCTTCGGTGTCGTGCTCTTCTGGGCCGAGTTCGTCGGCATCCTCGAGCCCGACGTCCTCGAGACCGGCATCGGCTGGGAACGCCTCGGCCTCGTCGTCGTGTCCGTGCGCGCGCGCCTCGTGCAGGTGCTGCGTGTCGGGGTCGACGGCGTCACCGTGGGGGGCGGGCTCTTCGCTGCGCGGGAAGGTGTCGTCGTCGCGCCGGCCACCGCGGCGACGGCGCCGCCGACGGCGCCGCTTGCGGCCGCCCTCGTCGGCATCGGCGGAGGGTTCGCCGGCCGCGTCGCGTTCGTCGTTCGCTTCCTCGGCGATCCCGGCGTCTTCGTCATCGGCGACGATCGGGGCTTCGTGCCCGTCGTCGGCGGGCTCGGTGTCGTCGTCCGCAGCGGCCGACGGCTCGTGCTCGTCGGGTTCGGACTGTTCTTCGGCGCGCTCGCGACCGCGGCCGCGGCCGCGCCGGCGGCGGCGCTTGCGGCGCGGCCGTTCGCCGTCTTCGTCCTCGCCGGTTTCCACCGCCGCATCCTCGGCGTCGAGCGCGATCGCGGCGTCGGTGTCCTCGTGCTCGTGGTCACCCTCGGCGTCGCCTTCCTCGGTCAGGCGGACGTGCGGCGTGCCGTCGGCGAGCGCGCGCCACCGCTCGACCACGCCGTCCTCGTCGCCGTTGGCCACGGCGCGCAGGGCGAACAGTTCGAACGCCTCGTCGAAGTAGGGGCCGGCGATGAAGCCCGCGGTGCGGAAGCGTTTGCTGCCCTCGGGCACGGTGAAGCGGTGCTGCACCCCGCAGATGCGCTTGAGGCAGCCGGCGTCGCGGCGCGGCAGGCGCAGGTCCTGGCCGAGGCTGCCGAGCAGCTGCTCGGCGATCGACGACGGGCTGCGGCCGGGGTTGTTCTCGGCGGCGGCGAGCACGGGCTCGACGAACAGCACCGCGAGCAGCACGGCGTTGCCCGGCACGTGCCCTTCCTGGACCTGGTGGTCGAGGGCCTCGAGCAGGCGCCAGAAGGCGACGCGGTGCTCGTGGCTGGCGGTGGCCAGGAACTCGGCGACGACCGGCACCAGGGTGCGCAGCGCGCCGACGTCGCGCAGCAACTGGAAGCTGTCGAGCGCGTGGCCGCCGCGCAGCAGGCGCAGGATCTCCTCGAGCACGCGCGGCGGCGCGGCGCGCGCGAGGTCGCCGGCGGTCTCGGCCATCGCCGCGAAGGTCGCGGGTTCGATCGAGAAGCCGAGGCGCCCGGCGAACTTGACCGCGCGCAGGATGCGCACCGGGTCCTCGCGGAAGCGCACCACGGGGTCGCCGATGGTGCGGATCACGCGCTTGTGCAGGTCCTCGAGCCCGTTGCAGTAGTCGAGGATGCAGTCGCGCGTCGGGTCGAGGAACAGCGCGTTGACCGTGAAGTCGCGGCGCATCGCGTCTTCTTCAGCCGTGCCGAACTCGTTGTCGCGCGTGATCAGCAGGTCGGCGTCGTCGCTGTCGCCCTGCGGCGTGCGCCGGAACGTCGACATCTCCAGGATCTTGGTGTTGTTGTCGAAGTGCAGGTGCGCGAGCTTGAAGCGCCGGCCGATGATGCGGCAGTTGCGGGGGAAGGTGCGCTTGATCTGCGGCGGCCGCGCTTCGGTGGCGAGGTCGTAGTCCTTCGGCGTGCGGCCGAGCAGCAGGTCGCGCACGCAGCCGCCGACCAGATAGGCTTCGAAACCGCGCGCGATGAGGCGCTGCGTGGCGCGCATGGCGTCGCTGTCCAGCAGTCGCAGGTCGAGGCCCGAGGGGGAGAGAACCGTAGGTTCGATCGTCGTAATCCCGTGAATATGAAGAGAAAGGGTTTACCGGGCTCCCTGGGGGGGCGGCAACCCATTTCTGCGGCGGACCGTTTTCCCGGTGGGGCGGCCCGTTTCGGGCCGCCGCCGGCCGGTGGCCGGCGCGGTCAGGCCTGCAGCCCGCCGTCGACGGTCAGCACCTGACCGGTGACGTAGGCCGCCGCAGGCGAGAGAAGGTAACCGACGGCTGCGACGATGTCGCCGGTGCTGCCGAGTCTTCCTGCGGGGACCCGCGGCAGCATGCGCCGCTGGCTGTCCCGGTGGCTGTGGGGGTGGTCGATCAGACCGGGGGCGACCACGTTGACGGTGACGCCGGCCGCGGCGGTTTCCAGGGCAAGGGAGCGCGCCAACTGCACGACCGCGGCCTTGGCCGCGAAGTAGGCGGGGGCGCGCAGCATGCCCTTGTCCTTGTCGACCCCGGCGGCGGCGAACAGCACCACGCGGCCCGGGCGGCCCGCGGCGACCATCGCCGGCACGACGGCCTGGATCACGTGGAAGGCGCTGTCGAGGTTGCTGGCCAACAGGTGGCGCCAGGTCGCGGCGTCGGTCGACAGCAGCGGCTGCTCGGCGAAGTCGCCGACGCAGTGCAGCAGCGCGTAGGGCGCGCCGTGCTCGGCCTGGTAGGTCGCGAACGCAGCCTGCAGCGACGCGGGGTCGGTCGCGTCGACGCCGGTGCTGCGGGTCCAGACCGTGGCGCGGCCTTCGTGCGCCGCGGCCAGCGCGGCGCCGATGCCCTGGCCGCCGCCGACGATCAGGATCTGCTCGCTGGCGCTCACGTCGCGCTCACTCCTTGAGCCACGACAGGATCTCCTTGAGCTTGGGCGGGTTGCCGGTCATCAGGATGCCGACGCGGAAGATCTTGCCGGCCGCCTTGAAGGCGAACCAGAGGCTGAACAGGATCAGCGCCGTGGTCGCGACGTACTCCCACGCCGGCGGCGGGCCGCTGGCGCGGTTCATCATCGCGAACGGCGTGTAGAGCGGGATGTAGGTGAACACGCGCGCCATCAGGCCGTTGGGCTCCTGGACGACGGGCACCATCGCGAACAGCGGCACCATCAGCAGCAGGAACACCGGCTGCAGCAGGTTCTGGGCCTCCTTGAGGCTGTTGCAGACCGAGCCGATCGCCACGAGCACGGCGGCGAACAGCAGGTAGCCGGTCAGGAAGTAGCCGACGAACGACGCCAGGTAGAGCGGGTCGCCGACGATGTCGGTGAGGTTCCACTCGGCGATCTTGGGCACCAGCCGGGTGCCGAGCTGCACGCCGAGCAGTCCGCACACGGCCCACGAGAGGATCAGGGTGAGGCCCGTCGCGCCGATGCCGAAGATCTTGCCGGCCATCAGCTCACCCGGGGACACCGACGACAACAGCACCTCGATGATGCGGTTGCTCTTCTCCTCGACGGTGTTGGTCAGCAGCATCTGCGCCGCGGTGAACACCGCGATCCAGAGCAGGTAGACGAACACCACCGGCGCGAACTTGTTGGCCTTCTGCTCGTCCTTGACGTCCTCGATGGCGCCGCTGGCGCTGACCTGCTGGGCCTTGAACTCCAAGCGTTCCTGGATGTGACGCGCCGTCGCCGGATCGAGGTTGGCCGCCGCGACGCGCAACTTGCGCACGACCTTGGTCGCCGCGTCCGAGTACCAGTCGCGCAGGCCGTCGTCGGTCAGGTTGTTGGAGACGTAGCTGAGGCCCTTGGCGTCGGCGACGGGGTCGTCCTTGAGCACGAAGTAGGCGAACAGGCGGCCGCTCTGGACCAGCTCGCTGAGGCGCTTCTCCTGCGCCTCGGCCGGTCCGGCGTCGGCGCCCAGCTCGGCCAGCGGCACGAAGCGGTACTTCGCCGCCGCCGACTCCAGCACCGCCTCGAACTTGCCGCGCAGCTCCGGCGGGATCTGCGCCTTGGCGAGCTCGGCCTGACCTTCCTGCAGGTCCAGTTGCTCGAGCTGCCGCAGCATCGGGTGGTTCTCGGGCAGGCCGTTGTCGCGGGCCAGCTTGCGCATCGACCAGATGAAGTCGTTGTTGCGGGCGCTCTTCTCGATCGTCGCGCCGAGCTGGGTCGCGGTGGTGTCGAGCACCGCGTAGTCCTGCTGCGCCTTGGTCTTCTGCATGATCCAGCCGATCCCGATCGCGACGGCGAAGATCGCCGGGAACGCCAGGATGCCGAGCCAGAACGTCTTGGTGCGCACGTTCTCGAGGTACTCGCGTTGCGCGACGAGGAAGGTCTTGTTGGCCATCACGACACCTCCGCGCCGGCGGTCTTCGCGGCCGCAGCGTCCCGTTCGGCGACCGTGCGCACGAACACCTCGTGCAGCGACGGCTCGCGGTAGTCGAAGCTGTGCACCTTGAGGTGGTCGAGCATCCAGCGCAGCGCCTGCTGCGGGTCCTCGCCCTTCTCGAGGAAGACCTCGGCCTTGCGGCCCTGGTTGTTGACGCGCTGCTTGCCGGGCAGGTTCTCGAGCACGCTGCCGTCGCCTTCGAACGTGATCGTGATGCCGCGGTCGCGGCCCCTCTTGACCTCGGCGACCGTGCCCGAGAACGCGAGCTTGCCCTTGTGGATCATCATCACCTCGTCACAGAGCTGCTCGGCCTGCTCCATCACGTGCGTGCTGAAGATCACCGT
>JACKIC010000008.1 GCA_020638655.1 Planctomycetota bacterium
GCAGACCACCAAGGCGCTCTCGCCACAGGCCGAGGGCGCGGCGCTGCTGAGCGCGCGGCTGCAGGCTGAGCAGGCGGGCGTCGATGGCGCCGCCGCGCAGCTGCTCGACGAGGGTGGGCGCGACGCGCTGCCGATGGTGCCCGTCGGCAAGCGCTTGCTCGCGGTGCGCGGCGAGGAGCAGGTCGACGGCGGCGGCGGCGCGGCCCAGCTGTTGATGACGACGGGCTGGTACTGCGGCGCCTGCGGCCACGGCACCGAGCGGCCCGGAGAGCGCTGCGCCAGCTGTGGCGCGGAAGGTGCCGCGCGGCAGCGCGAGCCCGAACTCGTCGCCGCGGTGAACTCGCCGATGCAGTGGATGGACGCGATCGACGAGAACGAGAGCCACGTGCGCCGGCTCGTGCAGGAGGCGCTCGGCGACGACCGCACCGTCGCCGTGGCCGCGCGCAGCCGGCTGTTGCAGCTGCGCGAGCGCGCCGTGCCCGAGCTGCTGCTGCGCGCCTGGAACGGTGACGACAAGGTGCGCGGCGTCGCCATCGACCTGTTGCAGGCGATGGGGCCGCAGATCGCGCCGGCTCTGTTCGCCGCCAGCGACGCGCTCGAGCAGCAGCGGCTGCTGCCGATCGGCTCGCGCTCGCCGGCGGCGCTCGTCGGCCGAGTGGTGCAGGGCTTCGACCGCGACGCGCTGCCGCACGTCGAGGCGCTGTTCGCATCGGCGCGGCCCGAGCACCGCAAGATCCTGATCGACTTCTTCGTCGGGCTCGGCGACGCCGACGAGTTCCAGATCGTGCTGGAACGGTTTCCGCCGGTCGAGATCCTGCACCGCTTCAACAAGTGCGACGGCGCGGTGCTGCGGCGCTTCCTCGAGGCGGTGCCGCCCGGCCACTTCGTCGCCGAGGTGCTGCTGCTCGAGTCGACGTTCCACCGCGAGGAGGACGTGTTGCTGGCGATCCCCGGCGCGCAGCACCCCGAGGTGCTAGAGCGGGTGCTGGTCCGGCGGGGCTGCAGCCGATCGCTCGCACGCAGTCTGATCGGGCGGCTCGGCGACGCGCAGCTCGGACCGACCGCGGCGCGCATCCTCGCCGGCCACGGCGAAGCCGCGCACGACCATCTGCTCGCCGCCTACACCGACCCCGAGACCGGCAGCGACGTGCGCAACCGACTCGCCGAATTGCTGGCGCGGGGCGGCCTGAGCGCGGCGCGCCAACTGTGCGCAGCGTTCGGCCCCGAGCCCGCCGTGATCGACGATCTCGTGCGCGCGGTGCTGGTGTCGATGGGGGACGCGGCGGTCGCGCCGCTCGCCACGGCCTACGGCCAGACCGGCTGGCTCGAGCGCCTCGCCGTCGGCCTGGTCGCGCGGCACAACAACCGCCGCGCGCAGATCGTGCGGGCGCTGCGCGCGATCGGCAGCCCGGCGGCGGTCGAGGCGCTGCGGCGGCTGCGCGAAGAGGAACGCGATGCGAACCTCAAGCTGCGCCTCGATCAGGCGCTACACGACCTGGGCGGCCGCGCGGCTTCCGACGATGACGACGAGGAGGAGGGCCATGGCCGGACCGGGTGACTGGTTGCGGCGCGGCCTGTGGGCCCCGTTCCGCGCCATCCTGCCGAAGAGCCCGTGGCTGCGCGTCGCCCTGTTCGCGCTGCCCGTGCTGCTGCTGCTGGCGCTGTTCGGGCCGGCCGTCGACGTGCTGCTCAAGCTGCTCGACCTCGGGTTCCGCGTCTTGCAGCCGATGCTCGAGACCACCGTCGGTCGCGTGCTGCTGCTGCTCGTCGCGTTCACGGCCGGTGGCCTGCTCGCGGTGTGGCTGCTCCGCGGGCGCGTCGACGAGATGCGCGGCGAGGCGGTGCTGGGCCGCCACCTGCTCGCGACGGCTCGCCTCGTCGGCCACGACAAGAAGAAGAGCCGCGAGCTGTTCCTCAAGGTCGCGCGTTACCGCGGGCCCGTTCCCGATCGCTACCGGCACGTGGTGCCCGACGCGACTCTCAAGCTCGCGCGGCTGGCGCTCGAACGCGACCGCGTCGACGAGGCCCTCGGCTGGCTCGCGCGCGTCGTCGAACCGGGTCTGCCCAAGGAGCTGCAGCGTTCGCTGCTGCAGCTGCGCTGCCGCGCGCTGCGCCGCCAGGGGCAGGTGCTGCCGCAGACGCTCGGCGAGGAGGTGACTGCGGCGGTCAAGCAGTTCCCCGACGACTACGTGCTGCTCGGCGAGCTACGCGACCTGCACGCCGGCCACGACGACCAGGAGGCCCTGGTCGCCGCGCAGGAGCGCGTGCTCAAGGCGGCGCCGCGCACGCGAGCAGCCGAAGAGCGCCAGCGGCTCATCGAGGAACTCGTGACGCTCGGCCAGCGCCAGCTCGCCGCCGGCGACGAGGCCGGGTGCAAGCGGTGCGTCAAGGGGCTGCACCAGGTGGACAACCAGGGCAGCAGCAGCGGCCTGCTGCACGGCGACCTGCTGCGCCAGCAGGGCGACGTGCGCGGCGCCCTGCTGGCCTACGGGGCGACCCGGTCGCCGGCCGCCATCGACCGCATCGCGTCTCTGCTCGATGCCCACCCCGGCGCGCTCGAACCGCGCGAACTGCTCGAAGCCTGCCCGATCCAGGGCACGATGCTGCTGGTCGCGCGCGAGCTGGCGCGCGCCGGGGAGTCGGCGCGCGCCGAACGCGCCGCACGCATGGCCGCCGAGCAACTCGGGCCGACGACCACGGTGTGCGCGGTGCTCGCCGAGGTGCTGGGCCTGCTGGGCCGCGCCGACCAGGCGCGGCTGCTGCGGGAGCAGGCGATCGTGCGGCTGCTGTCGCCGGGTCGGTAGTCGGCGGCTGTTGGCGCGCGGTCGGTGGCGCGCGACCGGTAGCTCGCGGTCGAGAACTGGTGCCGGAGGCGGGACTTGAACCCGCACGCCTTGCGGCGCGGGTTTTTGAAACCCGTGCGTCTGCCGATTCCGCCACTCCGGCCGAGCAGCGGGGGCACGCTAGAGGGCCGTCATCGACGAGTCAAGACCGGGCGACGAGGCGGTGACAGCCGGGGCCAGCGGGTGTGACCGCGCCGACGTGTTCCCCGGCCTGCAGCACGATCGTCGCAGCTTGCAGATCGACATCGAGTACCTCGACCAGCGTGTGCAGCAGCGCTTCGGTCGTGACGGTCGCGCGCGGGCCGCCGAGGCGTTCGAAGCAGCGCTCGAACAGGTGTGGATCGAACGGCGCGTCGCCTTCTCCCGAAGCGCGCACCTCGTCGCCGGCGCCCGCGCAGCACGGCGCGACGTTGGTGTGGCACACGGGGCACTGGCCGTGGCCATGCACGTGCACGAGCTCGACGAACGCGCCACACTGCGGACAGCGATCGGCGGCGTCCGTCATGGCGGTCACGACATGGTGACGACGAGCTCCTCGTCGATCTCGCTCTGCAGCAGGTTCTGGATCGCCATCAGCGTGCCGGCCGTCGAGCTCGGGCAGCTGCCGCACGCGCCCTGGTAGCGGATGAACAGCGTCTTGCCCTCGAGGCCCATGACCTCGAGACCGCCGCCGTCGCCGGCGAGCGCCGGCCGCACGCGGTCGTCGAGCAGGCTGTTGATGCGCGACAGCACTTCGGGATCGCCGCCCTTGGGCAGGCGGGCGAGCGGGTTGTCGTCTTCCTCGGTGGCGGCGGGTGCCGCGGCCGGGTCGGTCTCGGCGGGCTCGTGGCTCTCGAGCAGGCGCGTGACCTGTTCGGCCACGGCGCGCCAGTCGGCCGAGGCGATCATGCTGACGGTGACGAAGCTGTCGCAGAAGAACAACGTCTCGACGCCGGGGATCGCGAACAGGCCCTGCGCCAGGACGTCGCTGCGGGCGTCCTCCGGTTTGCCGTAGGCCAGGGTCTGACCGGGCTTGGCCACGGCCTGATCGAGCAGGAACTTGAAGGCGTTGGGATTCGGGGTCGGTTGGATGCTCGTGACCTTCATGGGGATCGCTGCGGTCTTCGGTCGCTCGGAAGGGGAATGAGCCCTGTTTTTCGGCTGTTTGTGGGCGTTTCGCAAGCGGCTACTTGAGCAGCTTGCTGCGGTCGTCGGTGGGACCGGTGGTGAGGAACACCGGCTTCCACAGGCCGCCCGCGCCGGCGTGGTCGACGACGCGCAGGACCAGCGTGTGGCGGCCCGGCGTCAGCCGGCGCCCGAGTTCGGCGACCTGGCGTTCGAGCCAGATGGTGCGTTTGGTCACGGGGTCGCCGAAGGCGCCCGCGGGTTCGCCGTCGAGCCACAACTCGAAGCTGTCGTCGACGCCCTCGAACACCGCGCGCGCGTCCTGGTCCTGCCAGTCGGCCGGGATGTCGACGTCGACGCGGTACCAGGCGATGCCGGTGTACTGGCGCAGGTCCTCGGCCTGGTTCTCCCAGTGCGAGCCCGCGCGCAGGTCGCGCCAGGCCGGGCCGCCAACGTCGGTCTTGGGCAACTGCCAGCCGGCGCCGCGGCCCTGATCGTCGGGGTCGATGCGGAAGCGCCACACGGGCAGGTCGATCTTCTTCTCGCTCAGCGTGCCGCGCAGGGCCGCGAGGGTGGCCGCCGACAGCGCGTGTTCGGGCGCCGGGCCGCGCGCCAGGTGCTGTGCCAGGGCGTGGCGCAGGTGCATGCCCAATGCGTTGGGCGCATCGCGGTCGTCGAGACGCAGCGTCGTGACCAGCAGCCGTCCCTCGCCGACGCGGGTGTCGAAGGCGTAGAGGTGCAGCTTCGCCTCGGGGATGTCGTGGGTCTCCCAGAACGCGAGGATCGGGTCGACCTCGTCGCGCAGCAGGTCCCAGGGCATCACCCGGCCCGTCTCGAGGTCGAAGCCCGCGAGCTCGAGCAGCGCCTGACCCGGGACCCGCCGGTGCAGCGGGTGCGGCACCAGGAACGGCGCGCCCTTGAGCACCCACATACCCTCGGCGCGCCACGAGCCCTTGTGGTCGCCGGCGCTGAGCACGACGCGGCCGCCCTGCTCGAGCTCTTCGAGCAGCGCGGGGGTGAGGTGATCGACGAACTTCACGCGCGGCGTCTCCCCGGGGTAGGCGAGCACCGGCGCGCGCCACAGGTCCCAGCGGTTGCTCGCCGCGTGGCTGCCGGTCAGTTCGGCGTGCACCCGCACGCGCTGCAGGCGCTCGGGCGCGCCCGCGAGTTCGAGCACGATCGGGGCGCTGACGGCGCCGGCCTCGACCTTCACCGGCACCTCGATGCGCTCGCCGTCGAGCGAATCGGTCCACAGCTTCAGGGTGCCCTGCAGCGGGCCGCCGCCGAAGTGCGAGATGCGCACCGGCACACGGTTGTCGCCGAGCGCCCGGCCGTGCCACGGCAGGTCGAGGCACAGCATCGTGTCGCGGTGCCAGTCCCATTGTTCGGCGGGCCACTTCAGCTGGTCCTGCTCGTCGTAGAGGCCCATGCGGCACTTCGGGATGTCGCGGGCGACCGAGACCACGTAGCCGGCCTCGGGGATGCGCAGCCGCAGCTGCTCGATCTGGAACTTGCGATTGGCGAGGCCGAAGTCCTTGGAGGTCGGCAGCAGCGAGCGCACCACCTCGCCGCCGAAGCGCTGCGTCAGCCACGTCTCGACCTCGATCTGTGAGTCGTAGCAGGTCGGGCGCCACCACCACCACGGCGTGTCGGTCGAGTGCTGCCGCTGCCATGCAGCCACGTCGAACCACGTGTCCGCGGCGATGCACTCGCCGAGCAACAGGGGCTTCTCGCCCTTCTCGGCGATGTGGCGCCGGAAGTCGTCGAGGCGACCCGGGAACCACGAGTTGTTGCCGTAGGGATGCTCGTCCCAGAAGTCCGTGATGCGTTGCCAGCCGATCCACGAGCTGTCGTCGACGACCAGCGTGTCGGGCACCGCGGCCTTGCAGGCCTCGAACAGCGCCTTGACGACGTCGAGGTCGGCGCTGTGGCCGGTCTCGCAGGTGATGCTGCGGAACGCCACCGCGGCGTGGCTGCGGTCGTGCACGAAGAACTCGCCGTACTCGGTCAGCAGCTCGTCCTTGTGTGCCTGGTCCATCTGCGGGTGCCAGGTCGGATACTCCTGCCAGACCAGCATGCCGAGTTCGTCGCAGAGCTCGTAGACGCAGCTGGGCGGCACCCACAGGCAGCACTTCAGGCAGTTGAAGCCCAGGCTGCGGAAGTCCATGAGCTGGCGTCGCCAGAACGCCGGATTGGTGGGTGGCGCGAGGTGCGGCGGCGAGTAGCCCCAGTGCAGTACGCCGCGCACCTGCAGCGGCGCGCCGTTCCAGGACAGTTTCGTGCCGTCGGCGTGCAGGTCGCGGAAGCCGACCTTGCGCCGCACCCCGTCGAGTTCGACGTCGTCGCGCAGCAGGCGGATGCGCACGCCGTAGAGGAACGGAACGGACGGCGACCACAGCCGCGCGCCGTTCACCCGCAGCGTGCCGCTGGCGACGAGCCCGTCCCCGACCGGGAGCTTCGTCGTCGCCGCCGTGATGCGCTGCGACGCCGGCCTGGGGTCGGGCACGTCGACATCGATCGCGACGGTGAGCTGCTCGGCGTTCGCGCCCAGCGTCGGTACCGTGAAGTGCAGGTCGCCGTTGCCGTCGCCGAACAGCGTCAGTCCGAGCCGGTCGATCACGGGTCCCGCGTCGAGGCACATCGTCACGCTCTGCCAGATGCCGCCGAAATGGGGCTGCACGATCGGCAGGAAGCCCTGCGTGTTGTGGCCGACCTTCTCGTCGACGCGCACCTCGAGCACGTTCGGCCCCGGCTTGCGCAGTGCCTCGGTCACGTCGACGCGGAACGGCGTCCAGCCGCCGAGGTGGCTGCCGACCTCGATGCCGTTGCAGAACACCGTGGCCGCAGTGGCGACGGCGGCGAACTCGATGCGCACGCGGCCCGCGTGCTCGTCGGGCAGCGGCAGCTCGCGGCGGTACCAGGCCACGCCGTCGAAGTCGATGCCGAGCGAGGTCTCGAACGCGGCTGGGACCTGCACCGGCAACGCCGGGGCGACGGCCTTGCCGTCCTGGTCGCGCTGCACGGACCAGGTGCCGTCGAGCGAGACGCGTTGCTGCGCGGTGACGGCCGCGGCGCACAGGACGACGGCGAGGATGGCTCTCACAGGGCGTAGACCTCGCTGAGCTTGGTGTCGAGGTGGGTGAGGAACGCGTCGCTCGACAGCGGCGCACCGGTCACGCGGCGGCACAGCTCGCCGGGATCGTAGCGCCGGCCGTGTGCGTGCACCTCGCGCCGCAGCCACTCGCGCAGCGTCGCGAAGTCGCCGCGCCGCAGCAGGTCGGGCAGGCCGCCGAGCGCGCGGTCTGCGGCGGCGGCGAACTGGGCCGCGTAGAGGTTGCCGAGCGTGTAGGTCGGGAAGTATCCGAACAGGCCGCACGACCAGTGCACGTCCTGCAGGCAGCCGCGGCGGTCGTCGGGAACCTGCAGCCCGAGGTACTCGCCGTAGAGCGCGTTCCACTGCGTCGGCAGCTCCGCGACCGGCATCTCGCCCGCGATCAGCGCGCGCTCGAGTACGAAGCGCACCATGACGTGCAGGTCGTAGGTCGCCTCGTCGGCCTCGACGCGGATCAGGCTCGGTTGCACGAGGTTCGCGGCGCGGTGGACCGACGCCGCGTCGTGGCCCGCGCAGGCCACGCCGAGGTGCTGCTGCGCGACGGGCCAGCACCACTGCCAGAACGCGGCGGAGCGCCCGACGTGGTTCTCCCAGAGCCGGCTCTGGCTCTCGTGGATGCCCAGCGAGACCGCCTCGCCCAGCGGCGACCCCAGGTGCTGCTCGGAGAGTCCCTGCTCGTAGAGCCCGTGGCCACCCTCGTGCATCGTCGAGCCGAGCGCGTCGAGCACGTTGTCCTTGTGGAAGCGCGTGGTCAGACGCACGTCGCCGCCGGTGCCGGTGCAGAACGGGTGCGCGCTGCGGTCGATGCGACCGCGCTGCAGATCGAAGCCCATCGCCGTGACCACCGCGCGCACGAACGCTTCCTGGCGCGCCTCGTCGATCTCGACGCGCAGGAACGAGTCGTCGGGCCGGTCGCCGCCGGACAGCCGTTCGCGCAGCGAGACGAGGCGCTGCCGCAGCGGCGCGAACAGCACCTCGAGGTCGGCCGCGTTCATGCCGGGTTCGTAGAGGTCGGCGAGCGCGTCCCATCGCGACTGGCCGTCGCGGCGCAGGCAGTCGGCCTTCTGCTGCTGCAGGTCGACCATGCGCTCGAGCCACGGCCGGAACCGCGCGAAGCTCGAGCGCGCCCGCGCCTGGGCCCACTCCTGTTGGGCGCGGCTCTCCGTCGCCGCGATCTCGGCGACCAACGCCGCCGGCAGCCGCGTTGCGCGGTCGTGGTCGCGGCGCAGGCCGCGCACGTTGGCGATCCGGTCCGGGTCGGCCATGACCTGTGCATCGCCCTCGCAGGCGGCGAGCCACTCGGCGACCCGGGGGTCGGTGACGCGCTCGTGCTGCAGGCGGGCCAGCAGCGCGAGCTGGTCGGCCCGCACATCCCCCGCGCCCGCGGGCATGTAGGTCTCCTGGTCCCAGCCGAGCAGGGCCGAGGTCGAGCCGAGCAGGAAGACTTCCCGGTGGTGCGCGAGCAGTTGGTCGTAGGCCGCAGGCATCGGCGCAGCGTAGCGGCGTCGGTGCGCAGATCCCCGCGGCATCGGGCCTCGCCCGGGCGGCAGGACCGGGGGCCCTGGCGGCCGCAGGTGGGCGGGCTACACTTTGCGCCGCATGGGTTACCGCATCAGCAGACCCGTCAGGGTCGCCGCGTTCGGCGCGGTGTGTCTGGGCGCCGGCGTGTGGGCCGGAACCTCGCTGCGTTCCCCCGCGCGCGTCTGGCACGGTGACGAGGCCGGCGCGGCCCCGGGGCTGGCGCAGCCGGCGTCGTTCGCCGATGTGGTCGCGCGCGTCGGCAAGGGCGTCGTCACCGTACGTAGCCAACTGCTCGCCGAAGACGCGGCGAAACCGCGGGTGGCTGCCCACGCCACTGCGCAGGAGGCCGGATCGGACGCGGCCGAAGCGGTCGGCGGCCCCCGTTCGTGGGCCGAACCGGTGTTCGAGGCCGGCCCCGGGCAACGCACCGGATCGGGGTTCGTGGTCGATGCCAAGGGGCTCGTCGTCACCAGCCGGCACCTCGTGCTCGGCAACCGCGAAGTCCAGGTGCAGGTGCCCGAACGGGGCAGCTTCCGCGCGGAGGTGGTCGGCGAAGACGCCGCCACGGATCTCGCCCTGGTGCGGTTGGTCGCGGCGCCCGACGACCTCGTCGCGCTGGCCCTCGGCCCGAGCGAGCAGTTGCGCGCCGGCGACTGGATCGTCGCGGTCGGCAATCCGTTCGGCTTCGCGCAGACCGTGACGGCGGGCGTGGTCAGCTACGTGGGCCGACACCTGCACACCGACCTGGGCGTGACCAGCGACTTCCTGCAGTTCAGCGCGCCGGTGAATCCCGGAAGCTCGGGCTGCCCGCTGTTCGACGGCGCCGGGAACGTCGTGGGGGTCACCACGCAGGCGGCCACGGCTGCGCAGGGGATCTCGTTCGCGGTGCCGAGCCGCAGCCTGAAATGGGCGCTCGACGCGATGGTGCGCGCCAAGGATGGCAAGGTGCGCCGGGGTTATCTCGGCATCGAGTTCGCGTCGCGGGCCCGGCCGGCGAAGGACGAAGCCTGCCCCGGCGCGGTGATCACCCGCGTCGCGATCGGTGAACCCGCGGAGCGCGCCGGTCTGCGGCGCGGGGATGTCGTGCTCAGCATCGACGGCGAGGCGATCGCCGACGCCAGCTCCCTGCACGATCGCATCCTGCAAGGGCGGCCCGGGGCGCGCATCCGCCTGCAGCTGCTGCGCGACGGCCGCGTCTGGGGGCCGGTCGAGGCCGAGCTCGGCGAGGTCGGCTCGCTGCACTCGTTGAGCCAGCCCAACTGACCGCGGCGGCGCCTTGCAGGAACGGCGATGCAGCGTTGCGCCGGGACCGGCGAAGCGCGAGATTTGACCGGGTGGAACGGCTGCACGAGCCGCGACGACTGCATGAGCCCAACCGAGGAACCTCTACGAGCCGCATCGACGCCTGATCAGCCTGCGGCTGCACGGCGGCCAGGGGGCGCCCCGGCCTGGAGCGAGCTGATGGCTCTGTTGGCGCCCGGAGTGGTGCACCAGCTCGGCAACGTGCTGTTCACGATCCAGGGCCACGCGCAGTTGGGCATGACCGGCCAGGGTGAGCGCGACGCCGTGCTGCGCGCGACGCGCCGCGGCGGCGACACGGTGCGCCTGCTGCGCGCCCTGCTCGGCGACCCCATCCCGCAGCCCATCGACGTCGATGCGCTGTTGCAGCAGGTCGTCGACCTGGCGCGGGTCGCCACGCGCGAACACGGACGACTGCTCGAGGTCTTGCCGCCCGAATCCCCCGAAGCCTGGACCTGCGACCTGCAGCGTACCGCGCCCGTGCTGTTGATCGGTCTGCACCAGTTCAGCCAGGCCCTGCCGCCGCAGGCAGGCACCCTGACGATGCAGCGCTGTGGGGGGCGCGAGGGTCTGCGCATCCGCTTCGGGCACGTGAGCGGCGCGGGGCAATTGCCCTTCCCGATCGCGGGCCCCGACCTCATCGCCGCCGTGGCAGCGGCGGGACGGCGCATGGATGTCACTGTCGTCGCCAGCCTTAGGGGATCGAGCCTCGAACTGGCCCTGCCCCAGGCCCGACTCGCCACGCCGACCGAAGCTTGAACTGGCCTTCGCAGATTCTTGTCCGTACCTACCTAGTCTCCTCGCCGTCCCATAGGCAACGAGACGAGTAACAAGTGATCGCTGTGGCGAAGCCCAAGATCCTGGTCATCGAAGACGAGCCCGACCTGCTCGAAGTCATCCAATACAACCTCGATCGCGAGGGTCACAAGGTGATCGCGTGCCGCAACGGCGAGCAGGGGCTCAGCCGGATCCGCACCGACAACCCGGACCTCGTGATCCTGGACCTGATGCTCCCGGGCATGGACGGCGTCGAAGTCTGCAGGCAGGTCAAGTCCGACCCTGTGACCAGGGCCATTCCCATCATCATGGTCACCGCCAAGAGCGAGGAGAGCGACATCGTGCTCGGCCTCGGCATCGGCGCGGACGACTACATCGCCAAGCCGTTCAGCCCGCGCGAGCTGGTCGCCCGGGTCAAGGTGGTGTTGCGGCGCGGTCCCCTGCGCGAACAGAGCGGCGGCGGCGAACGCGTCGTGCGCGGGCCGCTGACGATCGACCTCGGGCGGCACGAGGCGCGGCTCGACCAGCAGCTGATCAGCCTCACACCCACCGAGATGCGCCTGTTGCACTTCCTCGCCTCACACCCCGGACGGGTGTTCACGCGCGCCCACCTGCTCAGCCGCGTGATCGGCGAAGACGCGATCGTCACCGATCGCAACATCGACGTGCACGTGCGCGCGCTGCGCCAGAAGCTCGGCGACAGCCAGACCTACATCGAGACGGTGCGCGGCGTCGGCTACCGCTTCAGCGACGCCTCGCAGTGAATCGGCGTGTTCCACCAGATGGCCGACGAGCCGCGCGCGATCCCCGGTCGCCCTGTTCGCGACCCCGGGGATTCCCGGTAGCATCCTTCCGGTGAGGTCGATCCGGTGTTGACCTGGCTCTGCGTACTGCTGGGCCTGGCCCTGGTGGCTGCCCTCGCCTCGGCGGGTCGGCAGCGCCAACGCACCGCCGTCGTGGCCGCCGAAGCTGCCGGCTACGAACGGCAACTGCGCGAGTGTCGCCGCGACCGCGACCGCTTCGTTGCGGGGCTCGAGGGGGCGCCCGGTGGGTTGATCCTGCTCGACGAGCACGGCGTGGTGGTCACCAACAACGCGGCAGCGCAGGAGCTCGCAGCCCTGCCCGCGGCCGGCGCGATCGGCCGCAAGCTCGACGAACTCGTGACCTGGCCGCAGTTGCAGGTGGCGCTCGAGGCGTGCCGCCAGACCGGCGCGGAGCAGGCTTTCGAGCTCGAGGAGCAGGTCGGCGAAGGGCGCCGCGACGTGAGCGTGCGGGTGCGCTCCCTGGGGCAGTACGGCTTCGCGGTGAGCGCCCTGGACCAGAGCCGCATCAAGCGGCTCGAGTCCCTGCGCCGCGACTTCGTCGCCAATGTCTCCCACGAGTTGAAGACGCCGCTGGCCGCGATCCAGGGCTACGTCGAGACGATGATCGACGACGCCGAGATGTCGCCGACGATCCGCCAGCGTTTCCTCGAGAAGGTGTCGCGGCAGAGCGAGCGGCTGGCGCGCCTGGTCGGGGACCTGCTGACGCTGTCGCGGCTCGACGAGCTGGACCTCGAGAAGTCGGCCGCGATGCAGAGCCTGGGTCAGGTGCTGCGCGAGACGGTGCGGGACCTCGCGCCCCTGGCCGAGAAGCGCGGCATCGCGCTGCACACCGAAGGGTTGGGCGGCGTCGCGCCCGTGCGCGCGGACCCCGAGGCGCTGCGCCAGGTCGTCGGCAACCTGATCGACAACGCGATCAAATACACGCCCGAGGGTGGTCGCGTGGAAGTGCGGCTCAGCACCCAGGGGGGCCACACGACCCTCGAGGTGGCGGACACCGGGATCGGCCTGTCGCCCGAGGATCAGCGCCGCGTCTTCGAGCGCTTCTACCGCGTCGACCGGGCGCGGTCCCGCGACCTGGGCGGAACCGGCCTGGGGCTGTCGATCGTCAAGAACACCGTGCGCAGCCTCGGCGGAGAAGTCGGGGTGCGCAGCGCGCTGGGCAAGGGGAGCACCTTCTGGGTACACCTGCCCGTCATCACCACCGCGGAGGAACCGTCCACATGACCCTGCACCTGTATCGCGATCTCGAGAGCCTGCGCAAGCGGCTGCTCAGCCTTGGCGCCCTGGTCGAGACATCGATCGGCAAGGCCACCGCGGCGTTCCTGGACCTCGACGCCGCCAACGCCCAGGAGGTCGTGAGCGGTGACACCGAGGTGGATTCGGCCGAGGTGCGGCTCGAGGAGGAGTGCCTCAAGATCCTCGCGCTGCACCAGCCGGTCGCGGGCGACCTGCGCTTCGTGGTCGCGGTGCTCAAGATCAACAGCGACCTCGAGCGCATGGGCGACGCCGCCGAGAGCGTCGCTTCGCGTGCCCTGCAGCTCAAGGCGCTGCCGGGGTTCGCGCTGCCCGAGGAACTAGCCCAGATGGTGGCGATGGCCAAGGGCATGACCCACAAGGCGCTCGACTGCCTGATGCGCGAGGACGTCGGGCTGGCGCGCGAAGTGCTCAGCGACGATCTCGCGGTCGACAGCCTGCAGCGCCGCATGTTCGAGTTGTTGCAGGAGCGCATGAAGGCGGACCCGGCCGACGTCGAGGCCGCGGTGCTGGTGCTGTCGATGTCGCGCCAGATCGAACGCATCGCCGATCTGGCCACGAACATCGCCGAGGACGTGATCTTCCTGCTCGAGGGTGAGATCGTGCGGCACCGCCGCGCGCAGCTGCGCCTCGTCTGAGCGCCCCGTCTGGGCTTTCACTCCCGGCGCCCCGGCGGGCTGCCGGATCACGCCGCTACTGGATCACGGCGCTACTGGATCACGCCGCCCCGGGCAGCGAACTCCTCGCGCTTCTCGGCCATGCCCTTCTTCGCGTACTCGCGCACCTCTTCGGTGATCTTCATCGAGCAGAAGCGCGGCCCGCACATCGAGCAGAAGTGCGCCACCTTGGCGCCGTCCTGCGGCAGGGTCTCGTCGTGGTAGGCGCGCGCCGTCTCGGGATCGAGCGCGAGGTTGAACTGGTCCTCCCAGCGGAACTCGAAGCGCGCCTTGCTGAGCGCGTCGTCGCGGTCCTGTGCGCCCGGGTGCCCCTTGGCGAGGTCGGCGGCGTGCGCGGCGATCTTGTAGGTGATCACGCCCTGCTTGACGTCGTCGCGGTCGGGCAGGCCCAGGTGCTCCTTGGGCGTCACGTAACACAGCATCGCGGTGCCGTAGCTGCCGATCATCGCCGCGCCGATCGCCGAGGTGATGTGGTCGTAGCCCGGCGCGATGTCGGTGGTGAGCGGACCCAGGGTGTAGAACGGCGCCTCGTGGCAGACCTCGAGCTGCCGGTCCATGTTCTCCTTGATCTTGTGCATCGGCACGTGGCCGGGGCCCTCGATCATGACCTGCACGTCGTGCTCCCAGGCGATCTTGGTCAGCTCGCCGAGCGCCGCGAGCTCACCGAACTGCGCCGCGTCGTTGGCGTCCTTGATCGACCCCGGGCGCAGCCCGTCGCCGAGCGAGAACGAGACGTCGTAGCGCTTCATCAGCTTGCAGATCTCTTCGAAGCCCGTGTAGAGGAAGTTCTCCTCGTGGTGGTGCAGGCACCACTTGGCCATGATCGAGCCGCCGCGTGAGACGATGCCGGTGACGCGCTCGGCGGTCAGCGGCACGTGCCGCAGCAGCACGCCGGCGTGGATCGTGAAGTAGTCGACGCCCTGCTGCGCCTGCTCCTCGAGCACCTGCAGGAACATGTCGAGGTTGAGGTCCTCGACGCGGCCCTCGACGCGCTCGAGCGCCTGATAGATCGGCACCGTGCCGATCGGCACCGGGCTGTTGCGCAGGATCCACTCGCGGGTCTCGTGGATGTTCTTGCCGGTCGACAGGTCCATCACCGTGTCGGCGCCCCAGCGGATCGCCCACTGCAGCTTCTCGACCTCCTCGTCGATCGAGGAGCCGAGCGCCGAGTTGCCGATGTTGGCGTTGATCTTCACCAGGAAGTTGCGGCCGATGATCATCGGCTCGATCTCCGGGTGACAGCGGTTGGCCGGGATGATCGCGCGGCCGCAGGCGATCTCGCTGCGCACGAACTCGGGGTCGACGTTCTCGCGGATCGCGACGAAGCGCATCTCCTCGGTGACGATGCCGCGCCGGGCGTAGTGCATCTGCGAGAAGTTGGTGTCGCCGCGCGCCATACGGGCGTCGATCCACGACTGGCGCCGCCGGGGCAGGCCGGCGCGGGGCTCGTGCCCCTGCGGACCCGTGGTGTCGTAGACGCGCACGACGTCGCCGTTGGTCAGCCGGATGTCGCGCATCGGCACGGCGAAGTCGCCGACCTCGACCTTGGCCGAGTTGGGGAAGGACTCGTGGAGGGGCCGCAGGCCCTTGCTGTCAGTGCTCATGAGCTGCTGTTTCCTACGCCGGCATGATCCGGTTCAGGTTCCAGGGGTGCTTCTCAGCCCGCGTCGCGCGGACGCCCCCAAGCAGGGAAAACCGCGCGGGCCGGGGCCCGGGCGGCGAAGGCGACCAGGATCGGCCGGCGCCGCCGCCGACGCAACACAAAGCCCGCGTCAGCGGTTGTGGTCGTCGGACACGGGCCCGGGGGCACCGGGCTGCGGCGCGCCGCCGGCGTCGTCAACCGCGAGCGGCTGCAGCGCGAACACCTTGCGCAGTTCGTCGGGCACCGAGGTGCCCAGCATCGCGATCGCCTGCTGCGAGAGTCGCAGCGAATGGGAGTGTTCGGCGGCGAGCGCCAGCTGGCTGCCGCGGAAGAACATGTGCACGACCGACAACCCGAACAGCACCAGGCAGGCGCCGGTGGCGACGCCGAGCACGCCGCCGCCGACGCGGTCGAAGAAGCCGAGCCCCGCTTTGCGCGCGAGCTTCTGCAGCAGGATCGCCAACAGGCTCAGCACGATCAGCACGGCGAGGAACAGCAGCACGTAGGCGAGGTAGAGCGTCGTCTCCGCGGGCTGGGCCTGCAGCGCGGCCTCGGTCGCTGCCACCGCTTCGCCGGCGGCGTGCGTCGCCGGCACCGCGACGGCCTCCCCGGCGCCCGCGCCGAGCTTGCCCACGGGGTCCTGCGCGAGCCATTCGCCGAGCACGTGGCCGTAGCGGCCCGAGACGACGTAGGCGACGACCAGGATGCCGACGCGGCTGACCTGCCAGATCAGGCCCTTGAACAGGCCGATCACGAAGAACACCAGGAGCACCGCCATGGCGGTGCGGTCGACCCAGCCGATCTCCTGGAGTTGCGTCCAGAAGGTGGGGTCGACGACGGCGGGATCGCCGAGCGCGCCGGGGGCTACCGATGGGTCCTGACCGAAGACAACCACGGGCGCGGATGATGCCGCAAACCCCCGGAGGAGGCGAGGGGGCAGTGCCGATCGTTGCTTTCTGCCTGCGGTGTGGCACCTTGCCCGCAATGACCCGCCAAGAAGGCCAGGCCCTCGAGATCGCCGTCAGCAAGCTCGCCGAACGCCTGCAGCGTGAGCCGCGCCTCGAGGCCGAGACCATGCGCGCCCGGCGCGACTTCTTCGGCGCCGAGGGTGCGGCGCGGCCCCAGCCCGCCGCGGCCGAGTTCCGGTTCGCGGAGTGGCTCGTGCTCGAGCGCGAGAGCGAAGTGCTCGGCGCGGTGCCGGCCGACGTGCGCAGCTACACCGAGGGCATCGAGCTGCGCGATTCCCTCTCGGGGGTGTTCCTGGTCGCGGCCGCGGACGGCGGCGAGGTGTCGGTGCGCGATCTGCAGGGCGAGGACGAGTTCGACCTGTCGGTGCCGGAGGGCTCGCTGCAGGTGGGGGACCTGGTGGTGGGGCGCCTCTACAACACCAGCGAAGGGCATCGGCCGTCGAGCGCCGCCGCGGTGTTCCGGCCGGGCACGAGCCTCGCCGAGGCGTTCCGTCACGACGTCGAACGGCTCGATCTCGGCCGTCGCCTGCAGCAGGTCGAGCTCGAACACCTGCTGCTGCGCCGGCCCGAGCAGGGCGCGAGCCCGACGGCGGAGCCCGCGAACACGTTGCCGCTCGAGCGGCTCGAAGCCGAACTCGACCAGCTGCTGCTGGCGGCAGGCAGCGAACGCTCGGCCGCGGCGATCAGCCAGCAGCTGTCCGAAGCCGACCGGCCCGGCCGCGTGATGGGGCCTCTGCTCGAAGAGCTGGCCTTCGACACCGGCATCGATCTGGACCGCGCGCGCCAGCTGCTGCTGCAGCTCTGGAACGCCTGGCTGGTGCGGCGCGGCCCGGAAGCGGGCCCCGGCGCGGCGCCCACGGTCCCGCCCGGCGCCACGCTCGGTGAGCGCATGGTTCGTGCGCTCGACGAAGGCCTGCGCCGCCACCAGGACGTCGACGAGGTGTTCGCGCAGCTCGAGCGCATGGCCGGTCTCGACCAGGGCGCCGCGGACGACGACGAGAACCCGTTCGATCGCGAGCCCGAAGGCGCGGACGAAACGGCCGCGGGCAACCTCGACGCGCTCGTGCAGGAATACCTGTGGGAGACCGGGCGCGAGCAGCAACCCGCCGCCGCCGCGCTGCGCATCTGGGCCGGCCTGCAGGCCAACGCGGCGCTGCCGCACGACGACATCGAGCTGGTCACGAGCCAGGACCTGCTGCGCCTGCTGCTGCACGTCTACCTCGGTGCGCCGGCGACGGCGCGCGCGGCCGCCGTGCAGACGGCGTTCGCGGAACTGCGGCGCTTCTACGAGTGGCTCGACGAGACCCAGGAGTTGCACCTGAGCGCGGTGCTCGAGGGCTGCCGCGGCGGCCTGCTCGACCAGGTCGACCGC
The DNA here is from genome assembly GCA_020638655.1 of Planctomycetota bacterium. Classification (GTDB taxonomy): domain Bacteria; phylum Planctomycetota; class UBA1135; order UBA1135; family UBA2386; genus JACKIC01. The sequence goes on from JACKIC010000008.1 coordinate 17,394, forward strand.
CTCGCCGAAGCGAGCCAGCTGCTCTCGGTCGGACCGGCCGGCGCGACGCGGCCGACCTTGTTGCGCGTCGAGGACCTCGGCAGCGACGGCTTCGGCGTGCAGGACGACGAGGGCGAGAACCACTGGCTGCGCGCCGACCGCGCGGCGGTCGCGGCGCTGCGGGTGGGCGACCTGCTGCTCGGCGCGATCGAACGCGACCCCGCGGGGGCGAAGTTCGTGGGCCTGGTGGTGGCGTTGCCGCACGATGCCAGGGCCCTGATGGAGTAGCCGGGCGCGGGGCTGATTCCTTGCGTGGCGTACGGCGGCCCGATCGAGTAGCCGCGGTCGCACCGGCAGTTGACGGGGCGGGGTCAGCCGCACCGGCGGGGGACCGATAACTCCCGGCGGAGCCGCTACCTATGGGCTGGGAAACCGCACTCGATCGACTGCTGTTGCAGCAGATTCACCTCGCCGAAAAGGGCGAGACCAACGTCGACGCCGTCAAGCAGCAACTGCTCGACTACTGCGACCTCGCCAGCAACCGCGCCGGCTGCGCGTTCCTGGCCGGGTATGCGCAGACGCTGCTCGAGCTCGACCTGCCGCCGTCGAGCGTCGATCACAGCCTGCGTCGCTGGACGCGTTTCGGCACGATCCGCGCCCTCGACCGTCAGGGGCAGCGCGAGCGCATCGCCGAGATGCTGCAGGACCCGCAGGCGCTGCTGGACCTGCTCAACGACCCCGAGGTCGCCGGCAATGTGCTGCCCTTGGTGGTGCGGTCGCTGTTCTGGTCGGGTGACATCAAGCTCGCCGTGCGCGCGATCCAGTTCCTCGCCGCCGAGCCCGGCACCGGCGAACTCGACACGATCGTCGACGCCGCGGTGACCGACCTGCTCGGGCGCCTGGAGACGCGGGTCGACAGCGACGACCAGGAGAGCACCGCGTCGATCCTCGGCAAGGTGCTCGGCATGGCCGGTTTCGAACGCCTGCCCGCCGACGTGCAGGCGCGCTACTACCGCGCGCTCGCCGAGCGCCTGCTCGCCGCGAGCGAATGGCAGGCCGCGACCGACGCGGCCGAGAAGGCCGAGTCCCTCGCCAGCAAGCACCCGATGCTCGCCAGTTCCGCGGCGCTGATCGCGGCACTCGCCGACCTGCGTGTGCACGACGTGCTGCACTGCGAACCGCACGAACAGCGGCGCGAGCGCGACGCGGCGCTCGCCAGACTGCAGCACACCACCGAGAACCCGGCGCAGTCGTCGCCCGAGGCGATCTACCTGCGCAGCCTGCTCGCCTACGAGGTCGGCGACCTGCAGGCCGCCGCGCGCGGCTTCGACCGCGCGCTCGCCGGCCTGCGCCGCCTCGAGGGCCGCGACGTCGCGCTGCGCGACCGCGCGCGCTTCTACCAGGCCGCGGCGCTGCTCGCGATCGCCGATCCGACCGAGCAGTCGCGCGCGCTGCGGCTGATGGAGCAGGCCCTCGACACCGTCAAGCCGGACCTCGAGAGCTTCTACGCGGTGCACGAGGCGCTCAAGCAGCACGACCGCCGGCTCGCGCTGCGGTTCCTCGACGCCGTCGACGTCGGCCGCGGCTCGTCGCCCGACCAGCTGCTGTTCGTCGCGCTCGAGTACCTGGCCCTCGGCGAAGCGGCGCCGGCGCTGCGTTCGGCGCGGCGCGTGCTCGAGGTCGCGGTCAATCTGGACCAACGCGTCGAGGCGCTGCGCGTCGTGCTGACCGGCCACAACATGCTCGGCGAGCGCGACCACGCGCGGGCCTGCTACGCCGAGCTGCGCGAACTGCTGCAACAGCGCGGCAAGTTCGAGACGCTCGAGAAGCTGCTGCGCAACGAGGAGTTCGTCGGTCAGGCCCTGGATCACCTGGAGATCAAGGTCGAGCTCGCTGCGGTCTACGAGGAGCTCGAGGGCCACGAATACGAGCGCGCCCAGCTGCTGGTCGCGATCGCGCGGTCGCTGCGGGCCCGCAAGGACGTCGAGGCGCTGCAGCAGGCGCACGGTCTGCTCGGCGAAGTCTCGTGCGTGTTCCCCGAGCTGGCCACCGAGGACCTCACGGCGATCGAGAAGCTGCTGGCGCTGCACGACCAGACGCCGTGCGTCGAGGACGGCGCCAAACAGGCGGCCCAGGCGGCCAAGAAGGCGCTCGGCCGGCCGGCCCGGGTGCTCGTGGTCGGCGGCAACGAGCGCCAGCGCGCGCATCACCCGCGGCTCGAGAAGCTGGCGGCCGAGTGGGGTTTCGAGTCGGAGTGGTTGATGACCAACTACACGTCGCCGCAGAAGATCGTCGGCCAGATCGGCGACCGCCTGCGCACCGGCGTCGACATGCTGATGCTGCTGCACTGGAACCGGCACGAGACGACCGAGCCGGCCCTGGAACTGGCGCGGCAGGCCGGGGTCGCGGCGCGCACCGTGCACTACGCCGGCTTCACCAGCCTGCAGGTCGCGCTGGCCGAGCAGCTGCAGCGGCTGGCTGCGAACCAGCCCGCGCCGGCGCCGGCCAAGCAGAAGAGTCGATGACCGGAGCTGCGGTCGGGGGATGACGAAAGCCCGGGACTCCTCGTCCCGCTCCCCCCCGTTATGTTCCGATAAGATATGTTATGTAAAGCACGGCGGGGGAGCTGCCTGGGGCGTGAGCTGCCTCGGTCCTCCTCCTGGCCCCTGACTCTTGGCGCTCCCTGCCTCAGCGCCCCGGCAGCCAGGTCGCCCCGATCCACGCGGTGAAGTCCGGCGACACGTGCCCGATCAGGTCCTCGCCGAAGGCGAACTCGAGCGACCAGGCCGACGCCACCTGCCAGCGGCCGCCGACCCACAGCAGCAGCTGATCCTGGTTGGCCTCGCGCAGGTCGAGTTCGCGCAGCGTCGAGGTCTCGAAGCCGAGCTGCACCAGCGCGGCGAAGTCGACCGCCCAGGGCAGTTCGACGCCGATCCCGGCGGCGCTGACGTCGCGGAACGAGAAGCCCTCGCGGCGCGCCGGTGCCGGGGTCCCGGCGAACGTGTGCTGCAGATGGCCGTAGACCGCGGCCTGTTCGAAGCGCTGCTCGAACACCGCGCCGAACGTCGTGTCCAGCTGACCGCTGCCATAGCCTCGTTCGTCGTTGCCGGTCGGAAGCTCGATGCCGGCCCGCAGCGCCCAGGCAAACCCCGGGGTCGGCGCCGCGCCGGGCGGCCCGGACGCACACGGCGACCACGTCAGGGTCAGCGGGATGTCGAGCAGTTCGAACGCCTCGCTCTGCACCTGCCAGACGGTCTGGCCGCCGCGCGTCGCCTCGATCTCCCAGACGTCCTTGGGGTTGGTGCTGCGCGCCTGGTCGGGAAAACCGAACAGGTCGTGGTAGCCGATCACGAAGTCGTCGAGGAAGCCGCCGCTGGTGTGCGCCACGGGGACCTCGATCCCGAACTCGAAGCCGCCGCCGAGTCCGACATCGGCGGCCAGCGCCGCGCGCAGGTACTCGCCATCCATGACGAACTGGTCGCCGTTGTGGTTACCGAACAAGAACAGGTTCGTATAGGCCGCCTCGCCGCGTGCGGCGACGGCGCCGGCCTCCTGCACGGCGGCCCGGCGCGGCGGCATCGACTGCACCAGCAGCTGTGCGGGATGCTGGTTGCGGACCGGCAACGGGCCGGCGAACGCCGTCGGCGTCGTGCAGCCGGCCGCAGCCCAGATCACGAGCGCCCAGACCAGGAGCATCAACCCGCCGCGACGCAGGGCACGGACCGAACAGGCGGGCTGCGCGCCCCTCACCGATGACATTCAGCACAAGCTAGCGAAACACCGATGCCATTGCATCGTCGATGCCGGCCGCGAACCGGCGCTGTCATCGCCGTTTGCGCGACGCCGGACCGTCCGATCCCCCGCTGGGTGTTCCTGCGCCGCGCAGCCGCTACACTCCTCCGCTTGCCACTCCTCATGCACAACCGCCCCATCGCCCGTTCCCTGCCTCTGCTCGCCCTGCTGCCGCTGGTCGGCGCCTGCGCCAACGGCGGCAAGCAGGACACCCCGCAGAGCGAGGTCAAGATCGCCGCGAGCCACCACCTGTTCGGCTTCCGCAGCCTGCCCGGTTTCGGCACGTTCCCGGTGACCCCCGACGTGGTGGTCACCGACCGCGGAGTGCTCAATCTGTTCGACGACAGCACCTACACGATCACTCGGCCCTCGGGCACCTCGTCCGCCGACCGTTACGCGCTGGCCAAGAACGGCGACTTCTCGGTCTACGTGACCGGCGGCGGCCGCGAGCCCTCGGTGGTCTTCCGCGGCGGCTACAGCCTCAACGACAACCTGTCGAACCTGTTCTTCACCGACCGTGTGTCGACGCCGAGCTCGCAGTCGATCGGCCTCTACTACGGCACCAAGGTAACCCCCGGGCAGATCGAACTCGAAGGCGCGTGGCACGTGCTGTCGCTGCACACGATCTTCGGGGAGACCCTGCTGTCGCCCGACAACGTCGGGCGCGCCGCGAGCGGCGCGGTGTCGATCGCCGCGGGCAACGCCGGCGAAGCCCGCGGTATCAGCGGCACGGGCACGCAGGGCACCGCCTCGGTGACCTTCGGCGGCACGATCCAGAACGTGCTGCAGAGCGGCACCGGTGACGGCACCTGCAACCTGACCCTGAACTATCAGCTCACGGGGCAGATCGCCGACAGTCGCGTGATGTACGCGGTCGCGACCAACAACCACGTGATGGCGCTCGACGCCGACGAGACCGACGGCGAAGCCGGCATGGTGTTCATGGTGCGCAAGTTCGACGCGCCCACCACCCCGGTCGATCCGGTGCGCACGACCGGCACGTTCCTGGTCGGTGGCCACACGCTGTTCGTCAACCCGACCAACTGCGGCTCGGACGCGTTCGTCGGCACCGTGACGCTGGGCAGCGGCGGCGCCTTCCGGCTCGACGCCGTCGGCAACAACGGCCAGGACTTCAGCTACATCGGCACCTACACGCTGAGCAGCGACGGCGGCATGTCGATCGCGATCAGCGGCACCAACGAGACCTGGTTCGGCGCGATCGACCGCGACTACAACACGTTCACGTTCGTCGACGGGTTCCTCGAGACGCGCAGCAACAACCAGCCCGAGCTCAACCTGGGTCTCGGCGTGCGCGTCAAGGCCAACTAGGCCCAACCAGGCCCAGCAGGACAGGCCCAACTGGGCAACGGGCTCACAGCAGCTGCCGCACATCGGCGCAGCGCGCCAGCCAGTCGAAGAAGCCCGGCCAGCTCTTGGCCACGGCAGCGCCGTGGTCGACGATCACGCCGCCGCGGCGCACGGTGCCGAGCAGCGCCAGCGCCATGACCACGCGGTGGTCGGCGGCGGTCGGCAGGTGCGCCGCTTCGGCGCCGTCGCGCAACGGACCTTCGACCACCAGGTCGTCGCCCTCGGTGGTCGCGCGCGCGCCGGCGGCCGTCAGGCCCGCGGCCATGGCCGCGAGGCGATCGCTCTCCTTGTGGCGCAGGTTCGGCAGGTCGCACAGGCGCGTCGTGCCCGGGCGGGTGGCGGCGGCAGCGGCCAGGACCGGCACGCAGTCGGGCCGGGCGCCGAGGCCGCGCAGCTGCACGTCCCGGTCCGCATTCGCGAACAGGCATCGCAGGTCCTCGTCGATCTGCAGGTCCGGATGCGACCCGAAGTGGAACGCGTCGAGACCCGCGGGCGGGTGCACGCCGTGCATCGCCGCCAACGCGGCGACGAACGCGCGCGCCGAGGCGTCGGGCGGCACCGCGTACTCCCCCGCCGGGGGCGCTGTGCCCGCGACCGTGAAGCAGCTGGCGCCGGCGTCGTGTTGCTCTTCGACCACGAGCCCGAACGCGCGCAGCACGGCCGCCGTCAGGTGCAGGTAGCCCCCTGCGCGCGGCGCGTTCGCGACGAGTTCGCCGCCGCCGCCGAGCGCCAGCGCCAGCAGCGCACCGGTCGCCGGCTGGGTGCTGACCGCGGCGTCGACGCGCCAGGACCGCGCCGCGGTCGACAGGCCAGCGGAGCCGTCGGCTTGCAGCGGTAGCTCGTCGCTGCTGCAGGCGACGCCGAGCGCGCGCAGCGCCCGCACCGCCGCGCCGAACGGGCGTCGGCGCAGGCCGGGTGCGCCGTCGAGCTGCAGGCAGCCGCCGAGCAGCGGTACGAGCATCAGCAGGGTGCGCGCCGCGGTGCCGTTCTCGCCGACGTGTGCCTGCAGCTGCTGCCCCGGGCGAAGCGGCGCGCCGGTCACGCGGCGTTCGTCGCCGCGCGCCTGCACGTCTCGGCCCCACGATCGCAGCACCCGCTCCAGGCACGCGACGTCGTCGCCATCGGGCACGCCGCGCAGCAGGCGCTCGCCTGCAGAGAACGCTGCCAGCAGCAGCGCCCGCTGCGCGTGGCTCTTGCAGCCGGGAAGGCGCGGCGCGCCGAGATCGGCAGGCACGCCTGCGTCCCGGGGCTGGATCTGGAATCGCACGCACCCCTTGTAGCCACCGCGCCGACCTTCCGCACTTGCGGCCTTTCGTCCGGCGCGGGGGCGCTGCATGATCCTCGCCGTGAGCGACGAACCCCTGCTGTCTCTCGAACTGCCGTTCGCCAAGAAGCTCGGCTCGGGCAAGGTGCGCGAGATCTTCGCGCTCGGCGACGACCTGCTGCTCGTCGCCACCGACCGCGTCTCGGCGTTCGACGTCGTGATGCGAGAAGGCGTGCCGGGCAAGGGCCGCGTGCTCACCGGCACTTCGGTGTTCTGGTTCGGACTGCTGCGCGACGTGTGCGCCAACCACCTGCTGTCGGCGGACGTCGACGCGTGGCCCGAGGTGCCGTCCGAGTATCGCGAGGTGCTGCGCGGCCGCGCGATGCGGTGCAAGCGCTGCGAACCGCTGCCCGTCGAATGGGTCGTGCGCGGGTTCCTGACCGGCTCTGGCTACAGCGACTACCAGAAGTCCGGCGCGGTCAGCGGGGTGGCGCTGCCCGCGGGCCTGCAGCACGCGAGCGAGCTGCAGCCGCCGATCCTGACGCCGTCGACGAAGGCGGCGTCAGGCCACGACGAGCCGATCGACTTCGCGCGCGTCGTCGAACTCGTCGGCGAGCGCGTCGCCCTCGCCGCGCGCGACACGGCCCTGAAGCTCTACCAGCGCGGCCGCGACCACGCCCGCACGCGTGGCATCGTCATCGCCGACACCAAGTTCGAGTTCGGCCTCGCCGACGGCGAGCTGGTGCTGATCGACGAGTGCCTGACTCCCGACAGCAGCCGGTTCTGGCCCGCCGACGAGGTGCGACCCGGCGGCAAGCCGACCTCGTTCGACAAGCAGTATCTGCGCGACTGGCTGCTCTCGTCCGGCTGGGACCGCACCCCACCACCGCCCACCTTGCCCGACGACGTCGTGCGCAAGACCGCCGCGACCTACGCGGAGATCCAACGTCGCCTGACCGCACCGAAGAACTGATTCGCACCATGACCGCGAACCTGCAACCCTTGCCGCCGACGATCGCCTGGCGCGGCGGCCCCGACGGGCACCTCGAGCTGCTCGACCAGACGCAGCTGCCGCACCGCTACCACGTGCTCGAACTGGGCGATCTGGAAGGCGTGATCGACGCCATCCGCCGCCTGTCGGTGCGCGGCGCCCCCGCGATCGGCGTCGCCGCGGCGTATGGCATGGTGCTCGGCGTGCGCCGGGCCGCGCCGATGGCCAACGCGCTGGTCGAGACCGCGCGCCTGGTCGGCGCCAAGCTGACCGCGGCGCGCCCCACCGCCGTCAACCTCGCGTGGGCCGTCGACCGCATGGTGCAGGCCGCGATCGCGCGCCCCGCGCTGCCCGACCTGCTGCGTGAGGCGCAGGCGATCCACGCCGAAGACGAAGCCTCCTGCCTGCGCATGGGCGAGTTCGGCTGCGATCTGATCGGCGCGGGCGACACGGTGCTGACGCACTGCAACACCGGCCGCCTCGCCACCGCCGGCGACGGCACCGCGTTGGCCGTCCTGTTCGCCGCCTGGCGCAAGGGCACGCGCTTCTCGGTGCTCGCCGACGAGACCCGCCCGCTGCTGCAGGGCGCCCGCCTGACCGCGCTCGAACTCGCCGCGGCCGGCATCCCGGTCGAGGTGATCGCCGACGGTGCGGCCGCCGGCCTGATCGCCCGCCGGCAGGTGTCGCTGGCGATCGTCGGCGCCGACCGCATCGCCACCAACGGCGACTTCGCCAACAAGGTCGGCACCTACGCCGTGGCCCTGGCCTGCGCGGCCCACGGGGTGCCGTTCTACGTGGCGGCGCCGGCCTCCACGTTCGATCCCCAGCTCGACGACGGGCGGCACATCCCGATCGAAGAGCGCGATGCCACCGAGATCACGGCCTTCGCCGGCAAGCCGGTGGTCGCGGCCGGGATCGGGGCCCGCAACCCCGCCTTCGACGTCACGCCGGCCGGCCTGGTGAAGGCCTTCGTGACCGACCACGGCCTGCTGCGCCCCCCGTTCGGCCCCGCGATCAAGCAGATGCTGCGCAGCGGTCGATGAGACCGGCATGGCCAGCGCGACCAAGAAGAACGCCAGGAAGAAGTCAGCCCCGAGCAAGGCCGGCAAGCGCCGCGTCGGCACGGTCGCGGGCAAGGCCACCAAGAAGGCCGCGGCCCGCGCCAGGCCGGCCGCTTCCAGCAGCAAGAAGGCCGCGGCCAAGGCCGACCCGGAGCGCAGCTCGCCGGCGCTCGCCGAGGTCGACGCGGACGTGCTCGAGTTCATCGCCGCGATCGACCGCTTCAAGCAGCAACACAGCCGCCCGTTCCCGAGCTGGAGCGAGGTGCTGATGGTCGTGCGTGAGCTCGGCTATCGGCGCGGCTGATCGCCGCCGCCTGAGGATGCGCGGCGCTCAGTCGACCAGCACGCCGCGCCAGCACAGCCACGCGAGCACCAGCCCCGCGAGGATGCGGTACCAGGCGAACGGCGCGAAGGTGTGGCGCCGCAGGAACGCGACGAACGGCACCACCACCGCGAGCGCGCTGACGAACGCGACCAGCGAGCCGATCACGAACGCGGTCAGCAGGTCACCGTGCAGCATCTCGCGGTAGCCGAGCAGCTTGTAGAGCGCGGCGCCGTACAGGATCGGCAGGCCGACCAGGAACGAGAACTCCGCGGCGGCCGTGCGCGACAGGCCGAGCAGCAGCGCGCCGGCGATGGTCGCCCCGGCGCGGCTGGTGCCGGGCACGAGCGCCAGGCACTGCCACAGACCGACGAAGAACGCGGTCCGGTAGGTCATCGTCGCCACCTCGCCGGTCGGCGCGCCGCGCCGGCGCAGCACGCGCTCGAGCACGAGCAGCAGCACGCCGCCGATCAGCACCGTGGCCGCGACGACCTTCGCCGAGAACAGGTGCTCGTCGATGTAGTCGTCGAACAACAGTCCGAGCACCACCGCGGGCACCGCCGCGACGAAGATCTGCAGCAGCAGGTTGGGCTGCGCGCGATCGACGCGCAGCACCGTCTGCGCGGCGTGCCACAGCCGTCGCCAGTACAGCACCAGGATGGCGCTGATCGCGCCGAGCTGGATGCCGATCGCGAAGACGTTGTTGGCCTCGCTCGCGCTCATGCCGAGCAGGCGCTGCGCCACGATCAGGTGGCCGGTGCTCGAGATCGGCAGGAACTCGGTGAGGCCCTCGACGAGCCCGAGCACGACCGCGTCGAACCAGCCGATCGCCGCCTGTTCCTGCCCAGCCAGCTGGGCAGCGAGAGGGCCGATCACAGCACGGAGTCGGGCCGGCGATACTCGATGCCGAACGCCTCGGCGACGCCCGAGTGCGTGCAGACGCCGCCGAGCACGTTGGCGGCGGTGCCGAGCACCGGATCCTTCGCCGCGGCCGCCGCGCCGAGGTTGGCGATCTTCTTCGCCCACGGGCTGGTGGCGTTGGTCAGGCCGAACGTCGACGTGCGCGGCACCGCGCCCGGCATGTTGGCGACGCAGTAGTGCAGCACGCCGTCGATCACGTACGTCGGGTCGGCGTGCGTGGTCGGACGGCAGGTCTCGATGCAGCCGCCCTGGTCGACGGCCACGTCGACGACCACGGCGCCGTCCTTCATCGTCTTGAGGTCTTCGCGGCGGATCAGCCGCGGCGCGCGCGCGCCCTGCACCAGCACCGCGCCGATCACGAGGTCTGCGTGCACGATCTGCTCGCGGATCGCGATCGGCGAGCTGTGCAGCAGCTGCACGTTGGCGGGCATCACGTCGCTGAGATAACGCAGCCGGTCGAGGTCGAGGTCCATGATGCGCACGTCGGCGCCCAGACCGGCGGCCATCTTCGCCGCGTTGGTGCCGACGACGCCGCCGCCGAGGATCACCACCGTGGCGTTCTCGACGCCGGGGATGCCGCCGAGCAGCATGCCGCGACCGCCGTAGTGCTTCTCGAGGCAGACCGCACCGACCTGCACCGACATGCGGCCCGCGACCTCGCTCATCGGCGTCAGCAGCGGCAGCGAGTTGCGGTACTGCAGGGTCTCGTAGGCGAAGCAGTGCGCGCCCGATTTCAGCATCGCGTCGGTCAGCTCGCGGCTGGCGGCGAAGTGGAAGTACGTGAACAGCAGCTGCCCCTTCTTGATCAGCGAGTACTCGGCCGCGAGCGGCTCCTTGACCTTGACGATCATGTCGGCGCCGCCGTAGACCTCCTCGGCGCTGCCCACCATGGTCGCGCCGACCTGGGCGAAGGCCTCGTCGGGGATGCCCGCGCCCAGGCCCGCGGTCTTCTCGACCAGGACCTTGTGACCGGCCGACGTGAGGTCGAGAACCATCGCCGGGACGGCGCCGACGCGGTTCTCTTGAGCTTTGATCTCCTTGGGGACACCGATGATCATGCGATGGGTTCCTGTGCTGCGCGGAATGAGGGCGAGGAAGATACCGAGAGCCGGCTGCGCATTCGAGGGTCGCGGACGGACTACGCCACGGCGTCCCGCAGCCGCTGTTCGAGGTGGCTGCGTTCGCCCGGCGGCAGGGTCGGCAGCAGGCAGCAGCGCACCGCCGCCCGCCCTGCGGAGACCACGACCTCCGGTGCCGGCCGGCGCAGCACGCGCGGGTCGCGGCTGATCACGTCCTGCAGCGCGCGGACGGCGCGCGTCTGGTCGCCGAACGGCAGCGGCACCACGAACAGCGCCGACTCGGGGCCGACGACGCCGTGCTGGCCGGGCGCGGGTGAGGAGGCGACCGGCCCGGGGAGCGTCTCGGCCGGCGACTGGGCAGCCGGGCCAGGCGCCGCGGCGGGCGGGACGAACTCTTCGACGACGGTGTCTTCGAAGACACGGTCATCGAGGCCGAGCGCATCGGCCACGGCGATCGACTCGTCGGCGGCGCGTGCGGGCGATGGTTCGATCACCTGCTCGGGGGTGCGCAGCCGCCCCACCGCCTCACCGAGCAGCTCGGCGGCAGCCCAGATCTGCTCCACACCTTCATCCATGCCGACCGACTCGTCGACGAGCAGGCGTCGGCGCGTCGAGGGGGAGGGACGCCGCCACCACAGCCACCCCGCCGTCGCGAACGCCGCGAGCAGCAGCGCGAGCCAGGCTCCGGTCGCGCCCCGCTTGGGTGCGCCGTCGCCGCCGGTGGCGGCAGCGCCGGCGGCAGGAGCGTTGCCCGTCGCGTCGCCAGCCGACTCCTTGCCCGGCTGCTCCTTGCCCGGTTGGGCGGGCGTCTCCTTGCCGGGCGCGTCGCCGTCGATCGGCGGCGACGCCCCTTCGAGCCGCAGCAGGAAGGTCTCGAGCTGGTCGGCCGTGTGGTCGAGGGCCTTGCGCACCATCGCCTCGGCCTCGGCGTGCTGCGCCTGCTGGGCCGTCATCGCTTCTTCGAGTCCCTGCAGCCGCTTCGTCAACGCCTGCAACTCCGCCTGCGTGCCGCTCGTCGCCTGGCTCGCCACCAGCTGCGTCCAGCGCTGCAGTTCCTGCGTCAGCCCGATCTGCCGCGCGGCGAGCTGTCGCTGGTCGTTGGCCAGCGCCTGCAGCGCCTCCTGCAGCGGCGCCAGCGCCTGCACCAACGCGGCGCGATCGGGAGCCGTCTGGCGCGGCGCCGGGGTCGAGGCGCTCTGCAGCGTCGCGCGCAGGGCTCGCAACTCGGCGGCGATCTCAGCCTGCTCGGTCTTGTCGCCGTTGTCGCAGGCCGCCGTGAACGTCAGCACGGCCGCAGCCGTCAGCACGGACCACATCCGCCGGTTTGCGCGCTTCATCCGTTCACCTCGGCGCGCCGGCGCGGCGTGCCGTTCCAGGACTGGCCGCTCCACCGCAGCCGCCGCGGCGCCGCGACGATGCTGCTGCGGCGAACGAACAGATCCTGGCGCAGCAACTGCACCGGCAGGTCGGCGGGCGCGAACATCTCCGCGGCGTCGTTGAACAGGGTCAGCGGCACGGTGGCGCGCGCCTCGCCCGTCGGCATCGGGAAGCGCACGTGCCACGAACTCGCCACCCGGAAGGTCGTGCCGAAGCGCTCGTCCCATTCGCCGCCGAGGTCCGCGTTGGCGAGCTCGAGCAGGCGCAGGTCCTGACCGTTGGCGCGGTGGCCCACGACCACCGGGACCAGCGGCAACTGCACGTAGCCGCGCACCCGCGCGCCGGGCGCCAGGACCAGGGTCTCGCGAACCACGACCCGGCAGGGCCAGGCCGGCGGCTCGAGCTGCAAGGAGAGCTGGCCGATGTCGCCGAGGCCGAGCGCGAAGCGACGCGCTTCGCGGCCGTCGCCCCAGAGCAGCGAGTGACCGCCGCGCACGGCCTCGAGCACCAGCTCGAAGCGCCCGACCCGAACCCTCGTGCTGCCGCCGCGTTCGGGCCGCAGCAAGGGAGATGACAGGGCTAGGGAGTCGGGCGAGGACATCGGCGAAAGCGGGCGCGTCCGGCTGCGAGAGGCGACTCGCGCACGACGCGGACGGAGCACTCTAGCGACTCGAGGGGCCGCTGGCATTCCCATCATGCGCCGTGTTTTTTGGTTGCATCATCCCGGCGGGTGGGCATCATCCCTCCCTCGCAACGGCGGGCGTTTAGCTCAGTTGGCTAGAGCATCAGCTCGACAAGCTGAGGGTCACAGGTTCGAATCCTGTAACGCCCACCACTCTTCTCCCCGGTCCGCAAGGACTCGAGCGCGACTTGGGCGCCTTGCCCGGTCCAGAGGAAGGCAGGAACGACCCTCTCCAGCGGTGCCCGCGACTGCAGGAACCTGCGCGACGACAAGTCTCCTGCCGGTGGCGCGACGCTCAAGCGTCGGAGAACTCAGGCGTCGGAGAATGCGCCGCGCCTGGCTCGCTGGCCGGCTCCCTCACGCTACCGGTCCCCCACGCTCCCTGCAGGCTCAGCCTCCCTGCAGGCTCAGCCCGCGCTCAAACTACCGCGCGGTTGCGCCGCGGTCCGCCACTGCACCTGCGGTCCCAGCAATGCGGGCAAGCCCAACTGGGTTGCCCTCGGTCGGATCACAACGGGTCAAGCGGCATCGAGCAACCGCGCCGACGGCTCGGCGACCAACGCGTGGGCTCTACGGGCGTTCCGCAGGGTTCGCCCGACCAGGGGAGCGAGCAAGACGGCGCAGGCGCACCACACAGCGATGATGGTCAGCAAATCGGAAGCTCCTCGGTGGTTTCCAAGGAGCCGCTACGCAGCATCGGGACAGCCGAGGCTCGTCTTTTTCTGCTCCGAATTCCGGAGGTCGCCGAAAGCCGTGTCCGGCGCCATCGGACGCTCGGAATCTCTTGTCTGATCCTTGCTTAGGGTAGTCCAGCCACGGCTCAGGGGTTCGTTTCGTCGCCGAACGCTCGGCCGATAATCGCGCGATCGCCCTGAATCGCGGTCCGCTGCATGTAGGGCATGAGCCCGCGCAGGCCACCGAGTTCCTCCCCACCGCCGGCGCGGCCCGGGCCACCGTGAATCGTGGCGGGCAGGACCGCACCCGGCCCGAGGGCCTGGCCGTGGGTCTTCTCACTGCCCACCCATACGCGACCGTGCCAGGGGGCGATGCCGTGCACGAGGGGCTCGAGGAACTTGCGATCGTCGCTGTAGGCGCTGGCGACGAGACCGCCACCGCCGCGGTTGCAGAGGTCCACGACTTCTTCGACCTTGCCGCTGTAGGGCACGATGGTCGCACATGGGCCGAAGACCTCGAGCTCGTGCAGAACCGGCGCCGCGGGGTCCTTGGCGCGCAGCAGGGTCGGCGCCACGAAGTAGCCCGGGCCGGACATCGGCGCGCTCCCGCCGGTGAGCACCTCGGCGACCTCGGTGAGCCGATCGATGCCCGCGCGCACATCGCGCAGCTGGGCGGCGCTGGCCACGGGGCCCATGCGGGTCTCGGCTTCCAGCGGCGCACCGATCTTGGTGCTGCGCAGGCGTTCGACGAGCGCCTCGGCGACCATGCCCACCATCGCCTCGGGCACGAAGATGCGGCGCACGGCGGTGCACTTCTGCCCGGCCTTCTGCGTCATGTCCACGGTGACGTTGCCGAGGAACTGCTCGAGCGTGTCCCCACCCTCTTCGGCGTCGGGACCGAGGATCGCCGAGTTGATCGAGTCGGCCTCGAGGTTGATGCGCACGTTGCGCGCGATCAGGTTCTTGTTGCCGCGGATCAGCGCCGCGGTCACCGCGCTGCCCGTGAACGCGACCGTGTCCATCGGGCCGAGCAGATCGAGCATGCCGGTGATCGAGCCGCCGATGAACTGGAAGGCACCCTCGGGCACGATGCCGCTCTCGACGACGAGCTGGGCGATGCGATACGCGAGCAGCGCGCTCGGCGTGCCGGCCTTCTCGACCACGGGCACGCCGGCGAGCAGCGCGCAGGCCATCTTCTCGCCCATGCCCCAGGCCGGGAAGTTGAACGCGTTGATGTGCACGGCGACGCCGGGCCGCGTCGTCAGGATGTGCTGGCCCCAGAACCGCGCGGTGCGGCCGAGCTGCGCCCCCTCACCGTCGGCGAGGTGTCGACGATCGCCGTAGCCGGCGCCGAGCTGCGCGTACCAGGCGAGCGTGCCGGTCGCGCCATCGAGGTCGAACTTGGCGTCGCCGCGGGTGTTGCCGCCGTTGCTGCCGCTGATCTCGATCAGCTCGTCGCGGTGCTCGTGCAGCTTCTTCGACAGCGCCTTGAGCATCGCCGCGCGCTCGCCGAAGGTCATCGCCCGCAGGGCCGGGCCACCCTTCTCGCGCGCGTGGTGCAGCGCCGCCGCGAAGTCGACGCCGCCGGGGCGGACTTCGCCGAGGATCTCTTCGGTGGCCGGGTTGTGCAGGGACTTGGCGTCGCCGCTGCCCGCGTTCCAGCTGCCGCCAACGTAGTTCGATAGCGCGATCATGGGGCGAAGACGATAGCCCGCAGGCCATCGCTTTTCACCCCGTCCGCGCCGCGCTACGGCAGGATCACCAGGGGGCGCGTATCGCCGACGCAGGCGGGCTGGCCCAGCGCGTCGATGCTGAGGAAGTTCCAGGACACGGTCTGCCAGATGAACGGCTGCAACAGCAGCGGCGGCATCGTCAGCGTCGCGCCGGCGTGACCGCTGGCATCGAAGAGGCCCAGGCCGCCGCTCAGGAAGGCGCCGTTGGGCGTCGAGACGAACGCGTCGGTCACGAAGTCGATGTTGAGCGGCACGGGAAAGCCGGGCTGCCACGTGAACCCCGGCGCGGTGCCCGAGAGCGACGCCAGCACCAGGTAGATGTTGCCTGCACCCGCGGGCCCCACGTCGAGCTGGATCTGTACCGCGCCGCCGCTCGTCGCCCCGACGTAGCCCGGCACCAGGGTCACCGCGGAGCCCGCGTTCACGCGCCGGCGCGCCGTCGACACGTGCCCGTCGTTGTCGCGCACCTGGATGGTCGTGACCCAGTGACCCGGGTGCCGCGTCAGGTCGGTGCTCACGCCGGGCGGCTGCCACGCCGAGTCGAAGACACCGTCGTTGTCGTGGTCGTAGCGCACCTGCAGCGTCGCGGCGGCCTGATCGACGTCGCGGCAGGCCGTGGCGTCGAGGTTGCGCGAGAGGCGCGTCGCGGTCGCCGCCAGCAAGGGCGTGGGCCAGTTGCAGCCCGGCACC
Source organism: Planctomycetota bacterium (assembly GCA_020638655.1). Lineage (GTDB taxonomy): Bacteria > Planctomycetota > UBA1135 > UBA1135 > UBA2386 > JACKIC01. The sequence goes on from JACKIC010000008.1 coordinate 33,327, forward strand.
GCGAACTGCTGCATCTTGGTCCACCACGACGGCGTGTTGACGAGGAACTGGTAGCGGAACGACTGGTAGCCATTGCCGCCGCCGAGCAGCGCGCCGGTGATCGAGGCCTCGATCGTCTGGGTCGTGGTCGTCTCCCCGTCGCCGGTGTAGGTCTTGATCGTCGGCACCACGCGGCGGTTCGGATACCCGGCGAAGGCGCACGCGGTGCGGGCGTAGCTCGCGGCCTGCCGCACGTAGGCCTGGTGCCCGGCGTAGGTGTTGTAGATCGAGCCGTCGGCGCTGTAGGCCATCGGCATCAGCACGTCGAGATACGGCGCGAGTTGCTCCCAGTGCTGCCCGAATTGCGAGGCGAGCGAACTGATCACTGCGGCGTAGCTCGCGAACTGGCTGTTGTAGACCGGCCCGTCGAACGTGTAGCGGTTGGCGATCAGGTAGGCGTGCAGCGACAGGCTGCCGACGTGTTCGCGCACGTCGCGCACGAAGTTGGTGACGTTCGTGGCCTGGACGTTGGTGCCGCCGACGTAACGCACGTAGTCGAGCGCGATGCCGTCGAGGTCGTAGACCGGTTGTCCGTTGGGCAACCACGCGTCGACGAAGTAGTCGATCACGTCGAGCAGGTACTGGCGGTGCGCCACGTTGTCCGGCTGCACGGTGTCCGCGAAGCACTTGAGCACGGCGACGACGCGGATGTCGGCGCTGTGGCAGGCCGCGATCAGGTTCTGCAGGTGGATGCCGGCGCCGGTCGGTCGCACCGGTCCCCACGCCGGGTTCCAGTCACCGGCGCTGTCCGTGACCCACAGGTCCCCCGCGAGCGGTCCCGTGGTGCGGAACGCGCTGACGTAGACGGTGTCGATGCCGTAGGTCTGGCAGTTGGTGACGATCTCGTTGACGCGCCCGTCCATGTTGCCGACCAGGAACGGGAAGACGCCGACCGACACGTCGCTGGACGACGTCTGGCCGCAGAGCGGAGCGGCGGCGGCGAGGGCGAGGGTGACGGCGAAGAGGCGTTGCATGGAGGGCTCGCGCGAAGCGGGGCCCATGATGCCGCGGCCTGCCGTGGTTGTCACCCGCCCTGGCTGCGGGCGCGCGGTGCGCTATCGTGCGCGGCTCGTCACTCCACCACGAAGGACCCCACACCATGAAGCTCGCCATCCGCATCGCCTGCACCCTCACCGCCCTCGCGCCGCTCGCTCCGGCCCAGAGCCAGACCCTGTTGTTCACGGGCCGGTTCCCGTTCGTGAGCCTCGACGCGGTCAACGAGCGCGTCGACGGCACCATCTCGCAGCTGTCGGAGTTCGACTTCTCGTACGTGACCCCAGGTGCCGGCGCGGTCGCGGGCAGCCTGATGCCGGCGACCGCGCTGCAGTGTTACCTCGGCGACGCCGACAACGACGGCAACTACCTGAAGTTCGCCGGACTGCGCGCCTACTTCGACGCGCTGCAGATCGGCGGGCTGTTCGTCAAGGCAGCCGACCGCGGCGCCGTGACCTGGGACAAGGTCTACTTCACGGTGCGCGACAACGTCGCGGCCGACATCGAGGTGTTCACCAACGGCGGCACCGCGGTGCACACGCTGGTCCCCGGCGACTGGGTGCGCCTCCTGCCCAACGGCGATGCCGAGCTGTTCATGACCGCCGCGCAGCTCGCGGTCGCGGCCGGCGCCCCGCCGACGTCGGGAGTCAGTGTGCCCGGAGCGCATGCGCTGCTGCAGGCAGCCAACGGCGACCTCTACTACGCGCCGGTGCAAGGCGGCCAGTGGGTCAACGGCAACCAGGGCGGCGCGCAGTTCGCCAACGACGGTTCGATCGTCAAGATCGACGCCGCCAACATCACCTACGACGCCAGCGGCAACATCGCCAGCTTCACGCCGGACTCGGCGCGCCTGCTGGTCGAGGAGGTCGCCACCGGCCCTTCGCCGGCGCCGATCAGCGTGCGTCAGATGGTGCTCAACTCGGGGGCGATGGACCGCACGGGCGCCCCGATCGCGGTGACCGGGGTCTTCGGCAAGGTCTGCGGGCTGTCGCTCGACCCCGGCGCCGGGACCTTCCAGTCGGCCTACCCCGACATGCTCGGCAACTACACCCAGGAACCCAACCTGGTGTTCTGCAGCGACGCCGGCAGCTACGCGGGCACGATCTTCTCGACCGCCAGCGGCGGCTCGGTCGCGACCATCAACGGCGTGCTCTGCGGCAGCACCATCCCGGCGGTGCCGGCGACGGGCTCGTGGCTCGGCGTGCAGTTCGACGCGGTCAACTTCCAGCCGTCCCTGATGGGGCTGCAGCTCGTCGACAGCCTGGCCAGCACCCCGCTGGTCATCGACACCGCGGACTACGGCGCCCTGCCGCTCGCCACGACGCAGCCGCTGTGGCAGATCGACGTCAAGGGCGCGCCCTTCTCGGTGGCCTTCCTGGTCGCCACGTTCGGGCCCCTGGCGCCCGGCACCTACGCTCCGTCGTTCCCGCTGGCGGCGTTCCCGCCGGTGTTCACGAGCGACAGCTTCCAGGACGTGTTCGTCGCCGTCGGCGCGACCACGCTCGGCCTCGCGGTCACCGACGCGAACGGTTACGGCACGTGGAACTTCGCCAACCCCAACAACGGCGGTTTCGCCGGCGTCACCTTCATGCTGCAGGCCGCCGCGATCGTCGGCAACGATCTGCGCACGAGCACGCCACTGATTGCCCAGCTGCGCTGATTGCCCAGCTGCGCTGATTGCCCAGCTGCGCTGATCGCCCAGCTGCGCTGATCAGGCGCCGGCCACGAACTGCTGCAGTTCGTGGAAGCGGCGCTCGACCTGCTGGCGGTCGGCCCTGGCGATGGCTTCGACGCCGAAGCCCTCGACCGTGAGGCTCGCGGTGACGGTGCCGTAGGCGACGGCGCGCTTGAGGTTCCAGACGCTGACCGAATCGCAGGTCGCGAGGTAACCCATGAAGCCGCCGGCGAAGCTGTCGCCGGCGCCGGTCGGATCGACGACGGCCTCGGTCGGATATGCCGGCAGCGCGTAGTGGAAGAAGTTGGAGAACACGAAGCAGCCGTGCTCGCCCTTCTTGACGATCACCAGCTTGGGGCCGAGTTCGAGCACCGCGCGACCGGCCTGGATCAGGTTGCTCTTGCCGGTCAGCTGCTTGACCTCGCTGTCGTTGACGATCAGGCCGTCGATGCGCTGCATCAGCGCGGCGAGCCCCTCGCGCTCGTGCTCGATCCACAGGTCCATGGTGTCGGCGACGCAGAACTTGGGCCGCTCACACTGATCGAGCACCGAGGCCTGGGTGCTGGGCGAGCCGTTGGCCAGGAAGACGAACGGCGTCGCCTGGAACGCGGCCGGCACCTTGGGCCGGAAGTCGCCGAAGGTGTTGAGCTGCACGTCGATGGTGTCGCGCGAGTTCATGTCGCTCGAGTACCGACCGTGCCACCGGAACGTCTTGCCGGGCTTGGTCTCGAGGCCGCCGAGGTCGATGCCGCGGTCGGCGAGCATGCTGCGGTGCTGCGCCGGAAAGTCCTCACCCACGACGCTGACCAGCCGCGTCGGCGTGAACAGCTGGGCCGCGAGGCAGAAGTAGGTGGACGACCCGCCCAGACAGTCCTCGGCCTTGCCGTGAGGAGTCTCGACCGTATCGAAAGCCGTGGAACCGACGACGAGTAGCGACATGCGCGCAGGCTAGAAGAGCCCGGGGGCAAATCCAAGCCATTGCCCCTGCCGGAGGGCGCGTGCGCCGACGGCTCAGTCCGACGGCAGGTTGTCGTCGCGTTCGTCCTCGCGCTGCTCCAACGCGACTTCGCGGGCGATGTCGTCCTTGGTGACCTTGTCCTTCTCGAACAGCACGAACAGGCCGCCGAGCAGCGACCAGAAGGTCAGGTGCAGGCGATAGAGCACCGACAGGGACACGCCGCGCGTGCCCATCGCCTGCGCAGCCTGCGCCGGGTCGGGGATGGTCGCCGCGAGGTGCGCAGCGCCGTACTTGGCGAACAACAGCTTGTACAGGGCTTCGCCGACGCCCCAGCCGTTGGGACCGATGGGCAACGCCGAGACGATGTTGATCACCGGGATCAACGCGAAGTACTCGAACCACGGCATGCCGACGCCCAGGGCGTCGCCGATGAAGGCCACGCTCAGCACCGAGAGCACGTGGTTGCCGATGCCGGCGACCAGGCTGGCGACGATGACGCCGCCGTGGTTGCGGTAGAAGAACACCGCCTGATCGACGAGCTTGAGCAGGTGGCCGACCTTCTGCGGCAGGCGCTCGAGCAGCCAACTGATCCGGACCAGGCGGCGCAAGCGCCGGCTGAAGGCGAACAGACCCAGCAGGCCGACGCCGCCGATCACGCACCAGATCCCGAGGGCGATCTCGCCGAAGCGATCGAGCGCGAACAGTACGATCACGGCCCCCAGGAACGCCAGGGACGCCAGACCCAGCACCCGATCGACCACCACCGAGACCAGCACCTGCACGCGGTGGCCAGGGCAGCGCTTCATGATGTAGAGCGCCTTGATCAGGTCGCCCCCGGTCGCACCCGGCACCACGGTGTTGAAGAACACGCCGATCCAGGTGAAGCGCAGCGTCTCCAGCAGGGACACGTCCGTGCCGTTGCAGCGCAGCAGCCACCACCAGCGCGCGCCGGCGATCAACGCCGTGAGGAAGTAGCAGAACGCACCGAGCGCGAACAACCCGGGGTCGAGGTTGTGCCAGTAGGTGATGAAGCCCGGCTCGATGGTGGCGTCGTGCCCCTCGATGACGGCGCCGCGACCGATCTGCCTGGGCTGCGGGTCGTCGCCGACCAGATAGGTGATGGGGTCGGCGTTCCAGGGCCCCTGGATCTCGATCTCCTGCTCGGCGACCACCTTGTCGCCGTCGCGCATCACCAGGCGATCCTCGAAGTGGATCGAGCGGAACACGAAGAACATCAGGGCCGCGACCAGGACCAGCTTGATCACCGTGCCCGTCGCGCCCTTCATGACCGCCCCCCGGGCAACCACTCCCCCTTGCTGCGCACCTTGGCGCGCGCCGCGTGGATCGACTCCTGCTCGTCGGCCACGGCCGCGAGCAGGGCGCGACCGAACGCTTCGGGGTCGACGTCGAGGTCGGCCAGGGTCGCGATCGGCACCGGCGCGCCGCCGGGCGTGGCGTTCACCGCGAAGTGCAGCAACGCGCTCACCGGGGAGGCCGTGGCGATGCTGATCGAGAGCTTGCCGTCGCCGAGGTAGAGGTCGTCGCCCTCACGACGCAGCGGCACCCCGGACATGCGCTGCAGGAGTTCGCCCGCGCACGCCGCGAACAGCCGCTGCCGATGCACGGCGAGCAGCAGGTCGCAGCTGGTGAACGTCTCCCAGACGAAGTGCACCATGTCGTTCGCGGCGATGCCCGGACCATCGAGGTCCTCGAGATCCGCGATCTCGTCGGTCACCACGTTGCAGGCGCCGCGGAAGCCGACGCAGGCGTCACCGACGAGGCCGAACCGCGCCAGGATCCAGTGGGCGCGCAGCTGCGAGCCGTCGTAGTCGATCGAATCTTCGGACCAGTGGGTGCGCATGGTGGATCGCGGCAGGAGCGCGCGGCGGCGTCAGGTGCGGCGGCGGGAAGGTCGCTCGTCGACCCATGCCTTCACCCAGGCGATGTCGTAGTCGAGGTGCGGTCTCTGCAGGCAGAGGTTCAAGGCCGTCAGGGCCGGCACGCGGAGCTTCGAGTAGTAGCTCTGCTCGGTCAAGATCGTCTGCGCGAGGAAGTCGGCCGGCGCGATGCCCTCCCACTGCTCGGCGCCGGGCAGCCGCACCTCCTCGAGCGCCAACTCGCCGGACAGCTGGCCGCAGTAGTTGATCAGGCGCAGGCGCACCAGCGGATCGGGATCGAAGCGCGGTTCGCCGCGCGCGACCTGCTCGGGGCCGGCGGCCATCAAGGCCAGCAACAGCGGCACTGCGCTCGGGCCGCCGAGGCTGCGGAACTGCTGCATGCCGCACAGGCGCAGGTCGGACCAACGCGGGTCGCGTCCCCTGACGATGTCGAGCAGGATGCCGCGCACGGCGTAGGTCATCGCCACCGTCAGCGCCGCGCGGGTCGCGTCGCGCAGTTCGCGCGATGGTTCGGCCTGCAGCAGCGCGCCCAGGTCCTGAGCCAGTAGCAGCCGCGAGGCGACGTCGGCGAGCGGCGCCGCCACCAGCTGCTCGAGTGCGGCGCCGTAGGCGGCGGCCTTCGCGTCGTCCCAGGTCGCCGCCTGGCGGATCTCCGGCCTTCCGGCCTGCACCGCTTCGCGCGCGGCCTGGAACCCGGTCGGATCGGGGGGCGCGAGCAGCTCCTCGGGGCTCCCCTCCAGCACCGGCAACGCCAGCCGCCGGGCCGAGGTCGCCAGCCCGTCGAGGGCGACGATGCGGCTGGCGACGCTGCTGTCCAGCGCCGCGATCCAGCCCATGCGCAGCAGGCACTGCGCGTTCTCGTCGTAGCCCGAGCCAGTCTCGTCGGGCAGCTCGACGAGCAGCTCGCGCACGTGCCGGGACGGGTTGTCGAGCTTCGAGGTGTGTCGCACGCCGAACACCCAGCCCAGCGGCCAACGCAGCGGCACCAACCAGAACTGCCGCATGTACCAGGCCGAAACCGGCGCGCTCTCGGCGTAGTCGATGCGTCGGTCTGGCGCGTTGCCGGCCACCGTGACGATGCCGTCGAACTCGGTCACCAGCTCGTCGTAGGACAGGTTGTCGGCGGCCGTGCAACCCGCCAACAGCAGGCTGAGCAGGGGCCAGCGAGGCCGCGCGACGGCGAACGGACGCTCCGTGGTGAACATTGGCTTGGTGTGCATGGGCGAGCCGGGCAGATCCACGGAGTCAGTCATCCACTCTCCGCTGCGCCGCGGGAGGCTGCGCATCGACGGTCACGACGCGTTTCCACGCCGCCACGAGCAGCGCGCGGCGCTCCGCGTCGGTGGCGGCGCCCGGCACGAAACGCGGCGCCGCCGGCACGATCACGGCCAGGGCCTCGTGCAGCCGACGGAACGTGTCGGCGTCGGGTTCGCGCTCGAGCGCCTGCAGCAGCAGCGGCGCGGCCGCCTGGCGCAGCAGCTCGATGGCCCGGGTCGCGGCGATGCCGCGCACGAGCGGCGATGGATCCCCGAGGCCGGCAGCGCAGAGGTCGCGGCTCCACTCGGCGTCGACCTCGGCGAGCTGCAGCGCCCGGGCACGCAGCGCCGGCGACTCGTCGCGCGCGGCGATGGCGACGACCGTCGCGCGCAGCCGCCCGACGGCCTCGTCGCCGGCGGTCGATCCCTTGTTCAGCGGCGCGACCGCGAGCTCGAGCGCGCGCATGCGTTCGCTGGCCTCGGGCGCCCCGCGCAGGTTGCCGAGCAGGTCCCGCAGCTGCAGGCGCACGGGGCGCGGCGCGGTGCTCAGCTCACGCTTCAGGCCTTGGACGTCGGCGGCATGCGCTACCAGCCACGCGTCACCGGCGTGCACGGCCTCGAGCTGCTCGAGCCCGGCCAAGGCGCCCTGTCGGTTGCCCTCGAGCCAGTCGAGCTCCGCCAATTCCATCAACAGCCCCGGATGCAGCGCCGCGGGGCCGTGGGCCGCCAGGACACCGCGCAGGGCCACGGCCGCGAGATGACGCTCGCCGAGGTCGCGCAGCACGCCGGCTCGCGCGACCATCAACAGGGCTCTGTCGTTCGCGGACAGGGCGTCGGCATGCGCCAGGGTGGTGTCGAGCGCGAGCAGGGCGCCGCGGTGCTCCTCCTCGCTGCACAGGCGGGCTGCCAGCTGCAGGGCGTCCTCGACCGGATCGACGGGGGCGCCGGTCGCAGTCTGCTCGGCCTGCTGCCCTCCGGCAATCGGGGGCTCGACGTCGACCGGCGGCTGCGTCGCGGCCGGGGCGTTCGCCGCGGTAGTCGCCGCGTTCGGCGCCGGGGCGCCTCCCCCGCCGCGAGGCGTCTGCGGCGCAGGGCTCGCGTCGAGCATCGAACCAGCGACGTTCGGGCCGCGCATCGGCGCACCGGCGGGCGGACCGCCCGCGCAGGCAGCGAATGCCACCACGAGCATGGTCATGCCCTGGTTGGGAAGCCTCGACCGCCGACCGCGCTGCATGCGGTTGTCTTGTATCCGGAAGCCTCGACAGAGCACCTGATTTCCGGGCCTGCGCACGCCACGATGCCCAACATGGCCAGAGCCACGCGAAGCACCCCCCCTGCCCAGACCTTGGCGGTGGCCCGACGGCTGCGCACTCCTCTCGGCGCCGCGGTCGCGGCGATCGCGCGCGTCGCCGCGCGCGCCCAGCGGCGCCTGCGTCCTGCCGACGTGCAGCGCAAGGGAGTCGGCGACTTCGTGACCACGGTCGATGTGCGCTGCGAACGCCTGCTCCGCCGGCAACTGGCGGAACTGCTGCCCGCAGCGGGGTTCCTGGGCGAGGAGTTGGCCGCGGTCGACGTGGACCAGGACTGGCTCTGGGTCGTCGACCCGATCGACGGCACCAGCAACTTCGGCCGCGGGCTGCCGCACTTCGCCGTCTCGGTGGCCTTGCTGTGGCGCCGCCTGCCCGTGCTGGCGGCCATCCACTGCCTGCCCGAGGACGCCAACTACGTCGCGTGCCACGGCGGCGGGACGCGCCGCAACGGCAAGCTCGTCCGCGCACCGGACCGGGTCCTCGACGACGCTGCGATCGTCGGCTGCCAGTGGCATCGCGGTCAGCAACAGATGGGGTTCCTGCCGCGCATCCAAGCGCGCGGCAACCGGCTGCGGACCTTCGGCAGCACCGTGACCCAGCTCGCCGACGTGGCCATGGGGCGACTCGACGCCAACGTGCAGGAGCAGGGCCGTGTCTGGGACATCGCCGCGGCGGGATTGATCGTCGTCGAGGCCGGCTGCCGCTTCACGGACTGGAGCGGGCGGGCCGTGTTTCCCTTCCCCGACCTCCAGGTCGAACACACCCCGACGATCGCCGCTGCCCCGCGCGCGCACCGCGAACTGGTGCGCGCCTTGCGGTCGTGAATTGCTCTTGTTGTTACCCTGCGGTAACAGCCTTCCCTGCATGGTGTCGAACCGGGCACAGCGCCGAACCCGCCGCAGCCGCTGGCCCCACAATTGCAACATGTGACCAAGGTGCCGTTCGGTGCTGCGCTAGCGGTCGCGAGACGCGACGGTTAGCCTGCTCCGCTCCACCCTCAGGCGGTTCAGCTATTCCGGTTGTCGAAGCGTCCCCGACGCGACGACCACCCAGTTTCAGTTTCCCAAGTTCGGCCGCGATGTGCGGCCCCTCACTCAGGAGTTCTCGAAGATGAAGAAGCTCGTCCTCTCCGGACTGTGCTGCGCGGGCATGATCGCCCTTCTGCCGGAGACCGGCCGCGCGCACGGTGGTCAGTACCGCGGTCCTGGTGACGTCGTGCCGCCGAGCCCCGGCGGCGGCCGTGGCACCGGTGGCCCCGCGGGCCCGACGACTGGCGGCCCTGCCGGCCCCGGCGCTCCCGCGCCTTCTGGCCCGACGACTCCTGGCGCCTCCGGCCCGACCACGGGCGGCCCCGCGGGCCCCGGTGGCGGTCGCGCAGCCCAGACCGGTCAGCGCGGTGTCGAGGTCGGCGACGACCTCACCCAGTGGCAGTTCTGGTGGGAGTTCAACAAGGACCCCTTCATCCGCCTGAAGGACGCGATCCAGCAGGGTGGTCCGCAGACCGGTAGCGACGACTTCTTCCTCGGCGGCACCCGCCGCAGCGAAGCGAAGGACTCGCTCAAGCCGACCGAGGAACAGATCCTCGGCGAGATCCTGCCGGCGCTGAAGAAGGCGATCGACTCGACCAAGCAGCGCGACATCAACTCGTCGTGCATGGTCGCGATGGCCAAGATCGGGCGCAACCACGACGACTTCAAGCTGATCGACGTGTTCACCCCGCGCCTCAAGGAAGGCGACCAGGAGATCCGCGAGACGGCCGCGCTGTCGATCGGTATCGCCGGCATCGCCGAAGAGGCCGAGATGGACATGCTGATCGGCCTGGCCATGGACAACGAGAAGGGCCGCGCCGCGAGCGGCGGCAACATCAACGACCGCACCCGCGCGTTCGCGGCCTACGGTCTGGGCCTGATCGCCCACGACGCCAAGATCGAGATCAAGACCAAGGCGTTCGCGGCGCTCAAGCAGCTCCTCGAGGACGACAACGTCAGCAACCGCAACATCAAGGTCGCGGCGATCAACTCGATCGGCCTGCTGCACATCGACGAGTCCAGCGAAGAGAGCAAGAAGCTGCTCGGTGAGTCGCTCGACGCGCTCGAGGCCTACTACATGCAGAAGCTCGGCCCGGGCCAGCAGCTGATCCAGTCGCACTGCCCGACCGCGATCTCCAAGCTGATCGGTCGCAATCACGAGCGCGCCGCTCACTACAAGGAGCTGTTCGCCGCCGACCTCAAGGAGAAGGGCAAGGTCAAGCGCAGCAGCAACGACATCGCGCGTTCCTGCGTGCTCGCCCTGGGCCAGCTGGCCCTGCCCTACGAGAACAAGGACGGCAAGGACAACCCGGACAACGAGTACAGCAAGCTGCTGCTCGACACCTACCACGACCACAAGGACATGCAGACGCGGTTCTTTTCGGTCCTGGCGCTGGGTCAGATCGGCGGCGAACTGAACCGCACCACCCTGCTCAAGGAGTTCGACAAGGCCAGCAAGACCCAGGAGAAGCCCTGGGTGGCGCTGTCGCTGGGCGTCTACTCGTTCTTCAAGTACGAGGCCCAGAAGAAGGCCGGTGTCCAGATCGAGCCCGAGCGCCTGATCGCGGAGACCCTCTACGACGCGCTGAAGTCGAACAAGGAGCCGGGTCTGCTGTCCGCGCTCGCGGTCTCCCTGGGCCTGACCCAGGCCAAGGAAGCCGCCGACACGATGGTGTCGATGCTGCTGTCGAACGTCGCCAAGGAAGACCTGGCCGGCTACCTCTGCATCGGTCTCGCCCTGATGAACCACAACCGTGCGATCACGGACATCAAGGGCATCGTCGACCAGTCCGTGCGCCGCACCGACCTGCTCAAGCAGGCCGCGATCGCGCTCGGCAAGCTGGGTGACAAGACCGTCGCCGAGCAGCTGCAGAAGCTGATGACCGATGGCGAGCCGAACCTGGCCAAGCTGTCGGCGATCGCTTCGGCGCTGGGCTTCATCGGTGACAGCCGCACCATCGCCCCGCTCAAGAAGATGCTGTTCGACGACCAGCTCGGCGACCTGTCGCGCGCGTTCGCGGCCGTCGCGCTGGGTGGCGTGGCCGACAAGGAGCCGCTGCCGTGGAACAGCAAGATCGGTCAGAACATCAACTACCGCGCGTCGGTGGACACCCTGACCAACCAGAGCACCGGCATCCTCGACATCCTCTGATTCGAGGCCGCCAGTTCGCTGGTGTCGAAGGGCTCGCGTCACCTCGGTGACGCGGGCCCTTCTTCGTTGGTGGGAGCGACGGCGGTGACCGCGGGCACGGGCGTTGCTGAGCACGGGCCCGTCACTCCTCGAGGCCCTCACCACATGTCGCCATCTGCTCCGCTGCTTCTCCTGCTGACCCCGGCCCTGCTGCTTGCACAAGGTGGTCAGTCCATCGAGGCAAGGCAGGCCGCGGTCGAACTGACTTGTCCGCCGACGCAGTGGTCGATGTGGTGGGAGTTGAACGGGCCGGCCCTCATGCGCGTGCGCGAGCACGCGCTCAGGCCGCAGGAACTACCCGAATTCTTCGACTACGGCCGACGCCGCTCCATGGAGCAGGACCTGCTGGCGCCGACAGCAGAACAGCTCGAAGGCGAGATCCTCCCGGCGCTGAAAAAGGCCCTCGACTCGACCAGTCAGCGCGACATCACCTGCGCCGTCATGCTCGCGATGGCCAAGATCGGGCGCAACCACTCGGACTTCCGGCTCATCGACGTGTTCGCCCCGCGCCTTCGCGTCACCGACCAGGAGGTGCGCGAGACGGCCGCGCTGTCGATCGGCCTCGCCGGCATCGTCGAAGAAGCCGAACTCCAGCTGCTGACGGGGCTCGCCTTCGACAACGAACGAGGCCGCGCCGCCACCGGCGGCAAGGTGGGCCCGAGGACCCGCGCGTTCGCGACGTACGGCCTCGGCCTGCTCGCCCGGGAGGCCCGCGTGATCCAGGCCAACGTGCTCGCGTCGTTGTGCTCCTTGCTCGAGGACGACGCAGTCACCAGCCGCGATATCCGCGTCGCGGCGATCCACGGATTGAGCCTGCTCCGCTTCGATCTCTCCGAGGACGCCGGCCGCATCCTGCAGGCCAGGGCGTTGGCCACGCTCGAAGCGCTCTATCTGCGCGAATCGGGGCCTGCCCAGCAACTCGTGCAAGCACACTGCCCCACCGCGATCGCGCGACTGATCGGTCGCGACCACGACCGTGCCGCCTACTTCAAGGAGTTGTTCGCCGCAGACCTTCGCCAGCGCGGCGACTCGTCACGCAGCGACGACATCGCGCGATCCTGCGCCCTCGCCCTGGGCCAGCTCGCGAAGCCGTTCGACGAGCCGGACGACAAGGCCGCGCCGGAGAACCGGCTGAGCCGACTGTTGCTCGACACCTACCGCACGCATCGCGATCAGCAGGCGCGCTACTTCGCGATCCTGGCCCTGGGTCAAATCGGCGGCGACCTCAACCGCCTCGCGCTGCTGCGCGAGTTCGACAAGAGCGAGCATGCCGAGGAGATGGGTTGGGTGGCGCTGTCGTTGGGGATCTGCGCCGCCAGCCGCGGCCCCGACTCGCAGCCGGACGCGACGATCGCGCAGGTCCTCGGCGATGCGTTCGTGGAGCACAAGGACCCGGACCTGCTGTCGTCGCTCGCGATCGCGCTCGGGCTCGCCAGGGCCACGGAGTTCGCACCGCAGATGATCGCGCGGTTGGACGCGAGCGCCGCGAAGGAAGAGCTCGCGGGCGCGCTGTGCGTCGGCCTCGCGCTGATGGACCACCAACGCGCCATCGCCGCCGTGCAGACTGCTCTGGATCGCGCGACACGGCGTCCTCAACTGCTCGAACAGGCGGCCAGCGCACTCGCCATCCTCGGCGACAAGACCGTCGGCGATCGACTCCTGCAACGCGCTGCGGCGAACGAACGGAACAACATCGCCTCGTTCGCGGCGATCATGTCCTCGCTGCGACTCGTCGGAGACTGTCGCCATGTCGCCCCGCTGGCGAAGATGCTGCAAGACGAGCGTCTCTCCGACCTGCAGCGCGCGTTCGCCGCCGTCGCCCTCGGCGGCATCGCGGACAAGGAACGGCTGCCCTGGAACCGCGGGCTCGCGGGCAACCTCAACTACCGGGCGACCGTCGAGACGCTGTGGAACCACCGCGACGGCGTGCTCGACATCCTCTGAAGCTCATCGCGCCACGCAATCGCTACGCAGCGGTAGCGATCGGGCGGACAAAGTCCGATCCAGCGCACGCTGCGCGTCGTCGTGCGATACCGGGCACGCTCGTTGCTCTTCTGTGACATGTCGCCTCGAGGCTCCATTACCTCGAAAGCAAATGTCACGCAGCCCTATCCTTCTCTCGGCCCTCCTGTTCATGCCGGCGCTGCTGCCGGCTCACGGCGGCCAGTACGTCGGCCCGCCCGACATCGTGCCGCCCCACCCGGGCGGCGGCGGCAGCACGGGGCGTCCCGTGGGCCCGACCACTGGGCAGCCGGGTAGCCCCGGCACCCCGCAGCCCTCGGGCCCGGTCACCCCTGGCGGCGCGCCTGGCACCACCGGCGGCCGACCGGCGCCCGGGGCCAGCCCGCAACCCGGGCAGACCGGCCCGCGCGGCTACGAGCTCACCACCGATCTCACGCAGTGGGACATCTGGTGGGAGATGAACAAGAACCCCTACCTGCGCCTGCGCGAAGCCGTGCACCGCGGCCCGGTGCAGACCGGCGACGACGACTACTGGCTCGGCCCGGGGCGGCGCCACGTCGCTCAGGACCTGCTGGCGCCGACGCAGCAGCAGATACTCGACGAGATCCTGCCCGCGCTCAAGAAGGCGATGGACTCGACCAGCCAGCGCGACATCACCTCGTCGTGCATGGTCGCGATGGCGAAGATCGGCCAGAACCACCCCACTTTCCGGCTCGTCGACGTCTTCGCGCCCCGGCTGCGGGAGAACGACCAGGAGGTCCGTGAGACCGCGGCGCTCGCCCTGGGGATCGCCGGCATCGCCGGACAGGAGGAACTGGACCTGCTGATCGGCCTCGCCAACGACGACGCCGTCGGCAAGCGCGCCAGCGGCGGCCAGGTCAACGACCGCACCCGCGCCTTCGCGCTCTACGGGCTGGGACTCGTCAGCCACGCCACCTCCAACTCGCAGGTCAAGCGCAAGGCCTTCGCGGCGCTGCGCGGCGTGCTCGCCGACGACAGCGTGGGCAACCGCAACGTCAAGGTCGCCGCGATCCTCGGCATGTCGCTGCTCAACCTCGATCCCGCGGCCAGCGACGACCAGGCGATCCTCGCCGAGGCGCTGGGCGCGCTCGAGGACTACTACCAACTCGAACTCGGCCCGGGCCAGCAGCTGATCCAGGCACACTGCCCCACGGCCATCGTGCGCCTGATCGGCCGCGATCACGCCAGGGCCGACTACTTCAAGGAGCTGTTCGCCGCCGACCTGCAGGGCAAGGGCAAGCGCAAGCGCAGCAGCCACGACATCGCGCGCTCGTGCGCGCTGGCGTTGGGTCAGATGGCGAAGCCGTGCGAAGACAAGGACGACGCGGCGCACCCCGACAACCGCTACAGCCGCCTGCTGCTCGACACCTACTTCGATCACCGCGACCAGCAGACCCGGTACTTCGCGCTGCTGGCTCTCGGCCAGATCGGCGGCGAACTCAACCGCCAGCGCCTGCTCCGGGAGTTCGACAAGGGCAGCAAGTCCCTCGAGAAGCCGTGGGCGGCCCTCGCGCTCGGCGTGTTCACCTTCGCGAAGCACGAGCGCCAGCTCGTCGCGCAGGAGCCCATCGCCGCGGAGAGCGAGATCGGCGCGACGCTGCATCGCTGCTTCAAGGAGGGCAAGGACCCGAACCTGCGCGCGGCCCTGGCGGTCGCGCTGGGACTGACCCGGACCACGGCCGCTGCGCCAGACCTGCGCCAGATGCTGATCGCCGCACAGCACCAGGAGCAGCTCGCCGGATACCTCTGCATCGGGCTCGCCCTGATGAAGGACCACGCGTCGGTGCCGCTGATCCGCACCATCATCACCAACTCCGGTCGGCGCTCCACCCTGCTGCAGCAGGCCGCGATCGCGCTCGGCAAGCTCGGCGACAAGCAGGTCGCCGACCAACTGCAGGCGATGCTGTGTGACGGCGAGCCCAACCTCGCCAAGCTCGCCGCGGTCGCGTCCGCGCTCGGCTTCATCGGCGACCGGCGCACGGTCAAGCCGCTGCTGAAGATGCTGTTCGACGATCAGCTCGGCGCGTTGTCGCGAGCGTTCGCGGCGGTCGCGCTCGGCGGCGTCGCCGACCGGGAACTGCTGCCCTGGAACACCAAGATTTCCCGTAACCTGAACTACCGCGCGGCGGTCGAGACCCTGACCAACCAACAGTCGGGCCTCCTCGACATCCTTTGATCGGCGCCGCGCGCCGACCGAGGCGTGCCATGAAGAAGCTCCTGCCCTGCTGCGTCCTGCTGCTCACTCCGGTGCTGTCCGCCCACGGCGGCCAGTATCGGGGGCCCAGCAACGTCGTCCCCCCGTCGAACACCGGCAGCGGCGCCACCCCGAGCACCAAGACCAACACCGGCGCGACGTCCCCTGGTCCTGGCACCGCAGCCGGCGCCGGATCGAGCACGGGCAGCTCCCCCGGCGTGGTGACGCCTGGCGGTGTCACCCCGGGCATCGCCGGCGGCCTGCCGCGCGGCGTGCCGCTCGGCGACGACCTCACCCGCTGGGAGTTCTGGTGGGAGTTCGGCAAGGACCCCTACCTGCGCCTGCGCGAAGCGGTCTACAGCGAGCGCATCGCCACCGGCTCGGACGACACGTTCCTCAATCCGGTGCTGCGCGGCCGCGCCAAGGACATCGCGCGCCCGACGGACGCCGACCTCGACCGCGTCGCGGATCGACTCGCCAGCACGTTGCAGTCGGCCACCGACCGCGACACCTCCTCGGCCTGCCTGATCGCGCTGGCGAAGCTCGGCCGCGTTCGCCCCGACTGGAACCTGCGCGATCTGTTCACCCCGTTCCTGCGCAGCCACGATCAGGAGTTGAGGGAGACCGCGGCGCTGGCGCTGGGCATCGCCGGCGCGACGGCCCCTGAGACGCTGGACCTGATGATCGACCTCGTACGGGACACCGACGCGGCTCGCAGGGTTTCCCAGCAGGCCACCATCAACGAGCGCACGCGCTCGTTCTCGGCCTTCGGTCTGGGGCTGTTGCTCGCAAGAACCGAACAGCCGGCCGCCGCCCACCGCATCGTCGGCGCCTTGATCGAGGTGCTGCAACGACACGACACCAACAGCCGCGATCTCACGGTCGCCGCGATCGAAGCGCTGGCGCAGCTGCCGCGCAAACGCGGCGGCGCGGCCTTCGACGCGCTGCGCCAGGGCATCGTCACGGCACTCGGTGCCTTCTACGACCAGCCGCTCGGCCCGGGCGACCAACTGCTGCAAGCGCACGTGCCGCCGGCCATCGCCCGCCTCGCCAGCGGCGCGACCGCGGACACCTGGCGGCGTCGTTTCGCCGCCGACCTGCTGGATTCGATGCAGCGCACCACGCGCACCGGCGCCAAGACCAACGTGCACATCGCGCAGTCCTGCGCCCTGGCGCTCGGTGACCTCAACGAGCCGTGGCAGGACGACAACAGCCCGGCGAAAGCCGACGGCGAGCTCCTGCTGCGCGCCTACCACAACCATCGCGACCAGCAGACGCGGTCGTTCGCGATGCTGGCGTTGGCGCGCATCGGCGGAGAACAGGCCCAGCGCGCCCTGCTGGCGGAGTTCGCGGTCGGCAACCGCGCCTTCGAACAGCCCTGGTGTGGCGTGGCCCTTGGCGTGCTGGCCGAGCGCAGCGGCCGCGGCGCAGCGAAGGGCGAAGAGCCCGACCCGGTGCTGGTGCAGCCGCTGCGCGCGGCGTTCAAGGAGGCCAAGAACGGCGGCACCATCGCTGCCCTGGCGATCGCCCTGGCGCTCTGCGGGGACAAGCAGTCTGGCGACGCCTTGCGCGCCGCGCTGGCCGAACACGGGCACCGCGACGAGGTCGCGGGGTATCTGTGCATCGCCCTGGGCCTGATGCGCGACGACCGCGCCATGGGGCCGATCCGCAACCTGCTCGACAACTCCGAGCGCCGCCCCACCGTGATGCTGCAGTGCGCCCGCGCCCTCGGCATGCTCGGCGACGGCGCGGTCCTGGACGCGCTCTGCCGGCGCCTGCAGGACCCCGAACCGAGCCTCGTGCGGCTGTCGGCAGTGGCCGCGGCGCTCGGCCAGATCGGCGACCGCCGCAGCATCGACCCGCTGCTGACGATGTTGGCCGACGAACGGCTCACGCCGCTCACCCGCGCCTTCGCCGCGGTGGCGCTGGGCGGCGTCTGCGACAAGGACCCGTTGCCGTGGAACTGGTCCTACGCGTCGCACACCAACTACCGGGCGGCGACCGCGACGCTCACGGACGGCGCGGCCGGCATCCTCGACATCCTCTGAGAGGGCTCAGGCCATCCGCCCGCGGCGCAGCAACACCGCGCCCAGCGCTGCGAGGCTGATCAGAATGCCGGCCTGAAGCCAGCCATTGCGCCTGGCGACCGCCTCGGCGCGCAGCGTCGGGGCCGTGTCTTCGGCGAGAGCGTCGAGTTTGCCCTGCAGTCGCTGCCGGCCGGCCGCGTCCCCGGCCAGTTCGAGAGCCGCCCGGTATTCGCTCGCCGCGGCGTGCAACTGCCGCAGCGACCAACGCGCGTCGCCGGCCAGTTCCCGCAGGTAGGGAGTCGCCGCGCTGCTGCTGGTGACCGCGTCGAGCACACCCGGCCAATTGCGTCGACTCGCCGCCTCGTAGGCGTCGAGTTCGGCGCCTTGCGGGTCGACGGCGCCGCGGCACCCGAGCGCCTCCGCCACATCGGCACGCTCGACGTAGCTGTGGTGCAGCAGTTCGTCGAGCTGCGGTCGGTCGTCGACCAGGACCGGGCCGCCGTAGCCGACATCGCTCCAGACCTTGGGGTCCTTGGCGGCGTCGAGCACGCCCCGAAAGCGCACCGCGTCCGTGGCCGACAGGTGCGACAGGTTCGGCTGCATCGGCGCGAGGCACGCCGGATCAGGGCGCAGCCCGCGGCGCGCGATGAGCAGGAAGTTGCGCGTGCCCGGCACCTGCATCGCGATCGCGTGACCGAACACCGCGGCGACCGTGCTGCCGATCGCGCGCAACACCGGGTCGTCGGGCTGCAGCGCACCGACGTTGCAGGCCAGGATGCCGTTGTCCGCGAGCCGCTCGCGCGCGGTTGCGAAGAACTCGCGGCTGGCGAGGTGCGCCGGCACGTAGACCTGATGCGCGTAGGCGTCGACGTGGATCACGTGCCAGACGTCGTGGGTGCGCTCGAGGAACAGGCGGCCGTCCAACGCGAAGCGGCGCCCGTCCGCTTTGGGCCCAGGGAAGAACTCGTCGCCCAGGGCCAGGGTCGCGGGGTCGAGATCGACACCGTCGACACGGGCCTGTGGATGCACTCCGGCGTAGACCGTGCGCAAGGAACCCGCGGCGTCGCCGATCGAGAGCACCCGCAGATCCGCCGGCGCCCGGCCGTCGCCGACCAGCCACGGGGCCAGCACGTGGTAGTCGTAGTAGGCGCCACCGGTCAGGGAAGACCCCTCGACGGACACCGAGTGGTAGGAGTCCAGCCCCTCGTTGATGGTCAGCAGGATGCGGGCCGGCTCGCTGCGGATGTCGCGCAGCACCTGCAGGAACTGGTAACGACTCTCGACCTCGGCCAGCAGCTGCTGCCCCTCGAGCGGTGCCCGCATCGGCTCCGGCAGCAACCGCGCCCCGCCGATCGCGAGCACGGGCAGCACCAGCAGGTGCGCGCGCTTCCCGATGCGCGGCGTCAGCACCGCGCCCGCCAGCAGGATCGCGGCGGCGGCGATCAACAACGTCGCGCGGCAGCCGAACCCCGGCACCAACCAGTGCGTCGCGGCGAACGTGCCGCACAGGCTGCCGATCGTGCCCGCAGCGGACACCAGGCCGGCGGCGCGCCCCACCGCCACCCGCCCCCCGGCGAGCAAAGCCACGAGCAGCGGCGCGACCGCACCCAGCAACAGCATCGGCGGCACGAACAGCGCCGCGCTGGCGACCAGGGAGCCGCGCACCAGCGCCGGCAGGGCCGCGTCGAGCGGCAGGTCACCGGGCAGCAGCACGCCCCCGACGGCGCCGCTCACGAACGGCACCAGCGCCAGCAGCACGCCGCCGCCGAACAGCAGCCGCATCGGCCACAGGTCGGCCTTGGCGCTGCCGGCCAGCTGGCCGCCCAGGAAGGCGCCCGCGGCCAACGCGAACAGGATCACGCCGATGACGTTGGTCCACACGTAGGCGCTGTCGCCGAAGTGAGGCGCGAGCACCCGCACGGCCGTCAGCTCGGCTGCCATGCAGGCGAACCCCGCGAGGAACGCCGCGGTGCTGGCCTTGGACAGGGGCAGGCTGACGGGCGATGCGGCCGAGTCTGCCGGGTCGGGGTTCATCAGCCCCGACTCACTTCTTCGGCTCGACCGGGTCCGTGGGCACCGTGGAGTGGTAGACGACCGGATACAGGTAGTCCCAGTCGCGGCGCTGCAGCAGGCCTTCCTGCATCAGGCTGAACGAGCGTGTGCGCTTCTCGGTGACGGCCTTGCCGTTCACCACCACCGTGAACTCCTTGCTCAGGTCGACCAGTTCGTCGTTGAGGTAGAGATAGAAGCTCTCGACGCCGACGGCCTTGACGTCGATGCGGTTGCTGGCGCGGTCGGCGGTGACCTCGAGGCGCGGCTTCTTGTCGGCAGGCGACGTCAGCAGCGGCGACACCGTGTGCATGTCGACCCAGTAGGCGCGGTTGAAGCGGTCGTGGTTCGGCTCGATCACCACGCTGAGCGGTGTCATGCGGCGCCGTTGCTTGCCCATCCACTCCTCGACGAAGTCGTTCGACGCCTTGAACGGGAAGGCGTCGGTGGCGTCGACCAGGGTCACGCCCTCGGGGTTCACGGCCTTGAGCCGCGCCGCGAGCGCGTCGACGACCTGGCCGTTGTCGGCGGTCTTGAACAGCAGCACGGGCACGTTCGACAGGCTGCCCAGGCGCAGTTCGTCCACCGCGACCGGGTCGCGCAGGATCACGCCGGCGAAGCGGTCCGGGAACAGCGTCACGAAGCGCAGGCCGAACGCCGAGTTGCCCTTGCTGCAGTCGAGGAAGACCCGCGCACGGTCGACGTTGAGCGTGTTCATGGTCTCGGCGAAACCGCTGAACACCGAGCCGATGCGGCGCAGTTCCTCGACCTCGGCGCCCTCCTTGGTGTAGTCCGGCGGCACGTCGACTTCGGTGCCCTCGGGTAGCTGGCAGACGTGCACGATGTTGTTGTTGGCGAGGCTGCTCTTCTCGAACAGCTTCTGGAAGTAGTCCTGCGCCCTGTCCCACTTGCCGCCGCCCACGGCGCCCGGCAGCGCGATCACGGTGGCCATCGGGTTCTCGGGCTTGTAGCTCTTGGGCACCCAGAAGCTGAACTCGACCCCGTCCTCCTTGTTGACGCCCTTGCGCAGCTGGTTGAGCGAGAAGCTGGGCCGCTTGACCGTGAAGCAGTTGTCGAACACGGCGCGCATGTCGGGCATCGAGCCGAGCAGGTCCCCCTTCTTGCCGAGGCGATCCCATTCCTTCTCGAAGTCCTCCTTGGCCTTGGAGCGCTTGCTGCCGGCCTTCTCACGATCCTTGGCGTCGGTCGCGGCCATGTAGATCTCGTCGGCCTCCAGATACTTGATCAGCTTGGCGCGCAGCGACGCCTGCTCCGAGGCCGACAACAGGGGGTCCGGCGCGGCCGCCTTCTCCTTGGCGACGGGGTCGGTGCTGCCGCCGTTCTGGGCGGCGGCAGGCACGAAGGACAACAGGGACGCGGCGATGGCCAGTAGTGCCGTGCGGGGCATTCGAACGAACCTCGGATTGCTGGGTGTGCGGCAGGGCATCCGCCGCTGCGGTTGCCGCCGGGGGGGTCCACCACAACGTAACCAACCACGCGCCCGCCGGCTACCGCCAGTCACCAGCCGCGCGCACCAAACCCCCATCGCACCGCATCCTGCGGCTGGCGGTTGCAACGGCACCTACCATCGGCCCATGATCGGCGCGTGACGAAACGACGGGTCGCGATCCTCGGCTGCAGCGGTTCCGTGGGCAGCCAGGCGCTCCAGATCCTCGCTGCGCACCGGGACCGCTTCGAGGTCGTGCTGCTCGCGGCCCACACCTCCGCCGACGCGCTCGCCGCCGCGGCCGCCGCCCACGGGCCGCAGGCCGCCTGCCTGACCGGCGCCCCCGAACCTCCGGGGCTACCGGCCGGGACCCGCTTCTTCCGCGGCCCGGAGGGCCTGCTGGAGGCGCTCGACGCGACCGGCCCGGACACCGTGCTCAACGCGATCACCGGCGCCGCCGGCCTGGAGGCCTCCGCCTGGACCCTGCGCCACGGGCGCACCCTGGCGCTGGCCAACAAGGAGTCGCTGGTCATGGCCGGTGAGTACCTGATGCCGCTTGCAGCCCGCAGCGGGGCGCGCATCCTGCCCGTCGACAGCGAGCACTGCGCCGTGTTCCAGTGTCTGCACGGCGAAGACCGGGGCGCCCTGCGGCGGGTCTACCTGACCGCGTCCGGCGGGCCGTTCCGCGAGCGGCCGCTGGCTGAGTTCGCGACGATCACGCGCGAAGAGGCACTGCGCCACCCGACCTGGGTCATGGGGCCGCGCATCACGATCGGCAGCGCGACGATGATGAACAAGGCCTTCGAAGTGCTCGAAGCGCACTGGCTGTTCGGCCTGCCCTCCGAGCAGATCGAGGTGGTCGTGCACCCGCAGAGCATCGTGCACTCGATGGTCGAGTTCGTCGACGGATCCATGCTTGCGCAGTGCGGCGTGCCGGACATGCGCGTGCCGATTCTGTACTGTCTGGGGTTCCCCGACCGCCTGACCTTCGACTTCGCGCCGTTCGCTCCCGCGCGCTGGCAGAACCTCAACTTCCTCCCCATGGACCCCGCGCGCTACCCCGCCGTGCCCCTGGCCTACGAGGTCCTGCAGCGCGGCGGTGACGCCGGCGCCGTCCTCAACGCCGTCGACGAGGTCGCCACGGCGGCCTTCCTCGACGGCCGCATTCCGTTCCCCGCGATCACGGCGCTCAGCCAACGCGTGCTCGCCGAACGCTCCCCGCGCCCGATCGACTCCTTGCAGGACGTGCTCGCTGCCGATGCAGAGGGACGTTCGGCGGCGAACCGGATCCTGTCCTGCGAGAACTCATGGACCTGAGCAGTGTCTTCCTGGCGGCCCTGGGCATCGGGCTGCTGATCTTCCTGCACGAACTCGGCCACTTCGCCGCGGCCCGGGCCGCCGGCGTGCGCGTCGAGGTGTTCTCCCTGGGGTTCGGTCCCCGCCTGTTCGGCCGCAACCTCGGCGGCACCGACTTCCGCGTCTCGCTGGTGCCGTTCGGCGGCTACGTGATGGTCGCCGGGCAGGACCCGAGCGACGACCGGTATCCTGCCGCGCAGAGTCTGTGGTCGAAGTCGGTCGGACAGCGCGCGCTGTTCTGGTCCGGCGGCGTGGTGATGAACGTGCTGTTCGCGCTGGTGGTTTTCCCGCTGGTGTTCCGCGCGGGCGTCGCCTTCACCGCCCCGCTGATCGGCGCGGTGGCGCACGGCAGCCCCGCCTGGGAAGCCGGCCTGCAACCCGGCGACCGCATCGTGGCGATCGGCAGCAAGCCGATGTACTCCTTCGAGAATCTGGGCATCGAGGTCGCGCTGCACGGCCCGCGGCCGATGCAGATGACGGTGCGCGACGCCGGGGGTGCCGAACGCGTCGTGACCGTCACGCCGCGCTACTCCGCCCAGGAAGGCCTGAGCACGCTGGGCGTCAGCCCCAAGTCGGCGGAGCAGCAACCCACCATCGAGGTGACCGCAGGCGGCGCGGCCGCGACGGCGGGCCTGCGCAGCGGCGACGTGCTGCAGAGTCTGGCGGGCCAGGCCGTCGGCCCCGATTCGTTGGCCGCGGCCCTCACCACCGCTGCGAACGACGCCAGCGGCACGATCGAGGTCACCGTGGAACGCGCCGGGGAGCGCCTGAGCAAGCAGATCGCCGGCAAGCCGATGACCAAGGTGCCGCTGCTGATCGGCGTGGTCCCGCTGCCGCGGCAGGTCGTCGGCCTGCGCAGCGGTGTGCCGCTGATCGACCGGCTCGACCTGCGCCGGGGTGACGTGTTGCTCGGCATCGACGGCCAACCGTTCCTCGCCGGTGACCTCGAGGCGCTGCGCAGCGGACCGCCGGAGCTGCGACTGCACGTCGCGCGCGGCGACGCGCGCATCACCCTGCAGCAGACCGTGACGTCCGCCGAGCGCGAGGCGCTCGCGGACAGCGTGGCGCTGGCCGCCGACGACAGCCTGATGCTCGCGCCGCAACCCGACGGGGCCGCGCTGGCCGCCGGCCTGCGCGCGGGCGACCGCGTCGCCCAGGTGGACGGCAAGCCGGTGCACGACTGGGAGGAACTCAAGGAGGCGGTTCAGTCCGGAACGGGCGCGCCGCTGCGACTGACCCTGTCGCGGCCGGCCACCTCGATTCCGGAGACGTTCTGGGACGCCGCCGACCAGGCCGCGGACGCCGGGATCCTGCCGGGCGACTCCCTGGATCTGGAGATCACGCCGCGGCGCCCGGTGGCGTTCGACTACGGCTTCAGCACCGGCCTGCCGTACGTTCGTGAAGAGGTTCGCGCCGAGGACTTCGGCCACGCGCTCAAGCTGGGCACGGTCTGCTCGCTCGACCTGATCAAGCAACTCTACGTCACGCTCAAGCGCCTGGTGACGGGCGATGTCGGCGCCAAGAACCTCGGCGGCATCATCCGCATCAGCCAGGTCAGCTACGACGCCGCGCAGCGCGGCCCGAGCTGGTTCTGGTACTTCCTCGCGCTGCTGAGCCTGAACCTCGCCTTCGTCAACCTGCTGCCGATCCCGGTGCTCGACGGCGGCCACCTGCTGTTCCTGCTGATCGAGCGGGTCAAGGGCTCGCCGGTCAGCACCCGCGTGCTCGGCTACAGCCAGGTGCTGGGGTTGGTGTTCGTGCTGCTGCTCGTGCTGTTCGTCACCTACAACGACATCCTGCGGTTGCTCTGAGCTTGGCCAAGCTGCTGCCCTTCCTGCGGCTGGTGCGCGTCGGCACCCTGTTCTCCCCGGCCGCCGACGTCGTCGCGTCGGTCGCGGTGGTCGGCGCGGCGTGGACCGGAGCCTTGGCCGGCGCCGTCGCGGCCAGCGTCTGCCTCTACGCCGCCGGCATGGTCTGGAACGACGTCGCCGACCGCCGCGTCGACGCCGAGGTGCGC
This sequence comes from Planctomycetota bacterium, assembly GCA_020638655.1. Lineage (GTDB taxonomy): Bacteria > Planctomycetota > UBA1135 > UBA1135 > UBA2386 > JACKIC01. Next base: position 57,748 of record JACKIC010000008.1, read on the forward strand.
CCCGAACGGCCGCTGCCGTCCGGCGCGATCGGGCTGCCGGTCGCCATGTCGCTCGGCGCGCTGCTCCTGGCAGTGGGCCTGTGGCTGTCGCCGTGCCGGCTGCACCACGGCATCATCGCCGCGCTGGTGCTGCTCTACGACTTCGTGAGCAAGCGGGTGTTGTGGCTCGGCGCGCTGAACATGGGCGTGCTGCGCGGCCTCAACCTCGGCACCGCGCTCGCCTGCGTGCCCACCACCGCCGCGATCGCGCTCGACCTGCGCATCGCGGCGATCTGCTACGGCATCTACATCGTCGCCGTGACCATCCTCGGCCACTTCGAGGACACGCCCAACGTGCGTCCGCGCGCGGTCAGCAACATCCAGGCGGCGCCGCTGCTCGCGGGGCTGTGCGGCCTGTGGGCCGTGCAGGGCGGGCTGTGGCCGGCGCCGTTGCTCGGCGGCGTCGCCGTGCTCTGGTGCGCGCGCCAGAACGCGCGCATCTACACCTGGGACCGGCCCGCCATCCGCCGCGCGATGACCAGGCTGCTGCTCGGCACGATGCTCTACACGGCGCTGCTCGCGCTCGCCGCGGGTCGCCCGGTCGAAGCGGCGGCGATCGTGCTCGTGATCGTGCCGGCGCGCTGGATCAGCCGCCGCATCGCCCTGACGTGAGCCCGAGGCTCACTTCAGGCCGAGCGACGCCAGGCGCGTCTGCCAGGCCGCGCGCGCTTCGTCGCGCGTCATCGTGCCCTGCCGCACCAGCGCCTTGAGCGCGCTCTTGAACCGGTCGAGCTCCTGCTCCGGCGTCGGGGTCGGGTCGTAGTCGGCGGGCGCGTCGTGCTCTGCCTGGGCGGCGCGGTGCTCCGGCTCCTGCTCCGGCGCGGCGCCGTCGTCGTCCTGGTCCTCGGTGGCGGCCACGAGGTGTTCCTCGATGTCCATCGGCGCGGGCGCCAGTCCCTCGCCTTCCATGCCGCCGATCTGGTCGCGGAACTCCTTGCGCACGTCGTCGAGGTCGGTCGCGAACGGATCCTGCCCGATGTGCTTGTCGGCGCCCTCGGCAGTGCCTTCCCAGCGGAACTCGTCGAGGATCTGGCTGTCGAGGTTGCCGATCTTGGGCTCGACGTCGGCCTGCGCGAGCTTGGGGTTGCGCTGCTGCTTGACCAGCAGGGCACCGACCATGCCGTTGACGCGCTCGAGGGCGTCGCGCAGGAAGCTCTCCATCTCCTCCTGGATGCGGCTGCCGATCGCAGACTCGGCGTCGCGCGCGACCTTCTCGACGATGGCCGCGGCCTGCTTGGTCGCGGCGGCGAAGAAGTCGTGGACCTCGCGCGACAGCTGCTGCTCACGCACCTCGCGCGCTTCGACCTGCTCGAGCTCCTTGAGCGCGTTGTTCTCGTAGCCGAGCGAGTTCTGCTGAAGGCCAAGCTTCGCCTGCATGCGCTTTCGCTGCAGACGGTAGTCGTCGAATCCACGCAGGCCGCTGTTGGTGTCCATCGTCTCCCTCCACGAATGGGCCGCCCGAGTGACCGCCCACGCCATGGCGCTATCGGGAACCTGGCGCGTCGCCTTGACGGTGGCGTGCGACGATTTCCCGCAACAGGATCAGCGCCGCGGGACGGTCCATTGGCACGGGCGCTTCGTCGGCGGCAGCGTGAACCCGCGCCAGAAAATCCCCGACCGCGGGCCCCGGCGGAACACCCAGTTCGAGCACGTCCTTGCCGGTCACCAGCGGCTCGGCCAGCGGCGGCAGGGCTGCCAGTTCGCCGGCCGCGAAGTCGTGGATGCGCAGGTCGCCGTGGCTGCCCAGGCAGTCGGCGCGGTGGAACTGCAGGTGCCGCCCGAACCGCGGCGACCGCAGCCAGGCCTCCCGCCGCCGCGGCCGCATCGCCGGCAGCGACGCGAAGCGGATGTGGTCGCGACAGATCTCGGCGACCGCTTCCCGCAGGGAGTTCGGCGCCCCGAGCCGCCGCAGCACCTCCTCGGCCATCGCTGCCGACAAGGTGTCGTGGCCGTCGAACCGGATCCGGTCCTCGGCCTGGCGCCAGGTCGGCGGCTTGCCCACGTCGTGCAGCACCGCGCTCCACGCCAGCACGGGATCGCCCTCCGGCACGTTCGCGAGCACCAGGCCGACGTGCGTCAGCACGTCCCCTTCGGGGTGGTACTCCGGCGGCTGCGTCACGCCCTGCATCGCCGCGACCTCGGGCAGGACGACCGCGGCGAAGCCCAACTCCACGAGCGCGCCGAGGCAACGACCCCGGCCGCGCCCGGTGAAGGTGCGCGTCAACTCCTCGTAGACCCGCTCGCGCGCCAGGTGCCGGAGGTCGTCCGCGGCGGCGCGTGCCGCGGCCGCGGTGTCGGGGGCGATCGAGAGGTCGCAGGTCGCGGCGAAACGCCACAGGCGCAGCAGTCGCAGCGCGTCTTCGGCGAAGCGCCGCGCCGGCTCGCCGACGGTCCGCAGGCGTCGGGCCGCGAGGTCGTCGAGGCCGCCGACGCTGTCCAGCACCGAGCCGTCGGTGAGGTCGGCGTAGAGGGCGTTCACGGTGAAGTCACGCCGCCGCGCGTCGATCGCCGGATCGTCGACGAAGCGCACGCGGTCGGGCCGGCGGTGATCCTCGTATCCCGCCTCCTCCCGCAAGGTGGTGATGGTGATCTCGCCAGCGGCGGTGGGCAGGCGGCACGTGCCCAGGCGGGCGTCGCGCCCTTCGGCGCCGGGCACCGCAGCGAGCACGGCGGCAGGTTCCAGGTCCGTGGCGAGGTCGAAATCGTGCGGCGCGGCACGCAGCAGCAGGTCGCGCACGGTGCCCCCGACCAACCATGCGCTGCCGCCGCGGCGCCGCAGGGACGTCGCGACGTCGCGCACCGCATGCGGCATCGCCCCGAGGTCGATCCTGGCTTTCGGCATCGGCAGTGAGAATACTGCCACGATGCAGCGGCGGCGGGCACTCGCCTTCGTCAATCCGGCGAACTACTACCTGCTCGCAGGTCTCATCCTGCTTGGGGTGAGCATGTACGTGCCCGTGTTCACGGGCGAGCGCACCGCGCGCCTCGAGGACCGCGCCGCCAAGATCGCCGCCTTGTTGCTCGAGGCGACGCTCGAGCGTCCCGAGGGCATCGGCGCGGACGACCTGGAGAACGTCCTCGGCCGCTTCTACGCCCTCGCCGTGCGCGACGAGGCCTTCCTCGGCGATCTGACCATCGTCGAGCCGCCGCTCGAGGGCACCCTGTTGACCCTGCGCAGCAAGCACTACGCCTTCCACCTCGCGGTGTCCCCGCCCGAGGTGCCTTCGACGCGACGCGACACCCTGCCCGCCTACGAAGTCGTCGCCTGGCCGCTCTCCGCGATCGGCCCGGCCCACAGCGTCTTCTTCGTCCCCGACGACGCAGCCCGGGCCTACACGCGCAACCTCTCCCGCGGCTACTACGGACTGGCGGAGCGCCGCCCGCTGCCGGGCCACTGCCACCGCCGCACGGGCGCGCTGTTCGACGACCAGCACACCTACCGCAGCCGCGACGACGAACGCTGGATCACCTACTGAGGAACGGGCGTGTCACGCACTCCGCCCGCCTGAGTTGGAGCCGACGGCCGCAGCGGCCGCGGCTCAACGGCGACAGGCGGGATGGCGCGTGCGTTCGTGACTCGGGGACGCTCCTGGGCCGATGCGAACGACCAGGTCTCCGCCCCGAGACGCTCAGAAGTAGTCGATCAGGAAGTCGGCGAACAACGCGCGCATTCCCGGCTGCTCGTCGAAGCGCTGGTTCTTGAGCCGCAGCGCGTCTTCGACCGTCAGCGCACGCGGCGTCAGCAGGTTCAGGGCCAACACGCGCAGCTGCGGCGCCGCTTCGCGATCGAACAGCACTTCCCGCAGCGGCGCCTGGCACTGCGCCTGCAGCGCCGGGTCGGTGCGGTCGCCGGCGATGCCGGACAGCGTCGTCATCAGGTGGGCGCGGCGCAGGTAGTCTTCGTGCGGCAGCGCCGTGAACGTCGCCAGTACCTGGGCCTCGGCGCCGCGCGCGTTGAGCAGCAGCGTCGGCAGGTAGTTCGTCGTCGTGTAGACCTGCTGCGCACCGCTCGCCACGGCGATCGTGGGCCCGCAGAACAGCTCCAGCAGGGCCTTCGCCGCCGCCGCCGAGTGGTTCTGGGCGAGGGCCTGCAGGAACGGCCGCCCCTCCCCCGCCGGCGCGCGCCGAAAGCGCTCGACCAGCACCGGCACGGCGCGCTCGTCGTTCGAGGCCGCGAGCAGGTGCAGCAGCAGCTGCAGCCGCGTGCCGGTCGCCGTGGCGACTTCGTCGAGCAGCAGGCCGACGGCCGCGGGGCGGCCGCGGCGGGTCAGTTCGCGCAGCGCGATCTCCTTGATCTCGAGCGCCTCGTCGGGCGAGGTCATCACCTCGTAGACGTCGGCGACGTCGTCCCCCTCGATGAACTGCAGGGTCGTCGCGAGCTGCAGCCGCACGTCGCTGCGCAGGTTGGTCGAGTGTTTGAGCACGTCGGCGCGCAGCACGCCGAGGTCGCCGCGCCCGACGTGCTTGAGCGCGAGTTGCAGGCGCGGCAGGTCCTGCCCCTCGAGCGCCTCCTGCAACCAGGCCGTGCCGGCGCCGTCGCCAGCGGCGTGGAGCACGCCGGCGATGACCGCCTTGAACTCGCCGATGGCCTCGTCCCAGCGGCCGCGCAGGATCTCGGCGGCCTCGTTCACCGGCAGCTTGAGGGTCACTTCCAGGACCTGGTCGCGCACGGCCGAATGGAAATCGGCCATCATCAGCCGCTTCAGGATCGCCACGCGCTTGTCCACGAGCCGCGCACTGACCCCGGCCAGCCAGGCGCCCCGCGACCGCCCGTCCATCTGCGGGAACAGCCGCTCGAGCTTCTCCAGGGTCTGCAGCGTGCCCGACCGGCCGAGCGCGGCGAACGCTGCCTGCCGCACCTGGGCGTGTTTGTGCTCGAGGGCCCGCTGCAGGGCCGCGTCGAAGCGCTCGTTGGCCATCTTGCCCATCGCCTCGACGCAGTTGCGCACCACGTCCTGCAGGGCCGGCTGCCCGAAGCTCCGGTCCATCGCCTCGATCAGCGGCTCGACGGCGTCGTCCGGCGCCCGCCAGAAGAACTCCATCGCCATCTGCCACGCTTCGCGGCGCACGTTGCCCTGCAGGTTGGCGACCAGCTGCTCGATGACCTGCCGCCGCGTGCGGTCGTAATCGCGGCCGTACTGGTTCGGATACTCCAACGCGATGGGGAAGTCGGCGTGGAACGGCGCGAGCCGATACGGGTTGGGCGGCCCTCCCGCCGGCAACGAGGCGGGCTGTGCCTCCTGTTGTGCGAGGCCGGCGGCGGTGGACAGGAGCGCTGCCGCGATGGCGCGGCTCCCGAGTCGGATCCTGGTCATGGCTGACAGTTAGTTCGTGGCCTGGGCCGCGTCACCCGCCCGCGTCACGATTGCGGCGCTTGCAACACACCCTGCACGTGCAGCAATCGGCTTTCGGCGACGCGGTAGTCGAGCAGGTTGCGCAAATGCCGATTGCGGGCTTCGCGGAGGTCCTGGTTGCGGCGCTGCACTTCGAAGTTCGTGGACGCCCCGACCCGCAACTTGGCGCGCTCGGTCTCGAGGTTGCTCTCGGCGAGCTGCATCGATTCGGCGCTGGCACTGATGCTCTGGCGCAGGCTGGCCAGGTTGCGGACGGCGTCGCGCACCTGGGTGGTGATCAGCAGGGTGTCGGCGTGCAGTTGGCGGCGCAGCCGCTCGACGTCCAGCCGCGCCTGCTGCCGGCGCGCCTTGGCGGCGTGGTTGCCGATCGGCAGGCTGAACTCCAGGCTCACCGACCAGTCGGGATAGTCGAGGTTGGAGGCGTCGTGGAACGCGTCGTGGAAGCTGTCGCGGGCGCCGTCGCTGGACCAGGACCCGACGAGGTCGAGCGCCGGCAGGATGTCGCGCTCGGTCTCCATCTGCACGATCTCGGCAGCGGCGATCGAACTGCGCTGACTGCGCAGCTCGGGGCGCTGTTCGAGCGCGCGGTCGATGCACGGCTCGAGGTCGGGCAGGGGCGCGGTGTCGTCGATCGCGATCGGACTGGTCGGACGCAGGTTGGCGCGCCAGCCGCCGGGCTGGGCCCCGTCGTAGAGCAACACCCGCAGCACGTCCTCGCGGCTGCGGATCCCGTTCTCGGCGACGATCAACTCTTCGCGCCGGCGGGCGACCTCGGCCTGGTCCGCGACGCGGTCGCGCGCCGCCAGCTCCTGCACGGCGATGCGGGCATCGGTGATGCGCAGCTGTTCCTCGGCCACGGCCAGCGCCGACACGACGACCTCCCAGTTCTTGCGCGCGTAGACGAGCTCCCAGTAGGCCTCGACGATCCGCAGCAGGGTGTCCTGGACCGTCTGCTCGTAGTCGTTGCGGGCGCGGGAATACTCGAAGCGCGCCGCATCGGCGGGAGCGAGGTTGTAGTCGCTCCAGGCGCCCCGGAGCAGCGGCTGGCGATAGCTCGCGGTCCACTCGGCGGTGAACTGCTTGTCGGGGAACGCCGTGGAGCCGCTGGTCTCGAAGCGCGCCGGGTGGAAGGCGAGATCGAACAGACCGCCCGTGACCACGCGCTGGCGCCAGCCCAGCGAGGCGTCCATCGTGGTGCGGCTGATCGAAGGCTGGAACTGGTTGCGCTGCGGCGACTCGCTCTCGCCGTAGGTCGTGTCCGCGTACAGTTCGGGTTCGAAGACGGCCTCGGCGACCAGGATGTCGAGACGCGCCCGCTCGGGCAGCAGCTCGGCGGCCCGCAGCGTCGCGTTGTGGGCCCGGCCGACCCGCAGCGCGTCCTCGAGGGTGAACTCGCGGATGGGAGCGCCCGTACGATCGGCCTCGAGATCGACGGCCGGCACATCGGGCGGCCCCTGTGGGTCGACCTGCGCCCCCCCCTTTGCATTGGGATCCTGCTGCTGGGGCGCCTGCTGGTCCGGATCCTGACGCGTCGCCGGCGGGTTCTGGCCGGGGACCGCGGTGCCGCTGGTCCCTGGCTGCGCCGCGGGATGCTGTTCCTGTTGCGCCAGGAGCTGGGCGCTGGCCAGGAGGGGACCCAGGACGAACGCGACGATGTTGCTGCGGTGGGAGCGGGCCATGCCGAAAGGAGTGCGGAAGTGGCCTTGGTGCTACCCGACCCTGCCGGTCAAACCCAGGGAAAACGCGGCGCGGCGAGCGGCGCCGATACTCAGTCCCCGAGCCCGAGGGTCGCGCGGGCGACCTCCTGCAAGAACTCCCCGCGCGGCGCCGCGTAGCTCGCGGCCAGGCACACCGTCAGCGCTGCCTGCGCCTGCATCGACTGGGGCCGCGGCAGCGCCGCCAACGGGCGAAGCTGCCACTGCAGCCGGGTGTAGCCGCTGCGCCCGGGTTCCATGCCCCAGGCCAGCTGCTGCACGGTCACGAAGTCCGGCGCCAGGCTCACGGGCTGCCAACGACGCAGGTGGCGTTCGCAGCTGTAACGCTCGAGTTCGTCGAGCAGGTCGGAGCCGCCGTAGACCAACGCAGCGAAGCACTCGGGGCCGTCCGCGCCCCGGTCGATGCGCTCGCGCAGGCTGCCGAGCAGGAGGTTGCGGATCAACTCGCACCGTTCGGCGTCGAGCCCGAACGCGGGCAACTGCCGGAACACCCGCATCGCCTCGCCGACGACCGCAGGGGACACCGCCGCCGCCAACAGGTCGGGGCGCCCGCGCCGCCAGGCATCGGCCGGCGACAGCACGTCCTCGAGCAGCCGCCGGCCCTGCGACGAGACGGCCGCGACGTGTTGCCCCGACACGGCCGCGACCTCGATCAGCGCGCTGAGCGCGGCGACCGAGTCGGCGACGGTGGCGACTTCCAGGCGGTCGGCCAACCACTGGCTGCCCGCGGCCACCGCCTCGGCGCGCTGCGCGGAGGTCGGCCCCGCGGCGAGCAGCGCCCGGACCACCCACGCGACTTCGGCCAGAGCCGGCTCCGGCTCGAACGGCACCGCGCGGAAACGCCGCGGCAACTCCCTGGCGAGGTCGTCGGCGAACTGCTGCACACGACGGTCCGCGGCGGCGAGCCCACCCTGACTGCGCAGAGCCTGCTCGCGGACCTCGCTGCGCGCCCGCACCTCGTGGTCGAGCCGCATCAGCGCGACCGTGTTGCGCGGGTCGAGCCAGCGCCCGAGCCGGTCGCGGTCGGGGGACAAGGCGCTGGTCAACGCCTCGCGCAGCTGACCGCTGCCCTCGACCTCGAACCGATCCCGCATCGCCTCGACCGCGCTCGCGAACGAACTCTGGGTGTGCACCTGCGCGGTGCCTGCTTCGCCAGAGACCTCGTCGCCCGAGCCCCCCTCGACCGCGATGGCCAACTTCATTCCCGACCCCGGCGCATCGGCGCGGCGGTGCGACAAAGGATCGCTCCAGGCCAGCGCCGCGAAGGTCACCGCGGCGGCCGCCGCGACGACGAACCACGGTCGCTGCAGCAACGGCACGTGCCGAGGCACGCGGCGTTCGGCGCGGCGCGTCACGTCGCGCAGCATCGCGCCGTAGCGCGCGCTCGGCGTCACGGTCAGTTCGCGGCAGCGCTCGAGGAATGCAACCTCCTCGGCGAGTTGGAACATCAACGCCGGGTCCTCGGTCGCGCGCGCTCGCAGCGCGTCCTCGGCGGCGCGATCACACGCCCCCAGGGCGGCATCGAGCGCCGTGCAGTCCAGCTCCCGGTCGCGGTCGTCGGGCAGATTGGCGAACGAGGTCACGCGGATCCTCCCGTGCGGCGCTTACCGACCGCGCCCTTCTCCTGTTCGCCTGCGGCCATCGCCTCCTTGAGCGCGGCCACCGAGTTGTGCATGCGCGACTTCACGGTGCCGACCGGAATGCCGAGCAGATCGCTGATCTCCGCGTACGGCAGCTGCTGATACACCGCGAGCTCGAAGACGATGCGGTGCGGTTCGGTCAGACGCTCGAGCGCGCGACGCAACACGACCTTCTCCTCGGCGTCCGCGGCCTGCTGCGCCGGAGTCGCCACGTCGCTGGCGAATTCCCGCCGGGGGGCGTCGTCGTCATCGGGCAACATCGCCTGGTCGTACGAGTAGAACCGCGGTCGCGGGCGGGCCTGGCGGTAGTGGTCGATCCACAAGTTGGTGGCGACGCGGTAGACGAAGGTGACCAGCTTGCCCTCGGGCCGGTAGCGCTTGCTGCCCAGCAGTAGCTTCAGGAACAGGTCCTGGGCGAGGTCTTCGGCGCGGTCCCGATCCCAGCACAGGCGGTAGAAGAACTGCACCATGCGATCCCGGTAGCAATCGACCAGTTGCCGGAACGCCTGCGCGTCCCCCTGCTGGTACCGGGCCAGGTAGTCGACTTCTCGCGGGTTCGGTAGCGGAGTGTTCACGCTGGCGGGAGAGGGTGGGACCGGCGCGGGAACGCGGCGGGCCTGGGCGCGGTTCAGACCCCGCTGCCCATCTTCGGCATTTCTTGCAGCCACGGAAAGTCACTGGGCCTGGCCGTGTCGATCCCGACCCGCCGCCCACCGCCCCCATCCACACCGATCGTAAGCCACAAGGTATTGTCGGGCAGCATGTTCCGCATGCGGTCCCCCCACTCGATGGCGACCACCGCGGCGCGGTCGTGCAGGTAGTCCAGACCGCCGTCGGCAAGGAAACCCTCGAGCTTCTGCGGTAGGTAGGCATCGGCGTGAACCAGCGGCACCGGCCCGGGGTGCTCGACCACGAGCAGGTAGGTCGGGCTGGCCACCGCGTCTGGATCCTCGAGCCGAAGGCCACGTGCCAGGCCGCGCACCAGGGTGGTCTTGCCGGCGCCGAGATCGCCCACGAGCCCGAGCACGTCGCCGGCGCGCAGCCGGGAACCGATCCACTCACCGAGGCGCTCGGTGGCGGCCGGATCGGGCGGAAGGAGGACGGTGTGCACCGGTGAGATCATGTTCGAAACCCCTGACCAAGAGCCGCTCCCGGCGCCCGTCGGCGTGGCGCAGCCAGAGGCCGGCGACGTCCAGGACACGCCCGATCGGCCGGCGCGCCCGGTGCGTCAGCGGGCCGCCGGCGGCAAGTTCACCGGCTGCCTGGCTCCAGAGCAAGACGTGATCTTCGCCGTCGCCGAGCGCGCGCTGCAGCGCCGTGGCGCCACCAGACTGCGCCAGCCGCCGGGCCGCGGCCCGGATCGGCACGGCACCGGCGTCGAGTTCGGCACCGGCGCAGCCGCTCGCCTGCAGCAGCGTGTGCAGGTCCAGGACCAACCCGTCGCTGACGTCCATCGCCGCGTGCACCCGCCGCTGCCCGGCCAGCCAGACCCCTTCGGCCAAGGGCGGTGAGAAGCGCAGATGGTGCCCGGCGATCGAGCCGCCCAGCGGCCCCGTGACGTGCAGGGTGTCGCCGACGCGGGCACCGGACCGCAGCAGGGCCCGGCCGGGCAGATGACCGATGGCCGTCGTCGTGACGACCAGGGGCCCTGGGCCGACGGCGACGTCGCCGCCGACGATCACGCAGTTCGCGGCAGCGGCAGCCGCGCGCAGGCCCAGGAAGAGCTGCCGCTGCGAGCGGCTCGGGAAGCCCGGCGGGAACACCACCGAAACCAGCAGATGGTCCGGGACGGCTCCCATCGCGGCCAGGTCCGCGAGGTTGCGGTTGATCGCCTTGCGGCCGACGAGCCGCAGCGGCGCAGCCGCTGCGAAGTGCACCCCGGCGATCACGGGATCGCAGCACATCACGCTGCGGCCCTTTTGGTTGCGGACCACCGCGGCGTCGTCACCGATGCCGACCACGACGTCGTCACGAGCGGGCAGGAACCGGGCCAGCGCCGCGGTGAAGTCGCGCTCGCTGCCGGGCGTTGGCTTCGATCCTGACGGGGTTTGCGGGGTCACGGCATGAGCATCACCCGGCGCGGCGGCCGCCGCCACAGCTGCTTGTCGGTAGCAGCGGCCAACTCTCACGCTGTCTTAACAGAACGTTCATGCAGGGCTCTCTACTCCTCTCGTCGCGAGTCCCAGACCGGCTCGCCGAACCGCAGAGAACCTGAACATGACCAACACGCTTTCCCGCCTCAGCAACAGTCTCATCGCCGCTGCCGCGCTGGGTCTCCCCGCGCTTTGCCAGAACACCCAGGACGCCGCCGTCAAGATCGACCGCACGCTGCCCGCCTACACCCCCTCCTCGGGCGTCGCCGGCAGCCTCAAGAGCGTCGGCTCCGACACGATGAACAACGAGATGACGTTGTGGGCGGAGGCGTTCGCCAAGCACTACCCGAACGTGAAGATCGAGATCGAGGGCAAGGGCTCGACCACCGCGCCGCCGGCCCTGATCGAAGGCACCTCGTCGTTCGGCCCGATGAGCCGTCCGATGAAGGACAAGGAGGTCGACGAGTTCGAGAAGAAGTTCGGTTACAAGCCGACTGCGATCGCCACCAGCATCGACATGCTGGCCGTCTACGTGCACAAGGACAACCCGATCCAGTCCCTGACCCTGCAGCAGGTCGACGCGATCTTCAGCAAGACCCGCAAGGGCGGCGCCGACAAGGACGCCGTGACCTGGGGCGACGTCGGTCTGACCGGCGAGTGGGCCAACCGCCCGATCAGCCTCTATGGCCGCAATTCGGCCTCGGGCACCTACGGCTACTTCAAGGAGCACGCCCTGTTCAAGGGCGACTACAAGGACTCCGTGAAGGAGCAGCCGGGCAGCTCGGCCGTGGTCCAGGGGGTGGCCGGCGACATCGCCGGCATCGGCTACTCGGGCATTGGCTACAAGACCGCCGACGTGCGCGCCGTGCCGCTGGCCAAGGACAGCAAGAGCAAGGTCATCGAAGCCACGCCGGACAACGCCTACACCGGCGAATACACGCTGGCGCGCTTCCTCTATCTGTATGTCAACCACAAGCCGGGCTCGCAGCTGGACCCGCTGCGCCGCGAGTTCCTGCGCTACGTGCTGAGCAAGGAAGGCCAGACCGACGTCGTCAAGGACGGCTACTTCCCGCTGCCCGGTCGCCTCGCCAAGCAGCAGCTCGCCAAGGTCGGCCTCTGACCGGCGACCTGCGGGGCGGGTCACGCGGACCCGTCGCCGCGACTGACGCGTGGGGGCCGGTTGGCCCCCCGCCCCACCTGCGCTCGCGGCGGGTGTCTTCCTGATCGGCGCCCGCGCCTCATCCGTCCTCATGTCGAGCTTCACCGGCCTCAACCGCACCCGCAAGACCGCCAGGTCCGTCGCGATCGTCGACCGCGTCTCCCGATGGACGATCACCGTCGGTGGCATCGCCACGATCCTGGCCGTGGCCACGGTCTGCCTGTTCCTGCTCTGGGTCGTGCTGCCCCTGCTGGGCGGCGGCTCGGTCGATGCCGCGACGACCACGGCCAAGGCGCCGCTGGGCCCCGTGCGCGCCGCGGCCGAGGACGCCTATCGCGACGTCGCATGGACCCTGCACGACGACGGCGAGGTCGTGTTGTTCGCTACCGCTGACGGCGAGGTCTTCGCGCGGGAGCGCGTCTACGATCCCGCCGAGGTGCGCTGTGTCGCCGCGCACGACGACGTCGTCCAGATCGGCCGCAACGACGGCGCAGTGGCCACCCTCCGCATCGCGGTCACGGCCGATGTGCTGGACGCCAGTGCCGCCCCCCCGGCGCTCACCGACCTCGCGCGGGGCGCAACGCGCGTCGTCGGCCAGGCCCTCTACCAGCGCACGCCGCAGGGGCAGCTGCGCCGGCAGCAACTGCAGATCGACCGCAAGGAGCCCGTGCAGCTGAGCAGCGAGCCGGTGCTGCACGTCGACGTCGCCGAGACCTCGAGCGGCCGGGTCCTCGTCGGGGTGACCGCCGACGGCATGCTGCACTTCAAGGAGCGCAGCGTCACCACGAACATGCTCACGCTGGAGGAAACGGTGACCCTCACCGGCGCCAGCGTGCAGCTGCGCGAGCTGGTGCCCGACCTCGGCGCGACGTTGCCCGACCACGTGCTGCTGGCCGGCGCCGGCGACAACGTCTACCTGCTCTGGAACGACGGGCGCCTCGTGCGCATCGACGCGCGCGACTTCGAAGCACCCAAGGTCGCGGAGCTCCTCGACACCGTGCCGGACTCCGGGCAGGTCACCGCGGTGTCGTTCTTGATCGGCAAGTCGACGCTGCTCATCGGTGACGACAGCGGCACCGTCAGCGCCTGGTTCCGCATCAAGCCCGACGGCGCCGACACGATCGACGGCTCCCACCTCGTGCGCGCCAGGCAGTTCCGCGACACCTCGGCGAGCCCGGTCGTCTCGATCGACCCCTCACAGCGCTCGCGCCTGTTCGCCTGCGGCCATCGCGACGGCCACATCAGCGTCTTCCACGGCACCAGCGCGCGCCTGGTCGCTGCCACTACCCTGGCGAAGGGCGAGACGCTCGAACTGGTGCGGCTGTGTCCGAAGGAAGACGGCCTGCTGGGCCTGGGCGCCGCGGGCGTGCATCGCTGGGACCTGCATCCCGGTCACCCCGAGATGACCCTCGCCACGGCGTTCCTGCCGGTGTGGTACGAAGGCTATGCGGAGCCCGTGCACGCGTGGCAATCGACCAGCGGCTCGGACGACTTCGAGCCCAAGTTCGGCTTGTGGCCGCTGGTCTTCGGCACCCTCAAAGCGACGTTCTACTGCCTGCTGTTCGGCGTGCCGCTGGCCCTGCTCGCGGCGATCTACACCAGCGAGTTCCTGCCCCCGCGCCGCAAGGCGCGCATCAAGCCGCTGATCGAGCTCATGGCCAGCCTGCCGAGCGTGGTGCTCGGCTTCCTCGCGGCCCTGGTGTTCGCGCCGATCGTCGAGGAGTACCTGATGGCGCTGCTGACGATGACGCTGACGGTGCCGCTCGTGTTCCTGCTGGGCGCGCAGCTCTGGCAGCGCATCCCCGCCAACTGGCGGCCGATCGCCGACCGCTGGCGCCTGTTCGCGACGCTGCTCGCGGTGCCCTTGGGGCTGTGGCTCGGGCAGCTGATCGGCCCGCTGTTCGAGAGCATGTTCTTCGACGGCGACATCAAACACTGGCTGGCGGTGTCGACCCGCGACCCCGATACCGGCGGCGAGGGCGCCTCGGCCTTCGGCGGCTGGTTCTTCGTGCTGCTGCCCCTGGCGGGCGTGCTGTCCGCGCTCGGCATCACCTTCTTCGATCACACGGCCCTGGGGCGGCGCCTGCCGCAGTCGGGTCTCGCGCGCTTCGGCATCGGCGCGGCGGTGAGCCTGGTCTTCGCCGTGCTCGTCGGCAGCGCGCTCACGGGCCTTGGCTGGGACCTGCGCGGCAACCTGGTCGGGACCTTCGATCAGCGCAACTCGCTCGTGGTCGGGTTCGTGATGGGCTTCGCCGTGATCCCCATCATCTACACGATCGCCGAGGACGCCCTGTCCGCCGTGCCCGAGCACCTGCGCGCGGCCTCGCTCGGGGCCGGCGCCACCCAGTGGCAGACCGCCGTGCGCATCATCCTGCCGACGGCGCTGAGCGGGGTGTTCAGCGCGATCATGATCGGTCTGGGCCGCGCGGTCGGCGAGACCATGATCGTGCTGATGGCGGCGGGCAACACCGCGCTGCTCGACATGAACGTCTTCAACGGCTTCCGCACGCTCTCGGCCAACATCGCCACCGAGCTGCCCGAGGCCGTGCGTGACAGCACCCACTACCGCACCCTCTACCTCGCTGCGCTGTGTCTGTTCGTGATGACCTTCGCGCTCAACACCCTGGCCGAGGTCGTGCGTCAACGGTTCCGCAAGAGGGCCTTCCAGCTGTGAGCACCCTGCCCGCCAGGCCGGTCGAGACCGCGCCCAAGCCGACGTTGCGCCGGCTGTCCAATCCTCACCACAGCAACCGCGCCCGCGGCGAACCCATGCTGTGGCTGTGCGGCGGCTCGCTCGCCGTGTGTCTGCTGATGGTCATCGGCCTGCTGGTCTTGGTGTTCTGGCAGGGCATCGGGACCTTCTGGCCGCACCCGGTCGTGCAGGTGCGCCTCGCCGACGGCAGCGTCCGCATGGGCGAGGTCTCGCGCCAGAACAGCTTCCAGCCGTCGACCGAACAGCTGGCCGAGCTGACGCCAGAGGTGCGCGCGCAGGCCGAAACCCGCCTCGTGGACGGCTGGTCATCGCGACGTCAGTTCCGCACCGGCAACTTCGACCTCACCAACCACCACTACTACTGGGTGCCGGACTACCTCGTCGCCGAGGAGAGCAACCCGGAGTGGGCGGTGCTGATCGAGCGTCAGACCTGGGGGCGCTTCTACGGCTTCCCGGCCGAGCTGCGCATCGACGGCAAGGCCGTCGCCACCGAGCCGTCGGCGGTCATGCAACGCCTGCAGACCGAGCTCGAGCCGGTCCTGACGCGCTTCCACCGCATCGAGGCGATCCGCAAGGTCGAGATCGGCGGGCTCGCCGAGCGCGAGGAGGACGCCCGACTCGCCGCGCGCGCCGCCGAGTTGCGCTACGGCAAGGACTCGCCGCGCCACCGCGCCGCGGTCGCCGAGTTCGAGAAGGTCGCCGCGGACACCAGCGACCAGGGCGCCCGTTTCGACGACGAGATTCGCGAGCTGCAGCGTGAGAACGCCCGTTACGCGGTCCTGTTGAAGACGGCGGACGGCGCCGAGAAGGAGCTGCCGCTCGACGCGATCGTGCGCATCTACGCCCCCAACCAGCTCGGCTTCGCCGGTCGGGTCGGCGTCTACCTCGATCGCTGGCGCGAGTTCCTGTTCGACAGCCCGCGCAACACCAACCAGGAAGGTGGCGTCTGGCCGGCGATCTTCGGCACGGTGCTGATGACGCTGATCATGTCGATCCTGGTCGTGCCGTTCGGCGTGCTCGCGGCGCTCTACATGCGCGAATACGCCAAGGCGGGCCTGGTGATCAGCGCCGTGCGCATCGCCGTCAACAACCTCGCCGGCGTGCCGAGCATCGTCTTCGGCGTCTTCGGGCTCGGCTTCTTCTGCTACATCATCGGCGGCTCGATCGACTCGCTCTTCTATCCCGAGCGGCTGCCGACGCCGACCTTCGGCAAGGGCGCGCTGATCTGGGCCTCGTTGACGCTGGCCCTCCTGACGCTGCCGGTGGTGATCGTCGCCACCGAAGAAGCCCTTTCCGCGGTGCCCAGCTCGATGCGCGAGGGCAGCTACGCGTGCGGCGCGAGCAAGTGGCAGACGATCCAGCGCATCGTCCTGCCGCGCGCGCTGCCCGGCATCATGACCGGCATGATCCTGGCCATGGCGCGCGGCGCTGGCGAGGTCGCACCGCTGATGCTGGTCGGTGTCGTCAAGTCCGCCAACGAGCTGCCGCTCGACGGTGCGGCGCCTTTCCTGCACCCGTCGCGCAGCTTCATGCACCTCGGCTTCCACATCTACGACCTCGGCTTCCAGAGCCAGAACAGCGAGGCCGCCAAGCCCACCGTCTACACGACCACGCTGCTGCTGATCGCCGTGATCACCGTGCTCAACGTGTTCGCAATCTGGTTGCGCAGTCGCCTGCGCCGCCGCTTCGTCGCCGCCCAATTCTGACCCCTCGCCTGGAGGTGGCCCGTGTCCGAACCAGCTCCGCAGACCTCTCCCCGCCCAAACGTGATGCAACCCAAGCCCGTGATGCTCGGCAGCCAGAGCGCGCTCGACACCGAACCTGCAGTGGCCCGCTCCGGGATCATGCAGGCGATCGCCCGCGGCGAGCGCGTCGAGTCCCGGATCCACGACGCAGTCGCCGGCGAAGAGGCCGTGCTCGGCGTCGAGAACTTCAGCCTGTTCTACGGCGAGGCCAAGGCCCTGCACGACATCAACCTGGTCGTGCCGCGCGGCAAGGTGACGGCGCTGATCGGCCCCTCGGGCTGCGGCAAGTCGACGCTGCTGCGCTCGGTCAACCGCCTCAACGACCTGATCGACGGCGTGCGCATCGCCGGCGACATGAAGCTCAACGGCGACTCGATCTACGGCCCCCGCGTCGACGTGATCGAGCTGCGCAAGCGCATGGGCATGGTGTTCCAGAAGTCGAACCCGTTCCCGATGAGCGTCTACGAGAACGTCGTCTACCCGCTGCGCATCGACGGCATCCGCGACCGCAACGTGCTCGACGAGGTCTGCGAGAAGAGTCTGCGCGGCGCCGCGCTCTGGGACGAGGTCAAGGACCGCCTGCACAGCTCGGCGCTCGCCATGTCGGGCGGCCAGCAACAGCGCCTCTGCATCGCCCGCGCCATCGCCGCCGAGCCCGAGGTACTGCTCATGGACGAACCGTGCTCGGCGCTCGACCCGATCGCCACCGGCAAGATCGAGGACCTGATCTGGGAGCTCAAGGGCACCTACTCGGTGATGATCGTCACCCACAACATGCACCAGGCGGCGCGCTGCAGCGACTACACCGCCTTCCTCTACCTCGGCCGACTCATCGAGTACGGGCCGACCGAAGCCATCTTCACCAAGCCGCTGACCGGCGAGACCGAGGACTACGTCTCCGGCCGCTTCGGCTGATCGGCGCGCGAACCCGTCCGCCCAACCACGACTCGAACCATCATGAACCGTCACCTCTCCCTCCTGCCTCTCCTGTTCGCCTTCGCCGCCTGCGGCACGACCACCCAGACCACGACCCCGGCCGCGCCGAACGGCGAGACGATGTCCTCGTCCAGCTACGACCGGCCCGGCTTCACGGTCATGGATCAGGACGGCCGCCTGCTGGTGTTCTGCAACGAGGACCCCGAGCTCGCCAACTTCAAGAAGCACGGCGACCTGGTCAAGAGCGTCACGCGCATCGGCGCCGGCCCCGGCGGCCGCACCGTGCGTGCGCCCGACGCGGAGACCATCGAGGCCTACACCCTGGCGCGCCCCGGCTTCGTGACGCGCATCGCCGACGGCCGCATCTGGGTGTTCGCCGCCGGCAGCAAGGACTGGGACGAGTTCCTCGCCAACGGCGAGCCCGCCAAGAGCGTGACCAAGATCGGCGCGGGCCCCAACGGCGCGACCGTGAAGTCCTCGGACACCGAGGTCATCACCAAGTGGCTCGCGGCGCTCTGAGGCGCTGATCTCACCAGGCGCGGCGCAGCGCCGCCGCGACCTGCGCCGGGTCGGCTGCCGCCATCAGCGCGCTGAGGGCCGCGACCCCCACGGGCCGCTGCGCGGCGGGCAGCGCGCCGATCGCGGCGCAACGCTCGGCGCTCACCCCACCGAGCCAGACCACGGGCAGCGACGCGCGGGCGGTCAGGCCTGCCGCCGCGCCACCACCCCAGGCCCAGGGCCCCTGGCTTGCTCTGGGTCGGCCACACCGGCGAGAGCAGCGCGAAGTCGCAGCCCGCAGCCGCCGCCGTCGCGAGCTGCGCGGCGTCGTGTGCGGAATAGCCGATCACCGCCGCCCGGCCGAGCCGCGCCCTGGCGGCCGCTGGGGCGAGCGAGCGATGGCCCAGCTGCACGCCGTGCGCCGCGCCGCTGGCGGCGACGTCGACGCGGTCGTTGACCAGCAGCCAGCCGTCGCAGGCCTCGACGCGCGGCCGCAGCCGTTCGCAGGCCTCGGCCAGCTGGCGGGCCGACCACCCGAACTCCCGCAGCTGCACGCACCGGCAGCCGCCGGCCAGCACCGCGTCGACGACCCGTTCGATGCGCGCGAGGTCGCCGCGCCCGTCGGTGACGAGGCACACACGCAGCCGCTCCGGTGCGTGCGCGGCCACGGTCAGATGCGCTTCTCGTAGATCGGACCCTTCTCGAAGTACTCGTTCTCGCTGCCGATCGTGTCGAGGTCGTACTTGCGGCCTTCGAGGATCATGCGGCTCGCGACGATGCCCATCTCGAGGCTGTGGTCCTGGTTGGTGTATCGGAAGCGGCCGGGGCGTCCCAGGTAGATCAGGTTCGACAGGCGGTCGAGGTACTCGCGCACCGTCGACAGGCGCTTGTCGTAGTCCATGTCGTAGACCGGATACACACAGGGCCGCTTCCACAGATACGCCTGGCGGACCTCGGCGCGGGTGAAGAACCCCCACTGCTCGAAGTAGGGCATCACCAGATCGAGCACCTGGTCCTTGTCCATCGACCAGATCGCGTCGCTCTCGAAGGCGAAGAACTCGACGAAGAACGACGTCTTGCCCGGCGGACACATGTCCGCGCTGAAGTTCTTCATCTCGCTGGTGCGACCGAACGGGATGTCCTTGTTCGGGAAGTAGATCCAGTTGTCCTTGGTCACCGACTCCTTGTCGAGCGTCAGGAACAGGTAGACCTGGGCGCGCCACTTCAGTCCGGCGGCAGCCTGCTTCACCTCGGGCGGCGGCGGCGGATCGAGCAACTCGAGGAAGCGCGTGATCGGCACCGACTCCACCACGGTCTGCGGCTGCAGGGTCTTGGTCGCGCCGTCGGCGAAGCGCACGTCGACGGCGGTGATCCTGCTGCCGTCGTGCCGCACGGCGATCGGCTCGCTGTCCGTATGCAGCTCGCAGCCGGCCTTCTGCAGGTGCTTGCCGATCTCCTCGTAGATGCGGCCGGTGCCGAACTGCGGGTAGTAGAACTCGTCGACCAGCGACTTGGGCTTGCCCGCGCCCCGGCGCGACCAGGGAACGGCCTGACGCAGGATGTTCAGGGCCACGCTCCACAGGTTCAGGCCGTGAATGCGCTGTCGCGCCCAGTCCGGATGGATCGTGCTGGCGGGGATGCCCCAGATCTTCTCCGTGTAGTTGATCATGCTGAACTCGGCCAAGGTGCGGCCGAAGTTCGCGACGACGTAGTCCTCGAAGGTGACCATCGGCTTCTTCAGCAGGCCGAAGCGCAGCCGCGCCATCGCGTAGTCGAGCAGGATCCGCACGCTCTTCACCGGGCCGATGTTCTTGAACACCTGCAGCGCCTTGACCGGGTAGTCGAAGAACTTGCCGTCGATGAACTGGCGGGTGAGACGCGGCACCTTGCGCCACTCCTCCTGCAGCAGGTCCTCGATGAAGTCGTAGAGGTACTGGTTCTTGGAGAAGAACCGGTGCGGGCCGATGTCCGTCAGGAAGACGTCTTCGCCTTCGCGGATCGTGAGCGTCTTGGCCAGCCCGCCGATCTGCGCGTCCCTCTCGACGAGGAAGCTCTTCCGCCCCTTGCGGGACAGCTCCATCGCGCAGGCGAGGCCGGCAGGTCCGGCGCCGAGGATCAGGATCTCGCTGGTCATTTCGAACGGGGTGTCAGGGACGCTGCAGAGCTTGCCACGCGCAGCCGTTGTTTTCGTCGCTCGGCGGGGCCGGAGTTCGCCCCGATCTGCGCCGCGCGCGAGACGGCCATGCCAACGCGGTCACGAGGGAGACTTGTTCGCCCACTCCTCGAGGCTGTAGAGCACGTTCTGCGGGATCGGCACGCGCGCCCGGTCGGTGAGCTCCTGCACGATCTGCGCCGCCGACAGGCCGTCGGCGACGCCGGCGCGCACGCTGTCCTCGTCGATCCGGAACTGGTGCACGTGGTCGCTCTTGGTCCGATGCGCGAAGCGATCGATCTGATGCACGACATCGTGGACGTCGTCGCCGGGGAACACCAGGACCTCGAAGTCCGGCTGCACGATCACGCTGCTGCGGGTGCCGCCGACCTTGCCGGCCGGGTCGGCGTCGAGGAGTTCGGCGCCGAGCCGCGACAGGCGCAGCGCGGTGACGCGCCCGCCGTGCAGACCGATGTCGACGAGGCCCAGCGGGAACAGGCGCTTCTTGATCCAGATCAGCAGGTTCCAGCACATCTGCTGCAGGGACTCGGTCGGCGTGTAGCCGCCGCCCTGGAAGCGCGCCGCGAAGAACTCCTCGGTGGGCTGTGCCTCGAGCTGCGCCAGATAGGCGTTGCGCGACAGGAACGGCAGCACCGAGACGTCCTGCCAGAGCATCGGCTCGGCGCGGCGCAGCAGCCGCAGCAGCACGCGCCGCATGCGCGTCTGGTGGTAGGCCTCGCCGGGCAACGACCGGTCCTCGACGAAGTGCCCGAGCAGCATCTTCACCTGATCGGCGAGGCTGGCCCGCTCGAACTCGAGCCCCGCGGGTGTCGGCCGCAGCGAGCGTTCGCCGCGGCGGTCGATGAGCCGCCGCTGCAGACAGAACCGGTAGAGCACCTCGAGCAGCTGCTCCGGCGCCAGGAACCCTCCCGGCACCGGCAGCAACATGCCGGCGATGCGCTTCTGCGAGGCCTTGAAGAGGTCGCCGTCGGCGGTGAACAGGACCTTGTTCTGCTGCAACTCGCGCAGGAACCGGCTGACGTTGCTGGCGAAATCGCCGCCGCAGACCAGCTCCTCGCCGACCTGCGGCCGGCACTCGATGCCGCGCCGGCGGATCGAGTGCAGCGCCACCTCGTGGAAGATCACCACCGCGCGTTCGGCCGGCTGGATGCCCAGCGGCGCCAGATCCAGCGAGCAGGCCGTGCCGAGCATGGCCTCCTCGATGCTCTTGCCGAGGAACGCGTAGTCGATGTCGTCGTCGCTGCCGACGTCCTGCTCGAGGTCGTCCCACGACGCGAGCCCGCCGTGCCGGTGCAGCACCGCGTCGACGACCACCCGCACCTTCTCGGGCAGCTTCTGCAGGCGCTGATCCATCGCGCCTTCCATGGTGTAGAGCTTGTAGATCTTGCGGGCGTGGTCGGCGGCCTTCTGCGCCGCGTCCGCCTTGCTGCCGCCGTTCTTGCCGGCGCCGTTCTTGGCGCTGCCCTTGCCGGCGAGGTTCTCGACGCGCTCCCGGAAGAAGCGGGCATCGAGGTGCCCCTGCAGCGTCAGCGAGTCCTGCAGCAGGCGCTGCCGCCGCTTGCGGCACTCGAGCACACACGCGACGAGCTCGCCGGGCGCCGCCCAGCACGGGCTCTCGAACGAGGCCCAGCGCTTGTCCTTGGTCGGCCACAGGAAACCCTCGCGCTGCAGCGCCGCGAGCGCCGCCTCGAGGTCGAAGCGGCTCTTGAAGTTGCGGCCGTGCTCGGCGAACAGCTCGTGCACCGCGCGCACCGACCCCTGTTCGCCGAAGAACACCTCCAGCAGGTCCTGCAGCTTGCGCGGCAGGGTGCCGATGCGTTCGAGCACGCGCCGCTCGTCCTCCATCGCCGCGGCCGTCGCGGCGAGATCCTTGCGTCCGACCTTGCCGTCGACGGGGCCGCACCAGCGATGCACGGCCTCGCGCAGCACGTCGTCGCCGCAGCCCTGCAGCAGCGCGCGGAGGGTCAGCTGCGTCATGCGCGCTCCTCCTGCGAGCGGGCCGCGGCGAGCAGGTCTTCCGCGGCGACGATCGCGTAGGCGTAGCCCTGCTCGGTGAGGAACAGCTGGCGCTTGCGCGCGAACTCCTGTTCGCGCGTGTCGGCGGACACCAGGGTGTAGAACCGGGCGACGCTGCCGTCACTCTTCGGACGCAGCACGCGGCCGAGCCGCTGCGCCTCTTCCTGGCGGCTACCGAAGGTGCCCGACACCTGGATCGCGACGTTCGCGTCGGGCAGGTCGATCGCGAAGTTGCCGACCTTGCTGACGATCAGGCGGGGCAGCTCGCCGCGTCGGAACGCCGCATAGAGGCGTTCGCGTTCCTGGTTGGGCGTCTGCCCGGTGACCAGCGGCAGGCGGAACACCGTCGCCAGGTGCTGCAGTTGCTCGAGGTACTGGCCGATCACCAGCACGCGGTCGTTGCCGTGCAGCCGCAGCAGCGCGCCGACCACGTCCTCCTTGCGTTCGTTGTCGGCGGCGATGCGGATCTGCGTGCGGGCGCTGGCCGCGGCGTAGCGGTCGCTGCGCGCCTCGCCGAGCGGCACCCGCACCTCGTGGCACTGCGCCTCGGCCAGGAACCCCTGCGCCTCCAGGTGCTTCCACGGCACCTCGAAGCGCTTGGGGCCGATCAGCGAGAACACCTCGTCGGCGCGGCCGTCCTCGCGCACCAGCGTCGCGGTCAACCCCAGGCGACGGCGCGCCTGGATGCCGGCGGTGGCGCGGAACACGGGCGCGGGCAGGAGGTGCACCTCGTCGTAGACGACCAGGCCGAAGTCGCCGCGATCGAACAGGTCGAGGTGGGTGAAGCCGTCGAGCTTGCCCTTGCGGTGGGTCAGCACCTGGTAGGTGGCCACGGTCACGGGACGGATCTCCTTCTTCTCACCGGAGTACTCGCCGACCTGGTCGGCGGTCAGCGTCGTCTTGTCGAGGATCTCGCGGCACCACTGCCGCACCGCGACGGTGTTCGGCGCGAGCACCAGCGTATTGGTCTGCAGCAGCTGCATCGCCGCGATCCCGACCACGGTCTTGCCGGCGCCGCACGGCAGCACGACCACGCCGCAACCGCCGCGGTCGCTGCCGCCGGCGTGGAACGCCTCGGCGGCCCGGCGCTGGTACTCGCGCAGGCCGAACGCCGCCTCACCGAGCGTGCGCTCGCGCAATCGCAGCTCCAGGTTGTTGCCGCTGCGGTAGCCGGCGCGATCGTCGACCGGGTAGCCGAGCTTGACCAGCGCCTGCTTGACCTCGCCGCGGTCTCCCTCGGCGATCGTGCACGCGCCCTCGTCGTCGAACTGCAGCAGCGCCGCGAGCGTCGCGCGCTCGCCGAGCTCGGCCAACAGCGCGTCGTCGCCGCACTCGAGCCGCAGCCGCCCCTTCTTGCCGGGGCGCAGGCGCAGCAGCCCGTAGCGGCGGAACCACTCGCGGACCTGGCTGGTGACCGCGGGGGCGATCGGGAAGCGCGCGTTGGCCTCGAGCCACCCCACCACCTCGTCGCTGGACTCACCGAGTGCGGCGGCGTTCCAGATGCTGACCGGCGTGATCCGGTAGAAGTGCACGTACTCGGGCGACTTCTCGAGCTCCGCGAACCGCGCCAGGCGGTCGCGCGCCACCTCGTACGACGGGTGTTGCGTCTCCAGCAGCACGGTGCGGTCCGTCTGGACGATCAGCGGCGGTTCGGTCATGCGTCCCCCTCGGCGCGGCGGCGGGCCGGGGCCTTGCGACGCCCCGTGGCGCGCGGTCCGACCTTCGTTCTTCGGTTCGCGATGGCGGCCGGCATCAGTCGGTCGCGCAGGAAGCGGCCGGTGTGGCAGCCGGGCGTGGCCGCGACGACCTCCGGCGTGCCCATGGCAACGACCTTGCCGCCGTCGGCGCCGGCCTCCGGCCCCATCTCGATGACCTGATCCGCGGCCGCGATCACGTCGAGGTGGTGCTCGACGACGATCACGGAGTCGCCGCGGTCGAGCAGCCGGTTGAGCACCGCGACGAGCTTGCTGACGTCGTCGGCGTGCAGGCCCGTGGTCGGCTCGTCGAGCACGTAGATCGTGTGCATGCGGTGGTTGCTCGCCAGTTCGGCGCACAGCTTGATGCGCTGCGCCTCGCCGCCCGAGAACGTGTTCGCGGGCTGGCCGAGCTGCAGGTAGCCCAGGCCGACGTCATGCAGCAGTTGCAGCGGCCGCTGGATGTGTTTGTGGTTGCCGAAGAAGGCCAGGGCTTCGTCGACCTCCATCGCCAGCACGTCGGCGATGTTCTTGCCGCGGTAGGTGACCTCGAGCGTCTCGCGGTTGTAGCGCCGCCCCTTGCAGATCTCGCAGGTGACCCAGACGTCGGCGAGGAAGTGCATCTCGACCTGGATCTGCCCCTTGCCCTCGCACTGCGCGCACCGGCCTTCGGCGACGTGGAACGAGAAGCGCCCCGGCCCAAAACCCTTCTGCTTCGCGAGCGGCGTCTGCGAGAACAGCGCCCGCACGTGCGTGAACAGCCCCGTGTAGGTCGCCGGGTTGCTGGACGGCGAGCTGCCGATCGGGTTCTGGTCGACCACGACCAGCTGGAAGCGCCGCGCCTCCCCGTCGTGCCAGGCGAGCGGCGCGCTCGCGTCCTGCAGCGCCGGCACCAACGCGTCGAGCACCAGCGAGGACTTGCCCGAGCCGGAGACGCCGGTCACGGCGACGAAGCAGCCCAGGGGCACGTCGAGATCCAGCCCCTGGAGGCTGTGCTTGTTCACGTCGCGCAGCTGCACGACGCCGGTCGCCTCGCGCCGCTCGACCGGTCGCGGCATCACCAGTTCGCCGCGCAGCCACTGCCCGGTGAGGCCGTCGGCGGCCGCGATCGTGGCCGGCGGCCCGCTGGCCACCAGCTTGCCGCCGCGCCGCCCGGCGCCGGGCCCCATGTCGAGCACGTGGTCCGCGGCGCGGATCATCACCTCGTCGTGCTCGACCGCGAGCACCGTGTTGCCCAGGTCGCGCAGCTCGAGCAGCGTGCGCAGCAGCCGCTCGGTGTCGCGCGGGTGCAGGCCGACGGTCGGCTCGTCGAGCACGTAGAGCACGCCGACGAGCTTGTTGCCGAGCTGCGTCGCGAGCCGGATGCGCTGCGCCTCGCCGCCCGACAGCGTCGCGGCCGAACGGTCCAGGGTCAGGTAACCCAGGCCCGTGTCGCGCAGGAACGTCAGGCGGTGCCGCAGCTCCTGCAGCACGTCCACGGCGATGCGCGACTGGGTCGCGTCGAGCCGCAGGCCGTCGAGGGTCGCGAGGGCCAGATCGACGGTCTGCTGCAGGATCTCGGGCAGCCGCACGCCGCCGACCCGCACGTGCCGCGGCCCCGGCTGCAGGCGCTCGCCATCGCAGTCGGGGCACGGCGCGCTGCGCATCACCGCGCCGAAACGCTCGTCGCCCGAGTGCTCGCCACCGTCCTTGCCGTGGAACCACTCTTCCACCTGGCGCGCGAGCCCCTTCCAGGCCACCGACATGCGCCACTCGCGGCGCCTGCCGGCCTCGACCTTCTTGAACACGACCTCGAAGCGCTCTTCGCCGCTGCCGCGCAGCAGCAGTTCGCGCGCCTTGGCCGGCAACTTTCGCCACGGCGCCTGCAGGTCGAAGCCGTGGCGCCCGGCGAGCTGCTTGGCGACCTCGGCGTAGTAGCCCTCGCGCGCGGTCAGGAAGGTGAACGCCGCGCCCTGGTGCTTGATCGCGCCGCCGAACGCCGGCTTGTCGGGGTGATTGACGAGCAGGTCCTCGGGACACACGACCACGGCGCCGAGCCCCAGGCAGCGCGCGCACGCGCCGCTGTGGTGGTTGAACGAGAACCAGCGCGGGTGCGGATCGCGCACCGGCTGGTAGTCGCAACCGTGGCAACCGCCGTCGGCGCGGAACCAGTGCCGTTCGCCGGCGGCCTTGCCGTCGGCCAGCTGCACCACGGCGGCGCTGGCGCCGCCGTGCATCGCCGCCGCGGCCTGGGCCTGCTCGATGGCGTCGGCGAGGCGCGCGCGGTCGTCGAGCCGGGTGCGGTCGGTGATCAAGAACAGCTGCCGCGGCGCCGGCCCCTTGCGCGCCGTCTCGAGGCGCCACTCCTCGCCGTCGGCGAGGGCGCGCACGAAACCCTGCTTCTGCCACTCGCCGCGCAGTGTCTGCAGCCAGGCCGCGCCGCCGTCCTTGCCCGCGCGCACATCGGCCGGCACCTCGATCGGCGCCAGGATCAGCGCCCGGGCGCCCGACCAGTTCTCGACCAGGGTGCGCGCCGCGCGGCTCGGCGACCACGCGACCAGTTCCTGGCCGTGGTTGGCGCAGCCGACGGTCGGGCAGTGCGGCTTGCCGGCGCGCGCGAACAGCAGGCGCAGGTAGTCGTGGATCTCGGTCGTCGTCGCCACGGTCGAGCGCGGACTGCGCGAGGTGCGCTTCTGGTCGATCGCGATCGAGGGCCCCAGTCCGTCGAGGCGGTCCACCGGGGCGCGGTCCATGCGGCCGAGGAAGCGCCGCGCGTAGGTCGACATGCTCTCGAGGAAGCGGCGCTGCCCCTCCTGGAAGATCGTGTCGAACGCCAGGCTCGACTTGCCCGAGCCCGACGGTCCGGTGACCACGGTGAACTTGCCCAGCGGCACGTCGCAGTCGACTCCGGCGAGGTTGTGCGTGCGCGCGCCGCGCACCGTGATGTCCGTCGGCGACGAGATCTTGTCAGCGAGCCGGGTGCGCACCTGGGCAGCGGCGGTCTTGCGCGACTTCCGGCCCTTCGGTGCGCCGATCCCGATCGCCGCCAGCGCCGCGCCGGTGTGCGACTCGCGCACCTCGGCCACCTGCTCCGGCGTGCCGGCCGCGACCAGCCTGCCGCCGCCGGCTCCGCCCTCGGGCCCCAGGTCGAGCAACCAGTCGCAGGCGCGCACCACGTCGAGGTTGTGCTCGATCACCAGCACGGTGTTGCCGGCGTCCACCAGCCGCTGCAGCGACGTGAGCAGCTTCTCGACGTCGTCGAAGTGCAGGCCCGTGGTCGGTTCGTCGAGCACGTAGAACGTCCGGCCCGTCGCCGGCCGCTGCAGCTCGGTGGCCAGCTTGACGCGCTGCGCCTCGCCGCCCGACAGCGTCGTCGACGGTTGCCCGAGCCGCAGGTAGCCGAGCCCGACGTCCCGCATCGCCGCGAGACCGCGCACGATCTTGGGGTGCTCGGCGAAGAACTCGGCCGCCTCGTCGACGGTCATCTCGAGCAGGTCCTGCACGCTCTTGCCGCGGTAGCGCACCGCCAGCGTCTCGGCGTGGAAGCGCGCGCCGCCGCACTCCTCGCAGACCACCTCGACGGGCGCGAGGAAGTTCATCTCGAGCATCGTCACGCCCGCGCCCGAGCACGCCTCGCAGCGGCCGCCCGGCACGTTGAAGGAGAACCGACCCTTCTCGTACTGGCGCAGCCGCGACTCCGGCAACATCGCGAACAGGTCGCGCACGTGGTTCCAGACGTCGGTGTAGGTCGCCGGGTTGCTGCGCGGGGTGCGGCCGATCGGCGCCTGGTCGATCTCGACGATCTTGTCCAGGTGCGCGATGCCCTCGATCTTCTTGCACGGCGGCAGCGAGGCGTTGCTGCCCATCAGTTCGCGCTGCAGCGCCGGCA
This sequence comes from Planctomycetota bacterium, assembly GCA_020638655.1. GTDB lineage: Bacteria > Planctomycetota > UBA1135 > UBA1135 > UBA2386 > JACKIC01. The sequence continues at coordinate 85,391 of JACKIC010000008.1, forward strand.
CCAGCACGCGGTGCACCAGCGTCGACTTGCCCGAGCCGGACACGCCGGTCACCGCGACCAGGCATCCGAGCGGCACATCGACGTCGAGGCCGTCGAGGTTGTGTTGCCGGGCGCCGCGGATGCGCAGGAGTTCGCCCGAACCGGGGCGGCGCGTCTTCGGCATCGGCACCGCGCGCAGCCCGCGCAGATACTCACCCGTGCGCGACGCCGGGTTGGCACAGACCTCGTCGGGCGTGCCGGCGGCGACGATCTCGCCGCCGTGCTGGCCGGCGCCGGGCCCGACGTCGACGAGGAAGTCGCTGCGTCGCATCGTCTCTTCGTCGTGCTCGACCACGACCACGGTGTTGCCGCGGTCGCGCAGCGCCTCGAGCGTGCGCAGCAGCCGCTCCTGGTCGCGCGCGTGCAGACCGATGCTGGGTTCGTCGAGCACGTAGAGGATGCCGCGCAGGCCGGCGCCGACCTGCGCCGCGAGCCGGATGCGCTGCGACTCGCCGCCCGAGAGCGTCGGCGCGCGCCGCGCCAGCGTCAGGTAGCCCAGGCCGACGTCGGCCAGGAACTGCAGCCGCCGCGCGATCTCCTTCTTGATCTCGACGGCGATGCGCGCGCGGTTGCCGTCGAGTTCGACGCCGTGCACCCAGGCAAGGGCATCGTCGACCGACAGCGCCATCACCTCGGGCAGGCTCTTGCCCAGGAACGTCACCGCGCGCGCCGCGGCGCACAGCCGCGTGCCCTCGCAGTCGCTGCACGCCACCGCGGCGCGGAAGCGGTCGAGGTGCCGCGCGCGCGACGGCCGGTAGACGCTCTGCAGGTGCGTGAGCACGCCGGGGAAGGCGATGCGGTCGCTGCCCTTGGTGGTGAAGCTCGCGCCGCGCCGCTGCCAGCGGAAGTCGAACTTCTGCGCACCCGAGCCGTGCAGGATGACCTTCCTGGCCTTGGCCGAGAGCTTCTTCCACGGCGTGTCGAGGTCGAAGCCGAAGCTGCGCCCGACCTCGGCGAGGTGCTCGAGCGTCAACCGGCCGTAGACCAGCTTGCCCTCTGCCGTGAACGCGTGCAGCGCGCCTTCGCGCAGGCTCTTGTCCTCGTCGGCGATCAGCCGGTCGGGGTCGAAGCCGAAGGTCTGGCCGATGCCGTCGCAAGTCGGACACGCGCCGATCGGGCTGTTGAACGAGAACAGGCGCGGCTCGAGCTCGGGCAGGGCGCCGTGGCCGTTCGGGCAGCTGCGCAGCGTCGAGAACACCTGGTGGCCCGACTCGCCGAAGGTCAGCGCGCAGCGCCCCCCGCCGAGCTGCACCGCCTGCTCGACCGCTTCGGCCAGGCGGGAGCGCACCTCGGGGGTGATCGTCAACCGATCGATCACCAGCTCGATCGTGTGGTAGGCGTAGCGCTGCAACACGATCTCCTCGTCGAGCCGCCGCACCTCGCCGTCGATGCGCGCCCGCACGAAGCCCTTCTGGGCCCACTCCGCGAGCTCCCTGCGGTATTCACCCTTGCGCTCCTGCACCACCGGCGCGAGCACCATCACCGCCGCGCCGCCGTGCTGCTCGACGATCGCGTCGACGATCCGGTCCGGCGCCCACGACTCGATCGCGGCGTCGCACTCGGGGCACTTGGGCTCGCCCAGACGCGACCACAGCAGGCGCAGGAAGTCGCTGACCTCGGTCAGCGTGCCCACCGTCGAGCGCGCCGAGTGGCTGGTCGACTTCTGGTCGATCGACACCGTCGGCGACAGACCCTCGACCAGGTCGACCTTGGGCTTCTCGAGGCGCCCCAGGAACTGACGGGCGTAGGAGCTCAGGCTCTCGAGGAACCGGCGCTGCCCCTCCTGGTAGATCGTGTGGTAGGCGAGGCTCGACTTGCCCGAGCCCGACACACCCGTGAAGGTGGTCAGGCTGTCGCGCGGGAACGCGAGGTCGACCCCCTTCAAGTTGTGTTCCCGGGCCCCTTTAACAACAACCTGTTGGGCCGTAACGGTGGCCGTCGCGGGCTTCGCCGCAGGTCGTTTCCGGGTCTGCCGAGAGTTCACAGCCAAGTAGAAGACCAAGCAGCATAGCAACGGGGCAGGCCTTGGCCAGCGGCCCCCGGGCCGATGTGCGCACTCTTGTGCCGATGGCGTCGGCGCCACCTGACCCGGCCCCCCGGAGCACACTGGCGGGCCCGGCGGGGCGCCGGCTACGGTGCGCGTCATGGTGACCCCCGACCTGCCCGCCGACCCCGAGGACGACGTCGAAGAAGACCTCCTCGACGAGCCCGAGGAGCTCGACCTGCTGGTCGTGCTCAAGCTCAGCAACCGCCAGACCGGCACCCCCACCGAGCAGGCCGAGATCGACCAGCTCGGCGACGAACTCGGCGAGCTCGTGCTCGACAGCGGCGTCGGCGAGTTCGACGGCGAAGAGCTCGGCGGCGGCGAGTGCACGATGTTCTTCTGCGGCCCCGACGTGCAGGCGCTGATCGACGTGCTGCGCCCGGTGCTGCGCCGCAGCCCGCTGACCCGCGGCGCGCAGTTCGTGCGCCTCGTCGAGACCGCCGACGGCGAGCACGAACGCCGCCGCGAACCGGTCTGAGCCCTGCGCAGCGCGCGGCCCGAGCTGCGTCGTTGGTCGTAGCGGGCGCTCGCCGCCTGCGCAGTCGGGCGACGCATAGGACTCGTCGGACCGCGCGGCGAAAGTCGGTGCACGGGCAGCGATTGGCAACGGAAGAGGAGGTGCTCCGATGACTGCTCCGACCACCGCGCGCCAACGCGCTCTCCCCCAAGACTTCGCCGCGCTGACCGCTGCTGACATCATGCAGCGCGACCTGATCACCGTGCTCGTCAGCGACCCGGCCCACCAGATCGAGCGCGTGCTCGCCGACGCCAAGATCAGCGGCGTGCCGGTGCTCGACCACGACGACCGCCTGGTCGGCGTCGTCTCGATGGCCGACCTCGTGCGTCGCTACGCCGAAGAACAGGACCTGCCCGCCGACAGCGACTACCCGGCGTTCGGCGACGACGTGGACGAGACCGAGATCGTCGCCTTCGACCGGGAGACCACGCTCGAGGCCTGCGCCGGCGACTTGATGACCAGCGAAGTGACCACGGTCGGACCCGACACCGGCCTGCGGGAGCTCGCCCGCATCATGGTCGACCAGCGCATCCACCGCGTGCTGGTCACCGAGCGCAGCCGCGTGCTCGGCCTGGTGAGCACCCTCGACGTGCTGCGCGCGATCGCGGTCTGAGGCGCCGACGATCAGTCGTGGTCGCCGACGACGGCGCGCAACGCGTCGTGCAGGACCCCATTGCTGGCCAGCACCTGACCGCCGAACAACCAGTCGTCGCCACAGCGCAGATCGGTGACCCGCCCGCCGGCCTCGCGCACGATCAGCGCCCCCGCGGCCACGTCGTAGGGCTGCAGATACAGCTCCCAGTAGCCGTCGTAGCTGCCCGCCGCGACCAGGCACAGGTCCAGCTCGGCGGAGCCCAGGCGGCGCAGGTCGCGGCACAGCGGCAGGACCTTGGCGAGCCGGCCGCTGTTGTCGTCGCGTCCCGGTTCGTTGCGCACGTACGAGAAGCCCGTGGCCAGCAGCGCGTCGGCGAGCTCGGTGGTCGCGGTCACCTGCAACCGTTCGCTGCGGCCGTCGGCGAAACGCCGTTCGGCGCCGCCCCCGGCCGTGGCCACGAACGTCTCGCCGAGCGCAGGCGCATGCACCACGCCGACGACGGGTCGACCGGCCTGCACGAGACCGATCGCCACCGCGAAGAACGGCAGCCCGTGCACGAAGTTGGTGGTGCCGTCGAGCGGATCGACGATCCACACCGACTCTGCCGTGGAGCTGCTCCGGCCCACCGGCGTCAGCACCCCTTCCTCGGCGAGGACCGCGTGCTCGGGGAACTGCTGCAGCAGGCCGCCGACGACGATCTCCTCGGCGGCGCGGTCCGCGGCGGTGACCAACTCGCGCCGCTGCGACTTGCTGTGCACGCGCAGACCGCCGCGGCGCCGCTGCGCCAACAGTTCGGCGCCGGCCGCGTGCGCCAGCTCGACCGCGACGTCGCGGCAACGCGGCAGCTCCGGCGGTGCACTCATCGCTGCGGCTCGAGCGCGGCGATGGCCTCGACCATCTGCTCCTGCAGCTGCTTGCACTGTTTGTTGAAGCCGCTGCGTGCCGGGTCGTAGTTCATCAGGATCGAGAAGTAGCGCAGTTCGCCGTCCGCGCTCTCGACGATGCCGCTCAGCGACGAGGCGCCGCGGATCCAGCCGGTCTTGGCGCGCACATGGCCGCGCAGCGGCGAGCCGGTGAAACGGTCCTCGAGCGTGCCGCTGACGCCGGCCACCGGCAGGCAGTCGCGGAACACGTTGTCGCTCGCGCCGGCACCGCAGGCGAGCATCGTCGCCACCAGCAGCCCCGGGGTCAGCCGATTGGCGGCAGTCAGCCCCGAGCCGTCGTGCAGCTCGGCGCCTACGGGCCAACCGCCGAGCTTCGCCTCGAGCCGCGCGCGCAGCGCCGCGACTCCGCCGGCGAGGCTGCCGTCGCCGCGCAGCCGCGCGCCGAGCACCCGCACGCATTGTTCGGCGTCGACGTTCGACGAGTCCTCGAGCACACGCTCGAGCGCCGGGCGCAGGGGGCTGCGCACCACGGCGACCAGGCGGTCGGGGCCCGGCGCGCTGGAGTCGGCGATGGCGATGCCCCCCGCCTGCAGGCGCCAACGCAGCAGCCGCTCGTACCACGCCGCCGGGTCCTGCATCACGGCTTCGAACTCGAACGGCTCGCGCAGCGCCCCGTAGCGACCGTGCACGAGCACGTCGTCGCCGTGGTCCATGGCGCCGTAGACCGGCCGGCTCTTGCCGGTCGCCCGCTTGAGCTCGTTGCGCACGCGCACGCCCGCGGCCGGCGCGACCACCTCGACGAGCGGTTCGGCCCCAGCACCGGTCACGCGCACCCGGTACATGCCGGCGTCGAGCAGGAACGGCGAGGTCGGCGCACAGTAGTCGAGGTGCAGCTGATTGCCCGGCCACTCGGGCGGGCGATCGGGCCCGGTGAACGGCCCGGCATCGAGGCGAACCTCCCGGACGGCGCGGATGCCGGCGTCACGCAGCTGTGCTGCGACGCGATCGAACGCCGCCGCGGGATCGTAGGGGCCGCCCGTGCGCCAGTTGGGATCGCCACTGGCCTCCACGACGAGCACCCCATCGCGCAGCAAGAACCTCGTTTCGAACTCGAAGTCCGAACCGACCACGTCCAGAAACGCGAGTGCCGTGACGATCTTCTGGTTGCTGGCCGGCGCGAAGGCCTCGGTCGAGCGATGGCGATAGAGCAGCGTGCCGCGACGGTCGGCAACGGCGACACCGGTGCGGGCTCCGAGCCGCTCCGCCTCGGCGACGATCGCCTGCAGCCGCCGCGGCGACGTCTGGGCACGCGCCGAGACCGCGACGCTCGGAACCAGGACCACCGACCAACAGACCGCCAGCAACCACCCGCGCATGGCGCTGCAATATCCGATCGCGATGGCCATCGCCAGCGAAGCCGGGCAGCGATACCTTCACTCGCCATGCTCATCACCAGGTTGTTGCTCGCATCGGCGCTGCTGGCCCAGGTCCCGAGCGCGCAGGAGAGCGCGCCGCAGGACACCGCGCCGCAGGACACCATGCCGCTGCGCGCGCTCGTCGTCGGCGGCGCCAACAACCACGACTGGGAGTGGAGCAATCCCGAGATCGGCCGCGTGCTCGCCGAGACCGGCCGCTTCGCGGTGACGCTCACGGACAAGCCGGCGCAGGCGCTGGTCGGTGCGCCCGAGCGCTTCAAGAAGGGCGAGCTCGACGTGATCGTGCTCAACTACAACGGGCCGCGCTGGGGCGAGGCGGCCGAGCGCGACTTCCTGCAGGCGGTTCGCGACGGCTGCGGCGTCGTCGTGCTGCACGCCGCCAACAACTCGTTCACGGGCTGGCAGGAATACGAAGACCTGGTCGGTCTGCTGTGGCGCGACGGCTCGGGACACGGCGCCTACCACCCCTTCGACGTCAACGTCGTCGACCCCTACCACCCGATCACCAAGGGCATGGCGGACATCCGCCAGCACCCCGACGAGCTCTACCACCGCCTCGTGCCCGGCGCCCACGCCGACTTCAAGGTGCTGATGAGCGCCTACAGCGCGCCGGTCACGCGCGGCACGGGGCGCTTCGAGCCGATGGTGCTGGTGTCGCAGTGCGGCAAGGGCCGCATGTTCCACACGACCCTCGGTCACGTCTGGCGCGGCGTGCCGCAGAGCCGCGCCACCTGGTACAGTCCGCAGCTGCGCCGCCTGGTCGCGCGCGGCGCGGAGTGGGCGGCCAGCGGCGTCGTGACGCTCGCGCCCGAGCCCCTCAACTACCTCACCGAAGAGGAACGAACCCTCGGCTTTCAGTTGTTGTTCGACGGCCGCACCCTCGACAACTGGCGTGCGTTCCGCGGCGAGGGGCCGCCGGCCAAGGGTTGGCTGGTGCGGGACGCCGCGCTGGTCAACGAGTCGGGCGGCGGCGATCTCGTGACGCGGCAGGAGTACTCGGACTTCGACTTCCGGTTCTCGTTCCGCGTCGCGCCCAAGGCCAACTCCGGCGTGATCTGGCACGTGCTCGAGACCGCCGCCGAGACCTACATGACCGGCCCCGAGTATCAGGTCATCGACGACTTCGGCGCCGGACCGGCGCCGCAGCACTCGGTCGGCGCGCTCTACGATCTGGTGCCGCCGGTCGAGAAGACCGTGCGCCGCGCGGGCGCCTGGAACGACGGCCGCATCGTCGTGCAGAACGGTAGGGTGCAGCACTGGCTCAACGGCAACAAGGTGGTCGACGCCCCGTGCAGCGGCCCCGAGTGGGACAAGATGGTCGCCAACAGCAAGTTCAAGAGCTGGCCGTTCGGCAAGTCCGGTCGCGGGCGCATCGCCCTGCAGGACCACGGCGACCCGGTCGCCTTCCGCAACCTGCGCATCCGCCAGCTCTGAGCGGGCCGGCGATCGGGGCTACTTGAGCCCTTCGCCGCGCTTGGCCAGCACGCGCCGGTCGGGATCGACGCGATACTCACGATCCCCGACCCGCAGCTCGCCGTGGCCGCCGGTCATCGGCACGCGCACCTCCTTGCCGCCGAGGATCACGGGCACGTCGAGGTGGAACGGCAGGTCGCCCGGCGTGGTCCAGCGGATCTTCAGCAGCCCGTCGTCGAGCGACGCGCTCAGCGTCGGCAGATGCGGCTGGCGCACGTAGACCTCGAAGAACCACGCCATGTCCTCGCCGGCGACCTCGCTGCACATCGCGACGAAGTCGTCGGTGTCGACGAGGCGGCACTGCGAGCCGTCGGTGGCCTTCTCCAGCGCCGGCGTCGGGTAGCAGAAGCGGCGCAGCAGCGTGAAGAACTTCTCGTCGCCGAGCTCGTAGCGCAGCGTGTGCAGCACCCACGAGCCCTTGTTGTAGATGTCGTTGCTGCCGCCCGGGCCGAAGTAGATCTGCTGGCTCGTCTTGACCTCGCGCGGCGCGATCGCGGCGCGGTCGATGGTGCGCTGCCGCACCATCTCGCGCTGGTAGGCCTGCCGCCCGAAACGGATCTCCTTGTAGAGCGGTTGCATGTAGGTCCCGAACCCTTCGTGGATCCACATGTCCTTCCAGTCGCGACAGGTCACCAGGTTGCCCCACCACTCGTGCGCGAGTTCGTGGTTGTGCAGCCAGTCGTACTGCTCGTCGCGGAAGCCGTTGCCGTAGGCGATGATCGTCTGGTGTTCCATGCCCAGGAACGGCGTCTCGGCGATGCCGTACTTCTCGCTGCGGAACGGGTACGGCCCGAGCAGGTGCTCGAACACGCGCAGGTGGTCGAGGAACTGCGGCATGCAGCGCCGCGCCTTCTCGGCGCTCTCGGGCAGCACGAAGAACTCGATCGGCATGCGCGTGCCGTCGACGCACTCGAAGGTGTCCTTCAGCAGCACGTACGGGGCGATGTTGAGCGCGACGCAGTAGTTGCTGATCGGCTGCGCCTCGCACCAGTGGAACGTCGCGCGGCCGCCTTCGACGCGCGGCTCCCCCCGCATCGTGCCGTTGCTGGCGACGGTCAAACCCTCGGGCACGGTGATGAACAGGTCGACGCCGTCGGGCTTGTCGGACGGGTGGTCCTTGCACGGCCACCACAGATCGCCGCCCTCGCCCTGGCAGCTCGTCGCGATCCACGGTTTGCCGTCCTTGGTCTGCGCCCACGTGAAGCCGCCGTTCCACGGCGGGTTGACGGCGACGTGCGGCGCGCCGCCGTAGCGCACCGTCACCTCGAAGTCCTTGCCGGTCTCGGGCCACGTCGGCGGCGCGAAGGTGATGCGCCCGTTCGCGTGCACGAACTCGACGCGCGCTCCGTTCAGTTCGACCGCCGCGACCTCGAACGCCGGGTCGAGATCGAGCGCCAACCGCGGCCCCTTGCCCAGCGCCGTGGCGCGCATCACCAGCGAACCGGAGATCGACTTCGTCTCGGGCACGACGTCGAGCCGCAGCGTGTAGTGGCGGACGTCGTAGCAGGCCTGGTCGGGTTGCAGCGGCCCGCCCGAGACGTTCTTGGGCAGCTGTGCGGTGGCGAGCGCGGCCAGCGCCGCGATGGCGATCAGCAGATGCATGGGCCCGACATTACTCAGCCCAGCCGCCGCGTCGAGGGCAGGGTCAGCGGGTCCCGACGACCTCGGCAGGCGCCAGAGCCGGGGCCTCGGCCACGGCGGCCATCCTGGTCAGCATCGTGCCGCTCTTGCGCCCCCACAGGATCGTCTCGCGCGCGAACCGGGGCAGATCGCCGGCGAACTCGGGCTGCTGCACGAGCACCCGCTGCGGCGCGACACGCAGCGGCTGCGGCTCGGTGGAGAACAGCGCCGTGAAGTAGTCGTGCAGCGCGCACTCGAAGGTCGCGGTCGTCTCGGTGCGCCCGCTCGGGCGCGGGATCGCCAGGCTCTGGTAGCGCACGACCTCGTCGAGCTCGCGCGTGTCGAACTCGACCTTGCGGCGGTCGAGGAATTCGACGGTGAGGTCGCGCAGCTCCTCGTAGAACGCTTCGAAGTTGCGCGACAACCGCAGGAAACTTGCTTCCTCCTCGTCCCAGTAGATGCCGCCGTGGTCGGCCATCACCACGCCGCGCCCGCGGCCCTGCCGCAGCGCCTCGACCTTGCGCTCGAACGTCCGGATCTCGGCGGAGATCCGCGGGAAGTCCGCCTCGTCGAAGTCGCCCGACGCGAGGAACTCGAGGAACTCGCTGTGGCGGATGCCGAAGCGGTCCACGAGCCAGGCGATCACGAAGAAGCCCAGCTTGAGGCTGTGCATCGTCATCGTGACCCACGAGAACACCAGGGCGCGGCGCCAGTCGTCTTCGGGCATGGCCGCCGTCGCGACGACGATCTCTTCTTCCTCGGCGACCCAGTCGTCGGTGCGCAGCCGGCCGTGGATCTCGGTGAGCGTGATCGTCTTGGTCTGCAGCCCGAACCGCTCGCGGTAGTCCGGCGCGGCCAGGTCGGTGTTGGGGAACACCTGGCAGATGTACATGAACAGCTGGTTCTTGAGCCCCGAGGACAGGATGCGGTCGACGCCGTCGATCCACGTGCGCAGCGTCTCACCGGGCAACCCCAGGATCAGCTCGGTGTACACGGGCACGCCGAGGTCGTTGAAGCGGCGCTGCAACTCGCGCGCCCGGTCGAGCCGGATGTTGTCGCGCTTGATGTTCTTCTGCACCTGCTCGTCGACGCTCTGGTAGCTGATCGTGATGCCCTTCTCGAGCTCGTGCTCGTGGAACAGCTTGCCGATCGCGAAGATCTTCTCGTCGGTGTTCTTGCCGTAGCAGGTGCGGAACTTGTGCGGGAAGCCGGTGCGCTGCTTGGTCTGCACCAGGTATTCCGCGATCTCCATGTCGCGCCGGTGCATGCCGAAGTTGCTGTCCGCGTTGAACACGTAGCGGATCTTCTTCTCCGCCATCCAGTCGATCTCGCGCTTGACGCGGTCGATGCCGTGGAAGCGATACTTGCGCGACAACCCGCCCTTGCCCCAGTAGCAGAAGGTGCACTGGAACGGGCAACCGCGGTTGGTCTCGATGATCGCCTGGAAGGCGAGCTCCGGATGGGCAACGAACAGGTCGTCGAACAGGCCTTCGAGGTACGGCGACGCGAACGCGTCGAGGTCGCGCACCATGCCCTGCTCCTGCTCGTTGTGGCGGAACTCGCCGGCCTGGGTGCGCCACGAGGTCCCGGCGATGCCGTCGAGGTCCACGTCGCGGGCGCTGCTCGCCGCCGCAAGCTTCTCGAGCACGGCGGTGAAGGTCGCTTCGCCCTCGCCGCGCACCGCCACGTCGATGAACGGGTTCGCGGCAAGGAACTCCTGCGGGTGGTGCGGCACGTTGGCGCCGCCGAACACCACCAGGCAGTCCGGGTGCCGGCGCTTGACCTGCTCTGCGACCTTCAGGCTAAGCTGCGCGTTCCACATCAGCGACGAGAACGCCGCGACGGCCGGCCGCTCGTAGCGGTCGACGATCGCCTCGAGCCGGTCGTTGTGGAACAGGAACGGTGCCCAGTCGAAGCGCTCGGCGACGATCGGCGACTGCTGGGCGTTGGCGCGCAGCAGTCCGGAGACCAGCGGCAGGTAGGTCGACCCGTTCATCAACAGGTTGAACTCGCCGAGATAGATGCGTCGCTTGTCACTCGCCATTGGGGTTCCCTCGCCGTTCACGGACCGTGAAAGGTCGCCGCCGTGCCGCCCAGGCGGGCCAACAGGCTCCGCCAGAAGACCTCGTGGTTGTAGAAGCGGACCACCTGGCGGTGCCCGCTGCGCGCGATCCGCTGCCGCTCGTCCTCGTGCTGCAGGTAGTACCGCGCCTTGGCGACCAGGTCCTCGTAGTCGCGCCAGGTGACGTAGTCGATGCCCGGGCGCAGGTAGCTGCTGACGTGGTGGTTCACGTCGCAGAGCAGCATCGCGCCGCAGTGCAGCACCTCGAACACGCGGCCCTTGAGCTGCCGCACCGCGTCCTTGGTCATCGCGATCGAGATCCTCGAGCGTTGGTAGAGCCCCGCGTACTCGGCGATCGACAGGGCGCGGCGCGAGTCGGCGGCGCTGGTCGCGAACATCTGCACGTCGACGCGCGTCTCCTGGCGCAGGCGCTCGACGATCGCCTTGCGCTGCGAGAGGTAACGCACCTCGCCGACGAGGCTGACGCCGATGTCGCGCACGCCGCCCGGGTCGTGGAAGTAGACGGGGTTCTTGGGCGTGAAGATCGGCCAGCCGTTGGGCAGCTCGAAGTCGTTGCCGTCGAGCACCACGTTGAGGTCCGCGACCCCGTAGTACTCGGGCGTGCTGCGGCTGATCTTCTTGTCGAGCCAGACCAGCGCCACGCGGGTGCCGCTGGCCTTGGCGCGCTCGAGCAGCTCCACGGACGGGTTGGCCCGGCTGTGGTAGTGCAGCGTGCTCACCAGCAGATGCACGTCGCAGTCGTCCGGCTTGGAGATCTCGGCGAGCGGGATCTCGCGGCCCTCGTGGTGGCACTGGTCGTAGAAGACGACGTTGGCGGTCGCCAGGCCGGTCGCGGCCAGGGTGTCGACCAGGTTGTCGATGTTGATCGACAGGCCCGACGTGCCGTAGTCGAACGCGTACTTCTCGATCAGGAAGGTCACGTGCACGCGGGGCGCCGGCAGCGCCAGCAGCGTCACCTCACCGCGGTCGTCCACCAACGTCTCGACGGCGTGATCGGGCGACCAACGCAGCAGTTGGTCCTGCACGTCGGCGAGGCCGCGCGGCCCGCGCCCGCTGTCGCACTGCACGACGATGGCGCCCTGCCCGTGCTTCACCCAGAACATCTCGTCCCGCACGGTCGGCGCCGGCAGGTCGTTCGCTCCGAACACGTAGAGCGTCTGCGGCGGCAACTGCTGCCGCAGATCGGCCAGGACCCGACAGGGGTGCCCGGCGACCAGACGCATCACGGCGTTGTCGGCGCCGCAGTTCGCGGCGAGTGCCTCCAGCTCCGCCTGCCGCACCGCGGTCACGGTCAGCGGCAACCCGAGCTGCAGCAGCTCCCGGGTCAGCTGCAGATCCGCGGCGCCGGTCTGCACCACGGCCCGCAGGCCCAGGCGCTCCATCACCTGGCGCAGCCGCGACAGTCGGTCGTTGTGCACCACTGCGGGCAACGTCGCGCTCATGCCGTCACCGCCTCGGCCACGTTGGCCAGCAGGAAGTCGACCAGCTCGTCCATGCTGCCGAGCAGCTCCATCGGGTTGCCGGGGTAGTCCCAGAAGGGCCGCACGGCGCGCGCGTCGTAGCCGCACAGGGCCTTGGGCTTGTGCCGGTTGGCTTCGGTCAGCGTGACCACGAAGGGGTCCCGCGTGGTGCCGACCAGGGCGACGCAGGCCTCGCTGAGGCGCGAGCGTTCGGGCAAGGACAGGTGCCACGCCTCGATCACCTCGACCGACGTATCGCACGGCGGCGCGGTGCAGGCGAGGTCGTGGCCCGGCAGGATCCGGGCGAGGCGCGGCAGGTCGTAGACGAAGTAGCACTCCTCGTCGCGCGTCCTGGCGTTGTCCAGGTAGATCGTCGGCCGACGCAGCTGCACCGCCGCCGTGTTGCCGAAGGAGCCGGGCATCGGCACCTCACCGTCGGGGTCGGCGACGGTGATCGCGATGCCGGCGCGCCGCAGGCCCTGATGGAAGGCGTCGAGCGCGTCGGGCCACTGGTAGCTGGGCCGCTCGCCGCGCCCGCCCAGCCAGAGCCGCAGCGGCGTCGCCCCGCGCGGACACAGGCAACGCAGGTCGATCGGCGCGCCCAGCGGGGTGTTGCGGAAGGTGCTCGAGACGACCTGCACGCCGGCGAGGTCCGCGAGCAGTTCCGCGTCACCGCGGCACACACCGACCGTCACCTGCAGGCCAGCGTCGATCGCGAGCCGGCAGAACACGCGGGAGAACACCACGTCTCCGCGGGTACCGTTCTGGTAGAGGAAGAGGTGGTTCACGACTCGCGCCCCTTGATGCGCCGGAACAGCGCCTGCCCGCGCGCGCCGTCCGCGGACGGGTCGAAGGCGACCATCGAGAAGCCGTCGTCGCCGAGCACGTCGCGCAGGAAGCCCTGCAGCTTCTGCGGCAGCGGCGCGCCGACGTAGAGCGGCGCGAGGCACACCGACACGCAGATCAACTCGACGTGGTGCAGCAGCCCGACGGCGCCGCGCAGCACCGGCAGTTCGTTGCCCTCGGTGTCGATCACCAACAGGTCGCAGCGCGACGCGTCGACGGCGCCTCGCTGCACGAGCGCGTCGAGCGTGGTCAGATCGACCGGCAGCGCGCGCGTCTGGCGCCTCGCGTCCGGCACCGCGGCGAGCGCGTGATGTTCGAGCAGGCTGCCGCCGGCCGAGTCGGCACCGAGCCGCAGCGTGCCGCGCCCGGGGTGCTCGTCGACGACCGCCTCGATCACGACCACCGGCCCGGCCGCTGCCGCAGCCTGCCGCAGCACCGGCAGCACCTCGGGGTTGCCCTCGATCAGGCACAGGTGCGGGATGCGCAGCGCGCCCCAGTCGACCAGGGCCTCGCCGCGGTGCGCGCCGACGTGCACGACGCCCTTGACCTCACACAGCAGATGCGGGAAGTGCCGCAGAACGCTGTGACCGAGCCGCTCGTGACACAACTGCGCGACCTCGCGCCGCCGCACCTGCATGCGGCACTCGGCCAGCAGCGCGCGGGCCTCGTCCTGGTCGCCGAGCACCTCCAGGCAGGCTGCGGCCACCGCCTGCAGGAGCCGCCCGTCGAAGACGTCCGTGCGCAGCGCGCGGCTCAGCAGGGCGACGCCCTGGCGCGGGGCGTCGGTCAGCGACAGCAGCCCCGCGGCGATCAGCAGCCGCCGACACCACGGAGCCGCCTCCACCGCCGCGGTGATCCGCGCCAGCAGGTCCGGATGCTCGCGGCGCAGCGCGGCGATCGTGGCCAACGCCGCCGCGGACTGATGGCGCTCGAGCGCGGCCATCACGTCCGGGACGTGCGCGTCGAGCCGTCGCCACGCGTCGATCGCCGCGGCCGCGTCGGCGGCGTCGTCGCCGACCAGGACCACGCTGAAGCCGTTGTTGGCGAGCCGCGCCGCCGAGAACGCCCCTTCCGCGCCGGGCACCGCGATCGCCCCCCGCCCGTGCGCATGGATCAGGAACCCGCCGCGTTCGATCACCGGGACCGACGCGCGGGATGCTGCGCCACCACAGCCCGCGCGGGCGGCGTCGCGCAGGGGGGCCGTCTGCGTGTAGACGTGCGCACAACACGCCCTGCCGAGGCGTTCGGGCTGCACTCCATGAGGCATCAGGACCTCGTCCACGAGTTCCTGCACGAACCGGTCGACGCCCGGCGAATCGCTGCCCTCGAAGACCTGGGAGCGGTCGATGATCACGACCACACCGCCGACCCGGACCCGCGCGGCGAGCAGCGGCCACGCGCGACGTGCGTCCTCGCGGTCCTGCAAGCCGTCGAGCACCAGGGCGTCGACCTCACCGGCGAACCGCTGCAGGTCGTGCCGCGCCGCCCCGTCGTCGTGACGGTACGGGATCAGCACGTCCGCGCCCGAGCCGGGCTCCAGGGTCTCGGCCAGGGCGGTCATCGCCGGACCGTCGCCGTCGACCGTGATCGTGCGCTGCGCGAAGCAGCGCACCAGATGGTGCAGCGCGCCGCGACCGCACAGCCCGGCGAGCAGGACCACCGGCCGCTCGTGGCTACGGCGCAGTCGCATCGCGAGCTGCTGGGCGAGAGCGCGCGGCAGGTCGATCGCCGGGTCGCAGTGCCAGGGATGCTGGGTGTCGGCGTAGCCGAACCCGAACCGCTCGGGGTCCCGCGTGGCCACCTGATCGACGGCGACGGTGATCGGGACGCTGCTCATCGCACCAGGAAGTGCCGGCCGCTGCGGACCCGATCGCGCCAGTAGTCGAGCAGGTCCTGCATCGTCTGCGCAAACGGGATGACCGGCTGCCAGCCCGTGTGGGTCGTGAACTTCGTCGTGTCGGGGACCTGCAGATCCGCGTCGATCGGCCGCAGCCGCTCGGGGTCGGTCACGACCTCGATGTCGTCGCGCGTCGACAGCGACAGCAGGTGCTGCAGCATCTCGCGCACCGAGCACGTGTGGGTGCCGCCGATGTTGTAGTAGGCGCCCGCGGTCGGGTTCACGGTCACCAGCAGGTGATAGGCGCGCACGGCGTCGCGCACGTCGGCCCAGGTGCGCAGCGAGTCGAGGTTGCCGGTCTTGAGCACCGGCGCGATCTGGCCGTCCTCGATCATCGCGATCTGCTTGGCGAAGGTTGACTCGGCGAACACGTCGCCGCGCCGCGGGCCCGTGTGCGTGAACATGCGCGTGGTCATCACGCACATGCCGTAGGCTTCGGCGTAGAAGCGCCCCACCAGGTCGGTGCCGACCTTGCTGATCGCGTACGGCGACGCGGGGTGGAACGGTCGGTCCTCGTGGATCGGCAGCAGGTGCTTGGGCACGCGGCCGAACACCTCGGACGAGGCGCACACGTGCAC
Organism: Planctomycetota bacterium; assembly: GCA_020638655.1. GTDB lineage: Bacteria > Planctomycetota > UBA1135 > UBA1135 > UBA2386 > JACKIC01. The sequence continues at coordinate 100,863 of JACKIC010000008.1, forward strand.
GGTCGGCGACAGGCCGCTGGTGCGGATCGCCTCGAGCAGGCCCGCGGTGCCCAGGATGTTGGTCTGCAGGGTCTCGAGCGGCGCCTCGAAGCTCGTCTGCGGGTAGCTCTGCGCGGCCAGGTGGAAGACGTAGTCGGGCTGCGCCTTGCCAACCGCCTTCTGCAGGGACGGCTGGTCGTTGAGGTCGCCGTAGACCAGGTGCACCCGCTCCTTGGCGTTGATGCGCGGCAGCAGGTGGTCGACGTTGCTGAGGTCGTCGTTCCAGCGCAGCAGGCCGGTGATCTCCCAGTCGGTGTGCGCGAGCAGGTGGTCGGCCAGGTGGCTGCCGACCATGCCCGTGAAGCCCGTGATCAGCGCGCGCGGAGGGCCCGGCTGGCGGGCGCCCAGCTCAGGACGAGGCAGCAGCATAGGCCCCCACCTTGTCGCGTTCGCTGAGGATCGGGTCGGTCACCGGCCACTCGAACCCCCATTCCGGGTCGTTCCAGCGGATCGTGAACTGCCGGCCGGGCTCGAAGTGCGTGTCCTGCTTGTACCAGTAGACGAGCGGGCCCTGCAGCACGAGGATCGAGTTGCCGATGCCGGGCGGCAGCAGCAGCTGCTCGCGGTTCTCGCCGCTGAGCTCGAACGCCTGCCAGCGCCGGTAGGTCGGCGAGTCGGGGCGGTTGTCGGCGATCACCGCGTAGCCCGTGCCGTGCAGCACGCTGACCAGCTTGGTCGTCGCCCAGTCGCCGTGCAGGCCGCGCAGCACGTGCGTCTCGGAGACCGAGATGTCGTCCTGGACGAACTCGATGCCGCCGGTCGCCTCCCGATACTTGTCGGTGTCGAACAACTCGACGTAGCGACCGCGGTGGTCGCAGAAAGCCTCGGGCACGATGCGTCGCACCCCGTGCAGGTCGGTGTCGAAGGTCTGCATGCCCCCGTGCTATCGGCAGTTCCGGTCGGGCGCTTGAGAACTGCCCGGGCCGCCGGCACCCGGCCCCGCGCCGGGCGCCAACGCCTTGCCCGCCAGCACGTTCCCGCCGCCCGCCGCTGCAGCGCGCCCATGGCATCTGCGCTGTGGCGCGCCAACCCATGACCCCCACCCCTCGCACCCTGCGCGAATCCCGCACCGAGATCGGCCTGCTGCTGCTGGTCGCCCTGGCCCTCATCCTGCTCGCGACCTGCCACTGATCCGCCGCGCGTCTTGGCCGTCCCTTCGCTTGCGCGCCCGGGTCGCCTCGGCTACGCCGCTCGACCATGCGCATCGTCGTCAACGGCCTGGGACGCATGGGCCGCCTGTTCGTGCGGGCCGCGATCGACCGCGGGCTGACCGTCGCCGCGGTCAACGAACCCAAGGGCAGCCTCGACCAGCTGGCGCTCGGCGTCGAGTTCGACTCGGTCCAGGGCCGGTGGCACCGGACCGCGGCGGCCGAGGCCGGTAGCCTGCGCCTTGGCGACCAGCGGGTCGCGGTGCATCAATCCACCGACTGGCACACCCTGCCCCTGGCCGACGGCGGGCCGACGCTGGTCGTCGAGTGCAGCGGCAAGGCCAAGCGCCGCGAACTGCTCGAGCCGCTGTTCGCGGCCGGCGCGAGCGCGATCCTGGTCAGCAACCCGGTGCCCGACGTGCCCAACCTGGTGTTCGGGGTCAACCACGGCGGCGTCGACTTCGCGGCCGCACCCGTGGTCACCGCCGCGTCCTGCACGACCAATTGCCTCGCCCCGGTCGTGCGCGTGCTGCACGACGCGATCGGCATCCGCCGCGGGCTCGTGACCACGATCCACGATCCGACCAATACCCAGACCGTGACCGACCGCGCCGACAAGGACCCGCGACGCGGCCGGTCGGCGCTGCTCAACCTGATCCCGACCAGCACCAACTCGGCGACGGCCGTGACCCTGATCGTGCCCGAGCTGGCCGGCAAGCTCGACAGCATCGCGGTGCGCGCGCCAGTGCTCAACGCGTCCCTGACCGACTGCAACTTCGAGATGCAGCGCCCCACCAGCGTCGACGAGGTCAACGCCGCGCTCGCCGCCGCCGCCGGCTCCGGCCCGTTGCAGGGCATCCTCGGCTACGAAGAACGCCCGCTGGTCAGCAGCGACTTCGCCCACGACCCGCGCAGCGCGATCGTCGACGCCGCCTGCACGCGCGTCGTCGACGGCCACCTCGTCAAGGTGATGGCCTGGTACGACAACGAGTGGGGCTACGTGAACCGTATGGTCGACCTGGTCGGCTGCATCGTGCAGGCGCGCGCATGACGACGACGGACGGCCGCCGCGGCTTCGTCGTCGTCAGCCTGAGCTACCAGGCGTTCACGCTCAGCGACGGCGCCCTGCGCATGCTGGTGCTGCTGCACCTGCACGAGGCCGGCCAGACCGCGCTCGCGCTGGCCCTGCTGCTGCTGCCCTACGAGATCGCCGGCGTGTTCACCAACCTGCTCGGCGGTTGGCTCGGCGCGCGCTTCGGCCTCAAGCCGGTGCTGCTCGCGGGGCTGCTGCTACAGGTCGCGGCGTGCCTGATGCTCGGCCTGCGGGCCTCGACGCTGACCGTGGCCTACGTGATGACCACGCAGGTGCTCTCCGGCGTCGCCAAGGACCTCGCCAAGACCGCGGCCAAGAGCTACGTGCGCCGGCTCGCGCCCGAAGCGGGACACGGGCCGCTGTTCCGGCTCGTCGCCGTGTTGACCGGCAGCAAGAACGTCACCAAGGGACTCGGCTTCTTCGTCGGCGGGCTGCTGCTCGCCGGTGTCGGCTTCGCCGCCACCAACCTGGCGCTGGCTGGCCTGCTGGCGCTGATCGCGCTCGCCGCGGCACTGTGGCTGCCCGCGACCCCCGGCAAGCCCCGCGCGCGCCTGTCGGCGGTGTTCTCGCAGCAGCCCGCGATCAACTGGCTGGCGGTGGCGCGCCTGTTCCTGTTCGGGTCGCGCGACGCGTGGTTCGCGGTGGCCCTGCCGCTGTTCCTGGTCGCGAGCTGGGGCTGGGGCTCGACCGCGGTCGGCGCGCTGCTGTCGGCCTGGGTGATCGGCTACGGCGTCGTGCAGGCCGCCGCGCCGGGCCTGGTGCGCGCGCCCGACCTCGGCGCCGGCGCGGCGCGGGCGGCGCTGACCACGTGTCTGTTGCTGCTGCCGCTCGGGCTGACCTGGTACGGCCTGCAGCAGCCGCAGCCCGGCAGCTGGGTGCTCGCCGGACTGTTCGTCTACGGCGCGCTGTTCGCCGTGACCAGCAGCCTGCACAGCTGGCTCGTGGTCGCGGCGGCGGGCGCCGAGGACGTCGCCGAACGCGTCGGCTTCTACTACGCCGCCAACGCCGGCGGCCGGCTGCTGGGCACCTTGGCGTCGGGATACCTGTTCGATCGCTGCGCGGGCGGCGCGGCCGGGCTGTCGTGCACAGTGCTCGCGGCGGCCGCGGCCGTGGCGCTCGCCGCGATCAGCCTGCTGCCGACCCGGCGGGGCTGGTGACGAGCAGTTCCGCGTAGACCGCGGTCACGTCGTCGACGAACGCCGACAACCCGCGCGGGGCGTCGATGCCGCGTTGCAGCCGGCCGAGCAGTTCGGGGTCCTCGCCGAACGCCGCGAGGCAGCGCGCCAGCCCCCCCGCGTCGCCGAGCTCGAACAGCAGGCCGTTGCGACCGTGCTGCACGAAGTCCGGGATGCCGCCCGCGCGCGAGCCGATCACCGGACAGCGCGCCGCCAGCGCCTCCGCGACGACGAACGGCGCGCAGTCGTCCCACACCGACGGCACCACGACGACGTCGAGCGCGCCGAGCAGTTCGGGCAGGCGCTGCTGGTCGTAGCGCCCGAACAGGTGCAGCCGTCCCTCGGGATCCAGCTGCCGCAGCGCCGGCAGGTAGTCGGTCGCGACGTCGCCGAGCGCCACTGCCTCGACCGCGCCTGCGGGCAGCTGCTGCAGCGCCTGCGCCAGCACGTGCACACCCTTGTGCGCCATCACCGACCCGATGAAGCCGACGCGCAGCGGCCGGTCCAGCCGCGCGACCGCGGCCCGCCGGGCCCCGGTGCGTCGCCAGATGCCGGTCAGAGCTTCGGGCTCCTGCCGCAGCACCCGCACGTGGCCGGGGTCGTCGCCGTTCTGCACGTAGAGGGCGCGCACCCGTGTGGAGACGGCGAGGTGCACGTCGATGTCGTCGCGCAGCATGCGCTGGCCTTCGCGCCGGCGCTCGGCGAACCCGGAGGCCAACCCGTCGGTGCCCAGACAGCGCTCGCACTTCGACCCATCTACGCTGCCGCCTTCGCAGCGCTGCAGCCGCTCGCTGATCAGGTAGAGGCGCGGACAGATCGCCCAGTAGTTGTTCGAACTGAGCACCGTCGGCAAGCCGCGCGCGCGGCATTCGCCGGGCAGCGACATGCCGAGGTTGTGAAGATTCCAGAAGTGCACGACCTGCGGGACCACTTCGTCGAGCACGGCCGCGAACGCCGCGCGGACGTTGGGATCGTCGATCTCGCGCCGCGGCGCGGCCAGGTCCATGAACGCGCTCGGGCGGTTGCAGAGACCGAACAGCTGCACGCCGTCCTCCTGGTGACGCCGCACGCCGTACGGGCCCAGCTGCGGCTCGGGCCGCGCCGCGGCGTAGAACACCGCGACCTCGTGGCCCTGGGCCGCCAGGGCCTTGGCGAACGCGCGCGGCAGCATCGTGCCGCCGCCGCTGTCGGACCAACCGTACATCACCAGCAGCACCCGCTCGGCAGCGCGGCGCGGTGCCCTCGGCACCTGGGGCGTCGCCGCCGGCAGCGACCAGACCTTCTCCGCGGCCGTGGTGACCACCCCGTTGGGTCCCTCGTAGACGTCCCAGGGGCGGCGCTGCCTGGTTGCGCCCCAGACCAACAACCCGTCGGCGTCGATCTGCAGCCCCGCCACCTGCCGCGATGTCGTCACGACCGGATGGTCCAACTCCGCGAACTGCAGCGAGGTGATCCGCGGCGGCGCGCTGGCCCCGGTGAGCCGTCGGTTGGCCTGCGTCTGCGCCGTCGTCGCCGACCAGCGCCAGGTCGCCAGCGCCTGCTCGCGGTGGCCGGCGGCGGCCAGGATGTTGCCCGCGTTGTTGGCGAACGCGACCCGCAGCGCGTCGCCCGCGGCCCCTTCGAGCGGCAGCGCCGCCGCGCGCCGGTAGCACTCCAGGGCGAAGTCGGCGTCGGTGTACGGACCGAGCGCGCAGAGGTTGCCGAGCTCGAACCACGCCGCGGCCCACGCGGCGGGGTCCTCACCGTACGCCGCGAGCGCCGGGAAGATCGTCGTCAATGGCGTCGTGGTCCGATACCGCCGCATCACCGCCAGCACCTCCGCCAGCGTCGCTGCCCGGTTGCCGGCCCCGCTGACGCTGTCGTCGCGCATCAGGAACAGGCCCAGCGCCTCACGCACGTGCACCGCGCCGAAGCGCAGCGCGATGCGCAGGAACATGTCCTGGTCGTTGGCGTGCACGTGCTCGGGGTCCCACGCACCGACCGTGTCGTGCACGGACCGCCGCCACACCGGCTGCGCGCCGAACAGGCAGCACGACAGCGCCGTCGCCGGGGAGTAGTCGGGCCACGCGTAGCGCTTGCCGGCGGTGTTGTCGGCCCAGGTCTCGTTGGCGCGGTGCGTGATCAGCGAGTCGGCGTAGGCGATGCCGACCTCGGGCTGCCGCGACAGCGCCTCGATCATGCGCACCGCGAAGTCGGGACGGTGCCGGTCGTCGGCGTTGGCCGTGGTCAGGAACCGGCCGCGCGCCATCGCCGTCGCCCGGTCGAAGGCGCGCGAGGTGTTCTCCCGCGCGTCGGTGCGCACGTAGCGGATGTTGGCGTGCCGCTGCTGGTACTCGCGCACGATCGCGCCTTCGTTCTCCGGCGAACACGCGTCCACCACCACGATCTCCAGGCCATCGCCGAGCGTCTGCGCCAGCAGGCTGTCGAGGCAGCCGCGCAGGAAGCGTTCGCTGGCGTAGGTCGAGACCATCGCCGTCAGCAGTGGCGCGGTCATGCGGGCGACGGCGCGGGGTCGGGGGTCGGCACGATCACCGCCGCGTGCTCGCGCGCCAGCGGTTGCCCCAGCATGCGCGCCAGCTCCGGCAACACCGACGGGCCGAAGGCGCGTTCGGCCATCGCCCGGTACGCGGGGCGGTCGAAGTACTCGCGGAACGCGGCGTCGCGGAAAGCCAACACCTCGGCGCCGCTGATGTGGCGCGTCGGCAGCGGCAGGCACGAGCGGCTGTGCTGCGAGTAGCCGTCCCAGCTCGCCGGCAGCGGCCAGCCGTTGGCCACCGCGTCGCGGTAGAGCTGCGAGCCCGGGTAGGCCATGGCCGAGAAGAAGTTGGCGAACTCGGTGTTGAGCTCCTTGGCGAAGTCGAGCGTCGTGCGCATCGACTCGTGGTCGTCCTCGGGCAGGCCGAAGATGTAGTTGCCCATCACCGCGATGCCGGCCGCGCGAACCAGCGAGATCGCCTTGTGCATCGCCGCGGGCTTGTAGCCCTTGTCGACGCCGGCCCGCACCTTCTCGCTCGCCGACTCGATGCCGATCGCGAGCCAGCGCACGCCGGCAGCACGCATCTTGGCGAGCAGTTCCCCGTCGCGGCAGGTGTCGACGCGCGCGTAGGCCCAGATGTTCAAATCGGCGTCGAGCGCCGTCAGCCCGTCGCAGATGCGCGAGACGTGCGCGCGGTCGAGCAGGAACAGCTCGTCGGCGATCTTGATGTTCTGCACGCCGTGATCGACCACCAGGCGCGTGATGTCGGCGACGACGCGGTCGGGGTCGAACTTGCGGTAGCTGTTGCGCGTGTTGTCGAGGCCGGCGGCGGCCTCCCCTTCCTTGAACGGCGCCTGGATGCAGCAGAACGTGCACTGGAACGGGCAGCCCAGCGTCGTGTAGAGCGCGGCGTAGGGTTCGCGGCTCGGCCGGCCGAACGCGTGCCAGTTGTGCGCGCGGTAGCGCGTCATGTCGAGCAGGTCCCAGGCCATGCCGGGCATCTCGCCGGCGAGGTCGCGCACCAGCGGCGCGGCGGTGTTGCGCACGATCTGCTCACCGTCGCGCCACAGCAGCCCGGGCACCTTGGCCAGCTCAGGGCGCTCGCGATCGGCGGCGAGCGCCGCGACCAGCGCGTCGATCGTGTAGGGTCCCTCCCCGGAGCAGACGAAGTCGACGTCCTCCTCGCGCAGGGTGCGTTCGGGCAGCGCCGCGACGTGGCCGCCGAGCAGCAACACGCGGCCCTCGGGATCGGCGGCGCGGATGCCCTCGATCGCGTCGCGCGCCCCGGGCATCGCGAAGGTCGAGGCGTTGGGGTTGTGGCCGTAGACGACCACCACCGTCAGCTTGGGCGCGCGTTCGGCCACCGCCGCGCCGATCTCGGCCGGCGACAGGTCGAGCGCGTTGGCGTCGAGGATCGACACCGAGCGGCCGCGGAGCCGCGCGTGCATCGCCAGCTGCGCCGCCCAGATCGGCGGCTCCTTGGCGGCGAGGTCGGCGCCGAGGTTCTGGTAGATGCGGCGGTGGCTGCCCGGGTTGACGAACAGCACGTCGAGGGACCGCTTGCCGTCGCTCATGCGCCCGCTCCGATCAGGTCGCGCGCCACGGGCGCGCCTTCGATCAACGCACCGAAGGCCGCCGCCAGCCGATCCGGTGTCTGATAGTAGGCGCGCTCGAGCACCCCGCTCGACGGCATGCCGCGATCGGGGAACTGGATGCGCGTCGGCGGCGTCTGCAGGCTCGCGAACGCCCGCTCGGTGACCGCGGCGCAGACTTCGGCGCCGAAACCGCCGAACGGGAAGTCGTAGTCGACCACGCACAACTTGCCGGTGCGCTGCACCGAGGCGACGATCGTGTCGAGGTCCAGCGGCTTGATCGTGCGCGGATCGATCAGGTCGACGTCGAGGCCATGCGCCTCGATCGCGGTCAGCGCGTGGATCGCGGCCAGCGAGCTGGCCACCACGGTGAGGCGCTCGCCGCGATGCAGCACGTTGGCCTTGCCGAGCGGCAGCGTGTAGATCGCCTCGGGCACGTCGCCCGTGTTCTTGTAGAGCCAGCGATGTTCGAGGAACAGCACCGGCGAGTCGTCGGCGACCGCCGACAGCAGCAGGCCCTTGGCGTCGTACGGCGTCGCCGGCGTCACCACCTTGAGGCCCGGGATGTGCGCGAACCAGCCGTGCAGCGTCTGCGAGTGCTGCGCGCCGCAGCCCCAGCCGCGACCGACGATGGCGCGGATCACCAGCGGCACCTTGACCTGATGGTCGAACATGTCCTGCCACTTGGCGACGTAGTTCACGATCTGGTCCATCGCCGTGAGCATGAAGTCGACGCGCAGGTGCACGTGGATCGGGCGCAGGCCGCTGAGCGCCGCGCCCAGGGCGACGCCGGTCATCGCGTTCTCGGAGATCGGCGTGCCGAGCACGCGCTCGGGAAACGACAGGTTGCTCATCGAGCCGAACACGCCGAACTTGTCGTCGGCGTCGAGCCCGATCGCGAACACGCGCTGGTCGTTGCCCATGGCCTGGTCGATGCCTTCGCGCAGGGCCTCGCAGTAGGTGATGCGGCGGCCGCCGGTCGGCGCCGTGTAGTTGCTGTCGAAACGGCTCCAGGGCATGGCTAGACGACCTCCAGCTGGGCGGGCGTGGGAAACGGGGAACTCTCGGCGAAGGCGATCGCGGCGTCGATCTGCTGCTCGACCGACAGGCGCACCTGCTCGAGCTCGCCGGCCCCGCACAGGTGGGTGTCCAGGAGCACACGCTCGAGTTTGCGGATCGGGCAGTCGCGCTGCTCGTCGATGCCGTTGCCGACGATGTCGCAGCGCTCGTGGCCCTGGTGCTTCATCCAGCGCTTGGTCGGGCAGTGCAGGAACACCGGCCCGCCGCCGCTGCGGATCTGCGCCAGCGCCTCACCGGCCTGCTCGTGCACGGCCAGCACGTCGGTGCCGTCGGCGGTCATCGTGGTCATGTATTCGTCGGCCAGCGACGGGATGTCGAACGCGGCGTGGGCGCTCTTGGGCATCACGTTCGAGTAGCCGTTGTCCTCGCAGACGAACAGCACCGGCAGGCGCTGCAGCGCCGCGAAGTTGAGGCTCTCGTGGAACACGCCGGCGTTGGTGGCGGCGTCGCCGAACCACGACACGCCGACGAAGTCCGCGCCCGCCAACTTGCTGGCGAGGCCCGCGCCGACGCCCAGCGCGATGCTGCCGCCGACGATCGCCGACGAGCCCGGCAGGCCGTGCTCGAGGTCGATCAGGTGCATCGAGCCGCCGAACGCGTGCGAGCAGCCGGTGCTGCGGCCGTACAGCTCGGCCATCAGCTTGGGCAGCGGCAACCCCTTGGCGAGCGCCGGACCATGGGTGCGGTGCCCCAGGAACAGCTTGTCCGCGTCGGTGAGGTGGCGACAGACGCCGACCGCGACCGCCTCCTGGCCGATGCACAGGTGCACCGGCGTCTCCATCACGTCGGTCGGATACAGGCGGGCGATGCGCTCGCTGGCCTGACGGATCAGGCGCATGCGCTGCAGCAGCCACAGGCCGTCGTCGCGGCGGATCGTACGTGGTCTCTCCATGATCAACTCCTGGGGGCGCCGGCGCCGATCGGCGCCCCGCCCGGATACGGAATGGCCCAGTCCCCCTGCGCCGACGCGGCTTCGAGCTCGCGGAAGGCACGGATCGACTGTTCCGAGCGCGCCGTCTCGGCGGACGTGAAGTCCTCCTCGCGGCTGTAGAACAGGATCTGGCTGCCGCCGCTCTCGAACCGGAACGGCACGTGCACCAGTTCGGGCAGCGCCGCGCGGACGTCGGCCTGGCGCTCGGGCGGCACGAACAGCAGCAGGAAGCCGCCGCCGCCGGCCCCGGTGATCTTGCCGCCGAGCGCGCCGGCGCTGCGCGCCCGCGCGTACAGGTCGTCGACCTCGGGGTTGCTGACGCTGGCGCCGAGGCTGCGTTTGAGCGACCAGGCCTCGTCGAGCAGCTGGCCGAACTCGTCGATCGGCCGGTCGCTGCCGACCACCTCGATGCTCTCGTCGACGAGGTCGCGCAGCACCCGCAGCTGGCGCCGCTTGCTGCTGAGGTCGGTGACGTAGCTGGCCGCGACCGTCGCCGCGGTGCGTTCGATGCCCGTGTAGAACAGCATCAGGTGGTCGTCGAGCTCGTCGAGGCGGTCCTGCCGCACCACCACCGGCGCGACGTGGATCTGGCCGCTCGGCGCGAAGGTGATCTTGTTGAAGCCGCCGTGCGCAGCCGCGGCCTGGTCCTGCGAGCCGACCGTCTCCTGCAGGATCTGCTGCTCGACGTAGATCGCCTCGCTCATCAGCTCGTGCTTGCCGACCATGCGGCCCTGCAGCGCGTAGAGCGCATGCAGCATGCCGACCGTGAACGCCGAGCTGGAGCCCATGCCGCTGCGCGCCGGCAGGTCGCCGACGTGGTGCAGCTCGAGGCCGCGCTCGAGACCGAAGTAGCCGAGCAGCGCGCGCACCACCGGGTGCTCGATGTCGGCGATCTCGCGCTTGTTCTCGACCTTGGACCAGACGATGCGGTAGCGGTGCTCGAAGAACGGCGGCAGGTGGCGGCACGACAGGTAGCAGTACTTGTCGATGGTCGTCGACAGCACGGCGCCGCCGTGTTGCCGGTACCAACCGGGGTAGTCGGTGCCCCCGCCGAAGAACGAGATGCGGAAGGGCGTGCGGCTGATGATCATCGGGACGTCTCCAGAGCCGCGAGTTGCTCGAGGTCGTCGACGACCACGTCCGGCTCGCAGCCGCGTTCGAGTTCGGTCTGCCGGCCGTAGCCGGTGCGCACCAGGGCGGTGCGGGCGCCGCGCCGCCGGCCGAGGTCGACGTCGCAGGCCTTGTCGCCGACGACGAGGCACCGGGCCGGCGCACAACCGGCGGCCTGCAGCGCGGCGTCGAGCAGGTCCGGCGCGGGCTTGCGGCAGGCGCAGCCCTCGTCGGGCCGGTGCGTGCAGCACCAGACGTTCGCGACGTGCACGCCGCAGATGGCCAGCTGCTGCAGCACCTCGTCGTTGACCGCGTGCATCGCGGCCTCGTCGAAATAGCCGCGGCCGACACCGGACTGGTTGCTGACGATCGCGATCTGGTAGCCGTGTTGCTGAAACCGACGCAGGCCCTCGACGACGCCCGGCAGCAGCTCGACAGCAGCGGGGTCACTCAGGTAGTGCCTTTCGACGATCAGCGTGCCATCGCGGTCGACGACCAGCAGGCGGCGCGCGCGACCGGCGTCCACCGCGGCGAAGAACTCGCTGGCCCGGGCGTAGTCCGCGGGCACGCCGATGTCGAGGAACGGCGCGGCGACGCGCACCGCGCGCAGCCCGTGACCCACCAGCGCCGGCAACACCTCACGCTCGAGCGAGACCTGACGACCTTCGGCGATGCCCTCGAGCACGGCCCGCGGCAGCCAGTAGATCCCCGCGTTGATCGGTCCCGTCGCGCCGGCGGCCTTTTCGCGGAAGGCCAGGACTTCGCCGCGCGCGCCGAGCTGCAGACTGCCGTAGCGGCCGGCCTCGTCGACGTCGACCGCCACCAGGGTCGGCTCTGCGCTCACGCGCGCCGCGGCGACGAACGCGCCGACGTCGAGCCCGCACCAGGAGTCCCCGTTGACGACCAGGGCACCGTCGTCGTCGAGGTGCGCGAGCGCCTGTCGCAGCGCGCCGGCGGTGCCCAGCGGCGCGCGCTCGACCGAGTGCACGAGCTGCATCGCGCCGAAGCGTTCGCCGAAGGTCGCCACGAACTGCTCGGCGAGGTGTCCCGTGCACAACACCGCGCGGCGGCACCCCGCGGCGTGCAGCTGATCGAGCAGGCGCTGCAGGAACGGCGCGCCGTCGACGAGCGCCAACGGCTTGGGCCGGTCGGCGACGACCTCGCGCAGGCGCGTGCCCATGCCGCCCGCGAGCACCATCGCCACGAACCCGGGGCCTCGAGCCACACCTGGGCCACGCGCCGCATCTTTGGGGTTCGCCGTCGACAACTGGGGATCTCTCCGGCGTCGGTAGGGGCCGATGCCACCGGAGTTATCGGGTCCAGCGCGCTTCGACTTGAACCCGCCGTCAGCTGGTCAGCAGTCCCTGCAGCTTGTCGAGGCTCAGGTTGCCGCCGCACGCGAGCACTGCGGCCCGGCGCCCGCGCCCAGCCGGATCGGCCAGCAACCCGGCGATCGCGACCCCGGCCGCGCCCTCGAGCAGCTGGCGCTCCTCGGCGAGCGCGGTCACCACGGCTGCCGCGATCGCGGCCTCGTCGACCTCGACGAACCGGTCGACCAGCTGGCGGCACAGGTCGAACGTGATCGCGCCCGGTTCGACGCCGCCCGCGGTGCTGTCCGAGAGGGTCGGCGCGCACGGCACGTCGACGATGCGACCCTGCCGCACGCACTCGGCCATCGCCGGCGACGCCAGCGGTGAGCAGGCCACGAACTCGACCTGCGGCAGCAGGCTCTTCGCGTAGGCAGCCATGCCGGCGATCAGCCCCCCGCCGCCGAGCGCGACGTAGACGACCTCGACCTGTGGCCAGAAGGCGAGCAGTTCGACGGCGACGGTGCCCTGGCCGGCGATCACCTCCAGGTCGTTGTAGGGCGACACGTAGGCGCGGCCGCTCGCCGCCGCGACGCGCCGGGCCTCCTGCTCGGTCAGCACGCAGTCGTCACCGAACACCTGCACCTGCGCGCCGGCCTCGAGGATGCGCGCACGCTTCTTCGCCGGCGTCGTCTCCGGCACGAACACCAGCGCCGAGGTGCCGAGCTGTCGCGCGGCCGCGGCGACGCCGAGCCCGTGGTTGCCCGAGGAGGCCGCGACCACGCCGGCGCGGCGCTGCTCGGCGGACAACTGCGCCAACGCATGGGTGGCCCCGCGCACCTTGAAGGAGCCCGTGTGCTGCAGGTTCTCGCACTTCAGCCGCACCTCGCCGCCGGTCGCCGCCGAAAGCCACGGCGAAGCCAGCAGCGGCGTGTGGCGCACGTGGCCGCGCAGCACCGTCGCCGCGCGTTCGACCCGCGCCGCCACCTCGGCCGGGGTCAGCGTGCCCGCGGCGCTCACTGCGGCGGCGCGAACGGGCGCCCCTGCAGCGGGTCGAGGAGCAGGGTCTGTCCCGGCGGCACCCGGAACGCGGCGCCCGACCACTGCACCGTCGCCTGCGCGCCGCCCGTGAACTCGACGGCCGCCCCCTTCTGGATCGGCACCAGGGCGCCGGCGTCGAGCCCGCCATCGGTCAGCTGGCCCTCGCGCCGCGGCTGCAGCAGCACGGTCACGCGGTGTCCGTTCTCGAGCACCGCCTCGCGCGTTCCGGAACCATCGCTCGCGAACACGAGCCGCGCCGGCCGATCGCCGCCCTGGAACACGGTGGCGCGGCCGGGACGGTCGTCGCCTTCCGCGGCGCGCAGCAACACGACCTCGGCGCGGCCCGGCGGCGGTCCCTCGGCAGGGTCGCCCGGCACGACCAGCAGCGTGCCGTCGGGCAGCACGAGCCGGTACTCACGCTTGACGGTGAGCAGGCGCAGGGCGGTGAAGTAACGCACCTCCACCGCGACCGCGGCTTCGGTCATCGAGACGATGCGCAGCTCGGCGGGGCCGCTCGAGACCAGCCGCGCGCTGTCCTGGAACAGGATCTCGAACTCACCGGTCTGCCGCACCTCGATCTCGGCCCCGTCGCGCAGGGTCCCGAGCCTGTCGTAGTGGTAGAGCGGCGTGAACGGCTCGTCGGCGCGCTCTCGCCGCCACACGCGATCGCTGTGGCGCACGAGCATCGCCAGTTCCGGAGAATCCGGCAGCGGTTCCTTGCTGCGTGCCACGACCCAGGCCGGCCACCCGGTGCTCGGCCCGAGTTTGGGCAGTTGCGGGATCATGGCCCCGGGCTCGAGCACGCCGCCGGGCTTCGGATAGGCGCCGAACAGGTTCGAGCTGAAGCTCGGGAAGCCCTGGAAGGTCGGCTGCGGCAGCGGCTGCGACCAGATCGGATCCAGGCGGTCCTGGGCGAGCGGCGGATCCTGCGGCTGCGGCGACGTGAGGATGCGCGGCGAGGTCAGGGGGCGCCCCTGCGCATCCAGGCCCGTGCCCGTGCCGGGAAACGGTCCGTACTGCGCCCCCGAGGGCGGACTCTGTCCCTGCTGCTGGCCGGGCGTGATCCCCTGGCCGGTCTGCGCCGTCAGCACCGGCAGCGCGAACACCCCGGCCGCGACCATCGCCGCGAGTTCGAGCGGGGTGGCGCGGCGGCGGCGCTGCACGTACGGCGGCTGGCTCATGTGCCCTGGATCGGCAGGAAGAAGGTCTCGTAACGATCGAGAAACTGGTCCGTCAAAGTCTTTCGCTGCGCGACCGCGGCCGCAAGGGGCACCTCGACGATCTCGCCGGCCCGCATCGCCGCCATGAAGCCGAAACGCTGCTCGAGCACCAGGCGCGCGGCGCGGGCGCCCAGGCGCAGCGCGAAGATGCGGTCGAAGGCGATCGGCTGCCCCGCGCGCTGCAGGTGCCCGAGCACCAGGTGCCGGCTGTCCCAGCCGATGCGCTGCTTGATCTTCTTCGCGACCAGCTGCGCCATGCCGCCCGTCAGGTACTCGCCGAACTCGTCCTTCTCCATCGACGACAGACAGGCGCCGTTCTCGAACACGCGCGTGCCTTCGGCGACCGCCACCACGGCCGAGTTGGCGCCACTGGCGCGCAACCGCAGCAGCTTCTCGCAGAGCTCCTCGATGTGAGCCGGACGCTCGGGCACCAGGATGCCCTCGGCGGCGGCCGCGACCCCGGCGTAGGCCGTGATCCAGCCGGCGTGCCGCCCCATGCATTCCACCACCATGACGCGGCTGTGCGACTCGGCGGTGCTGCGCAGGTCGTCCATGGCGCGCGTCGCCACCTCGACCGCCGAGAAGAACCCGAACGTGAAGTCGGTGGCCTCGAGGTCGTTGTCGATCGTCTTGGGGATGCCGACGACCTTGACGCCGTGTTCGCGGTGCAGGCGCTCCGCCGCGCCGAGGGTGCCCTCGCCGCCGATCGCGACCAACGCGTCGAGCCGGTGTCGCGCGATCGTCGCCAGCACCTTGGGCACCATCACGTCGGGGTCGCGGTACGGGTTGTCGCCGCTGCTGCCGATCAAGGTGCCGCCGTGGATCAACAGGTGCTGGAAGTCGGCGTGGTTCAGCGCCACCGACTCGTCGTGGATGAGGCCGCGCCAACCGTCGGCGAAGCCGATCAGCTCGGCCTCCGCCGCGACCAGGCGCCGCCCCAGGCCACAGATCGCCGCGTTCAGACCGGGCGCGTCCCCGCCCCCGGTCAACACCCCCACGCGCATGCTCAAGACAGTCCCCCCATGTTCGAGTCGTCGTCGATCGGGTAGCGCGGTCCCGTGAACGGCACGCCGTCGTCGACCGGCGGCGCGACCTCCGCGCCCTTGCCGAGCTTGCCCGAGAAGCCGCAGAACTCGAGCTCGTACTCGGCCCGCCCGCCGTCGGCGAGGCGCACGAGCTCCGCGCAGCGATCGGCGAGCGCCACGCGCAGGCGCTGGCTCGCGGCGAGGCTGTTGCTGCCCTCGGCGCAGTGGAACTGGCCGCGCACGAGGAACTTCCTGGGCCCCTGCGGCGTGACCTGCACCCGCATGCGCGTGACCTCGGGCAGCGCCTCACCCGCCTTCTGCAGGGCGCTCTCGAGCGCCTCGCGCGCGATGCGCACCACCCCGGTCGGCGTCTCGCTGAGCACGAACGGCTCGGGCGGCGTGCCGCCGCTGCGCCGCACGAGCCACGCGAAGTTGAGCAGCAGCAGCGCCAGCGCCGCCGCGAACGCGAACCAGGCGAAGGTCGTGCCGAGCGGCAGCATCAGCACGCGGGCGTCCTGACCCGGCACGGGCCACTCGAAGCCGAGCGCCTGCGGTCGCACGAAGGCGACCACGAACAACGCGGCCACGGCGTTGGCGCCGACGACGTTCGCGAACAGGAGCAACCGGCCGCCGACGCTGCGCTGTTTCTGCGGCATCGAAGAAGGGCCTACCGCGGCGAGAAGTAACGATCGATGAAGCCGGTGTCGATCTCGCCGGCGCAGAAGTCCGAGTGCTCGAGCACGCGCAGGAACAGGCTCGCGGTGGTGCTGATGCCGTCCAGGGTCAGCTCCTGCAGGGCGCGGCGGGCCACCTCGATGGTCTGCTTGCGCGTCGGCCGGTGGATGATCAGCTTGCCGACCATCGAGTCGTAGTGCGGCGGCACCGTGTAGCCCTGGTAGATGTGGCTGTCCCAGCGCACGCCGGGCCCCGCGGGCGCGACGAACGTCTTGATGGTGCCGGGGCTCGGCTTGAAGTTGTGGTCAGGATCCTCCGCGTTGATGCGGAACTCCATCGCGTGGCCGCGCAGCTTGATGTCCTCCTGGCGCCACGACAGCCGCTCGCCGGCGGCGATGCGGATCATCTCGCGGATCAGGTCGGTCTCGGTGACCATCTCGGTGACCGGGTGCTCGACCTGGATGCGCGAGTTGATCTCGATGAAGTAGAAGTTCTTGTCCTTGTCGAGCAGGAACTCCACGGTGCCGGCCGAGTAGTACTTGGCGGTCTTCGCGAGCCGCACCGCGGCCTCGCCCATCGCCTGCCGCGTCGCTTCGTCGAGCACCGGACACGGGCTCTCCTCGAGCAACTTCTGGTGGCGCCGCTGCAGCGAGCAGTCGCGCTCGCCGAGGTGCACGACGTTGCCGTGCTGGTCGGCCATGATCTGGATCTCGACGTGGCGCGGCTTCTCGATGAACTTCTCGATGTAGACGGTCGAGTCCTTGAACGCCTTCTCGGCCTCGCTGCGCGCCGAGTGGTAACCGGTCACCAGGCTCGGCTCGTTGTGCGCGACGCGCATGCCGCGTCCGCCGCCGCCGGCCGCGGCCTTGATCAGCACCGGGAAGCCGATCTTGCGCGCGCATTCGAGCGCGTCCTGCTCGTTGTCGACGGGACCGTCGGAGCCCGGCACGGTCGGCACGCCCGCGTCGCGCGCGAGCCGCTTGGCAGCGACCTTGTCGCCGCATTCGGCGATGGCCGTCGGCGAAGGGCCGATGAACTTGATGTTGCAGCTCTGGCAGACCTCGGCGAAGTGGTCGTTCTCCGAGAGGAAGCCGTAGCCCGGATGGATCGCGTCGGCGTCGGCGATCTCGGCCGCGGCGATGATCGCGGGGATGTTGAGGTAGCTGTCCGTGCTCGGCGCCGGCCCGATGCAGATGGTCTCGTCGGCGTAGCGCAGGTGCAGGGAGTCGCGGTCGGCCTCGCTGTAGACCGCGACGGACTCGATGCCGAGGTCCTTGCAGGCGCGCAGGATGCGGAGGGCGATCTCGCCGCGGTTGGCGATCAGGATGCGATGGAACATCGGCGGTGGTCTCGCGGGCGGGCTACCGGATGAGGAACAGGGGCTGGCCGTACTCGACCGGCTCGCCGTTCTTGACCAGCACGTCGAGGATCTCGAACTCGCGCTCGGCCTTGATCTCGTTCATCACCTTCATCGCCTCGATGATGCACAGGGTGCGGTCGGCGGTGACGCGGTCGCCGGCCTTGCAGAACGGCTCGGCGTCGGGCGACGCGGCGCGGTAGAAGGTGCCGAGCATCGGCGACTTGAACACCTCACCCTCGGGTTCGGCGGGCGCGCCGGCGGCGGCCGGCGCCGCGGCGCCGGCAACGGACGGCATCGGGGCCATGGCCATGGGCGCCATCGCCATCGGCGGCGGGGCCGCGTAGGTCACCGTCTGCGGCTCGGTGCGCCGCACCCGCCAGCGCGTGCCGACGTCCTCGACCTCGACCTCCACCACACCCTTCTGCTCCATCAGCTCCATCAGACGCTCGAGCTGGCCCAGCCGGTCCGCGCCCGGGCTCGCGGCGCCGCGGCTCCTCTTGGCACCACCGGGCGCCGGCTTCTTGGGCTTCGCAGCGGCGGCCTTGCCGGAGCTGCTGGGGGCCTTGCTGGTGGAACGGGCTTTGGTCGGGCTCTTGCGCTTTGCTGCCATCGAGGGGTTCCTCTGGGACCTGACGAGTTCAGAGTGGCGCAAGTGAAGGGTGGAAGGCGCCTGGAGTCCAGCGCGAGCTGACCGTTCCGCGGCTTCCCCCGCCCGCCCACACACCCTGCGCAATCAGAGCAGTTCGGCGATCTGCACCGCGTTGAGCGCCGCGCCCTTGCGCAGCTGGTCGCCGCACAGCCAGTAGCTCAGCCCCGTGTCGAAGGCGCGCGCCGCGCGCACCCGACCGACCGCCACCGCGTCCCTGCCGCTCATCGGCAGCGGCATCGGATAGCGGCGGTGCGCCGGGTCGTCGACGAGCTCGAGCCCGGGCGACGCCGCGAACAGCTCGCGCGCCTGCTGCGGCGACAGCGGCCGCTGCAGCTGCACGGTCACGGCCTCGCTGTGGCAACGTTCGACCGGCACGCGCACGCAGGTCGCGTCGACGGGCAGCTCGGGCAGGCCGAGGATCTTGCGCGTCTCGAGCAGCAGCTTGCTCTCTTCCTTGGTGTAGCCGTCGGCCTCGAACACGTCGATGTGCGGGAACAGGTTGAACGCCAGCCGATGCGGCAGCACGCGCGCCGGCAGCTCCTCGCCGGCGAGCGCGGCGGCGGTGCCGGCGCGCAGTTCCTCGACCGCCTGCTGGCCCGCGCCCGACGCGGCCTGGTAGGTCGCGACCACGACCGTGCGCAGCCCGGCGACGCGCTGCAGCGGCGCGAGCGTCAGCACCAGCAGGATCGTCGAGCAGTTCGGGTTGGCGAGGATGCCGCGGTGCAACTCGACCGCGATCGCGTTGACCTCGGGCACGACCAGCGGCACGTCGGCCTGCAGGCGGAACGCCGAGCTGTTGTCGACGACGGCCGCACCGGCGTCGACGGCGATCGGCACGAACCGCCGCGAGATGTCACCGCCCGCCGAGAAGAACGCCACGTCGACGCCGCGGAACGAGCCTTCGTCGAGGGCCTCGACCAGGACCTGCTCGCCGCGGAACGGCAGCCGCTGCCCCGCCGAGCGCGGCGACGCCAACAGCCGCAGGCTGCGCACCGGGAAGTCCCGCGCGGCGAGCACGTGCAGCAGGTCGTGACCGACCGCGCCGGTCGCGCCGACGATGGCGACGTGGCCGCCGCTCACGGCTGCCTCCGCACAACTTCGCCCGCATCGCCGCGGTCGTAGTCACCCGACTTGCCGCCCGACTTGTGCAGCAGCTGCACGCGCTCGATCACGGCGCCGCGGCACAGCGCCTTGACCATGTCGTAGACGGTCAGCGCGGCGACTGCGGCGGCGGTCAGCGCCTCCATCTCGACGCCGGTCGGGCCGGTGGTGCGCGCCTCGGCGCGCACACGCAGGCCGTCGTCGCCGTCGGGCGCGAAGTCGACGCCGACCTTGCTGAGCGCGAGCGGATGGCACAGCGGGATCAGCCGCGAGGTCTCCTTGGCCGCCTGGATGCCGGCGACGCGCGCCACGGCCAGGGCCTCGCCCTTGGGCAGGTCTCCCGTCAGCAGCCGCGCACGCACCGCCGCGTCGAGGCGCAGCGTCGCTTCGGCGACGGCGACGCGCAGCGTCGCGGCCTTGCCGGAGACGTCGACCATGCTGGCGCGACCTTGGGCGTCGAGGTGGGTCAGACCGGGAGTTTCCGGCGTCGGATCGGGTTCGGCGTTGGCCATGGCGACAGGGAGCGTCCCGGACCTATACCCAGCGCGGCGCGCCGCGTCGCCCCGTGTTCCGCCCCCCGCAGCGGAAATCCGTTCTGCAACTCCGCGGCAGCCACGTATAGGTGCGTTCGGTGACGAACGGCCCTTGGCAACGACTGCTCCGCCAGCCCCGGCGCGGGACGCCCGCGAGCACGGTGACCGCCGTGTTTTCGATGCATCCCGAGCCGCCCGAAGACCGATCTCATCTTGTCCGGCGCAGCCAGCTTGCCTGCGACTGCCAGTGCGACCGCGCCGGCCGCTGCTCCTTTTTGCCACGGGCACCGGGTGCCCTGCCCAGCTGGGCCACAACCAACCCATGAACGTCGATGCACGCGCGCGGCAACGAGCCGCTGGTCTGTCCGTCCCCCACGTCCTGCTGGTGCTGACCGCCGCCTGCGTCGCCCTGCTCGGCGGCCGCGCCAGCGCCCAGGACCTCGATCATCAGCTGCAGGCCCTGGTGACCCAGGCCGAGACCGCGTCGGTCGCCCGGCTCTACGAACTCGGCGAGGAGGCCGCCGATCTGGCCCCCGACCGCAACCCCGACCGCCTGCGCGACGCCGTGGTTCGCCTCGCCGGCCGGGGCGCGACCAGCGACCGCGCGCGCGTCCTCGGCGCACTGACGCTGCGCCAGCTCAAGAACGACGGCACCTACGGCAAGGACGTGCTCGACCTGCTGCAGCCGGTCGCCGCCAGCACCGACGTCGGGCTGCGCGCGGCCACCATGGCGATGCTCGGCGACGAGCGCTCCTTCAACGCCCGCATGCTGCCCGACGTGCGCAAGCTGGTGCTGGCGAGCTGCCAGGACGAGCTGGCCCCGCCGCTGGTGCGCATCGAGGCGGCCGTGGCCCTGTGGCGCGTCGGCGTCGGCGAGAAGGAGCGCGGCACCGCCAAGACCACGCTCGAGCAGTTCCTGCAGTCGAACGACCGCGAGCTGCGGCAGCGCGGCGCGCTGGCTCTGGCCGAGCTCAACGTCGAAGGCGGCCCGGCCTGGTCCGTGCTGCGCGAGATGCAGAACGAGCCGACCGATCTCGGCCGCCGCGCCCAGCTCTATCTCAAGCGCGCCGAGGAGCGCCGCGAGTTCGAGCAGATGATCGCACGCGTCGTCGAGCGCAACGCCGGCACCGCTCCCGCCGGCGGCGAGGACGACGAGTACCGGGTGCTCGACGAGCTGCGCGCGCGCATCCACGCACAGCACATCCAGGGCAGCTCCTTCACCGACAAGGAGCTCGTCGAATACGCGGCCAAGGGCATGCTGCAGGGCACCGACCAGCACAGCGCCTTCTTCACCAGCGACGAGTTCCAGCGCTTCTTCTTCGAACTCAACCGCGAGTACGGCGGCATCGGCGCGTTCGTGAACTTCGACCAGGACGGCGACTTCTCGATCGTGCGCCCGATCTACTCCGGCCCCGCCTACAAGGCCGGCCTCAAGAGCGGCGACAAGATCCTCGAGGTCGACGGCTGGGAGACGGCCGGCCACACCACCGACGAGATCATCAGCAAGCTCAAGGGCCGCCCCGAGACGCCGGTGGTGCTGAAGTGGTTCCGCGCCGGCCTGCAGGAGGCCCAGGAGATCTCGATCGTGCGCCAGCAGATCTCGGTGCCCGCGGTCAACTCGGCGATGATCCCCGGCGACATCGGCTACATCGAGCTGATCAACTTCTCGAGCAACATCAACCAGGAGCTGCACGCGGCGCTCGCCGACCTGATGCGCCGCGGCGCCAAGGGCATCGTGCTCGACGTGCGCAACAACACCGGCGGCCTGTTGACCCAGGCCCGCGACGTGGTCGAGACCTTCATCCCCGGCGAGAAGCTCGTCGTCTACACCGAGGGCCCCAGCGAGCCGCGCCGCACCTACAACACCCGCGACCGCGCCGTCTGCGACCTGCCGCTCACCGTGCTGACCAACCGCTTCTCGGCGTCGGCGAGCGAGATCACCGCGGGCGCACTGCAGGACCACGGCCGCGCCGTGATCATCGGCACGCGCTCGTACGGCAAGGGCAGCGTGCAGAACCTGCTGCCGCTGCGCAGCGACCCCGCCGAGCCGTTCGAGGACCTCAACGACGACGGCATCTGGGAGGAGGGTGAGCCCTACACCGACCGCAACAAGAACGGCAAGTACGACGTCGGCGCGCACATCAAGCTGACCGTCGCCAAGTACTACCTGCCCAGCGGTCGCTGCCCGCACCGCGAGTACGACAAGGAAGGCCGCATCGTCGACCCGCACTGGGGCGTGCGCCCGGACAAGGAGGTCGAGCTGCTCGAGAACAAGCCCGAGGACGCCTGGAAGAACAGCGTCGTGATCGGCCTGCTCAAGAAGAACGTGTTCCGCGAGTACGTGCACGAGCAGCTGCCCAAGCACACCGACCTGTTCCGCCAGCTCGCCGAGGGCGACGACGGCGACCCGTCGCGCTACCCCGAGTTCGACAAGTTCTACGAGGGGCTCAACACCGGGCTCTCGAAGGACGACGTGCGGCGCTGGCTGCGCTACGAGGTCCGCGACCAGATCAGCGACCTGCGCGGCGCGGTCTATCCCGGCCAGCGCCTGCTCGGCGATCCGCAGGAGGACGCCCAGCTGCAGGAGGCGGTGCGCACGCTGCTCAGCGAGATCGGCAAGGACATCCGCGACGTGCCGGCCTACGCCAAGGTCCTCAAGATCAAGTTCGACGAGAAGCAGGCCGCGGCCAAGTAGCCCGCGGCCGGGGGGGGCAGCGGTGCCCGGGACGCCTTCCGGTGTCCCCGGCGCCGGCGCGACAACCAACCTGCGCCGGTCCACGCCCAACCGCCGCATGCCAAGATCCCTCGCCGTCGCCCTGCTCGCCTGCCTGCCGGCCACCCTGTTGGCACAGGCCCCGCAGAACCCCACCTTCACCGAGCACATCGCGCCGATCGTGTTCAAGTCGTGCACGGGCTGCCACCGCCCCGGCGAGGTCGCCCCGTTCGCGCTGCGCGACTACAAGGACGTGCGCAAGCGCGCCAAGAACCTGCTGTCCGCGATCGAGGACCGGTTCATGCCGCCGTGGCACCCGTCGCCCGGCTACGGCTCGTTCCGCGACGACCCGCGGCTGGCCGACGAGCAGATCGAGACGTTCCGCAACTGGGTCAAGACCGGCATGCCCGAAGGCCCGCCCGAGGCGCTGCCGAAGCTGCCCGAATTCGCCGAGGGCTGGCAGCTCGGCGAGCCGGACCTGGTGCTGACCACCTCGGGGCCGTTCGAGGTGCCCGCGCGCGGCCGCGACATCTACCGCAACTTCGCGATCCCGCTCGGGCTCGACGAGGACAAGTGGCTGACCGCGATCGAGGTGCGCCCCAGCGCCCGGTCGGTGCTGCACCACACGCTGGTGTTCCTCGACGAACAGCGGCAGATGCAGGCGCAGGAGGGCAAGGACGGCCGGCCCGGCTTCAGCGGCATGCGCCTGCAGCGCGGCGCCCTGGTGGCCGGCTGGGCGGTCGGCGGCATGCCGTCGCACCTGCCCGAGGGCCTCGCGATCAAGCTGCCCAAGGGCAGCGACCTGGTGCTGCAGAGTCACCTGCACCCGTCCGGCAAGAAGGAGCAGGAGCAGACCACCATCGGCCTCTACTTCCGCAAGGAGGCGCCCCAGCGCACGCTCGTCTCGGTGCAGCTGCCGCCGTTCTTCGGCTTCACCGCCGGCATCGACATCCCGCCGGGCGAGAAGGAGTATCGCCTGCACGATTCGTTCGAGCTGCCGTGCGCGGTCGACGCGGTCACCGTCGGCGGCCACGCCCACATGCTCTGCCGCACGATGAAGATGTACGCGGTGCTGCCGGACGGCGGCGAGCTGCCGCTGCTGATGATCGACGACTGGGACTTCGACTGGCAGAACCGCTACACGTTCAAGTCGCTGGTGCGCATCCCCAAGGGCGCGGTGCTGCACGCCGAACTCGTCTACGACAACAGCAAGGACAACCCGAACAACCCGAGCAAGCCGCCGAAGCGCGTGCGCTGGGGCCAGCAGACCGAGGACGAGATGGGCAGCATCACGCTGCTGGTCGTGCCCGCCGACGAGAAGGACCTGGACACGCTGCTCGACGCCGTCGGCGCCAAGAACGCAGAGAAGGCGATCTCGCGCGCCCAGCAGGCCATCGACGCACAGTTCGCCAACTACGACAAGAACAAGGACGGCAAGCTGCAGAAGAACGAGGTGCCGCGGCGCCTGCAGCCCTTCTTCGAGCAGCTCGACAAGGATGGCGACGGCGCGCTGACCCCCGACGAGGCCAAGGCGATCACCGACCTGTTGCGCGGCATGGGCCGCGGCCTCGGCGGCCTGCCCGGTGCCGGCCGGGACCCGGGCGGCCCGGGCAAGGGTGGCAGATGAGGGCGTTCGCGCTGTTGGCGGCGGCCCTGCTGGCGACCTGCGGGGGCGAATCCGCCGCCGCGCCGGCGACGATACGCCTCGACGACTGCGCCGGCGTCGCGCACGCGCCTCTGAACGCACCCGACGGACAGCTCACCGTGTTGGTGTTCACGAGCCACGAGTGCCCGATCGCCAACGCCATGGCGCCCGTTCTCGCGGAGCTGGCCGAACGCTTCGCGACGCGCCCGGTGCGCTTCTTCATGGTGCACGTCGATCCCGACCTGACCGCCGCCGACGCCGCGCAGCACGCGCGCGACTACCGGCTGCCGGGCACCGTGCTGCTCGACCCCTACCACGACCTGGCGCAACGGCTGCACGTGCGCCGCACGCCCGAGGCCGTCGTCTGGCAGAACCGGCAGGTCGTCTACCGCGGCCTGATCGACGACCAGTGGCACGACCTCGGCGCGCGCGCGCAGTCGGCGAGCCACGAGTACCTGCGCGACGCGATCACCGCGGCGCTGGCGGGTGAACCGATCGCCGTGACCGACACCGAGCCCGTCGGCTGCCTGCTGCCCGAGCCGCAGCCGCGCCCCCGCGACTGACCGCGGCTCAACGCAGCTGGTACTCGGCCGGCACCGGCCCGCGCGGTGTCGCCAGGAAGTCGAACAGCGCCACCGCGACGTCGTAGAACACGTCGTCGGGCCCTAGGCCCGCCGGCCGGTACCGCAGTTCGGGCCGCACCTGCGGCACGTACTTGCCGCCGCCCGGATGGCTGCCCACCAGCAACACGTCGCGCAGCAGCAGCCGTTCCTGCTCCCAGGCCCCGAGCCCGGGGTGACTGCCCCAGCGCCACAGCGTCTCCTCGAACAGGCGGCGCGCCGCGGCGGCCGGCAACCGACCGGCGGCCGCGAGACGCGCACCCATCGTCAACTGCTCGTCTTCGAAGGTCGGCGGCTCTCCCACCCGGTCGCCCGCCGCCCAGCGCGCCAGATACCACTCGGGCAGGTCGGGGATCTGCACGCCGAGCGGCGCCGCGCCCGCCTCGCCGGCGAGGCGCCACGCCAGCGCCACGGCGATGTGTCGGTTGACCTTGGTGTTCGCGCCCCACACGTCGCGCGCGGCCACGACCTCGGTGACCGACCGCGACAGCACGTAGGCGACCGACAGCCGCCGCGGATCTTCGACGAGCGGCGACGGCGCGGCGCTGAGTTGCGTGCGCAACGCGCGCGCGTTGGCGGCCTCGATCGTGGCGAGCTCCAGCAGGGGAAACTCGAGCCTGGGGGTGTCGGCTTCGTAGTCGTGCAGGCGGGCGCGCAGCAGGGTCGCCGCGCCGCGCGCCGCCGCGAAGCTGGCGCCGGGCAACGACGCAACCTCGCGGGCCCGCTCGCGCAGCACCTGCGCGCCGGTCGCGGGGGTCGCACCGCGGCCCGCCCCCAGGAACGCCCCCCGCCAGAACAGCTCGGCGTGCCGCGCGGGCGTCTTCAGGTTCCACAGGGGCCCGGCGATCGAACCGGGCACGGGCAGTCCCGCGAACGCCGCAGCCGTCGCGACCCCGGGGTCGCCGTCGGCGAGTCCCGGGGCGCCTGCATCCGTGCCCGGAAACCGCGCCGCGGCGAGCCGCACGACGATTGCCATCAGCTGCTCGGGGGTCTTCGCCGGCCCCAGCGACTTGCTCCAGAACTCGGGCATCGCCCGGGAGCGCTGCGGCCCGAGCGCCACCAGCATCATCGCCAGGCAGCGCTCCTCGAGCATCGGTCGCGGCAGCGCCAGGAACGCGAACAGCCGATCGTCCTCGTTGGGGCCACCCGCCAGCACCGCCCCTGCAAGCAAGGCCAGCCGGCGCCCCACGTTGCTGCGCTCCTCGGCCAGCAGCTCCCACAGCAGCGGCGCTGCCGGCTGCCCCAGGTCCGCGCACAGGTGCCAGCCCGCGGCCAGGTCGCGCGTCGGCACCGCCAGCAGGAGCCGGGCGATCTCGCCACGCACCTTCTCGTTCTTCGCGGAGACCCAGCCCATGCCGCCGCTGCCATGGGGGTTCTGGTCTTGCCCGAGCACTGATTGAGCCAGCAGCACCAGAACGCCGATAACCCGTAGGTGGCAGGAGATCATCCGGGTTGGGCCGGATGCGACGGTTCGCACGCGCGATGCGAGTCGACGGGTACACATGACGGACAGCAACAGAATCCTGGATCCGGCGGAGGTCGAGTTCCTGCTCGATGCCGGCGGCAGTTCCTCGAGCGAGGACGCGGCAGCGGGTTCTCAAGCTGCCGAGTCGCAGGCCGTCACGATGCGTGGCGACCTCGACCAGATCAACCTGTCCGACATCTTCCAGACCTTGGCGATGACCAAGATGGAGGGTGTGCTGCGCGTCAGCAACCCCCTCGAGCAGCGCCAGGTGTTCTGCAAGGGCGGTTATGTGCGCATCCTGGTGCCGCCCCGCGTCGTCAAGCGGCGCCTCGGTCAACTGCTCGTCGGCGCCGGGCTGCTGGCTCCTGACGACCTGCGCAAGGCGCTGCTCGAACAGCGCAAGACGAGCCGCCCGCTCGGCGAAGTCCTGATCAACAGCGGCCTGGTGACCGCCGAGCAGGTCGACGAACTGCTCGGCATGCAGGTCACCGAGGACCTGTTCGCCCTGTTCACGTGGCGGCACGGCACCTTCGAGTTCTACAAGGGGCCGGTCGAGGACGGCCATCTTCGCGCGGCGTTCGAGGCCTGCGCCGAGTACGAGGTCAACAGCCTGCTGCTCGAGGTCGCCCGCCGCTCGGACGAGTGGGAGAGCATCCTGGCGGCGATCAGCAGCCTCGAGGAGGTGCCGCAGCGCCTCGTCGAGCAGCTGCCCGAGGATCGTAAGCTCACCGAGATCCACGCGGCGGTGTTCGCGGCCACCGATGCCCGGACCAGCTACCGCGACCACGTCGACCATACGACCTTCTCGCTGTTCGACATGGCGCGCGCGGCGCGCGACCTGGTCGAGCGCGGCGTGATCGCCAACGTCGGCGACGACGCCCTCGTCGCCGCGGCCGCGGTGCAGTGCGAACTCGGCGCCAACAAGAAGGCGCTTGTACTGCTGCAGACGCTGCGCGAGCGGCCCGGGGATCGCAGCCTGCAGACCCTGCAGAACTCCGCCCAGGTGCTGCGCAGCCTCGGCGAGGGCCGACTCGCCGGCACGGTGCTGCTCGAGGCCGCCCAGCTGCAGACCGATCCCGAGCTGGCCCTGTCGCTGGCGCGCGAGGCGCGCGACGTCTCGCCGCGCGACCCGGAGACGATCAGCTTCCTGCGCACCATCCTGCTCGCGCACAGCCCTGCCGACTCGACCGAGCTCGAGCAGTGCACGCTCGAATTGCTCGACGCGCTGCTGGCCGAAGACCGGACCTCGACGGCGCTGGAGATCATCGCGGACGCGCGCGCCACCGGCACCGCCAGGCCCGAGATCCTGATGCGCGAGGCCAAGCTGCTGCAGAAGGCCCGCAACCCGCAGCGCGCCGCCGAGATCCTCTGCGAGCTCGCCGAGCACTACCAGACGATCGGCGACCGCGCGCGCACCATCGAGGCCTACCAGTCGGCGCTGCGCCTGGATCGTTCTCGTCGCGACGTGCAGCGGCTTCTGACCCAGCTGCAGCGCACCAAGCTCGGGCGCGCCATGCGCTACCTGGCCGCCGGCGTCTCGGTGCTCCTGGTCATGGCGATGGGCGTGGTCGTCTGGCAGCAGCACCGACAGGACGTCGCCCTGCACAACGCCGACGCCGAGATCACCGTCCTGCTCGAGGCCAACGACCCGGCCGGCGCGCGGGAACGCCTGCACTACTGGCAGGGTTCCCTGGGCAGCCCCGAGGCGGTCGAAGACCTGTCCGTGCGCATCAGTGCGGCCGAGGCCGCCGAGGCGGGACGGCAACGCCGCCTGCAGCGCCAGGCGCTGCAGGAGCAGCTCGACACGGCCGCCACGGCCCTGGCCGAGGGAGAGGTCCGCAAGGCCCTCGAGATCTACGCCAAGGCGGCGCAGGACCCTGGATATCTGCGCGAAGTCACCGGCATCGTCGATTCCCGGTTCGACGCCCTCGCGGCGACGTTCGAGAAGGCAGAGCTGCAGCTCTCGCAGTCGGCCCCGCCGCCGCCGAGCGCGATCCTCACGGGCCCGGCGCTGCGCAGCAACCTGAACCAGCTGCGCAGCGTCTGCTCCGAACAGGTGTCCCGCAGCTACCTCGAGTGCAGCGAGCTGACCGCGAAGGACGCCTGGCCCACGCTGCTGTCCAAGGAGCGCCAGCAACACCTGGCGGCGGTGCTCGCCAAGGTGGCGCCGACCTTCCGCAAGGCCGATGCGCTGGCCGCGAGCTACGAGGCGGCGCTGTTGCGCAACAAGAAGCAGAAGGAGCTGAACCCGCTGTTCCAGGCGGCGGTCGCCCACGAGAACGCCTTCGAGTTCGCGGCCGCGCTGGAACGGTATCGCCAGCTCCAGGCCGAGTGCGACCCGGGCGACAAGGAGGTGCTGGCCCACTTCCGCGACCAGGTGGCGCGCTACAGCACCATCACCCAGCTCATGAAGGTGCTCGGCGAAGCCACCGCGAGCGGCGACTTCGCGGCGGCGCAGAAGCACTACCGCGCGCTGAACCTGGCGTTCCCGGAGATCCCGTTCGCCAAGCTCGTGCGCCTGCCCTTGACCGTCGAGAGCAGCCCGCCCGGCGCCAAGGTGATCTGCAACGACAAGGAGGTCGGCACCACGCCGCTGCTGCTGACCTACCTGCCCATCGACGAGAGCAACCTGCGCATGGAGCTGCCCGGCTTCGAGCCGGCGACGCGCGTGCTCGTCGGCGACGCGGCCGGCGACTGGCGACCGGTGCTGACCCGCGTGCCCACGACCAGGTTCCAGCTCGACGCCGCCGTCGACGTGCCGGTGGTCGCGGACCGCGAGGGGCGCACCTTCTTCGTCGATCGCGCCGGCATGGTCACGGCGCGTCGCGGCAACCAGCCGCAGCCGCTCTGGCAATACACGAGCGGTGATCTCTCCGGGCTGCTGACCGAACCGGTGCTCTACGAGCAACTGCTGCTGTTCGGTTCGCTGGACGGGGACCTGCGCGCGCTGGCCCGCCACAGCGGCGAGGTCGTCTTCCGCATCTCGGGCCTGCCGACGGAGCGCGCGCCCGCGCTGCTCGGCCGGCGGCTGATCGTGGCCACGACCACCGGCCAGCTCTGCGCCGTCGACCTCGACAATCGCCAGGTCCTGCGCCAGAAACTGCACCACCCGGTCGCGTGCGCCCTGCTCGCGCGGGGCAAGGACGTCTTCAGCGTCGACGAGCAGGGAGGGGTCGCAATGCATCGCGGCCCCGAACTCGAGGAAGTCTGGTACACCCCGCTCGGCAGGCTCTCGGACGCCCACATGGCGATCGCCGAGGACACGCTGGTGCTGCGCGACGACCGCGGCCAGCTGTTCGCGCTGGACCTGGCGACCGGCAAGCCGCGCTGGCAGCGGCGCTTCCCGCACGAGGTGCTCGCCGGTCCCATGGTCTTCGGAGATCAGGTGCTGATGACAGCGCCCGGCAGCATCCTGCGCGTGCAGCGGCACAACGGCGACAACCTGCTCGCGTGGCCGCAGGCCGAGTCCCCCTGGACCAGGGGCACCACCATCGTCGGCGACCGCATGCTCGCGCCGAGCCAGGACGGCTTCGTCGAGGTCCTCGATCCGCGCACCGGCAAGCTGCTCTACCGACTCGCCGGCCATCGCCGCGGAGTGGCCATCTCGACGGCCGCCAACAGCGTGATGGTCATTACGCCTGACCGCGAGATCAGGACCTACGATCAGCTGCCCTGAGCACCGTCGCAGCACCGCGACGGCGACTGATTTCCGCCACGGCCGACGGGCCTCCGACAGCGGAACGACGGCCACCCGATGGCAACGAACATTTCGTGGAAACCACCTGACTACAGGTAGTTCGATCTGCGAAACCCGTCGCGGCAAGTGCACTAGTGTGGGCCGCTCCGACGTGCGGAGGCTGCTGCAGTGGCTGCTCCCAGGGCAACGACGGTCTCGATCCCGGACACCGGATCACGACGCGATCGCCATGCCATGGGGATTGGGCCGGCGACGACTGAGATGCCCCAGAGTCGTGCCGCTTCAAGGCTTGGGTGATCGCAGCTGGCACGTCGATTGCTCTGTTGATGCGGGTGCTCTGCACGCACCCAGAGTTGAACCATGCTGAAGACCGTCCTGACCCTCTCCCTGGGCTTCGCCCTGGCCGCGTGCGCGGACCATAACGGAACCATCGCTTCCCTCGCCGACGGCCCGAACGCCCCGATCAACGAGCCTGACACCCGGGTCGTGGATCCGTCTCCGGCCACGCCGAGCACCAACAACCCTGGCGAACCCCAACCGGGCGGCGGCAGTGGCAGCGGCGGCGGCGGCGGCGGCGGCGGCAGCAACCCTGGCGGTGGCGGCTCCGGCGGCGGCACGCCGGGCGGTGCGGGCGGCGGCAACGAAGGCGGCTCCCCCGTTCCCGAGCCCGGCACGCTGCTGCTGGTCGGCACCGGCCTCGCCGGTGCGGCGCTGCTGCGCTGGCGCTGCCAGGCGGCGCGCGAGACCAACGAAGCCTGAGGTCGATCGGCGGCTGACGCCGCCCTGGGGCCGCAGCTTCGCGCGGCCTGCACACGGCGAGGGAAAGGAAGGACCGACTCGGGTCTGATGGCGGCATGGAGCGCCTCCCCGAGTCCAAACGTGCCGCCGAGCCCGCCTTGCTCGAGCTGCGCTCCAAGGTCCCGGCGACCCTCGCCGGCCTGCCCCTCGTCGACTACCTCTGCCGGCGCTTTCCCTACCTGACGCGGCAGGCGTGGCTCGCCGAGATCGCGCGCGGTCGGCTGCACGTCGCCGGCCGCCGCGCCAGCGCCGAACAGCTGCTCGCGACCGGGGCTGCCGTGACGTTCTTCAAGGAACACCTCGAGCCGGTCGTCGATCGCGCGATCACGCTGCTGCATCGCGGCGCGGACTTCGTCGCGGCGGCCAAACCTGCCCACCTGCCGATGCACGCCGATGGACCGTTCGTGCGTCACACGTTCGTGCACCTGCTAGGCGAACAACTCGGCGGCGCCAAGGTGCACCTCGTGCATCGCCTCGACCGGGAGACCAGCGGCGTCGTGATCGCGGCGCTCACGGGTCAGGCCCGCGCCTGGTTCGGCGCCCAGTTCGAAGGTGGTCAGGTGCAGAAGACCTACCTCGCCGTGGTGCGCGGCACCGCCGCCGCCTCGCAGTTCGTCGTCGACGCGCCGATCGGCCGCCGCGGCGGCAGCGAGATCACCCTGCGCCGCACCGCCGGTCCCGACGCCGTTGAGCCACAGGCCGCCAGCACCGAGTTTGAGGTGCTGGCCGAACGCGGCGGCCACAGCCTGGTGCGCTGCCGACCGCGCACCGGGCGCACGCACCAGATCCGCGTGCACCTCGAGCACGCCGGCCTGCCGATCGTCGGGGACAAGCTCTACGGGCGGCCCGACGCCGACTACCTGGCCTTCGTGCAGCGCGTCAAGGCCGGCGGCGATGCGCGCGACGTTCCCGCCGGCGAACCCGATCGCCAACTGCTGCACGCGCACGCGCTGCAACTGCTGCCGCACGGCGCGAACGCCGCGACGACGTTCGTGGCGCCACCGCCCGCCGACTTCCGGGAATGGCTCCAACGGCTGCAGCTCGGCGAGCCGCCCCCCGCCTGAACTGATTCCTTCCGTGGTGCACAGGCGCTGGTGGACCGCGAACCTCTGACCCCACTTCGTCAGCGGCTGGGAAAGGCCGCCATGGGAAAAAGCACTGTGTGCGCCCCCCTCTTGCTCATCGGGTGGATGCTTCGATCGCCCCAGTCCTGGCGCCACGCGAGCACCTCTGCCGCAGCGAGGTTGCGCGGCACGAGGCCGAGCAACTTGGCCGGGGTCTCGTTCTCCTTGTCATGGTTGAAGCGCCGCCGCACGAAGTTGCGGTAGACGGCGAACAATTGCGCGTGGTCGAGCAGGCGCGGCGCGCACTTGGTGACCAGCCAGGACTTGCGCCGCAGCCGGCCGCAGTTGTCGCGCGACATCGCCAGCGTCACGTTGATGGGAAACAAGGGGTTGTGCTTGTCGCGCACCCGCCGGCTCGAGGTCGTCTCGTGCTTGAGGCGGTCGCCGAAGATGCGCTTGGCGAGGGTCGCGTAGCTCGACTTCTTGTCCGTCTGCAGCAGGAGATCGCCCGCCGGGCACTTCGCCGCCAGCACTCGCAGCACCCGCTCGGTGCACGCGCGGCTCTGGTCCTGGCGCCGACCGTTCTTGGCCTCCTCCTGGTCCTGCAGCTCCCGCCGCCGCGTGCCGCGCCGCGCGAGGCGCCGGATCGAGCCGACGTCGACAGCGACCACGAACCATGTCTCGCGATCGATCACGACGGGCATCGTCAGCGGGCGGATCGAGGCGCCTTCGTAGGTCTCCTCTTCGTCCATCACGAAGACGCGACCGCCGGCAAGCCTCGGACACAGGTTGTCGCGCAGCAGCGCGAGTGTGCGCCCCATCTTGGCCAGCTTCTGCTGCGGGCATCGCACGCCCGATCGCAGCAATCGGCTGCATTGCCTCAGGCCGACGCCGCTGCTCAGCAGCAAGAACAGGCTCTCGTTGAGTTCTGGCCGGTGGTCCCGGTAGTCGTGCCGGAACGTCTGCCGTGAGAAGCTGCGGCTACAGGACTTGCAGTGGTAGCGGGGGATGGGCGCGGCGCGGCACTTGGGCCAGTAGCTGCCGCGGCGGCGGTAGAACCGGGGCTGCGGATCGGTGTGCCTTGGGCAATCGGCGTTGGGGCAGCGTGGCGGTTTGAACGAGGGCATCGACTTCTCCTGCCGGGCGCGATGTGCCGGCAGGTGTGTGGATGCCCGACCTCAACTATTGGCGAGGTACGCCACGGAAGGAATCAGTTCCCTAGGGGAACATGGTCGCGACGTTCTGCAGGATCACGTCCCGCACCGCGCCGTTGCGCACCACCACCCGCCCCTTCGTCGACATGCCGGCGCGTTCGCACTCGACGTGCACCTCCACCTCGCGCTCGGCGCGCACCTCGGACAGGTCGGTCAGGACCTGGATCTTGCCGTAGCCGAGCTGCACCAGCCGGGTCTCGACCAAGGCCAGCACCCGGGCGCCGGGGCTCTCCACGATCGGCGCTACGCCGGCCGCTTCGACGGCGGCGGCGTGCACCACGGTCGGCTGCGGGATCTCGTAGACCGCCTGGCGCACGTCGGTGGTCGCTTCGCGCAGGTCGACGAGGTCGTCGTGCAGCCGCTCGAGCTGCTGTTCGAGCTTGTCCAGGCGCAGCTTCTCGAACGACTCGGCGAGGATGCGCAGCCGCTCGTCGAGCGTGCGGATCCCGGCGAGCTTCTGCATGTGCTCCTCGAAGCGCGCCAGCCGCAGGTGCACCAGCACGTAACCCACGAGCAGGGCGACGAAGAACAAGCTGAACTGCAGAAGGTCCATGGCCGGGCCAATCTAGCGGGTCGGGGCGGTCCAAGACAGGACCGTGCTCAGCTCCGCGGCGAACGCCGCATCCACCACAGGTAGAACGGCACGCCGGCGGCGATGATCGCGAGCCCCTTGAGCGCGTTGGACCGGTTGTCGGCGTCCTGCAGCACCGCCGCGACGAAGGCGATCGACACCGCGATGAACACCGCCGGAGTGAACGGATAACCCCAGCACCGATACGAACGCGGCAGGTCCGGCCGGGCCCGGCGCAGTCGATACACCGCCGCCACGGTCAGCGCGTAGAACAGGAAGGCCGCGAACACCACGAAGTCGGTGACATCGTGGAATCCCTGCAGGGTCAGGATGATCACGACGCCACACAGTGCCTGCACCCAGATCGCCACGGTCGGCGTGCCCCAGCGCGGCGACACGCGGGTCAGGGCGTGTGGCATCAAGCCGTCCTGCGCCATCGCGTAGAAAGCTCGGGGCGACGACAGCATGTTGGGATTCGCCGCGCCGAAGATCGAGATCGCGATCAACAGGGTGAGGTAGCCCGCAAGCCGCGGCGACAGCACGCGCTCCACGGTCATCGCTGCGACCACGGTCGGCGGGCTGCCCGGATCGAGCGACTGCATCTCCGCGAACGGCACCGCGCGCAGGTAGATGAAGTTCACGAGCAGGTAGACGGCGATCAGGATCACCATGCCGCCGACGAGGCCCAGCGGCAGGTCCCGCTCGGGCCGCTTGAGCTCGGCCGCGTTGAAGGGCAGCTGGTACCACCCCTCGTAGGCCCAGAAGATCGCCATGAACGCGCCGACCAGGCCGGTCATCGTCAGCGACGTCGCCGCGGTGGCTGCCGCCGGCGGCGCCGCGGCGGCGGGGTCCCCACCGGCCGCCAGCACGCCACCGAGCACGATCACGCCGAGGGCGGCGAGCTTGGCGAACGTCGACACGTTCTGGATCACCGCGCCGAGCACGACGCCGAAGTGGTTGACGACCGCCAGCAGCAGGATCATCGCGCACGCAACCCCGAGCAGCAGCCGGGGATGTTCCTTCTCGGCGACGACGTCGACCCCGAACAGCGGCAGCAGGTTCTCGGCGAAGCCCAGCGCGAGCGCCGCCATGGTGCCGGCGTTGATCACCCAGAAGAACGTCCAGCCGTAGAGGAACCCGACGAAGCGGCCCCAGCCCTCGCGCAGGAACGCGTACTGCCCGCCGGCCTCGGGGAACATCGTGCCCAGCTCGGCGTAGGCGAAGGCCCCGAACAGGCACACCAGGCCCAGGCCGATCCACAGGATGTAGATCCAGCTCTCGGACGGCAGGCAGTGCGCGACCTTGAGCGGCTTGAGGAAGATGCCCGACCCGATCACCGCGCCGACGGTGATCGACACCGCGCTGACCAGGCCCAGGCGCCGCTGCAGATGTCCCGTTTGCATGCGCGGCGCAGGCTACCGCGCTGCCCGGGGCGGGCCCCGCAAAAACTCACGCTGGCGGCGCGGCGCCGCTACAACGGCACGCGATGCGCCTGCGCAACCGCGTGTTGTTCGCCCTGGGCCTGCTGCTCCTGTTCGGGCTGCTGCCCGGCCCCGACGCCAACGGCGGCCCCTTCCTCGGCTACCTGCAGGTGCGGTCGTGGCTGCTCGACGCCCGCAGATCCCCGCTGCGCGAGTGGACCACCGATGGGCAGCTGCCGCGCCTGGTCGTCGACCTTCGGCAGAGCCCTCCCGCGACCGACGGCGCCCCGGCCGCCGCGCTCGAGCAGCTGGCCCGCGAGTGGGCCGCGGCGCGCACCGCCGAGGGCGCGCCGACCACAGTCTCGACCACACTGCCGCCGCTGCTGCTCGCGGTGCGCATCGGCAGCGCCGGCGTGCGCGCCGGCATGCCGCTGCCCGGGGCTCGGGAGGCCGGGCTCGAGCGGGCCCTGCCGTCGCGGCTGTCGCTGTTGCCCGCGGCGATCGCGATCGTCGTCGCCGTGCTGCTGCAGCGCGTGCTGTTGGCGCTGCTGCTCGCCGGCCTCGCCGGCAGCCTGACCTTCGCGGTGACGCAGATCCACCCGGCGATGGGCGCCAGGATCCCGCTCGAAACGGTCGCGCACTTCTTCCACGACTGCCTGTGGAGCCGCGCGCTCGGCGAGGATTTCTACCTGCGCATCACCGTGTTCGTGCTGATGCTGTTCGCGACGGTCGCGATCACCACGGCCAACGGCGGGTTCGCGGGCCTGGTCGAGTTGCTGCAGCGGCGCGTGCGCGGCCCCGTCGGCGCGCAGCTGTGCACGTTCGCCACCGGCTGCGTGTTGATGTTCGACGACTACACCAACTGCATGGTCGGCGGCACCGCGATGCGGCCGCTGTGCGACGCGATGCGGGTCTCGCGCGCCAAGCTCGCGTTCCTGGTGGACTCGACCGCGGCGCCGATCGCCGGCATCTCGCTGTTCTCGACCTGGGTCGCCTACGAGACCTCGCAGTATCGCGCGCCGCTGGCCCTGGTCACGCGCGCCGACGGCACGCCCTACCGCAGCGACGACGCGATCGCGGTGTTCGTGCAGTGCATGCCGTACCGCTTCTACTGCCTGTTCGCGCTGGCGCTGGTCGTGCTGGTCATCGTCATGCGGCGCGACTTCGGCCCCATGCTCGCCGCCGAACGCGCGCGCGCGCGCCTGCGCGCGCCGCGGCCAGCGACACCGGCCGGCGCCGACGCGGCGCCCCCACGACGCGCCGCCGCGCGCCCGGCTCGCGCTGCTGCCGTTCGGCGCGCTGATCGCCATCACCTCGACCCTGCTGCTGCTCGACTGGCCCAACGACGAGGCGCTGCTCGCGGCGTCAGCGACCGCGCTGGCGGTCTCGATCGTCGGCACCCGCGCCTGCCGGGCCCTGCCGTGGTCGACCATGCTGCGCCGCGCGCTCGCGGCGATGCGCACGCTGTTGCTGCCGATCCTGGTGCTGTTCCTCGCCTGGACGCTCGGCCACGTCACCCACGACCTGGGCACCAGCCACTACCTGACCGCCGCGGCCCGCCACTGGCTGCGCCCCGAGGTGCTGCCGATCGTGCTGTTCCTGCTGGCGGGGCTGATCGCGTTCGCGACGGGCACGAGCTTCGGCACGATGGCGATCCTGCTGCCCAACGTGGTGCTGCTGGCACACGAACTCGGCCGCGACGGCACCTTCTTCGGCCCCGGGGGCAGCGACCTGCTGCTGCTGCTCGGCATCGCCGCGGTGCTCGAGGGCGCGATCTTCGGCGACCACTGCTCGCCGATCAGCGACACCACGCTGCTGAGCTCGCTGTCCTCGGGCTGTGACCACGTCGAACACGTCGTCACGCAGCTGCCGTACGCGCTCCTGGCGATGACGGTCACGGTGCTGTTCGGATACCTGCCGATCGTCACCTTCGGCCCGGGCGCGTGGTGGTTCTCGCTGTTCGGCGGCCTGGGCGCGATGGCCGCCTGGCTGCGCTGGTTCGGTCGCGACCCCGACGCGCTCAGCGGATGAGGCGCGCCAGTTCGGCCACTCCCGCAGGCGGCTGATCGCCGGCGCGCAGCTCCGCGCACGCCAGCCACAGCCGCGCCGCGAGCGGATCGCCGGCGTGCAGCGCCGCCCACGCCATCGCCACCGCTTCGTCGGCCGTCGGATCGAGCGGTTCGACGGCGCCCAGTTCGACGGTCGGGAACGTCACCCCCTGCCCGGTGGCGACGCGCAGCGTCACGCGGTCGCTGCGGCTGTCGACGACGGTGCCGACGCGCCGCGTGCCGCCCACCAGCAGCCGCACCGCGCGGCCCTTGGCCAACGGCTCGGGCTGGCGCCAGCTGCCGTCGTTGTCGGGCGCGGGCCGGTCGGGCGCCGCCCCGCAGGGCAGCTCGGCGAGCAGCGCCGCCGTTGCCGCGCCGCCGGCCGCGAGCGCGCGCACCGCGGCCGTCGCCAGCCGCACATCACCCGAACGCAACCAGGCGCGCACCTCGGCGGTCGAAGTGCCGAGCGCCTGTTCGGCCAACTGGCGCCGCTCGTGCACCTCGTCGCGCTGCTGCGCGGACAGGCGCTCCGGCGTCAGCTCGGCGAGCACGGCCAGCGCCCGGCCGACTTCGCCCTGGGCGAGCCGCAGGTCGACCAGTGACAGCAGGCTGGCGAAGCGATCGTTGTCGATGCCGGCTGGCCCCGGCGCGGCGCCGCCCGGCGGCTGCGGCGCTGCCGAAACAACCTCCGCGGCGGGATCGAGCGGCGCCGGCGTCTGCCGCCCCGCGAGCGCCGTCGTTCCGGCCGCCTCAGGCCCGGGAGCTGGCTGCGCGGCAGTCGCCTCCGGGTCCACTTTCGCCTCGGCCTTCGGCTCACCAGCGGGCTCGCCGACAGGTTCGGCCGCGGTGCTCGCATCGCCGATCAGGCCCAAACCACGGCCAGCCAGCCACAGCACCAGCAGCGCGGCGAACAGCAGACGCCACCGGCGGCGCGGGCGACGGCGCGCTCTGGGCGGTGCAACTTCCGGCTCGGCTGCCATGCCCACATTGTCGGCCCTGCAGCCCCCGTCACTCCAGGGTCTTGCCGACATCCGGGCCGCGTGCCGATAGCCCGGACATGATCACGTGGCTGGTGCTCGGCGGAACGGGGCTCGCGGGCGGCGTCGGCGCCTACGCCGTCGGCCGCCGCTGCCCGCGCGCCACCGCCGCGCTCGTGCCGCTGTTGCTGGTGCTGCTGTGCCTTCGCGCGGTGCTCGACGCGCGCGCCGACTGGGAGTGGGCACTGCTGCCCTGGCCGGGATACGCCCTGGTGCAGGGCTTCGTGCTCTACGCGCTCGCGGTGGCGTTCTTCGGCGTCGCCGCCGCGCGTCTGCCGGTGCGCTGGAACCGCGCCGTGGTCGCCGGGCTCGGCCTGCTGGTGCTCGGCCACGGCCTCTACCGGCACAGCTTCCTTGCCTGGCCGGAACGGCACGGTGACGAGCGCACCGCCGGCCCCGATCACCACCTGCGCCAGTCGACGATGTACACCTGCGGCCCCGCGGCCTGCGTCGCGGCGCTGTCCTACTTCGGCGTGCGCCGCAGCGAGCGCGAGATGGCCGAGCTGTGCCTGTGCCGACGCAGCGGCAGCCGCCTGTTCGACCTCTACCGCGGCCTCGTCACGACGCTCGACCCCGACCGGTTCGCGGTGTCGATCGAGGGCCTCGATGCCGCCGCGCTGCTGCGCAGCGACACCGTCGTCGTGGCCAGCAACGGCAGCCGCGCCCACGCGATCGCCATCGCCACGCGCGCCGGCGCGGCCACCGTGCACGACCCGCTGGCCAAGGCGCCCGAGGTCTGGTCGCCCGCGCAGCTGCAGCGCGACTACCGGCCGCCGGCGATCGTCATCCGCCCGCGGCCGGTGGCGGCGAGCCCGCGCTGAGCGGCGGGTGCGCGCCGAGCTGCGCCGCCTTGCGCGCCAGCCGCAGCACGCTGTCCTCGTCGGTGAGCGCCGTCAGCTCATCGACCGGCAACCACCGCAGCTCGTTGGACTCCTCCGACAACACCAGCGGCTGCGCGAACGGCACCTGCAGCAGGAAGCGCACGTCCCAGTGCTCGTGCCGAGGCTCGGCGCCGCGCGCCGGGATCGGGTGCACGTCGAGGTCGAGCGGCACCAGCGCCGCGCCGGCCCAGCGCACGAACTCGAACTGCTGCATGCCCGACTCCTCCTGGGCCTCGCGCAGCGCCGCGAGTTCGATCTCGGCCTCGCCGTCGACATGGCCGCCGAGCTGCAGCCAGCGCTGCAGCTTGCGATGGTGCGTCAGCAGCACGTGCTGCCGATCCGGCGCCACGATCCAGCACGAGGCGGTGATGTGCCCCACCAGACAGCTGCGTTGCAGGCAGTCGTCGTGCGATGCGGCGAACGCGGAGAAGCGCTTCGCCAACGCCTGTTCGTGCGGTTCGGGCCACGCCTGCGCATAACGCGTCAGCAGCTCGTGGAGGTGTCGTCGGTGCATGATCGTAGGTTCGCGCGCAGCGCCGCTTCGTCGACCTTGCCGTTGCTGTTGTGCGGCAGCGCCGACAGCACCACGACCTCCGCCGGCTGCATGAACGACGGCAGCCGCGTGCGGCAGCGCGCGACCACCTGTCGCCGCAGGTCGCCGTCGGCCGGGTCGCCGCTCACGCACAGCACGATGCGGTGGCCTTCGGCGCCGGCGGGCACGCCGAGCACCGCGACCTCGCCGACGCCGGGGCAGCCGGCGACCGCCGCGGCGACCTCGTCGGGCGAGACCCGGTGGCCGTGCACCTTGAGCAGGCGATCGCGTCGGGCGACGAAGAAGTGCCGGCCGGCCGCGTCGCGCCGCACCAGGTCGCCCGAGTAGACGACCGTTCCCGGACCGCCGCGCGGATCGGCGCGGAAGCGCTCGGCCGTCGCGTCGGGCCGGCGCCAGTAGCCCTGCGCCACCATCGTGCCGGCGTGCACCAGCTCGCCGGTCGCCGGCCCCTCGAGCACCGCGCCGCTGCCGGGATCGACGAGCAGCAGTTCGACGCCCGCGATGGCCCGCCCGAACGAGTCCGGGTGGGCGTCGAACTCGGCCGGCGGCAGGAACGCGCTGCGGAACGCCTCGGTCAGCCCGTACATCGCGTAGACCTCGACGTGGGGCCAACAACGGCGCAGCACCGCGCTGTCGCTCGTGCGCAGCGCCCCGCCGCTGTTGGTCACGTAGCGCAGCGAGGCGCCGTCCTCCGCGGTCAGCGTGCCGCTGGTCAGGCTCGCGGCGACCTGATGCCACAGCGACGGCACCCCGGCGATGCCGCTCGGCCGGACCGTGCGCAGCAGCTCGTGCAGTTCGCCCGCCCCCAACGGATCGGCAGCGGTGACCCGGCAGCCCGCGTGCAGCGCCGACAGCAGCTGGTTGAGCCCGTAGTCGAAGCTGAACGGCAACAGCGCCAGCAGGTGGTCCGCGGCGGTCAGGCGCAGGTAGTTGGCCACCACCGCCGCACCCAGGCACAGGTTGTGGTGGTCCTGCACGATGCCCTTGGGCAGGCCGGTGCTGCCGCTCGTGTAGAGCAGCACGGCAGGGTCGCGCGGCGTCGGTCGCGGCAGCGCCGCGGCGTCCCCCGCCAGGTCTGCGAAGGCGGTGCTGGCGACCGGCAACGCCCCGTCGTCGACACGCAGGATCCGATGCCCGGCGAGCACCGCGCCCGGATCACGCAGCGCCAGCAGCCGCACGCTGCTCGTCACAACAGCGAACGGCGCGGCGTCGGCCAGGATGTGCGCGACCTGGTCGTCCTTGAGCTTGCCGTGGATCGGCACGGCGATGCCCCCCGCCACCGCCGCGGCGCAGATCGCCACGGCCTCCTCCACGCAGCGCGGCAACAACACGGCGACCCGATCGCCGGTGCTCAGCCCGAGGCTGCGCAGTCCCGCGGCCGCGGCGCGCACGCGCGCGGCGAACTCGGCGCCGCTGCAGCGAAGGCCGCCAGCACACAGCTCGAACCCGCCCCCCGGTGCGCTGGCGTGCTCGACCAGCGCGGCGAGATCGCGGATCGCGGTGTCACCTTCACTGTGGGGACCGGTCACGGCGCGCAGACGACGGCTGGCTGGGAACAGAAAAAAGGCCCGCCGCTGACGCGGCGAGCCTGATTGGTATCCCGGACGGGATTCGAACCCGTGTTACTAGAATGAAAATCTAGGGTCCTAGGCCGGACTAGACGACCGGGACGCGATTGCGGGCGGAGAGTGTAGAGCGGGATCGGGCAGATGCAAGCGGCCGATCCTGGGACCGCGGCGCTGCTCGCCGGGCCGCTGCTCGCCGGGCCGCTGCTCGCCGGGCCGCTGCACCGATCGGCGCTCAGCCGAGGTTCTTCCATTCCTTGACGCTGGGCAGCTCCTGCAGCGAGGCGATGCCGAAGCGCTCGAGGAACAGCGGCGTGGTGCCGTACTGCAGCGGGCGGCCGGGCACGTCGGCGCGGCCGGTGACCTTGACCAGCTTGTGCTGCAGCAGCGTGCGCAGCATCGGCCCGGCCTTCACGCCGCGGATCGCCTCGATCTCGCTGCGCATCACCGGCTGGCGGTAGGCGATCACGGCCAACGTCTCGAGCGCCGCCGGCGACAGCTTCTCGAGCTTCTTGACGCCGCGCAGGCGCTGCAGGTGCACGAAGGTCTCGGGCGACGACAGCCACTTGACGGTGTCGCCGGTGCGCGCCAACTCGACCGGCAGCCCGAGCGTCTGCAGCTGCGACTGCAGCAGCAGCAGGGCCTCCTCGACGAGCTTCTGCGTGGTGTTGCACGCCTGCGCCAGGCGCAGCAGCGACAGCCCCTCGCGCGACGACAGCATCAGCACGAACACCACCTTGGCGACCTCGGCCGCGTCGGTGAGCTCGGGGGTCGGCGGCAGGCCGTCCTCGGCGTCGGGCTCGTATTCCTCTTCGATCTCGGCGACGCTGGCCTCGTCGGCGACCGCGGCGAGGGCCGCGTCGTGATCGATGACATCGTCGGCGCCGACTTCCCCCGCAGGCGCAGGCGGCTCCTCCGCAGGCTCGTCCGCGGGTTCGTCCGCGGGTTGCGGCAGGCGCGAGTCGCTCACCACCAGGTCCTCGGCGACGACGCCGCGTTCGTGCGCGATCCACTCCGACGGCCCTTTGCCGTGAAGACGCTGATCGCCGCGTTCGGCGTCGGAACGGCGCGCTTCGCCGAGGTCAGGTCCAGTCGTGTCCGGCGGCAGTTCGCGCGAGATCTCGTCCATGGACCGCTCTTGTAGCCGACCGCATTGCCGCTGTCACTACTCGGCATCGCTCGGGCGAACGCGTTCGGCATGCTCACTTGCCACCCGCCGGGTCCTTCGCCGCGGGCTTCTCGAGCTGCGAACGCCACCGCAGGGTGTAGGCCGCGGTCTCGATCTGCGTCAGCGGGTTGTCGGCGAGGTCCTTGTCGATCTCGGCCTGCACCGCCGCGAACGGCACGTCCCGGCCGGGCATGCGATCGAGGCAGTAGACGACGAACCAGCGGTCGCTGTCGCCCAGGCGGCCCTTGAACGGCTCGCTGACTTCGCCGCGCTTCAGCGTCAGCGCCACCTCGGCGATCGGGTGCTGGAAGCCCTTGCCGAACGGCGGCAACAGGCCCCCGTCGCGGCGGGTGCCGTCCTCCGACCAGCGCAGCGCCAGGGTGCCGAAGTCCGCGCCGGCGCGAACCTTCTCGGCGACCTCGCGCGCCACGGCCTCGTCCTTGTGCGACAGGAAGCGCACCTGCACGCGGTCCTCGCGCAGCCCGAGGTAGCGGATCACGTAGCCCTGGTAGAGGCGCTGGGCGGTGCGCAACCGCAGGGTCTGTTGCCAGTCCGACAGCCGCATGCCGAAGATGCGCCACACGTAGCTGCCGAAATCGAGTTCGCCGCCGAACTCGCTGCCGACCTGGCCGCGGATGGTCTGCTCCTCGGCCTGGGCGATCGTCTCGACCCGCCTGGGATCGACGCGGATGCCGAACTGCTCGGCGTGGCGCGCGACCAGCACGTCGAACACCAGCAGGTCGATCGCGGTCAGCGCCAGGTTGGGGTGTGCGCTCGACAAGCGCGTGAACGCGTGGCTCTTGCGCAGCACCAGGTCGCCGACGCGCGCGACCTCGTCGTCCTTGCTGTCCTGCGCCGGCAGCAGGATCTCCGGACCGAGGTCGTGCAGCTCCGGCGGCACGTTGGGCGCCAGCTGCACCGGCGGGTGCGCCGCGGGCGGCGATTCGGTGACGGCGGGCGCAGCCGCGCCGCCGGCGGGCGCCGCGGGCATGGGCGCAACCCTCGGCGCGCCGGCGCAGGCCA
This sequence comes from Planctomycetota bacterium, assembly GCA_020638655.1. Taxonomy (GTDB): domain Bacteria; phylum Planctomycetota; class UBA1135; order UBA1135; family UBA2386; genus JACKIC01. Next base: position 143,901 of record JACKIC010000008.1, read on the forward strand.
CCGCCAACATCGACAGCGCCGTCACCACCTGCGCACTGCGCGTGCTCATGCGTCGCGCACGGTCCTCAGTAGGCCTTGAAGCTGCGCAGCCACTTGGTGCCGTGGCACAAGAAGCACTTGCTCCGCATCAGCTTGCCGTCCGGCCCCATCTCGGGCGTGGTGCCGACGCCGTAACACGACACGCACGGCGCCGCGTTGGCGTAGGTCACGACCAGTTGCTTGCCGAACTCGGCGAAGTAGGCGCGCAACCAGCCGGCGCGCTCGACGCGCGACGCCTCGCGCCACCAGTCTTCGTCGGTCTGCTCCTGCTTGGGGCCACCGGCCCCGCCGGCGCCCTGCGACGCGGCGCGGCGGCGCTCGAGCGCCTGGCGCAGGGCGCGTTGGATGCGCTCGACGTCGCGGCTGTTGCCGTCGTTGCCGGCCTCGGGCGCGGGTTGCTTGCTGTTGGCCTTGGCGACGGCGGTGTCCTTGATCACGCCCTGATCGCCGAGGATCCACGAGCCCAGGCCGTAGGCGAAGTGCTCGGTGCGCTTGCCGATCGGAAAGCGCTCGCGCATCCCCCAGAACTCCTTGGTCTCGGCGACCTCGAGGTGCAGGGCCTCGGCCACGCGCGTGAACAGCTCCTCGGCCATCTCGTTCTCGGCGTAGTCGCGCGCCGCCTGCAGCGAAACCGTCGTATCGGCGGCCTTCTTCTCCGACAGCGTCTGGATGCCGCGCCGGAACTGCTCGGCGACCTGCTGGGTCAGGTAGCGCGTGCGCACGTCGGCGAAGCGCTTCTTCTCGAGGTCGTATTCCTGCTTGAGCTTGGACTGCGGGAACTCCTGGTCGAACTGGGCGATCAGCGCCACGCCCTTCTCGATGTCCGCGAGCTTGCCGCGGCTGCGGCAGGTCTGGATCTGGTCGAGCAGTTCGCGCTCGCGCGCGGCCTCCTTGTACTTCTCCAGCCGCGCCAGCATCGCGTCGACGCGCGCCTTGTCGCGGGAGTTGTCGAGCTCCTTGGCCTTGCGCAGGTGGTCGGCGGCGTGTTCGTAGTCGCGCACCTTGACCAGGTCCTCGGCGAGCAACACGTGCTTGTCGGCCGAGTCGCCGGGCGGATCCTCGGCGAGGCGCGAGGAGTAGTACTCGTCCTTGGTGTAGATCTGCGAGACCGGCACCTGCACCGTGCGCATGCCGCGCAGTTCGCCGACCGGGATGCGGTACGGAACGCCCTTCTGCATCACCACGATGTGGGTGCCGGTGCGCTCGACCACCTTGCCGAGCACCCGGTTGGGCTGCCCGCTGACCAGGTAGGAGACCTCCTCGGCGCGCACGAGCAGCTCGTCCTGGTTGTCGCCCACCAGATCGAACTGCCGCTTGATGTCGAGCGCGCTCGCCGCGGAGAGGTGCTCCCAGCGCAGGTCCAGGGTGCCGCCGTTGTCGAGGCGCTTGACCCGCAGGCCGTCGCCGTCGGCGTCCTCGACGGTGGCGAGCAGCGTCTGGCCGTTGGCGAGCTGCACGGTCTGGGCGACGGCCGTCGCCGACCACAGGGCCAGCAGGACGGCGAAGAACGCGGTGCGGAACAGATGGGTCATCGGATCACCTCGAAGTCGTTTCGGCGCGGAAGCGGAGCACGCGCTGGGCCAGCGGCAGCTGACGCGGCAGGACCCGCAGGAACTCCTCACTCGTGTCCTCCCCCTCCTCGAGCCACGTCACCTTGATGTCGGCGAGCCAGAGGTCGGGGCGGTCGTCGTCGCGGGTCGTGGTCACGGACCAGGTCATGCCGGGGAAGTTCGGCGCCTCCTGATCGGCGAGGGTGGCGAACTCGACGTCGAGATCGGACTCGGCGTCGGGGCGCAGGCGCAGCGCCTCGTGCTGCAGGCGGTGCACGATCTCGTCGGCCAGCGCCGCGGCGGCGAGGCGCGCGTCGGTCGAGCGGCGCTGCGACACGCTCTGCGACAGCGCGCCGAGCAGCGCGGTGATCCCGAACAGCAGGATGCCGAGCGCGGCGAGCATCTCGACGAGCGTGAAGCCGCGTTCGCGGTCGAGCCGCCTAACGCCCCCCAGATCGTCGCGAAGATCAACCATTCCAATCGTCCTTGGCGTGTGCCACCGGCACCACGAACTCGATCTCGCGGCCGACGTGCACACGCACGCCGGCGCCGTGCTCGATCGCCTTGGTGTTGCGCTGGCCGCGCGTCAGCCCGTAGAGCACGTTGCCGGAGAGGCGATCGTAGCGCATCCACTCGCCGTCGACCTTGATCCAGCCCCCCGTCTCGCTGCCCGGGAACTGGCTGCCGTCGACGAGCTCGAGCCGCTCCTCGTCGGGACCGATCGGCGCGTCGAGCAGCCCCTCTGGCGCGTATTCGGCCGGCTGGGCGACCACGCAGCGCACCAGGATCGCGTGCGGATGGATGTCGTCGGCCGGGTCCCGAAAGCTCTGCGGCCCGCGATCGAACGCGAACACGCCGCCGGCGGCCGCGTCGACGAGCCAGCCGCCGCGCGTGCTGTCCCAGACCGACAAGGCCCCGCCCGAAGCGGACTCGCGCCACGTCGTCGTGGTCTGCGACCAGAAGCGGAACTCGACGTGCAGCAGGTCGCGCAGGATCGGCGTCGTGATCGAGTGCACCACCAGCGCGGGCAGCTCCGAGCCGCCGGGCACGAACACCTCGAACGGGTCGACCAACTCGTCGCGACCGCTCGGCACCTGCTGCCCGGGCAGGAACCAGCCGGCCCGCAGCTCGAGCAGCGCGTCGTCCTTGCCCTCCTGCCGCCACGGCAGCATCAGCAGGTTGCCGATGCCGCGCATCGGCTCGCGCGCGCGCAACTCGGTCAGGCGCGCCTGCAGGTCGACCGGCGACAGGTCGGGTTGGTCCGCCGCCAGCCGCGCGACGAGCATCGCCTCGACGAGCTGCTCTTCGCGTTCGGGCGAGAGGTGCACGGCGGCGCGCACCACCTGCACGCGGGTCGCGCGCGGCTCCGGCCGCGCCGGCAGCCCGATCGGCAACTCCTGCACCAGCAGACGGTCCTCGGCGACGGTGCGGTCGCGTCCGGCGGCGTCACCGCGCAACGCGCTGAGTTCGGTCGTGATCACGCGCCGCGCCTGGTTGGTGCGGTCGGCCAGCGACTGGCTGATCTCGCCACTCGTGAACAGCGTCATGCCGCTGCCGACGAGCTGGGTCAGCATCATCAGGAAGCCGGTGAGGATGCCCATCACGACGACCAGTTCGATCAGGGTGAAGCCCCCGGTGCGCGCTGCGGTGGTGTTCATCGGGCGGTCACCTGTTCGTCGAGGATGCGGCTCTGCCCTTCGTAGTCGACGCGCACGTCGTCGACCTTCGCGGTGGTCTTCCAGGCGTGCGCGGTGAACGTCGCGAGGTCGATCGCGCCGGCCTCGTAGGTGGCGTAGAAGCGCATCTCGAGGCGCGCCGACTGCGCCGCGATGCGCTGCCAGCTGTCGTCGCCGCTGCCGACCCGGAACGCGTACAGCCCCGGCACCGTGCCCGGCTCGGTCTCCCACGGCACCCGCGGATCGGTGCGCACCACGCAGACCACGTCGACGCGCGGGTCCCGCGTCTCCTCGCGCCAGCGCATGCCGCGGAAGAAGCACGGCGCCTCGTTGGTGGTCAGCTGGAAGTAGGCCAGCTCGGGGTCGTCGTTCTGCTCGACGTAGCGGTCCCAGTAGCGGAACGGCCAGTGGATCACGGCCTCGCCGCCGCTCGCGCCCTGCGCGGCGGTGCCGTAGCGGCCGCGGAACAGACCGCGCGCCGCGGCCTTGTTGCCGAAGTCGCCGGCCGGATACCAGCGCGGCATCTCGAGCGACACCTGGTCGCCGCTGCGCCGCACCCAGGTGTAGTGCAGCAGCTCCTGGCCGAGCAGGACCGTGCCGCCGCCGCTCGGCAGCGCGCCGAGCCCCTGCAGGTTGAGCACGTCGTCGCGCGCACCGACGCCGGCGTTGAGGATCGCCGCCGGCCGGTGCGTGAGGAAGTGCACGCGGTCGCCGCGGTCGTGCCCCTGCGGCTCGGTGTTGAGGAGGCCACGACCGTTGGTCGCGATCGTGAACACGCCGTCGGCGCGGCCCTGATAGGCGAGGATCTCGCCGCCGATGCTCACCAGGCCGCCCTCCTGCGGGAACATCGCGCTGAGGTCGTTGCGATAGTTGATCACGCCGGCCGCGTTGACCGTCATGTTGGGCCGGACGCGGAACTCCCGCGCGCTGTCGGCGAACGACTCGTCGAGCACCAGGTCGAAGGCCGGGTGGCGCAGCACGTCGATCTCGTCGACGAAGCCCTTCATCGGCGAGCCGCCACCGACCGCGCCGCCGACGTAGACGTTCTCGCAGTACGCCGCCGGCAGCTCGCCGCTCGGGAACTTGACGATGCGGTCGTACATGCGCGGCTCGGTCATCACCGTGCCCGTCGGCGGGCCGATGAACTGCCCCTGCACGCCGTCGGTGAAGGCGACCAGCTGGAACGGCCACGGCCCCAGCCGCTCGGGCGGGTTGCGGTTCTCGAGCACCTGATCGCCGTTGTAGCGGCGCGCGCTCCAGTTGCAGGTGTGCCACTCGACCGCGGGCCGCGAATCGCCGGAGGCGGTCGAACCCTGCACGATCGCGACGCGGTCGTGGCGGCCGACGCGGCCGGTCAGCGCGCTGAAGTTGCCCAGCAGCAGCTGCAGGCGTTGGCACTGCATCACCACCGCGTTCGACTGCGGGTGCGAGCTCGTCTGCGACAGGGTGTCGCCGCGGAAGTTCAGGCTGACGCGCGCCGCGTGGATCTGCGGGAACGTGCTCTCGAGCGTCGGGATGTAGCCGATGTAGCCCGAGGTCGCCGTCACCGTGCCCCACGGCGGTTCGATCAGGGAGTTGGGCCCCTGGTTGGGACCCAGCGGCCCGACCTGCACACGCTCGGCGCCGATCGTGCGGGTCAGCGTGAAGCGCGTGTTCTCCCACGCGGCGCGGTTGCCGCGCACGATGTGCTTGTTGTCGACGAGGGCGTCGTAGCGCACCCACTCGGTGTCGTTGTTGTCGCCGCCCTGCGGATACAGCTGCACCCACTCGGTCAGGCCGCTCGTGGCCGGATCCCAGAGCGCCTGCGCGTTCTGCACCGGCAGCGACACGGGCACCACCCACAGGATCAGTGTCGGCACCTCGTTCCAGGTCGCCGAGCTGTTCGGCAGCGTCCAGCTGCGCGACCACTCGGTCACGAACTGCCGCGCCGTGCCGCGCTGGTACTCGTTGTTGTCGATCTGGTTGTCGTTGCCGGGCAGCGTCTGCGCGCGCTGCACGTCCTTGAGCTTGTTGCCGCTGCGCGAGCCGTAGCGGATCAACTCGACGCCGCCGACCTCGGCGGTGACCGCGATCTGTCCCGGCACGTTGCTCTCGAAGCGCAGCCGGCGCTGCATCAGCAGCGCATAGCCGCCGCCGGTCGGGAAGCCGTCGCTGATCTGCTGCTGCGCGTCGGCGGGCGGGTAGTCCTTGGTCGGCACCGGGTCGGCGAGTTCGAGATCGCCGGTCCAGGTCTCGTCCAGGCCCGTGCCCAGGTTGATCGGCGGCAGGCGCGGCAGGCTCAGCGTGATCGGCCGCGGGTTCTGCAGGAAGCCGCGCGCCACCGAGAACCCACCCACGCCCCCGTCGAGCCGCGTCGTGCCGGGCATCATCGGCGAGTCCTCGCTGAGCAGCGCCGAGTAGCCGTAGAGCTCGACGCTGCTGCCCACCGGGTGCTCGGGGAACACGTCGAGGTTGACGCCCTGCGACTGCAGGGCCTCGAAGTCGACGGTCGGCTTGCCGTTCTCGTCGACCGGCACGTTGGGCCGGTGCTCACGCGCGAACTGCCGCGCGCCGCGCCCGCCGATCGAATCGCGCCATTGACACTGGAAGGTGTTGCCCGAGATCGCCGTGTATTCGAACAGCTCGGTGCCGATGCGCAGGATGCCGACCTGCGGGAAGCCCTCGGTGCTCTCGACCTGGATGTCGAGATACTTGTCGCTGCGGCCCGTCGGCGGGAACTGCTGGTTGTTGGCCAACGCCGGGTCGAACACCGGCACCGACGCGGTCAGGAACGTCAGGTACTTGGCCTTGCCGCGCACCACGCCGTCGACGAACAGCGACAGGTCCGCGGGCCGGTTGCTGTAGGCGCTCATGTCGACGTGCACCGGCGTGTCGGCAGGCAGCGCCAGTTCGGCGAGCGGCAGCGTGAACTCGCCCGCGGTGCGCTCGACACCGGACGGCGACTGGCTCGGGTCGGGGTCGAGGCCGGCCTCGTCGATGACCTCGAGCACGAGGTTGCCGTCGCGACCGTGCAGGGCGATGCGATTGCGCTCGGTGTCGCCGTCGCTGTGGTCGAACAGCGTCGTGCCCTCGAGCGTCTGCGGCTCGAGCCAGAAGCTCGCCGCGAAGCGGGCGACGAAGCCGTTGTCCTCGCTGAACGGCAGCGAGATGCGGTCGTGGCGACCGCCACCACCGCCGCCGCCGCCCTGACCACCCGGGTTCGGCGCGCTGGGGTTCTGGCCACCACCGGCTCCCGGACCGCCGCGCGGACCGGTGTTGGCGATCTGGTAGGGCCCTTCGCGCGAGATGTCGCGGCCGCGCGGGTCGATCGCCAGCGCGAACGACTCCTGCGCGTGCGCCGAGCCGCGGGTGTTGCCGGTGCGGTTCATCGCCGGCGCGGGCGTGAACGCCGCCTCGACGGTGTCGTCCGAGCCGTAGCGCGGCGCGCCGAAGCCCATGTCGCCGAAGGCCAGCGGGATCAGGTGCGGCAGGTACCGCGCCGACGGGTCGTTGCCGGGATCGCCGGGCTGCAGCGCACCGACGTTCTCGGGCGTGGTGATCCAGAACGGCGCGCGCCGGTCGAGGCGGAAGGCCTCCTCGAGCAGTTGTTGGGTGTTCCAGCGGCGCTCCAGGCGGAAGCCCGGCACCACCGCGGCGATGCCCGTGCGTTCGTGCCGCGCGGCGATGCCCGCCGCCGCGGTGCTGCGCGAGCGGCTCGCCGCGGCGCGGAAGCCGAACAACGAGCCCGACGCGAAGCACAGCGGCGCCGTGCCCATCTCGATGGCGCTGTCGCGGCCGGTGCGCAGGTTGCGATACAGGTAGATCCACGGCCACTTCTGCGCGTCGGTGGCGCCTTCGAAGCGCGGCGCGATCAGGCGGTCGACGAGGTCCTTCCAGCCCGTGAACGGCCCGGTGCCGACGGCCCCGCCGTCGAAACGACGCAGCGCCACGATCTGCTGTGCGAGCTCGACCGCCTGGCCGCGGCGGATCGCCAGCGGCGGCGCCGAGCGCTGTCGGCCGTCGGCCTCGTGCACGCGCACGTCGAAGGCGCGGCGCACCTCGGTGAACAGCGCCGTGAGCACCGCCTCGGACGCGGTGTTGAGGTTGACGGGCGGCGGGATCAGCGGCTCGACCACGGTGTCCACCGGGCCGAAGTCGTGCACCACGGGGTTGAGCAGCTCGAGCCGGAACACCGACGGCAGCAGCAGGTCCGTGGTCGATCGCTCGGTCGTGGCCCGCATCACCAGGCCGTATTCGACGGCACCGGTCTCGAGGTTGCGCAGGCGCACGGTGCTGCCGGCGCCGACGTGCAGCGCCGACTTGACGCGCAGCGAGCGCGAGACGCCGGGCAGCAGCTGGTCGAAGACCCGCTCGGGCCGCCCCCACGTCGCCGCGTTCGCGGCCAGCGTCTGGCACGACAACGCGGCATCGAAGCGATCGAGCTCGTCGGTCGTGAACGCGCCGATGCCGGCGGCCGCGATCTCGGCCAGCTCGGCGACCGCGGCGTACGGCCGGCGCAGCGCGCGCGACGCGTCACCGCGGCCCGCGAACGGCCACGCCGCCGCGATCACGCAGCGGTAGTCGAGCACCAGCGCCGTCGCCGCGACCGGGTTCTCGGCCTTGACGAAGCCCTGCTCGAGGAACTGCGCGCGCTCGAGGTCGATCAGCTGGTTGCCGCGCTTGCCGCCGTAGCGGATCACCTCGTGGTCGAGCCACACGTAGCCCGACTCGGGCAGCGCCGTGGCGTCCTCGACGACCATCGCCGTCGCCTCGGGCACCAGCTCCTCGACGAGCCGCGTGGTCGTGCCGATCAGGTTGCTGAGCAACATCGGCGTCGCGGCGTCGAGCGACAGGAACCTCGACAGGTCCCACAACTCGCCGCCGAACTGCACCCGGTCCTGCTCCTTGAGCGCCGCGAACGCGGGCGGCACCACCAGCTGGTCGGGGAACTCGTCGAGGCCGTCGTAGGCCGGGGTCTCGTCGAACGACGGGTGCGACAACATCGCGTCGGCGAGCAGCAGGTCGCGCGCGCTGGCCGAGGCCTGCTCGACCTGGGCGCGCTCGACGGCGCGCACCGAAGCGTCGGCGCCGACGTTCATCGACACCGCGAACGGCAGCGCCAGCAGCGCCAGCAGGGTCAGCGCGAACAGCACCGCCAGCAGGGCGATGCCGCGCTGGTTGACGACGGATTGGGCGGGACGCGCGGTCATTGCCGTTCTCCTCCGAGCAGCAGGTGCACCTCGGGCGTCGCGATCGCTTCGCCCTGGCTGTCGTAGGCGAAGCGGTACGGCTGCTCGGGCTGCAGCTCGTTGGGCAGGAACTGCGGCGGCGAGAACACGTGCGCGTAGACGCGGAACTCGTCGACCACGCCGGGGATCGGCGCGTCGATCGGCGAGACCAGCAGCGCTTCCTGGGGCTCGAGCAGCGGTCGGCCCTCGGTGATCACGCGGCCCAGCTCGCGGCCGTCCAGGGACAACCACGCCTGCCGGCCGTCGCAGACGACGTCGAGCGTGCACCAGCGGCCCAGCGGCAACGAGCGCTCGCTGCGCACCTGCGCGCCCTGGGTGCCGTCGGCGCTGGTGCGCACGCGGAAGCGCGCCTGCGGCCGCAGCTCGGCGTCGAGCTGCAGGTCGACGGCGCTGCCGAACCGCAGCACCGTGCACGCGGTGCGGCGTTCGAGCCGCAGGTCGAAGCGCAGCGCGAAGCCTTCGCTGAAGTCGGCGGCCTCCTTCTTGATGTCCCAGCGCAGCAGCGCCGTATTGCTCTCGCCGCCGGGGCGCCGGGCGTGCCCGAACCGGCCGCGCGGCTCGTCCTCACCGCCGATCGACGCGCGCAGCAGGTCGTCGACGACACCGTCGCTGGGCTCGAAGCGCCAGCTGACCACGGGCTGCAGCACCCGCCCCTGCACCGTCGCCGACTCGCCGTCGCGGCCCGGCGTCACGAACACCTCGGTCGGCAGGCCCTCGGCGCGCGCGGTCAGCTGCGCGGCGCGGGTCTCGCCGCTGAGGATCGACGCGGCGACCTGGTTGGGGTCGGTGCGGCCGAGGAAACCGATACCGATGCCGAACAACACGGCCAGTACGCCGGTCACCACCAACAGTTCGAGGATCGTGAAGCCGGCCTGCGCGGAGGCGGCGCCGTGGGATCTCATCGCGGTGCGTGCAATCGGAGGGGCCTCGCCACTAGGAGTGTGAACTCGCCAGGTCACGCCTTAATCCGCGTTGCGCGGGAACGGGATGTCATCCGACGTGCCGAAGACGCCGTCGGGACCAGCGCTGAGCAGCTGGAACTTGCCCTTGTGGCCGTGGTAGTTGCCGCGCGAGTCCTTGAGGGCGACCGCGGGCACCACGTCGCCGGTCGGCGTGCAGACGTTCTGCGCCTTGCCCAGCCCCGACATGCAGAAGTAGGCGAACGGCATGCCCCATGCGTCGGCGACCTCGACGCGGTCCTTGCGGTGCAGCTTCTTCTGCTCGGCGCCGTGCTCGTCCTTGTCGGTGTTGGTGATCCGGTCGCCGAGGTCGGACAGGTCGGTGCCGCCCTTGTTGCCCATGCTCACGAACGCGACCAGCGACTCGATGCCGGTGTTCTGGCCGTTGTCGGTCTTCCAGTTGACCTCGACCTCCTTGGCGCGGCTGCGCAGGTCGTCGGGCGGGTACCACCCGTAGGCCTGTTCGAAAGCCTGGCACGCGTTCGAGAGGCGCAGCATGTTGGCCTCGGTCGCGGTGATGTCCGCCGACTTCTGCGCGCCCAGGATGTTGGGCAGCAGCACCGCTGCGAGCGTACCGAGGATCGCGATCACGATCAGCAGTTCGATCAGGGTGAAGCCGCGCTGCGCGGGGCCGACGGGTCGTTCCTGGACGTTCATGATCAGCGCTCCTTGCGGCGTTCGAGCCGGTACTCGTCGAACTCGACGTCGACCCTGCCGCCCTTGTTGCCGCCGGCGAACAGCACCGTCTCCAGCGTGTTGCCGGTGCTCGCGGTCAGGGTCTTGAGCTCGTGGCTGCGTACCACGCGCCCGTTCCACGAGGCCTGCAGGTTGAAGTTGCGGCCCTGGTCACCGCGCGGCACGACGCGCAGCTCGAGCTCCTGCCAGGCGGCGAGGTCGACGTCGCCGAGGTCGAGCGGCAGCTTGACCGGTTCGGCCTGGTTCTCCTCGATCAGCAGGTACGGCTTGCCCTCGCGCACGCCGAGCTGCGCGCGCAGGTCGTAGTCGCGACCGGCGCCGCGCTGGGTGGTGATGCGCAGGCCCGAGAACCCCTCGGTGCGCGGCTGCCCGGCGCCCAGGCGCATCTTGACGCCGACGGCGAGGAAGTTCTTGCCCTTGGGCACGGCGCCGTTGCGCCGCACGAACACTTCGCCGGCGCCGTTGCGCGACAGCGTGCCGTCGAACACCAGGGCGCCGTCGCGCACTTGCGCGCGCCACGCGCCGTCCCGTTCCTCGATCCAGATCCGGCCCAGATCGTTGCGCTCGAAGCCGTCGCCCAGCATCTCCTTCTGGCCGTGGTCGTCGATTTGCGCCAGCGTCGTCTCCGCCCAGACCCGCATCGGGTCCTCCTTGGGTAGATCGGAGGACAGGCGCGTCAGTGCGTCCTCGGCGTCCTCGCGTTGACCGCGGCTGTAGGCCACCACCGCCAGCGCGCCCTTGGCGAACAGCTTGCCCTGTTCGGTGTCGGCGAGGTCGCGCGCCGCGGCGAACGCCTCGCTCGCCAGCCGCGCGTCGCCGCTGAAGAAGCGCAACAGCCCCTGCAGCTGGTAGAGCTCGACCGTCGGCCGGAACGCGAGCTGCGCGGCGCGCTCGCCGTAACGCATCGCCGCCAGCGCGGCGCTGGCGTCGGTGACGCCGCCCTCGAGCGCGCGCGACGACAGTAGCGCCGTCATCTCGACCAGCGCGTGCACGAAGTCGTCGCGCAGGCGCAGGCAGGAGAGCAGCGCCTCTTCGGCGGCGTCGAGGTTGCCCTGCAGCCGCAGCACCGCGCCGCGCAGGTAGAACTGGTAGGGATCGATCGGATCCGCTTCCTGGGCGCGGTCGAGCCACGCGAGCGCGTTGTCGTATTGGCCCAGGCGCAGGTAGAGCAGCGCCAGGCCCGTGTCGGCGCGGGCGCGCAGCAGCGGCTCGAGATCGGCGACACGCACCAGCGTGTCGTGCGCCTCCTGCCACTGACCCAGGCGCACCATGCAGGCCGCCTGGCCGAGCTGCGCCCGACCCGCGTCCGGACCGGTCACGAGCCGGAACGCGACCAGCGCCGCGTCGACCTCACCGGCGGCGTACTTGACCGCGCCGTCGAGGTACGGCTGTGCGCCGCCGCCACCGGCGAGGCGCAAGGCGTCGCGGGCCGCGTCGACGTCGGCGACGGCGAGGTAGCAGGCGAGCACGGTGCGCGCCGCCTGCAGCTTGTCGCCGGCGTCCAGCAGGCTGCCGAAGGTCTGCTCGGCCCGGCGCGCCGAGGCGACGGCCTCGTGGCTGCGGCCGCGGCGGCGCAGGAACTCGGCCAGCGCGGCGTGCGGACGCGCGTCGTTGGGCTCGAGCTGCACCGCGCGGCGCAGGTCCTGTTCGGCTTCGACGTAGAGCCCCAGGCGCGCCTTGAGGCGACCGAGGCCTTCGTAGCGGAAGGCGGTCTCGCGGTGCACGCCCGAGATGCCGTCGAGCAGCGCGTACTCGGCCTGCAGGTCGCCCTTGGCCTGCAGCACCCGCTGCTGCCACCGCAGGCTCTCGAGGTTGCCGCCCGAGCCCTGCGCGTAGAGGTCGGCCTGGGCCAACGCGTCCTTGTAGATCGAGCTGTCCTCGCGGGCGCGGTCGAGCAGCCAGCGGATCGCTTCGGCGCGCTCTTCGAGGTGCGCGCCGTCCACGGCGATGTCGCGCGTGCGCCGCACGATCTCGTTGCGCATCGTGTCGGCGAGCACCACCTTGGCGATCTTGGTGCGATCGTCGTCGCGCCACGGGTCGACGCGGCCGACCTTGCCCGAGTCGACGTTGTAGCGCCGCATGTGGATGGTCACGCCCTCGAAGCTGATCATCTTCTCGAGGTCGTACTTGTCCTTGCCCTTGGGCAGCCCGTCGACCTGCTCGATGGTGCCGTAGAAGGCCCCCGACTGGTTCTGCAGGAACACGCGGTCGTAGCTGCGCGCGGCGATCGCCTCGCGCTCGGCGCGCGTGCTCGGCAGCGCATCCTGTCCGCCCTGCTCCTCGGGCGCGGCCGCCGTCTCGGCCTCGCCGGGCTCGGCCAGCGTCACGCCTTCGACCACGGCCCCGTCCCCGGCGAGCTGCAACGCGTGGCCGAAGTCGGGCCCCGGGTCGAGCGGCAGCATCACGATCGAGCGCGGCGCGCGCGGCGGGAACGCCAGCGGGCGCGGCGGCAACGGCTGCGTCTCGCTGGGTTCGGTGGCGAAGTCGCGGCGCCGCAGCTGGCCGTCGCCGGGTCCGGCGAGCGGGGTCTCGGCCACCTTCCCGGGCTCGTAGTCGAGCTGCTTCATGGTGATGCGATCGACCATCACCAGCGGCTGCCGCCGCCCGTTCCAGATCCACGCCGCGAGCAGCAGCGTGAGCAGCGCCAGCACCTGTTCCTTGCGCAACGACATCACTGTCCCCCCTCCGCGGCGGGCTTGAAGGCGATCCCCAGCAGGCTGCCCTTGAGTTGACACGGGTCGCCGCGCTTGGCCGGCGGCGTCAACGTCCACGACTCGATCGCGAGCGTGCGGCCCGGCTTCTGGCAGGCCTCGAGGAACAGCGCGAAGGTCGCCTCGTCGCCCTCGAAGGTGAAGTTGATGCGCTCCTGGGTCACCAGGTCGCGCAGATCGACCTCGCCGCGGCGCCGCCCGGAGACACTGCGTTGGCCGCGGCGCTCCTCGAGCTTGAGCGAGCGGATGCCGCGCAGCGCCATCGCCTCGGGCTGCTGCTCGCGCACCGCGTCGTGCGCCGCGAACAGCCGCGTGGCGACCTCGTCGAGCAACTCGAGTCCGAACAACACGCCGCGGATCTCGTCGACACCGGTCGGCACGGGCCAGCTGACGTCCTTGTCGCTGATCTCGACGTTGCGCTCGTTGGCGTCGTTGAGCACCCGCTCCTTGAGCTCGCGCCCGACCTGGAACAGATACTGGTTGGCGTCGCCGTGGCCGGCGAGCTGGTACTTGGCGCTGGGCACGAAGCCGAGGGACTCCTGCAGCCGCTGCCGTTCGGCGGCGAGCTTCTCGGCCTCCTCGTTGGCCGCGGCCAGCGCGTCGCGCGTGTAGACCTCGGCGCTCTTGCTCGAGCGCACCAGGCCGGCCTGTTCGGCGGTCGCGGCCTGCACGTCGTAGAGCGAGCCGACGATCGCCGACGCGATCAACCACACCAGCGCGCCGATCGCACACCCGATCAGCCAGCGCTTGTTCTCTTGCACGAAGGCGCCGACGTCCATCAGTTGGCCTCCCCGAAATCGATCGTGAGCGTGAATTGCACCAGGTCACCAACGTTGGGTTGCAGCTTCATCAGCACGTCGGCGCCGGCGAGCTGGGGGTCGGCCTTGAAGGCGGCGACGAAGTCTTGGAGAACACGGCCCGGGTCGACACCGTCGAGTTCCTTGGCAGCGCCCTCGACGGCGACCACCGTGCGGCGCTTGCTGCCCGACGAGGCGACCTTGCCGGCACCCAGCTCGATCTTGCGCACCCACAGCTGCGGCGGCAGGTGCGCGAGCATGGCGCGCTGCGTGCGCAGCAGGCCGTGCAGCGGCAGCGCCTGTTGCGCGAGATGATCGACCAGCGCGCGCTCGGTCTTGTTGGCCTCGATCACGCCCGCGGCCTCGGTGTTGGTCGCGTTGGCGGCGTTGAACTGGGTGCGCAGCAGGCCGGTGCGCATCTTCGCCAGACGCTCCTGCTCCTTGCCGAGCATCGCGCCGTGCACCACGATGGCGATCACCAGCAGCGCGGCGACCACGTTCCAGATCGTGCGCTGCTGGAAACGCTGCTTCTTGCGCACCGCCTCGGGCAGGATCTCGAGCGAGTAGAGCGTGTCGTCGAGCCGGCCGACGGCCAGCCCCAGGGCGACCACAGCCTCGTGGCGCATGCCCTCGAGTTGCTCCTGGTCCTCCTGCGGCAGCTCGGTCAGGTCCGCGCTCGCGAACGGGTCGAACAGCTCGACCGGGCAGCGCAGGCTCTCGCGCAGGAAGCCGCGCAGGCCGCGCAGACGCGCGCCGCCGCCGCAGATCAGCAGCTTGTCGAGGCGCAGGTCGGCGATCTTGGTCTGCGCCTTGCAGAACGAGATCGAGCTCTGGATGCCCGAGGTGATCGACGACGCCGCGCCCGCCGCGGCCATCGTCACCTTCTCGGCCTGGCCGCTCGCGTAACGACCGCGGCTCGCCGGGTCGAGGTCGAGCAGGTCCTTCTTGAGCGCTTCGGCCTTGCGCGCCGAGACGTTGAACGACGCCGCGATCGCGTCGTCGAGCACCTTGGTGCCGCCGCTCAGGTTGCGCGCGAACAACAGGTCGGTGCCCTTGACCAACGCCAGATCGAGCGTCTCGTGGCCGATGTTGACGAGGCCGACGACGGCGTCGGGCTCGACCGGACCGCACTTGAGGAACGCGTTGTAGAGCGCCGTGCAGTTGGGCACGTAGGCGTGCACCGAACCGCCGCTGGAAGTCACCTCGGCGGACAGGCGCTCGAGCGCCTCGTCCTTGGCCAGGGCCAGCAGCACCGTCTCGACGCCGGCGTCCTCGTCCTGCGCGGGCAGCAGGTTGTAGTCGGCGCTGAGCGCGCCACCCGACTGCTGCGCGAGGTCGGCGATCTCGAGGTCCATGAGGTTGCGCAGCTGCCAGTCCGGGGTCGGCGGCACCTGGCTGTAGCGCAGCGTCATGTCACGACCGGCGAGACCGACGCACGCGCCGGCCAGCGGCACGCCCGCCTGACGCAGGGCGATGGCGCCCTCGCGCTCGCCGCGCGGCAAGGCGGCGAACCGCAGCACGCGCACTCCGTGTTTGCCCACCTGGGCGACCAGGATCTTGGCGCTGTGGCTGCCCAGATCGACGGCGACGGCTTTGTTGGCCATGAATGCTTACTTGGGCTCCAGGTACTGCTTGACGTAGTCCTGCACCAGTTTGGCCAGGGCCGGTTGTTGCGCGTCCGTGAACGCCTTGGCCATCGCCGTCAGGCGCGCCTGCTGCGGACCGCGCACCGCGGCGTCGAGCGCGTCGAGCCGCGCCTGCGCCTTGCCGCGCAGCTCGGCGATCGCCTCGGCGCCCTCGAGGTTGCCCTTGCCGTAGAGCGCGACCAGCTCGTCGAGGCCCGCGACGACGCGCTCGAACCCGCCGCGCGTATCGAAGAACTCGGCCTCGTCGAAGTCCTTGCCGAGCGCCACGACGGCGTCGGCCTGCGCCGTGAGCAGCTGCGCCCGCAGCTCCTGAGCCTGCCCCAGCAGCGCCGAGTCCTGCGGCACGGTTTCCGCGAGCTCACGCAGCAGGTTGAGCGCATTGCCGGGCTGGTTGCCGGCCGCGGCGGCCTTGGCCTCGCGCAGCAGGTTGCCCGCCAGCTGCCGTTCGTTGCGGAAGCCGAGCACCAGCTCGAACTCGGCGGCGGCGACCCGCAGCCGGAACAGGCCGTTGCCGGTCTTGCCGCGGCACTCGACCGGCGCCGCGAACTGCACCAGGGCGCGCGTCGCGCGATCCCCGACCAACACGCCGCGCGCGGTGAACGTCGAATCGGCCGCGACCGACTCGAACTTGCCGGCGGCACCGCCGGCGACTTCGAGTCCGAGCAGGTTGCCCGCAGCCTCGGCCGGGAACACCAGCTCGAGCGCGTCCGCGCCCGTGACCGCGACGCCGAAGCTGCGCTCCTTGGTGCTCACGGCGAGCTTGGCGCCGACGTCGGAGAGCGCCAGCAGCCGCGCCGCGGCGAGCCCGGCGAACGCCGCCGGCACGTCGCCGGGCAGCACTTCGAGCAGGGTGACCGGGTTGTCGGCGTCGGTGGACCGCACCGCGAGCGCGGCGCCGGTGCCGAAGGCCTTCTGGTTGGATTCGGCGAGGTCCTGATCGATCGCCGCGGGCGCGCCGCTCTCGGTCGCGGCGACGTCGTCGAACGACGCGTTCGCGTCCGCGCCGGGCAGCGTGGCGACGAGTTCGATCTGCATGCGGTCGCAGCCGCCCGGCACGGTCACCTGCACCTCGAGGCGCTGCCAGCCTTCGACCGGCGCGAGCGCGGTGCCGGTGCGGAAGCGGAACGGCTGCGCGTCGTTGTTGCTGAAGCAGAGCGCGCGCAGGCCGATCGCGGCGCCGCCGCTGCTCTGCACGTGCGCGGCGATCGTGAACGTGCGGCCGGCGAACACCGGCAAGGGCTCGGCCAGCGTCGCCACCGCGAAGTCCGCCGCCTCGGAGCCCTCGGCGCGCAGCGCGACGAAGGCGCCGCGACCGGTGTTGGCGTCGGTCGAGGGCTGGAAGCCCGCACCCGCCGCGGCCAGCGTCCACCCGGTCTCGTCTTCGCAGCCGCTCGCGGCGCCGAGCTTGTTGCCGGCGATCTGCAGCACGGCCCGCTGTTGCTTGCCGACCTTGTGCTCGCCGCCGCCGGCGTTGCGCCCCTGCCACCAGTACCAACCGCCGCCGCCCAGCACGAGCAGCAGCAGGACCGCCACCAGCCCCATCGAACCACCGCGCTTCTTGAGCCGCCCGGCGTCGAGCCGGTGCACGGCGAGGTTGCCGGCGTCGGCGTCGCCCGCCGCGCCGTCGGCCGCGCGGAACTTGACGCGCAACCGACCGACCGTCACCACGTCCCCGGGCGTGAGCACGAGTTCGGTGACGCGCTTGCCGTCGAGGAAGGTGCCGTTGGTCGAGCCGAGGTCGCGCAGCACGTGGCGGTCGCCTTCGCGGACGATCTCGCAGTGCACGCCGGAAGTCTTCTCGTCGGCGAGCACGACGTCGTTGCCCGGCTTGCGGCCGATGCGCATCGGCTGCTCCGCTACGGGCAGAACCTCGCCGGCTCGATCCCCGTCAAGGATCTCGAGGACGTAGTTGGCCATGTGGGATGTGGAGGGGTCTAACCGGTGCCGCGGGACACGACGCCGGGGTTGCCGATCGGACGACCGGAAACGAACTCGTGGGGCCTGCTCCCCGAGGCCAGTGGGACAGGCCGGCCGCGTGGGCCCTACACACTACCTGCATGCCCTTGTCTGGCAAGCGGTTCCTGGGCACTTCCCGGGGCGGCGGGCGGCGCTCGACGCTACAACGGGCGCGCCATGGCGAACCGATACTTCGTCGACGAGTTGCCGCCGGCGGGTCCCGCGCGCCTGGAAGGTCCGCTGGCCCACCACCTCGGCACGGTGCTGCGGCTGCGACCCGGTGAGACGTGCACCCTCGCCGACGGCCGCGGCGGCGCGGCGCTCGCCACGATCGCGACCGTCGGCAAGCGCTGCGTCGACGTGCAGGTGTCACCCGCCACGACCGCCCCGCCCCCCGCGCGCCGCCTGCACCTGGCGTTCGCGCCGCCGCGCCTGGCGCGGGCCGAGTGGCTGTTCGAGCACGGCACCGAGGTCGGCGTCGCCGTGTTCCACCCGCTGTGGACCGCGCGCACCCGGCCCCAGGGCGACCGGCTCGAGCGCTGGCAGAAGATCGCCAACGCGGCCGCCGGGCAGTGCGACCGCAACTTCCTCCCCGAACTGCGCGCACCGCGCGAGCTCGCCGCGTTCCTCGCCGACGCCACCCTGCCCGCCCGCCGCTTCGTCGGCGCTGGCGACGGCGGGCCGTTCACCGCGGCGGACACGGCGCCCGGCGACGCGGTGCTGCTGATCGGCCCCGAAGGTGGCTTCGATCCTGCTGAGCACGCCGCGGTCGCGGCGGCGGGCTTCGTGCCGCGAACCTTCGGTCCGCACATCCTGCGCACCGAGACCGCTGCGATCGTGGGCGCCGGCATCTGGCTTGCGGCCGGGTGCTGACTGCGGCGGGGCGTCGTGCCCCGCCGTGGCCGGCTACAGCTGCTCATTCACCGCGTTGTTGTCGGCCGCCGGCCACAAGACAACATTGCAGTAGCAGAGCGGTTCCGCCGCTCTGCCCGGCGGGGCGTCAAGCCCCGCCGTGGCCGGCGACAGCTGCTCATTCACCGCGTTGTTGTCGGCCGCCGGCCACAAGACAACATTGCAGTAGCAGAGCGGCTCCGCCGCTCTGCTACTGCGGGCCGATGATCAGCAGCAGGCCGTTCGAGGCCACCACACCCGCGGGCGTCAGTCCGGGGCTGTAGGTGAACGACTGGCCGGCAACCTCCAGACCCGTGAACGCCGGATCGACCGGCACCGCAAGGCTCTGGTTGTGGGTGCTGCCAGGAGCGACGAACAGGTGCGTGACACCGCCAACGACGTGGCCGTAGCAGCCGGGCATGCCCGAGCCCGTCAGGTCCAGCGGCGGCACAGCCTGCTGCAGCGACAGCAGCACCGCCCCGAACGGAGTGCCCGCCGGGATGTTGCTCGTCGTCAGGCTCACGCTGGTGCCCAGGATCGGGCGCGTCGCCGACGCGAACTGCAGGCCGTTGAACGGCTGCGCGCACATGTTGATGCCGCCCGGCAGCGACGCCGAGATGTCGCTGGGGCCCGGATCGACGGTCACACCACCGGGCGACCAGCCGACCAGCACGTCACCGTTCTGCGAGTCCATCGTCTGCCAGACGATCTGCACGTCGCCGTTCGGACGGAACTGGTACTGGAAGGTGTTGGTCTGGGTCGAGCCGTAGGTGCGCACCGCGCTCCAGGTGACGCGCACCTCGGTCGGCGTGCTGTCGACCAGGACCTGACCACCCAACGCCGGGTTGAGGTCGCGCCACGACGCCGCCCAGCGCGGCGCGCCCGACAGGTGCGAGTTCGCATCGGGGATGTAGGGCGTGCCGTTGCTGCCAACCGAGATGAAGCCGTTCGAGCACACGTTCAGCTGCGAGGTCGAGCCGCCGGGGAACGGCAGGCTGAACGGCAGCTGGATCGTGGTCTGCGAATCGTCAGTGAGGTTGAGGTTGGTGCCGGTCGGCGTCACGTAGGTCGCCGTCGAGCTGCCCGCGGTGTATTGGCCGTTGGCGTAGGTCAGCGCCATCGCCGAGTTGGCGAGGTCGAACGACGGGCCGGTGAGCATCTCGTAGAACGCGCTCTGGCACGAACCACAGCCGACGCTCGTGCCGAGCACCGCGACCTGCGCCGACGGGATGCCGCTGGGCACCTGCGCGTTGACCGACACCGACAGGGCGCCGGGACCGATCCGCGCCTGGTCGATCGTGACCACGCCGAACGAGGGCGCGATGTCGCAGTCGAATCCGAAGTTGTAGATCGTGTTCCAGTTCTGCGGGTTGTTGGCCGTGGCGGTGAACACCACCTCGCTGCCGACCTTGGCCCCGGTCCAGTCGTTGAGCGGATCGCTGTCGATGTCGCCGAACGAGTAGTTGACGACCACGGCCGCCGGATCGACCGGGATGCGCAAGGAAGCGCCGCCGCGGTTGTTGTCGACGTTGTGCACCGCGTACTCGTAGTGGTACTGGCCGCCGCCGAGCGGGCTGACCTTGACCGCGACGAAGAAGCGTCCGTCGTCGTTGCCGTTGTGACCGGAGTCGATCGTGGCGCCGGGCCACTGATGCAGGATCGAGCCGTAGGTCTGGCCGACGGCGTTGTTCGGGAACGACCAGGTCGAACCCGACCAGGTCGGGTTGGTGCCGCGCGAGGCGAGGTTGTCGCCGCGATTGGCGAGCGCCTCACCCTGGTGGATGAGGTGGATGCCGTAGAAGTACGACGCGCCCGGCGTGGTCAGATCGACCTCCTGCACGGTGACGCGGTTCTTGACGTTGTCGAAGCCGCTGGTGTTGAGGCTGCGCACGCCGTCGGCCGGGCCCAGGCCCGTCTGCGGATCGCCGACGTCGAAGTAGCTGCCGACCGGGTTCCAGGTGCCGAGCCACGGGTCGATCTCCGAGGGCGGGCCGAGCCAGGTGCGGTCCGCGTTGTTGCCCGCCCCGTAGGTGTCCGCGCAGTTGATGCCCATCACCGTGCCCGTGCTCGGGTTCTGGCACGGCCCGCACGGCCCCGTGTAGTTGGTCGAGGTGAACGCGTGCTTGCAGAACGACCAGTCGCTGATCTGCTCGAGGCGATCGTTGCTCAGGCGCACCAGCAGGAAGCCGAACTTGGGGTGGTTCGACTGCATCGCGGCGTACCACGGGATCGTCACCGAACCCGGGTTGCACATCTCGTTGAGCATCGCCATGCCGATCTCCCCGTTGGGATAGGCGGCGCCGCGGCGACCGTAGTAGGTCAGGTTGTCGACCTGCGTCAGACGACCGTCGAGACCGACGACGGTGTTGGACTGGGCGGCGACGGATGCCGCCAGCGTCAGCAGAACGATCCCTTGGATGGAATCTCGGAGCATGGAACCTCGCGGGAAAAGGGCAGGGAGCCGAGCGGAGAGCGTGTCCGGGCGCGTGGGGCGAGGCGCCGCTGGATCGACGGGACGATACGGACGCGAATCGAACAGACAACTCCCCCTTGCGCATCCGGGCGCGCTTCCCTTGAGTCATCGCCCCATGACAGCGAGTCATCTGCCGCGTCTGCTGCCCGTCGCCCTCACCATCGCAGCCGCTGCCACCGCGCAGACGCGGCTGTTGCGCTTTCCCGACATCCACGGCGACCAGGTGGTGTTCACCTACGCCGGCGATCTGTGGAAGGCGCCGATCTCGGGCGGCACGGCCACGCGCCTCACCACCGCGCGCGGCGTCGAGCTGTTCGCGAAGTGGTCCCC
This sequence comes from Planctomycetota bacterium, assembly GCA_020638655.1. GTDB lineage: Bacteria > Planctomycetota > UBA1135 > UBA1135 > UBA2386 > JACKIC01. The sequence continues at coordinate 164,853 of JACKIC010000008.1, forward strand.
CGACGGGCGCTGGATCGCGTTCACGGGCCAGATCGACGGTGACGAGCAGGTCTACGTCGTGCCCAGCGAAGGCGGCGAGCCGCGTCAGTTGACCTTCTACCCCGCGCGCGGCCCCCTGCCCGACCGCTGGGGCTACGACCATCAGGTCTACGGCTGGACGCCCGACGGCAGCGCGGTGCTGTTCCGCAGCCTGCGCGACGCGTTCACGCTGACGCGCGGCCAGTTGTTCACCGTGGCGATGCCGGCGGCCGCGCGGCGGCGCGGCGCGCTGCCGGTGGCGCTGCCGATGCCGGTGTCGGGCGCGGGCGACTTCTCGCCCGACGGCGAGCGCATCGTCTACGCGCCGCTGTTCCGCGACTTCCGCACCTGGAAGCGCTACGAGGGCGGCTGGGCCACGGACCTGTTCGTGTTCGACCCGGCGACGCGCACCTCGGTCAACATCACCGACCATCCGCGCACCGACCGCGACCCGATGTGGATCGGCGAGCACATCTGGTTCGCCAGCGACCGCAGCGGCACGCTCAACCTGTGGTCGTACGACCTGCGCAGCAAGACCGCGCACCAGGAGACGCAGAGCACCGTGTGGGACGTGCGCTGGCCGAGCGCCGGCGGCCCCGAGGACCAGCGCATCGTCTACGAGCAGGGCGGCGAGCTGCACTGGTTCGACTGCCGCAGCAAGGAAGACCACCCGATCGCGATCAGGGTGCCCGACGACGGGCGCCTCAACCGCCCCACCGTCGTCGACGCGACCGCGCAGCTCGAGCACTACGCGCTGAGCCCCGGCGGCGGGCGCGCGGCGTTCGCGGCGCGCGGCGAGATCCTGACCGTGCCCAAGGAGCACGGCGACGTGCGCAACCTGACCAACTCGCCGGGAGCGCACGACAAGCACCCCGCGTTCTCGCCCGACGGCGCCACGGTCGCGTTCGTCAGCGACCGCAGCGGCGAGGAGCAGATCTGGCTCGTCGATCACCTCGGCGCCGCGCCGCCGCGCCAGCTCACCAAGGGCCTGGCGGTGATGCTGTACGCGCCGGTGTGGTCCCCCGACGGCAAGACCATCGCCTTCGGCGACAAGGACGGCGTGGTGCGGCTGTGCGACGTGGCCACCGGCGCGCTGACCGAGATCGCCGACGAAGCGCACGGCCAGGTCGGCGACCTCGCCTGGTCGCCGTGCTCGGGCCACCTCGCGTTCTCGCTCACCGGCGACAACGAACTCTCGGCGGTGTGGGTCTACACGCTCGCCGACAAGACCCTGCGCCGCGTCTCGCGCCCTCTCGCCGACGACTCGACGCCGGCCTGGGACCCGCGCGGCGAACGCCTGTTCTTCCTGGGGCTGCGCGGCTACCAGCCGCGCCTTGCGACCACCTACGAGTGGGACTTCCAGATCGACCGCGCCTACGGCATCTACGCGCTGGCCCTGCGCCGCGACCTGCCCGCGTGGCTGCCGCCGCGCAGCGACGAGGCGGTCGTCGCCGACCCCGCGGCCGCGGCGCCACCGAAGTTCGACGCGCCGATCGCGATCGACTGGGACGGCCTCGCCGAGCGCGTCGAAGCGGTGCCGGTCGAACTCGACAACTACGCCGGCCTTTCGGCGACCGCCGACGGCCTGCTGTTCACGCGGCGCGGCGGCAGCTACTACGGCCGCGGCAGCGACCAGCCGACGACGCTGCACACGTTCTCGGCCAAGACGCGCAAGACCGAACAGCTGGCCAGCGGCATCGGCGGCTACGCGCTGTCGCCCGACGGCACCCACGTGCTGATCCGCAAGGGGCGCGCGTTCGTCGTCGCTGCCGCGAACGACAAGGGCAAGGACGGCCAGACCGAGCTGGCGCTCGACCTGCGTGTCGAGAAGGTGCCGAGCGACGAGTACTGGCAGATCTTCGAGGAGGTCTGGCGCCGCTACCGCGACTTCTTCTACGTCGCCAACATGCACGGCCACGACTGGCAGGCGCTGCACGACCGTTACGCGCCGCTGGTCGCCCACGTGCGTCACCGCAGCGACCTCAACTACGTGATCGGCGAGATGATCGCCGAACTCAGCGTCGGCCACGCCTACATCGCCGGCGGGGACACCGGCGCGCCCGAACGCGCGACGCCGGCGCTGCCGGGCCTGCGCCTGGAGTTCGACGCAGCCGCGGCGCAGTACCGCATCCGCGCCGTGCTCGCCGGCGAGAACGACGACGCCGAACTGCGGTCGCCGGCGACCGCGGTCGGCGTCGACCTGCGCGTCGGCGACTACCTGCTGGCCATCGACGGCCAGCCGCTGTCGGCCGAGGTCAACCCCTACAAGCTGCTCAAGGGCAAGGCCGGGCGCCACGTCACCCTGCTGGTCAACGGACGGCCCCAGGTCGCCGAGGCCCGCGCCGTGACGATCGCGCCGATCGAGACCGAGGAGCACCTGGTCTACCATGCCTGGGTGCAGGCCAACCGCCGCCGCGTCGACGAACTGTCGGGCGGCAAGCTCGGCTACGTGCACCTGCCCGACATGGGCGCCGCCGGCATCCGCGAGTTCGTGCGCCAGTACTACGCGCAGCGCGACAAGCAGGGGCTGGTGTTCGACGACCGCTACAACGGCGGCGGCAACATCTCGCAGATGGTCGTGAACCGTCTGCAGCGGCAGTTGCTGATGTGTACGTTCGGTCGCACCAGCGGCTACCGGCCCTATCCGCGCGCGCTGTTCGACGGCCCGATGGTCTGCCTGCTCAACGAATCGTCGGCGAGCGACGGCGACATCTTCCCGGCGATGTTCCGCCGCGCGGGCCTGGGCAAGCTGGTCGGCAAGCGCTCGTGGGGCGGCATCATCGGCATCACCAACCGCGGCATGCTGCTCGACGGCGGCACCGTCAACGTGCCCGAGTTCGGCAACACCGAGCCGGGCCCCGAGTGGACCATCGAAGGCCACGGCGTCGATCCGGACGTGGTCGTCGACAACGACCTCGGCGCGTTGCTCGCCGGCCGCGACCCGCAGCTCGAGAAGGGCGTGCAGATCGTGCTCGAAGAACTGCGCGCCGCGCCGCGGCCGCCGCGCGTCGCCCCGCCCGCCCCCGTCAAGACCGGACGCTGACATGGCCAGCCAGAAGAAGACCGGCGGCAAGACCGCGCGCCTGCCCGAGCTGCGGCTCAAGATCCGCGTCAACGGCCGCCATCCGTGGTTCTACCGCAAGATGATCGGCAAGCCCGAGACGCCGCTGCCGGCCGGCACCCCCGCCAAGGTGCGCGACCGCGACGGCCGCCTCGTCGGCACGGGCTTCTACAATCCGCGCGCCGAGCTGGCGCTGCGCATGTTCAGCGACGGTGTCGTCGAGGACGCGAAGGCGCACTTCGTCGAGGCGCTGCGGCTCGCGGTGCAGCTGCGTGAGCAGACCCTCGGCCTGCCCAAGATCACCGACGCCTACCGCCTGATCCACGCCGAGGGCGACGGCTTTCCGGGCCTGGTCCTCGACCGCCTCGGCAACGCGATCGTCGCCCAGGTCGCGTCGCTCGGCATGAAGGAACAGCTCGAGCCGCTCGGCGAGTGGCTGCTGCGCCACTACCAGAACAGCCGGCTGGTGCTGCTGCAGGACAAGGACTGGGCCGAGCGCGAGGGCATGGACAAGCTGCCGCGCCCGGCGGTGGTCACCACCACCGTGCGCGAACACGGCCTGTCGTACGCCGTCGAGGCCGGCACCGGCCACAAGACCGGCTTCTTCGCCGACCAGCGCGACAACCGGCTGCTGCTGCGTCAGTTCGCCAAGGGCCGCGCCGTGCTCGACCTGTGCTGCAACAGCGGCGGCTTCGCCATGAACGCCGTCGCCGGCGGCGCCGCCAAGGTGATCGCCGCCGACCTCGACGAGGCGATGGTCGAACAGACCCGCCACAACGCCGCCACCAACAAGCAGCGCCTCACCGCCGTGCACGGCGACGCATTCGATCTGCTGCGTGAGGCCCAGCTCGGTGCGCACGACCTGATCGTGCTCGACCCGCCCAAGTGGGTGTTCCACAAGGACGAGATCGAGGCGGGCCTGGCGCGCTACGCCGACCTCAACCGCCTGGGCATCGAGAAGGTCGCGCGCGGCGGGCTGGTGCTGACCTGCTCGTGCTCGGGCAGCGTCAGCGAGGACCAGTTCCTGCGCATGCTGCGCGACGCCGCGGCGATGGCGCGCCGCGACGTGCGGGTGCTGACGCTGCGCGGTGCCGGCGCCGACCATCCGGTCGCGCTCGAGTGCCAGGAGACGCGGTATCTGAAGGTCGCGCTGCTGCAGGTCCGGTAGGCCGCGCGCGCGGCGCTCAAGGCGCCGCGCCCCACGGCCGCACGAACGACTCCGGCTCGACCCCGAGTCCGTCGGCGACGCGGTTGATGTAGTTGAAGTAGCCGACGATCTGCGTCGCGTCGTGGATCGCGGCGTCGGCGAAGCCCGCCGCCCGCAGCGCCGCGACGTCGGCCGCCGCCATCGCCGCGGGCGTTCGCGTCAGCTTGTCGGCGAACCAGGCCAGGGCGCGATCCGCGGCCGCGAGTGGCGCCGTTCGCCAATCGACGGCGACCGCCTGCACCCAGGCGTCGCGCTCGGCCTCGCCGGCGAGCCAGTCGACCTCGGCACGGAGGTCGTGGGCGTGGGCCCGCAGTCAATACACGCAGCCGTTGGCGCCGCTGACGACCACCGCCAGCAGCTCGCGCTGGTGTCGCGCCAGCGGCGACGGGCCGTGCATCAGTGCGCCGTAGAACGACATCGACGCGCGCAGCACCGCCGGGTTGGGCGTCATGATGCGCACGATGTTCCAGACCCGGCCGGCGCGGCGGCGCGCCGCGTCGAGCTGGCGCCGGCACTCACCCTCGGCCTGGTCGTCGGAGATCTGCTGGATGTAGGGCATCGACGGACTCACGGTTGGTCGCGGACGGTCGGCAGTGTAAGCACCGTGGCAGCGGTCATGGACAACCTCGACGAACTGCTGCGCGCGCGCCTGCTCCCGCCTGGGGACTGGCACGCGACCACGCTGCGCCACGCCGCCGTGCTGTGCCCGATCGTCGATGTCGACGGCGCCGACCACCTGCTGCTCGTCGTGCGGCCCGACGACCTGCGCCAACACCCTGGCCAGGTCGCGTTCCCCGGCGGCATGGCCGATCCCGGCGAGTCGCCGCTGCAGACCGCGCTGCGCGAGTGCCACGAAGAAGTCGGCGTCGAGGCCGCCGCGCTGACCGTGCTCGGCTGCCTGCCGCCGCGCCCGAGCTCGACCGGCATCCTCGTGCAGTGCCTCGTCGCCCGCATGCGACCCGTGCCCCTCACCCCCGACCCCCGCGAGGTCGCCGCCGTGCTGCACGTTCCCCTCCGCGACCTCCGCGACCCTTCGCGCTGGCACGAACGCACGCCCCCGCCGACCGCGACCGGCCGCCAACCGCCCACGAGCCCGCACTTCGACCTCGAGGGCCACACGCTGTGGGGCCTCACCGCGCGCTTCGTGCGCGACCTGATCCAGGGCCTGCCGTGAGCGTACGGTACCGGGTACACACCACACACTGACTGCCGCTGCGCGGCAGTCAGTGTGTGGTGTGTACCCGGTACCGTACGCACAGCCGCCACGCGTCGAGCTTGTCGGCGAAGCTCAGCGCGGCGTGCGCGGGGCTGGTCGAGGGCAGCCGCACGACCTGCAGCCGGTCGGCCTTGGGCAGGTCGGGCAGGACGCGGCGCACGAACAGGTCGTGCGCCGTGCCGCCGTTGCAGAGCACGCGGCGGATGCGGGGGTACCGGGCGAGGAAGGCGGCGAAGTCGTTGGGTGTGGCGGAGGCGCGGTCGATGGCCGCGTCGAGGCTGCCGGGCCGCACGCAGGACCGCAGTACGTCCCACACGGCGACGCGGGCGCGCTGCAGACGCAGGATGCGTTCGGCGTAGGGTAGCTTCGGGTCGAAGCCGAGGATCGCCCCGAGGATGCGCCAGAAGGCGTTCTGCGGGTGCGCGTAGTACTCGTTGGCCGCGAGCGAGCGTTCGCCGGGAATGCTGCCGAGGATCAGGACCTCGGCCTTGGGGGCGGCGATCGGCGGGAAGCTGGCGATGCGGGCCACGGCGACAGGTTACGACGCCTTGGGCTCCGGCACGCGCTCGAGCAGGCGCTCGGCGCCGATCGACCGGCAGAACGGCTCGAACTCGGCCCGCGGGCCGCGCCAACGCAGGTCGTCGAGCGTCTCGGCGAGCGGCACGTCGGTGCGAAGGGTCGCAAGCCGGCGGTAGAGCAACGCGTCGGCGCGGCGCTCGGCGAGCACCGCCGCCAGACCCGCGGCGCCGCGCACGGCCACGGGCCACTGCGCCGCGTCGTCGGGGATCGCCTCGAGGTGCCGGTAGTGTGCGAGCACTGCGGCGGCGCCCTTCGCCCCCCACTTCGGCAGCCCGGGGATGCCGTCCTGCTCGTCGCCGACGAGCGCCAGGTAGTCGGGGATCGACGCGGGCTGCACGCCGAACTTCGCAACGACCCCGGCCTCGTCGAGCATCACCTGCTTGCGCCGGTCGAAGCCGACGATGCGGTCACCGACGACGCTCTGGGCCAGGTCCTTGTCGGGCGTGCACAACCAGACGCGCTCGACGCGCGGGTCACCGCCGTAGCGCGCGGCGCCCGCGGCCAGGGCGTCGTCGGCCTCGAACTCGAGCATCGACCAGGCCACGAGGCCCAGCGCGCGCACGCCTTCTTCGACGAGCGGGAACTGCGCCCACAGGTCCGGATCGATGCCGTCGCCGGTCTTGTAGCCCGCGAACAGCTCGTTGCGGAACGACTCGATGCGTGTGTCGAACGCCGCCGCGACGTGCGTGACCTGTTCCTGGCGCAGCAGCGCGATCAGGCTGGCGAGCACGCCGCGCGTCGCCGCCACCTCGCGGCCGGCGTCGTCGCGCGCGCCGGGCACCGCGTAGTAGTTGCGGAACAGCTCGTAGGTGCCGTCGATCAGGTGCACGTGCACGGCGTCACCCGCGCAGTTCGCCGCCGATGCTCGCCGCCTGCTCGCGCACCTTGCCGAGGAACTTGCTCTCGTCCTTGTCCTCGAGGGTGCGGTCGTCGGCGCCCAGCGTCACGGTGAAGTTCAGGCTCTTCTTGCCGGGCGGCAGCCGCTCGCCGCGGTAGACCTCGAACAGTTGCACGTCGCGCACCAGCTTGCGGCCGACGCCGCGCAGGAACTCGGCGACCTCGCCCACGGTGCGCGATTCGTCGACGAGCAGCGCGACGTCCACCGGCAGCGACGGGAACGTCGGCACCGCGCGGTAGCTGGCGATGCGGCGGCCGTTGGCGTGCAGCGCGCGGATGTCGAGGCAGGCGATCGCGGTGGTCACCGGCAGGCCCATCGAACGCGCCACGCCCGGGTGCAGGTGCGCGACGTAGCCACACGGCGAGCCGTCGCGGTCGATCGCCACGGCGCGCGTCGGGTGCACCCACGGCTGGTCGCTGCCGTGCCAGACCCGCGTGATCTCGGCCGGATAGCCGAGCCGCAGCAGCAGGTTGGTGACCTCCTCGCGCAACACGCCGAACGGATGCGCGCCGTCGCGGCGGCTGATCACGAACGCGACCTCACGCACCTCGTGCGGCAGCTTGCCGTCGCCGTGCATCTCGGGGTGGTAACCCTTGCCGTGCTCACACAGGCGCACCTCGGCGTGCTGGCGCAGGTTGCCGACGGCACTCGCCAACAGGCTCGGCAGCACGTGCCGGCGCATGCGGCTGATCTCGGGCGCGACCGGCGTCTTGACCTGCACGTAGGCCTGGCCCATCGCGTTGCAGCCGGCCAGCACCGCGTCGGGCACGAAGCTGTAGTTGTAGGCCTCGGCGAACACCAGCTCGGTGCACGCCACCTCGAGCGCACGCCGCACCAGGAACAGCTCCTCGTTGCGCGCGGGCGGCACGATCGTGCCGACCAGCGGGCGCTCGGGGATGTTGTCGTAGCGGAACATGCGGCCGACCTCTTCGATCAGGTCGTCCTCGATGGCGATGTCCTTGGTGGCGCGGAAGCTCGGCGGCGCCACGGTGAAGCCGTCGCCTGTGACCTCGACCGCGAACTGCAGCGAGGTCAGGATCTTCACCACCTGCCCGTCCTCGAGCTCGATGCCGAGCTTCTGCGCGAGGCGCGCCCGGCGCAGCACGATCGGCTTCGCAGCGTAGGAGAAGCCCGCGGGATCGAGCAGGGGCCCGGCCGCCACCGCGGTCGGGCAGTAGTGCTGCAGCAGCTGCAGGAAGTGATGCACCGCGAGCTCGGCGTTGGCGGGGTCCTGCGCCTTCTCGAAGCGCGCGCTGGCGTCGGTGCGCAAACCCAGCCGCATGCTGGTGCGGCGGATCGTGGCCGCCTGGAAGTTGGCTGACTCGAGGAACAGCGCCGTCGTGCCCGCGTCGACCATCGTGCCCTCGCCGCCCATCACGCCGGCGAGCGCCTCGGGCTTGTCGCCGTTGCAGATCAGCAGGTCGTGCTCGGTGAGCTTGCGCTCCTGGCCGTCGAGCGTGGTCAGCTTCTCCTTGGCCTTGGCGCGGCGCACGACGATCGGACCGTCGCCGACGTGGCGCGCGTCGAACGCGTGCATCGGCTGGCCCAGGTCGAGCATCACGAAGTTGGTCAGGTCGACGGGCAGGTTGATCGCGCGCTGGCCGACCGCAGCCAACAGGCAGCGCAGCTCGAACGGCGACTTGCCGGCCGTCACGCCGTCGACGAACAGGCCGCAGTAGCGCGGGCAGGCCGCCGCGTCGGCGATCTCGATCGCGACCTTGCGGCCGTCGGCCGGCAGGTCCAGCGGCAGCGCCGCGGGCCGCAGCTCGCGCCCGTAGATCGCGGCCAGTTCGCGCGCGAACCCGTAGTGCCCCCACAGGTCCGGCCGGTGGTTGACCGACTTGTTGTCGATCTCGAGCACCCAGTCCTGCACCGGCGCGACGTCGATGAACCGCGCGCCGATCGGCGTGTCCGCCGGCAGCGTCAGGATGCCGTCGCTGTCCTCGGAGATGCCGAGCTCGGCCTCCGAGCAGATCATGCCGTGCGACTCGACGCCGCGGATCTTGCCCACCTTGATCTTGAGCGCGCCCTTGCCGCCGCTCGCGGGCAGGGTGTCGCCGGGGCGGATCACCACCACGCGCTGGCCCGCCGCGACGTTGGGCGCGCCGCAGACGATCTGCGCGACCCCGCCGTGTTCGTGACCGAGGTCGACCTGGCACACCGACAGCTTGTCGGCGTCCGGGTGCTTCTCGCGCGTGCGCACGTGCCCGACGACCAGACACTCGAGCCCGTCGCCGAAGCGCTCGAGGCCCTCGATCTCGGCCGTGCTCATCGTCAGGTCGGCGAGGATCTGCTTGGGCTCGATGCCCGAGAGGTCGACGTGCCGTTGCAACCAACGCAGCGAGAGCTTCATCGCGGCACCTCCGGGAACTGCGAGGCGAAGCGCAGGTCGCCGCCCATGAACTGACGGATGTCGTCGATGCCGTAGCGCAGCATCACCACGCGCTGCAGGCCCATGCCGAACGCGAAGCCGGTGTACTGCTCGGCGTCGATGCCGCCCTGGCGCAGCACGTTGGGGTGCACCATGCCGCAGGGCAGGATCTCGATCCAACCCGACTGCTTGCACACCGAGCAGCCCTTGCCGCTGCAGAACGGGCAGTTGACGTCGAGCTCGAAGCCCGGCTCGACGAACGGGAAGAAGCCGGGCCGCAGCCGCACCTGCACGTCGCGCTCGAGGATCACGCGCAGGCAGGTCTTCATCGTGTGGATCAGGTTGGCGACGCTGACGTCGCGGTCCACGACGAGTCCTTCCATCTGGTAGAAGGTGTGCTCGTGGCTCTTGTCGACGGTCTCGCAGCGAAAGCAGCGGCCCGGCACGATCACCTTGAGCGGCGGCTGGAAACCGTTCTTCGCGAGGCGCTGCATCGTGCGCACCTGGACCGGCGAGGTGTGCGTGCGCAGCAGGTTGCCGTCGCTGAGCCAGAACGTGTCCTGGCTCTCGCGCGCCGGGTGGTCGCCGGGGATGTTGAGCGCGTCGAAGTTGTAGTACTCGGACTCGATCTCGGGCCCGTCCTCCCAGACGAAGCCCATGCTCGTGAACAGGTCGACGAGCTCGTTCTGCACGATCGTGATCGGGTGCAGCGCGCCGCGCGCCGGCCGCGGCCCCGGCTCGGTCGGGTCGAAGTCGGTCGCCGCCAGCTCGCGCTGCAGCTCGGCCTGCGCGAACGCCTCGCGGCGCGTCGCGAGCGCCTGCTCGACCTCCTGCTTGATCGCGTTGGCGTGCTTGCCGAACGCGGGCCGGTCTTCCTTGGGCAGGCTCGTCACCGAGCGCACGAAGTCGAGCACCTCGCCCTTGGCACCGAACAGGCGGGAGTCGACTTCGGCCAGGGCCTTGGGATCGCCCGCCGCCTCGATCGCGGCGAGCCACGCTGCGCGCTGCGCGGTGGAGTCCATGGTCATGGGGATGGCAACGAGGTCAGTACAGCAAAACGGCGCCGGTTCTAGCCAGCGCCGTCAGGTTTCGTCGCGGCGCCGGGGCGCCGTCACGACTCGTCGCTCAGACGAGGGCGCCCTTGGCCTGTTCGCAGATGCTCGCGAACGTCTGCGGGTCGTGGATGGCCAGCTCGCTGAGCTCCTTGCGGTTCAGCTTGATGCCGGCCTTCTGCACGCCGTGGATGAAGGCCGAGTAGCGCAGCCCGTGCGGCGCGACCGCGGCCGACAGGCGCGTGATCCAGAGCGACCGGTACTGGCGCTTCTTCTGCTGGCGACCGGCGAAGGCGAACGAGTCGCCGCGCAGCGCGGTGACGATCGCCTGCTTGAACAGGTTGCGGCGGCCTTGGCGGAAGCCCTTGGCGCGCTTGAGGACGCGGTTGCGGCGCTGCCGCGTTGCGGGACCGTTGGTTGCGCGTGACATGGGTTACCTCCCTCCCAGCAATTCGGCCATGCTGACGGCGATCAGGCCCTTGCACAGGCCCTTGGCCCGCAACTGGCGCTTCCGCTTGGTGCTACGGCGCACCATCAGGTGCGACGTGAAGGCATGGCGGAACTTGACCTTGCCGGTCTTGGTCAGCTTCATGCGCTTGACCACCGCCTTCTTTGTCTTCTGCTTGGTCATACTCTTCGCTCTTGGAAGGCGGAGGAAGGTAGCGAGGCCCCCACCCCCTAGCAAGTGCGGCCTGGGGAAAAGTATTGGCTCCGCGGCGGCACTGCGGCGAAAACCCGGCGGCGGACCGCCGTTCCGCGCCCTACCGCATGGAACTACTGCTCGCGCTGCTGCTCGTCCTGGCCTTCCTGCTGGCCGCCCTGGGGCTCGCCCTGCCCCCCTGGCGACGCCCGGCGGCGATCGCCCTCCTGGCCATCGCCCTGCTGGCCGTGGGCCACGGGCTGCTCGGGCCGGCCGAACGAACCCTTGTCACCGAGCACGGCTACGCCGGTTTCGAGGGCGCCGCGCTCGAGGTCAGCGTCGTCGCCTTCCCGACCGGCACCGCCACCGCCCCCGGCTGGCAGTGGCCGCTGCCGTTCCTGGGCTTCGCCGTGCTCTGGGCCAGCGTGCTGCTCCTGCTGCGCGACCGGCGCCCCGCCAACGGCTACGTGCTGCCGATCCTGTTCGCCTGGACCGGCATCGCCGCCTGGCTCGGCATGCAGGCATGCGCCGCGCCGTCCGCCGTCGTGCAACCCGTCGGCATCGACCGCGTACTGTGGCCGGCCGGTCTGGCCATGGCGCTGCTGGTGGCGCGCCACGCCGGCTCGCTGGCCAGCCTGTTCCTCGGCCTGTCGCTGGCCACCGTCGTCGCGCGGCTGCCCGCGGCGCTGTTCAGCAAGTACGCCAGCGATCACCAGCTCGGCACCAGCCTCGACATCAGCAGCATCCGCGACATCGTCAATCCGCTCACCCAGATGCAGTTCAACCCGCGGCTGGTGTCGGGGTCGAGCGAGCAGCAGTTCTGGCTGATCTGGCTCGAGCACGTGATCGCGTATCCGGCGTTCTACACGCTGAGTGTCGCGGGCATCGCGTTCGCCGCGTACATGTTCCACAAGCACGGCGAACCGGCGGGCAAGAAGTAGCGCAAGCCAGACGGCCGGCGCGCCACTCGACGAATGCCGCGCCCAGGGCGACAATCGCGCGATGCCTCGCCGCGCCCTGGGAACGGTCCTCGTCCTGGCAATGGTGGCCGCCGCCGCGGCCCTGTTGCTGAACGTCTGGCGCTCCGACGTGTCGCTGCCGCCGCCGAACGCGACGACCACGGAAGCCGACGCACCCGCCGATTCGGGGCCGACCTCGGCCGTGCACGACGCCGGCTTCGCCGACCAGACTGCCGCCGCCGGCGCCGCGGACGCCAGCGCGGGTGACACGGCGGAGGTCGAACGCGAGGCCGCAGCGGCGCAGGGTGCGCCGCTGATCCGCGTGCGCGTCGTCGACGCCGACGACCAACCGGTCGTGGCCACGGTGCAGACGGTCGGCGAACCGGCGATGCGCGAGATCACCACCGCCGAGGACGGCTGGTGCACGCTGCCGATCGCCGTCGACAAGAAGGCCGAGCCGGTGCGGCTGCGCGTCGAGGCAGACGGCCGGCATCGCCAGATCGACTGGCAGCGGCAGGCCGAGATCAAGGTCAAGCTGCCCTGGGTCGGCCCGCTGCAGGGCCGCATCGTCGACGACGTGAGCGGCGCCGCGATCGCGGGTGCCAAGCTGCAACGAACGCACTCCAGCTGCCAGGGCTGCGAGCCGGACACGACCACCAGCGGCGCCGACGGCGCGTTCTCGCTGAGCGCCGTGCCGCGCGGCGAGGACGGCTTCTTCGTGATCACCGCTGCCGGCTATCCGGTGCAGGACTTCCGCCTGCGCCTCGAGGGCAAGGGCGAGTCCGTGCTCAACGTGTTCCGGCTGCGGCGCGGCGTGCTGCTCACCGGGCGCTGCGTCGACCTGCAAACCAAGGTCGCCGTCGCGGACGCCACGCTGTCGTGTCGCAACCGCGAGGTCGGCAAGACCGGCGTCGGCGGGCGCTTCGAAGCGCTGGTGCTGCCGCCCGAGGATCCCAGCGGCCCGATCTACCTCGAGCTCAAGCGCGACGACTACTGCCGCAGCGTCTTTCGGATCGAGCGGCAGGCGGTCACCGAGCTCGAACTGCCGCTGCCGCGCGCGCTGACCCTGCGCGGAACCGTCTGCACCGCGGCAGGCAAACCGATCGAAGGCGCCCAGGTCTGGGGCGACCCCGGCGAGGTCCGGGACATGGAAGGCATGCCGCCGCAGACCCGCGTCGGCAGCAACCGCGCCGAACGCAGCACGCCCCGCTCCGACGCCCAGGGCCGCTTCGAACTGACGGGGCTGCCGCCCGGCGGTGAGGGCCACGTGCGCGCCTGGCACGAGGACTTCGAAGCGCCCGAGGACCAGCGCTGGGGCGCGCAGTTCAAGGTGGCGCCCGACGCGCCGCCGCTGCGCATCGTGCTCGAACCCAAGGCGCCGCTGGGCGAGACCGGCACGATCGTCGGCACCTTCACGATGGGCGGCAAACCCGTGGGCGCCACGGCGCGGTGGAAGGGCCCCTCGCGCGAGGGCCAGGCGCATGTCGACCAGGACGGCACGTTCCGGATCGAGAAGGTGCAGGTCGGCGAGGTCGAGCTCGAGCTGCTGCCCGATTCGTTCCGCTGGATCGCCAAGGAACACCGCGACCGGTTGACCGCGCGGCAGCACGTGACCGTCGTGGCCGACACCGAGGTCACCGTCGAGGTCCAGCTGCCGGTCCAGCTCGTGCCGATCACCGGCACGGTGCGCTACGACGACGGCAGCCCGGCCGCCAAACGCAACGTCTACGTCAGCAAGCCGCAGCTGCGGCTGTCGGAGCGCACCGACGACGCTGGCCAGTACTCGTTGGCGGTGCCCGCCCACCTGACGTCGGTGACCATCAGCGCCGGCGGTGAACCCAAGGAGCGCGACTGCGCGCCCGGCGCCACCGGCATCGACTTCGTCGTGCCGCGCGAGGGATCGCTGCGCTACCGGGCGCGCCGCGACGACGGCCGCCGCGAGGGCATCCAGTTCGCCGCGCGCCGCGACGGCGAGAAGTGGTTCCGGCAGCTCGAGCCGTGGCGCGCGCCCGACCCCGAGGGATACCGCGCCCAGGACCTGCCGCGCGGCGGCTACACCGTCGTCGTCGCCGCCGAAGACGCCGCGCCGGTGGTGCAACACGTGCTGCTCGAGGAGGAGGTGCTCGTCGACGTGGTGCTGGCCACCGGCACCACCGTCACCGTGCGCCTCGCCGAGGGCATGGAGGCCTTGCCGAAGAACTGCTCGGTGACGCTGATCGACCAGAACGTCGAGCGCGAAGACGCCGCGAACGCCGGCTTCATGTTCGGCCGGAACACCATGCAGCGCCGCGCCGGCAACCTGAGCAAGGAGGCGGTGCTGCGCGGCATCGGCCCCGGTCGCCACCACCTGACCAGCAGCCGCAAGGAGATCGTGCTCGAACCCGAGCACGTCGACGTCGGCACCGAGCCGGTGACGGTGACGGTGCGCTGGCGCGAGCAGAAGTGAGGGTACCGAACCGGGTACAAACGACACATGGCCTGCCGCGCAGCGGCAGGCCATGTGTCGTTTGTACCCGGTACCGTACGCTCGCTACTTGCGCTCGAGCTCGTCGGCGAGCTTGCCGGCGTCGTAGATCTTGCGCAGGGCCTCGATGATGATCGCGGGGTGCACCGAGACGGTGCGCGAGATCGCGTCGTCGAAGACGTAGTTGTTGCCGAGCATCTCGATGTTGCCGTCGAAGATCAGGCCGACGACGTTGAGTTCCTTGTCGATCATCGGCGAGCCCGAGTTGCCGCCGATGATGTCGCAGGTGGCGACGAAGTTGTACGGCGTCGACAGATCGAGCTGCTTCTCCTTGTCGAGCCAGACCTGCGGCAGGTCGAACGGGTGCTTGCCGCCGAACTCGGCATGTCGCGCGAACAGGCCGTAGAGCGTGGTGAAGTACGGCGCCAGGGTGCCGTTCATCGGGTAGCCCTTGACGACGCCGTCGCTGATGCGCAGCGACATGGTCGCGTCGGGCGGGATCGAGGTGCCGTAGACGGCGAACGCGGCCTCGCCGACGCTCTTGTTCAGCGCGGCCTCGTCGCGTTGCAGCTGCATCATCTTGGCCGGGTCCTTGAGCGCCGCGACCTTCTCCTGCTGCAGGGCGGCGATCTTGTCCCAGGTGTCCCCGTACTTCTGCTGCAGTTCCGGGTGCTTGGCGACCTCCTGCCGCAGCGCCGACTCGGCGTGCTGCTTGATCTCCATGATGCGCGGGTTGCGCAGACCGTCGAGGTATCCCTGCAGGGCCTTGCGGGTGTTCTCCTGGCGCAGGATGTCCGCGCGCAGCTTGCGCTCGTTCTCGGCGCTCTCGGCGGCCTTGGCGTTGAGGTCCACGAGCGCCCGCTCGGTCGCCGCGACGCGGTTGGGCAGCAGGTGGTCGCGCAGGAACTCGCACTGCGAGAGCGTCTGCAGGCGGCCGGTGCGACCGGGGTTGCCGGTCACGAACACGGTGTCCCCTTCCTTGGCGCCCTCGGTCTTCCAGGTGAAGAAGTTGGCGCTGCTGTCGACGGGCTTGCCGCCCTCGTAGGCGCGCAGGAACGAGAAGTCGAGGCCCCAGCGCGGGTAGCAGAAGTTGTCGGGGTCGCCGCCGAAGTGCGCGCTCTGGCCATGCGGCGCGCAAACCAGCCGCAGGTCGTCGTACACCTTGTAGCTGTAGAGCTGGTAGTTGCCGCCCTGGTAGAGCGCGATGATCTCGTGGCGCAGCTCGGGATGCTCTTCCTTGGCGCCCGCGAGCACGGCCTGTTGGCCGTTCGTGGCGACCTCCTTGGTGACGTCGCGCTGGGTCAGCAGCTGCGTCATCACGAAGCCCGGCGCGTGCAGTTCGTTCTCGTAGCTGGCCGCGTAGAAGCCGTCCTTGAGCCAGTCCGCGTCGCCCTGCAGCGCGACGATCACGTCGCGCGAGCAGTGGTGGTTGGTCATGATCAGGCCGTGCGGGCTCACGAACGACGCCGAGCAGAAGAAGCGCACGTCGCCGTTGTCCTGCACGCGGCCGAAGCGCAGCGACGAGAGTTTGGCCCGTTCGAGCCACTCGTCGGTCGGGGCGAAGTCGTACGCCTGCTGGAACCAGCCGACCGGCGCGGCCTCGAAGGTCCACATCCGGCCCAGTTCCTTGTGGGCCTGCGCCTGGGCGGGCGCGAGCAGGGCTGCGAGCAGGAGGAGCGAGCTGGCGGCGCGGGCCAGCGGGAAGCGCGCCGGGAAGGTCTTGGTCATGGTTGGTCGGAGGAGCCAGCTTACGGACGAGCCGGCGACCTCGCGAACCGCCCTTGCGGCTTTCCGACGCGACCCGCGCGATCGGGCCGGCTCAGCCGGCGACCACGGTCAGGTCCTGCACGAACGCCTCGGACATCTGCAGGGTCAGCTGCAGGTCCGGGTGGCGCACGACCACCCAGCCGTCGCCCACCACCACCTTGCGCCAGTCGCGTTTGGGTTCGCCGATCGGCGTCAGCTCGATCGTGGCGATGTGCTCGCCGTAGCGCGCCAGCAGCTCCCGCAGACCGCGGTGCTCGCGGACCACGCTGCCCGGTCCCTGGGCGCGCTTGAAGATCATCGAAGCGTTGTACTTCGGGCTCGTGTCCTGGCTCAGCTTGCCGTAGCACACGGCCTCGGCCCAGCCGCGGAACAGGTCGATGTCGTAGGCGTAGTTCATCGCGTGCACGAGCCGCGCGCCCGGCGGGCGACCGCCGATCTCGCCGAACACGGCCTCGCCGCTGGCGGTGCGGAACCACTCCATGTGGGTGAAGCCGTACTCGAAGCCGAGCGCCTTCAGCACGCCGTGGCCCAGCTCGACGCCGGGGCGCGGGAAGTCGGCGTGGATGTCCTTGAGCACGATGTTCTGCATCGAGATCCACGCGTTCTGCGCGAGGATCATCGGCTTGGGGCGGTACCACGACACGTTCTCGAACAGGATCCTGCCGCCCGCGCAGACGGTGTCGTAGGTGAGCTCCTCACCTTCGATGTACTCCTCGACCGAGACCTCGACGACCTCGCGGGTCTTCTGCAGCGCGGCCTCGAACTCGGCGGCGTCGTTGCACCGGAAGGTGTTCTGGCTGCCGGCGCCGTCGATCGGCTTGATGATCGCGGGGTAACCGACGTGCTCCGCCACCGCCCAGGCCTCGTGCCTGGTGCGGGCGCGGCCGTGGCGGGGCACGCGCAGCCCGGCGCGCTCCACCGCCTCCTTCATGCGCTCCTTGTCGCGCACCACGGCGGTCTGCTCGACGTTCATGCCGGGCACGCCGAACTCGGCGCGCAGCCGCGCCGCGAGGTACATGAGCCGCTCCCACGAGCACTCGACGCGGTCGACGCTGCGCCCGCGCAGCCACCGCCGCACCTCGGCGACGATGCCGTCCTCGTCACTGAGCGAACGCACCTGCAGGTAGTCGCTGAGTGCCTGCCGCGCCTCGATCGGCAACGCCGCGGCGGGCTGGTCGCCGACGCCGAACACCTTCGCGCCGACCTCGGCAAGGCCGCGCACGAACAGCGGCATCTCGGCTGGGAAACCAGGACTCAGGTAGACGACGTTCATTGGTTGCAGGTACGGTTCGCGCTGCAGGTTCTCAGGCCTCGACGTCGACGCGCAGCGACTTGACGATCTTCTGCGCCGCGGCGGTGACGAACTCGGTGTCGGGATGGCGCACGATCGCGTAGCCGTCGCCTTCGTAGCTGGTGCTGACGGTCGCGCCCTTCTCGGGCAGCCGCAGCTCGACCAGGCTGTCGCCGAGTTCGGCGCGCAGCGCCTCGACGCCGCGCACGCCGGCGATGCGCACCCCCTCGCGCCCGCCCGCCTGTCCGCGCAGATACGCGGCGGCGACCGCGAACCGGCGCGGTGCTGGCGTGAAGGTCTCGAACACCATCAGCTCGGCGAACACGCGGTACATGTCGACGCCGTGCGCATAGCTCATCAGCGTCATGAACTGCGCGCCGGGCGGCCGCGCCGCGACCTCGCCGATCGCGATCGAGCCGTCGGGCCGGCGGAACCACTCCATGTGCGACATCCCGGTCCACATGCCGAGCACGCTCAGCGCGCGCGGGCCGGTGCGGTGGATGTCCGCGAACTCGGGCACGGCCAGGTCGCGCGGCAGCACCACGCACCACTGGATCCACGGGTTCTCGATCACCTGCAGCGGCGTCGGGTAGTAGCAGCAGATGTTGTGGAACACGTGCTGACCGTGCAGCGTCACCGAGTCGAACGAGAACTCGCGCCCCTGCACGAACTCCTCGATCAACACCTCGCGACCGGGGCGCGGCGGCGCGCCGGCCAGCGCCACCTCGAGCTCCTTGTCGTCGGCGCAGCGCGCCGTCGCCTTGGCGCCGGCGCCCGCCGGCGGCTTGACCACCAGCGGATAACCGATCTGCCGGGCCGCCTCGAGCGCTTCGCCGGCCGTGCCCGCGAGGCGATGCCGCGCGCAGCCGATGTCGTGCGCGGCGAACAGTTCCTTCATGCGCGCCTTGTCGCGGAAGTTGCGGGCACTGGTGCTGTCCATGCCGCGAATCCGCAGCCGCTCGCGCACCAGCGCCAGCGGCTCCTGCAGCGGCTCGAGGATGCCGAGCAGTCGGTCGATGCTGCCGTGGGCCTTGATCACCGCCCGCGCGCCGGCCTCGAGCCGGTCGGCGTCCATCGCGTCGGCGACCTGCTGGAAGCCGCGCAGCTGGCCGAGGAACTCCTTCGGGAAGCGCTCGCGCGGGTCCTGCGAGAGCACCGTCAGCTGCACATCGGGGAGCGACAGCACGGCGCGCGCGAAGCGCAACGTGTTCTCCTTGGCGAACGGAATCGCAAAGACGACGTGCAGCATGAGCCGGCGAAAGCTACCGCCCCCGCCGGCGCCGTGCCACGGCCCGATTCCGTTCCGACGAGCATTGTCGGCGCCACGCCATTCCCTACGCTGCCCGATCATGCGCCCCCTGCGCCTCGCCCTGTGCGCCTCCGAGGTCACGCCGTTCGCCAAGACCGGCGGGCTCGCCGACGTCACCTCCGGCCTCGCCCGCTTCCTCGGTCAGGCCGGCCACGACACCCGGGTGTTCGTGCCGCTCTACAAGAAGATCGTCGACAGCGGCCTGGTGACGACGCCGCTGCCCGGCGCGCAGGCGATCGACGTGCGCTTCCCCAGCCGCACGATGCGCTTCTCGATCCGCACCGCGCGGCTGCCGCAGAGCGAGGCGCAGAAGAGCGATGCGCAGAAGTCCGAGGTGCCCGTCTACTTCGTCGACTGCCCCGAGCTGTACCACCGGCCGGGCCTCTACACCGAGGACGGCGACGAGGTCGTGCGCTTCGCGTTCTTGTGCCGCGCCGTGCTCGAGACCTGTCAGCGGCTGCAGTGGTCGCCCGACGTGATCCACTGCAACGACTGGCACACGGGCCTGCTGCCGCTCTACCTGCGCACGGTCTACGCGTGGGACCGCCTGTTCGCGCAGACGAAGACGCTGCTGGCGATCCACAACATCGGCTACCAGGGCGTGTTCCCCGAGAGCCAACTCGACGCCATCGGCCTGGGCGATCAGCGCGCACACCTGCACCACGGCGACCTGCGCGAGGGCCGGTTCTCGTGCCTGAAGACCGGCATCCTGCACGCCACGCGCCTGTCGACGGTGTCGATCACCTACGCCAAGGAGATCCAGACCGCCGAGTACGGCATGGGCGTCGAGGAGCTGCTGCAGACCCGCAGCAAGGACCTCGTCGGCATCGTCAACGGCGTCGACTACGGCGACTGGGACCCGGCCACCGACCCGCTGCTGCCCCACCACTTCTCCGCCGACGACCTCACCGGCAAGCAGCAGATGAAGGCGGCGCTGCTGCAGCGCATGCAGCTGCCCTACGACCCGCGCGCGCCGGTGTTCGGCGTGGTCTCGCGCCTGACCTCGCAGAAGGGCTTCGAGCTGTTCAGCGACTCGATCCCGGTGTTCCTGCAGCGCGAGGACATGCGCCTGTGCGTGCTCGGCTCGGGTGAGGACAAGCACGAGAAGTACTTCCAGTGGCTGCGCGACACGTGGCCGAACAAGGTCGGCATCTACCGCGGCTTCCACGACGAACTGGCGCACTGGATCGAGGCCGGCAGCGACGTGTTCTTGATGCCGAGCCGGTTCGAACCGTGCGGGCTCAACCAGATGTACAGCCTGCGCTACGGCACCCCACCCGTGGTGCGCAGCACCGGCGGCCTAGCCGACACGGTGGCGCCATGGGACCCGGCGACCGGCGCTGGCACGGGTTTTCCGTTCCTCGAGTTCTCGAGCCACGCGCTGTCGGGGACCCTCGATTGGGTGTTCCGCAACTGGCGCAACCAGAAGGGCTGGAAGCAGCTGGTCAAGAACGGCATGCAGCAGGACTTCTCGTGGCAGAAGCAGGGGCCGCTGTACGTCGAGCTCTACCGACGCATGCTCGGCGCGGGCGCCAACTGATCGAGCCAGCACTGAACGGATCAGCGGAACGGATCAGCGGCGGCGCAACAGCACGCGCCACATGCCCCACGGCCGCGGCAGGCTCAGCGCCGGCGGCAGACAGTTCGGCACGCCCCGCGTCGTGATCACGGCGAAGCCCTCCATCGTGTCGGCGTCGACGCTGCCGAACGCCGCCTGCACCGAGATGCTCTGCGTGCACAGCGCGATCGACTGGTGCGAGAACAACGCGAACCGCAGCGACTGGCCGTCGGCGGCGTTCTCGTAGCGCTCGTCGTCGCCGGTGACGAGGTGACGCAGCAGCGGCTCCTGCATCTGCGGGCTCCACAGGCGTCCGTCCGAGATCGTGAACCAGCGCCCCTCCTGCAGCGGCAGGAAGTCGCACGGCACCGAGGCCACGCCGGGCAGCGGCGCGGCAGGCCCGGTCGGCCCCACGTTCTCGATCTCGTCGATGCGCCACTCGCCGTCCATCGCGATCGCCAGCGCGCCCGTGCCCGCCGGCGGCGTGACCGGGGGCGTGCGCTGCAGGCGCACGCGGAACAGACCGTTCGGATCGGGGGTGACGAACAGCGGCCGCGGGCAGCTCGACAGCTCGTGGATGGCCACCAGGCCGTCCATCGTGTCGGCATCGACGCTGCCGAACGCCGCGGAGATCGTCAGCTGTGAGAAGCAACCGACATCGCTCTGCTGGTGCAGTTCGAACCAGGCGACCTGCCCGTCGACGACGTTGACGTAGCGGTCCTGCGGCCCGGGCTGGGTCGGCAACCGCAGCGGCTGGCCGAGGGCGCCGCGGAAGGCGCCGTCCGAGATCACCACGGTGCGGCCGCGCTGCAGCGGCAAGAACGAGCACAGCCCCTGGCCGTCGTCGGGGTAGGGCAGTGCGACGCTGGGGTCGTCGGCGTTCTCGAGCGCCACGATCTCCCAGTCGCCGTCCATGTCGATGACGAGGCCGCCGGTGCCGGGCGGCGGCAGGAGCCGGCCGTCGCCCGTCGTGCCCCCGCCGCTGCTGCCGCAGCCCGCGAACCCCAACAGGGACAGGGTCAGAACACATGCCAGGGGCCGCATCGGGGCGAAGGATACCACCGTCGCCACTCCCGGCAACGAGGGCACGCAGCGTTGGCGCCACAGGTGCCCGCCCGGCATCATGCGGCGATGCACGTCGTCCTCGTCGAGCCAGCCTTCCCCGCCAACCAACGCGAGTTCCTGCGCGGGCTCCTCAGCACCGGAGCGCGCATCTCCGCGATCGGGGAACGACCGCTCGAGGCCCTGCCGCGCGATCTGCGCGAGGGCCTGTTCCAGTTCGAGCGGGTGCGATCGGTCGTCGACGAGCATGCGCTCGGAGAGGCTGTCAAGCGGCTGTCGCAGAAGGCCCGCGTCGACCGGCTCGAGGCGACCGTCGAGGCGCACGTGATGGCTGCCGCGCACGTGCGCGAGCGCCTGCACATCCACGGCACCACCAGCAAGACCGCCTGGCTGTGCCGCGACAAGCCGGCGATGAAGGACGCCGTGCGCGCCGCCGGCATCGCCTGCGCGGCGAGCGCGCGCGTGAAGAGCAACGACGAGGCGGTGGCGTTCGCCAAGGCGACCGGCTACCCGCTGATCATCAAGCCGCTCGACGCGGCCGGCGCCTCGGGCACCAAGAAGGTGAACGACGACGCCGAGCTCGCCGCGGCGCTCGAGGAGTTGCGCGTGCCGCAGGGCCGCGAGGTGGCGATGGAGGAGTTCCTCGAGGGCCACGAGGGCTTCTACGACACGGTCACCGTCGCCGGCAAGGTCGTGCTCGACTTCGCCAGCCACTACTACCCCAATGTGCTCGAGGCGATGCGCACGCGCTGGATCTCGCCGCAGATCGTCTGCACCAACCGCCTCGACGCCGTCGACAGCTATCGCGAGGTCAAGCAGATGGGCCAGCAGGTCGTCGACGCGCTCGGCATCTGGACCTCGGCCACGCACATGGAGTGGTTCTTCGGCGAGAAGGGCCTGAAGTTCTCCGAGATCGGCTGCCGGCCGCCGGGCGTCGGCGTCTGGGACCTGTACAGCTCGGCCAACGAGATCGACCTCTACGCAGCCTGGGCCCACGCGATCGTGCACGAGAACGTACCGTTCAAGCCGTCGCGCAAGTTCGCGGCCGGCATGATCGCGCTGCGCCCCGACCGCGACGGCACCATCAGCGCCTACGAAGGCGTCGAGCAGGTGCGGCAGCGCTGCGGCGACGCGATCATCGACATGCACCTGCCGCCGCCGGGCACGCGCACCCAGGGCGTCGAGGGCGGTTACATGGCCAACGCCTACGTGCGCATGCGGCACCCCGACTACGACACGCTGCGCGGGCTGCTCGACTTCGTCGGCCAGACGCTCAAGGTCAAGGCGCGCTGAGCGCCTGTCACCGCCCCGCGGCTCAGCCCAGCCGCAGGCAGAACCGGCGCAGCTGCAGGCCGCTGCCCCGCAGCGCCGCCGCGCCGACGAAGTCCGGTCCCGGCGACACGTCGAGCAGCGACCACGCCTGTGGATCCTCGCCGTCGTGGCATGCCTCGAAGCGCGGCTGCTCGCCGAGGCTGACCTCGAACGAGTCGAGCGACATCGACAGCCCCTCGCCGAGCGCCTTGATGTAGGCCTCCTTGCGGGTCCAGCAGCGGTAGAACGCCAGCTCCCGCGCGCCGCCGTCGAGCGCGTCGAGCGCCGCGAACTCACGCGCCGAGAAGTGGCGCTTCGCGATCGGCGTGAGGCTGTCCAGGCGGCGCACCTTCTCGACGTCGACCCCGACCTCGCTGCGGGCCACGGCCACCATCGCCAGCTTGCCCGAGTGCGACAGGTTGAAGAACGGGCCGGGCTGCGCCAGGTAGGGCTTGCCGCGCGGCCCCTGCGAGAACTCGATCGTCTCGGGGGTCGTGCCCAGGTAGCCGGCGAGGATCCAACGCAGCGAGCCGTGACCGATCTGGAAGCGTCGGCGGTGATCGGCGAACCGGAACCGGTCGAGGCGCTGCCGCTCCGCCGGCGACAGCAGGCCGGTGAAGGCTTCGGGCTCGCCGCTCAGCGGCACCGCCCAGACATGCAGTTCACCAGGGCCGAGCTCGAGGTCATGAGGCGCGCGAGCGGCAAACGAAGCGTGCAGGGCGACGTCTTCCATGCTGTGCGCAGCAGCCTAACCGAACGACAACCCGGAAAGCACCACCCTCAACGCGACCCGTCGAGCAGCAGACGCGCGATCCGCCCACCGGCCCCGGCGGCCCAGACGGCGCCGCCCGCCCGCGCCATGCAGTGGAAGCCCAACTCGCCGAACGGCGACCAGGTGTCGCCGCCGTCGCCGGACCAGCTGCAGCCCTGCGGCCCCGCGGCGAGCGCCGAACCGTCGTCGCACCACAACACCGCCGACCGGTAACCGTCCGGCCCGACCGCGGCGGCGCGCCACGTGACGCCGCCGTCGCGCGTGATCGCCGCCGTGCCCGCAGCGTGCTCGGGTGCGGCGTAGTCGCCGCCGACCGCGACGCCGTTTGTGCCCGACGCCTCGAAGGCGACGCTGAACGCGCCGCGACTGGCCGCGCCGCTCGAGAGCGGCAGCCGCGCCGCGAACGAGCCGCGCGCGTCCCTTCGCACGAACCGCACTGCACCGCCGCCGGTGACGAGCCCGAACCGACCGACGTCGAACGCGCACACGCAGCTGCCGCTCGCCGCGAAGCCGGCCTCGCCGGCGATCGTCGGCACCATCGCGTCCGGAGCCAGCGGCGAAAAGCTCCGCCCCGCGTCGAAGCTCTCGACCACGTAGAAGCGCTCCTGCACCGGATCGCCGAACAGCACCACGTAGTCACCGCACGCGGCGATCGCGTCGAAGAACGCGGCCGGCCGGGCGTCGGCGAACACCACCCGCCAGCTGCCGCCGCCGTCGTCGGTCCGCCAGATCTGCGCCGGGGCCCCGGCCACCATCACCAGGGCCGTGTCGGCGTCGAAGGCCACGACGTCGCGGAAGTCACACGCCTCGCAACCCGGCGGCGCGACGGCATGCCACGACCCGCCGCCGTCCCGCGTGCGCAACACGGTGCCGCCGCTGCCGGTGACCCAGGCGGTGTCCGGGTCGACGGCCGCGATCCCGCGCAGGCTCGCCTGGGTCGGCGACGCGCAGACCTGCCAGGATCCGGAAGGCGCCACCGGCGCAGCGGCGCAGCCGGCGGACACCAGGCCGACGAGCAGGGACACCACACCCGCGCGGCGGCGCGGCTTCGATCGGTTCATGCCGCTACGAGATCGCCTGCGTGCTCCGACCGCCAGCAGGAACCCCGCAGCTGACCAGACCCGGTACACGACGAGGCGAGGCCGCAACGCGACCTCGGCTCGCCTCACCGTCGTGGCTGCGCGTTACAGCGAGCCGATCAGCATGCGCGTGCCGTTCGAGAACAGCGCGCCCAGCTGGTTGGCGCCCGGCGTCAGGCACGCCGACTGCGACAACACGATCGTGCCGTTGAAGGCGATGTTGCTCGGGATCGGGAACGGCTGCACGAAGCTGCCGTTGTTGATCACGAAGATCGCCTGGGTCACTTCCGCGCCCATGTACTGGAAGCAGCCCGGGGCGCCGAACGGACTCAGCGATACGCCGGGGTTGAGCTGCACGAAGCTCATCAGCGAGATGCCGAAGGCGGTGCCGGCCGGGGCGTGCTCGGCGACGAAGTTGGGCGTGGTGCCCAGGCGCGGCCGCGCGCTCATGATCTGGGTCAGCTCCTGGCTGTCCGCAATGCTGGTCTGGAAGCCGGCGGTGAGCGCCAGCGACAGATCCATCTCGTTGTCGAGCGCGTTGTGGCCCGTCGAGTAGCCGACGAGGATCGGGTAGCTGCCGCCGCCGCCAGCGGGGTTGTTGCCGTCGTAGCGATACTCGACGCTGCCGGTCGCCAGGAAGGCGATCTGGAACGAGTACGGCGTGGTCGCGCCGGTCGGATCGGCGACGCCGTTCCAGGACACGACCAGGTCGTTGGCCGCCGTGATCTCGACGGTGATGTTGCCCATCGTGAACGGATCGATGTCCTTCCAGTAGGGCGCCCAGCGCGGCTCACCGGAGTAGAGCCCGGCCACCGTCGGCGCGGCGCGCGGGTTGCTCACGGGCGCGGCGTTGAGAATCGGGGTCACGTAGCCGTCGGTGCAGATCTCGAGGTCATCGGCGAAGCCGATCGCCGTGCCGTCCGGATACAGGATCGGCACCGTCAGCGGCGCACCGAGTACGGTCGAGGCCAGGAAGGTCTCGTTGCCGCTCGTCAGCACCGCCTGCGCGGCCGTCGCGCTGGGCGGAGTGAACGGCGAGCCACCCGACGTCACGGTGTAACCCGAGCCGAGCCCCAGGGTGATCGTGCCGGTCGTCGGCACGCCGGTCTGGCCCGAGAGGTCCCAGCCGATCGGGTTGGGGAACAGCTCGTGGAACGACGTGCGCCCCTTGTTGCAGCCGTCGCCGTAGTTCTCCCACGCGGCGATCGAGATCGGGGTGCCGCCGTTGGTGTAGTGCAGGTTGCCGCCCCACATGCGCGGCGTGAAGATGCCGCCGCTCAGGAACGCGTTCTGGGCCGCGCCGCCGCGGATCGTCATCTCGGCGTTCGAGTGCACGGTGTTGCTGCAGCTACCCGGGATCGAGGTGCTGGTGCAGGTCAGGCCGTTGACGTAGCCGTGGTTCCAGACCTGGGTGCCCGCCGGCGCGATGCTCTGCGACTTGAGAGCGACGCCGTAGTTGCCGGGACCGAGGGTCACGGGGTTGTTGAAGGTGAAGCTCAGCAGCTGGTAGACGGTGGCGTTGGGCACGTAATTGGTCGCCGTCGCGGTCTCGACCGCGGTCCACAGCGCCGCGTTGGTCACGTTGCCGACGTAGGTCGTCGGGCCGAGCCACAGCTCCAGGGCCAGGTTGCCCGCCGTCAACCCGTTGGTGCCCACCCACGAATCGATCTGGGTCAGCGTCACCGTGGTGTTGATCTGCAGATCGAAGTAGAGACCGCCGCCGTTGTTGCCTTGGTTGTTGGCAGCGAGACCGGTGCTCAGCGGCGATTGGGCGGCGAGCCCGCAGGCGAGGGAAAGGGATAGGGAGAGGAGGAGCGAATTGCGCATTGGGAAGCCTCGGACGGGCAGGGAACGATGAGGGCAGCTGCGACCGCCCTTCCTTGTTGGACGAGCCACAGATTCTCCGGGGTTCCATGCTCCCCGAGCGAAAGCTCCTGTAAAGCCCCGGTCCCGGGTTGGAACACCCGAGGACACGGGCTTCTCTCCCGCCGTCGCCATGGCCCTTTTCCCACCCAGGTCCTACCCACCTGGGCACCCTGGGATCAGCGCCCCTCGCCGCGGCGCGGCCTTTCTCCCTGCCGTCCCCCTCGGTCCGGGGGTGGTGGCAACTTCGCCTTGATCGCTTCGAGGCGCTGCTGCAGCGCGGGACCAAGCCGCTCGAGCCACTGCAATCCCTGCGCTCCCTGACCGAACTGCAGATCCCCGCGCAGCGGTTGGTCGGGGGGCATCGCCGCCAACTCCCGCTCGATGAGGTCGAGCGCCAGGCCCGCCTCGCGCCTCGCGGCCTCCACGTCGTCCCCTTCCAACAGCAATCTCGCGACACCGAGACGCAGCCCCACTGCCTGCATGCGCGCACGCGGATCGCGAGGACCGCCCTGCACCCGGATGTCGTCGTCCAGTTGCAGCGCATGCTGCAGTTCGGCGAGCGCCTCCGTGCGCCTCGCGGCGCGGTCCGAATCGCCGGCGCGGCGGCTCAGCATCAAGCCGAGGCCCGCGCTGATGCGGCAGCTCAGCTCCTTGTACTCGACGTAGTCGGGCTGCTTTCGAAGCAGCACCTCGGCGTGCTGCTTGGCCTCGCGTAGCTTGGCGATCTCCGCCTCGTGCAGCTGCTGGAGCTCCGCTTCGGATGCACCGGCGGGCTCCGAACGCGACCGGCCACCGCGCGCCGTGCGTCGCAGATCGGGCAGCAACTCGTTGCACAGCTCGAGCCGGTACTCTTCGTTGTCGGGGAACTTCGCGATCAGGTCGCGGAAGATCGCGAGCCCCTCGTCGAGGTCCCGCTGCCGCTGTTCGGGGTCCGGCCCTTCGCCTGCACCCGGGGTCACGGGGCGGCCGCCAGGCTGCCAATCGAAGCACAGGCTGCGCGCCTGCAGCGCCCGGAACTCCGGGTTGGCCGGGTCCTCGGCGAGCAGCGACTTCACCAGTTCGCGCGCCGCGTCGAGATGCTGCCGGGCGGCGACCACCATGTCGCGCACCTCGCGACCGCGTCCCTGTTGGTTGGGCGGGTTCTGACCCTGCCCGGGCCCGCGCCGACGCCACTCCCAGGCGCGCGCCAGCAGGAAATGGACCTCGGCGCGTTCGAAGCGCACGGTCTTGCCGTCGCCGAGCTGTTCGTTCTCGAGCAACTGCAACGCCCGACGGAACCGCTGCCCGGCCTCGACCCAGTGACCGCGCCGCTGCTCGAGCTGCCCGTAGTCGACCTGCACCGCCGCGATCTCACGCGTGACGTCGCGCTCGGTGACGAACTGATAGCGGTCGAGCGACTGGTCGTACGCCGCCGCGGCCTCGTCGAGCTTGCCGAAGCGGGCCTGGATCGCGGCGACCCGCCGGTAGGCGCGCGCGGTGTCGAGGCGCACCGTCTGGCTGCCCTCGTTCTGCGACGCGAACTTGTCGTAGTACTTGAGCAGCCTCTCGAGCAGTTCGACGTTCTGCGGGCGCACGCTGGGCGTGACCGCGATCGCCTCGCCGGTGTCGGGATCCTCTTCGAACGCGAGCACGCGGTCGCGACCGACCAGCGCGTCGAACACGTCGCCGAGCGCCAGCAGCGTGTCGCGCAGCGTCGCCTCGGCGCGGTCCGACTGCTGCTGCGCCTTGAGCCCCGCCGCCTTGGTCTCGGCGAGCGCGTCGTCGGTGACCACGTAGGCCGCCCAGCCCGTGATCGCCGCGCCCACCACCGCCACCAGCGTTGCCGCCGCCAGCGTCGCCATCGCGCGGTTGCGCCGGCACCAGCGCAGCAGCAGGCCCAGCGAACCCTGGCGCCGCGCCGCGATCGGACGATCCTCGAGGTAGGCCTGCAGGTCCTGCGCCAGCGCCGCCGCATCGCGGTAGCGGTCGTCGGGATCGCGCGCGATCGCGCGTTCGATCACGAGCACGAGGTCCTCGGGCAGCTCGGGGCACAGCCGCCGCAGATCGGCCGGGCTCTGCGTGCGGATGTGTTCGAGCAGCTCGCTGCGCGTCTTCGCCGCGTAGGCCGGGCGCAGCGCCAGCAGCTCGTAGAGGGTGACGCCCAGCGCGTAGACCTCGCTGCGCACGTCGTAGCTGCCCGAGAACTGCTCGGGCGCCATGTACTGCAGCGTGCCGAGCAGATCGCCGGAGTGCGTCAGCCCCTCCTCCTCGAGCGCCTTGGCCAGGCCGAAGTCGGTGACCCAGACGTTGTCGTCGCGGTCGAGCAGCAGGTTGCCGGGTTTGATGTCGCGGTGCAGCGTGCCGTGGCTGTGCGCGTGGTGCAGCGCCTGCGCGGCCTGTTCGCCGAGCCTGGCCACGAATCGCGCGCGGTTGCGCCACGCGCCGCTGCCGGCCGGCGGCGCCTTGGCCTCTTCTTCGCGCCAGCGGTCGAGGCTCTGGCCGGCGATGAACTGCATCGCGTACCAGTGGAACCCGTCGCTCTCGCCGCTGCCGAACACCGGCACGATGTTGCTGTGGTGCAGTTGCGCGGCGATGTGCGCTTCGCGCCGGAAGCGCGACAGCTGCCGCTCGGTGAGCAGCGACGCCTGCGGCAGCACCTTGAGCGCGACGCGGCGGTCGAGCGCCTCCTGCACCGCTTCGAACACCACGCCCATGCCGCCGCGGCCGAGTTCACGCACGATGCGGAAGTCGCCGAGGCGATCCAGCTGCGGCAGCACCGGGTGGCGCTGGCCGCCCGTGGAACTCTGCCGCTCCTGCTTGGCGGCCTCGAGCGCGAGCAGCGTCGGCAGCAGGTCGCGCAGCATCGCCGCGTGCTCGGGGTGCGCGGCGGCGAAGTCCTCGATCGCCAGTTTCTCGCCGGCCCGGCGGCGCTGCAGGAACTCCTGCGTCAGCCGATCGACCGGGTCGACCGAATCGTCGAGCGACGAGGACTCGCTCATGACGCGAAGTCCCCGAGCAGGCCCTTGAGCCGCGTCAGCGCGCGCACGTAGCGGTTGCTGGCGGCGTTCTCCTGGATGCCCAGCACCGCCGCGACCTCCTTGTTGGACAGCTCCTCGAAGTGGCGCAGCAGCAGCACCTCGCGGTCGATCTCCTCCATGCTGGCCAGCGCCGCCTCGACCTTCTGCCGCACCTCCTCGCGCAGCACCGCCTGGCTCGGCGAGGTCAGGTGGCCGACGAAGAACCCCGACAACGTGCCGCTCGCGGGCGCCGCGATCTCGCGGCCCGCGGCGCGCATCTTCGCGCCGACGTGCTTGCGGAACAGGTCGACCATGGTCTGCTGGGTCACCAGACGCATCCAGACGAAGAACGGTTTGTCGTCGCCGCGAAAGGCCGCGAGGCGCTTCTTGGCCTCGAGGAACGCCTCCTGCAGCACGTCCTCGGCGTCGATGCGACCGACCAGGCGCGGATCGAGCCGGAAGTGCACCATGCGCTGCAGCCGTTCGCGCAGGCGCTCGAACAGGGTCGCCATCGCCTCGTCGTCACCATCTCGCAGGGCCTGCTCGAGCGCTTCGTCGGTCGGTTCCATCACGCCAGAGACGATAGCCGGTTACGAGACCTGCGCCGCATCGCCCACCGCGGTTCCCGCGAGCAGCGACCGCAATGTTTCGGTCGCGACGGCGACCGCCTTGCCACCGCAGGCTGACGTGAACAGCTCGACCTGCGCCGCGGCCTGGTGCAGGAACATCTCGGCGCCCGGCACCACCACCGCCCCCTGCGCGGCGGCGTCGCGCAGGAACCGCGTCCAGCGCGGCTGGTAGACCATGTCCAGGACCATCGTGCCGGGCACGAACCGGTAGTCGGGCACCGGCCGCTCGTCGGGCTCGCGGCCGACGCTGCCGAGCGGCGTCGCCTGCAGGATCACGGCCGGCGCCAGCTCCTCGAGCACGCCGGCGGTCATGCTGCCGAGCTGCACGCCGGCGGCCTTGGCGAACTCGCGCGCGGGCTCGAGCGACCGCCCGAGCATCGTCACCGCGAAGCCCATCTCGGCGAGCGCCACCGCGCCGGCGCGCGCCGCGCCACCGGCGCCCAACACCACACCCCGGCGGCCGGCGCCCGCGCCGAGCCCCGCGGCGGCAAGCGCCTCGCGCACCCCCGCGACGTCGGTGTTGTAGCCCTGCCGCATGCCGTGCGCCGCCACCAGGATCGTGTTCACGACCCCTGTGGCCTCGGCCGTCGGGGTCAGATGGTTGCACGCCTGCACCATCGTCTCCTTCCACGGCGCGGTGACCGACAGGCCGCGCAGCCGTTCCGCGGGCAGCATCGCCAGCACCGCCTCGGGACGGAAGGTCTCGAAGGGCAGGTAGACCGCGTCGAGACCCAGGCGGCGGAACACGCGGTTGTGCAACCACGGCCCCAGCGACTGCAGCGCCGGGTTGCCGAGCAGGCCGAACAGCTGCGTCTTGCTGCCGAGTTCGCGCACGCGGTAGAGCCCGCGCAGCAGCGCCACGGGCAGCTGGCCCGGCGCGGTCTCCTGCCCCGCCTCGATGCTGCCGTAGACGAACGGCGCGCCCAGCATCGCGGCGAGCACGCGCGTCGGCCAGGCCGTGCGCCCCATCGCGAAGGCCACCGTCGGCTGCACGTTCTGATCGGTCGAGCCGAGCAGGTCGAGCACCGGCGCGGCGTCGGCGAGGTCGTGGGCGCTGACCACGATCTTGGCGACGGCGCCCGCGGCGCGGTGCATGCGATCGCGCAGGCTGTGCAGCTCCTTGGGTACCCCGGTGAAGCTGTGGTACGAACGCACCAGCAGCCGCAGCCGCGTGCCGCCGAGTGGCGGCGCCCACGGATCGTCGATCTCCAGGTCGAGCCCTGCGGCGCCCGCGGCGATCGCCATCGACAGCAGCGAGCGCCGTTCGGCGACCGTGCCGCGGAACTGGCCGCCGTCCTCGGGCATGCGGCACGCCGCGAGCACCGGCAGGTGGATCGCCTCGATCAGCGGCGCCAGGTCCAGGCTCGTCGGCCACAGGTCGAGCCGCAGTTCGAGCCAGTCCGCGCCCTCCATCGCCGCCCGACGGGCCTGGCGCAGCACCTGGCCCGGCGATTCGGCGAACATGCTGGCGATGATCTGGGCCATGGGCGGACAGCGTGACTGGGTCCGAAACTAGGCCGTGGAGGGCGGGTCGACGCACATTTCCTGGCCGAGCGCGCCCTGCACCGCCGCGGCGCGGTCGCCGGGCAACCCCGCCGCGATCGCCAGGTCGAGCGCCGCGCGCATCAACGCGAGATAGGTCGGCAGCGCCGCGGGCGCGCCGGCGGCCAGCGCCGCGCGATGCGCCTGCACCGTCGCCGCGTCGCCGCGCCGCACCGGTCCCGACAGCGCCGCGACCGGCCCGCTTTCGGCGCACGCCGCGGCCGCCGCGCGCAGCAGGGAGTCGGCGACGCGGCGACGCCCGTCTTCTTCGAGACCGCCCGCGGCGACGAGGCACCGCTGCACGAGGTCGTAGAGCGCCGTGAGCCCGTTCGCCGCCAGCGCGCAGCCGGCGTGGTAGAGCACCGGGTCGCCGCCGTCGCGCCAGACCGGGACCATGCCCAGCCGCTCGGCGAGGCGCAGCAGCAGGCGGCGACTGCGCGGCTCCCCCATCAGCACCGCCGGGGCGCCGGCGAGGTGGGCTGCGCCGTGCTCGGCGCTCGGGAACGGCAACACCGGGTGCAGCGCGCCGCGACGGATCCCTTCGACGCCGTCGAACACCCCCAGGTCGAACCGACCTGAGGTGTGCAGCCACAGCCCGCAGGGCCGGTTGCCGGTCGCGGCGCGCGCCGCGGCGATGGCCGTGACCAGGTCGGCGTCACCGACGCTGAACACGACGACGTGCGCGCCGACCAGGTCGCCGGGCGCCAGCACGCGACCGGCACCGGCGAAGGCGACCGCGGCTGAGGCGGAATCCTGAGTGCGGCCGACGAAGCCGAGCAGTTGCACCCCCGCCGCGGCCAGCCGCCGCCCCAGGGCACGACCGACACGGCCAGGGCCGACGATGGCGACGCGCAGCACCACGCGTCCATGCAAGCACGGCCGGCCCGACGAGGCCAGCGGCGATCGCCAGATGCCCGGCGGCGCTTCGGCGCGCTCAGGCGCCCGCGCCCAGGCCGTCGCCCGCGGCCTGATCGCGCTGTTCGCGGCGGCGCCGCTCGCGCTCTTCCTGCCGCCGCTCGAGCTCCTCGAGGTACTCGTCGTCGATCATGTCGCTGAGCATGTCGAAGTCGTCGAACGACTTCGGCCGGTAGGCGGCGCCGGCCTGCTGCGCGGCCTCGGCTTCTTCGGCGTAGGCGCGCACCACGGCCTTGTGCAGCTCGATGCGCGTCGCCGCGTTGATCGGGTGGGCGAGGTCCGCGTGCAGGCGGGCGCGGCCGCGGTCGTCCTTGGGTGCCCGGTCGGGGTCGAGCTTGCCGCCGCACTGGTTGCAGTAGCCCGCGCGCAGGTGGTTCTTGTGCCGGCAGCGCTGGCAGTGGTCGGCGAGCTTGCGGCTCGGCATCGCCACGAACGGCCCCTTGACGCCATCGATGATCTTGAGGTCGCGCACCACGAAGGCGTCGTCGATGGTGACGCTGCAGTAGGCCTTGAGCTTGTTGCGCGGATCGTCGGTCAGCTTGACGCGGATCTCCGTGATGCGGAACCGCACCTCGCCGTCGCCCTGCCTGTTGTCGTGTTGTCTGCCTTCGGAATGCATCACGCCCCCATTCGTTCCTGTCGGCCCCTCGCCCGAGGCCGGGCATCGCGTCAGGTCGCCCCACCCCCGGGCCGTGCGCCCAGCGTCGCGACCTGCAAGGGCGCCGCGTCCCGCGGCCCGGCGCTGCGCGTCACCAGCGCCCGCACGCCGTCGCGGCGCAGCTCGTCGCCGAGCCGCTGCGCCGCCGCGGCCGCCGCGCCGGCGCCGTCACACGCCACGAACAGGGTCGAACCGCTCCCCGACATGCAGACCTGCGGGAATCCTGCCGCCGCGACACGCCGACGCAGGTCGGCCAGTGCGGGTCGCAGCCGTTCGGCCGCAGGCTGAAGCGCGTTGTAGAACCCCATACGCCCTTGGGCATCCGAATTGTCGGCTGCCGTAGATGCACGGACGCTATCCCCTTGGCATGGGGGGTTCCACCGCTCCGCGAACATTTTGTCACGTCCGCAGTCGGACATCCGAACGGCGGCAGCAGCAACACGAAGTGCCGCGGCGGCACCTGCGCCGGCTCGAGTTCGTCGCCGACGCCGCGCCCCCACTGGCTGCCGCCGGCCAGGAAGAACGCGACGTCCGCGCCCAGCGGTCGGGCCAGGTCGTGCAGCGCCGCGACGTCGTCGCCGAGGCCGTGCGCCGCAGCCGCGAGGCGCAGCGCCGCCGCGGCGTCGCTGCTGCCGCCGCCCAGGCCGCCGCCGGCCGGGATGCGTTTGTACAGTCGCACATCGAAGCCCGAAGGCGACGGGTAGCGGGCCGCGAACGCGCGCAGCGCGCGGACCACGAGGTTGTCGTCCCCGGGCGCGACCAGCAGCGACGGCTCGTCGGCGTCCACGGTCAACGCGACGCCGGGCTGTTCGCGCCGGCGCAGCCACAGGTCGTCGTGCAGCTCCAGCGCGTGGAACAGGGTCTCGAGCAGGTGGTAGCCGTCGGCGCGTCGACCGAGCACACGCAGCTGCAGGTTGATCTTGGCGCGCGCCGGCAAGAACCAGGTGACCGGTTCGCTCAAAGCTCCTCCGGCCCGGGCAGCAGGGACATGTTGTCGATCAGCCGCACCGGCCGCGCGCCCGCGGTGAACCTCGCGGCCACCAGCACGCGCCCGCCGGCCACCTCACCCGCGGGCAGCAGCGCGAGGTCGCCTTCGCGCCGCAGCTCGACGTAGTCGACCGCCGCGCGCGGCTCGCTGGCCAGGACGGTCCGCACCCGAGCCAGCAGCGCGTCGCGGTCGCGCTCGCCGCGCGCGAACGCGTGCCGCGCGCTGAGCAGGGCCCGGTGCAGCACGGTGCTCGCGACGCGGTCCTCGGGCCCCAGGTAGACGTTGCGGCTGGACATCGCCAGACCGTCCGCTTCGCGCACGATCGGGCAACCGACCAGGCGCAGCGGGAAGCCCAGGTCGCGCACCATGCGGCGGATCACCGCCAGCTGCTGGGCGTCCTTCTCGCCGAAGTAGGCCACGTGCGGGCGCGACATCGCCAGCAGCCGCGCCACCACCGTCGCGACGCCGCCGAAGTGCCCCGGGCGCACGGCGCCCTCCATGCCCTCGGCTTCGGCGCCGACGCCGACGTGGCTGGCGAAGGACGCGTCGTACATCTGCCCGACGCTCGGCGCGAACACGGCGTCGGCGCCGGCCTGCTGCGCGAGCTCGACGTCGCGGGCAAGATCGCGCGGGTAGGCCGCGAAGTCCTCGTTGGGCCCGAACTGCAGCGGGTTGACGAAGACCGTCAGCAGCACGCGATCGCATTCCTGCCGCGCCCGCTGCACCAGGCTCTGGTGCCCCGCGTGCAGCGCCCCCATCGTCGGGACCAGCCCAATCACGCAGCCGCCTTCGAGCCACGCCGCGGTGCGCGCGGCCAGCGCCGCCGGGTCGTCGATCACGACCGGCGCCGTCAGCGTCGCCAGCAGGTCGAGGTCGACGCCCAGTTCCTGCAGCGGCTCGGTGACGAAGGCCCGCTCGCGCCAGCGCGGATGCGGCACCACGAGCTGGCGGCTGTCGATGCGCTGCGTGCCGTAGGTCAGGATGTCGAGGTCGAGCGGACGCGGATGGTTGCGCGGCGCCGGCACGCGGCGCCCCGCGGCGACTTCGAGCGCCTTGCAGACGTCGAGCAGCGCGGCGGCGGACAGGCTCGTGCAGAGTTCGGCGACGCCGTTCAGGAACGCGCCCTGCGGCGGCCCTTGCCCGACCAGCTCGCTCTCGCGCAGCGTCGAGACGCGCACGACGCGCACGCCGGGCACGGCCCCGAGGCGCTCGAGCGCCCCGCGGAGGATGGTCTGCCGATCGCCCTGGTTGCTGCCCAGGCCCAAGTGGACCGTGATTTCGCGCACCGGTGCGGCTCCGTTCAGTTGCGGCTCGGGACGCTGCGCAGCGGCGCCTCGTCGTCGGCGCCGTCGTCGTCGTCGTCCTCACCGCGCCGCAGCGCCATGCGCACGAGGCCCAGCAGCGTGCCGATCAACACGTAACCGGTGGTCACCAGCGCGAGCGCCAGCTGCCACTCGATCGCCGCGCAGATGATCAGCAGTACGAGCCCGGCGAGGAACGGCATGCTGTGCCGCTTGCGCAGGATCGCGTGCATCGCGTGCGGATAGGGCACGCGGCTGACCATCAGCAGGCCGAGCACGACGAGCACCCACGGCATGCCGCGCACGATCAGGCCGTATTGCTCGGGAGAGAGCAGCGCGCGCCCCACCGAGCCCTCGGCCTCCTTGGTGCAGAACATCGCGATCAGACCGCACACCACCGCGGCGGCGGCGGGCGTCGGCAGGCCGCGGAACTCCTGGTGGTCGGCCTCGTCGGCCGTGGTCTCGACGTTGAAGCGCGCCAGCCGCAGCGCCGCGCACAGCACGTAGACGGCGGCGGCCGCATAGAACAGCTTGGGGTGCACCGGCAGCAGGCTGTTGCTGTCGACCTGCGCGTGCCAGTCGACCAGCACCTTGCCGAGGAACGCCGGCACCACGCCGAACGTGACCATGTCGGCCATGCTGTCGAGCTGCGCCCCGAACGGCGTCGCCTGATTGGTCATGCGCGCGACGCGGCCGTCGAGGGCGTCGAACAACATCGCCACGAACACCAGGATCGACGCGGTCTCGAACAGGCCCACGACCGCGCTGAACGGCGCGCCGGGCTGCGCCAGGCGCAGCGCGTCGGCGACCTTGGCGATCGCCAGGAACCCGACGAACACGTTGCCGAGCGTCACCAGGCTCGGCAGCACGGGCACTTCCCGCAGGCGCCGCAGGGCGCGGCGGCGACGCGTCGGGGGGAGGTCGAGGGGCCGGGTGGAGGTCATCGCAGGCCGGGCATTGTAGCGACGGCGCGCCCGGACACCGCAGCCGGAAGTCGACCGGCAGACCGATGCGGGTTTCGCTCCCGGACGCAGCTACGCTGCCGCCGTGAACTTCCTGCTGCTCGAACCCGGCGAACTCGACGAAGGCGGCGTCGCCAGACTCGTCGGCCGGCGCGCCGCGCACGTGCAGGCGGTGCTCGGCGCCGCAGTCGGCGACACCCTGCGCGCCGGGCTGCTCGACGGGCCGCTGGGCAACGCGGTGATCGAGGCGGTCGGCGACGACGCGGTCGTGGTGCGCGCGAGCTGGGAGCGCCAGCCACCCGCCAGCGCCGACGTGCTGATGCTGGCCGTGCCGCGTCCCAAGGTGCTGCTGCGCATGCTCGCCCACGCCGCCGCGTTCGGCTTCGCCGAGATCGTGCTGTTCCGCAGCTGGCGCGTCGACAAGAGCCACCTCGACAGCACCGCGATGTCGGCCCAGGCCCAGCGCGAACAGCTGCTGCTCGGCCTCGAGCAGGCCGGCCGCACGCAGCTGCCGAAGGTGCGGTTCTGCCCGCTGTTCAAGCCGATGGTCGAGGACGACCTGCCGACCTGGTCCCTGCCGCGCGCGCGCTTCGTCGGTCACCCGACCGCGCCGACGCAGACCGCCGAGCTCGAACTCGGCGCCGCGGCGCCGTTCGCCCTGTGCCTGGGACCCGACGGCGGCCTGCTGCCCTACGAGGTCGAACGCCTCGCCGGAGCGGGCTTTCTGCCCGTGTCGTGCGGCCCGCACGCGCTGCGCACCGAGGCCGCGCTGAGCCTGCTGTTCGGGCAGCTGGACCTGCTGCGCCGGCGCGCTAGCCTGCGGCGGTGAGCCACCTGCGCGCAGGTCTGTCCGGCTGCGGCCACGTCACCGCCACGCAGCTGCTGGCGCTGCGCGAACAACACGACTGTGCGGTCGTCGCCCTGCACGACGACGACCCCGCGGCGCTCGACGCGTGCGGCGCGGCGACCGGCATCGCGCTGCGCACCGGCTCGTACGACGAGTTGCTGGCGACCGGTGTCGACTTCGTGGTGCTCGCCGGCGCGGAGCGGCTGGCCGAACGCGCCGCGCTGGCCGCCGAACAGAGCGCGCACGTGCTCGCCTACGCCGAGGCCGCCGACGACGAAGGTGCACTGGGCGCCGCCCTGTCGGCCTGCGAACGCGGCGAGGTGCGCCTGGGTCTGGTGCCGCCGCTGCTCGGCGACCCGGCGCTGCACGACCTGCGCGCGCTGCTGGCGGGCGGCGCGATCGGCGCCCTGACCGAGCTGCACGTGCAGGCGCCGGCGAGCCCGATGGCGCTCGTTTCCCTGGCCGCGTGGCTGACCGGCCGCCCCGCGCGGGCCGTGCACGCGGCGAGCCCGGACGAAGACGGCGCGAGGCGCACAACGCTGCTGCTACCCGGCGACGCGCAGGTCTGGCTCGACACGGGACCGGCCGCGGGGACCACCGTCATCGCCAACGGCAGCGACGGCTGGTGCGTGATCCGCCCCACCGACCTCGGCATGCAGACCCTGCGACCGTGGCGCGGCGAGGTGCTGTCGAGCCCCGACGCCACCACCGAGCGCTGGTCCCCGCGCGTCGCCGCGCAGGAGGCGGCGGCCCGCAGCCGCGCCGAACCCCACGGCGCGTTCGCGCGCTGGCTCGAGGACCGCGACGTGTTCCCCGTGCCCGGCGAACAGCTGGTCGAGGACCTGCGCACGCTCGCGGCGCTGCGCCGGTCGCTGGCCACGGGCCGCGCCGAGGACGTGCCGCGCTCCTGACCGAGCCGCGTATCCGAGCCGGGGCTGCCGCCTAGCGACCGCCGTACTGCTGCTCGTAGTAGGCCTGGTAGGCGCCGCTGCGCACACGCTCCCACCACGCCTTGTTCTGCAGGTACCAGTCCACCGTCGCGCGCAGGCCGCTCTCGAACGTGTGCCGCGGCGTCCAGCCCAGGGTCGCGCGCGCCTTCGAGGAATCCATCGCGTAGCGGCGATCGTGCCCCGGGCGATCGGTGACGTAGCGGATCAGGTCCTCACCCTTGCCGACGAGCCGCAGGATCTCCTTGACGACGAACAGGTTCTCACGCTCGGCGTCACCGCCGAAGTTGTAGACCTCACCCGCGGCGCCGCGCTCCATCGCCACTTTGATGCCCTCGCAGTGGTCGGCGACGTGGATCCAGTCGCGCACGTTCTTGCCGTCGCCGTAGACCGGCAGCTGCTTGTCCTCGAGCGCGTTGGCGATCATCAGCGGGATCAGCTTCTCGGGGAACTGATAGGGCCCGTAGTTGTTCGAGCAGCGCGTGATCACGCAGTCCATGCCGTGCGTGTGCACCGCGGCGCGCACCATCAGGTCGCTGCCGGCCTTGCTCGACGAGTACGGCGAGTTCGGCTGGATCGGCGTGTCCTCGGTGAAGTAGCCCCACGCGCCCAGCGAGCCGTAGACCTCGTCGGTGCTGACGTGCACGAAGCGCTGCACGCCGTGGGCGCGGCTCTGATCGAGCAGCACCTGCGTGCCGATCACGTTGGTGCGCACGAACGCGGTCGCGTCGAGCACCGAACGATCGACGTGGCTCTCGGCCGCGAAGTGCACCACGAGCTCCGGCCGGTGCTGCGCGAACACCTGCTGCATCCCCGCGGCGTCGGCGATGTCGCCCCGGACGAAGGTGTAGCGCGAGTTGTCCTGGACGTCGGCGAGGTTCTCGAGGTTGCCCGCGTAGGTCAGCGCGTCGAGGTTGACGATCTCGTGGTCGCTGCCGAGCAGCAGCATGCGCACGAAGTTCGAGCCGATGAAGCCGGCGCCGCCGGTGACGAGGATCTTGCTCACGTGTTCTGTTCCGCTTGCAGGTAGCGCTCGATGGCCGAGCGGTAGTCGGGCAGGCAACGGCCGATCGCGCGGTCGAGCTTGCCGGTGTCGAGCACCGAGTATGCCGGTCGCGCCGCGGGCCGCGCCAGCGCGGCGGCGGTCATCGTGCCGACCGGGATGTCGCCCAGCCCGGCGGCGGCGAGGATCGCGACCGCGAACTCGTGCCAGGTGCAGTCGCCCTTGTTGGCCGCGTGGTAGACCCCGCCCGCCGTGCCGCTGGCGCACAGGTCGAGCAGCGCCTGGGCGAGGTCGGGGGTGTAGGTCGGCCGGCCGCGCTGGTCGGTCACCACGGCGAGCGGTTGACCGCTGCGCGCGCGGTTGAGGATCGCCTTGGGAAAGTTCTTGCCGCCGGGGCCGAACACCCAGCTGGTGCGCACCACGTAGAAGTCGGCGCGACCGTGCGCCAGCAGCGCCTGTTCGCCGTGCCACTTGCTGCGGCCGTAGGCCGACAGCGGCGCGGGCGCGGCGTCTTCGACGTAGGGCGTCGTGGCGCGACCGTCGAACACGAAGTCGGTGCTGACGTAGACCAGACCGATGTCGCGCGCGGCGCAGGCGGCCGCGAGGTTGGCCGTGCCCGTCGCGTTGACCAGTTCGGCGCGCGCCGGGTCGGCCTCGCAACCGTCGACGTCGGTCCACGCGCCGCAGTGCAGCACGAAGCGCGGCCGGTGACGGTCGAGACAGGCGTCGATCGCGGCCCGATCCTCCACCGGCAGCTCACCGTGGCCGACGCCGACGATGTCGCCACCCGCCGCGAGCAGCGCGCGTCCCAGCTGCCCACCGGCGCCGGTCACCAGGAACGAGGTCTTGCTCATCGGAGCCCGCGGCTCAGACATCCATGCGGTTGGCGCCGGACTCGCGCACCAGCGCCGCCGAGCGGTACAGCGACTCGAACGTGCCGGCGTCCGTCCACCAGCCCTGCAGCACCTCGCAGGTGAGCTGACCGCGGCGCAGGTATTCGTTGTTGACGTCGGTGATCTCGAGCTCGCCGCGCGAGGACGGCTTGAGATCGCGGCAGATCTCGAACACCGACGGGTCGTACATGTAGATGCCGATCACCGCGAGGTTGCTCTTCGGCTGCTTGGGCTTCTCGACGATCTCGACGACCTTGCCGTCCTGGACGGTGGCGACGCCGAAGCGCTCGGGGTCGTGCACCTCCTTGAGCATGATCTTGGCGCCGCCGCCGCCCGCGACCTGGGCGCGGAAGTCGTCGGCCGCCTTCTTGATGTTGCCCTCGATGATGTTGTCGCCGAGCACCACGCAGATCGAGTCACCCTCCGCGAACGCCTCGGCCAGCTTCAGCGCGTCGGCGATGCCGCCCTCACCCTCCTGGTAGGCGTAGCTGAGCCGCGCCAGCCCGAAGTCCGAGCCGTTGCGCAGCAGCTGCAGGAAGTGCCCCGCCGAGTTGCCGCCCGTGACGATCAGGATGTCGGTGATGCCAGCGTTCACCAGACACTGGATCGGGTAGTAGATCATCGGCTTGTTGAAGACCGGCAGCAGGTGCTTGTTGGTGATC
The DNA here is from genome assembly GCA_020638655.1 of Planctomycetota bacterium. Classification (GTDB taxonomy): domain Bacteria; phylum Planctomycetota; class UBA1135; order UBA1135; family UBA2386; genus JACKIC01. The sequence goes on from JACKIC010000008.1 coordinate 205,676, forward strand.
TTCGTGAGCGGATAGAGGCGGCTACCGAGACCGCCGGCGAGGACGACACCTTTCATGATCGTGATGCTCCGGGGACGAGGCTCCGGTACCAGTCGAACGTGTGCTGCAGCCCGGCCACGAGGCCGTGCCGCGGCGCGAAACCGAACAGCCGCCGCGCCGCGCTGGCGTCGGCGAGCGAGTGGCGCACGTCGCCGGCGCGCGGCGGCGCCATCAGCGGCGCCGGCGGCTGCCGATCGCCGAGGTGCGGCGCGGCCAGCGCGGCGAGATGGTCGTAGAGCTCGCGCACGGTCGTCGCCTGCCCGTAGGCGAGGTTGACCGTGGTGCAGCCCGGCGTGGCGGCGTCCAGGCACTGCCGCACGCCCTCCACCACGTCCTCGACGTAGGTGAAGTCGCGCGACTGACCGCCGTCGCCGTCGATGCGCGGCGCGCGGCCGCTCAGCAGCGCGTGGCAGAAGGCCGCGACCACCCCCGAGTACGGGCTGTCGGCGGTCTGCCGCGGGCCGAACACGTTGAAGAAGCGCGTCACCACCACCTGCATGCCGTAGACCCGCGCGAACGAGCGGCAGTAGAGCTCGCCGGCGAGCTTGGCCGCCGCGTAGGGCGACAGCGGGTCCTCGCGCAGCTGTTCGTGCTTCACCAGGACGTCCTGGTCGCCGTACGCGGAGCTGCTGCCGGCATAGACGACGCGCGCGCCCGCGATGCGCGCCGCGTGCAGCACGTTCAAGGTGCCCGTCGCACAAGCGTGGTGGGTCGCCAGCGGATCCTCGACCGAACGCACGACCGAAGGCAGCGCCGCGAGATGCACCACCTTGTCGACGCCGCGCATCGCCGCGGCCACGGCGGCGGGGTCGGCGACCGAGCCCTCGACGACCTCGACCGGCATGCCCGCCAGGTTGTCGCGCCGGCCGGTGCAGAAGTCGTCGAGCACGACGACCGCGCGACCCTGCCCGGTCAGCAGCTCGCACACGTGCGAACCGATGAACCCGGCGCCGCCGGTGACCAGCACCCGCCCGCTCTTCACGTCACCAGCCTCGTTCACGTCGCCCGGCAAGACATCGCTCATGGAATCCGGCCCGCCGCCTTCTCGGCGCGGTACCACGCACAGAACCGATCGATCCCATCGGCAATCGGCGTGCTGCAGCGGTAACCGAGTTCGCGTTCCGCCAGGGAGACGTCGGCGTAGGTGACCGGCACGTCCCCGGCCTGGTCCGGCAGGCGCTCCAGCCGGGCCGGCAGCCCCAGCGCGCGCTCGAGGTGCTGCACCAGCTCCGTCAGCGTCGTGGTCGCGGAGCCACCGAGGTTGTAGATCGCGTAGCCCTGCGTGCGCCCCATCGCCGCCACCACCCCACTGACGATGTCCTCGACATAGGTGTAGTCGCGCCGCGAGCTGCCGTCGCCGAAGAACGGGATCGCCTGGCCGTCGGTGATGCGCCGCGCGAACTGGTGGATCGCCATCTCCGGCCGCTGCCGGGGTCCGTAGACCGTGAAGAAGCGCAGGCAGGTCGTCGCGTTGCCGCGCAGGTGGTGCCAGGTGTAACACTGCACCTCGCCGGCCTTCTTGCTGGCCGCGTACGGCGAGATCGGCCGGTCGACGCGATCGGATTCGGCGAACGGCACCTTGGTGTTGCCGCCGTAGACCGACGAGCTGCTGCCGAACACGAAGCGCACCCCCGGGTCCTCGATCGCCTGCAGCAGGGTCTGCGTACCGACCAGGTTGACGTCCCAGTAACGGATCGGGTCGGCGATCGAAGGGCGCACCCCGGCGAGCGCCGCCAGGTGCACCACGGTGCCCGCCCCGGCGACCGCCTCGCGGCACGCCCCGGCATCGCGCAGGTCGCCTTCGACGAACCGGAACCGCGCGCCCCCCGCCGCCGCCAGTTCCTCGACGTTGCGGCGTTTGAGCGCCACGTCGTAGAACGGGTCGAGGTTGTCGAGCACCGTCACCTGCCAGCCGTCGCCGAGCAGTTTCTGGCTGAGGTGCGAGCCGATGAAGCCGGCGCCGCCGGTGATGAGAGCGGTTGGCACGAGTCGAGGCGTTTTGTGGCCACGAGTGGTATCCCATGCCCCGCTGGCTGTCCAACCCGCGCTCGATTTCGGCAGCGCGGCCCCTCGCGCCCCATCCGCCCCGTCCGGCACCCGATCCGGGCGCTGCCCTTGCTGACGACCGATGGTGCACCCGGGCGACCAGCAGCCAGTTGCGATACGCTGGTGACCATGCGTCCTTACACACTCCCCCTCTTGGCCTTCCTCGGCGTCACGCTGGTCGGCGGCCTGCGCGGCCAGGACCCGGTGCCGCCGGTCGATCCCGCGCTCCCAGCCCAGCTCAAGGAACTCAAGGACCTCGTCAACGACCGCAAGATGGCCGGTGACTTCCAGGCGATCGGTCTGATCCAGCAGCTCGCGAAGGAACCGGAGAAGCGCAACCCCAAGGACAAGGAGAAGATCGCCAAGGCCATCGGCGACGTCTTCAAGACCGGCAAGGTCCGCCCCGCCGACAAGGACATCCTCTACCGCGAAGCCGGCGACGCCCTGTCGCACTTCGGCGAAGACGGCGCCAAGGAGCTGGCCAAGGCCTACGAGAACAAGCGCATCAAGGACCAGATCCCCCTGCAGGCCCACCTGCTCCTGGCGCTGGGCCGCACCGAGGATCCCGGCCAGGTCGACCTGCTGCTCGACACCGCCACGCGCTCGCCGCACGACGAGCTGCGCGCGGCTGCCGGCGAGGCCCTCGGCAACTACACGTCGCTCGACGCCAAGCCCCGCCGCGAGATGGTCAAGCAGCTGATCCGCGAGTGGGGCAGCCTGCACTCGAGCGCGACCACACCCGACCCGACCAACCCCAACGCGCCGATCGACTCCGGCCCCCAGAACGCGCGCCGCACGCTGCGGGCCGTCGAGGCGAAGTGGCAACGCTCGCTGACCAAGCTCACCGGGGTGCAGAACTCGCAGTTCGCCGACTGGCAACGCTGGCTCAACAAGAACCCGAACTGGCCGATGCCCGAGAGTCCGAAGAAGCCGTGAGTCGACCGCACCTCCCATGGCGCCGCCTGGCTCGACTCTGCCAGGCGGTCCCATGTCTGCTGAGCGCGCTGCTGGCGCAGGAGACCGGGACGCCGACCGGCACCGCCGAACCCGTGCCCTCGTCGACCATGTTGTCCAGGCTGTCGGCCCGCGACCTCACCGTCGTCGATGCGCAGCAGCTGTGGGCGCAGCTCGGCGATCGTGCCGTCGACGTGCGCGGCCAGGCGCTCGAACTGGTCCGGCGCCACTACGTCGATTCGCTGCGTGCCTTCGACAAGACCCGTGAACGCGTGCACAAGCAGGCCCGCAAGCTGGTGCCGCAGTGTCAGCGCGAGCAACTCGGCCGCAAGGGCGCCGCGGAAGTAGAGACCCTGCGCGGCGAGGCGCTCGCCGTCACCAGGGGCCCGTCGCTGGACAAGCAGGCCATCCACGACGCCATCGACCCCCGCCGCCAGCGTCTCGAGGAACTGCTGCTGCCGAGCCCCACCAAGCTGCAGGCCAGCGACCCCGAGTTCGCGGCGGCGATCACCGACCTGCGCGCCCAGCTCGACGCGACCCGCGCCTGGTTCGACCTCTATCTCGGCGGCATGCATACGCTCGACGAGGTGCCCGGCGGCCGTCGCGTCGTCGATCGCATGCGCCAGGAACCCGACCCGCCGCGCGCGGACACGATCGACGCCGACCTGGAGTACCTGTGCCTCGCGGCGCTGCCGATGAGCGGCCGCGAACAGAAGGCGCTCGAACAGAACGCCAGACTGCGCGCGACGATGGACAGCGAGGAGTACCTGGGCACGTTCGAGCTCAACCGGATCCGCTACGCGCTCGGCCTGGGCCTGCTCGCGATCGACGAGAAGCTCGGCAACGCCGCGCGCGACCACGCCTCCGACATGCTGCGCCTCGGCTTCTTCAGCCACACCTCGCCCGTCGACGGCAAACACAGCTTCGGCGAACGCGCGGCGCGCGCCGGCACCAGCGCCAGCGCCGAGAACATCGCCGCGGGCCAGGCCACGGGCCGCGGCGCGATCGAGGGCTGGTGGTACAGCCCGGGACACCACAAGAACATGCTCGGCGGCCACAACCGCACGGGCCTGGGTCGCGCCGACAACCTGTGGACCCAGATGTTCGGCGGCTGACCAGACGGGCTCCTTCCGCGACCCGTGTACACCACGGAACGAAGCAGTTCAGTGAGCCGACAACAGCTCGCGCACGACGCGGGCGAGTTCCTTGGCGACGAACGGCTTGTTGAGCACCCTCACCCCGGCCGCCGCCGCCGCCGCGAGCACCTCGGACTTGACGAAGCCCGAGCACAGGACCACCGGTAGATCGGCGCGAAGGTCGCGCACGCGGCTCGCCACCTCGAGGCCCTGCAGGCCGGGCATGTCGTAGTCGGTGACGACGACATCGAAACCGTGAGGGTCCGCACCGAGCGCCACCAGGGCGTCCGCGGGCGCCTCGAAGGAGGCCACCTGCATGCCGAGCCGCTCGAGCCCGCGCTTCATCACGCGCAGCAGCGCCGGTTCGTCGTCGATCAGCAGGATCCGCTCCCCCGCCTCGCCCGGCGGCGGTTCGGCGACCGGCGCCGGCACGGGCACCGCCTCGGTCGCGGGCAGCAGCACCCGGAACGTCGCGCCTCGCCCGGGTTCGCTCTGCACCTCGATCGCCCCGCCGTGGCTCGTCACGATGCCGTGCACCACGGACAGCCCGAGCCCCGTGCCCGCGCCGATCTTCGTGGTGAAGAACGGCTCGAAGATCCGCCCGATCGTCGCGCCGTCCATGCCGCAACCGTCGTCGGCCACCTCCAGCAGCGCGTGGGCACCCGTCTGCAGTTCCCCGCCGAACCCGCCGCCACGCTCCACGGCCATCGCGCGGGCGCGCAGCGAGATCCGGCCGGGCCGGTCGCCGATCGCGTGCCAGGCGTTGGTGCCGAGGTTGAGCAGCACCTGCTGCAGTTGGTCGACGTCCGCCAGCACGTCCGGCACGTCGTCGTCGACCTCGATGTCGATGCTCAGCGACTGCGGCACCGTCGACCGCAGCAGCCGCGCCACCTCGGCGAGCACCTCGGCCACGGCGACCTGGCGACGCTCCGGCGGGTCGTTGCGGCTGAAGGCGAGGATCTGACGCACCAGCGCCTTGGCACGATCGGCGGCCTTGCGCACCTCGCCGAGCGCGCCGGCGAGCAGCGTCGCGTCGCCGCCGGCCTGCAGCGCGAGGTCGACGTTGCCGGCGATCACGGTCAGGATGTTGTTGAAGTCGTGCGCGATCCCGCCGGCCAGGGTGCCGATGGCCTCCAGCCGTTGCACGCGCTCGATCCGGCCAGCCAACGCGGCGCGTTCCTGTTCGCTGCGCTTGCGCTCGGTGATGTCGACGTGGCAACCGACGAGGCGCGCGGGCCTGCCGGCGGCGTCCAGCACGACGCGGCCCCGCGAGTAGATCCAGCGGTAGTCGCCGCCGCGGTGCCGCATGCGGAATTCGTTGTGCACGTACGGGGTCTCGCCGCGCAGGTGCGCCTGCACCGCCGCCAGCGCCGGCCCGACGTCGTCGGCGTGGCAACGAGTCTGCCACTCGGCGAAGTCGTCGCCGATCTCGTGCGCCTCGTAGCCGAGCTGCGCCTTCCACTCCGGGCTGAAGAACACCCGGTCGGTGGCCATGTCCCAGTCCCAGAAGCCGACCTCGCTGGAGCGAGCGGCGAGGTCGAGCCGCACCGCCTGGTCGCGGAGTTCGGCCTCTGCGCGCCGACGCTCGCTGATGTCGCGATTGAACGACAAGATCACCGGACGACCGGAGAGCTCGGCGACACGCGCGGTCACCTCGACGGGGAACTCGCTGCCGTCGCGGCGGCGGTGCATCACTTCGAAGCCGACGTGGCCGTCGCGGAACAGCTGCTCGATGCGCTCCCGCACGCGGTCGGCGTCCTCGGGCACGTCGAGGTCACCGATGTGCATGCCGAGCAGCTCGTCGCGGGAGTAGCCGTGCTGACGCACTGCGACCTCGTTGGCGTCGAGGATGCGCCCGAACTCGTCTTCCCGCGCACCGAGCACGAACACCGCGTCGGGCGCCGCCGCGAACAGCTGCCGATAGCGCAGCTCGCTGTCGCGCACCAACCGCTCGGCGAGGCGTGCCTGGGTGACGTCCTCGTGCAGCACGAACGCGCACCGCCGGCCGTCGATCGTGAGGCACTGGGCCCGCATCACGAACTGCAGGTCGAGTTCGGGCGTCGGGCAGCTGTACTCGAGCTCGAAGTAGTCGAGCGCACCGGTGAGCACCTGGCGCAGCGAATCCGCCACCTGGATCGCCTCGGGGAACCGCTTCCGGTCGGCCTGCTTGCAGACGGCGAGATAATCGACGCCCTCGCTACAGTTGCTCGCGTTGCCGCCGTGTCGGGTGGCGAAGGCGCGCCAGGCCTCGTTCACCCATAGGATGCGCCCGCGACCGTCGATGAGGCAGGTCTGCCCCGACGCAGACCGCAACGGCTTTCCCGCCCCGCGGGAGTCACGGCTCGCCTGGGAATCACCGGAAGTGCTCATGCCGACGGGCCGACAGGGTAGCGCGGAGACCGCCTGCAAGCCCATCGCGAGCCCGCGTTCCGGAGGTAGACTTGCCACTTCCGCGATGCGCCCTCTGTTCTCCCTCCTGACGCTGGCCGTGAGCGCCACGGCCCAGTACCAGCTCCCGCCGGTGCCGGTGCCCAGCCAGAACCCCATGACCCCGGCGAAGGTCGTGCTGGGCAAGATCCTGTTCTGGGACGAGCAACTCTCCAGCGACGATTCGATCGCCTGCGGCACGTGCCACGTGCCGGAAGCCGGCGGCGGCGACCCGCGGTGGGACAGGGGTCTGCATCCCGGCCCCGACGGGCTCTACGCGACCGACGACGACATCATCGGCTCCCCAGGGCTCACGCGACAGGACGGCAGCGGCGACTTCACCGCCGACGCGGTGTTCGGGCTGCGCCGTCAGGTCACGCGCCGCACCGCCAACACCAACCACGGCGCGGCCTACCACGCCGACCTGTTCTGGGACGGTCGCGCCAGCACCACCTTCGTCGACCCGGAGACCAATCAGACGCTGATCCCCTTCGACGGCGCCCTCGAGAGCCAGGCCGTGGTCCCGATCCTGAGCCCGGTGGAGATGGGCCACGAAGGGCGCACCTGGCAGGAGGTGCGGCAGAAGCTGCAGGCGCGCCGCCCGTTGGCCCTGGCGCTGTCGCTGACGCCCGACATCCAGGCGGCGCTGTCGACGAGCCCCGACTACCCGTCGCTGTTCAGCGCCGCATTCGGCGACCCGGCGATCACGGCCGCGCGCATCGCGTTCGCGCTGGCGAGCTACCAGCGCGTCTTGATCCCCGACGACACGCCGTGGGACCACTACGTCGCCGGGCACACCACGGCGATGACGCCGCAGCAGGTGCAGGGTTGGAACCTGTTCTTGGGCATCGGCCGGTGCAACGCCTGCCACACGCCGGGCCTGTTCACCGACGATCAGTTCCACAACCTCGGCCTGCGCTGGAAGAACGAGGACCGCGGGCTCGGCGCCGTCAGCAACGTCCCGTTCGACGACGGCCGGTTCAAGACGCCGACGCTGCGCAACGCCGGGCTGCGCCCGCGCCTGTTCCACAACGGCCAGAGCGCCGCGCTGCTCGACCCGAGCCAGACGACCGATCCCAAGTCGACGTTCTCGGTCTACATGAACGGCGGCGGCGTCGACACCAGCAACCTCGACCCGTTCCTGCTGCCGCTGATCCAGTTCAACGTCACGACCCAGGACCTGCTGACGATCCAGCACTTCGTCGCGACCGCGCTCACGGACCCGCGCGCGGCCCAGGGCCTGCCGCCCTTCGACCACCCGCATCTGCGCAGCCTGGACCTCGCCGCGCCGCGCGCCTTCGGGGCGGCGATGGTCGGCGGCAGCGAACCGTTCGTCGTCGACACGGTGCCCGCCAACCTGGGCAACCAACAGTGGAAGCTCGGGGTCGCCGCGGGCCAGGGCCTGTCGCTGGCCTACATCGGCTACGGCGCGCGCTCGATCGAACCGGCGCAGTGGCTCGCGGGCTTGCCGTGGAACATCGACGTCAACGACGGCCGTCTGCTGCTGCTCGGCGGCAACCCCGGCGATCCGGCGCACGCGACCTGGCGCGTGCCGGTGCCCGGCGATCCGGCGCTGACCAACCTGCCGCTGTTCTTCCAGACCTGGGCGCTCGACCCGCAGGCGCCGTTCGGCGTAGCCACCAGCCGCGGCGTCGAGATCACGATCCGCTGACCCGCGGATCGGCCCGAACGGCGACCAGCGCTCAGCGGCTGTCGGTGAGGTCCGCGATGCGGATGTCGCGGAACGACACCGGGTCGTTGTGCCCGCAGAAGCCGAAGAAGCCCGCGGTGTTGTCCTTGCCAACGTGGTTCTCGAGGTGCGACTCGAGGCCGGCGACGTCGGCGTCGACGATCACGGTGCCGTTGAGTTCGACAGTGAAGTGCGAGCCGCGCACGGTCACGACCTCGAAGTTCCACTCGCCGACCGGCCGCTGGTACCCGCGCATGCTCGGCACCATGCCGTAGACGGAGCCGTGGTACTGGTAGGGCTGCAGCTTCGCGTACTTCTCGGCCGAGTCGTCGAGCACCTGCACCTCGAAGCCCGCGTAGGCCGGATCACCCTTGCCCGGGTAGCGGATCGCGAGGCCGTTGTTGCCGCCCGGCGGCACCTTGAACTGCAGCTGCACGGCGAAGTCCGAGTAGCTGCGTTCGGTGAACACGTTGCCGCCCTTGCCGGCCTTGCAGCGGATCGCGCCGTCCTCGATCTCGTAGCTGTCGGTGTCACCCTGCCAGCCCTGCCACGACGCGCCGTCGAACACCGAGACGAAGCGATCGCCGTGGAGAGCCCGCAGCATCGCGTTGGCCTCGTCCGCGGGGATCTCGCGCACCCACAGCTCGCGGAAGCGGATCTCGCCGCCGTGTGTCTGCAGCTGCAAGGGCCCGCTGGCCGGCAGCGGCAGCGCGCGGTTCCAGTAGTTCTCCATCACCACGCCGTCGACGGTGACGACGCCGTTGAGCTTGACCCAGACGCGCTCCCCGAGCTGCCGGATCTCGAGCCGGTTCCACTCGCCGAACGGCTTGTCGGCGACCTTTGGCGGGAAGCGCTCGTGCTTGTCGTTGTTCCACAGGCCGCCGCTGCCCTTGTCGGCGCCGAGCTTCCACTTGCCGCCGGCCTCGGTGTAGTCCCAGATCTGCACCTGCGGGCAGCCGCGCAGGTAGATGCCGGAATCGGCGAGCGCCACGGTCTTGTACTCGAGCACGTACTCCGCGTCGCCGAACACCGCGTCGGTGGTCAGGTAGGCGCCGTTGCCGTCGTTGACCAGTTCGCCGTTCTCGACGCGCCAGTGCGCCGCCATCGTCGCGTCGTCCTCGGCGCGCAACTTCGCGCGCTCCTCGGCCGACATCGCCGCGAGCTTGTAGGGATCGAAGTGCCGCTGGCCGTGCCAACCCGACAGCGCCGCGCCGTCGAACAGCGGGCGATACCCCTGGCGGGCGAGGCTCTCGGGAGTGGGCACGACGGCGCACGCGGACAGGACGAAGGTTGCGAGAACGAGGCGCATCCGCGCCAACTTAGCGAGCCGGGTCGCCGCGTTCGCGCACCAGTTGCACGAACTCCGCCGCGAGCGACGGCCGGTTGCGCAGCACCTGGCGGTGCATGGCGAACAACGGCGTCGCCGGGATCAGTTCGAGCGGCAGCCGGCGCAGCGCGTCGCCGCGCTCGTCGGCCAGCGCCTCGGGCAGCACCGCGAGCAGCGGCTCGGCGCAGCACAACTCCAGGCCGATGCGCAGCTGGTCGACGACCAGCCCGACGCGGCGCGGGATCTCGTCGGGCCAGCCGTCGAGCGGCCGGCCGCTCTCGTCGGGCGGTGGCGCCACGAACTCGTGCGCGACCAGATCGCCGACCGCGACCTTCCTCGCCGCGAACAACGGGTGACGCCGGCCGCAGTAGACGCCGCGCACCACGGTGCCGACGCGCGTCACGGTGAGGCCGGGCCGCGCCAGCGCCTGCTCCTGGAAGGCGATGTCGAGGCGGCCGCGCAGCAGATCGGCACCCGTGTCCCCCATCGACCGCGTCACCACCTGCGGCAGCAGCTCCGGGTAGCGGCGCCGCAATTCGATCAGCGCCGGCGCGACGATCGCCGTAGTACCAGCGCCGCTGCTCGCGACCAGCAACGGGCCGCGGCGACTGCTCGCGACGACCTCGTCGACGCCGTCCTCGACGCGGTGCATCGCCTCGCGCACCGTCGCCAGCAGCGCCGCGCCGTCGCCGTTCAGACGCAGGTTGCGGCCGCTGCGCGTGAACAGCGGCTTGCCGAGCCGGCGCTCGAGCGCGGCGATCGCGCGCGACAGCGTCGAGGGCGTGACGCCCAGGCCCTGCGCGGCGGACGGCAGGTGCTCGGTCTCGGCGACGGCGCGGAACGCCGGCAGCCAGGCCCACAAGGCGGCGATCGACACGGTGCGGCTCGGCGGCTTCATTGCAGTTCGAGCAATAGGCCATTCCAAACGTTGCGGGAAACGAAGTCTGCCGGGAATCGAACCAGGGGCCGCGGCGCCGACCCCCGACGACCGCGTCAACCACCGATCCCACCTCTGGTCATGCACATCACCGCACGCATCTCTTCCCTCCTGCTCGCCGTCTCCCTTGCCACCACCGCCCAGGCGCAGTGGTTCGGCGCGGTCTACACGCAGTCGAACGACCCCGCCGGCAACGCGGTCCAGGTCGCGCTGCGCCTGCCGAGCGGCAACCTCGTGCCGTTCGCGAGCTTCCACACCGGCGGCGACGGCACCGGCGCCGGCCTCGGCTCGCAGGGCGCGCTCGCCGACGCCAACGGCAACCGACTGCTCGTCGTCAACGCCGGCAGCAACGAGCTGACGCTGTTCCGCACCTTCGCCGACGTGTTCCTGTGGCGCACCGACACCGTCGCCAGCGGCGGCTCGATGCCGACCAGCGTCGCGGCACACGGCAACCTCGTCTACGTGCTCAACTCCGGCAGCGACACCGTCGACGGCTTCCGCATCGTCGGCAACCAGCTGCACGCGATCGCAGGCGCGAGCTATCCGCTGAGCCAGTCCGGCGCGGCCGGGGCGCAGGTCGCCTTCAGCCCGAACGGCCGCTTCCTGCTCGCGACCGAGCGCGCCACCGACAAGATCGCCGTCTGGCCCGTGCACAACAACGGGCGCCTGGGCGCCGCGCAGTTCCAGAACTCGGCCGGCACCACGCCGTTCGGCTTCGCGTTCCGCGGCGACGACGTGCTGTTCGTCAGCGAAGCGGCGGGCGGCAGCGCCGGCGCCAGCACCGCGTCGAGCTACCGGCTGCAGAACGACGGCACGCTGGTCACCCTGACCAGCGCCGCGCCGACCACGCAGAGCGCCGCGTGCTGGGCCGCGATCCCGCGCGGCGGTCACTTCGGCTACACCGCCAACACCGGCAGCGGCACGATCACGGGCTACGCGCTCGGCGGCAACGGCAGCCTCACGCTGCTCGACCCCAGCGGCGTCTCGGGCAGCCTCGCGGCCGGCGGCCGGGCCATCGACCTCGACTTCGACCCGCGCGGCCGCTTCCTGTTCGTGCTCGACTCGGGCAACGACACGATCAACGCCTTCCGCCGCAACCACGACGGCTCGCTGACTGCGATCGGCAGTGCGCTGCCCGTCGTCGATGGCACGGCGGGCCTGCTGGTCCGCTGAGCGATTGCGCTCACCGTGCGCGAGCGCACGCCCGACGAGCGGTCCTCGCGCGGGCGTAACGGCCCAAAGAGTCTAGGCTAGTCGCCCGCATGCACATCGACCTCTCGTCCGTCTCGGCGCTGGCGATCCTGTTCCTGGGTGTGAGCGTTTCGGCCCAGGACCTGCGTCTTCGCGATCATGCCGTCGGCCTCGGCACCTTCGACAGCGCGCGCCAGACCCTCGTCGGCCTCGGCACGCTCGGCGAAACCCTCGAGTTCGACGGCTCCACCTGGCGCCAGCGGGCACTGCGGCGGCAAGGCGGCCTGTATGGCGAATTGGCGTTCGACGAGCAGCGGCGCTGCACCTGGTTCGTCGGCAGCGACGACAACCAGCAGTTCGTCACCGCGCGTTTCGATGGCAGCACCTGGCGCGACCTCAACCTGGCGACGACGCCGCCGCCGCGATCCAGCTTCACGCTGACCTACGACAGCCAGCGCGGGGAACTCGTGCTGTTCGGCGGGATCTCCTTCAACAACGCGTACCTCGGCGACACCTGGGTGTTCGACGGCGCCACGTGGCAGCAGCGCTTCCCCAACAACGTGCCGCCGCCGCGTGGCCTCGCCGGGGCGACCTACGATTCGAACCGCGGTCGGGTGGTGCTCTACGGCGGTCAGACAACCTTCCAGCTGCGCGACACCTGGGAATGGGACGGCACCGACTGGACCCTCGCCAACAACGTCGGCGCCCCGTCGATCCGGTGGTACCCGGGCATGGCCTACGACCCGCAGCGGCAGCGCACGCTGCTGTTCGGCGGCTACTACCCGATCGTGCACGACGATCTCTGGGAATGGGACGGCACGTCCTGGTCCCAGGTGGTCACCCCGCCCCTGCGCCCCGCAGGGCGCATGCACCCGGTGTTCGAGTTCGACGCGCGGCTGGGCGAGTGTGTCCTGGCCGGCGGCAGCGGCGACGACCCGACGCTGGACACGTGGAGCTGGAACGGCACCCGCTGGCTGCTCCGCGACGCCCCGACCCGACCGATTCAGCGCGGCAACGGCAACCTGTTCGCGTCGCCGACCGGCGAGTTGCTGCTGTATCGCGGCACGGCGACCCCGCCGACCACCTGGCGCTGGACCGGCGATGACTGGTCGGCCCTCCCGGGGGTGCAACCGTCCCCGCGTTACGCCGCGAGCGCCTGCACCGGCCAGCAGCTCGCCTATCTGTTCGGCGGCTTCGACCCCGCGACCGCCGCCATCGGCAACGACCTGTGGGGCTACGACGGGCTGACCTGGCAGCAGCTCAGCGCCAGCGGCCCCACCAACCGGATCGGCGCGACCCTGGCCTACGACTGGGCGCGCGGGGAACTGCTGCTGTTCGGCGGCAACGGCGGCAGCTCCGGACTCTCGTCCGAAACCTGGATCTTCCGCAACGGCACCTGGATGCAGGCGTCGCCCAACACCACGCCGCCGGCACGCACGATCGCGTCGGCGACGTTCGACTTCAACCGCAGCGCCATCGTCATGCACGGCGGGTGGGCCGGCCCCAACAACTTCCTCTCCGACGCGTGGCAATGGAACGGCGTCGACTGGAGCCCTCTGCCGTCACTCGTGGCCGCGCCGGCTCTCGGCGGCAACCAGATCGGCTACGACGCGGCGCGCGGCGCCTGCGTGCTGACGATCTCGGGGAACGGCGGCCGCTCGCTCGACGCCTACGAACTGACCAACAACGGTTGGTCACAACTCACCATAGGCGACACGGAGCTCCCCTCGGGCCTCAGCGGCACCAAGACCGTGGTCGGCTTCCCCTACCCGGACGGGCTGGCCCTCGGCGACGATCGTTCGCTGTTCACCCTCGAGCTCGGCGAAGCGCGCAGCGTGGACTACGGCTCTGCCTGCACCGCGACGGCTCCCATCCTCGCCGCCAACACGTGGCCGCGACCGGGCACCAGCGCGCTCAGCATCGATTGCCTCGCCGCCCCGACGACACCCCTGGCGGCGTTGCTGCTCGGCCTGCAGAGCGCCAACACGCCGATCGCCGCTTGCACGCTGCGCGTCGGCAACGGCGTCGCGGTCCTGGTGCCGCTCAATGCAGGCGCCTTCGGCTCCTCGCCGCTGCCGGTCCCCAACGACCGCGCCTTCCTGGGCCGCGACATCTTCGCGCAGGCCGCGACCCTCGATGCGAACGCGCCCAGCGGCTTCACCCTGTCGGCAGGGTTGCAGGTGACGATCGGTTCGTGATCGCGGTCGGCCGTGTTCCAGAACGAGACCGCGGCGCCCTGCCTGTCCCCGACGACTCGGGCGCAGCGAACTCGCGGCATGCACCTGCCGACCTTCGCGTTCTCCGTCGTCCTGACGGCGGCCTCGCTCACCTGCCAACAGACCAGTTCCTACGACCCGCTGCGCGCCTCTGCCGACGCGCTGCCGCCGAGCCAGTTGTTCGACGTGCACGACGCCGCGCGCGATCGCGACATCCCGATCCGCGTCTACCTGCCGGCGAAGGATGCGCCCGCACCCGTGATCCTGTTCAGCCACGGCCTCGGCGGCTCGCGCGACACCAGCCCATACCTCGGCGAGCACTGGAGCAAGCGCGGCTACGTGGTCGTGTTCCTGCAGCACCCGGGCAGCGACACCGGTGTCTGGAAGGACGCGCCGCTGCGCGACCGCATGAAGAGCCTGAAGGCAGCAGCCAACGCCAAGGAACTGCGTGAGCGCTGCCTCGACGTGCACGCCGTGCTCGACCAGCTGAGCGCGTGGAACGACGACGGCGACCACAACCTGCATCGCCGCCTCGACCTCGACCACGTCGGCATGTGCGGCCACTCGTTCGGCGCGTTCACGACGCAGATGACGAGCGGCCAGAACGTGCCGCTCCTGGGTCAACAGCACCTCGACCCGCGCATCGACGCGGCGCTGCCGATGAGCCCGAGCAGCCCCGCAGCCGGCGATCTCTCGCAGGCGTTCGGCAAGGTGACGATCCCGTGGCTGTGCATGACCGGCACCGAGGACGTCTCGCCGATCGGCAACCAGGACGCCGCGTCGCGGCAGAAGGTGTTCGCCAACCTGCCGCAGACCATCGACCGCTACGAACTCGTGCTCGACGGCGCCGAACACTCGGCGTTCGTCGGCGGCGAGGGCCTGGCACGCTTCGGCAAACACAACCCCAACCACCACCGCGCGATCCTGGCGCTGTCGACGGCGTTCTGGGATGCCTACCTGAAGGGCGACCCCGCGGCGCGCGCGTGGCTACAGGGCGAGGCGGCGCGCGGCGTGCTCGAGGACGCCGACCGCTGGCAGGCGCAGCCCGCTGGCAAGTGACCCTCAGCCCGGCGTGTTGATCAGGAACGTCGCGATGTCGCCGAAGAACCGCTCGAGATACTCGCGGTGCTCTGGCGCGATCTGCTGCTCGTCGATCGACGCCATCATCAGCTGCATCCAGCGATCGCGCGCCGCGCGGTCGAGCCGGAACGGGTGGTGCCGAATGCGCAACCGCGGATGGCCGCGCTCCTGCAGGTACGTCGGCGGCCCGCCGAAGCGGTAGATCACGAAGCTGCGCAGCCGCTGCTCGGCGGCCTCGAAGTCGCCTTCGGGATACATCGGCCCCAGGATCGGGTCCGCGGGCACACGCGCGTAGAAACCGGCGACGATCGCCGTCAGTTTCGGTTCGCCCAGTAGGTCGTGAATCGGCAGTTCGTCGGCCACCCGCAGCAGCGTCGCGATCTCGCCAGGGCAGTCAAGCGCGCACGCTGTCGTTGCGACGCAACGATTTCACTGCACTAGGAAGCGCTGGCCCGCAGTCGATCCATGAGCCTGCGGATTGCTCGGATCGAACCACAGCCATTGCGCGTGGAACCGGATGCCGGTCGTCGCGACCGTTCGACCCGCGGGCATGGCCAGTTGGAGTTCCGCGTAGCCGCCATCGACCCCGGTCGATCCAGCGATGGTGAACAGATTGATGTCCGCAGACTGCCATAGCGTGACGCCGGAGAGACCGTACGGGCCGAGCATCAACGGCAACGCCACGTTCGCGATCGCGGCGTCCGAAGTGCCGAGCATCAGCATCGCGGCCGCACCCGGTGGCGCTTCCGACATCGTGAACCGCACCGTCTGCGGGGCAGTCCGCGTCAACGCGCGCATGCCGCTCTGCGCCAACGGCTGGCCGGCGCTCGCGTCGGGCAAACCGTACTCACGCACACCGGGCGGCGCGCAGGTGTAGGCCCAGACGATTCCCGGACAGAGAGCATTCGCGGTGCAACTGTTGTTGGGACTACCGCCGCAACGCTCGGTGAACACGGCGATCGCGTAATGTTCGCCAGGCGGCGGACGCAGGATCGCGACGCTCTCCGCTAGACACGAAAACTGTTGCGCCGATCGATACCAGCGAGCGAGGAAGGTCCCGTCACGTCCCGACAACGCGCTGACGATGCGGTCGTTGGGCGGCAACAAGTTGGCGAACTGACCGGTGATCAGGTCCGGCACGCCGTCACTGTCGAGGTCTTGGCCTCCCGTCACATTGATGCCCATGCAACACGCCTGCGGATCGCGCCACGAATGGATGACCTGACCGGTGGCACCCGAGAACGCAGTGACAACGGCATTTCCGAACGACCCACCAGCGCAGTAGTCCGGCACGCCGTCACGGTCGATGTCGCCGCAGGCCCCCGCGTTGACGAGCTGGTCACCGGGCTGTTCACCGAAGGACAGCTGCAAGACCGCGCCAGTCCGTCCCGAGAAGACGACGACGGCGCCGCGGTTCTGGGCCTCAAGACCGGTGCTCACGAAGTCGTCGCACCCGTCGCCGTCCAGGTCTCCCTGCAGTGAGGCGATGTCGAGCCCGACCTGTACGTTGGGCACCGGATCGATGATGCGGTACTTCTCAAGGCCCGCGTGGTCGTAAACGAAGATCGTGCCGCCCGGCGACAGATACAGCGCGCTCGTCACGACGTCCTTGTGCCCGTCGTTGTCGACATCGAGGTCACCGCACAACACGGTGCCGAAGTTCGTACCCCACGCATTCGGGATCGTCGCACTCCACAGGAGCTGGTGCGTAGCGCCGCTGACCGCGACGAGGGTCTGGGTGGTCGACGGTGTGAATGCGTCGTAGGCATGACCGCCGTAGTCGGGCTTGCCGTCGTTGTCCAAGTCGCCGAGCGGAGCCGTGTTGGAAAACGCCCAGAAGGCATGCGGCAACGGCCACCCCGATGACAAGATCGAGCCATCCCGACCCGAAGTGAATCGGATCACTTGCACGCGATTCGTTCCGTTCCACGCCTCACCACGTTCGAGCAGGTCATCCCAGCCATCGCCGTTGAAGTCTCCGAGTCGATGCAGATCAGCCCCTCTCCCGATCAAGCCGCCTACTCCTTCAACCCGCCACACCAAATCCTGGGCAGCCAACGGAACCACTGCACCCCCGGCCAGGGCAAACGACCAAAAAGCGCGAGAGACGAACATACTGGTCTACAGCAAGTGGACCCAGTAGGCAGTGGATGGCCGTCCGGAACTCGTCACCAGGAACAACATCCACCAACCTGGCGGAGCCTGAAGAGTGTTGCTCGGGCTCTTGAACTGCACCGACGTTCCGCTCCCGTCGCTGCCCTCCCAGGTCGTCAGTCGGACGAGGCGCTGCCCTCCGTCGTCATGATGCGTCAACGCCGCCGGGCGAACCAGGACAGCGCTGTCCACTGTGACTCCATCTTCGAGCGTGTTTGTCCATCCAGCCTCGTAGATTTGGCCGTAGGTGAAGTTGTTGGCGCCCCCGATGACATGTTGCGGCACGGTGACGAGGGTTGTCGCGTGCCACACAGTGATGCCGGTCGGGGGCAAACTTCCGTAATCGAGGTGAAAGTATGGAGGCTCCCAAATCAGGTAATCGGTCCCAGGCGAAGACGCGTGTGCACGGTGCTCTCCGCCGCACACGAATACACGCGCATCCGGCAAGAGAATCGCTGCGGAGTGGTAGTCCCGTGCGCCAACGTGCGGAGCCATTGGCGACCAAGCAGATGTGCTGCTCAGCAGCTCGGGTACAAGGTTGTAGGCCCCCTGGGCAGACTGGCCACCGATCGCGAACAGTTGACCATTGGGCAGCATGACGACGTTGCCGAAGTGCCGCCGATACTGCATTGCGGGCATGCCACCGGATCCCGTCTGCCAGGAAGTCGGCATCGCGTTCACAGCCACCGTTTCGACGAGGTTGCTTGCTGCCGGAGAGGAGTTCGGGATGCGCTCACCACCGATGCGCGCCACCTTGGTGCTGATGCCCCCGATAGTGGTCGGCAGCAGGAGTGACGTCCCGTAATTAACGACAGAGTCGCTGTTGGCGGGGAACTGGCCGATCTCGTAGCCCTGTCCCAAGATCGAAGTCGCGAACTGTGGGTCCGCAGTCATGTCATGCGCCCACCGAATACCCCAGGACAGGAATCCTGACACGAACAGCCGAGGTGCCGTGCCGCTGCTGATCGGGTCGAGGATGCCAAGAGAGTGGATGCGCGGGTAGTCCCCGAAGCCCGGCCAGCCCAGGACCGGCATCTCAGGTCCCCAATACTGGCGTCGGGATACCGCGGGAATCGGCAGATTGGGCCAACTCGGCTGCGTCCCTGGCGATGGCTTGCGGTCAAAGTCGTTCGGAACAGGCATGAGTGCCGGTACGCCGGCGTTGAATGCAATGCGCGGCACTTCGTAACTGTTGACCATGCGCGTGCCGTTCGCCTGTGTCCAGTGCGTGCCGCCAATGACGATCGCTCCGTGCGTCATCGTCGTGTCGGCGCGCACCGTGGGGTACCAGCGATCCGCTTCCATGTCCGCCATCTGCCACCATGTCCCGAACGGATTGCCTGCCGTGACTGCGTGATCCCACTGATAGACGAACCGCTCGCCCTCCCATCCACCATTGGTCTGGATGGGATACCTCTTGGTTCCGCCCGCCACTAGCAGTCGACCATCCGCCATCCAGTCCTGACCAGCACAGAACAGTTCACCCCTCCCAGCCGGCATCGCGACCGTCGCGTTGTGAAAGCGATACTGCGGTGTCGTCTGGCCCGGCCAGAAGTTCGGGTTGTTGGCGGGCCAGTAGGGATTGACGATCGACCAGGGCTGGTATGCCCGCGTTCCGTACTGGGTGAGGTTGCCGTCCCACACCAACACCTCGCCACGATGCACACCCGCGGGGATGAGGCAGACGTGCACCGTGTTCAGCCGTTGCCCCGGCGTCACCTGCTGGGCCGGCGGTACGTTCATCGTGATCCAGCGCCCCGGGTTGGCGATCGAATCCGAAGCGGGGTGCACGCTCGGCCCGTTCGGCACGTGATCGAATGCCACGGTCCAGAGCCCTTGAGCGCGCAGACCTACTGCGCATGCAGAACAGAACAGAACAGAACAGGATGTCGCGCTGCATGGATCCTCCTCCTTGACTCCTTCGACGGTTGACTCCTTCGACGAGGCGAGAGGTGATCACAAGCACGCCCAACCGTCAATCCCCGCACCGTGGTTGGCGCAACTCTCCCGTGCCACCGCACTCGTGCAACCCGTCAGCCACCCAACTACGATCCTCGCCCCGATGATCTTCCACGACCGCACCGACCCCGGCGAATCCGAGTTCGACCGCAGCCTGCGGCCGACCTCGTTCACCGAGTTCGTCGGCCAGGAGCAGATCCGCGACAACCTCGGCATCGCGATCGCGGCGGCGCGCGCGCGCAAGGAGCCGCTCGACCACGTGCTGCTCTGCGGCCCGCCCGGGCTCGGCAAGACCACGCTCGCGCACCTGATCGCGCACGGCATGGACACCGACGTCGTGATCACGTCGGGGCCCGCGCTCGGCGCGCCCAAGGACCTCGCCGGAACGCTGACCCGGCTGGCGCGCGACCAGGTGCTGTTCATCGACGAGATCCACCGGCTGCCCAAGGTGCTCGAGGAGTACCTCTACTCGGCGATGGAGGACCACGCGATCGACGTGGTGCTCGACCCGGGTCCCGGCGGCCGCAGCGTGCGCCTGGGCGTGCAGCCGTTCACGCTGGTCGGCGCGACCACGCGCGAGGGCCTGCTGACCGCGGCGTTCCGGTCGCGCTTCGGCATCGTCGAGCGGCTCGAACCCTACCCGGCCAGCGACATCGAGCAGATCCTGCTGCGCGCCGCCCGGCGCCTGGGCGTCAACCTCGACGCCGGCGCCGCGAGCCTGTGTGCCGAGCGCTGCCGTGGCACACCGCGCATGGCGCTGCGGCTGCTGCGCCGCGTGCGCGACCTCGCGCAGGTGCAGAACAAGGAATCGATCGACCTCGCCGCCGCCGAGGAGGGCCTGCAGCGGCTGCGCGTCGACGCGCTGGGCCTCGAGGAGGTCGACCGCCGATTGCTGCGCGCGCTCGTGCAGCGCGGCGAGCCGGTCGGGCTCAAGACGTTGGCGGCGATGATCGACGAGGCCGAGGACACGCTCGAGGAAGTGCTCGAGCCGCACCTGATCCGCTGCGGCCTCTTGGCCCGCACGCCGCGCGGCCGCGTCGCCACGGCCCGCGCCTACGAACACCTGGGTCTGCCCAACGCCGCACCGCGGCGCCTCGACGGCGAGCTGCCGTTCGCATGAGCGCCTTCCGGTTCGAGCTGCTCGGCCAGGTGAAGACCGAGCACGGCATCCTGCGCCGCGGCCGCTACCACACGCCGCACGGCACGTTCGAGACGCCGTGCTTCGCGCCGGTCGGCACCTACGCGTCGCTCAAGGGCCTCACGCCCGAGCAGGTCAAGGCCACGGGTGCCGAGCTGATCCTCGCCAACAGCTATCACCTGCACGTGCGCCCCGGCGCCGAGCGCATCGAACGCCTCGGCGGGCTGCACCGATTCATGGGCTGGGACGGCCCGATCCTGACCGACAGCGGCGGCTACCAGGTGTTCTCGCTGGGTGGCAAGGTCAAGATCGACGACGCGGGCGTGACCTTCCAGTCGGTGATCGACGGCAGCACGCACCGCTGCACGCCCGAGTCGGTGCTGACGTTCCAGAAGCAGCTCGGCCCCGACATCGCGATGGTGCTCGACCATTGCCCGGCCGGCGACGCGCCGCCCGACTACCAGCGCGCCGCGCACGAACGCACGCTGCACTGGGCGCGCATGGCGCGCGACCTGCACGACGGCTGGGGCGGCAGCAGCCGCGGCCAGGCCGTGTTCGCGATCTGCCAGGGCGGCGTCGACGCGGACCTGCGCCGCGCCAGCGCCACCGCGCTCGCCGAGATGGACTTCGACGGCTACGCGATCGGCGGTCTGTCGGTCGGCGAGACCAAGCAGCAGATGGCGGTCGCGCTCGACGCATGCGTCGACGCGTTGCCCGAGGGCAAGATCCGCTACATGATGGGCGTCGGCATGCCCGAGGACCTGCTCGCGGCCACCGCGCAGGGCGTCGACATGTTCGACTGCGTGGTGCCGACGCGCCACGGCCGCAACCACAGCGCGTTCGGCGCCGGCGGCACGACCCTGAAGATGCGCAACGCGCAGTACGCCGACGACCCGGGCCCGCTCGTCGAGGGCTGCGGTTGCTACACGTGCAGCAAGTACAGCCGGGCCTACCTGCGCCACCTCGCCGTCGCCGACGAGATGCTGGCCGGCATCCTGCTGTCGATCCACAACATCCACTTCCTGCAAGACCTGATGCGCTCGATCCGGGCGCGCGCCGAAGGAGCCGCATGACCCCTCTGTTCCGAATCCTCGCCGCGCTGGTGTTCGGCACGACTGCACTGGCCCAGGGCAAGCCCGAGACCCTCCGCCTGGGCACCTGGAACCTCGAGTTCCTCGGCGCCAAGGGCAACTTCCGCAACAACCTGCCGCCGCGCGACGACGCCGACTTCGCGGCGATCGGCAAGAAGGTCGTCGAGCTCGGCGTGGCCGTGCTCGCCGTGCAGGAGATCTGCGGCGACGCGCCGCTGGTCAAGGTCACCGCCGCGGCGGGCCCGACCTGGCGGTTCGTGCTCGGCACCAGCGGCGGCTGGGACGACGGCAAGACCTCGCAGCAGATCGGCTTCCTCTACGACACCAGCAAGGTCCAGCTGCTGTTCGTCGACGAGCTCACGCAGCTGCCGCGCGAGATCGAGGGCACGCCGATCTACCACCGCGTGCCGCTGACCGCGGGCTTCCGCAGCGTCGCCACGGGCTTCGACTTTCGCGCCACCACCGTGCACCTCAAGGCCGGCCGCAAGGCCCAGGACCAGCAGAAGCGCCGCTACGAGGCGACGCACCTGCACGACTGGCTGCAGTCGCTTCAAGGTCGCGGCGACGAGGACCACGACCTCGTGCTGCTCGGCGACTTCAACAGCACCTACGGCGACGACCCCGAGAAGCTGCTCGAGGCCGGCGGCGGCCTGCAGTACCTCGAACTGTCGCCGCGCCGCCCGACGATCCTGCACTTCGACGACCCGATCGACCAGATCGTGGCCGGCAAGGACTTCGTCGAGCTGCAGCGCGGCACGTTCGCGGTGCACGGCGACCTCGGCGACCTCTCGCGCGACGCGTGGCGCAAGACCTACAGCGACCACCTGCCGGTGACCGTGGACCTGGTCGCGCGCGGCGACGACGACCCCGAGGCGACGTTCTCGCGCGTGACCGCCGCGCCAGCGGCAGCGCAGGCGGCGCAGCCCGCAGCGCAGCCCGCAGCCATGCGCGCGACCACCCGCCGCGCCGGCTGGCCGCCCCAGGTCGGCCAGCGCGTGCGGCTGCGCTACGGCCTCGACGGCGACCTGCGCCACGAACGCGCCGCCGAAGGCGCGCTGATCACGATGCCGATGGGCGCCGCCGCCCAAGAGCTTTGGGTCGTGATCCAGACCAACGAGGGCGTGATCGGCGTGCCGTTCGCGCGCGTGCTGTCGGTCGAAGTGCTCTGAGCCCGCGCCGCTCAGCGCAGCACGAACGCGAGCACCATCGCCACGACGACCAGCAGCGCGATCACGTAGAACCACGGCGAACGCCGCGTCGTGTAGACCGCGCCCGGGTGCCCTTCCTGTCCGGCGGCGTAACCCTCTGGCAGGTCGAGGCTCTGGTAGTCGATCTCCTCCTGGCTCTGCCAGCCCGTGGCCGTGTCGCTGCCGCACTCCTTGCACGCGGCGCTGCCGATCGGCACGTCCGCGCCGCAGTGCGGGCACTCGAAGATCTCGCGGCGTTGATTTCGACGCATCGGCGAGACGATACCGTGCCAGCCCCCGCCGTCATGCCCGCATCGCCCCGCCACCCGTTGCTCCCGCTCGCCGTCGCGCTCGCCGCCGCCGCCGGGCTGCGCGCCCAGAAGGACGTCGCCAAGACCTACGACCCGCTCGACGGCCTCGACCCCGACGGGCGCATCCCCAAGATCCAGCTGCCCTCGGACCTGCCCAACCCCGAGCGCTGGCGCTACACCCCGCCCGGTCGCATCAAGCCGGGCTCGGTGTTCGACCGCTTCCTGGTCAGCTCGTTCATCACGCCGCTGCTGTTCCGCGAGGAGGACATCGGCTTCGGCGGCGGCTTCGCGCTGACCGACGTCGACTTCCGCAACCAGCACTACGCCGAGTTCGCCAACATCGTCGCCACCTACTCGGCCGAGGGGCAGCAGGCCTACAGCATCTTCTGGCAGCGCTGGCTCGAGCACCGCGAATTGCCCAACGGCGGCATCGTGCGCGAGGAGCGCAACCGCGTCTTCGCCAACGCCGGCTACGAGAAGACCCTGACGCGCCGCTTCTTCGGCTTCGGCAGCGGCACCCGCGAGATCGACGAGACCAGCTACACCGAAGAGGTGACCGCGCTCGGCATGGGCCTGCGCATGTCGCTGCCGGACCCGAGCGCCGACTGGCTGCTGCGGGTCGGCGCCCGCGCCGAACACCACGGCCTGTCGTCGGGCCAGGTCACCGGGGTGCCCAGCACCGAGCAGGTCTTCCCCACCCTGACCCAGGCAGGCGACGGCGAGACCCAGTTCTGGCTCGACGGCGACCTGTCGTGGGATACCCGCGACAGCCTGCACCAGCCCTATCACGGCAGCCGGGTCGGGCTCACCGCCAACACCGGCTTCGGCGACGGCGGCGACCTCGGCGCGGTGCTCGGCGTCGACCTGCAGCACGTGATCGAGCTGCCGCCCCTGCTGCACCGCGGCGGCGACAGGGACGAGGAGAACCCGCCGACCGACGTGTTCGCGGTCAGCGGCTTCGTCAAGGACACCGTCGGCGAGCTGCCGTTCTACAGCCTGCCCACCCTCGGCGGCACCAGCACCCTGCGCGGCTACATCCAGAACCGCTTCACCGACCGCGCCGCGGCCCACTTCGCCGCCGAATACCGCTTCGGCATCGTGCCGCGCGGCGTCGTCTTCACCGATACGATCCGCATCGAACGCATCGGCCTGGCCGTGTTCTACGAGGGCGGCACCGTCGCATCGGGCATCGAGGACCTCGCCGACGGGCGCTATCTCGACAGCTACGGCCTGGGGCTGCGCGTCGCCTTCGCGCGCGAGGCGACCTTCCGCGTCGACTTCGGCTTCTCGGACGAGGGCCTCAACTACACGATCGCGTTCGGCAACAGCTTCTGAGTCGGGCTGGCCATCGCCGCGCCGGCGCGCGACGATGCGCCCATGAAGCGCACGACCGTCACCAGCAAGCAGACCCTCGTCGATCTGTTCCCCGCGATCGAGCCCTACGACCAGGGCAAGCTGAAGGTCAGCGACCTGCACACGATCCACTACGAGCAGTGCGGCAACCCCAAGGGCAAGCCGGTGGTGTTCCTGCACGGCGGCCCGGGCGGCGGCATCGACCCAATCTACCGGCGCTACTTCGACCCCAAGAAGTGGCGCATCGTGCTGTTCGACCAGCGCGGCTGCGGCCGCAGCCGGCCGTTCGCGGAGCTGCGGGAGAACACCACGTGGGACCTCGTCGCCGACATCGAGAAGCTGCGCGGCAAGCTCGGCATCGACAAGTGGGTCGTGTTCGGCGGCAGCTGGGGCAGCACCCTGGCGCTGGCCTACGCGCAGACGCACCCGCGCCGCGTCGTGGCGATGAGCCTGCGCGGCATCTTCATGCTGCGCCGCAGCGAGCTGCTGTGGTTCTACCAGGAGGGCGCGAGCCACATCTTCCCCGACGCCTGGGAAGGGTATCTGGCGCCGATCCCGCCGCGCGAGCGCGGCGACATGATGAAGGCCTACTACAAGCGCCTCACCAGCAAGGACAAGGAGGTGCGCAAGCGCGCCGCGAAGGCCTGGTCGACCTGGGAGGGCAGCACCAGCAAGCTCTACACCGACCCGCAGCTGATCAAGAAGTTCGGCGGCGGCCGCTTCGCCGACGCGTTCGCGCGCATCGAGGCGCACTACTTCGTCAACGGCGGGTTCTTCGACCGGGACGACCAGCTGCTGCACGACGCCCGCAAGCTGCGCCACATCCCCGCGGTGATCGTGCAGGGCCGCTACGACGTCGTCTGCCCCGCGACCTCGGCGTGGGACCTGCACCGCGCCTGGCCCGAAGCCAAACTGGTGATGGTGCACGACGCGGGCCACTCGATGACCGAGCCGGGCATCCGCAGCGCGCTGATCGAAGAAACCGACAAGTTCGCCAAGCTGTAGGCGACCATGCCGCACTCCGTCATGACGATCCTCACCCCGCGGTCCATCCTCGTTCCCCTGCTGCCGCTGCTGGGCCTGCTGCCGCCGCTTGCAGCGCAGCAACCCAAGTTCGAGAAGATCACCGAGGAACGCCTGCAAGCCGCCTACGCCGACGCGCGCGCCGCCTGCGAGAAGGTGCTCGGCGCCCGGCTCGAGGAGCTTCCGGCCCTGCAGATCGCCGAGGTCGACGCCATCGCCGAGGTCATCGCCGCCGAGAACCTGCCCAGCGTGCGGCTGCGCGAACCGGACGAGGACAAGGCCGCGGCCAGCGCCACGGTGATCGGCGCCCAGATCGCGCCGCTGGTCTACGCCAAGTACGCGTGGTCGACGCGCACCTTCCTGGTGTCGCCCAAGACCTGGGAACGCACCGCGCGCAACCTGCTGCGCCCGCAGCTGACGGCCGACTCGACGCTGCGCGCGGTCATGGTGCACGAGCTCTGCCACGCCATCGACGACCGCAAGTTCGACTTCACCAGCCGGCTGCTCGAGGCCAAGACCGCCGACGCGATCACGGCGTACAGCGCCGTGATGGAAGGCCACGCGCAGCTGCAGGCGCGGCGGGTCTGCGCCAAGAGCGGCTGGACCGACGGCTTCGAGGCGTTGACCAGCTCGATCGGCGCGTTGCCCAACAAGATGCTGCTCGGCGGCGAGGGCCAGCAGCTGCTGCTGCGGGCCCAGATGGCGGTGCTCACGATGACCTACATCGACGGCGAGCGCTTCGCCGCGGCGGTCCTCGAGGCGCGACCCGAGACCGGCGCCAGGGACATCTTCGAAGCGCCACCCAAGGACGCCGAGACGATCCTCGCGCCGCAGTGGTATCTCGATCCGGCGTCCCGCCCCGCGCGGCTCTACGACCTCGAGCCCGCGATCGACGCGTTCGTGGCGACGTTCGACAAGGACGTCTGGAGCGCCACGCGCAGCAACGTGACCGGCAAGCAGCTCGCGACCGGGCTGACGATGTTGCCCAAGGAGGAGCTCGACGCGCTGCTCGCCTCCCTGCGCGGCGTGCGCGCCGTGCAGCTGGTCCCGACCGCCGCGCCGCAGTCCAAGGCGGCGATCCTGGTCGCCGTCGAGTTCGACAGCGAGGACGCCGCGCGGCGCTGGATCGCCATCACCAAACGCGTGAGCGAGCACAAGGACGAGACCATGGACAAGGGCATCCTGCGCATCACCGGCTCGAAGACCACCGAGCTGGCCGGCGATCCCCTGCGCGGCTACCTGCAGGAGAAGCAGATGAGGAACGGCGGCCTCGCCTTCGGCGTCTCGTCGATCGACGTGATGCAGGGCCGCGTCGCGCTCGAGACGATCTTCAGCGGCGATCCGCCGGAGGTCGCGGCGCACTGCAAGCTGGTCGAAGACCTGCTCGGCAAGGTCAAGCTGAAGAAGTAGGCGGCGCGCCGGGTTCTGCACCGGCCGCGGCGTGCGCCTGGGCCGACGGCGTGAGCCGCCCGACGATCGCCGGCGCCTCGTGCACGAGCGCCTCGTCGCGCAGGGCCTCGATCATGAACAGGGCGAAGTCGATCCGCTGCGTGCGGTTGCTGCGCAGCGCCGGGTCGCCGACGTGCCGGCGCCAGATCGGCAGCCCCTGGCTCTCCCCCTCCTCGAGGTCGCTGCCGCGCACCACCGTCCAGCGGGTGTCGCTGGCGAACACGCGGCGGCAAGCTTCGACCTGGTCGTCGAGGTCGGCGAACCGCAGCCAGCGCGCCACCCGGCCGAACACCGCGAGCAGCAGGCGGAAGCCGGGCGAGTAGACGTCGCGGCCGTCGCGCGTGATGTGCCAGCCGCACGAGAACACCAACCGCGCCCCCGGCGCAGCGTGATCGAGCACGGCCTGCGCGGTGCGGGTCGCGAGCTGCCGCACCCCGAACGGCACCAGCACCGTCAACACCGCGTCGCAGCCGGCCACGGCGCGCGCGATCACGGCGGCGTCGTCGGTCGCGCCGGGCACGACCGTGATGCGGCCCGCGAAGCCATCGAGCTTGCCGACGCTCTGCGGGCGGCACACGCCCACCACTTCGTAGCCGCGGTCCAGCGCGTGCTGGACGAGGTAGCGCCCGAGCTTGCCAGCCGCGCCGACGATGCAGACTCTGCGTACGCTGGCACCACTCATCGGGGACCGATGATGCGCGATGCGACTGGCAGCGTCCACCTGCAGTGGTGCTGGCGCGGCACTCCGGCCCTCAGTCTCCCAGCCGCAGATGCAGACCCGGCGAGTGACCGAGATGGCAGGACGCAGGCAGTCGTGCACGGCGTACCCGACACGTGGCTGGGGCGCACGACAGGACACCTGGTCCTCGCCGCGGAATCCGCCTCGACCTCCAATTCGTTGGTCCTCAGCATCACCTCGGGTCGCATCCTGGGATCCGCAGACGACCAGCCGGCACCGACCACGCCACCGAGCGCGTTCGGCGGGCTCGATCTGATCGTGAAGCCTGCGTCTACGCTCCGCATCGAGGTGACGCGCAGCGGGCTCCCGGTCCCCGGTGTCGGCCTGACCGCGGACTTCCGCTTCGAACTGCATCCCGATCCGAACGAGCCGACGACCACTACGCGCGGACGGCTCTGCGTCGACGCGACCACCGGCCAGGATGGAGTTGCGAGTATCGACCCGGCCCCCGCCGGGCACCTGCTGCTCGCCATCGATGATCACCACGACGTGCCCACCGCGATCCTGCCGCGCTCCTCGCCGACGAACGACGCGGTGCGCATCGATCTGGATCGCTGGCCCGTGGTCACCTGGCAGGTCGCCGAGCGCGGTGCGGCGGGCCTGCGGCCGCGGCTGCTGCTGTGGCCAGCCGAAGGCGGAGCCCCCCATGCGCCTCCACTCGTGGTCGTGACCGACCGCAGCGACCGGTGCCGCGTGCGCATGGAGCCAGGCAACTGGCTGGCCGCTGCCACCGACGGCCGCGGGTTCACCGTACAGATCGCGAGCATCGCGGAGGCGCCGCCGGACGCCCCCTTGCGCCTGGCGCTGCAGCCGCTCGCCCGCTTCGCCGGTCGGGTCGTCGACGCGCGCGGCGACCCGGTTGCCGGCGTGACCGTCAGAACTCCCTTCGGCACGGACTTCGGGCTCCCCGAAGGTGTGAGCACGCTCGATCGCCTGCTGCGTGAGCATCACCTGGCACTCGACTACGGGCTGACCCCTCAGGTGCGGACGGACAACGACGGCCGCTTCGAGTTGTTCTTCCTGCCGCTCGCCGGCATCAAGCGCGACGCCGTGGCTGGGCAGGATTCGCCGCGGATCCCGCTCACGCCGCGCACGGACGTCGAGTTCCGGCTGCGGCGCTGAACCGCCACCCGTCCTGCGGTAGCAGCTCAGTACTCACGCAGCTTCTTCATGCCCGGCATCGGCACCGGGTACTTGCCGTCGGGCCCCGCGAGCAGCGGCGCCGGCGAGTCGAGCGTGAGCTTGTCGACGTCGGGCGCGAACTCGTGGTCGCCGTTGAGGATCTGCTCGTAGGAGATCTCCTGGCCGGTGTGCGCGGCCATGCGCCCCATCGCGGTCACGAGGCTGGTCTTCACGCCGGTCTCGACCTCGTTGTACTCCTTGCCCGCGACGATCGCGGCGATCAGCTCGTTCCACTCGTTCTGGTAGGGATCCTGCTGGTCGCGCGGCACGTCGGACTGCCAGATGCGGTCCTTGACGGTCTGCGTCTGGGCGCGATAGGTGCTCGACGGCAGGCCGCAGTCGCCGTTGGCCGAGACCACCGCCATGCCCTTGGTGCCGTGCGCGTAGCTCGAGTAGATCTGCTTGCAGCCCGGGATGCAGCGGCCGTCGAAGAACATCTTGCTGCCGTCGGCGAACGTGTATTCGACCGCGTAGGTGTCGAAGTTCTGGTCGATGTAGACGCCCTCCTCGCTCTGCCGGTAGTGGCGCCCGCCCACGGCCTGCGCCGCGATCGGCCAGCTGCCCTTCATCCAGCACAGGTGGTCGACGATGTGGATGTTGAAGTCGCTGAAGTTGCCGCCGCTGGCCCACAGGAAGCTGTGGAAGCGCTGGATCTGGTACATCAGCTCGCTGATGCCCTCGGGCTTGGGCAGCGAGCGGAAGAACGCGGCCGGCCCGTGCATGCGGTAACCGCGCATCATCACGATGTCGCCGATCTCGCCATTGGCGATGCGGTCCCGCAGCTCGCGCATGCCGTAGTTGTGGCGCGACATCAGGCCGACGCCGACGCGCAGTCCCTTCTGCTTGGCCTTCTCGTTGAGCTCGAGCATGCGTTTGCTGGTCGGCCCGTCGACGGCGACGGGCTTCTCCATGAACACGTTGAGCCCCTTCTCGATCGCGTAGGCGTAGTGCACCCAACGGAACGCCGGCGGCGTGGTCAGGATCACGATGTCGCCGGGACGCAGGCAGTCCATCGCCTTGCGGTAGCCGTCGAAGCCGACGAACTGGTGCTCGGCCGGCACGTTGGCGCGGTCGCCGAAGCGCTCCATCAGCGCCTCGACGACGTCCGCGGGCTTGCCGGCGAACACGTCCGCGACGGCGGCCAGCTGCAGCGACGCGCCGGGCACGGCCAGCGCGTTGGTCGCCGCGCCGCCGCCGCGGCCGCCGCAGCCGACCAGGGCGACGCGGATGGTGTCGCTGCCGCCGACGTGCACGCCGGCCGCCGCGGAGCGGGCGAGCACCGAGGCGGCGGCCAGACCGCCCGAGGTGGCGAGGAACTCACGACGCGTGCTGACGAAGGGCGCGGGTTTCATGCACCAATCGTGGCGGCTGGTCGCCGTGATTCAATCGGGCCGAATGTCACATGCCGTCCCGACGCCGGCTCCAGCGGCGATCAGCGCACCTCGAACGACAGTCCGCCCGACACTCCGTCGAGCGGACCGAACGTCCCGATCGGCGTCGCCAGCGCCCCCCACTGCGCGTGCAACAGGACCCCGACCAGCCCCGGATCCATCGGCACGGGGCACGCGATCGCCGCGGCGCCGCTGGCGTCGGTGTCGATCATCGTCGAGTAGAGCCCTGACACCAGCTGCAGACAGCCCGGCAGACCGTAGCGTTCGAGGCCGCGCGGCAGCGGTTCGCCGAGCCACGTCGTCACGCTGTCACCGATGCCGAACAACGCCGCGCCACCGGGCACCCCGCCGCGCAGATCGAAGGCGAACCCCGTGTTGCCCGACAGCGGCTGCCCGATCGGCCGCAGCACCGGCGCACTGAGTACGCCGTGGCACGCGTTGCCGAACTCGAACGTGCCGGAGTACTCGTCCGCGCCGATGTCGACCTCGTCCCCGAGCGTACGCGGATCGCCGAACAGATCGGTGGCGAGCGCCTCGGGGTGCGGCACGCCGTGGTTGCGCGCCGGTGACTCCCAGCTGATCTGCACTCCATCGGCGCGCAGCAACGGATCAGCGAGGATCGTGCCGTTGTTGGTACCGCCGTCGGGCCACGCACCGCCGTAGACCGTGGGGCCGAACAGCACGTTGTGGCTGAACACGTGCGTGATCTCGGGTCGCCACAGATCGCCGAACAGCAGCACGGGCGCCCCGACCATGATGTTGTCGACCATGGTGATCACGGCCGGCGGGCGATAGGCGTGCATCGCCGCCCCCAGGCCGCTGTTGCCTACGATCGTGTTGTGCACCAGCGTCAGCGTGCCGTTGGTGTAGTCGATGCCACCGCCGCGGCTGGCGACGTTGCCTTCGATCAGGTTCTGCACGACCCGGTAGTCCCCGGAATTGGCGAACGACAGACCGCCGCCGTAGCTGGCGGTATTGCCGCTGATGCGGTTGCCGACGATGCGCGGGCTGCCGGCGTTGTTGCAGGCGATGCCGCCGCCGGTCAGCGCGGCGTTGTCGCGGATGCGATTGCCGACGATCTCGCTCGCGCCGGCGCCGAGCAGGCTGATCCCGCCGCCGCTCACCTGGCCGATCGACTGGGTGTTGCCGGCGATCAGGTTGTCTGCGATGAGCGGGCCGCCGAAGTACACCCCGATGCCACCGCCGCGGGCGCTGGTCCGGTTCTGCACGACGTGGTTGCCGCGGATCGTCGGCGAACACTGGTTGACGTAGATGCCGCCGGCGTCGAAGCCGTTGCCGCCGCGGATCGTGAAGCCCTCGATCACGGCCTGGCGCGAACTCCCGGGCAGACAGGTGATGACCGGGTCGAACGTGGTGGTCGAGAGCACCGTGCGTTCGGGCCCGGCGCCGCGCAGGACGACGTCTCGGCCGGGGAACACGATCGGCCCCGCGTAGTTGCCCGGCGCGACCAGTACGACGTCCGCCGCCTGGGCGGCGTCGAGCGCGGCCTGCACCGTGGGGTATTGCGACGGCACGTGCAATACGGTCTGCGCGGACAGGATGGACGCGAACGGCATCGCGGCGGCAGCGAGGAAGAGTTGACGCAACATGGCGGACATGGTGCCGCGAGCAGGTGGCGCGACAACCCTTGGGCTCGCGTTGCGCACCCGATGGTGCCTCCTACACTGCGAGCCTGCCATGACAACCGACCCGACGGCCGCGGGGTGCATCGACCAAACCGACGCCGACACTCGCCGCGAAAGGCGCACGGTGTCCTGGTGCGCGGCGGGCCTGTGGCTCACCGGGCCCATGGCGATCGCGACGTACCTGGCCGTTCTGACGATCTGGCCGCGCAGCTACGAGGGCTGGTCCGGCATCTTCCTGCTCTTGGCGCTCGTCGGTCACGTGCTCGGTCCAGTCCTCTGGATCGTGCTGTTGCGCCGCTCCGTCTGGTTCCGCACCCACGCGCTGCTGTGGCTCTACCCGGCGTATCTGCTCGCGCTGGTGACCTCGGTCCCTTTCGGCCTCGAGGCGCTCGTGGTCACGGTCTGCGTCGCCTCCCTCGCCATGCCGATCGCGATGGCCTGGCACCTGGTGCGTCGCTGAGCGGCGCACACGCATTTGCGACATCTTCCCGATCGCTCGCGTCGCGCCGCACGGCCGGCCATCCGTATGCTCGGCCCCTCGTCCCCCCGCCGCCCGCAACCTCCCATGCGCCGACCGCTCCTGGCCGTCACGGCCCTGTCGCTGTCCCTGCCTCCGCTCCTCGCCCAAGGCTTCGGCCCCCAGGGCGGCAACCGGCCCGCGCGCCCGACCGCGCCGCCCGACCCGGTGTTCACCGCGGCGATGGTCAAGGACCTGGCGTGGCGCAACCTGGGCCCGGTCAACCCGACGGGCCGCATCACCGACATCGAGGTGCACCCGGCGCGCCAGAACACCTGGTTCGTCGGCACCGCCGGCGGCGGTGTCTGGAAGACCGACAACGCGGGCACCACGTGGAAGAACGTCTTCGACCGCTTCGCCACGGTGTCGATCGGCGACGTCGCCACGGCCCCCAGCGACCCCGACATCGTCTGGGTCGGCACCGGTGAGGAGAACGCGCGCAACTCGGTGCAATGGGGCGACGGCGTCTACAAGTCGACCGACGGCGGCGCCACGTTCACGCACATGGGCCTGCGCGAGACGTTCCAGATCGGCCACATCGCGATCCACCCCACCAACCCCGACATCGTCTACGTCGCGGCGCTCGGCCGGCTGTGGGGCGAGAACGAGGAGCGCGGCGTCTACAAGACCACCGACGGCGGCAAGAACTGGCAGCGGGTGCTGTTCCTCGACGACAAGACCGGCTGCATCGAAGTGCGCGTGCACCCCAAGGACCCGGACACCGTGTTCGCGTGCATGTTCGAGCGCAAGCGCCCGATCTTCGACGACAACGACCCCAGCGTGCGTTTCGGCGAGAAGGCGGGCCTCTACAAGAGCACCGACGGCGGCGCCAACTGGAAGGAGCTGACCAACGGCCTGCCCTCGTGCCAGTGGGGCCGCAGCGGCATCGACCTGCTCGGGGACAGCAACACGATGTTCCTGATCGCCGAGAGCGAACGCAGCGGCTGGATCGCCGGCGACCACAAGGACCGCCGGCCCGGCGACCCGGTCGAAGAGACGCGCGGGCAGGGCCAGGGCCAGCAGGGGCAGGCCCCCCAGCGCCGCCGCCCCGGCACGGCGCTGATCGGCATCCCCCTCGAAGGGGAAGACGGCCCCGAGGGCAGCCCCGGCGCGATGCTCGGCGAGTTGACCGAAGGCGGCGCGCTCGAGCAGGCGGGCCTCAAGACCGGCGACCGCATCACCAAGCTCGGCGACGCCGCGGTCACGGGCTACGAGCAGATGCTCGAGATCGTGCGCGCCTCGGTCGGCGGCGACAAGGTGACCGTCACCTACGTGCGCGACGACGAGACCAGCACGGTCGAGATCACCTACGGCACGCGCGCCCCGCAAGGCGGCCAGGGCGGCGGCGGCGGTGGCCCCAACGGTCCGTACGGCGCGCGCCTGAACGGGCAGGTCGAGAACAAGCAGCACCTGCAGGGCGAGCTCGGCTACGAGACCGGCGGCATCTTCCGCAGCGACGACCGCGGCGAGAGCTGGACGCGCATCAACAGCCTGACCGAGCGGCCGTTCTACTACTCGGTGATCCGCGTCGATCCGCAGTCCGACCAGAACCTCTACTGCGTCGGCACCACGCTGTGGGGCAGCAGCGACGGCGGCAAGAAGTTCGCGGGCATCAACCGCGGCATCCACGTCGACTTCCACACCATCTGGGTCGACCCCGACGACGAGGGGCACCTGCTCGCCGGCTGCGACGGCGGCGTCAACGAGACCTTCGACGGCGGCAAGAACTGGCGCGTGCACAAGGGCTTCTCGGTGGCGCAGTACTACGACGTCGTCGCCGACAACAGCGTGCCCTACAACGTGGTCGGCGGCCTGCAGGACAACGGCACCTGGGTCGGCCCGTCGCGCAGCCGCAACCGCGAGGGCATCACCGCGGCCGACTGGGTGACGATCTACGGCGGCGACGGCTTCGGCGCGCAGACCGATCCGGTCGAGCCCTGGATCGTGTTCGCGACCAGCCAGAACGGCGCGATGGGCGCCGTCGACATGCGCACCGGCGGCTCGATGCGCGTGCAGCGCGACCGCCCCGAGGACGGCCAGGCGCGCTGGAACTGGGACTCGCCGTTCATCCTGTCGCCGCACAACCGCCTCACGGTCTACCACGCCGGCAGCCACGTGTTCCGCGGCGAGCGCTACGCGCACCTGGACAACAGCGCCGCGCGCAGCGGCCAGGACGCCGTCAACAACCGCGGCACGATGCGCATGCGCTGCATCTCCAAGGACCTCGGCGCGACCAAGGAAGGCACCGCGGTGTCGATCGCCGAGAGCCCGCGCGTGCAGGGCCTTCTCTACGTCGGCACCGACGACGGCGCCCTGTGGCGCACCGAGGACGGCGGCGTCAACTGGGCCCGCATCGACAACAACCTGCCGATCGTCGCGCCGCGCTACGTCAGCGACATCGTGCCGTCGTACGCCGCCGACGACCGCGTCTACCTGACCCTCGACGGCCACCGCTTCGACGACTTCTCGACCTACGTGTTCGTCTCCGAGGACCGCGGCAACACGTGGCACTCGCTGGGCATCGACCTGCCGACGCAGGAGCCGTGCTACGCGGTGATGGAAGACCCGCGCAACGAGAACCTGCTGTTCCTGGGCACCGAGTACGGCTGCCACGTGTCGCTCGACCGCGGCCAGCAGTGGTTCCCGCTCGGGCGCGGTCTGCCGACGGTCGCCGTGCGCGACCTGTTCGTGCAGGACCGCGACAGCGACCTGGTGATCGCGACGCACGGCCGCGGCGTCTGGGTGCTCGACATCGAGGCGCTGCGGCAGACCACGGCCGACGTCGCCAAGGCGCCCGCGCACCTGTTCGCGGTCGAGCCCGCGATCCTGTGGCGCATGACCAGCCGCGGCCTGCAGGGTCACGCCGACCACAAGGCCGAGAACCCGCCCTACGGCGCGACCTTCCACGTCTGGCTCGCCGAGACACCCAAGGAGGCGCCGGTGCTCACCGTGCACGACCTCACGGGCAAGGAGATCGCCAAGGTCACGGGCAAGGCCCAGGCCGGCCTGCAGGCCGTCAACTGGGACGCCCGCGTCGAACGGCGCCTCGCCGCTCCCGGCAGCTACTCCGTGCGCCTCGCCGGCCACGGCGACCTCGGCGCGCAGCCGTTCGAGCTGCTGCCCGACCCGGCCGCGGCCCCCGCCGCCGAGCCCACCAACCCCCTCACCGACCGCGAGTGATCCCCATGGCCCGCATGCAAGCCTGCTCGTTCGGCAGCGGCGTCCTCGCCGCCCTCGCCCTGTCCTCGTTCGGCGCCCACCTGGCCGCGCAGACCTCCGACCACGACCACGCGCAGTTCAACGTGTTCGCGCAGCTGCCGTGGCAGGAGCTCGGCCCGGTCGCCAGCGGCGGCCGCATCGTCGACTTCGCCGTGCACCCGCAGAACCCGCGCATCTTCTGGGTCGCGTCGGCGAGCGGCGGGCTGTGGCGCAGCGACGACGGCGGCCTGTCGTTCACGCCGCAGTTCCAGGACGCCTACTCGATCTCGATCGGCGACATCGCCGTCGCGCCGAGCAACGGCGACGTGCTCTACGTCGGCACCGGCGAGGCCAACAACCAGCGCAGCTCCTACTGGGGCAACGGCGTCTACAAGAGCCTCGACGGCGGCAAGACGTTCACGCACGTCGGCCTGCAGCGCACCGAACACATCGGCCGCATCGTCGTGCACCCGAGCAACCCCGACATCGTCTACGTCGCGGCGCTCGGCGCGCTCTACACGCCCAGCGAAGACCGCGGGCTCTACCGCACCACCGACGGCGGCAGCAGCTGGCAGCGCATCCACCACCTGGGCCCCGACGTCGGCTTCGTCGACGTCGCCATCGACCCCAAGCACCCCGAGGTGCTGATCGCGTCGTCGTACGAGCGGCGCCGCCGCGCCTGGAACTTCTACGAGGGCGGGCCGGGCTCGCGCCTGTGGCGTTCGATCGACGGCGGCGACAAGTGGCAGCAGTTGACCGACGGCCTGCCCGGCGGCACCCTCGGCCGCATCGGCGTCGAGTTCTTCGCGGGCGACGGCAACACCGTCTACACCTGCATCGAGAACCTCAACCCCGTGGGCACGCCGGCCAACGGCGCGACGCCGCCGAGCGGCGACGAACCGCGCGACCGGGATGCCGACGCCGAGACGGACCAGGCGGAAGCGGCCGAGGCCGCCGCCGAAGGCATCGCCGAACTCAGCGCCGAACTGCTCGCCGACCCGGTGGCCTACGCCGACTACGAGCGGCACGTGCAGCAGGCACAGGACCCGCAGCGGCGGCCGCGCAAGAAGATCGTCGGCGGCGAGGTCTACCGCAGCGACGACGGCGGCTCGACCTGGAAGAAGCACCACGGCGACACCGACGTCGGCGGCAGCCCGGCCTACTACTACGGCCAGATCCGCGTCGACCCGAGCGACCGCGACACGGTCTACGTGCTGTCGGTGCCCGTCTACCGCTCGACCGACGGCGGCAAGACCTGGACGCCGCGGCGCGGCTCGCGCGACGCGTTCGCCAACTCGCTGCACGTCGACCACCACGCGCTGTGGATCGACCCCAAGGACGGCAAGCACTGCCTGCTCGGCAACGACGGCGGGCTCGGCGAGACCTGGGACGGCGGCAAGACCTGGCGCCACACGGCGCGGCTGCCGATCCTGCAGTTCTACACGGTGGCCGCCGACCTCGGCACGCCCTACCGCGTCTACGGCGGTCTGCAGGACAACGGCTCTTGGGGTTTTCCGATCCACGGCAGCACCTCGAGCGGCATCGGCGCCGACGATGCGTTCCGCATCAACGGCGGCGACGGCTTCTACGTCTGCATCGACCCCGAGGACCGCGACGTGGTCTACAGCGAGTCGCAGTTCGGCGGCATGAGCCGGCAGAACCTGCGCACCGGCGAACGCAGCAGCATCAAGCCGCGCGCCGGCAAGGGCGATCCGGCGCTGCGGTTCAACTGGAACACGCCGATCGTGCTGTCGCCGCACGCGCCGCACACCGTCTACACGGGCAGCCAGTTCCTGCACCGCTCGCGCGACCGCGGCGAGAACTGGACCACGATCAGCCCCGACCTGACCACCAACGACGGCGACAAGAAGCAGGGCAACGTGCCCCACTGCACGATCACGACGATCGCCGAGTCGCCCAAGCAGGAGGGCCGGTTGTGGGTCGGCACCGACGACGGCCGCGTCTGGACCAGCGGCGACGGCGGCGGCCGCTGGGTCGAGCTCAGCGACCGGTTCCCCGAGGCGACCCGCGGGCTGTGGGTGTCGCGCGTCGAGGCTTCCCCGCACCAGGCCGACACGGCGTTCGTGAGCTTCACGGGCTACCGCGAGGACCGGCGCGAGCCGCTGGTGTTCCGCACCGACGACCGCGGCGACACCTGGAAGTCGATCGTCGACGGCCTGCCCGACGAGCCCGTCAACGTGATCCGC
Source organism: Planctomycetota bacterium (assembly GCA_020638655.1). Classification (GTDB taxonomy): domain Bacteria; phylum Planctomycetota; class UBA1135; order UBA1135; family UBA2386; genus JACKIC01. The sequence goes on from JACKIC010000008.1 coordinate 243,264, forward strand.
CAGCACCCGCGCAACGAGAACGTGCTGCTCGCCGGCACCGAGATGGGCGCCTACGTGTCGATCGACCACGGCGCCAGCTGGTTCGCGCTCGGCAAGGACCTGCCCCGCGTGGCCGTGCACGACCTGATCGTGCACGCGCGCGAGCCGCACGTGCTGATCGGCACGCACGGCCGCGGTATCTGGGCCCTCGACGCGTCGCTGCTCGAGAAGCTCACGCCCGAGACGCTCGCGCAGGGCTTCGTCGCCCTGCCGCCCAGCGACGGCGTGGTGCTCCGGCGCTCGTTCAGCCCCGGCTACGTGGGCGCCGAGTCGTGGTCGGCGAACAACCCGTTCGTCACCGCGACGTTCCGCTACCTGTTGGCCCAGGACACCGACCGCGACGTCAAGCTCGAGGTGCGCGACGCCACCGGCGCCGTGCTGTGGAGCCAGGACGGCGAGAAGACCGCGGGTTACCACGAGGTCGCGTGGCAGGCGACCCGCGGCGGCGGTGGCCGCGGCGGCTTCGGCGGCGGCCGCGGCCGGCCCGCGGGTCAGCGCCCCGGCGCGTTCGCGATCGCCATCAAGGTCGGCGACACCGAGGTCGTGCAGGCCTTCGCGGTGCACGACCGCCGGCCGCAGGGTTCGATGCTCGGCGGCGTGCAGGGACTCGGCGAGGACGAGCCGACGCCGACCGAGGAGGAGGCCGAGGGCGGCGAGGGCGAGCACGAGGAGGAGGCCGAGGGCCGCCGCGGCCAGGACTAGGAACCTGCGCCGCTACCGCCGCTTCGGGGCATCCTTCTCGGGCGCGTCCCCAGCGTCGTCGTCGTCGCCATCCTCGTCATCCTCGTCCTCGAGCTCGTCGAAGTCCGCCGCGTCGAAGTCGTCACACTCGTCGGGGTCGCTGACCTCGAGCTCGTACTCACCGAGCAGCACGGCCTGCACCTCGGCCAGCAGGTGGATGCGCGCCAGCGCCTCGAGCTGCTTGGCGCTGGCCGAGCCGGTCTCCTTGCCGGCCATCCACTCGGCCGTCAGGTCGTTGAGCGCGTAGAGAGCCAGCCGCGCGGCGTTGAGCGCCGCCAGCCAGGCGTTGACGTGCACGTCGGGGATCACGAGCACGTGGCTGCCGGCCGGGTCGACCTTCTTCATCGCCGCGAGGTCGCGCCGCACCAGCTGGCAGCGCGACGCGAACAGACGCTCGAGCTCGGGCACGGCGTGGTCGCGCCACTGCCGTTCGTCCTCCTCGGCGACGCAGGTCTCGGGGTAGATGCGTTCGGTGACGCGCGGGTCGGTGCTCTCGAGCAGCAGCGGCACTCCCTCGAGGGTCGCCGCACACTCGGGGGTCATGCCGCCGAAGACGTAGCCATCCGCAACTCGTGCTGCCCACATGTGGCGCTATCCATCGACCACTTCGAGAGTGGTCAGCAAGTGATGCGCCTGGAGTTTCTGCGCGTAGATCTCGGCCTGCTCGCGGGCGCCGGTCCAGACCACGGAGCGCCCGGTGTCGTGCACCTCCATCATCAGCTTGCGCGCCTTGGTCTCGGGGTAGCCGAACACCTGCATGAACACCTTGGTGACGTAGCTCATCAGGGTCACCGGATCGTCGAGCACGACCACGTTCCAGGGACGGGCGAGCGAGGTCTTCGACTTCGTCTCGGTCTCGGTGGCTTCCTTGGTGGTCGCGGCGAACGGCACGGCCGCAGTCTAACGCAATCCCCCTGCGGCGCGCACCGACCCATTTGCTCGGGCGCCGGGCCCGGTCACCAGCTCTCCTTGGCTCCGCCCAGGCGCAGGATCGTGCGCCATTCCATCGCTGTCACCGGCTGCACCGAGAGCCGGCTGCCGCGCTGCAGCAGCACCATCTCGCCGAGCTCGGGCACCGCCTTGAGCTGTTCGCGGGTCACCGGGGCCGCGAAGCGCTGCACACACTCGATGTCGACCATGAACCAGCGCGGCGCGCCCGGGGTGGCGGCGGCATCGAAGTAGTCGCTGCCGGCCTCGAACTGCGTGTGGTCGGGGTATCCCTCCCGGACCACCTTGGCGATGCCCACCACCGCGATCGGGTCGGCGTTGCTGTGGTAGAAGAGCACGCCGTCGCCCTCCTTGATCTCGTCGCGCAGCAGGTTGCGCGCCTGATAGTTGCGCACCCCGCTCCAGAAGGTGCGGCGGTCCTTCTCGAACTGCTGCCAGCCGTAACTCTCGGGCTCGGACTTGAGCAGCCAGTAGCGACGCGGGCGCTTCTTGTCTTGCGTGGGTTTGCCGGGCATCACGCGCAGCCTACGCCGCGCGCGGCCCTGCGCCAACGGCGCTCACTGCCACAGTTCGCGCAGGCTCTTGGCGACGAAGTCCGACAGCTCGAAGCCGACCGCCTTGCCGCCCTTGGGCTGCACCACCAGCGGCGCGGCCTTGGAGCGGTCCCAGACGCGCAGTTCCACGAACGAGTCGCCGTTGGCGCGGCGCAGCGACAGCAGCCAGTCGGGATCGCCGAAGCGCCCGTCGCGCAGATCGACGACGCGCTGGGCGCGCAGGTCGCGCAGCACGTCGTTGACGAAGCCGCCGAGCTCGTTGCGCGGCTCGACATCCCCTTCCTTGACCCAGTTGTCGCCGTCGTTCTTGAACACCAGCACCTGGCCGGCGCGCGACTGCAGTTCGAGGCGCTCGACGACCGCGCCGATGCGCACGACGTCGCGGTTGCAGTACTCGGTGAACGGCCGGCGCAGCTGATCGACCGGCGGCGCGGGCACCAGCACGACGGTGCCGGGCTCGTCGGCGCGGCAGGCGTAGACGAAGCTGTCCTCGCCGCGGTGCACCTCGTTGCCGAGCCACAGCGTCGCCTTCTCGCCGCGGAAGCCGCGCACGTCCACCACCAGGCGCCCCTGGCCGAGGCCGAACGCCGGGTCGCTGCTGTCCTTGCCGTCGACGAACTCGCGCGCGTGCAGGTTGTTGATCGCCTGCACCAGCTCGTTGACCGGCGTCGGATGCGTCGCGAACTCGATCGGCTCGGCGAGGCGCCACTCCTCGGCCGAGGAGGCCCGCGTCAGCCGCAGGCGGTCGCCCTGGCCGCCGCTGGCGTCGACGACGATCTCGCCGAGGTCCTCGGCGACGTTGCGCAGCGGCACGAGGATGCGCGCGCGGATGCGTTCGGTGGCGTTGACGAAGATCTGCGTGTACTGGCGGTTGTCGCTGGTGAACGCGATGCCGCCGCGATCGGGCAACACGCCGAACACCTGGCCTTCCTGCAGCCACAGCTGGATGCGTTCGTCGCCGAGTCCGCCGCGCGCGGCGATCACGATCTCGGGCTCACGTTCGGGCAGCCGGATCATGCCGTGGATGAATTCGCCGACGCGCAGCGCCAGCACCGCGGTGACGAACGACGTCGCCACGTCCGCGTCGGCGCGACCGGCGACGGGCTGCTCGAGCCGCCAGGCCAGGCCCTTGCGCACCAGCTTGATGGTCTCGGCCTTGCCCGTCGGCAGCTTCTGCGTCACCTCGAGCTCGCGGCAGGTCTGCGCCTCGTTGCGGAACACCGACCGGTCGCGCAGATCGTCGAGGCCGACCTCGAGGCTCGTCAACAGGCCTTCACCGCCTTCCCAGATCACGCCGTCGCGGCGCATGAAGCGGCCGTTGCCGAGCGGGCCCGGTGCGCCGACCTCGAGATTGACCTCGACGCCGCCGGGCCAGGTCGCCCGGAAGGTCAGCGCCGGCGGCATCAGGCCCGCCTTGCGGCGACCGTCCTCGTCGTCGGCGAGCGGCGTGCGGCGCAGCTGCGCCGAATCCCAGGCGGCCACGATCTGTTGCAGATAGCCCGGCGACGCCCGATCGACGATCGGCTCGCTGACCCGGAACAGGCCGTCTTCGCCGCGCGACAGCTCGACGGCCGGACGCCCTTCGAACTGCCAGCGCATGCCGACCGCGTCGGTCAGCGAGTGGCCGTCGAGCGCCGAGACCTCGTTGGACTCCTTCGCCGGCGGCTTGCGGTCGGTGAAGTAGAGCACCGCCACGAGCGCACCGACCAGAGCCAACAACACCAGCGTCGCCTTGCCACCCATCACTGCCGCCTCCGCATGAAGAACACCGCGAAACCGAGCACGAGGAACAGCCCGGGGACACCGAACAGCAGCAGGTTGCCGGTGCGACCGAGTTGCTGCGGCTGCAGATCCATGGCGCGCACCCGATAGCGATTGGCCTGGATGTCGAGCAACACCGAACGCTCGGCCATCCAGTTGAAGATGTTCAGGGCGAGATCGCCCGACTGGACGAAGTTGCTGTTGTTGCAGAACTTCCCTGAAACGACGATGGCCTTGCCCGCGCGCTCACCCGCGACCTTGTTCGGCACCTCGATGCTCATGCCTTCCACCATCGCGCGCAGCGACTTTGGGGCGCGCGTATTGAAACCGCCATCGGCGTCGGCCTCGGCGAGCCAACCATAGGGCCCCGTCCACAGCAGCACTTGACGGATCACGCCCTCTGGTGCGCCGCGCTCCTTGATCTCACGCGCCTCTTCGACCTCGACCGTCGTGCCGCTCTGCGCGATGCGCCTGGTCACTGCGTGCTTGGCGTCCGCGTTCAGTTGCAGGCGAGAGACGCCGATGTTGCCGTCGAGGCCGGGACCGCGGGCCTGGCCGGTCACATCCCGAATCAGGTGATAGACCGGCCGCTTGCCGATCTCGTAGCCGAGCAGTTCGCCCAGCTTGCCGCCATCCGTGTTCCAGTCCTCGAGACCGGCCAGCGTGTAGTTGACGAACAAGCGACCACCGCGCTGCAGGTAGTCGTAGAGCGCCTGTGCGTCGAGGTCGGGGAACTCCAGACGCGGCTCGAGCACCGCGACGAGCGCGGCGTCGCTGGGCACGATCTTCTGACGGCTCAGGTTGAGTTGGCGCACCTCGAATCCCAGCGCCCTCAGCCGATCGAGGAGCAGACCGTAGGAGCGGCCTACGCTCGTATTGGTGAGGTCGACGTTGTCGGGCGAATAGGAGCCGCAGAAGTAAGCGATCGGCACGCCCTGCACGAGCAAGGCCTTCATCGCGGAGCTCAACCGGATCTCCCCCAGAAAGTCCTTGAGCGTCGGCACAACCATGCGGGCGCCGGGCACCGGAGCCTGTCGCAGTTCGGGCAGTTCGATGTCGGCCAGATCGTTCATCAAGGAGAGCTTCTTGAAGCGCCGCTCCTTGCCCGGCAATTGCAAGGACACCACGACCGTGTCGATCGCTTCCGTGATTCCGAACCTCTGCATGGCCTCACGCGTCGAAGCCGGATCCCCGTACATGTCGTACTCGATGAGCTTGGTGTTCTCACCGCCGAGCCAGACGTAGCGCCGCAGAAGCAGCCTGGTCAGATCACGTACACGCGCCTGGATCGCGAGCCACTGCGCAGTCGCCTCGTCGCGGGCCTGACCGGACACCGGCGGGAGGAACAGGTGGAACTCGAGTTGACACTTCTGCTCCCGCAGCTCTGCGAGCAACTCCTCGGTGGCCGGATCGACGGAATTGACCGCCTGCGGCGTCAGGTCGATCAGTGTCTTGAAGGCCGGGCGCGACGCGGTCCAGACCAACAGCACCCAGACCGCCAACGCGAGCACCGCAGCGATCAGCAGGTTGACCCACGAGGCAAAACGCCGCGCGTTCATGCGATCCTCCGCGACGACAGGCTCACCGTGGTCAAGAACAGGAAGAACAGGATGCCGCCGATGTAGAACATCACCTGACTGGTGTCGATCAGACCGCGAGCGAACCACTCGCCGAAGTTGCGCATCACGTCGAGCTTCTCGAGCAACTCTCGCACGTAGTAGTTCTGTGCCAGCGTGCCGACCTGGCTGGCGATCTTCTGCGGCAAGGTCAGCAGACCGAGCGACACCAGGAACGCCAGCACCGCCGACAGGAGGACGTTGTCGGTGAGGCTACTGGCGAACACGCCGAACGCGAGCAGCATGCTGCTGAGCAGGAACATGCCGAGGTAGGCCGCAGCCACCGGCCCGAACGCCAGGTCGCTAGCCAGGAATGGTCCGTACTCGAGGACGTGAAGCACCAGTACGCTCGGCAACCACAACAGGCCGTAGAACGCGGCCGCGGCGCACCACTTGCCGAAGACCACTCCCGCATCGGTGACCGGTGCGGTCATCAGCGTCTCGATCGATCCGGTTCGACGCTCTTCGGCGAAGCAGCGCATCGTCAGCAGCGCGGGCACGAAGAGCACCATGTAGGCGGTGCTCTGCTGGCCGTAGGTCGCGGTCGGGAACTGGTCGAGGTCTCCGCGGTAGTAGGAGTAGCCCCGAATCAACTCCTGCAGCTCGAAACCGCGCCAGAGGTAGAACAAGAAGGCGATCGCCCAGCTGATCGGGCTCACGCAATAGGACCAGAGTTCCTTGCGGAACGTCACCCAGGCGCCACGCAGGATCATTCGTGGTCCTCCGACGCAAGGGCCAGTTCCTCGGCGCGATCACTGCCCTCGGTCAACTGGTAGAAGAACTCCTCGAGCGTCGGCAGATCCAGACGCACCTCCAGGGCCGCCACCCCCGCAGCCAGCAGCCGCGTGCCGACGGCTTCGCGAGGATCCTCGCCGGCAGCGACCGACGCCTTCAGCGTCGCGCGCCCCATGCCCTCGTCGATCTCGATCTCTCCGATGCCCGCCAGACCCTCGACACAGGCCGACAGCGTCGCACCGGCAGCGGCGGCGGCGACCACGAGCCGACGAGCCGTGTGTTGCTGCACCAGCGCTTCGGGCGGCCCGTCGGCGCGCAACTGACCGCGGTGGATCACCACGATGCGCGAACTGACGTCCTGCACCTCGGCGAGGATGTGGCTGCTGAACAAGATCGTGTGCTCCTGCGCGAGATCGAGCACGACCTGCTTGATGCGGCGGCGCTGGTTGGGATCGAGGCCGGAGGTCGGCTCGTCGAGGATCAGGATCGGCGGGTTGGCGACGAGCGCGTCGGCGAGGCCGACGCGCTGCCGGTAGCCGCGCGAGACGTGGCCGACGAGCTTGCGCGCGACGTCCTCGACGCCGGCCTTGTCCATCGCGCGCGACACCGCGAGCTTGCGCTCCTTGGCGGGCACCCCCTTGAGCGCCGCGCGGTAACGCAGGTACTCGACCACGCGCAGATCCGGGTAGATCGGCACGTTCTCGGGCAGGTAGCCGAGGCTCTGCCGGGCCTGCAGCGACGCCTTGACCACGTCGTGGCCGGCGACCGACGCGGTGCCGGAAGTGGCCGGATGGAACCCGGTCAGCACGCGGATCGTGGTGGTCTTGCCGGCGCCGTTGGGCCCCAGGAAACCGACCACCTCACCGCGGCCGACCTCGAACGACAGGCGGTCGACCGCCAGGGTCGCGCCGAAACGCTTGCTCAACTCGTGGACGACGATCATCAGCGGGTGCGGTAGCGCTGCGCTGGGCCGTCAGTAACAAGCACCGATCGCTTCGGCCGAAAACGCGCGTCTCGAAGGGTAGTCCGCCCCGCCGCAAAGGCCAGCGCAGCTTGCGACACGCCGCACGATTCGTCGCGTGCGGCCCGTGCCACCGCAAGTTGCCGCGCGCGGACGGCGTCTCACCGGGCGACAGCCGCATCGACCCGGGCGCGGCGCTACGCTCCTTCGCTGCCGCCGCCCGCAACCCCCACCCCGTGACCGATCTCGACCCGACCGAAGACGCCGTCGCCCGACACCGCCGCCGGGTGCGCATCGCGTTGTGGATCGCGAACGCGATCGTCGTCAACGAGCTCGCCGCGTTCGGCCTAGGCGCGCTGCGTTTACCCGCACCGGCGCTCGAGCACTACGGCCGACTCGTGCTCGTATCGGTTCCGGCGATCCTGCACTACGCGGTTCGCCCGGGTCGCCCTGTGACAGCGCTCAGCGTGTTGGGCGTCGCCTTGAAGACGCCGCTCGTGATCCTGGGCAACGTGATCGCCGGCGGTGCCTGCGCGGCGTTCGCGGTGGCTGTCATGGCAGTCATCGCGCAGGCCAACGCGCAGTCGATCGCGCTCGGCACGCTGGTGGGCCTGCTCCTCCTCACGACGCTCTGGCTGGTCCCCGCGCGGCAGACCCTGCAGCGCCTTCCGTGGCTCGCGCCGGCAGTCGCGGCATTCGTATGCGTGGTCTACGTGCCTCCGCACGTGGTCACGCGCACCGCCGACGGTCAGCACCTCGTCGAGGCAGGACTGCTCAGCATGCCGTCGAACCCCGTCTACCGCGTCTGTCGCGCGACCACGCTCGTGCCCGGAGCCCTGCAGTGGTGGTACGTGCTCGGCTTCCTGCCGAGCGATGCACTCGAGGTCTCGCTGCACCGCGAAGGCGACGACGTGGTCGTCAAGTACGAGCGCAGTTTGGAACGCGCGCCGCAGAGCCTGCGCGTCCGATGACGCACGCCGCGGCGGCCGGGGCCGCCGCGGCGTTCGCGGTCACTTGACCTCGAAGTCGGCGTCCTTGATGTCCTCGCCGCCGTCGCCGCCACCGGTCGCGGCACCCGCGCCCGCGCCCTCGCCCTGCGGCGGAGCGCCGGCGCCGGCCATCGCCGCGCCCGCGGCCTGCATGGCCTGCTCGAACTTGGCCATCGCGGCCTTGAGCTTCTCGACGTCGTCGCTCTCCATCGCCTTCTTGACCGCGTTGATCTCGGTCTCGACCGCGCCCTTGGTGGCCGCGTCGACCTTGTCGCCGGCCTCCTTGAGCTGCTTCTCGGCCTGGTAGACGAGGCTGTCCGCCTGGTTCTTGAGGTCGACGAGCTCGCGGCGCTTCTTGTCCTCACCCGCGTGCGCTTCGGCGTCGCGCGCCATCTTCTCGACCTCGTCCTTCGACAAGCCCGAGCCGACCTCGATCTTGACCTTCTGCTCCTTGCCGGTGCCCTTGTCCTTGGCGGTCACCGAGAGGATGCCGTTGGCGTCGATGTCGAACGTGACCTCGATCTGCGGCGTGCCGCGCGGCGCCGACGGGATGCCGTCGAGCTTGAAGCGGCCCAGCGTGCGGTTGTCGTTGGCGAACTCGCGCTCACCCTGCAGCACGTGGATGTCGACGCCGGGCTGGTTGTCGGCCGCGGTCGAGAACACCTGGCTGCGGCTGGTCGGGATCGTGGTGTTGCGCTCGATCAGCTTGGTCATCACGCCGCCGAGCGTCTCGATGCCGAGCGACAGCGGGGTGACGTCGAGCAGCAGCACGTCGCTGACCTCGCCGCCGAGCACGCCGCCCTGGATCGCCGCGCCGAGGCTGACGACCTCGTCGGGGTTGACCGAGCGGTTGGGCTCCTTGCCGAACACTTCCTTGACGATCGCCTGCACGCGCGGGATGCGCGTGCTGCCGCCGACCAGCAGCACCTCGTCGATGTCCGAGGGCTTCATCTTGCTGTCCGAGAGGCACCGCAGCACGGGGCCGCGCACGCGCTCGAACAGGTCCTCGGCGAGCTTCTCGAAGTGCGCGCGGGTCAGGTTCTCGTTGAGGTGCTTGGGACCCGTGGCGTCCATCGTGATGAACGGCAGGTTGATCGCCGTCTGCGCCGCCGAGCTGAGCTCGACCTTGGCCTTCTCGGCCGCTTCCTTGAGGCGCTGCAGCGCCATCTGGTCGTTGCGCAGGTCGATGCTCGTCTGCTTCTTGAAGGTGTCGCAGAGCCACTGGATGATGCACTCGTCGAAGTCGTCACCACCCAGGTGCGTGTCGCCGTTGGTGGCCTTGACCTCGAACACGCCTTCGCCGACGTCGAGCACCGAGATGTCGAAGGTGCCGCCGCCGAGGTCGAACACGGCGACCTTCATGTTCTTGCCCTTGGCCTTCTTGTCGAGGCCGAAGGCGAGCGCGGCCGCGGTCGGCTCGTTGATGATGCGCTCGACCTTGAGGCCGGCGATCTGGCCGGCGTCCTTGGTCGCCTGGCGCTGGCTGTCGTTGAAGTAGGCCGGCACGGTGATCACCGCGCGATCGACCGACTCACCGAGGTAGGCCTCGGCCGCCTCCTTGAGCGAGCGCAGGATCAGCGCCGACAGCTCGGGCGGCGTGTAGGCCTTGCCCGAGACCTCCACCTTGACGAGCTCGTCGGCGCCGCCGACGACCTTGTAGGGCACCATCTTCTCCTCGTCGCCGACCTCGTTGTGGCGACGACCCATGAACCGCTTGATCGAGTAGATCGTGTTCGTGGGGTTGGTCACGGCTTGACGCTTGGCCGGCGCGCCGACCAGGCGCTCGCCGCTGGGCGTGAACGCGACCACCGAAGGGGTCGTGCGTGCACCTTCCATGTTGGCGATGACCTTGGGCTCACCACCCTCCATCACCGAGACGACCGAGTTGGTGGTTCCGAGGTCGATTCCGACGATCTTCGACATGGTCACTCCTGATTGCGGGACCGACCGGTCCCGACTTGCTGCTGGGCTCGCGTCAAAACGGTTGGATCGCGGCGGCTGCCCTCGCCGCCACGAGTCGCGCAGTAGACAAAAGCCGTGCCTTTGCCCGGGACAGCCCTAACCCCTTGAACAACAAGCCTTAGCTACCCGCACTCCGCTGTCCGGCCTGCCACTGTGGCAGTTGCGCCAAGGCGCCTTGGTGCCAATTCGGCAGCAGGCCGTGCCCTGCGTTCAGAGCGGTCGCACCCAGCGCCCGACCGCCACGTGGCCGAGGTGCAGCACGGCGAGCACCGCAGTGCCACCGACCAGGGCGCGATAGACGGGCTCGATGCCGCCGCCCCCCGCCGCCGCGATCACGAACCACGCCGCGAGCACCGCGAAGCCGACGAGGTCGACGACGAGCGGCGAGATCATGCGCCCGGCGCCGTGCAGGGCGCCGATCGCGCCGAGCGCCACCGCGCCGAGCACCTGGCTCCACCCCGCGATGCCGAGGTAACTCTGCACCGCCGCAAGTTCGTCATCGGTCGCGGTCGGCAGGAAGCAGTGCGTGATCGCCGTGACGTTGGCGAGGCACAACAACAACACGCCCATGCCGAACAGGCCCGCGAGCAGCGCGGCGCAGGCGCCCGACCAGCGCGCCGCGGCGGCGCGGCCGACGACCACCGCGCGGCCCGCGAACGCGGTCGCGGCGTTGGCGAAACCGAGCGAACTGAACAGCACCACCGTGTCCAGGCGCGTGGCGATGCCGAGCGCGACGGTGACCGTGTTGCCGTAGCCGCGCTGCGCCACCGCCGTGAGCACGAGCACCACCGCCGCGCGCAGGCCGATCTGCACGACCTGCGGCCACGCGTCGCGCAGCAGCGGGCCGCCGACCGGCGGCCGTTCGCCTTCCGGAACGTCGCGCAGCGACAGCGCGTGTTGGCGCCGCCGCAGCCACCACCACCCGAGCAGAGCCGCGACCGCGCGCGAGCCGACCGAGGCGTAGGTCGCGCCGACCACGCCGATCGACGGGATGCCGGCCGCTTCCCAGCCGTAGAGCAGCACCACGTCGCCGAGCAGGTTGAGCAGGTTGGCGAGCAGCAGCAGCGACAGCGGCACCAGCGCCTCGCCGACCGCGCGCATCGCCGCAGTCGTCTGCATCAGCACGAACATCGGGATGCAGCCGAGGTTGCTGACCACGAGGTAGTGGATCGCGTCGCCGCGCGCCGCGCCCGTGAGCCCGGTCTCGTCGACCATCCACGGCGCCGGCAGCGCCGTCAGCACACCGATGCCGATCGACAACCACAGCATCCACCACTGCGCGCGCAGGTGCAGCCGCCGCGCGCCATCGCGGTCGCCTTCGCCGAGCCGCCGCGACAGCTGCGCGAGCAGCGCCGTCGACACGCACTGGCCGACGATCATCGGCAGGAAGTTCCACGTCGACGCCACATGCGCGGCGAGGATCGCGTCGCCGCCGAGCCGCCCGACGAGCGCGAGGTCGACGAGATTGATCACGCCGTGCGAGGCGAGGCCGATCGCGAGCGGCAGGCCGAGCAGCAGCACGGTCAGGAACGGGCCGCGGCGCAGCAGCTTGTCCTGCGCGCGCTGTTCGCCGTCTTCGGGCATTCAGTGCACCTCGCAGGTGCCGAAGGCGGTGCGGGCGGGGCGGCCCGTCTGGTCACCGCCCTGCCAGAACCAATGCACGGCACACGTTCCGAGCACGTCGGCGCAGAACCGCAGCGGCCCGCCGAGGCGCTGCCTGGCCTCCGGTGAGAGCTCTCCGCCGCGGACCGGCTCGACGTAGACGCCACTCGGCGCGAGCACGTAGAGCACGCAATCGTCGTGGGGAGCTCGCAGGTCCGCGACGAACTGCTCGACGCGGCTTGGGGTCGCGGGTGCGCTTCCCTCGAGCGTGCCAAGCGCGGCGTGCGCACGCACGATCGTCCCGTCCGGCAACGGCCCATCCTGCTGCGAGAGCGACACGCCCGCGACGCCGCCCCCGAGCGATGCGACCACGTACCACGAGGCGATCGACGTGGTGTCGAACCAGTATGCGTGCGTTCCCTCGGGCAGCGGCGGATCGAGGGCCTGCCCGGAAGGCGGGCCTTCGAACATCGGCAACTGGCCGAGCGGCGTCATCTCGACATGTGCGGCGCGTGTGACCACCTCGAGCACGCCAGCGGACAGCGGCGACAGCCGCCCCTTCGGCACGAAGCGACGCGCATCCGCGGGATCGCGCACGAATTCGACCACCTTGTCGGCGGCCCCGACCAGCGAAGCGAAGCGTGCGCCCTTGGCGTCCCACGAGGCAAACCCAGCGCCCTGCTGCACGAGCGCGTGGATCGGAGTGCTGTTCCCGAACAGGCCCGGCGCTCCCGGATCCTTCTCGAGCATCGCCGCCAGCCCGCTGACCGGCAGGTCCACGGGCGCGAACGGTCGCTGCGTGAGGAACCCCCACAGCCCCGGCTGCAGCATCGGCTGGCCCGGCAGCGCGGCGACGCCGAAGGGCTTGCCGGGTCCCGCGTCCTTGGCCACGGCGAGCAGTTCGTGCTGCACCTTGCTGACGAGCCGGTCCTCGTCCGAGTAACGATCGATCCAGAGGCGGCTGCCGATCGCCAGCCCCACCGCGATCGCCAGCAACCCCACCGCGAGCCGCGCACGCGACAACCAGCCCACCGGCACCACGTCGACCGCGAGCGCGACGAACAGCGCCAGCGCCGGCACCGCGTCGAATACGAAGCGGCCGAGCAGCAGCCCGTCCTTCCACTCGACGTGCGTCGTTCCCGGCAACAAGAGCAGCAGCGCCCACGGTGCGCACCACAGGGCGCGGCGCGTTCCAGCAGCGGCCATCGCCTGCCACAGCAGCACGAACATCACCGCGAACAGCCAGCCGCCCAGCGATACGCCGCCGCCGAGCGGCGGTGCGAGCAGTTGGCCGAGCAGGGCCACGGCGCCCGTGAAACGTTCGCCGAGCGTGTGCCCTTCTTCGGCGGTCGTGAACCAACCGAGCAGCAACTTGCGGAACACGAGGTAACCGCCGACGAGCAACCAGAACGGCGCATGTACCCGCAACCGCGGCCGCTCCCCGCGCAGCAGCGACAGCGCCACGAACGTCACCGGCAGCAGCACCGCGCCTTCCTTGCTCGCACACGCGAGCGCGGTCGCGAGCAGCGGCCAGACGACGCGCCCTTCGCCGTCGCGCCAGCGCACGAAGGTCCACATCGCGACCGCCGACCAGAACACCTGCAGCCCCGTGGTGCGCGCCGCGATCCACGCGGTCGGTTCGACGGCCGCGGGGTGCAGCACCACGACCGCGCCGGCGACGAGCGCGACGAGCATCGGCCGCGCCTTGGCGAGCCGCGCCGCGGTCGCCGCGACGGCCGTCGCCGTGCCGGCCAGTAGCAGCACGTTGAACAGATGGAAGCCCAGCGGCGACGTGCCCAGCGCCCAGTTGCCGCCGAACGACAGGCTCACGAACGGGCGATACAGGTCGCGCACGCCGAACCACGGCCGCACCCACTCCTCGAATACGCGCCCCCAGCGCACCGCACCAGCGTCGCGGTCGAGGTAGTAGACGGTCAGGAAGTCGTCGCTGCGCCAGCCGTGCCACAGCGTCGGCCAGAACCACACCAGCGCCAGCAGGGCGGGCAGGCACAACCACCAGGAACAACGCGGCGCGGGCGACATGCGTGCGCCCTGGTTACCCGGCGCGGCCGCCAGCGCAAGCGCCGAAGCGGCCTCTTGGCGGCGGCTCAGCCGCCGAGGATCTGCTTGACCCGCTCGAGGATCTTGGTCGGGCTGAACGGCTTGGTCATGTAGTCGTCGGCGCCGGCGCTCTTGCCGACCTCGCGGTCGCTCTCCTGCCCCTTGGCGGTCAGCAGGATGATCTTCACCGCGCTGAGCTCGGGGTCCTGGCGCACGCGCTCGGTGACCTCGAAGCCGTTGATCTTCGGCATCATCACGTCGAGGAACACCAGGTCCGGCTTGTGCTCGCGGATCGCGGCCAGGCCCTCCTCGCCGTTGCGCGCCTCGAACACCTGGTAGTTCTCCTTCTTGAGCACGAAGGTGAGCGACCGGCAGATGAACGGTTCGTCGTCCACCACGAGGATCTTGCGTTGGCTCATGGTTGTTTCCTCATGCCTGCGCGGCGGATGACCACGGCGGTGACGTCGTCGGCGCCCTCCTGCCCACCGCGGAAGTTGGCGAGCTCGTGCACGATGCCGTCGACGACGCCGCGCGCCGTGCGGCCCGGGGCGAGCTGCGCGAGCAGCGCAGCGAGGCGCTCCTCGCCGAACATGTCGCCGTCGTTGTCCATCGCCTCGGTGATGCCGTCGGTGAACAGCAGCACGCAGTCCTGCGGCCCCAGTTCGATGCGGCGCGACTCGTAGTCGGGCTTCGCCAGGAAGCCCAGGATCGTGCTCTCGGACTCGATGCGTTCGACGCGGTCGGTCTCGGCGCGGTAGACCATCAGGTCGTTGTGGCCGGCGCTGACGTACTCGAACGAGCCCTCGTCGTCCTGCAGCGTCACCGCCGCGGCGGTCAGGAAGCGCTCGGTGCGCGTCAGGTCCTCGAACATCGTCGCGGCCAGATCGTCGAACACCTGCACCGGGCAGCTGCGCACCGAGGCGAGCGTGCGCAGCGTCGCGCGCGCGCTGACCATCATCATGCCCGAGGCGAGGTTGTGGCCCGAGACGTCGGCGACCACCACCATGGTCCGGCCGTCGGCCATCTGCACGTAGTCGAAGTAGTCGCCACCGACTGCGCCGCACGCCTGGTAGTCGGCGGCGATGTCGAAGCCCGAGACCATCGCCGGGCGCGCGGGCAGGATCTGGCGCTGGATCGCCTGCGCCATGCTGAGCTCCTTGCCGAGCTCCGCGGTCTTGCGCGCACCGAGCACCGAACCGAGCATCGCCGCGAACGACTCGGCGACCTGGCCTTCCTCGTTGCCGAGCAGCGGGTTCTCGCCGTAGCCGCGGTCGAACTTGTCGGTCAGGATCAGCGCACCGAGCACCACCAGGCGGTCGCCGGAGCCGTAGGTCACCGGCACGCCGAGCACCTGGCGCTGGGCGAGGTGCTCGGGTCGACCGGGCTCACCCAGGCGCTTGCCGCCGGGCACGCTGCGGATCACCACGCCCTCGGTGACGGCCAACACCTCGGCGAGGAAGCCCTCTTCGGCGCTGACGACGGCGTCGAGCGCCAGCGCCGGGTCGTCGCGTTCGGCCTGCGGCACGGAGTCGTGGGTGGCCGTGACCACCACCTCGCAGGTGCCCTTGCTGGCGACGAAGCCGTAGAACACCGCGCGGCGCGCGCCCGCGGCGCGCAGGCACGCCTGCACGCCCATCGCCGCGATCTCGATCTCGTCGACGCCGGCGGACAGCTTCGGCAGGGTCTCGCCGAGCATCGACACCTGTTCGAGCAGGCGGAGCGAGCTGATGCTCATGCTCTCCATGTCGCTCTCGAGGTGTTCGCGATCGGCGACCGAGGCCAGCAGGGCCTCGATCAGGGGCAGCACCGCGGCGCCGTTCTCGCCGAAGCTCGCCACGAGCTCACCCATCGGCAGGTCGCGGCGCAACGACGTCGCCCCCGGTGCAGCCTCGCCGAAGCGAGTGCACTCTCCCGAGGCGGTGCGGAATTCGAGCGCCAGGTCCGGCAGGATCCTGGGCATCGCCGCGAGCAGCTCGGTCGATGCGGGCGTGAGCGACACGGCTTAGATGTTGACCTTGACGCGTGCGAACTTGCGCATCCGCAAGACGTTGCAACCGGCGTCGCGCGCGTAGGAGACCTCGTCCATGACCACGCGGGCGATGTGGATGCCAAAACCGCCGCAGGCCGTCGGCATGTCCTCGTTCTCGGCCTGCTCCTCGGTGTCGAACGACAGCGGGTTGAACGCCGGCCCCTGGTCCCGCAGGCAGATCTCGAGCGAGTCGTTGGCGAGTTCGAAGGTGACCTCGACCGGTTTGCTCTCGTCGCGCTGATAGGCGTGCCGCAGCACGTTGGTGACCATCTCCTGCAGCGCCAGCAGCACGTTGTAGCGAGTGCCTTCGGGGTCCTCGTCGAAGACGACGGACTCGAGCAAGGTCTCGCCGGTCTGCCAGACCAGTCGCAAGTGGTCCATCGGACCAGACAGTTTCATCGTGACCTGTGCGCGCATCGGGACTCCCGGTTTCCGTCTCGCCTATCGGCCACCCGCCGCCCAGGCATGAACGCTCAAGCCGGGATTGCTTCGGGCACCCGGTCCCGTCCCGGGAACCACCCCGATCTCGCCCTTGGCATCGGCGGCGCCCGCGCGCTATGCTCCGCGACCTGCGGTGAAGCGAGTGTTGCCGGGTCGGCGGCACCAGGCTTCGCGGGAGGCTCTCGTGGCTGGATACAACTCGCGCGGCGGCGCGGCGGTGGGTCGGCGTACGGTCCTGGTGCGTCAGCTCTTGACGACACTCTCGAGCAGGCGACTGCCTGGCGCAGCGCTCGCGCTGGCAGGTGTGTCGCTGCTGTTCCCCGGCTGCGTCAACCCCAACGTGATGCGCTCGCCTCAACCCGGGGCGCAAGGCAGCCAACCGGGCGGCAGCAACCTGACGGTGAGCGCCAGTTGCCTGCTCGCGCCGGGCAAGCCGACCGCCGACTACGAACTCGAGGACCTCGAGCACGCGAGCAGCTCGGCCGCCCTGCTGCGGCGCGCGTTCCTGCTGCTCGAGTGCCGGCGCCCCGACGCCGCCCTCGATGCGGCCGCGCAGGTGCTCTACGGCCCGGCGGCGCCCTCGGCCAACGAGGAGGCGTTCGCGCGCTTCGCCCGCGCCGAGGCCTACGCGATGCTGGGCCACCCCGAGCGCGGCGAATACGACCGCGACGTCGCGCGCCATCTCGCCCTGGACGTCGAACTGCAGCGGCGCCTCGACGTGCATCCGGTGGCCGAGCCGCAGCCCGCCGGTCCCGTCGCCTCCACGCTGCAGATCCAGAGCCGCGCGCGCTGGCGCCCGATGGCGCCGCGCCGCAGCAACCTCGAGCCGCTGGGCACGCCGCGGCGGATCACGATCCACCACTCGGCGCTCTACTTCCGCGACACCCGGGTGGCGACGAGCATCGCCCAACTGCAGGTGATCCAACGCGATCACATGCAGAACCGCGACTACGGCGACATCGGCTACCACTTCCTGATCGACCCCGCCGGGCGCGTCTGGGAAGGCCGCGAGCTCAAGTACCAAGGCGCCCACGCCAGCGGCGCCAACAACGTGCAGAACATCGGCGTCTGCCTGCTCGGCAACTTCGTGCGCGGCAGCGCCGGACAGGGGCCGACACCGCAGCAGGTCGCGGCGATGCGCGAGCTCGTCACGACGATGATGCAGCGCTACCACTTCGGCCCCGAGGGCCTGCACGTGCACAACGACTTCAAGGCGACCGAGTGCCCCGGCCCGCTGCTCGAACCGGTCGTCGCCGACCTGGCGCGCGACCTGCGCCGCGGCATCACCCGCACCGCCGGGGCGACCGCCGCCGGTTACTGAGGAAACGAGCGGACCAGCGCTAGGCGGCCGCCTGGGTTGGCGGCCGACGGCCGCAGCGGCCGCGGCTCAACGGCGATAGGCGGGGTCGCACCGACGTTCAGGCCTCGGGGACAGACCGGGAGCGATGGGATCTACCGATGGTTCTGGCGAAGCTGCGGCCGCGCAGCAGCCGATACCAGGGCGTGGACCCGACGCCCACCGACCCCAGACGCCAGGCGCCCGCGGCCCTGCCCGGCGCGCGCACCAGCTGCGCGCTGCTGACGGTGTTCACGGTGCTGCTCGCCTGGCCGTGGGGCAACGTCGCCTGGGCCGTGATCGTGCGGCCGTGCTACTTCGCGCTGCTGTTCTGGTTCTTCTGGCGCACGGGACGCGCACATCGCCAGCTCGACGGTCAGGCGATGCGGCTGGTGCGCACGGGCTTCCTGGTGCTGTGGTTGTCGTTCACCGCCGTCGCGGTGGTGCACTTCGCCGACCTCGAACCCGCGCACGCCGCGTTCGCCTACCTGCGCCAGGCCTGCGAGAGCGGCGCGATGTTCCTGCTCGGCACGACGCTGATCTCGTACGGCCTGATGTTGTGGATCCCGCAGGTCCTGCACAGCCACCAGGTGCTCGGCTCCGACTACGAACGGCAACGCGGCGAGCTGCAGCTGGCAGCGACCGAACGCTCGCAGCTCGAGCAGCGCCTCGTCGACGCGGACCGCCGGGGAATCCTGGGCGAACTCGCCGCCAGCATCGCCCACGATCTGCGCAACCCGCTGACGATCGTCAAGGGCACCGCCGAGTCGCTGTGTCGCAAGCAGCGCACCCAGGCCGACATCGCCGAACACACCGCGGTGATCCGGCGCAACATCGACAAGGCCGACCGCACCATCGCCTCGCTGATCGACCTGGGCCGGCCGCGCGCCAACGAGCCGCAGCGATTCGCCGTCGGGGAGCTGCTGCGCGAACTGCACGGGCTCGTGCACGTCGAGGCCAGGCGCCGCAGGGTGCACGTCGACGTGCTGCCGTCGCGCGGCAACGACACGGTCGTCGTCGATCGCGTGCTGCTCGCCCAAGCCCTGCTCAACCTCGTGCTCAACGCCTGCCAGGCCTCGGCGCCGCAGCACCGCGTGAAGCTGCGCGCGGTGCGCGTGCGCAACCGCGATGGCGACGCGATCGCCTGCGTGGTCGAGGACCGGGGCTGCGGCCTGCCGGCCGACTGGCGCGCGCGGCTGTTCACGCCGTTCTTCACGACCAAGCCGGAGGGCACGGGGCTCGGCCTGTCGAGCTGTCGCCGCATCGCCGGCGAGATCGGCGCGCGGCTGCGCGTCTACCCGCGCCACCGCGGCGGCGCCCGCGCCGTGCTGCTGCTGCCCACGGCCGACCGCGCCAGCGGCGCCCCGAACCAGGAGGAGCCGGCATGGGCCAGCCCCACCTGCTGATCGTCGACGACGAACCCGACATGCGTTGGGTGCTGCGCGGTCTGTTCGAGGACGAGGGCTTCGTCGTCGCCGAAGCCGACGACGGCGAGACCGCCCTGGCGCAGCTCGGCGCGGCCCAACCCGACGTGGTGCTCAGCGACATGCGCATGGCGCGCATGCAGGGCCTCGAGCTGCTGCAGAAGGTCAAGCGCCTGGATCCCGATCTGCCGGTCGTACTGCTCAGCGCCGTCGAGGACCTGGCCACGGCGGTCGACGCGATCAAGGAAGGCGCGTTCGACTACCAGGCCAAGCCGTTCGATCCGCAGCGGCTGCTGCTGACGGTGCGCCGCGCCGCAGAACAGCACGCGCTGCGCCGCGAGGTCAGCTCGCTGCGCTCGGCGCTGCCGTCGGCGCAGCTGGACTTCGGGCCGAGCCTGCAGGCGCAGGAGCTGCGGCGCACGATCGATCTGGTCGCGGCGCAGACCTCGCTGTCGGTGTTGCTGCGCGGCGAGTCTGGCACCGGCAAGGAAGTCGTCGCGCGCGCGATCCACGCGCTGTCGCCGCTGGCGGGCGGCCCGTTCGTCGCCGTCGACTGCGGCGCGCTGCCCGAGCACCTGCTCGAGAGCCAGCTGTTCGGTCACTGCAAGGGCGCGTTCACGGGCGCCGACCGCGCCCGCACCGGGCTGTTCCCGATGGCAGACGGCGGCACCCTGTTCCTCGACGAGCTCGGCAACCTGCCGCTCAACCTGCAGGCCAAGCTGTTGCGCGCGCTGCAGGAACGCGTCGTGGTGCCGGTCGGCGGCAGCGAGCCGGTGCCGTTCCACGCGCGTCTGCTCGCCGCCACCAACGCCGAACTCGACCACGACGTGCGCGAGGGCCGCTTCCGCATCGACCTCTACCACCGCGTCGCCGAGTTCGTGCTGCCCCTGCCGCCGCTGCGCTCGCGGCCCGAGGACGTCGTGCACTTCGCGCGCCTGTTCCTGGCGGAGGCCAACCGCGAGATGGGCCGCAACGTCACGGGCTTCACGCCGGCCGCCGAACAGGCGCTGCAGGGGATGTCCTGGCCCGGCAACCTGCGCGAGCTGCGCAACGTGGTGCGCCGTGCCGTGGTGCTGACCGGCAGCCACGAGCTCGACGCCCGCGACCTCGCGCCCGCGGAAGGCACTCCGCCCGACCACGCCTCGGCCACGCCGAGCGGCTTCGACCCGGGCACGGGCACGCTCGCCGAACGCGTGCGCGGCGCCACTGCCGCGCTCGAGGCCGAGATCCTCGGTCGCACCCTGCGCGACTGCGACGGCAACAAGGCCGCGGCCGCGCGCGCGCTGGGCATCGACTACACGACTTTGCACCGCAAGCTCAAGCGCTACGAGCTCGACGGCTGAGGCCGCGCGCGCCCCCACCATGGCACGCCTGCCATGGTGCGGCTGCAAGCTTGCGCGGGTGCCGGAGGCCACGCGGCGCGCTGCCGCCGCGACCGCCGCCGATGGCATGGGCGCCAGACACGATCACGATTCGACCGTGGGCTTGGCACCTGGCTTGCTCCCTGTCTGGTGGACACCCGGCAACCAACCGCGGCCGCACCCGGCGTAGGGTGCGGCCGCGAGTCTTTCCAGGCCGCCCGTCCGCGGCCCGCACCGACCCGACGATGCGCCTTGCCGTTGCGCGCCCCCCGCGCCTTACTATGGCCCCGGCATGCGCGGCCCCACCTGCTTCCTGCTCGCCCTCAGCCTGTCTGCCTGCGGCGACACGCCTACCGGCGCGACCGCGGGCGCGGGCACGCCATCGGCGGCGTCCAGCCAGGTGCCCCAACCCCAGGCGCTCAGCCACGACTTCGGCACCATCCCGCACGGCGAGGCCCGCCAGTACGACTACGTCTTCGACCTCGCGAGCATCGCCGCCCCGGGCCGGCGCTACGTGCCGCTGCGCGCCCACATCGACTGCTCCTGCGGGCGCACCCAGGTGTTGATCCGCAACCCCGAGGGTTACGAACGCGTCGTCGACGGCCGGCCCGATCCGACCAACGCGCCCGAGCCCGGCGACACGCTGCTGGTGCGGCTGTTCCTCGACACCAAGACCAAGGACGCCGTCGACCTGAAGTCGGCCGCGTCCCGCGGCTACCTGCTGCTGCAGCCCGTCGGCGACCGCGACGGCAGCCAGCGCGTCACCTGGCCGTTCCTGGTGCAGTTCGCGATCGACGCGCCCGTGGTGCTGCGGCCGTTCGCCGAACTCGACTTCGGCCGCGTGCCGCAGAGCGCGACGCCGACGATCACCACCACGCTGCGCGGCGACGAGAACCACCCTGACATCGAGTTCGGCGCCGTGACCTGCACCTCGCCGGACATCACCGCGACGCTCGAACCCGAACAGGACGACTTCGTGCTGCGGGCGCGCTGCCGACCGGGCCAGCTCGGCAACCAGGCCGCGGTGCTGCAGATCGCCACGAACCTGCCCGGCGGCTACTCGGTCAACCTCGGCGTCAAGTGGAAGGTCGTGCCCGACCTCGAGGCCGCGCCGCTGCCGAAGCTGTCGTTCCGCGCCGACCTGGGCCGCGCCCAGACCGAGGCCGAGGCCGCCACGCAGTTCCTGCTGGTCGTCGATCACGACGAATCCCGGCCGCCACAGTTCGAGGTACGGCAGCTCGTCGACGACGCCGGCCGCGACGGCAGCGCGTGGTTCGCGGCAACGCTGGTGACGGTTCCCGGGAGTTCGCGCCAACAACGGTTGTTCGTGCGGTCCCTCGGCGGTCATCCTGCCGACTTCCGCGGTCGGATCGTGTTGGGCAAGCCCGGCGCCGCCGACGGCCCGACCCTCTCGATCGAACTCGTCGCCTTCCACCGCCCATGACGCGCATCCGCCCCCTGCCTCTCGCCGGCCTGCTGTTCGGTCTCGCCACCTGCCTGTGCACGCTCGCGCAGTGCGGCCAACCCGGAGAGGCCGCGCCCAGCGCCGGTGCCAGCCTGGCAGCGGCCCAGCACCCCAAGCCCACCCCGGCCGGGAAGGAACAGGGCCAAGAGCAGGAACAAGAACCCAACCCGACGGTCGTGCCCGAGCGCGACCAGCTCAAGCTGCTGCTGTCCGGAACGATGTCGGGCCGGCTCGAACCGTGCGGCTGCGCCAGCGGCCAGCTCGGCGGCCTTGCGCGCCGCATGCAGTACATCGGCGAACGGCGCTACCACGACGTGCTGCTCGAAGGCGGCGACCTCGTCGAGGGCAACTCGCCGCTCGACCTCGAGAAGCTGTTCACCGCCGTCACCATCCTGGCGAACATGCAGCACCCGTACGATGCGATGGGCATCGGCGAGAAGGACCTCGAGCTGCCCTACGAGCAATGGGTCGGCTACACCGCGGGCGCCCCGTTCGTCGCTTCGGACCTCGCCTGCGACAGCCCCGACTGGCCCGGCAAGCCGTTCGTCGAGAAGCAGGTGCGCGGCCGCGCCGTCCGCATCGCGTCGCTGACGCTGGCGCTGCCCGAGCAGTACCGCGGCGAGGACAGCAGGATCCACCTGCTCACCCCGCTCGCCGGCTACGAGCGCGCGATGCAGGGCGCCGACGACGACGCCTGGCGCATCCTGATCCTGCAGGGCACCGACGTGCGCGCGCGCGAGCTGGTGCCGACGCTGCAGCCCGCGCCGCACCTCGTCGTCTGCTGCGACGCGAGCTACATCGAACCCACCTCGCGACCCGAGATGGTCGCCGGCGTGCCGATCGTCTACCCGGGCACGCGCGGGCGCATCCTGCAGGAGTGCACGCTCTACCGCCTGCCCAAGGGGCCGCGCGCCGCGCTCGAGCTGGTGCCGCTCGCCGGCAGCCTGACCGTGCCGGGCGGCGGCGGTGACCCCGACGTCAAGCAGGTGCTGCTCGCGCACCGCAACCAGGTCAAGGAAGACGGCCTGCTGCAGAAGATGGCGCGGCAGCTGCCGACCCCGAACGGCGCCGGCTACGTCGGCAGCGAGACCTGCAAGACCTGCCACATCACGGCCTTCGCGGCATGGCAGATCAGCAAGCACTCGCACGCATGGGAGACCCTGCAGAAGGCCGAGGCCGACCCCAAGCGATACGGCTGGCCCGTGACCGCCTACCCCGACTGCGTCGGTTGCCACGTGGTCGGCTACCGCGAGCAGACCGGCTTCGTGTCGTTCGAGGAGACCCCGCAGCTCGCCGCCGTCGGCTGCGAACGCTGCCACGGCCCGGCGAGCGAGCACGCGATGAGCGGCGGCAAGAAGCGCCTCGGCCTGCACGGCGGCGTCCAGGGCTCGGAGCTCTGCCTGCAGTGCCACGACTACGAGCAGTCACCGACGTTCGTCTACGGCGAACGCTGGCCGAAGATCGCGCACGGCCTCGACAAGTGACGCGACGAACTCGTCGCGGACCGCGATCCGACGGGTGAGTCGCCCCCGCCTCGGCGCTACATTCGCGCGCCATGGTCTCCTCGTCCCGCCGTGACTTCCTGATCCACTCGGCCGCCGCCGCGAGCGCCCTGTCGCTGGGCTCGGCCTGCACCAACGCCGCCGCCAACGCCTCGCGGCGGGCACGATCGCCCAACGACCGCCTGCGCATCGGCGTGGTCGGCTGCGGCGGCAAGGGCCTGTCCGACATGCAGGCCTGCGCCAAGACCCAGGACATCGTCGCGCTCTGCGACGTCGACGAGGGCAAGGCGGGCAACGCCCGCAACGAGCAGCCCAAGGCGACCTACTACGAGGACTGGCGGGAGCTGCTCGACCGCGAGAAGCTCGACGGCCTGGTGGTCAGCACGCCCGACCACAGCCACGCCGGGCCCGCACTCGCCGCGATGGCGCTCGGCATCAACGTGTTCGTACAGAAGCCGCTGACGCACACCGTGCAGGAGGCGCGGCTGCTGCGCGACGCGGCGCGCAAGAGCCGGGTGATCACCTCGATGGGCAACCAGGGCACCTGCCTCGACGGCTTCCGCACCGCGACCGAATGCGTGCGCGCCGGTCTGATCGGCGACGTCACCGAGGTGCACGTCTGGACCGACCGGCCGATCTGGCCGCAGGGCATCGACCGCCCCGCGCACATCGACGCGATCCCGGCCTCGTTCCGGTGGGACCTGTGGCTCGGCGCGGCGCCGTGGCGGCCGTTCGCCGCCGGCCGCAAGGACGGTGACTTCAAGGGCTACGCGCCGTTCCACTGGCGCGGCTGGTGGGACTTCGGCACCGGCGCGCTCGGCGACATGGCCTGCCACGTCGTCAACATGCCGTTCTACGCGCTCGAGCTCGACGCGCCGACCACCATCGAGGCGGTCGCCAGCGACCACCACGACGAGACCGCGCCCAAGAAGTCCGTCATCCGCATGCAGTTCCCCGCGCGCGGCAAGCGCGGCCCGGTGGCTCTCACGTGGTACGACGGCGGCAACCTGCCGCCCGCCGAGCTGCTGCCCGGCGTCAAGCTGCGCAGCGGCGGCTTCCTGCTCGTCGGCACCAAGGGCGTGCTCTACTCGCCGACCGACTACGGCGAGAAGTTCGACATCTACCAAGGCGGCGCGATCGCGCAGGTCGACTACCCCGCCCAGACGCTGCCGCGCTCGCCGGGCATCCACGACGAGTGGCTGCAGGGCATCCTGTCCGGCACGCAGCCGATGGCCAACTTCGAGTACGCGGCGCCGTTCACCGAGTCGATGCTGCTCGGCAACCTCGCGCTGCGCTCGGGCGAGAAGCTGCAGTGGGACAGCCAGAACCTGCGGGTCACCAACTCGGCGGCCGCGCAGGCGTTCGTGAGCAAGGAGTATCGGCGCGGCTTCGAGCTGACCAAGGTCTGAGCCGTCGCGGATCGCGCCGGCGCGAGACCGCCCGCGCGGCGCCGCGCCTCACTGCTTGCAGAAACGATCGAGCCAGCTGCACATCTCGTGCAGCGTGTGCAGCACCGACTCGCGCGCGCGGTAGCCGTGGCTCTCGTGCGGCAGCATGCACAGCCGCACCTCGCCGCCGTGACCGGAGATCGCCACGAACAGGCGCTGGCTCTGGATCGGGAACGTGCCCGAGTTGTTGTCGTCCTCGCCGTGGATCAGCAGCAGCGGCGTCTTGATCTTGTCGGCGAACGTGAACGGCGACATCTGCAGGTAGACGTCGCGCGCCTCCCAATAGGTGCGCTCCTCGTTCTGGAAGCCGAACGGCGTCAGCGAGCGGTTGTAGGCGCCCGAGCGCGCGATGCCGGCCGCGAACAGGTCGGTGTGCGCGAGCAGGTTGGCGGTCATGAACGCGCCGTAGCTGTGCCCGGCGACGGCGATGTGGCGCGCGTCGACGACGCCGGTCGCGGTCAGCGCGGCGACGGCGGCGGCGGCGTTCTGCTGCACCTGCAGCACGAAGGTGTCGTTGGCGGTGCGCTGCGGGCCGACGATCGGCATCGCCGCGTCGTCGAACACCGCGTAGCCGTGCAGCAGCAGGTAGAGGTGCGAGGGGCCGCGCGGGCGCACGGCGCGCGTCGGCGAGGCGCGCACCTGACCGGCGTCGCTGGCCGAGGTGTATTCGAGCGGATAGGCCCAGATCAGCGTCGGGTGCTTCTGCCCCTCCTTGTGCCCGGGCGGCAGGTACAGGGTGCCCGACAGCGGCACGCCGTCGGCGCGTTCGTACTTGATCAGGCGCTTGTCGAGGTCGCGCGTCCACGCCGCCGCAGGGTCGTCGAGCTGCAGGATCGTGCGGCGCTCGCCGGTCGCGAGCGTGACGGCGACCATCGACGGCTCCTCGGTCGGCGTCTCGCTTCGCACCAGCGCGACGCGCTGCTCGTCGTCGAGGAAGGCCACGAACTGCTCGTAGCGGCCCTCGGCGGCGAGGAACAACCGCTCGCTGCCGTTGTCGGCGAGGCGACGGCGATCGAGGAACGGCCGGTCACCGGCCGGGGTCGCGCCGCTGCCGCTGCTGTAGAACCAGCCGTCGCGCAGCAGCAGCACCGCCTCGCCGTTGGGCAGGCGGTCGAACACGGGCCGACCCGGGTCGCCGTAGACGTCCTGGGTCGAGCGCTCCTCGAGCAGCCGCCCCGCCACCGAGGGATCCGTCGCGTCGAACACCCACGTGCGCGCGCGCCGCGTGCGCCGGTCGAACTCGCTGGCCAAGGCCACCTTGCCGTCCGCGGCGAAGCTCACGCCGCCGGCGCGGTGCTCGGTGCGGAACCACAGCCGCGGCTCGCCGCCGGGCTCGCCGAGGTAGACGGCGTCGCGCTGCGGCGCATCGACGCGCGGATCGCCGCCGTCGAGCGCCTCGGTCCAGCGCAGCGTGTGCGCGGCGGTCGGCACCCAGTCGATGGAGCGGCGCCCGGTCGGCACCCCGCCGATCGGCACGCTGTCGAGCAGGCCGTTCGCGGCGATTCCCTGGAGATCCCGACCGTGCATGCCCACCACCCACGTGCTCGACGGAAAACTGCGGTAGGTGTGACGGAACGAGAACGGCCGCTCGATGCGGTCGACGAGCAGCAGCGTGCCGTCCGGTGACGGCGCGACGCGGTCCACCATCGACGGCCGCCCGACCGGGTGGACCGTGCCTTCGCGCGCATCGACGATCGCGAGCTGGCTGGTCGCGTAGTGCGCGAACAGGTCCTCGTCGTGGCTGTCCTGCAGCAGGTCCTGGAAGGTGCGCACGGGCTTCTTGACGCCGCGCTCGGCGGCCTCGATGCGCGGCCCGGCGGGCGCCCGCGGCCGCGCCGGCGGCGGCTCGCCCAAACGGAGCTTCACGAGCAGCCGCTGCTGATCGGGCAACCACTGCAGCGGCGCGCCCAGCATCGCGTTGAGCAACACGCCGTCGACCCGCTCCGGCGGCGACGTCGCCGGATCGGCGACCCACAGCTCGATGCCCGCGTCGGTCGTATGGGTCAGCGCGAACGCGCGGTCGTCGACGGTCCAGTACGGGCCGGACCAGTGCCCCGGGGCGAGGCGCACCGCATGGCGCGAGCCATCCTTCGGCGAGCGCAGCTCGATGCCGAGCACCTTGGTGCCCAGCTGCGGGCCGTAGGTGTCCGGGTCGATGCGCAGGCCGGCGAGCTTGAGGTGCGGCCGCGCGACGACGTCGATGCCCGCGAACGGCTCGCTCGTGGTCAGCACCAGCCAGTTGCGACCAGGCGACAGCGACACACTCGGCGGCGGCGGCGCCGTGACCGCCTTGGTGATCGCGTCGGGCGGCAGCTGCCAGCCTTGGGGTTCCTGAGCCGACAGAGTCAGCGCGAACAGCGCCGACGCGAGCACGCGGAGGATGGGCATGCGACCATGGTCGGCGGGGCGCGGCGCGATGCACGCGCGATCGCGCAACGATTCGGCAACTGCAGCCCCGGGGGCTCAGCAGTCGGCGATGCGCTCGAGCACCTCGCGGTGCTTCTGTTCGAACACGTCGCGGAAGTCGCCGTGGTCGACGAAGTCCAGGCGCGAGTCCGACGGCCGGCGGCTCAGCAGCTCGGCTTCGATCAGGTTGAAGACGATCTCACCGAAGTCGGTCGGGCCGCGCACGCCCCAGCGCTCGAACACGACGTCGGCCATCGGGCCGAACTGTTCGGCGGCGTGCTCCTTGATGCCGATCAACAGCTCGCGGCCGCCGACGTGGCGGTCCTCGCCCGTCAGCTGGTCCTTGCCGAGGTGCGCCATCGTGTAGTCGAGGGCGTCGAGCACGAAGTAGTAGGCGTGGCGCGAGAACCGACGATCACGCCGGCGCACGCCCTGGATCTTCTCTTCGAGCAGGTCCTGTTCAGGTGCAGCCATGCAAACGGTTCCTCGACAGGCGAACGGGCACGTCAGTGCCGTTATCGACCGGATCGGAACCGCCCTTGAGCACGGCCGAGCGACCACTCGACTGCGCCATCCCCCACACCGCACAACCCGGGTCCATGGCGACGCGCGAGACCGCGCGCGTCCCCTCGGCCCTCAGACCCCGTGACGGAACGAGACGAGGCACGCCGTGAGCACCTGCTCGGGCGGGATCTGCAGCTGCAGATCGCGTTCGGCTGCCAGGGTTTGTTCCAACCACGTGGTCCATGGTTCTGCGGACGCCGAACCGTACGGAGTCGCTTCGACCTGCGCAAGGGCATCGATCTCGCGCTGCAGTTCGGCGCGCAGCAGCCACAGGAAGGTCCGCGCCGCGTCGATCTCCAGCCGCCGCTCGCGGGCGCCCTCGAGCGCTGCCCGGGCCATGGCGACCGGCCGCAACTGCTTGGGATCGACGAGCATCTCGCGAACTAGATCGTGGAGCTGTACCACCTGTTCGGTGGTCGCCAGCAGACCGAGCCCGAGGCTGCCGCGGGCCACGGCCAGCGCCGCGTCGAGGTGTTGCCCGGCCCCCGGAACCCGGCGCGAGATTTCTTCCTGCAGGGTCTCTGGCGGCAGCGGCAGGACCCGGATCCGACGCACGCGCGACCGCACCGTCTGCAGCAGCTGCTCGGGGCGCGTGGCTTCGAGCAGCAGGAAGGTCGCCTCCCCGGGCTCCTCGAGCGTCTTGAGCAGGGCGTTCTGTGCCTCCTCCTCCATCGTGTCGGCGTCGGCGATGCACAGCACGCGCGCGCGCCCCTCGACCGCGTGCCGCGCCAGCACCTCCTGCGCGGCGCGGATCTGGTCGACCTTGATCACGTAGAAGCTGAGCTTGTTCTCCTTGTGGTCGTGCTCGTCCTGGGCCCTGTGCACCAGGTGCACGTCCGGGTGCAGGTCGCTGGCGACGCGCGAGCAGGTGCGGCAGCCGCCGCAGGGCTCGTCCGGATCGAGCTCCGACGGGCACAGCAAGGCCGCGGTGAGCCACTTGAGCACCGTCGACTTGCCGCCGCCGCGCAGGCCCTCGACGACCACCGCGTGCGGCAGCTGCAGCCGGCGCGCGAGGCGCACCTCGTGCGCGAGCTGCGCGCCCTGTCCGAGCGGGCGCGACAGACGCGCCGCGGCGCTCGCGGGCGACGCGGTGGGCGCAGCGGCCTTGCTGCGCCCTTCGCGCTGCCAGCCGCTCACGCGCGCCTCCGCGCCGCGGTCGGTTCGAGCAGCCGCGCGACGCGCGCTCGCAGCGACGCCTGCACGCTCGCGAACGGCCACGCCGCGTCGATCGTCACGGCGCGCACCTCGAGCTGCGTCGCGCGCCGGAAGCCCGCGCGCACCTTCGCTTCGTAGTCGGCGCCGCGCGCCTCGATGCGGTCGGCGCGGCGCGACCGGCGGCGCGCCGCGGCCACGGACGGCGGCACGTCGAGCAGGTAGATCGCGTCGGGCAGGCAGGCGCCGTGTACCTTGCGCGTCAGGTCGAAGAACGATTGGGCGTCGAACGGCGACTCCATCGCCAGCACCTGGTAGACGAGCGTCGACAGGTAGCAGCGTTCGGCCACGACGATCCGACCGGCGGCCAGCGCAGGTCCGATCACCTCGTGCACGAGTTCGGCCCGCGCGGCCGAGAACAGCAGGACCTCGGTGACGGTCTGCAGGGCCCCGGTGGCGGGCGACAGGAGCAGGTTGCGCAGCGCCTCGCCCGCGGGCGTCGACCCCGGCTCGCGCACGTGCAGCACGTCGTGGCCGGCGCCGCGCAGCCACTCGCACAGCGCCTGGCTCTGCGAGCTCTTGCCGCAGCCGTCGGGGCCGTCGAGGGCGATGTAGCAGCTCACAGCAGCCCCTCGACCTCGCGCCGCAGCTCGGCCGACCCGGCCAATTCGTCCTGCAGGGAGCGCACCATGTAGCTGACCGCCGCGCGCGTCCGCCCGCTCAGGAAGCGACCGACCTCACCGCCGCTGAGGCCCTCCTGCAGGCACAACATCGCCAGGACCTTGCGCGCCTTGCTGAGGCGGCGGCCCTGGCCCTTGCCGACCAGCGCGTCCTTCTCGACCGCGAAGCGCTCCGCGACCCGGTCCCGCACGCGCGCGAACACCCGGCCCGGATCGATGAGCTCGAGGTACTTCGGCGGCGCGGTGCCCTGGCGCGACTTCGCCCAGGCCACACGCAGCTCCGGGAACGAACCGCGGCAGTCCTGCGCCAGGGTCTCGATCACCTGCGCGCGGCCGTTGCGCGACGGCGCCCCTTCGAGGGCGCGCAGGTAGCGCAACCGCCCCGCCGCGCCGGGCGCGTCGATGCTGGTGACGAACCCTGCGAGGAACAGCGTGGCGAGCGAGACGTCGAGGTCGCGGATCTCGTGCGGGTGCCAGCGCGCCGCCAGCAGCGTCGCGCTCACCAGGCCCTCGCGCCCGCGCAGCACCCGCAGCAGGAACTGCTGGTACTTGTGCTTGCCGGCGATGCGGTGCACCTCGTCGAGCACCAGCGGGCGCTCCTGCACCAGCTCCTCGTAGAGCCCGTCGACGCGCTTCTCCTGGTGCGCCGCCTGGAACGCCTTGAACAGGTCGGGCGCCGTGAACCACATCGGCTTGCCGCGCACGGTCTGGCGCCACCAGCGCAGCAGGAACGTCTTGCCGACGCCGGCGGGGCCGTGGAAGAAGAACCGGTTGGACGGCAACGAACGCTGGTCGCCCAGGCTCTTGAGCACCAGATGCGCAGTGCGGTTGCCGTCGTCCACCACCGGGTGCATCGGCGACACCTCGAGCGCCTCGATGCGGTCGTCGTCGCGGCTCTGCACCTCGACCAGCAGCTGGATGCCGAAGTCGGCCGAGAGCACCTCCTGCAGCAGCGGGCGGTAGAGGGTGCGCACGCGGTCGGCGGCCAGCCGGCTGGCGGCCTCGAGGTGCACGGTGCCGCGCTCCATCAGCACCGGCCGCAGCTCGGCGAGCCAGGCTTTGTACACCGCGTCGCCGGCGCGGGCACGCAAGGTGTCCTGCACTCGGTTCCAGCACTCTTCGAGCACGGGCAGCATGGTTGGTTCGGACCGCTGCGCAGGCGCAGTCGGACCGGGCACCGTAGCTGACGGCTACCGCCCTCGCCACTCCTCTTGCAAGGTCGCCGCGTAGCCGGCGGCGTCCGTGCCCCGGGCCTGCTCGAGCACCCGGTTGACCAGCTGCCGCGCCTTCGCCATGTCACCGAGGTCGGCGCGCAGCCGGGCGGCGCGCAGCCACAGCCCGCCGCGCTCCTCGAGCTGCTCGGGGGCGTCCGCCGACGGCGCCTCGGCGCCGCCGCGCGTGTACTTGCGGTCGAGGGCCGGCAGCACCGCCGCCGCCACCTCGAACTCGCGCGCCGCTTCGACCTTCTTGCCGAGCGCCTCGTAGGCCTCCCCCATGCGCACGTGCAGCTCGCGGAAGAACGGGTCGATCTGGTTGCACTCGATCAGGTACTGCAGCTCGCCGCGCCGGTTGTCCGACTCGCGTTCGAACTCGGCCAGCGTGTAGCGCGGCGTGAACGCGCGCGCGGTGCGGCGGCAGTAGGCCTTCATCTCCATCTGCGCCTGGGTGCGCTCACCCTCGTCGCGATAGAGCCTGGCGAGGCGCAGCTCGGGCGCGGTCGCCTGCTCGGTGCAGGTCGGCCAGCAGGCCTTGGCGCGCTGCCACATGTCCTTGGCGCCCGCGGCGTCCCCCTTCTCGAGCAGCGCGTCGCCGCAGGCGATGCGCGAGTCGAAGTCGTCGGCCCCGGCCGCGAAGCCCTTGTTCCAGAACTCGATCGCGCTGTCCAGCTCCTTGCGGCGGCGGAACAGCTCGGCGCGCACCAGCATCGCCTGACCGTGCTCGGGCTCGGCGCGCAGCACCTCGGCGAGCCAGCGCCCCGCGTCGACGGGGTTGTCCTGCTGCAGGCAGGCCCACGCCAGATCGACGCGCACCTGCAGGTTGTTCTGGTCCTGCGCCGCGCGGCCGAGCAGCCGGCGATAGGCGCCGGCGTCGTAACGCGGCACCAGCCGCATGCCGCGCAGCTTCTCGCGCCGCACGTAGTCGAGCAGTTCCTTGTCGAATGCCGCCGAGGAGGTACCCAGGGCGCGCTGGAAGGCGTCTTCGGTGTCGAGGTCGTCGCCGTAGGCCTTGAGCAGCTCGATCGCCTTGTCGAAGCCGTAGTTCTTGGCGATCAGCTCGACGATCAGGCCGCCCTGGTAGTAGCCGAACAGGATGCGCGGGCCGCGGAACAGGCGGTTGAGCAGGCGCACCGGCGGGATGTCCTGGTTGGCCATCGCGTCGAACAGCTCGCGGTCCATGCCGCGCTCCCACGCCGCGCTGCGCTGCTTCTCCTCGTAGACCGAGAACCCTTCGGTGAGCCAGCGCGGCACGCGGTGACGGCTCAGGCCCAGCGTCAGCACGTGCGTGTATTCGTGCCACGCGGTCGCTTCCCACATGAAGTCCTGCTTGCGCAGGTCCCCGTCGCGCGGCGACACCAGCGTGATCAGCTTGCCGAAGCACGCGCCGAGCGCGGTGAAGCCGCGGAAGCCGATGGTGCGCACCGAGAAGTCGTCCCAGGTGTGCAGCGTCTCGACCTGCACGGCCTCGTCGGGCAGGTAGCTGTACTTGGCGCCGAGCACCTCGGTGGCCTCGAGCAGCACCGGCATCAGGTAGGTCTGCAGGACCTCGACGTCGTCCTTCTGCAGCTGCAGGCGGAAGTGCTCGTTGCTCACGGTCGTGTACTCGGTGTCGAGCAGCTCCTGCACCGCCAGCTGGTTGTTGCGCCACGGCTGCACGTAGCCCGGCTGCAGCGCCTTCGCGCGCTCGAGCAACTCCTTGGCCGCGGCGCCGCGCCCGGTGTAGATCAGCGCCTTGGCCTTGCCGTGCAGGGTGGCGACGTCCTCACCGTCCGCCTGCAGCGCGCTCTCGTAGAACGGCAGTGCGTCGGCGAAGCGGTACAGCGCGACGAGGTGATCCGCGAGGATGCGGTCGGGCACCGGCCAACCCGGGTCACCGGCCATCGCGCGGGCGCGGAACTCGGCGTATTCGTCCTTCTTGCCGACCAGGAACGCCGCCGCGGCGCGGTGCGCGAGCGCGATCTTGTCGTTGCCGTCGATCGCCAGCGCCGAGTCGAACATGCGCGCGGCCTCGTGGAAGCGCCGGTCGTCGAGCACGTTGCCGGCGCGCTCGACGATCGCGTCGACGCAGTTGGGGTTGCGCTCGAGCACGCGGTCGAGGAACGCCTCGGTCTTGCCGCCGTCGAGCTGCATGTTAGAGCTGCGCAGCTCGTACATCGCCAGCAACGCCGCCTCCACGTCGCCGTTGGTGTCGAGCACCTTCTTGAGGTCCTTCTCGCCCGAGGGGAACCCGGCCGCCTCGCCGTAGGCCGCGAACTTGATCCGGCCGTAGACGATGCGCGCCATCGGCGCGTCGGGCTCCTTGGCCATCGCGTCCACGCACAGCGCGCTGGCCCGCTCGAGATTGTCGCGCCCGCCGAGGCGGAACAGCGCCGCGGCCCGCCAGGTGGGCATCGCCGCGGGGCCGCCCTTCGCGTCGCCGGGGCCATCGTCGTCGGCAAGCTGCTGCCAGGCCTGCCGCGCCTGGGTGCGCTTTCCGTCGCGCCACAGCACGTCCCCCACCTCGTAGCGCAGCCGCGCGTCGGCAGGGCGATCGGCGAGCCCCGCGCGCAACGTCGCCAGCGATGCGTCGTACTCGCCGAGCCGCCGCTGCGACTCGCCGAGCAACAGCACCGCCTGCGGGTGCTTCTGGTCGGCCGCGGGCAGCGCCTTGATCGCGTCGCGGACCTGCTCGTATTCGCCGCGCCCCAGGTCCATCTGGCCGATGCCCAGCCGGGCCTCGAGCACGATCCACGCCTTGGGCCGGTCCGGGGGCGCCTCCTCGGCGAACGCCGCCAGCAGCTCCTCGAAGTCGGCCTGCGCCGAGCTCCATTGGCCGCGCTGCAGCTTGCGCTGACCGTCGTGCAGCATCAGCTCGTAGACGTCTTCCCCGTCCTGAGCGACTGCCGGAACCGCGAAGCCCGCCACCGCGGTGACCAGGAAGGAGCACAGGAACCGCGAGCTGATCATCGGCGGACAAGATACTGCCTCGACCGCCCGACTGTTGGCGACACGCCCAGGATTCCGCATGCCCGGACCGGGCCCCGGTCAGGCCCTCGGACGTCGCGCCAATACCGTGAAGAAGCCCGGGAAGAACCGCCCCTCGACGCAGTTGGCGCGGTGCGAGCGCGCGGCGTAGCCCTGTTCGAGCGCGAACAACGCCTCGCGGTCCGCGGATCCGCCGAAGGCGTCGATGCTCGTGGACGACAGCTCCATGCCCGCGGCGTCGAGCCACGCGCAGACTTCCCGCAGGGTGTGCTGGGTCTCGTGCGGATGGATCACCTGGTCGCGAAACCACGACCGCAGCAGGGTCTCGTCGGCGCCGCGGACCCCGTCGAGCCGGCGGAACTCCTCCAGCGCTGCCGCCTCTCCCTCCCGCTCGAGGATCTCGCGCATGCGCTGCAGGAACACCCGTCGCCCGGGCTCGTGGTAGAGGCCCAGGTAGGCGTGCCCGCCTGCCCGCAACGGCGACACCATGTGCGCGAACGCCCCAGCGGCGTCGGCGGTGTGGTGCAGGACGCCGAGGCTCACGACCAGTTCGGGGTCGCGGTCCCATTCGTAGGCGTGCAGGTCGCTCTCCACGAAGCGCACGGAGTCGGTCGTGCCCAGTTCCGCGGCGACCTGGCGCGCGCGCTGCAGCGCCGCCGAAGTGAAGTCGACCGCGGTGACCCGCACCCCGTAGTGGTGCGCGAGGGTATTCGCCAACCAGCCGGCGCCGCACCCGATCTCGAACACCTCCTTCACCGCTCCCGTGGCGAGCAGGCCGTGCAGATCGGGGTAGGCCTTGGCCAGGTCGTGAGTCCGGATCGAGTCGGCAGACGAGGAGGACGTCTCACGCAGGTTGAACGGCATCGCCTCGTAGAAGCTGCGCACCGCGTGGCCGACGCCGCAGCCACCTCGCGGTTCGACGCGGGCCGCCGCCGCGCGCCGCGCGCGCACGAGCGCCTGCAGCCGGTCCACGTGACCCTGCGCCACGAGGCGCCCGAACAGTTCGTCGGCCACCGCGGCGTGCCGACGCGAGCCGTAGTGAAAGCCCTCTGCCGAGCGATCGTCGGGCTGCTCGGGCGTCGCGCCGAGGAAGGCCGGGCACACCTGTTCGAGCAGCGGCCCGATGGCCGGGTGCCCGCGGCCGCGGTCGTCGGGCACCTCCAGCACCCAGCGCGGGCACGTGCCGCCGGCCGGAACGCCGCGCGCCGCGAGGTAGCTCTGCACGAGCAGGACATGTCGCAGCATGTCGAGGGTTCCCTGCACGACGTCGGTGAAGCTCAGGTAGCACTCCGCGCGCTGGAGCGCTTGGAGGTAGCGGCCCTTGACCTCGCACTCGGGCATCTCCTCGATCGGCCGCCGCGTCGCCTCCTGCAGCGCCCACGGGCCGACCTGATACACCTGCCCATTGACCGCCCCTTCGGTCCGATTGACGGGCGCAACGCCGATGAGCGCCAGATCGGGCCTCACGGCCCCCACCTGCGTCACCACGGCCCTGGCGATCTCCGCGTTCGACGCGCCGGGCTGCGCGAAGTTCACCAGGTTGACGTCGCCCGCCCCCAGACCGATCGCCGCAGCGACCCGCGACGCGACCAGCGCGGGCCAACACCGATCCTGTTCGACGCCGAGCCCGAACGCATTGCTCTCCCCGAAGGCGAACACCCGCAGCGGGGCGTCGGGTCTGTACTCGGCGCCACGATAACCCAGGGAGTTGTAGCTGTAGGTCACGCGCCCGGTCTGGTCGCTCCCGAAGCCCGTCTGCGACCATCGCTGCCCGAGCTTCTGCTTCCGCTCGTCGATGTGGCCGCAGTAGGGCAACGGCCTGCCCAGATCCCTCCAGCGCGGTGGCATCGGGGCCCGTCAGAACATCGGGTAGATGTCGGGATGGCTCGAAGCGGGCTTGCGCGCCCTTCGCCGCGGCCAAGGCAACCACGTGCAGCAGCGGCGCAACAGCGACCAGAAAGAGCGGACTGGTTTCATCGCACGAGGTCCTGGCAAGGGTCCTGGAACAGGCTGGCACGGCGGCCCGCGAGACGACAGAGCAGCAGGTCGGCAGAGGCCACGAGCATCGCGGCGAGCACCCCCGTTCCGGCCAGCGCATACCGCCAGCCGCCCGAGGTCACCGCCGCCAACGCGATCAGCACCAGCGTGCCCGCGAGCCCCAGCGCGCGCGCCCAGCGCGCGGCGCTCATCGCGGCGCGACACGACGCGCAGTGGCGCACGTGCAGCCAGAAGCGGTCCGGCGTCACGTTCTCCTGTGGCCGGTGTGAGTCGGGTCCACGCCGCTGCAGGCCGACGAAGTCGCTGCGCTCGTGATCGAAGCGTTCGAGCCAGCGCCGGTACGCGAGCACGAGCACGTCGCTGCTGCCGAGCGGCAGCCACCTCTGGGCGAGCGACTCCTGCATCGACGCGATCGACGCCGCCTGGCCCTGCACCACGGCCATGTCCTGTTCGAGCAGCCGACACTGGTGACCGTGCTCGAGGAAGCGCGGCCGCAGCCGATCCCGCCACGACCAGCCGTTGCCGTAGGCGCGGTACAACAGCCGACAGCGGCCGGGCCCGAGCGGCACTGCGAACAGGAGCAGCCCGGCGATGCGCTGCGGCGCGCCGACAGCCGCGAAGTCCGACCAGTAGTGCACGAGCCCCGGCGCGAGGAATTGCACGCGCGCCGGCACCCGGTTCGCGCCGCGTTCGGCTGCGTCGTCGACACCGCCCCCGGCGCGAGGCCCCAGGCCGGCCGTGAACCCCGCGGCGGTGACGGGCCCCAGGTCGAACGCGATCGGCCCGGCGAGCGCAGCCTGTCCACCGCCGCGCACACCGGCGTGGGCGACGTGGATGTGCGCGTAGTCGAGCACGTTCTCGATCAGGAACTCGTGGCCGTAGGGCAGGTCGATCGCGAAGTCGATCGTGCGGCAGGTCGGATCGTCGAGCGCTGCGATCCGCGGCACGGCGGCAGGCGCCGGCGACGGGTCCGAGTCATCGTGGCGCAGCCACAGCATGCCCTGCTGCTCGCGCACCGCCGCGGCAGGAACGCACGCCGCCGCCGGGATCTGTTGCCCCGCGGCGAGCTGCGGGATGTGCCGGCAGGCACCGTCGCCGTCGAAACGCCAACCGTGGTAGAGGCACCGCACCTGCCCGTCGACGAGTTCCCCGTCGGACAGGCGCGCGAGGCGGTGTGGACAGGCGTCGTGCAACGCGCGCCATGCTCCTTGGCGGTCGCGGAACACCACGTAGGCGCGCTGCGAGATCTCGACGCGGTACAGCGCATCCGGGGCCAGGTCGACCGTGAAGGCGAACGGGAACCAGCCGTCACCCCATACGGGTACGACTGGCCCGCTGCGTTCCTGGGCGTGCGCAGACTGGGGCATGGAAGGGACGAGACTCCCGACGCGCAACCTAACAAGGCTCGCGCGGTCTGCCAACCCGCCGCGGAAGGCCGGACTCGAGGCGCCGCGCTAGAACTCGTTGCGCAACTCGACGCCGTTGCTGGTGTCGAGCGTGGGCAGCGCGGGGGCAGCGTCGAGCGTCAGCACCTGTGCGAACACCGACAGGCCCGGCCACGGCGGCAGCAACAGGCCCGTGCTGCCGGTGCCGAACGGCCCGACCGGCACGAACAGGCTGCTGTCCAGGGTCTGCCGCAACAGGCAGGTCGACCACGGCGCCGGCAGCGGCGCGGCGCTCTGACCGAAGCCGAACATCACGAAGCCGAAACCGTTGGCGGGCCCGCCGCCGAAGCTCAGCGTGGCCTGGTGGCCGCCAGCCACGGGACCGATGCTGCCGAACAGCTGCAGCGTCGCGCACGGGGTGCCGTACGGAATCGCCGACGCGGTCAGCTGCAGGCCGAAGTAGTCGCACAGCGCGCGCCCGAGTTCGGCGCCGAGCTGCCGGTAGTCGGCCTCGGTGTTCCAGCCGCCGGCGGGACCGGCGCCGTAGGTGCCCTCGAGCGTGATCGCCATCACCGGCTGCTGGAACGCCGGCGCGCCGGTCCAGGTCGCCAGCGCCGACCAGCGGTCGTGCATCATCGACTCGACGAACGGCCGCGACGGGGCGCCGGCGCTGCTGCTCTGCGTGCTGCCGAGGTTGACGAAGGCGCTGCGGGCGCGCAGCGCGTTGATCCACTGCCCCTCGAGTTGATTGACGATCGGCAGCACGCCCGAGTTGTTGCTCGTCGGGTTCCAGTTGGCGTTGGCCGTGTGCTGAAAATGGAACGGGTAGGCGACGTTGTGCGAGCTGTGCAGGTTGAGCACGACCTCGACCGGGTTGCCGGCAGGCGCCTGCGGCGTGCCCATGAAGTTCTCGATCGCAGTGCGCATCGCCGCGACCTCGGGCTGGCTCGTGTTGTAGGGCGCGCCCCACTCGTTCTCGAGGTTGCTCGAGTTGGCGTTGGTGCGGTAGTTGCCCAGGAACACACCGTCCGGGTTGGCCATCGGCACGATGTCGAGGATGGCGTGGTCGAGCAGCACCGCCGCGTAGGGGTCACTCGAGCCGAGCCAGGCGACGAGGCCCTCGACCACCGAGTAGCTGGTCGCCTCCGACGGGTGGATGCCGGCGTGGATCCAGACCCGCTTCTTGCCGGCGTCGGCGACCGCGTTGTCGGTCAGCTCGACGAGTTGGATCGGCCGCGCCTGCACCGACTGACCGATCGTGGTGACGCTGCGCACGTGCGGGTGCGTCGCCAGCGAGGCGACCCACGCGTCCTTGCGGGTCACGGTGTAGGGGAAGTACTTCGCGAGCCGGATCGCCGCGGTGCCCGCTGGCACCACCACCGTGAAGCGGTGCGAGCTGCCGTTGGGCTGGGTCGGCACGGCGCTCAGCGGCAGCCGCTCGTAGGCGCCGAAGGTGACGCCGTCGGTCGAGCGCGACCACACCGGCAGGATCACGTCGGTGTAGCCGGCGTTGTTGACGGTGACCACGAGCGTCGCGCCGGACGGGGCGAAGTTGGCGATCTGGCAGTGCCACCAGCGGCGGAAGCTGGTGCCGAGCGCGCTGTTGTTGTTGTCGTCCTCCATCGTCAGCGCGACGTTGAAGTTGCCGCCGCTCGGCGTCACCGTCGCCGAGCGCAGCCGCATCGTCTCCCCTGCGTAGGTGACCACCGGCGTCTGCGCAGGCGCGCCGACCGCCGCGAGGGCGATCAGGAACAGGACGAGGGAGAGCCGGTCGAGGTGCGCGCGCATGGTGTCGGGTGGGTTGCGGGGGCTGGCAGGGTCGCGGTCGGCCTTGTCGCCGTCAACCCGCGCCGCCTATCCTGCGCGCCTTGAGTCACGCCGACTACTACCGTGGGGTCGAACGTGCGCAGCAGGCGCTCGCGGCCGCGCCCGCAGACGCGACCGCGGTGCGCCGCGCCGAACTCGTGCACGAAGCCATGTCCGGGCTGCTGGCCCAGACCAGCTCCGCAGGACAGCTGGCCTGCGCGGCGGGCTGCGCCCACTGCTGCCACTTCCCGGTCGGCGTCACCTTCGGCGAAGCCCATCTGCTGGCGACGGCGATCGCGGCCGACGCGGCGCTGCGGGCGACGTTCGTACGGGCCGCCGCAGCGGCGGCGCAGCGCAGCTGGCACGAGCTCGTCGGCCAGCCGTGCCCGCTCCTGCACGCGGGCCGCTGTGGGCTCTACCCCGAACGCCCACTGCCGTGCCGCGCGATGGCCAGCCGCGACGCCGACGCTTGCGGTGCGGCGCTGCACGGCGGGCCGACGCCACCGCTCGACGGCGAGGCCTTCTGGCGCGGCCTGGGTGCGGCAGCGGCGCTGGCGGCGACGGAGCCGGCGCCGGGCACCCGCGAGCTGCGCGCGGCGACGATGGCCGTGCTCGAGCACCTCTCGGCCCCCCTCGAGGAACGCGCCGCCGCGTTTCTCGCCGCGCGCGCGGCACCGGCGGACTGACCCGCTGGCCGCGCTCCCGCTCAGGACTGCTCGTCGAATCCCGCGACCGCCTCGCGGTACTCGGCGGGGATCGACCGCGGCTTCTGCCGCTCGTCGACGAACACCAACACCGCCGACGCCTTGGCCAGCACCTCGTCGTTGCCACGGACCTCGTAGTCCATGTGCATGCTGGTGTCGCCGATCTTGCTGGTGCGCGCCGCGACCTCGATCTTCATGCCCAGTCGCCCCGGCTTCTGGAACTGGATCCGC
The DNA here is from genome assembly GCA_020638655.1 of Planctomycetota bacterium. Taxonomy (GTDB): domain Bacteria; phylum Planctomycetota; class UBA1135; order UBA1135; family UBA2386; genus JACKIC01. The sequence goes on from JACKIC010000008.1 coordinate 283,346, forward strand.
GTCTCGGCCAGCAAGAACGGGATGATGTGGTCCTCCATCAGCCCCAGGTGCTGGAAGTACAGGTAGCGCGCCTGCTCCAGGAAGCTCATGTAGACGGCGTTGTTGACCACACCCACCGAGTCGACATCGACCCACCGCAACGGGACTTCCGCACTGAACCGGTAGAACATGCCGGTATCGTGCAGACCCGGGTCGCCGGAATCGATCCCCCTGTCGACTGCCAGGAGCGATTGCGGCCCTCGTTCGTCCAGACGCACCGTGATGCGAACCGTGATGCGAACCGCCGCCGACCTCCTTTCTCCCCTGCCCCACCTGCTGCTCGCGCTGCCCGTCCTGTTCGGCGCGGCCTGCACCCAGGCGCGGCTGCCGGCCCAAGAGCACGGCAAGCTGACCGAACGCACCTCGCCGCTGCAGGTGGTCGAGCCCGACGAGTCCGAGCGCAACCTGCGCATGACCCCGGTGGTGCGCGCCGTGCAGAAGGCCGCCGACAGCGTCGTCAGCATCTACCTCAACCAGGAAGACCGCCTGCGCGGCGGCGAAGTCACCCAGGGCCAGGGCTCGGGTGTGATCCTCGACGCGTCGGGCCTGGTGATCACCAACTGGCACGTGATCGCGCCGGTGGCGCTCGCGGTCCAGCCCCTCGACATCCAGGTGCGCCTGCGCGACGGCCGCGCCCTGCCCGCCAAGCTGCTGACCTCGACGCCGACGCGCGACCTCGCCCTGCTGCAGCTCGAGCTGCCCGCCGGCCAGACCGTCAAACCGGCCGAGATCGGCCGCTCTTCGGACCTGATGATCGGCGAGACCGTGATCGCGATCGGCAACCCGCAGGGACACGCCAACACGGTCACCAGCGGCGTGCTGTCGGCGATCGGCCGCAGCATCCGCGTGCGCGCCCCAGACGGCGTCTCGCGCGAGTACACCGAGCTGCTGCAGACCGACGCCGCGATCAACGCCGGCAACAGCGGCGGCGCGCTGCTGGACATCACCGGCAAGCTCGTCGGCATCAACAACGCGATGGCGGTCGGCGCCGAGAACATCGGTTTTGCGATCCCGATGGACGTGGTGCGCCAGGAGTTCGACCGCCAGCTGATCCGCAGCAGCAGCTTCGCCGCCGCCCCCGACTCGCCCTGGCTCGGCTTCGAGGTGCAGGACGCCGACGGCGCCGTGCTGATCGGCGACGTCATCGACGGCAGCCCCGCCGCGGCCGCGGGCATCAAGGCCGGCGACCTGCTCGTCGGCATCGGCGAACAGCCGGTGCGCAATTCGATCGACTACCTGCGACACGTGTTCACCGCCAAGGTCGAGAAGCCGTTCCCGCTGGTGCTGCGCCGCAGCGGTCGCGAGATCAAGATCGCCCCCGTGCCGACCACGCGCGAGGTCGGCACGATCCTCGACGCGATGGGCGCGTCGATCGCGGAGGTCACGGCCGACTCGGAAGAGCTGCTGGTGCGCAAGGCGACGCTCGCCTTCTACCAGGGCAGCGGCATGCGCCGCGTGCCGATGTTCCGCAGCGCGCTGCGCGTCGACCAGGTGCTCGACGGCTCGCCCGCCGCAGCGGTCGGCCTGGAGCGCGGCGACGTGGTGCTGGGCTGGTTCCGCCCGACGCGCTTCGGGGACCAGGAGCAGCCGCTGCAGAGCCGCAGCGACCTCGCCGACGTGCTCGCCGCAGCCCGCGGCCAGAGCGTGCGCATCGTGGTGCTGCGCGGCGACGACTCGCTCGTCGGCACGCTCGACGTGCGCGGCCACCGCGGCCGCTGAACCCGCCGGCCTGGCGGCGCTCACCGCCACACCCAGTCGTTGCGGGCCAGCAGCGTGAACGAGGTCGCGAGGTCCGGATCGTCGCGCCGCGGCACGTCGCCGAGGCTGGCGCGGAACGCCGCGCGCTGCACCAGGCGTCGCAGATCGTCGCACGGCACGCCCTCGAGCATCAGCCCCGCCGCGGCGACTTCGCAGACGCGTTTCTCGTGCACGAGCCGGCCGCGGTACCAGCTCCAGTGCGTCGGGATGCCGCGACGGGCCTTGCCGAGCTGCTCGACCAGCTGCCGCTGTGCATCGGCCACGTGCTCGGCGAGCGCGGCGTTTGGGCGCCGCCGCAGGTGGGCGAGCAGCGCCGGCACCACCAACCCACCCGTGAGCCACGCGCGCTCGAGGTAGGCCGCCTCGCCGAGCTCTCCCTCGCCGAAGCGGAACGTGTGCAGGCTCGCGTCGAAGCGCCGCGCGATCGAGGCGGCGAGGCGGTCGGCGGCGCGTTCGAGCGGCGCGTCGGGACCGAGCGCGAGCACGGCCTCGAGTTCGGCCAGCGGCCAGGCGTAGTCGCGCGCGCACTCCTGCCGCCCCTCCCCCATCGGCACGGTGCCGGCGAGCGCGCGCGCCACGTTGCGCGCGGCCTGCAGCAGATCGTCGTCGGCGGTCAGCAGGGCCACCCAGAGCAGGCCGCGCAACCAGACGTGCCCCGCCTCGGGCACCCCGGTGCGATGGCCCTGCCCGTGACGGAACGGCAGCCCGGTGCGCAGGTCGAGGTCGCGATCGACGAGGTGTTCGGCGGCGCGGCGGGCCAGCGCGAGCGTTGTGGCGTCGCCGAACGCACACGCGCACCGCAGCAGCGCGTAGGCGGTGTCGAACTCGTTGTTGGTGATCACCTCGCCCGAGCGCACGAAGTCGCCGGCGCCGCGCACCCCGGCGAGCTCCGGCAGGCAGTGCAGCACCTCGCGCAGGCGCTGGCGCACCGGCTCGCCGACCTTGCCGGCAACGGGCAGCAGACCGCTCTGCGCATGCGCCGATCGCCCCAGCGCAAGCAGCGGTCGGGCGCGCGACAGCGCCGCCTCGGACCAGGTCGTGCGCGCCTCGCCGACGGTGAACACCTCGCCGCCCTCGAGCCACGGCGAACGGAACTCGTCGCGGCAGCACTCGTCGACGTCGCCCGTGCTCCACCGCCACACCGTCCGGCGACGGCCCCCGAACGGCATGCCCTCGTCGAGTTGCTCACGCACGAACACCGGGCCTCGACCCGCCTCACACGGTCCGTCGCCGCCGGCCACCACCCGCGCGACCCCGGACGGCGCGAGAATCGCCAGCTCGACCCACGCGCGCGCATCGGAGAGCTCGTCGCCAGATCTGGCCACCGGCAGCGGCAGACGGCGCCACTGCAGCCGGCCCGGCCCGTCGAGGCGCAGCCCTTTGGCCAGGGCGACCTCGGGCAGCGCATGGCCGAACCGAACCGGGGCTTCGCCGACCGGCACCGCGAGCAGCACCTGCAACGCCGCGACACACAGACTCGTCATGCCTGCTTCGTGCCCGCGAGCGGCGCGGCGTGACGCCGTTCTTCGAAATCCGCGTGGCCGGACTCACTCCGACCAGGCGCTGCCGAAGAACTGCCCGCCCGTCTCCAACCAGCGCAGGAAGCTGTCGTGGTAGGGCGCGGTCAGCTCGGCGCGCAGCTGGGCGCGGTCCATCCAGCGCACCGCGAGCACCTCGTTGCCCGGCGCCGGCTCGCCCGGACCGACCGCGGCGGCGAAGAAGAACGAGCGCCACGCGTGCTGACGCTGCCGCGCCGCGAGCCGTTCGCCCTCCTGCACGAACAGGAAGGCCGGCGTGCCGACCAGCTGCAGGCCGGTCTCCTCCATCACCTCGCGCGACAGCGCCTCGTGCAGCAGTTCGCCCGCCTCGACGCGCCCGCCGGGCAGGTCCCAGGTGCGCACCAGTTGCCCGCCGATCTGGCGATCGTTGCCCACCATGAGGATCCGCGCGCCGCGTTCGATCACGGCGAAGGCACCGAGGAAGTCACCCATCGCCGCATCACACGCGCTGCCTCACCGCGGCGCAATCCGGCGGCTGCCGATCGGGGCTATCGCGGACCGGCCGCCTGCAGCGCGAACGTGGCGACGCCCTGCGTGAACGACAGCGGCTGACCCGAGGTCGCCACCAGCCCCGATTCGACCTCGAGGCTGACGGAATCGCCGAGGCCGCCGATCACCACCTGCGGCACGATGCCGGCGACCGTGGCCAGCGACAGCTCGAAGTAGCCGTCGCGCGACCGCACCAATCCGCGCACCGGCAGCGGCGACGCCAGCTCGAGCGGCAGCGTCAGCAGGCCGGTGACCTCGAGCGCACCCTGCACGACCCGCTGGTCGAACTCGAGCTGCAGCGGCGTATTGCCGTTGGTCAGGTCGATCTGCCCCTGCCACACACCGCTGAGGTCGACCACGGGCGGCAGTTCGCGCTGCCAGGTGGCCGACCAGTGCCCCGCGTCCTCGTCGCACTGATACGCACCGACGAGGACGCGGCTCGGCAGCAGCTCGCCGGAGAACACGACCTCGCCGTTGCTGCGCAGTTCGAAGACGTTGCCGACCAGCGAAAAGTCGTAGAGCGTGGTCGGCAGACAGGGATGGTTGATCAACAGGCCGACGACCGGCGCGTTCTCGAACTGCTGCACCTGCAGGGTCACGTCCCCCGTCTGGGTGCTCTGCTCGGACTGCCACTGACCGATCCACTCCCCCTCGAGCGCCGCGGGTACAGCGCTGCCCGAACCCACGGTCTGGAACTCGACCTTGGTGCAGGCCGACACACCCAGGGTCAGCGGCAACACCAGGCAGACGAGGCTGGCGGGGAGGCGCACGGCGACACGATAGCCGCATCGCCCGCCCCGGTAACGGGGGGGCGGGCGATCACCGGATCTTCACGGTTTGGCCGCGGCGTAGGCCGCCAGCAACCGCGCCGCGACCGCCCTCGGAGCGCACACCTCGGCCATGGCCCGAGCCGCCGCGACATCGGGAAGAGCGCCGTCGGCGAGCCGCGCGAGGGCTGCGGCCAATCCCGCCGGCCCAGCCGACTCGGGTACCAGGATGCCGCGGCCCTCGGCGAGCGCGTCGCCGACTCCGGGCACGTCGTAGCCCACCACCGGTACGCCCGCGGCGAACGCCTCGATCGCCACCAGCGGCAGACCCTCGCGTCGGCTCGGCAACACCAGGGCGTCGTAGGCCGCGAGCTTCTGCGCGATCTGTGGGTCGGGCCCGCACAGACGCAGCCGACCGGCGGCGCGGTGCACGTGCGCCTCGAGCGCGGCCGGCCAGGCCCCAAGGCCGACGACGTCGCCGGACCACGCCGGGGCCGCGGCGATCGCCGCGACGAAGTGCTCGAGCCGCTTCACCGGCGCGTCGCGACCGACGAACACCGCGCGCCGGTCTTGTCCGTCGATGTCGAGTTGCCGGCGCGCCTCACCGCGCGGCAGCGCCGCAGGCAGGGGCACCGCCGGCGAAAGCACCGCGATGCGCTCGGCCGCCGCGACGCCGAGCTCGACGAGCTCCTCGCGACAGCTCGCGCTGACCGCGAACAGCAGGTCGGTGCGCCGCGCCAGGCGCCGTTCGAGGCGCCGCAGCCACCACGAGCCCAGCGCGCCGAAGTAGTCGCGCAGCACCAACCCGTGGAAGGTGTGCGCGACGACCGGTACCCCGCAGGCGAAAGCCGCCTGCCGGCCCAGCCAGCCGGCCTTGGTCGTATGGGTGTGCACGACGTCGGGTTCGAACCGGCGCATCAGTTCGCGCAGCTGCCGAGCCGCGCCGCGGTCGCCGAGCGGCGACAGGCCGCGGCCCAACTCCGGCACGACCAACCAGCCGGCGGCGTCGCGGCCAGCCGCGAGAGCGGCAGCGGGTTCGAGCCGCGGCACACCGTGCGTCGCCGGCGACAGTTCGACCTCGGCGCCAGCCTCGACCGCGCCCGTCACCAGCAGCGTGGGGACGCCCGCCTCGCGGTGCTCGTGCCACAGCGCGATCGCCTGGCGCGTCGGGCCGCCGAGGTTGGGCCGCGTCAGCACGCGCATCACCCGCACGCCGTGTTCCTCGCTGCGCCGCTCATCGGGCGCGCATCATCACCCGCCTCACCGCACGCTGTCGAGTTGCGCGTAGAGGAACAGGTGCCAGCCGAGCAGCACCGTGTAGCCGACCAACACGATCCACAGGCCGATGCGCGCCGGCCGGAAGTTCTTGGCGAGCACCAGCAGCGTCACGGCCAGGCCGATGCCGATGGTCTTGAAGATCAGGAACGGCCACGGATGGTGCCCCAGGTCGAGGATGACCTGCACCATCGGGTTCATCTCCTGCCCGCCATGGGACAAGAACAGCAGCGTGAACCACGCATCGAGCAGGTTCAGCGCGACGATCGCGACGGCCATCACCAGCAGCCGGGGACCGTGCAGGTCGACGATCGCGCCTTCGCGTTCCCAGTCGCGCCGCACCGTGCGGCGGCGGCCACCGAACCAGACGTGCCTCGCGAACACGGACTGCGGCTTGCGGCGATCGGCGGTGTGCCGCCGATCTTCGGGATGAGCAAGCGCGCCTGCGGCTTGGGGGGTTTGACTCACGCAGGAAGACTACCCCGGGTCTTGCGAAGCGGCGCAAAGCACGCTGGCGGCTTGCGCCAGCCGGCCATGGCAAGGGCTACTGCGTCTAGCTGAACTTCGTCTTGCCCGGCATCGCCACCTCGAACTTCGGCGGCGTCATGTCCAGCGTGACGTTGTCGGGCATCAGCACTTCCTGGCTGTTGTTGGCCTCGTCCCAGGTCACGCGCTGGCCCGAGTAGGCGGCCATGCGGCCCATCAGCGCCATCATCGTGCTGTTGCACATGTACTCGCCGTTGTTGATCACCCGGCCGCGGCGGATCGCCGAGAACATGGCGTCGTGTTCGGATTGGTACATGTCGTCGGCGTGGCCCTCGAAGCGCCAGTTGATGCGGCCGTTGATGGTGTGCTGGAAGACGTTGGCCTTGCCTTCGCTGCCGATCACGTACTCGTTGACGTCGCGCCAGCAGCCGCTCTGCTGCCGGCAGTAGCTGAAGCCGCGGGTGCCGTCGGCCCACTCGTAGACGGTGGCGAAGTGGTCGTAGACGGTGCCGAACAGCGGGTCGGTGCGCACCTGCCGCCCGCCCAGCGACGCCGCCGCGATCGGGTAGACGTCCTTCTTCATCCAGGCCATCACGTCGAGCGTGTGGATGTGCTGCTCGGCGATGTGGTCGCCGGCGAGCCACGGGTAGTAGAGCCAGTTGCGCAGCTGCCACTCCATCTCGGTCCACTGCGGCTGCCGCGGGAAGCTCCACAGCTCGCCGGTGATGTAGTTGCCCTGGATCGCCAGGATCTCGCCGATCGCGCCGCTCTGCAGCAGCTGGATGGTGGCCCGGCGCGCGTCGTGGTAGCGGTAGCACAAGCCACTGACGACGGTCAGCTTCTTCTTCTTGGCCAACTCGCAGGCGGCCCGCACCCGGCGCACGCCGGCCGCGTCGGTGGCCACGGGCTTCTCGGCGAACACGTGCACGCCCTTCTCGATCGCCTTCTCGATCTGCATCGGCCGGAACCCCGGCGGGGTCGCCAGCAGGATCACGTCGACGCCCGAGGCCAGCACCTTGTCGATCGCGTCGAGGCCGACGAACTGACGCTCGGGCGGCACGTCGATCTGCGCCGACGCGCGCTCGCCCATCGCCTCGGTGATGCCGTCGAGGCCGCCCTCGAGCCGATCGAGGAACGCGTCGCCGACCGCATGCAGGACGTTCTCGGGGTGGGCGCGCAAGGCCTGCACCGCCGCGCCGCTGCCGCGGCCGCCGACCCCGACGATGCCGACCTTGATCTTGCCCTCGCCGCTGTGCACGGGCGTCGCCGCGCGCAGGGCGTCGAGCGAGCTGCTGGCCGCGATCACCGCAGCGGAGGTGGAGGCGGTCTTGAGGAACGAACGACGCGAGGGCTTGGGCGTGGTCATGAGGTGGGCGGCGTGAAGGGCGGGAGAACGAAGGGCAAAGGGTAGCGGTGTACAGGCTTGCGACAAGGATGAGGCCGCGCGGACGACGCCTTGTACCAGGTGCGTGACGAGGCGACGTTCCGCGGTCCATCGGGGAATGCCGGGCGCGCTGCTGCGTCCCATTGCCCATGATCCGGTTGCGGTATGGGGTTCCCTGGGTGCTGGCGGCGAGCGCGGCGGCGCTGCACGGCGGCGGCAAGCGCGAGCTGGTGCTCAAGCTGCAGCACGTGCGCATCGAGGAGGTGCTGCCGCTCGTCGAGAAGGAGCTGCGGGGCGACCGCGACGAGCCCGCGCCCTGGGCGAGCAAGGTGGACCGCGCCGCCAACACCGCGACCTTCTGGGGCACCGCCGACGTGCTGCGCCAGATCATCGACCTGATCGAGCGCCTCGACGTGCCGCGCGGGCGCGCCAGCTGAAGCAGGGTGGCCAGCTGAGGAACTGATGAAGGAGTCGTCGCGACCGCGACAATTGCTCGACAACTCGCCCACATGCCGCCGCTAGGGTGCGCCGATCGCCCCACCCCCCAAGAGCCCCTGGACCGCGCTGACCTTGTTCGCCCTGCTGTCGGGCACAGGGCTCGTCGCCCTCGTCGGCTGGAGCCTGTACTCCGCCGCGCAGCAGGGTCAGGTGCGCGCCGAACTCGACGCCCGCGCCAGGGCCCGCGACCTCGGTCAGGCCCTGCGCGCCGCGCTGCGATCGCCGGCGACACTCGAGATCACCGACGCCGCCGATCGCTTCACCGTGCAGGATGGTCGCGTGCTCGTGCCCGACGCGGTCGGCTGGGTGCAGCTGCAGCCGCGCCGCTCCCGTGACCCCGTCGTCCGCGAACGGCTGCAGCTCGCGCAGCGCGCCGAGTTCGGCGACGGCGACCGCGCTGCGGCGCGCGCGCACTTCGACGCGCTGCTCGGCGACCAGAAGTTCGCGGGTGACGCGACGATCGCGCTGGCCGCGGCGTGGCAGGCCTGGCGCTGCGGTGACGGCGAGCGCACGACCGCGCTGACGACGGCGGTGACCGCCGCGCTCGACGCGCTGCGCCCCGCCGATCTCGCCGCGCCTGCAAACGGCGACCTCGTCAGCGGCGCGGCGCTGCTCGCGGCCGCGCGGCAGGCTCCGCTGCCGACCGGGTGTGCGACGCTGCTGCCGGCCCTGCCCGACGCGCTGCGCGCGCCGACGTTCGCGCGGCTCGACGAACGCGGACTCGATACGCGCCCGCTCCGCGAGGCGGCGGACACGATCGAACGCCAGCGCGCCGCTGCCGCCGCGGCGCAGGACTGCCTGCCACAGCTGCTGGCGACGAGCCAGCTCGCGGCGCCTCATGCCGGCCGGCTGCTGCTCTGGTTCGCCGACGACGCGGACTCCGGCCGCGGCGCGTGGATCGATGCCGCGTCGCTGCAGCGCCTGGTCGGCACCGCGGTGCCCGACATCCCGGGGCTCTGCTTCACCGCGCCCACCACCGACCACGAGGTCGTGCTGCCCGGCCTCGCCTGGGTGACACCCGCGCCAGTGCCGCCGTCGCCGTGGTTCGCGCGACCGACCGCGCTGATCGCCGCGACGCTGGTGCTGCTGGCGACGTTCGCGGGATCGCTGTGGCTCTCGGCGCGCGCGGTGCGGCAGCAGGCGCTGGCGATGCGCGCGCGCAGCGAGTTCTTGACCGGGGTCACGCACGAGCTCAAGACGCCGATCGCCTCGATCCGCCTGGTCGCCGAGGTGCTCACCGACGACGACGTGCCCGAGCCCAAGCAGCGCCAGTACTTCGCGCTGCTCGCCGGCGAGGCGGCGCGGCTGTCGATGCTGATCGACAACGTGCTCGACCTCGGCCAGCTCGAACGCGGCGAGCGCAACTACGACCTCCGCGCGGGCGACCTCGCCGACGTCGTGCGCCGCACCGTCGCGCTGTTCGCGCCGCTCGCCGAGCGCGCCGGCATGCCGGTGGCGCTGCGCGAGGGAACGACCGCGGCGCCGGGCGTGGTCGATGCCGGCGCGTTGTCGCAGTCGCTGCTCGCGGTGTTCGAGAACGCGCGCAAGTACGCGGGCCGCGCCGGGCACCTCGAGGTGCACACCGCGTGCGACGACGGCGCGTTCACGATCGCGGTGCGCGACCACGGCCCCGGCGTGGCCGCGGACGAACGCGAAGCGATCTTCGAGCGCTTCACGCGCGGCAAGGCGCAGCAACACGGCTCGGTGCCCGGCGTCGGCCTGGGCCTGTATCTCGCGCGCACGATCGTGCGCCGCCACGGCGGTGCGCTGACCTGCGCGGCGCCGGCCGACGGCCCCGGTTGCGAGTTCCGCTTCCGGCTTCCCACGACCCCACGACCAGAGGCCACGCCATGACCTGTTCGCTGCTGCTGGTCGAAGACGACGCCGCGATCCGCACCGTGCTCGCCGACGCGCTCGCGCACGACGGCCACGTCGTCACCACCGCGGCCGACGGCGACGAGGCGCTGGCGCTGCTGCGCGAGCGTTCGTTCGACCTCTGCATCCTCGACATCATGCTGCCGGGCCCCAGCGGCCTCGAGATCCTCGAGAGCCTGCGCCGCCGGGACGAGGTCACGCCGGTGCTGCTGCTGACCGCGCGCAGCGGCGAGAGCGACAAGATCCTCGGGCTCGAACTCGGCGCCGACGACTACGTGACCAAGCCGTTCTCGCTGCGCGAACTGCGCACGCGCGTGCGCGTGCTGCTGCGCCGCGTCGACCGGCCGGCGAGCAAGCCGCGCGGCCGGTTCCGCATCGGCGACGTCGACATCGACCTCGACGCCTACGAACTGCGCCGCGGCGACGAACTCTCGCGCCTGTCGCCGACCGAGACCGCGATGCTCGCGCTGCTGTGGCAGCAGCGCGGCCGCGTCGTCGACCGCACGCAGTTCTTGCAGGAGGTCTGGGGCGGGGCCGGCAGCGTCAGCGACCGCACCATCGACACCCACCTGCTGCACCTGCGGCAGAAGCTCGAGCGCGACCCCAAGAATCCGCAGTGGCTGCTGACCGTGCACGGCGTCGGCTACCGCCTCGCGCCCGAGGAGCGACCTTGACGTCTGCGCGACACCGATTCGATCACCGTGCGACCGACCAGGGCGCGCCGTTCCGTCCGATGTTGTCATGAAACCCAAGCTCACGACGTGGGCCGCGGCCCTGCTGATCGCCGCGACCGTCCCTGCCCAACGCAGCATGCTGCGCGACGCGCTCGACCGCGCGGTCCTGCTCGAACGTCAGGAAGGCGACCTTACTGCCGCCGAGAAGGCCTACCGCGAACTGCTCGCCGGCCACACCGACGACGCCGTCGCCGCCGAGGCGGCGCTGCACCTCGGCGAGTTGCTGACGCGACTCGACAAGAAGGACGAGGCACGGCAGTTCCTGCAGCAGGCGGCCACGGCCGGTGGTGAAGTGGGCAAGACGGCGCAGGCGGTGCTCGATGGACAGGACCCGCAGAGCAAGGCCGCGCAGGCGCGGCTCGCCGATGCGCGAGAGCTCGTCGCCAAGCTCCAGAGCATCGTGTGGCAACAGCACCAGGCCCCGAGCAAGGAGGTCGCCGACGGCTTCGAGACCGCGCGCAGCACGCTGACCGCGGACCTGCTGCGCTGCGGCGAGGCCGGTGCGGTCGCGATGCTCGACAAGCTCGACGATGTCCGGGACAAGGACGACGTCACCACCTACTACCAGGACCCCGACAAGCTCGCGTTCTCGGCCCTGCTCTGGCAGTTCGACACACCCGCGGCGCGCGACTACCTGGTGAAAGTCGCGGCGCAGGGCCCGCTCGAGTGGCAGCGCTTCTTGACGAATCCCGCCAAGAACCAGAGCCGGGTGCCGGCGGGCATGCTGCCGGCCGTGCTCGCGCTCGTCCAGGTCACGGACCCTGCGGGCATCGTGCAGGGCAACCTCCAGGCCATCATGAACGGGGTCGCCACGGCGCAGGTCGTGCCGCTCCTGCGCCAGGGCGGACCGCAGACGCAGAGCGCGGCGTTCCGGGCTCTCGCGGCGCGCTGGCCGAACCTCGACGACGCCGAACGGGAGCGCCTGCTCGAACCGATCCGCGCCGCCTTGCCGAAGGACCTCGCCACGGACGAAGCGGCCTACCAGCTCGCCTATCGCCTGGGGGCCGACGGCCCTCGCGCCGCACGACGGCTGCTGCTCGAACGTCTGGCGACGAGCGCCAAGGAGCTGGGGATTCCGGGTGGCTCGCGGTGGATCCTCGGGGACGAAGAAATGCCGTTGCTGCTCGCCGTCTGTCGGCATGTTGGCCCCCTGCCGGAGCGGGACAACAACGGCTCGGGGCGGGGCCTGTCGGACCTGTTCCGTTCTCAGCAACCCGAGTGGACCACGCCGAGCCTCGACGCCGTGCGCGAGCTGGTGGAACTCGGCTACGCCCGCCGCGACCAGGGGCAGATGCAGTGGCTGATGCGCTACCTCGACATGGCGACGCCGACGCAGCAGGCCGCGATGGTGCGCGCGATGCCGCAGCTGCGCAGTTACCAGGCGGTGCCCGGCCAGCTGATGCGTGAATCGGTCTCCGACGAAGTGGCGCGCGCGCTGATCGAGGTCACAGATGCCGCGTTGCGCAACGAACCCGAGGGCTGGGACATGCGCGGCGAACGACAGGGCGCGCTGGTGCCCGGCAACACGCCGTACGAGCTGCTGTCCACGCTCGCCATGAGCAGCCTGCCCGAGGTCTCGATGTGGTTCGGGCGTCTGCTCGACAGGGAGCCGTGGATGGCCAACGCGGTCGCCCCTGCCCTGGTCATGCACGTGCAGTTCGACAGCGGCGCGGCGACCCGCGCAGGGCTGCGCAAGCTGCTGAGCTGGTCGGCCCCGCCGGGGACGTCCTTCTCCCCCCAACGACGCAACGAGGTGTTCGCCGCGCTGACGCGCCTCGGTGACGAGGCCGCGATCGAACTCTACCCACGCGCCTATTCCCTGGGCCTGCAGGCCGCCAACTTCGGCGGCCCGCAGCGCCAGTGGTCTGCCCGCGGCATCCAGATGCTCGGCATCGACCAGACCGACGCCGACGATCAACCCTACCATGGCTATTCCGACGCGCATCTCGTCGACGCGTGGCGCCGCCTGCTCGACTGTGAAGCACAAGCGGAGGTCTGGACCGACCTGCGCGCGATGCGGAACCTCGTGCCGGTCGCCGCGTTGCCGCTGCTGGCCGCGCGCCTGCCGAAGCAGCTCGAGGGGGCCGACCGCAAGGCGCGCGACGAGCTCAACTCCCTGCTCTGGTCGTTCCGGCGGGTCACCACCGCGGACTTGACCAGTACACCGGCGCTGCGCACCGCGATCGCCAGCCTGCTGGGTTACGAAGACGCGCGTTTGGCGGGTTACCTGCTGGCGCAACTCGACACCGCCGTCGGAGCGCAGTTCGTCGACGAGGCGCGCGCCCTGCTGGCGCGCACTTCCCTGCCTTCGGAGATCGCCACGATTCTGCGGCGCTTCGGCACGGAGCTGCGCACCGAGGACTGGCTGCGGGCGCTCGAAGACTCGCGGCCGGATGCCCGCAAGGAGATGCTCACGCAGCTACCGCTGCCGCTGGATCCCAAGATCGCCGCCAAGGTCGACCTGATGTTGCGCAGCGACGCCGATGCCGGGGTGCGCCTGGTCGCGGCGAACACGCTCGCGCGCCTGACCACCTCCGAATCCGTGCCCGCGCTGCTGTCGGCGATGTGGGACGAGAACGACGCCGTCGCCAAGGCCGCGACCGAAGCCCTCGAGCGCATCCGCTTCCACCAGGAGCAACAGGCCTACTGGAAGAACGCACGCAACGGCATCGACGTCAGCGAGGCGAGCGCCGCGGCGAAGCTGCTGCTGCAGGCCGGCCCCCTCCAGCCCAGGGACCAACGCCTGCTCGCGATCGGCTCGCTGGCCGCGCTCGGGGTGCCGACCGCGCTGCCCTACCTGATCGAGTGGAGCAAGGACCAGGACGCCCAGGTCGCCGCCGCGGCCAAGGCGAGCGTCGCGGCGATCCTCGCGCGCAACAAGTAGCCGCGCTCAGCGGCGCGCGGCCTTCTTCGCGGCCTTCTTCACGGTCTTCTTCGCTGAGCTCTTCACGACCCCGTCGAGCTCGGCGATGCGCCGCTTCTTGGCCTGCGCGCGGTAACTCTCGTCGAGCCACACCTCGAACTGCTCGACGGGCGGCAGCGCGACGCCGTCGAGCTGCATCGACACCCACCCGCTCTTGCCCAGGCCGTAGCCGGTGGGCTCGGCGCCTTCGACCATCAGCGCGATCGAACACGACAGCGGCAGCTTCAGTGACACGCTGGCCGCGTCGCCGGGCGCACTGAGGTAGGCGAAGGTCTTGTCGTCGACGGCGAGGTCGAGGTGACCGGGCCACGGACTCTTGGTGTGCGCGCCGGGGTACTTCTGCAGCCCGAGCGCGCGCAGGTGTTCGACCAGCTTGCCGGCGGCGGACTTCTTGCGGGCGGTAGCCATGGCGGGCAACAGTAGGGATCCGGCCACAGCCCGCGAAGGTTGGTGAACCGGAGCGCGCCGACACCCGGCCAGCGGTCGGGCGAAACCATGGACCGGCGCCGATCTGCCCACCCAGGAACGCCGACCCTCGCGCCGCCGTGCCGCAGACCGTATCCTGCCCGGCCCGGCGCCGGTGCCCCTCCCGCGCCGACGCTCCGCGTCCCCCACCTGCCGTTGCCCGATGCGCAAAGTCGCCCTGCTCCTGTTCTGCCTGCTCCCGGCCTGCGCCACGCCCTTCAGCGACAAGAAGCAGCAGCTGTCCACCTACCAGCGCCACGCCAAGCTCTACTACGAAGGCGGTCGTTACGACCAGGCGTTGGGTCAGATCGAGCGCGGGCTCGAGCTCGAGCCCGGCGACTACATGCTGAACGCCCTGCGCGGCACGATCCTGCTCAAGACCAGTGAGAGCGCCGCCGGCACCGACCACCGCCTCCTCGACGAGGCCACCGCGGAACTCGAGAAGGTCTTCGAGACCCGCTCGGCCAACCGCCACGAGCCGTATCTGCTCCTTCACTACGCCCTGGCGCGCCAGAAGCAGGGTCGCCGCCACCTCGGCGAGGCGATCCGCCTGCGCGATCAGGCGACGCGCGCGCCGGCCGATGCCGCCAAGGACTTCCGCAACAAGGCGGCCGACGAACAGGCGCTCGCGCTGACCGAACTCGAGGCCGCGCGCAAGCTGCTCGACGTACTGGTCGACCGTGGTGAAGTGCTGCGCCTCGCGCACTATCACCAGTTCCAGATCGCGCTCGACCTCGGCGACAAGAAGGCCGCCGACGAGCACGCCACCGCCTATCTCGTGCAGATGGCCAAGGAGCAGGAGTACCTCGAGAAGGAGATCGAGCGCACCCCGAACCTCGCCTACGAACGACAGCAGGTCGAGCAGCAGAAGCAGCTGCGCAACGAGGAGCTGCTGGCGCGCGTCGTGCTGGCGCAGATGTACTACGACGAGAAGGCCTACGAGAAGTCCCGCAAGATGCTCGACCGCGTGCTCGAACTCGACCCGTCGCGCAGCGTCGACTACTACAACCGCGGCCGGGTGCTCATGGCGCTCGGCGAGAAGGCGCTCGCCAAGGCCGACTTCCGCAAGTTCCTCGCGACCACCGACCTGCCGACGACCAGCGACAAGACGACGCTGGCGCTGCGCGCGCTCGACCAGTGAGGTGGGCGACCCGACCGGCAACCCGCCCGCGACGCTGCCCGGCAGCCTGCGGCTGAAGACCCAGCAGCACTTCCGCCGCGTCTACCAGCGCGGGCGCCGCGCCGCGGGCCGCTGGCTCACGGTCGTGGTCTGCCCGCGGGGCGAGGTCGAGCCCGGCCCGCGCGTCGGCCTGTCGGTCAGCAAGGACCACGGCGGCGCCGTGCGACGCAACAAGCTCAAGCGCCTGTTCCGCGAAGCGTTCCGGCTCGAACGGCACCAGCTCCCGGGGCACGTCGACCTGGTGATGATCCCGCGCAAGCGCGACGAGGACTTCCCGCTCGGCGAGCTGCGCCGCGAGCTCGTCGACCTGTGCCGCAAGGCGCTCGCGAGCAAGCCCCAGGGCCGCGACCGGGGACGCGCGCGGCCGCGCCGCGACGAGCAGGAGGACCGCTCGTGAAGTGGCTGCTGATGCTGCCGGTATGGCTCTACCGCCGCTGCATCTCGCCGTGGAAGCCGCGCACGTGCCGCTTCGACCCGACCTGCTCGCAGTACGCGCTGCAGGCCCTGCGCCGGCGCGGCGCGATCGTCGGCAGCTGGCTGACGATCCGGCGGCTGCTGCGCTGCCACCCGTACTGCGAAGGCGGCTACGACCCGGTGCCCGACGCACCCGCGCCGCGCGACGCCGCCGCGCGCACGCGCAGCTGATCACGGCGCGTCGCCGGGCCACGGATCGATCGCCGCGGCGGCCACGATCACGCGCGACCCCGCGCGCACCAGGCCATCGGGGCGGTTGCCGTCCAACAGCAGACGCTGCAGCTGCTGGTCGTCGACGAACCAGGCCGGATCGACGCGCGTCGGCACCTCGCAGCGCGCGAGCACCGACGGGTCGTCGCCGAGCACCGTCCAGGGCGGACCGTCGGCGACCGCGGGCGCGAGGGCTCCACCGGCGCCGTCCGCCGCGCGCCACCACCACGGTGAGGCGGCCGACAACACCAACAGCAACACCGCGGCGCCGCGCGCAGCCAGGCGCCGCCGTCGCCGCCAGCGCACCGCGCCGAGCAGTTCGGGCAACGCCTCTTGCCGGCGGCGCATCGCCGCGGCGCTGAGCATCCTCTCGTGATCATTCGACATGCCACCACTCCGCGGCCTTCTGCCGCAACTTCGAAAGCGCCCGCCGCAGCCGCCCGTGGGCCGCGTCGGCGCCGAGCCCCAGCGTCGACCCCACCGCCACCACCGACGCGCCATCGCCGAACCGCGCCAACAACAGCGCGCGGTCGGTTTCGTCCATCTCCTCGAGCCGCGCGCCGAGCCAGCGCTGGCGCTCGGCGGCGGCGAGGCCCAGCCACGGTTCGTACCGGTCGAGTTCATCCGCCCCGGCCGTCGCGTCCTGCTCGCGCCGGCGCCGACGCTGCTCCTGACGCACCTGGTCGGTGACGCGCCGGAACACCACCGTGCCGAGCCAGGCCGCGACGGCGGCCTCGTCGGCCAGGCCAGGCAGCTTGCGGGCCACGGTCAACATCACCTCGTGCACCACATCGAGGCAGAAGCTCTCGTCGCGGCGGCTCGCCGCGCGCGCCAGCGCCAACGTCGGCGCGAACCAGTGTTCGTAGAACGCCGTGAACGCCGCCTCGTCGCCCGCCGCGATGCGGCGCGACAAGGCGGCGCTGTCGATCGCCGCGGCGCGGCGAGGATCAAGTTCGCTGCCCAAGGCTGGGGTGCCCCAGGTGGTTCAGCGGCGGCGATCGGGTCCCGCAGTTTCCTGCGGGCTGCTGCCGCGACCCGGGCGCGGCGCGCCGCGGTCGTTCTCGAGCACGTTCAGCAGCATCTCGACGCCGGCCTGCTGCCCGGCGTTGCCGCGCACGATCAGCAGCCCCGAGTCGCGGTGGAAGCGCAGCACCGGCGGATTCTTGTCGTCCTGGTTGGCCGCCTCGATCGCCGACAGCACCGTCTCGACGCGCATCGGCTCGACGCCCCCCGGCTGGCGGGCAGCGTCGGTCAGGCGGGCGAGAGAGTAGACCTTCGAGAAAGTCGTGAGTCCGCCGCCGCTGCTGCTCTGGTTGCTGGTCGCGCGCGTCGCCCGCGTCGGCTTGTCGCTGGTGACGATCGAGTAGACCGGCTCGCCTGGCCCGTTGTAGTCCCTCACGCGGACCTCGTAGTCGGATTCGGCGACCTCGCAGGCGCCCTGCAGGGCCTGCTCCAGACCGGCGTTGCGCAGGTCGATCGGCGGCAGCACCGCTTCGGCCGCGCGCGTCGCGACGACGATGTTGGCCTTGGGCTGCACCACGCGAACCTCACGCACGAACTTCTCGAGCGTGCCGCCGCCGAACTGCAGGGTCACGGTGACGGCCGCAGGGCGCGGCGGCGCGGGTTGGGCCTCCTGCTGGGCGGACAACAGGCAGGTGAGGCAGAGAGCAGCGGCGGCGTTGGCGACGTTCATGGTCCTTGGTGGTAGTGGGTTCTGATTCCACCCCACAGACGTCGCTGCCGCGCCGATCCGTCGCCGGGGCCGCGAAAAACCGCGGCCCCGGGGCGGCGCGCCCTACTTCTTGGCGTCCTTCTCGGCCTGCTCGACCAGCGTCGCGATCGCTTCGTCGAGCACCTCGTTGCCGGGACTGCCAACCCACTTGTGCCGGATCACACCCTCGTGATCGATCACGTACAGGGTCGGCCAACCGCGCACGTTCCACTTGCTGGGGATCGGCCCCGACGTGCCCTTGTCGCCGCACCAGAACGAGCGCCAGGTGACGCCCATGTCCGCGGCTTCGGCATGGAAGTAGTCCTTGTCCTTGTCACTGTTGACGCCGAGCAAGGCGAACGGCTTGTCCTTCATCTTCTCCACGAGCGACCGCTCGTGCGGGATCATGGCCCGGCAAGGGCCTCACCAGAATCCCCAGAAGTCGAGCAGCACGACCTTGCCGCGGTAGTCCGCGAGCCGGAACGCGACACCCTCGATGTCCGCGCCCTGGATGTCGGGCGCGACCATGCCGATCTGCAGGTTCTCCTGCTCGAAGCGCGGCGCGGCGATGCGGTCCGCGAGGTCGCTGCCGGCGGCGAGCTTCTCGGCGTCGACGAGCATCTTCTCGGCTGTCTGCTTGTCCTCGGCCGTGGCGTTGCGGTTGCGCTGCAGGCTCTGCGCCTGCCAGTACATCGCCCACGCCTTGGCGACCGGGTCCTCGTTCTCGGCGACCACGCGGTCGAGGAAGGCGGCGCCCTTCTCGGCGCCGAGGTAGCGCGTCAGCGACATCGCGTTCTCGAGCAACGGCACGATCGCCGCGCTCGTGATGTAATCCTGCTCGACGCGTTCGACCACGGTCAGCGCCGTGTCCTTGTCGCCGAAGTTGGCCACCGCGAAGACGTAGAACGGCATCGCGCCGTCCTTGCCGGCCTGGTCGGCCAGTTCGAGCGCGCGCGCGCCGAACGCCTTGCCGTCGGGCCGCGTCAGCTTGCTGCTGAGCTCGCGCAGCTTGGCCGAATCGCGGGCATCGCGCGCGGCTTTGTATTCGTCGGTCGCCTGGAGCTCCTTGAGCGCCGCGCGATAGTCGCGGTTGGCCGCCGTCCAGTCGGCGACCAGCTTGTCGTACCCGGCGCGTTGCGCGGTCGCGTCCGCAGCCTGGGCTGGAACGAAGACCGAGAGCAGCAGCGCCGCGAGCACGGATCGGGTCATGTTCATGATCGGTCCTGTCGCACCACGAGTGCATGCCGGAGGGCGCCGGCTCGCTGCCGGAGGGGGCACCGGCCAAGGCGCCGACCATACGCCGCCCCCCACCGATCAGTCGTCGCAGTTTGGTCCCGATGGTCCACCGGCCCCCGCGAGCACACCGAGCAGCGCCGCCAGGCTCAATACGTCCAGGCGGTTGTGCTCGAGCACGCGGTCCACGGGCCCGCTGCGATCGCGGATCCAGGCCAGGAACGCTGCCGGCGCCTCACTGCCCGGCAGGTCGTCGTGACGTCGCAGCCCGAGCAGGTGCTCTTCGACGGTGCGCAGGCGCGCGTCGGGCAACACCTTGCCATGGGAGCGCCGCACCAGGTGGTAGAGATCGAGATGCCGCGGTGTCAGCACCGGCGCCGCCACCTTGTGCACGGCCATGCGCGCGTGGATGCGGTGCCGGTCGTAGCTCTTGCCCACGAACGTCACCGGCACCGGCCGCTGTGCGAGCCGCGCGGCGACGTGCTCGAGCAACGCCGGCTCCTCGCCGAAGTCGCGCAGGAACAGCTGTTCGAACACGAACTCGTCCCCTTCGAAGAAGCCCAGCCCGTAGGCGAAGACGACCGTGCCCGCCCCGCCGGCGAGCCCCGTGGTCTCGGTGTCGAGGAACAGGCACTCGTCGCTCGCCAACTGCGCGAAGCTCTCGTCCTTGGCCAGCGCCGCGAGCCGCTCGCAGTCCAGGTGTCGCGACGCGCCGAGTGCCACCGCGCCGTGCACGTGCGACGCCGGGTAGCGCAGCTCGCGGCGCCAGAACGCGCCGTGCGCCGAGCGGCATTCCTCACCGTCAGGGAGCGCCACCGCCAGCCGCCGGCCGAGGCCGGGCTCGCCGGCCTCGAGACGCGCCTTGCGCCGCTGCAGGAACTCGCGCATGCCGCCAGCGGGCGCGGCGGGAGCCGGGACCGGCGACGCCTTGCCCAGCTTGAACGCGCGCCGCAGCCGATCGCGGTCCGGAGCTACCACGAGGCGCCCTCCGCGACACCCTCCGCCGCACCGCCTTCCCCCGCACCACCGGCGGACGCGGCCGACGCCGCGAGCATGGCGCGCAGGATCGCGAGCGCGACGCCCTTGCTGCGATTGCCGAGGCTCGCCTGCGGCCCAACGCACGAGGGACAACCGCTGCGGCAGCCGCATCGCTGCACCAGCTGCAGCGCCGCGGCGAGGATCTCGCGGTGCACCTCGAACAGGCGCTCCGCGAGCCCGACGCCGTTGGGGATGCGGTCGTAGAGGATCACGGCCGGCGCCTCGAAGTGCGGCTGCAGCGCCTCGGCGAGCACCTTGACGTCCCCCGGGTCGACGCGCACGAACAGCGGCACCAGTCCCTGCAGCAGCTCGCCGACACCCTGCAGGCAGCTGGCTTCGCCGCCGCGGTCCAGGCCGAGCGCGCGCACCAGTTCGGGGCGCAGCACCAGCGCGCAGGCCTCGGTCTCGAACTCCTCGGGCGGCAGGTCGATCTCGCCGACGCCGACGTTCTCGCGGCTGTAGAACTTGATCTTCTTGAAGCCCTTGGCGAGCGTGCTGACGTGCACCTCGCCGCGGTGCGCGGTGTAGCCCGCGAACTCCTGCTGCGCGTCGAGGTGCAGGATCTTGACCTCGGTCTCGGTGTCGGCCTGGGTGTAGTAGTCGGCGTCGATGCGGCGCACGAACGCGCGGCGGTCGGCGTAGTCGAAGCGCTCCACGAGCCAGGTGTCGCCCTGGTGACCGTAGATCGCGCCCTGATAGACCTCGGTGATCGCCGACGGCCGGTCGATCTCGGCGAGGATCGTGCGGCTCTCGACGTCCTGGATCGTGACGTTGTCCATGTCGGCCGCCGTCAGGCTGACGCCATCGGCCGGGTAGGTGCGGTCGGCGTAGTGGTAGCGGCCGCCCTGGAACACGAGCACCCCGAGGTCGTGGGTCAGGAACTCGAGCACGTCGCGCACGCCCGCCGCCTCGCCGAAGCCCTCGGCGGGATCGATCGGCAGCTCGAACGCAGCGCAGCGCACGTGGTTGGTCAGGATGATCGCATTGTCGGGGTCGATGCTGACCGCGTCGCGCGGCGCGTCGAACAGGTAGCCGGGGTTCTGCACCAGGTACTGGTCCATCGCCGCGCTGCGCGCCAGGAACAGCACCGCGCTCGCCTGCGAGCGCCGGCCGACGCGCCCCGCGCGCTGGAACGTGCTCGACACCGTGCCCGGGTAGCCGACCAGCACGCAGACGTCGAGGCTGCCGATGTCGACGCCGAGTTCGAGCGCGTTGGTCGAGACCACCGTGCGGATGCGCCCCTCGCGCAACCCCTTCTCGATCTTGCGCCGCAGGTTGGGCAGATAACCGCCGCGGTAGCCGGTGACGCGTTCCTGATCGATGTGCCGCGCCGTCGCCTCGTCGCGCAGGTACTTGAGCAGCACCTCGGTCTGATTGCGCGAGCGCGCGAAGAAGATCGACTGCAGGTCGGTCTGCAGCAGCTTGCCGCCGAGCTGCCGCGCCGCCTCGCTGGCCGGCACGCGCATGCCCGAGGCCGGCGAGATCAGCGCCGGATTGACGAACAGGTAGTGCTTGGTGCCGCGCGGACTGCCGTCCTCGTCGACGACGCGCACGGGCTTCTCGAACAGCCGCCGGCCGTGTTCGCCGGCGTTGCTGATCGTCGCCGAGGCGCCGCAGAACACCGGGTCGCTGCCGTAGTGCCGGCAGATGCGCCGCAACCGCCGCAGCACGTTGGCGACGTGCGAGCCGTAGATGCCCGACAGCGTGTGCAGTTCGTCGACGACCACGAACCGCAGCCCCGTGAACAGGCCCTGCCACTTGGTGTGGTTCGGCAGGATGCCGGCGTGCAGCATGTGCGGGTTGGTCAGCACCAGCGTGCCGCGTTCGCGCAGCGCCGAACGCACGGCGGGCGGCGTGTCGCCGTCGTAGACCGCGACGGTGAGCTCCTCCTGCCCGGCGGCGGCGAGCAGCCCCTCGAGATCGGCCATCTGGTCCCGCGCCAGCGCCTTGGTCGGATACAGGTAGAGCGCCCGGGCATCGAGGCCGTCGCGCAGCAGCGCGTCGAGCACCGGCAGGTGGTAGGCGAGCGACTTGCCCGACGCGGTCGACGTCGCGATCACCGCGTCGCGACCCGCGTGCAGGTGGTCGGCGCACTCGCGCTGGTGCGAGTACAGCTCGACGATGCCCCGCGCGTGCAGCGCCTCGCCGAGGGCCGGGTGCAGCCACCCGGGGAACGGCGCCATGCGCGCCGGCCGCGCCTCGACGCGGTGCATCGCGTCGATCGTGCCGACCGCCTCGTCACGCTGCTCGCGCAGCTGCCGCACGAACGTGCTCAGGTCCACGGCGAGGCCCCCGCCGCAGCCGCTTCGATCCAGGATCCGCCCATGGCGGGCACTGTAGCGAGCGACCGAACAGAAGCCAAACATGCCGCGGGACACACCAACGAAACAGGCCAGCGCTCCGGGCGGGAGTGCTGGCCTGTTCGAGGCGGGAGCGGGCGGCGCGACGCCGCACGCTCCGACCGGGGGACCGGACTCAGTTGCCGATCACCATGCTGGTCGCGTTCGAGGCGACGGCGCCGAACGCGTTGGCGGTCGGGTCACCGGCCAGGGCCTGGTTGAAGAACAGCTGACCCGAGAACGCGGGGTTGTTCGGGATCACGAAGTTCCAGGTCGCCTGGTTGTTGGCGCCGACCACGAACAGCACCGCCTCGGTGCTCACGCGCAGGAGGCAGCCCGGCGCGCCGAACGGCGTGGCGTCGTAGGGCAGCGGGCCGAACACCGACGAGGTGTTGCTGAAGCCGGTGCACATGATCATGTTCGACAGCGCGAGGTTGTCCACCGTCAGGGTCAGCGTCGAACCCAGGGTCGGGTTGCCGCTGGCGCTGATCGAGGGCACACCCATCGTGCCGGCGCAGCCAGCACCGAACGAGCCGATGCCGGCGAGACCCGACACGTTGTGCGTGTCGTAGTAGATCGTGCCGCTCCACCACCGCGGGGTGATGTTCGAGCCGGCCCACGGATCGGCCGTCGTCGAGCCGCGCGAGGTGCCCACGGTCAGGCTGAGGTCGCCGTTGGTGACCGTCGCCAGGCCCGAGCCGGTCTGGTAGCGCGGGCCGACACCCACGTACCACAGCTTGATGCCCGACAGGCCCGCCGGCAGGTGGATCGCGTTCGGGAACGTGACCAGCGCCGAGGGCGTCGCGGTCGAGGCGCCACCGGGGCTGCTGCCGACGCCGACCGACACCCACTCTTCCGCGGTGCCTTCGAAGCCGGTGTAGGTGCCCTGGCGGACGAACATCTCGACCGTGAAGGCCGTGTTGGCGACGCTCGGCGCGACGTCCATCGAGCCGATCGTCATGCCGGTCGGGTTGGTGACGTCGACGTCGAAGTAGACCGACGCGCCGCTCGACAGGCCGTTGTTCGGCGCGTCGTTGTGGGTGATCTGCTGCAGCGGCACGATCGTCTTGGTGATCGTCGACGGCGCCGAGCACAGGCGGGTGACCGTCAAGCTGACGTTGACCGGGTTGGTGTTGGTGTAGACCCAAGCCGGGCTCTGCACCGTGCTGTCGACGATGCTGTCACCGTCGAGGTCCCAGGCCCAGGTCGTCGCCGGCGCGCTGGAGGTGTCGTTGAAGACGACCGTGAGCGGACCGACGACCTGGCTCGTGAAGTCGGCGTCGATCGTGTCGGTCGTGATGTAGGCCGTCTTGGTCACCGTGTTGGCGCCGAAGCCGGCGTCGACCGTCGTCAGCGTCACGTCGAAGCTGCCGCAGGTCTGGTAGGTGAAGCTCGGGTTCTGCAGGGTGCTGTCGATGACGCTGTCGCCGTCGAAGTCCCAGGCCCACGCGGTGATGCCGCCTGGATCGCTGGTGTAGGTCTGATCGGTGAAGTTGACCGTCAGCGGCGAGGGGCCGGTCGTGACGTCGCTCGAGAAGTTGACGAAGGTGCCGTTCTGCGGCGCCACGTACATGAACACGCGCCCGATCGAGCCCGTCGTCGTCGGCGTCGTGTAGAGCCACTGCGTGCCCTGCACCCACGCCGGGTTGCCGATGTCGTTCTGCACACCCTGGCGATACAGCGTGTGCGGCACGCCGAGGATCGTCGTCGCGTACGGCGCCGAGCTGCCGTACGAGTTGTGGGCCGAGGACGTGCTCGGCGTCGCCGGCGACCAGTTGCCCACCACGTCGACGAGGTCACCGTTGTTCACGAGGATCGAGCACGGCACCGCAGGACCGGGCGTGCCGGCGCTGTAGAACACCTGGACTCCGTTCACCTGCACCACGAAGCTCGCGGTGTCACCGGCCTGCATCGCGTCGAGCGGCAGTTCCAGCTGGTTGATGATGAAGTTGGTGTTCGAGGTGAAGATGTAGCCGCGCGACAGGCCGTTGTAGACCGAGGCGTGCGGCGGGATGGTCACCTGGCACAGGGCCGACGACGCGAAGGTGGCAGCGGCGAGGGCCGCGATCAGGACAGCTTTCATGTTTGGGTGGATTGCTCGAAAGAAGAGGGGTCTGGGGAATGGAGCGGACAGGGGCGGCGAGCGACCACACCCGATCCACGACACGGGATGCGGCGAGCCAATGCGGCGCGCCCCACCCGGTCGGAGGCAAGACGTTCGCGGGCCCGCAAGATGTTCCCTCGAAAGAGTTTCGGCTCGACGTATCGATGCCGACAACCGCCTGCGGGACACCGAGATCGGTCTCACGGTGCCGTGCCGCCCGGGCACCATTCCTGTCCTTCCCCACCGCCGACGGACCGTCGAGCCCCCAAGAACACGACCGCCGACCGACACCCCGCGGGGCATCGGTCGGCGGCGCACCAGCCGGAGGGGCCGGCGTGCAGCGCCGCCCCCTGCCGGATCAGACAGTCGGCCGGATCAGACAGTCGGCCGGATCAGGCTCAGTTGCCGATCAGCATGCCGCTCGCGTCCGACATCACCGCGCCAGCCGAGTTGGCCGCGAAGTCGATGACGATCGCCTGGTTGAAGAATTGCTGGCCCGAGAACGCGGGGTTGTTCGGGATGTTGAAGTTCCACACCACCTGGTTGTTGCTGCCGGTCAGGAACAGCGGCGCGTCGGTGGAGACGCGCAGGAAGCACCCGGTCGCGCCGAACGACGACAGGTCGAGCGGCAGCGGGCCGAACAGCGACGTCGTGTTGCCGTAGCCGGTGACCATGATCGCGTTCGACAGCGGCAGGTTGTCGACCGTGATGCTCAGGTTGGTGCCGACCAGCGGTTCGCCGCTCGGCGTCAGGGCCGAGACGTTGCCGAGCGAGTTGGCGCAGCCGGTGCCCGCGAAACCGATGCCCGCGGCGCCGTCGTCGCTCCACGTCGAGTAGTGGAACGCGCCGTTCCAGACGCGCGGCGAGTTGGCACCGGTGCCGAACAGGTTGTACTTGCCGAGGCCACCGGCCACGGTCGGGTTGGGGCTGATCACCATGTTGGCGTCCGCGAACGGACCCCAATTGGATGCCGTGCCCGTGGTGTAGGCGATGTAGGCGCTGCCCGAAGGCTGCGTGAGCATCACGGCGAGGCAGAAGTTGCCCTGCGGCAGGTACGCGGTCGAGTTCAGCGGCACGAAGGTGAGCTGCGAGGCCGTGGTCGCACCACCGGCCGAAACGCCCGAACCGCTGCCGATCAGGCGCCAGGCGGCGGGGTTCTCGTGACGCGTGACACCACCGACGACGTCGAGGTAGCTGCCGTCCGAGGCGTACAGGTCCATCGTGAACGGACCCGTGAAGCTGTACGGACGCACCGTGACCGCGCAGATCTTGACGCCGTCGGGGTTGGTGACCTGGACGTCGAAGATGTTGCCCGCGGCCGCGCCGCCGGTGCCGTTGTTGGCGCCGTTGTCCGCATTGAGCGTGTTGGGCGTGATCACGACCGTACCGGTCGCGGTCCACGGACCACCGCTGCAGCTGTTGTCGACCGTCATGGTGACGTTCGCCGCGGTGCAGGCCGCCGGGTAGAAGTGCGCGGGGTTCTGCGTCGTGTCGTCGATGATGCTGTCACCATCGAAGTCCCAGGCCCAGCTCGACGGCGTCGGCGTCGAGGTGTCGGTGAACTGCACCACGCCGGGGGCGATCAGCGAGTAGGTGAAGCTCGGCGTGATCACGTCGGTGGTGATGTAGGCGGTCTTGGTGACCGTGTTGGCGCCGAAACCCGCGTCGACCGTGGTCAGCGTCACGTCGTAGGTGCCGCACGTCTGGTAGACGAACGACGGGTTCTGCAAGGTGCTGTCGATGACCGAGTCCCCGTCGAAGTCCCAGGCCCAGGCGAGGATGCCGCCCGGATCGCTGGTGTAGGTCTGGTCGGTGAAGTTCACGGTCAGCGGCGTGGCGCCGGTCGTGACGTCGCTCGAGAAGTTGACGAAGGTGCCGGTCTGCGGCGCCGCGTACATGAGCACGCGCCCGATGGAACCGCTCGTCGTCGGCGTCGTGTAGAGGTACTGCGCGCCCTGCACCCAGGCCGGGTTGCCGATGTCGTTCTGCACGCCCTGGCGATACAGCGTGTGCGGCACGCCGAGGATCGTGGTCGCGAACGGCGCGCTGCTGCCGTACGAGTTGTGCGCCGTGAAGGTGCTCGCCGCGGCCGGCGACCAGTTGCCCACCACGTCGACGATGTCGCCGTTGTTGACGATGACCGAGCAGCCGATCGTCGGGCCGGGGGTGCCGGCGCTGAAGAAGGCCGGCACGCCGTTGATCTGCACCGCGAAGCTCGCGGTGTCACCGGCCTGGTACGCGTCCATCGGCAGCTCCAGCTGCGTGATGATGAAGTTGGTGGCGGCGGTGAAGTTGTAGCCGCGGGTGTAACCGTTGTAGACGGACGCGTGCGGCGGGATGGTCACCTGGCACAGGGCCGAGGAGGCGATGGTGGCGACGCCGAGCGCCGCGGTCAGGAGTGTTCTCATGGTTGAGGTTGCACGAGCGAGGGACAGAAGAGAGAGGGGGCAGGACTGGTCGCGACCGATCCTGTTGCTGGTGCGCCGTAAGTCCCCGAGACGAATTCCGGACAGACCTGCGACTGGGACAAGACGCAGACAACTCGGCAACATGTTCCCTCAAAACTGTTTCGGCGTGCAGCATTGACGGTGGCGAGCATGGGGGACCGCGCATTCCACGGCACCTTTGCCCCACCAGGATCCGTCTGCATGCTCAGCCGGGCGACCTGCCCTGGCAGCCTCCAACCCCATGCCCCACGCCACGCTGTCGCGCCTCGCCAGGCTGGTCCTGGCCTCGCTCCCCCTCACCACGCTCACCGCGCAGGCCCGCGAGGCATTCGAGCGCTTCGAGCGACAGACCCAGGGCACCTGGATCGTGCGCTGGAACGCCGCCACCAAGACCCCGGCCGAGCTGTACGGAAGCGGCGCACCGCTCGCCGACTGGCGCGAGAACAGCCTGGCAGAGGCGCGGCGTCACGCGCAGCTCCTCTTCGCCCAATGGCCTGACCTGTTGGGGCTGGGCTGCAGCGAGTTCCGCGAAGAGATCGGCGCGCGACTCGGCCGCAGCTGGTCGCTGACGTTCGCGCAGCACTTCGGCGGCGTGCCGGTGCTCGGCGCGCGCGTCGACGTGCGCATCCACGGCAACGGGCGACTGGTGTTCCTGGGCAGCACCGCGTGGCCGCTGCCGGCGACCTTCGACGTCACGCCGACGATCGACGAGGCCAACGCCGTGCGGCTGGGCTGGGCTGGCGCGCGCTGCGCGCCCAACGATGTCCCCCAGCCGGGCAAGCACCGAGCCCCCCGCCTCGTGATCCTGACCGACGCCGCGGCGCGCACCGCCGACCTGGCGTGGGAAGTGCCGATCGCCGCGGTCCTGGCCGACGGCAGCGGTCCGATCGGCCGCGCCTACGTCGACGCCCACAGCGGCGCGTTCCTGCGCTACACCAACGACAAGCACGAGTGCGCGTTGTGCGCGACCGGCGCGGGCCCGCACGGCGATCGCCCCGCGCTGCCGACGCCGGCGACCTACACGGTGATGGGCTACGCGCACGACGGCATGTCGCCGACCGCGACGCCCAACAACGTGCCGCTGCCCGGCGTGCGGGTCGACGTGCCCGGCGTCGGCACGTTCTTCACCGACGGCAACGGCCAGTTCACCGCCGACCTGGGGGCACCCGCCGCGATCACCGCCCGGCTCCTCGGCGAACACAGCGCGCTCGTCACCGGCAGCAACGCCCCCACCGTGCCGATCACCCTGCAACCAGGCGTCGGCGCGACGCTGCAGTTCGCGAGCTCGGGCAGCAGCCAGAACACCCTCGCGCACACCACCGCCTACCTGTGGACCTGGCGCGTCAACGAGTTCCTGCGCGGCATCCTCGGCAGCTCGCCGCAGCTGGCCGCGGCCGATCACGTGGTGCCGACCGTCAACATCAACAGCACCTGCAACGCCTACTACGCCGGCAACTCGATCAACTTCTACCGCGCCGGCGGCAGCTGCAACAACACCGCCAGCGCCTCGGTGATCGCGCACGAGTGGGGCCACGGCCTCGACGACCAGTACGGCGGCATCTCGCAGACCAACGGCCTGTCCGAGGGCTGGGGCGACATCCACAGCCTCTACCTGCTCGACGACCCGGTCATCGGCCACGGCTTCTTCACCAGCGGCGGCGGCATTCGCAATGGCAACAACACGCGCCAGTACCCGACCGGCAACGAGGTGCACGCGATGGGCGAGTCGTGGATGGGTTTCGCCTGGAAGCTGCGCCAGAACCTGCGCGCGAGCCTGGGCACGACGCAGGCGCTGGCGATCAGCAACGACATCGTGCTGGGTTCGATCGTCGCCAACGCCAACGACCAGCAGAGCGCCGTGCGCGAGGTCTTCATCGCCGCCGACGACGACGGCAACCTGCTCAACGGCGTGCCGCACTACACCGAACTGGTCGCCGCCTGCAACGCGCACAGCCTGCCGTACCCGCCGATCACGGCGGGCGTGCTGCAGCACACGAGTCTGGCCACCACCACCGAGATCGGCACGCCGCGCCCGGTCGAAGTGGTCGCGACGCCGACCTTCGGCACCTGGACCCAGCTGCGCCTGCACTACGACGACGGCCAGGCCCGGCAGCGCGAACTGGTGCCGACCGGCGCCACCAACGGCTATCGCGCGCTGCTGCCGGGCGCCGCGGCGGGCCAGACCATGCGCTACCACTTCGAGGGCCAGCACTCGACCGGTCCGACGATCCGCCTGCCCGCCACGGGCGAGTTCGCCTACGTCACGCTCGGCGAGGAGCGGGTCTACCTCGAGGACTTCGAGACCGGCGGCCCCGGCTGGACCCACGGCGCCAGCAGCGGCAGCGACGACTGGGAGATCGGCGCACCCGCGGGCCTGGGCGGCGCGGGGTGGAGCGACCCCGCCGCGGCCTACCGCGGCAGCCGCTGCGCCGGCACCGACCTGGGCCTCGTCGGCGACGGCGCCTACAGCCCGTCGAGCAACATGTGGCTGCGCTCGCCCCCGATCGACTGCACCGGGCACACGGGGCTGCGACTGCGCTTCCGCCGCTGGCTGACCTGCGACGGCAGCATCGCCGACCTGCTGATGATCCGCTGCGCCGGCACCGTGGCGTGGGTCAACCCGTTCGCCCCGACCCTCGACAACGGCTGGGTCGTCTACGAGATCCCGGTGCCGCAGGCCGACAACCAGCCCGCGGTCGTGCTCGAGTTCTCGCTGAGCAGCGACGCGTCGTTCGAGTACGGCGGCTGGAACCTCGACGACATCGAGCTCTACCACCTGTCCGGCAACGTCGCACCGCCGGTCCGGCTCGCGGTGCTGCCCGAGCAGGCCCAGCAGGGCAGCCCGATCACCATCGACGTGCAGACCCCCGGCTTCCGGCCGTTCGGGCTGGCGTTCAGCGAGCAGCAGGGTCCGCTGCTCCTGCCAGGGCTGCCGCCGCTCGCGATCGGCCCCAACTACATCGCGCTGTTCACGGTCACCGACGCGAGCGGCCACTACACGTCGACGTTCAACGCGCCGACGCCGGCGAGCGCGCTCGGGCTGCAGTGGCACAGCCAGGTGCTGACGATCGACGCGCAGGGCGCGTTCACGACGAGCAACCGCTTCCTCAACCTGTTCACCCAATGAGCGCGGGGCCGGCGCGCCATCATGGCGCGCCGGCCCCGCGGGTCGGACAGGGTCAGCACACCGGGATCAGTTGCCGATCAGCATGCCGGTCGCGTCCGACGTGACCGCGCCGAGCGCGTTGGCGGGCAGATCGAACACGATCGCCTGGTTGTAGAACTGCTGGCCCGAGAACGCCGGGTTGTTCGGGATGTTGAACAGCCAGTTCACCTGGTTGTTCGCCCCGATCAAGAACAGCGTGGCGTCCGTCGACACGCGCAGGGAGCAGCCCGGCGCGCCGAACGGCGAGCCGTCGAACGGCAGCGGGCCGAACACCGAGGTGTCGTTGACGAAGCCCGTGCACATGATCGCGTTGTTGTTCGGGCAGTTGTCGACGGTGATGGTCAGGGCCGAGCCGACGATCGGGTTGCCGCTCGGCGTCAGCGCGGGGACCTGGCCCAGCGAGTTGGCGCAGCCGGTGCCCGCAAAACCGATGCCCGCGGCGCCGTCGTCGCTCCACGTCGAGTAGTGGAACGCGCCGTTCCAGACGCGCGGCGAGTTGGCGCCGACACCGAACAGGTTGTACTTCCCGAGGCCGCCGGCCACGGTCGGGTTGGGGCTGATCACCATGTTGTTGTCCGCGAACGGACCCCAGTTGGCGGCCGTGCCGGTCGTGTAGCAGACGCCCGCGCTGCCGGTCTGGAACGTCATCATCACCGCGAGGCTGAAGTTGCCCTTCGGCAGGTAGGCGGGGCTGCTCAGCGGCACGAACGTCAACTGCGCGGTCGTCGTGGTGCCGCCGACCGAGGTCGCGGTGCCGGTGCCGATCAGGCGCCACGCGCTGGGCACCTGGTGACGCACGACGCCGCCGACGAGGTCGAGGTAGCTGCCGTCCGACGCGTACAGGTCCATCGTGAACGCGCCGGTGTAGTTGTAGGGCCGGCAGGTCACGCCGCAGATCTTCACGCCGTCGGGGTTGGTCACCTGCACGTCGAAGATGTTGCCGGCCGAAGCGCCGGTCGTGCCGTTGCCGCCCGCGTTGGCCGCGGCCAGCGTGCTCGGCGCGATCACGATCGCGTTGCTCGTCGTCCACGGGCCGCCGCTGCAGGAGTTGTCGACGGTCAGGCTCACGTTCGCGGCCGTGCAGGCGGCCGGGTAGAAGTGCGCCGGGTTCTGCGTGGTGTCGTCGATGACGTTGTCGCCGTCGAAGTCCCAGGCCCAGCTGCTCGGCGTCGGCGTCGAGGTGTCGGTGAACTGCACCACACCCGGCGCGATCAGGGCGAACGTGAAGCTCGGCGAGATCACGTCGGTGACGATGTAGTCGGTCTTGGTCTCGGTCGCCGTGCCGTGGGTCGCGTCCACCACCGTCAACGACACCGTGTAGGTGCCGCAGTTCTGGTAGACGAAGGTCGGGTTCTGCAGCGTGCTGTCGACGACGCTGTCGCCGTCGAAGTCCCACGCCCAGGCGAGCACGCCGCCCGGATCACTGCTGTACGAGTTGTCGGTGAAGTTGACCGTCAGCGGCGTCGCGCCCGTGGTCACGTCGCTGGTGAAGTTGGCGAACAGGCCGCTCGCCGGCTGGATGTACAGCTCGACGCGCGCGCACGCGCCGGCCGGCTCTTCCCAGCAGGGCTGGTTGCCGCCGTTGCTGGCGATGCCCGACTGGGTGCCGAAGCGCGTCAGGGTCACCGGGTTGCCGAGGATGCTGCTGGCGAACGGGCCAGCGGGCGTGCCGTAGGAGTTGTAGGAGGTCGCCGAAGCCTGCGTGTCGTTGCACGCGCCGAGCACGCCGATGACCTGGCCCGGCTGCAGCACGATGCTGGTCGGGATGATCGAGCCGCCGGCCGTGGTGTTGTCGTAGAAGAGCTGCGTGCCGACCACGGTGCCGGGGTAGGCCGGCGGCGGCGTGCCATTCAGGTCGATGATCTCGACGACCTGGAAGGGCTGGCTGGCCTCGTTGGGCACCGCGATGCCGGTGATGATGCAGTTCACCGGCACCGTGAACCAGTAGCCGCGCGTGAGCGTCGACGTGAAGGTGCTGCCGAAGGCTGGGATGGGGATCTGGGCGCTGGCGACGGACGCCAGCGTCAGAGCTGCGAAGAGCACTGATTTGCGCATGGAGATTCTCTCGGTAGAGGAGACAGGATCCCCGCGCGGCGCGAGGTGTGTGGCCGCGCGGGACCGTCCAACCCTAGCGCCTCATCTCCGCTGCGCAATTCGCTCAGGGGCCCACGCGCCTCAGCGCGGCCCCGCCACCACGCGCCGCTGCAAGAAGTCCGCCAGCGAGCCGTACAGATGCGCCCGGGTGCCCTTGCCCTCGTAGATGCCGTGCGTGCGGTTGGGATACGCGAGGTACTCGAACAGCTTGCCGAACGCGACCAGCCGATCGAACATCAGCTCGCTGTTCTGGAAGTGCACGTTGTCGTCCCCGGTGCCGTGCACGAGCAGCAGCTTCGCCTTCAGGTTCTGCGCGAACATCACCGGCGAGCAGTGCTGGTAGACCTCGGGGAACTTGCGCGGATCGCCGCAGTAACGCTCCTGGTAGATCGTGTCGTAGAGCCCGATGTGCGTCACCGGCGCCACCGACATGCCCGCGGCGAACAGGTCCGGGTAGCGCAGCAGCATGTTGAGCGTCATGGCGCCGCCGCCCGACCAGCCCCAGATCGCCAGCCGCGAGGTGTCCATCCACGCGTGTTGGCCGCAGAGCTTCTGCACGCCGAGGTTCCAGTCGTGCGAGCTGAGCACGCCGATCTTCTGGTAGAGCGCCTTGCGCCAGTCGCGCCCCTTGGGCGCCGGCGTGCCGCGCGCGTCGAGCGACATCACCACGTAGCCCTGCTGCGTGAGCCAGCGGTGGAACAGGTGATGGCCCAGGGACCAGGTGTCCTTGACGGTCTGCGACCACGGCTCGCCGTAGACGTGGAACAGCACGGGCCACTTCTTCGTGGCGTCGAAGTCCGGCGGATACATGACCCAGCCGTCCATGGTGACGCCGTCGTCGGTGGTCACCTTGAAGAACTCGTTCTTGCCCTTGGCGACCGCGGCGTAGCGCTCGCGCAGGGTGTGGTTGTCGACGAGCACCCGCACGCGCTCGTGCGACGGCAGTTTCACCAGGTCGATCACCGGCGGACTGTCGAACTTCGAGTGGGTGTGGATCGCGAGCGAGCCGTCGGTGGAGATCTGGTACTCGTTCCACCCCCCCTCGATGGTGATCGTCGCGTTCGTGACGGAGACCTCGGCATCCCCGGGCGCCACGATCGTGGCTGCGCCGTTCTCGACCGCGTAGAGGTACTTCTGGGTCGCATCACCCGACGCCGCGACGAACAACTTCGCGTGCTCGAGGTCCGTGTGCAGCACCTCCATCACGTCGAAGCCCTTGGTCAACGCCAGCCGCGTCACCAGCACCTGCTTGTCGCGCGTATCCCACTCGATCGTGCCCGCCTGCCGCCACGCCTTGGCGCCGTCGGGCTGGAACGCGACGTCGCTGGTCCAGAAGAACTTCTCGCCGCCCGCGACCCAGCGGAAGTCCTCGCGCACGTCGACGTAGGCGTCGTCGCGTTCCTCGTGCACGACGCGCACCGCGCCGGTCTTGACGTCGGCGCCGTAGACCACGAGGTGGTTCTGCGCGCGCGGCAGCCACTGCAGCATCAGTTCCTCGCCCTTGGGGTGCCAATCCATGCGCGGCACGTAGGTCTCGCGCGGGTCACCGGGCGTCTGCATCCAGACCGTGTCGCCGCCGGTCGCGGCGATCACGCCGACGCGGCAGCTCGAGTTGGTGGTGCCGGCCTTGGGATACTGCACGGGGATCACGCGCGAGTAGCGGTCCGACAGCTCGTCGAGCATGTAGAACACGCCGACGCCGCTGCAGTCGAGCTGCCAGTAGGCGATCGACTTGCCGTCGGGGCTCCAGCGGAAGCCGTCGCGGCAGTCGAATTCCTCCTCGTAGACCCAGTCGAAGGTGCCGTTGATGATCGTGCGTGAGCCGTCGTTGGTCAGGCGCGTCTGCTTGCCGGTCGCGACGTCCTCGACGTAGAGGTCGTTCTGGCTCACGTAGGCGACGCGGTCGTTGTCGGGTGAGAACTTGGCGAACATCAGCGTCGACTTGGGCAGCTCGCCGCCGAGCCGCCGCGGCGCCGCGCTGCCGTCGAGCGGCAGCACGTAGTACTCGCCGCGCGTGTTCTGGCGCCAGACGCGCTCGCTGTCGGTGAACACCAGCAGCTGCTTGTGGTCCGGCGAGAACTCGTAGTCCTCGATGTTCACCGCTGCGCCGGCCGCGGGCACCCACAACATCGCCGCCGTCACCAAGACCGAGCGCTCGCCGCTGACCGCCTCGTAGCGGACCAGCTCGAGCGGGCCGCCGCCGGCCTTGGGCTCGAGCGTCGCGTAGTGCGCACCGTCGAGCCAGCGCGCCGGGCCGAAGCGCTCGGCGGCGAACTCGCCCGAGGTGATGCGCAACGCGTCGAGGCGCGCTGGATCCCGGGCGACGGGCTTCTGGGTGACGGGGTCCTGGGCGACGGCGCTGCCGAGCAGCACCAGCAGGGAGACGAACAGGCGATGCGTGACGTTCACCCCGCCGATGCTACCGCCCCCCGCCGCGCCGCTCAGTTCTTCTTCTTCTGGCCGGGAAGCAGACCCTGCACGCCGCCGGGCAGCAGCTTGTTCGCGGCCTCCTCGGCGGCCTTCTTGGCCTCGGCCTCGGCCTTTGCCTTGGCCTCGTCGGCGGCCTTCTTGGCCGCCTGCTGCGCGGCGTCGAGCATCTGCTCGGGGCTCTTGTTCGGGTCGACGATGCCCTGCAGCGCCGCGGGCGCGCCCTCGAGCAGCTTGCCCGCGTGCGCACCGACGAAGTTGGCGAGCTCCTGCTTGCCGGCCTTGAGCAGCGCCTGCTGCAGCGCCTGGTCGTCGAGCGTGACCGACGGGCGCAGCAGCGGCCCGCGCACGCCGATCGGCAGCAGCAGGTTCTCGACCTTGGTCTCCTTGGCGCCCGGGAACGCGAACAGTGTGTCGCGCAACTCGACCTGCAGCGGCAGTTCGACCGACAACCCGTCGCCGCCGGCCGTGAGCCGTCCCGACGCGCCGAGGTCCATGTTGCCGCCGCGCAGCGGCGCCTTGCCACCCAACTTCAGCTTGCCGAACACGTCGTCGACGGCCAGGCGCCGCAGCGCGAACTGCAGCCCGACGCCGGGCTGCGCGGCGGTGCCGCCCGCGAACGTGAACTGCAGCTTGTCCGACTGCGCCGTCAGGCCCAGCGACATCGCGTCGGCGACGAGGCCCGGATCGGTCGAGACGTTGCGGCCGCGCAGGTCGAGCTTCTCGGCGACGCCGTCGATCGTGATCGCGATGCCCTCGATGTCGATCTTGCGGATCAGCACGCGCGGCGCGCCCTCGAGCAGGTGGGTCGCGACGACGCGCGCCATGCCGACCTCCTCGGCCTGCTGCCGGCGCTCCTCGGCGATCACCTCGGGGGTCTTCTGCTGCGGCGGGGTGCCGGCGTCGTCGCCGCCGATCATCTGCAGCCAGTCGCGCACCTGCTCGAAGCGCAGCTTGTAGAGCTCGTAGTCGGCGAGGTAGTCCTCGATGGTCTTGGTGCCGGCCGGCGGCGGCGGCGGCGCAGGCGGCGCCGGCTTGCTGACGAGCACCCCGGGCACCTCGCGCGACGTGCCGCTGCGCGCGTCGGTGGCCCGCAGCTCGTCGATGACGAAGCGCTTGCGCAGCAACTCGCCGGTGTCGATGGTCGCCACCAGGCCCGCGGCCGCGAACACGTCGCGGCCCAGATCGCTGGCGTCGGCGATGTGCAGGTCCTCGATGCGCACGCGGCCCGCGTCGAGGTCGAGCGCCGCGGCGCCGAGGTCGACCGTGGCGCCGTTGGCGCGCTGCAATCCGGCCTGCAGGTTGCTCGTCAGGATCGGTTGCGAGAACCACTGCTGGAACACCCACAGACTGGCCAGCCCGACGACCACCAGCGCGACGCCGAAGACGCGGATCGGCAGGCCCTTCTTGGTCGACGCGGCGAGGTCGGCCCAGCTCTGCTTGCCCTTGCCCTTGCCGAGCAGGGCCCACGTCAGCAGCCGCACCGAGCGCTTGCCGCTGAGCTTCTGGTAACGCTCGCTGTTCTCTTCGAGGCCGGCCATGCGCTGCCGCAGCCCGCGGATCGCGCGGTTGAGCGCGACGCCGACGACGACGCCGAACACCAGCCCGACCACCAGCCCGCCCGTGGTCGCGTAGTACTCGAAGCCGAACCACGCCGTGAACCTGGCGTTGACCAGCGCCGCGAACAGGCCGCGCAGCGGCCCTTCGAGCAGGAACGTGCCGACCGCGTAGGACACGGGCAGCAGCAGCAGGCTCAGCAGCTTGGCGAACAGCGTCACCAATCCGAACACCGCGAGGTTGGCGTTGAGCACCAGCACCAGGCACGTGAGCGTGAGGATCAGCCCGGGCGCCTGCGCGAAGCCCCCGCCGAGGTCACCGGGCAGGAAGAAGCCGGGCACGAAGCCGAGCGCGCCGCCGAGCACCGTCGCCAACAGCACCTGCCGCGGCGTCGCCTTGCCGCGCAACACCGCTCCGATCTTTCGCGTGATCAACATGCCAAGCACGGTAAGGCATCGGGCCCGGCCCGCGCCATCGGCAGTTGCGCTGGCCGGCGGCGCAGGCGACGGGCATACTCCCGGTCGCCCCCTCCGCTAGACCAAGAGGTTCCCCCCGTGAAGTCGTCGCTCCTGCTCTGCGTGCTGGCCACCGCCGCGACCGCGGTCGCCCAGACCACCGTCAACACCATCGCGCTGACGCCGATCGCCGCCCTCACCCGCTCGAGCGCGGGTGACACCTTCGACGGCATCGCCGCCAACACCGCGATCGGCAGCTCGCCGACCAACGTGTTCCTGGGCCAGTCGCAGAGCCAGGCCGGCTACCAGAGCGCGACGACGATCATCTACCCCACCATGCCCTACCAGGGCGGCATCGGCGTGAACTTCTTCGAGCGCGCCTACGCCCGCGGCACCACCAGCGCCGAAGCCGGCAGCAGCGCCTCGGCCACGGCCGCCGGCGCGACCTTCGGCCCGCACGCGATCCTGTGCACCTTCCACGCCTCGCCGGGCACGGTCGGCCACATCATCCTCAACTTCCGCGCCTCGACGGCGCCCAACGGCGCGACCTCGTTCGCCCTCGACGTCGACAACGACAACGTCGTCGACGCCTCGGGCACGGCCACGACCAACGTGTCGCTGCCGTACACCTTCGGCCCGTCGGGCAGCGTCGACGTGCGCGTCGACAACGAGTGTTACGCGGTTGGCAACGGCAGCAGCTCGACGCAGTATTCGTGGACCGAGATTTGGGTCGCCTTCCGCCCCGATCTCACCGCCACCTGCACGATCCAGAACTACGGCACCGGCTGCGGCCCCGTCGCCGCCGGCAACGAGCTGGTGATCGGCAACCAGCGCGTTCTGACCATGCTGGTCACCGGCTGCTACCCGAATGCCCCCGTCATCGCCGTCACCGGCACGCAGCAGCTCAACCTGCAGCTTCCCGGCGGCTGCGCGCTGCTGTCGTCGGGCGAAGCGATCACGCTGCTGACCGCCGACGGCGCCGGGCTCGCCTCGAAGTCGTGGACGATCCCCGTGACCGCGCTCGGCACCGCGTTCCACCAGTTCCTGCCGGTGACCCTGCAGGGCAACAGCCTGGTGTTCTCCGCCAGCAACGGCGTGCGCATCGACTGCACGCCGTGAGCCGCCCGGTGCCGCGAGCCGCGCGCGTCGCGCTGCTGGTCGGCGCGGCGCTGACCGCCGCGGCGCCCGCGCGGGCGCAACAGGCCTGGCGACTGCCGGCCGGCGGCGCGCGCGCGTTACGTCGCGATCGAACGTTTCACGCCCGAGCCCGACGGCGACCTGCCCGGCTGCCTGCTGCCCCACGCCGCGGTGCTGTTGCACAGCGAACTCGCGCCCGGCGGCACCCACGTCGGCATCGACCCGCAAGACTGGCGCTGGATCGCGCCGCTGCTGGCATTCGACCTGCGCCTGCAGCCGGGCAAGGTCGGCACGCGCCTGCCGCGCGTGCCGCACCTCGGCGACCTCGAGGTGCGCGGCGAGGCCACGGCGATCGACGCCGAACAGCTGCGGTTGGTGCTCGAGCTGCGCGTCATCGACAACCGCGACGACGGTCACGCGGGCAGCGGCACCGGCAAGCTCGATCTGACGCGCACGGTGCAGGACGGCGTGGTCACCGCCTTCGCCGGGCAACTCGTGCTCGAGATGCAGTTCGGGCCGCGACTCAGCAGCCGCGACCTGCACGGCACCTTCGCGCAGGACTGGCACCTCGACCGCGTCGTCGAACACCGCGAACCCGGCTTCACCGCGGCGGTCGCCGAGGCGATCGTGCGCGGCGCCGAACCGATCCATCACGCGCTGCGCCCCGACCGCCCCGAGTTCGCCACGCGCCCCGCCGGCGCCGACCATCCGTGCGGCGAGGGCCGGCTCGCGCTCGGCATCCAGACCCTGCTGACCGCCGGCATGCCCGGGGACGACCCGGTGATCGTCGCCGCGCTCGCCGAGCTGCGGCGACGCCGCATCGTCGAGACCTACAGCCTCGCGACCTCGATCCTCGCGCTCGACGCCCTGTACGCGCCGGCCGGCGAACGCGACGCGCTGCGCTCGGGCGCCCTCTCGGACCCGGTCGCGCGGCAACCCGAGGAAGCGGATGCGCGCCTGCTCGCCGAGTGGACCGCACGGTTGCGCGACAACCGCGACTCCGGCTCGGGCACCAAGGTGGCGCGCTGGACCTACCTGGGCGGACCGCAGTTCGACAACTCCAACTCGCAGTACGCCCTGCTCGGCCTGTGGCAGGCGCAGTGGTGTGGCCAGCCGACCGCAACCGCGCTCTGGCAGGCGGCCGCCAACCACTGGATCGCCGCGCAGCACCGCGCTGACGGTCCGGCGCGCGCGCTGCGCTGCGTCGACGCGCCCACCTTCGCTGCGCAAGGGCTGCAGGCGGCGACACGCGGCGGTTCGGCCGGGACCGCGGCCCCGCGCGGCTTCGGCTACAAGGCAGCCAACGCCGGCCCCGCCTACGGCAGCATGACCGCGGCCGGCGTCACCGGCCTGGGCCTGTGCCGCGAGATGCTCACCGCGGACGGCGGCAAGGCGCCCGCGAAGCTCGACAACGCGCTGCGCGCGGGCCTCGCGTGGCTGTCGCGCGAACGCAGCGTTCGCTGGAACCCGGGCCCGGTGACGCAGCGCCACGAGTTCTTCTTCTACTGGCTCTACAGCCTCGAGCGCGCGTGCCAGCTCAACCACGTCGCGCTGCTCGACGACTGGGACTGGTACCACGACGGCGCGCAGGTGCTGCTGGCGCTGCAGGACGACGACGGGGCTTTCGGCCCGGCCACGTTCGAGCAGCAGTGCTTCGCGGTGCTGTTCCTCGGCCGGGCGCAGCTCGCGGCGCGCACCGGGGCGTTCACCGACAAGCGCTGATCAGCGTGTCACTGCGCCGCGGTCAGGACCGCTTCGCCGGGCATCGCCGCGTCGTCGGCGGCGAGCACCAGCCCGCCGTCGCGCACCTCGATGTCGTAGCGGCCATCTTCGAGGCCCGCGATCGGCACGGTGTGGTCGTTGCGCACGCGCGGAGTCAGGCGCAACCAGGGCGTCGCCTCGCGCGCGCCGTCGACGCGACGCCAGATCACCATCTGCACCCGCCGGCCGGCGAGTTGCTCCGGACAGCGCACGAACAGGGCATGGGCGGTGGGAACCGGCAGCACCATCGGCTGGCGGCTGCCGCTCGCGTCCTGGACCTGCACGAGGTTGCCGCCTTCGTCAGCCGTCGCGACGGCCGGCACCGCGGTGGTCAGGGATTCGCGCGGCGGCAGGGTGACCGTGCGCGCCAGGATCACCAGCGCTCCAGGAATCACCCACCACCGCAAGCCTTCGGCCATGCCGGGGCTTTCGGCCGGTGCGGTCCGGCAACTGCAGCCGAAAACCCCGATCGCGGCCGGGCCGTGCCCGGCCCGGGTTCCAGCTCAGTCGCCAGAAGGGATTTGCGTCTGCTGTTCTCGGCGCGGGGCGACGACCATGCGCTCGATCAGATCGCGCACCGCGGTCCACGTGGCGACGTCGTTCAGGGCGCGCGCGACCTGCACCGCGCCGGCCACGTAACGCGCCGGCGCGACGCCTTCGACGGCGCGCTGCAGCACCCAGACCGCCGCGTGCAGGTCCTTGGCGTAGTGCGCCACGGCCCGGTGCGCGGCCAGCAGGGAGTCGCTGTCGACGACCGGCGGCAGGCAGGCGAGCAGCGCGGCTTCCTGTGGGCGACGATGGCGCCGCAGCCAGGCCGGCACGAGCTCGCGCACCAGTCCGTCGAGCAGCACATTGCCGCGTTGGCGCTCGTCCGCGGCCGACCCGCGCGTGTTGACCAGCTGCGGCACCAGCGGACGCAGAAACCGGTTGCGCGCTTCGTCCGAGAGGGAGTCGTTGACGGCGCGCACGAACGCGGCAAGCACCGGGCAGGCGCAGACCGGTTCGTCGCTGTGGGGTTCGCCGGCGAGCCAGGCCACCATCTCCATCGCGCACATGCCGTCGTCGCGAGAAGGATGCGCGCCGCGGCGCAGAGGGTGCTGGTCGATGAGTCGCTGCAACATTGAGGGTCGTTGGCGCCGCGAAGCGCCGCTGCGGAAACCAGAGGGGGAGCGAGAGTCTACAGCACCGCACGTGCCAAGGCAGGCATGCGCGCGCAGTTCGTGCGCGCCCCACGATCAACCGCCCATGGCATCAGCGCGTGCCGACGTTCACCGCGGCAGCAGCTCTTCGGGCACGGTGTCGACGGCCAGGCTCGGCCGCGGCACCCCGAGCTGCAGCGCGAGCCAGACCGCGCCGAACCCCGGCGTGATCGGCCGCGTCAACCGCAGCCCCTGCGGTGCGCCGCCGCCGTAGGCGAACGCGACCACCTCTCGATCGTAGGCGTGCGGCGTGCCGTGGCTGGCGGGCAGCGTGCCGTCGAGCCAGTACGGCTTCACCACCAGCTGCACGTCACCGGCGCGGTCGGGATGCAGCGCGGCGCGGATCGCGGTGCGGATCGCGTCGTCCTGCGCGCCGGGCGCCATCAGGTCGGCGGTCGCGTACGCCGCCGCGATGCCCTTGGTGCCGGCCGCGGCCGCCGCGGCGACGCGGCTCGCCTCGAGCACCACCTGCGCGAGCGGCGCGTCCGGCGCCTGCGCCGCGAGCACTTCGTGGCTCAAGAACATCGAGTACTCGCCGACGTGCGTCAGGTAGTGCTGTCCGCTGGGCAACGCACCGTAGCGCTGCCGCAGCGCCGCTTCGGCGGCGGCGCGGGCCATGGTCGACAGGGCGCCCCGGCCCGCATCGACGCCGTTGGCGCGCGCCCACTCGGGCGTCGGGCCGACGCCGTGATCCGCGGTCAGGAACAGCGCGTAGCGCCCGGCGCCCACGGCGCCGTCGAGGAACTGCAGGAAGCGCCCCAGCGTCCGGTCCAGGCGCAGCAGCCCGTCGCGGGCCTCGACCGAATCCGGACCGAAGTAGTGCCCCATCAGGTCCGTCGACGAGAAGCTCACGCACAACAGGTCCGGCACCGCGTCCTCACCGAGCTGCATGCCGCGCACGCCGGCTTCGGCGCACAGCCGCACCAGCTCGTTGCCGACCGGCGAGGCGTAGAGCTCGGTGTAGTAGGCGGACGACGGCTGCTCCTTGCCGCCCGTCATCGGCTGCGGCAGGGTGCGCTGCTTGCTGCCGTTGCCGTGCACGAACTCGTAG
This sequence comes from Planctomycetota bacterium, assembly GCA_020638655.1. Taxonomy (GTDB): domain Bacteria; phylum Planctomycetota; class UBA1135; order UBA1135; family UBA2386; genus JACKIC01. The sequence goes on from JACKIC010000008.1 coordinate 325,181, forward strand.
GGGCGGTCGTCGACGAGGCCGGCGTAGGCGTCGGCACCGGCGAAGCGGTCCCAGACCCAGCCGAAGTAGGAGTCGACCACCTTGCTCGCGTTGAAGTCGGCGAGCCACGGCGGCGTCTTCTCGCACCAGAACGAGTTGGTCACGAACCTGCCGGTGCTGTTCTCGCACCAGACCGCGGCATCCGCGGCGCGCCCGCCCATCAGGATCGCCGAGCGGTCCTTCCACGAGACGCTCAACACCTTGCTGCCCGGGATGTGTGCCTTGACGCTGTCGCCGAGGGTCGGCGCCAGCAGCCGGTCGGGGCCGCGGTCCTTGCCTTCGGGAAGGTCGTCGAGCGCGGCCTGCTCATGACCGACGCAGTAGACGACCTTCTTGTCGTCGACCGAGTACCACTGGTTGCGCACGATGCCGTGCGCCGCCGCCGGCGCCCCGGTCGAGATCGTGGCGTGACCCGGTCCGGTCTCCGAGCACGCGTGCTGGTAGGCGCACTGCAGGAACTGCACGCCGTGCTGCTCCAGGCGCCGGAAGCCGCCGTCGCCAGCGAAGTGCGGCGCGGCTTGCGCGTAGACCCAGGCCGCGAGCTGGTCGACGGACACCAGCACCACCAGGCGCGGCGACGACGGCGCGGGAGCAGCCGGGCGCTGCGCCGGCGACAACGACGGCGCGAGCAGGACGAACGCAGACGCGGCGAGGCGATTCATGCGCCGAGGATCTTGGCGACCCGCTCGATCGTGCGCCAGGGCAACAAGCCGAGATGGTAGATCGCGATCGTCTGCACACCGTGCTGCTCGGCGGCGCGTCGAATCTTCATCAGATCCTCGTCGCTCGTGAACTGTGGCGCCTTGGGCCAGATCGACAGACGCCGGGCCGTCGAGGCGAACGGCTGCATGCCGTCGTGCGCGAGCAGCGCCTCGATCGCGGCCGGCGCCTCGCCGTAGGCGGTGACCACGACCTCGTGCGGCCCGGCGGCGGCGGCCTGCGGCGCGGGCAGCTGGCTGCCCGTGAACGCGGCGTCGGGGTGCACCTGCAGCGAACGCCGGTGCGTCGCCGGCAGCAGCTTGCAGCACGCGACGAACAGCTCGCGCACCAGCCCGGCGCGCGCGTTCATCACGGGCTCGAGCAGCGCTTCGGCCGCGCGCGCGTCGCCGGCGACCTGCGGCGCCATCGCGTCACCGCGCTCGACCGAGTCCCCGATCACCTGCTGCGCCCAGACGCGCACCGCCGCGGCATCGCCACCCGCGGCCTCGATGCGTTCGCTGCACGCCGGACACAGGCACAGCGACAGCGCGCGGTCGAGCAGCCCGCGCGGCGCGAAGCTCGCCTTGTCGTGATGGCTCGAGTGCTTGTAGCCCATCCAGCCGAACGCCTCGAATTCGATCGCGCCCAGGCCCGGCTGCCTGCCGAGGTCGCGCACCACGCCGTGGGTGTAGGCCTGCACCGCCGGCTGCGCCGGGCACAGCGCGTAGAGGTAGCGGTCGCCGAACGCGTTCTGCACGCACAGCTCGGGGTGCAGCGAACCGAGCCGCGAGTTGTGATGGAAGACGGTCCAGGCGCGCACCGACAGGTCGTGGTCGAGCGCCGCCGCGCACAGCGCCTCGAGCGGCGAGGCGCCGACGGGCGGCACGAAGCCCGACGCCAGCGGCCGCAGCTCGCCGTAGTCGCCGGTCGGCCGGTAGTGCACCGCGCCGTCCTCGAGGAAGCGCACCCTGCCCCCCGGGTGCCACGGCATCAGCCAGCGACCGTCGTGGTAGCTCGTCGCCATCGCCACCTCGGTGAAGCCGAGCTCACGCAGGCGGCCGAGGCCGCCGTGCTCTCCGAGCGCCTCGAGGTCGAACGGGTGGGCGTAGATCGCAAGTCGCATGGCCGTTGAGCGTAGGCCCAGGATGCACCGGTGAACAACAGCGCGCGCCGCACTAGGCTCTGCGCCCCATGCTCCGCCAGGCCACGCTCCGTTCCGCTCTGCTGCTCGCCGCGCTGCTGCCGGCGCTCGGCTGTCGCTCCACCGGCACCGCGGCCCCCGCGGCCCCCATGGACCAGGACCAGCGCATGGACTGGTGGCGGCAGGCGCGCTTCGGCATGTTCATCCACTGGGGGCTCTACGCGATCCCGGCCGGCAAGTGGGGCGCGAAGGACAGCCACGGCGAGTGGATCCGCACCACCGCCGAGATCCCGCTCGACGAGTACGAGAAGTTCCAGCCGCAGTGGAACCCGACGAAGTTCGACGCCGAGGCGTGGGCATCGATGGCCGCCGCCGCGGGCATGAAGTACCTGGTGATCACCAGCAAGCACCACGACGGCTTCTGCCTGTGGGACAGCGCGCAGACCGACTGGGACGTCGGCAACACGCCGCACGGCCGCGACATCTTGCGCGAGCTGAAGGACGCCTGCGACCGGCACGGCGTCAAGTTCTGCACCTACCACTCGATCATGGACTGGCACCACCCGGACTACCTGCCGCGCCGGGCGTGGGAGAAGGACCGCAGCACCGACGGCGCCGACTTCGACCGCTTCGAGAAGTACCTGCACGCACAGGTCACCGAGATCGTGCAGAACTACCACCCCGGAGTGATGTGGTTCGACGGCGAGTGGGAGTCGACCTGGAACCACGAGCGCGGCCTGCGGCTCTACGAGCTGTGCCGGCGCCTGGACCCGGCGATGATCGTCAACAACCGCGTCGACGTGCACCGCGGCGGCATGCAGGGTTTCGCCAACTCCAGCGAGGCGGTCGGCGACTTCCAGACCCCCGAGCAGGAGATCCCGGCGACGGGCGTGCCCGGCGTCGACTGGGAGTCGTGCATGACGATGAACAGCCACTGGGGCTGGAACGCCTACGACACGCAGTGGAAGAGCACGACGACGCTGCTGCACAACCTGATCGACATCGCCAGCAAGGGCGGCAACTACCTGCTCAACATCGGCCCGCGCGCCGACGGCACGTTCCCGCCCGACGCGGTGCAGCGCCTGCGCGAGATCGGCGCGTGGATGGACAAGAACGGCGAGGCGATCCGGGGCACGACCGCGAGCGTGTTCGACGACCTCTCGTGGGGCCGCTGCACGGTGCGGCGCGAGGGCGCCACGACCAAGCTGTTCCTGCACGTGTTCGAGCTGCCCGCCGACGGCATCCTCGAGCTGCGCGGCATCGCCAACCACGTCGCCAGGCCCCCCTACCTGCTCGCCGACCCGCGCAAGCAGTACTACATGCCGATGTCCGCGGGCAGCTACGACGAGCCCAACACCATCCGCATCCAGGTGCCGCGCAACGACCTCGACCCGCACGCCACGGTGGTCGTCGTCGAGATCGAGGGCGTGCCCGTGATCTACAAGGCGCCGGTGATCACGGCCGACAGCGAGCAGTTCGTCGGCGGCATCGACGTGCACCTCTCGACCCCGACGGCCAACGCCTCGGTGCGCTACACGACCGACGGCAGCCCGCCTTCGCCGCAGGCAGCGGCGGCCGTGGGCCCGGTGCACCTCACGACCACCTGCACGGTCAAGGCCGCGACGTTCCACGACGGCGTCCAGGTAAGCGATGTGGTGACGCGGACCTTCACCAAGGTGACGCCGCTGCCGCCCGTCGAGCCCGTCGCACCCGGGGAAGGCCTGCTGTTCACGCGGCACGCGGTGAACTGGCGGAGCATCCCCGACGATCGCCGCGGCCTCTCCGCCGAGAGCGCGGGTGTCGCCGCCGAGATCACCGCCGGCGCGGCGCCCGGTGAGCACGTCGCCCTGCGCTTCTCGGGCTTCCTGAAGGTGCCCGAGGGCGAGCTCTACCGCTTCCGGCTGACCAGCGACGACGGCAGCAAGCTGTGGATCGGCGGCCGGCTGGTCGTCGACAACGACGGCCCGCACGGGTCCGAGGCGAAGGACGGCGCGATCGCGCTCGGCGCCGGCCTGCACCCGATCGAACTGATCTGGTTCAACATCACCGGCGGCGCGGCACTGTCGCTGCAGTGGGCCCGGCCGGGCGCGGCGTTCGAGAAGGTGCCGACGTCGGCGCTGCGACACTGAAGGCCCGCGACCCTCACTCGCGCATGCGGCGCAGCACCACGCGCGCCGCGTCGCCGTCGGTCGTAACCGCGGTCCCGCCGCCGAACACGTCGTCGCCGGCGAGGTGATTGGCGAGCACCGACCAATCGGCTTCGGGCAACCCCGAGAAGCGCACGCGCCCGTCGCGGTCGGTGAAGCCCACCACGGTCGTCATCGACGCGGCCGGCCCCGAGATGCCGCCGCGCGCCACGCCGCAGTTCTGCACCAGCGTCACCCACGCGCCCGCCGCCGCGGTCTCGCCGTTCTCGGCGAACACCTCGACCTCGACGACGCCCGTCGCGACGCAGCGCAGCACACACTCGTCGGCCTCGGGCGCGATCACGGCCGAGCACAGTCCGTTCGTGCCGGCGGCCGCGAACAGCTGCACGGCCCCCGGCGGCAGCGCGTCGAACTCGTAGCGACCGCCGTGGTCGGTGTAGGTGACCCAGCAGCACTCGGGCGCGTCCTCAGGCCACCGGCCGCGCGCGCGCGCCACAACCCGCGCTGCGGCGACGGGCGTGCCCTCGGCGTTGAGCACGCTGCCGTGCACGCGCCGCGGCGCCACGGTCACCTCGCGCGTCACCGGTCCGTCGGGCATCAGCTGCACGAACGGCGCGAAACGCCCGCCGAGCATCACGAACCCCGCCATGGCGGCCGCTCCGGCGCGCGTGGTGACGCGGCCCGCGACGTCGGTGCGTGCCGATACCTCGAGAGGCGGGTCCTCCCTGGCCAGCGTCACCCACAGCACCTCGGCGTCCGCGAGCGGCGCGCCCGCGGCATCGCGCAGGCTCAGCTGCACCGGCCACGTCGGCCCGAGCTGCAGCTCCGGTGGGTCCGCCGGCCGGAGCGGGTCGGGTTGCGCACCATCGAGATCGGACGCGAGTCCGGGGACGGCGGCGATCAGCTGCCGCAGCGCGCGGGCGTCCACCGCGAACCGGCCGCCCGCATCGGTGACCTGGCGCCGCCACGGCGCGCTTCGTTCCCACACCTCGGCGCCACCCACGGGAGCGCCGTCGGGGCCCACCACGATCGCCGCGACGGGTTCGGGCGCCGCGACGACGAGGTCCAGCTCGCGGCACCCCGGCGTCGGCCGCAGCAGCACCTCGCGCTGCAGCGACCGGCGCGGGTCGTCGAGGCTGGGCGACAGGAACGGCTCCCAGAACGCATGACGCAGATAGCCCAGCGGCAGCTCGTGGCGAAAGCGGCCCTCGGCGTCGGTCGTCGTCGTCCCGCGCACGATCGGCAAGCCGTACCAGGCCAGCCGCGACCACGTCGTGCGGCCGGGCGCGATGCGCAGCGCGAGCCCGGCGAGCGCTTCGCCCTGCTCGGTGCGCGCGCGTCCGGCGACGACGAACGGCGCGCGCAGCTGCTGTTCGACGTAGCCGCCGGCCATCACGCCGAACGCGGGCTCGCTCACGTTCGTATCGTCGGCGCTGCGCGCGGTGACCTCGAACGGACCGCGCACCGGCAGCGCGAGCTGCCAACGGCCTGCGTCGTCGGCGACGGCGCGCGCCGCGGCGACCCCGCCGTCGCCGAGCGAGAGTCCGACGAGCCCCGGCAGCTCGGGATGGCAACGCCAGCGCACCGTGACCACCGCGCCCTCGGCACCGCGCCGGTCGGGCCAGCGCACCGAGCCGGCGATCTTGTGCTGGGCCGGGGCCGCGACGGCGAGCACCACCCAAGCCAGCACCAGGTGCAACGCGGTCCGCGGCGACATCGCGACATGCTACCGCGCACCGTCGAATGTCACCGACGTTGACCCTACGCTGCGCGGGTGCCGCGGCTCTCCTTCGCCCTCGTCCTCGTGCCCCTGGCCGCGTGCGCGGCCGCTCCTGCGCCGATCACCGGTGACCGGCTGATCACCGGCAGCGGCCGCCTCGCCGCGGAGCTGGTGCACCGGCCCTACGATCCGGCCGACGCCGAGACCACCTGCAAGGTCTACCACCACGTGTTCGCGCCCGACGGGCGCCTCTTGACCAAGGGTGAGGGCGGCGAGTTCCAGCACCACCGCGCGCTGTTCGTCGGCTGGAACCGGACGCGCCGCGGCGACCAGTACTTCGACTTCTGGCACTGCCACAACGGCGAGCGTCTCGAGTTCCGCCGCTTCGCGTCGGACGGCGCCCCCGCCGCGCAGACCATCGACGTGGCGTGGGTCGCGGGCGACGGCACGGAAGTGCTCGACGAACGCCGGGCGCTGGCGGTCAGCGATCTCGACACCGACACCACGCGGCTCGAGCTCGACATCACGCTGACGGCGCGAGGCGCCAGCGTCGTGCTCGACGGCGATCCGCAGCACTCCGGCCAGCAGTTCCGCGCGCTGGACCTGTTCTCGCCCGCCGACGCGCCCAAGGTGCACTACCTGCGTCCGGAAGGCGCGGTGCCCCACGGCAACGACGTCTGGACCGGCTGCAGCTGGATCGCCGCGATCCTGCCGCTGCCCGGCGGCCCGGTCACGGTGCTGCGCGTCGAACACGCCGACAACCCGCCCGCGACCTGGTCGACGCGCGACTACGGCCGCTTCGGCGCGATGCACAAGACCGTGGTGCGCGAGGGCGCGCCGCTGCACCTGCACTACTCGTACGCGGTCGGCAACGGCGAACGCGACGCGGCGTGGTGCGAACAGACCGCGGCGCAGCTGGGCGCGCGGCCCGCCGCAGCCGCGGATCAGGCGAGCTCCGGGTAGAGCCGCTGCAGCGCGGCCTCGAAGCGCACCAGCAGCGCACGGTGCGCCGGGGCCCGGCGCGGGTCGGGCGTCACGGCCTCGCCGACCTGCACGAACGGCTGGGCCACCGCGTCGCAGGACAGCTCCGGCTCCTGCTGGCGCCGCACGCTCCACAGCGCCTGCAGCGCCGCGCCGAGCGCGCCGGACTCGGGTTCGATCAGGGGCCGCACGGGCACGCCGAAGCAGTCGGCGAGGATCTGCTGCCACAGCGTGTTCTTGGCCGCGCCGCCGACGAGGCGCACCTCGCCGGTCTCGATGCCGAGGTCGCGCAGCCGCTGCAGGCCGAGCGCCAGGTTGGCGGCGACGCCCTCGAGCGCGGCGCGATACAGGTGCCCGGGCCGCAGCAGCCCGGGCCGCATGCCGAGCAGCGTACCGGTGGCTTCGGGCAGGTCGGGCACGCGCTCGCCGACCAGGAACGGCACCAGCATCAGGCCTTCGCAGCCGATCGCGACCTCGCGCGCCGCGGCGGTCAACGCATCGTGGCCCATGCCGGCAAGCTGCTCGATCTCGGTCAGCGGGCCGGTGGCGTTCATCACGCACAGCAGGGGCAGCCAACCGCCGTCGCTGCTGCAGAACGGCGCGATCAACCCGGCAGGATCGACCACCGGCAGGGCGCTGCGCGCGAAGATGGTGCCCGACGTGCCCAGGCTCACCACCACGACACCCGCGGTCGTCGCGCCGCTGCCGATCGCCGACATCATGTTGTCGCCGCCGCCGAGCGCCACGGGCACGCCCGCGGGCAGCCCCAGCAACTCGGCGCCGCGCGCCGACAGCGGCCCGAGCAGCTCGCCGGCCCGGCGCAGCGGCGGCACCATCTGCGCGACGCGCTCGTCGATCGCCGCCATCACCTCGCCGTCGAAGTCGCGGCGCCGCGGATCGAACCAGCCCGTGCCCGAGGCGTCGCCGCACTCCATCGCCGCGATCCCGGTGAGCACGAAGTTGACGTAGTCGTGCGGCAACAGCACGGTCTGCACGCGGGCCCAGTTCTCGGGCTCCTGGCGGCGCAGCCACAGCAGCTTGCTGGCGGTGAACCCCGTGGGCACCGGCCGCCCCAGCCGCTGCGCCAGCTCGCGCGCCTGCGCCGCGGTCGCCGTGTCACACCACAGTTTGGCCGGCCGCACGACCTCACCCTGCGCGTCGAGCACGACCGCGCCGTGCTGCTGGCCGCTGACCGCGATGCCTGCGACCTGCCGCGGGTCGAGCCCGACCAGCACCTCGCGCCCGGTCGCGGCAACGGCGTCGATCCAGGTCGCCGGGTGTTGCTCGAGGTGGCCGGGCGCCAGCCCCTCCAGCAGCCCATAGCTGCGGCCGGCGCGCGCGACGATCGCACCGCGCGCCGCGTCGACGACCACCGCCTTGGTGCCCTGCGTGCCGACGTCGAAGCCGAGGAACAGTCCGGTTGCTGCCTGCGCCATGCGCATGGCATAGCCAGCGATGCCGGCGACCGGAAGGTCAATCACACCGCGCCGGCCGGCGCCGACTCACGAACGCACGCCGAGCAGGTGTTCGACCAGCAGCTGGTCGAGCCGCTCGTAGCCCAGGCCGCGCTTCGCCGCAGCGTCGACGTCGATGCTCGCCGCCTTGAGGGCGTCGGCCTTCTGCCGCGAGAAGCCGCCCGCGAGCAGCGGGTCCAGCGCCGCGTCCTTCTGCTCGGCGATCAGCTGCCGCACCTCGGCGTCCTGATCGAACGCCTTGGCGCGCGCGTGCAGGATCTTGTAGGTGCGCATGCAGCCCTTGGCGAACTCCCAGACGCCGGCTTCGTCCTCGCTGCGGTAGGCGTGCGCGTCGAAGTGCCGCGGCCCCTCGTAGCGCTTGCCGCCGAGCGTGCCCTCGAGCAGGCGCACCAGCAGGAACGCGCCCTTCTGGTCCTCGCTGCCGAACCGCAGGTCCTGGTCGTACCGGCCGATCTTCTGGCCGTTGAGGTCGATGTGGAACAGCTTGTCGCACGCCATCGCCTGCGCGACGTTGTGCGCGAACGACAGACCCGCCATCACCTCGTGCGCGACCTCCGGGTTGACGCCGACCATCTCGTGGTGCTCGAGCGTGCTGATGAAGTGCAGCATGTGACCGGTCGTCGGCAGGTAGAGGTCGCCGCGCGGCTCGTTGGGCTTCGCCTCGAGCGCGAACCTCATGCCGTAGTCCTGGTCCTTGGCGTAGCCGCACAGGAAGTCCATCGACTCGCGCATGCGCTGCCACGCCGTGCGCGGGTCGCGGCACGCGTCGGCCTCGCAGCCCTCGCGGCCGCCCCAGAACACGAAGATCTTGGCGCCGAGCTCGGCGCCGAGGTCCATCGCGCGCATCGTCTTCTGCAGCGCGAACGCGCGCACCTTGGGGTCGTTGCTCGTGAACGCGCCGTCCTTGAACACGGGATGCGTGAACAGGTTGGTCGTCGCCATCGGCACCTTCATGCCGGTGTCCGCGAGCGTCTTCTTGAACTCGCCGACGATGCGCGCCTGCTCGCTGGCCGAGGCGCCGAACGGCACCAGGTCGTTGTCGTGCAGGTTGACGCCGTAGGCGCCGATCTCGGCGAGCTTGCGCACCAGATGGTTCGGGTCCTGCACCGGCCGCACGGCGTCGCCGAACGGGTCGCGCCCGGGGTTGCCGACGGTCCACAGACCGAACGTGAACAGATCTTCGCGAACAGGATCGAAGGATGCGGCCATGGGCCGGGAGCCTAGCGCCTGGCGGTCCTCAGCGAAGCAGTTCCTCGGCGGTCCAGGGTTCGCCTCGCTTGGCGTGGGCCTTGCGCAGAGCCTCCACGTCGCCGGCCGCGACGCCGGCCGCGTCGCGCGCGAAGGCGGCGCGCACGTAGTCCAGGATGTCGGCGAGGTCGCCGTCGGGCAGGTGGCCCTGCCCAGGCATCTCGCCGTCCCAGGCCTGGCCGTTGGCCTCGATCGGTCCCTTGACGCCGTGCAGGGCGATGCGGATCAGGCGATCGACCGGTCCGGCCACCCACTCCGAGTCGCGCAGCGGCGGCGCGAGGCCCGCCATGCCGTTGCCGTCGAGCTGATGACAGGCCGCGCAGGTGGTCGCGAACAGGCGCTCGCCCTTGGCCAGGCGGCGCTGCTCCTCGGGGCTGCGCGCCACGATCTTGGCGGCGCCGGCGACCGGCACGATCGCGATCGCCGCGAGCACCTCGCCCGCCCTGCTCGCGACGTCCGCGGCCGGGCTCTGCACCAACGACGACAGCGCCGCCGGCGTCGCCGGCATGGTCAGGCTGCCGCGGCGGGCGGCGCCCTTCGGCAGCCCCTCGAGCAGCCCGCGCAACACCCATCCCGCGCGCTCCGTCGCGGCCCCGCGGGCGAAGTCGAGCAACGCGCCGACCTCCGCGGCCTGACGGCGGCGGGCCACGACCCGGGCCAGGGCGCGCGCGGCATCCGCGGACAGACGGTCTTCGGCGCAACGCGCCAGCACCGGCACCGCGTGCGCGCCCGCCGCCGCAGCGGCGAGTTCGAGCGCGGTCTTGTCGGCGTCCGGGTGCGAGAGCAGCGCGGCGAGCAGGCTCTGGGCACGGGCGTGTTGCCGCGCATCGGCGCGCGCCTGCAGCACTTCCCCGCATGCGATCGCGGCGTGCCAGGCGACCGACGGTGGCCCTTGCGCAGCGCGGGCCGCGACCAGCGACCACAACACGCCGTCACCGGCCGCGAGCGGCGCGGCGCAGTGCTGCAGCGCGAAGCAGACCACGCCGGGGTCCTCGTCGCGCAACGCCAGGCGCAGGTCGTCGCGGTCGAGGCGCCCCAGACCGGCCAGCGCCGACAGCATCACGATGCGGATCGCGGCGCGTTCATGCCCACGCAGACGCGACCGGATCGCGCCCGACGACGCCTGCGCCCGGCGCTGCACGAGCTCGCGCAGGGCCTGATCGCGCCGCCAGCTCGACGGAGACTCCAGCGCGGCGACCAGCTGCTCGGCGGTGGCCACAGCGATCGCCGGCTCGGCGGCGACACCGCCCGCAGCGGCGCCGCTCGGCACGATCCGCCAGATGCGCCCCAAACCCGTGGGCCGCTCGAGGCCGCGCTTGTGGATCTGGTCACGCAGGTAGGTGGTCACGTAGTTGCGGTGCTGGATCACGCCGCGATACATGTCGATCAGGTAGAGCGCGCGATCGGGCCCGCCGAACAGGTTCACGGGACGGAAGCGCTCGTCGGTCGAGGCCAGGAACTCCTGCCGCTGCGCCTGGTACGGGTTGGCGCCGCGCATCAGCCCGTCCGGTTCCTCGAGCACGATGCGCCGCACGCAGTTGCCCGCCGGCTCGCACACGAACACGTCGCCCTGGCACGGCAACAGGTCGTCGCGATACACGTGCGTCGCACACACCGCGGTGTGGATCGCGAGCACGTAGTCGACCAGACGACCGGGTTGATAGCCGCGGTTGACGCCGGGCGTGATGCGGATCGGCCAGACGGTCCGGTCGGCGACCAGCCGGTGGTTGAGCCCCGGCAGGGCGCCGGCCCCGAGCCGCGCCGCGGCCACACCCGGCACGAGGTCGCAGCGCAGCCAGTCCTCGTTGTAGTTGAAGTAGAAGCGGCCGCGGTCGTCGTGGCTGATGCCCCACTGGCCGCCGCCGCTGCCGGTCTCGACGGCGAACCCCGTGGGGGTCCAGCGCAGCACGCGCCGGTCGTCGGCCAGGTGGATGCGGTGGTCGAGTCCCCAGTCCAGGCCGTTGCCGGAATGCTCGGGATTCTCGAGCCCCGCCTCGAAGCCCCCCATGATCGGCTGCTTGCTGTCGGCCACGCCGTCGCCGTCGGCGTCCGGGCACCACAGCAGCTGCGGCGGCTCGATCACCAGGGCGCCGCCCCGCAGCGGCAGCACCGCGCGCGGCAGCACCAGTCCGTCGAGGAAGACGCGCGCGCGGTCCATGCGACCGTCGCCGTCGTCGTCGTGCAGCACCGAGATCCGCCCGATCGGCTCGTGTTCGTCGATGGCGTCGACGTCGCGCATGTAGGCGCGCATCTCGACCACCCACAGGTCGCCCGCGGCGTCGAAGGTCGCGGCCACGGGATCGCCGAGCAGCGGCTCGCTGGCGACCAGTTGCACCTCGTATCCCGGTTGGATCTTGAAGGTCGCCAACTCCTCCGCGGGGCTGCGCACGGTCGCGGGCGGCACGACGACATCGGCAGGCAGCAGGGTCTGGGCCTCTCCGGGTCGATCCCCGCGCTGGGCGGCGAGCGGCAGCGCCAGCAGGGCGCAGGCGATCAGGCAAACGGGGCTCCGCATGGCGAGCAGCCTACCGCGGCGGCTCCTTCATGCGAGCAGGGCATGCGGGTCGGTCTGCCCGCACCTCAGTGCAACCGCACGAAGCCGCTGGCGGGCACCACCACCGAGTAGGCGCTGCTGTCGATCAGGACGCGGTATTCGCCCGGCACCAGACCGCCAACCTCCCACCCGTTGGCCGCGCACGCGAAGCGCACCGCGACCGGACTCAGCCCGGGCAGGGTGATGTCCGAGCGCTCGAAGCGCAGCGTCAGCACCTCGACGGGGCTGCCCACCTGCGGGCGCAGCGCCGGATCGACGAGCACGCGCCCCGGCGACTGCATCGTCACCACCGCGTTCGGCGCCCACTGCCCGGCCGGCAGCCAACCCACCGAGCCGTCCGCGCCGATCGCCAGCAGGCTCTCGCCGGCGGCGAGGTCGCGGATCGTGGACACGCACGGGTCGCCGTTGGCGTCCGTGCCGGCGAAGCCGGCGAAGCGCGCGCCGACGGCACCGCCCTGCGCGCCGCCTTGCATCGTGAACACCTCGACGCCCGACACCGGGTGGCCGGTCGCCTGATCGACGAACTGCACCGGCGAGCCGGAGGGCTGGAACAATCCACCGTCGAAGAACTTGTATCGACTGGCGCTGGCGAGCAGCAGGCTCGTGCCGGGGATCGTGTCCAGCGGCGGGAACGCCGTCTGGATGTCCTCGATCGGCCCGAACGGCTGATAGACGCGCACGGTGTTCTGTTGCGAGAAGCGCAGCTCGCGGACCGTGCTCTTGCCGGTCTCCTGCACCCACAGGACGTCGCCACCCACACACGTGTCCTCGACCCGACCCGACAGGTCGGTGCGGACCGTGCGCTGCCACAGGGCGACGCGGGAAGGCAGGTTGGGCACCTCCTCGTAGACCGTGTACTCGGTGTCGGGCAGCAGGCCGCGCACGTCGATGGTGCGCAGCGGCGCCATGCGGATCACCGGCAGCACCGACAACGCCGCGACGTCGCCCCGCACCGGCACCGGCACGACCGTCGTCTGCAGCGTCGGGTCCATGAGCAACAGCACCAGGTGTTGATGCGGCGGCAGATCGTAGGGCAGCTGCGCGATCTCGAAGCCGCCCTGCAGGTTGCTGGTGACGAGCCCGCCGGGCCAGTTGATCACGCAGCCCAACCACTCATCGACAACGCAGGCCTGGATGCGCACGTAGGGGCGCCCCATGCCGATGTCGTCGACCAGGGTCCCGGTGAGCCGCACGGACGGCGACAGCACGATGCGGTGCGCCAGCGTGGCGTCGTCGCCGGCCATCGTCACCGGCACGGCGCTGGGCGCCTTGATGCAGAGGTCCGGCCGGGAACTCGGCGGCTCCGCATAGACGATCGCGAAGTTGCCGAGGTTGCCGCGGCCGAGCCCGGCGCTCAGCGAGCCATCGAAGCCCGAGCGCCCGTTGGTCGAGTGCAGCTGTCCGTCGCGCAGGAACCCGAACGCCACGTTCGCGCCGCCGACGGGCTGCCCCGAACGCTCGAAGACGCCGCCGTGCAGCAGCACCTCGGACTCGGTGAGCGGCGGCGGCGCGCTCTGGCGCGTCGCCTGTTCGCCGACGGCCGAACTGCCGGTGCCGCGCGAGACGATCGGATCACCGCCCGTGCGGTACGAGCCGATCTCGCCCACCGCGACCAGGGTCTTGCCGCCGCCGGCGGTCAGGATCTCGGCGGGTTGGCCACCGAGCACCTCGACCGACACCTTGAGCTCCGCCGGCAGGTCCTGCCAGTTCTCGTCCCAGCCGTGCCGCCGACGCGCGGACTCGACCGACAGGCGGTAGTCGCCCGTTCCGAGTCCGATCGCGCCACCGTCGGCGAGCGGCACCTTGATGTGGCGGCGGCTCTCGATGTTGACGTCGCCGCCGAGCAGCATCGGCACGCCGTCCTTCAACTTCATCCGGGCATCACCTCCGAGCCGCATGCGCGCGGCCGGCTGGTTGCCCGCGGTCGAGTCGTGGAACTCGAGGTCGGCCGAACCGCGTCGGCCGATGGCCAGCGGCTCCCCTTCGCCCAGCCCCTGGCCGAGCCCCAGCAAGCGACCGCCACCGTCCCGGGCGTTCGAAGCCGCGGTGACCAGCAGGCGGGCCTGGGACTGCGGCGCAAACACGTCGCCGAAGCGGGTCACGAACGCCAGGATGCCGACCAGCAGCAGCACCGAAGCGCACAGGCCGAAGAGCAGGCTGCGCACCGGCAGGGCGCGGGAACGTTCGCGCTGCAGCACCACCGAACCCGTCGACGTCACCCGGCGCAGACCGGCGCGGCTGCGCGGCGACGACGCGGCCTTGCGGAGATCCCCGCCCGGGCCCTGCCCGACCGGACCCGCCGCGTCGACCGCGGGATCGGCGTCGTCACTGCCCTGGCGCAGCGCCTCGAGCACCTCGCGTGAGAGGATCGACGTCTCGTCGAGCACCAGCCGGTTCAACACCCGGTTGGTGAAGCCAGCGGCCGGCGTGCTGCTGGGACGCGCCTCGCCCCCAGTACCGGCCAGAGACTTGCCGCCCAGCGACTTGCCCCCCAGAGACTTGCCGCCCAGCGACTTGCGCAGCAACCAGACCTCGTGCTCGGCCCGCGACAGCGCCACCGCGCAGGAGCGGCAGCCCTGCACGTGCTCCATCACGAGCTCGTGCTCGATGCGCTGCAGATCACCATCGGCCGCGTCCCGCAGCAGGCCGCGGATCGTCGCGCATCGCGTCGACGCCGGCGGGAACAGCTCGAGGTCGCGCGGGTTCGGCGGCTGGTGCAGGACGCGTTCGAGCGCGCCCCCCTCACCACCTGGCCATGGACGGTCGGCGCTCATGCTTCGAGCACCTCCTGCAGGCGGCTGGCCAGCAGGTCCTTGGCCCGCGCCAGCTGCACCTTGACGTTGCTCAGCGAGATGCCGAGGAAGTCGGCGATCTGCTGGTTGGTGAGGCCCCGCTCGTACTTCAGCTCGATCGGGGTGCGCATCCGGTCGCTGAGCCGCTCGAGCTCGGAGCGCACCGCCAGGTCGATGGCGGCGGTGCGGCTGCGCTGGGCCAGGCGCGGGTCGGCCACCTCGTTGGCGAGGTCGCGATCCCCCTCCTGCACGGTGGGCAACGAGTGGGCGCGGCGGCGCCGCAGCTTGTCGCGGCAGGCGTTGCCGGCGATGCGCAGCAGCCACGGCTCGAGGGCCCGGCTGGAATCGAAGCTGGCGCGCGCCCGGTACACCTTCAGGAAGGTGTCCTGGGCGGCCTCCTCGGCGTCTTCCGGGCGCCGAAGCATGCTCATCGCCATGCCGTAAACCATGTTCTGAAAGCGTTCGACCAACTGGGCGAACGCCTCCAGATCACCGGCCTGAACCCGGAGCATCAATTCTTTGTCGGAACAGTCGCTCAACGGGTGGGCAGAGGAGGGGACGCGGGGAGCGTCGCGCAGTATGCGCCCACTACGCCCCAGCGGGGATCGGTGGCCCGGAAAATGTCGAGGTTTGCGGCAGTCCGCAGCGGCCGTCGGGGCCTGCCACAGCCCGACCGGTCGCCCGCCTCGCGCACCTGGGCTCGAACCACCTGACGCCCCTGCGCCCGACTCTGCACCAGACTCTCCACAGGACCTCCACAGGCTCCCGACCGAGCCCATTTCGGGCGTTTTGCTGCTCAAGGGATGCCCCGGAACTGCCGATCCCATGGCCAGCGCGGAGCCTGCCGCGCCTCCCACACCTCCCCCAGCCGCCTCCCCCTCCATGGCCAAGATCCCAGACAAGCAGGGCCTGTTCTTCGAACTCGACGGCGTGCTCGTCGAACACGTGCGCCTCGACGAGAACGGCGAGATCGCCTTCCTGCCGCGCGCCCTCGACGCGCTGCAGCGCATCGACCCGCAGCAATTCCGCCTGTTCGTGGCGACCAGCCGCCGCGACATCGCCTTCGGCGAGCTCAAGGAGCGCGAGTTCACGCGCTTCTGCGAGGCCTTCCTGGTCTGCATGCGCGACGCGCAGATCCCGATCGCCAAGATCTACTCGTGCCCCTACCACCCCAAGGGCAAGGGCCGCTTCAAGAAGGAGAGCGTGTTCCGCAAGCCCGGCCCGGGCATCTTCAAGATGGCGCAGCAGGAGTTCGACCTGAACCTGCAGCGCTGCTGGATGGTCGGCCACACCACCGCCGACATGCTCGCGGCGCAGCGCGCCGAGATGGGCACGATCATGGTGCGCACCGGCAAGGCCGGTCAGGACGGCGAGTTCACCGTCGAGCCGCACTTCGTCGAGGACGACTTCCACGACGCGGTCTCGCGCGTCAACCAGTTCGAGCACTCGCTGCGCGTCTGACGCAGCGGCGCCCGGCGGTCAGCGGCGCAGCGCTGCGACGCCTGCCAGCTCAGCGCAGCGCAGCGACACCTGGAAGATCCTTGCCCTCGAGCAGCTCGAGGCTCGCGCCGCCGCCGGTCGAGACGTGCGACAGGCGGCTCTCGATGCCGAGCTTCTCGGCCGCGGCGACCGAGTCGCCGCCGCCGACGACCGTGAACGCGCCCGAGCTCGCGACCGCTTCGGCGACGGCCTCGGTGCCCTTGCAGAACGCGTCCATCTCGAACACGCCCATCGGGCCGTTCCAGACGATCGTCTTGGCGCCGCGCAGCGCCGCGACGTAGCGGGCCACGGTCGCCGGACCGATGTCCAGGCCCATCAGGCCGTCGGGGATGTCGCCGACGTGCACGGAGGCCTCGGCGTCGGCCTTGAACTCCGCCGCGCAGACGTGATCGACCGGCAGCAGCAGCTCCTTGCCGGCGTCCTGCGCCTGCGCGAGCACGCGGCCGGCTTCGGCGAGCAGATCGGGCTCGACCAGCGACTTGCCGACCTTGTGACCCATCTGCACGAGGAACGTGTAGGCCATCGCGCCGCCGATGATCAGCTTGTCGACCTTGGGCAGCAGGCTCTCGATCACGGGCAGCTTGTCGCTGACCTTGGCGCCGCCGAGGATCGCCACGAACGGCCGCTCCGGCGCGGTCAGCACCTTGGTGAACGCGTCGAGCTCCTTCTGCATCAGCAGGCCCGCGGCGGCAGGCAGGTATTCGGCCACGCCGCTGACCGAGCTGTGCGCGCGGTGGGCGGTGCCGAACGCGTCGTTGACGAACACGTCGCCGAGCTTGGCCAGGCTCTCGCGGAACGCGGTGACCGCGGCCGGATCGGCCTTGACCGAGGTGGTGGTGCCGTCCGCGTTCTTGACCTTGCGCTTGCCCTCCTCCTCGAGGTGGAAGCGCACGTTCTCGAGCAGCACCACGGCGCCCGCGGCCAGCTTGCCCTTGGCGCACGCGGCCTCGACCTCGGCGCCGACGCAGTCGGGCAGGAAGGTCACCGGCCGCCCGAGCAGACGCTCGAGCTCGGCGGCGACCGGCCGCAGCGAGTACTTCTCGACGCGCTCGCCGTTGGGCCGCCCCAGGTGCGACATCAGCACCACCGCGGCGCCGTGGTCGAGCGCGTAGCGGATCGTCGGCAGCGCCGAGACGATGCGCTGGTTGTTGGTGATCGCCAACGTCGCCTTGTCCTGCGGCACGTTGAAGTCGACGCGCATCAGCACACGCTGGCCGCGCAGCTGCAGGTCGGCGAGGGTCTTGAACGTGCTCATGGGACGAGGTCGCTGGCTCTGGGGGAGAGGCGGATCAGACGGCTTCGGCGATGCGCACCGTCAGCTCGACGACGCGGTTGCTGTAGCCCCACTCGTTGTCGTACCAGCTGACCAGCTTGAAGAAGTTCTTGTTGAGCTCGATCGACGAGCCCGCGTCGAAGATCGACGAGGCCTTGCAGTGGATGAAGTCCGACGAGACGACCTCGTCCTCGGTGTACTCCAGCACGCCCTTCATGTAGGTCTCGGACGCCTTCTTCATCGCCGCCTTGATCTCGGCCAGCGACGTGTCCTTGACGGTCTTGACGGTCAGGTCGACCACCGAGACGGTCGGCGTCGGCACGCGGAACGACATGCCGGTCAGCTTGCCCTTGACCTCGGGCAGCACCAGCGCGACCGCCTTCGCGGCGCCCGTCGTCGACGGGATGATGTTCTGCGCCGCGGTGCGGCCGCCCTTCCAGTCCTTCTTCGACGGGCCGTCGACGGTCTTCTGCGTCGCGGTGTAGGCGTGCACGGTCGTCATCAGGCCCTCGGCGACGCCGAAGCCCTCCTTGAGCAGCACGTGCACGATCGGCGCCAGGCAGTTGGTCGTGCACGACGCGTTGCTGATGATGTTGTGCTTGTTCAGGTCGAGCTTGTCGTCGTTGACGCCGAGCACGACGGTGATGTCCTCACCCTTGGCCGGCGCCGAGATCACGACCTTCTTGGCGCCCGCGGTGATGTGGCCCTTGGCCTTCTCCGCGTCGGTGAACAGGCCGGTCGACTCGATCACGACGTCGACGCCCAGCTGCTTCCACGGCAGTTCGGCCGGGGTCTTGGCGCTGACCACGAGGATCTCCTTGCCGTTGACCACCAGCACGTCGTCCTCGGCCTTGTCGGGCGAGGACTTCTTCGACGACACGGTGCCGGCGAACCGGCCCTGGGTGGAGTCGTACTTCAGCAGGTAGGCCAGGTTGTCGGCCGGCACGATGTCGCCGACCGCGACGACGTCGAGCTTGGTGTCGAACAGACCTTGTTCGACGAGGGCACGGAAGACGAGACGGCCGATGCGACCGAAACCGTTGATGGCGACCCGAGTGGCCATGGCGAGGTAAGCTCCTGAGGCTGGTAGTTTGCGCGGAAAATCGGCCGAGCAGTCTAGCCACCCCACCCGCCGATCCCAATGAGCAGTTTCGTCCGACTCCTCGACAGCACCGCCCGCTGCCTGGGCCGCTACGAGCATTCGGTGGCCGAACGCACGGTGCTGGCGGCCGTTTCGGGGGGCCTGGACAGCACCGTGCTGCTGCTCGCGCTGGTCCGACTTCGGGACGAAGAACGCCTGCCCGGACCGCTGCACGTCTGCCATGTCGACCACGGCGTGCACGCCGGCAGCCGGGAGGCGGCCCAGCGAGTGGTCGATCTGTGCGACCGGCTCGACGTGCCCGTGACCGTGCGGCGGCTGGTCCAGGACCGGGCCAGGCCCGGCGAACAGGCCCTGCGCGACGCCCGCTACGAGGCGCTCGCCGAGGTCGCCGCGGCCACCAACGCCGGCCTGCTGGTCACCGCCCACCACGCCGACGACAACCTCGAGACGGTGCTGTTCCGGATGCTGCGCGGCACCGGCCCGCGCGGCCTGGCCGGCATCCCCGAGGCGCGCTGGGCCGGCCGCGGCAACCATCGGCTGCTGCTGGTGCGCCCGTTCCTGCGCACGCGCCGCAGCACCCTCGAACACATCCTGCACGAGCTCGGCGAGACCGAGGTGGCGATCGACCCGACCAACCTCGACCTCGGCTACGCGCGCAACCGCCTGCGCCACGAGACCATCCCGGCGCTGCGCACGCACCTGGGCGTCGGCCTCGACGTCGCGCTGATGACCGTGTCGAGCACCGCGCGCGCCGCGACCGACATCCTCGAGGCCCAGGGCCGCCGCATCCTCGCGCAGCGCGCGCGCAACCGCACCGCCTGGCGGCTCGAACTCGACCTGCGCGCGATGGACGAGGACTCGCGCCCGTTCGTCACCGAGGCGCTGCGCCAGGCGCACCTGACGCTGCATCCGCGCGGCGAGGCGCCGCTGCGCGACTGGCTCGATCGCGCCACGGCGCTGCTCGACATGGCCGACGGCAAGCGCGTGTCGGGCCGCGGCGGCCTGCTGCTCGAGCGCACCCGCGAAGGCGTGCTGCTGGTCGACCCCGCGCGCGCCGGCAACCCGCCCAACACCGAAGGCGGCGGCCAGCTGTTCTCGATCGACACCGGCCGCCATCGCTTCGGCGCGACCGAGTGGAGCCTCGCCGCCTACGAACACCCGCTGCCGCCGCTGGCGCCGTCGCCCGCCGCGGCCGGCCGCTTCCGTGCCCTGCTCGACCCCCGCCTCGCGCCCGGTCCGTGGCGACTGCGCACGCGGCGCGCCGGCGACGTGTTCCAGCCGCTCGGCGGCGAGCACGACCAGGATCTGCGCCGCTTCCTGCAGAGCCGCCACCTGCCGCGCTTCGACCGCGACCGCCTGCCGCTGCTCGTCGACGCCAACGATCAGATCCTGTGGATCCCGGGCATCGAGATCAGCGAGCGCGTGCGCCTGCTTCTCAACACCCGCCGCTGCATCGAGGTGGTCGCGACCTGCGGCTGAGCAGAAGGCAATTGAGCAGAAGGCAATGCTGTGGTCGTCGCGCCGCGTGAATTAGGCTTGCCCCGTCCATGAGTGTGGCTGTCCGCGAGCGATGATCTTCTCCGAGCCGCGCTTCCTGTTGTTCTTCGTGCTCGTGTTCGCGGCGCATTGGGCGCTGCCGACGAACGGCCTGCGCAAGCTGCTGCTGCTCGGCTGCAGCCTCTACTTCTACGGCTGCTGGGACCCGCGCTTCCTGCTGCTGATCGTCGGCTGCGCCACGGTCGACTTCGTCGCCGCGCGGCAGATCGCGGCGGCGCGCGCGCGCGGCGCGACGGGTCGCCGCTGGCTGCTCGCGAGCCTCGGCTACGACCTCGGCACGCTGGCGTTCTTCAAGTACTGCAACTTCTTCCTCACCTCGGGAACGCAGCTGCTCGCGTGGCTTGGCCTGCCGGTCAGTGAAGTGACCCTGTCGATCGTGCTGCCCGTGGGCATCAGCTTCTTCACCTTCCAGGCGATGAGCTACACGATCGACGTCTACCGCGGCCACCTGCAGCCGGTGCGCAGCTACCCGGACTTCCTGCTGTTCGTGGTGTTCTTCCCGCAGCTGGTCGCGGGCCCGATCGTGCGCGCCGCGTGGTTCCTGCCGCAGCTGGTCGAACGCCGCCGCTTCGCCGACGTCGACGTGCAGCGCGCGATGGCGCAGTTCTTGTCCGGCTTCGTCAAGAAGACCGTCGTCGCCGACCGCATCGCCGTGCCCGTCGACGCCGTGTTCGCCGCGCCCGCCGACTACTCGGCGCCGTCGATCTGGATCGCCGTGTTCGGCTACGCGGTGCAGATCTACTGCGACTTCTCGGGCTACTCGGACATGGCGATCGGCTGCGCGCGCCTGCTCGGCTACGAGCTCTGCGAGAACTTCCGCGCGCCGTACCTGGCCGCCGACATCAGCGACTTCTGGCGGCGCTGGCACATCAGCCTGTCGACGTGGCTGCGCGACTACCTCTACATCTCGCTGGGCGGCAACCGCGGCAGCAAGGGCTTCGTGATGCGCAACCTGATGCTGACGATGCTGCTCGGCGGCCTGTGGCACGGCGCCGGCTGGAACTTCGTCGTCTGGGGCGGCATCCACGGCCTCGCGCTCGTGGTGCACAAGGAATGGGTGCAGCGCGTCGGCACCGGGCGGCTGCCCGTGGTCGGCAGGCTGCTGACCCTCTACACGGTGCTGCTGGCGTGGATCTTCTTCCGCGCCGCGAAGTTCGGCGACGCCTGGCTCATGGCCAAGGCCTGGCTCGGCCTCGGCGCACCCGGCAGCAAGGAACTGACGCTGTGGTCGCCGCTGCCCGGCCTCGACCTGCTGGCGCGCGCCGGCCTGCTGTTCGGCGCGCTGCTGCTCTGCCACTTGCTCGTCGCCCGCGGCGCGCACCTGTGGCTGCGCACGAGACTACCGGCGTGGTCGATCTCGGTGCTGTTCGGCGCGATCGCCGCGCTGGCGCTGGCCCTGATGCCGGCGGGCGCGCGGCCGTTCATCTACTTCCAGTTCTGACGCTGCGCAGCACAGCGGCTGCGGCGTCAGCTCCCGCTCTTGACGTCGAACTTGCGCGCGATGTGCGACACCGAGTCGGCGAGCTTCTCGTGGGCGATCATCGCGCGCCACCCGACCATCATCCAGAAGATGGTGCTGGCGAGACCGACGACGGCGATCAGGATGGCGAAACCTTCCATGCGTTCTCCCTTGTGGTGACTGACCAGACGGCTGGGGCGCTGGTGGCCGCCCGGTGGCGGTTTCTGCCGCCGACTTCGGAGGGAACGCGGATCGACTAGAGGACCCTGCCCGTGTCCAGGTCGTGCACGATCGCCATCACCACACCCTCGGCCCGATAGCCGCGCGACCTCACGTAGGCCTCGAGATCCTGCCCCGCGGCGCGTGCTTCGTCAGCGCCGATGCGCAACTCTTGCCAATGCGCCTGCGCGTGGGCCCATTCGGCGCGGAAGGCCCGGTCGCATGACTCCGCCCGCGACTCCTCCCGCAGGTCGCCCCAGAACAGCAACGCGGGCACGACGAGCAGGAGCAGCAAGATCGCCGAGTAGCGCGGCTCACCTCCCCTCGCGGACCACCACGCGCAGAACGAGATCCAGAGGAACGCGGGCACGTGGAACGCCCATCTTCCGCGCGGCAGGTCGCGGATCATCGCGACCTCCGACCTTCGCGGTGCTCGCGGACCAGGTGCACGTACCGCTGCGCACCACGCGCCCCGAGGCAGGCTCCCACGAGCCCGCCGAGCCCCGCGCAGCGTGTCATCGGCTCGATCCACGCGAATGGCAGCTCTTCCAGGCCCGTCGCGCTGCACGCGTCGACGAGCAGGAACACGACCCCGCCAGCGAGCGCTCCTGCGGCGGCAGGC
Organism: Planctomycetota bacterium; assembly: GCA_020638655.1. GTDB lineage: Bacteria > Planctomycetota > UBA1135 > UBA1135 > UBA2386 > JACKIC01. Next base: position 347,709 of record JACKIC010000008.1, read on the forward strand.
ATGCCTACCATGAGGACGACGTTCAGGAGCTGGCGCAGCGGTGGCAGCGGATCGTCGGACATGGCCTGTGCACGGGCTCCGGAGGGGAGCACGGGAGTCTACCCGGAGCTGGGCTCTGGCCCCATCGGGAGGGGGCGGCCGGCGCGATCGAGTCATATGCTGGCCGGCATCCTGGCCGACCCGCCACATGATCGCAGCATCACTCAGCGGAACCACGACAGCCATTCTCGGCGCGACCGCGGGAATGCTCGTCTTCCTCTACTGCCGGCACGCGACGCGAGAATCGGAGAAGCCCCGCACACGCGAGGAAGAGGTGATGGCGATTCTCGTTCCCGCTGCCGCCGGCGTGCTGACGGGCCTGGTGACCGCCCTGGTTGCCCCCAACATCCTCTGGTGAACCTGGCGTGAACTCCCCGGCTCCTCCGCCGAAGCCAACCGGCCCGCCTACCACTCGCCGTTGCCGATCGCTTCGTCCACACCCGTGATCGTCTTGCCGACGTACGCAACGCCGATGCCGACGAGGCCGATCGGGGTCAGCACCGCATCCAGTGCGAGCGAGTAGGGCGTGAACAGGATCCTGGCCAGGACCGGCGCGCCTTGAGGCTCTGGAGTATCGCTTGGATCCACGGTGGTCTGCGCCGCGCTGTCCGACTCCGCTCGATCGACATCTGGCGTAGCTGCCTCGGCGCCCCAGAAGCCGTTCGATCCACTCCAGAGGGCGACAGTGAAGCAACTCTGCAGCGAGCAGACGAGGAGCGAAGCGAGGCCCCATCGCCCTGCTCGCACACACCTGGTCTCTGTTGCCATCTTGAGGGCCATCGTCATACCCCGCGCCACGAGCAAGAGCCTGGCATGAGAGCGCGGACCCGACCGTCGCGCGCTCGTGCGCGTCTTCTCGTGCCTGCGGATGGTCGTCATGAGGACGTGCCTTGGTGCTCAGCACCGCTCGAGAACGGTCAGTTCATGCACAAGGATCGAGATGCTAGCGCGGCGGCGCCCAAGGAGCCTCCAGCAGGGCGTCGCACGAATCACACTTCTCGTCTGGGGTCCATGCCGGACGGTCCCCAACCACCGCTCCACACGACCAGCACACGAGTCCAACGGCCGGTGGAGCTTCGCGTGGCAGGTAGCTCAGCGTCTTTGCGTCGTACTCGACCCACCATCTGCCCGAAGCCCGATCGAAGCGCGCCACACCCTGGTAGGCGATGTCCTCACGCTCGTCGCTGTCCATGGAGACGATGCAGACCAACCCCTCCGACAATCTCACACCCAGCCGGCACAGATCTCTCAGCGTGCCCAGACACACCAGGGGAACTGCTTCGAGGGCAGGGTCCCACGGCGACGGGCGAGCCTTGTGGAAGTCGGCGTAGATCCGGATCATCGCGATGGCTCTGCCGGCGACAACACAGCGAGACGGACGCGGGCCTCAGCCGGCATCGACGACTCGCCCGCGGCCGCTGGGGTCGGGATGGTCACGCAGCACCCGCACGATCACCAGGGCCGGATTCGCGAAGGCGCTGAGGAGCGTGCCCAGGTGCAGGATCAACACCGAATACACGCAGACATCCCACACCGTGGCTCCCTGCTCTTGTCCTTCGAGCACCACGGACAACACCTCGTATGCCGCGCAGCAGGCGGCGAACGCGCAGAAGTAGCCCAGCAGCAGCCAGAACTCGGTCGCTCGCCACCCGCGCCACCGCGAACAAGCGACCAGCAGCAGCACGAGAGCGGCTGCGTTGGCCATGACTGGCATGGGTGAGCTGCTGAACATCCAGCCGATGAACTGTGCTGGCCCCAGCAACCAACTGCACCAGCTGGCGACGAGGAAGCCGCCGGCGACTTCCGCGCGAGACTCTTCCGGTGTCGGTTCCATGCAACGAACTCCTGCGGCACCGATCCTGCCCCACCTCCTACCCCGCGGCAACCCCGCGCCGGACCAGCCCACCCGGCCACCGACCCAACTCCGCGCGGGCCGGCCGCCGGCGGTCGACGTGCTCCCGAGCCGGCAACCGCGCAGCCCGTCCAGCGGGCCGAGCAGCCAACGCCCCCCGCCGCCCCATCACAACTGTCCCTCGCGCTGCCGAACCCGATCCGCCATACTGCTGCACCCCTCGAACTGCTTCACCACCCCCTCACGCCCACGTGCGACTCACCGTCGAGACCGGCCCCCTTGCCGGCACCGTCGTCTCCCTCGACCGCGACCACCCCGCCACCCTCGGCAGCGGCCCCGACTGCGCGATCTGCGTGCGGGAGGCGGGCGTGTTGCCGGAGCACGCCGTCGTCAAGGCGCTGCGCGGCGAAGGGTTCGGCCTCAAGGCCCTGGCCGCGGGCGTGCGCGTCAACGGCCAGGCGATCGAGGCCACGCCGCTCCAGGACGGCGACATCATCGAGCTGGGCACGACGCGCATCGCCTTCGGCGAGGTGCAGAAGCAGGGCCTGCCGACGATCCCCGGCTACCGCATCGGTGAGGTGCTCGGCCGCGGCGGCATGGGCATCGTCTACCGCGCCGAGCAGACCAGCCTGCACCGCGAGGTCGCGCTCAAGGTGCTCAGCCGCGACCTGACCAAGGACCCGCAATTCGTCGCCAAGTTCGTGGCCGAGGCGCGCGCCGCGGCCAAGCTGCAGCACCCCAACGTCGTGGCGGTGTTCGACGTCGAGCACGACGCCGACATCTACTACTACTCGATGGAGCTGATGACCGGCTCGCTCGAGGACGAGCTGCGGCAGCGCGGCGCGCTGCCCGTCGAACGCGCGCTGCGCGTGATCGCGGACGCCGCCGCGGGCCTGGCCTACGCCGAGTCGCTCGGCATCGTGCACCGCGACATCAAGCCCGACAACCTGATGCTCGACCCGCACGGGGTCGTCAAGATCGCCGACCTGGGTCTGGCGCGCTCGGACGAGGAGGTCGAGGAGAAGGCGATCGGCACGCCGCACTTCATGGCGCCCGAGCAGGTGCTCAAGAAGGAGATCGACCACCGCACCGACCTCTACGCGCTCGGCTGCACGTTCTACCGGCTGATCACGGGCCGCACGCCGTTCCGCGGCCAGACGGTCAAGGACATCCTGCGCGCACAGGTCAAGGACGACCCGGAGCCCGCGCACAAGGTCAACAGCGACGTGCCCGCCGAGGTCGCCGCGATCGTGCAGCGGCTGATGGCCAAGGAGCCCAAGGACCGCTACCAGACCGCCAACGACCTGCTCGAGGACCTCGAGCAGCTGCTGCAGCCCCCCGTCAAGAAGGGGCTGTGGATCGGCCTCGCCGCCGCGGCGGTGCTGGTCGCCGGCGGCGCGATCTACTGGGCCGTCAACAAGCCCAAGGAACAGACGATCGTCGAGAAGTACCGCGACAACCCCGAGATGCTGCAGCTCGCCACCGAGAACGAGCAGCTCAAGGTCGCCGCGCGCGAGGACCAGGCGATGATCGCGCTGCTGACGACGCGGCTCAGCGGGCTCACCGACCTGCAGCTGGCGACGGCGCTCGACGAGGTGGCCAGCAAGCACACGGGCACCAAGGCCGCGATCGAAGCCGAGCAGCGCGCCGACTACGTGCGCGAGGACGTGCGCCAACGCGAGGCCGCTGCCGAGCAGCGCCACCAGCAGGCCCAGGCCCACGTCGCGGCGCTGACCGCCAAGGTCGAGAAGGACGTCGCCGCGGGCAACTTCGCGGCGGCCCTGCTGCAGGTGGCGGCGCCGCCGCCGGCGGCGATCGCCGAGGAATCCGCCGTGACCGCCGGGACCGCCAAGCTGCGCGAAGACGTGCTCGCCGCGGCCCGCGCGCAGGTCGCGAGCGTGCGCAGCAAGGTCGAGACCGCGCTGACCGGCACGGACCTCGCCGCCGTCGAAGCAGCCAACAAGTCGATCCTCGACACCCTGGCCGAGCGCCAGCGATACCCAGCGGAGCTCGCCGGCGAACTCGACGCGCTGCAGACCCTGCGCGACCGCGCCACCAAGGTCGCGACCGACCTCGCGAGCGCGCAGCAGCAGAGCCGTTGGCAGGCCTACGCCGCGCTGCTGCAGGCCCCCGACGGCGTCGCCGCGCCGCTCGACCGCCTCGATTTCGGCGCCGCCGCCGCGGCCGCCGAGCGGTTCGGCGCCGGCAACGTCGACGACGCCGCCGCCGCGCGCGCGCGCGGTCTGGCCGCGACGCTGCAGCAGGCCGAGCGGTTCGCCGCCGCCTTGCGCGCCGCGCTGACCGCCACGCCGCTGCCCTTCCCGGGCGGCAACGAGGACAACGAGCAGGTCACGCAATGGGACCTGGCCGCCGGCAAGCTCACGGTCGTCGACACCAGCAAGCGCCCCAACAAGGAGCGCACCGTGCCGATCGCCGAGCTCTCCCCCGAAGCCTGGCAGGTGCTGGCCGATCAGGTCGCGCCGCCGGCGCCCGGCAGCCGCGAGTGTTTCCTGACCTTCGTCGCGCTGCAGGCCCACGAGCTGGCCGCGAAGAAGTTCCTGTCCGGCGTCGACCCGCGCGACGACAGCAGCGGCACGCAGGGCGACGGCTACCCCCTGGGCACCGCGCTGCTCGAGGTGTTGCGCCGGCGCCTGCCGAGCGGCGACGAGCCGTGGCTGGTGACCCTGCGTGACGAGCTCGACGCCGCGACCCGCCTGGTGTCCGGCTTCCGCGCGCTGTCCGAGAAGCGCCATCTCGCTGCCGCCACCCACCTCGAGAAGGCGCTGGCCGAGCACCCGCACAGCTTCCTCGTGCTGCTGCTGCCGTGACCGCACCGCGATGACCCTGCAGGTCCGCGACCAGGACGGCGCGGCGTGGGTGGCGGTCAAGGCCGTGCCCGGCGCCAGCCGCGACCGCATCGCCGGCCTCTACGGCGACGCCCTCAAGGTGCAGGTCAGCGCCCCGCCCGAGGGCGGTAAGGCCAACGCCCGGATCTGCGCGGTGCTGGCGGCGGCGCTCGGGGTCCCGGTCCGCGACGTCACCGTCGTGCAGGGCGCCGGCAACCCGCGCAAGGTGATCGCCGTGCGCGGCCTCGACGCCAGAACCGTAGCGCAGCGGCTGCTCGGGCAGGGCTGAACCGGCGCCCACCGACCGCGCTCGACTGTTCTCTTGCCGCGCGCGCCCGGCTACCTTCTGGCCATGGCAGGTGCGGCTCCCCAACGGTTCAACGCGCGCGAGATGGCGCAGTTCCTCCAGGCGCGTACGCCGCTGCGACCGAACGTCGCCATGCTGCTCGGCAGCGGCCACGCCTCGATCGCCAACCAGCTCAAGGACAAGGTCGTGCTGCACGGCGACGACCTGCCCGGCGCGCCGCTGCACTCACCGCTGCTGATCGGCACGCTCGAAGGGGTGCCGGTCGCCGTCGCCGACGCGCCGCTCGCGGTCTACGAGGGCTACGCCGGCGGCGACCTGGCGCTGCCGGTCCGCGTGCTGCGCGCCACCGGCGCGGACCTGCTGATCCTGACCGCGGGCGCCGCGAGCCTCTCGCAGCAGATCGATCCCGGCTCGATCGCGGTGATCGAGGACCACCTGAACTTCAGCGGCGTGCACCCGCTGATCGGCCCCAACGACGACAGCCTGGGGCCGCGCTTCCCCGACATGAGCGAGCCCTACGCGCGCAACTGGCAGGAGGTCGCGCGCGAGGTCGCGCTGCGCGCCGGGATCCCGTGCATGCCGGGCGTGTTCGCCGCGGTGTCCGGCCCCAGCATGCCGACGCGCGCCGAGTTCCGCTTCCTGCGCAACGCGGGCGCCGACCTCGTCGGCATGTCCCTGGTCCCCGAAGCGATCGCCGCGGTGCACGCCGGCTTCGATGTGCTCGCGCTGGTCGGCGTGACCCAGCAGCTGTTCGGCGGCCGCTCGATGCAGACGTCGATCGAGGCGATGATCGAAGCCGCGGACCTGGCTGCGCCGCGCATGGCCAGCCTGCTGGTCGGCATCACCGCGGCCACCGCGAGCGTCTGAGCGACGACCAGTTGCCATGCCCAGCAGCGACCGCAGCCACCGCGACAACAACCACGCCGGCCACCAGCGCCCGCGCCTCGGCGTGCTGCTGAGCGGCTCGGGCCGCACGCTCAAGAACCTGCTCGAACGCATCGCCGACGGCCGGCTGCGCGCCTCGGTCGCCGGCGTCGCCAGCGACCGCGACGACGCCTTCGGCCTGCAGCGCGCGATCGAGAACGGCCTCGAGACGCGCGTGCTGCCGGAGCCCTCGGCGATGTGGTCGTGGCTGCTCGAGCTCGACGTCGATCTGGTGATCCTCGCCGGCTACCTGCGCCTGCTGCCGATCGTTCCCGAGTTCGAGGGGCGCGTGCTCAACATCCACCCGTCGCTGTTGCCCAAGCACGGCGGCAAGGGCATGTACGGCGAGCGTGTGCACCGCGCGGTGCTCGAGGCCGGCGAGAGGGAATCGGGCTGCACCGTGCACCTGTGCGACGACGAATACGACCGCGGTCGGGTCCTGATCCAGGCGCGCGTGCCCGTGTTGCCCGACGACACGGCGACGTCGCTCGCCGCGCGCGTGTTCGCGGCCGAGTGCGAGGCCTACCCGGCCGCCATCCACCTGCGCTGGGCCGAGCTGGGCGCGCACGACGCGCAGGCCTGAGCGGCGTCAGGCCTTGCCAGGACGCCGACGCGCGAGCCACCGGCGCACGATCTCGTCGACCGCTGCGCCCGCGAGGATCACGGCCCCCACCACGGCGAACTCGAGCTGGTTGCTGCCGGCCACCAGGTTGATCGTGTTGGGCAACACCTGCATCAGGCAGGCGCCGAGCACGACGCCGAGCACGAGGCCTTCGCCGCCCCGCAGCGCGACGCCGCCGAGCACGGCGCCCGCGATCGCGTAGAGCTCGTAGAAGTTGCCGAAGTTCGACGCCTGCGCCGAGTTGACGTCGAGCACGAACAGGCAGCCGGCCAACCCGGCGAGCAGCGAGCAGGCGACGTACGCGAGCAGTTCCAGACGGTCGGTCGCGACACCGGCGAAACGCGCCGCCTCGCGGTTGCTGCCGAGCGCGAACAGGTGGCGACCGATCACCGTGCGGCGCCACAGGAACGACGTCAGCGCGGCGACGACGACGAAGACCAACAGCGGCACGGGCAGGCCGAAGCCGTCGCCGAGCGGCAGCGTGCCGGTCGCGAGCCAGCGCACGCCTTCACCGGTGGTGCCCAGCCCCATGGTCTGATCGCCCGTGAACGCGCGCATCAGGCCGCGGTAGAGCAGCAGACCACACAGCGTCACCACGAACGGCTGCAGCCGCAGGCGCACGACCAGCAGGCCGTGCCAGAGCCCGATCGCCGCCGTCAGCAGCAGCACCGTCGGCACCGCCAGCAGCGCGGGCACGCCGAGGTCGCGCAGCAGCCACGGCAGGATGCAGCCGGCGACGCAGACGACCGAACCGATCGACAGGTCGATGCCGCCCGTGACGATCACGAACGCGGCGGCGATCGACAGGATGCCGAACTCGCCGATGCGCTTGCACAGGTTCTGCAGGTTGTAGGCCGACAGGAACGGGTTGGTGCCCGACACGGCGTCGTGAGAGAGCACGGCCGTGGCGATCACGACGACCAACAACAACACGGCGATACCGAGGATCTTCTTCACGCGGGCACCTCGTCGGAGTCCAGCGACTGGCCGGTGGCCAGCAGCATGATCGTCTGTTCGCTGAACCGGTCGCGCGGCAGCGCGCCGGTGATCCGTCCCTGGTGCACCACCAGCACCCGATCGGCGAGCGCGAACACCTCTTCGAGCTCGGAGCTCACGAACAACACGGCGAGGCCGGCGGCGGCCAGCGCGTCGAGGCGCGCGTAGATCTCGCCGCGCGCGCCGACGTCGACGCCGCGCGTCGGCTCGTCGAGCAGCAACACGCGCGGCGCGGCCGCCAGCCACTTGCCGAGCACGACCTTCTGCTGGTTGCCGCCCGACAGCGAACCGACGCGCAGCGCCGGGCTCGCGGCCCGCACGTCGAGCTCGCGGCACCAGTGCGCGGCGAGTTCGCGTTCGCGCTGCGGCGCCACGCGCCAGCCGCGCCGGTGCAGCGTCGGCAGCGACAGGTTGTCGGCGACCGAATGGCCGAGCACGAGCCCTTGATGCTGCCGGTCCTCGGGCACGAGCGCGAGCCCGGCAGCGGCCGCGGCGGCCGGCCCGCGACCGTGCAGCGGCTGTCCGGCGACCTCGATGGTGCCGGCCAGCGGCGCGTCGACCCCGAACAGCGCGCGCAGGATCTCGCTGCGGCCGGCCCCCAGCAGACCGGCGACGCCGACCACTTCGCCGGCGCGCACCTGCAGGTCGACGCGCGCCTGGGGCCAGGCCGAGGTCACCAGCCCGCGAACCGACAGCAGCACCTCACCCGGCGCGCGCGGCTGCCGCGTCGCGTGTGCGAACTCGCGACCCACCATCAGGCCGACGATGCTCTGGTGCGAGATCTGGTCGCGGGCCAGCTCGCCGCTGTTGCGGCCGTCGCGCAGCCCGACCACGCGATCGGCGAGGCGCTGCACCTCGCCGAGCCGGTGCGAGACGTAGACGATCGCCGTGCCCGCGGCGCGCAAGTCGTCGACGATCGCGAACAGGCGCTCGGCCTCGACGTCGGTCAGGCTCGACGTGGGTTCGTCGAGGATCAGCACCTTGGCCTCGGCGCGCAGCGCGCGCGCGATCTCGAGCAGCTGCCGCTGACCGGTCGCCAGCGAACCCACCGGCTGCTGCGGGTCGACGTCGAGGCCGAGCCGCGCCAGCAGTGTGCGCGACGCCGCGACCATCGCGGCGTCGTCGAGCAGCCAGCCGCGCCGCAGCTCGGCGCCGAGGAACACCGCGGCCGCGATCGACAGCTGCAGGCACTGCTGCGGCTCCTGCGCCACGCGGGCGATGCCGCGCGCCATCGCGTCGGCCGGGCCGCGGAACGTCACGGCCTCGCCATCCACGCGCACCTGCCCCGCGTCGGCCGCCAGCGAGCCCGACAGGATCTGCAGCAAGGTGCTCTTGCCGGCGCCGTTCTCGCCGACGAGCGCGACGACCTCGCCGGCGCGCACCTCGAAGTCGACGCCCCGCAGCGCGTGCACGCCGGCGAACGCCTTGTCGATGCCGCGCGCCGCGAGCGCCACCGCCGGTGCTGCCGCGGCGGCCGGGTTCACTTGCGGCCCGTCTTCTGCTTGAGGTCGTCCCAGAACGCCCGCACGTTGCTCTTGTCGATGCGCCGCGCCGGGATGTCCATGAACCCGCCCGCGGGCAGCAGCGCGCGGCGCTGCGCCTCGTCGGGGGTCTGCAGCAGCCGCGCCAGCAGCGTCACCGACTGGTAGCCGTACTCGTAGGGGTTCTGCACCAGCGTGCCGGCGACCTCGCCGTCGACGATGCCCTGCAGCGTCTGGTCGTTCTCGTCGAAGCCGAACACCTTGACGCGGTCGAGGCGTTTGGCGGCCTTGACCGCTTCGAGCACGAGCGGCGGTTCGTATTCGAACAGCCCCACCACGCCGGCGAGGTCCTGCCAGCGGCCCAGCGCGTCCTCGATCACCGCCTTGCCCTTCTGGGGGTCGAACTGGTCGGTGTAGGTGGCGCGGATCTCGAAGCCGTTGCCGGACAGCGCGGCGTCCTGCGCGTCGAAGCGCGCGGCGTCGACCGAGCGCCCGAGCAGCTCGTCGATGATGCCTTGGCGCCGCCCGCGCGCGTTGTCCTGGTCGAGCGTCGCGACCAGCAGCACGATCGGCCCGCCCTTGGGCAGCGCCTCGCGGATCATCTGCCCGCACAGGCGGCCGGCGTCGTAGTTGCGCATGCCGATGTAGGCGAGGCGCTTGCTCGCCGGTGCGTCGGAGTCGTGTGTCACCAGCAGCGTGCGCGCCGCGATCTGATCGAGCAGCCCGCCCATGTTGGCCGGGTCCTTGGGGCTGACCGCGATGCCCCGCACGCCCTTGGCCAGGAGGTCTTCGAGGATGCTCTGCTGCTCGGCGGCGGTGCCCGTCGGCGGCATCTTGACGAGCACCTCGACGCCCTGCTCCTTGGCCGCGGCCTCGGCGCCGCGCTGGGCGATGGCCCAGAACTCGGCGACGCAGTTGCTCACGAACGCGACCTTCGGCCGCGCCGCCGCCGCGCCCTTGGCGTCGCCGCAGCCCGCGGTGAACAGCGACAACGACACGACCGACAGCACCAGGAAGCTCTTCATCTGCTGCACCTCGTTCAGTTGACCGTGACGCCGCCGTTGACGGCGAGATCCTGCCCCGTGACGAACGCCGCGGCGTCGCTGGCGAGGAACGCCACCACGCCGCCGACGTCGCCGGGCACGCCCCAGCGCCCCGCGGGGATGCCCGCGAGGTACGCGTCCTTCAGGGACTTGGGGTCCTTGGCGTGGCGCTCGACCGGGATCCAGCCCGGCGACACCATGTTGACGGTGATGCCGAACGGCGCCAGTTCGCTCGCCATGCTGCGCGTCCAGCCGGTCTGCGCGCCCTTGGCGGCGACGTACGGCGCGAAGTTGGGCACGCCGCGGCGGAACACCTCGCTGCCGATGTTGACGATGCGGCCGAAGCGGCGACGCTTCATCGCCGGCAGGACCGCGCGCGTCAGCAGCACCGGCGACTTCAGGAAGAAGTCGATCATCTGCTGGTGGAACGCCCAGTCGTACTCCTCGAACGGCATCTGCGGCTGCGCGGGCGTCGCGTTGGGCACCAGGATGTCGATGCGGCCGAGCTTCTTCTCGACCTGCGCGCAGAGTTTGGGCACCTGCTTCTCGCTGGTCACGTCGGCGCGGAACAGCGCCCCCTCGTAGCCGCGCATCGCGAAGTCGGCGAACGTCGCCTCGGCCTGCTCCTTGTCACCCGCGTAGTTGAGCGCGACCTTGCAGCCCGCGGCGCCGAGCGCCAGCGCGATCGCGCGGCCCAGGCCCTTGGTGCTGCCGGTGACCAGCGCGGTGCGGCCGAGCAGGGTCGTCGGCCGCGGTTCGAAGTCCAGGGGAGCGGGCTTGGCCCGGGTCGCGCGAGGGGCGCGACCCGCGCCGCGGCGGGTGGTGGCTGGCATGGGACGGGGCACGGTAGCGCCCTGGGCCCGGCCTGGCCACACGCCGCTCCCACCGCGCGGCGATCAGTCGTCGCGCTGCGAGCCGAGGATCTGCATCGCCCAGTAGAGCAGGGTCATCACCGAAGCGGCGGCCGCGGCGACGTAGGTCATCGCAGCCGCGTCGAGCACCTTCTTGGCGCCGACCAGTTCGTCGCTCGCGAGCACGCCGCTGCTCTGCAGCGTCACCAGTGCGCGCTTGCTGGCGTCGAATTCGACCGGCAGGGTCACCAGCGTGAACACCGTGGCCGTGGCGAACAGACCCAGGCCGATCCAGGCCATCGTCATCGAGCCGCTCGTGTAGCCCATGAACAACCCGGCGATCATGACCCAGAAGCCGAGATTGGAGCCGATGCCGGCGACCGGCACCCACGCCGAGCGGAACTGCAGCGGCCCGTAGCCGTGCGCGTGCTGGATCGCGTGCCCGACTTCGTGGGCCGCGACGCCGAGCGCGGCGACGCTGTGGCTGCCGTAGACGACCTCGGACAGGCGCAGCACCTTGGCGCGCGGGTCGTAGTGGTCGGTGAGTTGGCCGTGCACCGGTTCGACGGTCACGTCGTGGATGTCGTTGGCCTGCAGGATCGCCCGCGCGACCTGGGCGCCGCTGAGGCCGTGGCGCGACGGCACCTGGGAGTAGCGCGCGAACGTGGACTTGACCTTGCCGGAGGCCCACATGCTGAGCAGCAGGCCGGCACCGATGACGATCCAGTAGACGGGGTCGTAGAACATTGTCTTGGGGCGCCGGCCCACCCCCCATGGGCGACCGGCAGGGCCATGGTTAGCCCCTGCCGCCGCCGACACAAGTCGCGTTGCCACGGCCCGATGGCCAACACGGCCCCACCGCGCGGCAGGTCTTCCTACTTTACTTGTTGCAACAGTCTTCGTTTGGACGATACTTCTCCTCGTCATGTCGAAGCTGCAACAGGAACTGCGTCAGGGCCAACCCTTCACCTCACCGGCCATGGAGACGTTCTTGAACCTGCTGCGCACCGCTGAGGCGGCGCGCGCCGCCGAAGCCGACCTGCTGCACGCGCACAACCTGACCGGCGCCTCCTACAACGTGCTGCGCATCCTGCGCGGCGCCGGCGACGACGGCCACCAGTGCCAGGAGATCGGCGCACGCATGGTGACGCGCGTGCCCGACGTCACCCGCCTCGTCGACCGCCTCGAGCAGCGCGGACTCGTCGAACGCCGCCGCTGCGAGCGCGACCGCCGCGTCGTCTACGTGCGCATCAAGAAGCCCGCGCTCGACCTGCTCGCGCAGCTCGACGCACCGGTGGCCGCCATGCCCGAGCGCTTCTTCGCCGGGCTCGCCGCCAAGGACCTGCGCACGCTCAACCAGCTGCTCGTCAAGGCGCGCCCCGACCACGCCTGAACCCTCCGGCCCCGCAGCCGGCGACCCTCACCTTCTTCACCGACCAATACCTGTTTCAACAACCATCACTCTCAGGAGAACCAAGATGAACGCTCTCGATCGCCTGCACTCCCCCAACCTCGGCCTGTTCCTGATCCGCGTCATGCTCGCCGCGGTGTTCCTGTTCCACGGCTCGCAGAAGCTGTTCGGCGCATTCGGCGGCTACGGCCTCGACGGCACCTCGCAGTGGATGGGCAGCATCGGCATCCCGATGCCGTACGTGTCCGCGCTGCTCGCGGCGCTGGCGGAGACCCTCGGCGGCGTGGCGCTCGCCACCGGCCTGTTCTTCCGCCCGGTGATGGTGCCCCTCGCCTTCACCATGGTCGTCGCGGCCTTCGTCGGCCACGGCGGCAAGGGCTTCGACGCCGCGCAGGGCGGCATGGAATACCCGCTGACCTTGCTGCTGGTCGTCGTCGGCCTCATCTTCACGGGCCCCGGCGCGCTGCGCCTGGGCAAGCAGGAGGTGAAGTGATGATCACGATCCGCAGGGCAGACGAACGCGGCAGCTTCGACTTCGGCTGGCTGCAGACCGCGCACACGTTCTCGTTCGGCGAGTACTACGACCCGGCTCACACGCACTTCCGCACGTTGCGTGTGATCAACGAGGACGTGGTCGCGCCGGCCAAGGGCTTCGGCATGCACCCGCACCGCGACATGGAGATCCTGACCTGGATCCTCGACGGCAGCCTGCAGCACGAGGACAGCATGGGCCACAAGGCCGTGATCCGTCCCGGCGAGGTGCAGATCATGTCGGCGGGCACCGGCGTGCTGCACAGCGAGGTCAATCCCGACCCGGCGAAGCCCGTGCACCTGCTGCAGATCTGGCTGTTCCCCGACCGCAAGAACCTGCCGCCGCGCTACGACCAGAAGAGCCTCGACCGCGCCGCGATGCGCGGCCGTCTGGCGCTGCTCGCGGCGCCGCCAGGCGAGGGTGGCGTCGTCGACATCCACCAGGACGCGCGCATCCTCGCGACCGAGCTGACGCCCGGCCAGTCGGTGCAGCACGAGCTCGGCGCCGGCCGCGGCGCCTGGGTGCAGGTCGCGCGCGGCGCGATCTTGATCGACGGGCACGAGCTGCAGGCAGGCGACGGCGCGCAGATCACCGACACCGCGGCGATCGAACTCACCGGCGCGGGCGACGGCGCTGCCGAAGTGATCCTGTTCGACGTCGCTTGACCCCAGGGGCGGAGGTCGGGCACGGACGCGCGAACGCATCATTTGCGTCTGGCCCTGTTCGCCGCTGACGGGCGCGGCACAATGCGCCCTCCCCGCAGCGTCCCCGACCCCGAGGCCCCATGCTGCTGATCGCACTGCTCGCGCTCGCCCCACAGGGCGGCGGCCAACCATCGAACGGCAAGCAAGAGCCTTCGCCCGTCGTCGAGGTGAAGGACGCGTCGTCGGACGCGGCGTGGTTCGATCCGGAGCTCGCGCGCCGCTGCCAGGCCGCCGCCGAGAAGGGCCTCGTCTGGCTCGCCGCACACCAGGCCGACACCGGCGCCTGGAGCGGCGTCGTCGGCCACAAGATGCAGGACGACTACATCCTGCTCGACAAGGCCATGTCGCGCACCGAGCAGGAACGCACCGGCCACGGCCACCTCGGCGTCTCGGCGCTGTGTGGCATGGCGTTCCTCGCCGGCGGCAACCTGCCCGACCGCGGCCGCTACGGCCCGGTGGTGCAACGCACCTACGCCTACATCGCCGGCGCCGGCCTCGAGAGCGGCCTGCTCACCGACGCCGGCACGCGCATGTACAGCCACGCCTTCGCGACGCTGTTCCTCGCGGAGATCGCCGGCATGGTCGGCGCCGGCCGGGCCCAGAACGACCTG
>JACKIC010000009.1 GCA_020638655.1 Planctomycetota bacterium
AACATCACCTCGATGGACTTCCTGCGCGCGCAGGAGGCGATCGACATCGGCGCGGCGGCGACGCGCGCGGCGGCCGCCCGGCTGCAGCGCTACAGCGTGGCGCCGGCGGAGTACGCGACCTTCCTGGCGCGGCAGCGGCGCGCCGCGCCGCCAGCGACGACGATCCGCTCGGTCCGCATCGACAACCACTCGAGCTTCTCCGACCGCGCCGTCACCTCGCGCGTCGGCGTCGAGCCGGGCCAGCCCGTGACCGAAGCGTCGCTGCGCGAGGGCCTCGCGCGCCTCTACGCGACCGACGACCTGCAGCGCATCGGCTTCGCGTTCAAGAACCGCGTCGGCGACACCGCCGATCTCGAGCTCCGCCCCGAGGACAAGTCCTGGGGCGTCGACAACCTGCAGGTCGGCCTGCGCCTGGAGTCCAACTTCGACGACCTGTCGCGCTACGAGCTCGGTCTGCTCTACACCAAGAAGCACCTCAACGCGCTCGGCGGCGAGCTGCGCACCTACGCGGAGATCGGCAGCGAATCGGCGATCTACGGCGAGTTCTACCAGCCGCTCGCCGAGGACGGCTCGTTCTTCGTCGCGCCCAACGGCTTCGCCGCGCACGACTCGGGCGACGGCTACCAGGGCTCGACCAAGGTCGCCGAGGGCACCATCGACTACTACACCGGCGGTCTCGACGTCGGCACCACCCTGGGCACCTTCGGCGAGCTGCGCGTCGGCGCGCTGCGCGCCCACGGCACCGTCAACATCGGCCTGTCGGTGCTGCCGTTCCCGGTCCCGACGGTCGAGTTCGACGACGGCCTCGCGCACGTCGAATTGCGCATCGACACGCTCGACGACGCGATCTTCCCGCGCAGCGGGATGCTGTCGACGATCGAATACCGCCTCGGCTGCGCCGACCTCGGCGCCGACGCGGGCTACGAGTTCTTGCAGATCGTGCACTCGCAGGCGTTCTCCTTCGGCAGCCTGACGGCGGTCGCGCTGCTCGAAGGCGACTTCACGCTCAGCGAGACGTTGCCGTTCTACGCGCGCCCGTCGCTGGGTGGTTTCCTGCGCCTGTCCGGCCTGCCGCAGGGCTCGATGTCGGGACAGCACGCCGCGCTCGGCACCCTGATGCTGCGCCAACAACTGACCAGCGGCGTCGGTGCGATGTACGTCGGCGGTTCGATCGAGGCCGGCAACGTCTGGCAGAACCGCAGCGAGCAGTGGCGGGAGTGGATCAACGCGGGCAGCCTGTTCATCGCGATCGACACGCCCGTCGGCCCGCTGCACTTCGGCGTCGGTGTCGCCGAGGGCGGCGAGCAGACGGGCTTCATGTTCCTGGGGCCGACGCGCTAGCGGGGCGCCGGATCAGCGCGGGCCGACCATCGTCCTGCTCTGCAGTTCGGGCTGCACCGCCAGCGGCATGGACAGCAGCTTCGCGAACGCGGCGGCATCCTCGCCCCACAAGCCGTGGATCACCCCGCGGCCCGGGATCCGACTCTCGAAACGCGGCGCCGACTTGACGACGCCGTTGAACACGATCGCGCTGCACCTGCCGAGGTACTTCTCCGACCAGTCGGCGTAGTCGCCCGCGAGCGCGTCGATGATGCGGAAGCTGAGCACGCCCGCGCGATCGACCGAGGTGCCCGCTGGATCCAGATCCTTACCGGTGAAGTGGCGCTCGTCCATGTTGATCGCGAGCAGTTCGATCAGGTACCGCTTGTTCTGGGGCCTGGCTCTGACCGCCTCGCTGACACCGTCCGCATACTCCGCGTCGTCATAGGCCTTGACGGTCGCCGACGCGAGCATCTGCACGTACGAGTAGGGCGGTTCCCAGCGATCGCCACCAGCGGCCGGCAGGATCAGGTGCGGGTACCACGCCAGCTTGCCGAACGCCACGGGCCCATCGGCCTCGTCGTCGTTGAAGCGCCGGATGTTGCGCGGATTGTCGTAGAGCAATTCCTTGTTGCCAGGCACGGCGAGCCAAGCGTTCAACCTCTCGCGCTCGCGCTTGAGACGGAAACGGACCGACCCGTTCACGTAGTCGTCGCTGGCGACGATGCGCATCTCCAGATCGGCATCCGCCCCGATCAGCGCCTCCACCCTTCCGAGGTCTTCCTTCGGCCTCTTGAGGTCGAACATGACAATGACCGTGTTGCCCTCGCCGCGCGTGACCTTGGCGAGTTCGCCGACGCGGCGCTGCAGGCAGGCGACGGTCTCGGCGATCAGCGATTCGGCATCCT
Organism: Planctomycetota bacterium; assembly: GCA_020638655.1. GTDB lineage: Bacteria > Planctomycetota > UBA1135 > UBA1135 > UBA2386 > JACKIC01. The sequence goes on from JACKIC010000009.1 coordinate 2,229, forward strand.
GTCCGGCCTTGCGGGCCACCGCGCGCTGCAACTCCTCGGCGGGCAACTCGTAGACGAGCCGCACCGCGCCGGACGGCCCGATCGGGTCCTGCCCCTGAGCCTCGGCCGTCCCGCCGTCACCACCGCCGCGGTTGTGCTGCACGAGCACCGCGGTCGTCACGGCGATCGCCAGCAGCGCCGCGACCGCCGTGAGCCACCGCCACGGCGAACGCGCCGCGCGCGGCTCGGCCAGCGCGAGCCGGCGCGACACCTCGTCGCTGACGTCGGGCGCGTGCTCGACGCCGTCGAGCTCGCGCAGCCCCAGCGCGACCCGCGCCGCGAACACCTCGTCCCCGATCCTCTCTTCGTCGGCCCTCATCACGCACCTCCTTCGCACTCGCGGACCCGCTTCTCGATGCACTGCCGCAACACCTCGCGCGTCTGCGCCAGCAGATTGCGCACGGTGTTGGGCGACAGCCCCAGTTGATCGGCCACCTGCTGCCGCCCGAGGCCGTCGCGGTACGCGAGGTCGAGCGCGCACCGCGCCCGCGCGGCGAGCTTGTCGCGGCAGGCGTGCAGCGCGTCGAGCCAGAGGTCCTGGTCGGGATCAACCGCGCGCGCCAGGGCTTCGTCGACGTGTTCGGCCCACTGCACGACGCGCCGGCGCTGCAGCCAGCGGTGCCGGTCGATCCACAAGCCGCGCGCGATCGTGCGCAGGATCGCGCCGGAGTCGGGGTGCGGGCCGGGCCGGCGCAGGAACCGCAGGAAGGTCTCCTGCAGCAGATCGTCGGCGGTCGCGGGGTCGGCGCCGAGCAGGCGCAGGTAACGCCACACCGCGGTCTGGTGTTCGCGAACGAACGCGCCGGCGTCGGCCGACGTCGATCCTTGGGTCGCGAGCTGGACTCGTGGCATGGGCACGGAACAGAGGGAAGTCACGACGACAGACCGCCCCGGGCGCGCCAACGTACCTGACTTTCGCCGAAAACCCGTCCCGCGGCCGTCAGTCGGCCGCGAAGTCCTCGGCGAAATGGTCGAGCGCGCTGAGCACCGGCAGCGGCGTCAGCCCGCCCATCGCGCACAGCGAGGCGTCCTTGAGCGTCGTGCAGAGGTCGCGCAGCAGCGCTTCCTGCCTGTCGCGCTCCTTGCCGCGCATCTTGTCGATGACCTCGACGCCGCGGGTGCTGCCGATGCGGCACGGAGTGCACTTGCCGCACGACTCGACCGCGCAGAACTCCATCGCGTAGCGGGCCTGCGCGCGCATGTCGACGGTGTCGTCGAAGGCGACGATGCCGCCGTGACCGACGAGCCCGCCGACCGCCGCGAACGCCTCGTAGTCGAGCGGCGTGTCCCACTGGCTCTCGGGCAGGTAGGAACCCAGCGGACCGCCGACCTGCACCGCGCGCAGCGGCCGGCCGCTCGCCGAACCGCCGCCGAACTCGAACAGCAGCGTGCGCAGCGTGGCGCCGAACGGCAGCTCGACGAGGCCGCCGTGCTTGAGGTTGCCGGCGAGCTGGAACGGCAGCGTGCCCTTGCTGCGGCCGACGCCGAGCGCGGCGTAGGCCGCGCCGCCGTCGGCGAGGATGCGCGGCACCGCGGCCAGCGTCATCACGTTGTTGACGACCGTCGGCTTGCCGAACAACCCGACCAGCGCCGGCAGCGGCGGCTTGGCGCGCACCACGCCGCGCTTGCCCTCGAGGCTCTCGAGCATCGCGGTCTCCTCGCCGCACACGTAGCTGCCCGCGCCCATGCGCAGATGCACGTCGAACGCCTTGCCGCTGCCGAGCACGTCGTCACCGAGCCAGCCCGCGGCGCGCGCGCGCGCGATCGCCGTCGACAACATCAGCTGCGCGTCGGGGTACTCGCTGCGCAGGTACACGTAGCCCTGCGTCGCGCCGACCGCGAGGCCCGCGATCGCCATGCCCTCGAGCAGGCAGTAGGGATCGCCCTCCATCAGCATGCGGTCGCTGAACGTGCCCGAGTCGCCCTCGTCGGCGTTGCACGCGACGTACTTCTGGTCGGCCTGGGCGCCGAGCACCGTGCGCCACTTGATGCCGGCCGGGAAGCCCGCGCCGCCGCGACCGCGCAGGCCCGAGGCCACCACCTCTTCGACGATCGCCGCAGGGGCCATTGCGAGCGCCTTGCGCAGCCCCTCGAGGCCGCCGTGCGCCTCGTAGGCCGCGAGGTCGAGCGGGTCGGTGACACCGACGCGGCACATGGTGAAGCGCTGTTGCTTCGCGAAGTACGGGATCTGCTCGGTCGGGCCGTGCGCGAGCGAGTGGTCGCCGCCGTTCAGGAAGCCCGCGTCGAACAGCGCCGGCACGTCGGCGGCCGTCACGGGTCCGTAGGCGACGCGACCGGTGTCGGTCTGCACCTCCACCAGCGGTTCGAGCCACAACATGCCGCGCGAGCCGTTGCGCACCAGCTGCACGGTCTGCTTGCGGGCCGCGGCCTCCTTGACGATCGCGTCGACGACCTCGTCGGCGCCCATCGACAACGCCGCGCTGTCGCGCGGCACGTAGACGGTGACGGTCACGAGCGGCCTCCCTTCGCCCCGCGCTGGGCGGCGGCGAGCAGCGCGTCGAGGCGCGCGGGGGTCACGCGCCCGAATACGCGGCCGTCGAGCTGCACCGACGGTGACAGCGCGCAGTTGCCCAGACAGTAGACCGGCTCGACCGTGAGCTTGCCGTCGGCGGTGGTGCCGTGCAGCTTCGCCACCCCGGTGCGCTGCTCGACGTGCCGTTCGAGCTGCGCGCAGCCCATCGCCTGGCAAGCCTCGGCGCGGCACACCTTGAGCACGTGCTCACCGGGCGGGGCGCTGCGGAAGTCGTGATAGAACGTGACCACGCCGTGCACGTCGGCGCGCGACAGGTTCAGCGCCGCGGCGATCGGTTCGTGCGCCGCTGGCGGCACGAAGCCGAGTTCGGCCTGGACCGCGTGCAGGATCGGCAGCAGGGCGCCGGGGAGGTCGCGCAGCCGTTCGATCGCGGCCGAGACGGCCGCCGACTGGGCAGGATCGAGGGCGCCGGCGTGGGCGCTCGGGGCATCGGAAGGCATGCGTTGGAGTCGGGGGGAGGGCCCGCGTTTGTAGCAGAAAGGCCGCTTGCGGTCGCCCTCGAGTCCGGCGCGCGCCGCGACTTCGGATCCGCGCCGCGACTGTGGCATGCTGCACCGCGTGTCAGGTCGAGAGCAACGCATCGAACGCGCCGCCGGACGCCGCCAGCTCGCCGCCGAACGCGCTGCCGCCGCCAGCCGCGACGCGGGCTGGCGGCGGCGCTGGCGCATGCTGCGGCGCGGCGTCGGCAAGCGCCTGCTCGACTGGCTTGGGCCGCTGCTGCTGCGGCTCCTGGCCCGCACCTGGCGCGTGCAGCACCGCGGCGCGGCGGGCCTGCAGGCGATGCAGGGCGAGGCCCCGCTGGTGATCGTGCTGTGGCACGGACGCATGCTCGCGGCGATGCCGATCCGGCCGCACAAGGGCCGCGGCCACGCGGTGCTGGTGTCGCCCAGCGACGACGGCGCGCTGGTGACCAGGGCGCTGGCGAAGTTCGGCTATCGCGTCGTGCGCGGTTCGGCGAGCCGCGGCGGGGCGCGGGCGCTGCGCGACCTGGCGGCCGCGCTCGACGGCGGCGCGAGCATCGTGCTGACGCCCGACGGCCCGCGCGGCCCCCGGCACACGATGAACTCGGGCGGCGCCTGGCTGGCCCGCGACGGCGGCCGGCCGATCGTCACGCTGGCGATCGCCGTCGACCGCGCCTGGCGCCTGCGCAGCTGGGACCGGTTCACGATCCCCAAGCCGTTCGCGCGGCTGGTGGTCACCTACGGCGCGCCGCGGCAGGTGCCGCGCGGCTGCAGCGACGACGACCTCGAGGGGATCGCCGCCGAAGTGCGCGACGAGCTGCTGGGCGCCGAACGCGACGGCTTCGCCGCGCTCGGGGTGGCCGCCGACCTGTGAGCCGCCGCGGTCAGTTCCGCTTGCCTTGGGCCCGAGCCCGGGCGACGCTCTGCCCGCTGCCATGACCTCCCCCACCGCCAACTCTCCAGCGCCGCGCGTCGGCGTGATCATGGGCTCCCGTTCGGACTGGGAGACGATGCAGCACGTCGCCGCGACGCTCGACGAGCTCGCCGTGCCGCACGAGTGCGTGGTGGTCTCGGCGCACCGCACGCCGGACTGGCTCATGGAGTACGCGGGCACCGCGCAGCAGCGCGGCCTCGCGGTGATCATCGCCGGCGCCGGCGGCGCCGCGCACCTGCCCGGCATGTGCGCCAGCAAGACCGTGTTGCCGGTGCTCGGCGTGCCGATCGAAGCGACCGCGCTGCGCGGCATGGACGCGCTGCTGTCGATCGTGCAGATGCCCGGCGGCGTGCCGGTCGGCACGCTCGCGGTCGGCAAACCCGGCGCGATCAACGCGGCGCTGCTGGCCGCGGCGATCCTCGCCACCGCCGACGACGCGCTGCGCGCGCGGCTGCAGGCGCGCCGCGACCGCATCACTGCCGACGTGCTCGACCACCGCGACCCGCGCCCGGAGCCGCGCGGATGAAGCTCGGCATCCTCGGCGGCGGGCAGCTGGCGCGCATGCTGGCCCTGGCCGGGCTGCCGCTCGGCATCCGCTGCAAGTTCCTCGATCCCGCCGCCGACGCGGTCGCCGGCCACTGCGGTGAGCTGCTGGTCGGCGCCTACGACGACCCCGCGCTGCTCGCGCAGCTCGCCGACGGCGTCGACGCGGTCACGTTCGAGTTCGAGAACGTGCCGGCCGCGGCGACACAGTGGCTCGAGCAGCACCTGCGCGTCGCGCCGACACCGCGCGCGCTCGCCGTCGGCCAGGACCGGCTCGCCGAGAAGACGCTGTTCGCCGAGCTGGGCTTCGGCGTGCCGAAGTTTGCACCCGCGGACAGCCTCGACGAGTTGCGCGCGGCCGTCGCGACGGTCGGCCTGCCGTGCATCGTCAAGACGCGGCGCCTGGGCTACGACGGCAAGGGCCAGCACCGCCTGCGCGAAGGTGCGGACCAGGCCGCGATCGATGCGGCATTCACCGAACTGCACCGCCCCGGGCACGGCGGCCTGATCGTCGAGGGCTTCGTGCCGTTCGACCGCGAGCTGTCGGTGATCGCCGTGCGCAGCCGCAGCGGCGAGGTCGCGATCTACCCCTTGGTCGAGAACGTGCACGAGGGCGGCATCCTGCGCCGCAGCCGCGCGCCGGCCCCCGACGTACCGGCGGCCGTGCGCGAGGCGGCCGAGCAGTTCGTCACCCGCCTGCTGACCCACCTCGACTACGTCGGCGTGCTCGCGGTGGAGTTGTTCCTCGCCGGTGACCGGCTGCTCGCCAACGAGATGGCGCCGCGCGTCCACAACTCGGGGCACTGGACCATCGAGGGTTCGGTTTGTTCCCAGTTCGAGAACCACGTGCGGGCCGTGCTCGGCCTGCCCCTGGGCAGCACCGCGATGGCGGGTGATGGCTTCGCCACCATGCTGAACGTGATCGGCACGATGCCAGCGCGCACAGCGATGCTCGAGGTGACCGGCGCGCACCTGCACGACTACGGCAAGAAGCCTCGCGCCGGCCGCAAACTCGGCCACGTCACGGTGGTCGAACGGGCCCGCGAGACGGCCGACGCGGTCGCGTCCCGGGCGGCCGGACTGCTGCGCGAGACCGCGAAACCCGGCAGCTGATCACCCCGAAGTGGCCCGCAGATTCGCGCCGCTACGGCGTGATATGTTTCCCGGCCCCTGCCCGGGCGGCATCCCGCCGCCGAGCCCTCTCCCCCACGTTCCACGGAATCTCCATGCGTCTTCTGTATGCGCTGGCAGCGACGGCTGCCCTGACCGCGGTTTCTCTCGCCCAGTCCCCGCTCAACACGCTGTTCGCCGCGAACAACGGCGGCGGCAACGGCTGGACGATGTACTTCGACGTCACCCTCAACGCGCCCCTGCAGTTCACCTCGCTCGACGTGAACCTCTTCACGGGCAGCATCTCGGGCAGCGTCGACATGTACTGGACCCCCAACACCTACGTCGGCAACGACACCAACGCCGGCGCGTGGACCCTGGGTGGTTCGGGCGCGGTGACCGCCAACGCGATGGACACGCCCTCGTCCGTGGCGCTGTCGTCGTTCACGCTGGCCCCGGGCAACTACGGCATCGCCCTGGTGCACAACAACGTCGCGCCCGCCTACACCGACGGCGACGGCACCCCCGGCGTGCCGGGTTCGGGCACCAACCAGACCTACAGCACCGCCGAGTTGGTCCTGCGCGCCGGCGCCAGCGCCGGCGGCGGGCTGGGCACGGGGATCTGCTGTGACCCCCGCGTCGTCAACTGCGCGATCGGCTACGTGGTCGCGGGCACCGGCACCGTCGCCAACAAGTCGCTCTACGGCACCGGCTGCGTCGCGCAGTACGCCTCGTTCTACGAGCGCTTCGCGAGCACCCCGTCGATCGACCTGTCGAACACCGCGTTCCGCATGCTCAACACCGGCACGAGCTACATCGTGCTGCCGGGCACCAACGCGTTCGTCGCCCCTTCGGCGACGGCCACCAACCTGAACCTCGGTGACGACACCGAGGCGACGGTGACCCTGTCGTCCGCCCTGCCCTACCCTGGCGGCTCGACCAGCTCGCTGGTCGTCTGCTCGAACGGCTTCATCTCGGTGGCGTCCGGCAACGGCACCAGCTACCAGCCGCTCGGCACGGCGCTGCTCGCCCGTCCCCACGCCTCGTGGAACGTCTGGCGCGACTTCATCTGCAACGCCACCGGCAACGTGTGGTTCGAGGAGATCGGCGGCGTCGCCTACATCACCTGGAACGGCGTCATCGGCTACGTCGGCACCACGGCCGGCACCGTGACCAGCACCTTCCAGCTGCAGTTCGAGCTGGCCACCGGGCACGTCGACTTCGTGTTCGGCAGCATGGACACCGTCAGCGTCAGCACCTGGGCCGGCGGTGAGGGCTACCTGGTCGGCTTCTCGCCGAGCGGCGCCTCGCTCGATCCGGGCAGCGTCGACCTCAGCGCCGTCTTGCCGACCTCGATCGTGCTGCCCGGCAACGACATCGCCCCGCTCGCCCTGAACGCCTCGGCGCGCCCGCTGGTCACGACGACGATCAACTTCGACACCACCAACATCCCGGCCGGCACGCCGTTCGGCGCCGTGCTGCTGGGCTTCACCCAGTTCAACCCCGGCATCGACCTCACCGGCATCGGCATGAGCGGCTGCCGGCAGTACAACGAAGGCGCGGCGACGCTGCTGTTCCTGCCGGGCGGGAACACCAGCAACTCGCTGGCCTTCACGGTGCCGAACTACATCGGCTACCAGATCGAGGCGCAGTCGGTCGTCTACGCGCCGGCCGCGGGCCTGACCCAGCTCGGCGCGATCGCCTCGAACGGCCTGGCGCTGTTCCTCGGCAACCTGTGATCCGGGCACGCTGATCGAAGCGCCGCGCGGGCTCCGCCTGCGCGACGCCACGACAGCGACACGCGGCCGTCCGGCGCGAGCGCTCCGGACGGCCGCGCGCCTGTACGCACGGCTGCCGGACGGCTGCCCGCCAGCTACCGGCGCACGGGCCGGGCCGGCACCGCCGCGATCTGCGGCTCGTCGACCGACTTGGGCAGGCCCGCCTGCAGCCAGTGCAGGATGCGCGCCACCCGGTAGTAATAGCGATGGTGCCGCATCACCAGGTCGTGGCCCTCCGCCGCGACCCGGGCGCGATCGTCGTCGCGCTGCAGCCACTCGCCGATCTTGGCCAGCGCGTCCTCCTCGTCGCGATACCACGCGAGGTGCTGGCCGTCCTGGAACACGCACTCGAGCTTGGGCACGTAGTGCGTGAGGTGGAAGCCGCCGCAGGCCATCGTCAGGAAGGTGCGGTTGCTGAAGTAGAAGAGGTCGTCGTTGACCTCGTTGACCCCGAGCACGATGCGCGAGGTCGCGCACACGCTGGCGTAGCCGCGCGGGTCCACGGGCCCGCGCACCCGCAGGTCCCCGTGCAGGTGCGGCCAACGGTCCCAGTGCAGGCCGAAGACTTCGGTGTCGAAGTGGCGCGCGACCTCGGCCAGGAACGAGGCGCGCTGCCCCTTGCGCCCTGGCCCGCCGATGAACGCGACGTCGCGGCGCTTCTCCTGTGGCGGCGCCGGGTGGTGATAGCGGGCCGAGAACCCGCTCATCAGGAACACCATGTTGTCGAGCCCGCGTTCGCGCAGCCACGCGAACCGGGCCGGGTTGCTCATGCAGACCATGTCGGCCAGCGCGAAGTAGTCGACGATCGAACCGTCGAGCGATTCGAGCGCCTCTTCACACCAGATCACCAGGCGGGCGTCGCGACGGAACTCCTCGGCCAGCACGGCCGGCAGATCGCGGAAGAACACGAACACGACGTCCGGCTTGAACCGACGGAACTCGGCGCGCGCGAGCTTCAGCGCCAGGTTCGCACCGAACCAGCGCCGCATCGTCGCCATGTTGCGCCAGCGCACGTCGACGCCGTGCTCGCGCCACGCGTCGACGAGGGCGCCCGTGCAGCGCGTGCGCGACATGCTCTTGCCGAAGAACAGCACGCGGCGCACCGGCCCGGCGGGACGACCGGCGGCTGCTCCGGCTGCCGGCAACACCACCGCCGGCTCGGGATCCTGCGCGCCCGCACGCTCGTCGGCGAAACCCGTGAGGTCCAAGGGCGGCGGTTCTCCCGGCCCGGACCGACAGCCGCCGTCAGGAGGATTCACTCCCAGTGGTTCGCCCGTCCCCATGCGCCTTCGTCCCCCCTGGTTGGAGCAGCCAGCCGTGGCGCAGTAGACCGCTCCGCGCCTCTGCCAATTCTGCTGCTTTGCGATGCTCGCACGGACCGGGAACATACAAGGAACAACCACCGCCGAACCACCACCAGTTACGGAACAGCGCGGGAAACACGGGATTGCGGCCCTCGAACACCTCGAGCGCGCGCTGCCCCAGCCACGCCTCGTACAACTCGCAGCCGCCGCGCCACCAGTTTCCGGAGACCAGGTCTCCGCGCCGCCGATACTCGATGCCCAACAAGCCGAAACGGCGCGTGAACTGCGTCGATTCGTGCAGACAACGCAGCAGGCGACCGCGGTCGAAGTGCTGCTGCTGCTGCACCCCGCGCTGCCGCGCCGCCGCCACCTCGTCCTGATCGTGCAGCAGGCCACCGGCGAGCAGGGCCGCCGCCGCGGCCGCGTCCTCCACCCCGCTGCCCTGCCACAGGCGGGCCGCCGCCGCGATGCGCCACCGCGCCTCGGACAGCGCCGCGCCGTGCCGGCGCGCCGACTGCAGGTCCAGGACGGCGAGTTCGCCGTCGGTCTGCATCACGAAGTTGGCGAAGTGCAGGTCGCGGTGTTCGATGCCGGCGTCGAGCAGCCGCCGCGTCAGCCGCGCCGCCGCGGCAAAGTCCAGGCCCGGGTCGGCAGGCCTGGCCACGGGCAACGCGCGCATCACCAACATCGAGCGTCGCGGCAGCCCCCAGCGCCGCTGCGTGCGCACCGCGAGCACGTCTGGGCAGGCGACCCCCGCCGCGCGCACCGCCGCGAGCAGCCGGGCCTCGTGCAACGCGGGCAGCGCGCGATGGCAATACCGCAGCCGGTCCTTGGCGCGCGGGAACGTCATCACCTTGACGAACACCTCCCCCGAGGGCAGCAGCGCCTTGTGCACGGCCCGGATCAGGCGCCGTTGCACCAGGATCAGCTCGCCGGGCACCTCCCCGTGTTCGACGAAGTGCGACCACCACCGCGCCACCGCCGCCGCGTCGCGCGCGGCGGCGTCGCCCGCCGACGGCGTCACGGCCGGGCTCCGCCGCGGCCCAGCAGTTCGGCGTAGAGGTCGCGCGTCCGCATCGCGGCCCGCACCGGGTCCATGTCGAGGCTCGCGCGCTGCAGCGCGGCGTGCCCCCACGCGCGCCGCAACGCGTCGTCGCCGAGCAGGCGCAGCAGCGCCGCCGCCATCACCGCCTCATCCTCGACGCAGGCGACGCCGGGCTTCTCACCGGCGCGTCGCTCGGCGAGCAGTTCGGGCAGGATGCCGCGCTGCGTCGCCACCACGGGCAGGGCGAACGCCATCGCCTCACAGACCGCGCGGCACGTGCCGTCGCTGCCGGGCACGAGGAACAGGAACGCGTCGAGCGAGCGCAGCGCCGCCGAGTAGTCGGGTTCGCGCTGGTAGCCGGGCAACACCACGTGCTGCTGCAGCCCGAGCCGCGCGATCGGCGCGGTCACCAGCTGCGCCGTGTCCTCGGCGTTGCCGCGTCCGAGCAGGACGAAGCGCGCCTCGGGCATCGCGTCGACCACGCGCCGCGCGACCGCCCACAACAGCTCGAAGCGGCGGTGCGGCTGGATGCGCGCGGTGATGCCGACCACCTTGTGCTGCGGCCCCAGCCCCCAGCGCGCGCGCAGGTCGCCGCCCTGCCGCTCGCGCGGCTCGGTGACGGGTTCTTGCAGGAGCACCTGCGCCGGCCGCAGCGCGAAGCGCTCGATCACGCCGCGGACGCAGCTCGCGGTCGGCGCCAGCACCGCCGCGGTGCGCGCGAACGCGTAGCGCTCGCGCCAGCCGCGCGGCGGCGCCGCGGGCTCGTACAACGTGCGCACCACCGGCGGCGGCGACGCCAGCCGCCGGCACGCGACCGTCGCCAGCAGGTGATCGGCCGGCAGGTGGCAGTGCAGCAGGGCGAAGCGTTCGCGCTCGAGGATGCGCCGCAGCGCGCGCACGTCGCGCAGCAGCGACGAGACCCGGAAGTGCTTGCGCAGTTCGAGCCCCTCGAGCGTCGGCAGGCGCCAGCGTTCGAGCTGTTCGGCGATGTGGTGCTGTCCGCCCGGGTGCACGAAGCCGGCCTTGGTGAAGGTCACGTCCAGGCCCAGATCGCGCAGCCGCGCCGCGGCGCGGATCGCCGGGTCGGCGGGCCCCGTCCACTTGTAGTTGGCGAACAGATGCAGGATCCGCGCGCCATCGAGGCCGCGCGTCGTCATGCGCTCCCCCGCGGCAGCCACAACAGCCGCCAGTACTTCTTCCAGTCGGTGTAGGCGGCCATCGCGGCGATCAGCAGACCGCGCCAGCCGTCGAGGAAGCCGCGCTTGAGCAGCAGGCTCTTGCAGAACACCGCCGGCGGCCGCACCAGCAGGTCGAACGGGTTGGTGCGCCGTCCGGCGCGCGCCAGCGCCGCCGCGGCGATCGCCGTGAACGAGTCGATGGTGCGCAGGTGGTGCCGGAAGTCGCGATAGCTCAGGTGTTCGATCGGCCCCCGCAACCGCTGCACGACCGCGTCTTGGGCAGGCTCGACCCGATCGTGCGGGTTGGTGCCGCCCCAGCGGGCCCGCCGACGATCGAACAACCGGATCTTGCGGTCGGGCCAGTACAGCCCCCGGCGCACGATCCGGCCGAGGTAGTGGTTACGCCGCGGCATCTCGTAGGCGTCGGCCTGCAGGCCGCGTTCGCGCAGCGCGTCGAGTTCGGCCCGCAGCTCGGGCGTGACCCGCTCGTCGGCGTCCAGACAGAACACCCAGTCGTTCGCGGCCTGCTCGATCGCGAACTGCTTCTGCTCGCGGTGCCCGGGGAACGGCGCGTTGACGACCACCCTGGCGCCGAGCTCCGCGGCGAGCTCGCGCGTGCCGTCGTCGCTGCCGCTGTCGACCACGAGCACCTCGTCGCAGAAGTCGAGCGAACGCACGCAGTCGGCGATGCGATCCGCCTCCCGGAAGCTGATCACGCAACCGCTGAGCTTGGGCCGTGCGGGTTCAGGATGCCCCATCCGCCGCCTCCGCGGCGCTGCCGAGCATGCGCGTCTGGATCTGTTGCAGGGTGTCCTGGATCTCGCCGAGCCGCCGCCCCCAGTCCTGGAAGCGGCGGTCCTGCTCGACGGCCGCCGCCGCGGCGCGCATCACGCGCTGCCGCTCTTCGGGCGACACGTCGAGCTTCTCGTGTAGCAGGTACTGGTTGCTGTAGCCGAGCACCTGGCCCCACCGCAGCAGCTCGAGGACCTCACCGAGCAGCTCGCAGAGCTGCAGTTCGGCTTCGGTGAGGCCCTGCGAGCGGGCCTTCTGCTTGCGGCGGCGATGGGACGTCAAGCGGTGCCTCGGCTCGGGTGGGGCCCAGGTCGGGCTCAGGCCTTGGCCAGGTTCGCGTTCGCGAAGTCCCAGTTGATCAGGTGCTCGAGGAAGGTCTTGATGTAGTCGGGGCGACGGTTCTGGAAGTCGAGGTAGTAGGCGTGCTCCCAGACGTCCATCGTCAGCAGCGGCGTGCAGCCGGCCGCGGTCACGGGCGTCTCGGCGTTGGGGGTCTTCTTGACCGCCAGCTTGCCGTTCTCGAGCACCAGCCACGCCCAGCCGCTGCCAAACTGCGTCGCGCCCGCCTGGCTGAACAGCTCGACGAACTTGTCGTAGCCGCCGAGGTCGGCGTCGATCTTCGCGGCGATCGCGCCGGTCGGCTTGCCACCGCCGCCCGGCTTCATCGAGTTCCAGTAGAACGTGTGGTTCCAGACCTGGGCGGCGTTGTTGAAGATGCCGGCCTTGTCGGCCTTGCCCGCGGTCGCCTTGACGATGTCGACCAGGGCCATCGAGGCGTACTCGGTGCCTTCGATCAGCTTGTTGCCGTTCGTCACGTAAGCCTGGTGGTGCTTGCCGTGGTGGATCGACAGGGTCTGGGAGTTGATGTGGGGAGCCAACGCGTCGTTCGCGTAGGGCAACGGGGGGAGTTCGATAGCCATGGCGTGTAGTAGGTGGTCAGCGAGGGCCGGGCAAGCCGACCGCAGAAGGGAGCGCACCACGTTACGGAACGCCGCCGCGGTCGCACGCCCAAAGGCGTCAGGACCCGCGCGGGCTGGACCCCGACCGCGAGAACTGCGCCTCTCGCAGCGGGTTGCCGAGGCGCGCTGGGTTCGCGCCGCGCGGCGCGTAGCCTGTCGGCATGAGCGACGCCGCCCCCACCACGCCGCTGCCGGGCTTCACCGATCTGCTGCGGACCGTCGCGCGCCTGCGCGCGCCCGACGGCTGCCCCTGGGACCGCGAGCAGACCATGGCCAGCATGGCGCCGCACCTGATCGAGGAGGCCTATGAAGCCGCCGACGCCCTGCGGCGCGGCGATGTCGACGCCGCGCGCGAAGAGCTCGGCGACGTGCTCGTCAACGTCGCCCTCGTCGCCCAGATGGGCCACGAACAGGGGGTCTGCGACGCGGACGGCATCGCCGGCGCGGCCGCGGCCAAGCTCGTGCGCCGGCACCCACACGTGTTCGGCGACGCCCGCGCCGACGGCGCCGAAATGGCCTACCGCAACTGGGAGCGCATCAAGCAGGCCGAGCGCAAGCAGCAGGACGGCCCCAAGGGCGTGCTCGACGGCGTGCCGGCGGCGCTGCCGGCGCTGCTGCGCGCCTTCCGGCTCGGCGAGAAGGCGGCGCGCGTCGGCTTCGACTGGCCCGACCGCCAGGGCCCCCGCGCCAAGCTCGACGAGGAGCTCGGCGAGCTCGACGCCGCGATCGCCAGCGGCGACCGGGCGGCGATCGCCGACGAGCTCGGCGATGTGCTGTTCAGCCTGTGCAACCTGGCCAGGCACCTGGGCGCGAATCCCGAGATGGCGCTGGCCGGCACCGCCGACAAGTTCCAGCGCCGGTTCGCCAGCGTCGAGCAGCAGTTCGAATACCAGCTGCAGGGGCGCTCACTCGCGGAGCTGGACGCCGCCTGGAACCGCGCCAAGACGGCCGAGTGAGCTGATTCCTTGCGTGGCGTACCCGGGCCAGCTCCGTACACCACGCAAGGAATCAGCCCGTCGGCATGGCGACGGACCACCGACGACTCGACGGCTGGCCGACGCGGCTGACCGACAGCACGGGGGCACGCTTGCCCGGAGGCGCCCGAAGACGGCCAGGATCCGGCCATAAACTACTTTTCACGCAACCGCTTATGTCGATCGGCGAAAAATCGCCACCAACTTCCGGAGATGGCACGGATCCTGCTCCAGGGTGGTCGGTGGAAAGAAACGCCTGGGCATGGGCCCAGTGGCAGGGATGGGCCTCGGTGTGGGGTGGTGCCTCACCGAGGCCCGCTTTTTTTGGCGGGCGCACCCCGCGGGCGGCTCACTCGGGCCAGCCGACGCGATCCTGCAGCCAGCCCCCGTCGCCGTCGGCGCGCAACAGCAGCATGCCGAGCGGACCGAACCGCTGCAGCCGCGGCAACGCCGCCCTGGCCCGTTCCGGCCCGAGCACCATCAGCGCCGTCCCGAGCGCGTCAGCGACGGCCGCGGACTCGGCGAGCACGGAGGCGCTGACCACGCCGTTGTCGGTGCTGTGGCCCGTGCGCGGATCGAACACGTGGTGCATGCGGTGACCGGCAACCGTGATCGCGTTGCGGTAGTCGCCGCTGGTGCACAGGGCCCGGTCGACGAGGGGCAGGCTGGTCAGCGGCAATTCCCCGCCGACGATGTCCGAGGACGGGTCGACGACCCCCACCAGCCACGGCACACCGGGTGCCTTCTCACCGTGCGCGAGGATCTCGCCGGTGATCTGCAGGAAGAACGAGGTGATGCCGAGCTCCGTAAGGCGCCCCGCGATGCTGTCGGCGGCGGCACCGGCGACGATGCCGTCGAGGTCGATCTCGACGTCGGACCGCTGCTTGCGCACCGACCCTTCACGCACGGTGACGGCGCGGAAGTCGACCCGCGCCTTGGCCGCGGCGAGCGCGGCCTCGTCGGGCGCGGCGCTGGGGTCCCGCTTGGCCCGCCGGTACAGCGCGCTCAGCGGCTTGACGGTCGGGTCGTAGGCGCCGTCGGTGGCCGCCGCGACGTCGAGCGCGAGTTGCAGCACGGCGGCGAAGCGCGGGCTGCAGGCGAACGGCTCGGTGCTCGCGTGGCGGTTGAACCGCGCGATCTCGGAATCCTCGCGCCAGTTGCTGAACGCGAGGTCGAACGCGGCCAGTTCGGCCTCGACGACCGCGCGCACCTGGGGCACCTGCCGCTCGCCGACGTACTTGATCTCGTAGCTGGACCCCATCGTCGGCCCGGAGAAGGCCAGCACCTTCGGGGCCGGATCCTGGCAACCGGACAGGCACAGCGCGGCGAACAGGCTCCAGCGGCGGACGAACATCGGCGCGTGATCCTATCCGCGCGGTCCGCGCGGTCGGACGGCATCTTGCCGCGGCGCTGACACGGATCCGCTCCTTGCGGCAAGATGGCCCTTCTCCCCAGGCACACCGATGAAGAAGCCCCACCGCACCGCGGTCGCCGCCCTGCTCGCCACCTGCGCGCTGACGAGTTGCAGCAGCAGCCCGGACCTGCCGATCCGGCCCGCGAGCGCAGCCTGGCAACACCTGCAGGCCGCCGACTTCCCCGGCGCGCCGCGCCTGCTCGACGGCTTCGACGCGCCCACCGACGATGGCGAGTGGATGCGCAAGGACCGGCTGCTGTTCGCGCTGCAGCTGCGCAAGGGCGAGACCGTGCACCGCTGGTTGCTGCACCTCGAGGTGATGATCGGCGACATGACGACGATGCGTCTGGGTGACGACCGGCCGAGCGAGGTCAAGCTCTGGAACGACCGCAGCTGGACCTACACGACGACCGTCGAGGGCGAGAGAAAGCAGCACGTGGTCACTTCGCGCATGCTGCCGGTCGTCGTCCGCGTGCACGACGAACAAGGCAAACAGCTCGGCAACAGCCTGGTGCAGATGCCCGCGGATCTGCTCGGCGCCGGTCTGCTGCCCGGCATCGACGCAGCCCGGACGCTGTACGGCGGCACCGATCCGGACGCCGAGCACATGCCGCGTGAACAGCAGGAGGCGCACGTCACCAGCATGGTGCGCAGCACCCTGGCGCTGGTCGCGCTGCTGACGATCGTGCAGGAAGACAGCGTGCTCGCCGACTACTTCTGGCAGGTCATCGAGAAGCCCAGCATCTGGTCCGTCGTCTCGAGCTTCGGCGTCAGCGCCTCCCTCGTGACCGCGCTCGAACAGAGCCTGCCGACCGACGACCTGCCGCCGGGCATGCCCGACCTCGGCCGCGCCTTCGTCGCGCCGATGCGCGTCGAGGTCAACGGCAGCCCCGCCCTGCTCGCCGACATCCTCGCCACGAAAGCCGTGCGCCCCTACGCCCTCTGCGGCGGCATGGTCGCCGCCAGCGCGCGCCACCCCTCCCGCCCCGAGCTGCACTTCGACGTGCAACTGCTCGCCGCGCGCCTCGGCGCCAGGTCCACCGGCACCGTCAAGAGCAAGTAGGCAGCGACAGCAGCAGCAGCAGCAGAGAAGAACACGAGAGAAAGAGAGAGTGAGAGAAAGAGAGAGAGCCGCTGACGCAGGCGGGAAGCGCAAGCCGTCAGGCCCCGCTGACGCTGGCGCGAAGCGCCAGCCGTCAGGCCCCCGCTGACGCTGGCGCGAAGCGCCAGCCGTCAGGCCCTGCTGGCGCTGGCGCGCAGCGCCAGCCGCCAGGCCCCTCCCCGCGGTTGCCTCGTGCGTCCCGCGCGCCCCTGGGGCGCGCACCCCCCCTGCGCGTCGCGGCGCGGCTGCTCCGAATCGCCCGCCGCCGGCCACCGCAGCGCAGGCGGACAACTGCGTTCGACGCTTTCGGCGTCTGACGCTGGCGCTCCGCGCCAGCTCAGCCGCCGAAATCGTCGAACGCGATCATCTCCTTCTCGACGCCGAGGTCGCCGAGCATCTTCTGCACGGCGCTGTTCATCATCGGCGGACCGCAGAGATAGAACTCGATCTCGTCGACGTTCGGGTGGTCCTTGAGGTAGTTGTCGAGCACGACCTGGTGGATGAAGCCGGTGAAGCCCTTCCAGTTGTCCTCGGGTTGCGGCTCGGACAGCGCCACGTGGTACTTGAAGTTCGGGAAGTCGCGTTCGATCGCCTCGAACTCCTCCGTGTAGAACATCTCGCGCTTGCTGCGCGCGCCGTACCAGTAGCTGACCTTGCGGGTCGTCTTCTCGGTGTGGAACAGGTGGAAGATGTGGCTGCGCAGCGGCGCCATGCCCGCACCACCGCCGATGTAGATCATCTCGCGGTTGGTCTTCTTGATGTGGAACTCGCCGTACGGGCCCGAGATCGTGATCTTGTCGCCCTTCTTGAGCGAGAACACGTACGACGAGCAGATGCCCGGCGGCAGCGTCATCTGGCGCGGCGGCGGCGTGGCGATGCGGATGTTGAGCATCACCATGTTGCCTTCGGCCGGGTGGTTGGCCATCGAGTAGGCGCGGAAGCACGGCGCCGGGTTGTTGGCGACGAGGTCCCAGAGCTTGAACTTGTCCCAGTCGCCGCGGAACTGCGGCTCGACGTCGAAGTCCGAGAACTTCAGGCCGTGGTACTCGGGCACGTCGATCTGGATGTAGCCACCCGACTCGAAGTGGATCACCTCACCGGCCGGCAGGTCGACGGCGAGCTCCTTGATGAAGGTCGCGACGTTGCGGTTGCTGCGCACGGTGCATTCCCACTTGCGGATGCCGAAGATCTCGTCCGGCACCTTGACCTTCATCGGCCCGCGCACCTTGACCTGGCACGACAGGCGCCAGTGTTCCTTGGCCTCGCTGCGGGTGATGTGGGTCATCTCGGACGGCAGGATGTCGCCGCCGCCCTCGAACACCTGGCACTTGCACATCGCGCAGGAGCCTTTGCCGCCGCACGCCGACGGCAGGAAGATCTTCTGCTGGCTGAGCGCCATCAGCAGGTTGCTGCCGACCTCGACCTCGGGCGACTTGCTCGGGTCGTCGTTGATGAGCAGCTGCACCTTGCCCTTGCTGACGAGCTTGCTCTCGCAGAACATCAGCACGAGCACCATCAGCACGATGATGCCGGTGAGCGCGGCCACGCCGGTGAGAATGGTCATGAACATGGGGTGATCCCGCTCAGATGCCGCTGAAGGTCATGAAGGCCATCGCGATCAGGCCCGTGGTGATGAACGTGATGCCCAGGCCCTTGAGCGGCCCCGGGATGTGCGCGGTGCGCAGGCGCCAGCGGATCGCGGCCATGCTGACGATCGCCAGCATCCAGCCGATGCCCGAGCCGAAGCCGAACACCACCGCCTCGCCGAACGCGTACTTGCGTTCGACCATGAACAGCGACGCGCCGAGGATCGCGCAGTTGACGGCGATCAGCGGCAGGAAGATGCCCAGCGCCGCGTAGAGCTTGGGGCTGAACTTGTCGACCGCCATCTCGACGATCTGCACCGCGGTCGCGATCGACGCGATGAAGGTCAGGAACTGCAGGTAGCTCAGGTCGCTGTCCGGGATGCCGGCCCAGGCCAGCGCGCCAGGATCGAGCACGTAGTGCTGCACGACCCAGTTGATCGGCACGGTGATGCCGAGCACGAAGATCACGGCGACACCCAGGCCGAGCGAACTGTCGACACGCTTGCTGACCGCGAGGTAGCTGCACATGCCGAGGAAGAACGAGAGCAGGATGTTCTCGACGAAGATCGACCGCAGCGCGATCGACAGGTAGTGGGCGACGGCGGAGGGCTCGTCGGCGAGCATGTTGAGGATCATCTCGGGTCTCCCTTACTTCTCCACGTAGCCGGAAATCGCGCGCTGCACCCAGACGATCACTCCGAGCAGGAGGAACGCGCCGGGCGCGAGCACCATCAGACCGTTGTTGGTGTAGCCGGCGTCGTAGAGCGCCTGCGGCACCAACTGCACGCCGAACAGCTTGCCGGAGCCCAGGATCTCGCGCACCGTGGCGACCACGGCCAGGATCCACGCGTAGCCCAGGCCGTTGCCGATGCCGTCGAGAAAGCTGCGCCACGGCGGGTTCTGCATCGCGTAGGCCTCGAGGCGCCCCATCACGATGCAGTTGGTGATGATCAGCCCCACGAACACCGACAGCTGCTTGCTGAGGTCGAACATGTAGGCGCGCAGCAGCTGGTCGAACACGATCACCACGCCCGACACGACGACGAGCTGCACGATGATGCGGATCTTGTTCGGGATGAAGTTGCGCAGCAGCGAGATCACCACGTTGGCCATCGCCGTGACGAAGGTCACGCCGATGCCCATCACGATCGCCTTGTCCAGGCGCGTGGTCACCGCGAGCGCCGAGCAGATGCCGAGCACCTGCAGCGCGATCGGGTTGTTGTCCCACAGCGGGTCCTTGACCGCGCTGATCTCTTCCTTGCCGAACAGGCCCGGCTTGGCGACTGCAGGAGTAGAGGTTGCCGTCATGAGTTGCTCCTTCTGCTCACTTGCGGAGGGACGCGAGGTAGGTGTCGAACGCCTGGAGGTCGGCGAGCACGAACTTCGTGATGCCGTTGCTGGTGATCGTCGCGCCGGACAGGCCGTCGACCTTGTGGGCCTTCTCGGCCGGGACGTTGGGGTCGACGTGCCCCTTCTTGACGCCGACGCCGACCAACTTGCCCTGCTCGTCGAGGATCGACTTGCCGCGCCAGGTGGCGCACCAGACCGGATTCTCGCACTCGCCGCCGAGACCGGGCGTCTCGCCGTGCTTGTAGAAGGTCACGCCGCGCACGTGGTCGATGTCGCTCTCGAGCGCGAGGTAGCCGTAGATCGTGCTCCACAGGCCCTTGCCCGAGATCGGCAACACGACCGACTCGATCTTGCCGTCGGCGCGCGTGGTGGCGACGACGCGGTAACGCGCCTCGTCCTTCTTGTCGGCCTTGGCCGCGGCCTTGTTGAGCTCGGTGACGTCCTTGGGCGACTTGCCCTGCACCACCGTGCCGTCCTTGGTGTCGACGACGAACTCCTGCACGCGGTCCTGGTAGAGCTTCTCGAGCTCGGCGCGCGGCCGCGCATCGGTCGGCTCGCACAGGCCCGCGGCGACCATCACGTTCTTCTGCCGATCGAACTCGGCGGCCGACTCCTGGATCGGTCGCAGGTTGTTGGCGACGAACGCCAGCGTCGCGCTGACGACGACGCACATGCCGACCGCGAAGGTGAGCACGTAGCTGTTGCTGTTGAGGTTCATGAGCGAGCGAGCCTCCGCTTGATGTTGGCGGCGACGACGAAGTGGTCGATGGTCGGCGCGAACGCGTTGAGCAGCAGGATCGAGAGCATCGTGCCTTCGGGGTAGGCCGGGTTGACCGCGCGCACGAGGAACGTCACGACGCCGATCAGGACGCCGTAGATCCACTTGCCGGTGTTGGTCTCGGGGCTCGACACGGGGTCGGTCGCCATGAACACCAGGCCGAACAGGAAGCCGCCGACCAGCAGGTGGTCGACCGGGCTGAGCGTCACGGGACCGCCGAAGCTGGCCGGCATCAGGCCGTGCATGACGAAGGCGATGCCGAGCATGCCGAGCACGCCGGCGAGCATCACGCGCCAGCTGCCGACGCCCGTGAAGATCAGCCAGAAGGCGCCGAGCAGCACCGCGAGCTTGCTCATCTCGCCGGCGCTGCCGGGGATGTTGCCGAAGAACAGGTCGGCGCGGCTGAAGTGCTCGGCGAGCGTCGCCGAGGCGTCGGTGATCACGCTCGGCTTGACGATCGCGAGCGCGGTCGGCGACGAGTAGCCGTCGATCAGGTGCTGGCTGTTGTTGCCCGCGACCCAGACCTGGTCACCCGACATCTGCGCGGCGAACGAGAAGAACAGGAACGCGCGCACCATCATCGCCGGGTTGAAGATGTTCATCCCGGTGCCGCCGAACACCTCCTTGCCGAGGATCACCGCGAAGGCGACGCCGACGGCGAGCTGCCACAGCGGGATCGAGGCCGGCACGATCAGCGCGATCAGCATGCCCGAGACGAGGTAACCCTCGCTGACCTCCTCGCTGCGGATCACGCTGAACACCATCTCGATGCCCAGGCCGACGCCGTAGCTGACGATCAGGATCGGCAGCATGCGTTGCAGGCCGAAGACGATCGTGTCGAACGCGGTCACCGCGCCGAGCGTGGGCCCGCCGAGCAGCGCCTGCAGCCAGCCGAGCGTGTAGCCTTCGGGCGCGAGCTTGCCGGCGCCCAGCAGGCTCTCGACGGCGTGGAAGTGCTGCGCGCCGGTGTTCCAGATCGCCCACAGCAGACACGGCAGCATCGCGATGATGACCGTGTTCATGACCCGCTTGAGGTCGACGTAGTCGCGCACGTGCACGCCCTGCTTGCCGGCCCGGTGCTCGGGCGCGAACAGGAACGTCTCGAACGCGTCGAACAGCGGCCACGCCTTGTGGAACTTGCTGTCCTTGGCGTGATACAGCTGACGCTGCTTCTCGATCAGATTGCGTAGGAACTGCACGGGCTCAGCCCTCCTTCTCGAACAGGTCGAGGCCCTGACGAACGATGCTGCCGACGTCGATCTTGCAGGGATCGACGAACGTGCACAGCGCCACGTCCTCTTCGGTGACTTCGAGCAGGCCGAGCTTCATGGCCTCCTCGATGTCGTTGGCTTGGATCGCGCGCACCAGGTACGCGGGGTGGATGTCGAGCGGCGTGACCCGCTCCCAGGCGCCGATGTTGACGATCGGCCGGTGGCCGCCGTTCAGGCGCGCGTCGACGACGTATTCCTTCTTGGGCATCAGCCAGCTCATCACGCTGCGGTGGAAGCTCAGCTTGCCGAACTGCGGCAGCGCCCAGCCGAACAGGTCGCGCTGGCCCTCGCCCTCGGGGATCACGGTCAGCGTCGTCGCGCGCAGCCCGAGGCTGCCGTCCTGGGGCAGCGCCGCGCCACCCAGCACGTTGCCGTCGATGACGCGCACGTCGTGCAGCGGCTTGTCGCCGAGCAGCGCGCTCAGCGCGGCGCTCTGGCGCACGCGCAGGTAGCGCCGGCTCGGCGCGGCGCTGCCGGCCAGCGCCACCACGGTCTTGGCCGGGTAGCGGCCGGTCTTGGCCCACGAACCGAGCCGGGCCACGTCCTGCAGGCGCAGCGCGTAGACGATCTCGGTCGGCTTGAGGGGGCGGATGCGGCTGATGTGCGTGCCGACGAGGCCCGACGGGTGCGGACCGTCGAAGTCGTGCACCTCGACCCCGGCGAGCGAGCGCACCTCGCTCTGGTGGTCGCCCGCGGCGCGCAGGCACAGGTAGACCTTGCCGCTGGTCAGCTTCTTGAGCAGGTCGACGCCGGCCTGCAGATCGGCCTTGTGGTCCTTGGTGGCGAAGCACGGGTCGGCCGCGAGCGGCGCGGTGTCCATGCCATTGACGAAGATCGCGACCGGCTCCTTGTCGCTCATCGGCATGCGGCCGACGGGGCGCTGCGTGAACAGCTGCCACAGGCCGGCGTTCTTGATCGCCTTGACGAGCCCGGCGCGGTCGCCCGCAGGCTTGATCGCGTCGGCGAAGCGCTCGGCGCCGCCCTTGGCGACGTCGTTGGTGACCACCGCGCGCAGCAGGAAGCGGCGTTCGCCGAACTCGAGCGTCTGCACCGTGCCGGTCGTCGGCGAGCACCAGACGATGTCGCGGTCGCGCTTGTCGAGGAACAGCGGCTGGCCGGTGACGACCTGGTCGCCCTCCTTGACCAACGCCTTGGGTTTGATGCCGGGGAACTCGCTGGTGTGCAGGCTGACGGTCGCCGGTTCGGCGGCATCCGCGAGCACGGGTTCAGGAGCGCCGGCGAGGCGCAGGTCGAAACCTTTGCGTATCGTGTGGGTCGTCATCCGAGCGGTCGCATCGAGAAGACACGGAGTGAGGAAAGGGCAGACGCGGCGCGCGCGGGCGAGCGCCAGGCCAGGTCGAGCGCCAACTCAGGTCGACCTGCAGTTCGAGGCCTCGGGCACCGGCTCGCCCGCGGCCTTGCCGCAACGCGAACACGAACCATCGGCGCTCAGCCCTCCGCACGAACCCGACAGGCGCCGCCCCCCCATCGCCAGGAACACGATCGCCAACACGGGCACCGTGAACACCAAGATGGGCAAGAGGACGCTCGACACCGGATCAGTGCGGAAGAAAGGGTCGAAAGAAGGTAGCGATTGCGGCTGCAGATTCGAGAGGCAAGGCGGGCGCGGCGGGCACGCCCGCGCGGCGCCGGCCAGAACCCGTCAGCCGCCGCGCCGGCTCTGGACCAGCTCGGTCAACCCCAGCAACGTGTTGCAATTTCGCAGGGAGATGTCCGCGTCGGTGAGCTGCACGCCGAAGCGCTGCTCGAGGAACTCGACCACCTCGACCACACCGGCGGAATCGATGATCCCGGAGGTCACCAGCGGCGTGTCCGCGTCCAGCCCGTCTTCACGGCCCTCGCGGAACCACTGGGCGACGAAGCCGCGGATCTCGACGTAGATCTGGTGTTCGCTCGGAGCCGGGCCGGTGGACATGGGGGCCGAGCATCATGCCGGGTGCCGCCGACGAGACAACCCGGAACGACGGCCGGTCGGCGCCGGGACGGGAATTGCCAGCACCCGGCCTCGGCCCCAAGATCCCGCGCATGCACAACCCCTCGCGCGCGCTGCCGTTCCTGTTGCTCACGGCGGCCTGCGCCGGGACCTCGTCGAGCCTGGACATGTCGCCGCGGACCTTCGCGCTGAGCCGGGAGCAGGCCGACCAGGTGATCCGCGAGACGCTCGCCGAGGGCTGGCCCGAGAACCAGCAGCACCCGCTCGGCGGCGCGCGCATCGGCTACAGCATCCAGATCTGGTGGCTGCTCGATCACGACGACGTCAGCGCCGAGGCCCTGGAACAGGCGGACGGCACGTTCGTGTTCGGGGTGCGCAACCACGGCACCGCCCCCGTCGCCGGCAACCCGGCGCGGCGCCAGCTCCTCGAGCGGCTCGTGGCCAAGGCCACGGCGCTCGCCGGCGCCCAGACCGCGGGCCGCTGAGTCGCCAGAAGGCACGATGTCCGCCTCGCTCCGCAAGCGCCTGCGCCCCACCAACCTGCTGGCCCTGCTCTGTTTGCCCGCGCTGGGCATTGCGGTGGCGCCGTGGCTGGCGCCCCTGCACTGGCTGTTCGACCTGCTCGCGTGCTTCGCGGCGCAAGCGCTGTGCTGCCTGCTGCCGGCCGCCGCGGTGCTGGGCGCGTGCCGGCGGCTGCGCCTGGCGGCCGTGTTCGGGACGGGCGCGCTGTCCGCCGCTGCCGCCTGCCTGCTCGCCGCTGCCGACGGCGCCGACGCCGAGCCGCAGCCGAACCCGGAAGGCGTCGCGCTGCGGGTATTCGGGGCGAACCTGCTGTTCGGCAACGAAGCCAACGCCGGCGCCTTGCTGGCCGCCGTGCGCTCCCGGAACCCGGATGTGCTCTTCCTCAGCGAGGTGACCCCGGCCTGGCTCGCCGCGATCGACGCCCGCTGCGCGACTACCCGTTCCGGTGCGTGCGCACCGCGGAGGGCCCGTTCGGGGTGGCGCTGCTGTCGCGGCTGCCGCTGACCGACGCGACCGTGGTGCCGCTGGGGTTCGCGTGGTCGCCGGCGGTCCGGGCGACACTGACGACCGCTGCCGGACCGATCGGCGTGCTCGGCGTGCACCCGCCGCGCCCGGGGGGCCGCAGCCGCAACGCCGAACGCGACCGCGGCCTCGCCGCGCTGCCGGGCCTGCTCACCGGCCTGCCGTCGCGCCACCTCGTGATCGGCGACTGCAACGCCACGCCGTTCAATCCGAGCTTCCGCGCGATGCTCGCCGAAGCCGGCCTGCAGAACGCGGCCCGAGCGCGCTGGCTGCCGAGCTGGCCACAACAACTGCCGTGGCCGCTGAGGGTTCCGATCGATCACGTGCTGGTGAGCACGACCGTGCAGGTGGCCGAGATCGACACCGGCCCGACGTTCGGCAGCGACCACGCACCGATCTTCGCGGTGCTGACCTGGTGAGCCAGGGCCCCGCTGCGGGCCCGCGATTTCGCGCCGCGGCGGCCGGTGACGCCCCGCGCGCGCACCGCTAGACACGCGCATGGAAGAACGCCCCTTTGCCCGCTCGCTCGCGGCAGCCCTGGCCGCGATCCCTCTGCTCTTCACGTGCGGCGCGCGCGCCCAACAGCCGGCCGGCCTGTTGATCGGCATGCCACCGCCCAAGGTGGTGCAGACGACGCTGTTCACGGGCCTGAACAGCGAGCTGCTGTTCCGCGTGCCCGGGGAGGCCTACCGCGGCATCGGGCAATACGTGGCGCCCGGCCGACACCGCATCCGCGGCGCGGTGTTCCACCTCGCCGACGCGACGGCCGCCGACGGCGAGACCTTCGACGTGCACACCTACCTCGAGCAGGGCAGTACCAACCTGCCGACGATCCTGGGTCCCGACGCGCCGGGCACCACCTCGGTCAGCAGCGCGCTCGGCGTCACCACCCCGCAGGGCATCCTCGAGCACGAGATCACGGTGCTGTTCAACCCGCCGGTCGACGTGCCCGACGGCTCGGACCTGTTCGTCTCGCTGGTGTTCCGCACTCCGGGCCTGCGCGCGCGCACCGTCGGCGGCACCAGCACCCCGGGCCTCGCGACCACGCTGCTCGACGCCTGCGGCGCGGGCCTCGACCCGAACACGGCGTTCGCCTACCTGCACGACGTCGGCGTCATCACCCCGCTGGGCAGCGGCCTGGTCGGCTGGCAACCGCTGATCGAACTGCTCGTCGACGGCAGCAGCGGCCTGGCCGTGTCGCGCCGCAACAGCAACCTGGAACCGACGGCGTCGATGTACTCGGGCCTGCACCCCGACAGCGCCGCGCCTTCCAACCAACCGGGCCGCGCCGACCAGCCGGGTTACGTGTTCCTGGCCAACGGCGCGATCGGCCAGGGCTCACCCGTGTTCCTGCTCGGCTCGACGATGCCGTTCGCGGGCGCGCCGTGGATCGTCCTGTCACCCGGCGACGCGGTGCTGCACCTGTCGCCGGTCGGGCTCGTCGGCCTCGGCTTCGCCGTCGTCGATGCCAGCGATCGGGCGGCGATCTTCTGGCCGATCCCGCACAGCAGCGCGATCCGCGGGCTCGACGTGCGCAGTCAGGCGTTCGGCTTCGACCTGGCTACCGGCGTCGTCGCCGCGGGCGCCGCGACGCGGCAGCGCTTCTGAAGCAGTGCTTCTGAAGCAGTTCTCCTGAGCAGCCTTCTTCCCGGATACTCGCCGGGAAGAGAATGGCGGGAGTGCATGGGAATCGAACCCACCGGGAGCCGCGCGAGGCGACCCCCCACAGGTTTTGAAGACCAGGCCGAACACCAGCTCGAATGCACTCCCGCAGGTGTTTGGGCCGAGCACTCTACGAGCTGGGCCAGACTGGTCAACGGCCCTTGTCGCCGGCGCGCGCGTCCGG
The DNA here is from genome assembly GCA_020638655.1 of Planctomycetota bacterium. GTDB lineage: Bacteria > Planctomycetota > UBA1135 > UBA1135 > UBA2386 > JACKIC01. The sequence continues at coordinate 28,245 of JACKIC010000009.1, forward strand.
TTGCGCGGCCCGCGGCTCGCCGATCGGGCCGCCCTGCGTTCGGGGAATGCTGACCGTCGGCTCGTCGGCCGCCGGCAGGACGACCACGAACGTGGTGCCGGCGCCCGGCGCCGACTCGATCGACACGTGCCCGCCGAGCTGCTTGATGATGCCGTAGACCGTCGCCAGCCCCAGGCCGGTGCCGCGCCCGCCGCGTTTGGTGCTGAAGAACGGGTCGAACGCGCGCTGCCGCACCTCTTCGCTCATGCCGGCGCCGGTGTCGGCGACGCGCAGTTCGACACCCGCGTCGACGCGACGCGCGCCGATGCGCAGCTGGCCGCCGTCGGGCATCGCGTCGCGGGCGTTGACGCACAGGTTGGACAGCACCTGCTCGAGCTGCGTCGGAGCCGCGCGCACCCGCAGCGCGGCGGCCGGCAGGTCGAGCTCGAGGCGCACTCCGGGCCCCACGAGCTGCGTCAGCAGCGACTGCTGCCCGCGCACCTGTTCGGCCAGATCGACCACCTCGGTCTGCACCGCCTGCCGGCTCGCCACCGTCAGCAGGTGCCGCGTCATCCGGCGCCCCTGTTCGGCGGCCTCACGCACGCGCACGGCGAGCTCCGCCTGCGGCCCCCCGACGGGCAGCTCCGCCTCGAGCAGCGAGGCGTTGCCGAGCACCACGGTCAGGAGGTTGTTGAAGTCGTGCGCGACGCCGCCGGCGAGCGCGCCGAGGCTCTCCATGCGCTGGAACTGCTGCAGGTCGTGCTGCAACTGCAGGCGCTTCTCGTGGTCGATCTCGAGCTGTTCGAGCGCCGAGCGCAGTTCGGCCGTGCGCTCGGTGACGCGCCGCTCGAGCGCCTTGTGCAGTTCGCGCAGCTCGGTCGTGCGTTCGTCGACGAGCCGCCGCAGCAGCCGCGCGCGCCGCGCCGCGCGCCGCCCGCCGAAGTGGATCGCGAGCCCGCCGAGCAGCAGCGTGAGCAGGACCAGGCCGAGCTGGGTGGACGTGCGCTCGAACAGTCGCGGTTGCACCTCGATCTGCAGCGACGTGACGCTCGGACTGGCGCGACCATCGACGGACCAGGCCTGCACCTCGAAGCGGTGTTCACCGGCCGCGGCGAGGCCGAACGAGATCTGCCGTTCGACCGACGGTTCGGTCCACTCCGGCTGCTCGGGCAGCAGGCGCCAGCGATACCGCTGCAATTCGGGAGCGTCGAAGCACGGCGCCGCGACCGCGACGGTGAGCACGCGCTGCACGCCGGCGGCGATCTCCGCGCGGGCCTGCCCCTGCAGCGGCAGGGACCGTCCGCCGGCCGTGACTCGTTCGATCGTGCACACCGCCGGCGCCGGCCAGCGGTGCATGCGTTCCCGCTCGATCGCGAGCACGCCCCGCACGCCGCACAGCAGCACGCGCTCGCCTTCGCATGCCATGCTGGGTTGCACGCCGCCGTTCGCTTCGGCCGCGGCGCCGCGCGGCCCGAACAGCGGCCGGCATGCCAGCCGCGCCGTGATGCCGTCGACGACCCGATCGAGAGCCGCGGGATCGACCACGAAAGTGCCGCGGTTGCTGCCGACGACCCACTGGCCGCCGAACGGCACCGCAGAGCAGACGAACGGATCGAGCAGCCCCTCGGCGGCGCCCACCCGGCGCAAGCGGTCGCCGTCGACGGCGACGAAGCCGCCGCCGTAGCAGCCGAGCCAGACCCTCGACGACGCCGTCGGCAACACCGCCCGGACCTCCCCCGGCGGCAGCTCCACACCGTTGCGCAGGCGCAACGTGACGCGCAGGTCGGGCTCGACGCGCAGCAGCGTGCTGTCGCTGGCGATCCACAGCCGCCCGCCTGCAGTGGGCACGATCATCTTGACGGCCTCGCCGCGCAGCAGCAGCGCCTCGGGCGGTTCGGACCAGCGACCCTCCTGCAGCCACCGCACACCGTCTTCGGTGCCGCACCAGATCCGGTCGTCGCCGGCGATGTGGATGGCGCGCACGCGACCGGGCGAGGGCGCCCGGAAGTGCCGCACGTCGTCGCCGCGCAGCCGCGTGACCCCGGCATCGACGCCGAGCCAGAGATCGCCGCTGGCGCTGCGGGCCAGGCCGCCGATCGCGATCCCGGCGAGGCGCGCATCGGCTTCGAAGTGCTGGCCGTCGAAAGAGAACAGGCCGCCGGCGGTACCGACCCACCACCTGCCGTCGCCCGCAGGCAGCACGGAGTGCGGCTCGACCGCCTGACCGGCCGCCGCGCGCGGCGTGTGCAGATCGACCTCGCTGTCGAACAACCGCGCGAGCCCGCCGCCCTCGAACCCCACCCACAGCGCGCGATCACCTTCGACCAGGATCGCGCGCACACGGTGCGCGATCGGCAGGACCAGCGGCGGAACCACGCCGTCGGGATCGATGCGGCACAAGCTGCCCTCGGCCCCGACCCACAGCAGCCCCGCGGCAGTGACCGCGAGCGCGCTCACTCCCGCGTCGACCGGCGCACCGGGCACGGTCAACGGTTGCGCCGAACGGCCGTCGTAGGCGAACAGACCGCGATCGGTGCCGAGGATGGCCCGGCCGTCGCGGAGCATCACCGCGGAACTGCACGGCTCCTCGACCAGGACCTCGCGGTTCGGGTCGTCGAGACGAAACACGCCGCCGCGGCCGACGACCTGCGGGCCGTCGGCGAACGGCAGGAAGGCGCGCGGGTCGCGACGTGAACGATCGGCGAGTTCGATCACGGTCCCGCCTTCGAGCCTGGCGAACAGCCCCGACGAGGTCCCGCACAACAGCCGGCCCGACGGCTCCGTCGAGGCGAACCGCAGGTTGGTGCCGGGCACCTGCGCCAGCAGCGTGAAGTGTCCGTCGCGGCGACCGAACAGGGCCCCCTGCTCGGTCCCGACCAGCAGCTGCCCCGACGCGTCCTGCGCGACCAGCGTGATGCGCTGGTCCTGCAGCCCGTCCGCGCTCGTCGCTTCGACGCGCCACTCCATGCCGTCGAACCGGCACAGGCCGCCGAAGGTCGCCACCCACAGCATGCCGTCGCGATCGAACTGCAGCGCGCAGACCGTGTTCTGCGGCAACCCCGAGGTCGCGTCCCAGCTCCGCACCTGCAGGTGGGAGTCCACGGGTACGGTGATCACCGGTTGCTGGGCCCCGAGCTGAGCCGCCAGCCCGGCGGCCACCAGGACCCGGGCGAGGGCGGTGGGCGACGCGAGGCGCATGACCCGGCACCATAGACTGCCGTCCGGGCAATTGGTGGACTTGTCCAAGGTCGTTCTCATCGGAGTTTCGGGCCGCGGCACGAAAGCCGGGTTGCGGGCCTGCCGGCCCTCGCTAACCTGTTTGCCCATGCAAGTCGCCGCACTCGAACTCCGCCCCGGCACCCTGGTCTCCTACGAGGGCCGCATGTGCACCGTCGTCTGGTGGAACATGCTCCGCAACGACCGCCGCGCCTTCGTGCAGATGCGCATCAAGGACCTGCTGACCGGCCGCGTCACCGAGCTCAAGGAGCAGACCGACAGCCGCTGGGAGGTGCTCGACAAGGAGGACAAGGACCTGTCCTACTCCTACCGCGACGGCATCGACGAGGTGTTCTTCTCGGAGACCGGCGAAGAGGTGCGCTGCGCCGTGGCCGCCGCCGAGGACGCGCTCAAGTGGCCGTCCGAGACCTACAAGGGTTTCTTCGTGAGCGGCTCGCTCGTGGCCGTGTTCCCGCCCAAGCACTCGATCCTGACGATCACCGAGACCGCCCCGCCGATGCGCAACGCCGGCTCGGGCAGCAAGGAGGCCGTGCTCGAGAACGGCATGAAGGTCAAGGTCAACCTGCTCTGCGACGTCGGTGAGAAGGTGCGCATCGACACCGAGACGCTCGAGTTCAAGGAACGCATCGCGAAGTGATCGCGGCGCGGCGGCGACGCTGCCCAGACGGCGGCAGCGTCACCGCAGGTGGATCAGGTACGCGTCGGAGACGCGAACGTGCGGCAGCACGTCGAGCAGCTGCGCATACAGCGTGATCGGCCGCACCGCGGCAGGCACCGGCAGGTTGAGGGTGCCGGTGCGCAGCACCAGGTCCGGGGACGGCACCACCAGACACGGCGCCGCAGTCAGCGTCAGCGAACTGGGCAACAGCTGCGGCTGTGACGAGATCCCGACCACGTGCCACGCCGACCAGCCGGCGCGCAGCTCGAGGTCGGCGAAGCGCGTGTCCCACAACGCGCCGACCGCGTAGGTGTTGGCGATGCCGCAGTCGACGGCCATCGGCACCACCGTGATCGCGTCGGGGACGAGACGCAGTTCGAGATCGACCTGCGCGCTGCCCGGCAACACCGCGGTGAGGTCGTAGCCGACGCGGAACTGCAGCGGCTGCGCGACGAGGTCGGGCGTCGTGCCGACGAGCGGCGTCATGCCGTACTGCCAGTCCCAGGTTCCGTTGTTGCCGGTGTCGACGGCGAGCTGCACCGGCTGGATGCCGACCAGGTTCACCGACAGCTCGAACCGGGCCGGCAACGCCGCGGTCCCCGCGCCGGCGAACGTGACCACGATCTCCCCAGGGCCCGCGTGCGCGACGCTGCCGTTCTGCACCTGGGTCGAGAGCGAGAGCCGGAACGTCGCGTCGGTGCTGCCGGCGCCCGCCACCCAGTTCACCCTGGCGAACTCGGGAGCCAGCCCCGCGCCCCCCACCGCGGCCACGCCGCCGACGTTCGGCAGGGGGCCCACGGGCACGGTCTGGTTCGTGGTCTGGGCCCCGACGACGAGGTTGCAGGGCAGCGGGGTCGCGGCCGCGACGGAGGCAACGACCGCCTGGGCGCTGAGCAGGCTACCGAGGACGGCGACGCAGAGGAGCGCGCGGGACATGGCGAGCAGTATGCCACGGCGCGGCATCCTCTACCTGCCGCGCGCTGGCACCGCGCGCCGCGCCAGGGCAGCATGCGCAACCATGCCGTCGCTCGCCCTCCTGCTCGGCCTGTGCCTCGTCGCATTCTGGCTGGCCCACCGCTTCTACGGCCGGCTGCTCGCGCGCCTGTTCGGCCTCGACGCTGCCAAACGCACCCCCGCCCACGAACACGAGGACGGCGAGGACTTCGTGCCGACGCCGCGCTTCTACCTGCTGTCGCAGCACTTCTCGGCGATCAGCGCCGCCGGCCCGATCGCCGGCCCGATCCTCGCCGCGCTGTGGTTCGGCTGGGGCCCCGCGTTCTGGTGGATCGTGCTCGGCTGCATCTTCATCGGCGCGATGCACGACTTCGCGGCGCTGGTCGGCTCGGTGCGCCACGGCGCGTGTTCGGTGGCGCAGCTGCTGCGCGAGAACCTCAACCCGCGCAGCTACACGGTGTTCACGGTCTACATCTGGCTGGCGCTGATCTACGTGATCATCGCCTTCACCGACGTCACCGCGCGCGCCTTCGTCGAAGCGCTCGACGTCGTCGTGCCGGGCAGCGACGGCGGCCAGGTCGCGGTCGCCGGCGCCGGCGTCGCCAGCAGCTCGATGCTCTACCTCGCGCTGTCGCTGCTGATGGGCGTCGTCGTGAAGTATCTGCGCCCGCCGCTGTGGCTGACCACGCTCGTGTTCGTGCCCGCCGTGGGGCTGGCGATCTGGATCGGCCCGTCGATCCCGCTCGACCTCGCCGCGGCCGGCGACATCCCGTCGCTGCACTGGGCCTGGCTGATCCTCGCCTACTGCGGCGTCGCCTCGGTGCTGCCGATGTGGCTCTTGCTGCAGCCGCGCGGCTATCTGGGCGGCTTCTTCCTCTACATCACGCTCGGCGGCGGCCTCTTGGGTTTGTTGTGGTCGAACCCCGAGATCACCTGGCCCACGTTCACGGGCTTCACCGGCACCAACCACGCGCCGCTCGTGCCGTTCCTGTTCATCACCATCGCCTGCGGCGCGTGCAGCGGCTTCCACGGCCTGGTGTGTTCGGGCACGACCAGCAAGCAGATCGACCGCGAACCCGATGCGCACCTCGTCGGCTACGGCGGCATGCTGCTCGAAGGCGTCGTCGCGCTGCTCGCGCTCGCCTGTGTGATGACGCTCGCGCCGGGCAGCGAGCTCGCCGGCAAGGGCCCCGACAAGATCTTCGGCGTCGGCGTCGGCTCGTTCCTGCACCAGCTCGGCGTGCCGCTGACGTTCGCGGTCACCTTCGGCATGCTCGCGTTCGCGACGTTCGTCTACGACACGCTCGACGTCTGCACCCGCCTCGCACGTTACCTGTTCACCGAGTTCACGGGCTGGAAGACCCGCACCGCGGGCGTCGTCGGCACGGTGATCTCGCTCCTGCTGCCGGCGTGGTTCGTGGCGCAGACCGTGATCGGTCCGGGCGGCAAGATCGTGCCTGCCTACATGGTGATCTGGCCCCTGTTCGGCTCGACCAACCAGCTGCTCGCCGGGCTCACGCTCGTCGGCCTGTCGCTGTGGCTCGCCAACACCGGCAAGCCCGTGCTGCTGCGCTGGCTCGTCGGCGTGCCGATGGTGTTCATGATGGGCATGACCATCAGCGCGCTGGTGCTGCAGATCGCGGGGTCCACGGACACGATGCTGGTCGTGGTCGCCGTGGTGCTGCTGGGCCTGGCGCTGTGGATCACGGCCGAGGCCGTGATCGCGCTGCTGCGGCGGCGTGCAAAATCACCGGAAGAAGAACCTACCCAAAGTCCCTGACATGCTTGGCCCGGCTTGAGCTACTCCAATGAAGGTGATAGAGTTGGGTCGGAGGAAGCTCAATGTCTGAGAGAGAGAGGAATGGGTCAACGTGGGAAGCCGTACGCCGGAGTCTCAGACGGTGGATTGCAGGCAGGACGTCCAACCAGTCTGACGCCGAGGATCTCCTCAGTGAGACCATTACCCGCGGGCTGGCACACCTGGGCCATCGCCCACGACTTCCCCTGCCGGCCGTTGTGCGCTGGTGCCAGACCACGGCGACTCGTCTTCTGATTGACTCGCACCGAGCGACCCAACGGCGCGGCACACAATGCCCTCTGACGCTCGAAGCATTGGCACACGTTGCGAAGACCCCGCGAACCTCGCAACGGGCACGCCAACACGTCCAGATCCTGGCCAATTGCGTCACGAACCAGACTCAGCAGAGAATGCTCGCCCTGATGCTGAAGGGACTCACCAGTAACTCTGCATTGGCGGCCCAATTGTCGGTGAGCGTTCGCACCATCGAACGGCACAAGCAGACTCTTAGACTGCGCGCCCGGCAGCGCGGCCTGCGGACGTGACGCCAAGCCCCGGCAGGAGATGACTGCATGCACTCCTGTCGGGGGCAGGCGAGACCTTGCAGCCCTACCTATTGACCGGGAATCCGCCGGAGCCAGCCACGACGTGAACTCCCTGGTCGATCTCGCGCCAATGTCCACCAGTATCGGCCAGGCGCCGCCACTTGGTGCGATAACTCACGTTTTCCGGCTCACGGACAGTCCATCGCGAAGCGTCACTGCCTGCGACGAAGCGACGCGTATCCACGTCGACCCACTTGCCCGCACCGCCGTCGACTACGCCCTGCAGAGTTGCCAAGAGGCACTCGTTGCCCCCCAACTCCTGGATCAGGTGTGGTGGCACCACCTGAAATGACTGCGCGCCAGGATCGGAGTACGCCTTTCGCTTGCCTTCGAGAATCCTGACCACAGCTCCGTCCGCCCAGAACAAGACGGCCTCGTTTCCAGCAGGAAGGGACACGAGAACCCGCCCGTCCAATCGATGCAATTGCCTGGCACTCACAGCAAGTGGGCCACTCGGCGATATCAATGCCCAATCCCCCTCTCCCGATCGATACCAACCGCTGAGACATGTAGCGAGATTCGGAGCTGTGACCTCCTCTGCTTGTTGCCCATGACCCTTGACGAATTCGATGCCTTTCACTGGAACCGCCGGATCGGGACGCACCTCGACTCGAAAGAACTCTCCATCCGCGGCGCAATACTCGACGATCACTTGTGGCTCACCCTGGAACTTCGCACCCTCGATGAAAGCGACCCCTTCATACATGGGGTAGCGGAGCCACCTCATTCCTTCGCCAGCTTGTGCAAAGACAAGCCCTCCATTTCGGAGGATCTCACCTGCCTCATTTTGGTACATGACACGCAGTCCCGGATCGGGTGAGGCAGTGATCACCGTGACGGACGGGACCACAACTCTCGGCGAGTACCCACTCAGTCGACAACCTTCGGACCAAGGTCCCAAGACGAGCTGGCTGCCGACCGGCGCAAGGTACGAGAAGTCCTCGTTGGCACGCAGGTCATGGAACTTCGATGCCGACAGGATCGTGACGATTTCGCCGTACGGCCCGTATTTCAGCACCCGCAATTCAGGAATCGTCTCGTTACGTTCGGGGAACCTGGAGTCCCAAGGCTCGACGAGGCAATCCCACCGCGCTCCATCGGGAAGAAGCGCTCCACTCAGTCGCACTCTGCACTCGGCGGTCTGCGGCATCCGAAGCACGACCACATCACTCTCGAGGGTCGCGGGTCCCAACTCGAACTCGACTCGAAAGTACGATTCGGGCGAGACAACCAAGCGGTAGGACGTGCCGTCGAGATCCGGCGGCACTGTCCATTCGCCATTCCGCCCCGTCCTTGCCATGGGAGCGAACGGCTTCGAGCCTGGATCGGAATCCTGCGCTGGAACATCGGCCACGACGAGGTAGGGACAATCGCAGACTGGATGGTCACCGTCTGGAGACAGCAGCAGGCCGCCCTGCGTCGTTTTCGGCGACGCTTTGCGTTGCACAGACCCCAACTGCTCGCCCGACACTTCACCCTCAGAGCCTCGGATACCGCTTTCGACATTGGATGCAGAACCGGACACCACCGACGAAGCAGGCACACCTGACTGCGGAGACGGATCGCTGCGTCCGACTCCGGGAAACATGACCACCGCAAGAACCACCAGCACTGCCAGCGCCAGCATGATCAAGATCACACGGGGCGATGGAGACCGCTGAGTGGTTTGTGCGTCGTTCAAAGCTACTGCAGATCCCAGTTGTCCGAGTTGTGCAGCTCGCCATCGTGAGCTCCACTGGTTGAGCACTGCCCGCTGATCTCAGCTTCGTCGTCTTGGTCGACCTGATCGATGAAGTTGATCGTCACACGGCTGCCGTCGATCGTCTTGGTGTAGCCGGTGCCCTCGGTCAGAAGCACTCCGTTGAGCTTGACGACAACATTGTTGATCTGCCCACCGTTGGAGGAAACCGTGATGGTGCCAGGGTTGTCGATCTTCGCAGTCGCGGTTGCGCTGTAGGTACCGCCGCCACTCGCCATGGCCGCTGCATTGAAGCCAAGGGCAGCCACGAAGAAGGCGACGAGAAGGAGGAGACGGTGCATCAGGAACCTCGAGGAGTTCTGCCATCTGCCGAAACTCAATCGAGCTCCGCGCGAGGGGTGTCCGCAGCTCCGAACAAGCCACCCACAAGATAGACGACGACCACCGACACAGCTCCTCGGCACCTGTGTCGCAAATGGCATCATCGGGGATCACGTCCGATTCACTGTGCCCATCCGTCAAGATGGCTCGCCCCACGATGACACCGACACCCCCCGCCGTCACTTGACGTGCGGGATCGCGAGCTCGAGCGCCAGCTTGTTGAACGCCGCGACCTGCTCCTTCTGCACCGCCTCGAACCTGACCAGCTCCGCGTCGATCGCGGCGATCAGTTCGTCGGCGACGGCTTTCTGGCCGGCGGTCGGTCCGAACTCGGCGTGATCGGTCGCGGACAGCACACCGAGCAGCTTGTCGGTGAGCTTGATCGGGAAGTTCAGCGGGTCCTGACCGCTCTGGCTCTTGGTCTGGTAGAGCTGTTCCTCGATCGCCGTGAGCGCTGCGGCGGTGTCGGCGCGCTGCTTGTCGAGCTTGTCCTTGGCGTCACCCTCGGCGCGGTCGGTGACGGTCTGCATCTGCTCGCGCAAACGCCGCATCGTCTCGATCGCCTCGTGCGCCTTGGTCACCGCGTCGCGGCAGCGCCGCGACAGGCGGTAGCGGTCCTGCAGTTCGGCGACGGTCGCCGTCGTGCGCGGGTCCTTGCCGATGCGGCCCGTGGCCTTCACCTCGTGTTCGCCCAGCGTCAGCGTCACCGGATAGTCGCCCGGCGCCGCGCGCGGCGCGCCGCCGCGGCCGTTCCACAGGATCATCTTGTCGAGGATCTTGGGCGGCTCGGACTTCCAGGTCACGACCACCTCGTTCATGCCGCGCTTCACCTCGAACTTCTCGTCGTCCTTCTCGGCGTCGGTGGTGCGGCGGAACACGACCTCGCCGTCGAAGTCGCGCACCTCGAGCACCGCGCGTTCGGTCACGGGTTCGTCGGTCTTGCCCCCGACGTAGAAGCGCACGCGGTAGTCCCTGTCGGGGTTCTGCCCCTGGCCCGCGGCCTCACCGTCGCGCCCGGGGAACTGCACCGCGGTCACCGGCGCGTACAGGTGCAGCGGCTCCTGCGCCTGTTCGGCGTCGAGCTGACGCACGTGCTCGAGGCCGTCGAACGACCACAGCGCGCGGCCCTGCGTCGCCGCGATCAGGCTGTGGCTCTCGATCACCAGATCGGTGATCGGCACCAGCGGCAGCGAGTTGGCGAAGCGCTGCCAGCGGCGGCCGTCGTCGAAGCTCATCCACACCGTGCGCTCGGTGCCGCAGAACAACAGCCCGGGCCGCACCGGGTCGGGCTGCACGCAGCGCGTGAACCAGTTCGGGTCCAGGCCGCCGACGATCGACCGCCAGGTCGCGCCGTAGTCGTGCGTGACGTAGAGGTACGGGTGGAAGTCGTCGAGCTTGTAGCGCGTGCCGGCGACGTAGCACGAGCCGTCGCCGTGCGGGCCCGCGACGATGTCGTTCCACTGCATCCACTCGGGCGCGTCGGGCGGGGTGACGTCCTTCCAGGTCTTGCCGCCGTCCCGGGTGACGTGCACGAGGCCGTCGTCGCTGCCGGTCCAGATCGTGCCCGGCACGCGACCTTCGCACACGGTGAAGATCGTGCCGTAGTACTCGACCGAGGTGTTGTCCTGCGTGATCGGACCGCCCGACGACCCCATCTTGCTCTTGTCGTTGCGCGTCAGGTCGCCGCTGAGCGCCGTCCACGTCGCGCCTTCGTCGGAGCTCGCGAACAGCACCTGCGCGGCCGTGTAGAGCACCTTGGGATCGTGCTTCGAGAACAGGATCGGGAAGTTCCACTGGAAGCGGTACTTGAGGTCCGCGGCGCCGGCCCCCATCGGGTTGTCGGGCCAGACGTCGACGCGCCGCGACATGCGCGTGCGGTGGTCCAGTCGCACCAGGTAGCCGTCGTAGCTGCCGCCGTACACCACTTCGGGGTCGCCGGGCTTCGGCGCGATCCAGCCGCTCTCACCGCCCGCCGTCGACTCCCAGTCGTCCGCGCCGATGCCGGCGCCGCGGCTGCGGTGCGCGATGCGCACCGTGCTGTTGTCCTGCTGGGCCGCGTAGATCCGGTACGGCGCCGCGTCGTCGACGGCGACGCGATAGAACTGCGCCGTCGGCTGGTTGTCGATCGAACTCCAGGTCTTGCCGCCGTCGGTCGTGACGCACGCGCCGCCGTCGTTGCCCTCGATCATGCGGGCCGGGTCCTTGGGATCGATCCACAGATCGTGGTTGTCGCCGTGCGGGGTGCGGATCGTCGTGAACGTCTTGCCGCCGTCGGTCGACTTGTGGAACTGCACGTTGACCACGTAGACCGTGTCCACGTCCTTGGGGTCGGCGTAGACGCGCGTGTAGTACCAGGCGCGCTGCCGCAGGTCGCGGTCCTCGTTGACCTTGGTCCACGTCGCGCCAGCGTCCTCGCTGCGGAACAGCCCGCCGGCCTCGGCTTCGATCTGCGCGTAGACGCGCTTGGGATCGGCGGGCGACACGCAGATGCCGCTGATGCCCAGGGTGCCTTCGGGCAAGCCCTTGTTGCCGTGCAGCGGCTGCCAGGTGTCGCCGCCGTCGGTCGACTTGTAGAGCCCCGAGCCATCGCCGCCCGACTCGAGCGACCACGGCGTGCGGATCGCGCGCCACGTCGTCGCGTAGAGCACGTTCGGATCGTCGGGCGAGAAGCACAGGTCGGCCGCGCCAGCCTGCGCGTTCGCGAACAACACGCGCTGCCAGCTCTTGCCGCCGTCCTTGCTGCGGTAGACGCCGCGCTCCTCGCTCGGGCCGCTGACGTGCCCCATCACCGCCGCGTAGACGACGTCGGGGTCCTTGGGATGGATGCGGATGCGGCTGATGTGCCGCGAGTCCGGCAGGCCCGCGAACTCCCACGTCTTGCCGGCGTCGAGCGACTTCCACACGCCGTCGCCCGAGCTGACGTTGCCGCGCCAGGTGCTCTCGCCGCCGCCGACGTAGACGATGTCGGCGTTGCTCGGCGCGACGGCGACCGCGCCGATCGAGCCGCCGAAGGTTCCGTCGCTGACGTTGTTCCAGTTCTTGCCGCCGTCGGTCGTCTTCCACACGCCGCCGCCGGTGCCGCCGAAGTAGTAGGTGTCGCGCGAGGAGATGACGCCCGTGACCGCCGCGACGCGGCCGCCGCGGAACGGGCCCACGAGGCGCCAGTCGAGCGTGTCGAACAGGACCGCGGGCACGGTGCCGGCGCCCTTCGGGGCGGGCAGCGCCGCGGGGGTTTCCTGGGCCGCGAGCGGCAGGCACGAGACGAGGGACGAGGCGGCGGCGGCGAGGGACGCCGTCAGCGTGGGGCGAGTGCGCATGGCGGGCATGCTACGCAACCGCTCCCCAAGCGGAGAGGTTCTTGCCGACGCGACAGCCGCGCGGGGCACTTCAGCGCCGCGGCGTGCAGCGGTCGGCGGCGCAATCGGGGCCGCCGCGGCGACGGCCGAACAGGCGGCCCAGCGGCACGCGGTAGCGCGCGAACAGCAGGTAGCCCAGATCGGCGAACCAGCGCAGCACCGGCCAGCCGGTCGGCGCCATCACCCAGCCCAGACCCACGGCGCGCCACGCGCCGCGGATCGCGGCCATGCCCTCGACCACGACGCCGTCGCGATCGATGCCGTGCAGACGGGCGTGCACCCGGTCGCGCGTCAGTCCCAGCGGCGCCGGATCGAAGTCGGGCGCGTTGATGTCGACGACGGCCAGCTGCGCGCGCCGGTCGCGGCGTTGCAACCACTCGACCTCGCGCCGGCAGAACGGGCAAGCGCTGTCGAACAACAAGGTGAAGGCGGCCCCGCTCACGATCGCCGGGTTCGCGGCGGCCGACGGCGCGGATGCAGGCGGGTCGCAGTTCATTGCCCGCCGACGAGGACCTCGGCGGCGTCGGAGACCACGGCCTGCAGGCTGTTGCCGGCCCCGGGGTCGAGCACGAACGCCTGCAGATGGAAGTGCATCCCGGTGAACGCGGGCCCCGCGGGGATCGGCAGGCCGAACCGCGCGCTGCCGTTGGCGCCGAACACGAAGGCCGAGGCGTCGAGCGAGATGTGCCAGTCGCAGCCGGGGGCCCCGAAGGTGGCGAGCGACTGCGGCGCGGTGCGCTGCCAGCCGAAGACCAGGACCAGCGCGTTCGCCGGCAGCGGCCGGAAGTCGACCCGCAGCGGCGCGCCCAGGCGCGGCAGGTCCAGCGGCCGCAGCCGGCAGACGGCCTGCGTGCCGGCGCATCCCGCCGCGACGGTGACGAACCTCGTCGCCGCACCGACGCGCGCGACGCTGGCTTCTTCGTGGGCGTCGATCTCGACGTAGCTGGTGGCCGGCAGCAGCGCCGGCACGTCCCCTTCGCGGACCCACAGGTAGCCCGTCACCTCGACCTGGCCGTCCGACCGCAGCACGAGGGTGTGCGAGTGACCGCCCGCGATGTCGACGTAGCTGACGCCGGCCGGCGCCGGCGGCAACGGACGGAACGCGCCGCTGCCGACCGGGTATCGCCCCCAGAACCGCAGTTCCCCGTCCGAACGCAGCGCGGCGTGGTGCGTGGCGCTGGCGGCGATGCGCTCGTAGACGAGTCCCGGCGGCAGCGCCGGCACGTTCTGCTGTCCGTCGCTGTTGTCGCCGACGACGAGCACCTGCCCGTCGGAGCGCAGCAGCACCGTCTGCTCGTCGGCGCAGTCGACGGCCGTGTAGACCGTGCCCGGCGGCAGCGGTGGGATCACGGTCGCATTGCTCACCGTCGCCCCGAACGTGACGACCTCGCCGTCGCTGCGCAGCGCCGCGCTGTGCGTGCGGCCGGAGGCCATCGCCACGTAGAGCACGCCCGGCGGCAGCGCCGGCACGTTGCACTGCCCCGCGCGGTTGTCCCCGAACGCGACCAGGACGCCGTCGCTGCGCAGCGCGAGGCTGTGATCGCGCCCGGCCGACGCGGCCACGTAGCGCACGTTCGGCGGCAGCGCCGGCACGTTGCGCTGGCCGAAGCTGCCGTCACCGTACGAACGCAGGGTGCCGTCTTCGAGCAGCAGCAACCCGTGGCCGCCGCCCTGCGCGACGCCGCGCCAGGCGAGCCCCGGCGCGGCCTGCGGCGGCGCGCTCTGCGCGCGGTCGTCGCGGCCCCAGCCCACGACCTCACCGTTCGACAGCAGCGCGATGCTGTGGTCGTTGCCGGCCGCCAGCTGTGCGACACCGACCCCCGCGGGCAACGCCGGCAACACGCCCTCGCCGTACGAGTTGTCGCCGAGCGCCACGACCTGTCCGTCGGAACGGCGCAGCAGGTTGTGACTCGAGCCGGCGGCGATCTCGACGTAGGTGATCCCGGGCGGCGGGCTCGGCACGTTGCCGCGACCGTCGCCGTTGAGCCCCCAGGCCACCACCACCCCATCGGAGCGCCTGGCGAGGCTGTGCGGTCCGCTGCCGCTGCTGACGTCGACGTAGGTGACGCCGGGCGGCAGGGCCGGCACGAGCAGCTGCCCCACCGAGTTGTCGCCCCAGGCGACGATGGTGCCGTTCGCGAGCAGCGCCAGCGAGTGGGCCGAACCGGCCTGCACCTTGATCGCCGGCTGGCTCAGCGTCGGCACCGACGCCTGGCCGAACGAGTCGTCGCCCCACGCCAGCACGGCGCCGTCGGAACGCAGCGCGAGCGCGTGGTAGAGCCCCGCGGCGACGCCGGTGTAGCCGAGCCCCGGCGGCAACGCCGGCGCCGGCTGGAACGGCAGGATGAAGAAGCTGCCCCACCCGGTGATGCCGCCATCGCTGCGCAGCGCCATCGAGATCGACCCGCTCGTGGTGACCGCGACGAAGGTCGCGCCCGGCGGCGGCAACGGCGTCGCGCACGCGCCGCGCACCCCGCTGCCGTGGGCGAACACGACCCCGTCGCTGCGCAGCACCAGGGTGGTGTCGTTGGCCGCCGCGACCGCCGCGAACGTGCCCTGGCGCGCCTCGGTGGCGAAGGCGAGGCGCGACCACGCGCGCACCTCGGACTGACCGCTGGCCCGGCCGCACGTCCCGCCGCCGAGCACGCACGACAGCAGCCAACACCAGTAGAGCGGGATCCGGATCGTGCGCATGACCTCCTAGTCGGCGCGCCATGATCACGAACCTCCGATGGCAAGGCAAGTAGGGCGCCGCTCGCGGCATCCGTCACCGCCGGATCAGCGCCGCCGCGAACGCCGCTGGGCCCGCGTGATCGCGTCGAGCAGCGGCGACTCGGGCTCGGCCGCGGCGGCGGGCGGCGGCGGTGGCGGCACCTCGCGGCGCGGCGCGGGCCTGGGCGCGTCGCGCAGCTCGGGTTTCGGCACCGGCTCGCGCGGCTGCAGGAACGCAGGCGTCGGCAGCGTCAGGTGGAAGCGGCGCACGGCGATCTCGAGCAACCACAGCGCCAGCAGGGTCCAGCCGCACCACGGCCCGAAGTCCTGCCGGCCCCAGCTGCGCCGGTCGCCGGTGAGGACCTGTTCGACGCTGGGCTGCACGGTGCCGCCCGTGGTCGTCGCCAACCGCCGCAGCGTTCGTTCGCCGCCGCGCGGGTCGGCGACGGGCGCCAGCTCCGGCGAATACGGCAGCGCCAGCGGCGGCAGCCGGAACACCGCGTCGTCGACCTGCAGCGCGGCGCGATACACACCCGCGGTCGACAGCGGCACGCGCGCCACCAGCCGCGCGGGTCCCGTGCGTTCGAACGCGAGCGGCGCGGCGCGGCCCTCGGGCGGCGACAACACACCGCGCACGCGGTCGAGCAGCGTCGCCTGCGACTCCTCGACCTCGATCGTGAACAGGCCGTCGGCGCCGTCGCGACGCGCGTCGACGTAGACGCCGGGCAGCTGGCCGCCGCCGAGCCAGCGCACCAGCGTGCCCAGGAACGTGCCCAGTTCGGGCCAGTCGGCCATCGGCCCGGTAGCGGCGCCGTCGACCTCGGCGAGCAGCGCCGCAGCACGGCCGAGGCCGATCTGCCAGTAGCTGAGCACCGGCGAGTGCTGTTCGTTGGCGGTCTGCAGCGCCAGTTCGCCGCGCGGCCGCTGCCACGCCACCGAGTAGCCGCCGATCGTCGGGAACGACAGGGGCATGTCGCCGAGGGCCGCCAGCGGCGGCAGGGCCCGCACCTGGGTCTCCTCCTCGACCATCGCCGAACGCGCCACCTGGATCGTCTCCTGGGCGAACACGCGCGGCAGGTCGGCGGCTTCGGCGACGAAGTGGCAGCGGCCCTTGCCGAGCCGCGCGATGTCGACCAGCAGGTCGGCGTCGCTGTCGGCGGGCGTGCCGAGACCGATCACCGAGACGGTGATGCCAGCGGCGGCCAGTTCGGGCACGAACGTCTTGTAGTCGCCGGGCTGCTCGGCGTCGGCGGCGTCCGCGAACAGCACGATGTGCCGGTTCTGCTGGGTGCTCGCCTTGAGCTCGGCGGCCGCGGCCTGCAGCGCCGCGTCGACGTAGATGCCGCCGCCCGCCGACTCGATCTGGCGCACCTGGTCGGCGATCGCGCGCTTGTCCTTGGCCGATTGCAGCGGCACCACCACGTGCGCGGCCGAATCGACCGCGAGCACCGCCACCGCGTCGATCGGCGACAGCAGCTCGACCGCGGTCGCGGCGCCGCGGTCGGCGAGCTGCATCTTGGTGGTGCCGCCGGCGTCGGCCTGCATCGAACCCGAACGATCGAGCGCGATCGCCATCGCCAGGCCGAAGCGGCGCTGCTCCTCGCGCAGCTCCATGGTCACCGGCAGCACGTCTTCGACCGGCGAACGGTGGTAGCCGCCGACGCCGAAGCTCGACTTGCCGCCGGTCATCAGCAGCCCGCCGCCGAGTTCGCGCACCCAGTGCGCCAGCGTCGGCATCGCCCCCGCCGGCAGGTCGCCGGCGGCGACGTCCTCGAGGATCACGCAGCGCACCGCGTCGAGCTGCTGCAGCGTCAGCGGCGCGCTCTGCGGCGCGGCGACGACGACGTCGATGCCGAGCGCGCGCAGGGTGCGCGTCAACCGGTCCTCGCGGCCGCCAGGCGTGACGCAGATCATGCGCGTGCCGCCTTCGCCGCGCACCACGGCCAGGCCGCGGTTGTTGCCGGGCACGGGATCGTCGTCGCGCTGCACCTCGATGGCGACCTCGTGCAGCCCCGCGGCCTGCAGCACGCGGCGGAACTGCAGCACGTTGCGCCCGGCCTGCAGCTGCACCTCACCCGCGCGCACGACCTCGCCGTCGCCGAACAGCGAGAAGCGCGCGGGACCGGCGGTGCCCGCGGTGACCACCGCCGTGACCGCGAACGGTTCGCCGACCGGGATCTGCGCCGGCACGCTGAGGTCGGCGACGGCGAGGTCGGCGCCGACACCGCGCGCGACGAAGTGGGTGTCGACGCGCACGCCGGCGCGCACCGCGGCGCGCGCCGCGCCCTCGAGATCGCCGCCGTTGGCCTCGCCGTCGCTGAACACGAGCAGCGAGCCCTGTCGCCCGGGCGGGACCAGCGTCAGGCCGGCGCCGACCGCGGCGGCGAGGTCGCTGCCGTCGACGTCGACCTCGCGGCCCAGCTGCGGCCAGGAGAACGGCCGCTGCGGCACCCGTTCGATCGCGGGCTTGCGGCCGAAGGTGACGACGCCCAGCCGGTCGCCGGGCTGCAGTCCCGCGGCGATGCCGTCGGCGAGCTCCTGCGCCGCGGCGAGGCTCGCCGCGGGCATCGACCGCGAACGATCGAGCACCAGCACCAGGTCGCGGCCGTCCTCGGCGCCCGGCCGATACGGCGACGCGAGCAGCGCGCACAGCGCCAACAGGCAGAGCACGCGCAAGGTACCCAGCAGCGGCCGCGGCCACAGCCGCCGCCGCAGCAGCAGCGCCGCGAGCGGCACCAGCAGGAACGCCTCGGGCAGCGCGAACTGGATCACGCGACCCCCTGCCCGGCGGGCGCTCTCCAGGACCGGTGCTGCAGCCACCACCAGTCGAGCAGCACCACCAAACCCAGCAGTAGGGCCACGACGCGCCGCTCGAACGAGGTGTCGCGCGCCGCGGCCGCCGCCGCCGCGAGCCGGCTGGTGCGTTCGGGCGCGAAGGTGCGGGTGACGCGGCCCTGCAGGTCCGACTCGCCGGCGTCGAAGAAGCGCGCCGCGAACGTGCCGAGCTCTTTGCCGGTGCGGCCGCGCACCGTGTAGATGCCCGGCGCGTCGATCGGCCAGCCGACCGCGCCGACGCCGCTGCCCGCGCGCGCGTCGCCGTCGGGCCCCACGAGGCGCAGCTCGGAGTCTTCGGCGCCCGCGATCAGGGTGCGGCGGTAGCGCGCCTCGCCGCCGACCAGCACGTGCACACGTTCGGGTCCGGGCACGCTGCTGCGGCAGACGTCGACGACGTTGGCGAGCAGCACCGGCCAGTCCGGCGCGCGCACCAGGTTGCCCTGCGTGGCGTCGACGTCGATCCACAGCCGGCGCCCCTGGTCGAGGAACTCCTCGGTGATCAGCGGCTGGTCCCCGACGGCGACCAGCACCTGACCGGGCAGCGCGCGCGCCTCGGCGAGCCAGACCACTCCCTGCAGCTGCACGCCGGCGAGCCACGGGTGCGTGCGCTCGATCACGAACGGCCCGGCGAAGGCGTGGCGTTCGCCGTCGCCGAGCGCGAGCACGACCTCGGTCTGCCCCGCGACGGGGCTGCCGGGTTCGGTGGCGAACACCAGCTGCGCGGCGAGCGGGTCGCGCTCGGCGCGCACGCCGTCGAGCGCGCCGATCACGCGGCCGAGGGCCAGCTGCGCGCGACGTTCGTCGGGCAGCAGGTCGCAGACCGCGACGGTGCGCTGCGGCTCGGGCAGCAGGAACACGGCGTCGTCGATGGTCAGCGCGTCGGGCGACAGCTGCACCTGCACGAGCCCGGTGCCCGGCGGCAGCGGCAGCGCCACGCGCGCCGGCTCGGCGCCGAGCTGCAGCTCGCGGCGCGCCAGTTCCTGGCCTTGGGACGTGACCGTGCAGGTGCTGCGCTCGGCGCCGCTGAACCCACCGATCGACAACCGCAGGTCCTCGGTGCCGTCGGCCAGCACGAAGCGCTGCGCCGACAGGATCGCGGCGTTGGGCAGGACCGCGCCGGTGGCGACGACCTCGACGTCCTCGGCGCCGAGCGGCCCCGGCTGGTCGCTGCAGAACACCACCTCGCCGCCGCCCGCGGCGAGCTCGCGCGCGAGGTCGAGCGCGCCGATCACGTCGTGGCCCGGGCGCGCCGGATGCCACACCGCCAGCGCCGCCGCGACCTCGCCGGGCAACGCGCGCGGCCCGAGCAGCACTTCGGGGCGCGGCCCGGTGCGCAGCACGGTGACGCGATCGGTGCTGGCCAGCGCCGCGGCGCGCTCAGTGACCGCCGCGACGGTGTCGGCGCGGGTCTCGCCGGCGCCCATCGACGCCGAGTCGTCGAGCACGAACACGACGTGGCGCGAGGTGATGCCGCCGAACGACGGCCCCGCGAGCCACAGCGACAGCAGCGCCGCGGCCAGGCACTCGAGCCACAGCGACGGCGTGCGCAGCAGCCGCGTGCGCTGGCGGCCCGCATCGGCCGCGAGCCGTTCGCCGAAGAACAGGAACACCGCGGCGACCTTGCGGTCCGGCAGCCGCCGCCGGTACAGGTGCAGCAGCACGATCGCCGGCACGGCGAGCAGCCCGAGCAGGCTCCACGGCGAGGCGAGGCTCATGCGGGCTCCACCACCCCGGCCGGCAGCAGGTCGCGCGCGCACATCGTCGCCAGTTCGTCGGCCGGCACCTGCACGTGCACGCCGCCGCCGGCGAGCACCGCGCCGCGCAGCGCGTCGCACAGCCGCTGCAGCCGCTGCCGGTAGGCCACGATCGTGCCGCGGTCGAGCTGCAGTTCGCGGCGCTCGCCGGTCTCGGCGTCGACCATCGCCACCGCGCCGACCGCCTCGGGCTGCAGCTCCCACGGGTCGAGCACCTGCAGACAGACGAAGCGCACCGCGGTCGCCATCATGCGGTGCAGCAGCGGCGCCGGATCGTCGGCCCACAGGCCGTCCGTGACCAGCACGCGCACGCCGCGCGGCCGCAGCGGCACCAGCGGCAGCGCCGGCGCCGTGGCCTTGTCGTCGAAGGCCAGCGAGTTCTCGTCGAGCGGGCCGCCACCGAGCGCCGCGCAGCGCACGCCGACGCCAGCCGACGCGCCCCAGTGACGCAGCGCCCCGACCAGCGAGCGCACCGCGCGCTCCTTGCCCGGCGTCACGGCCAGCGACGCCGAGGTGTCGACGGCGACGTCGACGAACGGCGCGACCTCCTCCTGGTAGAGACGGACACGCAGCTTCTCGGTGCGCGCGTAGCCGCGCCAGTCGAGGTGGCGCAGGTCGTCACCGGGCGCGTAGTCGCGGAAGTCGAGGAAGTCCTGCGAGCTGCCGACGCCGCTGCCGCGGTGGCTGCCGAAGCCGCCGCGATAACGCGCCGCGCCCAGCTGCAGCCGGTAGCGCGCCGCGACGGCCGCGAGCGCCGCGGCGTTCGGCATCCGGTCGCCCGCGGTCACCAACGCTCAGCCCTCCACCGCGGACGCGGGCGCGACGGTCGCCGCCTGCGCGCGCCGCGCCGCCGCGGCCGCCGTCACCTCGAGCAGGCCGCGCACCATCGCCGGCAACTGCACCAGCAGGCAGCCGCCGCCGAGGGTCCAGACCAGGCCGCGGATCGCCGCGCCCGAGTCCCGCACGGCGCGGTCGATGGTCCAGAACGGGTTGAGCAGGTGACCGAAGTGCCAGTTGTCGACGCCGCCGATCACGAGCACGTCGAACAGCAGCGGCAGCAGGCAGCCGACCACCACCAGCAGCGGCATCAGGAAGCGCGCGCCGTGGTTGAAGACCACGGTCTCCGGCAGCCGGCCGCGCAGCCACTTGCCCAGGGTCAGGTAGATCGCGGCGTAGGCCAAGGTCAGCGTCGAGACCCGGGCGAAGCTCTGGGGCATGTTCAGGAAGCCCCTGCCGGTGGCCGGCCACAACACCAGGGCGAGCCCGGCGAGCAGCACGAAGTACGCGATCCAGCAAGCCATGCCGCGGTCGCGACCGGGCAGGAAGATGCTGCTGCACGCCGCCAGCGCCGCATTGCGCGGCACGTGCGCCCGCACCCGCGGCGACAGCTTCTGCTGCTCGCTGACCATGAAGATGCCGAACACGATGCCCAACAGACTCAGCAGGAAGGTCGCGACCGGCACCACGTCGTCGCGGTGCGACGCCTGCACGAACGTGTAGACCCACGCGAACGACAGCGGCGGCGCCAGCAGCAGGAACACCCGGAACCCGGTCGAGCGGTTCTCGAACGTGTGCGCCAGGTACGCCTGCGCCACCAGCGCCATCAGGGCCGTGCCGGCGATGGCGCCGCACAACACCGCCGACGTCACCATGCCGAACTCGCTGCTGCGCAGCAGCCAGCCGACGTCGCGCAGGCACTGCCCCGAGCCGATGTAGCCGACCATGCCCAGGCTCGCCGAGCCCAGGCCGAACGCCATGCCGAGCCACGCGATCGGCCGCATCGCCGGCAGCATGCCCTGCAGCGCCGCCGCGATCGCGAACGAGGTCGCGGCCACGCAGAACACCAGCGCACACGACAGGCAGACGGCGATCGTCGGCAGGTCGACGCCGCGCAGCAGGTAGCTGGTCGCGAGCAGGGGCGACAGCACCGACAGGTAGAGCACGAACTGCACCATCGCCGCGCCGAGCTTGCCAGCGACGATGCGCAGCGGCCGCAGCTCGCTCATCAGCAGCTGCTCGATCATGCCGCCGCGCAGCTCGGACTGCATCGACTGGTAGGCCTGCATCGGCACGATGAACAACAGCAGCGGCGCGAGCGTCGCGAGGCCCGCGTCGAACGCGCCGCGACCGCCGGTCGCGCCGCCCTTGTAGTTGCTGGCCACGACCAGGGCGATGATCACGTTGACGAACAGCGCGCCGAGCACGGTCAGCACGAACACGCGGCCCTTGACCGCCTGCTGCACCTCGCGCACCAGGATCGGGTTGAGCCGATCGGACAGGCGCGTGAGGAGGTCCAGGCGATCGGGGATCGGCGCGGCGACGACGGGTGCGGCCTCGGCGGTCATTGCAGGTTGCCCTTGGTGGTCTGCAGGAAGATGTCCTCGAGGTCGGCTTCGATGCGGCCGAACTCGGTGATGCGCAGGCCGGCGCCGATCGCGCGCGCCAGCAGCGCCGCCATCTCCTCGTCGCCGCCCGCGTAGGTGAAGCGCACGCGGTCACCGTCGACGGCGACCTCACCGACGTCGGGCTGCGTCGCCAGGAACTTCTCCGCGGCTTCGACCTCGCCGAGCAGGCGCAGCTGCACTGCCTGCTGGTGTTGCACGCTGCGCTGGATCTCGGCGATCGTGCCGGCGACGACGCGCTTGCCCTTCTCGAGCACCACCACCGAGTCGCAGGTCTCGCCGAGCTCGGGCAGGATGTGCGAGCTGATCAGGATCGTCTTGCCGGCGGCCGCGAGCTCCTTGAGCAGCGCCCGGAACTCGATGCGCGCGCGCGGGTCGAGGCCAGCGGCGGGTTCGTCGAGGATCAGCAGCTGCGGGTCGTGCAGCAGCGTCTTGGCCAGGTGCAGGCGCTGCCCCATGCCTTTCGACAGCCCCGTCGCCGGCCGGTCGGCGAAGCCCGTGAGCCCGCAGAAGCTCGCCACCGTGCGCACCGTCTGCTGCCGCCGCCGACCGCGCAGGCCGTGCGCGCGCGCGAAGAAGTCGAGGTACTGCAGCACGTCGAGGTTGGCGTACGGATGGAACTGGTCCGACATGTAGCCGATGCGCTGCCGCACCTTGCGCGGCTCGACCAGCACCGAGACGCCGTCGACGAGCACGTCGCCGCCGTCGGGGATGTCGAGCGTCGCGGCGATGCGCATCGTCGTGGTCTTGCCGGCGCCGTTGGGGCCCACGAAGCCGGTGATCTGGCCGCGCGCCATCGCGAACGAGAGGTCGTCGACGGCGCGCACGCGGCCGTAGGACCGCGACAGGTGGCGCACTTCGAGCAGCGGCGTGGTCATGGCAGGAAATCCTCCGGCGACATCAGCCCGAACACGAGGTGGTCACCGCTCAGATGCTCGGCCTGCAGACCGCCGCCGTCGAGCCACGGCGGCGCCTCGAAGCGGCCCAGGTAGCTGCCCACCGGCAACTCGGACTTGCCGCCGAGTTCCCGCACGAACGCCACCGTCGCGCTGGTCGTGGAGCTGTCCGACAGGTCGACGCCGACGTAGGCTGCGGCGCCCCACCGCAGCTGCCGCAGCCGCGCCTCGGCGTCTTGCTGGCTGGTGCGCTGCAGCACGCCGTCGGTGCCGCGCCAGTAGGTGCCGTCGCGATCGCGCAGCAGCAGGTCGCCGCGCGGCCGCAGGTCGTCGCTGACGGCGCGCAGCCCGCCGTCGGGACCGGCCTTGACGCGCAGGCGCTGGCGGCAGGCCGTCTGCGTCCCGGTCACCAACGGTGTGACCGTGCGCGACGGCAGGATGCCGCCGTCGATGGTGTTGTTGTCGCCGTCGAAGTGCCAGCGGTGCGGGCTGCGGCTGTTTGCGCGCTGCTGCGCCATCGGCGCGAGCAGCAGGCGGTCGGCGGCGACCGGGAACGCCCCCGGCGTGAAGCCCGAGAACAGCGCCTCCGTGGCCACGGCGGCGACCTCGTGCCGACGCTGGTCGAGCAGGCTCCAGCTCCGGATGCTGCCGCGCACGCCGAAGCCGTCGTGCAGCAGACCGTAGAGCAGCATCACCGCGGTGGTGCCGAAACCGAGCAACGGCACCGTGACCAGCGCGAGCATCGGCTGCTTGCGGCGCCGCAGCGCCATGAAGTTGACCGGCCCCGCGACCACCGCGAAGGCCAGGATCACCAGCAGGAACACCGTGATCGGCACGTTGCCGAGCCCCGGGATCTCGAGCGGGTCGCGCAGGTCCCTGGACAGCGGCCAGACGCCGGCGCCGGGCGCGGGCAGCTCGGCGATCGCCGCCGCGGTCGCTTCGCCGCTGAAGCGCGGATCGAGCGCGACGCAGCGCCCCAGACCGTGCCGCACGACGCCGTCGCGCTGGGCCTGCTCGCCGAGTTCCCGCAGCGCGCCGGCCGGCAGCAGCTGTGGGCCACCGACGGCGACGCTGCCGCCTGCGTGCACGAACCGCCGCAGCGCCTCCTGCTGCGGCCCCGGCAGGTTGCCGCGGCCGTCGACGAGCACCAGGTGGAAGGCCGTGAACATGCGCCAGTCGTCGGGCAGGTCGCCCGCGGCGCACACCTCGATGTCGGGCTTGACCTTCGTCGACCGCTGCAGCTGCTGCATCACGTCGACGGCGCCCGCGAGCAGCTCGGGGCGGTCGGTCACCAGCAGCCCGGCGAGGCCGCCGCCGCGGTTGGTCTGCAGGTCGCTGTATTCCGGGTCGCCGTCGATCGTCACATACAGATCGAAGTTGCTCATCACGGCGGTCGGCAGCAGCAGGAACAGCCGCGTGCGCTCGCCCGGCTGCAGCTGCACCACCCGGTGCAGCGACACGTCTGCCTGGACCCATGACGGGTTCTTGATGTCGATCTCGATGCGGTGCGGCTGGCTGTCGACGCCGACCGCCTCGACGCGCACGAACGAGGCGCCCCAGCCGATGCCGCTGCCGAAGTAGGGCGCCACCTGCACCGAACACAGCTGCCGGCCGTCGGCCTGGCGCGTGAACACCTGCTCCTGCGCGGCGAGCGCTCCGAGGCCGGCGCCGATCCAGGACAGCAGCAGGGACAGCCCGCGGGCCCACCGCCTCATCGCACGCCCTCGGGCAGCGGCTTGGGCACGGCCGGCACGCTGTCGAGCACAGCCTCGACGACGGCCTGGGCGTCGACGCCGCGCACCATCGCCGCGTGCTGCAGCACGATCCGGTGCGTGAGCGCGGGCCGCGCGACGCGCTGCACGTCGTCGAAGTCGACGTTTGGCCGGCCGGCGAGCAGCGCCGCCGCGCGCGCCGCCTCGCCGATCGCGATCGCCGCGCGCGGCGAGGCGCCGTAGCGCACGCTGTCGCGCACCAGCGCCGCGGCGCCTTCGCACGACGCGTGGGTCGCGGCGACCAGACGGGCGACGTAGTTGGCGACCGCGTCGGGCAGGAAGATGCCGTCGACCAGCTCGAACAGCTCCTGCAGCTCGGCGGCGCTGCAGGCCGTGGCCAGCGCCGGCGGTTCGCCGCGGCGGCGGCTGGTCAGGATCTGCGTCATCACGTCGGCGTCGACGCCGGGCACGCTGACCTTGAACAGGAAGCGGTCGAGCTGCGCCTCGGGCAGCGGGTAGGTGCCTTCGAGTTCGATCGGGTTCTGGGTCGCGAGCACGAAGAACGGCAGCGGCAGGTCGTGGGTCTCACCGAGCACGGTCACGCGCCGCTCCTGCATCGCCTCGAGCAGCGCCGACTGCGTCTTGGGCGAGGCGCGGTTGATCTCGTCGGCGAGCACGACGTTGGCGAACAGCGGGCCGGGCTGGAACACGAAGCGGCGCTGGCCGTCCTGTTCCTGCAGGATCGGACCGCCCGTGATGTCGCCGGGCAGGATGTCGGGCGTGAACTGGATGCGGCGGAAGTGCAGGCCGAGCAGCCGGCCCATCGCCTTGACCAGCTCGGTCTTGCCCAGCCCGGGCAGGCCTTCGAGCAGCAGGTGGCCGCGCGCACACAACGCGATCACGGCGAGGTCGATCAGCTCCGCCTGACCGATCAGCACCGTGTTGCAGCCGGCGCGCAGCCGGTCGAGCAGTTCCTTGCCGCGCTGAACCGCCGCGGCGCTGAGCATCTTCGTCATCGTTTCTCCCTGCCAGTCGGTGCCGCCGAGCCGGCCCCTTCGGTCCCGAAGTAGCGCCGCACCACCGCGCGGTGGCGAGGCGCCAGATGCAGTTGCCAGGTCGCGCCACCCGCTCCCTGGGCGGCGGCGCCGCCCGCGCCCTCGTTGGCGACGGGCGCGGTCTCGGCCGGGCGCGTGGTGCTGCCGACCGGCACCCAGTTGCCGGGCAGCGGCGCGCCGGGCGGCAGGCGCAGCGTGGTGTTGGCGCCGCCCTGGGCGTCCTCGCTGAGCTGCAGCGCCGCGTGCCCGGGGCCGCGGGAGACGTCGCCGTTGCCGCCACCGAACTGCCCTTCGCCCCCCTCGCCACCCTGTCCCTGTCCCTGTCCCTGGCCCTGACCCTGGCCGAACCCGCCGCCTTCGCCGAACGCCTGCGCGAGGCGCTGCAGTTCGCGCAGCGCCGCGGGATCGAGCTTCTCGGCGAGCGGGCCGAGCTGCTTGGCGAGGTCGCCGAGCTGGCCGAGCACGTCCTGCAGCGCCGCGGGATCGAGCGCGAGCAGGGCCGGGTCGAACGAGCCATCGGGCAGCCGGGCCTTGTCGAGCAGTTCCTGCAGGTGCGGCGCGAGCTGCGCCAACATGCCGGTGTCGGCGAGGGTCTTGGCCAGCTCCACGAGCTGCTTGGCCGACGGCACCGCGGCGGCGCTGGCGCGCGCGGCCACCGCTGCGCAGGCTCGGCGCCGCGCGCCAACGCGGTCAGTTCCTGCAGCCGCTTCTCGCGGTCGAGGCGCAGCTCGAGGTCGTCGAGGTCGCGCCAGTCGGGCGCCTGTCCGGCTTCGGCGCGCTGCTGCTGCAGCGCCCCCAGGCGCTGCTCGAGCTCCTGCCGAACCTCTCGGGAACGGCGCCGCGCTCGAACAGGTCGCGCATCGCCGCGGTGAGCTGCTCGAGCTGCGCCGTCGCCAGCTCCGCGGGCGCCGGCGCCGCGTGCGCGGCGGGCGGCGGCAGCAGCGCCAGGACCGCGGCGAGCGCGCTGGCCGCGAGCGGCCGCGGCAGCGCCTGCGACCACAACGCGTGCGGCGCCGCCGCGCCCGCGCCCTGCAGTCCCCGGCTCAGCTGCGCGGCGTAGGTCGCGTCGAGTTCGTTGCCGTCGTGCGCGGCGAGCAGCAGGCCGCCAAGGCCAAGGCGTCGGTCGAGGTGCGCCGCGGCCAGCGCCGGCGACAGCCGCTGCCGCCGCGCGCGCCACCACGCGTAGGCGACGACCGGCAGCGCCGCCCAGGCCCAGTGCCAGCTCGGCGCGAGATAGCCGCCGGTCAGCCGGACCCCGAGCTGCGCCGCCGCGAGCGCGAGCGCCGCGACCAGCAGGCCGCGGGACAGCGACACGCCGAACACCGCCGCGGTGGAGCGACGCGCGAATGCGGCGATGGCGAGGGCAGGCGAAGGGGTCATGGGCGGTCGGGCGGTTGGCGCGGCGGCCGGCGGGCGCGCTTCGACGGGCGGGCCGCCTTTTTATTTGCTCCGGGCGCTGCCGACCATGCCCGAACGGCTCACGCGGGCGGAGTTTCCGCCGCCGCGGCCGGGTCTTCGGCGACCACGGGGTTGCGCAGCACGCCGAGTCCCTCGACCTCGACCTCCATCACGTCGCCCGCGACGACCGGACCGACGCCTTCGGGCGTGCCCATGGCGATCAGATCGCCGGGCCGCAGCGTCGTGCAGCGCGCCATCGCCGCCAGGGCGGCCCCGATCGGGAACACCATCGCGCTGGTGCGCGCGTCCTGCCGCACCTCGCCGTTGACCCGCATCACCACGCGCAGGTCGCCGGCCTCGAGCGCGTCCGCGGGCACCACGAAGGGGCCCACCGGACAGAACGTGTCGAGCGCCTTGCTGCGCAGCCAGGGGTACTTGTGCTCGCGGTCCTGCCCCTGCAGCTTGCGCGCGGTGACGTCGTTGAGCACGGTGAAGCCGGCGACCAGCGACGGCGCCTGCGCCGCGGTCACGTACTTACGCCCGCGCCCTCCGGCGTCGGCGAAGCCCAGCACCAGACCGAGTTCGGCCTCGTGGTCGACGCGCGTCGTCAGCCAGTGCGGGATCACCACCGGCGCGCCGTGCGCGACCAGCGTGTCGGGCAGCTTGGCGAAGAAGATCGGCTCGGCCGGCGCCTCACCGCCCATCTCCTTGGCGTGCGCGACGTAGTTCTTCGCGAGGCAGAGGATCTTGCCAGGCCGCGGCACGGGCACCGCGAACCGCTCGGGCGCGGCCATGCGCGCCGCCGTCGCCATGCGCGCAGCGAGGTCCGCGGCGCGCAGCGCCCCCTTCTCGAGCAGCGCGTGCACGTCGAGGGGGCCGAGGTCGAACCACTGCGGCCCCGCGGGATCGACCGCGCCGACGTGCACGGCGCCGTCGCGCTCGAACCGGAACCAGGCCGGCACGGCCGGCAACCCGGCCGCGGCGGCGGTCACCGGCAGTGCTCCAGCGCGCCCATCGCGTAGCAGGTGCAGAGCAGGTCGAGGCTCTCCATCCAGCGGCCGTTCTTGCTGTTGATCCAGGTGCCGTCGGGGCGCTGCATGGCTTCGAGGTGCGCGCGCAGTTCCTTGCGCCAGTCGACCTCGGTGCTCTTCTCGACGCCGTCGTTCACCTCGACCTTGCGGATCGTCTTGATGCCCGCCGCGTCGAGCGCCTGCGCCAGCACGAGGTAGTAGTAGAACAGCCCCTGGTACTTGACCTTCTCGCCGAGCGCCGGGTCCGCCCCCGGGTTGATCGCCAGGGTCCAGTTGCGGCGGATCCAGTCGACCGCGGCGACGACGCGCGGGTCGTTGCCCTTGACGCCGGCCAGCGTGTAGGACTTGAGCAGCGCGTAGGTCATCGAGCCGTAGCTGCGCGCCACCGACTTGCCGTCGGGCAGCACCACGTAGCCCGCGGCGCTGTTGCCAGGGTAGTAGGACGCGCCGCCGTCGTCGCCCGAGGTCGCGTCGAGGATCACGCCCTCGCGGTCGGGATCGGGCAGCTTGCCCGAGAAGTCGTTCACGGACTTGAGGTTCTGGGTGCGCTGCAGGAACACCAGGGCCTTCTGGAACGCCTCGTTGTCGGGCGGCAGCCCGGTCGCGCGCAGCGCCTCGAGCGAGAAGTGCAGGTTGCTGAGGTCACCGCGCTGCGCGCCGCCGTAGCCGATCGAGCCGTAGTCGCGGTCGCTGCGTTGGTAGCCGCCGGCCTCGCTGTTCTGGAAGGCGAGGATCGCCTTCTGCGCCTTCTGCAGCGCCGGCGCCACGGCCGGGTCGTCCCAGCGCGACAGCGCGCCGACCACCACGCAGGTGGTGTAGTTGAGCACCTGCTTGCCGAAGGTGCCGTCCTCGTTCTGCTGCGTCAGCAGCCAGCGCAGCCCGGCGTCGATCACCGCCTGCTCCTCCTTGGTGCGCTGCGCCTTGGGCTTGCCCTGCAGCGCCATCAGGCCGAAGCCCGTGAAGGCCGGGTCCGGGAACGACTTGCCCCCCATCGACACCGAGAACACGCCGTCCTTCTGCTGCTGCATCAGCCAGTCGAACGCCTTGGCCTGGGCCGGCGACCACACCGCCGCGGTCGCGGCAGGGTCCTGCGCAGCGTCGAGCTTGCGGTTCGCGGCCTGGCAGGCAACGAGCTGCAGCAGGGTCTCGGCGGCCTGGGCGCGGTCGAGCGCCACGCCACCTTCGAACCAGCCGCGCGCGCGCTGCGCCGCCTCGGCGCCGAGCTGCTCGGGGAACACGTCGGCGCGCACCTTGTCGAGCACCTGCGAGACCCGCGCGTCGAAGCCGTCGAGGACCTCGTCGGTCTGGCGCGCCTCGAGCCACGCGCGGGCCTTGGCGACCTCCTCGCGGTAGCCGTCGGGGTTGATGCTCTGCAGCGCCTCGACCACCCAGGCGGTGGTGTTGGCATCGCCGAAGCTGCCGTCGGCGGCGCGGGCCTTGAACAGGAACGCGATCGAGGGCCGCACCACCGGGCCGTCGCTGATGTGGTAGTGGCGGTGGCAGTGCGCCATCGCCGTGAGCAGCTTGGCCGTGGTGCAGGCGTCCGCGCCGAGCGCTTCCATGCCGGCCGCGAGGGCGCTGCTGCGCACCACGTTGATCAGCGAGTCGACCTCACCCTTGTAGATGGTGCCCTTCTTGCGCGGCGCGCCGTCCTGGGCGCAGAGCACGGCGGAAGTACAGACGAGCAGCGCGAGAGTCGTGCGGAGGATCCTGTTCATGATGGCGAAGCGGGAAGTTAGAACCGGTCCGATGGCGCAGCCAACGGAATCCGGTACGGGTGGTTCAAGGCCGGGCGGCAGCGGGCCCGCGCTGGGCGTGCTCGCCACGGCACCGCGCCCCGGGCTGGTGCTGCGGGGCTGCTGTCCGCCGCTCACGCCCGCCGAGGCCGGCGCGATGCAGACGGCGTGGCTCAAGCAGGTTGTGCAGGAACTGCCAGGCGCCGCGGTGGTCCTGTTCGGTCAACCGGCCGACGCCATGCCGATGCTGCGCTACTTCGCCGGCCCCGGCGTGGAACTCCGCGAGTGGCCGAAGCCATTCGACCCGCGCGGCGCCGCCGATCCGATGCTCGACGCCGCGGCCGCGCTGTTCGCCGCCGGCCACGGCCCCGTGCTGGTGCGCGCCGTCGACGCGCCCGAGCCGCAGCAGGAGGACCTGCTGGCCTGCCTGCAGGCATGCCGCGGCGGCGAGTTCGTGTGGGCGCCCGACCAGCGCGGCGCGCCCTGGCTCTGCGGCTTCGCCGACGCGGCCCAGCTGCGCGCGCTGCTCGACGCCGGGGCGCGCGGACAGGCCCTGAGCGGAGAGGCCCAGAGCGGAGAAGCCCAGACCGGAGAAGCCCAGACCGGCCAGATCGCGGTGCGCCGCGGACCGTGGGCGCGCACGGTCCGCGACGAACTCGACCTGCCGATGCTGTGGCACGAACGCCGCGGCGAAGGCGCCGGAGCACCGACCCTGCCCGTGCGCGACCTGCAGAGCGCGCTGCAGTTCTTCGAGACCGTGTTCGGCACCGAGCTGCTGTCGCGCGACGCCGCGCAGGCCCTGATCGCCGCGCCCTCGTTCACGCTGCGGCTGCAGCAGCGCGGGCCCTCGTTCGCCGCCAACGGGGTCTGCCTGCAGGTCGATGCCGTGCAGGCGCTGTTCGCCTCGCTGCAGCCCCACGACCTCGTCGCCGCCGGTGATCGCCCGGCCTGCGCCACCGACGGCCGCTGGGACTTCACCGCCACCGACCCGTTCGGCAACCGGCTGACGTTCCGCGGCCCGGCCTGAGCAGCAGCGCCCCGCCGCGGCGCCATCGGCGCGCTGTCATCGGCGACAGCGCGGCGCCGCGCTCCCATCCTGAGAAGCGTTTCGGCCGGGCGCTGCCCAGGCTGCTATCCTTGTCGCGCCGCATGTACCGCGACCAGTCCGTTTCCCTCGTCATCCCCGCCTACAACGAGGAGGAGACGATCCAGCACGTGGTCACCGAGTTCCGCGGCGAGCCCCATCTGGACGAGATCGTCGTGGTCGACAACAACTGCCGCGACCGCACCGCCGAGCTCGCCGCGGCCGCCGGCGCGCGCGTCGTCGCCGAGAGCAAGCCCGGCTACGGCGCCGCCCTGCTCGCCGGAATGGACGCTGCCAAGGGCGACATCCTGGTGCTCGTCGAGGCGGACGGCAGCTTCCGCGCGCGCGACGTCGAGAAGCTGCTCGTCTACCTGCAGGACGCCGGCATGGTCGTCGGCACCCGCACCACGCGGCAGATGCTCGAGCAGGGCGCGAACATGCGCTCGATCCTTCGTTGGGGCAACGTCTTCATGGCCAAGTTCCTGCAGCTGCTGTGGCTGCGCCCGCACGAACCGCGCTTCACCGACGTCGGCTGCACCTTCCGGGCGCTCACGCGGGAGACCTTCGACCGGATCCGACCGCGGCTGTCGCAGACCGGCCCCGCGTTCTCGCCCGAGATGATGTGCGCGGCGCTGCAGGAGCGCTGCCGCATCATCGAGATCCCGGTCACCTACGCGCCGCGCATCGGCGGCGAGAGCAAGCACTCCGACACGTTCTGGCGACAGGCGCGCACGGCCTGGATGATGTGGAAGACGATCTGTCGCAAACGATTCTTCGAACGTTCGCGGCCGGTCCGGCAGGGAGACGATGCCGACCGCGTGGGGCGACGGTAGACTGCTGCGCCGCAAATGCCTGACCTTGGCCCGATGACGACGCCGCTGGACCCGGAGGCCTGCTGATGCAGACCCCTTCGCACCCGCGTCCGAACCCGCTGTCGGCGGAGGCGCTGGCCCACACCGAGCCGATCACGCGCTGCCAGCTCTGCGGCAGCGAACGGCGCACGCTCAACTTCCAGGACGGCCCGTTCGAGGTCGTCACCTGCAGCGACTGCGGCCTCGTCTACGTGACGCCGCGGCTGGTCGGCGAGGTCCTGCGCGAGGTCTACAACGAGGACTACTGGAAGAGCGACAACCCCAAGATCCGCGGCTACGCCGACTACGCCCGCGAATCGGCGCTCTACCTGCGCACCTTCGAGAAGCGCATGGCCCTGGTGCGCAAGTGGCTGCCCGAGAAGGCGCGCGTGCTCGACGTCGGCTGCGCCGCGGGCTACTTCTTGCAGGTGATCAAGCGCCACGGCCACGACGTGCACGGCGTCGAACTGTCGCCGGCGATCGCCAAGGAAGCGATCGCGGCGCTCGGGAAGGAACGCATCCACGTCGGCACGCTCGACGACGCGGTGGCGGCGATGGACTACCAGCCGGCGTCGTTCGACCTGATCACCCTGTGGGACGTGATCGAACACGTGCCCGACCCGCAGTCCGTGCTGCGCAAGATCCGCGAGCTGATCAAGCCCGGCGGCCACCTGCTGCTCGAGACCCAGAACGTCGCCTCGCGCTGGGCGCGGCTGCTCGGCCCGCGCTGGCACCACTACAAGCACCACGAGCACCTCTACCACTTCACGCCGGCGACGATCACGCGGCTGCTGGCCGACTGCGGCTTCGCGGTGCGGCAGGTCGGCAGCGCCTACGCCGGCAAGTACGTCTCGTTCGGCTTCCTCAGCGAGCGCGCCGGCCGCCTCGGCACGATCCCTGGCCTGCTCGCCAAACCGTTCGCGCTGCTCAAGTGGGCCAACCTCTACGTCAACCCGCACGACGAGATCATCGTCGTCGCCGACCCGGCCTGATCCGGCGATGGACCGCATCGCCTACCAGACCTTCGCCGAGCTCGAACACGACCACTTCTGGTTCGTGAGCCGGCGGCGCATCTTCTTCGAGCTGCTCGACCGCACCTTCGCGGCGGAACCGACGCGGCAGCGCGCCGTGCTCGAGATCGGCTGCGGCGCCGGCGGCATGCTCGGCCCGCTGTCACGGTACGGCCAGACCACCGGCCTGGACATCGACCACGAGTACGTCGCGTTCTGCAAGGAGCGCGGCTTCTCGCAGGTGTTGTGCGGCTCCGGTTACGAGCTGCCGTTCGACGACGACAGCTTCGACCTCGTCTGCCTGTTCGACACGCTCGAGCACATCCCCGACGACGTGCAGGCGCTGCGCGAGGTGTTCCGCGTGCTGCGCCCGGGCGGCCACGTGTTCGTCTCGGTGCCGGCGTACCAGTGGCTGTGGTCGCAGAACGACCGCATCGCCCACCATTGCCGGCGCTACACCACGAGCCGGCTGCGCCGCGCGCTGCAGGCCGCGGGCTTCGCGCCGCTGCGCGTCAGCTACTTCAACACGGTGCTGCTGCCGCTGATCGTGCCCACGGTGCTGCTGCAGAAGCTGCGCGCGCGTCTGGGGCTGCTGCCGCCCGACTACAACAACATGAGCGTGCGGCTGCCGCGCTGGATCAACCGCCTGTTCACCGCGCTGATGTCGAGCGAACGGCTGCCGCTGCGGCGATTCGACCTGCCCGCCGGCCACTCGGCGTTCGCGCTGGCGCGGCGTCCGGACTGAACGTCCGGACTGATCGCCCGGACGGAACGGCTGGAAGGATCGGCCGGACGGAACGGCCGCGATCCGATCACTTCGGCGAGGGCGGCTCCGGCGTCTCCTGGGTGCCGACGACGGCCTGGTAGTCGTAGCGCTGCTCGAGCGCCTTCTTCGTGAACGCCTGCTGGTAGGCCGTGAACGCCTGCTGGTCGGCGAAGCTGAAGCCGAAGGTGGTGCGCAGGTTCTCGAACTCGCGGCGCGTCACGTCGGCGGCCGTCAGCGGCGCCACCTCGAGGCACGAGGCGACCACCCAGCGGCGGTTGGTGCGGTCCTGCTCGACGTCGGTCGCTTCACCGGCCTTCAGGTCGCTGTGGTTCTGCCACAGGTAGACGACCGTCGGATCGTAGGCCTTGTCGAAGCGCGGCCGGCGCGACAGCTCGCGCGGGAACGGGCCGTACTGATCGACCTTGAAGCCGGCTTCGGTCGCAGCCTCGGCCATCACCTCGCCGTAGTACTTCTTGGCCTCGGTCGCGATGTCGGCCTCGATCTTCTTGGCGACTTCCTCGCCGATCGCCTTGGTCTTGTTCTCCTTGTCGGCGAGCTCGGCCTGCAGGCGGTCGAGCTTGCCCTGCCAGGCCTTCTGCGCCTGGGTGCCGTCCTTGGTCTTGGCCAGCGTGGTCTTGGCCTCCTCGATGTCGGCGTCGAGCTTGGTCTGCCACTCGGCGACGCGCTTCTCGATCTCGGCGGCGCTGCCGCCTTCGATCTCGGTGACCTTCTCGGGCATCTTCGCCTTGGCGAGGCGCAGCAGCGCCTCCTCGAGCACCTTCTTCTTGGCCTCGCCCTGCTCCTTGGCCTTCTCGGTGTAGTAGGCGCCCTCGAGCAGCGGCTTGAGCTGATCCCACGGCTTGAGCGGCTGCACTTCGATGTCGCTGGCCTGGTAGAGGATCACGGCCTTGCTGGTGCGGCCGGGCATGTTGGTGAGCGCACCGACGTCGCGCAGATACTGCGCCTGCGGCATCGGCCACTCGCCGAGGCCGAGGTCGTCCTTGTCGAGGTCCTTGAGCGCCTCGCCGTTGCGCTTGTCGGTGAACTCGCGCAGCACGAAGCCGGCCTTGGGGTTGCCGTC
The DNA here is from genome assembly GCA_020638655.1 of Planctomycetota bacterium. GTDB lineage: Bacteria > Planctomycetota > UBA1135 > UBA1135 > UBA2386 > JACKIC01. The sequence continues at coordinate 63,235 of JACKIC010000009.1, forward strand.
GGCGTCCTTGGTCAGCTCGGTGAACGCGGCCTTGAAGTCGAAGGCGGCGCGCACGCGCTTGGTCTCCTCCTCGGCGTTCTTGCGCGCGGTCTCCCGCGAGGTCAGGGCCTCCTCGGCGAGGCGCAAGTCGTTCTTGGCGGTCTCGTCCTCGGGGTTCTCTTCGGCCTTCTGCTTGGCGGCGTTGACGGCGTTCTGGGCTTGGTAGAACTCGTCGCTGCACTTGCGCAGCTCCTCGTTCGCGGCCTTCATCGCGTCGTTCATGCGCTCGCGCAGCTTGCCGAGCAGGTGGTTCATGACCTGTTCGGCCTGCAGCAGCTTGGTCAGCTCGGCCTTGACCGCCTCGTCCTCGAATGGCTTGAACTCGCCCGCCGTCTCGGTCTTGAAGCGCGTCGCCTTCTCCTGCTCGTAGGTCTTCTTCAGCGTCTCGTCGCCGATCGCGAAGTCCTTGAGCGCCTCCTCCTGCCACTGCGACGCGTCGAACGCGTCGAGCATCGCCGCGCCGATGCGCAGCGCCACCTTGTTGGTGTCGAAGACCTGCAGCATGGTCTTCTCCTGCTGCGTCTTGCCGTCGAGCCACTTGCGCAGGTCCTCGTCGGTGAGGCCGCCGGCGGCCTTGAGCTCTTCCTCGAGCGCCTTCTCGTCGAAGGTCGCCGCGCGCAAGGTGATCTTCTCCTTGTCCTCGATGACCTTGGCGAGCACGTGCGCGTCCGACGAGTCGAGCCCGAGCGTCTGCAGCCGGACCAGGTTGCCGATGCGCATCGCCTCGCGCATCAGGGTGCGGTACTCCGCCAGCGACGCCATGCCGCGCTGCGCCGCGAACTGCGAGGCGCTCATCCCCGAGTCGCCCTGCGCGCGCATCGCGTCGATCGCGCGGTCGACCTCGACCATCGACACCTCGAGGCCCTGCTCGACGGCGACCCGGCGCAGGATCGCCAGCGAGTCGGACAGCTCGGTCTGGCCGCCGTCACCGGTGCCCAGCTGCGGCAGCACGGCGCCGAACGCGAAACCGTTGCGGGCCAGCATCTCGCCGAACTGGAAGTCCTCGGTGTGCATCGACACCCGCTTGCCGCCGACGGACAGCGTCGGCAGGCTCTGGGCGCGACCGAACAGCGAGTCGAAGGCGTGCATCATCGGCCCGGTGACCGAGAAGGTCAGCAGCGTGAACAGGCCCGCCGTGTAGAGCAGCTTCTTCTGGTGGCGGCGGAACCAGGCGTAGACGCCCGAGTCGATGTGAGTGTCGGCCGGCGAAGAGCCCTGAGCGGGCGCGCCGGGAACGGGCTTTTGATCGGAATGCGTCGACATGAGAGTCAGAGGCGGAAGGATACTGGCGAATTGGCGGCAGCCGCAGTGCGACCTCGCGCAATCCGCGTCGCGACCGGCAGACGCCCGGCGCGCCGGCCGCAACCGCCGATGTCATCGGGGTCGGGACGGACGCTCGTGGCACCCGACGGCCGGGAACGGCGTCGGCAGGAACGTGGACTGGGGACCGGATCGGGAAAGAACAGGGGACGGCCCGGGCGAAGAGCAGGGCGCCTCACGCGCCGGCCGGGGCCAGCACGACGGCCTCGGCCGACAACAGGATCGGGATGCCGTCGCGGATCGGGTAGAGCACCGCACCATCCGCGGGCACCAGCCCGGCGCTGACCGGTTCGGTGACGACCACGCCACCGCGGGTCCGGGCCGTGCCGGCGGCGATCGCCGCGGCCACCGCCGACAGCTCCGCGGCCGTGGCCTGCCGCAGCGGCTGACGGGTCGCGGGGCAGACGAGCATGGCGAGGAACTCGGGGGCGATCATGCGTTTGGCGTCGGTGAGCGGGTGATGGCGGCGCGGACCAGACTGGTGAGGGCGGCAGGGCTCGAACCTGCGACCACCGGCTTAAAAGGCCGCTGCTCTACCGACTGAGCTACGCCCCCGTGCGTCCGCGAGGGGCAGAGATGAAACCGCTCCGGGCCGCCGGGCGCAAGTACCGCAGCGGCCGCAAATCGGCGCAGGGAGGAGTTCCGGACGGGTTTCCGCGGGGATCGACCCCGGCGGGCGCCCGCCTCACTCCTCCATGATCTCCTTGGTCTTCGCCTTGAGGATCTCGTCCATCTTGTGCTCGACGGCCTTGAGCTCCTTGTCGATCGCGTCGTGGGCCTTCTTGCCCTGGTCCTCGGTCAGCGCGCCGTCCTTCTTGGCCTGGTCGACGTGCTTGAGGGTGTCGCGGCGCTCGTTGCGCAGGGCCACCCGGTTCTGCTCGACGATGTCCTTGACCTTGGCGGCGAGCTTGCCGCGCTGCTCGCCCGACAGCGGCGGCATCGAGAGGCGCAGCACCTTGCCGTCGCTCTGCGGGTTCAGGCCGAGGTCGGACTTCAAGATCGCCCGCTCGATCTCCTTCATCACCGGCGGCGAGCCGTCGAACGGCTTGATCATCAGCTGGCGCGGCTCGGGCACCGAGATGTGCGCCACCTGCGCCAGCGGCGTCGGCGAGCCGTAGTAGTCGACGCGGATCGTGTCGACCAGGGTCGGTGAGGCGCGACCGGTGCGGATCGTACCGAGCTGCTCCCGGAGGTGCTGCACGGTCTTGTCGGTCTTGTTCTTGAGTTCCTGCAGGAAGGGCGCGATCGGGTCCATCGTGCGAGGCACTCTATCGCGGCGGCCGGGGCGGCGCGACCGTCGTCTGCCGCCGGCGGCGCGAGATCAGATCACCCCAGATCAGATCACCCACGTGCCGATCGGCTCGCCGCGCACCGCGCGCTCCATGTTCCCCTCGACGAACATGTCGAAGACCATGATCGGCATGCGGTTCTCCATGCACAGCGTGAACGCCGTGCGATCCATCACCTTGAGGTCGCGGTCGAGCGCTTCCTGGAAGGTCAGCTGCGCGAACTTCTCGGCCTTGGGGTCCTTCTTCGGATCGGCGGTGTAGACGCCGTCGACCTTGGTCGCCTTGAAGATCGCGTCGACGCCGAGCTCGGTGGCGCGCAGGGCCGCAGCCGTATCGGTGGTGAAGTACGGGTTGCCGGTGCCGCCCGCCAGGATCACGACCCGGCCGCGCTCGAGGTGCCCCATCGCGCGGCGGCGGATGTAGGGCTCCATCAGCGTCTTCATCTCGACCGCGCAGGCGGCGCGCGTCGGCACGCCGGCGCGCTCGAGGCCGTCCTGCAGCGCCAACGCGTTGATCGCGGTCGCCAGCATGCCCATCTGGTCGGCCATGGCGCGGTTGGTGCCGAGCTTGGCGAACTCGGCACCGCGCAGCAGATTGCCGCCGCCGACGACCACCGCGACCTCGACGCCGAGGCCGTGCACGCGGGCGATCTGCGCCGCGACCCTGGCGATCACGGCCGGCGCCACGCCGGCGCCGTCCTCACCGAGGCTCTCGCCGCTGATCTTGAGCAGGATGCGGCGGATCTGCTTGGGGGCGGAGCCGGTCATGGCAGTTCGCCGATCAGGCGCCCAGTTCCAGGCGCACGAAGCGGCGCACCATGATGTTCTCGCCGATCTTGCCGACCAGCTCCGTGCGGGCCTGCTCGACGCTCTTGCTGTCGTCGGGCACGTACGGCTTCTCCATCAGGCACTTCTCGGCGAACCACTTGTCCATGCGCCCCTCGACCGCCTTCTCGACGACGTTCTCGGGCTTGCCCTTCATGTTCTCCTGCGCCATCTCGGTGACGATGCGGCGCTCGTTGGCGACCGCTTCGGCGCTGACGCTCTCGCGGTTGAGCCAGTCGGGGGCGTAGGCGCACGCGGTCAGGGCGACGCCGTGGCAGAACGCCTTGAAGTCGGTGTTCATCGCCACGAAGTCGGTCTCACAGACGACCTCGACCAGCACCGCGATCTTGCCGTTGTGGTGCGTGTAGGAGTAGATCAGGCCCTCCTTGACGTCGCGGCCCGCGGCCTTGTCGGCGACCTGCTTGCCGCGCTTGCGCAGCACTTCCTTGGCCTTGTCCATGTCGCCGCCGGTCTCGATCAGCGCGCTCTTGCAGTCCATCATCGGGGCGCCCGTCATCTCGCGGAGCTGGCGCACCATCTGGGCAGTGATATCGGTCATTGGATTCCTCGCACTCTCTAACAGCAGTTCGTTCTGGCAGCAGTTCATGCAGAACCGGGCGTCACGCGGGGCGGCGCAGGCGCTGCCGGGCAGCGCTCGCCGCAGGTCACGCTGCGGATCCGCGGTCGGGTAACGAACGCGGCGCCAGGGGCGCCGCGTCGCAATACGAAAGGTCGATCAGGTCGACTGGGTCGGACCGGCGTCGCCGGCGCTCTCGGTCGGCGCGACCGGAGTGATGACCGGCGCGACCGACGGCGTCGGCTCGGCCTCGCTGCGGTCGGTGCCGATCGACACCGAGTCGGCGTGACCGCCGCCGGTGAAGCGACCGCCACCCGGGCTGCCGCGGCGACCGCCACCGGGGCCACCGCGACGGCCGTCGCGGCCACCGCGCTGGTCGCGCTCGTTGCTGCGCCGGCCCTGGGCCTGGCGGCAACGCACGTCTTCGCTGGCGGTGCGCTGGGCGTCGCGCAGGGTCGACTCGTCGCACTGCTGACGGCCCTCGAGGATCGCGTCGGCGAGGCGGCTGAGGATCAGCTGCACCGAGCTCATCGCGTCGTCGTTGGCCGGGATCACGATGTCGGCGAGCGACGGATCGCAGTCGGTGTCGAGCACGCAGACCACGGGCACGTTCATGCGCTTGGCTTCGCGCATGGCGTTCTCCTCGCGGCGCGGGTCGATCACCACCAGCGCGCCCGGCAGGCCATGCAGGTCGCGCACGCCCTCGAGGTTGCGGCGGATGCGCTTCATCTCGCGGCGCATCGTCGACTGGTCCTTCTTCTTCCAGCGCTCGATGCCGCCGGAGGTCTCGAGCTGCTCGAGCTCGATCAGGCGACCCAGACGCTCACGCACGGTCGAGAAGTTGGTCAGCGTGCCGCCGATCCAACGCTCGGTCACGGGCGGCATGCTGCAGCGCCGCGCTTCCGACTCGACCACCTGGCGGATCTGCTTCTTGGTGCCGAGGAACATGATCTGTGCCCCGGTCGCCGCGAGATGCCGCAGGAAGTGCGTCGCCCGGTAGAGGCCGCGGATGGTCTCCTCCAGGTTGATCACGTGGATCTTGTGCCGCTTGCCGTGGATGTACGGCTTCATCTTCGGGTTCCAACGGCTGGACTGGTGGCCGTAGTGGACGCCGGCGTCGATCAATTCCTGGGCGGTTACGAGCGGCACGTGCGATGGGCTCCTTGCCTGCGAATGGGTTGCGTGCGGTTCAAAAAGGCTGTGAAACGCTGACACCGCGGGCCGAGCCGGCACGGGCGCCATGTAGGGGGCGGAGGATTGTAGAGACGACCCGCCGTGGATCAAGACGGATCTGCGCACAGAAAGCACGCCGCCGCCGCGGATGAGAACCCCCCGGTTGCAACGGCGATTCGACGCGCTAGAAGGTTTCCCCCCGCAATCGCACCGGGCCCGCCAGGCCCTCGCCCGAGTCTCGCAACTCGATCCCTGGCCAGCCCTTCCGCACGAACGCATCCGTGCACATCGATCGAGTCCGGAGAGTCAAAGAGGTGATCAACCCCCTTCCTGTCGCCCCCCCTCGGAGCGAGAATCCCCGGATGGCCGGCGGTCTCAACCGACAAGACGAATCGGCAAGTGACCGCACCAGCCGCGCGGTTCTCGTCATGAACCACGGCCGCGACCAGCTCGCGGAGCTGTGCGCAGCCATGGCCAACGGCGGCTACGAGGTCCACGTCGGCGACTCGCTCGCGCAGAGCCACCGCATCCTGGCCAAGTTGCGACCGGACGTGGTCGTGCTCAACCCGCTCGTGCTGTGCGCCGGCGGAGTCGAGCTCGAATTGCTCGAGGGCCTGCAGCGCGAAGACGACCCGGTGCCCGTGATCCTGCTCGTCGAAGACCTCGCCGCGCTGGCCGACGCCAAGCAGATGCGCATCCCGTTCCGCGACTTCGTGCTCAAGCCGTATTCGCCGGCCGAGTGCGTGCACCGCGTCGAGTTGGCGCTGCTGACCCGCACCAAGATCCGCGGCCTGCACGTGCGCGCGCGCCAGCTCGAGAGCCAGGTCAGCGTCGACTTCAAGACCGGCCTGATCTCCGAGCTCTACTTCAAGCGCATCCTGGGCCTGGAGTGGAAGCGCGCCCAGCGCCACCAGAACCCCCTGTCGCTGCTGCTCGTCGACGTCGACAACTTCAAGGGCGTCAACGACACCACCGAATACGCGTTCGGCGACCACGTGCTGTCCAGCGTCGCCGAGGCGCTCAAGGCCAACATCCGCGAGACCGACTTCGCGGCGCGCTGCGGCGGCGACGAGTTCTGCGTGCTGCTGCCGCACACCAGCCCCGCCGAAGCCGTGCAGACCGCGCTGCGCATCCGCCAGCGCATCAGCGGCATGGTCGTGCGGAGCAACGGCTACGAACGCCAGGTGACGGTGTCGATCGGCGTCGACAGCTACGACGGCCGCACGCCGGGCACCGTCGACGGCCTGCGGCGCAACGCCAACCGCGCGCTGCACGAGTCCAAGCGCCGCGGCAAGAACCAGGTCTGGCTCTACACCGGCAAGGAGAGCGAGCTGCAGAGCTCGCCGCAGAACTGAGCTGGCTCAGCCCGCGGTCGGCAGCTCGATGCGCACCTTGAAGCCCGCGCCGCGCGCGGACTCGACGGCGATCGTGCCGCCGTGGTTCTGCACGATCGAGTAGCAGATGAACATGCCCAGGCCGCTCGCGTCGGGCCGGTCCTTCTTGCTGTAGAACGGGTCGAAGACGTGGCCGAGGTCGGCGCTGTCCATGCCCGGCCCGTCGTCGGTGACGACCAGCTCGAGCCGGCCGTCGTGGGCGGCGGCGCGCACCTCGATGTGGCCGCCCGAGCCGCGCGACTCGAGCGCGTCGAGCGCGTTGAGCAGCAGGTTGAGCACCACCTGCTGGATCTCGTGCGCGTCGCCGCGCACCGCCGGCAGGTCGTCCGCGACCGTCGCCTGCAGCTCGATGCCCTGCTTGCCGACGCGGTGCTCGACCAGCGCCAGCGCGCTGTCGACCGCCTTGCGCAGCGTGAACTCGCCCGCGGCGACCTGCCGCGGCGAGAAGTCGAGCAGGCGCCGCGCGGTGCGGGCGATCCGCGCCAAGCCGTCCTGCACCAGCTCGAGGTAGGTGCGCTGGCGCGGCGGCAGATCGGGCGACTGCAGCAGCCGCAGCACGGCGTTCTGCATGCCGCCGATCGGGTTGTTGATCTCGTGCGCGACGCCCGCCGCCAGCGTGCCGATGCTCGCCAGCCTGGCGCTGAGCACCAGCGCGCGCTCCTTCTGCTTGGCCTCCTCGACCGCGGCGCGCACCTCGGACTGCAGCAGCGCCGTGTGCCCCTGCACCTGCGAAGCCATGCGGTTGAACGTCGCGACCACCGGCGCGAGCTCGCCGAGGCGCTCGGCCGCCGGCAGCCGCACCTCGTAGCTGCCGCTCGCCACCTGTTCGGCGGCCCGGCTCAGCGCCTGCATCGGCTGACCGACCGTGCGCCGCACCACCCAGACCAACAACAGGCCGAACAGCCCGGTGCTGACGACGATCGCCGCGAACGCGGCCCAGAGCAGCGGCGCGGTCGGCGACGACTCGGGGTGCCGCGGCACGAACCACAGGTATCCCGCGATCTCGCTGCCCTGCCGCACGCAGTAGCAGTAGCCGCCGGCGACCGGCAGGATGCCACCGACCGACGCCGCGCGTTCCATGCCGGCGAGGATCTCGGCGCGCGGGAACGTGTCCGGGTCGCGGTGCACGGCGCCGCGCGGATTGAGGTCGATGACGCTCTCGTAGCCGGGGCGCCCGCTGGTCAGGATCGCGTCGTCGTAGATCTCGCGGATCGCCGGGCTCAGCACCAACGGCCGGACCTGCCTGGCGCTGCCGATGCGCGCCGGCGAGTAGACCCGTTCGAGCAGCGACAGCGAGTCGAGCACCGGCTCGAGCAGGGCGTTGCGCTCGCGCCGGAACCACGCCTCCTGCGACAGATACACCACCACCTGCACGACGCCGACCGTGAGCAGGTTCAGCAACAGCGAAACCAGCAGGATGCGCCAGGTCAGCGACAAGGATCGGTCAGCGACGGGGAATCAGGTCTGCACGAAGGGGAGCCGGGCCACGGTCACTTCTTGCGGCTCATGCCCTGCATCATCGTCAGCAGCGGCATGAACAGCGCGAACACGATGAAGCCGACGACCACGGCCATGACCACCAACAGGATCGGCTCGATCACCTTGAAGGCGGTCTCGATGGTCCGGTCGACCTCGGTCTCGTAGCGGTCGGCGACCTTGTTGAGCATGCGGTCGAGCTCGCCGGTCTGCTCGCCGACGTCGACCATGTTGACGACGATGTCGTCGAACATGCCGCTCTCACCCATCGGCACGGCGAAGCCCGCGCCCTCGCGGATCGAGCCCTGCACGTCGGCGACGGCCGCCTTCATGTGCACGTTGCGGGTCGAATCGCGCAGGATGTCGAGCGCCTCGAGGTGCGGCACGCCGCTCTGGATCAGGGTGCCGAAGGTGCGCGCGAACCGCGCCACCAGGCTCTTGTGCACGAGCGTGCCGAACACCGGCACCTTGAGCGTGAACTTGTGGACGAAGCTGCGGTAACCGTCGACCTTGGCGAGCAACACCCGGTGCAGGCCGATCAACAGCGCCACCACCAGCAGGTAGACCCACCACCACACCTTGAGGTGGTCCGCCATGTCGATCAACAGGCGCGTGGTCCAGTGCATCGAGTCCTTGCCGCCCATGCTCTCGAACACGGGGATGAACTTCGGGATCACGAACGCGAACACCAGCAGCAGCACCAGCGACGCCACCGACATGATGGCGATCGGGTAGGCCATCGCCCCCTTCACGCGCGACTTGATCGTCTCGCTCTGCTCGAGGAACGAGCTCAGGCGATTGAGGATCTCCTCCTGCGCGCCGCCGGCCTCGCCGGCGCGGATCATGTTGGTGTAGAGCGCGTCGAAGACCAGGTCGTGTTTGGTCATCGCCTCGGACAGCGCCGTGCCGCCCTCGACGTCCTCGACGAGTCCCGCGGCGATGCGCTTCATGCCGCCGGGCGGCATCTGGCCCTCGAGGATGCGCAGGCTCTTGGTGATCGGGATGCCGGCGTTGAGCAGCACCGCCAGCTGGCTGGTGAACTCGGCCAGCGCCTTCGCGGTGACGCGGCTACGACCGAACGAGAACCGGCTCTCGCCGGTCGAACCACCGCCGCGGTTGACGGTCGCCACGGCGGCGGCCTTCGGGACGGGGAGCTTGCGCTGCAGCTTCTTGGGCATGCGGAATCGAGGGGGCCGCCGCCATCGTTGCGCAGCGGAGGCATTAGGGCAACCCTGGGGGTGCGGCGACCGGTTCGCCGCAGCGGCGCCGGGCGACCGCGGAAGCAGCCGGTTCAGGGCGCGGTCAGCCGACGATCCACGACCAGAGGTCCCGTTCCCAGAACCTGGCGGACCACACGTCGATGCCCCAGACCCGCTGCAGCAGCAGCCCCCCGCCGAGCGCGAGGGCCAGCGCGAACACCAGCCAGGGCCACCACGGCGCCTGCAGCGACCGGGCCCGCGGCCAGCGGTCGCGGCTGCGCGGGCGTTCGTCGCGCGGCAGCTCGGCGGACACCTCGGTCGCGCCGGCCGGAGCCACTTCCACCACCACCGCGGTGGCGTTGTCCGGGCCGCCGCCGTCGAGCGCGCGCGCGACCAGGGCGGCAGCGGCAGCGTTCGGGTCCCCGCCCCGGGCCAGACGCGACAGCTCCGCTTCGGTCACGACGCTCCAGATCCCGTCGCTGAGCAGCAGCCAGCGCTCGCCGGGCGCCGTCGTCAACGCGGTGAAGTCGGCCTCGACGCGCCGCTGGCCGCCGCCGACCCAGCGCAACAGCACGTTGTCGGGCTCGCGCGCGGCGTGGTCCTCGGTGACCTGCTCGAGTCGTCCCCCGGTCAGGCGATACAGCCGGGTGTCGCCGACGTGGCCGACGACGACGCGGCCCCGGCCCAGCAGCATCGCGGTCAGGGTCGTGCCCATCTCGCGCAGGAACGGCACCGCGGTGGCCTGCTCGGCGAGGCGTTCGGCGGCGGCATCGAAGCCCGCGCGCAACCGCGCTTCGGCGTCGGTCGTCAGCGAGGCGTCGAGCACGGCGGCGCCCAGGCCGTGCAGCGCCGTGCGGCTGGCTTCGGCGCCACCCGCCGCGCCGCCGATGCCGTCGGCGATGCCACACAGCAGCAGCGCGTCGTCGCCCTGGCCGACCGTGCCGACGAGGTAGTCGTCCTCGTTGTGCACGCGCACCACGCCGGTGTGGGTGCAGGCCCCCACGCGCACGCCGGCGGGGATCCTCACGGGCGCCTCGCGAAGGTCGCCGAGGCCACGCTGCCGCGGATCGTGCCGACCAGGACCTGCACGCCGCTGCCGTTCAGTTCGCGCGGCAGCGGTGTCTGGTACCGGAACAGCTCGCCGTCGCGCCGCACGGAAGCCAGCAGTGCCTGCTCGAAGCGCGCCGCGACCAGCGGGTCGAGCGCGACGTCGATCGGCCGCAGCCGCGCGACGCTGAGGTTCTCGCGCGACACCACGGCGACGCCGGGCCCCTGCGGCAGGTCGACGCGGTCGAGGCTGGCGATGCTGCGTTCGCGCAGGCGCTGCCGCACCGATTCGCTCTTGAGGTCGCGGGCCAGCGACACCAGCAGGCGGCGCTGCACCACGTCGCGCACCGCCGCGACCACGGCCTCCTGGTCGTCGCCGACCCAGAACGGCGGCACCAGGATCGACATCACGATGCCCAGGAAGTCGCTGCGTTCGACCAGCGACAGGTCGATCGGCCCGCCGAGCAGCAGCGGGTCGTGCAGCACCCGGCCCGTCTGCAGTTCGCGCACCGTCACGCGCAGCGTCGCGCGCGACTCGAAGGTGTGGTCGGGGATGAACATGCCCAGACCGAGCAGGATCCAGGTGGCGAACGTCACCGGCCAGCGCCCGTTGATGCCCTGCGCCTCGATCGGGCCGTCGGCGAGCTCTTCGACCACGAGCAGCAGGTCGTAGCCGTCGTCGCGCGCCGCCTGCAGGAACGCCTGGCACTCGGCGGCGGTCGCGCCGGCGCGCAGCTGGTCGCGGTGCTGCCGGCGCCGCTGCAGATCGACGTCGGCCTCGACGCGCTGGAACACCGCGCCGCGCCGCAGCAGGTCGACGATCGAGGTCATCGCGATCACCTCGGCGTCGGCGCCAGGCGCCGCGGCCGGCGCCGACGCGGGGTCCGCCTCGGCGTCCCCTGTCGGCGCGAACGTGCCCGCGCCGCCGATGGCGTCGGTCCGGAACGCGCCGCCGGTCACCAGCACGGCGTAGTCGAGCGGCGGCGTGTCGGCGAGGCCGCGCACCTCGTCGGCCACCGACTGGCACGCGGAGAACAGGGCCGGCAGCAGCAGCCACAGAAGGCGCAGGGACTTCATTGACGACCTCGCCAGCGACGGATCAGGGCCTCGCCGCCGGCGAGGCGGAAGCCGATCAGCAACAGCCGCGGATCGGCCCGCGTCGACAGCAGATCGCGCCCGTCGCGGCGCAGCTGCTCGCTGCGCAGCACGCCGGGCACGCTGTCCGGCAGGGTCTGCCGGTCGCCGAGGTCGACGCGTTCCCCGGCGCTGCCGAGCACGCCGTCGAGCTCGCCGAGGGCGAGGCCGCGCACCACGCCGAACACCCGCACCGGACCGGCGAGATCGGGCGGCGGCTCGACGCCGCGGGCGAACGCGCGGCAGTGCTCGAGGTGCGCGCCGCGATCGCCGAGCCACTCGGACAGCAGCAGCTCCGCTCCGGGCACGTGCGGCAGGTCGAAGACCCACTCGCGCACGCCGCAGTCGAGGCCGAAGAAGGCCGACCCGAACGCAGTCGGCACCTTGTCTCCGGCCGTGCGCAGCAGCTCCGCCGGAGCCCGGCCGCCGTAGGCGAGGATCGCCGCCGCGTCGAGGAACTGCGCTGCGCCGATACCGCCGCCGTTGGCCGCCGCGCCGTTGGCGGCGGCACGCGACGCGCCGGCGTAGGCCGCGAGCTCGAGTTCGCAGCCGAGCGGCAGCCGGAACAGGTCGGGATCGGCGCCGAGCAGCTGACCGAGCACGCGACAGCAGGAGTAGGCCGAGAAGAAGTCGATCCCGGTGACCGGGTCCTCCACGCCGCCGGCGAGCGTGCTGGCCGGCAGCAGGGTCTCGGGCAGCAACCGGGCGACGCCCAGGGGGTCGGCGGCGTGCACCAAGGTGCTGCGATCCACCGCGACGTCGAGCGTCGGCAACAGCTCGCGCAGGGCGCGCGCCTGGCCGCGCGTGAACTCCCGGTCCTGCAGCAGCAGGTCGCCGAAGTTGCGCACCGACACCGCGACCTGCGGGCGGAACATCGCGCGCGGCGGCGCGACGGCGGGCACGGGCTCGGCGAACTCGCCGTCCGGTGCCAGCACCGGCAGCATCGTCAGCGTGGCCAACGCCTCGGGCACCGCGCGCAGTTCGCGCAGCTGCATCGGCCGCAGGGTGCTGCGCGCGGTGCGCAGCCGCAGCCGCAGGTCCTTGCGCCCGAGCGGCGTCGCCAGGTAGGCGTCGAGGTTGCGTTCGAGCTGGTCGCCGTAGCGCTCCCGCGGCACCCCGGTCAGACCGACGGCGGCCGTCCACGTGACGAACGGCAGATCGAAGCGCACCACGCAGCGACCGTCGCCGTCGCCGACCACCGAGCTCGCCGGGACCTCGGTGGCGAGCCCCAGACGCAGCTCGGCCAGTTCGTCCTCGCGGTAGGCGATCGGCAGCCGCAGCTGCACGCGCGCCGGTTGGCCGTACTCGACCTGCACCACCTCGCCGATCGGCTCGGGCGCGCCTTCGTGCCACCAGAAGTCGGCGACCACGACGGCGCGCGCGTCCCCGGCGGGCAATTCGCGCCCGGGGCCGTCGCCCACCAGCACCCGCGCCGGCGCGCCGAGCACGTCGCGCAACTCGACCGCGAACACGTTGTGCCCAGGCACCGGCAGCACCTCGGGCAGGAACGCCTCGCCGCTGCGGTTCGGCAGCACCAGCGGCACCAGCTTGTCGCCGCCGATCCACAGGGTGCCGCGCAGGTAGCCGATCAGGTCGGCGTCGATGCGCCACGCCGGCCCTTCGCGGAAACCCTGGTTGCTGCGCGCCAACACGCCGGCCTGCAGCAGCCCCGGCAAGAAGCGCGACGTCGTCTCCGGCACCCGCACCTCGATCGCCGGCGGCAGGATCCGCGTCGGCACCTCGTAGCGCAGCGGCGCGCCGGGTCCCGAGGCGACGTCCTCGAAGGTCAGCACCAGCCGCGCGCGGCCCGCATCCGTCGGCGCGAACCACAGCTCGGGCAGCTCTGCCTGGCGTCGGATCTCGACCGACGGCGCCGTCGCGCCGACCTCGGGCGTGAACTCGGCGGCGACCAGGCGGTGCGACGGGCTGCAGCTGACCTGCACCGCGGCGCCGGCCGCGCCGAACACCAGCTCGTTGCCGAACAGCACCGGCCGCGGCCCCGTGCCGACCAGCCGCAGGCCGAGGTCCTGCTCGCGCAGCTCGAGCGTGAACGGCCGCTCGCCGCGGTTGCCGACGGGATCGACGACCGCGAGCAGATAGCCGCCGCTGCGCAGCTTGCCCGCGGGCGAGACGCGCGGCAGATCGACGTCCTGCCAGATCGAGGGGCCGGTCAGCGGCACCTCGGCGAAGACGACGCCGTCGTCCTGCTGCAGCTGCAGCCGGCAGTCGCGCTCGAACGCCGACAGCTGCAGCCGCAGGCGCGCGCGCCCCGACAGACACGGCACGTACGATTCGCCACCGGGCCCGGTGACCTCGGCGACGAACGGCGCGGCGAAGTCGGCGGCGGCTACGCGCAGCGGCTCGACGTTCGAGCGCAGACCGGCGGTGTCGACGGCGACGACGTGCACCTCGATCGGCCCGAGCGGGGCGACCTCGGGAGCGCGCGCCGCGAGCGCCTCGCCCAGCGCGAACTCGCCCGTGGCCCCGTCGAGGTCGAAGCCCTGCGGGCCGCCCTTGGGCAGGGCCACTTCGACGCGCACGCTCGCGACCTCGACGTTGTCGTTGGCCCGCCAGGTCAGCACGGTGCGGCTGGTGAGCTCGTGGTCCCCGTCGGCGGCCGGGTTGAGCTGCCACTGCAGCTGCGGCGGCTCGTCGTCGATGCGCACGCGCGCGTCGCCGAGCGAACCGGCGCCCGGCACCACGAAGGAGATGTCGACCGGCCCCTCGGCGCTGCTCTTGGCGATCGCCGTCAGCGCCTGCTGCCAGGCCGGCTGCGCGGTCGCGAGCACCAGGGCGTCGCCGGAGGTCTCGACCTCGGGGTGCAGCTCGAGGCGCAGCAGCCGCAAGCCCTGCCGCGAGATCTCCAGGCTCAGATCGTCGGCCGAGAAGCCGCCGAAGTAGAAGCTCATCGTGTCGAGCTGGTGCCCGGTCTTGCACTGCACCACCGACGCGACTCCGGGAGCGACCAGTTCGAGGTTGTTGCCGGCGCGCGTGCGTAGGAACGGCGCCGGCCCCGGCTCGTTGCCCAGCAGGTTGGCGATCACGGCCACGGCGAGGCTGGCCAGGGCGAGCCGCTGTGCGGGCGGCCGGTGCGCGCCGCGCACGATCGCCAGCTCGCGGTCGATCCAGCGCGCCGACGACGGGCGCTCCTTGGGGTCGCGCGACAGGCAGCGCTGCACCAGCCGGGCGAGGCGGCGCGGCACGCCGCGCGGGAACGCGACGGTCCGTTCGGCGCCCTGCTGGCCGCCGGGCAGTACGCCGGTCAGCAGCAGGCGGGCCAGCATGCCGAGCGAGTAGAAGTCGGCGCGCGCGTCGACACCGGTGCCGACGAGCACCTCGGGCGCCGAGAACACCGGGTTGAAGAAGCCCGTGAGGTCGTTCTGCGCGGTGCGTTCGCCGCCGGTCATCGAGATCGTGCGGGCGATGCCGAAGTCGAGCACCTTGACGCGCAGCCGGCCGTCGCGCGCCGCGACCATCACGTTGCGGGGCGACAGGTCGCAGTGCACCATGCCCGCGCCGTGGATCGCGACCAGCGCCTCGACGACCTGCGCGAGGATCTCGACCGCGTGTCCGGGCGGCAGCGGCCCGCTGCGCACGATCTCCTCGAGGGTGTCGCCGTCGACGAGCTCCATCGCCAGGTAGGCGACACCGTCGTCGGTCTCGCCGACGTCGAGCAGGCGCGCGCAGCGCTCGTGCATGACGCTGGCGGCGCGCCGCGCCTCGGTCAACAGAGCGCTGCGGTACTCCCGCTGCTCGGCGAAGCGCGGGTGCAGCAGCTTGAGCGCGACCGGCAGCAGCGAGCCGGTGTGCTGCGCGCCGAACACGGTGCCCAGGCCACCGCGGCCGAGCACGGTCTGCAGGCGGTACTTGCCGTCGATGACGCTGCCCAGGAACGGGTTGCCGCCCTCCCCCTCGCCGCGGCGCGTCGGGTAGTGCACGTCCTCGGTGGGCACGAGCCAGGCGCCGCACGTGTTGCAGCGCACGCTGGCGGCCTGGGTGACGCCCTCACAACCTAGACAGATCTTCACGCCGGGGCGGCATCTTAGTCGGTTGGCGCGCGTTGGGCAGCGAGCAGCGCCCGCCAGACCTCGTAGACGGCCCGGTCGCGCACGAACTTGCGGCCGAGCGGCGGGATGCGCAGCGTCCAGGAACGCACCCCGGCCGCGGTGGCAAGGGCGAAGCAGACCGTGCCGACGGGCTTGTCGGCGGTGCCGCCCTCGGGCCCGGCGATGCCCGAGGTGGCGACCCCGAAGGTCGCGTCGAGCCGCTCGCGGATCGCCGCGGCCATGTGCTCGACCACGGGCTCGCTGACCGCACCGTGCTGGTCGAGCAGCGCCGTCGGCACGCCGAGCAGTTCGGTCTTGCAGGCGTTGCTGTAGGCGACCACGCCGCCGCGCAGCACCGCCGAGGCGCCCGGCACGTCGACGAGCTGCGCCGCGATCTGGCCGCCCGTGCACGACTCGGCCAGCGCCACGGTCGCGCCGCGCGCCGTCAGCTGCTGCACCAGCAGCTCGGGCAGGTCGGCGTTGCCTTCGGCGAACAGCCAGTCGCCGAGCAGCCCGCGCAGCTCGGCCGCGGTGGCGGCGCACGCGGCTTCGGCCTCGGCGGCGGTCGCCGCAGTGCCGACGACGCGCACCGTCAGCAGTCCGCCGGACGCGGTGATGCCGACCGCGGGGTTGCGCCCGGGCACCATCCACGCCTCGATGCGTTCGCCGAGCGCGGCCTCCGAAGGCCCGAGTACCCGCAGCCACCAGTGCGCCGTCGGCGTCAGCCCCGGCAACGCCGCGGTCGCCGGCAGCACGTGCCGCTGCACCATGTCCTGCATCTCGCGCGGCACTCCGGGCACCGCGAACAGCGTCGCGCGCCCCACGCGCACCGCGAATCCGGGCGCCGTGCCGACCTGGTTGTCGAGCGCGCGCGCGCCGGGCGGCAACATCGCCTGGCGCCGATTGCTCTCGGGCACCGGCCGACCGCGCCGGTGCAGCCAGTCGTGGATCTGCTGCCAGCTCGCCTCGTCGAACCACAGCGGTCCGCCGAGCAGTTCGGCGACCACGTCGCGCGTGCGGTCGTCGAGCGTCGGCCCCAGGCCGCCCGTCACCACCACCACGTCGGCGCGTTCGCAGGCGCCCGCCAACGCCTCCTTGCACAAGGCGGGATCGTCACCCGTCACCGTGAAGCGTTGCGCCACCACCCCGACCCGCTCGAGCGCGCCCGCGAGCCACTTGCTGTTGGTGTCGAGCAGCGCGCCGTGCAGCAGCTCGTCGCCGATCGCGACCACCTCGCCGCGCAGGCTCACGCGCCCTCCGCGACTTCGATCACCGGCGCCTCGTTCTTGCGCCACAGGAACGTCAGCACCAGTCCGAGCAGATACAGCACCACCATCGGCGCCGACACCAGCAGCATCGACACCGGGTCCGGCGGCGTGAACACCGCCGCCGAGAAGAAGATCACCAGCACCGTGATGCGCCAGTGCTTGACGTAGGCCGAGTGGTGCACGAGCCCCACCCGCTGCAGCGCCACCATCACCGTCGGCAGCTGGAACACCACCCCCATCGCCGCCGTCATCGCGAACAGCAGGGTGAAGTACTGTCCCACACTCAGCATCGCCCCGACCTGTTCGGGGTTCATCAGGCTGATCAGGAACCC
Source organism: Planctomycetota bacterium (assembly GCA_020638655.1). Taxonomy (GTDB): domain Bacteria; phylum Planctomycetota; class UBA1135; order UBA1135; family UBA2386; genus JACKIC01. Next base: position 80,353 of record JACKIC010000009.1, read on the forward strand.
CAGCGTGTACGGCAGCGCCACGAAGTAGCCGAACAACACGCCCGCCACGCTGAGCCCCGCCATGAACGGGAAGTAGCGGTAGAACAGCTTGCGCTCCTTCGGGTACAGCCCGGCCGCAACGAACGCCCACGCCTGCCACGCCACGACCGGCGCCGCCAACGTCAGCGCGAAGATCAGCGCGGCCATCATGTACATCCACATGTCCTCGAGCCCGCCGATCGCCGCCAGCGTGTAGGGCACCGGATACCCGCTCAGAGCCACGATCTGCGCCGGGTACGGGAACTCGCCCGCGAGGATCTCCTCGCGGTTCTCCCGACAGAAGGTCAGGTAGCCCTTGCCGAACCGGTCGACCGGCTTCTCCCCCTCGAACATCCCGGCCTTCTCCTTGGCCTCGAGCTGCGCCACCCAATCATCGAAGCCGATGCGCCACTGCACCCGGTACGGCTCCGTCACGATCCCCTCGACCTGATCCTTGAACGGCAACACCACCAGGATCGCCGCGAACACCGCGATCAACGACCGGATCAGCCGCGTGCGCAGCTCATCCAGGTGATCACCGAACGACATCCGCGGCAGCTCCTTCTCTGCCTCGTCCAGATACTCGTCACGGACCTGCGGATCGTCGAGCTTCACCATGAGGGCCGGGCAATCTAAGCCGCCCCAACACCGAGGAACAGCACAACAACATCACCGGCTCGTTGCTCGCGCAGCGCGCAACGGCGCTTCTCCGGCTCGTTGGGCGCGCAGCGCCCAACGGCGCATCAGCCGTGGCTCGTTTGGCGCGAAGCGCCAAACGGCCGCCCGCCTCGTCGCCCCGGCCCCAAACGGCGAGCGGCGCCTCTCGGCGCCGCCCTCCCGCCCGGCGTGCGCCGGCCAGTTGCCCAACCTCGCCGTCTTCGGAACCGGCAGCCGGGCGGACAATCAGCTGCGCAAGATCCGCGAGCTCATCGAGCTCGATCGGATCGCGCAGCGATCCGATCAGAGCTTGATGAGATCGCGGATCTTGCGCAGCGCCGCGAACTCCACGCGCAGGTCGAGGGCTTCCTTGTATTCGACCGAGTCGGTGATCTTGGCGAAGGCGTCACCCTCTTCGGTGAGCGGGTCGTCGCCGAGGATCACGGTGTCGACACCGGGGCCCATCTTGGTCACGACCTTGTTGCCGAGGCGCTTGAGCAGATCGGTCAGCTCCGGCTTGTTGTAGGGCGCCGAGAAGCGGCCCATCAGGTAGATCGTGCGCGAGACGCGCGGGGTGTAGAGGTCGTTGAACAGCAGGTCGCCTTCGCGGACCGCGTCACCGATCGGGTCGACGACGCCGGTCAGGGCGATCTCGGCGCGCTCTTCCTCGACGCGGGTGACGGTGCCGTAGGCCTTGACGGCGGCGCTGTTCGGGTTCTTGACCCGGAACATCGTGCCCGGCTGCAGCATGTCCTTCTTGCCCAGGTTGATGAAGGCGGTCGGGATGCCGCTGCGGGCCGCGAGCACCTTGCCGTCGGCGGTGTCGACCGGGTTGCGCATCGCGTCGCGGGCGACCAGGGCCGAGTTCTGCATCTGGTGCTTGCGGATCTCGCCGTTGAGCTCCTTCTCACGCGTCGTGGCGGCTTCCTTGGTGGTGGCCAGCTCGTCGCGCTTGTCGTTGAGGTTCTGCGTCAGGTTGGCGATCGTGCGCTCCTTGTCCTGCTTGGCGGCCTCGAACTCCGAGGTCGTCTGCTCGAGCTTCTGCGAGAAGTCCCGGGCGCGGCTGGTCGCGTCGGCCGTGGCCGAGACGAACTTGCGATCGACCTCGGTCTTGTCGGCCATCGCCTTGTCGCGCTCGCTCTCGATGTCCTTCACGCGCTGGCCGAGCTGACCGACCTTGGTGGTCATCGCGCCGAGCACGTTCTCGAGGCCCGAGGCCTTCGACACGCCGGCGGCCTGGCAGGCGTCGTCGAGCAACTTCTGCACCTCGGCAGGGTTCATCAGCAGGGCGTTCTCGAGGGTCGCGTCGCCGTAGAGCGCCTTGCTCTGCGGACGGCCTTCGTACTTGCCGGGCTTGCCGATGACGCGGCCGATGTCCTCGATGTAGTGCTCGACGAGGAACGACTTCTTGCGCGCGGTCTCGGCCTCGGCCTTGGCTTCGTTGCGCTGCTTGATCAGCTCACCGTTCTCCGTCAACTTCACATAAGCGAACCCCAACGCCCCCAGGAACATCACCAGGAGGATGAGGAAGAACATGATCGGGACGTGGGCGGCACCGCTCTGACGGTTGTGCATTGGAACCAACTCCGAAGGGGTCTGTTCGTGGGACGTGCGCCGCTGGGGAGGCCAAGGGCGCGGGAGAGTGTCGTTTGCGACTGGTAGCTGCGAAGACTGGACGATGGATCGCGGCTCCAGCGACTCGCCGTCCGAGGGCACGGGGGCGAGGTGACGAGCGGCGGGGCCGGTCGTCGTGGGGACGCGAGGGTTCGGGATCTTAGGTAGCTGGGCGAGTCGAGGTCAAGGTGGCGCCCGGACACGACTTGCCAGCCTGACGAGTCTACCCCAGGATGGCGCACATGCCGGCAGATCCTCTCGGCCCGGTCGAAGGGCCCGCGGCGTTCCGGCCGCCAAACCCCGTAGTCATCGGTCTGCTGGGCGGAATCGCCGCCGGCAAGTCCGCCGTCGCGGGACTGTTCGCGGCCCATGGACTGGTCGCCGTCGACGCCGACCGGCTGGCCCGGGCAGCCAGCGAAGATCCTGCCGCCCTGCAGGAAATCGGGGCCGCGTTCGGCCCCGGGCTGGTGGCCGGCGGTCGGCTCGACCGGGCCGCGATGGCCGACCTGGTGTTCGCCGACCCCGCCAACAAGCGCCGGCTCGAGGCGATCCTGCACCCCCGGATCCGCGCCCGGATCCTGGCCGAGCTCGACGCGGCGCGGGCCGCGGGCCGTTCGGTGCTGCTCGACGCCCCCCTGCTACTCGAGGGCGGGCTGATCGATTTCTGCGATCGGGTGGTGTTCGTGGCGGCCGACGAGGCGACCCGGAAGCGCCGCGCCGCCGCCCGCGGCTGGGACGACCGCGAGCTGGCGCGCCGCGAGGCCGCGCAGGCGTCGCTGGCGGAGAAGATGGCGCGCGCCGACCGGACCATCCACAATGACGGCGATCTGCCCGAGACGGCTCGTCAGGTCGCAGCCTTCCTGGCCGAACTGCAAGCGCGATGACCGACACCGACCCCCGCGACCTGATGCCCGCCGACGAGACCCTGATCGGCGGCGACGAGCTCAGCGACGAGGCGCGCCAGCAACTCGCCGCGCAGGCACAGGCCGCGGCGGATCTCGTGCGCATGCAGTCGCACTCGGCCAGCGAGCTGCTCGAGCTGGCGCGCGACGAAGGCATCGTGGTGCTGCCCAACCTCGACCACGGCGAGCTGCTGCACGCGATCCTGTCGCACCGGCTCGGCCGCCACGGCCTGGGCTGGGGCGAGGGCGTGCTCGAGGTGCTGCCCGACGGCTTCGGCTTCCTGCGCTCGCCGCGCCACGACTTCGAGCCGGGTCCGCACGACGTCTACGTCTCGCCGAGCCAGATCCGGCGGTTGAACCTCAAGCCCGGCCACCTGCTCGCGGGCCCGGTGCGCCCGCCGCGCCGCGGCGAGAAGTTCTTCGCGCTGCTGCACGTGGACCGCATCGACGACGGCGACGTCGCGGCGCTGCGGTCGCGCGTGCCGTTCGCGGCGCGCACGCCGATCCTGCCGACCGAACGCCTGCGCCTCGACCACGCCGGAGCGACCCCCGACCTGCGCGCCATCGACCTGCTGTCGCCGTGGGGCAAGGGCCAGCGCGTGCTGATGGCCGCGCCGCCGGGCTCGGGCCGCACGCGCGTGCTGACCCGCGCCGCCGCCGCGCTGGTCGCCAACCACCCCGAGGTGCGCGTGATCCTCTGCCTGCTCGACGAGCGGCCCGAGGAGATGACCGAGATCCGCCGCACCATCGGCGCGCACGACCGCGCCTGGGTCGTCGCCTCGACGTTCGATCAGGTTCCGGCCCGCCACGTCGGCATCGCCGAGCTGTGCCTGCACCGCGCGCAGCGCATGGTCGAAGCCGGCCACGACGTGGTGCTCGTGCTCGACTCGCTGACCGCGCTGGTGCGCGCCTACCACCTCGAGCAGGGCTTCTCGGGGCGCCTGTTGTGCCCGGGCCTCGACGCGACCGCCGTGCAGCGCCCCAAGAAGCTGTTCGGCGCGGCGCGCAAGTGTGAGGAAGGCGGCTCGCTGACGATCCTGGCCACCGCGCTCGTCGACACCGGCTCGCGCATCGACCAGGCGATCTTCGAAGAGTTCCACAACCGCGGCAACGCCGAGGTCACCTTCGACGAAGAGCTCACCGACCTGCACGCCGACCTGCCGCTCGACGTGATGCGTACGACCACCCGCCGCGAGGACCTGCTGCTCGCCCCGGCCCAGGTCGCCGCGCAGCAGCGGCTGCGCGCCGAACTCGCCGAGCTGCCCGCGGCGCAGCGCTCGGCGCGGTTGGTCAAGCGGCTCGCCGCGACCACCGACAACGACGTGCTGCTCGCGGGGCTGTGAGGACCTGATGCGCATCGCAGCCGCCCTGTCCAGTGCCCTGCTCGCCGCGACCGCGCTCGCCCAGGTGAACACCGCGCCGCTGGTCGGCGTCGTCGTCGATCCCGACGGCCAGCCCGTGGCCGGCGCCGAGGTGGTCGTGCAGCGCGCACTCGGCCGCGGCTTTCGCTGCCTCGACCTCGAGCTCTACCACTCGTGGAAGCCGCTGGCGCGCACTCGCACCGACGCGCGCGGGCGCTTCGGCGTGCAGCTGCCGATCGGCCTCGCGCTGCGCGTCGAGGTCGATCACGCGCCGCTGGCGCGCTGGTACGACGAGGATGTGGTGCCCGGCGACGACCTGCGCATCGCGCTGCAGCCACCGTGCAGCGCGCGCGGTACGCTGCGCTTCCGGGACGACGGCACGCCGGCGACCGGGCGGGTGCGCGCCTGGAACGATCGGCAGATCGAGGTCTTCGCGGGCCGCACCGACGCGCAGGGCACGTTCGCGTTCGGGCGGTTGCCGAAGGGCAGGGTGCAGATCGAGGTGATCGCCGACGCGGCGATGACGCCGGAGTGGTTCGCCGCCGGGCTGACGCCCGAGGCGCCGCTGCAGCACACGTTCGACCTCGAGCGCGGCGTGGAGCTGCGTGGCGTGGTCGTCGACGACGCCACCGGCAACGCGATCGCCGGCGCGCGCGTCGGCGAAGGTTGGGCGATGCGCAAGTCGACGCTGACCGACAACAAGGGCGAGTTCGTGCTGCCGGGGCACGGCGACCCCGGCCGCCCCGACCTGCACTGCCGCGCCGACGGCTACGTCGAACAGCGCACCGACCGACCGGCGAAGGCCGACCCGTGGACGCGCGCCCGCTTCGCGCTGCAGCGCGGCGTCGACTTCACCGGCCGTGTGCTCGACCCGAGCGGTCGGCCGCACCAGGGCGCCTACGTCGCCGTCGTCGGCATGACCCCGCAGACCGTGCCGTGGCTGCCCGCGCGCACGGCCGCCGACGGCACGTTCCATTGCGCCGGCCTGCCGCCGTTGTGCGAAGGCATGCTGCTGGTGCGCTGCGAAGGCATGGCCACGCTCGTCTACGCGTTGCCGACCGCGGCGGCGGCGGGGCCCGCGCAGGTGCCCGACGTGCGCCTGCAACCCGCGCGGCTCGTGCGCGGCGTGCTGCGCGACGATCGCGGCGCGCCCGTGCCGCACGCGAACGTGACGCTGCACGGCACGAACCGCGACTGCGAACAGCTCGCGGCGCTGCCCGTCAACTGGGGCGTGCTGCGCTTCTACCTCGCGCAGCGCACCGCGCGCACCGATGCACACGGCGAGTTCGCGTTCGGCGACGTCGCGCCCGGCAGCTACGAGGTCGCGCTCGGCGACGGCAACGTCGACAACCGCGCCGTCCCGATCGCGGTCGAGGTTGCGGCCGAGGGTGAGATCGAACCCGTCGAGCTCGTGAAGCAGCGCTGAGCCCCGCGGCAAGGGCTTCACAATCCGGGGAGTAGCCCCCCGCCCTTGCCGTCGGTGGCCGCGATCCACCATGCGCACCGCCGACGTGATCCCGTTCTTGTTCGCGCTCGCGGCCGCGGCGGCGCAGGTCCCGACCGCGCCGCTGTCGATCGTCGTCGTCGATCCGCAGGGCAACCCCGTGGCCGGCGCCCCGGTCACCGTCGAGCGCGGCCTCGGCCGCGGCTTCGCCTGCCTCGATCTCGAGCTCGCGCACACCTGGATCCCGCTCGATCACAACCGCACCGACAGCAAGGGCCGCCTGGGCCTGCAACTGCCCATCGGCCTCTCGCTGCGCGTCGAGGTCGACCAGAAGCCGTTCGCGCGCTGGCGCAGCGAGGACGTCGTGCCCGGCGACGAGCTGCGCATCGAGCTGCAGCCCGCGTGTACGTTCCGCGGCCGCCTCGTGCTCGCCGGCGCCGGCACGGAAGGCAAGCTGCGCGCCTGGCACCCGCAGACCCACGTCGAACTGTTCGACGCGCGCACCAACGCCGACGGCAGCTTCGTCTTCGATCGGCTGCCGCCGGGGCCGTTCTGCTGCGACGTCTCGCCCGACGCCGCGGTCGCGCCGCGGTGGCTGCGTTCGTTCCTCGGCCCAGACGCGCCGCTGCAGCACGACTTCGTGCTCGAGCCCGGCACCGCGGTGCGCGGCAAGGTCGTCGACGCGGCCACCGGCGAGCCGATCGCCGGCGCGCGCATCGGCGAGGGCTGGACCCTGCACAAACGCGTCGTCAGCGGCGAAGGCGGTGCGTTCGAACTGCTCGGCTACGGCGACCCCGGCCGCCGCGAGCTGCGCTGCGAGGCCGTCGGCTACCGCGGGCAACAGGTCGCTCCGACACCTGGCGCTGCGCCGCTCCAGCAGGTCGACTTCCGCCTCGAGCGCGGCATCGCCGTGACCGGCCACGTCGTCGATCCGAGCGGCGCGCCGCGCGCCGGCGTCTACGTCGCCGCCGTCAGCGCCGTCCGGGACTCGCCCTGGGTGCCCGCGCGCACCGACGCCAAGGGCCGGTTCGAGTGCCGCGGCCTGCCCCCGGGCGCAACCATGTTGATGTTCCGCAGCGACGGCTTCGCGAGCGCCGTCTACGCGCTGCCGGAGGCCGACGCCGAGGACAGGATCCGGTTGCAGCCGCTCACCCTGCAGCCCGCGAACCTCGTGCGCGGCGTCGTGCGCGACGCCGCGGGCAAGCCCCTCGCCGGCGTCACGGTCGAGCTGCAAGGCACCAACGGCGACAGCGAAGAACTCGCGCCGCGGAGCAAGGAGTGGCGACGACTCGAGCTCTACCTCGGCGTGCGCACGGCCCGCACCGACAGCCGCGGCGCGTTCGCGTTCGCGGATGTCGCGGCGGGCAACTACGGGGTGGCGATCGCCAGGGGCCCCGAGCGCGCGAAGCCGCAGGTCATGGTGGACGTCGTGGACGAAGAGGAGATCGAGGTGATCGAGCTGCGGCGGTGAGGGGTCAGCGGCCCCTCAACCCGCCGCCTGCCCGCCGCGCCCTCCCTCACCCTTGCGCGAACGCCCCTTGCCCTTCGGCCCGGCCGGCCGGCGGCCGCCGCGAGCGGTCGTGCGCGGCGCGCCGCGCTGCGCGTCGCGGCTGGGTGGCGCGAGGTCGAACACCTCGCCGCCGCCGGTGCGGCAGACGATGCGCGGCTCGCCGTCGATCGTCACGGGACGCAGCAGCACGCCGCGGGTGCACAGCTCGCGCACCATCGGCGGCGTCAGCGCAACGCCGCGGTAGACCTTCGCGAGCCGGAACGCGCAGTCCTCGCGCCAGCGTGAGCAGCCGAAGGCCTCGCGGCCCTCGATCACGGGCGCCTGACAGCGCGGGCAGGTGCCGAAGCCCTCGCCGGGCAGCGCCGGCACGAGCCCGGTCGCGATCAGCTGCTGGATGCGCTGCACGATCTCCTGCATGAACGCGTCGCGCTGCCGCTTGCCGCGCTCCACCTCACCGAGCTTGAACTCCCACTCGCCGGTCAGCTCGGGCGACTTGAGCACGGGGTCGGCGATGATCGCGATCAGGTAGCGGCCCAGGTCGGTGACGCGCAGCGCCTTCTTCTCGCGGCGGATGTAGGCGCGCGACAGCAGCGTCTCGACGATCGAGGCGCGCGTCGCCGGCGTGCCCAGGCCACGGCCCTTCATCGCCTCGCGCAGCTGTTCGTCGTCGACGAGCTTGCCGGAGGTCTCCATCGCGGCGAGCAGCGTGTTCTCGGTGTAGGGGCGCGGCGGCTTGGTCTTGCCCTCGTGCAGCTCGGGCTCGTGCGGGCCGCTCTCGCCCTCGGTGAACGGCGGCAGCTCCTGCGCGTCGCCATCGTCGTCGTCACCTTCGCTGTCGTCCTTCTTCTTGCCGCGCGCCTTGGCCTTCTTCTGCTCCTTGGGCTCGAGCGCGCTCCAGCCCGGGTCGGTGACGACGACGCCGCGCGCGCGGAACGGCACCGTGTTGCTGGTCGCGTGCACGGTCGTCACCTCCTGCTGCTTGTCGCCGAGGAACACCTGCACGAGCCGCGTCGCAACCGCGTCGAACACGTGCTGGTGCTCACCGGCCAGCGCGTCGATCTTGCCGGTCGGCACGATCGCGTGGTGGTCGCTGACCTTGTTGTCGTCGAACACACGCCGCGGCCGGCTGCGCGGGCCGCGTTCGCCCTCGGGCGCGCCGGCGACGTGGTCGGCGAGCAGCTTCACCGCCGCGGCGTTCCAGGCGCGCAGCGCGCCGAGCGTGGTGCGGATCGGATCGACCATGTCGAGCGACAGGTGGCGGCTGTCGGTGCGCGGGTAGGTCAGCAGCTTGCGTTCGTAGAGCTCCTGCGCGACGGCCAGCGTGCGCGCCGCCGACATGCCGTGCCGCAGGTTCATGTCGCGCTGCAGCTGGGTCAGGTCGTAGAGCAGCGGCGGCGGCAGCGACTCCTTGCGCCGTTCGATCTTGTCGATCGTCAGCGGCTGGTCCAGCACGCGCGCCAGCAGCTCCTCGGCCGGCGGCCGCTCGCGGAAGCGTTCGCCCGTGAACGTGAACCGCGCGCCGCGGTACTTCGTGCGCAGTTCCCAGAACGGCCGCGCGTCGAACACGCGGATCTCGTCGTCGCGCTGCGCGATCAGCGCCAGCACCGGGGTCTGCACGCGGCCGAGGCTCCACAACACGCTGCCGTCGCCGTAGCGCACCGTGTAGGCGCGGGTCGCGTTGAGGCCGACGATCCAGTCCGCTTCGCTGCGGCAGCGCGCGGCGGCGTGCAGGTTCTCGTAGTGCGCGCCGGGCTTGCGCGCCGCCATGCCCGCGGTGATCGCCTGCTCGGTCAGCGAGCTGAGCCACAGCCGCGTGTGCGGCCGTTCGGGGCAGCCCGCGTATTCGAGGATGTAGCGGAAGATCAGCTCACCCTCGCGGCCCGCGTCGGTCGCGCAGACCAGTTCGTCGGCCTGCCGGCACAGACCCGCGACGATGTCGAGCTGCCGCTTGCGGTCGCCCTCGCCGGTCGGCTTGAGCTCGAAGCGCTCGGGCACGAACGGCAGCCGCGCCAGCGACCAGCGCTTGAGCGCCGGGTCGTATTCGTCGGGCGCCTTGAGCGTCGCCAGGTGGCCGAGCGCCCACGTGATCTGCCAGCCGTTGCCCTCGAGGTACCCGTCGCGCCGCTGGCTCGCGCCCAGCACCTTCGCCAGGTCGCGCGCCACCGAGGGCTTCTCTGCCACCACCACGTTCATCGCCGCCAAGCGTGCGTACGGTACATTGGTATAACAACACCTGATCTGCCGCGGCGCGGCAGATCGGGTGTTGCTTTACCTGCACGCACGCACACGGCCCGCGCTGGAACGGGCGGTGCCGCGGGCTACGTTGCAGGGCCGAGATGCCCATGCGCACGCCATCCCTCTTGCTCCTGTCCCTGCTCGTTGCGCCCGCCTGCGTGACGAGCACCGCCTGGAACGACGACGAACAGCAGCAGTTCGTCGCCATGCAGCTGGCGGTCAACGCGCAGCTGGCCGCCGGCGACGCGGCGCTCCTGCAGGACGGCGCCGTCGACCTGCCCGAGGGCCGCGACCTCGACGACGTCGACGCGTTCTTGAACCTGCTGCCGCCGGTGCCCGCCGAACCGGACGCGGCGGCGGTGACCAAGGTGGCGGGCAGCAAGTGCCGGCTGCCCGGCCGCGTGGTCTACACGGCTTCGGGCGCGACGGTCGGCTTCGCGGGCCACACGCTGGCGCCGTTCGACCGGCTCGACGACGTCTCGCTGCAGCCCGAACGCGGCATCGTGCTGCTCGGCAAGCGGCACGGCGTGCAGACGATCACCACGGCGAGCAGCGTCTGGTCCGGCGAGCTGTGGCGCGAAGACCTCGCCCCGTCCCTGTCGACCGACGGCAGCTGCTTCGTCTACGTCGAACCGGGGTTCTGGGCCAGCCGCTCGATGATCGCGGCGACCACCGACCCGATGCACGGCCGGCCGCTGCTGCTCGGCGGCCGCATCCACTGGCCGGTCTGGCCCGGGCGCGACGGCAAGCGCGTGCGCGCGATCGTCGAGAACGAAGGCCGCATCGAGATCCACGACGGCCCCAACGTGATCGCGATCGCCGAGGACTACGCGCACCCCTACTTCGACGCCGAGCGCGACCTCCTGCACGTGCACCTGATCTCCGGCGGCAAGACGCGCATGCTGATCGACGACCGGCTCACGCCGCCGCTCGACAGCTACCGCTGGCTCGAACAGTCCGACGACGGCAAGCACTACCTCGCGGTCGGCCGCGAGGGCGAACTCGATCACCTGATCGTCGACGGCAACAGCGCGCTGCAGCACGCCAGGATCGTGGCGATCGCGATCGCGGCCGACGGCAGCACGTGGGCGTGCGCGGTGCAGGAGGGCGACGCGTGCTTCTTGGTCCGCCCCGATGGCCGCACCGGGCCGTTCGCGTCGATCTCCCAGCTGGTGCTCGCCCCGGACGGCAGCGCGATGGCGATGCGCACGGCCGCGGGCGCGGCCGGGTCGTGGTCGATCGACGGCGCGCCACTCTCCGGCTACGACGCGGTGCGCGACCTGCGGCTGCTGCCGAACGGCGGCGGCGCGGTGTTCGTCGGTCGCGATGCGCAGGGCTGGTGGGTCGTCGCCAAGGACCGCAAGGACGGCCCGTGGGACGAGGTCGGCCGCTGCTGGCTGCACCCCGACGGCAAGCACGCGCTCGCGCTGACGCGCCGCGGGCAACAAGCCCACCGCCGCGTGCTGCCGTTGCCGTAGCCTCTGATGACCATGCCGACGATGCCGATGCCGCGCGCGCTCCTGCTCTGGTTGCTGCTGGGCGCGGCCGCGGACGGCGTCGCGCAGGACACCGCCGAGGCGCCGGCCCTCGCGAAGAGCGCGCCGCCCAACGTCGTCCTGATCCTCGCCGACGACCTCGGCTACTCCGACCTCGGCTGTCAGGGCGGCGAGATCCACACGCCCCACCTCGACGGGCTCGCCGCGGCCGGCCTGCGCTACACCCAGTTCTACGACACGGGGCGCTGCTGGCCGTCGCGCGCCGCGATCATGACGGGTTACTACGCGCAGGCGGTGCGCCGCGACCGCGTGCCCGGTGTCGCCAGCGGCACCCCGGGCACGCGACCGCCGTGGGCCAGGCTGCTGCCGGAGCTGCTGCGCGCGCGCGGCTACCGCAACTACCACTCCGGCAAGTGGCACCTCGATGGTCAACCGCTCGCCAACGGCTTCGACCACTCCTACAGCCTCGACGACCACGACCGCCACTTCGCGCCCCGGCAACATCGTGAGGACGGCAAGCGCCTACCGGCCGTGCCCGAAGGCAGCGGCTACTACTCGAGCACCGCGATCGTCGACCACGCCATCGCGCAGCTGCGCGAACACGCGGCCACGCGCGCAGGCCAGCCGTTCTTCGCGTTCGTCGCCTTCACCGCGCCGCACTTCCCGCTGCAGGCGCCGGCGTCGGACATCGCCCGCTACGCCGGCGTCTACCGCCGCGGCTGGGACATGCTGCGCGAACAGCGCTGGTCGCGCATGCAGGCGCTCGGCCTCGGCGGCAGCGCGCTGGCGCCGATCGAGCGCGAGGTCGGGCCGCCGTACGACTTCCCCGCGGCGCTACTGTCGCTCGGCGCGCTCGAGATCAACCGCCCGCTGCCGTGGCGCGACCTCGGCGAACAGCGGCGCGAGTTCCAGGCGGCGAAAATGGCGGTGCACGCGGCGATGGTCGACCGCCTCGACCAGGAGGTCGGCCGACTGCTCGCGCAGCTCGACGCGATGCAGGCGACGGCGAACACGGTGGTGATGTTCCTGTCCGACAACGGCGCCAGCGCCGAGATGATGGTGCGCGGCGACGGCCACGACCCGACCGCACCCGCCGGCAGCGCCAAGACCTTCCTGAGCCTGGGCCCCGGCTGGTCGAGCCTCGCCAACACGCCGTTCCGACGCCACAAGACCTGGACGCACGAAGGCGGCATCGCCACGCCGTTCCTGCTGCGCTGGCCGGCCGGCATCGCCGCGCGCGGCGAGCTGCGCCACGCGCCGGCGCACGTCGTCGACCTGCTGCCGACGATCCTCGCGCTCGCCGAGGTCGACCGCGACCCCGCCGCGCCGGCCGGACACGGCACCAGCCTGCTGCCGACGTTCGCGACCGACGCGCCGCTGCCGCGCACCGACCTGTGGTGGCAACACGAAGGCAACCGCGCGTTCCGGCGCGGCGACTGGAAGATCGTCGCCGCCGGCGAGAACAGCGCCTGGGAGCTCTACGACCTCACCTCCGACCGTTCGGAGACCGCGGATCTCGCCGCGAAGATGCCCGACAAGGTCAAGGAGTTGGCGACCGCCTGGCAGCGGCAGACCGACGCCTGCATCGAGCTGGCGACGCGCGACCGGCCCCCGGCGAAGGCCGGCAAGTAGGGCTCAGCGCCGCTGCGGCGCGGCCGCGCGCCACGCCGCCATCGACGCCGTCAGGTGCTCGCGCGGCGGCGCGGTGATGCCGTATCCCTGCAGGCCGATCGGGCCGGCGAAACCGAGCCGGTCGAGCGTCGTGCGGAACCCGCGCAGGTCGAAGTCCCCTTCGCCGAGCGGCCGGATCAGCGTCGCCCAATCCTCACCGGCGAGATCGGCGCCGTTGACGGTCACCGCGAACAGCCGCGCGCCGCAACGCGCGAGCAGCGGCGCCGGGTCGGTCGCGACACCGGCGCGCAGGAAGTGGCACAGGTTGAAGCACACGCCCAATCGCGCGTGGTCGATGCGTTCGACGAGGCGCAGCGCGTCCTCGGTCGTCTCGAGCCAGAAACCGTGGTGCGGGTACAGCGCGACCTCGACGCCGGCAGCATCGGCGAAGGCGAGCAGCGTGCGCAACGCGGCCACGGCGGCTTCGTCGCCGGCCGAAGCACGCGGCGCGGCGCGGCCGTTCTGCAGCGCCAGCCAGACCATGCCCGGGCCGCCCGACAGGCTGCGCATGGCCGCGCGCACGGGCTCCAGTCGCGCCGCGTCGGCGTCCGCGACGTCGAGCACCACGTAGGCCGATGCGAGGTCGCCGCCGAGTTCTTCGCAGGCGCGGCGCGCCTCGTCGAGCCCCTCGAGGTGCCACGCGACCCCCGCGAAGCCGAGCTCGTGCGCGAGCGCCACGCGCGCCGCGACCGCGCCGCCGCCGAGCGCCGTCTGCATCGCCACGAACGGCCGCCAGGCGCTGGCCGCACGCACCGCGGCGACGCGCCAGCGCCCCGCGGCGTCGGCGGTGAGCTCCACCTCGTCGCGACCGTGCGCCACGGGCCCGCCATCGGCGCCTCGCAGCGCCGCCAGCAGGCCGCCCGACGGTCCGGCGCGAAGTTCGGCGCGCAGGTCCGGCGCCAGCAGCGGCAGCTCCTCGGCCTTCACCCCGGCGGCCAGGAACGGCTGCAGCACGCGCTCGTCGCCGCCGGCGCACGCGCGCAGGAAGCCGCGCAGCACCTGCCGCGGCACGTGGCGCGCGCCTGTCTCGGCGGCCGCCGTGAACGCCATCGCGTTTTGCCACGGCAAGCCGTCGAACTCGTCGGCGAGGTCGAACCCGTGCGTCGCCATCTCGAGCACGACCTGCGCCTTGGTCATCTTGTGCTCGGGTTTGATCGGCACCTCTTCGTCCTCGGCGCGGAACTCGACCAGCACGACGCGGCCGCCGGGCCGCAGCGCGCGGCGCACCGCCGTCATCACCGACACCGGGTGCGACAGCTCGTGGTAGACGTCGACCATCAGCACCAGGTCGCACGACGCCGGCGGCAACCTGGGGTCGGACACCGTGGCCTCGACGAAGCGCAGGTTGGTGAGTTCGCGGGCGGCGCCGCGCTGGCGCAGCAGCGCCAGCATCTGCGGCTGCAGGTCGACGGCGTAGACGACGCCGCCTTCGCCCACCGCCTCGGCGAGCGGCAGCGTGTGGTAGCCGTTGCCGCAGCCCAGATCGCAGCCCCCCTGCCCCGGGCGCACGTCGAGCCACCGGCGCAGCAGCTCGCCGTTCTCCTCCTGCTCGCGCGTCTGCCGCAACAGCCACGGCGCACCGGTCCAGTGCATCGTCTGCGCGATCTCGCGGCCGAGGAAGTGTGTGCGGCCGGCCGGCGTCTGCTCGGGGTCCTGGGGCGCCTGCCGCGCGGAGAGCAACGTGGCCAGCAGGAGGGCGGCAGTGGACAGCATGGCGCGCCGCACGATAGCCAGCGGGGGCGCTTCCCACGCCCACGAACCCACCTTGCCGGGTGCGGCCCGCGGCCCGGGCGGCTAGCGTTCCCGCTGCGCGCAGCGTCGCGCGCCCCGACCCCCAGGAAACCCATGCATCTCTCGACCCACAATTGGATGCGCGCCGAACCTCTCGAGGTCACGCTGCAACGCATCAAGCGCCTCGGCTTCGAAAGCATCGAGATCAGCGGCGAACCGCGCCAGTACGAGACCAAGGCCAGCCGCCCGCTGCTCAAGCAGTTCGGCATCCGCTGCTGGGGCGCGGTGACGCTGACGCTCGGCGAACGCAACCTCGCCGCGGCCGACGAAGCCCAGCGCGCCAAGTCCGTCGACTACGTCAAGTCGGTGATCACGATGGTCCAGGAGCTCGACGGCCACGAGTGCACGATCGTGCCCGCGACGGTCGGCAAGGTCGTGCCCGACAGCACGCCCGAGAACGAGTGGAAGTGGGTCGTCGAGGGCCTCAAGGAGGTCTACGCACACGCACAGAAGGCCGGCGTGCGCATGGCGCTCGAACCGCTCAACCGCTTCGAGACCTACTTCCTCAACCGCGCCGACCAGGCGCTGCGCCTCGCCGAGGAGGTCGGTCCCGACTGCGGCGTCTGCCTCGACGTGTTCCACATGAACATCGAGGAGGTCAACATGCACGACGCGATCAAGAAGGTCGGCAAGCGCCTCGTCGACGTGCACGTCGCCGAGAACAATCGGCTCGCGCCCGGCATGGGCAAGGTCGACTGGAGCAAGCTGGTCGCGACGCTTCGTGAGGTCGGCTACGACGGCGCGCTGACCATGGAGGCCGTGGCGCCGATCGACCGCACGCCCGTGTGCCCGTGGCCCAACCAGGTCGAGAAGAACCCCGTCGACATCTCGCCCGAGCAGCTCAAGTTCATCCAGGACCACGGCAGCAGCCTGCTCAGCGAGGAGTACTACACGATGCTCTACGAGACGGCGTCGAAGACCCTGCTGCCGCTGATCCGCTGACCGCGCTGATGCGGCGCCAACAGGAACCCGCGTGAAGATCCGCTCCGTCGACGCCGTCTGGCTGCACGTCCCGCTCGACGCGGCGCGGCAGCACGTCTCCGACTTCGGCCGCATCGCCGCGTTCGACGCGGTGCTGGTGACGATCACCACCGAGGACGGCCTCGTCGGCTACGGCGAGGCCAAACCCGCGGTCGGCAGCGCCGGCGACGGCGCGGCACTGGTCGCGATCGTGAAGCACGAGCTCGCGCCGCTGCTGCTCGGCGCGGATCCGCGCGACGTCGGCCGTCTGTGGGGCCGCATGTACAACGGCAGCCGCGCCGGCCACGCCGAACGTTCGGGCCGCGCGATGCCTGTGCTCGGCCGCCGCGGCATCCACGTCGCCGCGATGAGCGGCGTCGACCTCGCGCTGTGGGACCTCGCCGCCAAGGCGAAGAACTGCTCGGTGCTCGAGCTGCTCGGCGGTCCGTGCCGCGATCGCGTCAAGGCCTACGCGAGCGGCGGCTGGGCCCCCGCCGACAAGCTGGCCGAGGAGCTGGGGCGCTACACCGAGCAAGGCTTCGCCGCCGTCAAGATGCGCATCGGCGCGATGGATGGCAGCGTCGCCGCGAGCCTCGATCGCGTGCGTGCCGCGCGCGCCGCGCTGGGCCCGACCGTCGACCTGATGTGCGACGCGCACGGCACGCTGAACGTCGCCGAGGGCAAACGCTTCTGCACGGGCGCTGCCGAACTGGCGCTGCGCTTCGTCGAAGAACCGGTCGCGAGCGACGACCGCGCCGGCCTCGCCGAGGTGCGCGCCGCGAGCCCGCTGCCGATCGCCGCGGGCGAGAGCGAGTTCACCGCGTTCGACTTCGCCGAGCTGCTCGACCGCCGCGCGCTCGACGTGCTGCAGCCCGACCTCGCGATCGCCGGCGGCCTCAGCGAGGGCCTGCGCATCGCCGCGCTCGCCTACAGCCACCGCCTCGAGCTGGCGCCGCACTGCTGGGGTTCGGCGATCACGTTCCAGGCCGGGCGCACGCTCGCGTTCGCGAGCCCGGCGGGCACGTTCGTCGAAGTGCCGATGGGCGGCGCGCCGCTGCTGCGCGAGATGGCGCCGATCGACATGACGCTGCACGACGGCCACCTGCTGCCGCCGCAGGGGCCGGGGTTCGGCGTCGCGCCCGACCCCGACTTCGTTCGCCGCCACACCAAATCCTGCTGAGACGACCGTGAACGACTTCCTGCTGCACCACGTCAACGTCAACGTCGACGACCTCGACGCCGCCGTCGCCTTCTACCGCGACGTGATCGGGCTGCCGCTCGACCACACGCCGGACCAGGGCTTCCGCTCGCAGTTCTTCAAGCTCGGGCCGAACGCGCAGATCCACATGAACGAGATCGCGGACGTGCACCAGTTCCGCGGCCACTTCTGCCTGATCGCGCCCGACTTCCCGGCCGTGTTCGCGCGCGCCAAGGCCGCGAACGCAATCGACCTGCGGCCGTGGGGCCGCGTGCGCCGCCTGCCCAGCGGCGCGATGCAGATGTTCCTGCGCGACCCCGCCGGCAACCTGGTCGAGATCGGCAGCAACAAGGACGCAGCGATCGACCCCGCGCTGTTCGAGGACGAGCTCGTCGAGCCCAAGCCGGGCATGTACCGCATGGCGCCGGGCGCCGACGTCGGCGCGCACGAGAGCCCATGAGCATCCTGCTGCTCGAGTCGCTGCACCCCGACGCCGAGGCCCTGCTCGCCGACGTCGACGAGCTGGTGCGCGCCGCCGACCCCAACGCGCCGTCGTGCGACTTCGCCGCCGTGCGCGCGATCCTGACCCGCGGCCGCGGCCGCATCACCGCCGAACTGCTGCAGCGCTGCCCGAACCTGCAGGTGATCGCGCGCGCCGGCGTCGGCCTCGACAACCTCGACACCGCCGCCGCCGCGGCGCGCGGCGTGCCGGTCGTGTTCGCGCCCGGCGGCAACACGCTCACCGTCGCCGAACACACGCTGGCGCTGATGCTCGACCTCGTGCGCGGCATCACGCCGCAGGCGGTCGCCGTCGCCGAAGGGCGCTGGGAGGACCGCGGCCGCTACCAGGGCAACGAGATCCGCGGTCTGTGCCTGGGCATCCTCGGCTTCGGTAACGTCGGCAAACGCGTCGCGCAGCTCGCCGAGGTGTTCGGTATGAACGTGCTCGTCGCCACCCATGGCGGCCGGACGGTGCCCGCACCCTACCGCGCCGCGCCGCTCGCCGAGGTCCTGAGCACCGCCGACGTGATCACGCTGCACCTGCCGCTGACGCCCCAGACGAAGAACCTGCTCGGCGCCGAGCAGCTCGCGTCGATGAAGCCCGGCGCGTTCCTGATCAACACCGCGCGCGGCGCGCTCATCGACGGGCAGGCTTTGCGCGACGCGCTCGCCAGCGGCCACCTCGGCGGGTTCGCCGCCGACGTGCTCGAGGTCGAGCCACCCGCCGCGGACGACCCGCTGCTGACGTCACCGCGCGCGCTGCTGACGCCGCACACCGCGTCGCTGACCGCGCTCACCTACCGCGCGATGTGCGTCGACACCGCGACCAACGTGGCCGCGATCCTGCGCGGCGAGGCGCCGGCGCCGCAGAGCCTGTTCCGGGCGCGGTGAGGTGCGCTCACTTCGGCGCCGGGTTGCCTTCGCCGTAGAGACGCAGTTCGTGGATCGACCACCACAGGCCGTCCTTCTTGCCGGTCTGTACAACCTTCAGGAACCGCGTCGTGGTCGCCGGCACGCGGAGCAGCGGGTCCTTCTTCTTGCCCTCGCCGGTCGCGATCGGGGCGCCCCACGCGACACCGTCCGCTGACGCATAGACCTCGTAGTGCTCGGGGAAGTCACCGCCCGACTGCTCGGTGTCGAGTTCGATCGCCGTGACCTCGGCGGCCTCGGGCAGCTCGAGGCAGAGCCACATGCCGGGCTGCTGCGGGGTGCCCGTCGTCCAGCGCGTGCCCGCGTCGCCGTCCACCGCGTGGTGCAGGTCGCCGGCGCCGTGGCTCGCCGTGAGCTTCCATTCGCGGCGCGCGAGCAGCGGCGGGTCGAACGCGCGCAGTTCCTCGAGGGTCCACGGCCCGGAGCGGCCGGAGGCCTCGGCGCGCACGGCAGCGATCTGCGCGGCGGTCACGAGCGGCGCGGTATTGCCCCAGCTGTTGCGAACGAACGTGAGCACGTCGGCGATCCAGGCGTCGTCGTTGGCCGCCATCGGCGCCATCACGCCGGGGTAGGTCTTGCCGTCGACGGAGCCCATCAGGCCCTGCAGCACGATGCGGCCGACACGCGCCGGCGCCCCCAGCACGCGCGGCGAACCCACCAGCGTCGGCGCCAGCCGCATGCTCTCCACTCCGGGCACGGGCATGCCTTCACCCTTGGTGCCGTGGCACGAGAAGCACAGCGACTGGTAGATGCGCGCGCCGCGCTCGACGGCGGCGGCCAGTTCGGCGTTGGCCTTGGCGATCGCGGCGCGGCGCTCGGCTTCGGCGCGCTCGGCCTCGAGGCGGTCGAAGTAGGTCTTGGCCGTGAGCGCGACCGCATCGTTGCCCGGGTGCGCGGCGACGATCGCTTCGACCACGGCTTCGTGGCCCGCGACCTTGGTGTAGAGCGCCGTGCGCAGCACCTGCAGGACCACGCCCACGTCGTCGTCGCTCGCGCGCGCGAACAC
The DNA here is from genome assembly GCA_020638655.1 of Planctomycetota bacterium. Classification (GTDB taxonomy): domain Bacteria; phylum Planctomycetota; class UBA1135; order UBA1135; family UBA2386; genus JACKIC01. Next base: position 99,647 of record JACKIC010000009.1, read on the forward strand.
CGCCGCGACCACGTCGCCGCGCACCGGCTCGGCGAGGAACTGCTCGCCGGCGCGGATCGCGGCGGCCCGCATGCGCGGGTCCTCGTCGGCGAGCCTCGCGATCACGTCGTCCCCGGTCAGCAACTCGAGGCCGTGCAGCGTCCACATCGCGTGCAGTCGCGCGAACGGCCGCGCATCCGCGTTCATCATCGACCGCAGGGCAGGCACGACGCTGCGGTCGCCGCGCAGCACGATCAGCTTCTGCGCGGTGTCGCGCCACCAGCCGTTCGGGTGGCCGAGGTGCGCGACCAGCTCGGCCGCGCTCTCGTCGAGCATGCGCGGCCGCGGCCCGCGCGTGTAGCCGTCGTGCACGAGGCGATAGATGCGGCCGCGGCCGATGTTGCGGTCGAGTCCGTACTGCTGCACGACGCCGCGCAGGTAGCTGCCCTTCTGCACCCAGTTGCCCTCCTGGATGATGCCGCGGTACATGTCGACGATGTAGAGCGTGCCGTCGGGCGCCGTGTACATGTTCACGGGCCGGAAGTTCGCGTCCTTGGTGCGCAAGAACTCGGCGCCCGGGTGCGCGTTGGTGAGCACGCGCTTGCCGCGGTCGTCGCCGACGGTCGCGCGGCGCACGAGGCGACCGACGGGCTCGGGTACGAACAGGTTGCCGTACAGTTCGGGGGGCAGCCGGTCGCCGCGATAGACCACCTGACCACAGCAGCCCGTGAAGTGGTTGAGCGTGTTGTCGGCGCGAATGCGCGCCGGCCCACCCTGCACGTCCGGGATCGCGTCGATCGGCCAGCACTCGTCGAAGCCCGCAGCCAGCTGCCCCGGCAGGTCGAGCCTGCCGTACTGCATGTTCTGCTGGAAGTTCGCCGCGACCACCTCGCCGCCGGCGCGCGAGTAGAAACACTGTCCCCAGTCGTCGTGGGTCATGCCCCACTGGCCGTCACCCGCGGGCAACGGCAACGCGCTGATCTTGCCGTCGCGGTAGCGATAGCGCCGGTCCGTGTAGGTCACGTAGAGCAGGTTGTCGACGTTCCAGTCCAGCCCGCTCGGCTGGTGCTCGAGGTTGCCGCCGCGCGGGCCGCCGGCGAACACGAGCTTCTTCTCGTCGGCGACGCCGTCGCCGTCGGTGTCGCGGTACTCGAACAGGTCGAGCGTGCCGGTCTCGCGCACCACGATGCTGTCCTGTAGCGTCAGGATCATGCGCGGCAGCACCAGCCCGTCGACGAACACCGTGTGCCTGTCCATGCGCCCGTCGCCGTCGGTGTCGTCGAGCAGGCTGACGCGGCTGGTCGGCTCGAGCTCGCCGGTGCCGTCGATGTCCTGCATGTAGGTGCGCAGCTCGGCGACGTACATGCGGCCGTTGCCGTCCCACGCCAGCGCCGCGGGCTCGCGGATCATCGGCTCGCACGCGACCAGTTCGAGGTGATACCCCGGCGGCAGCTCGATCGCGGCCATCGCGTCCTCGGGCGCGAGCGGCGCGACGCTCGCCAGCTTGTCGGGGTCGGGCGCGACCGACCCGGAAGCCTGCTCCTGCGCGTTGGCTGCAGCGGCGAGCAGGGTGAACGTCGCTGCAGGGAGGGCGTGGCGCATGTCGCTCAGTCCATCAGGTGCGGGAAGTCGTCGAACATCGACAGCAGCTGGCCGCGGTCGGTGCGCGCCGCGTCGGTCTCCATGTCGAGCACGTCGCGCGTCTGCTGGTAGAGCGCGTCGGCCTCGGCGGCGGTGTTGCCGATGCAGATCACGCCGAGCTTCCCGTACTGCGACAGCGCGCCGATCATGTGGAACAGCACGCCGGTCTCGGTCAGCGGACTCCAGTGCAGCCCGTGGTGGATCACGATCTCGAGGAAGTCCTGCGGCAGCAGCCCGCGATAGGCCGGCGACACCAGCGCGTCGGTCGCGAAGTAGTACTTCACGATGCCGCTGCGCGAACGGTAGTCGCCGACGCCGTTGATCGAGCCCCCCGTGAGGAAGTCGAGCGCCATGTACGGGAACGTGGTGCCGCCCATACGCAGGTTGATCTCGATGGCCGCGCAGTGCCATTCGCTGCCGCGGTCGCGATAGACGAGGAAGTCGATCGCGAACCGCCCGGTGACGCCGCGCTCGCGCAGCACCTCGCCGACGAAGTGCGCGCGCTCGGTGATCATCGCGCGGTATTCGAGGCGGGCCGGGAACCGGCAGCCCAGGTAGGCCTGCCCCGAGTCACCGCCCAGCACCTGGTCGTGCGTCGAAATGATGCGCAGCTCGCCAGCCGGCGTGATGCGCAGCTGCACGCTCGGCGAGTGCACCTCGTCGGCCTCGAGGAACTCCTCGACGACCCCGCCCATCTCCTCGAACTTCTCGAAGAAGCCCTCCTTGCTGTGGTCGGGCGCGGTGAACTTCAGCGTGTCGAACGCGCCGCGGATCGCGGCGTGGCGCAACTCGCGTCCCTGCGGCATCGGGTCGGGGTAGCGGAACAGGGCGTTGCCCTCGCCCGAGAAGCCCGCGTTGAGCTTGACCACCGCGCGCCGCAGCGCGGGCTTCTCGGTCTTGAGCGCGTCGAGCGCGCCGACCGCCTCGGCGACGGTCTGCAGGTTCTCGGTGCCGGCCGGCAACTCGATGCCGGCCTTGCGGAACGCCTCGCGCGAACCGGACTTGCTACCCAGGTCGAGCAGGTCGGGGTCGGCGCCGTTGAGCGGGATGCCGAACTGTACCGCGAGCGATCGTTCGAGCGGCGACGTCGTGAAGCACGTCATGTAGGCCCGGTTGGGATCGCCGATCCAGTGCCGGATCCGATCGATGACACGCGGTCGCTCGAGGATCTTCTCGCTGAGCGCGCGCGGGCTCGCGTCCTGCACGCACAGCATCGTCAGGCGGCGCTTCGCGTGCATCGGCGGCACGCCGACGAGCATCTGCAGGTAGTAGTCGACGACGTCTTCTTCGACGGGTTGGCTGGTGACGTACATCACGCGCGCGCCCGGCCGCCGCAGCCGCATCAGCATGAACATCAGCCGCTCCTCGTAGAACGGCACGCCGGCGACCTTGGACAGTTCCTCCTGGTCGAAGCTCAGTGACGGGATGATCAGGCACGAGTGCGGCTCCCGCGGCTGCTCGTGCACTTCGGCCCAGATGGGCAGGAGCCGCGCCTGCAGCGCCTTGAAGGCAGCGATCTCTTCGGCTGGTTTCATCCTCACCGCCGTAGCGTCGCCGGCAGCCGCCCCAAGGCAAGAGGCGACCGGACGGAGTGGGCTCGGCGGCGGGGAATCGCAGCGGACGCGTCGTGCCGCCACAATCCTGAACCCGCATCGCCCGCTGCGGCGACTCACCCCACGCCCATGCCAGAACCCGAGACCGCCGAACGCCTGCTCGCCGACTCGCGGTGGCTGACCAACCTGACGCGCCGCCTCGTCGGCGACGATCTGGCCGCCGATCTGCGCCAGGACGTCGCGCTCGCGGCGCTGCGGCAGCCGGTGACCGTGGGCCGCTCGTGGCTGGCGACCGTCGCGCACAACCTGGCCGTCACGCTCCGGCGCCGCCGAACGGCCGAGCGCCGCCGCGCCGAGGAGCTGCCCGCGCCGGAGCCCGCACCTTCGCCAGCCGAACTGGTCGCGACCGCCGAGCTGCAGCAGCGCGCCGTCGCCGCCGTGTTGGCGCTGCCCGAGGCGCAGCGCGACACCGTGCTGATGCGGTTCCTCGAGGGCCTTTCCGTGCAGGCCACCGCGGCGGCGATGGGCGTCCCCGCGGAGACGGTGCGCACCCGGCAGCGCCGCGCGCTGGCGACGCTACGCAACCAGCTGGCACCGGCGCCACGGCGGCGCGCCTTCGTCGTTCCCTTGTGGTCCTCGCTCTCGTGGGGCAGCGTCATGAAGACCAAGCACGCCGCGATCGCGGCCGCACTCGCGCTCTTGTGGCTCTCCTACGCGCTCTGGCCACCGGCGAACGAACCACCCGTCGAGGTCCGCTCGGGCGCGTCGATCGAGACCGGGTCGCTGGTCGGCGCCGCATCGAACCAGGCGGTCGAAACGACGCCGGAGCGAAGCGAGCCGGCGCAGACCGTCGCGGGTGAAGGCCAACTCGAACCCGGATCGGCCGAGCTCCGGTTCTTCTGGCGCGGCACGGAGCTGCCGGCGCCGTCGCTGCAGCTGTGGTGGCGCTCCGAGCTGGACGCTCCCGGCCGGCTGCATCGCGTCTACGCCGACGATCGAGGCGTGCTGCGCATTCCCGAGCTGACACCTGGTCGGTACGAGGTGCAGTGGATGGGGCCGAGCCGGTCCTTCGAAGTCGTCAGCAGCACACAGACCCGGCTGTCGATCGAGGTCGCGCCGGCGATCCACGTCCAGGGCCACGTCGTCGACGCGAGCGGCCGCGGCGTCGCCGGCGCGACGGTGTTCGTGCAGGGCGACGCCGACGAAGACCCGGTGCCGCGGTTCGTCGCCACGGCCGACGAAGGCGGCGTCTTCCGCGCCCGCACCGATCGCGGGGGGTGGTGTTGGGCCCGCGCCCCGGGCCACGCCGCCAGCGCGCTCGAGCCGCTGCGCCCCGACACCCCCCGGCTGCGCCTGGTGCTCGACGGCCCCGGCGAGCGCGTTCGCGGCACGGTGCGCACGGCCACCGGCGCGCCCGCCATCGCGGCCAAGGTGACGATCCTGGCCACCGAACCGCGCGACCGGCGCGCGGTGCCCGTCGTCGTGGTCACCGACGCAGCCGGCGCCTTCGCCTGCGACGAACTGCGCCCCGGCCCGCACCTGCTGTTCGCCAGCGCGCCCGATCACGCGCCCCGGTGTGAACCGTTCGTGGTGGTCGCCGGCCAGGAACAGGATCGAATCGTGCAGCTCGATCGCGGTGGCACCCTGCAAGGCACGGTGCGGTCTTCGGGCGGCGGCGACGTCGTGGTGCTGATCCGCGTGGAGGTCTCGCTGCCTCTCGCGGGCGAAGCGAACCTGGAGTCGTTGGCAGCGATCCGCCAGGCGACGCAGCGCCTCACCTGGACCCGCGACGGCCGCTACCAACTCGACGGCCTGCCGTCCGGAACCCTGCGCGTGCAGGCCCAGGCGCACGACCACGTCGCGGTCACCAGGGTCGTGGAGGTGCGCGCCGGCGAGTCCCTGAGCTGCGACTTCGTCCTGCCCCAGGGCCACGCGTTGCGCGGCCGGCTGCTCGACGCCGAGGGCCACGGCATCGGCGGTTGGAACGTGAGCGCGTGGACGACACCCGGCGGGCCGCCCGCCCTGACGAACACCGACGCGGACGGGTCGTTCGTGCTCGGCGGACTCGACGCCGACACGTGCACGGTGATGGCCCGCTCCCGGGGCGACGACACCAGGTGGCTGGCCACACACGCCCAGAACGTCCCGCTCGACGGCGACGAGTTGCAGCTGCGCACGCTCGCGGCGGCCGACGGCGGCGCGGTCTGCGGCAGCCTGATCCTGCCGGCGGGTGCAAACCCGCTGCACTTCCAGGTGTCGCTGTTGCCGATCGGCGCCGACGACGAGCTGCGACAGACGTTCCGGCCCCGGAAGGACGGCACGTTCGCCGCCGGGCCGGTGCAGCCGGGCGGCTACACGGTCGAGATCTGGCGCAACGGGGCCAGGATCGTCGAGTTGGGCCAGCACGAACTCGGCGCCGGCCTGCGCACCGATGTCGGCCGCGTCGTCGTGCCGACCGGCGGGCGCTGAAGCTCCGGTCCACGGTCCGCAGGCCGGGAACCTGCGATTCGCGGGAATCCGTGTCGGTTTTTGCGGACTCCTGGGGAATGGAGCACAGGTCCGGTTCGGGTCTGCGACCGCGCGGAACTCGACCGACTCGGCCCCGCGAACGCGACCGGCCGCCTCCTCTCCGACCCGACCCGCGTCCCACCGGACGCCCAACAACGATCGCCGATTCCCTGCAACTCAGCCGCAAGCACGCAGTTCGCGCAGCCCTCGTCGCCGCGTTCACCCTCGCCGCCGCCGCGCCGGGCCGTGCCCAGGCCACCCCGATCGTCAGCGGGCACCTGAAGGGCGGACCGACGCCGGCCGCCCAGTCCCCGTCGATCATCGACCTGACCATCCACCTGGTCGAACTGCCGGACGGCTCGCTCGTCGGCGGCGGCCGGAGCACCAAGCAGGACATCAACTCCTGGTTCCGCTTCGAACTGACCTCCTACGTGTTCCTCGGCGACACGCTGTTCGCGGCGGGTCCCGTCACCGCGGTGCACGCCACGCAGGGCGCCTGGGAGGTCGGCGACACCTACTTCGTGGCCGTGAAGGACAACGGCGACGGCAACGGTCCCGTGATGGACGAGTTCATCGAGGGCCGGGTGCCTGCCTCGTACGGCCCGATGACCATCCAGCAGATCCTCGCGATCGTCGGCCCGCCGCCGCCCGCGTTCTTCCGGCAGGGCATCAGCGGCAACCTCACGCTGCACTGAGAGGCCAGCCTCGAACCGAGGTCCACCTACCCGCAGCTGCCGCAGCCCCCGCCGCCGCACAACCGCGCCTCGATCGCTTTGCTGGTCGGCGAGATCGACAAACCGCCGAGCGCCGTGCAGCGCAGTTCGCGCGCCATGTTCTCGCTGATCTGGCGGTGTGCGTCGAGCACCTCGTCGAGCGGGATCAGGTGGTCGTAGCCGGCCAGCGCGATGTTGGCGCAGGCGAAGGCGTTGGCGGCGCCGGCGATGTTGCGGCCCAGGCACGGCGCCTCGACACGGTTGGCGATCGGGTCGCAGACGAGGCCGAGCACGTTCTGCAGCGCGTGGCTCGCCGCCGACAGGCCCTGTGCGGCGTTGCCGCCCTGCAGTTCGACCAACGCGGCGGCGGCCATCGCCGCGCCCGCGCCGGTCTCCGCCTGGCAGCCGCCGACCTCGGCCGCGAAGCTCGACCGCGTCGCCGTGAACACGCCGATCAAGCCCGCGGCGAGCATCGCGCGCAGGGTCACGTCGTCGGCGCAACCCAACACCTCCGCGGCGGCGAGGCACGTCGCCGGGAACGTCGCGCACGAGCCCGCGGTCGGCGCGGCGACGATCACCCCCATCGAGCTCTTCACCTCCATCAGCGCGGTGACGTAGAGGATCGCGCGGTTGAGGATGCCGCCGTCGAGCAGCTCGCCGCGGTCGAGCATCGCCGCGAAGCGGTGGCTCTGCCGCGGCAGGATGCGGTCCTGGTATTCGGTGCCCGTGAGCCCCTGCTTCACGCCACCGCGCACGATCGCGAGGATCTTCGCCATCTGCGCGAGCACTGCGTCTTCGCTGAGGCCGCCGCGCGCGCATTCGTAGTCGAGCGCGAAGTCCGACAGCTTGCGCGTCCGGGGGTCGGCGGTCTCGACCATCTCACCCGCGTGCAGGAACGGCACCTTCATGCCCTTGCGCGACAACACCGGCATCACCGGGTGGAGGCGCCGCACGCGGGTCACGGCCGGCAAGGCCGCCAGCACGATGTCGTCGACGAAGGCCTGCGCCTCGACGACGATGCGCGGCCCGGACGTCGTCACCTCGGCGGCGGTCGCCGCCAGGCGCGCCGCCACGTCGCCGACGTCGCCGGAAACGTCGAGCACGGTGACGAAGCAATCGCCGTAGAGGGTCACCGCGCTGCCATCGATCTCGACGACCTCGATCATGCCGCCACCCGTCGACAGCGCGACCAGCCGGTGCTCCACCCCGCCCTTGTGCAGCGTGAGGCGGTAGGTGTTGGGGTGCGGGTCGTGCAGCGTCGCGATCTCGATCGACAGCTCGATGCCCGCCGCGCGCAGCGCCGCGGCCGATTGCGGCAACCGTTCGTCATCCGCCGCCCAGCCGAGCAGCCCGCCGAACAGCCCCATGTCCGAACCCTGGCTCTCGTGCGTGGTCGCCAACGAGCCTTCGGTGTCGAACTCGACCAGCACGCGCTCGGGGTCACCGCCGCACAGATCGCGCGCGAGCCGGCCGATGCGCACCGAGGCGGCGCTGTGCGAGCTCGACGGTCCGCGCATCACGGGACCGACGACGTCGTTGAAGATGCTGGGCGGCAGGTTGGCGGGCATGGGGCGCCGAGTATCGCGCGCCCGGTGCGGTTCGAAGCGATGAATCGCCGGCCCCGCGAAACGGCCCGACGGTATTGGGGCCCCGAGACGCACGAATCTGCGCCGCGGGCGCCACTGGACATGAGGGCCCATGCCGACGCCTTTCGACGACCTCTTCCATTACGTGTTCCAGCACGTGTGGCACGCGCAGCAACTGCTGCGGTGCCTCCTGCCGCCGGTTTTGGTCGGGGCAATCGACTGGGTCACCCTGCGCGGCGCGACCGAGAAGGTCCACGACGAGACGCTCCGCCAACGCGTCACGGACGTGTTGTTCGCCGTCGACCTCGTCCGCGGCGGGTCGCTGTGTCTGCTCCTCGAGCACAAGAGCCACCTCGACCCCGATCTCCACCGGCAGCTGCTGCGCTACTCCGTGCGGCTCCACGACCTGCCACCGGGCCCGGGAGACGACCTGCCCGTCGGCGTCCTGCCGATCGTAGTGCACCACGGCGAACCTGGAGCGGCACCGGCGGCGCGACCGACGACGGCAGCCGAACGCGCGATCGCCGCGCTCCAGCCGGACGTTCCGTTCGTGCTCGACGACCTGCGGTCGTCCGACGAAGACCGGCTCAGAGAACGTGGACTCACCGCGCTGGCGACACTCACCCTCTTGTGCCTTGCCCACCTCCGCAGCGCCGGTCCGGCCGAAACCCTGGCCAGCCTGCACCGCTGGAGCGACCTGCTGCGCGCCGCCGACGGCGACCCCCACCCGCCAGGCGGCGCCCAGGCCGTGCGCGCGATCTGCTGGTATGTTCTGCGCGTCACCGAGGTCGATGCGCGCGACCTGCAAGCGACCTTCGAAGCCATCCTGCACCGACCTGAGGACCAAGTCATGGGAACACTCGACCGCATGCTGCGCGAACAGCACGACCAAGGCCTGATCGAGGGCGAAGCCAAGGGAGAAGCCAAGGGCCAGGCCAAGGGGCTCGCCGAGGGCCAGGCCAAGGGGCTAGTCGAGGGTGAGACCAGAGGCCTGCGGCTCGCCCTGCGCAAGGTGCTGCAGAGGCGCTTCGGCGATCTCTCCCCGGCCGCCACCGAGCGCCTAGATCGCGGCGACCGGCAGCAACTGCAGCAGTGGACCGAACGCGTGCTCGACGTCGCCAGCGCCGACGAGCTGTTCACCGGCTGACCGCCGGCCCATCACTCAACGATACGCGGCGGGCGGCTTGGGCACGACGCCGAGCTTCGCGTAGTCGAAGCCGCTCGGCAGCGGCTCGTAGGGCCCGACGAGGTCGACGTCGGCGTCCGGCACGATCCGGTCCTCGAGACCCAGGCACCAGTAGACCGCGTTGACGGTCAGTCGCCGCACGCCGGCGCTCTGGTAGTCGCGCGCGCTGCCCATGGTGACGTGAAAAACGCGCGCCGGCGCGCCGCCGTTGCCGGTCCAGGTCTTGGTCCACGCGATCGGCAGCGCCTCCTTGTCGGTGTTCGGCGCATCGTCGTGGCCGCGGCCGACGAGCGGCTGGCCGAGCACCAGCGCGGTGCAGTCCGCGGGCAGCGACTGACCCTCGGGGTAGGTGCGGTAGACGTCCGAGGGCCCCCACACGTCGTCGACGCCGCGCAGGATCGGGTGGTCCTTGTGCGCGTCGACCAGCAGGCCGCGCGTCGCCTCGTGGTGCCAGCCGCCGTGGTGCGCGCGGAACGTGCCGCCGAGCACGTCCTCGCCGAAGCGCACCTTCTTGCCGCCGACCTCGTACGGGAACGGCCCCGAGAAGCCGTGGTTGGCGGTGCGGATCGCGAGCAGCGGCTTACCCGAGTCGAGGTAGTCGAAGAAGCACTGCAGCTGCTGGGGCGGCAGCGTCATGAAGCGGCTGAACAGGATCAGCAGATCCGCGGAGCGCAGGTGCTCGAGGCCCGGGATGTCGTGGTGGCCGCCGTCCTCGGGCGGGGTCTTCTGCGTCGGATCGACGAGGCCCTGCGCGTTCTGCGCGAACAACACGGTGCAGTCGAAGCCGTGCCGCGCCGACAGCAGGCGCGCGAGCATCGGCAGCGCCTGTTCGCTGCGATACTCCTGCTCGGCGGCGATCAGCACGATGTGCTTGCCGCGGCCGGGGCCGTCGCCGCCGGGGTAGGTGAGCCAGCGCGGGTCGTCGGGCACGGGATGGTTGTGCGTCGCACAGCCGGCGAGCAGCAGGCACGCGGCGACGAGGGACCTGGTCATCACTTCGGGATCCGGTTGAGGGTGTAGTAGGCCTTGGTGTGCACGAGCGGCGCGCCGCCGCGGTCCGTGACGCCCGTGAAATCGAACTCGTGCACGTGGCCCGGCACGAGGCCGTCGACGACGAGGTGCACGCTGCGCCCGTCCGCCGCGACCGCCGCCGCGGTCACGCGCGGCGTGGTCCGGTCGACCTCGGGACTGCCATAGCCCTGCTGGAACACGTGCGTGTAGCTGAGCAGGCGGTAGTGCTCGGGTGCGCCCGCGCTCGCAGGATCCACCGGCAACGTGAACGTCACCAGGAAACCGTCGGGCCGCGCGCTGATGCGTTCGATCTCGAACGGCGTCGCGCCGGTCCACTCGAGCCGTTCGAGCACGTAGCTGCGGTTGCCGCGCACGGGCCAGCCGCGGTTGGTGCCGCCCGTGATCAGGTACCCCTTCGGCGAGAACTCACACGCGAGGATGCCGTTGCCGAGCCCTTCGCGGAACGGGTAACACGCGCCCTGCCAGACTCCGTCCACGAGCTCCGTCGTCGCGCGCATCACGCACGACAGGCTGTAGTCGCCGAGGAACAGCTGCCCCGCGAACGGTCCGAAGCGCCCCTCGGTGTCGTCGACGCGGAACGTCGTGATCGACTGGCCCATCTTGCGGTACGGAAACACCACCGCGTACGGCACGAGCTCGGGGATGCGTTCGCACTCGGTGACGAGCCGCGACTGGCTTTTGGGCACCGCGGGCGTCGGACCGAGCTCCTTGCCGAGCGGCAGGTCGTAGGCGGGAAAGCACACCGGGTGGCCCATGAAGCCGCCGGGCCGCAGGTGCTTGAGCGAGCACGAGCCGTTCCAGGGACCCTGGCTCTCGGCGTAGAACATCACACCGTGCTCGTTGGGCGCGACGCCGCCGGCGCTGCGGATGCCGCTCGCGATCGGGATCGAGCGCCCGTCGGCCGTGATCCGGAACGCCCAGCCGCGGTAGTCGGCCTTGTAGTAGTACGACTCGGACAGGCCGAGCACGACCGTGACGCTGCCGTCGGGCTGCACCGGCGAGCCCCACGCGAACTCGTGATAGTTGGCGAAGCCCCAGACGTCGCTGAGGTTCTCGAAGCGATCGGCGCGGCCGTCGCCGTCGCGGTCGGTGATGCGCGTCAGCTCGGTCTGCTGCGTGACGTAGAACGCGCCGTCGCGGTAGCCGAGCCCGAGCACCTCGTCGAGGCCCGTCGCGAAGCGCTGCACGGTCGGCGCCGGGATCTCCTCGAACGCGCCCGTGATCAGCAGGATCTCGCCGCGGCGCGTACCGACTGCGAGCCGGCCGTCGGGCAGCACGCAGAAGCTGCCGGCCTCCAGACACAGCTCGCGCGGCAGCGGCAGCTCGACGACGCGGTAGTAGGCGGCCTCGGCGTGCTCGGTGCCCCAGGTGTCGCCGAGCTCCTGGGCCGGCAGACACGTGGCCAGCGCGGGCGCGGCGAGCGACGTGATCAGCCGGCGGTTCACTTGCGTTCCTCGATCCAGGAGTAGTCGATCTGCACCTCGGCGCGGCCCCCGCGCAGCGCGATCGGCACCCGCAGCTCCTTCGTATCTCCGCGCTCGAGGATGCGGCAGGTCGCCGGCTGCAGCCGCAGCCACAACGAGTCGCCGACGCGGACCACGCCAGCCTCGACCTGTTCGATGCGCGCGCCGCGCGCGGCCAGGAGCTGCAGGTCCGCGTCGCCCTCGCCCGAGCAACGCAGCGTGCGCTGCAGCGTCGTGCCCGGCAGGCTGCTCAGGAACTGCTCGTGCAGGGTGTCGCTCACCTCGACCCCGGCACACTCGTAACGGAACGTCGGCCGCTGCTGCGGATCGAGGTCGTAGCCGAGCCAGCGCTGGCCGAGTTCGCGCCGCGACACCTCCGGCCACGGCGCGTCGGGTTCGGCCAGCGCGACGATCGCCGGCCCGTTGGGCAGCTCCGCGCGGCGCCGGCCGAGGATGCGCGCCTGACCGCTGCCCTGCCCGGTCCACACGGGCGACGCGTCGACGAACTGCCCCCACCAGATCTGGTTCAAACCGAGGCGCTCGGCGTCGAAGGTGACGTTCACGCCGCCGGGATAACCGACGCTGATGCCGCGCTTGCCGGTGTGCTGCACGCTGCGCCGCAGCACCACGGCTTCGTCCGCGACGGTCAGCTCGATCGGCGGCCGGCGCATGCCGCTCGGCTGGCGCACGTTGCGGCCCTCGGCCAGGTAGTGCCACATCGCGTCGATCTGGCGCGCGACGTCGCCGTCGCCGAGCTCGGGCCGCGTCGACGTGCCGTTCGGGAAGAACTGCGGCATCAGCGTGTTCGGTTTGAACGTGAACGGCGCGCGCAGGAAGTGCGCGAACCACTGCGGCCGCAGGCGCTGTCCCGTCGACTCGACGAGGTCGATCGCCCCCATCGCGCCCACCTGCTCGCCAGCGAAGCGGTGGCAGGTGATGCAGTTCATGCCCTTGTCGCCGACCAGCTCGCGCCCCAGGTCGAGCACCGCACGCCGCGCCTTGTCGTCGTCGGGCAAGGCCGCGACCTGCAGCGGCGGCAGCGAGTCGAGCCCTTCGAGCAACTCGGCGAGCCGCCCGGCCAGGGCGGCGCCGAAGCCCGGCATGCGCGTGCGCACGTAGGGCCGCGCCGTCTGCCCGTGCGCGATCGCCTCGACGAGCCAGTCGCGTCGCAGTTTGGCGCCGACCCCCGTCAGCGGCGGCGGCAGCCGCGCTTCGCTGCCGAGGTTGGGGTCGCTGCTCGTGAACAGTTCGTCGCGCGCTGCGGTGACCCCGCCGACGTCGCCGCGCGCGTGGCAGGCGAGGCAGTTGCGCGACACCAGCAACTGCTGGACCTGCGCCTCGCTGTCGAACGGCTGCGCCAGCTGCCCGATCGCCGTCGCCAACGCGCGCCGCTGCGCCTCGGCCAGCGAGTAGCGCGGCGCCGCACCGGGCGTCGTCGACAGACAGCCTCTGCCGACGTCGAGCGCGTCGAGCGACGCGGCGCGCCGCGCCGCGGGCCGCGACGCGTCGGGCAGGTCGTGACAGTTCGCGCAACCGAGCTCGGCGAACAATTGCCGCCCAACCTGCGCGTCGCCCGGGGCTGCCGGCGACGGCGCGGCCAGGTCCGGTCGGGCACCGAGCATCAGGAAGCTCGCGAGATCGTGCGCCTCTCCCGGCGAGAGGTGCGGGTCGGGCATGCGCGCCGCCGGCCTCGCCGCGTGCGGCGCGAGCAGGAACGTGCGCATGCTGGTCAGGGTGTACTTGTCCTGCACGCGGCCCAGCGGCACCGACGCCGCGAGCGGCAGCTCGCGGCCCTGTTCGTCGCGCGGCGCATGGCACACCGCGCAGCCGATCGTCGCGAACAGGACCCGGCCGCGCGCGGCCGCGGCGTCCTCGACGGGCCCGGCCTCCAGTTCGATCGCCGGTGAGAACGTCTGCAGGTACGCGAGCAGCGACCCGGCCGCGGCGTCGCGCGCCGCGGCGTCACGTTCCCCGAACAGGTCCGGCATCGCGGTGCCCGGCTCGGTGTGCCGCGGATCGCGCAGGAAGGCGAGCAGGTGATCGGCGCGCACGCGCGACGCGACGCTGCGCAGATCGGGCCCGACGCGCACGTCGATGCGCGCCGGCTGTCGCGGCTCGCTGTGGCAGGCGACGCAGCCGAGCTCACCGAGTAGCACCATGCCGCGCACGCGCTCGCCGATCCCGGGCATCTCGACGCCGGCGACGACCGGCGGCGGAGCTGTGGGTGCCGCGGGCGCCGTACCGCCGGAGCAGGCGCCGAGATACGCGAGCAACCCCGCCCACGGCAGGGTCGGTCGGATCCGCAGGGTCGTGACGGGAGAGGGTGCAGTCATGCTGCGACGCGCGAACGAGGTGCGGCGACGCTAGCGCCACGGCGCTGGCGCGTCCACGTCGCAAGGCAAACCATGACACCGGACCCGCGCGGCGCTCACTCGCGCCACAGCACGCCGAAGGAGGTGCCGCGCGGGTCCGTCACCTCCCAGTGCTTGAGCCCGGGATCCCCCAGCGCCAGCTGTGCCTGCGCCCAATCGCTGCCGGCGTTGAGCCAGGCCAGGTGTTCGCCCTTCGTCTGCGCGGTCGCACAGCACCGGCGATGCACGAGGCAGGTGCCCGACACCTGCAACTGTTGCAACAGCGCCGGGGTCGCCGCCGCCGAGAAGTCGCCGAACGCGGCGTCGATCGGCTCGATGCGCCCCATGCTCAGCACGTAGAGCGGATTGGCGATCGAGTAGCTGAGCCCGACGACGCGACTGCACCCGCGTCCGTGCAGGAACTCGAGCACGTCGTAGAGGCTGGTCGAGCCGAGGTTGACGCCGCGGTTACCTGCAAGGTGCTGGGTCGCGCGCAGCCCGATCCAGGCCCCCTGGCCCGCGACCGCGACGAGCACCAGCGCGGCGATCGGCCGCAGAAGACGGAGCGCCGCGAACCGTCGCAGCAGCCGGTCGGCGCTGGCGAACACCGCCAGCACCAGCACCGGCTGCAACATCAGGAAGTGCCACGGCCGTTGCAGACCCGGCACCGCGGTGAATGCGCAGAACGTCACCAGCAGCAGCAGCGGCAGGAACAGGCCCCGTTCCCGCGCGGGCTCGCGCCGGCCCGGCCACGCGGCGAGCACCAGCGCCGCGCCCCACACCAACAGCCCCACCACCACGAACCACGACAGCCCACCGCCGTCGAACCGCGTCTCGGTGAGCGCCCGCGCCATGTAGGGATCGCCGACCTGTCGCACGAGCTCGCGCGCGTTCTCCCACCACCGCTGCAGGTACGGCGCGGTCGCCGCCGACTCGATGCCCGTCATCTGCCGCAGCGGCCCCAGCCCGTTGCGCGCGAAGTAGATCGCGGTCGGCAACAGCGGCAGCGCGGTCAGGGCCGCGAGCGCGGCGCCCCGCCGACTGCCGAGTTCGTGCCGCAGCGCTGGCCACAGCCACCACGCGGCGGTGACCATCAGCGCCGCGACGCACGGCGCACCGGTGAGCTTGTCGGCGAGCGCGGCGCTCGCGGCGACCATCGCCAGCAACAGGTGACCGCGCTGCCGCGACGCGTACGCGCGCAGCACCGCCCCGATCGCGACGGCGAGCAGCGTGTTCTGCAGCAGGAACGGCCCCTGATCGGTCGGCACGAACAGCAGGAAATTGGGGTCGAGCAGCGGCAGCAGGAACACCGCGGCGGCGACGCGCGGGCCGGTCGCCGCGCGCAGCGCCCAGAACAGGCTCAGCAGGTAGACGATCGCGAGCCCCAGGTTGCCGCCGCGCAACACCCACGGCGCGCCGCCGAACAGCGCGAGCACCGGCGCGGCGAGATACGACTTGATCGCGCCCTGATACGGCCCGGTCACCAGCGGCAGCCGCAGGCCGAAGACCCGCACCTCCTGCTCGGGCACGAGGCGGTCCTGCTCGAGCAGCCCGACCGCCGCGGGCAGGTTCCACAGTTCGTCGTGATAGACGGCGACGTGCTCGGTCTGCACGAACGTGCTGCGCGCCAGCATGCCGATGCCGAAGACGACGCCGAGCAGCAGCGGCAGCAGGGCGCCTTTCGTCACCGACGTTCCTTTGCGGGAACGATACGTGCCAACGCGACCGCGGCCACGGCGGCGAGTCGGGCGTCGGCGCCCCCGGCGTACTCACGCAGCAGGGTCGCGGCGCCGGCGGCCGCGGGCCCGATCAGCCCGAGGGTGGTGACGAGTTCGACGCGCTCGGCGGCCTCGAGCGGCGCGGCGTCGTCGCCCTGCAACGTCGCCACCAGGTGGGGAACGGCCGCGGCGGCGCCGTCGACGCGGATCCGGATCGCCTCCTCGGCGTCGCGGCGTTGGCGCGTGCTGCCGTGCCGCACCAGGTACCCGTAGGCCTCGAGCGCCGCAGGCCCGTCCGGCTGGATGCGCACGATCGCCAGCGCGCACCGACGGTTGTCGGGCGGGCCCGTCGGGCAACTGATGTGCTGCGCCTCCTGCCCGAGCAGGCACGTTCGTTTGCTGCGGAACACGGGCAGCCGCAGGCAGCCCAGCAATGCCGGCACGGCCTTCGCCGCGTCGGCGCCGCGGCGCGCCAGCAACTGCGCGGTGGCATCGTGGCGGTACACCCAGCTGTCGCCGCGGCGCTCGAGTTGCGCGATCAGCTGGTCGACGTCGGCGTCGCGGCCGAGCACGGTCTCGCCGCGCGCGTACTCGCTGGCCTGCAGGATGCTCCAGGCCAACCTCAGCCGCAGCGCATCGTCGTCGAGCCGACCGATCTCCATGCCGGCCCCGCCGAGGTTCGACAGCGCCTCGGGGATCGCCGCCGCGTCGAGGAACGGCATCACGGCGGCGCGAGTGATGAACAGTTCGGCGCGCACCTCCGGAGCCTCGACCTCCATCGCGGCGAGCGTGTCGTAGCAGAACCCGGCGTGATGCGCGAGGTCGCGAACCGCGGCCAACCACGTCGCGGCGGCGACGGGCTCGGCCGCGGGCACGGCCGCGATCAGGCGCCGCACGGCGTCGGGTCCCAGTCGGTCGAGTTCGTCGATGGCGGCGTCGCGACGGGACGCATCACCGAGCCGTGCCAGCAGCGCCGACTCGTCGACGAACGGATCCTGGGCGGCGAGGGCCGTGACCAGCAGGCCGGACGTGAGCACCCCTATCGGCAGCGTCCTCATGGTGCCGCGCACGATACCCCCCGCCGCGCGCGACCTCACCAGCGCAACACCGCCACCTCGCGCACGCCGGAGCCTTCGGCCAGGTCGAACTCGCGCGTCGGCCCGGCGAGCAGCCAGCCGCGTGTGTTGCGTTCGCGGCGCTGCACCGCGAGCCGGAAGGCCCCCGCCGGCAGGCCGATCAAGTCGACGCGCCCGTTCGCGGCGCTCAGCGTCTCGCCGATCAGAGGCCAGTAGGGCGACGCGTCGCCGGTCGCGACCGCTTCGGCGTCGAGGACCCGCACCTCACAATCGGCGAGCGGTCGACCGTCGGCGCCGAGCACCAGCACGAAACGCGGCACGCTGCGCGGCAGCTCGAGTACGAAGCGCGACAGACCGGCGGGCACGCCGCGCAGGCGCTGCGTCTTGCGGGCGCGGCCGTCGGCCTGCATCACGAACTGCAGATCGCCGGGCGGCACGCACAGGCGCAGCCGTCCTCGCGCGTCCCCGACTTCGCCGATCGACGACGACACACCCGCGATCGGCAGACGGGTGCCCGGATCGACGACCTGACACTCGATCCTGGCCAGGCCCTCGAGCCCTTCGCCACAACGCAGCTCGACCACCTCGCCGGCGCGCACCCGCCGCCGCGCCGGCCACAGCAGATCGTCCGGAACGGTGACGAGTTCGTAGTCGCCCCCACCCACCTCCTCGAACCGGAACTCCCCGCCATCGAGCGCGACCTGCTGCATGCCGCGCAGCGCTTCGGCCTCTTGCGACCCCGCCTGGCCGAGGCGCGCGGCGAGCCGTTCGAGCGGCCCGCCGACCGTGCGCAGCACCACGGCACCGCGCAGCGGCGCGCCGTCGTCGTCGACGCATCGCCCGCGCACGGTGCCGGCCGCGCCCAGACGCAGGTCGACGGCCAGCGAGCCAACCGCGCCGTCGAGCTGTTCGCGCCACGCCGGCGCGTGCCCCGAACGCCACGCCGACAGGACGAAGGGCTCACCGGCGGGCCCTTCGATCGCGTAGCGCCCCTGTTCGTCGGCCAAGACATGTCGCCAGCCATCGAGGTGGTCCTGGCAATGCCACACGACTTCGGTGTGCGCGACGGCCTCGCCTCGAGCATCGAGCACCCGGCCGTGCACACGCAGCACCTTGGCCGGGTCCACGGTCTGCAGCTGCACGTCGACCACGTCGGTCGCCGCATCGACCCACTGCTGGTAGTCCGCGCAGCCGTCGACTTCGATGCGCAGGCGCCACCGGACCCGTTCGACAAACACCTTGAAGTCGTCGGTGAGTGGCTGGCCCCAGCTCGTCAGGCGGCGGCGATCGACCTCGGCAGCGACCACCAGCGGCGACGCCGCCATCGCTGGCATCTCGCTGGTGTCGCCGCGCAACGAGACGGTGCCGCGCACCCCCGGCGGGCGGTGCACGTGAACGGTCACCAAGCGCATCCGTCGATTGTCGAGCAGCTGCAGCGAGAGCTGCGTCGGCCCCGCCGGCAGATCACACCGCAGGGAGTATCGACTCGTGTGCCCGCGGGCGGTCGCCGAGATCGTGCAGACCCCAGCGGGAACGTCGAGGCGCGCCAACCCGTTCGGATCGCTGTCGACGGCCGTGCCGGCGCTGCGCAGCAGGTTCTCGAACGGTCCGCCCGGGACCGGCACACCGACCACCGTCACCGCGGCTGCCTCGATCGCGTTGCCGCCGTCGTCCACGACCTTCACGGTCAGCGCCGCACCGGCCGGCACGACCAGCACGACCGTGTCCGACGCCGCCGCCGCGACGATCGGCTCGCCGTCGAACTGCAACCAGCCGAGGCCCGGCGCCGCGACCCGCAGACCGTCGAGTTGTTCGACGCGCCGCACCGAGGTGCGGAAGCGACCCGCGGCGTCGGTGGTGCCGAGGTCCTTGCCGAACGAGAACTCGTTGCCCCCGCGACACCACCCCACCTCGACCTCGGCGCCCGCGACCGGCGCGCCGGTGGTGTCGCGCACGAGCATCGTCAACCCGTCCGGCACCGCGGCGATCGGTTCGCCGTCGCCGTCGACGCTGCGGAACGGTTCCGGCGTCTCCCCGGCAGCTGCCGTGGCGACGCGCTGCGGCGCCGCGGTTTCGTCGGCGACGACGTCCGCACCGGCGGGCACCCCCTGCGGCGGGTTCGCGAGCGGCGCCGGCGCGACCGCGTCGCCGCGCCACGACGACCAGGCCCACAGCAGCGCCCCGATCGCGGCGGCGAGCAGCGGCCAGCGCCACCGCGCGCCGAGGCTGCGCGCGTCGGTGGTCACTTGGGCGGATACACGACGCGCCAGTCGTTCTTCATGCTGACCACGGTCCAGTGCTTCGCCGCCGCTTCGTCGAGCCCCTTGTCGAGCTTGCCGACCGAAGACTTGCGGTCGTAGGCGAACTCACGATCGCCGTCGTCGTGGTGCACGTAGAGGCACAGGCGCGCGCCGGGGCCCGCCGCCGTCCACTGCAGCATCTGCAGGTCGCCGTCCGAATTGCCGAACGCGGCGATCGGCCGCCGCCCGAAGATGCGTTCGATCGCGACGGGCTTGCCCTCCTTGTCGTCGAGGAACTCGATGCCGGGCTGCTTGACGATCGCGGGCACGCCGTCGCGCAACTCGAACTTGTGCTTGCCGACGCTGCCGACGACCTGCTCGGGCGGGATGCCGTAGGTCGCTTCGGCGAACGCGCGCAGGAACTCGACGCCGCCGCCGCTGACGATGCAGGTGCGGAACCCGTTGGCGCGCAGGTAGGTCAGCAGCTCGAGCATCGGCTGGAACACCATCTCGGTGTAGAGGCGGCCCGTGGCCGGGTGGCGCGCCGTCGCGAGCCACGCCTTGGCCACCAATTGGAACTCCTCGGTGGTCATGCCCGAGTGTGTCGCCGACACGATCTCGAGGATCGACTTCTCACCGCCGGCGAGGGCGGCCTTCATGTCGCCCTTGAGCAGCGACGCGAACGGCTCCTGCGTCTGCCACTCGGGGTGCTTGTCCGCCATCGCCTTGACGCGGTCGACGGCGAAGAAGAACTGGAAGTACAGCGGCTGCTCGGACCACAGGGTGCCGTCGTTGTCGAACGTGGCGAGGCGCTCGGCGGGCGGCACGAAGTCGGGCGAGCCCGGCTTGGTGACCCGCTCGACGAACGCGATCACGTCGCGGCGCGCCGCGGTGTCCTGCCACGAGGGCAAGGGATCCTGGGCGAGAGCGGCGAGCGCCAGGCCGAGGATCGAGGAGAGCAACAAGGGGGTCTGTCGCATGATCGGTTCTTGCAGGTGAGGGTTCGGAACGACTCGGTGACGGGGCCGCCGCAGCTCAGCGAGGAGCACCGACGGATCCGGTGGCATCTTCCGCGGCCGCATCGGCGAGCGCGGGGTCCCACCCGCCGCCGAGCGCGCGATACAGGAACACCAGCGCCGCGGCCGCCTGACCGCGCGCACTGGCGACTTCGTTCTGCTGGGTGAACACGCTGCGCTGTACGTCCAGCACGTTCTCGTAGTCGATGAGGCCGCCGCGATAGAGGATCGTCGACAAGCGCAACGCCTCCACCGAAGCGGCGGCGGCGCGCTCCAGCGCCTCGACCCGCACACGCTGCTCGGTGAAGGTGGTCATCGACGTCTCGACCTCCTCGAGCGCGCCGAGCACCGCCTGCTCGTACAGCAACAGCGACTGCTGCACGCGCGCGTCCTCGACCGCGATCGCGCTGCGCGTGCGGCCGCCGTCGAACAACGTCCAGCGCATCGACGGACCGAGCGCGAGGCTGCGGTTGCCCGCGTCGAACAGGTCGCCGCCGGCCGGGGCCGCGAGGCCGAGCTGGCCGTTGATGCCGAAGGTCGGGTACAGATCCGCGGTGGCCACGCCGACGCGCGCGGTCTGCGCCGCCAGCCGGCGCTCTGCGGCGCGGATGTCGGGGCGCTGCCGCAACAGGTCTGCCGGCACGCCGACCGCCACCTGGGTCGGCGGCACCGGGATCGGCCGCGGCGCCGCCAGCTCGTCGTGCAGCGCCTGCGGGTTCTGGCCGAGCAGCACGCCGAGCGTGTTGATCTCGCGCGCGAGGTTGATGCGCAGCGGCGGCACCTGCGCCTCGGACGCCGCGAGCACGCTGCGCGCGCGCGCCGCGTCGAGCTCCGACGACAACCCCGAACGTTGCCGCGACTCGGTCAGGCCGAGGATCTCGCGCTGGCTGTCGATGTTGCTCTCGGCGATGCCCAGCTGGCTCTGCAGCGCCCGCACCCCGAGGTAGGCGCGCGCGACCTCGGCGAGCAACGCGACCCTGACGTCGCGCTGGTCCTCGGCGGTCGCCTGGAACTCGGCGGCCGAAGCCTCGATCTGCCGCGCCACGCGCCCGAACAGGTCCAGCTCCCAGCTGACCTCGGCGCCGATCGACGACGTCGTGCGCGTCTCGAAGCCCGTGTAGCGGTCGTTGCCGAGGCCGACGCTGCCGCCGACCCCGATGTTGGGGTATCGACCGGCCTTGGCGTAGCCCAGCCGCGCCTTGGCCTCGCCGACGCGCGCGACCGCGATCGCGAGGTCCTTGTTGCCGGCCACCGCGCGCGCGATCAGCGAGGTCAGCTGCGCATCCCCGAACACCTGCCACCACTCGGTGAGGTCGGTCGCGCCGGGCACGTAGGCGGGATCGGCGCTGCCGTAGCCCTCGGGCACGACCTGGGACCCGAGCTGCGGCGGTTCGTAGTCGGGTCCGACGGTGCACGCCGCGAGCACCAGGCCCACGAGCGCGGCGAGGCAGCTCACGAACGGCGAGACCGGAGCGGCTGGCATGCGGCGCAAGATAGCTGCCCGCACGGGCGCCGCACAGGTGCTTGCCGCGCGCGCCCCCTCTATCTTGCGCCCACGATGATCCACGCCCGCCTCGTGCTCGTCTGCCTGTCGTCGCCGCTCCTGACCGTGGGCTGCAAGAAGCAGGAGTTCCGCGCGCCGCCGCCGCCGCCCGTCGTGGTCGAGGTGCCCGCGGTGCGCGACGTGCAGGACTACGTGGTGCTGACCGGCACCACCGAACCGTTCGAGACCGTCGAGGTGCGCGCGCGCGTCGAGGGCACGCTGCTCGAGATCGCGCACCAGGAAGGCCTGCCCGTGCAGGCCGGCGCGCTGATGTTCCGCATCGACCCCGCGCCGTTCGAAGCCGCGCGCGACGCAGCGGCAGCGCAGGTGGCGAGCGCCAGGGCGCAGGCGGAGCTCGCGGACGTCACCGCGACCAAGCTCGAGCAGGCCTACGCCGAGCGCGCCGTCTCCGAACTGCAGGCGCTCGAGGCGCGCGCCAGGCACAAGGTGGCCGTGCAGGACGTCGAGGTCGCCGAGAAGAACCTCGCCATCCGCGCGCTCGATCTCACCTACACCGAGGTGCACGCGCCGATCGCGGGCCGCGTCGAGAAGAGCGACTACTTCGTCGGCAGCCTCGTGGGCGGGCTCGGTTCGGGCGCGCTGACCCGGATCCACGACGAGGCGAAGATCCGCGTCTGGTTCACCGTGCCCGACCGGGTGCTGCTCGAGCTCGGCAAGGCGCGCGAAGGCCAGGAGCTGCGATTCACCGACCTCGACGCGCTGCCGGAGGTGGCGGTCGCGCGCGAGATCGACGCGGGCTTCCCCTTCCCCGGGCGCATCGACTACGGCGACCCCGAGGTCGACGTCGAGACCGGCACGGTGCGCGTGCGCGCCGTCGTCGACAACGCCGCCGGCAAGCTGCTCGGCGGCCTGTTCGTGCGCGTGCGCGTGCCGAGGGCGAAGATCGCGGGTGCCCTCGTCGTGCCCGAAGCCGCGCTCGCCAGCGACCAGCAGGGCCGGTTCGTCTACGTCGTCGACGCGCAGGACGTGGTGCAGCGGCGCGCCGTCGAGCTCGGCCCGCGGACCGACGACGGCGTGGTGATCACCAAGGGCATCGCCGCCACCGATCGCGTGGTCGTCGCCGGCCAGCTCTCGGCGCGTCCGGGCGCCAAGGTCACCCCGCGCCCGTCCGAGCCGCGCACGGCGCGCGGCAACTGAACGGAGCACCCCGCCATGCTGTCGAAGTTCTTCATCTCCAGGCCGATCTTCGCGACGGTGCTCTCGATCGTCATCGTGACGATGGGCGTCGCCGCGCTGGTCACGCTGCCGATCGCCCAGTACCCCGACCTCGCGCCGCCGACGATCGCGGTCAGCGCGACCTATCCGGGCGCCGACGCGAGCGTCGTCGCCGACACCGTCGCGGCCCCGATCGAACAGGAGGTCAACGGCGTCGAGGGCATGCTCTACATGTCGAGCGTGTCGGCGGCCGACGGCAGCTACACCCTGACCGTCACGTTCGCGCCCGGGACGAACCTCGACATCGCCTCGGTGCAGGTCCAGAACCGCGTCGCCGCCGCCACCCCCAAGCTGCCCGAAGAGGTGCGGCGGCTCGGCATCAAGACCAACAAGAAGATGCCGGACTTCGCGCAGATGGTCTCGGTGTCTTCACCGACCGGCGCCCACGACGACATCTTCCTCAGCAACTTCGCGACCCTGCAGCTGCGCGATCAGATCAAGCGCATCGACGGCGTCGGCGACGCCACCGTGTTCGGCGCCGCCGAGTACTCGATGCGCCTGTGGCTCGACCCGGCCAAGCTCGAGGCGCGCGGCGTCACCACCGCCGAGGTCGTCGCCGCGATCCGCGAGCAGAACGTGCAGGTCGCCGCCGGCAAGATCGGCGACGAGCCCGCCCCCGCCGGCACGGCATTCCAGTACTCGATCAGCGCCAAGGGGCGCCTCGTCGGGGTCGAGGAGTTCGAGCAGATCGTCGTCCGCGTCGGCGACGACGGGCGCGTGCTGCGCGTCGCCGACCTCGCGCGCGTCGAGCTCGGCGCACAGAGCTACGTGCTCGGCTCGACCCTGAACGGCAGCGCCGCGGCCAACATCGCGGTCTACCAGCTGCCCGGCGCCAACCTGATCTCGATCAGCGACCAGGTCGCCGCGTTGATCGCCTCGATCCAGCCGACGCTGCCGGACGGGCTGCAGGTCCAGGTGTCGTACGATGCCGCCAACGTCGTGCGCGCCTCGATCGAGGAGATCGTGATCACCCTGTTCGTCGCCGCGCTGCTGGTGATCCTGACCGTCCTGATCTTCCTGCAGGACTTCCGCGCCACCCTGATCCCGGCCGCGACGATCCCCGTGTCGCTGATCGGCACGTTCGCGGTGATGGCCACCCTGGGCTTCTCGCTCAACACGCTGTCGCTGTTCGGCATCGTGCTCGCGATCGGCATCGTCGTCGACGACGCGATCGTGGTCGTCGAGAACGTCGCCCGCAACATCGAGAACGGCCTGCGCGGGCGCGAGGCGGCGATCAAGGCCATGCAGGAGGTCACCGGCCCGGTGATCGCGACGACGCTGGTGCTGCTCGCGGTGTTCGTGCCGACGTCGTTCATGCCGGGGCTCGTCGGCGAGATGTACCGCCAGTTCGGCCTGACGATCTCGGCGGCCACGGTGTTCAGCTCGATCAACGCACTGACGCTGAGCCCGGCGCTGTGCGCGCTTCTGATGCGCCCGGCGACGGGTCGGAAGAACCTGCTGTTCCGCGGCTTCGAGCGCGCGATCGACTGGAGCACGCGCCGCTACACCGGCGTGGTCGGCTTCGCCGTGCGCAAGCTGATCCTGAGCCTGGCCCTGTTCCTCGGCGTGACCGCGGCGGGCGCGTTCACCTACGCGCAGCTGCCGACCGGCTTCGTGCCGCAGGAGGACATGGGCTACTTCATCGCCGTCGCCCAGCTGCCCGACGCCGCCTCGCAGCAGCGCACCCGCGCCGTCGCCGACCGCGTCGACGCCGTGCTCGCTGACACCCCGGGCATCGCCTCGAGCATCCGCATCCAGGGCTACTCGCTCATCGACGGCGCCGCCAACCCGTCCGTCGCGAGCTACATCGTGGTGACCGATCCCTGGCACGAACGCACCACCCCCCAGACGAGCCTGCGCGGCATGCTGCGGTCGGTGATGGGCAGGTTCCGCGAGATCCCGGACGCGCGCATCTTCGCGTTCCCGGTGCCCTCGATCCCCGGCGTCGGCCTGGTGAGCGGCTTCGACATGCAGCTGCAGGACCGCGGCGGCAACGGCATCGAGGCGCTCGGCGTCGCCGCCGACGCGCTCGCCGAAGCTGCCAACAACCAGCCCGCCATCGAAGGCGCGAGCTCCGGGCTGCGCGCCGGCGTGCCGCAGCTGTTCGTCGACGTCAACCGCGACAAGGTCAAGCAGATGGGCCTGTCGCTGCAAACGGTCTTCGACGCCCTGCAGACCTACCTGGGTTCGTCCTACGCCAACGACTTCAACCGGTTCAGCCGCACCTACCAGGTGCGCGTGCAGGCCGAGTCGGCGGCGCGCGCGACACCGGACGACATCCTGCGGCTGCGCATCCGCAACCCCGCGGGCCAGATCGTGCCGCTCGCCGCGCTCGCCAGCGTCGAGCTGCGCCACGGCCCGGCGACGATCGTGCGCCACAACCTGTATCCCGCCGCCTCCATCAAGGGCCGCAGCGCCGCAGGCTTCAGCTCCGGCGACGCACTCGCGAGCATGGAGGAGACGCTCGCCAACACCCTGCCCGGCGGCGCCTACGGCGTGGCCTGGAGCGGCCTCTCCTACCAGGAGAAGGCGGCATCGGGCGGCGCCGGCGCGATCTTCCTGCTGGCGATCTTCCTGGTCTTCCTGGTGCTCGCGGCGCAGTACGAGTCCTGGTCGCTGCCGATCGCGATCCTGCTCGCTGTGCCGCTCGGGCTGCTCGGCGCGGCGCTCGGCACGATGGTCACGCCGTTCGGCAACAACGTCTACACGCAGATCGGCCTGGTGCTGCTGATCGCACTGATCGCCAAGAACGCGATCCTGATCGTCGAGTTCGCGCGCGAGAAGCGGGACGCAGGCCTCGCCGTCGTCGACGCCGCGATCGAGGCCGCGCGGCTGCGCTTTCGGCCGATCCTGATGACCGCCATCTCGTTCGTGTTCGGCACGCTGCCCCTGGTGGTCGCGAGCGGCGCCGGCGCCGGCGCGCGCGTCGCGCTCGGCGTCTCGGTGTTCTTCGGCATGATCCTCGCCACGCTGCTCGGCGTGATCCTGACGCCGGCCCTCTACCGGCTCGTGCAGGGCCTCGCCGAGCGCGGCCGCGGCGGCGCGCACAAGCAGAGCCGCTGACGGGAACTGATCGCCTGAGTGTGGAATCTGCGATTGACAGTCATGGCGACGGCTCCCCGGACACATGCACCTTGGCGAGTTGCGGAGAGCCCGCGCCGCCGAGGAGGAGGCGATGGCGTTCGTACCGAGCCGGTGCCCCAACACCGCATGTCCGCAGCACCGTGAACCCGAGGGGCGCTTCTACTACCGGCACGGGGTCTATCGCCCGCGCTGCCGGCGCGGCGCGGTGCCGCGCTTTCGGTGCCGGCGCTGCGGCAAGGCGTTCTCGCCGCAGACATTTCGTCACGACTACCGCGACCGCAAGCCTGAGCACAACGAGTTGGTGTTCCATTTGCTCAGCAGCGGCGTAGGGCTACGGCAGATCGGCCGCGTCACGGGCCTGGCGCCGAGCTCCGTGCAGATGAAGATGCGCAAGATCGGCCGCACGTGTCGATGGCTGCATCGCAACCTGTGTCGCACCCTACCTGCCGGAAAAACGTACCTGCTCGACGAGGAAGAGACCTACGAAGGTGCATCGATTCGCACGGTGACCATGCCGTTGGTGATCGAACGAGAGTCGTGGTTCGTGATCGCGGTGACCGCCGGCCCGACGCGCCGCCTGGCGGCTCGCGGCACGCGCCGACGCCTTTGGCAAGAACGCGACGAACGTCGTCGCGGACGCCGTCGCGACCGCAGCAAGACCTGCGTTCGCCAGGTCCTGAATCGGCTGCGCCAGGTCTCCGCCGAGGGCTCGCTCGTGCTGCGCACCGACGAGAAGAGCAGCTATCGCGCGGTCGCCCAACAGCTGTTCGGGGACCGCCTGCTGCACGAGACGACGCCCGGGTCACTGGCGCGCAACACGGCAAACCCGCTGTTCGCGATCAACACCACGATCGCGATGACGCGCGACAACTGCGGCAGACTGCGTCGCCGCTCCTGGCTGGTCAGCAAGCGATGTCTGTGCCTGCGGCTGCAGATGCACGTGTTCGTCGCCTACCGCAACTACGTGCGCCAGCGCTTCAATCGCGACGCAGATCGCCGACTTTCGTCGGCCGCCAGCCTCGGTCTGCTACCCCGCGCACTGTCGGTCGGCGAGCTACTGCGGTGGCGTCAGGACTGGGGACCGCGCAGCAACCACCCGCTCAGCTTCCTCGGCGAGCGCACTGTCACCGATTCGATGTCGGAACCTGCGTAGTCCCCGCAACCGATTCAACTTGCTGAAAAACCCGCCTCTCTTTCCACACTCAGCCGACCAGTTCCCGGTCACTCCTGCCAGCAGACGAGGTTGGGGTTTGGCTCGAGGATCGACTCGTACTGCGCCGCGCTGCCGTGCCGCGCCTGCGGGTCGAGCAGCCGGTAGCGCTCGTACTTCGCCTGCCGATCCTCCGGCCGCGCCCAGCCCAGGTGCTTGAGCCGCAGCTCGCTGGTCGCCGTGCGCAGCCGGCCGACGTCGAGCGGCCAGCGCCCGCAGTGCTGCGCCGATTGCCGGAACTCGTCGCCGAGTCCGGGCAGCGCCCGCACCAGGAACGGCCGGAAGGTGCGGTGCGCGCTCCACAGCGGGTCGTCGCGGAAGCAGCGCTCGTCCCAGAAGTCGTAGAGTCGGAACGCGATCGCGTCGTACTGGTCCTGGTCGACGAGCGCGCGGATCGCCTGCGGCATGCGCTCTTCGAACTGCTCGTCCGCGTCCAGGCACAGGATCCAGTCGGGGCACCGCGAGCGGGCCAGCTCCCACTGGCGGCGCCGCAACCGGTGCTCGTCGTGGAAGGTCGAGTCGCCGAGCTGCACGATCGTGTGCGGCACGTCGCGCAGCACCCGCGCGCAGACGGCGACCGAGTCGTCGGTGCTGCCGTCGTCGACGATCAGCACCTCGTCGACGTAGCTCGCGGCGTGGCTCAGCACCTTCTCGAGGTGACGGCCCGCCTCGTTCTTGACCAACATCGACAGCAGCACGCGGTTGCCGTGGGTCTTGCGCGTCGCCGGCAGGACCAGCGGCTCGGCGAGCCGGTGCAGCTGCAGCTCGGTGACGCGCTGGTGCCCGTCGCCCTCGTCGCGCAGGGTCGCGATCAGTCCGAGATCGTCGCGGAACGGCACTCCCCCGGTCGAACCCTCGCGCACCAGGGTGCCCGCCACGGCGACTCCGCCGTCCGGCAGGTCGCGCTGGCTCAGCGACACGACGTGCGAGCGCACCACGGCGCGGCTCGCGCGCGCGTCGGCAGCGCGCTTCGCCGCGCTGGCGCCCAGGTCGGCGCGCAGGGCCGCGCCGAACCACTGCAGCCCCTCGTCACCGCGCAACGAGTCGTAGTGGGTGTTGCCCCACGCGGCGACCACGTCGCGGACCGTCTGCAGCGCCTCGACGCGCCGCTGCTGCTGCGCGGTCGAGGCGCGGAAACCGTCGACCCTGGACAGCTCGCTGAGCCGGTAGACGTGCAGCGGCGGATAGTGGGTGTCGGCGTGCAGCTTGAGCCCGAGCACCACCGCGCGCACGCAGAAGTGCCGGTCCTCGCCGACGAAGCTCAGGTTGGAGATCGGCTGGAAGCCGACGCCGGCCAGCAGGGCGCGGCGACTGATCAGCGTGCACGCACCGAGCCCGCCGACCTCGTAGAGACCCGGCTGCAGCAGCTTCTTGAAGAACTCCTGCTTGCGCCGATCGATCTCATCCTGCGAGAGCTGCTCGTCGCGGCGCTGCTCGTGCATGGTGTACTGGTCGCGCAGCCAGACCTGCGGGCGATCGGGCAGGTACGGATACCACCGCGTCCAGAACACCTCGGAGACCACGTCGACGCCGCAGCCGACGAGGTGTCGCAGGGTCGCCGGGTGCAGCACCAGGTCGCTGTCGATCAGGAACACCGCGTCGTGCCCGTGCGCGCGCGCATGGTCGAGGATGCGGTCCTTGTAGCGCGCCACCTTCCAGATCAGCTCGTCGCTCCAGACGTGACCGAACTCGTCCTTGGCGTAGTCGCTCGCCAGCTCCTCTCCGGGCATCAGCGTCGTCGGCTCGGCCTCGGCGAAGCGGCGCAGGTGTTCGCGGCTGTCCTCGTCGACGTTGTCGTCGACGAACGCGAACTCCACCTGCAGCCCGGTCTTGTCGAGCTCGGACAGCGACCGCAGGAACTCACGCAGGATCGTGGGTTCCTGGCGCACGGGGGCTCCGATCAGGATCTTGTGCATGCTGGGCTCCGGCGACGACCGGGCAGGGGCGCGGCCGACATGGAGGATCTGGGGACTTGGGTCCTCCTTGGCATCGGCAGTTCCGGGCCGCGGACTTCAGCGCGGGCCCCGCCCCCCCGGCGGGCGGGCCCAACTCAGGCCCGGCGCCACAGGTAGACGTCGGTGTCGTAGACCAGGGCCGCCGCGCCGTCGGCCTGCCGGTGCGCGGCGTGCAGCTCGGCAAGCAGCTGCATGATGCGCGCGTGCCGCGGTCCGTCGCGGGGCACCGTCGAGGTGCTCATCGCGAGCCCGAGCAACCCGGCCTCGGTCACGACGTGTTCGTTGCGGAACTGCAACATGCGGTGCCCATCGAAGCCGCTGGCGGGCGCCACCACCGCCGGATCGAAGGTGCTGCGCTGCGCGGGGGCTTCGGCGTGCATCGCTTCGAGTACGCGGCGATACCCGAGCGAGAACGGATCGACGCGGCTGCGGCGGTTCCACAGGATCGCCAGGCGCCCGCCGGGACGCAGCAGCCGCGCGAACTCGGCCAGCGCCCGCGGCACGTCGAACCAGTGGAACGCCTGCGCCACGGTCACCACGTCGAACGCGCCGCCCGGCAACCCCGTGGCCTCGGCCGTGCCCGCCACGAACGACACGCCCGTCGCGGTCGCCGCCGCCGCGCACATCGCGGCGTTGGGCTCGACCGCGGTGACCCGCGCCCCGCGCGCGGCGAGCAGGCGCGACAGGATGCCGGTGCCCGCGCCGACGTCGGCGACGCGCGCTGGCCCGTGCGATGCCGCGCCGTCGAGGATCGCGTCGACCGCGGCGGCGGGATAGGTCGGGCGGAACCGCGCGTAGTCGGCGGCGCGGTCGGCGAAGCGCTCGGTCGGCCGGTCGGGGTTCATGGCACGTCGACGCGCGCCACCGGCAGGCGGGTCCGGTCGAAGCGCTCGACGAAGTCCGCCAGCAGCACCTCGGCGCTCGGTGTCACGGTCTTCTTCACCGGCTTGTTCTTCAGCCGCACCTCGACCGCCGCGCCGTCCTTGCCCGGCTTGCCGAGCTGTTCGGCCTGCAGCCACAGCGTGAACGCCGCGACGCCCTGACCATCGGCCTCGAAGCGGCCGTTCTTCTTGTCGGTGACCTGCAGGCGCGCCGTGTAGTCCCCGAGCCGCTCGAGCAGATAGGCGCGCTGCTGCTCGTCGTTCATGCGCTGCCAGCGCCGCTCGTCGACCTGCGGCTGCGCCTCGACCTGCACCTTCTTGGTGAAGCGCGTGATCTGCAGCCACGCCGAGCGGGCCTCGGCGGGATCGGCCGCGATGCGCACGAGCTGCTGCGGCCGGGCCTCGCGGCGCAGCGCGAAGAACGCCGGCCAGTCGACCGCGTTGAGGTCGGCGTCGTGACCGCGATCGGCGAACTCGAGCAGCTGCGCGTCCTTGGCGCGCAGCTTCTGGAGCTTGCCGAACGCCAGGTGCAGGTTGGCGAGCAGCAGGGGATCGTCCTGGCTGCCCTGCAGATCGCGGATCGGCAGCTGCGCGACGTTCTCGAGGTAGCGCAGGTTGTTGGCCGGCCCGAGCTCGAGCAGCGGCCCACCCACCACCGGCAGCGCGCCGGCGAACAGGTCCGGGTGCCGCAGGGCGAGGTCCCACGCGAGGTGACCGCCGCGCGACCAGCCGCCGACGAAGATCGCGTTCTCGTCGACGTTGGCGCGGCGCCGGGCCCAGCGCAGCGCGGCCAGCGCGACGGCACGTTCGCGCGGCGCCTTGCTGTAGCCGTCCTGCGAGTTCGGCTCGGTCGGCGCCAGCACCAGCATGCCGACGCGGTCCGCGATCTGCTGCCAGATCAGGTGCTCGCGCGCCCCCGTGCCGCCCGAACCGTGCCCCCAGAGCAGCAGCGGCGCCGGGCGCGCCGGGTCGTACCCGGCCGGCACGTAGAGGTGCAGCTCGGTCGCCTCGACGCGATCGAGCACGCGCAACTCGACGGTCTGCCGGCTCGGCCCCTGCTCGAGCGCCGCGAACACACCGAACCGCGCGCAGACCGCCTGCCACGCCTGCACGTCCGTCGACAGCCCGAGCAGCCCCTTCACCGCGGCCTGGCGCTCGGCGGAGGTCGGCAGATCGACCGCGGTCTGCAGGGCCTCGTGCAGCGCATCGTGATCGGGCTGCTGCGGCGCGAGCAGAACGGCGGCGAAGGCACAGGACGCGGCGAGCATGGTCGCGACGATACCAAATCGGCCCGGGCCGTCGGGCCCGAGCGTCGGCCAGCGCGTAGGAGAAGTCGGCGCGCAGCCTGTTATGGTCACGCGCCGCTGCCGATGTCCGCGCCCGCCAAGATGAAGAAGCTGCCAGTCGTGATCCTCGCCGGGCTCGTCACCGCGGTCGCCGGGTTCTTCGCCCGGGAGGCCATGAGGCGCGCCCGCGACGTGCCGATCACCGACGCGTCTCAGTTCCCCGCGCACGGCGTCTTCGCGCCGCCGGTGCAGGACGGCGACGCGGTCTTCTTCGTGGGCAACAGCCTGCTCGGCTGGGAAGGTCGGTCGTTGCCCGAGTGGGTCGCCGCGCTGGGCATGTCGCTGCAGCCGCCGCTGCGCCTCGAGGTCGGCGCCGACATCGTCTTCGGCAACGCCCCGCTCGCCGACTTCCTCGGCC
Organism: Planctomycetota bacterium; assembly: GCA_020638655.1. Classification (GTDB taxonomy): domain Bacteria; phylum Planctomycetota; class UBA1135; order UBA1135; family UBA2386; genus JACKIC01. Next base: position 131,322 of record JACKIC010000009.1, read on the forward strand.
ACGCCGCCGTGCAGGAGGCGCTCGCTTCGCGCCGCTACAAGGTGTTCGTCCTGCAAGGCGAGGAGTGTGAGGCGGTGGACGACGAGGCCGGCTTCCATCAAGCCGTGCGCGACTTCCACGCCGCCGCCGCGGCCGCCGGCGCGAGCACGGTGTTGTTCATGACCTGGGAGATGCCGTGGCGCGGCTTCCTGCGTTCGGTCGCGTCCTCGTACGAAGCGATCGCACGCGAACTGCAGATCCCGGTGATCCCGGTCGGCCTCGTGCACTGGCGCTGTGATCAGCAGCCGCCGACGCCGCGACCACCGTTCTGGCTCACGTCCGGCCCCGCAAACCCCGAAGGCGGCCCGCACCCCAACGCGATGGGCGCGGCCGTCAATGCCTACGCCGTCTTCCAGGCCCTGACCGGCATCGACCCCAAGGGCGTCAACTTCGCCGCGCCGGGCAACGACAACGACGGGGAGCTGATGCGCTACTTCTCGGACATGGCCTGGAAAGAAATCTCACCTCGACTCCGGCGGTGAACGGCGTCATCGCCGACCCGGCGGTCCGCACCGCGGCTCGGCTTGCCGGCGGTGGAACCGGCCATGCCATGGCAAGGTCGCGGCCGGTCTTCGCCGACGGCCGATAGACCGGTCGCGCGCCGTTTCCGCAACTACGGAACGAAACGCACCGGTCGGCGGCAAGTAGTGCCGCCGCATGGACTTTGCGACCCCGTTGCACCTCGTAAGCTGCCTCGGCCCCTTCGGGAGTCACAACGCCCAGGACGCCCCCCACGCACGGGGAAAGAAGACGAGACCGCAGCCGAGAAACCACGTTGCCGCCCGATCGCGACTACCTGCACCGACTGGCCGACATCGCGTCGCGTCGGGCCGACCACCGCGCCGTCGAGGCCGTCGAGGGCAACGTCACCTATGCGCAGCTCGACCAGCTCACGAACCAGCTGGCCCATCGCCTGATCGCGCTCGGCGTCACGCGGGAGACCCTGGTCGGCATCTCCGTGCCGCGCGGCGCGCTCGAGTTGGTGGCGATGTTGGCGGTCTCCAAGGCGGGCGGCGCCTACGTCCCGTTGGACCCTACGCATCCGACCGAACGGCTCGTGCAGATGGTGTCCGATGCGCGCCCCAAGGTGCTGCTGGTGCATCCTGCGTCGCAGCTGGACCTGGCCCGCTGCAAGGGCCCGCAGTTGATCGTCGCCCCGGATCTGGCGACCGTGACTGCGGGACAGCCGGTCACGCGACCGCAGGTGGAGCACACGCCCGAGCAGCTCGCCTACGTCCTGTTCACCTCGGGCTCCACGGGCCGCCCCAAGGGCGTCGAGGTCACGCGCGGCGCCTTCACGAACTTCCTGCGTTCGATGGCCCACACGCCGGGGATCGCCGAGTCGGATCGGCTGCTCGCGATCACCACCACGGCCTTCGACATCGCGGGCCTCGAGCTGTTCCTGCCGCTGTGGGCCGGCGCCACGGTCGTCATCGCCGACTCACATGCCGCTCGCGATGCGCGCTTGCTGCGCCGCATCCTCGAGACCCGCGACATCTCCATGATGCAGGCCACGCCGGCCATGTGGCGGCTGCTGCTGCAGAGCGGCTGGCGCGGCGACCAGAAGCTCCGCCTGCTGTGCGGCGGTGAAGCGATGACACCCGAACTCGCCGATCGCCTGCTCGCGGCGGGCGGCGAACTCTGGAACATGTACGGGCCGACCGAGACGACCGTGTGGTCGTCGCTGGATCGCATCGTGCCGGGCTACGACAAGATCACGATCGGCAGCCCCATCGACGAGACCGAGATCCTGATCCTCGACGATCAGCTGCTGCCGACTCCGCCCGGACACGAAGGCGAGATCTGCATCGGCGGCACCGGCCTCGCGCGCGGCTATCACAAGCGCGACGACCTGACCGCCGAGCGCTTCGTCCGGCTGCCCGATCAGCCCGACAAGCGCATCTACCGGACCGGCGACGTCGGCCGCGCGCTGCCGGACGGGCGCTTCGAGTGCCTCGGCCGACGCGACCACCAGGTGAAGATCCGCGGCTTCCGCATCGAGCTCGGCGAGATCGAGGCGGTGCTGACCTCGGTGCCCAGCGTCGTGCAGGTGTTGGTCACGGCCAATCAGCGCGAGGACGGCGATCCGTCGTTGGTGGCCTACTGGGTCGGTGACGCCGACCGCGACGAGCTGATCCGGGCCGCGCGCCGCCAGCTGCCGGCCTACATGATCCCGAGCGCCTACGTGCAGCTCGAGGCGTTCCCGCTGAACACGAGCGGCAAGGTCGATCGGCACCGGCTGCCGAGCCCGCAGAACTGCACCGTCGAGGCCGCGACGGTGAACCGCCCGCGCAACGACCACGAGACCCGCATCGCGCTGATCTGGCGCGAGACGCTGGGGCTGCAGGACGTGCCCGTGGACGAGAGCTTCTTCCACCTCGGCGGCACCTCGGCCCTGGCGCTCAAGACCATCCTGAAGATCGAGGCCGAACTCGGCATCGACATTCCGGTGCAGGCGTTCTTCGAGGCCCCGACGGTCGAGGGGCTGGCGGCGCGGTTCGGCACGCACTACGCGCCGGACACCCCGATCGTCGCCAGACTGCACCGCGGCGACGACGACAAGGAACCGCTGTTCTGCCTGCTCGGCGTGCACGTGTACCAGGACCTGGCGCTGGCCCTGCGCGGCGACCGCACCGTGATCGGCATCCACGTCCCGTTCGCGCACGCCCCCACGCAGGCGCCGCTGAACACGCTGCACCAGGTCGCCGCGCGCTACGTCGAGATCATCCGCAAGCACCAACCGTCCGGCCCCTACAACCTGCTGGGGTTCTGCTTCGGCGGGATCGTCGCCTACGAGGCGGCCCGCCAACTCGAAGCGCAGGGCGAATCGGTGCACATGGTCGTGGTGCTCGACGCGCTGCTGCCCAGCGGCGTCAAGGTCGACTGGACCCTGCGGCTGCGCAACTACTCACGCCGCGTGCTGATCGGCGGTCCCGCGGAGGCAGCCAAGCTGGCGCTGCGCCTGGGTCAGAGGGTCCGACGGCGCTGGGGCCGGCTCGGCTGGCCCAGGCTCAACGGCGAGGTCGGCGGCAAGGAGGAGCTGGGCTTCGAGGGACCGGCCGCGGACGCCGTCGTCGCCGAGTTCGCCAAGACCCGGACCTCCTTGAGCACGCACCTGCTGATGGTGCGCGCCACCGGCGAGGACCAGACGCAGTGGCTGCAGGTCGCGGACGACTACGACTGGGGCGGGCGGGCCAGGAACGTGCACATCGAGAACATGCCCTGCAGCCACGAGGAACTGCTGCAGGAGCCGTTCGTGCGACACCTCGCCGGTGCGGTCAGTTCGGTGCTGGGCAGGGCCCCGTTGTCGGCGGACCTGAGCAACCACCGAAAGCAGGCGCGCCGACCGTAGAGTGAACTCGTCAGCGCCGCGCGACCGACCGGTAGATCGCGTGCGTGTCACCCCGAGCGCACAGCTCGAAGCCCGCGGCGATCCACTCGTCACCGTGGAACGGGTTGGTGTAGACGACGCGGATGTCGCGCGGCGATCGCTCCAGCGACGCTGCGACGCGCGCCGCGAACGCCTTCATCAGGCTGCGCTCGAACGGGTTGTAGAGGAACAGCACCAGCGGCTCGTCGGGCAGCTCGAACTCCAGCGCGTCCTGGCACCGCACCTCCACCTGCCGCGCACCGCCGACCGCCCGGGCCAGGTTGGTGCGGGCCACCGCGCACAGCGAAGAGGAGAACTCCACGCCGATGAGCCGGCGCCACGGCTGCCGCGCCGCCAGGATCAGCGCCCGCCCCTTGCCGCAGCCGACGTCGACGAAGGTGAAGCGCTCGGCGTCGACCGCGAGCGCCGTCATCGCGGCCTCGAACTCTTCGGGATCGCTGGCGATGTAGTCCACGGCCAGCCGCGCCGACGGGGTCGTCACCCCCATCGCGTGCAAGGGCACGACGCCGCCCGTGTCGACGCCGTGGGCGGCGTCGAACGCGCGATCGACGCGACGCTTGTGCCGTCGCCACTGGGTCGGAGCAGCCAGGACTTCACGAACGCGGAAGCGCACGCTGCGGAACAGGCCGACCAGCGGCGCGAGCCACCGGTTGTCGGTCGGGTGCGGCAATTCGGGAGAGTCCATCGGGACATTCTACGGCGCGATGCGCGCGACCACGGACAAGACCGTGGTGCGCGCGCCGAGCAGTCGTCCGCCGTTTCGCGGTTCGCGCGTTGGCATCGGCGGCTCGGCGCCGGCCGGCACTATTCGACCCAGGGCCGCGCCTGCTTGATCAGCAGCGCCCCGTCCGCCGACACCTTGAACTCGACCTCCATCGCGAAGGTCGGGTCGTCGACGCGGCCGTAGCAGCGCGCGAAGTGCTCGTGCAGGGCGCGCAGGCAACGCCGCAGCTGCAGGCGCTGCGCGACGGTGAGCAGCGAGTCCTGTCCGGCTGGCGCGCGATTCGAGCGCTGCATGACCCGGTCACCGGCCGGATTGCGCGGCGACAGCAGCAGCTCCTCGGGCACCGACTCGGCCTGCGGGTTGGTCACCAGGTCGTCCCCGACCTGCACGTTGACGTAGTAGAGCAGCTTGTCGCGGTGCAGCTCCTGATAGAGCACGTCGCGGGTCACGGCGACGCCGTTGAGCCGTTCGTCCTCGCTGTTCGCGTGCAGCACCACGCCCATCGCCGCGGCGAAGTGGTCGACGCGGTAGAACTCGCGCTCCTCGAAGGCGCGGAAGTTCCACATGCTGGCGTAGACCTGGCGCACGGTCTTGGCGAGGTGGCCTTCCTTGGCACGGTGCGTGAACGAGTCGTAGAGCCCGGCGCCCGAGAAGCCCGGCAGGTCCTCGTTGTTGGTGCTCGACCGGCAGCGGATCGGCTGGCCGTCGGGGAACCGCGACCGCACCGCCTCGAGCGCCGCGTCGGCCCACGCCGGCATCTTGCCCTTCTCGATCGCCTTGCGGAACTTCTTCAGCGCGCGCTCGCGCGTCGCCGCGTCGCGCTGGAAGTCGCCCGTCTGCATCATCTGGCGCGCCATCTCGTAGAAGCCGTTGCTGCGCATGAAGTCGTCGTAGAACGCGAACGGCACCGCGTAGCCGTCGGGGCTCTGCACGCCGCCCTGGGCGCCGGCGAGCCCGCGCAGCACGGCGAGGTTGGCGGCCTTGACGCCGACGCGCACGGCGTCGGCGAAGCCGAGCTGGTCGAACGGCAGGATCTCGCGCGCGTCGAGGTCGCGCGGCGGCACCTGGGTCTGCTGCGGCCGCAGCGCCACGAAGTGCGCCTCGACCTCCTCGGCCGTCGCCTCGCGCAGGGAGTAGCCGAGGTCGGTGACCTCGTAGCGCACGTACTTGCCGAGCAGCGCCTGCACGGCGGGAGCTGCCGCGACGTCGCGCACGAACGCGTTCGGCACGTCGTCCTGCACGGCGCGCAGGTTGACGTGCGACAGCGGCGTCTGCCGCACCCCGGTCAGCACGCCCGCGGTGCGCGGCATCTCGTTGGGCAGGGCACGGTAGACGACCACGTCGCGCGCCGACGGGCGCTCGCCGGGCGCCATCAGGCGCAGCCGACCGAACGACACGGCCCGGTGCAGCGGCAGGAAGGCGACGTCGTCGGGCGTCGCCTCGGGGTCGAAGACCGGCAGCTTGCCCTGCACGTAGCGCTCGCGCTCGGTGCTCCAACGCTGCTTGGCCCGCGGCAGCAGGTTGTAGGCAAGGTTGCCGCGCAACAGGTCGCTGTGCCCCTGCAGCTGATCGAATGCGATCCGGATCGAGTCGTACGGGAACGCGTCGTTGGGCTCGAACTCGAACGTGTAGAGCCCGGGCGCGCCGGCCGGCGACGCCAGCATCGGCCGGTAGACGAGCACGCCGCGCATGGTGCCGCTGCTGCCGCCGCCGCGCCCGAAGCCGCCGCCCTCGGACAACCCGATCGCGCCCATGAACATCGGGTGCGCGCGATAGACCTTGGTGTTCATGAAGTAGAGCCGCGGGTCGTCCGAGCCGACGCCTTCGAGCTGGAACTTGACGAACTGCATGCCGGCGAGGTGCGTGTCGATCATCACCTCCTCGCCCTGGTACGACAGCGCATCGAACGTGGCGCGGTCGGGGATCGTCGCGGTGCCGTCCTCGGCCCGCAGCTCCTCGGGGCGCGGCACGCCCTGGTAACGCGCCTGGCCACCGCGGCCGCGACCGCCGAAGCCGCCAGGGCCTCCGGGACCGAAGCCGCCGCGGCCGCCCATCGTCGGCGCGAGTTCGTCCTCGGACAGCATGTCGTCACCGTCGCGGTCGAGCCGGTCGAGCGAACGCGCCGCGTCGGTGATCTCGTCCTCGAACAGCTCCCCGTCGCCGTCCTTGTCGAGCGCGCTCAGCACGGGGTCCATGCCGCCGGGCGGGCCGCCCATGCCGCCGGGGCCCCCCATGCCGGGACCGCCGGGACCGCGGAAACCGCCGCCGCGCGCGGGCGTCAGCTCCGCGGCGCTCAGGTTGCCGTCGCGGTCGGTGTCGAGCTGCAGCAGCGAACGCGCCGCGAAGTCGATCTCATCGCTCGACAGGGCGCCGTTCCCGTCGGTGTCGATCGCCTGCAGCAGCCGCGACGGCGGCATCGGCCGACCGCCGCGACCGCCGCGCCCGAACGGGTCTTGCGCGATCGACGTGGCGACCAACAGACCGCCGAGCACGAGGCCGCGCAGCAGGCGCGGAGGAGCCACACGAGGAAGGAGGGCGAACATGCGATGCATCAATGGACGGAGACCAGGCCCAGGCGCAGGCAGGCCGTGACGTACTTGGAGAAGCTCGTGGAGCGCGTGCGCAGACCGCGCAGGACCCGCTGCGCCTCGCCGGCGCTCGCGAGCGGCGCCTTGCACTCGATCAGGGAGACGCCGGGCAGACGTTCGCCGAAGCGGCGCGCCAGGTGGCGGCGGTCGAGCAGCGGGTGGAACCGCAGGTCGTAGTCGAGCGTGAACCGCGCCGCGTCGAAGCCGAAGTGCTCGCGGCGGTACTCGACCAGGTTCACGGCCTGCAGGTCGCGCAGCAGCAGCGCCTCGAAGCGCGCCGGCAACGCGCGCGCGAGCAGCGCCGGGATCTGCCGCAGGGGCGCGCCCAGCAGCGCGCCGCCCTCGGTGACCCGGAAGCGATGCTTGCCGGTCGTCTGGTGGTTGCGCCACTTGATCTCGAAGAAGCACGGGCCCGCCGGCTGTTCCTGGTCGTACCAGCGCAGCCGCAGCTTGTGACGCACACCGAGGCCGTCGAGGTTGGCGCGGCACGCGCTGAGGCGCGCGTCGTCGAAGTAGAGGCTGAACACGCGCGAGACCGGCCCCGCGTAGACGATCGGCCGCGCAAAACCGCGCAGGTGCGCGCGCAGCGTGTCGGTGTCGAAGCGCGTGAACACGTACTTCGACTCGTCGCGGGTGGCGATGTCGGGCCGGTCCTCGGCCTCGTCGCGCAAGGTCAGCGCGACGGCGTCGAGCGACGCGGCCACTACGCGAGCGCCCTGCCGTCGACGAAGGAGATGTGGCAATCGGGCAGGCTGGTGCGCAGCGCGCCGACGATGTTGGGCGCGTCGCCGTCGCGCACGCCGCGCAGCTGCACGCGCAGCTGCCCCTCGCCGCCGTCGACCTCGCAGCGCTGCACGACCATGTTCGGGCACGTGCGGCGCACCGCGCCGAGCGCCGACTCCGCGCCGTCGCCGAGGTAACGGCTGGCCGGCCCGACGACCGTGAGGAAGCCCTCGCCGGCGCCCGACGACGAGCGCATGCGGTCGAACACCAGCACGAACAGCGTCGCGACCACCACCAGCACCAGGGCCAGCCACGGCGCCTCGGCGCCGAGTGCCAGGCCGATGCCGATGCACAAGAACAGGTAGACCAGCTCCTCGGGGTCCTTGATCGCCGCGCGGAAGCGCACGATCGACAGCGCCCCCACCAGGCCCAGCGACAGCGCCAGCGAGGTCTTCACGACCGAGATCACGGTGATCGTGACCAGCGTCAGCAGCGGGAACACCCGGGCGACGGAGTCGGCGGCCGGGTTGCGGCTGGTGCGGCTGTAGAGCGTGCGCACGTAGACCGCGAGCAACCCGCCGATCAGCAGGTAGATGGCGAGCGTGAGGGCGGTTTCGAGACCGGCTCCGGTGAAGGAGTCCGAGAGGCGCGGCCACGCCATCGCGGCCGGTTCTTGGGGGGCGAGCTTCATGCTTGAGGGGGCGGCCGCGGTCGGCGGGCGCGGGTAACGGAGGTGCTCCGATCTTCACACAGGCTTGTCACGACCGGGCATGGGAACCGGCGCCCATGCCACCGGGCAGTCCCGCGCGGCCGGGCCACGCCAAGAAAAACGAGAGCCGCGCGACAGGTTTTGTGAGTGTTCGCTCACTTTATGGCCGAGACTGCCGCCATGCCCCGACCGAGCACCGCCGACCGACGCCGTCACGAACTGCTGCCGACCGTGGCCAGCGCCTTCGCCCAGACCGGCTACGCCCGCGCCACCACCGCCGACCTGGCGCGGCGCTGCGAGGTGCCCGAGAACACGCTGTTCCGGCTGTGGGGCGACAAGAAGCACATGTATCTGGCCGCGCTCGACCACCTCTACGAGCGCACCGTCGAGGTCTGGGGCCGCCGGCTGCAGGACCTGCCTGCCGCCGGCAGCGCCGCCGAGCGGCTGCTCGACTACGAGAGTGAGCACTACGGCGAGCACGGGCTCTACCGGATCATCTTCACCGGGCTCTCCGAGATCGACGACCCCGACATCCGCAAGGCGCTGCGCGGCATGTATCGGCGCTTCCACGAGTTCGTCGCCGCGCAGATCGGCGCGCACCGCGCCAGCCGCGGCGCGCCGGCCGCGCCCGACGCCGACCTGCTCGCCTGGGCCGTGATGGGCATGGCGACCATCGCCGGCATCGGCCGCGAGCTGCGCCTGGTCTCCGCCGCGCAGCAGCGCGACCTGTTCACCCACGTCGGCCGCGCCGTGCTGGAGCTCGGCGCGCCGACCCCACCAGTCACCTCACCCAACCAAACAGAGAGAGAACGATGAACAACCGCAACGACGAGGGCATCACCCGGATGATGCGCAACACCTGCCTGGGTCTGCTGGCCACGATCGCCGCGGCGTGCGGCGCGACCGCCGACAAGACGCCGCCGTCCCCCACCGCCGAGCGCATCGGCACCTACGACGGCCGCGCGGTCGCGATCGCCTACGCCAACTCCGACCTGTTCCGGCAGTGGCTCGACGGGGTCCGCAAGGAGCACGACGCGGCCGCAGCCGCGGGCGACACGAAGCGCGCCGCCGAGTTCGAGGCCAAGGCCGTCACGCAGCAGGAGCGCTTCCACGGACAGGCGTTCGGTGGCGACGACATCGACGACATCCTCGAGCGCGTCGCCGCGCAGCTGCCCGCGATCCGCGCGCAGGCCGGTGTCGCGCGCCTCGAAGCGATCAACCAGCCACGGCCGGCCGACGCCGCGACCGTCGACGTCACCGATGCGATCGTGGCGCTCTTCCACCCCGACGACCGGGCCAAGGGCTGGATCGCCGACATCCGCGGCAAGCCGTTCCCCAAGCGCTGAACGACTATCCGCCCGCGGTCTCGGCGTCGGCGTCGAGGATCGCGCGGCAGCGGCGCAGCCAACTGCGCTGCTCGGGATCGAGCCGCGCGCCGCGCAGGTCGACGAGGTAGAAGTCGACGCCGGACAGCCGCGCGCCCCGCAGATCGCAATCGCACAGGTTGGCCTTGCGCACCGCCTCGGGCGGCTGGAAGTGCTGCTCGAGCGACTCGTCGGTGTAGAAGCCCGTGCGGCTGCCCTCCTGGGCGATGGGGCTGTCGACCAGGCCGCTGCGCGAGCTGCCCGTCTGGAACGTCGCCCCGGTGAAATCCGCGCCGCGCAGGTCCGCGCCGTGCCAGTCCACCTCGGCGAGCCGCGTGCGACGCAGATCCGCGGCGCGCAGGTCGGCACCGGGCCAGCGCGTCGCGGTCAGCGTCGCGCGGTGGAAGAACCCGCGGCAGGCGGCGAAGCCCGGCAGGTCCGTGCCGCTCAGGTCGCAGCCGACGAACGACGCGTCTTCGCACAGGGCTCCCGACAGCTGCGTGGTGCGCAGATCGACCTTGTCGAACACCGTGGCCAGACAGCGCGCGCCGGACAGGTCGGCGTGTTCGAGGTCGCAGCCATCGAGCAGGGTCATGGTCAAGTAGGCGCCGCGCAACGTCGCGCCCGCGAGGCGCGCGCCGCCCATCACCGCCCGTTCCAGGTCCGCGCCGGTCAGATCCACGCCCGTCAGGTTCGCCCACTGGCACGTGGCGCGCTCGAGCTTCGCGCGGCGCGCCGACAGCCCCGCCCCCTTGCAGTGGGCGAGTTGAGCCGCCGTGAGGTCGGCGTCGTCGAGGTTGGCCCCTGCGAGGCGCACGTTGTGCATGACCGCGCCCGCCAGCACGGCGCTCCGCAGGTCGGCGCCGCGGAAGTCCGCGTCGGTGGCCACGCCGATGTGCGTGCCGCTCAGGTCCGCGCCGACGGCACGCGCGTCCGAGAGATCGAGGAACACCTGCCGCGGCGGCCGGAATCCCGGCTGCGCGCAGCAGAGCAGACTCAGCGCGGCGGCGGCGACCTCGCCGGCCTCGAGGCGCGCCAGCAGCCGGATCACGTGGTCGGGTTCTTCGCGCAGCGCCGCGGCGATCGCGGCGAGCAGCTCCGGATCCCAGCGCAGGTGCGCCAGCGCCACCACCTCGTCGGCGAGGGTGTGTTCGATCAGGGCGCGGGCCGCCAGCGTCGCGCGCAGCACCGGCACGGTCAGGAACGGCCAGCTGGCATCGGCGGCTTCGACCTTGAAGTAGCTGCGCAGCGCCGCGCGCCGCGCCGCGAGCGCCTCGCCCGCCGACACCGACCCGGCGATCACCGCGGTGATCGCCTGACGCACGTCGCGCGATGCCCCGGCCGCGAGCCGATCCAGTACGCGCGAAGCGAGCACGGGCCACGGCCCGAGTACGTCGTCGCCGGCCCGGCGCCACGCAGCGAGCGCGCCGGCGATGTCGCCGGCGCCGCTGGCCAGCAGGTACTCGAGGGCGTCGTCGGCGCTCCACGGCGCGAGCCGCAGCACGACGGGCCGCTCGTTCGGGCGGTACGTGGTCTCCACGATCACCTGCGCCTGCAGCCCACCGACGTCCGCGAGCCCGTCGAACAGCGCCAGCCGCGCTTCGCCCGCGAACGCCGCAGCGAGGTGGCGAAGGGCCGTGCTCTTGCCGGCGCCGGGCGATCCCGCGAGGTGCACACACTGGCGCCGGCCCACCGCCAGCAGGTCGGCGATCTCCTCTTCGAGCAGTCGGGGCAGGGAGCTGCCCTTGCGGAACACTCGCGGCCGCACGATCGCGCGCTCGGGTTGGATCGGCGGCTTCGCCATCGACCCGCCATGCTACCCAGGCGGCGCAGGCGCGTCCGGAACACCGTCAGCGCAGCAGCCCGTAGACGCGCACCGAGGTACCCGATGTCGCGCCCCCGTCGGTCGGCAGCACCGCGCCGCCGACGACCAGCTGCACGCCCATGCGGCGCGGCGACTGGCGCACGCCGCACAGCTGCGCGAACGCGCCCGCACAGCCCCGTTCGACGACGCGCTCGGCGCCGACCACGCGGCCCGCGTCGAGCACCTGCACGTAGAGCACCGAGTTCTGCTCGGCTTCCTTGCTGTAGAAGGCCAGCATCTGGTTGCCGGGGCCGCGCGCCAGCGCCAGGCACCGCGGGTTGTAGTTGCCGCCGCGCTGCGGCCGATCCGCCGCGAGCACGAGCGTCGTCCAGGTGTCGCTGCCGTGCGGAGCGTGCGCGACGACGAACTGGCCGTTGCCGCCCTGGCCGGTGCCGAGCACCGACATCACGTAACGATCGCCGAGCTGGTCCACGGCGGTCAGGCTCGCGTTGCTGTTGCTGAGTTCGCCGCCGCCCGTCGGGGTGACGCGCACGTCGCGGCGCTGCACGAACTCGCCGCGCGCCACGTCGTACGAACGCATCGCGATGCAATGGCCCGAGTCCGCGTAGGTGCGGTAGGAGCTGTGCACGACGCCGTCGCGCTCGGCGAGGTCGGCCCAGATGCCGGCCGTGCCGACGTTGATCATCTGCGGCTGCGACCAGCTGTCGGCGCCGCCGTCGAGGTCGCCGAGCACGCGCAGGCCGGTCGCCCAGCCCGGGTAGCCCTTGGTCTGCGGCGAGCGGTGCGCCCCGATCGCCACCACGAGCTTGCCAGCCGCGAGGCACGCGTCGTTGGCGTAGTACTGGTCGTTGATGCCGGTCCCGTGCGCGAGGCGGACCGGCGCGCCGACGAACTGCTGCCCCTGCAGATCGAACGCAATGTGGAACACCGACGGCCACTCGCCGTCGCCGCGCCCTTCCCAGACGAGGTGCAGCCGCTGCCGCTCCGGCTCGGCGACGAGCACACCGCGGCCGTCGCGGGCGCCGGGCGCGGTCGCCGCGAGCTGCCACTGCGCCCCGCCGACCGACCGCCACAGCTCGAGGTCGATGTCGTACGGGTCGCGCACCGACTTGTGGCGGTCCACGAGCACGTACCAGTTGCCGTCGGCGCCGAGCGCGACCGAGCGCTGGAACGGCATCATCGCGGCGACCATCTCGCCTGGACCGGCGTTCGTCACGGTCGCGAAGCCGAGCTTCTGCGCGGGCAGCGCACCCGAGCCGACGACGAGCAGGTAAAGCAGAGTGTTCGCGATGCGGTGCATGCGCGCAGCCTAGAGCATGGACGCCGGTTCGGGCATCGGTCGCCGCGACCTCGCCGGTAAGCTCGCGCCCGAGACCGCCATGAACCACCTGCCGACCACGCTCGTCGCCCTGTCCCTGCTCACCGCCTGCCACAGCGGCCCGCCCCCTGCTGCCGACGCCCCCACCTGGGCGATCGCGATCCACGGCGGCGCCGGCACGCTCGGCAAGAACCGCCCCGCGGCCGAGTTCGCCGAATACGAGGCGGTGCTGACGCGCGCGCTGCGACACGGCGCGGACCTGCTCGACGGCGGCGCCGAGGCGCTCGACGTGTGTGAGGCCGTGGTGCGCATCCTCGAGGACGACCCGCACTTCAACGCCGGCTACGGCGCGGTGTTCAACGCGGTGGGTGCGCACGAGCTCGACGCCTCGATCATGGACGGCGCGACGATGCGCTGCGGCGCGGTCACCGGCGTGCGCACCGTCAAGAACCCCGTGTCGCTGGCGCGGCTGGTGATGACCAAGACGCCGCACGTGCTGCTGATGGGCGACGGCGCCGAGCAGTTCGCGGACAGCGTCGGCGTCGAGCGCGTGCCCAACAGCCACTTCGACACGCCGTCGCGCAAGCGCGCCCTCGAGCGCGCGCTGCGCGCACAGGAGAAGAACGCATCGATCGACCTGCCACAGACCAAGAACGATCGCTACGGCACCGTCGGCTGCGTCGTGCGCGACCGCCGCGGCCACCTCGCCGCGGCGACCAGCACCGGCGGCATGACCGCCAAGCGCTTCGGCCGCGTCGGCGACGCGCCCGTGATCGGCGCCGGCAACTACGCCGACGACACCGTCGCGGTGAGCTGCACGGGCACCGGCGAGGAGTTCATCCGGCACTCGATCGCGCACAGCGTCTCTGCGCACATGAAGCTCGCCGGCCAGAGCCTCGAGCAGGCGACGCACGCGGTGATCTTCGACGTGCTGCAGAAGGACGACGGCGGCCTGATCTCGGTCGACAAGGACGGCAACCTCGCGACGCCGTTCAACAGCGAGGGCATGTACCGCGGCACCGCGAACAGCGCCGGCCGGTTCGAGGTCGCGATCTTCTGACGCCGCGGCTCACTGCAGCACGATCGGCTCGAACTTCACGTCGACCGCGAGCCGGAAGTGCTTCGCCTCGAGCGCCCCGCGGCGGAACACGACCTCGGTCACCGGTCCCGCCGGCAGCGGCGCGAGCAGGTTGCCGTCGTGGTCGCTGCGCGCGGTGCGCAGCAGGGTGTCGGCGAGCTGCGCGAGGCCCGAGGCGCGCCAGTCGTCGCGCGGGGTGTTCGTCTCGACGCGCGGCCAGCAGTCGACCGGGACGCCGACGCCGGCCAGTCCCGCACCCGCGGCGTCCAGGCAGCGCAACGACAACATCGGCACGGGGCGGCCGATCAGGCGCCGGGTGCCACCCGCGCCATCGGCCCAGATGCGCTCACACCATGCGCGCGTTCCGTCGGTCGCAAGCACCAACCAGTCGGTGCTCGCCGCACGCATCGTCACGACACCCTCGGCGTCGGCGACGCAGCGGTCGAACCAGCGACGCGGATACCCCTCAGTCGGCACGCCCACGACCACGTGCACGAACGGCACGGGACGGTCGCCTTCGTCGACGAACACCAGCCGATGCTCACGCAGACTCGCGAGGTCGAGCGCCTGCGGCGGCGCCGCCGCGCCGAGCAGCCCGACGACGATCCGCGTCGGCGCAGCGACCCCGATCGCACGCGGCCGCAGGTAGCAGAGCAGGGCGCCGGTCTCGCGAGGCAGCTCGAACGATGCCGGGCGCGCGTCCTGGCCCTCGAACGCGCCCGGAACCAAGAGGTCGATGGCTCCGCCGCCGCTGTCGAGCGCAGCAGCGGGTCTTCACGAACGCAACGGCCGCGGCGCCTGGCAGCGCGTCGAGGCGCATCCGGGTCGGGTCCCGCGTCGTCAGTCGGAACTCGAAGCGCTCTTCGTCGGGCACCTCGCCGCGCTGGCGGAGCAACCGGCTACCCATGAGCACGCCGCCGGTGTCGGCTGCATATCCCTCGCGCGACGCGAGCAGACGGAACGCACGCGCGTTCTTCTCTTCGGCCCAGGGCAACCGGATCGTCGCCTGCCCTTGTGCATCGGTGACACCGGCGCGACGCCAGCCGCAGACGGAACCCCGCGGCAACGGATCGCAGCCGCGCGACCAGTTCCGCGACTCCGCCGGCGTCCAGATCGCGGCCCCCGCGATCGGCACGCCGTCTTGATCGACGACCAGGCACTCGAACTGCTGCGTCGGCAGGAACGTCACGCTGGCCGGCGTGCCCTCGACGAGCATCGCGAAGTCGAGGATCTGTCCGTCGCCGTCGACCAGCGCGAGCTCGATCGGCTCGTCGGGCAACGGCCCGAGCTTGACCACGCCGTCCCCGGGCAGCACGACGTCCTCACCGCACGCGTATTGCCCCCCGACCAAGGCCCGCAGCGCCGGCGGCGCGTCTACGACCCACGGCGCGGCGCCGCGCACGGCGATCGCACGCGGCGCGGCGCGGCGGTTCGCGCGCAGTTCGATGCGTTTGCCGGCCACCGCCTGCATCGTCGCCGTGGTGACCAGGTGCGCGCCGTTGGCATCGCGCGGCCCGATCGCCCAGACGACGTAGGGGCTGCCGAGCAGCAGCTCCGCCGCGAACGCGCCGTGTTCGTCGCTGCGCACCTCGATCCGATCGGGCGTTCCACCCAGCGCCTGCGAGACCTCCTGCACGAACGTGACCCGCGCTGCGCCGACCGGGGTGCCGTCCGGCTCGAGCAGGGTGCCGGTGCACGCGGCGCGCTGCGCGACCGCGGGCGCTGCCACCAAGGCGAAGACCAGACACGTGGACCATGCTGCTGCCGACCTGCGGAACCCCATCCGGGCGACGATACCGGCCCTTCGGTCGCCGCACACCCGCCGCCGCCTTGCCATGGGGTATCCTTGCGCCGCCCAGCCACTCTCCCCCGCATGCCACCTCCCGGCGAGCCCGGCGCCCCGCACCTCGCGCCCTCCACCTGGAGCCGACTGATCGACAGCATCGACGCGGCCAACGTGTTCGTGCTGATCGGCAGTTGGCTCGGGCCCAAGGTGCGCCTCGAGGTCTCGGTCGAGGACGTCTGGCAGGAGACGCTGTGGATGGCGTGGCGCGACCGCCAGCAGCACGAGTGGGTCAACCTGACCAAGTATCGCGCCTGGCTGCTCGGCATCGCCCGCAACCGCGTCTACGAGATCGTGCGCAACGCCGGCCGCATCAAGCGCGGCGGCCACGTGCGCACCAGCCCGATGTCGGCGCTGGGCACCGGCGACTTCGGCAACGCCGACACCGCCTCGGGATACCTGCCGCCGCAGTCCACCACGCCGAGCCGCGTCGCCAGCAACCTCGAACGCGCGCGCATCCTCGAACGCGCGCTGACGATGGTCGACGAACCGCTGCGCGAGGTCGTGCGGCTGCGGCTGTTCGAGGAGCTGTCGTCGCAGGCCACCGCCGTCGCGCTGCAGATCCCGCTGTCGACCGCCAAGGAGCGCTTCGTGCGCGGCACGCAGAAGTACCGCGACGCCCTGCAGCGCCTGCTGGGTCGCGACGATTCGACCGGAGCCGCGCCTTGACGTCGTCACAGACCGACGAGCCGGCGTTCGCCGACCTGCTCGACGAGCTGCTCGCCGAACTGCTCAACGGCGACGAGCCCGACCTCGCGGCCGCGGCCGCGCGCCATCCGCAGGCCGCGCACCGCATCGACGAGGCCTACCGGCTCGCGAACTCGGTCGCCGGCCGCCGCGTCAGCACCCGTCCGGTGCTGCGCGGCTACGAGATCGTGCGGGAGCTGGGCCGCGGCGGCATGGGCACGGTCTACCTCGCGCGCCAGGCCGACCTCGACCGCGAGGTCGCGATCAAGGTGCTGCCGCACTCGTTCGGGCTCTCGGCCCACAGCCGCCAGCGCTTCCTCGAGGAGGCCAAGGCGCTGGCGCGCGTCGAGCACGACAACATCGTCGGCATCCATCGCATCGTCGACGACGGCGACCTGCTCGCGTTCGAGATGGAGTTCGTCGACGGACCGAGCCTGCAGGAGGTGCTGGCCCACCTGCGCGAGGTTCGCGCCGGCGGCGTCGCGCCGACGCTGCAGCACGTCGCCGACCTGCTGGGGCTGCCGCTCGCCGAGCTGGGCGCGCCCAACCTGACGATGTTCTTCGTGCGGTTGGGCCGCGCCATCGGCCGCGCGCTCGGCGCCGTGCACCGCGCCGGCTTCGTGCACCGCGACGTCAAGCCCGCCAACATCCTGCTGCGACAGAACGGCCAGCCCGTGCTCGCCGACTTCGGCCTGGTGCGCGACACGCAGCTCGAACTCTCGCACAAGACCGGCTTCGTCGGCACGCCCGTCTACAGCTCGCCCGAGCAGCTGCGCGGCACCGCGCCGATCGGCGCCGCCACCGACGTCTACGCGCTCGGCGTGACCCTCTACGAGTGCCTCACGCTCGCGCCGCCGTTCGCGGGCCGCACCACCACCGACCTGCTGAGCCGCATCGAGAGCGGCCGCATCCCGCCGCTGCGCCGCAACCAGCCCGAGGCGCCGCGCGACCTCGAGACGATCCTGGCGCACGCGATGGAGCTCGAACCGCCGCGGCGCTACCGCGACGGCAACGCGTTCGCCGACGACCTGCAGCGCCTGCTCGACCTGCTGCCGATCCAGGCGCGCCCGGCGTCGCTGCTGCGCCGCGCCACGAAGTTCGCGCGCCGCAACCGGCTGCCGCTCGCGGCCGGGTGCCTCGGCGCCGCGCTGGTCGCGGCCGCGATGTTCCCGGTGATCGACTACGTGCAGGCCGCCGACCGCAACAAGCAGATCGCGCAGCAGGAGGTGCGCGCAGCGAGACAGGAGCTGCTGTCGCGCGAGGTGCGCCGGGCCGTCTGGCAACGCTCGCTGTGGGGCGGCGCGAGCGGCGGCGCCGGCGACCAGGACCGCACCGCCGAGGCCGCGTTGCAGCGCTGCGTCGAGCACTGCGACAAGGCCCTCGCCGCCGCGCCCGACGACGGCGACGCGCGCCGCGACCGCGCAGTCGTGCGCATGGCGCTGTGGCTGCGCCAGGTCACCATCGACAACAGCGACTCGCTCGCCGCCGCACAGGCGGCCCCGGAGTATCGCGCGCGCGCCGCAGCGCTGCCGCCGCTCACGCAGCGCTTCGCCGCGGCCTCGGTGTCGGGGGAGGCCGACCAGCTCGACATCGAAGCCGAGCTGCGGCGCGCGCCGGCCGACGACCGCAGCAGCTTCGGGCTGCTCGCGTTCCTGACCGGCGACCTGCGCTGGTGCGAGGTGGCCTGGGAAGAGCGGGGCGACGCCCCGGGCGCCCAGGACCCGCTGCGCGATGCGGTGCTGGGCCTGATCTACCTCACCGATGGGGCGCCCGAGCGCGCCTTCGTGCGGCTGCGCAGCGCGCAGCGCGCCCTGCCCGAGGTCGGCCTGGGCCTGGAGATCGCGGATGCGGCGCTGGCGATGGGCGAGACGGAACTCGCGCAGCGGTGGCTCGACCGCACCGAGGCAGCCGACGACGTCGGCGACGTGCGCAAACGCCTGCAGGCCGACCTGCGACTCGCCGCCGGCGATACCGAGGCTGCGAGCCGCGTCTACGAAGGGCTGGCCCGCGCCAGCATCGTCGACCCGACGCCGCACTACCGGCTGGCGCAGCTGCAGATGCGCGCCGGCGACCTCGAGGCCGCGGGCCGCCAACTCGACGAGCTGCTGCTGTGGTGGCCGGCGATGACGAGGTTGCGCCTGGATCGCGCCAGGGTCGCGCTGCTGCGCCGCGATGTGCCGGCCTATGTCACCCAGGTGCTGTCGGTGCTCGCCGACGACCGCCCCCGGCTGTCGGCGGGCAGCGCCGCGGACCTGCTCGAGATCCTGCGCATCGGCGGACTGGACCGACTGCACGGCGAGCTGCGCGCGAAGCTGAACGCGCCGCGCAGCGGCCGCAGCTTCCTCGGCGGCGAGGTGCCGCTGACGACGATCCTGCCCGAGCGCATCGTCGACGAGCTGCAGCACCTGTTGCCGGCGCTCGGCGCGGCGGCGCGCCGCGCCGTGCACCTGCTCGGCAAGCCGATGCCACTCGACCCGGTGTCGGCCGGCCTGCTGGTGCTGACGCCGCTCGCGGCGAATCGCCTGCCGGGCATCGCGACCTGTTGGTCGCCGGCGCAGAACCTCGCCATCGAGGCCTGGCCGCTGCTCGTCGCGAAGGCCTACCCGGTGCTGCACTCGATCCTGTGGTCGACCGTCTCCGCGGTGATGCCGACCCAGTGGAGCATGATCGACATGCGGCGCGTGATCCCGCCGGCCGATCTGGCGCCGGAGCTCTCGTTCGGCACGCGCCTGCAGCGCGGCGCGGACTGGACCGGCGACGGGATGCACGAGCTGCTGATCTCGGCGCCGCCGCGGGACCCTTCTCTCGCGCGCGGTCGGGTGCTGGTCGTCGACGGGCGCACCCTCGAACGCCTCGCCGACCTCAGCGACGACTCGGCGGACAACATCTACGGCTACGCGATCGCGTTGGCCGGCGACGTCGACGGCGACGGCGACGAGGACTGGCTGATCGGCGCACCCGCCGGCAATCGCGACGCCCGCTATGCCTTCGTCGACGTGATCTCCGGTCGCGACCACCGCAGGCTCGCCCGCGTCACCGACGAGGCCTCGGCGTTCGGCGTCGCCGTCTGTGGCGTCGGCGACTGGAACGCCGACGGCTGCGCCGACTTCGCGGTCGGCATCCCGCCGATCGTGCGCAACGCCACGGCCCAGGGGCGCGTGATCGTCTACTCGGGCCGCGACCGGAGTGTGCTGCGCACGTTCACCAACCAGGTCCCCGGTCTGTGGTTCGGCGCCGAGCTCGCGGACCTCGGCGACGCCGACGGCGACGGCGTGCACGACCTCGCGGTCAGCGGCAACTTCGGCGCCGCCCCCGGCCGCGCGGTGCTCTACTCGGGCCGCACCGGCGAGGTGCTGCACACCTGGAGCGACGACGAACCGAGCAGCGGGTTCGGTGTGATGCTCACCGCCGTGGGCGACTTCGACGGCGACGGCCGCGGCGATCTCGCCGTCAGCGCCGTGCGCGCCGAGGCGAACGGCGGCACCGACCGCGTGCTGATCTACTCGGGGCGCACGGGCGCGCTGATCACCGCCTTGCGCGGCGACCGGCCGGGCTCGCTGTTCGGTCTGGGGGTGACCAGCTACCGCGTCGCCGGCCAGCGCACGCCGTGGCTCGTGATCGGCGCGCCGCGAGGCGGTGACAGCGCCGGCGGCACCGTCGTGGTGTTCACCGGGGCCGGCGAGATGGTCTCGACGCTGCAGGGACCCGCGGGCATGGCTGGGTTCGGCAGCGCCGTGGTGGCGGGTGAGGACATCGATGGCGACGGCCGCCCCGAACTGTTCGTGTCGAGTCCGGGAGTGCCGGCCAAGTTGGCGGTGAGCCGCATCGACTCGCGACAGATGCGCTTCGGGCGATAGGCGGAAAGCAGCGGATTCCGCGACGCGGTTGGCCAACGCGGCGGGGAAGGCTCCTTGGCGTCTCCAGCCCTAGCCCTCCAACCGCTTTCCCCCCACCATGAAGAACGTTTCCCTCGGCGGCCTCACGCTCGCCATCGCCTGCTCCCCCCTCGCCGCGCAGTGGAACCAGGCCAGCCCGGCCACCTCCCCGTCGGCCCGCTCGGGCCACGCCCTGTGCTACGACTCGACCGGCAACCGCGCCCTGCTGTTCGGCGGCTCGGCCGGCTTCTCGACCAGCAACGAGACCTGGAGCTTCGACGGCAGCAACTGGACGCAGCTGAGCCCGATCGCGTCGCCGACCGGCAAGACCGGCATGGAACTGGTGCACGACCCGATCCGCGGCGTCACCGTGATGTACGGCAGCATGAGCACGTCGTTCTTCGGCGGCCCCTCGGTCGACGAGACCTGGGAATTCGACGGCACCACCTGGACCCAGGTGTTCCCGGTCACCACGCCCGGCGGCCTCGGCAACTACGGCGCCTGCTACGACCTCCTGCGCCAGCGCGTCGTGATCTACGGCGGCAGCGCCGACAGCTTCTTCCCGATCGCCGAGAGCGGCACGTGGGAATTCGACGGCACCAACTGGACCCAGATGCAGGTGCCGGCGACCCCCGGCCCGCTCGAGCGGCCGTCGATGTGCTTCAGCATCAACCTCGGCAAGACCGTCATGTTCGGCGGCATCGACCCGCAGATCGGCGGCAACGACACGACCTGGCTCTACGACGGCACCAGCTGGACCGCTGCCAACGTCGTCGGCGTCAAGCCGAGCCCGCGCACCGGCGCCGAGATGGTCTACGACTCCAATCGCGGCGTCTGCGTGCTGAGCGGCGGCGTCGATCCGATGACCGGCCAGGCGATCGTCGAGACCTGGGAGTTCGACGGCACCAGCTGGGCGCAGATGCCCAGCGTCAACACCGGCCGCTACGGCCACTCGATGGCCTACCTGCCCGCGCAGAAGCAGGTCCTGCAGTTCGGCGGCATCGACCCGTCGACGTTCAGCGACCTGGCCGACACCTGGGAATACGGCGCCAAGTCGCGCACGTTCGGCACCGGCTGCGCCGGCAGCAACGGCGTGCCGGCCCTCGCGGCCGTCGACGCGCCGCGCCTGGGCGCGACCTACACGCTCAACGTCACCAACCTGGTGCCCTCGAGCGCCTTCGCCTTCATGGCGACCGGCCTCTCGGACCAGACCGGCCCGTTCGGCGCGCTGCCGTTCTCGCTCGCGGGCTTCGGCATGCCGGGCTGCTCGGCCCTGGTCAGCGGTGAGGCGCTGGTGCTGATCCCGGCGACGGCCGGCACCGCCACCTGGAACGCGACCATGCCCAACGCCGCGGCCTTCATGGGGCTGACGCTGTTCCAGCAGGCGATCTCGTTCGACGCCGCGGCCAACGCCGCCGGCCTCACCGTCAGCAACGCCCACGCGGGCGTGGTGGGCCGCTGATGCCTGCCGGGCGGTGTCTACTCGCTGCCGCGCTGGCGACGACCCCGGTCGTCGCGCAGTGGGGCCCGACCCCCGCGACGACACCGCCCCTCGAGCGATCGGGTGCGCTGCTCGCCTACGACCTGCCGAACACGCGCGTGCTGCTGTTCGGCGGCAACTGGAGCAACGAGTTCTGGGCGCTCGACAACGGCGCCTGGACGCAGCTGACGCCGGCGACGCTGCCGTCGCCGCGCGCCCGCGCCGCCCTCGCCGTCGACACCCTGCTCGGCAACGTGCTGCTCTACGGCGGTGACGACGGCAACAACCGCCTCGCCAACGACGAGACCTGGGTCTACGACGGCACCGACTGGAGCCTCGCGACGACGCTGCTGTCGCCGGGCGGCCTCGCGCGCCACAGCATGGCGTTCGACCTGGTGCGGCAGACGACCGTGCTGTTCGGCGGTCGCCACGACAGCTGGGTGCCGACGCAGCTGCGCAACGAGACCTGGGAATTCGCCAACGGCGCGTGGTCGCAGGCGTTCCCCACCAACGTGCCGCCCGCGCGCGGCGACGCGGCGATGTGTTATCAGCCGGCCCTGGGTCAGGTGCTGATGTTCGGCGGCCACGACGGCAACGACGTGCCCTTCGACGACACCTGGGCCTTCGACGGCACCGACTGGACGCAGCTCAACGTCACCGGCCCGCGGCCCGCGGCCCGCGCCGGCGCGCGCATGGCGCAGATCCTGACGCGCAACATCGCCGTGCTCATGGGCGGCCAGGACTCGCAGACGCTGCAGATCTACAACGACACCTGGGAGCACGACGGCGTCAACTGGCGCCAGGTGAACGGCACCTACGGCGGCGTCTACCCGGCCCGCGCCGAGTTCGGCATGACCCACGACCTGGTGCGCGACCGGCTCGTGCTGTTCGGCGGCCGGATCGCCAACAACGGGCTGCGCAACGACGTCTGGGAGTACGGCGCGCAGTTCCAGCCCTTCGGCAGCGGCTGCGTCGGCAGCAACGGCGTGCCGACGCTGACGGCCGGCAACCCGCCCCAGCTCGGCCAGACGACCACCGCGGTGCTGTCGAACCTCGACCTCTCCAGCGGCGTGGCGCTGATGGCGGTCGGCCTGTCGCGCCAGCAGTGGGCGCTCGGCCCGCTGCCCGCGCTGCTCAGCGGCTACGGCATGCCCGGCTGCCGCGTCTACACCAGCTGCGACGCGTTCACCGCGATCCCCAGCAGCGGCGGCACCGCGACCTGGAGTTGGAACGTGCCGACGTGGCCCGGCTTCCTGGGTGAGGCGTTCCACCTGCAGGGCCTGTCGCTCGACCCGGGCGCCAACGCCGCCGGCGCGGTCGTGAGCAACGCGGCCACGATCGTGCTCGGCACCTGAGCGATCGGCTACAGGAAGCGCGCCACGTCTGCGGCGTTGGCGCGGTGGCCGCGCAAACCCGCGAGCGTGCCGCGCAGCTTCGCGAACGCCGCGGTCGGCCCCAGCAACAAGGTCAGCGGCCACAGCAGCACGTCGAAGCACAACCACGCCGCCCACGCGATGGCCGTGCCGTGCGCGCGCAGGTAGCGCACCGCGTTGTTGGCCATCAGGAACTTGCGCAGCGGCGAGCGGCCGCCGCCCGACGAGGCGCCGGCGACGTGCGTGACCTGCTGCCACGGCAGCCACACGATGCGGCCGCCGCGTTCGCGCAGGCGGTCGCACAGGTCGACGTCTTCCCAGTACATGAAGTAGCGCTCGTCGAAGCCGCCCAGCGCGACGAGCTCGGCGGTGCGGTACAGCACGCAGGCCGCCGGCAGGAACGGCACGTCCTGCGGGCCCAGGTCCCGCGGCGCGGGCGGTCCCCCGTGGCCGAGTAGGCGCAGCGCGTTGGGGCCGAAGCGCAGCGCGCCGCCCGCGGCCCACACGGTGCCGTCGGGGAACAGCACGGTCGGCCCGACGGCGCTGACGCGCGCGTCGTTGGCGAGCACCTCGGCGAGCACTTGCACGACCTGTGGCGGCACGCGCAGGTCGTTGTTGAGCACGAACGTGAACTCGGCGCCGCGCTGCTGCGCCCAGGCGATGCCGCGGTTCATGCCGCCGGTGAAGCCCTGGTTGTCGGGCAGGGCGAGCAGCTCGACGGCGTGCGCGGAGGCCGGCAGCTGGCGCAGCGCCTGCTGCAGCCGCTCAGCGGATCCGTCGCCCGAGCCGTTGTCGATCACGACGATCGCCAGCGGTTCGTCCTCGACCGCGAGCAGGTCCGCGAGGCACTGCAGGGTCAGGTCGGGCTGCCGCCAGTTGAGCAGCAGCGCCGCGACGCGCGCGCCGCGCTCAGCCACAGAGCCACCTCACGAGCGACCAGTAGATCGCGAAGAAGCGGTCGAGCGCGCGCCGCAGGGCGCCCTTGCCGCCGCGGTCGGCGAGCCCCGGGTGCACGGTCATGGCCGAACTCACCAGCAGGTCGCGGTCGGCGATGGTGCGGCCGCGCTGCGCGGCGCCGCGCGCGGCGATCGCCTTGGGGATCAGCTGCAGCAGCGACCACTTGCCGCGCCACCAGTGGCCGGCGTGACCGCGCGCGTGGCCGAACGACGCGTAGACCACGCCGTAGACGAGCTGCGCCGGCAGGGTCAACAGCAGCGTGCGCCAGCGCATGCAGGTGAGCAGCACGTAGTAGCGGTTGCGGCTGTGGAAGAAGGTGCGACGCGCGGGATAGGCGGCCTCGGCGCCGCGCATCGACAGGCCCGCGGTGCCGGCGAGGTGCACGCAGTGCGCGTCACCGGCGAGCCACGCGTGGTAGCCGCGCAGGCGCAGCTTGTAGGCGAGCTGCGTATCCTCGTAGAGGAAGAACAGGTTCTCGTCCGAGCCGCCGGCCAGCTCGTAGAGGGCCTTGGGGATCAGGAAGCACAGGGCGATCGGCGCGCCGATCGGCCGCGCCCCGGGCTCGACCTCGGCGAGCGGCCGGTACCAGTTGTGCAGCACGAGCGTGCCCAGGAAGTGCAGGTCGCCGCCGTCGTAGTGCACGACCGCCTGGTCGTCGCCGCACAGCGAGCGCGCCTGGACCATCGCCGCCTTGGGGTCGCTCGCCAGCACGCGCAGCAGTTCGGCGACGGCCCCCGGCTGCAGCACGACGTCGTTGTCGACGAACAGGCACAGGTCCCCCGCCGCCGCGGCGGCGCCCGCGTTGCGGGCCAGGGACGGCCCGCCGTTGCGGCCCGTATCGACGACCTTCACGGTCGGGAAGTTCGCCGCGACGAATTCGCGCGAGCCGTCGTCGCTGTGGTTGTCGACGAGCAGGACCTCATCTGGCGCAGGTACTTGCGCCAGCAAGGCTTCGAGGCACCGACCCAGGTAGGAACGGCCGTTCCAGTTGACGACGATCGCGCTGAGCACGCGGCGGCGATCCTAGGCGGGGTGAGGGGAGGCCACGGCAAAAAAAACGGGTGATCGCCTCCCGTCAGGCGATCACCCTCCCTTGCACATCTCTCGTCTCGGCCCCCACGCTGCATCGTTGGGGAGAACATCGCGGGAAGCCGAGCGTGGACCCCGGGCTCGCACCCTGGGTCCTGGCGTAGGGCGTCATCTGGCCGCGAACGGCCGGATCATTCCGCAGAAAATCACCGCCGACCCGAGCCGCCTCGTTTCGAGACACCGCCCCCCCACCGGGCTTCGGCGCTTGCTGTCGGGCGATTCGACGGTCTCACCGCAGCGGCGGCTCGAAGTCCGGGTGCCGGCAGACCTGCCGGTGCCGCAGGCAGTAGGGCAGGCTCCACAGGGCCGCGACCGTCGCCTTGACGCAGACCCAGTACCCCCACGGCACGCCCTTGATGTTGTCGAACAGCCCGATCGTGCCGACCGCGTCCGCGACCTCGCCGCCGTCGGCCTTCTTCTTGCCGCCCAGCCCCTTCCTGAGGAACGCGAACGGGAAGCCGACCACCTGGGTCCACGGCAGGTACTTGAAGGCGTAGAGCCAGAAATTGCGCACGTGGTAGTAGAGGCTGCGTCTGCCGTGGCGCATGCCGAACGGCGCCTTGTGGAAGACCTCGACGCTCGGGAACATCTTCACGCGGTAACCGAGGTTGAGCAGCCGCGTGGTGAGGTCGCGCTCGTTGCCGAAGATGAAGAAGCGGATGTCGTACCAGCGCGCCTGCCGCAGCGCGTCGGCGCGCGCCATCGAGCCGCAGCCGCGGAACGTCGGCAGGTAACGCTCGGCGTTGATCTTCGGCGAGTCCTTGTACCAGTCCGGCATCTCGGGCTCGATCACCTTGGGCGACAGGATCGCGGTGGTCTCGGGCTCGGTCGCGAACTTGGCGAGCATCTGCTCGACGAAGGTCTTGGGCAGCACCACGTCGTCGTCGAGGATGCCGACGAACTCGCCGCGCGCGCTCGCGAACCCGACGTTGAACGTCTCGCAGGCGCCGTAGCGCGAGTGCGGCATGCGGATCAGGTGCACCCACGGGAACTCGGCGAGCACCATCTCGGGGGTGCCGTCGCTGCTGTCGTTGTCGACGACGATCACCTGGTCGGCGGGCACGGTCTGCGCCGCGATCGACTGCAGGTTCTCGCGCAGGTCGTCCTTGCGGTTCCAGACCGAGATCACCAACGAGACGGTCGGCTTGCTCACGCTTCGTCCTTCATCACGATCGCCTGCAGCGCCTCGCCGGCCTTGCTGGCGCGCACCAGGTCGGCCTTGGGCAGGTCGACGAACAGCTCGCCGTAGAGCACGCCGCCGATGTCGAGGTTGACGGTGTTGGCGCGGTCGCGGTGCTCGCTCATGCCGGGCAGGTCGATGTAGACGTTCTGCGAAGCGTAGGCCTGCAGCGCCTTGTACTTGAGCGGATAGACGTCGGTGGTGTCGAACAGCGTGCCGCCGGGCACGACGTGGTTGACGCCGTAGAGCAGGCAACGGCAGTCGTCGGCGAGCGCGTCGCTGGCCGCGACGGTGGCGCGCGCGACGGCGCGGTGGTCGCGGTGGGCCTCGCCGCACCAGAACGAATACAGCACGCGCGGCTGCACCTTCGCGAACAGCGCGCGCAGCCGCCGCGTGAGGTCGTCGAGGTGCTCGGGCAGCTCGCCGTCGGGCATGTCCCAGTGCTCGGCCTCGCCGATGCCCAGCCGAGCCAGCGCCTCCTTGCCCTCGCGCCGCCGCACGGCGCAGATGTCGTCTTCGCGAGCGCCGGGGTCACCCTTGGCGCCGTCGGTGCAGTGCACGACGTGCACCGCGTGCCCCTGCCGCGCGTGCCAGGCGAGCATGCCGCCGGCGCCGATCACCTCGTCGTCGGGGTGCGCGGCGAGCACCAACACGGGCGGCGTCAGCGGCTCGCGCGGCAACAGCGGACAGAAGCGGTGCTTCATGCGATCTGACGGTAGAGGTCGAGGTGGCGGGCGGCGGAGACGGCGATCGTCGGCAGTTCGTTCGCGATCGCCGCGCGCAGCGCGGCGAGGCGCGCCGGAGAAGCTACCAGTTCGTGCAGCGTCGCTCGAAGCTTCTCGAGCGGGGTCACGACGACGCCGCCCTGGTCGCGGCGCTCGGCGAACGCGCCGCGGTCGGACAGCACCGCCGGCACGCCGTGCGCGAGCGCCTCGTCGACGACCAGGCCGTAGGTCTCCTGACAGCGCGACGGGAACACCGCCAGGTGCAGCAGCCGCGCCGGGTGCGGATCGCGCGCCTGGTAGGGCCCGTGTTCGATCAAGGTCGTGCCGCTCTCGGCGGCGCGCTGGCGCATGCGCGCCGCGAACTCCTGGCCGATCCAGCCGCCGCACAGATGCAGCTCGATGGGCAGCCCCGCGACCGCGGTGATCAGCTCGAAGAGGCCCTTCTCGGCGACGAGGTTGCCGAAGGTGCCGACCCGCAGCGTCTCCCCTGGCGCCGGCGCCGGCGCCCGCTCGCCGACGGGCACGGCGCGCAGCAGACCGTGCGGCACGACCTCGATCGCGCCCGCGTACGGCAGGCACTCGCGCACGAAGGTCGCCGTGGTCTTGCTCGGCGCGGTCACCGCCGCGGCGAGCGCCACGTCGGCACGCAGCGCGGCGTCGCGCGCCGCGAGCGCTGCGGCGACCGCGGCCGGCCCGGACTTCACGACCTGATCGATGCACGGCACGCACGCGGCGCGGTCGGTACCCGTCGGACAGGTGATGCCCGCCGGCGGCAGTCGGAAGTAACGCGCGCAGGTCACCCACAGGTCGTGGCACGACAACAGCACCGGCAGGCCGAGCTCGTGGCAGACCGCCAACGTGCCGGCGCCGAAGGCCGCGAACGAATGCACGTGCACGACGTCGGGCGCCAGCTCGCGCAACCAGTCGCGCACCAGGCCGAGCACGCGCGGCCGCACGAAGCCGTTGTGGTCCCACTCGTCGAGCTTCTTGAACAGGCGCCGCACCGGCACGTCCTCGAACACCTCGTCGCGGCGATCCTCGCCCGCGTGCACCGTGTCGCTGCACGTGATCGCCGCGATGGTCGCCCCCAGCGCGCGCAGCTCGCGCGCCATCGCCGTGACCACCTGTTCGGTGCCGCCGCGGCCCTCGGGCGGGTAGTTGGAGGTGACGAACGCGACCTTCACCGCCACAGCTCCGCTTCGGCCTTGGCCAGGTAGTCGCGCTCCGCCCGCTGCGCCGCGGGGTCGTTCGGGTGGCGGCGCACGATCTTGCGGCGCTCCTCCCAGATGCGCAGCCGCACGCAGACCTTGATCCAGGCGCGGCCGAGCCAGCCGTAGTGCTTGCCGTAGTAGGCGAGCCGGTTCTGGTGCCAGAGCACCAGCATCTTGCCGAAGTTGCGCGTGCTGCCGCCGCGGTGGTGCAGCACCTCGGCGTCGGCCAGGTAGTGGACGCGCCGGCCGTCGCGCCACAGTCGGCGCGACAGGTCGACGTCGTTGTAGAACAGCGACAACTGCTCGTCGAGGCCACCGTAGCGGCGCCACTCCTCGAGCCGGATCACGAACACCGCGCCGGGCGGCTGGTCGACGTCGCGCGAAGACAAGTGGTCGAAGTCGCGCATCAGGTAGCGCGCCTGCACGCGGCTGCCGGGCCAGAACGTGCCCCACCACGAGTCGAAGCAC
Source organism: Planctomycetota bacterium (assembly GCA_020638655.1). GTDB lineage: Bacteria > Planctomycetota > UBA1135 > UBA1135 > UBA2386 > JACKIC01. The sequence continues at coordinate 159,969 of JACKIC010000009.1, forward strand.
AGCGCCGTCGCCAAGGTCGGGAATCGCTGACAGGCGTGCTGCACGGTGCCGTCGGGGTCGACGAGCCGCGGCGCCACCGCGCCGTGCCCCGGGTGCTGGCGCAGGTAGTCGACCAGCTGATCGAGCGCGCCGGGCCGCACCTCGGTGTCGCTGTTGAGCGTGCACAGGAACTCGCCGGTCGCGGCCGCCGCGCCCTGGTTGTTGCCGGCCGCGTAGAGGCGGTTCTCGGCGTTGCGCAGCAGGCGCACCTGCGGAAACGCCGCCGCGATCGCGTCGGCCGAACCGTCGGCGCTGCCGTTGTCGACGACGATCACCTCGCGCGCATGGCGCGGCGTCTCGGCGAACAGCGCGCGCAGGCAGGCGAGCGTCAGTTCCCTGGTGTTCCAGCTGAGCACCACCACCGACAGCACCGGCGTCGTCACGTACCGCCCCCCTGCGCCAGCGCCACGCCGAGGTGCGACTGGCACGCAAAGCGCCACATGCCGAGCAGCTCGGGCGCGGGCCCGTCGAGGTCGTAGGCGGCGTAGAAGAACGTCGTGTAGCCGAAGTTGCGCCACATCGCGTCGCTCGGCGTCCAGCGGTCGCCGCTGCCGAACATGCCGCCCGACAGGTAGAACCGCGAGTCCAGCGACATCAGCAGCAGGAACTTCTCGCAGCGCCTGGGCAGCGCGATCGTCGGCCGCTCGCTGCTGGCGCCGAGGTCGTGCATCGGGCCGTGCGGCGGGGTCTTCTTCCAGCGCCGCGTCACCTTGTTGTTCAGGAGCCAGCGCTGCAGCCCCAGCGCCCAACGACCGAACACGCCGTACCACTTGTCGTAGTAGAGCTGGCGCGAGACGTCGTGGCGCTTCCACATCGTCTCGGGATCGCTCATGCCCGAGCGGTTGACGAAGTGCACCAGCCTCGCCTCCGGCACCTGTGTGATCGTGCGCCCCGACTTGCGGATCTTGACCGACAGGTCGGCGTCCTCGTAGTAGAGCGGGAAGCGCTCGTCGAACCGGCCGATCGACTCGAAGTAGCCGCGCTCCACCAGGAACAGGCAGCCCGACATCATCGGCAGGTGCAGCGGCCGGTCGGCGGTCCACACGCGCAGCCACTGCCGCAGCAGGTGCCGCGCGTACCAGCGGCTCACCACGCGCGAGAACGCCGCCAGCGTGGTGATCGCGACGTCGCCGAGCGTCGGCAGCGTATTGGGCGGCAGCCGCCCCATGAAGTCGGCGTCCCAGTAACCCTTGGGCACGGCGATGCCCGTCCCGGGATCGTTCTCGCACTGGCGCTGCAGGGCCGGGATCAGCCCCTCGGTGAACAGCAGGTCCGGGTTGCTGACCAGGATCCACTTGCCGCGGCTCAGCGACAACGCGAGGTTCATGCCCTTGCTGTAGCCGCCGTTCTCGGTGTGCAGGATCAGGCGCCCGGCCTGCGGGTCCCCCTGCTGCTCGGCGAGCAGCTGCAGCTCGCGCTCGACCGCCGCGATCGCCTCGGGGCTGCGGTTGGGCGACAGGTTGTCGACCACGATGCACTCGAACGGCATCGGCGTGCCGTCGGGCCGCGTCGGCCCGTGCTCACGCAGCGACGCGATCGCCGTGCTGCACTCGCCCCACGTGTTGTAGTTGACGATCAGTACGGACAGCTCGGCCATCGTGCAGCTCAAGGGCGCGGACCGGTCGTCACCTCGCGGGCCCACAGCAGGAGATCGGCGCGCCGGCGCGCCTACCAATACCCGACCTGCGCGCGAATCTCACCGTGCCGCACGCGGCGATGACACCGCGCGTTGACGCGGCGCTCAAGGCAGCTTGGCGGGGTCCGCGGCGCCTCTGGGGCCGGCCTTCTCGCCGCCCTTCGCATCGGGCTTGGGCCCCACGCGGCGCACCAGCATCTCGCCGAAGAGCGTCTCGCGCTCGCGATCCTGGCCGTCCTTGGACCAGTCGCCCTCCTGGGGTTCCATCGACTTGCGCAGGTCCTTGACCTTCTCCTGCATGATCACGTAACGCACCGGCCAGCCCTTCTGCGCCGTGCCCTCGTCGATCATGACCTCGGCGATCAGGCGGTAGCGGCCAGGGCGGCCCAGGCCGAGCTGGCGCTGGCGCCAGCGCGACTGCAGCGTGCCCATGCCGCGGTCCGAGGCGCTCGCGTCGACCGCGAAACCGGCGTGCGTGGCCACGTAGAGCAGGCCGTCGTAACACTCGCCGAAGGTCATCGGCGCGGTCTGCAGCTCGCGCCAGTCGTGCACGGTGCCGCAGCTGGCGAAGAACGGGGCGGCGAGCAGCAACAGCAGATGCGAGGGTCTCATGGGCGGGCGGAGTATACAGAACGACCCCGTGACACCGCAGCCGACCTTCCTGTTCGACCTCGACGGCACCCTCGCCGACACGCTCGGCGACATCGCCGCGAGCACCAACTTCGTGCGCGCGGCCCACGGTCTGCCCGACGTCGGGGACGCCGTCGTGCGCAGCTTTGTCGGCGATGGCGCGCGCACGCTGCTGCGGCGCGCGCTCGCCGAAGTCCTGCCAGCCGCCGGCGACCAGCAGGACCGCTTCCTCGACGCCGCCTTCGCGACCTACGCAGAGCACCACCAGGAGCAGTGCCTGCAGCTGGTGCAGCCGTATCCCGGCGTGCGCGACTTCCTCGCTGCGCACCACGCCCGGGGCTGCCGCATGGCGGTCGTCACCAACAAGCCCGCGCGCTTCGCCGCGCCGATCGTGCGTCACCTGGGCATCGGCGAATGGCTTCCCGTCGTCATCGGCGGCGACACCCTGCCCGTGCGCAAGCCCGACCCCGCGCCGCTGCGCCTCGCACTGCAGCGGCTCGGCGCGCCCCACACCGGCGTGACCATGGTCGGCGACGGCGTGCAGGACCTGCGCGCCGGCAAGGCCGCGGGGCTGCGCACCGTCGCGTGCCTGTTCGGCTTCGGCGAACCGGCGGCGCTGCGGCGCGAGGGCGCGGACGAGTTCTGGCAGACGTTCGGCGGCTGACCGGCCCGCGCGTCACTGGTTGCCGATCAGGCCCACGCCGCCGTTCGTGGTCACCACGCCGAGGGCGTTGACCGGCGGATCGAGCACGAACGCCTGGTTGTAGAGGTGCAGGCCGAGCGCGTAGATGTTGTTGGGGATGTTGTATTGCAGGTTGGTCGCGCCGCCCGCGTTCGCGACGCGGAACTGCGTGTCGAAGGGATCGAGCAGCAGATCGCAACCCGGCGCGCCGTAGCCCCCGAGGTCGAAGGGCAACGGGTGCCCGCCCCAGCTGTTCGCCGACACACCCAGCAGCATCAACACCAGCGCCGCCGGTGGCGTCTGCGCCACGCGCACCCGCAGCTGGTTGCCGATCTGCGGCGTGTCGTCGCTCCACAGCTGCGGCACCGCGGTCTGGGTCTGCGCCACGAACCCCATCACCGGGCCGAAGCCGCGCACCGGTCCGCCGTTGCCGACCGTGGCGCTCGCCGGCGTGCCCCACAGGCTCGCCGTGCCGCTCAGGTTGTCGAGCGGGTAGCCGTAGATGCCGCTGCCGTAGCTGTTGCCGTGGACGACGATCTCGATCATCAGGTTGCGCCCGGCCTGCGGCACCCAGTCGAACGTCGTCGTCCAGGGGATCGTCAGCAGCATCTGCGTGAACGTCTGCGGATACGTCAGCAGCTGGTCGGGGAAGTTCACCACCGTGCGCGGCAGCACCAGCGTCGGCGCGCCCGCGTCCCAGTTGCTCGCGAAGGTCGTCGACATCGTGCCCGACCATCGCGTCGTGTAGCCGACCCGGATCTCGAGGTCGACCGCGAAGTTGTGCGCCACCGGCCCGGTGTGCGTCTGCCGCAGCGACAGGGCGGCCATCGTGAACGCGTTCGGCAGCTCGCTGCCGAGGAAGATCTGCTGGTAGCGGTTGGGCGTCCAGCCGAACGGGATCGCGTTGCCGCTGCCCCACGCGCTGTTGGCCGCCGCGGGCAGGACCTGCGTCGCGCCGAGACCGACGCCGGTGCCCGGACAACCGGTGCCATAGGTGGCGTAGGTGGCGGTGACCTGCGCCGGGCAGAGCGAGGCGGCGGCGAGCACGCCGAGGGCGAGCGAGAGCGTGGACTGGAGCATGCTGGGTCGGCCTCCTGGGCCGCGCGCGTGGGATTGCACCGGCACGTAGTCCGCCGCACCGCTCCTCGGACATGCGCCGATGGGCGCAGAGCCCCGGCGCGAGATGCGGTGCCCTCAGCGGAACAGCTGCAGGAACGCCACGGTCATGCGTTCCTCGAAGCAGCCGCGGTAGGCCTGCGCCAGGATGCGCAGCGCGTCGAACACGCCGACGCGCGGCTGCTGCGTCGAGTAGATCTTGTCGAACGTGTTGACCAGACCGACGAGGCGCGCCATCTCGGGGATGTGCGAACCGCGCAGGCCGTGCGGATAGCCCGAGCCGTCGAAGCGCTCGTGGTGCGATAGCGCCGCGTCGACCACGGCCTTGGGCAACGCCAGCCGGCGCAGCAACTCGGCGCCGCGTTCGGCGTGTTCGGGGTCGTGCTCGAGGTTCTCGTGGCCGACCCTGCCGACGTCGTGCAGCAACCCGGCGAGCCCGGCCTGCACCATCACCGTGCTGTCCGCGGACATCACCACCTTGGCCAGCGCCATGCACAGGAACCCCACCGTCAGGCTGTGCTCGGCGAGGCCGTCGCTGGCGCCGAGCACGCGACGGATCGCGCGCAGGGCGTCCTTGTCGCGGTTCATGAGGCCACACGCCGCCAGCATCACCTTGTTGGCGCGCTGCACCGTGTCTCGGTCGGGCGGCGCCGCGAGCAGTTCGGTCGCCACCGACAGGGCCACACCCTGCAGCACCTCGGCGCGCTGCTCCAGCGCCACGCCGCGCTCGCGCAGGATGCCGTCGAGCGAACGTTCGACGCGGCCGAAGTAGGCCCGACGATCGACGTCGCGGATGAACAGCTGCGCGATCCCTTCGGCCTGCAACCGGCCCAGGTGCGACTCGTCGAGCGGCCCCTCCGCAGGGCGGTAGAGGACCCAGACGTCCTCGGCGGTGCGCAGGTAGAGGGGGAACGGCGCCGGCTCGCGCGCGACCAGCCCGGCGAGTGGAATCGCCGTGTAGGTGTCAGCGGTGGAGGCAGGCGAGGAGACCATCGTCTGCAGCCTTCGGCACGCGGCGAACGGCGCCTTGACGGCGCCCGGGACCGGCCGATGGCAAGCGCGCCTGCGGGGCGGCAGCGTCAGCGTGACGCGCCGAACGCTTCGCGCATGGCCGCGGCCAACAATTCGTCGAGGCCCAATTCCTGCGCCCAGCGGGCCAGATATGCACGATCGAGGCCGTCGCCGCTGATGCGCAGCACGCCCAGCACGTCTCGCCACTGCCGATCCGACACCCGCCCACCCTTCTCGAACCACTCGAGCTTGGTCAGCACGCAGTCTTCCGCAGTGGCGACATCGAGTCGCAGGCCCCCGGCCAATTCGACCTGCATCCGCCTCTGCATCTCCGAGCGACTGAAGGGACGCTCCCGGCGCACGAAGAGATCCACCTTGAAGCCCGTGCCGCGGTGTACGAGGTTGCAGGAGCCGAGCGGCCCGATGGCCAACCGCAGCGCCTCCTCATCGACGAAGAAGTCGGCGCGCAGCGCCGCCGCCAGCCCCTCGATGTGACGCCCCTCGAGTTCGACCACCAGGTCGACAGCTTGGGTCGTGCGGATCTCCCCCGTGGAGCACGGTCGCCACCGAACCACCCACGAAGTGCTGGATACCGAGCCGACGCAAGGCCGCGACGACCGCCCGCAGCGGCTCGGCGAACGGCAGCCCAGTCATCGGTGTTGCTCCGGGTCCCACCCATAGACCAAGATCATGGTGCGCCGATCGAGGGATCGCGCGACCCGACGCAAGAACACTTCACGCTCGTCAGCGCCCGGGTGACGCAGCCGGATCCCCGCTTCGGCCACGGCGACCGCCATCTGCATCAGGTCTTCCAGCGCAGCGAACTTCTGCGCCGGCGTCATCGACCGCCAGACCTCGAGCTGCCGGGCCTCGCATGCGAGCGAGGTGTCCGCGGCCAGGGCACGCCGAGGTTGGTGAGCGTCAGCAGTCATCGGTAGCTGGGTTGGCGCCTCTCACGGCTCCGGACCACCGCCGCCTCAGTCGAACTTCTTCTTGCGGATCTTGGCGATCAGCTTCGACGACGAGTGGCCCTTCTTGTCGCCCACGAACACCGCCTTGATCTCGAGCTTCTTGAGCGTGTCCTTCTCGGGCAGCGTCTTGAGCGTGTAGTCGGTGCCCTTGGCGTACATCGTCGGCTTGAGGGCCTCGAGCAGGTCGTCGGCCGTGTCCTCCTCGAAGCTCGTCACGTAGTCGACGAAGCCGATCGAGGCGAGCAGTTCCATGCGTTCGTCGCACGGCAGGATCGGGTGGCCCTTGCCCTTGAGCTTCTCGGCCGACTTGTCGGTGTTGACCGCCACGACCAGGTAGTCGCCGCGCGAGCGCGCGTCCTCGAGGCAGCGCGTGTGCCCGACATGCAACAGGTCGAACACCCCGTTGGTCAGCACCACCGTCTTGCCGCTGGCGCGCAAGCCCGTGAGGATGGCCGCGAGACTGCGGCGGTCGACAACCTTGTCCTTGGAACGGTGCTTGCGCGGGACGACGACCAAACGAGCCTCCGGATGGGGTGCGGAATGACAGCGGGCGTGGCGCAGGATGCCACACGGAGAGGCCCACGGCAACGGCAGTTCCGACGACTGCGTGGGTCCACGGACACGCGGCGGCGGCACCGGCGCGTATCCTGCGCCCCATGGTCCCCCACCCTCTGCGGCGCGCGGTCACCGTCAGCGTCCTCACCACCATCTTCACCGCCGCTGCCGCCGCACAGGCGAAGCTGCCAGCCCCACCCGCGCCACCGTCGCCCGAACAGTGCCGCCAGCACCGTGTCGACCTCGCCAAGGCGATCGCCGGCGCGCACCCGGGGCGCGCGGTCGTGGTGCTGCTGCGCGGCGCGGGCAAGCCGGCCGACATGGGGCCGTTCGTGCAGGACCAGGACTTCCTCTACCTGACCGGGGTCGCCGAGCCCGACCTGGCGATGCTGCTGGTGCCGGCCGCCGACGGTTCGCTGACCGTCGACGAGCTGCTGGTGCCGCCGCACTCGCGCTTCGCGGCGACCTGGGACGGCAACTTCCTGGCGCCCGGTGAGGACACCGCGCAACGCACCGGCTTCGGTGCGGCGACCAACGTGCGCGCGCTGCAGGAACGGCTGACCGCGCTGCTCGCCGAGCAGAACGGCGCGCGACCGCTGCTGCTGACGGCGACGCGACCCGCGGCGCGGTTGGGCAGCACACCGGGGCGCGCGGCACAGATCGCCGGCGAGGTCGCGCGCGATCCGTTCGACGGCCGCAGCAGCCGCGAGGCGGCGCTGGCCGACAAGCTGCGCGCGGGCTTCGCGGGCCTGCAGATCGAGAGCCTCGAAGACGTGCTGCACCCGCAACGCGCGGCCAAGACCGACGGTGAGATCGAGCTGCTGCGCGCCTCGGCCGAGATCGCCGCGGCGGGCATCGCCGAGGCGATGAAGAGCGCGCGACCCGGGCTCTACGAGTACCAGCTCGCCGCGGTGGCGCGCTACGTGTTCTCGCTGCGCGGCGCGGGCCCCGACGCCTACGCGGCGATCGTCGGCGCCGGCGCCAACGGCTGCATCCTGCACTACAGCGCGTGCAGCAAGGTGCTCGAGAAGGACGACCTGATCGTCATGGACTACGCGGCGACGCTGCACGGCTACGCCAGCGACGTGACGCGCACGTTCCCGGCGAGCGGGCGGTTCAGCAAGGAGCAGAAGAAGCTCGTGCAGGACGTCTACGAGATCCAGCAGGAGCTGATCGCCCAGGTGAAGCCCGGCGCCAGGCTCAGCCAGCTGGGCCGGCAGTGCAGCGAACTGCTGCGCGCGCGCGGCTACCGCAGCGACCACGGCCCCTGCCACCACGTCGGCCTCGCCGTGCACGACCCGTCGGTCGACGTGCTCGCGCCCGGCATGGTGATCACGGTCGAGCCGGGCGCCTACCTGCGCGACCGGGGCATGGGCTGCCGCATCGAGGACATCGTGCTGGTGACCGCGAACGGCCACGAGGTGCTGTCGGCGGGGTGCCCGAGTGAGCCCGCCGCCATCGAAGCGCTGATGCGCGAACGCGGCGTCGTCGACGTGCCCGTCGGCGCGCGGCGGTAGACCAACGGCCGACCCCGGTGCGCGCGACCCGCGGCCCGACTACCGTTCGCCCCATCACGTGAACCCGACCCCGCTGCTGCTGCGCCGCCCGATCCTGCTGCTGCTCGCGTGCGGCCTGCTGTTCCACCTGCCGTGGCTCGCGGGGCCGTTCGGGTTCGGCGAGAACAACATCAACGCGACGTTCTTCTTCGGGCCGTTCGCGCAGCACTGGGAGAAGTTCGGCTGGCTCACGCTGCGCGGCGCGCCGCTCGGCGCCACCGCGTTGACCTTGCCCGAGACCGTCGGCGCGGGCTTCCCCTACTTCAATCACCCGCCGGGCTTCGCGTGGCTGTGTTGCCTGCTCGGCACGGCCGAATGGCAGCTGCGCCTGCCCTGCGTGCTCGCCGTGATCGCCTCGGGGCCGCTGCTGTTCGCGCTGCTGCGGTCGCGCCTGGGCGCGGGGCCCGCGTGGCTCGCGGGCCTGCTCGTGATGATCGCGCCGGGCACGGCCTACGCGGCGGTGATCAGCTACGAGTCGGTGGTCATCGCGTTCGGCTTGCTGTTGCTGCTCGCACACGAACACACGGCCGCCGGCGACCGCAGATGGCGCATGCCGCTCGTCCTTGCTGCCGCGCTCGGCGTCTGGATCGACTGGGCGTTCGTGTTCTACGTCGCGGCGCTGCTGCCGTGGTCCCTGCCGGCAGCGCCGCGCGAACTGCTGCGCCGGCTGTGGCTGCCCGCCGCGGCGGCCGCCGTGTCCCTCGCGCTGGTGTTCGCGTGGCGCCTTTGGGCCGAAGCCAACCCCGAACTGCCGCCGCCTGGGCCGACGCAGGAGACGATCGGCCGCACGCTGCACCGCGCCGTGTTCGGCGGGCCGCCGTGGGGTGCGTTCTTCGCGGCGCTCGGCGACCGCCTCGTCGATGCTTTCTCGCGCACCGGCCTCGGCGTCGCGTTGCTCGGCCTGCCGCTCGCGCTGCGCGCCTGCCCCCGCCTCGTGGTCGCGCTGCTGCTGCCGCCGCTGCTGAACTTCGGCATCTTCCGCAGCCACTCGATGGGCCACCTGATGTTCGCGGCCTACGCGGTGCCGCCGCTCGCGGTGCTCGTCGCGGCCGTGCCGCACACGCTGCGGCGCTGGCGCCCGGCCGCGACCGTCGCCGTCGCCGCCGGCGCCCTCGTCGCCGCCATGGTCGGCTGGCACACCGTCGAATTCGAACGCGGGGCCACGAGCCCGCTGCTGGCGCGCGTCGCCGCCGCGCTCAGCCGCATGGCCGCCGAGCCGCTGCCGCAGGGCCATCCCGACCCCGGCGACGACCGCCCGCCGCTCGTCGCGACCAACTCGCCGCAGATCCCGCCCTACTACGTCACGTCGCCGCGCGTGCTGCTGGCACCCGTGGCGGATCCCCGCCAACTCGACGCGCAGCGCGCCGGCCCCGCGCGCATCGTCTACGTGCACTTCCAGAACGAGCTGCACGAGCCCGGCAAGCCGCCGCTCGTCGCGCCCGACCAGCCGCTGCGCGACTTCCTCGCGCCGTTCCCCCACATCGACCTGCCAGAGTTCGTCGGCGAGTGGCCGATGGGCCACGGCAGGACGATCGTCATCCGCGGCGCGGGCGCCTGGTTCGTGCCGCGCCGTTGAGCGCGGCCGGACCGGCGCCCGCGTCGGACGTCACTTGACGACCCAGTAGTTGAGCACCTGATACTGCTGGCGCGTCGCCGGGTCGCGGTGCACGTAGGTGAACAGGCCGTAGGAGTAGCGGTTGGCCGCGAAGTTGGTCGCCTCGATCGCGCCGACCACGCCCGTGTAGGTGGTCGACTGGCCACTCGTGATGCGCCAGGTGCTCTCGGTGCCGACGCCGACCGAGACCCCGCCGAGCGCGCCGCCCGCGGTCACCTCCATCTCACGCTCGTAGCTGACCGCCAGCGAACCGCCGGTCGAGATCGAGGTGCCGACCTGCAGCGTCACCTCGGTGGTGCCGCCGCCCTGGCCGACGCCGATCGGGCCGACCTGCAGGCCGTTGTTGAGGCCGAGCAGGGCGTTCTTCTCGGCGGTCGTCGGGTAGCTCGTGACGTCGCCGATCGTGTGCTTGAACACGCTGCCGTCGACGTGCACGGCGTTGGCCGGCACCGCGTTGTTGTAGAAGGCGCGCTCGGCCTGCATCGTCACCGGCTCGCGCGGGTAGTTGAGCATCACCTTCTGGCCGATCAGCGTCGGGTCGGGGTGCGACAGGATCGTGTAGGTGTAGCGGTCGATCGGCACCGAGGTGAACACGACCAGGTCCTCGGTCGGCGCCGAGGTGAACAGGATCGTCTTCGACAGCTCGTAGGCGCGGCCCTTGGTGCGCGAACCGGCGACCGTGAGGGTGTCCTTGAGCTCGAACTCGGACTGCGTGATCGGCCCGCCGTCGAGGTTGACGCCGGCCGAGACGCTGGCCGAGAACGTCACCGAACGCTCGCGCTCGCTGGTGGTCGAGGTGGTGTTGCCGAACGCGGTGTAGGAGCCGCCGACGTTCTGGCCGATGCCCGACTGGGTCGGCGGCGCGGCGAGCGCGGCGAGCACCACGGGCTCGCTGAAGACGAGCTTGTACTCCGCCTCGGAGTAGCTCAGCACGGGGCTGTCGAGGTCGACGTTGGCGGGCAGCAGCATCGGGTAGGCCGCGCCCTGCACCGGGTTGTTGTTCACGCACTGGATCGAGCGCAGCTCCTGGATCTGCGAGGACAGCTGCGTGAGGCCGTAGATGCGCACGCGCTCGACCTGCGAGGTGCTGCCGGCGGGCGTCTGGTAGTAGGTCGCGATGTCCTCGTAGTCGTCGCCGGTGAAGTCGCCGACCACGAACGAACTGGTGTTGCGGTCGAACAGCGAGCTGTTCGAGCTGCTCTGCGTCATCGCCACGTCGGGCAGGCGCCAGTCCTGCACCGAGGTCCACGGCGTGGTGTTGAGGAAGTCGTCGAACACGTCGACGTTGGCCGAGATCTCGTCGACGCCGTCGTTGTCGATGTCGAGCGTGTTGACGTGCACGGTGCGGATGTAGCGGTTGGCCGGCGAGCCGCAGCCCGACAGGCTGCGCTGGAACGAGAAGCCGGTGCCGCCGAGCTTGGCGAACGCGTGCTCCTTGTCGTCGTAGGCCACCATCAGCATCAGCGGCGTGTTGCACTGCGTGGTGAACTCGGTGACTCCGCCGACCACGATCTCGTCCAGGCCGTCGCCGTCGATGTCGCCCATCGCCACCGAGCACGAGAAGCCGTTGCGCAGCGTCTGGTTCTGGTCGCGCTCGGCGAACGGCTCGCTGCGCAGCGTGTTGAAGCCGGCCTTGATGTCGTCGAGCACGACGACGCGGGCCGACCCCGTGTTCGCGTTCCTCTCCTGGATGCCGACGACGATCTCGGGGCCGGCGTCCTGGTCGATGTTGCCGGCCGCGAGCTGCAGGCTCATCTGCGACGGCGGCAGATCGGGCAGCACCTCGAGCTCGCCGCCGACGCGGCTGTAGGCAGCCCCGTCGAAGCGCCACATCGTCACCTTGGCGGCGCCGGCGACCGTGAGGCCGATGACCAGGTCGTCCTTGCCGTCGAGGTCGAAGTCGGTCGCCACCGCGGCCACGTCGGTGACGTTGCCGTTGGCGGCCAACTGCACGTCGGTCTGCGCGAAACCGTTGGTCGCGTCGCCGTAGCTGCGCACGCGCGTCTCGATGCCGTTCTGGTAGACGAACACGATCTCGTCGAGACCGTTGCCGTCGGTGTCGGCGGCCACGACCGCCGAGGTAGCCTGCGGGAACTCGAACTGGTTGCCCAGGTGCGGCAGGAACGGGATCTGGCTCGCGTCCTGGCCGTGCAGCACGTCGACGGTGGCATTGCCGTTGTTGTCGGTGACCTCGGCGAGCAGCATCGGCGCGTTGTTGTTGACCGCGCCGGCCAGACCGATGTTGCACATCACCAGCTCGTTGGTCAGCGCCAGCTTGGGCTTGTTGCCGAGCGGGCTGGTCGAGGACTCCATGGTCAGGCCGGGCGCGGTCTGCCGCGGGGTCTTGGTGGTGTCGACACCCAGGGTGTTGAGCGCGCCTTCGAGGTCGCTCGAGACCCCGGCGCCACCGCCGCCGCCACCGCCGCCGCCGCAGGCCGTGAGCAGGGAGAGCGCGGAGAGGAAGACGACCGGCGCGCTGGCGCGGCGGTCACGACGGGAATGGGCTCGGAGAATCATGTCGCGGGGAGGAGGTTGCGAGGACGCCGCTCGATGGCGGCTCGACCCCCGATGCGGCAGCCGTGCCCGCGACCCGCAGAGATTCCTCCCCGTTCCTCGCCCGCTCCCCCAGGGGCCGGCGCCACGGCGACTTGGGCGCCCCCATGCCCGGCGGGCCGCCCGCGGGGCCTACGCGAACTCGCGTTCGCGCAACCGCATCCGCAGCCGACGGAAGCAGATCAGCTTCTTGTCGGTCTCGTCCCAGAGCTTGAGGCCGAGCGCCTTGACCGCGCCCCACAGGTTGGTCGTGCTGACCTGCTGGAACAGCGGGTGCGACTCGTGGCACGCCTGCAGGTAGTAGTTCGGGATGCGCGCGCTCAGGTGGTGCACGTGGTGGTAGCCGATGTTGCCGGTGAACCACTGCAGCACCGCCGGCAGGCGCAGGTAGGCGCTGCCCTTGAGCGAGGCGTCGACGAAGTTCCAGTCCTCACCGCGCTCCCAGTAGGCGTCCTCGAACTGGTGCTGCAGGTAGAACAGCCAGATGCCGATCGCGCCGGCGACGGCGATCACGACCGCCTGCAGCAGCAGGTAGGTGCCCACGCCGAGCAGCGCGCTCATGCCCGCGCCGATCGTCAGCAGGCCGAGGTTGGTCCACCACACCGAGGCCTTCTCGCGCGCCGGCGTGCCCTTGTGCGGGATGCGCTGCTCGAAGCCGAACATCACCAGCGGCGCGACGAACAGGATCACGATCGGGCTGCGCACGATGCGGTAGGCGACGCGCTTCCAGAACGACGAGGCCAGGTACTCGTTGACCGTCATCGTCCAGAAGTCACCGACGCCGCGCTTGTCGAGGTTGCCGGTGGTGCCGTGGTGTGTGGCGTGCTGCGCGCGCCAGTAGCGGTAGGGCGTCCAGGTCAGCACGCCGGTGATCGCGCCCCACACGTCGTTCGCGCGCCGCGAGGCGAAGAACGAGCCGTGCCCGCAGTCGTGGAAGATGATGAACACGCGCACCAGCAGCACGCCGGCGAGCGCCGCGAACGGCAGCGCCAGCCAGAGCGAGTAGGAGCTGGCCCAGACGATCGCGCACCAGATCGCGACGTAGGAACCGATGGAGTTGACCAGCTGCCAGGTCGCGCGGGCGACGCTGGACTTCTGGTAGGTCGCCACGAGGGCCTTCCACGAATCGCTCTGCATGTTTGCTCTGGGATCGGTGTCGATCAGGCGCGAACGGGCCTCGAGCGGCCGCGCCCGCGTGATCTCGAATCGACCGTCTTGTCGGTTGGGGAGGAGAGAATCGCCCGGGGACGGGCGGGTGCAAGTACCTCAGGAGGGGTCGTACCGGGGAGCTTGCTTGGGGAAACTACCGAGGGGGGCTGAGGCGGCGCCAAACTAGGACGAACCCGTGCCCGAGCGCCGGCCGCCGCGGCTGCGGGACCAGTCGCTCGGCGAGTCGTAGAACTCGCCGTCGTCACCTTGCACGGCTGCGGACAGGCGCTGGGCGATCGCCAGCAGCTTGGTCACCGTGGCGTGGTCGGGATCGGTGGTGAAGATGTTGCCTTCGTACCAGTCCAGCCAACGGCCCGAACCGAATTGCACCGCGAGCGGACCGTGCGCGGGATCCAGGCTCAGCTCCGGATCGACCGAGACCACCTCCAGCCATTCGTTGGCGGAGATCTCGAGGCCCCGGTTGGCGGTCCAGTCGACCGCCCTGGTCACACGCAGGTCATAACCCATGAAGTGTTCGTCGAAGCGACGCCGGCTGGCCGCGACGAGGAGTCTCGATCGGTCACCCGGTGCGGCATACGCGTCCGCTCCGCCGAGCACCGACGTCCGTTCCGGACCCGGTGGAGAACTCGTTCGTGACCAATGAGGCTGCCGTGGGGACCGTGCAGACCGCGCCTTGGCGGCGAGCAGTTTAGGCCGAAGACGCTCCAGAAACGCCAGTCCCGACAGAAAGCGGTGCAGAAAGTCCGCCGGGGGCCGTCCGGCACCCCTCAGCCGACCGCCAGCTCGGCCTTCAGCCAGGCCCGGGCGAAGAACCAGTCGGCCTCGACCGTGCGCAAGGACACCTCCAGGGCGGTCGCCACCTCGGCCATCGTCAGCCCGCCGAAACAGCGCAGCTCGACCACCTGGGCCTTGCGCGCGTCGAGCGCCGCAAGCCGCTCCAGGGCCTCGTCCAGGGCCAGCACCGACAGCTGGCTGCCGCCGTCGCCCCCCGCCGGCTCGAGCCAGGTGACCAGGGTTTCTTCGCGGTTGCCGTCGCGCTTCTGCGCATCTCGCCGACGCGCCTGGTCGACGAGCACCTGGCGCATCACCCGCGCACAGAGCCGCCGAAAATGCACCCGGTCCGCCACCGCCGCCATCTGCTGGTCCACGAGCCGCAGGTAGACTTCGTGCACCAGGGCCGTCGGCTCGAGCGACGCGGCGGACTCCCGCTGCAGCTGTCGCCGGGCCAGCTCCCGCAGCTCGTCGTAGACGGCCGGCAGGAACGCACCGAGCGGCACCTCCTCGCCGCCGCGGTGACGCTGCAACAACTGGGTGAACGTCTGGGACTCGAACGACATGGACCACGCTGACGAACCGGCCGCCAACGGCGAGCAGTATAGCAGCGGCAACGACTTCGACCGCCTGGCGACGCGCTTCGAGTCCCTGCGCCAACTGCCCCCCGCCGAGCGCCACCAGGCCCTGGCGGCGCTCGAGCACGAGGACCCGCACCTGACCACGCTGCTGAGGCGCCTGTTCGAGCAGCACAGCGACGACCCCGAGGAACTGGCGGCGCCCGAGAAGGCGTTCGGGGCCGCGGACCTCGTCGGCGCGGTCGCCGAGGCGGGCGCCGCGCTGCCGTTGCCCGACCGCATCGGGCCCTACGTGCCGCGCCGCGAGCTGGGGCGCGGCGGCATGGGCACGGTCTACCTGGCCGAGCGGCAGGGCGGTGACTTCACCCAGACCGTCGCCGTCAAGCTGCTGCGCGCGGCCGTCGACGACCTCGACCTGCAGCGGCGGTTCCGCACCGAGCGCCGGATCCTGGCCGGGCTGCAGCACCCGAACATCGCCACGATGTTCGATGGCGGCACCACCGACGCCGGCCAACCCTACGTGGCGATGGAGTACGTCGACGGCGTCGACCTGCTGAGCCACTGTCGCCGGCACCACCTCGACGTCGCCGCGCGGCTGCGCCTGTTCGTCAAGGTCTGCCGCGCCGTCGCCCACGCCCACCGCAACCTCGTGGTGCACCGCGACCTCAAGCCCGGCAACATCCTGGTCACGGCCAACGGCGAACCCAAGCTGCTCGACTTCGGCATCGCCAAGCTGCTGGCCGACGACGGCGCGCCGGACACCGCGGCGCCCGTGACGCGCACCGGCAACATGCTGCTGACCCCGGAATACAGCAGCCCCGAGCAGGTGCGCGGCGAAGCCATCACCACCGCGACCGACGTCTACGCGCTCGGCGCGATCCTCTACGAACTGCTCAGCGGCCGCCGCGCGCAGGTGCTGCCCGACCGCTCGGTGACGGCGATGCTCGCCGTGGTCTGCGAACGGCAGGCGCCGCCGCCCAGCGCCGCCGCCGGTGAGGATGAGGGCGACGCGACCCTGCGGCGCCGGTTGCGCGGCGACCTCGACACGATCGTCGCGGTCGCGATGCGCAAGGAGCCCGAGCGCCGCTACGGCACGGCCGCGGCGCTCGCCGACGACCTGCAGCGCCACCTCGACGGCCTGCCGGTGACCGCGCGGGCCGACACGTTCGGTTACCGCACGAGCAAGTTCGTGCGCCGGCACCGGCTGCCGCTCGCGGGCGTCGCCGCGCTGCTGGTGCTGCTGGTCACGTTCGCGATCCACACCGCCAACCAGAACCGGGTCATCAGCGCCGAGCGCAACACCGCCGAGACGCGGCGCCTGGAGGCCGAGAAGCAGCGCGACATCGCCCGCGACGAGCGCGCGGAGGCCGAGCGGCAACGCGTGGTCGCGTCGCAGATCGCCGAGTTCTTGGTCGACCTGTTCTCGCTCGCCTCACCCGACCCCGAACGCGCCGAGGCGCTGCGGGCGCGCGAACTGCTCGACCGCGGCGCGCGACGCATCGAGCTGCAGCTGGCGTCCTCACCCGAGCGCCGCGCAGCGCTGCAGTTGGCGATGGGGCGCGCCTACATCGCGCTCGGCCTGTATCCCGCCGCGCGGCCGCTGCTCGAGTCCTGCGAACGCAGCGTGGCGGCGGTGGCGCCCGACAGCGCCGACCACCGCATCGCGCAGTACTGGCTCGGCCTGTTGGCGCTGCATCAGGGCCAGGAGGCCGAGGGTGAGCGCCTCGTGCAACGTTCGCTCGAGCCGCCGGCGGACGGCCAGCCGCTCTCGCCCGGCACCGAGGCCTTGCGCTGCTCGACGCTGGCCTCGTGGCTGCGCGACGCCGGCCGCTTCGACGAGGCCGAGGCGCTGTTGGCGCGGGCCGAGCGCGTCGTCGGCGGCGACAAGATCCCCGGCGGAACGACCGACGCGAGCGACCTGCGCATGGCGCGCGCCGCGATCCTGCGCGACCGCGGCGATTTCCACGGCGCCCTGGCGCTGCTGCGTGAGGTCGAGCTCGAGGCCGAGGCCAGCGGCGAGCCAGAGCACCCGCGCTACCTGATCCTGTACCGCGAGCTCGGCAGGACCTTCAAGGAGCTCGGCGAACTCGAGGAGGCGCGCAGCGCCCTCGAACTGAGCCTGCGCATGGCGCGCGAGTACGCGGGCGACAGCCACCCCGACGTCGACACGGCGCTGTTCTCGCTGGCGCAGCTCGAGGCCAACCTCGGCGACCTGCGGCGCGCCGAGGACCTGATGCGCGAGTGCTTGAGCCGCGACGAGGACCGCTTCGGCCCGCACCACTACTACCCGGCCCTGGTCAAGGCACAGCTCGCGATGGTGCTCGGCCAGCTCGACCGCGTCGACGAGTCCGAGGCGATGTTCCGCGACGCGCTGGCGATCATGCGCGACGTGTTGCCGGCCGACCATCCCGAGCTGGCGACGACGCTCGGCAACCTCGGCTCGATGCTGCACCGCGTCCACCGCTACGACGAGGCCGGCCCGCTGTTCGAGGCGGCGCTGCAGATCCGCGAGAAGCTGTTCGCGCCCGACCACCCGGCGGTGCTGACGTCGCGCAACCAGCTCGCCGTGCTCGAACTCGACCGCGGCAACGCCGCGGCCGCCGAGGCCGAGTTCCGGCGCGTGCTCGACGCCCGCCGCGCGGTGCTCGGCACGCACGAGGAGACCGCCGGCAGCCTGCTGAGCCTGGCCACGGCGATCTCGCGTCAGGGTCGCCAGGAGGAGGCGATCCCGCTCTTCGAGGAGTCGATCGCGATGTTCGGCCAGGTGCTGCCCGCGGACCATCCGACCCAGGCGCGGCCGCGCCTGGGGCTGGGGATCGCGCTGCTCAAGCTCGAGCGCGCCGACGCGGCCCAGGCGCCGCTGCGCGAAGCCCTCGACATCTGCCGCGCGGCGTTCGGCGAGGACCACCCGATGTCGTTCTACTCCGCCTACTGGCTGGGGCATGCCCTCGCGCTCGGCGGCGACCCCGCCGCAGCCATCGAGCTGCTGCGCCCGGTGCAGAAGCTCGCCACCGCGTCGCGGCCGGGCGATCCCAACGAGCAGCGCCTCCGCATGCTGCTCGCGGACCTGCTCGAGCAGACCGGCGACAAGGCGGGCGCGGCGGCGCTGCGCTAACTGCCCCGGATCTTCTCGACCACGCCGGTCGTCGAACGCCCCGGCACCAAGGGCACCAGCACCACCTGCCCGCCGTGCGCCTCGACCCACTCGCGGCCGACGACGCCCTTGTCGCGCCAGTCCTCGCCCTTGGCGAGCACGTGCGGCGTGATCGCTTCGATCAGCTGCTTGGGCGTGTCTTCGTCGAACGCGACCACGTAGTCGACCGACTGCAGCGCCGCGAGCACCGCGGCGCGGTCCTCGACGCAGTTGATCGGCCGCTCGGGCCCCTTGCCCTGCCGCCGCACCGAAGCGTCGGTGTTGATCGCCACCATCAGCGCGTCGCCGTACGAGCGCGCCTTGGCGAGGTAGTCGCAGTGCCCCGCGTGCAGGATGTCGAAGCAGCCGTTGGTGAACGCCAGCCGCCGCCCTTCGGCGCGCAGGCGGCTCGCGACCTCGATCGCCTGCTCGTGCGTCAGCACCTTGCCGGCGGCCGCGCCGCTGGTCTCGCCCAGGCGGGCCAGCACCTCGCGGCGGCTCGGCGCCCAGGTGCCGAGCTTGGCGACGGTGATGCCCGCCGCGTGGTTGGCCAGACGCAGGCTGTCTTCGAGCGACACGCCACAGGCGCGGCAGTAGGTCAGCACCGCGACCACGGTGTCGCCGGCGCCGGTGACGTCGAACACCTGCCGCGCCTCGGTCGGGATGATGCGGTGGCTGCCGTCCTCCTTCTCGAAGAACACGCCGTCCTTGCCGAGCGTGATCACCGCGGTGCGGATGCCGGTGATCTTGCGCAGCTCGAGCGCGACGCGATGCAGGTCCTCGGTGGTGTGGATGGTGATGCCGGTCGCGGCCTCGGCCTCCTCGCGGTTGGGCGTCAGCAGGTCGACGCCGCGGTAGATCGAGTAGTCCTTGCCCTTGGGGTCGACCACGGTGACGCCGCCCTGCGACTTCGCCGCCGCGATCGCCGCCTGGATCACCCTGGGCGTCAGCACACCCTTGCCGTAGTCGCTGAGCAGCACGCTCTTCCACGGGAACGGCCGCTGCTCGAGCAGGTCGAGCAGCGCGCGTTCGCCGGCGCCCGAGACCGGCGCGCGGCTCTCCTCGTCGACGCGCAGCACCTGCATCGTCTTGGCGACGTAACGCGTCTTGCGCGTGGTCGGCCGGCTGCGGTCGACGACCATCGCCTGGGTGTCGATGTCGGCGTCGACGAGCAACGAGCGCAGCCGCTGCCCGGCCTCGTCGTCGCCGACCACGCCGAGCACCGACGCCGCCGCGCCGAGTTCGCTGAGGTTGGCGGCGACGTTGCAGGCGCCGCCGAGCAGGTGCCGTTCGCTCTGCAGATCGAACACCAGCACCGGCGCCTCGGGCGAGACGCGGCCGGCCTTGCCGTCGGCGTAGCGGTCGAGGATCAGGTCCCCCACCACCAGGATGCGCGTCGGCGGCAGGCCGGCGAGCAGGTCGGCGAGGCGACGACTCTCGGAGGTGAGCGCTTCCATCAGCGGGGCTCCGCGAGGCAACCGCGCGCCTGGGCCGTGCACAGGATCGCCTGGTGCAGCAGCGGCAGCACGATCTCGTGCATCGCCAGCACCGAGCGGCCCTCCTTGGGCGGCCGCTGCACGACGTTGGTGACGGCGCGGTACTGCTGGATCATGTCGAAGTTGCAGGTCAGGAAGTCGTCGCCGAGCACGCCGCGGTTGCGGCCGATCGAGACCGCCTTGAGGAACACCTCGGGCATGATCACGGCCGAGCCGATGTTGAGCCAGACGCCGCGATCGAGCCGGCCGACGCTGTCGGCGAACGTCCAGAAGTCGCGCTGCGTCGCGCCGCCGAGCGCGCGGCCGTCGAGCGCCGGGTCCATGTGGGTGATGTCGCAGCCGAACGCGACGTGCACCGTCGCCGGGATCTGCAGTCGCGCCGCTTCGGCGAACACCGACAGGTGGCGGTGCGGCAGGTCGTCCTCGAGGATCTGCCTGCCGATCGCCTCGCCGAGCCCTTCGTGGCGCTTGTCCGCGCGCAGCGCCGCGCCGTTGAGCGCGTCGAGCGTCTCGCGCCAGAAGCCGAACGAACCGTCGGGCAGGCTGGCGGCGACGTCCTCGCTGGTCGCGCCCTGGTAGGCGGTCTCCCAGTCGTGGATCGCCGACGCGCCGTTGGTGGCGATGTGGGTCAGGAAGCCGCGCCGCATCAGGTCGATCAGCAGCGGCGACAGGCCGACCTTGAGCACGTGCGCGCCCAGCGACGCGCCGACCTCGCGACCCTGCTGACGCGCGGTGACGATGCGGTCGACGACCACCTTGAGCGACTTGCTGCCGTAGATGTCGGGCAGCGCCTCGAACCACGAGAGGAACCCCTCGACCGGCGGCAGCACCTGCGCGAAGTCCTCCTTCTGCACCAGGTTCTTGCGCTCGGCGAGCGGCCGGATGTGCAGCGGTCGGGAAGCGGGCCGCGGCGCGGGGTCGGACGGGTTGGCCATCGTGGCGCCGCATCGTGCAGCGCCGGGGGCGGCGGGTAAAGGGCGAGGTCGATCTGGAGCCCGCGCCGGCGACGATCAGCGGTCGGTCTCGTAGTCCGGCGGCCGGACCTCGAACGCGGCGTGCACCTTGGCCCGGTAGAGCGGGTCCGAGACGATCACGTCGATGCGATCGGGTGTCGCGGCGAGCGCCGCCGCCGACCGCGGCAGCTGCAGCACCCAGCGGCTGCGCTGCCCCTCACCGGCCCGTTCCTGCCAGCGCAGCGCCGCCCACGGCACCGGGTGCAGTTCGGCGTCGCCGGGCCGCGGCGCCACCGCGAGGTCCAGGAAGGCGAGGTGACCGCGGCTCATCTCGACCGTCGCGCCGTGGGCCTTGGCCTCGCCTTCCGCCAGGGCCACCGCGCCGCGCGACAGCGCCGCGACCGACATCAGCCCCGCCGGTTCGCCGACGCTGCCGTCGTCGCCGACGCGCGCCGTGACCCCGAGGCTCTCGGGATCGAAGGCTGCGTAGACGTGGCCCTCCTCGGTGCACGCGGCGAGCTGCAGCAGGTTGGCGCCGGAGTCGAGCTGCAACTCGGCGAACGGCACGACCACGCGGCGCGGCCCCTGCGCTTGCGGCATGGTCACCACCGCGGCGGTGATCTGTCCGCCCGGCACCGCGACGAGCAGGTCGTCGAGGCGCCCGAAGTGCTTGTTGCTGCAGACGACGCGCAACCGCTGCACCGCGGTGAAGTCGCGCCAGACGAGCGGTCGCGCCTCGCCTTGAGCCGCCGCTGCGGCGGCCAACAGCAGCGCGACACCGAACACGAGATCCTTGCGCATGGCTGTCCTCCTGTCGGGTCTCTCTACGACCCTGGTATCGGATCCCTCCCCGGCCGTGGCAACACGCACAGGGAGTAGATGCCGGCGCAAAGAGAGCCCAGGTGCCGCGCGCGGCGACGGCCTGCGCACTTCTGCGGCCCTGGCGGCCACGAACCGTTGCGGCGACGCTGACCGCATGGGACTGCCCAGACCACCGGCGTGGCTGCCCAACGCGATCTCGGTCGCGCGCGTGCTGCTGGTGCCGGTGTGGGTCGTGCTCGCCGAGCTCGCCAACCGCGCGGGGGAGAGCCCGCCGCTGACGGCCGAGGCCGAGGCCTGGCGCGCATGGGCCTTCGCCACCCTGCTCACCATCGGCCTCTCCGACGTCCTCGACGGCTGGCTGGCGCGCCGCTTCGGCCTGCAGAGCCACCTCGGCGCCAACCTCGACGCCTTCGCCGACAAGCTCGCGCAGGTGGTCCTGTTCACCTACCTGGCGCTGCGCACCGGGCCGGCGTTCGCCGCGGTGCCGCTGTGGCTGCTCGCGCTGCTGATCGCGCGCGACGCGGTGATCGTCCTCGGCTACGCGCTGATCCGCCGTCGCCGCGGCCGCGTCGAGGCCGAGCACCGGGCCCACGGCAAGATCGCCAGTCTGTTGCTGTTCGGCCTGCTGCTCCTGCTCAGCGCCGGCCGGCATCCGGCCCCCTGGCTGCTGGCCGCGATCGCCGCGACCGTCGCGCTGAGCACCGCCCTCTACGCGCGCTGCGGCGTGCAGCAGTTCTTCGCGCCGCGGTGAAGGGGAACGCCCCCTGTCGTCGGCGATGTGCGTACGGAACCGGGTATAAGCCACAACCTGCCAGCCGCGCGCGCCGGCAGGTTGTGGTTTGCACCGGTTCCGCACCCTCACCCACCTCGTCGCAGTCGCCCTCGTCGTCCCCATCGTCTCCGTGCCGTGACCACCGCCTCGCAAGTCGCCGCGTCGGCGCCTCCCGCCCGTTCGCCCTGGTTCCACTCCGCGCCGTTCGATCTGCTGCTGATCCTGGGCGTACCGTTCTTCACCTGGCCGCTGGTGATGGCGGGGCAGAACGCGTGGGGCGCAGGCCTGCTCGGCGAGTTGATCCTGCTGACCGCGACGGGCCACTACTTCGCGACCTTCGTGCGTGCCTACGGCGACCGCGAGCTGTTCGCGCGGTTCCGGATCAGATTCGTGATCGCGCCGCTGGTGCTGCTCGGCGTGTGCGTCGGCATGTTCGCCAGCGGCCACTCCTCGTCGCTGCTGCTCGTGACCACGGGCTGGGCGTTCTGGCACTGGCTCGCGCAGGCCTTCGGCTTCGCGCGCATCTACGACATCAAGGTCGGCTCGTACCGGCGCCTGACGACGTGGCTCGACAAGGCCCTGGTGATCACGGGCTTCGTCGGCGCGGTGATGCTCAACCCGGGTTCGATCGTGAGCTTCGGCAGGGTGTTCCTCGACGCGGGCATCATGCTGCCCGACGCCGCGACGTTCGCGGCGATGCAGAACGCGATGATCGGCGTGATGGTGCTGGTCGGCGCCGCCTACCTGGCCAACCTCGGCTGGTCGGTGGCGAAGGGCGAGCCGTGGAGCTGGCAGAAGCAGTTCATGCACGTCACCACGATCGGCTACTACTGGTTCGCGTTCGCGTACCTGCCGAACGTGCTGGTCGCGTACGTGCTCTACGAGCTGTTCCACGACGTGCAGTACTACGCGATCACCTGGCTAACGTGCCGGCACCGCGTCACCCGCCCCGGCGTCACCCGCTGGATGCGCGGGATGTTCCAGCCGAACTGGATCGCGGCGGTCGTGTTCGTGCTGGTGATGAGCGCATTCGGCGCGACCGACGCGTTCGGCCGCCACGAACTCGCCGAGCAGAGCAAGGGTCACCAGGTCTGGCTCGGCCTGGTGATGACCGCGGCGCTGCTGCACTACTACTACGACGGCTTCATCTGGAAGGCCCGCGAGAGCACGCTCGGCGCGGACCTCGGCCTGCAGGGCGGCCTGCGCGCGGCGATGGTGCCCCACGCCCGCCACGCGGCGCTCTGGGGGCTGTTCTTCGTGCCGCTGCTCGTGCTGTTGCTGTTCGTCACGACCCGCTTCGACGACCGGCAGCGGCTGCAGGCCCTGGCGTCGCTCGCGCCCGGCGACTTCGCCATCCAGGCCGAGCTCGCCTTCGACTTCGGCAGGACCCGCGAGATGCCGGCCGCGCTCGAACACTACCGCGCCGCGATCGCCGCCAACCCGGACTACGCAGTCGCGCGCGGCCACTACGGCGCGGCGCTCGAGTTCACGGGCGACCTCGACGGCGCCCGGGAACAGTACGAAGCCGCGCTGCGCTGCCCCGACACCGCCAACATCCACGCGATGGCCCACGTCAATCTCGGTGTGCTGCTGCTCCTGCGCGGCGATCGTGCCGCGGCCCAGACGCACTTCACCGCCGGCGCGGCGCTCGGCGGCGACAGCCCGATCAACCGCATCATGGGGCTCGCTGCCGGCGTGCCCGCCGAGGCCGTCGACCAGCGCCTGCAGCTCTACCGCGCCGCGCTGCAGCTCGACCCCAACCAGGCGGACGCGCACCTGAACCTCGGCACGCTGCTGCTCAACCGCGGCGGCTTCGAGGAGGCCGCCAACCACTTCACCGCGGTGCTGCGCGGCGCCCCCGACTTCGTTCCGGCCCTCATCGGCCTGGCCTCGGCGCAGGCCGAGCTCGGCCGCCGCGACCGCGCACTCGAGGCGGTCAACCGCGCGCTGGCGCGCGAGCCCGGCAACCAGCAGGCGCTGCAGCTCAAGACCCGCCTGGGCGGCTGAGCGCAGGCGCGCCCCTCAGCCGGCGGCGTCGAAGGCGCGGCGCAGCCACCGCACCAGCGCCGCGTCGACCTCCTGGACGCTGGTCAGCCAGACCTTGAACTGGCACATGCCGCCGGCCTTCTGGGCCACGAAGCGGTCGTCACCTTCGGCGTCCTTGAGGTTGATGCCGATCTCGAGGCGCCCCTTGCTGCCCGGCCCCACCATTGCGAACTGCTTGCTGCGGCGCAGGCTCAGGTAGGTCTTCTTCGGCGCGATCTCGAACGCGCCGAACGCGCCGATCTTCGCCATCACCGCGTCGTGCAGCGGCCGCAGCGCGGCCTTGCCGCCGGCGTAGATCGCTGCGAGCGGATCGTCGCCCGCAGCTGCCGTCGGCCCAGCCGCGGCGCGGAACAGGTGCGCGACGAGGTTGGCGTCGCCGTGCCCCATGCCGAACTCGCTCTTCAGCCACGCCACCATCTGCCCGTGCTTGTCGAGCCCGGCCTTCGCCAGCGCCGCGTGCAGCTGCGCGAGCTTCTTGCCGGTGCGCTTCTCGAGGTTGGCCAGCTGGGTCTGCGTCGCCTGGTCGGGAGTGCTCATGCCGCCATCGGACGCCGCCGCGCGGCCGGGCGCAACGGCTTGGTCGCCGCGGCGGCACCGCGCTCCACAGGAGACTGGCCGTCACCGCTCGGACCGGCGATAGTCGCCCCGCCCGCGCCGCCCGCGTCGGCGCGCCCACCACGTTCACCCGCCATGACCGACTCCCAAGACTGGGCCCAGCCCTTCCGTCAGGTCCACATCTTCGCCAAGCTCACCGCCGAGGAGAGCGACCGGCTCCTGGCCCAGGTCGAGCGACGCACCTACCGCGAAGGCGAGGTGCTGTTCCACGAAGGTGATCCGCGCGCGCGCCTGCTGCTGATCCGCAAGGGCCGCGTCGAGCTCACCCGCGTCGACGCCTACGGCACGCGCCGGCCGGTGGTGACCATGATGCGCGGCGAGCTGCTCGGTGAGGGCATGATGATCGAAGGCTCGGTGCACTCGACCCAGGCCACGGCCGCGACCGAGTGCGAGGTCGCGTTCCTGCACCGCGACAAGGTCAAGGCGTTCGTGGCCGAGGACCACAACCTCGAGAAGCGCATGCTGTCGAGCCTGCTCGCCGAGGTCGTCAGCCGCGTCGATCAGCTGCTGTTCCGCACCAGCGGCGTGACCCACGCCTACTCGACGGGCAAGACGCGCACCGAACACGACCTGCTCGGCGACGGCCAGGTCCAGGCCGAGGCCTACTTCGGCCTGCAGACGCTGCGCGCGATGAGCAACTTCGACATCGGCGGCGGGCGCCTGAACGCGTACCCCAACCTGATCCGGGCCCTGGCCATGGTCAAAAAGGCCTGCGTGCTCGCCAACCAGGACTGCGGCGTGCTGGTCGCCGAGGTCGCCGGCGCGATCGCCGACGCCGCCGACGAGGTGATCGCCGGCAAGCTGCACGACCACTTCGTCGTCGACATGCTGCAGGGCGGCGCCGGCACCTCGACCAACATGAACGTCAACGAGGTGCTCGCCAACCGCGCGCTCGAGCTGCTCGGCGCCGACAAGGGCGCCTACGACCGCGTGCACCCCAACAACCACGTCAACTGCTCGCAGTCGACCAACGACGTGTACCCCAGCGCCCTCAAGCTCGGCATGATCCTCAGCAGCCAGCGGCTGATCGAGGGCGTCGAGGAGCTGATCGGCGCGTTCGAGCGCAAGGCCGCCGAGTTCAGGGACGTGGTCAAGATGGGCCGCACGCAGCTGCAGGACGCGGTGCCGATGACCCTGGGCCAGGAGTTCAAGGCGTTCGCCGTCAGCCTGCGCCAGGAGCTGGCCAGCCTGCACCGCAGCCGCGACGACCTGCGCACGCTCAACATCGGCGGCACCGCGATCGGCACCGGCCTGAACACGCCCAAGGGCTACCGCGAACGCGCCATCGACCGCCTGCGCCAGGTCACCGGGCTGCAGCTCTCGCTGGCGCCCGACCTGATCGAGGCGACGCAGGACACGCAGGGCTTCGTGATGTTCTCGGCGTCGCTGAAGTCGCTCGCGATCAAGCTGTCGAAGATCTGCAGCGACCTGCGCCTGTTGTCGTCGGGGCCGCGCGCGGGCCTGGGCGAGATCCAGCTGCCGCCGCGCCAGCCGGGCTCGTCGATCATGCCCGGCAAGGTCAACCCGGTGATCCCCGAGGTGGTCAACCAGGTCGCCTTCCGCGTCATCGGCAACGACCTCGCCGTCGCGCTCGCCGCCGAGGGCGGCCAGCTGCAGCTCAACGTGATGGAGCCGGTGATCGCGCTGAGCATCCTCGAGTCGCTGAAGATCCTCGCCAACGCGGTGATCACGCTGCGCCACAACTGCGTCGACGGCATCGTCGCCAACGTCGAGCAGTGCCGCCGCTTCGTCGAGAACAGCATCGGCCTGGTGACGGCGCTCGTTCCGGTGCTCGGCTACGGCACCTCAACCGAAGTCGCCGCCGAGGCCCTCGCCAGCGGCGACAGCGTCGCCGACGTGCTGCGCCGCCGCGGCCTCTACAACGACGAGATCGCCGCGGCGCTGGCCCCCGAACGCATGGCCAACCCGGATTGAGCGGGCGCCGCGGGGTGCGCAGAAGGCCTGCCCCACCTACGCCACAAGCCCCGTAGCCCAGCGGCGTAGCTTCGCGACCATGAACTCCTGCCCGGCGCCCCGCGTCGGCGGAAGGATCCCATGGCCACGACGCGCACCACGACCGTGGACGGCAACGAAGCCGCCGCCGCGGTCGCCTACCGGCTCAGCGAGATCGCTGCGATCTACCCGATCACCCCGTCCTCGGCGATGGGCGAACTCGCCGACGAGTGGGCGGCGAAGAATCGCCCCAACTTGTTCGGCAGCGTGCCGAGGATCGTCGAGATGCAGAGCGAAGGCGGCGCTGCGGGCGCCGTGCACGGCGCCGTGCAGGCCGGCTCGCTGGCGGTGACCTTCACCGCCTCGCAGGGCCTCCTGCTGATGATCCCGACGATGTACAAGCTCGCCGGCGAGCTGACGCCGTTCGTGATGCACGTCGCGGCGCGCACCGTGGCGTCGCACGCGCTGTCGATCTTCGGCGACCACAGCGACGTGATGGCCTGCCGGCAGACGGGGTTCGCGATGTTGTGCGCGGCCAACGTGCAGGAGGCGCAGGACTTCGCCGCGATCGCGCATCTGGCGACGCTGCGTTGCCGGGTGCCGTTCGTGCACTTCTTCGACGGCTTCCGCACCTCGCACGAGGTCGCCAAGATCACCGTGCTCGAGGACGACGACCTGCGCGCGCTGGTCGACCCCGAGGCGATCGCCGCGCACCGCCGCCGCGCGCTGACGCCCGACCGGCCGGTGCTGCGCGGCTCGGCGCAGAACCCCGACGTGTTCTTCCAGGCGCGCGAGGCGTGCCAGCCGTTCCACGACGCCTGCCCCGAGGTCGTGGCCAGCACGATGCGGGCGTTCGGCGAGCGCACCGGTCGCAGCTACGCGCCGTTCTCCTACCACGGCCACGAGCGGGCCGAGCGCGTCGTCGTGGTGATGGGCTCGGCGGCCGAGACGGTGCGCAGCGCCGTCGACCACCTGGTCGCCCACGGTGAGAAGGTCGGCATGCTGCAGGTGCGCCTCTACCGCCCGTTCGCGCAGCAACTGCTCGTGCAGGCCCTGCCGGCCTGCGTGCGGCACATCGCCGTGCTCGATCGCACCAAGGAACCGGGCGCCCCCGCCGAGCCGCTGTGCCTGGACGTGATCGCGGCGGTGACCGCCGCGGGCCGCGACGGCGGTGCGCCGTGGGCGGCGGCGCCGCAGGTCGTCGGCGGGCGCTACGGCCTCTCGGGCAAGGAGTTCACCCCGGCGATGGCGCTGGCGGTGTTCACCATGCTGCAGCAGCAGCCGCGGCACGGGTTCACGGTCGGCATCGTCGACGACGTGTCGCACTCGTCGCTGGCCTGGGACCAGGACCTCGAGCTGCCGCATCCTGGGCGCAAGGAGGCCGTGTTCTTCGGGCTCGGCGCGGACGGCACGGTCGGCGCCAACAAGAACTCGATCAAGATCCTCGGCGAGACCACCGACCTGCACGCGCAGGGCTTCTTCGTCTACGACAGCAAGAAGTCCGGCGCGGTGACCATCTCGCACCTGCGCTTCGGCCCCGAGCACTTCGAGGCTCCCTACCTGATCACGCGGGCCGCCTTCGTCGCCTGCCACCAGTTCGGCTTCCTCGACAAGTACGACGTGCTCGAGCTGGCCGCGCCGGGCGCCACGCTGCTGCTCAACGCGCCGTTCCCGCCCGAACGCGTCTGGGACGAGCTGCCCGTCGAGGTGCAGCAACAGATCCTGGCCAGGCGCCTGCACGTGTTCGCGATCGACGCCGCCGCGGTGGCCCGCGACGCGGGCGTCGGCAACCGCATCAACACCATCATGCAGGTGTGTTACTTCGCGCTCGCCGAGGTCCTGCCGCGCGACGCCGCGATCGCCAGCATCAAGGCCGCGATCGAGAAGAGCTACGCCAAGAAGGGCGCCGAGATCGTGCGCCGCAACTTCGCCGCGGTCGACGCCGCGCTGGCGCACCTGCACCCGATCGTCGTGCCGGAGAAGACGACCGCGTCGCGCCACCGACCGCCCGCGGTCGCCGCTGCGGCGCCCGACTTCGTGCAGCGCGTCACCGGCGCGATGCTCGCCGGCAAGGGCGAGTTGCTGCCCTGCAGCGCGTTCCCGCCGGACGGCACCTGGCCCACCGACACGGCGAAATGGGAGAAGCGCGCCATCGCCGCCGCGGTGCCCGTGTGGGACGCGGCGATCTGCATCCAGTGCAACAAGTGCACGTTGATGTGCCCGCACGCGGCGATCCGCGCCAAGGTCTATCCGCCCGAGGCGGCCCCAGCCGGCGGCGCCGAGCTGCCGTTCCAGCAGTGGCGCGGCGAGGAGTTCGCCGGCCGGCGTTACACGATCCAGGTCGCCCCCGACGACTGCACGGGCTGCGGCCTGTGCGTGCAGGTGTGCCCGGCCAAGGACAAGCAGAACCCTCGCCACAAGGCGATCGAGATGACGCCGCTGCGCGCCGTGCAGGCGCAGGAGCGCGCCCGCTTCGAGACGTTCCTGGCGCTGCCCGAGGTCGACCGCACCACCGTCACCAAGCTCGACGTGCGCGGCAGCCAGCTGCTGCAGCCGCTGTTCGAGTTCTCGGGCGCGTGCGCGGGCTGCGGCGAGACCCCCTACCTCAAGCTGCTCACGCAGCTGTTCGGCGACCGCCTGCTGATCGCCAACGCGACCGGGTGCTCGTCGATCTACGGCGGCAACCTGCCGACCACGCCTTACGCCAAGGACGGCAACGGCCGCGGGCCGGCGTGGGCCAACTCGCTGTTCGAGGACAACGCCGAATTCGGCCTCGGCATGCGCCTGTCGGTGGACGCGCTCGGCAGCCGCGCCGGCAAGCTGCTGCACAATCTCGCCAGCGCGCTGCAGGCCGACACCCTGGTCGCCGACCTGCTCGAGCCCGCCGCGCGCAGCGAGGCCTGGTTCGTCGAGCAGCGGGCGCGCGTCGGCGCCCTGCGCGACCGGCTGGCCCTGCTCGCCACCCCCGAGGCGCGGGAACTCGAACTGCTGGCCGACTACCTGGTGCCCAAGAGCGTCTGGCTGGTCGGCGGCGATGGCTGGGCGTTCGACATCGGCTACGGCGGGCTCGACCACGTGCTGTCGCTGTCCCACGACGTCAACGTGCTGGTGCTCGACACCGAGGTCTACTCCAACACCGGCGGCCAGGCCAGCAAGGCGACGCCGCTCGGCGCCGCCGCCAAGTTCGCGGCCAAGGGCAAGGCGGTCGACAAGAAGGACCTGGGCCTGATGGCGATCCACTACGGCCACGTGTTCGTCGCCAGCGTCGCGATCGGCGCGCAGGACGCGCACACGGTGCGGGTGCTGCGCGAAGCCGAGGCGCACCCGGGGCCGTCGCTGGTGATCGCCTACAGCCCGTGCATCGCGCACGGCTACGACCTCGTGTTCGGCGCCGACCAGCAGAAGCGCGCCGTGCAGAGCGGCGTCTGGCCGCTGTTCCGGTACGACCCGGCGCAGATCGATCGCGGCGAGCCGCCGCTGATCGTCGACGTGCCGGGCGGCCGGCAGTCGGTGGCCGAGTACATGCGCAACGAGGCGCGCTTCGCCATGGTCGAGAAGATCGACCCCGCCGGCTTCCGGCGCTACGCGGCCGGCGCGCAACAGGCGGCGGTGCGCCGCATGGCCGTCTACCAGCACATCGCGCAGCTGCGCTTCCCGCACGGCACCGCCGCGCCGGCCGCGACCGCAGCGGGCACCAAGACCGACACGGGCAAGGAGTGATCATGGACCTGTCGACGACCTATCTCGGCCTGCAGCTGCCCCACCCCTTCATCGCCGGCGCCTCGCCGCTCGCCGACAACGTCGACCGCGCCCGGGCCCTCGAGGACGCGGGTGTCGCCGCGATCGTGCTGCGTTCGCTGTTCGAGGAGCAGATCGACGCCGAGGCCCTCGCGCACCACGACGCCGCGGCCAGCCACGCCGACTCGCACGGTGAGGCGACGACGTACCTGGCCGATCCGGCGGCGTGCGTGTTCGGCCCCGAGGCCTACCTCGAGCACCTGCACGCCGTGAAGCAGGCGGTCGGCGTGCCGGTGATCGCCTCGCTCAACGGCTACACCTACGGCGGCTGGATCGACTACGCGCGCCGCATCGCCGCGGCGGGTGCCGACGCCCTCGAGCTGAACCTCTACTACGTCGCCACCGATCCGGCCGAGAGCGCCGACGAGCTCGAGGAGAACGCCGTCGACATCGTGCGCGACGTCAAGCACACCGTCGGCATCCCGGTCGCGGTCAAGCTGTCGCCGTTCTACACCTCGCTGGCCAACTTCGCCCACCAGCTCGAGGCCGCCGGCGCCGACGGGCTGGTGCTGTTCAACCGCTTCTTCGAGCCCGACATCGACGTC
The DNA here is from genome assembly GCA_020638655.1 of Planctomycetota bacterium. GTDB lineage: Bacteria > Planctomycetota > UBA1135 > UBA1135 > UBA2386 > JACKIC01. The sequence goes on from JACKIC010000009.1 coordinate 190,985, forward strand.
GAGAACCTCGAGGTGCGCACCCACATGGAGATGTCGCGTTCGCACGAACTGCTGCTGCGGCTGCGCTGGTTGGCGATCCTGTCGGGTCAACGCAGCTGCAGCCTGGCGGTGTCCGGCGGCGTGCACACCGCACACGACGCGATCAAGGCCGTGATGTGCGGGGCCCACTGCGTGCAGCTGGTCGCGGCAATGATGCGCTCGGGCACCGGCGTCGTCGGCGAGCTGCGCGCCGCCGTCGCCGCCTGGCTGCAGGAGCATGGCTACGAGTCGCTGCGGCAGATGCGCGGCAGCATGGACCTGAGCCGCAGCCCCGACCCCAAGGCCTACGAACGCGGCAACTACATGCGGCTGCTGCAGACCTACCGCAGCGACTGAGCCCGACGTCCAGCCTGGGCCAGTGCGACGAACGTGCGACAGGTGATCGGACACTCGAACGGTCACCAACGCGACCTTCGGACTAGAAGGGTGGTCGCCGGCGCACCCTCCGCCCGCGAAGACCCCTCACCAACGGATCTGTGATGAACGCGTCCGTACTGCTCCTCAGGGCCCTCGCTGCGCTGCCCATCGCGGCCTCGCTCTGCGCACAACACCTGCGCGAACTCGACACCAGCGTGCTCCAATCGGTCGCCTACGATGCTGGCCGCGGCCGCTTCGTGGCCCTCTCGCCGGGCGGCGGGACCCTCGAGCTGCGCAACGGCCTGTGGCGTCCGACGACGATCGAATGGCTGCCGGCCAGCCGGCCACAGCTCGTCTTCGAGCAGGCAACCAACAGCATGCTCGCGATCGACAGGATCGGGAACGTGTCGGCGCCGACGCTGCAGGTGCACCGCCTCGACGCGGGACGCTGGCAACACGTGCCCACCACCACGGGGCCTTCCCGTCGCGACAACTACTCACTCGCGTACGACCGCGCGCGGTCGGAGGTCGTGCTGTTCGGCGGCGAGGTCGGCACGTTCTCGTTCGCCAACGACACCTGGGTGTTCGACGGCACCGACTGGCACCAGCGTTTCCCCGCGACATCGCCGAGCCCGCGCTGCTGCGCCCCGATGGTCTACGACAGCGCCCGCAATCGCACGGTTCTGTTCGGCGGCCACATCTGGATCTCGCTGCCCACCAACAACCCGTTCAACGACACCTGGGAATGGGACGGGACGACCTGGACGCAGGCGCAAGTGTCGGCGCCGCCGCCCACCGGTCAGGAGACCCGCATGACGTACGACGAGTCGCGCCAGCGCGTGACGATGTTCCACTCCTCGGCCTACTTCCTGTCGCAGTTCAGTTCCCAGGTCTACGTCTACGACGGTGTGAGCTGGCAGGCGACGGGTACGCCCGGAGGACTGCTGCCGCGCAGTTTCGCGAGCTACGTCTACGATCCCGGTCGCCAGACCTCGGTCCTGTTCGGAGGCCAACCGTACGGTGGCACGGTCGCCTTCGACACCTGGGAGTGGGCCGGCGCGGGTTGGTCCCCGATCCCGGTGCGCCCCACTGCGTGTGCACGCACGGGCGAGCTGCTGCTCGACCCGGGCAGCCTGCGGCCGATCCAGGTCGATCTCGACCCGACGACCGGAGGTGGGATGTTCGCGTGGGACGGCGTCACGTGGCAACAGGTCGGCGGGGCGCTGCCGCCGGGTCGCTACCAGGCCGCGACCTGCGTCGGCCCCCTCTACAGCTATGTGCACGGCGGCGACACCTACCAGGGAGTGCGCAACGACACCTGGGGCTACGACGGCAACGTCTGGCAGCTGCTCAGCACCAACGGACTGGCGACCTACGCGAGCGGGATCGCCTACGACTACGGCAGGAGCAGACTCGTGATGTTCGGCGGCAAGCTGAACGGCACGACGCTCCACCAAGAGACCTGGACCTTCGACGGCGCCTCGTGGCAGCAGGCCTTGCCGACCAACGTACCTCAGCCTCGCGAGGCCCCGCTCCTGGCCTACGACTTCCTGCGCGGGCAAGTCGTCATGCACGGTGGCCGGGACGCGAACTACCAGCGGCTGTCGGACACGTGGCAATGGGACGGCACGAACTGGACACCGGTCGTCTCGGCCGCGAATCCCACTGGCGAACGCCTCGCCTTCGACGCCCAGCGCGCCCGGCTCGTGCTGCTCTCGCCCGGTCCGACACCGACGTCGACCGAGGCGTGGACGCTCGAGGCGACCGGCTGGCAGAGCCTGCCGACGATCGCGCGGTCGCTGCCGGCGTGGGGTGAAGTCGGCTTCAACGCCGTGGGCTTCCCCTATCCATACGGCATGCTGCTCAAGCACGATTTCGACCTCTACTCGCTGAGCACCAGCGAGGCGGGCAGCGTCGACTACGGGACTGCGTGTACGGCTTCGGCGCCGCGGCTCGTCACCAACGGCTGGCCGCGCCTGCCGACGCCCGATTTGCGCGTCGAGGTCCTCGGCGGTCCGGCCAGTTCGCTGATCGCGCTGCTCGGCGCCACGCAGGCCGCAAGCGTCCCGATCCAGGGTTGTGCGCTGCTCGTCGATCCGAGCGGGGCGGTCGTGTTGATGCCGACGAATCAGGCGGGATTCGCGAGCACGCCGCTACCGATCCCCGGCGCGCCGACGCTGCTCGGCCTCGACCTGTTCTTCCAGGCTGCATGCCTGGATCCCACGGCGCCTGCAGGTTTCACGACATCGCGCGGCCGACGGCTCACCCTGGGCACGTGACGCGCGCGGGGAGCGCCGCGAGCACCGCGTGACGCGCCGCGTCGTCGAGACGCGGCCACGCGGCGATCTCGCCGAGGGTGCGGCGGCAACCCGTGCACCAACCGCTCCGATCGTCGATGCGGCACACGCGCACGCACGGCGACACCGGCGGCGGCTGCGAGACGCGCGGCGCGCGGTCACCAGGCGCGCTCACTTGCAGCTCACCCGATCCGCGTCGGTGCGCGGGTGCACGCCCTGCTTGCGGAGCAGCCCGACCAGCATGTCCTGGCTGGTCTGTCGCGCGAACTCGACCTCGGCGTCGGTGGCGCCCACCAGGTGGAAGAAGTCGACGCGCCCCGACGGCAGCTCGAACGCCGACGGATAGTGCTTGGGCTGCTCGACGAGCAGCCAGCGGATCGCGCTGTCGAAGCTCGGCGTGATCGAGCCCTGCAGGGGGATGCGGTTGCCGTATTCGAACAGCTCGGCGCCTTCGTAGGAACCTACCGCCACGAGCAGCTCGTAGGCCATCAGGTTGTGCAGCAGCGGCGGGGCCCAGTCGGCCTCCTGCGCGCTCTCGACCACGAGCTCGAAGCCGACGCCGCTGAAACCCGACGGGTCGCGGCCGGGCGCCTGCAGGTTCCAGGGGTTGCTGAGCCCCGAGGTCACGTAGAGCCAGGTCTCACGCTCGGGGTTGGGCGGGCAGGCGAACACGCCGTGGTTGAACCAGCCGCTGTGCGGCGCCTTGCCGAAGCGCGCGTAGACGCTCTCGCCGGCGATCAGCACCCCGCCGCCGAGGTCGCCGAAGATCGACCGGTAGACCTTCTCCTCGCGTTCCGTCCAGACCTGCTCGAACCACTGTGCAAAGGCGTCGTCCATGGGGGGCGAAGACTGTAGCGTCGCGCCCCGGGCAAACCCATGAAACGGCACGACAAGGCGGCGCGCATCCAGGCGATCCTGGACGAGCACTTCCCGCGGCCCGCGGTGCCGCTCGATCACGCCGATCCGTTCACGCTGCTGGTCGCGGTGCTGCTGTCGGCGCAGTGCACCGACGCGCGCGTCAACCAGGTCACGCCGGCCCTGTTCGCGCGCGCCGCGACGCCGGCGCAGATGGCCGAACTGCCCGTGGCGACGATCCGTGCGATCATCCGCCCGTGCGGGCTGTCGCCGCAGAAGGCCAAGGCGATCGCCGGGTTGTCGCGCATCCTGCTCGACGAACACGACGGCGCGGTGCCGCGCGAGATGGCGGCGCTCGAGCGCCTGCCAGGGGTCGGCCACAAGACCGCGAGCGTGGTGCTGGCGCAGGCGTTCGGCGAGCCCACGTTCCCGGTCGACACCCACATCCACCGGCTGGCCTGGCGCTGGGGGCTGTCCTCGGGCAAGAGCGTCGAGCAGACCGAGCGCGACCTGCGGCGCACCTTCGCGCGCGAGCACTGGAACCTGCTGCACCTGCAGATCATCTACTTCGGCCGCGCCTTCTGCCCCGCGGTCGGCCACGTCGTCGGCGCGTGCCCGATCTGCAACTGGGCGATGAGCAAGGCGCGCGCGGCTGCCGAGGCGAGGCGGCGGCGCCGGCCCCGTCCCGCGGAGCAGTGACCGGAGACGCTGCAGGTCGGGTCAGCGCCGCCAGTCCCTGACGATCTGCTGCGCGCCGTTGCCGACCTGGGTGCGCGTCGGGGTGCATGCGGTCTGCACCCACCAGGTCGCGCTCGGGTCGTCGAGCAGGGGGAACTCGAGCAGTCCGCTGCTGTCGCTGACGAAGCGCTGCGCCAGTCTCCTGCTGATGCCCGGCAGCAGCGGGCCCCAGATCTGCTGTGCGGCGTCGCCAGCGAGCCAGACGCGGCTACTGGAGACGCTGAGGTCGCTCACGGTCGCCCCGGCGATCGCGTTGTTCTTGGCGTCGGCGAACTGCAGCCGGCCCTTCGCGGTCCCGCGACACCGGACCGTGATGTCCAGCGTGCGCGACGCCTTCTCCCGATGCGCCGGGATGTCGAGACGCAGCCACCGATCCGCATCCGCGAACAAGAGAAACCAACGATCGCCGCCGAGCAGGCGTTCGCAGCGGCCCGCCTGATCGGTGCTGATCGGCGCGCGCAGCTTGACGGCGTTGGCGCCGCCGACCGGCACGATCACCCCGGCCAGGCCGGTCGCGGGGCCGCCGCCCTCGTCGAGCACCTGCAGCGACAGCCGCCGCAGACACTCGAGGTTCAGCTTGCTGACCGCGCCCGAAGACCAGTCGATGCGCACGAACGCCTCGGGCCGATCGCCGTTGGCGGCGATCTGCACCATGGCCTGGGCTGGGTCCGTGCGCAGCGGCAACGCAGCCATGCCGGCGCCGTCGGAGCGCACGCTCACGGCGCGTTCACAGGTGGCGCCGGCGTTGAACACCGCGACCACCTGCAGCAGCGCGCCGGGGACCGCCGCGCCGTCGCGCAACACCTGCAGGTGGGCCGCGGGCTGCAGTTCGAGCGGCATGGTCTGCTCGCCGCAACCGGGCCGGCGGCGGTCGACCACGAACACCTCGCCGGAGAGGGACTCCTGCAGCAGCGCCGCCGCAAAACCGTCGCGGCGCACTTCGAGCACGAGCCCCGAGTTCCGCAGCTGCGGCACGACGCAGAGCACCCGCCCGTCTGCGTCGGTGTGGCCGACCAGCCGTTCGCGCGGCAGCGGGTCGCGGTCGAACAGTCCGGTGCAGACCGTGCCCACCGGGTTGTCGACGATGTGGAACACCGCAGCGCCCGCGACCGGACGGCCGCTCGGATCGAACACCTGCAGCTGTCGCACCATCGGCGCCGGCAGGTCGAACGGCGGCTCGGCGAGCTCGGCGGCCAGGCGCTGCTGGGCGACGATGCCGCCGGCCGAATCTATCGCGTAGGCGATCAGGTCGCGCGGCAGCGGCGGCACCACCCCGTCTTCGCCGAGGTCGAAGCGCACCGCGTTGGCGCTGGCCGGTCCGACCTGCAGCCGCAAGGGACCGCGCGCATTCCATGCGGCCAGGCCCGCGCAGCGCAGGTGTCGCGCACCGACCGAGCTGCCGCAGCGCAGCTGCGCACGCCCCCCGGCGGCGACGTCTTCGAGAACGGGGCTGACCAGCGTGGCGCCGTCGTCGCCACGGTGCATGGCCCAGGCCGAATACACCTGCTGTGGCAGCAGCTTGGCGATGAAGTAGCCGCGCGCGTCGCTGACGGCGCGCACGACGTCGACATCGGCGCCGCCTGCGGACCCGTAGGCCGTGTGCGCGAGGGTCACCTCGGCGCCGGCGAGCGGCTCACCGGCCGCGCCCAGGACAACCCCGACCAGCGGGCGCCGTGCCTGCGCCGTCGCCGTTCCGAGGACCAGCGCGAACACCGACAACCACCCCGCCGCACGCGCTCCATGCATGGCGGCCCATTGCAGGGCATCGCCGGCGAGCCGGCAAGGTCCCCCCCCCCCACGGTCACGAACTGGCCCAGACCGCGCGCAGGTAGGCTTCGAGGTCGCCCTGCTCACGGGCCGTGAGACCCGACTTGTCGACCATGCGCGGCAGCACCTCGCGCCATTGCTCGCGCGACAGCCCGAGCGGATGGACCGGCGCGTGGCACGCCGTGCATTCGCCGAGCATCAGGTCGTAGCCGCGCCGCACCTGCTCGGGCGGCACCCCCAGGTCGGCAGCGGCGCGCAACAGGTTGTTGTCGACGAGCGGCAGGGTCTGGCAGCTGCCCACGGCGAGCAGCACCACCGCGACCATCAGGACCGCACGTCGGAACATCAGAAGTCGAGCTCGAAGATCAGGCGCAGCACGAACGACGGTTCGTCGTCGTCGCCCGAGAGCAGGAACATCGGCGTCGCACCGAGCGCCCACTCGTGGCCGTGATAGGCGAAGTTAGGGCCGAGGTAGACGTTCTGCGTGGCGCCGGTCTCCCAGTCCGGCAACGGGATCTCCCAAGCCAGCTCGGCGCCGAGGTAGCGCGTCGGGTCGAGCTCGCGGCTGATGCCGAAGGTGTTGCGGATCTCGCCTTCGCTCTCCTCGTACTCGAAGGTCTTCTCGCCCTCGAACGCGGTCGTCAGCTGGAAGTTGTAGGCGAACTCCCAGCGGTCCACGACCTTGTCGACCAGCAGCGTGTTCTTCCACTCCAGCTCGCGCGAACCGAACTCCAACTCGGTCTTGACCCCGAACCCGAGCAGATCGGTGCGCGGATCGCTGAGCCGCACCTTGAGCTCGACCCCGGTGGCGTCGAACTTCGTCGCCTGCGTGGTCGCGCTGTCCTCGTAGTGCCACTCGGCGAGATCGACCGCGAGGTGCACGGTCTCCGAGAGCCCGTACTCGAGCTCGTGCTTGAAGTCGAAGCGCGTGTAGCCGCTGTCGTTCTCGGTGCCGGACTTCCAGTCGATCCACTGCTCGTACTCGAAGTGCCCGGGCGGCGCGCCGTGCAAGGTCTCCTCGACGAACGTGAATCGCCGGTCGATCGGCCGCACGGAGTATTCCTCCGTCTGGGCGGTGAGGCCCGCGGCACAGGATGCCAGGGCGACGGCGGACAGGAGGCGGCGGGCAGAGGAGCTTCGGTGCATGGCGGGGTCGGGGAGGCGGGCGCCAGACGCTAGCGAACGAGCGCCGCCTTGCCGAGAGGGCAACACCTGACCTGCACCGTCACCGGCCCTGGCGAGACTTCTTCTTGCGCTTGACCGCCGCTGCACCGGCCGGCTTGCGGGCGGCCTTCCTGGTCGCAGGCTTCTTCGCAGCCGGCTTCTTCGTCGCAGGCTTCTTCGTCGCAGACTTCTTCGCGACAGGCTTCCTGGCCACCGGCTTCTTGCTGGCCGTCCGGCCGCCGGTCGCCGCACGCGTCCCGAAGCACACATCGAACACCTGCTCGAAGCGCTCGACGTACAGCACCTGCAGGCCCTCGACGAGGTCCTGCTTGAGCTCGAGCACGTCGGGTTCGTTGCCCTTGGGCAGGATCACGCGCGACAGGCCGAAGTTCTTCGCCGCGAGCACCTTCTCACGCACACCGCCGATCGGCAGCACCTCGCCGACGACGGTCAGCTCGCCGGTCATCGCCAGGTCGCCGGGCATCGGCTTGCCCGACAGACAGCCGACGAACGCGCACGCGATCGCGATGCCCGCCGACGGCCCATCCTTGCGGATCGCGCCGGCCGGGAAGTGCAGGTGCAGGTCCAGCTCGCCGAGCTTCTTGAGGTCGATGCCGAAGCGCGTCGCGCGACTCTTGAGGTAGCTGAGCGCGAGGCGCGCCGACTCGCTCATCACGTCGCCGAGGCTGCCGGTCAGCTGCATGCTGCCCTTGCCCTTGCTCGTGACCGCCTCGATGTAGAGCACGTCGCCGCCGACCGGCGTCCACGCGAGCCCCTGCGCGACGCCGGGCAGCATCTTCTTGCGCCGCTCCTCGGGCTTGAAGCGGGCCCGGCCGAGCATCGTCTCCATCTCGGCGAAGCTGAGCTTCTCGGGGCCCTTGCCGCCCTTGGCGACGGCGAGCGCGGACTTGCGGCACAACCGCTGCACGACCTTGTCGAGACCGCGCACGCCGGCTTCGCGCGTGTACTCGGCGACCAGGCGCTTCCACACCACCTGCGGCACCGACAGGTTGCGGCTGGTGAGCCCGTGCCGCTCGAGCTGCTTGGGCAGCAGGTGGCGACGCGCGATCTCGACCTTCTCCTCGAGCAGGTAGCCGGGGATCTCGATGATCTCCATGCGGTCGCGCAGCGGCTCGGGGATCTGCGAGAGCACGTTGGCCGTGGCCAGGAACATCACCTTCGACAGGTCGAACGGCACGTCGAGGTAGTGATCGAGGAAGTTGTGGTTCTGCTCGGGGTCGAGCACCTCGAGCAGCGCCGAGCTGGGGTCGCCGCGGAAGTCGCTGCCGAGCTTGTCGATCTCGTCGAGCAGCAGCACCGGGTTGTTGCTGCCGCAGACCTTGAGGCCCTGCAGGATGCGCCCCGGCATCGAGCCGATGTAGGTGCGGCGGTGGCCCTTGATCTCCGCCTCGTCGCGCATGCCGCCGAGCGAGAAGCGCCAGAACCGGCGCCCCATCGCGCGCGCGATGCTGCGGCCGAGGCTCGTCTTGCCGACGCCGGGCGGGCCCGAGAAGCAGAGGATCGAGCCCTGGTGACCCGGACGCAGCTTGCGCACGGCGAGGAACTCGAGGATGCGCTGTTTGACCTCGTCGAGCCCGTAGTGGTCGTCGTCGAGCACCCGGCTGGCGTGCTCGGGGTCGGCGTTGTCCGTCGTGGACACCGACCACGGCAGCGTGGTCAGCCAGTCCAGGTAGTTGCGGATCACGCCGTATTCGGCCGACTCGACCGGCGTCGTCTTGAGGCGCGTCAGCTCCTCCTTGGCGCGGCGATCGGCCGCCTCGGGCAGCTTCGCCTTGGCGATCGCCTCCTCGAGTCGGTCGATCTCGAGCGCGCGCGGGTCCTTCTCCTCGCCGAGCTCGCGCCGGATGATCTTCAGCTGCTCGCGCAGGAAGTAGTCCTTCTGTGCCTTCTCGGCCTTGTCGCGGATCTCGCCCTGGATCTTCTTGTCGAGCTCGGCGAGTTCGGTCTCGGCCATCGCGAGCTGCAGCGCGAGATCGAGCCGCTGCTCGACGTCGACCGCGTCGAGCAGGCGCTGCCGGTCCTCGACCTTGCGCACGATCCCGCCGGTGAAGTCGGCCAGCTGGCCCGGATCCTCGACGTTCAAGAGAGCGGTGGCGAAGCCCGTGTCGACCTGATCCTGCACCTCGGCGAGTTGGCGCAGCTGCTTCTGCAGCAGGCGGAACAACGACTCGGCGCGCGGCCCCTGCGCAGGGATCTCGACCGCCTCCTTGATGCGCACCACCATGTGCGGCTTCTGGCGCACGAGCTTGTGCACCTTCGCGCGGCGCAGCCCCTGGGTCATCGCCGACATGCCCCCATCGGGCAGCTTGAGCGTGCGCAGGATGCGCGTCACGACGCCGACCTCGTGCAGGTCCTCGAGGCCGCGCGGCGGCCGCTCAGGGTCGCGCTGCAGCACCAGCAGCAGGTGACCGTTGTGCGCCTCGGCCTTGGCGACGATGTCCCGCGCCGCCTCGGAATCGAGCAGCAACGGCATCATCAGGTTGGGGAACGGCACCGCGGTGCGCAGCGGGAACACGAACATCGTGTCCGGCAGCTGGTCCTGCACCATCACCGCGCCGGCGCCGTCCTCGACGACGACACCGGGCCCGGCGGAGGTCGAATCACTGCCCGGCTTCGCGAGGTCTTCCTCGGCGGCCGGGTCCTTCGGCTCCTCTGAACTCATGGCACCGGTTGTAGGGTGCCGGCGCGGCGAGGGGAAGACATCGCCCTGCGGCGTACCTGCCCACCAGGACCCAGGTCACGGGCGCACGCCCGGAAAAGAAAACAGGGCGCATGGCCCCCACGCGACTTTGCGTGGAGCCGTCCCTCTCGTTCCCTTGCCTGCCCCAAGTTGGAGGAACGAAAGGCACGGCCAGGTAGGCCATGCGCCCGAATAAGGGTCGAGTGCACGGGCCGCGCAACGCACGCGGCATCACGAGGTCGACTCCTTTGCCTGCCCCAAGTAGGGGAGTCGACGCCATGACCGTCTCCGTGCACTCGTTTGCGCGACCACCGCGTGAGCGAAGGGCGCGCAAAAGAATGCGGTTGTTCGGCGCGAGCGCCGAACGGGTCTGGATTGTGGGAAAGAGCAGCGGCGGGGACGCCGGATAACGGCTACCGCGCCGACAACACACGGATTCGCAACACGGCCCCATCGGCGCGCGGTTGCACGTCGAGGTAACCGGTGTGGCGCTGTGGAATGCGAGACAGATCGATGGCCGCAGCGCCGTCGCGACTGACGAGTTGGTTGGTGATGCGCTCGAACAGCGGCCGCAGGTCGACGTCGAACAGCCCCGCGACCTTGTCGCCGCCGATCGCCGCCACGGCCTTGTTGACCGCTGCGTCGCGCTTGCCGCGCGTGCGCGCGCTGCGCCGATACTCGTCGAGCACCACGTTCATCGTGTCGGCGTCCGCGCCGAGCAGCACCGTGTCTTCGAAGACCGCGACGAACACCGGCACGTCCTCGGGGCGTTCGCGGCCAGGGCCGGGACCGGGACCGGGACCAGGAGGACCGGGCTCGTCGCGACCCCCACCATCGCGGCCGCCGCCTTCACGACCATCGTCGCGCCGACGCATGCCGTGACGGTGATGCAGTTCGAGCACCTCGGCGCCGTTGCGGCCGCGAGCTGGCAGCAGCTTGCCGCTGCCGTGGCTCTCGACCGAGCGCCGCAGATCTGCGAACAGGGCGCTCGCGGCCTGCTTGCTCTTGGCGCGCAGCGAATAGACCGAGACGATCTCGGGCGCGCCGTCCGCTTCGCGGAACAGCAGCTGCACCGTGCCGCCCGTGCCGAGCCGGCCGAGCACCTTGCGCTCGAAGTCGAGCCCGAAGTCGTCGAAGGCGTGACCGAGTTCGTGCAGCATGCGCGCGCCGCGCGGCGACCGCTGCGCGATCTGCGCCAGGTCCACGGCCATCACGATGCCGCCCAGGCCGCCCGGCGGCAGCGTCGACAACAGCGAGCGCGCCGGCACCGACTCCGCCGCCGCGAACCAACCGTCGAACTGCGAGCCGCGACCGCCGCCGGCCGGCACTTCGAAGTCGAGCAGCAGCGTGCCGGTGAAGTCCGCGTCATCGCCCGCGAGCGCGGCCATCACCGTGCGCGCGTTGTCGAGGCCACTCCAGGAGAGCACCGCCTGCGGCACACCTTCGCTGCTCGCCTGCAAGCGGCGGCTGAGCCGCTGCCAGTCGCCGTAGAGCATCAACGAGCCGGGGCCAGCCGCCAGCTGCGCCTTGAGCTGGTTGAAGCGCGGGTCTGCGGAAAGCACGCGGCGGATCGGCGTCGCCGAGGTCACCTCGGGCGCCGGCGCGAGCAGTTCCTGCATCGCCGTGCCATCGTTGGCCACGATCAGGTCGTCACCGACGACCGCGAGCTCGACCCGGCCGCCGATCTCGTCGCGCGACACGCCATCGGCCTCGCGCAGGCTGTAGGTCTGGGTCTCGCCGAGGCGTCGCTGCGGCGCCGCGAGGTCCGGCCCCGCGAGCAGTTCGGACATGCGCCCGGCCTCGTTGCGCTGCAGGCGCGCGCGCAGCACGAGCAGGGGCTGCCCCCCGTTCGGCACGACGCCGGTCAAGGCGAGTTCGACGTCGCCGGCGCTGCGCGCCAGCACCCCACGCACGAGCGCCAGCGCGCGGCCCGCCGAATCGCGCGGGGCGGAGTTCCCTTCCTTGCCCAACAACGAATCGAAGGCGGGGTCCGCGAGCAGACGGTGCACAGGTCCGGCGCTCTCACCGCTCTTGGCCGGATCGGCCTCGAGCGACAGGTAGAGCATCGGAGCCTCGATCCGATCGACGAGCCGCACCGGCCTCGTGGCCGCGCCCGATGTCGCCGCGCCCTGCGCGCATGCCAGCGCCGGCACGAGGCCGGCGGACACGACGAGCAGCAGCGGGAGGGAGAGGTGCACGACGTCCCGGAATGCAACGGCGGTGCCAACGATGCCGCGGCAGCAGGTCATTTCATTTGAATGACTTACGAAGCCCAATGCTGGACGGCGCAACGTTGGGCCAGGGCACAGGTGTTCAATTCCTGAACAACCGGACCCGACTGCTGGCTTGCGTGGGGCTGGACCGGGGGCGCGAATCCGTGCCGACGCGGGTCAATCCGGCGCCCGGTCGAGCTTGCCGTAGAGCGTGCCCCTGCTGATGCCGAGCAGGCGGGCGGCCTCCGCCTTGTTGCCCCCCGCGGCGGCGAGGGCACGCGCGATCGCCCAGCGCTCGACGCTGGCCATGTCGAGCCTGGGCAGCGGCCCCGGCTCGTCGACGGCGACGTCGGGCTGGGGAGTGAGCTGCTCGAACCGCAGTTCGTCGTCGCCCGCCAGCGCCACCAGGCGCTGCAGTTCGTTCTCGAGCTGCCGCACGTTGCCGGGCCAGGACCGCGCCCGCAGCGCCGCCATCAGCTCCGGTGACACGCGTTTGGCCCCGACCCCGGCGTTCGCGGCGAGTCGCTGCAGGATGTGCTCGACGAGGAGCGGCACGTCGGCGCGGCGCTCGCGCAGCGGCGGCAGGCGCACGATCACGACGGCGAGCCGGAAGTAGAGGTCTTCGCGCAGCCGCCCCTCGGCGATCGCCTGCCCCGGCTCGCGATTGGTCGCGGCGACGATGCGCGCGTCGATCGCGAACTCGCGGTCGCCGCCGACCGGCCGCACACGCCGCGACTCGATCGCGCGCAGCAGGCGGGCCTGCAGCTCGACGTCCATCTCGGTGATCTCGTCGAGGAACAGCGTGCCGCCCGCGGCCTGACGCAGCAGCCCGACGCGGTCGCGATCCGCACCGGTGAAGGCGCCCTTGACGTGTCCGAACAGCTCGCTCTCGAGCAGGCTCGTGGGGATCGCAGCGACGTTGACGGCGACGAACTCGCCGCGGCGCCGCGGCCCGGCGAGGTGCAGGGCGCGCGCCGCGACGCCCTTGCCGGTGCCGCTCTCGCCGGTGAGCAGCACCGGCAGGTCGGTGTCGACGACGCGGTCGAGCACCTGCAGCGCGCGCAGGAACGCGGGCGCCTCGCCGATCAGCGCCGGCAGCGCGTGGCGCAGCTCGGCGCGCGACAGGCGGGCCTCGGGCGCGGCAAGCACTTCGGCCTGGGTCGCCACCGTGTTGACCAGGTCGCGGTTCTGCGCCGCGAGCAGCTCGGCGTGCTGCCGGTTCTCGGCCAGCAGGCGGTGCAGGTGCAGCACGATCGCCCCCTGATCGGCGAACGCCAACAACCACGGCAGATCGCGCTCGCCGAACGCGCCGGCCTGGAAACGGTGGTCGAGATAGAGACCGCCGAGCACCGCGCCGCCGACGCGCAGCGGCACGCAGAGCACCGAACGCAGCCGCAGGTCGGCGATGCTCTGCGCGGCGCTGAGCGCGCCTTCCTGCGCGTCTTCGCTGAACACGCCGTCGCCGGCGAGCGCCTGGTCGAGCACGGTGCTCGACAGCTTCTTGTCGGCGTTCTTGATCGGCTCGCGGTCGAGGCTGCGCGCGACCTCGACCTGCAGGCCGGGCGCGCCGGGCTGCACCGTGACCAGGAAGCCGCGCTCGGCGCCGAACAGGCGCACCGCCTCGTCGACGAGCACGGTCAACACCTCGCGCTGCCCCTGGGCCGCGGCGAGTTGCCGGTTGAGGCCGAGGATCGCGAGCCAGCGGTTGCGGTCGCTCTCGTGCACGTCGCCGCGCAGGCGCTGCAGGAAGTCGGTCCAGCGGGTCATCGGCGGGCGCCGCCTTCGATCGCCGCGGCCAGGGCGCGCAACACCAAGGCCTCGGCGTGACGCTCGTGGGCGGCGAGTCCACCGTGCCGCGCGACCTCCTGCTGCAGGAGCGCGCCGCAGGCCGCGGTCTCGGCGCCGGGCAGGACCTTGGCAGCCAATGCCGCGATCGCCGTCGACGCCGGGCACGCTGCGGCCTGCCAGCGCAGGTCGCGCACCCGGCCCGCCTCGAGTTGCACGTGCACGATCACTTCGTCGCCGCACGACGGGTGCTCCGCGCGCCCCACCAGGACGTCGGGCCCCTGCAGCTCCCCCGCGCCGTCACCGCGCAGCAGGAGCTCTCTGAGGGCGGGCAACATCGACGACCTCAGGGATGATCCAGCGTGGCGCTCAGCGGCGCGTCGGGCGCGCGCTCCGTCGAGGGCGCCGCGCGATCGATCCAGGTGAACTCGTTGGCGAGCAGGTTGCAGCCCGCGCAGCCCAGGGCCAGGGTGAGCATGACCGCGGCGCGCAGGATCGCGGGGCGCAGCGCCACGAGTCGGCCGCGCCTCACAGCTCCACCTCGTTGGCGAACAGCTGCGCGAAGGTCTCGCGGCGGCGCACGAGGCGCGCGGCGCGACCGTCGACGAGCACTTCGGCCGGCCGGCGGCGGGTGTTGTAGTTCGAAGCCATGGACGCACCGTACGCGCCGGCGCCCAGGACCGCCAGCAGGTCGCCGCGCGCGCACGGCGGCAGCGACCGCCGGCGCGCCAGGAAGTCGCCGGTCTCGCAGACGGGGCCGACGACGTCGACGACGGCCGGTTCGCCGGGGCGCGCTGCCACCGGCACGATCGGATGTTCCGCGGCGTAGAGCGCCGGCCGCAGCAGGTCGTTCATGGCGGCGTCGACCAGCAGGAAGCGCGAGCCGCCCTGCTGCTTGGTGCCGAGCACCGCGGTGACCAACGCGCCGGCGTCGCCGACGAGATACCGCCCCGGCTCGATCACGGGCTGCCAGCCGCGCGCGCGCAGCCGCGGCAGCAGGGCCGCGGCCACCGCGGTGACGTCGAGTTCGGCGCCCTTGCCGTAACCGATGCCGAAGCCGCCGCCGAGGTCGTAGTGGGTCACGCCGGCGCCGTGTTCGGGCGCGGCGTCGACGAACGCCTCGACCTTGTCGAGCGCGGCGACGTACGGCGACACCTCCTGCAGCTGGCTGCCGAGGTGCACGTGGTAACCGGCGAGCCGCAGGTTGGGGTCGCGCACGATCGCGGCGACGACCTCGCCGGCGCGGTCGAGGGCGATGCCGAACTTGTTGTCCTTCTTGCCGGTGCTGATGTAGGCGTGGGTGCCCGCGTCGACGTCGGGGTTCAAACGCAGCGCGACCGGCACCTGCACGCCGGCGCGGCGGCCGGCGGCGGCGAGCAGCGGCAGCTCGTGCTCGGACTCGACGTTGAAGAACAGGATGCCCGCGGCGACGGCGGCGTCGATCTCCCAGGGCTCCTTGCCGACCCCTGCGAACACCACGCCGTCGGTCGGCACGCCCGCCGCGCGCAGCCGTTCGAGCTCGCCGCCGCTGACCACGTCGAAGCCGATGCCGTGCGCGTGCATGCGGCGCAGCACGGTGAGGTTGGAGTTGGCCTTGACCGCGTAGCAGATGCGCGCGTCGGCGCCGAACGCGGCGCGCACGGCGCCGACCCGGGAGTCGATGGCCGCGCCGGAGTAGACGTAGAGCGGAGTGCCGAACTCGGCGGCGAGGTCCGCGACCCGGCAGTCCTCACACCACAGCTCGCCGTCGCGCAGATGGAACGCCGGGTGGCCGGCGCCGGGACAGGGAATGCGGGAAGGGTCCACGGAGTCAGCGGCGGGATCGGAGGCAGCCATCGGCGCGCATGCAACACCATCGGCCCGCAGGCAACAACGCCGCGCGCCGACGCCAGCGCGTCAGGAGGGATCCGAGGCGGCGAGCTGCGCCTTGAGGCGGTCGAGCACGCGCCCGTGGATCTGGCAGATACGCGCCGCGGACAACCGCAGGCGCCGCGCCACCTGCTTGCCGGTCATGCCCTCCAAGTAGTGCAGCTGCAGCACCTTCCACTCGACCGGCTCGAGGTTGGCACGCACCAGCTTGAGCAGGTCCTGGCGGTTGATGACCTCGATCGGCGACTCCTCGCCGTCGTCGGCCAACATCTCGACCTCGTCGAGCTCCTCGCCGCGATCGACGCCGCGGTCGGCGCGCAGCAGGCAGGGTTCGAAGCGCCGCATCAGCGCGGCCTCGGTGATGCCCAGCTCGGAGGCGACCTCGCTGGCGGTCGGTTCGCGCTCCAGATTCATGCGCAGGCGCGCGGCGGCGGCTTCGCGTTCGCGCAGGCGCCGGCGGTAGAGCCGCGGCAGGAAGTCCATGTGGCGCAGCTCGTCGAGCATCGCGCCGCGCACGCGGATGCGCATGAACGCGGTGAACGCGTCGCAGCGCTCGGGCAGGTAGCTGTCGATGGCCTGCATCAGCCCCCACACGCCGGCGTGCACGAGGTCGCGCGGGTCGACGCTCGGCGGCAGCCGCGACGCGAGCGACTGGGCCATCGCCTCGACGATCGGGCGGTGTCGCTCGACGAGTTCGTCGCGCATCGCCAGGCGCGCGCGCAACGATCCGGGGCGACAGCGGTAGCGAGCCAACAACACTTCGGTCGACTCGTCGGCGTAGGCGGTCTTCTTCTTTCGCAGGCTGACGGCGTCACCGGAGGCGACGGCAGCGTCGACAGCAGCGTCGACAGCAGCGTCGGCGAGTTCTGCGGCCGCGGCGGCGCGCGTTCGCCTGCTCACGGCAATCTCGCTCACGGCCATCTCGCTCGCGGCCATCTCGCTCACGGCCATCTTCTCGAGCGGCGCACCAACCATCGGTGCACCGACCAGGGGCGCGACGGCCTCGACGATCGGCGCCTTGCGGCCGCGCAACCGGCTGGCGACGCCATGCACGTTGTTGCTCACCATGTGCCACCCAACCACATCGGAGATCAGCGTGCGGCGCGAGGAACGCGGGGCGAAGACATCTTCGTTCGGTTCGTCGCGAGCAGTTGATCGCGTCACGAGCAACGTGTCGCTCGCGATGCGTGCGGAAAACTAGCACACGTTCACGCTGCGGCGCAACGAACAAAACTCCACTTCCTTTCACCACACCGCGCGCGTCATCGCGCGTCGTGACTACGACTCGTCGTCGACGGCGCGCACGCGCAACTGCAACTTCGTCATCACCGCGCGCTCTGCTTCGCGCATTCGTTTGCGATCGCGCGCGCGGATGTCGTCGTAGCCGCAGCAGTGCAGCAGGCCGTGCACGACGTAGAGCGCGACCTCCGCGCGGATCGTGTGGCCCTGCTCACGCGCGACGCGGCGCGCGGTCTGCACGCTGACGACGAGCTCGGCGCCCTCTTCGAGCGCGAAGGAGATCACGTCGGTCGGCGTGGGATCGTCGAGGTAGTCGGCGTGGATCTGCGCGATCTCCGCGTCGTCGGTGAGCAGCAGGCTCACCGGCAGATCGAGACGATCGACGTGGTCGAGCGTCGCCCGCACGACCTCGCGCAGCAGGGCCCGATCGGTGCGCGGCTTGCCACGATCGACCACCTCGAGCTGCAACCGCGGCTTTCGCGCGACCTTCGGGCGACGCGCCGGCGTCATGCCGGCCCCTGGTCGCCGAACTTGCCCGAGCGCTGCTCGTAGGCGTCGACGATGCGACTGACGATCGCGTGGCGCACGATGTCGTCGCTGCCCAGCCGCACCAGGGCGATGCCGTCGACGTTCTCGAGCTTGACCAGGGCGTCGGCGAGCCCCGAGCGCACGTTGCCGGGCAGGTCGATCTGCGACGGGTCGCCGGTGACCACCATGCGCGAGTGCTCCCCAAGGCGCGTCAGGAACATCAGCATCTGCGGCACGGTGGTGTTCTGCGCCTCGTCGAGGATCACGAACGAGCGGTTCAACGTGCGGCCGCGCATGTAGGCCAGCGGGCAGACCTCGACCACGTCGCTCTCGAGCCACCGGGTGCGCGTGCGCGCGTCCAGCAGGTCCTGCAGGGCGTCGTACATCGGCCGCAGGTACGGATCGATCTTGGCCTGGAAGTCGCCGGGCAGGAAGCCGAGCTTCTCGCCGGCCTCGACCGCCGGGCGCACCAGCACGATGCGCCGCACGATGCCGCGCTTCATCGCGTCGATCGCCTTGGCGACGGCCAGGTAGGTCTTGCCAGTGCCGGCCGGGCCGACGCCGAAGACCACGTCGTGGTTCTCGATCGCCTCGAGGTATCGCTGCTGACCTGGCGTGCGGGCCCGGATCACGATGCCGCTGCCGGTCGGACGCTGCGGTCGATCGGTGGCGGCGCCGGGCTCGGCGCCGTCGACGGCGATCGTGGCGCGCAGCCGGTTGGCGACCTCCTGCGTCGACACGCGCCGGCCGGCGCGGATGCTGTCGAGGCAGTCCTCGAACACCTGCTGCACGATCTGCACGTGCGCGGCGTCGCCGAGCAGCCGCAGGCTGCCGTCGCGCGCGAGCACGCTGATGCCGTGCAGCTCGCGCACCAGCCGCGCGTTGCTGTCGAGCGGCCCGAGCAGCGTGCGGGCCTCGTCGACGGTCTGCACCGGGATATGGACGTCCGCGTCAGTCATGTTCGCCGCACTCTACCGGCGACCGGCCCCCGTTCCTCTGCTGATCACGCCCTCAGGTGATCAGGATCAGCACCTGGAACCAGGCGCAGAACGAGAACAGCAGGCTGTCGACCAGGTCGAGCACGCCACCGTGCGCCGGCAGCAGGTGCGAGCTGTCCTTGGCGCCGCAGCGGCGCTTGAGCAGCGACTCGATCAGGTCGCCGGTCTGGGTGGTGAAGTTGAGCACCACGCCCGTCAGCAACGCCGCCCACAGCGGCAGGTGCACCTCGGGCTCGAGCAGCGGGCCGCGCAGCGCGACGGTCAGCGCCACCGACGTCGCGAGGCTGCCGAGCGCGCCCTCGACGGTCTTGCCCGGGCTGATGTGCGGGATCAGCTTGTGACGGCCGATCAGGCGCCCGACGCAGTAGCCGCCGATGTCGCCGCCCTTGCAGACCAGCACCACGAACAGCACCGACGGCAGGTGCCGGAAGCACGTGCCGATCGCGAGGTACATCGGCCACGCGACCAGCAGGAACCCGAGCAGCGTCGCGCCCTGCTTCTCGAGCCCGACCTTCATGTCGTGCTTGCCGAGCGAGCGCACCGCCAGCGGGAACAGCAGCAGCATCGTGCCGATCACGAGCGGGTAGAACTCGTGGTCGATCTCGTGCCAACCCAGCGGGAAGGCGCTGACCAGCAGCATGGTCGTGAAGAACACCAGGGTCTTGCCGGCGACGGCGAAGTTCTGGCCCCGCAGCAGGTGCACGTATTCCTGGGCGCCGAGCACGCCGAGCAGCAGCAGCAGGCCCGCCGACAGCGCCCCCTGTTTGATGCCCAGCACCTCCCCGTAGTCGAGCCAGTAGATCAGCGCGACGATGCCGAGCATCGTCGGCGCCAGCACCGCGCGGGTCTTGAGGTCGCTCGCCATCACAGCACCTTGCTCAGAGAACCTTGCTCAGAGAACCTTGCCGAACTTGCGCACGCGGCGGCCGTAGTCGCGGAACGCGTCGTGCAGTTGCGCCTGGCCGAAGTCGGGCCAGCAGACGTCGCTGACGTGGATCTCGGCGTAGCTGACCTGCCACAGCAGGAAGTTGCTGATGCGCAGCTCCCCCGCGGTGCGGATCAGCAGGTCCGGGTCGGGCAGCTCGGGCTGGTAGAGCCGGCTGCGGATCGCCGCTTCGTCGACGGCGTCGGGCGACAGGGTGCCCGCGGCGACCTCGTCGGCGATCCGGCGCACGGCGTCGGCGATCTCCTGGCGGCCGCCGTAGCTGATCGCCAGGCACAGCCGCATGCCGCCGTTGCCGGCGGTCTTGGCGATGGTGTCGTCGAGCAGCCGCTTGACCTTGTCGGGCAGGCGCGCCGTGCGGCCGGCGTGCAGCAGGCGCACGTCGTTGTCCATCAGCGTCGGCAGCTCCGCGACCAGGAAGCGCTCGAGCAGCCCGAACAGCAGCTTGACCTCGCGGGCCGGGCGCGCCCAGTTCTCCTCCGAGAAGGCGTACAGCGTCAGGGTGTCGACACCCAGGCGCGCGCACTCGGTCACCGTGGTGCGCACCGCGTCGACCCCGCGCTCGTGCCCGCGAATGCGCTCGAAGCCGGCGCTCTTCGCCCAGCGCCCGTTGCCGTCCATGATCACCGCGACGCTGCGCGGCACGATCAGGTCGTCGCCAGGCTCGCGGCTCGCGGGCGCGCGGCGGCTCACCGCAGGATCACCTGCTGGCGCTCGGGACCGACCGAGATCGTGCGCACGGCGATGCCGGTGTGCCGCTCGATCGCCTCGACGTAGCCGCGCGCGTTCGGCGGCAGGTCCTCGAAGCGACGCACCTGCTGCAGATCCTCGGTGAAGCCGGGCAGCTCCGCGAACTCGGGCGTGAGGCGTTCGAGCTCGAAGGCCGGGAAGTCGGTGGTCTTGCTGCCGTCGGGCAGGCGGTAGCCGACGACGACGCGCAGCGGATCGAAGCCGCGCAGCACGTCGAGGTTGGTGAGCACCAGCTCGGTGGCGCCCGAGACCGCGCCCGAGTAGCGCACGGCGACGCTGTCGAACCAGCCGCAGCGGCGCGGCCGCCCGGTGGTCGAGCCGAACTCCTTGCCGGCGACGCGCAGGCGGTCGCCGGTGTCGTCCTTGAGCTCGCTCGGGAACGGCCCCTCACCGACGCGCGTGGCGTAGGCCTTGACGATGCCGACGGTGCGCATCTCGTGCGGCGGCAGGCCGCTGCCGCTGTAGGCGCCGCCGGTGCTGGCGTGCGAACTGGTGACGAACGGGTAGGTGCCGTGTTCGAGGTCGAGCAGGCAGCCCTGCGCGCCCTCGAGCAGGATGCGCTTGCCCGCGGCGCTGGCGTCGCGCAGCAGCTTGCCGGTGTCACCGATGCCGGCGCGCAGCCGGTCGCCGGCCGCCAGCAGGGTGTTGCGCATCGCGGCGGCGTCGAGCAGCGGGATGCCCGCGGGCCCGAACCAGGCGTTCTTCTGTTCGACCAGATTGGCCAGGGCGCGGTCGAGGCGGGCCGGGTCGACGAGGTCGCCGAGCCGCAGACCGATGCGCGCGCAGCGGTCGCTGTAGGCCGGGCCGACGCCGCGACCGGTGGTGCCGATCTTGCCGCCGCTGCGAACCCCTTCGCCCCAGGCGTCCTGGAGCCGGTGCGCCTCCACGATCACGTGGGCGCGCTCGCTGAGCAGCAGGTTGCGACCCAGCTCGACCGCGATGCCGCGTTCGATCAGCCGGTCGATCTCGCCGCACAGGTGCACCGGATCGACGACGACGCCGTTGCCGATCACGTTGACGGTGTGCGGGTGCACGATGCCGGACGGCACCAGGTGGAGCACCAGCTTGCCGGACGGGAGATAGAGGGTGTGGCCAGCGTTGTGGCCACCTCCGAAACGGACGACGTAGTCGGCGTCCGCGGCGAGGTAGTCGATGACCTTGCCCTTGCCTTCGTCACCCCAGAGGATGCCTACGACACAAGTGGTCGGCATTGCTGCTGCGCGGAAAAAGGGCAGCAGCATAGCGCCTCGGCGCCGCGGATCACCTGCCTGCTCTGTGGGGATCTGCCCCCGGGCGTGCACTTGGTGGCGGAGACCGACCCCATGACCGCCACCACCTGCCCCACCGATCCCACCGCCGTCCCCCCGACCGACACCGCCCTCGACCTGCTCGAACCGTTCGTGGCGCGGGTGCTGCCGGGCACGGTTCGGCGCATCGCAACCTGGCGCAGCCTGTCCAGCGCGGTCGCCACCGACCTGCTCGACGACCTGCGCCAGGAGCTGGCCCTGGACTGCCTGCAGCACGGTCGCGCGATCCGCGACCTGCCGCAGCCCGAACGGCACCGCCGCTGGATGCGGCTGGTCGAGTGCTGGATCCGCCGCCAGACGCGCGCCTCGCGCCGCGGCGCGTGTCCACAACCCGACCCCGAGCTGCTGATCAGCCGGGAGGCGGCGCCGACCGACGAATTGCCCGAACTGCCCGAACTGCCGGCCGCGTTCTCCAGGCGCATGCGCAACGGCCGCTGCAACCTGAGCGCCTGCGCGCGGGACGGCGGCGCCACCCAGCACGCGCTGCGCCGCGAGGTCGATGCGCTGGTGGCGCGGCTCGGCCGCGGCGCGCGCTACGTGGGCTTCTGGCGCAATCGCCTCGCCGAGGTACTGACCGGCCTCGCCGCCGACCTGCTGCGGCAGCGGGGCGCGTTGCAGGTGGTGCGCGGCGCGACGTCGGCCCCCGACCCGCAGCGGCGCCTTCTGCGATTGCGACGGCTGCGGCGACGCGTGCCGGTGTGGCGCAACGCCATCGACCTGCGCCGCGTCATGCGCCGCTGGTCGAGCCTGCCCGACGTGCTGGCCGCGTCACCGCGGCAGCTGCTCGAACAGGCGACCGAGCTCAACCCGTTCCTCGGCACCGCGTGGCTGTGGCTGTTCGAAGCCTGCGTCGACGAGAACGACCTCTTGGCCGCGGCGCGGGCGCTGCGGCGCGCCCGGTGGTGCGCCTCGCGCCCGGACGCCGCGCTGCACCTTTCGCGCGTGCGGCTGCGCGAGGCCGCGGGCGACTTCGCCGGCGCGTTGGCGCGGCTCGATCGGCTCATCGCGCGCCACCCGGCCGAGGGCCTGCTGCGTCACGTTCGCGCGCAGGTCACGGACTCGTGAGCACTTCGCCGAGCCACCGCGCCAGCTGCCGCTCGGTCGCGGGGTCGGCGCGCACCTCGCTCCACTCGGGCGTGTCGAACCAACGCTCGCGCAGCCAGCGGGCCTCGACCACCACGCTGAGTTCGGCGCCGTCGGCGTAGACCGAGATGCGACGCTCACCGGGCAGCTCGTCGACCTCGACCCAATCGGTCTGCAGACGCAGCGGGTCGGGCTCGGCGAACGCCAGTTCGCCGTAGCGGGCCAGCAGCGCCTGCCGGCAACGCGCGAACGCGTCGGCGGGCACGGGCCCCGGGAGTTCCACCGGACAGGCCCGGTAGGGCACTGCGCAACCCGCCGCGGCGAGCGCGACCAGCACCGCGGCCCGCCGCCGCAGGTCACCGACGACCATGGCCACCTCCGCCCGGCGTCTGCACTTCCACCCGTTCGCCGGGCGCCAGCGGGAACGTGGTCTTCGCCGGCAGCGCCTGGCGGCGACCGCCGCGCACCTTCGCCAACGAACCCGGCGCGCCGGCGCCGCCGCCCGCGGCGCCCGGCGGGCCGTGCCGGTGACGCTCGCCGAGGAACGCCACCGTCAGCGGCTGCAGCGCTTCGACCACCTTGCGCAGGCCGTCGCCGCCGCGCTGCCGGCCGCGCCCGCCGCTGCCGCGCCGCACCGCGAGCTCGCGCACGCGCAGCGGGTAACGGTGCTCGAGCTCTTCGATCGGCGTGTTGCGGGTGTTGGTCATGTGCGTCTGCACCGCGGCGAGGCCCGGGGTGGTCGCGGTCGCGCCGGCGCCGCCGGGCAGCGTCTCGTAACTCGCGAACGCGGCGCCGCGGCGGTCGACGCCGCCCAGCGACAGGTTGCTCATCGTGCCCGCCGACGCCGCCGGCACCAGCTGCGGCGCCGATCGGCCGAGCGCCGCGAAGGCGACGTCGACGAGGCGCTGGCTGGTCTCGACGTTGCCGCCCGCGACCGGCGCCGGATCGATCGGATCGACGAGGCTGCCGCGGCGCGTACGCAGCTGCACCAGGCGGAACAGGCCGTCGTTGGTCGGCAGCCGATCGGGACACAGGCAGCGCAGCACGTAGACGGCCGCGGCCAGCGCGATGCCCGGGTTGCAGTTGACGCCGCCCTTCGCCTGGTCGCAGCAGCGCGTCCAGTCGAACACCAGGCGATCGGCGCGCACGGTCAGGTCGAGCGCGACGCGCAGCGGTCCGCTGCCCAGCCCGTCGTCCTCGAGTTCGTCCTCGGCCGAGAACCGTCCGCGCCGCAGCCCGCGCACCACCGCCGCGGCGGCGCGCTCGGTGTAGTCGAACAGGGCCTCCTGGGTGCGACGCACCGCCGGCAGCGACGACTCGGCCACGAACTGCTGCAGCCGCTGCTCGAACTGCAGCAGGCTGGCTTCCTGCGCGGTCAGGTCGAGTCGCCGTTCACCCGCGCCGCGCACGTTGCGCGCGAACACCGCGAGCAGGTCGCGCTGCAGTTCGCCGCGACGCCGCAGCCGCACGGGCGGCAGGATCAGCCCTTCCGCCAGCAGGTCGGCGACGATCGCCATCGACCCGGGCACGCTGCCGCCGATGTCGGCGTGGTGCGCGCGGTTGACGAGGAACCACTCGGGGCGCGCGCCGCGGCCGACGAACACCGGCCGCACCATCGTGACGTCGGGCAGGTGCGTGCCGCCGGCGTAGGGATCGTTGAGCACGATCACGTCGCCGCGTTCGAGGTCGGGGTGAGCGCGCTGCACCGCGGTGACCGCGTCGCGGGCGCTGCCCAGGTGCACGGGGATGTGGGCGGCCTGGGCGACGAGCCGTGCCTCGCGATCGAACATCGCCACCGAGTAGTCGCGCCGCTCACGGATGTTGGGGCTGGCGGCGCTGCGTTGCAGCCGCGCGCCGGCCTCCTCGCAGAAGGCGCTGACGAGGTGATGAAACACCTCGAGCTGTACCGGATCGATGCGCGGACTGGCCATCGGCGCGCAGTGTCCCCGCGACGGCCGGCTCCGCAAGCCCGGGCCGAACGCAAACCGGCCGGGAAAGCCCCGGCCGGTCGCACTTCATTGCAGTCGCTGTGTCGGCTCAGTTGCCGCCGCCACCACCACCGCCGCCGCCATTGCCGCCACCGCCGCCACCGCGGCGGCCGCCGCCCTGACCGCCGCCGCCCTGGCCACCGGCGTCACCGCCGCCCTGGCCACCGCCGCGACGACCGCGCTGCGGGAACGACTCACGCAGCGCGTCGAGCGACTTCTGCGCGTCCTCGAGCTTGCCGGCGTCGAGGTTCTTCTTCAGCGCCGCCATGTTGTCGTCGAGCTTCTTGGCCTGCTCTTCGGTCATGTTCTGCTTCATGCGATCCATGAAGCCGGCCATGCGCTCCATGCCGTCCTTGAACTGGGTCATCTCCTCTTCGTTCATCTCGGCGAGCGGCTTGCCGCCCATGATGCCCATGCCGCCGCGCTGGCCGCGCTGACCGCCCTGGCCGGCGCCGCGCTGCCCCATCTGCTTCATGCGCTCGATCTGCGCCGTGAGGCGCTCGACCGCCGCGTCGTCACCGTCTTCCTTGGCCTTGGCGAGCTCCTTCTCGAGCTCGGCGATGCGCGCCGCCGGGTCCATGCGCCCCATGCCGCCGGGACCGCCCTGACCACGCTGCGGACGATCACCGGGCGCGGCGTCGGCCGGCGCCGCGGGGCGGTCACCGCGCGTCGAGGCGGCGTTGCCGAGCAGCTTGGCGTACTTCTCGCGGAACGCGTCGCGCTCCTTGCTCTTGCCGAGGCGATCGAGCAGCGCGAACTGCTGCTTGGCGGCTTCGGCCGCGAGCTTGCTCTCCGGGGCCTTGGCCAGGAACGCGTCGTAGAGCTCCATCGCCTGCGCGAAGTCGCGCGGGCCCTTCTCGAGGTAGAAGGCCTTGTAGAACAGCATTTCGGTCTCGGCCGAAACGGGGGCCTGCGCGCACAGGGGCAGCGCGAGGGCGAACAGGGCAGCAGCGATACCGGTCTTCATTGTTTCCTCTGCGAGGTTCCGTCTTGGGGAATGCGGTCTGGGTGCCCGGTCGCGGGCAACGGTCGGAACGATAGGCGCGGGTAACGCTCACCTGCCCGCCTTCCCCACGTAACGCTCTTGTCGCGCTGACTGCCCCCCCCCGCCGCGACTTGCGGTCGTGAAACCGACCGCCGCCCCCCACTGCGACGCCGCGAGCCGCGGCGCGCGATCCCAACCCGTTTCTCCAGAACGAACGCACGCGCCCGGACGTGCCCTGCCGGCACGCCCCGCTCCCGCGGGGAACCGACCCGAACCTCCCCGACCGTGCACCGTGCGCGAACCGCGCGGCGGGCAGGACGGCATCGGGCGCGCGGCGGTGCCGCGCTGGCGCATTCCGACCGCACCGCCGCCGGTCTGAGCCGACGGCGATCCGAACCGGCCGCGCGAGCCGGTCAGCGCGTCGCGCGCGCGCGCTCGAGCAGCGCGTCGTGCACCATCGTGCCCAGCTCCGAGCACTTGTGCTCGCCGGCCTTGAGGCTGCGGATCTGGCCCGACTGGATCAGGCCGGCCACCGTCGCCTCGAGGTCCTTGGCGGCCTGCGCCTCGCCGACGTGGTCGAGCAGCAGCGCCATCGACAGGATCGTCGCCAGCGGGCTGGCCTTGTCCTGGCCCTTGTACTTCGGCGCGCTGCCGTGGATGCCCTCGAACATCGACACCTTGCCCGGGTGGATGTTGCCCGACGCGGCGATGCCCATGCCGCCGATCAGCATCGCGCCGAGATCGGTGATGATGTCGCCGAACAGGTTGGTCGTCACCGCGACGTCGAACCACTCGGGGTTCTTCACCATCCACATGCACGCCGCGTCGATGTAGGCGTGGTCGGTGTCGATGCCCGGGTACTCCTTCGCGACCTTGGCGAAGATGCGGGTCCAGATGTCCTGGGCGCGCACCGCGTTGGCCTTGTCGATCAGCGTCACCTGCGGCTTGCTCTTGCCGGGCTTGGGCCCGCGCTTCTGCGCCAGCTCGAAGGCGTGACGGATGATGCGCTCGGTGCCGCGCGCGGTGTAGACCATCTGCTGCAGCGAGATCTCGTAGTCCGTGTCCTTCTTGGTGGTGCCGTGGATGCCGGCGTAGGCGTCCTCGGTGTTCTCGCGCAGGAACAGGATGTCGATGTCCTCGGGCTTCTTGCCCTTCAGCGGACACATCGACTCGTGGTAGAGCTTGACCGGACGCAGGTTGACGTAGAGGTCGAGCTTGTGCCGCATGCCGGCGATGATCGCGAACTCGAGCTTGCCGACCTCGATGCGCGGGTCGCCGATCGCGCCGAAGATCACCGCGTGCATGTCGCGGATCCGGTCGAACGCCGCGTCGGGCATGGTCTCGCCGGTCGCCAGGAAGTGGTCCGCGCCGTAGGGCAGGTGTTCGCGCCGGGTCGTAAAGCCGTAGACCGACTGCACCGCGTCGAGAACCTTGAGTGCCTCGCGGACGACTTCGTCGCCGATGCCGTCGCCAGGAAGAACGCCGATGTCGTAGGTCTTGCTCATGCTTGCTGGGGTTTCGGGGGCAAACAGTATGGCGCTGCGTCCGTCAACTTCCAGCCGCGGATCGCGGGGTCGCCGGGGGCGCCCCCGATCGTTACACTCTGCGGCCCCAGATCCGCACCCATTCCGCCGACCGAACCATGATCCAGCGCCCGATCCTCACCGCTCTGTGCGGGCTCGCCGTTCTCGCCCATGCCACCGCCCAGAACGACGAAACCGACTTCAACCAGCGCCAGGCCAAGCTGCTCAACGCGTTCGCCAAGAAGGCCTTCGAGAAGGGCTTCCCGCGGCAGGCGCGGCTGATCTGGCTGCAGACGATCAAGCTCTACGACGCCGACAACGCCGAGGCCTACACGGGCATGGGCTATGTCAAGGTCGGCAGCAGCTGGAACCCGGATCCCGCCAAGACCTACCCGACCACCGACACCGGCACGGGCAACGACGGCCAGTCGCTGTTCAAGGCCTACGAGGCGCTCAAGAAGAGCCTCGCCAACAACCACCGCTCGCAGGCCAAGAAGTGGGCCAAGGCCGACCGCGCCGACAAGGCGCGGTACCACTGGAGCCAGGTGCTGCGCTGGGTCGAGCAGGACGAGGAGGCGCAGAAGGCGCTCGAGCACCGCGAGGTCGGCAGCCTCACCGGCACCGAGGTCGAGAAGACGCTCTACGAGCGCAGCAAGATGATCGAGAAGGCCGTCGAGGAGCAGTCCAAGGTGGACTACGCCGTCGAGAAGGTCAGCGGCGTCGAGTGCGCCCCGCTCGACCGGGCCCAGATCCCCTACATCACCGTGCAGAGCGAGCACTTCACGCTGCACGGCGACGCCGAGGAGGAGGACAACCTCAAGGAGGCGCTGGTCTGGGCCGAGCGCACGCTGCGCGTCTGCCAGGTGGCGTTCCCGTGGGAGGTGCCGCAGGGCCGCTTCCCGAGCCACTGGGCGGCGCTGACCGCCAAGGAGGCGTACCAGCAGGTGCTGCGCGCCAACCAGGTGCCCGACCTCGAATGGCGGCTGGAGAACACCAGCACCTGCGGCATCGGCAACGTCGCCGTGGGCCACATGAACGGCCCCAAGACCCTGTTCGACAACTCGGTGCGCAACGTCGCCCGCGCTTGCGCGCGGTTCGGTTCGGACGCGTTCGTCGAAGGCATCGGCCACACCTTCGTGGGCATGATGTTCAACAACAACCGGCTGTTCTCGGTCGACCTCAAGAAGCAGCAGGGCACGTCGGCGAGCGAGGAGGACCGCGAGTACACCTCGCCCGACTTCGACATCTGGAAGAACCTCAACCTCGAGCTCGCGTGGCGCAGCACCGGCGGCGTCGCCGCGCGCGACCTGCCGTTCGCCGACGCGGCGACGTTCACCAACGAGCAGCGCATCAAGGCGTGGTCGTTCAGCGACTACCTGATGCGGCGCAACCCCGAGCTGCTGCGCGACATGGACCAGATCGCGCAGGAGATGAAGAGGCTCGGCAAGAAGCAGCCGACGGAGTTCGAGCAGGCGTTCGACGGCAAGCACGACGTCACCGTCGCGCAGCTCGACAAGGAGTGGGAGGACTTCTGGACCGGCGCCTCGCCGGTGCTCAAGGCGATCCAGAACAACACCCCGCCGCTGCAGGCCGTGAGCAAGGGCGTCGACAAGTGGCTCGAGGCGTTCAACGCCGCGCGCAAGGAGTACGAGGCCACGCCGGCGAGCTGGTCCTCCAACCTGTCGGCGCGGTGCAAGGAGCACGCCGACTATCTCAAGGCCAACAAGGACCTCAAGACGCCCGCCGAGGTGCACACCGAGTCGGTGGATCTGGGCGGCAGCTACGTCGGCAGCATGTTCGCGGAGATGGCGATCGTCGAGACCGGCGCCAGCATCGGCGGCGCCAAGAAGATGTTCGAGAAGTGGGTCTACCTGCCCGGCTACCGCGACGCGCTGGTCAACAACTCGGTGCTCACCATCGGCCTCTACAACGAGGGCAACATCCTGGTGATCAACACGGTCAGCGGCCTGGGCGCCCCCAAGGCGGCCTACGCCGGCTACACGTGGTTCCCGCGCAAGCCGAACCTGATCTTCGACGGCGCGGTGCCCGTCGCCGATCTCGGCCCCGACGTGCAGAAGCTGCTCGAGAAGAACGGCAAGGGTGGCAACAAGGAGGTCGGCTTCCCGGTCACCGTGCACTTCGGCTCGAGCCTCGGCGGCGACCGCCACTCGTTCACCTGCACGATGGTCGGCCCCAAGGGCGACAAGATCGACGGCGGCATCCTGTTCGACGACGGCAGCGTGCGCACGACGTGCGCGCCCGGCATGGTCACGTTCGTGCCGTTCGACCCGCTGCCCAAGGGCCAGATCCAGTTCGCGTTCTCGTGGAAGGCCGGCGACAAGATGCTGCAGGCCAAGGGCAGCTTCCAGGCGAAGTGAGCGGCGGGCCGGCGGGCGCATCGGCGCCCGCCGCAGCGCTCACCAGAACAGCCGCTTGGCGACCACGTCGACCTCGTGGATCTTGCCGCCGCGGCAGATCCAGCAGCGGAACTCCTGACCTTCGTAGTCGCCGAGCTGGCGGTCGTTGAACAGGCGCTTGAGCGAGTCCACGTCCGCGATGTGCACCAGCACGTCACCGCCGGTGTCGGCGTCGCGCAGCATCACCCCGACGAGCAGGTCGCCCTGCCTGAGGTCGATGTCGGCCTTCTGGATGCCGGCGAACACCTCCTCGATGCGCACCAGCTGCGCCGGGATCTCGGCCGGCTCACCCGTGTTGTCCCCCGTGAACTTGCGGTGCGTCGCGATCGCCGCGGCGCGCACCTGTTCGGGCGCCTCCGCGAACGGCAGGTCGCGGCAGGCGAGACCCGACTGGCGGATCAGCGCCCACTGCGCGGCCGCCACCGGCGTGACCACGACCTCCACCTTGTTGCCCTTGCGCTCGAGCACGAGCGGCACCGGCAGGTCGGACTGCTGGCGCAGCAGCACGCGGGCGAGGCCGGGGCTCCAGGTGATCGTCTCACCGGCGAACGCCACGATCCGATCGCCCGACTGCACGCCGGCCTTGGCCGCGGGCCCGCGCGCGTCGACGAGCGACACCAGGACCTTGCCGCCGTCGTCGGTGACCGACATGCCGAGGTCCGGGCTGCGCAGCTTGTAGGCCTGTAGCAACAGCCCGAGCAGCTGCCGCCGCACGTGGTCGACGCTGATCGCGTAGCCGCGGTTGTTGAACGTGCCGCCGCCGGCGCTGTTGATGCCGACCAGACGGCCGGTCATGTCGAGCAACGCGCCGCCGCTGTTGCCGCCGTTGATCGCGGCGTCGGTCTCGATCAGGTGCTCGAGCTTGGCCCAGCGGCCCTTGACGCGAATGCCCTGCTCCTTGGCGGTGACGATGCCGGCGGTGATCGTGTTGGCCTTGCCGTGCGGGTTGCCGATCGCGACGACCCTCTCGCCGATCTCGAGCGCGGTCGAGTTGCCGAGTTCCACCGCGTGCACCGTCTCGCCCGGCTGCAGCTCGAGTTGCAGCAGCGCCAGGTCGTTCTCGCGCGAGATGCTGAGCACCTTGGCCGGATACTTGCGTCCGCCGAACACCGACACCTCGACCGCGAAGCCGGGTTTGGCGGCGCCGTCGGGGAACACCGACTCGTCGACGACGTGCCAGTTGCTCAGCGCCAGGCCCGACTGGTCGATGATCACCCCCGACCCCAACCCGAACACACGCGCCTCGCTCTTGACCACCGACGCGAACGGGTTGCTGTCCTCGTCGCCGGCGCTGGTGCTGCCGACGTAGACGTTGAGCAGGGCGGGCGCGACCTTGTCGACCATCGTCGTGAGCGCGTCGGTCACGTCGGTGCGCTGGAACGGCGTCGTCGTCGTCAACCCGGCCGCGGCCAGCTCGTCGCTGAACGCGCGCCGCACCCGCGCCATGCCGACGAACGTCGACAGGTTGGTCTCCTTGGTGACGCGGTCGCCGCGCATCGCGAACGCGACCGCGAGCGGATCGAACGCGCCGCCGTCGGCGATGCCGATCACGTGGCCCTTGCCGTCCACCACCGCGCCGCCGGCGTTGGCGTTGCCCAGGTCCGGATCCGCCTGCAGGCGACCGCCGCCGCGCACCGCGCTGAGCACGCCCGCCGACACCACCGGCGCGCCGCCGAACGGTCGACCGATCGCGAACACCCGCTCGCCGACCAGCACCTCGTCGCCGTCGCGCACCATCGCCGAATGCAGCTTCGTCGCGTCGACCTGCACCTGCAGCAGCGCCAGGTTGGTGTCACCCTGACGCTTGATCACCTTGGCCGGCACCCTCGTGCCGTCGGCCAACGCGACCTGCGCCGCATCGCCCGGCACCAGGTGGTTGTTGGTGACGATCAGCCCGCCGGTGGAGAGCACCACACCCGAGCCGACACCCTTGCCCCGCATCGTCGCGCCGGGGTCGCGCGGGTCCGCCGCCGGCCAGGCACCCTCACCGCCGTAGACCCCCACCACGCACGGCGCGCTCGCGGCGACGACGCCGACGCCGGTTCGACGCTCGAGGTCCGCGCCGGAGACGCCCCCGCCGAGTTCGGCCGCGAACGCCTTGGCGATCGCCCCGCCCGACAGCACCGCCAGGAAGCTCGGCTGCCGCAAATCCTCGAGCGTCGGCTCGGAGACGTCGCGGCGCACGTATTCCGCGCCGCAGAGCCCCACCACCCGGCCCTGGCCGTCGATCGCGGCGGCGCCGTCGCAGCGCGGGTCGGAGCGCGCGTCCGTGAGCCAGACGGCGCCCGGGGGCACAGCGTGGCCCGCGAGCGGCGGCTGCGCGAGGGCGCTGCTGACGACGCCCTCGAAGGCGACCAGCACGCTGCCCTCGGGACAGCCCAGCACGGTGATCGGCAGGCCCGGCTCGAGATCGACGCCCGCCACCGGCAGCGCGCGCGCGCCGTCCGCCTTCTTGGCGAGGCGCAGCAGGGAGAGCCCGGTCGCCGCGTCGCTGCGCACCAATTCGGCGCCGACCCGCGTGCGTGCATCGTCCGGCCACTGCACGATCAGCGCCTTGTCCGCCGCACCCTGCGCCTCGGCGATGAGCCGGGTCCAGGTGACGACCATGCTGCCGTCGCCGACGAGCACGCCGGTGCTCGGCCGCTCGATCACGAACTTGCCGCGCGGGCCTTCGACCTCGACGGCGACATAGACCACCGCGCCGGTCGCCGCACGAACGGCCTGACGGGAGTCGGTCGCGCGCGCCGCGGTCGCCGTCGCATCATCTGGCTGCGGCGCCAGCAACGAAGGGTTGACGACGCCCTGCGCCGCGGCGGTGGCCGCGAACGCGCAGAGGAGCAGGGGGGCGGAGAGGCGATGGAGGGGGATGCGGAGACTGCTCGGCATCCACGAAGCCTACCGCGCGCCCGCCACGCCCGTCACTTGCCCTTCTGCTCGGCCAGCAGCTTCTCGTTGGCCTCGGCGCGCTTGAGCGCCAGCTCCATCATGCGCTTCTGGTGCTTGAGGTAGTACTCGGTGCGGGACTTGAAGCCGTTGATCGCATTGGCCTCGGTCTCCTTGTAGCCGACGAACTGCTTGCCCGCGTAGATCTTGCCCATGTAGTCCTGCAGCACCTTGGGGGCGCGCTTGAGCGGCGGCAGATACGCCTCGGCGTCCTTCATGCGCTTCTGCAGCTCCTTGACGTCCTTGCGGGAGTCGTTGCCGTTCGCCTCGAAGCTCGTGAAGCCCGTGAGCACCTTGTCGACCGCGGCGAGGGCCTTGGTCAAGGTCGCGGCGTTGGCCTCGGCGAGGCTCGGCTTGAGCGCGGCGACCTCGACGAGCCGCTCGCCCTTGCAGATCCCGCACGCGTAGCCGCCGTCGCCGCGGCAGGCGACACACTTGGACCACCGGTCGCCGCCACCCTGGATCTTCTGCACGCCGGCGCCACCGCACACCATGCAGGGCAGGAAGCCCGCTCCCATGCAACCCGGGCAGTGCACCTTCTCGAGCGGGTCGGGCCAGTACCCGAGTCCGGCGCACGCGCGGCAGACGGCCTCGCGCGACTCCTTGCGCTGGCACTCGATGCAGGTCTTGATCTCGTCGATGAGGCGGAAGCAGTTCGAGCACTTCGTCTTGCCGGTGCCCGCGCAGGTCGGGCACTTGGGCTTCTCCCACTCGGTCCACTGCAGCAAGCCCTGGTCGTCGGCCTTGGTGTTGCGCTCGAACTTGTCGGGTGAGACGTAGCGGATGTCGGGCGCCTTCTCCTTCTGCGCCACGGCGACGGACGCCACGCACAGGAAGACGAACAGCTTGAGCAGGGAAAGCAGACTCTGGGCGCGCACCACGTGGACCTCCGGGACGGTTGCGAGAGCGTGCACCTTACGCCGCGCGCGCGGCGGCCGCAAACCGCTCAGGTCCGCCGATGGGCGAACCGCAGCCCCGACCACGTCGCGTCGATGGCGCAGACCTTGTTGTCCACGAGCCCGTGATCGAGCCCGAGCGCGCGCACCACGCCGTCGGCAAGATCCGTGACCAGCCCGGAGGCCTTCTTGGGCCACGCCACCCACAGGCCGCCCCGCGGCGCCAGACACCGCTTCGCGGCCTCGAAGTCGCGCTGCAACTCCGCCAGGGAGCGACAGAACAGGACCACGACGTCGAGTTCGCCGGCGAGGCGCTTCTTCACGATCACACCCGCAGGCAGATCCCCGAGCGTCGCCGCGAAGTCGCGCGGGGCGCGCAGCAGCAGCACGGCGTGCCCTGACTTGATGCCGAGCTTCTTGGGCAACGGCGTGCCCGAGTAGTCGGGCGCCGCGGGCACGATCGGGGCGCGCAGGGGTCGCGCGATCGCCTTGGCGAGCGCCGACTTCAACCTCGACCACGGCGCGTAGGTCGCGTCGGGAAACGCCTGCCGCAGCCGCGCGGTCTTCTCGGCGTCGCCGGGCACGAACACGATCGGCACGTGACGCAGCGCCTTGCGTTCGCGGATCCACGTCGCGATCGCGCGGCCGTGCGACGGCAGCCGGCCGAGGTCGACGACGATCGCGTCGGGCGGCGCGGCGGAAAAGCCCCTGGTCAGCGCGCTGCCCTGGTCCTGCCGCCAGTGGCTGACGACCTCGTGACCGAACGCGGCCAGCCGCGCCGCGCGCTCGGCGCACTCGGCCTCGTGCCAGTGCACCAGCGTCACCCGGCTCACGAGTCGTCCTCACCCACTGGGTCGGTCTCACCATCGAGCTCGACGCCGGCGCGTTGCGCCCGCAGCCGCAGCCGGCGGTTCTGTCGGCGCAGGCGGTCATTGCCCTGCTGCAGGCGCCCACATTCGTCAAGCAACCACAACAGATCTGCCGCGGGCAGCGCGACGGGTCCGGCCGCGGCCTTGGCCAGACCGCGCAGCGCCTTGCGGCGCGCTTCGGAGTCCTTGCTTTGGGTCATGCCGCATGGCTACCGCGGCGGCCGCGCGGCAGCAAGCTCACAAGGGCGTCGGAGACGGGCTCCTAGTAGATCTTGGAGCTGGCGCGACCGAGCACTTCGTCGGCGAGCGTGCCGACGGTGGCCAGGATCGAGCCGATCGAGATCAGGCCGCGGTGCCGCTGGGTGATGCCGCGCTCGTCGACGAAGCAGGCGAAGGTGCTGCTGCCGAGCGCCGCAGCCATCGTCTCCGCGTCGGGCAGGGCCTCGCTGCCGAAACCGATCTCGTCGCGGTGCGCGTCGAGCTGCGGGTAGGCCAGGGTCTCGACGGTGCGCCAGCCGAGCTCGGCGAGCCGGAAGGCGCGCACGTGCAGGATGTCGTTGGCGCCGGCGAACTCCTTCGCCATCGCCTTGAAGTCGTCCTGCGCACTGAGGCTCTCGCCGGGCTCCTCGGCGCGGCGCAGCGAGCGGGTCAGCGCCATCACGTCCGAGGCCACCATCACCGCGTCGTCGGTCAGCGCGTAGCAAGGCGTCAGCTGCAGCTTGTCCTCGATCGGCAGACTGAAGTAGCGGATCTCGAGGTCGCCGACCTTGCGGGTCTTCCACTCCATGCCGGCTTCGTGCGCGACGAGCTGTTCGAGGTGCTGCAGCAGCGCCTGCATCGTCTGCCGATCGCGCACACCGACGCGCAGCAGCAGCTCGGGCTTGGGGATCGCGCCAGCCTCGAGGCCGATCGCCAGCCCCATCTGGTCGCCGAAGGCACGCAGCATGCCCTCGAGGTCGGCGGGCGTCATGCCGACGTGGCGCAGCTCGCGCGTCAGCTCGCGGCTGAACTCACGATCGATCTCGCGCTGCGCTTCCTGCGGCAGCATCTGCACGAAGCGTTGCGCGGCATCGATCAGGGCCGAGACGTCGAAGGAGCGGACCCCGAACAGCACCGTGTTCTCGGAGCAGTAGTTGGCGAAGCCGAGGTCGGCGGGCTTGTGGCAGGACGACTTGACCAGCCCCTCGGGGCTGCCGCGCAGACCGATGTGCACGAGGTCGACGCCGGCCGAATCGGTCGCGCCGAAGCCCGCGTAGAGCGCGTCGAGCGAACCGACGCCCAGCGCGTCGGCCCATTCGCCGGCTTCGTAGGGCAGCACGGGCTCGAGCATGCGCGCGATCACCGCGGTGTTGGCGTAGGCCGAGGCGATCGGCGGGGCGCCGAGCTGCTGCCCGAGGTTGCCGAGCACCGTGGCCTGGGCGAGCGCGGGCTGTTCGCCGCGCTGCACGGCCGCGACCTCGGTGAGCAGACCGCGGCTGTTGGTCAGGCACAGGTGGCCACCGACCTTGGCGACGAACACCGGCGGACCGTTCGGGATCTGCACCATCTTGGCGGCGACGCCGCCCACCTTCGTGTCCTGCAGGCCCGGGCCACCGCCGCGCCGCAGCGCGCCTTCGCCGATGGCGAGCAGACGCTGGACCGCGGCCTCGCGGTTGCCCGTCTCGATCAGCAGCGCCACCGACGGGCCCATGCCTTCGATCGTCGGGCGGCCGAGCGCCACCGTCATCGGGCACGACAACACGTCGCGCAGGTCGGCGGGATCGACGTGCGCCCGCCCCAGCGCGCGGCGCACCTGTTCGGCCGCCTGCTCCAGGCCGCGGTCGAGATGCTCCTCGCGGGTCTCGGCGGGCAACTTGCGCACGAACGCGCCGATCATCTCGGCGATCGGCCACTGTCGGGTGTTGGCGGCGCAGCGCTCGATGCCGCCGAACTGCAGCACCGCATAGGCGCTGGTCGGGACCAGGTCGGCGCCGCTCTGGATCAGCGGCTTGGGGGCTTGGGCGAGAGCCGCGGCGGCGAAGGCGGCGACGGCGAGAGAGTGGCGAAGGGTGGCTTGCATGACGATGTCCAAGGAGAAGGGCGCCTCAACGGGATCGGCGGCGCACTATTCCGCATCGGCATCATCGGCGACCAGCAGCCCGGGATCGACCCCCGCGGGCGACAGGTCCGGGGCATAGAGGACCTGCAGCAGGAACAGCCCGTTCGGCGGCAGCGTCGCCCCCGCCTGGCGCCGGTCGCGCGACGCCAGCACCTCGGCGATCCAGCCCTCGGGCCGATTGCCGTTGCCGACCTCGAGCAGCGACCCCGCCAGCACCCGCACCATGTTGTAGAGGAAGCCGCTGCCCTGCACCGTGAAGTCGAAGCCTCGCGCGGTGCGGATCACGTGCACGCGCTGCAGCGTACGCACCGTGCCCCGCTTGCGCGGGTAGCCCGGGTTGGTCGTGAACGCCGCGAAGTCGTGCTGACCGACCAGGCACGCCGCGGCACGGCGCATCGCAGCCACGTCGACGGACCGCCGCACCCAATGGAAATACTGCCGGCCGATCGCCGGCCGCACGCGGCTGACCACGCAGCGATAGACGTAGCGCTTGCCGCGCGAGTGGAAGCGGGCGTGGAAGCCCTCGGGCGCCGCGCGCACGCGCTGCACCGCGATGTCGTCGGGCAGGTTCGCGTTGAGTGCGAGCAGCAGGCTGCTCTCGACCCACGGACGATCGAGCAGGACGTGGGCACATTGCCCGATCGCGTGCACCCCCGCGTCGGTGCGGCTGGCCCCCTCGACCTTGACGCCCGGACAGTCGATCGCCGCGAACGCCCGCAGCATCTGCGCCTGCACCGAAGGCGCGTTGTCCTGCCACTGCCAGCCGGAGTAGTTGCTGCCGTCGTAGGCGATGTCGAGGAGATACTTCGGCAACTGCGGTCCGCCTTCCTGGCCTGAGGTCGCCGGCGAAACGCACGGCGCGCGCGGCCGGCGATTCTGCCACGGCCGCGCCGGCGACGCGCCAAGGCGCCGCGACAATCGCGGCGCCGATCGCGATCAGCGCTTGAGGAACACGCGCAGGAAGCCGGCGGCCAGCACGGCAGCGGCGCCGATGATGCCGGCCATCACCGGGTTCTGCTGCAGGATCGCCAACCAGGCCGCGACGGTGCCGCCCGCGACCAGCGTCAGCAGCGGCACGACCACCGCCGAGGCGCTGTGGCCGCCGCGCAGATCGACCGGCGCCAGGCGCCGCGCCGGGGCGAGCTTCTCCTTCTGTTTGGCCGGCGCCGCTGGCGCCGCGGCAGCGACGGGCGCGGCCGGGCCGCCGCGTTCGAGCGCTGGCGCGGCGCGGCCGGGGCAGCAGGCGCCGCTGGCGGAGCTCCCTCGCCGAGCACGTCCGAGGCGAAGTCCATCGCCGCGCCGCCGAGTTGCTGCCTGGCAGCAGGCTGCCGACGTCGGAGTCGAGCAGTTCCCAGTCCTGGTCCGCGGAGGCTGCCGGCGCCGACGCCCCGGGGCGCGCCGGTCCGCCCTCGGCGAACAGGATGTCATCGGGGTTGCCTTCGGCCTGGCGCTGGCCATTGCCGAGGCGAACCTGCCCGTAGGCGAACGGATCGTAACCGGTCATTCTTCTCCTCCAAACCTGCGGCGCTGGTAGCTCGATGGGATGCCCAGCTCCTTGCGGTATTTCGTCACGGTGCGGCGCGCGGCCTGAACGCCGCGCTGCTGCAGCGCGGTCACCAGGTCGTCGTCCGAGAGCGGCGCGGCCTTGTCCTCGGCGGCGATCAGCTCCTCGATCTGCTGGGCCACGGCCATGCGACCCTGCCCGGCCTTGGGCGCCGCGTCGATGCGGCCGCCATCGAAGAAGTCGCGCAGGCAGTAGAGCCCGCGCTCGGTCTGCACGTACTTGCCGGCGATCGCGCGGCTGACCGTCGAGGTGTGCATGCCCATGCGGTCGGCGATCTCGCTCATGCGCAGCGGCTTGATCGCGCTCTTGCCGCGCGCCAGGAACGCCGCTTGTTCGCGCATCACCGCCTCGACGACGCGCCGCAGGGTCTCCTGCCGGTGGTGCACCGCCTCGATCAGGTCGCGCGCGGCGCGCAGCTTGGGCCGCAGGTAGTCGCGCACCTCGCGGTCGGTGCTGCGGTCGCCGGCGAGCGCCGCGTAGTCCTCGTTGACGGAGAGGTCCGGCACGAACCGATCGTCGAGGGCGACGTGCGCCTCGCCGTCGCGCACGAACACGTAGGCGTCGGGCACGATCGCCGTCGCCGCGCGCGCGTGGAAGTCTCCGGCCGGCCGCGGCTCGAGCTCGCGCATTCGCGCCAGCACGTCCTGCAGCTCTTCGATCGACAGACGCAGGTCGCGGGCGACGTCCGGCAGCTTGTTGCGCCCCAGCGCCGGCAGGTGTTCGCGCAGGATGCGCTCGATGCACGCCAGGTCCGGGTCGTCGGCCGCCTGCACCAACATCGCCTCCACCGTGTCGAAGGCGCCGATGCCGCGCGGCTCGAGCGTCAGCAACACGCCGCGCGCCGATTCGAGCAGTTCGAGCGGCACCTGCAGCTCGATCGCGAGGTCCGTCAGCGTGAACGGCAGCAGCCCGCGGTCGTCGAGCCGCTCGGCCAGCTGCACCACGGCGTCGGCGAGCAGGTCGGGCACGGCCCGGAACGCCAGCTGCTGTCGCACGAACCCGACCAGCGTGTCCGCCTCGGCGGGCAGGTTGTTGAGCCAGGCCTGCTTGCCGTCCTCGCCGTCGCCCGACGGCCCGCGGCGCCACTCCTGCCAGCCCGAGTCCTCGGCCTCTCCCGGCGCCGGCGCCGGCATCTCGGCTCTGCGGCGCAGCGCAGCTCGAGCGCCTCGTTCTGCTGCACCTCCGCCTCGACGTACTGCAGCAAGTCCTCGGTCGCGAGCTGCAGGACCTCGATGGACTGCAGCATCTGCGGCAGGAGCGCCAGGCGCTGCTCCTGCCTCTGGCCGAGACGTACTTCGAGGCTCATGTGGCTAAGGCTCGCTACGGACGAGCCTTTCGGCACATGGCGATGAAATCTTGAGCGCTCCGGGGCGACTGTCCTGGAATGCGGCAGCGGCCCGCCGAGAACCGGTGGCTACGGCTCGCGGCGACGCGCCGGGCGGGCCTCGGGGCGCGCGGCGAGCGGGTCCTCGGGCCAGCTGTGTCGCGGATAGCGACGGCTCAGCTCGCGCCGCACCTCGGGGTAGATGTTGCGCCAGAAGCTCGGCAGGTCGGTCGTGACCTGCACGGGCCGGTGATTGGGCGCCAGCAGCTCGAGCACCACCGGCACGCGTCCGCCGGCGAGCGCGCCCACCGCCGGCAGGCCGAAGAACTCCTGCAGCCGCGCCGAGATCGTCGGTCCCGCGGGCGCGGCGTAGTCGAGGACCGCGGCGCGGCCCGACGGCAGCTCGATGCGGTCGGGGCGAACTGCGCCAGGACCCGGCGCTGCTCGTGGCTCCAGCCGCCGGTGAGCACGCCGGCGACGTCGGCGTCGCGCAGGGCGCGAAGGTCGGTGCGCTCCCCGAGCAGCAGCACGGAGGCCGCCGCGACCGCCGCGTCGTCGACGGCCGGCAGGTCCAGATCCGGCAGGCGCGCGCGCAGCCAGGCGACGCGGGCCAGCAGGCGGCGCAGGTCCTTCTGTTCTCCGAGCCAACGCCACGGATCCTGGCCAGCAACGGCACCAACGACTCGCGGCTGCGCCGGGCGGCAACTCACCACCGCGCGCCGACTGCAGCGGCAGGTCGAGGTAGCGTTGCTCGCGGCGCGCGAACACACGCCCCTGCTGCTCGTCGAGCTCGGCGGTCACGACATTGTGCAGGTTGCCGGTGGCCTGCAGGTCGGCGCGCTCGAGCAGCGCCAGCAGCCGTGCGCGAACGTTGCTGGCGACCGGTCTCGAGCAGCGCAGCGCGAGCACCAGGTCGTGGCCGTCGGCGCTGGCAGGCAGGATCAGGCCGCGACCGCCCACCATCGTCGCGGTGCGCGGTTCACCGCCGGTCGAACGCGCCGCGACGCGATCCGGAAAGCCGGCGAGCAGGCAGCGCGGCAGCGAGGTGCTGTCACGCGCCGCGGCGGCGTCGCGGTCGCGCCGCCGATCGAGCAGCCGGTCGCGGCTGGCGCGCAGCTGCGCCTGCCCGGGCCAGCTGCCGAACTCGCGGCACAGCCTTCGGGGAAACCGCGCTCCTCGGCGAGCAGGAACGCGTCGGTCGCGGCGCCAGGTCGGCGCCGTCGTCGCGGCCGAGCCGATCGACGTCGCTGAGCAGCGTCGCGGCGGTCGCCGCCGCGACCCGCCGCCAACTCGCGCCCGGCGAGCACGACCGCGCCCAGCCGCGGATGCAGCGGCAGTTCGAGCAGCTGCTGACCGCGCGCGGTCAGGGCCTTGCTGCGCGGATCGAGGGCGCCCAGCAGCACCAGCAGGTCGTCGGCGGCGTGCAACGCGTCGGGCGGCGGCGCCTCGTACCAACCGAACTCGCGCGGGTCGCGACCGGCGAACGCGCGCACCAGCAGGGCCGGCCCGCACAGGTCGATGCGCTGCACCTCGGGCCGGGTCTGCGGCGCCATGCCGCGTTCCTCGGCGAGGGACCACAGGCGATAACAACGCCCGGGCCCGGTGCGGCCCGCGCGGCCGGCGCGCTGCGTCGCCGAGGCCAGGCTGATGCGTTCGAGCTCGAGCACGTCGACGCCGCGGCCGCGGTCGAAGCGCAGCTCGCGCGCCAGGCCCGAGTCGATCACCGCGGTGACGCCGGCGATCGTCAGCGAACTCTCGGCCACGTTGGTCGACAGCACCACCTTGCGCTGCCGCTGCGGCCGGATCGCGCGGTCCTGCTCGGCAGGGTCGAGCCGGCCGTGCAGCGGCAGCACGAGCACGCCGAGCCGCCGCGCCAGGTTGTCGAGCGCGCCCTCGCAGCGCTGGATCTCGCCGACGCCGGGCAGGAACACCAGCACGTCGCCAGCGGTCTCTTCGAGCGCGCGTTCGATCGCGGTGCGCACGGTCACCTCGAGCGGGTCGTCGCTGCGCCGCGCCAGGTGCACCACCTCGACCGGGAACAGGCGGCCGTCCGCCTCGAGCTGCGCGGCGTCGGGCAGGAACGCGCGCAGCGGCGCGGGATCGAGCGTCGCCGACATCACACACAGGCGCAGGTCGGGCCGCACGGTGTTGCGCGCCTCGCTGAGCATGGCCAGGGCGAGGTCGCCTTCGAGGTGGCGCTCGTGGAACTCGTCGAGGCACACGGCGCCGACGCCGTCGAGGAACGGGTCGTGCACGAGCTGCCGCACCAGCACGCCCTCGGTGACGAAGCGGATACGCGTCGCCTTGCCGCAGCGCGCGTCGCCGCGCACCTGATAACCGACGAGCCCGCCGAGCTCGCAGCCGAGCTCCTGCGCGACGCGCGATGCCGCGGCGCGCGCGGCGAGCCGGCGCGGTTCGAGCACGACGATCTGCTGGCCCGCGGCGAGCAGCGGCAACAGCGCCGGCGGCACGCGCGTGGTCTTGCCCGATCCGGGCGGTGCCATCAGCAGCAGCGAGGTGTGCTGACGCAGCGCCTGCTGCGCCGCGGGCAGCACGTCGTCGATCGGCAGGGGCTCGGGCTGCGGTGCGGTCACGACGCCTCGTCGCGGGCTGGCTTCACGACAGCGAACGGCGCCCTTCGATCGCGTCGGCGAGGATCGACTTGCTGACCTGCGCGATCGACGCGCCGGCCGGCAGCCCGCGCGCCAGGCGCGTGACCTTGACGTCGAGCGGCGCGAGCCGTTCGGCCAGGACCCGCGCGGTGCCTTCCCCTTCGAGGTCGGGGTTGGTGGCGAGGCAGACCTCCGTCGGCCGCTCCTTGCGCACGCGCGCCAGCAGCTCGTCGGTGGTCAGGTCTTCGGGCCTGATGCCCTCGAACTGCGACAGCCGGCCCTGCAGCACGTGGTAGAGACCGCGGTAGCCGACTTCTTCGAAGCGCGCGACCTCGCGCGAATCCTCGACCACGAGCAGCATCGCCGCGTCGCGCGAGGAGTCGCTGCAGATGCTGCACGGATCGGTCGCGTCGAGGTTGCAGCAGCGTGAGCAGTTGCGCACCGCGGCGCGCACCTCCTCGATCGCCGTGGCCAGCTGCAGCGCCTCGACCTTGTCGACGCGCAGCAGGTGGAACGCGAGCCGCTCTGCCGACTTCGGCCCGATGCCGGGCAGGCGGCCGAGGCGCTCGATCAGGGTCTCGATGCTGGGGTGGCGGGGCATGAGCAGGAACGGCGCCGCGCGGATGTGGTCCTAGAACCCCATGCCCGGCAGGTTCATCCCGCCGGTCACCTTGCCCATCTCCTTCTCCTTGAGCTCCTTGGCCGCCGTCAACGCCTGGCGCACGGCCGCGGTGACGATGTCCTCGAGCGTCTCG
Source organism: Planctomycetota bacterium (assembly GCA_020638655.1). Lineage (GTDB taxonomy): Bacteria > Planctomycetota > UBA1135 > UBA1135 > UBA2386 > JACKIC01. Next base: position 233,592 of record JACKIC010000009.1, read on the forward strand.
ACGTCGGCCGGGTCGACGACGGCCGGGTCGATCTTGATCGCCTGCAGCTCCTGGTTGCCGTTGACGTAGGCCTTGACGGCGCCGCCGCCGGCCGAACCCTCGAGAATGCGTTCTTCCAGGGAGCGCTGCGCGTCCTGCATGCGCCGCTGCATCTCCTGGGCCTGCTTCAGCAGGCTGCTCATGTCGCCGAATCCTGATGCCATCGTGGAGCTCCGAAAACGGCGATCATGCCGGCTTTGTCGGCCGGCATCCACTGGCGGCGCTAGCGGATCGCCGAACGGCTCCGGCTGCGCGCCGGGGCGGGCTCGGGCCGCCGGTCCGCGGCCTGTTCGCCGGCCTGTTCGCCCGCCTTGCGCATCGCCTTGTCGAGGATGCGTTCGAGGCGGGACTCGAAGTCGCCGTCGCCGCCGCCGCGGAGCAGGCTGTCGACGAGCGCTTCGACGTCCCCCGCGATGCCGAGCTCACGCAGGTCCGCGTCGGCGCGGATCTCGGCCTTGGCCTTCTGCATCGCCGCCTTGGCGGCCTGCTGCGCCAGACCGGTCAGCAGCTCCTGGTTGTGCTCGTTCTCGAGCAGCCCCGTGACGAGCTTGGTGACACCATCGGTGAGCCCCAGCTCACGCAGGTCCTCGTCGGCTTCGATCTCGCGGACCGCCAGCCGACCGGCCCCCTTCATCGCCGCCTTGATCACCTTGTCGAGCGAACCTTGCATGCCCTTGCCGGCGACGAGGTCGTCGACGAGCGTGGTCACCTCGTCGGTGATGCCGAGCTCGCGCAGGTCGGGATCGTCCTGGATCTCCTGCCGCGCCTCGCGCAGCGCCGCCCGCAGCTGGCCCGAGAGCTGGCCGCCCAGCGGGGACGTCGTGGTGCGCTGCTGCAGCACGTCCTCACGTTCCTCGACGAACTCGTCGTGGACCTCCGCGGCGGGCATGCGCAGCTTGCTGCCGATGCGCAGCCGCCGCGCGTCGAGGTCGGGGTTGAGCTCGAGGATCTCGTCGGCGCGCGTGGCGCTGCCGAGCTCGCGCCGCGCAATGCCCGCGAGCGAGTCGCCCTTGCGCACCGTGTAGACGCGGGTCTTGGCCGGGGTCGGCGCCGCGGCCACGGGGGCGTTCTCGCCGAGCAGCTTCTGCAGCAGCAGACGCCGATCGAGCGGCCCGAGCTCGTCGAGGCTGCGACCGTTGACCTTGATCTCGATGCGCACGTCCTGGCCTTCGCCGCCTTGCGCCAGCGCCGGCGCGCCGAGCAGGGTCAGCGCCACGGGCGCGAGGGAGAACAGCCAGCGGCGCGGGGCGCGGCACGGCACACGTTCGTTCAGGATCATCTTCAACCTCCGTTCGAAGGCGGCCCGCGCCGCCGGCCTCACTGCGAGGACGGCCGTCGCGGCGACCGCGTGGTCGGGTGTGGCCACGGCCTGCACGAGCAGGGTGGCGTAGTCGAGGCTCGCGTCGGGCACGCTGTCGATGGCCCACGCGTCGCAAGCCAACTCGGCCTGATAGCGCCGCTGCGCGCGCACGAACCAGAACAGCGGGTGCCACCACAGCAGCACCGTCAGCGCCCACTCGGCATGCACGAGCAGGTGGTCGCCGCGGCGCAGGTGCGCGAGTTCGTGCGCGATCACCGCGGCGCGGCCGCGCGCCGGTGTGCGCGCCAGCGCGCGCGCCGGCAGCACCAGGCGCGTTCGCCCGAAGCACGACACGTACGGGCACGCGGCGGCGCGGTCGTCGCGCACGTCGGGCACCGCGACCTGCAGCCGGGCCGCGAGCGCGGCCACCTCGTCGCGCAGCGCGTGCGACGCAATCGGCAGGCGGCGCAGGCGCCGTTCGGCCTGCACGACCCCGGCGACGTAGCGCAACAGGAACCACACGCCACCGAGCCCCCACACCAGCAACAGCAGCGACTGCGTCGACCACGACGGCGACGGCGCCGCGACGGGCATCGCGGCGACCGTGGGCGCGACCGTGGGCGCGAGCGTGGGCCCGGGCGCGAGGGCAGGCCCCGGAGCTCGCGCGGCGTCGGCGAGGTCGACGGTCCGGACCTCGGCAGCCGCCGACGCACCCGACCACGGCACCGTCACGGTGAACAGCGGCGGCGTCACCAGCTTGAGCAGCACCAGCAGCCACAGCGCATGCATCACCGTCGGCGCCGGGCGCAGCCACCGCCCGACCAGCAGGAAGACCGCCGTCATCAGCAGCGCGACGACGGTGTTGCCGAGCAGCCAGCTCACGACTTGCCGCCCTTGCCGCGCGCGCGGCGTTCGGCGTCGCGCAGCAGCTCTTTGAAGCTCTCGATCTCGGCCGCGCTGAACTTGCCCTTCTCGACCAGGCGCAACACCAACGGCCCGACGTCGCCGTCGAGCAGGTCGGCGGCGACCTCGTCGACGCGGCGCAACGCCAGCTCGTCGCGCGCGGTGACCGCCGCGAACACGTGCGCCAGACCCTTGCGGTCGGCGCGCACGTGGCGCTTGTCGACCAGGCGCGAGACCAGCGTCTGCACGGTCGTGTAGGCCCACTCGGTGCCCAGGCGATCGAGCAGTTCGCGCACGGTCGCCGGCCCGCCGTCCCACAACGCGCGCAGCACGGTGAGCTCGGCTTCGGTGACCGCGGACGACGAACCGGTGCGTCTGGGAGCCATGGCGCGCATCGTCGCCGATACCTCCTACAAATTGTCGGAGGTTGCCCAGCTTTCTGCTCCGGACCGCCGCGGAAGAATGCCCGGCGGCGCCGTCGCGAGAAACGCCCCATCGCCGCGCAACACCTGACCCGCCTAGACTTGCGCCATGTCCGCCTCCGCTCTCGAACCGGCGCCGTGGTCCCTGCCGCGACGACTCTTGTTCCGCTTCGCCTGCGTCTACCTGATCCTCTACTGCCTGCCGTTCCCGCTCGATCGCCTGCCCACGTCGCGCGAGTTCTTCGACTGGCCACGAACCGCCGCGCAGTACTTCGAGAGCATGCAGGACCTCGCCGTCGCCTGGTTCGGTGAGCATCTGCTCGGTGTCGACGCCGCGAAGCTGAAGCCCTTCATGACCGGCAGCGGCGACACCACACGCGCCTACGTCACGATGGCGCTGCACGGCAGCATCGCGGTGCTGCTCGCCGGCGCGTGGTCGCTGCTGACCCGCCGCACCGGCCACCCGCGCGCCGCCGACCTGCTGCGCACCTACGTGCGCTTCGTGCTCGGCGCGACCCTGCTCGGCTACGGCACCGCCAAGTTCTTCAGCGGCCAGTTCCCGCCGCTCGCCGACAACGAACGCTGGCTGCTCACGACGTGGGGCGACTCGTCGCCGATGGGCGTGGTCTGGAAGTTCATGGGCGCGTCGCCGGCCTACACCGCGTTCAGCGGCGTGGTCGAGTGCCTCGGCGGCGTGCTGCTGTTCTGGCGCCGCACCACGACGCTCGGCGCGCTGCTCGCGGCCGCGGCGATGCTCAACGTCGCGCTGATCAACTACTGCTACGACGTGCCGGTCAAGCTCTACTCGACGCACCTCTTGCTGATGGCCATCGGCCTCCTGCTGCGCGACGTGCCGCGGCTGTGCGACGTGCTGCTCTGGCACCGCGATGCCGCGCCGCTGCCGCTGCGCCTGCCGCGGCCGCTGTGGGTCGCGATCCCCGAGCAGTTCGCGAAGTACGCGCTCGTGGGCTGGATCCTGTACGGCGCCGGAGCGGGCCTGCAGGCGCGCTACGAACGACAGCAGCTGCCGCCCGGCCCGCTCGAGGGCGGCTACGAGGTCGCCGAGTTCGTGCGCGGCGGCGAACCGGTGCCACCGCTGCTCACCGACGACTCGCGCTGGCGCTATCTGTTCTTGAGCGAGCGATACGCGTCGGTGCGCATGATCGACGAGAAGACCCAGCTTGGGTTCGTGCCCAAGATCGACACGGCGGCGCACACGCTCCGCCTCGAGCGGCGCTGGTCACCGGCGATGGGCGGCACACCGCCCGAGCCGATCGAGCTGCGCTACCGCAGCAAGGACGACCCGCAGGAGACGACCGCCGCGCCCGAGCCGGCCGAGCCGACTTCGGTCGTGGAGGCCGTCGAGGCCGTCGCGCGCAAGCAGGAGCCCGCGTCGCCCAGCGAGGCGGACGAACCCACCCCCGCGGCCGCGAGCGCCGACCTCGTGCTCGAAGGCACGATGGCGGGCGCCGAGGTGCGCATCGTGCTGCGCAAGCTGCGCAGGGAGGACTTCCTCGTCGTCAACCGCGGCTTCCACTGGATCCAGGAGTACCCGTTCAATCGCTGAACGCGGCGCCGAAGGCAGCCGGGCTCAGAGCTGCGTCCAGACCTGGTTGCCGCCGATCGCGACCGGCGTCGTGTAGAGGCCCAGCACGTGCGACACCAGACGCAGGCCGGGCGGCAGCGACAGCCCCTGGAAGTTGAGCACCCAGTAGCCCGGCGCGGCGCTGGTCAGCCAATACGGGATGAACGTCGCCTGATCGACGAGGATCGGCCCCTGCCCCGGGATCGGGAACATGCCGTCGTCGAAGCTGAACAGCACCGCCGTGAACACCCCGGGCAACGTCGAGGCCGACTGCACGGTCATCAGCTGCGTGCTCGGGTCGTAGCTCGTGGTCATCGACACCGGTGAACTCTCGTAGCAGCCGATGTCGGGCAAGAGCGAACCGTTCTGGTCGACGTCGACGAGGCGGGCGACGCCGTCGAGGTCGCTGCGCGCGAAGATCGCGGCGGTGCCCGCGTCGAGGCACGGACTCGTCGCTTGCAGATGGAAGTCGCCGGCCGCCGCGCCCACGAACTGCGGGTCGACGCCGATCACGTTCGACGACGGCAGCGCGGTCGCGAGCCCGACGCCCTGCGTGACGATCGGCGTCTGGTGCAGCCAGTTGTGTTCGTAGCGCGCGACGCTGTTGGCGGCGTTGTTGTTCTCGAAGCCGATCGCGTAGCCGACGATCAGGTTGTTCTGGCAGCGCGAGGTCGTCGAGTCGCTGATGTAGGCCTTGTAGGTCCCCGTGACGAACGTGTTGTTGTAGACGTCGTTGTCACCCGTGTACTCGAGGATCGCGTCGTTGGTGAGGTTCCAGAACAGGTTGTCGTGGATCTTCCAGCCCTGCACGTTGTCGCTGGTCCACAGCACGATGCCGCGGTTGCAGTTCACGAACTGGCAGCGGTCGAGCTCGACGTCGCTCGCGGCGTCGGCCGAGTTGACGCCCGAGCCGCTGCTGATCACGCGCGTCCACCAACCGGCCTGGTCGCTGTTGAGGAAGGTGAGGTTGGTGATGCGCAGGCGATCGGCGCCATTGGCGAGGCGGAACACCGTCGAGGCCGAGCCGCCGAGATCGAGCACCGCGCCGCCCAGGCCGCGGATCACGAGGTCGTTCTGCACCGTGCCGAACCCGAGCGTGATCGGCAGCACCTCGCCGTTGTGGGCCGGGCCGTAGAGGCCGGGCAGCAGGTGGATGTGGTCGTTGGCGCCGGCGACCGAGCAGGCGAACGAGAGGGTGCGCAGCGGCAGGGTGATGCTGCCGGGGTTGACGTCGGCCCCGGCGACCGGGTCGACCCACCATTCGGACTGAGCCGACAGGGGCAGCGACAGCGATGCGAAGGACGCGAACAAGGCGAGCCGGACGAGACGCATGGTGGTTCCTCCTGGGTAGCGGGCCCACAGCCTACTGCGCCCGGCGCCAGCTGGCCCGGACCGGGGCGCCGACCGGGGGAAGAGAACCGCGCGACACAGGTCCCGAAGAGGCTCGGGCGATCGACAGGTGGGGTAGCATCGCCCGGGCATTGCGCCCGGCTGGCACCCGTCAGACGACAGGGTTGCGGGCCGCGCCGGGCCGTGCTCACCCCGTCCCACACGACCAACCCTCGAGGCAACCATGCGCATCCTGCCCCCGCTCGTCGCGTTCGCCACCGTCCTCGTGCCGCTGTCCGCGCAGACCGTCTGCTCGGCCGGCGCCGCGCCGCCGACCACGTTGGCGACCATGAACCCGTTCGCCGGCACCAGCCTCTACGGCCACCCCAACTTCCCCAACAGCCCGCCGCCGACCTACCAGGGCTTCAGCTTCCTGATCGACATGCAGCCACTCGTCGACATCGAGATCAGCCAGATCGACCTCGACCTCTACGACGACGGCAACCTGGTGCAGGTCAACCCGACCACGACGGTGACCAGCCCCAACCAGGTCGGCGCGACGACCCCGGTGACCTTCTACCTGTTCCCCGGCACGACCTGGGTCGGCAACGAGACCAACGCGCCCGCGTGGGGCCCCCTCGGCACCGGCACGCTGACCGTCTCGACCTTCCACACCGACTCGGCGATCGTATTCAACCCGCCGGTCATGCTGCCCGCCGGCAGCTGGGGCATCGCCATCCAGGTGCCGCCCACCACCACGGGCCCCAACCCCGGGCCGCTGCACCCGATGCTGATCCCGTCGACGGTGGTCCCGCCGCCGTACACCGACGGCGTGCTGACCATGGTCAACGTGCAGTTCCAGCGCGATTCGTGGACCGCGTCGCTGACCACACCGGCGCACGAACAGAGCCTCGAGTTCCACTACACGGCGCTGTCGGGCTACTCGAACTGGACCGCGTTCGGCGCCGGCTGCGGCGCCACCACGCCGCAGCTCGGCCTGCTGTCGCGGCCGATCGTGGGCACGACGATCGACTTCGAGAACAGCAACATCCTCGCCGGGGCCCTGGTCAACTTCTGGCTGTTCAGCTTCTCACCCGACGCGAACGGCACCAGCCTCGCCCCCTTCGGCCTGCCCGGCTGCAACCTCTACCTGCAGCTCAGCAGCCCGATCACGACCAGCGCGTCCCTGGTCACGAACGGCCTCGCTACCGCGCAGATCGCCCTGCCGAACGATCCCGCCTACGCGGGGCTCGTGCTCTACGCCCAGGCGGCACCCGCGACGGCCAGCCTGAGCTTCGTCGTCAGCAACGCCGTCTGCGTCGCGATCGGCCTGCACTGAGCAGCGATCGGTTCTCAGCTGCGGCGATAGACGGCGTTGCCGATGCGCAGCGCGATCGCGGCGCCGCTTCGGCGCTCGATCTGCGCCTCGACCACGTCGTCGCCGATGCGGATCACCACGCGGTCACCGCGCAGCTCGAACGTGCCGCCGGCCTCGCTGTCGGTGCCGCCGAGCGACGACGAGAACATCGTGCGGCGCTGCGCGCTGCCGCCGGTCCCGAAGCGGTAGACCGTGGTCAGCGACGAGCCGCTGCCGAACGAGGCGTGGCCGAACTCGAGGCCGGCGAGTTCCTCGCCCGCGCCGCGCACCGCGGCCGGCGCCGCAGCGCCGAACTGCGCGCTGCCCAGCAGCTGCCGCGCGCCCGGGAGGAACGCGGCCTCGCGGCCCTTCAGCACCACCACCAACACCGTCGCGGCGAACGCTTCGCCCTTGGCCGCACCGAGCCAGACCGTGACCGCGCGCTGACCGCCGGCGCGGCCGCGCACCTGTAGTTCGGCGGCGTCGAGCCCCGGCGACCGCATCGGCTGCGCCACCGCGCGGGCCAGGTCGACCTCGACCTGTTGTCCACCGAGGTCCGCCCCGATGCGCGGCAGCTGCGACTGCAGCAGGGCCGCGGCCGACCGGGCGCGCGCTGCGGCCTCGACCGGCGTGACGGCGACGACGATCAGCGCGTCCAGCGTGTCCGTGGCAGCCAACCCGGGGTTGATCAGAGCCACGTCGCCGTCGCGGTTCGCCACGCGCCAGGTCGGCGGCAGCACGAAGCTCAGCGCGCCCAGGCGCTCGCGCGCCTCGGTGGCCACCGGCGCGGTCACCCGCCGGTAGCGCTCGACGGCGACCGAGCCGTCCGCGCGCCGCAGGGTGATCGTCAGTTCTTCGCCCTCGACACCCCAGGTCGCGCCGATGCGCTGACCCTGGACCTCGAGCAGCAGTTCTTCGCCACGCACCTTGCAGGGCAGCGGCACGTCGTCGGCGAGCAGGGTGCCGTCGGCGCGGAACTCGAGCCGCTCGTGGTCGTCGCCGGTGCCGAGCCAGTGGCCCATCAGCGCGGTGGGTACGGCGGCCTGTCCGGGGACATGCGAAGGTGCGGGCGAAGGTCCCCCCGCGGGCTCCTGGCCGCAGGCGCAGAGGGTGAAGACGGTGAGCAGCAAGGGGAACAGGGAGTGGATCGGATTCATGGGTTACCTCGTTTCCCCTCTGATGGCGTGGCGCGCCGCCGCGTGACGGCGCAGATCCCTCTTCTGTCGGGGAGCGCCAGCCGGACCGGGGCACGGCAGGAAGAAGCGGACCGACAGGGGGGAATCCGTCTGTCTCTCGGCCCACTCCGCCCCCGGCGAGATTTCTCGAACCGGCGCGTCACGCCGCCGGCGCCCCCGCCATCACCCCGGCAACTCCGTTTCCCGAACCCAACAACAGATCACTGGAGGTTGCCATGACCGTCACGAACACCAAGTCCTTCTCCGCCCGCCGCAGCAGCACCGCCCTCGTCCTGACCCTCGCCGCGCTCGTCGGCGCGAGCGCCCCTGCCATCGCCCAGGAAGGCGGCAGCGGCGGCTCGTCCGCCCCTACCGACCCGAGCGCCGGCCTGCAGCCGATCGCCGCCGACGGCTTCCGCATGTTCATGGAGCTGATGGATCAGTTCGCCAAGGACCAGATCGCCCGCCTGCCGAGCGCCGACAAGAGCGCCCGTGAGAACGCCTACGGCCAGCTCGCCGCGATGCAGCTCGCCGGGGCCGGCAGCGCCCTGGTGCTGCCCGGCGCCGGCCTCGCCCTCGGCGGCGGCATCGGCCTGATCGTCGACGCCAGCACCGGCGGTCTCGACGCCGGCGCAGGCACCCTCGCCGGCGGCAGCATCGGCCTGGGCAGCGGCATGGTCGTCGGTCTCGGCGCCTTCGTCACCTCGCTGCTGGCGACGCTGCCGATGGTCGACGAGATCGAGTCGAAGTACCCGGCCGAAGACGGCGCCGCAGGCGGCAACTCCAAGGCGCAGGGTGGCAACTTCATCCTGCAAGGCGGCACCTTCGTGCCGCCGGCGATCGGCACCTTCGAGTCGTTCTACGTCAACCTCGTCGCGACGCTGCCCGATCAGTTCGTGACCGTGGTCGAGCAGTGGGACCGCACGCCGGGCCTCGGCAACGCCGAGAAGAACTGGCTGCGCAGCATCAACTTCGCCCGGCCGCACCTGCAGCGCCTCGCCTGGATCAAGCGCAACCTGCGCGTGTCGCCCAACGCCCCGCGCGCCAACGACATGTTCCTCGACGTCGGCCGCGTGCTCAGCGGCGACAGCGCCGCGATGGAGCGCGCCTGGCTGGCCGCCCTGGGGCTGGGCGCCACCGGCCTCGAGCTCAAGAACGACAAGCTGTCGCTGACCGTGCCGGCGCCGCTGCAGGCGCTCGGTGTGCCGGCGCGCCTGCAGGCCAACGTGCCGGACCTCAAGGTCAAGGTCGGCGGCAACGGCGGCGCCCTCGATCCCTACCTGCGCATCGCGCTCGAGGCGGGCCCGTTCGACGTCGACTGGGGCACGGTCGACGTGGTCAAGTCGGGCGCCAACCGCGACCTGGTCAGCGTCACCTGGTCGGTGGCCAAGGGCGCGCGGCTCGGCTCGGCGCGCATCTCCTTCAAGGCCGGCGGTGACGAGACCAAGGTCCTCGACCTGCACCCGACGCTCGACCGCAAGCTGCAGGGCACGCTGTTCTTCAAGCTGCAGGGCATGAACCTGCAGTTCGAGAAGGCCCAGCTCGGCAACCTCGAACTGCGCTTCGGCATCCCCAAGGAGATCCGCGACATGCCGGTGGTCAAGGACCTGATGAACGGCCTGCTGGCCGACTTCGAACGCGACGCCCGCAACTTCCTGCGCGACACCGTGCCGTTCGCCCGCCTCTTCGATGGCTTCGGCCAGGGCGCGGCGAAGTCCCTCGCGGCCGGCGTGCAGCGCGACGCGGGCAGCAACGGCCTGGCGCGAATCGACAGCGTCACGCGCACCGAGGTCTCCGGCGGCGTGCTCAAGGTCCACGTGCGGGGCAAGGTGCTGCAGCAGCCGGCCATGGGCAACGCCACCGCGGAGATCGCCGCGGCCTGGAAGCGCTTCGCCGGCAAGCAGAAGCCGGTGCTGCGCCCGACGCGGCCGGTGGTCCGGCGCCCGGTCGGCGGCCGCTGAGCCGTCGCGGGCGGCGGTCGGGGCGGCTAGCCTTTCGGCCGTGCCCGACCCGACCCGCCCCGGTGACGACGTCCCGACGATCGAACGGCTGCTCGAGGAACACCTCGGCAGCCTGCGCGCGTTCCTGAGGCTGCGCGCCGGCGCCGCGATCCGCGCCCGCCTTGGTCACAGCGACCTGGTGCAGTCGGTGTGCCGCGAAGTGCTCGAGGCGAAAGACAAGATCGAGTTCCAGGGCGACGCCGCGTTCAAGAACTGGCTCTACACCGCCGCGCTGCGCAAGCTCGTCGAGCACGATCGCCGCATGCACGCGGGCAAACGCGACGTGCGTCGCGAGATCGCCGCCGACGCTGCCGACGGCGGCGGCGACGCGGCGCTGCTACAGGGCTACGCGACGGTGACGACGCCGAGCCTGCTGGCGATGGGCCGGGAAGGCGCCGAGAAGCTCGAGCAGGCCTTCGACGAACTCAGCGAAGAGCACCGCGAGATCATCACGATGGCGCGCATCAGCGGCCTGACGCACGCCGAGATCGCCGCCGAACTCGGCAAGAGCGAAGAGAGCTGCCGACAGCTGCTGCGACGCGCGCTGGTCAAGCTGTCGATGGCCCTCGACAAGCGCGGCATCGCGCTCTGACCCGGGCACGCACCACGGCATGGACCGCCACGGCGACGACCACGACGACGACCTCGAGCAGCTCGTCTGCGACTGCCTCGACGCGGCCGATCCGGTCGCCGAGCTGCAGCGCCGCGCCGCCGACCGGCCGGGGCTGCTGGCCGCGGGGCTGCGGCTGCTGCAGCAGGTCTCGCGCCTCGAGCGGCTCGACGTGCACGACCTCGCGGGAACGCAGCCCACTCCACCGGGGCCGCGCGCCGACGACCGCAGCACCTGGCCGAGCATCCCGGGCGTGGACCTCGAGGCCCTGATCGGGCGCGGCGGCCAGGGCTTCGTGTACCGCGGCAAGCAGAGCTATCTGCGGCGTCCCGTGGCCGTGAAGGTGCTCGCGCCCGAGCTGCAGACCGCGGCGTTCGTCGAGCGCTTCGGCCGCGAGGCGCGCCTGCTCGCGGGCCTGCAGCACCCGCACATCGTCACCTGCCACGACGCCGGCGTCACCGCGGCCGGCGAGTGTTACCTGGTGATGGAACTCATCGACGGCCCCAACCTGCAGCAGTGGTTCGCGCGACACGGCGCGCTGCCGCTGCGCGACGCGGTGCAGCTGCTGTCGGACCTCGCCGCGGCGCTCGAGCACGCGCAGCAGCAGGGCTTCGTGCACCGCGACGTCAAGCCCGAGAACGTGCTGCTGCAACCGCGCGCGGACGCCGGCGACGCGGCGTTCGCGTTCGTGCCCAAGCTCGCCGACCTGGGGCTCGCGCGACCGGCGGCCCGCGGCGCGGGCCTCACCATGCTGACGCCCGTCGGCGCCGTCGTCGGCACCCCGGTGACGATGGCCCCCGAGCAGTTCGACGCGCCCGAGCAGGTCGACCACCGCGCCGACATCTACGGCCTGGGTTGCATCCTGCACCACGCGCTCGTCGGCCGCGCGCCGTTCCGCGGCACGGCGATGACCGACCTGGTGATGCAGAAGGCGGACCTGCGGGACCCCGCCGCGCGCGCGCCGCTGCCCGGTGTGCCCGTCGCGCTGTCGACGCTGGTCTGGCGCATGCTCGCGTGGGCCCCGGCCGATCGGCCGCAGTCCTACGCCGAACTACGCGCTGCGCTCACCGCCGCGGCGCCCGCAGAGGCGACGACGGGCCGCGCGATCAGGAGCCGGCGCTGGCTGCTCGCGGCCAGCGCTGCGGGCCTCGCCGCGATCGTGTGGTTCGCTTGGCCTCGCCACGACGCGCCCGCCGCGCCCCCCACCGCTGCCGAGATCGTCGTCGCTGCGCCGGCGACGCTGGTCGAGGGCACCACCGCCACGATCGGCTGGTCGTTCCCCGGCGCCGTCCCCGCGACAGGCCTGCACTGCGCCCAGACCGCCGGACCGCAGGTGCTCCTGCGCGCGATCACCCCCACCAGCTGCGACTTCGAACTGCCGCTCGGCGTCGCCGGCAGCGACGTCACCTTCGTGATCTCGGCTGCCGACGGCGGGCCGCCGACGCGCACGGTGAAGATCGCGGCGCTGGCCTCGCCGGCGCGCGCGCCGCTCGCCGCCGGCGCGGACGAAGACCTGTTCCCCGGCGGCGTGATCGCGTCCTGGCAGACGAACGAGGCCTCGCGCTGGGCCGCGGACGAGTTCGGCCGGGGCGTGGTGGTCAACACGCCGCGCGACTTCACCGGCGCGACACGCACGCTGCCCGACGGCGACTTCGTGCTGCGCGGCAAGATCGAGCCGCGCTTCCGCTACGTCTCGGTGGAGCAGCCGCACGTGCCGATCGCCGACGTCGGTTGGCGCCTCGAGCTCGGCGGCCACGACGCCCTGGCGCTGTCGATCAGCGCGCTGGGCGGCGATCGCTTCGGCGCGCGCTGGCAGCGGCAACGGCTCGACGGCCCGACCTGGCAGACCACCGCGGAGCTCGGCAGCTGCGCGGGCACGTTCCCGACCGGTGAGCCGCTGCAGTTCGTGGTGCGGTGGTCGGGCGGCGCGCTGCGCGCGAGCTGCGGCCCGCCGGGCGCGCCCGACGCGGCCCTCGCCGAGGTGAAGCCGGCGACCGACTGGCAGGTGCCGTGGCGACCCGGGCGCCTGCAGCTGCGCGCCGACCGCGGCGTCGCCGTGTTCACCGATTGGCGGCTGGCGGCGACCGATCGCTGAGTCGCGGCGCGGAGGCAGTGCTCAGAACGCCCAGCCGAGCCCGACCGTGAACCACAGCACGTCGGCGTCGATCTTGCCGGCGAACCAGTCGCGCAACCCGTCGTCGACGATCGTGCTGCCCGACACCTGCACGCGCGCGGTGGTGACGTCGTCGAGCTGCAGGCGCAGCGCGAGGCTGCCGCCCAGGTCGGCGAACGCCGCGGTCGAGGTACGGTACAACCACGCCGAGTGGTCCGCGTCGGACCAGCCGAGCCACAGCAGCGCCTCGAGGTCGAGCCCCGGCCGCAGCGGCAGCACGCGCGACAGTTCGCCGCGCAGGTAGAGCGAGGTGACCTCGTCGATGTCGTAGTGCGCCGTCAGCGCGACGCCGAGACCGGCGAGCTCGCCGCCGACGCGCGCGAAGGCCTCGGTCGTGGACGGGAACGGCGCGAACCGGAACGTCTCGCCGTTGGGCCAGCTGTAGTGCCGCAGGCCAGCGCCGACCTCGACGTCGCCGAGCTTGCGGTCGTAGCCGACGAAGGTGTCCAGCTGCGTGAACTCCCCGCGGTGATCCCCGTCCGCCCAGGCGTCGCCGACCCCGTCGGTCAGGTCCAGGTTGCCGAACGCGCCCACGCTGACGCTGCCGGCGTCCTTGGTCGGCAACCGCAGCAGCGTGTCGAACTGGGCCACCGGGCGCTCGTTGAAGGTCTGGCCGCGGAACACGTAGGAACTGGCCGCCGCGACGTTGACGTCGACCTGCGGCCGGCGTTCGCTCTCGAACACGCAGGCCGAACCCATGAGCACGAACGGGATGGACGACGCGAGGCGAGGTCGGAGCATGGAAGTCGCGGACATGCTAGTGCCGCGCGCAGGAAGCGCCCGCGTGATTCCGCGGGTCGTACCCGGCCTGGCGCCGGCGCTCGCGCTGCTCGGGATCGTGTCCGGTTGTGCGGGCGGACCGACCGCCGGCGAAGCGCGCCACGCGAACGGCGCCCTCGCGCAGCAGGGCCGCCTCGAAGGCGGCATGCAGGAGGGACCGTGGACCTTCTGGTATCCGGACGGCACGGTCGAGGCCCGCGGCGAATACCACCGCGACGAGCGGGTCGGCACGTGGACCCACTACCACCCCGACGGTTCGCTGCGCATGCGCGGCGAGTACCGCGGCGAGCGCCAGCAGGGACCGTGGCAGTTCTGGTACCCGGGCGGCGGGCCGCAGTGCCGCGGCGAGTACCTGGACGGCCGCGAACACGGCGAATGGACGTTCTGGTCGCGCGACGGGCACGTGCAGCAGCGCGGCTGCTTCCTCGCCGGCAAACGCTGCCTGCAGTGGTCCGAGTTCGGCGCCGACGGCGCGGTCGCGGCGCGCGGCAGCTATCTCGGCGATGTGCCCGTGGGCCGCTGGACCCGCGGCGCCGGCGACGCCGCGCAGCAACTCGACTACCCGCTGCCGGACGGCGTTTCCCACGTGCTCGAGCTGTGGCCCGACGGCGGCGTGCGCCGCGAGGGGTTCGTGCGGCAGGGTGCGCCGACCGGGTTGTGGGTGACGCGGCACGAAAGCGGCGCCCTGCGCGCGGCCGTGGTGTTCGCGGCCGGTGATCCGACCGGCGAACTGGTGGCGTGCGCCGCGGCCGGCGAAGTGCTCGCGCGCGGCCCGCTGACCGCCGGGCGACCGGCGGGCACGTGGTCGGTGCGCGCCCCGGACGGGATTCAGCCGCTGACCGTGATGCCGGCGCCCCGCTCGCCCTGGGACCGCATCTGGAGCGACGCGCGCATCGTCGAACAGGAGCCGCCGATGACCGTCGCCGAACGCTGGCTCGACGAGCTGCGGGCCCCGCGCGAGGTGCAGCCGCAGCCCGTCGCCGCCCCGTCCGCGCCGCCGCCCCCCATCACCGCGCCGCCCGCGCGCCTCGAGGCCCCCACCGATCCCGGCCACTGGACGGTGCGCGAACGCGCCGAGCTGGCGTTGTTCCGCCGCTACTACCGCGACGGCTGGCTGCCGCGCCAGAGCCAGGCGGGGTCGCGCTACGGCGGCGGCCTCGATCGCCAGCGCCTCGGTGAGGGCGACGCCGATCTGGCGGCCGGCCTGATCGGCAAGCCGCTGCCGAAGAGCACGTTCCCGACCGGTGACGGCGGCACCCTCGACCTGCAGACGCTGCGCGGCAAGCGCGTGCTGTTCGTGATGCTGCGCGGCTTCACCAGCCAGGTGTGCGTCTACTGCTTCGCGCAGACCGCCGAGCTCGCGCCGCTCGCGGCGCGCTGGCGCGAACTCGACTGCGAGGTCGTGGTGATGTTCCCCGGCAGCAAGAGCCGGATGCAGGCGTTCGCGGCGGCCTGCGCGAGCGAGTTCGGCGACAACGCGCCGCCCTACCACCTCGTCTACGACCCCGACCTCGCGCTCGCGACCGCGCTCGGTCTGCAGGGCAACCTGGCGCGACCGGCCAGCATCGTGCTCGACCGCGACGGCATCGTGCGGCGCGCCTACGTCGCCGAGAACGTCGAGAACGTCGCCGATCGGCCCGCGGCGAGCGAGCTGCTGCGCTGGGTCGAAGCGACCCGCTGAGCACACGCGCACGGCGCGTTCTCAGTCGTCGTGTTGCTAGTCGTCGGGAGTCGGCGGCACGTCGTCGACGGGCGCGTCCGCGGCCTCGCTCCCGGTCGGCGGCCGCACCACGCGGTCGTCGGGGTTCACCTGCACCACGCGGCCGCGGAACTTCTCGAGCACGCGTTTCGTGGTCGGCCCGGGCTCGGCGTCCTTGGCCAATACGCGCGGCGCGGGACTCGCGCCGCCGCCGGCGTCCCCGTCGGCGCCGAAGTCGAACTCGACGCGCACGTCGCGACCGGCGAGGTCGCGCAGCACCTTGGTCACCTCCTGCTGCACGGGCACGGCCTGCAGGCGGTCGCGGAACATCTTGCGTTCGGCGAGCACCACGACCTTGACGACGTCACCGGCGCCCGGGCCGTCGATGCGGCAGTGCTCGAGCGTGGTGTGCATCAGCGGATTGCCGTGATAGTGCGCGAGCAGCCTGGTGCGCAGGTCGGCCGTGGCCGGCACCGCGGCGCCGGCCGCCAGCGGCGCGCTGCCGCCGCCCCTGCCGAACTGCGGAGCACTCGCGCCCGGCGCCGCCAGTCGCGCGGCCTGCGGCCGGCCGGCCGCGGCCGGCGCACGCGCGGCGACCGGGGCACCGGCAGGCGTGGCGCGCGCTTCGGCGACGAGGTCGGCGAGGCTCGGCAGCGCACCGGCCTGCGCCATGCGCACGAGCGCGATCTCGAGCACGACGCCGCGGTCCTCGAGGCGCCGCAGGCGTTCGCGGCCGAGGATGCCGGCCGAGATCATCGCGTCGAGCTGGTGCAGCTCGGCCTTCTCGGCCATCGCCACGAGCTGCTCGCGGATCGCGCCGGTCGTCGGCACGAGCGTCGTCTCGGCCCCGTCGACCTTGAGCAGCATCACCGCGCGCAGCGTCTCGACGAGCTCGCCCAGCGCCTCACGTTCGTCGATGCCCTGCTGCTGCAGTTCGCGCGCGAAACGCAGGCCCGCGCCGACGTCGCCGGTGAGCAACGCGCCAGCGACCGCGACGGTCGCCTCGACGCCGACGCGCGACACCAGCGAGCGGTACGCGGCCAGGTCGAACTTGTCGCCGAGGTCGCGGGCCAGCGGCAGGATGCGTTCGAGCGCGGTCTCGGCGTCGCGCACGCCGCCGCGCACCGAGCCGGCGATCTCGGCGAGCACGTCGTCGGGCAGGGTCACGCCCTCCTTCTCGGCGATCATGTGCAGCCGGCGCTGCAGGTCGTTCTCGCCGACGCGCCGGAACAGCAGCACCTGGCAGCGCGACCGGATCGTGTCGGGCACCTTGTGCAGCTCGGTCGTGGCGAGCACGAACACGACCCCGGGCGGCGGCTCCTCGAGCGTCTTGAGCAGCGCGTTGAACGCGCCCTTCGACAGCATGTGCACCTCGTCGAGGATGAACACCTTGTAGCGCGACCGCATCGACGCGAACGCCGAGTGCTCGCGCAGCGCACGCACGTCGTCGACGCCGTTGTGCGAGGCCGCGTCGATCTCGACGATGTCGGGGTTGCTGCCGTCGAGGATCGACCGGCACAGCTCACACTCGCCGCACGGCGTCGGCGTCGGCCCCTGCTCGCAGTTCAGGCACCGCGCCAGGATGCGGGCCGAGGTGGTCTTGCCGACGCCGCGGCTGCCCGAGAACAGGAACGCGTGCGGGATGCGCTGCTGGGCCAGGGCCACGCGCAGCGACTGCAGCACCTCGTCCTGACCGACCATCTCGCCGAAGGTCTGCGGGCGGAACCGCCGCGCGACGACGAGATAAGGGGCGTCCGATCCGTCCTTGCCAGGGCCACCTGCCATCGCCGCAGCATCGCGTATCGCGGGGCCCAGCGGAAGGGTGCGAGGCGGCGACCTGGCTGCGGCGGCAGAAGAGACCGCCCACTCGGGCCAACAGGTCGTTGCGCCAGCCGCGGGCCAAGGCTACAAGGTTCGTCCCCAATCGCCGTCCAGGCGCCGCAGGCCCTCGGGCCCGTGACGAGCAAACGGTGTGCGGAGAGGTGACCGAGCGGCTTAAGGAGCTCGCTTGGAAAGCGAGTGCAGCCCAAAAGGTTGCCGGGGGTTCGAATCCCCCCCTCTCCGCCATTTCTGTGAACTGTTCTGAGCGAACGGCTCGCGAAGGTGGGGCCCGCCGGGTCCCGAGCAAGGGGGCGGCGTGAACCTGGTCAGGTCCGGAAGGAAGCAGCCATAAGCGTGCAGCTTCTTGTGCCCGGGGTGCCTGGTGGGTTCCACCTTCGCGGGCCGTTCGGCTCTTTCCTCCGCGCCGACTTTCCTCCGCGCCGAAGCGTTCGACGGCGCGGCTGAGGATGGCGCGCTCAGCGCTCCTTCACGGTCCAGTCGAACTCGAACGTCGCGCGTTCGTTCTCCTCGCGGACCTTCTCGCCGCGCACCTTGATCTTGATGGCCTTGGTGCGGGTGGCGCGCAGCGGCCGCAGCGTCGCGCGTTCGACGATCACCTCGCCGACCAGCTCGGCGCGCACGTCCTCGAGCAGTTCGGGATCGAGCGGCGCCTTGCCGCCTTCCCCCTTAAACCCGTTGAGCAGCTTCACGAGCTGCGCGGTCGCGGCCTCGCCCTCGACGAGCTTCGTCACCGACAGACGCACGTGCCCGGGGTGTTCGGGCACGTCCCCGTGGTTGCGCATCACCACCTTGCCGGTGACCTCCGCCGCCAGGATCGTCGTGGTGCCCTCCGACGTGGCCTCGGTGCCGGACGCGAGATCACAACCGATCCAGCTGCCCACCCACAGCTGCCAGTCGGTACCGCACGCCTGCTCGAGCGTCGCGCGCGCCGCCGGCGCCCGCATCGACGCCTCGAGCCGCGCGCGCTCCGCGTCGGACATTCCCTTGGTGGTCGCCAGGTGCGTGGTGACGCGCCCGATCATCTCGTCGAGCCCGTCGATGCGCAGGAACCTGCCCTGCGCGTCGACCACGATGTCGGGCACTGCCTGCGTCAGCGCGAGCGCCGGCGCGAGGGCCTTCTGCATCGCCTCGGTCGTCGCGTCCATGCCGTTGACCTCGAGGAACGAGAAGTCGTGCTGCCGCGCGCGCAGCTCGCCGTTCTCACCCTTGCTGAGATCGAGCCGGTAACGCAGCTTGGCGCTGCCGCGCGCCTTCGCGCCGTCCTTGGTGATCACGACCGAACACGGCACGGGCCACGCGAACGCGAGCGGTTCGGGCTTCTGGGGTGCGGTTGTCGACTCCTGGGCAGGCGGGGTGCCCTGTGCAGACAAGGGCGAGAACGCGGCGGCGAGGCCGAGCGCGAGGACGAAGGCGGGCGTACGCATGGCCGGCCAGGATAGGGCCATCGGGCCCGCGCGACAGTCCGCTACTGCATCCCCGCCAGCTGCACCAGCTCGAGCTTGCGCAGTTCGCAGCGCGCGCCCTCGGCTTGGATCGCGATCCGCCCGCGGTCCGCCGTGCAGTCGGTGCCCACGTTCACAAGCTCGCCGTTGACCCAGATCGTGATCTGCCGCCCCTTGCACTCGATCACCATCTCGTTCCACTCACCGACCGGCTTCTCG
The DNA here is from genome assembly GCA_020638655.1 of Planctomycetota bacterium. Classification (GTDB taxonomy): domain Bacteria; phylum Planctomycetota; class UBA1135; order UBA1135; family UBA2386; genus JACKIC01. The sequence continues at coordinate 252,467 of JACKIC010000009.1, forward strand.
CTGCCGTCGGTCAGGTTGAGGATGCGGCGCTTCTTGCCCTCGTCGACGCCCCACTTGTCCTTCGGGCCGCGCCGCGCCTCCATGTCGGGCACGGTGATGTCCTCGCCGATGCACCAGAAGTCGCCCGCATTGTCGGCGAGCATCTGACACTCGATCGACTGCGGGTACTCCTTGTAGAGGCGCCGCGGCGTCGAGCAGTGCACCAGCACGCCGCAGTTGCCGGGCTCGCCGGGCCAGCGCCACTCGACGGTCAGCCGGTAGTCGCGATACGAGGCGTCCGTGATCAGGTGCCCCTCGGGCGTGCCGCACGAGATCAGCAGCCCGTTCTCGACGACGAACGACGGCTCGACCTGCTTGCCGCCGTCAGCGGCGGGAATGTCGAGGTGCCAGCCGGTGAGGTCGTGGCCGTTGAAGAGGTTGATCGGCGCACCGGGCGCGGGCGCCGAGCCGCACGCAGCGATCAGGAGCAGCGACGTCAGGACGAGCGAGCGCGACTTGGCAGCCATGGGAGAGCCTGGGTACCGCGTCGCGCCGACGAAGCAAGGGGCTGGTGGCGCGAACGCCCGCCCTCACATCACGGTCGCGTCGGTCGCGTTCGACCAGATCGGCACCATCGTCGGCGCGCTCAACAACACCGACTGGAACCCGAGCCGCATGCCCTGGAAGGCCGGGCTCGCCGGGATCGTCAGCGCCGCGCTGTGCGAGGTGGTGCCGAAGATCGCGAGGCCCAGCGTGAACAGCGTCGGCGACCCCGGCGTGACCCAGCCCTCGCCGCAGACGCCGGGCAGGATCATCGACGACGGCCGCGACACGAGCGCGGGCGCGAGGAGTTCGACCAGCTGCACGCCGACCGAGCCCACCTCAGCCTGCGTCTCGATCGCGAAGGTCCCGCCGATCACGACGCTGTCGGAGACCGACATGGTCGGCACGGACAGGCTCGCCGGACACAGGATCGGCGCGCCCTGGAACACCACGCGCACGCGCGGCGGCATGCGCGCGCCGGTGGACGTGTTGACCGTGCCCAGATGCGCGTTCGACCCGACGCCGCCGTAACTCACCATCATGATCGGCAGGTCATAGGCGCCGTTCACCCAGCGTGCCGGATAGTCGTTGACGTGGGCGACACCGCCGGAGGCGCCCAGGGCGACCGCCTTCTGGAAGTCGAGCACGAGGTGATCGCCGCCGAGATACACGAACGGCGTCTGGAACGTGATCCGGGTCCAGGTGCGGGCCGGCCAGGTGATCGACGTGTTGGTGACGCTGAACACCGTCGTCGGGGCGGCGCCGAGGTTCGTCGCGAAGGTCGGGTTCAACACCGGGTTCGGCCCCGTGTTCGACAGGTTCGCGGCGCGGATCTCGAGCGACGTGTAGTTGAGCGTGTTGGCCGCGAACAGGTTGGCCATCTCGATGCCGATCACCGTGCCACCCGCCGGCGGCAGGAACTGCGCCGGGATCAAGATCTGCGATCTCGCTTCGTCCGTGCCGCCGTTCGCGTTCCGCCCCAAGGGCGCGTTGTTGCCGACGCTGCCGCTGGTCGCGTCGGCGGGATAGGCGGTGAACGTCACCAGACTTTGCGCGCCGGCGGCCCCGGCGAACGTCGCGGCGAGGCCGACGACGGAGATCTGGTGGAGGACTGGATCGACCCGACGCAGGAAGGCTTGCATGGCTGGCTCCTCGACGTTTGGTCGCTCCGTCAGGAACGCGGAGCGGCGGTCCGGGCCAGCCTACTCGCCCGCCGACGGGGCAGGCACCAATACGGCGGCAGCAACTGCAGAATCCTGGCGCCGCGGCGCGGCGCGATCACTTCGGTGCGCGTGCCGAAGCAGGGCTCGAGGCGGATTCCGCCTCGATGCGCGCCGCGATCCACTTCGAGGGTCGCAGCCACTCATCGACGGTCTGCCGATCGCCGTAGCCACTGCACCAGGCCATGATGTCCGCAGGCGGATGCTCGGGTGCCGTGCTACCGACCAACAGCGACAGCAGCACCGTCGCGCCATCGCCCTTGCTGCGAACGAGCACGCTGCTCGGTGACTGCCGCACGAACTCGACCTCGCCGCGCACGGGCGCACGGTCGCCGACGATGCCGACCGTGCGCGCCATCGTCTCCACCTCGCGTCGCCACGACGGTGGGATCTGATGGTAGGGACCGCGATGCAGACCGAAGTGCAGGTGCGCCGGGTAGAGCCCGTTCTCCTCGCTGCGATCCTTGCCGATGCAGCCGAGCACCTGGCCCTTCTGCACGGTGTCACCGAGGGCGACTCGACGATCCGCGCCGAGATGGACGTAGAACGAACACACGTGGGTCAGGCCTGCCACGGGCGGATCGAGCGCATGTTCGACGACGATGACGTTGCCGAGATTCCAATGCACGACGCCGGCATCGTCCTTCCAGCTCGGGCTGAAGTCCGAGTAGCGCACGACGCCGTTGCCGATGCTGCGCACCTTCGTGCCAGCTGGCAACCACACGTCCTCGGCCAGGTGGTACGAACCGGCGAACGGTGAGCCCTTCGCGGTGATCAGGACGCCGAAGTTGCCGCGGCCACGCAGACCACGCTGGTAGTCGTCGGTCGGAAACTCGAAGCGGGCAGCAGTCGCCTGCGAGGCGGTGGCAGGCTTCGCCGCGGGCGACTGCGGGGGCGGCGCTTCCGGCGATTGCGCTGACAACTCGACACTCAGCAGGTCGACGCTCAGCAGGGCCACCGTGACTGCAGCGATCGGAAGTCTGGTCGAGAACGGCGCCATCGGTAGGGGCGATACTAGTTGGCCAGCTTCGCCCGTAACCGACCGACCCGATCTGCCTGGGCATGAGCGGGTAGATTCTCCGCACTTGGCCACCCCCCATCGAACTCCACATTAGATGCACCAGGACTCGGAGATCCGCGCGCTGCTGCGCGACTTGCTGGAGGCCCTCGAGGCAACCGAGGATTCGTTCGGCGCGGACATAGTCAGCAGAGTTCTCGAAGGCACAGGAGAGGAGCTCGATGCTCTCCTCGCATCCAATGAGTTGTGGGGCGGTGCTGGTTCGATCGCGGATCAAGCTGGTGTCGATGGCGGGCGGGAAGCCCGCCGCCCGATCGAGGGCGCGCTAGTGAGACTCGGCGAGGCTCAGCTTCGGGCTGGACTCGTGAATCAGCGGACCCGCATGTGGGTCGACACCTTCAAGATGTGGCATGATCGGGGCATCTAACTAGCGCCAGCAGCTGTCGAACCGGAACGCCGAGGGCGAGGAAGCCCGACGCAGAGGAAGGCCAAGGGCGAGGAACCCAGTCGCACGGCTCGCAGCTGAGGCGCATCTACGTGCACGCCGAGTCGCCCCTCGCTCCCTAGGGCTGCCACAGCGCCGCCCGGAACGCCGCCTCCTTGGTGCCGCGGAAGATCGTGTGGTGCTCGAGGTCCTTGCGCGGCGCGTAGGTCCACTTCAGGTCGTGCGGCTGCTGCTCCTGCAGCACCGCGGCGAGCTGGTCGCAGTACGGCGCGATGTCGGTCTCGTTGGCGGTCGTGAACCACAGCCGCCGCGGCCGCTCGACCTTGGCGTTCACGAGCGATGGCGCGCGGCGCACCAGGTCGTGGTCGTTCCACCACAGGCTCGGACTCATCGCGATGCAGCGCTCGAACGAGCTCGGCGACAGCAGGAACGTCTCGATCACGAACAGGCCCGCGAGCGACTCGCCGACGAGCGCGCGCCGCTCCGTGCAGCGGTAACGCAGCTCGATCTCGGGCACCAGTTCGCGGAGCACGAACTCGCGGAACGCCGCCGAACCGCCGACCACGGGCGCGACCTCGCGGTCCTTGGCGACCTCGGTCGGCCCCGTCAGGTCGCGGCGCCGCTGCGTGTTCTCGATGCCGACCACGAGGCACGGCGCGATCGCGCCTTCCTTGATCAACGCGTCGACGGTGTTGGTGATGTGCGGGAAGTCCTCGGCGACGCCGCCGTCGGGCATGTAGAGCACCGGGAACGTGGCCGTGCTGTCGAGGTAGCCCGGCGGCAGGTAGACGTTGATGCGGCGCTGCTCGTCGAGCGACTCGGAGCGCATGGTGAACGTGTCGTGCGGCAGGACCGGGTCCGGCGGCAGCCCCGACGAGCAGGCGGCGAGGATCAGCGCGACGGCGAGGGCGGGTGAGGGCGAGCGCATCGACACGACGATACTCGCGGCCCGGCGCCATTCCGGTATGAGAACGCCTGTCGCCACTGGCCCTGGATCCCTCGCCCATGACTCGCTCAGCCCTGCTCTTCACGCTCCCGATCGTGCTCGCCGTTGCGCCGCCTCCGCTCACGGCCCAAGATCTGCCCATGCCCCCGCAGGAGAAGGCCGAGGCCGATCCCAATCTCTGGCTCGAAGACGTCACCGGCGACAAGGCCCTCGCGTGGGTGCGCGCCCGCAACGCCGCCAGCGTCTCCGCCCTCGCCGAGAACGACACCTTCCGCGAGCTGCAGGGCAAGATCCTGTCGATCCTCGACTCGACCGCGCGCATCCCCTACGTCGCGCGGCGCGGCGCCCACTACTGGAACTTCTGGCAGGACGCCAAGAACCCGCGCGGGCTGTGGCGGCGCACGACGCTCGCCGAATACGAGAAGGACGAGCCGCAGTGGGAGGTCGTGCTCGACCTCGACGCGCTCGGCAAGGAGGAGGGCGAGAACTGGGTCTGGAAGGGCGCTTCGTTCCTGATGCCCGACCGCACGCGGTGCCTGTTGTCGCTGTCGCGCGGCGGCGCCGACGCAGCCGTGGTGCGCGAGTTCGACGTCACCACCAAACGCTTCGTCGAGGACGGCTTCGTGCTGCCCGAAGCCAAGTCGATGACGTCGTGGCGCGACCGGGACTCGATCTACGTGGCCACCGACTTCGGGCCCGGCTCGATGACCGAGTCGGGCTACCCGCGCATCGCCAGACTGTGGCGCCGCGGCACGCCGCTGAGTTCGGCCGAGACCGTCGCCGAAGGCAGCGCGCAGGACGTCTACCTCACGGCGATGCGCGACCAGACCAAGGGCTGGGAACGCGACTTCGTCTATCGCGCGACGACGTTCTTCACCAACGAGATGTTCTTGCTGCAGGACGGCAGGAAGGTGCGCATCGACAAACCCGACAGCGCCAACGCCAACGTCTACCACGATTGGCTGCTGCTCGAGCTGCGCGACGACTGGCAGGTCGCGGGCACCACGCACCCGGCGGGTTCGCTGCTGGCGTGCAAGCTCGACGCCTTCCTCGCCGGGACGCGCACCTTCGACGTGCTGTTCGCACCGACCGACCGCACCTCGCTGGCCGGGTTCTCGCCGACGAAGAACCACATCCTCGTCAACGTGCTCGACAACGTGAAGAACCGCATCTTCGTGCTCACCCACGAGGACGGCGGCTGGCGGCGCGACACGCTGCCGGGCCTGCCCGAGTTCGGCACGATCAGCGCGTCGGCCGTCGACGACGAGGAAGGCGACGACTACTGGCTGACGATCACCGACTACCTGACGCCGACGAGCCTGTGGCTCGGCACCATCGGCGGCGGCCCCGCGCGGCAGCTCAAGAGCCTGCCCGCGTTCTTCGACGCCGACGGGTTGATGGTCGAGCAGCGCGAGGCGAAGTCGAAGGACGGCACGCGCGTGCCCTACTTCGTCGTGCACGGCAAGGACATCGCGCGCGACGGCAGCAACCCGACGCTGCTCTACGGCTACGGCGGCTTCGAGGTGTCGATGACGCCGGGCTACAGCGCCACGGCCGGCGCGTGCTGGCTGACGAAGGGCGGCGTCTACGCGATCGCCAACATCCGCGGCGGCGGCGAGTTCGGCCCGAAGTGGCACCAGGCCGCGCTCAAGCAGAACCGCAACAAGGCCTACGAGGACTTCGCCGCGGTCGCCGAGGACCTCGTCGCGCAGAAGCTCACCAGCAAGGCGCACCTCGGCATCCAGGGCGGCAGCAACGGCGGCCTGTTGATGGGCAACATGCTGACGATGTACCCGCAGCTGTTCGGCGCCGTCGTCATCCAGGTGCCGCTGCTCGACATGCTGCGTTACCACAAGCTGCTCGCCGGCGCGTCGTGGATGGGCGAATACGGCGACCCCGACGTGCCCGAAGAAGCGGTCTGGCTGCGGCGCTACTCGCCCTACCACAACCTCGACCCCAAGGCCGCCTACCCCAAGGTGCTGCTGACCACCTCGACGCGCGACGATCGCGTGCACCCTGGCCACGCGCGCAAGTTCATGGCGAGGCTCGTGGAGCAGGGCCACGACGCGCTCTATTACGAGAACATCGAGGGCGGCCACGGCGGCGCCGCGGACAACAAGCAGGCCGCGTTCATGGCGGCGCTCGCCTACACGTTCCTCTGGCAGCAGCTGCGTTAGCCGTCGAGCAGCTGCCGCGCCATCGCTTCGTATTCCTGGCGCCCCGCTGCCGCCGGTCGCTGCCGCCCGGCCCGGCGATACCAGTAATCGGCGTTGGCCAGGTCCCCCTCCTCGTGGTGCAGCGCCGCGTGCACCCAGGCACACTCGGGGCTGTCGTCCTGCACCGCGTCGTGCGCCGCGTCCCACTCGCCGCGCAGGGCGTGCCAGGCGCCGCGCAGGGCGGCGCCCCGCGGCACCGGCGCCGCGGCGTGCACGCTGGCGAGGAAGGTCGCGAACGGGCTCACGCTGACCGAGACGGGGAGAAAAATGGCGGAGAGGGGGGGATTCGAACCCCCGGTACACTCGCGTGCACACTGGTTTTCGAAACCAGCTCATTCGGCCACTCTGACACCTCTCCGCGAGGATCTCTGGCCGCGCTGGGGAGCGTGGCCGGCAAATGAGGCGAGGCATCGTGCCGAAGCACCCGGTGCATTTCAACGGGCAAACGGGACGGCCGAAGCGGTCCGCGGGTCAGCCGACGACCGGCCCGTTGCCACCGCGCTTGCCCCGGAAGAAGGCCCGCAGCCGCTCGGCGCTGGCCGCCTGCTCGAGCCCTTCGTGGACCTCGCAGCGGTGGTTCAGGCGCGGGTCCTCGAGCACCGTGCCGAGCGAACGCACCGCCCCGAACTTGGGGTCGCGCGCCGCGAACACCACCCGCCGCACGCGCGTGTGCAGGATCGCGCCCGCGCACAGGAAGCACGGTTCGAGGGTGCAGTAGAGCACGGCCTCGGGCAGCCGCTTCTCCCCCACCGTCGCGAGCGCCTGCTGCAGCGCCTCCATCTCGGCGTGGGCCAGCGGCGAGCGCCGCTCCTCGACGCGGTTGCGCCCCTCGCCGATCGCCGCACCGTCGAGCACCACCACCGCGCCGACCGGCACCTCGTCGGCGGCGGCGGCCTCGTCGGCGAGTTGCAGGCAGCGCGTCATCCAACGCGCGTCTTCTTCGCTTGTGGGCGGCATGGGGCTCATCTATCGTCGCTCCCTCCACCGATACCGGGAACTGTGAGCAAGCGCGACTTCCTTTCGACAGCCGATCTCAGCCGCCGTGAACTCGACGACCTGCTCGAGCTGGCGGCCCGCATCAAGGGCAAGCGGCCGGGCCAGGTGCTCAGCGGCAAGAGCCTGGGCATGCTGTTCTTCCAACCCAGCCTGCGCACCCGCGTTTCGTTCGAGACCGCGATGGTGCAGCTCGGCGGCCACTGCATCAACCTGTCGAGCAACGACCTCTACGAGCTCGAGCCGCAGGAGCAGGCGGTCATGGACGGGCGCGCCGAGGAGCACGTCATGGACGCCGCGCGCACCCTGTCGCGCTACGTCGACGCGCTCGGCGTGCGCGCTGCGGCGCGGGTCGGCACCTGGGAGTTCGACCGCCAGGAGCTGCTGCTGCGCAGCTACGCGCGCTACGCCTCGGTGCCGGTGATCAACCTCGAGACCAACATGGGCCACCCGTGCCAGGCGCTCGCCGACGCGCTGACGATGCGCGAGAACCTGGTGTCGCTCAAGGGCCGCAAGCTGACGCTGCTGTGGTGCAACCACCCCGAGCCCAAGTCCCTGGGGCCGACGCACTCGATCCTCGAGGTGGCGGCGATGATGGGCATGGACGTGACCCTCGCCCACCCGCTGGGCTTCGAGGTCGACGCCGAGGTGCTCGAGCGCAGCAAGACGCTGGCGCGCGACAACGGCGGCGCGCTGCAGGTCGTCAACGACAAGGACACCGCCGCGCGCGGCGCCGAGGTGCTCTACGCGCGTTCGTGGGGCTGCATCAAGCACTGGGACGACGACGAACGCGAGGCCATGGTCAAGCGCTCGTTGCAGGACTGGAAGGTCGACGAGGCGCTGATGGCCAAGACCAAGGACGCCCTGTTGATGCACCCGCTGCCGGTTCGCCGCAACGTCGCCGCCACCGACGGTGTGCTCGACGGACCGCGGTCGGTCATCTACGAGCAGGCCGCCAACCGCACCCACGTGCAGAAGGCGCTGCTCATGCAGTTGCTGAAGTGACCCTGCGGGCGAAGCCCTCGGCGCGCGCCACCGCCGCGAGGCCCTCGGACAGACCGATGCGCGGCGCGAACCCCAGCGCCGCGCGCACCGGTTCGCCGTCGGCGACCCAGCCCGGCGCGCCGATCTCCCGCACCTTGTCGCGGTTGAAGTAGCTCGGTCGGCGCCGCAACCGCGCCACCAGATCGCTGGCGACCGCCGCGCACGCGGCCAGGGCGATCGGCACCGGGACCAGGCGGGCGCGGCGACCGCAGGCCTCGGCGATCGCGCGCGAGAAGGCGTGGGTGTCGGTGCGTTCGGGGCCGTCGAGCGGCAGCACCGCGCCGGCGACGCGGCGTTCGATCGCCGCCAGCAGCGCGGCGACGACGTCGTCCGCGTGGATCACCGAGATCGGCGCGGCGCGGCGCGGCACGACCACCAGCGGCGCCGTCGCCTGCTGGAACAGCAGCCTCGTGGCGCCGTCGCCGGGTCCGTAGACCACGGGCGGGCGCAGGATCGTATGGGCCAGCCCCGCGCGCAGCAGTTCCATCTCGCCGCGCAGCTTGCTCGAACCGTAGGCGGAGATCGGGCGGCAGCGGTCGGGGCTCGCCGCCGAACCGCCCCCGTCGACGCTCGGTCCGGCGGCGGCCAGCGACGAGACGTGCACGACGAACGCATGCGGCGCCACGTCCCGCATCGCCGCATACAGGCGCCGTGTGCCGTCGACGTTGACCGCCTCGTAGCCCTGGCTACCGAACGCCTTCAGCGAGCCGGCCAGGTGCACGGCCACGTCCACGCCCTCGACCGCCCGGGCGAGCGACGCGGCGCCGTCCGGATCGCCCAGGTCGCCGCGACACAACGCCTCACCGGGCAACCCCATGCGCTCGGCCCGGGCAGGGTCCCGGACCAGCAGCCTGAGGCGGGCGGGCGCAAATCCCGAATCCAGGAGGGCCTTGGCAAGGGCGCCGCCGAGGAAACCGGTGGCGCCGGTCAGCAGGAGGGTAGAGTTGGTGGCGAGAGGCAAGAATTCTAGACGCTTCCTGGGCCACAAAGGCTTTGTCACCGCCGCGTCCCGAATCTACCATCCCCCGCGCGGACCTTGGATATCTTCCAGAAATGCGATGGTTTCACGCGCGCCCAAGAGCTGCATGCTGCTGGGTTGTATGCGTATTTCATCCCCCTGGCCGGGAGTGAGGGGACGGAGGTCGAGATCGGCGGTCGCCGCCTGATCATGATCGGTAGCAACAACTACCTCGGCCTCACCCACCACGAACACGTGCGCCAGGCGGCGATCGACGCCGTGCGCCGCTACGGCACCTCCTGCTCGGGGTCGCGATTCCTCAACGGCACACTCGAGCTTCACGAAGAACTCGAACGGCGGCTGGCGGCCTTCATGGGCATGGAGGCCACGCTGTGCTTCTCGACGGGCTTCCAGACCAACCTCGGGGCGATCTCCGCGATCTGCGGCAAGGACGACCTGATCTTCTGCGACCGTGAGAACCACGCCTCGATCATCGACGGCTGCCGGTTGTCGTTCGCCGAGGTGCGCAAGTTCCGCCACAACGACATGGTGGACCTCGAGTCCCAGCTGCAGCGCGCCAACAACCGCGGCGGCAAGCTGATCATCGTCGACGGCCTGTTCTCGATGATGGGCGACCTCGCCCCCCTGCAGCAGATCCGCGAGCTCGCCGACCGGTACGGAGCCCGCCTGATGGTCGACGAAGCCCACTCGATGGGCGTGCTCGGCCACCACGGCCGCGGCGCCGCCGAGCACTGCGGCATCGAGGCGGACCTGGTGATGGGCACCTTCAGCAAGAGCTTCGCCAGCCTGGGCGGCTTCATCGCCGGCCCCAAGCGCGTGATCGAGTTCATGAAGCACCAGGCGCGCCCGCTGATCTTCTCGGCGGCGATCGCGCCCCCCTCGGCGGCGGCGGCGCTGGCGGCGCTCGACCTGATCGAAGCCCGCCCCGATATGCGCCGACGCGTACTGCAGATCGCGCACCGCGTGCGCACCGGCCTGCGTGAGATGGGTTTCCAGACGGCCGGCACACTGGCCAGCCCGATCGTGCCGGTGATCGTCGGCCACCAGGAGCGCATGCTGCACCTGTGGCGCGCCCTGTTCGAATGCGGCCTGTTCACCAACGCGGTGACGCAGCCTGCCGTGCCGGTCGGGCAGGACCTGATCCGCACCTCGTTCATCGCCAGCCACACGGACGCGCAGATCGACGAGGTGCTGCAGCGCTTCGCCGAGGCCGGCCGCAAGGTCGGCATGCTCGGGGCCGACGCGGATTCGTCGGCGACGCCGCCCGCCCAGGCCGCCGGCCAGTAGGCCGATCCCGGCACCGGACAGGCGGACGAGTTCCTGCTGGCCCGTGCGGGCCACGCGCGTAGCTTGACGGGCAGCGATGACCGACGCGCCGCCTTTCGTCCACCTGCACGTGCGATCGCACTACAGCCTGCTCGCGGCGCCGGCCAAGGTCGGGCAGTTGGTGGCCGCGGCGGCCGCCGACGGGCAGACGGCGCTCGCGCTGACCGACAACGGCAACCTGTTCGGCGCGGTCGAGTTCCTCAAGGCCTGCCGCAAGCACGGCATCAAGCCGATCGTCGGCCAGACCACCTACGTGGCGGCGCGCACCTGCCGCGAAACCGCGGGTGCCGACAACCCCACCCACGACCTGACGCTGCTCGCCGAGAACGACGTCGGCCTCGCCAACCTGCGCCAGCTGTCGGGGCGCGCCTGGCTCGAGGGCTTCAGCTACCGGCCGCGCGTCGACCGCGAGCTGCTGGCCCAGCACAAGGAAGGCATCATCGCCCTGTCCGGCACGATCAGCTCGCAGATCGCGAGTTCGATCCAGCAGGGCGACATCGACGGCGCCCGGCGCACGGCGGTACAGCTGCGCGACCTGTTCGGCCCCGAGAACTTCTTCTTCGAGGTCGCCGAGACCGGCTACGAGGCCCAGCACCGGGTCAGCGAGACCCTGCGCCGGCTCGGGGCCGAACTCGGCATCGGCTGCGTCGCCACCAACGACGTGCACTACATCAAGCCGGAGGACTGGCTGGCGCAGGACATCATGCTCTGCATCCGCAGCGGCAAGCCGGTCACCGACCCGCAGCGCTTCCGGATGAGCTCGCGCGAGCTGTTCTTGAAGACGCGCGAGCAGATGGCGGCGGCGTTCGCGAACTGGCCCGAGGCGCTCGCCAACAGCGTCGCCATCGCCGAGCGCTGCAACGTCGACATGGAGTTCGGCGTCTACCACGTGCCGGTGTTCCAGCCGCCCGACGGCAGCACGCCCGACGCCTACTTCGAGCGCTTGTGCTTCGAGGGTGCCAGGCGCCGCTACGGCGAGATCACCCAGCAGGTGCAGGACCGTCTCGACTACGAGATGGGCGTGATCAAGAAGCTCGGCTTCGTGAGCTACTTCCTGATCACGCAGGACTTCATCGACAAGGCGCGCTCGCTCGGCATCCCCGTCGGCCCGGGGCGCGGCTCGGCCGCAGGCTCGATCGTCTCCTACTGCCTGCGCATCACCGACGTCTGCCCGCTCGACTACGCGCTGCTGTTCGAGCGTTTCCTCAACCCGTCGCGCATCTCGATGCCCGACATCGACATCGACTTCTGCGGCAACCGCCGCGAAGAGGTGATCGAGTACGTGCGGCAGAAGTACGGCGACGACTCCGTCTGCCAGATCATCACCTTCGGCACGATGGCCAGCCGCGGCGTGCTGCGCGACGTCGGCCGCGTGCTCGAGTTCCCCGTCGGCGACATCGACACGATCTGCAAGAAGGTGCCGCAAGGTCCGGGCGCGTCGCTCGAGGCGGCGCTGCAGACCGACACCGAACTGCAGCAGATCCGCGACAGCAGCCCGCAGCACAAGCGCCTGTTCGAGCTGTCGCTCAAGCTCGAGGGCCTGGCGCGCCACTCCTCGATCCACGCGGCCGGCGTGGTGATCGCCGACAAGCCGCTCAAGGAGTACGTGCCGCTCGCCAAGAACGGCGAGGACGTGATCACGCAGTGGCAGATGACCGAGCTCGAGGAGGTCGGCCTGCTGAAGATGGACTTCCTCGGCCTCAAGACGCTGACCATCCTGCAGGAGGGTGCGCGCCTGGTGAAGGAGGTGCACGGCGTCGACGTCGACCTCGGCAAGCTGCCGCTCGACGACAAGGAGACCTACGCGCTGATGGCGCGCGGCGAGACGCAGGGCGTGTTCCAGCTCGAATCGAGCGGCATGCGCGAACTGCTGATCCGGCTGCGCCCGGACACCTTCGAGGACGTGATCGCGGTGCTCGCGCTGTATCGCCCCGGCCCGCTGGGATCGGGCATGGTCGACATGTTCGTGCGCCGCAAGCACGGCGAGGAGAAGGTCGTCTACCCCCACGCCGACACCGAGCCCGTGCTCGAGCCGACGTACGGAGTCATCGTCTATCAAGAGCAGGTGATGCAGATCGCCAACATCATCGGCGGTTTTTCGATGGCCGACGCCGACAACCTGCGCAAGGCGATGGGCAAGAAGAAGGCCGACGTGATGGCCAAGTTCAAGGACCAGTTCGTCGCCGGGGCCGTGGCGCAGAAGCACGGCGAGAAGTTCGCGCGCGAACTGTTCGAGACGATGGAGTACTTCGCGGGTTACGGCTTCAACAAGTCGCACTCGACGGCGTACGCGCTGGTCACCTACCAGACCGCCTGGCTCAAGGCCCACTACCCGACCGAGTTCACCGCCGCAAACCTCACGGTCGAGTCGGGCAACAGCGACAAGATCAAGGAGTTCGTCGACGAGGCGCGGCGCGGCGGCATGCCGATCCTGTCGCCGAGCGTGAACCACTCGCGCCGCTACTTCGGCGTCGAGGACGGCTCGATCCGGTACGGTCTGGGCGCGGTCAAGGGCGTGGGCAGCCGGGTCGCCGACGCGATCGCCGAGGAGCGCGACGCCAACGGCCCGTTCTCGGGGCTCGAAGACCTGTGCGAGCGGCTCGACAGCACGATGCTGAACAAGACCGCACTCGAGGCGCTGGTGCAGGCCGGCGCGTTCGACGGCATGGGGCGCTCGCGCGCCGGCAACTTCGAGTCGATCGAGGGCTCGCTGCGCGCCTCCGCGATCGCCCGCGAGGACCGCCGCCGCGGTCAGAAGATGCTGTTCGCGCCGCCGCCCGCAGCGGCCGCCGACACCGTGGCCGTGGCCACCGAACCGGAGTGGCCCGAGCACGACCGCCTCGCCCGCGAGAAGGAGTCCCTGGGCTTCTACCTGTCCGGCCACCCGTTCGAGAAGCGCGGCGGCTTCCTGAGCCGCATCGCGGGCCAGACGACGGCCTCGCTCGCGGGGCTCGAGCCGGGCGGCACGGTGCGCATCGCCGGCATGGTCAGTGGCGTGCGCGTGATGCAGATCAAGCAGGGCAAGAACGCCGGCCAGAAGATGGCGCGTTTCCTGCTCGAAGACCTGCACGGCCAGGTCGCCGTGACCTGCTTCGCGCGGGCCTACGCCAACGTCAAGGACCGCATCGTCGAGGACGCGATCGTGTTCCTGACCGGGCGCATGGACAAGAACAGCGAGGAACCGGCGCTGCTGCTCGACCAGATCGAGCCGGCCGCCGAGGTGATGCGGCGCGAGGTCGCCGGCCTGGTGCTGCACCTGTCGGGCGCGACCGCCACCGAAGGCAACCTCGCCCGCATCATGGAGATCGTCGAGCGCTTCCGCGGCCAGCACCACCTGCACCTCGACATCGAGGAGGACGGCAACTGCTACCGCGTGCGCTGCGAGCAGGGCGTGCGCATCGGCGACGAGCTGCTCGACGAGCTGGCCCTGCTCGTCGGCCCCGAGTGCATGTCGTTCACGCGGCAGTAGGCGCGAGAACCGGGCGACGGGGACACGGTGCCCAAGGCCGCAAAGCGCACCGCCAGAATCGCGAAGCGGACCCGCCAAAACCGCAAAGCGGACCCGTAGGTCCGCGGCGGCCCGGCGAACCGGGCAGGGAGCTGGCGCGCCGAGCGCGCGCGGCGGGTCAGACGCCCGCGCCTTCGTTCGAAGTCACGGCCTCGCTGGCCTTGACCTTCTGCTCGAGCACGTTGTTGTCGACCAGCTCGAAGACCACCTTCGTGCCGCCGTCGCCGATGCGGTAGTCGGGCAGGCGCAGGATGCGCGTGTAGCCACCCGGACGGTTGGCGAAGCGCGGCGCGATCTCGTCGAACAGCTTCTTCACCGCCGCCTTGTCCTGCAGCAGCGAGACCGCGCGACGGATGGCGTGCAGGCGGGTCTTCTCGGTGGCGCGACGGGCCAGCGTGATCACCTTCTCGACGTGCGGACGCAGCGCCTTGGCCTTGGCCAGGGTCGTCACGACGCGCTCGTGCATGATGACCGACACCGTGAAGTTCTTGCGCAGAGCGGCGCGGTGCGCCGTGTTGCGACCCAGGGACTTGCCAGCAACCTTGTGCCTCATGACTGCCTCGTATTCCGATCTCTAGCTGTAGTTCTGCGTGTAGTGGCGGCGCGCCTACTTGTAGTCGTCCGTGTGCATGCCGAGCGACAGGCCGAGCGCGCTGAGCTTGCTCTTGACCTCCTTGAGGGAGGTCTTGCCGAAGTTGCGGACCTTGAGCAACTCGGGCTCGGTGAGCGACACCAGGTCCCGCATCGACGCGACGTTCTCGCTGTCGAGGCAGTTCTTGGAGCGCACCGAGAGTTCGAGCATGTCGATGCTCTTGCTGAGCAGGTCGACCATCTCGCGGCGCTTGGCGCCCTCGTCGCCTTCCGGCGCGAGCACACCGCCCTCGACGGCCAGATCTTCCTTGAGTTCGAAGTACTGGACGAACGGGTTGAGGTGCTTGCGGTAGATCTTGCTGGCCTCGACCAGCGCCATCTCCGGGGTCACGGTGCCGTCGGTCCAGACCTCGAGCACGAGGCGGTCGTAGTCGGTCGACTTGCCGACGCGGGTGTTCTCGATCGCGTAGCGGACGCGGTGCACCGGGCTGAAGATCGAGTCGACGGGGATCGTGCCGATCTCCAGGTCCTCGGTGACGTTCTCCTCGGCGGTGACGTAGCCGCGGCCCTTGCGGACCTGCATCTCGCAGTAGAAGCGCACGTCCTCGGTGAGGGTGCAGATCTTCAGGTCGGGGTTGGCGATCTCGACGTTGTGGTCGCCCTCGATCGCCTCGGCCAGCACGTCGCCCTTGCTGTTGACGTCCAGGCGCAGCGTGGTCGGCGCGTCGGTGTGCAGCTTGACGCGCAGCTTCTTGATGTTGAGCACGATCTGGGTGACGTCCTCGAGCACGCCCGAGATCGTCGAGAACTCGTGCACCACCCCGTCGATGCGCACCCACGTGACGGCCGTGCCCTCGATCGAGGACAGCAACACGCGGCGCAGGCCGTTGCCGATGGTCGAACCAAAACCCTTCTCGAAGGGCTCGACCATGAACTTGCCATAGAGATCGGTCGACGTCTCCCGCTCCAGGCGGACCTGGGACGGCAGCTCGAAGTTACGCCAACGAATGCGCATCGCGTGATTCCTTCCTGTCTTGGGTTCGGCTGATTGGGCGGGCGGCTCGGAGGTCGATGTCGGTTACTTCGAGCACAACTCGACGATGAGCTGTTCGTTCACTTCGACGGTGACATCCTCGCGCTTGGGCAGCTGGATGACCTTGCCCTTGAGTTCGCCGGGCGCGGCTTCGAGCCACGCCGGCAGCGGGCGCCCCTTGTTCATCTCGACGGCCTCGGTGGCCTTCTTCTTGAGCTTGTCGCTGCCGCGGACCGAGATCTCGTCGCCGGGGCGGACCAGGTAGCTCGGGATGTCGAGGCGGCGGTTGTTCACGTAGACGTGGCCGTGGGCGACCATCTGCCGCGCGTCGAAGCGCGAGAAGGCCAGGCCCAGGCTCAGCAGCACGTTGTCGAGGCGACGCTCCATCAGCACCAGCAGGTTCTCACCCGTGTTGCCCTTCTGCCGCTGCGCGAGCGTGAAGAAGTTCTGGAACTGGCTCTCGAGCATCCCGTAGATGCGCTTGACCTTCTGCTTCTCGCGCAGCTGGGTGCCGTAGTCGGTCGTCTTCTTCGGGCGCGTGTGCTGACCGGGCGGATAGTTGCGACGGTTGACGCCGCACTTCTCCGAGAAGCAGCGCTGTCCCTTCAGGAACAGCTTGACGCCTTCGCGGCGGCAGAGCTTGCAGACGTTGTTGCTGATGCGAGCCATTACGGTGAATTCAGTCGGTGAATGCTGGGGTTGACGGCGTGCGCGGGATCAGACGCGGCGGCGCTTGCGCGAACGGCAGCCGTTGTGCGGCAGCGGGGTGATGTCCTCGATCGACTTCACTTCGATGCCCGAGTTGGCCAGGGCGCGGATCGCGGACTCGCGGCCCGAGCCAGGACCGCGCACGAGCACTTCCATCTCGTGAACGCCCATCTTCTTGCACTTGTCGGCCACCTTCTCGGCCGCGCGCTGCGCCGCGAACGGCGTGCTCTTGCGCGAGCCCTTGTAGCCGATCGTCCCGGCCGAGTCCCAGGCGATGACCTGGCCGGCGTTGTCGGTGACCGTGATGATGGTGTTGTTGAAGGAGGCCTTCACGTGGGCAACGGCCTTGCCGACGTTCTTGCGGACGCGGCCCTTCTTCTTGTTGTCGCTGGACGAGCTCATATCACTTCCTCAGGATCTTCTTGTTGGCGACGGTCTTGCGCGGACCCTTGCGACCGCGGGCATTGCTGCGGGTGCGCTGGCCGCGCACGGGCAGACCGCGCCGATGGCGCAGACCCCGATAGCAATAGATCTCCTTCAGGCGGCTGATGTTCTGCATCGTCAGCCGGCGCAGGGCACCCTCGACCGGATAGTTCTTCTCGAGGTGGCTGGCGAGATTCGCCACCTCGTCATCCTTGAGGTCCTTGGCGCGGACCGCAGGGTTGATGCCGAGGTCCTTGAGCACCTTCTGCGCGGTCGCCGGGCCCACCCCATAGATGTAGGTGAGCGCGATCTCGATGCGCTTTTCGTTCGGGATATCTACGCCGAGGAGACGGGGCATACTGGATTACCTTGCTTACTTACCTTGACGCTGCTTGTGTCGGGGGTTCGCGCAGATGACGCGCACGACGCCGCGGCGCCGTACGACCTTGCACTGCTCACAGATGCGCCGAACACTTGCTCTGACCTTCACGGTAGTTCTCGCTGTTGGGTGGGATGCGGTTGTGATGAATGAGGCGGGGTTGCCGAGCTGGGTTCCTGTGACTTGGCGAGGCTGAGGATGCGGGCCCTGGTCGGGTCGAAGGGGGACACCTCGATCATCACTGCATCACCGGGCAACAGGCGCGTCAGCGCCATCCGGAGATCCAGGGCCGCGTGCCCGGTCACTTCGCTTCCAGTCATGGTCCGCAAACGAAGCATCCCGTTGTTGAGCCTGGTGAGCACCGTGGCCCGCTGGCCACGCTCACCCCGGCGCCGGGGATCCTCCGTCTCGTCCGTCATTGCATCAGGTTCAGCAGCTCCTCGTAGACGACAGAGGGAGACCGATTCGCATCGATCTCCCGCAAGACACCACGCTCACGGTAGTACGCCAGCAGAGGCGCCGTGAGCGTCCGATATTGTTCCAGTCGCTGGGTGATCGCCTCGAGGCGGTCATCCGAACGTTGCACCAAGCCACCACCGCAGTTGTCGCAGACGTCCGCGACCTTGGTCGGGTGGTTGTCCACGTGCCAGATGGCGCCGCACTTGCCGCAGGTCCGGCGGCCCGTGAGGCGGCCGACGAGCACGCTCTCGGGCACGTCGAAGTAGATCACGTGCGACACTGCGGACGCCCCCGACAGGGTCCCGTCGAGGGCTTGCGCCTGGGGAAGTGTACGGGGGAATCCGTCCAGGATCCAGGCTTCCCTGGCGTCGGGCTCGGCGATCCGGGCCTGGACCATGGCGATGATCACCTGGTCGGGCACCAGCTTGCCGGCGTCCATGAACGACTTGGCCTCGGCGCCGAGCGGGGTGCCCGCGGCGACCTGGGCGCGCAGCATGTCGCCGGTCGAGATGTGCGCGATCGAGGCCGCTTCCGCGACCTTCTTCGCCTGGGTGCCCTTGCCGGCGCCGGGGGCGCCGAGGAACACACAGCGGGCTCGAACAGCGACGGCCATTGGTCTAGCGACGCCCCCAACCGGCGCCCGCGGAGCCGCCGCCCTGATTGCCGTCGCCGCTCTCGTCGAGGAAACCCTCGTAGTTGCGCATGACCAGCATGGCGTTGAGCTTCTCGACCATGTCGAGGGCCACGCCCACCACGATCAGGATCGAGGTGCCGGACATGAAGTAGATCAGCATCTGGTCCATCTGGCCGCCGCCGCCGGTCCCGATCAGCGACGGGAACACCGCGACCAGGGACAGGAACGCTGCGCCGGCGAGGGTGATGCGCACCATCGTGCCCTCGAGGTATTCGGCGGTCGGCTTGCCCGGACGAATGCCGGGGATGAACGAGCCGCCTTCCTGCAGGTTCTTGGCGATCTCGCTCGGCTGGAACATCATCGACGTCCAGAAGAACGAGAAGAAGAAGATCAGCGCGGTGAAGCCGGTCACGAACCAGAAGCCGCGGTGGCTGGCGAACGTGTCCGCGAGCCAGTTCCAACCCAGGGCCTGACCGATCATGGTCGGGATCACGAGCAGCGCCGAGCCGAAGATGATCGGCATGACGCCCGCCTGGTTGACCTTGAAGGGCAGGAAGTGGCGCTGGCCGCCGTAGACGCGGCGACCGCGCGTGTGCTTGGCCTGCTGGATCGGGATGCGTCGCTGGGCCTTGGTCATGTAGACGACCGCGACCACCGCCACGCCCCACGCGCCGACGAAGAACAGCAGGCTCTGCCAGGCCTCGCGGTTGAGCCCGAACTCGAAGTAGCTGCCGAGCGCCGGGCCCAGGTTGCTGATGATGCCCGCCATGATGATCAGCGAGACGCCGTTGCCGACGCCGCGTTCGGTGATCTGCTCACCGAGCCACATGATGAACATCGTGCCCGCGGTCAGGGCCACCATCACGACGATGCAGTAGATGCCGAACCACTCGCGCACGCCGGCGTGCAGCAGCTTGGTGTCGGCGCCGAGCGCACCGAAGATCACGAACCACGACTGCACCAGGCAGATGCCGACCGTCGCCAGGCGCGTGTACTGGTTGATCTTGCGCTGCCCGCTCGCGCCTTCCTTGGCGATCGCCTCGAGGGCCGGCACGGCCTTGGTGAGCAGGCTGAAGATGATGCTCGCCGAGATGTACGGCATGACGCCGAGCGAGAACAGCGTCGCGCTCTTCAGCGAACCGCCGGTCAGCACGTTCATCATCCCGAACAGTCGGCCCACCCCACCGAGGTTGCCGATGTTCTTGAACATCTCGACGTGGTCGACACCCGGCAGCGGGATGTAGAAGCCGATCCGATAGACCAACAGCAGGCCCAAGGTGATCAGGAGCTTCTCCCTGATCTCCTTGACCTTGAACAGGTTGGTAATCGACAGGTTCATGGTGCCTCGGTTCTGGGTGGTGCTGCGGAAGGGCGGGACGCGATGACTGGGCTCAGGGACTGACCGGGATCGGGCCGCCTATTCGGCGGTCGCTCCGCGGCGCCGCGGCGAACCGGGCTTGCGCTTGCTGCCGTCCTTGGCGACGAACTTGGGCCGGTGGGCCTTCTTCTCGCGGACGACGACCTTGCCGCCGGCGCGCTCGATCTTCTCGCGCGCCGTGCCGGTGATCGCGTCGACCTCGACCGTGACGGCCTTGGTCAGCTCGCCGTTGCCGAGCACCTTGAACAGGTCGGAGTGCTTCTCCTTCGAGGTGAGCCCCTTGGCGAGGATCGCCTCGAGGTTGATCACGGCGCCGGCGTCGAAGACCTCGAGGTCACTGACGTTGACGATCGTGAACACCTTCTCGAAGTTCTTGTTGTTGAAACCGACCTTCGGCAGGCGGCGGTAGATGGGCATCTGACCACCTTCCCAACCGATGCGCCGCGACCAACCCGAGCGCGCCTTGGCGCCCTTGTGACCACGACCCGAGGTCTTGCCCAGGCCGGAGCCGACACCGCGGCCCTTGCGCTTGCGTTCCGGGAACTTGAGGCCGAGGGCCTTTGCTTCGGCGAGGTTCATTCGAGGGTCACTCCCCGCAGCGCGACGGTCTCTTCGCGGCTGCGCAGCTTGCCGAGCGCCACGATCGTCGCCTTGACGACGTTGAGCGCGTTGGTCGAGCCGTAGTTCTTGGTGAGGATGTCGGTGATGCCGGCGCGCTCGAGGACCTTGCGCACCGCCTTGCCGGCGATGATGCCCGTGCCCGGCGCGGCCGGGACCAGGCGAACCTTGGTCGAGCAGAACCAGCCTTCGACCGGGTGCGGGATGGTCGTGCCTTCGCGGACCACGCGCATGATCTGCTTGCGGGCGTCCTTGACCGACTTCTCGATCGCGCCCGGCACCTCGCGGCCCTTGCCGTAGCCGATGCCGACGAGGCCGTTGCGGTTGCCGACGACGCTGAGCGCGCTGAAGGAGAAGCGACGACCGCCCTTGACCACGGCGGCCGAGCGGTTGATCGCCACGACGTCGTCCTCGACGTCGGCCGCCAACGACTCGTCGATCGGGATCAGGTTGAACTTGCTCTTCGACATATCAGAACTCCAGGCCGGCTTGGCGAGCCGCGTCGGCCAAGGCCTTGATGCGGCCGTGATACTTGTAGGCGCCACGGTCGAACGCGACCTTGACGACGCCGGCGCGCTTGGCGCGTTCGGCGAGCAGCGCCCCGACCTTCGCCGCGGCGTCGGTCTTGTTGAGGCCTTCGAGCGACGCCTTGATCTCCTTCTCCGTCGTCGACGCGGCGGCCATCGTGTGGCCGCGCAGGTCGTCGATGACCTGGCACGAGATGTTGTTCAGGCTGCGGAAGACGGAGAGGCGCGGGCGGGTCGTGGTCCGGCGCACTTTCTTGCGAACGGACGACGCCTTGCCGCGGCGACTGCTGTGCTTTTGTGAGGTGGAAACCATTGCTGCAACCCTCGCTTACTAGCCGCCCGAGGCGAACGCCTTGCCCGCCTTGCGCTTGATGACTTCGTCGCTGTACTTGATGCCCTTGCCCTTGTAGGGCTCCGGCTTGCGCAGCTTGCGGATCGACGCGGCGACCGCGCCCACCTGCTGCTTGTCGATGCCCGAGATCACCACGGTGGTCAGCGTCGGGGTCGTGACCACGACGGTGTCCGGCACCGCGAAGCGCACCGGCTTGTTGAAGCCGAGCTTGAGCACGAGCGTCTTGCCCTCGAGGTTGGCCTCGTAGCCGACGCCTGCGATCTCCAGCTTCTTCTCGTAGCCCTTGGTGACGCCTTCGATCATGTTGGCGAGCAGGGCCCGCGTGGTGCCGCGCATCGCGTTGGCGAAGCGCTCCTCACCGTGCGAGTCGACCTGGACGACGCTGCCATCGACGGCGACGGACACCTCGGAGCGCAGGGGCAGCGAGAGCTGGCCCTTGCCGCCCTTCACCACGGCGACCCCGGCGTCGACCGTGACGGTGACACCCTTGGGAACATCGATTGGCAACTTGCCGATACGTGACATTGGAGAACCTCTGGTAGCCCGAGCGGGCTCAGTCAATCAACGGTCAGTCAACGGTGCACAGGACCTCGCCACCCACGCGGCGCTGACGACACTCGCGGTCGGACAGCACGCCCTGGTTGGTCGAGACCACCGCGATGCCGAGGCCACCGCGCACCTTCGGCAGATCGCCGCAGGCACGGTAACGACGGCAGCCGGGGCGGCTGAAACGATTGAGCGAGGTGATCACCTTCTCGCCGTCGGGTCCGTAACGGAACTCGACACGGATCGATGAGCGCGGCCCCTGCGAGCCGACCTCGTAACCTTGGATGAAGCCTTCACGCTTCATCGCATCGAGGATCGCGACCTTGAGGCGGCTTCCGGGAAGCACGCAGGCCGACGAACCGCTCATCAGAGCGTTGCGCATGCGGGTGAGCATGTCAGCAATAGGATCGGTCATCATGACTCAGTTCTCCTACCACGAAGCCTTGCGCACGCCGGGGATCTCCCCCTGCAGCGCCAATTGGCGGAAACAGCACCGGCAGATGCCGAACTTGCGGTAATAGGCCCGCGCGCGACCACAGATCTGGCAGCGGTTGTAGCGGCGCGACGAGAACTTCGCTGGGCGCTGCTGCTTGATCCTCAAGCACTTCTTTGCCATGACAGTTTGCTTTGGCTAACGGTTCGGGTTCGCGGTGTCGGCGACGACTTGTGGCGTTGCGACTGCGATTGAATCTGGTGCGGTGTGAACGGTGCTGTTCGGACGGTGCTGCTCGAACAGCGAGTTGGCTTACTTGCGGAAGGGCATGCCCAGCTGGGTCATCAGGGCCAGGCCTTCCTTGTCGGTCGGGGCCGTGGTGACGAAGGTGATGTCCATGCCCTGGACGAACTCGACCTTGTCGAGCTGGATCTCGGGGAACACGCTCTGCTCCGAGAGGCCCATCGAGTAGTTGCCGCGCCCGTCGAGCTTGGACGGCAGGCCGCGGAAGTCGCGGATGCGCGGGATCGCGAGCGTGATCAGACGATCGAGGAACTCCCACATGCGGGCGCCGCGCAGGGTGACGGCGACGCCGACGGCGTAACCCTCACGCAGGCGGAAGCCGGACACCGCGACGCGCGCCTTGCGCACCAGCGGCTTCTGGCCGGTGATCGCGGTCAGGTCCTTGGTCGCGGCCTCGAGGCGGTTCTTGTTCTCGACCGCCTTGCCGACGCCCATGTTGACGACGATCTTCTGGAGGCGCGGGACCATCATCGGGTTCGGGTAACCGAACTCCTGACGGAGCGCCGGCACGACCTTCTCGCGGTATTGCGCGAGGCGGCGCGGCAGGGCTTTTTCGCTGGTAGTGGACATCGGGGTTCTCGGGAATGCTCTGGGTCGTCGGTCTCTGGGTCAGCCGCTCTGGGTCAGCGCTCTGGTTCAGTCGCTCTGGTTCAGTCGAACTGCGTGCCGCACTTCACACCGACGCGGCGCTTCTTGCCGTCGACGACGGCGATCTTGGTCCTGGTGCCCTTGCCCAGCTTCTCGCTGAACAGCAGCACCTTGCTCGCGGGGATCGGCATCTCGAGCTGCACACGGCCGCCCTTGGGGTTCTCCTGCGAACGACGCTGGTGCTTCCAACGCAGGTTGACGCCCTGGACGATGACGCGGCTCTTCTCCAGGTCGACCTTCAGCACCTCGCGGGGCTCGTTCGACTTGTACTGGCCCGAGTGGACGACGACCTTGTCGCCCTTCTTGACGTGCAGCGACTTGCGCTTGGGCTTGGGCTTGTTGTTGAGCATCAGACGACCTCCTCGGCGAGGCTGACGATCTTCATGAAGTTGCGGTCACGCAGCTCGCGGGCGACGGCGCCGAAGATGCGCGTGCCGCGCGGGTTGCCTTCCTTGTCGATCACCACGAGGGCGTTGCGATCGAATCGGATGTAGGAGCCGTCCTCGCGGCGCACCGGCTTGCTGGTGCGGACCACGACGCCCTTGACGACTTCGTGCTCCTTCACCTCACCGGTCGGCAGCGCCTTCTTGACGACGGCGACGATGACGTCGCCGACCGAGGCGTAACGCCGGCCGCTGCCGCCGAGGACCTTGACACACATGGCGCGCTTGGCGCCGGTGTTGTCGGCCACATCGAGCATCGACATTTCCTGGATCATCTGGGTCTCCTGCTGTGCTGCGCTGCGATCTGTTGGAGCGGTGTGCTGGTGCTTGCCGTGCTGCTACCGGCCTCAGGCCAGGTCGCCGCCGGGAGCCCGGTGGACGATGCGGACCAGGCGCCAGCGCTTGAGCTTGCTGAGCGGACGGGTCTGCATGATCTCGACGGTGTCGCCGATGCCGGCTTCGCCGCCCTCGTCGTGCGCGTGCAGCTTGGTGCGGCGCGAGACGAACTTCTCGTAGACCGGGTGCCGCACCTTGCGGTCGACCTGGACGACGATCGTCTTCTGCATCTTGTTCGACACCACGGTGCCACGCATCACCTTGCGCAGGTTGGCGCGGTCGGCCGGAGCATCGCTGCCCGAGGGCGCGCTGTTGGTTTCGTTGCTCATGATCGGATGCTCAGCTCGAGGTGTTCTTGACAGCGGCCTGCTTGCGCTCGCCGATGACGGTCAGGATGCGGGCGATGGTGCGACGGATCTCACGCTGGCGCGACGGACGCGCGCCCTGCTCGGCGCCGCGGAAACGCAGCTGGAACTGCTCCTTGCGGAGCTCGCCGAGCTGCACTTCGAGGTCGTGCGTGTCGTTGCCGCGGACTTCCTTGATGGCCTTGTTCATCTGCAGACTCGCTGGATATTCGCTTGGTCCTGGGGATCAGCCTGGGATCAGCCGTGACGGCGACGGACCAGGCGGACCTTGACGGGGAACTTGTGGGCGACGCGGTTGAAGGCGCGCTTGGCGACGTCCTCGGTCACGCCGTCGACCTCGTAGATGATGGTGCCGGGCTTGACGACCGCGCACCAGAACTCGACATCGCCCTTGCCGGTGCCCTGACGGGTCTCGGCCGGCTTCTTCGAGACCGACTTGTGCGGGAAGATGCGGATCCAGCTCTTGGCCTCGGGCGCGTTGCGCGAGATCGCGATACGACCCGCCTCGATGACGCGCGCCGGCACCCAGCCCGGCTCGAGGGCCTGCAGGCCGAACTCGCCGAACGCGACCTCGTTGCCACGCGTGGCTTCGCCGCGGATGCGACCGCGCATCTGCTTGCGCCACTTCGTTCTCTTGGGCATCAACATGGTCAGTACCTCAGTTCAATTCGCTTGGGGTGCGGTGATTCGGCTCAGCTGGCGGGACGATCGGCCACGGTGCGCACGGGCAACAGGCCGCAGGTGGTCTCGCCGGGACCGTACTCACCCTTGAAGATCCAGACCTTGCAGCCGAGCGTGCCGTACTTGGTGGCGCACTGGGCGAAGCCGTAGTCGAGCTGCGCGCGCAGCGTGGTGCACGGGATGCGACCCTTGCGGAAGTTGCCGACGCGCGACATCTCGGCGCCTTGCAGGCGGCCGGCGACGCGGATCTTGATGCCCTTGGCGCCCGCGGCCATCGACGTCTCGGCGACCTTCTTGAGGGCGCGGCGATAGTTGATGCGCTTGCCGAGCTGTTCGGCGACCGCCTCGGCGACGAGGTTGGCCTCCATCTCGGGGCGGTGGATCTCGATGATCTTCATGCGCACCGGCTTGCCGGTGAGCTTCTCGAGCTCCTGGCGGAACTCGTCGACCTTGGTGCCCTTCTTGCCGATCAGGACGCCGGGACGGGCCGTGTGCACGAACACCGTGACCAGCTCGCCGGTGCGCTCGATCTCGACCTTCGGGATCGCCGCGAACTGCCACTCCTTGCGGATGAACTTGCGGATCTTGTGATCCTCGAGCAGGTTCTTCGCGAAGTCCTTCTTGTTCGCGTACCAGCGCGAGCGCC
This sequence comes from Planctomycetota bacterium, assembly GCA_020638655.1. Classification (GTDB taxonomy): domain Bacteria; phylum Planctomycetota; class UBA1135; order UBA1135; family UBA2386; genus JACKIC01. Next base: position 278,187 of record JACKIC010000009.1, read on the forward strand.
ACTGCTCGGTGATCGCGATACGGAAACCGGTCGGGTGGATCTTCTGGCCCATGGGACTATTCCTCCCCTCCGACTTCGCCCTGCGAAGCGGCCGCCTGGGGATCGGCGACGTAGACGTGGATGTGGCAGGTGCGCTTCTTGATGGGCATCGCGCGACCCTGCGGACCCGGACGGACGCGCATGCCACCCGGCAGCGGCGGGCCGTCGTGCGCCCAGGTCTTGGAGACCACGAGGCGGTTGGCGCGCACGGTCGGGTTCTGCAGCGCGTTGGCGACGGCCGAAGCCAGCACCTTGTAGATGTAGCGCGAGGCGCGGTGACGATCGTGACGCAGATCGTCGAGCGCCTGGCTCGCGGAACGACCGCGGATCAGCTCCAGGACACGGCGGGCCTTGTAGGCCCCCATCTGGCAACCGCGGTGCACGGCACGGACTTCGAAGCTCATTTGCCGTCCTTCTTGCTGGCGTGACCACGGAAGGTGCGCGTCGGCGAGAACTCACCGAGGCGGTGGCCGACCATGTCTTCGGTCACGTAGACCTTGAGGAACACGCGACCGTTGTGCACGTTGAACGTGTGGCCGACGAAGTCGGGCAGGATCACGCTGGCGCGCGACCACGTCTGGATCGGATCGCGCGAACCCTTCTGGTTCTGCGCCTCGACCTTCTTGAGCAGCTTCGGGTGGACGAAGGGCCCCTTCTTGATACTACGGCTCATCGCTGTGGATCCTCGATTGACTGCGTGTTGGACTAGCTGCCGCTACCGACCGAGACGTGCTTGCCCGGCGAACGGCGACGCAGGATGAACTTGTTGCTCGCGGCCTTGCCGCGACGGGTCTTGCCGCCCTTGGCGAGCACGCCGGTCGGCGAAACGGGGTGACGACCACCACCGGTGCGGCCTTCGCCACCACCCATCGGGTGCGTCACGGGGTTCTGGGCGGTGCCGCGGTTGTGCGGGCGACGGCCCATGTAGCGCACGCGGCCGGCCTTGCCCCAGCGAACGTTCTGCCAGTCGGCGTTGCCGATCTCGCCGATCGTCGCGCGGCACTTGACCGGCACCTTGCGCATCTCGCCCGACGGCAGCACCAGCGTGGCGTAGTCGCCTTCGCGCGCCATCAGCTGGCAGGTGCCGCCCGCGGCGCGCGCGAGCTGACCGCCGCGACCGGGCTGCAGCTCGACGTTGTGCACCTGCAGGCCGACCGGGATCGTCTCGAGCGGCATGCTGTTGCCGACTTCGGGGTCGCACTTGGCGCCCGACAGGACCTGCATGCCGACGACCAGACCCTTGGGGGCCAGGATGTAGCGCTTCTCGCCGTCGGCGTAGAACAGCAGCGCGAGGTCGGCGGTGCGGTTCGGGTCGTACTCGATCGCCGCGACCTTGGCCGGGATGCCGTCCTTGTCGCGCAGGAAGTCGACCTTGCGGTACATCTTGCGCGCGCCACCGCCGCGGAAGCGGCTGGTGATGTGGCCGAGCGCGTTGCGCCCGGTCTTGTCGTGCAGCCGCTCCGTGAGGCTCTTCTCACGGCGCTTGCCCTTCGTCAGGTGGCTGAAGTCCAGGACCGACGAGTTGCGTCGGCCGGCGGACGTTGGCTTGTAGACCTTGACTGGCATTGGGAATCTCTCGGCGTGGCTAGCGGTGGTTTCTGCTCGCGTTGCTGTGCGGTGCGTTACGCGACGTCGATGGTCTCGCCCTTGCGCAGGGTGACGACCGCCTTCTTCCAAGGCTTGGTCTGGCCGGGGCGGCCGAACGTGCGCTTGGCCTTGTGCGGCATGCTGAGCATGTTGACCTTCTCGACCTTGACCGAGAACAGCGTCTCGATGGCCTTCTTGACCTCGGACTTGTTCGCGCCCGAGGCGACCTCGAAGGTGAACTGGTTGCGCAGGCCCTGCATGACCGAGCTCTTCTCGGTCACCACCGGACGACGGACCAGATCGTAGTACTGATTGACGTTGGCCATGATCACGACTCCTTCTGGGCTTCCTGACCGAAGCGCTGCTGGATCGCGGCGAGCGCGTCCGGGGTCAGCACCAGGAACCGACGCAGCAGCACCTGACGCGCGTTGAGGTCGTCGACCGTGCGCACGTCGACCAGCGGCACGTTGCGCAGCGACTTGACCAGCGTGCGGTCGTTGACCGTGGTGACCACGGTCGTGCTGCGGTTCATGCCGAGCTGACCGAGGATGCCGAACGCGCTCTTCGTGCTCGGCTTCTCCTGGGGCCAACCCGAAGCGACCGCGACCTCGCCGTCGCGGAACTTGGTGAAGATGGCGTTGCGCAGCGCGGCGCGGCGCGCCTGCTTGGGCATCGAGTAGGCGTGGTCGCGCGGCTCCGGCGGGTGGATGCGGCCACCGCCGCGCCACAGCGGCGACTTGGTCGTGCCCATGCGGGCGCGACCGGTGTGCTTCTGCTTCCAGAGCTTCTTGTTGCCGCCGCGCACCATCGTGCGGGTCTTGGCCTGCACGGTGCCAGCGCGCACGTTGGCCTCGTACATGACGACCGCGTCCTTGAGCGTTCGCCCGAGCACGCGGGAACCGAAGGCCGAAGCATCGACTTGCGCCGACTTGAGCGAACCACCTTCGAGGACTTTGACTTCGACCATGACTGGTTGAACCAACTATTCGGAAGCTTGTGTGTGACGACGGCCAGGCCGCTCAGGCGACGTCGGCACGGCCGACGCGCGACGACCGGGCACCAACGATCAACAGGCCTTGATGCGGATGTCGACACCCGCCGGCATGTTGAGCTTGCTCAGGGCATCCACGGTCTTGGTGGACGGCTCGGAGATGTAGATCAGCCGCTTGTGCGTCCGGACCTCGAACTGCTCGCGGCTCTTCTTGTCGATGTGCGGCGAACGCAGCACCGTGTAACGCTCGACCCGCGTCGGCAGCGGCACCGGCCCGGCAACGCGCGCGCCCGTGCGCTTGGAGGTCTCGACGATGTCGAGAGCCGCCTGGTCGAGGGCCTCGTAGTCGTAGGCCTCCATCCGGATTTGGATTCGCTCTTGCATGATCGTGGACCGGCCGCTGACGGCCAGTGTGAGGGGTATCGCGTTGCGCTGGGGCTGTAAGAATCAGCGCAAACCGTTGCGCGGCAAGGGGTTACATACAAAGATGTGCTCCCTGGAGCGCAAGTGGGGAGGAGAGAGTAGCGATGTGCCCACAGGCCGTCAAGCTACGCCAGCAACAAAATCTGCGCGGGAAGCCGGACGCCCCTACCCGGCGTCGCCGACCGGTTCGCTGGGCGCGAAGCCGTCGGGCCGCATCGAGACCCGTCCGAGCCCCTTGGTCTGCGAACGCAACCTCGTCACGTAGCCCAGCATGCGCGACAGCGGCGCGCGGCCGTCGATGCGCGCCCCGAGCCGCCCGGCCGAGACGGCTGCGACCGCCGCGCGGCGCGTGCCGAGGTCGGCCAGGACCGCCTGGGCCCCCTCTTCGGGGCACCAGACCTCGAAGGCGACCCACGGCTCGAGCGTCACCAGGCCCGCCTTGGTCAGCGCCGCGGTCAGGGCCCGCGCCACCGCCTCCCCCGCCAACGCCTCGCCGCCCCCCACCTCGACGCGAGACAGCGAGAGCCGGCAGCCCACCAGCGGTCCCGCGGCCAGGCCGTGGGCGGCGTGGGAACGCACCTGCTGCAGGATCGCGGCGAGCACCTCGTCGCCGTCGCAGCCGGGGACCTCGATCGCGACGGCCTCGTCGTTCGCCGCGGCTGGCTGCACCACCACCTCCGCCCGGGCGACCTGCTCGACCCCGCCGACGAGCGCGCGGGCTTCGGCGGTCGCGCTGGCCGGACCGCGTACGGTCACGCGGCGGTCGACGCGGGGCCTCGCCACCCCGAACGCCGCTGGCACGGCGGCGCGCAGGCGCTCGGCGACGATCTCGAGGTGCAGTTCCCCCATGCCGCGCACGACGATCTGATCGTGCGCACGCTCGACCCGAAGCGTCGGGTCGTCGATCGCGAACTGCCGCAGCGCCGCGAACAGCGCCGCGCCGTCCTCGGCCCGCGCCGGCTCGAAGGTCGTGGACAACACCGGCTGCGGAAACCGCAGCACCGGCAGGCTCACGACGCAGTCGGGGGCGGTCAGGATGTCGCCGGTGCGCAGCTCGAACTCACCCTCGAAGACGACGATCTCGCCGGGCCCGGCGGCCGCGACCGACCGGCGCCGGTCGGCCAGCACCACGCCGAGCGGTGGCACCGCCAGCCGGCGCCCGTTGCGCTGCCGCTGCACCTCGGCGCCGGCCAGCAGGCGGCCGCGGATCACGCGCACGAAGTTGAGCACCTGCTGCCGGTGCTCGACCTTGAACACCAGCCCGGCGAACGGCGCCCCCGGATCGCCGACCCGGTTGGTGGCCCAGACGCCGCCCCGCACGCGCTCGGCGAGGGCCGGCATCCAGGCGATGACGCCGTCGAGCAGCCAGTCGACGCCGCGGTTCCAGAGCGCCGCGCCGGCGAACACCGGCGACAGCCGCCCGGCGTGGAACTCCCGCCGCAGGGTCTGCAGCAGCCGCTCGCCCGACACCGGCAGGTCCGCGACCACCATGGCCAGGACCTCGTCGTCGGCGTCGGCGGCCAGCTCGATCAGACGCGCGTTGGCGGCGCGCAGCGCAGCGACGATGCGGCGTCGGTCCTCGGCGCCGGGCTCGCCTTCGAACCACTGCACCTGACCGGACAGCGCGTGGGCGAGGCCGCGGCAGCCACCCGCGCCGTCGAGCAGCGGCACCACCACCGGCGCGACCGCGATCTCGAACTGTTCGGCGAGCTCGGCGACGACGTCGTCGTAGGCCGCACCGGGCCGGTCGAGCTTGTTGACGAACGACAGGCGCGGCAAGCCCCGCTCCTGCGCCTGCGCCCAGACGGTGCGCGTCTGCGATTCGACCCCGCGCACGGCGTCGACGACCACGACCACGCCGTCCAGGGCCGCGAGGCACCGCTCGACCTCGGCGACGAAGTCGACGTGACCCGGCGTGTCGACGATCTGCAGCTCGTGCCCGGCCCACGACACGCGCGTCGCGGCGGCCGCGACCGAGATGCCGCGGCTGCGCTCCTCGGGCAGCCAGTCGGTCGTCGCGGTGCCCTCGTCGACGTTGCCGCAGTGCTCCTGCGCGCCGGCGTCGTGCAGGATGCGCTCGGTGAGCGTGGTCTTGCCCGCGTCGATGTGGGCCACGATTCCGAATGTGCGCAGCCCGTCCATCGGCGCGCACACGCTACCGCAGCGGCAGCGCGAAGAACACGGCCAGCCGCGCGGCGGCGGCGGCCCGGTGCGCGGCTCAGAAGCTGCCGCGCACGCCCGATCCCTGGGTGATGCCGCGCATCTGCATCTTGAGCTCGTCGGGGTTGTCCGACGCGGCCAGGGCGTCCTCGAGGCTGATGTTGCCGGCCTGGAACAGGCGGATCAGCGACTGGTTGAACGTCATCGTGCCGTAGTAGCTGCCTTCGGTCAGCGCCTTGGGCAGCATGCGCGTCGCGCCCTGCTCGAGCAGCTCGCGCACGGTCGGCGTGTTGATCAGCATCTCGACCGCAGGCACCATCGCCGTGCCGTCCTTGTTCTTGATCAGGCGCAGCGAGCACACGCCGGCGAGGTTCAGCGCCAGCTGCAGACGCACGAGTTCGTGCTGGTGCGGCGGGAAGAACGAGATGATGCGCTCGACGGTCTGCACGGCGTTGACCGTGTGCAGCGTCGAGAACACCAGGTGGCCGGTCTCGGCCGCGGAGATCGCCGCCGAGACGGTCTCGGCATCGCGCATCTCACCGATCAGGATCACGTCGGGCGACTGACGCATCGCCTGGCGCAGCGCCTGCGAGAAGCTCTGCACGTCGGGGCCGACCTCGCGCTGGTTGACGATCGAGCGCTTGTCCTCGAAGCGGAACTCGATCGGGTCCTCGATCGTCACGATGTGCTTGTTCATCGTGCGGTTGACGAACTCGAGCATCGACGCGAGCGTCGTCGACTTGCCCGAGCCGGCGATGCCGGTCGCGAGCACCAGGCCGCGCTTGAGCGACGCGAGGCGCTTGAGCGGCTCGACCGGCAGGTTCAGGTCCTTGAACGACGGGATGTCGTTCTTGATCGCGCGGAACACGAAGCCGACCTCGCCGCACTGGTGGAACGCGTTGCAGCGGAAGCGGCCGACGCCGGGCACGGCCACGGCCGTGTCGCACGCGCCGGTGGCCTCGAAGTCGCGCATGCCGCGCTCGTCGAGGGCCTCCTCGAGGAACGACCGCATCAACTCGGCCGGCAGCGGCTGGTCGCCGAGGAAGCGGATCACGCCCGCGACGCGCACCGCCGGACAACCGTTGGCCTTGAGCACGAGATCGCTCGCGCTCTCCTTGACCATGATGCGCAGGAAGTCGCGCAGCTTGGGCAGGCGGCTGGTGGCAGTCGAAGCAGGACCCACATTGGAACTCGTCACGGCGATACCCTCCGCAGGGTCTATCGGCCGGCGAGGCCCCGCCGCATCACACGAACGGCCGGTACCGGGACGACTCAGAGGGTCTTGGGGATGCGCGCGAGCGTGGCGCCCACGGCATGGACGAGTTCGGTCAGCCCCTTCTGCGTGGCGCTCGAGATCGGCAGCACCGGGCCGCCCACGGCGCGGGCCAGTTCGGCGGCGCGGCCGCGCGCCGCCTCGTCCTCGACCTTGGTGGCGACCACCAGCGTCGGCCGCGCGGCCAGCTCCGGCGAGTGCTGTTGCAGTTCCTCGCGCAGGGTGCGCCAGGCCTGCACCGGCGGTGCCATGGGCAGATCGCTGCAGTCGATCAGGTGCAGCAGCAGCCGGGTGCGCTCGATGTGCTTGAGGAACTTGTCGCCGAGCCCCTTGCCGGCGCTCGCGCCCTCGATCAGACCGGGGATGTCGGCGAGCACGAAGGTGCTGTCGCCGGGCCCCGTGGCGATGCCCAGCATCGGCTCGAGCGTGGTGAACGGGTAGCCGGCGATCTTCGGTCGGGCCTTGGTCAGGGTCGCCAGCAGGGTCGACTTGCCGGCGTTGGGCAGGCCGAGCAGGCCGACGTCGGCGATCAGCTTCAGGCTGAGGCGCACGTGCCGCTCCTCGCCTTCCTTGCCCTTCTCGGCCTTGCGCGGCGAGCGGTTGGTGGACGTGGCGAAGCGCGCGTTGCCGCGACCGCCGTGGCCGCCGCGCGCCAGCACCCACGGCTCGTCGGCGCGGTCGAGGTCGAAGAGCACGTTGCCGCGCTCGGCGTCGAGCACCACGGTGCCGACCGGCACCTCGATGATCATGTCCTCGGCGCCCTTGCCGCTGCAGTTGGTCGGCATGCCCTGGCCGCCGTTGGCCGCCGCGAACACGCCGCGCCCCGCCAGGTGGAACAGCGTGTTGCAGTGCGTCGTGGGCAGCAGAACGATGCTGCCGCCGTCGCCGCCATCACCGCCGTTGGGTCCGCCGCGCAGCGTCTTCTTGTCGCGCAAGAAGCAGATGCAGCCGTCGCCGCCCTTGCCGGCGCGGACCTTGATCTCCAATTCGTCGACGAACATCTGTTACCTCGCCGACCCGTCGTTGCCGGCCCGGCGCCACGGCGGCGCGGCCGGCACCATCCGGCTCACGCAGTCGTTTCGACCGCGTCGACGTGAACCCTGCCGTTCGCCTGGAAACGCACGACGCCGTCGACGACCGAGAACAGCGTCCAGTCGCTGCCGGTGCGCACGTTGCGGCCGGCGTGGAACTTCGACCCGCACTGGCGGACGATGATGCAGCCCGGCTTGACGCGCTGGCCGCCGTAGGCCTTCACGCCGCGGAACTGCGGGTTGCTGTCGCGGCCGTTCTGGGTCGAACCCTGTCCTTTCTTGTGAGCCATGTCTCTGGGATCTCCGTCTTGGTGCCTTCTACCGTTCCGGTGCCGGTGCCCCTATCAGCCCTTGATCTCGACGATCTCGATCTCGGTGTACTGGGCGCGGAAGCCGGTGCGGCGGCGCTGGTTCTTGCGACGCTTGAACTTGCCGATCGTCACCTTGGGGCCCTTGACCTGACGCACGACCTTGGCCGTGACGGAGGCGCCGGCGACATAGGGGGCGCCGATCCGGCCCTCGCCCTCGCCACCCAGCACGCAGACCTTGTCGAAGGTGAGCACGTCACCCTCGTTGGCGGTGCCCTGGAGGTGGATCTGGATGCGCTGACCGGGCTCTACCCGGTACTGCTGGTTGCGGTCGTCGAGAACGGCGTACATGACAGTCTCTTCTTGGCCGAGGGTCGGGGTGAAGGGCGAGGCAAGATAGCGACGGGGGCACGCGAGTCAAGAGCCGTCTACCCCCCCACCCCGGCCGGATTGGATTTCTGCGCAACGCCGCGCCGGCGCCCGGCATAACCGGGGCGTGGACCTCGAACGGGACTTCCAGGCCTGGGCCGAGCGCCGCGATCCCGCGGCGCTGACCCGCGTCTTCGACGCGACGGCCGGGCGGCTGGTGCTGCTGGCCGCGCACCTGGGCGGCGGCAGCAGCGGCGCCGAAGACCTCGTGCAGGCAACCTTCCTGGCGGCGATGTCGCGCGCCGGCAGCTGGGACCGGCGGCGGCCGCTGTGGCCGTGGCTCGCGGGCATCTTGCACAACGAGGCGCGCATGCACTGGCGCCGGCAGCAGCGGCGCCGCGAGACCGACCTCGATGCCGCGGCCAGCGCCCCCAGCGACGGTCCCGACCCGCAGGCGCTCGCCGCCGGCGACGAGTCGTTCGCGGCGGCGCTCGCGGCGATCGACGGGTTGCCCCTGCCCTACCGGCAGGTGCTGCGGCTGCGGCTCGTGCACGGCCTGCAGCCGATCGAGATCGCCCGCGCGCTCGAACAACCCGTCGGCACGGTGCGCGCGCAGCTGCACCGCGGCCTCGCGCAGCTGCGTTCGGCGCTGCCCGCGAGCCTCGCGGTCGCCGCCGCGGCGTGGCTCGCCGGTGACGGCGCGCTGCTGGCGCAGGTACGGACGAAGGTGCTCGCCGAGGCGACCGCGGCCGCAGCCGCGGCGACGACCACGACGGCCGGCGCGACGGCGGGCGCGACCCTGATCACCGCAGGATGGTGGACGATGCATGGCAAGACGATCGCACTCTTGGCCGTCGCGGCGGCGCTGCTGCTGGGCCTGTTGGCGCGCTTCGGCGGGTTCGCCGACGAGATCCCTGCAGGCGGCGCGGCGACGAGATCGACCGCCGAGGCCGGCGCCGTGGTCGCGGCGCCGCGCGACGCGGTTGCCGCTGCAGCCGAACGCGAGTTGATCCCGGCCCCGGCGTCGGCGACGTGGTCGCTCGAGGTCGTGGTGACCAGGGCGGGCGCCCCGGTCGCGGACGCCACCGTGCGCGTCGTGGTGATGCCGTTCGGATTCTCGGGTGAGACGGACGTGCCCGCGGCAGCGCGCGAGGCGCTCACCACCGGCGCGACCGGCGCAGACGGCATCTTCCGCTGCCCACTCGACCAGCTGTGCGCGCGGTCGGCGCTGTTCGCCCGCAGCACCGGCGTGTTCGTCGAGGCCACGACGAGCGACGGCAGCCGCGAGGTCGAACACGTGTCGCTGCCCCACACCGGAGCGCAGCAGACCGTGCGCGCCGAGCTGCAGCTGCAACCCGGGCCGACGCTGCACGGCCGCGTCGTCGATGCCGAGGGCCAGCCCATCGCCGGCGCGGAGGTCTTCGAGATCTTCGGCAAGAACCGCGACTACAGCTTCGCCGCGACACGCTCGTCGGGCGACGGCAGCTTCGCGGTGGCGGGCGACGCCGAACGCTGGCCGGACGCCCTGGCCGTCGCCGAGCCGACGCACGGCTGCGCGACCGTCGCGGTGCCGGCAGCCGCGGATGCGGCGACCTCGGTGGACCTCGGCACCATCGTGCTCGCCGGCACCGACGCGATCCGCGGCCGGGTCACGCTCGGCGACGGCGGCCCGCTCGGCGACTTCCCGCTGTTCGTGGCGCGCATCGACCCCGCGCTCGCCGGCGACCCGGCCGGGATCCGCCGCTCGTTCCTGGGGCGCGGCCGGCAGCTCGAGAGGCACGACGGGAAGTTCACGCAGGTGCGCGCCAGTCCGCGCACCGCCGACGACGGCTCGTTCGCCTGTGCCGGCCTCGATCCCGACGGCACCTACGCGGTCTGCGTCGCCGACTCGCTGCACGCGCGGTCCGCGATGGCCGTGGCGCGCGTCGGCGAGAACGTCGAACTCGTCGTCGACATGCAGCTGCTGCTGCTCGACGTGCGCGGCGAGGACGGCGAGGCGCTGCCCGGCGCCACGGTGCGCGGCGAGATCTACGACCCCGCCGACGAGCGGCCGGCCTACAAGCTGCGCGCCGGCTTCCCCGAGACCGGCCTGGTCGGCTCGGGCGCGTTCTTCAGCTGCGATGCAGCGGGGCGGCGGCAGGTGCTGACCCCGTTCGATCGCCTCTGGTGCCTCTACGCGACCGACGAGTTCGTGCAGTCTGCGGCGCTGCGTCACGACGTCTTTCCGGGGGTCTTCCGCGTCGAACGCACGCTCGTGCTGCGGCCGGCGCTGCAGTTCGGTGCGATGCGCCTCATCGTCGAGGACCAGGACGGCAAGCCGTGGCCCGACTACGGCTACCGCATGAAGCACCTGAGCCGCGACATCGAACGCAACCACTCGCGCCTGATCCCTCCCGACGATCACACCTACCGCGACCTGCCGGCCGGCCGCTGGCAACTGACGGTGCTGCTCGGCAATCCGCTCTACGAGGTGTTCGGCTTGGATACGCCATCGCGCGGCGAACAGCAGCGCGAGGTCGTGATCGAGGACGGCGGCACCACCGAGGTGCGCATCGTCACGACGCCGGCAGGGCGGATCGCGTTCCGCCTGCAGGCCGCGTCACCGCCCGAGGACGGCAATTGGAAGAACGTGCAGGTGACCGCCGACGCGGGCGGCCTCGAGGTGCCCTGCGTGCTGCACAGCGACGACCAACACGTGTCGCCGTGGCCGCTCGCCAGCCAGTTCCGCCTCGCCCGCGCCGCGTTCGCGCCGGGCCACTACGGCTTCACGGTCAGCGTCGACGGTTATCAGCCGGCGCACTGCGACGCCGAGGTCGTCGACGGCCAGCTGACGCAGGTCCGGGTCGAGCTGACGCGCCGCTGACGGCGCGCCAGTGACGACACACCGGCTCAGGCCTTGACGCCGAGCCCCGCCGGGATCGCGATGCGCGCCTCCTGACCGTCGCCGGTCAGGAAGCGGTAGTGCACCACGTCGATCGGGTAGCTGACCTCGGGTCGGAACAGCACCGTCTTGCCGACGGCGTCCTCGAGTTCGAGGGTCGAGCGGCGCTTGTAGTTGACCAGGTAGTCCGACACCGCCGGCGCCACGAACACCTGCAGCACCGAGTAGCCCTTGAGGTTGGTCAACGCGCGGACCTCGCGCAGCACCGACAGCGCCTTGCTCTGCACGGTGCGCGACCAACCGGCGCCCTTGCAGTGCGGGCACTGCATGAACACGGTGCGCTTGAGGCCGGGGCCGACGCGCTGGCGCGTGATCTCCATCATCCCGAACGGGCTGATGCGGCCGACCTTGATGCGCGCGCGGTCGCCGCGCAGCGCGTCGACGAGGCGCCGTTCGACGCCGCGCCGGTGCTTCTCGGGCGTCATGTCGATGAAGTCGATGATGATCAGGCCGCCGAGGTCGCGCAGCCGCAGCTGACGCACGATCTCCGGGATCGCGTCGAGGTTGGTGCGGTAGGCGGTCTCGTCGCTGTCGCCGCCGGCCTTGTACTTGCCGGAGTTGACGTCGATCGCGACCAGCGCCTCGGCCTGGTCGATGACGATCGAAGCGCCGTTGGGCAGGTCGACCTTGGGCTGGTAGAGCGCCTCGACCTCCTTCTCGATGCCGAAGTGGTGGAACAGCGGCGTCGTCAGCGAGTGCTGCTTGATGCGCTCCGCCATGTGCGGCATCAGCTTGTCCGCGAAGTCGCGGATGCGCATGTAGACGTCTTCGCTGTCGACGACCACGTCGGCGATGTCGGGCGTGAACTGGTCGCGCATCGCCTTGAGCACGAGGTCCGACTCCTGGTAGAGCAGCGCCGGGGCGCGCGTCACCTTGAGCCGCTGCGCGACGAGCTCCCAGATCTTCTTGAGGTAGTCGCGGTCGCGCTGCAGGTCGGCGAGGCTCTTGTTGATGCCCGCGGTGCGCACGATGAAGCCGATGCCGCCGTGGCCGGTCTCGTCGAGTTCGCGCACGATGCGCTTGAGGCGCTTGCGCTCGCGGCCGTCCTCGATCTTGCGCGACACGCCGCACTTCGGCAGGCTCGGCATCAGCACCAGGCAGCGGCCCGGCAGCGACACGTAGGTGGTCAGCGTCGGCCCCTTGTTGCCGATGCCCTCCTTGGTGATCTGCACCACGACCTCCTGCCCCTTCTTGAGCAGCTGGTCGATCGTCGGGCGCGAGCGGTTGGGGCGGCGATCGCCGCCGTTGCCACCACCGCCGCCACCACCACCGCCACCACCACCGCCGCCGCGCCGGTCCCCGCGACGATCGCGCGGGCCGCGCCGGCCGCGGCGCCCCTCGCGGGCGTTCTCGTCGCGGTTGCCGTCGCCGGCCGGGCCGGCATCGCCGCCCTGGTCCGTGCTGGCATGGTCACCAGCGGCATGGTCACCGGCGCCATGGTCACCAGCGCCCTCGTCACCGCGGTGGTCGTCGCCGTGCGGGTCGCCATCGCCGGCGTCACCCGGATCGGCCTCGGCGCGCCGCCCCTTGGCCGGCGCCCGCCGACCCTCCGTCGGGTCACCGGCAGCCACCTCGGCGTCGTCGGGCGAGTCGTCGCCGGTCGGCGCCATGCGCAGCGGCCGGTCCTCGAGGCCGTCGCCGAAGTCGAGCGGATCCTCGTCGTCGCCTTCGTCATCGGCGTGTTCTTCGGCGTCCTCGTCCTGCTCGTCGTCGCCGCCGATCTCTTCGACCGTGTCGTCGCTCTCGAGCACCTCGACGGTGTCGGCGTCGCCGTACTCGTCGTCGCCCTCGTGGTCGTCGTCGTGCGCCGAGTCGTCATGTCCGTCGTCGTCATGGCCGTCGTCGTCGCGGCCGTGGTCGTCGTGGCCATCGTCGTCGTGCTCGACCGAGGCGGCGGCGTCGCCCGACTCCTCGTGATCGACACCGGACTCCGGCTCGTCGGTCACCGGTCCATCCGACCCCTGTTCGCCGTCCTGGTCGGCGTCGCCGGCCGCGGTGCTGGCAGCAGCCTCACCGCCGCGGCCGCGGCGGCCGCGGCGGCCGCGGCGACCTTCCTTGCCTTCCTTGGCAGCGGCCGGCGCCTCGCCCGGGGCGGACGCGGCGCCCTCGCCGTCGTCGTCCTCGTCGTCGGCCAGCGCCTGCTGCATCGACTCGGGCCCGTCGTCGACGTTGACGCGGGCGCGGCCCTCGATCACGTCGTCGAGCAGGAAGTCCGGACGCCCGTAGGCCGGCAGCACGTCGCTGACGTGCAGGAAGCCGTTGACCCGGCCACCGAACGCCACGAACGCGGCGCCGATGCTCGGCTCGATGTTGACGACCTTGCCCTTGTAGATGTTACCGAGGCACGCCTCGCGGTTGGCCAACTCGACGTGCAGCTCCTGCAGCACGCCGTCCTCCACCACTGCGATCCGGTTCTCTTCCGGATCGAGGGCGTTGATGAGCATCCTCTTCAAGTGTCGATTCCTCGCTGTGTGGGTCGCGACCAGGGATCGCGACGCGCCAGGAGTTGCGACGGAGCGCACCGGCGGGGAACGGCACTTCTGCCTCCCCACCTTCCGCGCCTGAGCGACCGCATCCGGCACTGCTGCCGTCGGCAATGGCTCGCGACATCACGGTCCGCGACGTCGCCGCACCCGGCGTCGAAAAACTACGAAAGCCGTGCCCGAACGCGGTGATCACCCGTCGCCGATCGGGTCCCCGGGCGGGGACCGATCGCGAACGGTCGTGGTCGTGGCGCGCGTCTGGCATGGCGAAGTCCAAGTGAGCCGATTGCCTTGCGGTCCACCCCCCTGGCGGACCAGCGCAACCGGGCTCCCGCCACCGGCGGAAGCCGCGGGATGATACGGAGCGGGGGCTCGACTCTCAATCGCGAGCCACACTCGCTGGCTGGGCGCGAGGACGGCTTCCCGACCCGTCGCGCCGGGCGGTCCGGGGGGACCGCGGCGGCAGGCGCGCCGGCGACCCGCAGGTCGCCCCGGCGCGGCGGGAATGGCGGCCCGTCGGCACGGGCCGCCGGCGATCTCACTCGCCGTTGCCGAAGATCGCGCTGCGCTGCTGCGCGAGGTTGGACCGGAAGTCCTTCATGCGCTCTTCGAGGATCTGGTTCATCTGGGTGTGCATGTCCTCGGGGCTGCGGATCACGCTCGGGGTGATGAACACGAGCATGGTCGTGTTGGTCTCCGAACGGCTCTTGCCCTTGAACATCCAGCCCAGGACCGGGATGTCGCCCAGCAGCGGGATCTTGGTGATCGTCTCGCTCTCGGTCTTGCTCTTGAGGCCGCCGAGCACGGCCGTCTGGCCGCCGCGCAGCAGCACCGTCGTCGCCAGCGTGCTCGAGGCGACGCGCGGCAGGGCGATGGTGCCGGCCTGGTTGCCGGTGCCGACCGTGAACACGTCGAAGCCGGCCGGGGCCAGGCCCGTCGCGCCGGTGCCCGTGAGGGCGGTGCGCTGCGGGATCACCTCGAGGATGACCTTGTCGGTGCCCGGCACGATGTGCGGGGTCGCGAGCAGCTGGAAGCCGACGTTGACCGGCGACTCGTCGCCTTCTTCGAGGGCCTGCAGCAGACCGCCGGCCTGGCCCTGCTCGACGCGCGACTGCGCGTAACGAACGGCCTCACCGACGAAGATCGTCGCGGTCTGGTGGTCGAGCGCCACGATCTGCGGCGCCTGCACGATCTCCGAGCGCGCGTCCTTCTTGAGCAGGCGCAGGGTCGCCGTCACCTGGGTGAAGTCGAGCGCGCCGAAGACGACGTCGGGCACCACGGTGTTGGCCGGGGTGTTGTCGCTGGCCGAGGGGCCAAAGCCGTTGTCGCTGGCGAAGATCGAGTCGTCCCAGCCGCCCTGACCGAGGTCGAAGGGCAGGCGGTGCGGGATCTGGCCCAGGCTCATCGAGGCCGTGTAGCCCGAGCCGCCCGGCGAGATGCCGACGTCGAGCACGTCCTCGTTGGTCGTGGTCGCGAAGCGCACGTCGAGGTAGATCTGCGACGGCTCGGTGTCGACCATCTCGATGGTGCGGCGCACGCTGTCCACGACGGGGCGCGTGTCCTTCACCATGATCATGTTGCGCTCCTGGATGTACTCCAGGCTGCCGACGTCGGGCGTGATCATGCCGCGCAGCGTGTCGAGCAGCGTGAACTGGATCTCACCCTTGGCGAGCTTGCCGGTCGGACGCTTGTCCTCGACGTACTGCGAGATGATGAACGGCACGTAGGTGCTGTTCGGGCGCACGTAGCGCAGCTGAATCGTCGCGGTCTCGAGGTCCTGTTCGATGTTCGACGCGGGCACGACGCGCAGGATGCCGCGCGACTCCTCGACGACGACGAAGCCCAGGGTCTTGACCGTGGTCTCGAGCGCGTCGCGCCACGGCACGTTCTTGAGGCGCACCGTGATCGACCCGCGGACCTCGGGGGCGACCACGATGTTGGCGCCCGAGATCTTGGCGATCGTGTCGATCACCTTCTGGATGTCGGTGTTCTCGAAGGCGAAGTAGACGCGCGGCGGCTTCTCGACGCGCAGCACGCCACCGTCGACCTCGGCCACGACGCAGCCGGCCTGCTCGGCGACGAGGTCGAGCGCCTGGCGCCAGGCGACGTCCTGCAGGTCGATCGTGACCGTGGCCTCGATGCCCTGGTCCATGATGATGTTGACGCTCGTCTTCTTGCGGATGCTGTTGACGACGTCGCGAAGATCACGGTCCTTGAGACGCAGCGTCAGGCGACTCGAACGGTCGCCCTGGGCTTCCGTGCTGATCTCCTGCTGCTGTTGCCCCTCTTGAGGGGTCGGCGCAGCCTCGTTGTTCTGCGCCATGACGGGCATTGCCATGGCCGCCCAGAGCGCCACGGTGCCCACGATCCCTTTCCTGACTGCCTGCATCGTCGATCCTTCCCTAGCGGGTGGTAACGGTTGATTCGCCGAACGGCCGCCGCCCGCTTGCGCGACGACCGGAATTCCCTTCTCTCATCGAACGGCCGACGGCAGCGGCTTGAGCGAACTACGAAGTCGCTCGCGCCGCGCCCGCGGCCTCACATCGTGCGCACGAGCGTCAGCCCGCGGAACACGAACCAGACCTGCTCTTCCTCGACCAGCTTGACCAGCAGGTCGTCAGCGATGTAGTCGCCTTCTTCGTAGACCTCGCCGTTGAGCAGCACGCCCGAGCGGCCGCCGCGGTTGACGACCACGCCCTCGAGCTTGAGGTCCATGCCGCGGAAGTCGAGCGCCGTCGACGCCTTGACCTGCAGCGCCTTGGCCTTGACCGCCAGTTCGTAGCGCGCGTCGGTGGACGGCATCGTCAGCCGCGAGGCGACGCTGTCGTAGCGCCCCTTGGCGTCCTCGAGCTGACCGGCCTTGAGGTCACCGGCCATCTCCGCGATCAGCTGCTCGATCTCCGCCTTGGGCAGGAACGGGTCCTTCTTGGCCCGCTCCGTGCTCGCGGTGGCGTTCATCTGCGCGCGGATCTCGTCGAGCGGGATGGTCACCTGCGTCGACCACTTGAGCTTGAGCGGTGAGTAGGTGATGACCTTCACGTCCGAGTCGATGGTCGTGTCGATCTCGCCGAGGACCTCCCGCACGCTCTTCTCGAGGCCGTATTGCTCGAACAGCGTCGTCTCGGGGTTCTTCAGCTTCTGCACCATGTCCTGCAGATTGGTGATCTGACCGACGTAGCGGTCGAGCAGCTGCTTCTGCACCTCGATCGAGCCCTTCTCGCCCTCGAGCTGATCGCCGCTGATGCGAGGATCGGCGAGGATGTCGCGACGACCCTGCTTCTCGCGGTAGTCGTAGTGCTCGATCTTCAGATCGTTCATGCGCTTCCAGATCTCCTCGCGGAGCTCGTTGCGGCGCTTGTCGTAGTTGGCGATCTTGACTTCCTTGCCGGCCGCCTTGCCGTTGTAGGTGTACGTCTGCAGCGTCACCTTGACCGTGTGCACCGCGTCGTCGCCGATGCGCTGCTCGGTGCGGCCGCCGGCGCCGCTGGTGATCTGGAAGTCGGTGATCGAGACGAAACGCTCGTAGTTCTCGACCAGGTTGAGGAACTTGAGGAACTGCCAGAGAGTCCCCTTCATCTCGTAGTTGTACTCGATCGGCACGAAGCGCTGCTGACCCTTGTCAGGACGCTTGTTCTTCGGCTGCAGGCCCGTGCCCTGGATGCCGGTCTGCCGCTCGAAGTCGTCGATCATGCGCACGAACGCGATCAGCTCGCGCGAGTCGGGCAGGATCTTGACGTACTCGTCGAGGTTCTCGCGCAGGATGATCACGTCGTCCTCGGACGCGGGGATCTGCTTGATCTTCGCGTCCGCAGCGGCGATCTCCTGCTGCTTGCTCTCGGTCTGGGTCTGCACCTCGTCGATGAGACCCTGCGTATAGAACACGCCCGCGAACGAGCCGAGGCACACCAACAGGGTGCCGGCGCCGATCGCGACCAACTGCTTCTTCTGGGACCAGCTCGACATGGCTCGTTACCTCACTTCTTGCCCTTGCCCTTCGCCGGTTGCGCGGGGGGCTTGAACTGCAACACCAACGGGAAGCTCAGCGATTCCGCTGGCTTGCGCTTCTTGTCGATGTCGAGCTTGAACGATGGATCGGACCGGTCGATCTCGGCCGCGAACGGCGCGCCCTCGAGGTCCTCGTGGAGGTTGGCGATGCGCGACTTCTCCTCGCCCTGGACCGAGCCGGGCATGGTCACGGTCGTGCCCTTCTTCGGGTCGGCCTTGACGGCGATGCCGGAGAACCAGGCCAGGTGCCGATCGGTGTCGCCGTTGTTGTTGACGATGTCGATCAGCTCGTCGCAGAACTTCGACCACAGACGCCGCGACTTGGCGATGTCCTGGATGGTCTGCACGCGGGCCGCGTAGTCCTTCTTGTTCTTCTCCAGCTCGCCCTGGTAGACGACCTGCTTCTGCATGCTGGAGAGACGACCCTCGTAGTCGGCGAGGCGTTCCTCGGCCGAGGTGAGGTCACCGAAGTAGACGAGGCCGAACCAGCCGACCGACGCGCTGGAGACGATCGCCGCCAGGAACGCCGCGGCGATGACGCGCGCCGGCAGGCGGTTGCCGCGGCGCATCTCGGCAGGAAGAAGATTGATGCGAATCACGGTGGTGCTCCTCAGGAAGCAGCCGCCAGGCCCAGGGCCACGGCGAGCTGCGGTGCGAGTTGGTTCAAGGCCTCGACGTCGACGTTCTCGGCGCGGACCTTCAGGCCCTCGATCGGGTTCCAGGTCTTGGTGCGCTTCTCGAAGATGCGCTCGAAGCTCTCCTCGAGGAACGGCAGCAGCGCCGAACC